>NZ_PTXL01000002.1 GCF_004343775.1 Burkholderia sp. SRS-46 | reverse complement strand
CGCCCGCCCCCTGCTCCGGCGCACCCGTCACCGCCGCCGCATCCTTCGGCGCTTCATGCACGGTCGCATCGGTCGTCAGCAGCAGCCCCGCGACCGACGCCGCGTTCTGCAGCGCGGTGCGCGTGACCTTGGTCGGATCGAGCACGCCCGATTCCACGAGGTCGCCGTATTCGCCGGTCTGCGCGTTATACCCAAAGTTCCCCGAGCCCTCCGCCACCTTCGCGACCACGACACTCGCTTCCTCGCCCGCGTTCGTGACGATCTGGCGCAGCGGCTCCTCGAGCGCGCGCAGCACGATCTTGACGCCCGCGCTCTGGTCGGCGTTCGCGCCCGTCAGCTCGCGGATCGCCTGCTTCACGCGGATCAGCGCGACGCCGCCGCCCGGCACGATGCCTTCCTCGACGGCCGCGCGCGTCGCGTGCAGCGCGTCGTCGACACGGTCCTTCTTCTCCTTGACCTCGATCTCCGTCGCGCCGCCGACCTTGATCACCGCGACGCCGCCCGCGAGCTTCGCCACCCGCTCCTGCAGCTTCTCGCGATCGTAGTCGGACGACGCTTCGTCGATCTGCACGCGGATCTGCTTCACGCGCGCCTGGATGCTCGCCGCGTCGCCCGCGCCGTCGATCACCGTGGTGTTCTCCTTGCCGACCTCGATGCGCTTTGCCTGCCCAAGCTCCGCGAGCGTCGCCTTCTCGAGCGTGAGGCCGGTTTCCTCGGCGATCACCTGGCCGCCGGTGAGGATCGCGATGTCCTCGAGCAGCGCCTTGCGGCGGTCGCCGAAGCCCGGCGCCTTGACCGCGACGGTCTTCAGGATCCCGCGGATGTTGTTCACCACCAGCGTGGCCAGCGCCTCGCCCTCGACGTCCTCGGCGATGATCAGCAGCGGCCGGCCGGATTTCGCGACCTGCTCGAGCACGGGCAGCAGCTCGCGGATGTTCGACACCTTCTTGTCGTGCAGCAGGATGTACGGGTTCTCGATCTCGGCGATCTGCTTGTCCGGGTTGTTGATGAAGTACGGCGACAGGTAGCCGCGATCGAACTGCAGCCCTTCGACGACGTCGAGCTCGTCGGCGAGCGACTTGCCGTCCTCCACGGTGATCACGCCTTCCTTGCCGACCCGGTCGATCGCTTCCGCGATGCGCTGGCCGATCGATTCCTCGCCGTTCGCCGAGATGGTCGCGACCTGCGCGATTTCCTTGCTCGTCGTGGTCGGCTTGCTGATCTTCTTCAGCGCCTCGACCGCCGCCGCGACGGCCTTGTCGATGCCGCGCTTCAGGTCGAGCGGGTTCAGCCCGGCCGCAACGTACTTCTGGCCTTCGCGGACGATCGCCTGCGCGAGCACGGTGGCGGTGGTCGTGCCGTCGCCGGCCGCGTCGCTGGTGCGCGACGCGACTTCCTTCACGAGCTGCGCGCCGATGTTCTGCAGCTTGTCGGCAAGCTCGATTTCCTTCGCGACGGACACGCCGTCCTTCGTGACGACCGGCGCGCCGAAGCTGCGCTCGAGCACCACGTTGCGGCCTTTCGGGCCGAGCGTGACCTTCACCGCATTCGCGAGAATGTTCACGCCTTCGGTCAGTTTCGCGCGCGCGACGTCGCTGAAGATGATTTCCTTCGCTGCCATGGTTCCGCTCCTTTATTGATTGACGACCGCGACGATGTCTTCCTCGCGCAGGACGAGGAGTTCATTGCCGTCCACCTTGACCGTCTGGCCGGCGTACTTGCCGAACAGCACGCGCTCGCCCACCTTCAGGTCGAGCTCGATGCGCTGGCCGTCGGCATCCTTGCGGCCGGGGCCGACCGCGATCACTTCGCCCTGGTCGGGCTTCTCCGCGGCGCTGTCCGGAATCACGATGCCGGAAGCGGTGGTGGTTTCCTGGTCGAGTCGCTTCACGATGACTCGGTCGTGCAAGGGGCGTAGGCTCATCGGTTCTTCGTCCTGTCTAGGGTGATTGGCACTCTTCATCAGAGAGTGCTGACGAGTATAGGAATGCGCGCCCGCACGATCCAATAACGGATTGCGAAATGCATTTGCGCTGGCGTGCATTTGTCGGCGCGTGCGTCAGATCAGCATCGTCAGCGTGCGGAACAGCGCGAGGTCCTCCTTGCGCGCCGACCGCGCGTGGCGCCGGATCACCTGCAGCAGGCAATCGATGAAGCAGCGCGCCGCGTCGCTGAGCGTGCTGCTGCGTCGCGTGACGATGCCGAGCTCGCGCGGCTCGAAGGTTTCCTTCAGCGACAGCGCGCGCATGCGCTCGCCGAACGGCGGCACGACGCTCAGGATCGTCGGGCACCATGTGCACATGTCGGCCTGTTCGAGCATGGTCTGCAGCATCGCGACCGATTGCGCGCGGACGATGCGCCGCCCGTCGATCTGCGCGCCGTGACGCGTGAACAGGTAATCGACGAGCGCGGCCTGCCCGTCCGGCGCGTAGTTCAGCACCCAGTCCAGATCGAGCAGGTCGTGGATCGAACGCGCGCGTTCGCGCGGATGGCCGGCGCGCACCATCACCGACGTTTCGTAGGTCAGCACCGGCTCGCACGCGAATTCCTGCGCGGCGACCCCCGGCTGTACGTGCCCGAGCGCGAAATCCATGCTGCCGTCGCGCAGCAGCGGCTGAGCGACGGCCATCAATCCTTCATACAGTTCGAGGCGAACGTCGGGCATGCGCTCGCGAAACAGCAGCACCGATTCGGCGAGGAACGTCATCGTAAGCCACGGCGTGACGCCGACGCTCAGCCGCCCCTCGATGCGGCCGCGCATGGTCGCGAGATCGTTCTGCGCATGCTCGAGCTGCTTGAGCACGAGCTTCGCGTGCGTGAGCAGCGCCTTGCCGTATTCGGTGAAGCCGATCCCTTCCGGCGCACGGACGAGCAGCGGCAGGCGCTCGCTCGCCTCCAGCTCGCGCAGCGCACGCGTGACGGCCGCTTGCGACAGGCCCAGCGCGCGCGCCGCGCCGCGAATGCTTCCCGCTTCCGCGCTCGCGACGAGCGCCTGCAACTGATGCAGTTTCATGGTGCGATACCCGACAACAAAAAGTTGTCATCATAACGAAACCGGGGCTGTTCCCACGGATATTCGCCGCATACGATCTCCTCACGATTCGCCATCCGGGCGATCGATCGAATCACGGAATCGAGGAGTGTCGGCGTTGAACCAGGAACGAATCTGGCCCGAAATGGCGGCCATCGAGGCGGAGATGATCGCGCTGCGCCACCGGCTGCATGCGCATCCGGAACTCGGGTTCGACGAGCATGCGACGAGCGGCCTGGTGGCCGAGTGCCTGACAACGTGGGGTTATCAGGTGACGCTTGACTTCGGCGGCACGGGCGTGGTCGGCACGTTGACGCGCGGCGCCGGCCGCCGGCTCGGCCTGCGCGCCGACATGGACGCGCTGCCGATCCGCGAGACGACCGGGCTGCCGTATGCGAGCCGCATCGATGGTGTGATGCACGCGTGCGGTCACGACGGCCATACGGCGATGCTGTTGGCGGCCGCACGCTGCATCGCGGAGCGCGCGTGCTTTACCGGCACGTTGAACCTGATTTTCCAGCCGGCCGAGGAAGGGCTCGGCGGTGTGAAGCGGATGATCGACGACGGGCTGTTCGCGCGCTTTCCGTGCGACGCGGTGTTCGCGATGCACAACGTGCCGGGCCTGCCGGTCGGCATGCTCGGGTTCTGCGACGGCCCGTTCATGGCGTCGGCCGACGAGGTGCGCGTGCGCGTGACCGGCCGCGGCGGACACGGCGCGGCGCCGCACGCGACGGTCGACCCGGTCGTCGTCTGCGCGTCGATCGTGATGGCGCTGCAGACGATCGTGTCGCGCAACGTGAACCCGCAGGATCTGGCGATCATCACGGCCGGCTCGATCCATGCAGGCACCGCGTCGAACGTGATTCCGCCGCATGCGGCGCTCGAACTCAGCGTGCGCGCGCTGTCGCCCGACGTGCGCGCGCTGCTCGAACGGCGGATTCGCGAGACGGTGCAGGGCCAGGCGGCGAGCTATGGCGCAACGGCCGAGATCGACTACCGGCCCGGCTATCCGGTGCTCGTCAATCACGCGGCCGAAACGGCGTTCGCGCGGCAGGTCGCGCGCGACTGGGGCGGCGACGGCGGGCTCATCGAACAGATGCAGCCGATCGCGGCAAGCGAGGACTTCGCATTCATGCTGGACGCATGCCCGGGCAGCTACCTGTCGATCGGCAACGGCAACGGCGACGGCCCGGCGGGCTGCGCGCTGCACAACCCCGGCTATGACTTCAACGACGCATGCCTCGCAATCGGCGCGAGCTACTGGGTCGCGCTGGTGGAGCGGTTTCTGCGCTGATACAGGGCACGTGGGGCACCCGGGCAGCGGACGAGGCGGCACCGGCCGCCGCGACGATTTCGGTTCACACAAGGAGACAGGCAATGAAACAGTGGATGGCGGTGCTGGCGGTGGCGCTGGCGGCAGGGTCGGCGCACGCCGGCGATTGGGCTGGCAGGGAGATCCGCCTGGCGGTCGATCCGACTTACCCGCCGCTCGAATACAAGCTGCCCGACGGCACGCTGGCGGGTTTCGGCATCGATATCACGAACGCACTGTGCGCCGAACTGCGCGCGCGCTGCGTGTGGGTGGAGTCGAGCTTCGACGGGATGATTCCGGGCCTGCTCGCGCGCAAGTTCGACGTGATCGCGTCGTCGATGACGATCACGCCGAAACGGATGCAGCAGATCGCGTTCACGAACCGGATCTCGAATGCGCCCGCACGCCTTGTCGTGCGCAAGGGTGTGCCGCTGCTGCCGAGCGCCGAGTCGCTGAAGGGCAAGCGCGTCGGCGTCGAGCAGGGTTCGGCGCAGGCCGACTATGCGATCGCGAACTGGCAACGGGCGGGCGTGCAGATCGTGTCGTACCCGAACCAGGACCAGGTGTATGCGGATCTCGTGTCGGGCCGGCTCGACGCGGCGTTCCAGGCGTCGATCGCGGCGAGCGACGGGTTCCTGAAGAAGCCGCAGGGCAAGGACTTCACGTTCGCGGGCGCGCCGATCGACGATCCGAAGTACTTCGGCCAGGGCGACGGACTCGGGTTGCGCAAGCAGGATGCCGATCTGCGCGACGCGTTCAATCGTGCGCTCGCGACGATACTCGCGAACGGCACGTATGCGCGCATCAACCGGAAGTATTTCGACTTCGATATCTACGGCGCGAAGTGAGCGTGGCTGAAGCATCGGGCAATCAATCAGGATAACAGATGAAAAATTGGAGATCGGCATGCATCGTCATGCCGGCCTTGTGCGCCGCGCCGATGTTTGCGTTCGCCCAGGGCAGCGTGACGCTGTACGGCCTGGTCGACGCGGGCATCGACTATACGAGCAACGTCGGCGGCCACGGCGCATGGCAGATGGCGAGCGGCTTCGCGCAGGGCAGCCGCTGGGGCTTGAAAGGCACGGAGGATCTGGGCGGCGGCTACAGCGCGCTGTTCCAGCTGGAGAGCGGCTTCAACGTGAACAGCGGCACGCTCGCGCAGGGCGGCCGCGCCTTCGGCCGGCAGGCCTACGTCGGCCTCGGCGGCACGCGCTTCGGCACGCTCACGCTCGGCCGGCAGTACGATGCGGTCGTCGACTATCTCGCGCCGACGACCGCGAACGGCAGCTGGGGCGTCTATCCGTTCTCGCACCCGCTCGACAACGACAACACCGGCAACACGTTCCGCGTGAACAACACGGTCAAGTACGCCAGCCCGGACTTCTCGGGTTTCTCGTTCGGCGGCACATACGGCTTCAGCAACGACGCGAATTTCGCCAACAACCGCCAATGGAGCGTCGGTGCGCAATACGAGCGCGGCGGGCTGCTCGTTGGCGCTGCGTTCCTGAACGCGAACAACCCGGGGGCCAGCGCGGGCGGCGCGATCGCGGGCGCGGGAACGGTCGGCGCCGATGCGAACTTCGTGTCGTCGCGGCTGCGGATCTTCGGCGTGGGCGTCAACTACACGGCCGGGCCTGCCACCGTCGGGTTCGCGTACACGAACAGCCAGGTCAGCCGCCCGAGCGCGAACGTCGGCTACCTGTTCGGCGACGAGACGATCCAGCCGGTCGCGGGGCCGCTCGCCGACGGGACCGTGACCGCGCTCCGCTACCAGAACTTCGAAGTGAACGGCAAATACCAGCTCACGCCGGCATGCTTCGTCGGCGCGCAGTACG
Source organism: Burkholderia sp. SRS-46 (assembly GCF_004343775.1). Lineage (GTDB taxonomy): Bacteria > Pseudomonadota > Gammaproteobacteria > Burkholderiales > Burkholderiaceae > Burkholderia. Next base: position 1,255,469 of record NZ_PTXL01000002.1, on the reverse strand, counting down.
TGTACACGCTCGTGCGCTACGACGCGACCACGGGCAGCGCGAAGCCGACGATCCATTCGATCGGGCTGATGGCCGATTACACGCTGTCGAAGCGCACCGACGTCTACATGATGGGCGCCTACCAGAAGGTGGCGGGCGATGCGACCGGCTCGTCGCTCGATCGCGCGCTCATCCCGGGCGCGCCGGACCTGTCGTCGACGTCGAAGCAACTGATGGTGCACGCGGGGATCCGGCACAAGTTCTAGTCGCCGTGCGCATGGCGGGCGTTCACGCGGCGGGAGCGTCTCGGTACGCGCGTCAACCCCATGTGACGGTGCGTGCGTCGAGACGCACTTGACGCCGGACCAGGTCTGCATCTCGCCGTTCATCGATCGTCGAGCCGAGCCCCGGATGTATCCGGATCGCGTTGCCATGATGATGGCACCCATTCGATATTCGACTGACGAAGCGCCATGGGCGCCCAGCTTTGCATTGCAGCTATTCCAGAACGGAATGGGTGCCGCGTTTATTTCGTTTGTGTGACGGACGGTTCTCGTGCATCGTGGCGCCAGACATGTTTCGGAGGCTATCGTGCACAACATCGAGAGATTTCCTCAGGTCGACGGCGAACTGGGCTGGCTGGAAACCGCTCCGGATTTCACCGCGCCGCTCGGCCAGCGGGTCAAGGGGGAGCATGCGTTCGACGTCGTCGTGATCGGCGCGGGGTTCACCGGCATCTCGTTCGCGCTGCGTTTCGCCGAACTGCAGCCGTCGGCACGCATCGCGATCGTCGATGCGCTGCGGGTGGGCGAGGGCACGTCGGGCCGCAACGCCGGCTTCCTGATCGATCTCCCGCACAACCTCGACGGAGGCAAGACGAACGCCGAGTACGCACGCGCGCTCTACAAGCTGAACGTGTTCGCGATCGAACGCCTGCGCGCGTTCAAGGATCGGTTCGACATCCCGTTCTGGGATGACGCCGGCAAATACATGTCCGCGCACGAAGCGCGCAATGAGCCCGCCCTCGCGAGCTTTGCGCGCATGCTCGGCGACGCCGGCTTCGAATACGAAACCGTATCGGGCCGCGATCTCGAAAAGCGGCTCGGGACGAGCTACTATCGATCGGCGGTCTATACGCCCGGAAACGTCCTCGTCAATCCCGCCGCGCTCGTGCGCGGGCTCACGAAGGCGCTGCCGAAGAACGTGACGCTGTTCGAAAACAGTGCGGTGCTGGGCATCGAATACGGGGCGCGGCATCGCGTGCGATTCCTGGGCGGCAGCCTTCGCGCGCCGATGCTGATCCAGGCGACGAATTCGTTCTCGGAAGAGTTCGGGAAGCTGTCGCGTCGTCTCGCACCGGTTTTCACCTACGCGAGCCTGACGCCTCGGCTTACGCCGGAGCAGGTCACGAAGCACTTCCACGGCGTGCGGTCGTGGGGCACCACGTCCGCGCACCCGGCCGGGAGCACCGTGCGTTATACGATGGACGGGCGCATTTTCGTTCGCAACACACTCGATTTCCTGCCCGAACTCAGGAGCACGCGCGAAGGGCTCGACACGGCGTGGAAGCAGCACCGCCGATCGTTCGAAGCCCGCTTCCCGTTCCTGAAGGACATGGCGTTCGAATTCACGTGGGGCGGGATGATTGCGATGACGCTGAATCACGAACCCGTGTTTGCCGATGCCGGCGACGGCGTGTATGTGATGGGCGGTTGCAATGGCGTGGGGGTCGTCAAGGGGACGTACCTCGGCTACTACATGGCGGACCACATCGACCAGCGCGACAGCGAGAACCTCGCCTTCATCCGGCAGCATGCCAACCCCGCGTGGGTGCCGCCGGATCCGCTGCGCGCCGTCGGTGCGCGCATGCGCCTCACCCGCGAGTCGGCCGCCGCCGGCGGAGATGTGTAGCCAACGCCGGGGCCCGCTCATGAAACATCAGAACCTTCGACTGTTGAACACCCTGCCGACGATCGAGGCATTGATCTGCTTCGAAGCCGTCGCGCGCTGCGGCAGCTTTACCCGTGCGTCACGCGAGCTCCTGCTGTCGCAAAGTGCCGTGAGCAAGCAAATCCGGGCGCTCGAGGAGGTGCTGCATTGCGGGCTCCTGGACCGGCACGCCCGCGGCATCCACCTGACCCAGGCCGGCGCCGCCTTCCTCGAGGAAATCGAGCCGTTGCTTTACAAGTTGCAGCGTGCGGTACTCAGGGCCAGGGATCAGCAGGATAGCCAGGCCGTGACGATCGCGTGCACGCAAGCGGTCGCGCACTTCTGGCTGTTTCCACGGGTCGTGCAATTCAACCAGCGCTATCCGGAGATCTCGGTCAGCGTCGTATCCGCCAACACCATCAACGAGCGGAGCTGCAGCGAAAGCGACTTCGGCATCCTCTACGGAGATGGAGACTGGCCGACGCTCGAAAGTGCGCCGCTGTTTCCCGAGATCATCTACCCGATATGCAGCCCCGCGCTCGATGTTCCGCCGCCCGCGACGCCCGGGGATCTGACGGCGCTGCCGCTGATACAGCTGGATTCGACGCAGTGGGACTGCCTCGACTGGCAGGACTGGTTTGCCCATTTCGACGTGCCATATCAAATCCCGCGAAACGCGACGACGTTCAACCAGGTGACGCTGTCGTTCAACGCGGCACTGGAGGGGCTGGGCGTCACGCTCGGCTGGGATTTCATGGCGCGCCGGTTCGTCGAGTCCGGTACGTTGAAGCGAGTCGGTGACTTTGCCTACGACACGGGGCGGTGGGATTTCCTGGTGCACGCGAAGTACCGCCCGCTTGCCGCCCACGCGTGCACGTTCCGGGATTGGTTGCTGGCATCCGTGTGAGTTGCGGCGGCGGGACGAGCGGTCTGCCGCGCGGACGTGCGAAGCCGCCAACGCGAGCGCGTTACCGCCCGCGTGCCGGGCGCCGCGCGCGCGGCGGGCGCTTGGGCGGCGGCGGTGGTGCGGCATCGCTGTCCCGCTCACCGAGCCGTTCCTGCAGGAATTCGATGAAGCGCTGCGTCTTCGCCGGCAGCAGCCGCGTCTCGGTGAGCGCGTACACCGGCACCGGCGTGCCGTGCCACGCGGGCAGGATCGCGCGCAATCGGCCGCTCGCCACGTCCTCGGCCACCACTTCCTCGGCGGTGAGGATCACGCCCTGGTCGAGGGTCGCGAGCCGCCGCACCATCCCGACGCTGTTGACCGAGAAGCGCCCGCCGATCGCGACGTCGACGGTTTCGTCCGCGCGATGCAGGGCCCACGCGTCCGGCGTCGGAAAGCCGAGGCACGCGTGCCGCGCGAGGTCGGCCGGATGGGCGGGCTCGCCCGCGTGCGCGAGATAGCCGGGCGACGCATAGAGCCGGGTCGGCAGGCGCGCGAGCAGCCGCGCGATCAACGTCGAGTCCGGCTGTTCGCCCATCCGGATCGCGATGTCGAACGGCTCGCTGACGAGATCGACCCGCCTCGGCGTGAGGTCGAAATCGAAGCGGATGCCCGGGTAGCGGTTCGCGAATTCGACGACCAGCGGCGCGAGGAACACCGTCGCGAAATCCACCGGCAGCGACGCGCGCAGCACGCCGGTGGGCTGCGCGAGCATCTCGCCGAGCTGCTCGTGCGCGAGCCGCGCCTCGTCGACGATGCGCCGGCATCGTTCGTAATAGAGCTGCCCGGCCTCGGTCAGCTCGATCCGGCGGGTCGTGCGATGCAGCAGGCGCAGGCCGATCGCCTTCTCCAGCAGGCTCACGCGCCGCGAGACGGTGGAGTTCGGCACGCCGGTGATCTCCGCCGCGCGGCGAAAGCTCATCGCATTGACGACCTCGACGAACAGCGCCATGTCGTTCAGCAGTTCCATGTTCATTGCTCCATGGTTGGATCAATCAATTCCATTGTGACGGATTTATCCCGCCCGTGAGTTGATCCAGACTAGCTGCATCGTTCGTCGCGCCGCGATCCGGCTGCGACACCGTCCACTGGAGAACACCATGAGCCACTTTTTCGATCCCGTCCGCATCGGACGCCACGTGTTGCCGAACCGCCTCGTGATGGCGCCGATGACCCGCTCGCGCGCCGGCGAAGACGGCGTGCCGGCCGACATCACCGCCACCTACTACGCGCAGCGCGCGAGCGCCGGGCTGATCGTGACCGAGGGCGTGTTTCCGTCCGCGATGGGCAAGGGCTACGTGCACACGCCGGGCATCGGCACCGACGCGCAGGTCGCCGCCTGGCAGCGGGTGACCGATGCCGTGCACGCGCGCGGCGGCCGCATCTTCATGCAGCTGATGCACAGCGGGCGCATCTCGCACCCGTCGATGCTGCCGGGCGGCGCGCTGCCGGTCGCGCCGTCGGCGATCCGGCCCGCAGGGCAGGCCTGGACGCCGATGGGCCAGGTGGATTTCGTCACGCCGCGCGCGCTGGAGACGGCCGAGATCGCCGGCGTGGTCGACGAATACCGGCAGGCGACGCGCCGCGCGCTCGCGGCCGGGTTCGACGGCGTCGAGCTGCATGGGGCGTCCGGCTACCTGCCCGAGCAGTTCCTGTCGTCCGGCAGCAACCGGCGCGACGACGCCTACGGCGGCTCGCTCGAAGGCCGCGCACGCTTCATGCTCGAAGTGCTCGACGCGATGGTGGCCGAGGCGGGCGCCGATCGCGTCGGCATCAAGCTCTCGCCGGAGATGAACTACAACAGCATCGTCGATGCCGAGCCGCAGGAAACCTACACGTACCTGGTCGACCACCTGAGCGGCCGCGGGCTCGCGTATCTGCACGTCGCGGTGTTCGGCGCGAGCGTCGACTATCACGCGCTGCTGCGTTCGCGCTTCGACGGCCCGTACCTGATGGGCGGCGGCCTCGTGCACGACAGCGCGGCGGCGGCGCTCGCGGACGGCCGCGCGGACGCGACGGTATTCGGCAGCGCGTTCCTCGCGAATCCGGACCTGCCCGAGCGGTTCCGCCGCGGCGCCGCGCTGAACGAGCCGGACCGCACGACGTTCTTCGCGCCGCCGGGCGAGCAGGGCTACATCGACTACCCGACGCTGGACGCGCAAGACGCGGCGGCCTGACTTCACCGGAGAGCCGTCATGTCTTTCGAACGCTTTACCGCCGACACCGCCGCGCTGCTGCTGATCGACCATCAGGTCGGCACGATGAGCTGGGTGACCTCCATTTCGTTTGACGAAATGAAACGCAACGCGCTGATGCTCGCGAAGAGCGCGGCGATCCTGAAGCTGCCGGTCGTGCTGACGTCGAGCATGGAGACGTATGCGCAGGGCCCGCTGATCGACGAGCTCGAAGCGATCCTGCCGGCTGAGTTCGCCGCGCGCATCCGCCGCGCCGGCGTGGTCAACGCGATGGAGGATCCCGCGTTCGCCGCCGCAGTCGACGCGACCGGCCGCCGCAAGATCATCATCGCCGGCGTGACCAACGACGTGTGCACGGTGTTTCCGGCGCTGACCCTCGTCGCGCGCGGCTACGATGTGCAGGTGGTGGCCGATGCCGGCGGCTCGCCGAGCCGCATCGGCGACGAGATGGCGCTGCGCCGGATGGAGAAACACGGCGTCACGCTGACCAGCACCAACCAGGTGATCGCCGAGCTGACCGCCGACTGGAGCACGCCGGCCGGCGGGCGGATCGCGCAGGAAGTGGTGATGCCCGCCCTGCTGGGGTGACGGCAAGCGCGATCGTATCGGGCGGCGGCCATCTCGTCTCACCGGCCGCCGCCGGCTCCCGCAATCGTCGGGAGTGCCATATTCCCCCGCCCCGTTAGCATGTGACGAATCGGACTTTGGCTGCCGCCGGTGCGCAGCTACCATCGCCGCTCCCGATGAACGAGCGACACAGCAATGACAAAGCCCGCTTCGCCCCTGCATGCTTCCCGTATCCGCCTGATCTGCGCCGCGCTCGCCGGTGCGCTGTCGCTCGCGTCGTGCGGCGGCGTCGACAGCAACGCGCCGCCGCAGGCCGATGCGAGCACGCCGGCGAAGCGCCCGAACATCCTGTACATCATGGCCGACGATCTCGGCTATTCCGACATCCACGCGTTCGGCGGCGAGATCAACACGCCGAACCTCGACGCGCTCGTGCAGTCGGGGCGCATCCTGTCGAACCATCACGCGGGCACGGTGTGCGCGATCACGCGCGCGATGCTGATCTCCGGCACCGATCACCATCTCGTCGGCGAAGGCACGATGGGCGCGCCGACCGACGAGCGACGCGGGCTGCCCGGCTACGAAGGCTATCTGAACGATCGCGCGCTGTCGGTCGCGCAGCTGCTGAAGGATGCCGGCTATCACACGTACATCGCCGGCAAGTGGCACATCGGCTCGGGCATCGTCGGCAGCGCGACGGGCAGCGGGCAGACGCCCGATCAATGGGGCTTCGAGCGCAGCTACGTGCTGCTCGGCGGCGCGGCCACCAATCACTTCGCGCACGAGCCGGCCGGCTCGAAGAACTACACCGAGGACGGCCGCTACGTGCAGCCGGGCCAGCCCGGGCAGCCGGGCGGCGCGGGCGGCAGCCCGGCCGTGTTCTATTCGACCGACTTCTATACGCAGAAGCTGATCGCGTACATCGATTCGAACAAGCGGGACGGCAAGCCGTTCTTCGCATACGCGGCGTATACGTCGCCGCACTGGCCGCTGCAGGTGCCCGAGCCGTGGCTGCACAAGTACGCGGGCGTGTACGACGCGGGCTACGACGCGATCCGCAACGCGCGGATCGCGCGGCAGAAGGCGCTCGGGCTGATCCCGGCCGACTTCAAGCCGTTCGACGGTCTGCCTGAAACGACGGCCGCATCGCCCGCGACCGCGAACAACGGCACCGCGGGCGCGAAGTACATCAGCGCGGTGCACGCGGCGGCGGACGGCTACGGCGACTACGGCCCCGGCAAGGTGGACAAGCTGTGGTCGAGCCTGTCGCCGGCCGAACGCAAGGCGCAGGCGCGCTACATGGAGATCTACGCGGGCATGGTCGAGAACCTCGACTACAACATCGGCCTGCTGATCCAGCACCTGAAGGACATCGGCGAATACGACAACACCTTCATCATGTTCCAGTCGGACAACGGCGCGGAAGGCTGGCCGATCGATTCCGGCGCGGACCCGACGGCGACCGACACCGCGAACGCGCAGGAGCCCGTGTATTCGGCGCTCGGCACCGACAACGGCAGGCAGAGCGCGCAGCGGCTGCAATACGGGCTGCGCTGGGGCGAGGTGAGTGCGACGCCGTTCCGGCTGACCAAGGGCTTCTCGGCGGAAGGCGGCGTGTCGGTGCCGACCATCGTGCGCCTGCCGGGCCAGCAGCAGGCGCTGCCGACGCTGCGCGCGTTCACGCACGTGACCGACAACACGGCGACCTTCCTCGACGTCGCGGGCGTCACGCCGCCGGCGCAGCCGGCGCCGCCGCTCGTCAACACGCTGACGGGCGTCGACCAGAACCGCGGCAAGGTGGTCTACAACAACCGCTACGTGTATCCGGTGACGGGCCAGTCGCTGCTGCCGGTGCTGAGCGGCGTGCGCAGCGGCGAAGTGCACACCGCGCCGTTCGGCGACGAGGCGTACGGCCGCGCGTATCTGCGCAGCGCCGACGGCCGCTGGAAGGCGCTGTGGACCGAACCGCCGGTCGGCCCGCTCGACGGTCACTGGCAACTGTTCGACCTTGCGTCGGATCGCGGCGAGACGACCGACGTGGCGGCGCAGAACCCGTCGCTGATCCGGAGCCTCGTCGAGCAGTGGAAGGCCTACATGAGCAACGTCGGCGGCGTCGAGCCGCTGCGCCCGCGCGGCTATTACTGAGGCGGCGGCGATGCGTTCCTGGCTCATCGGCGCGGCAGGCGCCGCCGCGCTGTTCGCCGCCGCGTTCGCGCTCGGCTATGCGCCCTCCGCGCCGTCGCCGGCGGACGGCTTCGACGATGCGAATCGCGGCCGCCCGCTCGCGCCGCTCGGCTCCGAACGGCAGTGCGAACGCTATGCGGGGCTGCCCGCGCGATGGCGCGACGATCCGAACGCGGGCATGGTGCACCTGCGCGGCGGCGCGTTCGCGTTCGGCAGCACGCGCGGCTATCCGGACGAGCGCCCGGCGGGCGACGGCCGCGCGCGTGTCGGCGGCTTCTGGATCGACCAGACCGACGTGACGATCGCGCAGTTCGCGACATTCGTGCAGGCCACCGGCTATGTGACCGACGCGGAGCGGCAGGGCGGCGCGGCGGTGTTCCACGTGCCGACGCGCGATGAGCTGAACGCGCGCGATTTCGCGTGGTGGAGCTGGGTGAAGGGCGCGTCGTGGCGGCAGCCGCGCGGCCCCGGCAGCCACGTCGACGGGCGCGGCAACCTGCCCGTCACGCTGGTCACGCAGCGCGACGCGCTCGCGTATGCGCGCTGGCTCGGCCGCGACCTGCCGACCGAAGCCGAATGGGAATACGCGGGCAAGGCCGGGCGCGACGACGCATCGCTCGACGCCGCGCCGCGCGACGCGCAGGGCAAGCCCGCCGCGAACTACTGGCAGGGCGCGTTCCCGGTGCTCGACACCGCCGAGGACGGCCATGCGGGGCTCGCGCCGGTCGGCTGCTACGCGCCGAACGGCTTCCGGCTCTACGACATGATCGGCAACGCGTGGGAGTGGACCAAGGATGCGTACACGGGCCCGCACCAGCCGCATGCGAACGGCGACACCGCGGCCGTCGCGCCGCCGACGCGCCGGCACGACACGCCGATGGTGATCAAGGGCGGCTCGTTCCTGTGCTCGCGCGATTACTGCGTGCGCTATCGGGCGTCGTCGCGCGAGCAGCAGGAAGCGGACCTCGGGGCGTCGCACATCGGGTTTCGCACGATCCGGAGGGATGCGTCGTGATGCGGGCGTTGCGGGGCGGGGTCGCGCTGCTCCTGGCGATGTGCGGCGCGGCGCATGCAACGCCGGCGGCCGACGAGGTGGCCATTCCCGTGCGCGTCGGCGTGACGCGCGGCGTGCATGCCGAGATTCTCGATGAAGTGAAGCGCGTCGCCGCCGCGCGCGGGCTGCCGGTCGACGTCGTCGCGTTCGACGACGCCACGCGCATCGACCGCGCGCTCGCCGACGGCCGCATCGACGCGGCGAGTTTCGAGGATGCGCAGCGCCTGGCCGCGACGCGCGCGGCGACGGGCTATGCGCTGACGCCGGTCGCGACCACGGTGACGCTGCCGATGGCGCTTTACTCGCGCAAGCTGCGCGGCCTGAACGCACTGCGGCCCGGCGCGACGATCGCGATTCCGGCGGACCGGGCCGGGATGGCGCGCGCGCTCGTGCTGCTGCAGAACGACACGCTGCTGACGCTGCGCGACCGCGCGGGCCTGCATGCCACGCTGCGCGACGTGACCGGCAACCGGCTCGGCCTGAAGCTCGTCGCGTTGCATCGCGACCGTCTGGCCGCCGCGCTCGATACGGCCGAGATCGTCGTGATCGACAGCGACGATGCCGCGCGCGCGGGGCTGCAACCCGCGCGCGACAGCATCGGCATCGAGGACGCGCGTTCGCCGTATGCGAACGTGCTGACGGTGCGCGACGCGGATCGCGCGAAGCCGTGGGTCGGCCGGCTGGTCGCCGCGTATCACTCGGACGACGTCGCGCGGTTCATCCTGACGCGCTACCAGGACTCGGTGCGGCGGCCGTGGTAGACGCATTCTCTCTCGCCTGCCACGCGTGCGGCCGCTGCTGCAACAGCGCGCCGACGCTGTCGCTGCGCGAGCTGTTCCGGCATCGCGACCGCTTCGTCGGCGCGCTGGCGATCCAACGCGTGCCGGCGCGGCGCATCGGCGAACGCGTGCGCGCCGGCGGCGTCGAGCACGTGCTCGATGCGGACGATGTCGCCGCCTGCGACGCGCTCGCCGATGTACTGTTTCATCGCGCGGACGCGGGCCGCGGCGCATGGCTCGCGCTCACGCTGCAAGGCTACGACTATCCGTCGCTCGGCCGCTGTCCCGCGCTCGCGGACGACGGGCGCTGCACGATTCACGCGGACAAGCCCGCGATCTGCGGCGCGGTGCCGCTCGATCCACTGCTGCCGGATCGCCTGCAGCCGCAGGTGCTGGCCGGCCGGCGCGCGCAGGCGGCGTGGTTCGGCGCGAACTGCATTCGCGAGACGGCCGAGGTGGCCGATGCAGGTGACGTGGCGGACGGCGTGCGCGTGATCCCGCTGCTCGCAGCCGGTCGAATCGACGATGCCGCAACGCTCGCCGCGAGCCGCGACGCACTCGTGTTCGAGCGCGCGGTGTGGCGCGATGCGGTGTTCGCGTCGCTGAACGACGGCACGCAGGCGCTGCATCACGCGTTGTCGCGGCTCGCGCCGGGCGGTTATCTGACGATTTCGATCGTGCCGGTGCTGCTGGCCGTTGCGCGCATTTCCGTGCGGTGCCGCGCACTGTGCGCGGACTTCATCGAGCGTCAGCTCGCGCTGATCGACGCGCGCATCGCTGCGGCCCTCGCCCGCCGCCATCCTGACGACCGGCCCGCGACGCGCGAGCTGCGCGGCTTCGCGCAGGCCTGCGAACACGCGCGGCAGGCGCTGGCCGCGATGCCGTCGCCATCCGTCACGCAGCCCGCCGACGCGCCGCGCATCGACGCGTGGCTCGACTACCGCGACGCCTGACGAACCGGCGCCCCGGCTTGCCTTACACTCTCGGCTCCTTCAATCGTCCGCCGAGGCAGCGCCATGTTCTCCTCCACGTTCATCTTCCGGGCCGGGCAGTTCGACGACGAATTCCATCGCCTCGACCAGCAGATCGCCGAGATGGCGCGCGCGATTCCCGGCTACCTGGGCGAGGAGACCTGGGAGAACGCCGGCAACGGGCTGATCCAGAACGTCTACTACTGGGAATCGGAGGCGGCGCTGCAGCAGCTGATCGCGCATCCGGCGCACCGCGAAGCGAAGGAGAAGCAGGCCCGCTGGCTCGACGGCTACCGTGTGGTGATTTCGAAGGTGCTCAGGGAGTACGGCGACGGCGGCTGCGTGCAGCGCCAGGCCGCCGGCCAGGCCGACTGATCGCGCCCGTCACAGCGCCTCCACCAGCTTCCGGTTGCTCTTCTCGCAGTACTCGTGGCACGCGGCGCGCGCCGCGATCGACGCGCCGTGCACGAAACGCGGCGCATCGGCGCGCCGCGACATCGACACCACGATCGACGGCGGCGACGGCTGCAGCGGCAGCTCGACCACTTCGCCGCTTTCGATCAGCGCATCGACGAACAGCCGCGGAATCGCGGCCACCCCGAACCCGTCGCGCACCAGCTGCACGATCACCGAGATCGACGGCGACCCCGTGATGCGCGTGTCCGACAGCGGCACGCCGTGCGCATGCGCGAGCGTGCGCACGATGTCTTCCAGCGCCCGGTGCGGCGCGGTGCCGCGCCCAAACGTCAGGATCGGCTGGCGCAGCACCTGCCGCGCGAGGCCCGTGCGCGTGTTCGGCAGCAGCCCCGCGCGCGCGATCCAGCGCACCGGGTAGTTCGCGAGCGCGTCGCAAACCACCGACGCCTCGTCGCTGCCCTCCACCCGAATGATCAGGTCGAGCTCGCCCGCCATCAGCCGGCGCTGCAGCACCACGCTGACGTCCACCGTCAGGTCGATCTCGAGTTGCGGATAGTCGGCCGCGAGCCGCCGCATGTAGTGCGGCAGCCAGCTGTGCACGACCGTCTCGATCACGCCGAGCCGCAGCTTGCCGCGCAGCGCGCTCTCGCCGGACGCGGCGGCCTGCAGCTGCTGGGTCGCCTCGACCACCGCCTTCGCATAGCCGAGCAGGTATTCGCCGTTCGGCGTGAGCCGGAATTCGCGGCTGTCACGATCGACGAGCACGGTCTGCAACTCGTCCTCGAGCGCCTTCAGGCGCTGCGAGATCGCGGCCGGCGTCGCGTGCAAGGCGGCTGCCGTGGTGCGGAAGTTGCGCAGCTTGGCGAGCGTGACGAAGGTGTCGAGGAAACGTGTGTTCATGGCGAGCGGAAAGGCGATGGGCGCGCAGCTTGCCCTGCACCAAAAGTGAACGGGATTGGGGAAAACCCGGCCGGGTGTAAAGAAATTCTAACCACGCCGCGCAAAAAAACTCGTTGGCGGTCAATTTTTTTCTTTTCTATTCTTCGCCGTATCCGATGACACGACAGCGTCATCCCGCCTCTCACCCGACTTGCATCCGAACACCATGACGCCTTCCGAATTTCGCCAGTCCGTGCGCCGCGGCGCGTTTCGCGGCCCGACCGCCGGCCACTGCGGCCCGTATGCGCAAGCGAACCTCGCGATCCTGCCCGACGCGCACGCGCACGACTTCCTGCGCTTCTGTCAGGCGAATCCGAAGGCCTGCCCGCTGCTCGGCGTCGGCGAGCCGGGCGACTTCCGCGTCGCGTCGCTCGGCGGCGACGTCGACATCCGCACCGACGTGCCGAGCTACAACGTGTACCGCGACGGCCGGCTGGCCGAATCCGTCGATTCGCTCGAAGCGCTGTGGCAGGACGATTTCGTCGTGTTCGCGATCGGCTGCTCGTTCTCGTTCGAGGACATGCTGGCGCGCGAGGGCATCGGGCTGCGCCACGTCGAGGAAGGCCGCAACGTGCCGATGTATCGCACGTCGATCCCGAACCGCCGCGCGGGCATCTTCGGCGGCGAGCTGGTCGTGTCGATGCGGCCGATGCGCGGCGCCGACGCGATCCGCGCGGTGCAGATCACCAGCCGCTTTCCGGGTGTGCACGGCGCGCCGATCCATATCGGCCATCCGGGGGAACTCGGCATCGCGGATCTCGGCGCGCCCGATTTCGGCGACGCGGTGACGATCCGCGACGGCGAGCTGCCGGTGTTCTGGGCGTGCGGCGTCACGCCGCAAACCGCGCTGATGGCCGCGAAGCTGCCGCTTGCGATCGCGCACACGCCGGGCCACATGCTGATGACCGACATCACGAACGCCTCGCTGGCCGTGTTCTGACGCAACGGGCGGCCTGCCGCGAGGCGGCCGCGTGAACCCCGGCACGGCGCGCCCCGCGCCGCGACCGCACCCCATCCGCCCGGCCGGAGGGCGACGCGCACCCGCGTCGCGGCAGCCGGCGGCCCATGACGACGATTGTTGGCGCGTTTTTCGACTGGAGCGACACCATGGACAGCAAGACCCTGACGGCACCCGCCGCCGACCCCGCGCCGGCCCGGCGCGACGGCCTCTTCTCGTGGTATGCGGAAACGGGGCCGCGCGAGCGCCGCGCGTTCTGGAGCTGCAAGGTCGGCTACATGCTCGACGGGATGGACACGCAGATGCTGTCGTTCGTGATCCCGACCCTCGTCGCGACCTGGGGCATCTCGCTCGCGGACGCCGGCTTCATCGGCACGCTGACGCTGCTCGCGTCGGCGCTCGGCGGCTGGATCGCCGGCATCCTGTCCGACCGGATCGGCCGCGTGCGCACGCTGCAGCTCACGGTGCTGTGGTTCGCGGTGTTCACCGGGCTGTGCGGGCTCGCGCAGAACTATCACCAGCTGCTCGCCGCGCGCGCGCTGATGGGCTTCGGCTTCGGCGGCGAATGGACGGCGGGCGCGGTGCTGATCGGCGAGGTGATCCGCGCGCGCGACCGCGGCAGGGCGGTCGGCCTCGTGCAGTCGGGCTGGGCGATCGGCTGGGGGCTCGCCGCGCTGCTCTACGCGCTGCTGTTCTCGGCGCTGCCCGCCGAGCTCGCGTGGCGCGCGCTGTTCCTCGTCGGCCTGCTGCCCGCGCTGCTGGTCGTCGTGATCCGCCGCTTCGTGACGGAGCCGGACGTCTACGAGCACGAGAAGGCCGCGCAGGCGCAGGCGAGCGACGCGCCGCGCTTCACCGAGATCTTCGCGCCGGCGCTGCTGACGACCACGCTGCGCGCGGCGCTGCTGACCACCGGCGCGCAGGGCGGCTACTACGCGATCACGATCTGGCTGCCGACCTTCCTGAAGACCGAGCGGCACCTGACGGTGATGGGCACGGGCGGCTATCTCGCGACGATCATCGTCGGCTCTTGGGTCGGCTACCTGGTGAGCGCGTACCTGACCGACCGGCTCGGCCGCAAGCCGAACTTCATCCTGTTCGCGCTCGGCTCGATGGTGATCGCGTTCTCGTACACGTCGCTGAACCTGACCAACACGTCGATGCTGTGGCTCGGCTTCCCGCTCGGCTTCTTCGCGTCGGGCATCTTCGCCGGGATGGGCGCGTTCCTCACCGAGCTGTTCCCGACCCGCGTGCGCGGCTCCGGCCAGGGCTTTTGCTACAACGTCGGCCGCGCGGTCGGGGCGCTGTTCCCGTTCCTGATCGGCGCGCTGTCGAAGCACTACGGCCTCGGCGCGAGCATCGGGATCTTCGCGGTGGCCGCGTACGGCGTGCTGATCGTCGCCGCGCTGACGCTGCCCGAAACCCGCGGCCGCGAACTCGACGCGGCCTGAGCGCCGGCCGGGCGCCGCCTGCCACGCGCCCGGCTTCCCGGCCCCCCACGGCGACCCGCGCGCGGCATGCATGCCGCGCGGCCGACGCCCGCTTTCCCTTCCTGACGACGCCTGTCGCGACGCGGTGTGCCCGCGCGCCGCGCGGCCGGCGCGCGTCTTCCGGTTCCCGTTTCAACGACGCAGTGATTCAATGGCCATGACTACCCGACACAGCCCTTCCATTCCGTCCGACGCGCAACGCTGGCAATTCTGGATCGATCGCGGCGGTACCTTCACCGACATCGTCGCGCGGCGGCCCGACGGCTCGCTCACCACGCACAAGCTGCTGTCCGAGAACCCCGAGCAGTATCGCGACGCGGCGGTCGCCGGCATCCGCCACCTGCTCGGCCTCGCGGCCGGCGAGCCGATCACGCCCGAGCGCGTCGAGATGGTGAAGATGGGCACGACGGTCGCGACCAACGCGCTGCTCGAACGCAAGGGCGAACGCACCGCGCTCGCGACCACGCGCGGCTTCCGCGACGTGCTGCGCATCGCGTACCAGAACCGGCCGCGCCTGTTCGATCTCGACATCGTGCTGCCCGACGCGCTGTACGAGACGGTCGTGGAGATCGACGAGCGCGTCGGCGCGCACGGCGACGTGGTCGAGCCGCTCGATCTTGCCGCGGCGGAAGCGGCGTTGCGCGAGGTGTTCGACACGGGCATCCGCGCGCTCGCGATCGTGCTGATCCACGGCTACCGCCACACCGCGCACGAGCGCGCGCTGGCCGGGCTCGCACGCCGCATCGGCTTCACGCAGGTGTCGGTGTCGCACGAGGTGTCGCCGCTGATGAAGATGGTGTCGCGCGGCGACACGACCGTCGTCGACGCCTATCTGTCGCCGATCCTGCGCCGCTATGTCGAGCAGGTCGCGGGCGAGATGCCGGGCGTGAACCTGCAGTTCATGCAGAGCAACGGCGGCCTGACGCGCGCCGACACGTTCCAGGGCAAGGACGCGATCCTGTCGGGCCCGGCCGGCGGCATCGTCGGGATGGTGCGCGCGGCGCGCGTCGCGGGCTTCGACCACGTGATCGGCTTCGACATGGGCGGCACGTCGACCGACGTGTCGCATTACAACGGCGAGTTCGAGCGCGTGTTCGAGACGCAGGTGGCGGGCGTGCGGATGCGCGCGCCGATGATGAGCATCCACACGGTCGCGGCGGGCGGCGGCTCGGTGCTCGGCTTCGATGGCGCGCGGCTGCGGGTCGGCCCCGAATCGGCGGGCGCGAACCCGGGGCCGGCCGCGTACCGGCGCGGCGGGCCGCTGACGGTGACCGACTGCAACGTGATGCTCGGCAAGATCCAGCCCGACTACTTTCCGCGTGTGTTCGGCCCGCACGCGAACGAGCCGCTCGACCGCGACGGCGTCGTCGCGAAGTTCGGCGCGCTCGCCGACCGGATCTTCGCGGCGACCGGGCGGCGCGAGACGCCCGAGGCGCTGGCCGAAGGGTTCCTGGAAATCGCGATCGGCAGCATGGCGAATGCGATCAAGAAGATTTCGGTGCAGCGCGGGCACGACGTGTCGCGCTACGTGCTGACGACGTTCGGCGGCGCGGGCGGCCAGCATGCGTGCGGCGTGGCCGACGCGCTCGGCATGACGCAGGTGTTCGCGCATCCGCTCGCCGGCGTGCTGTCCGCGTACGGGATGGGGCTCGCCGACCAGACCGCGATGCGCGAGCGCGCGGTCGAGGCGGTGCTGTCCGACGCGTCGCTCGCCGCGCTGGACGCGACGCTCGACGCGCTCGCCGGCGAGGCGGCCGGCGCGTTGCTCGACCAGGGCGTGCCCGCCGAGCGGATCGCGACCGAGCGCCGCGTGCACCTGCGCTACCAGGGCACCGATTCCGCGCTCGCGGTGCCGGCCGACAGCGTCGCGGCGATGCAGCAGGCGTTCGAGGCCGCATATCGGCAGCGCTACGCGTTCCTGATGCCCGGCACGCCGCTCGTCGTGGAGCTTGCGTCGGTCGAGGCGATCGGCCGTTCCGACGCGCCCGTCGACATCGCGCCGCTCGCGGCGCGCGAGTGCGGCGATGGCGCCGGCGCACCGCGCGCCGACGCCGCGGTGCGGTTCTATTCGGGCGGCCGCTGGCACGACGCGGCGCTGGTCGTGCGCGACGCGCTGCTGGCAGGCGACGTGATCGACGGCCCCGCGATCGTCGCGGAGAAGAACGGCACGACCGTGGTCGAGCCTGGCTGGCGCGCGACCATGACCGCGCAGGGCAACCTCGTGATGGCGCGCGCGA
Organism: Burkholderia sp. SRS-46; assembly: GCF_004343775.1. GTDB lineage: Bacteria > Pseudomonadota > Gammaproteobacteria > Burkholderiales > Burkholderiaceae > Burkholderia. The sequence goes on along the minus strand of NZ_PTXL01000002.1, from coordinate 1,238,830 downwards.
CGCCGCTGCCGACGCGGCGCTCGCTCGGCACCGACGCGGACCCGGTGCGGCTCGAGATCTTCAACAACCTGTTCATGTCGATCGCCGAGCAGATGGGGATGCGGCTGCAGAACACCGCGTACTCGGTGAACATCAAGGAGCGGCTCGATTTCTCGTGCGCGATCTTCGACGGCGGCGGCAACCTGATCGCGAACGCGCCGCACATGCCCGTGCATCTCGGCTCGATGGGCGAGAGCATCCGCACGGTGCTCGAACGCAATCGCGGCCGGATGCGCGACGGCGACGTCTACATGCTCAACGATCCGTACCACGGCGGCACGCACCTGCCGGACGTGACGGTGATCACGCCGGTGTTCGCCGACGGCGCGGACGAGCCGCTGTTCTACGTCGGCTCGCGCGGCCACCATGCGGACATCGGCGGCACGACGCCGGGATCGATGCCGCCCGATTCGACGCACATCGACGAGGAGGGCGTGCTGATCGACAACTGGCAGCTCGTGTCGGCCGGCGTGCTGCGCGACGCGCAAACCCGCGCGTTGCTCGCGTCGGGCCGCTATCCGGCGCGCAACGTCGAGCAGAACATGGCCGACCTGCGCGCGCAGGTTGCCGCGAACCAGAAGGGCGTGGACGAGCTGCGCCGGATGGTCGCGCAGTTCGGCCGCGACGTGGTGCTCGCGTTCATGCGGCACGTGCAGGACAACGCGGAAGAAGCGGTGCGGCGCGTGATCGGCGCGCTGCAGGACGGCGACTACCGCTATGCGCTCGACAACGGCGCCGAGATCCGCGTGGCGATCCGCGTCGATCGCGCGGCGCGCCGCGCGCGGATCGATTTCACGGGCACCTCCGCGCAGCTCGACAACAACTTCAACGCGCCGAAGGCCGTGTGCATGGCGGCGGTGCTATACGTGTTCCGCACGCTGGTGGGCGACGACATCCCGCTGAACGCGGGCTGCCTGAAGCCGCTGACGGTGATCGTGCCGGAGCGCTCGATGCTGAACCCGGCGTATCCGGCGGCGGTGGTGTCGGGCAACGTCGAGACGTCGTCGGCGATCACCAACGCGCTGTACGGTGCGCTCGGCCGCGTCGCGTCGAGCCAGGGGACGATGAACAACTTCACGTTCGGCAACGCGCGCTACCAGTACTACGAGACGATCGCGGGCGGCAGCGGCGCAGGAAACGGTTTCGCGGGCAGCGACGCGGTGCAGACGCACATGACGAACTCGCGGCTGACCGACCCCGAGGTGCTCGAATGGCGCTATCCGGTGCGGCTCGACTCGCACCGCATCCGCGCCGGGTCGGGCGGCGGCGGGCGCTGGCCGGGCGGCAACGGCGCGATCCGCCGGATCCGCTTCCTCGAGCCGATGACCGCGTCGATCCTGTCGAACAACCGGATCCACGCGCCGTTCGGCGCGGCGGGCGGCGCCGCCGGCGCGCTCGGCCGCAACACGATCGAGCGCGCGGACGGCACCGTCGTGGCGCTCGACCACATCGGCCGCGCGCAGATGGCGCCGGGCGACGTGTTCGTCGTCGAGACGCCGGGCGGCGGCGGGTACGGCGCGCCGGCCGACTGAGCGGGCGGGTGCGGCGAAAGCGTGCCGGATCGCGCGGTTGAATGAAGCAGATGATTCATTCGGCGGGCGATCCGGCACGTTCCGTGGCGCGGCGCATACACCGGACGTGATGCACCGGTTCCATGGCGAGACATTACGGATGACGAAAATGCAGCGGTTCGTATCGCACGCGAGCGCGATCGGGAAATTTGACAAACATTCCTGAATAAAATGCGCGCGAATTCGGTTCGCCGGAAATGAAATGCGTGTTCTTCGGCGCGACGCGCCGCCACGATGTTCCGACCCTGCACCGCGCATTCACCGAAAAATCGATCGATTACCGGTAAGAACGCCATGGAAAAGGGCTTCGACGCGGTGTGCGGCGGGTGTACGGTGCACGCCATTGGTGCGATTCCGCACGTCCGAGCGTGCTTTTTTTCAGGGTTTCCACCGGCCATCAACAACATATCGCACTGCGGAAAGATTTCGCGATTCATCATGGAAATCGTGTGTGCAAATCTCGTCCGTCATTTGATAAGATGATCCCAATATTCGTCTGGCATTAATCCGTGCGCGTCATTGGAAAATGCCGGATTGAAATTGTCTGGAGCAAAAAACGGGGCGAGGGCCGCTACCCCAGCCGATTCTCCGGATGCCCCGGAGGCCGTCCGGGCATCCGGCTGAGCACAGGCGCCTCGTCTACACTAAGCGTTTTTTTGGTCGGGGCTCGTCCATGGATGACGAAAACGAAAGCGCGGTACTCGAGGCGCACTTCGGCACGCGCAGTCCGTGCTGGCGCCTGGGCAGCGACAGCAATGCGCTCGAGCTGGCCGCGGAGCGCGGCCTGACCAACCTCAGCGTGGCGCTTACCACCGAGCAGGCCGCACGCATTCGCGCTCTGACCGGCGTGACCTCCCACCTCGTGCTCGACATCAAGCTGTTCGGCGATCCGGTCAGCCTGCACCTCGTCGGCAAGAAGCTCAGCACGACCGACTGGGCCGGCACCGCGTGCGCGTATTCGGATACGACCTCCGTCGCGAGGGATCTCGCGCATGGCCTCGCGTTCGCGGAGCAGGTGGTGTCCGAAGTCAATTCGCTCGTCGTGATCCTCGACCGCAACGGCACGGTGCAGCGCTTCAATCGCCTGTGCGAGGAAGTGACGGGCAAGCGCGAAGTCGACGTGATCGGCCGCAGTGCGTTCGAACTGTTCATGACCCAGGACCAGGGCGAGCAATCGCGCAGCAACATCACGGGCTTCTTCTCGAGCAACAAGCCGTTCTCGGTCGAGCGCTACATCAACACGATCAATGGCCCGCGCCTGTTCGAATTCCGCAACAAGTTCGTGCAGAGCGGCAGCGGCGTCGAAGAGCAGTTCCTGATCTGCTCGGGCATCGACATCACCGAGGAGCGCAACGCGAAGCACCGGCTCACCGAGCTCGCGAACACCGACGTGCTCACCGGCCTGCCGAACCGCCACGCGATCAGCGAGCGGATCAAGGCGCAGCTCGCGAGCGCCATCGACGATTCGCTGCGCCAGGTCGGCATCCTGTTTCTCGACCTCGACAACTTCAAGCGCGTCAACGACCACTACGGGCACATCACCGGCGACCGCCTGCTGAAGGACGTGTCGGCGATCATCAACGGCTGCCTGCCGGAAGGCGCGACGCTCGCGCGGCTCGGCGGCGACGAATTCCTCGTGCTGTTCGCGCGCGGCACGCGCCCGCTGCTGGAGGCTACCGCGCAGGTGATCCTCGAACGGCTGCGCACGCCGATCCATCTCGGGCTGATGGAGGTGTATACGAGCTGCTCGATCGGCATCGCGATGTATCCGCAGCACGGCGACACGCTCGAAACGCTGATCCGCAGCGCCGACACTGCGATGTACGTCGCAAAGGAAGCCGGCAAGCACACGTATCGCGTGTTCTCGCTGGAGATGAACCAGAAGGTCGCGAAGTACATGTGGCTCGACACGAACCTGCGCAAGGCGCTCGAAGAGGAGCAGTTCGTGCTGCATTACCAGCCGGTCGTCGATCTGGCATCGGGCGAAGTGCGCTGCGTCGAGGCGCTGATCCGCTGGCAGTCGCCGGACCGCGGGCTCGTCGCGCCGACGGAGTTCATCCAGTTCGCCGAGGAATCCGGGCTGATCGCGCCGCTCGGGCGCTGGGTGATGCGCAGCGCGGCCGCGCAGGCCGCCGACTGGAAGGGGAAGGGGATCGAGACGCGCATCGCGATCAACGTGTCCGCGCGGCAATTGCAGGACCTGAACATCGTGCATCAGTTCGCATCGATCCTCGACGAGATGAACCTCGCGCAGGGCCTGCTCGACATCGAGCTGACCGAGAGCTGCTTCATCGAGGACGAAGACGCGGCGCTCGCGCTGATGAAGCAGTTCCGCCTGCTCGGCGCGGAGATCCATCTCGACGATTTCGGCACCGGCTATTCGTCGCTGTCGCAGCTGTCGCGCCTGCCGCTCGATGCGATCAAGCTCGACCGCAGCTTCATCACCGGCATCGACCGCAACCTGCGTTCGCAGGCGCTGGTGCGCTCGGTGGTGGCGCTCGCGCACGCGCTGAACTTCTCGGTGGTGGCCGAAGGCGTCGAGACGCGCGGCGAAGCGGATTTCCTCAAGCAGATCGACGTCGACCAGGCGCAGGGCTATTACTTCGCGCGGCCGATGGCGGCCGAGGCGTTCGAGCAATGGCTTACCGAAAAGAGAAAGTTCAGGCTCATCGCCTGAACTTTCCCCCGATGCCGGGCCGTCAGGCTGCGACGGCCGGCATCAGTTCACCGTGCGCAGCTTCGACACGCGCCGGTTCTGCAGCATCACCAGGCGTTCCATGTACGCGAGATCCTTCGGCTCGATCGTGAACGCCGCGCGCACCCAATCCTCCGTGATGTCCATCAGTTCCGAGCGCGACAGCGGGAACACGCGCTGACGCGCGCGCAGCATCGCGCGCACGCCGTTCAGCTTGGGCCGCAGCACGTCGATGAAGGTGCGTGTCGCGAGATACGCGTCGCCCGCATCGAAGGTCTGGTCGACCAGGCCATGATCCGCATACCACTCGGCGACGTGCGGCTCGCCGTTCGTGATCAGGTCCTCCGCGACGCGCCGGGTGGCCTTGCGCGTGACGAACGAATAGCCGCCCATGCCCGGGAACAGGTTGAACGCGACCTCGGGGAAGCCGAGCTTCACGCCCTTCTGTGCGAGCACGTAGTGATGCGCGAGCGCCGCCTCGAGGCCGCCGCCGAGCGCGCTGCCCTCGACCATCGCGATCGACACCGCGCCCGTACCGAAGCCGGTGTAGATCTCGTACACGCCGTCGATGCAGGAGCGTGCGTATGCCAACAGCAGGTCGCGCCTGCCGCTGCGGATCGCGTCGACGAAGAAGCTCAGGTCGCCCCCGACGTTGAACAGCTCGGGCACGAGCGAACCCGTGACCCAGAAGTCGAACGGCAACCCGGATTCCCGCGCGACGCGGGCGAGCTGGATGATGTCGGTCACGAGCTGCTGGTTGAAGCACGGCCGCGGTTCGGAGCGAAGCATCATCCACATGACGTTGCGGCCTTCTTCGTAGTAGGCCGTCAGTTGCGTCAATTCTCCGGCTTCGTTGAACGGCCGGCATGCAGGGTGTGATTGGAGTTGCATGGATGTGTCCTCGGTTAAAAGTGATTGGCGTTGTGAACCCGCCGCGTACGCGATCCATGCGAATGGCAAGACGGCCGCATGGCTCCCTGTCGCGCGGCATCGTCATTGTTGCGCGGGCGAAATGCGCGGATACGCGGGATGGCACGCATTGCGACGAGGTTTTCGATGAAGGCCGGAACCGCATTTCGGCGTGGCGCGGCGGAATGCGCGCGCGAATGCGGGGCAACGCCGGCTTGGGCTTTTTCACGGACTTCCGATGGAAGCAATGTCAATCGACGCGGTGCAATCGTTTCGTCTGTTTAATCCGTGAAGCGGTGTGCGGGCTGGCAGGAGCGGCCGATCGGGCCGGCATGCCGGGCAGCAATGCCGGAATTTCGTGTGGGAATTTTCTTGAACGGGCTGTTTACGGCAACGCGCAATGCGCGGCTTCTTTATTGAATTCGGCTCGGCCGCCATCGAATGCGGCATGCGAATCGCAGGGCGATCGCGCATTCAATGCCGATTGCGGCGCTGGGGGGAATATCGACGCGGGTGACACGCATCGTCCCGGCGCCGCCGATCGCACGGGCGGATCGCGTGCGCGGTCGGCCGCCTGCCCGGGGGCAGGGTATTCACTGATCGCCGCACGTTTCAGCCGGGATTTTGCGACGTTGGAGGCCCCGCGCCCGATTTTCGCGCGCCGCGCGCCACCGCCGGACCTTGCCAGGGTCGCCCGGTATCGGCCAACATTCGCTTCCGGCGGGGCCGCGCGATCGACGGCGGCCCGGCCTCATACCGACGGATGGGCCGGCGCGCGCCCGGCGGCCGAGCGAATCGGCGCGCGCGACCGGCATGGAGGAGAACACGCATGTCAGAAAAACATCGGATCCTGGTACTGGACGACGATCCGGAAGTGCGCGCCTGGCTGAAGGGCGTGCTGGAAGAGGCGGGGTTCGAGGCGTCGGCGGTCGACAGCGCCGCGCAGATGCAGCAGACGCTGGCGGCCGCGCCGCACGCGCTCGTGATCCTCGACCTGAAGCTGCGCGGCGAGGACGGCATGACGGTCGCGCGCGAACTGCGGCGGCGCTCCGACGTGTCGATCATCATGATCAGCGGCCTCGGCGACGAGACGGACCGCGTGCTCGGCCTCGAGACCGCGGCCGACGATTTCGTCACCAAGCCGTTTTCCGGCCGCGAGCTGATCGCGCGGGTGCGCGCGCAGCTGCGGCGCACGACCGAGCTGTCGATGCCGCGCCCGGCGACGAGCGGCGGCGGCCCGCGCTTCTGCTTCGACGGCTGGACGATGGACCTGGCCGCGCGCACGCTGACGCACGCGGGTGGCGCGTGCGCGCTCACGCAGGGCGAGTTCGAGCTGCTCGCCGCGATGGTGCAGCAGCCGTCGCGCGTCTGGTCGCGCGACCAGCTGCTCGAGCACACGCGCGGCTTCGGCATCGACGTGTACGACCGCACGATCGACGTGCTGATCCTGCGGCTGCGCCGCAAGATCGAGCCGAACCCCGAGCAGCCGACCTACATCCGCACGCAGCGTGGCGTCGGCTACGTGTTCGCGGTGCCCGTCGTGCGCGTGTGACGCGATGCGCGCCCGCTTCCGGCTGTTGCCGCCCTGGAGTGTCCGCGCCAAGCTGGTCGCGACCTTCCTGCTGCTGTTCGGGATCACGCTCGCGGTGGTCGTGGTCGGCGTGCTCGGCATGCGCGCGAACCAGAACGCGCTCGACGAATACGAGGCCAACGTGGTGCCGGAGATCGCCCGCGCGCTCGAACTGTCGGACAAGGTCGCGCAGCTCGCGGCGGTCGCGCCGAGCATGATGCTGACCGATTCGCCGGACTTGCTGCACAACGACACCGAGCTGCTGCGCGGCCTGCTCGGCGATATCCGGCGGCTGTCACCGGGCTTCGGCAGGCAGCCGGGCCCGGCCGCGAAGGCCGGCGAGCGGCTCGCGGTGGTCGACGATCTCGACGCGATCGACCAGGATCTCGCGCGGCTCCTGATCGTGTCGGGCCGGCAGCGGCAGCTCAAGGAGGAACTGAGCGAGCTGCGCATCGCGAACGACCGCATCGGCGAGCGCATCGCGCGCGACAAGAGCCTGATCGCGCAGCGCGCGCCGACGCTGCTCGAAATCTGGGCACGCACGGCCGGCGCGCTGCAGGCCGCGAACGCGGCGGAGCTCGGCAGCGCCGAAAGCGACAACGAGGCGCTGTGGCTGCGCGTGCGCGAACGCGGCGAGGACCGCCGCCAGCCGGCGCTCGCCGCCGCGCTGCAGCAGCTCGACGGCGGCGCGCGCAACGTGTTCGCGGTGCGCCGCGAGTTTCTGTCGAGCGAAGCGCAGACGGGCTACCTCGTCACGCTGCTGCGCGGCCATGCGGATCACCTGAGCGGCAAGTCGGCGCGCTACGTCGAGCGCCTGCGGCAGATCGCGAGCGAGCGCAGCGACAAGGTGCGCAAGGTCGCGGTGTCGAGCCAGTCGGGGCTGCTGCTGCTGGCGGTGGCGGGCGTCGCGGTCGCGCTGCTCGGCGTGGCGTACGCGAGCCGCATCCTGCAGAAGCTGCAGGCGATGACGCGCGTGATGGCGCGCCTCGCGAAGGGCATCACGTCGGACCGGATGCCGTCCACGCACCGGCCCGACGAGATCGGCGAACTCGCCCGCGCGTTCGAGGTGTTCCGCACCAACCTGATCGAGAAGGAGCGGTTGACCCACGGGCTCGAGGCGCAGCGCCGCCTGCAGGAGTCGGTGCTCCAGTCGATGAACGACGGCGTGTCGGTGCACGACGCGCACGGCAGCCTGATCGCGTGGAATCCGACTTTCGCGACGCTGCTCGGGATCGACGCCGCCGCGCTGCGGGCGGGCCTGCCGCTCGCGACGCTGCGGCGCGCGATCGATCCGCCCGCGCGCTGGCGCGAAGTATCGCGCGAGACCGCGACCCGCACGTCGGACGGCGCGCGCATCGCCGCGTCGGCCGAACTGCACCTGCGCGACCAGCGGATCCTCGAATTCCACTGCCAGCCGCTGCCGGACGGCGGCTGGGTCGCGGTCTGCCGCGACCTGACGAGCCGGCGCGCGGTCGAGGCGGAGCTGCGCCAGGCGCAGAAGATGGACGTGCTCGGCCAGCTGACGGGCGGCGTCGCGCACGATTTCAACAACTTCCTCGTCGCGATCCTCGGCAACCTGGAGCTGCTGCTGCCGCGCCTCGACGGGCAGCAGGACGCGCGGACGATGGCCGAGCGGGCGCGCCGCGCGGCCGAACGCGCGTCGCGCCTCACCCGGCGGCTGCTCGCGTTCGCGCGGCGCCAGCCGCTGCAGGCCGAACGCATGTCGGTGCGGGCGATGCTCGCGGAGATGCTCGATCTCGTCGAATACTCGGCCGGCCAGCGCGTGAGCGTCGTGCTCGCGCCGGCCGCCGAGCCACTGTGGGTGAACGTCGACCGCGGCCAGCTCGAGAACGCGGTGCTGAACCTGACGCTCAACAGCGCGGCCGCGATGCCGGCCGGCGGCACGCTGACGCTGGCCGCGCGCCGCGAACCGATGGACGGCGCCGCCGCCGCGGCGAGCGCGATCGTGCTGAGCGTGACCGACACCGGCTGCGGGATCGCACCGCTGCTGCTCGACAAGGTGATCGAGCCGTTCTTCACGACCAAGGCGGCGGGCGAGGGCAGCGGCCTCGGCCTCAGCAGCGTGTACGGCTTCGTGCGGCAGAGCGGCGGCGACCTGCGGATCCACAGCGAGGTCGGCCACGGCACGCGCGTCGAGCTGTGGCTGCCCGAAAGCGCGGCGCCCGAGCGGCGCGGCGCGGCGCCGCCGGCGCTGCCGGCCGTGCCGGCGGCCGTGCACGCCGGCGCGCGCGTGCTGGTGGTCGACGACGATCCCGAGGTGCGCGACACGGCGCTCAGCCAGTTCGCGGCGCTCGGCGCGCAGGCCGACGCGGTCGCGACCGGCGACGCGGCGCTCGGCTGGCTGGCCGAGCACGGCCCCGTCACGCTCGTGCTGTCGGACATCTCGCTCGGCGCGGGCGGCAGCGGCATCGCGTTCGCCGCGCGGCTCGCCGAGCGCTGGCCGGCGCAGCGCGTCGCGCTGACGTCGGGCCTGCCGCCCGAGATCCACCAGGCCCACCCCGACTGGCGCGCGGACCTGCCGTTCGTGCCGAAGCCGTTCGATCTGGCGGCGCTCGCCGCGCTGCTTGCCTGAGAAACGCCGATTGTTTCGATTGTTAATGGCGGGCCGCTTTTCCGAAATTTTCGATTAACGGGACTGGAGTCTCATACACCCACGGCACCCGGTAATGCGATTGCGGCATCGGGGCGCACGATTCGAACGACACTGGAGACACACCCGATGAGGAAGCTCAAGGCTGGATTGCTGACGATAACGCTCGCGACGATGGCCGCGATGGCCGCTCCCGCCGGCGCGGCGACGCTGCGGATCGCGTGCGGCGCGGCCGGCGTCGACCAGGACATTTGCCAGGTCTCGGCGAAGCGCTGGGCCGAGAAGACCGGCAACGAGGTCGAGTTCATCAGCATGCCGAACAACTCGAGCGAGACGCTGGCGCTGTACCAGCAGCTGCTCGGCAGCGGCTCGGACAAGATCGACGTGATGCAGATCGACACGGTCTGGCCGGGCATCCTCGCGAACCACCTGATCGACCTGAAGCCGTACAGCAAGGGGCTGGAGGCGCAGTCGTTCCCGAGCATCGTCGCGAACAACACGGTGAACGGCAAGCTCGTCGCGATGCCGTGGTTCATCGATACCGGCCTGCTGTACTACCGCAAGGACCTGCTCGACAAGTACCGCGCGAAGGTGCCCGCGACGTGGGACGAGCTCGACGCGACCGCGCGCAGGATCCAGGCCGCCGAGCGCGCCGCGGGCAGCGAGAAGGTGTGGGGCTACGTGTGGCAGGGGCGGGCGTACGAAGGGCTGACCTGCGACGCGCTCGAATGGATCAGCAGCTACAACGGCGGCACCGTGGTCGACGACAAGGGCCGCGTGACGATCGACAACCCGGGCGCGGTCAAGGCGCTCGAACAGTCGGCGAAATGGGTCGGCACGATCAGCCCGAAGGCGGTGCTGAACTACGGCGAAGAGGAGGCGCGCGGCGTGTTCCAGGCCGGCAACGCGGTGTTCATGCGCAACTGGCCGTACGCCTGGGCGATCGCGAACCGCACCGGCAGCCCGATCAAGGGCAAGGTGGGCATCGCGCCGCTGCCGAAGGGCGGTGCCGACGGCCGCCCGGCCGCCGCGCTCGGCGGCTGGCAGCTCGCCGTGTCGCGCTATTCGCCGAACCCGAAGCTGGCCGCCGATCTCGTGATGTACCTGTCGAGCGCGGAGGTGCAGAAGATGCGCGCGGTGCAGGCGTCGTTCAACCCGACGATGCCGGCGCTCTACCGCGACAAGGACATCCTGCAGGCCAACCCGTTCATGGCCGACCTGCTGCCGACCTTCAGCAGCGCGGTCGCGCGGCCGTCGACGGTCACCGGCGCCAAGTACAACCAGGTCAGCAACCAGTTCTGGAACGCCGCGCACGACGTGCTCGCCGGCAGCGATACCGCGACGGGCGCGCTCGCGCGGCTCGCTGCGTCGCTGAACCGGCTCGCGCCGGGCGGCAACTGGCGCTGAGCGCGACGCCCCACGCTTGACGGATCCGGCCGGCGCCTCGCGGTGCCGGCCCCGCAGGAGACATCGCATGAGAACCGGAAGCATCCAGATAAGTAGGACTCCTCCATTCGAGCGGGCGCCCGAGCGCGCCGGTTCGGGCCTCGCGCAGGCCCGTCGGCGCCAGGCGTGGCTGCTGGTCGCGCCGGCGCTGCTGATGCTGGCGGCGATCGCCGGCTGGCCGCTCGTGCGCACCGCGTGGTTCAGCCTGACCGACGCGCAGCTTGCCGACCTGTCGCAGCGCCACTTCGTCGGCCTCGACAACTATCTCGGCGCGGCGGGCGTGCTGCGCGACCCGGCGTGGTGGCAGGCGGCCGGCAATACCGTGCTGTTCGCCGTCGTGTCGGTGCTGCTCGAGACGGCCGCGGGCCTCGGCGTCGCGCTGCTGCTCGACGTGCCGTCGCGGCTGCGCACGCTGCTGCGCGCGGCGGTGCTGGTGCCGTGGGCGATCCCGACCGTCGTCTCCGCGAAGATCTGGAGCTGGATGCTCAACGATCAGTTCGGCATCGTCAACGCGATGCTGATGGCGCTCGGCGTGATCCGCGAGCCGCTCGCGTTCACGGCCGATGCGGCGCTCGTGTTCCCGACCATCGTGCTCGTCGACGTGTGGAAGACCACGCCGTTCATGGCGCTGCTGATGCTCGCCGCGCTGCAGACGGTGCCGCGCGACTGCTACGAGGCGGCCCGCGTCGACGGCGTGCCGCGCTGGCGCGTGTTCCGCTCGGTGACGCTGCCGCTGATCCTGCCCGGCGTGCTGGTCGCGATGATCTTCCGCTCGCTCGACGCGCTGCGCGTGTTCGACCTGATCTACGTGATGACGTCGAACAGCCGGGTCACGAAAAGCATGTCGGTGTACGTGCGCGAGCAGCTGATCGATTTCCAGCAGGTCGGCTTCGGATCGGCGGCGGCGATGCTGCTGTTCCTCACGATCGTGCTGTTCACCGTCGGCTACATGGCGGTCAGCCATCGCCGCATGCGGGAGGCGTGAAATGAAGAAGCATCCGTTCGAGATCGCGCTGCACGGGCTGCTGTCGGCGCTGGTGCTGGTGATCGCGCTGTTCCCGTTCGTCTACATGATCGGCACGTCGATCAAGCATGGCGACGCGTTGTTCGATACGTCGCTGTTCCCGTCGAGCCCGTCGCTCGACAACTATCGCCAGCTGTTTCGCGACCAGCCGTTCGGCGCGTACCTGCTGAATTCCGTGTGCGTGGCCGGCGGCGCGGTGGCGCTGTCGCTCGCGGTGTCGGTGCTTGCCGCGTATGCGCTCGGCCGCGTGTCGTTTCGCGGGCGCGGCGTGCTGATGATGTGCATCCTCGGCGTGTCGATGTTTCCGCAGGTCGCGATCCTGTCGGGCCTGTTCGAGCTGGTGCGCGCGCTCGGCCTGTACGACCACCTCGGCGCGCTGGTGTTGTCGGACCTGATCTTCACGCTGCCGTTCACGATCTGGATCCTCGTCACCTTCATGCGCGAGCTGCCGCGCGAGCTGGAGGAAGCGGCGCTCGTCGACGGCGTGGGCGTGCTCACGCTGATCTTCCGGATCTTCCTGCCGCTGCTGCGGCCGGCGCTCGCCGCGACGTCGCTGCTCGCGTTCGTCTCCGCATGGAACGAGTTCCTGTTCGCGCTCACCTTCACGATTTCGTCGGCGCAGCGCACGGTACCCGTCGCGATCACGATGATCTCGGGCGCGAGCAGCTACGAGCTGCCGTGGGGAACCATCATGGCCGCATCGGTGATCGTCACGGTGCCGCTCGTGCTGCTGGTGCTGGTGTTCCAGCGGCACATCGTGTCCGGCCTCACGGCCGGCGCGGTCAAGGGTTGAACAGGCCCTTCGTCAGGATCAGGAGAAAAAGCATGAGTCAGATCAGGTTGAGCGGTCTTCACAAGCAGTTCGGCGCGACCCCCATCCTCAGCGACGTGAATCTCACGGTCGAACCCGGCGAGTTCTGCGTGTTCATCGGCCCGTCGGGCTGCGGCAAGTCGACCTTGCTGCGGATCGTCGCCGGCCTCGACGAGCAGAGCGCGGGCGACGTGTGGATCGACGGGCGCTGCGTGAATACGTTCGCGCCCGCGAAGCGCGACATCGCGATGGTGTTCCAGAGCTACGCGCTCTATCCGCACATGTCCGTCTACGAAAACATGGCGTTCGGCCTGCGCCACCTGCGCTTGCCGAAGGACGAGATCGACCGGCGCGTGCGCGTCGCGTCGGACGCGCTGCGCCTCGGCGAGCTGCTCGAACGCAAGCCCGGCGCGCTGTCCGGCGGCCAGCGGCAGCGCGTCGCGATCGGCCGCGCGATCGTCCGCAAGCCGAAGGTGTTCCTGTTCGACGAGCCGCTGTCGAACCTCGACGCCGCGCTGCGCGTGAAGACCCGCGTCGAGATCGCGAAGCTGCACCGCAGCCTCGACAGCACCAGCATGATCTACGTGACGCACGACCAGGTCGAGGCGATGACGCTCGCCGACAAGATCGTGCTGCTGCGTCCGCTCGAAGGGCGCAGCGGCGTCGCGAGCATCGCGCAGATCGGCACGCCGCTCGATCTGTATCACCGCCCGGCGAGCCAGTTCGTCGCCGGCTTCATCGGCTCGCCCGCGATGAACTTCCTGCCGGCGACCGTCGCGTCGGCCGGCGCCGGCGAAGTTCGCGCGCAGGCCCGCGATCACGCGCTGAGCGCGCACGTGGCCGGCGACGGCCTCGACGCGGGCGCCGGCGTGACGCTCGGAATCCGCCCCGAGCACGTGCGGATCGGCGCGGGCGGGGCGGGCGGCGTGAGCGGCGAAGTCGTGCACGTCGAGCAGATGGGCGAGCACAGCTATCTGTACGTCGACACGCCGCTCGGGGCGCAGCCGATCGTCGCGAAGACCGACGCCGCCGGCGTGCGGATCGGCGAGCGCCTGCGCGTGGAGCTGCCGGCGGGCGCACTGCATCTGTTTCACCCGGACGGCCGCGCGGCCGAGCGCATGCCGCGCGAGGCCGCGATGCCGACGCTCGCGACCGCCTGAGCGCGGCGCGCGGCGACCCGCACATCGGTTCACAGGTTTCAGGCGGCCAGGGCGCGCGGCCGCTGTCGAATTGGCGCCAACCCATCGAAAAAGGATAGTCATGCAGAACAACAAGCTTTCAGTGATCGTCTGGAACGAGTTCGAGCACGAACGCGAGAACGCGCACGTGCGCGCGATCTACCCGGACGGCCTGCACCAGGTGATCGCCAGCGCGCTGGCCGAGACACCGGCGCTCGGCCACGGCGCGCGGCCGCTCGAGATCGGCACCGCGACGCTCGACCAGCCCGAGCACGGGCTCGGCGAAGCGCGGCTCGCCGCGTGCGACGTGCTGGTGTGGTGGGGGCACAAGGCGCATGCGAAGGTCTCCGACGAGATCGTCGAGCGCGTGCAGCGCCGCGTGCTCGAAGGGATGGGCCTGATCGTGCTGCATTCGGGGCACTTCTCGAAGATCTTCCGCCGCCTGCTGGGCACGAACTGTTCGCTGAAATGGCGCGAGGCGGCCGAGAAGGAGCGGCTGTGGGTGGTCGAGCCGTCGCATCCGATCGCGGCCGGGCTCGGCGAGTACTTCGAGCTGCCGCACGAGGAGATGTACGGCGAGCGCTTCGACATCCCGCAGCCGGACGCGACGGTGTTCATCTCGTGGTTCGAGGGCGGCGAGGTGTTCCGTTCGGGCTGCTGCTGGGAGCGCGGCCACGGCCGGATCTTCTATTTCCGTCCTGGGCACGAGGCGTATCCGACCTATCACGACCGCAACGTGCAGCGCGTGATCGCGAACGCGGTGCAGTGGGCCGCGCCGCGCGTGAACCTCGCCGACCGCTGCCCGAACTCGCCGCCGCTCGAAACGCTCAGCGAGAAGAGCACACAGTTCGCGCACGTCGGCATCCAGCAAACCGCGGGAGATCTCGCATGAACGACGACTACAAGGTGGAGCTGCCGGAAGCGGCGGTGATCGCGCGCGGCCGGCGGCTGCGCATCGGCGTGATCGGGCTCGGGATCGGCCGCAAGCATATCGAGGGCTGGCGCGAGCATCCGGACGTCGACGTGGTGGCGATCGCCGATCCCGACGCGAAGCGGCTCGCGAAAGTCGGCGACGCGTTCGGCATCGACGCGCGCTACGCCTCGGCCGGGGCGATGCTCGCCGCGGAAAAGCTGGACGTCGTCAGCGTGTGCACGCCGAACAAGTTCCACCGCGAGCTGACGCTCGCCGCGTTCGACGCCGGCTGCCACGTGCTGTGCGAGAAGCCGATGGCGCTGAACGCGGACGAAGGGCGTGAGATGCTGATCGCCGCGCAGCGCGCCGGCAAGCGGCTGATGATCAACTTCTCGTACCGCTTCAGCGCGCAGTCGCGCGCGCTGAAGGCGCAGGTCGAAGCCGGCGTGTTCGGCGAGTTCTATTTCGGCCGCACGATCTGGCATCGCCGGCGCGGCATGCCGGGCTTCGGCGGCTGGTTCGGCACCAAGGCGCTCGCGGGCGGCGGGCCGCTGATCGACCTCGGCGTGCATCGCCTCGACCTCGCGCTGTGGCTGATGGGCTATCCGAAGCCGGTGTGGGTGATGGGCAGCACCTACGACCCGATCGCGCGCGAGCTCGCGACGCGCGCGGGGAAGACCTTCGACGTCGAGGATCTCGCGGCCGCGCTGATCCGCTTCGACAACGGCGCGACGCTCGCGCTCGAGGCGTCGTGGGCGACCAACATCCAGGAAGCGGAGCTGATGGAAACGCGCCTGCTCGGCACGCGCGCGGGGCTGCTGCAGAAGAACCTGAACGAAGGCTATACGTTCGACGCGCACATCTTCGTCGAGCAGCACGGCGCGCAGTTCGACATGCGGCTGAACCCGCCGGCCGACGACGCGCGCTCGGCGATGTACGACTACGCGGAGGCGATCCTGTGCGACGTCCCGCATCCGGCGCCGGGCGAGGAAGGGCTGATCGTGATGGAGATCCTCGACGCGATCTACGCGAGCGCGGCCGCGGGCGAGCCGATCCGCGTGCACGCGGCGGGGCCGGCGGCCGCCGGCGCGCCGCCGGTGCTGGATCTCGACGTCGCCGGCTGACGGCATGCGGGGCCGGCGCGGCGCGTCCACCGCGCCGGCCCGACGACCGCGGTACGGACGACGCAGCACGCATTCCCATTCGACGACGCCGCGCATCGCACGCGGCGCAACTACACGGTTTGGAGACACGTTCATGATCGACGAAGCAGGCCGCGTCGCGCGCGGCCCGGCACGCACCCCCTTCGGGCTCACGCGGCTCGCCGCGACCTTGTCGCTGGCCGTCGCGTCGGCGGCGCTGCAGGCGGCGCCGGACCCGGCGGCGACCCTCGCCGCGGACAGCGCGCCGGGGGGCCTCGCGCAGGCCACCGGCGTCGTGCCGGCCGACACCAGCCCCGCCAACGTGGCGACGCCGACGCCGTCGTCGGCCTGGAACCAGCTCACGCCGTGGACGCAGTTCCACGGCTACATGCGGGCCGGCATCGGCACGAGCGACAGCCACTCGCAGGCCTGCTTCCAGCTGCCCGGCGCGCAGAGCAAGTACCGGCTCGGCAACGAATGCCAGGTCTACGGCGAGCTGGAGATCGACCAGAAGCTGTTCCGGTTTTCGAACGGCATGGAGCTGTCGGCGGTGGCCATGGCGAGCCTCGTGAACGACCTCGACCGCACGCCGACCTTCGACGGCAACCACGGCCGCGTGCGGCTGCCGCAGTCGTACGTGCAGCTCACCGGCATTCCGGGCCTCGACGGCGCGCGCGTGTGGTTCGGGCGCATCTACTACCGGCGCAACGACGTCCACATGAACGACTTCTACTACTGGAACCCGAGCGGCCTCGGCGCGGGCATCGAGAACGTGTCGATCGGCGGCGGCCTGAAGCTCAGCTACGGGCTGTTCCGCGAGGACTACATCGACCAGCCGAACTACGCGACGCGCCACGACCTGCAACTGTCCGGCGTGCATCCGAACCCTGGCGGCGAGCTGCAGTTCGGGCTGTCGTACATCCCGGCGCGCGCGCCGGTGCTGAACGCGAGCGGCGTGATGCAGGACGCGCACGGCGGCTGGTCGCTCACCGTGCAGCACGTGCAGACCAACCTGCTCGGCGGCAAGAACAAGCTCGCGTTCCAGTACGGCGTCGGGCCCGGCACCGGCCTCGGCTATACGGGCACGCTGACCAACGACACCCGCTACAAGAGCGTGCGCGTGCTCGACGCGTTCGACTGGCAGGCGACGCGGGATTTCGGCGGGCAGGTGGTCGGCATCTGGCAGCGCGACATCGCGCCGTCCGGCGGCTCGCAGACCTGGGTGTCGATGGGCGTGCGGCCGGTGTATGCGTTCACGCACCACGTGAAGCTGCAGGGCGACCTCGGGCACGATCGCGTGACGCCGTCCGGCGGCCCGACGCGCACGCTGTTGAAGGCGAGCGTCGCGCTGACGCTCGCGATGGACCGTTCGTTCTGGTCGCGGCCCGAGTTCCGCGTGTTCTACACGTATGCGCGCTGGAACAAGGCGGCGCAGGATGCGGCCGCGCCCGGCGATCCGCTGTCGACGACCGGCGTGTTCGGCACGTCGCGCAGCGGCTCGACGGTCGGCGCGCAAGTCGAATGGTGGTGGTGAGCATGACGAGCGAACGTTGCACGACGATCGCGATGGGCGCAGACGCGGCGCCGTTCTCGCGAATCGTGTTCGGAATGTGGCGGATCGCCGACTGGCGGCTGTCGCGCGACGCGCGCCGCGCACTGGTCGAGGCGGCGCTCGAGCTCGGCGTGACGAGCTTCGATCACGCGAACATCTACGGCGACTACCAGGCCGAGCCCCTGTTCGGCGAGGTGCTCGCCGACGCGCCGCAGCTGCGCGAGCGGATGCAGCTCGTGACGAAGTGCGGAATCCGGCCCGTGTCCGCGCAGCGGCCCGGGCACCGGATCAAGCACTACGACACGCGGGCCGCGCACATCGTCGCGTCGGTCGAGCAGTCGCTGCGTGCGCTGCGCACCGACCGGCTCGACCTGTTGCTGCTGCATCGGCCCGATCCGCTGATGGACGCCGACGAAGTCGCCGTGGCCTTCGCGGCGCTCCGGCGCGACGGCAAGGTGAGATCCTTCGGGATCTCGAACTTTGCGCCGGCGCAGGCGGCGCTGCTGCAAGACCGGATGGACGGGCACGGGATCGCGCTCGCGACGAACCAGGTCGAATGCTCGCTGCTGCATCTTGCGCCGCTCGACGACGGCACGTTCGACCAGGCCCAGCACTGGCGTTGCCCGCCGATGCTGTGGTCGCCGCTCGCGGGCGGGCGCGTGCTGACCGACGCGTCGCCCGCCGCGGCGCGCGTGCGCGCCTGCGCCGAGCGGATCGGCGGCGCGCTGGGCGTGGGCGCGACGACCGTGCTGTTCGCCTGGTTGCTCGCGCTGCCCTGCCGGCCGCTGCCGATCGTCGGCTCGGGCCGGATCGCGGCGCTGCGCGACGCGGTGGCGGCGACCCGGCTGACGCTCGCGCGCGAGCACTGGTTCGCGCTGCTGGAGGCCGCGCGCGGCGTGGCGGTGCCATGAGCGGCGCGCTCGACAGGATCGACATCCGATGACCGTCCGGGAGACACGATGAGCGAAGCGACCCTTCAAGGCGATCCGCGCGCGCGGTGCGCGGCGTCCGCCGCCGAACCCCGCCTGCTGGCCGACATCGGCGGCACGCACGCGCGTTTCGCGCTCGAAACCGCGCGCGGCGGGATCGGCGGCGTGCGCGTCTACCGGTGCGCCGATCATGCCGGCATCGACGACGCGGTACGCGCGTTCCTGCGCGACGCCGGCGGCGCGCGGGTGCGGCATGCGGCGATCGCGATCGCCAATCCGGTGGACGGCGACCTCGTCAGCATGACCAATCACCACTGGCGTTTCTCGATCGACGCGACCCGCCGCGCGCTTGGCTTCGACACGCTGCACGTGGTCAACGATTTCTCGGCGCTCGCGATGGCGGTGCCGCATCTGTCCGATGGGGAGCGGCGGCCGGTCGGCGGCGGATGCGCGAAACCCGGCGGCGCGCTCGGCGTGCTCGGCTCGGGCACGGGGCTCGGCGTCGCCGCGCTGGTGCGCGCGGGCGACGCATGGGTGCCGCTGCCCGGCGAAGGCGGGCACGCATCGTTCGCGCCGGTGGACGCGCGGGAGGATCACGTGCTGCGCCATGCGCGCCAGCGCTGGCCGCACGTGTCGTTCGAGCGGCTCGCGGCGGGGCCGGGCATCGCGGTGATCCATGCGGCGCTCGCCGCGCGCGACGGGCACGATGGTCGCGACGCGGGCGAAGCCAACCCCGCCGCCATCATCGAACGCGCACTGGCCGGCGACGCGCGCTGCGTGGCGACGCTCGACTGCTTCTGCGGGATGCTCGGCACGTTCGCGGGCAACCTCGCGCTGACGCTCGGCGCGACGGGCGGCATCTATCTGGGCGGGGGCGTCGTGCCGCGCCTCGGCGCGCTGTTCGATGCGTCGCCGTTTCGCGCGCGCTTCGAGGCGAAGGGCCGCTTCGCCGGCTATCTGGCGAAGATTCCGACCTTCGTGATCACCGCGCCGCATCCGGCGTTCACGGGCGTGTCGCGGCTGCTGGCCGGCGCGCTCGGCGAGGCCGGCTGACGCGCTGCGCGGGCCGCCTCGGCCGCGTGCACTCGCGCGAGATCCAGCCGCGCATTGTTCCGACGATAGCCGCCGTGCGTGCGCCGCGATGCACCGCGCCGACGCACCGTGCCGGCATGCGGCGCCGGCGCGGTGCACCGAGTTGTGCTGTAGTGCACCAATTCCATCCGCGTCGCGCATGAATGCGGTGCGTATCCACGCACCGGCATCGCGCCAGGCGGTGCTGTGCCGTCAGATGGCACGCCGCTTGCTTTTTTGATCGCTTGACACGCAGGGCGACCTGCTCGTTCACGGTCAAGGAGAGGTCGGGATGCGCAAGATGAAGCTGGTGATGGTCGGCAACGGCATGGCGGGCGTACGTACGCTGGAGGAGCTGTTCAAGCTGACCCCCGATTTGTACGACGTCACGGTGTTCGGCGCGGAGCCGCATCCGAACTACAACCGGATCCTGCTGTCGCCGGTGCTCGCCGGCGAGCAGACGCTCGAGCAGATCGTCCTGAACGACTACGCGTGGTACGCGCAACACGGCGTCACGCTGCTGACCGGCAAGACGGTCGTGAAGATCGACCGTGTGAGGCGCGTCGTGATCGCCGACGACGGCACCGAGGCGCCGTACGACCGGCTGCTGCTCGCGACCGGCTCGAACCCGTTCATGCTGCCGATTCCGGGCATCGATCTCGACGGCGTGCTCGGCTATCGCGACATCGCCGACACGCAGGCGATGATCGACGCGTCGTCGCGCTACCGCCGCGCGGTGGTGATCGGCGGCGGGCTGCTCGGCCTCGAAGCCGCGAACGGCCTGAAGGTGCGCGGGATGGACGTGACGGTCGTGCACCTCGCGCCGACGCTGCTCGAGCGCCAGCTCGACGCGACCGCCGGCGAATTGCTGCGCCAGTCGCTGGAGGCGCGCGGCCTGACGTTCCTGATGTCGAAGCAGACCGCCGCGCTCGACAGTGACGACGGCGGCCGCGTGCGCGCGGTGCGCTTCGCCGATGGCGAGACGCTGGAAGCCGATCTCGTCGTGATGGCGGTGGGCATCCGTCCGAACACCACGCTCGCCGAAAGCGCGGGGCTGTACTGCAACCGCGGGATCGTCGTGAACGACACGATGCAGACCTACGACCCGCGCATCTACGCGGTGGGCGAATGCGTGAGCCATCGCGGCATCGCATACGGGCTGGTCGCGCCGCTGTTCGAGCAGGCGAAGGTCGCGGCGAACCACCTCGCGGAGTTCGGCATCGGCCGCTACGCGGGGTCGGTCACGTCGACCAAGCTGAAGGTGACGGGCATCGACCTCTATTCCGCCGGCGACTTCCTCGGCGGCGACGGCACCGAGGACATCACGCTGTCCGATCCGCTCGCGGGCGTCTACAAGAAGATCGTGATCAAGGACGACCGGATCGTCGGCGCGTGCCTGTACGGCGACACCGCCGACGGCGCGTGGTATTTCAAGCTGCTGCGCGAGGGGCGCAACATCGCGGACATCCGCGACACGCTGATGTTCGGCGAGACGAGCCTGGGCGACACCGGGCACAGCGGCGCGACGCACGCGGTGACGATGGCCGACGACGCCGAGGTGTGCGGCTGCAACGGCGTGTGCAAGGGCACGATCGTCGGCGCGATCAAGGAGAAGGGTCTGTTCACGCTGGAAGACGTGCGCAAGCACACGAAGGCGTCGGCGTCGTGCGGCTCGTGCACGGGCCTCGTCGAGCAGATCCTGATGTCGACGCTCGGCGGCGACTACTCGGCGTCGCCGAAGGCGAAGCCGGTGTGCGGCTGCACCGACCGCACGCACGCGGAAGTGCGCAACGCGATTCGCGAGCACCGGCTGCTGTCGGTGCCGGCCGCGATGCACTTCCTCGAATGGCGCACGCCGAACGGCTGCGCGAGCTGCCGGCCGGCGCTCAACTACTACTGCATCAGCACCTGGCCGCACGACGCGAAGGACGACCCGCAATCGCGCTTCATCAACGAGCGCGCGCACGCGAACATCCAGAAGGACGGCACCTATTCGGTCGTGCCGCGCATGTGGGGCGGCGTGACGACCGCCGGCGAGCTGCGCCGCATCGCCGACGTGGTCGACAAGTATGCGATCCCGACCGTGAAGGTCACGGGCGGCCAGCGCATCGACCTGCTCGGCGTGAAGAAGGAAGACCTGCCGGGCGTATGGCGCGACCTCGGGATGCCGAGCGGGCACGCATACGCGAAGGCGCTGCGCACGGTGAAGACCTGCGTCGGCTCCGAATGGTGCCGCTTCGGCACGCAGGATTCGACGCTGATGGGCCAGCAGCTCGAGCGCGCGCTGTGGCGCATGTACGCGCCGCACAAGGTCAAGCTCGCGGTGTCCGGCTGCCCGCGCAACTGCGCGGAATCGGGGATCAAGGACGTCGGCGTGATCGGCGTCGATTCGGGGTGGGAGATCTACGTCGGCGGCAACGGCGGGATCAAGACCGAGGTCGCGCAGTTCTTCTGCAAGGTGAAGACGCACGACGAAGTGCTCGAGCATGCGGGCGCGTTCCTGCAGCTCTATCGCGAGGAAGGCTGGTATCTGGAGCGCACCGTGCATTACCTCGAACGCGTCGGCCTCGACTACGTGAAGGCGCGCGTGCTCGACGATGCCGACAACCGCCGCGCGCTGTGGGAGCGCCTGCAGTTCGCGCTGAAGGACGAACCCGATCCGTGGCACGACAGCGACGACGCGCAGGTCGACCTGCGCCAGTTCACGCCGATCGCCGTCGACACGGCCGGCCGATGACGCCGTTGAAACCGCCAGGAGACCTTACGATGTCCACTTTCGAACCTGACTGGATCGCGGTCTGCCGGATCGACGAGATTCCGCCGCTCGGCGCGCGCGTCGTCAGGCGGGCCGAGGGCGCGCCCGTCGCCGTGTTCCGCACCGCGGGCGACCGCGTGTTCGCGCTGCTCGACCGCTGCCCGCATCGCGGCGGCCCGCTGTCGCAGGGGATCGTGCATGGCGAGCAGGTGAGCTGCCCGCTGCACGGCTTCAACGTGGCGTTCGGCAGCGGCTGCGCGCTGCCGCCCGACGACGGCTGCACGCCGGTGTTCAGCGTCGCGTGCGCGGGCGACGTGGTGATGCTCAGGCGCAGCGAACTTGCGTCGCTCGCCGTGGGTGACGACGCGTCCGATGCGCCCGTCGCGCCCGCGTGCGCCGAACCGGGGCGTGCTGCATGAAGGAAGCGGCAACGACGCAAGACAGGCCGGACCTGCATGAAACCCGCTCGACGTGCTGCTATTGCGGCGTCGGGTGCGGCGTGATCATCCAGACGCAGCGGGGCGCCGACGGGCGCGCGGCGATCGTCGGCGTGCGCGGCGACCCCGAGCACCCGGCGAACTTCGGCCGGCTGTGCTCGAAGGGCAGCACGCTGCACCTGAGCACCACGCCCGAGCGCCATGCGCAGACCCGCGCGACGCATCCCGAGCTGCGGCTGTCGCGCGATACGGCCCGCACCCGCGTGGCGTGGGACGATGCGCTCGACCACGTCGCCGCGCGCCTCGCGCGCGTCGTCGAGCAGCACGGCCGCGATGCGGTCGGCATCTACATTTCCGGGCAACTGCTGACCGAGGACTACTACGTCTTCAACAAGCTCGCGAAAGGGCTGATCGGCACCAACAACATCGACTCGAATTCGCGGCTGTGCATGAGCTCGGCCGTGGTCGGCTACAAGAAATCGCTCGGCGCCGATGCGCCGCCGTGCAGCTACGAGGATCTCGACCATGCGGGCACGGTGCTGATCGCCGGCGCGAACCCGGCGTTCGCGCATCCGATCCTGTACCGCCGGCTCGAAGCCGCGCGCGAGCGCAACCCGGCGCTGAAGGTGATCGTCGCCGACCCGCGCCGCACCGATTCCGCGAGCGACGCGACGCTGCATCTCGCGCTGCAGCCGGGCACCGACGTCGCGCTGTTCAACGCGATGCTGCACGTGCTGGTGTGGGACGGCCGGCTCGACCAAGCGTTCATCGACGCGCATACGAACGGCTTCGACGCGGTGCGCGACAGCGTGCGCGAATGGTCGCCCGCCGTCGCGGCGCAGGTGTGCGGGCTGCGCGCCGACGATATCGTGCAGGCCGCGCGCTGGTTCGCCGACGGCCCGTCGCTGTCGCTGTACTGCCAGGGCCTGAACCAGTCGGCCGACGGCACGCACAAGAACGTCGCGCTGATCAACCTGCATCTCGCGGCCGGGCAGATCGGCAAGCCCGGCGCGGGGCCGTTTTCGCTGACCGGGCAGCCGAACGCGATGGGCGGCCGCGAGGTGGGCGGGATGGCGACGCTCGCCTCCGCGCACCGCGATCTCGCGAACCCGGCCGAGCGCGCGGAGATCGCGCGGCTGTGGGGCGTCGACGACGTGCCCGCGCAGCCGGGCCTCACGGCGGTCGAGATGTTCGACCGGCTCGCGGCGGGCGACCTGAAGGCGGTGTGGATCGTCTGCACGAACCCCGCGCATTCGCTGCCGAACCAGCCGGCCGTGCGCGCGGGGCTCGCGCGCGCGGAATTCGTCGTGCTGCAGGACGCGTATGCGCATACCGGCACCGCGCCGTACGCGGACGTGCTGCTGCCCGCGGCGACCTGGGGCGAGAAGGACGGCACCGTGACCAATTCCGAGCGCCGCATCTCGCGCGTGCGCGCGGCGGTCGCGCCCTACGGCGACGCGCGCGCCGACTGGCGGATCGCCGCCGAGGTCGGCCGGCGGCTCGAGGCGCGGCTCGCGCCCAGCCGCCCGACGCTGTTTCCGTATGACGATCCGGAAGCGGTCTGGAACGAGCACCGCGCGACCACCGCCGGACGCGATTGCGACATCAGCGGGCTGTCGTGGCCGCTGCTCGCGCGCGACGGCCCGCAGCAGTGGCCGTTTCCGGCCGGCGCGGCGCACGGCGCGGCGCGCCTGTATGGCGACGGGCGCTTCCCGACCGCCGACGGCCGCGCGCGCTTCGTCGCGACGCCCTACCAGGCGGTCGCGGAGCCGGCCGATTCGCGCTACGGCTTCGCGCTGACCACCGGCCGCCTGCGCGACCAGTGGCACGGCTGCAGCCGCACCGGCAGCGTGCCGAAGCTGTTCGCGCATGCGCCGGCGCCGGGCGTCGACCTGAATCCGGGCGACTGCGCGCGGCTCGGCATCGGGCCGCACGATTTCGTGCACCTGACGTCGCGCCGCGGCAGCATGCTGCTGCCCGCGCGCGCGGACGACGCGATCGCGTCCGGCCAGGCGTTCACGCCGATGCACTGGGGCGACGAATTCGTGTCCGGGGTGGCCGGCAACCGCGTCGGCGCGGGCGTCAACACGGTGACGTCGCCCGCGCTCGACCCGTATTCGCGCCAGCCGGAGTTGAAGCACGCGGCGATCAAGCTGCTGAAGGCCGACCTGCCGTGGCGCTGGATGATTGCCGCGCGGCTGCCGGCCGGCGAATGGCTGGCCCGGCAGCGGCAATTGCGCACGCTGTTCGCGCGGTTTCCGTATGCGAGCTGCGTGCCGTTCGGCACCGACGACTACGCGGGGCTCGCATGGCGCGCGGCCGCGTACGAACCCGTGCCGGTCGCGCTGCAGCGCGAGATCGAGGCGCTGCTCGGGCTGCCCGAGCAGGCGGCCGACGTGATGAGCTACGGCGATGCGCGGCGCGGCACCGGCCGCCGCGTGCGGGTGGTCGACGGCGCGCTGACCGCGTTCTCGGTGTCGGGCGCGGCCGGTGCGACCGAGGACAGCGCGGCCGTGCTGCGCGACTACGTCGACAGCGGCGCGAGCGTCGGCGCGATCGGCCGGATGTTGCTGTTCGCGGGGCGCGTGCCGCTGCAGGCCGCGCCCGCGCGCGGCCGCGCGGTGTGCAATTGCGTGGGCGTCAGCGAGCGCGACATCCGCACCGCGCTCGCCGGTTGTCCGGCGGCCGCCACCGCGCCGGAGCGGCTCGCGAGCCTGCAGTCGCAGCTCAAGTGCGGCACGCAGTGCGGCTCCTGCGTGCCCGAGCTGCGGCGGATGATCGCCGAGACCGCCGCCGCGCCGGCGCCGGCCGTGACGTAGCCGGCGCGCGCCCCGATCCCTCCACCTGCAACCGGCGGCGCCGCGCGGCACCGCCGGGCCGCACGGCCCTGTCTGCCCGACGTCGGCATGCTGAAAGCCGTTCGTCAGAAAAATTGGCGAACCTAAGGAATCCGCCGACTGGCGGACGCTTGCGAACCCATCTAACGTGGAGAGGATGACGCCGGCGCGTCTGCCACCGGGAGGGATCGTGACCCAACTTCAGAAGATGTGGCAGGCGCTCGTCGGCAAGCCGCTCGATCCCCTCGATCCGCGCACGCGCCATGCGATCGCCGTGACGCCGCTGCTCGCGTGGGTCGGGCTCGGCGCGGACGGCCTGTCGTCGTCGTGCTACGGCCCGGAGGAGGCGTTCCTCGCGCTCGGCCACCACACCCCGCTCGCGCTGTTCCTCGCGCTGGCGACCGCCGCGACGGTGTTCATCATCGCGATCGGCTACAACCAGGTGATCGAGCTGTTCCCGACGGGTGGCGGCGGCTACCGCGTCGCCACCGCGCTGCTCGGTGCGAAGCCGGGGCTCGTGTCCGGCGCGGCGCTGCTGGTCGACTACGTGCTGACCGTCGCGACCTCGCTCGCGAGCAGCGTCGACGCGTTCTACAGCCTGCTGCCGGTGAGCGCGCAGTCATTCAAGCTGACGACCGAGATCGTGCTGATCGTGCTGATGACGGGGCTCAACTTCCGCGGCATGAAGGAATCGATCATGGTGCTGCTGCCGATCTTCATCGGCTTCGTCGTGCTGCACTTCGGGCTGATCGTGTACGGCGTCGCGACGCACGGCCAGCACCTCGCGTCGATCGTGCCCGACGCGGTGCACGAGGCGCACGGGATGTCGCAGTCGCTCGGCACCTTCGTGATGCTCGCGCTGCTGATGCGCGCGTTCTCGCTCGGCGGCGGCACGTACACCGGCCTCGAGGCCGTGTCGAACAACGTGAACATGCTCGCGGAACCGCGCGTGCCGAACGGCAAGGTGACGATGCTGTACATGTCGACGTCGCTCGCGTTCACCGCGGGCGGGATCATCCTGCTCTACATGCTGTGGCACGCGGCGCCGGTCGAAGGGCAGACGCTCAACGCCGTGGTGTTCGGCAGCGTGATCGACCAGCTCGGGCTCGGCTCGGCGTTCGCGCGCCACGCGCTGCTCGCGGCCGTGCTCGCGTTCGAGGCGGGGCTGCTGCTCGTCGGCGCGCAAACCGGCTTTCTCGACGGCCCGGCCGTGCTGTCGAACATGGCGTCCGACTCGTGGGTACCGCGCCATTTCCGCGACCTGTCGACGCGGCTCGTGCGGCAGAACGGCATCATCGTCGTGGGCCTGTCGAGCCTGCTGATCCTGCTGTGGACGCATGGCAGCGTGGACGTGCTGGTCGTGCTGTACAGCATCAACGTGTTCCTCACGTTCAGCCTGTCGCTGCTCGGCATGAGCACCTACTGGTGGCGCCAGCGCCGCGCGGACCGCAGCTGGTACAAGCATTTCTTCCTGACGTCGATCGGGCTGGTGGTGACGGCGACGGTGCTCGCGATCACGCTGATCGAGAAGTTCACGGCGGGCGGCTGGCTGACGGTGCTCGTGACGAGCGCGGTGGTCGCGCTGTGCTTCATGATCAACCGCCACTACGCGGATACGCGCACGCAGCTCGCGAAGGAGGACGCGCTGTTCTCCGGCACGCCGCCGGTGGTCGACGAAGCCGCCGCACCCGGCAAACCCGATCCGTCGCAGCCGACCGCGGTGCTGCTGGTCGGCAAGCATCGCGGGGCGAGCATGCACGCGCTGCTGTGGGTGAACCGGCTGTTTCCGGGGCACTTCCGCAACGTGATCTTCCTCGCGGTCGGCGAGGTCGACGCGAAGGCGTACGACGGGCACGAGCATCTCGAGCGGCTGCGGCACACGATCACCGAATCGCTCGACTACTACGTCGCGCATTGCCGGCGAAACGGTATCGCGGCCGATTACCGGATCGCGTTCGGCACGAATCCGGTCGTCGAGTTCATGAACCTGGCTTCGGCGACGCTCGACGAATTTCCGAACAGCGTGTGCTTCGCGAGCAAGCTGATCTTCCGGCGCGTGAACTTCCTCACCGCATGGCTGCACAACCAGACGCCCGTCGAGCTGCAGGCGCGCCTGCATGTCGAAGGCAAGCAGATGGTGCTGCTGCCGATGAACGTCGGGTAGCCTCGGCGCCGCGCAGGATGACGCGCGGCGTCAGGTTGAAGGATTGAAAACGATCCCGCGCAAAACGCTGCCGAAAATCATTCAGTTATCGAAAATTTTCCCGGAAAGATTTGGTAAGATGCGCGCGCCTGGGCGCATCGACCGAACAACAAATCCTTTCCGAGAGACTCAATGAAGATCGCAGCATCGTCCGCCGCATTTTCCATGTTCCGCCTGCTGTCCGCCGCCGCGCTGCTGGCGGTGTCCGCGCACTCGTTCGCCGCCGGCGACACGTCGGGCTCGAAAGACCACCCGCTGCTCACGCGCTTCGCGGGCGCGACCATCAATGCGTACTCGCAGACGGTGTTCGACGAAGCCTTCCTGCCGAACCAGCCGATCGACGACCAGAAGGCCGCCAAGGGCCTCAGCCTGGAAGGCAAGGTCACGCGCATCTCGTACACGATCGGCGGCGGCAAGTCGACGCTGGAAGTGGAGCGCAACTATCTCGACGCGCTGCAGAAGGGCGGTTTCCAGATTCTGTTCCGCTGCACGCAGGAGCAATGCGGCAAGGGCGGCGGTCTCGAATTCCAGAGCGTGGTGATCAGCTCGAACCGGGTCGCGCAGTCGGGTGTCGGCCAATCCTATTTCGGCGACAAGCACCGCACGATCCTCGCGAAGCTCCCGCGTGCGTCCGGCGATGCGTACGTGTTCCTGCACATCATGGACGATTCTGCGTCGAACAAGCGCACGCTCGTCTACGAGGAAGTCGTCGAGGTGAAGCCGATGCAGACCGGCCAGGTCAAGGTGCTCGATTCGGGCGCGTTGCAGAAAGGGCTCGCCGCGACCGGCAAGGTCGCGCTGTACGGCATCTACTTCGATACCGACAAGGCACAGGTCAAGCCGGAATCGAAGGCACAGCTCGACGAGATGGCGAAACTGCTGACGGCGAACCCGGCGCTGAAGGTGTACATCGTCGGCCACACCGACAATCAAGGGCCGTTCGCGCGCAATGCCGACCTGTCGCAGAAGCGCGCCGAAGCGGTCGCGCAGGCGCTGGCAACGACCTACCGGATCGCACCGGCGCGTCTCGCCGCGAAGGGCGTCGCGTCGCTGTCGCCGGTGGCCTCCAACGGCGACGACGCGGGGCGCGCGCAGAACCGCCGCGTCGAACTCGTCCAGCAATAACCGTCGTTCCACTTCGTCTCGCGCGGCCGCGGCCCAGGCGGCCGCGCCGGCACCTGCCCACTCGAAGCCGAAACCATGAAACTGTTGATCGCCGCCGGGCTCGCCGGCTTTGCCGTTGCCTCGTTCGCACAAACCGTGTCGCCGGGCATGTGGCACGACGACAGCGCCTATACGCTGAACGGCAAGCCGCTGCCTTCGGGCGGACCGGTGCCCGACCAGTGCCTGACCGACGCCGACGCGAAGCACATCCGCGCGACGATGGAAGCGCGCATGCGGCGCGACAACCTCACCTGCACGATCACGAACTGGGACTACGCGGGCACGACGCTGAAGGTGGCGATGTCGTGTGCGAACGCGCAGGGGCGCGGCACGGCGAACGTCGCGGGCAGCGTCACGCCGACGAGCTACGACCTCAAGGGGCAATTGCGCGGCCAGCACGCGCAGGCCGGTGCTTACACAATGGCGTGGACGTGGCGCGGCAAGCGGGTTGGCGATTGCCGGTGACCGGCGGGCCGGCGGCCGTGTACGCGCCGGAAAATCACATTGCTTCGGATTCCGTCATATGGATGGCGCGCCGGCGCGCGCCATGCGCAGCGTGCGCGATCACGGATGATGATGCGTATGCGAGCGATGCGATCGCCGCGAGGATCGGTGCAGCAGGCGCTCGCGGATTCGGTCGCGGCTGCGCCGTTCGATGAAGAACAGCAGTGCGAGCGCCAGGATCACGAGCATCACGACGATTTGCACGATGCTGTGTGCCATGTTGCCTCCGGCAGGAAGGATCGACGATTCGTGTGCGCGCCTGCGCTCACGTCAGCATCGGCACCGCTTCGATCAGCGCAATCCCGATCAGCGCGCCGATGGCGGCGCCGATCAGCCGCGGATGCCAGCGTTCCAGATGCATCGCGGTCAGCACGGCGCCGATCAGCACCACGCCCACCAGCGTAAACACGACCAGCAGGAAGCCGATTTCGTAGTCGCTGTTGATGACATCCATGACGCCTCCTCGCCCGCTGCGTGCGCGGCGCCGTGCGTAGCGGTCGTATCGTCGCGGCAGTCCCGCGCATCACGGGTCACCTTTTCAGTATATGTCGCGAAGTGATGTATATGACCCGCGCGAGCGCATGCGTCATCCGATTCGGATTCGACCCCGCGACGCTTGCCGGCCCGCGCGTCGCGCGCGCCGCCGGCGCGGGGCAGGTTGCCCGATTGACGGGCCGTACGCTGCGCGGCGCACCTGATTGGCGTAGTCTGGCGTTGAATGCGGCCGCCCGGCTGCGGTGTTACCGGCCCCGTGCCGCGAGGTTCGATCCGATGCGCATGCTGCTCCGTCTGTTCGGCGTTGCCTGTTTCTGCCTGTCGACGGTCGGCGCGCGCGCGTCGCCTGCGGGGCCGGAACCGGCCGACGTCGCGCCGACGACGCTCGAGAACGACGTGCATGTGTTCGTGATCCAGCGCGACG
Organism: Burkholderia sp. SRS-46; assembly: GCF_004343775.1. GTDB lineage: Bacteria > Pseudomonadota > Gammaproteobacteria > Burkholderiales > Burkholderiaceae > Burkholderia. The sequence continues at coordinate 1,208,550 of NZ_PTXL01000002.1, read as the reverse complement.
GCTCGCTCGAGGAGCACGACGACGCGACGCTGCGCGCGAACAACGCGAACGGCATCGACGCGATCGCGCAGCGCTACGTGTGGTTCGACAAGGACATCGAGAAGGTCGAACTGCTCGCGGCGGAGACGATCGACCGCGACGGCGCCGCGCATCCGGTCGGCCCGGACGCGATCCGCGACGTGCAGGAGCCGCGTTCCGCCGGCGCGCCGACGTTCCAGGACGGCGTGCTGCGCACGGTCGTGTTTCCCGGCGTGGAGGCCGGCTCGCGCACGCGCGTCGCGTTCCGCAAGGTGCGGACCAAGCCGCTCAATCCCGGCTATTTCGGCTACTTCGTCGAGCCGTCGCGCGAGCCCGTCGACCACCAGCGGCTGATCTTCGACGTGCCGGCCGACATGCCGCTGCATGCCGACGCGCGCGGCTACGTCGCGCTGCCGCCGGTGACGGAGAACGGCCGCACGCGCTACACGTTCGACTACCGCCACGGCCCGTACGACCGGCTCGAGAACGGCGCGGTCGGCTATCCGACCGACGGCGACCGGCTGATGGTGTCGACGCTGCCCGACTACGCGGCATTCGCCGCGCGCTACCGCAACGCGGCGGTGGACCCGAGCGCGAACGATCCGGCGGTCGTGCAGCTCGCGCGGGCGCTGACGGCGAACGCATCCGACCCGCGCGACAAGGCGCGCCTGCTGTACGACTGGGTGCAGGCGAACGTGCGCTACGTCGCGCTGTTTCTCGGCGAGACGGCGGCCGCGCCGCACCGCGTGACCGACATCCTGCGCAACCGCTACGGCGACTGCAAGGACCACGTCGCGCTGTTCGGCGCGCTGCTCGCGGCGGTGGGGATCCGCGGCGAGCCGGTGCTGCTCAACCTCGGGTCGGTGTACACGCTGCCGTCGGTGCCGGGCTACGGCGGCGGCGCGATCAATCACGCGATCACGTGGCTGCCCGATCTCGGGCTGTACGCGGACACGACCACCGCCGGCATCGCGTTCGGCTACCTGCCGCCGATCGTGATGGACCGGCCGGCGCTGCTCGTCGACACCGGCGTGCTGTCGCGCACGCCGGCCACCCAGCCGCGCACGCGCAGCGCGCGCCTCGTGATCGACGCCGCGCGGATCGATGCGCAGCGCTACCAGTCGTACGTCGAGGACGACGGCTGGACCGCCGAGCTCGAACGCACCGTGTTCCGCCGCGCGACGCGCGACCGCGTCCGGCAGCTTGCCGTCGAGCGTCTGCGGCAAAGCGGGCTGCGCGGCACCGCGCAGCTCGTCACGAACGAGCGCGCCGAGACGGACGGGCCGTTCGGCGTGGCGATGGCGGGCACGCTCGATCACGTCGTGTGGCCGGACGGCACGAGCGCGGTGCCCGCGCTGTCGAGCCTGACGGGCGGGATCGCGACGCAGGTGCAGGCGTGGCTCGCGGAGCCGGTGCGCACGCAAGCGTGGGTGTGCCTCGGCGGCGCGTTCAGCGAGACCGCGCAGATCGCGCTGCCGGCGGGCGTCACCGTGACCGACCTGCCGACGGATGCGACGGTGCGGGACCGCTTCGTCGATTTCGCGTCGCACTACGTGTTCGATGCGGGCACGCGTGTCGTGCAGGTCACGCGGCGGCTGCGCGCGCATTTCGAGCGGCAGGTGTGCACGCCGGACGACTACGCGGCGATGCGCGCATCGCTCGAGCGGATCGAGCGCGATACGCAGGCGCAGATCGTCGTGCGGGCACCGGCATCACCTATTCGCGCGGTCCGTACGGACCGGCGCACCGGAGGCGAATCATGACGGAACGGGACTACGAAATCGGCGACCTGGCAAAGGACCTGCTGGGCCGGATCGTGCAAGGCACGCTGGCGGCCGGCGCGACGGTCGATGCCGAGCAGAGCGCGGAACTGGCCGTGCGCTGCGCGACGGCGTTGATCGACCGGCTCGAGGAACGGGGCGGCTGACAGCGCATGGGCGATTGCGCCGGGCGAGGTTCGCGGCGCGGCGCTGATCGCTGACGGCTGATCGTCATGCGACGCGTACGGGTGCGCCGTGCACATGCACGGCCGTGATGCACAGAAGCGGGCGAGGGCGCGCCCGCGCGCGCCGCATCGTGGGCGCTCGCGGGCGTCGCGCCGAAACGTGTGTGCCGCGCCGCGTTACCCGGCTGCTTCGGTGCTCGCCGTCGCGTTGCCTTCAACTTCGACCTCGGCCCCGGCCTCGCCATCGGCCCGCATCGCCCCCGGCGGCTTTCCCACCACCCGCTTGAACGCGCGGCTGAACGCCGCCAGCGAGCCGTAGCCGAGCCGATACGCCACCGTCTCGATCGGCTCGCGATCCCGTGTGATCCATTGCGCGGCGAGCCGCATCCGCAGCTCGGTCAGGTAGCGCACCGGCGTCATCCCGGTCGCCGCGAGAAACCGCTCCGCGAACACCGAGCGCGACACGCCGGCCTCGGCCGCGAGTTCCGCCACGCTCCAGTTTCGCCCCGGTTCGCGATGCAGCGCGACGAGCGCGCGGCCGAGCTTCGGATCGCGCAGCGCCTGCACCCAGCCGGTCGCCTTGCCGCATCCGCACTCGACCCAGCCGCGCACGATGAACGCGGCGACCACATCCGCGAGCCGCGCGAGAATGCCCGCGAAGCCGGCGCGCTCGGCACGCGATTCGCGCTCCATCGCATCGAGCAGCGGCCGCAGCTCCGGGTTGCGCGCGAGCAGCGTGCCGACGAACATCACCTCGGGCATCGTCGCGACGAGCGGCTGCATGCCGCCGAGATCGAGCTCCATGCAGCCGCTGAAGATCAGCGCGTCGCCGGCTTCCGCGGCGCCGTCGCCGTCGCCTTCGCCCTGCCGGGCGGTGCCCACCGACGTGACGGTGTCGCAGATCTTCGCGGTCTTGAAGCCGCCGATTTCGCGGCACGGCGTGTCCGGCTCGGACACCAGCGCATGCTCGCCGCCGTTCGGCAGCAGGATCGCGTCGCCGGTGTCGAGCCGGTAGGTCGCGCCGCCCGGATCGCGTAGCAGCACCGGTCCACGGCCGATGAAGTGGAACTGCGCGCGGCCGCGCTCGCTGCCGAAGCGCATGCCGAACGGCCGCGCCACCTGGATGCGGCGGTACTGGACGCCGCTCAGGCGCATCCCCAGCAGCAGCTCGCTGACGAGGTCGTGCACGTCGGACGGCGGGAGGTCGGCAGGATCGGACATCGGATTCGGACGATTGATCAATGTTTCCGGATTGTATGTCATAGACCGTCCTGATGCCGTCCCTTACGATTCGCAATCATTGGCACTTTTTCCTGGAACGACACAAAGCATGAATCCCACCATCGAATCCGCCGGCGTCACGGCGGGGCCGCGCGAGCCCGCCTGGGGCGCCGTTTTCGCGATGACGCTCGGCGTGTTCGGGCTCGTCACCGCGGAGTTCCTGCCCGCGAGCCTGCTCACGCCGATGGCCGACAGCCTCGGCGTGACCGAGGGCGTCGCCGGCCAGGCGGTCACGGCCACCGCGTCGGTGGCGCTCGTGACGAGCCTGCTCACCGCCGCCGCGACCCGCGCCATCGACCGGCGGCGCGTGCTGCTCGCGTTCTCGGCGCTGCTGATCGTCTCGAACCTGGCCGTTGCGTGCGCAACGAATCTCGCGACGATCCTGGTCGGCCGCGTGCTGCTCGGCATCGCGCTCGGCGGCTTCTGGACGATGGCGACGGCCACCGCGATGCGGCTCGTGCCGACGGCGCTGGTGCCGCGCGCGCTGTCGATCATCTTCAGCGGCGTGGCGGTCGCGACGATCGCGGCCGCGCCGCTCGGCAGCTACTTCGGCCACCTGATCGGCTGGCGCAGCGTGTTCCTGATCGCGGCCGCGCTCGGCGTGCTCGCGCTCGCGTCGCAGGTCGCGACGCTGCCGTCGATGGCGCCGTCCGGCACCACGCGGCTGCGCACGCTGGTCGACATCCTGCGGCGGCCGACGGTCGGCCTCGGGATGTTCGCGACGACGCTGGTGTTCACCGGGCATTTCGCGTTCTTCACGTACCTGCGGCCGTTTCTCGAACAGGTCGCGGGCGTCGGCGTGAACGGGCTGTCGGCGATCCTGCTCGGCTACGGCGTGGCGAACTTCGTCGGCACGTCGCTGGCCGGCCGCGTGCTCGAGCACCGGCTGCGGCCGATGCTGATCGCGATGCCCGCGCTGATGGTCGTGCTCGGCATTGCGCTGGTGGCGCTCGGCCGCGCGCCGCTCGTCGACGCGGTGCTCGTCGCGTTGTGGGGGATGGCGTTCGGCGGCGTGCCGGTCGCGTGGTCGACGTGGGTCACGCGCACGGTGCCGGACGAGGCGGAGAGCGCGGGCGGCCTGATCGTCGCGGCGGTCCAGCTCGCGATCGCGACCGGTGCCGCGGCGGGCGGCGTGGTGTTCGACGCGAACGGCGCGACGGGCGTGTTCATCGGCGCGGCGCTCGTGCTGGCGGTGGCGGTCGCGACGATCGTGTCGGCCGTGCCGGCGCGCTCGGTCGCGACGTCGTAAGCGGGCGCGCCGTGCCGAGCACGCCGCGCGTTACGGGCGGGCGCCCGGCGCCGCGGCCTGCGCGAGCCGGTTGATGTCGGCGCGCTCGACGATCGCCAGGCCGCCGCCGTCGCGCACGGCCTGCAGCATCGCCCGGCCGACGCGCTCGGTATCGAGGATCTCGTTCGGAAAGAGCCGTCGCAACGGCGCGATGGCCCAGCCGAGGCCCGCGTAGAACAGGCGGTAGAGCCGCGTCTTCGACCGTTCGCCGTTCAGCGGCACGATGATCCCGGGCCGGAACAGGTAGACCGCGCGGAAGCCGAGCCGCTGCAACGCATTCTCCGTCCTGCCCTTGACGCGCGCCCACATCGCCGGCCCTTTCTCCGTCGAGTCGGTGCCGCCGCCCGACACGTAGATGAACGTCATGCCCGGATTACGCTCGACGAGCGCCTGCGCGGCGGCCAGCGGAAGGTCGTGATTGAGCCGGACGAAGCCGGCCTCGTCGGTGTCGCTGGCCGATACGCCGAGGCAGAAGAAGCACGCGTCGTAGCCGGCGAGCTGGTCGGCGACGTCGCGGTAGTCGAACAGGTCCGCGCGCACGAGCTGGCGCAGCTTCGGGTGGCGCAGCGGCAGCTCGCTGCGCCCGATGGCCAGCACCGACCCGACATCCGGGGCCAGCAGGCATTCGCGCAGCACGCCCTGGCCCACCATGCCGCTGGCGCCGAATACGATGACGTTCATGTTGTATCTCCGAGGGGCGGGGTGACGGATGCGCGATGATGTTGGCGTCCCGCGCGTAAGAAGGAATGTAGAGGTCCGATCGACCCTTGGGAAGATCGCAATCCTGACAGCGGATGCCGGCTTCCATTCGTCGAACCCACGGCCGAGCCGTGCGGCGAGATCGATTCGCCGCTTGGTCTCGTATCGGAAATGGGGTATCCGGCTGAAACGGAATGCGCGTTGATTCATCGTCATCGACCGCGAAATTCCACTACGGACCGCTCACCCTCGCGCCGCGATTTCGGCATCCGACCCGCGCCGTTTTCCGCGCGACCAAGCTGTTCTGTCCCCCGACTTCCGCACCATTCGCCCGCCACAGGGCAAAATACGGGTTTTGCGCCTCCGCGACGGGGGGCCGGAATCACGCGCCGGGCCGGCGCCGCGCGCGCTTGCGCGCCCCGTGCCCGGCGCCCAGGCAAGATCGCCCGCCGCACGGCGGGCCCACAGGAGTCCAAGCCACATGCCCGAATCCAATCTGTCGTTCTTCGGCCGGCTGTCGCTCGCCGTCGGCACGTTCTTCTCCGTGCTCGGCAACCGCGAGTTCGCCGCCGGCGTGCTGCGCGTGCGCGACGGCGCGCCCGTGGCCGCGCAGCCGGCCCCGGCCGCCGCGCCCACGCCCGCACCCGCGCCGGTTGCCGCGCCCGCACCCGTGAAGGCGCCCGAGCTGCGCGAAGCGAGCCCGCAGGCCGCGCTGCAACTGCTCGGCCTGCTGCAGCGCGACGCGCGCTTCATCGACTTCGTTCAGGAAGACATCGCCGGCTACGCGGACGCCGACATCGGCGCGGCCGCGCGCCTCGTGCACGACGGCTGCCGCGCCGCGCTGCGCGAGCACTTCACGATCGTGCCGGTGCGCGACGAATCCGAAGGCAGCCGCGTGACGCTGCCGGCCGGCTTCGACGCGACGGCCGTGCGCGTGACCGGCAACGTCGTCGGCGCCGCGCCGTTCTCGGGCACCGTCAGCCATCGCGGCTGGCGGGTTGCCGACGTGCGCCTGCCGAAGCTGACCGGCAGCCACGACGCATCCGTGATCGCCCCGGCGGAGGTGGAACTGTGAGCGACGCACGTTATTCGATCGGCATCGACCTCGGCACCACCCACTGCGCGCTGTCGTATGTCGACACGGGCACGAGCGACGGCGAGAAGGTCGCGCAGCACGTGCTGCCGATCGCGCAGCTCACCGCGCCCGGCGCGCTGGAGTCGCGCGACCTGCTGCCGTCGTTCCTCTACCTGCCGCATGAAAGCGAGCTGACGCAGGGCGACCTGACGCTGCCGTGGACGGTGTCGCGCAACTTCGCGGTCGGCGAAATGGCGCGCAGCCGTGGCGCCGGCACGCCGATTCGCCTCGTGTCGAGCGCGAAAAGCTGGCTGTGCCACCCGGGCGTCGACCGCCACGCGGCGATCCTGCCGAGCGACGCGCCGCCCGAAGTGGCGCGCGTGTCGCCGCTCGAAAGCTCGATCCGCTACCTGACGCACCTGCGCGAAGCGTGGGACCACGCGCATCCGGACGCGCCGTTCGCCGACCAGGACGTGACGGTGACGATCCCCGCGTCGTTCGACCCGGCCGCGCGCGAGCTGACGGCCGAGGCCGCGCGGGCCGCCGGCTATGCGCGCATGACGCTGCTCGAAGAGCCGCAGGCGGCGCTCTACAGCTGGATCCAGAAGAGCGAGGGCGGCTGGCGCAAGCAGGTCAACGTCGGCGACCTGATCCTGTGCGTCGACGTCGGCGGCGGCACGACCGACCTGTCGCTGATCGCGGTGGTCGAGCGCGACGGCAACCTCGAACTGCATCGCGTCGCGGTGGGCGAGCACATCCTGCTCGGCGGCGACAACATGGATCTCGCGCTCGCGCACGTCGTCGCGCGCAAGCTCGCGACGCAGGGCACGCAGGCCGACCCGTGGCAGCTGCGCGCACTCACGTACGCATGCCGCGCCGCGAAGGAGACGCTGCTGTCCGACCCGTCGACCGACGCGGTGCCGCTCGTGGTGCCGAGCCGCGGCTCGAAGCTGATCGGCGGTTCGATCCGCACCGAGCTGACCCGCGCGGAACTCACGCAGACGATCCTCGAAGGCTTCTTCCCGCAAGTGGACGCGGCGGCGCGCCCGGTCAGCCGCGCGCGCGTCGGCCTCACGCAGCTCGGCCTGCCGTATGCGCAGGACGCGGGCATCACGCGCCACCTCGCGGCGTTCCTCGGTCGCCAGGTCGCGGCGCTCGACGCGCTGGACGGCGTGCAGCGCACGCTGCCGCCGGGCGCGACGTTCCTGCATCCGACCGCGGTGCTGTTCAACGGCGGCGTGTTCAAGTCGTCGCTGCTCACGCAGCGCGTGCTCGACACGCTGAACGCGTGGCTCGCGGCCGAAGGCGCGGCGCCCGCCCGCCTGCTCGGCGGCGCGGACCTCGACCTCGCGGTCGCGCGCGGCGCCGCGTACTACGGCTACGTGAAGCGCGGCCGTGGCGTGCGGATTCGCGGCGGCACGGCGCGTGCGTACTACGTCGCGATCGAATCGGCGATGCCGGCCGTGCCGGGGCTCGAGCCGCCGGTGCAGGCGCTGTGCGTCGCGCCGTTCGGCATGGAGGAAGGCACGAACGCGGCGCTGCCGCCGCAGGAGTTCGGCCTCGTCGTCGGCGAGCCGGTGCAGTTCCGCTTCTTCGGCTCGTCGGTGCGCCGCCAGGACCAGGTCGGCACGCTGCTCGACTACTGGTCGCCGGAAGAGCTGCAGGAACTCGAGGAGATCCAGGCGACACTGCCGGCCGACGGCCGCTCCATCGGCGAGATCGTGCCCGTGAAGCTGCACGCGCGCGTGACCGAGGCCGGCACGCTCGAGCTCGAAGCGATTCCGAGCGGCACCGACGAGCGCTGGAAGGTCGAGTTCGACGTGCGCGGCACCGCCTGAGCGCGATGAAGCGTTATACGGTCGGCATCGACCTCGGCACCAGCAACACGGTCGTCGCGTACGTCGAAGCGGGATCGGATGCGATCCGCGTGTTCGACGTCGAGCAGCTCGTCGGCCCCGGCGAAGTCGGCGCGCAGCCGCTGCTGCCGTCGGTGCGCTATCACCCGGCGGCGGGCGAGCTGCCGGCTGACGCGCTGCGGCTGCCGTGGCAGGCGGCCCCGGCAGCGGGTGACGGCGCCGCGCCGCCGGCCGTGATCGGCCGCTATGCGCGCGCGCTTGGCGCGCAGGTGCCGGGCCGGCTCGTCGCGAGCGCGAAAAGCTGGCTGTCGCACGCGTCGGTCGACCGGCTCGCGCCGATCCTGCCGTGGGGCGCGGCCGACGGCGTCGACAAGGTGTCGCCGGTCGACGCGAGCGCGAGCTACCTCGCGCACGTGCGCGACGCGTGGGACGCGCATTTCCCGGATGCGCCGCTGGCCGAACAGGACGTGATCCTCACCGTGCCCGCGTCGTTCGACGACGGCGCGCGCGCGTTGACGGTCGAGGCCGCGCGGCTCGCGCGGTTGCCGGCGCTGCGCCTGCTCGAGGAGCCGCAGGCCGCGTTCTACGACTGGCTGCACCGCCACCGCACCGCGCTGCGCGACACGCTCGCCGGCGCGCGGCGCGTGCTGATCTGCGACGTCGGCGGCGGCACGACCGACCTCACGCTCGTCGACGTGGCGCTCGGCGACGACGGCGAGCCCGCGCTGACGCGCATCGGCGTCGGCAATCACCTGATGCTCGGCGGCGACAACATGGATCTCGCGCTCGCGCGGCTCGTCGAGCCGCGCCTGACCGAGCCCGGCGCGCGGCTGTCGGCCGCGAGCCTGTCGCAGCTCGTCGAGCGCTGCCGCGCCGCGAAGGAGCGCCTGCTCGGCGACGACGCGCCCGACGCGGTCACGGTCACGCTGCTCGGCGCGGGCAGCCGCCTGATCGGCGGCGCGCGTTCGGCGGAGCTGACGCGGCGGGAAGTCGAGCAGATCGTCGTCGACGGATTTTTCCCGCAGGTCGCGGTCGACGAGCTGCCGCGCCGCGCGCGCGGCGCGATCGTCGAATTCGGCCTGCCGTATGCGAGCGATGCGGCCGTCACGCGGCACGTCGCCGCGTTCCTCGCCCGCCACGCGGAAGGGCCGCTGCCCGACACGCTGCTGCTCAACGGCGGCGTGTTTCGTGCCGGCGCGCTCGCGGGCCGTCTCGCGCAGACGCTCGGCGCGTGGCGCGGCCAGCCGCTCAACGTGCTGCACAACGCGCATCCGGACGTCGCGGTCGCGCGCGGCGCGGTGGCGTACGGCCTCGCGCGCGCGGGGCATGCGCCGCGCATCGGCGGCGGCTCGCCGCGCAGCTACTTCCTCGTGCTCGACGACGGCGACGCCGAACCGCGCGGCGTGTGCCTGCTGCCGCGCGGCACCGAGGAGGGCCACGAGATCCGGCTGGAGGACCGCACGTTCGCGCTGCGGCTCGGGCAGCCGGTGCGCTTCCACCTCGTGTCGACGGTGGCCGACACCGCGTACCGGCCGGGCGACCTCGTGACGTTCGGCGACGGCGATTTCGTGCGGCTGCCGCCGATCGCGACGGTCGTCGAGCGGCAGGATGCGCGCGACGCGCGCGAGACGCCGGTGAAGCTCACCGCGTCGCTGACCGAAGTCGGCACCCTTGAAATGCACTGCCGCGCGACCGGCGATGCCGCGCAGCGCTGGCGGCTCGAATTCCAGTTGCGCGGCGACGCGGCCGCGCCGGCCGACGCGGATGCGCCAGCTCGCCATCCGCGTCTCGACCAGGCGATCGAGCTGATCGATCGCTCGTTCGGCGGCCGCGCGGCGGACGTCACGCCGAAGGACACGCGGCGGCTGCGCGCACAGCTCGAACAGCTGCTCGGCCCGCGCGACGAATGGGACGTCGCGCTCGCCCGCGAGCTGTTCGACGCGCTGCTCGCGCGCGCACGGCGGCGGCGGCGCTCGGCCGATCACGAACGCGCGTGGCTGAACCTCGCGGGTTACTGCATGCGCCCGGGTTTCGGGCATCCGCTCGACGCGTGGCGCATCGAGCAGCTGTGGCCGCTGTTCGACGACGGCATCCAGTACGTGAACGACGGCCAGGTGTGGTCCGAATGGTGGACGCTGTGGCGGCGCGCGGCGGGCGGGCTCGACGACGATGCGCAGACGCAGGTGCGCGACGCGATCGCCTTCCTCGAACCGACCGACGGCAAGCGGCGCAAGCTGCCGTTCGATCCGGCGAAGGTCGGCCCGGCCGACATGACGCGGTTGTCGGCGTCGCTCGAACGGCTGCCGGTCGAGCGCAAGATCGAACTGGCGGAGCGGCTCGTCGCGCTGTTGCAGAAGCCTTCGGACAGCACGCTCGGCGCGTGGGCGATCGGCCGCATCGGTGCGCGCCAGCCGTTCTACGGCAGCGCGCACGGCGTGGTGCCGGCCGAAGTCGCCGCGCGGCTGCTCGACGCGCTGTTCGCGCTCGACTGGAAGCAGGTGGAGCCGGCCGCGTTCGCGGCGGCCCAGATCGCGCGGATGACGGGCGACCGCTCGCGCGACCTGCCGCCCGACACGCGCGACGCGGTGATCCGGCGGCTCGCGTCCGCGAACGCGCCGGCCACGTGGATCGAGCGGGTGCGCGAGGTGGTCGCGCTCGACGTCGACGACACGGTGCGCGTGTTCGGCGAATCGCTGCCGGCGGGGCTGAAGCTGATCGCCGGCTGAGCGCGCGGCGGGGCGGGGTGCGCGACTTCAACGGTCGCTGCCTTGCACCGATTGGCAGGCGGCGGCCATGCTCCGCCGCTTGCCAATCGAAACCGCGCGCCCCCCGCTTCACATCTTCACGACATCGAGCAGCGTCTGCTTGCCGTTCACGTATTCGTACAGCGAGATGGTCGCGTTCTTCAGGTCGCCGTTCGGCGTGAACTGCGTGTCGCCGATGATGCCCGCGTAGTGCGTTGCCGGCATCGCCGCGAGGATCTTGCGCGGGTCGGTCGAACCGGCGCGCCGCATCGCGTCGACGATGATGTACACCGCGTCGTAGGTGAACGGCGCATAGACCTCGAGCGGCTTGCCGAAGCGTGCGGCGAAGCGCTTCGCGAACGCGTCGCCCTGCGGCATCTTCTGCAGCGGCATGCCCGCCACCGAGCACACGATGCTTTTCGCGGCCGGGCCCGCGAGATCGGCCACCTTCGGCGTGCACACGCCGTCGCCCGCGAGGATCTTCGCGTTGATCGCGAGCTGCGCGGCCTGCCGCGCGAGCAGCCCGCCCGTGGCGTCCATCCCGCCGTACATGATCACGTCCGGCCGCTGCCCCTTGATCTTCGTGAGGATCGCGCGGAAGTCGATCGTCTTGTCGGTGCCCGCGTCGCGCGACACCACCGTCATGCCGAGCGCCTTCGCCTGCCGCTCGAACTCGCTCGCGAGCCCCTGGCCGTACGCGGTCGAATCGTCGACGATCGCCACGCGCCGCGCCTTCAGCGCGCGCGCCGCATGGTTCGCGAGCGCGGGCCCTTGCTGCGCGTCGGTCGCCACCAGCCGGTAGGTCGAGCGGAAGCCTTGCTGCGTGTAGGTCGGGTTGGTCGTCGACGGCGAGATCTGCGCCACGCCCGCATCGTTGTAGATGCGCGAGGCCGGGATCGACGTGCCGGAATTCAGGTGGCCGATCACCGCGACCGCCTTGCCGTCGACCAGCTTCTGCGCGACCTGCGTCGCCTGGCGCGGGTCGCCGGCATCGTCCTCCGCGTCGAGCGCGAGCACGACCTTGCGGCCGGCGATCGTCAGGCCTTTCGCGTTGATCTCCTCGACCGCGAGGCGCGCGCCGTTCTCGTCGTCCTTGCCGAGGTGCGCGACGCCGCCGGTCAGCGGCGCGGCCAGCCCGATCGTCGTGACCGGATCGGCCGCGTGCGCGGCGGGCGTAAGCGTGGCGGCGGCGCAGGCCAGGCCGAGCGCGGCCAATGGCGCGCGGGGGCGAATCGTGTGACGCATCGGGTTCTCCAATCGTTTTTTTAGGGGGAAAGGGGTGGTCAGCCGTGCCGGCGCGCGAGGTGGATGCCGGCCAGCATGCAGCGCACCGAGCCGCCGGCCAGCTCGATCGTCGGCACGTCGAGCGGCAGCAATTGCGCCGAACGCTCGATCAGCTTGCGCTGGCGCAGCGTCAGGCAGTCGGCCGCGCGCCGCGACAGCGCGAGCACGCGTCCGTCGCGGCCCGACAATTCGAGCGCATTGCCCGCGAACTCGGCGATCTGCGACGGCTCGAGCGCGATCACCGTGCGGCCGGTTTCGGCGAGGCGGCGCTGCACGTCGTCGCGCCGGCCCGGCTCGCTGATCAGGTCGAGCCCGACCAGCGCGAACTCGGTCGCGACGCTCATCATCACGTTGGTGTGATAGATCGGGCGGCCGTGCGCGTCGGCGGTGTCGAAGCAGATCGGCTCGAAGTTGAAGTGCGTGCAGAAGCGCTCGAGCGCGACCGGATCGGCGCGCCGCGACCGCGCGGCGTACGCGACGCGCGCGACGTGGTCGAGCACCATCGCGCCGGTGCCTTCGAGGAACACGTCGTCGTATTCGAGGCCCGAATAGTCGATCACGTCCTGCACCCGGTATTCGGCCTTCAGCATCTCGATCACGTCCGCGCGCCGCTCGCGGCGGCGGTTCGGGTTCGTCATCGGATACAGCGCGACGTGCCCGCCCGGGTGCGTCGAGAACCAGTTGTTCGGGAACACGGAGTCGGGCGTGTCGCGCTCGCCGTGGTCGTCGAACACATGCACGCGCACGCCGGCCTCGGCGAGGCGCTGCGCGGCGGCGCTCACTTCGTCGCGCGCGGCGGCGGACACCACGGGCGTCCCGCGCGTGCCGCACGCGGCGGCCGTGCGCTGGAACGCGTTGTCGGCGGCGGTTTCGGGGTTGGGCAGGAAATGGTGCGGCCGGATCATCACGACGGCGGCCGGCGCCTGGATCGATACGAGGTTCATCGCAAAGTGTGGCGAAGGGCAAGGGGCGGTGCGGCGCGCGGGCCGCACCGGCTCGGGTCAGCGCGCGAGCGCGGCGACGGCGTCGGCGACGAAGGCGGCCTGGCCTTGCGCGAGCGCGGACGGGTCGTCGATCAGCGCGAACAGGTTCTTCGGATCGACGGCCGGCGGGATCAGCGCGATCTCGACGCCCGCGTGGTGCTGCTGCGCGAGCGAATACAGGTAGCGCAGCGCCGAGTAATCCTCGAGCGCGAAGCCGACCGAGTCGAACACCGTGATCTGCGCGGCATGCTCGCGGCCGGCCGTCTCGCCTTGCAGCACGCGCCACAGCTCGGTCACCGGGAAATCGGCCGGCAGCTGCTGGATGTCGCCCTCGATGCGCGACTGCGGCTCGTATTCGACGAACACGCGCGCCGCGCGCAGCACGTCCGCATGCAGCTCGGTCTTGCCCGGGCAGTCGCCGCCCACCGCGTTCAGGTGCATGCCGGGTTCGATCATGTCCGGCGTGATGATCGTCGCGTACGCCTTGTCGGCGGTGACGGTCGTCACGATGTCCGCGCCGCGCACCGCGTCGGCGGTCGATGCGGCGCGCACGACGCGCAGCCGCGGATAGGCGGCGAGGTTCCGCACGAGCTTGTCGGTCGCGTGCGGATCGACGTCGAACACGCGGATCTCGTCGATGCCGAGCAGCGTGTGGAACGCGATCGCCTGGAATTCGCTCTGCGCGCCGTTGCCGACCAGCGCCATCGTGCGTGAATCGGCGCGCGCGAGCGCCTTCGCGGCGAGCACCGACGTCGCGGCGGTGCGCAGCGCGGTGGTCAGCGTGAGCTCGGCGAGCAGCAGCGGGTAGCCCGTGTCGACCTCCGCGAGCGCGCCGAACGCCATCACCGTGTGCATGCCGCGCGCCGCGTTGACGGGGTGGCCGTTCACGTACTTGAACGCGAACAGCGACGCGTTCGCGACCGGCATCAGCTCGATCACGCCGTCGCGCGAATGGCAGGCGACGCGCGGCGACTTGTCGAAGTCGGCCCAGCGAAGATAGTCGGCATGCAGCGTGTCGACGAGCTCGTTCAGGAAGCGCGTGACGCCGGTCTGCGCGATCAGCCGGGCGGTGGCGGGTACGTCTAGGAAGCGGGTCATGAGGCTGTCTCCGGTAATGGACGCGGCGCAACGGGCCGCTCGATGGAGACATTATTTCCGGGGCGCCAGCCAACAAAAAGACAGCAAAGCGAGCAGATTCATCGGCAAGCTTTGCAAAATGCCAGCCGTATGTGGCAATGTGATCGAATCCCGCTGGTCAAGCGCGGCGGCGCGCGGCACGCTTGCGCGTCGAGGGCATTTCACAGGAAAAGGGGAGTCGGATGATTACGCTCGACGACGTCGACCGTCAGCTCATTGCGCTGCTGCGCGACAACGCGCGGCTGTCGGTGGTCGCGCTCGCGAAGCAGCTGCGCGTCGCGCGCGCGACCGTGCAGAACCGGCTGACGCGGCTGGAGAAGCACGGGGTGATCGTCGGCTACACGGTGCGGCTGAAGCCGGCCGCCGAGCGGCACCGGATCCGCGCGCTGATGTCGATCGCGGTGCAGGGCAACCGCGCGGCGGAGGTGGTCAAGGTGCTGCGCGGGCATCCGAACGTCGCGACGATTCATAGTACGAACGGGCGCTGGGATCTGATCGCCGAGCTGAACGCGGATTCGCTCGAGAACTTCGACCGCGTGCTCGGCGCGATCCGGCTGATCGACGGGATCGCGAATACCGAGACGAGCATCCTGTTGTCGACGCACAAGGCGTGACGGCGCGCCGGGCGGCGGCATCGCCCGGCGCGCGGTGCGCATCACGCGGGCGCCGCTTGCGCCGGGAACACCGGCTCGCCGAGCGTCAGCATCAACCGGTTCGCCCACGCGAAGATCGCGATCGCGTGCGACAGGTCGAGAATGTCCTCGTGCGTGTGCCCGGCCGCTTCGAGCGCGGCGATGTGCCGGTCGTCGACCGCGTCGGGCGTATCCGTCAGCGCGATCGCGTAGCGCACGATCGCCCGCTCGCGCGCGGTCGTGCCGGCCGTTGCCGGATCGTCGAACACCTGCTCGATCGCATCGGTGCGCTTCGCGAGCTGCGCGAAGCGCTGCGCATGCACGGACGCGCAATACACGCAGCCGTTGACGCGCGACACCGCGGTGCTCGCAAGCTCGCGCTCCGCGCGCGGCAAGCCGCCGGGCCCGTACATGATCGCGTTGAACACGCCCGAGCGCTGCCGCAGGATTTCCGGCAGATGCACCAGCAGCAGGTAATAGTCGGACGTCTTCGCGTGCGGGTGGCTCGCGTCGAGCACCGCGAGCTGGTCGGGCGTCGCGGCGGCGAGCGGCACGGTGTCGAGCCACGCGCGCCAGCCGAGCGTGTCGAACGTGAAAGCTTGCGGGGTAGTCATGCGGCCTCCTTCGCGACGCGCGCGTGCAGCGCGCCGACCGCCGCGACGACGCGCACCTGGTACGTCACGAACGCGACGAGCTGCGACAGCGCGACGATCGCCGGTGTGGTCAGTCCCGCCGACTGCAGCGTTGCGAGATCGGCGGCGCGCGCGTCGGCGGGTGCCAGCGTCAGGCGTCGCGCATGCGCGAGGATCGCGCCGACGCGCGGCGGCAGCGCGTCGAAGGTCTCGGCGTCGGCCAGCGCGATGTCGTGCTCCGTCCCGGCTTCGTTCAGCAGCCGCGCGCGATAGGTCGCGGCGAGCGCATGCGCGTTCGACAGCCGTGCGACATAGCGCGCGGCATGCAGGCGCTCGGCGAGCGACAGGTCCGGCAGCGCGGGATCGAACAGCGCCGTTTCGCCGAGCTGCGTATGCAGCCGCACCTTGCCGCGCGCGCGGCGCAGTGCGGCTACCGGATCGCCGTCGCGCAGGCCGGCGACGGCGTCGATCGTGTCCGGCGCGGCGGCCGGTGTCGTGGGTTCGGTCATCGGTTCAGGTTTTCGTCATCGTGTTGGAAAGGCGCGGCATCCGCGTCGCGCCATTCGTCGCCTTGCAGCTCGGGCTTCGCGAACGACAAGAGCGCGTCGTAGTGCCGCTCGCGATCGGCATCGAACAGGCGGCTCGCGATCCCGCGCGCGAGCCGCTGCGCACCCGCGCTGATCGCGGGAATGTCGCCGGACAGCTTGCCGTGGCTCAGGCTCGCGGCGTGGTTGAAACAGTGGATCCGCGTCACCGCCGGGCACGCGCCGGGCGCGCGCTCCTGGAACGCGAACGCGGGGCCGAGATCGGGCGACTCGGCCAGCTCGTCGAGCCATGTGCCGGGCGCCGCGCGATAGCGGTCCTTCCAGCGTCGCACCTGCGGGCCGAACGCCGCGAATTCGGCGCGCGTCGTCCAGTCGGAATGAAAACCGGTCGCGAAGATCAGGAAGTCCACCACATGGCGGCCGCGCGGCGTCGTGATCGCGAGGCCGTCGGCCTGCGGGGCGAGCGCTTCGATCGGGCTGCCCGCATGGAAGTACGCGTTGGCGTGGCGCGACACGCGCAGCACGCTGTCGCGCGGCGGCGGCGTCTGCGTCGTCAGCGAGTAGTGCATGAAGCGCCACTTCGTCGCGTCGTCGAGATCCGCGAAGCCGTGCACGAGCCCCGGGCTGCCGATGCCGGTCAGCTTGTTGATGCGCGGAATGTCCGCGCGGCGGAACAGCAGGTCGACGCGCGCGGCGCCGGCTTCGAGCGCGGCACCGGCGTTGTCGAAGGCCGATGCGCCCGCGCCGACCACGCCGACGCGCTTGCCGGCCAGCGCCGCGAAATCGATCGGTTCGGACGAGTGCGCGTAGCGTTCGCGCGGCGTGTGCCGTGCAACGGGCGGAAGGTACGGGCCGCCGAGCCCGTCGCGGCCGGTCGCGAGCACGACGTGACGCGCGAGCACGGTCTGCGTGTCGCCATCGGCATGCAGGTCGAGCGCGAGCAGGCCGTCGTCGCGCGGGCGCAGCGCGACGAGCGCGGTGTCGTTGCGTACCGGCAGGTCGAGCACGCGCCGGTACCAGCGCAGGTATTCCATCCACTGCGCGCGCGGGATCTTGTAGAGCGCGTCCCACGCGTCGCGCCCGAACTGCGCTTCGAACCACGCGCGAAACGTCAGCGCGGGCAGCCCGAGCGCGGGGCCGGGGAGCTGCTTCAGCGAGCGCAGCGTCTCCATCCGCGCAAACGTGATCCACGGGCCTTCGTAGCCGGCCGGCGCGCGGTCGAATACGCGCTGGTTGTCGATGCCGAGCAGGCGCAGCTCGGCGGACGCCGCGAGGCCGGACATGCCGCCACCGATGATCGCGACGTCGAGCACGCGTACGCCGTCGGCGTGGCGTGGCGGCACCCAGGCCGGCGCGGGCAGGTCGAGCCAGCGCAGGTCCTCGGCGAGCCGGGCTTCGAGCGCGGCGAGTGTCGTCGTCATGCTGTTGTCTCCTGTTTCGTGCGTCGCGAACGGCCGCGCGGCCGCTCGCCGCGCAACAGCGCATCGTGCGCCGACGCGTCGTGAATCGCAACGCCGTCGAGCAGCGCGCGCGTCATGTTGCGCAGTGCGTCGAGCAGCGCATCGACGGCCGGCGCGCGCGCCTTGCCGGCCGGCGTCGCGACGCCGAACGCGAACGAGATGTCGACGTCGAGCGGCCGCGCGACGACGCCGTCGATCGGCAGCGCGACGCCCGTGGCCGGATCGACGATCGCGACGCCGAGCCCCGCGCGCGCGGCCATCACCGCATTGAGCGACGCATTGGTTTCGACGAACACGCGCGCGTCGATGCGCGCGGCCGCGAACGCCGCGTCGATCCGCTGCCGCAGCCGGTGACGGTTCGCGACGGTGACGACGCGGTGGCGCGCGAGATCGCGCAGCGCGATGCGACGCCGCGCGGCGAGCGGATCGTCGACGCGCAGCACGGCGACGCACGGCGCCTGCGCGATCCAGTGCACGTCGAGCCCCGCATGCGCGAGCGGCAGCGTGACGACGCCGACGTCCGCGGTGCGCGACAGCACTTCGTGCACGACATGCTCGGCCGATTCGCTGCGCACCTGGTAGTGCGGTGCATGCGTGGCGTCGGGCAGCGCGGCGAGCGCGGCCGGCACGATCGCGGCGGCGAGCGCGGGCGTGGCCGCGATGCGCACCGGCTCGGCGGCGTCGGCGCCGATCGCGCGGGCGCGGGCCTCGATCGCGCGCAGCCCGATCAGCGAGCGCTCGACTTCGTCGTAGAGCAGGAACGCGCGCCGCGTCGGCGTGACGCGCGGGCCGTGACGGTCGAACAGCGCATAGCCGAGATCGGCTTCGAGCTCCTGGATCTGCCGCGTGACGGCCGGCTGCGAGCGGCCGAGCAGCGTGCCCGCGCCGGTCACGCTGCCGGCCGACATGACCGCGGAAAAGGCTTCGAGGTGATGCAACTCCATGGCGCGTTCCGATGATGCGATTCGCGC
Source organism: Burkholderia sp. SRS-46 (assembly GCF_004343775.1). GTDB lineage: Bacteria > Pseudomonadota > Gammaproteobacteria > Burkholderiales > Burkholderiaceae > Burkholderia. The sequence goes on along the minus strand of NZ_PTXL01000002.1, from coordinate 1,190,000 downwards.
ATTGTAGAAGTCGAAGCATGCGCGATTCATATAATGATTTTTCGTATCGACAGCATGAAACGTGCGTAGCGCGCGGCGGCTGCCGCGGCGTCCGACGCACGCACGTGCCGCGCGCGCGAGCCGTGGGCTGCGCAAATCCTTCATCGAATCAACGCGATGCATTGCGCGCGTAGCGTTGCCCGACGCATCGCGTTCGCTCGCACCCGACGACACACCCGATGCTTCTCACGCAGCGCGATATCGATAGACACAAAACTTCGTTGGAACGCCTGAATTCAGCGTGGTTACATGCGCTCACTCTTTTCGACAGACGCGAGGAAAGCATGAACGTTTCGGTGAACGACACACGCGGCGCCTGGCGGCGCGTGCTGCGCACGGTGGCCGCGCTGGCCGCCGCATGGGGATTGTCGGCGGGCGGCGCGCTTGCCGCGGGCGTGTCGGGCGAGCCGGTCGTGGTCGGCGTCAGCGGCCCGCTGACCGGGCAGGACGCGCAATACGGCGAGCAGTGGAAGCGCGGCTTCGACCTCGCGCTCGACGAGATCAACGGCGGTGGCGGCATTCACGGCCGGCCGCTCGCGTACGACTTCCAGGACAGCCGCAGCGACCCGCGCCAGGCGGTCGCGATCGCGCAGAAGTTCGTCTCCGATCCGCGCATCGTGCTCGAACTCGGCGATTTCTCCAGCGCGACGTCGATGGCGGCCTCGCCGATCTACCAGCGCGGCCAGCTGATCCAGTTCGGCTTCACGAACTCGCATCCGGATTTCACGAAGGGCGGCGACTATCTGTGGAGCACCGCGCTCAGCCAGGCGGAAGAGCAGCCGCTGCTCGCGCGCTTCGCGGTGAAGGAACTCGGCTTCAAGCGGATCGCGGTGCTGTACCTGAACACCGACTGGGGCCGCACGAGCAAGGACATCTTCGCGCAGGCGGCGGCCGGCCTCGGCGCGCAGGTGGTCGCGGCCGAAGGCTACCAGCCGACGGAAAAGGATTTCCGCGCGACGCTCGTGCGGATCAACGCGGCGAAGCCGGACGCGCTCGTGCTGGTGTCGTACTACGCGGACGGCGCGCAGATCGTGCGCCAGGCGCGCACCGCCGGCCTCGCGCAGCCGATCGCGGCGGTCGGCTCGGTGTATTCGCCGAAGTTCCTCGAGCTGGGCGGCACGGCCGTCGACGGCGTCTATACGGAATCGAACTTCTTCCCGAGCGAGCCGCGCCCGGAAGTGCAGGCGTTCGTGCAGCGCTATCGCGCGAAGTATCACGCCGATCCCGATTCGTTCGTCGCGCGCGCGTACGACGCGCTGATCCTGTCGGCCGAGGTGCTGCGCCGCTACGGCACGACACGGCAGGCCGCGCGCGACGGCTTCGCGAAGATCGCCGACGTGCCGAGCGTGATCTTCGGCAAGGTGCGCTTCGATCCGCAGACGCGCCGCGTCGCGGGCGCGCGCGCCGTGTACCTGGTCGTGAAGCACGGGCAGTGGGCGCTGTGGGACGGCGTGAAGCCGTCGCTCGCCGCGCGCTGAGCGGCCCGCTTTCGACGGATCGACAGTCATGGCTTCCTGGCTCGAATACACGATCAACGGCCTGATCGTCGGCAACATCTATGCGTTGCTCGCGGTCGGGCTCGCGCTGATCTTCGGCGTCTCGCACCTGATCAACTTCGCGCACGGCTCGGTCTACATGGCCGGCGCGTTCATCGGCTGGCTGTGCCTCACGCGCTTCGGCCTGCCGCTGCCCGTCGCGCTCGCGGCGGTCGTCGTCGGCTGCGGCGCGCTCGGCGTCGCGATCGAGCGGATCGGGCTGCGGCCGTTGCGCCACGCCGCGCGCATCGCGCCGCTGCTCGCGACGATCGGCATCAGCTTCATCCTCGACCAGCTCGCGCAGCTCGCGTTCGGCGCGGACCCGCGCGCGGTGCCCGCGCCACTGCCCGACTGGCACCTGCGGATCGGCGGCGCGACGCTCGGCGCGCTCGACCTGCTGATCGCGGGCATCGGCATCGCGGCCGCTGCGCTGCTGTATGGCTTCCTGCGCTTCACGCGGCTCGGCTGGGCCGTGCGCGCGACCGCGCAGGATCGCGACGCGGCGTTGCAGATGGGCGTCGACGTGAACCGCGTGAACCAGACCGTGTTCGCGATTGCCTGCGCGCTCGGCGGCGTGAGCGGGCTGCTGGTCGGGATGGTCTACAACAGCATCGATCCCGCGATGGGGTTCCAGGCGACGCTGAAGGGCGTGATCGCGCTGCTGATCGGCGGGCTCGGCAACGTGCCGGGTGCGATCGCGGGCAGCCTGCTGCTCGGCCTCGTCGAGAGCTACGGCGTCGCGCTGTTCGGCACGAGCTATCGCGACCTGTTCGCGTTCGCGCTGCTGCTCGCGTTTCTCGCGTGGCGGCCCAACGGCCTGTTCAGCGCGCGCCGCGGCGTGCCGCCCGAACCGATGACGGGGACCTTCCTCGCGGCGGCGAAGGCGGTGCGCGTGCCGCGCTGGCTGCGCGCGGCGCTACTCGCGGGCGCGGTGGCGCTGCCGTGGCTGACGGCGTCGCCGTACCTGCTGCAGACGCTGACCAACGCCTGGCTGTACGCGCTGCTCGCGCTGAGCCTCACGCTCGTGGCCGGCACGGTCGGGCAGATCTCGCTTGGCCATGCGGCGCTGCTCGTAATCGGTGCGTATGCGTCGGCGCTGCTGTCGGCGGATCTCGGCTGGTCGCCGGCCGTGACGATCCCGTGCGCGGGCGCGATCACCGCGGTGCTCGGCACGCTGCTCGTCTATCCGGCGTTCCGGCTGCGCGGCCACTACGTGTCGATCGCTACGCTCGGCATCGGCGAGGTCGTGAGCCTCGTGATCCTGAACTGGGACGGCCTCACGCGCGGCCCGCTCGGCATCACCGGCATCGCACCGCTGCCGTGGGCGACCAGTGCGCGTGCCGCGTACTGGTTCACGCTGGCGGTGCTCGTCGCGTTCGCGCTCGTGCAGGTGCGCCTGCTGCGCTCGCACCTCGGCCGCACGCTGCGCGCGGTGCGCGAGGACGACGTCGCCGCGCGCGCGCACGGCATCGCGCCGAACCGCTACAAGGCGATCGCGTTCGCGGTCGGCGGCGTCGCGGCAGGCGTGAGCGGCGGCATCGCCGCGCATCTGTACAGCTACATCAATCACCAGACCTTCGATTCGCAGGCGTCGATCCTCGCCTTGACGATGGTGATCCTCGGCGGACTCGGCAACGTGCTCGGCGGCGTGGTGGGCGCGGTCGCGCTGATCGGGCTGCCGGAGCTGTTCCGCTGGGCGGCCGACTACCGGATGCTGATCTATGGCGTCGTGCTGCTGCTGCTCGTGCGGTTCCGTCCGCAGGGGCTGCTCGGCACGGCATGAGGAGAAATGCGATGACGACGACATCCCCATTGCTCGACGTGCGGGGCCTGACGCGCCGCTTCGACGGCGTGACGGCGCTCGACGGCGTGAGCCTCGCGCAAGCGCCCGGCGAGCTGTTGAGCGTGATCGGGCCGAACGGCGCCGGCAAGTCGACGCTGTTCAACCTGATCGCGGGCGCGGACCGGCCCGATGCCGGGCGCGTGACCTTCGACGGCCGCGACATCACCGGCGCGGCGCCGGAACGGCTCGCGGCGCTCGGCCTTGCGCGCACGTTCCAGCATGGCCGCGTGTTCGGCAACCTGAGCGTGCTCGACAACGTGCTGATCGGCGCGCATGCGCGGTTGCGCGCGGCGCGGCCCGGCTGGCCCGTGCTCGGCGCGGCCGCGGAAGTGCTGCGCGCGCTCGTGCGGCCCGCGTCGGTGCGGCGCGAGGAAGCCGCGCTGCGCGACGAGGCGCGCGAGATCGTCGCGGGCTTCGGCGAGCGGCTCACGCCGCGCATCGATCATCCGGCGCACAGCCTGTCGTATGCGAACCGGCGGCGCGTCGAGATCGGCCGCGCGCTCGCGCTGCATCCGCGCCTGCTGCTGCTCGACGAGCCGACCGCCGGGATGAACGAGACGGAGACCACGGAGATGCTGACGCTGATCCAGGCACTGAAGGCGCGCGGGCTGACGATCCTGCTGATCGAGCACAAGCTGGAACTCGTGATGCGCGTGTCCGACCGCGTGATCGTGCTCGACAACGGCGCGAAGATCGCCGAGGGCGCGCCGCGCGACGTGCGGCACCATCCGCGTGTGATCGAGGCGTATCTGGGCCGCCGCCATGCAGGCGGCGCGACGGCGGACGGCGCGGCGCGGGTGGCCGCATGACGGCAACGCTGAAGGACGACGACACGAACATGACGGACGCGCTGCTGAAACTCGAGCGGATCGACACCTTCTACGGGCCGGTGCAGGTGCACTTCGGCCTGGACGTCGAGGTCCGCCGCGGGCAGATCGTGAGCCTGCTGGGCGGCAACGCCAGCGGCAAGTCGACGACGATGAAGCTGATCCTCGGCCTGTTGTGTCCGCGTACGGGCGCGGTGCGCTTCGACGGCGCGGACGTGACAGCGCTGCCGACGCCGCAGCGCGTGCGGCGCGGCATCGCGGCCGTGCCCGAGGCGCGGCGGCTGTTCGGCGACATGAGCGTGCGCGAGAACCTGCTGATGGGCGCGTATACGCGCCGCGATCGCGCGGCGGTGGCCGACGACTGCGAACGCGTGCTCGCGCTGTTTCCGCGCGTGAAGGAACGGCTCGCGCAGCGCGCGGGCACGCTGTCGGGCGGCGAGCAGCAGATGCTCGCGATGGCGCGCGCGCTGATGGCGCGGCCGAAGTTGATCTGCATGGACGAGCCGACGATGGGCCTGTCGCCGCTCTACGTCGACAAGGTGCTCGAACTGATCGACGCGATCAACCGGCAGGGCGTGACCATCTTCATGGTCGAGCAGAACGCGAGCCTCGCGCTGGAGATCGCGCATTACGGCTATGTGCTGCAGACGGGGCGCGTCGTGCTCGAAGGCCCGGCCAAGTCGCTGCTCGACGACGAGCGGGTGCGGGATGCGTATCTGGGCGGGGAGGCGGTGGTGGGGTAGCGGGGCGCCGCCTTTCGTCGCTCACGCCGCCGTGTCGCCCGCATCCCGCGCGCCGGGGAACGTCAGCACGACCGCAAACCCACCCTGCGGCGGAAACGCGAACCCGACTCGCCCGCCGTGCGCCTTCATCACTTCCTGCACGATCGCGAGCCCGAGGCCCGACCCCGTGCGTCGCCCGGTACCGTCGGGTTCAAGCTGCACGAACGGCTGCAGCGCCGCATCCCACTGCTCGCGCGGAATGCCGCGGCCGTTGTCGGCGACGCTCAGCGTCACCGTCTCGCCCGCGCTTGAAACCGACACGACGATGTCGTCCGCATGGCCGTGCAGCAGCGCGTTGTGCAGCACGTTCGACAGCGCTTCCTGCAGGCTGATCGCATCGCCGTCGATCCATGCCTGAGGCGCGTCGCTGTCGAACGCGACCGCGATGTCGCGCGCGTCGGCGAGCGGGATCGTGCGCCCGAGCACTTCCTTGGCAATCCCGACCAGTTCGACAGGCTGAAGCGGAACGGCTTCGGTGCGATGAATCACCATCGCATGATTCAGCAGCTGCCCGGTGAGCCGGCCGACGTCCGCGCAGGTCGTGCGCAGCGCGTCGAGCCGCGCGGCATGGCGCGCCGGATCGGTTTCGCTGTCGAGCAGCTCGATCTGCGCGTCGAGGCGCGCGAGCGGTGTGCGCATCTGGTGCGCGGCGTCGGCGATGAAGCGCTGCATCGCGGTGATCCGTTCCGCGAGACGGCGCATCAGCCCGTTGATCGCGCCGATGATCGCGTCGATCTCGCTCGGCGTGTCGACGGCCAGTGGCCGCAGGTCGGCGGGCTCGCGCGCGGCGATGATGGTCTCGATCTGCGCGAGCGGACGCAGGCCGCGCCGGATCGCCAGGCCGCTCGCGCCGATCGCGAGCACGCTCATCAGCAGGATCAGCGTCCACACCTTGAAGCTCATGTCGTTCGTCAGCTGCTGGCGCGCATGGGTCGTCTGCGCGACGGTGACGAGCGCCCAGCCGGGCGTGCTTTCCTCGGGCATGTAGCGCGCGATGGTCGCCATCCGGATGCGCTGGCGCTGGTAGGTGCCGTTCGCGAACGCGGGGCCGAGCTTCGCGGCGGCGAGCGTCGCGGGGCTCGCGAGGTCGTTGTAGCCGGCCACCACCACGCCGCGCGAATCGATCACCTTGTAGTAGACGAGGTCGTAGCGCGACAGCGTCGACAGCGCGGCGACCGGCGGATTCAGCGCGAGCACGCCGCCCTGCACGTAGAGGTTTTCCGCGACCTGGATCGCCGCGCCGGCGAGCAGCTGGTCGTATGCGCGCTCGGCAGCGACGCCCGCGTAGTAGCGCGCGATCGCCGCGAGCGCGAGCGCGCCCGACGCGACGACCAGCGCGACGAACAGCAGCGTGCGCCCGAACAGCGTCTTCGGAAACCAGTCAGTGCGTCGCAATCTGGTACCCCATCCCGCGCGCGGTGCGGATCTCGACCGAGCTGCCCGACAGCTTCCTGCGCACGCGCGTCACGTACTGCTCGACCGCGTTCGTGCTCGGCTCGTTGCCGAAGCTGAACAGCTGGTTCAGCAAGTCGTCCTTCGAAAAGATCCGCTGCGGCCGGCTCGCGAGGATCTCGAGCAGCGCGAACTCCTGGCGCGACAGCGACAGCGGCCGGCCGTCGAGCTCGGCGAGGCGGCTGCTGCGGTCGATCCGCAGGCCGCCGAGCGTCAGCACGTCGTTCGCGTGGCCGCTGTTGCGGCGCAGGAGCGCCTGCACGCGCGCGTCGAGTTCGCGGTAGTCGAACGGCTTCACGAGGTAGTCGTCCGCGCCGAGCCCGAGGCCGCTCACGCGGTCGTCGATCGCGGAGCGCGCGGTGACGAGCAGCACCGGCGTCGTGCTGCCCGATGCGCGCAGGTTGCGCAGGATCGCGAAGCCGTCCATCGCGGGCAGCATCACGTCGAGCACGACGAGGTCGAAGCGCTCGACGCCGAGCAGGCTGTTTGCCGTCGCGCCGTTCGTTTCGAGATCGACTGCGTGGCCGAGCCGCGTCAGGCGGCTGCGGATCGCCGCGCCGATTTCCGCGTCGTCTTCCGCGACGAGAATGCGCATGGTGCTGGTCTGCTCGGTTGGGTTAGGGGTTTTCCCGGGGAAGGGATGTCAGCATTTTCTCAGACTCGCTCGATAACCTGTGCATAAGCCGAGGATGGCAGACGGCATTAATACCAGAGGAGACGGCAACATGCAGCAGGCAACGAGCGAAGCGGGAGCGCGGGCATGACCCCGTCGCTGCGCCGTCGCGCGTTCGTCGCCGCCGGGCTCGGCGCGGCGCTCGCGCCTGCGCTCGTGCTGTCGAAGCCGCGCACGGTGCGGATCTCGAAAGGCTATGGCGTGCTGTACCTGCCGCTGCTCGTGATGGAGAAGCAGCGGCTGTTCGAGCGGCATGCGGCGAAGCACGGCGTGCGCGACGTCAGCGTCGACTGGGTGCTGCTCGACGGCGGCAATTCGGTGAACGACGCGATGATGGCCGGCACGCTCGATTTCGCGGGGGCCGGCGCACCGGGCTTCATCGAGCTGTGGGCACGGGCGCGCGGCATTCCGAACGTCGAGGTGATCGGCATCAGCGGGCTGTCGACGACCTCGCTGTCGCTGAACGCGAACCGGCCCGGGCTGACGTCGCTGCGCGACTTCACGCCGGCCGACCGGATCGCGGTGCCGGGCATCCGCACGTCGCTGTCGGCGGTGGTGCTGCAGATGGTCGCGGGCAAGCTGCTCGGCCGGCCGCATTTCGCGCAGCTCGATTCGATCACCGTGAACCTGCCGCATCCGCAGGCGATGCAGGCGCTGATCCGGCGCGAGCGCGGCGTCACCGCGCACTTCACGTCGCCGCCGTTCTCGACACTCGAACTGCGGCAGCCGGGCATTCACCGTGTCGTCAGTTCGGTCGACGTGCTTGGCCCGCTGACGCTCGACGTCGTGTTCGCGCCGAAGCGGCTCGTCGACACCGAGCCCGCGCTCGCGGCCGCGTTCCTCGGCGCGCTCGACGAGGCGAACCGCGCGATCGCGCAGGATCCGCGCGCGGCGGCCGCGATCTACGCCGCGTCGTCGGGCGTCGGCGTCTCGCACGACGACGTGATGCGGATGCTCGCGGCGCCCGAGACGCGCTTCTCGGTGAAGCCGAACCAGCTGATGGACTACGTCGATTTTCTCTACATGGCCGGCACGATCAAGGCGAAACCGCGCGCGTGGACCGAGATGTTCACGCCGATGCTCGACGCGTTTCGCTCGTCATAGGCAAACGCCACGGCCCGTCAAACGAATCACCCGCGCCGCGTGCATGAACGCCCGGCGCCCGACCGCCTATCACCGAAACCCCGGAGGAGCATGCTGTGAACGCCACTGAAACCCTGGACCCCGCGTCCGCCGAAGAACGGCAGATCATGTCGAAGATGGCGCGGCGCCTGCTGCCGATCCTCGTCGTGATGTTCCTGATCGCCTTCATCGACCGGCAGAACGTCGGCTTCGCGAAGCTGCAGATGGTGCACAGCCTCGGCATGACGGAGGCCGCGTTCGGCCTCGCGTCGTCGCTGTTCTTCATCGGCTACCTGCTGTTCGAGGTGCCGAGCACGCTTGCGCTGCATCGCTACGGCGCGCGCGTCTGGCTCGCGCGCATCATGCTGACCTGGGGCGCGATTACCGTGCTGATGGGCTTCACGACGTCGATGCCGGTGTTCTGCGGGCTGCGCTTCGCGCTCGGCATCGCCGAGGCGGGCTTTTATCCGGGCGTCATCTACTACCTGACGCTGTGGTTCCCGCAGAGCTATCGCGCGAAGGTGCTCGGCATCTTCACGCTCGGCAGCGCGCTCGCGAACATGCTCGGCTCGCTGGTCGGCGGCTGGCTGCTGAGCCTGAACGGCGTGTGGGGGCTCGCGGGCTGGCAATGGGTGTTCGTCGCGACGGGCATCCCGGCGGTGGTGGTCGCGATCGTCGTGTTCCGCGTGCTGCCCGCGTCGTTTCGCGAAGCGCGCTTTCTCAGCGAACGCGAGAAGCAGGTGGTGGCGGCCGCGCTCGATCGCGAGAAGCCCGCGCACGCGGAGCACGGGCAGCCGTGGAAGGCGCTGCTCGATCCGCGGGTGATGCTGTTCGCGGCGACCTACATGCTGATGTCGACGTCGCTGTATGGCGTGACGTACTGGCTGCCGACACTCGTGAAGTCGTTCGGCGTGTCGAGCAGCACGAACGGCCTGCTCAGCATGCTGCCGTGGGCGCTGGCCGTGCTGCTGCTGATCTGGCTGCCGTCGAAGCTGCGCCGCGCGAAGAGCATCCTGCGCACGATCGCGATCGTCGCGGCGCTCGGCGCGCTCGGGTTCCTGCTGAGCCTGGTGCTGCCGTCGACGCCGCTGCGCTTCGTCGCGCTGGTGCTCGGCGGCGCGTGCATTCCGCTGCTGTATCCGTGCTTCTGGTCGATGCCGCCGCGCTATTTCACCGGCGCGCGCGCGGCGGCGAGCGTCGCGGCGATCAACTCGATCGGCAACCTCGGCGGCTTCTTCAGCCAGAACCTGATGCCGTTCGCGGGGAAGGTGACCGGCACCGCGTTCGGGCCGATGATCGTGCCGATCGTGTGCCTCGCGTTGCTCGGGATCGGCGCGCTGGTGGCGTGGGCGCGGTCGGAAAGGGGGATGGTGGCCGCGCGGGCGTGAGGTGGCGATCGCCGAGCCGCGTCGTGCCTGGAATGTCGGTGGGGGATGCAGGAGGGGGCGTTGTCCGGACGTCGCACCTGGAGGCGCCGGGTAAGGAAAAACCCGGGTTGCGGACGGCGCTTGAGGCTTGCTCGGTCAGGATGAACGCGACCGGGCCGGGCGGGAGGGCGTCGCGCGTGAGCGCATCAAGCAGAATCGATCCAGGCCCGCGGGCCCGGATCGATTCGAGGATCGGCAGGTCAGAACTTGTGACGGATACCCACCACGACTGCCGTCTGCGACGAGCCGCTTGCCGCGCCGCCGGCGGCATCGATGTTCGCCTGGAGGTTGCGCGATGCCTTCTGGTAGAACGCGTTCGCGTAGACGTCCGTGCGCTTCGACAGCAGGTATTGCGCGCCGCCGCTCGTCTGCAGGTAGTGACCGGACGCGCCCGATTGATGCACGCTCGTGTAGGTCTCGCCCAGCGCGAGGACCAGGGCCGGCGTCACCTGGTAGCGAACGCTGCCTTCATAGTTCTGGAAGTGGATCGTGCCGCCTGCTGCCGTCAGTCCATTGGTCGAGTTGCTGAACAGCGACCCGGTGTACAAGAGGCCGATGGTTGCGGGTCCGAATGCATACGTGCCGCCTGCGCCCCATTGATCCACGCGTGATGCGCCCAGGAGCGGATTCGACGGCGTGCTCGACGACGGATTCCCGACGATTGCGCCGCCGATCGTGCCCGGCTGTTGCGCGCGCGCGTAGCCGGCACCGAGGTTCAGCGGGCCATTCGCGTAGGTCGCGCCCACGCTGTACGCGCGGTTGTTCGCGAAGTTCGTCGAATTCGAGAACGCGTACATCGCCTCGGCCTGGAAGCCGGCAATGACCGGGGTCGAGTACTTCACCGAGTTGTCGGTGCGGAACGTGTTGTTCAGGTTGTCGTTGTCGAGCGGATGCGTCGCGAACTGGGTCAGCACGGACGACACGGCCAGCGGCGCCACGTAGTCCTGGATGGCGTTGTACTGGCGGCCCATCGTGAACGTGCCGATGTTGTCGCTCTTCAAGCCGACGTACGCCTGACGACCGAATTCACGGCCGCCCTGGCCGAGCGTGCCGTTGTTGGCGTTGAAGCCGCCCTCGAGCTTGAAGATTGCCTTGAGGCCGCCACCCAGGTCCTCGGTGCCGGTCATGCCCCAGCGCGAGCCGGATTCGTTACCGCTTGCGAGCTGAAACAGCGACTTGCCGCCGTTTGCCGTCTTGACATTGCTCGTGTACACGATGCCGGCGTCCACGATGCCGTAGAGCGTGACGCTGCTCTGTGCGTGAGCCATACCCGTGAACGTACCCAGTGCCGCGAGGGCAACGAGAGTTTTTTTCATGTAAAGATCTCCAAATCGTCTGACTTATTATGGACGCCGAAAAAATTTGTCGCTGTGGCCAAAGCCCTTTCACGGTGCCGGTCGCAAAGGTATCAGAGGTTCCGGCTCAGGTCACAGTGCCGTTGCCAATTGGAGACAGAGTTGTCACAGTTTGTGAATTTCAAGACGCTTGATATCATTCGCATAGCGAAGTAATTAATTCGACTGACGATACCGAGGGGGCATTGGTACTTGCCAGCGTTGCCGGCTTTTTTTGAATCTGTTATCGGATGAGCGTGTTGTCGGCACGCGCCGTCTCGATAATCTGCGTGAATGATTCAATGCCCGTCGTGCGGGTTGATTCTTGATGGGGTGTCGAGAATATCGACGCCTTCGATGTGGCGCAAGTGCATGTCGAACGCGACATGCCGTTGCGGTCCCCATGCTGTCGCGCACCGCCGAGCAGGCGGGCGCCGATCCACCCGTCGACGGACATGCTATTGACGTGCAATGGAACGTGATATCGTTCGCATGTCAAAGCGATTCATTCGATTGACGATCTCAGAGAAGTTTGCCGGCGACACTTTCCAGTGTTGCCGGCTTTTTTTTGATTTGCTAGGGGGGCGGTTTCGGCGCGCGCGGCCTCGATCATTTTCATGTGTGATTCAATGTCCGCCGCGCGGGTTGATTCTCCGCGGGGCGTCAAGAATATCGATGCCTTCGATGTGGCGCACGACCATGCCGAACGCGACAGGCTGTTGCAGGCCCCACGCTACCGCACGTGACGTGCACCGGGTTCCGCGGCATGAGCGGGTGCCGGGCCGCCCGTCAACGGGACATGCACATCGATGGTCGTACCCTTGCCGCGCGCCGTATCGATGTCGAGCGTGCCGCCGACCAGGTACGCGCGCTCGCGCAATCCGACGAGCCCGAACGAGCTGGGCTTGCGCGGATCGCCGAGATCGAAGCCGGCGCCATTGTCGCGGATCGTCAGCGCGATATCGTCGTCGCTGCACGCGAGATCCACGTCGACCTGCGAGGCCGCTGCGTGCCGCGCGACATTCGCGAGCGCTTCCTGCGCGATGCGGAACACGGCCGTCGCGTACGGCTCCGCGAGGTTCTGCTCGGGCGGATCGACGCGCAGCGTGCAGGCGATGCCGTGCCGCTGCCGGAAGTCCTGCACGAGCCACTGCATCGCCGCCGCGAAGCCGAGATCGTCGAGCATCAGCGGCCGCAAATCCGACGCGATGCGCCGCGTCGCGGCCACCGCGCCGCGCGCGAGCCCGTGCATCGCCGCGATCTTGCGGGCGAGCAGCGCATCGTCCTGCGGCACGCGATCGATCAGCCACTCGAGATCGTTCTTCAGCGTCGCGAGCGTTTGCGCGAGTTCATCGTGCAGCTCGCGCGCGATACGGCGCTGCTCCGCCTCGCGCGCGCTCGCGCTGATTGCCGCGATCTCCCGCAATTCCTCACGGGACGCCTGCAATGCGCGCTCCGCGCGCACGCGCTCCTCGACCTCGCGCCGCAGGTCGCGGTTCGACACGCTGAGCTGCGTCGTGCGCGCGGCGACGCGTTGCTCGAGCCGTTCGTTCGCGTCGTTCAGCTCCGCCGTCTTCTGCAGCACGAGCTGATGCTCGTGACGTTCGCCGGAAAGCGCGCGCGCCGTGCGCGCATGCAGCCGGCCGTTCTCGAACAGCAGCGCGAACAGCACGACGCTCGACGCGATCAGCCCGTACGTGCGCCCCGCGTAGAAGCCGAGATCGAAGCGCCCGTGATTCAGCATCGCCGACAGCGCGATGTCGAACAGCCACGCGACCGTGACGATCGTCACCCACAGATCGAGCACCGACTGGCGGCGCCGGCGCCGCCACATCAACCCGAGCGCGACGAGGTTCAGCACCCAGACGGCCACGACCGGGCTCAGCAGCGGCTCGATCATCCGGTTGCCATGCATGACGCGCGGCAGGTACGCGTGCCCCGCGGTGGTGAACAGCGCGACCGCGACGGTCGTGAGCACGGACGCGGCGATGCAGCCAGCGATCGGCACCGCCGCATGGCGGGCCGGATGCTGCTGCGGCATGCGCGGGCCGTCGCGCAGCAGCGCGTAGCACGCGACCGCGAGCGGAAAGCCGCCGTGCCAGAACATGTAGAGCCATGCGGTCGTCTGCTCGCCCGCGTGCAGCAGGCCGGTGGGCGCGAACAGGCCGGGGAAGGTCAGCATGTGCACGCCGGCCATGAAGCCCGTGAACAGGTAGCCGGCCGCGAGCGCCAGCAGCGCCCGCTCGCGCAGGATCGCGAACTGGCCGAGCAGCAGGCCGGCCGTCGCCATGTCGTTGACGAGGATCGCCGTCTGGTAGACGGGGATGAATCCCCATTCCTGCGCGAGCGGCATGGCCGCGAACGGCGCGAGCGCGACGAAGATCGCCGCCGACACGATGACCGTCGCGAGCGCGAGCCGTCGCTCGCGCGGCTCCGGCGGCAGCGACGACATGAACATCCGCGACGTGTCCGTATCGGCGTCGCGCGTTGCGGCTTCCGTCGGCGGCGGATCGTTCTGCCGCGTGGAGCCTTGCTGGGGCGTCACGGTGTGCGTCATGCGTCGTCCAGGTCGATGCCGAGGCCGTGGCGCACCGCGTAGCGGATCAGCGCCGCGTCGTGCGGCAGGTCCATCTTCTCGAGAATGCGCATCTTGTAGGTGCTGACGGTCTTGGCGCTCAGGCCGAGCGCGCTCGCGATCTCCGTGACGGTGTGCCCGGCGACGATGCGGCGCATCACGTCGAACTCGCGCGTGGACAGCCGCTCGTGCGGCAGCGTCTCGACCGGCGCGTGCAGGGTGCGCGCGAGGCTCTCCGCGGCCGACGGGCTCACGTAGACGCCGCCCGCCGCCACCTTGGCGACCGCCGCGACCAGTTCGGTGGTCGCGCTGTCCTTCGTCAGGTAGCCGGTCGCGCCGGCCTTGAACGCGCGCGCCGCATATTGCTCCTCCGCATGCATCGTGAGCACGAGCGTGCGCAGTGTGGGCGCGTGGGTCTTGATCATCCGGATGAGTTCGATGCCGGTCGGCGCGGGCATCGACAGGTCGAGCAGCAACACGTCGGCCGCGCGGTGCTCGGCCAGCGCGAGCGTGGTCGCCCCGTCGCTCGCTTCGCCGACGATTTCGAAGCCGCCGGCTGTCTCGAGTATGTGACGCAGTCCGTCTCGCATGACTGCGTGGTCGTCGGCCAGAATCACCTTGATCATGGAGCGGTCCTCTTGGCGGGATGACGCTTCGGCGCGCGATGGCGCGGGTGTCGTGGAGACGGTTTCCCCGTATGGCCGGAGCGCGCAACGTCGGCACGCCGGCCGTTCATCCGACCAATATATTCCGCCTGACCGCAAAACGGCAAACGTTGGCGAAATTTTCTGCGACGCGGCAGGTGAAATCGATACCGGTACGAATTAATCAGACGAACGTGCGATCCGGCGCGCGACGGCGGCCAATTGATCAGACGAAATGACGTGAATGGCCCGCCGACACGGCGCTGCTCGCGCCCTGAATTGCGCCGCGCGCGCACGTGCCGGCCGGCGGCGTTTCCCGGTTCGGGGCTACACTGGGTTCGACGCCGAACCCCACCATTCGAGGAGAGCCATCGATGATCGATCTCGCCGCCATCCTGCCGGACGCACTGCCCGCCGCGGTCGCGTGGGCGCAAGCGCAAGGGGCCCGCGGGCTCGCGCAGGGCGAACCGCTGACGCCGGCGCTCGCCGACGACGCGCGCGCGGTCGGCGTCGCGCAGCCGGAGCGGATTCGCGTGGTGAGCGCCGCGCAACTGCCGTTTCCGGACGAGCCGGCGCTCGCGGCACTCGCGCGCGATGCCGGGCTGCTGACGCCCGGCACGATCGGCCTCACGCTCGGCCATGCGGTGTTCGTGCTGCACGGCCACGTGACGCGCCGGCTCCTGACCCATGAGTTTCGCCACGTCCACCAGTACGAAGCGGCCGGGTCGATCGGCGCGTTTCTCGCGCGCTATCTGCACGAGATCGCGACGGTCGGCTACGACGCCGCGCCGCTCGAGGCGGACGCGCGGCGGCACGAGATCGATTGACGCGCAGGCTCGGCGCGACCGCATGCACATTCTCATGAGCCGGACAGCCGCAATGCCGGCATACGCCCCGCCGCGCCGGCGCGGGGCTGCCGTTCGACAGGCCTCCCGATGAGCGAAACGATCCATGCGTGGCTCGCGGCCGTCGGCGCGCATCCGGCGCTCGTGCTCGTCGTCGTGTTCGCAACCGCGTGCGCGGAGGCGATCGCCCTGGTCGGCACGGTCGTGCCGGCCGGCGCGGTGATGTTCGCGGCCGGCGCGCTGATCGGCGCGGGCGCGCTCGACGGCTGGGCGACGATCGGTGTGGCGGTGGCCGGCGCGGTGGTCGGCGACGGCGTCAGCTATGAGCTCGGCCGCCGCTATCGCAGCCAGGTCCGGAACTGGTGGACGCGGCTCGGGCACGCGGACGCGTACGAGCGCGGCGAGCAGTTCGTGCTGCGCCACGGCATGAAGAGCATCGTGCTCGCACGTTTTCTTGCCCCGGTGCGCGCGGTCGTGCCGGTGGTCGTCGGCTGCGCGTCGCTGCCGCGCCGGTCGTTCTATCCGGTGAACGTCGGGTCGGCGCTCGTGTGGGCGCCGCTGCACGTCGCGCCGGGCATCGCGTTCGGCGCGTCGGCCGCGCTCGCCGAAGCGGTCAGCACGCGGGTCGCCGCGATCCTGCTGGTCGTGGCGGCGCTGGTCGCGGCCGTATGGTTCGGCGTGCGCATCGCGCTGCGGCGCGGCGTGCCGCTGCTGCGCCGCGCCGTGCCGGCCGCGCTGCACGCGCTCGCGCTCGCACATCGCTGGCCGGGGCTGGCCGCCCGGCTGCGCGGGCTCACCGCGCGCGTGCGCCGGTTGCCCGGCGCGATCCCGGTGCTTGCGCTGCTGTTCGTCGGCAGCGTCTGGCTGTTCGCCGGGATCGTGCAGGACATCGTCGCGAATGATCCGCTGATGCGCGCGGACACCGCGCTGTACGGATTCCTGGTGAACCTGCGCACGCCGCCCGTCGACGCCGCGATGCGCGCGGTCGCGGTGCTCAACGGCCGCGACGTCGGGCTGATCGTTGCGGCCGCGTTCCTCGTGTGGCTGATGATCCACCGCTGCTGGCTGACGGCCGCGTGGTGGATCGCGACGGTCGGCGTCGCCGTCGTGATGGTGCCGGCGTTCGGCGCCGGATCGACCGGCGCGACGCCCGAGAGCCTCGCGCCCGGCAGCCCGCACGTGCCGCTGCCGGACGCCGACGCGGCGTTCGGGATCCTCGCGGGCAGCTTCATGGGCTGGGTGCTGACGCGCGGCCGCGCCGCGCTGTGGCGCAGTGGCGTGGTGACCGCGATCGTGCTGTGGATCGTGCTCGGCGGCTTCGCGCGGCTGTACTTGGGCGACACGTGGCTGTCGGGGTTGCTCGGCGGCTGGAGCCTCGGGCTGGCGTGGTTCGCGCTGCTGGCCGGCGCGTATGCGTACGGGCGCGTGCACGACGAAGTGCAGCCGCGCGGCGCGCTCGTCGCGGTGGTCGTGGTGCTGGCGACGGCGGGCGTCTGGACGGTGCCGGCCGCGTGGCAGGCCGACCGGGACCAGCGCGCGCACGCCCGGGTGGTTGCGATGACGGTCGACCAGTGGATGCGCGGCGGCTGGCAGCATGTGCCGGCGCGGCGCACCGAGATCAGCGGCGACCGCGAGGAATTCCTGCCGCTGCAGTGGTGCGTCGCCTCCGACGTACTCGCCCGGCATCTCGTGCGGGCCGGATGGCAGCGCGCGACACCGTGGTCGCTGCAGGCCGCGCTGCGCTGGCTGCTGCCGCAGGCGCCGGCCGACGCGCTGCCGGTGCTGCCGCGCTATTCGCAGGGCGTGAACACGCGGCGCGTGTTCGTGCGCGTCGATCCCGCCCGGCCGGACAGCCGGCTGGTGCTGCGGCTGTGGCGCTATCCGTATGTGCTGCAGGATGCGCAGGGCACGCGGGCGCTGTGGTACGGCGCGCTGTATCGCGAGACGCTGCACCGCCCGGCCGGGCTGATGACGATCGTGCGCACCGCGACGATCGAGCGCGCGCAGGACATCGCGCAGGCGCTCGCGGTCGACGCGACGATCGTGCATCCGCCGGCCGATACGCCGTCGGTGCCGCCGGACGTGCTGCTGGTGTGGATGGTGGAACCGTGAACGCGCGCGGCGCTCACGCGTGCGCGCCCGGCTCCGGTTCGACGGTCAGGCGCAGGCCGACGGTCTTGAGCACCGCGATCAGGGTTTTCAGAGTCGGGTTGCCGTTGGGCGACAGCGCGCGGTAGAGCGCCTCGCGGCTGAGGCCGGCTTGCGCCGCGACCGCGCCGAGGCCGCCGTAGGCTTCCGCGACGGTGCGCAGCGCGAGCAGGCCGGCCGCGCGGTTGTCCGGATCGTCGAGCGATGCAATCGCCGCCTTCAGGTATTCGACCGCCAGTTCGCGGTCGGCGCGCAGTTCCGCGAGTTCGGCGTCGTGGTGCGATACCGCGCCTTTGAGTGGGCTCATGCCTGCCTCCGTTTCCATTCCGTCCAGATTGCCTTCGCGTACTCGATGTCGGCCGCCTGGCTGCCCTTGTCGCCGCCGGTGAGCAGCAGGACCACCGCCGTGCCGTGCCGGCCGCAGTACACGCGGTAGCCGGCGCCGACTTGAATTCGCAGTTCGATCAACCCTTCGCCGACCGGCTTGCAGTCGCCGAAATGGCCCATGTGCACCTGGCGCAGGCGAACGCGGATCCGTGCCTGCGCGACCTTGTCGCGCACGGCGAGCAGCCATTCGGTAAAGGGTTCGCGACCGTCGTCGCATCGATAGCGAAGCAGCTCGATGTCAGGCAGCATTGTAGCTTATAAGTTACAAAAAGGACATGAAAGAGGCGAACCTTGAGGCTCGCCGGGGCGACTCGCTTGCAAAGCAAAAGGCGCTGCAGCCGGGTGGCATGCAGCGCCTTTCGTGCCGGGTTTCCAACGATGAAACCCTGTTGAAACCCACTAACCGGACGAGGTTGATTCTTTCATCCACTACGGACTGTCTGCTATTGGCCGGACGGCCAACGCGGCCGCCGGCCGGTCACGCCGTCACCGCCACCCGTTCCCGCGCGAACCCCGCGAGCGTGCGCAACGCCTCCCGCGCCGAACGCAGGTAGAACGACTGCAGATGGAACACGTGCCAGCGCGCCGCGTGCACTTCGAGCCGACACGGCACGCCGCACGCGAGCGCGTGATCCGCGAGCCGCACCGCATCCGACAGCAGCACTTCCTGGTCGCCGGCCTGGATCAGCATCGGCGGCAGGCCGCGCAGGTCGGTGTCGAGCGGGCCGCGCGCCGTGGCCGCAGCGGCGCCGTGATACCAGCGCAGCCCCTGTTCGAGCCAGCCGCGCCGGATCATCGGGTCGTCGCCGCGCCGTGACGCGAGCGTCTCGCCGCCGAGCGCCGCGTCGGTGACGGGCGAGATCAGCAGCAGCCCGGCCGGCGCGGGCTCGCCGCGCTCGCGCAATGCGATCGCCAGCGCCAGCGCGAGTGCGCCGCCCGCCGAATCGCCGGCCACGACGATGCGTTGCGGCGCATGCCCCTGCGCGCGCAGCGCGGCATAGGCGGCGAGCGCGTCGTCGAGCGCGGCCGGGTGCGGATGCTCGGGCGCGAGCCGGTAGTCGGGCGTCCAGACCGCCAGGCCCGATTCGTCGGCGAGCCGCGTCGTCACGCCGCGGTGCGTGCCGGGCCCGCCGAGGCAGAACGCGCCGCCGTGCAGATAGAGGATCGCGCCGCCGCTGTCGCCGCGTTTCGGCGCGACGACCTCGGCCGGCACGCCGCCCGCCTGCGTGCGATAGCGGATCATCCCGCCGACGCCGGGCATCAGCGGCGCCAGCAGCCCGACGACGCGCCGCTGCACGCCGACGCCGAACGGCGGCCCGATCAGCGAGCGGAAGCCGACGCGCAGGAAGCCGCGCAGGAACCCCGCGTTGAGCGCTTCCAGCGCGCCCTTCGGCGCGGCGACGGCGATGCCGCCCGCGTGTCCTGCCGTACCCGGCAGCGCGGTCGAGAAGCGATACGCGGCGAGCCCGGAGCGGCGCGCGAGCCACCGGTACGTCAGCGTGAAGCCCGGCCAGTTGGTGCTGTTGTGGCCGGATTCGTCGACATACCAGCTCTTGCAGCCGCTCCACACCGAGCCCGCGAGGCGCTGCTGGACGTGCACGTTGTAGCGCCGGTAGCGGCGCGCGTCGACGTCGATCGCGGTCGCGCCGGCCTGCCGCATCGCGCGCACGCAGCGCATCACGTGCGCGATCTGGCTCTCGAGCATGTAGACGATCGAGTTGTGGCCGAGGTTGGTGTTCGGGCCGTACAGCATGAAGAAGTTCGGGAAGCCCGGCACCGTCATGCCGAGATACGCCTGCGCGCCGCGCCGCCACGCGTCGTTCAGGTCGAGCCCGCTGCGGCCGGTGATGCGCATCGGCGACAGGAACTCGGTCGCCGCGAAGCCGGTGCCGTAGACGATCGCGTCGACCGGATGATGCGTGCCGTCGGCGGCTTCGATCCCGTGTTCGGTCACGCGCCGGATGCCTTGGGTGACCAGTTCGACGTTGGGCCGGCTGATCGCCGCCAGGTAGTCGCTCGACAGCAGGATGCGCTTGCAGCCGATCGGGTAGTCGGGCGTCAGGCGCGCGCGCAGCGCCGCGTCGGGCACGTGGCGCGCGAGCAGCGTGCGGAACGGCCGGCCGACCGCGACGTCCATCAGGCCGTTGAAGCGCGTGAACGCGATCGCGCGCGATTCGTAGCGCAGGTAGATCGCCGCGCGATGCAGCTTCATCGCCCACGGCAGCCGCCGGAACAGCGCCTGTTCCCAGGGCCGGTACGGGCGGTCGGGGCGCGGCATCAGGTAGGCGGGCGAGCGCTGGAACACCGTCAGCGACTTCACGGCGCCGGCAATCGCCGGCACGAACTGGATCGCGGACGCCCCCGTGCCGACCACCGCGACCCGCTTGCCGGCGAGCGGATACGTGTGATCCCAGTGCGCGGAGTGGAACGCGTGGCCCCGGAACGTTTCCATGCCCGGCAGTTTCGGCAGCGCGGGGCGGCTCAATTGCCCCGTGCCGCTGACGAGCAAGGCGGCGCTCAGCTCGGTGCCGTCCGCGAGCGTCACGCGCCACAGCGCCTGCGGCTCGTCGTAGCGCGCGTGCGCGACTTCCGCGCCGAAGCGCAGGTGCCGCGCGAGCCCGTACTTGCTGGCGCAATGCCGCAGGTACGCGTGGATTTCCGGCTGCCGCGCAAATGTGCGCGACCAGCGCGGGTTCGGCTCGAACGAGAACGAGTACAGGTGCGAGGGCACGTCGCACGCGGCGCCCGGATAGCTGTTGTCGCGCCACACGCCGCCGACGTCGTGCGCGCGCTCGAGAATCACGAAGTCGTGCATGCCGGCGCGCGCAGCGCGATCGCCATGCCGATGCCGGCGGCCCGCGCCGATGATGATGGCGGCCAGCGGCGCGGCGGCGTGTCGGGGCGGTGGAATCAGGCGAGCGCATGGCGGGCGTCCTCGGGTCGGGCGGGCGGGATGGGTGGCGGCGATGGCGGGTTGGGACGATCCGGCCGGGGCTGGGCAGCGGCATCCGTGCGGATCGACACGCGGCGCGTGCCGCGCATCAGGTCGACCGCCTCTCGGCGATCGCGATCGTCGGCGCGTTGGTGTTGCGCCGATCAGCGTCGGCATCACCGACGCATCGACGATGCGCAGCCCTGCAGCCCGCGCACGCGCAACTGCGGATCGACGACCGCGAGTGCGTCGCGCCCCATCCGGCAGGTGCCGACCGGGTGGTACACGGTGTCGGTGCGTTGCCGCAGCACGTCGCGGATCTCGTCGTCGGTCGTCACGCCCGCGGTGAACAGGTCGCGCGTGATCCAGCCGGCGAGCGCGGGCGCCTGCATCAGCCGGCGCGTCAGCTTGAAGCCCGCGACCATGTCGTCGAGATCGCGCGGATCGTCGAAGAATGCCGGATCGATGCGCGGCGCGGCGAGCGGATCGGCGCTCTGCAGCGTGACCGCGCCACGGCTGTGCGGGCGCAGCAGGCACACGTGGCACGACATCCCGTGGCCGAGGTGAAGGCGGCGCGCATGGTCGTCGACGAGCGCGACGACGAAATGCAGCTGGATGTCCGGCGCGTCGAGCTCGGCGCGCGTCTTCAGGAAGCCGCCGCCTTCCGCGAAATTCGACGTCAGCATCCCGCGCCGCTCGCGGCGAAAGCGCAGCATCTCGCGCAGCATGCGCAGGCCGCCGCCCGCCGACACGCCCATCGTGTCGACGCTGCGCGTGCGGTAGCCGAAGATGAAGTCGGGGTGGTCCTGCAGGTTGCGGCCGACGCCGGGCAAATCGGCGAGCGTGCGGACGCCGACCCGCGCGAGTTCGGCGGCCGGGCCGACGCCGGACAGCATCAGCAGCTGCGGCGTCTGGAACGCGCCCGCGGCCAGCACGACTTCGCGCCGTGCGCGCAGCGTGCGGACTTCGCCGTGCTGACGTACCTCGACGCCCACCGCGCGCGCGCCGTCGAACAGGATCCGCAGCACCTGCGCGTGGGTCTCGACCGCGAGGTTGTCGCGGCGGCCGAGATGCGGCAGCAGGTAGGCGCGCGCGGCGCTCCAGCGCTCACCATGCTTCTGCGTGACCTGGTAGAGGCCGATGCCTTCCTGCTGCGCGCCGTTGAAATCGTCGGTCAGCGGCAGGCCCGCCTGCCGCGCCGCTTCGAGGTAGCGCGCGTGGAACGGGTTGCCGGTGCGCAGGTCGCTGACCCACAGCGGGCCGTCGCGGCCGTGCCACGTGTCGTCGAAGCGCGCGTTGTGCTCGCTGAGCCGGAAGTACGGCAACACGTCGTCGTAGGCCCAGCCGTCGTTGCCGAGCGCGGCCCAGTGGTCGTAGTCGCTGCGGTGGCCGCGGATGTAGACCATCGCGTTGATCGCGGACGAGCCGCCGAGCGCCTTGCCGCGCGGCTGGTAGCCGCGGCGCCCGCCGAGCCCCGCCTGCGGCACGGTCTCGAACGCCCAGTTGTTGATGCGGGTCGGCATCATCGCCACGGCGCCGGTCGGCACGTTGACGAGCATGCCGTCGCCGCGGTTGCCGGCCTCGAGCACGCAGACGGTGACGTCCGGGTCCTCGGTCAGCCGCCCCGCGACGACGCAGCCGCCCGAGCCGCCGCCAACGACGATGTAGTCGAATACTTGGGTCATGGAATCGTCTCCGGAAAATCGGTGGATCACGCGATGCGCGACAGGCGCATGGTCGGCGGCGGGTCGGGCTCGCGCGCGAACGCGTCGCGCTGGCGCTCGAAGCGTGCCGCGAGATCGGTCGGGGGGCTGGGGCGCATGGGGTCTCCTCCGGGCGGTCAGGGGAGTCGTTCGGATGACGACTGGATGACGGCGATGTTGCGGGCCGCGTGGGAAAACACCAATGCTGCGACGGGACAATTGTTTTAGTATTTGGGCCAAATCGGCGCTTCGAGGGTTTCTCCGCATGAGCTTCTGGGACTACACCCGAAGTCCGGCCAGCGCCCGCCTGCTGGCCGATTTCGGCGATGAACGCGGTGTGTCGCGCGCGAAGCTGCTCGCCGGCACGGGGTTGTCGGACGCGCAGCTCGCCGACCCGAACGCGGAGGTGACGGCCGCGCAGGAGCTGCGCGTCACCGGCAACCTGCTGCGCCTGCTCGGGGCGCCGCCGGGCCTCGGCTTCGAGGTCGGGCGGCGCTATCACTTCTCGGCCTATGGCGTGTGGGGCTACGGGCTGATCGCGAGCGCCACCGCGCGCGAAGCGCTGGCGCTCGCGCTGCGTTTCCTGCCGCTCACCTTTGCGTACACCGTGATCACCTACCGCGAGGAAGGCGATGCGTGCGTGCTGAATTTCGGTGCGCCCGAGCTGGCGGGCGAGCTGAGCCGGTTCGTCGTCGAGCGCGACATGGCCGCGGCGGCCGTGCTGCTGCAGGAAATCGGCGGTGCGGAATTCGCGTTGTCGCGCTTCACGCTGCAGGCCGAACGCGCGACGCCCGCGCGGGGCGCGGCGGCGCCGCGGATCTGCGGCGTCGAGCCCGAGCTCGGCGCGCGCACGAACAGCCTCGCGTTCGCGCGTGCGTCGCTCGAGCGGCCGCTGCCGCATGCGAACCCGCTCACGGTGTCGATGTGCGAGCAGATGTGCAGCCGGCTCGTGGAAGCGCGGCGCGCGCATGTGGGCACCGCCGCGATGATCCGCGACTACCTGAGTGCGACGTCGGGTGCGGCGCCGTACTCGCTCGAGGACATGGCGCGGCTGATGAACACCAGCGCGCGCACGCTGAAGCGCCGGCTGCAGGAGGAGGGCACGACGTTCCGCGTGCTGCTCGCCGAGTCGCGCGGCGCGATGGCCGAGACGCTGCTCGGCGATGCGCGGCTCACGCTCACGGACGTCGCGGAGCGGCTCGGGTTCAGCGACCTGTCGAGTTTCTCGCAGGCGTTCAAGCGCTGGTACGGGGTGGCGCCGGGGGCGTTTCGCAGCGGGCTGCGGCGCGGCCCGGAGGGCGGTTGACAGCGGCGGCGGATGCTACCGGGCACTGCCGCCGCCGCCGCATCCGCTACTCCTTCGCCGCCGGCAGCGCCGCGATCTTGTCGAGCGCGGGCGGAATGAACGCGTCGAGCTGCACGGTGACGTTCTCGTAGAACGCGATCGGCTTGCCCCATGCGTCCGGCACGTCCTCGGTCTTGCCGGTCGCGTATTCGGCGAGCGTGTGCACCTTGCCGGCCGCCGACGGATAGAGCGCGAGCACTTTTTCCTTGTGCTTGTCGGTCATCGTCAGGATCACGTCGGAGTGCTTGACGTCGTTCGCGCCGAGCTGCACCGAGCGGTGCGCGGACGTGTCGATGCCGCGTCGCTTCATCAGGATCACGCCATTTTCCTCCGGCTTCTCGTCGTACGGATCCTCGTCGACCGCGCGCGAGATCACCGCGATGTGCGCATGGCGCTGCCCGATCAGCTGGTTCGCGATGGCCTCGGCCATCACGCTGCGCCCGGTATTGCCGGTGTCGACGAACGCGACCTTCTTCGGTTCTTCCGCATGGGCGAGCGTCGCGCACTGGATGCCCACGCAACAGAGCAGGGCAAGCGTCTTGATCGTTTTCATGTTGTTCCGCCAGTCAGGGTTGGGGCGCCGGAACGGCACCGCGCCGTAGCCGACGGCACATCTTGCCGGGCGCAAGTGGCGGAAAAAAATAACGCGGTGGTTTTGGCAAGACGGTGTCGCACGGCGGCAAGTCGCACCGCCGCGCGTCAGGCGTTCGCCTCCCGATGAAACAACGCGAGAAACTGCTGCGCCGGCACCGACAGCGGCCGATCCCGTCGCACCAGGCTCCCGTACGAAGGCAGCTTCTGCGCAAGCGTGTACTCGACGATCGCGACCATCCCGTGCGCGGCATTCAGTTCGGCGACTGTCTGCGGAATCACGCCGAGCATCCGTGAGCGGTCGACGAGGTTCATCGTCGTGAGGATCGACCCTGTCTCGATCAACCCGCGCGGCATCGGCTGGTGATGCATCCGGAACTCGCGCTCGACCACTTCGCGCGCGGGGCTGCCGGCCGGCTGCAGGATCCACGGATAGTCGAGCAGCGCCGCGAATTCGACCGGCCCGCTACCGACCAGCGGATGGTCGCGGCCCGCGACGATCGCTAGCGCTTCATCATCCACCGCACGGAATTCGCAGTCCGCGCCCACATCGCGCCCGATCACCACCTCGAGCACGCCTTCCTGCAGTTGCGGCATCAGCTTGTCGCTCGTATCCACCGCGATGTCGATCGCGAGCAGCGGAAAGCGCGCCTTCAACTGCACGAGCGCCTCGGTGAGCCGCCCGGGCGCGGCCGCCATGATGCTGCCGATCGCGAGCCGCCCCGCGCTGCCGAGTTGCAGCTCGGCCAGCTCGCGGTTCAGCGATTCCATGCTGCCGCGAATCCCGCGAAAGTAGCCGAGCACCCGCTCGCCGGCCGGGTTCAGCACCAGCCCGCGCCCGACGCGTTCGAACAGCGGCTGGCCGAGCGCGTCCTCGAGCTCGCGCAGCATCTTGGTCGCCGCCGGCTGCGTGAGGCCGAGCCGGTCGGCGGCGGCGCGCAGCGTCGAGCATTCCTCCACCGCCAGCAGCAGCGCCACCTGGCGCATCCGCAGCCGGTTCAGCAGTTGCGGCGTCGAGTCCTTCCTGTCGATCGAACCCAATTCGATTACCTCAGGTTATCAATTCATCAAGAGTTTTCAATTTACCGGCGTGTTCCGTCTACCTAGCATGAACCCCACATGACGAACGGCCGGTTTCCGGCCAGACAGCACAGGAGACGACCATGCAGACGAATTCGGCCACCCCCGCCCGCGGCCCGGCCCGCGCCGGAGACCGGGCATGACGGCCGCCCCGGCATTGCCCGTCGTCGCGCTCACGCTCGGCGACCCGGCCGGCATCGGCCCCGAGCTGATCGCGAAGCTGCTCGCGCGGCCCGACGCCACGTCGCGCGCCAACCTGGTGCTGATCGGCGACCGCTGGCTGTGGGAAGCCGGGCAACGCGTCGCGGGCGTGCAGGTGGCGGTCGAGCCGGTCGCGTCGCTCGCCGCCGTGCGCGAGCGCCCGTCGTGCGCGCTGCCTGCGTTCGTCGCGATCGATACCGTCGATCCGGCGCAGGTGACGATGAGCCAGGCCGGTGCCGCCGGCGGTCGCGCGGTGCTCGACGTGCTGAACCGCTGCATGGATGCCGCGCTCGCCGGCGACGTCGACGCGATCTGTTTCGCGCCGCTCAACAAGCACGCGATGAAGCTCGGCGGCCTCGCGCACGAGGACGAGCTGCACCACTTCGCCGAATACCTCGGCGTGACCGGCTACTTCTGCGAATTCAACACGCTCGGCGAACTGTGGACCGCGCGCATCTCGTCGCACATTCCGCTGAAGGATGCGGCCCGCTACCTGTCGGTCGAGCGGATCGAACGGGCATCCGAACTGATCTACCGCTCGCTGCGTGCGAACGGTGTCGCCGCGCCGAAGGTCGCGATCGCCGCATTCAACCCGCACGGCGGCGACGGCGGCAGCTGCGGGCGCGAGGAGATCGACGTGATCGAACCGGCGGTGCGCGCGCTGCAGGCACGCGACTGGCCGACCGACGCGCCGTTCCACGGCCCGTTCCCGGCCGACACGATCTTCCTGAAGGCGCAGGCCGGCGACTACCAGGCGATCGTCACGATGTACCACGACCAGGGGCAGATCGCGATCAAGCTGCTCGGCTTCTCGCGCGGCGTGACCGTGCAGGGCGGGCTACCCGTGCCGATCACGACCCCCGCGCACGGCACCGCGTACGACATCGCGGGGCGCGGCACGGCCGACGTCGGCGCGACCTGGCAGGCGCTGCAGATCGCCTGCCGGATGGGCGCCGCGCACCGCCGGCAGACCACGTCCGCGTAACGGCTGCCCGCCGGCAGGACATTCACACCAGAACCGAACACCAGGAGACGACGCCATGAAGATCAAGGCCGTACGCGCACGCGTGTACCAATGGAAAGGCAAGACCGTGCCGCCACAGGGCAACTTCTGCTCGAACGCGATGGACATGCTGTACGCACCGCAGGAGACGATGAGCACGTTCCGCTTCCATGCGTGGACGGTGGTCGAGGTCGAGACCGACGACGGCATCGTCGGGCTCGGCAACGTCGCGCTCGCGCCGCACGTCGCGAAGGCGATCGTCGACCAGTACCTCGCGCCGCTCGTGATCGGCCAGGACCCGTGGGACTACGAATACCTGAACCAGCGGATGTACCGCGCGACCCACGCCTGGGGCCGCAAGGGCATCGGCATGGCGGCGATCTCGGCGGTGGACATCGCGATCTGGGACATCCTCGGCAAGAGCGTCGGCAAGCCCGTGTTCAAGCTGCTCGGCGGCCGCACGAAGGAAAGGATTCCTTGCTATTACTCGAAGCTGTACCGCACCGACCTGAAGGACATGCAGGCGGAAGCGCAGCGCTATCTCGACGAAGGCTTCCGGGCATTCAAGATGCGCTTCGGCTACGGGCCCGCGCACGGGCAGCAGGGCGTGGCCGAGAACCTGAAGTCGGTCGCGGCGATCCGCGAGGTGATCGGCTACGACAACGACCTGATGCTCGAGTGCTACATGGGCTGGAACCTCGAGTATGCGAAGCGCATCCTGCCGAAGCTCGAGCAGTACCAGCCGCGCTGGCTCGAGGAGCCGGTGATCGCCGACGACATCGACGGCTATGCCGAGCTGAACCGGTTGACGAGCATCCCGATTTCCGGCGGCGAGCACGAGTTCTCGCTGTACGGCTTCAAGCAGCTGCTCGACCGCAAGGCCGTGTCGGTCGTGCAGTACGACACGAACCGCGTCGGCGGCATCACGATGGCGCACAAGATCAACGCGCTGTGCGAGGCGTACAGCGTGCCGGTGATCCCGCACGCGGGCCAGATGCACAACTACCACCTGACGATGAGCACGCTCGCGTCGCCGATGAGCGAGTACTTCCCGATGTTCGACGTCGAGGTCGGCAACGAGCTGTTCTATTACATCTTCGACGGCGAGCCGGTGGCCGAGAACGGCTTCGTGCAGCTGCGCGACGACGTGCCCGGGCTCGGCCTCACGCTGAAGACCGAATTCCTCGACCAGTTCGACATCGTGGAGTGATCATGCGCGCACGTTACCAGGGCGTTTATCCGGTGGCGCCGACGATTTTCACCGACGACGGCGCGCTCGATCTCGACGGCCAGCGCCGCGCGATCGACTTCATGATCGATGCCGGCTCGCACGGCATCTGCATTCTCGCGAACTACTCGGAGCAGTTCGCGCTCGGCGACGACGAGCGTGACCTGCTGACGCGCACGGTGCTCGAGCACGTCGCCGGCCGCGTGCCGGTGATCGTCACGACGTCGCACTTCAGCGCGCGGATCTGCGCGGCGCGCAACCGGCGCGCGCAGGCGATGGGCGCGGCGATGGTGATGGTGATGCCGCCGTATCACGGCGCGACCTTCCGCGTGCCGGAAGCCGCGATCCACGCGTTCTTCCGGGACGCGAGCGACGGGCTCGACATCCCGCTGATGATCCAGGACGCGCCCGCGAGCGGCACGCCGCTGCCGGTCGACTGCCTCGCACGGCTCGCGCGAGAAATCGACGCGGTGTCGTATTTCAAGATCGAAACGCCCGGCGCGGCCGCGAAGCTGCGCGAGCTGATCCGCGTGGGCGGCGACGCGATCGAGGGGCCGTGGGACGGCGAGGAGGGCATCACGCTGCTCGCCGATCTCGATGCGGGCGCGACCGGCGCAATGACGGGCGGCGGCTATCCGGACGGGATCCGCCGGATCACCGACGCGTATTTCGCGGGCCGCCGCGACGAGGCGTGCGAGCAGTACGCGCGCTGGCTGCCGCTGATCAACTACGAGAACCGGCAGGCCGGCTTCCTCGCGGCGAAGGCGCTGATGAAGGCGGGTGGTGTGATCGCGTGCGACAAGCCGCGCGCGCCGTGGCCCGACCTGCATCCGGATACGCGCGCGGGGCTGCTCGACGCGGCGCGGCGGCTCGATCCGCTCGTGCTGCGCTGGGGGCGCTAGGCGCAACGCCGCCGAACTTCAACAGGATACCGAACGGCTCGCCAGAAGGCCGCATGCCTACCGACAAAACGATTGGAGACACCATGACCACCCTGAACCAGGCGAGCCCGGCCTACGATGCCGACGCCACCGCTCCCATTCCGCGCCGCCGCTGGCTGCGCGTGATCCCGCCGCTGCTGATGGCCTGCATCGTGTCGTACATGGACCGCGTGAACATCGCGTTCGCGATGCCCGGCGGGATGAACGCCGAGCTCGGCATCGGCGCGAGCATGGCCGGCCTCGCGGGCGGCATCTTCTTCTTCGGCTACCTGTTCCTGCAGATTCCCGGCGGGCGGCTCGCGGCGCTCGGCGGCGGCAAGAAGTTCATCGCGTGGTCGCTGGTGAGCTGGGCCGTGCTGTCGGCGCTCACGGGGCTCGTCACCGACACGTGGCAGTTGCTGACGCTGCGCTTCCTGCTCGGCGTCGCCGAAGGCGGGATGCTGCCCGTCGTGCTGACGATGGTCAGCAACTGGTTCCCCGACCGCGAGCGCGGCCGCGCGAACGCGATGGTGATCATGTTCGTGCCGCTCGCCGGGATGATCACCGCGCCGCTGTCCGGCTTCATCCTCGCCGCATACGACTGGCGTCACCTGTTCTACGGCGCGGGGCTGGTGTCGCTCGCGTTCCTCGCGATCTGGCTGCCGTTCGCCGACGATCGCCCGGAAACCGCGCGCTGGCTGTCGCCGCGCGAGAAGGCGTACCTCGTCGATGCGCTGCGCGCGGAGCGCGAGGCCGCGCGCGGCGGCGCGCAGCAGACCGCAACGTCGTTCGGCGCGCTGCTGCGCGACGAAACGGTGTGGCGGCTCGTCGCGATCAATTTCTGCTACCAGGTCGGCATCTACGGCTATACGCTGTGGTTGCCCACGCTCCTGAAAAACCTCACCCATGGCGGGATGGCGCAGGTCGGGATGCTGGCGATCCTGCCGTACCTCGGCACGATGCTCGGGATGAGCGTGACGTCGTATTGGTCGGACAAGACCGGCAAGCGCCGCCTGTTCATCGTGCTGCCGCTGCTCGGCTTCGCCGCGTGCCTGTTCCTGTCGGTGCGGTTCCAGTCGGTCACGTGGGTGTCGTATGCGTTCCTGATCGGCTGCGGCTTCTTCCTGCAGGCGGCGGCCGGCGTGTTCTGGGCGATCCCGCCGAAGCTGTGCAGCGTCGAGACAGCCGGCAGCGCGCGCGGGCTGATCAACGCGCTCGGCAACCTCGGCGGGTTCTGCGGCCCTTACGCGGTGGGCGTGCTGACCCAGCACGTGAGCGCGGCGGCCGGCGTCTACAGCCTCGCGGGCGCGCTCGCGGTAGCCGGGCTGCTGACCTGCACGCTGCCGAAGCGCTGCGAGGGCTGAACCGGCGCGAGCAAGCCGCCGAGACATGCACAAGATTTCGCCGCGGCGCACGGATCGCGCCGCGGCAGTACGATCGGAGTACGGAGACCCACGATGAACGACATCCTGTTGCTGGTGCAGAAGTGCGCCCATACCTTCAGCTTTTACGATCTCGACACGAAGACGGCGCTCAAGCACATCGTGCTGCCGAACTTCCCGCATGAATTCACCGTCGACGCGAACCAGCGCTTCGCGTATGTCGGCATCTTCGGAATCGAGACCGCGTGGTCGCGCGGCCACGAAGGCGATCACCGGATCGCCGAGATCGATCTCGGTGAGCGCAGCCACACGCGCATGCTCGACCTGTGGCCGTACTACCGGCCGCACGGCATGGCGAGCGACCGCGAAGGGCGGCTCTACGCGATGAGCGAGGCGCACGACATGCTGCTCGTGTTCGATCGCCCGACCGAGCAGGCGGTGCCGAACCTGGCGGTGCCGTCCGGCGGCGTGAAGACGCACCTCGTGACGCTCACGCGCGATGCGAGCCGCGCGTACGGCGTGCACCTGCTGTCGAACACGGTCACGCAGTTCCATCCGCGCGACGCGACGGTCGCGCCGCGCGCGGTGATGCCGGGACCGCGCCCGGAAGGCAACGCGCTGTCGTCCGACGAGCGCACCCTCTACGTCGCGAACCGCGGCGACGACACGCTGGTCGCGATCGACACCGACACGATGGCCTGCGGCCGCCGCGTGAAGACGCGCCACGACCCGAACCGGATCTATCGCACGAGCGCGCCGGACGGCCGCGACCTGCTGCTGCTGACCAATTCGGGCGAGCGGTCGATCTCGGTGTTCGACGCGCAGCAGCTCGAGGAGATCGAGCGCGTCGCGCTGCCCGCGAACCCGACCGCGCTGTCGTTCCATCCGACGCGGCGCGCGGCCTACGTGTCGTTCCAGGACGACTACGTGCGCGAGCTCGATCTCGATGCGTGGCAGTTCGTCGGTGCGCTGCCGACGCTGCGCGAGCCGGATGCGTCGTTCGTGCTCGCGGGGGCGCGCTGACATGCGCGAGGATGCTTCGCCCGGCGCGCTGCCGGCGGCGCTCGTCGACGCGCATCATCATCTGTGGCGGCTCGGCGGCGGCGCGCACTACCCGTGGCTGCAGGATCGCTACGATCCGGCGCACTTCCTGCTCGGCGACTATGCGGCGCTGTGCCGGGATTTCGACGTGGACGACTACCGGCGGGCGGCGCACGGCGCGCCGCTCGTCGCGAGCGTGCACGTCGAAGCGGAGCGCGCGCATGACGAGGCGCTCGCGGAAACCCGCTGGCTGCACGACGTCGCGGCCGCGCACGGGCTGCCGTCGGCGGTCGTCGCATGGGTCGACCTGCTCGCCGACGATGCCGACGAACGGCTTGCCGAGCAGGCCGCGTGGCCGCGGGTGCGCGGTGTGCGCTTCAAGCCGCGCATCGCGCCCGCGCCCGATGCGGCCGTGGACGGCCCCGGCACGCTGCGCGACGCGCGCTGGCCGGCCGCGCTCGAACGGCTCGCCGCGCACGGCCTGGGCTGGGATCTGCGGGTGCCGTTCTGGCATCTCGACGAAGCGGCCGCGCTGCTCGCGCAGGCGCCGGCCGTCGACGTGGTGCTCGAACATGCGGGGCTGCCGTGGGACCGCTCGGACGCTGGGCTCGCGCGCTGGCGGCGTGGCATGGCGGCGCTCGCCGCATTGCCGCGCGTGTCGGTGAAGCTGTCCGAGTTCGGGCTGCGCGATGTCGCATGGAACGACGCGGAGAACCGGCGGATCATCCGCGACGCGATCGCGATCTTCGGCTGGGAGCGCTGCCTGTTCGCGAGCAATTTCCCGGTGGCGAGCCTGCGGATCACGTATCCCGCGCTGCTGCGGACCTTCGCCGCGGCGATCGCGGACCTCGACGACCGCGCGCGCCGCGCGATCTGGCACGACAACGCGATCCGGGTCTACCGGATCGACCTGAACGAACCGCACAAGCAGGCAGGTGAATGATGCAGATTTCCGGAGACATGTTGATCGGTGGCGCGTCGGTGCGCGGCACGGCAGGGGCGTTGCGCGCGTTCGATCCCGCGCGCGGCGTCGAACTGGAACCCGAATTCGGCGCGGGCGATGCGGCGGACGTGGATCGCGCATGCACGCTCGCGGCGGCCGCGTTCGATCCGTTGCGCGCGGCGCCGCTCGACCTGCGCGCGCGGTTGCTCGACACGATCGCGGACGAACTCGTCGCGCTCGGCGATACGCTGATCACGCGCGCGCACCAGGAATCGGCGCTGCCGGTCGCGCGGCTCGAAGGCGAGCGTGCGCGTACGGTCGGCCAGTTGCGATTGTTCGCGGCGCTGGTGCGCGACGGCCGCTGGCTCGACGCGACGCTCGATGCCGCGCAGCCCGAGCGCCAGCCGCTGCCGCGCCCGGACCTGCGTCTGCAGAAGATTCCGGTCGGGCCGGTCGCGGTGTTCGGCGCGAGCAACTTCCCGCTCGCGTTCTCGGTTGCGGGCGGCGATACGGCATCGGCGTTCGCGGCCGGCTGCCCGGTGGTCGCGAAGGCGCATCCCGCGCATCTCGGCACGTCGGAGCTGGTGGGTCGCGCGATCCAGCGCGCGGTCGCCGCGTGCGGCTTGCCGGACGGCACGTTCTCGCTCGTGCTCGGCGCGGGCAACGCGATCGGCGAGGCGCTCGTCGCGCATCCGGCGATCAAGGCGGTGGGCTTCACCGGGTCGCGCGGCGGCGGGCTCGCGCTGATGAACATCGCCGCGCGGCGGCGCGAGCCGATTCCCGTCTACGCGGAGATGAGCAGCATCAATCCGTGCTTCGTGCTGCCCGGCGCGCTCGCGGCGCGCGGCGGCGAGATCGCGCGCGGCTTCGTCGACTCGCTGACGCTCGGCGTCGGCCAGTTCTGCACGAACCCGGGGCTCGTGGTCGTGCTCGACGGCCCGCATACGCAGGCGTTCGTCGACGCGGCCGCGCAGGCGCTCGGGCAGAAGGGCGCGCAGACGATGCTGACGGCCGGCATCGCGCAAGCCTATGCGCGCGGCGTGTCGCAGCGCGCGGCGTCGGACGGCGTGAGCGAGGTTGCGCACGGCGTGACGACCGGTGCGCTGTCGGCGGCGCTGCCCGCGCTGTTCGCGACCACGCAGGCTGCGTTCGTCGCAAACTCGCAACTGGAGGACGAGATCTTCGGGCCGACGTCGCTGATCGTCACGTGCCGCGATCTCGACGAGATGATCGAACTCGCCGAGCATGTCGAGGGGCAGTTGACGGCGACGCTGCAGATCGAGCCGGACGACTACGCGCTCGCGCGTCGCCTGCTGCCGACGCTCGAACGCAAGGCGGGGCGGATTCTTGCGAATGGCTATCCGACCGGCGTCGAGGTCGCGCATGCGATGGTGCACGGCGGGCCGTTCCCGGCGACGTCGGATTCGCGCACGACGTCGGTGGGCACGCTCGCGATCGAGCGGTTTCTGCGGCCGGTGTGTTATCAGGCGCTGCCGGCGGAACTGCTGCCGGCGGCGTTGCAGGATGGGAATCCGCTGGGGGTGTGGCGGTTGCGGGATGGGGCGTTTGGGAAGGATTGAACAGGGGTGTCGGGCAGGTGGACCCTGAACCGCCTGCCTGCTTTCGGCTTCAAGACCCGGCTCTTCTTCACGGGCCTCGCCATGCAGCCCCGTGCAATAGTCTTGATACGAGCTCGTGGCAGCATTTCGCGACGGGAAGATGATCGGCGTGATGGGCATGAGACCCGTCCACACCTTGGCTCGCGGGGCACACCTTCATATCGACGACCTCGTGGTCGACTCGATGGGCCGAGGAAGCGGTGTCGGCCGATCCTTGATCGAATATGCCGAATCCGACGCCCGTGCGCGTGGTATGACCGCGATATTTCTCGACGCGCGGCCGGATGCCATTCCGTTCTATGAGCGAGAGAGTTTTGTGCGGCACGCCTCACCATCGATGAAGAAGGTTCTGGTGCCTTGAGGCAAGCCGGCCACGTCCTTGGCCGGTGAATCGTCGAAGCCTTGCAGCCGTTGCTGAAGGTTCGCTTATGGCCGCCCCCACGCGTTCGATGCGGCGCGACGGTCGCCTACCGCCGCGCCCGTTCCATCCCGTCAGCGCGTGTCGCCTTCGCTTCCCGCCTGTTCTCCGGCGGCCACGACGAATGGTTGAGCCAGATCCATCACTTGCGGCTTATCCGGCTCCCCGTCCATATACGGCGCTTCCGTCAGCCGGCCCACCATCTTGAGGCTGCGAATCAGCACCTTGCCGCTGTCGGGATAAGTGCAGACCTCGTGCGGATCGTTCAACCCGACGGCAAAGTACACAAGATCGACGTCGAACGGGTTCGCCAGCTGGTGAGCGAGCCCGGTTCCGGCCGGACATGAGACGCAGTCGCCCGCGCGAATCTCCTGCACTGTATCGCCGTAGCGGAAGACGCCCCGGCCAGACAGCACGAAGAACACCTCGTCCGCGCGCGCGTGCGTGTGGAAAGGACAGGCGGTGCGGCCTGGCGGCACGCGCGACAGGTTGGCGCCAAGACGGCCGGGATGGGCATCGAGGGCTGGCGTGAGCGGCTTCCATGTGCTTCCCCAATGCTCGCCTTCCATTTGCTCGATTTCCGTGATGCTGTCGACGTTGACGACGAGTCGGGGGGATTCGTGTTTATTCAAGTCCTTCTCCATGCACATCTCTGTCAAATAGTGTGATGCTCGCATTGAAACCCGTTTGGCTCGTTACCGTTCCTGCCGGTCGGGCCCGAGCCAGGCACGATCAGCACCACCGGAGCCTCGCCGGCGATTGATTGTCGACGATTCAGACAACTCGGTCGGCCGGCTATTTCTCGCCGAACGCAAACAGTCTGCCCCAAGTTCTCCGGTAATCCTCGAAGAAGTTTTTTCATAAAAGCGCGGTGCGATGCCGGATTCGAAAACAAATCAATAATTCGTTTCGAATCGATCAATGATCGCGGCTCGTCCCCTGAATTAAATGGTTGAAGAAAATTGATTGCGTACTTACATATAAGCATCGAACTACGCGCGCCTATAAGAGGAAGATGAAGCACCGAATGTGGAGGCCGCCGTGCCGCGAGCCGCATTGCGCGTTCGTCGTCATAGTGAAAACGTTCCCGATTCACCCCGCACCCCAACAAATCTTTCGCAGACCTGAAGGAGACCCACGATGAGCAACGTCTACGTGCTGTACACCGGCGGCACGATCGGCTGTGACGGCGTGCCGCTCGCGCCGATGCCGGGGCCGGATTTCAAGGCGCTGATCGAGTCGATGCCGGGGCTCGAGGGCGGGCAGGTGGCCGGCTATCCGGGGCTTGCCTACACGGTTGCGTGGTTCGACAAGCCGCTCGACAGCTCGAACATGACGCCGTCCGACTGGATCACGATCGCGCAATCGCTCGCCACGGTCTATGGCGACTACGACGGCTTCGTCGTGCTGCACGGCACCGACACGATGGCGTTCAGCGCGGCCGCGACGTCGTTCCTGCTGCCGGGCCTCGCGAAGCCCGTCGTGTTCAGCGGCTCGCAGGTGCCGCTCGCGATGACGCTCAACGACGCGCTGACCAACCTGATCGGCGCGATCGTGATCGCCGGCACGACGCGCATTCCGGAGAGCCTGCTGTATTTCGATTCGCTGCTGTTGCGCGGCAATCGGTCGGTCAAGGTCAACGCGAACCAGTTCGCGGCGTTCGCGTCGCCGAATTTCCCGCCGCTGGCGACCGTGGCCGCGCAGATCACGATCAATTCCGCGCTGGTGCTGCCGCCGCCCGACTGGAGCACGTCGCTCGACAACCCCGCGAACCTTTCCGCCACGCGGGCCCGGCTGACGAGCCAGGCCCAGGCGGTGCGCAGCTTCGCGACGATCGTGATGACGCTCTACCCGGGCATCGGCGCGTCGGTCGCGAACGCGATGATCAACCACAGCGAACCCGTAGTGCGCGGCGTCGTGATCGAGGCGTTCGGCGAAGGCAACGGCCCGTCGGCCGCGGATTTCCTGCAGGTGCTGTCGAGCGCGAACGCAGCGGGCGTCGTGCTGATGGACAACACGCAGGTGCTGGCCGGCTCGGTCAACATCGACGCCTACGAGACCGGCTCGGGGCTCGCGCAGGCCGGCGCGATCAGCGCGTACGACATGGTGCCGTCAGCGTCGCTCGCCAAGCTCGTGTCGCTGATCAGCGTCGGCATGGCGCCCGCCGACATCCGCAAGAAGATGCAGCAGAGCCTGGCAGGAGAAGTCACGCCGCCCGAGACGGTGGCCGTGAAGACGCTGCCGGTCCATTGAGCCGGGCCGGCGCTTCACTCAACCGAAGGAGGCAGGCCATGTTGATGAAACCCTATGCGCGCTACCGGCTGAGCGGGATGACCCATGAAGACGATCCGCGCTACGCGGTGCTCGCCCCGGGCCTGGAAGCGGCGGCCGGCCAGCAGATCGCGCCGCACTATGTGACCGTGCCGGGCGGCGGACAGGTGCCGCAATACGCGCCCGCCGTGGTCGGCACGTCGGTCGCCTACGATCCGGCGGCCAACTGCGACGGATGCTTCATGTCCTGCAAGTTCCAGACTACCACTGGGTGCGCGGCGCCCGCATCACACGGCGAATGCGCCGTCGAACACGATCCTGTCGTCCAGCGCCAGCTTGCCGCGCGCGAAGATCAGATCCAGATGGTGGCTGCCTTGCGCGCCGCCGCCGAGGCCGAGATGCAGGCCCGGATGGCGTTCCTCGAAGCCGGCGTTGCGGCCGTACAGGCGCCGGATGCCGAGATTGGTACCGATGCCGAATTCCTCGATCGTGCGATGGTTCGCGTGCCGTTCGAGGTATGACGCGAAGTCGCGCCGGAATGCCGGATCGTCGCTGTCGAAGCCGACGATCGTGCTGTCCTCGATATGCAGCGTCACGAGCCGCTCGGCCACCTTGTACTTGACCGCGAACGGCACCGTGCCGAGGAAGGTGCCGCTGAACACGATCGAGCCGCGCAGGTCGGTGACGTGCGTCGCGATCTCGCCGGGCACGACGTCGAGGTTGCCCCGGCCGTCCACGCTGGTCCATTTCTGGTCCGTCGCGAGCGACCCCGTGAGCCGGTTGCCGGCCTCGTCGATGAAGTGAATGTGCGACGCGCGCGCGGCGGCGTCGATCAGCCGGCCGTTGCGCTCGGCGATGTCGTCGAGCGATTCCGCGAACGCCTCGTCGAGATGCGGGCCGTAGTCCTTGAACAGTACCGACTTGCCCCAGTGCTCGACGATCGCCGGCCGGATCGCCGCGAGAAACGGCGGGCCGCTCGGCGATGGCTCGGGTAGCGTCGACGAGTCGTACAGCAGCACGAACAGGTCGGCCTCGCCGATCGCCGCGACGATCTCGTCGGGCGGCGTGGTGTCGAGGCAGACGGTGGTGGCGGCGAGCGAATCGGGCAGGGTGGAAAACGCGCGCAGCGCGGTGTCGCGGTTGCGCGCGTCGTAGCCGACCAGCAGCGTTGCCTGGTCCGCGCGCGCGAGCTTGTCGCGCAGCGCGGGATGACAGCCGAGCGCGCGGTGCAGGTTCAGCATGCGTGTCTCCGGAAGCGGCGGAAGGGGCGATCCCCTTCCGCCTGGTCGTATGGCCCGCTCAGACCGGCCAGAGTGCGGTGCCGAACGGCACCACGGCGTCCTCGACCATCATGTCGACGGCTTGCGGATGCGTGTCTTCCTTCATCCATTCGAGCAAATCGATTTGCTGATTTTCCTGCATGTCAATTCTCCTGGTGTTGTGAACACGAGATTTTCAACATGAAAACGTGGCGGGTTGGCCGCCGCTGCTTGCCGGGCATTAATCGGTCGATGCCTTACAAGTGGCCTGGATATTAATTGACGATTTTGGTGAATGCAATCATGCGGATCGTTTTTACCTTGTATCCACTAAACACGCGAATTTGTTGAGTTTTCTCGTCTTCGTTGCGTCAAGGCGAATCGAATAATTGAATTGGATTCGAGTGGATTTTTGTGATTCAACGAATATTTGGCGTTTATTGAACTTATTTAAATTTGACGATATTGGTAGTAATTGCGTGAATCGTTTCGAATCGCGGCGCCCGGGCATCCGCGCCGCGCATCCGGTCCGCCGGCCGGGGGCGGCCCGGTTTTCTGGCACCATCTGACGTCGCCGCGCGCGTGATCGCCGCCGCGGCGCGACGATTCGATTCGAACACACCCGGAGACAACGCGATGCGCGCAGCGCCGCTCCCCACCCAGGCCGCCCCCGGCACGTCCGGCGGCGGGACCCATGACCCCGACCGCATGGCCGCGTGGCGGCTCGCGATCGGCCTGTCGCTCGGCAGCGCGATCGCGCTCGGTCTCGCCCGTTTCTCGTATGCGCTGCTGCTGCCGCCGATGAAGGCCGATCTCGGCTGGGGCTTCGCGCAGGCCGGCGCGCTGAACACCGCGAACGCGGCCGGCTACCTGTTCGGCGCGCTGGCGTTCCCGTTCCTGTCCCGGCGCGCGACGGCCGGCACGCTGCTGGTCGCCGGCTGCGCGATCACCGCGCTGCTGATGGCGGCATGCGGATTCACGACCGGCACCCATGCGCTGCTCGCGCTGCGGCTCGCGACCGGCATCGGCAGCGCGCTGATCTTCGTCAGCGGCGGCGTGCTCGCGGCGCGGCTCGCATCCGCCGCGCCACGCGACGCGGGGCTGCTGCTCGGCCTCTACTACGGCGGCACCGGCTGGGGGATCGTCGCGTCGTCGCTGCTCGTGCCGGCGACGCTCGCGCCCGGCCCGCACGGCTGGCAGCACGCGTGGTTCGCGCTCGCGCTGGCGTGTGCCGGGTTCGCCGGCGTCGCGGGCGCGGCCGCCCGGCGCATCGAGCATGCGCACGCGGCGCCCGTCCGGCCGCGCGACGGCGCCGCGCACGCCGGGGCCGCCGGCGGCGTCGCGCGCTTCGCGCTCGCGCTGGCCGGATACGGGCTGTTCGGGGTCGGCTACATCGGCTACATGACGTTCATCGTCGCGCTGCTGCGCGGCGCGGGCATGAGCGGCGCGGTCGTGGTCGGGTTCTACGTGATGCTCGGCGTCGCGACGGTGGTGTCGGCGCGGCTGTGGTCGGGGCTGCTCGACCGGATGCGCGGCGGGCAGGCGCTCGCGGTGCTCAACGCGCTGCTCGGCGTCGCGACGCTGATGCCCGCGCTGTTCGTGCATCCGGCGGCGGCGTTCGCGTCGGGCGCGCTGTTCGGCGCGACCTTCCTGTCGGCCGTTGCGTCGACGACCGCGTTCGTGCGGCACAACCTGCCGCCCGACGGCTGGGCGAAGGGCATCAGCGCCTTCACCACCGTGTTCGCGTTCGGCCAGATCGCCGGGCCGGTCGCGATCGGCTGGGTGTCGGACAGCGCGGGGCTCGCGCGCGGGCTCGTGTATTCGGCGCTGACGCTGTTCGCGGGCGCGGCGCTGGCCGCGTGCCAGCGGGCGTTGCGGGCGTCGGCGTGACGGGCGCGGCCCGGCGCGCGTCGCCCCGGCCGTTCAGTACGCCATGTGGATCAGCGGAAACGGCCGGCCTGCCGAGTCCGTTTCCGAGCGGCCGATGTCCCGGAAGCCGTAGCGGCGGTAGAACGCATGCGCGCCCGGGTTCTGTTCGTTGACGTCGACGCTCGGGTGCGGGTGCTGCGCGCGCACGTGATCGAGCAGGCGCGTGCCGATGCGCTGGCCGAACCGGTCCGGGTCGACGAACAGCATTTCGATCTGCGCGTCGTTCGTACCGATGAAGCCGCCGATGCGGCCGTCGCCGGCTTCGGCGACCCAGACGGTGACGCTCGGCAGGTAGAGATCGCGGACCTGCGGGTAGAGCTCGGCGATGTCCTGCTCGCTGAGGAACGCGTGGGTGGCCTTGACGGCGCGGTGCCAGATGTCGAGCAGCATGGGATTGTCTGCGGTGACGCGGGTGCGGATGGTCATGAGGAATGGATGGGTGATCGGTTTGCGTGGCGGCGGCGCCGTCGGGCGCGCTGCCGGGGTGTCAGGTCGGCGCGCATGCCGCGCGACGCGCCGCGTCGATCGACCATTGTGACAGCCCGGCCCGGTTGCCGGCCGTTCGGGCTCATGCTCGCGACGGGCATCGGCAGCGCGCCGATCTGCGTCAGCGGCGGCGTGCTCGCGGCGCGCCTCGCATCCGCCGCGCCGCGCGGCGCGGGGCTGCCGCTCGGTCTCTACTACGGCGGCACCGGCTGGGGCACCATCGCGTCATCGCACGCACGCAGTGCGCGCGACGCGGTGAAATGCGCGGCTGAAGTAGATCAGGCTGTCGCCGTCATCGCGCACGCGGATCGACGTTGCTTCGATGAACATCACCGAATGCGAGCCGACTTCCTTCATGTCGGCGATGGTGCCCTGCAGGCTCGCGAGCGCGTCGCGCAGCACGGGCACGTCCTGCTCGCCGCGATCCCACACGGGCAATTCGAAGCGGCGTTCCATCGGCAGGTCGGTAAGCCCGGCGAAATGCCGCGCGAGCAGTTCGTGCTCGGCAGGCAGCACGTTGATGCACACATGGCGATTGCGCTCGAACACCGCGCGCATCGCGCTCGAGCGGTTGAGGCAGACAAGCACGGTGGGCGGTGCATCGGTGACGGAGCACACGGCGCTCGCGGTGATCCCGCAGCGGCCGTGCGGCCCGGCGGTGGTGATCACGTTGACGGCCGCGCCGAGGTGGGCCATCGCTTGCCGGAAGGCCTTCTGCGCGTCGGTCGGCTCGACGCGTGCCGGTCGCTGGATATCGGTCGTGGAAGACATGGGCGCTCCTGAGTGGACGAAAGCGGCGATCGCGCGGTGCTGCCGGTGCAGCGCCGGATCGCCGACGATGACCCAAGCGTACGTCGCGAAAATGCCGGCGGCCATTCGCACGATTGACGATGGAGATGGCGTTCTCGCCAACGCGTCTAAAGGTTCTACCTAGATGCGCGGCGCACCGCGCGAAAAAAGCGCGATTGTGCGTTCGCGCGGCCCGTGAAGGGGTTTTCAGCGGGTTTTCGGCTCGTTATGATGTGCCGCACACCCCCAGCGAACGACGCGCGCGACGAGCCGGCAACCGGCCCCGTATGCGGCGCGTGCGATACCCATACCGATATTCAGTGAGACACCCGCGATGACGTCACCCGCACCGATCGTATACATCGTCGACGACGACAGCGGCATGCGGACGTCGCTCGCGTGGCTGCTCGAATCGGTCGGCATCGCGTCCGAAGGGTTCGCGAACGCTACCGATTTTCTCGCGCGCTTCGACGTGAACCTGCCCGCGTGCCTGGTGCTCGACGTGCGGATGCCGGAGAAGAGCGGCTTCGACGTGCAGGCGGAACTGAACGCGCGTGGCGCGACGCTGCCGGTGATCTTCGTCAGCGGGCACGGCGATATTCCGATGTCCGTGCGCGCGCTGCAGAACGGCGCGATCGATTTCGTCGAGAAGCCGTACAACTCTCAGCAGATGCTCGAGCGCGTGCAACGCGCGCTACGGCTCGCGCAGCAGCGGCATGCGGTCAGCCAGCGCCATCGCGAGCTGCGCCGGCGGCTCGATGCGCTGACCGCGCGCGAGAAGGAAGTGCTGCGCGGCGTGGTGGACGGCAAGGGCAGCAAGCAGATTGCATCGGATCTGTCGATCAGCGTGAAGACCGTCGACGTGCATCGCGCGAGCATCAAGGAGAAGCTCGGCGCGACGTCGATCGCCGCGCTCGTGCGCGACGTGATGGTCGTGTGGGGCGACGACGGCGAGTCGTCGCGATAGGGCCTCGCCGGTGCTTCGGCGAGTCGCTGCAAACAGTGCTCAGCGCTCAGCGCATGTACAACCCGCCGTTGATGTCCCAGCACGCGCCGTTCGCGAAATGCGCGTCACCCGACGCGAGCAGCACGGCCGCATCCGCAACGAAACCGGCCGAGCCGAGCGTGCCGCCCGGCAGGCTCGCGAGCACCTGGCGCAGCTTCTCCGGCGCGACGCTTTCATACACGATCGGCAGATCGAGCGGGCCCGGCGAGATCGCATTGACGGTCACGCCCTGTGCGGCGAGATCGCGCGCGAACACCTTGGTCAGCGTCAGCGTGCCGCCCTTCGCGGCCGCGTAGTGTGCGCCCGTCGCCGAGCCGCCGTTCTGCCCCGCGAGCGACGCGATGTTGACGATACGGCCCGCGCCGTGTTCCGCGAAGTACTGGCCGAACACCTGGCAGCCGAACAGCACGCTGCGCAGGTTCACGTCGATCACCTGGTCGAACTGCTCGGCCGTGATCTCCATCGCGGGCACGACCTTC
Source organism: Burkholderia sp. SRS-46 (assembly GCF_004343775.1). GTDB lineage: Bacteria > Pseudomonadota > Gammaproteobacteria > Burkholderiales > Burkholderiaceae > Burkholderia. The sequence goes on along the minus strand of NZ_PTXL01000002.1, from coordinate 1,147,742 downwards.
GATGCGCCCGCGTTATTCACGAGCACGTCGATCGTGCCCCAGCGCGCGACGAGTGCATCGCGTGCGGTTTCGAAATCGCGTTTCGACGTGACGTCGAGCGGCAGCGCGATCGCGCGTTCGCCGCTCGCGTCGAGTTCGCGCGCATGCGCTTGAATGGCGTCGGCGGCGATGTCGGCCAGCGCGACGCGGTAGCCGGCCGCATGAAAACGTTCGGCGATGACGGCGCCGAGCCCGCGCGCGGCGCCGGTGACGAGGACGACTCGGTCTGACATGGTGCTCGATTCCTTGGTTCGCGAGCGCGCATTTGTCGATGTCGCGCCCGCATCGTGGTTCATAAGGCGAGTGCCGCTTCGAAGTGTGCCGCGATCGCGCAGACCTGCTCATCCGCGCCCTTGCGCCCGACGATCTGCAGGCCGGCCTTCAGCGGCGATCCGGCCAGCGGCAACGGCAGGCTCAGTGCCGGATGGCCGCTCAGGTTGAACGGCCGGATCAGCGACGACATCGCGATCACCGATACGCCGTCGCGTGCCTGCTGCAGTGTAATCGGCAGCGCGGGCAGCGTCGGCAGCACGAGCACGTCCGCGTGTTCGTGCGCGGCGTCGACCTGCGCGGTGAAGCGTGTGCGCACGGCTTCGGCTTCTTTCAATGCCGCAGGCGTGGTCGCTGCGGCCGTGCGCAATCGTGCATCGAGGTCGGCGCCGAGCTTGCCGGTCGCGACCAGATGACCGAACGCGCGCGACGTTTCCGCGTTGATGACGGTGAGCCCTGCGGCGAACGAGGCGGGCATGTCGTCGAGCACGACCGCGTGCGAACGCAGGCCCGACGCGCGCACGGCCGCGTCGAGTGCGGCAGCGATCGCCGGATTGGCGTCGACCGTGATGTGCGCGACCGTGCAGCCTGCCGCGGAGGCCGTCGCGCGCGCACGATCGAAGCCCGGCGCAATCGCGGCCATCACCGCAACCAGCGTGCGGATATCGCGTGCGAACGGCCCGACGCAATCGAGCGTCGTTTCGGCGGGCGCGACGCCACGCCGCGACACGCGGCCGAACGTCGGCTTCAGCCCGGCCACGCCGCAGCAGGCGGCCGGCCCGCGAATCGAGCCGCCCGTGTCGGTGCCGAGTGCCGCGTCGACCGTACCGAGCCCGACGAGCGAAGCGGAGCCGCTCGACGAGCCGCCCGGAATGCGCGTCGCGTCCTGCGGATTGACGGGCGTGCCCGTGTAGTCGTTGATGCCGGTCATGCCGAACGCGAGCTCGTGCATGTTCGCCTTGCCGGCGATCTGCCAGCCCGCGTCGAGCAGCAGGCGGACCACGTCCGCATGTTGCGCGGCCGGCGGTGCGTCGGCAAGCGCACGGCTCGCCGCGCGGGTCGGATGGCCCGCGATGTCGATCGTGTCCTTGATCGCAATCGTGGGGCCGGGGCCGCCGAGCGTGAGGGTGTCGATGAAGCCTGTCATGGTCGGTATCGTCCGGAAGCGGTGGAAAGCATCGGGAATCAGGCCCGTGGCACGGCGGCGAGCGGCCATGGGCCGTCGAGCACGCGTTCGGTGCGGAAATGACGGATCAGCCACGCAGAGCCGTTGGCGGCCGGTGCGAAATCGACGGTCAGCCGCGCGGCGATCAGCTCGGCCGTGCCGTCCGCATAGCGCGACGCCTGCAGCATGATCCAGCGGCCGCGTGCGCTCGTGTTGCCGGCGCCGATCTCGATCGACTCCGACGTCAGGAAATGCAGATTAGCCGAGAAATGCGGCTCGGGCGGCAGGTAGCGGCCCAGCATCGCGACGATCGCGGCCGTGCCTTCGAGGCGGCCGAACTTGCGCGCGTACTGCGGACCGATGCCCTCCCACACGGCATCGGCCGTGAACAGCCCGGCGAGCGACGGGCCGTCACCGGCATCCTCGGGCACGTCGCACAGCGCCATGTAGCGCGTGATCGTCGCGCGCACCGCACGCTCGGCGTCGAGCGCCGCCAGGCGCTGCGCGAGCGCATCGATCAGGCCGGAAGACACGTCGGTCATCACGCGCCTCACGCCGCGGGCTTCGCGGCCGGCGGCACCGTCAGCGCACGGCCGACGCGCGCCTCGATCTTGCCGTAGCGCCACAGGTTGTATTCGCCGACCGGCGTCGTGCGATACAGGTTGCACACGGCGACCGTCGTGTCGAAATCGGCGACGTCGGCCATGATGTAGAAGGTCCACGGCGCGCCGTCGGCCTGGCCGACCACGAGGCGGTCGTCGTCCATCACGCCGAGCACGCGCACGCCGGGCATCGCTTCGACGGCGGCGAGCATCGCGCCGTACGCCTGCCACACTTCGCCGATCTTCTCGCGCGGCAGGTCGAAGAAGTTTTGCGATACGCCGCAGCAGAACAGGACGCGCAGCGGCAGCGGATTCGAATCGGACATGTGAGGTTCTCCAGAGGAATCGATCGGGCGCATGAGCCGGCCGGCGAGGGCGCTTCGGCATCGGCGCCATGCGTGTTCAAACGAGCATCGGTTGACGCAGGTTACAGATAGCCGGGAAACGGCGTGACGCCGGTGAACACCGCGCCGGCGCCGTCGAAGTTGCCTTCGGCGAGAAACGCGTGCTGCGTGACGACCATCGCGTCGCGCAGTAGCCGCTGCAACGGATGCGACCGGTAGATCGCCGCCGTGCCGCCGAGGCGGTACGCGCGTTCGACGACGCTTGCGCCTTCGCGTGCGATCTGCGTGGCCGCGAGCCGCAGCAGGCTGACCTGATCGGGCGTCACGGGGTTGCCAGCGAGAATCGATTGCCACACCGCGTCGGTCGCATCGTAGAAGAACGCGCGCGCCGAGCGCAGCTGCGCCTCGGCCTTCGCGAGCTCGATGCGGAAATACGCGCGATCGGCGAGGCGCGGTGCGCCGGTCGTCGTCTGGCGGCCGCCCGACATGCGGTTCGCGACGTCGAGTGCCGCGCGTGCGAGGCCGAGGTTCACGACGGCCAGCACCTGCGCCGCATACGCGACGGTCGGGTAGCGGTACAGCGGCTCGTCGACGGTCGGTTCGCCGCCGCGCACGAAAGTCCACGCCTCGGGCACGAAGCGGTCGTCGACGTGCAGGTCGTGGCTGCCGGTGCCCTGCATGCCGACCACGCTCCAGTTCTCGACGATCTCGACGTCGGCTGCGCGGAACACGGCCGTGCGCGGCTTGTTCGGTGCTGCATCCTGCGTGCCCGGCACGGCGATGCCGACGCCGAGCCAATCGGCACCCTTGCAGCCGCTCGCGAATTTCCACGTGCCGTTCACGCGCCAGCCGCCCGGCGCGGGCTGGGCCGGCTGCACCGGAAACAGGCCGCCCGCGAACACCTGGTCGGGGCCGCTCGCATACAGCTCGGCCTGGGTGTCGAGCGGCAGCGCGGCGAGATACACGTTCGCGGAGCCGAAGCTCGCGACCCACGCGGCCGAGCCGTCGGCGGTCGCGATCCGCTCGATCATGTCGAGGAACGCGGTCGGCGCGAGCGCATCGCCGCCGAAACGGCGCGGCGTGCCCGCGCGATAGATGCCGGCCTGCTTGAACAGCGCGATCACGTCGCGCGGCACGTGCGACAGGCGGTCGAATTCTTCGCGGCGCGCGGCGACGGTCTCGATCACGGCGTCGAGCGGCGACAGCCGGGCGGCCGGCTCGCTGGCCGCATGGGGGGCGCTCGGTGCGGTGTCGAGGGCGAGGGCGGCGTGGGGCATGGCTGTCTCCTGGGGCGGATTGGGGTTCGAATGCGGGGTGGTCGCGACGATGCAGCCAGTCTAGAAACGCCGAAAACGCGCAGCAATTGGTGCGTTGGGCCGTGCGACTGGTGACGTTCCGTGCCGCACTAAAGAAATCTTCAGATGCGGGCGGCGCGCGCCGGTGCTATGTTGGGTTTCCGGCCGCGCGATGCCGCGCGACCTCATCCGAAGCCGATCATGAGTTTCCCCGACGAAGACGATTTCCACCGGCTGCTCGACGCGCTGACGACCTGCGTGCTGCTGCACGACGCGCACACCAAGGCGATCGTGTGGGCGAACCGCGCCGCGTGCATCGCGCTCGGTTTTTCCGTCGAGGAACTGCTGCCGCTGAAGGCGCCGGACATGACGCGCCCCGAGCCGAAATACCAGCGCGAGATCGCGGTGAGCGCGTGGGATCGAGCACTCGTCGACGGGCCGCAGGTGTACGAGTGGTGCTACCGGTCGCGCACGGGCGTCGACATGCTGTCCGAGGCGACTGCCACCTACGTGCCGCTGCGCGGGCGCGACGTCGTGATGGTGCAGTTCCGCGATATCAGCGCGGAAGAAGCGGTGCGCCAGCAACTGCGCCGCTACGAGGCGCGGCTGCGCGAGTTCATGCAGGATCTCGACGAAGGCATCGCGGTCGTCACGCCGCACGGCGGCGTGCAGTTCATCAGCGAGTCGGGCCGCCGCGTGCTCGGGCTCGCGCCCGACGAAGCGCTCGGCGAGGTGCTCGACTACTGCTCCGAGGCCGATCGCGACCGGCTCGTCGCGCAACTGCGCGATGCGCCGTCCGCGTATCCGTCCGCGCCGCAGCGCTACCGGATCGTGCGGCGCGACGGCTCGCGGTGCTGGCTGCGCATCCTGTGTCGGCAGGTCGAGATCGAGGACGATCTCGACGGGCTGCTCGTGCAGTTCCGCGACGTGAGCGACGAAGTCGCGATCGAGGACGCCCGCCGCGCGGAAGCACGCATGCTCGAACACGCGGGCCGTTACAACGCGATGGGCGAGATGGCGAGCGTGATCGCGCACGAGCTGAGCCAGCCGCTCGCGGCCGTGCGCAACTTCATCGAAGGCGCGGTGCAGCGGCTGAACGGGCGCGGCGCCATCGACGACGCGATCTGGGGGCTGCGCAGCGCGGACCGGCAGGCCGAGCATGCGGCGTTGATCATCAAGAGCGTGCGCGAGTTCATCGTGAAGCGCGAGCCCGTCGTCGCGCTCGCCGACCTGCGCGACATCCTCGCGGACGTCGCGTATTTCATCGAGTTGCGCGCGAAGGAGGCCGGCGTGACCGTCACGATCGTGCAGGCCGATGCGCCGCTGCCGATCCGCTGCGAGCGCGTGCTGATCGGGCAGGTGATCCTGAACCTCGCGTTCAATGCGATCGAGGCGTTCGCCGGTTGCGAACGCGTGCCGCGCACGCTGACGCTCGGCACCGCGAACGTGGCCGGGCACGCCGAGCTGCGTGCGATCGACGACGGCCCCGGTATCGCGGCCGGCGCGCACGACCGGCTGTTCGACGGCTTTTCGTCGTCGAAGGCGGGCGGAAACGGGATCGGGCTGTCGCTGTGCAAGAGCATCGTGACGCGCCACGGTGGCCGGATCGGTGCGAGCCCGGCCGATGGCGGCGGGCTCGACTGCCGCGTGACGCTGCCGCTCGCCGGCGTGAAAGCGAACGCGCGCGCATAGTCGCGGGGGAGCGCACGATGCCGCTGCGGCCCGATGGTCGTCGCGCATGAACGGGCAGGCTCGCACGCAGCGCATGGTCAGCGCCCGAGCGCCCGTGCGGTTTGCCCGCCGATGCCGAAATCGGTGTTCGGGATGTCCTTGATCATCACGCGGGTGCCTTGCAGGGGCGCGTCGAGCACGCTGGCGCTTGTCTTCGACAGTGCGGAGATCAGCGCACGTTTCTGTTCATCGGTGCGCCCGGCGATCAGGATCGCGACGATCACGGGCAGCGACGGCGGCGCGCCGTCCGCGGCGCTGCGGCCACCGAGGCCGATGTGCGTCGCGGGCAATTCGGTGAGCAGCACGCGCACCGATTCGATCGGTGCACCGATCGAATCGACGGTCGCACCGGTCAGCCGGGCAATCAGTTCGGCCTTGCGGGCGTCGTCATGGCCGGCCGGCAGGAAAACTTCGAGTGTGGGCATGGTCGTCCGGAAAGGTGAAGGTTGCCGGCTCACCATTGCACTTGCAGCGGCGAACCGGCCACGGCTTACAGCAGGAAGCCGATCGCGCTGAGCGCTTCGGTCGAATCGATCAGGCGCACGACCTTCTCGGCGATCCGCATCTCGCCTTCGGCATCGACGTGCAGCTTGTGCGTGACGTCGGCCGCGAACAGCGTCGTGACGCCGCGCTTGTACGCGACGACGACCTGCGCCGATTTCAGCTCGACGGTGTCGGCGCTGGCGCTTTCCAGCGTGAAGCGCGACACGGTGCGCACCGTGCGCGCCGCGTCGGTCGCCGACGCCGAGTAGCCGGACACCATCCGCTGCACGCGCTTCTCGCGCATGTCCTGGTCGTCGAACACGTAGTTCAGCGTCGCGGCGAAATCGGTCGTGTCGGGATCGATCGGCACCACGTAATGGCCGGCCGGTTCCCACAGGTCGAGCCACGCGCGATAGTCGCGGCGGTCGAGCATCTCGGCTTCGCGCCACACGAATTCGACCGCGCGGGCGAAGGTCTGCTCGGAAAAGAGGGCGTTGCGGTCGTCCATCATTGTTGCTCCATCATCGTGCGCCATTGCTGGTAGGCCTCGCGCATGCCGGTCTCGTCGGTCGCATGCGCGGTCTTTTCGCCGTTCGCGGCGGTCGTCTCGCGGTTCAGCCCGCGATTCACGAGGATCGGCACGTCGGGGCCCGCATGCGCGCCGCGCTGTACGCGCTCCCATGCTTCCGCGTCGTCGGGGCTGCCGAAACCGAACGGGCCCTGGAAGTGCTCGTGAATGCGCAGCCGCTCGCGGTTCGCTTCGTCGGGGCCGCCGTCCATCGCGAGCGCGACGTGGCGGATCTCGGTTTCGTTCGCCGAGATCGGCCGCAGCACGCGGAAGAACGCCATCGACAGCGCGAGGTTCGGGAACAGGTTCAGGTTGAAGCCGACGCCCATCAGCGAGCGCACGATGCGACGCACTTCTTCCGGCGAGTGGCGCTCGGCGAGCTTCGCCGCGAGCGGCGCGAAGCGCTCGGCCAGCGGTGCACCGTCGTCTTCGTCGAGGTCGATCAGCTCGGGCATCAGCACCGCGAGGCTGTGGCCGTTGCCGAGTCCGCGGCAGAATGCGTCTTCGCTCGTCATGAAGCTCGTGATCGCGGCGGCCGTTTCGTCGTCGATCGACTTCATCCACGACTTGTGCACGACCGGGAAGTGATAGAGGTCGGTCGTGTTCTCGAGCTGGATCTTCCAGTTGCCCTTGAACTTGAACTTGTGCTCGCCGTTCGCCTTGATCGGGTAGCCGGCGCCCTGCTTCATGAACAGGTCGATCCACGGCTTCGCGCCACCGAGGAAATCCTCGAGCGGTTCGATGTCGTCGTTGAAGCTCGCGAAGATCAGCCCCTGGTACACGCCGACGCGCAGCTTCACGAGCGGCAGGTCGCCTTTCTCGCACACGCCTTCGTAGCCGTCGCCGTACGGCAGCGCGCGCAGCGTGCCGTCGAGCGCGTACGACCAGCTGTGATACGGGCACGTGAAGCCCTTCGCGTTGCCCTTGTGCGATTCGCACACGGTCGCGCCGCGATGGCGGCAGCGGTTCTGCAGCACGTTGATCTCGCCGGTCTTGTCGCGCACGACGATCACCGGCTGGCGGCCGATCGTCGTCGTGATGAAGTCGCCCGGGTTCGGCAGCTCGCTCTCGTGTGCGACCCAGATCCAGGTGCGGTAGAAGATGCGGTCGAGCTCGGCTTCGAACAGCGCGGGATCGTGATACATCGCGGGCGCAATGCGGTCGGGTTGCGCGAAACCATGCAGCGCGCGGGTGTCGATCGTCTGGTAGGAAATGTCGCTCATCGTTGTCGTGGGGAAAGAGTCGCGAAATCGGGCCGCGCAGCGCGCGGTTTCGAGTACCCAGTCTCGTCGTCAGCTACATATCCGTCAAATTGATCTAAAATTGGCCAGTAAATAAATACGGCAAATGATGGAGGCTACGATGACATCGGTCGATCATCTCGATCTGAACCTGTTGCGCGTGTTCCAGGCGATCGTCGAGGAACGCAGCCTGACGAAGGCCGGCGAGCGGCTCGCGCTGTCGCAGCCGGCCGTCAGCTATTCGCTCGGCCGGTTGCGCACGCTGTTCGACGATCCGCTGTTCGTGCGCACGCGCTCGGGCATGCAGCCGACACCGGTCGCGCTCGAACTCGCGGGCATCGTCGGCAAGGCGCTCGACATGGTGCGCGTGGCGCTGCGCTATGCGGAGCGCTTCGATCCGGCCACCAGCACGCGCACGTTCCGGCTGTCGTTGTCGGATGCGGGCGAAATGGCGTACCTGCCGGCGATCTGCCAGGCGCTGCGCGAGCGCGCGCCGCGCGTGACGCTGAGCGTGCAGCCGCTGCCGGTGGAGGAGATCGAGGAAGCGCTGCGCGCGAGCCGGCTGGATTTCGCGATCGGCAACCTGCCGGAACTGATGCCGCGCACGCGCCACCAGGTGCTGTTCGAGGAAACCTATGTGTGCATGACGGGCCGCCGGCGCGGGGTGCCGAGCGGCACCGCGCTGAGTCTCGACCAGTTCGTGCGCGCCGCGCACGTCAACGTGAAATCGGTCGAGCACAGCCACCATGCGCTCGACGATGCGTTGCGCGCGCAGGGCGTGGGCCGCAACATCGCGCTCGAAGTGCCGCACTTCGTCGCGCTGCCGAGCGTGCTGTCGGTCACGGATCTCTATGCGACGCTGCCGAAGCGGCTCGCACAGATCCTGAACCGCGACAACGCGTTCCGGCTTTATGACCTGCCGGTCACGCTGCCGCCCGCGCCGGTGACGATGCACTGGCACGAGCATTTCCATGAAGACGAAGGCAACGCGTGGATGCGCACGCTGCTGGCCGAGCTCGTCGAGCGTTTCGACGACGCGTGACCTATGAGGACGGGGGCAACGCGTTGGAGGCGTGAGTTGCCGGCGGAGATTTTCGAGCGATTGGGCGACGCGTGACCCACGAAGCGAGGGTAACGCGTGGATGCGCGCGTTGCTGGCGGAGGTCATCGAGCGGGTCGACGACACGAGACGTCCTGAACGGGCGCTACTCGTGCCGCGTGTGTCAGAGATCGAGAACGAGCACCGCCGAGCGTGCACGCGACACGCAGCAGCAGATCACCGAGTTGCTCGCGCGCTCGGCCTTGCTGAGACAGTGATCGCGATGATCGGGCTCGCCGTCGATCACAGGCACCATGCAGGTGCCGCACACGCCTTCGCCGCATGACGTGTCGACCTCGATGCCGATGCGCGCGAGCGCGTCGACGATCGATGTGTCGGGCGTGACGCGTACCGATTGCCCGCTGCGCTGCAGGCGTACTTCGAAGCCATCGGCCGGGCCGGCGCCGGCATCGGTATTGCCCGCATCGGTGGCGGTCGGTTCCGCCGCGAAGCGTTCGAGATGGATCGAATCTTCAGGCAAGCGTGTCGCGGCTGCCGCGACGACCGCATCCATGAACGGCCCCGGGCCGCACGTATAGACGTGTGCGTGCGCGTCGACCGATTCGACGCAGCGGGCCAGTTCGGCCGCGAGCGCGTCGGGCTCGATGCCGTAGTGGAACGAGACGTGTGACGCGAACGGCTCGGACGACAGTTCGGCGACGAACGCCGCATGCTCGCGGCTGCGTGCGAAGTAATGCAACCGGTAGCGCGCGCCGCGCTTGTGCAGCGTATATGCCATCGACAGCAGCGGCGTGATGCCGATGCCGGCCGCGATCAGCACGTGTTCGCTCGCGTCATCCGTCAGACGAAACAGGTTGCGCGGCGCGCCGATCGACAGCTCGGCGCCGACTTGCACGTCGTCGTGCAGCGAACGCGAGCCGCCGCGCGACTGCGCTTCCTTCTTCACCGCGAACAGGTAGCTGCCGCGCTCGTCGGGGTTGCCGCACAGCGAGTATTGCCGCGTGACGCCTGACGGCGCGGTGACGTCGATATGGGCGCCCGGTTCGTACGCGTCGAAAGGCTGGCCGTCGACGCGCGAAACCCGGAAACAGCGGATGTCCTGCGCCGCGTCGATCAGCGCGTCGATCCGGACTTGGTGGCGGTTCGCTTGCATGGGTCAATCCGTGGGGTAGGGGGAACGCGGCGCGGCAGACACCGCGCCGTCATGCGATCGAGAATAGGGATGGGCATCGCATAAATCAAATCGATTAAAAAGCGATGCCTGAATCAGTTGGATGGATGATGGTCGGGCGACCGATCGCGCCCGATGTTCAGCGCGCGGCGATCGGATTGCCCGCCTCGGCCGCCTGCGGTGCGGCTGCCGGCGCATGACCGCGTTCGCGATCGAGGCTGCGGCGATAGTGCCGGCACCCGGCGGCGAGCAGCAGCGCGGCGAGCGTGGCCGCCGCGACGTTGACGATCGACATCGAATGGCCGACCGCCGCCGGCGCGCCGAACACGCGATCGGTGAACAGTGCGACGACGGTCGTACCGATCCCGAGTGCGATCAGGTTCGACACGAGCAGGAACAGCGCGGAGATCTGCGCGCGCATCTGGTTCGGCGCGAGCGTCTGCATTGCGGCGGTGGACGTCGGCATCGGGAACGATGCGAAGAACATCGCGACGACGAGCATTGCGAGCGACGCGGGCAGCGAGTCGAGCTGCGTGAACAGCGTCGCGGGGATCACCATGCACGCGGCGCCGATCGCGCCGGCACGCATCGGCGCGTCCTCGCGGCCGCGCCGCAGCAGCCAGTCGTTGAGCCAGCCGCCGCAGAACACGCCGGCCGTATTCGCGACCAGCAGCACGATGCCGAGCGTGTAGCCGGCTTCGACGGCCGTCATCCCGAAGTGCCGGATATAGAACGCGGGCGTCCAGCTCAGCAGGCAGTACAGCGTCATCGCGTAGAACGAGAAGCCGAGGTAGTGGCACGCGAAGGTTGCGCGATGCGTGCCGACGAAGCGCAGCGAATCGCGCATCGACACGCGCCGCACGGCGCCCGAGCGATTCTGCGCGAGCCCCTTGCGCTGCGGGTCGCGCACGGTCGCGGCGAACAGCAGCGCAACCAGCAGCCCCGGCAATCCGACGATCAGGAACGTGACCTGCCACGCATGCACCTGCCCGACCACCGGCAGCGTGAATGCGCTCGCATGCTTGAGCAGCGCGATCACGTAGCCGCCGATCAGGAACGCGACGCCGCCGCCGATGAACGAGCCGAGCGAATACACGGCGATCGCGCGCCCGAGTTTCTCCTTCGGGAAGTAGTCGGCGAGCATCGAATACGCGCCGGGCGACAGCGCGGCTTCGCCGACGCCCACGCCCATGCGCGCGATGAACATCTGCACGAAATGCTGGCTGAGCCCGCACGCGGCGGTCGCGACGCTCCACAGCGCGATGCCGAGCGAGATGATCCGCGGTCGCGCGTAGCGATCGGCGAGATACGCGACGGGCAGCCCCATCACCGCATAGAACAGCGAGAACGCGAAGCCGTTCAGCAGGCTGAACTGCGTGTCGGACAGATGCAGGTCGCGCTTGATCGGTTCGATCATCAGCACGAGGACCTGGCGGTCGACGAACGAAAAGACGTACGCGAGCATGCAGATGACGACGACATACCATTCGTACGTATAGCGCTTGCCGTCGGCAGCGCGGGCCGTGGATGCGGACATGCGGATTCTCCAGGAGCGGGCGGTGGAAACGCGCGGCAGCGGCCTTGCGGGCCGGGCGCCGTCGCGGCGCGAAAGCGTGCGGGTGACACGATCGGAGACGCAGCGTAGTCGGCCAAATTCGGCCGCCATAGCCGGAGTGACAGCCGCGCCACACGGGCATTTACCGACCCGGATAAAGAAAACACCGAGGCCGTGCGCGCGGACCGCCGCACAGCGCGCTTGCGGCGGGGCGCGCGCACATCATGCGGCGCATCTATAAGCGTTATAGAGCGCATTGCGTCGACGTCCGAAATTGTCGTTCCTAGACTCGGCCCGGTTTTGATCGGCAGCGTTGGCCCTTTGCGGCGAACGCGCTTCACACCACGCGGCGCGACGCCGACCGGCGCCGGAAACTCTACGGGACGACGACGATGAATCAACCGAACGGGCGGGCCGACCGGCTTGCCGTACCGCTTGCCGCGCTGCTTGCCTGCGCGGCGCTGCCCGCATTCGCGCAATCGAGCGTGACGCTCTACGGCCGTGTCGACACCGCGATCGAATACGCGAACGCCGGGCCGAACCACGTGACGCGCATGGGCAGCGGCAACCTGTTCGCGTCGCAGTGGGGGCTGAAGGGCGTCGAGGATCTCGGCGGCGGCTATGCAACGATCTTCAAGCTGGAAGATGGCTTCAACGCGGCGAGCGGCGCGCTGTCGAACAGCAGCGCACTGTTCGGCCGCGAGGCGTGGGTCGGCATCACGGGGCCGTTCGGCGGCGTGCAGTTCGGCGAGCTTTACACGATCCTGCACACGACGCTCGTCGCGTACAGCCTGCCGGGCCTCGGCGCGGGGCTCGCCTGGGGCAACGCGACGAACAACTTTGTCGGGCCCGCGTTCCTGCGCGTGCGCAACTCGATGCGCTACACGTCGCCGCGCTACGCGGGCTTCATGCTGCGCGCGATGGCCGCGCGCGGCACCAACGGCGCGGCCGGGCAGCCGGCGACGCTCGGCGATACGTACGGCGCGGGGCTCAATTACGTGCGCGGCGGGCTGTCGGTCGACATCGACACCATGCAGCAGAAGTTCAGCCCGGTGGCCGCGTCCGCGCTTGGCGACACGAGTCCGGCCGCGAACGGCAACTACACGCTCGGCGCGATTTCGTACGACTTCAGCGTCGTGAAGGTTGCCGCGCTGTACATGCGCCATCGCGGCGGCCCCGACGTCGCGACCGCGATCGACAGCCGGAGCGCGTATCCGCACAGCGACATCATGGAGCTGAGCGCGACGGTGCCGATCGGGCGCGCGTCGCTGCTGCTGAGCGTCGGCCATTACCGCAAAGTCGCGGACAGCGACGGCAACGCCGATTCGTACGGCATCCGCTTCGACTATCCGCTGTCGAAGCGCACGGTGCTGTACACGGGCGCCGCGATGGTGCGCAACGGCGCGCATGCGCGCTTCGTCGTCAACGGCGCGGCGGGCGGTGGCGTCGCGGTCGCCAAGCCGGGCGCGACCGCCAGCTCGATCGTCGCGGGCATCCTCACGTCGTTCTGACCGTTTCGGCCGCCCCGCGCCCGTGCGCGTACCCGCTTGCGCCGCTACGCGCAGGCGGGCGGCTGCGGCGCGAGCCATGCGTCGAACGGCGCCAGCTCGCCGATATTGAACAGTTCGAGCAGCAGCGCACGCAGCCAGCGATGGCCGGGGTCGGCGTCGAAGCGCCGGTGCCAGTACGCGTTGACGGCCCATTCGCCCGCACCGGCGATCTCGTACAGCGCGCAAGGCTGCCGCGCCGCGAACGTGATCGCGATCGTCTCCGGCAGGATCAGCGCGTAGTCGCCGTCCTGCAGCAGCGCGGGCACCACCATGAAATCGGGTAGCGCCGCGCGCACGCGCGGCATCAGCCCGTGCCGTTCGAGCAACTGCATCGATTGCGGATGCGACGTGACCGCGACGAAGCGCAGCGTGTCGGGCGCCTCGCCATCGAGCACGTAGTCGTCGGGCAGCGCGACGCGCTGCGCGGTGCGGCGCGGCATCAGCAGCACGCAGCGCTCGTGCAGCAGCGCGGCGCGCTGGAAGTGGCTCGACGCGTCGGCGAAATGCCCGAGCGCGAAGTCGATGCGCCCCGATTCGAGCGCGACGTTGAGCTGGCATTCGTCGACGTGCAGCGTCTCGATCACGGCGCCCGGCGCGCGGCGGTCGAGTGCGGCGAGCAGCGCCGGCAGGAACGCGCTCGCCGCGAAATCGCTCATGTGCAGGCGGAACACGCGCTGCGTGCTGTCGGGCGAGAAGCGCGAGCCTTCGTCGAGCACGTCCTGCAGGATCGCGAGCGCCTTGTCGACCGACAGCGCGAGCCGCTGCGCGCGCGGTGTCGGCTCGACACCGGTGCCGGTGCGCACGAACAGCGCGTCGCGGAACATCAGCCGCAGCCGGCCCAGCACGTAGCTGACGGACGGCTGCGTGACGCCGAGCCGAAGCGCCGCGCGGCCGACGTGCCGCGCCTCGTAGACCGCGCGAAACGTCTTCAGCAAGTTGAGATCGAGATCCTGCACGCGCAGTTCGGACGGGTCGCTGTCGCGCGGCGCGGATTCGGCGCGGGCCGGGGCCGCCGGGCGGCCGGTTGCGGAGTGCGTCATCGGGGTTGCCTCGCGGTGACGGAAGGCGCGTGGCCGTAACGCTGCGCATACGCCTTCGCGAAATGGCCGAAGCCATGGATGCCGTGTGCGATCAGCACGTCGGTCACGTTGCGCGCGTCACCGCACTGCAGCGCCGCGTGCACGGCGGCGAGCCGGCGCTCGCGCACGTAGGCGGCCGGCGTGGTGTGCAGGAACGCGCGGAACGCATGCTGCAGCGTGCGCGGCGCGACGCCCGCGATTGCCGCCAGCGCGGCGAGTACGAGCGGTTCGCCGAGGTGCGCGTCGACGTGTTCGCACGCGCGACGCACGTGCGCCGGCAAGAGCGGCGTGCCGCGCGCGAGCGCATCGCTGTACGAATGCGGCAGATGCGTGAGCAGCAGCGACATCAGCCACGCGGTGAGGTCGGCACCGAAGGTCGACGCGGCCGTGCCGATGCCCGGTTGCGCACCGAGCCGGCACAGGTATTCGAAAGTCGGCAGCAGGAGCGCGGCGCCCGCGCCGGCACCGCCGGCCGCGAGATCGAACTGAAGCGGCCGCGTGAGCGTGGCCTGCAGCATGTCCTGCAGCTTGCGTTCGAGCGCGCCGCGTTCGAGCCGCAGCACGAGGTTGCGGCAATCGGGGCTCGTGCTCAGGCGGCTCGCGAGCGCGGGTGACGACACGGTCAGCTCGCCGGGGCCGGCGCGCGCGACGACGCTGCCGGCCTGCAGCTCGCATGCGCCGGCGAGCGTCAGCCTGAACAGGAAGTGATCGGCATCGCCGCCGAAATCGATGCGCGTTTCGCGGCCGTAGCAGAGTTCGAGCAGCGCTCCGTGATGCAGCGGCACTTCGTACAGCTCCGCATGAAACGGATCGCGGCCGCGCGCGGCCATCCGGTGCGGCCCGAGCCGGTGCGCGACCGCACGTTCAACTTCGTCGGGGGCGTGCAGCGTGCCGAGCCGGTTCGACGCATGGCGGGACAGGGCGATATCCATTCACGGACCTCGTAGCGGATGCAGGGGCGCGGCGGCATGCGCATCGCCGCGATTGCGTTGCGCGAACGGGCGTGCCGTTGCGCGTTTTGAAGCGACGCGGCGGAGGCGGCCGCGTAGTCTCGGAGACACTCAATCACCGGGAGAAGACGATGAAGGCATGTGTACTGGGCGGCGGCCACGGCTGCCATGCGGCGGCGATCGACCTGCTCGAGAAGGGCCACGACGTGACGTGGTGGCGGCGTGACCGCGAGCCGCACGCGCGGCTGCGCGAGCTTGGCGTGCTGAACGTGGCCGACTATCGCGGCAAGCGCGCGGTGCCGCTCGGCGATGCGCCCGGGGCGATCCGCCTGACCAGCGATCTCGCGGCCGCACTGCGCGGTGCGCAGCTCGTCGTGGTGCCGCTGCCTTCCACGTCGCATGACGCGCTCGCCGTGCAGGTCGCGCCTTTGCTGGCGGACGGTCAGGTCGTGTTCCTGCCGCCCGGCACGTTCGGCAGCTTCGTGTTCGCACGGGCGGCGGCCGACGCCGGCAACCGTTCGCGCGTCGCGTTCGCCGAAACGGGCACGCTGCCGTACCTGGTGCGCAAGCATGGCGACAACGAGGTCGTGATCAGCGCGTACGCGACGCGCTTGCCGACCGGCGTATTTCCGGCGCATGCGGCCGGCTGGGCGTTCGACGTGCTGCGTGCGGGCTATCCGTCGGTCGAGCCGGTCGAGGATGCGCTGTCCGGTGCGCTGATGAACGCGGGGCCCGTGATCCATCCGCCGCTGATCCTGATGAACGCCGGGCCGCTCGAACACTTCGACGTATGGGACATCCACAACGAAGGCACGCAGCCGTCGATCCGCCGCGTGACGAACGCGCTCGACGCCGAACGCATCGCGGTGCGCGAAGCGCTCGGCTACCGCGCGCCGCATTTCCCGCTCGCGGATCACTACGGGACGCAAGGCGACGAATGGATGTACGGGCGCGGCGCGCACGGCAAGCTGACCGATAGCGGCGACTGGCGCGAGAAGATCGATCTGGGTACCCATCGCTACATGCTCGAAGACACCCGGCTCGGGCTGTCGTTCATCGTGTCGTGCGGGCGCTGGGCCGGTGTGCCGACGCCGGTCGCACAGGGGCTGCTGAGCGTCGCGAGCGCGGTCGCGGTGCGCGACCTGTACGCGGAAGGGCGCACGCTGGAGCGGCTCGGGATCGCGGCGTTGTCGAAGGACGCGATGCGTGCGCTGCTCGACAAGGGGTACGCGGCATGAAGGCGGCCGCCGACGTGACACGCGTGCACGTGCTCGGCGCGGGACGCATGGGGCAGGGGATCGCGCTCGTGTTCGCGTTCGCGGGCCTCGACGTGACGCTGATCGACTTCAAGCGGCGAGATGCGGCAGGCCGGAGCGCCTTCGACGATCGCACCCGCGACGAGATCGCGAGGCCGTTGCACGCGCAGGTCGCGCTCGACCGCATCGATGCCGCGCAGGCCGACGCGGTCGTCGCGCGTATCGCGCTCGTCGCGCGGGATGACGCTTCGGAAGCCGTGCGCGATGCAGACGTCGTGTTCGAGGCGCTGCCCGAAGTGCTCGATGCGAAGGCTGAAGCATTGCGCTGGCTCGGTGAGCATGTCGATACTCGCGCGACGATTGCGTCGACCACGTCGACGTTCGTCGTCACCGAGTTGCAGCGCCATGTCGCGCATCCGGAACGGATGCTGAATGCGCACTGGCTGAATCCCGCGCTGCTGATGCCGCTCGTCGAGATCAGTCGCAGCGATGCAACCGACCAATCGGTGGTCGATGCGCTCGCCGCGCTGCTCGAACGCGTCGGCAAGAAGCCGGTGATCTGCGGGCCGGCGCCCGGCTACATCGTGCCGCGCATCCAGGCGCTCGCAATGAACGAAGCAGCGCGGATGGTCGAGGAGGGCGTCGCAAGCGCGGAGGATATCGATACGGCCATCCGCACGGGCTTCGGCCCGCGCTTCGCGGTGCTCGGGCTGCTCGAATTCATCGACTGGGGCGGCTGCGACATCCTGTACTACGCGTCGAAGTACCTGGCCGGCGAGATCGGCCCGCGCTTCGCGCCGGCCGCGAGCGTCGTGCGCAACATGGAAAGCGGGCGCGACGGCGTGCGCACGGGCGCCGGCTTCCACGACTATGCAAACGTGGACGTGCCCGCGTACATGCGGCAGCGGCTCGGCGATTTCGCGCGACTGCTCGATCACCTGGGACTGGCGCCGGTGTTCGACGGCGGGCGGCGCAACCAGGACGCGTAGCCCGGACGTCGCGGCCGGCGCGGGCCGCCCGCTCATGCCGTATCGCCGCGCGCGCCGGCGGCCGGTGCGGCACGCGTCTCGCGCATCACGCACAGCGTCGCGACGGTCACGAGGCCGAGCGCAATGAGGAACAGCGATACCGGCCACGACGCGTGATAGTGCGCGAGCAGCGCGGTCGCGATCAGCGGCGACATCCCGCCCGCGAAGATCGACGCGACTTCATGCCCGAGCGCGACGCCGGAGTAACGCACCTCGGTGCTGAACAGCTCGCCGACGAGCGCGGGCAGCGTGCCGATCATCGCGCCGTGGCTCACCGCGGTGCCGACCGTGAGCGCGAGCCACACGAGCGGCGTTACACGCGTGTCGAGCAGCCAGAAGAACGGGAACGCGCACGCGACGAGGCTCAGCGCGCCGATCAGGTACACGGGCTTGCGGCCGATCCGGTCGGACAGCCGGCCCCACGCGAGCATCGCGCCCATCTCGACGATCATCGCGATCATCACGCCGGTCAGCATCACGCCGTTCGGGATGCCGACGTATCTGCCGTAGACGAGCGAGAACGCGAGGAAGATGTACGCGCCGCCGTTCTCGGCCACGCGCAGTCCCATTGCGAGCAGGATTTCCTTCGGATGGCGGCGGATGCATTCGACGATCGGCAAATGCGTGTGCGCGCCGCGCTTGCCGGCCTGCTCGAAGTCGCGGCTTTCCGGCAGATGGCGGCGGATATAGATGCCGATCGCGAAGATGACGATGCTCGCGAGGAACGGCAGCCGCCAGCCCCACGTGCGGAATGCGTCGTCCGGCAGCGCCTGCGCGGCGAGGAATGCGGCCGACGAAAGCACGAAGCCGCCGCCCACGCCGAGCTGGCTCCACGCGGCGTAGTAGCCGCGCTGTTCCGGCGGCGCGTTCTCGCTGATCATCAGCACGCCGCCGCCCCATTCGCCGCCGGACGCGATGCCTTGCAGCAGGCGCAGCACGACGAGCGCGGCCGGCGCCCACACGCCGACCTGCGCGTAGGTCGGCAGCAGGCCGATCGCGAAGGTCGACGCGCCCATGATCAGCAGCGTCCACACGAGCGACGCCTTGCGCCCGTAACGATCGCCGACGTGGCCGAACACGATCCCGCCGAGCGGCCGCGCGACGAAGCCGAGCGCGAAGGCCGCGAACGCGGCGAGGCTGCCCGCGAGCGGCGATGCGCCGGGCGGGAAGAACACGTGGCCAAACACGAGCGCCGCGGCCGTGCCGTACACGAAAAAGTCGTACCACTCCATCGCGTTGCCGGCGACGGAGGCGATGACGACCCGGCGCAGTTGCCGGTCGGCGAGCGGCCGGGCGGCGCTCGGGGATTGCACGGTGTCGGTCGGGACCATGGCGGACTCTGAAGGGGGAGGCGGGCGCGTGCCGTCTTTGCAGCACTGCGGGCTAGTGTTGTCGGCACCGTGCCCCCGGTCAAATCCGCAGAAAAAGGGGCGTGTCATCACTCCCGCTGATGATGGTCGTGCGGCGCGCGGCCATGCCCGCGCGCCCGGCACGCCATTACCGCTCGATCTGCCGGTTCCAGCGCGTATCCCACTGCGCGCGGCGGGCGTTGATCGCGGTCCAGTCGACGACCGTCACCTTGCGCACCAGGTCGTCGACGTTGCCGAGGCTTTGCTGCATCGCGGCGGGCATCTTCGCGACGCGGTTGGTCGGGATCTGCTTGCCGGCCTCGGCGGCCTTCGTCTGCGCGGGCGCGGACAGCAGGAACTGCGCGAGCTTCTGCGCCAGCTGCGGATCGGGATTGTTCGCGACCACGCACAGGTCGACGAGCAGCAGCACGGGGCCTTCCTTCGGGTTCGCGTACGCGACCGGGATGCCCTTGTCCTGCAGGTCGCCGACGCCGGTCGGCGTGAGCGGGAACAGGCCGGCCTCGCCGGTCTGCACCATCTCCGAGATCTTCGCCGAGTTCGGAATGTACTCGACGACGTTCGGCCCGACCGTGCTCGGCCACTTGCTGAAGCCGGGCTCGACGTTCTGCTCGTTGCCGCCGAGCAGGCGGTTGATCGCGAGGAAGCCGTGCAGCCCGAACGTGCTGCTCGACGCCGACTGGAACACGACCTTGCCCTTGTATTTCGGATCCGCGAAATCCATCCACGACGTCGGCGGCGCCCAGCCTTTCTCCGCGAACAGCTTCTTGTTGTACGCGATGCCGGTCATCCCGAGCTGCACGCCCGCGCCGACGTCGTCCTTCATCCGCGCGAACGGGTACAGCTCCTTCAGCACCGGCGAATCGTCGAGCTTCTGGCACACGCCGAGGCTGACCGCGCGCGCCATGACGCCGTCGTCGAGGAACGCGACATGGATCTGCGGCTTGTTGCGGTTCGCGAGCAGCTTCGCGAGCACGTCCGACGACGTGCCGGGCACGACGACGACCTTCACGTTGTTCGCCTTCTCGAAGTCGGGCAGCACCTGGCTCGTATAAGCCTTCTCCATCGGGCCGCCGTTCATGCCGACGTAGATCGTCTTCGTTTGCGCGAACGCGGGCGCGCACGCGGTGGCGATGCAGAGCGCGGCGGCGGCCGCGATCGTCGTGGGCAGTTTCATTTGTGGGTCTCCTCTTGGGGGTGATGGTCGGACGGAATGGCTTGCGGTGCGAAGCGATCGACCGCGAACGCGTCGAGCGGGGTGGCGGTCTCGCCGGCCGTGACGAGATCGGCGAGCACGTCGCCGACGCCCGGCGCGAGCAGGAAGCCGCCGCCGGAAAATCCGAATGCGTGCAGGAGGCGCGGCGTCGTGCGGCTCGTGCCGATGATCGGGTTGTGATCGGGCGTGCAGCCCTCGACGCCGCTCCAGGTGCGGATCACGAGCGCGTCGCGCAGCGCGGGCAGCAGCGCGCACGCGTCGCGCATCACCGCACGCGTGGTGTCGACCGACGGCTGGCCGAACTCGCCGTCGCCGCGGCCGCGCCCGCCGCCGATCACGCAGTTGCCGCGCGCGACCTGGCGCGCGTACACGCCGCCGCCGTAGACGCCGAGGTTGTGCGCGATGAACGGCGGCAACGGTTCGGTCACCCACATGTTCGGGTAGATCGGCTCCATCGGCACGGCTTCGCCGAAGCGCTCGGCGATCGTATTCGCCCACGCACCGGCCGAATTGATCAGCCACGTCGAGCTGCACGCGCCGCCGCCTGCGTGAAAGTGAAAGCGCGTGCCGTCGTGGTGCACGTCGCCGACCGGCGTGTGCTCGAACACGTCGGCGCCTGCCACGCGGGCCGCGTGCGCGAACGCGGGCGACACGAGGCGCGGGTTCGCATGGCCGTCGGTCGCGCACAGCGAACCGCCGAGCGCTGCGCGGCCGAGCCACGGATAGCGGCGGCGGAACGCGTCGCCGCGCATCACCTGCAGCGGCAGGCCGTGCTCGCCGGCGAGCGTCGCATATGCGTCGAGCGCGTCGAGATCGGCTTCGCTGCGCGCGAGCCGCAAGTGGCCCGACACGACGAAATCGCCGTCGATGCCGATCAGCTCGGGCAGGCGATCCCAGATGCGCCGCGCGCGCAGCGCGAGCGGCAGTTGCTCGGCCGGGCGGCCCTGGCAGCGCACGCCGCCGTAGTTCACGCCGCTCGCCTGCGCGCCGCAGTCGCGCCGCTCGAACAGCCCGACGCGCAGGCCGCGCCGTGTCAGCGCAAGCGCGGCCGACGCGCCGACGAGGCCGCCGCCGACGATCGCGACGTCGTAATGCCGGATCTCACTCATCGCGCGCCTCGTCGGGAATCGCCGCGACGTCGTCGCCCGCGAGCGCGGCCGAGATCGGGAATGGCTTCACCGGCGGTTGCACGCGCAACCGGCCGACCTCGGCAAGCGGGCGGCCGGTTTCGGCGGCCAGCACGAGCGCGGCCGCGTCGCCGCACATGCGGCCCTGGCAGCGGCCCATCCCGACACGCGTCAGCGCCTTCAACCGGTTCAGTTCGGTCGCTGCGCCGCCACGGATGCAGCGGCGCAGCGTGCCCGCGTCGATCTCCTCGCAGCGGCACACGATCGTGTCGTCGGCGCAGCGCGTGGCCTGCTCGACGGGCAGCGCGAATGCCGCTTCGAGGCCCGCGCGGAAGGCGCCGATGCGCGCGAGTGTGCGTTCGAGCGCCGCCACATCGGGCTTGCCGGACCGGGATGGCGACGCGATGCCGGCGTCGTCGAGCAACGCGAGCGCCGCGCGCCGGCCCGACGCTTCGGCCGCGTCGGCGCCCGCGATGCCCGCGCCGTCGCCCGCGACGTAAATTCCGCGCACCGACGTGCGGCCGGCCGCGTCGCGCTCGGGCAGCCATGCACGGTTGACCGGGTCGAAACCGAACCGGCAGCCGGCAAGATCGGCGAGCTGCGTTTCCGAACGCAGGCCGAAGCCGAGGCCGAGCGCATCGCAGTCGAGCGCGCGCGGCTGTGCGTCGGCGCCGGCCGCGCGCCAGGCGAGCCCCGTCACATGTTGCTCGCCGAGCACGCGCTCGAGCGTGACGCCCGTTTCGATCGCGACACCCTGCGCGCGCAGCCAGCCGATGTAATAGAGCCCCTTCGCGAGGATCGACGGCATGCGCAGCAGAGCGGGCGCGGCGGCGGCCTGGCGGCGCAGCGGACTCGTGTCGAGTACGGCCGCGACGTGCGCGCCGGCCTTCGCATATTGGTACGCGACGAGATAAAGCAGCGGCCCCGTGCCCGCGAACACGACGCGCCGGCCGATCGCGCAGCCCTGCGCCTTCAGCGCGACCTGCGCGCCGCCGAGCGAGTAGACGCCCGCGAGCGTCCAGCCGGGCACCGGCAGCAGGCGATCGGTCGCGCCGCTCGCGACGATCAGGTGCGAGAACGGCACCGTGACCTCGCGGCCGTCCTGCAGCGTGTCGAGGCGGTTGGCGCCGCACGCCCATGCGAGCGTGCCCGGCCGATAGTCGATGCGCGGCAGCAAGGCGGCCATCGTCTGGTGCACCGCGTGCGCCTTGCGGGCCTCGAAGCCGTAGAGCGCCGATGCCGGGCGCGCGAACCCGCCCTCGGCCGGCGGCTGCCGGTAGATCTGGCCACCCCAGCGCGCGTTCTCGTCGATCACGACGGGGCGCAGCCCCGCATCGACGAGTGCCTCGGCGGCGCGCACGCCGGCCGGGCCTGCGCCGACGATCACCGGTTGCAGCGCGCGGGTCATCGCGCGTCTCCTTGCGGGGCGAGCACCGCGCCGGTGACGATCCGCATGCCGTCCGCGACGAGCGTCGAGCACGCGCGCACCCGCGCGCCGGCCTCGGTGCGCACCCAGCAGTCCTGGCACGCGCCGATCAGGCAGAAGCCCGCGCGCGGCTGGCCGCTGAATTCGCTCGCGCGCACGTGCCGCTGCGTGACGAGGATCGCGGTGAGCACCGTGTCGCCGGCGAGCGCGCGGGCGGGGCGGCCGTCGAGCGTGAACGCGACCGGCGCGCGTTCGCGTTCCGCGACGCGCACGAACTGTGCGCCGTCGGTGGCGGCGTCGCGAGGGGAGGTGACGAAAGTCGGCATCAGTGTTGCCCGATCAGGATGCGGTTGAGCCCGTACACGCGATCGAGCAGCAGCATCGCGGCGGCGGTGATGAAGATGACGAGCGCGGATACCGACGCCATCATCGGGTCGATCGATTCGGTCGCGTACATGTACATCCGCACCGGCAGCGTGACCGTCTGCGGCGACGTGATGAAGATCGACATCGTCAGCTCGTCGAAGCTGTTGATGAATGCGAGCAGCCAGCCGCCGGTGATGCCGGGCAGGATCATCGGCAGCGTGATGCGGCGGAAGGTGGTCCACGGGTCCGCGCCGAGCGAGCACGCGGCCTGCTCGATGCTGCGGTCGAGCCCAGCGACCGACGCAAGCACGAGCCGCATCACGAATGGCGTGATCACGATCATGTGCGCGAGCACGAGCCACGCGAACGAACCGGTCGCGCCGATCAGCGCGAAGAAGCGCAGCAGCGCGATGCCGAGCACGAGGCCGGGGATCACGAGCGGCGACAGCAGCAGGCCGTTCAGGAACGCGCGGCCGGGAAACGCCGCGCGGCCGATCGCGAGGCCGGCGGGCAGCGCGATCGCGAGCGACAGCGTCGCCGATGCGAATGCGAGCTTCACGCTGTTGATGAACGCGGTGACGAAATCCGGATAGTCGAGGATCGCGCGGAACCAGCGCAGCGACACGCCGTGCGTCGGCAGCGACAGCGTTTCGTCGGGCGTGAACGCGACCAGCACGACGATCGCGAGCGGCGCGAGCACGAACAGCATCACGAGCGTGTGGAACGCGAGGGCGAAGGGGCCGTTCTGTCTCATCGGGAAGCGCCTCCGAGGCTGCGCGCATAGCGGCGTTCGAGTACGCGGTAGTAGGTGAGCATCACCGCGAGGTTCGCGACCAGCAGCAGCACCGCGATCGTCGCGCCGAGCGGCCAGTTCAGCGAGCCGAGGAATTCGTCGTAGACGGCGGTCGCGGCCACTTTCAGCCGGCGTCCGCCGAGCAGGCCCGGAATCGCGAATGCGCTGGCCGACAGCCCGAACACCATCAGGCTGCCCGACAGGATGCCGGGCACGAGCTGCGGCAGCACGATGCGGCGCAGCGTCGTGAACGGCGACGCGCCGAGCGACAGCGCCGCGTGCTCGGTCTGCGGATCGAGCCGCTGCAGCGCGGTCCAGACCGGAATCACCATGAACGGCAGCATCACGTGCACCAGTGCGATCACGATCGCGAAAGTCGTGTATTCGAGCTTGTACGGCCCGAGGCCGACGACGCCGAGCGCCTGGTTCACCAGGCCGTTGGTGTTCAGCAGCATGCTCCAGCCGAACGCGCGCACGACGACCGACACGAGCAGCGGCGCGAGGATCGCGAGCAGGAACAGCGAGCGCCACGGATCGCGCATCCGCGCGAGCACGTACGCTTCCGGCGTGCCGATCGCGACGCAG
The DNA here is from genome assembly GCF_004343775.1 of Burkholderia sp. SRS-46. GTDB lineage: Bacteria > Pseudomonadota > Gammaproteobacteria > Burkholderiales > Burkholderiaceae > Burkholderia. The sequence goes on along the minus strand of NZ_PTXL01000002.1, from coordinate 1,123,475 downwards.
AGCGCGGTGGTCAGCGCGGCGATGCCGAACGTGCGCGCGAAGATCGCATGAAAGTACGACGAACCGAGCACTTCCGCGTAGTGGCCGAACTGGAACGCGGCGAGCGGGCCGGTGGCCGGATCGAAGCGGTAGAACGTGAGCACCAGCGTCATCGCGAGCGGCACGAGCACGAGCGCCGCGAACAGCGCGAACGCCGGCGCGCACATCAGCCACAGCGGCGCATGCGCGGACCACGTCGCGCGCAGCGACGCACGCGCGGCACGGCGGGGCACAGCCGGCGCACCGGCGGCGATATCGGCCGGCCCCGGTTGCCCGAGGCTGACCGACGCGCCGTCGCGCGGCAGCGATTGGGGCGCGCGTTTCATCGGGCCTCCACGCGCATCACGCGCACCGCGTCGCTGTGCCAGTCGACGCCGACCGGCGCGCCTTCCGCGAGCGGCTCGCCGCCTTCGTTCTGGCAGCACACGAGCACCTCGCCGAGCGCGCTGTCGACGCGGTACAGCCACTGGCTGCCGAGGAAGAAGCGGCTCGTGACGGTCGCGGCGAAGCGGCCGGCGTCGGGTGTGCACAGCCGCAGCTTCTCCGGACGGATGCAGACCGACACCGCGTCGCCGACGCCTATGTCGCGCTCGCGCGGCGGCAAGTGCGCGGTGTGGCCGGTTTCGGCGAGGCCGTGGCCGAGGTCGATGCGGATCGCATCGCCGTCGTGCGCGACCACCGTGCCGGGCAACAGGTTCGCCTTGCCGATGAACTGCGACACGAAGTGGTTTTCCGGGCGCTCGTAGGCGTGGTACGGCGTGTCGGTCTGCGTGACGCGGCCCGCTTCCATCACGACGACGCGATCGCTGATCGACAGCGCCTCCGACTGGTCGTGCGTGACCATGATCGTCGTGGTGCCGATCTTGCGCTGGATCGCGCGCAGCTCGAACTGCATGTCCTCGCGCAGCTTCGCATCGAGGTTCGACATCGGCTCGTCGAGCAGCAGCACCGGCGGCTCGATCACGACCGCGCGCGCGATCGCGACGCGCTGCCGCTGCCCGCCGGACAGCTCGCGCGGGAAACGGTGCGCGAGCGCGTCGAGGCGAACGAGCGACAGCGCCGCGCGAATGCGCTCCGCGCGCTCGGCCTTGTCGACGCCGCGCATGTCGAGGCCGAAGCCGACGTTTTCCGCGACGCTCATGTGCGGGAACAGCGCGTAGCTCTGGAACACGATGCCGAGGCCGCGGCGGTTCGGCTTCATCCGCGTGATGTCCTGGCCGTCGAGCGCGATGCGGCCGCGCGTGACGTCGACGAAGCCGGCGATCATCTGCAGGGTCGTGGTCTTGCCGCAGCCCGACGGCCCCAGCAGCGACACGAACTCGCCCTTTTCGACGGACAGGTTGACGTCGGCGACGGCGATCAGGTCGCCGAACGATTTCGTCAGATCCGTCAGCGTGAGAAACGACATGGTTGGCTTTCCGGTGGTGCGCACCGCCGGACGGGTGCGTCATTGATGCGGACTCTAGCCAGCCATATTTCACAGCGTCAATTTCAAATTCTGCTGACCGGGATGAACTTTGAAAATATTCCGGTGAACGGAACGGTTTGCCGAAACGATGCGATTTAATTCCGATGGATGAGGGGCGCGCAGGTCGCAAAACCCACACGTCAATCCCGTGGACACCCGGATGCACGGCGAATTTCGGCGGAGCAACAATCTCGATGATCGTATTCCGCTCAATGAAATCGTCGAGGAGATCCGGTATGCACGACACCCTGTCGACCGGCGCGCCGGCCGCCCGCGCCCCGGCTGAAGAAGCGCCGGGCGCGCCCGGCGCAGGCATGCTGCAGCGCGCGTTCGCGATCCTGCGCGCGCTCGCCGGCATGCAGCAGGACGGCGTGCGCGTCACGCATCTCGCGAAGGCGGTCGGCCTCACGCAGGGCACCGCGCACCGGATCTTGCAGTCGCTGATCGCGGAAGGGATGGTCGAGCAGGACGAGCAGTCGAAGCTGTACCGGCTGAGCGTCGACTTCTTCGCGCTCGCCGCGCAGGCCGGCAACCCGAGCAGCATGCGCACGCTGTGCCGCCCCGCGCTGCTGCGGCTGTGCGCGAGCCTCGGCGAGACGATCTTCCTGCTCGTGAAGAGCGGCTTCGACGCGGTGTGTCTCGATCTGTGCGAAGGGCCGTTTCCGATCCGCTCGTTCACCGGCGACATCGGCGGGCGCGTTGCGCTCGGCGTCGGCCAGGGCAGCCTCGCGATCCTCGCGTTCCTGCCGGACGCGGAGCGCGAGGAGGTGATCCGCTTCAACGTGCCGCGCGTGCGCGACTACGGCGTGCTCGACGAGGTGTACCTGCGCACCGAGATCGAGCGCGTGCGGCAGCTCGGTTACGCGGGCCGCAACAGCGGCGTGCTCGACGGGATGGCGGGCGTCGCGGTGCCGATTCTCGACCGCACGGGCTACCCGGTCGGCGCGCTGAGCGTCGGCACGCTCGCGTCGCGGCTGGACGACGACCGGCTGCCGATGGTGGTCGAGCTGCTCAGGCGGCAGGCCGACGCGATCGGGCCGCGCACGAATCCGTTCGACGCCGCGCTGCGGCGGCCGGTGCACGGGCTATCAGGGAAAGCCGCATAGGCGGGCGCGCGTCGCCCGTTCGTCAGCTTGCTTACGTTCACCCTTCACCGCCGTTGCGGCCGGCAGCGCGCAGCCGGGCTGCGCGCTTTCGTTTCGCTTGCGGGGTCGAACCTTCCCGCGTCTTCCGTCCATCCGATCCCCCGTCATTCGATTTTCAACTGATCGCCAGTTGAACATTTCATTTCTGAATGCAGCTGCGGCTGGATACCATCCAGCCAAGTCCATGCAACGCCGTCGAGGCGCATGGACGGAACCATCAGAACAAAACATCGACAAGCAGGTTTGGAGACGAGATGACACAGGTATTGCGCAGGAAATGGGAGACGACGGGCGCTGCATGCGTGTGCGCCGCGGTCGGCATGCTGTTCGCGGGCGCGGCGCACGCGCAGTCGACGGTGACGCTGTACGGGATCGTCGATGCGGGCGTGACCTACACGAACAACAGTGGCGGCCACAAGTTGTGGCAGTTCACGGGCGGCAACGAATCGGGCCCGCGCTGGGGGTTGATCGGCAGCGAGGATCTTGGCGGCGGGCTGAAGGCGAACTTCCGGCTCGAGAACGGCTTCAACGTCGCGAACGGCGCGCTGGGCCAGGGCGGCCGGATGTTCGGCCGTCAGGCGTGGGTCGGCTTGAGCGGCACGAACTGGGGCGCGGTGACGCTCGGCCGCCAGTACAACTCGACGCAGGACATCCTCGGTTCGCTGCAGATGAGCAGCTTCCTCGCGCAGTACTCGACGCACCCGTTCGACAACGACGACATCAACAACACGTTCCGCACCAACAACGCGGTCAAGTACGTGTCGCCGAAGATCGCGGGCGTGCAGGCGAACCTGATGTACGGCTTCTCGAACTCGACGGGCTTCGCGAACGACAACAGCTGGAGCGCGGGCCTCACGTATGCGAACGGGCCGCTCAACGCGGGCGCCGCGTATGCGCGGATGAACGATCCGGCGACCAGCGCGACGGGCGCCGTCGCGTCCGACAACTACTTTCCGTCGTCGGCGTCAGTGTTCGGCGCGAGCCTCGCGAGCACGATCCGCCAGGAGATCTGGGGCGCGGGTGCCAGCTATGCGATCGGGCCCGCGACGCTCGGGCTGCTGTACACGGGCTCGAACTTCGGCACGCCGACGGGTGGCACGCTGCGTTTCAGCAACTACGAAGGCAGCCTGCGCTACATGGTGACGCCCGCGCTGATGGCCGCGGCCGGCTACACGTACACGCGCGTCGCGCGCGGCGACGACAGCGGCCACTACCACCAGGTGTCGGCCGGCGTGCAATACCTGCTGTCGAAGCGCACCGACGTGTACGTGAACGGCTTCTACCAGAAGGCGTCGTCGGCCGTCGGCCACGCGTGGATCGACGGCACCGCCAACCCGTCGTCGACGACGTCGCAGGTCGCGGTCGTCGCCGGCATCCGTCACAAGTTCTGATGCGCGCGCGCGTCTTCCGGAGGCTCACATGAAACTCAAACTGTTGCTGGCGGCGCTGCCGTTCGCCGGGATGTACACCGGCGGCTCGATCGCCGAGGTGCAGCCGCTGTTGTTCGGGCTGCCGTTCCTGCTCGTCTGGAACCTGATCTGGATGGCGGCGACCGCCGCGATCCTCGCGATCCTGTTCCATCTCGACGAGCGCGACGCGGCCCGCGACAGCCGCACGGGAGACGCGCGATGAACGCCTCGATCCTCATCATCGCGGCGTTCGCCGTGTTCGCGCTCGCGATCGGCGTGAACGCGCGCCGCGGCCGCAAGCTCACCCTCGAGCAGTGGGCGGTGGGCGGGCGCGGCTTCGGCTCGCTGCTCACGTTCCTGCTGATGGCCGGCGAGGCGTTCTCGACGTTCTCGTTCCTCGGTGCGAGCGGCTGGACCTACAGCAAGGGCGTGCCCGCGTTCTACATCCTGTCGTACGGCTGCCTCGCGTTCGTGATCGGCTACTGGATGCTGCCCGCGATCTGGCGCTACGCGAAGGAGCGCGGGCTCGTGTCGTTCGCCGACTACTTCGCGTCGAAGTACGACAGCCGCGCAATCGGCGTGCTGGTGTCCGTCGTCGCGGTGTTCGCGATGGTGTCGCTGCTGATGATCCAGCTGCGCGGGCTCGGCGTGATCGTGTCGGAGATGTCGTACGGGCTGATTCCGCAAGCGGCCGCGATCTGGATCGCCGCGACGCTGATGGCGGTCTACATGGTCGTGTCGGGCATTCACGGCTCGGCGAGCATCGCGATCTTCAAGGACGTGCTGATCCTCGGCATCGCGATCTTCCTCGGCCTCTACCTGCCGATGCACTACTTCGGCGGGCTCGGCGAGATGTTCGCGAAGATCGACGCGACGCATCCGGAACTGCTCAGGATGCCGGAGCATGGGTTCAACCTGAGCTGGTACAACTCGACGATCCTGCTGACGTCGCTCGGCTACTACCTGTATCCGCACGGCTTCACCGCGATCTACGTCGCGAAGGACGAGCGCGCGCTGCGCCGCAACGTGATCCTGATGCCGCTCTACCAGGTGCTGATCGCGTTCCTGTTCCTCGTCGGTTTCGCGGCGGTGCTGACCGTGCACGGGCTCGAGGGCGCGCAGACGGACCTCGCGCTGCTGCGGCTCGTCAAGCAGACGTTCCCCGCGTGGTTCGTCGGCATCGTCGGCGGCACGGGCCTGCTGACCGCGCTGGTGCCGGGCTCGCTGATCATGCTGAACGCGTCGACGACGATCGCGCGCAACATCTACCGCGAAGGCTTTGCGCCGAATGCGACCGACCGGGACGTCGCGCGTGTCGCGCGGATCGCGCTGCCGCTGTTCACGCTGGTCGTCGTGTACTTCGTGCTGCGCGGCGGCGCGACCTTCGTCACGCTCGCGATCTTCTCGTCGAGCCTGCTCACGCAGCTCGTTCCGATGCTCGCATCGAGCTTCCTGAAGCGGCCGTTCGGCACGCGCGAGGCCGCGTTCGCGGGGATCGCCGCGGGCGGCATCGTGATCGCGCTGACGAACTACGGCGGCGTGACGCTCGCGTCGCTGTTCCCCGGCGCATCTGCTACGCTGACTTCCATCAACCCCGGGCTCGTCGCGTTGATCGCGAACGCGCTGGTCTTCATCGCGACCAGCGCCGTGCAGCGCAGGCTGCAGGCCCGTTTTGCCACGACGGTCGAATCCGCATGACGACAGTTTCTTCTTCCCTCCTGATTTCCAACGTCCGTCTGCCGGACGGCCGCACAGTGGCCGTGTCGATCGAAGGCGGCCGGATCGCCGCCCTCGGGCCCGGCGTGACGGCGGCGCCGGGCGCGACGGTCGAGGACGGCCGCGGCGCGCTGCTGCTGCCCGGTTTCGTCGAAGGGCACACGCACATCGACAAGAGCAACTGGGGCCGCCCGTGGTACCGCAATGAAGTCGGCCCCGCGCTGACCGATCGCATCAGCAACGAGCGCGAATGGCGCAAGACGTCGGGGCACGACCCGGCCGCGCAGTCGCTCGCACTGTCGCGCGCGTTCGTCGCGGCGGGCACCACGCGGCTGCGCACCCACGTCGACATCGACACCGACGGCGGCCTGCGCTATCTCGACGGCGTGCTGCGGACGCGGCAGGCGCTCGCCGACACGCTCGACATGCAGATCGTCGCGTTCCCGCAGTCGGGGATGCTGATCCGCCCGGGCACCGTCGAGCTGCTGTCGCAGGCGCTCGACGCGGGCGCGGACGTGCTCGGCGCGCTCGATCCCGCGTTGATCGACCGCGATCCGGCCGGCTCGCTGGATGCGACGTTCGCGCTCGCCGAGCGGCATCGCAAGCCGATCGACATTCACCTGCACGAACCGGGCGAGGTCGGCGCGTTCACGCTGAACCTGCTGCTCGACCGCGTCGCGGCGCACGGGATGCAGGGGCAGGTGGTCGTCAGCCATGCGTTCTGCCTCGGCGCGCTGCCCGAACGCGAGCGCGACGCGCTGCTCGACCGGATCGCGAGCCTGAACGTCGCGCTGCTGACGTCCGCGCCGCCGTCGCGTCCGGTGCCGCCGCTGAAGACGTGCCGCGAGCGCGGCATCACGATGTTCGGCGGCAACGACGGGATTCGCGATACCTGGTCGCCGTACAACGTGCCCGACATGCTCGAACGCGCGATGCTGATCGGCATGCGCTACGACCTGCGCCGCGACGACGATCTCGCGATCGCGCTCGATTGCGTGACGGATGCCGGCGCGCGCGGCTGCGGCTTCGCGGACTACGGGCTGCACGTCGGCGCGCGCGCCGATCTCGTGCTGGTCGACGCCGAGACGGTCGCGCATGCGATCGTCGCGCGGCCCGTGCGCCAGCTGGTCGTCGCGAACGGTCGCATCGTTGCGCGCGACGGCGCGTTCATCGCCGCGTGACCGTAAGCGACGCCTCATCACATCGAACCAGAACAGGACAACACGCCATGACTACCGAGGACCCGCGCGAAGCAATCGACGTGCTGATCGCCAACGGCTGCGTGATCACGATGGACCCGCAGCGGCGCGTGATCGAGAACGGCGCGGTCGCCGTGAAGGGCGAGCGCATCGTTGCGGTGGGCGACACCGAAGTGCTGCAGGCGCGTTATCGCGCGGCGCGCACGATCGATGCGCGCCGCAAGGCCGTGCTGCCGGGCCTGATCGACGCGCATGCGCACGCGGGCCACGCGATGCTGCGCACGATTGGCGGCGCGGACGGCGATGCATGGACGGCCGCGGCCGAGACGATCTACACGCGCGCGTCGGACGAGGCGTTCTGGGAGGCGGAGTCGCATCTTGCGGCGCTGGAGCGGTTGAAGGCAGGGGTGACGACGGGGGTGTCGCTGCTCGGTGGCGGGAATTCGATCATGCGCGTGGATGATCCTGTTTATGCGCGGCGTCATTGCGACGCGGTGGTGCGCACCGGCACGCGTTCGATCGTCGCGGTCGGGCCGTCGCGGCCGCCTGCGCCGCGTGCTTATACGCGCCACACCCCGGATGGCAGTGATACGCGCGACATCGATTTCGACACGATGTACGACGTGTGTGAGGACATCATCGATACGTGTCATGGCGATGCGGATGGCAGGATTCGGATTGCGCTTACGCTGCCGGTCTACGGGCCTGAGCATGATCCGGAGCTCGCACAGTACGAGCGCGATTTCCGCGAGCAGGCGGCGCGCTATGGCGCGCTTGCGCGCGAGCGCGGGCTGACGTTTACGCAGGATGGCCACCGGTCCGGCACGCTCGCGTTCGCGCACCGCGAGCTCGGGCTGCTCGGCAAGACGTCGTTCATGTCGCACAGCATCGACCTGACCGACGACGACATCGCGGCGTGCGTGGAGACGGGTACTTCGATCGTGCATAACCCGAGCGCGATCATGTCGATCATCGGGCGCTGCCCGGTGCCCGAGCTGATCGATGCGGGCGTGACGGTGGCGATCGCGTCAGACGGCGCGGCGCCTGATCGCGGGTACGACATGTTCCGTCACATGTGGCAGTGCATGCATTACCACCGACGGCATTTCCGCGATCCGGACGTGCTGCCGCATGGCAAGGTGCTGGAGATGGTGACGATCGATGCGGCGAAGGCGTTGTCGGTTGATCATGAGGTCGGGTCGCTGGAGGCGGGGAAGCTTGCTGACGTCATTCTGGTTGACCTGTTCCGGCCGCATATGATGCCGATGAACATGCCGGTGTATCGCGTGACGTGTTTTGCGAATGCGGCGGATGTGTGTATGACGATGGTCGGCGGGCGGGTGTTGATGGAGGATCGCCGCGTGCTGTCGGTCGATGAGCAGGCGGTGCTTGAGCGCGTGACGGAGGTTGCGGAAGCGACGTTCGCGCGGAGTGGGCTGCGGCACCTGCTCGACGAGCCGGCGACGCTGTGGGGGCGGAGTCACTACTGAGCATCAATGCGCGGGGTGTTTGGCGCGCGGGGGCGGCAGAGCCGGAGAAGGGGCGTCGCGCACGATTGCGCGACGCCCCTTTATTCTTGGTTGTTCGTGGATCTTGGTGAGCCTCGCTTGTCGACCCGTTCCGGCCGTCGCCCGCTTCTTGGCGAATGACCGCGACTGATCGGCAAATGGTCGACGGTTCCTACAGGTTGCGCAGAAATTCAATCACGGCGACGTTGACGCGGTCCGGGGCTTCCTGTTGCAGCCAGTGGCCTGCTCGCGGAATGATTTGAGAATCGCGTAGATGGGGCACCAGCTTCGGCATCGCGCCGATGATTTCGTGCATGCCTGGAATCGCAAGTCCGGTGTCGTACTCCCCGACTAGATAAAGGGCTGGGGGTTGGACGAGCAGGTCGTTGAAGGCTGCCTGCAGCTCCCAGTTGCGGTCGAGATTACGGTAATAGTTCAACCCTCCGCGGAAACCCGACGCCTCGAATGCCCTCACACAAGCGTCGAAGTCAAGGTCATCAAGCCAGGCGGGTCGTGAAGCAGGTTCGGGCAAGGCGCTGAGAAGTCCCTCATTCCGCGAAACGAGCCCGAAAGGATTGGGTGTTTTTTCGTCGCGTGGGCCAGCGTCTCCTGATGCCCAGAAATATAGCTTGCGCAGGGTAGCGGCAATGTCGCGCTCGAGTTCACTCTCGGCCTGCCCCGGTTGGGAAAAGTATTGCGTGTAAAACCATGCCTCCTCAGTCTGCGGAAATATCCGGCTTGGTGCGATCGGAGCTCGGCCCATCATGGGAACCCCGAGCGCCACGACAGCGCGAAAGCGGTCGGGGCGCAGCAGGGCGGCGTGCCACGCAATGGTTGCCCCCCAATCGTTTCCCACCACGACGGCGGTTTGCTCTCCGAGCGCGTCCATGATTCCCACGAGGTCACCGACGATGTCCAGCGTTGTGTACCGCCCCGATTCCATCGGACAATCGCTGAGCCCGAAGCCGCGCAGATCCGGCGCGACTGCGAGAAACCCCGCATTCGACACGGCCGCTAGTTGGTGCCGCCACGCGTACGACGTCTCGGGGAATCCATGGAGAAGCAATACCAGGGGCCCCGCGCCCTGGGCGACGACGCTAAGGCGAACGCCATTGGTTTCGATGAAGGACTGAGTGAATGCGTACACGATCGCGCTCCGACGGTTGCCAAGAATCACGCGAAATCGTAACATCAAATGTCACGGATAGCTTGCTTAAAGAAACATGCAACTGGATACACGTCTGGCCCGGCTTCTTCACGTACTCGTTCATATGCACTTGCGCGGTGGTACGACCACCTCCGAAACGATCGCGCAAATGCTGCGCACTCAGCCGTCGCTTGTTCGACGGACCATGGCTGCGCTGCGTGAAGCGGGTTACGTAGAGTCGATTGCCGGACCGGGGGGGGGCTGGATGCTCTGTTGCGAACTCGGTGATCTCACAGCGCGCGACATATATGCCGCTATAGCACATAAGAGTGCGTTCGCGATCGGTACGGCGGACGACAACCCGGCCTGTCCGGTGGAGTCTGCAGTCAACCGATTCCTCGACGATGCGCTGAGTTCGGCAGAGGACGAGTTACTCCGGCGTCTTGCGAAAATGCGACTTTCAGATATAGCTCGACACGTGAAGGCGCCAACAGACTGAGGGACGTCCGCCTTGGGCGTTTCGGCAGTCGTCTGCCTGCAGGCCGCGAACGACAGCGCTTGGCCGGCCAGCGACCACTCGCGAACCAGCCTGACAATCCACACCTCCGTCTGTTCGGCCATTTCGAGCGCGTCATCGACCTCGATGCCAAGGTGGACTTGTGCAGAAATTGCGACCCCGATGATTCTCGTTGTCAGCGGCTGGTGTGCGACGGCGAGCAGAGTCGAAAGAGGCAAACCCGCAACATCCTTGATTTCGGCCCGCCGCGTGCTGATGGACGATTACTTCAGCTTTGCCATGAATTCCTGAACCCGTCGCCCGACGTGATCCGGCATCTTGTCTTCCTTGCGATGGAGACGTTTCTCCTTCAGATTCTTCTCGCCCAAGGCGACATGAAGGGCTTCGCGATAAGACAGCTTTTCGTCAAGCGCCGAAGGCGGGTTGTACTGCGGCGGCCCCGGATTTACCCACAGGATTTGTTGCCACGTCCCATTCTTGATATACGAGATGTAACCGCCTTCGAGCAACTGGCGCGGTCGCTTGATGTTGCCCGCATAACTGTAGCTCGCACCGGCAGCACCGGTCGTGTCGTAGAAACTTGGCGTGATGAAATCAGAAACGGCGACGCCATTGATTTCGTACGCAAACTGATTGGCTTCGCACGGGTCACAAACCTCGACCAGATACTTGCATTCGCCTCCGGTGTCGACGACGCCATTGCCCTGGATTTCGATGGCCTGCGAATCCTGCATCCTGTTGCCATAGGGATCGACGAGCATTTCGCACATCTCGTGGCTTGCATCGATGGTCCAGGTCGGATCGCCGGGGGAGGCGATGACTTCGGCGTAAGGTTGTCGGTGCTGGTTTTGATGGAAGCCTCCTTCCCCCGGTGGGAGCTGTTTCACCAGGAAAATCGGCCAGGAATTTGGCGGCAGGACATTCGCGTTGGGCGCATAGCTCACGGTCGCGACGGTGCCGCTCCAATACGTCGGCAAATGCTGCGCCGCCTGCACGCCGAGCGCCACTGCCGTATTGTGGAGCACGACTGGGTCAATCTCACCGGTTTTATCGATAAGTACGACATGATGCAAAGTCATGGCGTCATCCTTGCGAAAATAGGTAGGAAACCTGATCGCACTGTCGTGCGTCAAGACGTGATTTCGTCGAGGGAAGCGAACAGTCGCTCGCCAGCGGCCGTCAGGCCGGTTGCATCGGAAAGCGGTCGTCGACGACCGTCGGCTCGCGGCCGGTTTGCGACGATCTCGCCGGTCAAGTCCACTATGTCATGCGCGCTTGACGGTTTCGATGCGTAATCGACCTACAAGATGGGTAGGTTGAAACGGTATGTCCTTGCGCTCTGGCGCATAGGTCACGGCCGAACTGCGCGCCGAATTGTCGTGAATTTGAGGCAAGGTCTTGAAAAGCAGCTTCTCGTTCGTTCGTGTCGTCTCCGGAATCTGTACGAGCATCAAGGATTTGAGCGATCAACGCGATGGCCGATGAGCTAACCTGTCGGGAACAGGTATTACAAGGCCTCGTCCAGTACCTGGTGGGGCTTTTGTCGCACGTATCTCCGCATCGACGGGCGACAACGGGGTGATCGTATCGATCCACGTGCCAAAGGAGACTCAAATGCCAATCGAATACTTCGCAGAGAGCAACCCACTCACTCGAAACCTGCCGCGCTCTCTGGCGACGAAAGCCGGCGACCTGGTATTCGTCTCCGGTCAGGTCGCGCGAAATGAAGACGGCAGCCTCGTCACCGGCGGGATCGAAGCGCAGACACGTCAGACCTTGAAGAACGTCGCCCAAGTCCTCGCGCTTGCGGGGTGCACGCTCGACGACGTGGTGAAAACCACCGTCTGGCTTGAAGACGCTCGCGACTTCGCGGAATTCAACCGCGTCTATGCGGAGTTCTTCCCCGGGAACAAGCCATCACGCTCGACCTTGCAGGCGACGAACATGGTCGGCACGAAGATAGAAATCGAGGCCATTGCTTGCCGGCCCTGAATTGACCGGCGCAAGCGCCGGCCTCCGCATCAGTTGTAGATATCGAACGAGAAATACTTCTTCGAAATCCGCTGATAAGTCCCGTCCTGAATCAAGCTGGCAAGCGCCTGGTTGATCTGCTGGCGCAGCGCGTCATCATCCTTGCGCACGCCGATCGCTGACCCGACGCCAAGCGTCTTCGGATCATGCAGCGGCGGGCCCGCGAACTCGAACCCAGCACCTTTTGCCGTCTTCAGAAACCCGAGATCCGCCTGCACCGACGACTGCAGCGACGCATCGAGTCGCCCCGACAACAAATCCTGATAGACGAGATCCTGCGTCTGATACGTGCGCACGATCACACCCTTCGGTTCCCAGTACGTACGCGCATAGGTCTCCTGCGTCGAACCCTGCTCCATGCCGACGCTCTTGCCCTTCAACGATTCCGCCGTCGGCAGCAGGTTCGACCCGCGCCGTGCGACGAGCCGCGGCGGCACGTTATTGATCTTGTCCGTGAACGCGATCTGCGCGAGGCGTTTCTCGGTCACGCTCATCGACGACAGCACGCCGTCGAACTTGCGCGCCTTCAGCGCCGGAATCATCCCGTCGAACGCATTCTCGACCCACACGCAGCGCACTTTCATGCGCTCGCAGATCGCATTGCCGAGATCGATGTCGAAGCCGACGAGCTTGCCGTCGGGCGCGAGCGATTCGAATGGCGCGTAGCTGGGATCGACGCCGAGGCGCAGGACGGCCGGGTCCTTCGCGTATGCGGCGCCCGCAGTCAGCGCGAGCGCGACCGCCAAGACGAGCTTTTTCATTGATGTGTCTCCATGTCACCTGACGATGTATTTGTTGGATGTGAAGCAACGTTGCGGCCAGTTGGCGTGATTGCCCGCGATCGGCCGCGCCGCAGGCAGGGCGGGCGGCCGCCGGAAGAGACCGGCCGCCGCCCGGATTCGGGGCATGGGATCAGCGCGTCATGCTGCGCCGGTAGCTGGCAGGAGAAAACGCGGCGTTCAGCACAGCCATCGCGACTACCACGGCGACATGCATCCACCACGCGATCGCGAAACCGCCGCCCGCGTCGCGCAGCCAGCCGATCAGCCAGGGGCTCGCCGCGACGATCAGGAAGCCGATGCCCTGCACGAACGCGGCGAGCGCGCCCGCGAGCCGCGCGTCGGGCAGATGGTCGAGCGTGACGATCAGGCTCATCGAAAAGAAGCCGCCGAGGCCGAGGCCGACACTCGCGACCCAGAACCAGGGTGCGAACCCGGGCAGCACGGCGAACCCGACGAAGCCGGCGGCCTGCAGCGCGAGCGTGAGCCACAGCACGTTGCGCCGGTCGGGCGCATGTTTCGCGAGCATCGGCATCGCGAGCGCACCGGTGGCCTGGAACAGCGCCATCCACGCGAGCAGGTTGCCGCTCGCCTGCGGGCTCATGCCGACGCTGCGGTAGAACGCGGGCAGCCACGCGACGAGGCTCGCGTAGCCGCTGTTGGTGAGACCGAAGAACAGCGCGAGCTGCCACGCGCGCGCATGGCGCGCGAACGCGGCGACGGGGGCCGATGCGGTGGCCGCGCGCACCGCGTCGCGCGGCGCCTTCGCGCGCCACAGCGCAAGCGTCGCGAGCGCGGGCACGGCCCACACGGCAAGCGCGAGATGCCAGCCGCCGCGCGCGGCGAGCCACGGGCCCGCGACGGCGCCGAACGCGCCGCCGCCGACCAGCGCGGCTGAATACAGGCCCATCGCGAGCGGCAGCCGGTCGCCGAACCAGCGCTTCGCGAGGCCCGGCACGAGCGCCTGGACCACGGCGACGCCCGCGCCCGCCACCGCCGCGCTGGCGATCAGGCCCGCGCTGCCGGCCGTCCACAGCCGCGCGGTGCAGCCCGCGGCGATCAGCAGCAGCGCGGCGCTGAGCGCGCGCGGTTCGCCCACCCGCCGCGCGAGCCCGACGCCGATGCCCGCGACCACGCCCATCAGCACGAACGGCAGCGTGGTCAGCAGCGCGGCGGCGCGAAAGCCGAGGCCCGTGTCGGCGCGTACGAGGTCGAGCACGGGGCCGAACGCGGTCAGGAACGGGCGCAGGTTGAGCCCGGCCAGCACGAGCAGGGCCAGGGCGCCATAGGACACGGGAACCGCGTGCGAGCGGGAAGCGGCTTGCGCGGTGCCGGGATCAGTCATCGGGATGCTCCAGGGGGCGGGCCAGTGGCCACGTGATGCGATGCCGAAAGGGTAAAGGCGCGCCCCGCCAGTTGAAAATTAAATATTCGACTGGTTTCCAGTGCGAAACATAATGCCCGTGATGCTGCCCGCGCGGCGCCCGTCAGACCGTCACGACGATCTTCCCGACCTGCGCGCCGGCCTCCATGTACCGGTGCGCATCGGCGATCCGCTCGAACGCGAAGGTGCGGTCGATCGACGGCTTCAATGCGCCGGCCGCGAGCCCGTCCGTGATGAAGCGCTTCGCGCGTTCGAGCCGCTGCGGATCGCCGCTGATCTCGAACAGCTCGTAGCCGCGCAGCGTCAGGTGCTTCGCGAGCAGCTCCATCACGGGCACCACGAGGTCGCGCGTGTCGAGCGCGCCGTACTGTACGAACATGCCGTGCGGGCGCAGCGCGCGCAGCTGGTGTGCGGCATCCGGCCCGCCGACCGGATCGAACGCGAGGCGCGCGCCGTCGCCGCCGGTCGCGCGCAACACGTCGCGCGTCAGGTCCGGCCCGCCGCCGACGATCACGTGCGCCGCGCCGGCGTCGAGCAGCGCCTGGCGCTTGGCTTCGCTGCGCGTGAGCGCGATCGGCACGGCGCCGATCCGGTTGGCGACCTGGATCGCCGCGAGCCCGACGCTGCTCGACGCCGCGCCGATCAGCACCGCATCGCCGCGCTGCACGCCGCCGAGCTCGACCAGCGCGCCATATGCGGTGACGAACATCATCCACGTGGCGGCGGCTTCCTCGAACGACAGGCCGTCGGGGTGCTTCACGACCGCGTGCGCGGGCACGTTCACCTGTTCGCCGTACATGCCGTAGTCGGCGAACGAGAAGGCCGGCACGACGCTCACCGCATCGCCCTCCGCGAAGCCCGTCACGCCGGGCCCGTGCGCCGCGACGACGCCCGCCGCCTCGTAGCCGAGCGTCGCGGGAAAGCGCGGCTCGATCGTGTACTGGCCGGTGCGATACATCACTTCCGCGCGATTGATGCCGATGGCCTTCACGCGAAGCTGGATTTCGCCGGCGCCGGGCGCGGGCACGTCGACGTCGTCGATCTGCAGCACGTCGGGGCCGCCGATGCGGTGAAAGCGAATGACACGGGACATGGATCTCTCCTTCGTTGAACGATCGACGCGCGGCGCAGAGGCGCCGCGCATGAAGGAGCACTGTAGGGCGCGGGCCGCGCGGGATAAACGCGCGGCGGCATTACTGATTGTTATTCGACGAATAATAATGCGCGCGACGGGGCTTACGCCGGATAGCGACGCGCGAACAATTCGGTGAGCCAGTCGACAAACACGCGCACCTTGTCGGGCAGATGCGCGCGGTTCGGGTACAGCACGGATACCGGCTTCGGCACGGTCGCGACGCCGGGCAGGATCTCGACCAGCTGGCCGGCGTCGATGAACGGCTGCAGCGCGGGCCGCAACGCGTGCACGATCCCGAGGCCCGCGAGCGCGCAGGAGAGCAGCGCTTCCGAATTGTCGGTGAGGAGGCTGCTGGGCAGCGTCAGCGTGACGATCTCGCCGGCCGGGCGGAAGGTCCATTCGAGCACCTTGCGGTTGGGGCCCGTGAAGAAGTTCACCGCGCGGTGCCGGCGCAGCTCGTCGAGCGTGCGCGGCAGCCCGTGGCTCGACACATAGCCGGGCGACGCGCACGTGACCATCGGAATCGCGCCGACGGTGCGCGCGACCATGCTCGAATCCTTCAGCGTGCCGACCCGCACGACGCAGTCGATGCCCTTGCCGATCAGGTCCGCCGGCTGGTCGCTCGCGCCGAGCACCACGTCGATCTGCGGGTAGCGCTGCTGGAAATCGGGCAGCGCGGGAATCACGACGGCCTTCGCGAGCGCGACCGCGATCTCGAGCCGCAGCCGGCCCTTCGGCGCGGCGCGTTGGCGGGGGAACGACGCGAACGCATCGTCGACGCCCGCGAGGAGCTGCACGCAGCGCGCATGGAACACCTCGCCCTCAGCCGTCATGCTGACGCGCCGCGTGCTGCGGTTGAGCAGCCGGATGCCGAGTTCCTGTTCGAGCTGCTGCACCGCCTTCGTGACGGCCGGGCGGTGCAGCTGCAGCGTTTCGGCGGCCTGCGTGAAGCTGCCGCGCTCGACGATCCGCGCGTAGATCTGCATCGCTTGCAGGCGGTCCATGGGCGTTCCCGAATTCCGTGACGAGCGGCCATGTTCGCATACCTGCCGGTATGCGGTGTGCGCCCTCCTAAGGCACCGGATGCAGATCCTGCAGCAGCGTCGGCACCAGCTCCGACACGGTCGGATGAATGTGCATCGCGCGGCTGATCGTCGTGTACGGGGCCTTGGCGGCCATCACGTCGAGCAGCGCATGCACGACTTCGTCGCCGGTCACACCGAGGATCGACGCGCCGAGGATCGCGTGGCTGTCCGCGTCGACGATCACCTTCATGAAGCCCTGGCTCTCGCCTTTCTCGACCGCGCGCCCGACGCGCGTCATCGGGCGGGTGCCGACCAGCAGCCGGCGGCCCGACTGCATCGCCTCGGCCTGCGTCATCCCGACGTGGCCGAGCGGCGGGTCGACGAACATCGCATACGCGGGAATGCGGTCCGACACCTTGCGCGGATCGTTGTCGAGCAGGTTCGCCGCGACGATCTCGTAGTCGTTGTAGGCCGTGTGCGTGAACGCGCCGCGGCCGTTGCAGTCGCCCATCGCCCAGATGCCGGGCACGCTGGTGCGCAGCTGTTCGTCGACGACGATGTAGCCGTGCGCGTCGGTAGCGACGCCGGCGCGGTCGAGCCCGAGGTCGTCGGTGTTCGGCACGCGCCCGACCGCGAGCAGCAGGTGCGAGCCCGCGACTTCGCGCGCGCCGGCCGCGCAGTCGAGCCCGACCACCACGCCGTCGCCGTCGCGTCGCGCGCTCAGGCAGTTCGCGTCGAGCTGCACGTCGATGCCTTCGCGCTCGAGGATCTCGCGCACCGCCTGCGACACGTCCTCGTCCTCGCGCCGGATCAGGCGCGGCCCCTTCTCGACGATCGTCACGCGCGCGCCGAAGCGCCGGTACATCTGGCCGAATTCGAGCCCGACGTAGCTGCCGCCGACGACGACCAGGTGCTCGGGCAGGAAGTCGACGTCCATCATCGTCGAATTGGTGAGGTACGGCACCTGGTCGAGGCCGGGCATCGGCGGCACCAGCGCGCGCCCGCCGACGTTGATGAAGATCCGCTCCGCTTCGAGCAGCGCGTCGCCGACGCGCACCGTGTTCGCGCTGTCGAAGCGCGCGTGGCCCTCGAACACCGTCGCGCGCTCGAGGCCGCGCACCCATTGTTCGACACCGTGGCTCGAACGCCCGGAGATCTGGTCCTTGCGCGCCTTCACCTGCCGCATGTCGACCGTCACCGGGCCGCCGAGCGTCACGCCGTATTCACCCGCGCGCCGCGCGAGATGCGCGGCGTAGGCACTGGCGATCAAGGTCTTGGTGGGGATGCAGCCGGTGTTCACGCAGGTGCCGCCGAACCGGCCCCGTTCGATCACGGCCACGTTCATGCCCGCGCCGGACAGCCGGGCGGCGAGCGGCGGGCCGGCCTGCCCGGTGCCGATGATGATCGCGTCGAAGCGTTGGGCCATGGTGTTCTCCTTCGCTGCTGGTGCGTCGTGAACCATGCATGACGGAAGCATCATGCGTGCCGGCCGGGCCGCGTTCGCGGCGCGCGGTTCGTCTATGGTAGACCCGGCGGACCCTGTCGGCCCGGCCGACCCGTTGTGCGCAGCGGGAGGGCGCGGCGCATGTTCCCGCGCGCGCCGCGCTACAGGCCGCGGCCGAGAAACGCCGTGCCCGGCACCGGATTGAACGTGACCGGTGGCGCGGGCGTGAAGCCCAGCGATTCGTACAGCCGGCGCGCCGCCTCGAATTCCGGCAGCACGTCGAGGCACATGCGCGCATAGCCGGCCGCCTTCGCGTCCCGCAGCAGCCGTTCGACCAGTTGCCGGCCGAGCTGCGTGCCGCGCGCCTCCGGCCGCACGTAGACCCGCTTCATCTCGCAGGTCGTCGCGTCCACTTCGCGGAACGCGGCGCAGCCGACCACCCGGGCGTCGCGCCACGCGAGCAGCAGGCACCCGCGCGGCGCCGCGTATTTGCCGGGCAGCGCCGCGAGTTCGGCTTCGTAGTCCTGGAACGCGAGGCTGACGGTCGGGCTTGCGATGTATTCGCGAAAAATCGCGTCGACGGCGGCGGCGTCGGCGGGATAGTGGGCGGCGCGGATCTCGATCATGATGCGGTCGAATCAAATGAGGGCAGGATGCGGCGGGGAACCGGCAGGATAGCAGCCGGCGTGGCGTCGCGTCGCGAGGCCGGCCTTTCGGCGCCGGGGGAAGCGTGCCAGAATCGCCGTTCGGCCTGCTCATGCGCCGCGCGCCGGTTGCCGGCGCGGCGGGACCGCTACCTCGCCGCAATTTCAAGGAGACACTGATGACCGCAATGGCCGCCGTTTTCGGCATCCTGGTCGCGCTGTGGCTGGGCGCGATGATTCCCGGGCCGAGCTTCGTGCTCGTCGCGCGCAATTCGATCGGCCTGTCGCGCCGCGACGGCCTCGCGACCGCGCTCGGCATGGGCGTAGGCGGCATCGTGTTCGGTGCGGTGGCGCTGGCCGGGCTCTATACGCTGCTGCAGACGGTCGAGTGGCTGTACGTCGGCCTCAAGGTCGCGGGCGGTGCGTACCTGCTTTTCATCGCGTCGAAGATCTGGCGCGGCGCCGCGCACCCGATCGCGGTCGCCGATCCGCTCGCGGCCCGCCACGGCAGCACCCGCAAGTCGTTCTGGACGGGCCTCACCACCCAGCTCAGCAATCCGAAGACGGCGATCTGGTACGCGAGTATCTTCGCCGCGCTGCTGCCGCAGCATCCGCCGCTGTGGTGCTACGTCGTGCTGCCGCCGCTCGTGTTCTTCGTCGAATGCGGCTGGTACACGATCGTCGCGCTGTGCTTCTCCACCCGCCGGCCGCGCGAATGGTACCTGCGCGCGAAGAAATGGGTCGACCGCGTCGCGGCCGGCGCGATCTCCGCGCTCGGGCTGCGGCTGATCCTCACCGCGCCGAAAGCGGGGATCTGACGCGCGGCGGCGGGCGTCGGGCGTTGGGCGCGGGCCGCATGATGCGGCGCCGCATCCGTCCGCGCCGCCGTTCACCCCGTCAGCCTTCCGGGTACTGCGCGAGCAACGCGCCGAATACCGTCTCGTCCGGGAACGCGTCGACCTCGTACCGCACGGGGCGATGCCCGGTCGCCTTCATCAGCCCGCCGCACGCACGCATCAGCTCGGCCATCGGCACGTAGGCCGATTGCCGGGTCGACTGCCGGTACAGCACCACGCAGTCCGTCTCCGGCAGCAGCGCGCGCACGCCTTCGGTCCACACGCACACGCTGACCATTTCCCCGCTCGGGTGCTGGTATGCACCGTACTTCGCGACGAAGATGTCGACGCCGTCGCGGGCGTGCGCCTCGTTCAGCAGCGCCTGCTGGTCCTGGTAGTCGCCGGCGAGCTCGTTCATGTGCAGCTGCCGCAGCCTTGGTGCGAGCGTGTCCGGCACGAACCGCCGCCAGGCCGCGCCGTCCCAGCGGAGCATCAGCGGCGACAGCGGCCGTGGCTGCGTGAGCGCCTGCTCGGCGAGCCCGAGCAGGGTGTCGAGCCCCGCCGGATTGCGGTCGCCGGTGAGCAGCAGCACGGACCGGTTCGGCGCCATCACGACCGGCGCGCCGGCGATCGGCTGCCGGTAGAGCAGGTCGGTCAGCAGCAGCCGGGCCGCGTCGTAGTAGTCGCCGAACTGGGACAGGAACACGCCGTTCTGCAGCGGCAGCCACGCGCGGGACGAATCGGTGCGCAGGTTGTCGAGCGCGACGTCGTACGCGTCGTCGAACGTCATGCCCCATTCGTTCAGCTTGGCCGTGGTCAGCCGCGTCACGGTGAACTCGCTGTCGTACGCGATGCCGATCTCGAGGTTCTCGCACAGCGGCCGGTGCGCGATTTCCGGCCGGTTCGCGTGCGTCTCCATCTGCAGGTCGAGCACGCCACGCTCCGTCGCGCTGCGGATCACCGGCCGCAGTTGCGTTTTCGCACTGGCGAACGCGGCGGGAATCGTGTGCTGCATCATCCCGTTCGCCTGTCGAGCCAGCGTGGCCTGCCGGTCCGCCGGTTTCGCGCCGACGTAGTCGCGGAACAGGTTGTGCAGGTTGATCACGTTCGACCGGGTGTCCGACTGGACGAGGCGGCTTTTGTCGCGTTCGTAGATCCATGAGCGCGTGTCGCCGGCCGCGCGCAGCGCGTTCGTTAGCCGTTCGGCAAATTGTTGCTGGGTGACCGGCTTGCGGAAGCGGTCGAGGAAGCGCAAGGCAAAATCGGGAAGCATCGTGTATTCGAGTCGAGCCCGCCATGCGGGCGCGCGGGGCCAGCCCGCCGTGTCCGGTTTATCGGTCCGGTGCACCGGATTCTTGAGCGCCGGCCATCGCCGATCGCGCTGAGAGCCTTGTCCGGCGGGCGTTCGCGGCCGTTGCCGTGGTGCGTTGCCGCACCCGCCGAGCGCAATCCGGCGGCCGACCCCGCGCCGACGTGTAAACTGCAGCCTTTTTTGACGGTTGCAGCATGGTGCAAGCCCCTCAGCGCACGGCATTGAGCGGCCCGACGCTCGTTCGCCTGCTCGCGCGGCTGGCGGACGCCGACGTACCCGAATCCCGGCAGACGCTCGCGGACCGGTTGAGCCAATGGCTCGGCTGGACCGACGCGATCACGCTGTCCTCGGCGCTGAACGGCAGTCCGCCCGCGGCTGCCGGCGGCACGCGCGCGCCCGGCGGCGACGCCGAGCGCGAGTGCGCGCGCGTGCGCCACGAGCTGGCGCAGGCGGTGACGCGCAGCCGCGCGGCCGGCGCGAGCCGCCGCAACGGCGCGATGCCGGCGGCGCCGGCCGCCGAGACGGCCGATTTCGCGGATTTCCGCCAGCGCTATCTGGTCCTGCAGCAGGAGATGGAGACGGCGATCGGCCAGCTGCGCGGCCGCCTGCGGGTTGCGCTCGCGGCACGCACGCCCGGCATGGCGCGGCTCGCGACGCTCGACGCGATCATGGAGCGGGTGCTCGGCGCGCGCGAACGCAGCCTGCTGGCCACCGTGCCGGCGCTGCTCGGCACGCACTTCGCGCGCCTGCGCGACGCGGAACGGCAGGCGCTCGGCGACGCCGAGGAATCGGGAAACCCGGCGGTCACGCCCGGCGCATGGCTGGACGTGTTCCGCAAGGATATGCAGAGCGTGTTGCTCGCCGAGCTCGAAGTTCGGTTTCAAACGGTCGACGGGCTGCTCGCGGCCCTTCGCACCAGCTAAACAAGACGTTATGTCCAGAATTCGTATTGATCTCGTTGTATTCGTGGCCGGTCTGATCGCGGTGTGCTGGATCGGCGCCGGTTATGTCGCGTCGAACCCGCTCGCGGCGGCCGTCACGCTGCTGATCGCCGCGTGCTATCTCGCCGGCGGGTTCGAGCTGCTGCGCTACCGGCAGGCGACCGCGACGCTCGCGCGCGCGGTGGGTGGCCTGTCCGAGCCGCCGGCGTCGCTCGACGCGTGGCTCGACACGCTGCACCCGGGCCTGCGCGGCGCGGTGCGCGCGCGCATCGACGGCACCCGCGCGGCGCTGCCGGGGCCGGCGCTCACGCCCTATCTGGTCGGCCTGCTCGTGCTGCTGGGGATGCTCGGCACGCTGCTCGGGATGGTGGTGACGCTCAAGGGCACCGGGGCCGCGCTGGAAAGCGCGACCGATCTCGACGCGATCCGCGCGTCGCTGATCGCGCCGGTCAAGGGCCTCGGCTTCGCGTTCGGCACGTCGATCGCCGGGGTGGCGACGTCGGCGATGCTCGGGCTGCTGTCGGCGCTGGTGCGCCGCGAGCGGATCGATACGGCGCAGCAACTCGACGCGAAGATCGCGACGACGCTGCGGGTCCATTCGCAAGCGCATCGCCGCGACGAGTCGTTCCGGCTCCTGCAGCGGCAGGCCGACGTGATGCCGGCACTGGTCGACCGTCTGCAGACGATGATGGCGACGCTCGAGCAGCGCAGCGTCGCGCTGCATGAGCAGCAGGCCGCGAGCCAGCAGGCCTTCTTCGACAAGACCGAGCACGCATACGGGCGGCTCGCGTCGTCGGTCGGGCAGTCGCTGCAGGACAGCGCCGCCGAGAGCGCCCGGGTGGCCGGCGCCGCGCTGCAGCCGGTGATGGAAGCGACGATGGCGGGCCTCACGCGCGAAATGACCGTGCTGCGCGACACCGTCACGCAGGCGGTCGACCGGCAGCTCGACGGCCTGTCGGGCGGCTTCGAGGCGACCACGAACAACGTGGCAGGCATCTGGAACCGCGCGCTCGCGGATCAGCAGCGTTCGAACGACGCGTCCACCGAGCAGTTGCGCACCGCGCTCGGCCGGTTTACCGACACCTTCGCGCAGCGCTCGACCGATCTGCTCGACGGCGTCGCGACGCGCCTCGAAGCGACCGAGCAGCGGATGTCGGACGCATGGCAGCATGCGCTGTCGCAGCAGGCGCAGGCCGGCGAGACGATGGCCGGCCACAACGCGCGCGCGCTGGAGACGGCCGCCGCGACGTTCGGTCAGCATTCTGCTTCGCTGCTGGACACGATGCGCGTGTCGCACGCGGGGCTGCAGACCGAACTCGCGTCGCGCGACGAACAGCGTCTTGCGGCATGGCGCGACTCGCTCGCGGCGATGGCCGCCGCGCTGCGCGACGACCTCGCGCAGACGAGCGCCAGCCAGACGAGCCGCCAGCAGGCGATCAGCGATGCGCTCGCGCAAACGGCGCGCGACATCGGCGTTCAGACGTCGACGTTCGAGCAGCATTCGGCCTCGCTGCTGAACACGATGCGCGAATCGCACGCGGGCCTGCAGGGCGAACTCGCGTCGCGCGACGAACAGCGTCTCGCGGCATGGAATGCGTCGCTCGCGGCGATCGCGACGAAGCTCGGCGACGAATGGGCGCAGACGAGCGCGGAACATACGAGCCGCCAGCAGGCGATCACCGGTGCGCTCGCGCAATCGGCGCGCGACATCGGCGCGCAAACGTCGGCGTTCGAACAGCATTCGGCCTCGCTGCTGAATACGATGCGCGAATCGCACGCGGGCCTGCAAAGCGAGCTTGCGTCTCGCGACGAACAGCGTCTCGCGGCATGGAACGCATCGCTCGCGGCGATCGCGGCGAAGCTCGGCGACGAATGGGCACAGACGAGTGCGGACCACACGAGCCGCCAGCAGGCGATCACCGACGCGCTTGCGCAATCGGCAAGCGATATCGGCGCGCAGACGTCCGCGTTCGAGCAGCATTCGGCGTCGCTGCTGAACACGATGCGCGAATCGCACGCAAACCTGCAAAGCGAACTTGCGTCGCGCGACGAAGAGCGTCTCGCGGCATGGAACGCATCGCTCGCGGCGATCGCGACGAAGCTCGGCGACGAATGGGCGCAGACGAGCGCGAGCCACACGACCCGCCAGCAGGCGATTACCGACGCGCTCGCGCAATCGGCAAGCGACATCGGCGCGCAGACGTCGGCGTTCGAGCAGCATTCGGCATCGCTGCTGAACACGATGCGCGAGTCGCACGCGAACCTGCAGACCGAACTTGCGTCGCGTGACGAACAGCGCCTCGCGGCATGGAACGCGTCGCTCGCGTCGATGGCCGGGACGCTGCGCGACGAGTGGGCGCAGGCGAGCACGCAGGCCGCGAGTCGCCAGCAGGACATCTGCGACACGCTCGCCCGCACCGCGAACGACATCACCGCTAACGCGCAGGCGCACGCGAGCGACACGATCAACGAAATCTCCCGGCTCGTGCAGGCCGCTTCGGAGGCGCCGAAGGCCGCGGCCGAGGTGGTCGCCGAACTGCGCCGGCGCCTGTCCGACAGCATGGTGCGCGACACCGCGATGCTCGAGGAGCGCAGCCGCCTGCTGGCGACGCTGGAAACGCTGCTCGACGCGGTCAACCATGCGTCGACCGAACAGCGCAGCGCGGTCGACGCGCTGGTCGGCACGTCGGCCGACCTGCTCGAACGCGTCGGCGCGCGCTTCAACGACACGGTCGACACGGAAACCCGCAAGCTCGACGCGGTTGCCGCGCAGGTGACGGCGGGTGCCGTCGAGGTCGCGAGCCTCGGCGACGCGTTCGGGATCGCCGTGCACGCGTTCGGCGAATCGAACGACAAGCTGCTGGCGCACCTGCAGCGCATCGAGGCCGCGCTGGAGAAGTCGCTCGTGCGCAGCGACGAGCAACTCGAGTACTACGTCGCGCAGGCGCGCGAAGTGATCGACCTGAGCATGATGTCGCAAAAGCAGATCGTCGAAGACCTGCAGCAGCTCGCCGGCCGGCGCGCGTCCGTCGGAGCGTAACGCATGCACGACGAAATCGACGGCGGCGCGGAATCGGCCGCGCCGGTCTGGCCCGCGTTCGCCGACCTGATGTCGGTGCTGCTCGGCGCGTTCGTGCTGATCCTGGTCGGCGTGATCGGCATGCAGCTGCAACTGACGTCGAAGCTCGAGGAGGCGGTGCGGCAGCGCCAGCAGGAAGCGCAGCAGCGCAAGTCGCTCGAACAGGCGCTGGCCGGCCCGCTCGCGGCCGGCCGCGTGACGCTGGTGAACGGACGCATCGGCATCGCCGGCAACGTGCTGTTCGCGTTGAACTCCGACCAGCTGCAGCCCGAGGGCCGCGAGCTGCTGAAGACGCTGGCCGGGCCGCTCGCCGCGTACCTGAAGAACCGCGACGAGATCCTGATGGTCAGCGGCTTCGCCGACGACCAGCAGGTGCACGCCGGCAACCGCCAGTTCACCGACAACTGGGAGCTGTCCGCGAAGCGTGCGCTGACGGTCACGCGCGCGTTCATCGATGCGGGCGTGCCGCCGGCGTCGGTGTTCGCCGCCGCGTTCGGCTCGGAGCAGCCGGTCAGCTCGAACGCCGACGATGCGGGGCGCGCGAAGAACCGCCGCGTCGAGATCGCGCCGGTTCCGCGCCGCACGGCGTCGAACGGGGGCCAGCGTGGGCAGTGACGCGACGCAGGCTCGCGCAACGCTCGACGCGTGGCGCGAGCAGGGCGCGGATCGCCTGGACCCGGTGCGGTTTCATCTGATGGACGCGCTGGCGCGTCGCGCGGCCGCCCACGACGGCGACACGCGGCGCCTGCTCGACGCACGGCTGGCGACGCTGCTTGCCGGCTATGCCGAGACGGTCGAACGCGCCGCGCCGAACGACGGCGACGCCGCGCCCGATGCTGATACCGATGCGCCGCCGGGCCGGCCCGCGCCCGGCGCGCTCGCGGCGCTGGTCACGCACATCGCGCGCGATGCGCAGGCGGACCGTGTCGGCATCGATCCCGCGATGATCGAGTTCTTCAGGCAGACGTGGTCGAAGGTCCGCACCGAGAAGCAGTATCGCCAGGCGCTCGACCAGGTACCGCGCAATGCGGGCCCGCTCAATTCGAGCAGCCTCGTGCACCGCTCGCTGTCGCTGATGCGCGACCTGTCGCCGGGCTATCTGCAGCAGTTCCTGTCGTACGTGGACGCGCTGTCGTGGCTCGAGGATCTGATGGGCGGCGGCGCGCAGGCGGAGAAGGAAGCGCCGCGCGCGAAGGGCGCGAAGAAGCCGGCGCGGGGCAAGGCGCGCTAGCGGCGCGCGTCGCCGGCCGCGTGCCGCGACGGCCTCATCGCGTCCACCTCTCCACCGGGTTCGCATCCATCGGAACGTGCCCGCCGTGCGCGCTCTCCGCGAGCGCGACGCCCTGCACGGCGAGCATCACGCTTTCCTGCTCGACGTCATGCGGCGTCGGCGTCGCATGCGCCCGTCAACGATTGGCAAAAGCGCGCGATCGCGCGGCACGCGTCGAGCAGCGCGTCGTCGTCCAGCGCGTACGCGATGCGCAGGTGCGCGTCGAGCCCGAACGCGCTGCCCGCCACGACCGCGACACCCGCTTCGTCGAGCAACGCGCCGGCCACGGCCTCGTCGTCGGCGAGCCGTGTGCCGGCCGGCGTCGTGCGGCCGAGCAGCGCGCGGCACGACGCGAACGCATAGAACGCGCCGGCCGGTTTCGCGCACGCGAGGCCCGGCGTCTGGTTCACCAGGTCCACCACCCGGTCGCGCCGCTGCTCGAACACCGCGCGCGCTTCGCGGATGAAGCCCTGCGGGCCCGTCAGCGCGGCCAGCGCCGCATGCTGCGAGATCGCGCTCGCGCCCGACGTCTGCTGGCCCTGCAGCGTGATCATCGCGTCCAGCAGCCAGCGCGGCCCGGTGCCGTAGCCGATGCGCCAGCCCGTCATCGCATAGGCCTTCGACACGCCGTTCATCGTCAGCGTGCGCGGCGCGAGCCGCGGCTCGACCTGCGCGATCGTATGGAACGGCGCGCCGTCGAAGATCAGGTGTTCGTAGATGTCGTCCGACAGCACGAGCACGTGCGGATGCGCGAGCAGCACCGCCGCCAGCGCGGCGAGTTCGTCGCGGGTGTACACGGCGCCGGTCGGGTTCGACGGCGAGTTCAGTATCAGCCAGCGCGTGCGCGGCCCGATCGCGTCCGCGAGCGCGGCCGGCGTCAGCTTGAAGCCGCTGTCGTGGCCGCAACGAACGATGACCGGTGTCGCGCCGCACAGCCGTGCCATCTCCGGATAGCTGACCCAGTACGGCGCGGGCACGATCACTTCGTCGCCGTCGTTGAGCGTCGCGGCCAGCGCGTTGTAGATCACCTGCTTGCCGCCGCTGCACACGATCGTGTCGGCCCAGCCGACCTCGAGGCCGTTCTCGCGCTGGAACTTCGCGGCAACCGCGTCGCGCAGCGCGCGCAGGCCGGCAACCGGCGTATAGCGCGTATGGCCCGCGCGAATCGCGTCGATGGCCGCGTCGCAGATGTGCGTGGGCGTATCGAAGTCCGGCTCGCCGGCGGTCAGCGAGATCACCGGCGCGCCGCTGGCGCGGCGGGCCGCGACGCGGTCCATCATCCGGTAGGTGGCGGATGGCTGCGCGCGGGACAGGTTGAGGTTCAGCGGGTGCGTGCTCCGGGTCATGCGAGGTGTCTCCAGGTGGTCAGGCCCATCGGTTTCATGACGCCCTCCGCCGCAGCGTGCGGCAGCCGAGCACCGAGCCGCGGATCCGCCCGACCTGCGCCGCGTGCGCGATGATGTCGCCCCGGCACGAGATCCCGTCGAGATCGCCCGCGGTCACCAGCACGCGGTCGTCCGTCCGTCCGCGCGCGGCCACCGGGGTGATCCGGTGCGTGGTCGGTTCGTGATCGGTCTTCGGGTCGAGCTGGACGGTGCTGGCGCGGCCGACGATCGGCGGGCAAGGCCACAACGGGCGCAGGCCGAAGGTCGCGCCGGGAAGGCCGGGGAATTCGAGTGCGTCGCACCGTGCTGGTGTCGAGCGCCGCGAGGCCGTCGAGCCGTGTGACGGGCGAGAGGGGTGGTATGGCAAGGGCTCGGGGTGGTTGCGGTGCGATACTGTCGGGCCTGCAGTTCGATACGTAAATTCCGATTCACGGAAGCAATCGATACGCCCAACCTATCGAAGCGTTCATGATCAATTTCCGGCTTATCCGACATCTTTGGCTGTTTCTCGCGGTTGCCGAGGAACAGCATTTCGGCCGCGCGGCGCGCCGCCTCGACATGTCCCAGCCGCCGCTGACCGAGCAGATCCAGGCGCTCGAGGCCGCGCTGAAGGTGCGGCTGTTCGAGCGCTCGCGGCGCGGCGCGCAGCTCACGCCGGTCGGCGCGGCGATCCTGCCGGCGGTGCGCAAGTTCGCGGACCAGCTCGAACGGCTCGAACTCGCGGTGCGCGAGGCCGTCGCGGGGCACAGCGGTGTACTGACGATCGGCGCGATCTCGTCGGCGATGCTCGACGTGCTGCCCCCGCTGATCGAACGGCTCAAGGCCGACTATCCGCAGCTCACCGTGGCGATGCGCGAAATCGACAGCGCCGACGCGATTCCGGCGCTGGAAACCGGCGACATCGACCTCGCGTTCGCGCGGCTGGAAGGGGCGCTCGGCGCGACGATCCGCTCGGTGCCGATGGCGCAGGACCGCCTCGCGGTCGCGATGCCGCGCGACCATGCGCTGGCCGCGCACGCGCGCGTCAAGCTCGCGGCGCTCGCGGACGAGGATTTCGTGATGTTCTCGCGACAGGTGAGCCCCGTGTATTTCGACAGCCTCGTCGCGTCGTGCCGCGCGAACGGCTTCTCGCCGCGGGTGCTGCACGAGGTGCGCTCGGTGGCATCGCAGGTTGCGTTCGTCGGGTGCGGGCAGGGCGTCGCGCTGGTGCCGGCTTCGCTGAAGAAGCTCGCGCCGGAGAGCGTCGTGTTCCGGCCGCTGAAGGAGAACCTGAGCGTGGTGACGACCGCGATGGCGTGGAGCACCGCGCGCGGGCATCCGATGGTCGATGCCGTGGTCGGGATGCTGGGGGAGGTGATGCGGCAAGCGGGGGCGCGCCGGCGGAACCGGATGACTCGGTAAGGATGACTTGAACCGACGTGGCCCGCCGATTTTGAACGGGATTTATTTCCCGGTCTCGATATTGCAATGCATGAAACGGGGCGCCATTTTTCGAATGGCGCGACGTTGATTTAATGGAACGCTAAATACTTGAAAAAGCTTATGAATTCCCCGGCAGTTTGCTATATTTGGCGGCGCGCAGGGAGCTGAGAGAACCTGCTCGAACGGGTATGCCTCATTTTCGGCAATCGGCCAGCCCGATAAGAAAGAGGTTAATCATGAGCTTCGTGGATAACAGGGGCGCCAACGGTCTCGCCGGCGGCGCCGGGCCGGCGGCGGCAGCGGGTGGCCTCGCAAGCCTCGGCTCGATCGCCGGCATGGCGGGGCGGCTCGGCGCATTGACCGGCATGCCGGGCGCGGGGTTGCTCGGCGGCGCGGCAAGCGCAGTCCAGCTTGCGCAGACGGGCATGGCGATGCTGGGCAAGACGCCCGAATCGATCGCCGGCGCGCTCAACAGCCTGACGGGCGTGCGCCCGCAACTGACCCAGGACAACCGCTACGTCACGCTCGACACGCCGCTCGGCCAGGACGTCCTGCTCGTCAACGCCGCCGTGATCGACGAGCACGTGAACCAGCTGCCGGAGATTCACCTCGACCTGCTGTCGCACCGGAACAATATCGGGCCGGAGCAGATCGTCGGCCAGCGCGTGAAGATCGTGCTGGATCCGCAGGGCAAGAATTTCAGCCTGACGAAGATCGTGGCCGGGGCGACCGAGACCGACGAACGCCGCTATTTCGACGGCTATGTCGCGTCGTTCGGCAGGGTCGGCAACTCCGGCACGGTCACGCGCTACGAGATGTCGGTCGTGCCGTGGTTCTGGTTCCTCACGCGCTCGACCGATTGCCGGATCTTCCAGAACCTGGCGCCGCAGGACATCCTGCGCGCGATTTTCCAGGAGATGGGGTTCGCGGATTTCGAATTCGACATTCGCAGCGCGCGGCCGCCGCTCGAATACATCGTGATGTACGACGAGTCGTACTACCACTTCTGCACGCGGCTGATGGAGCAGGAAGGGCTGGTGTGGACCTTCCGCTTCGAGAAGGACAGGCACGTGCTGGCGATCGGCGACAGCAATGCGCTGTTCCGGCCGATCCCGAATCTCGACACGATCTCGTACTACGCGGACAGCGCCGCCAGCGAACTGAACGGCATCGACCGGTGGGACGAGGCGTTCAGCTTCCGGGTCGGCAAGATCACGTTCCGCGACTTCAACTACAACCAGCCGTCGTCGAGCCTGTTGCATGTCGAGGTGCCGACCGTCAGCCTCAAGCACGACAACATCCAGGCCACCGAGCGCTATCAGTATCTGTCGCTGTACGACCGCGGCGAGGACGGCGAACGCTATGCGCGCTACGCGATGGAAGCCGAGGAGGCGCTGGCGCGGCGCTTCAACGGCGCCGGCTATGCGCGCGGGATGACGACGAACGGCCGCTTCACGCTCGCCGGCCACGCGTCGTCCTCGTACAACGGCAAGGAGTTCGTGATCCTGCGCGTGCGCCACCAGGCGGTGAACGACTACACGCGCCAGGGCGCCGACCTGCCGTATCACAACACGTTCACGTGCTTGCCGTTCGACATTCCGTTCCGGCCGGAGCGGCGCGCGCGCAAGCCGTCGATGCACGGCACGCAGTCGGCGATGGTGGTCGGGCCGAAGGGCGAGGAAATCCATACCGACGGCAGCCGCGTGAAGCTGCATTTCCCGTGGGATCGCCGCGGCAAGCGCGACGGCTCCGATTCGATGTGGGTGCGCGTGTCGCAGCCGTGGGCCGGCAAGGGCTGGGGCGGCGCCGCGATTCCGCGGATCGGCCAGGAAGTGATCGTCGCGTTCAACGAGGGCGATCCGGACAACCCGGTCGTCGTCGGACGCGTGTTCAACGGCGACGCGGGCAACCCGTATCACGGCAGCGGCGGCCAGACGATGGGGATCAAGAGCCAGACGCACAAGGGCGGCGGCTCGAACGAACTGCGCTTCTCGGATGCGAACGGCGCGCAGGAGTTCTTCATGCACGCGCAGAAGGACATGAACACGGTCGTCAAGGATAACGAATCGCATACCGTCGAAGGCGGCGCGCGGACGGTGTCGGTGCTGAAGGGCGACGATACGAAGCACGTCGCGAAGGGCAGCATGACCGAGACGATCGCGCTGACGCGCTCGTCGACCGCCAACGTGATCAACACCCAGGCGGTGGCGAACGCGGCCGGCCCAGGCACGCAGCGCCATGAAGCGAGCGACGGCATCGAGCACCGGGTCGGCGACAGCGTCGTGACGATCACGAAGGGCAGCATCAAGCTGAGGCACGGCGCGTCCACCATCCGCATCGACGCGAGCGGCATCTACATCGACGGGCCCGTCATCCACCTGAACCAGGGCGGCGCATCGGCGCCGCCGGGCGGGGCCGGCGCGGCGGGCGCCGATGCGGCAGCGGGCGCGGCGGGCGCAGGCGCGGCGGCAGGCGGGGCCGCCGCGGCGCCGCAGCAGACCGGCCTGGGCGACGGCGTCGACAAGCTCGCGGCGAAATCGCCGGGACTGCAAGGCGACCTGAAGAAGCTCAAGGACGAAGGCTGGAAGTTCAAGTACGGCGCGCCGGGCGGCGGCTCGTTCGCGAATCGCGGGGAGCAGACCGTCACGCTGGACGGCAACCTCAAGGGCAACACGGCGGCGACCACGCAGGCGCTCGCGCACGAGGCCGGGCATGCGACCTATGCGTACAAGCCGGACTATTCGTCGAAGGCCGCGTACGTCGATGGCACACTGGCGGACGAGGGCGCGGCGACGCTGAACAACATCAAGGCGCAGCGCGAAATCCTCGCCAACGGCGGCGAGGACATCGGCATCGCCGGCAACAGCGCCAATCAGGCGGTGTACAACAAGGCCTACGACCAGTTCCTGAAGGACGGCAACGCCGACGCGGCGAGACACGCGATCGGCGCGCAATTCGGCAAGGGGGAAATCACGTCGACCACGAAGCAACCCTATGCGGAGTATTACGGAGGCTGGTATGACAAGAATTTCCCGCCCAAGAAGTAACTTGCGACGGGTTCTGATGACGCTCGGCGTCGCGGCCTGGCTGGCCGGATGCGGCCGGGCCGATGGAAAAAACGTACAGGATTCACACATGACGCAACCGAAGATGACGCTGTGGCAAGCGATCGACGCGCTGGCACGGCAAGTCCCGTTCTCGAAGACCGGGATCGAAAACACGCTGTCGACGCGCCTGACGGAGACCAACGACGAAGGCAACGACGTGTTCCAGTTCTTCAAGGGCACGCCCGTCAAGCTGACGGACGGCGTGATCATCGAGAACGTGGACCTGCGCATCAAGCGGCAGGGCGCGCACCCGGGTTTCATGGTGCTGCGTCTCGGCGGCCCGTGCGTCGGGCTGGACGCGGTGCGCGGGCACTACGGCGCGCTCGAGATCACCGACGTGCCGCGCGGGCGCTCGCCCGACGAAGCCACGACGCATTCGGCACGCCTGCCGTGGGGGCTGCTGTCGTTCAGTTTCACCGAGCGCAACCCCGGCTGTCTCGCGTCGGTGTCGTTCAAGCCCCGTCAGGGGGAATGAGCCCGGCGGCCGCAGGCAGCCGGCCGCATCGATTCATCCGTTGAGCTTCGTCGGATAACCCGCATGGACGATCCAGACAATCGCATCCGGATTCACGAAGGCAGCATCGCGCTGCCAGACGGCTTCGAGGACCGCACGACCAACGTGTTCGTGCCGGCCGACCCGGCGAACCAGCCGAACCTGAGCGTCGCGCGCGACTGGCTGAAGGACGGCGAGACGCTCGCGCCGTACGTCGACCGGCAGCTCGCGCTGCTCAAGTCGCGCCTGCAGGGGCACAAGCTGATCGCACGCCAGGCCGAGCGGCTCGGCCCGGACGATCGCGCGCTCGCCGGCGAGCGCATCGACGCGAGCTACCGCAACGGCGCGCGGCTCGTGTACCAGCGGCAGGCGGCCTTCATCGTGGCGGCGGGGCGCGTGCTGATCTTCACGGCATCGGGCACGCGGGCCTTCGACGACGGGATCGACGCGCTGTGGCGCGGCTGGCTCGACGGATACCGGCCGGCGGGCGACACCGGCGCGACCAGCGGCACCAGGCCGGCCTGACGAGGGCCGCACATCATGTTCGAGGCCGCCCGCGTTACCGATCCGATCGAGCATACGAGCGCGCTGACGGGGTTCCTGATCGGTGCCGTGATCGGCATCGCGCTGATCGCCGCCGTCGCGTTCGCAACCTTCACGTGCGGCTTCGGCGTCGCGCTGCTGGCGGGCATGGCGGCCGGCCTCGGCGCCAGCGGGATCCTGTCGCTGGGGGAGGCGATCGGCAAGATGTTCACGTCGACCTCCGGCGCGATCGTGTCGGGCTCGCCGAACGTCTTCATCAACGGCCGGCCCGCCGCGTATGCGACGCTGAGCGGCGTGATGTGCGACAAGCACAATCCGGTGCCGCTCGTCGCGCAGGGCTCGACCAACGTGTTCATCAACGGGCGGCCGGCCGCGCGCAAGGACGACAAGATCACGTGCGGCGCGACGATCGGCGACGGCTCGCACGACACGTTCCTGCACGGCGGCACGCAGACCTACCTGCCGGTGGACGACGAGGTGCCGCCGTGGCTGCGCACCGCGGTCGACTGGGCCTTCGCGCTGGCGGGGCTCGTCGGCGGGCTCGCGGGGCTCGCGAAGGCCGCGGGCGGACTGTCGCGCGCGGTGCTGCCGTGCGCGGCGAAGTTCGTCGGCAGCTTCGTGCTCGGCGAAGTCATCAGCCGCTACGTGGCCGGGCCCGCGATCAGCCGCGCGATCGGCGGCTTGTTCGGCAATCCGGTCGACGTGACGACGGGGCGCAAGGTCCTGCTGGCCGAAGCGGAAACCGATTGCGTGATACCGAGCCCGCTGCCGGTCCGGATCCAGCGCTTCTATTCGAGCAGCCTCGACCAGGTGGGAACGCTCGGCCGCGGCTGGGTGCTGCCGTGGGACCTGCGGCTGCAGGCGCGCGACGGGCGGCTCTGGTACACCGACGCGCAAGGGCGCGAAAGCGGGTTTCCGCTGGTTCGCAGCGGACAGTCGTCGTTCAGCGACAGCGAGCAGCGCTACCTCACCTGCACGCCCGATGGACGATACGTATTGCACGACGTCGGCGAAACGTACTGCGATTTCGGGCGGCTCGACCCCGACTCGGACCGGATCGCATGGGTGCGCCGCATCGAGGATCAGGCCGGGCAGTGGATGCAGTTCGAGCGCGACAGCCAGGGCCGCGTGCGCGAGATTCTCACCTGCGGCGGCATCCAGGCGGTGCTCGACTACGAGCCCGTCCACGGGCGGCTCGGGGCGATCACGCTCGTGCACGGCGACGCACGCCGTCTCGCGGTGGCCTATGGCTACGACGACCACGGGCAGATGGCGTCGGTGACGGATGCCAACGGCGCGGTCGTGCGGCGTTTCACGTATGCCGACGGATTGATGACGAGCCACGCGAATGCGCTCGGGTTCGTATCGAGCTACACGTGGGCGACGATCGGCGGGCAGCCGCGGGTGGTCGCGACGCAGACCAGCGAGGGCGAGCGCTGGACCTTCGAATACGAC
This sequence comes from Burkholderia sp. SRS-46, assembly GCF_004343775.1. GTDB lineage: Bacteria > Pseudomonadota > Gammaproteobacteria > Burkholderiales > Burkholderiaceae > Burkholderia. Next base: position 1,089,042 of record NZ_PTXL01000002.1, on the reverse strand, counting down.
CTCGATGCGCGCGAGAGCCGCGTTCGCCATGCCGACGGACGCTCGGCGCGCTGGCGCTACGATGCGCGCTTCCAGATCGTCGAATGCACGGACCTGGACGGCGCGCAGTACCGGATCGAATACGACGATGCCGGGATGCCGACCACCTTCCTGCTGCCGGGCGAACGCAAGGTCGCGCTCGACTATGACGAAGCGGGACGCATCGTCGCCGAGACCGATCCGCTCGGGCGCACGACGCGCACGCGTTACGACGGCAACAGCCTGCGGCCGGTGGAGGTCATCGCGGCGGACGGCGGCGTCTGGCAGGCGGAATACGACCGTCAGGGGCGCCTGGTGCTCGGCCGCGATCCGCTCGGCCGGACCAACCGGTACACCTATGCCGACGGACTGACGTCGCGGCCCGACGTGCAGGTCGATGCGCGCGGCGGGCGGAAGGTGCTGGCGTGGAACCGGTTGGGCCAGCTGGCCGCGTATACGGATTGCTCGGGGAAGACGACGCGTTACGCGTTCGATGCGTTCGGCTTGCCGGTCGAGACGGTCGACGCGCTGGGGCAACGCGTCGCGTATGCGATGCGCCCGACCGGCGAGCCGGTGCGCATCACCTACCCCGACGGCAGCGAGGAGTCCTTCGAATACGATGCGGCGGGGCTCGTCGTGCGGCAGATCGGACTGGGCGGACGCATCCGGCAGTGGCTGCGCAATGCACGCGGCCAGTTGTGCGAAGGGATCGATGCGGCCGGGCGCCGGTTGCAGTATCGCTACGATGCCGAGGGGCACCTGTTCGAATTGCTGAACGAGCATGCCCGCTATGCGTTCGCTCATGACGCGGGCGGGCGGCTCGCATCCGAAACGCGGCCGGACGGTGTGACGCGGCGCTTCGCGTATGACGACGCGGGCGGGCTGCGAGCGTTGACGATCCTCGGTGCGGCCGACCCGGCGAATCGTCACGAGGCGGGCCCCGTTCGGGTGATCCGCTTCGAGCGCGATCCGATGGGGAATCTGACGGCGCAGCACACGCCGACCGACGTGACACGCTATGCGCGTGACGCGGGAGACCGGCTGCTTGCCGTCGAGCGGATTCCGACCGATGAGGGTGCGGCGCTCGGCATCGGTCCGGACGTGGTCCGCTTCGAATACGACAAGGGCGGGCGGCTGATTGCCGAGCACGGCGTGAATGGCGCGGTCGGGTATGCGCTCGACGAGCTGGACAACGTGTCGACGCTGTCGCTGCCGCATGCGCAAACGCTGCAGATGCTGCGCTACGGTTCCGGGCACGTGCACCAGATCCGCTGCGGCGACCAGGTGATAAGCGATTTCGAGCGGGACGACCTGCATCGCGAGATCGCGCGGACGCAAGGCCGCCTGATGGAACGGTCGGGTTACGACTTGCTGGGGCGCAAGCTGTGGCAGGCGGCGGGCGTGTCGCCGGAGACGACCGGGCGGATGCGCGGGCAGCTGTGGCGCAACTATGGCTACGACGCGGCCGGCGAACTGACGGAGATGAGCGACAGCCTGCGGGGCAGCACGCAGTACGGCTACGATGCGGCGGGGCAGCTGGTGCGTCAGTACCGCGCGGCGGATCGGCATCTCGAGGAATTTGCGTGGGACGCGGCCGGCAACCTGCTGGATGACCGGCAACGCCGCAGCCGCGGCTATGTGGAAGGCAACCGGCTGCGGATGTGGCAGGACTTGCGGTTCGCGTATGACGCGTTCGGCAATCTGGCGACGAAGCAGCAGGGGCCGAACCGGACGCAGCGCTTCACCTACGACGGGCAGGATCGCTTGATCGCGGTGCGGACCGAAGATGCGAGCGGGGCGGTCGTGGCGCGGTTCGAGTACGACCCGCTGGGAAGGCGGACGGCGACGAGCGAAACGCATTTCGATCTGCGGGGTGTCGAACACCGCAAGGCGTGCAAGCGCTTCGTGTGGGAAGGGCTGAGGCTCGCGCAGGAGATTCGCGAGACGGGCGTCAGCAGCTATGCATATAGCCCGGATGCGCCGTATACGCCGGTCGCGCGCGTCGACGCGGTGATCGCGGATGCGGTGGCGGCCGTCGCGATCGAGCAGGCGCGGCATGCGGCGCGAATCTACCATTTCCACACGGATCTGGTGGGGGCGCCGCTGGAGGTGACGGACGAGGCGGGCGAGCTCGCGTGGGCCGGGCGCTATGCGGCGTGGGGGAAGGTCGAGCGCGGTGACCGGCAACTGGCGGCGCCGCGTACCGAGCAGCCGCTGCGGTACGCAGGGCAGTATGCCGACGACAGCACCGGGCTGCACTACAACACGTTCCGGTTTTACGATCCGGATGTCGGGCGGTTCGTTAACCAGGATCCGATCGGGTTGGCTGGCGGGAAGAATCTCTATGTGTATGCACCCAATTCAGTCACCTGGATCGATCCGTTGGGATGGTTCGGAGAGAAGCCGCTGAACTCCCCGGACGTCACGAAATGGATCAACAAAGGGGGGACCGTACACGTCGAGGTGGAGACGGGTACGTGGGTATATACCAATGCACAGGGGGTCACTGTCCGCTATCCGAATGGTTATCCTGATTTCAGTCCTCACGCCGTGAGATCCGTGGATGTGCCGGGGTTGGAGGGTAATCACAGTCGAGCACCGACCGGGGATTTCGGCAAGGCCGATGCCATGGCGGGAAGTGCGGCGGACTACAGGAACAATACTTGGCACCACCATGAGAACATGGTGACCATGCAGGAAGTGCCGAAAGATATTCATGGCGAATTCACGCATCGTGGCGGTGTCTCTAATTTGAAGAAGTCATCTTCGTGTTGAGGAGGGTTAAATGTCAGTTCTGTATGGAGCACGGCCTGCGGAGCCATTTTTTCAAAAATTGGAATCCGAGCTTGGATTCGCTCTGCCGGTCGAATATGCGGATTTTCTGAGGAAGTGGAACGGCATTTTTGTGGATGGCGATGATTATCTCGATTTCGACTTCTCGGGTGTCGATAGTGGATTGATATCATTTGCGTCATTGTTCGGGGTTGATGCGAGCAATAAGAACTTCGATTTGATCCATCAAAACGAGGCGGTCCGGGACGAGGTCGGGTTTCTGGATGAATTCTTTGTCATTGGAGACGACCCGGGGGGAAATTACTACGCACTTGCGATGCTGGACGGCGTCCGCAAGGTTCTTTACTGGGATAGAACGCATCTGCATGCAGACGATGTGTCCAGGCCGGATGTCGCAGAAGTGGACGAGTGCGGGAATCTGTACTATGTCGCCGACGGATTCGCGGCATTCCTCGATATGATCGTCGACGGTACGAAGCATATGCAATTCGTCCCGCAGGATATCTGGCCTGGTTGAGCCTTGAAGCGTGTCGAAGCTGAAGGATGTGCTGATTCAGGGCGTGGAGATACCGTGACGCACATCCTGTTCCCTGGAGTCGGGCCAACGCCGTTGGCGTGATCCATCAACGGCCAGGCCGGCCAGCCCTTGCGCGCGTGAGCCATTCAATCGCGTGCTGGCGTTGTCCCATCCGTCATTCCCGCCACCGCGGCGAAATCCTCCACCGTCCACCCGCTTCCCAGCAGCAGGCGGCGCGTATGCAGTGCGCCGTGCACGTCGTCCGACACCCGCTCGCCGAGATACCGCAGCGCCCGCCCGTCGACATCGACGAACCCGTGCCGGTAATCCCCCGCCAGCATCGTCCACAGCCGCGCCGCGCCGTGTGACTGCCGCGCGCCGCTGATCAGGCACAGGCCGGCGTCGAGCCCCCAGCGGTACAGCGCGGTCGCGAGGCCGCGCCGTTGGTACGCCATGCGAAATTTCGAATGCGGCGCGCGCAGGGTGCGATCCGCGCGGCGGGGCAGTTCGGGGAGCCGGTTGAACACCGTGCAGCCGGCGAGCTGCCGGGCTGCGGGATCTTCGACGTAGAGGAAATATTCGCCGTCCGCCTCGCGGTGGCGGACGATCAGGCCGGACGCGCCGAGCGTGACGGCGGGCAGGCCATACAGGCGGTGGCCCGGTTGATGCAGACGCGCGTGGAGCGTGTCGAGTTCATCGTCGATGGTGTGCTGGCAATGCTGTACGTCGATGCGCATGGCAAAGGAAGGCCGTGTCGGGCGAGTCGAATGAATGGGTCATGGCGAGGGGAAATTGAGGACGCGGCCCGTGGCTCGACAAGCGAGCCGGGGCCGCCAATCAGCTGGGGATGTGCTGGAAACCGGCGGCGATCGCGGCGAGGCCCGCGATGCAGAGAGCGATCAGGATCAGGACTTTGTGTATCACGCCTCTCTCCTCATGAAAGCGCGGCGCCGGCGGGCGGCGTCGCGGAGACGATGAACGGCGGGGCGAAGCCCGCGCGGCCGTCGTGCGGGACGACGGTCGGAGTGTCCCTGGCGGGGCCGGCGGCAGGATGGTCCGGCGGGCCGCCGCGCATGCGGACGGCACGCACCATACCCGGTCGCGGCCGGGGTGGCAATCCTGTCGGCCGGAAAAGCGGAAATTCCCGTCGTTTCGCGACAATTGGCCGCAAGTTGGGTTGATTTCGAGATATTAAGCGGTTCATCAGGCCACCCGCTGCTGCCCGAACACGCGCCGCATCCGCGCGAACAACCCGTGCTCGGCGATCCACGCCGCGTACGCGCGATAGTCCGGGTCGCGCATCAGGTGGCGCTCCTCGGTTTTCGCGCGCAGGTAGTAGATCAGGTTCACGGCGGCGAGCGCCGCGCAGTGCGCGAGCGCGATCTGCCAGCCGAGCGGTTCGACGAACGGCACCGAGACCATCCAGTACGACAGGTTCTTCGCGATGTACGCCGGATGCTTCGTGAAGCGATACGGGCCGGACGTGATGATTCCGCGGTGGGTCAGGTTCGAGAAGCGCAGGCCGAACGAGATCGTCGACAGCGCGTAGCACAGCAGCAGCGCGATGATCGTCGCGCCCCAGATCACGCGGATCACCGGTGCGGAGAGCAGCCAGTTGTCCCAGAACAGCGAGCCTTCGTAGCGGATGTAGTTGCTCGAGATCAGCGACCAGAACGGCTGGTAGCAGATCAGCGCGGCCAGCCAGCCGAGCGTCGTCGGCTCGACGGTGCGCACATGGCTGTCGAGGAGGCGGAACGTGCACAGGTAGCCGACGGTGCCGAACATCAGGTCCATCGTGAACGACAGGTCGTACATGAACACGAACAGCGCGAGCGACATCGGCGCGTGCATCGCGTTCGCGAGCGACGCGCTCAGGTGATCGGCGTCCTTCGACAGGTAGACGGTCATCAGCGGCAGGAAGAACGCCTTCACCATCCAGCCGGCGAGCATCTCGCGCACCGGCTGCCAGCTCGCGGGCCGCTCGCCGCGGAACAGGAAGCGCCCCCACAGCAGGTACGCGTCGTCGGTTTCGCGCTGATGGCGATCCATCCACGCGAAGTAGAACGGCGCGGCGGCGATCACGTATGGCGCGAGCGAGCGCAGCAGCGACCAGAACGGCTGGTAGAACGCGCCGTGATACTCGGGCAGCAGCCAGTACAGCATGCCGATGCCCGCGTAGACCGACGCGAGCGCGCCGAGCCGCACCGCGACGCGGGCAATGCCGAGCGGCCGCACGGCCTGCCGCGACAGCCCGGCGCTCGGGCGCAGGTAGACCCGCGAGATGAGGAGTTCGTGCAGCGCGATCGTGCCGATGATCGCGAGGCTCGCGATCACCGCGCGCGTGGCGCCGTCGAGCGTGGGCTGGTCGCGCGTGATCCACAGCGCGAACAGGCCGGCCGTGATGCCGAGCAGGCCCGCGCGGAATGGGGTGGCGGAGCGGGGCGGCCGGTCTTGGACGGCTGCGATGCCTTCGAGCGTCGAGTTCATGTGATCCTCGTATGGATGAGGCCGGCGTCGCGTGGCGGCGGCGCCGGCGGGCGGCGGGGCGTGGTTTTGTTGTGTGCCCGGCCGCCTTGCGCTGCGGGTCGATTACTGCTTGACGGTGCCGCCGAGCAGGCCGCCGACCAGGTTCGTCACCGGCGCGAGCAGGTTGGTCGCCCCTGCCGTGCCGCCGCTCGAACTGCCGGTCAGGGCGCCGGTGCCGCTGCCGCTGCCGCCCGGCGTCGTCACCGTGCTGGTCACGCCGCTCGGGGTGCCCGTGACGGTTGCGCCCGTGGTGCCGAGCGGCGAGGTCAGCGCGCCGGCGACCGAGCCGACCGGACCGCTCGTCAATGCGCCGCCGAGGTTGCCCGTCACGCCGCCGCCCGGCGTCGTGATCGTGCCGGTGAGGCTCGTGCCGAGCGGCGTCAGCGTATTGACGAGGTTCGTGACGGGCGCGAGCAGGCTGCCGGCGCCGGTGCTGCCGGTGCCGGTCGTCGTCCCGCCGAGCGTACCGAGCAGGTTCGTGACTGGTGCGAGCGGGCTGCTGCCGGTGGTGCCGCCGGTGCCGCCCGTCGTCCCGCCGAGCGAGCCGAGCAGGTTCGTGACCGGCGCGAGCGGGCCGCCGCTGGTGCCGCTCGTGCCGCCGGAACCGCTGCTGGAGCTGCCGGTCGTGCCGCCGAGCAGGCCGCCGACGCTCGTCACCGTGTTGCCGAGCTGCGTGACGACATTGCCGGCATCGGTGCCGGCCGGGTTGCCGGTCGTGGTGCCGATCTGCGAGCCGGCCGTGCCGAGGCCGGTGCCGATCGTGGTCAGCAGGTTGCCGACCGGCGTGCCGAGGCCGGTCGTCGAACCGACGTTCTGCGATGTGCCGGGCGTCTGCACGCCGCCGGTCAGCGTGTTCGTGATCGGGTTGATCAGGCCGCCGGCCTGCGTCTGCAGCTGCTGGATCGGCGTGGTGTTCAGCGTCGTGTTCAGGCCGGACGCGGTGGTGTTGATCACGCTGCCGACCGTGTTGACGAGGCTGCCGACGGTCGTCGTCACCGGCGCGAGCGGCGACAGCGGGCCGCTGCCGAGGCTCGTCACAGCATTGCCGAGGTTGTTGACGGCGGCACCGGTGCCGCTCAGCAGGCCGGTCGTCGACGTCACCGTCGGGCCGAGCGGGTTCGCCGATACGCCGATCGAGCCGAGGCCGGCCGCGACGCCGCTGCCGAGCGACTGGACGCCGTTGCCGAGGCTCGTGACCGCATTGCCGATGCTGGTGGCCGCCGGGTTGCCGGACACGCCGCCGGCCTGTGCGCCGCCGTTCGCGACTGTCGTGCCGAGTGACGTAACGAGGTTGCCGGTCTGCTGGAAGATGCTGCCGAGCGGGGTGGCGCCGGAGGTGCCAGAGGACGTGCCCGACGAAGTACCCGAAGAGGTACCGGAGGACGTACCCGACGAAGTGCCCGAAGACGTACCGGAGGACGTACCCGACGAAGTGCCTGAAGACGTACCGGAGGACGTACCCGACGAAGTACCCGAAGAGGTACCAGAGGACGTACCCGACGAAGTACCCGAAGAGGTACCGGAGGACGTGCCGGACGAAGTACCCGAAGAGGTACCGGAGGATGTACCCGACGAAGTACCCGAAGAGGTACCGGAGGACGTACCCGACGAAGTGCCCGAAGAGGTACCGGAGGACGTACCCGACGAAGTACCCGAAGACGTACCGGAGGACGTACCCGACGAAGTACCCGAAGAGGTACCGGAGGATGTACCCGACGAAGTGCCCGAAGACGTACCGGAGGATGTACCCGACGAAGTGCCCGAAGACGTACCCGACGACCCGGAACTCCCCCCCGACGTCCCTGAGCTTCCCGAACTGCCGGAAGTCCCGGATGACCCGGACAACCCCGATGTCCCCGACGTGGTCGGCTTGAGCGTGCTCGGTACGGACGGTCCGTCGACCGAACTGCAACCGGACAGCGCGAGCAGCGACGTAACGGCAAGTGAGAGCGTCGTTCTTGTGAAGTAATTCTGCATACTGGCCTCAACAATTGGTGTTTGTCCGGGCCAGAACTGCAATTTCCGCGCCACGTCCGTCCGTGCGGGGCGTCGCCGGTTTGTCCTGCAGAATGTGCGAAGTTCGCTGCGTTTTGTTCTGAGTAATTGTGTTTTCGCACCGCGACGGCACGATGCGCGGCGCGATGTTCCCTTAAGGCGACGTAACGCGCGCGGAAACGTTACGTAGCGCCGCCGTGCGACGACGCACGCGCGTTCACAAGCTTACTGACCGGCGTGCCGCGCGGGCTTCGCATCCGCTCGCGCGCCGACGGTGCGTCAGCGGGACCGAGTCCTGCGTCTTTGACGAAACCCCCGCGCGGCGCGAACATCACGCGAACGTGCGGGCCGGCCGCACCGGCAACCGCGGCCGTCACCCGCGACGGAGCCCGACCCGGGCCCGCAGCGTCATCTGAACCGACAGGACAAGGACATGAGCGAACAGGACAGGGAACAGGGCAAGGCGCGTCGCACCGATGTCATGGGCGAGGCATTCGTCGAACGGGCGATGCGCGATCTCGACGGATTCTCGCGGCCGCTGCAGGACTGGCTGAACGAACACGCGTGGGGCAGCACGTGGCAGCGCGGCGGCATCGACCTGAAGACGCGCAGCCTCTGCACGTGCGCGATGCTGGCCGCGCTCGGCCGCGGCAACGAACTGAAGGGCCATGTGCGCGGTGCGCTCAACAATGGCGCGAGCCTCGTCGAGATTCGCGAGGTGCTGCTGCACAGTGCGCTGTACGCGGGCGCGCCGGCGGCGGTCGAGGCCTTCCGCAACGCGCGCGAGGTGCTGACGGAGCTCGGCCTGACGCTGCCCGACGAGGAAGGCTGAGGGCGTTGTCACGTCGAAGTTGAAAGGGCGGCAAAGAAGCTGGAGCGCCGACAAGATAAAGCCCCCGGCTTGGCCGGGGGAGGTTTCCCGAGAAAAATCAGCCTGTTTGAAAATCGGCACGCTGCCACTCGTTCCGATTTCAGAAGGGCTGGATTGATCCGTCAGGCTCAGGACTCGATTTCCGGCGGCTCGACAATCGCGCAGCCGCTATGTTCGCAGCCACCGCAGTGCCCCGACGAAAGATCCATGCCCTCTTCGACGCTCAGATCGACTTCGACGACTTCGAAAGTGCTGTTGCTCATGTCACATCTCCTGTGGGAAGGTTGGTGCGGAACGACTTGCGGGCCTGCCTCACTTTCAGGCGACAGTTTCGACCCACGCTTTTTGGCGGGGACCCGCCAAAATCTGCGACACCTCGAGGTCGCCCGCCGAGCGACCGGCAGGGTACCGGGTTCATATGAATTCAGTCTCCTATGCCGCGCCGACTGCTGCCGGCCTGGGCGGGGCTGCGATAGCGGAATTGGCGCAGCGCTGGCGAGACGCCAGGCTTTGTTGACGAACGCGCTGGATCAGGTAGTGCGCCTGCGCGACGCCGACAAGCTTGCGGCCGAGCGCGAAGCTTTGCGGCGAAGCCTTCCACCGCGCCATCGCGCGGGCAAACTGGGGGCCGTCCCACAGGCCGGACTCAATGAAATCGCGGCTGGCCATCACGTCCTGCATCCATCCGAAGATGGCCGGGTTGCAGAAGTAGCTGTGGGTATCGACGAAGCCGATCTTGCTGCGGCGCCAGAGCACGTTATCGGGGATGAGCCCGCGCATCGCATGGCGAAGCAGGCACTTGGTATAGCCGCGTCCGATCTTGGCCTGCGAGGGCATCGAGAACAGCGCGGTGACGATGCGCCAGTCGAGGAAGGGCGTGCGGGCCTCGACGCCGTTGGCCATCGACGCGGAATCGAACGAGCGCAGCACGCGCTGCATGAATCCGTAGTGCACGTCCTGGTACAGTGCCTTGGCCAGCTCGTCGAAACCGGCCGGGAACCGGTCGTCGGGGTGGGGCATCAAGACGCCGCCGGTCGACTCGCATTTGACCTCGCGCCCCATGCGGGCCAGTGCGGCTTCCTTGACGAGTCGCCAGGAGTTGTCCCATCCCTGGGTGAACGAGAGCGATTCGCCGTCGACCGTCAGGCGGCGGTTGATGCGGGCCAGCTCGGCGACGCGCCACGGATTGGGCAGGCCCGTCATCGCGTCGTTGAAGGCGGCCGACATGTAGGATGGGTAGCCGCCCAGCAGCTCATCGCCGCCGTGCCCGTCGAGCGTGACGCAGGCGCCGCTCTCGCGCACGGCCTTGTACAGCGAGTAGGGGCCGGCCGACGCCACGATGAAGTTCTCGTACGCGTAGATCACACTTTGCATGGTGTCGACGTCCATGGCGGCCATGTGCGGAACCACCGTGGGCGTCACCCGTGCATGGCGGGCCATGCTCATGGCGTAGGGCGTTTCGTCCAGCTCGCCTTGCTTCTGGACGAAGAAGCAGCCAAGATCGTCGCGCCGCGTGGGGGCGCGTACCGCCATGGCCAGCACGGCGCTCGAATCCATGCCACCGCTCAGCGGTACGGCGATGCGTGCATCGCTGCGCAGGCGCAGATCGACGGAAGAGGCAAACAGGAATCGGAACAGCTCCACCTGGGCATCGAAGCTTCGCGGTACCTCCACCAAGTGGTCCAGGGTGTTCCACCAGCGCTTCTTGACCGGCGCCTTGCCCGCTTCGATGGTCAGCGAGTGACCGGCAGGCAGACGGTAGACGTCCTTCATCCAGGTGGCCGAGGCCACCCGTACGCCGCCGGTAGCCAGTATGCGAGCGGTCTCGGCGCGGTTCACGTTCACGTCGTAACGGTCGAGGAAGCCGAACGCCTTGAGTTCGGAGGCAAAGGCAAAATAATCCGGGCCGTGGCGATAGACGCAGGACTTCACGCCAAAGCGGTCGATGGCCAGAAAGAGCTTGCGCTCGCGCGCATCCCAGATGGCCAGGGCCCACATGCCGTTGAAGCGGAGCAGGCAGTCTTCTCCCCATTGCGCATAAGCCGCGACCACCACTTCGCTGTCGGTCGTGGTGCGGAAGCGGTGGCCGAGGCCGGCAAGCATCTCGCGCAATTCGACGAAGTTGTACACCTCGCCATTAAAGGTGAGCCAGTAGCGCCCGTCGTAGCACATGGGTTGGGCGTTGTTGGATGCGATGCCCTGTATGGCGAGCAGGCGATGCCCGAGCGCGAGGCCCTGCCGTTCGTCGACATGCGTTCCGCGGCCATCCGGCCCGCGATGAGCCAGCGAATCCGTGAAGCGGTCAAAGGCATGGTGATCGATGGGCCGCCCGTCGAAGTGCCAGACGCCGGTGATTCCACACATCAGACGAACTCCTCGTTGCGTACGGCTGCTTCGTCGCGGTTGCCGAACAGTCGTTCATATTCGGGACAGTGGGCCAGCAATTCGGCATGGCTGCCATCGCCGACCAGTCGTCCCTGGTCGAGCACCAGGATGCGCTGCGCGTGCATCACGGTATGCAGGCTGTGGCTGATGACGATGGTGGTTTGCTCCGGCCGTGCTTGCCGGATGGCCCGGATAATGGTCTTCTCGGACTCGGTATCGAGGTTGGCCGTCGATTCGTCCAGGACAAGGAGGCCGACATCGAGCAGGAACAAGCGGGCGAGCGAGAGGCGCTGGCGCTGGCCGGTGCTGAGTTGCAGGCCGGATTGACCCAGCGGCGTGTCGAGGCCCTGCGGCAGCTGTTCGACGAAGGGCAGGCAGTCGGCCCGGCGCAGTGCTCGCAGGAGCTCGGCTTCCGTGGCGTCGGGCTTGACGGCGAGGAGGTTGTCCTTGATGGACGCATTGAGGAAGAAGGCCTGGCCCTGACCCACGGCGATGCGGCTGGCAATGTCCTGCTGCGATAGCGTGCCGATCTCGTCGGTGCCGAGGTAGATCCCGCCCTGGTCGACCTGATGGATGCCGGCAAGCACCATGACGAGCGTCGTCTTGCCCGATCCGTTGGCGCCCACGATGGCCACCCGCTCGCCCTTGCGGATCGCGAAGCTGACGTCGCGCAGGCCGCTGTCCGGCTCGGCACCCGGATAGGTGAAACCAAGCCCCTCGACGCGCAGGCAGATCCCGGGCTCGCCCGGCGCGGCAGAAGGTGCGGCGCCGAGCGTCCTGGACGGCCGCTGCGGCGTGATGTGCAGGAACTCGTTGATGCGTTCGAGACTCAAGACAGCGGTCGGCAGATCGATGACCGACGACGAGAAGAAGACAATCGGCTGGTAGAGACGCGCGGCAATCGTGGCGAATGCGACGATCGTGCCAAGCGTCATGTCCTTGTCCGCGAGCAGCATGCCGCCCAGGCCATAGATCGCCACCACGCCGATCGATTGCACGGCATCCGCCGCGACGTTGTTGGCCCGCGACCAGAGGCTGAGCTGGATCCGTGCGGTCTGGATATCCTGCGTGAGCTTCTGGAAGAGGGCGCGCCGGCGGGCCTGGATCGCGAACAGCTTGCCAAACAGGAAGCCCTCCGGGGAGAAATCTTCTGTCAGGGTACTGACGAGACGATCGCCGAAACGCATGGCCCGGTCGTTGATCTCCGTGACGATACGCGTGACCTTGATCGCGAACAGCATATAGAGCGGAATGGCGACGAGGGTGACGACGGTGAGCTTCCAGCTCAGAAAAAACATCAGCGCCAGCGCGAAGGCGATCATCAGTACATTCGTCGCGATGCTGGGCAGCGTGCGCGCGACCACTCTCTGCACGTTGAGCAGATCGTTGGTGAAGCGGTTGAGAATGGCGCCGTTGCTGGTCTTGAGAAAGAACTCGAGCGGTAGCCGCTGGAGATGGCCATAGAGGCGGTTGCGCACGTCGTTCATCAGCACGAGGCCAAACTGGCAGGTGAAGTATTCCTCGACCAGTTGCATGACGCACAGCAACAGCAACGTGGCAACGAGCAGCGCGACGTAACGGCAGATCAGCGGCTGATTGCCCTGACGGATGCCTTCGTCGATCAACACCCGATAGAGCAGCGGCGGCACGAGATTGATCAATACCGTGACCGACACGAACGTGGTCGCCACGGCTGCCGCCCGACGGTAGGGCCGGATGAACGCCGCTATGTCGCGCAGCATGCGTCGTGTCGTGTTCATGTCGCCGTCAGCCCGAGATCTCGGCGATCGCGTCGAACCGATGTGCCGAGTCCTGTCCGGACATGACATGGCGGGCCATGCGAACCTCTTCGAGCAGGGCGTCGAACGCCGGGTAGTTGTCGTCGCGCTCGACGATGGCACCCTTGAGATGCAAGGCGGGCCGCAAGCAGGCGAACAGTTCCCACACCTGCTTCGGTACGGCTTGCGAGTGAGAGTCGAGCAGCACGTTGTTGTGCCAGACGCCACCCGCCAGATGCACCTGCACGACCGCGTTCAGCGGCAGTTGGCGGGCATAGGCCAACGCATCGAAGCCGTGGTTGACGCTATTGGTGTAGAGGTTGGTGATGTCGAGCAGCATGCCGCAGCCGGTTTGCCGGACGACTTCACACAGAAAGACCGGGGCCGGCATGGTCGAGCCGGGGATCAGATGTGTCTCCGTAATGTTTTCGATCACGAAGGGCAGTTGCAGATGGTCCTGGACCTGGTTCACGTTGTCGACCACGTGGCGCAGGGTCGCTTCGTTATAGGCGATCGGTGAGAGATGGCCGATGTCGATGCCTGCGCTCTGGGTCACGGCAAGGTGATCGCTGTAGTAAGGCGGGTCGACGAGGCCGCAGATTTCCTTCACGCCGCGCAGGAAGGTTTTGGACAACGGGCGGGCGCTCCCGACCGACAGGGATACGCCGTGCGGGATGAGGGTAAATTCTTCAGCCAGCTCGACCAGCCGATCCTTGCCGGGCCTGGATGCCGAAATGTATTTCTCGGTGATGATTTCGAGGAAATCCACCTCGCTCCGTGCGGCCATCAGGCCGTCGTGGATCTCGCGCCGATAGCCGAGCCCGGCGCCGAGGTGGGCAAGGGTTGCGTTGGCGTTCATGGACATGATCCCTCACGCGGCGGCCGGTGCGGCGTCGACCGTCAACATGCCGATCCTGGCGAAGAATCTGACGGCCTCGACCACGTCGGCCTGCTTGGCGCGTGCCTCGCTCGCCGGCGAGAATTTCTCCAGGAAGTCGGCGAGCAGGCTCTTGCGTCGGGCGAAGTTCAACAGGTGATAGGACGCCTCGTTGATCTTCAACACCTTGGGCCGCGCTTCATTGGGGCTCACCACGAAAGCGACGCGCGTCGGCCTGGGGGCCGGCGTGCCCATCTCTTCATGCTTGCGCAGCTGTTCGGCGATGGCGGCCACATCGTAGGCGAACGTCTCGATCACCGTGGAACCGGCCAGCCTCACCAGCATGTGCGGGCTCAACTCATCGGGCAGGGCGCTGTCCTTACGGTTGATATGGCTGAAATCGTCTTCCGGGCGCGGCTGCAGGCTCAGTTGATTGAATACCCGCTCGAAGCGCACCAGCTCGCAGGCGAGCGCATCCTGATCGCCATCGGCCAGCAGCGAGTCCTCCAGGAACTGGCCGAACTTGTTGACCAGCGACAGCTTGGTCTCGCCCGGATAAGGGCGGTTGAGCGCGTAGTAGCGATCGAAGATCTCGGAAGCACGCGGCTTGCCGACGACCGCCAGGGTAAGCGGGTAGAGGCCGGCATGCTTTTGCATGGCCTTCAGCTTCAGGCTGGATGCGAAGTCCTCGATGGCTTTGTGCTCGATCTTGCGCAGCAGCGCCTTCTCTTCGTCGCTCAGGCGATAGCGGGATTGCGCCGTTTCGGGAGACAACCGATTCAGTTGGCGAAAAACATCGTCGGTATACAGCCTGTTCATGAAGGCCTGGTACTCGATCATGCTCACTTCTAGCCTCCTCGTCTGGATGTCGTCGAAAACCTGCTCGAAAGCTTCGCTAATCACCTCGGTCACGGTGCCATGCCCTGCACCTTGCTCGATCATGGTCTCCCGCGCCTTTCTGCCGATCTCGCGACTGCGCTCGGGATCCGAAATGGCGAAATACACCTTGTCCGCCAACGCTTCGATATTGCGCGGATCGATGACCAGGACATTTTCGCCATCGCGCAATGCCGATCGATGCGCGTGCTTGCTGGCGATCTCGTCCGAGACGATGAGGCACGTACTGCAGAGCATGACCTCGGATGCAACCGCCGGGCGATGAATGGGGATGGAAAACTCGCGCTCGAGAAAGCACACGCAGTCACACAACTTGATGAACGCCGGGATCTTCCAGTGCGGCACGAAAGGCATCCAGATCGTGCGATCGAGCAGGTCGGCCGCGCGGATACGATGCAGGAATTCTTCGAGATTCTTCTTGCTGCCATTTGTCACGCCAAAGAAATTGAAATCCACGCCGCGCTGCTTGAGCAGGCCCAAGGCGTGAATCAGGTCATAACTCCCCTTTTGCTCACCGACCTTGCCGTAGATGCCCACGGACATGCGTTTCGGGTCGTAGTTGCTCGGGGGGAACGCCTCGAAAAGCGGGTCGAACCCACTGCGCCGCAATTCTTCCCTGGCATCGGCAACGTGCCGGCGGATATCCAGCGGCTCGCAGTCGGGGGTATAGAGATCGTCCGGATAACAGGCCGGCGAAAGCCGATAGAGGCGGCTGGCATCCACGCCCTCCTTGAGGAAGCGCCGGGTGGTCGAGCCGCTGGCGAAGATATAGTCCGCCTTGCGCATGGCTTCACCGTATAGCGTGCGCAGCTCCGGGTTCTGGAGCAGCCGCCCGACATCGCTGCCCGCATGTTTGAGGCCGAAGGGCACCCCCGTCGCCAGCGACGCAAGATAAGCCGCGACGCCGTACGGCTCGAAATAGTGGCCGAAGATCAGGTCGCAGCCGTGGCGGCGAACGACCTCGATCGCCATCGAAGCGAGCTTGGAAACGAACGGATTGGCGTAGGGAATATAGGAATACAACATCCGCTCATTCGTGTAATGAATAGTCAAGCGGTCTTGCAATCCAGCGAGCGGGGAATTGGATAAATCCGGGGCAATCTTCCCGCCTACCGTGCGGTATTGCGACTCGACTTCCGCGGAATTGGTGACAAGATGAATTTCGTGCCCCGCCTTGGCAAGCGCCTGGCACATCCAGAAGTTCATCTTGCTCACGCCGCCCTGAATCGGCGAGATCTTCCCTATCATGCAAATCTTCATCGTCAGCCCTTTTCGGATACGTAAAAGTAAACAATTGCGATCGACAGTGCGCGTGACAAAACACTTCCGACACACGTGACTTCAGGGCTGGATGGTTTGATTCAGCGCCCGTAAAAGGGATGAATAAGCATTCCCGTCGCTGAAGTTACGTTAGAAGCCTCGAGTGGCGACTTCAATATAAAATCCGGGAAAGGTGGTATCCTGAGATAAATTGAATAGCTTATGAGATAGAGTGATCTGGGGGTAAATAGACGCCCTGTCGTAACGTTGTCTATTAGTGAAGCATTTAAATCAATGTGGAAGTATCGCCGAACGCGCCTCGATTATTGGTGGCGTATCGAGCGGAAATGCCGCTGATCGATGACGATCCGACAACCAGTGAAGCATTAAATACAAGATATTTCCTGGTCGTTTGCGCATCCCGGCGAGAGGAGATGATGATGGGTAAAGTAATGCCATTTACATTTTCAACGAATGCATTTCCAGACGTTGAGAAATTCGAGGCATGGCAAAATCAAAATACGATGGGCGAGCTTCGATTGAGCCGGGAGGGGTTTCGGGCGTCATCGCTTCTGGATGGCGATTTCGTTGGCGTTCATTTGGGTCAGGTAATGCTTGGGCACTTGAAGTACTCGACAAAAGTGCCGAGCGATCCGATCACCTACGACGCCATCAGGACGGCAAGGCGCCTCAAGTGCGATGGAATAGATCATTATTTTTTCAGGGTATCAAGATTCCATGTCTGGCAGGCGAAGGCGGAAACAGCAGTAACCAATATCAAGCCGGGGCAAATTTTCATGGCGGACCTGGCTAAACCGCACTGCATCGACATTCAAGCAGGCGAGGCACTCATGATCATGATACCGCGAGATGCGATACCCGGGGATTTGTCACCCCTTCATGGCGGCATTTGCAACGATTTTATCTCGGCCTTGACTGCGCAATATTTGTTTGGACTCGTCGATCAAATTCATGACATTTCTCATGAAAAATCATCTGCCTTGAGTCAATCCATATTGGGGATGCTCCTGGTCACGGTCATGCCGTCCAGTAATAATATTGAAATGGCAAGGAATAATATCGAGATCGAGTTAATCAGAAAGATAAAAAACTACATTCACGGCAACGTAAAAAATTTCGGCCTCGGCGTGGATTCGATATGCAGGGACGTCGGAATATCGCGCGCCAGCCTGTATCGATTGTTCGATGGGCAAAATTACAGTGTTGTCGAGTACATAAAAGTCTGCAGGCTGAGAAGAATATATGGGGAACTGCTAGCGTCGCTCAGCCCGCGGAAGCGGGTGTCTGAAATTGTCGCGAGCCATGGGTTTTACTACAATTCATCATTTGTCAGGTTGTTCAAGCGGTATTTCGGCTGTGCGCCATCCGAAGTTCGAAATGATCGAGATAAAATTTCCGCGTTAACGATTGATCCGGGGTGCGATGCGTCTAAATATAGGGATTTCAAGGAATGGCATAAAGGCATTGAGGTATTGTGATTGATCAATGACGGGCCGGCTTGGCGAGAGGCGCGGCTGCCGGGTATTCAGCGCCCGGCCTGCGCCGCCGGCGTGTCCGCGGCAACCGGTTCCGCCGCCACCTCGGCCAGCCATTGCGCCGTCGGGCCCGGAATCGTCACCGGCAGCATGTGGCCGCCCTCGACCACCCGCAGCCGCACGCGCGGCGACTTCTGCGCGAGCGCCTCGCCGTGGCTGCGCCAGTTCAGGATGCGGTCGCCGCGCCCGTACAGCACGTCGACGGGCAGCGCGAGCTCCGCATAGCGGCGCTCCAGCGCGGGCATGTCCTCGGGCACCGCGATCAGGTCCGACGCCGTCGCGTAGAAGCTGCTCGGCCGCAGCCCGAGCAGCCCACCGCCCTTGACCGGGAAATCCTTCGGCACCGCTTCCGGCGCGAACACCGCGGTGACGGCCTTGCGGCCGGTGAGGATCGTCATCGGAATCGCGAACGTCCACGACACGAAGCGCCGCACGAGCCGCGACGGAATCAGCAGCGGGCGGAACGGCGCCGGCGGCGCGGCTTCCGGATGCGTGAGCGGCGCGATCAGCGCGAGGCGGCTCACGTGCTGCGGATGGTTGAGCGCGACCGCGAGCGAGATCGCCCCGCCGAGCGAGTGCCCGACGAGCACCGGCTTGTCGAGCTGCAGCGCGTCGATGAAGCCGGCAACCATGCGCGCCTGCGCGAAGATGTTCGCCTGCGAGCGCGCGCCGCGGATCGAATGCCCGGCGCCCGGCCGGTCGAGCAGGATCACGCGATGCCGCTCCGCGAGCCGCTGCAGCGGCAGGTACGCGAAATTGCGCAGCTGCCCCGCGAGCCCGTGCACGAACACGATCGGCGGCCCGCTGCCGTATTCGACGTAATGGATGCGGTCGCCGCCGACGTCGACGAAGCGGCCCTCGGGCCGGAACCCGCGCGTCACGCGGCGCGCGATATACCAGGAAAACACCGCGAGCGCCGCGCACACGGCCACGACGGCGATCAGCGCCTGCTGGATCAGATGGAGCGTAGGGTTCATGTCGGCCTCACCGGGTTTCGAATGCGGGTTGCGGAACGGGCGTGGCTGCCGCGTCGGGCTTCGCGCGGCGTTCGAAGCGCATCGCCGAATCGGCGAGCGCGCTGAACTTCAGCGATGCGAGGTCGAGCACGTAGTTCTGGTGGAACTTCCACGGCTTCTTCTCCCCCTGCTTCGGCAGGATGCCGGCCGCGCGCTGGATGTAGCCCGAGCTGAGGTTCACCGCCGGCACGTTGCCGAGATCGCCCGGCGCGAGGCGCGGCATGCAGGTGTCGTAGTCGTGCGCACGCATGTGGTTGAGCAGGCGGCACACGTAACGCGAGATCAGCTCGGCCTTCAGCGTCCATGACGCGTTCGTGTAGCCGAACGACGACGCCAGGTTCGGCACGTCGCTGTACATCATTCCTTTATACGACACCGTTTCCGACAAGTCGACCGGGCGGCCGTCGACGGTGACTTGCGCGCCGCCGAGCATCTTCACCTTCAGCCCGGTCGCGGTGACGATCACGTCCGCCTCGAGCCGCTGGCCGCTTTTCAGCAGCAGGCCGGTGGGCGTGAAGCGCGCGATCTCGTCGGTGACGATCGACGCGCGGCCCGAGCGGATCGCCTTGAACAGGTCGCCGTTCGGCACCAGGCACACGCGCTGGTCCCACGGCATGTAGCGTGGCGTCAGGTGCTTCGCGACGTCGAAGCCGGGGCCGAGCTGCTTGCCGGCCGCGCGGATGATGAACTTCTTCGTCTGGTCGGGCTTGCGGCGCGACACGTTGTACAGGTACATCGTCAGCAGCACGTTCTTCGTGCGCACGAGCCGGTGCGCGAGCCGCGCCGGCAGCACGCGGCGCAATGCGTTCGCGATCTTGTCGCGCACGGGCAGCGACACGATGTAGGTCGGCGAGCGCTGCAGCATCGTCACGTGCCGGGCCTCGCCCGCCATCGACGGCACCAGCGTCACCGCGGTCGCGCCGCTGCCGATCACGACCACGCGCCGGTTCGCGTACGACAGGTCCTTCGGCCAGTGCTGCGGATGCACGACATCGCCGGCGAACGCGTCCATGCCGGGCCAGTCGGGCAGGTAGCCCGCGTCGTAGTCGTAGTAGCCGCTGCACATGTACAGGAAGCGGCAGGTCAGCACCTGCGGCTCGGTCGTGCCGCCGGCGGTGCGCTCGACGCGCACCGTCCAGCGCGCGCGGTTCGAATCCCAGTCGGCGCCGACGACCTTGTGGCCGTAGCGGATCGACTGGTCGATGCCGTAGGCACGCGCGGTGTCGCGGATGTAGTCGAGGATCGTCTGGCCGTCCGAGATCGCCTTGTCGCTGTGCCACGGCCGGAAGCTGTAGCCGAGCGTGAACATGTCGGAATCCGAACGGACGCCCGGGTAGCGGAACAGGTCCCAGGTGCCGCCGATCGCGTCGCGGGCTTCGAGGATCGCGACGCTCGCGAACGGGCAGCGCTGCCGCAGGTGATAGGCCGCGCCGATGCCGGACAGGCCCGCGCCGACGATCAGCACGTCGAGGTCGGTCGCGTCGCGGCGCGCGCCGCCGGCGGGCGCGGGGCGGTCGAAGGCGGGCGGCGCGGCGCGCCGGTCGGTCGTCGTCGGGGTCATGCGGGGTCCTTGGTCGGCGTGGTCGGGAGCGCGCCGGGCGCGCGCGCGAGGTTGCGGGCGCGGGCGCGGCGCACGTGGCGCAGCATCAGCGTCTGATAGGCGGCGCCCAGCAGGCGCGCGAGCCTGTCGAGGCGGCGCGCGTCGGCACCCACCAGCACGCGGCGCGCGTTGCGCTCGACGCCGGCGAGGATCTGCCGCGCGGCGTCGTCGGCCGTCGTCGCGTTGATCAGGCGGTTCGCCTGGCGGCGGTGCGTGGCTTCGTCCTGGCCGGTCAGCGCATGGATGCGGGTGTCGACGCGCGACGCGTCGACGATGCTCGTCGCGACGCCGCCCGGATGCACGCAGGTCGCGCTGACGGGCGCGCCGTCGAGCTCGAGCTCCATGCGCAGCGCCTCGGTGAAGCCGCGCACCGCGAACTTGGTCGCGTTGTACGCGCTCTGCGTCGGCATCGCGATCAGCCCGAACAGGCTCGACGTATTGACCACATGACCGTCGCCGGACGCGCGCAGGTGCGGCAGGAACGCCTGCGTGCCGTGCACGACGCCCCAGAAGTTGATCCCGACGATCCACTCGAGATCCTCGATGCGCGCGGTCTCGGCGCTCGCCGCGAGCGACACGCCCGCGTTGTTGAAGATCAGGTTGACCTTGCCGTGCGACGCGCGTACGAATGCGGCCCACGCGAACATCGCGCCACGGTCGGCGACGTCCAGCCGCTGCGCGGTCACCCGCACGCCGTAGCGCGCGCAGGCGGCCGCCGCGCCGGCGAGCCCGGTTTCGTCGACGTCGGAGAGCGCGACCTCGCAGCCGCGCCGCGCGAGCTCGACCGCGAGGCTGCGGCCCATGCCCGAGCCGGCGCCGGTGATCGCGGCGACCTTGCCGGAAAACCCCTTCATCTGTCGTTCCTCCAGTGTCCGCCGGCGCTGCGCGGGCGGCGCGCCTAATTGTGGTGTTTGTTATCACCACTTTAGTTTTCGGGTGTCCTGATGTCAAATAGCGGAATGGAGAAAGCACTCGAAACGGATAAACGGGGCCGGTCGTATGGCGGCGTGGCGCCCGAGGTACGCGCGGCGGAGCGGCGCGACGCGCTGATTCGCGCGGCGACGCGCGTGTTCGGCACGGTCGGCTTCCGGAAGGCGACCGTGCGGTCGATCTGCCAGGAGGCGAAGCTGAACGACCGCTATTTCTATGCGGCGTTCGACAGCACCGAGGATTTGCTGCGCTGCACCTACCTGCATCACGCGGAGCAGTTGCGCGACGCGGTCGCGCAGGCGGTCGCCGCGCGCGGCGGCGAGCTGGACGCGCGCATCGACGCGGGGCTCGCGGCGTTCTTCGGGTTCCTGCGCGACCGGCATGCGGCGCGCGTGCTGCTGCTCGAGGTGATGGGCGTGAGCCTGGACACCGACGCGACCTACCAGCGCGTGCTCGTCGACTTCGGCAAGCTGATCATGGCGATCGGCGTGCCGGGCGAGGCGGTGACGGCCACGGCGCGTGCCGAGCAGCGGCTGATCGGGATCGCGCTCGTCGGTGCGATGACGAACGTCGGCGCGGCGTGGCTGCTGACCGACTATCGCGATCCGGAGGCGCAGGTGATCGCGAGCTGCAGGAAGGTGTTGCTCGGCACGTTGAGGGAGGCGGGGTAGCGCGCGTCGCCCGTTTCAGCCGGTAGCCGTGCCCATCGAGCGTTCGCGTTCGTCGGTGATCCATGCGCCGAACAGCAGGATCTTCTGGTGCTGCTCGATGCCGGCCGGGTACACGAAGTAGTAGCCCATCCCGGTCGGCAGCGACACGTCGAACGGCATCACGAGCCGGTTCGCCGCCACGTTCTCGTCGACGAGCGTCCGGTCGCCGATCGCGATGCCGTAGCCGTCGATCGCCGCGTGCGTCGCGAGGTCGAGCGTGTCGAAGCTGAGCCCGCGCGTCGCGTCGACGTGCGGCGCGCCGGCGTGTTCGAGCCACAGTTTCCAGTCCCGATGATCGCGGGTCGGGTGCAGCAGCGTATGGCCCGCGAGATCGTCGAGGCCCGCGAGCGGCTGGCGGTCCAGCAGGCCCGGCGCGCACACGGGCGTGAGCCGCTCGTCGAACAGCGGGATCGCATGCATGTCGGGGCCGGCGCCGGGCGCGTAGATCACCGCGGCATCGAACGGCTCCATGCGGAAATCGACGTGATGCTCCCACGTCGTGGTGATCTGCACCTGGAGCTCGGGATGCTCGGCCTGGAACCGCATGATCCGCGGCAGCATCCACTGCATCACGCAGGTCGGCACCTTCAGCGCGAGTTCGGTGCGCCGGCGCGACAGGCGCATCGACACCTCCTCGATGCGCGCGAAGCTCTCGCGCACGGTCGGCAGCAGCAGTTCGCCTTCCGCCGTCAGCGTCAGGCCCTTCGGCGTGCGCTTGAACAGCGGAAACTGATAGAAGCCCTCGAGCGCGAGGATCTGGCGGCTCACGGCGCCCTGCGTCAGGCACAGCTGCTCGGCCGCACGCGTGAAGCTGCCGTGGCGCGCGACGATGTCGAAGATCTGCAGCGCGTTGAGGGAAGGAAGTCGTCTCATCGTGGTGGGTCCGGCGTGGCGCGGCCGATCGGCGCCGCTATCAATGCAGGATCTTCGCGAGGAAATCCTTCGCGCGATCCGACTTCGGGTTCGCGAAGAACGCTTCCTTGCGGTCGTCCTCGACGATCGCGCCCTGGTCCATGAAGATCACGCGATGCGCGACCTTCTTCGCGAAGCCCATCTCGTGCGTGACGACCATCATCGT
Organism: Burkholderia sp. SRS-46; assembly: GCF_004343775.1. Taxonomy (GTDB): domain Bacteria; phylum Pseudomonadota; class Gammaproteobacteria; order Burkholderiales; family Burkholderiaceae; genus Burkholderia. The sequence continues at coordinate 1,066,235 of NZ_PTXL01000002.1, read as the reverse complement.
CATCCCTTCCTGCGCAAGCTCGACCATCACGTCGAGCACCTCGTTGATCATCTCGGGGTCGAGCGCCGAGGTCGGCTCGTCGAACAGCATCGCGATCGGGTCCATCGACAGCGCGCGCGCGATCGCCACCCGCTGCTGCTGGCCGCCCGACAGCTGGCCCGGATACTTGTGCGCATGTGCCTTCAGGCCGACGCGGTCGAGCAGCTTCATGCCCTTCTCGTTCGCCTCGTCCTTGCCGCGGCCGAGCACCTTGACCTGCGCGAGCGTCAGGTTCTCGGTGATCGACAGGTGCGGGAACAGCTCGAAGTGCTGGAACACCATGCCGACCTTCGAACGCAGCGTCGACAGGTTCGTCTTCCTGTCGCCGACCGACTGGCCGTTGACGAGGATCTCGCCCTGCTGGAACGGCTCGAGGCCGTTCACCGTCTTGATCAGCGTCGACTTGCCCGAGCCCGACGGCCCGCAGACGACCACCACCTCGCCCTTCTTCACTTCCGTCGTGCAATCGGCGAGAACTTGAAACTGGCCGTACCACTTCGAAACCTTGCTGATGGAAATCATGTTGGAACCTGCATCGTAATGAGGCGCGCGCGGCGCCGGGTCAGCGCGACGCCGCGACGCGGTAGCGGCGTTCGAGCACGCGCGCATACCAGGTCAGCGGGAAGCACATCGCGAAGTAGAGCAGCGCGACCATCGCGTAGATCGGAAACGGCTTGAACACCGCGTTGGTGATGATGTTGCCGGTCTTGGTCAGTTCGGTGAGCCCGATGATCGACGTGAGCGCGGTGCTCTTCACGGCCTGCACGAGAAAGCCGACGGTCGGCGGCAGCGCGATCTTCCACGCCTGCGGCCAGATCACGTAGCGCAGCTGCTGCGTCCACGTCATGCCGAGGCTTGCCGCCGCGCTCCACTGGCCGCGCGGCACCGCGTCGACGCAGCCGCGCCAGATATCGGCGAGATACGCGCTCGCGTGCAGCGTCAGCGTGACGGATGCGGCAACCCACGGCGTCACGTCGATGCCGACGAGCGGCAGCCCGAAGAAGCCGAGGAACAGCTGCATGAGAAGCGGCGTGCCCTGGAACAGCTCGACATACAGGTTCACGAAGCGGCGCAGCGCCGGCACCGGCGACACGCGCATCGCGAGCAGCACGAACCCGGCGAGGCTGCCGCCGACGAACGTGATCAGCGACAGCAGCACGGTCCAGCGCGCGGCGAGCAGCAGGTTCCACGCGATATCCCAGGGGGTGAATTCGATCATCGTGCACGCTCCGTCGGGAGGGCGGTGGCGGGGGCGCGGGTGCGCCACGTGAAGCGCGCGAGACGCGCGAGGTGCGTGCGGCCCGGCGCGGCGGCCGCGCCGTGCGGCGCGCGGCCCGAGAACAGCCGGCGGCCGGCGCGCTTGAGCAGCACGCGCAGCGCGATCGACAGCAGCAGGTAGATCGCGGTCACGACGATGTAGATCTCGAACGCGCGGAAATTGCGCGACTGGATGAAGTTCGCCGCGTAGGTCAGGTCGGGCACCGAGATCTGCGACACGACGGCCGAGCCGAGCATCACGATCAGCACCTGCCCGAGCAGCGCGGGATACACGTTCGCGAGCGCCTGCGGCAGCACCACGTGGCCGAATACCTGGCGGCCGTGCAGCCCGAGCGCCATCGCGGACTGGACCTGGCCGCGCGGCACCGAATCGATGCCCGCGCGCAGGATCTCCACCGCGTACGCGCCGAGGTTGACCGTCATCGCCAGCACGGCCGCCTGCCCTTCGTCGAGATGCACGCCGATCCCGGGCAGGCCGAAGAAGATGAAGAACAGCTGGACCAGGAACGGCGTATTGCGGATCAGCTCGACGTAGGCCGCGACGAGCGCGCGCGCCCAGCGCGGGCCGGCCAGCGCGATCCACGCGCCGGCCGTGCCGACCAGCCCGCCGAGCACGGTGGAGGCCGCGGTGAGGCCGAGCGTGACGCCGATCCCGCGCGCGAGCATGCCCGCGTACAGGCCGACATCGCTGAAATCGAACACGTAGCTCATCGCGGTGCCTTTCGTCGTGGGTGGGGGGCGGGCGCGGCGCGCATCACAGGTCCGCCGGCAGCGTCGCGTGCAGCCACTTCTGCGACAGCGCGTTGAGCGTGCCGTTCTTTTTCGCGCCGGCGATCGCATTGTTGACCTTCTGCATCAGGCGCGGCTCGTTCTTGTTCAGGCCGACGTGATCGGGCGAGCTGAACAGCGAGAACTTCTGCTCCGGATCGATCGACGGATGGCGCGCGATGATCGTCGCGCCGACGTCGTTGCCGACCACGAGCAGTTGCGCCTGCCCCGACAGGAACGCGGCGATCGCGCCGTTCGGATCGTCGAAGCGCTTGATCGTCGCGGACGGCGGCGCGACCTTGCTCACGCTCAGATCCTCGAGCGTGCCGCGCGCGACCGCGACCGACTTGCCGGCGAGATCGGCGGTGCCTTTCACGGCGAGCGATTTCGGGCCGAACACCGCGAGATAGTACGGCGCATACGCGTTCGAGAAGTCGATCACCTTCGCGCGTTCGGGCGTCTGGCCGACCGACAGCAGCATGTCGGTCTTGCGGTCGGCGAGGTACGCCATCCGGTTGTCGCCGGTGACCTGCACGAGTTCGACCTTCGCGTTGAGCGCGCGGCCGAGCAGGTTCGCCATGTCGATGTCGTAGCCCTGCGGCTTCATGTCGGGGCCGATCGAGCCGAACGGCGGGTAATCCTCGAACACGCCGATGCGCACGACGCCGGATTTCGCGATCGTGTCGAGCGCGTCGGCATGCGCGAGCGGCGCGAAGGTGGCGAGGCCCGCCGCGCCGGTGCAGGCGGCGACGAATGCGGTACGGGCGAGCAGGCGTCGCACGAGACGGGTGGCTTGGGTCGATGCGTACATGGTGAGGTCCTTGTTGCTGCGCTGGGGGAAAGAAGGGTCGTCAGGCGCCGCGCGCGGCGATCAGCTTGCACGCGTGCGCGGGCAGTTCGGCGAACACGGGCATGCCGACGTGCAGGTCGGGCGTCTCGCGCGGCGTCGTCGCGGCCGTCAGCGTGAAGCCCTTGCAATCGATGGTCGCTTCGATCGACGCGCCGACGTCGCGGACGAACGTGATCGTGCCGGCGAGCGTATTCGGCGCGGCCGCCGCGCGCACGCAGATGTCCTCGGGACGGATCAGCAGGCGCACGGCGTCCGCGGCGGGTTGCGCCTGCGGCGCGCGCCCGATCGCGAGCCGCTGCCCGCCGGGCAGGACGATCGCGTCGTCGCCGTCGCACGCGACCGGCAGGATGTTGCCGAGGCCGATGAAATCGGCGACGAATTCGTTGACCGGATCGCGATAGATGTCGAGCGGGCGGCCGACCTGCTGGATGCGGCCGTTCTCCATCACGACGATCTCGTCGGCCATCGTCATCGCTTCGCGCTGGTCGTGCGTGACCATGATCGTCGTGATGCCGAGCCGCTGCTGGAGCAGCCGGATCTCGACCTGCATCGCCTCGCGCAGCTTCGCGTCGAGCGCGGACAGCGGCTCGTCGAGCAGCAGCAGGCGCGGCGACGACGCGATCGCCCGCGCGATCGCGACGCGCTGGCGCTGCCCGCCCGACAGCTGCGTGACGAGCCGGTCGGCCATGTGCGGGAGCTGGATCAGCTCGAGCAGCTCGGTCACCCGCCGGGCCTGCGCGGCCTTGTCGGTGCGGCGCAGCCGCAGCGGGTACGCGATGTTCTGCGCGACCGTCATGTGCGGAAACAGCGCGAGCGACTGGAACACCATGCCGAAGTCGCGCCGGTTGGCCGGCACGCGCGTGAGGTCGCGGCCGGCGAACGTGATCGTGCCGGAGGTGGGCGTCTCGAGGCCGGCGATGATCCGCATCAGCGTCGTCTTGCCGCAGCCCGACGGGCCGAGAAAACAGACGAGCTTGCCGTCCGGCACCGACAGGTCGACATGATCGACCGCATGCGTGTGCTGGAAGCGCTTCGTCACGTTCTGGAGGATGAGCTGGGTCATGGGGGTTCCTTGCACGGGCGAGGGCGGGGTGGCGCGCGCTCAGAGCGCGATGCCCTTGTCGCCGACGAGTTTTTCGAGCAGCCAGATCAGCGCGAAGTCGATCGCGACCGTGAACACCGCGAAGCAGAACACGGTCGGGTCGAGCGACGACACGGTGCGGCTGTACAGCCACACGGGCAGCGTCATCGTGTCGATGCTGTACAGGAAGAACGTCACCGTGAATTCGTTGAACGACACGATGAACGCGAACAGCATGCCGGCGAGGATGCCCGGCCGCATCAGCGGCAGCACGACGTCGACGAGCGCGCGGCCCGGGCTCGCGCCCATCAGGCACGCGGCTTCCTCGAAGTCCGGGCCGATCGACGCGACCGACGCCGCGCAGTTCTTCACGGTGAACGGCAAGGTGAGGATCACGTGCGCGACGACGAGCCGCAGCGTGCCGAGCTCCACCGGCAGCAGGTTGAACACGAGCAGCAGCGCGAGGCCCAGCATCACCAGCGGATAGACGACCGGCAGCGCGACGAGCTGCTCGACGAGCGCCTTGCCGCGGAACCGGTAGCGCGCCAGCGCGTAGGCCGCAGGCACCGACACGGCGGTGGCGATCAGCATCGTCGCGAGCGCGACGACGAGGCTCGTCGTCAACGCGTCGCCCATCGACAGCGCGCCGCCCGCGTCGTTCGACACGAAGGTCTGCCACGCGGCGCGATACCAGTGCAGGCCGAATGCTCGCGGCGGGAATTCGAGCGTGTCGGACGTGCCGAACGACATCGTCGCCATCGTCAGGATCGGCAGCGCGGCGAGAAACAGCACGATCGTCGCGCACAGGCTCGTCGCGCGTCCGAGGCGGCCGGGCATCGGCGCGCGCAACAGGAGGGCATTCATCGGGTCACCTCGTCGACACGTTGCAGGGTGCGCGCGAGGCGCTGCGACACGGCCATCACGACGAGCGTCGCCCCCATCAGCACCACGCCCGACGCGGACGCGGCCGGCCAGTTCAGGAGCGGCGCCACTTGGTCGTGGACCAGCACCGCGAGCATCGGCACGCGCCGGCCGCCGAGCAGCAGCGGCACCGCGAATGCGCTCGCGTTGTACGCGAACACGAGCAGCGCGCCCGACGCGAGCCCCGGCATCGCGAGCGGCAGCGTCACGTGGCGCAGCGTCTGCCAGCGCGACGCGCCGAGCGTCGCGGCCGCCTCGTCGTAGCTGCGCGACACCGCGCGCAGCGCGCTCGACAGCGGCAGGACGGCGAGCGGGAACGCGGTCTGGATCAGGCCGAGCAGCACGCCCTGCTCGCGGTACAGCAGCTGCAGCGGCCGCCGGATCACGCCGGCCGCGAGCAGCGCGTGATTGAGCAGGCCGGCCGGGCCCAGCATGATCAGCCAGCCGTAGCCTTGCAGCAGCAGGTTGACGAGCAGCGGCAGCAGCACGCCGGCCAGCAGCAGGCGGCGCGCGAGCCGCGATTCGGCGCGCGCCATCGCGAGCGCGACGGGGACGGCGAGCAGCACCGCGCAGACCATGCTGACGAACGCGAGCCGCAGCGTCAGCCACAGCGACTTCAGGAAGTACGCATCGCCGAGGTCCGCATAGTTCTGCAGCGTGAACGCGTGCCACTCGTTGCCGGACACGCCGACGCTCATCCGCAGCACCGCGAGCGACGCGGCGGCGAGCACGGCGAGGAACGCGAGGATCGGCGCGAGCAGCAGCCACGGCGGCACGCCGGGCAGCGCCGGCGTGTCGGCGGGGCCGCCGCCGGCGGCCAGCGCGCGCGCATCGCGGGAGGGAAGCGAGGACATGGCGTCAGGCCGAGAAGAGGTCGGTGTAGCGCTTGATCCACGCCGGCTGGACGACGGCGAGCGCCTTGTCGTCGTGCAGCACGGCCTTCTCGGCGATCTGCTGCGGCGACGGCACGAACGCGCGGCTCTCGGCGGGAATCACGGCCTTCGCGTTGACCGGGCCGTTCAGCACGTCGGCCGCCATCCGGCCCTGCACGCCCGCGTCGAGCGAATGGTTGATGAACGCGTGGATCAGGTCGAGATCGCCCGGGTGCGCTTTCGGAATCACGGTGAACATCAGCTGCGTCGCAAAGCCTTCCTTCATTCCGTACGTGACGCCCATCCGGTATTCCGGCTTGCGGATCTGCACCGGCAGGAACGCGGGCGAGTAGATGCCGCCGATGTCGAGCGAGCCCGTGCGGAACAGGTCGGCCACCTGGTTCGGGTTTTCGCCGAGGGTCATCACGCGGTCCTTGAGCTGCGCGAGCTTCCTGAAGCCCGGCTCGATGTTCTGCTGCGAGCCGCCCGCGAGCTTCGCGGCGATGATCGCGAGGTCGACGGCTTCCGCCCACTCGGGCGGCGGCAGGAACAGGCGGCCCGCGTATTTCGGATCCCACAGCGCTTCGTAGCTCGACGGCGGGGTCTTGACGGTCGACGTGTTGTAGATCAGGCCGTCCGACCACAGCAGGTAGCCGATGCCGAAGCCGTTCGCGCCCGTGCGGTACGGCGGGGCGACGTCCTTCAGGTTCGGCAGCTTGTCGAGATCGGGCTTCGCGAGCAGGCCGGCGTCGGCGAGGCCGGCCGCGCCGACGCCGGCCAGCGTGATCACGTCGTAGGTCGGCCGCTCGCCCGCGGCCTTGACCTTCGCGACCATCCCCGACGTGCCGTCCGCGCGATCGGCGATCACGCGCGCGCCGGTCTTCTTGCTGAAGGTCTCCGCGATGTTGCGCAGCGCGGCCGCGCCGGTATCGTCAGACCACGTCAGCAGGCGCAGCGTCTTGCCCGCGAAGCTGCGCTCCTGGGCCTTCGCAGTACTGATGAACGGCATCGGAAGAGCGGACGCGGCGAGCGCCGTGCCGAGGGTTTTGATCACCTGCCGTCTTCCCGCCTTGAAGTGTTGCATGGCCGTCTCCTGATGAACGATGCCGTGTGGTTCGATGCCGGTCGCCGAGCGGCGGCGCGGGGTGTGAATGCACTGTAGGGAGGTCAAATTTCCGCAACAAACGAAATCTCTGCATGCGCGGCATGACAAAAACGCATGCGCCGGCCGCCCGGCGGCCGGCCTCAGCAGGCCGGCATCATCACCTGCTTGATCTCCTGGAACGCGGCCAGCCCGAATGGGCCGAGCTCGCGCCCGACGCTGCTGCGCTTGTAGCCGCCCCATGAGGTTTGCGGGTAGATCAGCTGCGGCGTGTTGATCCACACGACGCCGGCTTCGAGCGCATCGGCGACCCGCTTGCCGCGCGCCGCGTCGCGCGTGACGACCGTCGCGACGAGCCCGTATTCCGTGTCGTTGGCGGCGGCGATCGCGTCGCCCTCGGTGTCGAACGTGCGCACGCACAGCACCGGGCCGAAGATTTCCTCGCGCCAGAGCGCGCTGTCGGCCGGCACGTCGGCGAACAGCGCTGGCCGGATGAAGTAGCCGGGGCCGTCCGGTGTTTCGCCGCCCGTCACGTGGCGGGCGCCGTCGGTCTTGCCTTGCGCCACGTAGCGTTTCACGCGCTCGTACTGCGCGCGGCTCGTGAGCGGCCCCATCTGCACGCCGGGCGCGAACGGCGGGCCGACGACGGTCGCGTCGATCCGTTGCGCGACGCGTGCGATCAGCGCGTCGGCCAGCGGCGCGGCGACGAGCACGCGCGACGTGGCCGAACACATCTGCCCGGCGTTGAACAGGCCGCCGCCGGCGACCAGCTCGACGGCGAGCGCGAGATCCGCGTCGTCGAACACGATGATCGACGACTTGCCGCCGAGTTCGAGGCCGACGCCCTTGATCGTGTCGGCGGCGGTCTTCATCACCTGCGCGCCGACGGCGGTGCTGCCCGTGAACGACACCTTCGCGACGAGCGGATGCGCGCACAGCCGCGCGCCGACCTCGGCGCCGGTGCCGGTCACGACGTTCAGCACGCCCGGCGGCAGGCCCGCCGCGGCCGCGATCGCCGCGAGCTCGAGTTCGGGCAGCGGCGTGAGCTCGGACGGCTTCAGCACGACGGTGCAGCCGGCCGCGAGCGCGGGCGCGAGCTTCCACGCGGTCGTCACCATCGGGAAATTCCACGGGACGATCAGCGCCGCCACGCCCGCCGGCTCGCGGCGGATCCACGCGCGATGCTCGGGGCCCGGCAGCGCGACGGCGGTTTCGCCGTCGGTGTCGAGCCGCTCGGCAAGGCCGGCGTAGTAGTCGAAGGTGGCGATCACGTCGGCCACATCGAGTTGCGCCTCGGCGAACGGCTTGCCGTTGTTCAGCGACTGCAGCGTCGCGAGCCGCGTGCGCTGCGCATCGACGCCGCGTGCGATCGCGCGCAGCAGTGCGGCGCGCGCGGCGCCGGTCGTGCGTTTCCACGCGGGGAATGCGCGCGAAGCGGCCTGCACCGCGCGATCGACGTCGGCCTCGCCGCCCGCGTCGACGTCGGCGATGTGCGCTTCGCGCGACGGGTCGATCACGGGCAGCGTGGCGCCGCCGGCGCTGCGGCACCACGCACCGTCGATGAAGAGCCGCGTGTGCAGCGGCGGCTCGAAGCGAAGTTCGGCGGCCGGATTCATGCCTGCTCCTGCGCGAACCATTCGGCTTCGTCGATCTCGATCACGGTCGGGATCGTGCGCGCCGCTGCGTCGTGCAGCGCGCGCGCCAGCGCATCGGGAGTCGCGGCGGCGTGCGCGGCACAGCCGAAGCCGCGCGCGAGCATGAGGAAATCCGGCGTGTACGGATCGACGCCGACCGGCGTGATGTCGCGCGCGACCATGTATTTGCGGATCTCGCCGTAGCCGCGGTTGTTCCACACGATCACGATCACCGGCAGGCCGGCTTCGACCGCGCTGGCGAGTTCGGGCAGCGTGAACTGCAGGCCGCCGTCGCCGATCAGGCACACGACGGGGCGCGCGGGCGCGGCGAGCTTCGCGCCGATCGCGGCCGGCAGCCCGTAGCCGAGCGTGCCGTAGCCGGTCGACGAGTTGAACCAGCTGCGCGGCGCCGGCGCATCGTGCGTGAAGTTGCCGACGTAGACCGGGCTCGTCGAATCGCCCGCGACGATCGCGCCGGGGAGCGCCGCGACGATCGTGTCGATCATCCGGGCCTGCGCGCGTGCGGGGCCGTCGTAGCCGGCCGCGATCGCGGCGCGCACGGCCGCCACGCGGGTGGCGCCCCAGCCGGCCTCGGGTGCCGGCGCCGGCCGCTCGTGCAGCCGCGTCGACAATGCGCCGAGCGCCTGCCGGGCGTCTCCGGCGATCGCGAGATCCGCGCGGAGGTTGCGCATCAGCTGCTGCGCGTCGATGTCGATGCGGATCAGGCGGCCGTCGATCGCGAAGCCGCCGTCGAACCCGACGTCGTAATCCGTCTCGCCGAGCTCGGTGCCGACGGCGAGCACCACGTCGGCGGCGCGGATCATCGCGCGGGTGGCCGGCAACGACTGCGTCGAGCCGATCAGCAGCGGATGGCCGGCCGGCAGCAAGCCCTTTGCGTTGATCGTCAGCGCGACCGGCGCGTGCAGCCGCTCGGCGAGTTCGCGCAACTCGGCCGCCGCGTGAACCGCGCCGCCGCCTGCGAGAATCAGCGGCCGGCGCGCGTGGGCGAGCAGTTCCGCGGCCGTCGCGAGCGCATTCGCGTCCGGCGCGGGTTTCGCGGGCAGGGCGGCCGGGATGGCCGGCACGTCGTCCGCCGGCATGACGATCACGTCGAGCGGAATCTCGATGTGCACCGGCCGCGGGCGCGCGCTCTCGAACACGGCGAACGCCCGCGCGAGCACTTGCGGCAGGTCGGCTGCGTCGAGCAGCGTGTGCGAGAACGCGGTGAGCCCCGCGAACACGTCGCGCTGCGACGGCAGCTCGTGAAGGCGGCCGTCGCCGCTGCCCAGCTCGCGCCGTGCGTTGACGCTGGAGATCACCAGCATCGGGATCGAATCCGCGTAGGCTTGCGCCATCGCGGTCGCGATGTTGGTCATGCCCGGCCCGGTGATGATGAAGCAGACGCCGGGCTGGCCCGTGACGCGCGCATAGCCGTCGGCCATGAAGCCGGCGCCCTGTTCGTGGCGCGGTGTGACATGGCGGATCGTCGACGCGGCGAGGCCGCGGTAGAGCTCGACGGTATGCACGCCGGGAATGCCGAACACGCATTCGACACCATGGCGTTCGAGCAGGCCGACGAGGGCTTCGCCGCAGGTGCGGCGGCGGGCAGCGGGCGGTTCGGCCGTGGCCGCGCGGGCCTCGGCGACGCGGAAAAGCGGTTCCGGATGGTTCATGGGTCGTGACGTGCCGGTTAGGAGTGGGAATCGCCCCCAATGCAAGCGAAGGGCCATGAGGCGGATTGTCGTCGTCGATCCGGGCCGCCAACAATCGATTAGTTCTCATGGTGCGCATGAGGTTTGCGCATGGCGGGGGCGGGCAGGAGGGCTTGGGAAGCGGGCAGCGGTGGCGTTCAGGATGAGCGGCGCCGCTAAGGGCTGATCGCCATTTTTGAGACTGAATTCGGTCTATAACCGGTCCTATTCAGGACGGACAGATCGAGGCATCGCGATGAAATTTTCAACACGGGTCAAGCCGATCAGTTACCTCAAGAGTCATGCTGCGGAGATCGTCAAAGATATTTCCGAGAGCCGCGAACCGATGCTCATCACCCAGAACGGTGAAGCGAAGCTCGTCGTCATGGACGTCAAGTCGTATGAGGAACATGAAGAGACACTCGCGCTCCTGAAGCTTCTTGCGCTCGGTAATCGCGAAATCGAGCAGGGCCACTTTCGTCCTGTCGAAGATGTCTTCGATGAACTCGACAAGGATGAGGAACGATGACGCTTGACGTCGTGATCCTTCGTTCGGCGCAAGCGGATCTGAAGGCGTTGAAGCGCTACATCCTCTCAAACTTCGGGACGGAGGTTTGGCAAGTCAGTTACGGCAAGATCAAGGACGCGATTGCCGTGATCCAGTCTTTTCCAGACAGGGGCTGGATTCCGGACGAACTGGTGAACATCGACCTGACGCAGTACCGTCAGGTGGCTGCCGGGATGAATCGCGTCATCTATGAGGTTCGCGGTCATACCGCATTCATCCATATCGTATGCGGCACCCGAAAGGACCTGAAATCCATCCTCATGAGCAGGCTGTTGCGCGCCGATTGAACGTCGGGAGGGAACAACAGGATTCAACCGACCGCACGCTTCGCTCTTGACCCCCGCGCCCCGCGCGCCGGCGCTTCGCCGATCTGCTCCCGCATCGCATCGATCAACGCCCGCACCTTCGGCGACGGCAGCCGCGTCGACGGAAAGATCGCGTGAATCCCGGCCGACGGCGAGCGCCACGCGGGCAGCAGGCGCACGAGCCGGCCCGCGGCGACGTCGTCCGCGATCGAGAAATCGGTCAGCAGCCCGAAGCCGCCGCCGGCCAGCGCGATCGCGCGGCACGCGGTCGCGGTGTTCGACACGACGTGCGCGGTGCAGCGCACCGACGCCTTGCCGCCGCGCGCGTTCTCGAGCTCGACCGTCTGCGGGCGCGGCAGCGTCGACAGCATCACGAACGGCAGCGCGGCCAGCGCCGCCGGGTCGCGCGGCAGCCCCCAGCGCGCGACGAACGCCGGGCTCGCGACCGGCCATTTCTCGTAGTCGCCCAGCCGCACCGCGCGGTAGTTCGAATCCGCGAGCCGGCCGATGCGGATCGCGACGTCGATGTTGTCCGCGACGAGGTCGACGAGCCGGTCGTTCGCGATGAGCTCGACGTCGAGCGCCGGATGCGCGTCGCGCAGCGCGACGATCGCCGGCGCGACGACCAGCGCGCCATAGTCGATCGGCGCGCTCACGCGCAGCGTGCCGCGCAGCGGCCCCGTTTCCGACGACACCGCGTCGAGCGCGCTTTCCGTCGCGCGCAGGATGTCGCGGCACGCGTCGTAGAACGCGCGCCCGGCGTCGGTCACGGTCAGCCGCCGCGTGGTGCGCACCAGCAGGTTCGCGCCGACCTCCGATTCGAGCCGCTGCATGTGCGTGCTCACCACCGTCTTCGCGAGGCCGAGCCGCTCCGCCGCGGCCGTCAGCGAGCCCGCTTCGACCACCGCCACGAACACCGCGAGCCGGTTCAGGTTCACGTCGCGCAAATCGGCCATCGTCGATTGTCCTGTCAAAGTGGAAGATGTTTCCACGATTATCCGTCTTCTGGCGACGGTGCGCGCGCGTTACGCTGGGCCGTCCGTCGCCGATTCCCGGCGGCGCCCGTTTCCGGAGTATTTCGATGCCTGCTGCCGCCAAGCCTTCCGTGCCGATCCGCGTGTGGTCGTTTCCGCTGTCCGGCCATGCCCATCGCGTGCGGCTGTTTCTGTCGCTGCTCGACCTGCCGTTCGAGACCGTCGACGTCGACCTGGCCGGCGGCGAGCAGCGCCAGCCGGCGTTCCTCGCGCTGAATCCGTTCGGGCAGGTGCCGGTGATCGACGACGGCGGCACCGTGCTCGCCGATTCGAACGCGATCCTCGTCTATCTCGCGAAGCGCTACGGCGATGCGCACTGGCTGCCCGACGATTCGGCCGGCGCGGCGGCCGTGCAGCGCTGGCTGTCGCTCGCGGCGGGGCCGATTGCGTCGGGCCCGGCCGCGGCGCGGCTCGTCACCGTGTTCGGCGCGCCGCTCGACCACGATGCGGCGAAGCGCACCGCCGTCAAGCTGTTCGACGCGATCGACGCCGAGCTGGCGAACAAGCCGTTCGTGGCCGGCGCGCGCCCGACCATCGGCGACGTGGCCGCCTATTCGTACATCGCGCACGCACCGGAAGGCGGCGTGTCGCTCGACCCGTATCCGCACCTGCGCGCGTGGCTCGCGCGCGTGGAGGCGTTGCCCGGTTTCGTCGCGATGCCGGCAACCCGTGCCGGCCTGCTCGCCGCGTAGCGCGCGCCGGGCCGTTTCATTCAGGAGCGCACACGATGACCTCGCCGACCGCCGCGATCCCGGGCTGGGAGCTGGATGTCCCGCCGTTTCATGCGGGCGAGCTGGCCGTGCAGCAGCACGCGGGCGTCGCCGATGCGGCCGGCGCCGTCGGCCTGCGCGGCATCCGGCGCTTCATGCCCGACCAGCACCGCACGTTCTTCGAACAATTGCCGTTGTTCGTGCTCGGCGGCGTGGACGCCGGCGGCCAGCCGTGGGCGACGCTGCGCGTCGGCGCGCCGGGCTTCGTGCGCTCGCCCGATGCGCGTACGTTGCGGATCGGTGGCGACACGCTGCCCGGCGATCCGCTCGCCGGCACGTGGCGGCCCGGCGCGCCGCTCGGCGGGCTCGGCATCGAGTTCCACACGCGGCGGCGCAATCGCGTGAACGGTGTCGTGCAGGCCGTCGACGGCACCGCGCTGACGATCGCCGTCGAGCAGAGCTTCGGCAACTGCGCGAAGTACATCCAGGGGCGCAAGCCGGCGTTCGAGCCGCGCGTGGCCGGCGTGCCGCCCGCGATCGAACGGTCGGCGCGCCTGAGCGATGCCGATCGTGCGCTGCTGTCGCGCGCGGATACATTCTTCGTCGCAAGCGCGAATACGTCGATGGAAGCGGGCGCGGCGCGCGGCGCGGACGTGTCGCATCGCGGCGGGATGCCGGGCTTCGTGCGCGTCGACGACGACGCGACGCTGACGACGCCGGATTTCAGCGGCAACCGCTTGTTCAACACGCTCGGCAACCTGCATCACGATCCGCGCGCGGGGTTGCTGTTCATCGATTTCGAGCGCGGCGATCTGCTGTACGTCGCGGCGCTGGCCGAGATCGTCTGGGATGGGCCGCTCGTCGCGTCGTTCGACGGTGCGCAGCGGGTCGTGCGGTATCGCGTGCAGGAAGTGCGGCGCAGCCCGGCGGTGCTGCCGTTGCGGTGGTCGGCGGTCGAATGGGCGCCGCAGTTCGCGGCGCGCATGGAGCAGGGCGATGTCGAGGCGGCGGCTTCGTCGCCGCTGCCGGCGCCTGCCGCATCCGGCGCGGCATGGCGGCCGCTGCGCGTCACCGGCATCGTCGACGAAGCGCACGCGATCCGCTCGTTCCACTTCGAAGCGGCGGACGGCGCCGCATTGCCGCCCTACGAAGCCGGGCAGCACCTGCCGATCCGCGTCGCGATACCGGGGCGCGATACGCCGGCGATGCGCAGCTACACGCTATCCGCCGCGCCAGACGGCCGACGTTACCGGATCACCGTCAAGCGGGAGGGCATGGTATCCGCATGGCTGCACGACCATGCGCGGCTCGGCGCGATCGTCGATGCGCAGGCGCCGCGCGGCCATTTCACGTTCGACACGGCGAGCCCGCGACCGGCCGTGCTGATTTCGGCCGGCATCGGCATCACGCCGATGATCGCGATGCTCGGCCACGCGCTGGCCGACGACAATCCTGCGCGGCGCGTGGTTTTCGTGCACGGCGCACGCACGCCGGCCGACCGGCCGTTCGCGGCGGACCTGATGCGGCGGGCCGCCGCCGATGCCCGCCTGTCGCTGCACTGGTTCGACAGCAAGCCGGGCGAGGGCGGGATCGCGCAGCCGGCGCGGGTCGATGTCGCGCAGTTGAAGCGCATCCTGCCGTTCGACGACCACGACTTCTATCTGTGCGGGCCGTCTGCGTTCATGCGCGATTTGTATGAAGGTTTGCGCGCACTCAACGTAGCGGACGAACGCATCCGCTTCGAGGCGTTCGGGCCGTCGAGCGTGACGCGCCGGCCGACCCGCGCGGCCGGGGCGCCGGCGGGCGAGGTCAGGACGATCGCGTTTAGCCGCGCGGGACACGAAGCCGCGTGGGCGCCCGGCGGCGGCTCGCTGCTCGAACTGGCGGAAACGCACGGCATCGCGGTGCCGTTCGAATGCCGCTCGGGCGCATGCGGCACGTGCGCAACGCGCGTGCTGTCCGGGCAGGTCGATTACCCGCAGGCGCCGGATGCGGCTGTCGAGCCGGGCTGCGCCTTGCTCTGTGTCGCACAGCCTGCTACCGGTGCCGACGAGCCGCTCGTGCTCGATCTCTGACCCGCCTGCGGCGCCATGTCGCGGTGCCGCGCGGCATGCCCGATCGCGCCTGGACCGGCGGATTCAGGCGTCTTGCGGATACCTGCGATGTGCTGCCCGAAATGCGTTCGCAACTGCTTCTTTTTTCACGTGCCGATCGGATCGACCATCGCGTCAACCGATACGTAGAAAGGAGCAACATCATGAAACTGCTCGGCATGATCCGCCTGGTCCTGTGGAGTTTCTTCGGCGTGCGCAACAGCAAGGCGCATGCGAAGGATCTCGCGAACGTCAACTTCACGATGCTGCCGTTCGTGGCCATCATTCTCGCCGTGCTCGTCGGGGCGGTGATTTACGGGGTGGTGCATCTGGTGGCCGATCCGACGTCGACGATGCAGGGCTTCTGAGCGCGCCACCGCCCCCGGGGCGCGCCACCGGCCCGGAAGCGGCGGCCGCGCCGCCGCACCGTGCGACACGATCGACGCCGCCAACCCCTCCCGCCGTTCCCCTTCCTGTTCCCGCTCCCGCCGGATTCCCTGGCCGCCGCCCCTGCACGGGGTAAAATGCGCGCCGCAACGCGTTGCGCCCCCGGGCGTCGCGACCGGGCCACGGCGCCTTCGCCGTCGCCCGCCGCGCGCGTCATGCCGGCGGATGCCCGTCCGGCATGCGTCAAACCGGCGACGAACCGGTGACGAACCAGCGACCAGCACGCGCATGCCGTCCTGCGCGGCACCGATCCGACTTCCCCTGATGCGTGTTCCGGACCGATCGACGGGCCCACGGCCTCGCCGCCGGGCCGGCGCGCATCGGCAGGCGGCTTCGACAGATTGAGCGGCGAGTTTCAGATCCAGAAAGATGACAGTGAACAGAACAACAGCGTCGCCCGCACGGCGGCGGCGCGCGTGCGTCGGCGTGGGACTCGGCATGACGCTTTTCGCCGCGCAGGCGGGCGCGGCCACCGGCGACGTGCCGGCCGCGGCAGCGGACGCCGACGCGTCGGCCGGCGCCGCCACGCTGCCGGCCATCGCGGTGAGCGGTGCGCGCGGCAATGCGCTGCGCGCGCGCACGGCATCGGTCGCCGGGTACGACGACGCGCCGCTGCACGACACGCCCGCGTCGGTCAGCGTCGTGACCCGCGCGCTGCTGGACGACCAGCAGGCGAAGCGGCTCAGCGACGTGGTGAAGAACGACGCGTCGGTCAGCAACGCCTACGCGCCGGTCGGCTATTTCGAAGGATTCACGATTCGCGGCTTTCCGGTCGACCTCGCCAGCGCGATCCGGATCGACGGCCTGACGGTGTCGGGCGAGCAGAACGTGCCGCTCGAGAACAAGGAGCGCGTCGAGATCCTGAAAGGGCTCGCGGGCATCGACAGCGGCGTCGTCGCGCCGGGCGGCGTGATCAACTTCGTGACCAAGCGCTCCGCGAACGTCGCGAGCGTGACCACGGGTGTCGACAGCCGTGGCTCGACGTCGGCCGCGGTGGACCTCGGCCGGCGCTTCGGCGTCGACAACCAGTTCGGGATCCGGATCAACGCGGCGAAGGAGAACATGCATTCGTACGTCGACGGCACGAATGGCCGCCGCACGTTCGGGTCGATCGCCGCGGACTGGGACATCAGCCCGCGCGCGAGCCTGCAGCTCAATGCCGAGTTCCAGCAGTGGATCCAGCGTTCCGCGCCGGGCTACCAGCTGCTCGGCGGCACCGTCGTGCCGTCGGTCAAGACGACGTCGAAGGCGCTCGGCACGCAGCCGTGGGCGAAGCCGCTGACGACCGACGCGCTGAACCTCAACGCGCGCTTCGACTACCAGTTCAACGACGACTGGAAGGCCTACGTGGCCGCGGGCCGCAGCCGCACGATGATCGACGACAACAGCGCGTTCGCGTACGGGTGTTCGTATGCGCCGAGCTGCGCGGCCGGCAAGACGTCGCCGTTCTTCTTCGGCGCGAACGGCGATTACGACGTCTACGATTTCCGCAGCCCAGGCGAATACCGCCGCAACGACGACGTGCGCGCGGTCGCGACCGGCAAGTTCGCGACCGGGCCGCTGCGGCACGAGCTGAGCTTCGGCACGAGCGTGCAGCGGCGCGTGGTGCGCATGGCCGACGCCGTCAACGAGTATGTCGGCAGCGAGAACATCTACGGCCCGGACACCACGTTCGCGCCGTCGCCGAAGGTCGCGGGGCCGTCTTATCCGCGGCTCGACGCGTGGCAGTACGCGGTGTTCGGCGTCGACCGGATCAGCATCGGCGAGCACTGGCAGGTGATTGCGGGCGGCAAGGAAGTGCTGCTGCGGCAGCGGAGCTGGAGCAGCCTCGACGGCCCGCAGACCCGCACCGACCGTTCCGTGTTCCTGCCGCAGGTCGCGCTGGTCTTCAAGCCCGTGAGCGCGCTGTCGCTCTATGCGTCGTACAGCAAGGCGCTGTCGCTCGGCGACCAGGCGCCGGCGCGCGCGAGCAACGCATACGTGTTCCTGCCGCCGGTCGAGTCGCATCAGGTCGAAGTCGGCGCGAAGTACGATTGGCTCGATCGCCTGAGCCTCACGGCCGCGGTGTTCTCGATCAGCAAGCCGTTCCAGTTTGCGCAGCCCGATGCATCGAACACAAGCTATGCGTTCGTGCAGCGCGGCACGCAGCGGCACCAGGGGATCGAACTGGGCGCGGCGGGGCAGCTTACGCAGCGGCTCGGGCTGACCGCGTCCGTCGCGGCGATTCGCGCACGCGCGTACGATTCGGGTTCGCCGGCCTACGAAGGGCATCAGGTCATCAACGTGCCGGCACTGCGCGCATCGCTGTACGCCGACTATGCGGTGCCGGGCGTCGCGGGGCTCGACGTGCTCGGCGGTGTCGACTACAGCGCGAGCCGCAATGCGAACGAGGAGGGCACGGCGCGGGTGCCGTCGTGGTTCGTGTTCAACCTCGGCGCGCGCTATGCGACGAAGATCGGTGGGCACCGCACGGTGCTGCGCGTGTCGGTCGACAATCTGTTCAACAAGTTCTACTGGCGCGACGCGGGCGAGCAGCAGGGTGATGCGTACCTGTTCGCCGGCGCGCCGCGCACCGCGCGCATGTCGTTGACGGTCGATTTCTGAGCGCCGCGCCGACTACACTGGAGAGAACGATGTCCATCCTTGAAATCGCCGGCGTGATCGTCAGCACGCTCGGGATCTGGCTGACCGCGAAGCGGCGCATGCTGTGCTGGCCCGTGGGGCTCGCGTCGGTCGCGCTGTACGGCTGGATCTTCTTCGACGCGAAGCTGTATTCGGACATGCTGCTGCAGGGCGCGTTCGCGGTGCTGCAGGTGTACGGCTGGCGCCGCTGGCTCGCGCAGCGCGTCGACACGGCGGCCGGCGACGACGCAGCGCACGGCGCGGTGGTGCCGGCCAGCGGCATCACCGCGACGAAGGTGCTGCCGGACCTGCTCGCGGCGGTCGTGGGCAGCGCGCTGCTCGGCGGCATCATGGCGCGCTGGACCGATGCCGCGCTGCCGTTCGTCGACGCGTCGCTGACGGCGTTCAGCCTCGTCGCGCAATACTGGACCGCGCGCCGCTACATCGCGTCGTGGGGCCTGTGGATCGTGGTCAACGTGGTTTACGTCGGGATGTTCATCGTCAAGGAGCTGTACCTGACCGCGGGCTTGTATGCGCTGCTCATCGGGATCGCCGTCGTCGGCTGGCGCGACTGGCGTAACGCGGCGGCGGTGCGTGCGGCGGCGGCGGGCGCAACGGTGCTCGCGCCGCGCGAACGCGGGCTCTGATTCGTTTCCGGAGGAGTGTCGCCGATGTCCAACCCGACCGAGCCGACCGCGCTGGCGGCCCATGCCGCGGCCGACGCGGTCGCGCCGCCGCAGTTCGGCGTCGACGGCGAGCAGGCCGAACGCGACTGGCCGCTGATCACGCGTGACGAGGCCGCCGCGCTCCTCGCGCGGATCGACGGCGCCGGCGCGCCGGTGCAGCTCGCGTGGCACAGCCCGCGGCCGTTCTCCGCGGCGGTGCTGGTGCATACCACGCTTGGCCGCGCGCTGTTCGTCAAGCGCCACCACGTGCGGATCCGCGACGTCGCCGGCCTCGAGGAAGAGCATCGCTTCATCGCGCACCTGCGCGCGCACGGCATTCCGGTGCCCGACATCCTGGCGGACCGCGACGGCGCGACGGCCGTGACGCTCGGCGACTGGACCTACGAAGTACTCGTGGTCGCGCCGGGCGTGGACGCGTATCGCGGCGTGATGTCGTGGAAGCCGTTCATGCATGCGTCGCACGCGTACGAGGCCGGACGCGCGCTCGCACGGCTGCATCGCGCGTCGGCCGGCTTCGACGCGCCGGCGCGGCCGGTGCGGCTGCTGCTGTCGAGCTTCAGGGTGCTGTCGTCGGACGATCTGGCCAGCGCGCTCGAACGCTGGGTCGACGCGCAGCCGCTGCTCGTGCGCGCGCTGGGTGCGCGCAACTGGCGCGACGACATCGCGGCCGCGATCGGGCCGTACCACGCGCGCCTTGCGCCGCTGCTGCCCGCGTTGCCGCCGCTGTGGACGCATGGCGACTGGCATGCGTCGAATCTGCTGTGGAGCAATGGCGAGCCCGACGCGCAGGTGCGCACGGTGCTGGATTTTGGCTTGTCGGACCGGACTTGCGCGGTGTACGACATCGCGGTCGCGATCGAACGCAATGCGATCGACTGGATGGCGCCGGCCGATGCGCGCCGTATCGAGTATGCGCAGATCGATGCGCTGCTCGATGGCTACGAAGCGGTCACGCCGCTGAGCGATGACGCGTATGCGGCGCTGGTGGCGCTGCTGCCGATCGTGCACACCGAGTTCGCGTTGTCGGAGGTCGCGTATTTCGACGGCATCGTCCGGTCGCCGGAGACGGTCGACGTGGCGTACGACGGCTATCTGATCGGGCATGCGCGCTGGTTCGGCGAGCGCGATGGGCGGCAGTTGCTCGAGTGGCTGGCCGGCCGACGGCGGGCGTCGAACGCGCACGCGTAAACGACACGTTCGCGCCGGCGGCTTGCTGCTCGCCGCCGGCGCATGACTTCCTGTTAAAGCTGCGCGAGCGCCTGATCGAGGTCCGCGATCAGGTCGTCGATATGCTCGATCCCGATCGACAGCCGCACGGTTTCTTCCTTCACGCCCGCCTTCGCGAGTTCCACCGGCGACAACTGCCGATGCGTGGTCGACGCCGGATGCGTCGCGAGCGATTTCGTGTCGCCGATGTTGACGAGGCGCGTGAACAGCTGCAGCGCATCCTGGAACTTCGCGCCGGCCGCGCGGCCGCCGCGCACGCCGAACGTCAGGATGCCCGGCGCGCGGCCGGACAGGTAGCGCGCGACGAGTGCGTGGTCCGGATGATCGGGCAGCCCCGCATAACTGACCCATTCGACCTGCTCGTGGCGCGCGAGATGCTGCGCGATCTTCAGCGCGTTGTCGCTGATGCGCTCGACGCGCAGCGCGAGCGTCTCGATCCCCTGCAGGATCTGGAACGCGTTGAACGGCGAAATCGCCGCGCCCATGTTGCGCAGCGGCACGACGCGCGCGCGGCCGATATAGGCGGCCGGGCCGAACGCTTCCGTGTAGACGACGCCGTGATAGCTGACGTCCGGCTCGTTGAGGCGCTTGAAGCGGTCCGCGTGCTCGGCCCACGGGAACTTGCCGGAATCGACGATCGCGCCGCCGAGGCTCGTGCCGTGCCCGCCGAGATACTTCGTCAGCGAATGCACGACGATGTCGGCGCCATGCTCGAACGGCCGCAGCAGGTACGGCGACGGCACCGTGTTGTCGACGATCAGCGGGATGCCGTGCCGATGCGCGATGTCGGCGAGCGCGGCGATGTCGGTCACGTTGCCGAGCGGGTTGCCGACCGATTCCGCGAAGATCGCCTTCGTGCGCGCGTCGATCAGCGGTGCGAACGACGCCGCTTCGCGCGGATCGGCGAAGCGCGTCGTGATCCCGTATTGCGGCAGCGTGTGCGCGAGCAGGTTGTAGGTGCCGCCGTACAGCGTGCTTGCCGACACGATGTTGTCGCCGGCTTCGGCGATCGTCAGGATCGCGTTGGTGACGGCCGACTGGCCCGACGCGAGCGCCAGCGCGCCCACGCCGCCCTCGAGCGCGGCGATGCGCTGCTCGAGCACGTCCGTGGTCGGGTTCATGATCCGCGTGTAGATGTTGCCCGCCACCTTCAGGTCGAACAGGTCGGCGCCGTGCTGCGTGTCGTCGAACGCGTAGGCGACGGTCTGGTAGATCGGCACCGCGGCCGCGCGCGTCGTCGGGTCGGGGCGATAGCCGCCGTGCACGGCGATGGTTTCGAGGCGCCAGGAAGAGGCCCGGTCGGTCATGGTGTGCTCCGTCTGTTGTTGTGATGGTTCGAGGTCCGGCCGATTATAGGAGCGGCCGCGTGCGACCCTTAGAACGATTGGTTCGTTGCTTATTGGCGCGCGGGACATAGAATGCCTTTTTCATCAGACGAAAGAAAGGTGCGCGATGGACCAGGATCAGTGGACTCAGGTGGATGCGTATTTCTCCGCGACGCTCGTGCCGTCGGACGATGCGCTCGATGCCGCGCTGGCGGCGAGCGAAGCGGCCGGGCTGCCGGCGATCAACGTCGCGCCGAACCAGGGCAAGCTGCTGCAACTGCTCGCGACGATCCGTGGAGCGCGGCGCATTCTCGAAGTCGGCACGCTCGGCGGCTACAGCACGATCTGGCTTGCGCGTGCGTTGCCGCCGGGTGGAACACTGGTGACGCTGGAGCTGAGCCCCGAGCACGCGAAGATCGCGACGCAAAACATCGCGCGCGCGGGGTTCGCGGACGTCGTGTCGGTCGTCGTCGGCAGCGCGCGGGACAGCCTTGCGCAACTCGTCGAAGCGGGTGCCGAGCCGTTCGATTTCATCTTCATCGACGCGGACAAGGAGAACAACGCCGCTTACCTCGATGCGGCGCTGAAGCTGTCACGGGCGGGCACGGTGATCGTGGTCGACAACGTCGTACGGCGCGGGCGAGTGGCGGATCCGGACAATCATGACCCGGACGTCGTCGGCGTGCGCGAGGGGTTCGGCTTCATCACGGCGCAACCGACGCTCACGACGACGGCGGTGCAGACCGTCGGGCTGAAAGGGTGGGACGGGTTCTCGATTTCGATCGTGGGGGCGTGATTGGGAGGCGCTGGCCGTGCGTGTTCGTCATGCGCGGCCGTGGCATCGGTCAGGGTTGCTGCGGATCTCGCGGACTCATCGTACTCCCAGAATTCGACGTCTTCGCGAATCAGGTGTGCATGGTTTTTCAGGTAATGCACCGCTAGATATCGCCGTTGCTGTCACCAGTGGCGAGGAAAGTTGTTGCGCGCCCGCGATGCGCAGTCATATAAAGCGCAGGGGTTCCGCCACTCAGGGCGGTCTCATCGCCTCTCACGCGAGAGGCGAAGTGCATCAGGCTAAGGGCCGGATTAACCGGCCGCCTAGCTGTCGATACAGAACGGACAGATTGACACACTGTGGCCATCGATCAGATAGTCGTCGTCACATTCGTCGCAGTGCACCGCTCGCCCCTCCCAATCGCATCGACCACATCGAGCCCGGAGCGAATCGTTTTCGGGAAGGTTCAAGTGATCGTAAAAGACTGCGAGCTCGTGGCATTGAAAGCACCTGAGCAGCTTGACCTCTCCAGAGTAGCCGCACGATAAGCAGGTCTCCTCGTCGCATAGAAAGGCGCAAGCACCACAGGCTCCGCATTTCAACGGCTCAGCGTCAATCTCCTTGGCACGCGCGGCAATCCGCTCTTGATATGGCTCGGACGAGACCAATTTGTGGAACAGTTCCGGACCGAGGAAGCTGCTACAACCGAAAGCGAACTCGTGCTCGTCGTTTTTGGTCAGGGCCGCGATAATCTGGATCAGCACATGCGTCGCGTCGTACTGCAGGTCGAAACGGTCGCCCTCGACTAGAGGCGTGTGGAAGTGAACAAGCTTATTACGGGTCTTCTGGAGGAAGTCGACCGTTGACCAGAAGTATTCGTCGCCAAGATATTTGGCAGCCTTAGATTTTAGGTCCTCAAATGTCAGCGTTCTGATCGTTCCGGCCTTCCAGCGGGCCTCAGCGTCGGCCTCACTCGCTGGCAGATCCTTCGGTCGGACCACACCGGCGAGGCCCTCACGCCTGAGGACCGTTGCAGTAGATAGCAGCTCGACGGCAGTTTGCATCAGCACTGTCACGAGCGTCGCTCGATCGACATCGAACGGATCGCTGCCAGCGTCGATATGACCCGCGATCTCCTCGGCGGCCTTCTTCAGAAAGAGCCCTGAATTGTGGGACATGGCCGTACTGATGCGGTCGACCAACGATTCCCGCTTTAAATTGTTCGGCTGATTTCTAGTCACTTTGCCTCCAATGGCGTTGATGTCGCGAGAATTCGACGGTCCGCTCAGAGTTGGTGAGCGACATCCACGGATTTCTTCAATGAACCCAAAAAGAGCGGCGCGACACCCCAAAGCGCCGCGCCCCCCTTCATCACCTCCCCTCAAGCGCATCCAGCAAGAACGCATCAAGCATCCCGACATCCCCCCAAGGCCGCTTGTACTCCCGATCATGCTCGGCATCATCAAGCATCGCTTCAACCAGCGCATGGATCGCAGGCCGCCGCGGTCCATACTCGCCTTCACCCGCCCGCATCTTCAATTCAAGCAACGCATCGACTTCCGCCAGCACCGCCGGTTCATGCACGGTGCCCGCCACGAGATCCGCGAACCGCATCGGCGGCATCCCGAGCCCCATGTCGATCCAGCGTGTCGCGAGCAGCGGCCGCAGCACATACAGGTACTTCTTGTAGCGCACCGTCTCGCCCTGCAAATACCCGCGAAAGTTCTTCTTCGCCATCGACAGGTAATGATGCCGCCCGCGCATCGGCGAAAAGAACGCATTGGCGAGCGACCTGAGCCGTGACGCCAGCAGCGCGTCCTCGCGATACACGACCGGCGAGTCGAGCCATTCGAGCAGCGTCGGGTTCGAGCGATGCAGCAGTTGCAGCGCCTTGCGCAGTTCCCAGCCGCTGACGTCGAGCTCGTCGTCGAGCGGCCGCTCGATCACATCGCGCTGCGGCTCGACGCGCAGATACCAGTCGCGCTTGTGTACGTAAACGAAGCGCACATCGTAGTCACTGTCCGGCGATGCGAACCCCCAGCCGCGGCTGCCCGATTCGCACGCAAACAGCACCTTGACATCGTGACGACGCTCGACATCGTCGAGTTCCGCCAGCACGCGCTCACGCACGGCTGGGTCGACCGGATGCGCGCTGCGCACGGTTTTCATTTCTTCTTCTCGTTTCATCTTGTTCTCTCGTATTGCGCGCGGCCGCCCGGCCTCCGGCCGCGCACCACGCTACCCCTTCACACACACCACCTGCCGCAGCGTATGCACCACCTCGACGAGGCTGCGCTGCGCGGCCATCACCGCGTCGATGTCCTTGTAGGCCATCGGAATCTCGTCAACGACCCCCGCATCCTTCCGGCATTCCACACCTTGCGTCGCCTTCACCTGATCCTCGACCGTAAAGCGGCGCTTCGCCTCGGTGCGGCTCATCGCGCGCCCCGCGCCGTGGCTGCACGAACAGAAGCTCTCCGGATTGCCGAGCCCGCGCACGATGAAGCTCTTCGCACCCATCGAGCCCGGAATGATCCCGAGCTGCCCCTTCTGCGCGGACACCGCGCCCTTGCGGGTCACGAGCACGTCCTCGCCGAAGTGGCGCTCCCGCTGCACGTAGTTGTGGTGGCAGTTCACCGCGTGCTCGTCGATGCCGAACGGCTTGCCGATCGCCTCGTGCGCCGCGCGGATCACCGCGTCCATCATCACCTGGCGGTTGCGTCGCGCGTAGTCCTGCGCCCAGCCGACCGCCTCGACGTAGTCGTCGAAATGCTTGCTGCCCTCGGTGAAATACGCGAGGTTGCGATCCGGCAGGTTCGCGATGTGCTGGCGCATGTCGGCCTGCGCGAGCTCGATGAACAGGCTGCCGATCGCGTTGCCGACGCCGCGCGACCCGCTGTGCAGCATGAACCACACGCTGTCGTTCTCGTCGACGCACACCTCGATGAAGTGGTTGCCGGTGCCGAGCGTGCCGAGGTGCGCGTAGTTGTTGGTCTTCTCCAGCTTCGGATACTTGTCGAGGATTCGCTTGAACCCCGGCTCCAGCACCTTCCACATCTCGTCGACCTGCTGCGGCGCGCGGCTGCCCCATGCGCCCGGATCGCGCCGGCCCGGCACACGGCCGTGCGGCACCGCGCGTTCGATCGTGCTGCGCAGCCCGGCGAGCGAATCCGGCAGGTCCGACGCGGTGAGCGTCGTACGCGCGGCCATCATCCCGCAGCCGATGTCCACGCCGACCGCGGCCGGAATGATCGCGCCCTTCGTCGGAATCACGCTGCCGATCGTCGAGCCCTTGCCGAGGTGCACGTCCGGCATCACGGCGACGTGCCTGAAGATGAACGGCATCTGCGCGGTGTTGCGCAGCTGCACGCGCGCGTCTTCCTCGACGGCGACGCCTTGGGTCCACATCTTCACCGGCTTGCCATGGGCCAGTTCCATCACTTGATAATCGAGTTCACTCATTGCTTCACCTGCATTCGTTGTCGATGACGCGGCGCCCCTGCGCCGCGCCGCCGCGTTCATTGCGCGGCCTTGATGTTGACGAGCCCGTTCAGCACCTGGTCGAGACCGCCGAACACCGAGATGCGGTCGATCCGTTCCGCGATCCGCTCGAGCGTTTCCAGCTCCTTGAGCCGCAGCGCGGTCGGATTCTCTTCCATCACCTTCGCGGTGTTCAGCAGCGAACGGGTCGCCGAGGTTTCCTCGCGGCGGCGGATCACGTTCGCCTGCGCGGCCTTCTCGGCCTCGACGACCTGCGCGAGGATCGTCTTCATGTCGCCCGGCAGCACGATATCCTTCACGCCGACGCTGCGCACGTCGACCCCCGAATCGGCGAGCCGCGGGCACACCTGCGCGATCACGACCTCGTCGATCGCCTGCTTGTCCTCGAGCAGCTCGTCCAGCGTGCGCGTGCCGACGGCGGCGCGCAGCGCGAACTGCAGCTCGCGGTACATGTGCTCGACGGGCTTCTGCAACGTCCCGTATGCGCGCAACACGTCCGCGTAGCACCAGGTCGCAGACAGGTTCAGCCGCAGCGCGACCTTGTCGCGCGTCAGGATCTCCTGCCCGCCGACCTCGAGCGCCTGCAGGCGCAGATCGACGAGTTCGACCGACACGTCGCGATTGAAGCGCCAGAACGCAGAGAGCCCGGCGTCCAGCAAGCGCTCGATCTTGCCGTCGATCTTCAACACGCCGACATGGTAGGCCGGCACCTGGGCCAGCAGCACGCCCTCGAGCCCCGCGACGCCGCGCGCGCGCAGCGTCGGCTGCGTCAGGCGCTGCGCCAGTTCGGCCGGCAGCATGCCGCCCTGCGCGAGATCGATCCGCTCGAGGCGGTGCTCGATCAGGCCGCGCCAGTACAGACGGCGCGTGCCCGGCGGCACGATCTCGACGAGCACGTCGTCCTCGTAGCGCAGGCCCGCCTCGTCGTCGGCGAGATCCATCGCGACGAAGTCGCGCGCCAGCACGTCCCGCGCGTCGTGGCGCAGGTAGTCGGCGAGCGCCTGGCTTTCCTTCCCGCCGAGCTCGAGCGCCTGCTGCCGCAGGTCGACGAGTTCGACAGCCACGTCGCGATTGAAGCGCCAGAACGCGGACAGGCCGGTGTCCAGCAAGCGCTCGATCTTGCCGTCGATCTTCAGCGCGCCGACGTGGTAGGCCGGCACCTGGGCCAGCAGCACGCCTGCAAGCCCTGCGACGCCGCGTGCGCGCAGCGCCGGCTGCGTCAGGCGCTTCGCCAGGTCGCCCGGCAGCGCGTCGCTCTGCGCGAGATCGATCCGCTCGAGGCGGTGCTCGATCAGGCCACGCCAGTACAGACGGCGCGTGCCCGGCGGCACGATCTCGACGAGCACGTCGTTCTCGTAGCGCAGGCCCGCCTCGTCGTCGGCGAGATCCATCGCGACGAAGTAATGCGCCAGTACCTCCCGCGCGTCGTGGCGCAGGTAATCGGCAAGTGCGTCGTCGGCGAGCGGCGCGTCGAGACGCGCGGTCTGCACCGTCAGACGATTGAACGGATCGAAAGCCTTGAACACGCCCGGTTCGAGCACCTTCACGAAATCACCCTCGCTCATCAGCAGCGCGCGTTCGTTCTTTTTCACAACATGACGCTTCCACATATTCTTGTCCTTTTCTTCTTGGTCCGCCGGCGGACGCACATCGCACGGATCGGGGCGCGACACGAACGGGCGGGCAGGGCGAAGGCACCGCACTGGCGCGCGCGGCGACGCATGCTGCATGGCGTCGTCGTGCGCGTTTGCACGGGCCGTCCGGCTGCCCGGCCGTTCGCGCGGCACCGCGACCGGTGCGACGCGCGGCGGGCCTTGCGGCCCGCGCCGGCGGGTACTGCTTGCTTTCAACAGACTGCCCTTGCGGGCAGCGTTCGAACGGGATTCGAACC
This sequence comes from Burkholderia sp. SRS-46, assembly GCF_004343775.1. Lineage (GTDB taxonomy): Bacteria > Pseudomonadota > Gammaproteobacteria > Burkholderiales > Burkholderiaceae > Burkholderia. Next base: position 1,038,815 of record NZ_PTXL01000002.1, on the reverse strand, counting down.
CGCTACACGCCGGCTTTCGCCGGCTGCTCCACCAGAATGAGCTTCCGAACAGTGGGCGCCCCGGGATTCGAACCCGGGCGTGGCATGCCGGAGCGCGCCCCTTTGCCTTCGTCTGTCCATGGCGGCATGCGCTACCGCGACAAACCCGTCAGGGATCGGCGGCGGCGCACCAGCAGGGCGTTTGAACCCTGGCTCGCGGGCCAGCGGGACATCCGGCGCTTTATATTTAGCGAGGAACGTGCCAGCGGCTGCGCCAGGGTTCGCAAATACTTTTCAACCTGTTGAATGGAAAGGGGAAATTTTTTCGTGCCAGTGGCGGCGGCACACCGTCGTCGATCGTCGCAGCCGGAAAATCTGATACGATCCGATCGTCATTTATAAATCTGGATAAACATGCGCAAGACCGTCGCGATCGGCTTTCTCGGCATCGTGCTCGACCAGGGCGGCCGTGCGCCGCGCCGTTGGCAAAAGTGGCGGCCGACGATCTCGCTGTGCCAGCAGCCGGACCTGCCGATCGACCGGCTCGAACTGCTGCATCCGCCGAGCTACGAGCGCCTCGCGAACCGCGTGAAGGAGGATCTCGCGCGCGTATCGCCGCACACCGACGTGCGGTTCACGCCGCTCGCGATTCACGATCCGTGGGATTTCGAGGAGGTCTACGCGACGCTGCACGACTATGCGCGCGCCTATCCGTTCGATCTCGACCACGAGGATTACCTGGTCCACATCACGACCGGCACGCACGTCGCGCAGATTTGCTGGTTCCTGCTCGCGGAGGCGCGTTACTTGCCCGCACGGCTCGTGCAGACCGGGCCGCCGCAGCGGACCGACGAGGGGCCGAGCGGGCCCGGCACGGTGTCGGTGATCGATCTCGACCTGTCGCGCTACAACCGGATCGCGCAGCGCTTTACGCGCGAACGCGACGAGACGGTGTCGTTCCTGAAGGCCGGCATCGCCACCCGGAATGCGCGCTTCAACGCGCTGATCGAGCAGCTCGAACGCGTGGCCGTGCGCTCGCGTGCGCCGATGCTGCTGGTCGGGCCGACCGGCGCGGGCAAGTCGTTTCTCGCGAAGCGCGTGTACGAGCTGAAGCGCGGCCGGCATCGGCTCGCCGGGCCGTTCATCGAGATCAACTGCGCGACGCTGCGCGGCGATGCGGCGATGTCCACGCTGTTCGGCCACGTGAAGGGTGCGTTCACCGGCGCGCAGACCGCGCGTGCGGGGCTGTTGCGCGCGGCGGACGGCGGCCTGCTGTTTCTCGACGAGATCGGCGAACTGGGGCTCGACGAGCAGGCGATGCTGCTGAAGGCGATCGAGGAGAAGCGCTTCCTGCCGGTCGGCGCGGATGTCGAAACGGCAAGCGATTTCGAGCTGATCGCGGGCACGCATCGCGACCTGCGGCAGATGGTGGCGGCCGGCACGTTCCGCGAAGACCTGTACGCGCGGATCAACCTGTGGACCTATGAACTGCCCGGCCTCGCGGAGCGCCGCGAGGACATCGAGCCGAACCTCGACTTCGAGCTCGACCGCTTTGGCCGCGAGCAGGGCGAGCAGGTGCGCTTCAATGTCGAGGCGAAGCGGCGCTACCTTGCATTCGCGGCGTCGCCGCGCGCGGCATGGGCCGGCAATTTTCGCGAGCTGTCGGCGTCGGTCACGCGGATGGCGACGCTCGCCGATGCGGGGCGCATCACCGAGGTCATCGCCGATCAGGAGGTCGAACGATTGACGCGGACATGGTCGGCGGTGGATCGCACCGACGGTCTGGTCGATGCAACATTCGGCGCGCGCGCGGCGGAGCTCGACCTGTTCGACCGCGTGCAGCTCGAGCGCGTGCTCGACGTGTGCCGCGTGTCGGCGAGCTTGTCCGAGGCCGGGCGCACGCTGTTCGCGGTGTCGCGGCAGAGCAAGAAGCAGCCGAACGACGCGGACCGGCTGCGCAAGTATCTCGCGCGATTCGGGCTGGATTGGGAAGGCGTCCGGCAGGCGCTCGACGCACTGCGCTGAGCGGTGCCCGGCGCCGCACGGTCAGGTGTCGGCGTGCGCCGCGGGCTGCAGGAACGGCCGCACGAAGGTCCAGTCCGGATGGGCGGCGGCGACATCGCCGAGCCCGCGCGCGAGCGCGTGCGGCGGCAGCCACGGATAGCCGAGCGCGCCGTGCAGCGCATCGAGCCTGTCGGCATGCGGATCGTCGATCGTATCCATCCGCACGATATGAATGTGCAGCCGCGCGATTCGCTCCGCGCCGTCGTGTTCCCGCGCGAACTGCCAGCGATACGTACCGTTGCCGATCCGCAGCGTGCCGGTGTCCTTCTGCCGCATCACGACGAGCCACGGCATCGCGCAGATGCCATCGTCGCTCACATGCGGCTCGATGCAGACGTAGTAGGTGCGGCACCGCTCGAAGCGCTCGCCGAAATCGCTGACGAGCGTTGTCGCGATCGCCGGCGCGCCGTCGACGCGCGCCGGAAAGTCGATGTCGTCGCTGGCGAGCGAGAAGCTCAGTTCGGCGTCGGCGGCGAAGCAGGCCGCGATCAGCGCGGGACGGTTCAGGTCCTTCGCGTGCAGATAGCCTTCGAGCAGCGCTCGGACGGTGGCCGGATCGGGCGATGAAAACATGGGCGTCCCTTCGGCGTCAGGCCGCGCCTGCCTGCTGTTGGTGCGCGAGGTCGTCACCGTTACCCCCGGCGCCGACGCAGCAGCGCATCGACAACGTGCTGTTCGAGGGCGTGAGCAAGACCGAATTCAAGGTGCTGTGCTCGGTGATCGACTGGCTTGTCGCCAACGGCGACCGCGTGATCGCCCGTCAGGAAAAAAGCTGACGGGTGCGCTCAGTGCGCAGCCCACTCGATCGTGTTCATGTCGACGCCGTCGAGATGCATGTCCCACAGCGGGCTCAGTTCACGCAGCTTGACGACGGTGTCGCGCACCTGCGCGATCACGTCCTCGACTTCCTTTGCGGTGGTGAAGCGGCCGAGCGTGAAGCGGATCGAGCTGTGCGCGAGCTCGTCGTTGCGGCCGAGCGCGCGCAGCACATATGACGGCTCCAGCGACGCCGACGTGCACGCGGACCCTGACGACACCGCCACGCCCTTGATCCCCATGATCAGCGATTCGCCTTCGACGAAGTTGAAGCTGATGTTCAGGTTGTGCGGAATGCGCTGTTCGAGATCGCCGTTCACGTACGCCTCGTCGAGTTCCGACAGGCCGGCCAGCAGTCGATCGCGCAGCGCGCGAACCCGGCGGCTCTCTTCCAGCATTTCCCGTTTCGCGAGCCGGAAGGCCTCGCCCATCCCGACGATCTGATGCGTCGGCAGCGTGCCCGAGCGCATCCCGCGCTCGTGGCCGCCGCCGTGCATCTGCGCTTCGATGCGCACGCGCGGCTTGCGCCGCACGTACAGCGCGCCGATGCCTTTCGGGCCGTAGACCTTGTGCGCGGTCATGGTCAGCAGGTCCACGTTCAGCGCGTCCACGTCGACCGGGATCTTGCCGATCGCCTGCACCGCGTCGCAATGGAACACGATGCGGCGCTCGCGGCACAGCGCGCCGATCTCGGCAACCGGCTGCACGACGCCGATCTCGTTGTTCGCGAACATCACCGACACGAGGATCGTGTCCGGGCGCAGCGCGGCCTTGAACACGTCGAGATCGATCAGGCCGTTTTCCTGCACGTCCAGATACGTGACTTCGAAGCCCTGGCGCTCCAGGTCGCGGCAGGTGTCGAGCACGGCCTTGTGCTCGGTCTTCACTGTGATGATGTGCTTGCCCCGCCCCTTGTAGAAGTTCGCGGCGCCCTTGATCGCAAGGTTGTCGCCCTCGGTCGCGCCCGAGGTCCACACGATCTCGCGCGGGTCGGCGCCGATCAGCGCGGCGACGTGCCCGCGTGCCTCCTCGACCGCCTGCTCCGTCTCCCAGCCGTAGCTGTGGCTGCGCGACGCGGGGTTGCCGAACCGGTCGTGCAGGAATGGCACCATCTTGTCGACCACGCGCGGATCGACCGGCGTCGTCGCGCTGTAGTCCATGTAGATCGGACGCTTCGTCTGCTTGTCATGCATGGGGCGTGGCTCCTGGTGACGGTGCCGTGCGCGTCGGGCGGCAGGCACCGGGATGCGGTAGCCGAAGTGTAAGTGCAGCTTCGCCCGGCGCGCGCAACACCCATCCCGCGAGTAGGGCCGCCTTTCGAGCACGGTCTGCGCAAGCGTGCGCCCCGCGTCCGTTTGAATCGATGCATGTGTCGACGCGATGTCCACCGCGCAAATCCGGCGCTCGGTGCTGCGTTGACGTGCGCGTTGCGGGGGAGCGTGTGCGTCACGCGCGGCAGATCGCGATGATCTCCGCGCTCGACGCGGCGTCGAACGGTGCGCCGCGCCAGTCGCCGAACCAGTCGACGTCGGCGAACCTGGCCGCGCGGAGTCGCTCGCGCAACGCCGGCTGGGCAATGAAGCGCAGCCGGCTCGCATGCGTCAGCAGCGCGCCGTCGCGCGCGAAGCGATAGTGCGTGTCGAACGTGACGATCTGCCCGTCGGCGCGGCACGCGGCGTGATGCACGTCGACCGTGCCGGACGCGGGCGAGCGTACGGTGCGCGCGGTGTGTTCGGGCGTCCACGCGCGCCACGGCGCGATGTGCGGATTGCGCGTTTCGAACAGGAAACGGCCGCGTTCGGTCAGCGCGTGGCGCACGTCGTGCAACGTGGCGTCGATGTCAGCGTCGGTCAGCAGGCATTGAAAGGCATGACCGGTCATCACGACGACGTCGAACGGCGGCAGCGCCGCCGCGTGCGTGATGTCGCCGACGAGCCACTGCACGGCGTCCGCGCCGGGCTGGCGGCGCGCGTGGTCGAGCATCGCCTGCGCGGGATCGATCGCGACCACCTGATGGCCGGCGGCCGCGAGCCGCCGCGCGAACGTGCCGGTGCCGCAGCCGAGATCGAGGATGCGCTGGGGTGTGGCGCCGATGCACGATGCGTAGAACGCGAAGTCGTGATCGCCCGCGTTCAGCAGGTCGTAGATCGCGACGAGGCGCGCGTCGGTGTAGAGCGTGTCGTCGTGCGAAGTCATCGCTGCTGCACGGCAACCTTCAGCCCCAGCGCGATGAAGATCGTGCCGATGATCTTGCCCTGCCAGCGCGTGAGCCACGTGAGCCGCTTCACGATGCGGCCGAGCGGGCGGATCGAGCACGCGATCAGCGTCGTGTAGAGGGAGCTGAGCGCGACGAAGATCAGCCCGAGCACCGCGAACTGCACGAAGGTCGCGCCGCGCTCCGGATGCACGAACTGCGGCATGAACGCGAGGAAGAACAGCGCGGTCTTCGGGTTCAGCACTTCGGCGGGAATCGCCTGCAGGTAGGCCTTGAGCGGCGAGACGGGCGCGACCGTCGGCAGCGACGGATCGGACGGCTTCTCGCGCAGCGCGCGCACGCCGAGATAGAGCAGGTACGCGGCGCCGACCAGCTTCACGACGTTGAACGCGAGCGCCGACGTCATCAGCAGCGCGGACAGCCCGACGGCCGCGAACAGCGTGTGGACGAAATCGCCGCTCGCGACGCCGAGGCCGGTCAGGATGCCGGTCTTGCGCCCGCCCTGCACGGTGCGGCTCAGCACGAGCAGCACGGCCGGGCCGGGGATCAGGAACAGGCCCAGCACGACGGCGATGAAGGTGGTCAGCGTGGTCAGGTCGAACATGGCGGCTCCGGCAGGGTGGCGCGGCGGGGGATCGGGGCATTGTATGCGGTTCGGCGCGCGGCCGCCGGCGCCTTTCTGGTATAAGCACGGAACGGCCCGCCGCCCCCGTGCGCGGCGAGTCCGACGCGGCCTCCGGCCGCCTTCATCCTCTACCGCTCCATGCGCAACCTGCCACCCATCACCGATCCGGCCGCGGACGCCGACATCGATCACGTGCCGCGCCCGCTCTCCGTGTTCGGCGGCTCGGTCGTCGAGCCCGAGTGGCGGCTGCAGCAGCACAGCCACCCCGAGGCGCAGTTGCTCTACACGCTGAGCGGCGTGATCTATTGCGAGATCGACGGCGGCGTGTGGAGCGCGCCGCCGCAGTGCACGGTGTGGATTCCGGGCGACGTGCCGCATTCGGCGCGCGGGTCGGCCGGCGCGACGTTCTATGCGGTGCAGGTCGAGCCCGACGCCGCGCTCGACCTGCCGGCGCGCTGCTGCACGCTCGCCGTGTCGCCGCTGCTGCGCGAGCTGCTGGTGAAGGCCGCCAGCTTTCCGAGCCTGTACGAGATCGACGGGCCGCAGGGCCGCCTGATGGCGACGCTGCTCGACGAACTCGTCGCGGCGCCGGTGGAGGACCTGTACCTGCCGATGCCGGCCGATCGCCGGCTGCGCAAGCTGATCGACCATCTGCTCGACGACCCGGCCGACAAGTCGCCGCTCGCCGCACTCGCGCGGCGGGCCGGCGTGAGCGAGCGCAGCCTCACGCGGCTCGCCGCCAGGGAGCTCGGCATGAGCCTCGGCGACTGGCGCCGGCGGCTGCACGTCGCGCTGTCGCTGCGGATGCTGACGACGGGCCGCCGCGTGCATCAGATCGCGATCGATCTCGGCTACGAGAGCGCGAGCAGCTTCGTGACGATGTTCCGCAAGGCGACGGGCAAGTCGCCAACCCAATACCTGACCGACCGCCAACGCTGATCACACCGGCTCGGGCGACTGCACGCAATCTGGCCGGATTGAGCAAGCACTTGGCCGGCCTGAAAAATGACCCGATCCGCATCGATCCATAAAATGAGAATTGTTCTCATCTGGAGGTCGACATGCAGATCGTCACGACTGAATTCCCGTTTGTCTGGTTGCGCTATGCGGGCTCGCCGCAGCGCGACCCCGCGGCGATGCTCGCCGAACTCGACGCGCTGTTGGCGCGCCGAGAACGATTCGTGCTCCTGACAGAAGACGCGCCGTCCGGCGACGGCCGGAGTGACGGCGATCACGAAATGCGCAAGCAGCTGGCGAAATGGAGCAAGGCGAACCGCGCGCAGTCGCGCGAATGGATTCCCGCGATGATCGCGGTCGAACCCGACGCGCAGCGGCGCACGGCGCTCGATGCGTTCTCCGGCGCGTTCGAGAAGGTGTGGGGCTATCCGCTGAACGCAGCGGTCAATCGCGACGATGCGCTCGCGCTGGCGCGGCGACTGCTTGCCGAACCGGCGCGCGATGCCGATGCCGACGCGGCGGCAGCCGCGAACGGCTGAACCGTCGCGCCGGCGCGTCGTGGTGCGATGTGGTGCGTCGCGGCGCGTCGGCGCGGCTTTCCTCGATCCGCATGGGCGGCGCGCAAGCGTGCCGCGCCATGCAGCAACCAGGCAGGGTGGTCCGGTGGACAATCCGATTCGCGCGATGCGCATCTTTGCGCGCATCGTCGAGATGAACAGTTTTACGCGGGCGGCGGCGTCGCTGGGCATTTCGCGCGCGACCGCGACGCGGACCGTGCAGGAGCTCGAAGCGGCGCTTGGCACGCCGCTGCTGGTGCGCACGACGCGTGCGCTGCGCGCGACGCCGGAAGGCGACGGGTATTACCGGCGCTGCCTGCGCATCACGGCGGACGTCGACGAGCTCGAGGCAAGCATCCGCAGCGCCGTGCGGCATCCGGGCGGGCCGCTGCGCGTCGAGCTGCCGGGGGCGGTGGCGAGCGCGATCGTGCTGCCGGCGCTCGGCGCGTTTCACGCACGGCATCCCGAGCTCGTGCTGACGCTCGGCGCGTCCGGGCGCGCGGCCGACCTGGTCGGCGACGCGGTCGACTGCAGCATCCGGCTCGGCGAGCTGCCCGATTCGTCGCTGGTCGCGCGCCCGCTCGGCGCGCTGGAACGCGTGACGTGCGCGAGCCCCGCGTATCTCGATCGCCACGGCATGCCGCGCACGCTCGACGACCTCACCGCGCATCGCGCGATCTACGTCGCGTCGGCGCTCGGTCACCGGGTGGCCGAACTCGATTTCGCGATCGACGGCGCAATGCGCAAGGTCAGGATCGACGGCATCGTCGGCGTGGACGACGAGCATGCGCATCTGTTGTGCGGCGTGCACGGGCTCGGGCTGATCCAGTTGCCGCGCATCGTCGCGCAGCCGCTGATCGAGCGTGGACAATTGCGGGAAGTGCTGCCGCGCTGGCGGCCGGGCGCGGTGCCGGTGTCGGCCGTGTACGTGAAGCGCCGCCATGTGTCGTCCGGCGTGCGCGCGTTCGTCGACTGGATGGCCGAGCGGTTCGCGCAGGCCGCGCAGGACCATGTCGGCGCGGTCGTCGCGGCGGGCGCGGTGCGGCGGCCGCCGCCGAAAGTGCGCAAGGCCGTGGCACCGGCCGCCGCCGAGCGCGAGCCGGCCGCGCTGGCCGGAGCCGTGTGAATGGCCGGCGGCCGGCGCGCTACGCGCCTTTCAGCCGCCCCAGCTCGGCCGCCAGGAACTCGACGAACGCGCGGATCCGCGTGGACATCTGGTGACGCTGTGCGTACACCGCATAGATGTCGGCGCTCGGCGTCTCGTGATCGGGCAGTACGACGACGAGGCGGCCGTCGGCCAGGTACTCGTTGATGTCCCATTCGGCGCGCATCAGGATCCCGTGCCCGTCCAGCGCCCATTTGACGGCGATCTCGCCGTCGTTGGTGGTGAGGTTGCCGTTGATCCGCACCGCGTCGGTCTTGCGCGCCGCGCCGCGGCCGCTCGTCAGCCGCCACACGCCATAGCCTTCGTCGCCCTGGCGGATGCCGATGCAGTTGTGTTTCGCGAGATCGTGCGGCGTCGCGGGCATGCCATGCTTCGCGAGGTACGCGGGCGCGGCACACAGCAACCGGCGGTTCGGCGCGAGCCGCCGCGCGACCACGCGCGTGTCGGGCGGCTCGCCGAAGCGGATGCAGACGTCGAACGCGTCGTCGGTGAGCGGCGGCGGCATCACCGACAACTGCAGCTGCACCGCGACTTCCGGGTAGCGCGCGACGAAGCGCGAGATCGCCGGCCCGACGTGGCTGCGCCCGAAGCCGAGCGTCGCGTTCACGCGCAGCAGCCCCTTCGGGTTTTGCTTCGCGCTGCCGAGCAGTTCGCCGAGCTCGTCCACCTGGTCGAGGATCCGGCGCGCGTATTCCAGGTACACCTCGCCTTCCGGCGTCAGCATCATGCGCCGCGTCGTGCGGTTCACGAGCGTGACGCCCGCGCGCTGCTCCATCAGCGTGAGCCGCTTGCTGACGGCCGCCGCGGTGAGGCCGAGCTCGCGCGCGGCGGCGCTCAGGCTGCCCGATGCGGCAAGCGTCGAAAAGAAGCCGAGATCGGCCGGCTGGACGGCATCCGCCATCGCTTCACTTGTGAATTCAGGTTAAAGATGCTTTGAGTTTAGCACCGGTTGCCGCGCTTCAAGTTGAGTACAGTGCGTTCACGATCACGATCAATCGAAGGTGGGAGACATGAAGACGTACCGTATCGCAACGATTCCCGGCGACGGCATCGGCAAGGAGGTGGTGCCGGCCGGCAAGCAGGTGCTGGAGGCGCTCGCGCGCGGCAGCCGGCGCTTCGCGTTCGAGTTCGAGAACTTCGACTGGGGCGCGGACTATTACCGCGCGCATGGCGTGATGATGCCCGCCGACGGGCTGGACGCGCTGCGCGGCAAGGACGCGATCCTGTTCGGCTCGGCGGGCGACCCCGACGTGCCCGATCACGTGACGCTGTGGGGCCTGCGCCTGAAGATCTGCCAGGGGCTCGACCAGTACGCGAACGTGCGCCCGACGCGCATCCTGCCCGGCATCGACGCGCCGCTGAAGCGTTGCAGGCCGGAAGACCTGAACTGGGTGATCGTGCGCGAGAACTCGGAGGGCGAGTATTCGGGCGTCGGCGGCCGCGTGCACCAGGGGCATCCGATCGAGGCCGCGACCGACGTGTCGATCCTCACGCGCGCCGGCGTCGAACGCATCATGCGCTTCGCGTTCCGGCTTGCGCAATCGCGGCCGCGCAAGCTGCTGACGGTGATCACGAAGAGCAACGCGCAGCGCCACGCGATGGTGATGTGGGACGAGATCGCGAAGCAGGTCGCGGCGGATTTCCCCGACGTGAGGTGGGACAAGGAGCTCGTCGACGCGGCCACCGCGCGGATGGTCAACCGCCCCGCGACGCTCGACACGATCGTCGCGACCAACCTGCACGCGGACATCCTGAGCGATCTCGCCGCCGCGCTCGCGGGCAGCCTCGGCATCGCGCCGACCGGCAACATCGACCCGGAGCGCCGCTATCCGTCGATGTTCGAGCCGATCCACGGCTCCGCGTTCGACATCATGGGCAAGGGGCTCGCGAACCCGATCGGCACGTTCTGGTCGGTCGTGATGCTGCTCGAGCATCTCGGCGAAACGGACGCGGCCGCGCGCGTGATGCACGCGATCGAAGCCGTGACCGCGAACCCGTCGCTGCACACCGGCGATCTCGGCGGCCATGCGACCACCGCGCAGGTGACGGCGGCCGTCTGCGAGTTCATCGAGAAAGTCGAGGTCGCGGCGTAAGCGGCATAAGCGATGTAAGCGCGATCGAGCGGCCACGCAGCGCCGCCGATCCTCTGCCCGCGACTCGCGCATGCGACGCGAGCCGGGCGGCGACGCCTCCGTCATCGGCGGGCGTCGAACGGTTTCACCCTACAGGGCACGGCTCGACCTCGAAGGAGGAGACACATGCAAGCGGATCTGGAAACCCGCGTCGCGCGGAAACTGATGTGGCGCATCATTCCGTTCGTGATGCTGCTTTATTTCGTCAGCTTTCTCGACCGGGTCAACGTCGGCTTCGCCGCGATGACGATGAACAAGGCGATCGGCCTGTCGCCGACCGCGTTCGGGCTCGGCGGCGGGCTGTTCTTCATCGGCTACTTCCTGTTCGAGGTGCCGTCCAACCTGATCCTGCACCGCGTCGGCGCGCGCATCTGGATCGCGCGCGTGATGATCACGTGGGGCCTCGTGTCGGCGGTGTCCGCGTTCGCGGCTGGCCCGACCAGCTTCTACGTGCTGCGCTTCCTGCTCGGCGTGGCCGAGGCGGGTTTCTTTCCCGGCATCATCCTGTACCTGAGCCTGTGGTTCCCGGCGAAGCAGCGCGCGGTTGCCGCCGCGTGGTTCATGGCGGCCGCGCCGATCTCGACCGCAATCGGCTCGCCGCTGTCGGGCGCGATCATGCAGCTGCCGCCGATGTTCGGGCTCGCGGACTGGCAGATGCTGTACGTCATCGAGGCGCTGCCGGCGATCGTGCTCGGCTTCGTGGTGCTGAAGCGGATGACCGACGCGCCGTCGCAGGCGGCGTGGCTCGCGCCGGACGAGCGCGACTGGCTGATCGCGAAGCTGAAGGCCGAGGCCGACGCGCGCCACACGCACGCGGGGCATACGGCCGGCGCATGGCAGGCGCTGCGCGACCCGCGCGTGCTCGCGCTCGCGCTGATCTATTTCGGCACGTCGGCGGGGCTGTACACGCTCGGGCTGTGGGCGCCGCTGATGGTCAGGCAGTTCGGCTTCAGCGCGCTGCAGACGGGCCTGCTCACCGGCATTCCGAGCCTCGCGGCCGTCGCGGCGATGATCCTGTGGGCGCGGCATTCGGACCGTACGGACGAGCGCACGTGGCACGTCGTGATTCCGTGCGTGCTGGCCTGCGTCGGCTTCGTCTTCGCGGGGCAGGCGAGCACCGCGCTGCTGACGGTGCTGGCGCTGGTGGTCGTCAACGTCGGCATCAGCGCGGCGAAGGCGCCGTTATGGGCGATGCCGAGCATGTTCCTGTCGGGCGCGGGCGCCGCTGCGGGCATCGCGATGATCAATTCGATCGGCAACCTCGGCGGGTTCGTCGGGCCGTTCGCGATCGGCTGGCTGAAGAACGTGACGGGCGGGTACGCGGCCGGGCTGTATGTGGTCGCAGGGACGCTCGCGGTGTCGGCGGTGGTCACGCTGCTGCTGAGCCGGAAGGCGTCGCAGCAGGCGCTCGTGTCGGGGGTGCGGCACAACCATTGAATGGATTGCGTGAACGGGCCCTGGACGCGTCGTCACGATCGAGGCAAGCAGGATCGTTTGAAATCCTAATGTTCGACAGGCTGACCGATCGATTTCGCCCGGCCGGGCGCGCGCGCCGTCGCATCGGCGAGCGAATTGCAAGGATCGTTTTCAGCGAAGACGGTTTGATGAAAATGCATGAAACGACATATTCGTTTCTGCACCGGCGCATGCCTTTTCCGATCGGCGCGCGCACGTGGGAGGCCGGCATTTCCTGCGCAAGTGTCAGCAGTCCGCAGGTTGTCTGAATATCGATAATGACACTACACTGATTGACAGTCGGCGCCGGGACACGCGGCTATCCATTCCACGCGCAACGCCAGGTACTAATTAAGCGCGTGCCGACAATCGCCATCGAGGATGGTTGCCTTGTTCCTCAAAATCAAACGGGGGAAAAGCGGCGATGAAGATCGGGGCTGCGTGTAATCCATCAGCGCGCTGCTAGCGGAGCGGCGCGCGTGAGCACGACCGGAAGCGTTCTGGCGACGTCGCTTGGGCTGCATGGCTCGAGCCCGGCGATGATCGACCTGCGCCGCTATCTCGCGAAGGTCGCGCAGACCGACACGACGGTGCTCGTGACCGGGGAAACCGGCACCGGCAAGGAGCGCGTCGCCACCGCCGTCCATCGCCTCAGTGCCCGCTCCGGCAAGCCGTTCATCGCGGTCAACTGCGCCGCCGTGCCCGACAGCCTGTTCGAATCCGAGATGTTCGGTCACGAGCGCGGCGCCTTCACCAGCGCGCAGCAAGCGTTTCCCGGCCGCTTCGTCGAGGCCGACGGCGGCACGCTGTTCCTCGATGAAGTCAGCGAGATGCCGCCTGTCGTCCAGGCCAAGCTGCTGCGCCTGCTCGAAGACCGCACGGTGATGCCGGTCGGCTCGCTGCGCCGCCGCGCGGTCGACGTCCGGATCGTGGCCGCCAGCAACGAAAGACTGGAGGACCTGGTCGCCGAGCGCCGCTTCCGCCCCGATCTGTTCTATCGCCTGAACGTCGCGCGCATCGAGATGCCGCCGCTGCGGGAGCGGCCGGAGGACATCGCGTCGATCGTCGATCACTTCGTCACCGAGCACAACCGGCAGCGTGCGATGCGGGTGGGGCGGCCCGATCCGGCGCTGCTCGAGTGCATGCGGCACTACCAGTGGCCCGGCAACGTGCGCGAGTTGCGCAACCTGATCGAGGCGTTGTTCATCGATCCGCCGGAAGGGCGCCCGTTCGGGCTGGGCGACCTGCCGCCCGCGTTTCGCCGCCTGTTCATGCAGGACTTTTCCGCCGGCGAACATGAGCGCGAGCGCCTGGTCTCGGTGCTGCGCCAGACCAACTGGAACAAGATGGAAGCGGCGCGCCAGATGAACTGGTCGCGCATGACGCTGTACCGCAAGCTGGCCAAGTACAACCTGGACGGCGGCAACACTGCATCAGTGTGACAGCGCGGCTGTCACATGGTACAGCCCGGCCACCTTCGCGACATCCCGGCCGACCGGGAAATTCCACGGAAAATCATGCGCTTGCGTCAGCGCGCGCGGGTTGGCCCGCTCCTTGCGAAGATCGGTGGACAGTCCGCCCGCCGCCATGCCAGGAGGCCTTCGTGCACGTCATCGAGCCAAGCCAGGATGCCCCGCCGGACCCGGCGCAGCCGGCCGGCAAGCCACGGCCGCTGCTCGCCAGTTATGCGAATTATTTCGAGGTCGGGCATAACGCGTTCGAATTCCTGATCGATGCCGGACAGGTCGAGCCGCAGTCCGGCAATGTCCAGTTGATGAGCCGCATCGCGGTCAGCCCGGTTCACGCGAAGCTGCTGGCCCTGCTGCTTGCGCGCTCGATCGCCCAGTTCGAGGCGACGCACCACGAAATTCCCGACATCGCCGAACCGGACATGGACCTGGCGATCCTTCCCCCGCAGGAATTCGAACGGCGCGCGATCGATGCGCGCAGCAAGCCGATGCTCGGCGGCCGTCGCGACGAGCCCGATCAAAACCAGAGCTGAGGACACGACATGGCAGCGCAACTTCATCCCAACCGCATGGTCGTGACCGACCGCTTCCCGATGCTGGGCTTCACGATTCGCGCCGGCCACGCGCCGTGTGTCGCCGAACTGGTGATCGCCACCGATCCGGCGCTGTTCGCGCGCAAGGAAGGCCGCACGTCGTCGACGTTCTACACCAGCCGCGAGGAGGGCCTGCTGTCGCTTCCGCGCGGCGAAGCGGTGTTCATGGTGCCGCCGGCGGTGCTGACGCGCTTCGTGGGCGCGGGCCGGCTGTGGTTCGGTCTCGCCACCGCCGCGTCGCCCGATGCCGACACGTGGACGGTGGACGTCCTGCCGAATGCCGACAGCCCCTACGTGTCGCTGTCGGGGCTCAGCGACCGCGGGTTGCGCAGGGTCCTCATGTTCCCGACTCGCGGGGGCGCCGGCGTCAGGAGCCCGCTGCTGAACTGGGCGGGCGACGGCACCCGGCCGGGCGCCACCGCCGTGCCGGCGCCAGCCGCACCGGGCGCCGCTCCCGCCGCGCCGCAGCCGGCAGTCGAGCCTGCTGCGCCGCACCACGACATCCGCTACGACGACGGTTTCGGTCCGCTTCCGCCGCTGCATGCCGCAACGCCTGTCGCAGCGACGCCCCCGGTGCCTGCGGCGGCACCGGCACTGCGCCCCGCGCCCGCCGCCGCGTCGTCGCCCGTCTCCCAGGGGATGGGCGACGATGCCGACTTCCGCATTGGCGGCGAGCGCCGCAGCTTCACCTGGCCGCGGCCGCGGAAGCTCTCGACCGTCGAGCGGGCCGCGCTGCGCGCGATGCTGGGCGCGAATCCGGCTACCGCGTCGTTGCTCCTGCTGCTGCCGGTCGCGATGCGCAACGGCCTGTCGGTCTCGATCGGCGCGGGCGCGGGCGCCGGGATGGAAACCGGGGGCTCGGGCTCGGTCGGCCTCATCTTCGACGCCAATGGCGACGACATCGGCGTCTTCGTGTCGGGCGAGCTCGACTTCGGCTACATCGTGTCGGCGAGCCTCACCGGCCAGATCAGCCTGCTGCGCGGCCATATCGACGATTTCGCGGGCACCGGCACGACCGTGGGCGTGATGATCGGCGAAAGCCCGGCCGGCGGCATCTCGGCACTCTTCAACGCCCGCAACGAATTCGTCGGCGTCACGCTGTCGGCCGGCGTTAGCGTCGGCAGCCCGGTCAGCATCTTCGTCGGCGTCTCGCGCGCCGCGTCGGGCACGATCGCGACGTCGTCGTCGCTTGCGTGGTCGCGCGGGCTGAGCGCCGACCCGGAGGCGTACGGCATCGATACGCCGCCCTACAGCGACGACGACACGGTGGCCGAACCGTCCGCAACGGCCAGCGCGCTGGCGCTGGGGGCGCGCGAGAACAGTCTCGTCACGCGTACCGCGGCCAGCCCGAACTTCGACGAGGGACGCGGCGGCAAGACGATCGACCGCATCATCATCCACATCGCCGACGTGCCCACTGTCCAGCACGTGGTCAATACCTTCACCAATGCCGCGTCCAAGGTGAGTTCGCACTACCTGGTCGGGCAGGCGGGCGAAGTCGTCCAGTTCGTCTCCGAGGCCGACACGGCGTGGCACTGCAAGGGCTCGAACCAGCGAAGCATCGGCATCGAGCATATTGCCGTGAAGCGCGGCGGCGCCGACTACCCGCGTCGCAACGGCACCGTCCAGCATTTCGACGCGCTGGCGCCGACCCCGCTCCAGTACGAAACCTCGGCGGCGCTGGTCGCGTCGCTGTGCGACAAGTATCGGCTGCCGATCAACCGCACCACGATCATGGGCCATCGCGAGGCCGACACCTCGACCGGCCATACCGCATGCCCCGACGGCAACTGGGACTGGGACTACTTCATGCGGCTGGTCAATAGCCGCACCTGCCAGCCGCAGGACGCCGGCCAGACGCAGGGCCTCGCCGCCCGCGGCCTCGGCGACGACATTCCGCTCGATCCCGGCATCGGCGGCCTGTCGATCGGCGCCGACGCGCTGGAGATCGGCGACATCATTCTCAGCACCACCGGCAACGCCGGCTCCGGCGTCATTCGCGCCGGCTCCGGCGCCGAGGTCAGCCACGCGATGCTCTATGTCGGGCAAGGCGGGCAGGTGGTCGAGGCGATTCCCGGCGGGGTCCAGTTGCGCCCGCTCGCGGATGCGCTGGCCGACGCGCGCCTCGCGGTCGCATTCCGGGTGCCGGGCCTGACCGATACGCAGAAGCAGCAGGTCGCCGATGCCGCCGCGCGCTACCTCGATCGCGGCTTCAACTACGTCGGGCTGATCCGCTGCGGCAGCTACCTGATCGACCGCCGCGCGTGCGATCTGCTGTCGGGCGACGCCGCGGAGCGCTGCCGACGTTTCGTCGGCCGCATCGAGCTCGGCGAAGGCGCCGACAGCGACAACTTCTTCTGCTCGCAACTGGTCGCCCAGTCTTTCCAGGACGCGGGCAAGCCGATCGTCAGCGTGCCGCCGCACTGGGTGCCGCCGGGCGATCTCGCCAGCCTGTCGACCGGCACGATGGCCCCGGGAACGCTCGCGTATGTCGGCCATCTGAAGGCGCCGATCCCGAGCCGCAGCTTCTTCGGTATCGGCCAGGCGCTGTCGGCCGCCCAGGGCAACGCGCGCGCGCTGGGCGCAGACGACTGGACGGTGAACTGGGACGCCGTACAACTGACCCCGCAGCCGACCGACATGGGGTGCTGGGCGACGGCCGCGTCGATGGTGCTCGGCTGGCGCGACAACCAGAGCGTCGATCCGACGCTGCTGGCGCGCTGCATCAGCCTCGACCGCCAGATGCGGGACGGCCTGGCGCCGGCCGAGGTGGCGGTCTTCGCCGGTGCGTCGACCCTCACGGTCGAACCCAATGCGTGCTTCGCGCCCGAAGGCTTTCGGCGGTTGCTTGAAGCCAACGGGCCGATCTGGGTCGCCGAAGTCGTGCGCGCGCCGGTCAACTTCTTCCATGCCGTGGTGGTGACGGGCATGTATCGCAGCGGCGACGCGTATTTCGTGCGGATCACGGATCCGCTGGATCGCGTGGTCGGCACGCCGGGCCACCCCGGCGCGCGGACCCTGCCGCCGACCCACGCCACCGGCAGCCGCTACATCATGACCTACGAGGATTTCGTGTCGGAATTCGAGGCCGCGGCCGGCATCGGCGTGATCCAGCTCATGCATGCGGGCGGCACGTTCGGCCACACAATCAATCGCGGCAGTGCGGCGGGCGCCGGCTACGCGCTCGGCGTCGAGCCGCCCGCCGCCGGCGGCGAATTCGGCTTCGGCGTGAGCCTGACCCGGCGCACCGAGAGCCGCGACGGGCGCAGCTACGATCTTGCGCAGCTGGCCGGGCTGGTCCAGCCCGCCAATGCGCTGGCGGGCGGCGCCGGCCAGCCGCGCACGACCGGCCAGCGCATCACCCTCGACGACTGGCCGTACATCGACGGGCCAGGCGGCCGGACGTCGGCGCCGGTGGCGATCGACTGGGCGTGGCAGGGCGGCGCGGTCGGCGACGTGGCGATCTCGCCGGGCCAGGGGCAGATGCTCGACGGCTGGACGGCGCTCGTCCGCGCCGATATCAGCCGCGGTTCCGGCACGCCCGAGCGGGCGAGCGTCAAGCTGCGCATCGCCACGACGTTCCGGCATGCCGGCGAGGAGGATCAGATCGGCGTGACCGAGGTGGCGCTGAACGGCGACGGCCGCTTCCAGACCGTGCACGGCGCCGACAGCGCGCCGCCGCTCCCGGCGAGCGGCACGCAGCCCGCGGCGCGCGAATTGCAGCCCGCCTGATGCCTGAGGGACACGCGCGATGGCCCGCCATATTCCCCCTCCGCCACCACGCGGTGCGGCAACGCCCGCGGTGGCACTCGCTCGCGACGCGTTCGGCCGCGAGATCGTCGACGGCTCCGGATCGAGCGACCCGGGCAGGCAGGACGGCGCGTCGCCGCAAGCGGCTCCGGCCGGCGGCGGGGCGGCCGGCGGCCCGGGCGCGTCCGCGCCCCCCACGCCCCCCAAGGAGAAGGCGACCGACGCGATCGGCCGGCGTGCGGCGGCGCTCGCCGACGCGATCGACTTTCCGACCTTTGTCGCGAGCCTCGTGCATGGCACGTACGACGCGATCGTCGACAGCTCGATCAAGCAGGTGGAAAGTTTCGCCGATCTGGTCGGCGCGGTGGCCAAGCCGCTGGAGCAGTTCACGCAGGAGAACGTGACCGACGGACAGGCGCGCGCGTGGCTGGTCGAGCAGCATCCGCACGACGTGACGTTGGTGCCGGACGGTGGCGAATACCGCCTCGCGCCGGTGGCCAGGCCCGGCGAGGGTGACGCAGACGCGACGCCCGTGCCCGCGTGGCTTGCCGATTTCGGCGCCGCCGACGGCGCGTTCGACGCCCAGACGCTCGAATTGGTGGTACTGCCCCGCGCCCGCGAGCGGGTCGCGCAGCATCGGCTGTCGACGCTGTCGACGATGGTGCTGCTGGGCATGCAGCGCGTGGTGGTCAAGGACGGGACGATCGCCGCCAGCCTCAATTTCCAGGCCAAGGCGCGCGACCGGGCCGCCGTGCAGTATGCGACGTCGAACGACCCGTCGTCGGGACAGACGACCTGGGGCGGACGGGGTACGTCGGGCGATGTCGTTACTACGGTCTCGACCGTCGCGGTCAATGCGCAAACCGATACCGATCTCAAGGCGACGCTGACCGGGAAGGTGAGCATCAATTTCGCGTCGGAGACGCTGCCGCTCGACCGTTTCGTCGACGAGGCATCGCGCAATCTGCTGGAGCGCAGCCGGCCGGCGGCGCGGATCGCGCCGCCGGCGGCGACGGCCGCCCGCCCGCCGCGCCGGCTTCGTGCCGGCCCCGCGCCCGCTGCCGCGGCGACGCCTGCGCCGGTTGCCGCGCCGGCGGCGCCTGCCTGCCTGCCGCACCCGCTGCCCCAGCGGCGCCCGCATCCGCTCGGGAGAACCAGCATGATTTCGCAGCGGCCGCTGGGCGAGACGCTGGGCGCGTTTGCCGACGTTGCCGAACTGCTGGCCGCTGGCGCCGCGCAGGGCCTGCAGGTGCGCTCGCTGGCCATGGAGCTGCCGCTCGACCTGCGCGTCGCGCGGGGCGCCGGCGGCATCGAGCTGGTCGGCGACCTGCCGCAGTTCCTGACCCGCACGGCCTTCGATCCGGAGCCGGCGCGGCTCGTGATCGTCCTCGAAGCCGTGCCGATCGATGGAGCGGGGCGATGAACAGCAACGCCAGCCTGCGCCTCGAGGATTTCATCCAGGCCGTGCAGAGCCAGCTCGACAACGCGCAGGCGGCGATGGCGATCAAGGCGCGCAACCTCAACCTGCCGCTGACCTTCGCGATCAAGGACGTCAACCTCGATTTGCGCGCCCATGTCGAATTCGTCGAAAGCGAGGTCTGGATTCGCCCCGCCGGCCCGGGCGACACCGACAGCAGCACCTTCCATCTCGTCTTCACGACCATTACGCGGCCGGCGATCGAGGAGAACGCGATCGCGCTCTCCGAGGACAGCAAGGACCAGCCGCTCGATGCGCTGGGCGACGAGCTCTCGGCCGAGGACCGCAAGCGGCTGGAATGGGCCGGCGTGCGCACGGTCAGGCAATTTCAGCAGGCCGAGCAGCGCGACATGGTGCATGCGATCGGCCGCGTCACCAACCTGTCCGTGGACCGGCTGCGCCGGGCGCTCGATCGTGCGTCCGCGCCGAGCGTCGAGCGGGTCGAGCCCGTGGCGCCTGCCACCGATGCGCTGCCCGATGCGTCGCCGCTGCTGCGCGTGGTCGGGCGCAACCTCGTCAATGGCGCTCACGCGCCGCTGGTGCGGATCGGCAATCGCCCGGTCGCCGTGCTGAAATCGGCGGACGACGAGCTGCTGCTCGCGCCCGGTCAAGATCAGTGGGCGGGCGAACTCGCCGTTTCGCCGACGAGCCGGCATGCCGCCGCCGTGGCATTCGACCTGAGCGCCTTCGCGCCGCTGCCGGCGGCCGCGCCGCCGGCTTGCGCAGCCCGGCCCATGACCCTGGCCGCCGTTCCCGGTCAGGAGGAGGCGCGGCCATGACGATCAGCGCACTCGGCACGCCCTGGGCGTCGCCCGGCGAGCGGCAGTTCAGCCTGCCGACCAGCCTGCTTCTCAAGCTGGCGCTAGGCGAAGCACCCGAGCACGTGCCGTCGATCCGCGACGTGACGCGCGGCGTCCTGGCCGCCGCTCAACGCATCGACGGCGGCCCGGTCGACCGCATCGTCGTCGCGTTCGCCGGCCGCTTCCTCGCGGTGCGCCCGTTCAGCGCGGTGGCGGGGCGCTGGGTGCCCGGGCAGGCGAACCGCGGATACGACGCGGTCGAGCAAGCGACGGGCATGGCCCGCACGCTGCTGCTGCGCGTGCCGGCCGGCACGCCGATCGGCGCGTTGTGCGACGCGCTCGCCCAGCTCGTGACCGTGGAAAGCGTGACGCCCAACTACGTGGCCATGGTGCCGATGGACGCGCCCGGCCGGCTGGCGCCCGTGCCGCCGGCCGCGCCGTTCGGGCCGGATGCCCGCGCGCTGGTGCGCATGGCCGACGCGCATGCGATCGAGCGGGGCGACAGCGGCGTCGTGGTCGGCCTCATCGACAGCGGCATCGCGCGCCGGCATCCCGAATTCGCCCACGCGTTCCGCGCGGGTGCCGACACGGTGCGGCTGGAGCCCGGCGATCTGTCGCCGGGCGTGCAACTGCTGAGCGGCCACGGCCATCGCGGCGATTTTCCCGAGGATCGCTTCGTCGGCCACGGCATGGGCTGCGCGGGCATCATCGCCGCCGAGGGCGTGGCGATGCCGCGCGGACTCGGCGGCGACTGCAGCATCCTGCCGATGCGCGCGCTGGCGGCCGCCCGCCTGCCGGGCAAGGCACACGCGGTCGGGCTCGGCGCGATCGCCGACCTCGACCGTGCGCTCAAGCTGGCGGTCGACCTCGGCGCGAAGGTCATCAACATGAGCTTCGGCACCGACGACGCGACGATCGCCGCCAACCGCCCGAAACCGCATGCGGACACGATCGCGTATGCCGCCGCGCGCGGCTGCATCCTCGTCGCCGCGAGCGGCAACAACGGCAGCGTCACCCGCTACTGGCCCGCCGCCTACCCGCAGGTGATCGCGGTCGGCGCCGTGGGCGGCGACGGGCGGCCCGCCGCTTTCTCGACGCGGGGCCCGCACGTTGCGCTGTGCGCGCCGGGCGAACAGGTGCTGACGAGCGCGATCGAGGCCTATCAGCTTGCGACCGGCACCAGCTTCGCCGCGCCGTTCGTCGCGGGCGCCGCCGCGCTGCTGGTCGCGTATGCGCAGCGCCGCGCCTTTCCGCTCGACGGCGCGGCGGTGCGCGAGCTGTTCGTCGCCACCGCCCGCCCGTTCGCGCCCGGCGCGGCCGACGGCTGCGGCGCCGGCATCCTCGACGCGGCAGCGGCCCTGCGCGCGCTGTCCGGCCGCATCGACGCGTACGAAGCGGCGGGCGACGACGGTTGCACGGGCAAGGAAGGAAGCGCCGACGACGGCTGACTTGCGCACCGGATCCCGTTCATTCCCTCGAACCGACCGGATTTCAAGGAGAAGTTAAATGTTTCATGTCAATCATCAAGTCCGCTTCCTCGACCTCGTCGACCTCGAGACCCGGGCACGCGACGGGCTGGTCGATATCGTCAACCGGCTCGAGTCGCTGAAGCGGCCGCTGGTCGCGGCCGAGCGGCAGCAGCTCGCGCTGTGCAAGGCCATTCTCGACGCCGTCTACGGCAGCAAGGCGTCGTCCGGCGACGAGGCGGAGGTCTGCGACCCGCTGTTCGTCGCCACCCGCGAACTGCTCGCCAGCAAGTCGCTGATCAACCCGCCGCTGGTTACCGAGAAAAACGGCCAGCTGATATTCGGCGCGGGCAGCGTGGGCGGCGCAAATGGCGCGAACGGCGAGGATCCCGAGCCCGCGTCGATCACGCTGGTCGCGCTGGTGCTCGGCATCCTCGCGGTGGACGGGGCCACGCCGCCGCCCGTGACGGTCGCGGAAGGCAGGATCGTGCCGGACGACGACAACGGGCTGATGAACGCGTTTACCCGCCAGTTCTTCGCGGCGGTGGGCGAAGCCAATTCGTACGGGGCGCTCGCGCAGCGGGTGCTGGCGCTGCTGTGCATCGAAGGCGATCCCGACGGCCGCAACGGCCAGCAGCCGGGCGTGGTCGCCACCGAATTCGCGCGGGTGATGCGCGGCCTGCAGGCCCGCAAGATCCAGGCCGACGAGCCGCAACTGCGCCGCCGCATCAACGAGGAGCTGAACACCGTCCAGAACATCGGCGGCGAGGATGCGATCGCCGATCTCGGCATCGACCTGCCGAACCTCGAGGATCTGGAGGACGCGAACATCGTCGCCGACAACGTGCGAGTCATGGGCCCGATGATCGTCGCCGCGATGTTCGACGAGCTCAAGGTGTTCCAGGTCGTCGATCGCATCGTCGAGCAGTTCCAGCGCGGCACGCTGCCGATCGGCCCGGGCAATGCCGGCAAGCTGCTCTATCGCTACTGGCGCGAGACGCCGAACCGCATCTCCGAGCAGGAGCGCAAGAACTTCGCGGCCATCACGCTCGGCGTCCCGGGCGGCGATCCGAATACCGCGGGCAACCGCGAATTCAACGACCTGTGGATCCGCTTCGTGTCGTCGGTTTCGTCGTTCGTGCGCCAGACCGAAGTCGACTCGCTGCTGCGCGCGAGCGTGCCGAACCCGATCAACCACCAGCAGGTGCGCAAGGCCGCCCGGGATCTCGCCGGCAACCTCTCGCTGCACGGCTACGGCATGGCGCATTACGCCGCGCGCGAGATCCAGGCGCAGGTCAAGTTCATGATCGACCTGCTGCAGGATCCCGAGATCCGCGGCTGCTACGGCGCCAAGGACATGTGGCAGGTGATCGACCAGGTCGCGACCTACGATCTGGGCGGCGCGCGGACCAGCTCACGCTATCGCACGCTGGCGACCTGCGGCACGATCATCACCGCGTGGCTGGCCAACAACGTCGATCGCATCAACAAGGCGACCGGCCCGCTCCTCAGCATCGACCAGATCGCCAACCCCGACGTCTCGTCGAACCACAAGTCGACCGTCGACCCGACCGACTACGACCTGGTCAACGCGTGCGAGCTGTGGCTGGCCGATACCGCCACCACCGATACGCAGATCGAACAGTTCTCGCAGCCGCGCGAGGCGCCGCAGATGACGTCGAAGCCGGTGCCGATCCCGGCGATGGCGCGCGAGATGCTGGACGGCGTCGGCGATATCGGCGCCGGCATCGGCCTCGGCACCGGCGTGCCGGTGAAGGCGGGCTACGGCGTCGGCACCCACAACGGCGCGAGCTACTACTCGAACCGCCCGCACTGAACCGGCGTCGCGTGCGCTGCGCCATTCCCGAACCCTGCCGGAGCCGAGCCATGCCCCTGACCTCATCCCGCGAGCCGGTCGTTGCCCGGGTCGAACGCCGCCTGAAGAGCGCCGCGCGAAGCCTCGGCACCGCCGATCCGTTCGCGCCGTCGCGCGACCTGTTCCTGCGCACGTTCGGCGACGGCACCGACGACCTTCGGTTTCGCGACAACGCGCTGATGCCGATGGCGGTGCCGTTCGAACCCAGCTTCTCGGAAAGCCAGCCGGGCAAGCTGCGCTTCACGATCGAGCCGCTGCCGCCGGAGGCGTCCGCGATCGACCGGCGCGACGAGTCGACGCGCGAAATGCGCAAGCTGATCCGCGATTTCATCGGCCGCGAAGCGCTGCACTGGTTCGACCGGGCGAGCGAGCCGTTCCGGGGCTTTGCCCGGCCGGGCGGCAACCTCGACTACGGCGCGTTCTTCGGCTCCAGCTACGACCGCGACGGGCTCTACGCGTCCAAGGTGTACTACGAGCTGCCCGGCCACGCCGGAACGATCGAGAACCTGCCCCG
Organism: Burkholderia sp. SRS-46; assembly: GCF_004343775.1. Classification (GTDB taxonomy): domain Bacteria; phylum Pseudomonadota; class Gammaproteobacteria; order Burkholderiales; family Burkholderiaceae; genus Burkholderia. The sequence goes on along the minus strand of NZ_PTXL01000002.1, from coordinate 1,014,905 downwards.
CGACCTGGCCGGCGTCGTCCAGGCCGCGCTGCAGATGGTGCCCGGGCTCAGGCCGCTCTTCACCACGCTGGCCGCCCAGCGCGACGTCGGCGGCCAGCGGCTCACGTTCGCGTGCACCCAGGCGCTGCGGCTCGCCGATCTCCAGCCGGTCATGGACGCGCTCGGCATCGGCCATCGCCTGCCCGGCATCATGCAGCTCGTGGGGCTGGTGCTCGGCGGGCGGTTCGACCTGCCGCCGCACGGCGCGCTGCTCGCGTTCGGGCTGGGGCCGGACGGACCGGATGTCGAGCTCTACGTGCTGCTCTCGGCGATCCCCGACGTGCCGCCCGCGTTCCTCAGCCTGCTGACGATGGGGCTCGCCGAGCGTCCGCGCGGGCTGCAGGCGCTGGAGCAATGGATGGGCGCGTTCACGCCGGAGGACGCGCACTGGCCGGGCCGCTTCTCGATCATCAGCGTGCGCACGGACGCGGCATGCCCGGCGCGGGTGAGCCTCTACCTGCGCCCGATCGAGTTCGAACTGCCTGCGGATGCGCTCGCCCAGGCCAACTGAATCGCTTCGTCACGCGTTTCCCGCGAGGTCGCCATGTTCCCGCAAGCTGCCCGTCCCACGCCGATCGCGCCGCCGCCGCGCGCCGCCGCGGCCGCCCCGCGTCACACGCCGCCGGTGCCGGTGCCGGCCGACGAAGTGCGCCACGGCGTCGCGCACATGCTGACCCGATCGCAGGCCTTCAACGCGATGCCCGACGCCGATCGCCGCGACATCGCCCGCAACACCGCGCTGATCGCCGACTACCTGGCCCGGCCCGAAGGGTTCGCCGGCAACGAAATCCCGGGCGGGCTGGGCACCGCCACGGCGCGCGCGCTCGACGACAACACGGATCATTCGGCGCACGAGAAGGATTTCGACGTCCACAACCAGGCGGTCGAGGCCATCGGCAAGTCCAAGTTCACCGCGTCGGCCGCGCACGAGGGCGCCGCGGTGGCGGGCGAGCTGCTGAACCAGGTCAAGTTCCCGACCTTCGTCGCGAGCCTGATCAGCGGCGTCTTCCAGTCGATCACCCACAGCTCGATCGAGCAGATGAAGGCCTATCAGGAAATGATCGCGCAGGTGGCGAAATCGCTCGGCCAGTTCGCCGACGAGCACGTGACGGAGAACCAGGCGCGCGATCACATGGTCGGCCAGTTTCCCGACCTGTTCGAGATCGGCATGGACGACAGCGGCGATACGCCGAGCCCGCGCGTGCAGGTGCGCGACGGGGTCGACCCCGGCGACGCGGCGAAGACCGTGCGCGCCCGCCTGCAGATGGGCGACGGCGACACCTTCGATCTGTCGGACGAGGCGTCGGAGCTGGCCATCGTCAACCGCTTCAAGATGCAGCTCGCCAAGCAGCGCCAGCAGATGCTGGCCTCGATCGTCCTGATGGGCATCAACCGCATCGTCGTCACCGACGGCAAGATTTCCGCGAAGATCATCTACGACGTGCGCGCGCAGGACACGCTCTCGAAGCAGCGCAGCGCCACCGCGGTCGATCTCGCCCGCGACAAGGACGGCAACGTCCAGACGACCTATGCCGGCAAGGGCACCTACGACCGCGGCGGCAAGTACGACTCCAGCAACGACAAGGACAACGGCCGCCAGTACAGCGCCGACTACTACGCGAAGGGCGACTACGAATACGAGAACAAGCCGATCATCACGGCGTCGACCGCCGCGTCCGAAACCAGCAACGCGGCGATGCAGACCAAGATCAACCTGTCCGGTGCGGTCGACGTCAATTTCAAGAGCGACTACCTGCCGCTCGACAAGATGGCGACGCCGCAGATGATCGCCACCATTACCGGCAACGCGACGCCCGCCGATCCCAACGTGCTGCCCAGTGCGAAAACGCCGCCGGCCGCCGCCGCACCCGCTGCGGCCCAGGCGCCGGCCTCGGCCCCGGCCGCCGCGCCGGCTCCGTCAAAGGGAACCTGAGCCATGCGCCTGCCCGCTCCCTCCGCCGCGCTCGACCCGGTGCGGCCGCCCACGAGCGCCGCCGCGTTCGACGCGACGCGGCCCGAGGTGCGCCGCCTGCTGACCGCCATTCCGTCGTTCCTCGACCTGCCCGACGACGAGCGCCGCCGCATCGCCGCCGATACGGTGCGGGTGCTCGCGTACCTGGCCGATCCCAACGGCGTGCATGCCGAGATCGCCGAGCGCGAGGCGAACGGCGAACTGCCGCGTACCGGCCTCGCGCGCCCCGTCGCGGCGCCGCGCCCGGCGCCGGCCGCCGAAGCGCTGGCCGACGATCCCGTCACCGCGACCAAGCGCCAGCTCTCGCAGGATCCCGGCTTCGCCGGCAAGGACTTCCAGGCCGGCGCGGTCAAGCAGGGCGTCGAGCAGTTCGGCCAGATGGTGCAGAAGGTCGATTTCCCCAAATTCGTCGGCGGTCTCATCAAGAACGTGTTCCAGGCGATCGTCGAAAGCTCGATCGAGCAGATGCGCGCCTATGGCGAGCTGATCGCCAATGTCGCCAAGACCACCGCCCAGTTCATGAGCGATAACATCAGCGAGGGCGCCGGCCGCGACTATCTCGCCGATTCCTTCCCTGACGTGCTGTCGGTGCAGGCGCAGGACGGCGCCGAAGCGTTCGACGCCGGCAGCGCCGGCGCAGCGGCCGCCGCGAGCCCTTCGCGGCTGGTGGCGCAGGGCGACAACGCGCCGCAGCGGCTCGCCGAGATCAGCCGCAACTACAACCTCGAGCCGCCCGTGATCGACCTGTCCGACGACAAGTCCGAGCTGCGCCTCGTGACCGCCGCGCGTCTGCAGATGGCGAAGCAGCGCCAGCAGCTGCTGTCGTCGATGGTCATGCTCGGCATCAACCGCATCGTCGTCACCGACGGGTCGATCAACGCCAAGGTGGTGTTCGACATGCGCGCCAGCGACACGGCGAAGCGCACCTACACCGCGTCGATGCACGACCGCGAGAGCCAGAAATACAAGGAATCGCTCAGCGCCCACTACGGCAGCTGGTATACGCCTTATTCCGCCGACGCCGCCTTCGAGGGGCAGCAGGAACACGTGGCCACCGTCGGGTCGGCGCTCGACGACACCAGCGAATCCAAGGCCGAGGTGAAAGCGAAGCTCTCCGGCGAGGTTCGCGTCAACTTCAAGAGCGACTACCTGCCGCTCGACAAGATGGCGACGCCCGAGATGATGTCGGTGATCCAGGGCAACTCGACGCCCTACAACCCCAACAAGCCGGCCCCCGCCGCCGGCTTGCCGGCCGGGCAGCACTGAGTCATGGCGCGCATGCTCATCGCCCCGTTGGCGGATGCCGGGCTCGCGGCCGCCATCCGGTCGGGGGAGCGGCTCGTCGCGCGCGCGACCGCGCGCGGCCTGGCCTTTGCGCTCGACGAGCTCGGCGACATCGCCATCCCCGATCCCGTCTCCGCGCACGTCGACAAGGCGCAGCTGCGAGCGCTGGCGTCGCTCTATCTGGCTGCCGATCTCGAGCCCGCAGGCGTCATTCCCGCGGTCGAGGCGCTCGCCGGCCTGTCCGCGAGCGGCGCGGCCAGCGTCGATCTCGGCGGCGCCGGGCCGCTGGTCGCCAACTGGTGGCGACACCGCGCCGAGAAGCTGGCGGCCGGCGAACGCGCGGCGTTCTACGCGCGCTTGTTCGGCACCGCGTACGGCCCCGCGGCCGCGGACGCCGAGCGCAACGTCCCGTTCGAGGAGTGCATGCTCGTGCTTTGCGAGGCGCTCTACAAACTCGACGAGACGCCCAGTGCCGACCCGCGCGGGGATGTCGAGCACCAGGCGCGGGTCCGCAACGCCGCCCGCTCGCTCGCGCAGAACCTCGGCGCCGCCTGTACGGGGGTGACCGCGTTCATGGCCGGCGAGATCGTCGCGATGCTCAGGGACGCGTTCGCGATCCTCGGCCATGCCGACCTGCGTCGAGGCTTCGGCGCGCGCGACATCTGGGGCGTGGTCGCCGGCATCGGCCGGCTCTCGCGCCAGCCGCCGAGCCAGCCTGCCGCCTACGTTCGGCGCGGCAAGGCCGGGATGACCGTGATCGCGTGGCTGGCAGACGTCGCGGATGCGCTGGGCGGCGCGTCGCCGCTGGTGAGGACCGACGACCCCGTGATCGCCTCCGCCGCCGACTGGATCGAGGCCACGCTCAGCCTCGGCGAGAAGCCCGACGCCCAGGCGCCTTCCGCCCCGGACGCCGGCCGCGGTGTGCCGCAGAGCCCGTGGGCGGCACTCGGAGGCTGACATGAAACCTCGTCGCCCAGGCCGTCGCGATGCAGGCGGCATCACCGGTGTGCCGAGGGCGGCGGAGCCACTGAGATGACGGAAATCGCGCGCCTTGCGCGTTCGCCGGCGCTGCGGCCCGACGTTCGCCACCGTGTCCGCGAACTGCTGTCCGCGCAGCAGGGGTTCGGCGCGCTCGATCCGGCCACGCGCCGCGATCTCGCGTCAGGGCTGGTACGGATCGGCTCGATCGCGCTCGACAACCACGAAGCCGCGTCGCGTCCCCACGCGGCGCTGGCCTTCGCGCAGAACGCGGGCTCGGACTATTCGGGCACCGCCGTCGACCGCATGGCCGGCACCACCCAGGCGGTGCTCAACGCGGTGTCCTTCCCGCGCTTCGTGACCGAGCTGATCACCGGCGTGTTCAAGGCGATGAACGATTCGAACCAGCAGCAGCTGACCGCGTTCGTCGACCTGATCCGCAACGTCGCGCAGACCACCGAAGGCTTCGCGGACAGCAATGTCGGGATCGCCGGCGCGCGGCAGTGGCTGGCCGAGCATTTCCCCGCCGCCTACCAGGTCACCGGCGATGACGATGTCGGGGGCGATGCCGAGGAGCTGGCCGGCTTGCCGCCCGACGAACGCCGCCAGCGCCAGCAGGAGCTGCAGGCCGAGCGGGATGCCGCGACCCGGTTGGCGTTGCGCCCGGGCGCGACCCCGCCGACCGAAGCCGCGCTGCGCAGTGCGCTGGGAATGGGGCCGGGCGACGCCGTGTCGGCTTCCGATCCCGAGCGTCTGGTGCCGCTCGCGCAGCAGGTGCTGGCCCGCAACCGCCAGCAATTGCTCGCGACGATGGTGCAGATGGGCTTGCAGCGCATCGTCATCGAAAGCGGGCGGCTGAACGCCGCGATGAATTTCCATATCGACGCGAGCAGCGTCGCCGCCAACGACCGCGGCTCGCAATTCGATACGCGCAACACGGTGGGCGTGCAAGGGGGGGCGCGCTTCGGGTCGTGGGGCGCGGAGGCGAATGTGCAGAGCACGATCGGCTACGTGTCGACCGACCGGACGCAGACGACCGAGGGCACGCACGCCGACCTCAACCTGAGCAGTGGCGTCGAACTGGTGTTTCGTACGGACTACGTGCCGTTGAGCCGGCTGGCGGGCGTCGGCGACATCGAACGCATCCGCGTCAACACGATCAATCCGGATGCCGAAGCGGCGCGCCTCGCCGCCGATCGCACCGCCCAGCGCAGCGCCGAACAGGCCGACATGGCCGGCCGCCGGACTGCGCTCGACGGCGCGCTGCGTTCGCCGCCCGGCACGGGCCCAGCGACGTCGGGCCCGGCAGCGTCAGGCTCCGCGGCTTCGGGCTCCACGGCTTCGGGCTCCACGGGGGGAGCCGGAGCCAGCCAACCGGCTGCGTCGCCGCCGGCTGCAGCGCCCGCGCCACGGCCGCCTTCCGGGGCAAACGCCACGACGTCCGCGTCGCCCGCGCGCCCCGCGACGGCCGCGCCTCGAGCACCCGCCGGCGCGACAGCGGCGGGACACCGTGCGGCGTCCTGAGCGCGCGCACCGCGGTGCCGCCTAGTACATCTTGCGCTGCGGCAGCAGGCGCTTCGTCAGTTTGCGTTGCCTGGCCACGGCGCTGGCTTTCTTTCTCTTGCGCTCGGCCGTCGGTTTTTCATAGCTGGTGCGACTGCGCAACTCCTTGATCAGGCCGGTTTTTTCGATCTCCCGGCGAAATCGTCGCAGCGTGACTTCGAGTGGTTCGTTGAGCTTGGGAAGAATTGTCGTCATGCGTGATTCGGTTGGATGTTGGAGGGATGAGATGGATAACGAAGCTTTTCCATCACCGCTTCGGCCTTCGTAATGGCTTCGAACTCGGCGCAACCTGTATCGAGAAGCAGCGCGCGTACAGCAGCGAAGATCTGGAATTCGGGTTGTTGGCGAGCAATCTCGTCCGAGAGGGCGGCAGCGACGTGCTTGACTTCGTGGCGCTGGATCAGCGCGAGAATTTCATCGACGGTCATCCTGGTTACCTCGTTCATGGCCTTGGCGCAGTGCGGATCGCAACGTGTCACACAAGGGTCCAGTGTTCGCCATCGTTCGTGTCGATGAGATTCTCCGCGTAGCGGATCGATGCCCTGCGCGCTGCACCCGAGCAGGAGAACGGCGCGGCGCCCGCCACGCGGAATGTCTGGCTGCGTGTCAGCGTGGCATCCGTGCCGCGAAGGCAGATTTTCACCGCGGCGTCGAAACCGTCGTCGTAATCGTGCCCGGCCGACAGCGTGGTCGGGGAATGGGGGTAGATCAGCGGGTAGATCTCGAACCCGCGATACACGTGCATGCTCATGACGAACTCCTCGCGATCCTCGGGATCGCCGCGCGAAGATTATCTTTCCGGCGCACGCCACAGGCGCGGGGCAGATCGATAAAGACGGGGAAAAGAAGTAGGCGGGCGTGGTGCGTGGCTAGCGAGTGCCATGCGACGAGCAGTCAGGTGGGCGAGGTGGAGGGGAAGCAGCCACGCTGATACGGCCCATCATACCCGCATATGGGCGGAAGTCCACCGCTAATTCCTTCAAGCACTCGAGCGGCGGCATGCCGCTTCAACCGCGAGCACGCAGATGCGATCGCACGAAGCGCGCGATCTCCCCGCTCGGTTCGAGATCCTCGGGCGCGCCCATGAAGTCGCCATGCGGCATGCCTTCGAACACATGCAACTCGGCGGGAACCTGCGCGCGGCACAGCGCGCGATGCAGGCGCACGGCGTTGGACAGGAAGAGGTCGCGCGTGCCGATTTCGTCCTCGGCGGCTGCGACTGCCAGCGCATCAGGGCAGTTCGTCCAGCGTGACAACGCGCTGTGCGATTTCCTTCGCACATGCATCCACCGACAACCGTGACGTATCGACGAGACAATCGCTGAAATCCCGCGACGCATAGCCTTCGCGATACATCTGCGCGATTCTTTCCCGCTCCCAATCCGTCAGCACGCGCTCGCCACGGTCCGACCGTGCGACTGCTTCCGGCGGCGCCAGCGTCACGACGAACAGACGCGCCGAACGCGCATCGCATGCGGCGCGCAGCCGCTCGTATTCCCTCTCGCCGATTGGATACGCGACGACAAGAAAACGTTTGCGTTCATCGGCGATGCAGCGAACGAGGCGCTCCAGCGCGATCGTCCATTGCACGTCGAACGGGGTGTCTTCGGGCGCGTCGTGATCGTCGCCGTCGATGAAACGGGCGTCGGGCAGCGTGCGCGCGAGCGCGGCGCCGATCGTCGATTTGCCGCTGTTGATCGGGCCGTTGAGGTGGATGACGGTCAGGCGGAGCATGTGTGAATTGGTGGTGTTCGTCGAGCGAGATGACGGGCTTGATTATAGCGACAGGTTCGAAATGTATCGATTGAGTCTCGAATCATGATCAAGGGGGTGTAATTAATTGGTAATTACTAGAATGGAATGTGAAAGAAAATTATTTGCAAAAAGACCTGAAGAAAGATAAATCGATGCCGTTACTGCGGAAAAGAAGGTGAAGCCAATAGTAGGCCAAACCAGTAATACCGAAAACCACACGACCAAATGAACGAGGACCGCGCGGGCGGTGACGCTACGCGGATGAAAAAAATGGCACGCTATGAGCCGTCCAGGCGCGCAGTCGTCGAGGAATTGCGCGTTGAAATTTCCTTTTACTCGGCCACAGGTTTGCCATCGCATACCGCGAACGCGGTCGGCAGCCCGATGACAGATGGTTCAAGAACATGCTTGCTGCAACATACGGCAGGTAAGTCATCGCTTTCGCGCTTGTCATTGCCGGTGTGTCGCGCAGTGCCTGCGCATCATCCAATGCATCGTCGGCAGGTGTGCCACTGAGGGCGGCACGCGTCAACGCGTGAGCAATTGTCAGTCGGGCAATGGTTCAGTCGAGATCAAGTTAAAAGTCCGGATATTCGCTGCCTGAGCGACGAGCTGGAGCCGCCATCTCGGTAACGAATGCGTACGGAACAGTCCGGCATTCCATCGAGCTGCGGCGCTGTTGAGTCGACCTGACGCAATCGCTCTGTCCACGCGCCTGAAAGTAATTTGATTGGCTGTATACGTGTCGCTCAAAAACGGGCCGACAGATCCGGTCGCGACCGTCGCTCGGGCGCAATAACAAGATCGAAACAATGAAGACCTACAACATTGGCCGGATTGCCCGGCCACTTGCGATTGCGTGTGCAGTTGGGGGCGAACGTTCCGCGCAGTGGCGATCCTGGCACTGGCCAGCGTTGCTTTGCGGCGCGCTTTGGGCAGCATCACACGCGCATGTTGTCCATGCACAAGCGGCCAGCACGCTTGGGGAGCAGGAACAGCGCCGCCGCGCACAGGAGCAGGCTATTGAACGCGAGCGCGAGATCCATGCGCCGAACGTCGTGCTTCAGCCGGCTGAACGCCCGCCTGAAGATGACGGCAAGCTGCCATTCGAATCACCGTGTTTCAAGGTTGATGAACTGGTGCTGGAGGTTCCGCCAGGTTTGAGCGATGCAGTGGAAGCGGCAGGTGAGCGTGCGCTGTTACCGAATCCGCTGTTTCCAGGCGAATTGACGTTTGCCGGCGACTACCTGCAGCGCTATCGCGGCCAGTGTGTCGGCCGTGACGGGCTCAACCTGATCGTGCATCGAGTGATGGCGCACCTCATCGAGAAAGGCTACTCGACGACACGCGTTGTCATCGCGCCGCAGGATCTGTCGACGGGCAAGCTGAAGCTCCAGTTGATCCCTGGCGTCATCAGCGCGATCCGATTTGCCGATCCGTCGACATACGGCACTTGGCGCAATGCGTTTCCGACCAAGGCGGGCGATCTGCTTAATCTGCGTGATCTCGAGCAGGGTCTCGAGCAGATGAAGCGCGTGCCGAATCAGGACGTCGACATGCAGATCGTGCCGGGGCCGTCGACCGGCGAAAGCGACGTCGTGATCACGATCAAGCGCACGAAGCCGTGGTCGCTAGCCGTGAGCGCGGATGACAGCGGGCTCAAGTCAACCGGTCAGTTGCAAGGCAGCGTGAGTCTTACCGTCGACAACCCGCTCGGCTTGTCCGACATCCTCAACGTCGGCTACAACCACGACATCAATGGCCATGCGAGCAAATACGGCACGCATGGCAGCAGCGCCTATTACTCGATTCCATGGGGCAACTGGACGTTCACAGCCACTGCAAGCCAATACGACTACCACCAGCAAATCGCAGGCGCGTTCACAACACTTGTTTCGAGCGGCAAATCCAAGACCTTCGACGTGAAGGCCGAGTACCAGTTCTATCGCAATCAGGTGCAGAAGAACATGCTCGAATTTCGCGTCGGGAAACGCTTCAGCGAAGCGTACATCGACGGCACGGAAATTGACGTTCAGCACCGCAACAACAGCTATGCGGAGATCGGTTGGGAGCACAAGCACTACTTCGGCGCTGCGCAATTCGATAGCACCATTGCCTATCGCTGGGGCGTGCCGTGGTTCGGCGCACAGTCTGACTTGCCGAGCGCTTCGACGGGCGCACCAACCTATTACTACCACATGGAAACGCTTGACGCGACGTTGAGCGTGCCATTTACGATCGCCGGCATTCCGTTGCGCTATGCGGCTACGGTGCGGGCGCAGAACACGCCCAACACGCTGTATCCGACAGAGTACATCTCGATCGGCAGCCGCTACACGGTGCGCGGTTTCGACGGCAACACGATGTTGGCCGCCGAAAAAGGGGTGTTCGTTCGCAATGATCTGGAGATCCCTTTTCCGCGATTCGGTCAGGCACTGTATGTCGGTATCGACGGCGGCGAAGTATTTGGCCCCGAAGCGAACAACCTGCTTGGTCGCCGTCTGGCCGGAGCCGTGATCGGCCTGCGCGGCAGCGCATTCAAGCACATCAATTACGACGTCTTCATCGGCGGTCCGTTGTACCAGCCCGCCCGTTTCCCGAACCGTTGGCCGGTTGCGGGCTTCAGCGTGAGTTTCCTGCTATGAACAAGAATATCTATCGCGTCATTTTCAATGCGGCCCGTGGTCTCTGGGCCGTCGTGCAGGAAACGGCAACGGGGTTCGGTAAGGGCCGCTCGGTCGGAACGCCCCGGAAAGCGCCGGATTCTCATGCACGCTGGGGACGGATCGACATGCTGTCGATGCGGTACGCTGCATTTGCGGCTTTGTGCGCGCTCGGCATGCAACCGGTGCTGGTCGATGCCCAGGTCGTTGCCGCGCCCGGCTCGATGGGCAGCAAGCCGATCGTCGGGGTGACGGCAAATGGCTTGCCGATTGTTCAGATCGCGACGCCGAACGCGGCAGGCGTGTCGAATAACGCGTACACGCAATACAACGTGGGCTCGCAAGGCTTGATCCTGAACAACGCACAGAGCAACGTGCTGACGCAGCAAGCCGGCTATGTAACAGGCAACCCGAATCTCGCGTCGGGGTCGGCACGGATCATCTTGAACCAGGTCGTAGGCGGTAACGCGAGTCAGTTGCTGGGCTACACCGAGGTGGCGGGCCAAAAGGCCGAGGTCGTCATCGCCAACCCTGCCGGTATTTACTGTAACGGTTGCGGCTTCATCAATACGAGTCGCGGGATTTTGACCACAGGCACACCGGTCTTCGGTGGGACGGGCAGCCTGGATGCATTTCACGTGACGGGCGGCCAGATCCAGATCGGCACAGCCGGTCTCAACGGCAGCAATGTCGATCAGGTCGACCTGATCGCGCGCAGTGTAGCCGTCAACGGCAAGGTGTGGGCGGGCCAGTCGCTCAATGTCGTCGCGGGCAGCAACGACGTCCGCCATGGCGACCTGAGCGCGCAAAGCCTCGGCCCGGACGGCAACAGCCCGGGCGTCGCGATCGATGTCGCGCAGCTGGGCGGGATGTACGCGGGGAAGATCCGTCTTGTCGGCACCGAGACAGGCGTGGGCGTCAATAGCGCCGGCACGATTGCGTCACAGTCGGGCGATCTCGTGCTGAGCAGCCAGGGCAAGGTGACGTTGTCGGGTACGACGAGCGCGAATGGCAATGTCGCGATCTCCGTCACGGGCGACGTGTCGAACAGCGGCTCCGTCTACGCGGCGCAAAACACGACCGTGAGCAGCCAGGGCCAGCTGAACAACAGCGGAACGTTGGCTGCGCTCGGCAGCACGATCGCGTCGGGCACCAGTGTCACTTCGAGCGGCGCGCTCGGCGCGGGCATCGACGCGAGCGGCAACGTGACCGGGGCCGGCACTCTGGCAGTGACGGGAGCCGGCGCCGTCAGCACGACCGGCCAGATCAAGGCCGGGGGCGATCTGGCGTTGACGGGCAGCAGCCTGAACATGGCGGGTGCGCAGACCCTGGTAAAGGGCAACGCATCGTTGACTGCAACCGGCGCGGGTGGCGACACGGGCAACATCGTTCACGCCGGCGGCACGCTACAAGCCGGCGGGGGGGGGACGGCGAACGCCGCGGGGACTGTCTCCAACGACCACGGGCAGATGAGCGCTGCACAACTGAGCGTGACGGCCGGAAACGTATCCAACCGAGGCGGGACGCTGTCGCAGACCGGTTCGGCAGACACCGCGCTCGTCGCTTCAGGTGTCTTTGACAACACGGGGGGCACGGTCACGACGAATGCGCAAAACGCAAGCGTTCGATCGGGCAGCCTGACCAACGCGAGTGGACAGATCAATCATGCGGGTACGGGTGCGCTGAAGCTTCAGACCGGCGCGCTCGACAATAGTCACGGCAGCATCGCGACGAACGGCCTGTCCACCATCGTCGCTGCAAGCATTGCCAACGGTGCCGGCTCGATTACGTCGGCACACGCGCTTAATGCGGCGGCGAGCGGCGACATTGACAATACCGCCGGCCGAATCGAAGCGGGCGGGGCGATGAGCATATCGGGCACGAACGTGCAGAACACCGCAGGGCGCATCGTGTCGGAGAATGGCGACGGTTTGTTGCTAGCGGCAAGCGGTCAGATCACGAACGCGGCAGGTACGACGGTGCAAGGGGCTAAGGGCGGCCTGATCGGCGGAAACGGCAATACGACGATCCGCGCTGTCGCGCTGACGAACGGTGGGACAGTCACGGCGGCACAGAATCTGGGCGTGACGACTTCGCGGACACTCGACAACAGCGGCGGCGCATTGAGCGGCGCGACGCTTACGGCAAATGCGGCGTCGCTCAAGAACGCGAACGGGACGATCAGCGCCAATACCGCGTCCCTCGTTGCACCGCAGCTCGACAACAGCGGCGGCAAGATCACGGCGAACAGGCTGAGCCTCGACGCCACGAATCTGGTCAATGAGCATGGGGCGCTTACGCAGCTTGGTACGGGTGCAATGGGCATCGGTGTCAGCGGCGCGATCGACAACTCGAACGGTGGCGTCATTCAGACCAACAGCACGGACCTGACGCTCGCCCCGGCTTCGCTCGACAACAACGGCGGGACGATCACGCATTCCGGCACGGGCAAATTGACGATCAATGCGGGCGATGGTACCGGCGCGGTCATGAACGTCGGCGGTTCGGTCATCAGCAATGGCCGGACGGCGCTGTCGGCCGGCAGCGTCGACAACACGGGGGGGACGATCAGCGGCCAGACCGGACTCGTTGCGACGGTGTCCGGCGCGCTGAACAACACGCACGGCGACCTGGCCTCGAATGCGGATCTGAGCGTGTCGAGCGGCAATGCGCTCACCAACACCGGCGGCGTGATTGCCGCATCGCGCAACGGTACGGTGCAGGCTGCGTCGCTGACGAACGGCGGCAGCATTACGGCAGGACAGAACCTGAATGCCGCGATTGCCGGCCTGCTCGACAACAGCGGCGGTACGCTGAACGCTCAGAACGTGACGACTCATGCCGCTTCCATCAAGAATGCTGGCGGGTCGGTCGGCGGCAATACCGTGTCGATGACGGCACAGCGGCTCGACAACAGCAGCGGGAAAATCATCGCGAACCAGCTCAGCGTGACGGCGACGAATCTGACGAATGCGCGCGGCTCGTTGACCCAGCTCGGTACGGGTGCAATCGGCATCAGCGTGAGCGGCGTGATCGACAACTCGGGTGGCGGCCTGCTTCAGACCAATAGCACGGATCTGATGCTCGCACCGTCTTCGCTGAACAACAATGGCGGGACGATCACGCACGCCGGCACGGGTACGTTGTCGATCAATGCGGGCAATGGCGCCGGTACGGTCACGAACGTGGGCGGATCGGTCGTCAGTAACGGCCGGACGATGTTGTCCGCCGGCAGCGTCGACAACACCGGCGGTGCGATCGGCGGCCATGCCGGCCTGGTCGCGACGGTCGCTGGCGCACTGAACAACACCCGCGGGCAAATCGCGTCGAACGCGGACCTGAGTGTGTCGAGCGGCGATGTCCTCAACAACGCCAGCGGCGTGATTGTTGCGACGGATAACGGCACGGTACAGGCCGCGTCGCTGTCGAACAGCGGCAGCATCACCGCAGGGAAGAATCTGAATACCGCCGTCGCCGGCACGTTCGACAACAGCGGCGGTACGTTGAGCGCGCAGACGGTGACGACCGCTGCCGCGTCGTTCAAGAACGCCAGCGGTATCGTCAGCGGCAACACGTTGTCGTTCACGATTCCGCAACTGGACAACAGCAGCGGGCAGATCACCGCGAACCAGCTCAGCCTGACGGCGACGAACCTGACGAATGCGCACGGCTCGTTGACCCAGCTCGGTGCGGGTGCGATCGGCATCAATGTGAGCGACGTGCTCGACAATTCGAATGGCGGCCTGCTCCAGACGAACAGCACGGACCTGACGCTCGCACCTGCTTCGTTGAACGACAACGGCGGGACGATCACGCACGCCGGCACGGGCACGTTGTCGATCAATGCAGGTAATGGCACGGGCACGGTCACGAACGTGGGCGGCTCGGTCATCAGCAACGGCCGGACGACTTTGTCCGCCGGCAGTGTCGACAACACCGGCGGTGCGATCGGCGGTCATACCGGCCTGGGCGTGACAGTCGCCGGTGCACTGAACAACACCCGAGGGCGCATAGCGTCGAACGCGGACCTGAGCATCTCCAGCGGCAACGCGCTTACCAATGCGAACGGCACGATCGCCGCGTCAGGCAACAGTACGGTGCAGGCCGCGTCACTGGCGAATAGCGGCAGTATCACGGCGGGTCAGTCGTTGAACACGACTGTGACAGGCGCACTCGACAATAGCGGCGGCACACTGAGCGGCCAGACGGCGACGACCCGTTCCGCATCCGTCAAGAATGCGGGTGGGCTGATCAGCGGCAATACCGTGTCGTTGACGGCGCCTCAACTGGACAACAGCGGCGGCCGGATCATGGCGAATCAGCTCGGCCTGATTGCGACGAACCTGACGAACGAACGCGGATCATTGACTCAACTCGGTTCGGGCGTGATGGGGATCGGCGTCAGCGGGGCGATCGACAACTCGAACGGCGGCGTCATTCAGACCAACAGCACGGACCTGACGCTCGCACCGTCTTCGCTGAACAACAACGGCGGGACGATCACGCACGCCGGCACGGGCACATTGACGATCGAACCGGGTAACGGTGGCGGAACGTTGACGAACGTCGGCGGCCGCATCATGAGCAGCGGTCAGGCGAGGGTGTCGGTCGGTAGCCTCGACAACACCGGCGGCACGCTGGCCTCGCAGGGCGCCATGACTGCCTTGGTGCAGCAGGTATTGGACAACACGAATGGGCGTTTTTCGTCCGGCACGGCGCTGTTTGCTTCCAGCGGCGGCGCGCTCCTCAATGCTGGCGGCGTGATCGGCGCGGGCGGCCCTGGCGTCGGCAGCACGCTCAGCGTGAGCGCCGCATCGATCGACAACTCGGGCGGTGCGATTAGCAACGGCGGAAGCGGCGCGACAACGATCAACGGCGGCAGCCAGATCACCAACAGCAATGCCGGCGGGGTATCGGGCATGGGGGCGATCAGCGGCAGCGGTAACGTCACGCTGACGGCATCGTTGGTTTCGAACACGCTGGGCGGGCAACTGAGCGGCGCGAACCTGCAGATCAATACCGGCAGCCTGGACAACAGCGGCGGGAGAATCGGCAACGTTGCGAACGCGACGGGTGATGTCGGGATTGCCACCGGCGGCAATCTGACCAACACGAATGGCCAGATCGGTGCATCGCGGAATCTTTCGCTGACCGCGAACACGGTGCTCGGCGGCGGCGCATTCAGTGCCGTCGGCGACCTCTCGCTGAACCTGCAAGGGAATTTCTCCACCTCCCCGGGCTACAGCTTCAGCGCTGGCCATACCTTGACCTTCACGCTGCCGGGCACCTTCAGCAATGGTGGTTCACTGGTGGCGGTGAGCGGCCTCAGCATCAATGCCGGCGACATCCAGAATACCGGGTCGATGGCGGCGGGCGGCTTGTTGAGCACGCACTCGAACACGCTGACCAATACGGGGACGATCGTCGGCGGCAGCGTGTCGCTGAACGCCACGCAGACGTTGTCGAATCTGGGCACGAGTGCCCTGATCGGCGCGACCGACAGCGCCGGCAAGCTTGAATTGCTCGCGCCCGACATCGAGAACCGTGACGATTCGACTGCGATCAATACGCAGGCCATGACCACCATTTACGGTCTCGGACAAGTCGTGCTGGCGGGCGGCAAGGACGCGAACGGCGCCTATACGAACGCGAATCTGGTCCGGAACCAGTCCGCGCTGATTCAGTCGGGCGGCGACATGCAGGTTGCGGCGAACCAGGTGACGAATACGCGGCGCGTGATGACGACGGGCGGCTTCACTTCGTCGGTCGATCCGGCGCTGCTGCAAAGCCTCGGCATCAGCCTGTCCGGCTGCGTGGCACTCCACATGGAGGCCTGTTCCGGTCACGACGTGGGCTGGGTCGACCTGAGCAATGACGCGATTCGCAAGGTCCTCGAGGCTTTCCCGGGCGGGGTATACACCATTCCTCCGAACGGGGGCCAGTGGAACAGCGGCTATCAATACACGACCTATACGGGCGTTGCGGTCGCGAATACGATCGCGTCCGTCAGTCCGCAATCGCAGATCATCGCCGGCGGCAATCTGAACGCGACGTCGGTCGGGACATTCCAGAACTACTGGAGCCAGGTGGCCGCCGCGGGCAATATCGCGTCACCGGTCGTACTTGACCAGAATAGTTGGCAGGGGCAGACCGCGCCGCAAGTGCAGGTCACGTACTCGGGGCAATATCACTACAACAACTATGACAACAGCGAGCACAACTGGCAGCTGCCGTTCGGCAATGCCGGATTCGTGACGGGCCGTCCGGGCGGCTACGCGCAGGCGGCGCCCGCCGACGTTCACACTTATGCGTTGCCGGGCTACGAATCGAGCTTCACGGCAGGCGGGACGCTGAGCGGCACGGGCGTGACGATCAACAATACGGCCGGCAATGCGTCGGTGGCACCGCTCGGACTGCTTCCCGGACAGAACGTGTCGGGTACCGGTGCGGGTGCCGTGAGCGGGACGATCGGCACGGGTTCGGCCGGCGGGCCGATTGGCATCGGAGTCGTGAGCGGCTCGATCGGTGCCAGCACGGCGGGGAGGGCGATCGGCGTGAGCGCGGTGAGCGGGACCATTGGCGCGAGCGGCGGCGCACCGGCGTCGGCCGTGGCGGTTCAAGGCGGGCGTGTCGAGAACAGCGGTCTGGCGAACTTCAACAATCCGATTGTCGCGAGCGCCACGGCGGTAACCGTGCTGAACAACATCACGCTGCCCAGAGGCGGATTGTTCAGCGTCGATGCCGCACCGAAGGCGCCGTACCTGATCGAGACGAATCCGGCCTTCACGAGCGCGCAGCAGTGGTTGTCGAGCGACTACTACTTCCAGCAGATGGGCATGAATCCCGGCAAGATCCAGATGCGGCTTGGCGACGGGTTCTACGAGCAGAAGCTCGTGCAGGATCAGATCATGTCGATGACCGGCAAGTCGGTGCTCACGAACTATGCGAATACGCACGACGAGTTCAAGGCACTGATGATGTCCGGCGCCCAGTTGGCGAAGTCGTTCAATCTCGCGCCGGGCACGGGCCTGTCACCGGAACAGGTGTCGCAGCTGACGAGCAACGTGGTCATCATGCAGAACCAGGTCGTCGACGGGCAGTCGGTGCTCGTGCCGGTCGTCTATCTGGCGAAGGCGAGCCAGGAGAACATGGGCAATGGTCCCGTTATCGCGGCGACGAACATCGATCTGCAGAACGCGAAGTCGGTGACCAACAGTGGAACGATCAGCGCAACGAACAACTTTGCGCTCAGCGGGCAAAGCATCGACAGCTCGTTCGGCACGCTGCAAAGCGGCGGCCAGATGAAGCTCGTCACGGCGGGGGATGTGAATCTGACGTCCGCGACGGTGAAGGCCGGCAGCCTGTCGCTGCAAGCAGGAGGGAACCTGATTCTGGATACCGCGGTGAAGACGCTCAACCAGGTCAGCGACTCAGGCGCAACGCGCGTCACGGCGACGCTTGGTCCGGCGGCCAGCATCAACGTGGCCGGTAACGCGGCGATCGTGACGGGGGGGAATTTCGCGCAGAATGCGGGCGCGCTGACCGTGGGCGGTGCGCTGGACATGAACATCGGCGGCAACTGGACGATGGGCGTGCAGCAGACGGGTGAGACCAAGGTGGTTGCCCGGGCGAACGGCGTGTCTGACACGCATTTCGTGAGCGACACGGGCAGCAGCGTGAAGGTGGGCGGCGTGTCCATGATTGCCGCGGGCGGCGATCTGACGGCGACCGGCGCGAAGATCGATCTGGAAGGCGGCGGAACGATCGCGGCACGCGGTAACGTCACGTTGCAGGCCGCGACCGCGACGTCGACGGTGAACAGCAACAGTTCCGGTAGCGATCATCACGGCAGCTACGCGGAGACGCAGCACATGTCCGAAGACCAGGTGACGGCAACGACGCTACGGAGCGGCGACAGCCTGAACATCGTGTCCGGCAAGGACCTCAACGTGACGGGCAGCACGGTTTCGCTCGACAAGGGTAATGCGTTGCTGATGGCGGCTGGCGATGTCAATGTCGGCGCCGTCACGGAAACGCATGTCGAGAATTCCCACGAGACGCACAGTCATAGCGGTGTCGCAAGCCATACGAGTGCGGCGAACCAGGTCGATCAAACGACAACGTACGCCGATGGAAGTACGATTTCGGCGGATCGCGTATCGGTCCTCAGCGCGAAGGACATCAACGTGACCGGCAGCAGTATTGTCGGCACCCACGACGTCGGTCTGGCGGCGAAAGGCAACGTCAACATCACGGCTGCGACGGACACCTGGCAGGACAACGAATATCACCAGGTGAAGCACTCAGGGCTCTCGGGTTCGGGGGGGCTCGGAGTCACTATCGGATCGAGCGAGCAGAGCGACCGGTATAACGGCAGTTCGGTCACGCAGAGCCAGTCGCGCAGCGAGGTGGGCAGTGTCGAGGGCAACGTCGCGATTTCTGCGGGCAAGGACGTTCGCATCGGCGGCAGCGACGTGGTCGCGGGCAAGGCATTGGGCGATGTCAAGGGGACGACGGGAAACATCGGCATTTCCGGCCAGAACGTCACGATCGACCCGGGGCTGGATCGTTCGAAGTCGCACGACCAGCAGGAATTCCGCTCGAGCGGTTTGACTGTCGCGGTGACAGGGACGCCGTTGGACACGGTCCGGAACCTCAGAGCGAATGCCTCTTCCGGCAATAGCTTCCAGCGCACACAGGGCGTACTGAACGAGATTGGCGCGAGCGCGTTCGATGTTCCGTCAATCTCGGTATCGTATGGCAGTAGCCGGAGTTCGAGCACGACGGATATGTCGAGCCTGACGAATGCGGGCAGTGCAATTCGCGGTGGCGGCAATGTGTCGGTGACCGCCACCGGCGGCGCCGTAAAGGACGCAGACGGCCGGCCGATCGATGGTGATCTTTCTGTCATTGGTTCGACGATCAGCGCGGGCGGCACGACTTCGCTGATGGCCAATCGCAACGTCACGCTGCAGGCGTCGACCGATCAGCTCCAGCAGAGCTCGCAGTCGAGCAGTTCCAGCACGGGGATCTCGCTCGCGACGCCGAGCCTGGGTGATCTGGGCCGCTGGATCGGCGGCACGGCGAATAGCGGCGGTACCGGGCCGTCGCCGTATAACGCGAGCCGCAGCAATTCGAACGGAAACCAGACCGCGACCACGCAGACGGCCACGGTCGTATCCGGCAACAGCGTCGTGGTGAAGAGCAAAACCGGCGACATCGACGTCGTGGGGTCCGGGATCAGCGGGACGCAGGGCGTCGACCTTGTCGCGAGCCAGGGGGCGATCAACGTGCTGGCCGGTCTCGAAACGAGTACGAGCCACCAGGAATCCAGCAGCCATCAGATCGGCAATTTGGGCAGCAACGGCACGGCGACCGGGTTTAGCGTCGGCATGGCGAGCAGCCATAGCGTGCAGGATACGGCGTCGCAGACGCAAAGCAAGGTGCGTAGCCAGATCGTCAGCGGCAACGGCAACGTGACGCTGGACGCGAAGCAGGACGTGACGGTGGCCGGTTCGGATCTGAGCGCGGGCAAGGATCTCACGCTGATCGGCAAGAACCTGAATCTCGATCCGGGCACGGATGCGACGCAGAGCCACATGAGTCAGGATTCGAGCCAGTTCGGCGTGAGTCTGGCGTTGGGCGGGGCAATCGGCAATGCGGTTGCAACGATCAATCAAAGCATGAACCACGCGGCGCGCGCGGGGGATTCGCGCCTGGCGGCGCTCGACAAGGCACAAGCGGGGCTCGCGGTCTACAACGCTTATCAGGCGGTGAACGCATTCAAGACTGCGGTCGCGAATGGAACGTCGGGACCGCAAATATTCAAGGCGACGGTGAGCATCGGTGGTGGTTCGAGCCATAGCGACTCGCAGAGCAGTGCATTGGCGAATGATGGCAGCACGTTGCGCGCTGGCGGCAATGTGAGCCTGATCGCCGCTGGCAGCGGCGTGAAGGATGCAACCGGCTTTGCGACGGATGGCGACATCAATGCGCGCGGCACGCAGATCTCCGGGCAGAACGTGACGCTGAATGCGGCGCGGGACATCAACCTGCAAAGCGCACAGGATACGAGCCAGCAGTCGAGCCACAACAGCAGCAGCGGCGGCAGCATCGGGCTCGGCGCGAGCCTGGGTGGTCAGCAAAACGGCTTTACGCTGGAGCTTGGCGCGAGCGTGTCACGCGGTCATGCAAACGGACAGAGCGTAACCAATCGCGACACACAGCTCAGCGCCAGCGACACGCTGACGATGACGAGCGGTCGCGATGCGAACCTCCGCGGTGCTGAAGCGACAGGCAATACTGTCGATGCGAGCGTCGGACGCGATCTGAACATCCAGAGCCGGCAGGATACGAGTACCTACGACAGCAAGCAGTCGAGCGCCGGCTTCCAGGCGAGCATCTGCGTGCCGCCGTTCTGCTATGGGCAAACCGTTAGCGGTAGTGCGAGTGCGAGCCAGCAGGACATCAAGGCCGATTTCCAGTCGGTCAACCAGCAAAGCGGGATTTATGCCGGGAACGGTGGGTTCAACATCAACGTCGGCAACCATACGCAGTTGGACGGCGCAGCGATCGCGAGCACGGCAAGCGCGGACAAGAACAGTTTGTCGACGCAGACTTTCGGTTATTCGAATCTGGAGAATCATGCGAATTATTCGGGTGACACACTTGGTTTCGGTGCAAGCGGGGGCTTTGGCGGGAGCACGTTTGACGGGGTGAACTTCAACACGCCGGCGAAACAGACAGCGGGCAACACGCCGGGGCCGCTGAATTCGCAGGGGCTCGGCCCGACTGGCTTCTCGGCGGCAGGTACTGGCAGCGATGCTTCCGGCACGACGTACGCAGCGGTCAGTCCGGCGAAGATCACCGTGCGCGGTGACGCGGGCGCCGGACACGATAGTACGGCCGGTTTGAGCCGTGACGTGGCAAGTGCGAACGCTGGCGCAGTGCAGAACACCTTCGACGCACAGAAGGTGCAGAACGACATGGCCGTGCAGCAGGGTGTCGGACAGGTCGGGATGCAGGTGGTGGGGGATGTCGCCACCGCTATGGAAGATCGGGCGAGCGCGGCGTTGAGAAAGGCGAATCAGGCCTATAAGGACGCGGATGCGGCGGGCGACACCGCAGGAAAGGCACAGGCACTGGCTGACATAACCGCAGCGAATCAGCAGCTTGCGTTGTGGGGGAACGATGGTGCTGCGCGTATCGCCACGCACGCGGCAGTGGCTGGCCTAGGGGCGGCGATGGGTGGCGGCAACGTGGCCGGTGCAGTGGGCGGGACCGTGGCGGGTGACTATATCGGTAATGCCGTAGGCAACGCGCTGGACGATTCGGTGGGTGGCAAGGTGCTGGCGAACGCAGCGGCGGGGTTGGCCGGTGCAGCGGTGGGCGGTGTCCTCGGTGGTTCGGGCGGAGCGATGGCCGGAGCGGGCGGGGCGCTGAATGCGGATCTGTACAATCGGCAGCTTCACCAGAGCGAACGGGATTGGGCGAAGTCGAAGGCCAGGGACTTCACGAAGTACTACGAGGACAAGACGGGCAAGGCAATCAGCGCGAGCCAAGCGGAGGACATGCTGTTGGCGAACGGCTATCGCTTGGTGGATGCTGTGGCGAGCAGGGGGCCTGGCGGGGACGCGGTAGCTGTTGCGTACATCAGCAAGAATGGCGGTGGACTGTTCCGGGCGACTTGGACTGAATACAACAATCCATTCTGGTATGGAAACAAGGACGGGTCGCTGACGCGGGAACAACGGGCGTTGCCTGGGGCAGTCGCGAATCCGGCAATGGGGGTTGCGGTTGTTGCGGGAGCGGCTGCTGCGATTGGGGCGGAGCCCATCGCCGGGGCACTTGCGGCTTGGTTACGGGGCTGTACAGTCAATCTGGTACTTTGTGGCAATCAGGTGGGCATCGCTGCCGGTGAGTTGGCAGCGGGCAGCGCGATGCCTGCGGGTACTGGCGCCGCTCCTGCAGGAAGTCTTGCGTCGGAGACTAACTCGGTTGCACGAAATGGTGATCGACTTGTCCTCGATCAGAGGTATGTTTCGAACATTGGGGACGTTGCGTGCGGCCCGACATCATGCGCGATGATTATGAACGACCGTGGGCAATGGGTGAACATTACACAGCTTGCGAAGGACAGCGGCTTAATACTGGGTGAAGGCACCAACGTAGTCGGACTTACCAAAGCGCTGCAGAACAACGGATTGAGTTCGGCTCGCTGGAGATTGAATGCGACAGTTGACGATTTGGCGGCTGCGACGTCCAATGGCAATGCGGCAATCGCGCGAGTGACCCTAGGAAACGGAGAGGGGCATTTTGTTGTGGTCGATGGTGTTACAACTCGTCTCGGACAATCCGTTGTCGCTGTTCGCGATCCCGGAACTGGGATGCAATATTTTGTACCCTCGAACGAGTTCTCGAAGAAGTTCTCCGGTCAAGTGGTTTTTACGCACTAGTTGAAATGGGTGATGTAATGAATATCTCTGAACTAAGGTCGCAAGATCGTGAGCTTATCGATGGCAAGGAGGTTACGCTCGACGGATTTTTTGTAATGATGAATGGCACTGGTTATTTTGTCGCCAACAGAGATGAGAGGGATAGTCAAGTAAATGGAATTTTCATAGATCATCCGAATCTTGAGCGTTGCTTGCTTTCTAGTGTCCCTGCAAATGGCGGTAGCAAGTACAGCTATTGTACTCAAGCGAAAATCACGGGCACGCTCAAACTTCATCCGAGTATTTATTTCTTCGGATGTATTAGCAATGTTCATGATTTCATCGTCTATTTGTTCGATGAGCCCATGGTGGTTAGTTTGTAGAGGTAATGGCGATCTAATGTGACGCAGGAGATAGCCAATGTCCCTGATGGTGATGCTCGAGATGGATCGCCGCGTGGGCGACTATGTGGTTCGAAGGGTATTGGCGCGACGACGTTTACTGGAGCGAGCGCGCCGGTTCAAGTGACTGCTGATGCCAGCGGAGGTGGTAAATTCTCTTTTGATGTCAATCAGACGGCTTGTGGAGTTGAATTCGGAGATCCCAAAAAGCTGACGCTGATTTCTGATTTAACTCCTCCTGGGGATTCAAGTGGAATTTGTTGGGGTGTACATAAGGAGATTGGTGTTATTAAATGGGCCTATAATTTGGAGTTGCGAGCCAACCGACGCTCACTTCTGATCTAGTTACTCCTGGAGATCCAAACGCCACGTATGGCGCAGCGCATGCTGAAATCGGGGTGATTACCCAAAATCGTTTCGGGCGTACTAGGTAAGCTCTTTGGAGGGGCTGCCGATGGATTGGAGACTGCTACAGCGAGCAGTGGAGGGGCTACTGGAGCGGATACTTCAGCAGCAACGACCAATAACTTCTATCGTGATGGACTTCCTTACGATATTCGGCGTTTTGCCTACGAGTCGGATGCTCGACGCATTGCCGATGGTGTCGATCAGATGCGTGCCACTGGAGTCAGTGAGGAGGGCATCGCGAGATGGGCCGTGGAGCAGCGAAATGATGTGAAGGTGACGTACCGAGACATGTCACCGCCTGATTTCGTGCAGGCTGCTGAAGCTCGCAACATGAGTAAGTATGGACATCCTATTGGCCCAACGATCGATCAGTTGAGGCAAAAGGGGTTGAGCTGGCAGCAAATCACTGACTCAGCGGCTCGCCCCAGCGGCCAAGACATGGGGTTCGGAAAGTGAAGGTTAAGCTTGAAACTTCACCGACAGGCTTTCGTTATATCGCTGTGCTCGCGTCTGTCGATTGGCGAAACGCATCTGAGGAGATACACAAAATTCTTGCACTGCTTGGAGCCGAGAGCATCGTTCCCATTGCAGATGAAGACGCCATTTCCGTGGATACGAAGTGGTGGAATTTTACGGTGGGGAGCAGTCACTTCAGGGTTGTTTAGGACGAATGGTCCCCGGAGCTTTCTATCGAACCGAGAGATGATCGAAGCGCCTCAATGCTGCCGGACTTGATGCGAATCATATCCTGCGGATAAGTTCGCATTGATTGGTTGACAGTAACGCCGAGGCCCAGCCCCCTATGGATCGCTGGGGTTCGGCGCGTGTGGCATTCAAGCGTGGTTGATGACAAGCCTGCCGAGTTGGACCTCGGCCTTCAGGCGCTGACCGGGATCGAAGCCGGCGTGTTCGAGCCATCGGCCTAAGAGTTTGAGCCAAGGCACGAGTTGGACTTGCCCCGCATGACCGGACACGCGGTCACGCTTAGGTTGGAGAATTTGCTTGCTGGCGATCCCCGCGCGTCGACGCTATTCGTCGAGCGCGACGACGCGCTGCGCGATCTCCGTCGCACATGCGTTCACCGGCGACCGTGATGTATCGACAAGGCAATCGCTGAAATCCCGCGACGCATAGCCCTCGCGATACATCTGCGCCACGCGTTCCCGCTCCCAGTCCGTCAGCACGCGTTCGCCTCGGTTTGATTGCGCGACCGCTTCCGGTGGGGCCAGCGTCACGACAACCAAGCGCGCCGAACGCGCATCGCACGCGGCGCGCAGTCGCTCGTACTCCCTCTCGCCAATCGGATACGCAACGACAAGAAAACGTTTGCGCTCATCGGCGATGCAGCGAACGAGGCGCTCCAGCGCGATCGTCCATTGCACGTCGAACGGCGCATCGTCCGGCGCGTCGTGATCGTCGCCGTCGATGAAACGGGCGTCGGGCAGCGTGCGCGCGAGCGCGGCGCCGATCGTCGATTTGCCGCTGTTGATCGGGCCGTTGACGTGGATGACGGTGAGTGGGGGCATGGTCGCGCGCGGGATGGGCTGAAGGCGGATCAAGAGAGCGGTAATTTTAACCGTAAGGATTGGGAAAGGAAATTTTTCCCTCAGCCTCCCTAAAGAAAGCCCGGCGGCCGCCGTTAGCGTTCTGCAGAAGCTTAAAAAGCATTGCATACAGAAAACCACACGACCAAACAACCGAGGACCGCACGGCTGGCCAAGCCGTGCGGATGACTACGAATGGCACGCCGAGACTCGATACGGCGCGCGGGCACCAGGGGCCTGCGCGCGATCTTTTTTTGCCTGGCCGCGGCAGCTGCGCCGCCGCGCGCAGCGTCGGCCGCCGGCATCGTGCCGGACGGCGGCACGTCCACGCACGTGTCGATCGGGCCGAACGGCCGGCAGCTCGTCGATCTGGCGCCGGCCGTCGGCGGCGTGTCGAGCAACACCTATTCGTCGTTCAACGTGACGACGGCCGGCGCGACGCTGAACAACGTCGGCATCAACGCGCGCACCATCGTCAACCAGGTGACGAGCACGAACCCGAGCCTGATCGAAGGCCGGATCGACGTCGCGGGATCGCGTGCGAACGTCATTCTGGCCAATCCGAACGGCATTACCGTCAACGGCGGATCGTTCGTCAACACCGGGCGCGTTGCACTGACCACCGGCAACGTGAGCTTCGACGACAGGCGGAGCGGGACCGAGATCCAGCGCAACGCGGTGCTCGACACCGCGACCGGCACGATCGTCGTCGGCCCTGGCGGCCTTGAGAGCGCACTGATCGGCCTCGACCTGATCGCCAGGAATATTCGCATCGAAGGCCCGCTGCATAACACGTACACGTCGTCGACGGCCGGCGTGCGGCTGCTGGCCGGCCGTAGCCACGTTGAGTTGACCACCTGGCCATCGCCGAACGACAACGCGAACGACTGGCTCTCGCGCAGCGCGACGATGAACCCCGACACGGCGTCGTCGTATGCGATCGACATCACGGCCGCCGGCAGCGTGACCAGCGGGCGCGTGCAGCTGATCGTCACGGATCGCGGCCCCGGCGTGCGCAGCGCCGGCCCGCTGAACGCGTCGCTCGGCGATTTCACGCTGACGTCGAACGGCAACGTCGAGCTGTCGAACACGAAGATCGACGTCGCGCGCGACTTCAGCGTGACCGCGCAAGGCGGCATCGCGCTGGCCGATACGCAGATCAAGGTCAACGCCGGCAGCGCGAGCGTCGCGTCCGCCGGCGCGATCACGTTCGCCGGCAGCAGCCTGCTCGCGTCCGGCGGCGTGAAGCTGACCGGCGCCGGGATCGCGCTCGCGCCCGACGCGGCGCAGGCGGGCTCGACCATCGCGTCGTCGCGAGGCGGCGTCGTGCTGAAGAGCAGCGCGGATATCGCGAACGTCGGCTCGCTCGTGCAGGGGCAGACCGCGATCGACGCGGATGCCGATTCGGCCGGCGCCGTGACGCTGAACGCGGCCGGCCGCATCCTGAACCAGTCGCTGCCGCAGACGCCGCTCGGCATCCTGTTCGGCGTGCAGGGCGACGTGTCGCTGACCGCGGGCGCGGACATCGTCAACCAGAATGCGCGGATCCTGTCGAACCGCAACGTGTCCGTCGTCGCCGGCGGCGACGTGAACAACATCGTCGACCACAGCACCGGCGTGCAGAACGGCGCGGTGGTCGGCTTCTCGGAGCGCGGCGGGCGCTTCCTGTTCCTGCAGCACCGCAGCGACGGCTTCACGGTCGATTACGGCGCGCTCGCGGATGCGTCGAAGCTCGCGTACATCACCGCGGATGCCGGCAACGTGACGATCCGCGCCGCGAACGTGACCAACATCGGCGGCTCGATCCTGTCGAACGGCGGCGCGATCGACATCGCCGCGCGCGACCGCCTGCTGACGCAGGCCGTGTTCACCGGGCAGGCGTCGTACCGGCGCACGTGCTTCCTGTTCTGCCGCGCGAGCGCGTCGTCGAGCGTGCGGGCGTTCGGCGGGGTCATCGAGGCCAACACCGACATCACGCTGAAGGCCGGCACGCAGATCACCAACACCGGCGGCACGGTGCTCGCGCTCGGCAACCTCACGCTCGACGCGCCGAAGACACTCGCGCAGGGCGTGGCGGGCTACACCGCGATCAACCGCGACCACGACCTGAAGGCGTGGTTCGGCAATCGCTGGGCGGCGATCTACGCGGCCGATTCCGGCGGCATCTTTACCGGCGGGTCCGGCAAGGTGCGCCTGACCGGCGAGGCCGACATCGAAGGCGGCGCATTCAACGCGCCCGGCGGCGTGTCGGCGGCAGGCGGCGTGGTGACGATTCGTCCGCCGCATCGCCAGCCGATGACGATCGGCAACGGCAATCACCTGGGGCTCGTGTCGTGGTTCGGGCTGTGATGGCCCGTGCGCCGCTCGCGCTGGCCCGCGCGCTCCTGCTGACCGCGGGCGCGGCGTCGCTGCACGCGCATGCGCAGCTCGCGGGCGGGATCCCGCCGGGCATCGCCGCGCCGCGCGTCGAACAGGATCCGGCGCAGCGGCTGCTGCAGGAGCAGCGCGATCGCCAGCGCAGCGAAGAGATCGCGCAGCCGCCCGCGCAGATCGCCGTGCCGGAACAGCCGGCGATGCCGAACCTGCCGGCCGATGCCGATGTCGAGACGCTGCCCGATGTCGCGCCGACGTTCCGGATCGACCATGTCGAATTCACCGGCGATACGATGCTCGGCCAGCCCGAACTCGACCGCATCGCCGCGCCGTTCATCGGCAGGCAGCTCGGGCGCAACCGCATCAACCTGCTGCTGCGCCGGCTGACGGAAGCCTTCATCGCGCGCGGCTACATCACGACGCGCGCGTACCTCGGGCCGCAGAACCTCGCGTCCGGCACGCTGAAGATCAGCCTCGTGCCCGGCCGGGTGGCCGCGCTGACGCTGAACGGCAAGCCGCTGCGGCCGCGCGATCCGGCCGAGAAATGGTACGAGGTGCGCGGCGGCGGCCTGCTGACCGAAGCCGGCACCGCATGGGCGTTCGCGAGCGGCCCGGGCGACCTGCTGCGCCTGCCCGATCTCGAGCAGGGCGTCGACCAGATCAACCGGCTGCGCCGCAACCAGGCCGAGATCCAGATCCTGCCGGGCGAGACGCCGGGCGATTCGATCGTCGCGATCTCGAACCGCGCCGGCGACCGCCTGCACTACGACTTCGGCGTGGACACCTACGGCAGCTCGCAGACGGGCAAGATGCGCTATCGCGGGGGCGTCGAAGCCGACAACGTGATCGGCCTGCAGGAATCGCTGTCGTTCAATTACGTCGGCACGACCGACACGAACGCGGTGGTGTTCTCGGCGGCGGTGCCGTACGGCTACCAGACCTTCAGCTACACGGTGTCGATGTCCGAGTACCAGCAGGCGATCGGCGACGTCGCGCTGCTCGAAGGCCGCACGTTCAGCCAGATGCTCGGCTGGAACGACGTGCTCGTGCGCTCGCCGCGCGGGCGCCTGAGCGTCGACGTGACGCTCAACAAGCTGCGCACCGAACGCGACGTGAACGGCCTGCCGCTGTCGCCGCAGAACCTCACGGTGCTGCGCGTCGGGCTGAACGGGCTCGTGCGCTTCGCCGCGCGCGGCCAGGGCGCCGCGGCGACCTGGGACGTCGGCGTGTCGCAGGGGCTGCCGTGGCTGTCGGCCAATCACGATCCGTCCGACATCGGCATCGACGACGCGCACAGCCAGTTCACCAAGCTCGACGCGACCGCGACGCTGCAGATGTCGCTCGGCACGCTCGCGGGCTCCGCCTGGGCCTATCGCGGCACGCTGCGCGGCCAGTACAGCCGCGTCGCGCTGTTCGGCAACGCACAGATCTTCCTGGGCGGGATGAGCTCGGTGCGCGGCTTCACTGAAGGCGGGATCGCCGGCGACAGCGGCGTGTACATGCGCAACGAGGCCGCGTGGCAGAACGTGCCCGCGTGGCGCGACGCGCGCATCGAGCCGTACGTGTTTCTCGACGGCGGCAAGGCGCACCTGAACGCGCAGGGCGGCTGGCCGACACTCGTCGGCACCGGCGTCGGCGCGCGCGCGCAATGGCGCCTGAAGGGCGGCACCGTGTCGACCGAGGTGCTGCTCGGGCAGGCGCTCGCGCAGCCGGCCGCCCTCGGCAGGAAAGCCACCGTATTGCTGGCCACACTCAACTGGACCGATTGAAGGAGAACCTCATGCATCGCCTGTCGAACCGTAGTGCCGTTGCAACCCGCTCGACCCTGCCCGCGCACGTGCGCCACCTGGGCCTCGGGCTCGTCGTCGCCGCGCTCTGCGGCCTGGCCGCGCCGCATGCGCACGCGGCGAACAAGCCGGCCCGCAAGGCGGCCGACGCGGCGCTCGCCGCTTCCGCGCCGCTGCCCGCCGATGCGGTGGCGAGCGTGAACGGCGTGCCGATCACGAAGGCGCAGATCGACGACGCCGTGCGCGCGGGGAAAGCGCCGGACACGCCCGCGCTGCGCGCCGCGCTGAAGAACCAGCTGATCGCGCGCGAGCTGTTCCGCCAGGCGGCGCTCAAGCAGCACTACGACACGAAGCCGCAGGTCGTCGCCGCGGTCGAGCAGGCGAAGGCGCTCGCGATGACGCAGGTGTACCTGCGCGACCAGGTCAAGCCGGCGCCGGTCGCCGATGCCGACGTGAAGGCGCGTTACGACGCGATCGTCGCGACGCTCGGCGAGAACGAATACAAGCCGAGCGTGATCGCGGTGAACGATGCGGACACCGCGAAGCAGATCGTCGCGCGCCTGAAGAAGGGCGAGGACTTCGGCAAGCTCGCGCAGGAATTCAGCAAGGGGCCGGGCGCCGCGCAGGGCGGCGCGCTGAACTGGATTTCGTTCAAGACGCCGATCACGGCCGGCAACACGCAGAACTGGCCGCAGCCGCTTGCCGAGGCGCTCGTGAAGCTGCCGCAAGGCGGGCTCACGCGTGACGCGGTGCAGGTCGGCGATGCGTACTGGATCCTGCGCGTCGACGACAAGCGGCCGACGCAGGTGCCGGCGTTCGAGCAGGCGAAGGACACGCTGCGCCAGCAGCTCGAACAGGTCGCGCTGGAGAAGGCGACCGCGCAGGTGGTGGCGGACCTGATCCGCAACGCACGCATTCAGCAGTAAGCGGCGACGCCGGGCGCAGGCCCGGCCAACCGTCGACGCGGCATCGGGCGGGGAATCCCGGTGTCGCGTCTCGCCATGGCCGGGCCGGCCGATGGCATGCAACGCGCGAAAGAAAAATCAAAACGATTCGTACTAGAAATGAACACGTCCAAGCGTAAGGTCTTGCAGCAACTGGCTGCCGCGGCAGCGGCGCGTGTCGGCGCGCGTGCGCGCGCGGAAACGGTGATGTCGCGTTTCTTCCGCGTCAACGCGTATGCGCTGCGCGAGTACAGCTGGTGGCAACGCGCGATGTGCGCGCTCGTTGCGACGACGATGTTTATTGGCCCGATCACCGTGACGGTCGAGCAGAGCCGCGATGCGGCCGGCACGCTGGGCGCGGGCAACCGCCGTATGGACGACGACACCTGGCAGCAAGTGCTCGACCTGGCATCGCTGCGCGTGCGCTTCTCGATGCAGCTCGCTGCTGCCGCGCCGATTACCGACCCGACCGCTCCTATTACGTTTCAGCCCGCGATCACGCAATCGACGGGCGCCGGTGGCGGCGTGCCGGTGGTCAACATCACCGCGCCGAACGCGGCGGGTATCTCGCTGAACCAATACCAGCGCTTCAACATCGACCCGGTCGGCCTGATCCTGAACAACAGCCTGATGTCGGGCACATCGCTGACGGGCGGCGACGTGCAGGCGAACCCGAATCTGAACGGCCGGGCAGCGAGCGTGATCGTCAACCAGGTCACGTCGACAGGCAGCGGCTACGCGAGCTTGCTGAACGGCCCGCTCGAAGTGTTCGGTGCACCGGCGACGGTGATCATCGCGAACCCGAACGGCATCACGACGCGCGGCACGGGCTTTACGAACACGATCGGCGTCACGCTGTCGACGGGCGCGCCGCAGTTCCTGAACGGCGTCGGCGGCGCCCCGACCGATTACGCGAACGCGAAGGCGATCGGCTACAACGTGACCGGCGGCCATCTGCAGATCGAAGGCAACGCGGGCGTGAACGGCCCGGGTGCGGGGATCGAAGGCACGGTGGGCACGATCGACCTGATTGGCGAGACGATCGGGATCAACGCGCCGCTGTATGCAGGCACGCGCATCAACGCGATCGCGGGGCGGCAGTTCGTCACGCCGTCGGCGGCCGATGCAACCGGCACGATCTACGGCACGGCATCGAACGGCGCGATCAACTCGGCTGCGGCGATCAACGCGGCGAACGGCGGCGCAAATCGGTCGCTCGCGATCGACGCGACCGCGTTCGGTGCGATGACGGCGGGACAGATCCAGGTGATCAGTACTGCAGCGGGCATGGGCGTGCGCACCGATGCGCAGCTGGCCGCGAACGCGGGCGACCTGACGTTGTCGGCGAACGGCGACGTATCGATCGCGGGCACGGCCGCGCAGCACCAGGCGACGGTGCAGAGCGCGGGCAATGTATCGATGACGGGCGCGCATATCGGCGTAGGCGGCTACACGATCAACGCGAACGGCGACGTGACGTCGGCGGGCGCGATCCAGTCGGGTGGCAAGCTGGCGGTAACGGCGGGCGGAAACGTAAACGTCGCGAACGCGCAGGCGAACAGCGACATCGCGATCGCGGGCGGTGCGAACGTCATGCTGGGCGACGTGCAGGGCAGCGGCGCGCTGTCGGTGGCGGCGCACGGCGCGGACGGCGCGGGCGACGTGACGCTGAACGGCACGTCGGTCGTGACCGGCGCGACGACCTTGCAGGCGGCGCGCGACGTCAACGTAAACGGGCAGACCAACAGCGGCACGCTGCAGGCAACCGCGCAGCGCAATGCGACGGTCAACGCCGCGCTGCGGACCTCCGGCGATCTCGCGCTCACGGCGACGCAGGGTAACGTCGCGATCAACGCCGGCGTAAAGAGCGGCGGCAACCTGGCGCTGGCTGCCGGACAGGACACGGCGATCGCGGCGCAAGCGACCGCGCAGAACGCGGCAAGCGTGCGAACCGGGCGCGACCTGAGCGTGAGCGGCTCGCTCGCGAGCGGCACGACGCTGGCGGCCGACGTCGCGCGCGATGCGTCGGTCAGCGGATCGATGATGGTCGGCACCGACGCGCGGCTCGATGCGGCGCGCAACGTCGACGTGTCCGGTATTGCAATCATTCAGCACAACGGCACGTTGAACGCGGGGAACGACGTCACCGGCAGCGGCTCGATCGCGTTCGGCCAGCGCGGCACACTGAGCGCCGCGCATGACGTCGCGCTCACCGGCAAGCTGCTCGCCAACGACCTGCGGGTGACGGCGGGCAACAGCGCCAGTCTCGCGGCGGTCCAGGCGGGCGGCACATTCAAGGTCACGGCCAACGGCCTTGCCGGCGGCGGCGACCTGACGTTCAACGGCAGCACGGCGATGCTCGGCGCGGCCGACGTGCACGCGTCACGCGACATCATCGTGAACGGCACGCTGGCCGGCGGTTCGCAGGTTGCGCTCGCGGCCGAGCGCAACCTGACCGTGAACGGCGGCGGGACGGTGCAGGCCGTCGGCGACCTCGCGATGACGGCGGCAACCGGCAGCGTCACGTCGGCCGGCACGCTGAACGGCGCGGGCGCGCTGACGGTGCAGGGCGCGCAGGACGTCGCGCTGACCGGCGCGACGACGGTGACCGGCGATGTCGCGGCAACGGCGGGGCGCGACCTGACGATCGGCGGCGCATTCGCGGGACAGGGCGCGGCGACGCTCGCGGCCGGGCGCGACCTCGCTGCCGGCGGCACGAGCGGCTTCGTGCGCGACGCGACGCTGACCGCGGGCCACGACATCAACGTGACTGGCGCCTTCCAGGGCCGCGCGGTTTCGATGACCGCGGCGGATTCGATTGCGCTGAACGACGTGCAGGCCAATGCGGCGCTGCGGCTCGCGACGCGCGGCGGCGACGTCACGATCGGCGGCAACGTGAACGCGCTGACGAGCGGCGCGATCGATGCCGCGCGCGATGTCGTCGTGAACGGCACGCTGCGGACGGCGAACAAGCTGACCGTGAACGGCGGCCGCAATACGTCGGTCGGCGGCACCGTGCAGTCGAATGGGAACGTCACGCTGACGAATGCGGCCGGGGCGCTGACGAGCACCGGCACGATCCAGTCCGGCGGCGATCTGTCGATGACGGCCGCGCAGTCGATCGACCTCGGCGCGCAATCCACGTCGTCGCTTGGCAATCTCACGGTCAACGCCGGCCAGAACCTGACGATGAACGGTTCGGTCGTCGCGCAGGGGAACGGTTCGCTGACCGCGGGCGGCGCGATCGGCGGCGCTGCCGCGGTGGCGTTCGGGCTCGCCGCGAACGTGAAGTCCGGCGGCGACACGAACCTGAGCGGCTCGCTGCGCGGCGGCAACGTGCAGACGACGGCCGGTGGATCGGCGACGCTGCATGACGTGCAGGCGGCGTCCGCGCTCGCGCTCGGCGCGTCGAACGACCTGAGCCTGACCGGCGCGGCGAACGGCGGCGCGGACGTGACGCTGAACGCCGGACGCAGTGTCGACATCAGCGGGTCGCTGCAATCGGCCGGCAATACGTCGCTGCTCGCAACGAGCGGCAACATCGGGGCGAGCGGCACGATCGCGAGCAACGGCGCGTTCGGCGCGCAGGCGGGCGCCGACATCAACCTCGGTGGCAAGGCGACCATCTCGCGAGACACGATGCTCGCGGCGGGACGCGACGTCAACGTGAGCGGCACGGTGGCCGGGCAGGGGCAGGGCACCGTCAACGCGACGCGCGACATCGTCGGCGCGGGCGCGCTGACGTTCGCGCAACAGGCGACGCTCACGGCCGGGCGCGACGTCGCCCAGCAAGGGCTGATCCAGGGGCAAACCGTCAACGTGACGGCAGCCGGCAATGCGCGCGTGCACAACGTCGAGTCGGCCGGCGCGATCGCGCTGCGCGCGAACGGCACGAACACCGCGACGGGCGCGGGCGACCTCGGCATCGACGGCACGGTGGTGACGGCGGGCGCGGTGACGGCCGTCGCGCAGAACGACGTGTCGGTTGCGGGCAAGATCGCGAGCGGCACGACGGCCAGCGTCACCGCGCTGCGAAACATCGCGGTGGCCGGTGCGATCGAATCGGTTGGCGATGCCGTGCTGACCGCGCAGCAAGGCAGCCTGAACGCGACGGGCGGGATCAACAGCGGCGGCAAGCTGGGCATCACGACCGGGCTCGACCTGTCGCTCGGCGCGAGCACCAGCGCGGTCGGGGACGCGACGCTTGCGGCGGGCCGCGACGCGACGCTGAACGGCATGTTCGTCGGGCACGCGAATGGCAACGTGACGGCCGCGCGCGACATCAACGGCGGCGGCAAGCAGGCATTCGACGCGAACGCGAACTACACCGCGCAGCGTGACGTAGCGCTGACCGGCAGCGTGCAGGCGAACACGGCGACCGTGGTCGGCGGGAACAATGCTTCGCTGCACGATGCGACCTCCGCGACGACGTTGAACGTGACCGCGAACGGCAAGGCCGGCGCAGGCGATGCGGCGGTGACCGGCGCGGCGTCGGCGGCGGGCGCGGTGAGCGTCACGGGTGCACGCGACGTGTCGGTGAGCGGCATGCTCGGCAGCGGCGATGCGCTGACGCTGAGCGGTCAACGCAACGTATCCGTCAGCGGCGGCGTGGAATCGAAGGGTGACCTGACGACGACCGCGACGAACGGCAATGTCGCGCTGACGGGCTCGGCGACGACCGCGGGCACGTTCAACAGCGTATCCGGACTCGATACGCAGCTGGGCGGCAAGATTTCCGCGACGAAGCAGGTCAGCGTGCAGGCCGGGCGCGACCTCGCGCTGAGCGGCGCGCTCGCGGGCCAGATGGACGGCGCGCTGAACGCGGCGCGCGATATCCATGGCGCAGGCTCGGCGGCGTTCGCGCAGGCGGCGACGGTTGATGCAAAGCACGACGTTGCGCTGACGGGTTCGCTGCAAGGCGCGAGCGTCAACGTGACGGGCGGGAACAACGCGGGGCTCGGCACGGTGCAGGCCGTCAGCGGCAATCTCGCCGTGACCGCGAAGGGCGGCGCGGGCGGCGGCGACGTGACGTTCGGCGGCGCGGCGACGGCGTTCGGCTCGATGGCGCTGAATGCCGCGCGCGATGCCAATGTTGCGGGCGCAATCAATGCGGGCGGCACCACGACGATCAACGCCGCACGCAGCGTGGCGCTTGCCTCGGTCAATTCGGCGGGCGATCTCGGCGTGACCGCGTCGGGCGGCAGCGCAAGCGCGAAGGACGTGACGACGCAGGGCAGCCTGAACGTCAGCGCCGCGCAGGGGATTTCGTTCACGGGGCCGATCGTCGCGGGCGGCAATGCGTCGCTGGACGCGGGTGGCGACGTGACGCTCGCAGGCGGCATCGGCGCGCAGCAAAGCGGCACGTTGACGGCGGGCGGCTCGGTGACGGCCGGCTCGATCGAGTTCGCGCGACAGGCCACGGTCAAGGCCGGCGGCAGCGTCGCGGTGACGGGTAAGGTCGCGACCAACGGCGATCTCACGGTGACGGCCGGCAACGACCTGTCGGCCGGGTCGGTGCGGGCGGGCGGCGCGATCGCGCTGGAGGCGCAGGGGCACAACGGTGCAGGCGACGTGACGGTTGCGGGCGACATGAAGTCGGACAAGGCGACGACGATCACGGCCGCGCGCGATGTGGGTGTCGGCGGTGCGATGTCGAGCGGCGACAAGCTGAACGTGACCGCGGGCCGCGACCTGAATGTCGCGGGTGCGATCCAGGCGAGCGCGGACGTGGCGCTGGCCGCGACGGCCGGCAAGCTCGGCGTCGGCGGGGCGGTGGTGACGACCGGAAACCTGGGCGCGAACGCAGGCGGCGCGTTGGCGCTGCGCGGCGGCGGACTCGTGAACGGCGATACGACGTTAACGTCCGGTGGTGCGATGACGCTGGCCGGCGGCCTGTTCGGCCTGGGGCTGGCCAGCATTCATGCGGGCGGCGCGATCGACGGCGGTGGTGCGCTGACGTATGCGAAGGACATCGACGTCAAGGCCGGCGGCGGCATCGCGCTCGGCGCGGTGCAGGGCGCGGGCAAGTTCACGGCGGAATCCGGCGGCGACATGTCGTTCGGCGCCGCGACGGCGGTCGGCGATGTGTCGGCCACGTCGAATGCGGGCAGCGTGACGTTTGGCGGGTTGCTGCAATCGGGCGGGAATGTCCGGGTTCAGGCGGCGAACGATGTCGCGCTGACGGGCGGCGTCGGGTCGACAGCGACGGTGAACGTCGACGGAACGCACGGCAACGTGACGGTCGCGGGGGTGTCGGCGAATGGCGATGCGACGCTGCATGGCGGACAGAGCGTCACGCTGAGCGGCAACAGCGTGGTGGCCGGGCAGCTTGGCGTGTCGGGCGGGAACGTGACACTCAACGGGACGGTGGCCGGGTCGAAGAACGTGACCGTTTCAGCGCAGGGGACGGTGGATGCGGGCAATGCTTCTGTCGTTGCGTCGCAGAACCTGAAGATGACCGGCGCGAACGTCACGCTCGGCAATGCGACGGTGGGCGGGGCGCTGACCGCGCAGGCATCGAACCAGCTCACGCTGGCCGGTGGGCGCGCGGTGAACGTGGTCGGCAATGCGACGCTGACGTCGCAGAACGGGCTGTATAACGCGGCGCACGTGCTGGCCGGGTCGCTCAATGTGTCCGCGCCGAATCTCACGAATGCGGCGGGGGCGTCGTTTGCTTCGATCGGCGCGACGACGATCAATGCGTCGAATTTCACGAACGCGGGGCTGGTGAACGGCACGACGACCAACGTCACGGTAGGGGGCGGGCTGACGAACGTCGGCGGGTCGTTGATGGGCGTGAACGCGCTGAACATCAATACGGGTTCGCTGAATAACCAGAACGGGATCGTCTTTGCGGGGAATCCTAGTGTTGGCACTGGGGCGACCGGCGATGTGTCGCTGACGATCAATGGCGGGAATGGCGCGTTCTATAACGTCGGCGGGCAGTTGCTCGCGCAACGGAATATGGGCGTCAGC
Source organism: Burkholderia sp. SRS-46 (assembly GCF_004343775.1). Classification (GTDB taxonomy): domain Bacteria; phylum Pseudomonadota; class Gammaproteobacteria; order Burkholderiales; family Burkholderiaceae; genus Burkholderia. The sequence goes on along the minus strand of NZ_PTXL01000002.1, from coordinate 977,785 downwards.
GCGGTGAATACCGCGTTCGATCCGTCGCAGGGGACGATCAGTCAGGGTGGGTTCCTTACGCTGACGGCCGGGTTGATCGATGTCGGCGGGACGTGGAATTTTGGTGGGCAAAGTGCGTCGGTCACCGGGCTCAACGGGATCAACAATCACGGGACGATCACGGGGACGGCGCCGCTGACGCTGGCGACGAATGGCACGTTTACCAACGCCGGGCAGTTGACGGGGCAGGATGTGACGTTCAACGGGACGCTGAATAACGTCGCCGGGGCGGTGGTGCATGCCGAAAATGCGCTGACGTTGAATGGTGAGACGACGAACCGGGGGACGGTTGAAGCGGCGAATGTTCTCAACGTCAATGGTGGGAATTACGACAACCAAGGGGGGGCGACGCAGTCGAAGGGGGATGTTGCATTCCGGCTGGGCGGGACGCTGCAGAACACGGGTGGGGCGATTTTTGCCGGGCGGAATGTCAGTATTTCTGCAGGGGCAGTGGTAAATGACCAGACGGCGCCGACGGGAGCGGTAACCACTAGATCCGCGGTTGAAGACCCGAACTTGCTATGGTCAGGCACCATCGGTTCGGAGTGGTTTCAATACTACGGGCCCGTCGCCAACGACAGTGGCAGCACTTTCTACGGCACCATCAGTGGCGATCGGAAGGTGACGCTTGGCGATCTGCTTGCTCCGACGGGCTCTGCCAACGGCTATGACGTCGGCTATTTCGATGACAGCCCTTGCCCCCGGGACTGCACGTTTAATCCGAGCTCACCGGTGACCGGGTCCGGATATGTCACCTTCAATCAAGTTGTGACAGTCATCCGCTACGGGGAGAACGGTAACGTAGATAGCGATCCGATGTGGTTCGTCGGAACCGGCCCGAAACCCGGCGCCGATAAGTCCATTTCGCTGAAGTTGCCGACGATCTATCAGACTTCGACGAGTCAGCAGCCGGGTACTTCGGGTGTGATTTCTGCAGGCGGGTCAATTGACTTGTCGGCCAACGCGCTGTCAAACCGTGGGGGGCAAATTGCGGCCCAAGGTAGCGTCTCGCTTGCCGTCCAGAATCTGAGCAATGGCGCCGTGGCGCCCACAATGGTGAACCAGACGATAAGGCAAGTCGATCAGGGCGAGTATTCAGCATTCCTGTCGCAGCTGAAATCGCTCGGGATCATCTCGGTCGCGAACTCAGGAAACGTTAATTTCAACGTTGCCCCCGCACAGTTCAATATCTCCACGGGGGCAGTGGCGCCATCGTCTAACGGGACACTTAGTTCTTCGACGCCTACAGGCATGATTGCTGCGGGCAACAACCTGACGCTCGGTGGCGGCAATCTGACTAACGAAGGCCTGTTGTTTGCGGGAAATAACGTTGCAATTGCCTCCGGCACGTTAACCAATCAAGGCGGCAATCAACAGAATTACTCGAGACAGGTAGGTTGCGCGTCCGGTGTGCCGAACTCCGCATGCGGCAATGCAGGCCAGCCGCGCGGGGACGATCCGACCACAACGACGTTCAGCTACAGCCAGAACAACGCGACGATCTACGCAGGCCATGATCTCGTCATCGCGGCCGGCCAGATCAACAACACGTACGGCAACCTGCTCGCGGGGCACGACATCGTCATCGGCGGCGTCGGCTCGACTGCGAGCTCGACCACGCCCGCGCAAAGCCTGAGCAACACGTCGGGCAACATCGTCGCGGGCAACAACATCACGCTGAACGTATCCGGCGCGATCACCAACAACTTGCCGCCGCCGGTTCCCGTACATGAAAACTACGGCAAGAAGGAGCAGTACTCGGGCTGCATGACCGCAGGCGGCTACAAGGAAAGCTACTGCGAGGGCTATGTCGACCAGCAGTCCGGCAGCTCGTCGGTGATCAGCGCGGGCAACAACCTGCAGATCAACGCGGGCAGCCTGACGAACATCGGCAGTCTGATTGCCGCCGGTAACAACGCGACGATTGCGGTTGCGGGCCCGGTCGTCAACGAGGCGCAGGTGCTGAACGCGTACTGGCACTCGCATTGGGTGCAGGAAACGGGCATGTTCAGCAGTGACAAGCGTCACGACATCTGGGCATGCGGCACGCCGGAGCAGTGCAAGGCGCTGTACGGCAGTGCGTATACGAGCACGGGCGGCACGATCGATCCGCCGACGCCGGTCGGCAATATCGCGGCGACGATCCAGGCGCCGAACCTGTCGATCTCGTCGGGTGGGCAGATCCAGAACGTCGGCAACGTGCTTGGCACGTCGGTGTCGTTGACGGGCCAGAAGCTGATCAACGGCATCACGACGGCGAATACCTATACGCCGCGAGTGAACGCGCCGTCGCAGGTGATTTCGCTGAGTCCGGTTGACTTTCCGGGGCTGAACTTGTCGATTCCGCGTGCGGTTGGCATGGGTACCGTGCCGACGCCGGTGGCTGGCAAGGCGTCTTACGTAGAGGCGTCGCTGGGCGGATCTGTACTCGGCTCGCTCGGACCACAGGATCTGCTCAACAATCTGCCGTCGAGCCTTCAGCCGTCGTCGACACTGTTCTATTACAACCCACAGGAAGAGAACCTGCTGCTGCAGCAGGCCGCGCTGAAGCAGACGGGCAAGGCGAGCTTCGTCGACGGGCTGACGTACGACAGCAAGAACAACGTGTCGGTGACGGAGCAGGAGAAGGGGTACCTGTACCAGAACGCGATCGATTACTCGAAGACGCATAGTTTGCAGCTCGGCGCTGCCCTCACGCAGACGCAGATCAACGCGCTGGACAAGCCGATGTTGTGGTACGTCGAGCAGACAGTGCCGGACCCGTTGTGTCATGCGACAGGCGTGGCGACGTGCCCGACGATCACCGCGCTGATGCCGCAGGTGTATCTGCCGCAGGATACGCGCGCGATGTCGGCCGGCGGGAACATTTCCGGTCGCGACGTCACGCTGAAGTTCAACCAGGACGGCAACGGCAGCATCCTCAACACGGGGAGCATCACGGCGTCGGGGACGCTGAGTGTCGATACGCACACGCTGACGAATCAGGCGAACCAGGTTGATGTCGGGGAGATCTGGCAGAAGGTCGAAGGCGGGTACCTGAAAACGACCGGTACGACCGTGCAGCCGGGCGGGTTCATGAGCGCGGCGAACATGGACCTGAACGTGCAGACGCTGAATCAGATTGGCGGGGCGCTGACGAAGCTCAATGTAGACGGCACGGTTGATCAGGCAGGAACGCAGCAGGTACTCGCAAACCTGCAGCAGCAACTCGGCGTGAACTTTACGCAGACGTCGGTCAGCGACCATCTCCATTCGGACTTCGTGAAGGAAGGCGGTGGGCTGCCGACGTTTGCCGTCGCGGCCATCGCGATTGCGGCTTCGATCGTGACGGCGGGGGCGGCTGCCGCGGCAGCTGGCGTTGTGATGGCGCAGTTGTCGGTGGGCTCGGTCATGATCGGTGCTCTTGGCGGCATGGTTGGAAGCATCACCGGCCAAGTATTCTCAGGGAACGGGCTGAATTTCGGACAGATCCTGCAGGCGGGCGCGCTTGGCGCATTGACTGCCGGCGTCATGGCTGGGACGGGTCTTGCCAACCTTCAGCAACTGAAGGAATTGGGCCAAGCGATCGGAAACGGGACCTCGGTTTCGCTTGGGCAGCTCGGCTCGGTATTGGAGAAGATTGTTGAGCGCGGCGTCGTGTCGGCGGCGATCAACACGGCCATATCCGGCGGTAGCTTCGGCAGCGCGCTTACGAGCAGCATGATTAGCGATCTCGGTATGGTCGGTGCAGGTGCGATCGGCGTTGCTTCGACGGACAGCAGCTCAATGCTGGCAGAGGGGAGCCCTGGATACGTATTGGCCCATGCCGGATTGGGATGTGCATTGTCGGCAGCGGAAGGAACCGGATGTGCTAGTGGTGCGATTGGTGGGGCGGCCAGTGCGGCCTTGAATTCGAGGATCGATGGCCTACTCGGTGGCAACGCACCCCCTGCTGTGCTCGCGGGCATCGAAACGCTGGTGGGCGGGGGCCTAGCTGGTGCGCTCGGCTTCAACGCGCAGGGCGGGGCGACGGCGGCGCAGAACGAGACGCTGAATAACTACCTTGATCATCGGCGGCCGAGTTCGATGACGTTGTCGCAGCGGGAGCAGTATGACCGGGCGGCGGCCGCATGTCAGCAGGGCTCAGGGGAGGGCTGCAAACAGCAGAACCAGCTGGCTGCCTTGTCGGCCCAGAATGATCTGAATCTGGCGCAGGCGTGTGCACGAGGGCCTAGCGCGGCATGCCAAGCGCAGATGCAGGCGGCCAAAGCGGGTGGGAATCTGATCTACCCGAGTTCCCTGGGGGGAGGGCTGTATTACACGTATGCGAATCCGCTGCAGTTTGCGACGGGGCCGGAAAGTGTGCCTTTCTCGTATGCTAACGGACCTCAGATTACGAGTATCCCAACGAGCTCGGGTTCGTCGATCGGCGCTGCGACGCTGAACTCCATGCTGGGCAGTCCGCTGGCGGGGGCATTCGGGGGTATGGTGTACGCCCTGGGCGGGTCGAACGAGCGCGCTTATTCGGCCGCGCAAATGGGCGTTGCAATGGACGGTATCCTGGCCGGTGCGGCCGGATATAGTCTGCCGAAGGCGCCGGGGGGCGTTTCTCGAGCCTCTGCTGGTCGAGGAGGCGATTACGCGACGAGCACGGAAGGGGCCGCAAACACGGGGGGGAACTCGTCCGTTGATCGCAGTAGACAATCTGGATTTATTTTCCGCGGCGACGGAAGAAGCCCGGACGTTATATTTAAAGAAGGCTTCCAGCCTAGCGGAACAAACGCTGACCTTTACAACTATGTGCAACAAGGTGGCCCGAGTAATTTTGTATCTACATCATTGACGCCAAACGTCGCTAGAGAGTTCGCGGAATTGCAAGGAGAGGGATACGTATTCACTATCAATACGCAGCCGAAAGGAGTGAACGTGAATGCGGTCCTAGGTAAGCTGAGCCCTTTCCCGGACGAAATTGAGATCGCCGTGCCGGGCGGAATTCGAGTATCCGATATCATGGGGGGGCGGCGTGTTGACATGAATGGAAAGTTTGTTGGGCCATTTGTCAAGAATCCGTTCTACGTACCAAAGTGAGGGAGAGCGTGAAGGTCGTTCGTGTCGAGATTGGAAGCTATTCCGGGGATCGTGAAATTTGCGAGATTTCTTTTTACCAAAATATTTTGGTATACGTTGAATTTAAAAGCGAGAAATTTGGAATACTCTCCTTGTCGGGTGACAGTCTTTTTGATGTCATTTGTGAGCTCCGTATTAAGTTGGAGCGGGAGGGTTATTTTTTGCTCTGCAATGTTTCGAGGAAAAATGCTTATCCGTCTAGGATGGCGAGGCAAATGGGGGGCGGGGTCTATTTGCTGAAGTCTGGTGTGCAGGCGAGAAAATCAGATTTGGTGGATTTTTTTGGATTTGCTGAAATGGGAGAGATTGGATCGGTTGCAGAGCAGCGCGCTAACTTTGATGCTTGGATAACAAGCCTTGGGAAATAGTGATTGAATGCGGCGCGTTTGAATTTGTGTTTTGTTTCAAGATTTTTGTTGTAAGCGATGTTCGTATGACAAAGGGTGCGGATAATGTCTGAACAGGGTGCGGATTTCTGAATCTTTCTGCTGCTTGCGTGCGTTGCGCAAGTCTTTCGGTTTCAATCGGGCATTATCCGACTGCCTTCGTGATTTTTATTAGATTGATCGTAGCCTTGCGCGACGAACTATGATGGAAGGTGTTCAACGGCATCGAGCTCAATTTCTCCCTACCACCGCCGGTCGCGGGTTGGGACGACTCGCCGTACATGCTGAAGGGAAAAGCGCTGAATCAGATCTGGGCACACTGGACGGGGTACCAGGGTGAGATTAATCTTGCGAACACGGTGGCCGCGCTTCCTAACGAGTCGGTGCTGCGCTGGGGAGGTGCGATCGGCACGAACGATAACGACTTCATCTCGGCAAATCGAGCATCCGGACAGGTAATGATGTGGGATAGCAAGTACTCGAGCGCGGTTGATTCAGTGAAATCGTCACCTACATTTACGCCAGGTTCAAACAGGTTGAGTTCGGTGATAGATCAAGCCCGGCTAGCGGTTGAAAACTCTGCCCAGTCTGATAGTGTGAAAGCGACGGCGCTTGGAAATATCAATAGAGGAAATTTTGTGACTAACACGGTCGGTTCTGGTGGTTATAAGAACTCGGTTCAAGTTCGTTTTTGTAATGGATCTCCTTGCTAGAGGTCGAATGTGAACTTTGATCCGATCCTTCCTCGGTCGGTGGAGTGGCTCGCGGATGCCATTGAGCGGAGAGAAAAGTCTGGGAGTTAACCCAACTTTCACCTGAGGACCCTGTATTGGGCCAAGGCGGTCTCCGATTGGATGGATACGGGCTGGGATAGTGCCGAGTGGGATAACGCCAGAATCTTCGAAGAAGCAGCCTAGCGCAACGAGATACGCCCGTGGCCAATGAACGAGATCATCCGGGATGGCCTCGACGACTACATGGTGTTTGCCTACCAGACTGGCGACGACGCGACGCCCGACGGCATCCCTGCTTCGGCCTGTTTCAACACCGCCACAATCTGCTCGACACTGAAGCGCTTGCGTTTCATCGCACGGCTCCTTTCTTGCTGGAAACGTCCGCCGAAAACTCGCTTACATCGTGGCACTGTTTTCTGGGAGCCGCTCAAGCGCCGGACTTGTGCTTTATCGCGCCAGTGAACTTGATAGTCCGTTGACAGGGTTACGGATGCGGATTCATGAAACCGAGCCTGCTAGTCGCGAACCAGCACCATCAAAAGTAAGTAATCTGTAATAAAAATATTTAGGGCGCCACCCTAAAGTTTACGCATTGCCTACCGTTACCCCTCGATAGCAGCTCAAAAAAAGCAGTCCACAAGCGGCACAACCACACGACCAAATAACCGAGGGCCGCACGGCCGGCGAAGCCGTGCGGAAGACCACAGGATGACACGCGCTGATTCGATTCTGCGTGCGGGCATCGAGGGCCTGCGCGCGATTTTCTTTTGCTTTGCTGCGGCAGGTCGGTTGCCGCATGGCGCGATTGCGGCCGGAGTCAATCCGGAGAGCCGCAAGCGCACGAGCGTCCCCCCCGGGACAAGCAAGCACCTGCTCATCAATCTCGCGCCGGCCGTTGCCGGCGTATCAAGCAATACCCACTTACCGTTCAGCACGACGGCAGCGGATGGCATGACGCCGAACAGCGTCGGCATCTACGCGCGAACGATCGTCACTGCGGAGCCTCCGTCAAATCACAGAACAGGCCACGGCCGTTTGCCGTGGCGTTCGTGAAGCGACCAAAGGGCAACCCGAAGTACAAGCGCGTACACGTACCGACGGAGCAGGCAACTGCACCGACGACGACGATCGAAATCCGAATCGCGCCAATCCAGCAGTAAGCAGCAACAGCAAGCGAAATAGCCGGGCATAGGCCCGGCAACCCAGACGCGATCCCGGGCGGGGAAACCCGGCGTCGCGTCTCGCCACGGTCTGGCCGGCCGTTGGCATGCGATGCAGTCACAAGAACCAGAACGAATCGACCAAGAAATGAACACGTCCAAGCGTAAGGTCTTGCAGCAACTGGCTGCCGCGGCAGCGGCACGTGTCGGCGCGCGTGCGCGCGCGGAAACGGTGATGTCGCGTTTCTTCCGCGTCAACGCGTATGCACTGCGCGAGTACAGCTGGTGGCAACGTGTGATGTGCGCGCTCGTCGCGACGACGATGTTCATCGGTCCGATCACCGTGACGGTCGAGCAGAGCCGCGATGCGGCTGGCACGCTGGGCGCGGGCAACCGCCGTATGGACGACGACACCTGGCAGCAAGTGCTCGACCTGGCATCGCTGCGCGTGCGGTGGTCGATGCAGATTGCCGCTGCCGCGCCGATCACCGACCCCACGGCCCCCATCTCATTCCAGCCCGCGATCACGCAATCGACGGGCGCCGGCGGCGGCGTGCCGGTGGTCAACATCACCGCGCCGAACGCGGCGGGTATCTCGCTGAACCAATACCAGCGCTTCAACATCGACCCCGTCGGCCTGATCCTGAACAACAGCCTGATGTCGGGCACATCGCTGACGGGCGGCGACGTGCAGGCGAACCCGAATCTGAACGGCCGGGCAGCGAGCGTGATCGTCAACCAGGTCACGTCGACAGGCAGCGGCTACGCGAGCTTGCTGAACGGCCCGCTCGAAGTGTTCGGTGCACCGGCGACGGTGATCATCGCGAACCCGAACGGCATCACGACGCGCGGCACGGGCTTTACGAACACGATCGGCGTCACGCTGTCGACGGGCGCGCCGCAGTTCCTGAACGGCGTCGGCGGCGCCCCGACCGATTACGCGAACGCGAAGGCGATCGGCTACAACGTGACCGGCGGCCATCTGCAGATCGAAGGCAACGCGGGCGTGAACGGCCCGGGTGCGGGGATCGAAGGCACGGTGGGCACGATCGACCTGATTGGCGAGACGATCGGGATCAACGCGCCGCTGTATGCAGGCACGCGCATCAACGCGATCGCGGGGCGGCAGTTCGTCACGCCGTCGGCGGCCGATGCAACCGGCACGATCTACGGCACGGCATCGAACGGCGCGATCAACTCGGCTGCGGCGATCAACGCGGCGAACGGCGGCGCAAATCGGTCGCTCGCGATCGACGCGACCGCATTCGGCGCGATGACGGCGGGACAGATCCAGGTGATCAGTACCGCAGCGGGGATGGGCGTGCGCACCGATGCGCAGCTGGCCGCGAACGCGGGCGACCTGACGTTGTCGGCGAACGGCGACTTATCGATTGCAGGCACCGCAGCCCAGCATCAGGCGACGGTGCAGAGCGCGGGCAACGTGTCGATGACGGGCACGCACATCGGCGTAGGCGGCTACACGATCAACGCGAACGGCGACGTGACGTCGGCGGGCGCGATCCAGTCGGGCGGCAAGCTGGCGGTAACGGCGGGCGGAAACGTAAACGTCGCGAACGCGCAGGCGAACAGCGACATCGCGATCGCGGGCGGCGGCGCGAACGTCACATTGGGCGACGTCCAGACCGGCGGCACGCTGTCCGTCGCCGCACAAGGCGACGCCGGCGGCGACGTCACGCTGAATGGCGCGGTGCTCGCGGCAGGCGGCACGTCGCTGCGCGCATCACGCGACGTCCGGATAAATAACCGGCTCGACAGCCCGACGCTCGACGTAACGGCACAGCGCAACATCGGCATCGCGGGGCCCGTGAGCGCCGCGGGCAACCTGACGCTCACCGCACAAGGCGGCGACATCACGTCTACCGATCGCATCGCGAGCGGCCAACGCTTGTCCCTCGACGCCGGACACGACGTCGCCGCCACCGGTGCGCTGCAGGCGAACGGTGACCTGAGCGTGCGCGCGGGGAACAGTGCGAGCGTCGGCGACATCCATGCGGGCGGCGCGATCGACGTGAGCGCGCAGGGCACAGCCGGGGGCGGCGATCTCGCCTTCAACGGCGAGACGCAGGTGGCCGGCGCGACGCGGGTGGCATCGGCGCGCGACATCACGGTGAACGGCACGTTGACGGGCGGCTCGACGCTGGCGCTCGATGCGCGGCGTGACGTGACGGTCGGCGCGCGCGGCACGGTGCAGTCGGCGGGCGACCTGGCGTTGACGGCGCGCACGGGCAGCGTGACGTCGAACGGCACGTTGACGGGCGCTTCGAACCTGTCGGTGCAGAGCGCGCAGGACGTCGCGCTGCTCGGCACGACGGGCGTGATGGCGGACACGACGCTGAACGCGGGGCGTGACGTGACGGTGGGCGGCACGCTGTCCGGGCGCGGTGGCGCGCGGCTCGACGCAGGGCGCGACATCGCCCTCGGCGGCCGCACGGGTTTCATGAAGGACGTGCAGGCGCAGGCGGGCCGCAACCTGTCGATGACGGGTTCACTTGCCGCGACGAACGTGACGCTGGGCAGCGGCCAGTCGATGACGCTGCACGACGTGCAGTCGTCCGCGGCGTTGCAGGCGAACGCGCAAAACGGCGCGCTCACGATCGACGGCACCGTGACGTCGTTGTCGACCACCCAGCTCAAATCGGGCGGCGACACGGCGGTGACCGGCACGCTGCAAAGCACGAGCCGCCTCGATGTCGCGAGCGGCGGCGGCATCGCGATCGCGGGGCAGGTCAATACCTTGTCGACCGGAACGTTCCGCGCAGGAAACCGGTTCAGCGTGGACGGCACGCTGCAGACGACCGGCACGCTCGATATCGCCAGCGGCGCCGACGCATCGATCGGCGGCACGGTGAACGCGCTGTCGGATGCGATCCTCGCGTCGAGCGGCGGCGTGACGGTCAACGGCCTGCTGCAGAGCGCGGGCCCGTTGACGCTGACGAGCGGCGCGAATACGTCGATCGGCGGCACGGTGCTGTCGACGGGCGATGCGACGCTGACGAACGCGGCGGGCTCGCTGACGAGCACCGGCACGATCCAGGCAGGCCGCGATCTGCTGATCGACGCCGCGCACGCAGTCGATCTCGGCAAGCAGCAGACGATCGCGCAACGCGACCTGACAGTGCGCGCCGGCGGCGATCTGACCGCGAACGGCGCGGTGATCGGCCAACGCAACGGCGCGCTGAACGCCGGCGGCACGCTGGGCGGCGCGGCATCGATCGCGTTCGGTCAGGCGGCGACGCTGCAATCGGGCGGCGACACGCGCCTGACGGGTTCGTTGCGCGGCGACACGGTGCAGACGCAGGCGGGCGGATCGGCATCGCTGCACGACGTGCAGGCCGTGTCGTCGATGTCGCTTGCCGCGACGCAGGATCTCGCGACGACGGGCAGCCTGATCGGCAACGCAACGACGACACTGCAGGCCGGGCGCGATCTCGGCGTCAGCGGCGCGGTTCAGTCGTCGCAGACGCTGTCACTGATGGCCGGTCGCGATGTCGCAACCACGGGCGCACTGCGGACCGACCAGGATCTGCACGTTCATGCGGGCAACAACGCAGCGATCGGCGATATGCAGGTCGGCACCGTGCTCGACGTGAAGTCGCAAGGTACGGCGGGCGGCGGCGACGTGACGCTCAACGGCAACGCGATCGTCGCGGGCGTGACGAACGTGCAGGCGGTGCGCGACATCGTCGTGAACGGTTCGCTCACCGGCGCCAAGCAGGTGGCGCTCTCGGCGCAGCGCGACGTCGGTGTCAACGGCAGCGGCGCCGTCCGCGCGATCGGCGCTCTCGCGATCACCGCGACGACCGGCAGCATCGCGTCGGCCGGCACCTTGAACGGCGCAGGCGCGCTGACCGCGAATGCGGCACAGGACGTCGCGCTGACCGGCACGACCGTGTTCACCGGCGACACCGCCGTGACGGCGGGCCGTGACGTGACGGTCGGCGGAACGCTGGCAGGTCGCGGCGGCGCACGCGTCGACGCGGGGCGTGATATCGCGCTGGGTGGCAGTACAGGATTCCTGAAGGATGTGCAGGCGCAGGCGGGACGCAACCTGTCGATGACGGGTTCGCTCGCCGGCACGAATGTGACACTGGGCAGCGGCCAGTCGATGACGCTGCATGACGTGCAGTCGTCGAGCGCATTGCAGGCCAATGCACACGACGGGACGCTGACCGTCGACGGCACGGTCACGTCGTTGTCGACCGCGCAGCTCAAATCGGGCAGCGATACGACCGTGACCGGCACGCTGCAAAGCGCGGGCCATCTCGATCTGACGAGCGGCGGCAATCTCGGCATCGGCGGCACCGTCAGCGCGCTGTCCGATGCGGCCGTCATGTCGGGCGGCGCGGCGAGCGTGAACGGGCTGCTGCAGAGCGTGGGCCCGTTGACGCTGACGAGCGGCGCGAACACGTCGATCGGCGGCACGGTGCTGTCGACGGGTGATGTCACCCTCAAGAACGCGGCGGGCTCGCTGACGAGCACCGGCACGATCCAGGCGGGCCGCGATCTGCTGATCGACGCCGCGCAAGCGGTCGATCTCGGTACGCAGCAAACGACCGCGCAACGCGACCTGACGGTGCGCGCGGGCGGCGACCTGAACGCGAACGGCACGGTGATCGGGCAGCGCAACGGCGTGCTGAATGCCGGTGGCGCGATGGGCGGCGCGGCGGCGATCGCATTCGGGCAGGCGGCGATGCTGCAATCGGGCGGCGATACGCGCCTGACGGGCTCGCTGCGCGGCGACACGGTGCAACTGCAGGCAGGCGGATCGGCGTCGCTGCACGACGTGACGGCTGCCGCGACGATGTCGCTCTCGGCCGCGCAGGATCTCGCGACGACGGGCACCGTGGTGGCCGGTTCGACGGCGACGTTGCAGGCCGGCGGGAACCTGGGCATCGGCGGCGCGATGCAGGCGGTCGGCGATATCGCGCTGACCGCGACGAACGGCAGCATCTCGACCAGCGGACCGCTCGCCGGTAACGGCGCGATCGGTATGCAGGCGGGTACCGACATCCTGCTGAACGGAACGGTCGGCGCGGCGCGCGGCATGTCGCTGAACGCGGCTCGCGACGTTTCCGCGACGCAGGCCCTGAACGTGCTGGCGAACGACCTGCGGATCACGGCGGGCAACAACGCCGGCGTAGCCGATGTGCAGGCGGGCGGGGCGTTGTCCGTCACCGCCCGAACCGGCGACGCGGCGTTCAACGGTACGGCTGCGGCGCTCGGCGAAACCACCGTGACCGCAGGGCGCGACGTGGTCGTGCGCGGCACGCTCGCCGGCGGCGGCGACGGCACGAGCGCGACGCATGCGCCGACGTCCGTGCAGGCCGGGCGCGACGTCCAGGTGACGGGCATGCTCGCGGGCGGCGCGACGCTCGGCGTCAACGCCGCGCGCGACGTGACGATCGGCAACGCCGGTCAGGTCCAGGCGGCCGGCGACATGACGCTCGCCGCCGGCGCCGGCAGCGTGACGTCGCAGGGCACCCTCGCGGCCGAACGCAATGCCGCGCTGACGGCGGCCAAGGACGTGTCGCTGACCGGCAAGACGAGCGTCGGCGGCGATGCGGCGGTGACGGCCGGGCACGACCTGACGCTCGGCGGATCGGTCGTGGGCAAGGGCGGTGCGACGCTGAACGCGGGCCACGATGTCGCGATCGGCGGCAGCACCGTCTTCACGAACGACGTCACGGCCAAGGCCGGCAACGACCTCGCGGTCACCGGCGCGCTGCAGGGGCAGGCGGTGTCGCTGAGCGCCGCGCGCTCGGTCGCGCTGAAGGACGTGCAATCGAACGCGGCGCTGGTCGTCAACGCCAAGGGCGGCGCACTGACGATCGACGGCACCGTCAACTCGCTCGCAAGCGGAATGCTGAACGCCGCCGGTGACCTGACGCTCAACGGCGCGTTGCAGACGGCAGGATCGCTGAATGCCGCGAGCGGCGGCAACCTCGCGATCAACGGTGCGGTCAATGCGCTCGCCGATGCGACGCTGCATTCGGCCGCGGACCTGAACGTGAACGGCACGCTGCACGCGGGCGGCCCGCTGGTGGCATCGAGCAATGGCACGCTGTCGGTCGGCGGCAAGCTCGACGCGGCCACCGATGCGACCTTGAGCGCGGCGCGCGGCCTCGTCGTCGACGGCACCGTCAACGCCGGCCGCAAGCTCGACATGACGAGCGGCGGCCCGACGACGCTGCGCGGCGTCGTCAACGCGGCGGCATCGGGCGCGCTGCGCTCGGACGGCGACATCACGGTCACCGGCACGCTGCAGGCGGCGGGGCCGCTCGACGTGATCGGCGGCGGCAACACGACGGTCGGCGGTGCGCTGGTGTCGTCGGGCGACATGACGCTGCGCAATGCCGCGGGCGCGCTGACGAGCACCGGCACGCTGCAATCGGGCGGCAACCTGTCGGCCGACGCGGCCGGCACGATCGATCTCGGCCAGGGGCGCACGACAGCGCTCGGCGATCTCGCGGTCAATGCCGGCCGCGATCTGCGCACGGACGGCACGGTGATCGCGCAGGGGCGCGGCACGCTGACGGCCGGCGGCGCGATCGGCGGGGCAGGGGCGCTGGCGTTCGGCGGCGCGGCGACGCTGCGGTCGGGCGGCGACACGCTGCTCACCGGTTCGCTGCGCGGCGACAAGGTCGACGTGAACGCGGGCGGTCACGCGACGCTGCACGACGTGACGGCGGGCGCGTCGATGACGCTCGCGTCGGCCGGCAACCTGCGCACGACCGGCGCGGTGACCGGCAACGCGGACGTGTTGCTGCGCGCGGGCGGCGACATCGATCACAGCGGCGTATTGCAGGCCATCGGCAATGCGACGTTCGACGCGCGCGGCGGGCATGTCGCGTCGACGGGCTCGATCGCGACGAACGGCGCGCTCGCGGTGAACGCGGGCACGGATATCGCGCTTGGCGGCAAGACGGCCTCGGCGCTGAACACGGCCCTGACCGCCGGCCGCGACATCGCGATCGGCGGCTCGCTGGCGAGCGGCGGCGCGTTCGATGCGACGGCCGGCGGGAACGCCAGCATCGCCGGCACGGTGCTGGCCATCGGCGACACGCATGTCGGCGCGGCCAACGATATCGACGTGACCGGCAAGCTCGAGGGCCACGGTGCCGGCACGCTCGGCGCCGGCCGGGATCTGACCGGCGCGGGCACGATTGCGTTCGCGCAGGCCGCGACGCTCGATGCGGGCCGCGATGTGGTGCAGGGCGGGCTGGTGCAGGGGCATACGGTTGCGATCACGGCGGCAGGCAACGCGAGCGTGACGAACGTGCAGGCGGACGACACGTTGTCGCTGCGCGCGAACGGCACGCGCACGGACACCGGGCCCGGCAACCTGACGATCAACGGCACGGCCGCCGCCGGCGGGCGCATCGATGCGGTCGCGGCGCAGGACGTGTTGGTGCCCGGCAAGCTGCAAGGGGCGACCACGGTCGGCATCGACGCCGGGCGCAACGCCGTGATCGGGGGCGCGGTCCAGTCGGGCGGCGCGATGACGATTGCCGCGCATGCCGGCGATCTCGCCGCGACCGGCGGGATCAACAGCGGTGCGACGCTCGACGTGACGACCGGGCGCGATCTGTTGCTCGGCGCGACGACGAGCGCGGTCGGCGACATGACGCTCACCGCCGGGCGCGATCTGAACACCGGCAGCGGGCTGCTGATCGGCGACGCGAACGGCACGCTGCGCGCGGCGCGCGATATCGTCGGCGCCGGCAAGCAGTCGTTCCTGCAAGGCGCGTTCGACGCCGCCGCGCAGCGCAACGCCGTGTCGGGCGGCCTCGTTCAGGCCCGGAGCGTGCAGTTGCAGGGTGGTAACGATGCGTCCGTCAACGACGTCGTAGCGGCGACCTCCTTCGACCTGAAGGCGCTCGGCCACGCCGGCGGCGGCGATGCCGTGGTGCGCGGCATCGCGCAGGCGGCCGGCGCCGCGACCGTGACCGCCGCGCACGATGTGCGGGTGACGGGCACGCTGGCGAACGGCGCGGCGCAAACGTTGAGTGCGAGCAACGACGTCATCGTCAGCGGCACGTCGCAGTCTGCCGGCGACATGAAGGTGGCCGCATCGGGCGGCAACGTGCAACTGAACGGCACGACGACGTCGGGCGGCGCGCTCGACGTCCGCGCCGGCGTCGATGCGCAATTGAACGGGACGATTGCCGCGGCCGGCATGACGACAGTCCAGGCCGGCCGCGATATCGGTATCGGCGGCAGCGTGGCCGGGCAGGCTGGCGGCACGCTGACGGCCGCACGGGATATCGTCGGCGCCGGATCGGTGGCGTTCGGGCAGGCCGCGACGCTCGTCGCGTCGCACGACGTCGCGTTGTCGGGGGCGCTGCAGGGCGCGAGCGTGTCGGTGACGGGCGGCAACAATGCCGGCCTCGGCAGCGTGCAGGCGGTGTCGGGCGATCTGTCGGTCGTCGCGAACGGTCTTGCGGGCGGCGGCGACGTGACGCTCGGCGGCGCGGGCACCGCGCTGGGGGCGTTCTCGTTGCAGGCGGCGCGCGACGTCAGCGTGAGTCACGCGATCAACGCGGGGGCGGCGACGGGCATCACCGCCGCACGCAACGTCGCGCTCGCCGACGTGAACACGGCCGGCGACCTGAGCGTCACCGCGTCGAACGGAAGCGCCGCGGCGGCGAACGTGACCGCGCGCGGCAACCTGAACGTGACGGCCGGGCAGGCGATCGCGCTGTCGGGGCAAACCGTGTCGGGCGGCAATGCGACGCTGGCATCCGGCGGCGACATGACGCTGGTCGGCAGCATCGCCGCGCAACAAGCCGGCAAGCTGACGGCGGGCGGTTCGATCGACGCGGCGTCGATCGCGTTCGGCAAGCAGGCCACGGTCAGCGCGGCGAACAGCATCGCCGTGAAGGGCGGCGTCACGACCGACGGCGACCTGGTGATGACGGCCGGCAACGACCTCGCGATCGGCAGTGCGCAGACGGGTGGTGCGATCGACCTGCGCGCGCAGGGGCACAACGGCGCCGGCGACGTGATCGTGAACGGCGGCCTGACATCCGGCACGGCGACGACGATCGCCGCCGCGCGCGACGTGGTGATCTCCGGCAGCGTCGGCAGCGGCGCAAGCCTGACGGCCGGAGCGGGACGGAACCTCGGCATCGCCGGCGCAATTCGTTCGAACGCCGATACGTCGTTGAGCGCGACGAACGGCAATCTCGTCGTGGGCGGCGACTTCGTGTCCGTCGGCAATTTCGGTGCGCGTGCCGGCGGCACGCTGGCGCTGGTGACGGGCGGGCTCGCCAACGGCGACACCACGTTGACGTCCGGTGGCGCGATGACGCTCGGCGGCGCACTGTTCGGCCTCGGCGGCGCGAACCTCGACGCGGGCGGCGCGATCACGGGCGGCAGCGCGCTGACGTTCGGCAAGGATATCGGCGTGACCTCCGGCGGGGGCGTCACGCTCGGCGCGATCCAGAGCGCAGGGAAGTTCACGGCGACGTCGAATGGCGACCTGTCGCTCGGCGCGACGACCGCGGTCGGCGGTGTGTCCGCGACGTCGCAGGCGGGCAGCGTCGCCGTCAACGGCGCGCTGCAATCCGGCGGGGACGTGCGGATCCAGGCGGCGAACAATGCGCAGGTGACGAGCGCGATGTCGTCGATGGGCACGGTGAACGTCAACGGCGTCAACGGCAACGTGACGCTCGCGGGCGTGTCGTCGAACGGCGACGCGACGCTGCATGCCGGGCAGACCCTCACGCTCGGCGGCTCGAGCGTCGTGGCCGGTCAGCTGGGGGTGTCGGGCGGCAACGTGACGCTCAACGGGACGGTGGCCGGTTCGAAGAACGTGACCGTCTCCGCGCAGGGGACGGTGGATGCCGGCAACGCGACGATCGTGGCGTCGCAGAACCTGCAGGTGAACGGCGCGAACGTCACGCTCGGCAATGCGACGGTGGGCGGGGCGCTGACCGCGCAGGCGTCGAACCAGCTCACGCTGGCCGGCGGGCATGCGGTGAACGTGGTCGGCAATGCGGCGCTGACGTCGCAGAACGCGCTGAATAACGCGGCGCATGTGCTGGCCGGGTCGCTCAACGTGTCCGCGCCGAACCTGACGAACGCGGCGGGTGCGTCGCTCGCGTCGATCGGCGCGACGACGATCAATGCGTCGAACTTCACGAACGCGGGGCTGGTGAACGGCACGACGACCAACGTGACCGTGGGCGGCGGGCTGACGAACGTCGGCGGGTCGCTGATGGCGGTGGATGCGCTCGGCATCAACGCGGGTTCGCTGAACAACCAGAACGGGATCATCTTTGCGGGGAATCCGAGCGTCGGGACAGGGGCGACCGGCGATGTGTCGCTGACGGTCAATGGCGGCAACGGCGCGTTCAACAACGCGGGCGGACAGTTGCTCGCGCAACGGAACATGGGCATCAACGTCGCCAACATGACGTTCGATCCGCTGCAGGGGACGATCAGCCAGGGCGGGAACCTGTCGATCACCGCCGGCTACGTGAACATCGGCGGCACCTGGAACTACGGCGGGCAGAGCGTGGCGCTGACCGGCCTGAACGGCATCGCGAACTACGGCACGATGACCGGGACCGCGGCGCTGACGCTGTCGTCCGGCGGCGGGACGTTCGAGAACCACGGGCAGGTCAGCGGTCGCGACGTGACCTTCAACGGCACGCTGAACAACGCGGCCGGCGCGGTGATGCATGCGGACAATGTGCTGACGCTGAACGGCAATACGACGAACCGCGGGACGGTCGAGGCGGGGAGCGTGCTCAACGTCAGCGGCTGGAATTACGACAACCAGGGGGCGACGACGCAGTCGAGGGGGGATGCGAATTTCAACCTGGGCGGCACGTTGTTCAACACCGGCGGATCGATCTTCGTCGGAAGAAACCTCGGTATCACTGCTGCGCAGGTGATCAACGACCAGACTGCTCCTCAGGGTGCGGTCACGACGACGACGCAGGTAAGTGATCCGGCGCTCCTGATGTCGGGATCGGTTGGTACGGTGACGGAGGGCTACGAAAAGATTTCGGGCCATGAGCATACGGTGAGCGCGGCTTACGTGACGACGGCTGCGACGCTCGGCGCGCTCTTGTCGCCGACCGGCACGAACAAGGCGGGCGGAACCATGCCGGCTTCCAATCCGGTCGCAACGTCCGGTACGGTCACGTTCAATCAGTATCGGGTCCAGACCGGCACTAACGATCATGGCGTTTCGCGTGATTCGACCTATTGGTATGTCGGAACGGCTCGTGATCCAGGTGCGCTCAACTCCGCGACATTCACGTTGCCGACCGTCTACCGGACGGCGACAAACCAGCAAGCAGGAACGTCGGGCGTCATTTCTGCCGGCGGATCGATTACCTTGGCTGCCGGCTGGCTGTCGAATCGAGGCGGGCAGCTCGCTGCGCAAGGCAATATTTCACTGAATGTCCAGTCGTTGAGCAATGGTGCGGTCGCGCCGACTACCACGGTCGCCAGCACGACATACGTCGACCAAGCGCAATACGCTGCCTTTCTGGCACAACTTGCGTCGATTGGGGTGATCGGCGTCAAGGGTACGGGGAATGCGACTGGCGCATTCGATTGCTCGGGCGGCTACTGTTCGGTGGGCCAGCCCTACGCGCCAACCTCGTTTCAAATCAACAAGAGCGCGCCCGCACCTAGTGCGGCAGGTTCAGTTACGTTCACAACGCCGACGGGCATGATTGCGGCGGGCAGCAACCTGACGGTCGGCGGCGGCAATTTGGTCAACGAAGGTTTGCTGTACGCCGGCAACAACGTTGGCATTGCGTCCGGGACGCTCACCAATCAGGGCGGCAACCAGCAGAACTATGCGAGTCAGGTCGGCTGCGCATCCGGCGTGCCGAACGCCGCATGTGGCAATGCAGGCCAGCCGCGCGGCAACAATCCGACCACGACGACGTTCAGCTATGCGCAGAACAACGCGACGATCTACGCGGGCCATGATCTCGTCATTGCGGCCGGCCAGATCAACAACACGTACGGCAACCTGCTCGCGGGGCACGACATCGTCATCGGCGGCGTCGGCTCGACCGCGAGCGCGACCACGCCTGCACAGAGCCTGAACAACACGTCGGGCAACATCGTCGCGGGCAACAACATCACGCTGAACGTATCGGGCGCGATCACCAACAACCTGCCGCCGCCGGTTCCCGTACATGAAAACTACGGCAAGAAGGAGCAGTACTCGGGCTGCATGACCGCAGGCGGCTACAAGGAGAGCTACTGCGAAGGCTACGTCGACCAGCAGTCCGGCAGTTCGTCGGTGATCAGCGCAGGCAACAACCTGCAGATCAACGCGGGCAGCCTGACGAACATCGGCAGCCTGATCGCCGCGGGCAACAACGCGACGATTGCGGTTGCAGGCCCGGTGGTTAACGAGGCGCAGGTGCTGAACGCGTACTGGCACTCGCATTGGGTGCAGGAAACAGGCATGTTCAGCAGTGACAAGCGTCACGACATCTGGGCGTGCGGTACACCGGAGCAGTGCAAGGCGCTGTACGGCAGTGCGTATACGAGCACGGGCGGCGCGATCGATCCACCGACGCCGGTCGGCAACATCGCGGCGACGATCCAGGCGCCGAACCTGTCGATTTCGTCGAGCGGGCAGATCCAGAACGTCGGCAACGTGCTCGGCACGTCGGTGTCGTTGAGCGGCCAGAAGCTGATCAACGGCATCACGACACCGAACACCTACACGCCGCAGGTAGGCTCGCCGCAGCGCGTGATCACGCTGAGCCCGGTGACGTTGCCGGGGTTGAATCTGTCGATTCCGCGTGCGGTCGGGATGGGCGCGCTGCCGACACCGGTGGCCGGCAAGGCGTCGTATGTCGATGCGTCGCTGGGTGGGTCGGCGCTTGGCTCGATCGGGCCACAGGATCTGCTGAACAACCTGCCGAAAAACTTGCAGCCGTCGTCGACGTTGTTCTATTTCAATCCGCAGGAGGAGGATCTGCTGTTGCAGCAGGCCGCGCTCCAGCAAACCGGCAAGGCGAGCTTCGTCGACGGGCTGACGTACGACAGCAAGAACAACATGTCGGTGTCGGAGCAGCAGAAGGCGTATCTGTACCAGAACGCGCTCGATTATTCGAAATCGCGCGGCTTGCAGCTCGGCGCAGCGTTGACGCAGGAGCAGGTCAATACGCTCGACAGGCCGATGCTGTGGTACGTCGAGCAGACGGTGCCGGACCCGACGTGTCATGCGACAGGGACGGCGACGTGCCCGACGATCACCGCGCTGATGCCGCAGGTGTATCTGCCGCAGGACACGCAAGCGATGTCGGCGGGTGGGAACATCGCCGGCCACGATGTCACGCTGAAGTTCAATCAGGACGGCAACGGCAGCATCCTCAATACGGGGAGCATCACGGCATCTGGGACGCTGAGCGTCGACACGCAGACGCTGACGAACCAGGCGAATCAGGTCGACGTCGGGGAGATCTGGCAGAAGGTCGACCACGGCTACCTGAATACGACCGGCACGATGGTCCAGCCGGGCGGGTTCATGAGCGCGGCGAACATGGACTTGAACGTGCAGACGCTCAACCAGGTCGGTGGCGCGCTGCAGAAGCTCAATGCCGATGGCACGGTCGACGTCGCGGGCACGCAGGCAGCGCTCGCCGGCTTGCAGCAGCAGCTCGGACTGAATTTCACGCAAACGTCGGTCGCCGATCACCTGCACTCCGACTTCGTGAAGGAAGGCGGTGGCTTGCCGTCGTTCATGGTTGCAGCGATCGCCATCGCGGCATCGATTGCGACAGCCGGTGGCGCGGCGGCTGCCGCCGGCGTTGTGATGACCCAGTTGTCGGTCGGCTCGGTGATGATCGGCGCGCTGGGGGGGATGGTGGGCAGCGCCGTCAGTCAGGTGGCGTCGGGTCAAGGTCTGAATCTTGGCAAGATCGTCGAAGCCGGGGCGATCGCCGCAGTCACCGCTGGGGCAATCGCAGCGCTGGGAGCCGGGACGCAGGGGTTGCAGCAGCTGGGCGGCAAGATCGCGAACGGCACCGTGACGATGAGCGATGTGGTCCCGGCGCTGACCACGATTGGTGAACGCGGACTCGTTTCGGCGACGGTCAATACGGTCATTGGCGGCGGTAGTTTCGCCAGGGCATTCGAAAACAGCGTGATCGGCGATGTGGGTCTGGTGGGCGCGTCGGCAATCGGCGCGGCGTCGACTGATCCGAATTCGATGCTGGCAGAAAGCAGTCCCGGATACGTGTTGGCGCATGCAGGACTCGGATGCGCGTTGTCGGCGGCGAGCGGAACGGGGTGTGCAAGCGGGGCAATCGGTGGCGCAACCAGCGCCTTGGTCGCGCCGATCGCGCGTGACGCGTTGTACGACGGCAAGGAGAAGGTCGACTACGTAGCGGGCGCGGACGGCAACGTCGCGAAAGTGACGAGCTTTGACGATTCGACGCTCAACGCATTGACCGCGGGCATTTCCACTTTGGCCGGTGGCGCGATGGCCAGCGCAGCGGGGCAGAACGTGTCGGGTGCGATTTTCGCGGCCGAGAACGAAGTGCTGAACAATGCGCTGAGCCCGAAGTATGCGCCGCTCAAGGCTCAATTGGATGGTTGTAACGGACTACCGAAAGCGTGCTATGTCGACGCGCTGAAGTCGACGCAGGCTGCGTACGAGCAATCCAAGAAAGACGTCGCGGCACTGTGCGGCGCGGGCGGCGACGGTGCATCGTGCAAGACGGCACGAGCCGACATGGCGCAGTTGTACGTCAATCAGAGGAATCTCGCGCAGTCCGTGGCGATGATGACGGACAACAACACGATCGTGTCCAACGCGATTCAGAACGTCGTGTCCTACGGCGTCGGATTGGTGGTCGGCAACGTTCTTGGCAGGATCATCGGGGCGATGCGCGGAATGGCGGCGTCGTCGACGGCGAGTGTCGGCAAAGGGGCTGACACGTTGACGGTCGGTGACGAGCCGTACGCCGGGCCAGGAAAAGGCTGGGATGGCGGGGCGGCCCATCCGGTCGGCTCGAATGGCACGGCACCGGTTCCCAGTGGTGTTCCTCCGCAACTGCTTGCCGGACAGAGCGCCGAGGCCGGTCAGCTGGCAGCGCTCAACTCGTCCGGGAAAGTTCCGTTCACGCCTTCGCCGGAACAAGCGAACAGCGCAGCGTTCAGAGTGATCGTCGGGCAGCCGAAGTACACGCCAAGTGGCGATCTGGTCAGTACCATTTTCGATGGGAACACGTCGAACGGGCTTGTGGAAATCAAGAACGGTACGAGCCTGCTCGACTCCTCGTATCAACTCAGGCTTCAGACGTACGGATCGCTGATCAACAAGACGCCGTTTACAATCTACACGGATCGTCCCGTCAATCCTACTTTCAGTCAATGGCTCGAAAGGTGGGGAGTGCAGGTGGCACCGTTGCCCTAATAGGAGTGCGCCGTGGAATTCAGGAATACCCGTCATCAGGTTGCGCGTAGCGCGATGCCGGACACCGAGATACTCAACAGGATGTATCTGATAAAGAACGTCTCTACGCTTCGCGCGACCTATCAGATCCGCTTGCTGGCCTTTCGCGCGGTCGAGCAGAAGAAGCATCTGGTTATCAGGGTGCCGGCGGCATGTACGTTTGATCGATCGCTGCTCGACTTGATGAAGTTGTGCAAAGGTCGCGTATCTCGGGAGAATTATTGATGGGACTCTATCTGTGTGTTTTTGATGGCGACGAAGAGGTCGATGGCGTCGAAGTCGGTCACTATGCCGATTTCAACAATATAAGAAGCTATGTCGTGCGGGAGCTGGAAGGCGGGCAAGCAGGCCGTCGCTATCCAGCATTCATCATGCATGCCGACTCGGATGGCGAATGGGATGTGTCGGAGTGCAAGAAGCTGAAGATCGAGCTCGAAGCAATCATGACGGCGATGAAGGGCAGGCCGGCGCTCGAGTTTACGTCCGATTGGCAAAGGTTCGTTGCGACAAAAATGGGCGTGGCGCCGCGGAATGCGTTCGAATCATTCATTGATGTCGACGGCGAATTCGTGCTGGAACGCATTGATGGGCTCGTCGACGTTGCTTTGCAACGCGGGCTGCCAATCTTGTTCCAGTAACGTGTCTCACGCTCCGGCAGTCGGCAGGCTCCGAGACGGAGCTCATCCCGTATCGTGGCAAGACTGAGGTTCGCGCCAGCCCCATCGTTTCTCGATTGATCGGTTCTGGCAAGTGCAGCTGGCACATCCTCCAGCGTTGACGATCTCGACGCGCTGAGCGCCTTCGTGGCCTCGCGGCAGACTGGAAACGGCGTTTGAACGAGCGTGTGAAATAGATCCACGTGCGCTTGGGGCAAAGCGCCTGAGCGGTACGGAACCAGCCGCTCGCGGCCGCCTCCGAATGGTTTGATTTTTGTTGAGTGGCATGAGGTGATGTGATTTTAATATGTGACGTCTCCTACTCCGATGACAGCGCGCTTGCCGCAGGAATAGTGATTGAATCCTGGGAAAGCAACGTAGTGGTCGAGAGACTGACGGCTAAAGTTGATGGCCTGGCGAGCTACATTCCCGGGAAATTCTATTTGCGAGAATTGCCGTGCATCATCGAGCTGTTGAAGCATGTCGGACATCCGCTTGAATGTGTTGTCGTAGATGGTTATGTGACGCTTGGCGCCGACGAGTGTCCAGGCCTTGGTATGCGGTTGTGGCAGCACCTTGATGGCAAGGTTCCGGTGATTGGTGTCGCAAAGACCAAATTCCTGGGAACGCCAAAATGCACAGAAATTCTGCGTGGCGATAGTTCGAAGCCGCTGTTTGTTACTGCGACCGGGATCGATTTGGAGTCGGCAAAGAGTAAGATTCTGAAAATGAGCGGGAAATTCAGAATTCCAGATCTGATCAAGTCTGCTGACAGACTCTCTCGAAATTCAGGTGACGCCTGATGGCGAGACGTGTCGGCGGTGGCCGGTGATGCCAAGCACTGGAACGCTTGGGGTAGGGGATATTTCCCGAGTAGCCGCAGTGATGTGAATCCCAGCCTAGATGAGCGTCCAAGAGGAAAGTAATGAGTAACGCCCAATCATTCGACTTTGCGTCGTTTGTCTCAGTCAACTCGCCTGCTAGCGTTTCTGGGTTTGACTATGTGCATACTGTCTATAAGTGCCATGCCCTAGATTATGATTTTCTATTCCATTTCGGAAAAATGTTCTTTCCGGATTTCAAGGTCGTGGACGGGGCGGTATTTGTCTCTGAATTGTTCGACGATGAAAAATACAAAAGGATGCTGGGTGGTGGTGATGTTATTCGCGAAATTCAATTCTGGATAAATCTGCTTGAAATAACGGGGATGTTTGATGACATTGATACCGACCAGGCTGTCGAGCTCGCAAACTTGATTGTTGACGGCTGGAATGCGAAATTGCAGAGGGAGTTTGGCGAAGTGTCGGTGCCGGCGCGGGTCTTATGTGACGATGAACTCGGGGAAGTGTTTGTAACGATCGGATATCAAGACAAGATGGCAGGAAAGTGACCGCTTTCCAGGAAGCAATCGAGCGCACGATTCCGTCGAGCCGAGTCCGGTCGTCGATGTAAATGGAAGTACGTCGTCACTTGCCGAGACCGCAACCGAGAAGATCAGAGATGCGTGTCTGCAAGAACTTGCAAGTTGAACGCCGGCGACCAACAGCGACGTTGCTTGATGACGTGAAGGGAGCCAGCTTGGCGCTTCACTGAGGAAGGGAGATGGTTCGACAAAGCCGAGCGACAGAACCCGCCGCCCGGCTCCAATCAACAGCGCGTTTTACTTCTCGTCGCCCTTGATCTGCGGCAACGCCGACGCCTCACCCGGCGTCAGCAGCCCGACTTGCGAATACACGCGCAGCTTGTCGCGCGTATCGGTGATGTCGAGGTTGCGCATCGTCAGCTGCCCGATCCGGTCGCGCGGCGAGAACGTCGACGCAACCTTC
Organism: Burkholderia sp. SRS-46; assembly: GCF_004343775.1. Lineage (GTDB taxonomy): Bacteria > Pseudomonadota > Gammaproteobacteria > Burkholderiales > Burkholderiaceae > Burkholderia. The sequence continues at coordinate 952,412 of NZ_PTXL01000002.1, read as the reverse complement.
TCCATCGACAGGCGTTCCGGCTGATACGTGAGGTTCGGCGACTTCGTGCTGAGGATCGAGTAGTCGTTGCCGCGACGCAGTTCGATCTTCACTTCGCCGGTGATCGCACGCGCCACCCAGCGCTGCGCCGTTTCACGCAGCATGATCGCTTGCGGGTCGAACCAGCGGCCCTGATACAGCAGGCGGCCGAGACGGCGGCCGTTCTCGCGGTATTGCTCGATCGTGTCTTCGTTATGAATGCCGGTGACGAGACGCTCGTAAGCGATATAAAGCAGCGCCAGCCCCGGAGCCTCATAAATCCCGCGGCTCTTCGCCTCGATGATCCGGTTCTCGATCTGGTCGCTCATCCCGAGACCATGACGGCCGCCGATGCGGTTGGCTTCCAGCAGCAGCTCGACCGGGTCGGTGAACTCGACGCCATTCAGCGCGACCGGCTGGCCGGCTTCGAAACGCACCGTCACTTCTTCCGCCGCGATCTTCACGTCATCGCGCCAGAACGCCACACCCATGATCGGGTTCACGATCTTGATGCCGCTTTCGAGGCTTTCCAGATCCTTCGCCTCGTGCGTCGCGCCGAGCAGGTTCGAGTCGGTCGAATACGCCTTCTCGGCCGACATCTTGTACGCGAAGCCCGCCTGGTTCATGAATTCGGACATTTCCGCGCGGCCGCCGAGTTCGTCGATGAACGTCTGGTCGAGCCACGGCTTGTAGATCTTGAGATCCGGGTTCACGAGCAGGCCGTAGCGGTAGAAGCGCTCGATGTCGTTGCCCTTGTACGTGCTGCCGTCGCCCCAGATGTTGACGCCGTCTTCCTTCATCGCGGCGACGAGCATCGTGCCCGTCACGGCGCGGCCGATCGGCGTGGTGTTGAAGTACGTGACGCCGGCCGTCGTGATGTGGAACGCGCCGCTCTGCAGCGCCGCGATGCCTTCGGCCACGAGCTGCGCGCGGCAGTCGATCAGGCGGGCGCCGGCTGCGCCGTATTCGATCGCACGTTTCGGAATCGCGTCGTAATCGTCTTCGTCGGGCTGGCCGAGGTTCGCCGTGTAGGCGTACGGGACAGCGCCCTTGAGTTTCATCCAGTGCAGCGCAGCGCTGGTGTCCAGGCCGCCGGAGAAGGCGATACCGACCTTCTGGCCGGTCGGGAGGCTTTCGAGAATCGTGCTCATAGGAATTACCGTGGATTGAAGTCCGGTGGGATCGTATTTCGCGGAATATGCGAGTATCGGCTGTCCGGGAACTTGGGGCAAGGGTTGATTTCGGCCCGGCAGCCCCGCCGGGCCTGCCGCAGCGGGCCGGAACGCCGGCTGGCGGCGCTCGAAGCATCGCGCAACGCGGGCAAGGTTCAGGGGCCGGATCGACGGCGGGCAGCCTGCACACCAGCGCACGCCGGCCAGGATGCACCACGCGGGTGCATCCGCAACCACGCACCGGTGTCGCTGCCCGCGCTGCTCAGATATTCCACGACCGCGCTGTATCCAGCAGCCGCTCGCGCAGCTGATCGACCTCGGCGGCCAGCTTCGCCGATATCGACACGTACCCGGACAACTGCGGCGGCGGCGCGTCGTATTGCGCCTCCTGCCGCCGCCGGGGCGCGCCGAGCCGGCTTGGCGTGCCGAACTTCAGCGCGCGGCTCGCGCCCACCAGCATGTTGCGGATGTTCCGGTTCGTCGCCTTCATCGCGACGCGCATGTAGTCGCGCGCGGCCGTGTCGTCGCGGGCCGGCAGCACGCTCGACAGGATCTCGAGGTAGCCGATGCACAGGCGCAGGCCGCGCTGGATCGCCTCGAGCTGCGGCATCGAGATCTCGCACTCCTTCGACACCGACGGCATCAGCGAGCGCAGCTGCACGAGCAGCGCGCTCAGCGCGGCCATGTCCTTCAGGTGCGTCTGGTCGCTGACCTGCCGGTCGCCGGCGATCCGCGCATGCACGGCCGCGCACGCGCGCAGCGCGTCGGCGAGCTTGTAGCGCCACGAATAGGTTGCATAGAGCGGCAGCGCGAACGAGAACGACAGCGCGATCACGATGCCGACCAGCACGTTCACCGCGCGCCACAGGCCGTCGACGATCTCGTTGTCGCCGTGCCCGGCGACGATCACCATCGTGATCGCCGACAGCAGCGCGATGTAGCCGGCCTTGCCGATCGCGTGATACGCGCAGACGCCGCACGCGATCGCCATCACCGCGTAGATCGCGAGCGGCGCGTGGACGACCGAGTGCAGCAGGATCAGCAGCAGCCCGGCGAGCGCGCCGATCGACGTGCCGAGCGTGCGCTCGGCCGCTTTCTTGCGGATGTTGCCGTGGTGCTGCAGGCCCCCGACGACGATCAGCACGGTGATCGTCGACCACTCGCCGTGCGGAATCCGCAGGGCGGTCGACAGGCCGATCGACATCAGGATCGCGAGCGACACGCGCGCCGCGTGGATCAGCTTCGCGTGCCGATAACGGCGATAGGGATCGAGCAGCGGACGGAGCGCGCTACGGACGAGGGTCGGCAGCCGGGTGTGGGGCAAGGCGGTCATGGCGGAAAGCGGGTGACGAGGAAACGCGCCGGCGGAGGCCCGGCCGGCGTCGCGTCGCGGCTGCGATCAGACGTAACGCTAGCGGAACGCGCGCGGGCTGTCCACGGTGGGGGCGCGGCGGCAGCGCGCCCGCCGCCACGCGGTCACGCCTCGGTCCGGCTGCGCGCCGCGTCCCACACGAGGTTGCGGCCGCCGGATTTCGCGTGATACAGCGCGTCGTCGGCGCGCTTGAGCAGCGTCGCGGCGCTCGTCATGCGGTCGCTCGCGGTGGTGGCCGTGCCGATGCTGACGGTGACGCGCCCGTGCGGGCTCGTCACGTGCTCGATGTCGAGCGCGGCGATCGCGCGCCGGATCGCTTCCGCGACGGTCGCCGCGCCGCGTGCGTCGGTATCCGGCAGCGTGACCACGAATTCCTCGCCGCCGTAGCGCGCGACATGGTCGCTCGGGCGGCGCAGGCTGCGCGACGCGCACTGCGCGACCTGGCGCAGCACGTCGTCGCCCGCCTGGTGGCCGTAGAAGTCGTTGAAGGACTTGAAGTGATCGACGTCGACGAACAGCAGGGACAGCGGCCGGCCGCTGCGGCTCGCGCGCTGGGTTTCCTGCGCGAGCACGGTGTCGAACGTGCCGCGGTTGTCGAGACCGGTCAGCGAATCGGTTTGCGCGAGGCGAACCAGCTTCGCTTCGGCCACCTGCCGGCGCCGCAGTTCGCGCGACAGCAGCACCGAGCCGGCCGCGATGATGAGCGTAAAGGCCGCCATCAGCACCCCGATCCAGATCGCGCGGTTGCGCCACGGCGCATACACGTCCTCCTCGGCCGGCGCGACGTTGACGATCAGCGGCAGGCCTTTTATGTGCCGGTAGACGAAGTAGCGCCGCACGCCGTCGATCGATGCGCTGCCGTTCAGCACGCCTTCGCGCTGCGCGATCGCCTGCGCGAACAGCGGCGCGTTGTGCAGGTCGCGGCCGACCATGGCCGGGTCGTACGGCAGGCGGGACACGAGCGCGCCGTTGCTCTCGACGATCGACGCGGAGCCGCGCTTGCCGACCGCGATGCCGTCGAGCAGCGCGCGGAAGTAGTCGATGCTCAGCGTGCCGACGACGATGCCGCCGAACGTGCCGTCCGGCCGGTCGATCCGGCGGCTCAGCGCGATCGTCAGCGCGCCGCTGCGCAGCCGGGACGCGTACGGCTTGCTGATGAAGAGCCCCTGGCCCGGCTTGTCGCGCTGCGCGGCGAAATAGTCGCGGTCGGCGAAATTGCCGCGCCGCGCGGGCACCGAGCGGGAATCGATCACGATGTCGCCCTGCGCGTCCATCACGAAAATCGAGCCGAGATAGCTGCCGGTTGCCGCGCGGTCGAACAGCACCCGGTGCCGCAGCGCCGGCGGCAGCGCCATCAAGGCCGGGTCGGTCACGCCGTCGACGACGTTTTGCAGCGACAAGTCATACAGCTCGATATTCCGCGCGATGTCGCGCTCGATGAGCAGCATCAGGTTGCGGGCATTGTCGATTGCATGGAGATACGCGTCGCGGCGCGCGTCGATCAGCACCGACGCGCACAAACTCCAGCTGAACAGCAGCAGCACGAAGCCGGAAACGATGATGCCGTTGGGCGACAGAATCCGTGCGACTGTCGCAGCAACAGGACGGCGCAACGCTTGCAGCGGCGGGAAGGAGATCATCCTGACGGGAATAGGGAGGCGGAGGATGCGCGCATTGGACGATCCCGCACGATTATTTCGAATTAATCCGTATTATCTCGCGAACTTCAACGAACTGACCACGTTGCCAAACGCGTCATGCATTAAAGCGAATCCGACCCGGTTACGTTGCATTACCGGGATTCCGCGGCCGCGATCGGATTGGAATCGACAGGGCAGTATCTGCCTTTTGTCTGATTATCGTCAATCCGGCTGGGTCGTTTTCAGGTCGATCGGTGGTTGGGCGGTTTTTCGGCCAGGTGCGCCTCGCCGGCCGCGCCTGGCCGCCCACACCTCGCCGGCCGCACCTAGCCGGCCGCATCTAGCCGCCCACACCTGGCCGCCCACACCTGGCCGGCCGCACCTAGCCGGCCGCACCCAACCCCTTGATTCTGCAAAGGCTGCGCATCGCGCCGGTTGCGCGCCGCGCGCGCTGCGCGGTGGACGAATCAGGTAGAATCCGCGCTTTCGCCGCAGGCGCCCGGCGCGCGACATGCCCGGGCGCCGCATCGCATGCAGGCCACGGCGCGCATCGCGCCCCGGTTTCGCACGGGCGCCGGCCCCGCCTGCCGTCGGCCCGCTCAACGTTCGTCCGTCTTATGTCCGCACTTCCGAATCCCGACCGACCCGGTTCGTCCGAGAACCCTCCCAAGCTCCACCGCGCGCTGAAGGCGCGCCACCTGACGATGATCGCGATCGGCGGCTCGATCGGCACCGGCCTGTTCGTTGCGTCCGGCGCGTCGATCTCGCAGGCCGGCCCCGGCGGCGCGATGGTCGCGTACATGCTGATCGGCCTGATGGTCTACTTCCTGATGACGAGCCTCGGCGAGATGGCCGCGTTCATGCCGGTGTCGGGCTCGTTCGCGACCTACGGCGCGAAGTACGTCGACGACGGCTTCGGCTTCGCGCTCGGCTGGAACTACTGGTACAACTGGGCGGTGACGATCGCGGTCGAACTGGTCGCCGCGCAGCTCGTGATGCACTACTGGTTCCCGGACGTGCCGGGCGTCTGGTGGAGCGCGGCGTTCCTCGGCGTGATGTTCCTGCTCAACGCGCTCACCGTGCGCGGCTTCGGCGAGGCGGAATACTGGTTCGCGCTGATCAAGGTCGTCACCGTGGTTGCGTTCATCGGCGTCGGCCTGCTGATGATCTTCGGCATTCTGAAGGGCGCGCCGCACGACGGCTGGAGCAACCTGACGATCGGCGACGCGCCGTTCGCGGGCGGCCTGCCGGCGATGATGGGCGTCGCGATGATCGCGGGCTTCTCGTTCCAGGGCACCGAGCTGATCGGCGTCGCGGCCGGCGAATCGGAAAACCCGCGCACCACGATCCCGCGCGCGGTGCGCCAGGTGTTCTGGCGGATCCTGCTGTTCTACGTGCTGGCGATCTTCGTGATCGGCGTGCTGATTCCGTACACCGACCCGAACCTGCTGAAGAGCGACGTGACCGACATCGGCGTGAGCCCGTTCACGCTGGTGTTCCGCCACGCGGGCCTCGCGTTCGCGGCCGGCGTGATGAACGCGGTGATCCTCACCGCCGTGCTGTCGGCCGGCAACTCGGGCATGTATGCGTCGACGCGGATGCTGTACAACCTCGCGACCGAAGGCCGCGCGCCGAAGCTGTTCGCGAAGCTGTCGCCGGGCGGCGTGCCGCGCAACGCGCTGTATGCAACCACCGCGGTCGGCGCGCTGTGCTTCTTCACGTCGCTCTACGGCGACAAGACGGTCTACATGTGGCTGCTGAACACGTCCGGGATGACGGGTTTCATCGCGTGGCTCGGCATCGCGGTCAGCCATTACCGGTTCCGCAAGGGCTATGTCGCGCAGGGCTATTCGCTCGACCAGCTGCCGTACCAATCGAAGTGGTTCCCGTTCGGCCCGCTGTTCGCGTTCGTGCTGTGTATCGTGATCGCGCTCGGCCAGGACTACCAGGCGTTCCTCGCGAACCGGATCGACTGGAGCGGCGTGTTCGCGACCTACGTCGGCATTCCGCTGTTCCTCGTGGTGTGGGGCGGCTACCGGCTCGCGAAAAAGAGCCGCTTCGTGCGTTACGAGGACATGGAAATCGCACCGTGGATCGCCGCGAGCCGGGACGCGCAGCGCGGGCAGGTGCAGACGGTGCCGACGCGGGAAACGGCGGCATGAACGATGCGGCGCATGGCGCCGCGCGTTCGGGACGCAACGGGAAGCCCACCGGCTTCCCGTTTTTTTTTTGCGTGGCGGGGACCGGCGCGATTTTTTTCATCGGCACTGGCCTGCATGCGGGAAAAGCCGGTTATATTTCCCGACCCTGCCGGCTCGGCTGCCGGTGTTTCAATCGTTCCGTCGGAGCCGGCATGGCGCGCGGGGCGCGCAACCAAGAGGAATTCATGAGCGCATCACCTGCCGAGCGGACGGCCGAGACCGTCTCCATCGTGCGAATCGAAGCGGCGATCAATGCGTGGCGCGAAGTGTACCCGCCGGCCCCGGACGGCGAGGACGGCTACGCGCTCGACGCCGGCAGCAACTGCCTCGCCGAACTCTATGGCGCGATGATCTGCTACCACCAGGCGAGCGTGTCGCTCGACACGCTGAACGCCGACCAGCGCGACGCGCTGTTCGCGACGGAGGGGTAGCACGCACGTGCCCCCGCGGTTGCGCCGCGCGGGCGGGCTGCGGGCCTCACCCCTGATCCCCACCCCCCACCGGCAGCACCGACCCGGTGATGTACGACGCCTCGTCCGACGCGAGGAACAGGATCGCGCCGACCTGCTCGTCGATCGTCCCGTAGCGGTGCATCGGGCTCGACCCGATCGTCTGGTCGACGATGCCCTGGTACCAGCGCGCCTCCTGCTCGCCCTGCGGCTCGGTGTTGCGCGGCACGACGCGCGGCGGCGCCTCGGTGCCGCCGGTCGCGACCGCGTTCACGCGGATCCCGTGGTGCGCCTGCTCGAACGCGAGGCTCGCGGTCAGTGCGTTCACGCCGCCTTTCGCGGCCGCGTACGGAATCCGGTGGATGCTGCGCGTCGCGATCGACGACACGTTGACGATCGCGCCGCGCCGGCGCGCGATCATCGCCGGCAGCACCGCATGGCAGCACCATAGCGTCGGGAACAGCGAGCGGCGGATCTCGGCCTCGATCTGGCGGGTGTCGTACGCGTCGAACGGCTTCGCCCAGATCGTGCCGCCGACGTTGTTGACCAGCACGTCGATGCGGCCGAACGCGTCGAGCGCGGCCTGCGTCATCTGCGCGGCGCCGTCGGCGGTCTCGAGATCGGCGAGCACCGCGATCGCGCGGCCGCCGGCCTGCTCGATCCCGGCGGCGACCTCGCGCACGGTCGGCGCGCGATCGACGAGCACGAGCGTCGCGCCTTCCTGCGCGGCGCGCAGCGCGACGCCGCGGCCGATGCCTTGTCCCGCGCCGGTGACGACGACGACCTGGTCCGCGAAGCGGTTCGGATGGGGTGTGCTCATGCTGCGTTGCTCGACGAGAATTTTTCGAAATACAGGTTGGCCGGCGTCACGCCGCAGTCGCGCAGCCACGCCTGCACCGCGTCGACCATCGGCACCGGGCCGCACAGGTAGATGTCGACGTCGCCGCCGTTCAACCAGGCCGGATCGACGTGCGTGGTGACGTAGCCCTTGCGCGGATGCGCGCTGCCCGCATCGGCCACGCAGGTGCGGTATTCGAAGCCGGGCAGGCGGCGCGCGACGTCGTCGAGCTGTTCGAGCGCGACGAGATCCGCGTCGTTCGTCACGCCGTACACCATCCGCACGGGCTGGCCGTTCGTGCGCGCCGCGCACACGTCGAGCATCGACAGGAACGGCGCGATGCCGGTGCCGCCCGCGAGGAACAGCGCGGGCCGCGCCGCGTCGCGCAGGTAGAAGCTGCCGTGCGGCCCGGAGAACGCGATCCGTTGGCCGGGCGCGGCATCCTGCGCGAGATAGCCGCTCATCCTGCCGCCCGGCACGTTGCGCACGATGAACGACACGCGCGGCGTGCCCGGCTGCGAGCTGAACGAATACGAGCGCGACGACGCCGTGCCGGGAATCTCGACGTTCACGTATTGGCCGGCGAGGAAGCCGAGCTGGTCGGGCGTGTCGAGGTCGATCGCGAAATGGAGCGTCGAGTCGGACAGCTTCTCGACCGCCGCGAGCGTGCCTTCGTGGCGCACGGCGCCGGTCTTGCACGCGTTCGACGAGGCCGGCACGCGGATCACGCAGTTGCCGCGCGGGCGGGTCTGGCAGGCCAGCACCATGCGCTGGGCGGCTTCGTCGGCGGTGAGCGCATCCTCGATGTAGCTCGATTCGGGCAGCTCGTAGTCGCCCGATTCGCAATGGCAGCGGCAGGTGCCGCACGCGCCGTCGCGGCAGTCGAGCGGGATGTTGATCTGCTGGCGATAGGCCGCGTCGGACAGCTTTTCGCCGTCGCGGCACGAAATGAAGCGGGTCACGCCGTCTTCGAATTGCAGTGCGATGGTGTGTTCCATGATTGTCTCCGGTCCGCGTCGAATTCAGATGTGATAGACGTCGATGACCTGATTGATGTAGTCGTTCTTCAGGACGACATACTTGTCCAGGATCTGCGGCGCATCGCCGTTGAAATCGATCACGTAGCGCGACATGCCGAAATAGGTCGACACGGTCTTGTAGCGGAAGCTCAGCGTGTGCCAGTTGAAGCGCACCGTGCAGACGCCGCCCTCGTGCTTCTCCAGCTCGACGTTCGCGACGTTGTGGCAGGTGCGCGTGTCGGGCATCGTCGCGCTCGAACGCTCGGTCTTGATGCGGAACACGCGATCCTCGAGGCCTTGCCGGTTCGGGTAGAAGATCAGCGAGATCTCGCGCTGCGGATCGGTGACGAGCGTGTCGTCGTCGTCCCACGACGGCATCCAGAACTGCGCGTCGGGGTGGTAGCAGGTGAGCCAGTCGTCCCACTGCTCGTCGTCGAGCAGGCGGCTTTCGCGGTACAGGAACGCCTGGACGTCGGCGATCGAAATCGTGTTCATGCGTGGCTCCGTTCGGCGTCGATGGCCTTTTTCATCGTCTCGGCCCAGTAGCGGTGCTGCACCGTATAGAGCCCTTCGTCTTCCGTCTTCACGCCGCTCATCACCGGGTTCAGGCCGATCTTGCGGGCGGCGTCGTCCGCGCCGTCGATCCAGTGCGTCGAGCCGCGGCACATGTCGTTCCAGGCCACCGCGATGCCCGCGTAGCCCTGCTGGCAGGCGCGGAATTCCTCGAGATCGTCGGGCGTCGCCATCCCGCTCACGTTGAAGAAATCCTCGTACTGGCGGATGCGGCGCGCGCGCGCGTCGGCTTCCTCGCCCTTCGGCGCGATGCAGTAGATCGTCACTTCGGTGCGGTTCACCGACAGCGGGCGCAGCACGCGGATCTGCGAGCCGAACTGGTCCATCAGGTACACGTTCGGATACAGGCACAGGTTCCGCGAGTTCTGGATCATCCAGTCGGCGCTCTCGCTGCCGCAGCGCGCGGCGAATTCGTCGCGGCGGCTGAAGTTCGGGCGGTCCTCCGGGTTCGACCAGCGCGTCCACAGCAGCATGTGGCCGCGCTCGAACGCGTAGAAGCCGCCGCCCTGGCGGCCCCAGCTGCCGGCGTCCATCGCGCGGATCGTGTCCTCGCGCGCGTTCTGCTCCTTGCGGTGGTTCGTCGTCGCCGCGTAGTTCCAGTGCACGGCCGACACGTGATAGCCGTCCGCGCCGTTCTCGGCGGTCAGCTTCCAGTTGCCTTCGTACGTGTAGGTCGACGCACCGCGCAGCACTTCGAGCCCGTCGGACGACTGGTCGACGATCATGTCGATGATCCGCGCCGCTTCGCCGAGGTGCTCCTTCAGCGGCGGCACGTCCGGGTTCAGGCTGCCGAACAGGAAGCCGCGATAGCGCTCGAAGCGCGCAACCTTCTTCAGGTCGTGCGAGCCTTCCTTGTTGAAGCAGTCGGGGTAGCCGGCGCCTTCCGGATCCTTCACCTTCAGCAGCTTGCCGCTGTTGTTGAAGGTCCAGCCGTGGAACGGGCACGTGTAGGTCGCCTTGTTGCCGCGCTTGTGGCGGCACAGCATCGCGCCGCGGTGCGTGCACGCGTTGACGAACGCGTTCAGCTCGCCCTGGCGGTTGCGCGCGATGAACACCGGCTGGCGGCCCATGTAGGTCGTGTAGTAATCGTTGACGTTCGGAATCTGGCTCTCGTGCGCGAGGTAGATCCAGTTGCCTTCGAAGATGTGCTTCATCTCCAGCTCGAACAGCGCTTCGTCGGTGAACGCGCTGCGATGCAGGCGATAGTCGCCGCTCGTCTTGTCCTCGACGAGGAAATCGTCGAGCGAGCGCACGGCGGGCGCGCGGTCCGGATAGATCGGGATCATCGGGTGTCTCCAGTGTCGGCCGGGCTCGGCGCGTGGGCGCGGGCTCCGGTGCGAGGCAAGGCAGGGGTGGGATGCGCGCGTCGCGTGGCGCGCACCGGGAATCGGCTCAGGCGGCGGCGCGGATGCGCGTGACCTCGACGTCCGGCGCCGCGGCATGCTCGCCGTGCAGCCGGAAGTCGAAATCGATCGACGCGAACGGCCGGTCGACGCCGTGGCGTTCGAGCGCCGCGGGCGCGCTCACGCGCTCGATCGCGGGCACGAGGCCTTCGCGGCTCGCGAACGCGAAGTCGTCCCACAGGTACGCGTCGCCGTCGATGTTGATCTGCGTGGTCAGCTTGCGATGGCCCGGCGCGGACACGAAGAAGTGGATGTGCGCGGGGCGGCGGCCGTGGCGGCCGAGCCGGTCGAGCAGCCGCTGCGTGGTGCCGTCCGGCGGGCAGCCGTAGCCGACCGGCACGATGCTGCGGAACTGGTAGCGGCCGTGCGCGTCGGTGACGATCGTGCGGCGCAGGTTGAACGCGCGCTGGGTCTTGTCGAAGAACGAATAGTTGCCCTGCAGGTTCGCGTGCCAGACCTCGACCTTCGCGCCCGCGAGCGGCGCGCCGTCGTCGCCATGCACGGTGCCCTGCATGAACAGCAGGTCGCCGTTCGCTTCGTCCGTGCCGTCGTCGAGGCGCGCGAAGCCGATGCTGGCCGGTGCGCCGGCCACGTACAGCGGGCCTTCGATCGTGCGCGGCGTGCCGCCCGTCAGGCCGGCCTGCGCTTCGGCTTCGTCCATGCGGATGTCGAGGAAGCGTTCGAGGCCGAGGCCCGCGGCGAGCAGGCCGAGTTCCTGCGTCGCGCCGGCTTCGGACAGGTATTCGATGCCTTTCCACACCTCGGACGGCGTCAGGTCGAGATCCTCGATCGCCTTGAACAGGTCGGCGGTCAGCCGCACGACCACCTGCCGCACGCGCGGATCGGCTTCGCCCTGTGCGGCGCCGACGATGAACCCTTCGACGAGGGCTTCGATGTCACTGTGGGTCATTGTCTTCTCCTGGCTCTGATGGGCCGCGATCCGGCGGGATGCGCGTGTTTCCTCTGACCTGCGCCGTCCGGACCGATTGGGGCGTTAATGCTCTGGGGGTATAGTTGTGGGGTTCCGGGCGGGCAATTGAAGGATAGTTGCGGGTGAAATGCGCCGTCCAACACTGATTTAGTATCAGTTCCATATCTCAGAGGTATAGAAATGGAGTTGCGGCACCTTCGTTACTTCGTCGCGGTCGCCGACGAGCGGAATTTCACGCGCGCGGCGGAGCGGCTGCACATCGCGCAGCCGCCGCTGAGCCGCCAGATCCAGCAGCTCGAGGAGACGCTCGGCGTGATGCTGTTCGAGCGCAACACGCGGCCGCTGAAGCTGACCGACGCGGGGCGCTTCTTCTATTCGCACGCGGTGCAGCTGCTGGCGCAGACGGCCGAGCTGGAGTCGATGACGAAGCGGATCGGCAAGATCGAGCGGAGCATGTCGATCGGGTTCGTCGGCTCGACGCTGTACGGGATGCTGCCGAAGATCATCCGGCGCTATCGCGACGAATGCCCGGCGGTCGAGCTGAGCCTGCACGAGATGTCGACGATGGACCAGATCAAGGCGTTGAAGGAGGGGCGGATCGACGTCGGGTTCGGCCGCATCCGCCACGAGGATCCGAGCGTGCGGCGCGTCGTGCTGCGCGAGGAGCGGATGATCGTCGCGCTGCCGCTCGGCCATCCGCTCGACAGCGCGAAACAGGTGCTGTCGCTGCACGACCTCGTCAACGACACGCTGATCATCTTCCCGAAGGCGCCCCGGCCGAGCTACGCGGACCAGGTGCTGGCCGCGTTCCATGACCGCGCGCTGAAGCCGCGGCGCATCTACGAGACGCGCGAGCTGCAGATCGCGCTGGGCCTCGTCGCGATGGGCGAGGGCGTGTCGGTCGTGCCGCAGAGCGTGTACGGGCTGAAGCGCGATGACGTCAGCTACAAGCCGCTCGACGATCCGAACCTCGTCTCGCCGATCATCATGAGCATGCGGATGCTCGACGAATCGGAAGACATCCGCGCGATGCAGGCGCTGATCTACCGGCTCTACGACGAGGCGAAGATCGAATACCTGCCGCCGCAGCAGGAATGAATCGCGGCGCGCGCGCTTGACGCGCCGCGCGCCGTCGCGCCAACATCACCTGCAGTTCGCTTGGCCGCACGCGCGCGGCCGCCTTCAATTCCATGACACGACGAGACATGCCCGATACGTTCACCGAGGAGACCTGGATCGCGACGCCGCAAGGGCGTCTCTTTGCGAAACGCTGGCGCGGCGCGCCCGCGCCCGGCGCCGCCGCGTGCCCGGTCGTGCTGCTGCACGATTCGCTCGGCAGCGTCGCGCTGTGGCGCGACTTTCCGGAGCAGCTCGCGCAGGCGGCGCGCCGCGACGTGATCGCCTACGACCGGCTCGGCTTCGGCCAGTCCGATCCGCATCCGGGGCAGCTGCCGCCGACGTTCGTGCGCGACGAGGCGGATCATGCGTTGCGCGCGCTGTGCGAGCAGCTCGGCATCGCGTCGTTCGTCGCGTTCGGTCACAGCGTCGGCGGCGGGATGGCGGTGGGGGCCGCCGCCGCGTATCCCGAGCGGTGCCGCGCGCTCGTGACGGTGGCCGCACAGGCATTCGTCGAGGCGCGCACGCTGGACGGCATTCGCGAAGCCGGGCGCCAGTTCGCGGCGCCGGGCCAGCTCGAGCGTCTCGCGCGCTATCACGGCGACAAGGCGGAATGGGTGCTGCGCGCGTGGGTCGAGACGTGGCTGTCGGCCGAGTTTCGCGACTGGAGCCTCGACGACGTGTTGCCGCAGGTGCGCTGTCCGACGCTCGCGATTCATGGGTCGCAGGATGAATACGGCTCGTCCGTGCACCCGGATCGCATCGCGTCGCGCGTCGCGGGGCCGTCGTCGGTCATGATGCTGAAGGAATGCGGACACGTGCCGCATCGCGAGCGCACGGCGGCCGTGCTCGATGCGGTGACGGATTTCCTGGCGCGGCATGGGGTGTGAGCGGACCCGCGTGCTGACGCGCTCCCGCCCCGCCCGGGCGCTTCAGCGCCCGTTCCGGCGGCGATCGAAAAGCGATCGGAAGACGATCAGCCGACGATCAGAACGCGAGCTGGATCGCGAGATCGAGCGCCAGCAGCGCGATCGAACAGCCGATGCCGAGGATCACGTTCGGCAGCCGGTGCTCGAAGTCGCGATCCTTGCGCATCGCCGCGCCGAGCAGGTAAAGCGCTTCGATGACGATCTGCGCGCCGACGAACAGCAGCATCAGCAGATACTCGTAGCCCATCCCCTTGAAGCCGGCGAAGTGCATCCCGTGATCGCGGATCCACTGGCCGACGCGCAGCAGTTCGTAGACGAACAATGCGGCGGGAAACATGTAGCTGACGAAATAGGTCGGCACGCTCGCGTGCCGCAGTTCGAAGTGGACATGATGCGTGGCGGCCATCGCGTATTCCTCCTTGCAAACAGGTTTGCGCTCGGGACGGCGGCGCGACAACGTGCGCATCTGAGGGTTTGCCCGGTGCACAGTGCGCAGCCGTACGCCATCAGCATACTGCCGCGCGACGGATTTGGCATGCGGGGTGTCTCGCAACGGCGACACCGGCCTGCGGCGGGCCTACACCGGCTATGCGCGGCGCGCGCCTTTCGACGCCGCTTTCCCCTCCGCCCCTTCGACGAAAAACCGGGCGACCGCCTGAAACTCCCGCTTCAACGACAGCCCCGGCGCGTTCAGCCAGCGTAGCATCGCCGCGAGATACAAGTGGTGGAACCACGTCGCGAGCTGCTCGGCGGGTAGCGCCGCGTTCAGTTCGCCGGCCTGCTGGCCTGCGACGATCAACTGCCGCCACACGAGCACGATGTCGCCGCCGTCGTCAGGTTCCACCGTGCCGATGCTCAGGAAACGGTGCCTCAGATACGCGAGCAGGTAGACCGGATGCTGTTCGCACCACGCGGCCGATGCGTCGAGCACGCACGCGATGCGCGACGCGAACGACTTGCGCCGCGCGACGTCGCGCTGCAGATGCGCGAGATCGCGCGCCAGTTCGCCTTCGAGCCAGTGCGCGAGCACGGCTTCCTTGGTCGGGAAATGGTTGTACAGCGTGCGCTTCGCGACGTCCGCCTCCGCGGCGATCTGCTCCATCGTCACCGTGTCGTAGCCGTGCGCGTCGAACAGGCGCGCGGCGGTTGCGGCGAGATGCGCCAGCATCTGGATGCGCTTGCGCGCGCGGCGGCCCGGATCGTCGGGGATGGGTTCCATGGCGAAGGTCTTTACAGAAAGTGTACGAGTTGCATTAGTATACGACGTGCATTTTTGTGATGCCATTCCATTGCGCCGCATTCAGGGAGTCAAGCATGAAGCTCGTCATCGTCACGTACGGCACCGAAGGCGATGTGCGCCCGCTCGCGGCGCTCGGCCGCGCGCTGATCGACGCCGGCCACGACGTGCGGCTGCTGGCCGACGCCGCGACGCTCGGCTCGGCCGCCGCGCTCGGCGTGCCGTCGGCCGCGCTGTCGGGCGACATCCGCCGGGCGCTCGCGCCGGGCGAGGCGTTGTCGGATGCGGTGAACGGGCGGGGCGGCTTCAGCGACACGTCGAAGGCGCTCGCGTCGATCGCCAATGCGAACACCGCCGCCTGGATGCGCGAGGTTGCGGACGCATCGGCCGGATGCGATGCGATCGTCGTATCGGGGCTCGCGGCGTTCGTCGGCCTGTCGGTCGCCGAGTATCGCGGCATTCCCGCGATCGGCGCGGGCCTCATTCCGATCACGCCGACGGCGGAATTTGCGTCGCCGTTCCTGCCGCCCGGCAAGCTGCCGCGCTGGCTGAACCGCGCGAGCCACCGGCTCGTGAACGCGCTGCTGTGGCAGGCGTTTCGCCGCGCGACCAATGCGGCGCGCGCGAGCGTCTGCGGGCTGCCGCCGCGCAAGCGCGTGTGGACCGAGCATCCGATGCTGTACGGCGTGTCGCCGGCGCTGCTGTCCGGGCCCGCCGACTGGCCGGACCCTGCGTGCGCGTGCGGACAATGGAGCGCCGACGATCCGGCGTGGACGCCGCCGCCCGCGCTCGCCGCGTTTCTCGACGCCGGCGAGCCGCCCGTGTATGTCGGTTTCGGCAGCATGGCGGGATTCGATCGGGCGGCGTTGGCCGATGCGCTGACGCAGGCGCTCGACGGCCGCCGCGCGTTGTTCTATCCGGGATGGAGCGGGATCGACGCGTCCGCGCTGCCGGGGAACGTGTGCGTCGTCGGCGACACGCCGCATCGCTGGCTGCTGCCGCGCACGTCGATGGCGATCCATCACGGCGGATCGGGCACCACGCACTCGGCGGCGCGCGCGGGCGTGCCGTCGGTCGTGGTGCCGTTCGCGGGCGACCAGTTCTTCTGGGCGAGCCGGCTGCAGCGGCTCGGCGTGGCCGCCGCGCCGGTCGCGGGCAGGCGGATGCACGCGGACGCGCTCGCGCGCGGCATTGCGTTCGCGGAACGCGCCGGCACGCGGGCCAGCGCCGTGGAACTGGGCGCGCGCATGGCGGAGGAGGACGGCTTGCGGCGCGCGGTGGCCGCGCTCGAACGCTGGGGCGCCCGCGTCAGAAATGCCCGGTGAAGCGATACCGGCTGCCCGGGTGCCACAGATTGACGGTCGACGCGACCACGCCTTGCGACCACGTGCGCCGGTGCAGCATCAGGCACGGCTCGCGTTCGTCCATCGTCAGCCGGCTGCGCGTTTCGGCATCGGGCATCGCGGCCTCGATCCGGTATTCGACGCGCTGCAGCGGCGCGACGCGCATCAGGTACTGGTTCGGCGTCGTCGCGGTGAAGTCCTGCAACGCGTATTCGGGCGCGCAGGCCGGGTTGACCCAGCGCTCCTCGAGCTGCACGGGGGTGTCGTTCTCGAAGTGCAGCACGCGCGAATGAAAGATCGGGCTGCCCGGGTCGAGCTGCATCTCGTCGGCGAGCTTCGTGTCGGCGACGCTCGCGCCGACCTGCAGCACCTGCGCGCGATAGCCGTGGCCGCGCGCGGCCACCTCGTCGGAAATGCTGCGGATCGCGACGAGCGTCGATTCGTACTTCGGCGACGCGACGAACGTGCCCGAGCCGCGCGTGCGCGTCAGCACCTGCTCGGCGGTCAGCTCGCGCAGCGCGCGGTTGACGGTCATCCGCGCGACGTTGAATTCGCGCGCGAGCTCGTTTTCCGACGGCACCTGGTCGCCTTCCGCCCATTCGCCGGCATGAATGCGCGCGAGGATGAAATCCTTGATTTCCTGATAGATCGGTGTGGTCATGGGATCGCAATTCCAGAGACGGCGCCGCTCGCCACCGAATGCCGGCCCGGCGCACGCCCGGCGCCGAGTGTACCGGTTTTCCCGGCGGCCCCGGCCCGGATTCGTGAATGATCCCTTGTCGAGCGGCGCGCGTCCATGCGGGATTGCACAGAGGCGCGCGCCCGCCGGTCAGAACCGGTGCCGCATGCCGACGGTGCCGACCACCTGCGTATTCGTCGACGACGCCGCCACGCCGTTGATGTTCGCGAAGCCGAGCGTCCCGCCCGACGGCACGCCGAACTGGTGCTGATATACCCCTTCCACGTACACGTCGGTGCGCTTGCTCAGCGCGTAATCGGCCAGCAGCGTGACCTGGTGCCACTTTGGGCGGTGGGTGCCGGTGGCGTCGTCGTAGCGGCCGTTGGTGAACGTATACGCGCCGGCGAACGACACCGCCGGATTCAGCGCGTAACGGGCGTTGACCTCGTAGTTGTCGAAGCGCAGTGAATTCAGCGCGCCCGGCAGCGACGATGCGGCCGTCTCGTCGAACATCGAATGCGTCCACAGTGCGCCGACCGTCAGCCGGTCGAACGCGTAGCTGCCGCCCGCGCCCACCACGCGCTGGCGCGCGGCGGGGAAGTTCGGCGCATCGTTGCCCGACAGCGCGCCGGCGAGCGTCGTGCCGCCGCGATTGAGCTGCAGGTAGGCCGCGCCGAGGTTGACGGGGCCGTTCGCATACGACACGCCCGCGCTGTATGCGCGGTTGTTCGAGAAGCCGGGCTGGTTGCTGAAGCCGTACAGGCCGCTGAACTGCACGCCGGCGACGGTCGGGCTCGTGTACTTGACCGCGTTGTCGATATAGAACGAATCGTCGACGTTGTCGTTGTCGAACGGGTGCGCGGCGAGGTTGTTGCCGTCGCCGTTGTTCGACATCGCGAGCGGGCCGAGCACGTCGACGACGGAATCGGTTTGCCGGCCGAGCGTCAGCGTGCCGTAGCGGTCGCTCTGCAGGCCGACGTAGGCGCGGCGGCCGAACATCGTGTTGCGGTACGACTGCGTGCCGTTGTTCAGGTTGAACCCGCTCTCGAGCCGGAACAGCGCCTGCAGGCCGCCGCCGAGATCCTCCGCGCCGTTCAGGCCGAAGACGGTGTTCGACAGCAGCCCGCTGCCCTGCTGCCAGGCGCTCTTGCCCGACTGGTTGTTCGTATAGGCAATGCCGGCATCCAGCATGCCGTAGAGCGTGACACTGCTTTGCGCGTGGGCGGCAACGCTGATCATGGCGAGGGACAGCGCGCCGGCGACTTCTTTTTTCATTGTGTGTGACTTCCTGGAAAGACCCGTTGCGACGGGGAACGACGAATGACGGGCGCGACCGGCAGCGGTGCGGCGCGATCGGATGACGATCGCTGCGCGCCGTGCCGCGTGACGGAGATCCCGTCTTGAACATGGCGGCGATTCTAGGAATTGCGGTGAAGAGACGGTGTATAGACTGCCGGCGCGTTTGAAAAAATCACATAAAAGCCCGATTCGCGGTGCATTCCGCCGATAAGGCCGTCACAACGCCGCAAGCGTTTTTTACAGGTTTTTTACTCCACGCCCTGAAATTGAACACCGCTTTGATACGCGGATTCCTACACTGGCGCATCCCATTCTCCAGCCGAGCGTGGGGTGTGAAGGTGCCGCGGATTGCCCGCGCACATCAAGCAAAAACAGGGGAAAGCGATGTTGTGGATTTCGGGAGCCGTTTCGGCCGTGCTCTTCATCTATCTCTTCCATGCGTTGATCAGGCCCGAGCGGTATTGATTCGCGCGATTCGACAGGAACAAGAAAATATCGGTGAATCCTATGAGCGATCTGGTTTTCGTACTGGTCACGCTGGCGTTCTTCGCGTTGACGGCCGGTTTCATCAACGGTCTGGACAGGATTTGAGCGAGCGTCGACATGTTCAATAATTTCATTCAATTCGCGATCGTCGTGGCGATCATGCTGGCGCTGGTGCCGGTGGTCGGCAAATGGCTCGCGCACACGTTCACGAGCCCGCGCCATGCGTGGCTCGAACGCCGCACGTACGGCCTGCTCGGCGTCGATCCCGGCGAGACGATGTCGTGGAAGCGTTACGGCATGGTGCTGCTGCTCAGCAACGCGGGCATGATGCTGCTCGGCTACCTGCTGCTGCGCGTGCAGGACGCGCTGCCGTTCGATGCGCTGCATCGCGCCGCGCAAAGCCCCGATCTTGCGTTCAACACGGCGGCGTCGTTCATCACGAACACCAACTGGCAGGCGTATGCCGGCGAAAGCAGCCTGTCGAACTTCTCGCAGATGGCCGTCATCACCTTCCTGATGACGGTGAGCGCGGCGACCGGCGTCGCGGCGGCCGGCGGCTTCATGCGCGGCCTGAGCCGCAGGAACGCGGCCGACATCGGCAACTACTGGGTGGACTTCACGCGGGTGACGTACCGCGTGCTGTTGCCGCTCTGCTTCGTGATGGCGCTCGTCTACGTGTGGCAGGGCATGCCGCAGACGCTCGCGTCGGATGCGTGGGCGACCACGCTCGAAGGCGCGCGCCAGCAGATCGTCACGGGGCCGGTGGCCAGCCTCGAATCGATCAAGCACATCGGCACCAACGGCGGCGGCTTCTTCAGCATGAACGCCGCGCATCCGTTCGAGAACCCGACGCCGCTCACCAACACGCTGCACATGCTGAGCATGCTGCTGATCCCGTCGGCGCTGACCTATGCGCTCGGCACGATGATCGGCCGGCGCCGCCAGGGCTGGGTGATCCTCGCCGCGTTCGTCGTGATGTTCGTCGGCTTCCTCGCGGTGATCTACTCGGCCGAGCAGCACGGCAACCCGCTGCTCGCGGGGCTCGGCGTCGACCAGCAATGGAGCGCAGAGCAGCCGGGCGGCAACCTGGAAGGCAAGGAGATGCGCTTCGGCATCGCGCAGACGAGCCTGTTCGCGACCGTCACGACGGCCGCCACCACGGGCTCGGTGAACGCGATGCACGATTCGCTGACGCCGCTCGGCGGCCTCGTGCCGCTCGCGCAGATGATGCTGAACAACGTGTTCGGCGGCGACGGCGTCGGGCTGATCAACCTGTTCACGTTCGCGATCCTGACGGTGTTCCTGGTCGGCATGATGATCGGCCGCACGCCGGAATTCCTCGGCAAGAAGATCGAGGCCCGCGAAATGAAGCTGGTGATGCTCGCGGTGCTCGCGCACCCGTTCAGCATTCTCGGCTTCACCGCGCTGGCCGCGCTGATGCATTCGACCATGGACAGCCTCGCGAACCTCGGGCCGCACGGCTTCAGCGAGGTGCTGTACGCGTACACGTCGGGCACCGCCAACAACGGCTCCGCGTTCGCGGGCCTGAACGCCAACACGCCGTTCTTCAACACGACGATCGGCCTGGCGATGCTGGTCGGCCGCTACCTGACGCTGCTGCCGATGCTGGCCGTCGCCGGCTGCCTCGCCGCCAAGAAAAGCATTCCCGAGAGCGCCGGCACGCTGTCGACGTCGACGGGCCTGTTCGCCGGCCTGCTGATCTTCGTGATCCTCGTCGTCGGCGGCCTCACGTTCCTGCCCGCGCTCGCGCTCGGTCCGATCGTCGAGCATCTGATGATGACGAGCGGCCAACTGTTCTGAGGAAACCCACATGGCTCAAAGCAATCGCCACGCGGCACCCGCCGCCGCACCGGCACCGGAATCGTCGCTGCTCGACGCGACGCGCGGCCTCGTCAGGCCGGTGATCGCGTCGTCGGTGCTGTTCATGCTCGTCACCGGCCTCGCGTACCCGCTGCTCACCACCGGCGCGGCGAACCTGCTGTTCCCGTCGCAGGCACGCGGCAGCCTGGTCGTGCGCGACGGCGCGACGGTCGGCTCCGCGGTGATCGGGCAGAACTTCACGCGCGCCGAGTATTTCCATCCGCGCCCGAGCGCGACGGTCGGCACCGATCCCGCCGATCCGGCCAAGACCGTCGACCAGCCGTACAACGCGGCCGGCAGCGGCGCGAGCAACCAGGGTGTCACCAGCAAGAAGCTGCTGGCCGACATCGCCGCGCGAACGCGCGCGTACCGGCAGGAGAACGGGCTCGCGGAAGGCGCGCCGGTGCCGGTCGACGCGGTGACCGCATCCGCGTCCGGGCTCGATCCGGACATCTCGCTCGCGAACGCGCGGCTGCAGGCGGCGCGCGTCGCCAAGGCGCGCGGAGTGAGCGTCGAACAGGTGATGGCGCTGGTCGGCCAGGTCGCCACGCCGCGCCAGCTCGCGGTGCTCGGCGAGCCCCGCATCCGCGTGCTCGAACTGAACATGGCGCTCGACCGCTCGCTGGGCAAAGCGGCCGTCGCACGCTGAGAGAACGCAAAGGAGTCGTTTCATGTCCCATATCGAAACTTCGATCACCCCCGCGGCCGCGCCGATCGGCGACGTGCCGCCGATGCGCTGGAGCGCGGTGCTGCGCGAGGCATTCCGCAAGCTGGCACCGCAGGTGCAGTGGAAGAACCCGGTGATGTTCGTGGTCTACCTCGGCAGCATCGTCACCACGGTGCTGTGGCTGCAGGCGCTCGCGGGCCAGGGCGACGCGCCGGCCGGCTTCATCTTCGCGGTCGCGTGCTGGCTGTGGTTCACGGTGCTGTTCGCGAACGCCGCCGAGGCGCTCGCCGAAGGGCGCGGCAAGGCGCAGGCCGAGGCGCTGCGCTCGGCGCGCAAGCGCGTGTATGCAAAGGTGCTCGACGAGCCGAAGCGCTACGGCAGCACGACCCATCGCGTGCCGAGCGACGAGCTGGCCGCCGGCAGCGTCGTGCTCGTCGAGGCCGGCGACACGATTCCCGCCGACGGCGAGGTGATCGACGGCGTCGCGTCGGTCGACGAATCGGCGATCACCGGCGAATCCGCGCCGGTGATCCGCGAGTCGGGCGGCGATTTCTCGTCGGTGACGGGCGGCACGCGCGTGCTGTCCGACTGGGTCGTCGTGCGCATCACCGCGAACCCCGGCGAGGCGTTCCTCGACCGGATGATCGCGATGGTCGAAGGCGCGAAGCGCGGCAAGACGCCGAACGAAATCGCGCTGTCGATCCTGCTGGTCGCGCTGACGATCATCTTCCTGCTGGTGTGCGTGACGCTGCTGCCGTTCTCGTCCTTCAGCGTGCTGCTCAATGCGTCCGGCACGGCCGTGAGTCTCACCGTGCTGATCGCGCTGCTGGTGTGCCTGATCCCGACCACGATCGGCGCGCTGCTGTCGGCGATCGGCATCGCGGGCATGAGCCGCATGATGCGCGCGAACGTGCTCGCGACCTCGGGCCGCGCGATCGAGGCGGCCGGCGACGTCGACGTGCTGCTGCTCGACAAGACCGGCACGATCACGCTCGGCAACCGCGAGGCGGTGCAGTTCCGGCCGGCGCCGGGCGTCGACGAGCGCACGCTCGCGCAGGCCGCGCTGCTGTCGTCGCTCGCGGACGAGACGCCGGAAGGGCGCTCGATCGTCACGCTCGCGAAGCAGCGCACGCTGTCGCCGCTGCCGGATCTCGACGGCCACGTCACGGTGCCGTTCAGCGCGCGCACCCGGATGAGCGGGATCGACCTCGGCGCGCGCCAGGTGCGCAAGGGCGCGGCGTCGGCGATCCGCGCGCACGTCGATGCGCTCGGCGGCGTGTTCCCGGGCGACGTCGACGCGGCCGTCAACGACATCGCGCGCCGCGGCGGCACGCCGCTCGTGGTGGCCGACGGCGGCAAGGTGCTCGGCACGATCGAGCTGAAGGACATCGTCAAGCACGGCATCAAGGCGCGTTTCGCCGAGCTGCGCAAGGTCGGCGTGAAGACCGTGATGATCACCGGCGACAACCGCCTGACCGCGGCCGCGATCGCGGCGGAGGCGGGCGTCGACGACTTCCTCGCGGAAGCGACGCCGGAAGACAAGCTGCGCCTGATTCGCGAGCACCAGGCGAAGGGCCACCTCGTCGCGATGACGGGCGACGGCACCAACGACGCGCCGGCGCTCGCGCAGGCCGACGTGGCGGTGGCGATGCACAGCGGCACGCAGGCGGCGAAGGAGGCGGCCAACATGGTCGACCTCGACAGCAGCCCGACGAAGCTGATGCAGGTGGTCGAGGTCGGCAAGCAGATGATCATGACGCGCGGCGCGCTGACCACGTTCAGCGTCGCGAACGATCTCGCGAAGTACTTCGCGATCATTCCGGCGGCGTTCGTCGCGACCTATCCGGCGCTCGGCGCGCTGAACGTGATGGGGCTGCACAGCCCGACGTCGGCGATCCTGTCGGCGGTGATCTTCAACGCGCTGATCATCGTCGCGCTGATCCCGCTCGCGCTGAAGGGCGTAAAGTACCGCGCCGAGCCCGCCGAGAAGCTGCTGTGGCGCAACCTGCTGATCTACGGGGTGGGCGGCATCGTCGCGCCGTTCATCGGCATCAAGCTGATCGACATGCTGCTGACGCCGTTCGTCTGACCGATGCGTATCCGGCCACGCGTCGCGCGCTGTTTCGGCGCGCGCGTGGCCGCACCGCATCCGACTTGCCGGGAGGGCGATTGAACGAGAACACGATGCACCGATCTGTGGACGACCTGCGCGAGGTCGCCGAATCAAGCACGGCCCGCAAGGGCCGCAGTCCGTTAACGCGATTCCTGGGCGCCTGCGCGAGTGTCGTCGCGCGGATCGCGGGGGCCGAGCCCGGCAGCGGGGCGGCCGAGCCCGATCGCAGCCCGCCGGAGCACGTGCGCCGGCGGGCGTCGCCGTATGTCGCGCCGCTCGCGTGGGCGACGCTGATCTGCGGGCTGGCGACGCTTGCGGCGAACGCGCTGCTGCGCGTGTTCGACCTGTCGAACGTCGTGATGCTGTTCCTGCTGACGGTCGTGCTCGTCGCGCTGCGGTTCGGCCGCGCGGCCGGCGCGTGGGCGGCGTTCGTGAGCGTCGGCTGCTTCGACTTCTTCTTCGTCGAGCCGCGCTGGTCGTTCGCGGTGTCCGATACGCAGTATGTGTTCACGTTCGCGCTGATGCTCGCGGTGGCGCTGGCGGTCGGCCAGCTCGCGGCGCGGCTGCGCGCGGAGGCGTGCGCCGCGCGCGCGAACGAGAAGCGCTCGGCGGCGCTCGCGCGGGTTGCGCGCGACCTGTCGGCGGCGATCGAGACCGAGCAGATCGCGTCGATCTGCACCGGCACGATCGGGCCGCTGCTCGGCGTGCACGTCGCGCTCGTGCTGCCCGATGCGGACGACCGGCTGCCGGCCACGCACGACGCCGGCTTCGTCGATCCGGCGGTGGCCCGCTGGGCCTACGAGCAGGCGCAGCCGGCCGGCCGCTGCACGGCGGCGCTCGGCGACGCGGTGGCGCAGTACATGCCGCTGAAGGCGCCGATGCGGGTGCGCGGCGTGCTCGCGCTGCACGCCGGCGCGCAGCCGCTGCCGACCGACCCCGACGACCGCCGGCTGCTGGCCGCGCTGTGCTCGTCGATCGCGATGGCGCTGGAGCGCGTGCATTACGTCGAGGTCGCGCAGCGCACGCTGGTCACGATGGAAGGCGAGCGGCTGCGCAACGCGCTGCTGTCGGCGGTGTCGCACGACCTGAAGACGCCGCTGACCGCGATCCGCGGCCTCGCGGAAACGCTCGAGCGGCCGGAGCGGCTCGCGCCCGGGCAGCCGGCCGGGCTGGCCCGCTCGATTCGCGACCAGGCCGAGGCGCTGCACCTGCTCGTCGTGAACCTGCTCGATCTCGCGCGCATGCAGAGCGAAGGTGTGCGGCTGAACCGCGAGTGGCACATGCTCGACGAGATCGTCGGCAGCGCGCTCGCGCATTCCGCGCACGTGCTGGCCGGCCGCGACGTGAAGGCGGACCTGCCGGCCGACCTGCCGCTGATCGACGTCGATGCGCTGCTGATCGAGCGCGTGCTGATGAACCTGCTCGACAACGCCGCGAAATACGCGGGCGCCGACGCGTCGGTGTCGGTGCGCGCGCGCGTGTTCGGCGAGACGATCTACGTGTTCGTCGAGGACGACGGGCCGGGCTTCGTCGTGCGCGATCCCGAGCCGCTGTTCGCGCCGTTCGAGCGCGAGCGGCAGGTGTCGTCGATCGCCGGCGTGGGGCTCGGGCTCGCGTTGTGCAGGAGCATCGTCAATGCGCACGGCGGCTCGATCCGCGCGATGCCGCTCGAACCGCACGGCGCGCGGTTCGAGATCCGTCTGCCGTTGGGCGCGCCGCCCGCTATCGAACACGAGAGTCGAGCATGATCCGTTCACGCGTGCTGGTCGTAGAAGATGAAGCGGACATCCGGCGGTTCGTCCGGATGGCGCTGGAACAGGAAGGGATGGACACGTGCGAGGCGTCGACGGCCCGCGAGGCCCGCATGTACGTGTCGAGCAGCAAGCCGGACCTCGTGATCGTCGACCTCGGGCTGCCCGACGACGACGGCAAGGCGTTCATCCGCGAGCTGCGCGAATGGTCGACGGTGCCGGTGATCGTGCTCTCGGCGCGGCAGCAGGAGGTGGAAAAGGTCGCGGCGCTCGACGCGGGCGCGGACGACTACCTGGCCAAGCCGTTCGGCGTGCCCGAACTGCTCGCGCGCGCGCGTGCGCAGCTGCGCCGCGCGGCGTTCGTGTCGGCCGAGGACGGGCAGTCGTCGTCGGTCGTGCGCTTCGGCGACGTGGTGGTCGATCTCGGCAAGCACGAAGTCTTCCGCGGCGGCGAGCCCGTGCACCTGACGCGGCTCGAATTCCGCCTGCTCGCCGCGCTGATTCGCGGGCGCGGCGGCGTGATCGCGGCAAGGCAGCTGCTGGCCGAGGTGTGGGGCATCCACGATGCCGACCGCGCGCACTACGTGCGGGTCTACATGACGAACCTGCGGCAGAAGCTCGAACAGGTGCCGGCGGCGCCGCGGCACCTGCTGACCGAGCTGCAGTTCGGCTACCGGCTGGTCGGGCTCGAGGCCGTCGGCGCGAAGCGCGGCGACGACGGCGGCGTGCCGGTGTCGCGCCCGGTATAGACAAGCGTTCCGTCACCATCGGCGCGGCGATGCCGCGCCGGTCAGCCCGTGTTTAGCTGGATGTCATGCATATGTAATTGAAAATCAAGAAATTTTTGTCAACGAAAGTCAACCATCCGACAATTAGAGATAAACACGGATTGCTGGCGGATGTGAGTAAACGGCAAAGTTGTATGTACAACTTGGGCGACCGATCGGATGGCGCGCAGGTTGGGCGGGCGGGGCGCGAATGCGGCCCTTTGCCCGTCGTCCTCTCGACATACACAGGAACGCCATGAAGAAACTCGCGCTCAGTATTGCCCTCGCCTGCCTCGCGGTCGGTGCCCACGCCAAGGATTGGTCGACGATCCGCTTCGGCGTCGACGCCAGCTATCCGCCGTTCGAATCGAAAGGCGTGGACGGCAAGGTGGCCGGCTTCGACGTCGATCTCGGCAACGAAATCTGCGCGCGCCTGAAGGCGAAGTGCGTGTGGGTCGAGAGCGATTTCGACGGGATGATCCCGGCGCTCAAGGCGAAGAAGTTCGACGGCGTGCTGTCGTCGATGTCGATGACGCCGGCGCGCGCCGAGCAGATCGCGTTCTCCAACAAGCTGTTCAACACGCCGACTCGCCTCGTCGCGAAGAAGGGCTCGCCGCTCTTGCCGAGCGCCGAATCGCTGAAGGGCAAGTCGGTGGGCGTCGAACAGGGCACGACGCAGGAAGCGTATGCGAAGGCGAACTGGGCGCCGAAGGGCGTGCAGATCGTGCCTTACCAGAACCAGGACGGTGTGTATGCGGACCTCGTGTCGGGCCGCCTGGACGCTGCGCTGCAGGACGCGGTGCAGGCCGACATCGGCTTCATGAAGACGCCGCGCGGCGCGGGCTTCCAGTTCTCCGGCGGCGATATCGACGATCCGAAAACGCTCGGCAACGGCGCCGGCATCGGCCTGCGCAAGGAAGATGCCGACCTGAAGGAAAAGATCAACCAGGCGATCGCCGACATGCTGAAGGACGGCACCTACAAGAAGATCGAGAAGAAGTACTTCGCGTTCGACGTCTACGGCGGCTGACCGCATGGCGGCGCGCCCGGCTGAGGCCGCGGCGCGCCGCCAGCTTTTCTGGACTGGAGACGCTCACATGTTCTTCCATGGATTTGGCCCGCTGCTGTGGGCCGGTACGGTCGAGACCGTGAAGCTCGCGGTGCTGTCGCTGGCCGCGTCGCTCGTGCTGGGGCTCGCCGGCGCGGCCGCGAAGCTGTCGGCGAACCGCGTGCTCGCCTCGGTCGGCACCTTCTATACGACGCTGATCCGCGCGGTGCCCGACCTCGTGCTGATGCTGCTGCTGTTCTACGGGATGCAGATCCTGCTGAACGACGTGACCGACGTGCTCGGCTGGGACCAGATCGACATCGACCCGTTCGCGGCCGGCGTCGTGACGCTCGGCTTCATCTACGGCGCGTATTTCACCGAGACGTTCCGCGGCGCGTTCCTGTCGGTGCCGCGCGGCCAGCTCGAAGCCGGCTTCGCGTACGGGATGAGCGGCTGGCGCGTGTTCCGCCGCATCCTGTTCCCGCAGATGATGCGCTTCGCGCTGCCGGGCATCGGCAACAACTGGCAGGTGCTCGTGAAGGCCACCGCGCTGGTATCGATCATCGGCCTCGCCGACGTCGTGAAGGCGTCGCAGGATGCGGGCAAGAGCACGCTGAACTTCTTTTTCTTCACGCTTGCGGCGGGCGCGATCTACCTCGCGATCACGACGGTGTCGAACGTCGTGCTGCACCACCTCGAGAAGCGTTATTCGGTCGGCGTCCGGAGGCTTGCACTGTGATCGAGATCATCAGCCAGTATTGGCAGAGCTACCTTTACACCGACGGCTACCGCTTCAGCGGGCTCGCGATCACGCTGTGGCTGCTGGTCGTGTCGATCGCGCTCGGCTTCCTGCTCGCGGTGCCGCTCGCGATCGCGCGCGCGTCGAGCAACCGCTGGGTGTCGGGGCCGGTGTGGTTCTATACCTACGTGTTTCGCGGCACGCCGCTCTACGTGCAGCTGCTGATGTGCTACACGGGCATCTACAGCCTGCAGGTCGTGCACGATCACGTGCTGCTCGACAGCTTCTTCCGCGACGCGATGAACTGCACGCTGCTCGCGTTCACGCTGAACGAGTGCGCGTATGCGACCGAGATCTTCGCCGGCGCGATCAAGTCGACGGCGGCCGGCGAGGTCGAGGCCGGCCTCGCGTACGGGATGTCGCGCTTCAAGCTCTATACGCGAATCATCCTGCCGTCCGCGCTGCGCCGCTCGCTGCCGAGCTACAGCAACGAAGTGATCCTGATGCTGCACGCGACCACGCTCGCGTTCACCGCGACCGTGCCGGACATCCTGAAGGTCACGCGCGACGTGAACTCGGCGACGTACATGTCGTTCCAGGCATACGGCATCGCCGCGGTGATGTATGCGCTGGTCGTCTTCGCGCTCATCTGGGCGTTCCGCAAGCTCGAGGCGCGCTGGCTCGCGTTCCTGTCGCCCCGCGGTCATTAACGCGTTCACGCATTCGAAAGGAAACACACGCATGTACAAGCTCATCGTCGAGGACCTGCACAAGAAGTTCGGCGACAACGAGGTCCTGAAGGGCGTCTCGATGCAGGCGAAGGCCGGCGACGTGATCAGCATCATCGGGTCGAGCGGCTCGGGCAAGAGCACGTTCCTGCGCTGCATCAACTTTCTCGAGCAGCCGTGCTCGGGGCAGATCACGATCGGCAGCGAGGCGATCCAGACCACGCGCGACAAGAACGGCGGGCTGCGCGTGGCCGACCAGAAGCAACTGCAGCGGATGCGCACCAAGCTCGCGATGGTGTTCCAGCACTTCAACCTGTGGGCGCACATGACGGTGCTGGAGAACGTGATCGAGGCGCCGATGGCCGTGCTCGGGCTCGGCAAGGACGAGGCGGTCGCGCGTGCGCGCAAGTATCTCGAGAAGGTCGGGCTGCCGGCGCGGGTCGAGGGGATGTATCCGTCGCACCTGTCGGGCGGGCAGCAGCAGCGCGTCGCGATCGCGCGGGCGCTCGCGATGGAGCCGGAAGTGATGCTGTTCGACGAGCCGACGTCGGCGCTCGATCCGGAACTCGTCGGCGAAGTGCTGAAGGTGATGCAGAAGCTCGCCGAGGAAGGCCGCACGATGGTCGTCGTCACGCACGAGATGGGATTTGCGCGCAACGTGTCGAATCACGTGATCTTCCTGCATCAGGGGAAGATCGAGGAGCAGGGGCACCCGCAGGAGATTCTCGTCAGCCCGAAGAGCGAGCGGCTGGGGCAGTTTTTGTCGGGGCGGTTGAAGTAACGGCGGTGCTCGCGGCGGGTGCGTCATGGCCCGCCCGCCGCGCTATAATCGCCGCCATGAAACTGCTTCGGACCTTCATCCTCCTGCTGCTTTGCGCGGTGCTGCCCGTCAGCGGGCTGGCGGCGAGCGGCCTGGCCGGCGAATGTCCGATGCAGCACACGATGTCCATGGCAGGCGACGCCGGCATGTCCGCCGACATGCCCGGCTGCGAGTCGATGAAAGCGACGTCCGTGGACAAGGCGAAGGCCAAGGGCACGCTCTGCAAGTCCACGGCCCAATGCCAGTTCGGCAGCCTCTACCATCCGGCCCCTCGGGCCGACATCAGCCGCCCGGCCGCGCTCGCCGGCCCGGTCGTGTTCCACTACACCCAGTCTCTCCCGAACCGCGACCCGAACGGGTTGTGGCGACCTCCGCGCCTCAGCTGATCCCAATCTGACAGGTTCACCGCGCACGCGGTGAGGTTCGTCCTATGCCAGGACGTGGAATCCCTTTGGGATTTCGCCGTTGGGGTTAGATCATGCCAATCATTTCTGGCACGCCGCTTGGCCGGCGTGCCCGTTGGCGCGCGCGCACGCTGTGCGCGGCGCTTCTCGTCGCGGGCATCGCGCATGCCGAGCCCGCTCCCTTCACGCTCGACGCGGCGCTGCAGTCCGCGACCGACCGTTCCGCGTCGATGGAGGCCGCCCAGGCGTCCGTGCGCGCCAGCTCGGAAGCGGCCGTCAAGGCCGGCCGGCTGCCCGACCCGATGCTCAAGGCGGGCATCGACAACCTGCCGATCAACGGTCCGCAGCGCTTCACCGTCGGGCAGGATTTCATGACGATGCGCCGCATCGGCATCGAGCAGGAGTGGGTCTCCGGCGACAAGCGGCGGCTGCGTGCCGCGCTGGCCGGCGAACGGGTCGGCCGCGAGCGCGCGGGCTATCTGGTGCAGCTCGCGAGCGTGCGCCAGCAAACCGCGTCCGCGTGGCTGAACGCCGTCTACGCGAAGAAGGCGCTCGCGCTGCAACAGGCGCTGCTCGATCACATGCATCACGAGCTGGCCGCCACGCAGGCGTCGTATCGCGGCGCGCGTGCCAGCGCCGCCGACGTGGTGCAGGCGCGCGTGATGCTCGCGCAGGCGCAAGACCAGTTGCTGAAAGCGCAGCAGACCTATCAGACCGCGCTGATCGGCCTTTCTCGATGGACGGCCGTGCCCGTCGCCGACGTGGGCGGCGAGCCGCCCGCGCCCGAATCCTACGTGTCGTCGCTGCCGCCGGACGAACTGCGCGCGTCGCAGCCGACGCTCGCGGCCGCCGCGGACGATATCGCGGTGGCCGAAGCCGATGCCGCGGTGGCCGACAGCGAGCGCCGCCCGAACTGGACGTGGGAAATCGCGTACCAGCAGCGGGGCGGCGCGTATTCGAACATGGTGTCGGTGGGCGTCACGATCCCGTTGCCGCTCGATCGCAAGAACCGCCAGAACCGCGACGTCGCCGAGAAAACCGAACTCGCGACCCGCGCGCGCCTGCTGTACGAGGACACGCTGCGACAGGTTCAGGCCGACATCCGCGCGCAATCCGCGACGCTCGCGAGCGGCCGCGAGCGCATCGCGCAACTGAGCCGGACGTTGCTGTCGGCCGCAGACCAGCGCGTGCAGCTCGCGAACGCCGCCTACCGGGCCGGCACCGGCTCGCTCGCCGACACCTTCGCCGCGCGGCGCGCGCAACTGGACGCGCAGCAGCAGGTGCTCGACCTCCGGCGCGACGTGTCGCAGACGTGGGCCCAGCTCGAATACCAGGTCGTGCCGTCGACGATGGCCGCGGTCCAGTGAAGGAGAACACGATGAAGAAGCAACCACTGGCGCGCGTCGTCCTGACCGCGTTCGCCGGCGCGGCGCTGCTCGGCGCGGGTTATGCCGTGGGCATTCGCCACGCAACGTCCGCTGCGATGATGGCTCCGGCCGCATCCGCCACACCCGGCGACAAGGTCGATTCGAAGACGGGCCGCAAGGTGCTGTACTGGCACGACCCGATGGTGCCGAACCAGCACTTCGACAAGCCGGGCAAGTCGCCTTTCATGAACATGCTGCTCCAACCCGTGTATGCCGACGAAGGCGGCGGCGGGACAGGTATCCGGATCGATGCGGGCCTGCAGCAGGATCTCGGCATCCGCTACGTGACCGTGCGCAGGCAGGCGGTCGCGGGTGGTTTCGACGCGGTCGGCACCACGCAGTTCGACGAATCGCGTGCGGCGGTCGTGCAGTCGCGCGTCACCGGGTACATCGATCGCCTGTATGCGAGCGCGCCGCAGCAGCGCATCGCGAAGGGCGCGCCGGTCGCGTCGCTGTTCGTGCCGGACTGGCTCGCGCCGCAGGAGGAATACCTCGCGCTGAAGCGCGGCGGAATGGACGGCAGCCTGCTCGACGCGTCGCGCGCGCGCATGCGCGCGCTGTCGATTCCCGACGGCGTGATCGCGAGCCTCGACCGGACCGGCCGCGCGCAGACGCACATCGTGCTGGCGGCGCCGGAGACGGGCGTCGTCAGCGAACTGAACGTGCGTGATGGCGCGATGGTCGCACCCGGCCAGACGCTCGCGAAGATCGCGGGCCTGTCGACGCTCTGGCTGGTCGTCGAGATTCCGGAGGCGCTCGCGCTGGACGTGCAGCCGGGGATGACGGTCGACGCGACCTTCGCGGGGGACTCCGCCCAGCGCTTCTCGGGGCGCATCCGTGAAATCCTGCCGGGGATCAACCCGGGCAGCCGCACGCTGCAGGCGCGGCTGGAAATCGACAATGCGTCGCTGAAGCTCACGCCCGGCATGCTGATGCGTGTTCGTGTCGCGGGCCGACAGGCGCAATCGCGGCTGCTCGTGCCGTCCGAGGCAGTCATCGCGACCGGCAAGCGCACGATCGTGATCGTCAAGAACGGCGACGGCCGCCTCCAGCCTGCCGCAGTCACCGTGGGCCGCGACGTCGGCGGCGACACCGAAGTGCTTGGCGGATTGAATGAAGGCGACACGGTCGTCGCGTCGGGGCAGTTTCTGATCGATTCCGAAGCGAGCCTGAAGTCGGTGTTGCCCCGCCTGCAAGGCAGCGCGGGCGCGGGCGCCGCGACGGCGGCATCCGCGCCGGGCACCGACGCGTCGTTGTACGAAACGACCGGCCAGGTCGAGAAGGTGACGGCCTCGGACATCACGTTGTCGCACCAGCCCGTTCCGGCGCTCGGCTGGGGCGCGATGACGATGACGTTCGGCAAGCCCGCGCCCGCCGCGTTTGCGGACGTGAAGGCCGGGCAGACGGTGCGCTTCGCGTTCCGGCAAACCGACGACGGCTACCTGCTGACGAAGGTCGAACCGAGCGGAGGCGCCCGATGATCGCGCGCGTCATTCGCTGGTCGATTCGCAACCGCTTCCTCGTGCTGCTCGCGACGCTGCTGGTGACGGCGTGGGGCATCCATTCGCTGAAGCAAACGCCGCTCGATGCGTTGCCGGACCTGTCGGACACCCAGGTGATCATCAAGGCGTCGTATCCGGGCAAGGCGCCGCAGGTGATCGAGGACCAGGTCACCTATCCGCTGACGACGACCCTGCTCGGCGTGCCCGGCGCAAAAACCGTGCGCGCGTATTCGTCGTTCGGGGATGCGTTCGTCTACGTGCTGTTCGACGACCGCACCGATCCGTACTGGGCGCGCTCGCGCGTGCTCGAATACCTGAACCAGGTGCAGAGCCGCCTGCCGCAGGGCGCGACGGTGTCGCTCGGGCCCGACGCGACCGGGGTCGGCTGGGTGTACGAGTACGGGCTCGTCGACCGCACCGGCCGGCACGATCTCGGCCAGTTGCGCGCGCTGAACGACTG
Source organism: Burkholderia sp. SRS-46 (assembly GCF_004343775.1). Lineage (GTDB taxonomy): Bacteria > Pseudomonadota > Gammaproteobacteria > Burkholderiales > Burkholderiaceae > Burkholderia. The sequence continues at coordinate 919,400 of NZ_PTXL01000002.1, read as the reverse complement.
GTTCCTGAAGTTCGAGCTGAAGGCGGTGCCCGACGTCGCCGAGGTCGCGAGCCTCGGCGGCATGGTGCGCCAGTACCAGGTCGTGCTCGACCCGGACAAGCTGCGCGCTTACGGCATCACGCAGGCCGCGGTGGCCGATGCGCTCGGCAAGGCGAACCAGGCGTCCGGCGGCTCGGTCGTCGAACTCGCCGAGTCGGAGTACATGGTGCGTTCGACCGGCTATCTGCGCACGCTCGACGATTTCCGCAACGTCGTGCTGCGCACGAACGACGCCGGCACGCCGGTGCTGCTCGGCGATGTCGCGCGCGTGCAGATCGGGCCGGAGATGCGGCGCGGCATCGCGGAGCTGAACGGCCAGGGCGAAGTCGCGGGCGGCGTGATCGTGATGCGCTCGGGCAAGAACGCGCTGACCACCATCGAAGGCGTCAAGGCGAAGCTGGCCGATCTCCGGCGGTCGCTGCCGGCCGGCGTCGAGATCGTCACGACCTACGATCGCTCGCAGCTCATCGAGCGCGCGGTGGGCAACCTGAAGGACAAGCTCGTCGAGGAGTTCATCATCGTCGGGCTCGTCTGCGCGGTGTTCCTGTTCCATCTGCGCAGCGCGTTCGTCGCGATCCTGTCGCTGCCGCTCGGCGTGCTCGCCGCGTTCATCGTGATGCGCTACCAGGGCGTGAATGCGAACCTGATGTCGCTCGGCGGCATCGCGATCGCGATCGGCGCGATGATCGATGCGGCGATCGTGATGATCGAGAACGCACACAAGCATCTCGAGGCGTTCGAACACGACTTCCCCGACACGCGGATGACGACGGCGCAGCGCTGGGAATGCATCGCGGCGTCCGCCGCCGAGGTGGGCCCCGCGCTGTTCTTCTCGCTGCTGATCATCACGCTGTCGTTCGTGCCGGTGTTCTCGCTGGAAGGACAGGAGGGCAAGCTGTTCTCGCCGCTCGCGTTCACCAAGACCTACACGATCGCGGCAGCGGCGGGGCTGTCGGTCACGCTCGTGCCGGTGCTGATGGGCTACCTGATCCGCGGCAGGATTCCGCACGAGCACGCGAACCCGATCAGCCGCGTGCTGATCCGGCTGTACCGGCCGCTGCTGGAAGCGACGCTGCGCCGGCCGTGGCTCACCATCGGCCTCGCCGTCGCCGCGCTGGCGCTGACCGTGGTGCCGATCAGCCGTCTGGGCGGCGAATTCATGCCGCCGCTCGACGAAGGTGACCTGCTGTACATGCCGACCGCGCTGCCGGGCATATCGGCCGCGAAGGCGGGCGAGCTGCTGCAGCAGACCGACCGCCTCATCAAGACGGTGCCCGAAGTCGCCACCGTGTTCGGCAAGTCGGGGCGGGCCGATACGGCGACCGACCCGGCGCCGCTTGAAATGTTCGAGACGACCCTCCGCTTCAAGCCGCGCGATCAATGGCGGCCGGGCATGACGCCGGAGAAGCTGATCGACGAACTCGATCGCACGGTGAAGGTGCCGGGGCTCTCGAACGTCTGGGTGCCGCCGATCCGCAACCGGCTGGACATGCTGTCGACGGGCATCAAGACGCCGGTCGGGGTCAAGATTTCCGGGCCGGACCTGACGCAGATCGACCGCCTCGCGACGCAGGTCGAAGCGGCCGTGAAACGCGTGCCGGGCGTGACGTCGGCGCTCGCGGAACGGCTGAACGGCGGCCGCTACATCGACGTCGACGTCGACCGGCTCGCCGCCGCGCGCTACGGGCTGGCGGTCGCGGACATCCAGTCGGTGGTGGCGTCGGCGATCGGCGGCGAGAACGTCGGCGAGGTGATCGCCGGCCGCGAACGCTTTCCGATCAACCTGCGCTATCCGCGCGAAATACGCGACTCGCTCGAGACGCTGCGGGCATTGCCGATCGTCACGGAACGCGGCGCGCAGATCCGGCTTGGCGACGTCGCGCACGTGACGATCGCCGACGGCCCGCCGATGATCCGCAGCGAAAACGCACGGCTGTCCGGCTACGTGTACGTCGATATCCGCAACACCGACCTGCGCTCGGCCGTCGACGCGATGCAGCGGGCCGTGGCCCGGCAGGTCCAGCTGCCGCCCGGTTACGCGATCGCGTGGTCGGGCCAGTTCGAGTACCTGGAGCGGGCCGCGGCGACGCTGCGCACGGTGATTCCCGTGACGCTCGCGGTGATCTTCGTGCTGCTGTTCCTGACCTTCGGCTCGGCCGTCGACGCGTTGTTGCTGATGTCGACGGTGCCGTTCGCGCTGGTCGGCGGCTTCTGGTTGATCTGGCTGCTGGGCCACGCGGTGTCGGTCGCGACGTCGGTCGGTTTCATCGCGCTCGCGGGTGTCGCGGCCGAATTCGGCGTCGTGATGCTGCTGTACCTGAAAGGCGCGCTCGATCGCCGGCTCGCGGCGGGCGAGCCGTTCACCGAGGCGCTGCTGCTCGACGCGATACGCGAAGGCGCGGTGCTGCGCGTGCGGCCGAAGGCGATGACGGTGGCCGTCGTGCTGGCTGGGCTCGTGCCGATCATGGTCGGGCATGGCGCCGGCTCGGAGGTGATGCAGCGCATCGCGGCGCCGATGGTCGGCGGGATGGTGACGGCGCCGCTGCTGTCGATGTTCGTGATTCCCGCCGCGTGGTTTTTGTTGCAGCGGCGTCGCGCGGCGCGCGCCGACGCCACGCGTTTTGCTGATGCAGTTCCCGCCGGCACGCACGTGCCGGTTCAACCTACCGGAGAAATTCAATGAAGAAACTGATCGTGGTATCCGTCGCGCTGGCTTCCTGGTTGGCGGCGCCCGCATTTGCCGGCAATGACATGGCCGGCATGGACATGAGCGGCATGGACATGTCGTCGAAGCCGTCCGCGATGAAAGGAACGCCGGCTCATGGGCTGACCGATGCCGAAGTCCGGAAGGTCGATACGGCGACCGGCATGATCACGCTGAAGCACGGCGCGCTCGACAACGTCGGCATGCCGGCGATGACGATGGCGTTCAAGGCGAAGGACGCGGCGATGGTCAGGCAGGTCAAGGAAGGCGACAAGGTCAGGGTGCGGATCGAGGATGTCGGCGGCACGCTGAAGATCGTGAGGCTGGAGAAGCGCGGCGAGTGATGCGGGGGCGGCGGGGAATCCGCCCGCCGTTCTTGGGGCGAGCAGCGGGCGCAGCGTCACGTGACGCGTGCCCGTCGCGCCGCCGCGCGCGCATCGAGCAGCGCACGCAGCGTCACATACTGCGTGCCCGCCGCACTGCCGCCCGCATCCGCCGTGCGGTCGTAGGGCTCGTTGTCGTGGATCGTCGCGCGCACGAGCGGGTAGATCTGCGTTTCCCAGCGGCTGCCGTTGAACACGCCGTAGTGCCCGACGCCCGTCTGCACATGATGCGTCTTCAGATACGGCGGCAGCCCCGAACACAGCTCCTGCGCGGCGACCGTCTGGCCGACCGCGCAGATATCGTCCTTTTCCCCCTCGACCGTCAGCAGCGCCGTACGGTGAATCGCGGCCGGCTCGACGAGCCGCCCGCCGACCGTCAGTTCGCCGCGCGCCAGCGCGTACTGCTGGAACACTTTCTCGACGGTTTCCAGATAGAACTCCGCGGTGAGATCGGCCGTCGCGAAGTACTCGTCGTAGAAGTGCCGCAGCGCATCGGCTTTCGCCGGATCGCCCTTCGCGCGCTCGTAATACAGCTCGGAGAACGACGACGCATGCCGATCCGGATTCATCGACATGAACGCGCCCACTTGCACGAAGCCCGGATACACGCGCCGCTGCGCACCGGGAAAACCCGGCGGCACGACGCTGATCAGGTGGCGCGCGAACCAGTCGATCGGGCGGCTGGTCGCGAGCGCGTTGACCTTGGTCGGATTGACGCGGCAATCGATCGGGCCCGCCATCAGCGTCAGGCTCGCGGGCTGCGCCGGATCGCCGCCGGCCGCCATCAGCGCGACCGCCGCGAGCGCGGCGACGGTCGGCTGGCAGATCGCCAGCACGTGCGCGTCCGGGCCGATCTGGCGGATGAAGTCGATCACGTGCGCGACGTATTCGTCGAAACCGAAACGCCCGGCCCGCAGCGGAATGTCGCGCGGGTTGTGCCAGTCGGTGATGTAGACGTCGTGCTCGGCGAGCATCGTGCGCACCGTGCCGCGCAGCAGTGTCGCGAAATGCCCGGACATCGGCGCGACGATCAGCACGCGCGGCTGCCGCGCAACCGGCTTCGTCTTGCGAAAGTGCAGCAGCGTGCCGAATGGTGTGCCGGCCGCCGCGTGCTCGACGATCGGCACCGGGTCGCCGTCGACGTCGATCGTGTCGATGCCGAACGGCGGGCGGCGATGCGAGAACGCGCAGCATTCGAGCAGCTCGCACCACGCGTCGAGCATGCGGCCCGGCGGCGTGGCGGTCGCGGGCGGCCACATCGACATCGACAGGCGCGTGCACGCGGCCCATGCGCGCGCCGGGCGCGTGCATTCGGCCATCCATTGATAAAACGGGTACGCAAGCAGGTTCATGACGTTCGCGCCTCGCGTCGCGGTGCGTTGAACGAGCGAGGCAAGCCGTGTGCCAGTCGGTAGCTGGCACGCGCGTTGCACGCCGCACGGGGCGGGACGGCGTGTGTATCGGCCTGCCGGCCGCTGGCCGCCTGCGGCGCACCCCGAATCGTTTCAGCGGTGTAACGCGCGGCGGCGCTGCGCCGAGCCGGCGCATGCAGCGCACGGCAGTGGTGCGACCGATTCAGTGCGGCGGACGTTTTCGGTGCACGCGCACGACAGGCATCCTCAGGGGAATGACATGGAATCCGCAGACGAAACCACGCTGACCATCAGCAGCCGGAACTACTCGTCGTGGTCGATGCGCGGCTGGCTGCTCGCGAAGCTGAGCGGGCTGCCGTTCGACACGGTGCAGGTGCCGATCGACGCCGCGTCCCGCGCCGAGCTGCTGCTGCTGTCGCCGTCGATTCGCGTGCCGTGCCTCACGCACGCGGGCAGCAAGGTGTGGGACACGCTCGCGATCGCGGAGTACCTGAACGAGATCCGGCCCGATGCGCGGCTGCTGCCGCAGGAGCGGCACGCGCGCGCGCATTGCCGCTCGATCTGCGGCGAAATGCATTCGGGGTTCAGCGCGCTGCGCTCCGCGCTGCCGATGAACCTGCGCGCGCATTTCCCGGGCTTCCGGATCTGGTCGCGCGCGCAGCACGACATCGAGCGGATCGTGACGATCTGGCGCGAATGCCTCGCGGAATATGGCGGGCCCTGGCTGTTCGGCGAGATCGGCGTGGCCGACGCGATGTACGCGCCGGTCGTCACGCGCTTCCTGACCTACGACGTGAAGCTCGAACCCGATATCGCCGAGTACTGCATGCGCGTGCTCGCGCAACCGTTCGTCGCGGAATGGATCGATGCGGCGAAGGCGGAGCGGGACGATATCGACGAACTCGACATGGAGTTCTGAGCGAACGCGTGCATACATGCGAATGCATGCCCGGCTCGACGATCGCATCGAACATGTTTCGCGTATGCAACGTCACGCTCAAATACGCAACATCGCGCGCAACCATCGGATGAATGGCGTCTGATCAGGACACGCTTAAATCTGAAGAATCGACGTGCCACGCACGCTCCCGTCACGACGGGCATCGCGCGCGAAAGGGGTAAACCTCGCGCATGCATTGCCGATAACGCAGGTCCAGTGACTGGGAGTGAAACAGTGAAGCCGTTCGTCATCTTTCTCGTCGCAGCCGCGCTGACCGGCTGCGCCCAACTTCAAACCGGACGCACAGACGCGAATGCGCGCAACGACGCATCGTCCTCGTCGGCGGCGCTCGTCGATTTCGTGGTCCCGGCCGATGCGCTCGGTGCGCGCGACCCGCAACTGACCGCCGTGCTCGCGAAGGTCGGCGCGCTGGCGGCCAGGCAATCGCAACCGATGACGATTCGCGTGGCTGCGCTGCCGCAGGATTTCGGCTACCTGAACCAGTCGATCCGGCGCGGCATGCCGGCGCAGCGCACCGCGTCGGTTCGCGTCGAGAACGTCGCGGCCGGCAGTTGCAAGCCGTACAGCGTTCAGCTCGGCCCGACGCAGTGAAGGGGGATCTCGCGATGCTACGACTGTCGATTTTCTGTTCGGCCCTGCTCGCTTGCGGCACGGCCTTCGCGGCGCAGCCGTCCGATGGTGCGCCGTCCACGGCTGCCGCGTCCAACCAGGTGTTTCCGCCGCTGCCGCCATTCGCGTCGCTGCCGCCGACCGCGGGCGGTGACGACGACGTGCCCGTGCCGTCCGGTGTGCGCCACGGGAAGAAGCTGCGCCATGCGCCGCCGGCGAAGAAGGCGCCGGTGGAATTCCAGGTGCGCATGGTCGTGACCGACGAATCGCGCGCGGCGCTGGCCGCCGTCGACAGGAAGCTCGACGACGCGCTGGAGAGGAATGCGCGCGAACGCCGCCCGAGCGGGAATGGCGCGGCCGCGCTGGCGATGTCGCAATGAGGCGGCGCACTCGAATCGGGGGATACGCGATGAAGAACGTCTGGACCGCATCGATGCGGTTCGGCTGGATGGAATGGGTGCTGTTCGCGATGCTGCTGGCCGCGGCCGTCGTCACGCCCGCGCACGCGGCCAACGCGGGGCCCGACGACGCGTGCTTCGAGCACGCGGCCGGCTACCAGGGCGTCAACCCGCAGATCCTGCGGGCGATCGCGTGGTACGAGTCGAAGGGCAACCCCGGCGCCGTGCATCGCAACGCGGACGGCAGCATCGACGTCGGCCAGACCCAGATCAACTCCGTGCACTTCGGCGAGCTGCGTCGCTACGGCGTGCCGCCGGGCGCGCTGCGCGACGCGTGCGTGAACATCTACGTCGCCGCGTGGATGCTCAAGCGCAAGATGGTCCGCTACGGCAACACGTGGCAGGCGATCGGCGCGTATCACTCGGAAACGCCGCACCTGCGGGACGAATACGCACGCAACATCCACGCGGTGCTCGTCTCGTGGGGCGTGCGCGAGTGAGTGATGAAGGGCGGCGCGCGACTGGCTGCCCGCGCCGTTCGCGTGGGTCAAGTGAATAGCGCGCGCGCCTGCGCCTCGCCAAGCGCCCGGTAAGACTCCCATTGCGCATCGCTGAAAAACTGATCGGCCGTGGATTCATTGGGGAAGCTTGCGTGACTGAATGCATAGCAACGCGCATCGTACGGCGTCGACGGCGTGATCCGGGGCTTGATCACGAGCAGTTGTCCCCTGCGTCCGTCGCGGCCCGGATATTTCACGGCGAGCAGGACCGCCATGCAGCCACGCTGACGCTTGAACGCGTCGAACGACATCGCGACGAATCGAAGGTCGATCGAGATGCCGTTCGGTGGAAAAATGCGTGTCGCGGTTTCTGAAATCTCGATGCCGAAGTCGACGCGTACCTGTTGGATCAGTGCGCCGATGTCCGCGAACTGATAGTCGCGATCCTGGCCGTTGTCGAGCACGACGATGAATTTGAGCTGACGGCGCAGGAGTTCATAGGCACCGGTATTGTCGAAATGACCGCCGTCGGTCAGGTACCAGCGCCTCGCGCGCGGCCCGTCGAACTCGCCGAGCAGTTCGCTCTTCAGACAGAACTGCGTCCCGAAGAATTTCTCCGTGAAGAGCCGGCGCGGCACCTCGTGCGTCGGAATCGGCACGCGCACGCGTTCGTAACTTTCGGCGCCGAGCGTGAACGGTGTCGAGTACGTATCCCACCAATACCCCAGCCGGATGTTGGTCACACCGAGCAGAAGCGAATAGCCGGGGTGCGTGATCTTGCCGAGCCCCGTACTGACGGCAGCGCCCGATATGGCCACCCAGTCGCCCAACGTCAGCGATTCGAGCCAGATGTCGCGCGTCGTGGTGTTGCCGCGAACATGCGTGGCCGGCGTCGAGATGTCGTTCGCATGTTCCCATGTGCATTCGAGCACACCGAGCTTCGCGCCAACGGTCATGCCGGCGGGGCCCACGCAGAACGAAAGGCCGCGGGCGCCGCGCTGAACGAGCGACGAATCCCAGTCGATGGTCTTGTTGATCGTCGCGTTGATCAGATGCACCGGTGCGCACGTGTGCCGATGGTAATAGTCGCCCAGCGTGATGCTGTCGCCGCGCACGAGCGAGGTGACATCGCGATGGCTGGCTTGAGCGAGGCGGCGCCGGTTCGTCGCCCCGAGAAAGGCGCGCGTCAGGCGCATGCTGTAGAGCCGCTGATACGTCGAGAGATTGAGAAACTGGACGCACAGCCCGTCGATCAACGCAAGCAACAGCAGGATGACGCAAACGACAAGAAGCATTCGCAGGTCGCCATTGGCGTAGCCAGTGGTCGCGTCGCAATGAAGCACGCCCGACGCCGAGCAGGCGAATATCCCGAGCCTTGCCGTCACCGCATGCGCGACGACCGACCAGAACGTCAAGGTCAGGAGGGACGCGAGTCCCGCGCCGATCGTGGCCAGCACGAGCCTTGGCAACTTCATGAGGCCTTCCGCGATTCCCTTGCCTTCCGACATCACGAATTTGGTAACGGCCCAGATGCCGCCGCCCAGCCCGGCGAGCACCGCGAGCGAGCCGCCGGACGTCAACGCGGCGCCGGTCGCGCCGTGTTGGGTTTCCAACGCGCGGATGGTCGAAAACAAGGCGGATCCAAGTGCGTCGATCGCCGCAAGGGCGGCCAGCCACAGTGCCATTTGAAAGGCGCCGGTCAGGAGCGTCGCGCCGCAGGAAAGGCGAATCGGTGTCGTGTACGCATTGCTCAGCGCATTGCGCAGCCGATCGACGAAGGGACGGCTGTCGGATGGCGACGTCTTCGATGTGGGGGAGCCCGGAAACCAGGACTTGCCCGAGTCGCGCTTCCTGCTGGCATAGAGCCATGCACCGACCAGATAGGCGACGCCGAGCGCGCCTGTCACCAGCACGACCGATCCACCCGTAATCAGGTAAGGCGGCGTCCAGAACGCAGCCTGCACGTTCACAATCGTGAGCGGCAAACCGCGCAGACCCGAACGTATTGCGATCATCGCGAGCAGCATCACAAGCAGCAACGACACGAACGGCAAGGATTTGCCCAGGCGGCCCGTTTTCTGCGCGAGGTTCTGGGTCAGCCAATACGCGCGGCTGAGCGGCGACATGACCAGAATGACGATACCGACGACGGCGGCGAACGGCACCGATGCGACGATCCATCGCGAATCACAGTGAATTGCGCGATAGGCCGCTGGTGCGAGCGACATCAACGACGCAACGGACAGGTTGAGCCAGAGCAGGATCGTCAGCAACGACACGCCGACGACGTACTGGATCGCAAACCAGTTGCGCGTGGAGAATACGATCGCTTGAAGAACGTCGTGCAGGCCATTCGGCGTGAGGTAGTTGCAGTTGTCCCGGAGATATGCGATCGGCGTGATGGCGTCATTGCCGTTGGCGCGGGCATCAGGGCGAAGCTTTTGCGCCGCCTGTTTGGCGGCAGTGTGAAAGCGCCACGGTCGTTCCTGCGGGTTTCCGATGCGCAATGCGTTGGGAACGAACAGGCTTCCGTAAAAAGCGCCGATATAACTGCCGCCCGACACCGTCGACAAGTAACTGAAATGCTTGAGTGCGTCCTTCTCTGCCATCGCCTGCATCACACCCAGCGCGAATATCGCGCTACGTATGCCGCCACCGGATATCGCCAGTCCCGGTATCGCCCTGATCCGGAATGCCGGTTCAAGGCCAACCGCTTTGCGATGACGTTCCGCCTGGTCCAGTTCGCGATTCGAGTAACGAATCGGCAACGCCCATGCACGGCGGTCTCCGCAGACTTGCAGCCGCACGGAATGGAAGATGGCGTTGCGCCGCGTCATGCGGGCGACAACGGGTCGATAAAGCATGCGAGGCATCACGATCTCCCCAGTGCGAGCGCAATACCAATGGGACCCCGGTTCAGCGATAGTCGAGCGATATCGCCATACCGGGACGTTCTGTTCGTCGTCGATGCCGGCACATGATGTCGGTCAAATAAATAATAGATATTTTGTTGTAAATGGCCGCGTCGACATTTTATGAGTAAAAAATATAGGCAGCCGGCTTTGTGCTGGATAGCAAGGTTAACCCTATTCGCTATTTGCCATCGGCTTTCGTAAGCTATTTGTGGCCTTATAAAATTCACTGGAAAATTGTCTCGCCCAGGAAAGCTGGTTCATGAGGTTGTCGAATTTCCGAAGTGTGCGAGCTTCGACGTAGGGGAAATCATCTATCCATGCCGATTGAACGATGAGGCCCGCCGTCAGGCAAGGCTTTGACGCTTGGGGTTTTCCCGGCAAGCGCTCATGTATTTGGATGCGTAGTCTTATTTATGTGATTAATTTGATCGGGGAAAATGAATTGGATTGTCGATATTTTTGAAGTATCGGGAATTTATTGGTCAAGTGAAACGTTTGCGCGGCAAGCGGGGAAGCGGCCGATCGACAATACGCTTACATATCGCTGACGCAATGCTTCAATTGCGATTGTCCGTTTTCTTTCGGTTGAATCGACTACGATTCCGATCGACGGCACGGAATTAAAGAAGTCTGCTTCCCGTGTCGTAAACGGAAGCACGGGGATTGGCTGTCGACCCACGTCTGAAACGTGCGGCGCAGTCAAACAAGAAAGTCAGCGCAGCAGGGGAACATCGTGAATCGTCAACAGTCGTGGTCGCGCACAGCAGCACCCGGCGAAGTCATCTATTCGGAAGGGTTCGGGGGAGAGGCGGTCATCTATCTGATCGCCGACGGCAAGGTCGAACTGTCGACCCGCTGCGACGACAAGAAAGTCGTCGTCGCGACCCTCGGCCGAGGCGAGTTTTTCGGCGAGTCGGCGCTGCTCGCGTCGGAGCCGCGCGGCCACACCGCGAAGGCGCTCAGCTTCTGCCAGCTCACGGTCGTGCCGGCGAGCATGCTCGACGAGGAAATCGAGCGCGTGTCGGCGCTACTGCGCCACATCGTGCGAACCCTCGTGCGCCGCGTGAAGCGCAAGGACGATCTCCTCGCCACCTACACACACGCCGATTTCCTGCCGGGCGTCCTGTCCTATGCGCACGTGCTCGCGCTGATGGCGGGCGGCGAGCGGCGCGGCGGCGACGACGCATGGGCCCGCCGGCCGATGAGCGCACACGCCGAACAGGCGTCGGTGCCGCTCGCTGAAGTCATCAAGAAGTGCCGCGCGATCGCCGGCCATTCACGGCCGCACGTGATGGCGATGCTGCGGCGCATGGAGAAGCTCAATCTCGTCACGATCGAGGCCGCGCAGGCCGAGCAGCTGGGCGGCGCGTCGATGGACTACGCGGCGTCCGCCGATGCGCGCCAGGTCGTCACGTTCGATGCCGCGCGCATCACCGATCGCGCGCAGCAGGTCGCGGATCACGAGCTCGACCTGTCGATCAACAGCGAACTCGAGCTGATCGAGCTCGCCGATCTGGAATCGCTGATCGGCGTCGAGAAGAAGCTGCTGCTCAACAAGCTGTCGCACGGCGAGATCGCGGAGGACGTGTTCGCGTTCCGCAAGTCGAAGGTGCTCAGCTACGTCGAGCAGAAGGGCGTCGCGTACTTCTCGCGGCGCAACGTGCGGCGCGGCGGCGACATCAGCGCGCTGGAAGATCTGGCGTGGGTCGACCAGCGCACGCTGTTCGAGGTGGTCAGCGGGTTCGATACGTACGATCTCGCGAAGCTGATCGCGAGCGCGGACGACCAGGCGGTGGCCGACCGGCTGTTCTCGGTGATGACCGAGACGCGGCGCAACGAAGTGTCGTGGGTCATGCGGCGCGACCTCAAGCTCGATCCAGTGGAAGTCGGCGATATCGAGCAGCGCTTGCTGGACGCGGTGCGCGCGCTGAAGGCGCCGGCCGCGGCGGCCGTGCCGGTGCCCGATTCGGCGGCTTGAGCGCAAGCGTCGCGACGACGCACTGACGACGATGCCGGCTGCCGCGTGCGCGCAGCCGGCCGGAGAAAGAGATGGATCTGTTGACGCTGTTCGGCGTGGTATTCGGTGGCGCGGCCATCGTGTTCGGTTTCTCGCTCGAGGGCGGGCATTTCTCGACGCTGTTCCAGTTCGAGGCGCTGGTGATCGTGCTGGGCGGCACGCTCGGCGCGGTGATGATCCAGAACACGTGGGCGCGCTTCTTCGATGCGGTGAAGCAGCTGCGGCTCGCGTTCGTGCAGGCGCGGCAGGTCGACCGGCAGAGCCTGTCGGATCTGCTCGAATGGGGCGATCGCGCGAAGCTGAACGGCTTGCTGGCGTTCGAATCGATGGATGTCAGCGGCATTCATCCGTTCGCGCGGCGCGGGCTGGAACTGCTGGCGAACGGCGTGTCGACGGCCGTGCTGGAGGATGCGTTGCAGCGCGAGCTGGATGCGTACGAGCGTAGCCACATGGCGGCCGCGCGCGTGTGGCAACAGGCCGGCGGCTATGCGCCGACGTTCGGCATCCTCGGGTCGGTGATGGGGCTGATCCAGGTGACGAGCCATATTCTCGAGCCCGCGCAGCTCGGGCCGGGGATCGCCGTCGCGTTCGTCGCGACGCTGTACGGGCTCGCGCTGGCGAACCTCGTGTTCCTGCCGCTGTACGGGAAGTTGCGCGCGCAACTGGAGAGCGAATTGCGGTTCCGCAAGCTTTATCTCGACGGGCTGCTGGCGATCTCGCGCAAGGAATCGCCGCATACGATCGAGACGCGCCTGACCGGCGACGTACGCGGCCGCGCGGCCGAGTCGCTGGCGTGACGCGCGAATAACCGAACACGGGTTTCAGGCTATGTACGCGCAATCTGGCAGCAGGCGCCCGACGGGGGACGCCGGCGAACACGACGATGACGGCGACGGCGCGCAGTCCGGCCGCTGGCTGATTTCCTATGCGGATCTCGTCACCACGCTGATGGTGCTGTTTCTCGCGCTGTACGTGCTGCAGCTCGCGAAGTACAACGCGCTCGACGTGCGGTATCAGACGCTGTCGCAGCAGGCGGCGAAGCAGGGGAAGGCCGGTGACGCGCAGGGGCAGGCCGCGCGGGAGTGGGCGTCGCTGCTGAAATCGCTGAAGGAGCAGGGGCAGGTGACGGTCGTGAACGCCGCGCATGGCGTGGAGATCGGCATCAACGCGAAGATCCTGTTCAACGTCGGGGATGCGCGCTTGCTGCCGGATGCGTCGGATGTGCTGGCGCGTATCGCGGGGGTGCTGAAGACGCATCCGGCGAGCAATATTCTCGTCGAGGGGCATACGGACAGCGTGCCGATCGCGACGGCGAAATACGAATCGAACTGGGAGCTGTCGTCGGCGCGGGCAGGGGCGGTCGTGCGGTATCTGGTCGAGCGGGGTGTCGAGTCGCATCGGCTTGCCGCGATCGGCAGGGCGGACAACCTGCCGCTGGTGGTCGGGGACGATGCGGCGGCGCGGGCGGCGAATCGGCGGGTGACGATACTCGTGCAGTATTGAGCTGCGCGGGTTTTCGCGGTTGTGCGTTTCGTGCCGGGATGCCGTCATGAACGACGGGCAAGCACTTCGTTGAGATGCTCGAAGTCGTGGACGACCAAGACGACTACGGATGCCTGCTGGCAATCACGATCCGCGCGGGCGGGATATTGGCCCAGACGACGGAAGTCCCCGAGGTCACCAGGCCTGCGTGTCCGATCGCATGGCGTCCCGGCGGGCGCAGGTCGTACGTGAACTGAATCATCACGCCATGCCCCGACAGCAACTGGTGACACTGGTCGACGATGGCAATCACGTCGCGCTGAGGCAGCGAGCGTAACGGCAGGCATGAAACGATGGCGTCGACCCGGGCATCGGACGGCAACAGCCTCGCGAGCCGTGCCGCGTCACCTTCCACGATCGCGACACCCGGAAAACGGATCTGCAAATGTCGTACGAAAGCGGGAGAGCGCTCGATCACGACGAGGCGCTCGCGCGCAATGCCCTGATCGAGCAGTGCCTGCGTCACCGCGCCCGTCCCGCCGCCGAGCTCGATCACCAGCCCGTCACCTGCCGGAACCGCGTTGGCCATGCGGTTCGCGAGATGGGGCGAGCTCGGACAGAGCGCCCCGACGGTGGCGGGGCGGCCGAGCCACTCTCGCAGGAACAGCGCGGGGGTACGCCAAGCGTCCGGCCAGATCATTGAGCCCCCTTGAGCTGTCGTGCGTTCAGCGTGACCGTCTGACCGGTGCATTGAGCGAATGCCGAAAGAGTCGGACTAGCGGGAGCGTGCGCAATGATCGTCTTTTTCATCGAAGTCCTCAGTGATGAACAGGGCGAGCCGCGATTGGGGCGATCGAACAGATTGATAGTAGGAAATCAAAGCTTAAGAGCAGATGAAGGTCTCATGGGTCGGACAATCGTCTGCACTTTGCCGTTGGCGTCGCGTCGGTAGTCGGTCGATGTCCCAAGCGTGCTGGGATAGTGCGCCCGGACTCGATTCAGGACAATGCGGGAAGATTCCGTATGCCGCCCACCCTAACGCTGGCCAAGATACAGCTTGGCCTGACGAACCTCCGGCCGAACAGTGTCCGCGTCTTTCGTGAGTGCAACGAGCCTCCCGTAATAGCGCTTCGCCTTCTGTTTTTCCTGCGCCAGGTCTGCCGCTTTCGCTGCGCCATACAAGCCGCGCAAGCGGTTGGGCGTCGCTTGCATGGATGCTTCGTATTCCTTCAGCGCATCGGCGGGCCGCTTCAGATCGAGCAACATCTCGCCCAGCTGTTCGCGCATCGGGTACAGCCGGTTCTCCATCGCGACGCTCTTTTCGCTCGCATCCTCCAGGTCGGCTGCCGAGCGCATCTGCGTCAGCGCCTCATCGTCCTTGCCCTGGGCATGAGCCAGCCACGCCGAAGCGGACAGGATCTGAGCCTGGACCTGCTCGGCCCAGTAGGGCTGGTTCGACTCTTCGAGTTTCGTGCGCAACTGCTTGAGCGTGTCGATATTCGTCTGCGCCGCGTCCGCCTTGCCGCTGCGCGCACTGCCCAGCGCGCGGGCATAGTACGTGATGGCCTCGGCCTGCGGCCAGTGACTCCCACGCGGCTCCAGCGCGGCGGCTTCTTGCCAGGCGCCGCGCTCGAGCGCATAGCGTGCCGGGATGGCCTCCAGCGCGGTATAGGTGACGATCCGGTCGAAAGGAAATTTCGTGGCGGCATTGGCGTCGTCGCGCACCTGCTTTGCCGGTGCGTCCTGGCCCAGCTGCAGATACGCGTACTCCATGAAGTCCCATGAATGGGGCGCCGACGGATGGGTGGCGCCCGGCCAGCTCCTGGCGGCTTCTTCGCGCATCACCTTCAGCGCCGCTTCGTTCGATTTGACGGACGCAGCCCACATGCCGAGCATCGAGTAGATGTGCGACGGCATATGTATCGCGTGCGGTGCCGCCGGAGCGATCTGCGCATATTTGTTGGCGAACGGCAAGCCACGCTGCGCGAGCGGTGGATAGTCGTAGCTGTGAATCAGGTAGTGCGCAATACCGGGATGGTCGGGCTGATCACGGTAGATCTTTTCCAGGACCGCGGCTGCCTTGAGTTGATTGGCGTACGTCTTGTCACTGGGCTGCGCAGCCTCGTTGAGTGCGAGCGCATAGAAAATCGCGGCCTCCGAATCGTCGGGATACTTCTGCGTCAAGCGCGCCATGGCGTGCTCGTATGCCGACGTGCGCCGACTCTGGGGGACCTTGTCGTAATCTTTGTAAAACGCCTCGGCGGCCAGCAGCCAGTCACGCTCGCGTTCGGTCCCGCTACCCAGCGCGAGGCCTTTCTCCACGGCGGCCGATCCGCGCGCCAGTGCCGCCTCGTCGAAAGGCGGAACCAGCGGATTGGGCGGCTGGGCCATCGCAAGGCCCCAATACGCAATCGCACATTGTGGATCGGTCTTGATGACGGCCTCGAACGCCTTGAGCGTCGCAGGGTAAAAGAACGAATGCAGCATCGCCAATGCCTTCTCGAACTGGACTTGTGCGGCAGCGCTGCATGACGTCGGGAATTTCACCGCGCCGAATTTCCCGCTCCCCGGCTCCGCCGCGACGTGTTCTTCGTGTTGGGCAAGCACGGGAGCCGCTGCGAGGGTCGCGAGCACGCATGCGCCGATGAACTGCTTGCGATTCATGATGACCTCCTCCGCGTGGCGAAGGGCGTACTTCACGCACGCTCGTCGAGCGTGGTGCCGTTGTTGCGGGAGACGTGTCGGGCTGCCGCGCGCGATGCCGATGCCGATAGCGCGAATTGAACGGCAAGGCTTTTTTGTTTCTAGTAAAGGCTGGTAAGAGCCAATAGGCTCGGAAACCCTAAGGTCGTTCACATCGCGCCGGCCTCGCTGTTCGTCGCGCAGACACGTCAGCCCACTGGCTGCGCGTGGCACGACCCTGCATGCGTCATGACCGGGAAGCCCCGGGGCAAGCTCGCGGTAGCCGCTGCACGCCTCGTCACGACCGTGGCGGAATGCGCCGCCAGGTCATCACGACGACCAACAGGAACGCTACATAGGCGACCGCAAACACCCACCCCGGCAGATCGTAGAACATCAGGCTGCGGACCCAGCGCTGCACGAAGCCTTGCGGACCCGACGCGCCGGTACGCAGCCAGTCTTCCAGAACGGTGAGCGGACACGGCACGTCGAGCGCCGCGAGCGCCGCGACGATGCCGATGGCCCCCAGATGCGCGATCCGGAATGCGCGATTGCGCACCCAGCCCCGTTCGAATGCGGCACCCGCCCAGATCGCGAGCAACCCGCCGACGATGAACAGCACGAGCAGTGCGTGCAACACGAGAACCGCATTGGCCAGCCAGATCATGATGTCCTTCGCGTGATTGAACGGAAACCGCACATGCCGCAGAGACGACCGGAACGCACGGCACAAGCACCGATCGTCACACGGTCAGTTGGCGTATGCTTGATCGTCGATACGTAAAGTATGAAACCTCGCGTCGTCTGGCACGCGAGAACCTGATACAGCGTCGCGGAAAGGTCTGGAGTGCCCGTCGTGCAGGATCGTCTCATCTACTTCCCCGAGAAGGCCGCGATCGGCGACATCGTGTCCAGCGTGCTTCGCGCGTGGCCGTCGCCCGAAGATTTCCGAGGTCTGGTAGCCGAGCCGGCCGAACCCGCGCGCGGCACGGCGATCGTTTTCCACGGCAACGCCGGGCATGCCGGACACCGCGCGTACTACGCCACGGCGCTCACCCGAATGGGCCTGCGCGTCATCCTTGCCGAGTATCCGGGCTATGGGCCGCGCGGCGGACGATCACCGCCGCGCATCGCCTCTACGGTGCACCGCTGTTGATCATCGGCGAATCGCTCGGCGCAGGCGTTGCCGCGGCAGCCGGCGCGCACGAACGCGACAAGCTCGCGGGCCTTCTGCTCATCACGCCGTGGGATTCGCTCGAGCACGTCGCCGCCCACCATTACCCGTGGCTGCCCGTGAAATGGCTGCTGCGCGACCGCTATGACAGCGCCGCGCATCTGGCTTCGTTCGGCCGTCCGGTCGTGGTGGCGGTCGCGGAGCGCGACAGCATCGTCCCCGCGCGCTTTGGCGAGGCGCTTTACGACGCACTCGCCGATCCAAAGCGACTGACGGTCATGACATCCGCCGAGCACAACGACTGGATCGGCGTGATCGACGATACATGGTGGCGAGACGCGATCGGCTTCCTGCTCGCGCCCGCCGGTTGAAAGATGAACCCCCGCCCGGTCACCGCGAAATCGCGACGCTTGTACGTCCTCGACGCGAAGGACACCCCCGTCGAAGTGTTCGACCAGGGCGCGTGGTCGCGCTGGATGTCCGAGAACGAACTCGTCTTCCGGCGCACCGTACTCGACGAATCCGGCGTGACGATCACGACGCGCTTTCGCGGCGTAGCCGATGCGAAAACCGGGGAGGCGTATCTGTTCGTGACGCGCATCGCCGGCATGGACGCGCCGGACAACCAGGGCTATGCGGCGCGTACGCTCGACGAGGCGCTGGATCAGCACGAACGCGTGTTTCAGGCGATCGTCCGGCGGCTGACCGGAGGATGATCGCCGTCGCCCGCGTCAATCGCCGATCGCGTGGCCGATCAGGCCACCGGCGGCGGCGCCGCCGATCGTGCCCGCGGTGCTGCCGTGCGAGAGTTCGTGGCCGGCGACACCGCCCGCGGTCGCGCCGAGCACGGTGCCGCAGGCGGCGAGCGTCATCAGGGAAAAACTGCAGAGCAAGATTTGCAACATCTTCTTCATCCGGTCACTCCTGTCGATGGTTGGAACATGTCTGTTTGACGGGTGACCTTCATAAAGTGTCCGACTGGTTTGTCACTGTGTGTTAGCGGATCCGACCCGATTCCGGTAGCGCAGCAGATGATCGGTGCCCGATTCGGACAACCAGACTTCTCCCGGCCGGCCCATCATCTGGCGCACGTTCGCATGCGCACGCGGCAGCGCGAGCACGTCGAATTTCCCGACGCGCGGGTCGAAGCGCACGAGCGCGTTGGCGCTCCATTCGCTGAGCCAGACGATGTCGTGGTCGTCGACGAAGATCGCGTACGCATGCGGATCGCGGCCGGGCAGCGGCCATTCGCGCCATTGATGCGTGGCCGGGTCGTACACGCCGACTTTCCCCGCATTCCATTCGCTGATCCAGACGCGCCCCGCCGAATCGGCCCAGGCGCGGCGCGCGCCCTGGTTCGCGGTCGGCGGCTCGATCACCTGCGCCGCGCCGCTCGCGGGATCGATGCGGCCGAGATAGCTGCCGGCGAGCGACGCGAAGTACACGCTGCCGTCACGCGTCACGCAGATGCCGTACGGCCCGCGCCCGCGCGGCGCATCGAACACGCGCATCCTGCCGCTCGCCGGGTCGAGCTCGCCGTAGATGCCGCTTTGCCCGGTAAACCACAGACGCCCCCGCTGGTCGAAAACCGCCGTGTTCAGGTTGGCGTCCGGCCGCGCCTTCGGCAACGGGAAACGCTTGACCGCGAGCGTGTCCGGATCGATGCGCACGATTGCGTTCAGGCCGCCGTCGGTGATCCACGCGGCCCGATCGGGGCCGACGATCACGCCGTGCGGCGCCGAACCTTCGCCGAGCGGGATCCAGTCGATCTTGCCGCTGCGCGGGTCGAGCCGGCCGGCCGCGCCCTTGGCCTGCGCGGTGAACCACACGGCGCCGCCATCCGGCGCCGGTGCGACGTCGTGCGGTGCGCTGCCGGCGGGGACGGCGAACGCGTCGAACGGCTGCTGCTGCGCCTGTATCGAACCGGCTGCGAGCAATGCACCTGCCGCGACCGATGCAAATCTCACCGCTGCGACGGCTTTCCTTCGTGCGATCTCAAGCATGTCCGTCTCCATGACCAACGACGGACAGCATCGTCGTTGGAATCGATACGGTTTCCGAATGAAAGAACGCGTGCAGCGACGCAACGGTGCCTCACTCGGAAAACGACCCGTGACGTCCTTCCCCTGCACTGAAGCGCGCGGCGCCGGCCACCCCCTCGGCAAACACGACCCGCGCGCCATTCGCGCCTTCGCGGCGCAGCGCTTCCGCGAGCGGCAGATCCCATTGCTCGTAGGCCGCGCGCCGGTCCGCGAGCATGCATTGACGGGGAAACGCGGCGATTTGCCGGGCGATGCGCGTCGCGTACGCCAGCGCTTCGCCGTTCGGCGCGAGGGTGTTGACGAGCCCCATGGCCTTGGCTTCCTGCGCGCTGACGGGGCGTCCGGTCAGGATCATGTCCATCGCATGTCCCATGCCGACGACGCGCGGCAATCTGACGGTGCCGCCGTCGATCAGCGGCACGCCCCAGCGCCGGCAGAACACGCCGAACACGGCGTCCTCGTCCGCGACGCGGAGATCGGCCAGCAGCGCGAGTTCGAGCCCGCCCGCGACCGCATGGCCGGCGACAGCCGCGATGAGCGGCTTCGACAACGCCATGCGGCTCGGCCCCATCGGGCCCGGGCCTGCGCCCGACGGGTCGACGTCGTTGCGCAATGCCGGGTCGCCGACGGCCTTCAGGTCGGCACCGGCACAGAAGTTGCCCCCGGCGCCGGTCAGGATGGCGACCCCGAGCGTGGCGTCGGCCTCGAAGCGTTCGAACGCTTCCCTGAGCCGCGATGCGGTGGGGCCGTCGACGGCGTTGCGCCGCTCGGGCCGGTTGAGGGTGATCGTGCAGAGCGCGCCATCCGTCGCGTAAATCACGTCGCCCATCGTTTCCCCCTGGAAAGCCGGCACGCGCGTCACGATGGCGGCATGCCGGCAGACATCGAGCGAGACGCATGCCGGGCTTCATTGTGACGCAACGGCGGGGGCGATGTGCGATCTCACCGGTCGAGCCGACTACGGGCGCGGTCGGACGGCGGATGCGCCTTTCTTCCTGGCGGGAACCCGCTCGACGGCCCCCTGAACGAGGCCGACCGCTTCCGCGTAGCTGGCCACGCTCGGGCCGGAGCCGAGCAGCGGCTGGCGCGCCGTTTCGCGCAGCGCGAGCACCGACACGATGCCGATCACCGACGCGCCCATCAGGTAGTACGCGGGCATCATCAGGTCGCCGGTGCGGTCGACCAGCCACGCGGCGACGAGCGGCGTCGTGCCGCCGAACAGCGACACCGACACGTTGAAGCCGATCGCGAGCGCGCCATAGCGGATCTTCGTCGGGAACAGCGCGGGCAGCGCCGACGGCATCACGCCGGTGAACGTCGACAGCAACGCGCCGAGGATCAGCATGCCGCCGAACACCGGCAGCATCGCGCCGGTGCGCACCAGCAGCAGCGCCGGAATCGCGAGCACGAGCAGGCCCACGCAACCGAACATCATCACCGGCTTGCGGCCGACCCGGTCGGACAGATGGCCCGCGAAGAGCGTCATCGGCATCATCAGCACCATCACCAGCAGCACGAGGAAGAGGCCGTTCGATTCGTTGAAGTGCAGCGTCGCCGACAGGTAGCTCGGCAGATACGACAGCGCCATGTAGTCGGTGACGTTGAAGATCAGCACGAGCCCCACGCACTGCAGCAGCGGCCGCCACTGTTGTGCGAGCAGTGGCACGAAGGGCTGCTTCGGCCGCGTTTTCTCGTCGGCTTCGCGCGCTTCCGCTTCCTTCTTGAAGGCCGGCGTTTCCTCGAGTTTCATCCGGATGTAGAGGCCGACGAGCCCGAGCGGACCGGCGATGAAGAACGGCACGCGCCAGCCCCATGCGAGCAGCTGCTCCTGCGACAGCGACGCCGTCAGCGCGGCGACCGTGCCTGCGCCGAGGATGTAGCCGGCCAGCGTGCCGAATTCGAGGAAGCTGCCGGCGAAGCCGCGGCGCTTGTCGGTGGCGAACTCGGCGATGAAGGTCGCGGCGCCGCCGTACTCGCCGCCCGTCGAAAAACCCTGCACGAGGCGCGCGACGAGCAGCAGCGCGGGCGCCATGATGCCGATCGACGCGTAGCCCGGAATCAGGCCGATCGCGAAGGTGCCGGCGGCCATCATGATCATCGTCATCGCGAGCACGCGCTGGCGGCCGATGCGGTCGCCGAGCGGGCCGAACACCATGCCGCCGATCGGGCGCACGAGAAAGGCCGCGGCGAACGTGCCGAAGGTCGCGATCAGTTGCGCGGACGGGTTGCTCGATGGAAAGAACACCTTGCCGAGCGTGACGGCGATGTAGCTGTAGACGCCGAAGTCGAACCATTCCATCGCATTGCCGAGCGCCATCGCGCCGACGGCGCGCCTGAGCAGCGCCTGATTGACGATGGTGACGTCGCCGAGCGAGCCGGGCGAACGCGAGAGGGAGGGATTGGCGATGCGCGCTTTCGAAGGGATCAATCGACACACTCCTGATTGGGCACTGCGAACCTGCCGGATGGATGAAGCACGCGGTCAACCGTTTGCCGACCGCGCGGCGGCACGTCGTGGGGCTGGGGATCGCCACGGTGTCCAGCCGTGCGGGCACGGGTAAACACTGACTGCGCGACACGCGGCGAAATCATTCGATGGAGTGTAGAGACGCACCCCGAAGCGCGGCATCACGGATGCGTCCGGAAACCGGTTGTAAACGACACCGGCGCGCGGCTGCGCCGAACGCCATGACCGGTGGGTCAATTCGCATGATCGTCCGGATCGACGCCATGTTCGCTATTCGTCGAAGCTTGCTCGCGATCGGCCTGAGCGCCGTCGCGCTGTCGCTGGCCTGCGATCCGTCGCATGGCCAGCAGGTCGTCAGGATCGGGGTGTCCAGCCCGCTCACCGGGGTCAGTGCGTCGAACGGCAAGGATCTCGAGAACGGTGTCCGGCTGGCGGTCGAGGAGGCGAACGCGCGGCACCTCGAGCTCGGCGGCCAGGAGGTCCGCTTCGAGCTCGATACGGTCGACGACCAGGGCGACCCGCGCATCGGCGTGCAGGTCGCGCAGAAGCTCGTGGACGACGGTGTCGCCGTCGTCGTCGGGTACTACAACTCCGGGGTCGCGTTGCCGTCCGCGCCGATCTTCGCGAAGGCCGGCATCCCGCTGATCGACCCGGCGGCGACCAATCCGGCCATCACGCGGCAGGGGCTGAAGACGGTGTTCCGGATCATTGCGACCGACACGCAGAACTCCGGCAATGCGGGCAAATACGCGGTCACCGTGATGAAGGCGCGGCGCATCGCGGTGATGGACGACCGGACCGCGTTCGGCCAGGGCGCGGTGGAGGAATTCAGGAAGGCGGTGATCGCCGCCGGCGGCCAGGTCGTCGCGGCCGAATACACCAACGACAAGGCGGTCGAGTTCAATGCGCAGCTCACGAACGTCAAGGCCGCGAACGCCGACTTGCTGTATTTCGGCGGCCTGGACAACCAGGCGGCGCTGATCACGAAGCGGATGAAGCAACTGGGCATGCGGGTGCAGTTCGTCGGCAGCGGCGGCATCGCGGACAGCATCTTCCTCAACGTCGCGGGCCCCGCGGCCGAGGGCGCGATGGCCTGGGAATACGGCCGGCCGATCGACACGCTGCCGCAAGGCAAGGCGTTCGCGCAGAAGTTCAAGAAGCGCTTCGGCGTGGACATGCTCACGTATTCGCCGTTCGCGTACGACTGCGCGTGGGTCGCGATCCACGCGATGCAGCAGGCGAATTCCGCGAAGCCGGCCGAGTTCCTGCCGGCGCTGCGGGCGACGCGCTACGAGGGCATCACCGGCAAGATCGCGTTCGATGCCAACGGTGACCTCCAGCACCCGACGTCGACGCTTTATCAGGTGAAGGGCGGGCGCTGGGTGCCGGTGACGACGATCGGCACCGAATGACGCAACGGCGCGCGCCGGGTGTTGCCGCACGCGGACACGGCGCATAATGACCGGGTGCCGGCGCTCGGCAGGGGAAGGGTGGCATGTACTGCGCAAACTGCGGATTCGAGAACCTCACGGGGGCCAGATTCTGCGAAGCGTGCGGCGCGATGCTGTCGCGTGCGTGCCCGCGCTGCGGGCACGAAGCGAGCCCGTCCGCGCGGTTCTGCAACGCCTGCGGCGCGCCGCTTGCGGACACGCCTGACGACACGTCGCCACCCCCACCGTCGCGTGCGCGGCCGACCGCCGAGCCGTCTCCCGCGCCGATCCATTACACCCCGCAGCATCTGGTCGATCGCATCCGGGCCGAACAGGCCGCGATGGAAGCGCGCGGCGAAACCGCCGGCGAGCGCAAGACCGTCACCGCGCTGTTCGCGGACATGGCGGGCTCCACCGCGTTGATCCACGATCTCGATCCGGAAGAGGCGCACCGCCTGATCGATCCCGTCGTCGCGCTGATGATGGAGGCGGTCCACTACTACGAAGGCTACGTGGCGAAGTCGCTCGGCGACGGCATCCTCGCGCTGTTCGGTGCGCCGATCGCCCACGAGGATCATCCGCAGCGCGCGCTGTTCGCGGCGTTGCGGATGCAGCAGGCGATGCGGCGTCACGGCGATCGCATCCGTCTGGAGAAAGGCATTCCGCTGCAGATTCGGGTCGGCGTGCACACGGGCGAAGTGGTCGTGCGGTCGATCCGCACCGACGACCTGCATACCGATTACGACCCGGTGGGTCATACGATTCACATCGCGTCGCGCATGGAAGGGATCGCGACGCCGTCGTCGATTCTCGTCAGCGACTCGACGCACAAGCTGGCCGAAGGCTATTTCGAGTTCAAGGCGCTCGGCGCGACGCAGGTCAAAGGCATTCCCGACCCGCTGCCGGTGTACGAGGTACTCGGCCTCGGCGCGCTGCGCACGCGGCTGCAACTGGCCGCGCATCGCGGCCTCGCCCGCTTCGTCGGCCGCGACGCCGAACTGGATCACCTGCACGACGCGCTGGAGCAGGTCAGGGCGGGGCACGGGCGTATCGTCGGCGTGCGCGGCGAGGCGGGCGTCGGCAAGTCGCGGCTGTTCCACGAATTCAAGGAGCGCTCGCGGCGCGGCTGCCTGCTGCTGGAGACGTTCTCGGTGTCGCACGGCAAGGCGTTCGCGTATCTGCCGCTGATCGAGCTGCTGAAGAACTATTTCCAGATCACCGCGCAAGACGACGAGCGGCGCTGCCGCGAAAAAGTGATGGGCAAGGTGCTGACGCTCGAACGCGGCTTCGAGGATCTCGTGCCTTACCTGCTGTACCTGCTCGGCATCGGCGAACCCGGCTCGGCGCTCGCGGAGATGGATCCGCGCATCCGCCGCGAGCGGACCTTCGACGCGATCATCCAGCTGCTCGCGCGCGAGAGCCGCGACCAGCCGGTCGAGCTGCTGTTCGAGGATCTGCAATGGCTCGATCGCGAGACGGAGGCGTTCCTCGCGCACCTGAGCGAACGCGTGCCGGCCACCCGGATCCTGCTGCTCGTGAACTACCGGCCGGAGTACCAGGCGGTGTGGACGCGCGCGGGCCACGGCAGCCAGTTGCGGCTCGAACCGCTGGGCGCGACCGAAGCGCAGGGCCTGCTCGCGGCGCTGCTCGGCGACGATCCGTCGCTCGTGCCGCTCAAGCAGCTGATCCTCGAGAAGACCGAAGGCAACCCGTTCTTCATGGAGGAGGTCGTGCAGACCCTCGCCGAAGAGCAATCGCTGTTCGGCGAACCGGGCCGCTATCGGGTCGGGCGGACGCCGGCCGCGCTGCATATCCCGACCACCGTGCAGGGCGTGCTGGCCGCGCGTATCGATCGGCTGCCGGTCGCGGACAAGGAGTTGCTGCAGACGCTCGCGGTGATCGGCAAGGAGTTTCCGTACAGCCTGATCCGGCGCATCTGCGGCGGCGAAGCGGGGCATGCCGACGACGATCTGCGCCAGCTTCTCGCGCATCTGGAAGCCGCGGAATTCATCTACGAGCGGCCGGCGTTCCCGGAGGTCGAGTATTCGTTCAAGCACGCGCTGACGCAGGAAGTGGCCGGCCATTCGTTGCTCATGCAGCGGCGCAGCGTACTGCACGAGCGCACCGCGCAGGCGATCGAGGCGCTGTTCCCGGCCCGCATCGCGGATTACTGCAGCGAACTCGCGCATCACTACAGCCTGAGCGGCAACCTCCCGAAGGCGGTCGACTATCTGCACCAGGCCGCGCAGCAGGCGCTTCGCCATGCGGCGCACCTGGACGCGATGCAGCACCTCGGCACGGCGCTGGAGCTGCTGAAGCGGCTGCCCGACACGCCGGCGCGCGCGCACCAGGAGCTGGCGCTGCTGCTGTCGCTCGGGCCGGCGCTGATGGACGTGCGCGGCTACGGCGCGCCGGAGGTCGCCACGACCTACAGCCGCGCGCTGGTGCTGTGCGAGCAGACCGGCGAGACGTCGCAGCGCTTCGCGGCGCAACTCGGGTTGCGGATCCACTACCTGACGCGCGCCCAATACGCGACTGCGCGCGAGTTGGGCAAGCAGATGCTCGACGTGGCGACGCGCGCGAAGGATCCGGGCTTGCTGATGGAGTCGTACGGTGCGCTGGGCGCATGCCTGTTCCTGCAAGGCAACCTCGATGCCGCGCGCGCCCACCAGGAAAAGGCGCTGGCGATCTACGACCCGGAGCGGCATCAGGCGCACGTTTTCGCGCATGGGGTGGACCCCGGCATCCGCGCGCTGAACTTCCTGACGCTGACCTTGTGGCTGCAGGGCTACCCCGATCAGGCGCTCAAGCGAAGCATGGAGGCGCTGGCGCTGGCACAGAAGCTCGCGTATGGGCCGACGCTGGCGTTCACGTTGGCGTACGCGGCCGAATTGCATCAGCTTCGGCGCGAATCGTCGCTGACCCGTGAACATGCGGAGGCCGTCGTGACGCTGTCGGCCGAGCACGGCTTGCCGTACTGGCTGGCGTGGGGCACGTTCTTCCGGGGCTGGGCGCTGACCGAGCGGGACGACCTCGCGGAGGGGATCGCGCGGATGAGCGAAGGCCTGGCCGCCGATCGTGCCGCGGGCGGCGAGGATCAGCGCTCGTACTTTCTGGCGCTGCTGGCCGACTGCCATCGGCGCGCGGGCGACCGGCAGACCGGCCTGCGCCTGCTCGACGACGCGATGACGATCAGCGACAAGGCGGGCGAGCGTTGCTTCGAAGCCGAGTTGCACCGGCTGAAGGGGATCATGCTGCTCGATGAGGCGAACGATACCGACGACGCTTCCGCATCGATCGACGCCGCCGAAGCCTGTTTCCACAAGGCGATCGAAGTGGCGCGCGCGCTGGGCGCCCGATCGCTGGAATTGCGTGCCGTGTCGAGTCTCGCGCGGCTGCGGCGACGCACGGGCAGGATCGCGGAGGCCCGGCAGGCGCTGGCCGACGTCTACGGCTGGTTCACGGAGGGCTTCGACACCGCCGACCTGCGTGACGCGAAGGCATTGCTCGGGACACTCGCATCCGGTCAGTCAGGCCAGTGAGGCCATGCGCCGGCCGTTGTCGCGCGACGGCGATGCTCAGTCAGCGCTCTCCGCATGCGCCTTGTGCTGCGCCGCCAGCCGCGCCTGCTGGGCCGGCGGAACCGGATCGTAGTGGCTCAGCTGGATGCTGTAATTGCCGTGTCCGCCCGCGATCGCATTCAGGCGCGACTGGTAGTCGTTGAGTTCCGCGAGCGGCACCTTGCCCGCGACGACCATCGCGTGGCCGCCGACCGTGCGCGTGCCGTGCACCTGCCCGCGGCGCGAGGAGAGATCGCCGATGATGTCGCCCATCGCCGTTTCCGGCGTCATCACCTCGATGTCGACGATCGGTTCGAGCACCATCGGCTGGGCTTTCAGCACCGCGTCGATGAAGGCCTTGCGCCCGGCCGTGACGAACGCCACCTCCTTCGAGTCGACCGGATGGCTCTTGCCGTCGTACACGGTGACGCGCACGTCCTGCATCGGGAAGCCCGCCAGCGGCCCGCTGTCGATCACCTGCTGGATGCCTTTCTCCACCGCCGGAATGAACTGCGTCGGAATCGCGCCGCCCTTGACCGCGTCGACGAACTCGAACCCGTCGCCGCGCGGCAGCGGCTCGACGCGCAGCATCACTTCGCCGAACTGGCCGGCGCCACCCGTCTGCTTCTTGTGGCGGTAGTGGCCTTCGGCCTTGCCGCCGATGGTTTCGCGCCACGCGATCGTCGGCGGCCGCGTGACGACCTCGAGCTTGTACTGGTCGGTGAGCCGCTCCAGCATGAAGCGCAGATGCAATTCGCCGAGCCCGCGCACGACCGTCTCGTTGGTGCCGACGGGGTGGCCGATCACGAGGCAAGGGTCTTCCGCCGCGAGCTTCTGCAGCACTTCCCACAGCCGCTGCTCGTTGCCGCGCCGCGCCGGTTCGATCGCGAGGCCGTAGATCGGCGTGGGGAAATCGAGCGGCGTGAGGTGGACGTTGCCGTCTTCGGGCGCGTCGTGCAGCACGTCGTCGAAGCTGATGTCGTCGGCTTTCGTCACCGCGCAGATGTTGCCGGGGCCCGCGCGCAGCACGTCCGTGTGCTCCTTGCCCTGCAGCATCAGCAGGCGCGCGACCTTGAACGGCTGGCGTCCGTTGCCGATGTAGAGCTGGCTGTCGCGCGTGACCGTGCCTTGATGGATGCGAAATACGGCCATCTTGCCGATGTACGGGTCCATCACGATCTTGAAGACGTGCGCGAGCACGTGCTTGTCGGCGACGGGCTCCGCGTGCACGGTTTCCACCTTGCCGTCGACTTCGCGATAGAACAGCGGCGGGTTGCCTTCGGTGACGTTGGGCAGCAGGCGGACGAACACGTCGAGCAGTTGCGCGATGCCCGCGCCGGTGGCCGCCGACGTGAAGCAGACCGGCACCAGATGCCCTTCGCGCAACGCGCGTTCGAAGGGCTCGTGAAGCTGTTCCGGGCGGACCGCTTCGCCCTGTTCCAGATACAGCTCCATCAACTCAGGATCCAGTTCGATCACCTGATCGATCAGCGCGTCGTGCGCGGCTTCGACCGAGTGGAAATCGGCTTCGCCGGCCGGGTTGAAGAAGCAGTCGACCACGTCGCTGCTGCCCTTCGCGGGCAGGTTGATCGGCAGGCAGGTCTTGCCGAACATCTCCTGGATCTCGGCAAGCAGCGCGGGCAGGTCGACTTTTTCGCCGTCGATGCCGTTCACGATGATCATCCGGCAGAGCTTGCGCTGCTGCGCGAACGTCATCATCCGGCGGGTGGTCATCTCGATGCCGGTGCGGGCGTTGATCACGATCGCCGCCGTCTCGACGGCGGGCAGTGCGCTGATCGACAGGCCGGCGAAGTCAGGGTAGCCGGGGGTGTCGAGCAGGCAGATGCGGGTGTTCTGGAAGTCGAACTGGGCGACGGCGGAACTGAGCGAGTGGTGATATTTGCGTTCCAGCGGATCGAAATCGCACAGGGCCGTGCCCTTGGCGACGCTGCCGGGCGCGTGCACGGCGCCGCCCTGGTGCAGCAATGCTTCGGCAAGCGAGGTCTTGCCGCATCCGGCGTGCCCGACCAGCGCG
The DNA here is from genome assembly GCF_004343775.1 of Burkholderia sp. SRS-46. Taxonomy (GTDB): domain Bacteria; phylum Pseudomonadota; class Gammaproteobacteria; order Burkholderiales; family Burkholderiaceae; genus Burkholderia. The sequence continues at coordinate 890,629 of NZ_PTXL01000002.1, read as the reverse complement.
ATCGTGCGGATGGCTTGGAGGTAGTCCATGGCCGCCATCGTCCAGGAGTGGTGTGGGAATTGGCGAAATTCGGGGGTGCCAATGGTGGAAGCGAGGGCGGTTGCCACCGAAGGCGGGAATTTGGGCGGTGTTCGCTGCGGTGCGGTATTCGGCCGGATTTCGATGGGTGGGATCGTGGCGGGTGTCAGGCGTCAATGGCGACAGGCGCCAAGGTTCGACTGGCACGTGTTGCCGCGCTGCAGTGTCGATGCACGGGATGGCCGGCGCGGCCATCCCGTCGGTTCGTGGCGATTGCGCGTCTCAGGGCCCGTCGGGCCCGCCGCTCAGCCCGCGAACGGATTCTTGATCGTGCCGGTCGGCGCCGGCGGCGCTTCGGCGACATGCTCGGGCAGGGCGGGATCGCGTTGCAGCGCGTCGACGATGCTCGCGATCGCCTGCTGCAGCACGAGCGCGGCGGCGAGGCCGGCTTTGTCGCGCGTCACTTCCAGCGTGCCGGACAGCACCACGCGCTCCGGGTCGTTGCTCACGGTGAAGGCGTCACCGTGGATATTCAGGACGGATGTGTCGTCCTCGAACGCTTTAAACGCCATTCAAACCTCCGATACGTGTGTCCTTGAGCGACTCCGGAATGCCGGGGAATCGCAAGCCGCTTTGTGCCTCGAGTTCATGAACCGTCGCGATGTCGTAGCGATTCGCCGCCGTGTTGTTGACGACGACGGCGAACGCCAAGCGTTGCTCGGGGACATAGACTACCTTGAAAATCTGCGTCGGAACGATCACGCCCGTCGCGCCGATCGTTTTCAGTTCCGCGCCCTTGAACATCGGGCCGGTGACGACATACGTATCCTTGGCGCGCATGCCGATCCGGCGCACGGCCTCTTCGACGTGCGCCCACAGACGGCGGTTGTTCGTCGGATTCTGCGGCACCATGTTCGCGAGGGAGAACGAGTCGGCCATCGCCTGGTCGTTCCAGCGGTCGCCCGCCGGGCTCATGTGCCCGCGATCGTAGCCGCTCTTGCGGTAATCGGCGAGCCGCGCGCCGTCACCGGCCGGCAGGCGCTGCTCTTCGAAAAAGCGGTTGGTGCGGACTTCGTCCTTGGCCGCCTCGAGATGCGCGCGGGTCAGATGTTCCGCGGACCACAACGGGCCATGCGTGATACCGGAGTGCAGGACAGCGAAATCCGAAAAGCAGAGCAGGTGGGTCTTGGCGGCCAACCTGGCATTGGCCAGGACAGGGGGCGTGCCTTGCGGACTGAATTGCGCACAATTGTCGGCAGCGAAGGCGTGCGACGCGGCTGCGATCAGCAAGCCGGCGAGATATTTCCGCATGAAACTGATATCGAGTGTAGGGGGCGGAAGTATACGACCGATCGGGTGCGCGGGGAGCGGCTGCGCTCCGCGTGCGGCAATGAATTGCCGGCCAAGGTCGGCCGGCGATTCACTGGGACTGCGTACGGATGGCGAGTTGCTGGAACAGGTCGACCTCAGTAGCAAACGTACGACTTGCCGGTCTCCGAAAAGTCGCACTTGCCGCTGGCGGCGTCCTGCAACATCTGGAAGGCCTGCCCGTAGGTCATGCCGCCGCGTACGGCGACCATGCCTTTTTCGTCGATTTCTTCAACGGCGGGCAGGTCTTTGATCGTCAGGATCGTGTCGGTCTGGGTAGTCATGGCGGTTCCCCTTCAGGATTCCATATGCACTGTTTAAGGTTGCCTTGTCGGCGCTACATGAACTTTCGGTTCATGCATGTCGTAACGCAATAGCCGTGCCATGGCTTGGGGATGAAATTCAAGTCGTTGAAAAATATCGATTTCTCGACGTGCTGCGGTGGTAACGAAGCGGTTGCGGCGTCGACACGCCGCTCGCCTGTTCGCATGCGGCCAACACACGGCATGTGATCGTCTGCCGCGGGCCAACACGCTCGACGGCTAGGGCCCGGGACGCGCCGCACTCCCGGCAACGCCGGTCGATCCAGGAACAACCGTTGTCTCGATAATCGCAGTCACACCGGCGCTATCCGTCTTGCGCTCGATCGTTACTTTCGGCGCAGTCGCACCCGTCGCCGCGGGCCGCGGAGCCGTGCTCGGCTGCGTCGGTGCGCTCGGCTGCGCCACACCTTCCGGCTGAATGACCACGCTTGTCGGCGCCGCCACTCGTGGTTGGGCCGCCGCACTAGGCGGCGTTACCGCTCCAGGCTGCGCCGCAGCATTGGGCTGTCGCACCCGTCTAGCCTGCGCACCAGCAACCGGCCGCACCACCTCTCCAGCCTGCGCTCCCGCAACCTGAGTCCCTTCATGCCACCCGCCGCCGAGCGCCTTGTACAACATCACCCGGCTGGTCAACCCGGCGAGCTTGTAAGTCACGAGCGACTGCTGCGCCTGAAACAACTGCCGTTGCGCATCGAACACCCCGAAGTAATCGTCGACGCCATTCTGAAACCGCATCTCCGCGAGCCGCTTGGTTTCACCGAGATCGTGAATCATCTTCTCCTGCGCCTTCACCTCGCGTTCATAGGTCGTCCGCGCGGCCATGTTGTCCGACACCTCACGAAACGCGCTCTGAATCGTGCGTTCGTAGTTGGCGACATTCACGTCACGCCGCACCGTCGCGAGATCGAGGTTGGCCTGATTGCTCCCGCCATTGAAGATCGGCAGCGTCAGTTGCGGCGCGAACACCCAGGCCGCCCCGCCCGAAAACAACCCGGCCAGACTGGCACTCGCCACCCCCAGCAACCCGGTCAACGAGATCCTCGGGAAAAACGCCGCTCTCGCCGCACCGATATTCGCATTAGCCGCAATCAACTGATGCTCCGCCGCCATGATGTCAGGCCTGCGCTCCAGCAGGCTCGACGGCAACCCTTCCGGAAACTCCGCGAGAATCCGCTGATGATCCAGCGGCGCCGCATTCGTCACGCCACCCGGCAACGGTCCCCCGCCGATCAACAGCGTCAGCGCATTCTCGTCCTGCGCAACCTGCCGCGTGTATTGCTCCACCGCAACCTGTGCGGTCTGCACCTGCGTATCCGCGCGATGTTCATCGAGCTGCGCCATCCCGCCCGCGATCTTCGCGCGATGAATCATGTCCGCCGAATCCTGCTGGCTCTTGAGCGTATCCTGCGCGAGCTTGAGCAGCGCGCGATCGGCGAGCAGCGTGAGATAGCTGTTCCCGACCTCGGCCACGAGGCTGATATGCACGCTACGCCGCGCCTCCTCGGTCGCGAGATATTGCTCCTGCGCCGCATGACTCAAGCTGCGCACGCGCCCGAACACGTCGATTTCGAAATTGGTCAGCCCGACGCCCGCGCTGAACGTATTGATGATCGCCGACTGCCCCGGCGCACGCAGCCCCGGGCTCAACCGTTGGCTGTTGAACCCCAGGTTCGCATCGATCTGCGGAAACTGCGCCGCGCGCTGCAGCCGATACAGCGCCCGCGCTTCATCGATATTGAGCGTCGCGATCCGCAGGTCGCGGTTATTGGCAATCGCGCGTGCAATCAACGCCTGCAACTGCGCATCGACGAAGAAATCCCGCCAGCCGAGATCGGCCGCCGCCGGACCATTCTGCGGCGCGGCACTGGCCCCCTGCGTCGAATACGCGGCCCCATTCGGATAAGCGGACGGAATCGGCGCGTCGGGCCGCTGATAGTTCGGCTCCATCGTGCAGGCAGTGAGCCAGACGGCGAGCATCAACGGCAGCACGCGCATCGACGGGGAGTGAAACGAAAGGCTAGGCATGATCGACGTTCCCGGAGCGAAAGAAGAAAGGCGGCGAGGGTCGGGCTCAATCCGACAGCGCGCGCTGCATCAGGCGCGAGATCGCGAGCTTCGGCTGGCCCTGTTTCGCGATGTTGTGCGGCGGATCGCTGAACAGCAGGCGGATCAGCGCGTGGCGCGACGCCGTGTCCGTGTGCAGCGCGATGCCGAGCAGTTGATCGCGGCGGCGCACGATGCGACACGGCATCCAGCCGGTCTGCGCAAGCCACAGCGCGCCTTCCGCGTTTACCGGCAATGCCGCGGCCTGCTGCGTGAGCACGGCCACGCCGTTGCACGACAGGTCGTGCGTCGTCACCGCATATTCCTGCTGGCCGACACGCAGTCGCGCGGCCACGTGATACGGGAAGCGCTCTTCCTTGCGCGGCCTCGGCAACTCCACGCACACGAGCAGCGACGTGAGGTAAAGCAACAGCGAAATGCCGGTCCACGCCGAGTTGAACACGAGCGCCGCCGCGCCCGGATCGTTCACCAGCGCATGCCCGAGCCCGAGCGCGGACAGCACGATCAGGCTCCCGTACAGCGCCGCGAACTTGCCGTGGATGATGAGCTTCGAGCGGTCCAGCCCCTTGTTGGTCACCTTGAACGGCCGCCCGAACGGCCGCAGGATCGCGCTCGCGAGCGATGCGCTCACCGCCAGCGCACAGACGATCTGCGTGACCTCGGTGAAGATCGGCAGCGCGCGCCGTCCGGTGATCCACATGCTGTAGCCCCAGTACGCGATCAGCGTCGGCACCCCGTATGCGAGGAACTGCATCGGCTCGCCGTACAGCGTCGGCACGTTGAAATACCAGTACAGCAGCGGCCCGACGAGCAGCATCAGCGTGAACGGCCGGCTCAGCCAGTGCAGCATCCCGTGCACGTAGTGCAGCCGCTGCGTGAAGGTGTAGCCGCGGCCGCGCAGCGGGCCGTCCGGCGTGAGGGCAACCTGGATCGTGCCGAGCCCCCAGCGGCTGCGCTGGCTGATGTACTCGGCCAGCCCTTCGGCCGACAGCCCGACCGACAGCCGCTCGTTGAGCCAGCGCGTGACATAGCCGTGCGGCATCAGCCGGTAGGTGAGGTGGATGTCCTCGGTGACGGTGCCGGTCGGAAAGCCGCCGATGTGATCGACGAGATCGCGTCGCACGACGAACGACGTGCCGATGCAGAACGCCGAGCCCCACGCGTCTTTCGCGGGCTGCATCACGTCGAAGAACGCGCGCTGCTCGTCGACCCAGCATTCGGTCGAGCGCAGGTTGTACTGCACGGGATCGGCGTTGTAGTAGAACTGCGGCGTCTGCACGACGCCGACTTCCGGGTCGGCAAACAGGCCGACCGTGCGCATCAGGATGTTCCGGTGCGGCGCGAAATCGGCGTCGAGCACCATGATGTACGGCGCACCGCCGTCCGGGCCCTGCGCGCTTTTACGCAGCCCGTTGTTGAGGTTGCCGGCCTTCGCATGCGTGTTGTCCGGGCGGGTCACGTAGTGCGCGCCCACCTGCTCGCAGAAGGCCTTGAGCCAGTCGCGGCGCGTGTCGTCGAGCACCCACACGCGGAAGTCCGGATAGTCGATCGCGAGCGCGGACACGATGGTCTTCTCGAGAATCTCGAGCCCTTCGTTGTAGGTCGCGATGAAGATGTCGACGCGCGGCACCTTCGCGGCGCGCCGCAGCCGCGCCTCGCCGGCATCGGCGTCGGGCGAGTGATCGCTGGTGCGCGTGAGCACGACGATCGAGATCAGCGTATAGAGCAGCGCGATGCACTCGAAGCCGAAGAACACGTGCGCCCACACGCTCGGAAAATCCATGCGCGGCTCGGGCAGCGTCTGGGTCGCGCGCCACAGCAGGTACGTGAGCAGCAGCGCGGCGGCGACGCCGCCGAACAGGATGCGGTCGATCGCGCGCGTGCGTTTGCCGACGCGTGTCAGCACGAACACGACCAGCAGTACGCCGCCGTTGATGACGAGCAGGTTCCGGCCTTCGAGAAAGAAATCGAACATCGTCACTCCTGAGCGTGGGCGGTGCCGCCGCCGGGGCAGCCGACGGGCAGGCAGCCGCCTGGGCGGAACGGGTTCCAGCCAGCCGCCGCGAGCACGGCCCAGGCGGTCGCGCCGAGGTGCGGCAGGTGGAAGTAGTAGAAATCGTCGGTCTTCGACGTCGGCCCGATCTGCAGCCCGGTGCGAATGCGCGGTTCGGGCGTCGCATAGAGCAGGCCGGACGGCGCGCGCTGCGACAGCAGCAGCGCCCACAGCGGCCGCGCGTTGTCGGCCTGCCCGGCCGCCTGCAGCGTGAGCGCGGCCTGGCCGGTGCCTTCGGTCCACACGCCGTCCGGCTGCGCATTGAAGCCGTAGCCGCCGTTGATGCGGTGCGCACGCTCGACCCACGCGAGGCTGCGGCGCCAGTCGGGCGGCGCGTCGGGGATCGCGAGCAGCGGCCACAGCGACGCGTCGAGCGCGGACGGGCCCACGTTCGGGCTGTGCCCGTCGTCGCGCGTGCCGATCAGGAAGCGGCCTTCGCGCGCATCCCACATCGCCGCGACGAAGGCGCGCGAGCGGTCCGCGGCCGCGCGCCAGCGCGCGTCTCCGGTGCGCTCGGCGAGCCAGCGGAACACCGCGTAGGTGTCGGTGTTGTGCTCGGTGGATTTCCACCCTTGATGGATCGGCTGCGGCTCGTGCCCGAACTCGCCGCCGATATAGCCGGCCGGCGCGCGCGTATCGCGCCGGCCCGGATCGACCCAGCCCATCAGCGCGGCGGCGCCGTCGAGATAGCGCTTGTCGTGCGTGGCGTCGCCGACGGCCAGCAGTGCCAGCGCGGCCCACGCGACGTTGCCGGTGGCGGTGCCGGCCTGGTACGCATCCTCGAACCACTTCCTGCTCGGCTCGTCCCACCAGCCGGGCAGCGGCGCCGGGCCGGCCGGCAGCGCGCCGGCGCGGTATGCATTGCGCAGTCGCATGTCGTGGTAGTGGCGATCCTGCCGGCTCGCCTGCAGGATCGCGTCGGCGATGCGGCGCGCGTCGTCGGGCCTGCGGCATGCGACTAGCGCGATGCCGGCGAGCGCGTTGTCGTAGACGAACGCCGCCTGCGTCAGCGCCGGCGCGAGCGCGGGGCCGCCGGGCGCGGGCTCGTAGCTGCTCAGGAACACGGGCCCCGAGCCCGGCACGGCCGCGACGCGCTCGGCGAGCGTCTTGCAGCCGGCGGCCAGCAGTTCCGCGCGCTGCGGCGGCGCGGTGTCGGCGCCACGCGTGTCAGGCGCGGCGAACAGCAGCGGGATGAGCGGCAGCATCGCGCACCACGCGACCTGGCGCAAACGGTGCGGGAAGGGCGGCTTCATGGGCACGGCTCCGTGTGCGCTCAGCGTTGCGACACGAGGCCGCGCAGCCAGTCGATGCCGCGATCGACGGCCGCGCCGAGGTCGTCGAGCCAGTGCCGGTGACGATACGCGGCGGCCCGGAGGTCATCGAGCCAGCGCCGCCCATGGTCGGCGATCGACGCGAGGGCGTCGCGCCAGTTCGCGCTCGCGTCGAGCGGCACGAGATCGGCCACGCTGCTGCCGAGCCAGCTCTGCTTGAGGCTGACCTTCGCCCAGCGGCCCATCGCGCAGCGGTCGGTCGCGTCGGTGTGCATGCTGACGGGCAGCGTCGACAGCGGCCGGTCGAGCTTCGCGATCACGTAGATCTCGTTCTTCTCGATCGGCGGGAACGGCACGAAGTAGCGCGCCTGCTCGCCTTCGGACGCACGCGGCAGCACGTCGGATACCGAGGCGGGCAGCGTGATCGGTACGCCGTCCATGTGCACGTTCAGGCGCGTGCCGGGCAGCAGGTCGTCGCTCAGGCTGCGCGGGAACACGGCGACCACGCGCGATTTCGCGCAGTCGCTCGCGCGGATCAGCGTCGCGCCGGCCGCGACGCGCATGCCGGGCGGCGCGAGCACGTCCTCGACGATGCCCGGTTCGCTGGAGCGGATCTCGAGATTGGTGAGCCGCTCGAGCCGCTCCTTCTCGGTGGCGATCATCTTGTCCACCGACTGGCCGTACGCCTGGAACTGCGTCATTTCCGCCTTGCGCTGCACGATGTCCGCGCCGAGCAGCCGGCCGCGCTGTTCGAGCGAGGCTACCGGGCCGTCGCTCGCGGATGCATAGACGCGATTCCTCGACGCATTGCTGTCGGCCGTCGCGTGATCGAGTTCGGCCGCGGCCGCCGCCTTCGCGTTCGACAGCATCGACAGCTGGTAGCGCGACGCATTCGTGTATGCCTCGCTCACCGCGCCGGCCGACTGCATCGCCTGGTTGCGGCTGACGACTTCCGCCTGCTGGTCGACCTGCGTCTTCGCGACCGCGAGCCGCGCCTCCAGCGCGCGGATGCTCGCCGCGTGCTGCTTCTGCGATGCGCCTTGATAGCGCTGCAGGTCGTGATCGGTGGACGCGAGCTGGCTCTCGTCGCCGGCGAGCTGCGCGCGCGCGGCGTCGTAGTGCTGCTGGTTGTCGAGCGCCTTGCCGGTCAGGTCGATCAGCAGCGCGCGATCGATATTGGGGTTCTGTACCGTCATCAGCGGCTGGTTCGCGGCGAACGGCTTGCCGATCGCCACGTGCTGCTGCGTGACGACCCCTTCGACCGGCGACGTGACGAGCGTCACCTGGCTGTTGAACACGGCCCGTTCGGACGAGCGCGTGAAGATGTTCGGGAACATGATCGTCATCACCACCCAGATGACGAACAGCACCACGCCATAGCCACCCGTGCGCACGACGAGGTGCCACAGCGGCCGCCGCGCGACCGACTGGCGGCGCAGCACGGGGTTGTCGTGCGTGACGGGGGCTTCGGGATCGCCGCCGGGCGGGCGAGGGTCGCGTTGCGGTTCGGACATAAGGCTCTCCTGCATGACAATCAAGCGCGCATACGAGTGGGCGAACGGCATCGCATGCCCGGCGCGGAGGTCGCGCCGGGCAGCGTCGTCGAAGGCAAGCCGGAACCGTGGCACGCGTCAGCCGCGCGCCGGTCCCGATCCGCCTGTGTCGTCTGTTGTCCGCGGTGCAACCGTTCCGAGCGTTCGTCGGATCGACACACCGTCTGAACGGGCCGGCCGGGCCGGCCCCTTGGTCAGCTCCGCTGGCGCGGAGCGTGGATGAACGGGTCTTGCAACCGTGATGGCGACTCGCGATCGTCTGCACCGGCACTTGCCCGGCAGCGGCATCGCGACTCAATTCAGGCTAGTGAAATCACCGGGGCGCTACTGTAATTGTGTGTAAAAGATGATTTCGATGAGACCCCAAAGCGCGCGAGTGAAGTGACTGCGTGGTTCGGATTTCGTCATGTGCGATCGAGTGCGACGTATCGCGGCATGCGTTGCCGATGTCCCGCCACGACGCGCCAGCACGATCCATACCCGAATGGCGGCGATCGTCCCGACGATTCGACGCGTGCGCCGCTCGACATCCGTGTGCGGATCGGCGACGATGCCTGCACCGATAAACGACACCCTGACGTCACGCACATGACTGTCGAACAACATCCGGCCTGGATGCCCGTCGCGATGAGAGAACGCGGCGTGCGTCGCTTCCCCGCGGGCGCAACGAATCCCCGCATCGTCGAATACAACAACCACACGAACCTGGTCGGCTACGACGACAAGATCTCGTGGTGCTCGTCGTTCATGAACTGGTGCATGGCGCATGCGGGCCTGCGCGGCACGGGCTCCGCGCTCGCGCGCTCATGGCTCGAATGGGGCAGGGCGCTCGAGCGGCCGGTCTACGGCTGCGTCGCGGTGCTCACGCGCGACGATCCCGCGAGCTGGAAAGGGCACGTCGGGTTCTATCTCCGTCACGACGACGCGCACGTCTACCTGTTCGGCGGCAACCAGCTCGAGGAAGTGCGCGAGCTCGCGTATCCGCTCGACGCGGTGCTCGGCTACCGCTGGCCGGCCTGACGCGCACGCGCCATACCCGCTCACGCGCGGCCGCGCGCGTTGCTACACTGCTGCACGCCGGTCGATGCCTCGGCCGGCGTGTCATGACGCGTGCGCGCCGATCGCCTGCGCGCGCCCATCACCCACGAGGAGAGAGCAGTGCAAACCGGGAACCTCCGTCTCTATGCGGATGCGCAGTACACGAGCCCGTACGCGATGTCGGTCTACGTCGCGCTTCAGGAAAAGTCGTTGCCGTTCGAACTCGTCACCGTCGACCTCGGCAACCGTGCGCATTTCGCGCCGGACTATGCGGCGACGTCGCTGACGCAACGCGTGCCGACGCTCGTTCACGACGGGTTCGCGCTGTCGGAGTCGTCGGCGATCACCGAGTATCTCGACGAGACGTTCCCCGGCGCGCGGCTGTATCCGGCCGACCGCCAGCTGCGCGCGCGGGCGCGGCAAGTGCAGGCGTGGCTGCGCAGCGACCTGATGCCGATCCGCACCGAGCGCTCGACCGAAGTCGTGTTCTACGGGGCGACCCGCGAACCGCTGTCGAACCTCGCGCAGGCGGCCGCGAAGAAGCTGTTCGCGGCGGCCGACGTGCTGCTCGCACCGGGCGCGGCGAACCTGTTCGGCGACTGGTGCATCGCGGATGTCGATCTCGCGCTGATGCTGAACCGCCTCGTGATGAACGACGATCCGGTGCCGCCGCGTCTCGCGGACTATGCGCGCGCGCAGTGGGAACGGCCGTCGGTACAGCGCTGGGTGAAGCTGAAGCGTCCGCCGCTGTGACGGGCCCGCGTCACGGCCTCATGCGAAGCGATGCCGCATCAGGTAGAAGCTGAGGTCCGGCCGGCTGGGCATCGTGAGCGGCTGCGCGTCGGCCGCGAAGCCCAGCTTCTCGTAGAAGCCGTGCGCGGATTCGCGCGCGGTGCACCACACCAGCTCCGCATCGCGCGCCTGCGCATGACGCAGGCACAGGTGCACGAGCAGGCGGCCGAAGCCGAGCCCCCGCACGGAGGCATCCACGGCCATCCCGCGCAGGCGCCACGCGCGCAGCGAGGGGGCGCTGCCTTCCGGCCGATCCTCGCACAGCGACGCGATCGCCACGATGCGTTCGCGATCGCGGACGGCGAGGTGGATGGTTGTCTGCGCATGATCGCCCGGCAGCGTGCATGCATCCTCGTCTCTCTGGAGCAAAACCTCGGCCCGAAGCGGATAGGTCTGTTCCGCCTGAATCACTGAAATCGTAAACAAAACGCCATTTTGGGTCATGGTTTTTCCAATTGTTTCTGGAACTGGTTTTAGTCCAGACACGAAATTTACCGCACCAGCATAAATTACAGTTGTCGAAATTAAAGCGAGAAGATAATCTTCCGAAGTCGCAGATTCCATTTCTAACAAGTCATTAAACTGTGATCTCAGATGACGGGGAAGCCATTGACCAATGCCGAGAATGCCTACGAAGAGATTCGCGCGCGGATCTTTGACGGGCGACTCACGCCTGGACAAAAGATTTCTCATCGGGGCCTGGCCGGCGAACTGGGTTTCGGGCAGATGCCGGTGCGCAGCGCGCTGCACCTTCTCGAGGCCGAGGGGCTCGTCACCGTCGTGGGCAAGAGCGGCACGTTCGTCACGTCGCCGACCAACGACGATCTGCGCGAGATTTTCGAAATGCGGCTGGCGCTGGAGAGCACGGCAGCCTATCTCGCGGCCCGGGGCGGCGCGACCGACGGCCTCAGCGAGGCCGCGGACAGGATGAAGCGGCTGCTCGATGCGGACACGGGCGACATCATGGTCGAGCAGCGCATCGGCTGGGTGTTTCACCAGGAACTGTTCCTCGCGGCGAGGAATCCGCGGATTTCGACGGCCTACGAACTCCTGCGGGTACAGACCCTCGCGCTGAATGAATTGCCGCGGGGCGATGCAGAGACGGTCCGCCGCGGGACGATCGAGCATATGCGGATTTATCACGCGATCGTCGAAAAGGATTGCGAACTCGCTCGGCAGCATATGTGGAATCACATTGTCGACGGAACACCCGCGCGAATCAGATTAATACGAGCACAACATGAATAAGACTCCCTCGAAAATCTCGCTGCCGATTCAGATGTTTACCGGCCTCGTGCTGGGCGGCGCATGCGGTATCTGGCTGCCGGACGTCGGCGCGAAACTCGGTTTCGTCACGGCCATTTTCGGGCACGCGATCAAGATGGTCGTGATGCCGCTGATCTTCCTGTCGGTGACGCTCGGCGTCTATCGCGCGCGGCAGCAGCGCGGCCGGCTCGGCTCCGTCGCGGGCCTGAGCATCGCGTTCTTCATCGCGATGACCGCGCTGGCGGCGGCGCTCGGGCTGCTGCTGAACTTCGCGTTCCGCCCCGGCCTCGGCGCGAGCATGACGCAAACGGGCGCGATGCCGGCGCATCTCGCGTCGTCGATCGACTGGATGCAGTTCGTGGTCGACCTGATCCCGAGCAACATCGTGGCGGCGCTCGCGGCGGGCAACTCGTTGCCGGTGCTGGTGTTCGGCCTGCTGCTCGGCTCCGCACTGGCCGCGGTTCCGGATCGTGCGGAGCCTGCGATCGCAGTTTTCGAGGCACTGCTGGCCGCGCTGTTCAAGCTGGTCGAATGGGTGATCGCATGGTCGCCGCTCGCGATCTTCTCGGCGCTCGCGCTGCTGTTCGCGACCAAGGGCTTCGCGGCGCTGCACCCGTTGCTCAAGCTGCTGAGTGTTGCGTATCTCGGCATGGCGATCCTCGCGGTGATCCTGACGACGATCATCAAGCTGTCGGGCCAGTCGCCGCTCGCGGTGCTGCGCAAGGTGCGCGAGCCGCTGATCCTCGCCTTCACGACGCGCTCGTCGGAGATCACGTTTCCGCTGCACCTGAAGAAGCTGACCGAGATGGGCGTGCCGCGCGGCGTCGGGTCGACGATCCTGCCGCTCGCCTACATCTTCAATCGCGATGGCGCGGTGCTCTATACGGCGCTCGCGGTCGGCTACCTCGGCGACGCGTATCACCTCGTCTGGACCTGGCCGATCGTGCTGACGGTCGCGATCCTCACGATCGTCACGATCGACGGCGCGGCCAACGTGCCGTCCGGCGCGATCGTCGCGATCACCGTGGTGCTCACGTCGATCGGCCTGCCGGCGGATGCCGTGCTGCTGATCCTCGGCGTGGACGCCTTCTTCGACATGGGGCGCACGGCGCTGAACGTGTATGCAAGCACCACGGCCGCGGCGGTCGCGGTCAAGCTCGCGGGCCCGGAACACGCGCAGGACGATGCCGAGTTGCGGCAGTCGAATCAGCAGCACGCATGACGTTCGGGCGTCGGGGTGTCGTGCGGAGCGCCGGCCTGGGGCTTCGCACCGTCAACCCGACGCTCGAATGAGAAAGGAATCAGGAATCAGGAAGAAGTACGGACGGCCGGCGGCTGGGGTGTGATCACAGTTTGCGGCCGGAAACGAATTGGCTGATCGCGGTGTTGCAAGCACCGGCATCGGCCCGATCATCGGAAGCTTTTGAGAGACCATCCATGGCTGCCCGTATTCCACGGCAACATCGCCCGAGTCCGACCTGCAGAGGTTCGGCGCTGGCCTGTCGACTGCCGCCCGTCGTTCGTCCCGCGCGCATCGTCGGTTTCGATGCCGCCACGAACGTTTGCGTGGGAGCCCGGATCGTGCACACCGTGTCGACGCGCATGCGTGGATCGGTGCGCGCCGCGCGCCTGCATGCCGGGTTCACCGCGCGGCACCCGTCTGCTCAAAGCTCAAACAGTTCTCACTCGGCACGGACTTCCGGTCACGTGTCCCGCCTGACGGCGTATACATGGTTGTTAGCGCCTCGGATTCGTCAGGTGGCTTCACCGCGCGCTTCGTCTCCTCGGGCGCAGCGCGCGTCTTTTATACCGTCCCCATCGAGCGCGGTTGCGCCGCCGCCGGCCTGCGCGGCTGCCGGCGCGGCGCTCGACGGGGCCAGGCAACACGCCGGCATGCCGGCGCCGGCGCGCAAGTCGCGGCGCGCGCGTCCGGAACCGGACGCGCGCGACGTCGACGATCCGCCGGTCGACCTCGGGTAGGCAGCACCCGGCCGAACCCGCCGGCGCGGAGGCACGGCGCGATGCGCGCAATCACGATGGCGATCGTGGTCGCCGCGTCGCCGGCGTGAATCCGCGCGACGGCGGCGCATTTTTCGAGTGCGCGCGCCATCCGCATCATCTTCACTTCGCTGCCAGCGCGTCCGCATTGCCGCCATCGGCCGCATCATGCCGGCTCCACCCGCCGCCCAGCGACCGGTACAGCGCCACCGCCGACAACGCATGCTCGCGTCGCACCTGGTTGAGCGCATCCGAGTCGCGCAGGTACACCTCCTGCGCCGACAGCACGTCGAGGAAATCCGTCGCACCGCCCTTGTAGAGGGTGTTCGCGAGGCCGAGCGCCTTGTCCGACGCGGCGAGCGCGCTGTCGAGGCGTTGCGTGGCCGCCGTCGCGCTGACGAGATTCGCGCGCGCGTCCTCCACTTCGCGCAGCGCCTGCAGCATCGTCTGCCGCAGCCCGAGCTCCGATTCGCGCATCCGGCTTTCGCTCTGCGCGATGTCGGCGGTGATGCGTCCGGCGTTGAAGATCGGGCTCGTCGCGCTCAGCGCGGCGCTGAACAGGTTGTCGGTGAGCGTCGGCATGCCGAGGTAGGACGCGGCGAGGATGCCGTCCGTGAGGTTCAGCGAGAACTTCGGATAGCGCTCCGCCTTCGCGACCCCGACCTGCGCCGCGCGCTGCTCGACGCGCGCATACGCGGCCAGCACGTCCGGGCGGCGCAGCAGCGCCTGCGACGGCAGCGTGCGCGGCGTGCCATTGGGCGGCGCGGGAATGTCGCCGGCCTGCGCGAGCAGCAGACGGTCGACCGATTCCGGCGTGCGTCCCGAATACACCGCGATCAGGTTGAGCTGGTGCGCGATCTGCGCCTGCGTCGGCGGAATCCGCGCTTCGAGCGCATCGAGCTGGTTCTGCGCGCGCGTGACGTCGAGTTCCGTCGACAGCCCGAATGCCTGCCGCTTGCGCGTCAGCTCGAGCGCGCGCTGCCGGATCTTTTCGTTATCCTGCAAGATCCGCAGCTCCCGCTGCGCCCAGCGCAGATCGACATACGCGGCGGCCGCGTCGGCGGCCAGCGCGAGCCGCATCGCGTCTTCCGCGCGCTTCTGCCCGACGAGCTCGGCCTGCGCCGCGAGCAGGTCGAGCCGTTCGCCGCCGAACACGTCGGGTGACCAGCTCAGCGCGAGCCCCGCGCCGGCCTGTTTCACATAGCCGAGCGGCGGCGGCGTGTTCTGGCGCGCGGCGGACGCACGCGCGGTCGCGTCGAGTTCGGGCAGCAGCACCGCGCGTTTCTGCACGGTCAGCGCCTGCGCCTGCTTCACGCGTTCGGCGGCGGCCTGCAGGTCGAGGTTGCCGTCGAGCACGGTGGCGATCAGCCGGTCGAGCGCGGGATCGCGGAACTGCGCCCACCACGCGGCGGCGTCGACGTCCGCGCGCGGCACGTCCGTGTCCCACGCGTGCGGCGCGAGCGATTCGACCGATTCCTGCAGCGCGGGATGCTGCGCGGGCTGCACCGCGCAGCCCGCGGCGAACACGCTGACGGCGAGGGCGACGAGAAGCTTCTTCATGATGATTACCTCAGTGCGCTTCCGGCGGCGCGGTCAACGAAATGGGTTTGGAAAACAGCACCGCGATCAGCGCGACGAGGACACACAGCGCGAGCGCGTAGAACGCATCCGCGTAGGTGAGCGTCAGCGCTTCGCGATAGATGAGCCGGTGCAAGGTCGCGAGGCTCGCCTGCGCGGCGTTCAGCGTGTTGCCGGCCATCGCCGTCCAGTGCGCGGCCTGCTGGTCGAGCAGCGCCGCGATCTGCGGCTGGCCCGCGCTCACGTGCTCGTTCAGGCGCAGGTAATGGAAGTTCAGCCGGTCGTTGAGCATCGTCGCGCTCACCGCGATGCCGATCGCGCCACCGAGATTGCGCATCAGGTTGAACAGGCCGCTCGCGGATTTCAGGCGCGACTGCGGCAGCGAGCCGAGCGCCATCGTCACGATCGGCGGGATGCTGAACTGCTGGCCGATGCCGCGCAGCGCCTGCGGCAGCAGCAGTTCGCGCCAGCCCCAGTCGTGCGTGATCGGCGTGTACAGGTAGATGCCGAGGCCGAAGCAGACCAGCCCGAACACCAGCAACGTCCGCATGCCGAAGAACCGCGACGCGAACACATAGGCGCCGAGCGAGAACAGCTGGAACATGCCGACCGCCAGCAGCGCGATGCCGATCTGCAGCGAGTTGAAGCCGCGCACCTGCGCGAGAAACAGCGGCGTCAGGAACACCGCCACGAAGATGCCGATCCCGGTCACGAACGACAGCAGGCAGCCGATTCCGAAGTTGCGCACGGCGAGCGCGCGCAGGTCGACGATCGGATCCTTCGCGGTCAGCGCATGGACGACGAACAGGAAGCCGCAGATCGCGGAGATCCACGTGCACAGCACGATCGCGTGATCGCCGAACCAGTTCCTGCGCGGGCCTTCCTCGAGCACGTATTCGAGGCAGCCGAGGAAGCCGGACATCAGCGCGATGCCGAGGTAGTCGCCGCGCTTGAGCAGGCTCAGGTCGGGCTTGTCGATGTGCACGTAGCGCGGCACCAGCGCGGCGACGGCGATGCCGGGCACGAGGTTCAGGTAGAACAGCCAGTGCCACGACCATTGGTCGGTGATCCAGCCGCCGATCACGGGGCCGACCGCCGGCCCGAGCGACGCGAGCGCGCCGATCGTGGTCGACGCGATGAGCCGCTGCTTGCCGGGAAACAGCACGAACGCGGTCGTGAACACGGTGGGGATCATCGCCGCGCCGAGCGCGCCCTGCATCCCGCGAAACAGGATCATCGAGTTGATGTCCCAGGCGAGGCCGCACAGCATGCTGGCGATCGTGAAGCCGACCGCCGACGCAACGAACAGCCAGCGTGTCGACAGCACCTTCGACAGCCAGCCCGACATCGGGATCACGAGGATCTCGGCGATCAGGTAGGCCGTCT
This sequence comes from Burkholderia sp. SRS-46, assembly GCF_004343775.1. Classification (GTDB taxonomy): domain Bacteria; phylum Pseudomonadota; class Gammaproteobacteria; order Burkholderiales; family Burkholderiaceae; genus Burkholderia. The sequence goes on along the minus strand of NZ_PTXL01000002.1, from coordinate 873,921 downwards.
GCACCCACGACAGTTCGTCCTGGCTCGCGGACAGGCCGCCGCCGATGTCGCGCAGCGACGATGCGACGATCTGGATGTCGAGCGTCGCCATGAAGAAGCCGACGCACATCAGCGCGAATGCGATCACGCGCTGCTTCATCGGTTGCGATGCGGGGTTGCCGATAAATCCGGTGGTCATGATTCGCTCCGTCTCCGGCTCAGTTCGCGTGGTCCGTGTGCACGGTCACGACCGCGGACAGGCCGGGGCGCAGCACGTTCTCGCCGCCCTGCGGCGGGTCGAGATGCACGCGCACCGGCACGCGCTGCACGATCTTCGTGAAGTTGCCGGTGGCGTTCTCCGGCGGCAGCACGCTGAAGGTCGCGCCGGTCGCGGGCGCGAGGCTGTCGACGCGGCCGTGCAGGCGCACGCTCGACGCGTCGAGCGACACGTCGACGCGGTCGCCCGCGCGTATCCGCTTCAGCTGGTCTTCCTTGAAGTTCGCGTCGATCCACAGGCCCGACGCGGGGACGATCGTGAGCAGCGGCACGCCGACGCTCGCGAGCATCCCGACCCGGCCGGTGCGGTTGCCGACGTAGCCGTCGACCGGCGAGCGGATCGTCGTGTATTCGACGTTCAGCGCCGCGACCCGTTGCGCGGCGAGCGCGGTGTTGACGCGCGCGCCGGCGTCGGCGAGTTGCGCGCCGAGTACGTCGAGCTGCCGTTTCGCGGCGAGCAGCGCGGCGTCGCTGCGATCGACCGCGGCGCTCGCCTTCGAGTAGTCGGCATCCGCGCGTTCGACGATCTGGTTCGACACCGCGTCGGATTTCACGAGCTCGCGGTAGCGCGACTTGTCGGACGCGGCGCGGGTCAGCTCGGCCGCCGACGCGCTTTTTTCCGCCGTGTGCTGGCCGATGACCGCGTACTGCAGTTGCTGCTTCGCTTCGAGCTCGGTCACCGCGGCGCGTGCACTGTCGACGTCGGCCGTCGCCTGCGCGAGCTTCGCGTCGTAATCGCGCGCATCGAGCCGCACCAGCACGTCGCCGGCTTTCACGCGCTGGTTGTCGGTCACGAGGATCTGGTCGACGAAGCCGTTGACCTTCGGCGCGAGCACCGTGACGTTGCCGCCGACGTACGCATCGTTGGTGCTCTGCTCGAAGCGCAGCACGAAATACCAGTAGAGCAACGCCGCCGCGACGACGGCGATCACGGCCAGCACCGCGACCTTCATCCACGGCACGCGACGGCGCTGCTGCGCGACGGTTTCGGCCGGTGTCGCCTCGCGGGTAACAGGAGCTTGAGTCGTATCCATCGATTCACCTATGTATATGCACTTTTTGAAATAACCGACGTGGCGTGCCGATCGGGGGGAGTGGGTCAACGTTCCGGGATGTTGTGCGTGATCCGGAACAGTTCATCTCTGAGCAGGGCCGCCTGCACGGGCCCGAAGCGCCGTTCGAACGCCTCCTGCGCTTCGAGCCAGTACGTGTGCGCCTGCGCGATCTTCGCTTCGCCCGCACCGGTCAGCGCGAACGTCAGCCGCCTGCGCTCGCCTTCGTGGCGGCCCGCGACGAGCGTCGCGCCGACGAGCGGCTTGAGCGCGCGCAGCAGCGCGGTGCGCTCGATCACCAGCACGGCGGATAGCGCCGCCATCGTCTGGTCCGGGCGTTCGCGCAGCAGCGCGAGAATGCTGTATTGCGATGCGGTGACGCCCGCGTGCGACAGGTAACGCTCGTAGAATTGCGAGATCCGGCGGGCGGCCTGCCGGACCGCGAAACAGTCGTCATCGGTAAGCGTGTACTTGTGCATGTGCACATGTTAGTCAGGGCGGCGGCGCGAAGCGATACGCGGGGCGCGATCAGATTGGTGCGCCGGGCGTACCAATCGGCCGGCGGGTGACGGGCCGTCAGCCGGCCGTTTGCATGGCAGGTTCCGCCGCGTCGCCGTAAGCCGCCGCGTAGTCGATGAACGCCCTGACCTTGGCCGGCAACAACGCGCGGTTCGCATAGGCGAGCTTGATGTCGACGAACGCGTTGACGAGGTCGGCATCCGCGAGCAACTGGACGAGCGCGCCCGACGCCAGTTCATTCTCGACGATCCCGCGCGGCACCACGCCGATGCCGAAGTGGCGCAGCACCATTTCGCGGTTGAACACGGGGCTGTTGGACGACACGTCGAACCGGTACGGCACGCTCAGCGTGTCGCCGTCGACGCGGAACTCCAGCGCCGGGCGCCGCAGCGCCGGCGACATCGACACGAACAGGTGGTCGGCCAGGTCGGCCGGCGCGGCCGGGCGCGGGTGGGTGGCCAGGTATTCCGGCGTCGCGACGATCACCACCGGAATCCGCTCGATCAGCCGTATGACGGTGGTCTCGCTCGTCAGCATGTAGGGCACGACGATGCCGATGTCGTAGCCTTCGCCGACCAGGTCGACCGGGCGCTCGGTCAGCGTGACGTCGAGGCGCACTTTCGGATACGCGGCCTTGAAGCCGGCGATCAGCGGCACGAGGCGGTTCAGCGTGGCGGTCGTGTGCGCGACGAGCCGCAGCAGGCCGTCCGGCTCGCGCGTGTGCGTGACGGCTTCCGCTTCGAGCGCGTCGAGTTCGTCGAGCACGGCCGCGCAGCGTTCGTAGATGCGCTCGGCCGTCTCGGTCAGCGACACCTGCCGTGTGGTCCGGTGCAGCAGGCGGCTGCCGAAGCGTGCTTCCAGCTCGGCGACCGCGCGCGACACGACGGGACGGGCGAGACCGTGGATGTCGGCGGCGCGGGTGAAGCTGCGTTGTTCCACCACCGTCCGGAAAATCCGCAGCTTGTCGAAGTAGTCCATGTGCATGTCCTCGGGGTCGAGCGCGGGGGCGCGGTGATCCAGCCCCGGATGCTTGCGGCCCCGGGGCGGCCCCGGCTCGCCGCCGCCGGCCGATACGGCGGAGTATACGTTGACTTGATGCATATGCACATATAGATTGCCAGGCATGGACGACATTCATATTGCTGGTGTGTGCAACTGCCTCGCGCTGCGTCAGGCGACGCGATTCGTCACGCAAATCTACGAGCGACACCTGGGTTCGGTCGGCCTGACGTCGGCGCAGTTCTCGATCCTGGCAATCCTGTCGCGCCGGCCCGACGTGCTGATGAGCGAGCTTGCCGACCTGCTGGTGATGGACCGCACGACGCTGCTGCGCGCGCTGAAGCCGCTGCAGCGCGACGGGCTCGTCGCGACGGGCGTATCCGAGCAGGACGCGCGTGCGCATGTGCTGCACCTGACGCAGCAGGGCGTGCGCACGCTCGGTCATGCGAAGCACGCGTGGCAGGCCGCGCAGGACGAGTTCGAGGCGCACTTCGGCGAGGGCCGCGCGAAGGCGCTGCGCGCCGAGCTGTTCAGCCTGACCAGGAAGCCGTGACGCGGCAGGTCGGGCCGGCGCTTGCCGAGCCCGGCAGCGCGGCGGCTGCATCGCGGTACGCGCTCGGCGTCTGTCCGGCCCAGCGCCGGAACGCGCGCGTGAAATTCGCGGGATCGGTGAACTGCAGGCGCTCGGCGATCGTCTTCAGGTCCAGATCCGACGCCGCGAGCAGCTGCTTCGCATCCCGGCAACGCGCTTCGTCCAGCAGCTGCCGGTAGCTGGCGCCGGCTTCCTCGAGCCGCCGCCTCAGCGTGCGCGTCGACACGAGCAGGTGCTGCGCGAGCGTTTCCGGCCCCGGATATCCCCCTGCCGCGCGCGCGAGTTCCGCCCGCACCCGTTCCACCAGATCGCCTTCCTCCTGCCTGACCTGCGCATATTCGCGCTCGACCTGCACGAGCGCCTGCCGGTGCGCGACGTCGTCCGCGAGCGGCAGCGGCCAGTCGAGCACGTCGCCCGCGATCCACAGTGCGTTGGCCGCGCAGCCGAAGCGCACGGGCGGCAGCTGCGCGCGGTAGCGAGCGAAATAGGCGGGTTCGGGCCATGCGAACTGCAGCGCGATGTCCGGCGCGGCGCGCCCCGACCATTGCGCGATGTTCTGCGCGAGCCCGGTCAGCACGAACTCGAACATCACGTGATGCTGCAGCACGGGGCTCGCCTGCACGCCGTGCAGTTCGAGCGTCGCGCCGTGTGCGTCCTCGGCATAGGCCAAGCGATATTGGCGGTTGCGCATCCGGAAGTAGCGGATCGTCACCTGCAGCGATTCGCGGATGTCCCGCGCGGTCAGCGTCGCGTAGCCGAGAAAGCCGTGCACGGTCGCCTTGAGCTGGAGCCCGAACGCCAGGCCGATGCCTTCGTCGCCGCCGATCTCGATCGCATTGAGCACGAGCCGCCCCCATTGCGACGGCGCGACGCGCGCGTCCGGCTCGGCCAGCACCGCATCGCGCAGGCCGGTGCCCGCGCGCACCGCCGCGAGGTCGACGCCGCGCGCGCCGAGCACCTGCAGCAGCAGGCGCGGATAGGCGACCGGAATCGTCGGCCGGCGCAGCCCGAGTTGATCCTTGCGAGGTGGGGAGGTCATGAATATTTGGCCGGAAATGACAAGCATTATGGCTGTTTGCCCCCTCACGTTCAAGGCGGCGCGCGGCCTACGATGATGCTTACCGCATTCCGGCCAGACCATCATGACAACCCCGTTTCCCCACCTGCTCGCCCCGCTCGATCTCGGCTTCACGACGCTGAAGAACCGGGTGCTGATGGGCTCGATGCACACGGGCCTCGAGGACAGCCGCAAGACGCTGCCGAGGCTCGCCGAATATTTCGCCGAACGCGCGCGCGGCGGCGTCGGCCTGATGGTGACGGGCGGCTTCGCGCCGAACGTGGCCGGCTGGACCAAGCCGTTCGGCGGCACGCTGATGACGTCGGGCGCCGCGCGCCGGCACCGCGCGATCACCGACGCCGTGCACGCCGAGGACGGCAAGATCGCGCTGCAGATCCTGCATACGGGCCGCTACGGCTATCACCCGTTCGCGGTCGCGCCGTCGAAGATCAAGTCGCCGATCTCGCCGTTCACGCCGCATGAACTGAGCGCACGCGGCATCGAGCGGCAGATCCGCGCGTTCGTCCGCTGCGCGCAGCTTGCGCGCGAAGCGGGCTACGACGGCGTCGAGATCATGGGCTCCGAGGGCTACCTGATCAACCAGTTCGTCTCGCTGCATACCAACAAGCGCACCGACCAGTGGGGCGGCACATACGAGAACCGCATCCGCCTGCCGATCGAGATCATCGAGCGCACGCGCGAGGCGGTGGGCCGCGACTTCATCCTGATCTACCGGCTGTCGATGCTCGACCTGATCCCGGACGGCAGCGACTGGCGCGAGGTCGTGCAGCTCGCGAAGGCGGTCGAGCGCGCGGGCGCGACGATCATCAACACCGGGATCGGCTGGCACGAGGCGCGCGTGCCGACGATCGCGACATCGGTGCCGCGCGGCGCGTTCGCGTGGGTGACGAAGAAGATGAAGGGCGAGGTCGGCATTCCGCTCGTGACGACCAACCGGATCAACCGGCCGGAAGTCGCCGAGCAGATCCTCGCGGACGGCTGCGCGGACATGGTGTCGATGGCGCGCCCGCTGCTGGCCGACGCCGAGTTCGTGGTCAAGGCCGCGCAGGGCCGCGCGGACGAGATCAATACCTGCATCGGCTGCAACCAGGCGTGTCTCGACCACGCGTTCAAGAACCGGATCGCGTCGTGCCTGCTGAACCCGCGCGCGTGCCACGAAACCGAGCTGAAGTACGAGGCTGCGCCGAACGCGAAACGCATCGCGGTGGTCGGCGCGGGGCCGGCCGGGCTCGCGTGCTCGACGGTGCTCGCGCAGCGTGGCCATCGGGTCGACCTGTTCGACGCGGCGGCCGACATCGGCGGCCAGTTCAACATGGCGAAGCGGATTCCGGGCAAGGAGGAGTTCCACGAAGCGCTGCGCTACTTCCGCCGCCAGATCGAACTGACGGGCGTCGCGCTGCACCTGAACCGCCGCGTCGACGCGGGCGACCTGATCGCGGGCGGCTACGACGAGATCGTGCTCGCGACCGGCGTATCGCCGCGCGACCCGAAGATTCCGGGGCAGGACGGGCCGAACGTGCTCAGCTACATCGACGTGCTGGCCGGCAACCGGCCGGTCGGCAAGCGGGTCGCGGTGATCGGCGCGGGCGGGATCGGCTTCGACGTCGCGGAGTTCCTGGTGCACGACGGCGTGTCGCCGGCGCTCGATCTGGACGAATGGAAAGCCGAATGGGGCGTGACCGATCCGGCCGCGACGCGGGGCGGCGTGACGCGCGCGCAGGCGACGCCGCCGGCCCGCGAGGTGACGCTGCTGCAGCGCAAGGCCGCGCCGCTCGGCAAGGGGCTCGGCAAGACGACCGGCTGGATCCACCGCGCGACGCTGAAGATGAAGCAGGTGAAGATGATCGGTGGCGTGAACTACGAGCGAATCGACGCGCGTGGGCTGCACGTGTCGTACGGCGAAAAGCGCGCCGATCCGGCGCTGATCGAGGTCGACACGATCGTGCTGTGCGCCGGCCAGGAGCCGCAGCGCGCGCTGGTCGAGCCGCTGCGGGCGGCGGGGCGGCCGGTGCACCTGATCGGCGGCGCGGAACTCGCGGCCGAACTCGACGCAAAGCGCGCGATCGACCAGGGCGCGCGGCTGGCGGCGCGGCTGTAACGCGCGCATCGCGACGCGCCGCCCACGGCGTCGCACGACGGTAATTCATCGCACGACGCCGTTCACCCGGCGTCGCTCACGCGGCTTCGGCCTGCTCCGCCGCTTCCGCCTCCAGCATCGCGCGCACGATCAGGTACACGGCCGGCAGGTCGTCGTCGTCGCGCCGCCAGTCGACCGGTTCCTCGACGTCCGCCGCCAGCAGGCGGCTGTCGCGCAGCCGGATGAACGCATCGATCACCGTCGGGTCGTTCCGGTTCAGGAATCCGGCATTCGAGAACGCCAGCTCTTCGACATCGAGCAGCGCCTGCCAGCTCAGCGTGCGCACCGCGGCCGGATGCGTGCGCCGGCGCAGGCCGAGCGCGCGTTGCGCCGGCCCGCCGACGACGCGCTGCAGATCGACGACCGCCCGCTGCGCGGCGCGCTCGAAGTGGACGGGGTTGAAGCCGGGCTGCTCGGGATCGAATGCGGATGACTGGAACATGGTCGTGGTCGCCTCACAAAAATCCGTCCGTCATCGGGTGACGGAAATCGGGTCAAATTGCATAAAACACTGTAAATATATACAGTGATTCGAGCGCTTTCAAGCCCCGGATGCGTGCGGACCGGAAATTTTTGGTTCATCGCGGATTACCGGGGAACGCGGCGCGGATCTTCAGGAAGAAGTATTCCTCGTCGCGGTACCCATAAGCCCGACGCTTGATCACCTTGATGGTGTTGTTGATGCCTTCGACGACGCTGGTATTGAGCGGGTGGCGACAGCGGGCCACGATACCGTGCCAATAGCTCAGCAGACGCCCGGCGAACTTTTGCAGGGCAGCGATCCCGCTTTGCTGAGCCTGCTCGATCCACTGTTCCCAGGCCTTTTCCGCCCAGGCTGGCTTGCGATAGAACCAGAGCCGTTTGAGTTCGTCACGCAGCACATAGACGCATAGCAGCGACTGATTGGCGGCCAGCAACTCCTTCAGGTGCACGGCCTGTTCCGGCTTCAGGTTATGGCGGTTGCGCAGCAACAGCCAGCGGCTGGATTTCAGAACCTTCCGGGCCGGCTTGTCATGGCGCAGTTGATTGGCCTGATCCACTCGCACCCGGTCGATCACTTCGCGTCCGTACTTGGCCACAACGTGGTACAGATCGAAGACGATTTCCGCTTGCGGGCAGTGCTCCTTGATCTCCAGTTCGTACGCCGTGGTCATATCGATTGCAACCGCCTCGATGCGCTCGGCAACACCTTCGGGAAGCTGTTCGAAGAAGGCTCGGGCCGTTTCGCGCGAGCGTCCCGGACCGACCCAGAGCACCTGCCGGCCGATCGGATCAACGACTACCGTGGCGTAGCGATGACCCTTGTGCAGCGCGAATTCATCCATGGCCAGATAACGGATCGCCGACCAGTCCGGCTCGGCCACACGCGCTCGCAAGCGCATCTTGTCGATCGATTTGACCGTGTGCCAACCCAGATCGTAGAAGGCGGCCACCGCCTGTACGCTGGCCGATTGCAGCAGCTTCTCGCAGGCCTTGGCGAATCGCTCCGTCACGCGCTGGTAGCGGCCCAGCCACGTGAGCTTTTCCAGCCGCGGGCCGCCGCAGCTTTCGCACCAGACTCGCCGACGCGGAACGTGCAGCACCACTCGGTATTCAAACAACGGCAGATCGCGCACGCGGCGAACCGTCGTCTCGTGGATCTGCTGGCAACGTGCCCCGCATTGTTCGCAGTACATCACCTTGCTGACGGGTTTCAGATACAGCGAGAGCGTGTGGCTTTCGCCTTCCGGCCATTCCACCCGCTCCAACCGATAGCCGGTCCAGCAACCCAGCGCTTGAAGTGCCTTGCGATCAAGCAATTCTTCCTCCTGACCTCCTGAAGTCAGGCGTCAGGTTACGCAATCGCCCTCAAACCCTCCACGGTTTCCTACGAAGAACCAAATTTTTATGTGCGTCGCGGCGGCCGGCCGCGCGCCGCTCACACCGACGCGGCGATCGTGTCGCGCAGCCACCGGTGCGCCGGGTCGCGATGCGAGCGCTCGTGCCACAGCATCGACATCTCGTAGCCGGGCACCTCGACGGGCGCGTCGACGATCCGCAGCGCGGGCGCGTTGCGCACGAGGCGCTCGGGCAGCATCGCGACGAGGTCGGTGTTCGCGACGGCCGAAATCGCGAACAGGAAATGCGGAACGGAAAGCGCGACCCGCCGCGTGAGCCCGAGCTTCGCGAGCGCGTCGTCCGTCACCGCGAAGAATCCGCCGCCTTCGGGCGACACGATCACATATTCCAGCGCGCAGAACTGCGCGAGCGTCGGCCGCCGCTTCAGCTTCGGGTGGCCGGCGCGGCCGACCAGCACGTAGCGCTCGGTGAACAGCGCGCGGCGGCGCATGCCGTCCGGCGAACAGTCGGTCGTGTGGAACGCGAGGTCGATCTCGCCAAGCTCGGCCTGCTTCACGATGCGCGGCGGCGCGAGTTCGACGACCGCGAGCCGCGTGCCGGGCGCCGCGGCGCACAGCGTGTTCAAGGTCGGCAGCACGATGGTCGACTCGGCATAGTCGGTCGCGGCGACGCGCCATGAATGGGTGGCGGTGCCCGGATCGAACGGCGTGGCGGGCAGTACCGCGCGCTCGACCGCTTCGAGCGCTTCGCGCAGCGGCTCGCGCAGTGCCTCGGCGCGCGCGGTCGGCCGCATGCCGCGCGGCCCGGGCAGCAGCAGCGGATCGCCGAACACGTCCCGCAGCTTCTGCAACTGCACGCTGACCGACGGCTGCGACACGTTCAGCTTCTCGGCGGCGCGCGTGACGTTGTGCTCCGACAGCAGCACGTCGAGCGTGACGAGCAGGTTCAGGTCCAGTCGTCTGAGATTATTCATGGCTATACCTGGAATATTAGAAATTCATTTCCAATATACCCGTGGGCACGGCATCCTGCCGACATGCCATCAACGGAGTGCCCTGTCATGAATGTCCTGATCGTCTATGCCCATCCCGAACCGCGTTCGCTGAACGGCGCGCTGCGGGATTTCGCCGTGCAGCATCTCGAGGCGGCCGGCCATGCGGTGCAGCTGTCCGACCTGTATGCGATGAACTGGAAGGCGGCGTTCGATGCCGACGACGTGACGGATCGCCTGCCGGATGCGCGTTTCGACCCGTCGCTCGATTCGAAGCGCGCGTTCGAGCAGGGCACGCAGCGCGACGACATCGCACGCGAACAGGCGAAGCTGAAGTGGGCCGACGCGGTGATCCTGCAGTTTCCGCTGTGGTGGTTCTCGATGCCGGCGATCATGAAGGGCTGGGTCGAGCGCGTGTATGCGTACGGCTTTGCGTATGGGGTGGGCGAGCACTCCGACAAGCACTGGGGCGACCGCTACGGCGAAGGCTCGCTCGCGGGCAAGCGCGCGATGGTGCTCGTCACGACGGGCGGGTGGGAGTCGCACTACAGCCCGCGCGGCATCAACGGGGCGATCGACGACGTGCTGTTCCCGATCCAGCATGGGGTGCTGTTCTACCCGGGTTTCGACGTGTTGCCGCCGTTCGTGATCTACCGGACGGGGAAGATGGATGACGCGCGGTTCGCGCAGACGCGCGATGCGCTTGGGGAGCGTCTCGACAGCCTGTGGCAGACGCAGCCGATTCCGTTCCGGCGGCAGAATGCCGGCGACTACGAGATTCCGGCGCTGACGTTGAAGGCGGAGATCGCGCCGGAGCGGGTGGGGTTTGCGGCGCATGTGGAGCAGGCGGAGCGGTAACGCCCGGTCAACGGTGATCGCGGACGGGCCGCTCGACGCGCAGGCGTCCGGGCGGCTCGAAGTACGTGCCGAACCGGACGAGACCCGCGTTCTTCAGATGGCACGTCATCTCGAAGCTGACCAGGATCCCCGGGTCCTGATTGTTGATGATCTCGACGTCGATCGTTCTGATCCGAGGCTCGTATCTCAAGAGCGTCGCTTCCATCTGCTGCTTGAGGATGTGCGCCGATGCGGGGAGTGCCTTGTAGACGTTCGCCAGGTCGGGCAGCCCATAGTCGGGCAGATGCTTGAGCGCGCCGGCGCGCGTATTCAGGATGCGTCGCACGTTCTGCTGGACGCTCAGGCATTCGAGCGTCCTGTCGTCGTATGCGTCGATCGGCTCGCCGCCGATCTGTCCGAGCAGCACGTCGTAGAGGGACGGGCCGGCGGTCATGTGCAGTTCTGTGATGCAAGGTCGACATCGACCGGCAACGGCGCATCGACGAAATCGATCGTCATCCTGCCGTCCGTGTCCGCAGAAAGGTCGATTGCCTGCGGCGTGATGCCTGACGCCATGCGCGTCAGCAGTTCGCGCGAAACGGTCGGCAGAATGCGCTGGTTGATGAACGCATCGACGTTGCGTGCACCGGACTCGCGCGATACGCAATGCTGCGCGATCGAATCGATCAGATCGTCCGCGCACGTCAGCGTCACCGCATGTTGGCGATGCAGGCGTTCGGCAACCTTTGCAAGCTTGATCCGTACGATCGACGCAAGCGCCGCGGCGGCGAGCGGTCGATAAACCAGCGTCTGGAAGCGAGCGAGCAGCGCAGGCTGGAAATGCGCAAGCAGTTGCGGATGAATGGCTTCGCGCAGCGCCGCTTGCGCGATCGCGGGATGATCGGCCGTTGCATCGTCGATCTGCGCACTGCCGAGGTTGGACGTCATCACGATCACGCAGTTGCGGAAATCGATTTCGCGCCCTTCGCCGTCGCGCATCGTGCCGCGATCGAATACCTGATAGAACAGGTCGAGCACGTCGCGATGCGCCTTTTCGACCTCGTCGAGCAGGACGACGCTGTAGGGCCGCTGACGTACGGCTTCGGTCAGGACGCCGCCGCGCCCATAGCCGACGTAACCGGGCGGCGAGCCTTTCAGTTGCGATACCGTGTGCGCTTCCTGGTATTCGGACATGTTGATGGTCGTGAGCGCGGCTTCGCGGCCGAACAGCAGGTCCGCCAACGCCAGCGCGGTCTCGGTCTTGCCGACTCCGGACGGGCCGGCGAGCAGGAACACGCCGAGCGGCGCATGCTCGCTTTTCAGGCCGGCCTTGGCCGTGCGCAGGCTTTCCGCCAACTCGGAGAGCGCCTCGTCCTGGGCGACCACGCGCGCTGCCAGTGCGGATTCGAGCGTGAGCAGGCTTCTCAGTTCGTCTTCGACCAGATTGCCGACCGGCACGCCGGTCCATTCGGCCACGACGCGCGCGATTGCCTGGGCATCGACGTCGGGAAAGATCATCGGTGCTTTGCCTTGAACGGTCGACAGTGACTGGAGCGTTGTCGCGATCGACGCGAGATCGGATTGCGCATTCCCGACGCGGCGGATGGCGCGCAGTGATTCGACGAGTTCGCGCTCGCGCTGGTACTGGCGCCCCAGGGCGTCTGCGCTGGCGTGCATGGCATCGTGCGACGCGTCGATTGTTTCGCGCCGGGCCGTCGCGTCCGGGAGCCCGGCGCGCATGTCAGCGTCGATCGCGGCGCGTTCCAGGGCGAGCGCTGCCAGCGTTGCGCGCGCCTGCTGCAGCTCGGCCGGCGGTACGTCGAGACCCATGCGCACGCGTGCAGCGGCCGTGTCGATCAGGTCGACGGCCTTGTCGGGCAGTTGCCGGGCCGGGATATAGCGGCGCGACAACCTGACGGCTGCGACGATCGCGTCGTCGCGGATATGGACGTCGTGATGCCGCGCGTATCGGTCGGCGAGCCCGCGCAGCATCAGGCAGGCCGTGTCGTCGTCCGGCTCGTTGACCTTGACCACCTGAAAGCGCCGTTCGAGCGCGGCGTCGCGTTCGAAATATTCCTTGTATTCGGCCCAGGTGGTCGCCGCGATCGTGCGCAGTTCGCCGCGCGCGAGCGCCGGCTTGAGCAGGTTCGCGGCGTCGGCGCCGCCGGCCGCGTTGCCCGCGCCGATCAGCGTGTGCGCTTCGTCGATGAACAGCAGGATCGGCGTGATGGACGCGCGCACCTCGTCGATCACGTTCTTCAGCCGCTGTTCGAACTCGCCCTTGACGCCTGCGCCTGCCTGCAACAGTCCGAGGTCCAGCGTCAGGATGCGCGTGTCCCGAATCGTCTCCGGCACGCTGCCCTCGACCACCCGCAGCGCAAGCCCTTCGACGAGGGCTGTCTTGCCGACGCCAGGTTCGCCGACGAGGATCGGATTGTTCTTGCGGCGGCGTGCCAGCACGTCGATCATTTGGCGGATTTCGCGGTCGCGTCCGAATACGGGATCGATGTCCCCGTTTCTGGCCTTTTCCGTCAGGTCGAGCGCAAAGCGTGCGAGCGCGTCGCCGTCGACCGAGCGCTGCGGAACGTGCTTTGCCGGCGTGCCGGCAGTCGGCGCTGGTTGGCCGGCAGCGTGATTCGCATATGTTGCATCACCTTCCAGCGGCGCAACCTCTTCGGTCTCGTGCTCGCTGGACCGCCGGCCCAACCGCGGCAGCACGCGACGGATCTGCGCGCTCGAGACCGACCGCAGCGGCCACGCGCGTTGCGTGCGCAGGACGTGCGGCGCATCGACGATGGCTTGCAGCAGATGGCCCGAGCGGATCGGGCCGTCCGGATCATCGGACGATGCGTGCGCCCAGGCATCCTCGACGACGGCGGCGAGCTGTCGCGACAACGCAGGCCTGCCGCGCAACGTGCGCGGCATGCGATCGATCACCTGGACCAGTGCGTCCCAAACGGCGTCGATGTCGAGATCGTAGTGCCGCAGGATCGCGGGAATGTCTCCGTCGTCCGCTTCGATCAGTTTCAGTATCCAGTGCTCGACGGCGATCTCGTCCGCGAGTCGTGTCTGGCAAAGACTCGCGGCGGCTTCAAGCGCCCGCGTGCAGTGGGGATTGAGGCGGCGAAGGAGATGAGTGGCGTCCCGGAGGGCGGGCGTTCGGTCGTCGCGCAGCGTCATGTCGAGGGCTGGAAAAGGAGGGGGAAGGGGCGGGCGTCCATTGGCACCGGCTTCGGAGGCTGGGCCGGTCCGCATCCGCTGGCCGGCCCCCCGGGCGGAAGCCGGTTGCGTTGCAGCCGGTTTCCGCCAGTCGGTCAGCACATCAGGAACGTTCGTTCCAGGTGTCCTTGTGGATGATGTTGCCGTCCTTGTACGACCACGTGATGGTTTCGTAGCGCAGCTCGACGTCCTCGAGGTGATTGTGCTTCTCGTAGTCGGGGTTCTTGATGTCGAGCATCTTCGGCTTCACGGCGACGATCTTCACGTTGTCGAGCTTCGTGTTGAAGTATTCCTTCTCCTTGCCCGCGTCGTCGATCTTGTACCACTTGATCTCGACCGATTTCAACGTCTGGCCGCTTGTCACGGCCTTGTACAGGTACGGCGTCGACGCGTCCGTCTCCTTCGTCAGCGTGATCGGCTTGTGCACGCGCGTGCCGGTCAGCTTGCCGGTGTTGCCGTCGGTCGGAATGTGGACGCCGTGATCGAATGCGACCAGTTCGACGCTGCCCTCGCGGTCCTGCACGGTCACCGAACCCTTGATGTCCGCGCCGCCGTCGTCCTTGAGCCACATGTAGGCCGGAATTGCCATTTGTTCACTCCTTCTTCGTACTACGAATCGCCAGAACCGGAGTCCGGCGCTGCCAAACCCGAGGTGTTTGCCTCGGGAACCAAACTACGCGGCTACTTCGCCGGATTTGCCGAACGCGTGTCCGCCTGCGTATCGGGCACCAGCGTGATTTCCACCCGGCGGTTCCTCGCGCGGCCCTCCGGTGTCGCGTTGTCCGCGACAGGCCGGGTGTCGCCATAGCCCTGGATTGCGAACCGGGTCGACGGAATACCGGAAGCGTCGACGAGCCAGTCCCGCACGGCGGCCGCGCGATCGACGGAAAGCGTCAGATTGCGATTCGGCTTGCCGACATCGTCGGTATGCCCGGCAATGAGAATCCGCTTGCCCGGATGGGCGTTGATCAGTTCGAGCGCCCCCACCATTGCACGCGTCGAGCCGGGTTTCAGCGCGGCCTTGCCGCTATCGAACAGCGACATGCTGTCGAGCGTGACGACCGACGGTGGTGGCGGAGGCGGCTCATAGGACGCGATGGCCTCATCGAGCGGCGACAGCAGGCCGCGGCCGTGATACATCCCGAACGACAGCCGGAGCGGCACGCCGGTACGCGCGTAGCGATCCAGTTGATCGCGATCCGCGACCAGTGTCCGCAGCGCATCGCGCTTCGCCGCGTCGTGCGTCGCGGGAACCGCGCGGTAGCGTGCGAGGTGTTCGGCGATGCGGGTCACCAGAGCGTCGTTGTTTTTCGCGGCGCCCCAGCTCGCGGCGGCGGTTGCGCACGCGAGAATCGCGAGTGCGTGTCCAACGGCTGCCACCCGTGGCGACCTCCACGCACGACGCGGCGCCGCTTCGATCAGCGGTTGGGGGAGCGGCCATGGCTGTGCCGAGCCGGGAAGCGAGCGCGGCGCGATGGCGATGCGTGCCCGGACATCGCGCTCCCAAGGCTTGCCGGGGCCGGTTGCCGGGCCGCAGTCGATCCAGCCCGCACCGCATAGACGCCACGCCGCCGCGGGTTGTCGAGGGTCGGCGAGCACATCGAATACGTTCCGCCGCGTCCAGTCGACGACGGCGGCCAGACCGGCGGCACGAGCGGCCATCGTGCAGTTGCCGCTGGAATGGACCACGTCCGATTCGGCGGCTTCGATCGCGGCGTCGAAGCGGTGGGCATCGACGATCGGCACCGCGGCTGATGTGCCGTACCACTGAGCCGTCGTATCGCCGGACCGCGGCGGGTTCGTCGCCGGCTCGTCGGTCAGCCGCTGATAGATCGCGACGTAGCCCGGCAACGCCGTGCCCAGTGCCTTCGACGCATCGGCCGCCGCCTGACGGATGACGCGCAGCTTTTGTGCCAGGACATCGCTGTTCGCATGCATGGCCGGAGCGACCGACAGCACGACGCAGTCGGGCGCATGCCCGTCGCGCCATTGACGGACCGCGACGGCGAGGCGCGGCAGATCCTGCGGTTGATCCACGCGCAACCAGATGGCGCCGTTGCCGACGTGCACGTAGCGCGTGATGGTGTCTGCGCGATCGAAGAGTGCAGCCAGACCGTCGCCGACGACCAGTGCGACCGGCATTCCGGTTCTGAGGCTCACCGGGAGTTCGACCGTTGCGGCGCCTAGCTGGGACAGCACGTGGGCATGTTGCTCGTGCAAGAGCGCCAGCCTGCGCACGTGTAACCAGCCGACCAGAAGTGACGCCGCAACGATGACGGCAGTCAATCCCCAGGCCACACCGCGGTCGATGGGCAGGACGAGCCATATGACCGCGAGCGCCAGCACGGTCGCTAACGTGACGACGATGCACAGCGGATAGCCGAGCCTCGCAAGCGTCGCCCGCGCGGCGTGCGACTCCGGGCTTGTCGTGCCGGACGGGGCGTGCAGATCGGAACTCACGGACGTTTCGCCTGCTGAACGAGGTGCGCCAGTTGCGCGTCGAGGATCTGGTGCCAGGCGAGCCATATCAGTGCGGCGGCCGCACATGCGATGCCCGCGATCGCCCAGGGCGAGAGCCGCTTCAGCCGGTCGATCAGCCGCGTCGTGGATCGGTCCGTCATGAACGGTGGAGGCGCTGCCGGACGCAGTCGATCGATCTGCTCGGCGAGCGCCGCAATCAGCGCCTGGCGTTTCGCTTCGCCGTCGTGCGATGCCGCCGTCGCGCCCGCTGGAGAGGCATGGCGGCCTCGAAATCCGACGCCAAGAATGGTGGCGTAGCATTCGAGCAATTCGACATTGGGCGCGGCCTCGCGCATCCGGTATTCGATCCGCTCGTACACGCGATCGCCTGCATCATGAATACCGAACCGCTCAACCTGCAAGGGTTTCGGTTCCCACTGCGCGCGGTCGCCGGGGGGCAGGTGCCGAAGGGCGGCCTCGTCGATCAGGCCGCATTGGGCGATTGCGGCATCGTCACGTACGTCCGGGGCGATGCCAAGCGCATCCAGCGCGGTCGAGAATTGCGCGACGAGCTGAAGGCAGCGTTGGCGCAATTCGTCGACGTTCTGGACCTGCCCTTCGTTCGACAAATGCGTGACGAGCAGGACCGTGTCGCGCAGCAATGCGCGAATCGACGAGCCGCTTGCGTGGTCGCTGCCGGGTTCGCGCTCGAGCAGCGCTGCATGAGCGCGTGTGGAAATGACGGTGTTCATGAGCGCAGCACTGCGTAGAGTTCGATCGATGTGTCGGGAATCGACGCGGGCAAATAGATCTGGCATGCGCGTGCGGCGAGCATTCTCGCCAGTGCCGGGGCTGCCGGATCGAGCGCGAAATAATGATTGTCGAGCCGAACGGGAATGGCGCCCGGTACGCGCTGGACCGCCTTGAGTGGAATGCCCGCGACTGCGGAATTGACGATGTGCTCGACGTCGTCGGGGGCGCCGACCTTGCACAGGCGCGGAAACTGTTTGGCGAGTTCGAAGGCGGGCAAGGCGGCCTGGACGGACAGATACCAGTCCGCCGTGCCCTCGGCGATGCGCTCGTCGAGAAACTGACCGGTCCATGTCGTCGGGCTTGTGTGCGTCAGTCCGATCGAGACGACGCGTGACGGAATGATGGCATCGAGCAGGCCACGGATCAGCAGCTCGAGTTTCGCGAACACCTCGTCGGCATTGGCATGGTCGTAGGCGGGAATGTCGGCGAGCTGCGTGCTCGTCGAGAACGTGATCAGCGCGCCCGCGAGCTGTGAAAGCACCTGATAGAGCCGGTCGGTCGGCTGGCTCGGGTGCGACGCGAGAAAGCGGAGTTGCGGCCACGCGTTGTGAATGCAGTGCAGGAGCCAGAAGAGCTGGACGTCCGCGACGCCATACTCGGCCACCTGTTCGATCCGTTCGCTGCGGCGCGCGCCGAGCGCGGCGCTCTTGGCGCTCAGGATATCGGCGAGACGGTGGAGTCGCTCGACGTGAAGCGCATGTCCGGACAGCGTGAGGCAAGGCGGCACGAAGCGGCGATCGACCTGGAATTGGCCATTCGTCGTGCGCGTCAGGCGCGCAATCGCGCACACGGTATCGTCGTCGTGTGGCTCGAAATCGAACAGGAGACGCACGGCATGGCGTTCCGCGGCGATTTCGGTTTCGCCGCCGCCGTTGAGATCGATCACCTTGACGAATTCGCGATAGGCCCGCTTCGGGCGGGCGAGGGTGGTTTCGTCGAAGCGACAGTTGCCGCCGTTTGCATCGGGCAGCGCCAGTGCCGCGAGCACCACGACGCTCTGTGCGTCGGGCGGTATCCCCTGCGTCAGATCCCGGGCGGGCGGCAACGCGTCGACGACGGTCGTGTCGATCGGCGTGCCGTCCGGCAGGCGCAACTGGAGCCGCGTCAGCTTCAGGCGTCCTGATGAAAGTGCGTCTTCGTCGACGTCGACGCCGAGCGTTCCCCAAGGAGACGAAACGACGGAGTTCGTGAACTGGCGCAATGCAAACGCGGCCCAGCGTTCCTGCTGCTGGAAATGCTGCTGCGTCAAGATCAGCCCTTCATGCCAGAGCGGTTTTTCGATCCGCATGGTGTGGTCTTTAGGAGTGTTGGAATAATGAGGCGCTGATTCTATATGTCAATTTCTGGTTTTGTATACCCTTGGATTGATGAAATGTGGGGTGTGTTGGTGGAGTTAATTCGGGATAAGTGGAGGGGGTTGTTTTTGAGGTTGATGTCGAGGTGGTGCATCGATGGTGTTATCTCGAAATGGCATGTTTATAAGATTGTGCGGCTTTCAATTGTTCCGGAAATATATTTGTATATCAATGGGTTGTGTGTTTTGTGTGACGTTTGTCTAGATAATTGAGATAAGACATATGGATGGTTGTCGAGCGCATCGTGACAAAATGTTAAATAGGATTTGTCTGATTTGCGTGGCGGGGTTTAATGGTTGTTCGATTTTTGATTGTTTGTGGTTTACCGTTCATGATTCGTCGTGGTATTTTTCTGCCGCGTGAATCTGGAGTTGTGGTTTCGAATTTCTGATTCGGTCGTTCGCAAATGTTCGTGACGGGGTTGTGCATGGATTGAGCGGGCGAAGGTGTATCCACGACGGTGGATGCGTATTACGGCATCTTCAAGCATCCTGAGATAAGGAGAACGAATTGGATAGCTTTCAGCGAGAGATCCCGAAGAGCCGGGTTTCGATCACGTTGGACCTGCACACCGGGGGGGCGCAGAAGAAAGTCGAGCTGCCCCTGAAACTGCTCGTCGCGGGCGACTTCAGCGCTGGCCGTGAACAGGCGCCGCTTGCCGAGCGGAAGAAAGTCAACATCGACAAGAACAATTTCGACGCGGTGCTTGCCGACTATGCGCCGGACCTCAAGATCGCCGCGGACAACACGCTGGCGGCCGACGGCTCGGAATTGCCGGTCAACCTGTCGTTCCGCTCGATCAAGGACTTCGAGCCCGAGCAGGTCGCACGCCAGATTCCGGAACTGCAGGCCCTGCTGGCGATGCGCAATCTGCTGCGCGACCTGAAATCGAACCTGCTCGACAACGGCACGTTCCGCCGCGAGTTCGAGAAGGTGCTGAAGGACAAGCGCTTGTCCGACAAGCTGCGCGGCGAACTGTCTCAGATCGCCACCGCCGCCACGCAGCCGGAAGGGCATGCGTGAGCGGAATTGGGCCAAGCGCGCCTTCACCGCATTCCGACAACAGGTTGCGATTCGATCGCAGACAGGACACGAGATGAAATCCACTGAAACGCAGCAGACCGGCGCGACCGAGACCGTCGTGCTCGACGCCCCGCACGGGGATATCGACAGCGTATATGCATCGCTGTGCAGCAAGATCAACCTGAATCCCGTCAGCGAGGCGCGCCCGCTCGAGGCATTCCGCGACAACGATATGCTGTCCGACGCGTCCGCCGACGAACGCATCGCGCGCGGCATGGGCGCGTTCCTTGAGCTCGTCGCCAGCGCGAGCCAGCCGGTCGATCGGCTCGACAAGTCGCTGCTCGACTTCCACATCGGTCAGCTCGATCGGCAGATCGGCCGGCAGCTCGACGCCGTGATGCATGCGCCGGAATTCCAGGCGCTCGAAGCGCGCTGGCGTGGGCTGAAGATGCTGGTGAGCCGCACCGATTTCCGCAAGAACGCGAGGATCGAGGTGCTGGACGTGTCGAAGGATGCGCTGCAGCGCGACTTCGAGGACACGCCGGAGCTGATCCAGAGCGGCCTGTACCGTCTGACCTACATCGAGGAATACGATACGCCGGGTGGCCAGCCGATCAGCGCGATGATCAGCGATTTCGAGTTCGGCAACTCGCCGATGGATGTCGCGCTGCTGCGCAATATTTCGAAGGTCGCCGCCGCGGCGCATATGCCGTTCATCGGCTCGGTGGGGCCGGCATTCTTCGGCAAGCAGTCGATGGAAGAGGTCGCGGCGATCCAGGACATCGGCAACTACTTCGATCGCGCCGAATACATCAAGTGGAAGAGTTTCCGCGACACCGACGATGCGCGTTATGTCGGCTTGACGATGCCGCGCGTGCTCGGCCGTCTGCCCTACGGCAAGGATACGGCGCCGGTGCGGGCGTTCAGTTACGAGGAAGCCGTCAAGGGCCCCGATCACAACAAGTATCTGTGGGTGAATGCGTCGTTCGCATTCGCGGCGAACATGGTGCGCAGCTTCGTGAGCAACGGCTGGTGCGTGCAGATTCGCGGCCCGCAGGCGGGAGGCAAGGTCGAGGACCTGCCGGTCCATCTGTACGACCTCGGCACCGGGTATCAGCCGAAGATTCCGACCGAAGTGCTGATTCCGGAAACGCGCGAGTTCGAATTCGCGAATCTCGGCTTCATCCCGCTGTCGTTCTACAAGAACCACGATTACGCGTGCTTCTTCTCGGCGAATTCGACCCAGAAGCCGGCGCTTTACGAAACCAAGGAAGCGACCGCGAACAGCCGCATCAATGCGCGCCTGCCTTACATCTTCCTGCTGTCGCGCATCGCGCATTACCTGAAGCTGATCCAGCGCGAGAACATCGGCACGACCAAGGACCGCCGTCTGCTCGAACTCGAGTTGAACAACTGGATCAAGGGGCTCGTGACCGAGATGAAGGACCCTGGCGACGAGTTGCAAGCGTCGCATCCGCTGCGCGACGCGAAGGTGGTCGTCGAGGATATCGAGGACAACCCGGGGTTCTTCCGCATCAAGCTGTTCATCGTGCCGCACTTCCAGGTCGAAGGGATGGATATCGGCCTGTCGCTGGTGTCGCAGATGCCGAAGGCCAAGAGCTGATCCGACGTTTGTCGCATGAGTTGCGGGGGCGCCGATAGACGCCCCCGCAGTGCGATTTTGTGCGTGCACCTGAGGGAATCCGATGTCGATGGTATTGCCTTCGCAGGCTTATGAATTGAAGCTGGCGCCGCACCCGGCGACGTTCTCGATCCTGAAATTCACTGGACTGGATCAGGTCAGCCAGCTGTACCGGTACGAGATTGAATTCACAAGCCCGATGGCGGGAATTCCGATGGACCAGGTATTGGGCCGGCCGGCGAAGTTCATCGTGGACCCGCTCGACCCGAACATGGGCTATCTGCGCGAGATGTTCGGGGAGAACGCAGCGCAGTTCAGCACGAAGCCGTCGGCGTATACCGTGCGCGGGATCATCACCGGGTTCGACGAATTCGAGACTTCAGCGGACGAGACGCGTTACCGCGTGGTGCTGGAGCCGACACTGGCCGACCTCGATCGTGGGGTGACCAGTCGGTTGTTTCAGAAGCAGTCGGTCGAGGAGATCGTGACCGATACGCTGCGGCATTACGGCTATCGTGCCGGTGTCGACTTCATGTTTCGGTTGCGGGCGAAGTACAAGCGGCACGAATACGTGACGCAGTATCACGAGACCACGTTTGCGTTCATCCAGCGTATTTGCGCGGAAGAAGGAATCTGGTTCCGTTGGGAGCAAAAGAAGGACCACGCCGTGATCGTGTTCGGCGACGATCTGGATGCGTATGCGCGCAAGCAGCGCACGGTTCCGTATCGCCGTGACTCGGGACTCGAAAGCGTGGGCGCGGATGCGATCAAGACGCTCGGGCGCGAAACGCTGCGTGTGCCGGAATCGGTTCGCCTGCACGACTACAACCATCGGCAGGCCGGCGTGTCGCTTCTTGTCGAGGAAAACGCCGCGCGCGATGACAAGACGACGGATGCCGTCGATTATCGTTGGGGCGAACACTACGAGACGCCGGAGGAGGGTAGGCACGTCGCCCGCCTGCGACACGAGGCGTATCTGGCCGGCCAGATCACGTTCAAGGGCACCGGCAATCCGTTCTGGCTCGAAGCGGGCGAGGTGATGCGAATCGAGCCGAAGCCGGTCGACGCAAAGCACGGAATCTTCGTCACGTCGGTCGAGTCGCACGGTGGGCGGAACGAGTCGTATTGGGTCGAGTTCGAAGGTATCCCGTCGGATCGCGTTTGGCGCGCATCGATGGGGTTGATCCCGCGCCCGGTGATTGACGGCATCCTGCCTGCACGCATCAATTCGCCGGGGGACTACAAGCACGCGTATCTCACCGAGCAGGGTTGGTACGTGATCAAGCTGCCGTTCGATCTGGATGAGTGGAGCCCCGGCGGCACGAGTCGGCCGGTGCGGCTCGCGAAGCCCTACAGCGGTGCGAACTACGGCCACCATTTCCCGCTGATCGACGGTGCGGAAGTCGCGCTTGTCTTTACGCAAGGGAATCCCGATCGGCCCGTCATCATCGGTGCGATGCACGACAGTCTGCATCCGGACCTGGTCAACAACCTGAACCATACCCGCAACCTTATCCGCACGGCCGCGCGTAACGAACTGCGGATGGAGGATAAGGAAAGCAACGAGCACGTCCACCTGATAACGCCGTTCCGGGCGAGCCAGCTAAATCTGGGTTTCATGGTGGACGCTGATCGCAAGGCGCGCGGAAAGGGTGCCGAGCTCGCCACCGACGGACACGCGTCGATCAGGGCAGCTGATGGCGTGCTTGTGTCGGCCGAGGCGCAACCGGGTGCGGCCGGCGAGCAGCTTGCCATGCAGAACGCGGACGCAACATTCGCGCAGGCTGAAGAAATTCTGCGGTCGCTAAATGACGCCGCGGCCGCTGCAAAGGCACTACAGGCTGAGGCCCACCAGCAGCGCGTGCTGGTCGAGCAGAAGCTGAGCCGCCTCCAGAAGCCCGTCATTGTTGCGAGTGCGCCCGAAGGTGTCGGTATCGCCAGTGGGCAGCATGTTCAGGTCGCTGCACGCAAGCAGATGTTCGTCACGGCCGGCGAGGGGCTCGACATCGGCGTCATGAAACGCATCACGGTGGCGGCAGGCGAAGCGATTTCGTTTCTCGCGGCAAAGCTCGGCATTCGACTCTTCGCGGCCAAGGGCAAGGTGCAGATTCAGGCGCAGTCCGACACGATGGAACTGATGTCGATGCAGGATATGACAGTCAGTTCCTCAGATGGCGAAGTGATCATCACGGGCCGAAAAGGTGTCACGCTCGGCGATGGTTCCGGCGCCTACATCAAGCTCTCGGGCGGCAAGATCATTCTTGGGAGTCCTGCTGGCGAGATCGAGCTGAAAGGTAACCTGACAGTCAATGATGCCGATGGCGGGAGCTTCAAATTTCCGACTTGGTCTCCAGTGCCGCTCAACGATGTGAAGAACACATTGAATTTCGGATTTTCGGAGTAAGCCCGACCATGGCCACCAAACGCGCACCGAAAAAGAAGCCGCAGCAGCCGCAAACACCAGCGCCTGCCAAGGCCGCTCTGAAGCGATTGTCTTTCGCGTTTCCGTTTTTGCGCAAAGGGCAGGGCAGGTCCGGCGCTTCAACTCGATTCACCGACGAGCACGACATTTACAAATTGCTGGCAGAGCAAGAGCAATCCGGTACATATCTCGCGAGCAGTAGCGGCATGTGGCATGGCGGCATCCATGTCACGGAGGCCGGCGCAAGGCAGTCGCTTGACCTCGACGGTGGATTGCGCTGCATCGCCGATGGCGTGCTGATCGCGTTTCGCGCCAACAAGACCTATCCAGTCAGCGAGATTGCAGCGGCCGATAGCGGATCGCCGTACGAGGCGCCGTACAGCACGGGTTTCGCGCTGGTGCGGCACACGATGGAGTTCCCGCGGGACACGAAGCTGACGTTCTACAGTTTGTACATGCACTTGATGTCTTGGGAGGACTACGCAAACTTCCCGAATCGGGACAAGCCGTCGTACTGGCCGCGGCAATGGCGAGTGACGCAGTATGCGCAGGATAAGCCTTCGTCAGGTCGCAACGGGCAGGTTCCCGATCCGGCGCATCAGGGGCTGCGAGTTCGCAAGGCTCCGGGCGGTGCCCCTATTGGCGTCCTGCCCCAGGGGGCCAGCGTTGGCATCGGGAAGATTGAGACGAAGCACGGGAAGCAGTGGGGGCAGTTGACGGATCTCGATGGGATTTCTCTGTATCCGCAAGAAGCGGGCGGATACGTCGACCCGTCAAGTGCGATCGGTGGGTGGGTTTTTCTCGGCCAGGAAAACGGTGGGCCGGTTGCCGAGGAGACTGCTCAGGACTCGCTATTCGAGCGGGTTGTGGTGACGACGGGCCAAGGTACGCCGGGCGATACATCTGGCATCCCGGTCAAGGCGGGGGACCTGATTGGCCACTTGGGGCGCTATGACTCGTTGAACCAACGTAGCTCCGGAGCCCGTATGGCGCACATTGAGGTCTTCTGCGATGACAGTATCCAGTCGTTCCTCGAACAAGGACGTGCGTGGGTCAACCAACACGGCCCGGACAAGAAGGACTGGGCAGCGCTCGGCCTCCCTTCCGATCCGACCATTTTGCGAATCGAGCCGGGGACGGTGCTGTATCAGCGAACCCCGGACAATAAGTTTGTCCAGGGTTCGGATCCGCAATCGAGAAAAATCGACTGCGTGCAGGTGTACTCACTCGCCGAGTTGACTCGCGACCCGGAACGGCGCGTTCCGGAGCCCCATCCGAACCCCGATCCAGGTTACCCGGTGAACTGGTGGCAGGTTGGTGGCGTGAACGCACAGGGGCAGCCGATCGATGGTTGGGTGTGTGACTTCAACTTCGCCGGCGGGCGAGTGACCCGAGAATTTGCACAGAAGTGGATCGATTTCGAGTGTCTGGCAGATACCCATGATCCTTCACATACGATCTTTGCGACGACGCAAGCGTGGGTTGATTATGCACGCGGCGCCAGTGTGCCCGACCTCGCTTCGCGTTCGAAACTCAGCCCGCTGATGCTGAAGGTGTACGACGCCCTCTTCACGGAAGGCGGTGGCAGGCAAGCGGCTCATGAGCTCTGCACACTGTCGAAAGCTGAACGTGGAGGGTACCCGTGGTTGATGCAAGCGGCGTCGCGGTTGATCGTCAAGCACGAGAGCGAGTGGGCAAATCCGTCGAAGTGGAAGCAGTTGATCGTTGAGTTGGAAAAGCACACAGGGCCGAAATCTCAGCATGAGGAAGAGCAGAAGCGGATCGAGAAGCTTGTGTGGTGGGATGAGGTGAAGGCCAAAATTCCGGGTTTCCCTACGTCGGATGTATTTCATATAAATCCTATTGGGATGGTTGGTAATTTCAAATGTGGTTGTAATTGCATCAATGTGGAAGCATTCTTGCAAACCTATGAAGAGCAGCACTTCTTGTTTGAGAGTGGGTCTGGGAGTTTTGATTCCGTTTCAAAGGAAAATTTGAGGATTTTTATCCGTGGAATTGTCGATTATTATGTAAATTTTGAAAATGGGAGATGCAATATACCGTATATTGCTTATATGCTTGGAACTGCGAGGCTCGAGACCAAAAAATATAACAAGGATGTGAAAAAATTTATATATTTCGAACCTGTGACTGAGGGTGGAAGTATGGGCTATTTTAATAAATATGATCCGGTCTTGGCTGATACGGAAAAGCATCGGCAGCGTGCAAAGGACTACGGAAATACGGAGCAAGGTGACGGCTTCACATATCGTGGACGGGGATATGTTCAGGTAACCTGGAAAAATAAATATCGAGAGATCGGAGAATTGATCGGAATCGATCTTGTCAGTGAGCCCGATCGGATGCTCGAGCCAGAAATCGCGGCGTGGGCGACGGTGTACGGAATGGAAAGGGGGATATTCACTGGGAAGAAATTGTCAGATTATGTAAATGCTGATGAGCAGGATTACGTTAACGCTAGGAGGATTATCAATGGTATTGATCAAGCCGAGGTAATAGCTTCCTTTGCAATTCGGTTTAAATCGATTCTTGAGGCAGTGAAGTGCTGAAATCTATAATATGCGCACTTATCGCCGCGACGCTTTCGTCAAGTGTCTGTGCTGAAGTTTTGACATTTTTATCTGGACAGAATGATCGCGTATATAAAGCGACGATTACTTCGAGTGAGGGCGGAAAATCTGTTTCATTCTATCGAGATGGAAGGCTGCTCGGTGCATACGATAATCTTATTATGAATTCCCCATCGCTATCATCTGAACTGGTGCCTGTCATTGGGGGAGGGGTCGCACTAGAAATAGAGTCAATTGGCTCGAGGAATAAATATGACATTGTCGCGCCAATAGTAGTTATTGATGATAAGTTGTATGTGGAGTGTTTGTACAAGAATGTCTACGATTCAGTCGATGGGTTGCGATACGTTGGCGCAATTTGTCAAAGACAAGAGTTGAGCCGATTTGACGTATCTGCTTCAATTAATGTCGTTGGTCTGCCATTTTATACTGCGGACCACAATTGGCTTGCTAGCTTGCATCCTGAATTCTGCGCAAATGCAGTGGGTCTTGAGGTTGGCTCATACAGGATTGCTAGATGTGCTGATGAGGGAGCGTCGGAAACGAGAGGGCAGAAAATTATCGTGCTTGACCAGCATGGCAAGCTACTTTTTTCTATTGTAGGGTATGAATTGATTCCGCTGACAGGGAATTCTAAATTTTTTTTGACGACAAATTTAAATGAAGGTGTGATTGTTTTTAAAGGTGATTTTCTTTGTTATGCGGGCGAATCGAATGTGCGTAATGTCGCCGGTGGGGTGGCTAAAATCGATAGTCGGATTGAAATAAACTATTCCATTGGGACGGGTGGGCGTTGTCTGGGTGGAAGTTATGATTATAAAAATAATAATCGACGAATCATGCTGAAAGGGAGTGTGGAGGGTGGGGCGTACTATCTATTGGAGTTGGGGCGAGGCAGAGGGTCAAGTGGAGTCTTCATATTGGATAAAATTAAAGATGGAATTCGAGGGGTTTGGATGGGGGTGCCGCCAAAAGCGTTATTTGTAGTTGGTGGTGGTTGATGGTGATAATGGATTTCATGGGGAATATAAATTTTATGTAATGTAATCGGTGGCGCTGCCAGTAGAGGAGCAGAGGCGGATCGAAAAGCTCGCGTGGTGGGATGAGGTGAAGGCTGGCGTGTCAGGTTTCTCGGGGGCGGAAGTTAACCCTATCAGGGGGATCGTTAATTTATTTGCTGGCAGTTTTCCTTGCAAATGATGAGGCGGATGTTTCCGGATGCCAGAGTTGAAATTCTCCAGATTATGGTTGGTGAGTTCAATGCGCATATTGATGCTTATAAATTGAATTCACCCCTTCGGAGAGTGCGCTTCTTTGCTCAGGCAATACTGGGGGCTGGCGCATCCCTAAAATAAAATGAAAGCGGAAGGTGTTGATGGTAGAAGGGGAAACTTCTCGAAAATTCACGGTTGAGGAGGTCTTGCGTGCAAATAATTTCAAAGACGGTTGCTTTGATGGTGGTCGCCATTTTTAGTTGCATATCTTCCGTTGAGGCCGCTAATTATCTCGATGCTGTGAGTCTCTGTCGTCATGGCGAGGCAGAATATTTTAGTTTCAAACTACAAAATTAAAAGAAGTCGCATCCGTATGCGCAGCTGATAGCACGTCACCCGATCGCGGATATGTGCAATACCGCTTTGGGAAACAAGGCAATATTGAATACAAGTATCCAGGTGAACTCGTGAATCCGCGCGGAAGAATTTCCATCGTGAATGTCTCAAGGCTACCCGGCGGCCTGGGGAGTCATCTGAAATTTACGAACGGACCCTATGCCTACGTTGTTTCAAATGCGCTCATGCCAGGAGAAATTTATGTCACAAAAGATGGAAAGCTGATCTCCAATCAGATTTGCGAAGGTAGTGCATATATTCCATTTGATAGTGCCGCTCGGCGCGGTCTTGAGTATGGGGTGACGGATGCGGTTGATGCGCTTGACCAACAAGGCAAATAGGTGGCTGGCGTACATGAAAGTGATTTTTTTGATCATGCCGCTGCCATTTGATACCGATGGCACCTTCCCAAACGCTCGATTGGAAAACACCTGAGGAGACCAGTGTCATGAAACTCGCAGTCGCAAGATTGGTAAAGCGTTGCACTTGATTCTTGAGACTGCTCTAGAGACCGCCCCTACCTAATTCGGAGTGTTACGATTGAAACTAGAGGCTAAGGGATTGCGGATGGATGGTGCAAAATTAATTGCTCTGAAGGTGAAGGGTAAATAAAAATGTGGTGATGTGCGGTTCGCTTAATGTTGATGGGGTGGGGAAGGTTGATTGGTGTTTATTTGTGTGCGTGACGTTAATGATTTTATGATTTTTTGGTTGATTATGTATTTTGTGAAATTCGCGGAAGGAAGCGAAAAATGAAAAATCTCGCATATGAAGGTGATCAAACGAGCCACGGCGGCCAGATCCTGACCGGCTCGGATCGCATCAAGGTAAAAGGCCGCCGGGCTGCACGTGTCGGGGACAAAGTCTCATGCCCGATCCACGGCGACAATGAAATCGTCGAAGGAAGTAGCAGGATGAAGGATGGCGCGACACCGCTGTCGCGCGACGGCGATCACACGCGGTGTGGTGCCGTTCTGATTGCCACATCCAGCGGAGCACAGGTTCGATAAGCGATGCCTGTCGATTTCAATCGTGTGCCGCCGCGCGTGAAGGTACCGGCTGTGCCTCAGGTCTCGTTGATCGTCTGGACGATTCTGCTCGCATTCGTGATGGGAGCGGGGGCAGGGTTGATGATCACGCTCTGGCCGCCAGGACGCCCGACAAACACGTTGTGGTTCTGGTTCTGCGTCGTGGGCTATCCAATTCTGGCTTGGGCTTTCCTGCTTTCCGCATGGCTCGGATACCGCTACGGGCGCCGGAATCAGTCGATTGCGACTAATCGCGTTAGCGATGAGGCAGAGCAGGCATGCCATGCGAAGGCGAGCAAGCCGCTGGCGATATTCGGCCATGCCTGGTGTGTCTCCGCGAATGATTCGGAAAACTCGCTTGAAGGAATACTGACCGAAGCGGAAGGGACCAAGTTGCGACCGAGCGGCGCAATAGCGGGTCGAGAAGTCAAAGCGCGTTGGCTCATTCTTCCCGACGTCCATTTCTATCCGGGTAACGAACTCGCGGAACATGCCCGCCATCATGCGGTGTGTAAATGGCTGCTCAAGCGTTTGATAGATCGCCTTCTGCCGAAGCTCCGGGCTCTACCGCCGGAAACGAGACTCCACGTCGACCTGTGTCATCGATCGAGGTTGAAGTCCGAGGTGGTCGAAACTCATATACGAAAACTACTTGCTGAACGAGTGCCTTCATTGAAGGTGGAAATGCAGGCTGATGACCCGGCGCGCACCCTCTTCAGAACGGACGCGTGGCACGACAATCGAGACGTCGATACGGCTTACTTGTTGGTCGCCATTGAGCTTCGCGATGCAATCAGCGCCGTTTTGTCCGACGGCGTTGCGGAAGCCGGCGTAGTTGTGCTCGCTGGACGTCCGCGCCTCGCGTCGCCGTCCATGCCCATCGATCTCCTTCTGCATCGGCCTGCCAAAGGCGCACTTGATGCCTCTATGGCAACGCTCGAGCTTGCTGCTCGTTGGGGGCAAGCTTCGCCCGATCGTTTGCGCACTGCGTGGACACACGGCCTGATCGGCGACAGTGTGAGTGCTGTCCGACAAGCAGCGTCATTGCAGGACGGCGCACGCTGGATCGCACTCGAGACGTCGGTGGGCGACTGTTCGGCCGCAGGGCCGTGGTTGGCCGTTGCCCTTGCCGCAGAAGGTGCCCGGACGACGGGCGATCCGCAATGGGTGCTTTGTGGCGAAGGTAAAGAGCTGATCGCCGTCATGTGCAGAAAGCAGACATGAACGACTACAACGAGAATGAAAACAAAACCCGGCCTGCCGGTCTCTACATCGGCATCGCGGCCACCATCGTATTCCTCGCGCTCGGTATCGCGGTATGGGTAGAGGGACCTCGTTACGGGTGGTCGCGCGATACCCGCATCATCATTGAGCTTTCCCTATCGTCCGCGTTGCTGCTGGTGATCCTGCTGGTCAAGTATTTCGAATGGATACTGCTGCAGATTGCCTCGCTCAGGGCGTCCAGGTGGTTTGCCCGTTTCGATGCTGGAAAGCGCGAAGCGTCCATTGAGCGGGACGATCCGGACGAGCCGCTACGACAGGTCAATCGTGCTGCTGCGCTTCGCGACGCCCTGCGTGACCTCCACGGGTGGCGTTGGCGCTTTCGAGAACCACGGATACTGGTCGCCGGTGACATAGAGGTGGTGAAGCGTTTGGTACCCGGCCTCGTCGACACTGGGTATGTGATTACTGGAGATGCGATTCTGCTGTACGCCCGGCAGACCGGCGACGCGCTCGATACCGAATGGCTCGACCAGATCCGCCGTCTGCGCTGCCGCCGGCCCGTTGACGCGATTGTCGCCGCGGTGCGTGATCGCGGCTCGGCCAATGCATCATTCGACACGGACGGGCTTGCCCGGCGGCTGACAAACCACGCTCGTGCGCTCCGTTGGGCTGCGCCCGTGTACCTGCTCAACGTCACCGATTTCGGTCATGACACGTCGAGCTCCGACGAGGCGATCGGCTTCACGTGGTCAAATTCGCGCGTGAAGTCGGGCGAAGTCGACGGGTTGTTGCGCGCCCTCGCCCGCAATCTCGCGGACGAGGGCGTCGCACGTCTCACCAGGGATATCCGAGACCGTTATCCCGCCGAGTTATCGCAGCATATCGACCGACTGCGCGGCGCTCTGTCAGGACTCGTCACGCAGGCTGCCGGGTTCCGCTTCCGGCGGCTCACGGTCCATGGGCTCCTGTTTGCGCCTCTGATCGAGGCGCTGGAAGAGGAACCGGAAGACGAACTGGCACCGCCGATATCGATCGACCCGGATGAGGATGAGTCGCCGACCGACCCTCAACACCGGGCGATCTGGCAAACCGTTGCTGGACATAGCCGGAAAATTCCCGGCAGCCGCGTCGGCTTTTCCTCGTCGATGGCCGCCGCATGGCTGGTGATCACGGCGGCGGGTGTGTGGATCGTGGGTACGATGGTTTCGGGATTCGACAACCGTACAACCATCCGGAAAACCGCCGAATTGCTCGCGACGCTGTCGAACGGGCGGGATCGTACACAGGCCATGTTGACGCTGGATAGCGTCGGCAAACGGATCGACACGTTGGAGACCCGTCTGCGCGACGGCACGCCATTGTGGACGCGTTTTGGATTGAATCGCGACAGCCTGCTGCTCAACGCAATGTGGCCGGGTTATGAGCGTGCTGCAACCAGCATCCTGATTGACCCGATCCGCCAGAAGCTCGAGGAGAGACTGCATCAGCTCGCATCTCTGTCCGATGCAGAAATCGCCAGCGGCGGCGATGCTCAGGTACAGGCCGCTTACGACACGCTCAAGACCTACCTGATGCTTGGCAAACCAGAGCGGACGGCGGCCGAATTCCTGATTCCGCAACTTGTCGCAACGTCCGCCCCCGGACGCCCGGCCAATTCGCAACTGTCGCCGGGTAGATGGGAGGACCTGCGTCAGCACGCGATCGCGTTCTTCGCGAATCATGTCGGACGCGGCGCCGCGTCCGATCGACCCGCCTTGGCGATTGTCCCGGACGGCGGCCTGATCGCGTCGACCCGCCAGACGATCATCGGTGTCAGAGGCATTCAGAACTCGGGAGACGCAATCTACCAGCAGATCATCGATGAAGCGTCGCCGAAATACCCACCGCTATCTCTCGCCACGCTGCTCGGTGACGCGGCGTCGCAGGCCTCTTCCGGCGGCGCGACAAGCCGGGGCCTCTTCGGCACGACCGCGACCGTGCCGGGCGTATTCACGCGTGCGGCTTGGGAGGAGCGGATCTCGAAGGCGATCGACGAAGCCGGCGAGCAGCACGACATAGCGAGCGACTGGGTGCTCTCCGACACAAAGGTCGTCAACCGTACTCCGTCGACGCTGAAAACCGAACTGCGCCAACGCTACTTCGACGATTACGCGCGTGCATGGGCGCTGTTCCTCAACAGCCTGCGCTGGCAGCCGGCGCCGACCCTGTCGGCCACCGCAGACCAATTGACGCTGCTGGGCGATTCGCAACGTTCGCCGCTGGTTGCGCTGATGAACGTGGTGATCTACCAGGCCGGCGCGGGCGCGACCGCGCGGTCGTTGTCGGACACCCTGATCGGCAAGGCGCAGCAACTCGTCGGCGCCGACGAAAAGGACCCGTCGAAGCAGACCCAGCCGCAGCTCGCGCCGCTGGCGGCTGCTTTCGGCCCGATCCTGCGCTTGACCGGCAGCGATCTGGCTTCCGTCACGCCCGCGACCGGCAAGGCGGCCGCACAGTTGGCCGGCACGGGCGACCTGAGTCTCGCGCGCTACCTCGAGCGGGTGACGGCCATGCGTCTCAAGGCCGCCCAGATCGTCTCGAACGCCGATCCGGACGCGATGGCGCGGTTGGCCGCGCAGTCGGTCCTGCAAGGCAAGACGTCGGATATCGCCGATAGCCGCGACTACGCGAGCCGCGTTGCCGCGAGCCTCGGCGAGCAATGGTCCGGCGTCGGTGACCTGTTCCGCGCGCCGTTCGACCAGACGTGGCAGGTTATCGTGCGACCGGCCGCATCGAGCCTGAACGAGATCTGGCGCACCGCGATCGTGGCCGACTGGAACAAGACGTTCGGCGGGCGCTATCCGTTCGCGGACTCCGACAACGACGCATCGCTGCCCGAAATGGCGCGCTTCATGCGGCCGGACAATGGCGTCATCACGCAATTCGTGACAACGCAGCTCGCCGGCGTCGTCGAACGGCAAGGTGACCGGTGGGTGATCGCACAAGGCGCGAATCAAGGCGCGTTGACGATCGATCCCGGCTTCCTGGATGACCTGAACAAACTCACGCGCATTGCCAGCATGCTGTTCCCGGCAGGCGACGCGCGCGTGCGTTACGAACTGCAGGCGGTGCCGACACCGGGCGTGACCGACATGAAGATCGTGCTGTCCGGTCGCGAGTTGCACTACTTCAACCAGAAGCAGGAGTGGACGCCGTTCGAATGGCCGGGCCAGTCGCTCGAAAACCTGTCGCACATCGAATGGCAGACCGAGCACGGCGGCTTGCGCACGGCACTCGATGCACAGGGGCGGTTCGGCCTGATCCGGCTGCTGGCGCGCGCGAAGGTGTCGCCGCAGGACAACGCGCGCTATCTGCTGACCTGGACGCCGGATACGACCCAAGGGATTCCGCTCAAGGTACAACTGCGCAGCGAGGCGGGCGCCGGTCCTCTCGACGTGCTCCAGTTGCGCAACTTCGCGCTGCCGTCCCGGGTGTTCGTGATGAGCGCGGCAAGCGGCGGCCCCAGGCTGTCCGCGTTCGGTCCGCCGCCGTTTCCGCTGTCGGCAATCGCAGCGGCGCGCCACGCTGCGGTGCCGTTGCCGCCGGGGCTTCCGGACGGCTTGCCGGTATCGGATCACGTGCCGACCGCACGCGATGTTGCCGCGGACGGCCCGACGCACAGGAACGTGCAGTTTCGAGCAACGTCGTCGCCAACGACGACGTCTGCGTCCGTGGAGCCCGCATCCGGGCCGTTTGCCCATGCGTTGCGATTGCTGGCCGACGCACTTGCCTATTGAGGTCCCCATGACGCTTGCAAATTTCGTGAAGACGCTCGTCGGCGGGCATCGCGACGATTCAGCTGGAAAAGCGCGGTTTGACGCGTGGGATGCATGGATGCAGCCGCTCGCGGGCGATACGGGTGTCGGTCGCGACCCAGGCTACGAGGATCTGTTCTTCGAACTGCGGGACGAGACGCAAAAGCTCTCCGGCATCGACGATGGATTGATCGTTCGGTCTTGCGAGCAGTTGATCAAGGAAGTCGGCAAGGATTTGCGCCTGGCTGGCTACTACACGTTCGCCCGGCTGCGGCAGGACGGTCCCGCCGGCTTGGCGGACGGGCTCGAGCTGGCGGCCGCGCTCGTCGACCGATTCGGCGGCGCCGTGCTGCCGGCGCGTGCCGAGGCGAGGAAGGGCGCACTTGAAATGCTGGCGACCATGCGCGTGCTCGATCTGCTCGACAGCCGCGGCGCATTCGCGCCCGTCGATCTCGACCGTGCGCTCGCGGCGCTCGACGTGTTGCTGGCCTGCACCGGCGTATGGCCTGAAAACGCACGCCCGAATCTCCAGCCGCTGGTTTCCCGGTTCGAGCAGAACGATGAATCGTCGCGCAACGCGGACCCGCAGCCGGTAACGTCGCCCCCCGCGACGGCGCCCGCCGCGTCGGGCGCCATCTCGTCGACGCGCGATCTGCTGGATCAGGCGCGCAAGATGGCGGCGTGGCTTCGCGACCAGGAAAACGGCTATCTGCCGTCGGCGCGGCTGGTGCGCAGTGTCCGCTGGGACACGCTGCACGAGATTCCGCCGGCGGACGCAGCGGGCCGCACGCGTCTCGTCCCGCCGCGCGGCGAGCTGCGCCAGCAGATGAAGCGTCTCGTGCTGCAGAAACATTGGCACGAATTGCTCGAACGCGTGGAAGGCGCATTCATGGAGGGCGCGAACCACCTCTGGTTCGACCTGCATTACTTCCAGCACGTCGCACTCGACCACGTCGGCGCGCCCTACAACGCCTGGCGTGAACTGCTGCGCGCGGATTTCGCGCTGTTCCTCGAAAGGCTGACCGGCATCGAGCGGCTGGCGTTCAACGATGGCACCCCGTTCGCGGACGACGCGACGCTCGAATGGATCGCACGGCACGCCGTCGTGCGCGACCTGGAAGCGGGCGAGACCATTGCGCCGCTGCCGGTCTCGGCCGACAGCGAAGGCGACGCCGCAGGCGACTGGCCGGAAATCGAGACCCAGGCGCGGGAGCTGGCGGCGCGCGATGGTGTCGAGGCTGCGTTCGGGTGGCTTGAAGCGCTGCCAGGCATGAAGACCGACCGCCATCGCTATCTGCAACGGCTGGTGATGGCGCGCCTCGCCGATCATGCCGGCCGGCCGGACACGGCGCTCGCCCTGCTCGCCGAGCTCGACGCGTCGTCCCGATCGCTGCCGCTGATGCGCTGGGAGCCGGCGCTGGTGTTCGAGGTCAAGCAGCAACTGGTCCGCGCGCTGAAAGCGATGAGCAACCGCAAGGATGCCGACAAACCGGCGCTCGCACGCCGCGTCGGCGAATTGCAGGCGGAACTGACCGTGCTCGATCCGGCACGCGCGTTGACTCTTTCGTAACGGTATCCCATGGAAAACCAAGATCCCATCCTGCGCTACTACGAAGCGGAGATGCGCTATCTGCGCGAGTCCGGCAGGGAATTCGCGAAAGCGCACCCTGATCGCGCGCGCCTGCTCAACCTCGATCGCGTCGGCGATCGCGACCCGTACGTCGAACGGCTCTTCGAAGGTTTCGCGTTCCTGACCGGCCGTCTCCGGCAGAAGCTCGACGACGAACTGCCGGAACTCACCGAGGGGCTTGTGAGCCTGCTGTGGCCGCACTATCTGCGGATGATTCCGTCGTTGTCGATCGTCGAGCTGATTCCGCCCGCGGAGAAACTGCAGAAAACCGAAGTCGTGCCCGCGGGCGTGCCCGTTCGTTCCGCGCCGATCAATGCGCCATCTCCGGCCGGCACCGATGGGACGACACCGCGAACGGTCCAGTGCCTGTACCGAACCACGCAAGCCGTCGCGCTACAGCCGGTCGTGATCACGCACGCCGGGCCGACCGTGCGCCACGACGGTCGCTCGGTGATTCGGCTGGGTTTTGCGCTGGAAGGATCGGCGCTGCGCAACGAAACGGACCTGTCACGGCTGCGCCTGCACCTGAACGCGGATCTGCCGACCGCGTTCGCGATGCATCTTGCGCTCACGCGGCAGGTCGACGCGATCCACTGGCGCATTCCCGAAATCCGCGATGGCGAAGCCGTGCCGCTCGCCGGCGTCACGATCGAGCCGGCCGGCTTCTCGACCGAAGAACGGTTGTGGCCGAAGGCAGATGCGGCCTTCTCCGGATATCAACTGCTGCTCGAGTACTTCACGTTCCGCGAGAAATTCCTGTTCGTCGATTTGTGCGGCCTGGACATCACGAAACTGCCCGAGAAATCGACCCGTTTCGAACTGGAGATCGTGCTGAAGCACGCGTGGCCATTCGACCAGCGATTCAGCTCGGAAAACGTGCGCCTGTTCTGCAGTCCCGTGATCAACCTGTTCGAACTGGATGCCGAGCCGATCGAGATCGATCATCACGAAACCGAGTATCGCGTCGTGCCGGCCGGCCATCAGGGCGAGCATGTCGAAACCTATTCGGTCGATGCGATCGCGACGTTCGACCACGACACGGCAGAGCGATACGAATACGTGCCGTTCGCGACGTTCCGGCATCGCGGCGGCATGCTGCGGCACGAGGCGCCGGAGCGCTATTTCCATACTCGTGTGCGCCCAGGTGTCTCCGGTCTGCACGAAGCGTGGGTGATCCTCGGCGGCCATGCGTGGGAAAGCATGGAAACGTTGCCCGAGGAAAGCGTGTCGCTGCGTGTGACGGGCACGAACGGCATGTTGCCGCGCAAGGGGCTGCGCGAAGCAAGTCTCAATGAAATAGCGGTCAGCACGCAGAACGTCGCGGGCGTGCGCAATCTCGTGTCGCCGACGTTGTCGTTGTATCCGCCGACGGAAGACCGTTTCCAGTGGCGCGTGCTGTCGCATCTGGCGCCGAATTTCCTGTCGATGATGAACGCCGAAGTGTTGCGCGGCGCGCTGGCGCTCTACGACTGGACAAACGACGAACTGAACCGCCGGCGTCTCGCCGGAATTCTCTGGGTATCGCAGGAGCTGATCGAGGAAGTGTCGGGCGGTGCGGTCGAGCGGGGTGCGCTGATCGAAGTCACGCTCGACAGCCATGCGTTCGCGGGCGAGGGCGACGTGATGCTGTTCGGCGAACTGCTGCACCGCTTCTTCGCGCTGTATGCCGAAATCAACCTGTTCACGAAGCTCGCGGTCATCAGCCTGCCGACGCAGGCTCGCGTCGAATGGCCGCGCAGCAAGGCGCAGCGGGCACCGCTATGAGACCGTTCGAAATGCCGGATCCCGATCCGCTGGTCGCGTCGCTGCTGGCGCGTGCACCACGCATGAACTTCATGCAATTGTGCCGGGTGATGGAGGGCCGTATGTCCGACCTGCCGGGTTTCGGCACGCAGGACACCCTCGCGCAGGAGCCGGTGCGTTTCCGGCCGTGGCCGCGCATGGGTTTTCCGGCAGGCGAAGTCGCGTCGGTCGAGTTCGACGACCAATGGCCCGATGCTCCACCGACCGTGCGCACGACGTTCATGGGGCTGTACGGCGTCGACGCGGCGTTGCCGTCGCACATGATCGACGAGATTGCGCAGCGTGAGGAAGGGCACGAGGTGGTCGAAGCGTTTCTCGACCAGTTCAATCATCGGTTCGTCACGCTGCTGTACCGCGCGTGGAAGAAGTACCGCTATCCGGAGAGTTTCCGCCCGGGGGGCGTCGATGCGCATTCGCGCAGCCTGCTGTCGCTGGCCGGGTTCGGCTGGGGCGACAAGCCGAAACGGGCCGGTTTGCCCGATTCGCGAATGCTGGCGCTGCTTGGGCTGCTGATCCAGCGGACCCGCACGCCGGAAGGGTTGGCCGGCGTGGTCGCGCTGGCGATTCCGCGCGTGGGCGTGCGGGTCGATGAGTTCTGGCCAGTTGTGACGTCGACGGGGCTGCAGCCTCCGCTCACGTCGGCCGGCGGCCTCGCGATGGCACCGGGGAACGGCAAGCGCAAGGGGCTGGGCGGAGGTTACGTTCTGGGCAAACGGATGGCGTATCGCAACCGGGCGGTGCGGGTGACCTTGCGTCCCGCCGATGCGCAGCAGGTGCTGGACTTGTTGCCGGGCGCAGCGCTGCATCGCGAACTGATGGGATTCGTTCAGCTATACGTCGGTGTCAAGGCCGATGTGCATCTGCGGATGGAAGTGTCGTCGCGGCACGCGCCGCAGCCGGCAATCGGTGCAGCGCATTCTGGTTCCGCACCGCGCCTGGGGTGGACGACCGTGCTGCCTGCCGACGAGGAGCGCGTGATCAATATTGCGCTTGGGGTTTATCAGGTTTTCCCGACGCCGGGACCCAATCCGCACCTGACTCGACATGTCTGACCGGGGAACACCAATGGCTATCCGTTTCATCGTTTCGACCGTCGCATCCGTCCTGCTGCTGTCGGCCTGCGGCGCATGGCAGTCCGTCTCTGACGCGTCGTCGAACGCGTACCGCGCGGTGTTCTTCAAGCAGATCAAGGTGCTCAAAGTCGATCTGACAGCTCGTGCCGCGTTGAATCCGGACGATGCGGGACGGGCGACCTCCGTTGCCGTGCGTGTCTACCAATTGAAGGATCGAAAGATGTTCGACGGCGCTTCGTACGACGACATGCTGAAGAACGACAAGACCGTGCTCGCGCAGGATCTGCAGGCGGACGTATCGACGACGGTGAATCCGGGCGCGTCGGCCAGCCTGTCGCAGCCGATGCAGCGCGATACGAAGTATGTCGCGATCGTCGCGTTGTATCGGAATCCCGGCAGTGGCGGAAACTGGAAACGAGTCGTTGAAACGAAGAAGCTCGACGCAGACAAGCCACTGCGGCTCGAGTTGTCCGGGAATGAACTGCTTGCGGCGGGGAACGTACCTCGGTCCGAGGCATCCAGGTGAGCAATATCGACATGGGCCGCGAGCCGGTCGTACCCGCATCGCAGGTTAGGGCGCGCCACTTCGCGGCCCATGCGCCGGACAACCGGTGGCATGGACCGCGCGTGACTCACCGATCATCCTCCCGAACCGACGACGGATGCCGACAAAGCGCCCGCACTTCGAGGTGCATATACGGAAACAACGGCAGCTGACTCAACAGATCATGCAACTGCTGCACGCTCTCCACGTCGAAAATACTGACGTTCGCATATCTCCCCGCGATCCGCCACAGATGCCGCCACACGCCCTCGTGCATCAGGCGCTGGCACATCGCCTTCTCCTCGGCCTTCAGCGTTGCCGCCTTCACCGGATCCATGTCGGTCGGCAGGTTGACGGTCATTTCCACATGAAACAGCATCACAAGCTCCTTGCGTTGTCGTTTTACCGCGATTTCGCCGCGCCGCCCATCACGCCTGCGCGCGCACGCGTTCGACGTCGCTCTCCGGCACGTTCGCACGCTCCCGGATCAGCGTGAAATCGAAGTCGATCAGCGCGAACTGACCATCGACGCCATACGGCTTGCCTTGCGCGCCCTCAGCCTGCTTGATCTTCGGAATCAGCCCTTCGCGCGTCGCGAAAGCGAAATCGTCCCAGATATGCGGATCGCCTTCGATGTTGATCTGCGTCGTCAGCTTACGATAACCGTCGGCGGAAACGAAGAAGTGGATGTGCGCGGGGCGATGCCCGTGGCGGCCGAGCTGGTCGAGCAACTGTTCGGTCTTGCTGCCCGGCGGCACGCTGTAGCCGACCGGCAGCACGCTGCGGAAGCTGTAGCGGCCGTCGGCGTCCGTGCGGATCGAGCGGCGCAGGTTGAACGCCGGCTGCGATTGATCGAAGTACGAATAGTTGCCGAGATGGTTCGCGTGCCACACCTCGACGAGTGCGTTCGCGAGCGGCGCGCCGTCGTCGCCGAGCACCTGGCCGCGCATCACGAGCGTCTGGCCCGGATCGGTGCCGTCGTCGAGGCGCGCATGGCCGACCGATTCCGGCGCGCCCGCCACGTACAGCGGCCCTTCGATCGTGCGCGGCGTGCCGCCGTGGATGCCGGCCTTCGCTTCGGCCTCGTCCATCCGCACGTCGAGGAAACGCTCGAAGCCGAGGCCCGCGGCAATCAGGCCGAACTCCTTGCCGGCTTCGTTCAGGTAGTTGAGCGCGGTCCAGAACTCGCTCGGCTGCACGTCGAAATCCTCGATCGTGTAGCACAGGTCCTTCACGATCCGGTTGACGATCGCGCGCACGCGCGGGTTGCCGGGCTTCTCCGCGGCATCGTCGAAGGTCTTCAGCAGCGCGTCGATGGCGTCCTTGTTCATGTGTGTCTCCTGTATCGGGTGTCGTGCGGGGATTAGCGGGCGTCGCGTCGCATCCGCTCGATGCGTGCCCAGTCGAAGGTGATGCCGAGGCCGGGCGTCGCCGGCAGATGCAGCTTGAAATCCTGGTAACGCAGCGGCTCGACGAGGATTTCCTCGGTCAGGAGCAGCGGGCCGAACAGCTCGGTGCCCCATTTCAGCGAACCGAACGTGCTGAACAGCTGCGCGGACGCCATCGTGCCGGCCGCGCCTTCGAGCATCGTGCCGCCGTACAGGTCGATGCCGGCGGCCGCGGCGATCGCCGCGACGCTCGCCGCGCCCTGCAGGCCGCCCGATTGCGCGATCTTCACCGCGAACACGTCGGCGGCGCGGTCCTGCGCGAGCGCGAACGCGTCGACGGGGCCGTGCAGCGCCTCGTCGGCCATGATCGGAATCTGCGCGAGCTGCGTGAGGCGCTTCAGGCCCGCGCGGTTGGCCGCCGCGATCGGCTGCTCGACGAGGCTCACGCCGGCGTCCGCGAGACGCGGGCCGGCCCAGATCGCCTCGCTTTCGCTCCACGCCTGGTTCACGTCGACCCGCACGTCGCCGCGCTCGCCCAGCGCGCGCTTGATCGCGAT
This sequence comes from Burkholderia sp. SRS-46, assembly GCF_004343775.1. Classification (GTDB taxonomy): domain Bacteria; phylum Pseudomonadota; class Gammaproteobacteria; order Burkholderiales; family Burkholderiaceae; genus Burkholderia. Next base: position 833,446 of record NZ_PTXL01000002.1, on the reverse strand, counting down.
CACGTGCGCGACGTCGTCGGCCACCGCGTTCGAGCCGATCTTCAGCTTGAACGCGCGATGGCGGCGCGCGTCGAGCATCGCCTCGGCTTCCGCGATGTCGCGCTGCGTGTCGCCGCTCGCGAGCGTCCACAACACGTCGACCGCATCGGTCGCGCGGCCGCCGAACAGCTCGGACAGCGGCACGCCGAGGCGGCGGGCCTGCGCGTCGAACAGCGCGGTCTCGAGCGCGCACTTCGCGAAGCGGTTGCCCTGGAACAGCTTGCGCACGCGCGCCATCGCGGCACCCGGGCGGGTGGCGTCCATGCCCTGCAGCAACGGCGCGAAATAGGTGTCGATGTTGACCTTGATGCTTTCCGGGCTCTCCTCGCCGTACGCGAGGCCGCCGATGGTCGTGCCTTCGCCGACGCCTTCGATACCGTCCGAGCATCGAACCCGGACCAGCACGAGGGTCTGGCAATTCATCGTGGCGACCGACAGCTTGTGCGGGCGGATCGTCGGGACGTCGACGAGCAGCGTCTCGACGCGCTCGATGGTGGCGGCAGTTGCTATCATGCGATTCCTCCTGTTGGTGCACATGTTAGGAACATCCGTCCGGACGCGTCCAACACTCTTTCCGACTACTTCCATACTTTCGAGGTATGCAATGGAATTGCGCCAGCTTCGGTATTTCATTGCCGTCGCCGAGGAAATGAACATCACGCGGGCGGCCGAGCGCCTGCACATGACGCAGCCGCCGCTCAGCCGCCAGTTGCAGGCGATCGAGGACGAAATCGGCCTGCCGCTGTTCGAGCGCGGCGCCCGGCCGCTGAAGCTGACCGAGGCCGGCCGCGTGTTCTACGCGCAGGCGAAGCGCCTCGTCGACCAGGCCGACGAGCTCGGGCCGCTGACGCGGCGGCTCGCGCAGATGTCGGCGCGGATCGTGATCGGCTTCGTGCCGTCGACGCTGTACGGCGCGTTGCCCGACGTGATCCGCGCGTTCCGCGAGGCGCAGCCGGACGTCGAGCTGTCGCTGATCGAAATGTTCACGCTCGAGCAGCTCGGGGCGCTGAAAGGGGGGCGGATCGACGTGGGGTTCGGCCGCCTGCGCTTCGACGACGACCAGCTTGTGCGCGAGGCGCTGGTGGAGGAGCGGCTGATCGCGGCGCTGCCGGTCGGGCATCCGCTGGCCGACCCGGATCGGCCGCTCGCGCTCGCCGACGTCGCGCTCGAGACGCTGATCGTCTATCCGAGCACGCCGCGGCCGAGCTTTGCGGACCAGCAGCTGTCCGCGCTGCGCGACGGCGGGCTCGCGCCGGCCGCCGTGCACGAGGTGCGCGAACTGCAGACGGCGCTTGGGCTCGTGGCCGCGCAGGTCGGCGTGTCGCTGGTGCCGGAAAGCGTCGAGGGCGTGCGGGTGAAGGGTGTCGTGTACCGCCGCCTGCCGGAGCCGGCCGCGACGTCGCCGATCATCATGAGCCGCCGGCTGCACGACGAAAGCCCCGCGACGGCGGCGTTTTGCGAGATCGCGCGCGCGATGTTCGCGCCGGCGGCATAAGCGCGCCGATATCCACTGAGTCGCAACTAACGGTCGAGCCAGGCCGGCCCGCGCGCATGGGGTGGGGCCCGACGGCGTGACGCGTCCGGCCGGCGCGCAGCGTGCGCCGGCAGCACGATCTCACCGCTTGCCGTCGAGCGTCTCCGAAGGCGATTCGCCGAATTTCTCCCGATACGCGATCGCGAAGCGGCCCAGGTGCGTAAACCCGCAATCGAGCGCGATGTCCGCGATGCGACGGTCGCTGCCCGCGCCGTGCAGCAGCTCGCGCGCATGTTCGAGCCGCGTGAAGCGCAGGTACTGCATCGGGCTCATCCCGCGGAAATGCAGGAATGCGTCGCGCAGCGTGCGCTCCGGCACGCCCGCCGCCCGGACGATGTCGGCGAGCTGCAGCGGCTGCGCATAGTGCGCCGCGACGAACTCCTGCGCGCGCCGCACGAAGCCCGGCGCGGGGTCGTGCCGCGCGACGGGCACGGCCGACGGCGGATGGCCTTCGATCAGCAGGTCGACCAGCAGATGCTCGAGTTGCGATGCGACGCGCGGGTTCGCGTTCGCGCGTTCGAGCAGTTCCGTCGAGCGTGCGACCAGCATCAGCTGCTGGCGCCACGCGGCGAGCGCCGCGTCGCTCACGCGCAGCACCGGGTCGAGCGTCGCGCGCGGGTCGCCGGTGAGCGTGTTGACGGTTGCCGCGTCGATGCGCAGCACGAACTGCTCGCAATCGGCCGACAGCAGCGCGTCGAACGGTTCGCCGGGCGCGCACAGCACGCCGGTCTGGCCGTCGACGCCGACCTGCCGGCCCATCGCGCGGACTTCCGCCTGCCCGGACAGGCAGAACATCAGCAGGTAGTAGCCGTCGACCGCGTCGACCTGCACGCGCATCGCGTCGCCGAACGCGATGGTGCCGATCCCGAGCCCGCCGAGCCGCACGAAATCCATGTGCGACGCGCCGTGCACGTGCCCGCTCGGCAGCAGTGCGTGCGGCTGCATGACGCGCGAAATGCGTTCGCGCGTCTCGTCGAGATCGCGGGATTCGAACAGCCGGTGCGCGCGCAGCGCGAGCGGCTCGAACGATGTTGGGGACATGGGCATGAGTCTCGCGTGTGGGCGTAAAGGCGCGACGAGTGTGGCCATCCTAGCGCAGAAAGCTGCCGGAAGTGGATATTGCGCCGCCGCAATCGCAGTTTCCGGATAGACGGCGAATTTTAGCTTTTCAAAAATCGGCTCCATCAGATAACGAAACCGGATCGACAAGGAGTCCGACATGGAGCAGACCGAATCCCCCGTCCTGTTTGCGGCGCGCGATGATGCGTCCGACGTGACGTTTCCGCACGACGACGGCTCGCGCGTGCCGTACAAGGTGTTCAGCTCGCGCGCCGTCTACGAGCGCGAGCAGGAACGCATCTATCGCGGCCCGACCTGGAATTTCGTCGCGCTGGAGGCGGAAATCCCGAACCCGGGCGACTTCAAGAGCACGTTCGTCGGCGACACGCCCGTGGTCGTCACGCGCGCCGACGACGGCTCGCTTGCCGCCTGGGTGAACCGCTGCGCGCACCGCGGCGCGCAGGTGTGCCGCAAGTCGCGCGGCAACGCGAGCTCGCACACGTGCGTGTATCACCAGTGGAGCTTCGACAACACCGGCAACCTGCTCGGCGTGCCGTTCCGGCGCGGCCAGAAGGGGATGACCGGGATGCCGGCCGACTTCGACCCGAAGCAGCACGGGCTGCGCAAGCTGCGCGTCGACAGCTATCGCGGCCTCGTGTTCGCGACCTTCAGCGATGACGTCGCGCCGCTGCCCGAGTATCTCGGCGAGCAGATGCGCCCGTGGATCGACCGGATCTTCCACAAGCCGATCGAGTATCTCGGCTGCACGCGCCAGTATTCGAAGTCGAACTGGAAGCTGTACCTGGAGAACGTGAAGGACCCGTATCACGCGAGCATGCTGCACCTGTTCCATACGACCTTCAACATCTTCCGCGTCGGCATGAAGGCGCGCTCGATTCCGGATGCGAACCACGGCCTGCACAGCATCATCACGGTGACGAAGACCAACGACGATACGTCGGCCGCGTACAAGCAGCAGAACATCCGCTCGTTCGACGAAGGTTTCCATCTCGAAGACGAGTCGATCCTCGATCTGGTGTCCGAATACGACGAGGACTGCACGAACCACATCCAGCCGATCTTCCCGCAGCTCGTGATCCAGCAGATCCACAACACGCTGGTGGCGCGGCAGATCCTGCCGAAGGGGCCCGACACCTTCGAGCTGATCTTCCACTTCTTCGGCTATGCGGACGACACGCCCGAGCTGCGCGCGCTGCGCATCAAGCAGGCGAACCTCGTCGGGCCGGCCGGCTACATCTCGATGGAGGACACGGAAGCGACCGAGCTCGTACAGCGCGGCACGGTGCGCGACGGCGACGCGACGTCGGTGATCGAGATGTCGCGCGGCAATCCGGACCAGCAGGACACGGTGATCACCGAAAGCCTGATCCGCAAGTTCTGGGTCGGCTACCAGAAGCTGATGGGCTATTGAGGCGGAGCGAAAAATGACGGAAGACATGAAGACGTGGTTCGAGATTTACATGCTCCAGAACCGCTACATCGGCCACCTCGACAACGACCGGCTCGAACACTGGCCGGAGATGTTCACCGAGGACTGCACGTACGAGATCGTGCCGAAGGAGAACGCCGACCTCGGGCTGCCGGTCGGGATCGTCCATTGCACGAACCAGCGGATGCTGCGCGACCGCGTGGTGTCGCTGCGGCACGCGAACATCTTCGAGGAGCACACGTACCGGCACATGACGTCGGGCCTGACGATCGTCGCGGAGCGCGACGGCGAGATCGACACCGAAAGCAACTACGTGGTCGTGCAGACACGCAGCAACGGCGAATCGAACGTGTACCAGGCCGGCAAGTATTACGACACGGTGGTGCGCACGCCCGACGGGCTGCGCTACAAGACCAAGCGGGTGATCTACGACACGTCGCGCGTGCAGACGCTGCTCGCGACCCCGATCTGACGAAGCAAGGAACCGACATGACCGAAGCAACGCTGGCCGAGTGGCATCCGCTCGGCGCTTTCGACGAATTCTCCGAAGACGAACCGGCGGCGCGCGTCGCCGGCCAGAAGCCGGTTGCGGTGTTCCGCATCGGCGACGAACTGTTCGCGATGCACGACCTCTGCACGCACGGCCATGCGCGGCTGTCCGAAGGCTATGTGGAGGATGGCTGCGTCGAATGCCCGCTGCACCAGGGGCTGATCGACATCCGCACCGGCGCGCCGAAATGCGCGCCGATCACGGAACCGGTGCGGACCTATCCGATCCGTATCGTCGACGGGCAGGTGGAAGTCAATGTCGGCTGATCCCGTCGTGATCGTCGGCGCCGGGCACGCGGCGCGACGGGCCGCCGAGACGCTGCGCGCGCGCGACGCCGACGCGCGCATCGTGATGATCGGCGCGGAACGCGAGCTGCCTTACGACCGGCCCGCGCTGTCGAAGGATGCGCTGCTGCACGACGACGGCGCGCAGCGCGCGTTCGTGCGCGATGCCGCGTGGTACGGCGCGCAGCGCATCGAGCTGCGGCTCGGCACGCGGGTCGACGCGATCGAGCGCGATGCGCGGCGCGTGCGGCTCGACGACGGCATGACGCTGCCGTATCGGCGGCTCGTGCTCGCGACCGGTTCGCGGGTTCGCACGTTCGGCGGGCCGGTCGACGCGGGCGTGACGCCGCATTACGTGCGCACGGTCGCGGATGCCCGCGCGCTGCGCGCGGCGCTGGCGCCGGGCAAGCACGTCGCGGTGCTCGGCGGCGGTTTCATCGGCCTCGAAGTCGCGGCGGCCGCGCGTCAGCTCGGCTGTCCGGTGACGGTGATCGATCCGGCCGCGCGCCTGCTGCAGCGCGCGTTGCCGGATGTGGTCGGCGGGTTCGCGCGGGATCTGCATGACGGGCGCGGCGTCGCGTTCCGGCTCGCGACGCTGCCGCGCGCGATCCGGCGCGCCGCGGCCGGCGGCGCGGTGGTCGAGACCGATCGCGGCGAGGTGGCGGCCGACCTGGTGGTGGTCGGGATCGGCGTCGTGCCGAACGTCGAGCTCGCGCAAGCCGCGGGGCTGGAGATCGACAACGGCGTGCGCGTGGATGCGGGGTGCCGCACCGCCGATCCGGCGATCTTCGCGGCGGGCGAGGTGACGATGCACTTCAATCCGCTGCTCGGGCGCCACGTGCGGATCGAATCGTGGCAGGTCGCGGAGAACCAGCCGGCCGTCGCGGCGGCCAACGCGCTCGGTGCGGACGAGACGTACGCCGAGCTGCCGTGGCTGTGGTCGGATCAATACGACTGCAACCTGCAGATGCTCGGGTTGTTCGGCGGCGAGCGAACCACGGTCGTGCGCGGCGAGCCTTCGAAGGGGGCGTTCACGGTGTTCGGGCTCGGGGAAGACGGCAGGCTCGTCGCGGCGGCCGCGGTGAACGCGGGGCGCGACATCGGTGCGTGCCGCCGGATGATCGCGGCGGGGGCCGTGCCCGATCCGGGCCGGCTGGCCGATCCGGCGGTGAACCTGAAAACGCTCCTCTGAAGCGGCGCGCGTCACGCGGACGGCGCGCGCGCCGCGTGCCCGCGCGTTTGTCGGGCGCGGCGAAATCGGGGATATTAGCGGCATCGCCGATTCGCCGGTCGCCCATGACGCCAGACAAAGCCCTCGAACTGAACCGCAGCAAGCGCCGCGCGCTGTCGTTGCTGCTCGTCGCCGTCGCGGTATTCGTGACGACGATCTTCCTGCCGCGCGGCGTGTGGGTCGACGGCGTCAAGGCGGTGGCCGAGGCCGCGATGGTCGGCGCGCTCGCCGACTGGTTCGCGGTCGTCGCGCTGTTCCGCCGCGTGCCGATCCCGTTCGTGTCGCGCCACACCGAAATCATCCCGCAGAACAAGGACAAGATCGCCGACAACCTCGCGGTGTTCGTCCGCGAGAAATTCCTCGGCCCCGACGCGCTCGCCGCGCAGATCCGCCAGCACGATCCGGCGAGCAAGCTCGGCGCGTGGCTCGGCGAGCCCGCGAACACCGAGGCGCTCGGCGGCTATGCGACGAAGCTGATCGGCTTCGCGCTCGACATGACCGACGACGCGCGGATCCAGTCGTTCGTCCACGACGCGTTCCGCGCGCTGGTCGACAAGCTCGACCTGTCGCAATCGGCCGGCGCGATCCTCGACACGCTGACGAAGGACGGCCGTCACCAGGTGCTGCTCGACGACACGATCGCGCAGGTGGTCGACGTGCTCGGCAAGGAGGAGAACCGCGAGGTGATCGCGGGCGTCATCGTCGACTCGCTGAAGGCGCAGTATCCGAAGGTCGAGAAGCTGCTGCCGACGCAGTGGCTCGGCGAGAACGGCGCACAGCTGCTCGCGAGCGCGGTGAGCCGCGTGCTCGAAGGCGTGGCGGCCGACCCCGGGCACGAGCTGCGGCAGCGGTTCGACGACACGGTCGCGCGGCTGACCGAGCGCCTGAAGCACGACCCCGCGTTCCTCGAGAAAGGCGAGGAAATCCGGCGCTACGTCCGCGACGGCGACGCGTTCAATGTGTACCTGCGCGATGTGTGGGCGCAGTTGCGCGCGTGGCTGAAGGCCGATCTCGCGCGCCCCGATTCGGCGCTGCACCGGCAGGCCGCGATGCTCGGCGGCTGGCTCGGCGCGCGGCTCGCGCAAAGCCCGGCGCTGCGCGCGTCGCTGAACGAGCACGTCGAGAAGGCCGTGCACGAGATGGCGCCGGATTTCGCGGATTTCCTGATGCGTCACATCCGCGACACGGTGCGCAATTGGGATGCGCGCGAGATGTCGCGGCAGATCGAACTCAACATCGGCAAGGACCTGCAATACATCCGCATCAACGGCACGCTGGTCGGCGGGCTGATCGGGCTCGGGCTGTATCTGGTGTCGCTGGCGCCGCGCGTGGCCGGGGGATGGCTGCATTGACGCGGCCGGGGAGCGGCGCGAAAGCGCGCGCCCGAATCAGGCGTGCGCTTTCGCGCCGTGCAGTTGCAGGCCGAGCGCCTTGATCACCTTCAGGATCGTGCCGAAGCTCGGGTTGCCGTCGTGCGACAGCGCCTTGTACAGGCCTTCGCGCGACAGGTCCGCGTCGCGCGCGACCTGCGACATGCCGCGCGCACGCGCGATCACGCCGAGCGCGTGGGCGATGAAGGCCGGATCGTCGCCGGCCTCCTGCAGACACGCGTCGAAGTATTCGGCCATGTCGTCTTCGGTCTTCAGGTGTTCGGCCGAATCCCATGGCCGGGTCTTGATCTTGTCCATCGATCACTCCATAGCGAGATGCGCGAGCATCGCGTGCGCGGCGCGTATGTCCGCCGGTTGCGTCGACTTGTCGCCGCCGCCCAGCAGGATCACCCATATCGTTCCGCGCCGGACGTCGTAGAGGCGATAGCCGGGGCCGTGGTCGATACGCATTTCGACGACCGGCGAGCCGGCGGATTTCCAGTCGCCCGGATTGCCCATCGCGAGACGGTCGATGCGCGCCTGGATGCGCCGCTTCGCGACACGGTCCCGCAGGCCGGCGAACCATGCGTCGAAGACTTCGGTGGTCCGGATGCTGTACGAAGGGGCACTGTAGGGGATGGATTGCGATGTGTAAACCATGGTTCACAGGCTTGGGAAGCTGTTTTCGTTGCCCCACGATAAGGCCGCCGGCATCATTTGTCGGTCAAATGACCGTTCGGCCGACCCGTTTGCGACGGCCGGCGATCGAAGTCGGCCTGTCCCGAATCCGTCTACAATCAAAAACGTCTTTGCCGCCCGCGCGCATGCGTCGCGCGCCGGCGGATCCGTTCGTTCTCCGGGTTCCGGAGGCGCCGCCGCGCATTGCGCGGCGGGCACGTGCAGTGTGGTCAGTGTCTGGTAGGTCAAGCGTCCGCGCGCCGTAGGCCGTCGTGCGTCCTGAGCGCCGCGCGCCCGTAGGCCGGGCAGGCGGCATCAACCGAGAGTCCCCCCATGAAAGCATCGGATCTGTTCGTGAAGGCGCTGGAAGCCGAAGGCGTCGAGTATGTGTTCGGCATTCCCGGCGAGGAAAACCTCGATCTGCTCGAATCGCTGCGGCGATCGAAGATCAAGCTCGTGCTGACCCGGCACGAGCAGGCGGCCGGGTTCATGGCCGCCACCTACGGCCGCCTGACGGGCCGCACGGGCGTCTGCCTGGCCACGCTCGGCCCGGGCGCGACCAACTTCGTGACGGCGGCCGCGTATGCGCAGCTCGGCGGGATGCCGATGCTGATGATCACCGGGCAAAAGCCGATCAAGTCCAGCAAGCAGGGCCACTTCCAGATCGTCGACGTGGTCGACATGATGCAGCCGCTCACGAAGTTCACGCGGCAGATCGTGTCGATCGGCAACATCCCGTCGGCCGTGCGCGAGGCGTTCCGGCGCGCGGAAGAGGAGCGCCCCGGCGCCGCGCACCTCGAACTGCCGGAGGACATCGCGCACGAGGAGGGCGACGGCAAGCCGATCCCGCGCAGCTACAGCCGGCGGCCGGTGGCCGAGGAGAAGGCGGTCGCGCACGCGGTCGACGCGATCCAGGCCGCGCACCATCCGCTGCTGATGATCGGCGCGGGCGGCAACCGCAAGACCACCTGCAAGATGCTGCTCGAATTCGTCGACAAGACGGGCATCCCGTTCTTCACGACGCAGATGGGCAAGGGCGTGATCGACGAGACGCACCCGCTGTGGCTCGGCAACGCGACGCTGTCGGACGGCGACTTCGTGCACCGCGCGATCGAGCACGCGGACTGCATCATCAACGTCGGCCACGACGTGATCGAGAAGCCGCCGTTCTTCATGCGCGCGGACGACAAGACCGTGATCCACGTGAACTTCCTCGGCGCGCAGGTCGATCCGGTGTATTTCCCGCAGATCGAGGTGGTCGGCGACATCGCGAACGCGGTGTGGCAGATGAAGGAGACGCTCGCGCCGCAGCCGCACTGGGATTTCGCGCGCTTCGCGATGATCAAGGAACATTTCGACGCGCACCTGCAGAAGGGGCAGAGCGACCCGCGCTTCCCGATGTATCCGGTGCGCATCGTCAACGACCTGTACCGCGCGCTGCCGGCCGACGGGATCGTCTGTCTCGACAACGGCATGTACAAGATCTGGTTCGCACGCTACTGGCGCGCGCACGAGCCGAACTCGCTGCTGCTCGACAACGCGCTCGCGTCGATGGGCGCGGGCCTGCCGTCGGCGATCGCGACGAAGATCGTGCATCCGCAGCGCAAGGCGATCGCCGTGTGCGGCGACGGCGGCTTCATGATGAATTCGCAGGAGCTCGAAACGGCGGTGCGGCTGAAGCTCGACCTCGTCGTGATGATCCTGCGCGACGACGCGTTCGGGATGATCCGCTGGAAGCAGGAGAACATGAATTTCCCCGATTACGCGATGACGCTGCAGAACCCGGATTTCGTGTCGTATGCGCGCAGCTATGGTGCGCACGGCCACCGCGTCGAGTCGGCCGACGATCTCGAGCCGCTGTTGCGCGAATGCTTCGCGTCGCCGGGCGTGCACGTGATCGACGTGCCGATCGACTACTCGGACAACGAGCGCGTGCTGAACCGCGAGATCAAGCGCCTGTCGGCGCAGCTCTGAATCACCGTTCACCGGAAGGAGACGTGCCATGCTGAAGGACACCTATCCGTACTACCTGGCCAATGAAGCCGTCTACGCGAACACCGATCTCGACGTGACCGACAAGTACAGCGGCGCGGTCGCCACGCGCGTCGCGCTCGCGGATGCGAAGGCGATCGACGCGGCGATCGGCGCGGCGGTCGAGGCCGCCAAGCCGATGCGCGAGCTGCCCGCGTACAAGCGCCAGGCGGTGCTCGACCATTGCGTCGCGCGTTTTCGCGAGCGCTTCGACGAGCTGGCCGAGGCGCTGTGCATCGAGGCCGGCAAGCCGATCAACGATTCGAAGGGCGAGGTGACGCGGCTGATCGACACGTTCCGCGTCGCGTCCGAGGAATCGGTGCGCATCGACGGCGAAGTGATCAACCTCGAGATCTCCGCGCGCGCGCAGGGCTACACGGGCTACACGAAGCGCGTGCCGATCGGCCCGTGCTCGTTCATCTCGCCGTTCAACTTCCCGCTGAACCTCGCCGCGCACAAGGTCGCGCCGGCGCTCGCGGCCGGCTGCCCGTTCGTGCTGAAGCCCGCGAGCCGCACGCCGATCGGCGCGCTGATCATCGGCGAGGTGCTCGCCGAAACCGACCTGCCGAAAGGCGCGTTCTCGGTGCTGCCCGCGCATCGCGACGGCGCGGACCTGTTCACGACCGACGCACGCTTCAAGCTGCTGTCGTTCACGGGCTCGCCGGCGGTCGGCTGGGCGCTGAAGGAGAAGGCCGGCAAGAAGAAGGTCGTGCTGGAGCTCGGCGGCAACGCGGCTGCGATCGTCGACGCGGACCAGCGCGACCGGCTCGACTACGTGGTCGACCGGCTCGCGTTCGGCGCGTATTACCAGTCGGGGCAGAGCTGCATCGGCGTGCAGCGGATCCTCGTGCAGGCCGATCTCTACGACGCGCTGCGCGAGAAGCTGATCGCGAAGACCCGCTCGCTGAAGATGGGCGATCCGAAGGATCCGGCGACGTTCGTCGGCCCGATGATCTCCGAATCCGAATCGCACCGGCTCGCGGGCTGGATGGAGGCGGCCGTCGCGGCGGGCGCGCAGGTCGTCGCGGGCGGCAAGGTCGACGGCGCGATGTTCGAGGCGACGCTGCTGGAAAACGTCGGCCGCGAGCAGGACCTGTACCGGAAGGAGGCGTTCGGCCCGGTCGCGATCCTCGAGAAGTTCGACCGCTTCGACGACGCGCTCGCGCGCGTGAACGACAGCGATTTCGGGCTGCAGGCCGGCGTGTTCACCGATTCGCTCGCGCATGCGCAGCGCGCGTGGGATGAGCTGGACGTCGGCGGCGTCGTGATCAACGACGTGCCGTCGTTCCGCGTCGACAACATGCCGTACGGCGGCGTGAAGGATTCGGGCCTCGGCCGCGAGGGCATCCGCTATGCGATCGAGGACATGACCGAGCTGCGCCTGATGATCGTGCGGCGCAGGTAACGCGCGACGGCACGGGCGTACCGGGCGGCACGCGGGCGGGCGATCGGGCCGGCCCGCGTGCCGTTTTCATGTCGGCGGGCCGCGCGGGCGAGGCGGGCCGGCCACGGGCATCGCGCGCCCGCCGCGCGCCGGCATGCCGAACGCCCTCGACTGCGGGCGCGGCATCGTGATGTAATCGCGGCCAATGGCGACTGGGGTACGACACCGGGGCGCCCGCGGATTCATTCTTCACGAGGTCGATTCATGTCTCCCGTATCGGCATTCAAGCTGGTTCTGTTGTCTTTCCTCGCGATCGTCGCGCTCGAATGCATCGCGAAGCGGTTGCGGCTGCCGCCCGCCGCCGCGCTGCTGGTCGGCGGCGTCGGCATCGCGTTCATTCCCGGCCTGCCGCCGGTCAATCTCGACCCCGACCTGGTGCTGGTGGTGTTCCTGCCGCCGCTGCTGATGGACGGCGCGTACTTCTCCGTCTGGGAGGAGTTCAAGCGCAACGTCGGCGGCATCCTGCTGCTCGCGATCGGCGCGGTGGTGTTCACGACGCTCGCGGTCGGGCTGGCCGTGCACTGGGCCGTGCCGTCGCTGCCGTGGGCCGCGTGCTTCACGCTCGGCGCGATCGTCTCGCCGCCCGACGCGGTCGCGGCCAAGGCCGTGCTCGAACGCGTCGCGCTGCCGCGCCGGCTGATGGTGCTGCTCGAAGGCGAAAGCCTGCTGAACGACGCGGCGGGCCTCGTGCTGTTCCGCTTCGCGGTGGCCGCCGCGCTGACCGGCGCGTTCAGCCTCCAGCACGCGGTCCTGGGTTTCGCGGAGCTCGGGATCGGCGGCGTCGTGGTCGGCTTCGTGGTGGGCCGGCTCGTCGTGTGGTTCCTGAAGCAGCTCGACGACGACTACCTCGTGGTGACCGTCGCGGTGCTCGCCGGGTGGATCGCGTACATCGCGGGCGAAATGCTGGAGGTGTCGGGCGTGATCGCGACGGTGGTGGCCGGCATGATCGTCGGCTGGCACCAGCACGAAGTGTTCTCGGCGGCGGTGCGCACGCGCGGCACCGCGTTCTGGCAGGTGATCGTGTTCCTGCTCGAGGCGCTGGTGTTCGTGCTGATCGGGCTCTCGCTGCGCGGCGTGATGGTGCGGCTCGGCGGCCTCGAGCAGGTGCTCGGCACGATGATGCCGGCCGTGCTCGCGGTGCTGGCCGCGGTGGTCGTGTCGCGCTTCCTGTGGATCTATGCGGTCGAGGTGCTGAAATGGCCGACGCGCTGGTTCACGCGCAGCGAGTGCCGGCCGGACTGGAAGGCGGCGACGCTGATGAGCTGGGCCGGGATGCGCGGCGTCGTCACGCTCGCGATCGCGCTGTCGCTGCCCGACGCGATGCCGGGCCGCGACCTGATCCTGGTCGCCGCATTCGCGGTGATTCTCGTCACCGTGCTGTTGCAGGGCACGACGATCGGCCCGCTGATCCGGCTGCTGCGCTTGCCGCAGCAGCTCGGGCACGCCGAGCATCACCTGAACGAGCCGCAGGCGTGGGCGCGCGTCGAGGCGGCGCAGCTCGCGGCGATCCAGCCGCTCGTGCGCGACGCGAACGGCGTCGTGATCCATCCGCGCCTGCTCGAGCAGTACACGTACCGCGCGGAGCTGACCGAGCGCCTGAAGGACGAGCCCGCGTTTCCGGACAGCGCGCGCGCCGCGCACTACGACGTCGTGCTGGCCGCGATCGCGGCCGGCCGCGCGGAGCTGCTGCGCCTGCATCGTTCGGGCCGCATCCACGACGAGATGCTGCACATGCTCGAACGCGATCTCGACCTGCAGGAAGTGTCCGCGCAGCACGCGCGCGGGTAAGCGGTGCCCAGGGCGCGCCGCCCGGGCGGAAGTTTGCGGCGCATGCGAACATGCGCGTGCATGTTGCACCGGCATGCACGATTCGACGCCCGGCAATGATCTGATTTATCCCGTTCCAGGTCATTTTGCTTATTTGGCAAAACTAAACAGCAGTGAACTGGATGCGTTCCTCTAATTTCATTTAGAATCGGCTGCTTATATTTATTGAGACAGGCAGCGCGGTGTGAACGCGGGCATAGACGGGGAAAATCGATGCCTATAGCCCCGTAAAGCAGCACTGGTTGGCCAAGTCAGCGATTACAGGCGAATCGATCTTCTGTAAAAATGAGATGGAGTTTAAGCCGGATAAGCAACTCCCATGAAATAATCGAGTGGAGATTCCGTTTTTGAAACAGTATTTATGAAAGAATCGATCGACGAAAATACACCGGATTGTTTTGAATCCGGTTTATCGGTCCTGCTCGTCGACGATCAGGCGTTCGTCGGCGAAGTGATCCGCCGTGCACTGCGCAGCGAACACGACATCGATCTGCATGTCTGCACCGACGCGCAGCAGGCGATGGCCGTCGCGCGCGACGTGAAGCCGACCGTGATCCTCCAGGATCTCGTGATGCCGGACATCGACGGCCTCGATCTCGTGCGCGCGTGGCGCGCGAATGCGTCCACCGCGCGCGTGCCGATCATCGTGCTGTCCGCGAAGGAGGAGCCGGTCGTCAAGCGCGAGGCGTTCGTCGCCGGCGCGAACGACTATCTCGTCAAGCTGCCCGACGCGATGGAGCTGACGGCACGCATCCGCTACCATTCGAATTCCTACCTGATGTCCCGCCAGCGCGACGAGGCGCTCGATTTCCTGTCGCACGACATGCGTTCGCCGCAAACGTCGATCCTCGCGCTGCTGGACGTCTACCGCACCGAGCACGGCGACATGCCGCCGATCATGGCGCGGATCGCAGGCCACGCGCGGCGCGCGCTCGCGCTCGCCGACGGTTTCATCCACCTGACCCGCGCGCAGTCGGAACGCCGCGCGCACGAGGTCGTGATCCTCAACGAGATCGTGCTCGACGCGGTCGACCAGCTGTGGGAAAAGGCGGCCGGGTTCGGCAGCCGGGTCGTCGCGCAGGTGCCGGCGACCGAGTGCGTGACGATGGGCGACCGGATGATGCTGACGCGCGCGGTGGCCAACCTGATCGACAACGCGCTGAAGTACGGCCCGGCCGGAGCCGACGTGCGCTGCACGCTGGCCGGCGAAAACGGCGCGTGGCTGATCGGCGTCGAGGACGCCGGCGGCGGGATCGCGCAGACGCAGCGCGCGTCGGCGACGGAGTCGTTCGTGCGGCTCGAGCCCGCGCACGGCGCGGCGCGCGGCGGCTTCGGCCTCGGGCTGGCGTTCGTGCGCGCGACGGCGGCGCGGCATCGCGGCCAGATCCTGATGCGCGACACCGAACGCGGCTTCATGGTCGCGCTGCGGCTGCCGGAGCAGCCGGAACGCTGACACGCGCGTCGCCCGGCGGCAACGCCGGTATCCGGCTACCATGCGCCGCTGTCGCGCCGCCGCCGGCCGCCACGAACCATTTATCAACGCACCCTCTGAAAGCCCATAACGAATATGGCCACCATGACGCCTCGCGCGACCAATGAAAGCCTGCATCCGACGATCGGCGCCGCCCGGCTGACGCTCGGCAACCGCATCCTGCTCAGCTTCGGCGTGCTGTTCGTGCTGATGCTGCTGACGGCCGTGCTGTCCTACACGCGCCTGCGCGCGATCAACGCCGAGGCCGTCAGCATCGAGCGCGACTCGCTGCCCGGCGTGTACCTCGCGTCGTCGCTGCGTGCATCGGTCAACGAATCGTTCCTGCTGCTGCAGCAGGCGACCTTCGTCGAGACGGACCCGGAAGCGGCGCGCCGCGAGCTCGCGAAAATCCAGGACGTGCTGAAGGAGATCGACAAGCTGTCGGTCGACTACCAGAACTCGACGTTCCGCGAAGAAGACCGCGCGCGCTTCACGACGTTCCGCGCCGCCTACGACCGTTACCTGCCGATGCTCCACGATGCCGTGCTGAAGAACCGCGGATCGCATGCCGAAGCGGTCGCCGCGTATGCGAGCGTGCGGCCGATGTGGACGGAAGTGGTGCGCAACGCGAACACGCTGGTCCAGGAGAACCGCGCGTTCGCGGACCAGTCCGCGAAGGTGATCCGCGAATCCGTGCAGGGCACCGAGGTCGTGCTGGCGGTTGCGCTGACCATCATGCTGCTCGCCGCGCTCGTGCTCGGCTACGCGCTGTATCGCGCGATCACGGTGCCGATGGCGCGGCTCGTCGACGTGCACGACGTGATGCGCACCGGCAATCTGACGCAGCGTCTCGCGCTGAACCGGCGCGACGAATTCGGCACGCTCGAGACGGGCTTCAACCGGATGGCCGACGAGCTGACCGAGCTCGTCGCGCGCGCGCAGCGGTCGTCGCTGCAGGTGACGACATCGGTCGCCGAGATTGCCGCGACCTCGCGCGAGCAGCAGGCGACCGCGAACGAAACCGCGGCGACGACCACCGAGATCGGCGCGACGTCCCGCGAGATTTTCGCGACGTCGCGCGACCTGCTGCACACGATGAACGAGGTGGCGGGCGTGGCCGAGCAATCGGCGACGCTCGCCGGCGTGAGCCAGGGCGGGCTCACGCGGATGGGCGAGACGATGCGCAGCGTGATGGACGCGGCGGGCTCGGTGAACGCGAAGCTCGCGATCCTCAACGAGAAGGCGCTCAACATCAACCAGGTCGTCGCGACGATCACCAAGGTGGCCGACCAGACCAACCTGCTGTCGCTGAACGCGGCAATCGAGGCCGAGAAGGCCGGCGAATACGGCCGCGGCTTCGCGGTGGTCGCCACCGAGATCCGCCGGCTCGCCGACCAGACGGCCGTGGCGACCTACGACATCGAGCAGACGGTGAAGGAGATCCAGTCGGCGGTGTCGGCCGGCGTGATGGGCATGGACAAGTTCTCGGAGGAAGTGCGGCGCGGGATGCGCGACGTGCAGCAGGTGGGCGGCCAGCTGTCGCAGATCATCGCCGAGGTGCAGACGCTCGCGCCGCGCTTCCAGATGGTCAACGAAGGGATGCAGACGCAGGCGAGCGGCGCGGAGCAGATCACGCAGGCGCTGTCGCAGCTGTCGGAAGCCGCGCAGCAGACGGCCGAATCGCTGCGCCAGTCGTCGCAGGCGATCGACGACCTGACGCTCGTCGCGAACCAGCTGCGCACCAGCGTGTCGCGCTTCAAGGTCGACGCGTGACGCGCGCGGACGCTCAGCACGGCGCACACGCGCTGTTCCTGCTGTTCGAACTCGACGGCGAGCGCTACGCGCTCGACGCCGCCACGATCGACGCGGTGCTGCCGCTCGCGACCGCGAAGGTGGTGCCCGGCACGCCGCCGTGGGTCGCCGGGCTGCTGATGCGCGACGGCGTGCCGGTGCCGGTGATCGACGTGCCGATGCTCGCGCTCGGCCGGCCCGCGCATGCGTTGCGCTCGACGCGGCTCGTGATGGTCCGGCATCGGGGGGATGAGGTGGACAAGGTGGGCGACCCGGCCGTGCGCGAGCGCGTATTCGGGCTGATCGTCGAGCGCGCGACGCAGACGATGCGGATCGACCGCGGCGCGTTTCGCGCGACCGGCGTCGCGACGCCGCGCACGCGCTGGCTCGGCCCGGTGGCGAACACGCCGGACGGCATCGTGCAGCAGGTGTCGGTGCGCGACATGATCGACGCGGTCGCGGGGCTGCATCTGTTCGATGGCTCGCACACCCACGAAGGATCGCCGGCATGAGTCATCCCGAATTGCGTTTTCGTACGTGGCTGCTGCGCGAAACCGGCATCGATCCCGATTCGCTCGGCAGCGATTTCCTGATGCGCGCGCTGACCGAGCGCATTCACGCGGCGCAGGCGGCGGATGGCGAACGGATGCCGTCCGTCGCTCGCCCGCCGGTGTCCGCGGATGCGCTCGACGCGTACTGGCAGCACCTGAACGCGAGCGCCGACGAACGGCGCGCGCTGATCGAGCTGTTCGTCGTGCCGGAAACCTGGTTCTTCCGCGACCGCGAGGCGTTCGCGGCGCTCGCGCGGCTCGCGGTCGAACGGCGCGCCGCGCGGCCCGGGCACGTCGTGCGGGTGCTGAGCGCGCCGTGCTCGAGCGGCGAGGAGCCGTTCTCGGCGGCGATGGCGCTGCTCGACGCGGGGCTCGATCCCGCGCATTTCACGATCGACGCGATCGACCTGAGCGACAGGGCGCTCGAGCACGCGCGGCTTGGCCGGTACGGGCGCAACGCGTTCCGGGGCGCCGCGATGGGGTTTCGCGCGCGGTATTTCGCGCCGGCGGCGGACGGCTGGCAGCTCGACGCGCGCGTGCGCGCGTGCGTGCAGTTCCGGCAGGCGAACCTGATCGAGCCGGTGGGCGATCCGGGCGCGCGCTACGACTTCGTGTTCTGCCGCAACGTGCTGATCTACTTCGAGCGCGATGCGCAGGATCGCGTGATCCGCTCGCTGGAAGGCTGCCTGGCCGACGACGGGATGCTGTTCGTCGGCCCGGCGGAGACCGGCGTCGCGATGCGGCACGGGCTGCGCTCCGCGCAGATTCCGCTGGCGTTCGCGTTCCAGCGCGCGAGCGTCGCCGAGCGGCTGGCCGACGGGCTCGCGGTAGCGTTGCCGCCGGCGCCGCCGGCGCCGAGCTGGCGGCCCGACCGGTTCGCGGCGGCGCGCATCGCGGCGCCGCAGGCCACGCCCGCATGGTTTGCCGACACGGCGCGGCCGATCGCGCCCGCTGCCGCGCCGGCGTGGCATGCGGCGGGGGGCCGGGCGAATGCGGACGATCCGAATCCGGACGCGGCCGGCGCCGAAGAGCCGACGCTCGAACACGCGCAGGCGCTCGCGGACGCGGGCGCGTTCGACGAAGCCGAGCGCGCGCTCGAACGGTTCACCGCACGGGTCGGGCCGCACGCGGATGCGTTCTGCCTGCACGGGCTGATCGCGGACGCGCGCGGGCGGACCGCGGAGGCGAGCGACTTCTACCGTAAGGCGTTGTACCTGCGGCCGACGCACCACGAAGCGCTGACGCATCTCGCGACGCTGCTCGACGCGGGCGGCGACGGCGCGCGCGCGCAATGGCTGCTCGAGCGCGCGCGGCGCGCGGCGGAATAACACGACCCGGGCGTTGCGCAGCACGCACCACGCCCGCCGGCATGAAATGAGGAATCGATGAGCAACGCCGCAGACCCTACCGACCTGACGATCGATGTCGACGACTGCTGGAACCGGATCGGCACGCGGGGCGACCGGACCTGCGAGCGCCTGGACGATTGCCAGCGCTGCCTGAATTGCCCGGTCTACGCGCGTCACGCGGCGCGGCTGCTCGAGCGGCCGCTCGGCGGCGCAGAGATGGTCGACGCCGCGCGCCGGATGGACGCGCGCGACGCGGCGCGCGCACGCGGCGACGCCGGCGTCGACGCGCGCCAGGCGGCGCTCGTGTTCCGCGTCGGCGACGAGTGGCTCGCGCTGCCGATCCGCGTGCTGAGCGAGATCGCCGACACGCGCCCGATCCATTCGCTGCCGCACCGCCGCCACCCGGCCGTGCGCGGCGTCGTCAACATTCGCGGCACGCTGCGCATCGCGATCTCGCTCGGCGCGCTGCTCGGCATCGGCGCGAAGGGCGACGGCGCGAGCGGCGGTTTCACGCGGATGCTGGTCGCCGCGCATCGCGGCGAGCCGGTCGTGTTCCCGGTCGACGAAGTGGAGGGCGTGCTGCGCTTCGGCGCGTCGGAGTGGGTGCCGGTGCCCGCGACGGTCGGGCGCGCGAGCGCCGGCCTGTCGCGCGGCGTGCTGGCGTGGCGCGGCAAGTCGATCGGCCTGCTCGACGACGATCGCCTGTTCGACGCCGTGACGCGGAGCATGCGATGAGTGCGGACGACGACCTGAGCCGCCTGTCGCTGCTCGAACTGTATCGCGAGGAGACGCGCACGCAGACCTACGCGCTGTCCGAGCAGCTGCTCGCGCTCGAATCCGGCGCGCCCGATCCCGCGGCGCTCGAGGCCTGCATGCGCGCCGCGCATTCGCTGAAGGGCGCGGCGCGAATCGTCGGCGTGCCGCAGGGCGTCGACATCGCCGGGTGGATGGAGGAGTGTTTCGTCGCGGCCCAGGGTGGCACGTCGGCGTTGACGGCCACGCAAGTCGATGCGTTGCTGGCGGGCGTCGACCTGCTCGTGCGGGTGGCCGATCCGCAGGCGCAGCCGGTGTCGCCGGCCGAGATCGACGCGTTCGCCGCGGCGCTGGCGGGCGCCGGCGATCCGGCGGCGACGCAAACGTTGGCGCCCGCGCCGGCCGCCGATCCCGATCCGCCCGTCCGCGCCGCGGCGAGCGCGCCGGGTGTCGTGGCCGATGCCGCCGGCGGTGCCGAGCCGGCCCAGCCCGGGCGCGGCGCGGGCGCGATGCGCCGGGTGCGCGCGGATAGCCTGGACCGCCTGCTGAGCCTGTCCGGCGAATCGCTGGTCGAATCGCGCTGGCTCAAGCCGTTCGCCGAATCGATGCTGCGCGTGAAGCGCGCGCAGCGCGACGCCGCGCGCTCGCTCGACGGGCTGGTCGAGCACTTCACCGACACGCTCGACACGGGCGTGCTCGCGTCGCTGAACGAAGTGCGGCACATGCTCAACGACCTGCAGCGCTCGTTCGCGGAACGGCTGGACGCGCTCGACCGCTTCGAGCGGCGCAGCACGCATATCGCCGGGCAGCTGTACGACGAGGCGCTGCAATGCCGGATGCGGCCGTTCGGCGACGCGACGCGCGCGTACCCGCGCGTCGTCCGCGATCTCGCGCGCTCGCTCGGCAAGCAGGTGCGGTTCTCGATCGTCGGCGAGGCGACCCAGGTCGACCGCGACATCCTCGACCTGCTCGATGCGCCGCTCGGCCATCTGCTGCGCAACGCGATCGATCACGGCGTCGAGCCGCCCGACGCGCGCCGCGCGCGCGGCAAGCCGGCCGCCGCGAGCGTGACGCTCGAGGCGCGCCACAGCGCCGGGTCGCTGCTCGTCAGCGTCAGCGACGACGGGCCGGGCGCCGACCTCGACGCGCTGCGCGCGGCGGTGGTGCGCCAGCGCCTGACCGACGACGAGACCGCCGCGCGGCTGTCCGACCAGGAGCTGCTCGAATTCCTGCTGCTGCCCGGCTTCTCGATGCGCGACGCGGTGACCGACGTGTCGGGCCGCGGCGTCGGCCTCGACGCGGTGCAGGAGATGGTGCGCGGCGTGCGCGGCGCGGTGCGGATTTTCAACGAGCCGGGCGCGGGCATGCGCTTCGTGCTGCAACTGCCGCTGACGCTGTCGGTGATCCGCAGCCTGCTGGTCGAGGTCGGCGGCGAGCCTTACGCGTTCCCGCTCGCGCACGTGCGCCGCACGCTCGAGCTCGAGCGCGCCGAGATCGACGTGCTCGAAGGGCAGCCGCATTTCCCGTTCGACGGCCGGCGCGTCGGGCTCGTTGCCGCGCATCAGCTGCTCGACGCGGGCGAGCCCGACGTGTCGCGCGCGCACGCCGCGGTGGTGGTGGTCGGCGGCGAGCCGGAACTGTACGGCGTCGCGGTCGACCGCTTCCTCGGCGAGCGGATGCTCGTCGTGCAGCCGCTCGACGGCCGCCTGCACAAGATCCAGAACATCGCGGCGGGCGCACTGCTCGAGAACGGCGACCCGGTGCTGATCGTCGACGTCGAGGACCTGATCCGCTCGGTCGACAAGCTCGTGCGCGGCGGCCAGCTCGCGAAGCTGGTCCGCGACCCGCAGCATGCGCTCGCGGAGCGGCGCCGGCGCGTGCTCGTCGTCGACGATTCGCTGACGGTGCGCGAGCTCGAACGCAAGCTGCTGGAAAAGCGCGGCTACGACGTGACGATCGCGGTCGACGGGATGGACGGCTGGAACGCGGTGCGCAGCGACGCGTTCGACCTCGTCGTCACCGACGTCGACATGCCGCGCATGGACGGCATCGAGCTCGTCACGCTGATCAAGAACGATCCGCAGCTCAAGCGCGTGCCGGTGATGATCGTGTCGTACAAGGACCGCGACGAGGATCGCCGCCGCGGGCTCGATGCCGGCGCCGACTATTACCTCGCGAAGAGCAGCTTCCACGACGAGGCGCTGCTCGACGCGGTGCGCGACCTGATCGGGGACGCACGCGGATGAACATCGGCATCGTCAACGACATGCCGCTCGCGGTCGAGGCGCTGCGCCGCGTGCTCGCGCTGCGGCCCGATCATCGCGTGCTGTGGGTCGCGACCGACGGCGACGAGGCCGTGGATTTCTGCGTCGCGCAGCCGCCCGATATCGTGCTGATGGACCTGGTGATGCCGAAGCTCGACGGCGTCGCCGCAACGCGCCGCATCATGGCGCGCGCGCCGTGCGCGATCCTGATCGTGACCGCATGCGTCAGCGCGAGCATGTCGTCGGTCTACGAGGCGATGGGCGCGGGCGCGCTCGACGCGGTCGATACGCCGACGCTGGCGCTCGGCCTGAGCGTCGACGCGGCGCAGCCGCTGCTCGCGAAGATCGACCAGATCGGCCGGCTGCTCGACAGCCGCTCGGCGGCCTACGCGCCGCCCGCGCCGGCACCGGTGCGCGGCCAGCCGGCGCTGGTGGCGATCGGCGCGTCGGCGGGCGGGCCGAACGCGCTCACCACGCTGCTGCGCGTGCTGCCGGCGGATTTCCCGGCGGCGATCGTGATCGTCCAGCACGTCGACCAGGCGTTCGCGCTCGGCATGGCGCAGTGGCTCGACGGTCATACGCAGTTGCCGGTCAGCGTCGCGCGGCCGGGCAGCGCGCCTTGCCGAGGCGAGGTGCTGCTCGCGGCGACCAACGATCACCTGACCCTGACCCCGCGCGGCGTGCTCGCCTATACGCGGCATCCGGCCGACACGCCGTACCGGCCGTCGGTCGACGTGTTCTTCAACAGCGTCGTCGACGGCTGGCGGGGCGAGGCGATCGGCGTGCTGCTCACCGGCATGGGGCGCGACGGCGCGCTTGGCCTGAAGGCGATGCGCGCGAAGGGCTGCTACACGATCGCGCAGGACGCGGCGACGAGCGCCGTCTACGGCATGCCGAAGGCGGCCGCCGCGATCGGCGCGGCGAGCGCGATCCTGCGCTCGAGCAGATCGCGCCGCAGCTGATCGCGCGCGTGACGCGCCTGCCGCGCGGCTGAGGGCTGAGGGCTGAGGGCGGCACGTTGCGCGCGGCGCAGGCCGTCGCGTAAAATGCGCGCTTCGGAGATGGCATGCCTCCCCGGGGCCCGGGCCCGCTCGCAACGAGCCGGCGCAGGCCCGCAACCGCCGGTCGAACGGCTGATGATGCCTGCGTGTTCCTGGGTTTCAGGAGGTCGCAGGCCGTCCAAGCGGTATCCTGCCGCCCAGGTTTGAAGTTCTGTCGAATCTGGAAATCACTCGATGCTCAACACTTCCGCCGACTTCCTCGCGACCGTGCGCTACGTGTGCCGCTGGCTCGCGCTCTCGGCGCTGCTCGGTGCGCTGGCGGGCTCGGCGTCCGCGCTGTTCCTGATCGCGCTCGACTGGGCGACCGGCACGCGCGTCGCGCATCCGTGGCTGCTGTGGGGGCTGCCGGCCGCCGGTTTCGTGACCGGCTGGATCTACCATCGCTTCGGCCAGTCGGTCGCGCGCGGCAACAACCTGCTGATCGACGAGATCCACGACCCGAAGGCGCTCGTGCCGAAGCGGATGGCGCCGCTCGTGCTCGTCGCGACCGTCGTCACGCACCTGTTCGGCGGCTCGGCCGGGCGCGAGGGCACGGCCGTGCAGATGGGCGGCGCGCTCGCCGATCGCGTCACGCACGCGTTCCGGCTCGACCGCGAGCACCGGCGCGTGCTGCTGATGGGCGGGATCGCGGCCGGCTTCGCGTCGGTATTCGGCACGCCGCTCGCCGGCGCGGTGTTCGGGCTCGAGGTGCTCGCGATCGGGCGCGTGCGCTACGACGCGCTGCTGACCTGCGTCGCATCGGCGATCGTCGCGGACGTCGTGTGCCGTGCGTGGGGCGTGCATCACACCGCCTATGCGATTCCGTTCGTGCCGGCCGTGTCGGCGACGGGGCTGGCCGCGACGGTCGTCGCGGGCATCGCGTTCGGCGTGGTGGGCCGGCTGTTCGCGCAGGCGACGCACGCGCTGACCGCGTGGTTCCGGCGCGTCGTGCGCTATGCGCCGCTGCAGCCGGTGCTGGGCGGCGCGCTCGTCGCCGTGGCCGCCACCGTGCTGAACGTGCCGCAGTATCTCGGCCTCGGCATTCCGACGATCGAGGCCGCGTTTCACGGCCCGCTGCCGCTCTACGATTTCGCGGGCAAGTTCGCGTTCACCGTCGTCACGCTCGCGTCGGGCTTCAAGGGCGGCGAGGTGACGCCGCTGTTCTACATCGGCGCGACGCTCGGCAATGCGCTGGGCCAGGTGCTCGCGCTGCCGGTGCCGGTGCTCGCGGGGCTCGGCTTCGTCGCGGTGTTCGCGGGCGCGGCCAACACGCCGATCGCGTCGACGATCATGGCGATCGAGCTGTTCGGCGCGGATATCGGCGTGTATGCGATCGTCGCGTGCGTGGTCGCGTATCTGTTTTCCGGGCACGCGGGGATCTATCGCGCGCAGCGGGTCGCGGTGGGGAAGGGGACGCAGGCCGAGGCGGAGTGAGGCGCGGACGAAGGGGGCATGGCTGCCGTCCATCCCCATCGGCCGGGCGGTGTTTCAGTTCACGGAATACCGGACACCAACCAAGCGGCATTCGATGCCGTGGGTCGAGGTGTTTGCCGACGGAAGCCGGTATTCGGTGATCCAGCGGATCACCTGGCACGCGGGCATCCGTTACTTTTTCGGCAGTCGCGCGACATTGCGGGCGAGCAGCTCCTCGATGTCGATGCCCTTTTCCGCCAGCAGCGCCGTGACGACGCCGGTCAGTTCGCCGAGCGTTTCCTTGACCGATTCCCGGATCGTGTCCACGACCACCTGGGTGCTGCGCTCGATCTCGATGTTGACCTTGTCGTTCACGCCCTTCGTTTCGAAGGTCGTCGCGCGTCGCGTTTCGGGAATCAGCCAGATATCGAACCAGCCTTCGTCGCGATTGATGTCGGACACCGTCAGGCTGCAGCCGTTGATCGCGATATAGCCCTTCGCGAACACATACCGCTTGAAATCGTCCGGCACGCCGATGCGCACCATCCGGTTGTGCTCGGACTCCGCGACGTGCCGGATGGTCCCCGTGAAGTCGACATGGCCGGACAGCGGATGCCCGCCGATCTCCGCGCCGTCCTTCGCGGCCCGTTCCACGTTGACCCGGGCCCCTGCTTCGAGGTCGGCCAGCGTGGTGATCCGCAGGCTCTGCAGCATCACGTCGAAGTCGATCAGCTCCGGCGAATGGATGGTCGTCACCGTCAGGCAGACGCCGTCGACCGACACGCTGGCGCCGATCTCGATGTCGTCGGTAAACCGCTCGGGGAATGCGATGCCGAAGGTTCTCAGTTCCCCGTGATCCGCGATGGTCTTGATGGTGCCAACGCCCTGGACAATTCCTGTAAACATGGTCGATCCCTCGTTGCAAATTTCCTGGCCGACATGATAAGTGATCCAGGAAGCGGCGATGCCGCGGCGCTCGGTTCAGCGGCGGCGAGCGGGTTTCCCGGACGTAAAAAAAGGCCGTGCACCTGGCACGGCCTCGATCCGGATCCGGTGGCAGGCACGGCCCGGCGGCGATGACCTCACCGCCGGGCCGAATCGCGACGCGCCTGCGTCACACCTCGGCAGGCTCACCGAGCGGCCCGGTGGCGTCATCCGTCATGCGCCGCGGCGAATCGGCGAGCCCCTTCGCGAGCTCCAGCGCCTGCCGCTCGAACAGCCGGCGGTAGATGCCGCCGTCGATCCGGATCAGCGTGTCGTGGCTGCCTTCCTCGATCACCTTGCCGCGATCGAGCACCAGCAGCCGGTCGAGCGCGCGCACGGTCGACAGCCGGTGCGCGACGACGAGCGTCGTGCGGCCTTCCATCAGCCGTTCCATCGCCTGCTGGATCAGCACCTCGCTTTCGCTGTCGAGGCTCGACGTCGCTTCGTCGAGGATCAGGATCGGCGCGTCCGCGAGGAACGCCCGCGCGATCGCGACGCGCTGGCGCTCGCCGCCCGACAGCTTGATCCCGCGCTCGCCGACCAGCGTGTCATAGCCGTCCGGCAGCGCCGCGATGAACTCGTGCGCGCTCGCCAGCCGCGCGGCGCGCTCGATGTCGGCGCGGCTCGCGCCCGGGCGCGCATACGCGATGTTTTCCGCGAGCGTGCGGTGGAACAGCACCGGTTCCTGCTGGACGATCGCGAGCTGGCCGCGCAGCGAATCCTGGCGCGCCAGCGCGATGTCCTGGCCGTCGATCGTGATGCGGCCGCCCGACACGTCGTACAGGCGCTGGATCAGCTTGATGAAGGTCGTCTTGCCGGAGCCCGAATGGCCGACCAGGCCGACCCGTTCGCCGGGCGCGATGCGCATCGAGAAGTCGTCGTACAGCGGGACCGGATGGCTGCCGTAGCGGAACGTCACGTGCTCGAAGCGGATCTCGCCGCGCGTGATCCGGATCGGCTGCGCGTCCGGCTGGTCGTCGATGCCGAGCGGATGGCGCTCGAGCGCGACGAGTTCTTCCATGTCGTTCACCGAGCGCTGCAGGTTGCGGATGTGCAGGCCGATATCGCGCAGGTAGCCCTGCAGCATGAAGAACATCGTCAGCGCGAACGCGATGTCGCCGACGCTCGCTTCGCCGCTCGCCCACAGCTTCAGCGCGACGCCGATCATCGCCGCCTGGATCGCGACGAGCATCGCACCCTGCAGGCCGCCGTTGAAGGTGCCGCGCAGCCACGAGCGCCGGGTGCGCTTCTGCCACTTGCCGACCACGCGCGACAGCCGCGCCTCCTCGCGCACTTCCGCGCCGAACGCCTTGACGACCGCGTTGCAGCTCACCGCGTCCGCGAGCGAGCCGCCCATGCGCGTATCCCACAGGTTGCCGAGCCGCGCGGCGGGCGCGACGAAGCCGAGCGACATCGCGACCGTCACCGCGATGTACAGCAGCGAGCCGACGCCGACGACGAGCCCCATCATCGGCCAGTGCGAGCCGAGCAGCGCGGTCGCGCCGACCAGGATCGTCAGCGACGGCAGCAGCGCGATCAGCAGCGTGTCGTTCAGCAGGTCGACCGCCCAGATCCCGCGTGTGATCTTGCGCACCGTCGAGCCCGCGAAGTTGTTCGCGTGCCAGTCGGTCGAGAAGCGCTGCACGCGCTGGAACGACGCGGTGGCGATCTCGCCCATCATTTTCAGCGTGAGCGCGATGATGTTGAAGTAGACGCCCTGGCGCAGCAGCGTCGCGCCGATGCCGAGCGCGGCGAGCATGCCGAACGCCGACAGCGCTGCGTGCCAGGCGGCGGAGCGGTCGGTGAGGCCGAGCGTCAGCGCATCGACGAGGCGGCCCGCGAACAGCGGCGTGAGCACGTCGGCGAGCGCGGCGAGCAGCGAGAACGACGCGACGGCGACGATGCGCGCAGGCTGCCGCCGCCAGTAGTGCAAGGTGAAGCCGAAGACGGCCTGGAACGCATGGCCGCCCAGTTGGGTGGTTTTTTGGGTCATGAGTCGTTGCCCGGCGCATCGCGCGACGGGACTTTCCGGGTCAGGGAACATCGAAAACGCAACAGCCGGCCCCGCGTGCGCGACGCGGAGCGAAACAAGTGGGCTATCGGGAACGTGCGCGGGCCATCAGGCGCCGGCGCGGACGGCAGGCTGGATCAGCTGTGCCGTGGGACCACGTTCGGGAAGGCGGACTGCATTCGAGACATCAGCACCTCCCTGAAGTGAATGGTTGAAAAGGCGTCAAAAAGACGTAAATGGATTCTATCAGCAGATTTCAACCGGCTGCAATGACCTAATGAATGGCGTTGCCGCGCCAAGACGTTTTAAATCAGCGTCGCGGCCCCGGTTTTCACGATTCGACGCGCTCCGGCGCGCCGCGCGCGACGCGACGCCCGCCGCCCCCGCGTCGTCGCCCGGCGGGTGCGGGCGCATCGATTACACTGCATGGCTGCGCGCCCGATGCGACGGCCCGACGACGGCCGGGCGCGCGCCGGCCCAAGCGGCCATCGCAGATTCACGACATATTCCTGGGGAAACGATGAGCGACGTTCAGCAAGGCATTCTGGCTCCGATCGATACGGTGGCCCGATACCTCACTTTCACGATTGCCAACAAAGACAAGGTCGCGGCGGCGCTCGTCGCGCTGCGCGAGGCCGTCGACGGGCGCGACACCGTCGTCGGCTTCGGCCATTCGCTGGCGGCGGGCATCGGCCGCCCGATCGCCGGCCTGACCGAGTTCCCGGCCTTCTCGGTGCAGGACCGGCCGCTGCCGGCGACGCCGGCCGACGTGTGGGTCTGGCTGCGCTCGGACGATCGCGGCGAGATCACGCTGCGCGCACGGGCGATCGAGCGGCTGCTCGCGCCCGCGTTCGCGCTGCAGGACGCGGTCGATGCGTTCCGCTATTCGAACGATCGCGACCTGTCCGGCTACGAGGACGGCACGGAGAACCCGACCGGCGACGACGCGGTGGCGGCGGCGATCGTATCGGGGCAGGGCGCGGGGCTCGACGGCGCGAGCTTCGTCGCGGTCCAGCAATGGCTGCACGACTTCGACCGGATGGAAAGCATCCCGTCCGGCGACATGGACAACATCATCGGGCGCCGCCAGTCGGACAACGAGGAACTCGACGATGCGCCTGAATTCGCGCACGTGAAGCGCACCGCGCAGGAGAGCTTCGAGCCGGAAGCGTTCATGCTGCGCCGTTCGGCGCCATGGTCGGATGCGCGCCGCGCGGGCCTGTACTTCGTCGCGTTCGGCCATTCGTTCCGTGCGTTCGACGTGCAGATGCG
This sequence comes from Burkholderia sp. SRS-46, assembly GCF_004343775.1. Taxonomy (GTDB): domain Bacteria; phylum Pseudomonadota; class Gammaproteobacteria; order Burkholderiales; family Burkholderiaceae; genus Burkholderia. The sequence continues at coordinate 805,050 of NZ_PTXL01000002.1, read as the reverse complement.
CCGCATGAGCGGCGCCGACGACGGGATCGTCGACGGCCTGTTCCGCTTCACGCGGCCGCTGACGGGCGCGTATTTCTGGTGCCCGCCGATGAAGGGCGGCAAGCTGGATCTGTCCGCGCTCGGCCTGTAAGCGCCGCGCGAGGGCAACGACGGGCGGGCCGCGCATCATGCGCGGCCCGCTTTTTTTATCAGCGCAGCGTCGTCTCGATGCGCGTGCCGCGCTTGACGAACAGCGTGACCGGCGTCTTTTCGCTGATTTCGGCGAGACGCTGCCGCTGCGCGTCGTCGAGCGGGCCGTCGACCGTCACGACACGGCGCACGTACTGCAGCCCTTCGCGGTCGGCGTGCAGTTCGGTGCGCACCTCGAGCCGCGCGGCCGGCCACGCCTTGCGCTGCATGTACATGCGCAGCGTCGCCGCCGTGCATTGCGCGAGCCCGGCCAGCACGAACTCGTACGGCGCCGGCCCGCGGTTCTGGCCGCCTTCGCGCGCCGCTTCGTCGCCGGTCAGCGCATGCGAGCCCGCGTGCAGGTTGACGACATAGTCGGGCGCATCGGCTTCGAGGACGGCGGCGGCGTGAATCAGCGACATGGCGGAGCTCCGTTAACGGGTAGAAGGCCCGGCCGCGCGGCGGCCGGAGCCGCCAGCATACCCGCTCAGGCAGCCGGCGTGCCTTCGTGCGCATCCGGTGCATCCGGCGCGCAGCCGCGCACGAGCGCGGTCAGGCGCTCGCGGAACCACCGATGCGCGTGGTCGGTCGCGCGCGACTCGTGCCAGTACGCGAGGATCGGAAACGGTTTCAGCCGCAGCGGCAGCGGCCGGATCGCGATCGGCACCAGGCTCGTCATCCGCAGCGCATACGAGCGCGGCAGCGTGAGCAGCAGGTCGCCCGCCGCCGCGACCTGGCATGCGGCAAAGTAATGCTGGCAGACGAGCTGGATCTGGCGGAAGCGGCCGTCGTTGCCGAGCAGCGCGTCGAGCGACTGGGGCTCGCCGAGCGACGACACCGCGACATGCCGCGCCGCGAAATAGTCGTGGCGCCGCAGCGGCTCGCTCGCGAGCGGATGATCGCGCCGCATGGCGACGACGAGCGATTCGTCGAGCAGGGTTTCGCTCGCGATGCGCGGGCCGGCCTGCAGGCGCCGCTCGATCACGAGATCGAGCGCGCCCGATTCGAGCCCGCGGCCGATTTCCTGGATCGGTACGCGCCGGCTGACGAGCCGCAGGCCCGGCGCTTCGTGGGCGAGCGCGGCGACGAGCGTCGGCAGTGCGATCGATTCGAGCACGTCGCGGCAGCCGACGGTGACGCTCAGGTCGAGCGTCGCCGGATCGAACGCCGCCTGCGCGCGCGTCGCGCCCTGCAGGCCGTTCAGGTGCCGCTGGACGTCGGCGATCACCGAGCGGGTGCGCTCGGTCGGCACGACACGGTTGCCCTGGCGGATGAACAGCGGATCGTCGAAATGGGCGCGCAGGCGGTTGAGCGCGTGCGTGACCGCGGGTTGCGTGAGGTGCAGCGCGCGGGCGGCGGCGCTGATTCCGCCATGCACGTAGATGGCGTCGAGGACGCGGAACAGGTTGAGATCGAGGCGGTGATCGGCGGGCACGGGGCGCGGCAGTGAGGGATCGCGGACGACGATTCTAAAGGATGCGCCGCGCGGCCCGGTAATCCTCGATGAACCAAAAAAAAGCCGACCGGTGGCCGGTCGGCGCAAGCGCTTCGACATCACGAGGCAGGAGTCGAAGCATCGGCCACATCGATGTGACATCCGTGCGATCCCGGTGCCGGCGATCGCGCGCAGCGAGTATATAGGGCGCGTTGACACGCGAGATATGTCGGAGCCCTGTCTCGTTCGGACAAACCGCATGCGTGCCGGTAATATCGGGCATTTTCGGCGAGACAACGTTTGCGATTGCCCGCCCTGTCAGATTTTCGAGGGATGTGTCGCTTTAAATCTGGCGAAACATGCCACTGAAATTGATTTAAGAAATGTTGAGATTGTTAAATCGAACGACCGGCCGGCGGCATTGTTCAGCTGAACGACGCGCATTCGTTTATATGGTTATTAATCGGCGGTCAAATAGAGGATTTTATCGCCGAACTCGGCGGCAATAGCGTGATTGGATCGTTTGGCGCGCCTGTTCTAATCCGCCATAACCCTGTCCCGCTCAGACAGCACTGTCAAAAATCGTATCCCAGAAGATATGATGCGAACGCTTTAGAACGGGGCACTGTTGCGCGCAAGTCTTGAAAATTAAAAAGCGTATTTGAGAGAAGCAGGGCAGAGAAAGTCGGGGGCTTGGCAAGTGGGTGCAAATGATCAACGCGTAGTCGTCATCTTTTTGAGTGCGGGATTTTCGTTAGCCCAGGCCTCGCGTCTGGTCGAGGCGTTCAATCTCGCCAATCGCCTGCAGACCGTCTGCGGGCCCTATCAGCTGCGATTCGTATCGGCGAATGGCGGGCTGCTCCAGTCGTCGTCGGGCGTGCAGATCGCGACCGATGCGCTGGACGACGAGCACGGCCAGCGCGTCTATGCGTTCTTCCATCTGCACGGCGAGCACGCGCTCGTCGCGTGGAACGAAACGCTGCTGCGCCGGCTGCGGGATGTGCACGCGCGTGCCCGGTGGGTGGCCGACGGCATGAAGTTCACCGCGATCGCGGCGTCGAAGTGGTCGGCCGCGCGCGATGACGGGGGACCGGGCACCGTCGTCGCGAGCCTCGTCTCCGCGGCGAAGGACGCCGGCCCGCCGAACGAGGCCGTCGACGTGCTGGCGGCGGCCCTCGACATGTTCAAGCACGATCTCGGCGAGGTCGCGGCGGACGACATCGCGCGCCTGGTGGCGCGGCCGATCGACGAGCGCTTCGTCCAGTCGATGTGGGCGATTCGCGAGCTGAGTGCCAGCCCGTCGATTCGCACGTCGATGCAGCAATTGCGCGCGCAGAGCACCAGCCGGATCTCGATCGCGAGCGCCGCGCAGGAGGTCGCGATGAGCGAACGCAATTTCCTGCGGCGCTTCAAGAAGGAGGTTGGCGTGACGCCGACCGAATTCGTCCTGCATGTGCGTCTCGAGCGCGCATGTCACATGCTCGTCCATACCAGCCTGCCGGCGGACAAGGTGGCACGCCGCATCGGCCTGGGCAGCGGCGAGCGCCTCGCGAAACTGTTTCGCCAGCGCCTGGCGATGTCGCCGACCGAATTCCGCGCGCACGAGCGCAACCGGATTTCGAAAGTCGGTATCGAACTGGCATACGCGCCGCAGATGCCGCAATCATACGGATTGGCGCGTTGACACGGAGACAGGCAACGCGTTTCACGTAGCCGGCAATCAAGAATCGCGTTCCGGATTCTCACCGCCGCCCGTTTGCGATCGCAGCGGCGCGCAGGAATTTCATTACCGATCATTACCGCCGGGCGAGGTATGGGCGTGCCCGTTACGCCATGCGTTACGCGTGGCGTAACGTAACGCCGGCTCGCCAAAAATCAAAATGGCCGTCCCGGCATGGATGCGGTTTCTGAGCGAACTCTCCTAGAACGCGGATTTCATGGGACTTTCTGCAGGATCGAAAGGATGTTGAATCCTGGTTTTCAATGTTGGCACGTTTTGTGCTGTATCACCAATGTGCCGCTTTATTTAACATCAATAACATCAGACCAGCCATGAACCGCTATCCGAACCGCGGGATCGACGCCGGGGAAGCACAGTCGATGCCCAGTCTCCTTCTGCCGAGTCGACGACAGGGTGTGTACCGCGCGCAGCCGCGCCGGATCATGCACGCCTGACCTTTTAGACGCTCGCGTCGTTTTGCAAGCCGTTTCGCCCTGAGGGCGGAGCGCGGGCGCGCTCGTCCGTCGCGAACCGCGACGCGCCTTTCGATCCGACGTGCATGAATCGGGCCGGCCGTAAGGGAATGCGGCTATCGAGCAGGACTCCTGAAAACGACGATCACATGTCGAACACGGTGACGCAATGAATACGAAACCTCATGTTGAATACCGGTCGGTTGCGCCGAGCCCGCAGGGCGCGGCGGCGCGCGCGGTCGATCTGGCCGCGATCGTCGCCGGCGCGCTCGCGGCCGCGGAGATCCGTTTCGCGGATGTCGCGGCGCTGCGGATCGACGTCTCGTTCGTCGCGTTCTCCTGTGCGTTCGCGCTGGCGCTGTTTCCCGCATTCGGCGTCTATCAGTCGTGGCGCGGCCGCTCGCTGCTGCGGCTTGCCGGACAGCTCGCGCTGGCCTGGCTGATCGTCCAGGGCGCCGCGCTCGTCGTGACCTTCTCGCTGCACCGGACCGGCATCGTGTCGCGGCTGTGGTTCGCGTACTGGACGGGCCTGACCGGCGCCGCGCTGATCGGCGTGCGGTTCGCCGTGCACGCGGTGCTGCGCAGGATGCGGCATGCGGGGATGAACCTGCGCGCGGTCGCGGTGGTCGGGCGCGGGCTGTATTGCCAGCGCATGCTGCGCAACATCGCGCAATCGCCGGCGAGCGGGTTCCGCGCGGCGGCGGTGCTCAACGTGGATCCGGCGGCGTGCGTGTCGGCGCCGGGCATCGACACGTTCGAGGATTACGCGGCGTTCGTCGCGCACGTGCGGCAGCACGGCATGCGCGAACTGTGGCTCGCGCTGCCGCTGTCGGAGGAACGCACGATCCTGCGCCTCGTGTCCGAGTTTCGCGACGAGCTCGTGAACATCCGGTTCATGCCGGACGTCAGTGCGATGTCGCTGTTCGACAGCGGCGTGACCGACGTGATCGGCGTGCCGGCGATCAACCTCGCCGCGTCGCCGCTGCCGCCGCACGCGATGCTGAGCAAGGAAATCTTCGACCGCTGCTTCGCGGCGCTGGCGCTGATCGCCTTCGCGCCCTTGATGACCCTGATTGCGATCACAGTCAAATGCACGTCGCGCGGCCCGGTGTTCTTCACGCAGCGCCGCAAGGGCGCCGACGCTCGCGTGTTCCGCATCTACAAGTTCCGCACGATGCGCGCGCATGTCGAGCAGCCGGGCGTCGTCCGGCAGGCGACCCGCGACGATGCGCGCATCACGCGCGTCGGCCGCTTCCTGCGCCGCACGAGCCTCGACGAACTGCCGCAGTTCATCAACGTGCTGCTCGGCGACATGTCGGTCGTCGGCCCCCGTCCGCACGCGATCGAGCACGACGAGCAGTACCGCAAGATCGTCGACGGCTACATCCAGCGCTACCGGATCAAGCCGGGCATCACGGGGTGGGCGCAGGTCAACGGGTATCGCGGCGAGACCGATCGCATCGAGAAGATGCAGGGCCGGGTCGAGCACGACCTGTACTACCTGCGGAACTGGTCGTTCGGGCTGGACATGCGGATCGTCGGCGCGACGATCGTGAAGGGATTCGTGGGCAGCAACGCGTATTAGCAGGCGGCGCGATGCGCCGGGAAGGAGACCGTGCGAGCGGCGAGGCCGACACGGTTGCGTGGATGACGTTTATTTGTGAAACCAGACCAATGAGAAATTCGGATAACCGATCGGCGGATGTCGTCGTGCCGGGCCAGCGCGGCAAACGGGCAAGGATGCTTGCGCTCGGGTTCTGTGTCGTCTTGTCGGGGTGCGGCGTGGCGCCCGGGATGCGGATGACCGAACCCGCGACCTTGCCGGTGTCCGGCGGCGACGCCACTACGCCGGCGACGTCGATGCCGGTGCCGATCTCGGAGATCAACGCGACGCTGATCCAGCAGCTGAACGCGTCGGCGACGGCGACCGGCGCCGAGCAGTGGAAGGCGCTGTCGGGCCGGCCCGCGCCCTACACGCTCGGCGTGGGCGACGTGCTGCAGATCACCGTGTGGGACCACCCGGAGCTGACCGCGGCGCAGGGCACGCAGCAGCCGCCGAACGGCCGCCCGTTCGACCCGCCGCAGGGCTTCGTGGTCGACAACGGCGGCAACGTGCAGGTGCCGTATGCGGGGAACGTGCGCGTGGACGGCCTGACGACCGACGAGGCGCGCAAGGCCGTGTCCGACGCGCTGGCGCGCTACTTCATCAAGCCGAAGGTCACGGTGCGCGTGACGTCGTTCCGCGCGAAGCAGATCTATGTCGACGGCGAGGTCCGGACGCCCGGCAACATCCAGATCAACGACATCCCGATGACGCTCTACGAAGCGGTCAATCGCGCGGGCGGGTTCGCGCCGACCGCGGACCAGAGCCACCTGGTGCTCGTGCGCGGCGGGGTGTCGTATCCGCTCGACGTGCCCGGCATGCTGGCGCGCCACGTGAACCCGGCCGGCATCGTGCTGCGCGACGGCGACCTGCTGCGCGTGGTGCCGCGCGAGGAGAGCGGCGTGTACGTGATGGGCGAGGTGAACAAGCCGGTGACCGCGCTGCCGCTGCGCACCGGCAAGCTGTCGCTGAGCGAGGCGCTGTCGCAGGCCGGCAGCCTCAACAGCGCCAGCGCGGACGCGGCGCAGCTGTACGTGATCCGCGGCTCGCAGGGCGACGCGCCGCAGGTGTTCCATCTCGATGCGCGCTCCCCGGTGTCGATGGTGCTCGCGAACCAGTTCGAGCTGAAGCCGAAGGATGTCGTCTACGTCGACGGCAACGGCCTGGTTCGCTTCAGCCGCGTGCTGAGCCTGCTGCTGCCGGCGATCAATGCCGGCCTGACCGCGGCGGTCGTGACGAAATGATCAAGCACGTTCTCGTGGTCTGCCAGGGCAACCTGTGCCGCAGCCCGATCGCGCAGGGCCTGTTCCGGCGCTTGCTGCCCGGCGTCGCCGTGTCGTCGGCCGGCCTGTCGGCGCGCGACGGCATGACGATCGACCCGGTGGCCGACCGGATGATGACGGCGCGCGGGATCGACATGTCGTCGCATCGATCGCGGCGGCTCGACGAACACATGTGCCACGCGGCCGACCTGATCCTCGTGATGGAGCTGGCGCAGCGCAAGGCGATCGAACGGTTTCATCCGGTGGCGCGCGGGCGCATCTATCGCATCGCGGAGGCGTTTCCGTCCGATGTGCAGGATCCGTACCGGCGCTCGCAGCGCAGCTACGACTACGCGATGACGCTCATCGAGCACGGCGTCAACGACTGGGTCGAGCGTATCGGCAACCTGGCCGGAAACGGCCCGTACTGAGCGATCGCGCCTCACCTCAACAGGACATCGGAAGTCATATGAACTCTCCCAAACCGACCCCTCGATTCTCGCGCGACTCGGATGAAGTCGACGTGCGCGGGATTGTAGACATGGTGATCAAGAACGCGAAGCTGATCGTCGCGGTGACGTTCTCGTTCGTCGTTCTCGGGACCCTGTACGCGATCGTCGCGAAGCCGATCTATGGCGTCGACATCGTCGTGCAGGTGGAAAGCAACGGCGCCGACATGATGGGCGGCGCGGCCAGCGGGCTGGTCGGCGGCCTGAGCACGCTGTTCGACGTGAAGTCGACCGACGACGGCGAAATGGAAATCCTCCAGTCCCGCCTCGTGACCGAGCCGGTGGTCGACGATCAGCGCCTGTACATCGACGCGCGGCCCAACTACTTCCCGCTGATCGGCGGCGTGATCGCGCGCCGCAGCAGCAAGCTGTCGACGCCGGGCCTGTTCGGCCTCGGTGGCTATGCGTGGGGGCGCGAACGCATCACCGTGTCGGCATTCGACGTGCCGCGCGATTTCTGGGAAGACCGGTTCACCGTCACGGCGCTCGGCGGCGGACGCTATCGCCTGTCGGGCGGCGACCTGGACGCCGATGCGACCGGGCAGATCGGCGTGCCGCTGCGCGTGAAGACCGCCGCGGGCGAGGTGAGCCTGCTGGTCGCGGCCATGGAGGCGCGCCCGAACGCGGAATTCGTGGTCCGGCGCTTCTCGAAGCAGAAGATGCTGACCAAGCTGCAGAAGGACCTGGCCATCACCGAAAAGGGCAAGGACCAGTCGGGCGTGATCGGCGTGAAATACGAGAGCGACGACCCCGTGCTCGCCGCCGGCGTGCTCAACGAGATCGCCGACAACTACGTGCGCCAGAACGCGAACCGCAAGGCGGCCACCGCGGAGAAATCGCTGCAGTTCCTGAATGCGCAGATCCCCGAGGTCGAGGGGCAGTTGCGGCGCGTCGAGGATCGCCTGAATGCGTATCAGAACAAGCATGAAGTCGTGGACCTGACCGAGCAGGCGAAGGCGATGCTCGGCCAGGCCGTGACCGCGCAGACGTCGCTGTTCGAGCTCGAGCAGAAGCGCAAGGCGCTGGCGTCGGTCTACACGCCGGAACATCCGCAACTGGCGTCGCTCGATCAGCAGATCGCCGCCGCCAAGGCCAACATGTCGACGTTCGAGAGCGCGATCTCGCGGCTGCCGGACGCGCAGCAGAACGTCGTGCGGCTGCGCCGCGACGTCACCGTCCAGACCGAGATCTACGTCGGCCTGCTGAACAGCATCCAGCAGCTGCGTCTCGCGACCGCGAGCAAGATCGGCAACGTGCGCGTGATCGACCACGCGATCGCGCCGGACGAACCGCTGCGCCCGAAGCCCGTGCTGGTCGTGGTGCTGGCCGCGATCGTCGGGCTGCTGGTCGGCGCGTGCGTCGCGATCGCGCGCGCGGTGCTTTACGGCGGCGTCACCGATCCGTCCGAAATCGAGCGGGATGCCGAGCTGGACGTGATCGCGACGATTCCGCAGAGCCCGTCGCAGCGCCGCCTGACTGCCGTCGGGGCAGGGCAGGCGGGCACGATCCTGTCGCTGGCCCGCCCGCACGAGCCGGCCGTCGAAGCGTTGCGCAGCCTCTGCACGGCGATGCAGTTCCTGTTGCTCGACCGGCCCAAGAACAACCTCGTGCTGATCACCGGGCCATCGGCCGGCATCGGCAAGTCGTTCATCTCGGCCAACGTCGCCGCGCTGCTCGGGCAGTCGAACAAGCGCGTGCTGCTGATCGACGGCGACCTGCGCCGCGGGCACCTCGCGAGGGAGTTCGGCGTGCGCGCGCAGCAGGGCCTGTCCAACGTGCTGCGCGGCGAGATCAAGGTCGAGGACGCGATCGTGCGCGACGTGTCCGCCCATGTCGACTTCCTGCCGACCGGGCCGCGCGTCGGCCAGCCGGTCGAGCTGTTCCTGTCGAACAGCCTGCCGGGCCTCCTGTCCGACGTGTCGCACCGCTACGACGTCGTGTTGCTCGACGCGCCGCCGCTGCTGCCGGTGACGGACGCGACAGTGCTCGCGTCGCACGCGGGCACGATCCTGCTGGTCGCGCGCTCGGGCGTGACGAGCCAGGGCGAGATCCTGGAATCGGTGAAGCGGATCGATCGCGTCGGCGCGAAGGTGTCGGGCGTCGTGTTCAACTGCTTCAGCCCGGGGCTGCGCTCCGCGCAGTACGGCAACTACGGCGCTTATGCGTACGAAGGCGCGGATGTCGCGCGGCGCGTGGACCAGACCTGACCATGCGGATCGACAAGACCCTGTCGCTGCGCACGCAGGCAGACGGCGCGCCGCCGCCGCCGCCCGCCGAGTCGAAACGGCCGGCGGCGGGATTGGGGCGCAACTTTGCCGCGATGCTGCTCTGGCAGGTCGGCAGCTACCTCGTGCCGCTCGTGACGTTTCCGTATCTGACGCGCGTGCTCGGCCCGTCGCAGTTCGGCGTGGTCAGCTACGTGACCGCGTTGACGGTGTACGGCACCGTGCTGACCGAATGGGGCTTCAACCTGAGCGGGCCGCGCGCGGTCGCGCAATCGCGGCACGACCGGCGCACGCTGAACGGGCTCGTCTGGTCGGTGATCGGCGCGAAAGGGTGCCTCTGCATCGTGTCGGCGGCGATCCTGGCCGCGGTCGCATGCGTCGATCGCCACATGGACGGGCTGGGCGTCGCGCTGGCGATCGGCTGGCTGGGCGTGGCCGCGAACGTGTTCACGCTGAACTGGCTGCTGCAGGGGCTCGAGCGCTTCTCGGCGTTCGCCGCGATCGCGCTCGCCAGCCGCTTCGCGACGTTGCCGCTCACCTTCTGGCTGGTGAAGTCGTCGAGCGACGTCAATGCCGCGGTGGGCATCCAGGCCGTCGCGGCGCTGCTGGTCGCGCTCGGCTCGCTGGTCGCGGCGCATCGTCACGGCCTGCTGGGCAAGCCGCGCTGCACGTGGGCCGCCGTGCGCGCGCAGCTGGCCGGCAGCGCGGACATGTTCGTCTCGACGGCGTCCGTCAGCCTGTTCAGCGCGACCAACACGCTGATCCTCGGCAGCTTCTCCGGTGCCTGTCAGGTCGGGCTGTACGCCGCCGCCGACAAGCTGAAGACGGTCGGCAACATGGTGCCGGCGCAGATCAATTCCGTGCTGTATCCCCGCATCGCCGCGCTGTTCTCGCAGCGGCACGAACTGGGCACGCGCCCGGCGGCGCGCTTGACGGTGCTCGGCCTCGCCGCGACGGCGCTCACGACCGGCGTCGGGCTGGCGGTGTGCGTGACGCTGTCCGACGTGCTGACGCGTCTCGTGCTCGGCGAAAAGTTCGCCGGGGCCGCGACGATCGTCAACTGGCTCTGCCTGTCGACGCTCTTCGGCAATCTCGCGTACTTCCTGGGCCTGCAGGTGCTCGTGCCGTTCGACGGCACGGCGCGTCGCGCGCGTGCGATGCTCGCGGCCGGCGCGTTCAACGTGCTGCTTGCCTGCCTGCTCGTGCCGCGCTTCGGCGCGCGCGGGGCCGCGCTCGCGTACCTGACGGCGGAGGCCGCGTTGCTGGCCGCCTACGTGCTGTGGATCGTCCGTTCGCCGCGGCTGCGATTGCACTTCATGCAGCTTTGGCGATCCTGAGGTGACGGCCATGTTCGATATCCACGTGATTTCACTGGCCGGTTCGCCGCGCCGCGCATCGATTGCGCGCGCGATGGCGGCGCGCGGCGTGGCGTTCCGCATCGAGGACGCGTTCGACGCGCGCCAGCTCGACGACCGCGGCTTTGCGGCGCTGACGGATCGCGACCGCGCGATCGCGCGCTACGGCCGCCCGCTCAGTCGCGGCGAAATCGGCTGCTTCCGCAGTCATCGAGCGGTGTGGGCGCAGATCGTGCGCGCCGGACGCGACGCGGTCGTGCTCGAAGACGACGCGATGCTGGACGACGCGTTCTTCGACGCCGTCCTGCCGGCATCGGGCCGAGCGCTCGCGGCGCGCGCCGATCTCGTGCTGCTCGGCCGGTCGAAGCTCGCACGCCGGCATGCGGCCCGCACCTACCTGCACGAGCCGTTGAAGCGCGCGGCGCGCGTGGCGCGCCTGCGCATCGGCGTGCCGTTCAAGCAGTGGACGAGCGGCTCGGTCGGCTACTGGATCAGCGTGGCCGGCGCGCGCAAGGCGCTGGCCCATACCGACGGCGCGATCGGCACGCTGCTCGACGACTGGCCCTGGCTTCGCGACCACGGCGGGCTGCGCATCGCCGAATTGCGGCCGTACGTCGTATGGGAAGCGTTCGACTCGATGCCGAGTTCGATCGAATCGGGCCGCGCGGCATTGTCGGCGCGGCGCCATGTCCTTCACGAAGCGGCGCTCAAGCCGCTGCGGGCCGTGCGCCTGGGCTGTCGATGGCTTGCCGTCGCGGGCCTGGTCGCGACGGCCTCGCGCAACCGGTTGTTTCCGCACCATGAATAACAGCCACGCCATGTCCTACGGCCCGCGCCCGATTCCCGTCGTCGCGCACGCCGCGTCGCGCACCGCCGCGACGCTCGCGTGGGCGGCGCTCATCATCGGTCTTGGGTTGTCGCCGGTGGGGGATTTCCTGTCCGTCTACGCGGCCAAGGGCGCCGCGACGCAAGGCGCCGACGCGCGCGTGTCGCTGTTGCTGCGCGGGATGATGATCGCCGGGCTGATGGCCGCGCTGCTGTCCGGGTGCCGGGTGAGCCTGGCCGGGCTGCGCCGCACGATCCTGTTCGCGTTCGTGCTGTGCGCGACGCTCGGCTCGTTCGTGCTCGGCATGCTGACCGGGCACGAGCTGTTCGAGCAGATGGTGTTCGCGCTGAAGGTGTTTACGTTCTTCGTCTACCCGGCGGCCATGCTGATGCTGAGCGACCGGCGCCTCGAGCAGGTCGAGTCGGTGGTGTTCGTGTCGCTGCTGGTGTACGGCCTGTCGATCGTGATCGGCGCGACGCTGTCGATCGACATGTTCCGCAGCTACCAGGCGGACACGCAGATCCGCGCGGGCTACAAGGGCATCATCTACGCGCAGAACGAAGCCGCGGCGCTCGTCGTCGCCGCGATCGGCTTCGGCTACCTGCATGCGCTGCTGCGCGGCTGGAGCTGGCGCAGCGCGTCGCTGGTCGCGTGCATGCTGGTCGCCGCGGCGCTCACCGGAACGAAAGGGGCGATGCTCGGCGCGCTCGGCGTGACGTGCGCGTATCTGTACGCGCGCCACAACGCGCTCAAGGCGAGCGGGTACGCGGGCATCGCGCTGATGGTGCTGGGGGCCACGGCGGTGGGCGCGTACCTGTTCATCCCGAAGGTCACCGCGGCCGTCGACCTGAGCCTGCACTACTTCGAATACCGGGGCGGCCGCATCGGCAACGACAAGATCCTGACGTTGCTGCTGTCGGGGCGGAACCTGAAGTTCGCGAACGTGTGGGCCGATCTCGAGCAGAACCACTACATCGCGTTGCTGACCGGCGGGCATCCGGTGGTGCGCTACATGGTGGAAATCGACGTGCCCGACCTGATCCTGGCATTCGGCTTCCCGATCTTCGCGATCTATTTCGCGTCGCTGACGCAAACGTTCGTGCGCGGCGGCGACCACCGGCAGGCGAACCGGTTCGGATGCCTGTTCTTTTTCGTGCTGATCGGGATGGCGTCGTCGGCGGGGCACGTGCTCGGGTCCGCCGTCGTCAGTCCTTACCTGGCGCTGATCGCGGTGATGATCCGGCGCGCCAGGCGGCCCGTGCGCGAACCCGACGCACGCGTGTCGCGGCCGTCGCGTCGGCACGTAAGCACGTAAGCACGTAAGCACGTAAGCACGTAAGCACGTAAGCACGTAAGCACGTAAGCACGTAAGCACGTAAGCACGTAAGCGCGCAATGCAGTTTCCTATCGATCGAACCACTGATTCATACGCATGAAAGTAACCATTATCGGAACGGGCTACGTGGGCCTGGTGACCGGCGCCTGTCTCGCGGACATCGGCAACGAAGTGCTGTGCATCGACGTCGACCGCCGCAAGATCGACATCCTGCTGTCCGGCGGCGTGCCGATCTACGAACCCGGCCTGCAGGACATCATCGAGCGCAATCGCTCGACGGGGCGCCTGACATTCTCGACCGACATGGGCGCCGGCGTCGCCCACGGCGACGTGCTGTTCATCGCGGTCGGTACGCCGCCCGACGAGGACGGTTCCGCCGACCTCTCGCACGTCGTCGCGGTGGCGCGCGACATCGGCCGGCGGATGCAGGGTTTCAAGGTCGTGGTCAACAAGTCGACGGTGCCGGTCGGCACCGCGAAACGCGTGACCGACGTGATCGCGGCCGCGCTGACCGACCGCAATGCGCACCACGCGTTCTCGGTCGTCTCCAATCCGGAATTTCTGAAAGAAGGCGCGGCAGTCGAGGATTTCATGCGCCCCGACCGGATCGTGATCGGCAGCGAGACGGACGAGGCGGGGCTGCGTGCGCGGGAACGGATGCGCGAGCTGTACCTGCCGTTCAATCGCAACCACGACCGTACGCTGCATATGGACGTGCTGTCCGCCGAATTCACGAAGTACGCGGCCAACGCGATGCTGGCGACGCGCATCTCGTTCATGAACGAACTGGCCAATCTCGCCGACCGGGTCGGCGCCGACATCGAAGCGGTGCGCCGGGGCATCGGCTCAGACCCGCGCATCGGCTACGACTTCCTGTATGCCGGCGTGGGCTACGGCGGCTCGTGCTTCCCGAAGGACGTCAACGCGCTCCGGCACACGGCCGGCGAATACGGCTGCCCGATGCGCATTCTCGAAGCGGTCACGGCGGTCAACGACCGCCAGCGCGCCGTCATGCTGGACAAGATCTTCGGCCGGTTCGGGCGCGACCTGACGGGGCGCGTGTTCGCGGTATGGGGCCTCGCGTTCAAGCCGAACACCGACGACATGCGCGAGGCGCCGAGCCGGCCGATCGTCGCGGCGCTGCTGCGGCACGGCGCGACGATTCGCGCGCACGATCCCGTTGCGATCGACGAAGCGCGCCACGCGTTCGCGCGCGACCTCGCCGACGAACCGGCCGCGCACGCGCGCCTGTCGTTCGTCGACGAGCAGGACGCGGCGCTGCGCGACGCCGATGCACTGGTCACGCTGACCGAATGGAAGTCGTACCGCAGCCCGAATTTCGACGCGCTCGTCAGGGTGATGAAGGCGCCGACGATCTTCGACGGCAGAAACCTCTACGAACCCCGGATCCTGAAGCGATCGGGCATCGAATACCACGGCATCGGCAGAGGGCTTTGAAACATGGTGCGCGTGATCGTCATCCGAATCGCGGCGCGGTGCGCGCAAGCGTCGCGCCGCGTCGATTTCAGGGGGTAGCAAGATGCCGGATTCCGTGTTGCACGTGCTTCATGTCGGCCCGAAACAGCCCGGCGGGATCAATTCGGTGCTGCGCGAACTCGACGCCCGGCGCGACGAGTTCGGCTGCCACGGCATCGCGTTCTCGTTCTTCGAGACACGCGGCTTCAAGCGCATGCGCGATCGCGCGCTGTTCCTGCTGGTCGATGTTCCGCGATTCCTGGCGGCGCTGTCGAGGCGGGTCGACGTCGTGCACTTTCATGTCGCGGTGAGGGGGTCGTTCTACCGCAAGTACGTGCTGTTCGCGCTGTCGCGAATGCTCGGCCGCAAGACGGTGATCCACATGCATTCCGGCGAATTCGATCATTTTGTCAGGCAGTCGCCGGGCATCGGGCAAGCCGTCGTCCGGCATTTCGTGCGTGGCGCGCATGCCGCGATCGGCGTGTCGCGCGCGACCGGCGCCGAGCTGGCCACGCACGGCAACCGCACCGGCGCGCTGTACGTGATCGGCAACGCGGCGCACGCGGCCGAGGCGGCGGGCGGCCGGGCGGCCGCCGGCTCACCGGGCGGGCGCCCGTACATCGCGTTCGTCGGGAAGCTGACCGTGCTGAAGGGCGTCGAGGATCTGCTGGCGGCGCTGTCGATCCTGAGGCGCCGTGGATGCGACGTGGAGTTGCGTCTCGCCGGCAGCGGAGACGTCGACGAGTGGCGCCGCCGCGCCGCCGGATACGGCGTGGACGACGCGGTGCGATTCATGGGCTGGCTCGACGGCGAAGCGAAGTTCGCGTTCCTGCGCGACGCCGGCCTGTTCTGCATGCCGAGCCATTTCGAGTCATTCGGGATCGCGACGCTGGAAGCGATGCTGTGCGGGCTGTCGGTGGTGGGAACCCGTCTTGGCGGGTTCCTCGACCTGGTCACGGAAGGCGAGACGGGTTTCCTGGTGGAGCCGCGCGACCCGGTCGCGCTCGCGGATCGCATCGGCGTGCTCGTGGCCGACCGCGCGCGCGCGACGGCGATGGGCGCGGCGGGGCTGGCCCACGCGCGCGCCTGCTATTCGACCCAGGCGATCACCGGCCGGTATGTGGACGTTTACCGCGATCTTCGCGATCCGGGGCGGCGGCATGCCTGACGCGGGGTCGTGCATGACATGCATGGCATGTGCGCGGGCCGTGCGGACGTCGAATGAGGTGTATCGGGGGAGTATCGAGGATGGGGGGCTGATGATGAAAAAGAAAATACTGCTGGCATGTTCCAATGGCGGGCATTACGTCCAGTTGTCGCTAATGGTGTCTGCATTTTCCGACCACGAGGTCGTCTGGGCCGTATCCGGCAACAAGGAACTGCAGGCCGGCAACGACGGCTACCGGCTGATCGACGCCAACAAGCAGACCCCGGTCAAGCTGGCCGGGCTCGCCTGTCAGGTGATGAAGATCCTGGCGGTCGAGCGGCCCGACATCGTGGTGTCGACCGGCGCCGCGCCCGGGCTGTTCGCGGTCGTGTTTGGCAGGATGCTGGGCGCGAAGACGGTCTGGATCGACAGCATCGCGAATTCGGCCCGATTGTCGCTGTCCGGGCGTATCGCACGCCATTTCGCGAGCGAAACCCTGACCCAATGGCGGCATCTGGAAACCCCGCGTGTGCGGTATTGGGGAGGCGTAATATGATTTTGCTGACCGTTGGCACGCAAAAACCGTTTGATCGATTGATCCGGCTCGCCGATGCATGGGCCGCGGATCATCCGAATGCCAATCTCTATGCGCAGACTTGCGATGGCGCCTATATTCCGAAAAACATGAAGCATCGCGCGTTCCTGTCGAAAGAGGAGATCGACGCATTGTCTGCGAGCGCGACGCTGATCATCTCGCATGCAGGAATGGGCAGCATCCTGACCGCGCGACGGCTGCGCAAGCCGATCGTCGTCGTGCCCCGTCAGCATCGCCTGAACGAACACCGGAATGACCATCAAGTCGATACGGCGCACAGCCTGGACGGGCTGCGCGGCATGCACGTATGCTGGCGCGACGGCGATTTCGCGACCGTCGTCGAGGCCGCGCTCCGGGAGTCGGACAGCGCGTATCTCGAACCCGACAGCGAACGCTCGCTCGATCTCGTCAAGAAGCTGGCGACCTGGGTGGATTCGCAGTGACGGGGGTGCGGTTCCGAGCGGCATGCCTGCGGGAACCGCGTCACGCGATCGGCCGCCAGGTCGATGTTGAGTGGTGTCGAGGTTTATCCATCGGAGGCAATAAATGAACGACAAGAACGGAAAGCCTTTCCGGTTTCGACGCGCGGCATCCGTGCTCGGCCTGGCGTGCGTGTTGTCCACGGCCCATGCGGCGGATTCGTCGAACGACCTGCGCGTGGGGGCCTATCGCCCCGTCTATTCGACCGACTATCGCACCGGGTTCGGCGATCTGCTGATTCAGGCGGCGAGTCCGACCGATGTAACGGCAACCAACGATCCCGTGGCGCCCGGGCGGCGGGCGATTCGCGTGGAAATGCGCCGCAGCGAGAATTTCTCGAGAGTGGCCAACGGGTCGCCGCGCGCCGAGTTCACGTTGCCGCGAGACGTTTACCTGTCGCCCGGGCGTGAGTATCTGATTCGCTGGCGAACCTTCCTGCCGCGCAATTTCACGTTCGATCTCAAGCAGATGGAGATCATCACGCAGATCCACCAGAGCGGGCTCAGCGGCCCGCCGCCGTTCATGCTGACCTTGACCGGCGCGGACTACACGCTGTCCGTGCGCGGAGGCGCGAATACCACGCACGGCTCGGGCATCCGGATGTGCTGCGCGGCCGACGATCGCGGCAAATGGGTCGACTGGGCGCTGCAGTATGCGCCGGATGCGAGCGGCCGGACGGCCGTCACGCGGCTCTGGAAGAACGGGGTGATGCAGTTCAGCGGCGACGGGCTGCCGAATGCGTATCCCGGCGATCTGTATCCGTACCTCAAGTTCGGCGTCTACAAGCCGGGCTGGCTGCACGAGCCGACGGATGTCGATTTCATCCAGCTGTATTTCGGCGAGGTGTCGGTGGCGGCCAAGAAGGGCGGCCGCTAGCGCGATGCACGCGCCGGCGCGACCGCCTTCGAGGCAAGGTTGCGCCGGCCTCGGCGCAGCGCGACGCGAGCGGACGAGATGCCGCACGGGTAGCCGTACAATCCCGGAATCGAAGCCGCCCGCGTGTCGCCATGCCCCTCCTCCCCACCACCGCCACCGCCCCCTTCTGCCCGTCGGAAGTGAAGGGCAGCATCACGATCGACGCCGCCGCGTCCCGCCGCGCGAAGCTCAGGCGCTTCTTCGGCCCGGGCCTGCTGGTTGCGATCGGCTACATGGATCCCGGCAACTGGGCCACCGACATCCAGGCCGGCTCGCAGTTCGGCTATGCGCTGCTGTGGGTCGTCGCGTGCTCCAGCCTCGCCGCGATCTTCCTGCAGATGCTCGCCGCGCGCCTCGGCCTCGTCGCCGGGAAGGATCTCGCGCAGGCCAGCTACGACCGCTACGGGCCGTTCGGCCGGGTGGTCCAGTGGGTCACCGCCGAAGTGTCGATCATCGCGTGCGACATCGCCGAAGTGCTCGGCTGCGCGCTCGCGTTCAAGCTGCTGCTCGGCGTGCCGGTCGCGTGGGGCATCGTCCTGACCGCGCTCGACACGATGATCGTGCTCGGCCTGCAGGGCAAGGGCTTCCGGCAGATCGAGGCGATCGTGCTCGGGCTGATCGGCACGATGGCGTTCTGCTTCGTCGCGCAGGTCGCGATGATGCCGCCCGACTGGCACGCGGTGGCCAGGGGCCTCGTGCCGGGCGACCCCGGCCACGACCGCAAGGACGCGATCGTGCTCGCGCTCGGCATCGTCGGCGCGACGATCATGCCGCACAACCTGTACCTGCATTCGTCGGTCGTGCAGACGCGGCGCGTGGTCGGCGGCGCGCGCGGCATGATTCGCGACACGCTCGCGCTGGTGCGCATCGATACCTTCGTGTCGCTGTTCGTCGCGATGCTCGTCAACGCGGCGATCCTGATCCTCGCGGGCGCGGCGTTCCACGCCACCGGCCAGACCAGCGTGACCGACATCGAGCAGGCGTACCGGCTGATCACGCCGATCGCCGGCGGGGCGGCCGCGCTGCTGTTCGGCGTCGCGCTGCTCGCATCCGGGCAGAGCTCGACGCTGACCGGCACGATCGCCGGCCAGGTGATCATGGACGGCTTCCTGCACATGAAGATCCCGTGCTACCAGCGCCGGCTGATCACGCGCGCGCTCGCGCTGGTGCCCGCGCTGATCGGCGTGCTGTGGCTCGGCGATGGCGCGGTCGGCCAGCTGCTCGTGTGGAGCCAGGTGCTGCTGAGCCTGCAGCTGCCGTTCGCGATGTGGCCGCTGATCCGCTCGGTCAGCGATCGCAACGCGATGGGCGAGCACGCGATCGGCCCGTGGATGCAGGCCGCCGCGTGGGCGCTGTTCGCGGTCATCACCGGCACGAACCTGTTGCTGATCACCGGCGTGATCGGGTGACGCGCGCGGGCGCCGGTCATCAGCGCGGCCTATGACCGGCCATAACGAATATTCATTTCATCGATCGACGGCATTCGCGTACGCTGTTCGGGCGTCGGCTGCCGGATACCGGCCGCGCGCAGCGGTTGCCGCGGCGTCGAATCAATTACAGGAGCGGGACAGATGACAGGGGTTTCTTCACGTCTCACGGGCAAGTGCGCGTACATCACCGGCGCCGCGGGCGGCCTCGGCCGCGCGATCGCGCGCCGCATGGTCGAGCAGGGCGCGCGGGTGTTCCTGACGGACGTCGCCGATGCGGCGGTGCTCGACGCGTTCGCGCAGGAGCTGAACGCCGGCCATGCGGCGCCGGTCGCGTTCGCCGCGACGCAGGACGTGCGCGACGACGCGCGCTGGCAGGCGCTGCTCGCGCAGGCGAACGACGCGATGGGCGGCCTGTCGGTGCTCGTCAACAACGCGGGCGTCGGCTCGATCGGCGCGCTCGAACAGCTCGAGCTGCCGGAATGGCGGCGCGTGATGGAGATCAACGTGGAAAGCATCGTGCTCGGCTGCAAGCATGCGCTGCCGTACCTGAGCGCGAGCCGGCCCGCATCGATCATCAACATCTCGTCGGTGGCCGCGTTCAAGGTCGAACCCGAGTTCACCGCGTACAACGCATCGAAGGCGGCGGTCGCGTCGCTGACCAAGTCGATCGCGATCGATTGCGCGCGCAGGGAACTCGACGTGCGCTGCAATTCGATTCATCCGGCATTCATCCGCACGGGGATCGTCGAGCCGTTGTTCCGTCAGCTCGGCGAGCGCGACGCGACGCGCCGGCTCGCGCGCGGCATCCCGATGCGCCGGCTCGGCGAGCCGGACGACGTCGCGCATGCGGCCGTGTATCTCGCGTCCGACGAGAGCCGCTTCGTGACCGCCGCCGAACTCGTGATCGACGGCGGCATGTGCGCGGTCTGACGCGCGCGCTTCGTGCGGGCGTGCCTGCGTCGCGCCCGACCAGACATCCATGGAGGAGAACATCGTGTCGACCCCTGTCAATCGTCAACTGCTGCTGAAGACGCGCCCGCAAGGGCGTGTCGGCCGCGAACATTTCTCGCTGGTCGAGACGCCGGTGCCGGCGCTCGCCGACGGCGAGATCCTGGTGCGCGTGCTGTACCTGTCGATGGATCCGACCAACCGCGTGTGGATGAGCGACGTGCCGCAGTACCTGCCGCCCGTCGCGCTCGGCGCGGTGATGCGCGCGCTCGGCATCGGCCGCGTCGTCGCGTCGCGTGCCGAGGGTTTTGCGGAAGGCGACCTCGTGCAGGGGCTGGTCGGCTGGCAGGACTATGCGGTCGTGCCGGCCGAGCAGGCCGCGCAGTTCGTGAAGCTGCCCGCGCAGTCGGGCCTGCCGCTGCCGACGCTGCTCGGCGCGTGCGGGATGAGCGGGCTGACCGCGTATTACGGCCTGACCGAGATCGCGCCGGTGCAGCCGGGCGAGACGCTCGTCGTGTCGGCCGCGGCCGGCTCGGTCGGGTCGATCGCCGGGCAGATCGGCAAGATCCACGGCGCGCGCGTGGTCGGCATCGCCGGCGGGCAGGACAAGTGCCGCTACCTGACGGAGACGCTCGGCTTCGACGCGGCGGTCGACTACAAGGCCGACGATTTCCGCGAGCAGCTGAAGGCGGCGACGCCGGACGGCGTGCACGTGAACTTCGAGAACGTCGGCGGCGAAGTGATGCGCGCGGTGCTGTCGCGGATGGTGATCGGCGGGCGCGTCGCGCTGTGCGGCGTGATCGCGAATTACAACAGCGGACGCGCGGCCGACGACGTCGGCGTGCTGATCTCGAAGCGGCTGACGATGCGCGGCTTCCTGATCCTCGACTATCGCAACAGCCGCGAGGCCGTGCAGACGCTGGCCGGCTGGCTGCGGGACGGCCGCCTCAAGGCCGAGGAGACCGTCGCGGACGGGCTCGAAAACGCGCCCGACGTGCTGAATCGCCTGTTCGACGGCGATCATCGCGGCAAGCTCGTGTTGCGGGTCGATCCGCAGGCTTAGGCGGGCGCGGGGCGGCGCGCGCGTACCGTCATCGGGTCGGCACGCGTGGTCGATCGAATGTCAGCCAGTGTCATATCGGGGCGTCGTTTGACGCCCCGAATCCGTTTTTCGGACTAGTCCGATATCTTGCCCCGCCGCATCTCCCTACAGTGAATGCCGACACACGAGGCGGCACGACGCGAGCGTCGCGCCGCCGTTTTCGAAGCGTTGGCGGAAGGAGGGCGATGAATGCGGGCGACAGGACAGCGCAAGGCGACGGCAATCGCGCATGCAACGGGCGCGGTGCGCAATGGCGCTGCGTACAGGATGCGCGGCGCGCGCGCGTGGCAGGCGATGCTGGCCGTGGCGTGCATGGCGTTCGGCGCAATGGGGGCGTCGGGCGCATGCGCGGCGGAACGGCATGCCGCGGGTGGCCTGGTGCGATTCTCGGGGGCGCTCGTCGATCGATACGAGGTGACGCTCGTGGCGCCGTCAGGCTCGGTGCGTCACGATGCGCGCGGCGCGTCGGCGGACGTGACGTTCGATGCGCATGACCGGCGCCTGCCGGGCGCGCGCGTCGTGCTCGCCGATGCGCATGGCGCGCCGCTGAGGTTGCGGGAGGGGGCGGGAATTCGCGCGACGTGGCGCGATGCGCTCAGTCAGCGGCACGGGCCGCCGCGAGCGGATGGCGCGTATCGCGTCGGCCCGCATGGCGGAACGTTGACGGTTGCCGCGTCGGATGCGCACGCGGCCGGCCCGATCGTGATGAAGATTCTCAATCCGTGATGGAGGGGGCAGCCCGCCGAGGGCTGCGTGCGTCATTCGCCCTGTTCGCCGCGCGCGTAGATGTCCCAGCTCGCCATGAACAGCGCGGCGATGAGCGGCCCGATCACGAAGCCGTTGATGCCGAACAGCGCCATCCCGCCGAGCGTCGAGATCAGCACCACCCAGTCGGGCATCTTGGTGTCCTTGCCGACGAGGATCGGCCGCAGCAGGTTGTCGACGAGCCCGATCACGCCGACGCAGAACGCGACGAGGATCACGCACTTCCAGATCTCGTCGATCATCAGGAAATAGATCGCGGCCGGCACCCAGACGAGGCCCGCGCCGATCGCGGGCAGCAGCGACAGGAACGCCATCAGCGAGCCCCACAGCACCACGCCCTCGATTCCGAGGATCCAGAAGATCAGCGCGCCGAGCGCGCCCTGCACGAGCGCGACCGCGATGTTGCCCTTCACGGTCGCGCGCACGACCGTCGTGAACTTCGACAGCAGCAGGTGCTTGTGCTCGTCGTCGAGCGGCAGCGCGCGGCGCACGCGGCGGCCGATCTCGCCGCCGTCGCGCAGCAGGAAGAACACCATGTACAGCATTACGCCGAAGCTGATCACGAACTGGAACGTGTTCTGGCCGATCACGTAGGCCTGGGCCGCGACGAACTGGCTGATCTGCGCGGCGCCGTCGGTCAGCTTCCTCTGGATGCCGGGGAGGTTGGTCAGGCCGTATTTCGCGAGCAGCCGCTGGATCGACGCCGGCAGCGCGTGGATGATGTCCTGGTAGTACTGCGTGTAGTTCGGCTGCGCGGTCTTGATCTCCTGGTACACGTACGCGATTTCCTGCACGAGCGTCGCGGCGACGAACACGAGCGGCAGGATCACGATCAGGATGATCAGGGTCATCGTCAGGAGTGCGGCGAGATTGCGCCGCTTGCCGAAGCGCGCGGCCAGCCAGCGCTGCACGGGCTGGAACAGGATCGCCAGGATGGTGCCCCAGAACACGGCGCCGAAGAACGGCGTGAGGATCCAGCAGAGTCCGGCGGTGACGACGAACAGCAGCAGGTGGAAGAATTTTTGGTGGTCGTTTCCGCTAACCATGGTGGCATTCGCGTGAGGATGAAATCTGGAAGCCCGGCGGGTGGCCGGGACGGCTCGAACCGGAGTATGCCCGCAAAGCCGTGTCAGTCATAGGTGCCGCGGGCGACGCACGCGCAAAAACGCCGCGGCCGAAGCCGCGGCGCTGCCGGAAAGCGGACACGGCGCACGGCCGTGCCGCGTCAGAGATCGAGCCGGGTGACCTTCGTGCCGTTCACCGACAGGTCGCCCATCAGGCCGGCGTTGGTCAGTATCAGCACCTGGACCGGCGCGGTGGCCGTGGTCGTGTCGAGCGCGCCGTTCGCGCCCACCTTGACGACCGCGACCGACGCGTCGGCGCCGGCCGACCAGCCGTCCCGCTTGCGGAACGTGTCGAGCGCATCCTGTGTCATGAACAGGAACACGATCGCCTTCGATTGCGCGCCGGCCTGCAGGCCGACCGACAGCGACGACGTGTTGTAGTAGCCGACGGTGCTGCCGCCGACGCGCAGCGCGCCGTTGCCGGACTGGCCGCCGATGATCAGGCCCGCCTGCAGCACGTTCGGGAACACGAGGTAGCCGCGCGATTTCCCGACCAGTTCGCGCGAGCCCGGCACCGTCGAATAGAGGCGCGACAGCGTCGCGTTCACGCTCGCGTCGATCGATTCGCGCTTCGACGCGCTCGCGGCGGCGGGCGGATTCTTGTCGGGCGTGGTGGTGCAGCCGGCGAGGGCGAGACTGCCAAGCACGACGGCGGCGGCGGCTTTCATGACGAGCGTTTTTTGCATGCCTGTTCTCCTTCGTTGTCTGGGTGAGCGCGGCGGGAAGCCGGGGGATCAGCGGCGGGCGAGCAGCAGGCCCGCGACGAATGCGAGGCCGGCGACCACGCCCGCGGTTTGCCACGGGTTGTCGTGTACGGCCTGCGACACGCGTTCGGCCGAATCGCGCAGCCGGGCGGCTGCGGAATGCGACGCGAGATCGAGCGTGCTGCGCGCCTCGTCGAGACGCGACTGCACGCGCTTGCGCAACGCGGCGATGTCGCCGTCGCCGTCGTGCTTCAGCAGATCGTCGAGCTCGTCGACGAGTTCGCGCAGATCGTCCTGCACATCCGTGCGCAGGTCGCGCGCGGCGGCCCGGGTGCTGCGTCCCACACGGCGGCCGGTGCGACGGATGTCGGACAGGCCACGGTCAAGCTTGTGTTCGATCGAATCGGTGAGCGCCATGATGATCATCCTCCTTGGGACCAGGCCAATTTGAAGATAAGAAGAATCGCTGCAATATGTGTGATTCGAGTGGTGCGGGGGAGTTTCGCGACAAGCTTTCGGTTTCGTCGGAGTACCGGGCGGAAAGCCCCGCCAGGCCTGGGGCGACGGGGGGAGGATTTTTTTTCTCCGCCGGGGCGCCTTGGTTGCGAATGGCGCGGGCGCGTGCCGGGCCGCGCGCGTGACGCAGGTAAATGTGACGCGATTTGTAAGGTGTGCCGGTAGATTCGGCATTTTGTCTGCGTTGCGCCTGTTTCCTGCGGGCGTGACGCAGAGAGGGCGGCCGGTCATGCGCGGCCGCGCATGCGCCACACAGCCGCGCTCACGGCGATGGCCGCCAGCGCGGCGAGCAACCCGGCATCCGCGCTGCCTGCGCTCGTCGGGCCGGCAGCGGCGGCGTCGGCCGTGGTGCCGCCCGCTGCGGCCGGCGTATCGCGGTCCGCGAGCGCGAGATCGATCACGACAGGATCGTGGTCCGACGAGCGGTACGAATCCGGCGCGTAGTAGCGCGATTGCTGCTCCGGTGTCTTGTAATCCAGTGTGTATTGCAGCGCGACCGGCTCGTCGGCGTTGATGTGCCAGTCATGCACGGCCTTCACGCGTGCGGCGAGCGCCGGCGTCGCAAGCGCGTGGTCGAGGTAGCCGGCCTCGCCGCCGAACACGTAGCTGTACGCATCGTCGCCGAGCGAGCGCGCGACGAGGTTCACGTAGCCGCGTGCTTCGAGTGCGCGGATCGGGTCTTCCTTCGCATAGCTGTTCAGGTCGCCGATCAACAGCACACCGTCGGCGGCGGTGCCGGTCGGCGTGCCCGCGAGCCAGTCGGCGATGCGTTCGGCCGCGCGCGTGCGCGTCGCGTTCCAGCAGCCCTGGCCGTCCGCCTGATCGAGATCGGCGCCGCTCGCGCGTGGGCAGTTCTTCGATTTCAGGTGATTGACCGCGACCGTGACGGCACGCGTGCCGCCGATGCGCCGGAACGTCTGCGCGAGCGGCGGGCGGTTCAGGCCGTCGATCGCGAGCGTGGCTGCGCGCCCGGCCGGTTCGACCGTGCGGCTGTCGTAGAGCAGCGCGACCGCGATCGCGTCGCCGCCGAGGCGCGGCGTGTCGGGCTCGACCGCGCGCCAGCCGTCGCCGAGCTGCGCGGCGAGGCGCCGCACCGCGCTCGTGTCGCCGTAGCCGTTGTTCGCGATCTCCATCAGGCCGATTACGTCTGCGCGCAGCGCACGCAGCGCCGCGACGATCTTCGCTTCCTGCCGCGCGAACGCGGCCGGCGATTTCGCGCCGCGGTTGCCTGGATCGTCGAAGCCGCCGCCGTGGCCGTCGCCGTTGAAGTAATTGTGCACGTTGAACGACGCGACCCGCAGGTCGGCGTCGGCGTGCCGCGCGGGTGCGTCGGTGCGCGGGTTGCCCGCCGGCTCGAACACCGGCGGCTTCGCGCCCGGTACCGGTTGCAGCCGCCATGTGTCGTAGCGCGTTTCCAGCACGCCCTCGACGCCGCGCACCGTATAGCCGGCGCGCAACGGGTTCGCGGCGCTCAGCGCGGGTGGCGGGTAGGGCACGGTGGCCGGATTCTGCCGGCTGGAGCCGTCGTCGAGCACGATCCGGTTGCGCGCGTTCGCGTCGGCCTGCGCGGCGGCCCGGGCCGGCTCGACGAGCTGGGTCGGCGTGCGTAGCCGGCCGTTGCTGAGCGCGATGCTGCCGTAGCGGCCGAGTTCGTAGGTGTCGCTGACCGTCAGCATCTGCGGCAGCCGCACCCGCATTCCTTCATACGCGGCGAACGCGGACGCGGTGTCGACCGGCAGCGTCAGCGTCGCGGGCGTGACCGCCTGCCCGCGCGCGCAGACGGCGATGCCGCCCAACAGCGTGAGCTGCGTCTGGCCGTACTTCTCTTCGATCCGCCCGGTCGCATGAACGACGTCGCCGGCGGCGGCTCGCCCCTTCGGCGCATAGACGAACAGGCCCTCCGACACGCCCGGCCGGTGTTGGCGCTGCGCATCGGCCTGCTGGACGAAGAACCCGCCGAAGCCGTCGGCGCCGCCGAATTCCGCGGTGACGACCGCCTCGATCGACGTCGTGTTCCCGGCCAGCGGCGACGGGCCGCTGCCTCCCTGGATATCGGCGATCAATGTCGTCGCGCCGCCGCAGCCGGCGCTGACCGGCGGCGCGGCCGCGAGCGAAGCGGGTGACAGGACGAGCGAGGCGACCAGGGAGAGTGACGGCAGCGAGCGACACATGGGCGGATTCGGGTGAAAAGAAAATGAAAGATTCGAGTGCATGGTGACAGCAAACCGTCATGAAAAGACCGGAATAGGTCATTCGGACAGGGGTTGCCGGTGCATCGCGCCGGGTATCGTGCGGACTCGTGTGCTTCCGGGGAAAGCGACGCCGTGATTGAAATCCGGCCAGCGACAACGACATGGCCGACGCCGGCGCGGGTCGAGAAAAGCACGCCGCCCGATCGCGGCTGGCTGGCAATCTGCGCGATCGTGCTCGGCCTGCAGTGCCTGCCGCCGTCGCTGCGGGATGCGCTCGTCCATGACCGCGCGGCGATCGCGGCCGGGCACGCATGGCGCATCGTGACCGGTCAATTCGTGCATCTCGGCTGGGTGCATGCATCGTTCAACGCCGTGGGCCTTGCCGCGTGCGCGTGGCTTGCCGGGCGCGACGCGGGCGGCGTGCGCACGATCGCCGTGCTCGCCTGCGCCACCGGCGGATGGCTGTGGCTCGGCGTGCCGCAGCTCGTGCGTTACGCGGGCCTGTCGGGCGTCGTCTACGGCGCGGCGGCCTGCGCGCTGATTTCGGCGGCGGGCCGGCGGATCCCGGCCGGGATCGCGCTTGCCGCGCTCGTCGCACTGGCCGTGCGGGTCGGCTGGCAGGGGCTGCACGGCGCGCCGGCCGCGCAGG
The DNA here is from genome assembly GCF_004343775.1 of Burkholderia sp. SRS-46. GTDB lineage: Bacteria > Pseudomonadota > Gammaproteobacteria > Burkholderiales > Burkholderiaceae > Burkholderia. The sequence goes on along the minus strand of NZ_PTXL01000002.1, from coordinate 778,095 downwards.
CGGCATGGCTCGGCGGCCCGGTCGCGCCGGCCGCGCACAGCGCCGGGTTCGTCGCGGGCGTCGTGTGGGCGAGTGCGATGGCGTGGCGGTCGAGGGGCCGCCGCGATAGTCCGAACGGCCGAATGGACCGCCGCGTGCCGCCGGCTCAGAATAGCGGCTCATCGAAGGCGAATGGCCTTGCGGCCCCGCCACCCGATCAATCAGAGGAGAACTTCATGGCGTACATGCTGTTGATTGTCGAACCGACCGGCCAGCGCGCCGAGCGCACGCTCGCGGAAGGGCAGGCGTTGTACGCGCGGATGCAGGATTTCGCCGCGGGCCTGAAGGCGCGCGGCGTGCTGCGCGCGGTCGAGTCCCTCGAGACGTCGGAGCGCGGCACGCGGGTGCAGGTGCGCGACGGCGAGACGCGCCTCATCGACGGGCCGTTCGCGGAGGCGAAGGAAATGGTCGGCGGCTTTTTCCTCGTCGACGTCGACACGCACGCGGAAGCGCTCGAGATCGCGCGCCAGTGCCCGGCCGCGCAGTGGTGCACGGTCGAAGTCCGCGCGGTCGGCCCGTGCTTCCTCTGAGCGTCTCGACTAGGTATTTACCCTGATCTTTCGCGCCGCGTGTCGATCCGGCGCGATTCGCGCGTCGTTCAGGCAGGGCGCCGATGAGCCGGCGTCTCCGACAATCGAAACCAGGAGCGAACGATGCGATACATGATCATGATCCGGGCGAATGCCGTCAGCGAATCCGATGCCCTGCCGGACGACCGGCTCGTCGAGGCGATGACGATCTATCACGAAGAACTGGCGAATGCCGGCGTGCTGCTCGACGCGACGGGCCTGAAGCCGAGTTCGAAGGGGTGGCGCGTGCGTTACGTGGGCGGCAAGGGCACCGTGATCGACGGCCCGTTCGCCGAGACGAAGGAGCTGATCGCCGGCTACACGCTGATCCAGGTTCGCTCGCGCGACGAAGCGCTCGAATGGACACGCCGCTTCCCGGCGCCGTTCGGCGCGGAGATGGACTGCGAGATCGAGGTGCGCCAGCTGTTCGAGCTGGACGACCTCAACCCGACCGAAGCGGTCGAACGGTTTCGCGAACTCCAGGCCGCGCGCGGCCACGCCGGCTGAACCCGACACCACGAGGAACGCACGTCATGCACCAACAGATCTTCATCAACCTGCCGGTGGCCGACCTGCCGCGCGCGCAGGCGTTCTATACGGGGCTCGGCTTCGAGGTCGTGCCCGCGTACACCAACGAGCAGGCCGCCTGCATCCGCATCGGCGACGCGATCTTCGCGATGCTGCTGGTCCGGCCGTTCTTCCAGACCTTCACCGACCGGGCCGTCGTCGATCCGGCCACGCAGGTGCAGGTGCTGCCGTGCCTGTCGTGCGACAGCCGCGACGAAGTCGACGCGGTCGTCGCGAAGGCGCGCGCGGCGGGCGGCACGACGCCGCGCGCGCCGCTGGAGTATCCGGGGATGTACGGCCATGCGTTCGCCGATCCGGACGGCCATGTGTGGGAGCTGATGTACGTGGCGCGGGACGCGGCCGCGCCAGGGCAGGCGTCGTGACGCACGCGGCCACGCACCGCGCGATCGAGGCCGTCTGGCGGATCGAGGCGCCGAAGATCATCGCGCGGGCCGCGCGGGTGGTGCGCGACGTGGGCGTCGCGGAGGAGCTTGCGCAGGACACGCTCGTCGCGGCGCTCGAACACTGGCCCGTCGACGGCGTGCCGGACAACCCGGCGGCCTGGCTGATGACGGCCGTGAAGCGCCGCGCGCTCGACCGGGTTCGCCAGGAAGCGCTGCACGCGGCGAAGCGCGGCCAGCTCGGCCATGAACTCGACGCGCTCGACGCGCACGTGGTGCCCGATATCGCGGAGGCGCTCGCCGATGCGCATGACGACGACATCGGCGACGACCTGCTGCGGCTGATCTTCACCGCATGCCATCCCGTGCTGTCGACGGACGCGCGCGTCGCGCTGACGCTGCGGCTGCTCGGCGGGCTGACGACGGGCGAGATCGCGCGCGCGTTCCTCGCGCCCGAGCCGACGATCGCGCAGCGGATCGTGCGCGCGAAGCGCACGCTCGCGGCGGCGCGCGTGCCGTTCGAGGTGCCGGCGGCCGACGCGCGGCCGGCGCGGCTCGCGTCGGTGCTCGAGGTGATCTACCTGATCTTCAACGAAGGCCATGCAGCCACGGCGGGCGACGACTGGATGCGCCCCGCGCTGTGCGACGAAGCGCTGCGGCTCGGCCGTGTGCTTGCCGGTCTCGCGCCGGACGAGAGCGAAGTGCTCGGGCTCGTCGCGTTGATGGAATTGCAGGCGTCGCGGATGCACGCGCGCACCGACGCGCAGGGGCGCCCGGTGCTGCTGCTCGAGCAGGATCGCAGCCGCTGGGATCCGCTGCTGATCCGGCGCGGCCTCGCGGCGCTCGAGCGCGCGGCGAAGCTCGGCGGCGTGCGCGGGCCGTATGCGCTGCAGGCGGCGCTCGCAGCCTGCCATGCGCGCGCACGGCAGGCATCGGACACCGACTGGGCGCAGATCGTCGCGCTGTACGACGCGCTCGCCGAGGTCGCGCCGTCGCCCGTCGTCGAGTTGAATCGCGCGGTGGCGGTGGGCATGGCGTTCGGGCCGGCCGCGGGGCTCGAACTCGTCGACGCGCTGCGCGACGATCCGGCGCTCGCGCGCTATCACTGGCTGCCGAGCGTGCGTGGCGACCTGCTCGCGAAGCTCGGGCGCACCGACGAGGCGAAGGCCGAGTTCCGCCGCGCGGCGGACCTGACCCGCAATGCGCGCGAACGGGAACTGCTGCTCGGCCGCGCGGCCGATGCGTGAGCGTCCGCCCGCCGCCCGGCTATCGCGTGGATTGAAAATGCCTATTGGGGGATGCCGGCGCCAACGCCTAGATTAAAGAGCACGATGCCGGTGCACCGCGCGCATCGTTCCCCACATATCCATGGCCGGCTCGGCGCTTGGCTGCGCCGGCACGCACGGAGGCGCAGATGGCTCAGCTCAAAGGCAGCAAAACCGAAGAGAACCTGAAATATGCGTTCGCGGGCGAATCGCAAGCGAACCGGCGCTACCTGTATTTCGCATCGAAGGCGGACGTCGAAGGCCAGAACGACATCGCCGCGCTGTTCCGCTCGACCGCCGAAGGCGAAACCGGTCACGCGCACGGCCACCTGGAATATCTCGAAGCGGTCGGCGATCCGGCGACCGGGCTGCCGTTCGGTTCGTCGCGGCTGAACCTGCAATCGGCGATCGCCGGCGAGACGCACGAATACACCGACATGTATCCGGGCATGGCGAAGACCGCCCGCGAGGAGGGCTTCGACGAAATCGCGAACTGGTTCGAAACGCTGGCGAAGGCCGAACGCAGCCACGCGAACCGGTATACGAAAGCGCTCGACGCGCTCGTCGACTGATCCGCCCGCCCGTCGCCGCCATTTCGCCACACCACCGCACCGCCGCCCGCATCGCGCGGGAGGCGCGCGCGCGTGCGCCTCACCGTTGCGCTGGAGCGCCCCATGCCACACAAGGAAGGCAGCCTCGAAGCCCCGACCCGGCATCCGCTCGACTGGCAGTCCGACACGTTCTACGACCAGGCCGCGATCGACGCCGAAATGACCCGCGTGTTCGACATCTGCGCCGGCTGCCGGCGCTGCGTGTCGCTGTGCGGCGCGTTTCCGGCGCTGTTCGATCTCGTCGACGAGACGCCGACGGGCGACATCCACGAAGTGCCGAAGGCGGCATTCGGCAAGGTCGTCGACCAGTGCTACCTGTGCGATCTCTGCTACATGACGAAATGCCCGTATGTGCCGCCGCATGCGTGGAACGTCGATTTCCCGCACCTGATGCTGCGCGGCAAGGCGGCGCGCTACCAGCGCGGCGAAGTGGCGCTGCGCGACAAGGTGCTGTCGAATACCGATGCGCTCGGCCATTTCGCGGGCATTCCGATCGTCACGCAGACGGTCAACGCGGTGAACCGCACGCCGCCCGCGCGCCACGCGCTCGAAGCGGCGCTCGGCGTCGACCGCAACGCGTGGCTGCCCGAATTCGCGCCGCGCAAGTTCCGGCGCACGGCGCAGCGCTCGGACGGCCACCCGGTGCGCGACGGCGAGCGCACGCCCGGCAAGGTCGCGATCTACGCAACCTGCTACGTGAATTTCAACGAGCCGGGCATCGGCCATGACCTGCTCGCGATCCTCGCGCACAACGACATTCCGTACGAACTCGTGACGCGCGAGGCGTGCTGCGGAATGCCGCTGCTCGAACAGGGCAATCTCGCCGGCGTCGCCGCGAAGAAGGCCGACAACATCCCGGTGCTCGAGCGCTACGCGCGCGAGGGCTATGCGCTGATCGGCGCGATCCCGAGCTGCGTGCTGATGTACAAGAGCGAGCTGCCGCTGATGTTCCCCGGCGACGACGCCGTGCGCGCGGTCGCCGACGCGTTCTGGGATCCGTTCGAATACGTGATCGCGCGGCATCGCGACGGCCTGTTGAAGACCGACTTCAAGACCGGCCTCGGCACCGTGTCGTATCACGTGCCGTGTCATGCGCGCGTGCAGAACATCGGCCGCAAGACCGCTGACGTGCTGTCGCTCGTGCCCGACACGCGCGTGCACGTCGTCGAGCGCTGCTCGGGGCACGCGGGCACGTTCGGCGTGAAGAAGGAATTCCATGCGGACGCGATGCGCATCGGCGGGCCTGTGTTCAAGTCGATGGCGGAACCGAAGCCGGATGTCGTGTCGTCCGACTGCGCGCTCGCGGGCCATCACATCGTGCAGGGCATCGGCGAGGCCGGGCTCGGCGACCCGCCGCTCGCGCATCCGCTCACGCTGCTGCGTCGCGCGTACGGCATTTGAACCGGATCGACGAAGGACATCCCATGACGCTCAACCGCGATTCCCTGCTGACGCTCGAGGCCTACGCGAAGATCCGCTCGTCCGAACACGCGCGGCTCATCGCGCACAAGCGGCGGCGCGCGGTGCAGATCGGCAATCACCTGCGTTTCCTGTTCGAGGACGAGACGACGATCCGCTACCAGATCCAGGAGATGCTGCACATCGAAAAGATCTTCGACGAGGCGGGTATCGAGGGCGAGCTGGACGCCTACCGGCCGCTGGTGCCCGACGGCACCAACCTGAAGGCGACGCTGCAGATCGAATACGAGCACGACGCGGAGCGGCGCGCGGCGCTGGCGCGGCTGATCGGCGTCGAGGATCGCGTGTACCTGCAGGTCGACGGCCATGAGCCGGTCTATGCGATCGCAGACGAGGATCTCGATCGCGAGACGGACCAGAAGACTTCCGCGGTGCACTTCGTGCGCTTCGAACTCGGCGCGCCGATGCGCGACGCGCTCAGGCAGGGCGCCGCGCTGTCGATCGGCTGCGATCACCCGCGCTACGTGGTGCCGCCGCAGCGCATCGACGACATCGTCGCGGCGTCGCTCGTCGGCGACCTGCGTTAGCCGCCGCGCCATCGGCGCGCCTCGGTGCAACACAATCCCTTGGCACAACGATGAATGCGGCCCGCGCCGCTCGCCAAAAATTGATCGAAATCAAATGAACTGAAGAAAGACGCGCGGCATGCGCGCGCATGCGGCGAGCATAGGCATCGCGGCATTGCATGCGGCGGGCGTCGCCATTCATGAATCGTCGCTCGACGCTACCGTCGAAACATGTCGCAACATGACGTTACACACCGGCATCCGCAATGCATGCGTGGTTCGTCACACCCTTGTCACTGTCCGCAGAGAAACAATAAAAAGATTGTGCGTAGAGAAAAGTCTAATGATTGGAATTTGAATGAATTACCGATCTGGAAATATCTCGCCACGAAACTACCCGTGAATTACCGATTTTTATCCTCCAGTCCGGTGAATGTTACTGACGAGGGCCGGAGCAAGCTGGAAGCCTGATAGAAAAGACAGGGGAGCGTGCCCCTCGCGGAGCCCCGTCAGGCGGTGCATTCCAGCGGATTGAATAAAGATTTCGTAAAAAATTCAGGCATAAATGGATTGCGCATCGATGCCATGTTGTTTCAGTAAGTAACATAAAGTCATTGTCATATTGAGATAAACCCTAGTGATGGTATGCTTCGTGCACAAAAATTCCCGCATTGGAGTGAGACCGGGATTTGTGCGTCATTGCCGGGAATCGCGGCACCGCGTGAGTGCGGATCGCGAACGGCATGCACAACCGGATAACCATAACGTGCAACCTGGCCGCCCCGCGATCGATCGCGACGGCGCCGCCAATCGCAGCCCGGCCTGGCTGCGTGGAGAGATCTACTATGTTCTTCGATGAGCTAAACGATGAAGAGTGGGTTCGTCTTTCGACGCTGATTGCCGATGAACCGATCCGGCTGAATCGTCGTGGGCGCCCGCGCGCGGAACCGCGCGTCGTCGCCAACGCGGTGCTCTGGATCCTGACGACCGGCGAAGCGTGGTCGAAGCTGCCCGGCCGCTATCCGTCCGGGCCCACTTGCCGACGCCGCTACGAGGAGTGGCTCGCGAGCGGGACGCTGCTGCAGATGATCGACGTGCTGACCCAGTTCAGCGGGCGCACGTTCGCCTACGTGCCGCCGCCGCCCGTGCCGGTCGCCGTGCCGCGTCGCGCCGAACCGGCGCCGGAAAACGATCGCCTGCGCGGCGTGTTCTGGCAGAACCCCGAATCGTGGCAATTGCCGGCTTCGCAGGCAAACGTTTGGCATGGCGACGATGCGGCGCTGGCCGTGTCGCCGCGCGGCGAAACCGATGGCTTGGCCGCGCCGGCATTCAGCGTGCCGGGCGCCGCGTCGGTCACGCACGAGCGTCATTCGCGCGCATCGGCCGCGAGCTTTTCGGCGTCCGAGCCGCAGGTCGACGAGTATCGCGGCTATACGATCCTGGGCATCGCGCAGCCCGTGCAGAATTTGATGTATCGCGCGTGGGCGGAGATCGCGCAGGACGATCGGCGCGTCGAGCGTTCCGGCCTGATCGGCCCGCGTTTCACCGATGCCGAGGAAGCGGAGCAGTTCGCGCTCGAATGGGCGCGGCAGTGGATCGACCGGCACGGCGCGAGCCACGAGCCGGCGCGCGAGTCGCACGGCGCGCAGGTGCTGGCCGGGCTCTCCGCGCTCTCGCGGGCGGAATCGGACATCAAGCGCTTCATCGCCGAGCGCCGCTCGGCGTCGCTGGCCGACGGCCGCAACGATCCGGTGCAGGGCGACCGGCGCGAGTTCATCTATCGCGTCGGTTGAGCGTTGCGCGCGGCGCACCATCGCGCGCCGCGCCCGAGGCCCAACGCAAAAGGGCGCCGTCGAATCGACGGCGCCCTTTCTCATTCGCCAGTCCTCACTGGCGTCCGTACGTATCGTCGAAACGCACGATGTCGTCTTCGCCGAGATACGAGCCCGACTGCACCTCGATCAGCTCGAGCGGCATCTTGCCGGGGTTTTCCAGGCGGTGCGACACGCCGAGCGGAATGTACGTCGATTCGTTTTCCGACAGCAGGAACGTTTCGTCGCCGCGCGTGATGCGCGCGGTGCCGCGCACGACGATCCAGTGCTCGGCGCGGTGATGGTGCATCTGCAGCGACAGCCGCGCGCCGGGCTTCACGACGATGCGCTTCACCTGGAACCGCTCGCCCATGTCGACCGAATCGTAATGGCCCCACGGACGATGCACCTTGCGGTGATCGGTCGCTTCCGCGCCGCGCTCCGCCTTGATGCGGCCGACGATTTTTTTCACGTCCTGCACGCGCGACTTGTCGGCGACGAGCACCGCGTCGGGCGTCTCGACGACCACGAGATTCTGCGTGCCGACGCAGGCGACGAGCCGGCCTTCCGAATGCGCGAACGTCGATTCGGCGTCCTCGAACAGCACGTGGCCGCGGCCGACGTTGTCCGCGTTGTCCTTCGGCAGAATTTGCCAGATCGCGTCCCACGAGCCGACGTCGGACCAGCCCGCGTCGAGCGGCACGACGACGCTTTCGCACACGGACGGCAGGTTCGCGAGCGGCTCCATCACCGCATAGTCGATCGAGTTCGACGGCGACGTGGCGAACGTGTCGCGGTTGACGCGGAAGAAATCGCCGTCGGCCTCGCCCTGGGCGATCGCCTGTTCGCACGCGGCAAGCATCTCCGGCTCGAAATGCCGGATCGCGTTCAGCCACACCGATGCGCGCACGATGAAGATGCCGCTGTTCCACCAGTATTCGCCGGATTCGACGTACTGCTGAGCGAGTTCGAGATGCGGTTTCTCGACGAAGCGGTCGAGGCGTCGCACGTCGAGGTCGCCGGCGGCGGCGTCGCCGAGCGACTGGCCCACGCGGATGTAGCCGTAGCCGGTTTCGGCGTGGTCCGGCACGATGCCGAGCGTCGCGATGCGGCCTTGCGCGGCGCAGCGCACGCCGGCGGCGACGGCCGCATGAAAGCGCGGCAGGTCGGCGACCGCGTGGTCGGCCGGCATCACGGTCATCACCGCGTCGTTGCCGCCCGCGACGATGCGCAGCGCGGCGAGCGTCAGCGCGGGCGCGGTGTCGCGGCCGAGCGGCTCGAGCACGATCGATGCGCGCTTGCCGGTGACGCGCAGCTGTTCGGCGGTCGTGAAGCGATGGTCCTCGCCGCAGACGATCAGCACTTCGTCGCTGACCGGGTGGCCGGTCGCGAGGCCGTCGAGGCGGCACGCGGTCGCCTGCAGCAGCGAATGTTCGCCGAGCAGCCCGATCAGCTGTTTCGGATAGTGCTCGCGCGACATCGGCCACAAGCGCGTGCCGGAGCCGCCGGCGAGGATCACCGGCTGCACCGCGACGCGCGAGCCGGCGGGCGCGGCGGCGGAAGAGGATAGGCGCGTATCGGCTGTCACGGCCGGAGCATTCATGATGGCACTCCATGATTGATGTCAGTGCCTGTCGTTGTAGCATGAAGTAAATCGACAATAATGCCGGCGCGCTGCGCGCAATATTCAACGTCGATTCACGCGGTGAAATATTTCCCTGCACCGGATCGTGCAAATAAAAAATTAAAAAATAATTCGCCTGGATCCCGTGTGACGCCCGTCCTGCAAGGGTCGGAAGCGGGTTGCGCAAACCCGGAATCCTGTAAATGTCCGGTCAATCCGGGAAAAGGTGCCGACATAAATCGCCTGCCGGCGCGCAAGATTTGCCGATTATTTTTCGAAATACTTGCGCGCTTGCGGTAGGTATTTTCTTCCCGGTTCAATAGCGTCATGCAAGGTTTGAATCGAATGTGCGGCGGGGGCTGCGCAAGGAGCAGTTCGGCAAACGCCTGTTCAAAGAGGAAGCGAACATGTTGAGCGTGCTGGCGAGAATCATCGATATCGCGATGGTCGTGGCGGGAGCCGTGATCGCCGCCGCGCTGCACGACGGACGCAGCGTATGGCTCGACGATCTGCAACGCACGATGGTGCTGTTCGACTGCGTGCTCGTCGTCGTGTTCTTCCCGGCGTTCGGGATCTACCAGTCGTGGCGCGGCAAGCGCCTGGTCGCGCTGATGGGGCGCGTCGCGTTCGCGTGGCTCGTGGTCGAGCTCGCGGGCATCCTGATGAGCTTCAGCTTCCACCAGTCGGGCGACCTGTCGCGGCTGTGGCTCGGCTACTGGGCGCTCGCGACGATGGCGCTGCTCGCGGGGTCGAAGGCCTGCGTGCATGCGGTGCTGCAGCAGCTGCGGCGCGGCGGCTTCAACCATCGCGCGGTGGCGATCGTCGGCGATGCGCCGGCCACGCGGCGGCTGATCGCGCAGATGCGCGCCCGGCCGGAGGCCGGCTTCAACCCGGTGTGCGTGTACGACGAAAGCGCGCCGGCCGGCGAGGCGGCGCTCGACGACGTGACGATCGAACGCAGCTTCGACGCGCTCGAGCGGCTCGTTCGCAGCCGCGCGATCCGCGAGCTGTGGCTCGCGCTGCCGATCTCCGAGGAGCCGCAGATCAGCCGGATCGTGCGGGTGTTCCGCCACGACTTCGTGAACATCCGCTTCATCCCGGACGTGCGCAGCCTGTCGTTCTTCAACCAGGAAGTGGTCGAGCTGCTCGGCGTGCCGGCGATCAACCTCGCGGCGTCGCCGATCACCGACGTGCGGATCATGCCGAAGTTCGTGTTCGACCGGCTGTTCGCGCTGGCGGCGCTCACCGCGCTCGCGCCGGTGATGCTCGTGATCGCGTGCCTGATCAAGCTGACGTCGCACGGGCCCGTGTTCTTCCGGCAGAAGCGCAAGGGCATCGACGGCAACGAGTTCGAGATCTACAAGTTCCGCTCGATGAAGGTGCATCAGGAAACGGCCGGCAAGGTCACGCAGGCGACGAAGAACGATGCGCGCGTGACGCCGGTCGGCCGCTTCCTGCGCCGCACGAGCCTCGACGAGCTGCCGCAGTTCATCAACGTGCTGAAGGGCGAGATGTCCGTCGTCGGCCCGCGCCCGCATGCGCTCGCGCACGACGACATCTACAAGGATCTGGTGAAGGGCTACATGTTCCGCTACCGGATCAAGCCCGGCATCACCGGCTGGGCGCAGGTCAACGGCTTTCGCGGCGAGACCGACCAGGTCGAGAAGATGATGGGGCGCGTGAAGCTCGATCTCTACTACATGCAGAACTGGTCGTTCTGGCTCGACATCAAGATCGTCGCGCTCACGCTCTGGAAAGGCTTTACCGGCAGCAACGCGTACTGAGCAGGCTGCTTCACCCGGTTTCCGGTTTTCGAATCACTGGTCAAGAGGTCCGACACATCATGAATCTGACTATCATCGGCAGCGGTTACGTAGGTCTCGTCACCGGCGCCTGTCTCGCCGACATCGGGCACGACGTGTTCTGTCTCGACGTCGATCAGCGCAAGATCGACATCCTCAACGACGGCGGCGTGCCGATCCACGAGCCGGGCCTCAAGGAAATCATCGCGCGCAACCGCTCCGCGGGCCGCCTGCGTTTCTCGACGGACGTCGAGGCCGCGGTCGCGCACGGCGACGTGCAGTTCATCGCGGTCGGCACGCCGCCCGACGAGGACGGCTCCGCCGACCTGCAGTACGTGCTCGCCGCCGCGCGCAACATCGGCCGTCATATGACCGGCTTCAAGGTGGTGGTCGACAAGTCGACCGTGCCGGTCGGCACCGCCGAGCGCGTGCGCGCGGCGATCGCGGAGGCGCTCGCGAAGCGCGGCGAAGCGCAGATGTTCTCGGTCGTGTCGAATCCGGAATTCCTGAAGGAAGGCGCGGCGGTGGACGATTTCACGCGGCCGGACCGCATCGTGATCGGCTGCGACGACGACGTGCCCGGCGAGCGTGCGCGCGAGCTGATGAAGAAGCTGTACGCGCCGTTCAACCGCAACCACGAGCGCACGCTGTACATGGACGTGCGCTCGGCCGAGTTCACGAAGTACGCGGCGAACGCGATGCTCGCGACGCGCATCTCGTTCATGAACGAGCTCGCGAACCTCGCCGACCGCTTCGGCGCGGACATCGAGGCCGTGCGGCGCGGGATCGGCTCCGACCCGCGCATCGGCTACCACTTCCTGTATGCCGGCTGCGGCTACGGCGGCTCGTGCTTCCCGAAGGACGTCGAGGCGCTGATCCGCACCGCGGACGAGCACGGCCAGTCGCTGCGGATCCTGAAGGCGGTGTCGGCGGTGAACGATACGCAGAAGCGCGTGCTTGCCGAGAAGATCGTCGCGCGCTTCGGCGAGGACCTGACGGGCCGCACGTTCGGCATCTGGGGCCTCGCGTTCAAGCCGAACACCGACGACATGCGCGAGGCGCCGAGCCGCGCGCTGATCGCCGAGCTGCTGTCGCGCGGCGCGCGCGTCACCGCGTACGACCCGGTCGCGCAGCGCGAGGCGCAGCGCGTGATCGCGCTCGATCTCGCGAGCCACCCGAGCTGGCTCGAACGCCTCGCGTATGCCGACGACGAATCGCAGGTCGCGCGCGATGCCGACGCGCTGGTGGTCGTCACCGAATGGAAGGCGTTCAAGAGCCCGGATTTCACCGCGCTCGGCCGGCTGTGGAAGTCGCCGGTGATCTTCGACGGCCGCAACCTGTACGAGCCGGAGACGATGAGCGAGCAGGGCATCGAATATCACCCGATCGGCCGCCCGGGCTCGCGCCAGGCCGTCGCCGCACGCGTGCCGGGCACCGCCCGCGCGAACGCGTAAGGGCCGGATGCACGCCATGTTCCGAAACATCCTGCTCGTCTGCCACGCGAACGTCTGCCGCAGCCCGGCGGCCGAACTGCTGTTCAAGGCCCATGCCGCGTTGCGCGGCGGCCCGCGCGTGGCGTTTCACTCGGCGGGCGTCGACGCGAACATCGGCGACGGCATCGATCCGGTGATGCGCCGGCTGCTCGCGGAGCGGGGCGTCGATGCCGCGATGCACCGCTCGCGGCGGCTCACGCGCAGCCTCGTGCGCGAGGCCGATCTGGTTCTCGTCAGCGAGCGCCGGCAGATCGCGGCGGTCGAATCGTTCGACCCGTTCTCGCGCGGCAAGGTGCACCTGCTCGGCAAGTGGGAAAACGCCGAAATCGCCGATCCGCACGGCGGCCCCGAGGCCGACTATCGCGAAAGCTACACATTGATCGAACGCCTGGTTCAAGGATGGCTGCAAAAACTATGCTGAATCGTACGCTGCGCCCCGTGGCGCTCGCCGTTGCGCTGACGACGTTCCTGTCGGCCTGCGCGACCGCGCCGGGCAACTACCTCGACTCGTCGCGCCTGAAGGAAGAAGAGCGCCAGGCGCCGAACGAGACCTACCCGGTCCACTACATCGACGCGAAGCTGATCATGGATCAGCTCCAGCAGCAGCAACAGATGTCGCATCCGCTGCCGCCGTCGCGTTTCACGGATCCGTCGCAATACGTCTATCACATCGGGCCGCAGGACATCCTCGGCGTGACGGTGTGGGACCACCCCGAGCTGACGACGCCGCAGGGCCAGTCGTTCTCGAGCGGCGGCAACACGACGCAGACGGTCGCCGGCGCGCTGCAGCAGCCGTATACGTCCGCGCTGCCGGGCCAGGCCGATCCGTACGGCCAGACGGTCGGCGTCGACGGCACGATCTTCTTCCCGTTCGTGGGCCGCGTGCGCGTGGCGGGCAAGACCGTGATGCAGGTGCGCGACGAGCTGGCCACGGGCCTCGCGCGCTACGTGAAGAACCCGCAGCTCGACGTGCGCGTGCTGTCGTACCGCAGCCAGAAGGTGCAGGTGACGGGCGAGGTGAAGCAGCCGGGCCCGCTCGCGCTGTCCGACGTGCCGCTGACGCTCGTCGATTCGATCTCGCGCTCGGGCGGCTCGACCGGCGAGGCCGACCTGCAGCGCGTGCGCCTGACGCGCGGCGGCAAGCTCTACACGCTCGACGCGAACGGCGTGCTCGATCGCGGCGACGTCACGCAGAACGTGATGCTGCAGCCCGGCGACATCGTCAACGTGCCGGACCGCAGCGACAGCCGCATCTACATCATGGGCGAAGTGAAGACGCCGGTCGCGGTGCCGATGATGAAGGGCCGGCTGACGATCGCGGATGCGCTGACCTCGGGCGGCGGCATCCTCGACACCGACGCGAACCCGCGCAAGATCTACGTGATGCGCGGGATGCGCGACAACCCGACCAAGCCGGAAGTGTTCCGCCTCGACATGACGCAGCCTGACGCGCTGATGCTGTCGAGCCGCTTCCAGCTGCAGCCGCTCGACGTCGTCTACGTGAGCACGGCGAGCTCGGTGCAGTTCAACCGCGTGCTGCAGCAGGTGCTGCCGACGATTCAGACGATCTTCTTCATGAAGCAGATCACGCGCTGACGAACCGCAGGGCGGCTATCCGCCGGGGCGGCATGCGCGCCCCGGCATCACTCAACCGGGAACGAATGGTGAACACGCAAGCGAAACATACCTACGCGGACCTGGCGGTCAAGACCGAGGAAGAGGACGTCGTGCTCGGTCAGTTGCTCCAGGTGATCCTCGACGACATCTGGCCGCTGCTCGGCATCGCGGTGACCGTGATCGCGCTCGCCGGCCTGTACTGCTACATCGCGAAACCGGTGTACCAGGCCGACGTGCACGTGCGGGTCGAGGGCAACGACAACACGTCGCAGGCGCTCACGCAGACGCAGACGGGCGCGGTGATCAACAGCGGCCCGCAGCAGGCGCAGACCGACTCGGAAATCGAGATGATCAAGAGCCGCGGCGTCGTCACGCCGGTGGTCGAGCAGTTCAAGCTGAACTTCTCGGTCACGCCCAAGGCGTTCCCGCTGCTCGGCAGCCTGGCCGCGCGGCTCGCGACGCCGGGCGACCCGGCGAAGCCGTGGCTCGGCCTGCAGTCGTACGCGTGGGGCGGCGAAGTCGCGGACGTCGACTCGATCACCGTCGTGCCCGCGCTCGAAGGCAAGAAGCTGACGCTGACCGCCGGGCCGAACGGCACCTATTCGCTCGCCGACGGGAACGGCGGGCGGCTCCTGAGCGGCCGCGTCGGCGAATCCGCGCAGGGCGGCGGCGTGACGCTCACGGTGACGAAGCTGGTCGCGCGCCCGGGCACGCAGTTCACGGTGGTGCGCCAGAACGATCTCGACGCGATCTCCGGGTTCCAGACGGGCATCCAGGTGACCGAACAGGGCAAGCAGACCGGCGTCGTGCAGATCTCGCTCGAAGGCAAGGATCCGGACCAGACCGCGGCGATCGCCAACGCGCTCGCGCAGTCGTACCTGAACCAGCACGTGGTCGCGAAGCAGGCCGAGACGACCAAGATGCTCGACTTCCTGAAGGGCGAGGAACCGCGCCTGAAGGAGGACCTCGAGCGCGCCGAGGCCGCGCTGACCCAGTACCAGCGCACGTCGGGCTCGATCAACGCGAGCGACGAGGCGAAGGTCTACCTCGAGGGCAGCGTGCAGTACGAACAGCAGATCGCCGCGCAGCGCCTGCAGCTCGCGTCGCTCGGGCAGCGCTTCACCGATTCGCATCCGCTCGTGATCGCCGCGAAGCAGCAGCTCGGCCAGCTGCAGGCGGAGAAGGACAAGTTCGCGAACCGCTTCCGCAGCCTGCCGGCCACCGAAGTGAAGGCGGTGCAGCTGCAGCGCGACGCGAAGGTCGCCGAGGACATCTACGTGCTGCTGCTGAACCGCGTGCAGGAGCTGTCGGTGCAGAAGGCGGGCACGGGCGGCAACATCCACCTCGTCGATTCCGCGCTGCGCCCGGGCGCCCCGGTCAAGCCGAAGAAGGTGCTGATCCTGTCGGCCGCGGTGTTCCTCGGGCTGATCCTCGGCACGGGCATCGTGTTCCTGCGCCGCAACCTGTTCCAGGGCATCGAGGATCCGGACCGCGTCGAGCGCACCTTCAACCTGCCGCTGTATGGCCTGGTGCCGGAAAGCGCCGAGCAGGTGCGGCTCGACGCGCAGGCGGCGAAGAGCGGCGGCCGCAGCCGGCCGATCCTCGCGAGCCTGCGCCCGAAGGATCCGAGCGTCGAAAGCCTGCGCAGCCTGCGTACCGCGATGCAGTTCGCGCTGATGGACGCGAAGAACCGCGTGATCGTGCTGACGGGGCCGACGCCGGGCATCGGCAAGAGCTTCCTGACGGTCAACCTCGCGGTGCTGCTCGCGCACTCCGGCAAGCGCGTGCTGCTGGTCGACGCGGACATGCGGCGCGGCGTGCTCGAGCGCTATTTCGGCCTCACGACGCAGCCCGGCCTGTCCGAGCTGCTGAGCGACCAGTCGGCGCTCGAGGATGCGATCCGCGAGACGCCGGTGCAGGGCCTGTCGTTCATCGCGGCCGGCACGCGCCCGCCGAACCCGTCCGAGCTGCTGATGTCGGCGCGCCTGCCGCAGTACCTCGAGGGCCTCGGCAAGCGCTACGACGTCGTGCTGATCGATTCGCCGCCGGTGCTCGCGGTGACCGACGCGACGATCATCGGCCGCATGGCGGGCGCGGCGTTCCTCGTGCTGCGTTCGGGCATGCACACCGAAGGCGAGATCGCCGATGCGATCAAGCGGCTGCGCACCGCGGGCGTCGACCTGGAGGGCGGCATCTTCAACGGCGTGCCGCCGAAGGCGCGCGGCTATGGCCGCGGCTATGCGGCCGTCCACGAATACCTGAGCGCCTGACCGGCTTGGCATGGGGCCGGCGCGCGCCAGCGCCGGTATACAGGAGAAAACCGAAGATGAAGATTTCCGTGCTCGTTCCGACCTACCGGCGTCCGGCCGACCTGGCGCGCTGCCTGCTGGCACTGCAGCGCCAGGCACGGATGCCCGACGAGGTGATCGTCGTCGCGCGCCCGGAAGACGATGCGACGCACGAGCGCCTCGCCGACCCGTCGGTCGGCGGCGCGCTGCCGCTGCGCGTCGTGCCGGTGGCGGTGCCGGGGCAGGTCGCCGCGCTGAACAAGGGGCTCGATTCGGCGCACGGCGACATCGTCGCGATCACCGACGACGACGCCGCGCCGCGCCCCGACTGGCTGGCGCGCGTCGAGTCCGCCTTCGAGGCCGACCCGCGCGTCGGCGCCGTCGGCGGGCGCGACTGGGTCCACGAGAAAGGCCGCGTGCTCGACGAATCGCGCGAGCTGGTCGGCCAGCTCACGCTGTCCGGCAAGATCGTCGGCAATCATCACCTCGGCGTCGGCGGCGTGCGCGAAGTCGACATGCTGAAGGGCGCGAACATGAGCTACCGCCGCGCCGCGATCGAACGGCTGCGGTTCGACACGCGGCTGCGCGGCGCCGGCGCGCAGGTGCACAACGACATGGCGTTCAGCATGCGCGTGCAGCGCGACGGCTGGACGCTCGTGTACGACCCGGCGATCGCGGTCGATCATTTCCCGGCCGAGCGCTTCGACGACGACCGGCGCGACGCCGCGTCGCTGAATGCGATCAGCAACGGCGCGTACAACCTGCACCTGATCCTGCGCGAGCACCTGCCGCCTGCCCGCCGCGCGCTTGCGTGGTGGTGGTGGACGCTGGTCGGCACGCGCGTCTATCCGGGTTTCGCGCACGTGCTGCTGTCGCTGCCGACCGCGCAGCGCGAGCGGGTGCGCGAGCACTGGCGCGCGGTGCGCCGCGGCGCACGCGACGCGCGCCGCGCGAACCTTGCCCCCCACCGTGCGGCAATGCCGCCGGTGACGTCTTGAACGGGCCGCGCGCGTGATGCGCGGCCACCCCCGGAGGGCCAGATGTCTACAACGAAAGTTCACGTCCACCTGTTTTACGGCGCCGATCCGCGTACCTACCGCAAAGGCGACGACATCGGCTGCCTGTACGGCTATCACCACGCGGAATCGGACGAATTCCGGCTCACCTATTCGCAGGACACCCGCGAGAACCGCATCGTCAGCCTCGCGCGCCGCGCGCTGAAGGCGGGGCTGGGCTTCGACGTCGTGCACGCATGGCGCAACCGCGCCGCGCTGCTGAACACCGACGTGATCTGGACCCACACCGAGCAGGAACACCTCGCCGCCGCGCTGATGCTCAAGCTCGCGGGCGCGCAGGGCAAGCGCCAGCTGCTGCTCGCGCAGAGCGTGTGGCTGTACGACAAGTGGGCCAGCTATGGCCGGCTGCGGCGCTGGCTGTATCGCAAGCTGCTCGCGCGCGCCGACGTGCTGACGACGCTCGCGCGCGACAACGCGGAGCTGTGCCGCCGCTACCTGAAGCGCGATGCGCAGTTCGTCCATTACGGGCTGAACACGCAGGATTTCCCGATCGACGCGCCGCGGCAGTGGCTGCCGAACCGGCCGCTGCGCATCGCGGCGATCGGCAATGACCGCGACCGCGACTGGCGCACCTTCCTCGCGGCGTTCGGCGGCGACGCGCGCTACGACGTGCGGCTCGCGACGCGCCGCCGCGTGCCGCGCGAGTGGCATGCGCCGAACGTGACGATCGGCGCGGCGTCGGGGCTCGCGAAGCAGCACGAACTGTATGCATGGGCCGACGTGATCGTCGTGCCGCTGCGGCCGAACCATCATGCGTCGGGCATCACGGTGATGCTCGAGGCGGCCGCGGTCGGCAAGCCGATGATCGTGTCCGACGTCGGCGGCCTGCGCGACTACTTCCCGCACGACACGGCCGCCTACGTGCCGCCGTTCGACGCGCAGGCGCTGCGCCAGGCGGCCGACCGCTTCGCGGCGGACCCGGGCTTCGCGCTGGCGACCGCGCGGGCCGCGGCCGCGCGCCTGGTCGAGCAGGACCTGACGACGCAGGCGTTCGCCGCGCAGCACGTGCGGATCACACGCGAGCTGCTGCGCCAGCGCCGCACGCCGGCACCGGCCGGCGCGGCGCTGCCGCTCGCGGATTCCCGCGCGTCGTCGCGATGAGCGTGGGCGCCATGAGTACATCGATTGCCGCCGCGCCGAGCGCGGGCCGCGCGCGCCGCTGGTTCGCCGAACCGAAGCACTGGGCCGGGCAGGCCGGGCTGTGGACCGTCACGGCCGCGCTGATCGCCGCGCACCAGGGCACGCTGCTGACGCTCGCGTTCCCGGCGCTCGCGATCGCGGTGGGCCTGTGGCTGTATTTCAAGAGCCCGGCGCGCTACGTCGGCTTCATGTGGTGGGTGTGGTTCCTGAGCCCCGAGGTGCGCCGTCTCGCCGACTGGTCGAAGGGCGCGTTCACGCCGACGAGCCTGATCCAGGTCGCGCCGCTCGCGGTGACGATGATCTGCGCGCTCGGCCTGGTGCGTCACTACCGCGCGCTCGCGCAGCGGCGCGGGATCCCGGTGCTGCTGATCCTGTTCGGGCTCGGCTATGCGTATCTCGTCGGCATCGTGTCGAGCGGCCTGATGGCCGCGACCTACGACCTCGCGAACTGGCTGTATCCGGTGCTGATCGGCTTTCACATCATGGTCAACGCGCGCGACTACCCGGACTACCGCGACGTGCTGCTGTCCACCTTCATGTGGGGCATGCTCGTGATGGGCGCGTACGGGGTCGTGCAGTATTTCGTGATGCCGCAATGGGACGTGCTGTGGATGGTCGGCTCGCAAATGGGCTCGCAGGGCGAGCCGGTGCCGTACGGCGTGCGCGTGTTCAGCACGATGAACTCGTCCGGGCCGTTCGCGTTCGCGATGATGGGCGCGCTCGTGTTCGTGCTCGCGGCGCCGCAGAAGATCCGCTGGGTGGCCGGGGCGATGGGCTTCATCTCGTTCGCGCTGTGTCTCGTGCGCTCGACGTGGGGCGGCTGGGTGATCGCGCTCGCGATCCAGCTCGTGCAGTCGAGCAACCGCGTGCGGATGCGGATCATCGTCAGCGGGCTCGTGCTGGCCGGGCTGTGCGTGCCGCTCCTGACCGTCGGGCCGGTGGCCGACCGGCTCGGCGCGCGCCTGCAGTCGATCACGAACCTGAAGGACGACCGCAGCTACGACGACCGCAACAAGTTCTACGCGACCTTCGCGGAGACGGCGTTCACCGACGTCGCCGGCGAAGGGATGGGCGCGACGGGCGCGTCGACCAAGCTGTCGAGCGACAGCGGCGAGCTCGGCAAGTACGGCAGCTTCGACAGCGGCGTGATGAACGTGCCGTTCGTGCTCGGCTGGCCCGGCACGCTGCTGTACCTGGCCGGCGTCGTGATGCTGTTCGGCCGCACGCTGCGCGCGGCGTTCAAGCTGCGCAAGGACAAGTTCGTCGGTGCCTGCCTGAGCCTGTGCCTGTCGACGTTCGCGATGCTCGTGTTCACGAACTCGCTGATCGGCACGGGCGGCCTGCTGATGTTTACCGCCATTTTTTCGATACTTTCCGCGGCGCACTGGCAGAAAAGCCAGCGCCAGGTGGCCGCGGCGCGCTTAACGGGAGCCGACCATTGAGAATCGCGATCGTCACGCACGTCGTGCGTCATAACGACGGGCAGGGCCGCGTCAACTACGAAATCGCGCGCGCGGCGCTGGCCGAGAACTACGAGGTGACGCTCGTCGCGTCGCATGTCGCGCCCGAGCTGCTGGCCGACCACCGGGTGCGCTGGGTGCCGGTGAAGGTCGGGGGCTTCTGGCCGTCGAACCTCGTCAAGCAGCAGGTGTTCGCGCTGAAGAGCGCGTGGTGGCTGCGCGCGCATCGCGCCGACTACGACGTGCTGCACGTGAACGGCTTCATCTCGTGGATCCCGGCCGACGTGAATACCGCGCACTTCGTGCACGGCGGCTGGTTCAAGAGCCCGTACTACCCGTTCGGGCCGACCAAGGGCCTGTGGTCCGCGTACCAGTACGTGTACACGCGCGTGAACACCGCGCTGGAGCGCTGGGCCTACCGGCGCTCGCGCGCGATCACCGCGGTGTCGCGGAAGGTCGCCGATGAAATCGCCGGGCTCGGCATCGACGGCCGCAAGATCAGCGTGATCTACAACGGCGTCGACGGCAGCGCGTTCGCGCACGCGCAGCCCGACCGCGCGGCGTTCAAGCTGCCCGGCGACGCGTTCCTGCTGCTGTTCGTCGGCGACCTGCGCACGCCGCGCAAGAACCTCGGCACCGTGCTGAAGGCGCTGACCAGGCTGCCCGGGAACGTCCACCTGGCGGTCGCGGGCTACCTGCCCGGCAGCCCGTATCCGGACGAGGCGCGCGCGCTCGGCCTCGCGGGGCGCGTGCATTTCCTCGGGCTCGTCAAGAACATGCCGACGCTGATGCGCTCGGCCGACGCGTACGTGTTCCCGTCGCGCTACGAGGCGATGAGCCTGTCGCTGCTCGAGGCGATGGCGGCCGGCCTGCCGGTCGTCACCGCGCGCACGGCGGGCGGCGCCGAGATCATCACGCGCGAGTGCGGGATCGTGCTCGACGACCCGGACGATCCGGCCGCGCTCGCGCAGGCGCTCGGCTCGCTGGCGGCGTCGCGCGACACCTGCCGCGCGATGGGCGCGGCGGCCAGCGAACTGATGACCCGTTTCGGCTGGGCGCACATGGGCGCCCAGTACATTGCGCTTTACCGGCGCATCGGCCAACCCTCGCAGCCGACCGCCTTCGAGCGGGTCGAGCATGCGGTCACGCAGGAGCAATCGTGATGTCTCTTTCCTCCCGGCCGATCAAATCGCTGCAAATCGGCATGCACTGGTTTCCCGAACGCGCGGGCGGCCTCGACCGGATGTACTACTCGCTCGTCGGCGCGCTGCCCGGCGCGGGCGTCGCGGTGCGCGGCCTCGTCGCGGGCTCCGAGAAGGTGGCGGACGATACCGGCGGCGCGATCCGCGGCTTCGGCCCGGCGGAGCAGCCGCTCGCGCGCCGCATGCTCGCCGCGCGCCGCGCGCTGCGCGACACGATCCGCACCGAGCGGCCCGACGTGATCTCGTCGCATTTCGCGCTGTACACGTTCCCGGGCCTCGACGTCACGCGCGGGATTCCGCAGGTGTCGCATTTCCAGGGGCCGTGGGCCGACGAGAGCCAGGTCGAAGGCGCCGCGTCGCTCGGGCAGCGCGCGAAGCGCTATCTCGAGCAGGCCGTCTACGCGCGCTCGTCGCGGCTGATCGTGCTGTCGCAGGCGTTCGGCCAGATCCTGACGAGCCGCTACGACATCGATCCGGAGCGGGTGCGCGTGATTCCCGGCTGCGTCGACACCGCGCAGTTCGACACGCCGCTCACGCCCGGCGAGGCGCGGCACCGGCTGCAACTGCCGCAGGACCGGCCGATCGTGCTCGCGGTGCGGCGGCTCGTGCGGCGCATGGGCCTCGAGGATCTGATCGACGCGATCGCCGTCGTCAAGCAGCGCCACCCCGACGTGCTGCTGCTGATCGCCGGCAAGGGCAAGCTCGCCGAGGAGCTGCAGTCGCGCATCGATGCGGAGGGGCTCCAGGACAACGTGAAGCTGCTCGGTTTCGTGCCCGACCAGCATCTCGCGGCGCTGTACCGCGCGGCGACGGTGAGCGTCGTGCCGACGGTCGCGCTCGAAGGCTTCGGGCTGATCACCGTCGAATCGCTCGCATCGGGCACGCCGGTGCTGGTCACGCCGGTGGGCGGCCTGCCGGAGGCGGTCGCCGGGCTGTCGAGCGACCTGGTGCTGCCGGCCATCGGCGCGGACGCGATCGCGGACGGGCTGGGCGCGGCGCTGTCGGGTGCGATCACGCTGCCGGACGAGCTGGCGTGCAAGCGCTATGCGCGCGATCACTTCGACAATGCCGTGATCGCGCGGCGGGTCGCCGGCGTCTACGACGAGGCGATCCAGGCCGGCTGAACGAACGTGTCGCGCCGGCGCCCGGTGCGTCAGCCCGCGCGCTTGAGCGTCGCCGCCCAGAACGCGAGCGCGGTGGCGCTCACCGCCGCGCCGAGCACGCAGACGCCGGTCCAGCCGGCGTGCGAATACACCATCGTCGACGAGATCGCGCCGAGGCCGCTGCCGACCGAATAGAACAGCATGTAGCAGCCGACCAGCCGCGCATGCGCGTTTGCGTCCGGGCGCGCGTCGAAGATCAGGCTCTGGTTGACGACGTGAACCGCCTGCCCGCCGATGTCGAGCAGGATCACGCCCACGATCAGCAGCGGAATCGACGAAGGCGTGAAGGCGAGCGGCAGCCACGACACCACGAGCAGCACCAGCGCCCCGGCGGTCGTGGCCTGCCCGAGGCCGCGGTCGGCGAGCCGCCCCGCGCGCGCGGCGGCGGCCGCGCCCAGCGCGCCGACGAGGCCGAGCGCGCCGATGCTCGTATGTGACATCGCATGCGGCGGCGCACTGAGCGGCAGCACCATCGCACTCCAGAAGATGCTGAGCGACGCGAACATCAGCAGCGTGATCGTGCCGCGTACCTGCAGCACGCGGTCGTGGCGCAGCAGCGTCCCCATCGACGCCAGCAACGCCGCATAGCCGATGCGCGCGCGTGGCGCGCCCGTATCGGGCAGCAGCCGCAGCAGCACGGCCAGCATCACGATCGCGAGCGCCCCGGACGCGAGATAGACCGCGCGCCAGCCGGCGAGATCGGTCACGAGCCCCGCCAGCGAGCGTGCGGCCAGCAGGCCGATCACGACGCCGCCCTGCGCGGCGCCGACCACGCGGCCGCGCTCGCCCGCGCCCGCGAGCGTCGCCGAGCAGGCGATCAGGCCCTGGGTCATCGCGGTGCCGAGCAGCCCGACGCCGGCCATCGCGGCCAGCAGCCCGAGCCGCGACGACGACACGGCGACGCTGGCGCACGCGGCCGCCAGCAGCACCAGTTGCACGGCGATCAGCCGCTTGCGGTTGAGCAGATCCCCGAGCGGCACGACGAACAGCAGCGCGAGCGCGCAGCCGAGCTGCGTCACGGTGATCACGCCGCCGACCTCGGCGTGCGCAATGCCGAAATCGCGTGCGATCGCATCGAGCAGCGGCTGCGCGTAATAGACGTTCGCGACGCTCGCCGCGCAGCACACGGCCAGCAGCGCGACGCGCGCGGTCGACAGCCGGCCGCTTGTCTCGCCGGTATGCGGCGCGCGCGCCGCGTTCGTCGAATCCCAGGATGAATCCATCGTTGTTCCTCGTGCCAACTGGTTGCAAATTAAAAGTAGTTGGAGTGTAGGGAAAGAAATTTTAAAATGCAACTTGTTGGGTCGCGGGCGTGCCGCCCGCGCGGCGTTCGCCGGTGTCGCCATGGTGGCGGCCGGCGCGAAAGCGGAGGGGAGAATGGCCAAACAGAAAAGTCTCGCGGATTCGCCGTGCCCGGTGGCACGGGCGACCGACATCGTCGGCGACCGGTGGGCGCTGCTGATCGTGCGCGACGCGTTCGACGGCGTGCGCCGCTTCGGCGATTTTCGCGCGAGCCTCGGCGTCGCGAGCAACATCCTGTCGGACCGGCTCAGGATGCTGGTGGAGGCCGAGGTGTTCGAGGTGGTCCCCGCGTCGGACGGCACCGCGTACCAGGAGTACGCGCTGACGAAGCAGGGCGAGGGCTTGTTTCCGGTGATCGTGATGCTGCGCCAGTGGGGCGAGGCGAACCTGTTCGCGCGCGGCGAGAAGCATTCGGTGCTGATCGACCGCAAGACCGGCAAGGCGGTCCGCAAGCTGGCGCTGCGTCGCGACGACGGCAGCGCGGTGAAGGCGGCGGAAACCGTCGTCAGGAAGATCGGGGACGACGGCGCCGCGGCCGTGCGGTGAATTGGGCCGGCCGGATCGAGCGGGCGCGCCGGCCGGGCGTGGGCGGTGTCAGTCGGCTTGCGCCTGCGCCTGCGCCGGCGCGGCGTCGCGCTTGTCGAAGAAGTGCCCCATCAGCTTGAGCAGCGGCCGGCGCCGGTTGGTGATCGAGAACGCCCATTCGTGCTGCTGCGACGACGCTTCGGCCGGCTGGATCGCGTCGACGAGCTGCTGCGCGCGCGTCAAATCGTGCCAGGGCAGCCACGGGTACGCGTGATGCACCACATGGAGATTGAAGTTCAGGATCACCCAGCGCGACCAGATCGGTACGCTCGCGCAGCTATGCGATACCACGTCCTGCTCCCAGAGCGGCGGGCGCTTGGCGTCGTGGGCGAGCAGCGGAATCTCCGCGTGGTGCGGCAGGTTGAGCATTTCGACGGCAAGCAGGAACGTGAGCCACAGAAGCGCCGCGAACGCGGCGAGTTCGCCCAGCACGCCCGACGCGAACGCGATCGCGCCGACGGCGGCATAACCGATCAGGTAGGCGATCGCGTATGCCCACTCCCGGTTCGACTTTGCGCGTTCCGCGCGCGAGTGTTGCGGCTGGAACGACGCGATCCAGTGGCTGAGGATATGGTTGAACGCGATCATCGGGATCCAGTGGCGCCACAGGAATTCGAGCGTGCGCGCCTCTTTTTCCGACATCACCGAGAATTTCTCGATCATCTTCCTGTTTTCGGGGTCCCCGGTCGGATGCGCGGTCCACGCATGGTGGCCGAGATGGCTTCGGCGGCGCGGCAGATACGGCAGGCCGATGATCCACGAGCAGAGATGGCCGATCCCGTCGTTGACAAAGGCCACGCGCGACACGGCCGCATGGGTCGCCTCGTGCATGATCAGGTAGAAATGGAGCACGGCGAGTACGCCGAGCAGGTAGGCCGGCACGCACCACCATCCGCCGACGTGCCACAGCATCCAGGCCGCGGCGAGCAGCGCGAGATCGGCGAGCCACAGCGCGATCGTGGCGGCGCCCGCCGGCCCTTGCGGCAATTGTTTCTTCACGGACAGCCATTCGTCTTTCGTCATTTGAACCTCGGTTGTTCCTCGGCGTGGAGGGTGCAGGAAGCCCGGTTGTGCCGGGCCGTCGCATCAGGCGGCCAGGATGTGGCGGCCGATATCCCGGTATGCCGCATCGAATGAATCGATGTAGGCATCGAGTCCGTTCTTGCTCGCGAAGCCGTGTTCGCGGCGCGCCAGCAGCACGCAGTCGTAGCGCGCGCCGCGGTGCCAGTGCCAGGCCGGCAGATAGGCGGTCATGCCGAAGCCGATCTCGAGCATCGCCTTGACGAGGTCCAGCTTGTCGGCGAGCACGATCGCGCCCACGTACTGCTGCGTGCCGTGCCGCGCGAGGAAGCGGCGCAGGTCGCCGATCACTTCATGCATCGTTGCGCTGTCGCCGCGTGCGTGCTGGCAGAGGTAGATCGCGTCGACCCGCTCGTCCTGGCGATACGTGAACTGGTCGGAAAACAGGTCGCCATGCCCCCAGAAGAACGTATTCGGATAGGCGCCGACCGTTCCGTCGAGCCCGAGCGGTTCGAACACCTGCCGCCGCAGGAACGCGGATTCGCTGAATACCGGGGCGGACGGGAGGTAATGCGGATGCCGGCCCGAGCCGAACGACGCGATCGCCACCGCGTGATGCTCGCGTATGCCGCGCACCATGTTCGGCGAGCCGTCGTGGCCCACCGGTATCATGTCGACGTAGTTCTGCATCGCGTGGAGCGCCGCATCATTGCGGGCGATCACGAAAGTCAGGTCGTGAGTCGACGACGGCATCGATTCGACGGCCGCCTGCATCAGCGCCGAAATGACACCCATTTTCCGGTGATGCTGGGAAATCATGCCGCGACCGAATTCCCATGAGCGATTCTGGGCGTTGTAGCTGACGCTCATGCAGCCGATCAGCGTGTCGATTTCCACTTCGGCGGCAAACCACACTTCCGATCTGCTTGAAATGGCGCCCCGGACATAATGCTCGTCGAGGCACGGGTGCGACGAATCGCCATATTCCTTTGCAAATAGCGCGCAGATGCGCGACGCGTCCGCAACCGTTCCGCGGCGAACCCTGAATGTCAAACCATTTTCATTATTTCTGTTGATAAAACTTTCGGAAATAATGTTCTCGGAAATTGAATTCATTTTAAAAATCGGATCAATTGGTTGGCTCTCGGTGAGCAGGGCGGAATATAAAGTGCGACCGGGTAAATCGTCGTTGTTTGTAGCAAATTGTTACATATTAAGTTGTTTATGAATTTCGGCTATTTGCATTGATGATGGGTAAATAATCGCGCTCGTTATATCTCTGGAAAATAATATCGATTTTATGAAATGCGGAGCAATGGCCGTTAATCCGAATTCGAATTCGGATTTAATTCTGGATTAATTGCCGAGTCGCCGGATTTCGACAGCGCGAGGCGCGAGGTGCGGGAAGTACGGGAGGTGGGGAAGGCGAGCAGCGCCGGATGCGTCAGGCCGCCGCGAGACGGCCGTCGATACGGCGCTTCAGTGACGATCGCCGCGCCAGCGGCCCGGCGCGATGCCGAACCGCTTCGTGAACGCGTGGGTGAACGCGCTCTGGTCGGCGAAGCCGACCTGCCCGGCGATATCCGCGAGCGCATGCCGGCCGTCCGCGAGCAGGATTACCGCCGCGTCGAGGCGCAGCCGCTGCAGATAGCGGTGCGGGGTTTCGCCGAATGCGTCGACGAACAGTTGATGGAAGCGGCGCATGCCGTAGCCGCAGTGCGCGGCCAGGTCGGCGATACGCAGCGGCTCGGCGAGCCGCGCGCGCAGCCACCGGTCGATGCGCGCGAAATCGAGGCCCGCCGCGGGCGCCGCCAGGCCGTTGTCGCCGAGCAGCGCACCGCACAGCTGCGCGGCGGCTTGCCAGTGAAAGCGGTGCGCGGCGGCGCGTTGCGCGTCGCCGGGCGTTGCGTCGAACCGCGCGGCGCCCGCCGCGACCTGCGCGACGAGCGCGCTCAGGCGCGGATCGATCGACAGGGCGCGCGCGCCGTCGAACAGCCGCTGCGGCACCGCGAGCGACGACGCGGGCAAGTCGAGCACGAGCTGGCGGTTTTCGCCGAGGCCCGCGTAGTCGTGGCGCGAACCGGCCGGAACCAGCCACGCGCCATGCCGGTCGATACGCTGGCCGACGCCGTCCACCGCCATCACCATCGCGCCGTCGAGGCCGAGCACGACCTGGTGAAAGTCGTGCACGTCCGACGCTTCCGACGCGTCGTAGCGGCGCAGCGCAATGGCGGGGGATGCGATGGGTTCCATCGTGCGGACGGCGTTCGGTTGCGTCAGACGTCGAGCAGCTCGACTTCGAACACGAGCGTCGCGTTCGGCGGAATCACGCCGCCCGCGCCGCGCGGGCCGTAGCCGAGTTGCGGCGGGATCGTCAGGCGGCGCACGCCGCCGACTTTCATGCCCTGCACGCCTTCGTCCCAGCCCTTGATGACCATGCCGCCGCCGAGCACGAACGCGAACGGGTCGTTGCGGTCCTTGCTCGAATCGAACTTCTGGCCGTCGGTGAGCCAGCCGGTGTAGTGCACGCTGACCGTTTGACCGGCTTTCGCCTCGGCGCCCGTGCCTTCGGTGAGATCTTCGTACTTGAGGCCCGATTCGGTCGTGATGACTGCCATGACTTCTCCTGAGTGGGGTTGGGTGAAACCGTCATTGTAGGCGAGCGGGCGCGGCGCCGCCGCAGGCGCGGACACGCGTCCGGAGCGCTGTGCCGCGCCGCGGCGCTCGACAGGCGCGTTTGAATCGGGTGGTAGAAGCGCGACCGGCGCGCTCGCGTGCGATGCGGGCGTGCGTATGAATCCGCTTCGCGGTGCCGTCGATGCCCGTCATGCGCCCGCGTGCGCGAGGCGCGCGGCGCCTGCATCCGGCGGGCGCCGCCGGGCTCCGCGGCAAGGTCCGCCGGCCGGTCGCCACGATCCGATCGCGTTCGAATTTCTCCCTGCGCCCGCGCCGTTTGCGCACCGGTGCTTGCGTCGTTTTCCACGCAAGGTGTTTGGAAGCGCGCGTCTACCGCGCGGCTTGCGCGCGCGCGTCGCGGCGGCCTATCTTTACATCTGTCAATGTCAAGATTATCGATGTCGCGAGCCGGCGCAATGCCCGCCGCGACCGGAGACGAACGAACATGAAATCAGCCGCTTCCGCCACCGCGGCCGAGGTGATGCCGGTGCGCCGCGACCTGCGTTTCGACCTGCCGGTCGAGCGCGCGAAGGACTGGCACGGCAAGGGCCCGCACGTGACCCATTTCTTCAACGCGCTGTCGCTGCTGTTTCCCGCGGGCGAGCGCTTCTTCATGGATTCGGTGCGCAATTACCGCGACCGTGTCGACGATCCGGTGCTCAAGCAGCAGGTGCTCGGCTTCCTCGGCCAGGAGGCGATGCACACGCGCGAGCACGTCGAATACAACGAGCTGCTGCAGGCGAACCGGCTGCCCGCGCGCAAGCTCGACAAGCGCGTCTGGCTCGTGCTCGACTACGTGAAGCGCACGCTGCCGCATTCGGTGCAGCTCGCGCATACGGTCGCCGCCGAGCACTACACCGCGATGCTCGCGGACTGGATCCTGCGCGACCCGTCGCGGCTCGCCGGCTCGGTCGAAGGCTACCGGCAGATGTGGGTCTGGCATGCGCTGGAGGAAACCGAGCACAAGTCGGTGTCGTTCGATGTGTGGAACGCGGCGATGAAGCCGGGCCTGCGGCGCTACCTGATCCGCGTGGGCGTCTATGCGTTGACGACGCTGACGTTCTGGCCGACGGTGTACCTGATGCACCGGGCGCTGCTGTCGCGCGACCCCGACGCGAAACGGCAGCGCGTGCGCGGGACGCTGGGCATGATCGCGTTCCTGTACGGGCCGCGCCGCGGGCTCTTTCCGCGCATCGCGGGCGAATGGCTGAGCTTCTTCCGGCCCGGCTTCCATCCGTGGGACCACGACAACCGCCACCATCTCGCGCGGGTCGACGCGCTTGCCGCCGCGTATGGCGCGCACGACGCCGCGTCGCCCGGCCGCGGCCGGGCGGATGCGCCGGCGCCGCTGACGTCGGGCCGCTGACGTCGGGCCGCTGATGTCACATTGCGGACGGGCGGGGCGCCGTGTTGCGCCCGCGCGTCAGTCGGTGGCGTCGGACGATTGACCCCGGTCAATCGGTTCGGCGGGCCTGCCGCCGCGCCTGCGCGGCACGGTTCGGACCCGAAATCGATCGTCGCCGGCGCGATGCGCGCGGCGGCCGCCGCGGGCGCCCTGCACGGCGGGGGCCCCGGGCTCGCGCGGCCGGTGACGCGCGCGTCCGGGCGCCGCGCCAGCCCGTTTCGCGCGCACCCCGCCACCGGGATAACACCCATCTAGCCGCATTGCGCCGGCGCCGATATACCGCTCAAGGCAGGCTTCGCACCGACGCGATTATTGCGTCGGGGTATTTTATTCAGACGGGAATCCGGCGAATATGTAGGTTCAACCGTCTGGTCCGTCGCGTGCCGCGACGGGAAGCCGAAGCGCGATACCAACGCTAAGCGGGGAACAACGATGGTTTCTAAGTCACCCGAGCCAACCACGGGAGCGGCGTCCGCGACAGTCGACGGGCCGCCGGTGTCCATCACGGCGCCTGAAGCCGGGCGCAAGCTGTTCGTCATTGCGCGCTCGCCCGAAGAGCCGCTGCTCGAGCAATTGCGTTCGCTCGGCTGGGAAATCGCGATCGCGAAGACGGCAGGCACCGCGCAGAACATGACGTCCGGCGCAGGGGTGGCCGCGGGGCTGATCGACTTCACCGGCTTCACGTCGCGCGATTTCCCCGCGTTGAAAGCGTGCCTGAGCCAGCCGGCGATCGGCTGGATCTCGATCGCGCGGGCCGGCGTGTCGATCAGCGCGGTGGTGCGCGAACTGATCCGCAGCTATTGCTTCGACTACGTGACGCTGCCGCTTCCGTTCGAATGGATTTCTCACGTGCTCGGCCACGCGCGCGGCATGGCGGCGCTCGACCGCGTCGACGGCGCGGCCTATGCGGCGTCGATCGGCGAGCACGGGATGATCGGCAACTGCGAGGCGATGCAGCAGCTGTTCAGCACGATCCGCAAGGTGGCCAAGACCGATGCGAGCGTGTTCATCTCGGGTGAATCCGGCACCGGCAAGGAACTGACCGCGCTCGCGATCCACGATCGCTCGGGCCGCGCGAAGGGCCCGTTCGTCGCGATCAACTGCGGCGCGATCCCGCACCATCTGCTGCAATCCGAACTGTTCGGCTACGAGCGCGGTGCGTTCACCGGCGCGAGCCAGCGGCGCGCCGGGCGGATCGAGTCGGCGAACGGCGGCACGCTGTTCCTCGACGAGATCGGCGACATGCCGCTCGAAAGCCAGGCGAGCATGCTGCGCTTCCTGCAGGAAGGCAAGATCGAACGGCTCGGCGGCCAGGAATCGATTCCGGTCGACGTGCGAATCATCTCGGCGACCCACGTCGATCTCGACGGCGCGGTGGAGGGCGCGCGGTTCCGCG
This sequence comes from Burkholderia sp. SRS-46, assembly GCF_004343775.1. GTDB lineage: Bacteria > Pseudomonadota > Gammaproteobacteria > Burkholderiales > Burkholderiaceae > Burkholderia. The sequence goes on along the minus strand of NZ_PTXL01000002.1, from coordinate 747,598 downwards.
CGGATCTCTATCACCGGCTGTGCGTGTTGCGCATCCACGAGCCGCCGCTGCGCGCGCGCGGCAAGGATATCGACATCCTCGCGCACTACGTGCTGCAGAAATACAAGGCCGACAGCGGCCGCAAGATCAGCGGCTTCACGTCGGCCGCGCTCGACGCGATGCGCCGCTACGAGTGGCCGGGCAACGTGCGCGAGCTGATCAACCGCGTGCGGCGCGGCATCGTGATGGCCGAGAGCCGGCTGCTGACGCCGCACGATCTCGGCCTCGAGTCGCCCGGCGAGACCGAGCCCGTGACGCTCGAGCAGGCCCGCGCGCTGGCCGAGCGCACCGCGATCGAGAACGCGCTGCTGCGCAACGATCATCGCATCAACAAGGCGGCCGCCGAACTCGGCATTTCGCGCGTGACGCTCTACCGGATGATGATCGAGCACGGGCTGAACGATCACGACAACGGCGATAACGGCGACAACGGCGGCGCGCCTTCCGGCGACGCGGGCCATCGCCGCGTCGGCTGAGCGGCACCGGCGACGGGCCGCCGCGCGCCGCCGGCGTGGCGGGCGGCGCGCGGCGTCATGCGGCGCAGGCCGGCTTCAGCGGTAGGTCCAGAGCCGGTGCAGCACGAAGGTCACCGGCGGCACGCACAGCACCACCGCGACGATGCTCCAGCCGTGGGCGAGGCCGAGCGCCTCGGTGCCGCGCGCGAGCAGCATCGTCTCGACGAGGCCGGACAGCGCAACCGCGACGAAGCGCGCGAGATTGCGCCACTGCACGGTCGACGAGAAACTCCACAGCGTATTGGCGAGATACGAGAACACCGTCGCGCAGACGAACGCGACCGCGTTCGCGGTCACGGCCGTCGCGTCGATCAGCGCGAACAGCGCCGACGCGATCAGCGCGTGGATCGCGGTCGAGCAGATGCCCGATACGCCGAAGCGGAACAGCCGCGCGCGCTCGGCGGCGCAGACGGCGCGAATCGTGTCGGGCTGCATGGCATCGGCTCAGCGGGCGGCGACGCGATGGCGCGTCTGCGAGCGGCGGCGCGCGAGGTCGGCTCGCGCGGCGGCGGACGCCTGGCGCAGCGAATCGCGCGACACCGGCAGGGTCGTCACCTTGCTGCGGGTCTGGTAGCGGCGGCGCACGAGATAGACGGGTCGCTCCTTCGTTTCGTAGTAGATCCGTCCGATGTATTCGCCGACCACGCCGATGCCGACCAGTTCGATGCCGCTGATGAACAGCATCGCCGAGATCAGCGACGCGTAGCCGGGCACCGGATTGCCGAACATGAGCGTGCGCGCGACGATGAACGAACCGTAGACGAACGACAGCGCGGCGATGCCGAGGCCGATGTAGGTCCAGCTGCGCAGCGGCACCGTGCTGAAGCTCGTGATCCCCTCGAGCGCGAAATTCCACAGCTTCCAGCCGGAGAACTTCGACTTGCCGGCGCTGCGCGCTTCGCGCTCGTAGTCGACGATCACGGTCCGGTAGCCGACCCACGCAAACAGGCCTTTCATGAAGCGGCGCCGCTCCGGCAGGCTGCGCAGCGCGTTGACCACCTGGCGGTCCATCAGCCGGAAATCGCCGACGTTCTCCGGCAGCTTCACTTCCGACAGCGCGTTGTGCACACGGTAGTAGAGTTTTGCCGCGGTGCGCTTCGCGAACGAATCGCACGCGCGGTTGGTGCGCCGCGCGGCGACGACTTCCGCGCCGTCGCGCCAGTGCTCGATCATCACCGGGATCAGCGACGGCGGGTCCTGCAGGTCCGCGTCGAGCGGGATCACCGCGTCGCCCACGGCCTCGTCGATGCCCGCCGTGAGCGCCGCTTCCTTGCCGAAGTTGCGCGTGAGGTCGATCACGCGCACCCGCCGGTCCTTCGCGCCGGCCGCGATCAGGCGGTCGAGCGTGTCGTCGCGGCTGCCGTCGTTGACGCACACGATCTCGAAACGGATGCCGTCGATCCCGCTCATCAGCGGCATCACGACATCGAAGAAGTGCTCGACGGCCTCGCCTTCGTTGTAGAACGGCACGACCAGCGAAATGAGCGGTGGATGGATGAGAGCCCGCATGACGTTTCCCCCTGTGAGCGCCGCATCAGTGCCGGATGCCGAACGGCAGCGGCTGGCGGTCGAATCGATGAAGCCGTGGCGACGCATGGCGCGGCCGCACGGCGTGCGTGAAATCGGTGTCGGTCGCGCTGTCGTGCGCGTCCGGCATGCAGGGCGCATCGTGTCGTTCGTGCGCGATGCGCGTGACGAGCAGCAGCAGCGACACGGCCGCGACGAGCGGCATGAACTGCACGTGCAGATGCGCGACGGCGAGGCCGCCGAGCGGCGTCGCCCACAGCAGCGCGAGCCATTCGCGATCGAAGCGCCGCCAGCCGAACGCGAACGCATGGCGCGCATACCAGGCGATCAGGATGCCGTACCACGCGAGATCGCCGTCGATCAGCGACGGTGCGGCGAGCAGCGTCGCGCAGACGAGCGTCGCGGCGCGTAGCGCATACGTGCAGCTGCCGCGCCATGCATAGCAGACGGCCGCCACCGCGCACACGGCCGCCAGCGCCTGCAGTGCCAGCGCGACGACCGGCGGCCAGCCGGCCAGCGCGGCCATCGCCTGTGTGGTCGGCATGCGCGCGAGCAGCGACGGCACGGCGCCGGCCGTGCGGTGCGCGGCGTCGAGCGCCTGCGCGAACGCGGTCCAGGCATCCGCGCCGAACGCGAGCGTCGCGAGCGCGGCGAGGCCCGCGACGGTCGCGGCCCACGCGGCGAGCGCGCGCCATTGCGCGGCGCACAGCAGCGCGAGCGGGAACAGCACGGCCAGCTGCGGCTTCATGCTCAGCATCCCGAAGCAGACACCGGCGGCGATCGGGCGCCGCTGCAGCAGCAACAGGCCGAAGCCGGCGAGCGACGCGGTGAGCAGGCCGTCCTGGCCGGTGACCGTCGCGATGAACATGCCGGGGAACGCCCATGCGCACAGTGCGGCGGAGCGGCGCTGCACGATCAGGCGGCACGCGACGGCGAACAGCGCGCACGCGCCGCCGAGCCACACGATCGCCGCGACTGCGTACGAGAGCCAGCCGAGCGGCGTCGCCAGCAGCAGCGTGGTGGGCGGATAGCGCCACGGCAGGCCGGCCGGCGCGCCATGCAGCGACGCGATGGCGTGCACCTCGACCGCGTGCAGCGCCGCGACGCGCCATGCGTCGAGCGCTTGCCCGTGCGCGGCGAGCCATGCGGCGCTCCAGGTCGGCGCGAAGTCGGCCACGGGCGCCGGCAGCGCGTGGCCATGCGGGCCGAGCAGGCGCACGACGTAGATCGCGGCGAACAGCAGGTAGCAGCACAGCGCGACCTGCGCATAGGTACGCACGCGGCGCAGCGACAGCCAGTGGGGCCGGCGGTGCGGGCCGGCCGCCGGCAGCTCGGGATGCGCATCGAACGCGGGCAGCGCGTGGCGCTCGGGGTGGCGGATCTGCATCATGTGGCCCTCCGCGCGAGCGACGCGCGGCGCACGACGACGAACAGCACGCTCAGCAGCACGACCGGCCCGAACTGCGGCAGCAGCAGCAGGCGATTGACGAACTCGAACGCGGGCAGCAGCCATGCGAGCACGATCACGGGCTGGTCGCCGGGCAGCCAGCCTTCGTCGAGGCCGTACGCCACCAGGCAAAACACCGCGAGGCCGAGCCACGGCAGTTCGTAGTGCCACAGATACGGCGTCGTCAGCAGCGTCGCGACCGCGAGCGCCGCGCCGCGCAGGCGCATGTCGCGCGTGCGGCGCCACACGGTGACCGCGGCCGTCGCGGCGAGCAGCGCAACCGCCGCCTGCGCCGCGTACGCGATCGGCAGCGACACGCCGGCGAGCCGCAGCGCCGCGAACGGCGAGGGCGACACCTGCCAGTACGACACGCCGTATTCGACGACCATCTCGCGCGCCAGCGACATCCCGTTCGCGAAACCGTGCAGCGCGGTGCCGCCGCCGAGCGCGACGCTGGCGCCGGCAAACAGCGCGGTGCCGGCCGCCGCGGCGCCGAACGCACGCCAGTTGTGCGTCGCGATCAGCACGAGCGGAAACAGCACGGCCAGCTGCGGCTTGATCGCCAGCAGGCTGACCAGCAGCCCCGCGAGCACTGGCCGCCGCTCGAGATGGCGCAGCGCGAGCGCCGCGATGCCGGCGGTCAGCAGCCCGTTCTGGCCGCTGACGATCGCGATGAACACGCCGGGAAACGCGCATATCGCGAGCGTGGCGGCCTGGGGGCGCGCGAGGTGCGTGCGCAGCCCGGACAGGCCGGCGACGCCTCGCGCATAGCATAGAAAGCTGCCCGCGAAAAATAGGAAGAATGCGGGCAGAAACGGCACGAAAGCGAACGGCACGACGAGCAGCAGCATCGTCGGCGGATACAGCCACGGCAGGAAGCCGTGATGCAGGTAGGCGCCGAACCGCTGCAGCTCGGCCTGCGAGAACAGATGGAAATCGTAGATGGTCGCGACCTGCCCGTGCAGGATCAGGTCGGACGCGGTCCAGAACACCGCGAAATCGACGCCCGGACGGATCGCCGTGTTGGCGGTGAAGCCATGCGTCGTCCACGCCCACGCGCCCAGCGTGAGCGCGATGAGCACCAGCATCGCGCAGCTGTACGGCACGATGCGATCGGCCGTCAGCCAGTGCGTACTGCGCCGCGCGCGATAGCGCGCTCCCCGATTTGCTGCGTACATGATGCCCCGCCTGCAGGTGGGGGCTGCGTGGTGGCTGCAGCCCGTTTATCCGTTGTGGTATCGCTCGGACGTCGAAGCATGTTCGCTTTCTGGCTGCGTCCGGCCATTCCATTGTTAGAAAAAAACGCCCGTCGATGCAAATCGCCACCGGTTTAACCGTGTGTTTAAAAACGGGAAATCCGCTGAAAACGGTGTGACGGGAGGGCCTCGAGGCGGCGATTCGGGCGATCGTGTTTCGGGGCTGAAACATTTCGGGTGTCCGGGCGATGCGAACCTGCACGCTTGCCGCCCGGCGCGCGCGGCGGCGCGGCTTCGGGAAAATCCCGAGAAAATTTTTTGAGCCTTGTCCGACGGGGCTTTGCGCGGGTCGGGCGGCGGCGCGCGGCGGCGCCGATGTATCAGAAGCGCAACTTCCGGCGGCCCGTGCCACCTCCGTGCCCGGGTGCACCGACCCGAACCCCTTGTGCGGACTGGATCGGACCCGGGCTGGCCCGCTCCTTGCGACAGGTGACTCGCGGAAGTCGACGACACGACGTCCGGCCGATCCAGACATCGACTACACCAGGATCGAAGCCGGCGTCACCCAAGGGGTGGAGCCCGGAGCCAGGCGGAACAGCGCCGCATCCGGTCTCACAGGGAAGTCGCCGCCTGACCAGCGGGGCGCCGGCATCGTCCGGTTTGCCAGAAGAATGCGAAAAGACGGAAGTCGGGGGTAACAAAATGATGGACCAAAGCACCACGCGGCTTGCGAGCCGCCAACGCAGCGCCACGGCACACGGCCGGACGTCTGCGCGCCATTCGTCCGGCCGACCCGCGTCGACCGGCATCCAGCCAGCTTCGGGCGGCAAGCGCATCCGGCAGATCGCCACGCATGCGCACCCGAGACGCATTTCCTCGTTCGTCGAATCGGCCCGCAAGGGCATGTGCGCACGCGCACCCGTGCCGCTGCGGCCGATCTTCACGTTCTGATTTTCTTGCAGTGCCAGCAGCAGAAGCAGTGCCCCCGAGTCAATGGTGACAAGGGGATTTATTTAGCCATCCGAAGGGAGATAACCATGTCCAAGCTCGTTCAACAAGTGAAGAAGTTCGTCCGTGACGAAGACGGCGTGACCGCCATCGAGTACGGCCTCATCGCAGCACTGATTGCCGTCGTCATCATCGGCGCGGTGCGGATCGTCGGCCAGGATCTCAATGGCGTCTTTACGACGATCGGCAACGAACTGTGAACCCGCCGACGGGCGAGTTCACGGTTGATTCGCCCGTCACCTTTCTTGAATCGATGGATGACGACTTCAGTACGCGATGAGGAGCATGTCATGAAGCAGACAGTCCTTGTGCAGCACTCCAGCGGCCTGCGCGCACTGCTGGCCCGTGTGCGCCGCTCAACCTTCCTCCGGGACGACAGCGGCGTCACCGCGATCGAGTACGGCCTGATCGCCGCGTTGATCGCGGTGGTGATCATCGGCGCCGTGCAGATCGTCGGCCAGGACCTGAACGGCGTGTTCACGACCGTGGGGAACGAACTGTAGCGCACATGACAGCGCGCGCGGTCTGGCGTCCGGGCTGGCCGGCCCGGACGTGTATCGGCAGACACGCAGCGCATGCGCCACGGTTCGATCGCTGAAGCAATGGAGATCGCCATGCAAACCGGAATGAACGCAGTAACGAGATGGATCGACGACGAACGCGGTGTCACGTCGATCGAATACGCCCTGCTGGGTTCGCTGATTGCGATGGCCATCGTGTTCGCGGTGATGTCGCTCGGCACGTCGCTCGGCAACCTTTACCAGGACGTCGCGGCCCGCATCACGGCAGCGACCTGATTTCACCCAAGCACGCTCGAAGAGGCCCGTCATGTTGCCTGCCATGCCGTCCCACCCGATTCCGCTGTGCGTCACGGCACTCGTGATCGTCGCAGCGAGCACGGACCTGACGTGCCGCCGCATTCCGAACCGCCTGCTCGCGGTCGGTCTCGCCGGCGCGCTGGCCGCGCAATGCGTGCTGCTGGGGCTGTGGGCCGGTGCGCTCGCGTGGCTGGCGGGCGCCGCGACCGGCTTCGCGCTGCTGATGCCGCTGTACCTGATGCGCGGCATGGCGGCCGGCGACGTGAAGCTGATGCTGACCATCGGCGCCTGGGTGGGCCCCGCGCTCGCCGCCTGGATCGTGCTCGCGACCTTCGTCGCGGGCGGGGCCGGCGCGCTGGCGGTGGTGTTGTGGCGGGGCCGCGCGCGGCAGCTGTTCGCGAACGTCCGCTACCTGCTGGCGCGCGCCGCGCTCAGGCAGCAGGGCATGGCGGCCGAGATGCCGGCGCAGGTCGCGTCGGTGGGGGCGTTGCCGTACGGCGTCGCAATCGCCGCGGGCACGCTGGGAATGTTGTTCGCGGCCGCCGTGTAGGCGGGCCGCCGGCGCAATCGATGCTGACAACGGAGCGATCATGAACGCAGACCACAACGAGCCGAGACGCGACGCGCAGATCGCTCATCTGCCCGATCCGGCGCCGTCGCGCGAGTCTCACACGAAACTCCACGCGCGGCTGCCGCGTGCGCCGCGCACGCTCGCGGACACCGGGCTCCACGAGACCTTCGTCGCGGGGCTGGTGCTCAAGTCGACGCTGATGCACGGCCGCTCGGAATACGCCGACCTGATCGAGCGGCACTGCCTGCCGATCTCGGTGCTCGACGACGTGCTCGCGTTCCTCGTGCGCGAACACCTGGTCGAGATCACGCACCGCGGCACCACGGATCTCGACGTGTCGTTCCGCCTGACCGACGCGGGCCGCGTGCTCGCGATCGAGGAGAAGGCGCGCAGCAACTACGCGGGCCCCGCGCCGGTCACGCTCGACGCGTACCTCGAGATGGTCGACGCGCATTCGATCCGCAAGACGCGCATCGCGCGCGCCGACGTGATGGCGGCCTTCAAGGGGATCGTCTACGACATGGCGATCATCGACGCCGCGGCCGCGTCGCTGAACGCCGGGCGCCCGCTGCTGATCCATGGGCCCGCGGGCAGCGGCAAGACCTTCCTCGCCGAGCGCCTCGGCACGCTGATGCGCGGCGACGTGCCGGTGCCGTACGCGATCTACGCGGGCGGCGAGATCATCCAGATCCACGACCCGCTCGTGCACGTCGACGCCGCGCAACAGCCGGACGGACAGTCGGTCGACCGCCGCTGGCGCCTGTGCGAGCGCCCGATGGTGCTGTCGGGCGGCGAGCTGACGCTCGACGAGCTCGACCTGCGGCACGACGATACGTCCGGCTGCTACCAGGCGCCGCCGCACATGAAGGCCAACATGGGCATGTACATCGTCGACGACCTCGGCCGCCAGCGCGTCGAGCCGCGCGACCTGCTCAACCGCTGGCTGCGGCCGCTCGATCGCGGCGTCGACCTGCTGACGCTCGGCTCGGGCAACCGCTTCGTCGTGCCGTTCGACGTGTGGCCGGTGTTCTCGAGCAACATCGCGCCGTCGCAGTTCGGCGACGACGCGTTCCTGCGCCGCCTCGGCTCGAAGCTCTACGTCGGGCCGATGCCGATCGAGGACTACCACGCGGTGTTCGACGCGATGTGCAAGTCGCTCGGCCTCGTGCCGGCCAACGACGCGTTCGACTACCTCGCACACCGGCTGCATCTGCCGACCGGCAAGGCTTTCCTTGCCTGCTTTCCGGGCGACCTGCTGCGCCTCGTCGCCGCATCGGCACGCTATCGCGGCGATCCGATGGAAGTCACGCAAGAGGCGCTGCATGAGGCGTGGGCCGGCTACTTCGGTTCCGCACCCGAGCGGGACAGCACGCATCCGCCGGCGGGCGACCGCCTGGGCCGCACGCTGATTTCCGGTTGAGCCGTTTCATTCACGATCTGTCGAGGAGCATTGCCATGAAAAACAGTCGCGCAATCACGATGCTGATCATCGCCATGGTGGCGGGTCTCGCCGCCGTCGCGTTCGCATCGCGGTGGCTCGTGCAAACGTCCACCAGCGCCGTGACGCAGGTTGCCGTCGCGGCCACCGACCTCAACCTGGGCGAGCCGATCGGGCCGGCCCAGATCCGCACCGTCAGCTGGCCGTCGAGCAGCGTGCCGCCCGGCGCGTTCACCGATACGAAGGTGCTCGAAGGGCGCGTCGTGCGCACCAGCCTCGCACGCGGCGAGCCGGTGCTCGAGGCGAAGCTCGCGCCGCTCGGCACCAAGGGCGGGCTGTCCGCGGTGATCGGCGCGGGCAACCGCGCGATCACGGTGCGCGTGAACGACGTGGTCGGCGTCGCGGGCTTCGCGCTGCCGGGCAACTACGTCGACGTGATCGTCAACACGCAGGAGCCGGGCAAGACCGACAACCAGCAGAGCATCTCGAAGATCGTGCTCGAGCACATCCTGGTGCTGGCGGTCGCGCAGCAGGTGAGCCGCGACGATACGGCACCGAAGGTCGTCAACGCGGTGACGCTCGAAGTGTCGCCGGAGCAGGCCGAGAAGCTCGACGTCGCGCGCAGTGTCGGCACGCTGTCGCTCGTGCTGCGCAACCAGGTCGACAAGCAGACGCTGAACACCGACGGCGCGACCAAGCTCACGCTGCTCGGCAAGCCGGCCGCTCCGATCGTCGCGTCGGCGCCGGTGGTGCGTACGCGGACGGTGCGGGTGCACGTGGCGTCGCATGCGGCTCCGGCCGCGCGGCGCGACTGCATCGGCGTGCTGTCCGGCGTCGCGGGCAGCGTCGAATGCTTCTGAATTCATCAACAACACGTGCAGCATCCAGGCCGCTCGCCGCAAGCGGCGGCCTTTGACAGTCAAGCCCGGCAGCCGCCGGGTACTCGGGGGATCAGACGAAATGAAGATCAAACCGCAACGTTCTGGAGCCGGGCCGGCGCGTACGCGCGCCCTGCACGGCGCGATGGCCGCAGCCCTGCTGTGCGCCGGCTGGTTCAACGTCTATAGCGCGGTCGCGCAGGTCGGCGCCGAGGCGGGTGCCCTGATGAAGGGCGGCCCGGCGAGCGCACCGGCGGCGATGGGCAAGGGGCCGATGCAGATGACGATCAGCATGACGCCGGCGCCTGCCGCCGGCGCGGCCGCCGCCGCATCCGGGCCGCTGCGCGGGCCGAACTGCGTCGGCGCGGTGCGCGACTCGATGTCCGTCAGCGTGCCGCTCGGCAAGTCGATGCTCGTGCCGATGCCCGAACCCGTGCGCAACCGCACGATCGGCAATCCGGCGGTCGCGCAGGCGACGATGGTGTCGCCGCAGACGCTCTACATCCTCGGGCTGGCGGTCGGCACGACCAACATGATCGTGCAGGGCAAGAGCGGCGCGTGCCGGGTCATCGACGTGGCGGTCGGCGCCGACGCGGGCGGCCTGCAGGCGTCGCTCGGTCAGCTGATGCCGGGCGAGCGCGACATCCACGTGTCGACCGCGGCCGACACGATCGTGCTCGCGGGCAACGTGTCGAGCTCGCAGGCCGCGCAGCAGGCCGCCGCGATCGCGAAGGCCTATGCGAACAGCGGCAGCGGCGGCAACGGCGAGAACAAGGGCGGCAACGTGCTCAACATGCTCACCGTGACCGCGCCGCAGCAGGTGATGCTCGAGGTGAAGGTCGCCGAGGTGTCGAAGACGCTGATCAACCAGCTCGGCTCGGCGTTCAACATCCAGGGCGGCTTCGGTTCGTGGAGCGGCGCGCTGGTGAGCAACCTGCTGGCGGGCGTCGCGAGCGGCATCGTCGCGAACAAGGCGAACAACCGGCCGTTCAGCGTCGCGGTGGATGCGCAGAACACCGACAACCTCGTCAAGATCCTCGCGGAGCCGAACCTCGTGACGATCAGCGGCCAGGAGGCGACGTTCCTCGCGGGCGGCAAGATCTTCATCCCGGTGCCGCAGAGCAATAACGGCGGCGGCACGACGATCACGCTGCAGGAGGAGGAATTCGGCGTCGCGCTGAAATTCCTGCCGACGGTGCTGGGCAACGGCCGCATCAGCCTGAAGGTCGCGCCGGAAGTGTCGGAGCTGTCGCAGACGGGCGTCACGCTCACCGCGACCAACGTCGCGGGCGCGTCGATCCTGCCGCTGATCACGACCCGGCGCGCGTCGACGACGGTGCAGATGGCCGACGGCGAGACGTTCGCGATCGGCGGGCTGATCAAGGACAACGTCTCGGGCGCGCTGAAGGCGGTGCCGGGCATCGGCGAAATTCCGGTGTTGGGCGCGCTGGCCCGCAGCACGTCGTTCCAGCAGGACCGCACCGAGCTGATCTTCATCATCACGCCGCACCTGGTGAAGCCGCTGCAGACCGCCGACGTGCCGCTGCCGACCGACAGCTTCACGCGGACCAACGAAGCGGACGTGTTCGCGACCGGCAACATGGAAGGGCGCGGCGGCCTGCGCAAGCATGGCCGGATGCCCGCCAGCGAAGCCGCGCCGGCGCAGCCGCCGATGCCGCAATCGCAAGCGCCGGCGCCTGACCAGGCCCCCGCGCCGACGCCCGCGCCGAAGCAGGACAGCACGCCTGCCGCCACCGCCGCGCTGCCGGCGCCGCGCACCGCGCAGGCCGATGCGGCCGCCAAGGCGGTGACGTCGGCGATGCCGGTCGCGACGCAGGACGTGCCGGCCAAGCCGCTCGTCGACACGCATGCCCCCGCGAAGGCGCCCGCGCCTTCACCGGCACCGGTGAAGGCGAAGGCCGAGGCGGCGCTGGCACCGGCACCCGCGCCGGTAAAGGCCGAGGCGGTGCCGGCCAGCGCCGCGCCGCACGCCGCGGACGACGCGACGGCGGCCCGCATCGCCCGCATCGAAGCGGCCGCGGCGCGCCTCGCCGCGGCGAACCAGGCCGCGCCGGCCCAGCCGGCGCCCGCGAAGCAGCGCCGCACGCAGCAGGTCGCCGGCGCGAACGCGACGCCGTCGTCCACCGATCATTGAAGACCTTCAAGGGGAAGCCCATGAAATCCGCCTACCTCGTAATCGTGCGTCGCCTGGCCCTGGCCGCGCCGCTCGTCACCGCGCTCGCGGGCTGCATGACATCGACGCCGGTGTGGGACACCCGGTTCGGCGAATCGGTGCGTGCCGTGACGCAAGCGCAGATCATCGATCCGCATGCCGCGGACCACGCGCCGGCCAGGCCGGCCATGTCGGGCACCGCCGCGGCGGCCGCGCTGGACAACTACGACAAGTCGTTCCAGGCGCCCGAGCCGAAGGCGAATGCGTTCGTGATCGGCATCAGCAAGTCCGGTAACCAATAACGACAGCTACTCAGGGAGAGTGCCATGTCCCGCGTTGCTCAACATGCTCGACCTGCCGCTCGCGGCATGCGCCGCCAGCGCGGCGCCGTTGCGGTCATCGTCGCAATCGCGCTGGCGGTGCTGATCGGGTTCGTCGGCCTCGCGCTGGATCTTGGCAAGTTGTACGTCACGCGCAGCGAACTGCAGAACAGCGCCGATGCCTGTGCATTGGCGGCTGCGCGTGACCTGACAGGCGCCACGGTGAACCTGTCGGTTTCGGAGGCGGCCGGCATCACCGCCGGCCACCAGAATTTCGCGCTGTTCCAGCAGAACGCGGTGCAGCTGCAGACGGATTCGAGCGTCACGTTCAGCGATGCGCTGACCAATCCGTTCCTGCCGAAGGGCTCGGTCTCGTCGCCGTCCACGATCAAGTACGTGAAATGCACGACGGCGCTGGGCAACATCGCGAACTGGTTCATCCAGACGCTGAACGTGATCCCGGGCGTCAACATCGCGAACGCCGCCGTGTCGGCCGCCGCGGTCGCGACCGTCGGGCCCGCGCAGACGACCTGCGCGATTCCCGTGTTCATCTGCAAGGCGGGCACCAACGTGAGCCCGCCGGTGGCCGGCGCGACCTACAACATCGGCGACTGGATCGCGTCGAAGACGGGCTCGCCGCCGAGCTACGGTGCCGGCAACTTCGGCTGGGCCGCGCTCGACGGTTCGAACAGCGCGTCGGAGATCACCAAGGAACTGACCGGCAACTACTGCAACCTGCCGGCGGTCGGCTCGAGCATCGGCTCGCCGGGGAACAAGGTGTCGAGCGGCGACGCGTGGAATACCCGCTTCGGCGTCTACCACAACCCGTTCAAGGGGCCGGCGGACGGCACGCCGGATTTCACCGGCTGGACGTACAACACGACCACCTGGTCCGCGGGGAGGAATGCCTACGCGGACTTCGTGGCCAAGCGCCAGACGTTCGCCAGCTACCAGGGCGACGCCACGACCGGCATCAACACGAGCGGCTCGTATTCGGCGAGCAACTACACGGCCGGCTCGGACCGCCGCATGGTGCTGGCGCCCGAAGTCGACTGCACACAGCTGCTGAGCGGCCACAGCGCGCCGGTGCTGCAGTGGGATTGCATGCTGATGCTCGACCCGATGGACTCGGGCGGTGGCGCGGGCCCGGTGCACCTCGAATATCGCGGCTCGTCGTCGATGGCGGGCAGCCCGTGCGCCACCGAAGGCGTGCCGGGCAACCTTGGCTCCGTCGGGCCGATGGTGCCGGTGCTCCTTCAATAACCGAGGCGATCATGAACCAGAAGCCAATGTCCCGTCGGTCCCGGATGCGCGGCGTCGCCGCGGTCGAGTTCGCGTTCGTGATGATTCCGCTCGTGCTGCTCGTCACCGGCGTCGCGGAGTTCGGCCGCGCGATCTACCAGTACGAGGCGCTCACCAAGTCGACCCGCAACGCCGCGCGCTATCTGTCGACCTACCTGCCGAGCGATCCCGCGTATCCGCTCGCGGCCGCGCAGTGCCTCGCCGTCTACGGCAGCACGAACTGCGGCGCGAAGGGCACCGAGCTCGCGCCCGGCCTGTCGACGACCAACGTGATCGTCTGCGACTCGACGCACAACACCGGCTGCACCGACGCGTCCGATCCTTCGCAGTTCTCGAACGTGATCACCTACGACGCGAACAACGGCGCGTCGGGCGGCCCGCCGTCGGGGAGCATCAACCTGGTCGAGGTCAAGATCAAGGGCTACAAGTACGTGCCGATCCCGGCGTTCTACGGCCTGCCGCAGATCACCTTCGGCAACATCGTCACCGTGATGAGGCAAGTGTCATGAACCCGCGCACCCGTTCCCCGCTGCGCCGCCGTGGCCAACGCGGCGCGACCGTCGTCGAGTTCGCGCTGGTGGCGGCGATCTTCTGCACGATGCTGATCGGCATCTGCGAGTTCGGCCGCGTGCTGTTCTACTGGAACACCGCGAGCGAGGCGATGCGCCTCGGCGCGCGCACCGCGACCGTGTGCGATGCGGATGCCACCGTGATCAAGCAGCGCATCACGACGCTGATGCCGCTGCTGAAGGCGAGCAACGTGTCGCTCACCTATACGCCGGCAGGCTGCGACTCCGATCCGACCACCGCGCGCAGCAGCTGCACGTTCGTCACGCTGCAAGTGACGGGCATCACGATCAAGACGCTGATCCCGTTCGTGAAGATCAACGTTCCCATGCCGTCGTTCTCGACCACGCTCCCCCGCGAGAGCCTGATGTCGTCCACTGGCGGAACGGTCTGCAATTAACCGAACTGACGAGGCACACAACATGATCAACATCCTCGTAGCCTCGGACGATACGGGGCGCCTGACCCAGATCGCCCGGCTCGTCTCCGACTGCGGCAACTACCGCGTGACGCGCGCGGCGGGGCGGCCGTCGCAGATCGAGCATCGCACCGACGGGCTCGATGCGTTCGACGTGCTGATGATCGACGGCTCGTCGCTCGACGCCGCCGAATTGTCCGCGATCGAGCGGATGTGCCGGCTGCACCAGGGCCTGACCTGCATGCTCGTGACCGCCGACGCGTCGCCGCACACGCTGCTCGATGCGATGCGAGCGGGCGTGCGCGACGTGCTGGCCTGGCCGCTCGAAGTCCATGCGCTCACCGACGCGCTGCAGCGTGCTGCCACGCAGAGCTCGCGGCGAGACAGCAGCGATACCCGCATCGTGTCGTTCATGTCGTGCAAGGGCGGCACGGGCACGACGTTCGTGGCGAGCAACGTCGCTTACGAGATCGCCGAGACCTTCAAGCGCCGCGTGCTGCTGATCGACCTGAACCAGCAGTTCGGCGACGCGGCGTTCCTCGTCACCGACGAGACGCCGCCGTCGACGCTGCCGCAGCTCTGCACGCAGCTCGAGCGGCTCGACGGCGCGTTCCTCGACGCGAGCGTCGCGCGCGTCAGCGACACCTTCCACGTGCTGGCCGGCGCGGGCGACCCCGTGAAGGCGGCCGAGATGCGCGAGGACGCGCTCGAGTGGATTCTCGGCGTCGCCGCGCCGCGCTACGACTTCGTGATCTTCGACGTCGGGCTGAACCTGAACCCCGTGTCGATGGTCGCGCTGGACCGCAGCGACCTGATCGAGCTCGTGCTGCAGCCGACCATGCCGCACGTGCGTGCGGGGCGCCGGCTGCAGGAGATCCTGATGTCGCTCGGCTATCCGCTCGATCGCCTGCGCCTGATCGTGAACCGCAACACGCGCGCGGGCGAGCGCACCCGCGCCGCGCTCGAGGAAGTGCTCGGGATGCATGCGTCGCTGGTGATTCCCGAGGACACGGAGAGCGTGCTCGAGTCGGTCAACCAGGGGCACCCGATCTCGCGCCTCGTGCGCAACTGCGCGGTGGCCCGCGCGCTGCAGGGTTGCGCGAAGCAGCTCGTCGAAGGCGAGGTGCGCGCGGGGCGCGGCACGGAACGCAATGAACCGCTGATCGCCCGGCTGTTCGGCCGCGGCGCGACGCCGAAACTCAAGTCCATGTGAATTCAATCGAGGAGTCGATCATGTCACTGCGCGATCAGTTGTCCATGCAACGGGTGCCGCCGCTGGCGGCACGTTCCGACCTCGGCGGCCCCGGCGGCGCGATGGTGCGCGAGGCGTACCAGAAGCTGCGCCGCGAGATCCATATGGCAGTGCTGGAGCGCGTCGAGCTCGAGCGCCTGTCGCGGATGCCGCAGGAGCAGGTGCGCCATGAAATCACGATGCTGATCGCGCGCATCCTCGACGAGGACAAGCTGCCCGCGAACGACATCGAGCGGCGCCAGCTCGCGATCGACGTGTACGACGAGATGTTCGGCTTTGGCCCGCTCGAATCGCTGCTGCGCGACCCGAGCGTGTCGGACATCCTGGTCAACACGTGCAAGCAGGTCTACGTCGAACGGCACGGCCAGCTCGAGCTGACCGACGTGACGTTCTACGACGACGCGCACCTGATGAAGGTGATCGAGAAGATCGTGTCGCGCGTCGGCCGCCGCATCGACGAGTCGAGCCCGATGGTCGACGCGCGCCTGCCGGACGGCTCGCGCGTCAACGCGATCATCCCGCCGTCGGCGATCGACGGGCCGCTGATGTCGATTCGGCGCTTCGCGGTGTGCCCGCTGAAGATGGACGATCTCGTGCGCTACCAGAGCATCACGCCGCCGATGGCGGAGCTGCTCGACGCGCTGTCGCGCGCGAAGGTGAACGTGCTGGTGTCGGGCGGCACCGGCAGCGGCAAGACGACGCTGCTCAACATCCTGTCCGGCTTCATCCCGCAGAGCGAGCGGATCGTGACGATCGAGGACGCGGCCGAGCTGCAGCTGCAGCAGCCGCACGTGCTGCGCCTCGAAACGCGCCCGCCGAACATCGAGGGCAAGGGCGAGATCACGCAGCGCACGCTGGTGCGCAACGCGCTGCGGATGCGCCCCGACCGCATCATCCTCGGCGAAGTGCGCGGCGCCGAAGCGCTCGACATGCTGAACGCGATGAACACCGGCCACGAAGGCTCGCTCGCGACGATCCACGCGAACACGCCGCGCGACGCGCTCACGCGCCTCGAGAACATGATCAGCATCGCGGGCCTGTCGCTGCCGCCGAAGACGATGCGCCAGCAGATCGCGTCGGCGATCTCGGTGGTCGTGCAGGCGGCGCGCATGACCGACGGCAAGCGCAAGATCGTCAGCATCTCGGAGCTCACCGGCATGGAAGGCGACATCATCAACATGCAGGAGATCTTCACGTTCAAGCGCACGGGCATGGACAAGGACGGCACGGTGCGCGGGCATTTCACCGCGACCGGCGTGCGGCCGAAGTTCGCGGACCGCCTGCAGGCATTCGGCATCAACCTGCCGGATGCGCTCTACGACCCGTCGCGTCACTACGAGGCGAACTGACGGCACGGCCGGCGCGAGCCGGCCGGGCGCCGAAGACGAGGAATGACCATGGATCCGATCTTCTACGCGTTTGTGATTCTCCTGTTCGTCGCGGTCGTGCTGATGTTCGAGGGCATCTACCAGTGGTGGAACGCCCGGCACGGCGTGTCGGCCAAGCGCATCGAGGCGCGCATTCGCGCGATGTCCGCGGGCGGGCAGGTGCAGAAGGAACGGCTGTCGATCCTGAAGGAGCGCATGCTCAACGACGCGAAGCCGTTCGACCGGCTGCTGATGGCGATGCCGCGCATCCAGTCGGTCGACCTGCTGCTGCAGCAGTCGGGCATGAGCTGGTCGGTCGCGAAGCTGGCCACGATCAGCCTCGTGCTGCCGCCGCTCGCGCTGCTCGCGCTCAGCTTCACGTCGCTGCCGCTGCTGATCGCCGCGCTCGTCGCGCTGCCCACCGCGAGCCTGCCGATGCTGTACGTGATGCGCAACCGCGGGCGCCGGATGCGCAAGCTCGAGCGCCAGCTGCCCGACGTGTGCGACATGATTGCCCGCGCGCTGCGCTCCGGCCACGCGTTCACGAGCGCGATCGGGATGGTGAGCGACGAGTTTTCCGAGCCGATGGGCAGCGAGTTCCGCGTGACGTTCGACGAGATCAACTACGGCGTGTCGCTGCACGACGCGCTGATGAATCTCGCGACGCGGGTGCCGGTGCGCGACCTGCGCTACTTCGTGATCGCGGTGCTGATCCAGCGCGAGACCGGCGGCAACCTGGCCGAGCTGCTCGACAGCATCGCCGCGCTGATCCGCGAGCGATTCAAGCTGTTCGACAAGATTCGCGTGCTGTCGGCAGAAGGGCGCATGTCGGCCTGGGTGCTGGGGCTGCTGCCGTTCGCCACGGCCGGCGCGATGATGGTGCTGAACCCCGAATTCCTGGCGGTGCTCTGGCAGGACCCGGCCGGGATCAAGATGGTCGCCACCACGCTGGTGTCGATGGCGTTCGGCGTGTTGTGGATGCGCCGGATCATCCGGATCCGTGTCTGACGCCGCGCGCGAGACGACCGGATGCCTCACGACCTGATCGAGGAACTGTCATGCAAAACCTGAACCTGATGCAAATCCTGATGCTCGCCGGGCTGTTCGCGGCGGTCTTCGCCGGCGCGCTGGTGGCGCTGCTGGTCTTCGTGCCGCGCAACATGCAGCGCCGCCTGCAGCAGGCGGGCGGCGGCACGGTGACGCTCGGCGGCGACGGCGGATCGGGCGGCGTCGCGGCCGAATGGGTCGCGAAGCTGGCCGAGATCTCGAAGCCGATCTCGAAGCTGTCGGTGCCGAAGGAAGGCTGGGAGGATTCGCCGCTGCGGATCCGGCTGATGAACGCCGGCTGGCGCACGCCGAACGCCGCGAGCGTGTACTTCGCCTGCAAGACGCTGCTCGCGATCGCGCTGCCGGCCGTGCTGCTGCCGGCGCTGATCACGACGAAGCTCGCGGAGAGCCGCTATACGCTGTCGATGATCCTCGTGCTGCTCGGCGCGATCGGCTATTACCTGCCGAACGCCCTGCTGTCGCGCAAGATCGCGACGCGCCAGCGCGTGATCTTCGAGGATTTCCCGGACGCGCTCGACTTGCTGACGGTGTGCGTCGAAGCGGGCCTGAGCCTCGATTCCGCGCTGCTGAAGGTGTGCGAGGAGCTGAAGTTCCGCAGCCCGGTGGTCGCGAGCGAGCTCGACCTGATGCTGCTCGAAATGCGCTCGGGCTTCTCGAAGGAAACCGCGCTGCGCAATCTCGCGCTGCGCACCGGCGTGGAGGACATCGAATCGTTCTGCGCGATGCTGATCCAGGCCGACCGGTTCGGCACGAGCATCGGCGATTCGCTGCGCGTGCTGTCCGACATGCTGCGCACGCGGCGGCGCATGCGCGCGGAGGAGCGCGCCGCGAAGATCGCGCTGAAGCTGCTGTTCCCGCTGATCTTCTGCATCTTTCCGGCCCTGCTGACGGTGCTGCTCGGGCCGGCGTTCATCCACATCTACCGGATCCTGCTGCCGACCTTCGCGTCGATGAGCGGCGGCTGAGAATTCCGGACGACGGGCGCCGCCGGATCATGGCGGTGGGGAGGGGAGGCGGCCGGCTTGTCCGGCCGCGTCTTTATTTTCGGGGCCGGACAAGCGCCGGCCGCGTCAGCCGCCGTAGATGTCGAAGTCGAAGTACTTCGACGCGAGCCGCTTGTAGGTGCCGTCCTTGACCATTTCGAGGATCGCGCGGTCGATCTTCGCCTTCAGGTCCGCGTCCTCCTTGCGCAGGCCGATGCCCGCGCCCACGCCGAGCACCTTCTCGTCGACGAGCTCCGGCCCGACGAACTGGTAGCCGGCGCCGCGCGGCGATTTCAGGAAGCCGATCGCGGCCTGCACCTCGTCCTGCAGCGCGGCGTCGAGCCGGCCGGCCAGCAGGTCCGCATACACGCCGTCCTGGTTCTGGTACGACACGACGTTCGCGCCCTGTTTCGCCCAGTTCGCCTTCGCGTACGCTTCCTGCGTCGTGCCCTGTTCGACGCCCACCGACTTGCCCTTCAGCGATTCGGCGCTCGGCAAGAGCGGCGAGCCCTTCTTCACGACGAGGCGCGTCGGCTGGTTGTAGATCTTCGTCGTGAACGCGATCTGCTCCGCGCGCTGCGCGGTGATCGACATCGACGACAGCACCGCGTCGAACTTCTTCGCCTTCAGCGCCGGGATCATCCCGTCGAAATCGTTCTCCGTCCACACGCACTTCGCCTTCAGGCGCGCGCAGATTTCGTTGCCGAGATCGATGTCGAAGCCGACGAGCTTGCCGTCGGGCGCCTTCGATTCGAACGGCGCATAGCTTGCGTCGGTGCCGAAGCGCAGCGTGGTCCAGTCCTTCGCGACGGCGGTGCCTGCGGATGCCGCGAGCAGGGCGATCGAAACGGCGGCAATCAGTCTCTTCATGGTGTGCGTTCCTTGGCGTGGTCTTTCCGGTTCGGTACGACGCGGTTCAGTCGGACGGGGGCGGAGACGGCGGGGCCTCCGCACTGCCATTAATACAGAAAATAAAATTGGAGTCCAGAATGGACAAAAAATATCGGCGCGATGCGGATGAGGCGGGCCGGACGACGTGACCGGCGCGACGACGGGGGGCGACCCTTGCAAAAATACGAGAATGGACTAATGTTGTTAGTGAATTCGTTTTGAGACTAACGATCATGTCCCAGCCTGCCCACCTCCCGCATTCCGTCCCGCCGCAGGCCTCGGTCGCGCAGATGTCGGCGGCCGGCCTGCGCGCGTTCTTCAACATCGCGCGCGACTGGGCGCTGACGATCGACGAACAGATCGTGCTGCTCGGTTCGCCCGGCCGTTCGACCTTCTTCAAGTGGAAGGCGGCGCCGGGATCGGCGCGCCTGCCGCGCGACACGCTCGAGCGCCTGTCGCTGCTGCTCGGCATCTACAAGGCGCTGCAGATCCTGCTGCCGCAGCCGGCCGCCGCCGACGCGTGGGTCAAGCGCCCGAACGACGCGGCGCCGTTCGGCGGCAAGCGCGCGCTGGACCGCATGCTGGCGGGCAACGTCAGCGATCTCGTCGCCGTGCGCCAATACCTCGACGCGATGCGGGGCGGATGGGCGTGAACATTCCGGACGCATCGCTGCAGTGGCCGGTCACGGCCCTCGACTGGACGCCCGCCTATCGCGTCATTCCCACCCGCTTTCCGGCGATCAACCTGTTCGACCGCGTCGCGTCGGCGGACGATTTCGACGCGCTGTACGCGCTCGAATCGCTGACCAACGACCGCATCCGCAACGAGGTGGGCGCGCTCGAGCTGGTGCCGCCCGCCGAGCGCCGCTACGGGCTCGGCTGGGGGCCGATCATGGCCGCGTTCACGCACCTGAATCCGCAGGGCAGCCGTTTCTCGGACGGCAGCTACGGCGTGTTCTACTGCGCGCGGTCGCGCGACACGGCGATCGCCGAAACCCGCTACCACAGCGCGCTGTTCCTGGCCGCGACGAAGGAGCCGCCGATGCGCCAGCAGATGCGGCTGTATACGGTGGTCGCGCAAGGCGAGGTGGCCGACATGCGCGCATGGCCGCAGCGCGCCCCGGCGCTGTTGCACCCGGTCGACTACGGCGCGGGGCAGGCGCTCGGGCGTGCGGTGCGCGACGCGGGCGGCGCGGGCGTCGTCTATCCGTCGGTGCGCGATCCGCTCGGCGAATGCCTGGCGGCGTTCCGCACCGCGATCCTGCGCGACTGCCATCACGCGGCGTATCTCGAATACAACTGGAACGGCCACGCGATCGATGCGGTGTTCGAGTTGAGCCAGGTGGGGTAGGCGCGGCCTCCGTCACGGCAACGGCCATTCGCCCGCATGCCGCTCGCGCGCCTCGGCCTGCGACACCGACCAGCTCTTGCCCGAGCGCGGCTCGACGAGCGTGAGCCGGCCGGCCGGCGCGAACGCGCCCGTGTCGATGAACCATTGCGCGCCGATCCGCAGCGGCGCGCGCACCGGCGTATGGCCGCTGCACGTCAGCGACAGGCCGTCCTGTCGCGCGGGCTCGGCGAGCCCCTGCACGAGATCGCGCCCCCAGATCAGCCGCTCGCGCACGTCCGGCGCGTAATCGCCCGCATCGAGCGCGGCGTCCGGGCCGAAGAATTCCGCATGCAGCACGTTGAAGCGCTCGGCGCCGTCACCGATCACGCGCACGAGCGGCAGCGTGTCGACCCGCGCCGCATGCGCGCGCAGGCGCTCCGGCGGCAGGTCCGCGCCCCAGTCGCCGCCGATGCCGCGCCATGCGTCGGGCGGCAGCTTGCCGCGCGCGACGAGGCACAGCACTTCCTCGTGATTGCCGCGCACGACGTGGCACCACGGGCGATCGAGCAGGTCGAGCGCGGCTTCGGATTCGGGGCCGCGGTCGACCAGGTCGCCGACGGAGAACAGGCGGTCGCGGGCCGGGTCGAAGCGGACGTCGTGCAGCAGCGCGCGCAGCGGGCCGAGGCAGCCGTGCAGATCGCCGACGACGAAATCGCGGCCGGCCGTGTTCGCGGGATGGCGGCAGAGGGTGGGGGCGGCAGTCATCTTCTTATCTTAGGCGCTCGCGCCGGTCGCCACGCTGCGCCAGAATGGCGATAATCGGGGCGCTACCCGCCGGGCGGCCCGGGACGGGCTTTCGCGAGCCGTTCGGCGTCTTTCCATTCGCTTTCGGACGCGCAAGATGACCCTTTATCCGCAGGTATTACGCAACCGGCCGCGCATGGTGGCGGCGCTCGTCGCGGGCGTGCTCGGCGCGCTCCTGCTGCCCGTGCCGCTGCGCCCGGGCGCCCGCGCGCTGATCGGCTGGGACGTCGCGATCTGGCTGTATCTGGCGTTGATGTGGATTCGCATGGTGAACGCGCACCATCACAACGTGCGCGAGATCGCGATGCGCGAGGACGAGAACGCGACGACCGTGCTGACGGTGATCTGCATCGCGACGGTCGCGAGCGTCGCGGCGATCGCGATCGAGCTGGCCACCGCGAAGAACGTGGGCTTTCGCGCCGGGCTCGGCCATTACGCGGTGACGGCCGCGACGCTGTTCGGCGCGTGGTTCCTGATTCCGACGATCTTCACGCTGCATTACGCGCGGCTCTACTACGCGTCGCCCGCCGGCGAGCGCGCGCTGCGCTTTCCGGACAGCAAGCTCGAACCCGACTACTGGGATTTCCTGTACTTCTCGTTCACGATCGCGGTCGCGTCGCAAACCGCCGACGTGTCGCTCGGCAGCCGCCGGGCGCGGCGCGCGGTGCTGTCGCAGTCGATTCTTTCGTTCTACTTCAACATGGCCGTGCTGGGGCTGTCGATCAACGTCGCGGCCGGGCTGTTGAGCTGAGCCTTCGCAAAAGCGAACGGCGGCGCGTCACGCGAGCAGCGTGTACGGGCCGCCGCGCTCGAGCGCGCGCCGGTATGCGGGCCGCGCGTGGATCGTCTCGAGGAAGCGCGCGATCGCCGGGTGCGCGCTGCCGCCGCCGCGCGCGGTGGCAGCCTCGAGCGGGAAGCTCATCTGGATGTCCGCCGCGCTGAAGCTGTCGCCGACGAACCAGCCCGAGCGGCGCAGCGTGTCGTCGAGGTAGCCGAGATGCAGCGCGATCTGCGGATCGACGAAGCTCGACTGCAGCGTCGCGGCGATCTTGCGCGCGATCGGCCGCGCGAAGAACGGCATCGGCGCGTTCGCGATGCGCAGCGCGACCAGCTTGAGCAGCAGCGGCGGCATCGCCGAGCCTTCCGCGTAATGCAGCCAGTACGTGTAGTCGAGCCGCTCCGGCGTGCCGGGCGGCGGCGCGAGGCGGCCCTGCCCGTAGCGCTCGACCAGGTAGTCGATGATCGCGCCCGATTCGGCGAAGGTGCGGCCGTCGTCGGTGACGACCGGCGACTTCCCGAGCGGATGGATCGCGCGCAGCGCGGGCGGCGCGAGCATCGTCTTCGGGTCGCGCTCGTAGCGCACGCTCTCGCACGGCCCACCCCGTTCCCCTCGCCGCCAGCGCAGGCGTTGCGCGGGCTATTTGTCCAGGGGGTGGACGGGGCGCATGGGCGGGCCGGGGAAGGGGCGGGAACGCCATCATAGAGGGCGCGCGCGCCGAGCGGCACTTCTATTCGCGGCCGCCGTGCGTCACGCGCGCCGCACCGCGATCCACGCGCCCCAGAACAGGCTCGCGAAAAAGCGCAGCGGCGCGTCGAACCCGGCGTCGTGCAGCAGCCGGTGGATGGCGTCCTCGGTCGCGGGCGGATCGGCGCCCTGCAGGATCTTCGCGAGCTTTGCGTCCACCACGTCGGGCGACGCGCCCTTCATGCGCCAGCGTTGCCGCCATGCGTCGAGCAGGCGCGGGTGGTCCGCGTAGCGCCGGTAGTTGCCGGCGACCACGAGCGGCGCGCCGGGCTTCAGCCGCCGCGCGATCGCGTGCAGCAACGCGGCTTTCGCGTCGTCGCCGGGCAGGTGGTGCAGCACGCCGATCAGCGTCGCGCCGTCGAAGCCGGCCGCGTCGGGCAGCGCATCGACCTCGGCCTCGACGAACCGCGTGCGCGCGCCGTACCCGGCGGCTTCGACGTTGCCGCGCGCGAGCGCCAGCATCGGCGCGGACGGATCGGCGGCGGTGAAGCGCCAGCCCGGTTCGAGCGCGGCGGCGACCACGATCTCCTGGCCGGTGCCGCCCGCGCCCGCGACGAGGAGTTGCGCGTCCGGGCTGCCGATCGTCGACGCGAGCAGGCAGGCGGCCAGTTCGTGGCACGCGTCGTAGCCGGCGAGGGCGACGCGGGATTGCTCGGCGTATTCGGCGGCGCGCGCCGGATCGAATTTCGCGGCGCTGGCGGGGAGCGACATGGCGGGATCCTCGGATGGGGCGCGAGCGGCGTGTCCGCGCGATGCCGCAGAGCGTAAGCGCGAGAGCGACGGCCAACAAGGCGAGCAGTCATCCCGGTATCGCGACTACCCTGCGCGGGTGGATGCATGGCCATCGGCATGCTTGCGCCAATCACCGGAACCGGGGTGACCGGGGGTCAATACGCAATTAATAATGTCCGCCGTGCGGATCGCTGCCGCGAAAACCGGCGCATACTGCTTTCCTCCCTCCCGCTTGGCCACCGCATGCCAGGCCCCCCTGCGCCGGTTCGACGGCGCATCCGTGCAGCCCGGCATGCACGAGGAGCGTACGATGTCCGATTGTCCGCACGATCCGTATGCGCATCATTTCATTCACTGTCTGCCGTTCGGCGCGCAGCCGTGCGGCGCGATCGGCACGTCGCCGCGCACGCATTTCCGCGTCTGGGTGCCCGGCGGCACGCAGGTCCAGCTCGAGCTCGACACGGGCGGCGGCCTGACCGCGATGCCGATGACGCCAGCCGGCCCCAACTGGTTCGAGGTCTTCGCGGACTGCGGCGCAGGCGCGCGCTACCGCTATCGCCTCGACGATGCCGTGTCGATTCCCGATCCCGCGTCCCGTTCGCAGCCCGAAGGGCTGCGCGGCCCGAGCGAGGTCGTCGACCCGCGCGCGTTCACGTGGCGCCACACGTTCTGGCGCGGCCGCCCCTGGGAAGACATCGCGCTGTACGCGATCCAGCCGCACGCGGCCGGCGGCTTCGACGGCGTGCGCCGCCGGCTGCCGCAGCTCGCGCATCTCGGCGTGACCGCGCTCGAGCTGCTCGCGTCGCCGCACGACAGCCTGCCGTTCGCGCCGCTCGCGGCCGAAGGCGGCCCCGACGCGCTGAAGGCGCTGATCGACGATGCGCACGGCTACGGTCTCGCGGTGCTGCTCGAGCTCGACTACGCGCGTTTCGGCAGCGGCACGGAGGCGCTGCGCCACTACGCGGCGCCGTTCTTCCATACCCGCGACGATCCGCTGCAGGCGGCGCCGCTCGCGCTCGACCATCCGGAGGTGTGCGACTTCTTCTGCGACAACGCGCTGTACTGGATCGAGGAATACCGCTGCGACGGCCTGCGGCTGCGCGAAGCGGACCGCATCGGCATCGCGTGGCTGCGCGAGATCGCCGACCGCGTGCGCGCGGCCGTGAAGGCCGACCGGCTGGTGCACCTGGTGCTCGGCAGCGAGCGCCATCCCGCGCACCTCGCCGACACCCATTTCGACGCGCAATGGAACGGTTGCGGCGAACGCGCGCTGCACCGGCTGACGGGCCGCGACGTGTCCGGTCACGAAGGCATTTCCGGGCACCAGTCGATCCACACGCTCGCACGGGCGCTGACGGCCGCCGGCGCCGCGTTCCAGCCGACGACGGCGCTCGGCGAAGGCGGCACGGCCGACACCGCGCTGCCGCTGACGTCGCTGGTGCTGTCGGACGGCGCCTGGCGCGACAGCGGCGAGGATCGCGAGGCGGGCCTTGCCGCGCTCGCGCTGTCGCTGCTGACGCCACAGATTCCGCTGATCTTCGACGAAACCGCGCGCGATCTCGAGCGCGCGCATTTCGTGCAATCGGCACTCGCGGTGCGCGCGAAGCTGATCGCGCCGCGGCTGGCCGACTGCCGGCCGCAGGATGCGCACACGCTGCGCACAGGCAGCACCGGCGAGGCCGATGCGCTGCTCGCGGCATGGCGGCTCGCCGATGGCGAGACGCTCAGCATCGCGCTGAACCTGTCGCCGGAGGCGGTGCCGTTCGAAGCGCCGGCGGGGATGGTGGTGTTCGAGACGCCGGGCCGCGCACGCGACCGCGTCGATGATGGCGAGCTGCCGCCGTATTCACTCGTCGCGTGGCTGACGGGCGACGTCAACCAGTATGCGTTGACGCACGACGTGCGCCGGATCGACGATGGCGTGTGGCGCGGGATGCGCGTCTGAGCGCAGGCGCGCGCGCCTGCGCTACCAGAAGCCGCGGATGCCCGCGATGCCGTGCGCGCCGTGGCGGCGCGCATCGGCGAGTTGCGCGCGCGTCATGCCGCCGAGCGCATAGACGGGCAGCGCGACCTGCGCGGCCCAGGCTTCGAAGGTCGCCCAGCCGAGCGTCGGCGCGCTCGGATGGCTGAGCGTCGGGAGCACCGGCGACAGCGTGACGAAATCCACGCCGACGCGCGCCGCGTGCTGCAGGTCGTCGAGCGTATGGCACGCGGCGGACACGAGCCGCCCGGCCGGCAGCGGCCGCTCCGTGGCCGCGTGCAGCGCCGCGCCGTCGAGGTGCCAGCCGGCGCCGGCGAGCGCCGTCACGCCGGCCGCATCGATCCTTCCATTGAGCATCAGCCGCGCGCCCGCCGCGTCGCAGCACGCGAGCGCGTCGGCCGCGAGTCGCGCGAACGCGGCGGCGTCGAACGATTTCACGCGCAGCTGCACGAGCGTCTCGCCGCGTGCGAGCACGGCCGACAGCCGGTCGAGGAACGCGCGGCAATCGGCGTCCGACGCGGAGGCCGGCTCCGGCGTGATCACGCAGCAGCGCGGCAGCGGCGCGTTCATCGCGTGCGCGCGCCGCCGCTCATTCGTCGGCTTCCTTCGCGACTTTCGGATAGACGCGCACCAGCACGATGCGCGGGCCGTTCATCTTCTTCACGACGACGTCGAAGCGGTCGAACGACACCCGCTGGCCTTCGCTCGGCAGGTCGCTCAGCGCGTGGATCACGAGGCCGCCGACGGATTCCGCGCGCCCCTCGTCGATGTCGATGCCGAGCGCCTGCTCGAGCGACACCACGGGCAGGCTGCCCTTGCCCATCAGCGTGCCGTCGTCGAGGCGGGTCCAGTCGGCGTCGCCCTGGCGGAACTCGTCGTGGATCTGGCCGACCAGCGCGCCGAGCAGGTTGTCGAGCGTCAGGTAGCCGATCGGCTTCCGGCCCTTGTCGCCGACCAGCGCGAAATGCGGCGCGCCCTTGCGGAAGCGGCGGAACAGGTCGAGCGCCGGCGTATCCGGCTTCACGTACTGCACCGGGCGCACGTAGTCGGACAGGTCTTCCAGCGCGGCGCCCGCATGACGGGCGAGCAGCAGGTCCTTCAGGTGGATCAGCCCGCTGACCTGTTCGCGCGACGCGTCCTCGAACAGCGGATAGCGGCTGAAGCGGTGCCGCGCGACGATCTCCATGTTGTCCGGCAGCGGGAGGTCGCGGCGCAGGCCGATCATCTCGTGGGCCGGCCGCATCAGGTCGGAGACGGTCATCGACGAGAAGTCGAGCGAATGGGCGAGCGTGTTCCACTCGTCGTTGCTGTATGCGCCGCGGGCCGGCTGGCCCGGGCTGCCGGCGCTGCTGCGGCGGCTGCGCAGGATCAGCTTCAGCTCGTCGGTCGAGTAATGCGCGTCGCCGCCGTGGTCGGCCGACAGGCCGGCGAGCTTCAGCACTGCGTTCGCGCTGCTGTTGAGCACCCAGATCGCCGGGTACATCGCCCAGTAGAACGCGTACAGCGGCAGCGCGACCCACAGGCCGACCTTTTCGGACTGGCGGATCGCCATCGATTTCGGCGCGAGTTCGCCGACGACGATGTGCAGGAACGAGATCAGCGAGAACGCGAAGATCAGCGAGATCAGGTGCACGAGCTGTTCCGACTGCACGCCGATCAGGTCGAGCAGCGGGCCGATCAGCGCCGCGAACGCGGGTTCGCCGATCCAGCCGAGGCCGAGCGAAGCGAGCGTGATGCCGAGCTGGCAGGCGGAGAGGTAAGCGTCGAGGCGCCCGTGCACGATCCCGAGGATGCGTCCGCGCAAGCCGTGCTTGCGCGCGAGGGTCTTGACGCGCGTCGCGCGGAGTTTGACCAGGCCGAATTCGGCCGCGACGAAAAAGCCGTTGAGGGCCACCAGGAACAACGCGCCGATCAGCGCGAAGATCTGAACCAAGGAATCGCTCCGGTAATGTCAGGCCCGTCAGTATAGAGCCTGAAAGATAAACGTAATGTTTCGTGTTTTGTGCTGCGTGCCGCCGGGTGCTTACACGGGCGCCTCGCAGGGGAGGGTGAGCGTGAGCGTGACCGCCGCGCCGTGGATGAACGGATCGTGCGTGAACGTGCCGCCGTGCGCGAGCGCAACGCGCTGCACCAGCGCGAGCGCCCACGCAACGCGTTTTGCGTCGCGCTCGCCCAGCATTTCGCGGCGCGCGAAGGTTTCGAACACGTGGGGGCCGGCCGGATCGGCGAGCGCGTCGGCGTTCACGGTGCAGGCGGCGCGGGCGACGAACCGCGCGCCGTCGAGCGTGCAGGAGAACGCCACGCGGCTGCCGGCGGCGCTCGCCTCGATCGCCGTGACGAGCAGGGTCCACAGCGCCTGCGCGACGCGTTCGCGGTCGGCGCGCACGTCCTGCGCGCCGTCGGGCAGCGCGGCGTCGAGCGTCACCTGGCGCGCATCGGCCAGCGCGAAGCGCGCGAGCGCGAGCACGTCGTCGAGCAGCGGGCGCAGCGCGAACGGCTGCGGCGCGAGCGCGAGCGTGCGGGTTTCGGCGCGCGGCGCGTCGAGCGCGTCGTCGATCAGCTTCACCTGCTGGTCGATGCCGGTGCGGATGCCGGCCAGCGCGCGCTGCAGGGCCGGATCGGCGTTCGCGAGCTGGCGCTCGAGCACGTACGCCCAGCTATGCATCGCGTTGAGCGGGCTGCGCAGGTCGTGGGACGCGGTGGACAGCGCCTGGTCGCGCAGGAACAGGGCCGCCTGCGCGGCATAGTGCGCTGCGCGTTCGTGCAGCAGGTCGGCGGCGGGAGCAGCGGGAACGGACGTCACGGAGCGGGCCTGTCGAAAGCGGTTGGACGTGAATCGGGAACCGCCATTATAGGGACCGTGCGTGTCACGCCGGGACGGCGTCCTCGTCTTGGTCGGGTTTCGGCGCGCCGCTGCCCGGCAGCAGCTGGCATGCGAGCAGGCCGGCGAGCATCAGCGCGCAGCCGAGCAGCGCGCGCAGCGTCAGCGTCTCGCCGAGCGCCGCCCAGCCCGCGATCGCGGCGAACACGCCTTCCATGCTGAAGATCACCGCCGCGTGCGCGGGTGCCGCGTGGCGCTGCGCGACGACCTGCAGCGTATAGCCGACGCCGACCGACAGCAGGCCGCCGTACAGCAGCGTCGGCAGCGCGCCGCGCAGCATCGCCGCGCTGACCGGCTCGACCGCGAGGCCGACTGCGAGACACAGCGTGCCGCAGGTCGCGAACTGCAGGAACGCGAGCACGAGCGGATCGTGGCGTCGTGCGAGATGGCCGACCGCCATCACGTGCGCGGCGATGATGATCGCGCCGGCCAGCTGGAACCAGTCGCCGTAGAGCACCGAGAAATGCTCGTCGATGCTCAGGAAATACAGCCCGATCGCCGCGAGCAGCGCGCCGAACCACGTGCCGGCGCCGATCCGGTGACGTGCGAACACGCCGATCAGCGGCACGATCACGACATACAGCGAACTGATGAAGCCGGCGTTCGCGATCCGCGTGTATTGCAGGCCGATCTGCTGCAGCGAGATCGACACCGCGAGCAGCATGCCGAGCGCCAGTCCCGGCAGCAGCAGCGCCGGCGCGCGCCGGATCGCCGCGAGCTGCGCGCGTGCCGCCGTATTGAGCGCCAGCAGCGGCACGAGCACGAGCGCGCCGAGCAGGAAGCGCAGCCCGGTAAACAGGAACGGCCCGATCACGTCGAGGCTCAACCGCTGGGCGACGAACGCCGATCCCCAGATCGCGGCGGCGGCGAGCATCAGCAGGTTGGCGCGGAGGTGTTGGCGGGCGGCGGGTGTCATGACGGGTCGTAAGGCTGAGGACAGACACGAAACCGGACAGTTTACGCCGAGATTGCAAGGCTGTCGGCAAATCGACGGAGCGCGGCGGCCGAGCGGGCGTCGCGCACGCGTGTATAGAGCACGACCTGCGAGAGCGGCAGCGGCGGCAGGCCGAACTTCGCGCCGACGTCCACCAGCGTGCGCGGCGCGACGCGCCGGGCCAGCGGGCAGACCGCGAGCCCCGCGGCGGCGGCGGCCGCGACCGACGCGACGCCGCCGCCCGTGAAGCGCTCGAGCCACGGCCGGCCCGCATGGTCGAGCGCGCGCAGCGCGGCGGCCCGCACCCCGCACGGGCCGGCCAGCACCGCGAGCGGCAGCGGCTCGTCCGCGCGCGGCGCCCAGTCCGGCGCGGCGAGCCACACGAGCGGCTCGGCGAACAGCAGCGTGGCGTCGTCGCGCGGCGGGTCGACGCCGGGCTCGTGGCGCACGATCACGGCGTCGAGGCGGCGCTCGTCGAACAGCGCGAGCAGGTTCGTCGACGTGCCGAGATGCATTTCGAGCGACAGGCCCGGATCCTGGCGGTGCAGGGACGTGAGCACGGCCGGCAGGTCCGGCACCGCGACGTGCTCGCTGACACCCAGCGACAGGCGGCGCGTGCCGGCCGCGATCGCGCCGAGTGCCCGTTCGTGCGCGTCGAGCAGCGCGCGGGCGGCGGGCAGGAACGTCTCGCCGTCGGCCGCGAGTTTCACGACGCGCGGCGTGCGCGCGAGCAGCGGCTTGCCGAGGTGGGCTTCGAGCCGTTTCAGCTTCAGGCTGACGGCCGATTGCGTGGTGCCGAGCGCGTCGGCCGCGCGCGTGAAGCTGGCGAGATCGGCGACCAGCACGAACGCCCGCACCGCATCGAGGTCGAGGACTTTCATTTTCAAATTAAATAGATGAAATATTCATCGATGACTGTTCATTATAGTTCGGCGACCCTAACCTGACGTGGCGTTTCCATCCTTCAACGTCACCGCCAGGAGAACCACCATGCCCTTCACACGTATCGCATTGCGCGAAGGCAAGCCGGCCGACTATCGCGCCGCCCTCGTCGACGGCGTGCATCGTGCGCTGGTGCGCACGTTCAACGTGCCCGAGGACGACATCTTCATGGTCGTGACCGAGCACACGAATGAGAACTTCGTGTTCGGCCGCCATTACCTCGACATCGAGCGCAGCGACGATCTCGTGATCATCCAGATCACGGCGAACAACACGCGCACGCTGGAGCAGAAGCAGGCGCTGTACCGGACGATCGTCGCGAACCTCGCGGAGCAGCCCGGCGTGCGGCCGCAGGACGTGTTCATCAACCTCGTCGAGGTGCTGAAGGAGAACTGGTCGTTCGGCAACGGCCTCGCGCAATACGCCGTTTGATCCTCGGCACGCGGCACGCGCGCGGGCCGCCGCCCGCGATTTTGGGGCGTGTACTATGGAACCTGCATCACGAGCGACGCCGGCGCGAAGCAGACGCCGGCGATTCAATCATGAGCGGGAGCGTCCATGTCGCGTGTGCTGGAAGTCGTGTTGTGCATGTCGTTGGAGGGTTGGCCGGCCGCGCCGGCAAGCCGCGCGCGAGGCGCGCAACGCGAGTTCGGCGCGGAGCTCGGCCGGGCATGGCGGATCTGCCCGCAAGTCAGGATGCGGCGCGGGCATGAGCGCGTGACGATCGAGCCGTGCCAGGTCGTCGAGGCCGAGCCGAGCCCCGGCGCGCAATGGTGGACCTGGGTCGAATCCACGGCCAAGGAACGGCGCGTCGTCGCGGCGCGCGCGCGCACGCTCGCGCCCGGCGTGACGCTGCGCGAGATCTTCGACGCGGCGCACGCGGGCATCGTCATTGCGTCGCCGGAACCCGCGGCGTTGGCATCGGCCGATCCGCCCGAAGCGGGCGCAGCGCTCGATGCCGATGCGGACGAAGATTTGACGGTCCTGTCTGAAACCATGACGTCTGCCGAAAACGCGGTGCCGTCATTCGGCGAGGCCGCGCGCGTGCGGCTCGTCAGCGAGCGGCGGCGGGGCCGGTGGGCCGACGACAGCGGCGTGGTGGTCGAGATGACGCTCGACGACGTCACGATCCACGGCATCGACGACGCGCCGCGCCGCTACTGCGAACTGCGGCTCGCGGCGCCGGACTGGGAGACGCCCGACGCGCGCGCCGCCGCGCTGCACGCGCTGTTTGCGGCCGCGCGCGAGCTGAGCGGTGCATGGCCCGCGTTCGTGCAGTTGACGAGCGTGATCGATCGCGCATGCGCGGGCACCTTGGCGGCGGCCGCGCCGGTGAAGGCGCAGCTCGTCGACCTGGGCGGCGTGCGCTCGCAGCGCGCGGCGCTGTTCGCGCTGTCGGGCGACATTGCCGTGCAGTGGCTCGGCAACGAAAGCGGCGTGCTCGAGCGCGACGATCCCGAGTTCATCCACCAGATGCGCGTCGCGCTGCGCCGCCTGCGCACGCTGATGCGCTTCTTCCCGCGTTATGCGAACGCCGGCTGGAAGGACGCATTCGACGCGGACCTGCGCTGGCTGGCCGCGCTGCTCGGCACGGTGCGTGACTGGGACGTGTTCTCGACCGAGAGCCTGCCCGCGCTGATCGCCGCGGACGGCGACGGCGCCGGCGCCGAATGGGCCGGCACGCTCGACGCCGCGCGCGCGCAGTGCGCGGCGGCGCGCGTCGAATTGCGGCAGGGGCTGCATTCGGCGCGGTATGTGCGGCTCACGATCGGCTGGCTCGAATGGCTCAGCGGGTTCGTGCTGCCGGCCGTCGCGGACGACCATGCGCCATCGCTGAAGCGGCACGTCACCAAGCGCGTGCGGCGCCTGTTCGGCCATCTGTACGGTGCGCCGTCGCTCGCGACGCTCGATACCGCCGCGCGCCACCAGGTGCGGATCGATGCGAAGCGCCTGCGTTACGCGCTGGAATTCTTCGCGTCGCTGGCGTCGCGCCGCACGCGCACCGAGACGGTCAAGACGCTGGCGCGCGTGCAGACCGTGCTCGGCGAGGCGAACGATACGATCGTCGCGCTGCAGCACCTCGAGCAGCTGGCCGCGCCGCCGTATCAGCTCGGCTTCGTGCGCGGCTATGGCGCGGCGCTCGAGCAGCGCGCGGCGCGCGACGCCGAAGCGCTGCTGGCCGGCCTGCGCCCGCCGAAGCTGTCCGGCTAGGTGGCCCCGGCCATCGCGCTGCCTATAATGGCGGCCCGTCCTTTCCACGCCGAACGATGAGCGCCGATCCGCAATCGCCTCCCTTCACCGAGCCGCTCGAACTGGGCGGCGAGCTGTGGCTGCGCGCCGGCACGCAGACGCTCGGCGGCACGGCCCGCATCGCGCTGCTCGCGGCGATCGGCGAGACCGGTTCGATCACGCGCGCCGCGAAGGCGGTCGGCATCAGCTACAAGGCCGCGTGGGATGCGATCGATACGATGAACAACCTCGCCGGCGAGCCGCTCGTGCAGCGCGCCACCGGCGGCAAGGGCGGCGGCGGCACCGTGCTGACGCCGCGCGCGACGTCGCTGATCGCCGCATTCCGGACGATCGAGCGCGAGCATCGCCGCTTCATCGAGGCGGCGAGCGCGGCGGTTGCCGGCTTCGATGTCGATTGGGCGCTGATCGGGAGAATCGGCATGAAAACCAGCGCGCGCAACCAGCTGTTCGGGAAGGTCGCGTCGGTCCGGCGCGGCACCGTCAACGACGAGGTGGCGCTCGCGCTGCCCGGCGGCCAGGCGATCGTCGCCGTGCTGACGCATGAAAGCACCGAGGCGCTCGGCCTGCAGGTCGGCGCGCACGCCTGTGCGCTCGTCAAGGCGTCGTGGGTGATGCTCGCGGTCGACGACGGCGCGCCCGCCGTCAGGGTGTCGGCGCGCAACCAGCTGCACGGCGCGGTCGAGACGGTGAAGGGCGGCGCGGTGAATAGCGAGGTGACGCTCGCGCTCGACGGCGGCGGCACGCTGACCGCCGTCGTGACGAACGACAGCGTCGACGCGCTGGGGCTCGCCGCCGGTCAGCGGGCGATCGCGCTGTTCAAGGCGTCGAGCGTGATTCTGGCGGTGACCGGGTAGCGAAGGGCGAACCGGCTGCCCGGCGTCGCGATGCGGCGGATGACGGACGTTCCGCGCGCGCCGCCGCGCCACGCCACTACGCGACGCGCGTCGGCCACGCCGCGTGCGGGCTCGCCGCCTGGACGCGGCCTTCGTTCAACTGCACCACCTGATCGCCGAATGCGGCGACGTCGTCCGGATCGTGCGTGATCAGCACCATCGGAATGTCGAGCCGCGCCTGCAATTCGGCGAGCTCGTCGCGCATCCGCCGGCGCATCGCGCCGTCGAGCGCCGCGAACGGCTCGTCGAGCAGCAGGATGCGCGGCTGCGCGATCAGTGCGCGGGCGAGCGCGACGCGCTGCTTCTGTCCGCCGGACAGTTGCGCCGGAAAATGGCCCGCGAGCGCGTCCAGCTCGAACGCGCGCAGCCAGTACGCGACTTCCGGCGGCAGCGCTTTCGCGCGCGGGTTGCGCAGGCCGGGCGTCAGCCCGAACGCGATGTTCTGGCGCACGTTCAGGTGCGGAAACAGCGCGTAGTCCTGGAACAGGTACGCGACGCGGCGCGAGCGGGTCGGCACGTCGATGCCGCGCGCCGCGTCGAACAGCGGCTCGCCGTTCAGCGAGATCGTGCCGGCGTCGGGGGCGAGCAGCCCCGCGATCGCCTGCAGCGTCAGGCTCTTGCCCGCGCCGGACGGCCCGAACAGCACGACGCGCTGGGTCGTCGCCGTAAACGACACGTCGAGCGCGAAATGGCGCTCCGCGGTCGCGTAGGTCTTGCGGATGTCGACGGCGAGGCTCATCTCAGCGCGCTCCGCCCAGCGTGCGCGACGGCACGAGACGGCCGGCCGCGAGCAGCACCACCACGCAGGTGACCGACGTCACGATCACGAGCAGGTTGGCGGTGCCGTCGTCGCCGGCCTGCACGGCCGCATAGACGGCGACCGACAGCGTCTGCGTGCGGCCGGGCAGGTTGCCCGCGATCATCAGCGTCGCGCCGAATTCGCCGAGCGCGCGCGCGAACGCGAGCAGCGCGCCAGCGAGGATGCCGCGCGCGGCGAGCGGCAGTGTCACGCGGAAGAACACCGCGGCTTCGCCGAGGCCGAGCGTGCGCGCGGCGCGCTCGAGCTGCGGGTCGACGCCTTCGAACGCGGCGCGCGCCGATTTCAGGATCAGCGGGAACGCGACGACCATCGACGCGATCACCGCGCCTTGCCACGTGAACACGAGCTGGATGCCGAACTGGTCGAGCCATGCGCCGACCACGCCGCGCCGCCCGAGCAGTACGAGCAGGTAATAGCCGAGCACCGTCGGCGGCAGCACGAGCGGCAGCGTCAGCAGCGAGTCGACCACGTCGCGCGCGGGCGAGCGCCAGCGCGCCAGCGCGAACGCGGCCGCGACGCCGAGCACGATGTCGAGCGCGGTCGCCCAGCCGGCCACCTTCAGCGACAGCAGCAGCGGAATCCAGGCGTCATGCATGTTGCGCGACTCACTTGCCGGCGGCCGGCTTGAAGCCGAACGTCGCGAGCACCTTCTGGCCCTGCGGCGACGTGACGAAATCGACGAACGACTGCGCCTGCGCGGCGTGCTGGCTGTCCTTGACCACCGCGATCGGATAGGTGATCGCGGTCTGGGTCGGCACCGTCAGCGCGACCTTCACGCGGCCGGGCATCACCGCCGCGTCGGTGCCGAACACGAAGCCGGCGTCGACTTCGCCGCGTGCCACGTAATCGAGGCTCTGGCGCACATTGGCGGCCAGCACGCCCTTCGCGCTGACCGCGTCCCAGACGCCCGCCGCGCGCAGCGCGCCTTCGGTGTAGCGGCCGACCGGCACCGATGCCGGGTCGCCGTACGCGACGCGCTTCACGCCGGGCGCCGCCAGGTCGTGCAGCGATGCCGGCGCGGCGGCATGGCTGTCGGCCGGCACGATCAGCACGAGCGAATTCGCGGCGAAATCGCGCCGCGAGCCGGGCGCGATCACCTTCTCGTCGGCCGCGCGGTCCATCGCCTTCTGGTCGGCGGACGCGAACACGTCGGCCGGCGCGCCCTTGACGATCTGCTGCATCAGCACGTCCGACGCGCCGAAGTTGAACAGCACCCTGGTGCCCGGATGCTGCTTCTCGTACGCGTCGCCGACCGCCTTGAACGCATTCGTCAGGCTGGCGGCGGCCGACACCACCAGTTCGTCGGCGGCGTAGGCGGGCGCGTGGAACCCGATCCCGGCGGCAAGCACGGCGAGCGGCAGCAGGCGGAGCAGGGTGCGGCGAAGCGGGCGGACGGATGAGCGCATGGTGGTTGTCGTTCGAATGGAGAAAACCGTAATCGTAATATAGGGCGGGTTATAACGCTCGGCATACCGCTCATGCGACGGACAGCATGAGCATGTTGGGGGGGGCGAAGGCCGGGCGCGCGGCCCGCGCGGTGCGGCGGATTGTCGCTTACGCGTGCAGCGGCGGCGTCGGCGAATCGGTGCGCTGCAGCGACGACGGCTGCGACGCCGGGCGGTAGTTCGGGTTGGCCTTCCAGCGCGCGCGCACGAACGGCCGCTCGTGGCCGGACAGCTGCAGCGCGACCTTGGTGACCCAGCGATGCGACGGCACGGCGATGCCGTGCAGCGCGACGGTGACGAGCGCGAGGCTCGCGACGACGGCCGGCACCGACCAGCGGTGCGGCTGCGCGTGCCACGAGCCGGCGATGAAGATCAGCGCGGCGAGCGCGCCGACGATGCAGCCGGTGATCGATTCGGACGGCGAATGAGCAGCGAGCGCGACGCGCGACACGCCCACCGCGACGCCGGCCGCAAGCCCGAGCACGATGCCGAGCAGCCGCACCGGCGTACGCGTGCGGATCAGCGTCAGGAACAGCACGACCGGGTAGACCGACGTCGACAGCATCGCGTGGCCGCTGAAGCCGGTGAAATCCCATGCGCGGATGCCGATGCCCCAGCCGAGGAACGCGATCTTCGTGAGTGCGACGACACCGATCGCGCCCGCGAGCACCGCAAGCCATGCGGCGGCGCGGCGCCACGAATAGCCGAGCGCGAGCCAGACGGCGATCGTGACGGCGAGCGGCAACGTCAGGCCGGCGCCACCAAACGCGGTGATCGAGATCCACAGGTGAGACGGCAGGTCGAACATCGGGGCAGGAGAACGAGCAGGGGCGGGACGGATGCTTAATTAACGCGCGAGCCGGGAAGAGCGACTACAACGGATACAAGCGGCGAAGCGTCAGTATAGCGTCGTGCATGCATGGGTCCCGATTTTTGCGCCTGCGGGAACTATCCTTGCGCGGGAAAAATCCCAGAAACAGTGTTATGGTGCATTGCACAAAGCCGAACGATGCGCTCTCCGTAGCGCCCCCAATTTTCTGACTGCGAGCCCGATCGATGACCAAAAGTCTGACGAAAGTGTGGCTGGGCGGCATGAAACGCATGCTGTCCCCGCCCGCCAAAGGCGTGGTGCGCGACGCGCAGCGCATGGCGCTCGATGTGATCGAGGCCGCCGCGTCGCCCGCTGTTGCCGATCTGTCCCCGCCGCCCGCGCGCGAGTCGCGGGTCCGGCCGCGCGCCGCCGCCTGGGCGGCCGGCGAGTGGACGCGCGCCGAGCACCCGATGGCGCCCGCGATCGGGCGCCTGGTCCAGCAACTCGCGTATGGCCTATATATGCCGCCCGGCCGCCGCCGCCGCGGCATGCCGCTCGTCGTGATGCTGCACGGCTGCCAGCAGACCGCCGACGAGTTCGCGCAGGGCACCCGGATGAACCTGCTCGCCGACCGGTACGGATTCGCGGTGCTGTACCCGGAGCAATCGCTGCGCGCGCACGCGCACGGCTGCTGGCACTGGTATGAAGACACGGAGCGGGCCGGCCGCGGCGAAGCGCATGCGATCGCGTCGCTCGTCGACAAGCTGGTCGACGCGCACGGCTTCGACGCATCGCGCGTCTACGTCGCGGGGCTGTCCGCCGGCGCGGGGCTCGCGTCGCTGCTCGCGCTGCATTTCCCCGAGCGCTTCGCGGCGGTCGCGCTGCATTCCGGGCCGGCCTTCGGCGAAGCGAATTCCGGCATCGCGGCGATGGACGTGATGCGGCGCGGCCTGCGCCAGAGCCCGATCGAGGCCGTTGACGCGCTGGCCGGCACGCAGGCGCACCCGGGCATGCCCGCGCTGATCGTGCACGGCGACGGCGACCACGTCGTGTCGCCGAAGAACGCGGACCAGCTCGCCGTCCAGTTCCTGCGCCTGAACCGGCTCGCGGACAGCCGCGGCGCACTGCGCGGCGGCGAGCGGGTCGAGACGCGCGAGCCCGGCGCACAGGTCTGCGACTACCGTCGCGGCGGCGAATCCGTCGTCCGCCTGTGCCACGTCAAGGGGCTCGATCACGCCTGGGCGGGCGGCGACGAAGCCGTGCCGTTCCACGCGGCGGTCGGCCCGGATGCGAGCGAGATGATCTGGTCCTTTTTCGAAGGACATCATCGTGCTGTGGCGGCGGAACGACGCACCGTCTGATCGAGGCTGGTCAATGACTAGGGTTTTCCCTATAATTCGGGAAAACCCTAGTCAAGAACCCCTGGATTTGCGAGATCGATCATGTACCTGCTGAGCCACCTCTTCCTGATGCTGACCAAGAACGCCGAGCAGGCCGCGAAGGAGCGTGCCGAGGCGTACCTGTCCGAAGCAACCGACATCTACGATCTCGAATTCCGCATGCGCAAGATCGATCGCGAAGCGGCGATGAATCGCCCGTATTCGTTCGGCGCACGTTAAGCGACCCCAGGCGGGCCAACCGGCCCGCTGATCCGGCAAGTCACGCAAGAAGGGCGCGTGCGGCATCGAGCCGCACGCGCCCTTCTTGCATGGGGCCCGCGCGTTGCGTCAGACGAGCGCCAGGCGCACCGGCACGTTGTTGCGCGTCGCGTTCGAGTACGGGCACACCTGGTGCGCCTTCTCGACGAGCGCTTGCGCGGCGGCCTTGTCGAGGCCCGGCAGCGACACGCGCAGCTCGACGTCGAGCCCGAAGCCGCCTGTGTCGTTCGGGCCGATGCCGACTTCGGCCGTGACTTGCGTGTCGGCCGGCAGCGCCTGCTTGTTCTGGCCGGCGACGAATTTCATCGCGCTCAGGAAGCAGGCCGAGTAGCCTGCCGCAAACAGCTGCTCCGGATTCGTGCCTTCGGCACCGGTGCCGCCCAGTTCGCGCGGCGCGGCGAGCTTGACTTCCAGCTTGTTGTCGGCGGATACCGCGCGGCCGTCGCGGCCACCGGTGCTCGTTGCGCTCGTCTTGTACAGAATGTTCATGGTGCAGCTCCTGTCGAATGGGTGGGAAGCGGTCCGTCAGACACGTTGCTGCCGGCCACG
The DNA here is from genome assembly GCF_004343775.1 of Burkholderia sp. SRS-46. Taxonomy (GTDB): domain Bacteria; phylum Pseudomonadota; class Gammaproteobacteria; order Burkholderiales; family Burkholderiaceae; genus Burkholderia. The sequence continues at coordinate 708,265 of NZ_PTXL01000002.1, read as the reverse complement.
AGATAAATATAGAACACAAATCATTAGTGTGCAAATCAAATTGCAAAAAAATGGCCCGGCGAGGCCGGGCTCGGGCTGTCAGCGGTCGGACGATGCCGACAGCGCTTCGTGGAGCTGCTTCAGGTCCGTGCGCAAGCGGACCAGGAATTCCGGCGTTTGCTGCATTGCGCAAAACAGGTCGGCGGGCACCGAACGCGCCTTTTCCTTCAGCGTGCGGCCATCCTGCGTCAGGCGCACGTTCACCACGCGCTCATCGGCCGCGCTGCGCACGCGTTCGACGTAGCCGAGCGCTTCCAGCCGCTTGAGCAGCGGCGTGACTGTCGCGGGGTCGAGATCGAGCCGGGCGGCAATGTCCTTGACGGCGATATCGTCACGCTCCCACAGGACGAGCATCGCGAGATATTGGGGATAGGTCAGCGACAGCTTGTCGAGCAGCGGCTTGTACGCTTTCGTCATCGCGTGCGAAGTCGAGTAGAGCGCGAAGCACAACTGCTCGTCGAGCGTCTGCGGCAATGCAGGCAGGCGTTCCATGATTCAGGGTGCGGGTGTTGGCGCAAACAATTTGTATGCAAATGATTTTGCGCTCAAACGATTGGCTTGAACAGGGGCGCCGGAATCGGGGGCTGGGCGTTCGTCACGGGTTGCCGGCGGGCAGCAGAGCGGGCGAGAAGGTGCGAAGGAAGGCGGGGCGGCCGGCGGCGGTTGCGCCGGCCGAAGGCGCGCTCAGCGTCCCGATGCCGGCTTGGCCGGCGCGTCGGGTTCCTGCACGCCGAAGCAGCCGCGATAGGTCGCGTAGAACGAGCAGTACAGCATCGTGACGATGATGATCGTCACCGGCATCATGAGCGTCAGCGCGTACGCGCCGGCGCCGAGCGCCTGCAATACCAGCGAAAGCACCAGCGACGTGCCGAGCGCGACGCCGAACCAGAGCAGGCCGTAGATCGTGAACGCGCCGCGGTTGCGCCAGCAGCTGACGACGCTGAAGAACATCGCTTTCGCCGGCGGGATGTCGTGCCACGCGGTGAGCACCGGCGCGAACCAGAACATCATCGCGATCGGCAGGTAGAGCACGGTCGCGAGGAACAGCGCGCCGACGGTGCCTTGCGCCGCAAGCGCTTCCGGCGTCGGGCTCGTCTCGCTTGCCGCGCCCATCATCGCGCTGAACAGCGCACCGCCATCGACCAGCGACGATGCGGCGAACACGAGCACCATCGACACGACGTAGATCACGCCGAGCACGAGCAGGCGCTGGGTCGCCAGCGTGCCATACGAGCGGAAGCCGTCGACGAGGATCGTCGGCATCACCGGCTTGCCGGCGACCGTGTCGCGACAGGCGGCCATGAAGCCGACCGCGATGCCGGGGATGAACAGCAGCGGCAGCGCCGCGCCGATCACCGGCACCATCGACACCAGCGTGATCGCGAGCAGGTAGGTGAAGAACAGCGTGATGAACGCGAGCGGGTTGCGGCGGAACAGCCAGATGCCCTGGCGGAACCAGACATAGCCCGTCTTCGCGGGGACTTCGATCAGTTGCATGCGGATTGGGTCTCGGGAAGCACGGGCGTATGTGCGATACGCTCACGCAGGATGCGTTCGAAATGGCCCGGGTCGTGCGGCTTGAGCATCTCGGCCGCGCGGGGCAGGTAGAGGTCGTACAGGCGCGACACCCAGAAGCGGTACGCACCGGCACGCAGCATGTCGCCCCAGTGGCGGCGCTCCTCGGCGGTGAACGGCCGGACGGTCTGGTACGCGCGCAGCAGCGCGTCCGCGCGCGCGTCGTCGAGCACGCCCGTCGCGAGGTCGACGCACCAGTCGTTGACGGTCACCGCGACGTCGAACAGCCACTTGTCGCAGCCCGCGAAATAGAAGTCGAAGAAGCCGCCGAGCCGCACGGTGTGGCCCGTGCCGGGCGCCGCGTGCGCGAACATCGCGTTGTCGCGGAACAGGTCGCAGTGGCACGGCCCGCCGGGCAGCGCCGCGTAGTCGGCGGATGCGAAGAAGCGCGCCTGGTGCGCGAGTTCGCCTTCCAGCAGCGCGAGCTGCTCGGCGCTCACGAACGGCGCGATCGTCGGCACGTTCTCCTGCCACCACGGCAGGCTGCGCAGGTTCGGCTGGGTGCGCGGGTAGTCGCGGCCGGCCAGGTGCATGCGCGCGAGCATCTGCCCGGCCTCGATGCAGTGCTCGACGCCGGGCGCCAGCTCGGTCGCGCCGTCGAGCTTCGTGACGATCGCGGCCGGCTTGCCGTGCAGCACGCCGAACAGCGTGCCGTCGTCGCGCGGCACCGGGTCCGGCACCGGCACGCCGTGGCCGGCCAGGTGGCGCATCAGTTCGAGATAGAACGGCAGCTGTTCGGCCGTGAGCTTCTCGAAGATCGTGAGGACGTATTCGCCGCGCGTCGTCGTCAGGAAGAAATTGCTGTTCTCGATGCCGGACGAAATGCCACGGAACGCGACGACGTCGCCCAGCGCGTAGTGGCGCATCCAGTGCGCGAGATCGGTGTCGGAAACAGCGGTGAAAACGGCCATGCGAGATGCGTCGAGTCAGGTTGGCGGGCACGCGTGCGCGTGCGTCGCGGAAAAGGAGATGCAGGGAGAGCCGTGTGTGCCGCGGTCGGTGCCGCCGCGGCACGGGCAATGCGTCAGTAGCGCAGGTTGACCGACGGCAGGCGCGTGATCGGAATGCTCGCGTCGTGCGGCTTCGGCGACGTGTCCGGCGACGCGCTCATCTGGTAGCGGGTGCCGAAGTTCGACTTCACGTCGATCTCGACCGGCTTGCCGCGATCGCGGTACTCGGTGACTTCGGTGCCGTTCTTGCTTTTTTCGTGAAAGCTCGGCGTGCGGCGGATGTCGCTGAAGTCGACCTTGGACGTGACTTCGGCCCCGGGCCGGTTGATCTTCCGGAGATCCGGCAGGCCGGCGGCTTCGTTGGCTGCGGCCTGGGCCTGTGCGTCGGCGCTCGGCGTGCCGCCGGCGGCGTAGGCGACGCTGGCAGCGGCAAACGCGGCGGCAGCGGCGACGAGAATGAGCGGCTTCATTGTGACTCTCCCAATTAACCGCTCAATTTTAGCAAATACTGCGCGCCTTCCGGGCGCCGCGCGCGCGGGGCGTGGCCATCAGCCCGACAAGGTTCCGTGGTAATGTCGGTCGATCAGACGAGGTGATGAAAATGAAGAACGATTTGAGCCGCCGGCACCGGATGCTGACCCCGGAAAGTCCGCCCGTCGAAGGATTCGACGACCCGATCGCCGCCGTCGCACGGCTGTCCGCGATTTACGAAGCCAACGCCGGTTTCCTGCGCGATGCATTCGCGCGCTATCGCCGCCACGAACCGATCACCGAGCACGTGCGCGCGTGCTATCCGTTCGTGCGCGTGCGCACCGACGTCAACACACACGTCGATTCTCGCCGTTCGTACGGCTTCGTCGCGGGCCCGGGCGTGTTCGAGACGACGGTGACCCGGCCGGATCTTTTCGCGAACTACTATCGTGAGCAGCTGCGGCTGCTCGCGAAGAATCACCAGGTCAAGATCGAAGTCGGCGTGTCGTCGCAGCCGATTCCGATCCACTTCGCGTTCCCCGAAGGCATCCACCTCGAAGGCGAACTCGACCGCGACAGCCTGCTCGCGATGCGCGACGTGTTCGATACGCCCGACCTGTCGTACCTGGACGATCGCATCGTCAACGGCACGTTCGAGCCGGCGCCGGGCGAGCCGCACCCGCTCGCGCTGTTCACGGCCGCGCGGGTCGACTTCTCGCTGCACCGGCTGCGCCACTACACCGCGACGTCGCCGACGCATTTCCAGAACTACGTGCTGTATACGAACTACCAGTTCTACATCGACGAGTTCGTGAAGCTCGGCCGCACGATGATGACGGAGAGCAACGATCCCGAGGTGCGCGCGTATCGCAGCGAATACAGCGCGTTCGTCGAGCCGGGCGACGTCGTCACGTACAACGAGAACCTCGGCGGCGAGCCGTCGGAGGGCGCGGCGCCGCCGCGCCTGCCGCAGATGCCCGCGTATCACCTTAAGCGCGCGGACGGCAGCGGGATCACGATGGTCAACATCGGCGTCGGGCCGTCGAACGCGAAGACGATCACCGACCACATCGCGGTGCTGCGTCCGCACGCGTGGGTGATGCTCGGCCACTGCGCGGGCCTGCGCAACACGCAGCGCCTCGGCGACTACGTGCTCGCGCACGGCTATGTGCGCGAGGATCACGTGCTGGACGCCGACCTGCCGCTGTGGGTGCCGATTCCGGCGCTCGCCGAAGTGCAGCTGGCGCTCGAGCGCGGCGTCGCGGACGTCACGCGGCTCGAAGGCGCGGAGCTGAAGCGCGTGATGCGGACCGGCACGGTCGCGAGCGTCGACAACCGCAACTGGGAGCTGCGCGATCATCGCGAGCCGGTGCAGCGGCTGTCGCAGAGCCGCGCGATCGCGCTCGACATGGAGAGCGCGACGATCGCCGCGAACGGCTTCCGCTTCCGGGTGCCGTACGGCACGCTGCTGTGCGTGTCGGACAAGCCGCTGCACGGCGAGCTGAAGCTGCCGGGGATGGCCGATCAGTTCTATCGCGCGCAAGTCGATCAGCATCTGCAGATCGGCGTGAAGGCGATGGAGATCTTGCGCACCAACGGGCTCGACAAGCTGCATAGCCGGAAGCTGCGGAGCTTTGCAGAAGTGGCGTTCCAGTAAAAAACCCTTGCGGTATAAGGCTCCCCGGCCGGTTCGGGGAGCCGCCGCCGGCCGCGTGTCGGAAACGACAAAGGCCGCACGCGAACCTGCAGTTCGCGTGCGGCCTTTTCATTTCACCGGCATGCCGGGCGCAGCGTCCCGGCCGTCAACGGCTCAGCACTCCCCCTTCTTCGCGTGTCCCGGCGGGCAGTGATAACCGCCGTGGCCGCGATGGCGCTGATAGTCTTCCCACTCGCGGCGTTGCCAGTAGCGGCGGCCGTCCCAGTAGCGGTCGCCGTGCCAGCCGACCACCACGACGGGCGCAGGCGCGACCAGGACGGGCGCGGGCGCCGGTGCGACGATGACCGGCGCGGGCGTGCCGATGTTCACGTCGACGTTCACGGCATGGGCGAGACTGGACAGCGAGAGGCCGAGGCTGGCGAAGGCGAGGGCAATCAGCGAGCGTTTCATGTTCTTTTCCCGAATGAAATGGAAGTCGCGGCGTGATGAAGCAGGGCACCGGAAGCGATGAACCTGTTCCGTGCCGCCACGCGGCGCTGCTGGATCGCAGTGTGCCGAAGCGCGGGAGGAAAAGCGAACGGGTTTTGTTACCGCGGATTGACGGCAGGGAGCCGGCGAAAGGCCGGACGGAGCGGGACGATTTGACAATGGCACGCTGCGGCACGGCATTTGCCGTGGCGCAGCATGTGCCGGCCGTGGCCGGATCTGACGTTTTCAGCCCGGCCGCATTAACGCGGCGTTACAAATGGCCATGCAGCCGGCGACGTTCCGGCTGCCGATGCGCGATGCGTGCCCCGCAAGCGGGCGATCGCTGCCCGGACCCCGCGCGGCGGAGTCCGGCGCGAGCCGCTTACAGGTAGAACATCCGGTCTTCTTCCGGGCGCGGCGGATGCTCTTCCTCGCCTTCCTCCTCGCCGCTGTCCTCGTAGAACGCGAGCACCGCGTCGAGCACCTGGTCGGGGTCGTCGATCACCTGCATCAGGTCCATGTCTTCCGGATTGATGAGGCCGTTCGGGATCAGCTGGTCGCGGAACCACTGCAGCAGGCCCTGCCAGAACGTGCTGCCGACGAGGATGATCGGCACGAGGCGCGACTTCTTCGTCTGGATCAGCGTGAGCACTTCGGACAGCTCGTCGAGCGTGCCGAAGCCGCCCGGCATCACGATCACCGCATCGGAGTTCTTCACGAACGTGACCTTGCGCGTGAAGAAGTGGCGGAAGCGCAGCGAGATGTCCTGGTAGTGGTTGCCGGCCTGCTCGTGCGGCAGCTCGATGTTCAGGCCGACCGACGGCGCCTTGCCGGCGTGCGCGCCCTTGTTCGCGGCTTCCATGATGCCGGGGCCGCCGCCGGAGATCACCGCGAAGCCGGCGTCGGACAGCTTGCGCGCGATCTGCACCGCGAGCTTGTAGTGCGGCGTATCGGGTTTGAGGCGGGCAGAACCGTAGATGCTGACGGCCGGTCGGATCTCCGACAGGTACTCGGTCGCCTCGATAAACTCTGCCATAATCGTGAACATCTGCCACGATGCGCGCGCCTTCTTGGCCGTCGCGCGTTCTTGATCTGCGAGCGAACGCAGACTCGGAATCACTTTTCTCTTGTTCATAATGCCTGAAGAACGAAATCTGGAAGGTAAGACCCTGCTATTGGTTGACGGTTCGAGCTATCTGTATCGGGCTTACCATGCGATGCCTGATTTGCGTGGCCCGGGCGGGGAGCCCACCGGAGCGCTCTACGGAATCATCAACATGCTGCGCCGTATGCGCAAGGAAGTCAGTGCAGAGTATAGCGCTTGCGTGTTCGATGCAAAGGGCAAGACGTTCCGCGACGACCTCTATGCCGACTATAAGGCAAACCGGCCTTCGATGCCGCCCGATCTCGCGTTGCAGGTCGAGCCGATCCACGGTGCCGTGCGCGCGCTCGGCTGGCCGCTGCTGATGGTCGAAGGCGTCGAGGCCGACGACGTGATCGGCACGCTCGCACGCGAAGCCGAGCGGCACGGGATGAAAGTGGTCGTGTCGACGGGCGACAAGGATCTCGCGCAGCTCGTCACCGACCACGTCACGCTCGTCAACACGATGACCAACGAGACGCTCGATCGCGACGGCGTGATCGCGAAGTTCGGCGTGCCGCCGGAGCGGATCGTCGACTACCTGACGCTGATCGGCGATACGGTCGACAACGTGCCGGGCGTCGAGAAGTGCGGGCCGAAGACGGCCGTGAAGTGGCTCACGCAATACGACAGCCTCGACGGCGTCGTTGCGCATGCGGGCGAGATCAAGGGGGTCGTCGGCGACAACCTGCGCCGCGCGCTCGACTTCCTGCCGCTCGGCCGCAAGCTCGTGACCGTCGAGACCGCATGCGACCTCGCGCCGCATCTCGAATCGATCGAGGCGACGCTCGCAACCGACGGCGAGGCGCGCGACCTGCTGCGCGACATCTTCGCGCGCTACGGCTTCAAGACGTGGCTGCGCGAAGTCGAGAGCGCACCCGCGGAAGGCGGCGGCGCCGATGCGCCCGACGGCGAGCCGGCGCAAGTGGTGGCGGCGGATATCGCCCGTGAATACGACACGATCCAGACCTGGGAGCAGTTCGACGCGTGGTTCGCGAAGATCGACGCGGCCACGCTGACCGCGTTCGACACGGAAACGACGTCGCTCGACCCGATGGCCGCGCGGCTCGTCGGCCTGTCGTTCTCGGTCGAGCCCGGCAAGGCCGCTTATCTGCCGGTCGCGCATCGCGGCCCCGACATGCCCGAGCAGTTGCCGCTCGACGAGGTGCTCGCGCGCCTCAAGCCGTGGCTCGAATCGGCCGGGCGCAAGAAGGTCGGCCAGCACCTGAAGTACGACGCGCAGGTGCTCGCGAACTATGGCATCGAGCTGAACGGCATCGAGCACGACACGCTGCTCGAATCGTACGTGCTCGAATCGCACCGCACGCACGACATGGACAGCCTCGCGCTGCGTCATCTGGGCGTCAAGACGATCAAGTATGAAGACGTGGCGGGCAAGGGCGCGAAGCAGATCGGCTTCGACGAAGTCGCGCTCGAGCAGGCCGCCGAATACGCGGCCGAAGACGCGGACGTCACGCTGCAGCTGCATCACGCGCTGTATCCGCAGGTTGCGCGCGAGCCGGGCCTCGAGCGCGTGTACCGCGAGATCGAGATGCCGGTGTCGCGCGTGCTGCGCAAGATGGAGCGCACGGGCGTGCTGATCGACGACGCGCGCCTCGAAGCGCAGAGCGGCGAGATCGCGACGCGGCTCGTCGAGCTCGAAGCGCAGGCGTACGAACTCGCGGGCGGCGAGTTCAACCTCGGCTCGCCGAAGCAGATCGGCCAGATCTTTTTCGAGAAGCTGCAGTTGCCGGTCGTGAAGAAGACGCCGAGCGGCGCGCCGTCGACCGACGAAGAGGTGCTGCAGAAGCTGGCCGAGGATTACCCGCTGCCGAAGCTGCTGCTCGAGCATCGCGGGCTGTCGAAGCTGAAGTCGACCTACACCGACAAGCTGCCGCGGATGGTGAACCCGGAAACCGGCCGCGTGCACACGAACTATGCGCAGGCCGTCGCGGTGACGGGGCGCCTCGCGTCGAACGATCCCAATCTTCAGAACATTCCGGTGCGCACGGCCGAAGGCCGGCGGATCCGCGAGGCGTTCATCGCGCCGCCGGGCCACCGGCTCGTATCGGCCGATTATTCGCAGATCGAACTGCGGATCATGGCGCACATCTCGGGCGACGCGTCGCTGCTGCGCGCGTTCTCGAACGGCGAGGACATCCACCGCGCAACCGCGGCCGAGGTGTTCGGCGTGACGCCGCTCGAAGTGTCGTCCGACCAGCGCCGGATCGCGAAGGTGATCAACTTCGGGCTGATCTACGGGATGAGCGCGTTCGGCCTCGCGTCGAACCTCGGCATCATGCGCGATGCGGCGAAGCTGTATATCGACCGGTATTTCGCGCGCTACCCGGGCGTCGCGCAGTACATGGAAGACACGCGCGCGATCGCGAAGGAGAAGGGCTACGTCGAAACCGTTTTCGGCCGCCGCCTGTGGCTGCCGGAAATCAACGGCGGCAACGGCCCGCGCCGCCAGGCGGCGGAACGCGCGGCGATCAATGCACCGATGCAGGGCACCGCGGCCGACCTGATCAAGCTGTCGATGATCGCGGTGGACGAATGGCTCACGCGCGACGGCCTCGCGTCGCGGATGATCATGCAGGTGCACGATGAACTGGTGCTCGAGGTGCCCGACGCCGAGCTGTCGCGCGTGCGCGAGAAGCTGCCGGAGATGATGTGCGGCGTCGCGAAGCTGAAGGTGCCGCTCGTCGCCGAAGTCGGCGCGGGCGCGAACTGGGAAGAGGCTCACTGACCGGCGCCGATACGCGCCCCTTGTGACCTGCGACATATTGTTGCAGCGATGACACTTATCGACAGGGTTTGCTTGTCGTCAAGGTGCAAGCTCCCGGACAATGCATGTCGGACATGTATTGATGGCGAAGCGCGGCGCGCTTCGCTGCTCCGGGGGCGGACTCATCGATGTCGTTCGAACTACGCATCGATGATGTTCGAACTGGTTCGCCACGGAGTGCGCGGCCGCGAGTCGTATCGCGCGGCTGCGACCAGTTTTGAATCGCAAGGGGGTATCGGATGCATCGGATCATCATCGTAGGCGGGGGCGCGGGCGGCCTGGAGTTGGCGACACGGCTCGGCGATCGTTACGGCGCGCGCGGCAAACGTCCGGCGCGCGCACTCGTCACGCTCGTCGACCGCAATCCGACGCATATCTGGAAACCGCTGCTGCATGAGGTGGCGGCCGGCAGCATGGATCCGTTCACGCAGGAACTCGAATATGCCGCGCAGGCGCGCTGGCACGGCTTCGAATTTCAGCAGGGCGAACTGACGGCCCTCGACCGCACCGCAAAGCGGATCACGCTGTCGCCCGTCAACGACAGCGACGGCGCGGAGCTGCTGCCGGAGCGCACGCTCGACTACGATACGCTGGTGATCGCGATCGGCAGTACGACGCATTTCTTCGGCGTGCAGGGCGCACAGGAAAACGCGATCGCGCTCGACACCGTCACGGAGGCCGAGCGCTTCCGCAAGCGGCTGATCGCCGCGTGCATGCGTGCCGAGCACCAGAACCCCGCGCCGGCGGATGCGTCGGCATCGGGCGAGCCGCGCATCCAGGTGGCGATCGTCGGTGGTGGCGCCACCGGCGTCGAGCTCTCGGCGGAACTTCGCAATACTGCGCAAGTGCTGTCGGCCTACGGCCTGCACAAGCTCGACCCGCGGCACGACGTCGGCATCGTGCTGATCGAGTCCGGCCCGCGCATCCTCCCGGCACTGCAGGAGCGCGTGTCGTCCGCGACGGCCGAATTGCTCGAGAAGCTCGGCGTGCAACTGCTGCTGGGCGAACGCGTGACCGAGGTGGCGCCCGGCGTCGTCCGAACCGCGAGCGGCAAGTCGGTGCGCGCGGACCTGACGGTCTGGGCGGCCGGCATCAAGGCGCCGTCCGTGCTCGCGAAGCTCGACGGCCTCGACGTCAACAAGCTCGGCCAGCTCGACGTGCGCCGCACGCTGCAGACCATCAACGACGACAACGTGTTCGCGCTCGGCGACTGCGCGGCCTGCGCGTGGCCTGGCAACGAGCGCAACGTGCCGCCGCGCGCGCAGGCCGCGCACCAGCAAGCGAATTTTCTGCTGAAGGCGCTCGCGTGCCGGCTGGAGGGGCAGCCGCTGCCCGAGTTCACGTATCGCGATCTCGGTTCGCTCGTGTCGCTCGGCCACTTCAGCGCGGTGGGCAACCTGATGGGCGGGCTGATCGGCGGCAGCATGCTGATCGAAGGCCTGTTCGCGCGCTTCATGTACATGTCGCTGTACCGGCTGCACGTCGCGGCGCTGCACGGCTATCCGCGCATGGTGCTCGACACCGTCGCGCACTGGCTGCGGCGCACGACGCTGCCGCGCGTGAAGCTGCACTGACGGCGCGAACACGCAAACAATACGGGCGGGGAATGCGCGGCAAGCGTATTCCCCGCCCGTTGCATTTCTGGCGCGCCGCGTCAGCGAATCGACGTGGTTGCGGCCGCACATGGTTGACGCGCGGTCGGATTATTGTGCATCGTGTGGAGGTTCCCGCTTGCGGCGGCGTGCCGACCGTCCGCACCATCCGCGCCGCGCGCCGCAGACGACGCCCAACCGAGGAGTGCATTCATGTTGAAACCCGAAGTCGACAGCCTGGTTCCCCACGTTCCGTTCTCGCGCCGCAAGTTCATGCAGGCCGCGCTGGGCGGCACCTTCGCGGCGGCGGTGCTGCCCGTGTCGGCGCAGACGATCACGACCGACAGCACCGGGCTGGACGTGGACACCATCGAGATCCGGTCGGGCGACGCGAGCGTGCCGGCCTATCGTGCGCAGCCGAAGGACAAGACCAACCTGCCGGTGGTGATCGTGATTCACGAAATATTCGCCGTGCATGCGCACATCGCCGACATCTGCCGCCGCTTCGCGAAGCTCGGCTATCTGGCGATCGCGCCCGACCTGTTCGCGCGGCAGGGCGACGTGTCGAAGTACCCGACGATCCAGGCCGCGATGGAGCAGGTCGTCAGCAAGGTGCCGGACCGGCAGGTGACCGAGGATCTTGATGCGACGGTCGCGTGGGCCGGCAAGAACGGCGGCGACCTGAGCCGTCTCGGCGTCGTCGGCTTCTGCTGGGGCGGGCGCCAGGCGTGGCTGTATGCGGAGCACAACCCGCACGTGCGTGCGGCGGTTGCGTGGTACGGATTCGTCGAAGGCAAGGCCGACGAGATGACGCCGTTCAACCCGGTCGACCGTGCCGACACGCTGAAGGTGCCGGTGCTCGGCCTGTATGGCGGGAAGGACGCGAACATCTCGCAGGCGTCGCTCGCGGCCATGCGCGAGCGCATCGCGAAGAGCGAATCGAAGCTGGCGCGCGAATCGCAGCTCGTCGTCTACGACGATGCGGGGCACGCGTTCTTCGCCGATTACCGCCCGAGCTACGTGAAGGGGGATGCCGAGGATAGCTGGAAGCGCGCGCTCGCGTGGTTCCATCACTACGGCGTGATGTGAACGGCGCGGCGGCGGCGCGTGCCGCTGCCGCGCGGGTGGCGGTGGGTTACGGGTTGGGGCCGGTCGCGACCGGCCGCGACGGATCGGCGCACCACTCGCTCCACGAGCCGGGGTAGAGCGATGCACCGTGCAGCCCCGCGATCTCCATCGCCAGTGCGTTGTGGCACGCGGTCACGCCGGAGCCGCACTGCAGGATCACGCGATTCGGCTCGGTGCCGGCCAGGAGCGTCGAGAACGTCTCGCGCAGTTCGTGGCCGGTCTTGAAGCGGCCGTCGCCGCTCAGGTTGTCCTTGAAGAAATGGTTGAGCGCGCCGGGGATATGCCCGCCGACAGGATCGATCGTTTCATTTTCGCCGCGATAGCGATCGGCGGCGCGCGCGTCGATCACGGTGCGCGTGCGGGCCGTGATGTTCGCGAGCACGGCCGGTGCGTCGACCGTCGATTCGAGCGGCGCCTGCGCGCGGAAGTCGCCGCGCGACGGGTGCTGCGTTTCGATCGTCAGTGGCTGGCCGGCCGCTTCCCATGCCTGCAGCCCGCCGTCGAGAACGGCGACCGAATCGTGCCCGAGCCAGCGCAGCAGCCACCACAGCCGCGCGGCATACGCGCCGCCTTGCGCGTCGTATGCGACGACCTGCTCGCCCTGCCGGAGCCCGCGATCGGCGAGCGTCGCGACGAGCGCGTCGCGCGACGGCAGCGGATGGCGGCCGTTGGTGCCGGTCTTGCGGCCCGACAGGTCGCGGTCGAGATGCAGGTACTGCGCGCCCGGAATGTGCCCGGTCGCGTATGCGGCTTCGCCCGCGCCCGTATCGGCGAGATCGAAGCGGCAATCGAACACGGCGACGCTGGCGGGCGCGGCGGCGAGGCGTTCGGCGAGGTTGGCCGCGGAGATGAGCGTGGTGTAATGAGTATGTGGCATGACGGCTCCTGATTGAGCAAACGGCCTGATGGTCTAAGTCTAAACAAAAAAAGACGGGCCGAAGCCCGTCTTTTCCTCATGCATCGTGATGCCGAAACCGCATGCCGGCGTCAAAGGCCGCCCAGGTGGCGGCGCAGGAACTCGTGGAAGTGCTGCATGCCGTCTTCCATCGGGCTCTGGTACGGGCCGACTTGCGATTCGCCGCGATTCATCAGCGCGCGGCGGCCGGCGTCCATGCGCATCGCGATCTCGTCGTCCTCGACGGCCGTTTCCATGTACGCGGCGCGTTCCGCCTCGACGAACTCGCGCTCGAACAGCGCAATTTCCTCAGGATAATAGAACTCGACGATGTTGGTCGTCTTCTGCGGCCCGCGCGGGATCAGCCACGACACGACCAGCACGTGCGGATACCACTCGATCATCAGGCCCGGGTAGTAGACCATCCAGATCGCGCCGAACTCCGGCGGCACGCCGTTGCGGAACTTCAGCACCTGCTCGTGCCACTTCTGGTAGGTCGCGCTGCCCGGCTTCGCGAGCGCGCTGTGCACGCCGACCGTCTGCACGCTGTACCAGTCGCCGAACTCCCAATTGAGATCGTCGCAGGACACGAAGTTGCCGAGGCCCGGATGGAACGGGACGACGTGGTAATCCTCGAGGTAGACCTCGATGAACGTCTTCCAGTTGTAGTCGCACTCGTGGACTTCGACGTGATCGAACTGGTACTCGGAGAAATCGAAGTGGTGCTTCGTGCCGAGGTTCGCGAGATCGCGCGCGACATTGCGGCCTTCCGCCTCAAACAGCAGCCCCTGCCAGTTTTGCAGCGGGGATTTGCCGAGGTTCAGGCAAGGCTTGTCGGGGAAGTGTGGCGCGCCGAGCAGTTGGCCTTCCAGGTCATACGTCCAGCGGTGCAGCGGGCACACGATGTTCTGCGCGCGGCCGCGCCCGTTCAGCATGATCGCCTGCCGGTGACGGCACACGTTCGACAGCAGTTCGATCTGGTCCGCCGGGTTGCGCACCAGCACGCGGCCTTCCTGCTCGGACGGCAGCGCGAAATAATCCCCCGCCTCGGGCACCATCAATTCGTGCCCGACGTAACGAGGTCCTTTCTTGAAGAGGGTTTCGACTTCGCGCGCTAACAGCGCCTCATCGAAGTATGCGGTGACTGGAAGCTGGCTATGAGCCGACTTCAACTGAAGCGAATCGCTCAGATTGGACATTCCCACTCCCGGTGATAGCGTGAAAGCAGTGAACAACCCAACCATCGAAAAATCGATTTAGGGAAACCGGGAATTATACCCGGATCGCTCTGCAAGGCCAGGATTAAGTGTCTGATTTGTGTCAATTTTTTGTGCGGCGGGGCCCGGAAGGCGCACAATGCGCATCACTGGTGGGGCCGGGGCGTGTGTCCGGCGTACCAAGTCGGCAGGTCGGAAATTTCTCTTTTGCCGTAGAATGTCCGACTTGTTTTGAAATTTGACACCTCGTCCATGGCGAAAACCGCATCCCCTGGCGCCACGCCGCCCGGCAATGGCGCCGAAGCGTTGCCGGACAATTACGAGATGGCGCTCGCGGAACTCGAGGCGCTGGTTGCCCGGATGGAAGGCGGCGCGCTGAGCCTCGAGGATTCGCTCGCGGCCTATCGCCGTGGGGCGGCACTCGTTGCATTTTGCCAACAGCAGCTCGAGAAGGTTGAGCAGCAGGTGCGCGTGCTCGACGGCGCGACCCTGAAGCCGCTTTCGACCGGGACGGCCGCCACGGACGGCGAAGACGACGATCTATGACATTCGAACAATGGATGCGGTCTGTGCTTGACCGCGTCGAGGACGCACTCGGCCACTACCTGCCGGCCGAAACTGTGGTGCCCACGCAACTCCACGAAGCGATGCGCTACGCAGTCCTCGGGGGCGGCAAGCGTGTTCGCCCGCTGCTGTGCCATGCAGCGGGCGAACTGACCGGCGCGACGGAGGCGGCGCGCAATGCGGCGGCGGCGGCGCTGGAGATGATCCACGTCTATTCGCTCGTGCATGACGACATGCCGTGCATGGACGACGACGCGCTGCGGCGCGGCAAGCCGACCGTGCACGTGCAGTACGACGAGCCGACCGCGCTGCTGGTCGGCGACGCGCTGCAGTCGCAGGCGTTCGTCGCGCTGACGGATGCCGCCGCGCTGACGCCGGCGCAGCAGGCCGCGCTCGTGCGCGAGCTGGCGCTGGCGAGCGGCTCGATCGGCATGGCCGGCGGGCAGGCGATCGATCTGGCGAGCGTCGGCCTGAAGCTGACGCGCGAGCAGCTCGAGACGATGCACCGGATGAAGACGGGCGCGCTGCTGCGTGCCGGCGTGCGCATGGGCGCGCTGGCGGGCGAGACGCCGTCCGCGGACACGATGGCCGCGCTCGACGTCTACGCGGGCGCGGTGGGCCTGGCCTTCCAGGTCGTCGACGACATTCTCGACGTGACGACCGATTCGGCGACGCTCGGCAAGACGGCCGGCAAGGACGCGGCGAACGACAAGCCGACCTACGTGTCGATCCTCGGCCTCGACGCGTCGCGCGAACTGGCTGCCCAGTTGCGCGCCGATGCGCACGCTGCGCTGCAACCCTTCGGCGCGCGCGCACAGCGTCTCGCCGAGCTTGCCGACCTGGTGGTTAACCGGGTCAGCTGACGCGAAAGCCCGCCGCCGCGCACACGCTACGGTGCGTGCAACAGAATGCGGGCGCGTTTGATTTCCTACAATGGAACGACGATGTACGACTTGCTGAAAACTATCGACGATCCGGCCGATCTGCGCCGTCTTGATCGTCGCCAACTGCAACCGCTCGCCGACGAGCTGCGTTCGTTCGTGCTCGACAGCGTGTCGAAGACGGGCGGCCATTTGTCGTCCAACCTCGGGACGGTCGAGCTGACGATCGCGTTGCACTACGTGTTCAACACGCCGAACGACCGCATCGTCTGGGACGTGGGCCACCAGACCTATCCGCACAAGATCCTGACGGGCCGCCGAGACCAGATGCACACGCTGCGTCAGTTCGACGGCATCTCGGGCTTTCCGCGCCGCTCCGAATCGGAGTACGACACGTTCGGCACCGCGCATTCGAGCACGTCGATCTCGGCTGCGCTCGGCATGGCGATCGGCAGCCAGCTGAACGGCGACGACCGCTTCTCGATCGCCGTGATCGGCGACGGCGCGATGACGGCCGGCATGGCGTTCGAAGCGATGAACAACGCCGGTGTGTCCGAGGATGCGAAGCTGCTCGTGATCCTCAACGACAACGACATGTCGATCTCGCCGCCGGTCGGCGCGCTGAACCGCCATCTCGCGCGCCTGATGTCGGGCCGCTTCTACGCGGCCGCGCGTGCGGGCGTCGAGCGCGTGCTGAGCGTCGCGCCGCCGGTCCTCGAACTCGCGCGCAAGCTCGAGGAGCATGCGAAGGGCATGGTCGTGCCCGCGACGCTGTTCGAGGAGTTCGGCTTCAACTACATCGGCCCGATCGACGGTCACGATCTCGATTCGCTGATCCCGACGCTGCAGAACATCAAGGAGCTGCGCGGCCCGCAGTTCCTGCACGTGGTGACGAAGAAAGGCCAGGGCTACAAGCTTGCCGAGGCCGATCCGGTGCTCTACCACGGCCCGGGCAAGTTCAATCCGGCCGAAGGCATCAAGCCGTCGTCGACCCCGGCGAAGAAGACCTACACGCAAGTGTTCGGCGAGTGGCTGTGCGACGAGGCGGAACGCGATTCGCGCGTGGTCGGCATCACGCCCGCGATGCGCGAAGGTTCGGGCATGGTCGAATTCGAGAAGCGCTTCAAGGATCGCTATTACGACGTCGGCATCGCCGAGCAGCACGCGGTGACGTTCGCGGGCGGTCTCGCGACCGAAGGCCTGAAGCCGGTCGTCGCGATCTACTCGACGTTCCTGCAGCGCGGGTACGACCAGCTGATCCACGACGTCGCGCTGCAGAACCTGCCGGTCGTGTTCGCGATCGACCGCGCGGGCCTCGTCGGCGCCGACGGTGCGACGCACGCGGGCGCGTACGATCTGTCGTTCATGCGCTGCATCCCGAACATGACGATCATGACGGCATCCGACGAAGACGAATGCCGCCAGATGCTGCACACCGCGCTGATGCAGCCGAACCCGACCGCGGTGCGCTATCCGCGCGGCGCGGGCACCGGCGTGCCGACGGTGAAGGAATTCACCGAGATCCCGCTGGGCAAGGGTGAAGTGCGTCGCCGCACGTCGCAGCCGGAAGGCAAGCGGGTTGCGATCCTCGCCTTCGGCACGATGGTTGCGCCGTCGCTCGCCGCGGCCGAGGAACTCGACGCGACCGTCGCGAACATGCGCTTCGTGAAGCCGGTCGACGCGGCGCTCGTGCGCGAACTCGCCGAAACGCACGACTTCATCGTCACGGCGGAGGAAGGCTGCGTGATGGGTGGCGCGGGCTCGGCCTGCGTGGAAGCCCTGATGGAGAGTGGGGTTATCCGACCCGTACTACAATTGGGCCTCCCTGACCAGTTCATCGATCACGGTGATCCCGCGAAGCTGCTGTCGCAATGCGGCCTCGACGGCGCGGGCATCGCGAAATCGATTCGCGAACGCTTCCTGAATCCGGCGGCCGACGTCGCCGGTCAGGCCAAGCGCGTCGCATAAGCCGGCGCCGCCTTCGGGCGGCGCGGGTGCGACTGGCGAAACCGGTCTTCATTGATGCGGAAAAACATGGGCCTGCGGGCCCATGTTGCTTTTCCGGCTGCCGCATGATGCGGCGCGCGCGTCGTCGAACGCGCGGCTTACAAGGATTGAACAAGATGAACCAGATGAATCCCGCCTTCGTGATGCCCGACGTGCAGAGCACGGTGGATACCCGTCAGATTCCGATTCAGCGCGTGGGCGTGAAGGCGGTCCGGCATCCGTTGACGGTGTGCACCGAAAGCGGCGACGTGCAGCCGACGGTCGGTGTCTGGAACCTCGACGTCCATCTGCCGGCCGACCAGAAGGGCACGCACATGTCGCGTTTCGTCGCGCTGCTCGAGGAGCACCGCGCGCCGCTGACCACCGAACGGTTCCGCGCGATGCTCGCGGCGATGCTCGAGAAGCTCGAGGCCGAGGCGGGCCGCATCGAAGTCACGTTCCCGTATTTCGTGAACAAGACGGCGCCCGTGTCGGGCGTGCAGAGTCTGCTGGACTACGAAGTAACGCTCGCGGGCGACAGCCGTGGCGGCGCGACGCGCCTGTTCCTGAAGGTGCTGGTGCCGGTCACGAGCCTGTGCCCGTGCTCGAAGAAAATTTCGCAGTACGGTGCGCACAACCAGCGCTCGCACGTGACGATCGATGCCGAGCTGGCGGCGGACGTGCCGGTCGAGGCGCTGATCCGGATCGCCGAGGAAGAGGCGTCGTGCGAGCTGTGGGGCCTGCTGAAGCGCCCGGACGAGAAGTTCGTGACCGAGCGCGCGTACGAGAATCCGAAGTTCGTCGAGGATCTGGTGCGCGACGTCGCGCAGCGGCTCGACCGCGACGAGCGCATCGTGGCCTACGTGCTCGAGGCCGAGAACTTCGAGTCGATCCACAATCACAGCGCATATGCGCTGATCGAGCGCGACAAGCGGCAGGCCGCGTAACGCAGCGCGTGTCGCCGCATCAGCAAAAAGGCCGCTTGTCAGCGGCCTTTTGTTTGCGTGCGCCGCGTGCAATGCGCGGCGTTCGGCTCGGTTCAGCTCAGTGCGTGAGCGATGCGAGATCCCAGCGCGGCTTCACGGTGAACGCGTAGTCGGCATTCGCCTGCTCGGGCCAGCGAGCGAGCCGCAACGCACCCGCGAGCGCGATCATCGCGCCGTTGTCGGTGCAGAGCGCGAGATCGGGGTAGTGCACGTCGAAACCGCGCTTGGCCGCGGCGGCCGACAGCGCGGCGCGCAGCTGGCGGTTCGCGCCGACGCCGCCCGCAACCACGAGGCGCTTGAGCTTGGTCTTCTTCAGCGCCGCGAGCGATTTCGCGACGAGTACGTCGACGGCTGCGTCGACGAAGCCGCGTGCGAGGTCGGCTTTCGCGCGTTCGAGCGCGTCGCCCGACAGCTTTGCCGCCTCGAATTTCTTCATCTGCGTCAGCACGGCCGTCTTCAGGCCGCTGAAGCTGAAGTCGAGGTCGCCGGAATGCAGCATCGGGCGCGGCAGCACGACCGCGCCCGGCGTGCCGGTTTCCGCGAGCTTCGACACTTCCGGGCCGCCCGGGTAACCGAGGCCGATCAGCTTCGCGGTCTTGTCGAACGCTTCGCCGGCCGCGTCGTCGAGCGTCTCGCCGAGTGTTTCGTACACGCCGACATCGGTCACGCGCATCAACTGCGTGTGGCCGCCCGACACGAGCAGTGCGACGAACGGGAACGGCGGCGGCTCCGCGACGAGCAGCGGCGACAGCAGGTGACCCTCGAGGTGGTGGATGCCGACGGTCGGCTTGTTCCACGCCAGCGCGAGCGCATTCGCGATGCTCGCGCCGACGAGCAGCGCGCCGGCGAGCCCCGGGCCCTGCGTGAACGCGATGGCGTCGATGTCTTCGCGCCGCGCGCCGCTCTGGGCGATGACTTCCTCGAGCAGCGGCAGCGCGCGGCGGATGTGGTCGCGCGACGCCAGCTCGGGCACGACGCCGCCGTAGTCGCGGTGCATGGCGATCTGCGAATGGAGCGCGTGCGCGAGCAGCCCGCGCTGCGTGTCGTAGAGCGCGAGGCCGGTTTCGTCGCAGGAGCTTTCGATGCCGAGAACGAGCATGATGTGGGGCGGGGCGCGCCGCGTTACGGGCAGCGCCGGAATGTCAACGTAACCGAAAAGTATAGCAGGCGCGCGCCTCCGGCCGCTGGCGGCGGCGCGGGGCGGGTACAATCCGCGCCATGGAAACCTATGACATCGCCGTGATCGGCGCGGGCGCCGCCGGCATGATGAGTGCGGCAGTCGCCGGCCAGCTCGGCCGCCGGGTCGTGCTGATCGACCACGCGCCGCGCCTCGCGGAGAAGATCCGCATCTCGGGCGGCGGCCGCTGCAACTTCACGAACCTGTACGCCGGCCCGGACAACTACCTGTCGGCCAACCCGCATTTCGCCCGCTCGGCGCTCGCGCGCTACGCGCCGCGCGACTTCCTCGCGCTCCTCAAGCGCCATCGCGTGACCTGGCACGAAAAGCACAAGGGGCAGCTGTTCTGCGACCACGGCAGCGATGCGGTCATCGACATGCTGAAGAACGAGTGCGACGCCGGCGGCATCGCGTGGCGCCGGCCGGTCGTCGTCGACGCGGTGCGCCATGCGCCGGCCGGCGGTTTCACGCTCGATACGCAGGGTGGCCCGATTGCCGCGCGCGCGCTGATCGTCGCCACCGGCGGCCTGTCGATCCCGAAGATCGGCGCGACCGATTTCGGCTACCGGCTCGCGAAGCAGTTCGGCCACAAGCTCGTCGATACGCGGCCCGCGCTCGTGCCGCTCACGTTCGCGCCGCACGACTGGGCGCCGTTCGCGGCGCTGTCCGGCGTGTCGCTCGAGGTGCGCGTGTCGACCGGCGACAAGAAGCGTGGCGGCGAATTCGTCGAGGACCTGCTGCTCACGCACCGCGGGCTGTCGGGGCCCGGCATCCTGCAGATTTCGAGCTACTGGCAGCCCGGCGAGCCGATCCGCGTCGACCTGCTGCCGCAGCGCGACACGGTGGCCGACCTGCTCGAGGCCAAGCGCGCGTCGAAGCGCCAGGTCGGCTCGCTGCTCGCGGAGTGGGTGCCGTCGCGGCTTGCCCACGTCTGGCTCGACACGCATCGCGTGGCCGCCGACGCGCGGCTGGCCGACCTGCCGGACAAGGCGCTGCGGCAGGTCGGCGAGGCGCTCGCCGGCTGGACGCTGACGCCGAACGGCACCGAGGGCTACAAGAAGGCGGAAGTCACGCGGGGCGGCGTGGATACGCGCGAGCTGTCGTCGGCGACGATGATGAGCGCGCGCGTGCCGGGCCTGTTCTTCGTCGGCGAGGCGATGGACGTGACCGGCTGGCTCGGCGGCTACAACTTCCAGTGGGCATGGGCGTCCGGCGTGGCGGCCGGGCAGGCGGCCGCGGAGTTCGCACGCGGCGCTTGACGGGGTAGTGCCCCATGTGCAGTGCGTCTGCTATACTCAAAAATCTTTCCTTGCCAACTTTTTTACGTGTCGGGTCATGACGATCATTCGCGTTAAAGAAAACGAGCCGTTCGAAGTTGCCATGCGTCGCTTCAAGCGCACGATCGAGAAGAACGGTCTGCTGACCGAACTTCGTGCGCGCGAGTTCTACGAAAAGCCGACGGCGGAGCGCAAGCGCAAGAAGGCCGCAGCAGTGAAGCGTCACTACAAGCGCATCCGCAGCCAGACGCTGCCGAAAAAGCTGTACTGAACGATTGTGGGCGCCGCGCGGTTCACTGAGCGGCGCACCGGCGGCTCGGTCGCGAGTCGCCGATGCCGGATTCGAGCAACCCGCTTGAGACAGTGTCCCAAGCGGGTTTTTGTGTTGACGCCCACTGGCGGGCGTCGGATTCACGTTTCCATTTCCGGGTGAAAGATGAGTTTGAAAGAGCAGATCAGCGAAGACATGAAGGCCGCGATGCGCGCGAAGGAAGCCGAGCGCCTTGCGACGATTCGCCTGCTGCTGGCCGCGATCAAGCAGCGTGAGGTCGACGAGCAGATCACGCTCGACGATGCCGCCGTCACGGCCGTGATCGACAAGATGATCAAGCAGCGCAAGGATTCGATCAGCCAGTTCCAGGCCGCGGGTCGCGACGACCTCGTCGCGAAGGAGCAGGCCGAGCTGACGGTGCTGGGCGGCTACATGCCCGCGCAACTGTCGGACGCCGAGGTGGCTGCCGAAGTGCAGGCCGCGGTCGCGCAGACCGGCGCAGCCGGCCCGCAGGACATGGGCAAGGTGATGGGCGTGCTGAAGGGCAAGCTCGCCGGCCGTGCCGACATGACCGCCGTTTCCGCGCTCGTCAAGGCCGCGCTCTCGAAGTAAAACCCCCGTGCCCGGTGCGTGCCGATGGCGCGCGCCGGGCCGACGCATGTCTTTTTTCCGTTTGATCCCACGGTGATTCCGCATTCGTTCCTGCAGGATTTGCTGAACCGCGTCGATATCGTCGACGTGGTGGGCCGGTACGTGCAGCTCAAGAAGGGCGGCGCGAACTTCATGGGGCTGTGCCCGTTCCACAACGAGAAAAGCCCGTCGTTCACCGTCAGCCCGACCAAGCAGTTCTATCACTGCTTCGGCTGCGGCGCGCACGGCACGGCGATCGGCTTCCTGATGGAGCATGCCGGGCTGACGTTCCCGGAAGCCGTGCAGGAGCTCGCGCAGTCGGTCGGCCTGACCGTGCCGCACGAGCCGTCGCCGATGCGCGGTGGCGGTGGTGGCGGCGGCGACTATCCGGCGCAGCCGTCCGTTTCCAAATCGGTGGCCACCACGCTGTCGGACGCGATGTCCGCGGCTTGCGACTACTACCGCAAGCAACTGCGCGGCGCGCCGACCGCCATCCAGTATCTGAAGAAACGGGGCCTGACCGGTGAGATCGCGGCCCGTTTCGGCCTCGGCTATGCGCCCGACGGCTGGCAGAACCTCGAAGCCGCGTTTCCCGACTATCGCGACGACGCGCTCGTCGAATCCGGGCTCGTGATCGTCAGCGAGAAGACCGACGCGCAGGGCGTCGCGCGGCGCTACGACCGCTTCCGCGAGCGGATCATGTTCCCGATCCGCAACGTGAAGGGGCAGGTGATCGGCTTCGGCGGCCGCGTGCTCGGCAGCGGCGAGCCGAAGTATTTGAATTCGCCGGAAACGCCGCTATTTAACAAGGGCAGCGAACTGTACGGGCTGTTCGAGGCGCGGCTCGCGATTCGCGAGCGCAAGTACGTGCTCGTCGTCGAAGGCTACATGGACGTGGTCGCGCTCGCGCAGCTCGGCTTCCCGAACGCGGTGGCGACGCTCGGCACCGCGTGCACGCCGATTCACGTGCAGAAGCTGATGCGGCAGACCGACACGGTCGTCTTCAGCTTCGACGGCGACGCGGCCGGGCGCCGCGCGGCGCGGCGCGCGCTCGAGGCGTGCCTGCCGCACGCGGCGGACAATCGCACGATCCGGTTCCTTTTTCTGCCGACCGAGCACGACCCGGACAGCTACGTGCGCGAATTCGGCGCGGACGCGTTTTCCGGGCAGGTCGAGCGGGCGATGCCGCTGTCGCAGTTCCTGCTGAACGAGGCGATCGCCGGCAAGGCACTCGATCAGCCGGAAGGCCGGGCGAAGGCGCTGTTCGACGCGAAGCCGCTGTTGCAGGCGCTGCCCGCGAACGCATTGCGCGCGCAGATCATGCACATGATCGCGGATCGGCTCGACATTCCGTTCGAGGAGGTCGCGGGGCTCTCCGACGTCGATACGCGGATCGAGGCACCGCCGCGCCAGGCGCCGGCGCGCAGCGATCGGCGCCGCGTGACGGACAACGAGAAGCGCGCGTTGCGCAACCTCGTGATGCATCCGCGCGTCGCGGCGCTGCTCGACGACGAACAGGTTGCGACGCTGCGGGCGCTGCCGCGCATCGGCGAGCTGTTCGGCGAAGTCGTCGACCATGCGCGTGCGCTGGGCGACGGGGCGGAGTTCAGATTGTTGTCCGATGTGCTGAGGACGTCCTCGAATGCAGCGACTTACGAGGAAATCTTCCGTGAAATTCTGGACTATGATGAAAACGTCCGCGATCTGCTGTTACAGAATCCGGACGACGAAACGGTAGCCGAGCGGCAGCGCGAGCAGGAACGGATCGCAGGGGAGGAGCTTCAGGCGGCGGTGCTCAAGATGCGTTACGACGCATGTTGCGAGCGCCTCGACAGGCTTTCGCGGCAATCCGGTTTCACCCCCGAGGAATTGGCTGAATTGACGGAATTGAATCAGCAGCGGGCCGACATGAAGCGTCGGCTCGGGCTGTGAGCGGCCGGGGCGCCAGGAGAGGGCTACCCAGCGTGCTATAATATAAGGTTTCCAGCGGTTTGTTTTCTAAGCAGAGGCGAGATTCGCAATGGCAAAGACGACAGGCGGAAAGAAAGCGACAGGCAAGGGCTCGACGGAGCCGACCACGAAGGTCACAGCGGCCAAGTCTGCTTCTTCCGCCAGGACAGTGTCTTCCGCCACGTCAGCAGCTGCAAGAAAAAGAACCGCGGCCGGCACGGCTCAGGCTGCGCCGGTACAGGCAGCCAGAACACGGGCTGCCGCCAGACCCGACTCCGGGCCGGCCAAGCCGGCGGCGAAGCGGGTTAGTGCGAAAAGCGCAAGGGACACGGCTGCCGTGGCGGACGAAACGGCGGTACGTACTACTCATGCACCCACGGTTCAACCGGCTGTCGTCCAGCAGCCGCGAGTCGATTTAGCCGGTACGGCGAACTCCATGACGAAAAAGCTGAACGAAGTATCCGTCGATGACGAAGCAAATCAGAGCGACGAGCAGCCTGCTGCAGCTACGACAGGCAAGGCCAAGGTGCGGGATCGCCGTGCCAAGGAAAAGGCGCTGCTGAAAGAAGCGTTCGCGGCGAGCACGCCCGGCACGGCCGAAGAGCTCGAAGAGCGCCGCGTGAAGCTGCGCGCGCTCATCAAGCTCGGCAAGGAGCGCGGCTACCTGACGTATGCCGAAATCAACGACCATCTGCCGGACAACTTCACCGAGACCGAAGCGCTCGAAGGCATCATCGGCACGTTCAACGACATGGGCGTGGCGGTTTATGAGCAGGCGCCGGACGCGGAAACGCTGCTTCTGAACGACAACGCGCCGGCGGCTTCGTCGGACGACGAAGTCGAGGAGGAGGCGGAAGTTGCGCTGTCCACCGTCGATTCGGAGTTCGGCCGTACCACCGATCCGGTCCGGATGTACATGCGCGAGATGGGCACGGTCGAGCTGCTCACGCGCGAAGGCGAAATCGAGATCGCGAAGCGGATCGAGGACGGCCTGCGCCACATGGTGATGGCGATTTCCGCGTGCCCGACGACGATCGCCGACATCCTCGCGATGGCCGAGCGTGTCGCGAACGAAGAAAGCCGCGTCGACGAGCTCGTCGACGGCCTGCTCGATCCGAATGCATCGGATACCGATACCGACGGCTTCTCCGCGAAGGCTGCCGAAGAGATCGAGAACGAGGACGAGGAAGCCGACGAGGGCGAGGAAGAGGAAGAAGAGGAGGACGACGACGGCGCAGCGCAGGCGTCGGCCAACGCCGCCCAGCTCGAGGCCCTCAAGCGCGCATCGCTCGAGAAGTTCGCGCAGATCAGCGAGTGGTTCGACAAGATGCGCCGTGCGTTCGAGAAGGAAGGCTACAAGTCGAAGGCCTACCTGAAGGCGCAGGAAACGATCCAGACCGAGCTGATGACGATCCGCTTCACCGCGCGCACCGTCGAGCGCCTGTGCGACACGCTGCGTGCGCAGGTGGACGAGGTGCGTCAGGTCGAGCGCCAGATCCTGCATATCGTCGTCGACAAGTGCGGCATGCCGCGTTCGGAATTCATCGCGCGCTTCCCGGGCAGCGAGACGGATCTCGACTGGGCCGAGAAGGTCACGGCGGAAGGGCATGCGTACAGCGCAGTCCTGTCGCGCAACATCCCGGCGATCCGCGAACAGCAGCAGCGCCTGCTCGACCTGCAGGCGCGCGTCGTGCTGCCGCTGAAGGACCTGAAGGAAACCAACCGCCAGATGGCGGCCGGCGAACTGAAGGCGCGCCAGGCGAAGCGTGAAATGACCGAGGCGAACCTGCGTCTCGTGATCTCGATCGCGAAGAAGTACACGAACCGTGGCCTGCAGTTCCTCGACCTGATCCAGGAAGGCAACATCGGCCTGATGAAGGCGGTGGACAAGTTCGAATACCGTCGCGGCTACAAGTTCTCGACGTATGCGACGTGGTGGATCCGTCAGGCCATCACGCGTTCGATCGCGGACCAGGCGCGCACGATCCGGATTCCGGTTCACATGATCGAGACGATCAACAAGATGAACCGCATCTCGCGGCAGATCCTGCAGGAAACCGGTCTCGAGCCGGATCCGGCAACGCTCGCCGAGAAGATGGAAATGCCGGAAGACAAGATCCGCAAGATCATGAAGATCGCGAAGGAGCCGATCTCGATGGAAACGCCGATCGGTGACGACGACGATTCCCATCTCGGCGACTTCATCGAGGACAACAACACCGTCGCGCCGGCTGATGCCGCGTTGCATGCGAGCATGCGCGACGTCGTGAAGGACGTCCTCGATTCGCTGACGCCGCGCGAGGCGAAGGTGCTGCGGATGCGTTTCGGTATCGAGATGAGCACCGATCACACGCTCGAGGAAGTCGGCAAGCAGTTCGACGTCACGCGTGAGCGGATCCGTCAGATCGAGGCGAAGGCGCTGCGCAAGCTGCGTCACCCGAGCCGTTCCGACAAGCTGAAGTCGTTCCTCGAAGGGAACTGATCTCCAGCGTTCTCTCTGAACGCCACCGGTATCGAGACGGTACCGGTGGCGTTTGTCCCTTTTATTGATACAATGCCCGCCCGGCGATTGCGCCCGGGTGGCGTACAGCACGCTCCACTTCTTCAGGGCCTGTAGCTCAGCGGTTAGAGCAGTCGACTCATAATCGATTGGTCGCGGGTTCGAACCCCGCCGGGCCCACCAGATTCCAGCTCCGGATAGCTCCAGGGAATCCAGAAACCCACGATGCCGAAAGGCGTCGTGGGTTTTTTTCTTGCCGGTAATGCCCGGCGCGCGCTTTGCCAATAGAGCCAATTGCACGTCATCGATATTTTTAGAGTTACTTGTCAAACGGGACCTATTCAACCTACCGGCGTGCTCCGATCTCGAATGTGATTGAAAGGTGGTGCATTCGAAAAGCAACAAGAGCGGTAAATATTCAGCGAACTTGCCGGTACGGAAAGGGATATCGGCACATTGCACGCTTCGCTGCGTCGTGATAATTGAGTATTTTAAAATACTCGGCGAAATTATTAATATATGTCGATGCTTTGCGCATAAATGACCGGCCCTTGATTGTCGAGATCTATTCGGATGGCGTGCCGCGCTTCGCCGGGAGCCTCATAACTCGGTTGTTTCATTCATGGCAACATGTCGGGTTCGGAGCGCGTTGACATGTTGCCCATCGGCGATGGCGGAAACCGCTTGCGAAGAAGGCTCCGTTTGAATGACCTTTTCGATCATTGAAAGATGTGCCGCCAGGTGTGTGCATGCACTTTGGACCGCACGTCGGTAAATACACGTCATCTGGAACGCGTATGAAGATTCATCCGATTCCACCCCTGCAATGCCTGGTTTTCTTTGATGCCGCCGCACGGCATGGCAACTTCACGCGTGCTGCGGAGGAACTGAACGTCACGCAAGGCGCGGTGAGCAAGCAGGTGGTCAAGCTGGAAAGTTTTCTTGGCATGCAACTGTTCGTGCGAGATGCCAAGACGCTGCATTTGACGCGTGCCGGTCAAACATACGCCGACCGGATTCACGATATGCTCGCCGGCTGCGCGGAGGCCACGGCGCTCGTCATGAAGGAGCCGACGCCCCACAGCATCACGATTGCCTGTGCGTCCGGCACGGCCAGCATGTTCCTGACGCCTGTCATTGCCGATTTCAGCCGCGAGTATCCCAACGTGGCGATCCGGATCCTGGTTCGCGAGGGCGTCTTCAATCTGAATCCCGCGGAATTCGACATCGGCGTCTATTACATCCGCGATGTTCCTCCTCCCGGCATGAGCGGCATCCGGATCATCGAGGAGGAGGTGCGGGCCTATTGCGCGCCGGATTATCTTGAGCGCCGACGCGTGCCGCCGGTCGAATTGATGAGTGCGACATTGCTGGTCGCGGAGGAGCAGCAGCGTCAATGGATGAGCTGGCGCGACTGGTTTCATCTATGCGACAGCGAGGTCACGTACAAGCCGTCGCGGACGATCACGGCCAACAGCTACCCGGTATTGCTGCAGCTTGCGCTGCGAGGCCACGGTGTCCTCCTCGGCTGGAACCGGATGATCACGCCGCTGGTTGAAAGCAACGACCTCGTGCCCGCTTCGGACGCAAGCGCAAGCTTTGGCGGCGCGTATCAACTCGTCTGGCCCGATGACCGGCGCGATACGACAGCCGTGGCGCGATTCCGCGAGTGGTTGCTGCGGCGAATGCGATAGCGGCGATAACCGGGCATTCCAGACACTCAGTCTTGCCAGAAAAAAATTCAGAGTAAATCATCGGGAAAAACCCGTACCATTGGCTGCGACAGTAATTCATGCCAATGGCATCAGAACATTAAAATCCGAGGGCATAAGAATATGGGAAGCATTGTCGACGTGCGGGAGAGCGAGCAGGACTCTGTCGCGCAGGGTCGGGCAAAAGCGGTTGTTGCCGTAATCATAGGGAATGGATTCGAATGGTTCGATTTTATTTCGTATGGTTTCTTTTCAGTCATTATTGCAAAGCTGTTCTTTCCCGCATCGGATGACAATTTGTCGCTGTTGTTGTCCGTTTCCACGATCGGCGTCGGTTTTTTCATGCGGCCGGTCGGAGGGATCGTCCTGGGGGGGATGGCGGACAAGATCGGGCGCCGCGCAACCCTGGTCATTACGATCACGCTGATGACGGTCGGCACGGCCCTGATTGCCTTTGCGCCGACATACAAGGACGCCGGAATCTTCGCGCCGTTGATGATCGTGTGCGCGCGCCTGTTGCAAGGGTTCTCCGCCGGGGGGGAAATGGGCGGCGCCACCGGCTTCCTGAGGGACAATGTGCCGGCCGCGCGGCTCGGTTATTACACCAGCTGGATTCAGGCGAGCATCGGATTTGCGATTATTCTGGCGTCGATTCTTGCGGTGGTGCTCGTCAAGTATCTGAGCCCCGAGCAAGTCGAGTCGTGGGGATGGCGCATACCGTTCCTGATTGGCTTGTGCCTGGGGCCGCTCGGGATCTACATTCGTAACCAGATACATGGATCCGCAGAGGAAAACGCCCGCATTCGGGAGCGCACGCCGGTGCTCGAGATCGTGCGCCACTGGAAGAGCGAGGCGTTGACCGGATTCGGTCTGGTGGTTTTCTGGACGGTCTGCTCGTATGTCCTGCTCTTCTATATCCCGACCTATGCCACGAAGGTGCTGCATTTGCCGGCATCGACCGGGTTTATCGCCGTGCTCGTCGGGGCATCGATCGTTCTGTTCGTCACGCCGATTTTTGGGTACCTGTCCGATCGATACGGGCGCCGCCGGTTCCTGATGGGGGCGCTGGTCGTCGCCGTCGTGGCCGCCTATCCGATGTTCAAACTGTTGAACGTGAAGCCGGGGCTGCAATCGCTGCTGCTGTTCCAGATTGTCTTCGGGCTCGTCATCGCGAGCTATGAAGGGCCGATCCTCGCGGCATTGAGCGAGACGTTCCCTCGCCGGATCATCTCTACCGGAATTTCAATTTCCTACAACCTCGCCGTCATTACATTCGGCGGATTTTCTGCGGCGATTCTCACCTGGGCAATCGCGGCAACGCAGAACAATCTCGCGCCGGCGTTTTACGTGATGGGTACGGCGGTCCTCAGTTTCATCGCAACGGCATGCTGGTCCCCGCACAAGGAGTAAGCCAGTCGTGTTGCCGGAGCGTCGCATCGTTCCGGGTGGACATTACTATCAATGGTATAAAAATGAGCGAACGGAATCCTGAAACCTTTCAAGAGCTCCAGGCCAGATTGAAGTCGGTTGTGGAGGCGGCCGAGATTGCGCGAAAGAGAGAAGCGGCGGACGCGATCAAGGCGATCCGGCAAACCGTCCTTCAGTACGGCATTTCCGCGGAAGACATCTTTGGCCGGGCAAGATCGAGCGGCGGTCGCGGAAAGCGTCGCGGCCGCGTCGCGCCCAAGTACCGCAACCCGGAAACCGGCGTGACGTGGACGGGGCGAGGCAAGCCGCCCCTGTGGATCGCGGGCAGGAACCGGGAGCAATTCCTGATCACCGCATAGCCTCGGAGCGACCGCGAGGGCCGGTCGCACTCAGCGGCCGGGGCCCGGCGGGGTCGGTGCGAACGGCCGCCGCGATGGCCCATCGCGATCGCGGGCAACTCGCCCTCGATGCGGCCGTCGTCGAGTGGGGGCGACGCATGCAACCCCGTCTGCCACCCCGGCTTCGTTCGGCGTGCCGCCCATGTATCAGTCGCCTTCCTTCGATGCGGCAGGCCCGAGCAGTGCACGCATGTCTCGGCTCTCGTATGCAGCGTCGAATGCGTCCTTGCCCATCTTGTCGATCAGGATGCGCCCCATCACATCGGCCTTGACGTACTCGACGGCAAGGAGGCTGATGACGGGATTGTTCGTGATGACGGCCTCGTCGATTGCGAGCGAGCCGAACTCCGCGGTGACCGCGCTCTTCTCGTCCGCCACGACGACGGAGAGGCGGCGCCCCTCGAGCCGCTTTTGCGCGCTCGCGCCACATTCCCGCAAATCGTAGCAACGCGGCCCGTCCAGTGTCTGCTCGCCGTAGATCGCCACATGCACGTCCACCCCCCGTGCGGATGCTGCTTCGAGGCCGTTTCTCAGGAGCGGCAATTCGGCGTCCCAGATCGCGGCAAACACGGTGGTTTGCGCGCTTTCTATCGCACTTCTGAATGCTTCGACGATGGCTACGCTATCGCGTAACGACCAGACGAGGCCGGGTTCGCGCGTGGCCGGCAATCGCGTCAGCTCCTGCTCGATCAGATCGAGATCTTGCGTCACGGCCGAGCGGATGCGGGACAGCACCTCGCGATAGGGCACGGCTGCATAGAGGACGGGTTCCGACCGATGCAGGAGGACCGCGCCTTTCGCCTCCAGGCGCTGCAGCGTCTCGTAGATCTTCGACGGTGGCACGCCCGACAGCTTCCCGGCTTCATGTCCGTTGAGGGGCGAGCGACGCAGCAGTGCGCAATAGGCCCGGGATTCGTACTGTGAAAATCCGACGCGGATCAATGCCTGAATCAGGTCATCTGAAATGTTCGTTGTCATGCCCGAAAGACTAGCACACGACCTGGTGACCGACTACACTACCGCAGTAGTTTGTGTATAAACTACTGCGGTAGTTAAATGTATGGCGATATTTCACCTGACGGAGAACGCATCATGCACAAGCTGTATTCGTCCGGCTCGAGCTGGGAAGCGACGATCGGTTATTCGCGGGCAGTACAGGCAGGCAACACGTTGTATATCTCGGCCACCGCGTCGAGCGACCCGGACGGTTCGATTGTCGGGGGCGACCTGTATTCCCAGACGAGGAACATCCTGCACAAGCTCGGCGGCGTGCTGACCGATGCCGGCTTCGGATTCGAGGATGTCGTTCAGAGCCGTCTCTATGTCACCGACATCGATAACTGGAAGGAGGCGGGGCGCGCGCATGGAGAGGTTTTCGGCGATATCCGTCCGGCGCTTGCGTTGTTGCACGTTGCGCCGTTCGTCGATCCGATGATCCTGATCGAAATCGAACTCACGGCCGTGAAGCGTGATCGCGACGCGTAGCCCGGCATGAGCACATTGCGGCAGGACAATGATCGAGCGGTCGCCAAGGCGTCCGCGCGCGGGTTGAGTGCCTTCATCGCGACCGCCGCCGGCGTGGCGATCGCGAACAATTACACGCTCCAGCCCGCGCTCCCGGAAATCGCACGCGCATTCCATGCGTCGCTCGCGTCGACGGGCATGGTCGCGGGCAGCATGCAGATCGGCTACATGCTCGGCATCCTCCTGCTGGTTCCGCTCGGGGACACGGTTTCACCGTCACGGCTGGTATTCCATCAGTTCGTCATGCTGACGGTTGCGCTCGGCCTGGCTGCACTCGCGCCGTCGCTCCCGGCATTGGCGCTGTCGGGCTGCGTGATCGGCGCGATGGCAACGAACGCCGTCCATCTCGCTACCGTTGCATTTCACGCCGCGCCGCCGGATGAGCGGGGCAAGGCGGTGGGAACCGTGGGCACCGGCATGTCGGCGGGCATCCTGCTGAGCCGCTTTGTCGGCGGTGCGCTGTCCGAGCATGCCGGCTGGCGCGTGATGCTCGTGGCGAGCGCCGCCATCGCGCTGGTGCTCGCGGTGTTGACGCATCGATTGCTGCCGGCGGACCGCGCACGCAGCAACGGGCGCTATCGGGAACTGCTCGGCTCGTTGCCGGCACTGGTGTGGCGCTATCCGTTGCTGCGCGAGGGCATGTTCGTCGGCGCATGCTGGTTTTTCGTGTTCAGCATGCTCTGGGTCACGCTCGTGGTTGCCGTCGCGGGGCCGCCGCTCAACCTCAGCGCTGCGCAGGCCGGCATGTTCGGGTTCGCGGGCGCGTTGGGATTGCTTGCAACGCGCGCGGCCGGCCGGGCGGCCGATCGCTGGGGGGCGAGGCCGGTGATCGGCGGAGGGTTCCTGCTGGTCATCGCGGGCGTGGCGATCATGTGGTCGGCTTCGTCGTCCATCCCGGGCCTCGCGGTGGGTGTGGTGCTATTCGACGTCGGCTGCTTTTCTGCCCAGGTCGCGAACCAGACGCGGCTCCTGGCGATCGACGCAGCGTCGCGTAGCCGGATCTACAGCATCTACATGTTTGCGTATTACGCAGCCGGTGCGGCGGGTTCGATCGTCGGGCCGGCGATCCTGGCGCGCCATGGGTGGAGCGCGGTTTGCCTGCTGGCCGTGGTGATCGCCGTCATCGGTCTCGGGGGCACTGTCGCGAGAAAACTGCCGGGCCGCGGAGCAGGGCGCTAACCTTCGGGTTACCCAAAGCCTGCTAACGTTCTCCGCATGCAGATATCGGAACTTGCCAGCCGCGCGGGCGTGTCCACCCACGCCATCCGTCATTACGAGAGCCTCGGCCTGATCGCGGCGCGTCGGCGTCCGTCCGGCTATCGAGAATTCGACGAGGGCGTGATACGTGAACTGAGATTCATCGTCATGTCGCGGCAGTGCGGGTTCTCGCTCAAGCAGATCGCCGAAGTCTTGCCGGCCTATCGCAGCAAGGTCCTGACTGCGGCGCGGATGATCGCGATGCTGGAAGGCCGGATTGCCGAGATCGATACGGAGATCGCGAAACAGCATGCTTTGCGTACGCACCTGGTTTCGCATATCGACTGGTTCCGCGAGCGCGAGCAGCGGGCCGGCAAGAAGCCGGGGTTCCCCCGTGCGCGATCGCGGCGCGGCACCGATGCCGGCCCGGCCGGCAAGAGGAGGAGCAAGGCATGACACCGCAGAACGAACATGGCGCACGTGATCCGCACGTCGTCTATTCGGGCCGGGGCGACAGCGAAGCACGTTGCACCATGATGCTGGCGACGGCTCGCGACCTCCCGCCGGCGCATCGGGATCGGGAGGCCGCATGACGTCGCGCCCCGATGAGGCGGGCGGCGCAGAAGGGTTCCAGCCGCTCTTTCGCACCAGCCCGTTTCTCGATGCGACGGGCCCGTATTTCTACAAGCCAATGGACAACGGGTTCGTGGTCGGGCTGCGGGTGCATGACAAGCACACCAATGCGTCGGGAACCGTTCATGGCGGGTTGGTCGCGACCCTGGCCGACGTGTCGATCGGCTATGTCACCAGCATGTCGAAAACGCCGCCGCTGCGCATGATCACGACGAGCCTGACGATCGATTATGTCGGCACCGCCCAAAAGGGCGACTGGGTCGAGGCGCACGTCAGCATCGTCAAGACAGGGCGGCGCCTCGCGTTTGCCAACGCCGTGATCAAGGTCGGCGCCACGCCGGTGGCCAGCGCCGCGGCGGTCTTCCTCGTGCTCGAGGACAACGGCTAGCGCCCGTTGTTCGCGTGAACAGGCCTTGGCCGTTCTGCGGGGCCGCTCACGGCCCCGGCCGGTGCGCCCCGCCTCCGCATGGCGCCTTCCCCCAATTCCCGTCTGCCGTTCCGTGCTCGCGCCATTCATCAAGTTTCTATAGACGAAACTAACAACACGCAGCGAGCCGGTCACACAGCGCACCAACGGAATTGGCCAAATTATTGCAAAAGCGCAAATATTCATGTGTCGCGAATCGAGCATTGCGATTTTCGAACGACGGTGCTAAATTTTTCGGCAGCTTTTCCGGCCACAGTGCCATTCATCAAGTTTTGCCAGACGGAACTAGCGGGCGCGCGCGATCGTGCCGCCCGACAGGAGATACACGTGATGGAGCATGCATCGATCGAGCGCACGCTTGCCGACGCAGATGCGCGTAGCGCGCGATGCGAACGGCGGCCTGCAGCGGTTCGCACACGCGGGGAGGCCGCGCGATGAGCCTGCTGATGTCGCGGCGCGACCTCGCGTTCCTGCTGTACGACTGGCTCGATGCCGAAGCGCTTGCGTCATTGCCGCGCTACGCGGAGCACAATCGCGAAACGTTCGACGCGGTGCTCGACACGAGCGAGCGGATCGCAGCGGACCGGTTCGCGCCGCACGCGGCGCGCGGCGATCGTGAGGAGCCGCATTTCGACGGCGAGCGCGTGACGCTGATTCCCGAAGTCGCGCCGGCCGTGCGCGCGTTCGCCGACGCCGGCCTGATCGCCGCGGGCCATGAAGAGGCGTTCGGCGGCATGCGGCTGCCAAAGCTCGTCGAAGCGGCATCGTTCCTGTTTTTCCAGGCCGCGAACATCGCGACGGCCGCCTATCCGTTCCTGACCGTCGCCAACGCGAACCTGCTCGTCGCGCACGGCAGCCCCGCGCAGATCGACGCATTCGCGCGTCCCGAGCTGGACGGGCGCTACCTCGGCACGATGTGCCTGTCCGAACCGCAGGCGGGATCGTCGCTGTCCGACATCGCGACGCGCGCGGATTTCGAGTGCGAATCGCCGCTCGGCCCGCGCTACCGGCTCACCGGCAACAAGATGTGGATCTCCGGCGGCGAGCACGAACTGGCGGAGAACATCGTCCACCTCGTGCTCGCGAAAATTCCCGACGAGCACGGCCGGCTGATGCCCGGCACGCGCGGCATCTCGCTGTTCGTCGTGCCCAAGTTTCTGCCGGGCGAGGGCGGTGCGCGCGGCGAGCGCAACGACGTGGTGCTCGCGGGGCTGAACCACAAGATGGGCTATCGCGGCACGACCAACTGCCTGCTGAACTTCGGGGAGGGCACGCGGTATCGCCCCGAAGGCCGCGCGGGCGCGATCGGCTATCTGGTCGGCGCGCCGAACCATGGCCTCGCGTACATGTTCCACATGATGAACGAGGCGCGCATCGGTGTCGGCGCGGGTGCGGTGGCGCTCGGCTACACGGGCTACCTGCACGCGCTCGACTATGCGCGCAACCGGCCGCAAGGGCGCCCGCTCGGGCCGGCCGGCAAGGATGCCGCCGCGCCGCAGGCGCCGATCGTCGCGCACCCGGACGTGCGCCGGATGCTGCTCGCGCAGAAGGCGTACGTCGAAGGCGGCCTTGCGCTGATCCTGTACTGCGCGCGGCTCGTCGACGACGCGCGCGCGCACGCCGACGCGCAGGCGCGCGCCGAAGCCGAGCGCCTGCTCGACATCCTCACGCCGATCGCGAAGAGCTGGCCGTCGCAGTGGTGCCTCGCCGCGAACGACCTCGCGATCCAGGTGCACGGCGGCTACGGCTACACGCGCGACTACGCGGTCGAGCGGCTCTATCGCGACAATCGTCTCAACCCGATCCACGAAGGCACGCACGGCATCCAGGCGCTCGACCTGCTGGGCCGCAAGGTCGCGCAGGACGACGGCGCCGCGCTGCGCGCGCTCGACGCGCGTATCGCGGCGACCGTCGCGCGCGCACGGGCCGCGGACGGCGACGCGTGCGCGCAGGCCGAGGCGCTGGCGCTGCGCTGGGCAAGGCTCCGCGACGTCACGCGCCAGTTGGGCGCGATCGGCGATCCGCAGGCGCGGCTCGCGAACGCGAGCGTCTATCTGGAGGCATTCGGCCATCTCGTCGTCGCGTGGCTGTGGCTCGACGTGACGCTGGCCGCGCGCGGGCAAGGCGGCGATTTCCACGATGGCAAGCGCGCGGCCGCCCGCTACTTTTCCCGCTGGGAGCTGCCGAAGGTGGATGCGCAGCTCGATCTGCTCGCGAGTGTCGACACGACGCCGCTCGACATGCGCGACGCGTGGTTCTGAGCGTGCGACGCACACCTGTTCCGGAGAACTGAAGATGAATGAAGCCGTCATGCAGCTGTTCGATCTCACGGGCAAGACCGCGCTCGTCACGGGCGGATCTCGCGGGCTCGGCCTGCAGCTTGCGCAGACGCTCGGCCAGGCCGGCGCGCGCGTGATCGTGACCGCGCGCAAGGCCGACGAGCTGCGCGACGCGCAGCGCAAGCTGGCCGAGCTCGGTATCGATGCGGACTGGATTGCCGCGAACGGCGCGCAGGACGACGATATCGCCCGGATTGCCGACGAAGCGCTGGAGAAGCTCGGGCACGTCGACATTCTCGTCAACAACGCGGGCGCCACCTGGGGCGCGCCGGCCGAGGACTACCCGGCCGACGCGTGGGACAAGGTGTTCGACCTGAACGTGCGCGGCCTGTTCCTGCTGACGCAACAGATCGGCAAGCGCTCGATGATTCCGCGCGGCGCCGGGCGCATCGTCAACGTCGCGTCGATCGCGGGGCTGCGCGGCAATGCGCCCGGCGCGATGACGACGATCGCGTACAACAGCAGCAAGGGCGCGGTCGTGAACTTCACGCGCACGCTCGCGGGCGAGTGGGGCAGGTACGGGATCAACGTGAACGCGCTTGCGCCGGGTTTCTTCCCGACCAGGATGGCGAACGGCCTGCTCGCGGAAATGGGCGTCGACAAGCTCGTCGCGCACACGCCGCTGCAGCGGCTCGGCGCCGACGGCGATCTCGCCGGCGCGCTGCTGTTGTTCGCGTCGCCGGCGGGCCGGCACATCACCGGGCAGATCCTGGCGGTGGATGGCGGCGTGAGTGCGGTCTGAGCCCGCACCGATGCCGTGCGCGCATCGACTAGAAGTGGCCGCCGACGCGCGCGAGCACTTCGTCGCGCAGCGCGACGAGGCGCGGGCCGAAATCGTCGATCAGCCGCTCGCGCGTGACGGTCGACACGCGACCGCTGCAGTTGAACGCGAGGATGCGCGAGCGATCGGCCGACACCATCGGCACGCCGACCGCGAACAGGTCCGGCATCCAGTCGCCGAGCGACAGGCAGAAGCCCAGCCGCTCGTAGTCTTCGCGCGCGGTGACGATCCCGGCCTCCAGCTCGGGCCACTGGTCTGGCGGGCTGCTCGCGC
The DNA here is from genome assembly GCF_004343775.1 of Burkholderia sp. SRS-46. Classification (GTDB taxonomy): domain Bacteria; phylum Pseudomonadota; class Gammaproteobacteria; order Burkholderiales; family Burkholderiaceae; genus Burkholderia. Next base: position 671,410 of record NZ_PTXL01000002.1, on the reverse strand, counting down.
GGGCGGTCTGCAAATACCGTTCGAACAGTGCGTCCGGCAGCGCCGCGAGATGCGCGCGGCCGAGGGCGGTCGAGCCGTGCGGCACGCGCGAGCCGGGTTCGAGCCGCAGCTGGAACAGCGGATCGCCCTGGCACACGTCGAGCAGGATCATCTGCCTGCCGTCGAACTCGCCGAGCATCGCCGCTGCCTGCGTGTATTCCGCATACGACTGCAGGAACGGGCGCGCGATGTCGACGACCTCGTTGCTTTGCAGGAACGCTTGCCCGAGGTTCAGCACGCCGATGCCGAGCGAGTACTTCTCCAGTTCCGCCGAGTAATGCAGGTAGCCGAGCTGCGTGAGCGTGAACGTGACGCGCGACACGGTCGGCTTCGGCAGGTGCGTGCGCCGCGCGATGTCCTGGTTGCCGAGAAAGCGCTCGCCGCGCGTGAAGCAGCGCAGCACCGCCATCCCGCGCGCGAGCGCGGTGATGAATTGCGGATGGCTTTCGTTGGGGGCGGACAGCAGCGTGAGGGCGTCGCGCTTCGGATTACCCATGGGTGTGCGGTGCGGGAAGGAGAGGGCCCGGCGCGTGCCACGCGGCGGGCTGCGAGGATTCTACCGGAAAGCGCCCGGCGCGCGGGCGGCGCATTCGTCGAGATCGACGGCAAGGCGCCGCGCATCGTCGAATTCGTGGACGCGCTGCCGAAGTCGGGCAGCGGCAAGATCCTGTGGCGCCAGCTGCAGGAACAGGAAGCGGCACGCGAGGCCGCGCAAGGAGAAAGGAAAGCATGAAAGCTCTGCTGTGTACCGCATTCGGCGCGATCGACCAATTGCGGCTCGACGACGTGGCGGTTCCCGAACCGGCCGCGGGCCAGGTGCGGATTCGCGTGAAGGCGGCGTCGCTCAATTTCCCCGACGCGCTGATCGTCCAGGGGCTGTACCAGGTGAAGCCGGCGCTGCCGTTCTCGCCCGGCGCGGAGCTCGCCGGCGTGATCGACGCGGTGGGCGAAGGCGTGAGCGCGTGGCGGCCCGGCGATGCGGTGATCGCGTCGACCGGCTTCGGCGGGTTCGCCGAACAGTGCGTGGCCGACGCGCGCCAGATCGCCGCGCTGCCGCCGGGGATGTCGTTCGACCAGGGCGCGGCGCTCGTGCTGACCTACGGCACGTCGCTGCATGCGCTGCAGCAGCGCGCGCGCCTGCAGGCGGGCGAGACGCTGCTCGTGCTCGGCGCGGCGGGCGGCGTCGGGCTCGCGGCGATCGAGATCGCGAAGGCGCTCGGCGCGCGCGTGATCGCGGCGGCGTCGAGCGCGGACAAGCTCGCGCTGTGCCGCGACGCGGGCGCCGACGAGACGATCGACTATGCGACCGAAGACCTGCGCCGCCGCGTGGACGAGCTGACCGGCGGGCGCGGCGCCGACGTGGTCTACGACCCGGTGGGCGGCGCTTACACCGAGGCCGCGCTGCGCGCGACCGCGTGGCGCGGCCGCTTCCTGGTGGTCGGCTTCGCCGCCGGCGAGATTCCGAAGATCGCGCTGAACCTCGCGCTGCTCAAGGAACGCGACATCCTCGGCGTGTTCTGGGGCGACGCGGTGCGCCGCGACCCGGCGCAGCACGCGGCCAACATGCGCCTGCTCGCCGAATGGTTCGCGGCGGGCAAGGTGCGGCCGATGATCACCGAGCGCGTGCCGCTCGCCGACGCGGCCGACGCGATCGCGCGGATGGCGAACCGGCAGGTCAAGGGCAAGGTGGTGATCCTGCCGGACGCGTGATCCGGCGTCGTCGCGCGGCCGGAGGGTACGGGCCGCGCGACGCGGACGGGGCCGTTCAGTCCTTCGGCAGCCGCAGGATGTCGAGCGCCTCCTGCGCGAACTCGACCCAGAACGTCTCTTGCGCGATGCCCGCCTTCAGCACGAGATGCTGCAGGCGCTTCGCGCGGGAATCCATTTCCGCCGGGAAATCGCGCGCCTCGATCTGCCGATACAGGTCGAGCTTCTCCTGATGCAGCGCCATGTGCCGCGCGATGTCGTCCTCCAGGCCGGCGGGGCCGAGCACCGCTTCCGCGCGCAGCCGCACCAGCAGCGCTTCGCGCAGCGGCGTCGGGTCGTCCTGCTCGGCGATCCAGCGCCGCAGTTCCTTCTTGCCGGCCGGCAGGATCCGGTACGCGCGCTTGCGGCCGCGCCCGGATTCGGCGGGCAGCGATTCGATCCATTCCATCTCCTCGAGGCGGCCCAGCTCGCGATAGATCTGCTGGTGCGTCGCTTGCCAGAAATAGCCGATCGAGCGATCGAAGCGGCCGGCGAGTTCCGAGCCGGAGCCGGGGCGCTCGGCAAGCGCGGTGAGGAGTGCGTGAGGCAGGGACATGTCGAATCGGTCGAATCCACGGGATTGCACGCATCTTGCCATATCGGGGACATAGAGCCGACGGGCACGGCCATGTTTGCGCAACATGTTGCATAAACAAAAGCGGCGCGCTAGTATCAATGCAACTTGTTGCATAAACGGAGACACGACCGATGAACCGCTATCCCCATTTGACGACCCCGCTCGACCTCGGCTTCACGTCGCTGCGAAACCGCGTGCTGATGGGCTCGATGCACGTCGGCCTCGAGGAGGCGCCGAACGGCTTCGAGCGGATGGCGGCGTTCTATGCGGAGCGGGCGCGCGGCGAAGCCGGCCTGATCGTCACGGGCGGCTTCGCGCCGAACGAGCGCGGTCGCCCGGCGGTGGGCGGCGCCATGCTGACGACGGAGGCGGAAGCCGAGCAGCATCGCGTCGTGACTCGCGCGGTGCATGCGGCGGGCGGCAAGATCGCGCTGCAGATCCTGCATTTCGGCCGTTACGCGTATCACCCGGCGCTCGTCGCACCCAGCGCGCTGAAGGCGCCGATCAATCCCTTTAAGCCGCATGCGCTGAGCGGCGACGAGGTCGAGGAGACGATCGCCGATTTCGTGCGCTGCGCGGCGCTCGCGCAACACGCGGGTTACGACGGCGTCGAGATCATGGGTTCCGAGGGCTACCTGATCAACGAGTTCATCGCCGCGCGCACGAACCATCGCGACGACGAATGGGGCGGCGCGTACGAGAACCGCATCCGCTTTCCGGTCGAGATCGTGCGGCGGGTGCGCGAACGCGTCGGCGCGAACTTCATCGTCATCTACCGGCTGTCGATGCTCGATCTCGTCGAAGGCGGCTCGACGCTCGACGAAGTGATCCGGCTTGCGCAGGCCATCGAGGCGGCCGGCGCGACGATCATCAATACCGGCATCGGCTGGCACGAGGCGCGGGTGCCGACCATCGCGACCAAGGTGCCGCGCGCCGCGTATGCATGGGTCACGCAGCAGTTGATGGGCAAGGTCGGCATTCCGCTCATTGCGACCAACCGGATCAATACGCCCGAGGTTGCCGAACAGCTGCTCGCCGACGGCGCATGCGACCTGGTGTCGATGGCGCGGCCGTTCCTGGCCGACGCCGATTTCGTCCGCAAGGCCCGCGAGGGGCGCGCCGACGAAATCAACACCTGCATCGGCTGCAACCAGGCGTGCCTCGACCACACGTTCGGCGGCAAGATCACGTCCTGCCTCGTGAACCCGCGCGCGTGCCATGAAACCGAGCTCGTGATTCGCCCGGCGCCGGCGCGCAAGCGGATCGCCGTGGTCGGGGCCGGGCCCGCGGGGCTCAGCTTCGCGGTGACGGCGGCCGAGCGCGGCCATGCGGTCACGCTGTACGAGGCCGGCGCCGAGATCGGCGGACAATTCAACATCGCGAGGAAAGTGCCCGGCAAGCAGGAGTTCGACGAGACGCTGCGCTACTTCCGCCGGCAGATCGAATTGCGCGGCGTGGACCTGCGGCTCGATACCCGCGCGAGCGCCGAGCTGCTGCTGCAGGGCGGCTTCGACGAAGTGGTGCTGGCGACCGGCGTCGTGCCGCGCACGCCGCCGATCGAAGGCGTCGACCACCCGAAGGCACTCGGCTATCTCGACGTGCTGCGCGACGGCAAGCCGGTGGGGCGCAACGTGGCGATCGTCGGCGCGGGCGGGATCGGCTTCGACGTGGCCGAGACGCTCACGCACGGCGGCCGCGGCACGAGTCCGAACCCCGACGGGTTTTACGCGGAATGGGGTATCGATACCGCCTATGCGCAGGCCGGCGGCCTGTGCGCGCCGCAGCCCGAGCCGGCGCCGCGCCAGGTGCACCTGCTGCAGCGCAAGTCGTCGAAGGTCGGCGACGGGCTCGGCAAGACCACCGGGTGGATTCATCGCACGGGATTGAAGGCGCGCGGCGTGGCGATGTCGTCGTCGGTGGAATACCGGCGCATCGACGACGACGGCCTGCACGTGACGATCGGCGGCGTGCCGCAGACGCTGCCGGTCGACCACGTGGTGATCTGCGCGGGGCAGGAGCCGCTGCGCGAACTCGCCGAACCGCTGCAGGCGGCCGGATGCGCGGTCCATTTGATCGGCGGCGCATGCGAGGCGGCGGAACTCGACGCGAAGCGCGCGATCCATCAGGGCACCACGCTCGCCGCCACCCTGTGATACCCGATTAACCTTTCCTGCCCGACGATTCGGAGCCCGCCATGACCGAAGCATTCACGCCGCTGCATCCCGCTGTCGCGAAGTCCCTCGCGACCTGGCATGCGCTGGTCGAAAGCCGCGACCTGAGCACGCTGGCATCGATCGTCCACCCCGATGCGGTGTTCCGTTCGCCGATGGCGTTCAAGCCTTACGGGCCGGCGCCCGCGCTGCTGCTGGCGCTCCGGACGGTGATCACGATCTTCAACGATTTCACGTATCACCGCGCGTTCCGCAGCAGCGACGGGATGAGCGTGGTGCTCGAATTCAGCGCGACCGTCGGCGACAGGCAGCTCAAGGGCATCGACATGATCCGCTTCGACGAGGACGGACGCATCGTCGAATTCGAGGTGATGATCCGCCCGCTGAACGCGCTTCAGGCGCTCGGCGCGGAGATGGGCGCGCGGCTGGGGCAGGTTCTGCCCGGGTACAAGTTCAATGGCTGACGCTGCCGCCGGTTGACCGTCGTGGAGAGGCCATCGTGACGAATGCGTGGATCCGGCGCGCGGCGCTGCTGGGGATGGCCCCGTTGCTGATGGGCCAGGGCATCTATACGCGGGCCGTGACGCCGCGTCTTCCCGAACCGGAGGGTGATCGTTCGGGGCGCACGGGCAACGGCCCGTCGCTGCGCCTGCCGATTGCCGGCGACTCCGCGGCCGCGGGGGTGGGCGTTGCCGACCAGCAGGACGCGCTGGCCGGCCAGCTTGCCGCGGCGCTGAGCCCGCACTTCGATCTGCGCTGGCAGCTCGTCGCGCAAACGGGCTACACCACGCGCGATCTGCTGACGCGGCTCGAGCAGGTGCCCGCGCAAGCGTTCGACGTTGCCGTGCTGTCGCTCGGGGTCAACGACGTGACGGGCGCCGTGCGCACCGCCACCTGGCTCGCCCGCCAGCAGCGCCTTGCGGCGCTGCTGGTGCGGCGGTTTCGGGTGCGGCACGTGCTGCTGTCGAGCGTGCCGCCGATGCACGAGATGCGTGCGCTGCCGCAGCCGCTGCGCCGGGTGCTCGGCGCGCGCGCCCGTCGCTTCAATGCGGCGCTGGTCGCCGCCGTGTGCGACTGGCCGCACTGCGAAGTGCTGTCGGTCGCGTTGCCGCTGCATCCGGATGCGCTCGCGAGCGATGGTTTCCATCCCGGCGGGCTTGCGTACCGGCATTGGGCGGACCAGCTGGCTGCGCGGATCAGGGAAGGCGAAGCGTCGCGATCATCCGCGATTCGACAGGCGGGCCTGAATCGCTGAGAATCGTCGGGAACTCCCGATCCGGGACGATGCCGCCTCGCGCGGCCGCGAGGAGATCCGCCAGGTGAACCTGACTTATGCAAACACGACGCACGACGATGTCGAAACCCTGGTGTCGATTCGCATCACCGCGATGCAAGAGAGCCTGACGCGCATCGGTCGCTTCGATCCGCAGCGGGCAAGAGCGCGTTTCCTGTCGTCCTTCGATCCGGCATATTGCAAGTTCATCGTGGCGAACGGTGCGAACGTCGGTTTTTTCCTCGCGAAACCCGACGATGCGTTCCTGACGCTCGAACACCTGTACATCCTGCCCGAGCACCAGGGAAAGGGGATCGGTGCGGCGGTGCTCGCGTCGATCGTGGCCGACGCCGATGCCCGTTCGCTCCCGGTCAAGGTGGGCGCGTTACGCGAAAGCGCGTCGAACCGCTTCTATCAGCGGCACGGATTCCGGAAAGTCGATGAAGCGGAGTGGGACATCTACTACGTGAGAGCGTCGCAACGGGCGCGATAGCGAAGCCCGGTCGGAACCGGCCCGCGCCGCATCGCGCGCGCCGGCGCCGGGCTCACGCGGCACGCGCCTGCACGGGCGGATGGAAATGCGGCAGCACTTCCGACGCGATCTCGGCCAGCGTTTCGTCGAGCGGGCGGCGATTGCGGCGGAAATGGAGGCCGACGTGCCCGACTCCCGCGTCGCGCATCGCGGCCAGTTCCTCGGCCAGCGCAATGCGTCCGGCACGCGCGCCGAAGCGGTGGCGTTGCAGCGGCTCGTGCGGGTCCGCGGCGAGATCCAGGTGGATGAAGCTCACGTACGGCTTGTCGCCGGCGGCCGCGCGCCACGCGGCGGCGCGCCGCAGATGATCGTCCGGCGTGCCCGGGTAGGCGAGGCAGCCGTCCAGGTTCGCGCCGATCCATTCCGGCGTCTGCTGCGCGAGGCCCGCGACGAGCAGCGGCAGCGGCGTGCCGGGCGCGGGCAGCACGTCGATGCCGGGCGGCAGGTGCCCACGCGCGCCGTCGCGCAGCAGCGCGATCTGCGCGCGGAAGTTCGCGCCGCGCGTGTCGAAGTCGCGGCCGAACAGCGGATACTCGACCGGGCGGTCGCCGCTCGCGACGCCGAGCAGCAGGCGGCCGCCACTCAATTGCTGGATCGAGGCGGCCGACTTCAGCGTCAGCAGCGGCTCGCGCAGCGGCAGCACGACGGCGGCCGTGCCGAGCAGGATGTCGTGCGTGATGCCGGCGAGGTAGCCGAGATACGAAAAGACCTCGAACACCTGGGCGGCATCGCCGAACGCGTGATCGTACAGCGGCACGTCGCGCACCCAGAGCGCGCGGAAGCCGAGCGTGTCGGCCAGCTGCGCGAGGTCGGCGTGGTGCGTCAGGTCGGGCACGCCGGGGTGCCGGCCGTCGTGCTGGCGGCGTGCGTCGCCGGCGGGCGACCAGTCGTTGTCGAGCGGCAGCTCGATGCCGATGCTGAAACCGCCGCGCGTCAGTGCTTCCAGTGAAGTCGACATGGCAAAGGCCCGATCAGAGTGCGCGCAGGCTGCCTTCGAGGCGATAGAAATCGAGCGAAGGCGCGGTGAAGAACGAACGCGACGTGCCGGCCGCGAAGTCGTCGATGTGAACGACCGTCGCGCGATCGGCTTCCTGCCACGAGATCGCGTAGATGCTGCCGCCGACGTGCTGCCACGTGTACGCGACTTCGCCGGTGGCGCCCGCGAAGGCGCCTTCGGTGATCTCGTAGCGCATGTGGATGCCGTCGTCGGCATACGCGTTGGTGGCCGTGAGCCCGTCGTAGCGGACTTCGAAGGTCTTGCCGGCAAACGGCGGGAGGGTGACTGGCGTGTTCATGGCGATGATCTCCGGGTGGCGATGCAGGGTTCAGTGAGCGAGTTCGACGGGTTCGGCGGTGCGTGCGGGCAAACCTTCGCGCTGGTCGAGACGGCCGCTCAGCGCGGTGAGCGCGAAGGCGCCGAGCGTGACGGCCGCGGCGATCCACGGCGTATGGCCGAGGCCGACGTGCGCGACGATCAGCCCGCCGAGCGACGAGCCGCCCGCGACGCCGAGGTTGAACGCGGCGATGTTGAAGCCCGAGGCGACATCGGTTGCGTCGGGCGCGAAATGCCGCGCCTGCTTGACGACGTAGACCTGCAGGCCCGGCACGTTGCCGAACGCGACCGCGCCCCATGCCAGCATCGTCAGTACGGCGAGCCATTTGTAGTGGACGGTGAAGGTCAGTGCGAGCAGCACGACGGCGAGCAGCAGGAAGATCCGCTTCAGCGCGTTGACCGGGCCGGCGCGGTCCGCGAGCTTGCCGCCCCACACGTTGCCGATCGCGACCGACACGCCGTAGCCGACGAGCACGAGGCTGACCTGCGACGGCGTGAAGCCGGCGATCTGTTCGAGCAGCGGCGCCATGAACGTGAACGCGATCAGCGAGCCGCCGTAGCCGACCGCCGTCATTGCATACACGAGCAGCAGGCGCGGTTGCGCCAGCACGCGGAATTGGCGGGCGAGCGGGGCCGGTTCCGTCTGTGCAAGACGGCGCGGCACGAAGGCCATCGCGCCGACGAAGGCGACGAGCCCGAACAGCGCGACGATCAGGAAGGTCGCGCGCCAGCCGAAATGCTGGCCGATGAAGGTGCCGAGCGGAATGCCGGCGACGAACGCGACGGTCATCCCGCTGAACATCGTCGCGATCGCGCTGGCGGCCTTGTCCTTCGGCACGAGCGTCGTCGCGATGATCGAGCCGACCGAGAAGAACACGCCGTGCGCGAGGCCCGTGAGCACGCGCGCGACGATCAGCGATTCGTAGCCGGGCGCGCGCCATGCGACGAGGTTGCCGAGGGTGAACAGCGCCATCAGCGCGGCGAGCAGCGTCTTGCGCGGCACGCGGCCGGTCAGCGCGGTGAGCACCGGCGCGCCGACCGCGACGCTCAGCGCATACAGGCTGACGAGCAGGCCGGCCGAAGGCAGGCTCACGCCGAGGTCGGTGGCGATCGTCGGGATCAGCCCGACGATCACGAATTCGGTGGTGCCGATGGCAAATGCGCTGATGGTCAGCGCGAGCAGGGCGAGAGGCATGATGGGCGTCCGTGGCTCCGGTAAGGGATGGGACGCAGTGTGCCCGCTTTACTTTTGCGTAAAAACCGGTCTATAAAGGAAATTGTTTTGATTTCAAATCAAGAATGAAAGTCACGCTCGACGAACTCCAGGCCTTTGCGACCGTGGTCGACACGGGCTCGATCACCGCGGCCGCGCAGCAGCTCGACCTGACCGTATCGGCGACGAGCCGCACGCTCGCGCGGCTCGAGGAAAAGCTGAAGACCACGCTGCTGAGGCGCACCACGCGCCGCCTCGCGCTGACCGAGGAGGGCCGGGCGTTCCTGCAGGATGCGCGCGCGATCATCGAATCGGTGGAAAGCGCGGAAGAGCAGATGATCGCGCGCCAGGAGCAGCCGTCGGGGCGGCTGCGGGTCGATGCGGCGTCGCCGTTCATGCTGCACGTGATCGTCCCGCTCGTGCGCGGCTATCGCGAGCGGTTTCCCCAGGTGGAACTCGAGCTGAACAGCAACGAAGGGATCATCGACCTGCTCGAGCGGCGCACCGACGTCGCGATCCGGATCGGCCGGCTCAAGGATTCGACGCTGCGCAGCCGAATGATCGCCAACAGCCGGCTGCGCATGCTCGCGAGCCCCGCGTATCTCGACGCGCACGGCCAGCCGCGCAAGGTCGAGGATCTCGGCGAGCATGCGCTGCTCGGCTTCAACCAGCCGGAATCGCTGAACGTGTGGCCGATCCTCGGCACGGACGGCGAACCGTACCGCATCGAGCCGGATGTGTGGTCGTCGAGCGGCGAGACGCTTCGGCGGCTGGCGCTCGAAGGCGCGGGCATCGTCTGCCTGTCCGATTTCATGACCGCGCAGGATCGCGAGGCGGGACGGCTCGTGCAGGTCCTCGCGCGCCACACGCAGGACGTGCGGCAGCCGATCCATGCCGTGTACTACCGGAATACGGCGATCTCGTCGCGGATCGCGTCGTTCGTCGATTACCTGATCGACGCGATCGGCGCCGACGGGTCGGAGCGGCAAGCGGCCGGGTGGGCGACGCGGCCCTGACGCGGCGCGGATGAACCGCGCGTGCCGCGCGGATCACGCATCTTCATGAAACGCCGGCAGCACGTGCGCGGCGATTTCCTCGAGCACGTCGCGCACGGGCCGGTTCGAGCCGAGATTCAGGCTCACGTGATGCGTGCCCGCCGCACGCATGTCCTGCAGCACGCGCAGCAGCGCGTGCCGGCCGGTTGCATAGCCGAGCGGCAGCGCCGTCGCCTGTGCATCGGGATGCGCGTCGAGGTCGAGCCGCATCGCGACGCCGAATGCGCGAAAGCCCGGTTCCGCGAGCCGCTCGACCGCGCCGCGCCACATGTCGCGGCGGGCGCGCTGCGTGTCCGGGTCGCGGTGATAGGTCATCCAGCCGAGCGAATGCCGGGCGATCCAGTCGACGCTCTGTCCGCCGGAGCCGACCGCGAGCAGCGGAATCGCGTCGGCCTCGGCGTTGCGCGGCAGCAGGGTGAATTCGGGCGCGTCGGCCGGCACATGGTCGGGCACCACGCGCGACGGCAGGCCGAGCGCGGCGGCGACGACCTCCCAGTGGCGGCGATACCGTTCGCGGCGTTCGTCGGCATCGACGCCGAAGGCCGCGTATTCGGGCGGCCGGTCGCCGGAACCCAGGCCGAGGATGAAGCGTCCGCCGGACAGCGCGCCGACGGACAGCGCGCCCTTCGCGATATGCAGCGGATGTCGCAGCGGCAGCACGATCGCGCCGCTCGCGAGCGCGATGTCGCGGGTGCGCGTGGCTAGCGCGCCGAGCAGGACCCACGGGGCGAGATGGCCGACGGGATCGGGGTAGTCGGCGCTGTTCAACGGCACGTCGCGCACCCAGAGCGCGCGGAAGCCGAGCGTGTCGGCGAGCGCCGCGAGTTCGAGCTGTTCGTGGAAATCCGCGACGATGTCGCCGCTGCGCAGCAGCGGGAGCGTCAGCCCGATCGTGAGCCGGCCTGCGGAGAAGACGCGGTGCGCAATGCCGGGGCGGTGGGGAGCGGGCGTGGTCATCTTGCTTCTCGTCGAAGGGTAAGGGCGGCGCGGGCGCATGCGACGAACGCTCGACCGCGCGCGGGTCGTTCCTGCCGAATGCTAGCGGTTTTGCGCGGGCGCCGCGCGGATGCGCCGCGACGTCGATGTCCGATCCGTACCGCGCTTTGGCGGATGCGGCCAATCCTCGCGAGAACGTGCCGGCATAAAATCGGCGTGAACTGACCGCCGTGCCGACGGGGCTCTTCCTCTCGCTCCGAACGCACCACTCCGAATGTTGGCGGATTGAATCCCGGCTCGATTCCCGAGCCGGGATTTTTTTTGCGCGCGGCCTGCCTCGGCGCCGGGCTTCGCCCACCGCCGCGCCGTCCCGAAACGATTTCCCCGATCCCGCGTTTCAACTCTGAAACATTCACCCCGTCCGGGCGCCCGCGTTTCGCGGCGCCCGATTGCGGAGCCCCGCCAGGCATGGCGTTGCGCGAGATGGTGCGCTCCTTGCATATATCCGGGTGCTGCCGGCGTGGAGGTCGACCGAACCGGATCGACGCTTCGCATGCCGACGGTCAGGGAGTATTTCAATCGGGGACAAGAGAATGAAAAAAGATCAATTCGCAACGCGCCGTGTTGCAAGCATGAAGCGCCGAATATCTCGGGTGCCCAACCCACTTCTGCTCGAGGTGACCTGATCACGCTCGGCACCGAATCCCGTCCGACAATCCGCGTCCGTTTCATCCGTCCGTCACACGCATGCGTCGCGCGCATGGCCACCGGGCCAGGCGCATTCCGCCGGCGTTGACAGGCATCGAGGCAGGCGCCGGCCGACGGACGGCCATCCAGCAATTGATTTGTCATCCTGATGAACAGGGTGCGGGTCTCGCACGCCGTGCGCGATGTCGGCGGGCGGTGCGGCAGACCCGAAGCGGCATCGAGCGCGACGGCCGGGCGGTGTGATTCAAAACCGAAACCGAACGCGCCTGCCGAAGGGAGGCACCTTGACAGACATCGGGAGACGAAACGGCGATCGACACGACATGAACGGTCATCTCGACGCGCAGGCTGCACGAACGCTTTCCGGCTCCGGATCGCGTGCGGCTGTCGCATCGCCGGTCAGGCATCCGGGCAACCGGAGCGAGTGGGGAGGGTAGACAGCGTGCGGCGACGCGTATGACACGCAACGATCGGCGTTGACCGGGGATCATCCGCCGGACATGGCTTCGCGGATGTCACAACGCCAGGTTACCAGTTGGTCCACAACCCCGATGGATCAATTGTTCAAGCGCCCATCACCTTTTGGCAGATGGGCGTCTTTTTTTGCGCGCGGCGATCGGAACGCCGCCCCGGTTGCGTGGCGCGCCACCTGCATCACCGACATCACCGACGCCGGCACGCGCCGGGGTTCGGTATGATGAGCGAACCCGCCGGCCGGCCGCAAGCATGCCCGTCCGGCCGATCCTGCCCGAGCCCCCGTCGCCGTCATGACCGACCCCGCAGCACCCGTCCCGTCGTCTCCCGCCACCGTCGATCCGGCCGCGCTCGATGCGCTGCATGCGTTCGTCGAGCGCCACCCGCGCCTGCTGGTGCTGACGGGCGCGGGCATCAGCACCGATTCCGGCATTCCCGGCTATCGCGACCGCAACGGACAATGGATGCGCTCGCCGCCGATCCAGCTGCAGGAATTCCTCGGCTCCGATGCGTCGCGCCGCCGCTACTGGGCGCGCAGCATGATCGGCTGGCCGGTCGTCGGCCGCGCCCGGCCGAACCGGTCGCACGTCGCGCTCGCGCGGCTCGGCGCGGCCGGGCGCATCGAGCGCCTCGTCACGCAGAACGTCGACGGCCTGCACCAGCGGGCGGGCAGCATCGACGTGATCGAGTTGCACGGCGGCATCAATGGCGTGACCTGTCTCGAATGCGGCGCGCAGCATGAACGGGCCACGATCCAGGCCGTGCTCGAGGCGGAGAACCCCGAACTGCTGGGCGCGCAGGCGGAGCCGGCCGCCGACGGCGACGCGCATCTCGATTGGCATGCGCTCGACCGCTTCCGCATTCCGGCGTGCCCGGCGTGCGGCGGCCTGCTGAAGCCGGCGGTCGTGTTCTTCGGCGAGAACGTGCCGCGCGAGCGCGTGGCCGCGGCCGCGCAGGCGCTCGACGCGGCCGACGCGCTGCTGGTCGTCGGCTCGTCGCTGATGGTGTACTCCGGCTACCGCTTCTGCGTGTGGGCACAGGCGCAGCAGAAGCCGGTGGCCGCGCTCAATCTCGGCCACACGCGCGCCGATCCGATGCTGACGCTGAAGGTCGAGGCGCATTGCGCGCCGGCGCTCGACGCGCTGAACGCGCGGCTCGGCCTCGAACCCCTGGAAACCCCTGACTCAACGGAGCGCTTTGCACCATGACCGGCACGATCCCCGTCGATCCGTCGCTGCGGCTTTCCGCGCCCGCGGCCGAACGCAACCGCGCGCCGATTCTCGACGTGCTGCGCCGCGTGCTGCCGGCCAGCGGCGATGTGCTCGAAATCGCCAGCGGCACCGGCCAGCATGTCGTGCATTTCGCGGCGGGGCTGCCGGGGCTGCGCTGGCACCCGAGCGATCCCGACGCGCAGGCGCGGCAGTCGATCGCCGCGTGGGTCGCGCACACCGCGCTGCCGAACGTCGACGCGCCGCGTGCGTTCGACGTGCGCGACGCGGCATGGCCGTTCGCCACGCTCGACGCGATCGTCTGCATCAACATGATCCACATCGCGCCGTGGGCCTGCGCCGACGCGCTGTTCGCCGGCGCGTCGCGCGTGCTGCGGCCGGGCGGCGTGCTGGTGCTGTACGGCCCGTACCGGCGCGAGGGCCGGCACACCGCGCCGTCGAACGAAGCGTTCGACGCGCAATTGCGCAGCCGCGATCCGTCGTGGGGCGTGCGCGACCTGGAGGCGGTCGTCGCGCTCGGCCTCGATCGCGGGCTCGACTGCACCGAGGTCGTCGAGATGCCGGCCAACAACCTGAGCGTCGTGTTCCGGCGCCTGCCGCACGCCGAACAGTAACGCCTGGCGCGCATCGCAGCCGCGTTTCCCTTATCCTTTCGCCTGTGCGCGCGACCCGCTCGGGTCGCGCCCTGTTTTTTCCGGAGAATTGAATAATGGGCAAGCAAGCAATCGGTGTGATCGGCCTCGCGGTAATGGGCCGCAACCTCGCACTCAATATCGAAAGCCGCGGCTATGCGGTGTCGGTATTCAACCGCAGCGGCGAGAAGACCGACGAACTGATCGCCGAATTCCCCGGCCGCAACCTGGTGCCGACCTATACGCTCGAGGAATTCGTCGCGTCGCTCGAGACGCCGCGCCGTATCCTGATGATGGTGAAGGCGGGCGAGGCGACCGACGCGACGATCGCCGCGCTCAAGCCGCTGCTCGAAAAGGGCGACGTGCTGATCGACGGCGGCAACACGCACTTCACCGACACGATCCGCCGCAACCAGGAACTCGCGCAGTCGGGCCTGCACTTCATCGGCACCGGCGTGTCGGGCGGCGAAGAGGGCGCGCTGCGCGGCCCGTCGATCATGCCCGGCGGCCAGCGCGACGCGTACGACCTCGTCGAGCCGATCCTCAAGCAGATCGCCGCGAAGGCGCCGTCGGACGGCGAGCCGTGCGTGGCCTACATGGGGCCGGACGGCGCGGGCCATTACGTGAAGATGGTCCACAACGGCATCGAGTATGGCGACATGCAGCTGATCGCCGAGAGCTATGCGGTGCTGAAGGGCGTCGCGGGCCTGACCAACGACGAACTGGGCGCGGTCTACACCGCGTGGAACCAGGGCGAGCTCGACAGCTACCTGATGGAGATCACGTCGAAGATCTTCGCGAAGAAGGACGACGAAACCGGCCAGCACCTGGTCGACGTGATCCTCGATCGCGCGGCGCAGAAGGGCACCGGCAAGTGGACCAGCCAGAACGCGCTGGATCTCGGCGTGCCGCTGCCGCTGATCACGGAATCGGTGTTCGCGCGCGTGCTGTCGTCGCTGAAGACCGAGCGCGTGGCGGCCAGCAAGGTGCTGTCGGGCCCGGCCGCGACGCCGCTCGCGGGCGACCGCGCGGCGTTCGTCGAAGCCGTACGCCGTGCGCTGTACCTGAGCAAGGTGATCTCGTACGCACAGGGCTTCGCGCAGCTGCGCACCGCGTCCGAGGAATACGGCTGGAACCTCGATCTCGGGACGATCGCGAAGATCTTCCGCGCGGGCTGCATTATTCGTGCGCGCTTCCTGCAGAAGATCACGGAAGCGTACGTGAAGGACGCGGCGCTCGCGAACCTGCTGCTCGACCCGTACTTCCAGGACATCGCCGCGAACTACCAGGCGTCGCTGCGCGAGGTCGTGATCGCGGCGGTGCGGGCCGGGGTGCCGGTGCCGGCGTTCGCGTCGGCGGTCGCGTATTTCGACAGCTACCGTTCGGAGCGGCTGCCCGCGAACCTCGTGCAGGCGCAGCGCGACTTCTTCGGCGCGCACACGTTCGAGCGCACCGACAAGCCGGGCAGCTTCCACGCGAACTGGTCGTAAGCGGCTTGGCACGGCGGCAATTGTTGCGAAAATCTATTCTATCGATAGGGTTTTTTGATATCAGATCCCGGGATTGTTAGTTCCGGAGAAACAGTGTTTTTGCTGATTCATGGTTTTCCCTAAGTGATCGCGGGACTAAACTTCGTTCCATCGCTGCAGACACGGTGTATGCGGCGGAGCAAAAAATCACGGAGGTAAGTCATGAAATCGCTGATCGCAACGTTCGCCGCTGCTGCCGTTCTCGCTGTTCCCGCAGTCTCTTTCGCCCAACAGAATGGCCCGGTCACGCGTGACCAGGTCAAGGCCGAGCTGGCCGCGCTGCAAAAGGCCGGCTACAAGCTGGGCAGCGACCGCACGAACTATCCGGAAGGCATCCTCGCCGCCGAAGCGCGCCTGAATCCGCAACAGAGCGTCGCCGCCGCCGACACGAGCGGCTACGGTGCGCAACCGGCTGCGCAGCAGGAATCGGGTGCCCCGGTGGCGTCGGAATCGCGCTGGCCGAACGGCGTCAAGCGCATTGCCGACGGCGCGCCGGTCTACAAGGGTCGTTGATCGAAGCGGCCGGAAGGCCGCGCCGGCTACCCGCCGGAGTTGAAACAGCCGGACCCGGTTGTCGTCACAGCCCGTCGTTCCACGATCTGGAACGACGGGCTGTTTTCATTCCGGGCCGCGCCGTGCGTACGCGCGTGGCGTCAGTGCAGCGGCCGCCGGCCGCGGCCGATGTCCTTGAACAGCTTGTCGGCGGGCTCGAGCGCCATCAGCCAGGTCTCGTCGTAGCCGCTCAGCGTATCGAGCGCGTCGCGCAGCCGCTCGATCGCCGCGACCGGCAGCTCGACGCTGCGGCGCGTGCCGCCCGACAGGTGGGTGACGCTCGCCAGCTGCACGAGCGCGTCGGCGGCTTCCGCGACGTCGGTCGCGAACAGCAGGTGCCGATTCAGCAGCTCGACGAGGCCGCTCGAACCGGCGAAATCCTCGGCATTGAGCTGCACGGCAAGAAACGTCGCGTTGTTCATCGTCAGTCTCCTCGTATCGGCGGATCGGGCAGGGCTTCAGTGAGTATAGGTGACGGATCGCGAGCGGTCCGCCGGGCCGGTGGGGGGCGCGGCGAGCGCATGCCGCACGCGCCCGCCGGCGCGGCCGAAACGCAGTGTGAATACGGTGCAGGCGGGCGGGTGGCGCGTGCAGGACGGTTGCCGGTCAGGGCGCTTGTCGCGGCCCCGACCGCCGCAAATGGTATCTTTGCCGGCTGGGACGACGCGAAACGGGCCTGCGAACCCGCGCGCGATCCCTATATGGAAACTGCCGGCCGCGGCTGCGGTCGGATTCTGGTTGGTCCGGCCGCCGCGCCGGACACGGTGCGACGCACGCCGGGGGGCGGTGGGCGTCGCATCGAGGCAAATCTGGGAGGTACGCTTGAGAAACATCTATCCGATCCACTCTTCCGCGCAACGCTGGCTGCCGCGGGCAGCGCTGGCCACCGTGGCTGTCGCGCTGGCGGGCTGCACGATGACGCCGTGGACCGACAGCTGGCAACCGTACCGGCCGTCGACGCCGGCGCCCGCGACGAGCGCGTCCGGCGGCGTGCTCGCGGGCTACTACCGCGTGAACCCGGGCGATACGCTCGCGAGCGTCGCGGGTGCGTTCGGCCAGCGCGTGCAGGACGTGGCCAGCTGGAACCACATGGCGCCGACCGATCCGATCCGGGCCGGCCAGGTGCTGCGCGTCGCGCCGCCGCCCGCGACGACGTCGCTCGCGCCGCAGCCGGCGCTGGCGGCCCAGCCGGGCACGCTTGCGTGGCCCGCGACCGGCGTCGTGACGGCGCCGTTCTCTGCCGGCAAGACGCGCGGGATCACCATCGCCGCGTCCGGGCCCGACGTGACGGTGCGTGCGGCGGCGACCGGCCGGGTCGTTTACGCGGGCTCGGGCGTCAAGGCCTATGGCCCGCTCGTGATCCTGAAGCACGAAAACGGCCTGATCACCGCGTATGGCCACAACGGCAAGCTGCTCGTCAACGAAGGCGATGCGGTGCGGGCCGGACAGCCGGTCGCCGAGATGGGCACCGATGCGAACGGGCGGGCAACGTTCGAATTCGAGGTGCGGCAGAACGGCAAGGCGGTCGATCCGATGGGCTTCCTGCCGAAGAACGGCGGCTGAACCCGTCGCCGCGGCGCGCGTGCCGCGACGCACGCACGCACGCGCGCCGTTCAGCCTTCCTTCGTTTCGATGGTCGCGGCTGGCCTTGCCCGGTTGCCGAGCCAGCGGATCGCCATCGCGAGCGCGCTCGAGCCGAGCGCGATCAGCGTGCATTGCAGCGCGACGGGCAGGTAGCCGTCGGGCCGCGGGTCGACGAACGGATACGGATACCAGTTTTCCCACGCGCCGCGCACGAGCGTGTAGGCGAGATAGACGAACGGAAAGCCGAGCCACGCCACCGCGCTCTGCCACGAGATCGGCTTGCGCGGCTCCACGTAGACCCAGTCGCCGAGCACGACGAGCGGCACGATGCGGTGCAGCACCCAGTTGTTGTAGGCCGGCGTGATGTGACGGAGCGCGTCGTGCTGTGCGAGCAGCAGCTCGTAGACGATCGCGGTGATCAGCATGTACAGCACGGCCGCGCCGCGCATCGATTCGTAGCGCGCGGACCCCGGGCGGGCGAGCCGCCACAGCCCCGCCAGCAACATGGCGGCGGCGTACAGGCTGCTCAGCTGGGTGAAGTAGCTGAGATAGTTACCGAGATGAAACGTCGGCATGCCCCAGCGGCCCGCGATGCTGTGCAGCGGCGTCGACACGGCGAGCAGCGCGGCCGTCAGCCGGTAGGCTGTCACGAAAAACGCTTTGCTCATGGCGCTGCACGACGTCGACGCAAACAAGATTCCATCGTGCCACAGTCGCGCTCGCGCGTCGTGTGTTTCTGCGTCGCCGTCGTGCGCGGGCGGCGCGGCGATATCGTCGGATATTTGATCCCGTCCGTCCAAACCCGCTGCCCGTGCCGCTACAATCGCTGCATCGTGCCGGGCGCTGGCCTGCGACCACGGCATCGGCCCCATTCCCGCATACGAGACGAGAGCCCGCATGAGAAACATCCTCGCGAGACAGGCGCGATACAGCTCGCCCACCATCTTCTTTCACTGGGCGATCTTCCTGCTCGTGGCGCTCGCGTATCTGGCGATCGAGATCCGCGGGCCGAAGGGCAGCGACAGCCGCGTGTTCTGGATGAACGTGCATCTCACCGCGGGCACGCTCGTGCTGGTGCTGTCGGTGTTGCGGATCGTCTGGCGGGCGGTCAGCCGCGCGCCGGCGCCGGTGCCGCAGGCCGCGCTGCTGCAATGGCTCGCGAAGCTCACGCACCTCGCGCTGTATGCGTTCATCATCGCGCAGCCGCTCCTGGGCATCATGATGATCAACCTCGGCGGCAAGCCGGTGTCGCTCGACTGGCTCGGCTTCTCGTTCACGCTGTTCGGGCCCGACAAGGCGCTGCGGCCGACCATCAAGGATGCGCACGAGCTGATCGGCAACGCGTTCTATTTCGTGATCGGCCTGCATGCGCTCGCCGCGCTCTATCACCACTTCTTCCTGCGGGACGGCATGCTCAAGCGCATGGCGCCGTGAGTCGCGCCGGCCGTTCCACCGCGTCGCATCCCGGGGGCGGATGGTTGCACGAACAACCATGCGCCCCCGGTGCATTGGCCGGCCTGCGCGGGCTGGTCACGGCGCTGAACATTCTGTAACATCCGGTCTGATTTTACATTCCGCTTACTCGACACCACGCATGCCGAACCGACATCGCACACTGACTGCCTGGCTGGGCATGCTCGCGATCTGGTTCGCGTTCGTCGCGCCGCTGGTGTCGCAGTGGCGCGTCGCGCAGGCGTCGACACCCGACGCGATCGTCTGCAGTGCAGAGCATGGCGGGCATCGCGCGCCAGGCGCGGACCGCGCGCATCACGCACAGCATCTCGAGGCGTGCGGCTACTGCAGCTTCTTCACGCACACCCCGGCGCTCGGCGGCGTCACCGCCGCGCCGCTTCCCGCCGCTTTCCTCGCCGATGCCACCGTGGCCGCGCCCGTCGCCGTCGCGGCCCGCGTCGACCGCTATCCGCGCGCGTACCCGCGCGCGCCGCCCGTGAACGCCTGACGCGTTTTCACCACGTTCATATTTCCGCCGATATCCGTGCGATCCGACGATCGCGTGGAGGGCGTTACTCGGGCTTTGATCATGACAATTTTTCAATTGCGCGCGCAACCGTCGCCGCGCAATGCAGGTTCGCGGCGCCTGCCGCTGATGTTGAAACTCACGATGCCCGCGCTGGCTGCCAGCGCGATGACGGCCGCCGGCGCGGCCACCGTTGCCGCGCGTGCGGCCGATACGGGCGCGACCGCACCGGCCGGCGCAGCCGAGATGCTGCCGCCGGTCGAGGTCGTCGCATCGCCGCTGTCGACGCCGCTCGTCGTCGTCACCGATCCGAAGACGCCGCGCCAGCCGCTGCCCGCCAGCGACGGCGCGGACTACCTGAAGACGATTCCCGGCTTCACGTCGATCCGCAGCGGCGGCACGAACGGCGACCCGGTGCTGCGCGGCATGTTCGGCTCGCGGCTCAACATCCTCGCGAACGGCATGCCGACGCTCGGCGCGTGCCCGGGCCGGATGGATGCGCCGACGTCGTACATCGCGCCGGAAAGCTACGACAAGGTGACGGTGGTGAAGGGGCCGCAGACGGTGCTGTACGGGCCGGGCGCATCGGCAGGCACGGTGCTGTTCGAGCGCGTGACGCCGCGCTTCGACAAGCCCGGCATGCGCTTCGACGGCAGCGTCGTCGGCGGCTCGTTCGGCCGCAACGACCAGAACCTCGACGTGACGGCCGGCACGCCCGACGTCTACGGCCGCGTCACCGCGAACCACGCGCATTCGGACGACTACAAGGACGGCAACGGCCGCACCGTGCCGTCGCAATGGGACAAGTGGAACGCGGACGCCGCGCTCGGCTGGACGCCGGACGACCACACGCGCGTCGAGCTGACGGCGGGCACCGGCGACGGCTATGCCCGCTACGCGGGGCGCGGGATGGACGGCGCGCATTTCCGCCGCCAGACGTACGGCCTGTCGTTCGACAAGCGGCACATCAGCGACGTGCTCGAGCGCATCGAGGCGCGCGTGTACTACAACGAAGCCGACCACGTGATGGACAACTACACGTTGCGGCAGCCCGACCCGACGAGCAGCATGCCGATGCGGATGGCGTCGGAAGTGCGGCGCCGCACGCTCGGCGCGCGGGCGGCGGCGACGTTCCGTTTCGGCGACGATTTCAAGCTGGTGACGGGCGTCGATGCGCAGTCGAACCGGCTCGATTCGCGCGGGGCGATGGGCCGCGAGAACTACGGGGACAAGCCGTGGGATGCGCAGGCGACGATGTGGAACGCGGGCGCGTTCGGCGAGCTGACCTGGTATGCGAGCGATGCATCGCGCGTGATCGGCGGCGCGCGCGTCGACTATGCGAGCGCGCGCGACAAGCGGGCGACGACCGGCATGATGAGCAAGCCGAACCCGACCTTGGACGACAACCGCTCGCGCGTGCTGCCGAGTGGCTTCGTCCGCTACGAGCGCGATCTCGCGGCGCTGCCGGTCACGTGGTACGCGGGCATCGGCCATACGGAGCGCTTCCCCGACTACTGGGAGCTGTTTTCCGCGCAGCGCGGGCCGGACGGCGCGGTCAACGCGTTCTCGGCGGTCCAGCCGGAGAAGACCACGCAGCTCGATATCGGCGCGCAGTACCGCGGCGACCGGCTCGACGCGTGGGTGTCCGCCTACGCGGGCTATGTGCAGGACTACCTCCTGTTCAACTACGCGGCCGGCAAGATGGGCGCGACCACGCAGTCGACCAACGTCAACGCGCAGATCATGGGCGGCGAAGCCGGGCTCGCATGGCGGCCGGTCGCGCCGCTGCGCGTCGAGACGTCGCTCGCGTATGCATGGGGGCGCAATGCCACGAGCGGCGATCCGCTGCCGCAGATGCCGCCGCTCGAGGCGCGCTTCGGGCTCGAGTACACGCGCGGCGCATGGTCGGCGGGTGGCTTGTGGCGGGTCGTTGCACCGCAGCATCGCTACGCGCTGAACCAGGGCAACGTGGTCGGCAAGGACTTCGGTTCGAGTGCGGGGTTCGGCGTGCTGTCGCTGCATGCGCAGTACAACGTGAGCAAGACCGTGCAGGTGTCGGTCGGCGTCGACAACGTGCTCGACAAGGCTTACACGGAGCACCTGAACCTTGCCGGCAACGCGGGCTTCGGCTATCCGGCGAGGACCCCCGTGAACGATCCGGGCCGCACTGCCTGGGTGCGCGTCAGCGCGAAGATGTGAGCGACGCGTGAGCCATGCGCATGCTGCGTGTGCAGCGCAGCATGCGCATGCGGCGCTCGTGCCCCCGCCGGTTTCGACCGTCCGCGTCAACCGATTAGAGAACCGTATCTAACGGGGGCACAAACGTTCGTCAGTCATGTTTCACTCCCGCATTCGACGCGACGGCGCACGAGGGCGCTTGCGCGTCGAGGCAATCTCTCTCGCACCGCAGGACCAATAACAGGAGAACAAGCATGGCCAGAGCAATGCGTTCCAGGGTGGTGGCAGGGGCAGTGGCATGCGCGATGAGCGTCGCGCCGTTCGCGGGCATGACCGCGCTCGTGACGGCCGCGACGATGCGCACGGCGGTGGCGGCGACCGCGCCGGCCGACGACTACGCGGCGACGCGCTATCCGATCATTCTCGTGCACGGGCTGACGGGCACCGACAAGTACGCGGGCGTGCTCAATTACTGGTGGGGCATCCAGGAAGATCTGCAGCAGCGCGGCGCGAACGTGTACGTCGCGAACCTGTCGGGCTTCCAGAGCGACGACGGCCCGAACGGCCGCGGCGAACAGTTGCTCGCGTACGTGAAGCAGGTGCTCGCGCAAACCGGTGCGACCAAGGTCAACCTGGTCGGCCACAGCCAGGGCGGCCTGACGTCGCGCTACGTCGCGGCCGTCGCGCCGGAGCTCGTCGCGTCGGTGACGACGATCGGCACGCCGCATCGCGGCTCGGAGTTCGCCGATTTCGTGCAGGGCGTGCTCGCGTACGATCCGACCGGTTTGTCGTCGACGGTGATCGCGGCGTTCGTCAACGTGATCGGCGCCCTGACGAACAGCACCCACAACACCAACCAGGACGCGCTCGCCGCGCTGCAGACGCTGACCACGGAGCGCGCTGCGACCTACAACCAGAACTATCCGAGCGCGGGCCTCGGCGCGCCCGGCTCGTGCCAGACCGGCGCGCCGACGGAGACGGTCGGCGGCAACACGCACCTGCTGTATTCGTGGGCCGGCACCGCGATCCAGCCGACGCTCTCGTTGTTCGGCGTGACGGGCGCGACGGATACGAGCACGATTCCGGTCATCGATCCGGCGAATGTGGGCGACGTGTCGACGCTTGCGCTGCTCGGCACCGGCACCGTGATGATCAATCGCGGCTCGGGCGAGAACGACGGCGTCGTGTCGAAGTGCAGCGCGTTGTTCGGGCAGGTGCTGAGCACGCGCTACAAGTGGAACCATGTCGACGAGATCAACCAGATCCTCGGCGTGCGCGGCGCGTATGCGGAAGACCCGGTCGCGGTGATCCGCACGCACGCGAACCGCCTCAAGCTCGCGGGCGTCTGATCGATGTCGGCACGTGACGAACGCGCGCCGCTCGCGCGGCGCGTCGTGACGGCCGCCGCCGTGGCGCTGGTCGTCGCGGCGGGCGTGTGGATCGGGCGCGGCGTCGCGCTGCGGCATGACGCGGATGCGCCCCGCGCACCGGCGGATGCGGCCGCGTCCGCCGGCCCGCTCGCGGCGGCGCAGCCGGTTGCCGCGAGCGGGAGCGCGGGCCTGCCGTCGCCGCTGGCCGGGTCGAGCGCGCCGCGTCTGCCGCTCGAGCCGGGCGGCCATCTGGCGAAGGCGCGTGCGGTGCGCGATTTCTTCGACTATTGCCTGACCGCGCAGAGCGACCTGAGCGCGGCCGCGCTCGACGCGCTGGTCGCCCGCGAGATCGCCGCGCAGCTCGACGGCACCGTCGCGCAGGGGGAGGCGCTCGAGATCTGGCGTCGCTATCGCGTGTACCTCGCCGAGCTGGCGAAGCTGCCGGCCGCGGGTGCGGTGGCCGACAAGTCCGACATCGACACGCTGCAGCTCGCGCTCGACCAGCGCGCGTCGATCGCGCGGCGCGCGCTCGGCGACTGGAACGAGCCGTTCTTCGGCGCGGAGCAGTGGCGGCAGCGGTACGACCTCGCGCGGCTGAAGATCGCGCGGGATCCCACGCTGACCGATGCGCAGAAGGCGGAGCGACTCGCCGCGCTCGAGCAGCAGTTGCCGCCCGAGGCGCGCGCGGAGCGGCAGCGCGTCGCGCAGCAGCAGGCCGCGATCGCGCAGATCGCGCAGCTGCAGAAATCGGGCGCGACGCCGGACGCGATGCGCGCGCAACTGACCCAGACGCTCGGCCCGGAAGTCGCGGAACGCGTCGCGCGCATGCAGCAGGACGACGACGCGTGGCAGCGCCGCTACACCGACTATGCGGCGCAGCGCGCGCAGATCGTCGCGCAGGGGCTGACACCGCAGGAGCGCGACGCGGAGATCGCGGCCTTGCGCCAGCGCATGTTCACGAAACCGGGCGATGCGGTGCGCGCGGCGTCGCTCGACCGCGGCGCGGCGGCGGCCGCGGCGCAGTAAGCGGCCGCACCGGCGCGCGCGGCCTCACGCCGCGCGCGTCGCGCCGGTCGGCAGGTGGTGCTCGATCGTCGACGCGAGCGTGTCGAACGCGGGGCCGATGCCTTCGTGCGCGACGCATGCATAGCCGAGCAGCAGGCCCGGCCGAGCGGTGTCGGCCTGGCTGTAGTAGCTCGTCAGCGGCCGCACGATCACCCCCGCGTCGAACGCGCTCTGCGTGACCGCGCGATCGTCGCATGCATCGGGCAGGCCGAGCACGAGATGCAGGCCGGCTTCGTCGCCCATCACCGGCAGCGCGTCGCCGAAGCGCGCATGGATCGCATCGATCAGCAACTGCCGGCGCTCGCCGTACAGCGTGCGCATGCGCCGCACGTGCGAGGTCAGGTAGCCGTCCATGATGAATTCCGCGAGCACGGCCTGCTGCATCAGCTGGCCCTCGCGATACAGCTCCGACAGGCCCGTGCGGAACGTGTCGACGAGATGCTCCGGCACGACCATGTAACCCATCCGCAGGCCCGGAAACAGCATCTTGCCGAGGCTGCCGACGTAGATCACGCGGCCGCCGTCGTCGAGCCCCTGCAGCGACGCGAGCGGGCGGCTGCCGTAGCGGAATTCGCTGTCGTAGTCGTCCTCGATGATCCAGCAGCGGGTTTGCCGCGCGTATTCGAGCAGCATCCGGCGCCGCGCGAGGCTCATCACCATGCCGAGCGGATACTGGTGCGACGGCGTGACGAGCACGAGGCGCGGCGGATGCTGCAGGTCGCACGCGCGCGGGTCGAGCCCTTCCTGGTCGACGGGCACCGGCGCGAGCGTGAGCCCGGCCGCCTGCAGCACGCTGCGCACGCCCCAGTAGCACGGCTCCTCGACCCACGCGCGATCGCCGATGTCGGACAGCAGGCGCACCGCGAGATCGATCGACTGATGAATGCCGGTCGTGATGATCACCTGGTCCGGCGAGCACTTCACCGAGCGCGCGACGCGCAGGTAATCGGCGAGCGCGCGCCGCAGCGGCCGGTAGCCGCCGCCCGGCGCGTAGGTCAGCAGCTCCGGGTTCGCTTCCTTCCATAGCCGCGCCTGCAGGCGGCTCCACGTGCGGCTCGGAAATTCCGACACGTCCGGCACGCCCGGCATGAACGCCCCCCACTGGCGCCGCGACACGCCCGCATGCTCGATCAGCTGCCGGCCGCGCATCGACAGCCCGCCCTGCGCGCCGTCGTCCGGCGCGGCCGCGTCGCTCGCGGGCGGCGGCGGCGCGGCGCCCGGCGCGTGCATCGCCGCGGCGTCCGGGCGCGTGTCGGCGACATAGGTGCCGCTGCCGGTGGTCGTCAGCACGTAGCCCTCGGCGGTCAGCTGGTCGTACACGTGCAGCACGGTATTGCGCGCGATCGACAGGTCGGCGGCGAGCGTGCGCGAACTGGGCAGCTTGGTGCCTGGCCCCAATTCCCCGGTCAGGATGGCCTGCTGCATCAGCTGCAGCAGCTGGCGGTACATCGGCTCGGTCGAGCTGCGGTCGATGCGCGCGGCGAGCCAGTCGGCAAGGATCACGGTATCCAAAGTGGTCCTACTAGGAATATTGAAATGGTTCCCTAGTATAGAACCGTGTCGGCCGTATAGTCGTTTGCATCTCAATAATGCGTGCCACGTTGCAAGGGGACAGCCTCGATGAAGACCGATGAAGTGATCGTCAGCTTTCGCGGCGTGCGGAAGACCTACGACGGCGAGACGCTCGTCGTCAAATCGCTCGACCTGGACATCCGCCGCGGGGAATTCCTGACGCTGCTCGGGCCGTCCGGCTCCGGCAAGACCACCTGCCTGATGATGCTGGCCGGTTTCGAGTTCCCGACCGGCGGCGAGATCCGCCTCGAGGGCGAGCTGCTGAACAACGTGCCGCCGCACAAGCGCAACATCGGCATGGTGTTCCAGAACTACGCGCTGTTCCCGCACCTGACCGTCGAGCAGAACGTCGCGTATCCGCTGACGGTGCGCAGGCTGCCGGCCGGCGAGCGCGCCGAGCGCGTCGCGCACGCGCTGAAGATGGTGCAGATGGAACGCTTCGCGAAGCGCTACCCGGCGCAGTTGTCGGGCGGCCAGCAGCAGCGCATCGCGCTGGCCCGCGCGCTCGTGTTCGAGCCGCAGCTCGTGCTGATGGACGAGCCGCTCGGCGCGCTCGACAAGCAGCTGCGCGAACACATGCAGTACGAACTGAAGGCGCTGCATGAAAAGCTCGGCGTGACCTTCGTGTACGTGACGCACGACCAGGGCGAGGCGCTGACGATGTCGGACCGCGTGGCCGTGTTCGACAAGGGCATCGTGCAGCAGCTCGACACCGTCGACCGCCTGTACGAATCGCCGTGCAACGAATTCGTCGCGAACTTCATCGGCGACAGCAACCGGCTGCGCGGCACGGTCGCGCGCGTCGACGGCGAGTTCTGCGAATTCCGTCTCGGCGACGGCACGACGCTCGTCGGCCGCAACGTCGGCAACGCCGTGGCCGGCGCGGATGCGGTCGCGTGCATCCGGCCCGAGCGCATGAACCTCGCGCCGCATGTCGCGAATGGTCACACGAATGGCCATGCGAACGGCGCGGCCGCGAACCTGCTGAGCGGCGAGGCGCGCAGCCTCATCTACTTCGGCGACCACGTGCGCATGCGCTGCGCGGTGCCGGGGCAGGACGAATGCTTCGTCAAGGTGCCGCTCGGCACCGGTGCGCTCGACGCGTTCGCGCCCGGCGCGCCGGTCGGGCTCGCGTTCGCGCCCGAGCACCTGCGCGTGTTCGCGTAGGCGCGGCTTCACGATTTTTCCCGCAGCACGTCGTCCATAACAACGACTCACTTCCACCACGATAGGAACCATCATGAATCGATCAAGCTTTACCGCGCGCCGCACCGCATTCGCGCTGGCGCTGGCGGTGTTCGGCGCGTCGGCATCGGCGGCCGAGATCACGGTCGTCAACTTCGGCGGCGCGAACGGCGATGCGCAGAAGGTCGCATTCAACCAGCCGTTCGAGAAGTCGACGGGCACCAAGGTGACCGCCGTCGAATACAACGGCGAGCAGGCGAAGGTGAAGGCGATGGTCGAGGCCAAGCACGTCAACTGGGACGTGGTGGAGGTCGAATCGGGCGACCTGAACCGCGGCTGCGACGAAGGGCTGTACGAGAAGCTCGACTGGTCGAAGATCGCGAAGAAATCCGAACTGATTCCGGAATCGCCGCAGACCTGCGGCGTCGGCTTCTTCGTGTGGTCGACGGCGCTCGCGTACAACGCCGACAAGCTGAAGACCGCGCCCGCGAGCTGGGCCGATTTCTGGGACGTGAAGAAATTCCCGGGCAAGCGCGGCATGCGCAAGGGCGCGCGCTACAACCTCGAATTCGCGCTGATGGCCGACGGCGTCGCGCCGAAGGACGTCTACAAGGTGCTCGGCACGAAGGCCGGCCAGGACCGCGCGTTCAAGAAGCTCGACGAGCTGAAGCCGAACATCCAGTGGTGGGAGGCGGGCGCGCAGCCGCCGCAGTTCCTGGTGGCCGGCGACGTCGTGATGTCGACCGCGTACAACGGCCGCATCAGCGCCGCGCAGAAGGAAGGCAAGAACCTGAAGGTGGTGTGGAACGGCAGCATCTACGACCTCGACTACTGGGCGATTCCGAAGGGCACGCCGAACAAGGCGCTCGCCGAGAAGTTCATCGCGTACTCGCTGACGTCGAAGCCGCAGCAGGACTACGCGCAGCACATCTCGTACGGCCCGGCCAACATCGCGGCGATCAAGGCGCTCGACGCGAAGACCCTCGCGAACCTGCCGAACTCGCCGGGTAACGGCAAGAACGCGGTGCTGCAGGACATCGGGTTCTGGACCGACCACAGCGACGAGCTCGAGCAGCGCTTCTCCGCATGGGCGTCGAAGTAATCGCGTTGCAGTCCTGACGCAACCGGCCGCGCGAGACGCCCGCAACGCGGCGGATCGCGCGGCATTCCGCCGGACCGCGGTCCGGCCGGAGAGAACCGTTGAATACGATGACGATCGCTTCCTCTTCGTCGACGCTGTCGACTGTCGCCCTGAAACGCGAGCTGAAGGCCGCCGAGGCCCGCAAGCGCGCGATGGCGCTGCTGCTGGTCGCGCCGCTCGCACTGTTCGTGTTCCTCATCTTCGTCGTGCCGATCGGCGCGCTGCTCACGCGCGCGGTGCAGAACCCGGAAATCGCGGCCGCGCTGCCGAAGACGGTCGCCGCGCTGTCGGGCTGGGACCGCAAGGCGCCGCCGGCCGATGCCGCCTACGCGGCGCTCGCCGCCGACATGACGAAAGTGGCGGACAGCGAGGCGATGGGCGCGCTCGCGCGGCGGCTCAACACCGAGATTCCCGGCTACCGCTCGCTCGTCGCGAAGACGGCGCGCGCGATGCCGCTGAAGGGCGACGACGGCCAGGTGCTCACGCCCGCGCAGCAGCGCGCGAAGCTCGTCGAGCTCGACGCGCGCTGGGGCGACGCCACGTACTGGCAGGCGATCGCGAAGAACGGCAGCGCCTACTCGCCGTTCTACCTGCTCGCCGCGCTCGACCACAAGCAGGACGGCTTCGGCAGCATCGTGCAGGCCGATCCGGACCAGTCGATCTACCTCGCGATCTTCGGCCGCACGCTCGTGATCGGCTTCGCGGTGACGCTGTTCGCGCTGCTGCTCGGCTATCCGCTCGCATACTGGATCTCGACGCTGTCGGAGCGGCGCGCGAACCTCGTGATGATCCTCGTGCTGATTCCGTTCTGGACATCGGTGCTGGTGCGCGTCGCCGCGTGGATCGTGCTGCTGCAGAGCGAAGGGCTCGTCAACAAGGCGCTGATCGGCAGCGGGCTGATCTCGCAGCCGCTCGCGCTGCTGTTCAACCGGGTCGGCGTGTACATCTCGATGACGCACATCCTGCTGCCGTTCATGATCCTGCCGCTGTACAGCGTGATGAAGTCGATTCCGCCGACCTACCAGCGCGCGGCCGTGTCGCTCGGCAGCCATCCGTTCGCCGCGTTCTGGCGCGTGTACGTGCCGCAGACCTATCCGGGCATCGGCGCGGGTGCGCTGCTGGTGTTCATCCTCGCGATCGGCTACTACATCACGCCCGCGCTGCTCGGCGGGCCGAACGACCAGATGGTCAGCTACTACGTCGCGTACTTCACCAACGTGACGATCAACTGGGGCATGGCGTGCGCGCTGGGCGGGCTGCTGCTCGCGGCGACGCTCGTGCTGTACGCGATCTACAACCGCTTCACCCGCTCGAACCTGAGCCTCGGCTGAGCGCGCCACCACGGAACGGAAAGGGATTCGACCATGAAAATGCTTGCCAGGCCGCTGTTCGCGCCGCACATGTCGTTCGTCGAGCGCGCGTGGTACGTCGCATTGCGCGTGCTCGTCGTGCTGACGCTGCTGTACCTGATCCTGCCGGTGCTCGCGATCGTGCCGCTGTCGTTCTCGTCGAGCACGTTCCTCGTCTATCCGATTCCGGGCTTCTCGATGCGCTGGTACGAGAACCTGATCGCGTCCGACGAGTGGCGGATGGCCGCGAAGAACAGCTTCATCGTCGCGCCGTCGGCGACCGTCGTCGCGACCGTGCTCGGCACGCTCGCCGCGATCGGGCTCACCAAGGCCGACTTCCGCGGCAAGGGGCTGCTGATGGCGGTGCTGCTGTCGCCGATGATCGTGCCGGTGGTCGTGGTCGGGGTGGGGATGTACCTGTTCTTCGCGCCGCTCGGCCTCGCGAACACCTATACGGGGCTGATCGCCGCGCACGCGGCGCTCGGCGTGCCGTTCGTCGTCACGACGGTGGCCGCGACGCTGCAGGGCTTCAATCAGAACCTGGTGCGCGCCAGCCTGTCGCTCGGCGCGAATCCGGTCACGACGTTCTTCCGCGTGACGCTGCCGGTGATCGCGCCGGGCGTGATGTCGGGCGCGCTGTTCGCGTTCGCGACGTCGTTCGACGAGGTGGTCGTCACGCTGTTCCTCGCGGGCGCCGACCAGACCACGCTGCCGCGCCAGATGTTCACCGGCATCCGCGAGAACATCAGCCCGACGATCGCCGCGCTCGCGACGATCCTGATCATCTTCTCGACGAGCCTGCTGCTCGCGCTCGAATGGCTGCGCGGGCGCAATGCGCGGCGCGCCGTCTCCTGACAGGCAGACGGCGCGCGGCCGGGTGAGCCGCGCGCCGTCCGTCACGCATCGCGCCCCGCTCAGAAGCCGCCTGACTTGATCAGCTGGTTCAGTTTCGCGATGTTCAGGCTGCCGAAGCCGGTCGTCAGATCCCAGCCCGTGCCGGCCGTGTAGCCGTAGCCCTGGTAGCCGTTGTTGCCCGACACGACGTCATAGCGCACCAGCGACGGGTTCGCCGGGATCGCGCTGTAGAAGTTGCCGGCCGGGAACCCGACGCCGGTGCCGTTCGCCGCGAGAATGCGCGCCCAGAAGCCCGTGAACAGCGGCGCGGACAGGCTCGTGCCGCCGATCTGCTGAAGCTGGCCGTAGTTGTAGATCAGCGCGCCGGTGCTTTGCGCGGCGTCGAACGACACGTCCGGCAGCTGGCGGTTGCTGCCCGACTGCCACGACGGGGCAGGCAGGATCGTGCTGACGCCGCCGCCCGTCGACCACAGCTTGCCGTTGGCGTCGAGCCCTTCGTTCCACACCGTCTCGTTCGAGAACCCGCCGGAAGACGTCGTGTAGAGCGTCGTGCCGCCGATCGCGAGCACGTGCGGCGACGAGGCCGGCCACGACACCGTGTAGTTCGCGCCGTCCGGATAGCCGCGGTTGTTGCACTCGTACACGCCTTCGTCGCCCGACGACACCGAGAACGTCTGGCCCTGCGCGGCCGCCGTCGTGAAGATCTGCTCCTCGGCGTCGAGCGTGCCGTCGGCGTTCGCATCGGTTTCGCACCAGCCGAGCGACACGTTGATCACCTTCGCCGTGTTGTCCGACACCGCGCGGTTGAACGCCTGCGTGAGCCCGGTGTTGCCCGATGCGTTCAGGTCCGCCATGTAGAACACCAGCTTGCCGACCTGGCCGCCGGCCGCGCCGACGATCGACTGGCTGTCGAGATCCCATTCGCCCTGGCCGTCCTGGTCGTCGGCGTAGTTGCCGCCGCTGCCGTTGGTCTTGACGGACTGCGTCGTCACCGTGCCGTAGCCGTTGCTCGACGTGAAGGTCTTCAGGTCCCTCAGCGTCTGCGCGACGCCGCCGATCGTGATGATCCCGACCGTCACGCCGGCCGCGGTCGGCACGCCGGTCGCGTTGTACAGGCCCGGGAATTCCTTCGGATAGTGGCCGGTCGCGGTGCCCGACGCGAGTGGCGCCGGCTTCGACACGTTGCCGATGCGCAGCAGCGGATGGGCGCGCGCGACGTTCTGCAGCCCCAGCACCGAGCCCACGACGCCGCCGAGCGCGCGCGGCACCTGCGCGGTGGACGCATTCGCGAAGCCCGAACGGCCCGCGTACTCGAAGTGCACGAGCGACGTGTTGAACGCGGTCTTGATCGTGCCGGCCGTGCCGCGCGCGGACACGAGCAGCCGGTTCGGCGCGACCTCGACGTTCACGAAGCCGCTCTTGCGCAGATAGTCGACCACCGTCTTCACCTGGGCATCGGTCGGCGCATAGTCGGCGAGGAACTGCGCGGGCGTGAGGAACTGGCGGTAATGCGCGCTGCCGGGCCGGCTGACGTCGCGGGCGAGCTGCTTGAGCTGCGCGGCATTGCGCAGCTTCAGGCTCACGACGACGTCGGTCGTTTCGCCCGCTGCCAGTTCGAGCGACGGCGCCGCACTGCGCGCCATCAGCTGCGGGCCGGTCAGAAAGGCCTTCGTGTGGGTGTCGACCCAGTCCGTCGCGCCGTGTGCGGCGCCGGCGGCGAGCAACAGCGGCCCCACACAGGCGAGCAGGCGCGGAGACGGGAGGGGAAGCGAAAACCAGGCGTTCCGTTTCATCGGGTGTCCTTTTGAGGAAGACGACTTGGTTGGGACCCTGGCCCTTGTGGGGCCGAGAGCGGAGACGAGCGTAGGGCGTCGGTGTGCCGCAGGTAGCTGCCAGAGTCCACAGCTGTCAGAACTGACAACGATGCGGGGCTGCGCGGGCACCGCGGCGGCGGAGGGCAGGGCGGCGCGGCGGGCCGGTCAGTGGGGCGGGCGTGCCGCAATTGCGCGAGCGCGGGCGGCGGGTATGCCGTTGGGACGAGCGCAGGAGGCGCGGCGGCGGCGGCTTGCCGGTTGCTGCGGTGCACACGACGCGGGCGGGCGGTGCACGCCGGGCATCGCGCATGCGACGCCGCCGCGCACTATGTGGTCAGTCGCGCGGCGGCAGCCCGCCGTCACGGCGGCGCGGGGTGTCCCGCGCGCGGAAAACCGGCCAAGGTGGCCCCGGGTGTGCCGAATTGTGGAACAGCGCGCGCCATAGTCTTGCAGGCGGCTTTCGGATCGGGCGTCGCGCGCGCGCTTTAGAGTGGGCGCTCTATTTCCGGCGCGGACGAAAAAATGCCCGGCGCGAGGCCGGGCTTCCAAATCGGCCGCCACCGCCGAAGCGGCAACGGCACCTGCAAAGGCAGGGCGCTTACGCTGCGAGCAGCGAGCGCAGCACGAACGGCAGGATACCACCGTGCTTGTAGTAGTCGACTTCGATCGGCGTATCGATGCGCAGCAGCACCTGCACGCGCTTCGTTTCGCCGTCCTTGCCGTTGATCACGAGCGTGACGTCCTGTTGCGGCTTGAAGTCTTCGCCGAGGCCTTCGATGTCGAACGTCTCGTCGCCGGTGATGCCGAGCGACTGGATGCTGTCCGAGCCCTTGAACTGCAGCGGCAGGACGCCCATGCCGACCAGGTTCGATCGGTGGATCCGCTCGAAGCTGCGTGCGATCACGGCCTTCACGCCGAGCAGCTGCGTGCCCTTCGCCGCCCAGTCGCGCGACGAGCCGGTGCCGTACTCTTCGCCCGCGAACACGACGGTCGGGGTGCCCGCTTCGACGTATTTCATCGCTGCGTCGTAGATCGACAGCTGTTCGCCGCTCGGCTGGTGGATCGTCAGGCCGCCTTCGACGCGCGTGCCGTCTGCCTTCGCCGGGATCATCAGGTTCTTGATCCGGACGTTCGCGAACGTGCCGCGCATCATCACGTCATGGTTGCCGCGGCGCGAGCCGTAGCTGTTGAAGTCGGCCTTCTGCACGCCGTTCTCCTTCAGCCACTTGCCTGCCGGCGAATCTTCCTTGATCGAGCCTGCCGGGCTGATGTGGTCGGTCGTGACCGAATCGCCGAAGATGCCGAGCGCGCGCGCGCCCTGCACCGTGACGATCGCGTCGGCCGGCTCCATCGAGAACGCGCTGCCGAAGAACGGCGGCTCGGCGATGTAGGTCGAC
This sequence comes from Burkholderia sp. SRS-46, assembly GCF_004343775.1. GTDB lineage: Bacteria > Pseudomonadota > Gammaproteobacteria > Burkholderiales > Burkholderiaceae > Burkholderia. The sequence goes on along the minus strand of NZ_PTXL01000002.1, from coordinate 637,923 downwards.
TTCGGCCAGTCGTAGACCTGGCCCGTCTCGCCTTCGATCTTGCTCCAGAGGTCGCCCTTCTTGGTCAGCTTCGCGTAGTTGTCCTCGAACTTCTTCGGGTCGAGCGCGTACTTGAGCAGCGACTGGATCTCTTCGCTCGTCGGCCAGATGTCGCCGATGTAGATGTCCTTGCCGCCCGTGCCCTGGCCGACCGGCTCGGTCATCAGGTCGCGCGTGATGTTGCCGGCGATCGCGTACGCGACGACCAGCGGCGGCGAGGCCAGGAAGTTCGCGCGGATGTTCGGGTGGATGCGCGCCTCGAAGTTGCGGTTGCCCGACAGCACGGCCGCCGCGACGATGTCGTTCTTGACGATCGCTTCGTTCAGCTCGGGCGTCAGGTCGCCCGCGTTGCCGATACAGGTCGTGCAGCCGTAGGCCGCGACTTCGAAGCCGAGCTTCGACAGGTACGGCAGCAGGCCCGTCTTCGTCAGGTACTCGGTGACGATGCGCGACCCCGGGGCGAGCGACGTCTTGATGTGCGGTGCGACCGTCAGGCCGGCTTCGACGGCCTTCTTCGCCAGCAGGCCGGCGGCCAGCAGCACGCTCGGGTTCGACGTGTTCGTGCACGACGTGATCGCGGCGATCAGCACGTCGCCGTTCTTCACGTTCACGCCGTTGCTCGTCGTGTACTGCGTGTCGAGGTCGACCGGCTTCTTCGCGAAGCCGTTGTCCGCGACCGGCTTCGAGAACAGCTCGGTGAACGTCGACTTGACGTTGCCGATCTCGATGCGGTCCTGCGGGCGCTTCGGGCCGGCCAGCGACGGGGCGACCGTGGCCAGGTCCAGCGTCAGCGTCTTCGTGTAGTCGATGTCGCCGGCCTGCGGAATGCCGAACAGGTCCTGCGCCTTGAAGTAGTTCTCGAACGCGGCGATTTCCGCCTTCGTGCGGCCCGTGCCCTTGAAGTAGTCGATCGTCTTCTCGTCGACCGGGAAGAAGCCCATCGTCGCGCCGTATTCCGGTGCCATGTTCGCGATCGTCGCGCGGTCCGGCAGCGCGAGCGACTTCGTGCCAGCACCGAAGAACTCGACGAACTTGCCGACGACCTTTTCCTTGCGCAGCATTTCGGTGATGGTCAGCACCAGGTCGGTGGCCGTCACGCCTTCGCGCAGCTGGCCCTTCAGCTCGACGCCGACGACGTCCGGCGTGAGGAAGTACACCGGCTGGCCGAGCATGCCCGCTTCAGCCTCGATGCCGCCCACGCCCCAGCCGACCACGCCGATGCCGTTGATCATCGTCGTGTGGCTGTCCGTGCCGACGAGGGTATCCGGGTAGAACACCGTGCCGTCCGCGTCCTTCTTCTTGTGCACGCCGCGCGCGAGGTACTCGAGGTTGACCTGGTGGACGATGCCGATGCCCGGCGGCACGACCTTGAACGTGTCGAACGCCTGCATGCCCCACTTCATGAACTGGTAGCGCTCGTTGTTGCGCTGGAATTCCAGCTTCATGTTCAGGTCGAGCGCGTCCTTCTGCGCGAAGTAGTCGATCTGGACCGAGTGGTCGACGACGAGATCGACCGGGACCAGCGGCTCGATCTTCTTCGGGTTCTTGCCCGCGCGCTTCGCGACACCGCGCATGGCCGCGATGTCGGCGAGCAGCGGCACGCCCGTGAAGTCCTGCAGCACGACGCGCGACACGACGAACGGAATCTCGTCGACGCGCTTGTCCGTCGGCTTCCAGTTCGCGAGCTGCGCGATGTGCTCTTCGGTGATCTTCTTGCCGTCGTAGTTGCGCAGCACGGACTCGAGCACGATCCGGATCGATACCGGCAGGCGCTCGATCTTCGTCTTCAGTTCCTTGCCGAGTTGCGGCAGCGAGTAGAACTTGCCTTTGCCGGAACCGCTGTCGAATTCCTTGAGGGTCTTGTGGAGATTGTGGGCCATGGTGATTTTCCTGGGTTCAAGTCTAGGAAAGAATAAGTCCTGTATCTGACGGCTATATCACATACAAGTCGACGTACTCATCGACCGGCATGGCTTCGAGCCTTGCCTGGTCCAGCGACACGTCGAGAATCGCTTGTTGCTGCTTTGCCGGGAAGCGGCGGGCGAGGTTGGTCCGGAACTTCTCGACCAGGAGCGGGATGCCGTCGGCGCGGCGTCGCTGGTGGCCGATCGGGTATTCGACCGCCACTTCGGCAAGCTTCGATCCGTCGTCGAACTCGATCGTCAGCGCATTCGCGATCGATCGCTTGTCGGGATCGTGGTAATCCTTCGTGAACTGCGGATCCTCGACGCACACGGTTTTCGCGCGCAGCGCGTCGATGCGCGGGTCTGCCGCGATCGCATCCTCGTAGTCGGCCGCCGTCAGCCGGCCGAACAGCAGCGGCACCGCGACCATGTACTGGATGCAGTGGTCGCGGTCGGCCGGGTTGGCGAGCGGCCCCTGCTTGTCGATGATGCGGATCGCCGCCGCGTGCGTGCGGATCGTGATCCGGCGGATGTCGTCGGTCGACCGGCCCGCCGCGGCGAGCTGCGCGTGCAGTTGCAGCGCCGCTTCGGCGGCCGTCTGCGCGTGGAATTCGGCGGGGAACGCGATCTTGAACAGCACGTTCTCCATCACGTACGTGCCGTACGGGCGCTGGAAGCGGAACGGCCGGCCTTCGAACAGCACGTCGTAGAAGCCCCAGGTTGGCGCGGTGAGCGCCGACGGGTAGCCCATCTCGCCCGTCTTCGCGATCAGCGCGAGGCGCACCGCGCGCGACGTGGCGTCGCCGGCCGCCCACGACTTGCGCGAACCGGTGTTCGGCGCGTGGCGGTAGGTGCGCAGCGGGTGGCCGTCGACGAACGCGTTCGACACCGCGTTCAGCAGCTCGTCGCGGGTGAGCCCGAGCAGCTGGCCGACCACGGCGGTCGACGCCACCTTGACGAGCAGCACGTGGTCGAGCCCGACCTGGTTGAATGAATTCTCGAGCGCGATGCAGCCCTGGATCTCGTGGGCCTTGATCATCGCGGTCAGCACGTCGCGCATCGCGAGCGGCGGCTTGCCGGCTGCGATGGCGGTGCGCGACAGCCAGTCGGCCGTCGCCAGGATCCCGCCGAGGTTGTCGGACGGGTGGCCCCATTCGGCGGCGAGCCAGGTGTCGTTGAAGTCCAGCCAGCGGACCATCGCGCCGATGTCGAACGCGGCCTGGACCGGATCGAGCTGGAACGTCGTGCCGGGCACCTTCGCGCCGTTCGGCACGATCGTGCCCGGCACGACGGGCCCCAGCAGCTTGGTGCACGCCGGGTAGGACAGCGCCTCGAGTCCGCAGCCAAGCGTGTCGATCAGGCAATGACGCGCCGTCTCCCGCGCGAGCGGGCTGTCGGCCGCGGCGTTCAGCACGTAGTCGACGATATCGACGAGTACCGGATCCGGGGCAGGGCGGACGTTGGAGATCGGGGCGGACATCGCGGCGCCTGGGGGGAACGCGCTTAGTTCGTTACCGGCTTCAGCTCGTTCGACTGCGTCGGCGCCGGGGTGCCTTGCGCCATTTCCGGCGTCACGCACTCGTCCGCGAGGCGCTCGCCGCCGTTAGCGTCGCTGAACAGCATCGCCTTGGACGGAATCACGACCAGCTTGAAGCCGTTCGCCGGATCGTAGAAGGTGTCGGCGCCCGTCGTCGTCGTCTGGCGCGGCAGCTTGTAGTTCTTCTTCGCCCAGTGAACCGTGACGATCTGGTCGCGCTTCATGTCGCCGGCGAGGTCGAACGACAGGCCGTCCTTGCACGCCCACTTGACTGCGCCTTCCGGCACCGTGTCGACCTTGGCCGCGGCACGTGCCTGTGCCTTCTTGCTGCGCGGGATGATGCGCTTGGCCGGCGCCGGGCGCTTGGCGGTTGCTTTCTTCGCGGTCGTGCCCGCTTCCTGGGCAAACGCACTCGGTGCCGACACCAGCATCGTGGCGGACAGGGCGCCGATGGCGGTAGCGATCAGGAGTTTCTTCATGGAGTCAGAACCTTTCGAAAATCAGTTGACAAGGGCCGGCAGCGTCAGGCAACCGGCCGGATTGAACTGCACGCGCCCCGGAAGCGCGCAGCGGCCGCTATTTTCACCTATTTGGCCGCGCATATTTCAGGTTTTCAGGCTCCGTTACGTTTTTTGTCGATTGGCAACCAGCCAGCCGGTTCGCGCCCCGGTTGCGGCCGGCGCGGCGGCCGCGTTCATGGCGCGCCGGCCGCGGCGGACGTGCCGAACAGCGGCGCGGCTTCGGCGGGCACCGCCTGGCCGGTCGCGCGCGCGCGGCGCAGCACCGACCAGTAATAGCGGTAGCTCGCGCGGTCGTGCAGCGTGTCGCCGTGGCGCGTCGGGCCCCAGCTGGCGGCCTGCGCGGCCAGCAGGATCTCGGCGGCGAGCGCGACCTCGTCGGTGCGCGGCGCGAACGCGTCGACGATCGGCCGGATCTGCGACGGGTGAATGCTCCACATCCGCGTGAACGCGAACTCGTCGCGCGCGCGGCGCGCGTCGTTCGCGACGATGCTCATGTCGCGCACCTCGGTCGTCACGTTGTGCGACGGCGTCTTGCCGTGCGCATGGCAGGCCGCGGCGATCTCGAGCTTCGCGCGGCGCACGAGCGGGTGCTCGAACTGGCCGGGCGAGCGCATCGCGGTGTCGGGAATCGCGCCGTGGTGCGCGGAGACGAAATCCATCAGGCCGAAGCTCAGCGTGCCGACCAGCGGCAGCGCGGCGAGGGCGGCTGCCTGCGCGAGCGCACCGTGGGTCTCGACCAGCACGTCGACCGGAATCGGCTGAGCAATGCCGAGCTCGCGGCGCGTGCCTTCGATGAACGCGCACATCTCGGCGGCGTCGGCGGCTTGCGCGATCTTCGGCAACGTGAGATAGGCCGGCGCTCGGGCCGCGCGCAGGATGATGCGCACGTCGTCACGCCAGTGCGGGTGGGAAAAGTCGTGGATGCGCGCGCCGACCCGCCCGAAGCGGTTCTCGGCGCCGCCGAGCAGGCTGGCGACCAGCTCCGCGTGCGCGGCCTCCTGGCCGACGGCCGCGCCGTCCTCGCAATCGAGCGTGATGTCGAATACCGGGCCCAGCTCGGCCTGCAGCGCGAGCGACTTGCGCATCAGCTTCTCGCTGCCTGCGTAGTGGTCGCAGCATGGCAGGATCGCGGGCGGGGACGCCCCGTCGTACAACACTTCTGCAGGTGTGAGCGCGGACATCTTCTTCTACGTCAAGGAGGCGGACCAACGTGGAGAAAATCGGATTCGGGCGCGTTCTGGGCCCGCGCGGCGCAATGCGCGCGGCAAAACGCGTCCGGATCGGATCGGGGCGGGGCGGTTACAACCGCCGCCGCCCCGCGCCGCGGCCGGGCCGCCCGCAGGCGGCCCGGCCAGCGCCTTACTTCAGCAGGTGCGCAACGCCGTCGCGCTCTTCGAGCAGCTCGGCCAGCGTGCCGTCCATCTTCTCGCGCGAGAACGCGTCGATTTCCAGGCCTTCGATGCGCTTGTACTCGCCGTTTTCGCAAACGACCGGCACGCCGTAGATGATGTCTTCGGGGATGCCGTACGAGCCGTCCGACGGGATGCCCATCGTGACCCACTTGCCGTTCGTGCCGAGCACCCAGTCACGCACGTGGTCGATCGCCGCGTTCGCCGCCGACGCCGCCGACGACAGGCCGCGCGCTTCGATGATCGCCGCGCCGCGCTTGCCGACGGTCGGGATGAACGTGTCGCGGTTCCACACGTCGTCGTTGATCAGCTTCAGCAGCGATTCGCCTTCGGCGGTCGCGAAGCGGAAGTCCGGGTACATCGTCGGCGAGTGGTTGCCCCACACCGCGAGCTTCTCGATCGACGCGACCGGCTTGCCCGACTTGGCCGCGAGCTGCGACAGCGCGCGGTTGTGGTCCAGGCGCAGCATGGCCGTGAAGTTCTTTTTCGGCAGGTCCGGCGCCGACTTCATCGCGATGTAGGCGTTCGTGTTGGCCGGGTTGCCGACGACCAGCACCTTCACGTCGCGGCTCGCGACTTCGTTCAGGGCTGCGCCCTGGACCGTGAAGATCTCGGCGTTCGCCGACAGCAGGTCCTTGCGCTCCATGCCCTTCGAGCGGGGACGGGCGCCGACCAGCAGCGCGACGTCGGCGTCCTTGAACGCAACCTTCGGATCGTCGGTGATCACGACGCCCGCGAGCAGCGGGAACGCGCAATCGTCCAGTTCCATCACGACGCCTTTGACGGCGCCTTGGGCTTGCGGGAGGTCGAGCAGTTGCAGGATGACCGGCTGGTCCTTGCCGAGCAGGTCGCCGTTCGCGATGCGGAACAGCAACGAGTAAGCGATTTGACCTGCGGCGCCGGTGACGGCAACGCGCTTAGCGGGCTTAGCCATTGAAAATCTCCAGGACGGGTGAAGCGTGGGACGCTCGTGAAAACGCCATTCTATGCGCGTTATGCGAAGCGTTGCTTTGAAGCAGGGCGGAGGACTCGCGGTGGCTTGCGCGGTAACCTGGAGACGGGCCGGGGCACGTGGCCGGGGGCGCGCCATGCGACTCGCGAACCCTTGCTCGACCCGGAGTGTAGGAGCCGTCGGGCCCAAAGTCAAACGGTATCATATGTCTTATATAAGACAGATGTTTTGCGGAATTTGAGTGGACGAAAAACCTGGGTTTGTGATGAAATGCGCGCCATGACATCGAACCAGGCGAACAACGCGAATCCGACCGGCGCAGGCGGCCCAGGGCAGCCGGGCGCGGCCGAAGTCGCGCCGGCGCCGTCGCCGTCGCCGACGTTCAGCCCTTTATACCAGCAGATCAAGGCATTGATCACGCAGAGCCTGGAAACGGGTGAATGGAAGCCGGGCGAGATCATCCCGAGCGAAGTGGAGCTCGCGGCCCGCTACAAGGTCAGCCAGGGCACCGTGCGCAAGGCGATCGACGAGCTGGCCGCCGAAAACCTGGTGGTTCGCCGGCAGGGGAAGGGCACGTTTGTTGCGACGCACAATGAAGATCGCGCGCAATTCCGTTTCCTGCGCCTGCTCGCCGACGACGGCGCGGAGCACGCGCACGTGAGCCGCCTGCTCGAGTGCCGGCGGACGCGCGCGCCGGCCGAGATTGCCCGCCAGCTCGACCTGAAGCCGGCCGACCCGGTGGTGCAGGTGCGCCGCCTGCTGGAGTTCGAGAACGAAGTGACGGTGCTGGACGAGATCTGGCTGCCGGGCGCGATGTTCCGCGGGCTCACGTTCGAGCGGCTGAGCGAGTACAAGGGGCCGCTCTACGCGATGTTCGAGACGGAGTTCGGCACCCGCATGATCCGCGCGTCGGAGAAGATCCGCGCGGTGGCCGCGGAGCCGGCGGTGGCCGACCTGCTGCACGTGCCGCCGGGCTTCCCGCTGCTGTCGGTCGAGCGCGTGTCGTACACGTACGGCGATCGGCCGGTGGAGGTGCGCCGGGGCTGGTATGTCACAACCGGGTACTACTATCAGAACGACTTGAGCTAGAAATGAAGTGGCAGTTGCTCACGTTGTATGCATTCGCCATCCCCACGTAGCGCGAAGCATGTTTCGGGCCGCCTTTATTCCGTGTCGCGTAACGATCCTGAGCAGGTTTTCGCTGCAGCGCGATATAAAAAGGCGCTAAAATTGCGGATTAGTGTGACAACATAAGTAGGGGTCTAGCATGACTGACGCAGTAAGAAAGCCGAGGCCGGAATACCGGAACATCGGATTCGGCGACATCACGATGAAATATCGCATGCCACTCGCAGCGATATTGTCGATTCTCCATCGAGTCAGCGGTGCACTGCTGTTCCTGTTCCTGCCGTTCCTGCTGTTCCTCTTCGACCAGAGCCTCACTTCCGAGCTCAGCTTCGAAGGCTTCAAGTACTTCCTCTCCAACATCGTCGTCAAGCTGATCGTCCTCGCGTTGTCCTGGGCTTTCTTCCACCATTTCTGCGCCGGCATTCGCCACCTGCTGATGGACGTCAACCACGACGCCGTCACGAAGGAAAGCGGCAAGCGGACGGCAGTCGTCGTCTTCGTCGTCTCGATCGCGTTGACGATCGCCATGGCCCTCAAACTGTTCGGAGCATTCTAAGAAATGGCAGCCAACAACCGAATCGGCTCGAAGCGCCTCGTCGTCGGCGCCCACTACGGCCTGCGCGACTGGCTCGCGCAACGCGTGACGGCCACGATCATGGCCGTCTACACGGTCATCCTGCTGGTGCTGTTCTTCGGCGCGCACGATTTCTCGTATGAAGGCTGGGCCTCGATCTTCGCCGCGCAATGGATGAAGCTCGCGACCTTCGTGATGCTGCTCTCCCTCTTCTACCACGCATGGGTCGGCGTGCGCGACATCTGGATGGACTACGTGAAGCCCGTCGGTGTGCGCCTGCTGCTGCAATCGCTGACCATCGTCTGGCTGCTCGCATGTGCGGGCTACGCCGCGCAGATTCTCTGGAGAGTGTAAAGAATGGCTGCAATCAAAAATTCCCTCCCGCGTCGCAAGTTCGACGTGGTGATCGTCGGCGCGGGCGGCTCCGGCTTGCGTGCGGCGCTGCAACTGTCGCGCGCCGGCCTGTCGGTCTGCGTGCTGTCGAAGGTGTTCCCGACCCGTTCGCACACGGTCGCCGCGCAGGGCGGCATCGGCGCGTCGCTCGGCAACATGAGCGAAGACAACTGGCACTTCCACTTCTACGACACGATCAAGGGCTCCGACTGGCTCGGCGACCAGGACGCGATCGAATTCATGTGCCGTGAAGCGCCGAACGTCGTGTACGAACTCGAGCACTTCGGCATGCCGTTCGACCGCAACGCGGACGGCACGATCTACCAGCGCCCGTTCGGCGGCCACACCGCTAACTACGGCGAGAAGCCGGTCCAGCGCGCCTGCGCGGCCGCCGACCGTACCGGTCACGCGCTGCTGCACACGCTGTATCAGCAGAACGTCGCGGCGAAGACGCAGTTCTTCGTCGAATGGATGGCGCTCGACCTGATCCGCGACGCGGACGGCGACGTGCTCGGCGTGACGGCCCTCGAGATGGAGACGGGCGACGTCTACATCATGGAAGGCAAGACGACGCTGTTCGCGACGGGCGGCGCAGGCCGGATCTTCGCGGCATCGACCAACGCGTTCATCAACACCGGCGACGGCCTCGGCATGGCGGCCCGCTCGGGCATCGCGCTGCAGGACATGGAGTTCTGGCAGTTCCACCCGACCGGCGTGGCCGGCGCGGGCGTGCTGATCACCGAAGGCGTGCGCGGCGAAGGCGGTATCCTGCGCAACGCGAACGGCGAGCGCTTCATGGAGCGCTACGCCCCGACGCTGAAGGATCTGGCGCCGCGCGACTTCGTGTCGCGCTCGATGGACCAGGAAATCAAGGAAGGCCGTGGCGTGGGCCCGAACAAGGACCACGTGCTGCTCGACCTGTCGCACATCGGCGCCGAGACGATCATGAAGCGTCTGCCGTCGATCCGCGAGATCGCGCTGAAGTTCGCGAACGTCGACTGCATCAAGGAGCCGATTCCGGTCGTCCCGACGATCCACTACCAGATGGGCGGCATCCCGACCAACATCCACGGTCAGGTCGTCGGCACGTCGCGCGACCACAAGGAGCCGATCAACGGCTTCTACGCAGTGGGCGAATGCTCGTGCGTGTCGGTGCACGGCGCGAACCGCCTCGGCACGAACTCGCTGCTCGACCTCGTGGTGTTCGGCCGAGCGGCCGGCAACCACATCGTCGAGCACGTGAAGAACCAGCGTGAGCACAAGCCGCTGCCGGCCGACGCAGGCGAATTCTCGCTGGCGCGCCTGAACAAGCTCGACAAGTCGAACTCGGGCGAATACACGCAGGACATCGCGAACGACATCCGCGCGACGATGCAGAAGCACGCGGGCGTGTTCCGCACGTCGGCACTGCTGAAGGAAGGCGTCGACCAGATGGCCGGCCTGAAGGCACGCGTGGAAAACATCCACCTGAAGGACAAGTCGAAGGTGTTCAACACCGCGCGCGTCGAAGCGCTCGAGCTGGAGAACCTGATCGAAGTCGCCCGCGCGACGATGGTCTCGGCGGAAGCCCGCAAGGAAAGCCGTGGCGCGCACGCGCACAGCGACTACGAACACCGCGACGACGAGAACTGGATGCGCCACACGCTGTGGTACAGCGAAGGCGATCGCCTCGACTACAAGCCCGTTCAGATGAAACCGCTGACGGTCGAGTCCGTGCCGCCGAAGGCCCGTACGTTCTAAGCCGAATCCAAGGAATCTGAAATGGCAAAACGCATTTTTGAAATCTACCGCTACGATCCGGACAAGGACGCAGCGCCGCGCATGCAGACGTACGAGCTGGATCTCCAGCACGAGCGCATGCTGCTGGACGCACTGGTCAAGCTGAAGGCCGTCGACGAGACGCTGTCGTTCCGCCGTTCGTGCCGCGAAGGCGTGTGCGGTTCGGACGCGATGAACATCAACGGCAAGAACGGTCTTGCCTGCCTGACGAACCTGAACGACCTGCCGCAGAAGATCGTGCTGCGCCCGCTGCCGGGCCTGCCCGTCGTGCGCGACCTGATCGTCGACATGACGCACTTCTTCAACCAGTACCACTCGATCAAGCCGTACCTGATCAACGACGCGCCGCCGCCCGAGAAGGAGCGCCTGCAGTCGCCGGAGGAGCGCGACGAGCTCGACGGCGTGTACGAGTGCATTCTGTGCGCGAGCTGCTCGACGTCGTGCCCGAGCTTCTGGTGGAACCCGGACAAGTTCGTCGGCCCGGCCGGCCTGCTGCAGGCTTACCGCTTCATCGCGGACAGCCGTGACACCGCCACCGGCGAGCGTCTCGACAACCTGGAAGATCCGTACCGCCTGTTCCGCTGCCATACGATCATGAACTGCGTCGACGTGTGCCCGAAGGGCCTCAACCCGACGAAGGCGATCGGCAAGATCAAGGAACTGATGGTCCGCCGCGCGGTTTAAGGTTGAGATGAGCGACGATTCGCATCAATCCGACCCGCACCGCCGCGCGCGCCTCCGCTGGCGCGCGCGGCGGGGTCTGCTGGAGAACGATCTCATTTTCGAGCGTTTCTTCAGCCGATACGAGCATGACCTCACCGATGCAGACGTAGGCGCGTTGTCGCGCCTGCTCGATCTGAGCGACAACGACCTGATGGACTTGCTCCTCGCGCGCAAGGAACCAGAAGGCGACCTTGACAGCCCGGAAATCCACCGGCTGTTGGAGATGCTGCGCAACGTGTAATCGCGTTTCGCCCGTTATCGAATCCCGTTTCTATATTTCGATTGAGGATGTGCCATGACTCCGTCTGATGTAAAAGCCACGCTATCGTTCAGCGACAACTCGCCTAGCGTCGAACTGCCGATCTACAAGGGCACGATGGGCCCGGACGTGATCGACATCCGCAAGCTGTACGGCCAGACCGGCAAGTTCACGTACGACCCGGGCTTCATGTCGACGGCGTCGTGCAATTCGGCGATCACGTACATCGACGGCGACAAGGGCGAACTGCTGTATCGCGGCTACCCGATCGACAACCTCGCGCAGAACGCCGACTTCCTCGAGACCTGCTACCTGCTGCTGAAGGGCGAGCTGCCGAACGAAGCGCAGAAGAAGGAATTCGTCGCGACCGTCACGAAGCACACGATGGTCCACGAGCAGATGCAGTTCTTCTTCCGCGGCTTCCGTCGCGACGCGCACCCGATGGCGATCCTGGTCGCAGCAGTCGGCGCGCTGTCGGCGTTCTACCACGACTCGCTCGACATCAACGACCCGCGTCACCGTGAAGTGTCGGCGATCCGCATGGTCGCGAAGCTGCCGACGCTCGTCGCGATGGCATACAAGTACAGCATCGGCCAGCCGTTCGTGTACCCGCGCAATGACCTGTCGTACAGCGCGAACTTCATGCGCATGATGTTCGCGAACCCGTGCGAGGAGTACGAGGTCAACGACGTACTCGTCCGCGCACTCGACCGCATCCTGATCCTGCACGCCGACCACGAGCAGAACGCATCGACGTCGACGGTCCGCCTGGCCGGCTCGTCGGGTGCGAACCCGTTCGCATGTATCGCGGCCGGTATCGCGTGTCTGTGGGGCCCGGCGCACGGCGGCGCGAACGAAGCCGCGCTGAACATGCTCGAGCAGATCGGCTCGCCGGAGAACATCCCCGAGTTCATCAAGCAGGTGAAGGACAAGAATTCGGGCGTGAAGCTGATGGGCTTCGGCCACCGCGTGTACAAGAACTACGACCCGCGTGCGAAGCTGATGCGCGAAACGTGCTACGAAGTGCTGAACGAACTGGGCCTGCACGACGACCCGCTGTTCAAGCTCGCGATGCAGCTCGAGAAGATCGCGCTGGAAGACGAGTACTTCGTGTCGCGCAAGCTGTACCCGAACGTCGACTTCTACTCGGGCATCGTCCAGCGCGCGCTGGGCATCCCGACGTCGATGTTCACCTGCATCTTCGCGATGGCACGTACGATCGGCTGGATCGCGCAGTGGAACGAAATGATTGCGGATCCGGAACAGAAGATCGGCCGTCCGCGTCAGCTGTTCATCGGCGACACGCCGCGCGAAGCGAAGCCGCTCAACGCACGCTAAGCCGTGTGCGGCGCGAATGGCCGAACGGCCGCTCGCGTCAGGCAATCGCGACACCAGAACACCCCGGTGGGTCCGCCCGCCGGGGTGTTTTGCATTTAGGGCGGGCGGCGCCGTGGCATGATCGGGCGTGACCGTCACGAGGGGAGGAAGGCCGATGTTTTCGCATGTCTGCGTTGGGGTGAGCGACCCCGACGGCAACAAGTTCTGCGTGTGCTGCCACGCCGCCGAGCCGGCCGCTGACACCGTGCCGACGGGGCAGTAAACGGCCGCACGGGCAGACGGCCGAATCGGTCGCATCGGGCCGGCGAATTCGACGGAATCGGCTGTGCGCACGGCCGATTTCGACGCAACTGGCCCATTTTGACTCCCGATAATGGTTTGGCACCCACGGCGGCCGCGCGGCAGATCGCGCAGGCCGCGCCCCATTCCAAGGAGGAGTCGATGCAGTTCACGCAAGCCATCGTTCGCCCGCCCGCCGCATCGTGCGGTGCGGGCCTCACCACCGCGCTGCTCGGCGCGCCCGACCACGACAAGACGCTCGCCCAGTTCCACGCCTACTGCGACACGCTGCGCGCGCTCGGCGTCGCGATCACCGAGCTGCCGCCGCTCGACGCGTTTCCGGATGCGCACTTCGTCGAGGACGTTGCCGTCGTCACGCCCGAATTCGCGGTGATCACGCGTCCCGGCGCGCCCGCGCGGCGCGGCGAGATCGACCATATCGCCACGCCGCTCGCCGCGCATCGCGAGCTGCTGCCGATGCGCGACGGCCGGCTCGACGGCGGCGACGTGATGCTGGTCGGCAAGCGCTTCTTCATCGGCCTGACCGGCCGCACCGACGCGGCCGGCATCGCGGCGTTCGAGTCGCTGGTGGCGCCGTACGGCTATGCGGTCGTCGCGGTGCCGGTGGGCGAGGGCCTGCACCTGAAGTCGGTCGTCAACAGCGTGGGCGACGACACGCTGCTCGTGAACGAAGCGCTCGACGCGCACCCGGCGTTTGCCGGGTTCCGCCGGATCGTGGTCGCACCGGCCGACGAGTACGCAGGCAATACGCTGCGCGTGAACGATGCGCTGATCACGCCGGCCGGCTATCCGCGCGTGCACGCGAGCCTCGAGCCGCTCGGCCTGCCGCTGCGCGTGATCGACACGAGCGAGTTCCGCAAGATGGACGGCGGGCTGACCTGCCTGTCGCTGCGGTTCTAGCCGGCTGGCACGCGGTGCGGTTCGGCCGGATAATGTGGCGCGCGCGCGTGCGCGGCGGCCGACGCTGCGCGCGCAAGCCACGACCCGACTGGAGCGAACGCGGATGCCCGACAAGAAGATGCAGCTCGACAAGATCGATCTCCGGATCCTCGACATCCTGCGCGACGACGCACGCATCTCGTATCGCAAGCTGTCGGAGCGCGTGAACCTGACGCCGCGGCCGTGCCAGGCCCGCGTGGAACGGCTCGAGGCGATGGGCGTGATCGCCGGCTACCGCGCGGTGATCCATGCGCCGCGCGACAAGAAGACGATCGTCGTGCTCGCGCAGATCGTGCTGGCCGACCACGGCCGCTCGCAGGCGCCGTTCGAGGAGGAGATGCGCGCGAACCCGGCGGTGCTCGACTGCTGGCTCGTCAGCGGCACCTTCGATTTCCTGGTGCGGCTCGCGTGCGACGATCTCGACGAGTATCGCCGGATCGCGAACGCGTGGCTCGAGAGCCCGCGCTACCGGATCGAGAAGATCGTGACGACGGCCGAGCTGCAGGTGATCAAGCGCAGCAGCGCGTGACGCCGCCGGGCGGCCCCGTTTCCGCTTCAGCCGGAACCTGAACATCGCAGCCGATCGGCGCGCGACACCGCGCCCGTTGGTTTGCATTCCGAATAAATTAGGTGGATCGACTCTTCCAGGGTGAATGCTATGGACGCTATGCAAGCGACTGACGCAGGAATCGCAGCGCCGCAGACGACGCTGAAGCGCCGCCTGCAGAGCCGCCATATCGCGATGATCGCGATCGGCGGCTCGATCGGCACGGGGCTGTTCGTGGCCTCCGGCGCCTCGGTCGCGCAGGCCGGGCCCGGCGGCGCGATCGCCGCATATGTGGTGATCGGGCTGATGGTCTATTTCGTCGTGACGGGGCTCGGCGAGATGGCCGCGCTGATGCCGGTGTCGGGATCGTTCGCGGTGTACGGCGAGAAATACGTCGACGCGGGCTTCGGCGTCGCGCTCGGCTGGACCTACTGGTACAGCTGGGCGGTGACGATCGCGATCGAGCTGGTCGCCGGGCAGATCGTGATGCGCTACTGGTTTCCCGGCGTGCCGGGCATCGGGTGGGGCGCCGCGTTCCTGGTGCTGATCTTCCTGCTGAACACGCTGTCGGTGCGCGGCTTCGGCGAATCGGAGTATTGGTTCTCGCTGATCAAGGTCGTCACGGTGATCGCGTTCATCGCCGCCGGGCTGCTGATCGCCACCGGCGCGATCGGCACGGGCCACGCGGCCGGCTGGCGGAACTTCACGATCGGCGAGGCGCCGTTCGTCGGCGGCGGGCACGCGATGATGAGCGTCGCGCTGATCGCCGGGTTTTCGTTCCTCGGCACCGAGCTGGTCGGGATCACGGCCGGCGAATCGGAAAACCCGCGCAAGACGATCCCGCGCGCGGTGAAGCAGATCTTCTGGCGCATCATGCTGTTCTACGTGCTCGCGATCTTCGTGATCGGCCTGCTGATTCCGTACACCGACCCGAACCTGCTGAAGAGCGACGTGACCGACATCGGCGTGAGCCCGTTCACGCTGGTGTTCAGCCACGCCGGGTTCCCGATCGCGGCGGGCGCGATGAACCTCGTGATCCTCACCGCGGTGCTGTCGGCCGGCAATTCCGGCACGTATGCGGCGACGCGGATGCTGTACACGCTCGCGACCGAAGGCCGCGCGCCGGCGATGTTCGCGACGCTGTCGCCGGGCGGCGTGCCGCGCAACGCGCTGTACGCGACGATGGCGGTCGGCGGGCTGTGCTTTCTGACGTCGCTGACGAACAACCAGCGGATCTATCTGTGGCTGCTGAACACGGTCGGCATCACGGGCTTCATCGCGTGGCTCGGCATCGCGGTGAGCCACTACCGCTTCCGCAAGGGCTTCCTGAAGCAGGGCTACCGGCTCGACCAGCTGCCGTACCGCGCGAAGTGGTTTCCGTTCGGGCCGCTGTTCGCGATCGCGATCTGCGCGGCGATCTCGCTCGGGCAGGACTATCAGGCGTTTTTCGCGGAGAAGATCGACTGGATGGAGGTGCTGTCGATCTACGTGTGGATTCCGCTGTTCGTCGCGATCTGGTGGGGCTACCGGCGGGCCCGCAACAGCCGGCTGGTGCGCTACGACGAGATGGATATCGGCCCGTGGCTGCACCGCTCGGTCGAGGCGGTGGATGCGGCGTCGGCGGCGGGGGCGCACGGCCGGGCCCGGTGAGCGGGGGCCGGCCGGCCCGTCAGCGCGACTTCTTCAGATATGTCTTCATGAAATCGACCCACGCGCGCACTTTCTGCGGCACGTGTCGGGTCGATACGTACAGCGCATACACGCTCTGCCGCGGAAACCGGTAATCGGGCAGCGCGTCGACCAGCGTGCCGCTCGCGAGATCGTCGCGCACCAGCCATTCCGGCAGCAGCGCGACGCCGCTGCCTTGCCGCGCGAGCGCCTGCAGCACCGACGCGTTGTCCGCCACGAGCCGCGGCTGCGCGGCCGGCCGGAACACCTGCTCGCTGCCGTCGCGGTGCACGAGCGGCCACGCGGCGATCCGCTCCAGCCGGCTGTGGCCGAGCTGCGGCAGGCGCGCCAGCGCATCGGGGGAGTCGATGCGCGACACGCCGGCGCTCGCGGGCAGGCCGGGCGCCATCACCGGCCGCACTTCATACGTGCTGAGACACACGCCGCGATACGGCGAGTCCTGGAACTGCTCGGCGCGGCCGAGCCGGATCGCGACGTCGAAGCGGTCGCGCACGAGATCCGCCTGCGCCGTATGCGTGTCGAGCCGCACCCGCAGCGCGGGATGCCGCTGCGTGAACGCGTGCAGCGCCGGCGCGACGACCCGCGACGCGTATTCGACCGTCGACGTCACCCGCAGGCTCCCCTGCATCCCGCCGTGCTCGCCGCGCGCGTCGTCGATCGCGCCTTCGGCTTCGTCGAGCACGCGCACGCAGCGCGCGTAGAAACGTTCGCCCGCGTCCGTCAGCGCGACCCGGCGCGTCGTGCGCGTGAGCAGCGTCACGCCCAGCTCGGTTTCGAGCTGCTTCACGTTGAAGCTGACCGCCGCGCGCGCCTGGTTCAGCGCGGCCGCGGCGGCCGTGAACGATCCCGCTTCGACGACGGCGCGGAAGATCGCGAAACGATCGAGGCTCACCATGATTGTGTCGATCACCCTGCATGAAAACGAAGTCCGGAGCGAAGGGTACCGGGAATGCGCGGCGGCGGGGGGCTTCGCCGCCGTTTGCCGCGCCGGATTGTCAAGATTTTTCGACGGGACCGTTCGCGTCGCGGGCCTTACCGGCGCCGAGGCCGGCACCTACACTGCGGCGTTTCGTTCGATTTCCGCCGACATGTCCGCTCGCTCCAGGGTTGCCGCCGTCTATCTGCTCGGGTTCGCGATCGATCTCGCGTGCATGTTCATGCTCAACGCCGCGTATCCGGCACTGCAGCGCGAGCTGCACGCGTCGGTCGCGCAGCTCGCGTGGGTCGGCAACACATACGTGCTCGGCCTGACCGTCGTGATTCCGCTCGGCGCGTGGCTCGCGCGCCGCTTCGGCGAACGGCGGGTGCTGACGGCATCGCTGCTGCTGTTCGGGTTCGCGAGCCTCGGCGTCGCACGGGCCGCGTCGATCGGCGCGCTGCTCGCGTGGCGGCTCGCGCAGGGGCTCGGCGGCGGGCTGCTGATTCCGGTCGGGCAGGCGCTCGCCTATCGCGCGTATCCGCCGGACGCGCGCGCACACCTGACGTCGGTCGTGATGATGGTCGCGCTGCTGGTGCCGGCGCTGTCGCCGGCAGTCGGCGGCCTGATCGTCGACCGGATCTCGTGGCGCGCGATTTTCGTCGGCATGCTGCCGCTTGCCGTGGCGACCTGCGGGCTCGCCTTCGCGTGGCTGCCGCCCGACCGCGCGGGCACGCGGCCCGCGCCGCTCGACTGGCCAGGGCTCGGCCTGAGCGCCGCCGCGCTCGTCGCGCTGCTGCTCGGCTTGACGTTCGCGGGCCAGCCGGGCGCGGGCCGCCTCGCGCTTGCGATGCTCGCGGCGGCTGGAGCCGCCGGGCTCGGCTACGTGGCGCACGCGCGGCGCGCGGCCGCGCCGTTGCTCGATCTGCGGCTGCTCGCGCAGCCGCTGCTGCGCGCCGGGGTCGTCGTCTATCTGTGCGTGCCGGGCGTGTTCGCCGGCGTCAATCTCGTCGCCGCGCTGTATCTGCAGAACGAACTGGGGTTGAGCGCCGCGCATGCGGGCGCGCTGATGCTGCCGTGGGCGATCGCATCGTGCTGTGCGATCGCGACGACGCGCCGGGGTTTCGCGCGCTGGGGCGCGAGGCCGCTGTTCGCGTGCGGGATCGCCGTCGATTGCGTGGGCATCGCGCTGCTCGCGACGCCGCTTGCCGCGCTCGAAGCGGGGCGCGTGGCCGCATTCGCCGCAATGGGGTTCGGTGCGAGCCTGTGCACGAGCACCGCGCAGAGCGCCGCGTTCATCGACGTGCCGGCCGACCGCATGGGCGACGCGAGCGCGCTGTGGAACCTGAACCGGCAACTGAGCTTCTGTGTCGGCGTCGCGGTGCTCGGCAGCGCATTCAACGGGCTCTCGTCGCTCGCTACGGGCGGGGCGGCGCTGCTGCCTTACCGGCAGAGCTTCGTGCTTGCGGCGCTGCTGACGCTGATGCCGTTGCCGCTCATCGCGCAGCTTGCGCCGCGCGGTGCAGGCGACGGCGATGGCGACGCACAACCGGTTTCCCAACGATCGTAGAGGACTTCAAATGAATCTGCCCAATCCGTATTTCCAGGAAGTGGTCGACACATGCGTCGACATCGAGCAATGGCTGTCCGGCCGCGCGGCCCACGGGCCGCTTGCGCCGGTGCTCGCGCAGCTGCTGGCCCGTTTCTCGCCGCAGTTCACGATGATCACGCTGCAGGGCGCGGCGATCGAACTCGCGGGCGTCGACGCGCTGTTTTCGCAGGGGCACGGCGTGCGCCCTGGGCTGCGGATCGAGATCGACGCGTTGCAGGTGATCGCCGAATGGGCGGGCGGCGCGGCGATCGGCTATCGCGAGACGCAGGTCGACGGCGCGGGGCGGCGCACCGTGCGGCGCGCGACCGCCGTGTTCGAGCGCGACGCGGGCGGGCGTATCGCGTGGCGGCATCTGCACGAGACGCCGGTTGCGGATTGACGCGGCGCGCGTCGAGGGCGGGCCGCGCCGCGCCGGCGCCCCGACGGGCGGGGGCGGCGCGACGCAGCGGCCGCGCGGCGTTTACTGCGCGACGGCCTCGAGCAGCGCCGCCGCGGCGAGCTTGCCGATATTGTTGGACGCGAGCGGGCTGTCGCCGGTGATCAGCTTGCGATCCTGGTGGCAGCGGCCGGTGATGTCCCGGTTCAGCACCGTGACGCCGAGCTTCTCGAGGCTTTCGCCGACGAGCCAGGGCAGCGGGCCGGGCATGTAGCCGATGTCGAGGTTCGCGCCCTTGTCCAGCGAATCGGGGAACACGCAGATCTCGTAGCCCTTGAACGGAAAGCGGTCCGGATCCTCGTCGACGGCCGACGCCAGCAGGCACGACGGGCCGTGGCACAGCGTGACGATGTGGCGGTCGTTGTCCAGCGCCCACTGCAGCGTGCGCTTGACCTCCCGGCTGTGCGGGATGCCGGCCAGCACGCCGTGGCCGCCCGGCACGAACACGGCGATATACGGCGTATCCGCGCCGAGGCTGTTCTCCAGCACGTCGGACAGCTTCAGCGGCGCCTTCAGCTTCGGCAGGTATTTGCGGTAGGTGCCCTGGACGGCTTCGTCCTCGCCCGGCATCGCCCACAGTTCGAGCTTCGCGGGGTTGCCGGACAGCGTCGCGATGTCGATCTCGAAGCCGGCCTTGTCCATGTGGTGCATCGGCAGCAGCATTTCGACCGGATGATTGCCGGTCGAGAACATCTTGCCGTTGGTCGTCAGGATGTAGCGCTCGTCGCTCGCAATCATCAGGACTTTCCACTTGCCGCCCCGGTACGGATTCGGGTAGTCCGTGCCGTCGAAGTCCGTTTTCGACGACGTGTACATCGACAGGGAGTAGGGCGAAGGGAAGAACGCGTTGTTCTCGGCGGGATCGGGGGTGGGCGCTTTGTCCAGGTCCTGGCGTTCGGAAGTCATGGCTATTCCTTTCTCGGGTTGGAACGGTACGGCGGGCCGCAATGGGCGTCCACGCGCTCGCCGCGAGACGCCATCGGGCGAATCTTACCGGCGCGCGCGGCGCGTGCGTCCCCCCCGAACAGGTGGGCCGGCGCGCGCACGGCATTCCTGCATGGCGGGCGCGCGGCACCGGTTCGCCCCCTGACAGGGGGGGTGTCCGGCCGGGAGCCGCTGGGTATCGTGGTCGACATTCCGGCTCGGGCGGCGCACCGCTTCCGGCCGGGCCGTTTCGCACGCATCCCGCAAAGGAATGAAGAAGAGACGCCACGGATTCGCGATCCGTCGCGCCCCGCCGCACGAGCCCGGTCACGGGGGCGGCGGCCGGCGCGGCCGCATCGGGATGCGTCGTCCGCTTTTGGAGGCATTCATGAATGAGTCGTCCACGCACGCGCCGGCGGATCCGGCATCGTCCGCCTGCGCATACCCGCTGCTGATCAAGCAGCTGCTCCATACGCCGCTCGCGACGCGCCCCGAACAGGCGATTGTCTACAGCGACCAGGTCCGGCACGACTACTGGACCTTCCGGCACCGGATCGGGCAGCTCGCGAGCGGGCTGTCGGCGGCCGGCGTCGCGGCCGGCGACACGGTGGCCGTGATGGACTGGGACAGCCACCGCTACCTCGAGTGCTACTTCGCGGTGCCGATGATGGGCGCGGTGCTGATGACCGCGAACGTCCGGCTGTCGCCCGACCAGCTGCTCCATACGCTGAATCACTCGGGCGCGCGCGTGGTGCTCGTCCATCGCGATTTCCTGCCGCTGCTCGACGGCCTGCGCGACAAGCTCGAAACGGTCCGCTGCTTCGTGCTGATCGGCGACGGCGCGGATACGGCGCTGCCCGACGGCTTCGTCGACGAATACGAAAACCTGGTGGCCGGCGGCTCGCCCGATTTCGTGTTCCCCGATTTCGACGAGAACACGCGCGCGACGGCGTTCTACACGACCGGCACGACCGGGCTGCCGAAGGGCGTCGCGTTCACCCATCGCCAGCTCGTGCTGCACACGCTGGCCGGGATGGCGGCGCTGTCGAGCGCGCGCGAACGCGGGCGCGTGCATCGCGACGACGTGTACATGCCGATCACGCCGATGTTTCATGTGCATGCGTGGGGCATGCCGTACATCGCGACCGCGCTCGGGCTCAAGCAGGTCTACCCGGGCCGCTATTCGCCGGAAGGCTTGCTCGCGCTGATCGCGCGCGAGTCGGTCACGTTCTCGCATTGCGTGCCGACGCTGCTCGGGATGATCCTGAACAGCCCGGCGGCGGCGTCGGTCGACCTGTCGGCGTGGAAGGTGCTCGTCGGCGGCTCGCCGCTGTCGGACGGGCTGGCGCGCGCGGCGCTCGCGCGCGGCATCGACGTGTATACCGGCTACGGGATGTCGGAAACCTGCCCGCTGATGACGATCGCGCAGGTCGACCCGCCGGCGGCCGCGGCCGACGCCGACGCCGACGCGCCGTGCGGCGACGACGTCGCGCGCCGCACGCGCACGGGGCTGCCGCTGCCGCTCGTCGACCTGCGCATCGTCGACGCGAACCTGCGCGACGTGCCGCACGACGGCCGCTCGAGCGGCGAGGTGGTGGTGCGCATGCCGTGGGCGACCGCCGGCTATCTGGGCGACCCGGCCGCGTCGGCGGCGCTGTGGGAAGGCGGCTATCTGCATACGAACGACATCGGCGTGATCGACAAGGACGGCTGCCTGCAGATCACCGACCGCATCAAGGACGTGATCAAGACCGGCGGCGAGTGGGTGTCGTCGCTCGCGCTCGAGGACATCCTGTCGCGGCATCCGGCGGTGCGCGACGCCGCGGTGATCGGCGTCAGGGATCCGAAATGGGGCGAGCGGCCGCTGGCGCTCGTCGTGCTGGCCGATGCCTATGTCGGGCGCGTCGAGCCCGCCGAGCTGCAGGCGCACGTGAAGGGCGTGGCCGACCGCGGGCTGATCTCGCGCTATGCGGTGCCGGAAAAGCTGCTGATCGTCGCGTCGATCGAGCGCACCAGCGTCGGGAAGATCAACAAGCGGGCGCTGCGCGAGCGCTATCAGGACGCGTGACGCGCCCGCGCGCTCAGCCGCGCGTCGTCCTGCCGAGCGCCTCGGCGAACCGCGCGTTGTCCCGGTACGCAGTGATTCGCGCGATGCGCCCCGCGGCATCGCGTTCGAAGATGAACGCGTGCTTCAGATGCAGCGGTCCGCCCCGACGTAACCCCCCGAATGGGGGGCTGATCATCCGGCGGCCGATCGACAAGAATGCGGGCCCGTGCATTCGGCCGGCGCGCGCGGCCGGACGCTGCGGCTTGCCCGGTCGGGAGAAGCCAGACTATCGGCGGCCCGCATCGTGTGTTTATGCTGTTACGCGGCACATCGCGGCCGCTCGCTCGCCCGCGCGGGCCGGGCGCCTGAGCGCGGTTGCCATCGGGAGAACATCGCGACAATGACGTCCACCAAGAGCAGGCAGGCGGAGCCATCCGCCGAGACCGACGCGATCGACGTGCTGGTGCGCACCAAGCTGGTGCCGGCGCTGGCGCGCGACCTCGTGCCGCGCTCGATTCCGATCGGGCGCTTGCGGCGCGGCCTCGAGCGCCGGCTGACGGTCGTCAGCGCGCCGGCCGGCTACGGGAAGACGACACTGCTGGCCGAGTGGCGCAACGTGCTGCTGTCGACCGGCGTGAAGGTCGCGTGGGTCAGCCTCGACGCGGACGACGACACCCCGTCGATCTTCTCGTCATACCTGATCGAGTCGATCGTCGATGCGACGGGCGGCGTTGGCAGCCGCGCGCAGCGCCTGCTGCGCGATCGCGGGCTGATTCCGCTGAAGGTCGTGTTCGACGAGCTGCTCAACGAGCTCGATGCCGCCGGCGTCGAGCTGTTCGTGATGCTCGACGATTTCGACCGTCTCGCGTCGCCGGTGATCCACGACGCGGTGTTCGGGCTGCTGCGCTACGCGCCGTCGAACCTGCACGTCGTGCTGTCGTGCCGGTCGACGCCGGCGCTGCCGCTCAGCCATTTCGAATCGCGCGATCAGCTGGTGCGCGTGGATGCGGACGACCTGCGCTTCGACGAACAGGAAACCCGCGCGTTCTTCGACCGGGTGGCCGGGAAGGCGCTCGACGCGGCCAGCATCGAACGGCTGCGCGCGGCCACCGAAGGCTGGGTGTCGGGCCTGCAGCTCGCCGCGCTCGCGCTGCGGGACACCAGCGACGAACGTGATGCGGCGCGCGTGGCCGAGCAGGTCGGCCACGCGCGCGCGGGCATCGCGACCTACCTGAACGAGAACGTGATGACGCGCGTGCCGGACGCGATCCGGCATTTCCTGCTCTGCACCGCCGTGCTGGACCGGATGACGCCGCCGCTGTGCGACGCGCTGACCGGCGCGCGCGACGGCGCGGACTGCCTCGAATGGCTGAGCGTGCACAACCTGTTCATCAAGTCGATCGACGGCGGGCGCGAATGGTATCGCTATCACGCGCTGTTTTCGCAGTATCTGCGCGAGGAACTGGCGCTGCGCCAGCCCGGGACGATCGCCGCGCTGCATCGGCGCGCGAGCGAATGGCATGCGGGCCGGCACCAGTGGCCGGACGCGGTGAAGCACGCGCTCGCGGCCGGCGACTTCGACGCGGCCGCCGAGTGGGTCGAGGCATGCGCGATGAAGTTCATCGCGTCGAGCGACGTGCGCACGGTGCTCGACTGGGTGTCGCGGCTGCCCGACCATGCGTCGAAAGGCCGGCTGCGCCTGCGCGTCGCTCATGCGTGGGCGCTGGCGCTCGCGATGCAGACGGTCGACGCGCGCCACGTGCTCGAAGCGATCGAAACGGACGTCGGCGCGGGGCGGCTCGACACCGACGACGTCACCGCGACCGAGCTGCTTGCGGTGCGCTCGCTGCTCGCGGGCCTGTCGGATCGCAGCGCCGAATCGCTGCATCTCGGCGAGCGCGTGATGGCGGCCGGCCCGAAGCCCGGCTCGTGGATCGAGCAGATCGGCCAGACCACGCTGATCTTCGGGCTGAGCTACGCGGGCCGCATCGACGACGTGCTGGCGCTGCGCGCGCGTGCGGAGCGGGCCGCGCCGGGCGACGTGCCGCTCTTTGCGAACGTCTATCGGCAGAGCATGTCGGGCCTCGCCGAGTTCGTCGCGGGGCGCCTGCACGATGCGTCGAAAACCTTCGAAGCGGCGCTGCAGTCGGCCGAGCGGTCGGCGGGGCGGCTCTCCGCGGCGACGGCGCTGTCGGCCGGCTACCTGTCGTCGATCTACTACGAGTGGAACGACCTCGCGAAGGTGCGGGAAGCGCAGCGGGAGCGCTTCCAGATCGCGATGCAGGCGTGTTCGCTGGGGCCGCTGCAGCGTTTCATGCAGACGGCCGCGCTGCTTGCGTTCGATACCGGGCAGGCCGTGCGCGCGCACGAGATCCTCGACGAGGCCGATCACGTCGCCTGCGGCCGGCAGTGGCTGCGCCTGCGCGTCGCGTGCATGGCGACCGGGATTCGCCTGTACCTGCAGGAAGGCAACCTGACGCGCGCGAACCGGCTCGGGCACGCGCTCGCGTCGCTGGTGCCGGCGACGCCGCCCGATGCGGCGTCGAGCTACGTCGAGACGTGGCAGATCGCGCAATCGGCACAGGCGCGGCTGCTGCTCGGCGACCAGCGCGAACACGAGGCCGCGCGCCTGATGGCGGCCGTGCACGAACAGGTGGCGGCGCGCGGGTTCGACTGGTTTGCCGCGCAGGCGGCAACGTTGCGCGCGGCGGCGCTCGAGCAGGCGGGCCACACGGATGCCGCGCTCGACGTGCTCGCGCAGGCGCTCGAATACGGCCAGCGCAACGGGCTCGTGCGCACGTTCATCGACGAAGGCGCGGTGCTCGAGCGGCTGATCGCGCGCGTGCAGGCGCAGGCGGAGCGCTTTCCGCAGGTGAGCGCGTGGTACGTGCGCGAGCTGGCGCAGGCGTTCGATGCGCACCGTACGTCGGCCGATACGCGGGCCGCGCGCTCGGCATCGGCGCAGACGGCCGGCAACCTCAGCGCGCGCGAGGTCGAGATCCTCGACTACGTCGCGCGTGGGCTGTCGAACAAGGAGATCGCCCGCGCGCTGCGCGTCGCGCCGGAGACGATCAAGTGGCACCTGAAGAACATCTTCGAAAAGCTCAACGTGACGTCGCGCATCCAGGCGGTGCGCAGCGGGCTCGCGCTCGACCTGCCGCGTTCGCGCGCGAACGACGGCGACGCGTGAGCGCGCCGGTGCCGCTTCAATCCTTCGACGAATCGGTGCGCCGCACCGTGTGACCGTCGCCGACTTTCCTGTTCCACCGAAGCTTGAAAACGCATGCTCCGACGCGTATCGCGTTGCGCCCGGCGTGATGCAAATTTGCATCCGTCGATCGGCAATTCACGACGTGCGATCGCGCGGGCCGATCGATAGACTGCCTCTTCATCGCGATGCGGCGAAGCGGGGAGGTCCCCGGATTCGAGCGCGCATCGGCGTACCGCAGAGGATCGAATCATGACTGATCAATTGAAAGCACTCCCGACCGAGATGAGCGCCGTCGAAATCGTGCGCCCCGGCGGCCCCGAGGTTCTGGTTCCGACGACGCGCCCGGTGCCGGCGCCGGCGGCGGGCGAAGTCCTGATCCGCATTCACGCGGCAGGCGTGAACGGCCCGGACGTGTTCCAGCGCAAGGGCCTGTACGATCCGCCGCCGGGCGCGTCGGATCTTCCCGGCCTCGAAATCGCCGGTGACATCGTCGCGATCGGCGCGGGCGTGACCCGCTTCGCGATCGGCGACAAGGTGTGCGCGCTGATTCCGGGCGGCGGCTATGCGGAGTACGCGGTCGCGAACGAGGCCAACACGCTGGCGATTCCCGAAGGCCTCGGGATGGTCGAAGCGGCCGCGATGCCGGAAACGTTCATGACGGTGTGGCTGAACCTGTTCCAGCGCGGCAAGCTGGCGCGCGGCGAATCCGTGCTGATCCACGGCGGCGCGTCCGGCATCGGGACGGTGGCGACGATGCTCGCGAAGGCGTTCGGCGCGTCGGCGATCATCACGACGGTCGGCTCCGACGCGCAGCGCGACGCGAGCCTGCGGCTCGGCGCGGATCTCGCGATCGACTACCGGAACGAGGATTTCGTCGAGGCCGTCAAGCGCTTCACCGACGGCAAGGGCGTCGACGTGATCGTCGACATCATCGCCGGCGACTATGTCGCCCGCAATTACGCGGCCGCCGCGATGAACGGCCGGATCGTGCAGATCGGCGTCATCAACGGGCCGGCGAAGGAGCTCGACCTGTTCCCGATGCTGACCAAGCGCCTGACGCACATCGGCTCGACGCTGCGTTCGCGCACCTACGCGGAGAAGGCGCAGATCATCCACGAGCTTGAAGACGCGGTGTGGCCGCTGATCAAGCAGGGCACGGTGAAGCCGCTGATCCATCGCCAGTTCGACCTGCGCGATGCGCGTGGCGCGCACGCGCTGATGGATTCCGGCCTGCACATCGGCAAGATCGTGCTGAAGACGGCGGCCGGGCACGGCGACTGATCTGAACAATGGCCGTCGGCCTCAAGCAATCCTGACGAGCGTTTCACAACGCCGGGCCGCGCGACAGCCCCCCGTGCGGGGGGTGATTGCGCGCGCATGAATCGCCGACAATCCGGTTCAACGCAGCGTGGCGCACCCGGGACGCCGTTCGGGCCGAAGGAAAGGCGATGGATCAGTATGGACATGCTTGAAAACATGCGGACCTTCGTCCGCGTCGCGCAAGCGGGCAGCTTCACCGCGGTCGCGAAGCAGACGGACGTGGCGATCGCGCAGGTGTCGCGGGCGATCGCCAGTCTGGAGGAATACGCGCAGACGCGGCTGCTGCACCGAACGACGCGCAAGATCGCGCTGACCGACAGCGGGCGGCGCTACTTCGAGCGCCTGTCGTCGATCCTGAGCGACGTCGACCAGGCGAACGCCGAGGCGCGCAACGCGCTCGTGCGGCCGTACGGCCGCCTGCGCATCCACACGATGCCGGGGCTCGGCCAGAGCCACGTGACCGCGTCGATCGTCGCGTACCAGGAAAGTTTCGCCGACGTGTCGGTCGAGATCACCTATTCGCAGCGCATGCCGAACCTGGTCGAGGAAGGCTACGATATCTCGATCCTGGCCGCGTCGAGCCTGCCGGATTCCGCGTACATCGCCCACACGTACGGCAAGAGCCACAGCATCCTCGTCGCGTCGCGGGGCTACCTCGACGCGCACGGCACACCGTCGACGCCGGCCGATCTCGACGCCCACACCTGCCTGCGTCTCGACACGCCGGCCGAGCCGAACGGCGAATGGCTGCTGCACGGCGAGGACGGCAGCGTCGTGTCGCATTCGGTGCTGATGGCCCCGTTCCAGGTGAACGCGCCGGAGGCGATGATGGTGGCGCTGCGCGCCGGGCGCGGCATCGGCTCGCTGGCGATCTATTCGGCGCTCGACGAATTGCGCAGCGGACGGCTCGTCCGGGTGTTGCCGGACTACCGGCTGCAGTTGCTGGACGTCTGCGCGATCTACGTGTCGCGGCAGTTCATGGATGCGAAGGTGCGGACCTTTCTCGATCACCTGCGCAGCACGCTGCCGCCCGTGCTGAGCGCGGACGAGCAGGCGCTGGAGGCAATGGCGATGCAGGACCGCAGCGAGGTGTAGCAAGCGGCCGTGCCCTTGCCGTTTTTTCGTTGGTTCTTGTCACGTGGAGGAGGGGAAGATGAACGTACGCAGCATGATCGTTGTCGCCGGTGTCGCGATGGTGTCGTCACTGGCGTGTCACGCGCAATCCGCCGCGCCCGATGCGATGGCGCCGGGTGCGCAGGCGGCCCCGGAGGCGTCGGCGCCGGCGTCGCCGAAAGCGGTCAAGAAGGCGGAGCGTGCCGCGAACCGCGCGTTCGCGAAGACGGTGCGCCAGGCCATCATGAAATCGCCCGGCATCGGCAATGCACAGGTCACCGTGTTCGCGAAGGCGAAGACGGGCGAGGTGACGCTCGCGGGGCTCGTCACGGACGAATCGCAGGGCCGTGCCGCGGTCGAAGCGGCGCGCCATGTGCAGGGCGTGACGTCGGTGACGAGCAAGCTCGGGCTTCGGCTCGAGGGCGGGCAATGACACGGCTCGCGTGACGCGGAACGCGGCACGATGCCCGGCCCGGCACGGCGGTGGTCCGCCGGCCGGGCTTTTTTGCGTGAACGACACGCCGCCGCCGATCCGGCGGCGCCGCACACCCCCCAAGCGAGGGGCTGCATTTCCGCCGCCTCGCTCCTAATCTCGTTCCACCCGACACCCGCTCGCCTTCGATCCGGCGAGCGCGGTGCGAGGTGCCGCAACGCAGCCTGCGTCCCATCCTTAGAACAACGAACAGGTGTGCCGAAGCAGCGGCGACGCGGCCGATCCGTCAACTGAAAAATGGAGGAGACGCATGGAGTTGAATGCAAGCGCAGTCTCGCGCATTCGCGAGCACGCGACGTTTCGAGAACTGGCGGCGCGGCGCGCGCGCCTGTCATGGTCATTGATCGCGGGCGTGCTGGGCGCGTATTTCGCGCTGGCCGCCTGTGTGGCGTTTCGGCCCGGGCTGTTGCGCGCGCCCGTTGCGGCAGGGCACGTGACGACCGTCGGCGTGGTCGCAGCGGTCGCGGTGATCGCGACGGGCTGGGCGTTCACGTGGCTGTATGTCTGGCGTGCGAACGGAAAGTTCGAACGGCTCAACGACGCGCTGCTCGGCGAGGTGGCCCAATGACGCGCACGACACGAGTGGCGACGCACCTGATCGCGCTCGCGCCCGGCGGATTCGCGTGGGCCGGGCCGGCCGTGGAGGGCGCGCGGCGGCAGCCGCTGAACCTCACGGCGATCGCGATGTTCATGGCGTTCGTGTGCATCACGCTCGGCATCACCTGGTGGGCCGCGAATCGCACGAAGACGGCGAACGACTTCTTCACCGCCGGCGGCGGCATCAGCGGATTCCAGAACGGCCTGGCGGTGGCGGGCGACTACATGTCCGCCGCGACGCTGCTCGGTGTCGTCAGCCTCGTCTATTCGAAAGGCTATGACGGCCTGCTCTACGTGGTGGGCTTCTTCGTCGGCTGGCCCGTGATGCTGTTCCTGATGGCCGAGCGGCTGCGCAATCTCGGCAAGTTCACGTTCGTCGACATCGTCGCGTACCGGCTCGACCCGGTCAGCACGCGCTGGATGGCGGCGACCAGCTCGCTGACGGTGGTGTTCTTCTACCTGATCGTGCAGATGGTCGGCGCGGGAGAGCTCGTGCAACTGCTGTTCGGCATCGACTACAGCTATGCGGTGGTGGGCGTCGGTCTCCTGATGATCGTGTACGTGACGTTCGGCGGCATGATCGCGACCACGTGGGTGCAGATCATCAAGGCGGTGCTGCTGATGGTCGGCGGCACGCTGCTGACGGCGCTCGCGCTCGCGCATTTCGACTTCAGCTTCGAGCGGCTCGCGGCGTCGGCGGTGGCGGTTCACCCCGGCGGCGGCATGCTGCTCGGGCCCGGGCGGCTGTTCGCGGATCCGGTGTCCGCCGTGTCGCTGTCGCTCGCGACGGTGTTCGGCCTGTCCGGGCTCCCGCACGTGCTGATGCGCTTCTTCACGGTGCCGAACGCGCGCGAGGCGAGGAAGAGCGTGTTCGTCGCGAGCACCTGCATCGGCTACATGTTCGTCGCGATGTTCGTGATCGGGCTGGCGAGCATCGTGATCGTCGGCACCGATCCGCGGTTTTTCGAAGGCGGGCGCGCGGGCGGCACGCTGCTCGGCGGCGGCAACATGGTCGCGATGCACCTGGCGCGGGCGACCGGCGGCAACCTGTTCCTCGGCTTCCTCGCGGCGGTGACGTTCGCGACGATCCTCGCCGTGGTGTCGGGGCTGGCGCTGGCCGGCGCGTCCGCGGTGTCGCACGACATCTATGCGAACGTGCTGTGCAAGGGCCGGGCGAGCGGCGACGCGGAAGTGCGGGTGACCAGGTGGACGACGCTCGTGATCGGCGCGATCGCCGTGGCATTGGGCATCCTGTTCAAAGGGCAGAACCTGGCCTTCCTGGTCGCGCTGGCGTTCAACGTCGCCGCGTCGGCGAATTTCCCGCCGCTGGTGCTGTCGATGTACTGGAAAGGGCTGACGAGCCGCGGCGCGGTGTGGGGCGGCTTCGCCGGGCTGGTGTCGTCGGTCGGGCTGGTGATCCTGTCGCCGGCGGTGTGGAAGTCCGTGCTCGGGCATCCGGCCGCGATCTTTCCGTACGATCATCCGGCGCTGTTCACGATGCCGCTGGCGTTCCTCGTGAGCGTCGTGGTGTCGTCGCTCGACCGGAGCGCGGCGGCGAACGCCGAACGGCGCGCGTTCGATGCGCAGTTCGTGCGTGCGCAGACCGGCCTTGGCGCGGAGCAGGCGGCGCGCCATTGAGCGGGCGGCGTGCCATTGAGCGGGCGGCGTGCCATTGAGCGGGCGGCGCGCCGATCGTGGGGACCGGGCCGCGTCGCGCGCCTGCCGCATCAACGATGCCGATGTCCGTCGGCGGCGCGCGCGGTCCGGTGCGGCGCGGGCAGCGGCGAGTCCGGCGCGGCGAGCGCGCTGAGCATGAAGTGCAGGCTCGCGAGCGCCGCCTGGAGATGCGGCGCGCTTCGCCGTGCGTCGCTTTCCAGTGACGTTTGTCGACGCAGCGCATCGATCGCAGCCTGCACCGCGCGAGTCGCGTCGGTGGCGCTGGCCGGCGTCGGTGCCTGGAACAGCGCCCGGATCGCGCGACGTGCATGGTCGGCAGCGGCAAGCCACGCGGGCGGGATACCCGGTCCGGCCTGCGACGCGGCGATCGCCATCGCATCGCGCAGGTCGATCACCGCCGAGCCCGTCTCGAGCACCGCGAGAAACCATTCGAGCGACTCGCCGATTGCCTGCCGGTCGTCCTGCGAGATCGTCCGCAGTTGATACATGAGATCGCGGGTGCGGCTCTCGAAGTGCGCACGCAGCGTCGCATCGGCGCCGGTGCAGGCAAACGCGACCTGCTCGCGCAGGTCCGCGACCAGACGCCGGCGCAGCGCGCGCGTCGTCGGCGGCAGGAACAGTTCGAACGCGACCGCCGCCATCAGCATCGACAGCACCAGCGCGATCGCGTCGTTGATGAATGCGGTCGGGTCGTACGCGACGACGTTGTCGGGGCCGGTCAGGAAGCAGAAGTAGATGCAGTATCCGACGCCGTAGCCGGCCAGCGACGGGCGTGTCGTCAGCCAGCAGCCGAGCGCGAGCGGCGGCGCGAGCACGACGCAGAGCAGCGGGAAGCCGTCGATCGCCGGATACACGAAGAACATCACGATGAGCCCGATCGCGGACGCGCAGGCCGTGCCTATCGCCATCTGGAACGCTGTTCGCGACGGGCGCGCGGACGATGCGACGAGTGCGCAGATCGCGCCGCCGTTGAGCACGAGCAGCGCGCCGGATGGCCACGCGGTCGCGATCCAGAACACGCTGAGCACGAGCGTCAGCAGCATCGCGCGGGTGCCCGCGACGGCCGCGATGAGCGGATTGGTGCGGGGTTCGTAGCGGGCCGGCCATTGTTCGCGCTCGTGCGCGACCGACGCGAGCGACAGGCAGGTGCGCGCGTAGGCGACGTAGCTGTCGACGAACCGGTCGAGCAGCTCGATCGCCGTGTCGAATTCCTGCAGCGCCGGGGCATGCGTGGCATCGAGCCGGGTTCGCATCGCATCTGCGCGTCCGGGCAGCGCCGTCCGGAAGGGCTCGAGCGACGCGACGAGCGCTTCGGCGAACGCGTGCGCGTCGTCCGGCGCGCGTTGCCGGGCGGCGTCGATTCGCGCGGCCAGGTCCGACAGGCTGCTGTCGATGGCTGCCGCCACTGCCCCAGCTGGCCCGGCGCGCAGCCGCGCGACCAGTTGGCTCAACGCGTGCAGGCGCGTCGACGACGCCATCCGTTCCGCATTGAGCCGCGTCAGGCGGCCGTTGCTCAAGCGGGTGTCCGGCGTTTCGAACACGGCGGCGCTGCGGGCGGCCTCCGAATGAACGGTTTCGTCGACCAGGCGCAGGTTCAGCGCTTCGAGAAAGGCCCGGTCGGTGCGCCCGCCGAGCACCGCGCGCACGTCGTCGGCGAACTGCATGAAGCGGCGCCGGTTCGCGCGATGGAGCTGCTCGCTCAGATGCCGCGGGAACACCAGCGCGCTGACGGCGCCCGAGCACAGGATGCCGATCGTGACTTCGGTCACGCGCGTCATCGCGGACAGGAATGCGGCGTCCGGGTGCTGCCACGACGGAATGCCGATCAGCGCGGCCGTATAGCCGGCCAGCACGAACCCGTAGGTGCGGAAGTTGCGGTTGCGCGCGGCGCCGGCCGTGCACACGCCGATCCACAGCGCGGTCGCGCCGAGGAACAGTTCGGGCGTCTGGCCGAACAGGCCGATCAGCACGAGCATCGCCAGCAAGCCGACCACGGTGCCGCAGATCCGGTACAGGCTCTTCGCGAGCACCATCCCGCTCTGCGGCTGCATCAGCACGAACACGGTCGTCATCGCCGTGCGCGGCATCGGCAGCTCGAGCTTCATCGCGATGCCGAGCGCCAGCAGCGCGGCGAGCAGCGTCTTGAAGACATAGAGCCACGTGACGCCGCTCGTGCGCGCCCAATCGCGAGCGGCTTCCGCGATGGTCGAAAATATTTTGTTATCCGAAATGCGTGACGTGGATTCAGGGAGCGAGGGGCGCATGAGGGGCTGGGCACATCGCGCATGCATGACGCTGCGCGGATGCCGGTGGGCGAGTTGACGGGGGGATTGTAGGGGCGTGGCGCTCGTTCGAGTATTGCGTGCGGCGTTAAACGCTTTTCCCGATTCGGGATCGACGCGGCCGCGTGCCCGCCGCTTCCGGCGCCGCCCATCCCGCGTGGACCGGCGCATGCGCGCCGATCCGGTTCCAGCGGGCGATGCGGCGCCGCGCCGTCAGCCCTGCTTCAGCACGTCGAGCAGCGCCTTGGCCGCCAGTTCCGACGACGCGGGGTTCTGGCCGGTGATCAGCAGCCCGTCGATCGCGACGTACGGCTCCCAGTCGTTGGTTTTCGAATAGCGGCCGCCGTTCGCCTTCAGTTCGTCCTCGACGAGGAACGGTACGACGTTCGTCAGGCCGACGAGGTCTTCTTCCGAATTCGAGAAGCCGGTGACGGCCTTGCCGGCGACGAGCGGCTTGCCGTCCGGCGCCTTCGCATGACGCAGCACGCCCGGCGCGTGGCACACGGCCGCCACCGGCTTGCTCGTCGCGATGGCCCGCTCGATCAGCGCGATCGAATCGGCATCCTCGGCGAGATCCCACAGCGGCCCGTGTCCGCCCGGATAGAACACCGCGTCGAAGTCGTCGGCCGACACGTCGGACAGCTTGCGGGTCGCCGCGAGCGCCGCGCGTGCGGCGGGGTCCGCGTCGAAGCGGCGGGTGGCGTCGGTCTGGAACGCGGCATCCGCGCTCTTCGGGTCGAGCGGCGGCTGTCCGCCAGCGACGGAGGCCAGCACGATGTCCGCGCCGGCATCCTTCAGCACGTAGTACGGCGCGGCGAATTCCTCGAGCCAGAAGCCGGTTTTCTCGCCGGTCGAGCCGAGGGTGTCGTGGGAGGTCAGGACGAAAAGCAGTTTCATGGTGTGTCGATGAGAGGAGGTTGATGAAAAAACGTCGTGCGGCATTGCGTCAGGCACCGGCCCGGGCGATACGCACGACGACCTTGCCGAAGTTCTTGCCCGCGAGCAGCCCGATCAGGGCATCCGGCGCGCGTTCGAGGCCGTCGACGACGTCTTCGAGCGGCGTCACGTGGCCGGCCCGCAGCCATTCGCGCATGTCGTGCAGGAACGGCTGATAGCCGCTCGCGTAGTGGTCGAGGATGATGAAGCCCTCCATGCGGATGCGCTTCTTCAGCAGCGTGTCGGTGAGGCGCGGCAGGCGATCGGGGCCCGGCGGCAGTTCGCTGTCGTTGTATTGCGAAATCAAGCCGCACACAGGTACTCGCGCGCCGACGTTGAGCAGCGGCAGCACGGCATCGAAGATCGGGCCGCCGACGTTCTCGAAATAGACGTCGATGCCGCTCGGGCACGCGTCGGCCAGTTGCTGGGCGAGATCCGGCGCGCGCCGGTCGAGACAGACGTCGAAGCCGAGTGTCTCCGTGACGTAGCGGCATTTCTCGGCGTCGCCCGCGATGCCGATCACGCGGCAGCCCTTCAGCTTCGCGATCTGGCCGACGGCGGCGCCGACCGCGCCGCTCGCGGCGGCCACCACGACGGTTTCGCCCGGCTGCGGCTGGCCAATCTTGAGGAGTCCGGTATAGGCGGTGAAGCCCGGCATCCCGAGGATGCCGAGGGCATGCGACGGATGTTCGAGATCCGCGCCGAGCGGCATCAGGTCGGCGCCATCCGACAGCGCATAGTCCTGCCAGCCGCTGTCGGCGAGCACGAGGTCGCCGGCGGCGAACGCCGGGTGCTTCGACGCGACCACGCGGCTGACCGTGCCGCCGACCATCACGTCGCCGAGCGCGACCGGCGGCGCATAGGACGGCGCGTCGCTCATGCGCCAGCGCATGTACGGGTCGAGCGACAGATAGAGCGTCCGCAGCAGGACCTCGCCGCCGGACGGCGCGGGAACCGCGGCGGTCTCCAGGCGGAAGTTCTCCGCGACCGGCGCGCCGGCCGGGCGGCTGGCCAGCACGAGCCGGCGATTGACTGTTTCTGGGTGTGACATGGGTGACCTCTGGATTGCGGTGTCCGCCGGGCGGTTGCGGCGCGCCGGTCGATGCGATGCGCTGGATGTCGTGCAGGGGCACGATCGGTTGCGCGTAAAAGTAGACCAGTCGTCTACAAAATGATCCAAAAAAATGCCGGATGACCTCCGGCGTCCCGTCGACCGGCCCGCGCACCGCTCCGGCCTTGCCGCCCGACTGGCGAGCAGGGTGGCGGAGGGCGCGGAATCGTGCCGCTCGAATGCAGGTGACGGGCAGTTCATGTAGCGGATCATACGTTGCGAGTAGACCAGTCGTCTAGTAAATTCAGGACAGACTGATCGTCCCTCCCCATTCGGGGGGGGCTCGTCGCGCGGGCCGCCGCAACGTCGACCCAATGCAGTGGCGCGGCCGCTTCGCGCGGCACGGGCCCGGCGGCGCGCGACGACACGCCTAGATGAACCGCAGCAGATAGATCGTGACCGTCAGCGTCGCCGCGGAGGCGAGGCTCGACGCGACGAGCGTGGCGCCCGCGGTCGGATCGTCGATGTCGTACGCGAGGCCGAACAGGATGCCGAACGAGCCGCACGGAATCGCGGCCAGCAGCACGAGCTGCCCGGCGAGCGGCGCCGGCACCGTGAACAGCCATACGCACAGCCAGGCGAGCAGCGGCTGCACGAGGTGGCCGAGCAGCAGCGCGACGAATACCTCCGCGTTCAGGCGGATCGGCAGCGCGGCGAGGATCAGGCCGGTCGAGAACAGCGCGAGCCCGGCCGTCGTGCCGCCGATGATGCCGAGCGACTGGCCGATCAGGTCCGGCAAGTGCCAGCCGAGCAATGAAAACGCGATGCCGCCGAGCGGCGCGACGACCACCGGCTTGCTGAACGTGTTGCGCAGCGCGCGGGCGAGCAGCGGCGCCTGCGCCTGGCGCGGGTGTCCGGCGTTGCGCGCCCGTTCGAGCAGGATCAGGCAGGCCGGCGACATCACCACGGACGCGATCGTGATCGCGAACGCGACGGTCAGCGTGCTCGACTCGCCATACACGGCGACCAGCAGCGGCAGCCCGACCGCCGCGAAGTTCGGCATGCCGACCGTCACCGCCCGCACGGCGCGGCGGCTCGCATCGACGTGGAACACCCGCTTCGACAGCGCGAGCGACACGAAGTACGGCACGAGCATGAAGATCACGATCACGGCGATCGGCACCAGATGGCTCGCGAGCGCCGCGCGCGGCATCTTCGCCGTGTAGACGAACAGCGCGAACGGCAGCGCGTAGTCGACCAGCATCGTGTTGATCGACACGATCGGCAGGTTGCCGGCGTGGGACTTCCCGGCGACATAGCCCATTGCGATCGAAAAGAAGAACGGCACCAGTGCGTGCGCGAGTTCGGAAGTCATGGCGGATCCGGAGCGGGTGACAGGGCGCCGCGCGACACGGACGCCGCTGCCACCTTGATATGCCGGCGGCGTTTTTTGACCCCCCCGAAACGGGGGTACGGCGCGCGGCCGCGCGGCGCTATGGTGGGCGCAACGCGTCGACGGGCCGGCAGCGCGCCGGCCGACGCCGCGGGCCGGTGCGTCGCGCCGGCCATCGTTTTCGCTTTCGGAGAGTCGCCATGAACTACGTATCGGGGCTGAGCAGGCAGGACGTGATCGAACGGGCCTTCGCGATGCCGCTGAATTCGCCGCCGTATCCGCCCGCGCCCGACAAGTTTCTCGACCGGCCCGCGCTGACGGTCACCTACCGCTCCGATCTCGAGCGGATCCGGCAACTGGTGCCCGAGCCGCTCGAACTGCGCGACCCGCTCGTCAGCATCGCGTTCCTGTACATGGTCGCGCCGGGCCTCGGCGACTACTACGAGATCAGCCAGAGCATTTCCGCGTACCTGGACGGCGAGGCGGTCAGCTTCCGTCCGTCGATGTATGCGGGCAACGTCAACGCGATCCTCGACGGCCGCGAGATCTGGGGGCTGCCGAAGAAGTTCGGCGCGCCGATGCTCGCGCTGCAGACCGACACGCTGGTCGGCACGCTCGACTACAGCGGCAGCCTCGTCGCGAAGGCGACGATGGCGTACAAGCACCAGGAAATGAGCCTCGACCACGCGAAACAGGCGCTGACGACGCCGGGCGTCGTGCTCAAGATCATTCCGCACGTCGACGGCAAGCCGCGCATCCTGGAGCTCGTGCGGATCGACTACCAGGACGTCATCGTGAAGGGCGCATGGACGGGCCCGGGCACGCTCGAGCTGTTTCCGCATGCGCGCGCGCCGCTCGCCGAGCTGCCGGTGCGCGAAATCGTGTCGGTCACGCACACGATCTGCGACACCACGCTGCCGTACGGCAAGGTCGTCCACGATTACCTCGCCTGATGGCGGACTACGGAGTCACGCATGACGGTTGTCGAAATCGCCCGGATCGACCTGCGGGAACACGGCGAAGCCGGATTCGAGCACGCGTTCGCCGAAGCGAAGCCGCTGATCGAACGCGCGCCCGGTTGCCACGGCGCGCGTCTGTACCGCGGCATCGGGCTGATGAACGGCACCAACACCGGCAAGAGGCGGGTCAGGCTCGCGTGAGCGGGCGGGGGGCCGGCGCGGCCTCGCGCTAGCGGGCCGCCTTCGGCTTCGCTGCCGCGCCGCGTTCGCCCGGCGCGCGCACGAGCGCCACGATGGCCTTCACCGCTTCGTCCTCGATGCCCTTGATGTCCGACGGAAACCGGTTGCGCTGAGGGATCAGCACGAACAGCCCCTCGATCTGGCAGGTGATCAGCGCGGCCCGGCGCGAAAGTTCGAGCGGCGTCAGGTCGGGGTTCACTTCCGCGACGAACGCGCCGATCACGCGGCGCTGGAACTGGTACGCGTCCTCCAGGCTCCTGCGCGCGAATTCCTGCGTCTGGGCCAGCGCCAGGGTGTTCACGAACAGGCTCTGGGCCCGGGGCAGCTTGCCGTCCTCGATCAGCAGCCGCACGACCTTCTCCAGCCGCGCTTCCGGCGACAGCGTCGCGTCGGTCCGGACGCCGTCGTAGGTGCTCGAATACGCCGCGATGGTTTCCGTGATGATGGCCGCGAACAGGTCTTCGCGGGACGGGAAGTAGTGCTGCAGGTTCGACAGCGCCAGGCCGGCGCTCGTCGCCACCTTGCGCATGCTCAGGCCGCCGTAGCCTTCCTCCACGAAGATGTCGATCGCGCTCGCCATGATGCGGGCAACGGTCTGGCGCCCGCGCTCGGTCAGCGCGCGCGGGCCGTCACCCGGCTGCGGTTCCGCAGGCGCGTCCGGCCGTCGGCCGGCATGCGTGTCTCGTCGGGGCTTGGTCTGCTCGTCGTCGCGGCTCATCGGTTCCACCGGCATGGATGCGTTTCCTGGCGCGCCGGAATCGGCGGATGCCGGCGCTCGTGATGCGCCATTGTCGGTCAGTCGACTCATCCCAAGCAAGATGCCGGCCGGTGTTCGACTGCCGCGAATCGCGGCGAGATGCGCGGCGCGCCTTTGAGGCTCATTCAAATATAGGTCGATCGGACTAGTCATGCGTAAGACTTTTGTGGTTTGTCGACGCTGAATCGGCCAGGAGCGTGCCGAATTCGTATCGCTCGCATGCCAGGAGCGCACGCCACGTGTTTTCGATTAAGCCTTGTAAATCAAGCGTATTTTTCATTTTCCCTTCGATGTATTCGACGCCTGCCGGAGATGTGCTCGCCGATCAGGGGTTAACCTGAGTTGCGACGCCGATTTTCGCCCGATAAAAAAATAGGTCGAATGACATATAAATGAGGGGAAATGAAGGACGAACAGCCTTCGGGCATCAGCCGGCGCACGTTCCTGCGGGGCGCCGGATCGGCCGTCGCGGCGACGGCAAGATCCGCAGCGACGACGCGGACAAGGCGTTCCCGGTGCTCGCCGAGGCGATGGCGAAGTTCTGCGACGTCGACGGCGAAGGTGGCCGGTCGGTGTTTCCGCGCGCGCACGACCTGTTCTTTCGCGCGGCCGAGGCGGCGCGGGCGCGGGCGGGCTCCGGATCGCGCCCCGCTGCCGGGTAATGCCGATACAGGTATTGACACTACCAGCCAAACCACTGTTTTTAATGGGTTTTTTCGCGATCGGCCTGCGTCGGAGCGCGATCTGCGTGGCATAATCGACCGCATCCGCAAGGCTTGAAGTCACAACGACCCCGCATACCCATGGCACAGACGCTCTACGACAAACTGTGGAATTCCCACGTGGTCCACACCGAGGAAGACGGCACGACATTGCTTTATATCGACCGTCAGCTGCTGCATGAAGTCACCAGCCCGCAGGCATTCGAAGGGCTGAAGATGGCGCAGCGTCCGGTGTGGCGCATCAGCGCGAACCTCGCCGTATCGGACCACAACGTGCCGACCACGGATCGCAGCCACGGCATCGCCGATCCGGTCTCGAAGCTGCAGGTCGACACGCTCGACGCGAACTGCGACAGCTTCGGCATCACCCAGTTCAAGATGAACGACGTGCGCCAGGGCATCGTGCACATCATCGGGCCCGAGCAGGGTGCGACGCTGCCGGGCATGACGATCGTGTGCGGCGACTCGCACACGTCGACGCACGGCGCGTTCGGCGCGCTCGCGCACGGCATCGGCACGTCGGAAGTCGAGCACGTGCTCGCGACCCAGACCCTGCTGCAGAAGAAGA
The DNA here is from genome assembly GCF_004343775.1 of Burkholderia sp. SRS-46. Taxonomy (GTDB): domain Bacteria; phylum Pseudomonadota; class Gammaproteobacteria; order Burkholderiales; family Burkholderiaceae; genus Burkholderia. The sequence continues at coordinate 598,638 of NZ_PTXL01000002.1, read as the reverse complement.
GCAAGAACATGCTCGTGAAGGTCGAGGGCCAGCTGCCGCGCGGCTGCACCGCGAAGGACATCGTGCTCGCGATCATCGGCAAGATCGGCACTGCGGGCGGCACGGGCTACGCGATCGAATTCGGCGGCTCGACGATCCGCGCGCTGACGATGGAAGGCCGGATGACGGTCTGCAACATGGCGATCGAGGCGGGCGCGCGCGCCGGCATGGTCGCCGTCGACGAAACGACGATCGACTATCTGAAGGGCCGTCCGTTCGTGCCGACCGGCGCGGAATGGGCCCAGGCCGTCGAGTACTGGCGCCAGTTCAAGTCGGACGACGGCGCGCAGTTCGACAGCGTCGTCGAGCTGAATGCGGCCGAGATCGTGCCGCAGGTCACGTGGGGCACGTCGCCGGAAATGGTCACGTCGATCGACGGCCGCGTGCCCGATCCGGAACGCGAGAAGGATCCGGTCAAGCGCGACGCGATGGAGCGCGCGCTGGCCTACATGGCGCTCGAGCCGAACACGCCGATCGAATCGATCAAGGTCGACAAGATCTTCATCGGCTCGTGCACGAACGCGCGCATCGAGGATATCCGCGCGGCCGCGTACGTCGTGAAGAAGCTGAACCGTCGCGTCGCGTCGAACGTGCGCCTCGCGATGGTCGTGCCGGGCTCGGGCCTCGTGAAGGCGCAGGCCGAGCGCGAAGGGCTCGACAAGGTGTTCACGGAAGCGGGCTTCGAGTGGCGCGAGCCGGGCTGCTCGATGTGTCTCGCGATGAACGCCGATCGTCTCGATCCGGGCGAGCGTTGCGCATCGACGTCGAACCGCAATTTCGAAGGCCGGCAGGGGCAGGGTGGCCGCACGCACCTCGTCAGCCCGGCGATGGCAGCCGCGGCGGCCATCGAAGGCCATTTCGTCGACATTCGCAAGCTGGGGTAACGAGACGGATCATGGAAAAATTCATTGTGCATACCGGCGTCGTGGCGCCGCTCGATCGCGAGAACGTCGATACCGACGCGATCATCCCGAAGCAGTTCCTGAAGTCGATCAAGCGCACCGGCTTCGGCCCGAACGCATTCGACGAATGGCGTTACCTCGACCACGGCGAGCCGGGCCAGGACAACTCGAAGCGCCCGCTGAACCCGGACTTCGTGCTGAACCAGCCGCGCTACCAGGGCGCATCGGTGCTGCTCGCGCGCAAGAACTTCGGCTGCGGCAGCTCGCGCGAGCACGCGCCGTGGGCGCTGCAGCAGTACGGCTTCCGCGCGATCATCGCGCCGAGCTTCGCCGACATCTTCTTCAACAACTGCTTCAAGAACGGCCTGCTGCCGATCGTGCTGACCGAGCAGCAGGTCGATCACCTGTTCAACGAGACGTATGCGTTCAACGGCTACCAGCTGACGATCGATCTCGACGCGCAGGTGGTGCGCGCGCCGGACGGCCGCGAGTACGCATTCGACGTCGCCGGGTTCCGCAAGTACTGCCTGCTGAACGGCTTCGACGACATCGGCCTGACGCTGCGACACGCCGACAAGATCCGCCAGTTCGAGGCCGAGCGGCTCGCGAAGCAGCCGTGGCTGAACAACAAGCTGGTCGGCTGACGCCGTCCTTGCGGCGGGCGTGCACGGCGCTCCCGCTGTCCGCATTCAAAACCCATCCAGTCAGGAATAACGCATGAAGATTGCAGTGCTGCCCGGCGACGGCATCGGTCCGGAGATCGTCAAGGAAGCGGTGAAGGTGCTGAACGCACTCGACGAAAAGTTCGAGCTCGAGGAAGCGCCGGTCGGCGGCGCGGGCTACGAGGCCAGCGGCCATCCGCTGCCGGACGCGACGCTGGCGCTCGCGAAGCAGGCGGACGCGATCCTGTTCGGCGCGGTGGGCGACTGGAAGTACGACTCGCTCGAGCGCGCGCTGCGCCCCGAGCAGGCGATCCTCGGCCTGCGCAAGCATCTCGAGCTGTTCGCGAACTTCCGCCCGGCGATCTGCTATCCGCAGCTCGTCGATGCGTCGCCGTTGAAGCCGGAACTGGTCGCGGGCCTCGACATCCTGATCGTGCGCGAACTGAACGGCGACATCTACTTCGGCCAGCCGCGCGGCGTGCGCGCGGCGCCGGACGGCCCGTTCGCCGGCGCGCGCGAGGGCTTCGACACGATGCGCTACTCGGAGCCGGAAGTGCGCCGCATCGCGCACGTCGCGTTCCAGGCGGCGCGCAAGCGCGCGAAGAAGCTGCTGTCGGTCGACAAGTCGAACGTGCTCGAAACGTCGCAGTTCTGGCGCGACGTCATGATCGACGTGTCGAAGGAATACGCGGACGTCGAGCTGTCGCACATGTACGTCGACAACGCGGCGATGCAGCTCGCGAAGGCGCCGAAGCAGTTCGACGTGATCGTCACCGGCAACATGTTCGGCGACATCCTGTCGGACGAGGCATCGATGCTGACCGGCTCGATCGGCATGCTGCCGTCGGCGTCGCTCGACAAGAACAACAAGGGCTTGTACGAGCCGTCGCACGGCTCCGCGCCGGACATCGCGGGCAAGGGCATCGCGAACCCGCTCGCGACGATCCTGTCGGCCGCGATGCTGCTGCGCTACTCGCTGAATCGCGCCGAGCAGGCCGATCGCATCGAGCGCGCGGTGAAGGCGGTGCTCGAGCAGGGCTACCGCACCGGCGACATCGCGACGCCGGGCTGCCGGCAGGTCGGCACGGCCGCGATGGGCGACGCGGTGGTCGCGGCGCTGTAAGAACGACGTAAAGGGTGCGAACGCGGCCGGGAAACGGCCGGTTCGCGCCGGGTTGGCCGTTGTGCGGCCGAACAGGTTTGTGTAGACTCGAACGATGGCGCTGATTTCCCTGATCTCCCCGGTCTTGAAACTCCACGGCAACACTGCCCGTGCGGGTGCGCGCGCCATCGTCATCACGAAAACCATTACCACGAAAACGATCATTAAACGCTGATCGTCCGTCGGTGCCCGCCTGTTTCCCCGCGCGGTCACGCCGGGGACGGAAATGGCGGGGAAGCTCCATTCAAAGGGTTAGTCATGAACGTAGGTCTCGTAGGTTGGCGCGGCATGGTTGGCAGCGTCCTGATGCAACGCATGCAGGAAGAGGGCGATTTCGACCTGATCGAACCGGTGTTTTTCAGCACCAGCAACACGGGCGGCAAGGCGCCGTCGTTCGCGAAAAACGAGACTACGCTCAAGGACGCGACCAACGTCGACGAGCTGAAGAAGTGCGACGTGATCATCACGTGCCAGGGCGGCGACTACACGAACGACGTGTTCCCGCGGCTGCGCGCGGCCGGCTGGAACGGCTACTGGATCGATGCGGCATCGTCGCTGCGGATGAAGGATGACGCGGTCATCATCCTCGATCCGGTCAACCTCGACGTGATCAAGGACGCGCTGGTCAAGGGCACGAAGAACTTCGTCGGCGGCAACTGCACGGTCAGCCTGATGCTGATGGCGCTCGGCGGCCTGTTCCGCGAGAACCTGGTCGACTGGATGACGGCGATGACCTACCAGGCCGCATCGGGCGCGGGCGCGCAGAACATGCGCGAGCTGCTGTCGCAGATGGGCGCGCTGAACGGCGCGGTGCAGGAACAGCTCGCCGATCCGGCGTCGGCGATCCTCGACATCGACCGCCGCGTGCTGGCCACGATGAACAGCGACGCGATGCCGACCAGCCACTTCGGCGTGCCGCTCGCGGGCTCGCTGATCCCGTGGATCGACAAGGATCTCGGCAACGGCATGTCGAAGGAAGAGTGGAAGGGCGGCGCGGAAACCAACAAGATCCTCGGCAAGCCGGCCATGGGCGAGCCGGGCTCGATCCCGGTCGACGGCCTGTGCGTGCGGATCGGCGCGATGCGCTGCCACTCGCAGGCGCTGACGATCAAGCTGAAGAAGGACGTGCCGCTCGACGAGATCAACGGCATCCTCGCGTCGGCGAACGACTGGGTGAAGGTCGTGCCGAACGAGCGCGAAGCGTCGATGCGCGACCTGTCGCCGGCGAAGATCACGGGCACGCTGACGGTGCCGGTCGGCCGCCTGCGCAAGCTCGCGATGGGTGGCGAATACCTGTCGGCGTTCACGGTCGGCGACCAGCTGCTGTGGGGCGCGGCCGAGCCGCTGCGCCGCATGCTGCGCATCCTGCTCGACAAGTAAGCCAGACCGCGCGCCGCCGGTGCGCGAAGCGACGCGCCTGCCTGCCCTTCGCGGGGCGGCAGGCGTGTTTTTTTGTTGGCCGGCGCCGCGCCAAAACGCGAAAGCCCCGAACCGCTTGCGCGGCCGGGGCTTTCTTGCATCGTTTCCTTTGGCACGAGGAGATGATGCGCTGCCGGGTACAAGGCGCGCGATTCATTCCAGGTAGGGCGCTAACGTAGGGAATTGTCGCGATTGATCCACGCTGGTTTGCGAACGGCGCGGCGCGGGGCAACGGTCGGCGGCCTTGCCGGCAGGCGTGGCGTCGTTGTTTTCGTCACGCGCGCGCGGCCCCGATCGGTCGCATCCGGGGACGAATTCGGCCGGAACCCGATGTCGTGAAGTAAACTACGCGCTTACGACGCGCAGACAAGCCGAAAGCGTCGCGTTCAGCGCGGCGCTTTTGCATTTCTGCGGCAATTTTTTTGACGCTTTCAAACGCGAATCCGAGCCGCGCGCCAGCGCGGCGATAGAGCCCACGATGTCCCGAATTTCCATGTTTCCGCGTCAATCTCGCCTGTCGCGCGCCGTGTGCGGCGCGCTGGCGGTCCTCGCACTCGGCGCGGCCGCTTCGGCCTGGGCGGCAGGCGATGCCGCGACGGCCGAAACCGGCGCAGCGGCGCCGCTCACCGTGACGGTCCAGCCGGGCCAGTCCCTCAACGACCTCGCCAAGGCGGCCACGCAGTCGAGCGATCCGGGTGTGCTGGCGCGCGCGGGCCGCGCGCTGTTCGATGCGAATCCGCAGGCATTCATGAAACGCGACCCGAGCCGGCTGAAGCTTGGCGCGACGCTGACGGTGCCGGCGCTCGACGCGACGGGCGCGGTGGTCGCATCCGGCGCGGCGGCGGCTTCCGGGGCAGTGGCCGCGTCGGCTGCCACGGCATCGGCCGCGCACGCCGGTTCGGCCGTGCATCCGGCGTCGCCGGCGCAGGCGACGTCCGCCGTGTCCGTTGCCCACGCGGCGCAGCCTGGTGACGCGCATGCGGCGCAGGCGGCGGGCGCGTCTGCCGTGAACGGCGCGTCCGCTGCGCACGGCGCCTCCGCGCCGGCCGTTCAGCCGGCGGCCGGCGAGAGCGGCGGCCCGCACGTGTGGAGCGGCGCGATTCAGTCCGCGCCGTCGTCCGCGAGCGAGGCGGCGATGCCGTCCGCGCAGGGCGGCATGACGGCCGTCCCGAATGCCGCTCCGAATGCGGCACCGGCCACCGGCGCGTCGCAAGCGCGTCCGTCCAGCCTGCAGCAGTTGCTCGCGCTGAAGAATCGCGTGCTGATGGAACTGCAGAAGCACGGCATCGGCAAGCCGGGCGCGACGGCTGGCGCGGGCAACGCGCCGGCGCCGGCCGCGCCGCGTCCGGCCGCGAACGACGCAGGCGCATCCGCCACGACGTCGAATGTCGATGCGACCGCGGCAAGCGGCGTCGCGTCGAGCGCGGCGCAGCCGCAGACCGCACCCGCGCGTCCGGTCGTGACGCCGGCGCCGGCGGGTGCGACCGCGCAGATCGACTGGCGGGTGGCATCCGTGGGCGCGGCGGTGGTGCTGGTGGCCGGTTTCTTGTGGCGCAAGCGCCGCAAGGCGCGTCGCGACGAGGCTGTCGCAGCCGCGGGAGCCGCGGTAGGCGCGGCCGGCAATGACGACCTGGCGCCTTCCCCCGTGCAGGAACTGCCGATCCAGCCCGAGACGCCGGTGTCGCGCGATGCGGCAGCCGACGTGCATCTGGCGGCGGCGACTGCGGCGGCGGCAGAGGCAGTCGAGACGCACGTGCATCACGACGAGCCGGTTGCGCCGGTCGCCGTCGAGCCCGTGCAGGCGGAGCCTGACGCGCATGCACACGAAGTGCCGGCGGCGGCTGCCGCTGCGGACACGACCCACGACGAACCGCTCGACGCCGCACCGGCCACGCCGTCGGCAACGGATACGCAGCACACGATCATGCAGAGCGCGATCACCGCGCTCGGCAGCCTCGACATGCCGCTGCCGCCGCGCATGGCCGACGAATCGACGCCGTCGGCGCATGACACGGCGACGCCGGCAGCGACGTTTGCCGATAACCAAGATGCAACTAACGGTCAATTCTCCGCGCGCCTGCCCATTGTCGAAACGCATCTGACCCCGGACCATTCGGCCGATCAGGAAGACGACCTGGCATGGGACGAGGACGCGAGCCATCCGGCCCCGGCCGACACGCCGCCGCGCGCCGCGCCGGCGCTGGCGCCGCTCGGCGGCGCGCAATTCGGCGCGCTGAAGCTGGATTTCGATCTCGACCTGCCGTCCGCGCCCGGCGCGGCACTGCCGGCGCTCACGCTCGACGAACTGGCGCGCATCGCGCGCAACAAGCTCGATCTCGCGAGCGAATACGTCGAACTGGGCGACGTGTCCGGCGCGCGGACGCTGCTGCAGGAAGTGATCGACGCGAACGACGCCGCGACGCGCGACGATGCGCGCGCGCTGCTCGCGAAACTGGCGGCCGAGGCGTGATGCGGATCGCGCTGGGCATCCAGTACGACGGCGCGGCGTTTTGCGGCTGGCAGTCGCAGCCGCACGGCAAGACCGTGCAGGACGTGCTCGAGCGCGCGCTGGCGGAGTTCGCGCAGGCGCCGCTGCATACGACGGTGGCAGGGCGTACGGACACCGGCGTGCACGGCCTCGGGCAGGTCGTGCATTTCGATACCGAACTGGACCGCGCGGATTTCTCATGGGTGCGCGGCACCAACGCATTCCTGCCGCAGACGGTCGGGGTGCAATGGGCGAAGCCGATGCCGGATGCGTTCCACGCGCGCTTCTCGGCGTTCGAGCGCACCTATTACTATACGCTGTACGTGCATCCGGTCCGTTCGCCGATGCTCGACAGCCGTGCCGGCTGGATCCACACGCCGCTCGACGACGACGCGATGCGCGTCGCGGCCGCGCACCTGATCGGCGAGCACGATTTCTCGGCGTTCCGCTCGTCGGAATGCCAGTCGAAGACGCCGGTCAAGCACCTGTACGACATCGACATCCGGCGCGTCGGCCACTTCCTCCATTTCCGGTTCCGGGCCAATGCGTTCCTGCACCACATGGTGCGCAACCTGATGGGCTGCCTCGTCGCGGTCGGGCGCGGCCGCTATCCGGCCGAGTGGCTCGCGGAGGTGCTCGCCGGGCGCGACCGCGGCCGCGCGGCGCCGACCTTCATGGCCGACGGGCTGTATTTGGCCCATGTCGGCTATCCTGCGGAATTCGCCGTCCCGCCCGCGCAGCTCGGCAGCGTGCCGTGGAGCGGTGTCTGGGCTGATCTGGATCCACAAACATGACCGACCACGCGCTTTCTCCCGATCCCGCCGCCGCGCCGGCTGGCCTGCCGCCGCGCACGCGCATCAAGCTGTGCGGCCTGTCGCGCCCCGAGGACGTGCTGCATGCGGCGGCGCTCGGCGCCGACGCGATCGGCCTCGTGTTCTACCCGAAGAGCCCGCGCGCGGTGACGATCGCGCAGGCGGCCGAGCTGGCGCGCCTCGCGCCGCCGTTCGTGTCGGTCGTCGGCCTGTTCGTGAACGCGAGCGCCGACGAGATCGAGGCGGTGGTGCGCGACGTGCCGCTCACGCTGCTGCAGTTCCACGGCGACGAAACGCCCGAGCAATGCGACGCGCTGGGCCGCGCGGCGCGGCTGCCGTGGCTGCGCGCGGTGCGCGTCGGCCCCTCGACGCAATCGGCCGATTTGGTAGAATCGGATCTTCATTATTCGAAAGCGCGCGGCCTCCTGTTCGACACCCTCGTGCCGGACTACGGCGGCAGCGGCAAGGTCTTCGATTGGTCACTTATTCCCGCAGAGCTCGCGCGTCGGGCCGTTTTGAGTGGTGGCTTGAACGCGCAAAACGTCGGTGATGCGATCCGTCAGCGGCGTCCGTTCGCTGTCGATGTCTCCAGTGGCATCGAAGTGGAGGGCGCCAAGGGCGTGAAGGATCACGCCCGGATGGCGGCGTTCGTGCGCGCGGTGCGCGAAGCGGACGCCAAGTGATGCAAGCCGGTGCGGCGCCAAGCAGGGCACGCACCGACCGATCGAGAGTGACACCATGTACAACCTTCCTGATGATCGCGGCCATTTCGGCCCGTATGGCGGCACGTTCGTCGCCGAGACGCTGATCCACGCGCTGGACGAACTGCGCGCGGCGTATGCGAAATTCCAGAACGATCCCGACTTCGTCGCCGAATTCGAGCGCGAGCTGAAGCATTTCGTCGGCCGTCCGTCGCCGATCTACCACGCGCAGCGCTGGAGCGACACGCTCGGCGGCGCGCAGATCTACCTGAAGCGCGAAGACCTGAACCACACCGGCGCGCACAAGATCAACAACGTGATCGGCCAGGCGCTGCTCGCGAAGCGGATGGGCAAGAAGCGCGTGATCGCCGAGACGGGCGCCGGGCAGCACGGCGTCGCGACCGCGACGATCTGCGCGCGCTTCGGCATGGAGTGCGTCGTCTACATGGGCTCGGAAGACGTGCGCCGCCAGGCTGCGAACGTGTACCGGATGAAGCTGCTCGGCGCGACGGTCGTGCCGGTCGAATCGGGCTCGCGCACGCTGAAGGACGCGCTCAACGAAGCGATGCGCGACTGGGTCACGAACATCGAGAACACGTTCTACATCATCGGCACGGTGGCGGGCCCGCACCCGTATCCGATGATGGTGCGCGACTTCCAGCGCGTGATCGGCGACGAGTGCAAGGTGCAGATGCCGGAACTCGCGGGCCGGCAGCCGGACGCCGTGATCGCCTGCGTCGGCGGCGGCTCGAACGCGATGGGCATCTTCTATCCGTACATCGACGACACGTCGGTGCAGCTGATCGGCGTCGAGGCGGCGGGCGACGGCCTGGACACGGGCCATCACGCGGCCTCGCTGATCGCCGGCAGCCCCGGCGTGCTGCACGGCAACCGCACGTACCTGCTGCAGGACGACGACGGCCAGATCATCGAGACGCATTCGGTGTCGGCGGGCCTCGACTATCCGGGCGTCGGCCCCGAGCATGCCTGGCTGAAGGACAGCGGCCGCGCGCAGTACGTCGGCATCACCGACGAGGAAGCGCTGAAGGCGTTCCACGACTGCTGCCGGATCGAAGGGATCATCCCGGCGCTCGAATCGAGCCACGCGATCGCGTACGGCGTGAAGCTCGCGCCGACGCTGCCGAAGGACAAGATCCTGCTCGTCAACCTGTCGGGCCGTGGCGACAAGGACATGCATACGGTCGCCGAGCGATCGGGCATTACACTCTGACCCCGACTGATGCGTGACCTGATCGAAGAGCCGGCGGGCGGCGCCGCGAGCGAGGCGGAGGCGGTGCAAGCCGCCGTCGCCGCGGCGCGTGCGCTGCCGGCCGGCATCGAATTGCACAACCGCGATTTTCTGACCGAAGCCGCGCGCCTGCCGGACGCGTCGATCGACCTGATCGTCGCCGATCCGCCGTACGGGCTCGGCAAGGACTACGGCAACGACTCGGACAAGCGCTCGGGCGACGCGTTTCTCGCGTGGACGCGCGGGTGGCTCGAACTCGCGATCCCGAAGCTCAAGCCGAGCGGGTCGATGTACATCTTCTGCACGTGGCAGTACGCGCCGGAAATCTTCAGTTTCCTGAAGACGAAGCTCACGATGGTCAACGAGATCATCTGGGACCGGCGCGTGCCGAGCATGGGCGGCACGACGCGCCGCTTCACGTCGGTGCACGACAACATCGGCTTTTTCGCGGTATCCAAGGCGTATTACTTCGATCTCGATCCGGTCCGCATCCCGTACGACGCCGATACGAAGAAGGCCCGCTCGCGCAAGCTGTTCGAGGGCAGCAAGTGGCTGGAGATGGGCTACAACCCGAAGGACGTCTGGTCGGTCTCGCGCCTGCATCGTCAGCACGCGGAGCGCGTCGATCATCCGACCCAGAAGCCGCTGGAAATCATCGAGCGGATGGTGCTCGCGAGCTGCCCGCCGGGCGGCCGCGTGCTCGACCCGTTCATGGGCAGCGGCACGACCGCGGTGGCCTGCGCACGGCAGGGGCGCGACTTCGTCGGCTACGAGATCAACGAAAGTTATTGCGCGATCGCGCACGAGCGCGTTGCCGCGCTCGCTGCGCCGGCGTGCGCGTGAGGCGCGCCGCCGTTTCGCCGACTGAATCGAGGAAAATTGCCATGTCCCGTATCCAGCAGACCTTTGCCGCACTCGCCGAACAAGGCCGAAAGGGCCTGATCCCGTTCATCACCGCCGGCGATCCGGACCCCGCGAAGACCGTCGACTTCATGCACGCGCTCGCCGAAGGCGGCGCGGACGTGATCGAGCTCGGCGTGCCGTTCTCCGATCCGATGGCCGACGGCCCGGTGATCCAGCGCTCGTCCGAGCGCGCGCTCGCGCGCGGCGTCACGATGAAGCGCGTGCTCGCCGACGTGAAGCGTTTCCGCGAGCGCGACCAGAAGACGCCCGTCGTGCTGATGGGCTATGCGAACCCGATCGAGCGGATGGGCGTCGACACGTTCGCGGCCGAAGCCCAGGCGGCCGGCGTCGACGGCGTGCTCGTCGTCGACTATCCGCCGGAAGAAGCGGCCGTGTTCGCCGAAAAGATGCGCGCCGCGCAGATCGATCCGATCTTCCTGCTCGCGCCGACGTCGACCGACGAACGCATCGCGGAAGTCGGCAAGATCGCGAGCGGCTACGTGTATTACGTGTCGCTGAAAGGCGTGACCGGCGCCGGAAATCTGGATGTTTCGAGCATTGCGGGTAAAATCCCGGCCATCAAGTCGCGAGTGCCGGTTCCGGTGGGTGTCGGCTTCGGCATCCGCGACGCCCAGACGGCAAGCGCAGTCGCCGAAGTGTCGGACGCCGTCGTGATCGGCAGCCGTCTGGTGCAGCTCCTCGAGAGCGCCGCGCCGGAAGGTGCCGTCGCCGAACTGAAGGCGTTCATCGCCGAGTTGCGCGCCGCGCTGGACGGCGCGGGCAAGACGGCCGCATAAACAACACACGAAAGCGGGCAGGGCGCACGTCGCCCGGCCTGCCACGGAACAGGAAACCATACGATGAGCTGGCTCGACAAACTGCTGCCGCCGAAGATCAAGCAGACCGATCCGAAAAGCCGCAAGGGCATTCCGGAAGGCCTGTGGGTCAAGTGCCCGTCCTGCGAGGCGGTGCTGTATCGCAACGACGTGGACGCGAACCTGCACGTGTGCCCGAAGTGCGATCACCACATGCGGATCGGTGCGCGCGAGCGCCTCGACGGGCTGCTCGATCCGGAAGGCCGCTATGAGATCGGCCAGGAGATCGTGCCGGTCGACACGCTGAAGTTCAAGGACAGCCGCAAGTATCCGGATCGTCTGAAGGAAGCGATCGACGAGACGGGCGAGACCGACGCAATGGTCGTGATGGGCGGCGCGATTCACACGCTGCCGGTCGTTGCCGCGTGCTTCGAGTTCTCGTTCATGGGCGGCTCGATGGGCTCGGTCGTCGGCGAGCGCTTCGCGCGCGGCGCGCAGAACGCGCTCGAGCAGCAGGTGCCGTTCATCTGCTTCACCGCCTCGGGCGGCGCGCGGATGCAGGAAAGCCTGCTGTCGCTGATGCAGATGGCGAAGACCACCGCGATGCTGACCAAGCTCGCGGAAGCGAAACTGCCGTTCATCTCGGTGCTGACCGACCCGACGATGGGCGGCGTGTCGGCGAGCTTCGCGTTCCTCGGCGACGTCGTGATCGCCGAGCCGAAGGCGCTGATCGGCTTCGCCGGCCCGCGCGTGATCGAGCAGACGGTGCGCGAGAAGCTGCCGGAAGGCTTCCAGCGCGCGGAATTCCTGCTGAAGACGGGCGCGATCGACATGATCGTCGACCGCCGCAAGCTGCGCGACGAGATCGCGCAACTGCTCGCGCTGCTGCAGCGGCAGCCGGCCGACGCGCTGGCCTGATCGGCACCGGCGCAGGACTTTGAACCGCGCGCGTCGCCTGGCTCATCCGCCGGGCGGCGCGCTTCGTTTTTTGGCGTAGTGGCGGTACCGAATCACGTTCAGACCCGATGAGCACTTTTCCCACTCTCGACGCGTGGCTTTCGCATCTCGAACGCGCGCACCCGGTCGGCATCGACATGGGCCTTGCCCGCATCGGTAAGGTCAAGGCGGCCCTCGGGCTCGAATTCGCCTGCCCGGTGATCACCGTCGGCGGCACCAACGGCAAGGGCTCGACCTGCGCCTTCCTCGAGACGATCCTCGTGCGCGCCGGCTACAAGGTCGGCTGCCACACGTCGCCGCACCTGCTCGCATTCAACGAGCGGGCGAGGGTGAACGGCGAGATGGTCGCCGACGACGAACTGCTGCCGCATTTCGAGGCGGTCGAGGCGGCGCGCACGTCGTTGCCCGAGCCGGTGTCGCTCACGTACTTCGAATTCACGACGCTCGCGATCCTGCACCTGTTCGCATCGCGCGGGCTCGATGCGGTGATCCTCGAAGTCGGCCTCGGCGGCCGGCTCGACGCGGTCAACATCATCGACACAGACTGCGCGATCGTCACCAGCATCGACATCGATCACACCGAATATCTCGGCGACACGCGCGAGCAGATCGCGTTCGAGAAGGCGGGGATCTTCCGCCCGGGCAAGCCGGCGATCTGCGGCGATCCGGCCGCGCCGCAAACGCTCGTCGACCACGCGCAAGCGATCGGCGCGGACTTGTGGCTCGTCGGCCGCGATTTCCGCTGCGAGGCGCAGCCGGGCGCGGAGCGCCAGCAGTGGAGCTACCGTGGCCGCGACAAGCGCTACCCGGCGCTCGCGTACCCGGCGCTGCGCGGCGCGAACCAGCTGATCAATGCGTCGGCCGCGCTCGCCGCGCTCGAATCGCTGCGCGCGGTGCTGCCGGTGTCCGCGCAGGACATCCGGCTCGGGCTCGCGAACGTCGAGCTGCCGGGGCGCTTCCAGGTGCTGCCGGGCAAGCCGGCGATCGTGCTCGACGTCGCGCACAACCCGCACGCGGCGGCCGTGCTCGCGCAGAATCTCGGCAACATGGGCTTCTTCCCGTACACGTATGCGGTGTTCGGCGCGATGCACGACAAGGACATCGACGGCGTGCTGCACCACCTGAAGGGCGAGATCGACCACTGGTGCGTGACCGACCTGCCGTTGCCGCGCGCGGCGAGCGCCGAACAGCTGGAAGCCGCGCTGCGCAAGGCGGGGGTGGAGGACAGCGCGGATTCGAGCGTCACGCGCTACACGTCGCCGGCCGATGCGTTTCGCGATGCACTAAAAAGAGCATCGGAGAATGATAGAATCGTGGTTTTCGGCAGTTTCCATACGGTAGCTGGCGTAATGGCCTATCGTAAATCGCAGCAACACTGACTGACGGGCAGTTTCGGACTCAGCCATTCATGGGAATTTTCTCGTTCGGCAAGAAAGACGACGACGCGCCCACCCGGCGCGGCGGTCGTACCGGGGCCTCCCGGAACGTGCGTAGCGAGCGCACTGAACGCGTCGAGCGCCGCTCGCGCCGCACCGAGCGTCCGGAATCGGACGCACTGCTCCTCGATCCGACCCTTCCAGAAAAGCAACGCGCGCGCCGTCGCCTCGTCGGCGCGATCGCGCTCGTGATAGCCGCCGTCATCGTGCTGCCGATGGTGCTCGACTCGCACCCGAAGCCGGTGACCGACGACATCTCGATCGACATCCCGAACCGCCCCGCACACCAGGCGGCCGCGCCGCGCGGCGACGAAGACGCATCCGACGTGCAGGCCGGCGTCGCGCACGACGAGCCGCCCGCATCCGACACGGCGATCGCCGCGGCTGCGGCAAAGGACACCGCCAAGGAAGCCGCCAAGCCGGCGGCGAAGCCCGACACCCCGCCCCCCACCGCCAGCGTGGCGCCGAAACCCGCGCCGAAGCCGGCCGCGCCCGCCGCGAAGCCGGTGGTGCCGAAGCCGGCGCCCGCCGCCGTGGCGAACGCCGATGCGGCCGGTTCGGACGGCGACGCCGCCACCCCGTCGTCGCCGGCCGGCGCGCGATTCGCGGTGCAGCTCGGGTCGTTCAAGGACGACGCAACGGCGCGCTCCTGGGCCACCAAGTTGAAATCGGCGGGCGTGCCCGCATATGTCGAGCATCGCAAGCAGGCCGACGGCAGCATGGCTACACTGTTGCGTGCGGGTCCGTTCGCGGATCGCGCGGCGGCGTCCGCCGCGATCGCGAAAGTGCGCGAAGCCGGTCTGACCCAGTAACGCACGATGCTGACTGCTTTCGACTACGCTGTATTGGCGGTGATCGTGTTGTCGGCGCTGCGCGGTGCGTGGCGCGGCTTCGTGTCGGAGATTTTCGGGCTGATCGGCTGGATCGCGGCGATCGTGATCGCGAGCCGCTACGTCGGGCTCGTGGTGCCGTACATGCCGGCCAACTGGCCGGGCGGCGCGCTGACGCAGTGGGTGCTCGGGTTCGCGCTGCTGGTGATCGGCGTGGTGTTCGTGGCCGGCGTCGCGAATGCGCTGCTGTCGCGGATCGCGCAGGTGACGGGCCTCGGCGGCGTCGACCGGTCGCTCGGCATGATGTTCGGGCTCGTGCGCGGCGGCGTGCTGGTGGTGCTGCTGGTCGCGGCAGCCGGGCTGACCGAGTTGCCGAAACAGGAATTCTGGCGCAATGCGCTTTTGCGTCCGATTGCCGAACAGGGCGTGCATGAGCTGAAGCTGCTCCTGCCCGACGGCATGGCCCAGTACGTGCGCGTGTGACGACGCCGCGGCCGGGCAGGACGGAACCGTTTTTGTATTCTCTGAAGGACATGCCATGTGCGGCATCGTAGGCGTTATCTCCCAATCCCCGGTCAATCAGCTGATCTATGACAGCCTGCTGCTGCTGCAGCACCGCGGTCAGGATGCGGCGGGCATCGCGACGGCGGACGGCAGCAATTTCCACATGTACAAGGCGAACGGCATGGTGCGCGACGTGTTCCGCACGCGCAACATGCGCAGCCTGCCCGGCACGTACGGCATCGGCCAGGTTCGCTACCCGACCGCCGGTTCGGCGTCGAGCGAGGCCGAAGCGCAGCCGTTCTACGTGAATGCGCCGTTCGGGATCATCCTCGCGCACAACGGCAACCTGACGAACTGGCGGCAACTGAAGGACGAGATGTTCCGGATCGACCGCCGGCACCTCAACACCAACTCCGACAGCGAAGTGCTGCTCAACGTGTTCGCGCACGAGCTGCAACTGTCGACGACGGGCCTCGAGCTCGATCCGGCCGCGCTGTTCAAGGCGGTCGCGGGCGTCCACCGCCGCCTGGAGGGCTCGTACGCGATCGTGTCGCTGATCGCCGGCTACGGCCTGCTCGCATTCCGCGATCCGTTCGGCATCCGCCCGCTCTGCATCGGCAAGCTCGAGACCGAGCACGGCACCGAATGGATGCTCGCGTCGGAATCGGTCGCGGTTGAAGGCATCGGCTTCGAATTCGTTCGCGACGTGCAGCCGGGCGAGGCGATCTTCATCGACCAGGCCGGCAACTTCCACAGCCAGCAGTGCGCGGAGCAGCCGACCCTCAATCCGTGCATGTTCGAGTACGTGTACCTCGCGCGCCCGGATTCGTGCCTCGACGGCGTGCCGGTCTACAACGTGCGCCTGCGCATGGGCGACTACCTCGCGGAGAAGATCAAGCGCGAGCTGCCGAACGTGCCGATCGACGTCGTGATGCCGATTCCCGATTCGTCGCGTCCGGCTGCGATGCAGGTCGCCGCGAAGCTCGGCGTCGAGTATCGCGAAGGCTTCTTCAAGAACCGCTACGTCGGCCGCACGTTCATCATGCCGGGCCAGGCGGTGCGCAAGAAGTCGGTGCGCCAGAAGCTCAACGCGATGAGCATCGAGTTCAAGGACAAGCACGTGCTGATCGTCGACGATTCGATCGTGCGCGGCACGACCTCGCACGAGATCGTGCAGATGGCCCGCGATGCAGGCGCGAAATCGGTGATCTTCGCGTCGGCCGCGCCGCCGGTGAAGTTCCCGAACGTGTACGGCATCGACATGCCGACGCGCGGCGAACTGGTCGCGCATGGCCGTAGCGACGAGGAAGTCGCGAAGATCATCGGCGCCGACCACCTGATCTACCAGGACGTCGACGATCTGCGCCGCGCGGTGCGCGACATCAACCCGAAGCTCGAGTGCTTCGAGGCGTCGTGCTTCGACGGCAACTACATCACCGGCAACATCACGCCCGAGTACCTCGATGCGATCGAGCGCGCGCGTCTCGCGCCGGCGTCGCAGGCCGACCGCGACACGAGCGGCGACACCACGCGATCGCAGATGAACCTGCAGCTGTCGGTGGAGTGAGCCCGGCACACGCCGCCGTACAGGCGTGATAGGATGTGATCTTGCGTCGATTTGATTTCAGCTTGCGGACGCGGGGCTTCATCCCCAAACAGCTAAAGCGAAGGCCGGCGGCAGCCGGCCCGAGTCGACCGCTGTCGTACCGCACGAAGCCCGCTGATGCCGACGCATAGCGGGCTTTTTGTTTGGTCTGGTCCGTGCGACGCCGCGCGGACATCGAAAACGGAAAACGGAACATGGACGACTCACTCAACTTCGACACGCTGGCCGTGCGCGCGGGCACGCTGCGCAGCGACTTCAACGAGCACTCGGAAGCGCTGTTCCTCACGTCGAGCTTCTGCTTCAAGAGCGCTGCCGAAGCGGCGGAGCGCTTCGCGAATTCGGAAGACTACTTCACCTATTCGCGCTTCACGAACCCGACCGTGACGATGTTCCAGGAGCGTCTCGCGGCGCTCGAGGGCGGCGAGGCGTGTATCGCGACCGCGTCGGGGATGGCCGCGATCATGTCGGTCGTGATGGCGGCGCTGCAGGCCGGTGACCATATCGTCAGCTCGCGCAGCCTGTTCGGCTCGACGCTCGGCATGTTCTCGCAGATCTTCAGCAAGTACGGCATCGCGACGACCTTCGTCGATCCGACCGACCTGAACGCGTGGCAGGAAGCGGTGCGCCCGGAAACCAAGATGTTCTTCCTCGAGACGCCGTCGAACCCGCTGACCGAACTCGCCGACATCGAGGCGATCGGCAAGATCGCGAAGGCCGCGAACGCGCTGTTCGTCGTCGACAACTGCTTCTGCAGCCCGGTGCTGCAGCAGCCGCTGAAGCTCGGCGCGGACGTCGTGATGCACTCGGCGACGAAGTTCCTCGACGGCCAGGGGCGCGTGCTCGGCGGCGCGCTGGTCGGCTCGAAGGAATTCATCATGGGCAAGGTGTTCCCGTTCGTGCGCAGCGCGGGCCCGACGCTGTCGGCGTTCAACGCGTGGGTGCTGCTGAAGGGGATGGAAACGCTGTCGCTGCGCGTCGAGCGCCAGTCGGAGAACGCGCTGAAGATCGCGCAGTGGCTCGATTCGCATCCGGCCGTCGCACGCGTGTTCTATCCGGGCCTCGCGTCGCATCCGCAGCATGAACTCGCGAAGCGCCAGCAGAAGGCGGGCGGCGCGATCGTGTCGTTCGAGCTGAAGGGCGATACGCCGGAGCAGCAGCGCGCGAACGCGTGGCGCGTGATCGACGGCACGAAGCTGATCTCGATCACCGGCAACCTCGGCGACACGCGCACGACGATCACCCATCCGGCCACCACGACGCACGCGCGCATCACGCCGGAAGCGCGGGCGGCAGCGGGCATCACCGAAGGGCTGATCCGTCTCGCGGTCGGCCTGGAGGATCCTGCCGACCTGCGCAACGATCTCGCGCACGGCCTCGAAGGCTGAGCGCGGCCGGTGCGCCGCCTGACCGAACGGACCGAACGGACCGAACGGACCGAACGGACCGAACGGACCGAACGACGGAACCGGGTCAGGCGCGCGCGGCCGGTGCGCCGCGCATCGCGTCCACCATCCAGCGCAGCGTATCGTCGAGCGGCGTGACGGGCCATTCGCCCACCGCGCGACGCAGCTTGTCGCGCGAGCCGCTCAGGCTTTTCACCTCGTTCTGCCGCACGAAGCGCGGGTCGACCGTCACGTCGATCACGTAGCCCGCGATGCGCGACAGCATCGCCAGCACTTCCTTCAATGCATACGCGCGCTCCGAGCAGACGTTGAACGTCTCGCCGGCCGGCGCCGCTTCGATCAGCCGCAGGTAGGCGGCCGTCACGTCGCGCACGTCGGAGAAATCGCGGCTCACGTCGAGATTGCCGAGCGAAATGCGCGGTTCGTGGCGTGCGAAATGCGCGACCAGCTTCGGCAGCAGGTACGCGTCGCTCTGGCCGACCCCCGTGTAGTTGAACGGGCGCGCGACCACGATCGGCAGCCGGTCGAGCCAGAGCTTCGCCGCGTATTCCATCGCGAGCTTGCTGACCGCGTAGTCGTTCGCGGGCGCGGGCGCAACGGTCTCGTCGAGCACGCCGGGCGTCGAATTGCCGTAGATGTTCGCGCTGCTCGCGAGCAGCACCGCGGACGGGCGGCGGTCGAGGCCCGCGACGGCGGCCAGCAGGTTGCGCGTGCCGACGATGTTGACCTGGTAGGTCTGCGCCGGTGCATCCTGCGCGACGTGCGCGCGGGCCGCGAGGTGCACGACCGCGTCGGGCCGCGCGTCGGCGGCCGCGGCGCGCAGCGCGTCCGCGTCGAGCAGGTCGGCGGGCAGCAGCGTGCAGTTCGCGAGCGCCGGATCGTCGGGCCGCGGCATGCCGGGCGCGATCGTGCCCCACACTTCATAGCCGGCCGCTTCGAGGCGTTCCGCCATGTAGCGGCCGGTGAAGCCGGTCAGGCCCGTGACGAGCGCACGGCGCGACCGGCGTTCAGTACGTGTCATGGTGCTGGTTCCGCGTCAGATCCGCTTCGACCATCATCTGGCAAAGCTGTTCGAGCGTCGTCTTCGGCGACCAGCCGAGCTTGGCTTTGGCCTTGTCCGCGCAGCCGATCAGCAGTTCGACTTCGGCCGGCCGGTAGAACTTCGGATTCACCTCGACGAGCACGTTGCCCGTCGCCGCGTCGAGGCCGCGCTCCTGCTCGCCCTTGCCGGTCCATTCGATCTGGTAGCCCGCGGCGGCGAACGCCATCCGCACGAAGTCGCGCACGGTCTCGGTACGGTTGGTCGCGAGCACGTAGGTGTCGGGCTCGTCGGCCTGCAGCATCCGCCACATCCCTTCGACGTATTCGAGCGCGAAGCCCCAGTCGCGCTTCGCGTCGAGGTTGCCGAGCTCGAGGCGGGTGGCCTTGCCGAGCTTGATCTTCGCGACGGTGTCGGTGATCTTGCGCGTGACGAACTCGCGGCCGCGCAGCGGCGACTCGTGGTTGAACAGTATCCCGCTGCTGCCGAACAGGCCGTACGACTCGCGGTAGTTCACCGTCGTCCAGTGCGCGAACAGCTTCGCGACGCCGTACGGGCTGCGCGGGTAGAAGGTCGTGGTTTCCGTCTGCGGGATCGCCTGCACCTTGCCGAACATTTCGGATGTCGACGCCTGGTAGAAGCGCGTCTTCGGGCTGACCACGCGGATCGCCTCGAGCAGGTTCAGCGTGCCGAGGCCGGTCACCTCGGCGGTGGTCGACGGCTGGTCGAACGACACGCCGACGAAGCTCTGCGCGGCCAGGTTGTACAGCTCGTCCGCCTGCGTGCGCTCGAGCAGGCGCAGGCTCGAACCCGCATCGGTCAGGTCATGCTCGACGAGCGTGAGGTTCGGGTGCGTGTCGACGCCGAGCTCGGCGATACGCCAGAAATTGACCGAGCTGGTGCGGCGGTAGGTGCCCGTGACCTGGTAGCCCTTGTCCAGCAGCAGCTTGGTCAGGTAGGCGCCGTCTTGCCCCGTCACCCCGGTAATGATGGCCTTGCGAGTTTGGCTCATGGCGATGTCCTAGTCGAAACGATGAAGAAATTCAGGCGGTGGTGCGTGCCGCCGCCGGGAGGGCGCCGCGTGCGGGGCCGCGCGTGAGACGGCGCTCGAAGCCGTACCAGCAGGCGGTGGCGTACGCGAGCGTGATCGCCAGCGCGAGCGCGGCGGTCACGTAGCGGTTCAGGTGCAGCGGCCACAATGCGTACAGCACGCTGAGATGGATCAGGTACACGGTGTAGCTGACGGTGCCCACGTAGACGAGTGCGGGGTGCGTCAGCACGCGCTGCACGAGGCCGCGGCCGCGCAGCGCGATCACGACGATCGACGTGCACAGCAGCAGCGACACGCTGTACAGCGCCGCGTTCGACAGCGGCGTGTTCGCGGCGCGGAAGCGCGGGAACGACAGGTGCAGCCAGCCGAGGATCGCGAGCGATACGAGCGCGCCGGCGATCGCGAGCGGATAGAACGGCTCCAGCGCGCGGCGGTCGCGGCGCAGCACGATCGCGAGCAGCGCGCCCGCGGCGAGCAGGTCCATGCGGAACGGCGTCAGGTAGTAGATCGGCCAGAACGAGTCGAACCACGGCGTCGCGATCGCGCGCAGCACCGGCGCGGCGACGATCAGCGCGGCCGCGATCCACAGCAGCGCGCGCTCGGAGCACCACAGCACGACGAACGGCCAGAAGATGTAGAACTGCTCCTCGACCGCGAGCGACCACAGCACGTTGAGGCTGTCGTGGCCGATGCTGCCGAGCGACAGCCCGATATTGGTCGAGAAGAACGCGAACCACGGCCAGTGCGGCAGCCAGCTCGCGCCGAACAGCAGCGCCGACACGACGAGCAGCAGCACGTATGGCGGCAGGATGCGGCGCACGCGGCGCGCGTAGAAGTGGCCGAAGTACGACTGCCCGCGCGCCTTGCGCTCGAGCAGGATGCCGGTGATCAGCAGGCCGCTGAGCACGAAGAACAGGTCGACGCCCATCCACAGCGGCGCCTTCAGCGCGTGCTGCAGGAATACGGCGCCCACGGCGAGCGCGCGCAGCCCGTCGAGCTGGACGATGCGGCCGTGTTGCGGGAGGGGCGTGTCGGCGGTGCGCGGGGCCGTCATCGCGCCGCTCCTTCGCGGCGTGCGGCGCGTTGCGCATTCGATGCGTGAATGTCATTCATGCGATTAAGTGGAATATCGAAGCGAAATCGATTCTAGGGAAAAGAAATCGGCAAAAAAACGCGCGTCAATCGCGCGATGGAAAACATTCGATTTCCGGTCGCATTCATCGTCTGAAGAAAAATATCCGCCCGAGCGGCGCGGATCGGCCCGGATCAGCTGCCTCGGCGCGGCATTTTCTACAGGCCCGGCCGCGCGGGGCGGTCGTTCTTGCCGCTTTGCCGCCACTTTGTGGATGGGTTCCGGTTCGATATTCCAGGCGGAAACATCCCCAAATATTTCCAAATTTCTTGTGATTATTTTTGCTTGTAACCTGCATCGCGTCGTTTGAAACCCATTTAGCGATACGGCATTCGCCCGGCTTTGCGCCGCGACGCCGGGTCGTTGAAGCATCGATGGAGAAACGCATTGCGACGTCTGATACTGGCAGGCTTGGCGGTGTGCGCGGCCATGCTGACGTACGCCGCGCCGGCCGAAACGGTGTTGCCCGCGACGACCTCGTGGATCGGCAATACGTTCGGCTATGGCGATGGCACCTGGACGCAGATCGACATCCGCGCGATCGCGGTGACGCCCGATGGCAAGGTGTATACGAATGCGCCGTGGGACGAGAGCGGCGCGGAAGCGAGCGTCTACCAGGACGGCAGGATGCTCGGCTTCGCCGGCGGCACGCACGGCTGGGGCAACCTCGGCGGCAACGCGGTCGCGGTGAACGGCAAGTACGCGTATGTCGCGATCGGCGTCGGCAACGAGCGCGGCCACCTCGTGTCGCCCGGCATCTGGCCGGAGAAGGGCAGGCAATGGTTCGGCATTTCGCGTCGCACGCTCGGCGACATGAAGCAGGCCGCACCGTTTCGCGCGGCGCCGCAGCCCGGCGGGCGGGCGGACGCCGGCCGCGCGCGGATGGCCGCGAGCTTCATGATGCTCAACGAAGTGCCGGCCGCCACGAAGCCGGATGCGGGCGAGCTGAAGGCGGAAGTCGGTGGCCTCGCGGCCGACGACAGGACGCTGTTCGCGACCAATCCGTCGCGTGACGAAGTCGTCGTGTACGACGCCGAGACGATGCAGAAGAAGGGCACGTGGAACGCGCACGAGCCGGGCCGCATCGCGCTTGCGGGCGACGGTACGCTTTGGCTGCTCACGGATACGGTGAGCGGGCCCGCGCGCCTCGTGCACGTTCGCGCGGACGGCCGCCGGATCGACGACGCGCCCGCGCTGCCGGAAAACACCGAAGCGGTCGACGTGACGGTCGATGCGAAGGGCCGCGTGCTGGTGGCCGACAACGGTCCGCGCCAGCAGATCCTGATCTTCGCGAAAAGCGACAAGGGCTATGCGCTGGCCAGCACGTTCGGCGAGCGCGGCGGCATCTTCGCGGGCCCGGTGCCGGGCCGGCCGGGGCCGCAGCGCTTCAACGGGCTGACCGGCGTCGGCGTCGACCGTGCCGGCAACATCTACGTCGCGACGAACGGTATCGGGCCGCGCCACGCCACGATCGGCGCGGGGCTCGGCGCGGTGCTCGAGAGCTATGCGCCGGACGGCAAGCTGCGCTGGCAGGTGCAGGGGCTGCTGTTCGTCGACGGCGCGTGGGTCGACCCCGCGCGGCCGAACAGCGTGTACACGGGCAACAAGCGTTTCGAGCTCGACCTGTCGAAACCGGCCGGCCAGGAATGGAAATACGCGGGCTTCCTGTCGAACCGCTTCAAGTATCCGGACGATCCGGTGTTCCACGTCGACCAGTGGCCGGGCACGCCGACGGCGCGCCGCCTCGACGGCCGCACGTTCCTGTACCTGACCGACATGTACGCGGATCACCTGAAGATCTACCGCTTCGACGCGAAGCGCGACGGCGAGGTGGCGATTCCGTCGGTGCTGATCGCCGGGCGCGCGCGGCCGGTCGACAACGTGCCGAACAAGCCGCCGGGCGGCGACTGGATGTGGCGCGACGCGAACGGCAACGGCCGGCTCGACGCCGACGAGTTCGAGATCAACACGAGCGGCAAGGCGAAGGCCGGCGGCTGGGGCTGGTGGGTCGACACGAAGGGCGACATCTGGCGCACGAGCGACGTGCGCGGCATCCACCGGTTCCGCTATGGCGGCGTGGACAAGGCCGGCAACCCGATCTACACGTACGACAAGGTCACGACCTACCCGATGCCGCAGCCGTTCACGCAGCTGCGCCGCGCGCTCTACGAGCCGCAGACCGACACGCTGTACGTGACCGGCTACACGCCGGACGCGCCGCCGCAGCCCGGCATCAACAAGGAGGTGGGCCGCGTGCTGATCCGTTTCGACAAGTGGTCGACCGGCTCGCCGGTCGCGCGCTACACGGTCGCGCTGCCGTGGCAGCCGGACGCGAAGCCGATCCTCACGCTGGCCGGGATCACGGTGGAGGGCCGCTACCTGTTCGCGGTGGAGCCGGTCGGCAAGATCCACGTGTACGACAAGGAAACCGGCAAGGAGCTGGGCGTGATGAACCCGGGGCCGGAGGTCGGCCGGACATCCGGCTGGGTCGACGTGCCGTTCGGCATCAGCGCGACCCGGCGCGAGAACGGCGAGTACCTCGTGTTCGTCGAGGAAGACGCGCGCGGCAAGGTGCTGATGTATCGCTGGAAACCGTGACGGGCGGCACGTCACCGTCGCCGTCGCACAAGGCAGAAGCATGGACAAAGGCATACTCAAGAACGTTTCGATCAATTTCATCGGGCTGATCCTGCCGACCTTCGTGTCGCTGGTGACGGTGCCCGCGTATATCCACGCGCTCGGTGTCGAACGCTACGGCGTCGTCAGCCTCGTATGGACGCTGATCGGCTATTTCGGGATCCTCGATCTCGGGATGAGCATGGCCGCGCAGAACCACATCTCGAAGGCGCTCGCGAGCGGCGACGACGCCGAAAGCGCGCGCGTGTTCTGGAGCGCGTTCTGGCTGAACCTCGGCACCGGCATCGTGGGCGGGCTGCTGATCTACTTCGGCGCTTTCGTCTACACCGCGTATTTCACGAAGGTGTCGGCCGAGATGCAGCACGAGGTGTATCTCGCGCTGCCGTGGCTCGCGCTCGCGATTCCGCTCGCGAACGTGTCGTGGGTGTTCGCCGGCGCGATCAACGGCGCCGAGCGGTTCGGCGTGTTCAACACGAACCAGACGATCGGCACCTTCCTGTTCCAGCTGCTGCCGCTCGCCGCCGCGTGGTGGATCGCGCCGAACCTGCAGACGGTGCTGGCCGCCGCGGTCGTCGCGCGGCTGATCGCGGCCGTGATGCTCGGCCACGCGAGCCTCAAGGTGCTCGGCATCCGGCGCATCGATCCGCCGCAGTGGGGCACCGCGAAGGGGCTGTTCAACTTCGGCGGCTGGATGCTGATCGCGAGCACGACCAGCATGATCGCCGACACGCTTGACCGCGTGATGCTCGGCGCGGGCATGGGCGCGAAGTTCGTCACCTACTACACGGTGCCGCAGAACCTCGTCACGCGCCTGAACATGCTGCCGAACGCGCTCGTGCGCACGCTGTTCCCGCGCCTGTCGGCGGTCGGCCGCGACCACGCCGATACGCTCGCGCGGCAGTCGCTCGAATTCCTGAACGGCGTGTTCACGCCGGTCGGCATCGTCGCGATCTTCGCGCTCGCGCCGTTCCTGACGCTGTGGGTCGGCCCCGATCTCGCCGCGCATTCGGCGCCGGTCGGCCGCGTGCTGGTGATCAGCGTGTGGCTCGTCGGGCAGGCGAGCGTCACGCGGATCCTGATCCAGTCGCAGGTCAACCCGGCGCGCGCGGCCTTCGCCGGGCTCGTCGAGATGCCGTTCTTCGTCGGCGGCCTGTGGTTCGGCATTCATCACTTCGGGCTGATCGGCGCGGCGGTGGTCGTCGCGGCGCGCGCGCTCGTCGACTACGGCGTGCTGCTGTATCTGTCGGCCATCCGCATGCGCGCGATCGTGCTCGACATGGCCGCGCATCTCGCCTTCCTGCTCGCGAGCCTGTTTCTCGCGCAGGCGTGGCCGGGGCTCGTCGAATCGATCGGCATCTGCGCGGTCGTGCTGGTGCTGAACGTCGCGTGGTCGCTCACGATGACGCCGGGCCTGCGCGCGCTCGTGCGCGACCTTTTTGTCCGTCTCAATGCGAGGAAAACTGCTTGACTGCTCTCCTCCCTAAAGGAAGGAGATTCCCACTTCGCCGAATGCAACCCGACATCGCCTCAAAGAGACATGGGCATTACGCTTTCTCCATGGGCTGTCACCGCCAGTCCGACGGCCAAAATGTTTCGCGCCGCGTTGACGCCACGCCTCGGTGCGCATCCGCAGCATGTGGTTATACGCAAAGCGCGCACACCCGAACGTCCGGGCACGCATCACTTCTTGCTCGGGCGTCGGGTAGAACCGGAATCGGTACGCGCGCTTGATGCCCATGCGTCACACCATGTCACATGCGCGCGTGTGGCTCAAGCCTGGGAGACGCGGCCACTCGGCCGCGAACCTTTCACGCCCCGTCCTGAACGACGGGGTTTCTCGGAGCAAACCTGATGAATCGCGATCTGGCGGAATACGCCGTATTGAACCTGGCCGCGGCAGATGCCGCGGCGGTGGCCGACGCGAGCGATGCCGTTGCGCAACGCCGCACCGCGCCGGCCGAACCCGCGGCCGCGCGCCATCCGGCCCGGCCGCTGCGCGTGGCGATCGTCCACGACTGGCTCGTGACCTACGCGGGCGCCGAGCGGGTGCTCGAGCAGATCGTCGCGTGCTTTCCGGACGCGGACCTGTTCAGCCTCGTCGATTTCCTCGACGATCGCGCGTTCGTGCGCGGCAAGCCGGTCACCACGTCGTTCATCCAGAAGCTGCCGTTCGCGCGCACCAAGTACCGCAGCTACCTGCCGCTGATGCCGCTCGCGATCGAGCAGCTCGACGTGTCGGGCTACGACCTCGTGATCTCGAGCAGCCATGCGGTCGCGAAGGGCGTGCTGACCGGGCCCGACCAGGTGCACATCAGCTACGTGCATTCGCCGATCCGCTATGCGTGGGATCTGCAGCACCAGTACCTGGAACAGTCGAATCTCACGCACGGGCCGAAATCGCTGCTCGCGCGGATGATCCTGCACTACATCCGCAACTGGGACACGCGCACCGCGAACGCGGTCGACGGCTTCGTCGCGAATTCCGCGTTCATCGCGCGGCGCATCAAGAAGGTCTACCAGCGCGACGCCGACGTGATCTTTCCGCCGGTCGACGTCGACGCGTTCTCGCTGAACCCGGTCAAGGAGGATTTCTACCTGACCGCGTCGCGGATGGTGCCGTACAAGAAGATCGACCTGATCGTCGAAGCGTTCTCGCAGACGCCCGAGCGCAAGCTGGTCGTGATCGGCGACGGCCCGGAAATGCAGCGGGTTCGCGCGAAGGCCGGGCCGAACGTCGAGATCATGGGCTACCAGCCGTTCGCGGTGCTGCACGACCGGATGCGCCGCGCGAAGGCGTTCGTGTTCGCGGCCGAGGAGGATTTCGGCATCTCGGTGGTCGAGGCGCAGGCGTGCGGCACGCCCGTCATCGCGTACGGCAAGGGCGGTGCGCTCGAGACGGTGCTCGACCCGCAGTCGGGCGCGCAGCCGACCGGGCTGTTCTTCGACGAGCAGACCCCGCGCGCGATCGTGTCGGCGGTCGACGATTTCGAACGCGCGCCGCAGCGTTTCACGCCGCAGGCGTGCCGCACGAACGCCGAGCGGTTCTCCGCCGATACGTTCCGGCGGCGCTTTCTCGACTACGTCGAGGCCGCGCTGCCCGGCGCGACCGCGCAGCCGGGCGCCGGCGCGATGCCGCCGCCCGCCGCGCACGGCCCGGCGACGCTGGTGCTCGACCAGAGCGGCGTGCTGGGCGGCGCCGAGCTGTCGCTGCTCGAAATCATGAAGCACATGCGCGCGAACGCCGACGTGCTGCTGTTCGCCGACGGGCCGTTCCGCGCGGCGCTCGACGAGATCGGCGCACGCGTCGACGTGGTCGAGCAGGGCGCGCTCGCGGGCGTGCGCAAGCAGGGCGGCGTATCGGCCGGCGCGGTGAAGGAGTTGATCCGGCTCGTGCGCGACGTCGCGCGCCGCGCGCGCCGCGCCGAGGTGATCTACGCGAACACCCAGCGCGCGATGGTGGTGGCCGCGCTGGCCGGGCGTCTCGCGCGCAAGCCGGTGGTCTGGCACCTGCGCGACATCGTCAGCGACGACCATTTCGGCCGCAAGCAGCTGCTCGCGATCAAGCATTGCGCGCGGCTCGGCGTGACGCGGGTGATCGCGAACTCGGACGCGTCCGCGCAGGCGTTTCGCGCGCTGACGGGCTTCACGCCGCAGCATGTCGACGTCGTGTTCAACGGCATCTCGGCCGAGCCGTTCGACGCGCTGGCGGGCGTCAGCCAGGCCGCGCTGCGCGCGCGCTTCGGCCTGCCCGAGCACGCGTGGCTGGTCGGCTCGTTCAGCCGGCTTGCGCGCTGGAAGGGCCAGCACGTGCTGCTGGAAGCCGCCGCGAGCCACCCGGACCTGCACGTCGTGCTGGTCGGCGCGCCGCTGTTCGGCGAGGACGACTATGCGGCGCAACTGCATGAAACCGTCGCGCGCCACGGGATGGACGACCGCGTGCATTTCCTCGGCTTCCAGCGCGACGTGGCCGCCTGCATGAAGGCGGTCGACGTGGTTGCGCACACGTCGATCACGCCCGAGCCGTTCGGCCGCGTGATCGTCGAGGGGATGCTCGCGCGGCGGCCGGTGGTGGCGGCGCGCGCGGGCGGCGTGGTCGAGATCATCGAGCACGACGACAACGGCCTGTTGTGCGAGCCGGGCGATGCGCGCGCGCTGGGCGCGGCGCTGGCCGCGCTGCAGTCGGATCGGCAGCTGCGCGAGCGGCTCGTCGCGAGCGGCCAGGTGACGGCGCTGCGCCGCTTCGGCACGAAGACCTATGTGGAGCGTGTCGAGAAGATCCTGACGGACACCGCGCGCGCGGCGAAGAAGAAGCGGTAAAGCCCGCGTGCGGCGCGGGGCCGGTGTCCGGCTCCGGGCCGCATGGATGCGGCATGACGAAGCGGCCCCCGCGCGGCGATGCGCCGCGCGAGGGCCTTGTCCATGGCGGGGAAGGTTGTGGCCGGCCGCGCCGAAGGGGGCGCACTGCGGCGATGTGTCGAGCGGGCGCCTTGCCGGTACAAGAGGCGTCAGCGGCCCGTGCCGGACGATGCAACCGCGGCGCGCCGCCCACGGCGTGACGGCCGCGATGCGAGCGCACGGCAAGCCGATGCATCGAACGGGCGCGTTGTTGACGAAAGTGAAGTCGGCGGGCGATGACATGCCGACGCGTGCGGCCGTGGCGCGCCGCTCAGGCCGTGACGGCGGACCAGCCAAAACCCTCACGCGGCGATGCGCCGCGCGAGGGTTGCGTTCCGGGCCGGGCGCTCAGGCGGCGCGTTCGGGCGTTGGCGTGACGACGCGCGCGCCGCGCGACGGCTTGAAGCTTGCCGACCAGAGCATCGCGGGCCGCTCGAACAGCCGGTAGAACAGGTAGGCCACCGGAATCGCGAGCGCCATGAACGCGAACGACGGCCAGATCGACAGCTGCAGTTCGGAGTGGAACAGCACCGAGCCGAGGCAGACGAACAGCGGCAGGTGGACCAGGTACAGCGAATAGCTGAAGTCGCCGAACCAGCCGAGCACGCGCAGCGGCCGCGTCGGGCGCGGCGGGCGGGCGAGCGCGCGGTACAGGAAGCACGCGAAGCCGGCCGCCCACAGCTGGAACGCGCCGTACTGGCCGTAGCGGAACGCGGCGCAGCCGGCGGCCAGCAGCACGGCCGCGGCCACGTACCACGCGCGCGACGGCGCGGCGGCGGGCGCCGCCCGGCGCGACTGCTGCGCGCGCACGTCGGCGATCCAGGCGCCGATCGTCCACGACAGCCAGTACGACGTGAAGAACTGCAGGTCGTGCCGCTCGAGCAGCCACGCCGATGCGACGTTGACGAGCGCGACCGCGGCCACGACGGCCGGCATGCCGATGCGCCGCCGGATCGCGAACAGCAGCGGATAGATCGCGTAGAACTGCACTTCGAGCGACAGCGTCCACAGCGCGCCGTTCGAGCCGTACGTGTAGCCGGCGATGCCCTGCAGCGAGAACAGGTTCACGAGGAACGCCGTCAGGCCGACATCGCGGATCTTGTGGCTGACGGGCGCGATCTGCAGGCTGACCGCATCGAGCGCGAGCGTGAACAGCAGCGCGGCGAGCAGCACCGGATAGATCCGCGCGAAGCGGCGCGCCCAGAAGTTCGGCGCGTTCAGCCGGTACGACGGGTCGGCGGCGAGCTTGAGCGACGCGTTGCGGTGGATGCAGTAGCCGCTGATCACGAAGAAGATCGGCACGCCGGCCGAGCCCCACGCGAACGGGAAGGTCAGGTAGCCGACGAGCACGCTCGGGTCGAGCGCATGGCCGTAGGCGCGATGAAAGCTTTGCATCCCGACCCAGGCCACCTGCCGGCAGTGGAAATAGGCGACGAGCAGCGCCGCGAAGCCGCGCATCGCGTCGATCACGTGTTCCTTGTGATCGGCGGCGGGCGGCGCATTCACTGTCGATCCGCTGAATGCTTGCATGCGATTCGGTTCCTTGCGACGAATGGAGGGGAAGTTGCGCTCCATCGTAATCCGCAAGAAATCGTTCAATGAATAAAAAAATCATGCACTGAATTAACGACATTCCGTCGCGCGGATTTATTCAGGTCGGATATCGGTTTCAGTGCGCGGCCAATTATTTGTCGATTTTTTTCTGATAGTTTGAAGCTCCAGTTGATAGATGCAAGGAGCGGCAAGATGGACATGCACTGGATCGCGAGCGGAGCAGTATTGGTGATCATGGCCGTACTGTCGGCGTACCGCGAGGCGCTGAAGAACGAGCCGATTCGACCGGGCTTCGAATGGGGCGGCGCGCCCTATGCCGAGGAATTCGAATCGTAAGAATTTGTATCCGGAAAATCGGTAAATTGTCGCTGGCCGGCATAATGCACCGGCAATATCGACCGGTTTGCGACGATTATCCGTTAATCGGAGCGATGAGGCGAAATGCCTGATCGGAAAGTGGTGGCGGATCGATTTTGACGTGCAATCGAATCACGCTGCGCCGCCCGGAAAATCAATGTGCCCTGTCGTGAAACGACGCGGCGCAACCAACGCAATCAGGATGCGATCATGTTGAAAGTTACCAAGGCCGTGTTCCCCGTTGCCGGTCTCGGCACACGGTTCCTCCCGGCGACGAAGGCGAGCCCGAAGGAAATGCTGCCCGTCGTCGACAAGCCGCTGATCCAGTACGCGGTCGAGGAAGCGATCAATGCGGGCATCACCGAGATGATCTTCGTCACCGGGCGCAGCAAGCGCGCGATCGAGGATCACTTCGACAAGTCCTACGAAATCGAGGCGGAGCTCGAGGCGCGCGGCAAGGAGAAGCTGCTCGAGCTGGTGCGCGGCATCAAGCCGAGCCACGTCAACTGCTTCTACGTGCGCCAGCCGGAAGCGCTCGGCCTCGGCCACGCGGTGCTGTGCGCGGAGAAGCTGGTGCACGGCGAGCCGTTCGCGGTGATCCTCGCCGACGACTTGCTGCACGGCGAGCAGCCGGTGCTCAAGCAGCTCGTCGACGTGTTCAACCACTATCACAGCTCGGTGATCGGCGTGGAGACGATCGCGCGCGAGGACAGCCGCTCGTACGGCGTCATCGAGGGCCGCGAGTGGGAGGAGGACATCATCAAGCTGTCGGGCATCATCGAGAAGCCGGCGCCCGAGGATGCGCCGTCGAATCTCGGCGTGGTCGGCCGCTACGTGTTCATGCCGACGCTGTTCGATCACCTGCGCAAGATCAAGCCGGGCGCGGGCGGCGAACTGCAATTGACCGATGCCGTCCAGTCGCTGCTCGCGCACGAGCAGGTGCTCGCGTACCGCTACTACGGCACGCGCTTCGACTGCGGCAGCAAGATCGGCTACCTCAAGGCGACCGTCGAGCTGGCGCTCCAGCATCCGGAAGTGAGCCGCGAGTTCGAGGCGTATCTGCGGACCTGTTTGCCCGCGCTGGCTGCCGTCGCTTAGCAGCCCTGCGCGTCACGTTTCAGGTGGTGGTTGTTCCGTTGGCCCCGGTGCGCATCGCGTCCGGGGCTTTTTTGCCGGGGCGGCGCGGCCGGAGGGGTTTTACTTCCCGGCAGCCGGCTTGAGCGTCTCCGTGACGAACGCCGCGACCGCCTTGCGCGCGTCGGCGGCGGCTTTTTCGTCGTAGCCGATGGTCGCACCGCGCTCGACGCAGGCATCGGCGTACGAGAACGGCTGCCCGGTGTCGGTGTTGACGAGCTGGCCGCGCTCGTTCTCCGCGATCCGGCAGTGGCGCGTGGTCTGCGCCTTCGGCAGCTTCAGCGGCGGATTGAACGCGCGGCCGTCGAACACGTGCGCGGCGCCGGCATATTCGGTCAGGCCGACGTCCTTGCCAGCCGCCTTCAGCCGCGCGACGTACGCGCGGCACGGCGCGATCGGCGTGTAGTCGTCGGCGGTGCCCTGGAACACGCGCACGGGCCGTGCGGCGATGTCCTCGTCGTCGCGGTACGCAACCGAGCAGCCGGGGTAGAACGCGACGTACGCGGCGAAGCGGGCCGTGGACACGGCGTGCATCCGCTGGAACCGCGCGAGGCTCGCATACAGCGTGCTGTGGCCGCCGCGGGAGAAGCCCATCAGCATCACCCGGTCGGGGTCGATCCGCGGGTGCCGCGCCAGTACCGCGAGCGCGCGGTAGGCGTCCTCGATCTGCACGAGCCGGCCCACCTGCGACTGGTCGTCGTTCACGCTGACGATGCCGCGGCCCGTGAAGCTGTCGATCACGAAGGTGGCGACACCGGTCGCGAGGAGCTCGCGCTCCCAGTCGATCACGTAGCTGCCGACGCCGCCCGAGCCGTGCAGCAGGATCACGAGCGGGACGCGGTCGCCGCCGAGGCGCGGCAGGCGCAGCTCGCCCGCGATGGTGACGGGCGCGCCGTCTTCGCGGCCGGCCAGGAATGCGTCGTCGGTCATCGTCAGCGATTCGAACGGGATCACGTCCATGCGCGCCTGCGCGTGCGCGACGGGCGGCGCGATCGCGAACAGCAGGCCGAGCAGCGCCGGCGCGACACGGCGGAAACACGCACGACGGTTTTCAGGCGCAAGCATGGCGATGTCCTTCTTCTCTGCGTATCGGCGACGGTCCTGCTGCTGGAAGGGTAGTTCATCGCCGGCCCGTTTCAAGCCGGCCGAGGGATCGGCGATGCGCAGCCGTGCCGCCGTCAGCGAGCCGACGTGCTTTGCGGCGCCGCGAAGTGCCGCGCAATCCGCGCGGCGATCGGCTTCTTGCAGTCGAGCAGCCTTTTTTCGAGATAACGCCAGGAAAGATGCGCGAGCAGCACCGCGAGCCCGAATTGCAGCATTTCGGGCGCGACGTCCTGGACGACCCGGGGCACGTGCGCGTGCAGGATGCGTGCCGGCATCACGCCGAAACGCGCGGGAATCAGGTTGTGGAACAGGTAGAAGCCGTAGCTGATCGTGCCGAGGTAGGCGAGCGGCGCGCAGTCCAGCAGCGCGACGGCCGGATGGTCGGGGGCGCCGACGAGCCACAGCAGCAGCGCGCAGAGCGACGCGGACAGGCCGAGGTCCGCGGCGGCCGCCACGGCACACGGCAGCGTGGCGCACGCGGGCAGCGCGAGGAAGAACACGACGCCCGCCGCCGCGAGCCAGCCGGGCGGCAGGCGGTGCGCTATCGCGGGGCCTCGGTCGGCGAGCGCCATCGCGCCGACGCCGCCGAGCGCGATCAGCGCGAAATTCCACGGGGAAAACGCATAGATCAGCACCGGCGACGCGCCGGCGAGATAGAGGCCGAGATGCGCGGCCGCGCACAGCGCGATCGCGACGATGCCGATCGCGAGGTGCCGCGCGGCCGGCGTCATGAGCAGCGCGAGCGGCGCGATCAGGTAGAACTGCTGTTCGACGGCGAGGCTCCAGAAGTGCGACGTCGAGCCGGGCCAGCCGTTCTTGATCACGCCGATCCACACGTTCGACAGGAACAGCGCGTGCCACGCGAGGCCGAGATCGACGTCGCGCTGGTAGAACAGCGCGTGCGCGAGCGCGAGCGCGGCGAGCAGCAGGAAGTAGACGGGGAAGATCCGCAGCGCGCGCTTCGCGAGGAACAGGCTGAATGCATGGCGCTGCGTCAAGGTGCCGCGTTCGATCGCGTGGCGGCTGCGATGCAGCTCGCCGACGATCAGGAATCCGCTGATCAGGAAGAACGTCCACACGCCGAGCTTGCCGACGTCGATCGCGAGGACGTGGCCCTTGTGGGACAGGAAGACGAGGATGACCGCGACGGCGCGCAGGCCGTCGAGTCCCTTGACGTGTCTGGCTTCGCGCATGAAGGCATCCGGGCATTGGGCGAGGCCAGTATAGGCGCGCAAATATCGAACGTAATTCGCGAAACGATGCATACGTAAAGGCGTTTTTTTGTGTTCCGCACGGTGTCGCAGTCAGCAGCGCGCAACAAAACCTGCGGGAAACCCGCGGAAAACACACAAAAGTACTGCACGAAGCGTCATGGCGCTTGTAGAATCCGGCGTTGAAGCGCGCGTGTTGCGTGCTTCGTGTATCCAACGACCACACCTGGTAGGAGAAACATGGCGACTTCCGCAAAAAAGGTGGCCAAGAAGGCTGCCGCACCGGCCAAGAAAGTGGCTGTCAAAAAAGCCGCGCCCGCGAAGAAAGTAGTGGCCAAGAAGGCCGTCGTCGCGAAGGCTCCCGCCGCTCCGACGCCGCTGAAGGACAAGTTCACGAAGGCTTCGCTCGCGACGCACATCGCTGAGCGCGCAGCTGTCGAAGTGAAGGCCGTCAAGGCAGTGCTGGCCGCACTCGAGAACGTCGTGCTGGGCTCGGTCCACAAGAAGGGCGCAGGCGAGTTCACGCTGCCGGGTCTGCTGAAGATCACGGCGCAAGCTGTGCCGGCGAAGAAGAAGCGCTTCGGCAAGGATCCGTTCACGGGCGAAGAGCGTTGGTTCCCGGCAAAGCCGGCCAGCGTGCG
Organism: Burkholderia sp. SRS-46; assembly: GCF_004343775.1. GTDB lineage: Bacteria > Pseudomonadota > Gammaproteobacteria > Burkholderiales > Burkholderiaceae > Burkholderia. The sequence goes on along the minus strand of NZ_PTXL01000002.1, from coordinate 564,495 downwards.
CGTGAAGGCACGTGCGCTGAAGAAGCTGAAGGACGCAGCTGCGTAAGTGCGGCGCGACAGGCGCCGGCCGATGATAGGCCGGCGGCTGTGGCGGTGTCCGACGATCCCCGTGCGCGAAAGCGCGCGGGGATTTTTTTGCGCTGCGCAAATCGTGCGACGGCGAGCACTCGAAACTTCAGCGGCGTGCGGATTGATGCGTGTGCGTGGCGAATGGCGTGCCGCGCTTGCGCAATGCCGCACGGCAATCTTCTTTTGCGCGGGCCGTTGTTCTTCGGCGGTCCGTCGTTCCCGCCGCGCCTGTTGCGCGTACATCGTGAGGCCCTCATCGTGACTGAATTCGTCTCGCCTGAAATCGCCGGACAGATCGCCGCCGCGCGCGCCGCTATCGAGCGGCATCTCGGCACGACGCTGAATGCGATCCACCTGTTTGGGTCGGCACTCGACGGCGGCTTGAAGCCGCGCAGCGATATCGACTTGCTGGTGACGGTGGCGGCGCGGCCCGACGAAACGGCGCGGCGCGCGCTGATGCTCGGCCTGCTCGCTGCGTCGGCGCCGCCCGGTCGCGCAGGTGGCATGCGCGCGCTGGAGGTCACCGTCGTCGTGCACGGCGACGTGGTGCCATGGCGTCATCCGGCACGGCGCGAACTGCAGTTCGGCGAGTGGCTGCGCGGCGACCTCGAAGCCGGTATCGTCGAGCCGGCGCTCGTCGATCACGATCTGGCGATCCTGTTGATGAAGGCGCGACAGCATAGTGTCGCGTTGCTCGGGCCGCCGGCGGACGCGCTGTTCGAGCCGGTGCCCGTGCACGATTTCGTCGCCGCGCTGCTCGCTACCGTCGGGCAGTGGAATGCCGAACCGGACTGGCACGGCGACGAGTGCAACGTGGTGCTCGCGCTCGCACGCATCTGGTATAGCGCCGAGACCGGCAGGATCGCGCCCAAGGACGTCGCTGCGGCATGGGTGCTGGAGCGCCTGCCGGGCGCGTACCGGCCGGTTGTGGCGGCCGCGCGCGCCGCCTATCTCGGTCTCGACGGCGAAGCAGGCACGGCGATCCTGTCGGGTGAACCCGTCGCCGCATTCGTCGGCTATGCGCGGCGGACCGTCGAATCGATGCTGTCCGCGTAGCAGCTGATGCCGCTCACGTGATCGGCTGACGGGCCGGCACATCGCGGATCACGAGCGCTTTCGCGTCAGCGGCGCGCGCACACCGTCGAGCCGTCACGCGTCGGCTTCGCGACGCACTTCGTTAGCCCGCCGTGCCCGCATAGGCGGCCTTCAGCGCGGCGTCGTCGAACTTGGTCATCTGCATCATTGCCGCGGCCACGCGCGCCGCCTTGACCGCGTCTCGGTCGGCCATCATCGGGATGAGCGCTTCCGGAACGATCTGCCACGACACGCCGTAGCGGTCCCTCAGCCAGCCGCAGCCGTCGGCCGTGCCGCCGTTGTCGAGCAGGGCACGCCAGTAGCAGTCGAGTTCCGCCTGGTCGGCGCAACTGACCAGCAGCGAGATCGCGTGGTTGAACGTCTCCGTGCGCGGGTGGCTCATCGCGAAGAACGGCTGCCCGAACAGCTCGAACTCGACCATCCGCGTGCCGTCGGTGCCGGGCACCGCCGTGACGCGCACGATGCGCGAATCCGGAAAGATGCCTGCATAGAAGGCCGCTGCTTCTTCGGCTTCCGTCGAGTACCAGAGAAAAGGCGTGATCTTCTGAATCGACATGGCGAATCTCCTGTCTGTATGGGGCGACGCAGCAAACTGCGTGCCGCCATCGATACGACGGACGGCGGTCGCCGAAATCGACACGCCGGGCGAATGGCGTCGCACCGTGATGCATGGCACCGACTGTACGGAGGGTAGTCGCCTCGCGGACAGATGGCGGCCTGCCCGGATAGCCGCAAACGGTGTTTCCGGTGCTTTGCAGCCGTCAGGCGCTGCTGCCGGCAGGTCGGCGTGCAGTCCCCGCCCATACTCCGGTGCGCCGGCCCGTGTGGGCGCTGCCGGCACGGGGGAGACGGACGAAAAAAAAGCCAGTCGCGGCCGAAACCGGGGACTGGCTTTCCAGGTCGGCGGCAAGGCGTCCGGAGACGCCACGCACACCGGATACTTCGTTTTTAGAACTTGTGACGCAGGCCGAGTGCGACCACTTCTTGCGACTTCGTGCCGCCGAAGCTATACGAGCCGACCGATGCTTGCGCGGGTTGCGTCGTATTCGCGTCGAGGCGTTGCGTGCCGCTTGCGTGCTGGTATGCGCCGACCAGGTAGACGTCCGTGCGCTTCGACAGCGAGTAATCCGCACCCAGCGAAACCTGGTGGTACTTCGCGTCCGTGTCACCGCTAGCCTTCGTGTACGCGTAGCCGAGACCCAGCAGCAGCGGCGGCGTGACCTGGTACGTCACGAAGCCGCGGCCCGTGTTGTACTTCTGGGTCGAACTGAAGCCCGAGAATGCGTCCGGCTTGTATTGTGCGTTGCTGTAGCCAATGCCGAACGTCACCGGGCCGATCGCGTACTGACCTGCAACCTGGGCAATGCCGATCGACTTCGCGCTCGCGTAACCCGAGTTGATCGTACTCTCGACGATGTTGTCGGACGTCGTCGAACCCCAGCCCGAGCGGAGGCCGGCGATCGTCGGCGACGGGTTGTTCGCGTAGAAGTAGCCGGCAGCAACGCCGACCGGGCCGTTGTTGTAGGCGGCTGCGACCGACCACGTCTGGCCCGCGCCCGTCTTGCCTGCAACTCCGCCGAGGGCGTACATGCCTTCGACCTGGAAGCCGGCGAACACCGGCGACGTGTACTTGATCGCGTTGCTGACGCGCAGGCTGTTGTCGTTGTTGTCGACGTCGCCCGGCGTTGCGAAGACGCTGCCGAAATAGTTGTCGGCCGTCACACCCTGGACCAGGTCGACGATCGGGTCATACTGGCGACCCAGCGTGAGCGTACCGTACTGGTTGCTTTGCAGGCCGACGTAAGCTTGGCGACCGAACATGCGCTTGCCCTGGCCCAGTGCACCCGACGTCGAGTCGAAGCCGTTTTCCAACTGGAAGATTGCCTTCAGGCCGCCACCGAGGTCCTCGGAACCCTTCAGGCCGAAGCGGCTGCCTTGCAGGTTACCGCTACCCATCGACCACAAATTGTTGCCTTGGCCACCGTTACCGTGAACATAGGTGATCGACGTATCGATCACGCCGTACAGCGTCACGCTCGACTGAGCCTGAGCAGCGCCAGCGGCGCCCAGCAGGGCGAGCGAGAGGGTCGAGAGAGCAAGTTTCTTCATCGTTGAGTTTCTCCACGCAAGTGATTCGTCGTTATTTGTTGCGGATTGGAGAATAGCTCAGTGCCATAGACGCAAGAAAGCTCAAAAAAATAAAGTGTCTCCAAAACATCACAGCAGTGGAATATCCATATATATCAAGGACATCGGAGACCATTTCCATTTTCGGCACAGTCGGCAATTGCTGCGGTGCGATTGTTGTGACCCTCGAGGTGCACCACAAGTGATCTTCCGATTCCCCGCAATGGTGCGACGATTTTGATGATGGCAAACGTTTGCTTGTGTGCGTATGGGCATTCCAGGGGCATATGTGCGTCAACGCAGGCGCATTTCGCGCCGGGACTCCGGGAAAAGCCTTAGTTGCGCGATTTGTGGTACTCGCGTAAGCGGATCGCCAGACAGTGAAATCTGGCCGCCGTACCCTGCGTGCGGCCGCGTTTTTTGAGATGACGCGATCCCGCGTGTCAGCGGTCGCGCGATCCGCCGGCCACGGATGTATCCGTCCGCACGCTGGCCGGGCGCGCATGCGCGGCGCCGCGCGCCGCCGCGAATTCCGCGCCGAGCAGCAGCACGGCGGCGGAGAAGTACAGCCACATCAGCAGCACCGCGAACGACCCGGCCGCGCCGAACGCGCTCGCGGTGCCGGCATGCGCGAGATACAGCGCGAACAGCTTCTTGCCGCCGGAGAACAGGATCGCGGACACGCTACCGCCGATTGCCGCGTCGCGCCACGCGACGCGCGCGTCCGGCAGGAATTTCATCAGCGCGGCGAACGCGGCCGCGAGCACCGCGATGCCGACGAAGAACTGCACGACGTCGGTGATCGCGAGATAGGGCGATCGGCCCCACAGCCACATGCCGACGAACGCGATCGCCGCGTCGAGCACGAGCGACACGATCAGCAGGAACGCGACGCCGAGCACGAGCCCGAACGAGATCAGCCGCACCCGCACGAGGCCGAGCACGCTCGACCAGCGTTTTTCGGTCGCCGGCCAGATCACGCTCAGCGCGGTGTTGAGAGACGCGAACGTTGCCGACGCGCCGAACGCGAGCGCGGCGAACGAGATCAGCGTCGCGAGCCCGCCGCGCTCGCCGCTGCGGTGCGCGTTCTGGACGATGCTCTGCACGCTCGCGGCCGCATCATTGCCGATCAGCTGGCGAGTCTGCTCGAACACCTGGCCGCGCGCGGCATCGTCGCCGTAGAACCAGCCGGCCACCGCGATGACCATCACGAGCATCGGCGCGAGCGAGAACGCGGAGTAGAACGCGATGCTCGCGGCCATCGTCGTGCAGCGGTCCGACGAAAAACGCCGGAACGCGGTCAGCGCCCAGTTGGCCTGACGTCTTGCAATGCGGGTTGCATCGGCGGGAATATATGGTTTCATCGCATATCGCGTCGTGACGCGGGAGGCAGGCGTCAGTGACGCCACATTTGTGAAGATCGGACAATTCACTATTGTTACGAAGATTCGAACATAGTTGCGTGAACTGTCTATAATTCCTTTCGATCCCCCCACAATAAAGCCGAGACCATCATGCTACAAATGTCCCGGCGCCAGTTCCTGAAAGTGACGGCCACGTCGCTCGCCGGATCGAGTCTTGCCCTCATGGGCTTCTCGCCATCCGACGCGCTCGCCGAGGTCCGTCAATACAAGCTGGCGCGCACTGTCGAAACGCGCAATACCTGCCCATACTGCTCGGTCGGTTGCGGCATCCTGATGTACAGCCTCGGCGACGGCGCGAAGAATGCGCAACCGAGCATCATTCACATCGAAGGCGACCCCGACCACCCGGTCAACCGCGGCACGCTGTGCCCGAAGGGCGCGAGCCTGATCGACTTCATCCACAGCCCGAGCCGCCTGACGCATCCGGAATACCGTGCACCGGGTTCGGACAAGTGGGAGCGCATCTCGTGGAACGACGCGCTCGACCGCATCGCGAAGCTGATGAAGGCCGACCGCGACGCGAACTTCGTCGAGACGACGGACGACGGCGCGAAGGTCAACCGCTGGCTGACGACCGGCATGCTGGCCGCGTCGGCGGGCAGCAACGAGGTCGGCTACCTGACGCACAAGGTCATCCGCAGCACGGGGATGCTCGCGTTCGACAATCAGGCGCGTGTCTGACATGGCCCGACGGTGGCAGGTCTTGCCCCGACGTTTGGCCGTGGAGCGATGACGAACCATTGGGTCGACATCAAGAACGCGGACGTGATTCTCGTGATGGGCGGCAATGCAGCCGAGGCCCATCCGTGCGGTTTCAAATGGGTGACGGAAGCGAAGGCGCACCGCAAGGCGCGGCTGATCGTCGTCGACCCGCGCTTTACGCGCACGGCCTCGGTGGCCGATTACTACGCGCCGATTCGCACCGGTACCGACATCGTCTTCCTGGGCGGCGTCATCAACTACCTGTTGACGAACGACAAGATCCAGCATGAGTACGTGAAGAACTACACGGACTTCTCGTTCATCGTGCGCGAGGATTTCGCGTTCAACGACGGCATCTATTCCGGCTACGACGCGGAGAAGCACGCGTACCCGGACAAATCGAGCTGGGATTACGAGCGCGGCGACGACGGCTTCGTGAAGGTCGACCCGACGCTGCAGCATCCGCGCTGCGTGTACAACCTGCTGAAGCAGCACTACGCGCGCTATACGCCCGACATGGTCCAGCAGACCTGCGGCACGCCGAAGGAGAAGTTCCTCAAGGTGTGCGAGATGCTGGCGACGACGGCCGTTCCCGGCCGCGCCGGCACGGTGCTGTACGCGCTCGGCTGGACGCACCACTCGATCGGCGCGCAGATCATCCGCACCGGCGCGATGGTGCAGCTGCTGCTCGGCAACATCGGCATCGCCGGCGGCGGGATGAACGCGCTGCGTGGCCACTCGAACATCCAGGGGCTGACCGACCTCGGGCTGATGTCGAACCTGCTGCCGGGCTACATGACGCTGCCGATGCAGGCCGAGCAGGATTTCGACGGCTACATCAAGAAGCGCGTGCAGCAGCCGCTGCGGCCGAACCAGTTGAGCTACTGGAAGAACTACAAGGCCTTCCACGTCAGCTTCATGAAGTCGTGGTGGGGCGATGCCGCGACCGCCGAGAACAACTGGGGCTACGACTACCTGCCGAAGCTGGACAAGCAGTACGACCTGCTGCAGACGATCGAGCTGATGAATGCCGGCAAGATGAACGGCTACATCTGCCAGGGCTTCAATCCGCTCGCGGCGGCGCCGTCGAAGGTGAAGACGGCCGCGGGGCTCGCGAAGCTGAAGTGGCTCGTGATCATGGACCCGCTCGCGACCGAGACGTCCGAGTTCTGGAAGCATCACGGCGACTACAACGACGTCGATTCGTCGAAGATCCAGACCGAGGTGTTCCGCCTGCCGACCACGTGCTTCGCGGAGGAAAACGGCTCGCTCGTGAGTTCGAGCCGCGTGCTGCAGTGGCACTGGAAGGGCGCGGAGCCGCCGGGCGAGGCGCGCAGCGATCTCGAGATCATGTCGGGGCTGTTCCAGCGCATGCGCGATGCGTACAAGAAGGACGGCGGCAAGTTCCCCGACCCGATCGTCAACCTGACCTGGCCGTACGCGGACCCGGAAAGCCCGACGCCCGAAGAGCTCGCGAAGGAGTTCAACGGGAAGGCGCTGGCCGACCTGCCTGATCCGAAGGATCCGACCAAGACGCTCGTGAAGAAGGGCGAGCAGCTGGCCGCCTTCGCGCAGCTGAAGGACGACGGCACGACGGCGAGCGGCTGCTGGATCTTCTGCGGGTCGTGGACGCAGGCCGGCAACCAGATGGGGCGGCGCGACAACTCGGATCCGACCGGCATCGGCCAGACGCTCGGCTGGGCGTGGGCGTGGCCCGCGAACCGGCGGATCCTGTACAACCGCGCATCGTGCGACGTCAACGGCAAGCCGTTCGACCCGACCCGGAAACTGGTCGGCTGGAACGGCAGCGCGTGGACGGGCCCGGACGTGCCCGACTACAAGGCCGACGAGCCGCCCGAGAACGGCATGGGCCCGTTCATCATGAACCCGGAAGGCGTCGCGCGCTTCTTCGCGCGCGGCGGGATGAACGAAGGCCCGTTCCCCGAGCATTACGAGCCGTTCGAGACGCCGCTCGCCGCGAACCCGCTGCACCCGAACAACCCGCAGGCGCTGAACAACCCGGCCGCCCGCGTGTTCCCGGACGACCGCGCGTCGTTCGGCAAGGTCGCGGAGTTCCCGCACGTCGCGACGACCTATCGTCTGACCGAGCATTTCCACTACTGGACCAAGCATGCGCGGCTGAACGCGATCATCCAGCCCGAGCAATTCGTCGAGATCGGCGAAGACCTCGCGAAGGAGCTCGGCGTCGCGCACGGCGATCGCGTGAAGGTGTCGTCCAAGCGCGGCTATATCGTCGCGGTGGCGCTCGTCACGAAGCGGATCAAGCCGCTGACGGTCGACGGCAAGAAGGTCCAGACGGTCGGTGTCCCGTTGCACTGGGGCTTCAAGGGGTTGACGAAGCCCGGCTATCTCGCGAATACCCTGACTCCGTCCGTAGGCGACGGCAACTCGTACACACCGGAATTCAAGTCGTTCCTGGTGAAGGTCGAAAAGGCGTAAGGGGATAGAGATGGCATTGCAATCGCTGGATATCAAGCGCGTCTCGGCCACCACCACGCCGCCGCCCACGGCGCGCGAGCCGGTGACCGGGAGCGTCGCGAAACTGATCGACGTGTCGAAGTGCATCGGCTGCAAGGCGTGCCAGACGGCCTGCATGGAGTGGAACGACCTGCGCGACGAGGTCGGCACCAATGTCGGCGTGTACGACAACCCGTCCGACCTGTCCGAGCATTCGTGGACGGTGATGCGGTTCGCCGAGTACGAGAACCCGGCAGGGGACCTCGAATGGCTGATCCGCAAGGACGGCTGCATGCACTGCGAGGATCCGGGCTGCCTGAAGGCCTGCCCGTCGCCGGGCGCGATCGTGCAGTACAACAACGGGATCGTCGATTTCCACGAGGAGAACTGCATCGGTTGCGGCTATTGCGTGACCGGCTGCCCGTTCAACGTTCCGCGGATCTCGAAGAAGGATCATCGCGCGTACAAGTGCACGCTCTGTTCCGACCGCGTCGCGGTCGGCCAGGAACCGGCCTGCGTGAAGACCTGCCCGACGGGCGCGATCGTGTTCGGCACCAAGGAGGACATGAAGCAGCACGCGGCCGAGCGGATCGAGGACCTGAAGGAGCGCGGCTTCGAGCATGCGGGGCTGTACGATCCGCAGGGCGTCGGCGGCACGCACGTGATGTACGTGCTGCACCATGCCGACAAGCCGTCGCTGTACCACGGCCTGCCGGACAATCCGTCGATCAGCCCGATGGTGAAGCTGTGGAAGGGCATCGCGAAGCCGCTCGCGGTCGCGGGCATTGCGCTCACGGCGCTGGCCGGCTTCTTCCACTACACCCGGGTCGGTCCGAACGAGGTGAGCGACGAGGAGGAATCCGCCGCCCGCGACGAAGCGCGACGCATCAAGGAGGACGCGAAATGAAGCACGACGACCCCAACCTGATCGTCCGCTACACGGCGAACGAGCGCACGAACCACTGGATCACCGCGATCACCTTCGTGCTGCTCGCGCTGTCCGGGCTCGCGCTGTTCCATCCGTCGATGTTCTGGCTGAGCGCGCTGTTCGGCGGCGGCCAGTGGACGCGGATCCTGCACCCGTTCGTCGGCCTCGTGATGTTCGTGTCGTTCGCGGTGATGGCCGTGCGCTACTGGCATCACAACGTGCTCGACCGCGACGACGTGCAGTGGCTGCGCCAGATCGACGACGTGCTCGCGAACCGCGAGGACAAGCTGCCGGAGATCGGGCGCTATAACGCCGGACAGAAACTGCTATTCTTCGCGATGGTGGCGTGTCTCGCGCTGTTGCTGCTGTCGGGCATCGTCATCTGGCGGCGGTATTTCTCGTTCTACTTCCCGATCGGGGTGATCCGGATCGCGGCAGTCGTCCACGCCGTCGCGGCGTTCGTGCTGATCGTCGGCATCGTCACGCATATCTATGCGGCGCTGTGGATCAAGGGCTCGATCCGGGCGATGGTGCGCGGCACGGTAACCCTCGGCTGGGCGCGCAAGCACCACCCGAAATGGTTCCGTGAAAGCGTGAAGTAGCGCACCAGAACGGGGCGGCGCGCCGGTTGCGGCGGGCTGCTCCGCGTCATCGCCGGAATCGCCGGAAGCGCCGATACGTCGGCGCTTGTTTGGGGGCTGCTTGCGCATGGAACGCGCATGCGAATGCCCGAAATCGCCCGCAGGGCAAGGCGTGAGGAGCGCCGTTTGGCCGAGCCAAACAAGCGACGAACGACGCCGCCATGCGGGCGATTTCGGGCATTCCCCTGGAATGTATTCTTAGATTGGGGTTGCCGCGAGAAGGGCCGCTCGCCACGTTGCGCTCCTTGCGAATACGTTCGGTATTCGCTGCGTCGCGCGCCTCGCGAGCGGCCCTTCTCGTGGCAACGCATGCGCGTTCCATGCGCAAGCAGACCCCTTGGAAGACACACTCGTGACACAACGCATTCTCGAACCGAATGACATCTCGGCGCTCGATCATTCGGCTATCCCGCGCTTCCGCCTGCCGGAACGCGCAACGGTTTTCTCGGCGCGCGCCGCGCGCCTGCGCCAGCTGGCCGACCTGAACCCGATCGGCGGCTACCTTCGGCTGATGGCCGTGGTCACCGACGCGCAGCACGCGGTGCTGCAGGACTTCACAGCGCAGATGCCGTCGCAGGAAGCGATCGCGCGTGCGCAGCAGCATTCGATGCCGCTCGTGCCGGCGCTCGGCGGCGAGCGCGATCCGCAGTGGCGGGCCGTGCTGCATGAACTGCTCGACCGCGTCGAAGGCGCCGGGCTCGTCAATCCGTCGCTCGCGAAGCTGCTCGACCGGCTCCGCCTGACGGCGCCGGCCGAGCTCGACGCGCAGGCCGACGCGATCCTCGCGCAGCGCTTCGCCGAAGTCGACCCGGCCACCGCGCCGTTCCTGATGGCCGCGCTGCAGGTGGTCTGGACCGACCTCGCGAGCCGCACGCAGCCGGTCGACGTGCCGTTTCTCGACCAGCCCGGGCTGTGTCCGGTGTGCGGCACGCACCCGGTCGCGAGCGTGGTGCGCGTCGGCGGCCAGTACGAAGGCTATCGGTTCCTGCAATGCGGGCTGTGCGCGACCGAATGGCACATGGTGCGCACCAAGTGCTCGCACTGCGATTCGACCAAGGGCATCGCGTACCACGGCATCGAGGGCGGCAGCGAAGCCGTGAAGGCCGAATCGTGCGACGAATGCAAGACGTATCGCAAGATCGGCTACCAGAACAAGGATTACGACTTCGAGCCGCTCGCGGACGATCTCGCCAGCCTCACTCTCGACCTGTTGATGAACGAGGCCGGCTACCAGCGCAGTTCGCCGAACCCGCTGCTGTGGCCGGATGTGTCGCAGGAAGAATGAACGCATTGCCCGGGGCCGGAGAGCGTGCCTAAGCGCGCGCCCCGGTCTACAGGAGACCACTCACTCGTGACTGAACCTGCTTTGAATGAATTGAACACGGTGCTCGCGCGCGTGCCGTCGGTCGAGCGCGTGCTGTCGTCGGCGCCGCTGCAACCGGTGCTCGACACCTACGGCCGCACGCGCGTGCTGAATGCGGTGCGCGCGGAACTCGAACGCTGGCGCACTGCGGCGCAGCATGATCCGGCGGCGGCCGAGCCGCTCGACGAAACGCGCATCGCCGCGGCCGTCGCCCACGCGCTGGCCGCGCAAAGCGCCGGCGCGGTGCGCACCGTCTTCAACCTGACGGGCACCGTGCTGCACACCAATCTCGGCCGCGCGCTGCTGCCGGACGATGCGGTGCGCGCGGTGGTCGCGGCGCTCACGCAGCCGGTGAATCTCGAATTCGACCTCGCGACCGGCCGTCGCGGCGACCGCGACGACCTGATCGACGATCTGCTGTGCGAACTGACCGGCGCCGAGGCGGCGACCGTCGTCAACAACAACGCGGCCGCGGTGCTGCTGACGCTGTCGGCGCTCGCGCCGAAGCGCGAGGTGATCGTGTCGCGCGGCGAGCTGGTCGAGATCGGCGGCGCGTTCCGCATTCCCGACATCATGAGCCGCGCGGGCGCGCGGCTGCGCGAGGTCGGCACCACCAACCGCACGCACCTGCGCGACTATGCGGACGCGATCGGCCCGCGCACCGCGCTGCTGATGAAGGTGCATTGCAGCAACTACGCGATCTCGGGCTTCACGAAGGAAGTGACGCTGCCCGAACTCGCGCCGCTCGCGCGCGAGCATGGCGTGCCGGTGGCCGTCGATCTCGGCAGCGGCACGCTCGCCGATCTCACGCAATGGGGGCTGCCGCACGAAACGACGGTGCGCGAAACCGTAGCCGGTGGTGCAAACGTCGTCACGTTCAGCGGCGACAAATTGCTCGGCGGGCCGCAGGCCGGCCTGATCGTCGGCGATCGCGCGCTGATCGGCAAGATCAAGAAACACCCGCTCAAGCGCGCGCTGCGCGTCGGCAAGCTCACGCTTGCCGCGCTCGAACCGGTGCTGCGCCTGTACCAGGCGCCGGAATTCCTGCGCGAGCGGCTGACCACGCTGCGGCTGCTGACGCGCGCGCAACCGGACATCGCCGCCGCGGCTGCGCGCGTGCAACCGGTGCTGCAGGCGGCGCTCGGCAGCGGCTATACCGTGAGCGTCGAGCCGATGTTCAGCCAGATCGGCAGCGGCGCGCTGCCGGTCGACCAGTTGCCGAGCGCCGGGCTCGTCGTGCGCACGCCGGACGGCAAGCGCGGCGGCCGTGCGCTCGCGCAGCTCGAGAAACGGCTGCGCGGCTGGCCGCGCCCGGTGATCGGGCGCATCGCCGACGGCGCGCTGCGCCTCGACCTGCGCTGCCTCGAAGCCGAGGACGAGGCGGCCTTCGTCGCACAATGCGCGCGATTCGCGGAGCCGGCCGCATGATCGTTGGTACCGCGGGACACATCGATCACGGCAAGACGACGCTCGTGCGCGCGTTGACGGGCGTCGACACCGATCGCCTGAAGGAAGAGAAGGCGCGCGGCATCTCGATCGAGCTCGGGTATGCATACACGCCACTCGACAATGGCGACGTGCTCGGCCTGATCGACGTGCCCGGCCATGAGAAGCTGATTCACACGATGGCGGCCGGCGCATGCGGCATCGACTTCGCGCTGCTCGTGATCGCCGCCGACGACGGCGTGATGCCGCAGACCCGCGAGCATCTCGCGATCCTGCAACTGCTCGGCGTCACGCACGGCGCGATCGCGCTGACGAAATGCGATCGTGTCGACACCGCGCGGCGCGCGCAGGTGCGCGACGAGATCGCCGCATGGCTGCACGATTCGACGCTGGCCGATGCGCCGGTGTTCGAGACGCGTGCGACCGACGCGGACGATGCCGGCGTCGCGGCGCTCAAGCGTCATCTGGGCGACGCGGCGATCGCGTGGCGCGCGCGCCGCGACGACGGGCTGTTCCGGCTCGCGGTCGACCGCGTATTTACGCTGGCGGGGCAGGGCACGGTCGTGACCGGTACCGCGTTCGCCGGCCAGGCGAAGGCCGGCGAGACGCTCGCGATCGTGCGGACGGGCGGCGCGACGCGCGTGCGCAGCATCCATGCGCAGAACCGGCCGGTCGACGTCGGGCATGCGGGCGAGCGATGCGCGCTGAACCTGGCTGGTGTCGACAAGGCCGACGTCGAGCGCGGCGATACGGTCGCGGATGCGCGGCTCGTCGCGACGTCGCCGCGCATCGACGTCGAGCTGACGCTGCTCGCGGATGCGGGGCTGACGCTCGCGCACTGGGCGCCGCTGCACGTGCATCTCGGCACGCTGCATCGCGTCGCGCACGTTGCGCTGCTCGACGGCGAATCGCTCGCGGCGGGCCAACGGATGCGCGTGCAACTGGTGTTCGACGAGCCCATGTTCGCGCTGCCGGGCGACCGCTTCATCGTGCGCAATCCGCAGGCGACGCGCACCGTCGGTGGCGGGCGCGTGCTCGATCCGTTCGGGCCCGCGCGCAAGCGGCGTACACCGGCACGCCGCGCATGGCTCGACGCGCTGGCCGTGTGGCTCGATGAAGGGCGGCTCGATGCACTGCTCGGCGAGGCGCCGCTCGGCATCCCGCGCGCGATGCTCACGCATCTGACCGGTTTCGCGCCGGACGCGCTGACGTTGCCCGACGACGCGCTGGCGATCGGTCAGCACGGCGGCGCGGCGAACGACGGCTGGGTGATTGCCCATGCGCACTGGCGCGCGCTGCAGGCGAAGACGGTCGATACGCTGCGTGCGTATCACGAGCGCATGCCGGACGAGCAGGGGATCGACGCGGCGCGCCTGCGCCGGATGGCGGCGCCGCTCGTCGGCGATGCGCTGTGGCGCGCGCTGGTGGAGGCGTTGGTCGACGGCGGTGAAGCCGCGCGAAGCGGCCCGTGGCTGCATCTGCCGTCGCATACGGTGAATCTCGACGCGCGCGAGGAGGCGCTGGCGCGGACGCTGCTGCCGCTGATTCGGGCGGGGCGTTTCGATCCGCCGTGGGTGCGCGATCTCGCGGGCGAAACGGGGGCGGCCGAGGAGGCGGTGCGTGCGCTGCTGCGCAAGCTCGCGCGGCGCGGCGACGTGCATCAGGTCGTGCGCGACCTGTTCTATCACGCGGACGTGATGCAGGAACTCGCGATGCTGGTCGCGCAGCTCGTGCGCGCGAGAGAGGGCGGGCTCGATGCCGCGACGTTTCGCGACGCGACGGGGCTCGGCCGCAAGCGCGCGATTCAGATCCTCGAATTCTTCGATCGTGTTGGGTATACTCGCTTCCACCGCGATTTACACCTTGTGCGCCCTGATAGCGACTGGCTCGGTATGACGGCGTAGGTCCGCGTTTTTTTCGAAGGAAGGCATCCGTATCCGGTGGTGCGGCTGGACTTCAAATCCAGTAGGGGGCGTCAGACGCTCCCTGGTCGGTTCGACTCCGGCTGCCTTCCGCCAGTCAAGCTTCCCGGCTATTCCGACGGCTTCCGTGAATGTCACGTAGATCGCTGCTCGGCGCCCAGTTGCCTCGCCGCCGTCAGGGCGTATCGATGAGCCCCGCCGAGACCGCCTTGACGACCGCCTGCACCTTGTTGGTCGCGCCAAGCTTCTCGAGGACGTTGGTGACGTGAAAATTCACCGTCCGCTCGGAGATGCCGAGGATCTGACCGATCTCGCACGCCGTCTTGCCTTCGGCGGTCCAGCACAGCACTTCGCGTTCGCGTGCCGTCAGCGCGACGCTTGCCGCTGGCGCGAGCTTCGGCACCATGAGGCCGCTCATCAGCGAATGTGACAGGTTCGCGAGCCAGTTGGTCTGCAGCGTCAGCATGTTGATTTCGGCGGGTGTGAGCCGGTCGGCATGGCGCGCGAGGCTCAACAGGCCGAACGCGCCGCGCGCGGCCCAGCTCGACTGCGCGACGCCGACCGACAGGCCGTAGTCGCGCGCGTCCTGCCACAACGGCGACGGCCCGATCTTGTCGACGTCCGGCCAGACGATCATGTTGGTGCTGAGCGCGCCGTCGCGGACCGTCGAATCGATCTCGATGTAGTTGTTCGCCTGGTAGTGCGCCATCCAGCCGTCCGGATAGGTGTCGAAGATCGCGACGGACGGCTTCGATACGGGCAGCGGCACCCGGATCCCGTAACAGCAGTACTCGAAGCCCAGGCACTTCGAATAGACGGCGATTCGCTGAAAGAGTTGCTGCTCGTTCTCCGCGGCGCTGAATTGATGGTAGGCGTCCTGCCAGCGCAGTTCCATTTGTTCTCCGAGTGGCTCGTCTATCCGAGGCGAACTTCCAACTTCTATCCACGCGCGGCAACAAGGTGCTCAAGCGCGCCATGTTCCTCTCCACCTTCCGGGCCTTGCTGCCTCACGAAGTTATTCCAGATACTCGTCGAACGATATTTCCTGGTTCATCACTTTTTCATGTAAAGGATGAAGAACTTTTCAAATGGCATGAATATTACGATATAGAAAGGCTCGGGGTGTCACGCGGTTAAGCGTGTCGCGAATTCTTTATACCAAGCGGGTGGCTCATTATGCAGCGCTGCACAACCGTGCAGATGACCATAAGGAGCTTAAAGTGCTTGAAAACTACGAAGTGAAAACCAAGTCGAACGTCGGCGGAGTCCCGCTTCCGGCATTCGTTGCTGAACGAATCGCACGCTACTATAACGAGCGCGTTCAAGGGAACTGGAACGGTGGCCATATTATGCGAGGGCGTATGCCCGGCCCCGACGCGTTGCATTTGTCGAGCAACGATTATCTGTCGATCGCCCGACACCCCGATATCCTCGAATCGATGTGCGCAAGCATCAAGTCGGAGGGCAATGGGATGCTGATGTCCGGCATATTTCTGCACGGGGCATGTCCGTTGCTTGATCTCGAAGACAGGTTCGCCCGCTTCATGGGCTCGGAATCAGCGATTCTCTGTCAATCCGGCTATGCGGCGAATACCGGCTTGCTTCAGTCGATCGCTTCCGCTAAAACGCCCGTATACCTCGACATGATGGCCCATATGTCGCTATGGGAAGGTGTGCAAAGCGCAGGTGCGAAAGCAGTCGCCTTTGCCCATAACGATGTCGACCATCTCGTGCGGCAAATTCGACGGCACGGACCTGGCATCGTAGTCGTCGACTCGATTTACAGCACGAACGGCAGCGTCTGTGCGTTGGCCGACGTCGTCGACGTGGCAACAACGGCCGGCTGCGTGCTCGTCGTCGACGAATCACATTCGCTCGGTACGCATGGGCCGGATGGTGCAGGGCTCGTCGTCGAGTTGGGACTGACTGACCGTGTGCACTTTCGTACGGCGAGCCTCGCAAAGGCGTTTGCCGGCCGCGCGGGTGTGATCAGTTGCTCGAGTCGATTCCAGGAGTACTTCAAGTTCGAATCGCGTCCGGCGATCTTTAGTTCGACCTTGCTACCGCATGAAGCCGCCGCTTTGGAGGCCACGATCCTCGTGATCGAAAAGGAAGCATGGCGGCGCACGCAGGTCGCCGCAAATGCACGGTACCTGCGTGAACAACTCACGCGCCTCGGTTATAACCTTAACGGGAGCGAATCTCAAATCATCGCACTCGAGTCCGGCACGGAGCAACGGACGATCAAGCTACGCGACGCGCTCGAGTCGAATGGTATTTTCGGCTCGGTCTTCTGCGCGCCTGCCACGGCGAAAAACCGCGCGCTCATTCGGTTGTCCGTGCATGCCGGACTCACACGCGACGAGTTGCGGCGAATCGTCCGCGTCTGCGAAGCGATTCGCGATGAGGTTGAGCTCGATGACTGGCCGTCAACGCAGCGGATGCACGCCAGCGCACGCGCGATCGACCGGATAGCGGACATCAGGCAAGCAGTGTAAGCAACGGAAGCGCCTGAGCGTCAACCCCATGGGGATTCATGCTCGTGAATCCCCTCTTGCATCCATCTCGTGATCAAGGCGCTCGAGATAGGCGTCGTAGGAAACGATGGAACCCAGATCAAGGCCAGGCGGATTCTTGATGACGCTGCACGTGTAGACATGCTCGCCTCGAACGACCGTCGCGGAATGCATGTACGGCTGCCACAACGTGCACCCGAGCGGATAGTACCCCTCCGAATCGGGAAAGTAAGGTACGCGATGGCCATTGTCGAGTTCGGCGAGAAACGCGGCGGGCGCGCCACGCTCGACGGCGATTTCGCGGGTCGCGCGCAGCGCATCCTCGGTATGCACGAGTAGCAGATAGGGCGTGCCAGCGCTATCGAGCATCACGAGCCCCGTTGGGCGCGTCGACAGATAGTGCTCGACAATGCCGAGTTCGCAAAAGATTTCCGACGCCTTCGCCACGAATGCCGGATCGACTAGAAACCGGTACTCCGACAAGCCGAGCGCTTCGATGACCGTGCGTTGCGTCTGTCGCAGATACGCGCGCTTCATCTCGTCGATCGCTTCATTGAGCGCGGACATGGCGTGAACATCCTGCTTGCGAATGAACCGGTCGATGAGGCCGTGGTTGAAGCTCTTGACGGCCACCTGTTCATCGGCCTTCCCGGTCAGCATGATCTTCTTGACGGCCGGATTGGCGATGCGTCGGCAGACTTCCAGGCCGTTCATGCCCGGCATGTCGTAGTCGACGACGACGACCGAAGTCCGCTCGAATCGCCGAGCGTTGTGCATTTGACGTCGGATCGCGTCGATCCGAATCGCGATCACCTCGTGGGCGTCACTCTGTTCCGATCGATCGTGATAGCGGCAGAGAAAGTCTTCTGCGGCGAGTGGTTGGATCGCTTCGTCGTTGATAACACTGATCGCGCGCTCTGGCGAATGGAAGAAGCGAAATGCCAATTGCGTGTCGAGCTGCAAGCTCAGATTGGCGAGAAAGGATGCACTGTCGTCAATGAAGCCGACCGTGGTCGGAAATGCGAAGGGTTCGATCATGATTATTATGGCAACGGAAAGGTTAGTACAAACTGTGTGTGCGCGTTCTTTGTCGACGTGCACTCGATCGCTCCACCGATCGCCCGCATCACATCGCGACAGAACGCCAAGCCGATTCCGGCCCCGAGCGAGACATCGTCGTTGATCACCGAAGAGGTGTGAAAACGCGTAAAGATGTGAGGCAGCGCGTCGGGTTCGATTCCTGGCCCGTTATCGCGGAACACGAGCCGGTTCGCTCGTTCCGAGGAGTAGAGATGAATCGAAATGTCGCCACTGTCGACGCTGCTCAGCGAGCGCAGGGCATTCTTGATGAGATTGAACAGCACGTGCACTACAAGTGTCTCCGAGCCTTGAAACTCGAAGTCGTCAGTGAGATCACAGCGGATATGGTCGCGCTCGGCTCCACGGAACGGGTAGCGATGCAGGGTCGTTTCAACGCAGCGCGCGATCGAGCAGCGCTCGGGCCTTTGACTGAAGCCGCCGGTAAAACGCGCATTGACGAGTAACATGTCGATCACCGAATTCGACAGCAAAGCCTCTTGTTCGATCCGCTCAAGCACGCCGTGCATCGACGACAGATGCGCGAAGCGGATCTTCGGAATGTGAAGGCCGCTGCGCTGCGCGAGGTCATAGCTGTCGAGAAGCTGAGGCAGGAAGCGGCTTAGTCCCGCTGCGCCGGCACGGATGGCCAGGAGCGGCGTGCGAAGCTCATGCGCGACGCTGCCTGCGGTGGCGACCATCGCTCGCTCTTGCTCGAACCGAATGCGCGCCGTGTCGTAGTTGGCGACGGCACCGATCACGATCGCGAACGCGAGGATAGCGAGATGCGCGAAATAAGGCGTGCCGAAATGAACGGGTGTCGTAGTCAAGCAATAGGCAACGACGGCCAAGCTGACGCCCGCGACAAAGCTAAGTAGCAGCATGAGCCAATCAAGCAGCAGCACCGTCACGAACGCGGCGATCAAGGTGCTCTCGACCCAAACCTGCGAGCCCTCATTTTTCAACAACATGAATGTGAAGAAAAACGGTAGCGCATAAAGAATAATGGCGTGCCAATAGTAGGGCATAAGCCGGCGCACGGCAGCCGGCCAGTGGTGATGAAACAAGATGGGCAGAAAGAGCATCGATCCGATGATCCGCAACGATAGATTCTCGTAGCGTTGCGGAAAGACTTCGTGCCAGATGTAGTAATAGAGAGGAAAGCCGATAATGGCGACGATCGCGAACGGACGCAGGCGTCCCTCGACGTATTGCATATTGCGCGATGCCGGTGCAAACGCTTTACGGATGCTGCGCTGCAGCGAACGGCTTCGGCGCTGAACATGCATATTCGTTCTCTCTCAATATTCGTTTTTCTGATACACCTTCAGCCCCCATTTGTTCCTCGTCGAAACATGAAGAATTTAGGCATTGCAAAATATGCTCGCGTGCTGCAATTCCCTCGCCGGCAGCAGCAAAAACACGCTGCTCGCGGCAGGTCGGGCGCATTTTAGCGCGAGCATCTCGATGGGCCACAGGTTACGCCACGGCCGGTGCGAATGCCAGGCTGCGTGAGGATTCACGCACTTTCAAGGTTGCGTATTGACTCAAACCGGCAACTTCCCGGGGACGCCTGCTCACACGTGGCCACGATGTTACTACCGGGTCAGCTTCGTTCCCGTGCCCACGTACTTGTCCGAAAGGCAAGCGCCGCCGCGCTGCGCTTGCCAGTGCGGGCATGTCCACGATCATTGGTCGGCGCGTGTCGGCCGCACAGCACGCACTCAGTAAACCTTGGGGTGTCCGCCGACGCCGTGTCGATGACGATCCATTTTATGTCTGCCTTATTCGATAATCGCGCATCATTATCGCAACAGAATCCTGCCGGTTCTCTCTCGCAGGTCAGGTATACGTTGACAAAAATCGTTCAGTCGCGACGAATGTGCCACTGTCGTGAACGGAACAAGAAGTTGCTTTTAATGCGGCCTGTTTAGATAAAATCAATAAAAATGAGGGAAACTTCCTGATGGCAGACATGCGTTTCTTCAAGGCAAACTGACGTGGACAATGACGTGCCATGTTCGCGAAATCCATGATACGGAGAGCTGAATGAATAGAAGGGCGCATTGGGCGGCGGCCACCGCCATGACGGCCGCGCTGATGACATCGGGATGCGGCGGCGATTCGGTCGAGTCCGCACCCGCCACGCCTGCCGTTTCGGAAGCCGTGGCCAGTCCTCCAGGAAACGGCGAGCCGGCCGTCGCGAAGCGAACCGATATCGCCGGTTTGACGAAGTTCGTCAACGTATTCATCGGCACGGGCGCGCCCAAGGCCGGCGGCCTGTTCCCCGGCAATCTGAACCCGGCGGCGCAGGCGCCGTTCGGCATGGTCAGCTTCGGTCCCGATACGCCCGGCAGCAGGGCGCCATGGGGGAACGGTTCCGGCGGCTACTACTACGCCGATACGACCATCGACTTCTTCAGCCTGACGCATCTGGCGGGCCCCGGCTGCCGCGGGCAGGGCGCCGTCGCGATGATTCCGGGCGGCGGTGCGCTGTCGTTCTCGCACGACGACGAGGCGGCGTCGCCCGGTTATTACGGCGTGACGACCAGCAACGGCATTCTCAGCGAATTCACGGCAACGACGCGCACCGGGATGGCGCGCCTCACCTATCCGTCCGGTTCGGCGCCGACTCTCGTGATCAATGCACTGCGCAGCAACGGCATGAAGTCGGGCGTTCCGACGACGCTGATACCGGACTCGGTCAACATCGCCGTCGATGCCCGGACGGGCGTCGTGTCCGGCACGACGGTGGTCGGCGCGTTCTGTGGCGGCACCTGGTACAAGCCGGTGAACTTCTACATCACGTTCGATACCCCGCTCGATCCGAAGGCAACCAAGGTCGCCAACGGCGTCGCAACGCTCGTGTTCGTGCCCAAGGCCGATGGCGGCAAGACGACCGTGCAGCTGAAGGCCGGCATTTCGTCGGTCAGCGTGGCGAATGCCAAGCTGAATCTGACGACGGAAAACCCCGGCTGGTCGTTCGACAAGGTCAGGGGCAGGCTGGATGCGGCCTGGAACAGCCGGCTCAACACGATCCAGCTCGATCTCGCCCAACCGGGTGCGATGGGCCGCCTTGGGGATGCGCAAGCCAGGACTGCGAAGGATTACGTCACGCAGTTCTATACCGCGCTTTATCACGCGATGGCGGGCCCGACGGTCTACAGCGATGTCAACGGCGACTATCGCGGCATGCGCCAGGCCAATCTCGCCGATCCCCCGAACACGGCGCCCCGGCGCGACACGGCCAACGTGTCGCAGTATCCGGTGCCCGGCCATCCGAATGCGTACCGTACGCATTATTCGGGATTCTCGCTGTGGGATACGTACCGCTCGCTGACGCAATTGCAGGCGCTGATGTTCCCGGGCGAGACGGGCGACATGATGCAGTCGCTCGTGGCCGATGCGAGGCAGTGCGGCGCGTTTCCGCACTGGGTGGACGGCAGCGACGACACCAAGCCGATGGAAGGCGACCACGCCCCGAACGTGATCGCGGGTGCCTATGCGTTCGGCGCACGCGGCTTCGACATCGACACCGCGCGCAAGTACATGCTGCAATCCGCGTTCGGCACGGGCGGACCGGGCAGCCCGTTCGTCGAGGGTGCATGCAACAACATGGGCAGCGTCGACGACGGCGCAGGCGTGAACACGGTCGGCGACTTCTATCTGAAGAACGGCTACGTGTCGACCGATGTTGCCGGGAACCATCACGCGGGCTCGATGACGCTGGAACTGACCGCGACGGACACGTCGATCGGCAACTTCCTCGCCGCGCTCGGCCGCAGCGACGACGCAAGCACCGTCGCTGCGCTGCGCAAGCGCGGCCGCAACTGGATCAATATCTTCAACGCGAACATTCCGCCCGGAAACGACTACTACGGTGAAACGAAGGGGCTCGTCACGAAGAACTCGAGCGGACGATGGGACTTCAGTCTCGACAACAATCGCGGCTTCCATGAATCGACCGAGCCGAACTACATCTGGACGATCGGCCATGACTACACGGAGCTGATCAGCCAACTGGGCGGCAACGCCGCAGCCATCGCGCGACTGAACACGTTGTTCGGCCTCGGCCAGGCCGATCCGTTCAACGGCCCGTTGCCGAGCGCGTCGACGCTCAACAGCGGCGAATCGGGCAGCACGCTGTACATCGGCAACGAGCCGTCGTTGCAGACGCCGTGGGCGTACAACTGGACCGGCAGGCCGCAGCTCGCGCAGCGCGTGATCCCGATCGTGATGACGAAGACCTTCTTCAACGCACCCGGCGGCCTGCCCGGCAACGACGACTTCGGCGCGACGTCCGGCTTCTACCTGTGGGCGAGCCTCGGCCTCTATCCGGTCGTGCCGTCGGCGCCCGGCCTGGCGATGTCGACGCCGCAGTTCAAGGGCATGACGATCTGGCTCGCCGACGGCACGAAGAAGCTGCGCATCGAGTCCGACGACGAGGCGCTGCTGAACGGCAAGCCGTACATCAAGTCCGTGCAGCTCAACGGCAAGGCCTACCAGGGATCGTGGCTGCCGCTCGCGGCCATTGCCAACGGCGGCACGCTGACCTACACGTTGTCGTCCGCGCCGACCGACTGGGCAACGGGTGCAGCGCTGGCGCCGCCGTCCGGCCCGGGCGCGGACTACACGAAGGCCGTCGCGAAACCGGCGCCTTGATCCTGTCGCAAGTCGAGATTGCCGTGCGACGCGGTCGGGTTCCGCCACTGCAAAACCAAAGGAGGGGGCATGAAAAGACGATACAACGCCGTATTGACTGCACTCCTGGCGAGTGTGCTGCTCGTCGGCTGCAATGGGGATGACGGCATGTCGTCGTCCAGGGTCTCGTCGTCGGCCGTGGATGCCGCGCGGCCCGCGACGGGCAGCCCGATCGGCCAGTCGGCCGACACGACCGCCGTCCCCGAGGAATCGTACACGCGGGCGTCGCTGACCCAGTACGTCAATCCGTTCGTCGGCACGGCCAACGCCAGTGTCCGCGCGACCGACCCGGTGCCGGCCGGCGAGCGTGGCGGCACGTTCCCCGGCGCCACCACGCCGTTCGGCATGGTGCAGTGGACGCCGATGACGCCCAGCATCAAGCCCGGCGGCGGGAAGGACACGCCGGTCGGCTATGTCTATACGGAGAACACGATCATCGGCTTCCCGCTCACGCAGATGAGCGGCGCGGGCTGCGACGGCAATTCCGGCGAACTCCCGGTGATGCCGGCGCTCGATCCGGCCACCGTCGCATCGAACCTCGTCAAGCCGGTGCCGAACTTCAGGCACGAGAACGAAACCGCGACGCCGGGCTACTACCGCGTCGCGCTGAACGACGGCATCAAGGTGGAACTGACCGCGACGACACGCACCGGCTTCGCGCGCTTCACCTTTCCCGACAGCGCGCGGGCGCCTGCGCTCGTGATCGACGCCACGCGCACGAACACCAAGGCGTCGACGGCGGGCAGCATCGGCTATGCGGCCAACGATGCGCTGCAGGGCTCGACGGTGGGAGGCGGCTTCTGCGGCGCGCCGAACTACACGGTCTATTTCTACATTCGGTTCGACCGCAACATCGACAAGACGGCGACCGACCTCGGCAACGGCAACGCGAAAGTGCGCTTTGCCGCGACAAACGCGCCGATCCAGATGAAGGTGGCGTTGTCGTATGTCAGCATCGACAACGCGAAGCGGAACCTGGATGCGGAGAACCCCGCGACCCACTGGGATTTCGACGCCGTGCGCAAGGCCGCCGACGACACATGGAACGATCGGCTGAATACGATCCAGGTGGACGGCGGATCGCTCGTCGACAAGCGCAAGTTCTATACGGCGCTGTATCACTCGATGCTGTCGCCGAACGTCAACAGCGACGTCACCGGCGACTACATCGGCTTCGACAGGAAGGTTCACCGGGTCGAGAGCGGCCGCACGCAATACGTGAACTATTCGAACTGGGACACCTATCGAAGCCTGATGCCGCTGCTCGGCATGCTGTTCCCGCACGAGACCAGCGACATGCTGCAGTCGCTCGTGACCGACGCCGACCAGTGCGGCGCGATTCCGCGCTGGTCGCCGATCAACGTCGACCAGGGCATCATGCCGGGCGACTCCGGCGTGCCCGTCATCGTCGGCGGCTATGCGTTCGGCGCCACGGCCTTCGATACCGCGGGCGCACTGAAGTACATGCGGCTGGCCGGCAACAAGCGCGTGGTTCGCTGCGGCAACACGATTCCGCGCGACGGCGACGACCGGATGAGCGATCACCTGACGCGCGGTTTCGTGTCGCTCAGCCGAGGGTGGTGGGCCGGCTCGCTGACGCCCGAATTCAGCGCCGTCGACTTTGCGATCGCGTCGTTCGCGAAATCGCTCGGCAACGAACCGGCCTATCGTCAGTTCCTCGCGCGCGCCGCGCAGTGGAAGAACATGTTCAATGCGCAGCAGAAGCAGATCCTGCCGCGCTTCGACGACGGCAGCTGGAAGCTTGCGCCGATTGCGAACCAGGACATGGTCGAGGGCAACGCCGAGCAATATACGTGGATGACGCTGCACGACACGCGCGAACTGTACGCGCTGATGGGTGGCAACGACGCCGTCGTGAAGCGGCTGGACGCGTATTTTTCCAACCTGAACGCCGGCATGTCGCCGCCGAATTTCTACATCGGCAACGAGCCAAGCTTCGCGTCGCCGTGGCACTACAACTGGGCCGGCGCGCCGTGGCGCACGCAGAAGGTGGTGCGCGACATCGTCAACGGCAATCCGGGCGAGAACATCGCCGCCGTATTCAGCGATGGCCCCGGCGGGCTGCCCGGCAACGACGATCTCGGCGCGGTCTCGTCGTGGTACGTGTGGGCCGCGCTCGGCGCGTACCCGGCCATTCCGTCCGTCGGCGGGCTCGCATTGCACGCGCCGGTGTTTCCAAAGGCCGTCGTTCGATGGGCGGACGGCACGAAGCAACTGGTCATCAGCGCGACCGGAAACGGCCCCGACTCGCGCTATATCCAGAGCGCTTCGCTCAACGGCGCCGCGCTCGACGCGCCGTGGGTATGGCTGCAGGACGATCTTCGCACGGTGGCGAGACTCGATCTCGCGATGGGCGGCGAACCGTCGAAATGGGGCGCGTCCGCCGCCGGGAAATTGCCGTCCTATGGCCTCGACGGATTCGCCGGCATCGCCGATGCGCTCAACAACACCGGCGTCGGCGCGAACGGTTCGAGGCCGGACCTCGCCGCCGAAGGCTATACGTTCGACGGATCGGGATGGCGATATTCGCGGGAGGCGCTCGCCGCAGCCGGCGCGGCGCCGGGCGCGCAACTCGCGTTCAACGGTCTGACGTTCGCCTGGCCGGACGGCAGGATGGGGCTGGACAACATGGTCGTCCAGGGGCAGACGATCACGTTTTCGACACCGCTGCGCGGCAGGTCGCTGTCGCTGCTCGGCAGCGCGACGAATGGCCCGTCCACCGGCAAGCTGATCGTCACCTATGTCGACGGTACGCAGGCGGCAGTCGATCTGACCTTCGACGACTGGACGCTGAACGGCGGCAGCAGGCAGCCGGGCGCCTACAACACGGTTGCGCTGTCGACGCCGACGCGCGTGCAGATGGATGGCAGCGCGGACAACGTCTCGGCCAAGGTGTTCCAGTGGACGCAGGCGATCGATCCGGCCCGGGCCGTGAAGAGCGTCACGTTCCCGTATCAGGTCAGCAGCGGGCGTCAGCACGTGTTTGCGATGGCCGTGGGCGGCTGACCGCGACGTTGCGATTTGCGCGTCGCGGCGGTTCATCCGGACTGAAACGGGGCGACCGGGAGGCAGTGGTCTCCCGGTCGCCTCGTGTTGTCCCGGTGCGTTCGGACATGCGGGCGGTCCGGAAATGGGTTCGGGGCGGCACCGTCATCTTGCGAAGGCCGCGACGGAGAAAGAAGACGCCATGCATAACCCCTTCATCATCCGCGCTGCCGATCCTTCTGACGCGGATCAGCTTTCGAAGCTGGCATTTCTCTCGAAATCCCACTGGGGCTACCCGAAGGATTGGCTGGACCTGTGGCGAGCCGACCTGACGATCACGCCCGAGAGGCTCGAAAGCGCGATGGGCTGCGTTGCAGAAGCCGACGGGGCCATCATCGGGTTCTGGGTCAGGGCGGCCGTGGAGTCGGATCGACCGACGCCGGGCTGGCTATTCGTGGATCCCGATCATATGGGACGGGGCGTCGCCCGCGCGCTCTGGACGGCGCTCCGGAAAGAAGCTGCCGAACGGGGCATCCGGCATTTCGTGATTGAGGCCGATCCCCATGCGATGCCGTTCTATCTGGCGCTCGGCGCAGAAAAGATCGGCGAGAAGGAATCGGCCGTCATCCCCGGAAGGTTCTTTCCGATCCTGCGGATCACGATCTGACCTGATTCTCCGCGCCGATGCCGCGCCGCGACTGCCTCAATGCTTTTCCGGCAGGAACCAGTTCATCACCAGCGCGCAGATGCCGCCCGTCGCGACGCCCGATTCCAGCACGTTCTTGAGTGCGTGCGGCAGGTGGGTGAGGATGTCCGGCACCTGCGACACGCCGAGGCCCAGCGCCAGCGAAACGGCGATGATCAGCAGCGCGCGGCGATCCAGCCGGATGCCGGCGAGGATGTTGATACCGGACGCGGCCACCGCGCCGAACATCACCATCGCGGCGCCGCCCAGCACGGGCTCGGGCACGGCCTGCAGCACGCCGGCGACCGGCGGGAACAGGCCCAGCACGACGAGCATGCCCGCGATCCAGAGGCCGACGTGGCGGCTCGCGATGCCGGTGAGCTGGATCACGCCGTTGTTCTGCGCGAACACGGAGCTCGGGAAAGTGTTGAACACGCCGGCCAGCAGCGAGTTGGCGCCGTTGACCAGCACGCCGCCCTTGATGCGCTGCATCCACAGCGGCCCCTCGACCGGCTGCTTCGAGATCTTGCTGGTCGCGGTGACGTCGCCGATCGCCTCCAGTGACGTGACCAGGTAGATGATCAGCATCGGCACGAACAGCGACCACGAGAAGCCGATGCCGAAGTGCAGCGGCGTCGGGATCTGGAACAGCGCGGCTTCGCGCGCGCCGGTGAAATCCAGGCGGCCCAGGAAAGCGGCCGCGAGGTAGCCGATCGCCAGCGCGATGACGAGCGCGGTGCTGCGCACCCACACGATCGGCACGCGGTTCAGCAGGATGATCGTGCCGAGCACCAGGCCGGACAGCGTGAGGTTCTCGACGCTCGCGAAGTTGCCCTTGGCCATCGCACCGTATCCGCCGCCCATGCTGACGAGGCCGACCTTGATGAGGGTGAGGCCGATCAGCAGCACCACGATGCCGGTGACGAGCGGGGTGATGAGCCGCTTGACGAACGGCAGGACGCGGGACACGCCCATCTCGACGAACGAGCCGGCGATCACGACGCCGAAGATCGCGGCCATCACGGTCTCGACCGGGGTGCCCTGCTTGACCATCAGGCTGCCGCCGGCGATCAGCGGGCCGACGAAGTTGAAGCTGGTGCCCTGGACGATCAGCAGGCCTGCGCCCAGCGGGCCGAAGCGGCGGCACTGGACGAACGTGGCAATGCCGGAGATCACCAGCGACATCGACACGATCAGCGTGGTATCGCGGCTGGGCACGCCCAGCGCCTGGCAGATCAGCAGGCCGGGCGTGACGATCGGCACCAGGATCGCCAGCAGGTGCTGCAGGGCCGCGACGAAGGCGACCATCGGCGCGGGCCGGTCGTCGGGGCCGTAGACGAGGTCGCGGGCGGTTTCAGCGTCGTCGGCGCCGTGGGCGGCGGGTTGGGTGGCGGAGGCGGGTTGCATGGCGAAAGGGCCGCTGGAGATGGAAAGTGCGGAATTTTACGGGAAGACGCCGCCGACACCCCGCCGGAGCGTCGAAATCGGGGCCCGACGGGGGACGACACGCACATCGGCACCCGGTGCGGCGCACCTGCTCCGGGTGCGCTCCGTCACGCGCCGGACGCCGGATACGGCGTGCCGTCCTTGTGCAGGAAGCGGCCGTCGGCGCTGGGGCTCATCATGTCGATGTCGGAGCAGGTGATGACGTCGGCGGGCGAGCGCGAGCCGACTTCGAGATAGACGGCCGTCGCCGCCGACCGGTTGACCAGATGATGGCCGTTGCCGCTGTTTTTCGGGAAGGCCGCGCAGTCGCCGGCGCGCAGCACCGTTTCGCCGCCGTCTTCGATCAGCGTCAGTTCGCCTTCGACGACAAAGACGAATTCATCTTCGGCCGAATGCCAGTGGCGCTGGCTCGACCAGTTGCCGGGCGGCAGGCGCATCAGGTTGACGCCGAAGTCGGCGAGCCCGCCGGCATCGCCGAGCCGCTGGCGGATGCGCTCGGCGCAGGGCGCAGCGAACGGCGACGGATAACCCGTGCCTTTGCGCGCGGGGACGTGGGCGATGTCGATCCTGGGCATGGGCGGCTCCTCGAGGTCGCGTGGGCAATTCGCACCACGTCGATTGTAGGCGGACCGCGTGCCGTGTTCCCCCTATCGCTTCGGAAAAACGCAAGGATGCGTCTTGACGTACAGGTTCGGGTTGCCGCACGGATGCCCCGCATAGTCGACCAGCTCGCTGCTCGACGGGCGCGTGACGCGCGGCGGGTCCGGCGATGCGGCCGGGTCTGCATTGCCCAGCGCGCAGCCGGCGAGCAGGAACGGAAGGGCGAAGGTGACGAGGCGTGCTTTCAAGGTCCGGGTGGTCCGTTCGGCATGGAAGGGAAAAGAGCCCCGGACACCCAAGGTGTCCGGGACAAGGCGCTGCCGGGCTACTCGCCGCCCGTGCGCGTCGCGTGGTCGAGGGCCCGAAGCGGGCCACTCAGGCAGCGATCATAGGCAGCGGCCGCATTGCCACCGTGATCGACGCATGACAATTCCGTCATGTGCGCGCATGGCGGCCGCGTGCCGTCGATGACGGATTTGTCATCCCGTGCTCACGGCAGCGCACCGCCGTTGACCGAGACTGGAAGCTCCTGCCGACCGGCAGTCACTACACAAGGAGCTCTCACGATGAACGTTGCAAAACTGTCGACCTGTCTCGCCGTCGCGATCCTCGCCGCGGGTGGCCTCGCACCGAGCGCATTCGCGCAGGGCAAGTCGCGCGCCGACGTGCGCCAGGAACTCGTGCAGGCGCAGCACGACGGCACGATCCCGGCCAACAAGCACGACTATCCGCCCGGCCCGCAGCAGGTCGACCGCAACAAGGTGCTGCACGGGGTATCCGTCCACGGGAACGAGAAAGCGCCGGGCATGGACACGCACGACAACCGTCTCGCGACACGCTGAGCCCGGTGCCACGCGCGGCGGATGCGCTCGAGCGCTCCGCCGCGACGTCGTTGCCGCGCGGCGGCCCGCCCGCTCAGCGGGCGCCTGCCGGAAACCGCAGCCAGAACGCGGTGCGCACGTGCGGCTCGCTGTCGACGCCGCAGTCGCCGCCGTGGCTCTGCATGATCGACCTGACGATCGCGAGGCCGAGGCCGGTGCCCGACGCCGAGTTGTGCCGCGCCGGATCGACCCGGTAGAAGCGCTCGAAGATCCGTTCGCGGTGCGATTCGGCGATGCCGGGCCCCGCGTCCGATACGGTGATCGTGGTCGCATCGTCCGTCTGCGTGCAATCGATGCGGATCGTGGTGTCGCGCGGCGCATGCGCGATCGCATTGCTGAGCAGGTTGCTGAGCGCGCGCTGGAACAGCAGCACGTCGGCGCGTACGGTGCCCGTGCCGTCGACCCGGATCGTGACCCCCGCATCGTCCGCCATCGGCTCGTAGTAGCCGGCGACGCGTTCGGCTTCGTCGAACGCGTCGAGCGTGCGGATCGCCAGATGGCTTTCCGCGTTGTCCGCGCGCGCGAGGAACAGCATGTCCTCGATCATGCGCGACAGCCGCCGGTATTCGTCGATCGCGGACTCGATCACTTCGCGATATTCGTCGGCGCTGCGCGGCCGGGACAGCGCCACCTGCGCCTCGGCAATCAGGTTCGTGAGCGGGGTGCGCATGTCGTGCGCGAGATTCGACGAGAACTGGCTCAGCCGCGTAAACGACTCGTCGAGCCGCGCGAGCATGCCGTTGAACGCATGCTCCAGCTCCTTCAGTTCGCCGGCCGTATCGAGGCCTTGCAGCGGTTGCGCGAGGCGGCTCGTCGACATCTCCTCCGCGCGCCGCACGAGCCGCCGCAGCGGGCTCAGCCCCAGCATCGCGATGCCGTATGCGAGCGCGGCGGCGAGCAGCACGCCGAACACCTGGATCACGATGATCGTCGACGCGTACGCCTGCAGCAACGCGCGATCGCTTTTCGCGTCGCGCTGGATCACGACGCGCACGTACGGGCCGCCGGGCCCGTTGAGCGGCGCGATCGCGACCAGGTAGTGCAGCGTCGAATCCGGCAGCACGATCGCAACGGGCGTCTGCGAGGCCGGCTCGCCTTGCGCGCGCGTGCCGGGCACGTAGCCGGACGTGGCCAGCAGCAGCGTGCCGGCCGCGTCGTACATCGCGAGATCCATGTTCTGGTGGCCGTGCAACTGGTCGATCCAGATGCCGGCGTGGCGCGGCACCTCGTCGGCGGAGCGGAGGTCCGTCAGGTGCGCCTGCAGCGCGGCCATCGTGACGGCCATTTCCTGCGCGGACGAACTTTCGATCCGGTTGTACAGCGCACGGTACAGCGCGAACCCGCTCAGCGCGAGCACCGCCGACGTCGACAGCACGATCAGCAGCGTCAGGCGCGCGCGCAGCGTGCGGGGCAGGGCGCGGGCGATCATCGGCCGCCGGCGCCGCGCAGTTCGAGCACGTAGCCCATGCCGCGCACCGTATGGATCAGCTTGGGTTCGTACGGATCGTCCACCTTCACGCGCAGCCGCCGGATCGCCGCGTCCACCACGTTGGTGTCGCTGTTGAAATTCATGTCCCACACCTGCGACGCGATCGTCGCGCGCGGCAGGATCTCGCCTTCGCGTCGCATCAGCAGCCACAGCAGCGAGAACTCCTTCGCGGTCAGCAGGATCGTGTCGCCCTGGCGGGTCGCCTTGCGCCGCGTGAGATCGAGCTCGAGGTCGGCGACCTTCAGCACCGTCGATTCGCGCGGCTGCCCGCGCCGCAGGATCGAGCGCACGCGCGCGACCAGCTCGACGAAATCGAACGGCTTCGCGAGATAGTCGTCCGCGCCCAGCTCGAGCCCCTTCACGCGATCGCCGACGTCGTCGCGCGCGGTGAGGAACAGCACGGGCGTCTCGCGCGTGCGGCGCAGGTGTTCGAGCACGGTCCAGCCGTCCTTGCCGGGCAGCATCACGTCGAGGATCACGAGGTCGTAGTCCTCGGTGGTGGCCTGGTGCAGGCCGGTAATGCCGTCTTCGACCCAGTCGGCGACGAAGCCGGCTTCGGTCAGGCCCTTGCGCAGATAGGTGCCGGTCTTGGGTTCGTCTTCAACGATCAGGATTCGCATCGGGAGTTGCCTTGGGTTGCCCGGAGGGTGCGGCGGCGCCGCGTCTCAATTGCGCCAGCCAGCCGCCGAGCGCCGTCCGGATCGATACCGAGTACGCGACGCGGTACAGGACGGGCAGGACGAGCAGCGTCAGCGCCGTGGACGACAGGATGCCACCAATCACGACGGTTGCAAGCGGCCGCTGCACTTCGGCGCCGGTACCGGTTGCGAAGGCCATCGGCAGGAAGCCCAGCGACGCGACGAGCGCGGTCATCAGCACCGGCCGCAGGCGCGTCAGCGCGCCTTCGCGGACGGCCGCGCCGAGCTCGACGCCTTCGTCGCGCAGGTTGCGGATGAACGAGATCATCACGAGGCCGTTCAGCACCGCGACGCCCGACAGCGCGATGAAGCCGACCGCGGCGGTGATCGACAGCGGGATGCCGCGCAGCCACAGCGACACGACGCCGCCGCTCAGCGCGAACGGGATGCCGGTGAACACCAGCAGGCCGTCCTTGACGTTGTTGAACATCACGAACAGCAGCACGAACACCATCAGCAGCGCGACCGGCACGACGATCTTGAGCCGCTCGCTCGCGCTTTGCAGCTGCTCGAACTGCCCGCCCCAGGACAGCCAGTAGCCGGCCGGCACCTGCACGTCCTGGCCGATCTGCGCCTTCGCGTCGGCGACGAACGAGCCGATGTCGCGGCCGCGCACGTTCGCGCTGACCACCACGCGGCGCTTGCCGTCCTCGCGGCTGATCTGGTTCGGGCCCGGCGCGACGTCGACCGTCGCAAGCTCGGCGAGCGGCACGTAGGGCGCCTGCACCAGCGGGCCGCTCGCGCCGATTGCGCCG
This sequence comes from Burkholderia sp. SRS-46, assembly GCF_004343775.1. Classification (GTDB taxonomy): domain Bacteria; phylum Pseudomonadota; class Gammaproteobacteria; order Burkholderiales; family Burkholderiaceae; genus Burkholderia. The sequence goes on along the minus strand of NZ_PTXL01000002.1, from coordinate 532,446 downwards.
CTCGCCCCGCCGGCGGCCTGGAACGGCAGCGCGATCGGCAGGCGCTTGATCGCCTCGACGTCCGAGCGCAGTTCGTCGGGCAGCCGCACGACGATGTCGAAGCGCCGATCGCCCTGGAACAGCGTGCCGGCTTTTTGCCCGCCGACCGCCGCCGCGACCGCGTCCTGCACGTCGCCGACGCTGACGCCGTAGCGCGCGAGCTTCTCGCGGTCGAGCTGGATGGTCAGCACGGGCAGGCCGCTGGTCTGCTCGACCTTCACCTCGGATGCGCCCGGCACCTTCTGCAGCGCGGCCGCGATCCGCGTGCCGGTATCGTTCAGCTGCGCCATGTCGTCGCCGAAGAGCTTCACCGCGACGTCGCTGCGCACGCCCGAGATCAGCTCGTTGAAGCGCAGCTGGATCGGCTGCGAGAACTCGTACGCGTTGCCGGGCAGGTCGGCGAGCGCGGCTTCGATTTCCTCCTTCAGCGTGTCGCGCGATTTCTTCGGGTCCGGCCACTGGTCGGCCGGCTTCAGCATGATGTAGCCGTCCGACAGGTTGGGCGGCATCGGGTCGGCGGCGATCTCGGCGGTGCCGGTGCGCGCGAACACGCGGTCGATCTCGGGGAAGCGCTGCTTCAGCGTTTTTTCGATCGCCTGCTGCATCGCGACGGATTGCGACAGGCTCGTGCCGGGAATCCGCAGCGCGGCCACCGCGAGGTCGCCTTCGTTCAGGCTCGGGATGAACTCGCTGCCGAGCCGCGTGCCGAGCAGCAGCGTCGCCGCGACGATCGCGACCGCGCCGGCGAGCACGCGCGCGGGGCGCGTCATGAAGCGGTCGAGCACGGGCGCGTACAGCCGTTTCGCCCAGCCCATCAGGCGGTTTTCCTTTTCCTGCACGCGGCGGCCGATGAACAGCGCGACGGCGGCCGGGATGAAGGTGACGGTCAGCACCATCGCGGCGGCGAGCGCCATCACGACCGTGATCGCCATCGGGTGGAACATCTTTCCTTCGACGCCCGTCAGCGCGAAGATCGGCAGGTACACCACCATGATGATCAGCTGGCCGAAGATCAGCGCGCGGCGTGCTTCCTGCGACGCGGCGAATACCTCGGCGAAGCGTTCGTCGCGCGTGAGCGGGCGGCCGGCTGCGGCCTGCGCGTGCGCGAGGCGCCGGATGCAGTTCTCGACGATCACGACGGCGCCGTCCACGATGATCCCGAAATCGAGCGCGCCGAGGCTCATCAGGTTCGCGCTGACCTTCGCGTTGACCATGCCGGTGAACGTGATCAGCATCGACAGGGGGATCACGAGCGCGGTGATCAGCGCCGCGCGGATGTTGCCGAGGAACAGGAACAGGATCGCGATCACGAGGATCGCGCCTTCGAGCAGGTTCTTCTTGACCGTCGCGACGGCCTTCTCGACGAGCACGGTGCGGTCGTACACGGGCACCGCGCGCACGCCGGCCGGCAGCGTGCGGTTCACGTCGTCCATCCGCGCGGCAACGGCCTTCGCGACGGTGCGGCTGTTCTCGCCCATCAGCATGAACACCGTGCCGAGCACGACTTCCTCGCCGTTCGCGGTGGCGGCGCCGGTGCGCAGCTCGCGGCCGACGTCGACCTCGCCGAGATCCTTCATCCGGACCGGCACGCCGCCGACGTTGGTGAGCACGACGTTCGCGATGTCGTCGACCGTGCGCGCCTGGCCCGGCACGCGCACCAGGTATTGCTCGCCGCGCTTCTCGATGTAGCCGGCGCCGACGTTGTCGTTGTTGCGCTCGAGCGCGCGCACGACGTCGGCGAGCGTCAGCCCGTACGACATCAGCTTCGCGGGGTTCGGCGCAACCCGGAACTCCTTCACGTAGCCGCCGATCGAGTTGACCTCGGTCACGCCCGGCACGTTGCGCAGCTGCGGCTTGATCACCCAGTCCTGCAGCTCGCGCAGGTCGGCCGGCGTGTAGCGCGTGCCGTCCGGCTTGCGCGCGGCCGAGTCGGCCTCGACGGTCCACAGGTAGATTTCGCCGAGCCCGGTCGACGTCGGCCCCATCGCCGGCGACACGCCCTGCGGCAGCTTGTCCTTCGCCTCCTGGATCCGCTCGTTGACGAGCTGGCGCGCGAAGTAGATGTCGGTGCCGTCCTTGAAGATCACCGTGACCTGCGACAGGCCGTAGCGCGAGATCGAGCGCGTCTGCTCGAGGTTCGGCAGCCCGGCCATCGCGGTCTCGACGGGGTAGGTGATGCGCTGCTCGGCCTCGAGCGGCGAATAGCCGGGCGCGGACGTGTTGATCTGCACCTGGACGTTGGTGATGTCGGGCACGGCGTCGATCGGCAGCTTCTGGTAGCTGAACACGCCAAGTGCGGCCGCGGCGGCGATCGCCAGCATCACGAGCCAGCGATGGGCGATCGCGAAGCGAATCAAGCGCTCGAACATGGAACGGGAATCCTCGGGAATGCGAAAAGGAGAAGCGCCGCCCGCGGGCGGCGCGCGGCAGCGGGCGAGCTCAGTGCTCGTCCGCGCTGCCTTTGCCCAGCTCCGCCTTCAACACGAAGCTGTTCGTGGTCACGTATTCCTGGCCCGGCTTGAGGCCGACCAGGATTTCCACCACCTGGCCGTCGCGCCGGCCTGTTTCGACCGGCTGCGCGACGAAGCCCTTCGACGAGCGGACGAACACCGACGATGCGCCGTCGATCTCCTGCAACGCATCGTTCGCGATCGCGACGGGCGCGTCCTGCTTGCCCGCGTCGACCGACACGTTGACGAACATCCCGGGCCGCCATGCGCCGTCGGGGTTCGGCAGCACGATGCGCGCGGCGGCGGTGCGGGTCTGCTCGCCGAGCAGCGCGCCGACGTACGCGATGCGGCCGCCGGCCTTCGATTCGAAGGCCGCGGCGCTGACCATCGCGTCCCGCCCGACGCGCACGTCGTTCAGGCGCTGCGCGGGGACGGCCAGCTCGGCCCACACGGTGGACAGGTCGGACACGACGAACACGTTCGCGTCGGCGGCGACCGCCTCGCCGGGCGCGAGGTGCTTCTCGACGATCGTGCCGGCGAACGGCGCGCGCAGCTCGAAGCGGTTCAGCGCCGACGCGGACGCGGGCGCATTCAGCGCGGACAGCTTCTGCCGCGCGTTCTGCGCGGCGATTTCCGCCTCGCGCAGCTGCACCTGCGCCTGCAGGTAGTCCTGCTCGGCGGAGATGCGCTCCTCCCACAGCGTGCGCTCGCGCGCATAGGACGTGCGGGCGGCCTGGAGCCGGCGTTCCGCGCTCAGCAGCTCGCTGCGCCGGTCCGCGAGATCCGTGCTTGCGATCACGGCCAGCAGCTGGCCTTGCTCGACCCGCTGGCCGATCGACACGGCCACCCGTTCGACGATGCCCGCGACGCGCGGCACGACGTGGGCCGTGCGGTCCTCGTTGAACTTGATCTCGCCCGGCAGCTGGAAGCTCGTCGCGATCGACGCCGGGCCCGCGCGCGCGGTCTCGATGCCGGCACCGGCGGTCTGCTGCGCATTGAGCGCGATCGCGCCGTCCGCGCGCGAGAACGGAAACGTCGCGGTGCGGCTGCCGGCCTTCACCGTGATCGTGCTGTCGAACACGTGCGGCGCGGCGACCGGCTGGGCCGTCGTGAAGGCCCCGCCGGCGTCGTTGAACGCGAGCGGCACGCGCGCGCCGTCGTAGCGGGTCAGCACGCCGGTCACGTGCACGCCTTTCGGCGCCGGTTTGCCGTCGAGCGACGGATAGACGATCAGCCGCGCGTCGCCGGGCTTTTCCGACAGCACGATTTCGACCGACAGCGGGCCGTCGGCGACGATCTGCCCGCCGTGCGGGCCTGCGCCGTCGGCGGCCTGGGCTGCGGACGGCGCGGCGGTGGACGGGCCGCGCGAGAGCGCGAGCGCGCCCACCGCGACGGAGAGCGCGCCGAGCGTGGCGACGGCGACGAGGATCAGTTTCTTGCGCTGCATGACGGAACCTTCAACGGAGAGGGGCGGCGGGGCCGAGCGGCTCGCCGACGAGGCGGCCGATGTCCGCGTAGGCCTGGTGGGTGTCGGCGAGCACCTGCACGTAGCGGGATTCGGCCTGGTACAGCGTGCGCTGCGCGTCGATGACGTCGAGCAGCGCGAACTTGCCGAGCTCGTAGCCGCGCGCCATCGCGTCGAGCGACTGCCGCGCGGCCGGCAGCACGTCGGACTTCAGTTGCCGCGCTTCGTCGGCGGCGCGCTGATAGCGCGTGAACGCCTGGGACAGGTCGAGTTCGACGCGCGCGCGTTCGCTGTCGAAGCTCGCGCGCGCCGCCTCGGCCTTGTGGCTCGCCTCGAGGATCGCGCCGCGGTTGGTGTCGAACAGCGGCAGCGGGATCGACACGCCGACCACGGCCTGGTTGTCGGGGCTGCCGCCCGCGACGACGTGCTTCATTCCGGCGGTGACGGTGAGATCGGGGATACGGCGGGCTTTTTCCAGCGCGATCTGCGCGTTGGCGCGCAGCATGTCGGCGCGGGCGGTGCGCGACTGCGGCGCGTCGTCGAGCCGCTGGCGAAGCTGCGCGAGCGGCTCGACGCCCGGAATCGTGTCCAGGTCGCCGGTTGCGGCGCGGCCGGCCACGGCCGGGTTGCCCGTGACGTTCGCGAGCTGTTCGGCGGCGGTCGCGACCTGCGCCGCCGCGTTCGCGAGTTCGATCCGCGCGCCGCTTTCGGCGACGCGCGCCTTGGTGGCCTCGACCGGCGACACCTTGCCGGCGCGGGCGCGCTTGTCCGCCATGTCGGCCGAGCGGGCGGCGATGGCGGTCGAATGCTGCGCGACCTTCAGTTGCCGCTGCGCGGCGAGCAGGCCGTAGAACGCGCGGACGACGTCGGCGCGCAGCGTGGCGGCGCGCTCGTCGAGCGATGCGAGCGTCGCTTCGCGCCCGTACGACGCGACGTCGAGCCGGGCGCGCCGTTTACCGCCGAGTTCGAGCGTGTGCGAGAGCTGCCCGGTGGTGGTGCGCTCCTGCGACGCGAAGCCTTCCTGCAGGAACGACAGCGTGGGGTTCGGGCGGGCGCCGGCCTGCATCAGCGCGCCGGCGGACGCGTCGGCTTCCGAGCGCGCGCCGCGCAGCGCCGGGTTGCGTTCGCCGGCCATCGCGAGCGCGGCGTCGAGCGACAGCGGGTCTTGTGCGGCGGGGGGCGTGGCGGGGGCGGATGAAGGATTCAGCGTGGCGCGCGCCGGTTCGCCGGGCGGCGCAGGGGACTGTGCCAGCGCGGCGCCCGCGAACGGGACGAGCAGCAAGGCGGCGATTCTACGTTTGAGCATGGACGACTGGAGCGGAATTGAGCGCAGTCGATGCTAAGGGCGGGGTGCAATGCAAACATGAGGCGAAGATGACAATTTCGTCAGAATCGCGGGGAGAGGGCAGCGTTTCAAGGCCGCGAACGATGCGCGGTGCGGAATGCGTCACGGTGCCGTGTCCGTCGGACTTGACGCGCACCGTGAAACGCCGCATGTTCGACGAATCGGCCAACACCCCCAAGAAACCTCACCCGATCGCCGACCCGCACGCAGCCACGGCGCGCTGCCCGAGATGCGTGCGGCGCCAACCCCGGAGACGCCTGATGACCCCGTTTCAATTCCGCACCGTGCCGACGCTGATCGTGGAGTTCGGTGCCGCGCGCAAACTCGGCGCCGTGTTGCGCGAACGCTTCCCCGCGCTGGCACGGCTATGCGTCGTCACCGATGCGTTCCTGCATCGCAGCGGCGTGCTCGCGCCGGCGCTCGAGAGTCTTGCCGCGCACGGCTGGCAGGTGACGGTGATCGACGACGTGATCGCCGATCCACCCGAGCACGTGGTGCTCGACGCGACTGCCCGCGCGGTTGCCGCCGATGCGCAACTCGTGCTGGGCCTCGGCGGCGGCTCGTCGATGGATGTCGCGAAACTGATCGCGGCGCTCGCGCCCGGGCAGCAGCCGCTCGCGGAAATGTACGGCGTCGACAAGGTCGCGAGCGCGCGCCTGCCGCTCGTGCAGATGCCGACCACGGCCGGCACCGGCTCGGAAGTGACGGCGGTATCGATCGTCACGGTCGGCGAAGCGCGCAAGATGGGCGTCGTGTCGCCGCATCTGTTCGCCGACGTCGCGATCCTCGACGCCGAGCTGACGCTCGGCCTGCCGCGCGCGGCCACCGCGGCGACCGGCATCGACGCGATGGTTCACGCGATCGAGGCCTATACGTCCGCGCGCCTGAAGAACCCGGTGTCCGATCTGCTCGCGGAACAGGCGCTGGCGCTGCTGTCGCGCAACCTGCTGGCGGCCTGTGACGACGGCCAGGATCGCCACGCGCGCGAAGCGATGCTGGTCGGCGCAATGTTCGCGGGGCAGGCGTTCGCGAATGCGCCCGTCGCGGCCGTGCACGCGCTCGCGTATCCGGTCGGCGGGATCTTCCACGTGCCGCACGGCCTGTCGAACGCGCTGGTGCTGCCGCACGTGCTGCGCTTCAACGCGCCGGCGGCCGCGTCACGCTATGCGGAACTCGCGGCGATCGTCGTGCCGGCCGCGACGGGCGGCGACGACGCGAAAACCCGGGCGCTGATCGACGAGATCGATCGGCTGATCGCGGCGACCGGGATTCCGCGCACGCTGCGTGAAGTGGGCGTGACCGAGGGCGACCTGCCGCGGATGGCGGCCGAGGCGATGCTGCAGACCCGCCTGCTCGTGAACAATCCGCGCGAGGTGACCGAGGCGGACGCGCTGGAGATATACCGGCAGGCGTGGTGACGCTGCTTGCCGGCGTTACTTGCCGGACGCGCCGCTGTCTGCGAGGTCGCTGTCCTTGCAGTTCGACTCGAACTCGGCGTCGAAGTACAGGTACAGGTGCACCAGCAGCTTGCGGTTGCCGGGCTTCCTGCCGAGGTAATGTTCGCCTTCCGTCGACATGCAGGTCGAAAAGGCGAGCCGCAGGTTGTCGTCGAGCACGGCTTCCGGATGCGCGCCTTCGCGCACGAAGCGCGCCGGCCCGACCACGCCGAACCCCGAAGTATCGGACGGAATCGACGGCGGCATCGTCAGCGCGTACGCGGCCATCGTGCGGTCGCGCAGGCTGTCGAGAACCTGCCGAGGGGGCTTCCTGGCCGGACCGGTGATGGTCGCGCAACAGCGGGCGACGCCCTTGCCGTCGTCGGGCAGGATCTGCAGCGGCGTGCCGGCCGCGAGATGCGGGTTCGGCGTGTAGTAGACGCGGTCCGTCACGACGCCGACCTGCTGCGCGTGCGAAGTCACGGAAACGGCGAGCGCCGAAGCGAACAGGAATGTGCGGAGGGGAGGGATCGTCATGATGGGCGGTAGCGTACACGAAGCGCGATCCGCGCGGTGGGTACGCATCGCCCATCGCTGGCCGCCTATCGCGCGCTCGCGACCGTCACCTTGCCGGGGATCAGCTTCAGCGTGCTGAACGTGTCGGCGATGTTCTGCTGGTAGGCGAGCGTCGCGTCCGTGATCGGCTGGACGCCGTACCCCGCGCGCTTCAGTGCGATTTCCAGGGTCGGCCCATCGAGCCCGACGAGCGGCGACAACTGCGCCGCGACCTCCTGAACGTGGTCGCGCGCCCAGCGGTCGACCGCGTCCACTTCGTCGAGCAGCGTGCGCAGCACCTGCGGCTGCGCGGCCGCGTACTTGCGCGCCGCGAGGTAGTACTGCGTGTTGCGCACGAGCCCTTCGCCGTTCGCGATCACGCGCGCGTTCAGCTGCCGTTCCGCGGCGGCCAGGTACGGATCCCAGATCACCCATGCGTCGACGCTGCGCTGCACGAAGGCCGCGCGCGCATCCGCGGGTGTCAGGTAGATCGGCTGGATGTCGGTGTACGCGAGACCCGCATGTTCGAGCGCCTTCACGAGCAGGTAGTGGACGTTCGAGCCGCGGTTGAACGCGACCTTCTTGCCGCGCAGCTGCGCGACGGTGCGGATCGGCGAATCGGGCAGCACGACGATCGCCTCGCCGTGCGGCGCGGGCGGCTCGTTGCCGATGTAGACGAAGTCGACGCCGCCGGCCTGCGCGAAGATCGGTGGCGTCTCGCCGACCGTGCCGACGTCGATCGCGCCGGCGTTCAGTCCCTCGAGCAATTGCGGCCCGGCGGGAAACTCGAGCCATTGCACCGACACGCCCTGGCTCGCGAGCCGCTTCTCCAGCGTGCCGCGCGCCTTGAGCACGACGAAGTTGCCGTATTTCTGGAAACCGATGCGCAGCCGCGTGCCGTTGCCTTGCGCGTAGGCGGGCGGGCCGGCGAACGGCGCGAGTGCGAGGCCCGCGAGCCCGGCGGCCGCGCCGTGCAGCAGCCGGCGGCGGCGCGGGTCGGCCGGGGCGGTGTCGAGGTCGGGAGGCGATGTCTGCATGGAAACGTCCTGCGGATGGAGGGCGGGCCTGCCGCGCGGAGCGGCGGATGCGCAGCGATGGCCGCGCGCGGACCCTCCGCGCAACCGGCCGACACGCGGCTGAGGCACGACGATACGGCCGTGCGCGCCGCGCGCCAACCAACGAATGCGCATATGCAAATCAGCGGCGCGCGCGATGCCTGGACGATGAATCGGCAATGTGCCGCGGACGCCGATCCCGCTACGGTTTCATCGTCGCGTCGATCAGGTCGTAAGCCATGTCCGGAGATCGGCACGACGCCGGAACAGCCGGCGCCGGCGAGCCGGGCGACGTTGGCGGCATGGCGGCTTCGCGCGCAAGGCGGCACGACGTTCGGCGTGCGATTGCCGTGGCGTTCAATCGGTGCCGGCCGGGCTTTCCTCGATCGAGTCGACGCGATCCGGGTAGAACGCGAGGTGCCCGCGAATCGCGTCGACGGCCGGGTACGGATGCTCGTAGGTCCACACGGCATTGACCGCGCGCGCGCCGCCGGCCGGAATCGAGTAGTACGCGCAGTCGCCTTTGTACGGGCAGTACGTCGCATGGTCGGTGCGTTGCAGCAGCGTCATGTCGGCGTCTTCGCGCGGGATGTAGAGCACGGCGGGGTAGGTGGACTCGCGCAGCGCCAGCGCGCGGCGCGTATCGGCGACGACCCTGCCGGCCACCTTGACCACGACGCGAAACGGGTGCGGTTCGACCGCGATCGGGTGATCGGGGCCCGGCGTCTTGACCGGGCGAGCGGGCGTATCGGGGCTGACGGGCATCGTGTGTCCTCCGGGAATCGGCGGCGCTGCGGCAGGCGCGCCGGCGTGGGCCAGCCGATACGATGCGCCGATTCCGGAAAACGTGCAGGGGGCCGGAAGGCGGCGGGCCGCCGGCCCCCGGCGACGCTCGCGCGGCCATCTCCGTGCAGCGGCGGCGGGATGCAGGCCCAGCGATAAGCAACGCGGAATTAATTGGTAAGCGATCGGCGGGCGGCGCGCGAAGATCGACCGTCGTCATTCGCATGACAGCCATCCGTTCCGCCATCATGAAAATCTCTTTCGTTTCGTCAGCCGCGCGCCGTGCGCGCCAGGCGCCGCGTGCCGCGACGGCGCTGCGCTGTATCGCCGCGTCGCTGCTGCTCGCCGGCGCAGCGGCGCCCGCACTCGCGGCGCCGTCCTCCGGCAAGACGCTGGTGTTCTGCACCGAAGGCAGCCCGGCCGGTTTCGATCCGGGCCAGCACACGACGAGCACCGATTTCGATGCGAGCACGTTCACGATCTACAACGGGCTCGTCCAGTTCAAGCGCGGCACGCTCGATCTCGAGCCCGGGCTCGCGACGCACTGGGACGTGTCGCCCGACCAGCGCGTCTACACGTTCCACCTGCGGCGCGGCGTGAAGTTCCAGACCACGGCGTGGTTCAAGCCGACGCGCACGCTCCAGGCCGACGACGTCGTGTTCACGTTCCGCCGGATGCTCGACCGCGACGATCCGTTCCGCAAGGCGTACCCGACGAGCTTTCCGTACTTCAGCGATCTCGGCTTCGACCGCAACGTCGAGCGCATCGAGAAGGTCGACGACGGCACCGTGCGCTTCGTGCTGAAGACGCCGGACGTGGTGTTCGTGCGCAACCTGGCGATGGCGTTCGCGTCGATCCTGTCGGCGGAATACGCGGCGCAGCTCGCCGCGCAGCATCGCGAGGCCGACATCAACCAGTTGCCGGTCGGCACCGGGCCGTTCCAGCTGCGCGCGTACCAGAAGGACGCGCTGATCCGCTACGACGCGAACCCCGACTACTGGAAGCCGGACGACGTGAAGCTCGCGCATCTGGTGTTCGCGATCACGCCGGATCCGGCCACGCGCCTGCAAAAGCTCGTCGGCGGCGAATGCCAGATGTCGGTGTTCCCGCGCCCCGCCGATCTCGACACGGTGCGGCGCGACCCGAAGCTCACGCTGTTCTCGGGAACGGGCTTCAACGTCGGCTTCGTCGCGTACAACACGCAGCATGCGCCGCTCGACCGCGTCGACGTGCGGCGTGCGCTCGACATCGCGATCGACAAGGCCGCGATCCTGAAGATGGTGTTCAACGGCGACGCGACGATCGCGACGAACCCGATGCCGCCCGCGCAATGGTCGTACAACCAGCGCCTGAAGGATGCGCCGCGCGACCTCGCGGCGGCGAAGGCGCTGCTCGCGCGCGCGGGCTTTCCGAACGGCTTCGAGCTGACGCTGTGGGCGATGCCCGTGCAGCGTCCGTACAACCCGAACGCGCGGCTGATGGCGGAACTGATCCAGCACGACTGGGCGAAGATCGGCGTGCGCGCGAAGATCGTCAGCTACGAATGGGGCGAGTACAACCGCCGCTCGAAGCTCGACGGGCAGCACGACGCGATCCTGTACGGCTGGTCCGGCGACAACGGCGACCCGGACAACTGGCTCGGCGCATTGCTCGGCTGCAGCGCGGTGCGCGGCAGCAACCTGTCGAAGTGGTGCAACGCGGATTTCGAGCAGCTGGTCGACCGGGCGCGCGCGAATGCCGACGTCGCGAAGCGCACCGCGCTGTACGAGCAGGCGCAGGTGGTGTTCAAGGACCAGGTGCCGTTCACGCCGATCGCGACGTCGATCGTGTCGCTGCCGGTGTCGAAGCGCGTGCGCGGCCTCGCGTACTCGCCGCTCGGCGGGCACCGGTTCGACGGCGTGTGGCTGGACTGACGGGGCAGGGAAAGCGCGCCGCGCAAGGCGGCGCGCGCTGGCGCCGCGGCGCTCAGTTGAGCGCGACGGCGGCCGCCGCGCCAACCGGCGTGCCTTCGTGCGCCACCGACGGCGTGCCGTCCGGCCCGACCGGCACGTCGCCGATGAGCGTGGTGCGATAGAGCTGGCGATCGGCGTCGAGATCGAAGATGTCGACGGGCGCGAGGTGTGCGGTCGCGCGGTTGTCCCAGAACGCGATGCTGCGCGGTTCCCACTTGAAGCGGACCGTGAATTCCGGCCGCGTCACGTGTTCCCACAGCAGCTCGAGCAGCGCCTGGCTCTCGCGCGGCGTCAGGCCGACGATCGACTTCAGGAAGCCCGGGCTCACGTACAGCGCTCGCTCGCCGGTTTCTGGATGGACGCGCACGAGCGGATGTTCGGTCACGAGCGGGCGCTGCGCAACCGCATCGTCGAACGCGCCGGTGGCCTGGGCGCCCGGCGGCGGCGTGAAGCGATGGATGCCGCGCAGGCCGTCGACGAAGCCGCGCAGCGGCGCGGACAGCGTGTCGTACGCGCGCACGAGATTGGTCCATTGCGTGTCGCCGCCGTACGGCGGAATCGTCACGCCGCGCAGGATCGACGCCCACGGCGGATTGACGGCCGCCGTGACGTCGGTGTGCCAGCCGGTCCACGGCCGGCGGATCGGCTCGCCGTCGAAGCGGATCGCCTTGCGGAACTTCGCGACCGAATAGATTTCCGGATGGCCGTCGACGTGCCCGAACACCGGATGGCCGACGGTCGGCTCGCCGAACTGCGCGGAGAACGCGACGTGCTGCGCATGCGTGAGGAACTGCTCGCGGAAGAACACGACGCGCCAGCGCAGCAGCGCGGTGCGGATCGCGACGATTTGCGCGGCCGACAGCGGCTGCGTGAGGTCGACGCCGCGAATTTCCGCGCCGATGTGCGTGGACAGCGGAATGACGTCGATCGACCGGATGGCGGATTCGGGTACGGCGCTCATGGGAGGCTCCTGGCGGAAAGGGACGAACGGGCGGGGCGGCATCGCGGGCGTCATTGCAGCGTCGCGCCGGGCCCCCTGAGCACGACGCTCTGCCGGCCGTCGATGCCGACCGGCACATCGCCGTGCACGGTCGCGCGGCGCACGACCCGCCGCGCGTCTCCGTAGTCGTTGATCGCGTAGTGCTGCGTCGCGCGGTTGTCCCAGATCGCGACGTCGCCTGCCTGCCAGTGCCAGCGCACGGTGTTCTCGAGGCGCGTCACGTGCTCGTGGAAGACCTGCAGCAGATGCGCGGAATCGTGCGACGACAGGCCCTTCAGGCGCTGCACGAAGTGGCCGAGCACGAGCGTGCGCTCGCCGGTGTCCGGGTGCACGCGCACCACCGGGTGCTCGGTCTCGTAGACGGTCGACGTGAACACCTCGCGATAGCGCTTGAGCTGCGCATCGTCGGCGTTCGCGTGCGACGACGCGTAGTCGTATGCATTCGTGTGCACGGCCCACAGCGTGTCGGCGAGCGCGCGCAGCGGCTCGGACAGGTTCGCGTAGGCGGTCGCGGTGTTGGCCCATACGGTGTCGCCGCCGACCGGCGGGATCACGACCGCGCGCAGGATCGAGATCTTCGGATACGCGTCGACGAACGTCACGTCGGTATGCCACGAATTCGCGCGCGCGCCGTGCGCGGAGTCGAGTTCGAGCAGGTGCGCGCTGCCGTCGACGGACGGCACGGTCGGATGCGCGACGGTGCGCCCGAAGCGGCGCGCGAACGCTTCCTGCGCGGCGTCGTCGAGATGCGCCTGGCCGCGGAAGAACAGCACCTTGTGGCGCAGCAGCGCGGCCTGGATCGCGTCGAACGTGGCGTCGTCCAGCGTCGACGACAGCCGCACGCCGGCGATCTCGGCGCCGATCCGGCCGGCGACCGGGCGAAGCTGAAGCGGGGTGGCCGACGCGCGGGGTTCCGCGTGCGGTTCATGCAATGACGGGTGGGTGGCGTGCTGGACTTCGGACATCGGGCATCTCCTGTACGCAGGGGGGATCGAGCCTTCATTCAAGCAGCGCGCGCGCCGAAACTGAACCGACGAATCCTCACAACCTTAGCGGCGCGGCACGCACGATCGTTATGCGGTTCCCTGCTGAGCGCGGCGCGGCGTGCGCCGCTACCACGCGAGCCGCCACGCGCCGATCGGATGCGCGCGGCGCGCGTCGGTCCGCACGCCGCCGGAGCCGCCGCCGTCCGGCGGATCGCCATCGTCGAATTCGGCGAGCACCGTGTCGCGCAGCCGCGCGAACGCGGGTGTGTCGCGGCGGCGTGGGCGCGGCAGGTCGACGCTGACGATGCGTTCGATCCGGCCCGGGCGCGGCGCCATCGTGACGACGCGGTCGCCGAGGTACACCGCTTCGTCGACGTCGTGCGTGACGAGGATCATCGTGATGCGCTCCTGTTCCCAGATGCGCAGCAGTTCGTTCTGCATGCGCGCGCGCGTCTGCGCATCGAGCGCGCCGAACGGCTCGTCGAGCAGCAGCACGCGCGGCCGGTTCACGAGGCCGCGCGCGATCGCGACCCGTTGCGCCATCCCGCCCGACAACTGGTGCGGATACGCGTGCTCGAAGCCGTTCAGCCCGACGAGCGCGATATGGTCGGCCACCGCGCGCCGCTTCGCGGGCGCGTCGAGCGGCGCGTTGCGCAGCGCCGCCTCGATGTTCTGCGCGACCGTGAGCCACGGGAACAGCCGATGGTCCTGGAACACGATCCCGCGTTGCAGCGACGTGTCGCGCACGAGCACGTCGCCGGCGCGGATCTCGCCGTCGTAGTCGGCGTCGAGGCCCGCGATCAGCCGCAGCAGTGTCGACTTGCCGCAGCCGCTCGCGCCGACGATGGTGACGAACTCGCCGGCGCGTACGTGCAGCGACACGTCGTCGAGCACGACGAGGGCGGCGTCGCGCTGCGCGTAGCGTTTGCCGACGTGGCGGATGTCGATCGAATCGGGGGCGATGGTCGTCATGAGGCTGTCCGGTGGAGGCGAAGCGAAATAAGGATGCGGCACGCGCGTCATGCGCGCAGATCGCCGCGCCGTGCAAGCACCTTGCGTTCAAGCGCGCGCGCCAGCGCATTGAGGGCCCAGCCGGTCACGCCGACCACGACGATGCCGAACAGCACGAGATCCATCCGGAACTGCTCGCTGCCGTCGATCAGCGTGTTGCCGATGCCGCTGCCGGCGACCAGCAGGTACTCGGCGCCGAGCGTCGCGAGCCAGGAGTAGATGAGGCCGAGGTACAGCCCGGTGAAGATCGACGGCAACGCGGCGGGCAGGATCACGTGCCGCACGAGCTGGAGCCGCGAATAGCGCAGCGCCCGCGCGACGTCGACGTACGCGCGCGGCACCGCGTGGATGCCGTCGCAGGTGTGCGCGGCGACCGGCAGCAGCGCGGCGAGCGACAGGAACACGACTTTCGCGGCGTCGCCGAGGCCGAACCACACGGAGATCAGCGGAATCCATGCGAACAGCGAGATCTGCTTGAAGGTGTCGAAACTCGGGCCGAGCGTGCGCGCCGCGATGCGCGACAGGCCCAGTGCGCCGCCGAGCAGCAGCCCGCCGGCCGCGCCGATCGCGAAGCCGCACGCCTCGCGCGCGAGCGACGCCGACAGCGCGCGGGCGAGGGCGCCGCTCGTCAGCTGCGCCCACGCGGTGCGCAGCACGGCGTCCGGGCTGACGAGCAGGCCGCTCTTCACGACGTGGGACGCGGCGAGCGCCCACCAGATCGCCAACGCGGCGAGCGGCAGCACGATGCCGCGCCAGTCGGCCGCGCGGTGACGGTGGGGCGTGGCGGCGAGGGAAGACGCGCGTGACACGGGCGGGTTGCCTCCGGAAAGGGCGCGGGGTCAGCCGCGAAACGCCGACGGCAGGCCGCGCCGCAGGCGCGCTTCGAGCGCATCGAGCAGCCGGTTGATCGCGAAGCCGATCGCGCCGACCACGACCACCGCCGCCATCACGAGATCGAGCTGGAACAGTTGCCGGCCATAGACGATCAGGTAGCCGAGCCCTTCCGACGACGCGACGAGCTCGACGACCACGAGCGCGAGCCACGACTTCGTGAACGCGAGCCGCACGCCGGTGGCGAGGGTGGGCACGGCGGCGGGCAGCACCACGTACAGGATGCGCTGGCGGCGGCCGTAGCCGAACACGCGGGCGACCTCGTCGAGCGCGGCGGGCGCCTGGCGGAACCCCTGCAGCGTGCTCATCGTCACCGGCACGAGCGCCGCATGCGCGATCAGCAGATACTTGAGCGGCTCGCCGACGCCGACGAGCAGCAGCAGGAACGGCAGCCAGCCGAGCACCGGAATCTGCACGATCGCGTTGAAGCTCGGCAGCACGTACGCGGCGACGGTGCGCGACAGGCCGAGCGCGGCGCCGATCGCGAAGCCGAGCAGCGTGCCGAGCGCGAACCCGAGCAGCACGCGCTGCAGGCTGACCAGCGTGTGGCGCGCGAGGTCGCCGCTCGCCGCGAGTTCGACGAGCGACTGGTAGACCCGTGCGGGCGGCGGCAGGAGCTGCGGCGCGATCCAGCCACGCGCGCAGCCGATCGTCCACAGCGCGAACAGCGCCGCCGGCAGCGCCCACGGCGCGAGCCGCCACAGCCAGCGGCGCAGGCCGGCAGCCGCCCGCGGCGGGCGAGCGGCCGCGCCCGCGCGCGGCCCGGACGATATCGTGATCGCGGTATCGCTCATCCGGCGGCTCCCGAATCAGGACGACTGCGCGGGCGGCAGCGGCTTGCCGGACGCGTCGTAGCGCGGCCAGTACTGCTCGAGCTTCAGCGTGCGCAGCGCCTGGTCGAGATACTTCGGCTCGAACCAGCCGTCGACGTCCACCGGCTGGCGGATCAGCTTCAGCTTCAGCGCATCCTGCGCAACCGCCTTGTAGCGCGCGACGAGGAACGGATCGATCAGCGGCGATACGCGGTCCTTCAGCCGCTGGTTCGCGTATTCGGCCTGCCACGATGCGACCGGCACGCCGCTTTTCGCCCAGAGCTTGAACAGCGCGTCGCGGTTCGCCTCGTCCGACGACCATTGCGCGCCCTTCACGAAAGTGGTGACGACGCGCTGCACGATGTCCGGATGCGCGCGCTCGAAATCGTCGAGTACCAGCAGGTGGGTCTGCCGCGTCAGTTGCGGGCCGTCCTGCTGCGATTCGTAGACGATCCGCGCGAGCCCCGCGTCGCGCAGCTTGTACACGTGATAGTCGTTGACCGACGCGTCGATGCCTTTCGACGCGAGCGCGGCGAGCGAGCTCGCGGTGTCGAGGTTGATCACGCGCAGGTCGCGCTCGTCGAGCTGGTGCTTCGCGAGTGCGTTGTCGGCGACGAGCTGCAGGTTGGTGCCGCGGAAGATCGACACGCGCCGCCCCTTCAGGTCCTTCAGCGAGCGGATGTCGGAATCGGGCGGCACCGCGATCTTGACGCCGCTGCGCACGCTGGCGGCCGCCAGCAGCCGGGTCTTCAGGCCGTTCGCGCGCGCGAGCACCGACGGCAGGTCGCCCTGGTACGCGAAGTCGAGCGACTTGTCGGCGATCGCCTCGTTGACGGCCGGCCCCGCGCCCTTGAAGAACAGCCATTGCACCTTGATGCCGTCGGCCGCGAATTCCTTTTCGAGCAGTTGTTGAATCTGCACCGTCGCGGCCGTCGAGCCGCCGAACGTCGGCGGATCGCCCGCGCCCTGCTGGGCGACGCCGATCCGGATCACGGCGGGTTTGTCGGCATGCGCGGCGGTGGCCGCCAGCGTCATCAGGGTGGCGGCAAGCAGCGATCGCAGCAGGCGCAGGGGGGACGGGAATCGATCGGTCATGGCGCGTCGGGTAGCGAGGGAACGAAGTCGGGCCGGGTGGCGTCGAGTCATTCTGGTGGACGCCGCCGGCGCGGGACAAGCAACGATTTGAACTATGCTTATCGCCGCTTTGCGGATTGCCGGGGCGGGGGAAGTGCGCGACACGCCGTCGGTGCGAATCGGCAATTCAATCAGGATTCCGATCATCTCAGCAGACATCGCATGTCGAATCGGGCGATCGCCGAATGGAAATGCCCGGCAATGACGATGCCGGATTCGCACGCCGATCGGCCGGTGAATCCGCGCGGCGAGACTGATCGCAGGCGATCAAAAAAGGCGATTCGCGCCTGTCAAATTTGCCGGGTTGCTTGTGCGGGACACGAATGAATTACCGGCCGACGTAAGCATGCCGCTGCGTGAAATCGCGACCATGCCACGGTCCGGCATACCGATAAATAGAATGGAAATGGGTTATTCGCCGGCCCGGAGAATGCCGTATCACGACAGTTAACAATCTTTCTCTGACACGCGATCCGGATGAGGTATCGTGGCAAACAATTGCGGTATGCCAACGGTATGGAATTCATCGTTGCGGGGAACTGACCATAAATACACTCCGACGCTAAATTATTTGAAATCGCCGAAAAAATTGTCTATACCCTAGACGAATCGACGCGACCGGCATCGTCCGAGCACGGTTGCGCAGCAGGTGCGCGAATGCAACGACTCGTGCCGTCGTTACGTTCAGCGCGTCGCAGCGATCGAAAGGACTCCGGGGGATGCGGGCGGCCGTGGCCGGGTCATCCGCATGGGTCGCGACTTGGCTCGTGCCATGCGCAGCAGCCGGAGCAACGCAGCTTTTTTACGTTCAACGGTCGATTACCGACCCCGTCACTCGGAGGTTGTCATGCTGCAATACGTCAAGTCCCTGCTGCGCGACGAACGTGGCGTCAGCTCGCTCGAATATGCGGTTCTGGCCGGTATCGTCGTGGTCGCGCTGGCGGCGGTCGGCGCCATCCTCAGCAGCACTTCCGGCGGCTTGCCGAGCGTGTTCTCGACGCTGATCACGAAGGTGACCGGCCTGATCTGATCCCCTGAACCTGCGCGCCACCGACGCTGACACGGATCCGCAGCGGCAGCACGAATCCTGCCGGGGGCGCGCCGACGGACGGCTCTCCCATGCTCACTCTCGTGCAGACAGTGGCAACGGTCGTGCTCGCGTCGCTCGCGGCGCAGGATCTGCGCGACCGGCGCCTGTCCAATCGCGCGGTGCTGGCGCTCGCGATGCTGTATTTCGTCGCGGCGGGGCTCGCGCGCGAAGGCGCCGCGACGCTTGCCGGCCACGTCGCGCTCGCCGCGGCGATGCTGCTGCTGTTCGGCGCTTTTCGTCATGCCGGCTGGTTGGGCGGCGGCGACGTCAAGCTGGCGGCGGCGGTGTTCCTGTGGGCCGGCCCGGCGCTGGCGTTTCCGGTGCTCGTGATCATCGGCGCATGCGGCACGCTGTGCGGTATCGCCGCGCTCGCGGCCCGGCGCATGGCGCCGGCCCGCGCGGCTGCCGCGCGCGGCGTGCCGTACGGCGTCGCGCTCGCGCTCGGCGGCGCGCTGGCCGTCTGGGCGCCGTTTCCTCACGCGGTTTCGCCAACCTAGCCGGGGACGCACGCCGCCATGCCCAAAGCCCTGAGAATGGCCGTGCTGATCGTCGCCGCCGGCATCGGCGCGTTCATCCTGCGCGAAGTGTACGTCGCCGCGTCGACGCCGAAAGTGTCCGGCGAAGCGGCGGACGCGCGCGTGCGCGTCGCGGCCGCCGACCTGCCGGAAGGGCTGCTGCTGCGCGACAACGATCTCACCTGGAAACGCCTGCCGCGCGCGCAGGTGCCGCCCGGCGCGTTCGTCGAAGCGCAGCCCGGCGCGGACCTGAAAGGCGCGCTGCTGCGCAACCGCGTCGGCGCCGGCACGCCGATCCGCGCGGAGAACGTGATCCCGGCCGGCGCGCCGGATTTCCTCGCGGCCGCGCTGCAGCCCGGCATGCGCGCAATCTCGGTGCCGGTCGACGACGTGTCGGGCAACGCGGGGCTGATCCAGCCCGGCGACTTCGTCGACGTGGTGCTCACGCAGCAGATCGGCGGCACGGCGACGACGCCCGGCACCTTCGAAGCGGAGACGGTCGTGCGCCGCGCGCGCGTGCTTGCGGTCGGCTCGGAATTCCAGCGCGCGAAGGCGCCCGCGAGCGCGCCGGATGCGACCGCCCGCGCGCGCACGGTCACGCTCGAGGTCGCGCCGCGCACCGCGCAGGTGGTGCTGGTGGCGACGCGCCTCGGTTCGCTGTCGCTCGCGCTGCGCAGCTTCGCGACGAGCGACCGCCGGCAGCCGGCGGGCGGCGACGAGCAGGAGCCGGATACGGCGCCGGTGTGGGCCGGCGACGTGTCGCGCGCGGCCCGCGACGCGGCGCGCGCGCCGTCCGCCGGGCCGGACGGCGGCGCGCGGCCGGCCTGGCAGGGCAACACGGTCGTGATCTATCGCGGCTCGTCGGTCGACGACGGCTCGCGTGGTGGCGGCGGTGGCATCGGCGTGCCGGGCCTGCCGCCGCTGCCTTCCGGCATGCCGGGGATGCCGGGCTTGCCGGCGATGTCGGGCGGCGGCAATCTCGCCGCGGATGCGACGGCGCAGGCGAGGGCGGCAGCGCCGCAGTGACGGATCGGGCCGGCCGCCCGGCGGCCGGTATTTGACGTGACAGGACTACGCATGGTGCGCATGGTTCGTTGGATCGCTCTCTGGTGCCTGGCCTGCGTCGCGGCCCCCGGCGTCGCGTTCGCGCAGGGCGCGCAGGACGCCGGCGCGGCGCTGTCGATCGCGACCGGCAAGGGCGAGATGCTGTCGCTGCCCGAACCCGCGATCGCGATGTTCGTCGCCGATCCGACCATCGCCGACGTCCAGGTGCCGTCGCCGCGCACCGTGTTCGTGTTCGGCAAGAAGGCCGGCACCACCACGCTGATCGCGCTCGGCGCGAACCATCGGCCGATCCTGCGCAGGACGGTGATCGTGCAGGTCGACACGGCGTCGCTGCAGCGCGTGCTCGACAGCCGGTTCCCGCAGCTGAAGCTGTCGGTGTCCGGCGCGCCGGGCTCGCTGATGGTGTCGGGCAAGGTGCCGAGCGCGGCCGATGCCGATGCCGTGATGCAATCGCTCACGCCGTACCTGCACGACAAGGAAAAGATCGTCAACCGGCTCACGATGTCGCGGCCGATCCAGGTGAACCTGCGCGTGCGGGTGACCGAGGTGAGCCGCAACATCACGCAGCAGCTCGGCATCAACTGGAGCGCGCTCGGCGGCGCCGGCAACTTCGTCGGCGGGCTGTTCAACGGGCGCACGCTGTTCGATCCGACGAACGGCCTGTTCAACCTGTCGCCGACCGGCGCGTACTCGGTGCTCGGCGGGTTCCGCGCGGGGCGCTGGTCGATCGACGTGGTGCTCGACGCGCTGGATCAGGAAGGCCTGATCACGCTGCTTGCCGAACCGAACCTCACCGCGATGTCCGGCGAGACCGCGAGCTTCCTCGCGGGCGGCGAGATTCCGATTCCGGTCGCGCAGAGCGGCAACACCGGCGCGATCACGGTCGAGTTCAAGCCGTTCGGCGTGTCGCTCGACTTCACGCCGACCGTGCTCGCCGACAACCGGATCAGCCTGAAGGTGCGGCCGGAGGTGAGCGAGGTGGACCCGAGCAACAGCGTGACGACCGGCGGCGTCAAGGTGCCGGGGCTGAGCGTGCGGCGCGTCGAGACGACGGTCGAGCTGTCGAGCGGGCAGAGCTTCGCGATCGGCGGGCTGCTGCAGAGCCAGACGGCCGACACCGTGTCGCAGATCCCGGGGCTCGGCCGGCTGCCGATCATCGGCCGGCTGTTTTCGTCGAAGAACTTCCAGGACAGCAAGACCGAGGTGGTGGTGATCGTCACGCCGTACATCGTCCAGCCGGCCGGGCCCGGCCAGCTCGAGCAGGCGATCGACACCGTCGCGCGGCCGAGCAGCGACCTGGAGTTCGCGGTGCAGCGCAACCTCGGGCTCGACCTGCTGTCGGGCGACACGCCGCGTCTGGTCGGCGCCGCGGGCTTCGTGTACTGAACCGGGGGAGCGCGCATGCGAGTTCGAACCACCGTCTCCGCAGTGCTGCCGCTGGCGCTGGCGGGCTGCCTGTCGGCGCCGCCGCCGATGAACCTGCCCGACGCGCGGGCGATCGGCTTCGACGGCACACACGCGGTGCCGCCCGACTGCGCGAAGCTGATGCAGCCGTCGCACCTGGTCGACGCGGGGTTCGGCCGGCCGGGCGTGCCGTTCGGCTGCGCGACCTACACGAACCTCGCGACGATGCTCGCGCGGCCGCAGGATCTGGTCGCGCCCGTACCGTACGGCGGCGCCGACGCGACCGTGGCGTCCGAAGCGGTGCGCCGCTACGTCGAGGATCGCGTGAAGCAGCCGGTGCCCGGCAAGACGCTGACGACGACCGGCTCGCCCGGCCACTGAACCGATACCGGATGCCATCGCGATGCCGCCCATGAACGTCCTCGCCCGCCAGAACGCCAAGCGCGCCGCCTCCGCCGGAGCGGCGGATCTCGTCGCGGTCGTGTCCGACGCCGGCAGCGAGGACGTGATCCGCCGCGTCGCGCAGGATCTGTCGATCACGCGCGCGCACCTGCAGATGGGCACCTGCGACGACGCGATCCGGCTGCTGCAGCAGCACGAGCGCTCGCCGCGCCAGCTCGTCGTCGACGTGTCGGATTCGGTGCTGCCGGTGTCGGACCTGATGCGGCTCGCCGACGTGTGCGATCCGTCGGTGCGGGTCATCGCGATCGGCACGCAGAACGACGTCGGGCTGTTCCGCAACCTGCTCGGCATCGGCGTGCAGGACTACATCGTCAAGCCGCTGACCGTCGAGCTGATGCGGCGCGCGCTGACGGCGACGGAATCGGTCGTGCAGGTGCGCACCGGCAAGACCGTGAGCTTCGTCGGCGCGCGCGGCGGCGTCGGCGCGACGACGATCGCGGTGAGCCTCGCGCGCTGCCTCGCGGGCGAGAAGCGCCGCCGCGTCGCGTACATCGACCTGAACCTGCATGGCGGCGGCGCGAACTCGATGCTCGGGCTGTCCAGCAACAACGGGCTGGTCGAGTTGCTGAACATGGAGCAGCGCCCCGACGACGCGCTGTTCGACCGCATGTTCGTCACCAAGGGCGACCGGCTGCACGTGCTGTCGGCCGAGCTTGCCTACGGCGCCGACGCGCCGCTGCACGACGGCGCGATCGCGCGCCTCGTCGACATGCTGAAGGACCGCTTCCACTACGTGCTGTTCGACGTCGGCGGCGGCGCCGGCAAGCTGTTCGAGGGCGCGCTGGAGGCGTCCGATCTCGTCTACGTCGTTGCCGACCGCTCGGTGCACGCCGCGTACGAAGCCGCGCGGCTCGCGCGCTTCGCGCGGGAGCTGCCGGGCGAGCGGCTGCTGTCGATGGTGCTGAACAATCCGCTCGCGCCGGTCGAAGGCCGCGTCGCGCAGGCCGATTTCGAGGAGGCGTTCGGCGGCGTGCGGCTGCGCGAGCTGCCGCACGAGCCGCAGACGCTCGCGGTCGCGGAGAACCTCGGCGAGCCGCTCGACGGCGCGAAGCGCCGCGGTTTCGTCGACGAGATCCGGCAGCTCGCGAACGGCATCACCGGCGAATCGATGGCGGTGGCCGAGCCGTGGTACGCGCGGTTCGTCAAGTGGAGGAAAGGATCGTGACGTTCGGTACCCGCAACCGGCCGCCGGCCGACCCCGCGCCGGCGGCATCGCCGGCCGCGACGCGCGCGCCCGCACCGGCGCCGGCGCCGATGCCGATGCCGCTGCCGACCCGCGCGCCGGTGGCTGCCGACACCCACGAGTCGCTGATCCGCTCCGGCAAGTTCGATGCGATCCGCACCGCGGTGTTCGCGTCGATGAACATGTCGGCGGCGCTGATGAAGACGCGCGACGAAGTGCGCTCGGGCATCGAGCAGGTGGCCGCGCACACGGTCGAGCGCGAGCAGCTGAAGATCACGGCCGGCGAGCAGGTGCTGATCGTCGACGCGATCCTGAACGACATGTTCGGCGTCGGGCCGATCGAGCCGCTGCTCGCCGACGACTCGGTGACCGACATCCTCGTCAACGGGCCCGACCAGGTGTACGTCGAGCGCGCGGGGCGGCTCGAACTCACGGCGCTGAAGTTCCGCGACGACGCGCACGTGACGAGCGTCGCGCAGCGGATCGCGGCGGCGGTGGGCCGCCGCGTCGACGAGAGCAGCCCGATGGTCGACGCGCGCCTCGCCGACGGCAGCCGCGTGAACGTCGTGCTGCCGCCGATCGCGATGCGCGGCCCGTCGATCTCGATCCGCAAGTTCGCGAAGCGCGACATCACGCTCGCGCGGATGGCGCAGCAGGGCAACATCTCGCACGCGATGCTGCAGGCGCTGAAGATCGCCTGCACGTGCCGGCTGAACATCGTGATCTCGGGCGGCACCGGCTCGGGCAAGACGACGCTGCTCAACGCGCTGTCGCAGCACATCGAGGAGCACGAACGGATCGTGACGATCGAGGACGCGGCCGAGCTGCAGCTGCTGCAGCCGCACGTCGTCAGCCTCGAAACGCGGCCGGAGAACACCGAGGGGCTCGGCGGCATCTCGCAGCGCGACCTCGTGCGCAACGCGCTGCGGATGCGGCCCGACCGCATCGTCCTCGGCGAGATCCGCGGCCCCGAGGCGTTCGACGTGCTGCAGGCGATGAACACGGGCCACGACGGCTCGATGACGACGATCCACGCGAACTCGCCGCGTGACGCGATCAGCCGGCTCGAGAGCATGGTGATGATGGCGAACGCGAACCTGCAGCTGCTGTCGATCCGGCGCCAGATCGCGAGCGCCGTGCACCTGTTCGTGCAGGTCGAGCGGATGCGCGACGGCGTGCGCCGCGTCACGCGGATCACCGAGATCGTCGGGATGGAGGGCGAGGTGGTCATCACGCAGGATCTGTTCGCATTCCGCCAGGAGGGCGACACGACGCGCGACGCGGTGAAGGGCGTGTTCGACGCGTCGTCGCTGCGGCCGGCGTTCGCGGCGCGCGCCGCGTACTACGGCGTCGAGGATTCGCTCGCCGAGGTGTTCCGGCAATGAGGGCCGCCGACCTGTTCGCGGTGTGCGCGTTCGTCGTGATCCTCGGGATCGGGTTCGCGCTGTCGTCGTGGCTCGATCGCGCGCGCCACACGCCCGCGCAGCGCATTCGCGAGCGGATGCGGCGCCTGTCGCCGTCGCTCGCGGGCCGCGACGCGGGCGCGGCCGACGGGTCCGGCGTCGCGCTGTTCAACCTCGAACGCCGGCAAAGCCGCGTGCGCACCTGGCTGCAGCGCTACGTGACGCGCGTGCGCGCGGTCGGCGGCGAAGGCGGCATGCGGATCGTGGTTGCCAGCACGCTGGCCGGCGCGATCGCGGCGATCGTCGCGGTGAAGCTGATCGGGCCGCCGGACGTCCTGCGTCCGCTGATCTACGTCGGGCTGCCGCTCGCCGCGATGCGCGCCAGCTACCGCGCGCTGGTCGAGCGCTTCCGGATCCGTTTTCTCGAAGCGTTCCCGGACGCGATCGACCTGATCGTGCGGGCCGTGCGCGCGGGCATTCCGGTCACGCAGGCGATCAGCACGGTCGGCGACGGCGCGGCCGAGCCGGTGCGCTCGACGTTCCGCACGATGGGCGACAGCCTGCGGGTGGGCGCGGATCTCAAGGACGTGCTCACGCACGCGGCGGACCGGCTGATGATCGCGGATTTCTCGTTCTTCACGGTCTACCTGCTGCTGCAGCGCGAGACCGGCGGCAGCCTCGGCGAGACGCTCGACGAGCTGTCGAGCATCATCCGCACGCGCCGCGACATTCGCCTGAAGACCCGCGCGCTGACCGCCGAAGGGCGCATCACGACCAACATCATTTCGGCGGTGCCGTTCGTGATGATCGGCGCGCTGTTCCTCGTGAACCGCGCGTACGTGATGCTGCTGTTCACGACCCACGCCGGCCACATGATGCTGACGATCGCCGCCGGGCTGCTGACGGTCGGACTGCTGACGATCCGCAAGATTTCGCGACTGGATACCGCACGATGACGATGTCGATGCTGGCCGCCCGCGGCCTCGAACTGCTGCTGTTGCTCGCGTGCGTCGGGTTTGCGCTCGTCACGCCCGGCGGCGGCACGCGCCGGCGCATCGCCGCGCGCGTGCAGCAGGCGGCCGGGCAGCGCGCGCCGGCGCTGACAGCGGGGCGGCTGCAGCCGGGCGACGTGCGGCAGGGCCTGACGCGGCGGCTCGCGCAGCTCGGCGAGCGGCTGCCGGTGCTCGACCCGATGCAGCGCGTGAAGCTCGGCCTGCAGCTGACGCGCGCGGGCTTTCGCGACCGCCGCGCGGTGTCGTCGATGATCGGCATCAAGCTGAGCGGCGGGGTGCTGTTCGCGGCCGTCGCGATCGTGTTCAGCCCGTACATCCCGCGCTTCGGCGAATACTTCGTGATCCGCGCGCTGGCGATGGTCGCCGCGTTCGTGATCGGCGTGATCGTGCCCGAGTACGTGCTCGGCGCGATGATCCGGCGGCGGCGGCGCGCCATCACCGCGTGCTTTCCGGATGCGCTCGACCTGCTCGTGATCTGCACGATGGCCGGCAACAGCCTCGCGTCGGGCATCCGGCGCGTCGCGCACGAACTGGCGCGCATCTGCCCGCCGCTCGCCGACGAGCTGACGGTGTGCGCGGACGAGCTGACGCTGAGCGGCGACGTGTCCGCGACGCTCACGCATTTCGCGACGCGCGTCGATTTCACGTCCGCGCGCTCGCTCGCGACGACGCTCACGCAGTCGCAGCGGTTCGGCACGCCGATCACGCAGGCGCTGCGCACGCTGTCGCGCACCGAGCGCACCGAGCAGATCGTCGCGCTCGAGGAAAAGGCCGCGAAGCTCGCACCGAAGATCACGCTGCCGATGATGCTGTTCATCCTGCCGACGGTCGGCCTGATCGCGGCGGGCCCGGCGGCGATTCGCCTGCTCGAGGTGTTCAAATGACTCGATCCGTCGTACGCGCGCTGGTGCTCGCGGCCGCGCTGCCGGTGCTGGCCGGCGGCTGCGGCGCGCCGGGCGTCCAGACGCGGCCGGTGCTGTCGCACAAGCGCGACGATCCGCAGGCCGAACTGCGCATCGCCGACAGCGCGCTGGCCGGCGGCAACGTCGATCTCGCGACGACGCTGTACGAGAAGGTGCTGACGGCGCACCCCGATTCGCTCGCCGCGCGCCTGGGGCTCGGCGACGTCAACTACCGCACCGGCAACCTGGACCGCGCGCGCATCCTCTACGAGGACGCGCAGCGGCAGGCGCCCGCGGAGCCCGGCCCGCAGCTCGGGCTCGCGCGCGTCGCGCTGCGGCAGCGCCGGCTCGACGAAGCCGCGCAGCGCTATCGCGACCTGCTGGCCGCGCAGCCGAACCATCCGCTCGCCGCCGAAGGGCTCGGCACCGTGCTCGACCTGCAGGGTCGCCATGCGGACGCGCAGGCCGTGTATCGCGACGCGCTGCGCGCGCATCCGGACGCGCAGGGGCTGCGCGTCGATCTCGGGCTGTCGCTGGTGCTGAGCAACCGGCCGCGCGAGGGCGTGAACGTGCTGCTCGACGTCGCCGGGCTGCCCGATGCACCGTGGCAGGCGCGCCAGAACCTCGCGTTCGCGTATGGCGTGCTCGGCAATACCGATTCGGCGAAGAAGCTGCTGTCGGCGGACCTGCCCGCGTCGGCGGTGGCCGACAACCTGCGCTTCTACCAGGCGGTGCGCGCGCGGCTCGCGTCGCGCGGGGCGGGGCGCGGCGGTGCGCCCGCGCTGTCCGGCGCGCTGGAGCCGGGCGTCGCGCCGCCGGGCGCGGGGGCCGCAAAATGACACGCGGGGCGATGGGCGCCCGCCGCGCGCGCGGCGTCGTGTCCCTCGAGTTCGTGCTGATGCTGCCGTTCCTGCTGATGGTGCTGATCGGCATCATCGACACGAGCCTGATCCTGTGCGACAAGGCCGTCATCACGAACGCGAGCCGCGAGGGCGCGCGCGCCGGCGTGGCGCTGCGCGTGCCGATGCTGACCACCACGCAGGTCGCCAACGTCGCGCTCGGCTACACGCAGAACAGCCTGATCACCGGCGGCACCGCGACCACGCCCACCGTGACCGTGACCCAGGCGAACGGCACGACGTCGGGCACCGCGCTGACGGTGACGGTGACCTACACGTATTCGGGGATGGTGCTGGGCTCGGCGTTCAGCGCGCTGACCGGCCCCGTGACGATCTCGGCCACCTCGGTGATGCTCTATGAATGACGCGGGCGGCGCGCGGCGGGTCGCTCCCGCGCGGCAGCGCGGCTCGGTCGCGCTGTTCTTCCTGCTGTTCCTGATCCCGCTGCTGTCGTTCGGCGCGCTCGCGATCGACATTGCGTGGGTGGCCACCGTGCGCAACCAGTTGCAGAACGCCGCCGACGCGGCCGCGCTCGCGGGGGCCGACGCGATGATGGCGCCGACCGGCGGCGCGCTGAACTGGGCCCAGGCCGCATCGGCCGCGAACGGCGTGATCGCGCAGAACTCGGCGGCCGGCGCCGCGCTGTCGACCGGCACGGTATCCGCGGGGTACTGGAACATGACGCGCAGCCCGGCGGGGATGCAGGCGATCACCATCACGCCCGGCACCTACGACGTGCCGGCGGTGCAGGTCACCGTGTCGCGCGCGCCGGGCGTGAACGGCGGCTCGATCCCGCTGCTGCTCGGCGGGCTGCTGGGGATTCCCGGCGCGTCCGGCAGCGCGACCGCGGTGGCGGTGCTGGCCGCGCCGGGCGGGGTGGCGGCAGGTGGGCTGTTTCCGGTCGCGATCGACCAGTGCGTGTACAACCAGTACTGGAACGCGGCGACCAACCAGCCGCTGATCAACCCGTTGACGAACCTGCCGTACGAGTTCTCGATCACGAACGGCCAGACCTACGGCACGTTGTGCATGGGCGGGCAATGGACGTCGTTCCAGTCGACCGCGACCGACACGACGACGATGTCGGTCCTGATGACGAGCGGCAACCCGACCACGCTGAGCATCGGCGACAGCATCAACCTCGCGACCGGCGTGAAGGCGACGCTCTACACGTCGGTGCCGGTCGGCGCGACCGTGATCCTGCCGGTGGTCACGCAGACGTCGAGCAGCACCACCGTGCCGATCGTCGCGTTCGCGGCGTTCCACATCGACGTGTCGCTCGGCGGCACGTACAAGTACATCCAGGGCCATTTCGTGGCCGGCGTGAAGATGCCCGGCGTCGCGACCGGGGTCGGGCCGTACTACGGCGTGTACGTGCCGCCGCGGCTCGCCGCGATGTGAGCGCCGGCGCGCGCGCGGCGCAGCAGCATCAGGAGCGCCAGCAGCGTCACGGCCGGGCCGATCTGCGGCAGCCTCAGCCACGGGTTCAGGTATTCGACGAGCGGCAGCAGCCACATGAGCGCGATGGTGGCCTGCTCGCCGCGCAGCCAGCCGTCGCGCCAGCCGATCCCCAGCATGCAGGCGACCGCGATGCCGAGCCAGATGAGCTCGTAGTGCCACACGTACGGGTTCGCGGCGAGTGTCGCGACCGCGAGCACCGCCGCGCGCAAGCGGGTGTCGCGCGACCGGGCCCACACGATGCACGCGGCCGCGATCGCGATCGCCGCGATGCACGCTTGCGCGGCATACACGGCCCCGAGCGGCAGGCCCGCGAGGCGGAACGCGGCGAACGGCGTGGGCGACGCGAACCAGAACACGACGCCGTGCTCGAGGATGAGCGAGCGCGCGAGCCCCGCGCTGGCGGCGAACAGGCGCAGCGACGCGACGCCGCAGACCAGCACGCTCAGCGCGACGAACGCGGTGGTCGCCAGCGCGGCCCACGCGATCGTGCGCCATGCGCGCGCGGCGACCAGCACGAACGGGAACAGCAGCGCCATCTGCGGCTTGACCGACAACAGGCCGATGCACAGGCCGGCCCACAGCGGCCGCCGGTCGGCCCAGTAGACCGCCAGCGCCGCGCACGACGCCGTGAGGAACGCGTTCTGCCCGAGCGTCGCGGTGACGAACACGCACGGCGCGGCGACCAGCGCGAACGCACAGCAGCGCCCCGCGCCCGGGATCCCGGCGAGGCCCGACACACGCCATGCGGTGAAACCGAGCACGACGATGCCGAACGCGACGAACAACGGATAGCTGACTGCATACGGCAGCAGCGCCAGCGGCGTGATCATCACGAGGTAGGTGGGCGGGTACAGCCACGCGAGGAAGCCCTCGCGATGGAAATGCGGGAACAGGTCGGCCGACAGCCGCGAGAAGGTCGGGTAATCGTAGGCCTGCCACGGCGCGCCGTGCAGCATCACGTACGACGCCGACCAGAACACCGAGTAGTCGGCGCCCGGGCGCGACGTGACGGGGCCGGGCGCGCTGTGGATCACCCACGCCCAGATCGCGACGAACTGCAGGCAGAACACGAGCACGAACGCGCTGTACACGACGACCCGCCCGGGCGTCAGCCACGCGCGCACGGGGCGGTTTGCCGTTTGCATCGATTGCCGGGGAATTTCCATGCGCCGCTTGCCGGGTTACTTGATCGAGACCTTCCTGACGCCTTGGCCGGCCGCCGCCGGCATCGCGGGCCGGCGGCGCGCGACGCTCGCCCGCTTGACCGGGAATGGCAGCAGCTTCGAGGTCGGATGCACGGGCGCCTGACGCACAGCTTGCGCGGGCTGCGCGGCGGCGGACCGCTCGGCGCGGTAGCGGCGCCGCACCAGGTAGACGGGGCGCTGCTTCGATTCGTGATAGATGCGGCCGAGGTATTCGCCGATCACGCCGATGCCGATCAGCTGGATGCCGCCCGTGAACAGCACGACGGAAATCAGCGACGCGTAGCCGTGCACCGGGTTGCCGAACAGCAGCGTGCGCACGACGACGAACGCGCCGTATACGAGCGCCAGCACCGCGAACGCGAGGCCGACATAGGTCCACACCCGCAGCGGCACCGTGCTGAAGCTCGTGATGCCTTCGAGCGCGAAGTTCCAGCGCCGCCAGCCAGAGAATTTCGAGTGGCCGCCGCTGCGCGGCGCGCGCGTGTATTCGACGATCGCGGTGCGAAAGCCGACCCACGCGAACAGCCCCTTCATGAAGCGTCGCCGCTCGGGCAGCGCGCGCAGCGCGTCGACGACCTCGCGGTCCATCAGGCGGAAGTCGCCGACGTTCTCCGGCATCTCCACTTCGGACAGCGCGTTGTGCACGCGATAGTAGAGCGCGGCCGCGGCACGCTGCATGAACGGATCGCACATCCGGTCGGTGCGCTTCGCGGCGACCACCTCGGCGCCGGCGCGCCAGTGTTCGATCATCGCGGGGATCAGCGCGGGCGGGTCCTGCAGGTCGGCATCGATCAGGATCACCGCGGCGCCGGCCGCTTCGTCGAGGCCGGCGGTGAGCGCGGCTTCCTTGCCGAAGCGGCGCGTGAGATCGATCACGCGCATGCGCGGGTCGCCGGCCGCGACCGCGATCAGCCGGTCGAGCGTGCGATCGCGGCTGCCGTCGTTGATGCAGACGATTTCGAAACGCACCGCGTCGATCGATTCGAGAATGGGCAGCGTCTCCGCAAAGAACGCGTCGATCGCGGCCTCTTCGTCGTGAAACGGCACGACGAGCGATACCAGCGGTTTTCTGGCGTGCGTGGACATGCGTCCCCCCGAGAGATCCGGCTTGCGCTGCATCGTGTGAATCCGGTGGTCGTCCGCCGGACGGGCCCGACCCGGTCCGGCGCGAATTCTGGTTCTGGCCCGGCGGCCGCGGCAGGCCGCGACGACAGGCGTTGCGGCCATTGTACGCAGGAATCGACGATTCGTAACATGGATGCAAGGGTTTGCGAGGAGGAGTGTTTCACCCGTGGAAGCGTTGTTCGCCGGCGGCCGGCGCGCCCCGGGCGGCGGGTATTAGGATGGCGTTTTGGACGGCGAAGGAGGGGGCGATGCAGGTTCAGGACCTGACCGGTGCACCGCTGGACTATTGGGTGGCGATGGCCGAAGGGCTCGGCGCGCCGCGTGTCGCCGACGGCGCATGTCTGGCGATCCGCGACGCGGGCGGCGCGCCCGTGCCGTTCGCGCCGTCGTCGTCATGGACGGACGGCGGCCCGCTCGTCGAACGCCGGCCGTTCGCCGCGTTCGAGCGCGACGGCGGGCGCGGCGCGTGGCGGGCGGTGCTGCATCGCGCCGTGCCGTCCGCGGGCGAGCGCTGCACGTTCAACCAGTCGGGCCCGACGCTCCTGGTCGCCGCGATGCGCACGCTGGTGGCGGCGGCGTTCGGCGACGACGTGCCGGATCTCGACATGACGAAGGCGCGTTGAACGCGTCGGCACGAGCGCGTTCATGGCGCGTCCCGACGACGAAACCGGTTCCGCGCATCACCCGGCCTATGACACGGCGCGCAGGAACGCGCGCACCGCGGGCGCCTTTTCGAAGCGGCGGCACGCGAGCGCCAGCTCGGACGTGATCGGCTTGCCCGCGAGCGGCCGGTAGACGACGCCGGGCAGCGACACGCACTGCGCGAGCGCATCCGGAATCACGGCCACGCAGCCGTTCACCGACACGCAGGCCAGCACCGCGAGCAGCCCGCCCGGCCGCGCGGCGACCACCGGCGCGAAACGGCCGCGCCGCGCGACTTCGAGCGTGCCGAGTTCCTGTTCGGGCACCGCGAAGCGGGCACCGGCGAGATCGGCGGCTTTCACGGTGTCCCGCGCGGCGAACGGCGAGTCGGCCGGGACGGCCGCGATGAACACGTCGCGCTGCAGCGTGACGATGCGCAGTTCGCCGGGCAGCGGCAGCGGCGGCCGGACGTACGCGATGTCGAGCCGGCCCGCGTCGATCTGCTTCGCGACGTCGTCCATCGGCACCTCGCGCAGGTTGAGCTCGATGCGCGGATGCGCGGCGCGAAACGCGCCGACCGTGCGCTGCAGCGTGCCCGAATAGAGGGCCGACGACACGTAGCCGATCGCGATCCGGCCCAGCTCGCCGCGCTCGGCCAGCGCGGCGAGTTCGCGGCCGCGCTGCAGGTGCTCGAACGCGGCGCTCGCCTCGCCGAGGTAGGCCTCGCCCGCGGCGCTCAGCGTGACCGCGCGGCGCGACCGGTGAAACAGCCGCACGCCGAGCAGCCGCTCGGCCTCCTGGATCTGCCGCGTGAGTGCGGGCGGCGCCATGTCGAGTTCGTCGGCCGCGCGGGCGAAGTGGAGATGGCGCGCGACGCTGAGGAACGCACGCACGTGGCGGAATTCGAGCCGATCCATGATTGCAAAAATCGTCAATAAAACAGCGTTGAGGGTGCAATGACAGGCAATACCGGGCAAGCCTAGCATACGGTTCGTTCATCCTGCCCCGGAGTCGTCGATGTCCCAGTCTTCCCCCGCGCCGCGCGCGGGCGAGCCCGCCGCCGCGCCGTCCGCCCGCGCCCGCATGCCGGCCGCCGCGACGCTCGCCGTCGCGTCCGCCACCTGTTCGCTGATCGTGCTCGACACCAACGTCGTGGCCGTGTCGCTGCCGAGCATCGCGCGCAGCTTCCATGCGAGCTTTGCCGACATCGAGTGGGTCGTGAGTGCGTACATGACCGCGTTCGCCGCGTGCCTGCTGCCGGCCGGCGGGCTCGCCGATCGCTTCGGGCGCAAGCGGATGCTGGCGGCGGGCCTCGCGATCTTCTTCGTCGCGTCGCTCGGCTGCGGGCTCGCGCCGTCCGCCGGCTGGCTGATCGCCGCGCGCGCGGTGAAGGGCGGCGGCGCGGCGCTGCTGCTCACGGCGGCGCTCGCGGTGATCGCGAACCGCTTTCCGGAAGGGCGCGCGCGCACCCGCGCGTGGGCGATCTGGGGGATGTGCATGGGCGTCGCGACCGCGATCGCGCCGCTCGTCGGCGGCGCGATCACGCAATGGATCGGCTGGCGCTGGGTGTTCCTGCTCAACCTGCCGGTGTGCGTGCTGCTCGGCGTGGGCGCGCGCGTCGCGATCGACGAATCGCGCGACCCGCACGCGAAGCGCGTCGACGCCGTCGGCAGCCTGCTGTTCGGCGCGGCGCTCGCCTGCGGCATCGCCGCGCTGATCGGCGCGCCGGCGCACGGCTGGCTGTCGGCGGCGACGCTCGGCCGTTTCGTGCTGGGCGCCGCGCTGTTCGCGGGCTTCGTTGGCGCGGAGCGCTGGCAGGCGCGGCCGATGATCGACCTCACGCTGTTCCGCGAGCCGCGCTTCGTCGGCGCGGTGCTCGCGATGTTCGGCTATGCGGCGTGCGCGCAGGTGATGATGACGTTCCTGCCGCTCTATCTGCAGAACGCATTCGGCATGTCGGCGATCGACGCGGGGCTCGGCATGCTGCCGTTCGCGTTCGCGATGATCGTCGGGCCGTCGCTGGGCGCGGCGCTGGCGGCGCGCGTGTCGTCCGGCGGCGTGCTGGCGGGCGGGCTCGCGTTGATCGGCGCGGGCAACCTGCTGACCGCGGCGCTCACGGCGAGCGGCGACTATCGGCTGGTCGCGCTCGGGATGTTCGTGACGGGGTGCGGCGCCGGCATCATGAACGGCGACACGCAGAAGGCGATCATGGCGTGCGTGCCGCCGCACCGCACGGGCATGGCGTCGGGGATCAGCACGACGACGCGATTTTCCGCGATCGTGACGGCGGTGGGTGTGCTCGGCGCGGTGCTGGCCGCGCGCACGCACGCGCAGCTCGACCGGCTGCTCGCGGCGGCGCCGGACTTGCGCGCAAGCGTCGACGCGCCGTTCATGTCGAGCCTGCTGGCCGGCGATCTCGCGCGGGCGCTGGGCCGCGTGCCGCCGCATGCGGCGCGCGTGCTCGGCGACGCCGCGCCGGCGGCATTCGCGAGCGGGTTCGCGGATGCGCTGCTGGTGAGCGGCGGGCTGGCGCTGGTCGGCGCGGTGGTCATCGGCAAGTTGCTGGCGCGGCCGTTGTCGGCGCAGATGGCGCAATGAGTGCGATCGCGTCGCACGTCCCCCTCATCCAAACGGACGATCGCGGCCTCCGGCGCCGATGCTAGATTGCGCGGGGCGATGCGGCACCGGCCCGGCCGTGCCGGTGCGCATCGCCTTCCCATTCCGACATCGAACCTCCTGGAGCCCCCATGTCCCGACGCACGTGGATGCGCGCATCGCTCGCCGCCCTGTCGCTTGTCGTCACCGCCACCCTGATCGTCGCCTGCGGATCGTCTTCGCCGAGCGTGTCGGGGCAGCGGCAGATCCGTCACGTGTTCGTCATCACGCTCGAAAACGAGAACTACGCGACCACCTTCGGCGCGAACACGAAAGCGCCTTATCTCGCGACCACGCTCGTCGCGCAGGGTGCGCTCGCGCAGCAGTACCACGGCACCGGCCACGTGAGCCTCGACAACTACATCTCGATGATCAGCGGCCAGGCGCCCACGCAGGAGACCGGCAACGATTGCCCGGTCTACCAGGATTTCAAGCTCACGGGCATGACGCCGGACGGGCAGGCGATCGGGTCCGGCTGCGTGTATCCGGCGAGCGTGAAGACGCTCCCCGATCAGCTGAAGGCGGCCGGCCTCACGTGGAAGGGCTACGAGGAGGACATGGGCAACGATCCGTCCCGCGAGGCCGCGACCTGCGGCCACCCGACGCTCGACACCGCGGACCTGACGCAGGTCGCGCAGGCGCCGAGCGCGGCGGTGCCGAACGGCGACCAGTACGCAACGCGGCACAACCCGTTCGTGTATTTCCACTCGATCGTCGATTCGCCGGACTGCGCGACGAACGTCGTGAACCTCGCGCGTCTCGAGCGCGACCTGCAGTCGGTCGCGACCACCGCGAACTTCAACCTGATCACGCCCAACCTGTGCCACGACGGCCACGATGCGCCGTGCGCGAACGGCGAGCCGGGCGGGCTCGTCAGCGCCGATGCGTTCCTGAAGAAGTGGGTGCCGGTGATCACCGCGTCGCCGGCGTTCCAGCAGGACGGCCTGCTGATCGTCAACTTCGACGAGAGCAGCTACGCGTCGGTCACGCAGGGCGCGTCGGGCGTCGACGTGACGTTCGCGGGCACGGCCTGCTGCAGCCAGCAGCCGGGCCCGAATCTCGCGCCGTTTCCGCAAAGCACGTCGTATCCGTACAAAGGCACGACGATCACGATGACCAAGCAGGGCTTCGGCGGCGATCGCACGGGCGCGGTGCTGGTCTCGAAGTTCATCAAGCCGGGAACGGTGTCGACGGTGCCGTACAACCATTATTCGATGCTGCGCAGCGTCGAGGACATCTTCGGGCTCGATCATCTCGGCTACGCGGCGCAGGCCGGCCTGACGCCGTTCGGCAACGACATCTTCACCAACCTGTGACGCGCGTGCGTGTCACGTGGTGCGCGGCGGTGCTCGCCGTGTCGGCTGCCGCGTCGCTGGCGCCGGCCGCGCCGCCGCAGCCGGTGCGCGCGGACAGCCCGCCGGCGGCGCGCGAGGTCGCCGAACTCGGTCGGCTGATCTTCTTCGATCCGTCGCTGTCGGCGTCGGGCCGCATGTCGTGCGCGAGCTGCCACAGTCCGGCGCACGCGTACGGCCCGCCGAACGGGCTCGCCGCGCAGTATGGCGGCGCCGACCTGCGCCGGCAGGGCACGCGGGCGGTGCCGAGCCTGCGCTACGTGCTGAACCGCACGCCGGTGTGGACGCACGTGCAGGCCGCGAGCGCGGCGGAGCGGCTCGCCGACGCGGACAACGCGCCGTCCGGCGGCTTCGGCTGGGACGGGCGGTTCGACCGGCTGCGCGACCAGGCGGCATTTCCGCTGCTGAACCCCGACGAGATGGCGAACCGCAGCCCGGCCGAGGTGGCCGCGAAGCTTGCCCGCGCGCCCTATGCGGCGCGCTTCAGGCAGGTGTTCGGCGCGCGGGTGTTCGACGATCCGCCGCGCGCGTTCGCGCTCGCGACGACGGCGCTCGAACGCTTCCAGCTCGACGACCCGAGCTTTCATCCGTATTCGAGCAAGTTCGACCGCGTACTCGACGGCCGCGCGCAGTGGAACGCGCGCGAGCTGCGCGGCAAGCGGCTGTTCGACGATCCGTCGCGCGGCAACTGCGCGTCGTGCCACATCGACCAGCCGGGCGTGGACGGTGCGCATCCGCTGCTGACCGACTTCAACTTCCAGGCGCTCGGCGTGCCGCGCAACCGCGCGCTGCGCGCGAACGCCGACCCGCGATACTTCGACCTCGGGCTGTGCGGGCCGCTGCGCACCGGTCAGCCGGAGCCGGCGAACTGCGGGCTGTTCAAGACGCCGTCGCTGCGCAACACGGCGGCGCGGCAGGTGTTCTTCCACAACGGGCGCTTTCATACGCTGCGCGACGTGCTGCGCTTCTACGTGCAGCGCGATACGCATCCGGCGCGCTGGTATCCGGCGCAGCGCGGCCACGGCGTCGTGAAGTTCGACGATCTGCCGGCGGCGCTGCGCGGCAACGTCGATACGACCGACGAACCGCTCACGCGGCGGGCAGGGGATCGGCCAGTGTGGACCGAGCGGGATATCGACGACGTGGTTGCGTTTCTCGAGACGTTGACCGACGACGACGTGAAGCGGAAGTAAGCGGTGTTGGATGGATGAAGCGTGCCGGCCGTCGTCGACGGATCAATGCGGTTTCGTCGCACTGCGATGCGTACGTGTCGCACGCGCCGAACGTGGGACGGCGGCCGGCCGCGGCTCCCCGCAGCGCGACCCGCGCGGCCGGCTGGTGCCGCGCGCCGGTTCGGGCGCTGCCGCGGCAGGCGCCGCTTTCACGGCTGCGACGGCCGGCCGCGCGGCGTCCGCGTCGAGCCACGCGCGCGTCGCCTCGGCGATCAGCCCGCGCAGCCAGCGCACGCCGTCGACGCACGGCCCGGCCTCGTTCCACGTCATCCGGTAGACGATGTCGGGCGGCTCCGCCGGTAGCGCGACGACGTCGAGCGGCAGCAGCTTCGCGTAGTGCCGCGCGAGCCGCGCCGTGGTCGTCAGGATCAGGTCCGAGCGGACCAGCGCATGCGCGGCGAGCTCGAAGTGCGGCAGCGTGACGGCGATCCGACGCTGCAGGCCGACGCGTTCGAGCTGCCGGTCGATCGCGCCGGACGCCTCGAGCCACGACGGCGTCGGGCACAGCTGCGGCGCCTGTGCGTATTCGGCGGCGGTGATCCTGCCGCGCTTCGCAACCGGATGCGCGGCGCACATCAGGCAGACCACGCGGTCGTCGAACAGGTCGTCCTGGCGGAAGCGCGACGTGCGCGCGGTGCGGTTGTCGATCACGACGTCGAGGTCGCCGTCGGCGAGCGCGCGTTCGGCGTCGAAGCCGTCGCCGAGCGGATGGAACTCGAGCTTCGCGTGCGGCGCGCGTCCGCGGAACAGCGCGACGAGCTTCGGCACGAACAGTACGTTCAGGTAGTCGGGGCAGCCGATCCGGTAGATGCGCACCGACGTGCGCGCGTCGAAGGTCGGCTGCTGGATGCGGATGAAGTCGATCACGCGCAATGCGTTGCGCAGCGGGTCGATCAGCCGCGCGCCGAATTCGGTCGGCACCATCCCGTAGCGGCCGCGCACCAGCAGCGGATCGCCGAGCAGCGTGCGCAGCCGCTTCAGCGCCGCGCTCGTCGCCGGCTGCGACATGTTAAGCCGCACCGCCGCGCGCGACACGGTGCGCTCGGTCAGCAGCACCAGCAGGATCCGCATCAGGCGCGCGTCGAGCGCGTCCAGCACGTCGGCGGCGTCGTGCGGGGCAGCGGTGGGGCGTCCGGTGTCGGCTTCGTCGGGCATGGCGGGCAGGCTCCCGGCCGGTTACGACCCGAGCGCGCCCGGCCAGCCGACGATGCGCTTCGGGCGTGGCGGCGCGTACGTGCGGACCTTCGACGTCGTCAGCTTCAGGCGCACGAGCGATTCGGCGAGCGCGACCGCCGCCGACACGCCGTCGACGACGGGCACGCCCGTGCATTCGGTGATCTGCCGGTCGAGCCCCGCCATTCCGCCGCAGCCGAGGCAGATCACTTCCGCGTGGTCGACCTTCACCGCATGCTCGGCCTCGCGGACGATCGCGTCGATCGCGCGCGCGGGATCCCGTTCGAGCTCGAGCACCGGCAGGCCGCTCGCGCGCACCGATGCGCAGCGGCTGTCGAGCCCCGCGAGCTTCAGGCGATCCTCGATCAGCGGCACGGTGCGGTCGAGCGTGGTGACGACCGAGTAGCGATGCCCGAGCAGCATCGCGACGCTGGCGGCCGCTTCGGTGATGTCGACCACCGGCACGCTCAGCAGCTCCTGCAGGCCTTCGCGGCCGTGCTCGCCGTAGCCGGCCTGGATCACCGCGTCGTACGGCGCGTCGTAGCGCAGCACGCGGTCCATCACCGCGACCGCGGCGAGGTAGCTCTCGAAGTTGCCTTCGATCGATTCCGCGCCGAAGCGCGGCGTCAGGCCGACGATCTCGGTGCCCGGCGACGCGGCCGCCTGCGCCTGCGCGGCGATCGCGTCGGTGATCGATTCGGTGGTGTTGACGTTGACGACGAGTATCTTCATCGGGAGTTCCGGTTGCGTGGCGTTCAGTGGTGCGTGCCGGCGACCGCGATGTGCTCGCCGGAGCGCTCCTCGTAGTGCCGGTTGCGATCTGAAATCAGGTAATAGACGCTGCCCGCGATGGCCGCGCCGAACAACCAGGAGAACGGCGTGAGCGCGGCGAAGGCGGGCACGAGCGCGAGCGTGACCGAGATCACGGCGGACGGCACGAGCGCCGCGAGCGCCTTGCGGTTCACGCCGCGGGTGTAGAAGTAGGTGCCGCCCGGCGCTTCGGTGTACAGGTCCGGCACGTTCACGCGGGTCTTGCGCACCAGCCAGTAGTCGACGGTGATGATCCCGTACAGCGGGCCGAGCAGCGCGCCGAGGCCGGACAGGAAATAGACGATCACGACCGGGCTGTTGTACAGGTTCCACGGCAGGATCAGCACCGCGACCGTTGCGCTGATCAGCCCCGCGCGGCGGAACGTGAGCCGGTGCGGCGCGAGGCTCGTCAGCACGAACGCCGGCGCGACGAAGTTCGCCATGATGTTGACGGCGACGGTCACGATCAGGAACGCGAGGCAGCCAAGCACGAGGAACAGCTTGTTCGGCACCGACGCGATGATTTCGGTCGGGCTGTGGATCACCTGGCCGTTGAGGCTGAACTGCGCGCCCGCGAGCACGAAGCTGACCGTCGCGAACACGAGGATGTTGACGGGCAGGCCCCAGAAATTGCCGACGCGCACCGTCTTCGCGCTCGGCGACGAGCGCGCGAAGTCGCAGAAGTTCAGCACCAGCGTGCCGTAGATCGCGAGCCACAGCGCGCCGCCCGCGAACACCTGCGTCCACATCCGTACGCCCGTCAGCGGCTTGCCGACCGACATCGCGAGATGCCCGCCGGTGCGGCTGAACATCCATGCGGCGAGCGCCAGTGTCGTCACGAGGATGATCGGCCCGGCCAGCGCCTCGTACTTGCGGACCATCTCCATGCCGTACGCGAGGATCGCGAGCTGCACCAGCCAGATCGCGACGAACGTGACCCAGCCGAGCGTCGACAGGCCGAGGATCGCGTCCTGGTCGAACGCGGCGAGGCCCGGCCACACCGCGGTGAGCAGCACGCGCAGCACGACCGACGCGAGATAGGTCTGGATGCCGAACCATGCGATCGCGATCACCGCGCGGATCATCGCGGGCAGCAGCGCACCGTAGATGCCGAAGCTCATCCGGCTGATCACCGGAAACGGCACGCCAGTCTTCTGGCCCATGTAGCCGGTGAGGTTCATGAAGCCGTAGACGAGCACCGCGCCGATCGCGAGCGACGCGAGCATCTGCCAGCCGGACAGGCCGAGCGCGAACAGCCCGATCGCGAACGAGTAGTTCGCGATGTTGTGCACGTCGTTGGTCCACAGCGCGAAGATGCTGTAGCGGCCCCAGGTGCGGCCTTCGGCCTTGGTGGGCGCGAGGTCCGCGTTGTGCAGCCGCGGGCTGAGCGCGGGGTCGCGCGCGGCCGCGCCGGTTCGATGCACCGCGTCGTCCGCCGCGAGCCCGAGGCCCGCGCGGTGAGTGGCTTCCAGTTGCACGCCGATGTCTCCTTCCATGTAGGGGCGCGGGCGTGCCGCTTCTCTGCGCAGCTTCGGCCCGGGCGCCGTGGACGTTATGTGTCGGATTTCTTCGCGAGTATGTGCGGCGCTCCAGACCATGGGAAATTAAATATTCGGGTGAGCGTCATTCGGAAAATGAATGGGGCGAGGTCGTCGCGCACGTGGCACGGAACCTGCTGGTCAGCATGCGGAGTTCCTTCGACACGGGAGGTGTCATGCAACGTCAACCATTCAGCAACGTGTGGCGCGCGCTGGCCGTCGGCATCATCGTGGCCGGTGTCGCGGCAGGGGCCGGGTGCTCGAAGCAGAGCGACAACGCATCGGGTTCGAGCGCATCGGGCGGCGGCATGGCGCCCGCGCCGTCGAACGGGCCGGGGCCGTCGAGTGCGCAGGGCGGTATGCCGGCCAGCGGCGCGGCGGGCGGCATGAGCGCGCCGGGCGCCGCGTCCGCGCCAGGGGCGAGCGGCGGCTGACCGCGCAAAAAATTCAACGGATTTGCAGATATTGACCACCGGCGCACGGCAGGCTGCACGACCGGCAACACGCGCCGGTGCCGGTGCGCTCAGGCCGCCTTGGCGGGGTCGCCACGGAATTCGCGCATCAGCGCGAGCCGGTTGTAGAGGGTCTTGAGGCTGATGCCGAGCGCCTTCGCGGTGCGCGGCTTGTCGCCGCCGTAGTGCCTGAGCGATGCGGCGATGAAGCGCTGCTGCGCATGCGCGAGCGTCGCGCCGAGCGGCAGCGTCATCGCGCCGCGGCGCACTTCGTCGCGCGCCGGCAGGCGGCGCGGCGGGTGAATGTCGATCTGCTCGTCGGCGAGGATGAACGCGCGCTCGACCGTGTTGTGCAGCTCGCGCACGTTGCCCGGCCACGAATATGCGCGCAATGCGCGCAGCGCCTGGCTCGACAGCCGCTTGCGCGTGCTGTGCCGGGTGTTCAGGCCGTCGACGAAATCGCGCGCGATGGTTTCGACGTCGTCCTCGCGCTCGCGCAGCGCCGGCACGCCCAATGCGAGCACGGCGATGCGGTAGAACAGATCCTCGCGCAGCCGGCCGTCGCGGATCGCCTCGGCCGGATCGTGATGGGTCGCCGCGACGACGCGCACGTCGAGCGGCACTGTGTCGACGCCGCCGACCCGCGTGATCGCCTGGGTCTCGAGCGTGCGCAGCAGCTTGACCTGAAGTGCGTGCGGCATTTCGGCGATTTCATCGAGAAAGATCGTGCCGCCGCGCGCGGCCTCGAAAAGGCCGACATGTTGCGATGCTGCGCCGGTGAAGCTGCCTTTTTCGTGACCGAACAATTGCGACTCGGCGATATCGGGCGGAATCGCGCCGCAATTGACCGGCACGAACGGCGCCCGGCGGCGCGGGCTCAGATCGTGCACGAGCCGTGCGACGATTTCCTTGCCGACGCCGCTTTCACCGACGATCAGCACGCTCGCGCGCGTGGCCGCCGCTTTCTCGATCTTGGCCAGCAACGCGAGGATCGACCGCGAGCTGCCGGACAAGCGCCTGCTGTCCCTCCCGTGATTCGACATGCATGACTCGATGGAGTGAAAGGGTCGCGCGAAACATGCGGCGCGATGTCATCGGACGATACGCGCCCGGCGCTGCGATTCCGCTATCACCCAGCGTAGCGAATTCACGCGCGCAGGGAATTGAATCTCGCAATGTGCCCGTAGCGGTCGGATAGAAATATTCGATAACGCCCGACAACGTAGTCGAGTTTCCTATACTTGAACCGTAGCCACGAGGAAAGCATTCTTCCTGGGCCGTCCGGCGCATGCGCGCCGGACGGCTGTCCCGTCGGCCGCCAGGCGGCCGGTCACGCATTGCGTCGTACTGCGAATCGACCCGTGAAGCGTGCGGCGCATCGCCCGCAACGGAGTGCCGATGCCCTATATCCTGATCGTCGAAGACGACGCGGACACGCGCGAGATGCTCGCGACGCTCGCGAAGTCGCATCAACTGGCCTGCGACACGGCCGCCACGCTCGAACAGGCGCGCGCGTCGATGGCCGCGCAGCTGCCGGACCTCGTGCTGTGCGATCTCGTGCTGCCCGACGGCAACGGCATGGACCTGTTCGACGCGCTGCCGAAGGACGCGCACTGCGACGTGGTGGTGACGACGGGCCATGCCAGCCTCGACACCGCGATCGATGCGCTGCGGCGCGGCGCGGCCGACTATCTCGTGAAGCCGATCAACATGGCGCGGCTGGACAGCATCCTCGCGCGCGTGCCGCGCACCGGCGCGCTGCAGGCCGAGCTCGCCGAGCTGCGTGCCCAGCTGGAGCGGCTCGGCCGGTTCGGGCGGATGATCGGCACGTCGGCGCCGATGCAGGCGATGTACGACGCGGTGGCCCGTGTCGCGGGCACGGAGGCGTCGGTGCTGCTGACGGGCGAGTCGGGTACCGGCAAGGAACTCGTCGCGCAGACGATCCACGACCTGAGCCCGCGGCGGCGCGGGCCGTTCCTCGCGATCAACTGCGGCGCGATCGCCGCGAACCTCGTCGAGAGCGAGATGTTCGGCCACGACCGCGGCAGCTTCACCGGCGCGGAGCGCCAGCACAAGGGCTACTTCGAGCGCGCCGACGGCGGCACGCTGTTCCTCGACGAGATCACCGAAATGCCGGCCGAGTCGCAGGTCAAGCTGCTGCGCGTGCTGGAGACGGGGCGCCTCACGCGGCTCGGGTCGACGCGCGAGATCGACGTCGACGTGCGCATCGTCGCGGCGACCAACCGCGATCCCGCGGACGCGATGGCGACCGGCAAGCTGCGCGCGGATCTCTATCACCGGATCAACGTGTTTCCGATCGCGCTGCCGCTGCTGCGCGAACGCGGCGACGACATTCCGATGCTCGCCGAAGCGTTCCTGCGCGAACTCAACGACGAGAGCGGCCGCGGCCTGCGCTTCGCGCCGGCCGCGCTGGCCGCGCTGAAGGATTACGACTGGCCCGGCAACGTGCGCGAGCTGCGCAACTTCGTGCAGCGCGCCAGCATCTTCAACGACGGCGACCTGATCGAGACGCTGCCGCCGCCGATCATGGAAGAAGTCTCGGTGGCCGGCGAGCTCGGCGACGATCGCGTGACAGTCGCGTTCGGCACGACGCTCGAGGAAGTCGACCGACGCGTGATCCTCGGCACGCTCGCGCAGTGCGGCGGCGTGAAGGCGCAGGCGGCCGAGGTGCTCGACATCAGCCTGAAGACGATCTACAACCGGCTCGCGCGGCTCGACGGCGCGGCCGACACGCAAGACACGCCGGGTACGTGACGGCGCGGCATGCGCGGCACGCAGCTTGCGACCTCGTGATCGTAGCCGGCGCAATGCCGGATCGACGAAAGGAGGTCACGATGGACGCGACACAGTGGCGGGCATGGCCGCCGTGGCTGAAGCGCCACGCGGCGAAGCGGCTGGGCGCGGCGGCTGCCGTGGCGGCGGCCGCGTTGTGCGGGACGGCGCCCGGCGCGATGGCCGCGGGCGAGGCGAATGCGGCATCGCTGCCGGCGACGATCGGCGCGAAGATCCACGATGCGACGATCACGACCCGGGCAAAGGCGGCGCTGATCGGCAAGGAGGACGTGTCGTCCGGCGACATCCACGTCACGACGCGGCACGGCGACGTGCTGCTGACCGGCAGCGTGCCCGACGAGCAGCAGCGCATGACCGCCGTCAATCTCGTGAAACAGATCGACGGCGTGCAGCACGTGCGCGACCAGCTCACGATCCGCGCGAAATGATGACGGCGAACCACGACGCGCGCCCGCGAATGCACGGCATTGCCATATCGTCCGACGCAAGGGAGGAGACACGATGACAGCCAGCCCACTTGCCGGACGCGAGCCCGGCCACGTGCTCGCGCAGCAGGATCGCAGCGACGACGCCCATCGCGCGGCGCGCGGCAAGCCGCCGAGCCCGATCGATATCCAGAAGGCGCTGAAGGGGATGCACTATCCGGCGGCCAAGGCCGACGTCCTCCGGTGCGCGGAGCGTTCGCATGCGGACCGCGACGTGATCGATCTGCTGATGCGCATTCCCGATCGCGAATACGGCACGCCGGCGTCGGTGTCGAAGGAACTGGGCCGACTGAAGTCGTGAGTGACTGGCTGCCGCT
Source organism: Burkholderia sp. SRS-46 (assembly GCF_004343775.1). Lineage (GTDB taxonomy): Bacteria > Pseudomonadota > Gammaproteobacteria > Burkholderiales > Burkholderiaceae > Burkholderia. The sequence continues at coordinate 488,335 of NZ_PTXL01000002.1, read as the reverse complement.
GCCGCTCGCCGTCCCGCAAGGAGGTATCCGATGACAACCGGCTTCCGCAGGTTCGCGGCGCTCGCCGCCGCACTCGGCATGACGACGGCCATGCAGGCCCAAACGCCCGGCGCGTCGCCCGCATCGCGCGGCGTGATCCTGCCGTCCTCGGGGCCCGACGACGCGCAGATCGCGAAACGCCCGCAAGGGATCGACGCGGAATTCGTCGACAAGGCCGGCATCGTCGGCAAGAGCGAGATGCAGGCGAGCCAGCTCGCGCTCGAGAAATCGACGTCGCCGGACGTGCGCGCGTTCGCGAAGCGGATGCTCGACGATCACGGCAGGGTGATCGGGCGGCTGCGCGGGCTCGGCGCACGCAAGGGCCTGCCGGTGCAGACCGTGCAGATCGTCAACCCGGACGTCGAGGCGCTGCGCCGCCGCAGCGGCCGGGATTTCGACCTCGCGTACGTCGCGATGGCGGGGCCGGACGCGCATCGCAGCGCGGTCCAGCTATTCGAGGACGAGGCGCGCAATGGCCGCGATCCCGATCTGCGCGCATTCGCGAGCGACACGCTGCCTGTCCTCAGGCAGCACTGGGTGGCGGCGGAGGTGCTCGCGCGCAAGCTCGGCGCGCGTGGATGAAGGTCGGGCCGGCGCGCTTACTTCGGGGTGGGTTGCGACACGCGTTCGAGCGTGTTCGCGACCTCGTCGCGCGATGCGCCGTCGGCGCGCGTCGCGATGTCGGCGAGCGACAGCATGCCGACGAGGTGCCGGTCATGATCGATGACCGGCATGCGGCGCACTTGCGCGGCGGCCATGTATTGCTGGATTTCGTCAAGCGCGTCGTCTTCGAAGCAGAATTCGATCGGCCCCGACGCGACTTCGCGCACCGGCGTTTCGGGCGGCTTGCCGGTGGAGATCGCGCGCACCGCGAGATCGCGGTCCGTCACCATGCCAACCAGCCGGTTGTGGTCGCACACCGGCAGCGCGCCGATGTCGTAGCGCGCCATCAACTGCGCGGCGTGGCGGATGGTGTCGTTCGGCGCGACCCGCACGACGTCCCGCGACATGATTGCGTCGACGCGATGCATGAGCGTCTCCTTGCAGAACGGGTAGCGGAAGCCGGCACGCGCCGGCCGCGGCTACAGGCCGCCGTGCGGAATGCCGAGCGCGGTCAGCAGGCCGATCACCAGCGCGCATTCGACCGCCGCGAGCGCGGTCACTTCGAGCGCGCCTTCCACTTCGCGCCAGCGGGCCGGCTTGCGATGCGTTCGATGCGTCCGGTGAGTGCGATTCGTCTGATGCATGTATTTCTCCTGAAGTGCGGGTGCATGGCCGGCGCGAGCATGCCCGATGCGCCATGCGGGTAGTGGGCTTACCGATGCAAGCTCCATTCCGGGGCGTGGGCGGGCGGTTGGGTTTCAGGTATGAAGTTCGCGCTCGGCGCGCATGCACGAAGGCGGCCCCGGGATCCGGTTCGTGATGGCCGCATGTGACGCGTGATCGTGCATTGCGGCGCGCAGCGTGAATTATTTGCAGCGGCTGCTGTAGCAATTGCAAAACCCGGGCGAAGCCGGGTGTTGGCCGTATCGCGTGACGTGGCGTGCGTGGGAGGGGCGGCACGCAGATTGCACGACGGCGGCAGGCGAGACTCGACATGAAGGAGCCGAGATGGAACAGGAGCTTGCAAGGTGGCTACACCGGCCCGAGCCGCTGGTGCCCGATGTCGATCCGGATCCCGTCCCGCTCGACGACGATGACGACCTGCCGCCGGATCCGTCCAGGCGGTACCGGTATCCGGAAGGCGATCCGCCCGGCCGCAAGCCGCCGGTGCATGCGCCGCCCGTGTCGCCCGCGCCACGCGCCGGCGCGATGCCGTGCCGCGGCGGCCCGCGATGAGCATTCGCATGGCGCCCGGCCTGCGCCGCGAGATCGCCGAGACGCTCGGCCATTACTTCGAAGCCCGCGCGCTGCGGCGAAACTTGCCGCGCGGTTGAAAAAACGACAGGGTCGGGCGTGCCGCGCAGGGTGCGAACCCGTACCGTCCGTGGATCGGCGGCGCGCGCGCGGGTGGCGCGGAAGTTGCGTGCGAGTCGTCTGCCCCATGCAACCAACAACAGAGGAGGGCCGTCGATGTCCATCACGCTCGCACTCCAGGTGCGACAGCATCTGGCACTCACGCCGAGGCTTCAGCAGTCGCTGCGTTTGTTGCAGCTGTCATCGCTGGAATTCCAGCAGGAATTGCGGCAGGCGCTCGACACCAATCCGTTTCTCGAAGACGGCCAGGCCGCCGACGAGGAAGCCGGCGTCGAACCGCAGGCCGACGCGGCGGCCGAGCGCGCGGACCCGGTGCCCGAAGACGCGCCCGACCACGCACCGCCGCCGGACGGCGAAGCCGCCTATACGGCCGGGCCGTCGGCGACGGGCCCCGGCCGCGCGGACGACGACGGCCCGGGCGCGTCGCCCGGCGAATGGAACGCGGCCGAACCTTCGTTGCATGCGCAACTGCATGACGCGCTGCGGCTTCATCCGCTGAACAGGCTCGATCACGCCGCCGCGCATCTGCTGATCGAGGCGCTCGACGACGACGGCTACCTGCGGCAGGCGCTGCCGGATCTCGTGCTCGCTGCCGACCCGGTGATGCTGCTGAACGAACGGGATCTCGCCGTCGCGCTGCGCCTCGTGCAGTCGCTCGACCGGCCCGGGATCGCCGCGCGTTCGCTGTCCGAGTGCCTGCTGCTGCAGCTCGACGCGATGCCGGCGGACACGCCGGCGCTCGACAGCGCGAAGGCGATCGCGCGTGAGCATCTCGAACGGCTCGCGCGGCGCGAGACGGCCGAGCTGCAGCGCCGGCTCGGCTGCGACGCGCGCACGCTGCAGGCCGCGTGCGCGCTCGTGCGCGGGCTCGACCCGCGCCCCGGCAATCACTACGGCAGCACGCGCGGCGACTATGTCGTGCCCGACGTGATCGTGCGGCAGGTGCGCGACGATTGGGTCGTGACGACCAATCCGGCGGTGCTGCCGCGCGCGCGGCTGCATCAGCGCTATGCGGAACTGTTCGCGCGGGCGAGCGGCGAATGCGATTCGCCGCTGGGCCGGCAGTTGCAGGAGGCGCGCTGGCTGATCCGCAACGCGCACAAGCGCTTCGATACGATCCAGCGCGTCGGCGCGTGCATCGTCGCGCGCCAGCGGGATTTCTTCCGCTACGGCGAGATCGCGCTGAAGCCGCTCGTGCTGCGCGACATCGCGGAGGCGCTCGACCTGCACGAATCGACCGTGTCGCGCGCGACCGGCAACAAATACATGGCGACGCCGCTCGGCACGTTCGAGTTCAAGCACTTCTTTCCGCGCCGGCTCGAGGCGGCCGGCCAGGGATCGAGTTCGGCGGCCACGGCGAAGGTGCTGATCCGCGACATGATCGCCGCCGAGCGGCCCGCCGATCCGCTGACGGACGTCGCGCTCGCGCAGCGCCTCGCCGGCCGCGGCATCCTGCTCGCGCGCCGCACGGTGACCAAGTACCGGCAGGCGATGAAGATTCCGCCCGCCGAGCTGCGGCGGCGCGTGCCGGTGTGACGGCCGCGGCGCGCCGCGTTCAGCGGTTCACGAGCTTCGGCGGATAGGCGAGCGCGAGGGCGCAACCGACCAGCATGCACGCGGCGAAGGCGTACAGCCCCGCGCTTTGCGAATGGAACGTGTCGCGCAGCCAGCCGATGAAATACGTGCTGCCGAACCCGCCGAGGTTGGCGAGCGAGCACGCGAACGCGATGCCGCCCGCCGCGGCCGAGCCGCGCAGGAACGTGGACGGCAGCGCCCACACGACCGGCATCGCGGCCGCCGCGCCCGCGTTGATCAGCGAGAACAGCAGCACGGTCGCGAACGTGCCGTGCGGTGCCGATGCCGCGGCGGCCAGCGCGGCCGCCGAGACGAGGAACGGCACGACGATGTGCCAGCGGCGCTCGCGCGCGCGGTCCGAGCTGGCGCCGCAATACAGCGTGGCGATCACGGCGGCGGCGTTCGGGATCACCATCAGCCAGCCGATGTGGTACGCGTCCTTCACGCCGGTGTCGCGCAGGATGCTCGGCAGCCAGAAGCTGACCGCGTACAGCCCGAGCAGCACGCACAGGTCGATGATGCCGAGCGCCCACACCTTCGGCTCGGTGAAGGCCTTGCCGAGCGCGTGGCTCTTGTTGCCGGCCGGCTCGTTGTCGAGATTCGTGCGCAAGGTCCGCTTCTCGTCGTCGCTGAGCCATTGCGCCGATTCGATGCCGTTCGGCAGCCAGCGCAGCACCACGAAGCCGAGCGCGACCGACGGCAGCGCCTCGAGCAGGAACAGCCACTGCCAGCCGCCGAGGCCGTGCGCGCCGTCGAACGTGCGCATGATCCAGCCGGAGATCGGGCTGCCGATCATGCTCGACAGCGGCAGGCCGACCATGAACAGCGCGACGATCCGCGCGCGGCGCGCGTCCGGATACCACTGCGTCAGGTACAGCAGCACGCCGGGCAGGAAGCCCGCTTCGGCGACGCCGAGCAGGAAGCGCACGACGTAGAACTGCATCGGCGTGTGCACGAACATCGTCGCGCCGGACAGCAGCCCCCACGTGATCATGATGCGCGTGATCCACAGCTTCGCGCCGACGCGCTGCAGGATCAGGTTGCTCGGGACTTCGAACAGGATGTAGCCGGCGAAGAACAGGCCCGCGCCGAGGCCGTACACGGTATCGCTGAACTTCAGCGCATCGAGCATCTGCAGCTTCGCGAGGCCGATGTTGATGCGGTCCAGGTAGGCCGCGAAATAGCACAGGCAGAAGATCGTGATCAGGCGCACGGTGACCTTGCGGTACAGGTCACCGTGCAGCGCGTCGTCGGGGGAAACGGCTGCGCTCGGGTGTGCGGTAGACATGGGGTTGCCCCTGTTCGAATGAGACGGATGAGTGGGATGCCAGTCGACGCGGGCACGGTTCGAGCACGCGCTGGAGTCTGTATAGCACGCCAATTAAGTAGCGTACACACTATAAAAATCGAGTCGGTTCGGAGGCGGGGATGGCGTCGTGCCGGCACGCGAATCGACACGTAAAGGTATGAGGTTAATAGGATTTTTCAGCGTGATGGAACGCGCTTTCCGACGCGGGTCGCGTGGCGGCGGGATGCGCGTGAATAGTGCGTATGCGCTTAAAAATGAAGCGTATGCACGAGACCCTGCCAATTCGAGGGTGTACACTGCTTGTCTTTTCATACCTGACCGCGCGGGCCTTCCTTTTCATGGCATCTTCCAAGGATTCCTACGACTTTCACGACCAGATCGGGCACGTGCTGCGCCGCGCCTATCAGCGCCATGTCGCGATCTTCCAGGAAGCGATTCCCGATTCGGACCTCACGGCCGCGCAGTTCGTCGCGTTGTGCGCGGTCAAGGAAAAGCAGGCGTGCTCGCTGAACGACGTCGTCAAGGCGACCGCGATCGACCAGGCGACGATCCGCGGCGTCGTCGACCGGCTCAAGGCGCGCGCGCTGATCGAGGTGCTGCCCGATCCGGGCGACGGCCGCAAGCTGCTCGTGCGCGCGACGCCGGCGGGCCTCGCGTTGATCGACCGGACGGTGCCGTTCGCGCGGCAGGTGACGGAGCGCACGTATGGCGCGCTCAATCCCGGCGAACGGGTCGCGCTGCAATTCCTGCTGCGCAAGATGATGGAGGCGGACGACGCATGATCGCACAGGCGGCGCCGCCGCACGTGCTCGCAAGCGGGCCATGCCGCCGGCGGCTCACGCGCGGTGCGTCGCCGCGCGCGCGGGCGGCTCGGCCGCAAGCAGCCGGCCCGCGTCGCGCAACCCCGCGCGGATCGTTTCGGGCGTGAACGGCGGCGCGTAGAAGCGCACGCCCGTCGCGTCGAAGATCGCGTTCGCGAGCGCGGCCGGCCCGGGCACCGACGCCGATTCGCCCGCGCCGAGCGGCGGTTCGCCCTGGCGCGGCATCAGCACCACGTCGACGGCCGGCACCTCGGCGAACGTCAGGATCGGATAGCTCGCCCACTCGCGCGACGCAACCTTGCCGTCGACGAAACGCACGCGTTCCTTCAGTGTGCGGCTCAGCACCTGGATCACGTTGCCGTGGATCTGATGGCGCACGCCATCCGGATTGATCATCGTCCCGGTGTCCTGACCGACCGTCACCCGCTCGACGCGGATCTCGCCGGTCACGCGATCGACGCTCAGGTCGACGATCCATGCGGACCACGCGGCGCCGAACCCCGGGAAGCGGCTGTGCACGTAGCGCGCATATGCGATGCCGCGGCCGCGCGCGAGTCGCGTGGCATCCGGTTCGGGCTGCGAGCGCGGCGTCCACCCGGCGCGCGCGGCAACCGCCTGAAGCAGCTCGGCGGCGCGCGGGTCGTCGAGGTGGCGCAGGCGGAACGCGAGCGGGTCGACGCCCGCAAGGGCCGCGCATTCGTCGACGAACGCGTCGTGCGCGAACGAGTTCGGCAGCGCCGATACGCCGCGCAGCCACGCCGCGCGCACGATCGGCGCGAGATCCTCGCACACGAAGCGGCGATTCGCGCACCGGTATGGCGACACGGCCGTGCGGTCGCCCATCTCGAACACGCGCGGCGCGGGCGCGATCGCGCCGGTCAGCAGCGACGCGAGCAGCGGCGCGTCGTTCGACGGATAGCGCGTCGCGAAGTCGTAGCCGAGCAGGCGGCCCTCGCGGCTCACGGTGCCCGTGACGCGCATCACCTGGCCGGCGCCTTTCGGTTCCCACGCGTGTTCGTCGGCGCGCGACAACTGCACGCGCACCGGCTGCCCGACCGCGCGCGACAGCAGCAGCGCGTCGCCGCACACGTCGTCCGCGCCGTTGCGGCCGTAGCAGCCGGCCGCTTCCATCCGCACGATGTCCAGATCCGCCTCGTCGCGCCCGACGAGCGTCGCGAGGTCGTAGCGCAGCGACACGGGGTTCTGCGTGCCGGACCACACGGTGACACGGCCGTCGCCCGGCGCGCGGTAATCCGCGACCGCGCACGACGGGCCGATCGAGCCGTGCATCTGGAACGGCCACGCATAGGTGCGCGACAGCGTGGTCGAGCCGGGCAGCGCGCGGGCGGCATCGACATCGCCTTCGTCGAGCAGCACCCGGCGCGCTGCGGGCGCGGCGGCGATCGCCGCCGCGGGATCGTCGAGCGGCGTCAGCGCGGGGTGCGGCCGCCAGCTCACGCGCAACTGGCGCGCCGCGCGCACCGCATGCTCCTCGCGCTCGGCGACCACGCCGACGAAATCGCCGATCACGACGACGGCGCGCAGCCCCGGCACGTCGGCGACCGAATCGCGATCGACGCCCGCGAGCGACGTGCCGACGAACGGGCCGCTGTCGATCCCCGTGTACGGCGGCCGGACTACGCGACCGTGCAGCATGCGCGGCACGCGCACGTCGTGCACGAACGTCAGCATGCCGGTTGCCTTTGCGGGCAGGTCGACGCGGGGCGACGAACGGCCGACGATCCGGTAGCCGGCCGGATCCTTGGTGCGCGCGTTCAGGTCCAGTTCGAGCGCGATGCGTTGCCCGGCGACCAGTTCGGCGAACGTGACGCGGCGCGCGTCCGGCCGGGCGGCGAGGAAGATCGAACCATCCTCGGTGGCGAGCTGCCCGGCGGGGATGCCCCATCGTTCGGCCGCCCGTTCCAGCAGCGCATGGCGGGCCTGCGCGGCCGCGCAGCGCAGCGGCTGCGCGGAAATCTGGATCGTCGCGCTGGCGATGGTCGGCCCCTGGTTCGGCGTCGCGGCGGTGCTGCCGAGGATCATGCTCACGCGCGCGGCGGGCACGTCGAGTTCCTCCGCGACGATCTGCGCGAGCGACGTGCGGATGCCGGTGCCGAGATCGACGTGCCCGTTGAAGGCGAGGATGCGGCCGTCGTCGAGGATCGCGACGAACACCTCGGGCAGGTCGGGCACGTAGGACGACGGGCTGCCCGGCTGGCCGGGCGCGGGCGTGACGGGTGGCGCGGGCTGCCGGATCACGGCCAGGCAGCCGTCGCGTGCAAGCAGTTCGGAGCGGTTCACGGTGAGGTGTCCAGTCGGGGCGGTGGAGCCGTCGGCAGGCGCGTGCGTGGCGCGTACCGCCGGCGTCGGGTACACCGGTGCGTCGGCCGATCGCATCTAGGCGGCCAAAAGCGGCGCGTCAATCGTGCGCGGCGAACCGGCGCGGGCCGCCGCGCGCCGTTCGCTATCGGGCGGCCGCATGCGCCGCGTCGATCGCCGCGATCGCGTGGTCGAGCGGCATCACCGCCGCGTATTTCTGCTGCATGTCGAACAGGTTGGCGTCGTGCGGTGCGATCGCGCGGTCGCCGACGCAATCGGACAGGACGAGCGGCCGGAACCCGTGCGACATCGCATCGACGACACTCGCGCGCACGCAGCCGCTCGTCACCGCGCCCGCGACCAGCAGCGTCTGCACCGCGCGCTGCGCGAGCCACGGTGCGAGTTGGGTGCCGAAGAACGCGGACGGCACGGTCTTGCGCACGACGAGCTCGCCCGGCGCGGGCGCGAGCTCGGGCACGATCGCGCTGTTCGGGTGATCCTCGGTCAGCGTCGCCATGCCGGGCACTTTCAGCGAGAACACGTTGTCGTCGCTGCCGTCGGCCGCGTACACGATGCGGCTGTGCGCGACCGGCCAGCCGCGCCGGCGCGCGAGCGCGAGCGCCTGCGTGGTGCGCGCGATCGCCGGCGCGATGTTGCCGCCGCCGAAGGTCGCCGGATCGGCGAAGCCGACCACGAAATCGACGATCAGCAGGCCGAGCCGGCCGTGCGGCGGCAGCGGCGTGCCGAAACCCTGCTGCTGGTAGACATGCGCCTCGGCGTGTCGGGAAAGATCGGTCATCGCGGGCCTCGTCAGGCGGGTTGGTCGAGCACGCGGCCGTCGCGCACGACGGTCTCGCCGTCGAGCGCGACCGTGCAGCGGCGCAGCGGAATGTCGATATGGCAGGTCGTCGTGCGGTTGCCGCCGCCTTCGTTGTTCGGGCCGAGCGAGAACAGGAAGTTGCCCTCGAACGCGCGCGCGTCCATTCCGATCGTCGCCTCGCGGTCGTACAGGCCGAGCGTCGACCAGCGCGCGCGCGGCTGCAGGCCCCAGCCGATGTGCGAGATCGCGTAGCCCTCCGGATCGGCGAAGGTGTCCATGTAGTCGCGCAGCAGGTCGGCGTCGACGCCGCCTTCGATGCGCGTCGCATAGCCGCCTTCGACCGTCAGCGCGATCGGCTCGCTGACGTAGTGCTTCTGCGGCAACAGGATGTCTCCGCGGTCGATCACGATCGTGCCGTGCGCGGTGCGGTCGTTCGGGTAGGTCAGCGCGAAGCCGCTCGGCCAGTGATCCCAGCGGCCCGGCGCGTCGACGAAGCCGTATTCGGCCGTCGGCGGGAATTCGCCGAGCGGGCACGCGAGCGCGGTGCCGGCCGCCGACGTCACGCGCATCTCGCGGGCGGCGGCGATTTTCTTTGCCGCGGCGAGCACGCGCGTGCGGTCGGCCAGCGTCGGCACCATCCGCACGAGCACTTCGGGCGGCTCGACCGCGAGCAGGATCTTCGTGCCGGATTTCAGGATGTCGTGCTGCTCGGGCGAGAACAGCAGCGTCATCAGGTCGAGCACGAGGTCGCTCTCGCGCAGCGCGGCGATCGCGGCCTTGTTGCCGGTCAGCGGTGTCGTGCCGAGATACGCGAGCGGGTCGCGGCTGAACGCCTTGTCGCCGTTCACCGGCGGCAGGTCGAGCCGGTTCACGATCGCGCCCATCGATTGCGTCGCGATCAGCGCGCACGACAGCGTCTGCGGATGAGTGGCCGCGCTCGTCAGGATCGTGACGGTCTGGCCCGGTTCGAGGCGCGACAGCGTGAGCACCTGCTTCCACGCGTCGATCAGTTGGGTGTCGCTGACTGGCATCGTCGGCTCCGGTAAAGGCGTGAGGGAAAGGGGATCAGGCCGCGAGCGGCGCGCCGAGGAAATCACCGAACGCCGCGTAGAAGCCGGCCGCGTTGTCCCACGGGATCATGTGGCCCGCGCCGGGCACGCGCGCGTGCAGCATCGTCGGCGTTGCGCGTTGCAGTTCGGCGACGTCGTCGTCGCGCACCACGTCGCCGCGTTCGGCCGTGATCAGCAGCGACGGCACGGCCAGTTGCGCGGCGTCAGCGTGGAAATCGTCGGTGTGGAAGCCGTCGTACGACGCGCGCACCGCGCGCTCGTCGCACGTATGCAGCCATTCGGCGCGCAGCTGCCGTTCCGCGTCGGTCCAGGTCGGACAGAACGCGCGCATCCCTTCGGCGTCGGTGCCCGCGCGCGCGCGCGCCATCGAATCGATGTACCACGGCAGCTTGCCCGGATAATCGCGGCGGTTCGGGCCCGACACCGGCGGATCGACCAGCACGACCGATTCGAGCCCCGGCGGGCGGCGCAGCGCGGCGCGCGCGGCGATCCGCGCGCCCATCGAATGGCCGACGAGGCTCGCGCGCGACAGGCCGAGCGCGGCGACGAACGCCGCGACGTCGCCGGCCTGCGCGTCGAGGCTGTAGTCGAGCTCGGGCGAGGCTTCGGACAGCCCGCGGCCGCGCACATCGAGCACGTAGGTGTCGAACGCCGCGCCGAACACGTCGGCGACGAAGCCCCACGTGATCGCGGGGCTCGTGATGCCGGGAATCAGCACGATCGCGGCGCGGGTCGCGCGCGCGCCGCTCGCGCCGCCGTAGCGCAGGTAATGCTGGCGGATGCCGTTCGCGTGGACGTTCGCGCCGTACAGGAAGGTGGACATGAATGGGCTCCGTCGAAAAGGGCGTGTTCAGTACGCGCCGGACAGCAGCGCGCCCGCGCCGGGCACGATCGGCTCGAGGTCGAGCTCGCGCAGCATCGCGTAGGTGGTCGCGATCGCGGCGGTGATCACCGGCTTGCCGGTCATCGCCTCGACCTGCGCGACCGCGGGCAGCGACGGCATCTGCACGCAGGCGGACAGCACGATCGCGTCGGCGTCCTGGTACGGCAGCGTCTTCACGATGTCGGGCAGGCGTGCCGGATCGTGACGGCCCACCTCGAGGTTGTCGGGGATCTCCAGCGCGCGATACGCGAGCACCTCGTAGCCTTCGTGGCGGATGTAGTCGACCACCAGCTCGGTCAGCGGCAGCATGTACGGCGCGACGACCACGATGCGCTTCGCGCCGATCACCTTCAGTGCGTCGACGAGCGCGCCCGCGCTCGTCAGCACTGGCGCCTGCGCGCCGTTGTCCGCGGTGTGCTGCGTCAGGCGCGCCTGCGACACGCGGTGATAGCCGTGGCCCATCGCCATGATCGCGACGAGGCACGCGTAGCCGAGCACGTCGACGCGCGCGTCGCTCAGCTCGAGCGCGCAGCGATCCGATTCGGCGTCCATCGCGGCCAGTTCCTCCTTGACGACCTTTTTCATCCGCATCCGGCTCGAGTGATACGTGAAGCGCTCGGGGCGGATCGCCTCGCGCAGCCGCAGCATCGCGGGAATCTCGGTTTCCATCGTCGTGTTGGAGCTCGGCACGATCTGGCCGATGCGGTAGGTCTTGCTCATGGCGGAAGGCTCCGTGGCAGGTAAGGGTGGGGCGGCCGGATATGCGCGGGCGCCGGAGTTCGAGAAAAGTCTAGTGTGTACATTTGAAAATGGCAACGGGTTAAAAATGCATCGAGCGTCGAGGTGCCGGGATTGATGCCGATATTTCAGGATTTATTGGTGTTTTCCCGCATGCGAGAAAGGTGCCGGACAATCTTCTTGTGAGAATTATTTTGAGTGTGTACGCTACATCAACGTCATCAACCCGCCCGCTCGAGGACAACCGATGCTGCGGGCCCACGATCAGGAGATCCGCATGAGCACACCCCGTATCGCAATCATCGGCGCCGGTCTCGGCGGCACGGCCGCCGCGGCGCTGCTGCAGCGCGGCGGCTACGACGTCGCGCTGTACGAGCAGGCGCCGGCGTTCTCGCGCCTCGGCGCGGGCATCCATCTCGGCCCGAACGTGATGAAGATCATGCGGCGCATCGGCTGCGAGGGCGCGCTGGAGACGATGGGCTCGCATCCGGATTACTGGTACAGCCGCGACGGGCGGACGGCCGACGTGCTCGCGCGGATTCCGCTCGGCGATTACGCGCGCAACACCTACGGCGCGCGCTACCTGACCGTGCATCGCGGCGATTTCCATGCGCTGATGACGCAGGCCGTGACGCCGGGCACGATCCGCTTCGGCAAGCGCCTCGCGTCGGTCGACGACACGGGCGACGCGGTGCGGCTGACGTTCGCGGACGGCAGCGTCGATACCGCCGACATCGTGATCGGCGCGGACGGCGTGAACTCGCGGATCCGCGAGCACCTGCTCGGCGCGGAGCCGCCGCGCTACACGGGCTACGTCGCGCACCGCGCGGTGTTCCCCGCGTCGCTGCTCGGCAACAAGCCGTACGACATGTGCGTGAAGTGGTGGTCGGAAGATCGCCACATGATGGTCTACTACGTGACCGAGAAGCGCGACGAGTACTACTACGTGACCGGCGTGCCGCAGGCCGAATGGCCCGAGGGCGTGTCGATGGTCGACAGCAGCCGCGACGAGATGCGCGAGGCGTTCGCGGGTTTCCATCCGGACATCCAGCACCTGATCGACGTGTCGCCGTCGATCACCAGGTGGCCGCTGCTCGAGCGCGATCCGCTGCCGCTATGGAGCCGTGGCCGGCTCGTGCTGCTCGGCGACGCGTGCCATCCGATGAAGCCGCACATGGCGCAGGGCGCGGCGATGGCGATCGAGGACGCGGCGATGCTCGCGCGCTGCCTCGACGCGGTCGGCGTGCGCGACTACGCGGGCGCGTTCGCGCTGTACGAGGCGAATCGCGCGGCGCGCGCGTCGAAGGTGCAGCGCGTATCGCACGACAACACGTGGCTGCGCGCGAACGAGGATCCGTCGTGGGTGTTCGGCTACGACGTGTTCGACGTGCCGCTCGTGTCGCCGTCGCGGGATAATGTGGCGGCCGTGGCCTGACGCGCCCGAATGCGCCGGCGGCGCCCGGCGGCGAGCCGCGCGCCGCCGGCCGGCGTTGCCCCCTGTTCCGCAGTCCGTTCTCCGGATCCGCCCATGTCGCCTACCGCTTCCGCTTCGCGGCCGCTCACGCTGTGCGTGAACGGCGTGCGGCGCACCGTCGACGGCGCCGCGCCCGACGCGCCGCTGCTGACGATCCTGCGCAACGATTTCGAACTGAACGGCCCCAAATACGGCTGCGGGCTCGGCCAGTGCGGTGCCTGCACGGTGCTGGTCGACGGGCAGGCGACGCGCGCGTGCGTCGTGCCGGCCGCCGCCGCGATCGGGCGTGCCGTGACGACTCTCGAAGGGCTCGGCACGCTCGACGCGCCGCATCCGGTCCAGCGCGCGTTCATCGACGAGCAGGCGGCGCAGTGCGGCTATTGCCTGAACGGGATGATCATGAGCGCGAAGGCGCTGCTCGACCGCGATCCTTCGCCGGACGATGCCGCGATTCGCGATGCGCTGCGCTTCAATCTGTGCCGCTGCGGCACGCATCTCGAGATCATCCGCGCGGTGCGGCGCGCCGCGCGCTACCTGCGGGATCGCGATGAACGGTGACCTGACGACGAACGCGGGCGGCGGCCTCGACCGGGACGCGCCGAGCGCGCGCCGGGACGGTGTCGCGGCAACGGCATCGCACGACGCGACGGCCGCCGGCATGGCGGACCGCCACACCGGCGCGGCGCGCGCGCACTATGCGTGGCCGACCGGCGAAGCGGATGCGCATGCGTCGCTCGACGTCGAGGCCCGCACGGCGCCCGACGGCCGCATGACGGCATGGCGCTATCGCGCGCAGGTCGAGCACGCGGCCGGCGGCGCGCGCATGCCGCCGGCCGGGCCGGGCGACGGGGCGCCGACCTTCGTCTACCGCCATGCGCACACCTCGATCGAGATGGCCGACCCCGCGCACGCGATCCCGCCGCATGCGCACGTGTTCGCCCGCGAGTCGTTCATCGACGAACTGGCCGGCGCGATGCGGTGCGATCCGGTTGCGTTGCGCCTGCAGCATCTGGACCCAGCGACGGATGCGGGCCCGCGCGAGATCATCCGCATGGTCGCGCAGCGGGCCGCATGGGGCGAGCCGGCGGCGGGCGCCCGCGCACCGGCACGGCTGCACGGGCGCGGCTTTGCGTTCGACGGGGCGCCGCATGCGCCGCGCGGCCCGGCCGGCGCGCAGGTGCAGGCGGCAACCGGCGGCGAAGCGCCGGGCGCCCGCGTAGCGAACGATGGCGACGCGCGCTGGACGGCCTGGGTCGTCGATCTCGACGTCGATCGCGCGACCGGCGACGTCGCCGTGCGGCGCGTCGTGGCGGGGCAGGGAGCGGGCGAGCCCGACGCCGCGTCGCTTACGGGCCTGCCCGCGTGGCAGGTCGAGGCGGCGCTTGCGCGTGTGCTGGGCGCGCGGCTGTCCGCGCGGGAGGCCCATGACGAGACCGGCGCAACGGCGCCCTCCGCGCCGATTGCGTCGATCGCGCATGAACTGGTGGCCGCGCACGACGACACGCCGGATGCGGCGCATCGTGCGCTGTCCGCGCGGGACGCGCAGCGGATCGAGCGGGCGGCCGCCCCGGCCGCGGCCGCGATCGCGAATGCGCTGTACGACGCGACCGGCGTGCGTTTTCGTGCGCCGCCGTTCGATGCCGCGCGCATCCGCGCGGCGCTTGCGAATCCGGCGCCGGCCGACGTGAGCCCACCGGCGCCGGCCGCGCGCCGCGCCACCGCGTCGCGCTGGTGGCGCTGGCTGGCCGGCGGCGGCGTGGGCGGCGTGGGCGGCATGGTCGGCGGCCTGATCGGCCTCGCGTGCGCGGTCCTGCCGGGCCCGGCGGCGATCGCGCCGATCGCGGCAGGCAGCGCGGACGCCGCGATGTGGAGCGCGGCGACGCTCGAACGCGGCCGGCAGATCGCGATCGCCGGCGATTGCGCGGTGTGCCACACCGCGCCGGGCGGCGCGATCAACGCAGGCGGCCTCGCGCTCGACACGCCGTTCGGCACGATCTACACGACCAATATCACGCCCGACCGGGACACCGGCATCGGTGCGTGGTCGTATCCCGCGTTCGCGCGCGCGATGCGCGAAGGCATCGCGCGCGACGGCTCGCATCTGTACCCGGCGTTTCCGTACACCGCGTTCGCGAAGATGAGCGAAGCGGACTTGCTCGCGCTCTATGCATACCTGATGTCGCAGCCGGCGGTGAAGCACGAGCCGCCGCGCACGAAGCTGCCGTTCCCGCTCGACCGGCGGTGGCTGGTGGCCGGCTGGAACGCGCTGTTCCACGATGCGCGCCCGTTCGCGCCGGATCCGTCGCGCTCGGCGCTGTGGAATCGCGGCAAGTACCTGGTCGACGGCGCCGGGCACTGCGGCGCGTGCCATACGCCGCGCAACGTGCTGGGCGCGGAGAAGGGTGGCTTCGCGTACCTGTCGGGCGGTGCGGCGGAAGGCTGGGCGGCGCCGTCGCTGGTCGCGTCGCGCACATCGCCCGTGCCGTGGACCGAGGGCGCGCTGTTCGACTATCTGCGCAGCGGGTTTTCGGCGCAGCACGGCGTGGCGGCGGGGCCGATGGCGCCCGTCGTCGCCGGGCTCGCCACGCTGCCGGAAGCGGACGTGCGCGCGATCGCGCATTACATCGCGTCGCTGTCGCCGCCCGTCGATGCCGCGGCCGTTGCCGATGCGGCCGCCCGCCAGGCGCGCGGCGCCGAAGCGGTCGCGACGCTCGGCCTCGAGAACGGCCGCCGCGCGTTCGACACGGCCTGCGCGGTCTGTCATGCGGAGTCGGGCGGCGTCGGCCATTTCGGCGTGCGGCCGCTGATGGGGCTGAACACGAGCGTGAGCCAGGCGACGCCGGATAACCTGCTGCGCGTGCTGCACAACGGCATCGCCCATCCGGCGACCGAGCAGCTCGGTTACATGCCGGGGTTCGGCGACGCGTTCGACGACCGGCAGATGGCCGATCTGGCGGCTTATCTCCGGGCGCGCTATGCGCCGGGGCAGCCGGCGTGGTCCGATCTCGACGCGGTGTCGGCGCGGATCCGGCGCGACCGGCACTGACGCATCGAACCGGGGCGCGTCGCGCGGGCGATCGATCGGCGCGTGCACGGAATTCCACGATGTAAAACGATCCGATCCGGGGGCGGGTTGCCCGGCATCTGCGTCAGGATGCCGCACTGGCCGGCGCGGTTTCCGGAACCGACGCGCAGGCCCGTCCGAACGGCGTGCCGTGGCCCCCGACCTGCCGTCGTTTAATCAGGCGAAACAGTCTGTTCACAATACTGGACATGATCTTCGTCGAATAGCCGGGCATAATGTCGGAAATATTGCCAAGTGCCGTCGATTCGACGCATATCTGCTCCGCCCCATGATGAATTCCGACTCATTCCGATCCCTGCGCTGGCTGCCGGTCGTGGCCGTCGCATGGCTGCTCGCCGCCTGCTCGACCACGTCCGACATCACGTCGACGTCCAAGCCCAACGTGTACACCGTGTCGACCCGCACGGTCGGCGTGTCGACCACCTGGGCGACCGCTCACGAGAAGGCGGTCAACGAAGCGATGAACTACTGCTCGCAGCGCGGCATGCGCGCGAGCATGAAGCAGGAATCGCTGTCCGCGGGCCGCGGCGTGAGCGCCAGCTCCGAGCTCGCATTCGAGTGCCACCCGACCTTCGAGACCGCCGCGGAGTCACGCGGCTGAGCATTGCCGCCGGCGGCGCCGTGTCAGGCGCCGCCGGCGCGCTTCGTCCGGCGCAACGTCATGCGCCGGACGCCTGCCCCTCATACAGCTTCACGCACGCCGAGAAATCCAGCCCGCCCAGCCCCTGCTGGCTCATCGACTGATAGAGCTGCTGCGCGAGCGCGCCCATCCACACCGGCTGGCGTGCGTGCCGCGCGGCTTCGGTCGCCAGCCCGAGATCCTTCAGCATCAGGTTCGCGGCGAAGCCGCCCGAGTAGCCGCGCGCGGCGGGCGCGGTGTCGCTGACGCCCGGATACGGGTTGTACGCGTCGGAACTCCAGCAGCGCCCGGTCGACGTGTTGATGATGCCGGCCAGCACGGCCGGCTCGATGCCGAGCGCGGCGCCCAGCGCCATCGCCTCCGACACGCCCATCATCGAGATGCCGAGCAGCAGGTTGTTGCAGATCTTCGCGATCTGCCCGGTGCCGGCGCCGCCGCAGTGCACGACGTTCTTGCCCATGTCGAGCAGCACCGGGCGGATGCGTTCGAACAGCGCGGCATCCGTGCCGACCATGAAGGTCAGCGTGCCGGCCTGGGCGCCGCCGGTGCCGCCCGAGACGGGCGCGTCGGCGAACGGCAGGTCGCGCCGCGCGGCCGCTTCGGCCACCGCGCGCACCGTGCCGGGATCGATCGTGCTGCAGTCGATCAGCGTCGCGCCGGCGCGCGCGCCCGCGAGCACGCCGTCGTCGTCGAGGTAGACGCCGCGCACGTGCTGCGCGGCCGGCAGCATCGTGATCACGACCGATGCGCGAGCCGCCGCGTCGCGCGGCGAGCCGGCCGCCGTCGCGCCCGCGCGCACGGCGGTGTCGACGGCGCGCGCGTCGAGGTCGAACACCGTCAGCGCGTGGCCGGCCTTGAGCAGGTTGGCGGCCATGGGGCCGCCCATGTTGCCGAGCCCGATGAATGCGATTTCCATGATGTGTTCTCCGTATCGACCGGACCTGGCCGTCAGCGCAAGGCGATCGTGGTGTTGACGCCGCCCGCCGTGGCGTCGTCGTCGAACCAGCGCGCGGTGACGGTTTTCGTCTGCGTGTAGAACTGCACGACCTGCTTGCCGTACGGGCCGAGATCGCCGAGCTTCGAGCCGCGCGAGCCGGTGAAGCTGAAGTAGGGCACCGGCACCGGGATCGGGATGTTGATGCCGACCTGGCCGACGTCGATCTCGCTCTGGAACTTGCGTGCCGCCGCGCCGCTCTGCGTGAACAGGCCCACGCCGTTGCCCATCGGGTTGCGGTTGACGAGCGCGATCGCTTCGTCGAGCGTGTCCGCCTCGAGCACGACCACCACCGGCCCGAAGATTTCCTCGGTGTAGATCGACATGTCGGTCGTCACGCCGGAGAAGATCGTCGGGCCGACGAAGTTGCCCTGCTCGTAGCCGGGCACCTTCACGTCGCGGCCGTCGAGCAGGAGCGTCGCGCCGGCCTTTACGCCTTCGTCGATCAGCCGCGTGACGCGCGCATGCGCGGCCTTCGACACCACCGGGCCGACGTCGGTGCCGGGCTCGTGGCCGGCGTTCACCTTCAGCAGCTTCGCCTTCTCGACGAGGTCGGGCAGCCAGTCGCGCGCGGCGCCGACCAGCACGACGACCGACGTCGCCATGCAGCGCTGGCCCGCCGCGCCGAAGCCGGCGCCGACCAGCGCGTTGATCGACTGCTCGCGATGCGCGTCGGGCAGCACCACCGCGTGGTTCTTCGCGCCCATCATCGACTGCACGCGCTTGCCGTGCTCGCTGCCGAGGTTGTACACGTGCGTGCCGACGCGCGTGGAGCCGACGAACGAGATCGCCTTCACGTCCGGATGCGTGCACAGCCGGTCGACCGCGACCTTGCCGCCGTGCACGACGTTCAGCACGCCCTTCGGCACGCCGGCCTCGATCGCGAGTTCGACGAGCTGCATCGTCGACAGCGGATCCTGCTCGGACGGCTTCAGCACGAACGTGTTGCCGCACACGATCGCCATCGGGAACATCCACAGCGGGATCATGCCGGGGAAGTTGAACGGCGTGATGCCTGCGCACACGCCGATCGGCTGGCGCAGCGTGTACGTATCCACGCCGCCCGCGACGTTCTCCGCGAATTCGCCGAGCTGCAGCGTGCCGATCGAGCACGCATGCTCGACTACTTCGAGGCCGCGGAAGATGTCGCCCTGCGCGTCGGGCAGCGTCTTGCCCTGTTCGGCCGTCAGCGTCTTCGCGATGCGCTCGAGGTTCTGGCGCACCAGGTCCTGGAACTTCAGCATGATGCGCATGCGCGCGCCGATCGGCGTCGTCTTCCAGGTCTGGAACGCGCGCTGCGCGGACGCGATCGCGGCGTCGACCTCGTCGACGGTCGCGTACGGCACGCGGCCGATCACTTCCTGCGTCGCGGGGTTGACGATGTCGCCCCATTCGGCGCTTTGCGATTCGACGAACTGGCCGTCGATCAGCAGCCGGGCGGTGGGCAGGGCGAGGGTGGTCTGGGGTACGGCAGCGTTCATGGAAAATCTCCGAAACGGTGAAGCGACGACAAAGGGGCGCCCGCGCCCGGCGCGCAGAGGCGCCGGCCGGCGGACGATCTGAATGAAAGGAATCAGCTGCGCGGGTCGCGCATCAGCATCGTGCAGACCAGCGCGAACACGCCGAGCCCGACGAGATACGCGATCACGTAGTGCGGCTGGCCGCCGCCGGCCTTGAGCAGCGAGGTCGCGATCATCGGCGCGAAGCCGCCGCCGAGCACGCCGGCGAGCTGCACCGACAGCGAGATGCCGCTGTAGCGGATTTCCGCGGGAAACTGCCTCGCGAACAGCAGCGATTCCGGCGCGTACAGGATCGGGAACACGACGCCGAGGCCGAGTACGATCGCCCACCACGCGAGCGCCGTCTGCTGCGTGCCGAGCAGCATGAAGAACGGCGCGACGAACGCGCACATCAGCACGAGGCCGAACGCGAACATGCGGCGCTGGCCGATGCGGTCGCTCAGGTGGCCGCACAGCGGCATCGTCACGAGCGACAGCACCGCGCCGGCCGTGATCGCATGCAGCATGTCGGCCTTCGGCAGCTTCAGCTGCTGGGTCGCGTACGCGAGCGCGAAGGTGACGACCATGTAGAACCAGGTGTTCTCGGCGGCGCGCGCGCCGACGATCGTCAGCACTTCGCGCGGATGCCGGCGGATCGCCGCGATCACCGGCGATTTCTCGGCCTTGCCCTGGTGCTTCATCTGCTCGAAGTCCGGTGACTCAGGCACCTTCGCGCGGATGAACCAGCCGAGGCCGACGAGCGCGATGCTCGCGAGGAACGGGATGCGCCAGCCCCACGACAGCATGTCGGCGTCGGGCAGCGCTGCCACCGCGGTCATCGCGACCGACGACAGGATCAGGCCGAGGCCGACGCCCGTCTGCGGCAGGCTGCCGAACAACCCCTTGCGGCCGGCGGGCGCATGTTCGACCGCCATCAGCACCGCGCCGCCCCATTCGCCGCCCACCGCCATGCCCTGCAGGAAGCGCATCGCGATCAGCAGCACGGCCGACCAGTAGCCGATGCTGTCGTACGACGGGATCAGCCCGATGATCATGCTCGGCACGCCCATCAGCAGCAGCGTGATCATCAGCATCGACTTGCGGCCGAGGCGGTCGCCGAAATGGCCGAACACGATGCCGCCCATCGGCCGGCCGATGAAGCCGACCGCGAACGTGCCGAACGCGGCGAGCGTGCCGACGACGGGGTCGAGCGACGGGAAGAAGATGCGGTTGAACACGAGCGCGGCGGCGGTGCCGTACAGGAAGAAGTCGTACCACTCGATCGTCGTGCCGGCCATGCTGGCCCAGCCGGCCAGCAGGTAGTCCTTCGCGGTGCGCTGGGGCGCCGGGGCCGCCATCGCCGCGTGTTCGTCAAGGGTGGATCGCGTCTGCATGCTGTCTCCTGGATGTGCCGCGGCTCGTAGTCCGCAGGTCGTGGTCGAGTATAGTTATGCGCAGATTCATGGAGTACCGATAAAGAAACCGGTTGGATATGCAAATTTGCATATCGACGGCCGGCCCGGAGACCTTGCCAACCCGCCTTTCCGACGATGCGACACCATCCCGAGCCGGTTTCCGGCAACCTGAACTGGGACGACCTGCGGTTCTTCCTCGAAGTCGCGCGCACGCAGCGCGCGAGCGGCGCCGCGAAGCGGCTCGGCGTCGACTATACGACCGTCGCCCGGCGCATCCGCGCGCTGGAGGAGGCGATGGGCACGCTGCTGTTCGACAAGTCGCGCTCGGGCGGCTTCACGCTGACCGCGGAAGGGCAGCGGCTCGTCGCGTATGCGGACGCGATGGAGACGACGGTGCAGTCGGCGTGCGACCAGGTCGCGAATACGGGGCATGCGTTGTCCGGGCACGTGCGGATCGGGTCGACGGAAGGCTTCGGGTGTTTCTTCCTGGCGCCGCAGCTGGCGCAGTTCCGCGCGGCGCACCCGCACGTGACGGTGGACCTGCTGCCGGTGCCGCACTTCGTGAGCCTGCCGAAGCGCGAGGCCGATCTCGCGATCACCCTCGAGCGGCCCGATCGCGGGCCCTATGTGTGCACCAAACTATGCGATTACCAGTTGCGGCTGTATGCGACGCAGGTGTATCTGGCGAACCATGCGCCGATTGAGGGCGTCGGCGATCTTGCCGCGCACACGTTCATCAGCTACGTCGACGATCTGGCGTTCAGCAGCGAACTGCTGTATCTGGAACGCGCGGTGCCCGGCGCGACGGCCGGGTTGCGGACGACGAGTGTGATCGCACAGTATTTCGCGGCGCTGCAGGGCGGCGGGCTCGCGATCCTGCCGTGCTTCATCGCCGCGCAGCAGCCGGCGCTCGTGCCGGTGCTGCCGGACGAGGTGACCGTCACGCGGTGCTTCTGGCTGACGTGCCGGGAGGATTTGCGCAAGCTGCGGCGGGTGACGGCGCTGTGGGACTACCTGCGGGCGGCGGCGGACGCGAATCGGGCGTTGCTGGCGGGGGAATCGGGGGCGATGCGGTTCGTCGGGGCGCCGGATTAGGCCGGGTGTTCTGCGTGTGCCCCCGCGACACGCGGGCGCTGTATTGACATGCTAGGATCGACGCGATCCGACTCTCACCCGGTCTCTGCAATGACGACCTTGTACGAATTGCTTGGTGTGGCGGAGGATGCCACCGACGCGGAAATCAAGCGCGGCTACCGGCGCGCCGCGATGAAAGCGCATCCCGACCGCAACGTCGGGTGCGACGCCGCGCACGCGCGCTTCCAGGAGATCAACGAGGCTTACGCGATTCTCTCGGACCCCGCGCAGCGCCGTGTGTACGACACCGTCTATGCGGAGGAGATGCGCCGCCACGCGCGCCTGCGCGAGGAAGAGGAGCGCAGGCAGGCCGAGCGCGACGCGCAATACGCGGAGCTCGTGGCACTGGCGATGCGCTTCGCCGAGCAGGGGCACAACCGCGACGTCGTGTTCGGCGTGTTGCTCGGCCGCGATTGCGAAGCGTCGCTCGCCGAACAGATTGCGAACAGCGTGGTCGCGCTGCATGCGTCGCGTCAGCCGGACGCTGCCCGGGACGCGGAGCGCGACGAGCCGGCGCCGGCGGACGATGAGCAGGCGAAACAGGCGGCGTCGACTCCGGACGAACAAGCGCCGGATACGCTGAAGCATGACGCCCGGCGGAGCGATGAACGCGCGCACGCGGATTTTTTCAGCACCTTGTGGCATGGCGTGTTCGGGCTGCGTCAGTGAGCTCCGGAGGGGGCCCGTGTTGCGCAAGCCCGGGCCCCATGCGGCAACGCGCCGCTCGCTTCGTGCGATGTCGAATACGAATGGATGCGCCGTCGCTCGCGCGGCCACGCTTCGTGGCGCCATGACGACGACCGGCGGCTACGACCGCATTATGACGAGCCGCGTCACACCGGTTGATTCGCGTACACGCTGACGGCTTCGCGCCCGGCACGCGTGCCGGGCGGGGCCGATTGCCTCGGTGGCCGGTCGGTGCCACACGGTTGTCGCGAAAACCGATCGCCGCCGACGTATCGACGCACATTGCAAGTCGACAAATGCCTTACAGCGCGGCTGCTTCGCACTGCGCAACGATCACCGCGTTAGTTGACCCCCTCGAACCACCCCGTCCCGTGCAACTCCCTATGCAATTCAGCATGCTGCGTACATCTGATTAGTGTTAAATGTAGCGGCACGACGCCCGCACGGCGTCCGTCCGGCTGCGCCGAACCTCGGCGTTAACCCGGATGAAGAAAGCGGCGCGATTACACGATAACGAATCAGGCGCCCCAGGCGCGATCGAACACGGACGGGCAGGTTTCACTTGGATACCTCACCGCAAAGCCCTCGCTACAGCCTAGGCCTCGCAGCCGAAGTGCTCGCGTCCGAGCAGAGCGTGCTGCGCCTGATCACGCGCAACACGCCGCTGCCGGAACTGCTCGCGGAAGTGTGCCGGCGCGCCGAGGCGCTGCTCGGCGCGGGCGCGTCGTGCACGATCCTGCTGCTCGACGACGACGGCGTGCACATCCGCGTCGGCGCCGCGCCGTCGCTGCCGGGCCATTACAGCGCGGCGATCGACGGCGCGACGATCGGCCCCGTCGCCGGGTCGTGCGGCACCGCGATGTACGAGCGCCGCATGGTCGCGGTCGAGGATATCGCCACCGATCCGCTGTGGGATGCCTACAAGGGCCTCGCGCTGCCGCTCGGCCTGCGCGCATGCTGGTCGGTGCCGTTCCAGGACGAAGCGGGCGCGGTGCTCGGCGCGTTCGCGGTCTACCATCGCACGCCGCGCCGGCCGACCGACGAGGAGACGGCGCTGCTGCGCGACATCGGCAACAGCGTCGGGCTCGCGGTGCACCAGGACCGCATCGCGCGGCAGCTCGCACGCAGCGAGGAGCATCACCGGATCGTCGTCAACAGCCTCAACGAAGGAATCCTCGTCGTCGCGCGCGATGGCACCATCGCCGCGAGCAACCCGAGCGCGAACCGGATGCTGCGCGCGCAGGGCAGCCTTGTCGGCTGCCACCTGTCGACCGTGATCCGGCACGAGCTCCACGAGGACGGCACGCCGATCGCGCCGGACGACTGGCCGAACCGGCGCGCGCTCGCGACCGGCGTGCCGCACGTCGGCTACACGGTCGGCCTCGGCCTCGCCGACGGCGACGTGATTTGGGTGTGCGGCAACGCGGTGCCGATCGTCCGGCCGGGTGAGACGCAGGCCGATTCGGTGCTGGTGTCGTTCAACGACGTGGGCCCGGTGCGCGAGGCGCAGCAGCAGCTGCGCTACCTCGCGACGCGCGATGCGCTGACGGGCCTCTACAACCGCCGCTGGCTCGCGGACCGGATGCGCGAGCTGTTCGACGCGCGCGACGAAGCGGCCGGCGCCGCGCGCGTCGCGATCCTGTTCATCGATCTCGACGGCTTCAAGAAGGTCAACGACACGGCCGGCCACGATGCGGGCGACGCGCTGCTGCGCAGCGTGGCCGAGCGGCTCGCGGCCTGCGTCGGCGAACGGCACGCGCTGACGCGCGTCGGCGGCGACGAGTTCGTGATCCTGGTCGACGACTACGACGCGCCGGACGATCTCGCGGCGCTCGCGCGGCGGGTGACCGATGCGATCGCGCGGCCGTTCGCGGTCGCGGACAACGAGTATTACCTCGGCGTGTCGATCGGCATCAGCCTCGCGCCGCGCGACGGCGACGATGCCGCGACGCTGATGCGCAACGCCGATTCCGCGATGTACGACGCGAAGCAGCGCGGGCGCAACTGCTTCACGTTCTTCACCGCGCAATTGAACCTGCGGCTGCAGCGCCGCTTCGCGATCGAACAGTCGCTGCGCCGCGCGCTCGCGTCCAACGCGCTGCGGCTCGCGTACCAGCCCGTCGTCGACGGCCGCGACGGGCGCACGGTCGGCGCCGAGGCGCTGCTGCGCTGGACGAGCCCCGAGCTCGGGCCGTTGTCGCCGGCGGAATTCATTCCGGTCGCGGAAGACACGGGGCTCATCGTCGCGATCGGCCAGTGGGTGCTCGAAACCGCGTGCCGGCAGGCGGCCGAATGGCGCCGCACGATCGCGCCCGACCTGATGATGGCCGTCAACCTGTCGCCGCGGCAGTTCCACGACGGGCTCGTCGAATCGGTCGGCCGCTGCCTCGAGCAGGCGGGGCTCGACCCGAGCGCGCTGGCGCTCGAGATCACCGAAGGGCTGCTGATGTACGACACCGACACCGTGCTGCCGATGCTCAAGGCGCTCACGGCGATGAACGTGCGGATCTCGGTCGACGACTTCGGCACCGGCTATTCGTCGCTGTCCTACCTGAAGCGCTTTCCGCTGCACAACCTGAAGGTCGACCGCTCGTTCGTGTCGGGCGTGCCGGAGCACCGGGACGCGGTCGCGATCACGCAGGCCGTGGTCGCGATGGCGCATTCGCTCGGGATGACGGTCACGGCCGAAGGCGTCGAGACCGAGGCGCAGTCGTCGTTCCTGCGGCAGATCGGCTGCGACCAGCAGCAGGGCTACCTGTTCAGCCATCCGCTGGAGCCGGCCGACTACGCGCGCCGGCTTGCCGCCGTGTCCTGACCCGCGCGTCAGGCCGGCTGCCCGCCTTCGGTGTCCGTGCGCGCGGCCGCGCCGATCACCACGCGGTTCTTGCCGTCGCGCTTCGCGCGGTACAGCGCGCGGTCCGCGGCCTCGATCAGCGACGTCGCCGGTGTCTCGGCCGACGGCACGAAGCCCGCGCCGCCGATGCTGATCGTCACGAAGCGGCCCGTCGACGAATGCGCGTGCTCCAGCTTCAGCGCCTCGATCGAGAGGCGGATCTTCTCGGCCAGCAGGCGCACGCCACCCGGCGACGTGCCCGGCAGCACCACCGCGAATTCCTCGCCGCCGAAGCGCGCCGCCAGATCGCCGGGCCGGCCGAGACAGCGCTCGACGGTCGACGCGACCTGCTTGAGCACGTCGTCGCCCGACACGTGGCCGTACGTGTCGTTGTACAGCTTGAAGTTGTCGACGTCGATCATCAGCAGCGACAGCTCGGTGCGATCGCGCGCGCTACGCCGCCATTCGGCGTCCAGGTATTCGTCGAGATAGCGGCGGTTCGACAGCCCGGTGAGGCCGTCCGAGTGCGTGAGGCGCCGCAGCTCGAGGTTCGCTTCCAGCAGGTGCTGCTGCGATTGCCGCAGCGCGCGATATGCCTCGTCGCGCTGCAGCAGGTTCACGTACGAGCGCGAGTGGTAGCGGATCCGCGCGACCAGCTCGATCCGGTCCGGCAGCTTCACGAGGTAGTCGTTCGCGCCGGCGGCGAACGCGGCGCTCTTGATCATCGGCTCCTCCTTCGTCGATAGCACGATGATCGGCACGTCGCGGGTCGCCGGGTTCGCGCGGTACGCCTTCACGAGGCTCAGCCCGTCGGTGCCGGGCATCACGAGATCCTGCAGGATCACGGTCGGCCGCGTCTCGATCGCCGTGGTCATCGCATCGTCCGAGCGCGTGCAGTAGTGAAAGTCGATGCGCTCCTCGTCGGCGAGCGCGCGCCGCACCGCCTCGGCGACGAACGCCTGGTCGTCGACGAGCAGCACCATCGCCGGCACGTCGGTGGCCGGCGGGTTCTGCAGCGTCTTGCGCGCGGCTTCGAGCGCCGCGTCCGCGCCGTCCGCGGCGGGCGTGTCGCCGTAGTCGCCGGGGCTTCGCGTGGTGTCACTAGTCATGTCGATACCTGTTTCTGCCTGTACTGGGGTGCATGGCGATGGGTTCAGATCCGGACGAGCGCCGCCAGCTCGCCCGCGATGCGCTCGAGCGGCAGGATCGCGCGCGCCGCGCCGAGCGTCGCGGCCGCCTTCGGCATCCCGTAGACGGCGCTCGTCGCCTGGTCCTGCGCGATCGTATGGTAGCCCTTCATCCGCATCGCTTTCAGTCCGATCGCGCCGTCGCGGCCCATGCCGGTGAGCAGCACGCCGATCACGTCGCCGGGCCAGTGCTCGGTGACGCTGTTGAAGAATACGTCCACCGATGGCCGGTACGGCGTCTCGGCCGGATCGCGCGTGTAGCCGAGCGTGCCGTCGCGCGCGAGGCGCAGGTGGTCGTTGGTCGCGGCGAGCAGCGCGACGGACGGCTGCGGCCGGTCGCCCTCGTGCGCGATGCGCACCGTGAGCGGCGTCTGGCCGTCGAGCCATTGCGCCATGCCGTCCGCGAACGCCTGGTCGACGTGCTGCACGATCACGATCGACGCGCCGAAATCGGCGGGCAGGCCGCCGAGGATCGACGCGAGCGCGGTCGGGCCGCTCGTCGCGATCGGCGCGTCGGCCGGCCTTGCGCCGGCCGCGGGCCGCTCGCGCAGGCGGCCGATCTGGTCGATTTTCGCGAGCAGCAGCTGCGGGGTGTCGCCGTTCGCGCCCTGGCCGAGGCGCGGCGTGTCGACCGCGTCGAGCGCGCCGGCGCCCATCGCCTCGTACACGCGCCACGCGTTCGCGCCGATGCTGCTCGTCACGATCAGGATCGCGCACGGCCGGCCCGACGCCATGATCCGCCGGGTCGCCTCGACGCCGTCGAACTTCGGCATGATCAGGTCCATCAGCACGATGTCGGGCGGCTGCGCGGCGCAGAATTCGACGGCCTGCGCGCCGTCGGTCGCGACCCACAGCACGCGGTGCTCGGCGCGCCGCGCGATCGCGCGGCGCATCGCCTCGACGGCAAGCGGGAGGTCGTTGACGATGCCGATGTTCACGGGCGGGCTTCTCCTATCAGGTCACGAACTGCATCGAGCAGGGTTTCGTCGTGGAAACTGCTTTTCGCGAGATAGTAATCGGCGCCGGCGTCGAGCCCGCGGCGGCGATCCTCCTCGCGATCCTTGTACGACACGATCATCACCGGCAGCGCCTTCAGCACCGCGTCGCGCTTGATCAGCGTGACGAGCTCGATGCCGTCCATCCGCGGCATGTCGATGTCGGTCACGACGAGGTCGAATTCGCCGCCGCGCAGCGCGTTCCAGCCGTCCATCCCGTCGACGGCGACCGTCACCGCATAGCCGCGTTTTTCCAGCAGCTTGCGCTCCAGCTCCCGCACCGTCAACGAATCGTCGACCACCAGCACGCGCCGGCTGCGCGCGGCGGCGGCGCGCTGCGTGCGCTGCACCTTGTCGAGCTGGCCGCCGCGCACGAGCTTGTCGACCGAGCGCAGCAGATCCTCGACGTCGATGATCAGCACGGGTTCGCCATTGTCCATCAGCGCGGCCGCCGCGATGTCCTTGACCTTGCCGAGCCGGCGGTCGAGCGGCTGGATCACCAGCATGCATTCGCCGAGGAAGCGGTCGACCGCGATGCCGTAGGTCTCCCACTCGTCACCGATCACGACGGTCGCGACGCTGTCGCGCGCCTCGTCCGGCGCGCGCGCGCCGAGCAGCTGGTGCGCGGTGACGAGCCCGACGGCCCGGCCGTCGAAGCGGAAGTGCTGCTGGCCTTCCAGCATGTCGACGTCGGCGCGCGCGAGCTCCAGCGTGCGGCGCACGTGCGCGAGCGGAATCGCGTAGGCCTCGCCGCCGACCTCGACGAGCAAGCTGCGCACGATCGACAGCGTGAGCGGCAACTGCAGCACGAAGCGCGCGCCGCGGCCGGGCTCGGTGGAGATCCGCACGGTGCCGCGCACCGCCTTCACCATGTCGTGCACCGCGTCGAGGCCGACGCCGCGGCCGGACACGTCGGTCACGCGCTCGCGCATCGAGAAGCCGGGCAGCAGCAGGAAGTCGAGCAGCTCGTGGTCGGACAGCCGCGCGGCGGTGTCCGCATCGGCCAGCTGGCGCCGCACGACGGCCGCGCGCAGCGCGTCGAGGTCGATGCCGGCGCCGTCGTCGCTGACGGAGATCAGCAACTGGCCGGCGCTGTGGCGTGCCTCGAGCGTCACGCGCGCGTCCGCCGGCTTGCCGGCCGCGACGCGCTGCTCGGGCGCTTCGACGCCGTGGTCGAGCGCGTTGCGCAGCAGGTGGCCGAGCGGCGCGTCGAGCATGTCGAGGATGTCGCGGTCGACCTGCGTCGATTCGCCGACGACCGAGAACTGCACGCGCTTGCCGAGCGAGCGCGCGAGATCGCGCACGATGCGCGGATACGCATGCGCGGCATCGCCGAACGGGCGCATCCGGCAGCGCAGCGCCTCGTCGTACAGCTGTTGCGCGAGATGGGTGCTGCGGCGATCGAAGCGGTCGAGCTCGTCGATGCGCGCGCCGAGCTGCAACTGCAGGTTGCCGAGCCCCTGGCGCACGTCGTTGAGCGACGCCAGCGCGGCCGGATCGATGCGCTCCCCGAGCGTTTCGACCAGCACGTCGAGCGCGCGCGCGACGTCGCACTGCATCCGCTTGATGCGCAGGATCGACCCGGTGAACGGCTTGAGCCAGTGCGATTCGACCAGTGATTCGCCGGACAGGCTCAGCAGCCGGTCGAGCTGCTCGGCGCGCACGCGCAGCATCCGCTGCGGATCGTGGCGCGCTTCGGGCGGCGGGGCAGATGGCGCGGCAGGGGCGTGTCGGCGTGGGCGGGCGGCGGTGGGGCGGGCGCGCGCGGCGCCGGCTCCGGTGCCACGGCGGGCGCTTCCGGCACCGGATGCGCCGCAGCGGCGGTGGCCGCCGGCGCCGGCGCGGACAGCCGCGCGAGCAGCCCGTCGATGTCCGCGCGCGCGACCGCCGTCGCGGGATCGGTCTCGCCGACGCGCAGCAGCAGGTCGACGCCGCGCAGCAATTCGTCGATGTGCGCGGGCGTCAGCGTCAGCGTGCCGCGCTGCGCGGCGACGAAGCACTCCTCCATCGCGTGCGCGACGTCGACGCCGTCCGGCAGGTCGATGATGCGCGCCGCGCCCTTCAGCGAATGCGCGGCGCGCATGCACGCCTCGAGCGCGGCCGCATCGGCAGGCGCATGCTCGAGCGTGAGCAGGCCGCTCGCGAGTGCCTGCGCCTGGGTCTGCGCTTCCTCGCGGAACAGGTCGAGCAGCGGCGTGCGCGCCAGATCGTCGTCGACGCTCATCGCAGGCTCCGGGCAAGCGAATCGAACACGCGCTCGGTGTCGAGCATGCCGATCGTCGTATCGCGCCACGCGAGCAGGCCGCGCGTGTGCATCGCGGCCGCGTGGGTCAGCGTCGTCGGCACCGGCATCAGCGCGGACGCGGCGAACCGCACCACGCCTTCCACCTCGTCGACGGGCAGCGCGGCGGACTCGCCGCGATGCTCGACCACCAGCATCCGCGCATACGCGCCGCGCGGCGCGTGGCGGCCGGCCGCGTCGCGCTCGAGGCCCAGCAGCGCGCCGAGCGACGCGGCGATCGTCAGCGCGCCGCGGACGTTGACGAGCCCGAGCACCACGCCGTTGCGCCGGTGCGGCAGCGCATGGATCGGCCGTGGCCCGTCGATCTGGCGCAGCGCGGCGGCCGGCAGGCCGAGCCATTCGTCGGCGATGCGAAAGGCAAGGGTGGACTGAGGGGCGGCCGCGTCGTCTTCGGCGTTCGCCCGCGACGCGTCGCGCGTGGTGCGCACGGCATCGTCGAGATCGTCGTCGGCGAGCGGCCGATCGAGCAGCGTCGCGGCGGCCTGTTCGAACACCGGGCAGTTCAGGCAGCGCGTGTGCGTCGCGAGCTGCGGGCACGAGCTGTCGCCGTGTGTGCCGATGCGGTTCCAGCAGTCGTCGACGTGCGGTGTCGGCGCGAGCGTGTCACGGGCGGCGTGAACCATCGGTTCCTCCTCGGTCCTGCGTCGGGTCCGCCGGCGGCGTGCCGCGCAGCGCGCTCGCGCGTTGCGCCCGCGACAGCAGCTGCCGCGCGCCGGCGGCGTCGCCGGCCGCGTCGCGCAGCGCGGCGAGATGCGTCAGCGCTTCGTAATGGTTCGGCTGCAGGTACAGCGTCTTGCGATAGAAATCCTGCGCGTCGGCATCGAGGCCGCGCGCATCGGCGATCAGCCCGAGCAGGTAGAACGCGTCCGCGTCCGGCCCGTGCGCGAGCGTGAACGCATGCGCGGCGCGCTCGGCCTCGTCGAGCCGGCCGGTGTCGGCGAGCAGGCGTGCGCGATCGAGCGTCGATATCGGGTCGTCGGGCGGCGCGGCGGGTGCGGCCGGCGCGGCGGGTGCGGCACGGGGCGGCCAATGGCCATTCGCGGCGGCAAGCGGCGCGGGTGCGGCTGGCGCCGATGCGGCGACGGGGCGCCGGACCGTCTCCGGCAGCGGTTGCGTGGCCGGCCGGGCCGCGGGCACGCGCGCAGGATTCGGCGCTGCGCTGCGCGGCACGGCCGCCGCCACCGCCCCCGGCGGCGCGCGATGGAACGCAAACGCGAGCGGAATGCGCGCGGGCGCCAGCGTGTGGCGCATCATCAGCCCGGTCTCGGCCGGGCCGACGAAAATCGTGCCGCCGTCCGCGAGCTGCTGGTCGAGCAGCCGGATCGACTGGTCCTGCGCATCGCGGTTGAAATAGATCAGCACGTTGCGGCAGAAGATGAAGTCGTAGCGCGCGTCGGCATCGAGCGGCAGGTCGAACAGGCTCGCCCGCACGAACCGCACCGGCTCGCGCACGCGCGCGTCGAGCCGCCAGCCGCCGGTCGTCTCGCTGAAATGGCGGTCGCGAAATTCGAGCGGGTGGCCGCGAAACGAATTGCGGCCATAGACGCCGTCGCGGGCCCGTTCGATCGCGCGCGCGCTGATGTCGATCGCGTCGATGCTGAAGCGCGCCGGGCCGATGCCGGCGTCGAGCAGCGCCATCGCGATCGAATAGGGCTCCTCGCCGGTCGAGCACGGTGCGCTCAGCACCCGCAGCACGCGCGCCGGTTCGCGCGCGAGCCGTGTGTCGGCGAGCCGCGCGAGCGCGACGAACGCCTCGCGGTCGCGGAAGAACCAGGTTTCCGGCACCACCAGCGTCTCGATCAGCGCCTGCCGTTCGTCCGTCGACGTGTTCAGCAACTGCCAGTACGCGTCGATCGCGCCGTCGGCGCAGGCGCCATCCGGCTGCGGCGGCTCGCCCAGCGCGACGCGCGCGCGTTCGGCGACGGCGCGCGCGAGTGCGTGGTGGCCGAGCGTGGCGGCGTCCATGCCGGTCTCGCGCATCAGCCACGCGTCGAAACGGGCGTCGTCGGCGTTCATCTCGGCCGTCATCCCGAGACCGCCCGCGGTAGCGCGGACACCGCGTGCGGCAGCGGCTGCGCGGGCGGGAACAGTAGCGCGCGTGCATCGTCGTCGAGCATGCGCCGCACGTCGACCCATTGCACGAACCCCGATGCGTCGCCGGCAACCGGCCCGAGCCAGCGCGCGTGCGGCGTCGCGATCCCGCTGTCGGCGAACCGCGCGGGATCGATCCGGCACGTCTGCGTCGCGTGTTCGACGATCAGCCCGAGCATGCGTTCGGCGCTGTCGCCCGCGTCGGGTTGCGCATCGTGCCGGCGATAGCGCACGACGACGAGCCGCGTCGAGCGCAGCCGCCGCGCGGCGCGCCCGAGCGCGAGCTGCGCGACGTCGATTACCGGCACCGGCTCGCCGCGCTGGTCGATCGCGCCGGCGATCCACGGCGGCGCGCCGGGAATCGACTTCACCGGCGCGAGCGCGCGCACTTCGACGATCTGCGCCGCATCGAGCGCGTAGCGCTCGCCGTCGAGTTCGAAAAGAAGGAAGAGCATCGCGTCGTCCGGCGTCAGGCTTCGATCTTGAAGCGCGACACGCCGGTGCGCAACTGGTTGGCGACGAGCGTCAGGTCGTCGATCGCCTGCGACGACTGGCGCAGCGATTCCGCCGTCTGCTGCGCGGCTTCCGACAGTTGCGACAGCGCCTGCGTGATCTGCTCCGCGCCGCTCGCCTGCGTCTGCATCCCTTCGTTGACCATCTGGAAGCGCGGCGCGAGCGTCTGCACCTCGGCGATGATCTGCGACAGCTGGCCGCCCACCTGCTGCACGTCGCGCATCCCGCGCCGCACTTCCTCCGAGAACTTGTCCATGCCCATCACGCCGGCCGACACGGCCGACTGGATTTCCTTCACCGTCTGCTCGATGTCGTAGGTCGCCACGGCGGTCTGGTCGGCGAGCCGGCGGATCTCGGTCGCGACCACCGCGAAGCCGCGGCCGTATTCGCCGGCCTTCTCCGCCTCGATCGCCGCGTTCAGCGACAGCAGGTTGGTCTGGTCGGCGACCTTGGTGATCGTCGCGACGACCTGGTTGATGTTGACCGCCTTCTCGTTGAGGATCGCGAGCTTCGCGTTCACCGAGCCGGCCGCCTCCATCACGCTGCGCATCATTTCCTCCATGTGCGTGAGCCCGCTCTGGCTCGCGCCGGCGAGCGCCGCCGACTGCTCGGCCACCGACGACACCTCGTTCATCGTGTGCAGCAGGTCGCGCGAGGTCGCGAGGATCTCGCGGGACGTCGCACCGATCTCGGTGGTCGTGGCCGCCGTCTCGCTCGCGGTGGCCTGCTGCTCCTTCGACGTCGCGGCGATTTCGGCGACCGACGTCGTCACCTGCAGCGACGACTGCTGCGCCTGCGCGACGAGGCCGGCGAGTTCCTCGGTCATCCGGTTGAAGCCGTCCTGCAGCGTGCCGAATTCGTCCTGGCGGCGCAGGTCGAGCCGCTGGTTCAGGTTGCCGGTGCGCATCGCGTCGTGCACTTCGACGAGCCGCGCCATCGGCCCGGTGATCGAGCGATACAGCGCGTAGCCGAGCGCGAGCGCGGCCAGCAGCACGATGCTCAGCGAGGCCGCGAGCGTCGCTTCCGCGCCGGTGACGGAAACGCGGATCAGCCGCGCCGATTCGTCGGCCTGGTTGCGGTTCTCGACGACCAGCGTGTCGCTCGCGCGGAGTAGCGCCTCCCATGCCGAGGTCAGGCGCGCGAAGGCGGCCCGCGCGGCCGTGCGGTCGTCGGGCGCGGTGCGGGCGGCGTCGTTCAGCAGCGGCAGGTACTGGTCGTATGCGGAACGGAAGGCGCGGAAGTGCGCCTTGTCGTCGTCGCGGAACAGCGTGGCCTCGTACTGGCTCGCGGCCTGGTCGAGACGGCGTAGCGCGTCGGGCAGCCGGCCGAGGTCCCGTTTCATGCCGTCGGCGTCGTTGTCGACGAACAGCGCGCGTTCGGCGATCGCGTAGGTCTCGTTGGTGATCGCGCGCAGCGACATCGACAGGTATTGGCCCGGCACGGAATCGCGCTGCAGGCTGGTGGCCTCGTCGTTGATCGCCGTCAAACGGGTGTATGAAACAGCGGCCATGACAAGCATCAGCACGAAGATCGCGCCGAAGCTGAGCACGATGCGCGTGCCGAGCGTGTACCGACCGCCGCGCAGCGGGGCGGGCAGGAGGGGGATGCCGGCGTGGGGCGTTGCAGTGGCCATGTCAGTCTCCCGAAGGGCGTGGGCGTGGGTCCGGCGGCGCGGCATGCGGGCATGAAACGGGGCGATCCCCGATCCCGTCGAACGACCGGATGGTGCCGGTTCTGCCCGGTTGCCGACGCCCCGCATGCTGTCATGGGGCGCGTTCGCGGGCAATCGAATTTTTTGCGCATTGCATCGCGCTTTTTTCATCCTATTAAAGATAGGTCAATGGGCCGCCGCCTGTCGAAAATCGCATGCCCGGCGACGCCGCCGGTGGGGCGGCCGCGACGGATCGGCAGCGCGCCGCGATCGAGCGCGGATTCGAACGGCGATGCAAAATATTTCGAAACCGAATTGAAAAGCGGGTGTGTGCGCGACGACAGGCGGATATCGATTTTCCGGTCGCGCGCGGCGTGAAAAACGCCGGATCGAATCGCCGATTTTCGCGGGGCGGTTTCCGTGGTGTTTCGTGCGGCGTTTCGCGGGGCCGGAGTCGGCGCGGGAAGCGGGACGGAGAGGGGCGGCGCGTCAGCGTGCGCCGCCGCGCGCCGCGATCACGGGTGAAGCGGGTTCAGGCAAGCGCAAGCAGGGCTCAGTGGCTGCGCGCATACCCCTGGATCAGCGCCCGCATCATGCCTTCGACCGTCGCTTCGCGCAGGTCCTGTTCCTGCTCGACGTCCTCGACGAGCGCGGCATAGGCGGTGGCGAGCGTCACGCGGTCGACTTCGTGTCGCTGTTCCATCAAAGTCACCATGCCGTCCTTCGCCAGATGAGCAGAGAACGCGCGGCTGCCGATGGTCTCGAATACGTCAATCATGGCGGCTCTCCCGTGTGTTGCGGATGCCTTCCAGTGTAGTTGCTGCGCGGGGGCGCCGCCATGCGCGCGGGCGGCGGCGGGCCTGGCCGCACCGGTTCGTCGGACGAAAGGGCGGGGCGCCGTCACGCGCTTCGATGCTTAGCTCGAAATGTAAGTTATCGACTTTTTATAGGTAAATTATGATACGGGGCGGCGTCTGCGGTACGCTGACGACGCCGATGGTCCTGTTCGCGTTCCGCTACCGACGACTTGAAGAGAGGCGCATGACTACCCGACTCACGCCCGACATTGCATCGAAATTCGCGTCGCTCGCGCTGGCGCACCTGACGCGCGAATACCCGAACCGGCTCACGCACTCGCTCGCCGGCCCGCAGGACATCCAGGGGCCGCGCGCGCTGCATCCGATCTTCTACGGCAGCTACGACTGGCATTCGTGCGTGCACGGCTACTGGCTCGTGCTGCATCTGCTCGAACGCTTTCCTTCGTTGCCGGAGGCGGCGCGCATCGTCGCGGTGGTCGACGCGCACGTGACCGACGCGAACGTCGCCGGCGAACGCGCGTATGCCGCACTGCCGCACAACACCGGCTTCGAGCGGCCGTACGGCTGGGCCTGGCTGCTCGCGCTCGCGGCGCAGTTCGAGCGGCTTGCGCTGAAGGGCGCGCTGCCGCAGGCCGTGCGCTGGGCGAAGACGTTCGCGCCGCTCACCGACCTGTTCGTCGCGCGCTTCGAAACCTTCCTGCCGAAGGCGACCTATCCGCTGCGCGTCGGCACGCATTTCAACACCGCGTTCGCGCTCGCGCTGGCGGTCGATTTCGCGCGGGAAACGCGGCGCGACGGGCTGGCCGCGCTGATCGCCGATACCGCGCGGCGCTGGCACCTGGGCGACGCCGCGTGCCAGGCGTGGGAGCCGTCGGGCGACGAGTTCCTGTCGCCCGCGCTGATGGAAGCGGAGCTGATGCGACGCGTATTGCCGGCCGCCGAATTCGACGGCTGGTTCGCGCGTTTCCTGCCCGATCTCGCGCGCGGCGAGCCCGCGACGCTGTTCGTGCCGGCGACGGTGAGCGACCGCAGCGACGGCAAGATCGCGCATCTGGACGGGCTGAACCTGAGCCGCGCGTGGTGCCAGCGTTCGCTGGCCGGCGCGCTGCCGGAAGGCGACGCACGCCGCGCGACCCTGCTCGCCGCGGCCGACCGACACCTGAATAGCGCGCTCGCGCACGTCGCGGGCGATTACATGGGCGAGCACTGGCTCGCGACGTTCGCGACGCTGGCGCTGGAGGCGTGACGCGCCGGGCGAGCTAGGTTCTCGCGGCGGCGGCACCGCGACGCGATTGCAGCGAGGCGTCCAGCTTGTCCAGCATCTGCCGCCAGCCAATGCCCACCCCCTTCGGCGCGAGCTCGGGCGGCACGCGTTCGTGCGTCAGCACGAGTTCGCATCGGCCGTCACGATCGAACAGGTCGATCGTGACGAGCGTCTCCTGCCGGCTCATGTACGACGACACCCACGTGAAGACCAGCTTCGACGGCCGGTCGAGCACCCGGTACTCGCCGGAGTGCACGTACTCGATGTGCGCGGAACGCATGAAGATGTGAAAGCGCCCGCCGACGCGCGGATCGAGCATCGCCTCGCAGTGCTTCATCGTGCCCGGCAGCATCCACGCGCACAGGCCGTCGGCGTCGAGCCACGCGTCGAACACCTCGTCGCGGGACGCGTGCAGCAGCTTGCGGACCGTGATCGCAGCGCCGCTCATGGTTGAGAAGGCTTGCGTTTCCGTTTGTCGGCGAGATGCCGGTCGAGCGCGTCCAGCCGCTCGCTCCAGAACTCGGCGTAGTGGCCGAGCCAGTTCTGCGCCGCTTCGAGATTCGACGCGTCGAGCTGGCACGCGTGCTCCCGGCCCCTGATTTCGCGGCGGATCAGCCCCGCCTTCTCGAGCGTCTTGACGTGCTTGGAGATCGCATTGAGGCTCACGTCGTACGGCGCGGCCAGCTCGCTCACGGTCAGGCTGCCGTCGCGCAGCCGGGCGAGCATCGAGCGCCGGGTCGGGTCGGCGAGCGCGCCGAATATCGCGTCCAGCCGGTCGGGAGAGCGATCGTGTGGATCCATGGGTGTATTCATGACGGGATTATATTCAACCAAAAGGTTGACATTCAACTGTTTGGTTGAATAACATCGAGCCGATTCCAACAGGAGAAGCCCGATGTCCAGGTTGTTGCAGATTGATTCGAGTCCGATGGGCGACGCGTCCATTTCGCGTCAGCTGACGCAGGCGTATGCGCGCAACTGGCTGCGCGCGCATCCGCAGGGGCGCGTGGTGGTGCGCGATTTGTGCCGCGTCGACATGCCGCCGATCGACGCCGCGTGGGTCGCGGCGAACTTTACCCCGCCGGCGCAGCGGACCTCGGCACAGAACGAGCGGCTTGCGCTATCGATGGAATTGACGGCGGAACTGCACGACGCAGACGAATACGTGATCGGCATGCCGATGCACAACTGGGGGCCATCCGCGAGCTTCAAGCTGTGGGTGGACCACATCGTCAGGCAGGGGGTGACGATCGAATCGACGCCGTCCGGCACGCGCGGGCTGCTCGGGGGGCGGCGTGCGACCTTCATGATCGCGGCGGGCGCCGTCTACGGGCCGGACGCGGAGCAGGCGCAGCGCAATTTCCTCGCGCCGTGGCTGCGGCAGATGTTCGCCTTTCTGGGTGTCGAGGACATGCGTTTCGTGATCGCGGACGGCGCGGTGGGCGTGTTCACGCGGCAGGTCGATCCGGCGGTGTTTCTGGCGCCGCATCTCGAGACGGTGCAGGCGTTGTTCGCCTAGGCGGCGGGGCGCCTCGCTTCGCTTCGCTTCGAGGAAGGTGGCGCCGCCCACTGCGCAGGCGGCGCCACCTCTCGTGGCATCACTGATAGAAGTTCAGCGTCACCATCGCCGAGCGGCCCGGCGCCCACGTCGCGTAGATCGGGTACGCGCTCGCGTAGTACTTCTTGTCGAACAGGTTCTGCACGTTCAGCTGCACGTCCATCGTCTTGTTCACGCGCCACGTCGCGGCCGCGTCGAAGCGCGCATAGCCGGGCGTCCACTTCTTCACCGTCGGCGACA
Source organism: Burkholderia sp. SRS-46 (assembly GCF_004343775.1). Lineage (GTDB taxonomy): Bacteria > Pseudomonadota > Gammaproteobacteria > Burkholderiales > Burkholderiaceae > Burkholderia. Next base: position 450,404 of record NZ_PTXL01000002.1, on the reverse strand, counting down.
CCGACGCGTAGGTCTTGCTCATCACCGTCGCGCCCGCGCCGAGCGTCAGCTTCGGCATCACGTCGTAGCTCGTCCACAGCGTGAAGTTGTGCTTCGGCACCATCACCATCGGCAGGCCGGACGCGCCGGGGCTGCCGGGGCCCGCATCGGTCGTGACCGCGTTCAGGTACGAGTAGCCGCCGAACACGTGCCACTGGTTCGTCAGGTTGCCCGCGAAGCCGAGTTCGACGCCGCGCACGCGCTGCTTGCCCGCGTTGATCGTGTGGCCGAGGCCGTCGCTCACGCGCGCGTTGGTCTTCTCGGTCTGGAACAGCGCCGAGGTCAGCGACAACTGCTCGTGCAGCACGTCCCATTTCGCGCCGATCTCGATGTTGCGCGAGCGCTCCGGCGACAGGTCGCGGTTGGCCGCGGTGATCTGGTCGGTGCCGCCGCCGAGGCCGCCGTTCGCGCCCGGCGGGTTCGACGACGTGCCGTACGACGCATACAGGCTCACGGTTTGCACCGGCTTGAACACGAGGCCGAACTGGTAGCTGAACAGGTTCGACGTGTTCGACAGGTCGGCGACGCCGGCCTGCTTCGCGGTGATGTCGTAGCGGTCGAAGCGCAGGCCGGCGTTGAACAGCCAGCGCTCGGACAGCTTCACGGTGTCGAACACGTACGCGGACGCGGTGGTCGTGCGCGTGTTGGTCGTCGCGCCGGGGAAGCTCTTGTCGCCGTTCAGGACGAGGTTGCCGGCCCACGGCATGTTCGGGTTCCAGCCGCCGGCGAGCGGCGTGCAGTTGCCCGCGACCGAGCACGGGCCGCCCGTGCGGATGTTGTTGCCGGCCGCGTCGGTGACGAGATAGCCCTCGTAGCGGTTCTGCTCCTGGCCGAACTCGACGCCGGCCGTCAGCGTGTGCTGCATGCCGAACAGGCTCGTGCGGCCGGTGATTTCCGTCTGGTTCGCGAAGCCGTTGGTCGCGTACTTGCCGCTCTTCGCCTGCAGGCCGAGCATGGTCGGATTCGACGCGAGGATCTGCGGATTCGTCGCGACGTAGTCGAGCGTCGAGCGCCCGAACATCGTCGTGTTCTTCAGCTTCCAGTTGTCGTCGATGCGATGCTCGACGCGGATTTCGCCTGTGTCGGTCTGCCCGTAGCGGTAGTCGCGCGTGTTCCGCCCGAAGAACTGCCCGCGATCGATCGGCACCGGCGTGCCGCCCGACGCACGGAACGGCACGCTGAAGTCCGGCATGTCGTACGAGTTCATGTGGTAGTAGCTGACCGTGACCGTGGTCGGCGTGTTCAGCCCGAACACGATCGACGGCGCGACGCCCCAGCGCTTGTTGTACACGTTGTTGCGGCCGGCCTGGTTCGCGTCGTGGCCCATCACGTTCAGCCGCACGGCCGTCGTGTCGTTGATCTTGCGGTTCGCGTCGACCGTCGCGCGCTTGTAGCCGTCGGTGCCGAAGCCGATGCTGCTGTTGATGAAGTCGTCGTTCTTCGGCGTCTTCGTGACGATGTCGACGCTGCCGCCCACCGAGCCGCGGCCCGCGTAGACGGAGTCGGCGCCCTTGATCACGCTGATCTGCTCGACCGCGAAGGTCTCGCGGTTCTGCAGGCCCGAGTCGCGCATCCCGTCGACGAAGATTGCGTTGCGCGATTCGAAGCCGCGGATCACCGGGCGGTCGGCCGACGGGTTCGCGGCCGCGTCGCCGCCGAGGAACGTGATGCCGGGCACCGAGCGCAGCGCATCGGCGAAGGTCGTCACGTTCTTTTCCTTGATCAACTGCTCGGGGATCACGGTGACGGAGCGCGGCGTGTCGAGCAGCGGCGCGGTGAACTTGTACGACGGCGCGCGCTTCACCTGCATCTCCGACAGCGCGGACGACTGCACCGCGATCGTCGGCAGCGTCGCCGCTGCGTCGCGGGCAGCGGTGTTCGCCGCGCCGTTCGCCGGACTGTCGGCGGCCGTTGGCTGGGCGGCGGGCGCGGTTTCGGCGCAAGCGAGGAGCGGGGTCAGGAATACGGAGCAATACAGCGCCGACACGAGGGCGCGGGGCCTCGTCTTGAACTGGGCAGGCATAGCGAAGGCAGCGGAAGTAGCGGTGACCGGAGGCGCGCCTGCGACGGCGGCGGACACGGGCCGGCACGTCGGGCGCACCAATCTAAATGCGTATGATTCGCGTTTACGGCCGTGATTGTAGGGATTGATGTCAAATATGTAAACTCTCGAATGGATTTTGTACAAAAACGGTCAAGTCGCGGCGGCGGGGCGGGCGATGGCGCGGTTGCCTTTGCGTCGCGCGCAACACCACTTTTCATCGGCGCCGCCGCGCAATGCGGGGGCGACTCGATACACTTCGATACCGGTTTATCTGGCCCGATGATGCGGCCCCGAGCATGGAGACAGGATGGAAACGAATGGCGCAGCGGTCGTCACGTACCGTGGCAACGCGATTGAGAATACGCACCTGGCCCACGCTGCGGTGGTGGATGCGCGCGGCAGGCTGCTGTACCGGCTGGGCGACCCGTTGCGCATGACGCTCGCGCGATCGGCGGCCAAGCCGGCGCAGGCGCTGTCCGTGCTCGAGACGGGCGGCCCCGACCGGTTCGGCTTCGACGAGGCGGACGTGGCGCTGATGTGCGCGTCGCACAGCAGCGAGGATCGGCACATCGAGCGGACGCGGGCGATGCTCGCCAAGGTGCACGCGCAGGAGTCGGACCTGCGTTGCGGCGGGCATGCACCGCTGTCCGACGTGGTGCTGCGGTCGTGGATCAAGCGCGATTTCAGCCCGACCGGCGTATGCAGCAACTGCTCGGGCAAGCACGTCGGCATGCTGGCGGGCGCGCAGGCGATCGGCGCCGCGATCGCCGACTACCATCTGCCGGCCCACCCGATGCAGGTGCGCGTGATGCGGGCGGTCGCCGAAGCGTGCGGCCTGCGTGACGACGAAGTCGAATGGGCGATCGACGGCTGCAACCTGCCGACGCCGGCTTTCCCGCTCGATCGGCTGGCGCGCATCTATGCCAGCCTGGCCGATGGCGCGGATGCGGTGGAAGCCGGCAACGGCAGACCGCACACCGACCGTGTTCGCGCGCTGGCGCGGATCCATCACGCGATGACGCGCCATCCGGAGCTCGTCGCCGGCGACGGGCGCTATTGCACCGTGCTGATGCGGGCCTTCGACGGGCAGGTGGTCGGCAAGGTCGGCGCGGATGCGTGCTACGGGATCGGCGTGCGCGCGTCCGAGCAGACCCGGCGCCTCGGCGCCGACGGCGCGCTCGGCATCTCGGTGAAGGTCGAGGACGGCAATCTCGACGTGCTGTACAGGCTCGTCAGCGAGCTCCTCGAGCGGCTGCGGATCGGCACGGCGGCGCAACGTCGGCAACTGGCCGCGTTCCACTGTCCGCCGATGCTGAACACGCAGGGCGTCGACGTCGGCCACGCGACGTTCCCGTTCGAACTGCAATCCGCCTGACCGGCACGCGGCGGGCCGGCGGCGCTCAGCGTTGCCCGCCGCGAATCTTCCGCAGTTCCGCTTCGGACAGCTCGCCGATATGGGCGAGGTGTTCCGCCAGGAAATCCCTCAGCACCCGCAGCTTCGCCGAGCTGCGCCGGTTCGCCAGATACGCCATGTAGATGAACTCGCCGGTCAGCTTGTTCTGCAGCCGATAGCGCGGCAGCACGACCTCGAGCTGGCCGCTCGCCAGCCGGTCGCGCACCAGCCAGATCTCGAACTCGGCGATGCCGAGCCCGGCGGTGGTCGCCTCGAGCAGCAGTTCCGAGTGGTCCGACACCAGGTTGCCGGCCGGCAGCAGGCTGTGCCGCGCGTCGCCGTCGACCAGTTCCCAGCGCGGGTCGCCTTCGGGGTGGACGTAGCGCAGGCAATTGTGATGCGCGAGTTCATGCGGCTCGGCCGGGCGGCCGCGCCGATCGAGATACGCGGGCGCCGCGCACAGGATGCTGTCGTTGCGCGACAGCTTCTGCACGACCAGGTTGTCGAGGTAGTTTTCGCCTTCGTGAATGTCCAGATCGAAGCCGCCGGCAACCAGGTCGTTGTGGTTGTCGGTCAGCCGGACGTCGAGCTGGATCGTCGGGTAGTGCGCGAGAAACGGCGCGACCAGCGGTGCGAGATGGCGCCGGCCGAACGCCACCGGCGCGGTGAGCTTGAGCGGCCCGCTCGGCCGCGCGTTCAGCTCGGCGACGACGCGCAACGTGTCGTCGAGATCCGCGATCAGCGTGACGGCCCGCTCGAGATAGATGGCGCCGGCTTCGGTCAGCGTCACGCTGTGCGTGGAGCGGTGCAGCAGCGGCACGCCGAGCGCGTCTTCGATCGCCGACACCTTGCGCGCGACGGTGGACGTCGACACATGCATCTCTTTCGCGACGGCAGAAAAACTCCCTGTCTCGACGACCCGCACGAACGCGCGCATCGCGCCCAGGTGATCGACGCCCACTTCTCTCGGCCGCTTGCTCATCCATTCCTCGCTGTTGCGTGTAACGCAAAACCGCTTTCGATAATAATGAAATGAGTGTCTTTTTGCAAAGGCATAGAATGCGAACGCGTTGCGCAGGCGGCAGGCCGGCGAAGACCGGTTCCGCTGCGCGACGCATGCACCGAGGGCCTTTCTGCTGCCGGCCCGGCCCAGCCTCTGGCCCGGCGGCACGACACATATCCGAGACACGTCTGGAGAGACACGATGGCAGGCAATGACTTCCGCGTCGAAACCGATCTTTTAGGTAAACGAAATATTCCGGCGCACGCGTACTACGGCGTCCACACGCTGCGCGCGAAAGAGAATTTCGACATTTCCGGCCGCAGCATCGCATCGTTCCCGTACCTGATCATCGCGCTGGCGGCCGTGAAGGAAGCGGCGGCCGACGCCAACTGCGAGCTCGGCCTGCTGCCGCAGGCGTATCGCGACGCGATCGCGGCCGCCTGCGTCGAGATTCGCGAAGGCCATCTGCACGACCAGTTCGTCGTCGACGTCATCCAGGGCGGCGCGGGCACGTCGACCAACATGAATGCGAACGAGGTGATCTGCAACCGGGCGCTGGAGCTGATGGGCCATGCGCGTGGCGACTATGCGTACCTGCATCCGAACGAGCACGTCAATCTCGCGCAGAGCACCAACGACGTCTATCCGACCGCGATCCGGATCGCCACCTGCTTCGCGATCGAGCATCTGCTCGAGGCGATGGTGCGCCTGCGCGACGCGTTCGGCGACAAGGCCGAGGCCTTCGCGGGCCTGCTGAAGCTCGGCCGCACGCAGTTGCAGGACGCGGTGCCGATGACGCTCGGCCAGGAGTTCTCGACCTACGCGGTGATGCTGACGGAAGACATCGCGCGCCTGCAGGAGGCGGGTGCGCTGATCCGCGAGATCAACCTGGGCGCGACCGCGATCGGCACGGGCATCACCGCGCATCCGGACTACGCGGGCAAGGCGCTCGCGGCGCTGCGCCGCATCACCGGGCTCGACCTGAGCACGGCGCCGAACCTGATCGAGGCGACGCAGGATTGCGGCGCGTTCGTGCAGATCTCCGGCGTGCTGAAGCGGATCGCGGTGAAGCTGTCGAAGACCTGCAACGACCTGCGGCTGCTGTCGAGCGGCCCGCGCGCGGGGTTCGGCGAGATCAACCTGCCGCCGATGCAGGCCGGCTCGTCGATCATGCCCGGCAAGGTGAATCCGGTGATTCCGGAGGTGGTCAACCAGGTCGCGTTCGAAGTGTTCGGCAACGACCTGACGGTGACCTTCGCCGCGGAGGCCGGCCAGCTTCAGCTCAACGCGTTCGAACCGGTGATCGCGAGCGCGCTGTTCCGCAGCTTCGGCCACCTGACGGCGGCGTGCGTGACGCTCGCGGACAAGTGCGTGAAGGGCATCACCGCGAACCCCGAGCGCCTGCGCGACACGATGGAGCGCTCGGTCTCGCTCGCCACCGCGCTCAATCCGTACATCGGCTACAAGAGCGCGACGTCGGTGGCCGCCGAGGCGCACGCCAGCGGCAAGACCATCCGCGAAATCGTGCTCGGCCGCGCGCTGATGACCGAGGCGCAGCTGGACGAGGCCCTGCGGCCCGAAGCGCTGGTGCAGCCGCGCGTCTACTGAAGTCTGCTGAATGCCGCGACCCTGACACCGCAACCGCGCCGCCACCGGCGCGCGACACATCCAATCAGATCGGAGACACCACATGAAGCACGCCAGCGAGCGCCCGGCCGACACGGCCGGCGGCGCCGATCCTCGTCATCCTCACCACGCCGACCCGGACGCGCTGTTCGCGTCGCACGAAACCGGCTACGCGAAGCAACTGAAACCCCGGCACGTGCAGATGATCGCGATGGGCGGCGCGATCGGCACGGGGCTGTTCCTCGGCGCCGGCGGCCGCCTGCAGCATGCGGGGCCCGCGCTGGCGATCGTGTACCTCGTGTGCGGCGTGTTCGCATTCCTGATCATGCGCGCGCTCGGCGAGCTCGTGATGCACCGCCCGACCAGCGGCAGCTTCGTGTCGTACGCGCGGGAGTTCATGGGCGAGCGGGCGTCGTTCGTCGCCGGCTGGATGTACTACCTGAACTGGGCGACCACCGGCATCGTCGACATCACCGCGGTCGCGATCTACATGAAGTACTGGGCCGTGTTCTCGGACGTGCCGCAATGGGTGTTCGCGCTCGGCGCGCTCGCGATCGTGTCGACGATGAACATGATCGGCGTGAAGGTGTTCGGCGAGATGGAGTTCTGGTTCTCGCTCGTCAAGGTGGGCGCGCTGAGCGTGTTCCTGCTGGTCGGCAGCCTGTTCCTCGCGAGCGGCCATCCGGTCGGCGGGCACCTGCCGGGGCTGCACCTGATCGCCGCAAGCGGCGGGATCTTTCCGCACGGCGTGCTGCCCGCGGTGCTGATCGTGCAGGGCGTGGTGTTCGCGTACGCGAGCATCGAGCTCGTCGGGGTCGCGGCCGGCGAAACCGCCGATGCGCGCAAGGTCTTGCCGAAGGCGATCAACAGCGTGATGTGGCGCATCGCGCTGTTCTACGTGGGCTCGGTGCTGCTGCTGATCACGCTGCTGCCGTGGACCGCGTACAGCGCGCACGAAAGCCCGTTCGTGACCTTCTTCGGCAAGCTGGGCGTGCCGTACGTCGGCACCGTGATGAACGTCGTGGTGCTCACGGCGGCGCTGTCGAGCCTGAATTCCGGGCTGTATTCGACGGGGCGCGTGCTGCGCTCGCTGGCGATGGGCGGCTCTGCGCCGCGCTTCGTCGCGCGGATGAACGCGCGCGGCGTGCCGTACGGCGGGATCCTGATCACGGTCGCGATCAACGCGATCGGCGTGCCGCTGAACTACATCGTGCCGGCCCAGGCGTTCGAGATCGTGCTGAACATGGCGTCGCTCGGCATCATCGCGACGTGGGGCTTCATCGTGATGTGCCAGATCCTGTTCCGCCGCAAGGTCGCGCGCGGCGAACTGCAGGACGTCGCGTTCCGGATGCCCGGCGCACCGTTCACGTCGTGGCTCACGCTCGCGTTCCTGCTCGGCGTGCTGGTGCTGATGGCGTTCGACTATCCGGGCGGCACCTGGACCATCGCGACGATTCCGCTCATCGCGCTCGCGCTGGCGGTCGGCTGGGTGCTCGCGAAGCTGGGCGAGGCGCGGGCGCAGGTGGCTGCGCGCGGCGCGCTGGCGGAGCGGGTGAACAACGCGTGACGGCGCGGCGCCTGCCGGGGTGGGGCGGCAGGTCGTGCATGATCCGGGCGCGCGCGCGTTCGGTGGCTAGTTCAGCCCCACACGCGCGTTCAGCCAGCGGCTGAAGTCGCCGATCATGTCGTCGCTCAGTGCGTGTCCGACCGGATACAGCCGCGTATCGTGCGCGACGCCGAGCGCGGCGAGCTTCGCGTCGGCGGCTTCGGCCCACGACACGGGCAGCTTGTCGTCGAGGCGGCCGTGCGCGATCAGCGCATGCAGCGTGGCGAGCGCGTCGCGCGGCGCGATCAGCGGATCGATCTCGGGCAGGATGCGCCCGCACAGCACCGCGAACCCGACCACGTCGGCGGGCGACGTCAGGCCGACGCTCGCGCTCATGATGCCGCCCTGGCTGAAGCCGGCGATCACGGCCGGCAACGCGGTCGGGCCATCGCCCGCGCGGAACGCACGCACCATCGCCAGCAGGCTGGTGCGGCTCGCTTCCGCGTGCTGCGCGTCGATTTCCGGGCCGTGCGCGCCGAATCGCACCGGAAACCATGCGTGCTGCCCGGGGCCGAACGTGAGCGGGCCGCGCACGAAGGCGATCTCGATACGGGGATCGATCGCGTCGGCGACGCCCAGCAAGTTGGTTTCATTGCCGCCGACGCCGTGCAGCAGCAGGAGGCGTGCGGCGGGGAGGCCGGCGGCCGGGCGCAGGCGGTACTGGAGGCCCGAATCGGGATCGGTGATCAGTGGCAGGGCGTCGGTCATCGCGTGGGTCCGGAAAGGGAACGATGCGACAGTCTAGAGCGTGCGGACGGGGTGGTGAATCGCCGGATGGCGATTGATTGTTTCCTGATGGGAGTGAATCGCCGGGGGCGTCGTTGTTCGGACGAATCGTGGGCTCGCCGAAACGGGCAGCCGGTGCCGCCCGTTTCGCGTTACCGCAGCCGGATGATCGTCGACTTCAGCTCCGTGTATTTCTCCAGTGCGTGCAGCGAGTTGTCGCGCCCGTTGCCCGACTCCTTGACGCCGCCGAACGGGAAATTCATGTCGTCGGTTTCCTCGTAGCCGTTCACCCACACCGTGCCGGCACGCAGCCGGCGCGCGGTTTCGTGCGCGGTCGTCAGGTCGGCTGTCCACACCGATGCCGCGAGCCCGTAGCGCGTGTCGTTCGCGAGCGCGACGGCCGTGTCGAGATCGTCGAATGCCGTGACCGCGAGCACGGGCCCGAAGATTTCCTCGCGCACGATCCGCGCATCGGCGCGCGGGCAGTCGAACACGGTCGGCTCGACGTACTGACCGCCGCTTGCGGACCGTGCGCGCTTGCCGCCCGCCAGCAGCGTGGCTTCGTCGCGGCCGGCATCGACATAGCCGAGCACGCGCTCGAGCTGCGCCGCGTCGATCAGGCTGCCCATCCGCGTGTCGGGCGACAGCGGATCGCCGGGCGCGTATTCGGGCGCGATCTCGAGCACGCGCGCGACCAGCGCGTCGCGGATCGCGCGGTGGACGAGCAGGCGTGAGCCGGCCGTGCACATCTGCCCGGTGTTGTAGAACACCGCATGCGCGATGGTGCGCGCCGCGCGGTCGAGGTCGGGACAGTCGGGCAGCACGATCTGCGGCGACTTGCCGCCGAGTTCGAGCCACACGCGCTTCAGGTTCGAATCGGCCGCGCCGCGCGCGACCTTGTGACCGACCGCCGTCGAGCCGGTAAACGCGATGCAGTCCACGTCGGGATGGCACGCGAGCGCTTCGCCCGCGTCGCCGAAGCCCGGCAGCACGTTGAGTACGCCGGCCGGCAGCCCGGCCTGTGCCGCGAGCGCGGCGAGCCGCAGCGCGCTCAGCGGCGATTTCTCCGACGGCTTCAGCACGACGCTGTTGCCGGCCGCGAGCGCGGGCGCGCATTTCCACATCGCGATCATCGCGGGGAAATTCCACGGCACGACCGAGGCGACCACGCCGATCGGCTCGCGCGTGACGAGCCCGACGAGATGCGCATCGGCCGGCACGACTTCGCCGCCCGTCTTGTCGATCGCTTCCGCGAACCACTCGGCGCAATACGCGGTGGACGGGATGTCGACCGTGGTCGTATCGCCGATCGGCTTGCCGGTGTCGAGCGTCTCGAGCAACGCGAGATCGTCCGCGTGCTCGCGGATCAGCGTGGCCCAGCGCAGCAGCACGCGCTTGCGTTCGCGCGGTGTCGCGCCGCGCCATGCGCCGTGCTCGAACGCGCGCCGCGCGGCCGCGACCGCGAGGTCGGCGTCGGCCTGCCGGCAATGCGCGACTTGCGCGAGTACGCGGCCGTCGATCGGGCTCGTGCACGTGAAGGTCGCGCCGTCGTGCGCGTCGCGGAATGTGCCGTCCACGAAAGCACGGGATTCGATCTCGAGTTGCCCGGCGCGCGTGCGCCAGGCGTCGTTCGTCTGCATGGAGGGCTCCATCGTGGTTCAGCGGGAAGCGGGGGCGGGGCGGCGGATCGCGATCGCGCGACCCGCATGCGGCTCGTGCGGCGCGCGCGCATGTTCGGCATGAATCGCGTCGAGGTGACGGCGGATCGGGGCGGGAAACGGCGCCGAGCGCTTCGTGCGCATGTCGACGTGGGTCAGCAGCTGTTCGCCGGTCGCGAGCTGCGCGCCGGTCGTCGCGTGATGCATCGAATGGAACACGTGCAGGCGCCGGTCGTCGATATCGAGCAGCCGTACCGTGAGCCTCAGCGGCTCGCCGAGCATCGCTTCGCGCAGGTGCCGGATGTGCGTCTCCGCCGAGTAGATCGAGCAGCCGGCGTTGCGATAGTCGTCGTCGATGCCGAAGTAGCGGAAGAAGGCGTCGCTGCTGTCGCCGAAGACGAACAGGTAGCACGATTCGCTCATGTGGCCGTTGTAGTCGACCCACTCGGGCTGCACGGTGCAGCGGTGCAGTTCGAGCGGCGTCGCGATCGGCGCGCCCGGGTCGTACGGGCGCGATTTCTGTCCTTCGTAGGCCGAGCGCAGGCGCGGCTCGGCGGCGGGGCTGAGGTGGATCGTCATCCTGTGCACTCCGAAGTTCGGAACGGGCCCGCGCGTCGTCCACGGGGCTGGCGGTCGATGTTATGACGGGTTGAACGTTTTTTCAATAAAGATATCGCCGATGGGTGTAAACACCGGTGCTGATCGACGTCTTAACGGATTGAACATTCATTCAACGGAACCTATACTCGCCAGCGCCGCGATGCCGAAGCGAAGCAGGCGGGCGGTCCTTCCCGAACAACGACAATCGATCCGCGTCGCGCGGAAACTGGAGACACCGGAAATGAAGAAACGCTTCCTGCTGGCCGGCATGATGTCGGTGATGGTCCACGGCTACGCGCATGCGCAGAGCAGCGTCTCGCTGTACGGGATCATCGACGGCGGCATCACCTATGTGAACAATGCGGGCGGCGCGCATGCGACCCTGTTCGACGACGGCGTGTCGTACGGAAACCGCGTCGGCCTGATGGGCACCGAGGATCTGGGCGGCGGCAACAAGGCCGTGTTCAAGCTCGAGAACGGCTTCCGGCTCGGCACGGGCAAGCTGAACCAGGGCGGTGCGATGTTCGGGCGCCAGGCTTACGTGGGGCTCGGCAACGACTGGGGCACGCTGACGTTCGGCAACCAGTACGACTTCGCGTTCGACTTCACGGCCGCGTTCAACGTCAGCGCGTTCGGCAGCGGCTATGGCGTGCACCTCGGCGATTTCGACCGCCAGAGCGGCGACCGGCTGCAGAACGCGGTGAAGTTCGTCAGCAACAGCTTCCACGGGCTCGTGGTCGGCGGCATGTATTCGTTCAGCAACGATGCGGGCAGTTTTCACGACGGCAGCGCATGGAGCGTCGGCGCGACCTACACGCACGGCGATTTCTCGGCGGGCGGCAACTACACGCGGCTCAATGCGCCGCGCAGGCTCGCGGCGCTCGATCCGTACGCGCAGATGGGCGTGACGACGATGCTCGGGCGGACGGTCGCGACCGTCGATCCGGCGACGGGCGCCGTCACCGACCTGCACGACTCGACGCCGTTTGCGATCGATTCGCAGTCGATCTTCGGGATCGGCGCGTCGTACGTGCTCGGCAAGCTGACGCTCAGCGCGGACTTCAGCAACACGACGTTCAAGGGCTATGGGCAATCGTCGGCGATGCGCGTGTACGAGGCGGGCGGCGTGTACCAGGCAACCGTGCCGCTGTCGCTCGTCGCGGGCTACCAGTACACGACGTTCGAAGGCCATCACTGGCACGAGGCTGCGCTCGGCGCGCACTACGCGCTGTCGAAGCGCACCGACGTGTATGCGGCCGTCGACTGGATGCGCGCGTCGAACGGCGTCGATGCGGTGATCGGCTACAGCTTCGCGCCGTCGACGAGCCGCACGCAGGCCGCGGCGCGCGTCGGCATGCGGCACAACTTCTGAACGGCTTCGCTTCATCGGCCGGGTAAGGCCGGCTCTGTCGCCGTTGCGATTTACCGGCTCGCGCGCACGGTCGAACCGCTCGCGCGGCTCAATCCCGGCAAGGCGATCCGGGCCGCGTTCCGATCGGGTGCAACCGGCCCGCCCGCGCAACGCGCGAGTGGGCCGGTGCACGTTACGCCCGGCTCACGCGTCGAGCCTCACCAGCGCGTCGACCGCAACCGCACCGTGCTCCATTGCCAGCAGCGGATTGACGTCGAGCTCGACGAGCGTGTCCGCATGCGCTTGCGCGAAGTGCGCGATCGCCATCACGTTCGCGACGATCGCCTCGAGATCGGCCTTCGGCCGCCCGCGATAGCCGGTCAGCAGCGGCCCGAGCTTCAACCCGAGCAGCGCGTCGCGCACGTCGCTTTCGCGTACGGGCAGCAGCAGCGTCGCGGTGTCGCGGATCAGCTCGACCAGCACGCCGCCGGTGCCGAGCACGAGCGCGAGACCGAAGTTCGGCTCGCGTTTCACGCCGACGATCAGTTCGAGCAGCGGCGCGTCGGCCATCTTCTCGACGAGAATGCGCTCGACGCGCACGTCGGGCGCATATCGCGCGACCTGCTCGGTCATCCGCGCAACCGCGTCGGCGACGGCCTCGGGCGACGCGAGCTTCAACGCGACCGCGCCGGCCTCGGTCTTGTGCGGCAGGCGATCGCTGACGACCTTCACACACACCGGAAAGCCGAGCCGTTGCGCGGCGGCCGGCGCCTCGGCGGGCGCGACGCATTCGGCCGGCGGCACGTCGAGGCCGTGCGCGGCCAGCATCCGCTTGCTGGCCCATTCGTCGTGCAGCGTCGCGGCGCCGTCGCCGCCCTGGCCGGCCCGCAGCACGGGCAATGCGTTCAGCGCATCGGCTTCGAGTACGCGGCGGCGCGTGTCGCCGTAGGTCATGGCCGCGCCGATCGCATCGATTCCGTCGGCGAGCCCCTGCAGCGGCGCGATGCCGGCCGCGGCCATGCGCGCCGCGTGATCGGGCGGCGTCAGGTCCGGAAACACCGAGATGACCGCGCCGACCACGCCGTGCTGGCGCGCGGATGCCGCGAACGCGCTGGCCGCGATGTCGCACAGCGGCCGTTCGCCGGTCGCTGCCTGCGGATAGTCGAGGATCATCGCGGCCGCACCCGGGCGATCGGCCAGCAGCGCGTCGCAGCACGCGCGCATCCGGTCAGGGTCGCCCCACGGCGTCGTCGTGAAGTCGAGCGGGTTGGCGATCGTCGCGTACGCGGGCAGCACGCTGGCGAGCGTGTCGTGGCCCGCGTCGCCGACGGGCGGGAACGCGATGTCGCGTGCCTCGCCGAGGTCCGCGACGAGCCCCGCGTCGCCGCCCGACGTCGCGAGCGCGGCCAGCGTGCGGCGTTCGGGCACGCCGGCGATCGCGAGCAGCTTCAGCGTCTCGACGAGGCCGACCGGATCCTTCACGCGGATCACGCCGAGCCGCCGGAACAGTGCGTCGTACAGCGCATCCGAGCCCGCGAGCGAACTCGTGTGGCTCATCGCGAGCTGCGCGCCGAGCGTCGACGTGCCGCTCTTCAGCGCGACGATCGGCACGCCGCGCGCGAGCGCGCGGGCGGCGGCCTCGCTGAACGCGCGCACGTCCTTCAGCCCTTCGAGATGCACGCCGATCGCGCGGATGCGCGGATCGTCGACGAACGCGTCGACGAGGCGCGCGATGTCGACCGATGCCTGGTTGCCGACGCTCGCCAGGTACGCGAACGGCACCGAGCGTGCGCTCATCGACAGGTTGTACGCGAGGTTGCCGCTCTGCGTGATCACGGCGACACCCGATTCGACGCGCGGGGCGCCGTGCGCGACCGGCCACAGCGCGCTGCCGTTCAGGCCGTTGATCAGCCCGTAGCAGTTCGGTCCGAGCACGGCCATGTCGCCGGCCGCGTCGACGAGCGCCTGCTGCAGCGCGGCGCCGTCGGCGCCGGTCTCGGAGAAGCCCGACGCGTACACGATCGCGCCGCCGGCGCCGCGCCCGGCGAGCGCGCGCACGACGTCGATCGCCTGCCGCGCGGGTACCGCGACGAACACCGCATCGGGCGCGGCGGGCAGGTCGGCGATGCTCGCATGGCAGCGCACGCCGTCGATCTCGGCATGGTTCGGGTTGACGAGCCAGATGTCGCCGGCATAGCCGTAGTCGCGACAGCGCTGCACGGCGCCGGCGATGCCGCGTCCGCCGACGAACGCGATGCTGGCCGGTTCGAGCAGCCGGCGCAGGTTGGCCGCGGCGGCGGCGCGGCGATCCCTGACTGCGGGGGAGGAGGTCATGAATGGTTCCTTCGGAAGTCGCGCCGGATGCGCCGGCGCGACGGTTCGCGTCAGCTGTAGCGTCGGAGGATTTCCTTGGACAGGATGTGCCGCTGGATCTCGGACGTGCCTTCCCAGATGCGCTCGATGCGCGCATCGCGCCAGAAGCGCTCGATCGGCAGTTCGTCCATCAGCCCCATGCCGCCGTAGATCTGCACCGCATGATCGGTCACGCGGCCGAGCGTTTCGGTCGCCAGCAGCTTCGCGAGCGCGGCGTCGCCGTCGGTCATCGTGCCCAGGTCGAGTTTCTGCGCGGTGTAGAGCGTGACGAGCTCCGCCGCGCGGATTTCGGTCTGCATGTCGGCGAGCTTGAACGACGTGCCCTGGAATTCGCCGATGCGCTTGCCGAACTGGTGGCGCGTCGCGGCCCATTCGGCTGCCATCTCGAACGCGCGCTGCGCGCGGCCGATGTTGTTCGCGGCGACCATCACGCGGCCGGCGGTCAGCCAGTCGTTCGCGAGTTCGAAGCCGCGATGTTCTTCGCCGAGGATCTGCGCGGTGCTGACGCGGCAGTCGGACAGGAAGATCTCCGACTGATGGTAGCCGCGCAGGCTCGTGCAGTGCGGGCCGCGCCGCACGGTCATGCCCGGCGTGTCCTTGTCGATCAGGAAGCAGGTCACGCGCTTGCGCTTCTGGCCGCGCACGTCCTCCTCGCCGGTGACGGCGAACAGGATCACGAAATCGGCTGTATCGGCGTGGCTGATGAAATGCTTGCTGCCGTTGATCACGTAGTCGTCGCCGTCGCGCACCGCGCGCGTGCGGATGCCCATCGCGTCGGAACCGGCGCCCGGTTCGGTCAGCGCGAAGCAGTCCACGCGCTCGCCGCGTACGGCCGGCTTCAGGTAGCGCTCGATCTGGTCGCCCTTGCACGCCATCAGGATCTTGCTCGGCCGCGCGACGAATACGTGCAGCGCCCAGCTCGTGCGGCCGAGCTCGCGCTCGACGAGCGCCTGCGTCACGTAGTCGAGGCCCGGGCCGCCGGCGCTTTCGGGCATGTTGAACGCGTAGAAGCCGAGCTCGATCGCCTTGCGGCGGATCGAATCGGCCAGTTCGGGCGGCACGTCGTCCGCGCGGTCGACCGCGAATTCATGAGGCTGCAGTTCCTTTTCGACGAACTGGCGTAGCGACGACACCAGCATTTCCTGCTCATGGGTCAGCGAAAAATCCATGAATCATCTCCCGACAAAATTAGGGGCGCGCCCCTCGAGCGACGCGCGAAGCGCTTCCTGGCCGTCCTCGCTGTGACCGCAAGCGACGCCGGCCGCCAGTTCGCCGCGCAGTTGCTCGGCGAGGGTGTGCGTGAGCGACTGCGCGAGCAGCGCCTTCGTATGTCCGAACGCAACGCTCGGCCCCTGCGCGAGACGCGCGGCGAATGCGGCGACGTGCTGCGCGAACGCATCGGCGTCGACGACTTCGGACACGAGCCCGGCCGCGAGCGCGTCCTGTGCGTTCCAGCGTTCGTTCAGGAAGATGAAGCGGCGCACGACGTCGGGGCGCGCGAGACGCGGCAGGAACCAGCTTCCGCCCATGTCCGGGCTGTAGCCCATGCCCGTATAGCCGCAGCGCAGCGTCGCGGCCGTGCTCGCGATGCGGAAGTCGCATGCGAAGCCGATGTCGGTGCCCGCGCCGACCGTCGAGCCGTTCAATGCCGCGACGGTGGGGCGCGGAAACGCGGCCAGCGCCTGCACGAAGCGGTGCGCGCGCTCGGTCCACCCGTAAGTGTCGAGTTCGCCGTTGCGCTCGGCCTCGGCCCATTCGTCGACGTCCGCGCCCGCACAGAACGCGCTGCCGGTGCCGGTCAGCACGAGGCAGCGCACGGCCGGATCGCCTGCGAGCGCGTCGAGCGTCTCGCGAAGAAAGTCGAGATGCGGCCGCGCGAGCGAATTGCGCTTCGCGGGTCGGTTCAGGCGAAGCGTCACGACGCCGTCGTGACGTTCGATTCGGATGTCCTCGATGCTCATGCTGATCACTGTCTCCTTGGTGTTGGGTGTCGTGTTGTGTCAGAGCCGGCAAGGGTCGCCGCTACTTGCGAACCGCATTTCGGCATAGTATAAGTTCTGTTAAATGAACGTTCAACCCAATTGTGAGTCGACCAGGAGACACACGATGAGCGCGGTGATGGAGACGTCGGCAGGTGTGGAGGAGGGAAGGCCCGGTGCGCATGCGGCGCGTGCGGAACCGGCAGGACGCACCGCGAGCGGCGCGGGCCTGCAGATCGACCGCGTGTCGAAGCGCTACGGCAGCGTGCAGGCGCTGCAGGAAACGACGATCGAGATTCCGCGCGGCGAATTCCTGACGATCCTCGGGCCGTCGGGTTCCGGCAAGACGACGCTGCTGACGATCGTCGCGGGTTTCGAGCATCCGACCACCGGCGACCTGCGCGTCGGCGGCCGCAGCATCGTCGCGTTGCAGCCCGAGCGGCGCAACTTCGGGATGGTGTTCCAGGGCTATGCGCTGTTTCCGCACATGACGGTCGAGCAGAACGTCGCGTATCCGCTGATGGTGCGCAAGCAGAAGGGGCCCGACGCCGTGAAGCGCGTGAAGGCGGCGCTCGATCTCGTGCGGCTCGGCCATCTCGCGGATCGTTTGCCGCGCCAGTTGTCCGGCGGCCAGCAGCAGCGCGTCGCGATCGCGCGTGCGCTGGTGTTCGATCCCGATCTCGTGCTGCTCGACGAACCGCTCGGCGCGCTCGACCGCAAGCTGCGCGGCGAGGTGCAGGTCGAGCTGAAGGCGCTGCACGAACGGCTCGGTGCGACGTTCCTGTTCGTCACGCACGACCAGGAGGAGGCGCTGTCGATGTCGGACCGCATCGCGATCATGCGCGACGGCCGGCTCGAACAGATCGGCACGCCGGACGGGCTGTACGAGCAGCCGGCCAACCGCTTCGTCGCCGACTTCCTCGGCAAGAGCAACTTCATCGAGGGCATCGCGCTCGGCGGCGATGCGGCGGCCACGCACTACCGCGTCGGCGACGCGCGGTTCGTCGCGCCCGCCTGCGGCGCGCGGCCGGACGATCCGCTGCTGTTCGCGCTGCGTCCCGAGAAGGTTGCCGTGTCGGCGACGTCGTGCGGCGGTGTGCACAACGAAGTGGCCGGCCGCATCCGTCACTGGCGCTATTTCGGTTCGTCGTACCGCTTCGAGATCGAGACCGCGGCGCTCGGCTGCGTGACCGCCGACGTGCCCGCATGGCGTGGGCTCGCGTCGCCACGCACCGGCATGGACGTGTTCGTGCAATGGGAGCGCGACGCGACCTGCCGGATCGCGGCCGACTGACGCCGCGAACGCTGCATCCCGCGCGACGCGGCGCAGGCCGTCGTCGCCGATCGATTCACCGGTGCCCGGAAACGACGAGACGCGTGCGGGCGCTGCCCAGCCTGGAGGAGACACCATGACGAACCGCTGTCTGCAGGACCTGCTCGACCAAGCACGCGATCTTCAACCGGCGACGTCGCAGCGCCGCCGCGACTTCCTGCGGCTGTGCGCGGCCGCCGGCATCGCGCCGACGCTGCTGTCGATGGGCGCGAAGGACGCGCTGGCCGCGAACCCGAAGGAGATCGTGCTCAGTGCGTGGGGCGGCGAGGCACGCTCGGCGTTCCGCTCCGCTTATATGGACCCGTTCACGAAGGCGAGCGGGATCCGGATGGGCTACGACTCGTCGCCGGAGGACGGCAAGATCAAGGCGATGGTCGAGCACCGAAACGTGATCTGGGACGTGATGGATCTCGACGGCTTCGCCGCGATCAAGCTCGGCAAGCAGGGCTTCCTGCGGCGGATCGATTATTCGGTCGTCGGCCGCAACGCGTTGCCGGGTCTCGCATCGGATTTCGGCGTGCCGTCGTACCTGCTGAGCTATGTGCTCGTCTACGACGCGCGCAAGTTCGGCGCGAACCCGCCGAAGAACTGGGCCGATTTCTGGAACGTCGGCAAGTTTCCGGGCAAGCGCGGGCTGTGGAAGTGGATGGGCGGCGCGCTCGAGGCCGCGCTGATGGCCGACGGCGTCGACAAGGACAACGTTTATCCGATCGACGTGCCGCGCGCACTGAAGAAGCTGAAGGAACTGCGCTCGAACGTGCTGCTGTGGGATTCGGGCGCGGACAGCCTGCAACTGCTGCGCAACGGCGAAGTCAGCATGGCGTGCATCTGGCATACGCGGGCGAACGTGCTGCAGCGCGAGAGCAACGGGCGGTTCCGCTATACCTGGGAGCAGGGGCTCGCGTCGTGCGACGTGTGGGGCGTGCCGAAGAACAACCCGTCGGGCGACGCGGTCTGGCAGTTCATCAAGTTCGTGCAGGGCGTCGAGCCGCAGGTGCGCCTGCTGTCGCTGCTCGGCAACGGGCCGGTAACGCCGGCCGCGACGGCGGCCGTGCCGCAGGCGCTGCGCGCGGACAACCCCGGCACGCCCGAGAACTGGGCGAAGCAGTGCAAGGTGAATCCCGAGTGGTGGGCGCAGCATTACGAAGCGACGCTCGCGCAGTACACCGACCTGATGTCGTCCTGAGCCGCCGCCTCGTGAGCGTGAAGCCATGAATACCCTGTCTTCCCCTGTCGCGGGCGCCGCTCCGCTCGGCCGTGCAAAGGCCGACCGCTACTGGCTGCTCGTCGTGCCGCTGCTCGCGGTGCTGATCGTGCTGTACGTGTATCCGCTCGTGCGCGTGCTGTGGCTCGGCTTCGCGGTGCCGGAGCCCGGCCTGCGCAACTATGCGCGGCTGCTGGACAACCACGGCGTGCACCGCGTGCTGTTGACGACGCTGCGCGTGTGCGCGGTCACGACCGTGTGCTCGGTCGCGCTCGGCTACGCGATCGCGTATGCGATGGCGCACGTCGGGCCGCGGCAGCGGATGGCGCTGATGTTCGGGCTGCTCGTGCCGTTCTGGGCGTCGGTGCTGGTGCGCGCGTTTTCGTGGCTGTTCCTGCTCGGCGAGCAGGGGCTCGTCAATACGCTGCTGATGCGCATCGGGTTGATCGACGCGCCGCTGCCGTTGATGCGCAACGAGATCGGCGTCGTGATCGGGATGATCCACTTCATGATCCCGTACGCGGTGCTGCCGCTGTACGCGAACATGAAGGGCATCGATCCGCAGCTCGCGCGCGCGTCGCAGGGGCTCGGCGCGGGCGCGTTCGTCACGTTCCGCAAGGTGTATTTCCCGCAGACGCGGCCGGGCATCGTCGGCGCGGCGATCCTCGTGTTCATCTTCTCGCTCGGTTTCTACGTGACGCCGGTGATTCTCGGCGGCGGCCGCACGGTGATGATCGCCGAGTACCTCAGCACGCAGATCCTGCAACTCGTGAACTGGGGCAGCGGGGCCGCGCTCGCGTCGCTGCTGCTGGCGTCGATCCTGGCTGCGCTGGCATTGCTCGCGCGTTTCGTCGACCTGCGCGAGCTGTTCGGCGCGCGCTGAATCCGAACGGAGGAACCGACGATGAAAACCAGACTGACGGCCGGCCGCGCGCTGGTGACCGGTATCGCATGGGCCGCGATCCTGTTCCTGATGCTGCCGCTGCTCGTATCGGTGCCCGTGTCGCTGACGCCGAGCGACTACCTGTCGATGCCGGACGGCGCGCTGTCGCTGCGGCACTACCGCGTGCTGCTCGACGACGACGGCTGGATGTCGAGCTTTCTGCAAAGCGGGCTGATCGCGCTCGTTTCGTCGGCGATCTCGGTCACGCTCGGCACGCTGTGCGCGATCGGCTTGTGGAAGGTTGCATCGCGCCGTGGCGAGCTCGTGCGCGGCGTGATCCTGTTTCCGCTGATCGTGCCGCCGATCGTGTCGGCGCTCGCGTTCTACCGGCAGTGGGGCGAGCTCGGCATGCTCGACAGCTATCCGGCCGCGATCCTGTCGCATGTCGTGCTGTCGGTGCCTTACGTGGTCGTCGCGGTTTCCGCGTCGCTCGCGACGGTCGGCCTGCGCATCGAGCAGGCGTCGCGCAGCCTGGGTGCGAACGTCGCGCAGACGCTGCGCTACGTGATCCTGCCGTCGATCCGGCCGGGCGTGCTGTCGGCCGCCGTGTTCGCGTTCATCCTGTCGTGGGACGAGCTCGTCGTCACGCTGTTCATCTCGAGCCGGAACGTGTACACGCTGCCGCGCCGCATGTGGGACGGGATGCGCGAGAACGTCGATCCGGCGATCGCCTCGGTCTCCACGCTGTTGCTGGTGGCGACCTGCGTCGCGATCGGCCTGTCGCTGCTGCGCAGGCGCGCGGCCGGCTCCGTCTGATTTCAACCGAATCAATCCTTATGTCGCGGAGAAAGAAAGCACCATGAAAGTCCTGATCGTTCACGCCCATCCCGAACCGCAATCGTTCACGACGTCGATGCTGCATCGCGCGGTGAGCACGCTCGAAGCGCAGGGGCACACCGTCACGGCATCCGACCTGTATGCGATGGGATGGAACCCGGTCGCGAGCGCGGCCGATTTCGGCGTGCGGAAGAATCCGGACTATCTCGTCTACGCGCTGGAGCAGCGCGAGAACGTCGCCGCGCACGCGATCGCGCCCGACATTGCCGCGGAGCTCGACAAGCTGGCCGCATGCGACCTGCTCGTCCTGAGCTTCCCGCTGTTCTGGTGCTCGGTGCCGGCGATCATGAAAGGCTGGATCGACCGCGTGCTCGTGTCGGGCAAGGTGTACGGCGGCGTGCGCTTCTACGATCGCGGCGGGATGCGCGGCAAGCGTGCGCTGCTGGCCTACACGTGCGGCGGTCGCGACTACATGTTCGGCGCGGACGGCGTGCACGGCGAGATGGACCTGATGCTGCGCCACATGCTGCGCGGCACGCTCGGCTATGCGGGCTTCGACGTGCTGCCTTCGTTCGTCGGGTATCACGTGCCGTATATCGGCGACGCCGAGCGCGCGGCCGTGCTCGACCGGTACGACGCATACCTGACGCAGCTCGACGGGCTCGCGCCGATGGCGTTCCCGACGCTCGACGATTTCGATGGCGACATGCGGCCGCGCGAACGCGCGCCGCAGGAAGCCGCGCAGGACTGAACGAATCCATTCCGGGGGATGAATGAGCATCAAGGTACTGGTGGCGGTGAAGCGGGTGGTCGATTACAACGTGAAGGTCCGCGTGAAGTCGGACAACACGGGGGTCGACATTGCGAACGTGAAGATGTCGATGAACCCGTTCGATGAAATCGCGGTTGAGGAAGCGGTGCGGTTGAAGGAGGGCGGTGTGGCGACCGAAGTGGTGGCCGTGTCGGTGGGCGTCGCGCAAGCGCAGGAAACGCTGCGTACGGCGCTGGCGATCGGTGCGGATCGCGCGATCCTCGTCGAGTCGAACGACGGCGTCGAGCCGCTCGGCGTCGCAAAGATCCTGAAGGCGCTGGTCGACAAGGAACAGCCTTCGCTCGTGATCCTCGGCAAGCAGGCGATCGACGACGATTCGAACCAGACCGGCCAGATGCTGGCCGCGCTGGCCGGCCTGCCGCAGGCGACGTTCGCGTCGAAGGTGACGGTGGCCGACGGCAAGGCGACGGTCGCACGCGAGGTCGACGGCGGCGCGGAAACGCTGTCGCTGACGCTGCCGGCGGTGATCACCACCGACCTGCGCCTGAACGAGCCGCGCTACGTGACGCTGCCGAACATCATGAAGGCGAAGAAGAAGCCGCTGGAAACCGTGAAGCCGGAAGACCTGGGCGTGGACGTCGCGCCGCGTCTGAAGACGCTGAAGGTGGTGGAGCCGCCGAAGCGCGCGGCCGGCGTGAAGGTGCCGGACGTGAAGACGCTGGTCGAGAAGCTGAAGACCGAAGCCAAGGTGCTGTAAGGGGAGCGGAAAGAAATGACGATTCTGGTGATTGCAGAACACGACAACGCGTCGATCAAGGCGGCAACGCTGAACACTGTGGCGGCGGCCGCGAAGATCGGCGGCGACATCCACGTGCTGGTTGCGGGCCACGGCGCGCAGGGCGCGGCGGATGCGGCAGCGAAGATCGCGGGCGTTGCGAAGGTGCTGCTGGCCGACGCGCCGCAACTGGCCGCCGGCCTGGCGGAAAACGTCGAAGCGACGGCGCTGAACATCGCGAAGGATTACTCGCACATCCTCGCGCCGGCGACGGCCTACGGCAAGAACATCGCGCCGCGCATCGCTGCGAAGCTGGACGTCGCGCAGATCTCGGACATCACGGCGGTCGATTCGGCCGACACGTTCGAGCGCCCGATCTACGCGGGCAACGCGATTGCCACGGTGCAATCGAGCGACCCGATCAAGGTGATCACGGTGCGTGCAACGGGCTTCGACCCGGTGGCAGCGGAAGGCGGCAGCGCAGCGGTCGAGAAGATCGACGCAGCGGCGGATGCGGGCAAGTCGCAATTCGTGAGCCGCGAAGTGACGAAGCTGGACCGTCCGGAACTCACCAGCGCGAGCATCATCGTGTCGGGTGGCCGGGGCCTGGGCAGCGGCGAGAACTACACGAAGGTGCTGGAGCCGCTGGCGGACAAGCTGCAAGCGGCACTCGGCGCATCGCGCGCGGCGGTGGACGCGGGCTACGTGCCGAACGACTATCAAGTCGGCCAGACCGGCAAGATCGTCGCGCCGCAGCTGTACATCGCGGTGGGTATCTCGGGTGCGATCCAGCACCTGGCCGGCATGAAGGATTCGAAGGTGATCGTCGCGATCAACAAGGATCCCGAAGCACCGATCTTCAGCGTGGCCGACTACGGCCTCGTCGGCGACCTGTTCTCGACGGTCCCCGAACTCCGCGCCGAACTCGGCTGACGACGCGCCGCTGCGATGCCATTGCACCTTTCATCCACCCGACCGCATCCGAGTGCGAACGATGACCCTGACGTCGAGCGACGTGCTGCTGTTCCTGACGGGCCTGCTGACGCTGTTCTGTCCGCCCGTCGCGATCCCGATGTATGCGGCGGTCACCGGGCATTTCCCGGACGCGACGCAGCGGCGGATCGCGTTCAGGCTGTTCGCGTGGATCGCGACGCTGATGATCGGCGGGGTATGGAGCGGTCAGTTCCTGCTGCGCATGCTCGGCCTCACGCTCGGCGCATTGACGTTGACCGGCGGCCTCATGCTGTGCCTGTGGTCGATCCCGATGATGCGCGGGACGGCGAACGACGAGCGCAGCGGCAGCGACACGCGCCTCGAGCACGGGCAATGGCGCAACTACATCGCGGTGCCGCTGATCTTTCCGCTGTCGATCGGCAGCGCGGTGATGTCGCTCGTGATCACGACCGCGACGCGCTTCCATACGCCGGCCGACCTGCTGGCCTTGAGCGCCGCCTGCGTGCTGCATGCCGGCGTGATCGGGCTCACGTATGCATGCTCGGCGTCGTGGTGCCGCCGGCTCGGCGAGATCGGCAGGACGCTGGTCGAGCGGCTGTCCGGCATCGTGCTGACCGCGATCGCGTTCCAGATGCTCGCGCAAGGCGTCCGCGAGCTGCTGCCGGGGCTCGCGCGCTGACGGCATGGGCCGGCGTACGATTCTGAAACCTGTCCTGAAGAATGGAAAACACATGAAAACAGTAGGCA
Organism: Burkholderia sp. SRS-46; assembly: GCF_004343775.1. Taxonomy (GTDB): domain Bacteria; phylum Pseudomonadota; class Gammaproteobacteria; order Burkholderiales; family Burkholderiaceae; genus Burkholderia. The sequence goes on along the minus strand of NZ_PTXL01000002.1, from coordinate 426,501 downwards.
TGTACCTCGTCGACCTGCTTGCAGCGTATGGCGTCGACACGGTGTTCGGCATTCCCGGCGTGCACACGATCGAGCTGTACCGCGGCCTCGCCGGCAGTGCGCTGCGTCACGTGAGCGCGCGCCACGAGCAGGGCCTCGGCTTCATGGCGGACGGCTATGCACGCGCGACCGGCAAGCCTGGCGTGTGCTTCGTCATCACCGGGCCGGGCATGACGAACATTGCGACGTCGATGGCGCAGGCCTATGCGGATTCGATCCCGATGCTGGTCATCTCGAGCGTCAACGCGTCCGGTGACATCGGCTCGGGCAACGGCCATCTGCACGAATTGCCGGACCAGCATGCGTTCGCGGACAACGTGGCCGCGTTCAGCTACACGGTGCCGCGCGCCGACGCGCTGCCGCAGGCGATCGCGCGCGCGTTCGCGGTGTTTTCGGGCGGCCGCCCGCGTCCCGTGCACATCGAGATCCCGCTCGACGTGCTCGCGGCGCCTGCCGATGCGCTGCCACCCGTGCCGGCTGCGCCGCCGCGCATCGCGCCGGGCCCCGCGTCGGCCGACGGCATCGACGCGTTCCGCGCGAAGGCGGCCGCCGCGCGCGCGCCCTTGATCCTCGCGGGCGGCGGCGCGCTCGACGCGGCCGACGACGTGCGCTGGCTCGCGGAAGCGCTCGACGCGCCGGTCGTGATGACGATCAACGGGCGCGGCGTGCTGCCGCCCGCGCATCCGCTCGGCATTGCCTGGTCGGCGTCGAGCGACGCGGTGCGCGCGCTGATGCGCGACAGCGACCTGATCATCGCGCTCGGCACCGAGCTGGGGCCGACCGATTACGACCTGTATGCGACGCGCAGCTTCGCGATGCCCGCGCCGCTCGTGCGAATCGACATCGATCCGCAGCAGTTGTGCCGCAACGCGGTGCCCGCGCTGCCGCTGCTCGGCGACGTCGGCGAAACCGTGCGCGCACTCCGGCGTATCTGGCCAGCCGATGCGCCCGCGCATGCGCACGGCGACGGCATCGAGCGCGCGGCGATGTGCCGCGCGGCCGCGCGACGGGAACCGAACGACGAGATGCGGCGCGACCTCGCATTGCTCGACAGCGTGCGCGACGCGTTGCCCGATGCGGCGATCGTGGGCGATTCGACGCGCATCGTCTACGCGGGCAACGTCGGTTTCGCGGCGCCGCGCCCGCGCAGCTGGTTCAACGCGTCGGTGGGGTTCGGCTCACTGGGCTACGGGCTGCCGGCCGCCGTGGGCGCGAGCCTCGGCGACGCGTCGCGGCCGGTCGTCTGCCTGGCCGGCGACGGCGGGTTCCAGTACACGCTCGCGGAGCTCGGCACCGCGGTGCAGCATCGCGCGCGCGTGATCGTCGTGCTGCTGAACAACGGCGGATACGGGGAGATCAAGCGCGCGATGGTCGACGGTGGCGTGGAACCGGTCGGCGTGGATCTGCACACGCCGGATTTCGTCGCGATCGCGCGGGCGTATGGGTGGGGCGCGCAACGGGTCGACGAGGGCGCATCGCTTTCCGGCGCACTGAGCGAAGCGGCCGCGTACGACGCGCCATACCTGATCGAGATCCGCGCCGCCTGAAAACGCGAACGGCCTCGCAGTGCGAGGCCGTCGTGTCCGCCGCCGGCTGTACGGCAGCGCGTGCGTGCGTTACGCCCGCTTGCGGGCCGTCTTCGACGGCGGGAGGAACGTGTCGACGACGCGCAGGCAGCTCGCCAGCGCGTCTTCCGCGGTGAACGACGTCGGGTCGCGCGCAAGCTCCAGCCAGAAGCCGTCGATCACGGCCGTCAGCGTCAGCGCGGCGAGATCGCTGTCGACGGTGCCGCCGCGCACTTCCGCGATCTGGTCGAACAGTTTCTTCAACGCCTGCCGGTAGCCGCTGTACAGCTCCTTGTGCGCCTTGCGGATCACCGGGTCGCTGTGCGCGACGCTCCAGAAACCGAGCCAGACCTTCACGTTCTTCGGCGCGAACACCGGCGCCGCGAAACACACCTTGATGATCGCATCGAGCTTTTCCTCGGGGCCCGTCGCGTTCGCGGCCGCCGCGCGCGACACGTCGAGCAGGTCGGTCGCGAGCCGCTTGTAGGTCTGCGCCATCAGTTCGTCTTTCGACTGGAAGTGATGGTTGATCAGCCCGCGCGAGACCTTCGCTTCCGCGCAGATGCGGTCGATCGTCGTCTCGGAATAGCTGTAGCGCGCGATGCAGCGCATCGTCGCGTCGATGATCGATTGCTGACGCACCGCCGGCGTTTCTCGGATGCCGCGGCTGCGCGTCTGAACCGGTGCCGTGCCAGGAGTCTTTTTCACGTGGTGACCTTACGGAATCGTATGGCACCGATTATAGGGGAGTGCCGGACGCTTGTTCAATTACGCCGGCAAAAGCGTCGCGAAACCCGCGAAAACCCTTGCTCCGGTTTTTTTTGAAACTATTGAACCACCGTTCAACAGAGCCTATACTCGACTCCACATAAGGTTGGCCGGCCATTCAACAAGACGCCGCGATCCTGCACGGGACGGGCGTGAGAATTCGACACAGGAGACAGCATGCTGGCGCGGGTGGAGAGCGTGAAATCGGTCGCCGAGGAACGCGTGCAGGTGGAAGATCTGCACAAGCGGTTCGGCGAGCTGGAAGTGTTGAAGGGCGTGTCGCTGAGTGCGCGCGAAGGCGAGGTGATCTCCCTGATCGGCGCGAGCGGATCGGGCAAGAGCACGCTGCTCCGCTGCATCAACCTGCTCGAGACGCCGACCCGGGGGCGCATCGTCGTCGACGGCGAGGAGATCGGGCTGAAAGTCGACCGCAAGGGGCGCACCGTGCCGACCGATCCGCGCCAGGTCGAGCGGATCCGCACGCGGCTCGGCATGGTGTTCCAGAGCTTCAACCTGTGGGCGCACCGCACGGTGCTCGAGAACGTGATCGAGATGCCCGTCCACGTGCTGCGCGAATCGCGCGCCGAGGCGACCGCGCGTGCCGAGCAGTTGCTCGAACGCGTCGGCCTCGCCGACAAGCGCAATGTCTATCCCGCGTTCCTGTCCGGCGGCCAGCAGCAGCGTGTCGCGATCGCGCGCGCGCTGGCGATGCGGCCGAAAGTCATGCTGTTCGACGAGCCGACCTCCGCGCTCGATCCCGAACGCGTCGGCGAAGTGCTGAAGGTGATCCGCGATCTCGCATGCGAAGGCCGCACGATGATACTCGTCACGCACGAGATGGCGTTTGCGCGCGACGTGTCGAACAAGGTGCTGTTCCTGCACCAGGGGCGCGTCGAGGAGAGCGGTACGCCGGCCGAGATCTTCGACGCGCCGCAGAGCGAACGCTGCCGCCAGTTCGTCAACGCGCACCGGCAACGCCACTGAACGACGGGCGCGGCTCGCGAGCCGGCCCGACCGATATCTATCTTTCCCGCAAGGAGTCCGACCATGAAACGCGTCGTACGCAGTCTGCTGTGCCTGTTCAGTGTCGTCGTCGCGGCGCTCGCGCCGCTCGGTTCCGCGCATGCGTCGTCGGGCGTGCTGCGCTTCGGCGTCGCGGCCGAACCGTATCCGCCGTTCCTGATGAAGAGCCCGACGGGCCAGTGGAGCGGCTTCGAAGCCGATCTGATCCGCGCGCTGTGCGACCATATGAAGGCGAAGTGCGAGATCAAGGAAGTCTCGTGGGACGGCATCATCCCGGCCCTGCTCAGCGACAAGATCGACGTGATCTTCAACTCGATGTCGATCACGCCGGAACGCCAGAAGGTGATCGCGTTCTCGCGGCCGTACTACGAGACGCCGGGTACCTTCGTCGGCGCGAAGAACACGAAGCTCACGCTGACGCCCGACGGCCTGAAGGGCAAGGTGATCGGCGTGCAGGGTTCCACCGCGAACGCCGAGTTCATCAAGATGGCGTACGGCAAGGGCGCGACGGTACGCCTGTACAACACGCAGGACGACTGTAACGCGGATCTCGTCGCGGGCCGGATCGACACGATGTATCTCGACCAGCTCGGCATTCTGGATTTCCTGAAGTCGAAGGACGGGGCGGCGTTCGAGCTGAAGGGCCCCGGCAGCGTGAAGATGGACCCTGCGATCTTCGGCTACGGCGTCGGCGCGGGGATGCGCAAGGCCGATGCGCCGCTGAAGCAGCAGATGGACGCCGCACTCGAACAGCTGCATGCGTCGGGCAAGTATGCGCAGATCGCGAAGAAGTATTTCCCGATCGACCTCTGGCCGCACTGATCGCGCGAGGATGGCCATATTGGCGCACGCACGCATGCACGAGGAGGCGGCATGAACGGTTGGGGATGGGTGAGCTACCTGGGCATGGACCCGGACGGCTGGGGCGTCGCGCTGCTGCAGGGCGCGGGCGTGACGCTCGAGATTTCATTCGGCGCGTTCATCGCCGGCATCGTGCTCGGGTTGCTGGGCGCGGCCGCGAAGCTGTCCGGCGTGCGCGCGCTCGAACGGATCGCACAGGGCTACACGACGCTGTGCCGCGCGGTGCCCGAATTGCTGCTGATCCTGCTGCTCTACTACGCGGGCACCGACGCGATCAACCTGCTGATGACGGCGATTGGCGTCGGGCCCGTCGCGATCAACGGTTTCGCGGCGGCGGTGATCGTGCTCGGCATCGTGCAGGGCGCGTATGCGGCGGAGATCATCCGCGGCGCGATCCTCGCGATCCCGTACGGGCAGATCGAGGCCGGCCGCGCGTTCGGCGCGCCGCCGGGGCTCGTGTTCCGGCGCGTGACGCTGCCCGCGATGGCGCCGTACGCGCTGGCGGGCTTCGCGAACCTGTGGCTGATTCTCGTGAAGGACAGCGCGCTGATCAGCGTGGTCGGCTACAGCGAGCTGCTCTACACCGCGAAGCAGGCGGCCGGCTCGACGCGCGAATACATGCACTACTACCTGATGGTGGCCGCCGTGTATTTCCTGATCACGTCGCTGTCCGGCGTGCTGTTTCGCGAGATCGAGCGGCGCTTCGGCCGGTGGATGCCGGCATCGTGAGCCGTGCCGCGTTCTCCCGCTTGATTTCCCATCGAACCGGACCAACGTCATGGATCTGAGCGTACTGTCTTCCAACGGGTCGCTGCTGCTGCTCGGCGTGCTGACCACCGTCAAGCTGCTCGTCGTCTCGGCCGTATTCGGCTTCGGGCTCGCGATCGTCGTCGCGTTCGCGCGGCTGTCGCCGAATCCGGTCGTCGCGGGCGTCAGCAAGGGTTTCACCGAAGTGATTCGCGGCACGCCGCTGCTCGTGCAGATCTATCTGATCTACTACGGGGTGGGCTCGCTGTTCGCGGGCTGGCCCGCGCTGCGCGACAGCGTGCTGTGGCCGTTCTTGCGCGACGGCTTCTGGTATGTCGCGTTCGCGCTCGTGATCAGCGTCGGCGCGTATGTCGGCGAGGTGTTGCGCGCAGGCTTGCGCGGCGTGCCGAAGGGCGAGATCGAGGCCGCGCGCGCAATGGGGATGCGCCCGTCGATGATCGCACGGCGCGTGTGGCTGCCGCGTGCGGTCCAGATCCTGTTGCCGACGCTGGCGGGCGAGACCGTGATGCTGCTGAAATCGACGGCGCTTGCGTCGACGGTCGCGGTGATGGATGTGCTGGGCGCCGCGAACTATATCCGCGCGCAAACGCTGCGGACCTACGAGCCGCTGCTGGCGATCGCGGCGATCTACGTCGCGCTGGCCTTCGTGATCGAGCGCGCATTCGGCCGGCTCGAACGGCGCGTGCCCGTGCGCATGCCGCGCTGAATGAACAACTGACGACGCGGCGGCCGGGCGGGCGCCGCGCGATGGAGGACGCATGAACTATTCGAAGCTGGTCGAGCGCCTGCAGGGCAAGCGCACGAGCGCATGGGACATTCATTACGCGGCGCAGCGGGCAGTCGCCGCCGGCGAGCCGGCGATCATCCTGAGCGTCGGCGATCCCGATTTTGCGACACCGGACGTGATCGTCGAGCGCGCGGTCGCCGCGCTGCGCGGCGGCGACACGCACTACAGCGAAGTGCGGGGCCGGGCCGAACTGCGGGCGGCGATCGCGCGCGAGCACGCGAAAGCGTCGGGGCAGGCAGTTGCTCCGGAGCACGTGATCGTGACGGCAGGCGCGCAGAACGCGTTGTTCGCGATGGCGATGTGCCTGTGCGAGGCAGGCGACGAGGTGATCGTGCCGGAGCCGATGTACCTCACCTACGAAGCGAGCGTGCGCGCGTCGGGCGCGACGCTCGTGCCGGTGCCCGTCGACGCGTCGCGCGGTTTTCATCTCGACTTCGACGCGCTCGAAGCGGCCGTGACGTCGCGCACCAAGGCGATCTTCTTCGCGACGCCGTGCAACCCGACCGGCGTCGTGATGCCGCGCGCCGACCTCGAACGGATCGCGCGGCTCGCATGCGAGCGCGATCTGTGGGTCGTGTCCGACGAGGTGTATGCGGCGCTGACGTTCGAGCGCGACATGGTCAGCATCGCGTCACTGCCCGGGATGGCCGAACGCACGGTGACGATCGGCAGCCTGTCGAAATCGCATGCGATGCCGGGCTGGCGGGTCGGCTGGGCGATCGGCCCGACGGAACTGATCGAGCATGCGGAACGGCTCGCGCTCTGCATGCTGTATGGGCTGCCGGGCTTCATCCAGCAGGCGGCCGTCACCGCGCTCGACAACAAGGCCGCGATCGTCGCGGACATGCGCGAACTCTACCGGCGCCGCCGCGACCTCGCCTACGCGCGCCTGCGCGACGTGCCGGGGCTGCGCTGCCTGCTGCCGGAGGCCGGGATGTTCATGATGGTCGACGTGCGCGGCACGGGGCTCGACGCCCATGCGTTCACGTGGGGGCTGTTCCGCGCGAAGCAGGTCGCGCTGCTCGACGCGAGCGCGTTCGGCGACACCGCATCGGGTTTCGTGCGCTTCGGCTTCGTCGTCGACGATGCGCAACTGGCCGACGCGTGCGAGCGCATCGCGGCATTCGTGTCGAGCCTCGGTGCCGGTTCGCGTTCATCGTCGTGAATCGTCATGCATGACACACCGATCCTGAAGGAAGCAAGACGATGATCGAAACGCTGACGTGGCAGGTGCCGGGCGACGGCGGGCAGCCGCTCGCGATCCGCGCATGGCGGTTGTCGGCCGGCGACGGGCCGCGCGTGCATCTGCAGGCCGGCGTGCATGCGGACGAGATCGCGGGCATGCTCGTGCTGCACCGGCTGCTGCCGCAACTGTGCGCGGCGCACGATCGCGGCGTGCTGCGCGGCACGGTGACGGTCGTGCCGCAGGCCAACCCGCTCGGGCTCGCGCAGTTCCGGCAGGGGCGGCTGCTCGGCCGCTTCCATGAAACGACGCAGCGCAATTTCAACCGGCATTTCCACGAATCGGCCGCGACGCGCCGGCCCGCGACGACGTTCGCCGCGTGGCAGCGCACACTGCTTGCCGCCGCGTGCGACGCCGACATCGTGCTCGATTTCCACACCGATTCCGAGGCGCTGCCGTACGTGTACCTGCATCGCGACCGGTGGCCGGCGGGCCGCGATCTCGCGGCGGCGCTCGGCGCCGATGTCGCGATCCTGTGGGACGAGGACGAAGACGGCGCATTCGAAGGCGCGGTTGTCGCGCATTGGGCACGCGACGGCGGGCTGTGCGACCGGCTCGTCGCGACCGTCGAGCTGCGCGGGCAGTCCGACGTGTCGGACGCGCTGGCCGAGCGCGACGCCGGCGGCGTGCTCGCATTCCTGCGCGGCCGTGGCGTGATCGCGGAAGCGCCCGGCACGCCTGACTGGCACGGCGAAGCCGTGCCGATCGCGCACATGGAGACGGTGTTCGCGCCCGTGTCGGGCGTGCTCGTCTACGAACGCGAACTGGGCGCGACGGTCGAGGCCGGCGAGCGCGTCGCGCGGATCGTCGCGCATCCGGGCTTGCCCGGCAGCGAGCATGTGCTGGTCGCGCCGCAGGCCGGGCGCATCGTCACGCGCAACCGCGAGCGGCTGGTCGCACGGGGCGACGTTGCGCTGAAGCTGACGGGGTCGCGCCCGTCGACCGGCTGGTCGGGCGGCGCGCTCGATCCGTAAACGACGACGCGGGCCGGCGCATCGAATCCGGCATGTTTCATATAGAGAGGATGAAATCGATTCAACTTGCGCGATAATGCGCAAACGTTTTACCGGTATTCGTCCGGATTGATTTTGCGGCGCGTAAATAAAACAATGAATATCCGCTGCTCCGCCGATTCGGCAAACCCGACAGCCGCGCTGAAGCTTGATGCCGGGGGGTTAACGGCAAGCCGAAGAAAAACTTTAGTGATTTTCCGCCGCAATTAATCATTTCGGTTTGCTCGATAATCGATTGATTAACGGTCATCGGACAGTCATACACCATCCCCGATAATTCGGCGCTCATATTCTTTCAATAGACCAAAGAGCGATCGAAGCCGGATCGCTGCGGGGAGCTGTACTCATGACCATCCGTCATCGCATTACGCTGCTAGTCGTCCTGACGTTCTTCGCGCTGTCCGCGATCGGCATCTATGCCGTGTACCAGACGCGCAAGAGCGCCTCCGAGGTGCGCCAGGTCACCGAGGGGATCGTGCCGAGCGCGCTCGCGTCCGCCGATCTCGTGTCCGACGTGAAAAACATCCAGATCGCGACGATGACGCTGATCTACGCACCGGACGCGAACACCGCCGCGCAGGCGCGCGACGAGCTGAAGGCGAAGCAGTCGGCGCTGCGCGCGGCGCTCGACGCGCAGGCGAAGTCGGCCGCAAGCCACGCGCAGGAAGGGCTCGTGTCGCAGGCGAAGGACAGCGCGACGAACTACTTCGCGGCGATCGACGACACCGTGAAGATGAAGACCGACGGCAAGGTCGAGATGGCCCAGGCGAACCTGTTCGCGAACGTCGCGCAGTATCGCGACGAGCTCGAGAGCATCGTCGACACGCTGCGCGTCGAGAAGAACCGCCAGAAGGACGACGCGATCCGCGCGCTGAACGGCATGCTGGCCACGACGGCCACCGCGATCGCGGGCGTCGCCGGCACCGTGATCGTGCTGCTGACCGCGCTCGGCTTCGTGCTGTATCGCCAGATCACGCGCCCGCTGAGCCGGATGCAGACGATGATGAGCGAGATCGCGACGAGCCAGGATTTCACGCGCCGCGTGCCGGTGGGCCGCATGGACGAGATCGGCCATTCGATCGTCGCGTTCAACGGGATGATCGAGAAGATCCAGGAAAACTCCGCGCAGCTCAAGCAGAAGACCGCCGACATCCAGGCGATGCTGCAGAACATGCAGCAGGGCATCCTGACCGTCGTCGGCGGGGGCGTCGTACATGCGGAATACTCGGCCTACCTCGAGACGATCTTCGAGACGCAGGACATCGCCGGCCGCGACCTGATGGCGCTCGTGTTCGACGATTCGAACCTCGGCTCCGACGCGCGCGCGCAGGTCGACGCGGCCGTTCATGCATGCCTCGGCGAGGACAGCATGAACTTCGAATTCAATGCGCACCTGCTCGTCAACGAAGTCGCGAAGCGCATGCCGGACGGCCGCGAGAAGTGGCTCGACCTGAGCTGGTCGGCGATCACCGACGAGACCGACACGATCGTGCGCCTGATGCTGTGCGTGCGCGACGTGACCGAGCTGCGCGAGCTGACCGCGCAGGCCGGCGAGCAGCAGCGCCGGCTCGAGATGATCGGCGAGATCCTGTCGATCAGCCAGGACAAGTTCCACCAGTTCGTGAACAGCGCGAAGGGCTTCCTCAGCGAGAACGAACGGATGATCCGCCAGCACGAGCGCGCGGATCACTCGATCATCGCGGCGCTGTTCCGCAACATGCATACGATCAAGGGCAACGCGCGCACGTACAGCCTGCAGCACCTGACCAACATCGTCCACGAAGCCGAGCAGGCGTACGACGCGCTGCGCCGCGCGGACGCGGGCCCCGAATGGAACCGCGACGCGCTGATGGACGATCTCGCGCGGGTGCGCGACGCGGTCGAGCACTACGCGACGATCAGTACCGAGACGCTCGGCCGCAATGGCGAAGCCGCGCCGCACGCGAACGGCCACTACCTGATGGTCGAGCGCGCGCACATCAGCGAGAGCCTGCGCATGCTCGACGGCGCCGACCCCGCGAACGCGGCCGACTGGCACGCCGCGCGCGACGCGGTGCGCCGCATGCTGAGCCTGCTCGGCACCGAAAGCATCGGCGAGGCGCTCGGCGGCGTGATGGAATCGCTGCCGTCGCTCGCGGCCGAACTCGGCAAGGCGGCGCCGGCCGTGCGGATCGACAGCCACGGCTACCGCGTGCGCAGCGAGATCGGCGGCACGCTGAAGAACGTGTTCATGCACCTGGTGCGCAATGCGATCGACCACGGCATCGAATCGCCGGACGAGCGCCGCGCGGCCGGCAAGGCGGCGGTCGGCACGATCGACCTCGCGGTGAGCGTCGACGGCGGCATGCTGCAGTTCGCGCTGAGCGACGACGGCCGGGGCCTCGCGCTCGACCGGATCCGCGGCATCGCGCGCGAACGCGGCTGGCTCGACGCGAGCGGCGAGCACGCGCTGACCGACGAAGCGGTCGCCGAGCTGATCTTCCGGCCGGGCTTCTCGACCGCGCACGCAGTGACCGAGGTGTCGGGGCGCGGCGTCGGCATGGACGCGGTGCGCAGCTTCCTGAAGCGCGAAGGCGGCGACATCCGGCTGGACTTCACCGACGACCGGCGCGGGGCGGCGTATCGCGCGTTCCGCACGATCGTGTCGCTGCCGGACTCGTTCGCGGTGGACGGCGCGGGCATCGATGCGTCGGCCGAGCGCGCGCGCGAGCGCGCGGGCATGGCGGACGCCGACGTGGCGGAGTGATCGTGCAGGCATGGATGCTTATCGGCGCCGCACTGGCGGGCGCCGTCGTGGCGGGGCTCGTCGCGGCGATCGGGTTCCGGATGCAGCGCGCGCGGTTCGTCGCGCGGATGGCCGCCGACGCGGATGCGCTGCGCGATGCGCTCGCGCTCGCGGAAACCCGCGCCGGCGAAGCCGATGCGGCGCACCGGGAGCAGGCCGAAGCGTGGGCGCGGAAGGAAGCGGGCTTCGCCGAGTCGCTCGCGCGGCAGGCGAGCGATGCCGACGCGCAGCGCGATGCGTGGCAGGCGGCGCTCGCGCAGAAGGGCGCGCTGACGCAGCAGGCCGAGAAGATCGTGCACGAGGCGGCGCGCCTGCGCGGCCTCGCCGGCACGTTCGAGCGCTGGCACGAGCAGATGACCTCGCTGACCACGCAGAACCAGGACATGCGCGCGAAGAACCTGGAGCTTTCCGCGATCGTCGCGCACGTGTCGATCGTGTCGCTGAATGCGTCGATCGAGGCGGCCCGCGCCGGCAATGCCGGCCGCGGCTTCTCGATCGTCGCGAGCGAGGTGCGCGGCCTCGCGGCACGCTCGCAGGAGCTGTCGAACAGCTATCGCGACAGCCTGAACCGCAACGATCTCGTGACGGCGGCGACGTTCCAGGACATCCAGGCGGGCGGCAAGATGATCACCGCCGCGCTCGCGACCGTCGAGACGCTGGCCGGGCAATTGCACGCGCGGCTGGAAGGAGCGGCGGCGTGATCGGCGCGCAGGCGAAGGCGAGCTTCGAGCGGATCTTCTTCGACGCGGCGCGCACGCGGCTCGCGTCCGGCGGCGGCGCGTGCGACATCGCGCCGGCCACCGGCGAGCCGCGGGCCGAGCGCCGTCCGAGATCGAAGCCGGCCGCGCAGGTCGCGGTGCTGACGATCTCCGCGCTGCATTTCCGGCTGCTGCTCGCGCTGCGCTTCAACGACGACGACGCCACGCGGCGCTACTACGCCGGCGCCGCGAACCTGCCGCTGCACGAAGCGTTCACGGAGGTCGCGAACCTCTGCTGCGGCGCGATGAACCAGGCGCTGACCGCGTATTTCCCGGATCTCGGCATGTCGACGCCGTACCTGCTGACCGACGCGAGCACCGGCTACTTCGCCGCGCTCAGCCCCGATCACGTCGCCGCGTTCGAGGTGACGCTCGACGACGGGGTGCGGATCGGCGCGACGCTGTGCGTGTGCGCGAACGCGCCGTTCGATTTCCACGCGCCGGAGACGGCGGCGATGGATACCGGCGGCGAACTCGAACTGTTTTGACCGCACCGGATGACGCAACCGAACCCCAGGACTCCGAACCCAAGCAAGGAAACCGCGCCATGACCGAAGGCAAACCCGTCAGCAAGGTGCTCGTGCTCGACGACAGCCGCGCGCACGCGGACGCGATCAAGCGCTTCTGCGACGACCACAACCTGATCGGCCTGACGGTGCGCCGCAACCGGCTGCTGCAGGTGCTGCGCTCGAACATCGATCTCGGCGCGATCCTGCTCGCCGAGGACTACGGCGGCTCGTGCGCCGAGAGCGCGATCGTCGCGACGCAGATCGATGCGCTGCGCCCGGAGCTGCCGATCATCCTGCGCCGCGACGCGCACGCGTCGCGCGACGGCCTGCCGGATGCGCTCGCGCGCGTCGCCTGCGCGACCTACGTCGCCGACGACATGACGCCGCTGCGGCGCGTGATCGACGAATTCATCTTCAGCCGCGACTATCCGAACGCGCTCGTGCGCGGCATCGCGGAGATCACCGAGGCGCGGCTCGACAGCCTGTTTCCGGGCATGACGATCCGCTGCGACACGCCGTGCATCGTGCGAGACCAGATCATCTTCGGCGAGGTGTTCAGCCTGATCGCGCTGGAGAGCGCGTGGTGCCGCGGCTACATGATGCTGCAGACGAGCGAGCAGCCGCTGCTCGAGATGCTCGGCGGCGTGCGCGCCGACGGCCGCGCGCCGGATTTCCGCGACGTGAACAGCGTGCTCGGCGAGCTGACCAACCTCGTGTGGGGCGCGTTCAAGAACCGCTACCTCGGCGACGCGGAGGCGCTCGCGCGCCACCAGGCGGAGGTACCGTTGCTCGTCAATCACAAGCAGAAGTTCATCTCGTTCGGCGGCGACTGTCCGCAACTCTGCTTCAAGTACTGGATGACCGATCCGGCATCGGGGCGGGCGGTGTGCATCGACCAGCGTTTCGTGTTCAGCCTGAGCTGGTCGCCGGAGGATTTCCGTGAATCGGTGCAGGACGTCGGGCCGATGGTCGAGTCCGGCGAACTCGAACTGTTTTAAGCATTCAAGCAAGAGAAAAGAGAAGGGGAAATTCGCATGGCAAAGATTCTGGTGGTGGACGATTCGGGCACGGTGCGCGACGAAGTCGCGGGCTTCCTGCGCAATCACGGGCTGGACGTCGCGACGGCGGTCGACGGCAAGGACGGGCTCGCGAAGCTGAAGGCGACGCCGGGCATCCGGCTCGTGATCAGCGACGTCAACATGCCGAACATGGACGGCCTGACGATGGTCGAGAAGATTCGCGGCGAGCTCGCGAATGCGGTGGTCAACGTCGTGATGCTGACCACGGAAAGCAGCCCGGCGATGAAGGAGCGCGGCAAGGCGGCCGGCGTGAAGGGCTGGATCGTGAAACCGTTCAAGGGCGATGCGGTGGTCGACGCGCTGAAGAAGCTGGCCGGCTGACGGCGCCGCCGCATTCAGCGCGGCGACACGGGCGCGCCGTCGAGCGCCGCGCGGGCCTGCGGCGCCGGCGTGTACCACTGCACGACGACCATGCCCGCGACGATCAGCAGCACGCCCGCGATCCGGCCGGGCGTCGCCAGCCGCTGCGGCAGGCCCATCAGCCCATGGTGGTCGATCAGCAGCGACGCGAGCATCTGCCCCGCGACCACGCAGACGATGAACGTCGTCGCGCCGAGCCGCGGCGTCAGGAGCAGCGCAAGCGTGACGTAGACGACGCCCGCGAGGCCGCCGAACCACAGCCACGGCGGGCGGTGCAGCGCCTGCGCGACGAGCGGCGCGTCCGCGCGGGCCGCAACCAGCAGCGGCAACACGACGAGCAGGCTCACCGTCAGCGAGGCGGCCGCCGCCCACAGCGGATGGCCGAGCGCGCGCCCGAGCGCGGCGTTGCTGCCCGCCTGCAGCGGCACGAGCGCGCCGGCGACGAAGGCGGCAAGGGCGAGCGGCAGGGTGGTCAGCGAGAGCGAAGTCGTCATGATCGGGGGCGGCAGCAGGGTGTGGGGATTATTTTGTTCCGCTAGGATCGCGAATGGAAATTCGTCTTCACGATCCATGGTATTCGTCCGGTGAATAACCTGTCCCGCATCGACCTGAACCTGCTCGTCACGCTGCATGCGCTGCTGAGCGAGCGCCACATCTCGCGCACGGCGCTGCGTCTGCACAAGAGCCAGCCCGCGATCAGCCATGCGCTCGCGCATCTGCGGACCCTGTTCGACGATCCGCTGCTCGTGCGGCGCGGCGGCCGGCTGGAGCTCACCGCGCGGGCGAGCGAGCTCGTGCAGCCGCTCGCCGACATCCTCGGCCAGCTTGGTGCGCTGATCGAGCCGGCCGCGTTCGATCCGTCGCGCGCGCAGCGCGTGTTTCGCGTGGCGATGTCCGACTACGGCGCGCGCCTCGTGCTGCCGCCGCTCGTGAAGACGTTGCGCGCGGCCGCGCCGGGCATCGAACTGATCGTCACGCAGGCGACGCGCGAAGCGATGCGGATGCAGCTGATGGACGGCGAGATCGACCTGGCGCTCGGCGTGCTGCCGTCCGCGCAGCCGGAGCTGCACCTGCAGCCGCTGTTCGTCGAATCGTTCGCGTGCGCCGCCGATGCGCGCAGCCTGCCGGCGCGCGGCGCGCTGTCGCTCGATGCATGGCTCGCGCGGCCGCATGCGCTCGTCGCGATGCGCGACGGGATGGACAACGAGGTGGACCGCGCGCTCGCGCGGCTGAAGCGCGAACGGCGCATCGCGGTGATCCTGCCGTTCTGGAGCGTGGCGAACGACCTGATCGCCGATACCGATCTCGTGCTGACGGTCGCGCGCCGCAACCTCGACCATGTTGGCGACGATCCGCGCCTGCGCGTGTTCGCGCCGCCGTTTCCGATCGATTCGTTCGAGTTTACGCAGCACTGGCATGCGCGCCGGCATGCCGATCCCGCGCACGTGTGGCTCAGGCAGACCGTCGCGCGCGTCGCATGCGGCGAGTGAGCGGCGTGTCGCGCGGCGCGGGTGGCGAATGACAGCCATCCGGAATATCCGTATCCCGCCGGCCGCCGCCGTCGCCCCGATTGGACTATATTGATCCGTTACCGCACCGCGATCGATTTCAATCAGGTGGACCCATCATGGAAGCGAACCCCTCTTCGTCGGAACCCGTCCTGCTGCGCGATGACCACGACGGCGTCGTCACGCTGCGGCTGAACCGCCCGCAGCAGTTCAACGCTTTGTCGGAAGCGATGCTGGCCAGCCTGCACGACGCGTTCGACGCGCTCGCGTCGGCCCCGCACGTGCGCTGCGTCGTGCTCGCGGCCGAAGGCCGGGCGTTCTGCGCGGGCCACGACCTGCGCGAGATGCGCGGCAAGCCTGACCTCGACTACTACCGCGCGCTGTTCGCGCAGTGCAGCCGCGTGATGCTCGCGATGCGCGCGCTGCCGGTGCCCGTGATCGCGCGCGTGCACGGCATCGCGACGGCTGCGGGCTGCCAGCTCGTCGCCGCGTGCGATCTCGCGATCGCGGCCGATACCGCGCGCTTCGCGGTGTCCGGCATCAACGTGGGGCTGTTCTGCTCGACGCCGGCCGTCGCGCTGAGCCGCAACGTGACGGCGAAGCGCGCGTTCGACATGCTCGTGACCGGGCGCTTCGTCGATGCGGCGACGGCCGCCGCGTGGGGCCTCGTGAACGAAGCGGTGCCGGAGGACGCACTCGATGCGGCCGTCGCGCGCAAGGTCGCGGAGATCGTCGCGAAGAGCCCGGCCGCCGTGCGCTACGGCAAGACGATGTTCTACCGGCAGCGCGAGATGGCGCTCGACGACGCGTATGGGTACGCGGGCGACGTGATGGCGCGCAACATGATGGAAGAGGATGCGGGCGAAGGGATCGACGCGTTTCTGGGGAAGCGCGCGCCGCGCTGGCGCAGCTGACGTGCGCGGTCAATGAAGCGGGTGGGCGGTCGCGGCGCTGCGCCGCGCCGCGCCGCGACCGCCGATGCGGAACTTACCGCCCGTAGCTGCCGGTGCGCAGCGGCGCCGCCGACGCGCCCGGCGGCACGACCACCACCGGCACGCGCGGCGCGACCGCGCACATCAGCTCGTAGCCGATCGTGCCGCTCGCCTCGGCGACGTCGTCCACCTTCACCTGGTCGCCCCACAGCTCGACGTGCGAACCGATGCCCGCATCCGGGCAGGGCGTGAGGTCGACGGTCAGCATGTCCATCGACACGCGGCCGACCACGCGCGTCAGCACGCCGTCCACCGCGATCGGCGTGCCGGCCGGCGCGTGGCGCGGATAGCCGTCCGCATAGCCGCATGCGACCACGCCGACGCGCAGCGGCGCATCGGCCGTGAAGCGGCGGCCGTAGCCGACGGTTTCCTGCGGCGCGAGCGTCTGCACGCCGATCAGCTTGCTGGTCAGCGTCATCGACGGCAGCAGCGGCGTGTCGGCGATGTGCCGCGCCGCGCCGGTGGGCGACGCGCCGTACAGGATCGTGCCGGGGCGTACCCAGTCGCGGTGCGCGCGCGGGTGCCACAGCACGGCGGCCGAGTTCGACACCGAGCGCTCGCCCGGAATGCCGGCCGCAGCTGCGTCGAACTGGTCGAGCTGCCAGTCGATCTCGCCTTCGTCGGCGTTCGCGAAGTGCGTCATCAGCGTGATCTTGCCGATCGACGGCGCGCCCGCCGCGCGCTCCCACGCGGCGCGGAACGCGGCGGGGCGGAAGCCGAGCCGGTTCATGCCGGAATTCATCTTGAGCTGGATGTCGATCGGCCGCCGCGGCTTCGCGGCGATCAGCAGGTCGAGCTGCGCGTCGCAATGCACGGCCACCGTGAGCTGGTGATGCTCGGCCAGCTCGACGTCGGCCGCCTCGAAGATCCCCTCGAGCAGCAGCACGGGCTTGTCCCAGCCGAGCGCGCGCACGCGCACCGCTTCGTCGAGATCGAGCAGCGCGATGCCGTCGGCCGCCGCGAGGCCCGGAAAGATCCGCTCGATGCCGTGGCCGTACGCATTGGCCTTGACGACGGCCCACACGCGCGATTGCGCGGCGGTTCGGCGGATGAATTCGAGGTTGTGGCGGACGGCGTCGGGACGAATGCGGGCGACGATGGGACGGGGCATGGCGTGGGCTCGGGTCGGATGTCGTTCGAAGCGCGGCGCTGCGATGGCGCGCCGCGCGGGTGAGCAAGTCTGGCGTTGGCGTGCGTCTTGCCAGTGTTGAGCGCTATGGTATTGGGGATTGACCAGTTTTAATTAACGTATTTGTCGGCAATTTGGTGGAAGTTTTGGCTGCGGCTGATCGGCGAAGCAAGGCCGGCGGCAGCGGCCGAGTCCCCCGTCTAGAAAACCGGTGCGCGATCGCGCGGCGCAATGCTAAGCTCTCGGCGATCTTGTCATTGAACGATGTAAATATAAGGAGGAGGCTTAGATGACGACGTCCCAGCTGTGCTTGTTCATCGTGGCGGTGCTGCCGTTCCCGCTGACGATTCTCGCGAAGGCGAAGAAGGGCTACGACAACCACGCGCCGCGCGAGTACCTTGCGAAGCTCGAAGGCTGGCGCGCCCGCGCGGCGGCCGCGCACCACAATTCGTGGGAGGCGCTCGCGCTGTTCACGGCCGGCCTCGTGATTGCGTGGCAGTCGGGCGCGAACGCGCATCGCGTCGACCAGCTCGCGATCGCGTTCGTCGTGATCCGCGTGGCCTATTCGCTGCTGTACCTGCTGAACTGGGCCGCGCTGCGCTCGCTCGTGTGGTTTGCCGGCATGGCCTGCGTCGTCGGGCTGTTCTTCGCCGCGCCGTGATTGCGTGGGGCCGGCGGCAGGGCGGCCATGCCTGTGCCGGCTTTCTTCAGGTTGTTTGCGGATTTTCGGGGAACATGGGGCGGACTGGCGGTGATCGGCCATGACGCGTCATTCTCAGGCCCCATTGCTCGGACGTTCAAACGTCGGATCCACCCGGTGGATGCAACCGGTCGATGCAACACACTGGACGCTGCGCAAGCAGTGGAGGTGTTGCAAATGAAACAGCGGCGCAGGATCTACTACACCGAGACTCAAAAGGCACTGATGTGGGAGCGGTGGCGCAATGAGTGAGCAAACGCGCAGACCGAGTCCGGCCCTGAGCGTTCAGGTACCCTGAATCGCTGCGGCGTTCAAACGCCGCTTTCCCTTCGAGACGAGTCCTATACCAGGTGTATCAGAGGCCAGAGACACGTTCGCAACGCCGGTCCTTTCGGCGAAGGTGTCCCATGGCGATGCCGTTTTTGTTCTATCGGCGGATTCCTGGCTCTGATTAACTATCGAACAGTTTCGTTTGCCGGCAATGCGAGCGCAATGAAACTTGCTCACCTCCTTTGGCGTTGTTCACGCGGCAGATGGGGCAGAGGTTGCCAGTCTCGTTGCATGCGTCCGGTGAAGCAAGCTTCGTCACTGGGCAGGTATGGACGGTTGACGGCGGCCGGACGGCCACATTGAGCCTCCCGCAATAGAGTGCGATTCTCACCAAATCACTGGGCAAGCCCCCGTTTCTGTTAGATCGATTGGAGCTGAAATGTCTGACTTCATTACCGTTTTGCGCGAAACCTGTCCGACTCCGGTCGTTGATGCCACAAAGTGGAAGCGCATCGGCGGCGACCCGCACACCGTGAACCTCAACGCTTACCTTTCCAAGGACGGCAGCAAGATCATGGGCACCTGGATCTGCACCCCGGGCAAGTTCGAGGTGAACTACGAGAAATGGGAGTTCTGCCACTTTCTCGACGGCTACTGCATCATCACTCCGGAAGGCGAGCAGGCCGTGCACCTGAAGGCCGGCGATGTGTTCGTGATTGAACCGGGCATGAAGGGTACTTGGGAAGTAGTGGAGACGGTGCGCAAGTATTTCGTCTTTGCCTAGGTCTTGGCTTTCCGGATGAATTGAACCATAAAGAGACGATGCTGGCCGGAGAGCCGTACACGGTCAGCGCACCCGAGATTCAGGCGGATCGGGCTGCAGCCCGCGGGCGCGGACGGCGCGCTTCAAAGCGGCGCACATACCGCTCGAACGGCGATATCGACTCCTTCAAAAGCGCCTCGCCGCAATCGCGCCGGACTCGGTGGTCCGTCCTCCCTCCCTCCCATTTCGACTACGGCTTCAACATTAGTCTGGGCGCTGGCGTATTCCTCAATTTCAACTGCATCATTGTCGACGTGACTTCCGTCGAACTCGACGACATATCGCGGACCGTAACCGGCATGCACGTCGTGGCGGCACACCTTCCTCGCGACGGGCAGTTCGGCCACTGACAGAACGAGCATTCAATGCTGCCGCGCTGGATGGTCATTTGTGAGGAACGGACTGACTGCTCTGCAGCAGGAAGCGGCCGGCATGCCAGTGCAGTTGCGTATGGCCGCTTAGGGTGGTGGATTCAACCGGTCGATCATGGTGCCTTTGCACGGGCCAAACGTCGGCGCCAGGCGGCGTGTTGCACCGTCCGGATTCGAAGCACCTGCCCGGGTGCGGCCCGTGCGATGATGTGTCACGACCGACATGAGAGATGGAATGACGACTACATTCGACGAGGCGACAACGGCGGCGATCGCCGCGTTTGCCCAATTGGATTTCTACACGGCTGTGCAAGCGATGCGCGCCGAGGCCGACTACGACCGCGAACGAGACCAGTGGATTTCGCGCTACATCGACGAGCACGGCGGCGGTGCGGACGATGCAGCATACGACGCCTTGCACGCGCAGGCCCAGGCAACCCCGGAATACGCGCAGTTCGTCGATGCGGTTCGCCGGGAAATCCTGGAATACTTCGGCGTGACCGACAATCAACTGGACTGGATGGTCCTGCTGCGCGATGACGACAGCGATGAGCTTTGGGCGGAAGTCAACCGGCAGCGGAGCGCGCTGGGAACCGGTGAAGTGCGCGGAGATCTCTGATCAGTCACGTAGTGCGCCGGGCTCTCGGTTGCTGCAACCGATCCGCTAAGGGAGGACACGCTTTCGGATCTTCGGAACGGGTGACCGTTGCGCTCTGACACCTGCCTTACGAGATGCAACGGCTCGAGCGGCAGCAACGGGTCGGGCCGCGACACCCACGGAAATTCGCGAAGAACCTTCCTTCAGCCGCGCGCCCGCCGCGCGCTACGCGCCGCCCGCACCCCTTGCACGCACATCATTGGATGCATGCGCAACCATCGTCGCAACGAACGGCGGCATTGCCGCCTCCTGCCTCAGGAACGCAACGAGCGGATCGAGCAGCCGATGCCGCGTCGACGGGTTGCGGCGCAGCACGAAACGCCACGACGCGGCGCGCTCCAGCCCCGGCACGAGCGGCACGAGACGCCCGCTGCGCAATTCCGGCTCGATCAGCGGCGCGCGGCCGAGCGCGATGCCCGCGCCGCCGACGGCCGCGCCGATCACCTGGCTGAAGCTGCTGTAGCGGACGATCTTCGTCTCGAAGTCGTCCGGCAGGCCGAATTCCGCCGACCAGTTGCGCCAGTCGATCTCGGGGCTGTTCTCGTGCATTTCCTGCAGCAGCCGGGAGCGGCACACGTGCCCCGACGCGAACGGATACAGCTCGGGGCTGCACACCGGAAACACGCTCTCCTGCAGCAGCACGTCGTCGTCGGCCGTCAGCCGGTGCGCCGGCACGTGCACGATCGCCAGGTCGACGTTGCCGCGCGCGAAATCGGGCTCGTCGTCGAGCACGACCGCATGCAGCGGCGTGTCGGGATGAAGGGATGAAAATTCCGCGAGGCGGCGCGCGAGCCACATCGACGAAAACGGCGCGTTGGCGGACACCGTCAGCCGGTGCGCGGTGCCGCGAATCTCGGCGCAGGCGTCGGTGAGGCGCGACAGCGCATCGCTGACGGCCGGCAGCAGGCGCGCGCCGGCCGGCGTGAGACGGATGCCGCCGACCCCCGTGCTGCGTTCGAGCAGCCGCGCGCCGAGCGCTTCCTCGAGCGCGCGGATCTGGTGGCTGACCGCGCTGGTCGACACGTTCAGCTCGGCCGCCGCGCGTGCGAAACCGCCGAGGCGGACGGCCGCTTCGAAAGCACGCAGTGCGCTGAGGGGAGGAAGGTGCTGCGACATGCGGGGTATTGTAGTTGACTCAACACCCGTTGAAAAATCATCTTTTGCCGCGCGGCGACGGTGCGCGTAGCCTCTGTCCGGTCAAGAAATAACGCAACGAAAACCGACCGGAGGGCATGCATGTATTTCGATGGACGACTATGGGCGATGATGGCGGGGCTGCGCTGGCGCGTGGCCGCGGCGATCGCGCTCGGGCTTGTGGCGATGGGTGTCGGCATCCTTCGTTTCGTGTTTCTCGGCCGCGTGCTGGGGCTCGTCTTTTCGGGCGCACCGGTGCGCGGCATCGCCGAGGCCGTCGCGGCGACGGCGGCCTGCGTGCTGCTGCGCGCGTGGCTCGACCATCGCCGCACGGTGCTGGCGCAGCACACGGCCGGGCAGATGCAGGCCCGGCTGCGCGCGCGGCTGTTCGACCGGATCGCCGCGCTCGGCCCCGCGTGGTTCAGCGGCGAACGCACGGGCGGCGTGATGCTCGCCGTGGTCGACGGCGTCGAGCAGTTGCAGACCTTCTTCGGCGTCTACCTGCCGCAGCTCGTGATCGCCGCCTGCGCACCCGTGATGATCTTCGCGGTGCTCGCGTGGTGGGACGTGCCGACGGCCGCGATCCTGCTGGCCGGCGCGCTCGTCACGCTCGCGCTGCCGCAGCTCGTGCATCGCGCCGACCGGCGCGCGGCGCTCGCGCGCTCGGCCGCGTTCAACGCGTTCGGCGACGAGTTTCTCGACGCGGTGCAGGGCCTGCCGACGCTGAAGGCGTTCGGGCAGAGCGCGGCGTTCGGCGAGAAGCTGGCGCGCAAGGCGCGCGCGCTGTCCGACAGCAGCTTCTGGGTGCTCGCGCTCGGCCTGCTGACGCGTTTCTTCACCGATCTCGGCACGGGGCTCGGCGCGGCCGCGGCCGTCGCGGTCGGCGCGTGGCGCGTGTGGCACGGCGACATGAGCCTCGAAGCGCTGCTGATCGTGCTGATGGCGGGCAGCGAAATCTTCCGGCCGCTGCGCGACCTGCGCGGTGCCCTGCATCAAGGCATGATCGGCCAGTCGGCGGCGAACGCGATCCACGCGCTGCTTGACGCGCAAGGCACGGCACCGGCTGCCGCCGCGCCGCGCGTGCCGGACCTGCGGGCGGACCTCGCGTTCGACGGCGTCCGTTTCGCGTATCCGGGGCGGCGCGCCGATGCCCATGCGGCGTTGAGCTTCGCCGTTCGCGAAGGCGAGACGGTCGCGATCGTCGGCCCGAGCGGCGCCGGCAAGTCGACCATCGTGCGGCTGCTGCTGCGCCAGCACGATGCGCAGGGCGGCGCGATCCGCATCGGCGGCCACGATGTGCGCGCGCTCGACCCGGACCAGCTGCGCGAGATGATCGCGGTCGTCGCGCAGGATGCGACGCTGTTCGACGGCAGCATCGCCGACAACCTGCGGCTCGGCCGCCCCGACGCGAACGACGCCGACATGATCGCGGCCGCGCGCGCCGCCAACGCGCACGATTTCATCATGGCGCTGCCCGACGGTTACGCGACGCGCGTCGGTGAACGCGGGCTGATGCTGTCGGGCGGCCAGCGCCAGCGCATCGCGATCGCCCGCGCGCTGCTGCGCGATGCGCCGATCCTGCTGCTCGACGAGGCGCTGTCGTCCGTCGACGCGGAAAACGAAGCGCTGATCCAGCAGGCGCTCGACCGGCTCACGCGCGGCCGCACGACGCTCGTGCTCGCGCACCGGCTGTCGAGCGTGATCGGCGCCGACCGCATCCTGGTGCTCGACCAGGGGCAGGTGATGGACGCGGGCACGCACGCGGAACTGATCGCGCGCGACGGCCCGTATCGCCGACTGATGGGGCCGCAGCTCGAGGCCGTCGCCGAATCCATCGGCGTGGCGGCCACGGCCGGCGCCACCGCGCGCGCATCGACGGGCCCGCAGGTCAGGCCGCTGAACGACGATTCCGCGACGATCGGCTGGCCGGAAACGTTGCAGGCACTGCTGCGGTTCGTGCGCCCGTGGAAGGGCAAGGTCGTGCTGACCGTGCTGTGCGGGATCGGCCGGGTGCTCGGATTCATCGGCGTCGGCGTGATCGGGGCGCTGGTCGTCGGGGCCGTGTCGGCGGGGCAGCCGTCCGCCGCGCTCGTCGCGGCGCTGCTGGCCGTCGCGCCGCTCGCCGCCGTGCTGCACTGGCTCGAATCGTGGCTCGCGCACGACATGGCCTACCGGCTGCTCGCGGAGATGCGCATCGCGCTGTTCGCGACGCTCGAACGCCTCGCGCCGGCCGGGCTGCTGCGCCGCCGTTCCGGCGACCTGGTCGCGCTTGCGACGCAGGACGTCGAGACCGTCGAGTATTTCTACGCGCACACGCTCGCGCCGGCCTTCGTCGCGCTGCTCGTGCCCGCCGGCGTGCTGGTGCTGCTCGCATCGGTGGCGTGGCCGCTGGCGCTCGTGCTGCTGCCGTTCCTGCTGTGGGCCGGGCTCGCGCCGGTGCTGGCGCGTCGCGACGTCGACCGCCTCGGCAGCAGCGCGCGCGAAGCGCTCGGCCAGCTCGGCGCGCACCTGACCGAAACCATCCAGGGGCTCGCGGAGCTGACCGCGTTTCAGGCGCTCGGCCGCCGGCGCGAGGCGTTCGTGGCCGAGGTCGATGCATGCCGGCGGCAGCGCGCGAAGCTGCTCGACGATCTGTCGTCGCAAAGCGCCGCGCTCGAAATCGCGAGCGGGCTCGGCGGGCTTGCCGTCGCGGCGCTCGGTGCGCTGCTGTGCGCGCATGGGTGGTTCCCGCGCGAGTCGTTGCCGCTACTGGTGCTGGTCGCGGTGGCCGCGTTCATGCCGGTGGCCGAGATCGGGCAGGTCGCGCGCCAGCTCGCCGACACGATCGCGTCGACGCGGCGCTTGCGCGCGCTGGAGAAGGAGCCGGTGACGGTCGCCGACGGCACGCGGCCGATGCCCGGCAATCCGACGGTGCGCTTCGAGGAAACGGGGTTCACGTATCCGGGCCGCGGCGCGCCCGCGATCGACCGCGTGAGCTTCGACGTGCCGCCGGGCAGCACGGTTGCGCTGGTGGGCGCATCGGGCGCGGGCAAATCGACGGTCGCGAGCCTGCTGCTGCGCTTCTGGGATCCGCAGCACGGGCGCGTGACGCTCGGCGGCGTCGACTTGCGCGATCTGCGGCTGGACGACCTGCGGCAGCACATCGCACTCGTCGCGCAGGATACCTACCTGTTCAACGACACGCTCGAAGCCAACATCCGGCTTGCCGCGAACGACGCGTCCGCGACGGACGTGCAGCGCGCGATCGACTACGCGGCGCTCGGCGAATTCGTCGCGCGGCTGCCGGACGGGCTCGCGACGCGGGTCGGCGAGCGCGGCGTGCAGCTGTCGGGCGGCCAGCGCCAGCGCGTGGCGATCGCCCGCGCCTTCCTGAAGGATGCGCCCGTGCTGATTCTCGACGAGGCGACGTCCCACCTGGATACGATCAGCGAGCAGCAGATTCGCGCCGCGCTGGAGGGCTTGATGGCGCAGCGCACGTCGATCGTGATCGCGCACCGGCTGTCGACCGTGCGGAACGCGGACACGATCCTCGTGATCGAGCACGGCCGGATCATCGAGGCCGGCCGACACGCGGAGCTGATCGCGCGGCAGGGCGCGTACGCCCGCCTCGTCGCGCATCAGGCGGGCGGGCTGGCGGCCTGATCGAAACCGCTTCGGGACGCCGCAGGCCGGCGTCTCCGCTTCGTCCAGTTCGCCAGCACGGCGCGGCCGTCCTGGCATCCATCCTTCCTTCCATCCCTTCGCCCGGGCGTCGCGCTTCCGCCTGACCGGCCCGCTCCCGCGATGTCGCCCATTCGTCCGATCCAAACGCTTCGGGTTTGTCTCGATGCATTTACCTGTTGCGCATTTTTTTGTTGCCGTAGTATCCGCATTGACAACACATGTTGCACTAAGTTATAATTAGACATCGCATGTTGCGGTGCGGCTTGCTGTCGTCGGGTCGCCTGGCTGCGTGGCCGGGCCCATCGCCAATCAATGCGGAGAAATGCCATGAGTCGCCGTTCCTTCCTGAAAACTGCCGTGGTGGTCGCGATGCTCGGCGCGGGCATCGCCCATGCCGACACGCAAGCGCTCGTCGTCGGCACCGACACGTCGTTCATGCCGTTCGAATTCAAGCAGGGCGACAAGTACGTCGGCTTCGATCTCGACCTGTGGGCGGAGATCGCGAAGGACCAGGGCTGGAAGTACACGATCCAGCCGATGGATTTCGCGGGCCTGATCCCGGCGCTGCAGACGCAGAACATCGACGTCGCGCTGTCCGGGATGACGATCAAGGAAGAGCGCAAGAAGGCGATCGACTTCTCCGCGCCGTACTACGACAGCGGCCTCGCGGCGATGGTGCAGACCGGCAACACGACGATCAGGTCGATCGACGACCTGAACGGCAAGGTGATCGCCGCCAAGACGGGCACCGCGACGATCGACTGGATCAAGGCGCACCTGAAGCCGAAGGAGATCCGCCAGTTCCCGAACATTGACCAGGCCTACCTCGCGCTCGAGGCCGGCCGCGTCGACGCGGCGATGCACGACACGCCGAACGTGCTGTTCTTCGTGAACAACGAAGGCAAGGGCAAGGTGAAGGTCGCGGGCCAGCCCGTGAGCGGCGACAAGTACGGGATCGGCTTCCCGAAGGGCAGCCCGCTCGTGCCGAAGGTCAATGCATCGCTCGTGAAGATCAAGGCCGACGGCCGCTACGCGCAGATCTACCGGAAGTGGTTCGGCGCCGAGCCGCCGAAGATGTGAGCGTGACGGCGCACGGTGGCGCGGCAGGGTGGCCGCGCCGGTCTTGAATCGAACGGGGAGCGGCAAGTGAATTTCGATTGGTCGGCGATCTGGGCGGCGCTGCCGGACCTGATGGACGGGGTCAGGCTGACGGTGTTCATCGCGTTGTTGGGGTTGGTGGGCGGTTTCGTCGTGGGCATGATCGCAGGCATGTTCCGCGCATACGGGCCGAAGGCATTGAACGTGCTCGCGCAGGTGTACATCGAGCTGATCCGTGGCACGCCGATCGTCGTGCAGGTGATGTTCCTGTATTTCGCGCTGCCGCTGCTCGCGCACATCCGCATCGACGGCCTCACTGCCGCGATCATCGCGATCACGGTGAATTCCGGCGCGTATCTCGCGGAAGTGGTGCGCGGCGCGCTGCTGTCGATCCCGAAGGGGCTGACGGAAGCGGGGCTCGCGATGGGGCTGTCGATGCCGCGCGTGCTGCTGAAGGTGGTCGGGCCGCTCGCGTTCCGGCGGCTGATTCCGCCGCTCGGCAACCAGTGCATCGTGAGCCTGAAGGACACGTCGCTGTTCATCGTGATCGGCGTCGGCGAGCTGACGCGCAAGGGGCAGGAGATCATCGCGGGCAACTTCCAGGCGGTCGAGATCTGGACCGCGGTGGCGGCGATCTACCTGATGCTGACGGGCGCGATGACGCTGACGCTGCGCGTGGTCGAGAAGAGGATGAAGATTCTATGAGCATGATCGAATTCCAGAACGTGTCGAAGAGCTTCGGCCACGTGCCGGTGCTGAAGCACATCGACCTGAAGATCGACGCGGGTGAGGTCGTGGTGGTGATCGGCCCGTCGGGCTCGGGCAAGTCGACGATGCTGCGCTGTATCAACGCGCTCGAGAAGATCACGTCGGGCGAGCTGCTCGTCGACGGCCAGAGCGTGCGCGGCAACGCGGCGACGATCCGCAACATCCGGCTCGAGGCGGGCATGGTGTTCCAGCAGTTCAACCTGTTTCCGCAGATGACCGCGCTCGAGAACGTGATGTTCGGGCCGATGCAGGTGCGCGGCGCGTCGCGCGCCGACGCGCGCGACCAGGCGATGGCGCTGCTCGACAAGGTGGGCCTCGAATCGCGCGCGAATCATTTTCCGTCCGAGCTGTCGGGCGGCCAGCAGCAGCGCGTCGCGATCGCGCGCGCGCTCGCGATCCGGCCCCGGCTGATGCTGTTCGACGAGCCGACGTCCGCACTCGATCCGGAATTGCGCCACGAAGTGCTGAAAGTGATGCAGGATCTCGCGAACGAGGGGATGACGATGATCGTCGTCACGCACGAGATCGGCTTCGCGAAGCGGGTCGGCACGCGGCTGCTGTTCATGGACCAGGGCGGGATCGCCGAGGACGGCCCCCCGGCCGAGCTGATCGACCGGCCGCCCACGCCGCGCCTGAAGGAATTCCTGAAACACGTATCCTGAGCACGCCAACGTCCGACATGCAGCTTTCCCTTTCTCCCGCCATCGCCGGCACGCCGTTCGACATCGGCGTGCGCCTCGGCGAACTCGCCCGCCCGGTGTTCGACGGCTACATGCAGCAGAGCAGCGCGTGGCAGGCGGTCAGCCGCTGGCGCGGCCATCCGTTCGTGCACGCGTTGCGGCAGGCGGCGCTGGCCGCGTATCCCGAGCTCGTCGGGGAACTCGACGGGATGGCGGCCGGCCTCGGCTGGCCCGCCGAAGACGTCTTTCTGTGGAATTGCCGCGGCGAGCTGATCCACAACGCGCCGGACGGCTGCACGACGCTCGCCGCGCGTGGTGCCGACGGCGCGCGCTGGATCGCGCACAACGAGGACGGCGATCCGTTCCTGCGCGAGCGCTGCCTGCTCGTCGACGTGCGGCCCGCGGGCAAGCCCGGCTTCATCAGCTTCTATTACCCGGGCTCGCTGCCGGGCCACACGTTCGCCGGGAATCGCGCGGGCATCGCGCAGGCGATCAACAATCTGCGGATCAAGACGCCGGCCGTGGGCGTGCCGCGAATGATCCTGGCGCGCGCGGTGCTCGACGCACCGTCGCTCGACGCGGCCGTGGACGTGCTGCGCACGCATGCGCGGGCGAGCGGCTTTCATCACACGCTCGGCGCGACCGGCGACGCGCGGCTCCTGAGCATCGAGGCGAGTGTCGCGCGCTGCTCGGTGGTCGACGTCGCGCAACCGTCGGGTCACGCGAATCACCTGGTGCATGCGGGCTGCGACGCGGAGGCGCAGATCGTCACGCAATCGTCGGCGGATCGCCAGCGGCGCGTCGACGCGCTCGTGCCGGGCCTCGGCGCGATCGATGACGGCGCGCTGCTGCGCGTGCTCGGCGATCGCGCGCCCGAAGGCCTGCCGATCTATCGCGACGATCCGCACGATCCCGACGACGAGAACACGCTCGCCACCGCGCTGTTCGCGATTCGCGCGTCGGGCCTCGACATGACCGTCCATCAACACGGCACGCAGCGCTTTGCGACGCGCATCGTGCCGGACAGGCGCGCGACCGACGTGTCCTGAACCATGAGGCAACGTATGACTACCGTTTTTCACCGCGCCCCGCGCGCGACGCTGCCGGTCGCCGTCGCAGGCGACGGCATCGAAATCATCGACTCCACCGGCAAGCGCTACATCGACGCATGCGGTGGGGCGGCCGTATCGTGCCTCGGGCACAGCAACCAGCGCGTGATCGACGCGATCAAGCGCCAGGCGCAGCAACTGCCGTACGCGCATACGTCGTTCTTCACGACCGAGGTGGCCGAGGCGCTGGCCGACCGCCTCGTCGACGCCGCGCCGGCGGGGCTCGATCACGTCTATTTCGTGTCGGGCGGCTCGGAGGCGGTCGAGGCCGCGCTGAAGCTCGCGCGCCAGTATTTCGTCGAGAAGGGCGAGCCGCGGCGGCGCCACTTCATCGCGCGCCGCCAGAGCTACCACGGCAACACGCTCGGCGCACTCGCGATCGGCGGCAACGCGTGGCGGCGCGAGCCGTTCCTGCCGATCCTGATCGAAGCGCATCACGTGAGCGCGTGCTACGCCTACCGCGAGCAGCGCGCGGACGAAACCGAGGAAGCGTTCGCGCAGCGGCTGGCGGACGAGCTCGAACGGAAGATCCTCGAGCTCGGGCCGGAGAGCGTCGCGGCGTTCGTCGCGGAGACGGTGGTCGGCGCGACGGCCGGCGCGGTGCCGCCGGTGCGCACCTATCTGAAGAAGATTCGCGCGGTGTGCGACAAGTACGGCGTGCTGCTGATCCTCGACGAGATCATGTCGGGGATGGGGCGCACCGGCTACCTGTTCGCGTGCGAGGAAGACGGCGTCGCGCCGGACTTGCTGACGATCGCGAAGGGCCTCGGCGCGGGCTACCAGCCGATTGGCGCGACACTCGTCAGCGACCGCATTTATCAGACGATCGTCGGCGGCTCCGGCTTCTTCCAGCATGGCCACACGTATATCGGCCATGCCACCGCGTGCGCGGCGGCGCTCGAAGTGCAGCGCGTGATCGCCGAGGACCATCTGCTCGACAACGTGAAGGCGCGCGGCGAGCAATTGCGCGGCCTGCTGCGCGAGCGTTATGGCGATCATCCGCAGGTCGGCGACGTGCGCGGGCGCGGGCTGTTCGTCGGCGTCGAGTTCGTGCGCGACCGCGCGAGCAAGGCGGCGTTCGATCCGGCGTTGAAGCTCAACGCCGTCATCAAGCGCGAAGCGATGCAGCGCGGCTTGATGGTGTATCCGATGGGCGGTACGATCGACGGGCAGCAGGGCGATCACGTGCTGATCGCACCGCCGTTCGTCTGCACCGCGCAGCAGATCGAGACCATCGTCGAGCGCCTCGCGGGTGCGGTCGACGCGGCGCTCGCGTCGGTTGGCGCGTGACGGAATCCGCCATCGGAAACATCATGACCGACAGACTTCCTTCGTTCGACGCGGCATCGGCAACCGATGCGCAGAAGGCCGTGCTCGAAGAGATCCTCAGCGGCCCGCGCGGCAACCTCAACGGGCCGTTCCTCGGCTGGATCGCGAGCCCCGAGCTCGCGCAGCACGCGCAGCGCCTCGGCGCGTTCTGCCGGTATCGCACCGGCTTGCCGCTGCGCCTGTCGGAGCTGGCGATCCTCGTCACCGCGGCGCGCTGGCGCTCGCAGGCGGAATGGCATATCCATCATCCGATCGCGCTCGAGGCGGGGTTGCCTGCCGCGACGGCCGAGGCGATCCGGGACGGTGTCGAACCCACATTCGAATCCGACGACGATGCGCTGGTTTATGCGTTCGCCAGCGAGCTGTACGACACGCGACGCGTCAGCGATGCGACGTTCGCACGCGCGGAGGAGCGCTTCGGGCACGAGGTCGTCGTCAACCTCGTCGCGCTGCTCGGGTATTACGCGCTCGTGGCGATGACGCTCAATACGTTCGGCATGCGGGCGGAAGGGCAGACGGAGTTGCCGTTCGCGGAGTGAGGCCGCTGGCTACAGCGGCCTGAGCGCTTTCGGTACGTCGTAGCGCGTGCCGTTGAAGATCAGGCGGTACGTCGTCCGGCGGGGCTTGTCCTCTTTGTCCAGGCACTGTCCGTTCGTGCCGATCGTAGAACGGCTCGATGTCGTCTGCTCCGTGACCAGAATGTCGGCGAAGCCGTTGTGCGCGGCCGAGTCGATTGCCAGCGTGCGGCGGACTCTGCTGAATGCGCCCGCGCATTGGGTGTCCCACTCGCCGCCATTGTCGGCGACGACGATGCCGTCCAGGACCGGCTTGATCCGGTCGCCGTCGAGGGTGTACAGCCACAGATCGGTTTCATCGAACGGATTGGGGCGGGAGCTTCCTGCCTTGCCGAGCCGCAAGCCGAAGGCTGTTCGTCCGGCGGCGACCTGGTAGCGAGCCGTGTCGAACGTGACCGAGAGAATCCTGACTGCGTCGTCGGCCATGCGGCCGGGGAGGCGCAAGCGCTGGCGCACGTTCAGGTTTGCGCTGTCAAGCACGAGCAATTCGAGGTCGCCTTCGTTCATGTCGCTGGACGTGTGCGTGATGAGCGGCACCGCGACGAGCGTCAGGTCGGGATGGGTGGGCCAGACGCGGCAGACCGGCGCGTGCGGGTCGTCTCCGATTTTGCGTCATGGCGTCGGGTTTCGTTGATTGTTGTTGTCGGGCAAGCCCGCCGGTGCGTTCCTGATCGGCGCTCACTTGGCTTCCTGTCAATGATCTCCGTAAAGAAGGTTGAATTGCTATATACTTTTTTGCGTGCATTCAACTTCTTTTAAAAAGGAGGTAAATATGGTTCTGCTTGCGCGCCAACTGATGTTGGTGCATTTTTTCAGCACATCTACCCGCTCCTGCCTGAGTTCCATCGCGCTGCGATAACCCGGTCAGAGCAAGGTTCACTCTACATTTTCGAGTTCTTTCTCGACTCATTGTTGTCGCCAGCGCTCCTGTTGACAGGGACAAGCACGTCCCCCAAAAAGACAAGAGCAAGGTATGACGACCCTGATCTCCGCACTTTCCGTGCAACTGGAAACCGGCCACGGCCCGCTGTTCCAGGATCTTTCCTTTACTGTAAAACTCGGCGATCGTATAGGCCTTATTGGCCATAACGGCTGTGGCAAAAGCAGTCTCCTCGGCGTACTCGCTGGTACCCGCGAACTGAGCGCGGGCAAAGTTCAATACAGCGGGCAATGCCGCCTGCAGCACGTGGAGCAGCACCTGCCGGCGCGACTGGCGCGACTGACGGCACGTGAAGCACTGCTGGAAGTCGTGGAGACACCGTCCGCGCAACACTGGCGTGTCGACAGTCTGCTGGATGACCTGGGGTTGTCCGCAGCGGCGCACACTGCGGTGGCCAACCTCAGCGGCGGGCAGCACACGCGCTTGCTACTTGGGCGTGCCGTGTTGCTCGACCCCAACCTGCTGCTGCTGGACGAGCCGAGCAACCATCTGGATCTGCCGTCGTTGCTGTGGCTGGAGGATTTCTTGCAGCGCTGGCAGGGCGGTTTCATCCTCGTGTCGCACGACGCGCGACTGCTGGACAAACTTGGCGACAAAAGCTGGATTCTGCGCGATCAGCGCGTGTACAGCTTCGACATGCCATGCAGCAAGGCGTTGGTCGCCCTCGCCGATGCCGACGCGGCGGCGCAGGCGCGCCGTGCCGCCGAACAAAAGGAAATCGACCGGCTCGCTGTCAGCAGCAAGCGCGTCGCTATCTGGGGCCGTGAGCATGACAACGAGAAGCTGCTGCGTCAGGCGCGCTCAATGCAAAAGCGCGTCGACAAACTCAAGGAAGAACAAACGTTTGTGAGCCGCGGCAGCCCGTGGCGTCTGAAACTGGCGGGTAGCGTGCTGGAGGCCGATCATTTGCTTGCTTTCGAAAGTTTGCAGGTGTTTGCCCGGCCCGAGCAACCGCCGCTGTTTCAGATCGATAACCTGTGGTTGCGCCCGGGCGACAAGGTCGCGCTACTCGGCAGCAACGGTACGGGCAAGTCATCGTTGTTGCGTCAGTGCTGGAGCGATGTCCGGCAGGGAGAAGCACGCGCCGGGTGGCGCTTCCATCCCGTGGCAAACATCGCGTACTACGATCAGTCGCTGCAGCAACTGCCCGACGACGCTACGCTTTCCGATGCACTGTACAAGTTCGTGCGAGTTGGCGACAGAGCGCGACGGCAAGCGTTGATCGCGGCGGGCTTCGCTTATCCGCGGCACAACCAGACCGTGTCCACGTTGAGCGGCGGCGAGCGCGCACGTCTGCTATTTCTGGCGCTGTCGATGGCAAGCTATCACCTGCTATGGCTGGATGAGCCAACCAATCACCTCGACATGGCGGGCAAGCGCGAACTTGCCGAGGCTCTTGCCACGTTTGCCGGCGGCTTCATTCTTGTCTCGCACGATCGCGAGTTGATCGAGCACAGCTGCAATCGTTTCTGGGCGATCCATGACGGGCGCTTGCAGGAGTGGCCGGATGCCGAGAGCGCGTACCGACGTTTGTTTGTTGCTCGCGAAGAGGTATCCGCGCCTGAGCCTGAGCCGGCAGTAGTGGCCGGTAACGGCACGCATTCCCCCCGGAGCGAGGAGGAAGCGCAATGGCGGCGTTGGTGTGAACTGGAGGCCTTGCTGGAAATGGACCTCGCACGCAAACAGAAACACCAGAAGCCAAGCTTGCAGCAGCAGTGGCGTGAAGAGATGTCGCAGCTGGAGCAGGCTCTCGGGCTTTCCTGACAACTGGCGTGGGGGGTGCCCCTATGTCCTTCGTCAAGCGTTAGGGGCGAACTTGGGTTGGTGAATGGTGCCGTCGCGCAGCATGGCGAACAGGACGTCGCAGCGTCGCTAGAGGGGGATGAGGTGCCGCTGCCGACGGCCGGCGTATTTGAGTTTCCCACGCTCGCCCAAGCACTGGCCTTCTACAATTCCGAGAGGTATGCGCCGATCAAGGTCGAACGACGGGATGCCCGGCAAGCGCGGATGTT
This sequence comes from Burkholderia sp. SRS-46, assembly GCF_004343775.1. Lineage (GTDB taxonomy): Bacteria > Pseudomonadota > Gammaproteobacteria > Burkholderiales > Burkholderiaceae > Burkholderia. Next base: position 393,184 of record NZ_PTXL01000002.1, on the reverse strand, counting down.
CTCATCGTCGAAACGCAATCGTGAGCGACCGCTTTCGGGCGGCATGACGGTCCGCAATGGGGCGGCAAGCGCTCTCGAACCGTCGACAAATCGACGAAGAACCGCTAAAAAAAGGACCCCGCACGCCGACCAGGGCATGCGGGGCCAAGAGAGACACCTGGTATTCGTGTATCAGGCGGCGACAGCTTCTTCAGCCTGCACCTTCGCTTCGACCGGCGCGACATCCTGCCGGATCAGGTGATCGAATGCGCCGAGCGATGCCTTCGCGCCTTCGCCGACCGCGATCACGATCTGCTTGAACGGCACCGTCGTCACGTCGCCGGCCGCGAACACGCCGGGCACCGACGTTGCGCCGCGTGCATCGACGACGATCTCGCCGTGCTTCGACAGCTCGACCGTGCCCTTCAGCCATTCGGTGTTCGGCACGAGGCCGATCTGTACGAACACGCCTTCGAGCTCGATGCGCTTCACGTCGCCCGTTTGCCGGTCCTGGTAGACGAGCCCGTTCAGCTTGCTGCCGTCGCCGGTCAGTTCGGTCGTCTGTGCCTGCGTGACCACGGTCACGTTCGGCAGGCTGCGCAGCTTGCGTTGCAGCACTTCGTCCGCGCGCAGTTGCGCGCCGTATTCGACCAGCGTGACTTCCTTCACGATGCCGGCCAGGTCGATCGCGGCTTCCACGCCCGAGTTGCCGCCGCCGACCACCGCGACGCGCTTGCCCTTGAACAGCGGGCCGTCGCAGTGCGGGCAGTACGCGACGCCACGGTTGCGGTATTCGCGCTCGCCCGGCACGTTGATTTCGCGCCAGCGCGCGCCGGTGGCGAGCACGATCGTCTTCGCCTTCAGCACCGCGCCGTTCGCGAGGCGGATCTGGTGCACGTCGCCGGGGATCAGCGCGTCGGCGCGCTGCACGTCCATGATGTCGACGTCGTACTGCTTCACGTGCTGCTCGAGCGCCATCGCGAACTTCGGCCCTTCTGTTTCCTGCACCGACACGAAGTTCTCGATCGCCATCGTGTCGAGCACCTGGCCGCCGAAGCGCTCGGCCACGACGCCGGTCGCGATGCCCTTGCGCGCCGAGTAGATCGCGGCCGCCGCGCCGGCCGGGCCGCCGCCGACGATCAGCGTGTCGAACACGGGCTTGCTCTCGAGCGACTTCGCGGCACGGGCACTGGCGCCGGTATCCAGCTTCGCGAGGATTTCCTTCACGTTGCTGCGCCCCTGGCCGAACGATGCGCCGTTCAGGAACATCGTCGGCACAGCCATGATCTGGCGCGCTTCGACTTCCTCCTGGAACAGCGCGCCGTCGATCGCGACGTGACGGATGCGCGGGTTGATCAGCGACATCACGTTCAGCGCCTGCACGACTTCCGGGCAGTTCTGGCACGACAGCGAGAAATACGTCTCGAACGCATAGTCGCCGTCGAGCGCGCGGATTTGCTCGATCACGTCGTCGTCGAGCTTGATCGGGTGGCCGCCCGTCTGCAGCAGGGCGAGCACGAGCGACGTGAATTCGTGGCCCATCGGGATGCCCGCGAAACGGATGCCGGCCGGCTTGCCCGGTTCGCCGATCGAAAACGACGGCTTGCGCTCGGCATCGCCGCGGCGCTCGGTTACGGTCACGCGAGTCGTCAGCGACGCAATCTCGCCCAGCAGCGCAAACAGCTCCTGCGACTTCGCGCTGTCGTCCAGCGACGCGACGAGTTCGATCGGGCGCGTGATCTTTTCGAGGTACGCTTTGAGTTGGTTCTTGAGATTGGCGTCGAGCATGGCGTTTCGGATTCCGTATTAATGATTATGGTCGGGCACGTCGTGCCGGAGGGGGCGGGCCGCGCGATGCGGCAGCCCGCCGCGGCGCGCCTAGTGCGAGGCGCGCGGGGCGATCGTCAGATCTTGCCGATCAGGTCGAGCGACGGGGTCAGCGTTTCCGCGCCCGGGGTCCACTTGGCCGGGCACACTTCACCCGGGTGCGCCGCGATGTATTGCGCCGCCTGAACCTTGCGCAGCAGTTCGCCCGCGTCGCGGCCGATGCCGTTGTCGTGGATCTCGCACAGCTTGATCTCGCCTTCCGGGTTGATCACGAACGTGCCGCGCAGCGCCATCCCTTCTTCCTCGATCAGCACGTCGAAGTTGCGCGACAGCGTGAGCGTCGGGTCGCCGATCATCGGGTACTTGATCTTGCCGATCGTGTCCGACGTGTCGTGCCATGCCTTGTGCGTGAAGTGCGTATCGGTCGACACGCCGTAGATTTCGACACCCAGCTTCTGGAATTCCGCATAGCGGTCGGCGAGGTCGCCCAGCTCGGTCGGGCAGACGAACGTGAAGTCGGCCGGGTAGAACACGACGACGGACCACTTGCCCTTGAAGTTCTCTTCCGAGACGGGCACGAAATCGCCGTTGTGGTATGCGGTTGCCTTGAACGGTTTGATTTGGGTGTTGATGATCGGCATCTTGTGATTTCCTTTGCGTCTGGAGTGAATGGAGTGATGCCAGTATCCGGGTTCACCCTCGGTTTGTGAAATTGCTTGTTTCAATGTGCGGCATCGGGAATTTCTATGTGAGCCGATGACTTCGCGTCGGGCATGCGCGGCGCGGTGCCCTTCAGGCCTGGTAGGGCACGCGCACACCCGGTTCGGTAGCCGGGAAATCCTTCGTGTTGCGTGACACGAGCAGCAGGCCGTTCACTTGTGCCGATGCCCACACGATCGCGTCAGGCAGGCGGATGCGACGTTCCTTGCGGAGTGTCGCTGCGCGGTTCGCGACCGTGTTGTCGAGCGGGATGACGTCGAACGACGAGAGCCATGCGCGGATGGGGCTCTCGTCGACGGCCGACGCACCGACGAGCACCTCCATCCACGTAATCGTGCTGATTGCACGGTAGTCGTATCGACCCAGTTCGGCTCGGGCGGCTTCAATGCCGCCCAGATAATCGATCAGGATGTTCGTGTCGAAGAGTGCTTTTACCATTCCGAGCGCAGTTCCTCTTGATAGGCGAGCCCATCGACAGCGCGATCTTTCCAGAGGCCGAATACGTCGTCCGTGAGCGGCCGCTTGTGCTGCGAGATGTAGGCGTCGATCGCGTCGCGAATGATCGCGGCGCGGGGGCGATGCTCCGTCTCGACGATGACGGCCAATTCGTCGAGCTGGCCGTCCGATAGATCAACCAGGATGCGTCCCATCAGGGCCTCCGATATATGATATGCATATCATATATATAAAATGAAGCAATCAAGCCGGCGTGTCTGCGCGCGATGCGTCATTTCGCCACCATCCTCCTCAACCACGCCGCCAGCCGCTGCGCGCCGTCCGGCAAGTCCGCATCCTCCCGCGTGCACAGGTAGTAGTCGCGCCCGTCGTCGAGCGCATGCTCGAACAGCCGCACGAGCTCACCGCTCGCCAGCTCGCGTTCGACGAGCGGCGGGCGCAGCAGCGCGGCGCCGAGATCCGCGCGCGCCGCGCTCAGCGTCAGCTGACCGTCCTCGAACATCGGCCCGACCGCGTGCGACACGTGCCGCACGCCCGCGCCCTGCAGCCAGTTGACCCACGCGCTGCGATCCTCGTCGTGTACGAGCGGCGCGTGCGCGAGATCGGCCGGCGTGCGGAACGGCCCGTGGCGCTTCAGGAACGACGGGCTGCACATCGGCACCATCGCGCCCGGCAGCAGCCGCTCGCAGCGGTAGCCGGGCCAGTCGCCGGTGCCGAAGCGGATCGATAGATCCGATGCATCGCTGCGATAGTTGCGGTGGTGCGCGTACAGCACCGTCACGTCGACGTCGGTGTTGTCCGCGAGAAACGCGTGCAGGCGCGGGATGAACCAGCCGATGCCGAACAGCGGAATCAGGCTGATCGTGATCTGCCGCAGCGCCGAGCGGTCGCGCACGAAGCGCGTCGCGCTGCGCAGCACCGAGAATGCGGCGCTGATCGAGCGGTAGTAATCGCGCCCTTCGTCGGTGAGGGCGAGCAGCCGCCCCTCGCGCACCGTCAGCGGCGTCTGGATGAACGCCTCGAGCAATTGCAGCTGATGGCTGACCGCCGAAGGCGTGATGTCGAGTTCGGCCGCCGCCGCGGTAACCGACCCGAGGTGCGCGAACGCCTCGAACGCGCGGACCGCGCGCAGCGGCGGATCGTGCGGTAATTGTTCGATATTTCTCATGTATCAAATTTTATAGAAAAGTCGCGACAGGCGACAACAATAAAATAACTTGTGTTTACAGGTATTTGCGCTATTGTGTCGAGAATGGCATAAGCATCCAACAATTGGGTATTTGGGGTGAAGGTGCCAACTATTTAATATTTTTCATGTCTTGATCCAATTCCCTCGATCCCCCACATGAAAATCTCCCTCGTTCCCGCCGGCCTCGCGCTGTCCGCGGCCGCACTGATCGCTGCCACGCCCGCCATCGCGCAATCCGCGCCGCAGACGATCCTGATCGGCCTCGCGGCGCCGCTGACGGGCCCGTCAGCGCGGATCGGGCAGGATCTGCGCAACGGCGCGCAGCTCGCGATCGACGATGCGAACGCGAAGCACCCGAGCGTCGGCGGCAAGCCGGTCGTCTACAAGCTGGTCGCGGCCGACGACCAATCCGATCCGCGCACGGCCGTCACGGTCGCGCAGCAGCTCGTCGACCAGCACGTGGCCGGCGTCGTCGGCCACTGGAACACCGGCTGCAGCGTGCCCGCGTCGCGCGTCTACCGCGACGCGGGCATCCCGCAGATCGCGCCCGCGTCCACCGGCCACCAGTACACGCAGCAAGGCTATGCGACGGCCTTCCGCATCGTGGGCCACGACGACGCCAGCGGCGCGTACACCGGTGCCTATGCGGTGAAGACGCTGAAGGCGAAGCGCATCGCGGTGATCGACGATCGCACGTCGTTCGGCTCGGGCCTCGCCACGCAGTTCATCAAGGGCGTCGAGGCGAGCGGCGGCACGATCGTCGATCGCCAGTACGTGAACGACAAGACCACCGATTTCAGCGGCGTGCTGACCGCGATCAAGGGCAAGCGCGCGGATCTGGTGTTCTTCGGCGGGCTCGACGCGCAGGCCGCGCCGATCGCGCGCCGGATGCGGCAACTCGGCGTGAACGCGCCGCTCATCGGCGCGGGCGGCTTCGTGAGCCAGACCTTCCTGTCGCTCGCGGGCAAGGATGGCGAGGGCGTGACCGCGCTCGAACCGGGCCTGCCGCTCGCGCGGATGCCGGACGGCAGCGCGTTCGACGCGCAGTACCGCGCGCGCTACCGCATGCCGATCGAACTGCACGCGCCGTTCGCATACGACGCGGCGGCGACGCTGATCGCGGCCACGCAACAGGCCGGCACGACGCAGCCGGCGAAGCTGGTCGCCGCGGTGCACGCGATCAACCGGCCCGGCGTGACCGGCCAGATCGCGTTCGACGACGCGGGCAACCTGAAGAACCCGGCCTTCACGATCTACCAGGTGCGCGGCGGCAAGTGGACCGTCGTCGACGTGCTCGGCGGCGCGCAGGCCACGACGACCGCGACGAAATAATCGACTGCCTTGCATGAGACGCGCGTCGGCTGCCGAAGCACCGGCGCGCGTCGCCACCGGAGACGAACCCCATGACCGAACCGACTCAAGCCCAGGCCGCCGCACCCGAGGACACGCGCCTCGGCATCCTCGCGCGGCGCCGCATCGAAGCGGAAATCATCAAGCCGATCTACGAGATCATGAAACGCGAATTCGGCGCCGAGCGCGCGCAGGCCGTGATCGCGGAAGCGGTGCGCGGCGCGGCGGTCGACGCGGGGCGCACGTTCGCCGCGCAGGAACCCGACGGCACGAGCGTGGCGTCGTTCATCGCGCTGCAGGTGCTGTGGGAGAAGGACGATGCGCTCGACGTCGAGGTGCGGCGCGCGGACGGCACGCACTACGACTACGACGTGCATCGCTGCAGCTACGCGGAGATGTATCACGCGATGGGGCTCGGCGAGATCGGGCACCTGCTGAGCTGCGCGCGCGACAGCTATTTCATCCAGGGCTACGACCCGCGCATCGCGCTGACGCGCACGAGCACGATCATGCAGGGCGGCCCGCGCTGCGATTTCCGCTATCAATTGCAGGACGCCCCGCAGGCCGGCGCGCAAGGAGCGGGCGATGCAGCGTGACGACGACGTGAGCGTGCCGCGCGTGAACGGCGAACGCCTGTGGGCATCGCTCGAACGGATGGCGCAGATCGGCGCGACGCCGAAGGGCGGCGTCTGCCGGCTCGCGCTGACCGATCTCGACCGCGAATCGCGCGACCTGTTCGTGCAATGGGCGCGCGACGCGGGCTGCACGGTGCGGGTGGACCGGATGGGCAACGTGTTCGCGCGCCGCGCGGGCCGCAACGCCGACGCCGCGCCGGTGATGACCGGCTCGCACGCCGATTCGCAGCCGACCGGCGGTCGCTACGACGGCATCTACGGCGTGCTCGGCGGGCTCGAAGTGGTGCGCGCGCTGAACGACGCGGGCGTCGAGACCGAGCGGCCGATCGACGTCGTGATCTGGACCAACGAGGAAGGCTCGCGCTTCGCGCCGGCGATCGTCTCGGCCGGCGTGTTCGCGGGCGTCTATACGCTCGAATACGGGCTGTCCCGCACCGACGGCGCGGGCAAGACGATCGGCCAGGAACTGGAGCGGATCGGCTATGCGGGCAGCGAGCCCGTCGGCGGCTATCCGGTGCACGCGGCGTACGAGCTGCACATCGAGCAGGGTGCGATTCTCGAGCGCGCCGGGAAGACGATCGGCGTGGTGACGGCGGGGCAGGGGCAGCGCTGGTACGAGGTGACGCTCACCGGCGTCGACGCGCATGCCGGCACGACGCCGATGGAATTCCGTCGCGACGCGCTGGTCGGCGCCGCGCGGATGATCGAATACGTCGATGCGCTCGGGCGCCGCCACGCGCCGCATGCGCGCGCGACGGTCGGGATGATCGAGGCGCGGCCGAATTCGCGCAACACGGTGCCGGGCGGCTGCTTCTTCACGGTCGAATTCCGGCACCCGGACGACGCGGTGCTCGACGCGCTGGACGTGGAACTGCGCGCGGAACTCGCGCGCGTGGCGGCCGACGCCGGCCTGGGCGCGCAGATCGAGCAGATCTTCACGTATGCGCCAATACCGTTCGCGCCGCGCTGCATCGACGCGGTGCGCGACGCGGCCGACGCGCTCGGGCTGCCGCACATGGACATCGTGTCCGGCGCGGGCCACGACGCGTGCTACCTCGCGCGCGTCGCGCCGACCGGGATGATCTTCGTGCCGTGCGTCGACGGGCTGAGCCACAACGAAGCCGAGGCGATCACGCCGGAATGGGCGGCGGCGGGGGCGGACGTGCTGCTGCGCGCGGTGTTGCAGAGCGCGCGGGAGCCGGGCGCCTGACGGCGGGGCGAGTGACGGCGCAGCGTCATTGACGGGCGCCGCACGGTTCATCCGATTCAGTCGGCGCGGTGTTCCGCGCCGTGTCGAAATCGGCTTCCCGCACGCCCGACGGCGTCAGCGACACGAAATGCAGCGTCGTGTCGTTGGCCGGGAAGCCGACGATGCCGGTCGTGCCCCACGGAATCGGCGCGCGTTGCACGCCGCGCACGGTGATCTTTTCAGGTGAAAGCGCGAGCGCCAGCAGCCGCCCGTCGCGGGTCGGCACATACGCGCCGGCGCCGGCGACGGCCACGCCGGATTCGCGCACCGTGGCCGGCAGGCAATCCTGCGTCGCCGTGCGGCGGCCATCCGGATCGATCAGCATCGCGACGCCGCGCGCGTTCGCGGTCGTGGCGACGACGATGAAGCGGTCGATCGCGGGCACATAGGCCGCGCCGTAAACGTAGTATTGAATTGCATTGCTCAGTTCGCCGAGCTTCTCCAGTCTGGCCGTTTCGGGATCGAACAGCGCGTATTCGAGCGTCGCGTTCGTGCTGCCCTCGATGTATTTCTGCCAGACCAGCAGCGCGCGATGCGGCGAGCCGGCAATCACGGGCCACCACTCGCGGCTGTGCGGCGCGACGGCGACGTGGTTCAGCAGCCGCCCGGCGGCATCGTAGGTCTTCAGATAGACGCCGCCGCCGGTGCCGAGGTTGTCGACGCCGCCGCCGTCGACCCAGTCGGTGGAATAGAAGACGACGAAGCGCTCGCCGGCCGCGGCCACGTGCCCCGAGTGGCCACCCGATTCGACATCGTTCGGATAGGGCTTGACCTGTTTCAGGTTGCGTCGATACACACCGTACCGCTGGCTCACTTCCTGCGGGGCGTTCCAGCCGTCCTCGAACGTGACGAAGATGTCGCCGCGCGCATTCTGCGCGATCGACACCGGCTCCTGCGCCTCGGGCCGCCGAATGAAGACGCGGACATGCGTGAGGTGCGCGCTGCCGGGCGACCATTCGCCGACGTACACGTCGTGCGGCCAGTTGCCGTTCGGCAACGCGCCGCGCGGCGGGAGGCCCGAGCTGCTGAAGAAGACCCAGCGCTTGCCGTCGCCGGCATCGGCCACGCCGATACCGTGCATGAAGCGCCGTGGATCGCCGCTGTCCTTTTGCCGGGGCGCCGCGCGGGCCGCCGCCTTGTGCGGCGTCGCCGCGCCGGCGAGCGCGGCGGGCGGGGCGAGGCCCGCCGCGACGGCGAGCCAGCCGCCGACGCACGCCGCTGCCGCGGCGCGTCGCACCGCCCGCGACATCATTCGACGGTCACCGATTTGGCGAGGTTGCGCGGCTTGTCGACGTCGGCGCCGCGCGCGCAGCCCACGTGATAGGCGAGCAGCTGCAGCGGCACCACGTGCATGATCGGCGACAGCACGTCGCCCGGCTCGAGCAGGCGGATCACGCGCGTGTCGTCATCGGCGTCGATCTCGAGCTGGCTGCCCGCGAGCACGTAGAGCCGCCCGCCGCGCGCGCGCACCTCGGCCATGTTCGACTTCAGCTTCTGGAACAGGCCGTCGTCCGGCGCGATCGTCACGACCGGCATCATGCCGGTCACGAGCGCGAGCGGGCCGTGCTTCAGCTCGCCGGCCGGGTAGCCCTCGGCATGGATGTACGACACCTCCTTGAGCTTCAGCGCGCCTTCCATCGCGATCGGGAAGTGAATGCCGCGGCCCAGGAACAGCGCATTCTCCATCTGCATGAAATCGGCGGACCAGCCCATGATCTGCGTCTCGAGCGCCAGCGCGTGGCCGATGCGCGCCGGCAGCGCGCGCAACTGCCGCAGGTAGATCGTGGCGCGCGTCGCGTCGAGCCGGCCGCGCAATTGCGCGAGCGTCACCGTCAGCAGGAACAGCGCGACCAGCTGCGTCGTGAACGCCTTGGTCGACGCCACGCCCAGTTCGATGCCGGCCTGCGTCAGGAAGCGCAGCGGGGCGCTGCGCGCGATCGAGCTCGTCGCGACGTTGCAGATCGCCAGCGACAGATCCTGGCCGAGGCCGCGTGCGTGCTCGATCGCGCCGATCGTGTCGGCGGTCTCGCCCGATTGCGAAATGCCGACCACCAGCGTGCGCGGATCGGCGACCGATTCCCGGTAACGGTATTCGCTCGCGATCTCGACCTGCGCCGGGATGCCCGCGATGCCCTCGAGCCAGTATTTCGCGGTGAGGCCCGCGTAATAGCTGGTGCCGCAGCCGAGCAGCAGCACGCTTCTCACGCGCGACAGCAGCGCATGCGCGTCCTGCGCGGCACCGAACAGCGCAGGGGAGATCGTGTCGATGCCGGCCAGCGTGTTGTCGATCGCCTTCGGCTGTTCGAAGATTTCCTTCTGCATGAAGTGCTGGTACGGGCCGAGGCCGGCCTCGCTGTCGCGCGCCTTGACCTGGCACAGCGGGCGTTTCGCTTCGCGCCCCATCGCGTCCACCATCTGAATGCGCTCCGGCGTGATCAGCGCGATGTCGCCGTCCTCCAGGTAGATGAAGTGATCGGTCAGGTCGCCGAGCGCCGCGCAGTCGGACGCGAGGTAGTTCTGCCGCGCGCCGATGCCGATCACGAGCGGCGAGCCGGCGCGCGCGGCCACGAGGCGCTGCGGCTCGCGCGCGCTCAGCACCGCGACCGCATAGGCGCCGCGCAGGCGCTTGACCGCGCGCGTCACGGCGTCGAACAGGTCGTCGCGATACACGCTGTGGATCAGGTGGGCGATCACCTCCGTGTCGGTCTCGCCCCGAAACGTGTAGCCGCGCCGCTTCAGCTCGGCCCTGAGCGCGTCGTGGTTCTCGATGATGCCGTTGTGCACGACCGCGATCGTGTCGCCCGACATGATCGGGTGGGCGTTCGTCTCGGACGGTGCGCCGTGGGTCGCCCAGCGCGTGTGCGCGATGCAGGTTCCCGCTTCGAGGCCGAGCATCGTCACCCGCTCCTGCAGGTCCGTCACGCGCCGCAACGTGCGCTCGCTGCGGATGTGTCCGCCGCTTTGCAGCGCGATCCCGCACGAATCGTAGCCGCGATATTCGAGCCGGCTCAACGCCTTGACCAGCTGCGGCACCTGGTTGTCCTGGCCACTTGCTCCGACGATTCCGCACATGGTTCACCTCGTCCAGAAGAAGTAATCGGAATGCCCGGCGGCGCAGCGGCGCGGATCCATGCAGGCGCTGTCGCCGGCGCGGCATCGGTGGAAAATTCGCGAATCCCGGTCAGCGCCGGTCGCGGCATGCGCGGTGCCGCGCGGGGCGGCCGAGCCAGGCCGCGACCGTGGCCGGTCCCGCGCGATGCGCCACGCGCCGCGGCGCCCGGCGGCTGCGCCGGTGCGATTGCCGCACGCGCGCCGCGCGTGCAGTGAAGGTCGACATCAGGTGCCGTGGCGCGTCGGGCCGACGCCGCGCCAGACGGGGCTGCCCGATTTCCGGGCGGCGGCCCGTTCGCGCGTCGGCGGCGCGGCGTGGGCCGTCCACTCGATCGTGGAAATCGATCCGTCCGCGTCGTGCGACGCGATCAGGATGCGTACTGCCTGTTCGTCGTCGGGCTGCGCGGCATCGGCCAGCGCCGTCGCGTGTTTCGATCTTGACTTCAGGCTGGCCGAGCGCCGCAGCATCTTCGTCACGTGCCATCGATTGGTGAGCGGGTGCACGACGCGCGCGGCGATCAGCCACGTGAGGAGCGCGCCGCCCATCACCGCGATGCAGGTCACGTAGAAGAACAGTTGCTCGATCGGCATCTCGGCATCGTTGATCGGCAGCAGGTAGCGGTACGTATAGATGCAGATCGATGCCCACACCGCGCCGACCAGCGCCGGCCGGATGAAGCGAAACCACACGATGTGCGTGCATCCGACGATGATGCCGCGATCGGCGATCATCCGGTTCGGAGAACGAAGGGAGAGGTCAATAATCGGCGCGTTCTTCATGTTGAATTCCTCGGTCGGGACTGATCCAGATGGCGCGCTTGCCCCGGCCGCGCAACACGACGGCGGGCAGGGCGACGACGGTGGTGATCATGCTGATCAACCAGAAAGCGACCGGATACCAGACGGTATCCAGGAAATACATCAGCAGCCGTTCGTCGTAGCGGCGGTCGATCATGCAGCCGACGATCAGCTGCAGCACGCAGGTGGCGACCAGCAGCATGCCGTGCCAGTGCGGGACGAGCGACACGTGCCAGTCCGCCGGCAGCGGATAGAACAGGCCGACGACCGACAGCAGCAGGATGAACGACATCGAATACGCCCACGCGATGCCGATCAGGTACTCGGCGTACAGCGGCCACATCATCATCTGCGCGGGCCGCGCGACCGTGCTGGCGTACTTGAGCAGCACCTGGATGCCGCCCTTGGCCCAGCGCAGCCGCTGGCGGTAGAGCCCCGTGATCGTTTCGGGCATCAGGATCCAGCTCAGCGCATGCGGCTCGTACACGACGCGCCAGTCGCGGCACTGCAGCTTCCAGCTCACGTCGATGTCCTCGGTGAGCATGTCCGTGCTCCAGAAGCCGACGTCGGCGAGCGCGGTCTTGCGGAACATCGTGACCACGCCGGACACCGTGAAGATGCGGCCGTACACCTGTTGCGTGCGCTTGATCAGCCCGACGATCGACGAGAATTCGCCCACCTGCATGCGGCCGAGCAGCGACGTGCGCGTGCGGATGCGCGGGTTGCCGGTCACCGCGCCGACGCCGGGATCGGTGATGAAGTGCTCGAGCATCCAGCCGATCGCGTCGTGCGCGAGCAGCGAATCGCCGTCGATGCACAGCAGGAAATCCGCGCTCGCGACGGCCGCCGCGGTCGTGAGGCCTACCGCCTTGCCCTCGTTGCGCGCGTGATGGATGACGAGCAGCCGCGGCATCGTGGCGGCCAGCTCGTTGAGGATCTCGCCGGTGCGATCCTTGCTGCCGTCGTTGACCGCGATGATGTCGTAGTTCGGATATTCCATGCCGTTCAGGTGCTCGATCACGCTGCGCACGTTCGCTTCCTCGTTGAAGCAGGGCACCACGATCGAGACCTTCGGCATGCCGCTCGCCGCGAGCACGCGCCGGGACAGCACGCGCCCTTCCTCCAGCAGCAGGAAATGCACGACGCCGCCGATCATCCACAGATACGACATGAAGAACGGATAGTAGAAAACGAAATCCTGCAGGCGCCGGATAAGGTCGTGAGTCGTCATTTTGCCGGCGTCCCTTTATGTTGTTGCGCCTGCATCAGCGCATTGATCGAAGTCGGGTCGAGGCGCGACTTGAGCGACATCGCGCCGCGAATGGTCGCGAGCGACGGCTGGTCGTGCAGGAAATTGTCCGGGTAGTAGCCGAAGCTCAGCGCGCCGCGGCTGCGCAGCCGCCCCATCTGCGCCAGCAGCGTGGTGCTGGAAATCTCCTTGTGCGCGCGCCAGTCGTAGGCCTGCAGTTCGAACACGGTCTTCGCGAACCCGTGCGGCTTGGCGGCGACGATGGCGGCGAGCTTGTCCAGAAAGCGATCCGGATCCGACGCCTGCTCCATGTAAGGCATCGCCATCAGCGCGACGAAGTCGTAGGCGTTGAGGAAATCGTCGTAGTTTTGCGCGTACCACGCCTCGGACGCGGGGTTCAGCACCGGCTGCGCGAAGATGTTGCGCGCGGTGAGCACGTCGCCGGCGTTCTGGTTCGCGAGGACGATCTGTTCGAGCTGCCGCGTCAGGTCCAGCAGATAGCGGGTTTTCTGCCGCGTCCAGCGGTCCATCAGCTCGGGCTTCGCGCGAATCTGCCCGATGTCGCGCGGCAGCCCCCATTGGGCATAGGTCTGCAGCGCGTGCCGGCCCGCATCCTCGTAATCGTCGAGCACCGCGTCGTCGCTGAACAGGATGCCGCTGAACGACGTGTACTTGCTGAGATCCTCGTAGATCTGCTCGATCATCAGCCGCGCGTTCGGATCGAACGGGCTCAGGCGGAACAGGCGCGTGCCGTTCGAGCGCGCGGGCGCACCGCTGTAGGCGCTGACCGCTTCGAGGGCGTGCAGCTTGTCCGCCGGCGGGCGGAACGCCAGCACCGGCATCCACGCGTACACCTGCACGTTGGAGCGGGTGTTGAGCTGCCACGCGGCGCGCGAGAACAGGTCGGCCCGCATCGGCAGGTGACGGTTCGGGAAATAGACGGCCTCCGCGACGCCGGTGCCCTTCGGGTCGGCGAACGCCTGCAGGTAGACCGACTTCGGCTGCATCCGGTAGATGCGTTCGACCAGCTCGCCGAGGTTCTTCTCCTGCTGCGCCGGGCTGGGGTCGTACACCTGGTCGAGATCGACCTGCACGACCCGCTCGGCGCCTTCCACTTCGCCGCGGTTGGTGGCCGGCTCGCGCATCGAGCGCTCGAACCCGCCGATGTCGACGTCATACATCATCAGGATCCGGCGCAGGCGATCGAGCGGCACGTCCGGCGTGTTCGGCCCCGCGTCGAGACTGAACTGGATATCCATGCCGAGCGACGTCGAGATCTTGCGCACCGGCTGGTTTTCCGCGCCATACGGCCACACCATCGAGCGCGCGACGAGCCCCGTGCGTTCGCGAATCTGCCGGATGCAGGTCTGCAGGTCGTTGCGCACGCGTGCGTCGAATTCCGCGTCGGTTTCGTAGCGCTTTTCGGCGTCGAGGTAGAGGTGCGACGTGGTTGCCGGCAACTCGTTGCCCTGCGGATTGGCCACCGCGCCGTGATGCAGGTTGTGCGTGTGACACGCGAGCTCGACCAGCTCCGACGAACCGACCTGCTGCACCTCGTCCCACGACATGAAGTAGTCGCGCGGCATCTGGATCCGGTCGCTGATGCGGATCGGCGCGTCGGCGGGCGCGTCGATCCACGCGGTGACGATGCCCATCACCGCCGGATACCGGAACCGCTTCAGCAGCGGCAGCACCTTCGTGAAATGGCTGCGGTAGCCGTCGTCGAACGTGAGGAGCACGGAGCGGGGCGGCAAGGGCTTGCCGCCGTGCCGGGACGCCTCGATCTGCTTGACGGTGACCGTATGGTAGTTGTTGGCCTGCAGCCAGGAGAAAATCGCGGTCAGCGTGCCGGTGTCGATCGCATACGGGTCGACCATCGTGGCCGACGCGAACGTCGACAGCAGGTTGTCGCGCACGTCGTGCATGCAGATCACGCGGAAGGTCTTGCCGTCGGCGGGATCCGATGGCGGAAGCAGGTCGATCATCTTCGCCTGCGTCACGCCCGGAAACAGCGAGCACGCGGTGAAGGTGCCGAGGCAGCCACACATGAAGGTCCGTCTGGATTGCATTCGGTGAGCTCCTGGTTCTAGAACGGCAGGTTGAGCGACAGGAAGCCCGTTTCCGAGCGCTCCCGCCGGCCGTCATACGCATGGCTGCTGACCTCGACCCCGTAGGCCAGCGTGATGTCGTGCTTGAAGGTCCACGCGTGCTCGAGGCGCGCGCTCCACAGCACGCTGGTGCCGAAGCCGCGCTGGTTGTAGGCGCCGCCCGACGCGGAGATGCGCTGCCGCATCGACATGTCGCTCTTCTTCCAGATCATCCATTGATGCATGACCGTGGCCGCGACCGCGTAGTCGCGCGACGGGCTGAAGTAGGGGACGTCCTGCCGCGTGTTGCTGTCGGTGCCGAGATTCAGCGACACGTTGACGAGCTGGTTGGCGCCGGTGAACACGCGCTGCGTGCCGGTTGCCGCGATTTCCTGGTGGAAGTTCGAATCGCTGTAGCGGCTCACGCCGTAGCTCAGCGCGATTTCGCGGCGATCGTTCTGGCGATACTTCACCTCGGCATGCGCGGATTTGCCCCAGACGTGCGCGGCGTAAGCCTTCCACGGCAGCGAGTTGTCGTTGCTGTCGAGTCCGCCGGTGACCGACACGTAATCGTTGAAGTCGTAGCTGACGGAACCGCGGCCGCCGGTGCGCCCGTCCGCGCCGAACGAGCGCGTGACTTCGCCTTGCAGCGACAGCGGCCCGTGCCGGTAGTCGCCGCCGACCCCCGTGCGCGTGCGGCTGATGTTGCCGGTGTCGGTTCGCGCGTACCCGAAGAACGTATGGGAAAACACGCGCCAGTTGTTGGCGAACGGCTGCGAATACAGGTACGTATCCGACGTGAAGCTGTTGTCGGCCAGCGCGCTGTTGCCGTGCTCGTAGCTCAGGTCGGTGGTCAGCACCGGGCTGCGGTACGCGTTGTAGTCGCGCTTGAACTGGCGTACCGCGCCGTTGTCCGGAAACGTATCGTCGAACGACTGGTCGATCTTCTGCGCGGTTTCGTAGTCGTCCGCCGCGAGCGACGCCCGGCCGAGCCCCGCGAGGTTCTCGATGCTGTCGGGGTGATCGGTCAACGTCCCGCGATACATCGCGATGGCCTGGCGCGGGTGCGCCTGGCTCGAGATCGCGTCCGCATGGGCGGCGCTGACCTCGGAGTTGAACGGCACTTCCTTCTCGATCTTTTCGAGCTCGGCGATCCCTTCCTCGGTTCGGCCGGTGTTGAGCAGCAATTGCGCGCGCAGCCGGTAGTAGCGCAGGTAATCGTCGTTCGCCGGATCCCACGGATGAATCTGCGCGGCCGGCGGCAGCGACTTGCCGATGTCGTTGACCACCACCGTGGCATCGTTCGTGCGCCCCTGATCGATATACGACCAGAACAGGCCTTCGCGCAGCTCGATCGGGCGCGTGCGTGCGCCGTACTGGTAGCCGCGCGTCGCCTGGTCGGTCGCCGGCGCGCTCGCCTGCTTCAGCGCGCGCTGATACGCGGCCTCGGCCTTGCCCGGTTCGCCCAGGTACAGGTACGCGTCGCCGACGCCCGCCAGCGCATCGATCGACACCTCCGAGTCAGGCGGAATCGTCTCGAACGCGGCCACCGCCTGCTTCATGTCGCCGCGGGCGGCGTAGGCCACCGTACGGTCGCCGGCGAGCGCCGTCCTGACCGGCGAATACTCGGGCGTGATCGGCATTTTCGCGTTGAGCGCGTCGGCCGCGCGCAGCGCGGTGTCGAGCCCGTCGAAGCGGTCGGCGCTCGTCATCGCGCGCGCCTTGTCGCGCCCGCCGCGCACCTGCTGGCGGATCGACAGTTCTTCCAGCTGCGCGAGGTCGAACGCGGAGAAGATGTCGGGCCGGGCTTTCGCCTCGTCGATCGCCTTGACGGCGCCGCCGCCGGTGGCGAGACCGAACACTTCGTCGCGCACGGCGGCGGCGTCGGCCGGCTGGCTGCCCGTCGGAGTCGGCGTCGGCGCCTGGGTCGCGGCGACTTCGGCAGGCTGGGTCGAATCGGCTTCGCCTTCGGCGGCGATGCATGTCCCGGATGCCACGAGCAGCAGCATCAGCGGGGCCTGAAGGAGCATCCGCCGGTTGCGCGGAAGGGCAGTGAGTCTGCGATTGTTGATGTTGGCCACGGGGTGTCCTCACTTCGAAACGGTTGTGTCGGTCGTGCGCCGATCAATGCGCTCGATCTAACGTCGAGTTTCTGCGTGATTCCTTTCCCCGAATTCACCTCTCAAGAACGGTTCCGGACGGCTCGCCCCAGAAGTGCGCGCGATTCGCTGTTCTGCGGATCGATCGCGAGCGCCCGGCTTGCGTTTTGTTCCACACATCCCCAGTCGTCCAGCTGCGCGCACAAGCGTGCGCGAGAGAGCGCCCGGGCGCCTTCCAGCTCCTGGTGCGTGACGCTGGTCGCCTTCATGTGCGCGGCGCCGGCGCCGTATGCATGCGGCCTCGACGCGACCGTCACGTGTTTCCTTGCGCTCGCAACCTCGTGCGGCTTCGCGTGCTGATGCGCGCGGTGCGCCTCGGCATACTTTCCGTTGACGGGGCCGACGGCCGGCGCGGCCTCCGGTTCTATCTCCACCGTCACCGGCGACGTCATGGCGGGCGGCGCTGCCGCGGGCGCCGTGCTACCGGCTGAAGCGATATCCGGCCCGACGTTCGCGGCGGCCGGATATCTGTCAGTTTTACTGAGTGATTGGGCGACGACACCGGATGCTTCGTGTATCGCGCTCCCGCGCTCGTCACGGGTATCGCGCTCGACGTACGCGAATAGTCCGAAGATCACGGCGAACGCGACGAAGCTGAGTGCCGCGTTCTTGCCCGGGCCCCAGGTCGGCTTAGGGTGGCGGGGGGAGTGGATACTCGGTCGATTCACGCTGGTCATGCATTGCTCCTCGATTCCGTGCCGTTGCCGCGGATGAACCGAACCGATGCATCCGCGACAGGCTGCCGGGCGGAACACTCACCACCGCAGCTGCGTATTCAGCGAACCTGTTTCGACGATCCCGTACTTCATTTCGCCCTGGTAGGTGCCCTCGATCCGGTAACTGGCATCCGGAACGCTGAACAGGCACCGCGGCCCGGCTGCGTTGAACTCGACGAGGACGCGGCCGTGGCGCCGCAGCCGCACCTGGACGTTGGGGAGCGGATTCCCGGTTTGTGTAGCAAACGACACGCCCAGGTTGTACGGGCGCCCGTCGGGTGGAAGCGGCGCCGTACCGTCGATCCGGGCATCGCCGCAAATGTATGACACGACGTAACGCTGTGCGGCCGGATCGGACCCGGGGGTTTGTGCGATTGCCGCTGGATTTATCCAGAACATTGAACCGGCAATGGCGGCAACAGGGAGAGCAGAGTTTCGAAACGAAGAAGACATCGTGCCCTCCGTTCGTAATTGATAGCAAGCATACATTCCGGATGAAAAAACGCAACGGCTATTCGCCATTTCGCAACACGCTATTCACCAGTGTGAAGCGATTAATAAAAAACCATGCATGACGCGGGAGTGGTGGGGCTTTAAAAAATAATATTTAAATAGGATTGCGGCGAAGTTCGTGAAGATGGAAGCGGATGGAAAATGCGAAATTCCCCCGTCATGCGGTGCTGAGCGGGAATTGCCCGCGTGCGGGAACATATTATCTAAAGAAGGTTGCGGCCCGCTTCGTACCGACGGTCAAGGCTGACAAAAGGAAATTTTCCCGCTGCATTCATGTGGGGTATTGCATCGCGTGACATGAATGAGGCGTGAGGTGCGATATTGGGGTTGCACTTGATTTGCGCGATTCGAAACGACTGACGAATCGAAATTTCCCGCCATGTGATAAATGGATTTTGGCGCGGATGGATGGATTGTATTTTATGGATCGGTGTGTCCGGTTGGGCGGATCATGCGGTTTCAAAAGGGAAACATTTTATTGAATCGAATGTTTCACTCCCGATAATCGGGATATCGGCTGTTTGATTTTGATAAATGTACTGTGAAAAATCGATAGTTTTAAAGTGCGTTGTCATTTTCACGAAAACGGGATATTCGCGCCTGAGCCGCATTCGAATCGAGTGCGGAATATCAGTGATAACGCCACCCCGGGTATTTACTCACGGCGTGCGGATATCGACTGATTATTGGCCGGGGGCGCCCCTGCGCCCCCGATCCGGGTTATCGCCCGCTGCCGCCCGCGGTCCGTCTCGCGATCCGCATCGGCTGCGCGGTCGGCTCGGCGCCTTCCGCAGTCGCGCTGCGCGGCCGGTTCATCAGGTAGGTCCACAATTGCTCGGCCGCCAGCCCGCGCTTGCGGGCCGATCGATACAGCCGGATTTCCAGCTCGGTGATCCAGTCCGCCGTCCCGGCGCACACGAGGGTGCCGTCGGCCAATTCCTTCGCGATGCAGCTCTCCGGCAGCCAGCCGATGCCGTGCCCGGCGACCACCATCCCCTTGAGCGCCTCGGACATGTGCGTCTCGAAGCAGCGGTGCAGCGCGTACGGCTCGGAGGCATTCAGCAACAGCATCTCGACGACGTTGCCGAGGAATGCGCCCGACGAATACGCGAGCAGCGGCAGCGGCTCGCCCGGCGTGCCGGGCAGCCTGAACAGCGGCTTGCCGTTCGCGTCGGGTATCGACACCGGGAGGATCCGCTCGACGCCGAGGCCCACGAACGGGAAGTGATTCGGATCGAGCACGATCGGCAGCTGCGGATGGTGATAGCCGAGCAGCAGGTCGCATTCGCCTTCGACGAGCTGCTGCACGCCTTCGGGCACGTTCACGGCATTGACGCGCGCGGTCACGTGGCCGACTTCGCGGTTGAGCTGCTTCAGCCATTCCGGGAACAGGGTAAACACGAGCGTATGCGCGACCGCGAAGCGCACGACCTGGTCGCTCGCCGTGAACTGGTCATAGCCGTTCACCAGGTTGCGCGCGGCGTACATGCTGCGCAGGATGTCCGCGGCGAGCCCGCGAAACATCTGTCCGGCCGGGGTGAGGACGATCGGCGTGATGCTGCGATCGACCAGCTTCGCGTCCATCCAGGTCTCGAGCGCGGCAATCCGCCTGCTGAATGCCGATTGCGTCATATGCCGATTGCGTGCCGCCCGGGAGAAGCTCCTGGTATCCGCAAGGCTCAGGAAATCTTCCAGCCACTTTGCTTCCATTTCGATCGTCGTCTTTTATAGTGGGGCACCTGGCCAATGCCGGCGCCGTTTCGTTGCACGAATCTTTTAGCGTACCGCGCCGGGCTTCGAGCATACCGATGTTTTTTTTCGATGGGTATCAGTCGAAATATGCATGGCCGTTGCCGCGAACAATTCGGCTGCTTAACGTTATCGTGCCGGACACGGCTAACCGGTTAGTTCATCTCTCGTCTGAACTTTCCTCGCGGCCGCGGACGGTACTTCCCCCCAGGGCTCGGCCGTGCGCTGCGCGTGTCGAGCCCACTTCTTTCGCCGCCGGAGGCGGGCGGCCGGCGCGCGCCCGTTCGCTGACGCGCCGCAGCAATCGGGCGCGCCGGGCATCGCGCCGGTGCGCGGCGCGGGCGGCATGCGGCCGGTCACCGATGCTGCAGTGCAGATTGCACATCGGTGACACGCGGGAGAACTATGTTCGATAGGCGCGGCACAACATCGGTGCGTGGCGGTCGCGCACCGATGCCGCGAATCGCGCCGCGTGGTGCGCAGGGTTGCACCGCCGTGGTGCGGCATGCCGTGAGCGCGTGCCGGGGCCGCGGCGAAATGGGGGATGCGCAAGGCACGTTCCTTGCTCAGCAGTCATTACGCCGGTCCGGCATGCGCAATGCCGGGAAAACGATGGAGAAAAAATCGATGAAGCCATTCGATGAGATGCTGCAATCCGGCGACATGGTCAGGGCGCCTTACGCGCGCCTGAAGCAGTGGCTCGACACGCAGAACCCCGCGAGCCTCGCCCAGAAAGCCCACGACGCGGAGGGCGTGTTCCGCAAGACGGGCATCACGTTCGCCGTTTACGGCGACGCGGAGGCCGCCGAGCGGCTGATCCCGTTCGACATCGTGCCGCGCATCCTCTCCGGCCAGGAGTGGAGCCGGCTGTCGCTCGGCATCGAGCAGCGCGTGATGGCGCTCAATGCGTTCCTCGACGACATCTACCACCGCCAGGAAATCGTGCGCGCCGGGATCGTGCCGAAGCACCTGATCGCGCACAACGAAGCGTTCCTGCCGGAGATGATCGACTTCCGGCCGCCCGGGAACGTCTACACGCACATCATCGGCGTCGACATCGTGCGCACCGCCGAGAACCAGTTCTACGTGCTCGAGGACAACGCGCGCACGCCGTCCGGCGTGTCGTACATGCTGGAAAACCGCGAGACGATGATGCAGCTCTTTCCCGAGCTGTTCCAGCAGGTCAAGGTGCGGCCGGTCGAGACCTATCCGCAGATGCTGCGCCAGTCGCTCGCGGCGGTGTGCCCGCCGGGCGGCAATGCCGACAACCCGACCATCGCCGTGCTCACGCCCGGCATCCACAATTCCGCGTACTACGAACATTCGTTCCTCGCCGACCAGATGGGCGTGCACCTCGTCGAGGGCAGCGACCTGCAGGTGCTCGACGATCGCGTCGCGATGCGCACGACCGAGGGCTTCCGGCCGATCGACGTGCTGTACCGCCGCGTCGACGACGCGTTCCTCGACCCGCTGACGTTCCGGCCCGATTCGGTGCTCGGCGTCGCGGGGATCATGGACGTCTACCGCGCCGGCAACATCACGATCGCGAACGCGCCCGGCACCGGCATCGCCGACGACAAGGCGATCTATTCGTACATGCCGGAGATCGTCGAGTTCTACACGGGCCGCAAGGCGCTGCTGGAGAACGTGCCGACCTGGCGCTGCGGCGACGCGGACAGCCTCAAGTACGTGCTCGAGCATCTCGACGAGCTGGTCGTGAAGGAAGTGCACGGCTCGGGCGGCTACGGGATGCTGGTCGGGCCGTGCGCGTCGAAGGCGGAGCTCGAGGCGTTCGCCGCGAAGCTGCGCGCGCGGCCCGCGAACTACATCGCGCAACCCACGCTGGCGTTGTCCACGACGCCGATCCTGACCGATGCGGGCCTCGCGCCCCGGCACGTCGACCTGCGGCCGTTCGTGCTGGTGTCGGACCGGATCCGCATCACGCCGGGCGGGCTCACGCGCGTCGCGCTGAAGGAGGGTTCGCTCGTCGTCAACTCGAGCCAGGGCGGCGGCACCAAGGACACCTGGGTGCTGGCCGACTGAGCCGCGGACGGCGACCGCGCGCCCGCACCGACGGCGCGCGAACGCAACACAGACGGGAGTGGACAACAATGCTTCTTGGACGCACTGCGAGCGGTCTCTACTGGATGTACCGCTATATCGAGCGCACGGAGAACACCGCGCGCATCGTCGATGCCGGGCTGCGGATGGCGCTGACGCGCACCGCCGACGCGCCGGCCGAATGGTCGTCGGTGCTCGTCAGCTCGGGCGCGGACGACGGCTACCGGGAAAAGTACGACGCGTACGCGGCCGACACCGTGACCGACTACCTGCTGCGCGACCGCGACAACCCGTCGAGCGTGCTGTCGTGCATCGAGGCCGCGCGCTCGAACGCGCGGATGGTGCGCACGGCGCTCACGCGGGAGGCGTGGGAGAGCGTAAACGGCGCATGGCTGTCGCTGCGGCGCGCGCTCGCGCAGCCGGTGCCGGAGAGCGACCTGCCGGCCGTGCTCGACCAGGTCAAGCGCGAAACCGCGCTGATCCTCGGCAGCTTCTACAGCACGATGCTGCGCAACGAGATTTTCGATTTCGCGCAGATCGGCGCGTTCGTCGAGCGCGCGGACAACACCGCGCGCATCCTCGACGTGAAATACCACCTGCTGCTGCCGTCGGTCACGCACGTCGGCACGATCCTCGACAACTACCAGTGGGAGACGATCCTGCGCTGCGTGGCCGCGCACCGCTCGTATCGCTGGGTGTACGACGTGCAGTACAAGCCGATGAACATCGCCGACTACCTGATCCTGAACGGCCGCATGCCGCGCTCGCTGCGCTATTGCTACGGCCGCGTCGTGTCGAGCCTGAACCTGCTCGCGAAGGACTACGGCGTCACGCACCCGTGTCACGATACTGCCACGAGGATCCTGCAAATGTTGTCCGACACCAGCGTCGAGCGGATCTTCAAGAGCGGCCTGCACGAATTCCTGACCGACTTCATCGGCCGCAACAACAGCCTCGGGCTCGAAATCGCCCAGGCCTACAACTTCGACTGAGACTTGCCATGCGACTCGCCATCCGACATATCTCGCGTTATCAGTTCGACGATCAGGTCACCCACGTGCTGCAGCGCCTGCGGCTGCGCCCGCAGTCGGGGCCCGGCCAGACGGTGCGTGCGTGGCAGGTCACGATCGACGGCGTGGAGCCGACGCTGTCGTACGCGGACGGCCTCGGCAACCGGATCGACCTCGTGCGGCACGACCGGGGCGCCAAGCAGGAGATCGTGATCGTCGCGGCGGGCGTCGTCGAGACGCAGGACCGCGCGGGCATCCTCGGCCAGACCGACGGCTATGCGCCGCCGTGGATCTTCGAGCGCGAGACCGCGCTGACGAAGGCCGGCGACACGGTGCGCGCGCTCGCCGACGCGCTGCCGATCGAGCAGCGCAGCCTCGACGCGCTGCACTGGCTGATGACCGAGGTGCACGGCCGCATCGCGTATGCGCCGAACGCGCCGGACGCGCCCGTCGACGCGGAAACCGCGCTGCAGAGCGGCGCGGGCACGAGCCGCGATCACGCGCATGCGTTCATCGCGGCCGCGCGGGTGCTGAAGTTCCCGGCCCGCTATATCTCCGGCTACGTGCTGGCCGACAGCGCGATGCAGCGCATCGCCGACGCGAAGCAGCACGGCGGCGGCGCGCACGAGGAGGAGGCGCTCGCGCTGCAGAGCGGCGACGGAATGCAGCAGGCGCTCGGCGCGTCGCACGCGTCGCAGGCGCAGACGCAGGGCATGCCGCAGCTCGCGCCGGGCGCGCAGCAGCAGGCGGCCGCGCCGATGCAGCCGCCGGCCGGCCACGCGTGGGCCGAGGCGTATGTCGAGGGGCTCGGCTGGGTCGGCTTCGATCCGTTCATGAACCGCTGCCCGGACGAGCGCTACGTGCGCATCGCGGTGGGCCTCGATGCCCGCGACGCGCAGCCGGTGACCGGGTTCGGCGCGCGGCCGCTCGGCGTCGACATCAGCGTCGTGCAGACGCCGGAACTGGTCTGACGCGCGCGTTCGACGATCCCGCACGCGCCGTGCGGCCGCGCCCGAATCGGCGCGGCGCGCCGGCCCGACCCAACCTGAACCGAGCGGCCCAGCCATGCCCATTCACGTCGCGCTGCATCACACCACCCGTTACCGCTACGACCGGCTGATCAACGTCGGCCCGCAGATCGTGCGGCTGCGTCCGGCGCCGCATTGCCGCACGCCGATCGTCGCGTATTCGATGACCGTCTGGCCCGCGCAGCACTTCATCAACTGGCAGCAGGATCCGTTCTCGAACTACCTCGCGCGGCTCGTGTTTCCGGAGCGCACGCGCCACTTCGAGATCACGGTCGACCTCGTCGCCGAGATGTCGGTCTACAACCCGTTCGACTTCTTCCTCGAGGAGAGCGCCGGGCAGTACCCGTTCCAGTACGACGACGCGCTGCGCACCGAGCTCGCGCCATATCTCGCCTGCGATCCGCAGACGAGCGCGTCGCCCGTGTTCAGCGCGTATCTCGACGGCGTCGACCGCACGCCGGCCGGCACGGTGAACTTCCTCGTCGCGCTGAACCAGCAGCTGCAGCGCGACATCCGTTACCTCGTCCGCATGGAGCCGGGCGTGCAGACGCCCGCGCAGACGCTCGAACTGGCGTGCGGCTCGTGCCGCGACAGCGGCTGGCTGCTGGTGCAGCTGTGCCGGCATCTGGGCATCGCCGCGCGCTTCGTGTCGGGCTACCTGATCCAGCTCACGCCGGACGTGAAGTCGCTCGACGGCCCGAGCGGCGCGGCGGTCGACTTCACCGACCTGCATGCGTGGTGCGAGGTCTACCTGCCGGGCGCGGGCTGGATCGGCCTCGACCCGACGTCGGGCCTGCTCGCCGGCGAAGGGCACATTCCGCTCGCATGCACGCCGCAGCCGACCAGCGCCGCGCCGGTCGAGGGGCTGATCGACGAGTGCGAGGTGGAGTTCGAGCACGAGATGACGGTCACCCGCGTGTACGAATCGCCGCGCGTGACGAAGCCGTATACCGACGCGCAGTGGCGCACGGTGCGTGCGCTCGGCGCGCGGGTCGACGCCGAACTGACGGCCGGCGACGTGCGGCTCACGCAGGGCGGCGAGCCGACCTTCGTGTCGATCGACGACCGCGACGGCGCGGAATGGAACACCGACGCGCTTGGGCCGACCAAGCGCGGCTACGCGACCGAGCTCGTGCAGCGGCTGCGCGCCGAGTACGGCCACGGCGGCTTCCTGCATTTCGGGCAGGGCAAGTGGTATCCGGGCGAGCAGTTGCCGCGCTGGGCGCTGTCGATCTTCTGGCGCGCGGACGGGCAGCCGGCCTGGCGCGATCCGTCGCTGTTCGCGGACGAGCGCGAGCCGTCGGCGTACACGACCGACGACGCGAAGCGCTTCATCGACGGGCTGGCCGCGCGACTGAACCTGACCGATGATTTCATTCGGCCCGGCTACGAGGACGTCTGGTACTACCTGTGGCGCGAGCGCCGGCTGCCGGTCAACGTCGATCCGTTCGATTCGCGGCTCGACGACGAGCTGGAGCGCGCGCGGCTGCGCAAGGTATTCGAGCAGAAGCTCGACAGCGTGGTCGGCTACGTGCTGCCGATCAAGCGCGCCGATGGCGGGCCGGGTCTCGACGGCCCGCGCTGGACCACCGGCCCATGGTTCTTCCGCGACGAGCGGATGTACCTCGTGCCGGGCGATTCGCCGATGGGCTACCGGCTGCCGCTCGATTCGCTGCCGTGGGTCGGCCGCGCCGACTATCCGTACCTGATCGAGCGCGATCCGTTCGCGCCGCGCGAGCCGCTGCCCGATGCCGACGCGTTCCGCGCGCGCTACGTCGTGCCGGGCGATGCGCCGCGCTATCTGGCCGGTGCGCACCGCGAGGCGCCGGCGCGCACCGTGATGCAGTGGAGCGAAGCGGGCGCGGCGGGCGAGGGCCGTACCGCGCGCGACGCGCGGCGTCAGCCGGAACGCTTCGAATCGGCCGCGTGGATCACGCGCACCGCGCTGTGCGTCGAAGTCCGCAACGGCATCCTGTACCTGTTCATGCCGCCGCTCGCCGAGCTCGACGACTATCTCGACCTGCTGAACGCGATCGAACTCACGGCCAGTGCGCTCGGCATGAAGCTCGTGCTCGAAGGCTATGCGCCGCCGCGCGACGCACGCCTGAAGCTGCTGCAGGTGACGCCGGACCCCGGCGTGATCGAGGTCAACATCCATCCGGCGCACGGTTTCGACGAACTCGTCAGCCATACCGAATTCCTCTACGACGCCGCGTGGCAGTCGCGCCTGAGCAGCGAGAAGTTCATGGTCGACGGCCGCCACGTCGGCACGGGCGGCGGCAACCACTTCGTGCTCGGCGGCGCGACGCCGGCCGACAGCCCGTTCCTGCGGCGCCCCGACCTGCTCGCGAGCCTGATCGCGTACTGGCACAACCACCCGTCGCTGTCGTACCTGTTCTCGGGGCTGTTCATCGGGCCGACGAGCCAGGCGCCGCGCGTCGACGAGGCGCGCAACGACCAGGTCTACGAACTCGACATCGCGTTCGCGGAGATCCAGCGCAACACGCTGCTCCACGGCCAGGACATGCCGCCGTGGCTGGTCGACCGCGTGCTGCGCAACCTGCTGATCGACGTGACGGGCAACACGCACCGCAGCGAGTTCTGCATCGACAAGCTGTATTCGCCCGATGCGCCGACCGGCCGGCTCGGCCTGCTCGAGTTGCGCGCGTTCGAGATGCCGCCGCATGCGCGGATGAGCATCGTGCAGCAACTGCTGCTGCGCGCGTTGATCGCGCGTTTCTGGGCCGCGCCGTACACGACGCCGCTCACGCGCTGGGGCACCGCGCTGCACGACCGCTTCATGCTGCCCGCGTTCCTGAAGATGGATTTCGACGACGTACTGACCGAGCTGCGCGACGCGGGCTTCGATTTCGATCCCGCGTGGTTCGCGCCGCACTTCGAGTTTCGCTTCCCGCAGTTCGGGCAGATCGCGGTGAACGGGATGCAGCTGACGCTGCGCGGCGCGCTGGAGCCGTGGCACGTGATGGGCGAGGAGGGCGCGACCGGCGGCACGGTGCGCTACGTCGATTCGTCGCTCGAGCGGCTCGAAGTGCGCGTCACGGGGCTGAACGACAACCGCTACGTGGTGACCGTCAACGGCCGCGCGCTGCCGCTGCAGCCGACCGGCACCGCCGGCGAATACGTCGCGGGCGTGCGCTACAAGGCGTGGGCGCCGCCGTCCGCGCTGCATCCGACGATCGGCGTGCACGCGCCGCTGACCTTCGACATCGTCGATACGTGGCTGCAGCGTTCGCTCGGCGGCTGCCGGTATCACGTCGCGCATCCGGGCGGGCGCAACTACGCGACATTCCCGGTCAACGCGTACGAGGGCGAGAGCCGGCGGCTCGCGCGCTTCGTCGCGATGGGGCACACGCCGGGCCGGATGGCGGTCGCGGCGGCTGCGCCGAGCCGCGAGTTTCCGTTCACGCTGGACCTGCGGCGGCCGTGAGCGCCGCGTGAAGGAGGGCGCGATGACGATGCGCGCACGGCAGGAGCGGGCACGCGCGCCGGCGGGAATGCTAGGATGCCGGCAGATTGCGGCCGCGCGCCACCGCGCGCCGCTGGCGCGGCGCGCGTGCGCGGCCGCCGCCTGATTCATGACGGACCGACGCCGTGCCGCCCATTTACCCCGACGATCTCGCCGCCGACGCGATGCACACGCTCTTCGATACCGGATCGCAGCCGGATGCCGCCGAGCTGGCCGCCGCGCTCGCCGCGCCGGCGGCCGCCGGCCGCTACGACGAGCTGCGCGGCAGCGCGGCCGGGCTGCAGGCGCCCGCGCTCGCCCCCGCATGGCGCGCTTTCTTCACGTCGATCGGCAACGACGGCGTGGCCGATCTCGACCGCCGCGCGGACGCGCTGCAGCGGCGCATGCGCGAGAACGGCCTGTTCTACCAATTGCACGAGCAGCGCGCCGGCGACGGCGCGACCGGCCCGTGGTCGCTCGACCTGTTGCCGCTGATCGTCACGCCGGAGGACTGGGTGGCGATCGAGCGCGGCGTGCTGCAGCGCACGCGGCTGCTGAACGCGATGATGGCGGACCTGTACGGGCCGCAGACGATCCTGCAGCGCGGGCTGCTGCCGCCCGCGCTCGTCACCGGGCATCCGGGCTACCTGCGCGCGATGCGCGGCGCGCAGGTGCCGGGCAACACCTGGCTGCACGTCGTCGCGTTCGATCTCGCGCGCGGGCCGGACGGCCAGTGGCGGATGATCGCGCATCACACGCAGGGCCCGTCGGGGCTCGGCTATCTGCTGGAGAACCGGCTGATCGTGTCGCGCCTGATGCCGCGCGCGTTCCGCGGGCTGCGCGTGCAGCGGCTCGCGGCGAGCTACCGCGCGCTGCTGCAGAGCATGCAGGCGCTGAGCCCGGCGCGGAAGAATTCGCGGATCGTGCTGCTGACGCCGGGGCCGCACAGCGCGACCTATTTCGAGCACGCGTATCTCGCGCGCTACCTCGGCCTGACGCTCGTCGAGGGCGGCGACCTGACCTCGCGCGACAACCGCGTGTTCCTGAAGACGCTGCGCGGGCTCGAACCGGTGCACGGCATCCTGCGGCGCGTCGACGATGCGTGGCTCGATCCGCTGGAGCTGCGCCCCGATTCGCTGCTCGGCGTGCCGGGGCTGCTGCAGGCCGTGCGCGCGGGCAACGTGCTGCTCGCGAACGCGCCGGGCTCGGGCTTCCTCGAATCGCCTGGCGTGCTCGGTTTCCTGCCGCGCCTCGCGGAAAGCCTGCTCGGCGAAACGCTGACGCTGCCGGCCGTGCATTCGTGGTGGTGCGGCGAGCCCGCCGCCTGCGACGACGCGCTGCCGCAGCTCGCGCGCTGCATCGTCAAGCCGGCGTTCCCGCCGGACGTGCAGGCGGGCGGCGGCTTCGCGCCGGTGATCGGCGCGCGGCTCACGCACGCGCAGCTCGCCGAATGGCGCGCGCGGATTCTTGCGCACCCCGAGCACTACACGGTGCAGGCCGACCTGCC
Source organism: Burkholderia sp. SRS-46 (assembly GCF_004343775.1). GTDB lineage: Bacteria > Pseudomonadota > Gammaproteobacteria > Burkholderiales > Burkholderiaceae > Burkholderia. Next base: position 364,325 of record NZ_PTXL01000002.1, on the reverse strand, counting down.
GCTGTCGCAGGCGCCGACCTGGCCGGGCCGCGCGGAGCCGAACGGCAACGGCAACGGCAACGGCAACGGGAATGGGAATGGGAATGGCGAAGGCTATCGCCACGGGCACGGCGGCGCGCGGATCGTGCCGAAGCCGCTGCTGCTGCGCGTGTTCGCGCTCGCGGACGGCGCAGGGCGCTGGCGTGTGCTGCCCGGCGGGCTGTCGCGGGTCGGCACGCGCGACACGCTGTTCAACGCGCCGATGCCGCGCGGCGGCAGCACGGTCGATACGTGGGTGATGACGGAAGGCATCGTCGATTCGACGACGCTGCTGCAGACGCATCTCGGCCCGGACGACCTGGCCGCGCCGCGCGCGATCGCGAGCCGTGCGGCCGAGAATCTGTTCTGGCTCGGCCGCTACACCGAGCGCGCGACCAACCTGATGCGGCTGGCGCGCGCGGCGCTCGAACGGCTGCGCGGCGAGGACGACGCGGACAGCCCCGCGCACCTGGAGCTGATCGACACGTTGTGCCGCGACACAGGCCTGATCGCGCCGGACACGCCGGGCGCGGTCGATGCGCCGCGCGCGTTCCAGCACGCGCTGGCCGCGTCGCTGACGCGCGGCGCGGATCGCGCGACCGGCATCGCGTCGTGCCTGTTCGGGATGCGTGGCGCGGCGGCCGCGATCCGCGAGCGGCTGTCGAGCGAGCAATGGCGGCTGATCGACGATGCGACGCAACTGTTCGCCGACAGCGCCGGCAACCCCGAAGCGGAAGAGCAGATCGGCAACGAAGCGCTGCAACTGCTCGATCGGCTCGGCCTGCTGCTCGGCGCGATCACCGGCGCGCAGACCGACAACATGACGCGCGACGACGGCTGGCGGCTGCTGTCGATCGGCCGGCAGATCGACCGGCTGGATTTTCTGTGCAGCGTGCTGCGGTTCGCGTTCGAGGAGGGCGCGGTGTACAAGCAGGACGGCTTCGAGCTGGTGCTCGAGCTGTTCGACAGCGCGATCACGTTCCGCTCGCGCTACCAGCGCGGCTTCGACGTCGCGCCGCTGCTGTCGCTCGTCGTGCTCGACACCGACAATCCGCGCTCGCTCGGGTGGGTCGTGCAGGCGCTGCGCGGCCGGTTGACGAAGGTCGAGCGAAGCGAGGGCTATGCGCTGTCCGAACTGGCCGATGCGATTCCGGACGTGCCCGGCTGGTCGCTGCACGCATTGTGCGAAACCGGCGAGGGCGGCCGCCACCCGCTGCTGCTCGACAGCCTGGACGCGACCGCGAAGGCCGTGTGGGCGCTGTCGAACCGCATCGGCGAACGCTATTTCAGCCACGTGCGCGAGGCGGGCAGGACGCTATGGTGACGACGAAGCCCGCGGCGAACGCGCCGCCCGCCGCCGCTGCTGCTGCCGCGCCGTCCGGCGGCCGGCTGCTGCGCGTCACGCACGACACCGAATACCGCTACGCGGCGCGGGTCGAATCCGCGCAGCACCAGGCGCGCCTGACGCCGCTCGCGACGCCGCGCCAGCAACGGCTGTCGTTCGCGCTCGAGATCGACCCGGCGCCGCAGGGCGTCTGCACCGAGATCGACGCGTTCGGCAACGCGCGCGCGTCGTTCGCGCTGAACCAGCCGCACGATGCGCTGTTCGTGCGCAGCCGCAGCGTGGTGCGGGTGACGCCGCCGGTCTGGTCGGCCGGCGCGCGCGGCGCGCCGCCGCCCGCGATCGCGCAGCCGGAGCCTGCGCACGCGAGCGCGTGGGAAGCGGTGCGCGAGCGTTTCTGCTTTCGCGCGGGGCAGCCGTACGACGCGGCGAGCGAGTTCGTGTTCGCGTCGCCGCACGTCGCGTGCGATCCGCAACTGGCCGCGTACGCGGCGGCCAGCTTCACGCCGGGCCGGCCGCTCGTGCAGGCCGCATGGGAACTGATGCGGCGCATCCACGCGGAATTCACGTACGCGCCGAACAGCACCGACGTGACGACGACCGCGCTCGATGCGCTCGCGCTGCGCCAGGGCGTGTGCCAGGATTTCGCGCACGTGATGATCGGCGCGCTGCGCTCGCTCGGGCTCGCGGCGCGCTACGTGAGCGGCTATCTGCTGACGCAGCCGCCGCCCGGGCAGCCCAGGCTGATCGGCGCGGACGCGTCGCACGCGTGGGTCGAGGTGTACGACCCGGCATGGCCGGAGGACGGCGGCTGGCTGCAGCTCGATCCGACCAACGATCGCGCGCCGGGCGACGACTACGTGATGCTGTCGATCGGGCGCGACTACGCGGACGTGACGCCGCTGCGCGGCGTGATCCGCGGCGGCGGCGCGGATCAGGAGCTGAAGGTGGGGGTGACGGTCGAGCCGCTGGAGGCCGACGTCGACCTGTGAAGCAGGGTTGCCTCGCCGACGGCCGCCATGCGTGGCGCTCCGTGGATTGGTATCATTCGGCTCTATTAAACCAAATAGGGCCAGAAAATGTTGGCTAATATCTCGGTGGCTATCGCCCTGGTTAGCCCGCTGTTCTTGATTTTTGCGGTCGTCGGCTTGATCTGGCCATCGCTCTTCAAGAACAAGAAGACGGGCGTCGCGCCGAGGCGCGCGCTTCTGTTCTTCGGTGGCGTGGCGGGGGCGGTGTTTACGTTAGTCCTGGCTGTCAGCATTTTCCCGGGAAAGGAAGACCGGGCCAAGGCCGCCTCCGCCGCCGCCTCGAGCGAAGTCGCTGCGCTTGCCGCCGCTGCGTCGGCGGTGTCGAGTTCGCCCACCGATGCCACGCAACGCGTGACTCTCGAGATGACGCCGCAAGCGTTTCGCGTTGCGTACAATCGCCTGGTTTCCAGCCTGGACGGCAATTACACGCTCGCTGAAATCGACATCGTTCACGATGCCGTCTACGATGGCTTCCAGCAGGTGGTCGGTCGCAACGTCGAACTGGCCGGCACGATCAACAAGGACGACGGATCGCTTCGCGAACTCATGGTCCGTGTCGGCAATGACGACCCCGGGAAGATGCTGAAGTCCGTCGCCGCACTCGTCGCGATCGCGCAAGCGGTCAATCCGAGCGCCACTTCGCAGGAAATCGCCGGAACGGTCGTGAGCATGACCCAGCTGGCCATGGAGCATCGCAAGGATGCCAAAGCGATCGCGCGTCCGGTCGGGAAGCAGAATTACGCCGTCATCCTGAGCGACACGGCCGGCTTGCTGTTCGCGATCAGCCCGCGTTAGTCGCGCGCCGTCAGCCGAACGCAGGTGACGCGCGGCGCGCCGATCCACCGGCGCCCGCGCGATTCAAATCCCGCTACCCCGCAAACCGGTCCGTCGCGGCGATCAACGCCTTCAGGATGCCCGGCTCATTGAATGCATGGCCGGCATCGGCGACGATCTCGAGCGACGCATCGGGCCACGCCTTCGACAGCTCCCACGCGGTGCGCGCGGGTGTTGCGACGTCATAACGCCCCTGCACGATCACGCCCGGAATGCCAGTGAGGCGATGCGCGTCGCGCAGCAGCTGGCCTTCTTCGACGAACCCGTGATTCACGAAGTAGTGGTTTTCGATGCGCGCGAACGCGAGCGCGAAGTGCCCGTCCGCGAAGTGCTCGGCGAGCTCGGGATCGGGCAGCAGCCTGATCGTGCGGCCTTCCCATTTGCTCCACGCGACCGCGGCTTCGAGCTTCGCGGCTTCATCGTCGCCGGTCAGGCGGCGACGGTACGCGGCGACCAGGTCATCGCGCTCGTCGGCCGGGATCGGCGCGAGGAATTCATCCCACAGATCCGGAAACAGCCACGACGCGCCTTCCTGGTAGTACCACAGCACTTCCGCGCGGCGCATCGCGAAGATGCCGCGCACGATCAGCTCGCTCACGCGCGCCGGGTGGGTTTCCGCATACGCGAGCGCGAGCGTGCTGCCCCACGAGCCGCCGAACACCAGCCATTGCTCGACGCCGACCATCTCGCGCAGGCGCTCGATGTCGGCGACCAGATCCCAGGTCGTGTTGTGCTCGAGGCTCGCGTGCGGCGTCGAGCGTCCGCAGCCGCGTTGGTCGAACAGCAGGATGTTGTAGCGCGACGGGTCGAACAGCCGGCGATGGTCGGCGTTGCAGCCGCCGCCCGGGCCGCCGTGCAGGAACACGGCCGGCTTGCCGTCGGGGTTGCCGCACAGCTCCCAGTAGACCTGGTGGCCGTCGCCGGTGTCGAGGGTGCCGTGGGCGTAGGGTTCGATGGGGGGGTACACGGAGACTCCCTGGAATGAGGGTCGATGGGGTTCCGGCCGGCCAGCACCGGAGGTATCCCGCCATTATGCAGAATCCGCGCCTTCGGCGTTCTGCCGCCGCACGGCATCCTCGGCAATGGCTAATTCCGCCGGTATTTTTTAAGCAATTTTATTTCGATATTTTTGCAGGAAACTAGCGGCGGAATTTCGGCAGCCATTCAGAAACACCAATCAATAAACCGGCTATTCGCCATTGCGACGGAAACCAGTCCATGACACATCGCGTCCAGCAGCTTACCGGGTTGCGCGCCGTCGCGGTGGCGATGGTCGTCGTCGGTCATGCGGAGCACGTGCTCCCCGGCGGCTACTCGGGCTGGCTCGCGCCTTTGCGGCTGTTCGCCGACGGCCGGCTCGGCGTGCTGATCTTCTTCGTCCTCAGCGGCTTCCTGATCACCAACGTACTGACGGGCGAGCTGAAGCGCACGGGCAGCATCGCGCTGGGGCCGTTCTACGTGCGGCGCGTGCTGCGGATCTGGCCGGCCTGCTACGCGTACCTGGGCGTCGTCGCGCTGCTCGCGGCGGCGGGGTGGATCGACGTCAGCCAGCGCCAGTGGGCGTTTGCCGCGCTGCATCTGTGGAACTACTCGGCGGGGCTCGGCCTGGGCGCCGACAGCGCGCTGCATCCCGACGGCGCGTGGTATCTCGGCCATTTCTGGTCGCTGGCGCTCGAGGAGCAGTTCTACTGGTTCTGGCCGCTGCTGCTCCTGTTCGCGGTGCGGCGCAACGACACGCGCTGGCTCGCGGCATTGATCCTGGTCGTGCCGCTGGTCCGCGCGGCCACCTACTTTGCCGCGCCGGACCTGCGCGTGCAGTTGCGGATGATGCTCCACACCGGCATCGATCCGATCCTGATCGGCTGCTATGCCGCGCTCAACCAGCACCGGCTCGATGCGTGGATCCGGTCGTGGCGCGGCGAGTCCCGCATCGTCACGGCGATCGTCTGCGTGTTGCTGTTCGCGATGCCGCTGGCCGAATCGACATTGCGCGGCGTCTGGAACATCACCTATGGCGTGACGATCGAAGCGGCGCTGATTGCGATCGTGATTATCGTGCTCAATTTCCGCGACGATTTCTGGTGCACGCGATTATTGCGAACGAAACCGATGGTATTCGTCGGCACGATTTCATTCAGCCTGTATCTGTGGCAACAGCCGTTTGCGAATCCGAACCTGCCGATCGCGCATGGTTTTCCGCTCGGCATCCTCGAAGCGTTCGCGGCGGCGACCGCCAGCTACTTCCTCGTCGAAAAGCCGTTCCTGCGGCTGAAGGATCGCTATTCGGAATGGTCCGCGCGGCGCTCGCCGGCCGACGGCATCGGGCCGAAAGTGGCGGAGTAGGCGGGGCGGCGCGCCGGCGCTCGACGTAAAAAAAGGCCCTTGCGGGCCTTTTGTCGACGACGGGATGTTTAACGCACAAGCGCCGTGAACCCGTCCAGCAGCCGCTCGACGTCGGCCGCTTCGATCGCGCCCATCGTCGAGATGCGGAACAGTTCCTTCGACAGCCCGCCTTGCCCCGCGTAGATCACGAAGCCGCGCGCCTTCAGCCCGTCGTGCAGCTGTTCGTACGTGACGCCCTGCGGCAGCCGGTACGCGCGCAGCACGACCGACGACGCGCCTTCCGGCAGCACGAGCGGCATTCCGCGCGCGGCAAGGCCGGCCTGCGCCTGGTCGGCGAGCGCCTTGTAGTGCGCGTGGCGCGCGCGCCAGCCGCCGGCTTCGTCGAATTCGCGCAGCGCCTCGACGAGCGCGTAGTACGCGTGCACGGACGGCGTGAACGGCGTATTGCGGTGGTCCTGCAGCTTCGCGAGGCGGCCGAGGTCGAGGTAGTACGTACGGCTCGCGGCCTGCGCGAGCGCGCTGCGGCGCACGATCACGAACGCCGCGCCCGGCACGCCGTGCAGGCACTTGTTCGCGGTCGCCGCGACCGCGTCGATGTCGCCGCCCGCGAAATCGATCGCTTCCGCGCCGAAGCTGCTGACGCCGTCGACGAGCAGCTTCACGCCGCGCGCGCGGCAAACTTCCGCGATCGCGCCGAGATCGTTCAGGCGGCCGGTCGTCGTTTCGTGATGGATCACCGCGACATGCGAGAAGCCACCCGCGTCGAGCCGCGCGGCGATCTGCGCGAGATCGGGCGCCTGCATCCACTCGTGCTTGAGCACTTCGTGCGGAATCGCGTACTGCGTCGCGATCTGCGCGATCCGCTCGCCATAGACGCCGTTCTCGATCACGAGCAGCTTGCCGCCCTGCGGCACGAGCGCCGCGATCATGCTTTCGACGGCGGCGGTGCCCGAGCCCGTCATCAGCACGGCCGTCCATTCGGCCGGATCGAGTTCGTACGCGGCGACGAGCCGCGCGCGCGCTTCGTCCTGCAGGTCGAAGAACTCGCTTTCGCGATGGCACAGGTCGGGTTGCAGCAGGCTGCGGCGCACGCGTTCGGTGAGCGTGACCGGGCCGGGGTTCAGCAGCAGCATCAATGGGCTCCTTCAGCGTGGGCTTCGGCCTGCGCGGCACCGATGTGCCGCATCAGGCGAGTCTTGACTTCGACCGGCGTGACGGTCGGGCGGGGCAGCCCGTCGGGTACGCCGGTGCGGATCGCGATGCGCACGAACTGCGCGCCGTCCGCGCGCGCGGCCAGCGCCGCGTCGAGCACGTCGAGCGAATCGCCTTCGACCGCCGACGCATAGCCGCACGAGGCCGCGACGCCGGCGAACGACACGTGCTGCGACACGGTCGCCTGGCCGCCCGTCGATTCGTGCGCGCCGTTGTCGAGCAGCACGTGCGTGAGGTTCGCGGGGCCGTAGGTGCCGAGCGTCGCGAACGCGCCCATGCGCATCAGCGCGGCGCCGTCGCCGTCGACCGCGACCACGCGCAGGTCGGGCCGCGCGAGCGCGAGGCCGAGCGCGAGCGGCGTCACGCAGCCCATCGAGCCGACCATGTACAGCTGGTTCGGGCGATCGTCGAGCGCGTACAGTTCGCGGCCGCAGAAGCCCGTGGATGCGAGTACGACGGTCGAATCGACCGGCGTGTGCGCGATCACGCGCTGCAGCGCGTCGTGGCGGGTCGGCCACGCTTCGGCCGATGCGGCCCGCGACGACGATTGCGCGGCGACCTGCGCGCGCGGCGTCGCCGCCGGGTTCGCTTTCAGCTCATACGGCGCGACGCTGCCTTTCTGCATCACGAGCGCGTACGGGCGGCCGGTCGAATCCATGTGCGCGATCGCGCGGTCGAGTGCCGCGCCGACCTGGTCGGGATCGGTCGGGAAGGTCTCCCAGGGGATCTCCATCGTGTCGAGCATCGCGGGCGTGATCGGCCCCATCAGCGCGTGCTGCGGCTCGTCGGCCACGCCCGGCTGGCCGCGCCACGTGACGATCAGCAGCTGCGGCAGGCAGAACGTCCAGGTGAGCGACGTGAGCGGGCTCACCGCGTTGCCGAGCCCCGAGTTCTGCATCATCGCGATGCCGCGCTTGCCGCCGAGCGTCGCACCGGCGATCAGCGCGACCGCGTCGCCTTCGTTCGCGGCCGACAGGTAATGCAGCGTCGGGTCCTGCAGCACGTAGTTGATGAACGGCGTCAGGTACGAGCAGGGCACGCCCGCGTACCAGTCGAAACCGCGCTCGCGCGCGGCCTCGACGAACTGGGCCGCTTCGATCATTGCGCGCCCCCGTTGCCGGCGCCCGGTTCGGACAGCGGCGTCTGGCCGTGCGCGAAGTCGCCCGCGCGGCGGAAGTCTTCCAGATCGTTGACGCCGCGCCAGTGGCCGTGCACGTACTGCACCTCGATCTTCTCGCCGGCGGCGATCAGTTCGTTGAGCAGGGACGGGATGTCGAGCGTGTCGAAATCGGCGCGTGCCTGCAGCGTCGCGAGCATCGCCTTCAGGCGCGCGACACCCGCGCCGCGCACGTTCAGCAGGCCGATCCAGCGGCCGTGCGGCGTGCCTGCGGCGACGTCGCTCGACACGCGTTGCAGGTAGGTCTTCTGGCCGAACAGGCCGCGGTCGTCGGTCGCCGAGCAGAGCGCGAAATCGCGCACGCTCTGGTTCGACGGCTGCGTCAGCGACGAATCGACGACGACGCTGAACTCGGCCTCGCTCTCCGCGAGGTCGCGCAGGATGTAGCTGCGGAACAGCAGGTCGCCGTACGAGATCACGGTGTCGCCCGTCAGGCGCTCGGCCGCGCACGCGAGCGACGCGAGCTCGCCCGTCTGCGCATGGCGCTCGTTGACGACGAGCTTGATGCCCGACGTGTCGATCGCGTCGGCGCGATAGCCGCCCACCACGGTGATGTCGTTCACGCCGTGTTTCTTGAAGCCGTCGACGAGCCAGCGCAGCAGCGGCTTGCCGGCGACCGGCAGCATCACCTTGGGCTTGTCCTCGGTGACGGCTTCCAGCCCCTTGCCGCGGCTCGCGGCGAGCACGATCGCGGCGTTCGACGCGCGCGACGACGACGACAGGTAGATGCGCTCGGCCGCCGAGTATTCGTCGGCGTCCTGCAGGCGGAAGATTTCGTTGACCGACGCGACGCGGTCCTCGACGTTGATCAGCGTCTCGTTTTCGTGGATCTCGCGCGCGACGGCCTGCATCGCCGACGCGGACGCGCGGATCAGGTGGTTCGCCCAGATCACGGTGCTGATGCCGGCCTGGCGGAACACGTCGGTCGGCGTGCTGTAGTACTTGGTCGGCACGATCACGAGCGGCGCCTTGCCGCTCCATTCGCGCGCGAACTGCAGGATCTCGTCCGGGCGCGACAGCTTGCTGTGGATCAGGATCGCGTCCGCGCCGGCTTCTGCGTACGCGTTCGCGCGGCGCAGCGCCTCGTCCATCCCCCAGCCCGCGATCAGCGCCTCGACGCGCGCGACGATGGAGAAGTCGGGGTCGCTCTGCGAATCCTTGCCGGCCTTGATCTTGCCGCAGAACTCGTCGATCTCGGCGAGCGGCTGGCGTTCGCCGTCGATGAAGCTGTTCGTTTTCGGGAACTGCTTGTCCTCGATACAGACGCCGGCGATGCCGCGCTGCTCGAGCTTCTTCACGAGGCGGCGCACGTTGTTGAAGTTGCCGTAGCCGGTGTCGCCGTCGAGCAGGATCGGCAGGTCGCTCGCGTCGGCCATGAACTCGAGCACGTCGACGACCTGGGTCCAGCTCGCCTCGTTGTTGTCGCGCACGCCGAACTGCGCGGAGATCGCGAGGCCGGACGCCCAGATGCCTTTGAAGCCCGCTTCGCGGACGATCCGCGCGGACAGGCCGTTGTGCGCTTCCATCAGGAATTCGAGGTCGCTGCTGACGAGCATGCGGCGCAGGCGTGCGCTGCGCGATTCGGTGAAATTGGGTTCGCGTGCGTTCATCGTGCGGCTCCTGCGGTAGTGCGTTGAATCAGGGGGAGGATTTCTTGCGTGGCGCGGGCGACGTCGTTCGGGAAGTCGATCTCGATCCACGGCGAGCCGGTGACGTCGGCGACGTCGAACGAATGACCGCCTTCGAGCAGCAGGTCGCGCACGGCTTCCTCGTGCGGCATGTTCGCGCGGCCGCTGTCGATGTAGCCCGCGACGATCGTCGCGAGGCGGCGTGCGGTGCCTTCGGTGAAGCGGAAGAAGCCGACCGATTCGCCGATCGTGTCGTATTCGAGGTCGACCGCGAGCTGCTTGCGCAGTTCGACCGGCACGCCGTTCTTCAGGCACAGCTTGACGGGCTCGTCGCCGGCCTCGAAGTCGCGGTCGATCAGCAGGCGGTCGACCGCCTTGTCGGAATCGGCCACCAGCGCGTGCAGGATGTTCTCGTCGTACAGCACGTCCGCGTCCATCAGCAACACGTCGCCGCCGCGCGTCATCGCATCGGCGACGGTATGCACGGTCAGCACGCTGCCGAGGTCGTAGCGGTCGTTGATCACGATCTCGGCCTGGCGGCCGAGGCGCTTCAGTTCCTGCTCGACCTTCTCGTGCTGAAAGCCGAGCCCGAGCACGATCTCGTCGACGCCCGCCGCGTCGAGCACGCGCAGATGGCGCTCGAGCAACGAGGTGTCGTCGAAGCGCAGCAGACACTTCGGGTATTGCGCTTCGGGCGGTTGCTGCAGGCGCAAGCCGAGGCCTGCCGCAAGAATGATGGCTCGCATGTGTTCTCCAACCAAAAAAACGACGGATCGACGGGTGTCCGATCAGTCGGCGAGGGGCTGCGGCGCACGGCGCCGCTGCCAGTTTCGTTCACTGAAATGCAGATAGAGCAGGCCGGGCAGGCCGAGCGCGAGCTCGCGCGCACGCTTCGCGAGCGACAGCGCGAGCGCGGCATCGGGCGGCAGGCCGACGAGCGGCGCGAGCAGCAGGTAGCCGCCTTCCTGCGCGCCGAGCGATCCGGGGATCGCGAAGGCGGCACCGCGGATCGCCTGGCCGACGCTTTCGAGCAGCAGCGCGTCGAGCCAGCTTACCGGATGCCCGAGGAAATGGAGCGCGAGCCACACTTCGGCGGTGCCGACGATCCAGCCGAGGAGGCTCAGCGCGAAGGTCGACGCCACCTTGCGGCGGTCGCGGTACAACGCGCCGACTGCCGCGTCGATCGCGTCCGCGCGGGTGGCGAGCGACGACCAGTCGCGCGGGCCGAGCAGCTTCGACGCGAGGCGCAGGCCGCGGCCGAACAGCCCGCGCCGCTGCGCCGCGTAGAACAGCGCGGCGAGGGCGCCGAGCACGCCCGTGGCGATCAGCGCGGGCGTGCGCAGGTGGGCGACCGACTCGTGCGTCGCGTAGGCGCTGAACGCGGCGATGCCGATCAGCGCGAACGCCATCTGGGCGAGCGCCTGCATCGTCGTGCTGACGGTGATGGCCGCCGCGGCGTCCGCCATCCGGGTGCCGCGCTGCGCCAGATGGCGCACCATCAGCACCGGCCCGCCGATCTGCCCGGCGGGCAGCAGGCTGTTCACCGATTCGCCGACCCAGCGCGCGCGCAGCGCGTCGCCGAGCGCGGCGCCAGGCTGGCCGCGGCGGAACATCACGGAAATCGCCACTGCGTCGATCGCGAGCGGCACGACGTGGAACGCCGCGACGAGCGCGAGCCCCCAGCCGGCCGCGAGGAACGTCGACGCGACCGCGCCGACGCCCTGCCACGCGAGCAGGGCCACGAACAGGGCCGTCCCGAGGGACAGCAGGATCATGCCGGCGCGTGTCATGAGCCCGTCGCGCGTCGCGACGCCAGTTGCTTGAACACCTGGCGGAAGCCGAAATACGCGATCGCGTCCTTCATGTTCGAGATGAAACGCTTCCACGGCCGCATGCCGGGGTCGGTGACGTATTCGAACGTGAGCGACACGCGCATCTCGTTCTGGCCGAGCGGCGTGATGCGGTGGCGCAGCTTGTCGCCGTCGAACAGCACGATGCCGCCGTCGGCGATCTGCACCGAGCCCGGCTCGTCGGCGACGTCCGGGTTGCGCGTATGCAGTTCGTAATCGAGGCGGCACGACGAATCGTCGATCACGCCGATCAGCAGCGTGTAGCGGCGGCCGTCGTAGTACGACGTGTCGTAGTGCCAGCCGATGTGGTCGCCCGGCTTCGTGTAGTAATACAGCGCGTATGCGTGCGGATCGTCGTCCGGCGACAGCAGCAGCGTGTCGCCGGTCAGCTTCTCGAGGAGGCCGATCAGCGCCTTCGAGCGGTACAGCTCGGCGATGTACGGCGCCTTTGCGTCGATCGTGTGGCGGCTCACGCTGCCGCCCTGCTTGTGGCCGGGCAGGTAATTGCGGTTGAGGGCGGCCTGCAGCGTGCGCGCGGCATCCGCGAGCTTCGCGTGCGCTTCGGGCGGCAGGAATGCGTCGAGGTACAGGAACGACCCCTGGCGCGTGTAGTCGTCGCGCAGGCGGCCGACGTCGAGCCGGCCGACGGAGTCGGCCACGGTGCGGTCGGGATCGGCCGCCGCGCGCACGGGCGCGGGGCGTGCCGGGGTCAGCACGGATTCGTCGCGCGTGCTTGAAGTCATTTGCTTGCCTGGATTTCGGTTGGGTTCGGCGGCAGGGTGCCGCGCCGGACGATGCGCCACCAGTCGATCACGACCCATGCGGCGAACAGCGGCGCGCCGATCGACGCCGCGAGGAGAAACGGCTCGACGCTGTTCGCGAGCGTCACGAGCGGCAACAGGTAGAGGACGTCTTCGGTCTCGAAACCGCCGACGAACGCCTGCTTCGTGCCGGACTTGCCGGCGAACGATTCGATGCGCATGCGCAGATAGAAGATCAGCGCGACCGCCGCGCCGGCGGCTGCGCCGAGCAGCACCGGCGGCGCGGCCATCTGGCCGCCTTCGGCGACGATGCCCATGCCCATGCTGACGAACAGCGCGATCGTGACGAGCGCGTCCGCCGCGAGGTCGTAGAAATGCCCGATCTTGCTGGTCTTGCCGCTGATGCGCGCGAGTTCGCCGTCGGTATGGTCGACGAAGTTGGACAGCACGATCAGGAACGCGCCGGCATTGCTCCATGCAAAGCCGCCCTGCGCCAGGCACCAGGCGCCGGCGAGGCCGATCAGCAGGCGAACGGTAGTGAGGTGATTCGGGGTAACCGGCGTATCGACGAGCGGCCGGACAAGCGAGCGCGCGAGCCGCGCGTCCCATGTGCGGGGTAGCGGTGGCTCGGGGCGTGTGGCGGTTTTTCTTTGGTCCATCGGCGAAATATATACGGATTTGTAAGTCGCTGCTTTTTTCCGTTCAATCTCCTGACATTATCCGGTGTTACTGCGCGTTGCAGAAGGGCCGCACGGCCATTTCCGGTGCGAAAGCAGCGGATTTGCACCATCTGGATGCGCGTGGCCCGTTCCGCCCGGCCCGCGCCGGACGGCGCGCCACGATCCAGTGTGGGCGTCGTGGTCCGCTTGTGCAAGGCGCGCCGTCCATGCATGTCGGGGGGCGTCGGGCGGCCGGCGGCAAGCCGCGTCCGATGCCGGTTTTTTCGACTGCGATCGACGCAAACCTTGACGCGGATCATGCGCGCGGCCCGCGCATCGGCCGACAATCCGCCGCCTGCGCGGGCGCGCCGCCTGTCACAGAACGGCCGTTCGATATCCGGCAAATTCAGGAAGGGTCTTTTGCATCCGGCGGACATTTCGCGGATGCGGCCTCTGCGATACTCGGTCCGTACCTGTGGTGCCGGCCGCCGATCGCGGCCCCAAGGGTTTCACGCCGCTCAGGAGACACCCCCCGCGGCGTCAACGACAGACCAAAACGCGTTTGAAATCTGCCATGTCCTCATCACGCATTCTTGCCCCCGCCCTGCGTTCGCTCGTCCGCACCGCCGACGAAGCCGCCGCCCTGATCCGTCCCGGCATGACCGTCGCCATGAGCGGCTTCACCGGTTCGGGCTACCCGAAAGCCGTGCCGGCCGCGCTCGCCGCGCACATCGAGGCCTCGCACGCACGCGGCGAAGACTTCCGCATCAACGTGCTGACGGGCGCGTCGACCGCGCCGGAACTCGACGGCGCGCTCGCCCGCACGAACGGCATCTCGATGCGGCTGCCGTACCAGTCGGATCCGACGCTGCGCGACAAGATCAACGCTGGCGAAGTCGAGTACCAGGACATCCACCTGAGCCACGTCGCGCAATATGCGTGGTTCGGGCTGTTCGGCGAGCTCGACGTCGCGATCATCGAAGTCGCCGGCATTCGCGAGGACGGGCTGCTGATCCCGTCCGCGTCGGTCGGCAACAACAAGACGTGGCTCGAGCAGGCGAAGCACGTGATCCTCGAGGTCAATTCGCGCCAGCCGCTCGGCCTCGACGGAATGCACGACATCTATTACGGCACCGCGCTGCCGCCGCACCGCAAGCCGATTCCGCTGACGAAGAGCGACGACCGGATCGGCGAGCCGTACCTGCGCTGCCCGGCCGACAAGATCATCGCGATCGTCGAGACCGATGCCCCGGACCGCAGCAACGCGTTCTCCGCGCCGGACGAGACGTCGAAGCAGATCGCGGGGCAACTGATCGACTTCCTGCGCCACGAAGTGAAGCGCGGCCGCCTGCCTGAAAACCTGCTGCCGCTGCAGTCGGGCGTGGGCAACATCACCAACGCGGTGCTCGCGGAACTCAGCTCGGCCGGCTTCTCGAACCTCGCCGCGTATACGGAAGTGATCCAGGACGGGATGCTCGACCTGCTCGCGGACGGCACGCTGAACTTCGCGTCGGCCACCGCGCTGTCGCTGAGCCCCGACGCGGTGAAGCGCTTCTCCGACGAGATCGCGACGTTCCGCGAGAAGATCGTGCTGCGCCCGCAGGAGATCAGCAACCATCCGGAACTCGTGCGCCGGCTCGGCTGCATCGCGATGAACGGGATGATCGAGGCCGACATCTACGGCAACGTGAACTCGACGCACGTGATGGGCACGAAGATCCAGAACGGCATCGGCGGCTCGGGCGACTTCGCGCGCAACGGCTACCTGTCGTGCTTCATGTCGGCGAGCACCGCGAAGGGCGGGGCGATCTCGCGGATCGTGCCGATGGCGAGCCACGTCGACCACACCGAGCACGACGTCGCGGTGGTCGTCACCGAGCAGGGCCTGGCCGATTTGCGCGGCCTGTCGCCGAAGCAGCGCGCGCGCAAGATCATCGCGACCTGCGCGCATCCGGATTTCCGGCCGATGCTCGAGGATTACTTCGAACGCGCGTGCCGCGAGAGCTTCGGCAAGCAGACGCCGCACCTGCTCGGCGAAGCGCTGTCGTGGCACGAGCGGTTCGTGCGGACCGGGTCGATGAAAGGCTGACCCCGACGCGGCGGCGCGGGCGACCATGTCCGCCGCGCTGACCGCGATCGACTGCGCGCGCGGCGCACGGGCCATCGTCGCCCGTGCGCCGCACGCGTTTTGGGAGCCGGTGCGATGCCGTACGCTTCGGCGCTTCGTCCGCGCGTCAATCCATCGCCGCGTGCGCGATGTCGTCGCCGCCGGCCGGCGCGGCCGGCCGGATCATCAGCAGCAACGGAATCATCAGCAGCGTCGCGACGAACATCAGCTTGAAATCGTTCAGGTACGCGATCATCGACGCCTGCTGGTTGATCGTGCGGTCGAGCAGCGCGATGTCGACGCGGCTGCCGCTGCCGACGATCGCCTGCACCGCCGGATCGAACGGCGTGATGTGGGCCGCGAGATCGGCGTGCGCGACCTGCGTATTGCGCGTCATCAGCGTCTGCACGATCGAGATGCCGATGCTGCTGCCGATGTTGCGCATCAGGCTGTAGGTCGCGGTGCCGTCCGCGCGCAGCTCGGGCGCGAGCGTCGAGAACGACAGCGCGCTCAGCGGCACGAACACGAGCCCCAGCCCGAAGCCCTGGACCACCCCGGGCCACACGATGTCCGCTTCCGACAGCACGACCGTGTACTGCATCATCTGCCACAGCGCGAGCGCGGAGATCGACAACCCCGCGAGCAGCAGCAGCCGCGCATCGACATATTTCAACAGCCGTCCGACGAACAGCATCGCGATCATCGTGCCCGCGCCGCTCGGCGCGGTGACGAGCCCGGTGGTGGCGACCGGGTAGCCCATCAGGTTCTGCAGCATCGGGGGCAGCAGCGCGCGGGTCGCGTAGAGCACCGCGCCGACCACGAAGATGAACAGCGTGCCGGCGGCGAAGTTCGGGTCGCGCAACAGCTCCGACTTGAAGAACGACGCCTTGCCGACGGTCGCCGTGTGCGCGAGGAAGAACGCGAAGGCGAGCGCGGCGACCAGCGCCTCGATCCGGATCTCGTACGAGCCGAACCAGTCGAGCTGCTCGCCGCGGTCGAGCATCGCCTGGAACGCGCCGATCGCGAGCGCGAGCGTCGCGAAGCCGAACGCGTCGAATTTCACGTGCGCGCGCGCGGGCCGCGCCGGCAGGAAGGTCAGCACGCCGGCCAGCGCGAATGCGCCGATCGGCACGTTGATGAAGAACACCCAGCGCCAGTTGTAGCTGTCGGTGAGCCAGCCGTCGAGCGTCGGGCCGAGGATCGGCCCGACCATCACGCCCATCCCCCAGATCGCCATCGCTTGGCCCTGTTTCTCGCGCGGGTTGATGTCGAGCAGGATCGACTGCGACAGCGGCACCAGCGCGGCGCCGAACACCCCCTGCAGCAGCCGCGACGCGACGATCTGCACGAGCGAGTCGGACAGCCCGCATAGCGCGGAGGCCACCGTGAAGCCGGCGATCGAGATCGTCAGCAGCCGCTTCATGCCGAGCCGGTCGGACAGCCAGCCGGTGAGCGGCGTCGCGATCGCGGCCGCGACGATGTACGAGGTCAGCACCCAGGTGATCTCGTCCTGCGACGCGGACAGGCTGCCCTGCATGTGCGGCAGCGCGACGTTCGCGATCGTGCTGTCGAGGGTCTGGATCAGCGTCGCGAGCATGATCGACAGCGTCAGCATCGGCCGGTTCAGCGCGGGCGTCGGGGCGGGGGCGGCATGAGCGTGGCTCAACGGGATGTCTCCAAGGGGCCGGCGCCTCGCTCGAAGTCGGGCGCTTTCTAGATAATAAGTGTGCTTATTATATCCTTGCTTATCGGCAGCCCGGCCGGAGCCCGCCCGTCGTCGGCTTGACCCTATAATTCCGCGCATGGACAAGACTTACGAGAGCCGGATCGGCTACCTGATTTCCGATGTCGCCCGGCTGTACGGACGCCTGTACGACCGGCGCGCGAAGCGCCTCGGGGTCACGCGCGCCCAGAGCCGCGTGCTCGCCTACCTGACGTGGAAGGGCGAAATGAACCAGGCGCGGCTGGCCGAGTGGCTGGAGATCGCACCGATCACACTGACCCGGCTGCTCGACCGGATGGAAAGCTGCGGCTGGATCGAGCGCATCGCGAACGACGACGACCGGCGCGCGTTCGTGATCCGCCTGACGGACAAGTCGCGCGAGTTGTTTCCGCAGATGCTGGAAGTGGGCGACACGGTCGCCGACGACGGGCTGCGCGGCCTCGCGCAGGACGAGCGCGACACGCTGATCCGCCTGCTCGGGCGGGTTCGCGGCAACCTGATCGACACCAGCGGGGAGTGAGGGCGAGCAAGCCGCCTGCCGATGCGGCGCGGGCGGATTCGGCGCAGGCCCGCAAGCGGGCAGCCGACGGGAATCGGCCGGGCTTGCCGAGCGAAGCGCTCGACCGATATCGGAAAGCGCGGTACCGGACCACCACGGGTGACGACAATGCGCACGGAGCCCGCGCCCCGTGTCACGGCATGACGTCGACCAGCACGAGCGCCGCCAGATAGAGCCCCAGCCCGTAGGCCAGATGCGTGACGATGCTGCGGCGTCGCGCGACGCCCGGCTGCGGCGTGCGCGCGGCGGCGATGCCGAAGCCGAATGCCGGCTGCATCACGAAGAACGGCGCGGCCACGCTGACGAGGCCGGCGGCGAGCGCGGGCAGCAGCGTCGGCGCGCGCAGCCATCCGGTTCCCGCGATCGCGACGGGCAGGGCCGCGAACACGATGCCGATCGCGTAATGCGCGAGCCAGCCGGCCGCGCGCTCGTACGGCACCGGCGCCGCCGCGACGATCGACGCGTGCCGGAATCGGCCCGCCGGCATGTGGCCGAGCCAACGGCCGACCAGCGCGTAGTCGAGTGACGGAATGCCGAGCACGCGGCGCCGGAACAGCGCCCACAGATCCATCAGGAGCGTGCCGCCCGCGCCGGTCAGCAGCAGGCGGAACAGGACGTCGGCCGTGCCGTTCATCGCGCGCCTCCGACGTTCGCAGGGTCAAAGGCGCCACGCAGGCCCGCGCGCCGCAGGGTTCGAGTCGGTGTCATATCGAATTTCCAGCTTGTTCCAAAGGGAGCGAGCGGCTATCTTGCAACTTCAAGTTCCCTTGAGGTCAAGCATGAGCAGTCTGGATATCGCCGACGTCACGCACCAGGCGGGGTTGCCCGCGTCGACGCTGCGTTACTACGAGGAAAAGGGGCTGATCGTCTCGACCGGGCGCCGCGGCCTGCGCCGGCAATACGATCAGGTGGTGCTGCAGCGGCTCGCGCTGATCGCGCTCGGCCGCGAGGCCGGTTTCTCGCTCGACGAGATCGGCGCGATGCTCGGCGCCGGCAGCGAACCCGCGATCGACCGCGCGAAGCTCGACGCGAAGGCCGACGAGCTGGATCGCACGATCCGCCGGCTCAGCGCGGTGCGCGACGGCCTGCGGCAAGCAGCGGTCTGCCCGGCGCCGAGCCATCTGGAATGCCCGACGTTCCAGAAGCTGCTGCGCGTCGCGGGGCACCGCCCGCCCGAGCGCCGAGCGAAGCCGGCCGGCGCGGGCCGCGACTGAGCGGGGCGCGCGGCCGGCCGCCGCGCGGTGAGGTCGTTCGATCGCTTTGCGGCCCGAGGAGGCGCCATGAGCGTGCCGATCGCGTGGGTGGTGTTCGACATGGAAGGGGTGCTCACGCACTACGATCGCGCGGCGCGGGTCGCGCGCCTGGCGGCGCTCACGGGCCGGCCGCCCGATGCGATCCGCTATGCGATCTGGGAATCGGGCCTCGAAGCGCGCGCCGATGCCGGCGAGCTCGCGCCGGACGCCTATCTGGACGCGCTCGGCCATCTCCTTGCCTGCCGCGTGAGCCGCGACGCGTGGCTCGACGCGCGCCACGCGTCGATCACGCCGAACGCCGAGGCGCTCGCGCTCGCCGCGCGGGTGGCCGAGCGGCGCCCGATCGCGGTGCTCACGAACAACTGCCGGCTCGTCACCGATCATCTCGACTATCTGAATCCGCCGGTCGCGCGGCTGTTCGGCGCGCACGTGTACGCGGCGGCGTCGTTCGGCGCGGCCAAGCCGGCCGCGCAGGCGTATCTCGGCTGCGTCGCGCAGCTCGGCGCGCGGCCCGATGCGACGCTGTTCATCGACGACACGGATGCGAACGTCGCCGGCGCGGTCGACGCGGGGCTGCTCGGCTATCGCTTCGTCGATGCCGCGTCGCTCGCCGATGAGCTGCGCGGGCGCGGGCTGATCTAGGCCACGCTCGGGTGGGCGGTTGGTCCGTCGCCGCGTGACGGCCGTCAGCCGATCGCCGCGCGCCGCACGCGCGCGAGCGCCGCACGCGCGCGAGCGCCGCTTCGAGCGCGTCCATCGAGATCGACCCGAGCGCGATGCGCAGCGCCTGCGGCGTGCTGGCCGTCGTCGCGAACGGCTCGGCGGTCGTCACGCGCACGCCGTCCCGTTCGAGATCCATGCCGCCGCCCGCGCGCGCCGGCACCGGGCGTCGCAGATTGATCGCCATGTGCCGTCATGCGCCTGGTCAGCCGGCGTAATACACGTGGCACTCCATCTCCCGGCCGCGCACGATCCGCTTGCCGGCGAGTGCGCCGTGCGCCTCGGTGACGACCATCCGCTCGCTTTCCCGCAGCACGTCGTCGTAGAAGTACAGCGCGACCCAGTCGGTCATCGGGCTGTCTTCGTAGACGCGCCCCGTGTTCGAGAACAGCGCGGTGAAGTGCCAGCCGCCGCGCGTGATGTGCAGCACGGGCAGCCAGGCCTTGCCTTCGGGGTTCAGGCGCTTCGGCGCGAGCGTCGGCAGCGTGCCGGCGGCGGCCCGCGCGCGATAGACACGGTCGATGTGGAGCAGCAGCTCGATCGGCGGCTCGGTGCCGAGGCCGTCGTCGCGCGTGTGCGCGTGCCAGCGCCGCCGGCGGCTCAGCACGTCGTCGAGCGACGCGCGGATGCCCGCCGCGCGCCGCGGCCCGACACCCGCCACGGTTTCGAGCCGGCCGGTGCGCGCCGCCGCTTCGAGATCCTCGAGCGTGTCGATATGCAGCGTGTCGTGGATGCGCATCGCGAGCTCGCGGCCGATGCCCGGCACGGCCTCGAACGCGGAAGCGAACGCCGTGTCGCCGCGCAGCCGTTCGAGCTGGCGCCAGCGGCCGGTGAGCAGCAGCTCGGCGATCGCCTGCGCGACCCCGAGGCCGATCTGCGGCAGCGCGTCGAGCGCCTCGATGCCGCCGGCGTCGAACAGCGCCCGGACGTTCCGGTCGAGCCCGTCGAGCGTGTCGGCCCCCGCGCGATAGGCGCCGGCCCGGTACGGGTTCGCGCCCTGGTCGGCCAGGCGATGCGCGGCCTCGCGCAGGCAACTGGCGATCTGCCGGTTTTCCTCGTCGATTCGGCTGGCGGTCGTCTGCATGGGCGATGACGCGCGTGGGGGGCGAACGGTGGGGGGCGTGGCGCACGGGGCGCTGGCCATCCCCGATTGTCCGGAACACGATGCGCGAAAAATTGACGCGTATCAATGGCAAACGTTGCACACGCGCGAGGCCCGCGTGGCGGCCGGGTTTCCCTGACGGGCGGCGCGGGGCTACGCTGTAGGCAGGACGGCGACGCGGGAGGGCGGCGATGCAACGGGCGCTTCTGGTCTGCGGAATGCTGCTGGTCGCGGCGGGGCTCGGCTGGCGCTGGCTCGCGCGGATTCCGCTCGGCCGCCTGCCGGGCGACCTTCACTTCGTGCGCGACGGCGTCCACCTCTACGTGCCGCTCGCCACGTGCGCGGTGCTGTCGGCCGCGCTGGCGCTGCTGGCCTGGCTGCTGCGGCGATGAACGGCCCGCCCGACACGCGGCCCGCGGGCTGCGCGCGCCTGTTTCTGTGCGGCGACGTGATGACGGGGCGCGGCATCGACCAGATCCTGCCGCACCCTGGCGATCCGCGGCTGTTCGAGCCCGTCTGCCGTTCCGCGCGCGACTACGTGCGGCTCGCGGAGCGGGAGAACGGGCCGCTGCCGTGCGCGCGCGACGATGCGTACCCGTGGGGCGACGCGCTCGCCGTGCTCGAGCGGGTGCAACCCGATGCGCGGATCGTCAATCTCGAGACGGCCGTGACCGCGAGCGACGATCGCTGGCCCGACAAGACGGTGCTGTACCGGATGCATCCGGACAATGTCGGCTGCCTGCTGCGCGCGCGTATCGACTGCTGCGTGCTCGCGAACAACCACACGATGGACTGGGGGCGCGCGGGCCTCGACGAGACGCTCGCGACGCTCGTGCGCGCGGGCATCCGGACGGCCGGCGCGGGGCGCGATGTGGCGGAGGTCACGTCGGCGGCGGTCGTCGAATGCGCGAGCGGCGTGCGGGTGCGCATCGACGCGTTCGGCCTGGCGAGCGCGGGCGTGCCTGATGCGTGGGCCGCGCGCGGCGCGCATGGCGGCGTGAACGTGCTGCCGGACCTGTCGTCGGCGCGGGCCGACGCGATCGGCGAGCGTCTCGCGTATGCACGGCGCGCGACCGGCGACGTGAACGTGGTGTCGCTTCATTGGGGCGGCAACTGGGGCTACGCGGCGGGTGCCGACGAGCGCGCGTTCGCGCACCGGCTGATCGATACGGGCGGCGTCGACATCGTGTACGGGCATTCGTCGCATCACGTGCGCGGGATCGAGCGCTATCGCGGCCGGCTGATCCTCTACGGCTGCGGCGACTTCCTGAACGACTACGAAGGCATCGCGGGCTACCGCGCATACCGGCCCGATCTCGCGCTGATGTATTTCCCGCTGGTCGATACGGCGCGCGGCGCGCTGTGCGACCTGTTCATGGCGCCGATGCAGGTCCGCCAGTTGAGCGTGCGGCACGCGCCGGACGACGGCGTCGCGTGGCTGGCCGACGTGCTGGAACGGGAAAGCGCGGTGTTCGGCACGCATGTGCACGTGACGGCGGCCGGCATGCTGGCGCTGCGGGACTGACGCCGGCCGGCGCATGAAACAAACAGTAACCGATCATACGCCCCGAAATGTGCGGGAGACGTAAGCTAGAAACGTAGGCGTACGTCAGATTTCGCTGCGCCGATTTTGCCGGAGCATGAGATGAACCCGATTTCCGCGATGAAGCCTGCCGTCGTCGCGTTGGCCGTAATGGCGCTCGGCGGCTGCTACTACTCGAGTCCGTACGGCTACGCGCCGTACTATGCGCCGGCCACGGTGTCGCAGGCGCCGGTCGCGCCGGACGGCACGATCGCGACGCCGGATGCGTCCGCGGCACCGGCGCCCGTCGACGCTGTGCCGGTCTATGCGGCGCCGGTGTACGCGCCGTACCCGTATTACTACCCCGGCTGGTACGGCTGTTGCTGGCCGCCGATCGCGATCGGCTTCGGCTTCCGGGGCCGCTTCGGCGGCGGCGGTCATTTCCACCACCACATGGGCGGCGGCCACTGGGGCGGCGGCGGGCATCGGCATTGAGCGGCGCGCGGCGACTGTGCGCCTTGCAGTGAAACGGCGCGGGCCTGCGCCGCGTGGGAGAGCAACATGAAAAATACGATCGTCCGATGCCTGTGCATCGTTTTCTTCGGCCTGCTGGCGATGCCGGGCGCGGCCGATGCGCAGACCGCGGCCTATACGAACGCGCCGGCGAACCTGCGGGCGGGGCCGGCGGAGGACTATCCGCTGGTCGCCCAGGTTCCGGAAGGCACGATGGTGTCGGTGCTCGGCTGCGTCGGCGACTACTCGTGGTGCGACGTCGCGCTGCCGGGCGTGCGGGGCTGGATGTACGCGGGGTTGCTCGACTATCCGTACCAGGGCGGCGCGGTGCCGCTGCTCGACTACGGCGCCGAACTCGGCTTCCCGGTCGTGGTGTTCGCGATCGGGCCGTATTGGGATCACCACTATCGCAACCGGCCGTGGTTCCACGACCGCGACCGCTTCGAGCATCGCGCCGAGCCGCGCCTCGGCCCGGGCGGCATGCCGCCGGGACGCGGCCATCCGCAGCAGAACGAGCCGCCGCCGACGGCCGTCATGCCGGGCGCGGGCGGGCATGACGCGCGGCCGTCGGCCACGCGCGGCGGCTGGACCGGCGGCATCCGCACGCCGGCTCCGGCACCCGCGCCGATGCCGCAAGGCGGCGGGAACATGCGTGCGCCGGCGCCCTCGGCCACGATGCATGCCCCGGGCGCCGCAGCGCCCATGACGCACCGGCGCCGGCCATGCAGGCGCCGGCACCAGCCGTCGTGATGCCGCCGCAATATCAGGGCGGTGGTGGTGGTGGCGTGGCGGCGAGCGCGGCAGCTTCGGTGGCCGACAAGGCGGCGGAGGCGGTGGTGGCGGTGGCGGTCACGGCACGGATTTCCGCAATAGCGACGGATCGGCCTGCAGCCTGGCCGGGGCGCGAGGCAACGAGGGTGCCAAGCCCCGGGTTCACAACTGGCGATTCGCCCCGTCGACGGTGAACGCCGGCGGGCGCGACATCGCTTCGTGTTGCGCCGCCGCGCGACAGGGAGAACGGGAGGTGCCGCCGCGTTGCGCGGCGTGCCGGGATGAATGTCGCGGTTGACGCGATCATCGTCGCGCGACCCTTATGACGGCCTTAAGGTGCGCGAACGCGCATCGTCCGCGAGCGTTGCACCCGCGGACGATGCGTGCGGTGCGTCAATCGAGCAGCGCGAGGATCTCCTCGTACAGCGGCCGCGGAATCCGCACGCCGTTCGCGATGCTGCGCGCGCGGGCGTCGAAGCGCCGTTGCGACGGCAGCCGCGCGCCCTGCGCGACGATCGATTCGAGCATCCGTTCGCCGCGCGCGAGCCCCGCGTCGAGATCGTCGCCGAGGAACACCTTCGGATCGAACGCGATCACGAGTTCGCCGTGGCACGGCGTCGCGCCGACGCCTTCGTCGAACGCCATCGACTCCTGGCTCGTCAGGTCGCCGATCAGTGCGCCGCCGAGCAGCTCGACCATCGCCGCGAGCGCCGAGCCCTTGTGGCCGCCGAAGGTGCGCATCGCGCCTTGCAGCGCGGCTTTCGGGTCGGTGGTCGGCTGGCCGTCGGCATCGATCGCCCAGTGCGGCGGAATCGGCTTGCCTTGCTTCGCATGCAGCTCGATGTCGCCGCGCGCGATCGCGCTCGTCGCGAAATCGAACACGAACGGCACGCCGCCCGGCCGCGGCCACGCGAACGCGATCGGGTTGGTGCCGAACACCGGCTGCTTGCCGCCCTCCGGCGCGACCCAGCTATGGCTCGGGTTCAGCGCGATGCCGGCGAGGCCTTCGGCCGCAATGGCCTCGACTTCCGGCCACAGCGCGGAGAAGTGATAGCAGTGGTTGATCGCCATCGCCGCGATGCCGTGCTGCTTCGCCATCTCGACGAGTACCGGCAGGCCGGTCTCGAAGCTCAGCAGCGAGAAGCCGCGATGCGCGTCGACCGCGACGATCGACGACGACAGCCGGCGCAGCGTCGGCACGGCCTGCGGATCGACCTTGCCCTTCTGCAGCGAGCGCACGCAGACCAGCAGCCGATAAACGCCGTGCGAATGGCACTCGTCGCGCTGGCCTTGCGTGATCACGTTCGCGATCGCGCGTGCATGCGCGCCCGACATCCCGTGGTGGGTCAGCACGCGCAACGCGAGCGCGTGCACATCGTCGAGCGACAGGACGACTTCGTTCGCGTCAGACATCGCGCGCCTCCGTCGGCAGCACGACCACGCCGTCGATGCGCTGCGCGATGCGCAGCGGATTGCCGTCGCGGATCGCTTCCGGCAGCAGCGCGGCCGGCAGGTCCTGATACGAGACCGGCCGCAGGAAGCGTTCGATCGCGCGTGCGCCGACCGACGTCGTGCGCGTGTCGGACGTCGCCGGGAACGGGCCGCCATGCACCATCGCATGACCGACCTCGACGCCGGTGCCGAAGCCGTTCACGAGAATGCGGCCGGCCTTGCGCTCGAGCGTCGGCAGCAGCGTCGCGAACAGCGACGCGTCGCCGTCGCCGAGGTGCGCGGCGATCGTCAACTGGCCTTCGAGCGATTTCAGCACGCGACGCAGCGTGTCGGCATCCGCGCAGCGCACGATCAGCGACGCCGGGCCGAACACTTCATCGCGCAGCTCGGGCAGGGCGACGAATGCATCCGCCGACGTCGCGAACAGCGCGGCGCGCGCCTGGTAACGCACGCCGTCGATGCCTTCGGCGAGCGTCTCGACCGCGCTGTGCGCGCGCAGCTTCGCGACGCCCTCGGCATAGCTGGCGTGGATGTGCGGCGTCAGCATCGTCTGCGCGGCGGCGGCGTGCACGGCGCTCGCGGCGGCGGCCTCGAACGCGCGCAGCGCCGGCCCGTCGATGCCGAGCACGAGGCCGGGATTGGTGCAGAACTGGCCGGCGCCGAGCGTCAGCGACGCGACGAACTGCGGCGCGATCGCGTCATGCCGCGTGGCGAGCGCATCGGGCAGCAGCAGCACCGGATTGATCGAGCTCATCTCCGCGTAGACGGGAATCGGCTCGTGGCGCGCGGCCGCGATATGCATCAGCGCGACGCCGCCGCGGCGCGAGCCGGTGAAGCCGACCGCCTTGATGCGCGGATCGGCGACGAGCGCCTGGCCGATCTCGCGCGACGCGTCGAACAGCAGCGAGAACACGCCGGCCGGCAGCCCGCATTCGCGCACGGCCTGCTGGATCGCGCGGCCAACCAGCTCCGACGTGCCGGGATGCGCGGAGTGCGCCTTGACGATCACCGGGCAGCCGGCCGCGAGCGCGGACGCCGTATCGCCGCCCGCGACGGAAAACGCGAGCGGGAAGTTCGACGCGCCGAACACGGCGACCGGGCCGATCGCGACGTTGCGCAGCCGCAGGTCGACGCGCGGCAGCGGCTTGCGCTCGGGGCGGGCGGGATCGATGCGCGCATCGAGGAAGCCGCCGTCGCGCACGATCGACGCGAACAGGCCGAGCTGGCCAACGGTGCGCCCGCGCTCGCCCTCGACGCGCGCGCGCGGCAGGCCCGATTCGGCGACGCAGCGCTCGATCAGTTCGTCGCCGAGCGCCATGATGTTGCGGGCGATCGCGTCGAGAAACGCGGCGCGGGCGTCGAGGCTCGTGTCGCGATACGTGTCGAACGCGTCGTCGGCCAGGGCGCAGGCCGTCTCCAGGTCGTGCAGGCTCGCGCCGCCGAACGCGGGCGCGAGCCGCTCGCCGGTCGCGGCGGCGATGGCATGGAGTTCGCCGCTCTGCCCGGTGACGGCAGATTGGCCGATCAGAAGCTGGCCGGTGAGTCGCATGGTTCTCCTCGAAAAGATGCAGGCCGGGCGCAGCGCCCGGCCGGTGGGAAAGGGAAACGGGAAGGGGGCGTCAGTTCTCGTCGTCGTCGAGCTGCAGCTTCGCGGACGGCACGCCGGTGTTCGCCCCCCAGTAGTAGATGACGAGCGCGACGGCCGCGACGACGACCGTGTCGTACGGATGCGCGAGCGCGCCGGTGCCGCCGAAGCCGCCGAAATACGACGCGACGATCATCGCCGCGTAGAACGCGATCAGCCACGCCGACGAGCGCACCTGCTCGGCGAGGCTCAGGTGCGCGGTCGGCACCCAGCGCCGGCACGCGAGATAGATCACGAACATCGCGATCTGCAGGCCGAGCAGCCAGGACACGGTGCTCCAGCCCGACCAGTAGACGATCAGCGCGGCGATCACGAACGACGCGGGGCCGGTGATGCCGAACGCGCTCGCGCGGAACGGCCGCGGCAGGTCGGGCGCGGTGCGGCGGAGTGCCGCGACCGACACGGGCGCGACCGCGTAGCTGAGCACCAGCGCGGCCGACACGATGTTGATCAGCGCTTCCCACGACGGGAACGGCAGCGTCCAGAAGATCGCAAGGCCGAAGGTGAGCCACAGGCCCGCGCGCGGGATGCCGGACGCCTCGTCGACGCGCGTGAACACCTTGAAGAAGGTGCCCGTCTTCGCCCAGCCGTAGACGACGCGCGGCGTCGCGTTCATGTAGATGTTGCCGCAGCCGCTCGGCGAGATCATCGCGTCGGCGACGACCATCACCGCGAGCCAGCCGACGCCGAGCGCGAGCGCGATGTCGCGGTACGGCAGCGAGAACGCCTTGCTCACGTCGTGCCAGCCGGCGGCGAGCATGCCGGTGGGGATGCTGCCGATGAACGCGAGCTGCAGCAGCACGTAGATCAGCGTCGACAGCAGGATCGACAGGATCAGCGCGATCGGGATCGTGCGCTGCGGATTGCGCACCTCGCTCGCGACCGACACGATCGGCGTGAGCCCGAGGTACGCGAAGATGATGCCGCCCGCCGACACCGCCATTTCGATGCCGGGCATGCCGAACGGCGCGAAGCCCTGGATCGTCAGGTTCGCGGGCTTGAAGAACGTGAACAGTACCGCGATCACCGCCAGCGGCACGATGAACTTGAAGATGCTGATGACGTTGTTCGCTTTCGCGAACGTCTTCACGCTCGAATAGTTCAGGTAGAAGAAGAAACAGAGCAGCGCGGCCTGCACGAGCCAGCCGAGCGTGGTCGGGTCGCTCGAGCCTTCGACGGTCAGCCCCGGAAACCACGCGGCCGCATACTGGCGCGCGGCGACGACTTCGATCGCGATCAGGCTCGAAAAGGCGATCAGCGTGATGAAGCCCATCAGGTAGCCGAGCAGCGGGCCATGCGAGAACACCGGGTAGCGCACCACGCCGCCCGCGCGCGGCAGCGCGGCGCCGAGCTCGCAGTAGACGATGCCGAGCAGCAGCACCGCGAAGCCGCCGAGCAGCCACGAGAAGATGCCGGCCGGGCCCGCGATCGTCGATACGTGACTCGCGGCGAACAGCCACCCCGATCCAAAGATGGCGCCGAGACCGATGAACGTGAGATCGGTCAGCGACAGCTGTTTCTTGAACTTCCCGTGACCCGCGTCGGGGTGCGCGGAACGGGAAAGCGGCACGGACGGTTGTGCATTGCCTTGGCCTGGCATGGGCTTTGTCTCCTGGGGGAATGTCGGCACAGGCGGAAATCGCGCCGCGCTCCGACGGAGCAGCGGCGCGCGCCTGCTGGCCGGCGGCGCCCGGTTCGATCGACCGGGGCGGGCCGCGGGGCCGGTTCACGCGCGACGCGGGCTGGCGTCGGCGTGAACCGGCCCGCGGGCCATGCCGGACCGGAGGCGGCGGTGCGCGGGAGGAAGCCTGCGCGCCGCCGCCGGGGGGAAGTCGATCAGAGACCGACGTCCGGCAGCGCCGGGCGATTCGCGAGCGCCTTCGCGACGATCGCCTTCACCTCCTCGAGCGTCTCGCCCTGCAGCGCGAGGCGCGGCGGGCGCGTGACCGCGCTGCCGCGGCCGACCAGCTCCTCGCACAGCTTGATGCACTGCACGAGGTCCGGGCGCGCGTCGAGGTGCAGCAGCGGCATGAACCAGCGGTACAGCGCGAGCGCTTCGTCGAAGCGCTTCTGCTTCGCGAGGCGGAACAGCGTCTCGCCTTCCTTCGGGAACGCGTTCGACATGCCCGACACCCAGCCTTCGGCACCGACCGCGATGCTCTCGACCACCACGTCGTCGAGGCCCGCGAACAGCACGAAGCGGTCGCCGACCGCGTTGCGCAGGTCGATGAAGCGGCGCGTATCGCCCGACGAATCCTTGAAGCAGACGATGTTCTCGCAATCCTGCAGCGCGATCAGCACGTCGGGCGTCACGTCGTTCTTGTAGATCGGCGGGTTGTTGTAGACCATCACCGGCAGGTCGGTGCTCGTTGCCACGGCGCGGAAGTGCGCGGCGGTTTCGTGCGGCTTCGCCGAGTAGACGAGCGCGGGCATCACCATCACGCCGTCGACGCCGACGCGCTGGGCTTCACGCACGGTGTTGCGTGCGAACTCGGTCGTGAACTCGGCGATGCCGGCGATCACCGGGATCTTGCCGCCGGCCGCGTCGCGCGCCGCTTCGATCACCTGGAGCTTCTCGCTCGTCGACAGCGACGTGTTCTCGCCGACCGTGCCGCAGACCACGAGGCCCGACACGCCGTCGTTCACCAGGTTCTTCACCACGCGGTGCGTGGCGTCGATGTCGAGGGAAAAGTCCGGCTTGAACTGGGTGCTGACGGCCGGGAAAACCCCGGTCCACTGAATGGCGTTTCGGCTCACTGAAATCTCCTACGGTTTGTATCGGTCGGCCGACAGGTGTCGGTGTGGTGACCAGTATCGCCGCGCAAATGCCCGTCGCGCTTGAGTCCTTTCCCGGAGCAAAATGACGAAATCGGCATAGTCGCCGAAAGGGCCGCGCAAGGCGCCCGGCGTTGTGCCGATTTCGTCGCCGTCCTCATCGAAAATCCACAAGCGGGCGGACGCGCGACGGAGGAAGCTGTGCTCCTTTCCCCACTTTCGGACGACGCATGATGAAGCGCATCCAGATCATCGATTCGCACACCGGCGGCGAACCCACGCGGCTCGTCGTGTCCGGTTTTCCTGCGCTCGGCAACGGCTCGATGGCCGAGCGGCGCGACGTGCTCGCGCGCGAGCACGACCGCTTTCGCACCGCGTGCATCCTCGAGCCGCGCGGCAGCGACGTGCTGGTCGGCGCGCTGCTGTGCGAGCCGGTCGCGCCCGACGCGGCCGCCGGCGTGATCTTCTTCAACAATTCCGGCTATCTCGGCATGTGCGGGCACGGCACGATCGGCGTCGTGCGCACGCTGCACCACATGGGCCGCATCGCGCCGGGCGTGCACAAGATCGAGACGCCGGTCGGCACCGTCGAGGCGACGCTGCACGACGATCTGTCGGTCAGCGTGCGCAACGTGCTCGCGTATCGCCATGCGAAGGGTGTCATCGTCGACGTGCCGGGCCACGGCCCCGTGAAGGGCGACATCGCGTGGGGCGGCAACTGGTTCTTCCTGATCAGCGACCACGGGCAGCGCGTCGCCGGCGACAACGTCGCGGCGCTCACCGCCTATTCGTCGGCCGTGCGCGAAGGGCTCGAACGCGCGGGCATCACCGGCGCGAACGGCGGCGAAATCGACCACATCGAGCTGTTCGCAGACGACGCCGAGCACGACAGCCGCAGCTTCGTGCTGTGCCCGGGCCTCGCGTACGACCGCTCGCCGTGCGGCACCGGCACGAGCGCGAAGCTCGCGTGCCTCGCGGCCGACGGCAAGCTCGCGCCGGGCGTCGTGTGGCGCCAGGCGAGTGTGATCGGCAGCCTGTTCCAGGCGAGCTACGCGACCGCCGACGGCGGCATCGTGCCGACGATCCGCGGCAGCGCGCACCTGAGCGCGGAAGCGACGCTGCTGATCGAGGACGACGATCCGTTCGGCTGGGGCATCGTGTCGTGAGCGACGTGCAGACCGACGTCATCGTGATCGGCGCCGGCATCGTCGGCGCGGCTTGCGCGCACGAGTTCGCGCTGCGCGGGCTGCGCGTGCTGGTGCTCGACGACGCGAGCGGCGGCGCGACCGGCGCGGGCATGGGGCACCTCGTCGCAATGGACGACAACGCCGCCGAGCTCGCGCTGAGCCATTACTCGATCGAATTGTGGCGGGCGCTCGCCGCGCAGATGCCCGACGGTTGCGCGTATCGCAATTGCGGGACGCTGTGGCTCGCCGCCGACGCGAACGAGATGGATCTCGCGCGCGCGAAGCAGGCGACGCTCGCCGCGCACGGCGTCGCCGGCACGCTGATCGACGGCGCGGCGCTCGCCGCGCTCGAACCGATGCTGCGCGCGGGCCTCGGCGGCGCGCTGAAGATTCCCGGCGACGGCATCCTGTACGCGCCGGTGACGGCCAACTGGCTGTTGAACCGCGTGCCGGGCATCGTGCTGCGCCGCGAGCAGGCCGTCGCGGTGGACGGCCCGCGCGTGACGCTCGCGAGCGGCGGCACGCTGCGCGCGGAACGCGTCGTGGTGGCCAACGGCGTGGCGGCGCGCACGCTGCTGCCCGAGCTGCCGCTGCGGCCGAAGAAGGGCCATCTGCTGATCACCGACCGTTATCCGGGCCAGGTGTCGCACCAGCTCGTCGAGCTCGGCTACGCGGCGAGCGCGCATGCGAGCGACGGCACGTCGGTCGCGTTCAACGTGCAGCCGCGCCCGACCGGCCAGCTGCTGATCGGCTCGTCGCGGCAGTTCGACACCGAGGACCCGCGCGTCGAGCCGCCGGTGCTCGCGCGCATGCTGCGCCGCGCGGTCGGCTACCTGCCGGCGCTGGCCGACCTGAACGGCATTCGCGCGTGGACGGGGTTCCGCGCCGCGAGCCCGGACGGCCTGCCGCTGCTCGGCGAGCACCCGGCGCGGCCGGGCGTGTGGCTTGCGGTCGGGCACGAAGGGCTGGGCGTCACGACCGCGCCGGGCAGCGCGCGGCTGCTCGCCGCGCTGATGTTCGGCGAGCGGCCGCCGATCGATGCCGAACCGTATTTGCCGGGACGTTTCCTGTCGACGTCCCCTGTCGCCGGAGCAACTTCATGATCATTCATCTGGATGGCCGCGCGCTGACGGTGGCCGACGGGGTGACCGTCGCGGCCGCCGTCGCGTCGAGCGGCGACGACACGACCCGCACGTCGTGCACGGGCGCGCCGCGCGCGCCGTTTTGCGGAATGGGCATCTGCCAGGAGTGCAGGATGACGATCGACGGCCGGCGCCGGCTCGCGTGCCAGACGCTGTGCAGGGAAGGCATGCAAGTGGAGCGCACGCGATGAAACACGAACATCTGAGCGTCGACGTCGCGATCGTCGGCGCGGGCCCGGCCGGACTGTCGGCCGCGCAGGCGGCGGTGCGCGGCGGCGCGTCGGTCGCGATCGTCGACGACAACCCGCGTGCCGGCGGGCAGATCTGGCGGCAGGGGCCGGGCGTCGCGGCGCCGCCGGCCGCGGCGGAACGTCTCACGGTGCTGCGGCATGCGAACGTGCGGCATCTCGCGGCGACCCGCATCGTCGCCGAGTCGAGCCCCGGCACGCTGCTGCTGGAAGACGACGAACGCGGGCTGCTGCTCGACTACAAGACGCTGATCCTGTGCTGCGGCGCGCGCGAGCTGCTGCTGCCGTTCCCCGGCTGGACGCTGCCGGGCGTCACCGGCGCGGGCGGGTTGCAGGCGTTGATCAAGCACGGCCTCGACGTGCGCGGGCAGCGCACGGTGATCGCCGGCAGCGGGCCGCTGCTGCTCGCGAGCGCCGCGACCGCGCGCGACAAGGGCGCGCGGGTGCTGCACGTGCTCGAACAGGCCGCATGGGCGGACGTGGCCGGCTTCGGCGCGGGGCTGTGGCGCTGGCCGTCGAAGCTCGCGCAGGCCGCGCGGCTGGTCACGGCGGCTTATCGCGCCGATGCGCACGTGGTCGAAGCGTTCGGCGACACGCGGCTCGAAGGCGTGCGGATCCGGCAGGGCGGCCGCGAATTCGAGGCGGCGTGCGACCGGCTCGCGTGCGGCTTCGGCCTGGTGCCGAACACGGTGCTGCCGAGCCATCTCGGCTGCCGGATCGAAAACGGCGCGGTGGCGGTCGATGCGCACCAGCGCACGAGCCGCGCCGGGCATTTCGCGGCGGGCGAGTGCACGGGCGTCGGCGGCAGCGAACTGGCGATGGTCGAAGGCGAGATCGCCGGTTGCGCGGCCACCGGGCAAACCGCGCGGCTCGCCGCGCTGGTCGAGCGGCGCGCGCACTGGCAGGCGTTTGCCGATGCGGTGCGGGAGCGGTTCGCGATCCGCGAGCCCATCCGGCAACTGGCGCGGCCCGATACGCTCGTCTGCCGCTGCGAGGATGTGCGCTACGACGCGGTGGCGGGGGCGGCGGGCTGGACTGCCGCGAAGCTGCAGTCGCGCTGCGGAATGGGCGCGTGCCAGGGCCGCGTATGCGGCGCGGCCGCGCAGGCGCTGTTCGGCTGGACGCCGCCCGCGCCGCGTTCGCCGCTCGTGCCGGCGCGGGTCGGCACGCTGCTGCTGGACGGAAGCTGCGACGACGCGTGATCTTGCGCGGCCCGGCGCCGCCCGCGCGGGCGACGCCGGCTTTGGGGGCGATCGCCGTGCGTGCCGATGCGGATCGACCGCTGCCGTCGCGTGAACGCGGCGGCGATCGCCTGATCGGAACACGGCCCCGCCGGTCGGCCCGCGTCGCCGTCACGCGTTCGCGACTTTCTCCCACCCGCCGACCTGCGGCGCCGCGCACGCGCGCAGGCACTCGATCGCCGCCGCGACCGCTGCCCGGTTCGCGCTCTCCGGATGCCAGTACATCGACACCGAGCCGTAGCCTTCGAGCTGCATCGGCAGGATGCGGATCGCGTTGAGCTGCGCGAAGCGCCGCGCGGCCCGGTGCGACGCGACGCCGAGCAGGTCGGTGTTGTTCAGCAGGGTCAGGTTCAGGATCGACGAATTCGATTCGACGCAGTGATGCGGCAGCGTGCGGCCGGCCGCCGACAGCGCGGCTTCGATCGCGTTGCGCACCGGCGTGCCCGGCGGCCAGACGATCCACGAGTACGCCAGGACGTCGTCCCAGCCGAGCGTCGCCGCATCGGCCAGCGGATGATCGGGCCGCGCGACGAAGTCGATCGGCTCCACGTACAGCGCCTCGGCCCGCAGGTGCGGATCGGCGGGTTCGGGCCCCGACCGGCCGACGACGATGTCGAGCTCGCCGCGCGCGAGCTGCGGCATCAGCTGGTTCATCGTGCTTTCGGTGAGCCGCACCTGCGCGCGCGGCATCCGCTTCAACAGCTGGGACACCGCGAGCGGCACCGTGTCCGCGGCCGCCACGCCCGACGTGCCGATCGTCACCAGGCCGCTGCCGCCT
This sequence comes from Burkholderia sp. SRS-46, assembly GCF_004343775.1. Taxonomy (GTDB): domain Bacteria; phylum Pseudomonadota; class Gammaproteobacteria; order Burkholderiales; family Burkholderiaceae; genus Burkholderia. The sequence goes on along the minus strand of NZ_PTXL01000002.1, from coordinate 330,732 downwards.
TCGCGCAGCGCGTCCATGTCGTCGCGCGCGACGTCGAGATGCGCATTGATCCGCCGCGCGTGCTCGATCAGCGCCTCGCCGTACGGCGTCGGCCGCAGGCCGCGCGCATGCCGCTCGAACAGCGGCAGGCCGACGTCTTCCTCCAGTTCCTTCAGCCACTTCGACAGCGCGGGCTGCGTCGTCGCGAGCGCCGCCGCCGACTGGCTCAGGTTGCCGGTGCTCGCGAGGCTCAGCAGCACATGCAGATGCCGCAGCCGCAGTCGGTAGGTCCAGTCCATCGCAGGCTCCTGATATCGTGAAGGTATATCCAAATCAATATGGATCAGATGATTTCGCCATTTTACGGGGTATATCTGCGTCGCATATAAATCATTCGACGGGCCGACGAAAGCGACCCGATACATGACTGAAGCGCGCCGATGCCCCGTCGGCCGGAACCAGGAGACACCATGTCCACCCAACCCCCTGACGCATCGCGGGCCGCCTATTACGCCCGCATCGCCGAGCAGCGCCTGACGCCGCTGTGGGAATCGCTGCACAACCTCGTGCCGAAGGCGCCGCAGCCGGCCGCGCGGCCCGCGATCTGGAAATACGCGCAGGTGCGCGACCTCGTGATGCAGGCGGGGGCGGTGATCAGCGCGCAAGAGGCCGTGCGCCGCGTGCTGGTGCTCGAGAACCCGGGCCTGCCGGGCAAGTCGAGCATGACGCCCACCCTCTACGCGGGCCTGCAGCTGATCCTGCCCGGCGAGATCGCGCCGAGCCATCGCCATACGCAGTCGGCGCTGCGCTTCATCGTCGAAGGCAAGGGCGCGTGGACCGCCGTGAACGGCGAGCGCACGACGATGCATCCGGGCGACTTCATCATCACGCCGTCGTGGACCTGGCACGACCACGGCAATCCATCCGCCGACGCAGGCGGCGAGCCGGTCGTGTGGCTCGATGGCCTCGACATTCCGCTGGTCGCGCAGCTCGACGCGGGTTTCGCGGAGAACTACCCGGAGGCGACACAGCCGGTCAGCCGACCGGAAGGCGACAGCTTCGCGCGCTTCGGCCACAACATGCTGCCGGTGCGGCACCGCGTGACCGACCCGACGTCGCCGGTCTTCAGCTATCCGTATGCGCGCTCCCGCGAGGCGCTCGACGCGCTGTACCGCAACGGCGAGCTCGACGCGTGGGACGGCGTGAAGCTGCGCTACGTGAACCCGGCCACCGGCGGCTGGCCGATGCCGACCATCGCCACCTTCATGCAGCTCCTGCCGGCCGGCTTCGACGGGCGCACCTACCGCAGCACGGATGCGACGGTCTACTGCGTCGTCGAGGGCAGCGGCACCGCGCACATCGGCGGCGAGACGTTCGCGTTCGAGCCGCACGACGTCTTCGTCGCGCCGTCATGGGCGCCGGTGCGGCTGACCGCGCAATCCGACAGCGTGCTGTTCAGCTATTCCGACCGGCCGGTGCTGTCCGCGCTGAACCTGTTGCGCGAAGCGCGCGACTGACGCCGCCCGCGCCCCGTTCCGCTTCATCCCGCGCGCCGTCGAGGCGGCGCGTGATCCCGTCGTTTCAAGCTGGAGCCGTATTCATCATGACTTTCGTCTTTCCCCCCGAAGCGCCGACCGCGCTCACCGTCGCCGGCAGCGACGCGCGATTCGCGGTGCGCCGCGTCTATTGCGTCGGCCGCAACTATGCCGCCCATGCGCGCGAGATGGGCTTCGATCCCGATCGCGAGCCGCCGTTCTTCTTCTGCAAGCCCGCCGATTCGATCGTGCCGGTCGCCGATGGCGAGACGCTCGAGCTCGACTACCCGACGCAGACGCAGAACTACCACTACGAGGCCGAACTGGTCGCGGTGATCGGCAAGGGCGGGGCGGACATTCCGCTCGGGCAGGCGCTCGATCACGTGTGGGGCTATGCGGTGGGCCTCGACATGACGCGCCGCGACCTGCAGATGAAGATGCGCGAGATGGGGCGGCCATGGGAAATCGGCAAGGCGTTCGACCGCTCGGCGCCGGTCGGGCCCGTGCATCCGGCGAGCGAAGTCGGTCATTTCGAGCAGGGCGGCCTGTGGCTGACCGTGAACGGCGACACGAAGCAGCGGAGCGACGTATCGCACCTGATCTGGTCGGTCGCGGAGACGGTCGCCGACCTGTCGAAGTTCTTCCGCCTCGAACCGGGTGACGTGATCTTCACGGGCACGCCGGAAGGCGTCGGCGCGGTGCGGCCGGGCGACCTGATGAAGGTGGGCGTCGAGCGGCTCGGCGAACTCGCCGTGCGCGTGGTCTGACGCGAGGCACGCACCATGCAGCTGCACAGCTTCTTCAACAGCTCGACGTCGTATCGCGTGCGCATCGCGCTCGCGCTGAAGGGCGTCGCGTACGACACGCTGCCCGTCAACATCCGCGCAGGCGAGCAGCGCGCGCCGGATTACGTCGCGCACGTCAACGCGTCGGCGTCGGTGCCCGCGCTCGTCGACGGCGAATTCCGGCTCGGCCAGTCGCTCGCGATCGTCGACTACCTCGACCAGCTTTATCCGGTGCCGCGGCTGATCCCGCTCGAACTGCGGCGCCGTGCGCGCGTGCTGGAACTCGCGACGCTGATCGCGTGCGACATCCACCCGGTCAACAACCTGCGCGTGCTGCGTTATCTGGATACCGAACTGAAGGTGACGCCGCAGCAGAAGGCCGCGTGGTATCGCCACTGGATCGCGGAAGGGATGGCCGGCGTCGAGCGCCTGCTCGAACGCGCCGAGGCCGGCCCGTGGTGCTTCGGCGACGCGCCGACGCTCGCCGACGTGTGCCTCGTGCCGCAGGTCGCGAACGCGCTGCGGATGGACTGCGACCTGCGCGCGTATCCGCGCAGCCTCGCGGTGGCCGAGCACGCGTTGCGGCATCCCGCATTCGATGCCGCGCAACCGCAGCGGCAACCCGACTACGTCGCCTGACGCGACGGCCGGGCAAGAGACTGAAGATGGAGACAGACATGAACGACACCAACAGGACGGGCAGCCACGTGCTCGTGATCGGCGGCGGCATCGGCGGGCTTGCGGCGGCGCTCGCGCTGGCGCGCCAGGGGATCCGCGTGACGCTGCTCGAACAGGCCGCGCAGATCGGCGAGATCGGCGCGGGCATCCAGCTCGCCGCGAACGCGTTCAACGCGCTCGATGCGCTGGGGGTCGGCGATACCGCGCGCGGCCGTGCGGTGTTCACCGACCATCTGCAGCTGATGGACGCCGTCGACGCGAAGGAGATCGTGCGCATCGATACCGGCGCCGCGTACCGCGCGCGCTTCGGCAATCCGTATGCGGTGATCCACCGCGCGGACATTCACCTGTCGATCTACGAGGCGGTCAAGGATCATCCGCTGATCCGGTTCTGCACCGATACGCAGGTGCGCGCGTTCGAGCAGGACGCGAACGGCGTGACCGTCACCGACCAGCACGGCGAGCGCTATCGCGCGCAGGCGGTGATCGGCTGCGACGGCGTGAAATCCGTGATCCGCGACGCGCTGATCGGCGATGCGCATCGCGTGACGGGGCACGTCGTCTACCGCGCGGTGGTCGACGTCGACCACATGCCGGCGGACCTGCGGATCAACGCGCCGGTGGTCTGGGCCGGGCCGCATTGCCATCTCGTCCACTATCCGCTGCGCGGCGGGCGGCAGTACAACCTGGTCGTCACGTTCCACAGCCGCGAGCAGGAGGAATGGGGCGTGCGCGAAGGCAGCAAGGCGGAGGTGCTGTCGTACTTCGACGGCATTCACCCGCTGCCGCACCAGATGCTCGACCGGCCGACGTCGTGGAAGCGCTGGGCGACCGCCGACCGCGATCCGGCCGAACGGTGGAGCGCCGGCCGCGCGACGGTGCTCGGCGATGCCGCGCATCCGATGACGCAGTACCTCGCGCAGGGCGCGTGCCAGGCGCTCGAGGATGCGGTCACGCTCGGCGCGGCGGTGAAGGAAACCGACGGCGATTTCGCGGCGGCGTTCGCGCTGTACGAACGCGTGCGGATTCCGCGCACCGCGCGGGTGCTGTATTCGGCGCGCGAGATGGGGCGGATCTATCACGCGAAAGGCGTCGAGCGCAGCGTGCGCAACGCGCTGTGGGTCGGCCGCACGCAGGAGCGGTTCTACGACGCGCTCGACTGGCTGCACGGCTGGCGCGCGGAGGATTGCCTGAAGGCCGTCGCGTGACGTGACACGCATCGTGGCGGCGCGCGGAACGACAAACCCTCACGCGCCCGCCCTCTTGGAGGAGACACCATCATGACCGTTACGCCATCCATCGACGTCACCGAATGGATCGACCGGCAGCGCGTTTCGCCGTTTCAGGCGGCGATCGTCGCGCTGTGCTTTCTGATCGTCGCGATCGACGGCTTCGACACTGCGTCGATCGGCTTCATCGCGCCCGTGATTCGCGCGCAATGGGGGCTGACGCCCGCGCAGCTCGCGCCGGTGTTCGGCGCGGGGCTCGCCGGGCTGATGGCCGGGGCGCTCGTGTTCGGCCCGTTCGGCGACCGCTTCGGGCGCAAGCGGCTGCTGCTCGCGTGCGTCGCGTGCTTCGGCATCGCGAGCGCCGCGTCGGCGGGCGCGGGCGGCCTGCACGCGCTGATCGCGTGGCGCTTCGTGACGGGCCTCGGGCTCGGTGGCGCGATGCCGAACGCGATCACGCTGACGTCCGAATACTGTCCGTCGCGCCGCCGCTCGCTGCTCGTCACGACGATGTTCTGCGGCTTCACGATCGGCTCCGCGCTCGGCGGGCTCGCGGCCGCCGCGCTGATCGAGCGCGACGGCTGGCGCGCGGTGCTCGTCGTCGGCGGCGCCGCGCCGCTGCTGCTGCTGCCGGTGCTCGCGTGGCGGCTGCCCGAATCGGTGCGCTACCTGGTCAACGCCGGCACGTCGCCGGCGCGTGTGGCCGCGCTGCTCGCGCGCATCGCGCCGGACGACGCGCTGGCGGCGGCCGCGTTCGTCGCGCCGCGCGGCAAGCCCGCCGCGTCGCCGCTCGGCCGCCTGTTCGGCGCGGACCTGCTGCGCGGCACGCTGCTGCTGTGGCTCACGTTCTTCATGAGCCTGCTCGTGATCTACCTGCTGTCGAGCTGGCTGCCGACGCTGCTGCGCACGACCGGCGCGACGCTGCAGACGGCCGCGCGCGTGACCGCGATGTTCCAGGTGGGCGGCACGCTCGGCGCGATCGTGCTCGGCGGGCTGATGGACCGCTTCGATCCGCATCGCGTGCTGGCCTGCAGCTATGCGGGCGCCGCCGTGTTCGTCGCGGCGATCGGCGTGTGCGCCGGGTCGCCCTGGGGCGCCGCGTGGGCCGTGTTCGCGGCCGGTTTTTGCGTGTCGGGTTCGCAGGTCGGCGCGAATGCGCTGTCGGCCGCGTTCTATCCGACCGAATGCCGCACCACCGGCGTCAGCTGGGCGAACGGGATCGGGCGCGGCGGCTCGGTGATCGGGTCGATGGCGGGCGGCGCGATGCTGTCGATGGGGCTGTCGCTGCCGACCGCGTTCGCGATCGTCGCGGCGCCTTGCGTGGTGGCCGCGCTCGCGGTGCTGGCGCTGGGCACGGCGCGGGCGGCAACGAAGGTGGCGGGTGGGGCGCTGGCCATCGGCGGGATCGCGGGCGAGGAAGCCTGAGCGCGGGAGGGCACACGTCGGACGGGTTTCGCGATTCGAGACGGCAATCAATATATAAATATATATAATGTTAAAAGATAGATTGTTTCGAGCCCTCGATGAAACCCGATTCCTCTACCGCCTTTCCCGACCCGGAGCAGATGCGCGCCGCCGCCGAATCGGCCTGTGCGCTGCTGAAGGTGCTGTCGAACCCCGACCGCCTGCTGCTCATGTGCGAGCTGTCGCAGGGCGAGCGCTGCGTGAGCGAGCTGGAGGCGCGCCTCGACATCCGCCAGCCGACACTGTCCCAGCAGCTCGGCGTGCTGCGGGACAACGCGCTGGTGTGCACGCGCCGCGAAGGCAAGAACATCCATTACTCGCTCGACAGCCCCGCGGCGATCGCGGTGATGGCGGTGTTGTACGCACAGTTCTGCGGCCCGGCCGCCAAGGGGACGCAAGATGCAGCTTGACCCGTCGCATTTCACGCCATGGCTGTCGCTCGCGGGCGGCGTGCTGATCGGGCTCGCCGCCGCGTGGCTCGTGCTGTTCAACGGGCGCGTGGCCGGGACCAGCGGCATCGTCGGCGGCCTGCTCGCGCCGCGCGGCGGCGAACGGGGCTGGCGCGTCGCGTTCGTCGCGGGGCTGGTGGTTGCGCCGGTCGTCATGCGGCTGGCGGGGTTCGGCGCGATGCCGCAGGTCGATGCCGGTTGGCCGGTGGTGCTGGCCGCCGGTTTCCTGGTCGGCATCGGCACGCGCTATGCCGGCGGCTGCACGAGCGGCCACGGCGTGTGCGGCCTGTCGCGCGGCTCGCTGCGCTCGCTCGTCGCGACCGCGACGTTCATGGCCGTTGGCTTCCTGACGGTGTTCGTGCAGCGGCACCTGCTGGGAGGCTGACATGGCAACGTGGTTCGCATTCATCGCGGGATTGGTGTTCGGCGGCGGGCTCGTCGTGTCGGGCATGGCGAATCCGCAGAAAGTGCTCGGGTTTCTCGATCTCGCGGGCCGTTGGGATCCGTCGCTCGCGTTCGTGATGGCCGGCGCGACAGGTGTCGGCGTGCTTGCGTTTGCGTGGGCACGGCGCCGCGCGACGTCGTGGCTCGGACTGCCGATGCAGTTGCCGACGGCGCGCGCGGTCACCGTGCGGCTCGTCGCCGGCAGCGCGGCGTTCGGTGCCGGATGGGGGCTGGCGGGGTTCTGTCCGGGGCCGGCGATCGTGTCGATCGGCTTCGGATCGGTGAAGGGAATCGGCTTCGTCGTCGCGATGCTGGCGGGGATGGCCGCGTTCGAGTGGATCGAGCGGCGCCGGGCTGCGCGGTAGCGGGGTGGGGCCGCGTTCGTCGATGCGGCCCTGTTCCTCAGGACGCCGCCGACCGCCGGCGACCCGACAATGCGCGCCACCTGCTGACCAGCCCGCGCCACCCGGCGCGCGGCTCGGGTTCGACCACCACCGTGCTGGCCGCCTGCGCGCCGGCTGGCGCCAGCGACGCATAGCCGGCCGTGTCGAACGCCAGGCAGTCGCCGGCGTCGAGCACGCGGCGCACGTGGCCCAGCGCGTCCGGCAGCCAGTCGAGCCCGCCGTGCCTGAGCGTGACGGCGAGCGCGCCGTCCAGCACGATCACCTGGCTGCCCTTGTCGAACCACGCGAAGTGGCTTTGGCCGGCGTCGAGCCGCAAGTGTCGAGTCCGCATGACGATTCCTTTCCCGGTTGCTTGCCGGCGCGTCGTGCGCGGCATTGGCATACAGGTTAGGGACGCCGGCCGATCCGCGACAGATTCAGGGGACAGGAATCTGTTGCGGTGCAGGTGCGTGTTTCGGGTGGCTGTATCGGTCGCTTTTCCCGGCATCTGTATCTGGCACGGGCCCGGCCGCGCGGGCACGATGGGCCGCATGACACTGTCCCGCGACGCATCCCGCCCGCATCTGCCGATGGCCGGCGAACCGCTGTACGAGCGGCTCGCCGAGCATTACCGCCGCATCATCTCGGCCGGCACGCTGTCGCCCGGCGACCGGATGCCGTCGGTGCGCGCGGTGATGGCGCAGCACGGCGTGAGCCTGTCGACGGCGATCCAGACCTTCCGGCGGCTCGAGGATGCCGGCTGGTGCCAGGCGAAGCCGCGTTCCGGCTACTTCGTCCGCGGCCGCGCGGCGGCCACGCTGGAGACGCTGCGCGAAAGCGACACGCCGCCGCTGACGGTCGAGCCGCCGTTCGCTGGCCTCCATGAACGCGTGTCGCGCGTGACCGACCGCGGCAACGCGAGGCTCGACGCGCTGAACCTGGGCGGTGCGTCGGCGTCGTCGGCGCTGTATCCGACGTCGCGCCTGCAGACGCTCGCGATCCGGCTGCTGCGCCACAAGCCGACGTTGCTCACCGATTCCGGGCCCGTCGGCGGCTTGCCGGAATTCCGGCAGACGATGGCGAAGCACGCGCTGTCGTATGGGGTGACGGTGTCGCCGGACGACGTGATGTCGACCAGCGGCGGCGTCGACGCGATGAACCTCGCGTTGCGCGCGGTGGCGCGCCCGGGCGACACGATCGCGATCGAATCGCCGGCGTTCTTCGGGCTGATCCAGATGCTCGAAAGCCTCGGCCTGCGCGCGCTCGAAATCCCCGCCAGCCCGACGACCGGGCTGTCGATCGAGGCGCTGGATGTCGCGCTCGCCGCGTATCCGGACATCAAGGCGGTGGTCGTCGTGCCGAACCTGCAGAACCCGCTCGGCAGCGTGATGCCCGACGAGCGCAAGGCCGCGCTCGTCGCGCTGTGCACACGCCACGGCGTGGCCGTGATTGAGGACGAACCGTACCGCGAGCTGGTCGAAGCGCCGCAGGCCGTGAAGCCCGTCAAGGCTTGGGACCGCGACGGCACCGTGATCTACTGCCCGTCGTTCAACAAGGTGCTGGCGCCGGGCATGCGACTCGGCTGGATGAGCGCCGGGCGCTGGCATGCACGGGTGCGGATGCTGAAGTTCGCGCACAGCCGCCATAACGCCGCGCTGCTGCAGGCCGTGGCGGCCGAATTCGTCGGCTCGGGCGCCTACGACCGCCATCTGCACGCGTTTCGCGCGCAATTGCGCGTGCAGCGCGACGCGACGATCGACGCGATCGCACGCCATTTTCCGGCCGGCACGCGAATGAACCGGCCACCGGGCGGCCTGTTGCTGTGGGTCGGCCTGCCGGACGGCGTGCGTTCGGAAGCGCTGTTCGACGCGGCGCTCGAACGGGGCGTGCGAATCGCGCCCGGCGCGATCTTCTCGAATACCGACCGCTTCGACGCCTTCATCCGCCTCGGCTGCACGCGGGCGTTCGATTTGCAACTCGAGGCAGCCTACGAGACCCTCGGCCGCCTCGTGCACGAGGCGGCGGGCGTCTAGCGGCCCGCCGAGTGCGCGGCGAGGTGCTGGCGGATCAGCGACAGGTAGCGATCGCCGACCGAGAAGTCGCGCACCGCCCGCGGCCGCGCGGCCGGGCGCAGCGTGGCTGGCGCGCTGACGCCGAGGTATCGGCACAGGGCCGACGGATACGGCTTGCGGGTGTGCCCGAGCTGCCGTGCCGCGCGTTCCACGCGGGCATCGCCGACTTGCGTACGGAGCCAGGCCAGCACTTGGCGATCGGTGTCGTTGACGATCCGGACCAGATGTTCCATCGCGCACCTCACTGTTTATAAATACAGTACTGTAAATATAACCAGTATTCCGGGCAGCCGCAAGCGAGCCGGGCGGCCGTTGGCCGTCCGGACAGGGTCAGCGCGCGGGAGCGGGGGCGCGGGCGGCCGTGCGGGTGCCGGACGCGTAGCGCGCGTCGGTCAGCGTGCCGAGGAATGCGACGATGTCGTCGATCTCGGCTTCGGTCAGCGCGGGCGGCGTGCCGGGGCGGCGGTTCATCGGCGTCGAGTTCACGTTGATGTTGCCGCGGTAGGCGCCCGGCACGTCGTCGAACGTCGCGGCGCCGTGATACCAGTGGCGCGGATCGGTCGAGCGCGTGTTGTAGAACGCCACCGCGTCGCGCAGCGACGTGAACACACCGTTGTGCATGAAGGTCTGCTTGAGCGCGACGTTGCGCAGGCCCGGCGTGCGCAGGTAGCCGCACCACTGGTCCGGTTCGGGCCAGCGCAGCCGGCGCGCGGTGTCGCACAGCCCGTTGTCGAAATGGCGCGGGTCGCGATTGGCCGGCAGCGCGCGGTTGCGCGGCACGGCAATCGCGTCGTAGCCGAAATCGGTGAACAGCGACCGCTCCGGGCGGCTCGACGTATCCGACAGCGTATGGCAGCTCATGCAGTTGCCCTTGTCGGGATTCTTGAACAGCGCGAGACCGCGCATCTGCTGCGCGTCGAGCGGTGTGCGGTGGCGCAGGTACGCGTCGAAGCGCGACGTGAACGGCGCCATCTCGTCGCTCTGCAGGTACGCCTCGACCGACGCGCCGAGCGCGCGCACGAGCTGTGCCGGGTCGCGCCGCACGCCGTCGCCGAAGCGCGCCGCCAGCGCCGGCGCGAGCTCGGTCGCGTCGACCTTGCGCAGCAGCGCGGCGGGCGACCGGTTGTTCATCTCGTTCGGGTCGAACAGCGGCCCGCGAATCTGCTCGGCGAGCGAGTCCGCGCGGCCGTCGATGAACAGGCCGCCGAACGGTGACGGCGCGGGCGCGTCGTCGTCCTGGTAGAAGTGGCGACGCGGCACGTAGCGTACATAGAGCAGCGACGGGGCATTGCGCTGGCTGAAGCGCCCGGGGCGGCTGCCTTCCGGCACGCCGGGGCCGGCGAGCGAGGCCGCGGACAGCGTCGGTGCGAACGCGCGGCCGGGATCGTGGCAGCCTGCGCACGACATCCCGCGCGGCTCGGACAGGCGTGTGTCGAAGAAGATGCGGCGGCCGAGCGCGACGAGCGTCGGGTCCGGCGCGAAGCGCGCGCCGGACGCATCGATCTTGGACGTGACCTGCGGCGTGCCGTTGCCGATCGTGCCGACCACGCGCGCGGGCGGCGTGCCCGGCAGCAGCACGGTGGTGTCGGCGGGCGCGGCGCGCGCCGCGAGCGATGCGGCACCGGTCAACACCGCCAGCGCGAGGGTGGCGACACGGCGAACGCGCCGTGCACGGCCGGTGCGAGACTTCCCGCGCACGCCATGCCCGCGCGGCACATGGCGGCCGTTGATCGAACCCGGGCTCACGGCGCGATGAACCCCGTCTTGTCGCAGGCGAGCGTCGTGCCGGCCTGGGTGCACGACGCGAGCAGCTTGCCGGCGGCCGAGTACGCACGGAACACCCAGCCCGTCGTCGGCGCGGGGCGGCGCTCCATCATCAGGAAGCCGAAGCTGTTGTTGTGCGACAGCTTGTCGATGACCGCGCCGGGCGCGGGCGTCAGCGCGGCCGGGAACGGGTCGGGCAGCGCGACGTCGAGGTTGTCGCCGCCGTTGCCGGAGACGATCGTCGCCGGGTGGCCGGACGCGAAGTTGATCGCCTGGAAGTCGTGCACGTGGCCGTGCAGCGCGACGTGCACGCCGGGCGGGTAGTACGCCTGCGCGTTGAGGCTCGACATCACCGATTGCAGCGCGAGGTTGCCCGGCGCGGGCGTGCTGCCCGCGATCGGCGCGAATGCGAGGATCGGGTGATGGTTGGTGAAGATCGTCGTCGTCATGCCGGCCTTCGACGCGAGCGCGGCCACCGTCTGGAATTGCTTCTGGTAGATCTGGAATTGCGTGTCGGTCGTCTTCAGCGCAGCGCGCCCGACCTTCGCGGTGTCGAACACGATCACCTGCGAGCCGCTGCCGAGCGACACCGCATACGGCTCCGAGTAGTTCGCGTTGCCGTCGTTGGCCGGGTCGTTGCACGAGCGCGCGTCGCTGTACGGACGCGGGTCGAGGAAGCGGAACCAGCCCTGGCCCGCGCGCGCGCATTCCTCGTGGTTGCCGCGCACGACCACCCACGGCGCCGCCGCGAACAGCGGCGCGGCCGGGCGGAACAGGTCGGCCTGCCACGCATCCCAGCCGTAGCCCCACGGGCTGTCCTTGCAGCCGGCGATGTCCGGCGGGCACGCGTTCTCGCGGTAGTGATAGTCGCCGACGTGCAGCACGAGATCCGGCGACAGCTTCGCGACGCTCGCGGCGATCGTGTCGAACGGCCAGACCGATGCGTCGTTGCACGCCTGCCATGCGTTGTCGGCTTTCTTCATCCGGCAGCCGGTGTCGGCGAGGATCGCGATGCGCTGCGGCTGTGCCTTCGGCAGCGGCAGCGCGCGGCCCGCGACGCTCGCGCTCTGCGCGTCCGCAGGCAGCGCGGCTTCGCAGACCGACACCGGGAAGCTCGACGGCTTCGAGTCCGCCGGGTCGCTCGCGGTCGTGCGCTGCGGCGCGGTGGCCGTGCCGGCGCGCAGCGTCATCCGCGACACCTTGCCGTCCACGACGAGCTGCGGGCAGGGCGGATCGCCGGCCGAGGCCGGGCTGAAGTTCGTGATCACGCGCGCGATCGCCTGGTTCGCGTCGCCGATCTCGACCCACGCGGCCTGCACGTTGATCGCGGCGCTGGCCGGATCGGCGGGCGTATCGATGTGGTTCGAGCACGCGGACAGCGTCGCGAGGGCCGCGATCGCCGCGAGCGAGGCAAGGCGCGCCGGCATGGCGCGCAGGGAGAGTCGTCGCATGGAGGTCACCGTTGGAAAGCCGTCAACATACGCAACACGAATGTAAGAAATGTGAAACCGAAACGGCGGGTGCGCGCGATGCGCCGCGCCGTTCGCGCATTTTGCGCGATTCGGCGATCGATGGCGGGTCGCGATGAGAGGCGACACGCGAGGCCAGCGCTACTTGACCTCAAGCCGGCTTGAAGCAGCACACTGTCGATTCGCCCTCCGAGGGCATCAACAGGAAAACATCATGAGCCACCCCCAGTCAGCCAACGACGAGCAGGCCGCGCTCTGGAACGGCCCGACCGGTCGCGCATGGGTCGACACGCAGGCCGTGCTCGACGGGATGTTCGAGCCGTTCGAGCAACTGCTCGTCGAAGCGGCCGTCGCCACGTCGGCACGGCGGGTGCTGGACGTCGGCTGCGGCACCGGCGCGGTGACGGTCGCCATTGCCCGTCGGCTCGGCGCGCAGGTGCGCTGCACGGGCATCGACGTGTCGGCGCCGATGCTCGACGCGGCGCGCTTGCGCGCCGCGCGCGAACGTGTCGACGCCGACTTCATCCGCGCGGACGCGCAGACGCACGCGTTCGGCGACGCGCGCTTCGACCTGATCGTGTCGCGTCTCGGCGTGATGTTCTTCGACGATCCGGTTCGCGCGTTCGCGAACCTGCGGCTCGCGGCGGCCGACGATGCGCGGCTGTGCGCGATCGCGTGGCGCGGCGCGCCGGACAACCCGTTCATGACGACCGCCGAGCGCGCCGCCGCGCCGCTGCTGCCGGGCTTGCCGCCCCGCGTGCCCGGTGCGCCGGGGCAGTTCGGGTTCGGCGACCGGGCGCGGGTCGCGTCGATCCTCGAAGCCGGCGGCTGGGCCGATATCGGCATTCGGCCGATCGACGTGCAATGCGTGCTGCCGACGCATGCGCTGGCCGACTACGTGTCGCGGCTCGGGCCCGTCGGTATCGCGCTGCGCGACGTGGACGACGCGACGCGCGCGCGCGTGGTCGACACGATGTGCGCCGCGTTCGCGCCGTACGTGCACGGCGACGAACTGCGCTTCGATGCGGCGTGCTGGATGATCGGCGCGCACCGGCGCGCCGCGTAGACGGCCGGCGGCCGGTCGGCCGGTTGGCGCGATCGCGCCGCGAATGCGCACTACAATCGCTTCTTTCAGCTTCGCCTGACAGAAGGACAACGATGAGCGCGAAGATCGAGGATGACGATCTCGTCCGGTTCGCCGGGCAGGGTGCCGCGCCGCTGCCGCGCGCCGATGTCGAGGGCTGGGTGGAGCACGACGGCGCGCGCATCTGGCACGCGTCGTACGGCGACGGCCCGCCGGTGATCCTGCTGCACGGTGGCCTCGGCCATGCGGGCAACTGGGGCTACCAGGTGCCGGCCGTCGTGTCGGCCGGCTATCGCGCGGTGCTGGTCGACAGCCGCGGCCACGGCCGCAGCACGCGCGACGGCCGGCCGTATTCCTATGAGCGGATGGCCTCGGACGTGCTCGCGGTGATGGATGCGCTCGGCATCGACCGCGCGCGCTTCGTCGGCTGGAGCGACGGCGCGTGCATCGCGCTCGTGCTCGCCGCGCGGGTACCCGCCCGCGTCGAGCGGGTGTTCTTCTTCGCCTGCAACATGGATCCGAGCGGCACCCGGGAGATGGCGCCGAACGCGGTGATCGACCGCTGCTTCGCGCGGCACCGGCAGGACTACGCGAGCCTGTCGGCCACGCCGGACGGCTTCGAGCCGTTCGTGGCCGCCGTCAGCGAGATGATGCGGACGCAGCCGGACTACAGCGCGCGCGATCTCGGCGCGATTACGGTGCCCGTCGCGATCGTACTGGGCGAGCATGACGAATTCATCCTGCCCGAGCATGCGGCTTATCTCGCCCGGACCGTTCCGGGCGCGACGCTGACGACCCTGCCGGGCGTCAGCCATTTCGCGCCGCTGCAGCGGCCGGGCCGGTTCAATGCGGCGATGCTGGCCTTTCTGGGCGACGCGCCGGCGTAGCGCGCCCGGATCGTCCGTCCGGGCCTAAGGCTCTCGTCGCGCGCGCAGCATCAGCCACGCGCATCCGGCCGCGACCATCGCCAGCCCGGCGAGGGTCGCTTCGACGCCGAGCGCGAAGCCGGCCGGCATTTCGCCGGCATCCGCTTCGGGCGACTGCCCGGCGAACATCGCGCCCGCGCCGCCGAGCAGCAGCGCCGCGCAGACGGCCCAGTAGACCTTGCCGCGCCGTCCGGCCGCGCGGATTCGCCACAGCGCGAGTCCGAGCCCGGCGACGTACAGCAGCGCGAGCGTACCCAGCGCGATGGTGTCGCCGACGAGATCGTGCGACACGCCGCTCATCGCGCACCTCCGTGCCGTCGCTCGGCTGCGCCCGCCGACTGGAAACCATCCGTCATTCCGCCTCCATTTGCCCGTCGTCGAAGAACGTGATGATCCCGTAAACGTGGGCGCGCGGCGCAGATCAAATCGCGCCGCGGAAGATCGTGGACGAGCGGCGTGCGGGGCGACGACGAGGGGCAATGCAGGAAAATCCGGAATATTGAAAGCAATTAGACAGATTTTCCGGCACGAAACGTGCCGCCGGCGACGAGGCCGGCACGCCCGCGAAGCCCCGTCATATCGGGGATTTCCCGAGGCGATGAAAGTTTATTTTTTTCCTAATGTGGCGAGTGTAAGTTTACTTTCACTTTCAATCACCCGACTGCCGACGCGCCCGCCCGTATGCCGCCGCTGCCTCCACCCGCCACGTCCGACGCCGAACCTTCGATTGCCGCCCGCATCGCGGCCGCGATGCCGGCACTGACGCCGATTCACCGGCGCATGGGCGAATACGTGCTCGCGAACCCGTTCCGCGCGGCGACGATGCGGATCGACGAACTCGCGCAGGCGGTGAACGCATCGATCGCCACCGCGAACCGCTTCGCGAAGGCGCTCGGCTTCGACGGCTACCCGACGATGCGCGCGGCGCTCGTGCGCGGCTTCGAGGCGACGCTCGGGCCGGTCGAGCGGCTGCGCTCCGCGCAGGAACACGAAGCCGGCGTGCGCGGTGCCGCATGGATCGACGCGGTGTTCGACCAGGCGGTGGAGAACCTCGAGCACACGCGCGCGCAACTGAACGCGCCGCAGGTCGAGGCGGCGGTCGAGGCGATCGTTGCCGCGCGCCGGGTGCTGATCCTCGGCGCGGGATCGAGCGCGTTTCTCGCGGGGCTGATGGAGCACGGCCTGTCGGTCTGTCACGACGACGTGCAGTCCCTCGCGCTGCTCGGAGGCCCGTCGCACGCGGCGCGGCGCCTGTATACGGCCGACGCGCGCGACCTCGTGATCGCGATCGCGTTTCCGCGCTACGTCGAGGACACGATGGAGCTGGCCCGCCGCGCGGCCGCGCGCGGCGCGCAGGTGCTCGCGCTGACCGACGGCCCGGATTCGCCGCTCGCGCCGATTGCGTCGCTGACGCTTTACGTGAGCGCGCACCGGCGCTTCGCGGCCACGTCGGAGGCGGCCGTGCTCGCGATGATCGAGGCGCTGATCGACGCGGTCGCGCTGCGCACGCACCGTTCCGCGAAGGCGGCGGCCGAGATGACCGAATTCCTGTTGCCCTGGCTCACGCAGCCGCTGCCCGCGCTGCCTGATACGAACCCTTCCTCCTCTCGTTCAAGGAAAGCATGACTTCACCCGCGATCGTGGCGATTCACGGCGGCGCAGGCACGATCCTGCGCAATGCGATGAACACCGACACCGAACTGCAATACCGCGCCGAGCTGGCGGCGATCCTGCGCGCCGCGCAGGCGGTGCTCGCCGACGGCGGCAGCGCGCTCGACGCCGTGACCGTCGCGGTGCGGATGCTCGAGGACTGTCCGCTGTTCAACGCGGGGCGCGGCGCGGTGTATACGGCCGACGGCACGCACGAGCTGGACGCCGCGATCATGGACGGCGCGACGCTCGCCGCCGGCGCGGTGTGCTGCGCGACGCGCGTGCGCAATCCGGTGCTCGCCGCGCGGCGCGTGATGGAGGCGAGCGAGCACGTGCTGTTCGCCGGCGCGGGTGCCGACGCGTTCGCGGCCGCGCAAGGGCTGGAGCTCGTCGAGCCGGGCTATTTCGGTACCGACGCGCGCCACGCACAGTGGCTCAAGGCGCGCGACGCCGCGGGCGCGCTGCTCGATCACGACGCCGCGACCTTCGCGTTCGGCGACGGCGCGCCGCGCCTGCCCGAGCCGCTCGACCCGGACCGCAAGCACGGCACCGTCGGCGCGGTCGCGTGCGACCTGCACGGCCACGTCGCGGCGGCGACGTCGACGGGCGGGATCACCAACAAGCAGCCGGGGCGGGTCGGCGATTCGCCGATCATCGGCGCGGGCTGCTATGCGGACGACGCGACCTGCGCGGTGTCGTCGACCGGCACCGGCGAGATGTTCATCCGCCTCGCCACCGCGCACGACGTCGCCGCGCAGATCGCCTACCGCGGCACGTCGCTGCGGGACGCGGCGCACGACGTCGTGATGAACAAGCTGCCGCGCATCGCGGGCCGCGGCGGGATCATCGCGGTCGATGCGCACGGCAACGTCGCGATGCCGTTCAACACCGAAGGGATGTATCGCGGCTACGCCCGGGTCGGCGCCGCGCCCGTCGTCGGGATCTATCGCGATGACGCGGCCTGAGCCCGCGCCGCTCGGCCTGCAGGAGATGCACGCATGACGTCGAACCGAACCCCGCCCGCGCCCGCCATGCCCGAACAGCGGGTCGTCGCGGTCGACGACCTGTCGGTCACGTTCAGCCGCGAAGGCGAGACGTTCGACGCGGTGCGCGGCGTGTCCTTCCACGTCGACCGCGGCGAGACGCTCGCGATCGTCGGCGAGTCCGGCTCCGGCAAGTCGGTCACGTCGCTCGCGCTGATGCGGCTCGTCGAGCACGGCGGCGGCACGATCACGCAAGGCCGGATCGCGTTCCGGCGGCGCAACGGCACGCAGCTCGACCTCGCGCGGGCGAGCGCCTCGACCATGCGCGGCGTGCGCGGCGCGGACATCGCGATGATCTTCCAGGAGCCGATGACGTCGCTCAATCCGGTGTTCACGGTCGGCGACCAGATCAGTGAGGCGATCGCGCTGCACCAGTCGAAATCCGCCGCGGATGCGCGCGCCGAGGCGCTGCGCCTGCTCGACCTGGTGCGCATCCCGGAGGCGCGCCGCGTGTTCGCGCGCTATCCGCACCAGCTGTCCGGCGGGATGCGGCAGCGTGTGATGATCGCGATGGCGCTGTCGTGCCGGCCCGCGCTGCTGATCGCCGACGAGCCGACGACCGCGCTCGACGTGACGATCCAGGCGCAGATCCTGCAATTGATCCGCGGCCTGCAGGACGAGATGAACATGGGCGTGGTGTTCATCACGCACGACATGGGCGTGGTTGCCGAAGTGGCCGATCGCGTGCTCGTCATGTATCGCGGCGAGAAGGTCGAGGAGGGCGCCGCGCCGCGCATCTTCGCCGCGCCCGAGCACCGCTACACGCGTGCGCTGCTCGCGGCCGTGCCGAAGCTCGGTTCGATGCAGGGCACCGACGTGCCGGAGAAATTCCCGCTGCTGAAGGTGGAAGGCGCAGCCGGTGCCGAAGCCGCGCCGGCCGCTGCCGACGACGCGGCCGCAGCGGCCGCGCGCGCCCAGCCGCCGGTCGATGCCGCCGCGCCGCCGGTGCTGCGCGTGCGCGATCTCGTCACGCGCTTCCCGGTCAAGAGCGGCCTGTTCGGCCGCGTGTCGCAATACGTGCATGCGGTCGAACGCGTCAGCTTCGAGCTGCGCGCGGGCGAGACGCTCGCGCTCGTCGGCGAGTCGGGCTGCGGCAAGTCGACGACCGGCCGCTCGCTGCTACGCCTCGTCGAATCGCAAAGCGGCTCGATCGAATTCGACGGACGCGACATCAGCGCGATGAAGGGCGCCGACCTGCAGGCGCTGCGCCGCAATATCCAGTTCATCTTCCAGGATCCGTTCGCCTCGCTGAACCCGCGGCTCACGGTCGGCTTCTCGATCATGGAGCCGCTGCTCGTGCACGGGGTCGCGACGGGCAAGGCCGCGCAGGCGCGGGTCGACTGGCTGCTCGACCGGGTCGGGCTGCCGGCCGAGGCTGCGCGCCGCTATCCGCACGAATTCTCCGGCGGGCAGCGCCAGCGGATCGCGATCGCGCGCGCGCTCGCGCTGAACCCGAAGGTCGTGATCGCCGACGAATCGGTGTCCGCGCTCGATGTGTCGGTGCAGGCGCAGATCGTCAACCTGATGCTCGACCTGCAGCGCGAGCTGGGCGTCGCGTACCTGTTCATCTCGCACGACATGGCGGTGGTCGAGCGCATCAGCCATCGCGTCGCGGTGATGTATCTCGGCCAGATCGTCGAGATCGGCCCGCGCCGCGCGGTGTTCGAGGCGCCGCAGCATCCGTACACGAAGAAGCTGATGAGCGCGGTGCCCGTGGCCGACCCCGCGCGCCGCCACGCGCCGCGCCAGCTCGCGGCGGACGAGGTGCCGAGCCCGATTCGCGCGGCCGGCGACGAGCCGGCGGTCGCGCCGCTCGTCGCGGTCGGCCCCGATCACTTCGTCGCGACGCACCGCGTCGGCGGCGCGTATTGACGCACGAGGAGGCCATATGGACCGCAGTTGCGCACGCGCCAGGCAGCGGCGTTTTTTCCCGGAGCGGGCACAGTCGTTCCGCGATTCCCACCACGCGTCACCGAACCATCCACAGGAGCCCAGCACCATGAACAAGCCGCATTCGTTCCCGTCGTTCCGTCCCCGCGCGCTGGTCGTCGCGAGCGCAGGCGCATTCGCGCTGTCGGTCGCGTGGCCCGCGTTCGCGCAGCAGAACGTGGTCGTTGCGGTGTATTCGACGTTCACGACGATGGACCCGTACGACGCGAACGACACGGTGTCGCAGGCCGTCGTCAAGTCGTTCTACGAAGGGCTGTTCGGCTTCGACAAGGACATGAAGCTCGTCAACGTGCTCGCGACGGGCTACCAGGCGTCGCCGGACGCGATGGTCTACACGGTCAAGCTGCGCCAGGGCGTGAAGTTCCACGACGGCACCGACTTCAACGCCGCCGCGGTGAAGGCGAACTTCGACCGCGTGACCGATCCGGCGAGCAAGCTGAAGCGCTACGGGCTGTTTCGCGTGATCGAGAAGACCGAGGTGGTCGATCCGACCACGGTGAAGTTCACGCTGCGCGAGCCGTTCTCCGCGTTCATCAACACGCTCGCGCACCCGTCGGCGGTGATGATTTCGCCGGCCGCGCTGAAGAAGTGGGGCCGCGACGTGTCGCTGCATCCGGTCGGCACGGGCCCGTTCGAGTTCGTCGAATGGAAGCAGACCGACGACATGAAGGTGAAGAAGTTCGCCGGCTACTGGAAGAAGGGCTACCCGAAGGTCGACACGATCGACTGGAAGCCGGTGGTCGACAACAACACGCGCGCCGCGCTGATCAAGACCGGCGAGGCCGATTTCGCGTTCACGATTCCGTTCGAGCAGGCGGCCGACCTGAAGAGCAATCCGAAGGTCGACCTGATCGAGCGGCCGTCGATCATCCAGCGCTACATCTCGCTGAACACGCAGAAGAAGCCGTTCGACAATCCGAAGGTGCGCCAGGCGCTGAACTACGCGGTCAACAAGGAAGCGCTCGCGAAGGTCGTGTTCGCCGGCTATGCGACGCCGCAGACGGGCGTCGCGCCGGTGGGCGTCGAGTACGCGACGAAGCTCGGCCCGTGGCCGTACGATCCGGCCAAGGCGCGCGCGCTGCTGAAGGAGGCCGGCTATCCGAACGGCTTCGAGTCGACGCTCTGGTCCGCGTACAACCACACCACCGCGCAGAAGCTGATCCAGTTCGTCCAGCAGCAGCTCGCGCAGGTCGGCGTGAAGGTGCAGGTGCAGGCGCTCGAGGCCGGCGAGCGCGTCGCGAAGGTCGAAAGCGCGCAGGATCCGGCCGCCGCGCCGGTGCGGATGTACTACTCGGGCTGGTCGGCGTCGACCGGCGAGGCGAACTGGGCGCTCTCGCCGCTGCTCGCGTCGGCGTCGCTGCCGCCGAAGCTCTACAACACCGCGTACTACAAGAACGGCCTCGTCGACGACGATCTCGCGAAGGCGCTCGAAACCACCGACCGCACGAAGAAGGCTGCGCTCTACACCGATGCGCAGAAGCAGGTGTGGGCCGATGCGCCGTGGATCTTCCTCGTGCAGGAGAAGATCGTCTATGCGCGCAGCAAGCGCCTGCAGGGGATGTACGTGATGCCGGACGGCTCGTTCAACTTCGACGAGATTTCGGTGAAATGAGCGCGTTCGCGCGCCGCTACGGTTGGGTGTCCTCATGCTGAATTTCATCGTCAAGCGACTGACCGGCCTGCTGCCGACCCTCGCGATCGTCGCGGTGCTGGTGTTTCTGTTCGTGCACCTGCTGCCGGGCGATCCCGCGCGGCTCGCGGCGGGACCGGAGGCCGACGACGCGACGGTCGCGCTGGTGCGGGCGGATCTCGGCCTCGACAAGCCGATGCCGGCGCAGTTCGCGAACTTCTTCGTGAAGATCGCGCACGGCGATTTCGGCATGTCGACTCGCAGCAAGCGGCCGGTGGCGACCGAGATCGGCGAGCGCTTCATGCCGACGCTGCTGCTGACGCTCGTCAGCATGACGTGGGCGACGCTGTTCGGGATGGTGATCGGCATCGCGTCGGCGGTGTGGCGCAACCAGTGGCCGGACCGCGTTGGCATGACGCTCGCGGTGTCCGGCATCTCGTTTCCGGCGTTCGCGCTCGGCATGCTGCTGATGGAGATCTTCTCGGTGAAGCTCGGCTGGCTGCCGGTGGTGCCGGACGGCAGCTGGAAGAGCTACGTGCTGCCGTCGCTGACGCTCGGCGCGGCCGTGGCGGCGGTGATGGCGCGCTTCACGCGCGCGTCGTTCGTCGAGGTGCTGAACGAGGATTTCGTGCGCACCGCGCGTGCGAAGGGCGTGCACGAGCCGATGGTCGTGCTCAAGCACTGCCTGCGCAACGCGATGATTCCGGTCGTCACGATGATGGGGCTGCAGTTCGGCTTCCTGCTCGGCGGCTCGATCGTCGTCGAGGCGGTGTTCAACTGGCCGGGGCTCGGGCGCCTGCTGGTCGATGCGGTGACGATGCGCGACTACCCGGTGATCCAGGCGATCGTGCTGCTGTTCTCGCTCGAATTCATCCTGATCAACCTGACCGTCGACGTGCTGTACGCGGTCATCAACCCGACCATCCGGTTCAAGTGAGGCGCACATGAACGCGACTGTCCAGACCGCGGCGCCGGCCGCGTCCGCCGCGATCCGCACGCCGTGGCGCGAATTCTGGCGCAAGTTCCGCAAGCAGACCGTCGCGCTCGTCGCCGGCGGCTTCGTGCTGCTGCTCGTCGTGCTGGCGTTCGTCGGCCCGCACATCGTGCCGTTCGACCCGGAGAACTATTTCGACTACGACGCGCTCAATGCGCTGCCGTCCGCCACCCACTGGTTCGGCGTCGATGCGCTCGGCCGCGACATCTTCAGCCGGATCGTCGCCGGCACGCGCATCTCGCTCGCCGCGGGCTTCTTCTCGGTCGCGCTCGGCGCGTTCGTCGGCACACTGTTCGGCCTGCTCGCCGGCTACTACGAAGGCTGGTGGGACCGCATCACGATGCGCGTCGCCGACGTGCTGTTCGCGTTCCCGGGCATCCTGCTGGCGATCGGCGTCGTCGCGATCCTCGGCAACGGGATGATCAACGTGATCTGCGCGGTGGCGATCTTCAGCATCCCGGCGTTCGCGCGGCTCGTGCGCGGCAACACGCTGATGCTCAAGCACATGACCTACGTCGAGGCCGCGCGCAGCATCGGCGCATCGGACTGGACGATCGTCATGCGGCACATCCTGCCGGGCACCGTGTCGTCGGTCGTCGTCTACTTCACGATGCGGATCGGCACGTCGATCATCACCGCGGCGAGCCTGTCGTTCCTCGGGCTCGGCGCGCAGCCGCCGACGCCGGAGTGGGGCGCGATGCTCAACGAGGCGCGCGCGGACATGGTCACCGCGCCGCACGTGGCGATCTTTCCGAGCCTCGCGATCTTCCTGACCGTGCTTGCGTTCAACCTGCTCGGCGACGGGCTGCGCGACGCGCTCGATCCGAAGCTGGAGCGGCGCTGATGGCCGGCGCATCGGCGTGGATTTCAACGCTGCCCCCGGGGCCGCGCGGCACGATCGCCGACGTGCCCGGCGTGACGGTGGGCCACTGCACGCTCGACGCGGGCGCGGTGCAGACCGGCGTCACCGTCGTGAAGCCGCATCCGGGCGACCTGTATCGCAGCAAGGCGCCGGCCGGCGCGGCGGTGATCAACGGCTTCGGCAAGAGCGTCGGGCTCGTGCAGGTCGACGAACTCGGCGTGCTCGAGACGCCGGTCGCGCTGACCAACACCTTCGGCGTCGGCATGGTCGCGCACGCGCAGATCCGCGCGGCGATCGCCGCGAACCCGGCGATCGGCCGCGACTGGCCGACCGTCAACCCGCTCGTGTTCGAATGCAACGACGGCTACCTGAACGACCTGCACGCGTTCGCGGTGACGCCGTCGCACTACGATGAAGCGTGCCGCGCCGCGTCGCGCGACGTCGTGCGCGGCGCGGTGGGCGCCGGGCGCGGGATGTCGTGCTTCGACCTGAAGGGCGGGATCGGTTCGGCGTCGCGGGTCGCGGTGGCCGCGGAGCGACCGTATACGGTCGGCGCGCTCGTGCTCGCGAATTTCGGCCGGCTGCCGATGCTGACGCTCGGCGGCGTGCCGGTCGGGCGCATCGTGAGCGGGCGGCACGCCGACGAGCGGGCCGAGCAGGCCGCGCCGCCCGAACAAGGCTCGATCATCATGCTGCTCGCGACCGACGCGCCGCTCGACGCACGGCAATTGACGCGGCTCGCGCGCCGCGCGGCGGCGGGGCTCGCGCGTACGGGGTCGGTCTACGGCCACGGCAGCGGGGACATCGCGCTCGCGTTCTCGACCGCTTACACGGTGCCGCACGACGCGCGCCACGTGGCGCTGCCCGCGTTGCTCGCCGACGGCGTGCTCGATCCGCTGTTCCTGGCCGCGGCCGAAAGCGTCGAGCATGCGATTGCCGATGCGCTGCTGCAGGCGGTGACGGTCACGGGGCGCGACGCGCACGTGCGGCAGGCGCTGCGCGACGCCGTCCCCGATCTCGACCGCCTGCTCGACCAAGGACACCGAATCCGCACATGAAGATCCTGATCTCGACCGATATCGAAGGCGTCGCCGGCGTGTTCGCCGTCGAGCAGACGCGGCCCGGCAACCCCGAATACGAGCGCGCGCGGCGCTGGATGACCGCCGAGGCGAACGCGGCGGTCGAAGGCGCGTTCGCGGGCGGCGCGCAGGCCGTCTGGGTCAACGATTCGCACGGCGGCTTCCGCAACCTGTTGCCGGATGCGCTCGATGCGCGGGTGCGGGTCGTGCTCGGCAAGCCGCGGTTGCTCGGCATGATGGCCGGGCTCGAGCAGCGGCCGGACCTCGTATTCATGATCGGCTACCACGCGAAGTCGCAGACGCGCGGCGTGCTCGCGCACACGATCAACAGCTTCGCGTTCACGCAGGTCTGGCTGAACGGCGTCGAACTCGGCGAGGCGGGGCTGTACGGCGCACTCGCGCGGGAATACGGCGCGCATGTCGCGCTGGCATCCGGCGACGACGTGTTCGCCGACGAAACCCAGCCGCTGTTTCCCGGCGCGCGCTTCGCGACGGTCAAGACGGCCGGCGGCGCCGCGACCGGCGACACGCTCACGCCGGCGGCGGCCTGTGCGTGCATCGAGGCGGCGGCGCGCGAGACCGTCGAGCATGCGCGGTCGGCAGGCTGGCACGCCGACGCGCACCGGGCCGTGCCGGCGGCCTGCACGTTGCGCGTGCAGACGGTCGCGCTCGCGGACCTGTTCGGCGTGCTGCCGTCGCTCGAGCGGGTGGATGCGGTGACGTTGCGGTTCGACGCGCCGTCGGTCGAGCATGCGGTGCGCACGCTGAACAGCCTGTCGGCGATGTCGTTCATGCTGCGCTGAGGCGTCGAGGCCTTCGAGTGACGAATGCGCGTGCCGTTGTCTTCGGCGGATATGCCGAATATCGCAACACTCTAATGAATTGTTGCAAATAAAGCCTGATTTTCATCCTTCTTCACCTTCGCGACTCGGATTTTTCCGATCGCGCATTCGTGAATTTCGGCAACAAAAATGGGAATTGGAAACTGCATTGGAATTCAGTAAACGCAACAACAAACTGCCACCGAACCTCGACTGAATGCCGGCGGCGAAGGGCAATGCATTCAGTCATGCTCGATATACGATCTTCCCCCTCGACTTGCAGTCGCATTCAATACAACCTATATAGATAAACAACGTAACCGCTTCGTGCCGGGCCGTTGGTCCAGCATGCCGTGAGCACACCACCAGATCAGATTAGCCGTGTGCCGAAGGGGAACACTGCATGAACAACAATGCGTCTTTCGCATGGATTTGTTCCTGTATCGCTGGGTGGTGGATAGCTGGGTACCCGAGGATGTTGCGCGCGCTCGCGCATTCCGACGGGGTGCGCCGAACGCTGACGCTCATCGCGTGCCTCGTCGCGATCACCTGCCGCAACGCCTGCTTCGCGGCGGAGCCCGGCGTGACCGACGGCGCGATCCGCCTCGGCATGGTCAATGCGCAAACGGGCGATGCGGGAGGCCTCGGACGCGAATTGCGCATCGGCGCGCAGGCTGTGTTCGACGACGCGAACGCGCACGGCGGGGTGCACGGCAGGAAGATCGAACTCGTCGTCGCCGACGATCGCTACGAGCCCGACCGGACCATCGACGCCACGCTGGAGATGATCGAGCAACGTCACGTGTTTGCGCTGTTCGGTTACGTCGGCACGCCGACGACCACGGCGGTGCTGCCGATCATCCAGGACGCCGGCATTCCGCTCGTCGGCGCGTTCACCGGCGCGATGGCGCTGCGCAAGCCGGTCGTTCCGGAGGTCTTCAACGTCCGCGCCAGCTATGCGGACGAGACGCGCGCGCTGGTCGAGCGTTTCGTCGCGCACGACGGCGCAAGGCGCTTCGCCGTGTTCTATCAGGACGACGGCTCCGGGCTCGCGGTGCTGGCGGGCACGCGGCTGGCGCTGCAGCGTCATGGGCTGGACATCGTCGCGACGGGCACCTTCCGCCGCGGGACGACGGCGGTCGACACGGGGCTCGCGTCGGTGCTGGGCGGCCGGCCCGACGTCGTCATCATGATCGGCCCCTACACGCCGATCGCCGCATTCATTCGAGCGGCGCGCCGCGAAGGCCTCAAGGCCCGGCTCGCCACGGTGTCCTTCGTCGGCACCGACAACCTGCTGAATCTCATGGGCGCCGACGCCGACGGTACGCTGATCTCGCAGGTCGTGCCGCCCCCGCAGAGCAATCGCGACGTGATCCGGGACTGCACACGGCTGATCGAGGGGCACTTTCCGGGGGAACGCGTGGGCGTCGTGAACATCGAGGGCTGCATCGACGCGAAGATCATGCTGATCGGACTCGAGCGCGCCGGCCCGTCGCTCACCCGGGCGGCCTTGATGCAGGCGCTCGAATCGATCCGGCATGTCGACCTGGGCGGCCTGGTGGCCGATATGGGCGCGGATCATCACCAGGCGCTGCAGGCCGTATTCCTCACCGAAATCTCGCACGGGCAGGCCACGCCGCTGGACCCGCCGTCCAGGTAACGTATGCGGATGGCTGCGCGCGGGCCACCCCGATCCGGAGGGCTGCATGGATATCAAGGCCAAGCTTGTCGCCAGCACCAGCCTGATGCTGCTCGGCGCGCTGGCGATCTCCGCGACCAGCCTGCTCGCCGTGCACGGCATCGCCTCCGGCGTGCGCACGCTGACGACGGAATCGCTGCCGCTGCAGGTGCACAGCAACGCGCTCCAGCGCGCCTACGCCGAGCTCGCGGTGGATTTCAGCCAGCTCGCGCGGGCGCAGGACGCATACGAGCAGGAAGATGCGACGTCGGCCATCGAGACGCAATTGCGGCGGATCGGGGCCGTCAAGGCCGCCGTGCGCGCGATCGACATGCAGGACATCGACAAAAAGCCGTACGACGAGCTGGAGGCGATGCGCCAGTCGATGAACAAAGGCATCGGCGAGCGTCTGCGGGACAAGGCGCAGCTCGACGTCGACATCATGCTGATCGAGCGCGCCCAGGAACGGAGCGAGACGTTGCTGATCGCGATCGAACAGGAAACCGAACGGCTTTACAACCAGGCCGACGCCGCCGTGACCGACGCGCTGGCGGCCAACACCGCGTTCGAGCGGACGATTCATGCGCTCGACGAGGCTCGCACGAACGTCAAGGACATCATCATCCTCGTCGACAACGTCGACGACGCGCCGAACCGTTACCGGCTCGCGCCGTTGCGGGAGCAAACCAAGGCCGTCTTCGACGGCATGCGTAACGCGATGGCGCTCGCGGCGCCGAACGTCGATGCGGACGCGACGCGGCATCTCGGGAATGCGCTCGAGCGTGTGGCGGCCGATATTCTCGCCGGCAACGAAAGCCTCATCGCGCTGCGCGGCCGGATGTTCGCGGAACCATCCGCCGCGCCGCGCTACCGGGCAAAGGCGGCGCAGGTCACGAAGTCGCTCGATGCGCTCGACATGAAGCTGGCGGAACTCGTCGATCCATTCGCGTTGCGGATCCTGAAGGCGCGGCAGCGTCTTGACCAAGCGATCGCGTTCCAGCGACGAGCCGCCCGGATCAAGTACCTGTCGGTCGTCGTCAAGGCGAACGTCGAGGAACTGACGGCCGACCTCCGCATGGTCGCGCAAATCGAAGGCACGGAACAGCTCAAGCGCGCCGACGACGAGGTACGGACGGATATCGGCAAGCTCGCCGCCGCCGCGAGCGCGCTGCGGGATGCGCTCATCGCCAGCGGGCAGCGCGCACCGGGCCGCGCGCAGGACATGGTTCCGCTGGCCGCGGCGCTGGCTGGATCCGCGGGCCACATCCTGACGGTGAAGTCGCACATGCTGTCCAACGACGCGACCATGCAGCGCATCGTCGCGAATGTCGACACGACCGCGAATCGCCTCGCGGCCGATGCGGAACAGGCGGCCGTGCGCGTCGATCTGCAGCAGCGCAGCATTGTGTCGCGGGTCTACCGCTCGATGACCGTCGCGGTCGGCATGATTGTCGCCGTGTCGCTTTTGCTCGCGGTGTTCGGCCTTGCGATCAGCCGGCGCATCGGCACGTCGATCTCGCGCCCGCTGTCGAACCTGACGCGCACGATGGAGCGCTTCCGCGGCGGCAGCGACCTGTCGCTGCGCGTGCGTCACCGGGGTACCGACGAAGTCGCGACGCTGATCGCCGGCTTCAACACGATGCTCGAGGAAATCGAGCGGCGCGACGTCGAACTGCAGGCCGCGATCGCAGCGGCGGAAGCCGCGAATTCGGCGAAGTCGGAGTTTCTCGCGCGGATGAGCCACGAGATCCGCACGCCGATGAATGGCGTGCTCGGCATGACCGAACTGCTGCAGCGCACGCGGCTCACCGCCCGGCAGCGGAACTTCGTCGATACCGTGTATCGGTCCGGCCAGACGCTTCTGACCATCATCGACGACATCCTGGATTTCTCGAAGATCGAGGCCGGCAAGCTGGTGCTGGAGCGCATCGAGTTCAACCTGTCCCAGCTGCTCGACGACGTCGTGTCGCTGCTCCATCCCGCCGCCACGCGCAAGGCGCTCGCGCTGCGGTTCCACAAGCCGGACACCGTGCCTGAGTGGGTGCGCGGCGATCCGGTCCGGCTGCGGCAGATCCTGACGAACCTGATCGGCAATGCGATCAAGTTCACCGAGCGCGGCCAGGTCGAGCTGGCCGTTGCGTATTCGGAACAGGGTCTCGTCACGTTCACGATCGCCGACAGCGGCATCGGCATCGCGCCGGACGTGTCCGCGCAGCTCTTCCGGCCGTTCCAGCAGGCCGACAGCTCGACCGCCCGCAAATTTGGCGGGACCGGGCTCGGGCTCGTGATATCCCGTCAGCTGGCCGAGATGATGGGCGGCACGCTGACCGTCGAATCGGCGCCCGGCCGGGGCTCGGTGTTCACCGTGACGGCGCGGCTCGAGCCGGCGGGCGGCGCGGCCGGCGCCGCCACGAACGCCAGCCGGTCGCTGGCCGGCCTGAAGGTGCTGATCGCGGACGACAGCGAGACCGATCGCAGCGTGCTCGTCGAGCATGCGAACGAATGGCAGCTGCGAGTCGCCACGGCCAGCGGCGGCGGCGATGCGCTGGCGCAGCTGCGGGCCGCCGCCGCCGAGGGGCAACCGTTCGACCTGGCGATCGTCGACGTGCGGATGCCGGGCATGGACGGCATCTCGCTCATACGGCACATCCGCGACGATCCTGCGCTGCACGCGCTCCGGATCGTCACGCTGACCGCATTCGAGATGATGGACAGCATCCAGGTCGCGCGCGAACTCGGCATCGACGCGCGCCTGACCAAGCCGCTCCACGGTTCGGACCTGTATGCGTGCATCGCGTCGGCGATGCACGTGACGCCGCCTCGGCGGCCGTCGGCGGCGCCGGTTTCCGCCGATGCCGAGCCGGACGACGGTCCGCCGCCCGGCGCGGCGTCGGCACGCGTGCTGCTGGTCGAGGACAACGCGGTCAATCAGCAGATCGCGCTGGCGATGCTGGAGGACACGGGCTACGAGGTTGCCGTGGCCGAGAACGGCCGGCAGGCGCTGGAGAGGCTGGCGAACGAAACATTCGACGTCGTGCTGATGGACTGCCAGATGCCGCAGATGGACGGCTTCGAAGCGACGCGGCTACTGCGGCGGCGCGAGGCGGAAACGGGCGCGCCGCGCCTGCCCGTGATCGCGTTGACGGCCAATGCGATCAGCGGCGACCGGGAACGGTGCCTCGCCGTCGGTATGGATGACTACCTGAGCAAGCCGTTCCATCGCGATGCGCTGCTGAAGCTGCTCGCACATTTTTCTCGCGGCAATGCGCCGGCAGCGGTGGCGGTGGCCGCGAGCGACGACGCGATCGATGCAATCGACGCGGTGATCGCCGCGGCGAATGCCGCCCCGGAGGCCGACGCGAACGTGATCGACCGCAAGGCGCTCGACGCTTTGCGCGCACTGCAGCGGCCCGGCCGCCCCGACGTCCTGACCCGGATCATCGACCAGTTCAATCTCGATGCGCCGCGGCTGATCGGCGACATGCACGCGGCCGTCGCGGCGGGCGACGCGGTTGCGCTCAAGATTGCCGCGCATACGCTGAAATCGAGCAGCGCGAATGTCGGCGCCCGTCTGCTGTCGGTGCGTTGCCGGCAGATCGAGCAGTTCGCGCGCGCCGCGGAAGTCGCTGCGGCGGCGGACCTGATCGCGGGCACGGACGCCGAATTCGTGCGGGCGCAGGCCGCGTTGAGCGCGGAGCGGGTCGCCGGATCGACGGCTTGAGCAACGGGCGTGGCGGGAGCAATTGGAATTTGGAGAAGGAGGGAGTTCCGTCGTGAACGATCGAAATTCGGATGTGCCGGTGGTCCTGGTCATCGACGACGACGCGATGACGCGCCTGCTGGTCGTGGAGACCCTCGAGCCCGACGGCTTTCGCGTCGACGAAGCGGCGGCGCCGCAGGAAGGCATCGACGCGTTCCTGCGTCATCGTCCCGACCTGGTGCTGCTCGACGTCGAGATGCCGGGCGGCGACGGCTTCGAATGCTGCCGCCGGCTGCGCGCGCTGCCGGAAGGAAGTCGCGTGCCGATCGTGATGCTGACCGGCAATGACGACGACGCGTCGATTGCGAGCGCATTCGACGCCGGCGCGACCGATTTCGTCTCCAAGCCGATGCGCTGGAAGCTGCTCGGCTACCGGATCCGCTATCTGCTGCGGGCCGCCGCCACGCTCGAACGGCTGGCGACCACCGAGATCAGCCTGACCCATGCGCAGGCGCTCGCGCACGTCGGCAACTGGGCGTGCCAGGCCGGGAGCCAGGACGGCTACTGGTCGCCCGAGCTGTACCGGATCCTGGGCCTCGACGCCGAACGTGCGCCGCCGACCTTCGACCGGCTGCTGCAGGCCGTTCCGGCCGACGAGCAGCCGTTGCTGATCCAGTCGTTCACGAGCCTGCGCACCGAAGGCGTCGAATTCTCGCTCGAGCATCGGCTGATTCACGCCGACGGCACCGAGCGCCACGTACTGCACCAGGCGGAGTCGGGCCGGGGCCCGAGCCACGCGATCATCCTGCGCGGCATCGTGCAGGACATCACCGAGCGCAAGGTGCAGCAGGGGCGCATCGAATACCTGGCCAACCACGACGCACTGACCGGCCTGCCGAACCGCAACCTGCTGAACGACCGCATGGAGCAGGCGATGTCGCAGGCGCGGCGCACGGGGCAACTGGTCGCGGTGATGGTGCTCGACCTGGATCGCTTCAAGCACATCAACGACAACTTCGGCCATTCGGTCGGCGACGGCCTGCTGCGGGCCGTCGCGGCACGCCTGAAAGCGGCCGTGCGCGACGGCGACACCGTCGCGCGGCTCGGCGGCGACGAGTTCGTCGTGATGCTGGTCAACCTGTCGACGCCGGCGGATGCGGACGCGATTGCCCGCAAGATACTCGGCACCTTCGTCGCGCCGTTCTCGTTGGACGCGCATGACCTGCATGTGACGACGAGCGTGGGCGTCAGCCTCTGTCCGCTCGACGGCGCCGACGCGGAAACGCTGCTGAGGACGGCCGATGCCGCCCTGTACTGCGCGAAGGAGCGCGGGCGGAACGGCTACAGCTTCTATACGCGCGAGCTGGGCGCCCGGGTGGAGGAACGGGCCGAGTTCGAGAGCGCGCTGTATCAGGCCGTGGAGAACGACGAGCTGACGCTCTATTACCAGCCGAAGGTCGACCTCAAGACCGGCCAGATCAGTGGCGTCGAGGCGCTGATTCGCTGGCGGCGGCCGGGCATCGGCGTGATTCCGCCCGACCGTTTCATTCCGATCGCGGAAGAAACCGGGCTGATTCTGCCGATCGGGCAATGGGTGTTGCATACGGCGTGCGCGCAGGCCGTCGCCTGGCAGCAGGAGGGGCATCCGCCGATTCCTGTTGCCGTGAACCTTTCGGCGCGCCAGTTCCGACAGCAAGACGTGGCAGAGATGGTGCGCACGACACTCGAGCAAACGGGCCTCGCGCCGGCCTGGCTCGAGCTCGAACTGACCGAAAGCGTGCTGATGGAGGATCGCCAGGCGATTGCCGATACGCTGCATGAACTGAAGTCCCTCGGCGTCGCCCTGTCGCTGGACGACTTCGGCACCGGCTATTCGAGCCTGTCGTATCTGAAGGACCTGCCGATCGACGTCGTCAAGATCGACAAGTCGTTCCTGCGCGACGTGACCACGAGCTCGGAAGGGGCGTCCCTGACGCGTTCGATTATTGCGATGGCGGAGTCGCTGCACATGGAGACGGTGGCCGAGGGCGTGGAGACGGAGGCGCAGCTGTCGTTCCTGAACCGGCATCGCTGTCATGCGATGCAGGGCTATTACTTCAGCCATCCGGTCACGGGAGGGGAAATCGCCGACATGCTGTCCGTCGGCGCGGAACTACCGGATCATTGCCGGCGGCGCGAGCTGCTGCACCGGACGCTGCTGCTGGTCGACCACGACGAGTCGGTCCTGCAGCGGCTCAGGCGGGCGCTGAGCCGGGACGGCTACGAGATTCTCGGCGCGACCGATCCCGATGAAGCGCTCGACCTTCTCGCGCAACATCGCGTGGGGGTGATCGTGTCGGATTTCCGCACGCCGGCCCGGTCCGGAATCGACCTGTTGCAGCGGGTCAAGGGGTTATATCCGGACGTCGTGCGGATCCTGCTGTCCGACTATGCCGACGCGCAGTCGATCAGCGACGTGATCGGCGAGGGATCGGTCCAGAAGTTCCTGACCCGACCGTGGGATGTGACGCTGCTGCGAAAGCACATCGCCGAGTCGTTCCAGCAATTCGAGCACAGCATTGCGCCGGTCCCGCCGTTGCCCGACCAGATGGGGAGGGGGGGCGAGCGCATCGGCGTTCGCCGATCCCCCGGCACACCGCTCGAACCGTCGAAACCCCTGGACCCGGCTTGAGCGACGCTGCAACGACACGCTGCGCGACGAATTGCCGAACCGCGAATGGTTTCGCAGTCGCGCCGAGGCCAAGGCGCTCATCGCCGACATTTCATCGCGGCGTCTCCGCGCTCATGGCTCGACGTTGGTCAGCGACGAGAGGATCTGGTACGCGGCGGTAATGCGTTGATCGATGGGGAAGTTCTTGTTGGCGAGGATGACGATCCCCACCCGCTTCTGCGGAATGAATGCGACATAGGCGCCGAAGCCATTCGTCGAGCCGGTTTTGTTGATCCACACATCGTCTCGTGGTTGCTGCGGTGGTTTCATTTCAACGACCGGTGTTGCGTTGAAGATGAGCGCCGACGAGTTGCCGTCCAGAAGCGTCTTCAAGGCGACGGGATACGGATATTGCTCCCATATCAGGTCCTGGGTCATCGGCCCCGCCTTGAAGTAGCCCACGTGTGTACCGGCGATCGCGCGCTGAAGCTTTTCGTCCACCTGGATCAGATTCATGTTGGCCTCGACGAACCGGATCATGTCGGCAGCAGTGGCCCTGACACCGTATGCTTCGGAGGACAGCACGCCTGGCGTCATCCGGATCGGCGCGCCGTCCTTGGTATAGCCTTGCGCGTAGTCGGAGCGTTTCGCGGCGGGCACGTTGACGTACGTGTCCTTCATGCCGAGCGCGGGAAACAGTTGATGTTCCATCAGCGAGTCGAAATCCTGGCCCATGCTCTTCGCCGTGATCAGGCCGAGCGTTCCAATTCCGGGATTGGCGTAAGTGCGATAGGTCCCCGGCGCATAGGCGGGCTGCCACGCCTTGAAATATTGAATCAACTGGTCGTTGTTCCTGATGTTCTCGGGCACCTGCAATGGGAGCCCGCCAGGCGTGTGCGTGCCCAGATTGAGAAGCGTCACGGCGCCGAACGGACGCTTTCGCAGGGCGGGGATGAACTTGCTCGTCGGATCCGACAGAGACAGATAGCCGCCAACCTGCGCATACGACGCCAAGGTTGCCGTCAAAGTCTTGCTGACGGAACCCAGTTCGAACAGGGTCTCGCGGGTGACGGGCTGTCCTGTTCCGATCGACGCCAGGCCATAGTTGAATACATAGTGCTGGCCGCCGGCGATGATGCCGACCGCCATGCCGGGAATTGCGTTGTCCGCGATAACCGGCTTGATGGCGCGGTCCACTGCGTTCCGGATGACGTCTTGCTGATCTGCCGCCTGGCTGACGGGGGTGATCATGCAGGCAAGGGCAGTCATTGCCATCAGCCTCAGGGTTCTCACATTCATTCGTTTGATCATTCAGGTGGTGTTGTCGATTGCCTGCTTGCCGGCCGTGGTGCGACCGAATCGTGCTCGTTGATCGTTAGGTTAACTGAGCAAGTCGCATCGAAAAAATAGGTCCGTTGACACATCGGAGTCCGCAGGTTCGATAGGTCCGTTCAGACGCGAGGGGGCAGTATCGCCCCTCGCTGGTTCGTCGACAATCGATAACAACTTGCCGGAGGCAAAAGAAAATCTATCGGATGGATGGGGGCGAAACGCGACTTGCGGTAGACGCACTCAAATTGAATCGATTCTTTATGCGTGATGCGGCTGAAAATCTCGCGTAAAGCAGTCGCGCGTGATCATATCGATGTAGTCCATCATCATGTCCGACGTAGCCACGGCTTTCTGCTCGTCGCCGTCAGCGATGGCGCGTGCAACGCGCGCATGCTGCAGGCTGGCGATCGGCAGATCGTTCAAATGCATGTGATGCATGAAGTAAAAGCGGCGGGATAACGCATGCAGCGGAGCGATGGCCTCGACGGCAAACCGATTTCGCGCCAACTGCGCCATCAGCTGATTGGCCGCGTACACGCTTCTCAAGTAGGCGAGAACGTCTCGTGATTCGCCTGCCGCATCGAGTTTCTCGGCCGCATTGCGCATCTGCTCGCGTTCGTCGGGCAACGCGCGCCGCGCCGCGCGCCGCGCGATGAGGCGTTCGAGTTCGCGGCGCGTTTCGAGCACGAGCAACTGATCCTGAATGTTGGGCACCGTGATCATGATGCCGTGACGCGGCACGATTTGAAGGAGGTGCGAAGCCGCCAATCGCTGAGCGGCCTCGCGAACCGGCGTTCGCCCGGTATTCAGCTTGTCCGCGAGAGACGCCTCCGACCAGACGCTGCCGGGCGCCAGTTCCAGCGTCACGATCAACTCCTCGAGCTTCTGATGAGCCTGTTCGGCAAGGGAGCTACCCGTCTGTCCGTTCATGTGCAAGCGCGATCCAGAGAAGAATATTACTGACATATTAGATCGATCACTCCCTGTTTTCAACTCGCCGTCGGGGCGCCGCAGGGCGGGTATACCCGTTTTGACCTACTGAAAGTTCACCAATATCCTGCTGATATGTCAGTGGCATTTGACTGACATTCCTGTCCGATGGGATGGATTGAACGCCTGGAGATGTCGGGCGAAGGAGGGTCGAATTCCAGTGGATCGCTGCGATAGCGGCTGTTCGGACAGGTGAACGATGACGCCGGTCATTCAGCGGCCATCCAAACGAAGAAATCAGATTTTGTTTGTCATTGTTTGCATCAGTAATCGATTCGGAATGCGCTGCGAATAATTCGGATCGATGGGCGGGGGTCCTATGGGCATCTTGTTGGTGGAAGGCGATCCGAATCATGCATCGGCTGTTGAAAGGGTGCTGCGAGGATCCAATCGGGAAGTTTCTCGAGTGAAGGATAATGCGCAGGCTATTCGGTTTCTCAGGGAAAGCGTCGTGGAGCTGGTGGTGCTTGATTGGCGGCTCCCGGAAACCAATGGCCTGTATCTGTTGCATTGGATTCGAGCCAATCTCGGCGACGAGCCTACGGTTTTATTTCTGACCGCGAGAACACTCGAAGCAGACATTGTCGCCGCGCTGGATGCGGGGGCCGACGATTACATCTGCAAGCCGTTTCGCGAGATTGAGCTGGTGGCGCGAATCAAGGCGCTGTTGCGTCGAAGGGGGCGCAGGAAGCCGTGCGAAGTTCCGGTCGAGATCGGGAAATATGTTTTGGATCCGCTGGCGCGTACGGTAACCTTGCACGGCCAAATCGTTGATTTGACGCCAAAGGAATTTTTCCTGGCAAATTTTCTGTTCAATAATCTCGGGAATGTCGTTTCCCGGGATCTGTTGTCGACGCTGGCGTGGGGCAGGACGCTGGGCCGAACGTCACGAAGCCTGGATACCCACATTTACCGACTTCGGCAGAAATTGGCGCTTCGTCCGGAAAACGGGCTTCAGCTGAGCGCGGTGTATACGCATGGTTATCGGCTCGATACGGTCGACGAATTCTCGGTGGCGGAGCATTCCGTCGATTCCGGGGCGGGCGAGCCATGTGCGATTTCAGGCGAGGGCGCTTCCGTTCTGCGTTAGGCCTGGTCGATCCCGCTACCTCGAAAGGAAGCGCGCGATCGTGCGTTCGCACTCCAGCGCAGGCCGGGTGCGCGCTGCCGGCGCGAAGATGGCAAAAAAATGCGCGACTGCCGAATTGTGGGCAGGCGCGCTCAAAGGCACTCGGTCCGGCACGCATGGCACGACCGGCAGCGGCCGGCCATCGCGGTGGGGATTGTTTCCTGGGGCGATGGAATTCCGTCGACTGGTTTCGATTGTCATAGGATAAGGCGCATATAGCGCAAGAGCAACGGGTTCGATCGACGCGGCGGCCGGCTGCTGGTGGTACGCACCGCCTTCGCGGCAGCGGCTGCGCGACGGACGCGTTTCACCGGCGTGACGTAAAGGCCGGCAATATCGATTTAACACCGTTCATAAAGCACGGGCGCCATGCTTCCGCGTGAAAGGATTCGGTATAACCGGAAAACCAGACGTGATTCTCCGCGCCGCGAGAAAAGGCGCGCGCCGGCCGAACCAGGGTACGGCGCGCACAAACGGCACAAGGATCGTTGCGCAACCGGCGTCAGGCGCCGGTCGGGAGGCAGGTGGGTCGAGTGCGTGACATCGGAATTCCCCGTGACTGTTTAATTAGTTTCGTATTTGGTTTGTCGATTATCGATGGTTTTTAATACCGGCTCGATTCATCATAGATCGCGCATTTTGACATGCAAGATAAATATTCAGATAAATCGAAAATGCGCTGATTTATTTTCCGTCTGCGTGAACCGGTCGAAAAGCGGGCGGCGAATCGCGTGGGCGAGAAACGTTCTGCTCGCGAGGAGCCGGCGGTGAGCAAAAAAACGCGCGCGGCGGGGCGCGCGATGCGGGCCCCGCCGGTCGGTTGCGGCCCGGGCAGCGGTCAGACGTCGAAGAACACGGTTTCGTCCGGGCCCTGCATGCGGACGTCGAAGCGGTTCACGGTCGGGCCGACCGTCTGCGAAGGGGTTTGTTTCAGCGTCGTCATGGTTCAGCGCTCCATCGGGGTGGCGTCGCGGCGCGCAGCACGATCTACCCCCCACGCACCATCCTCAGATACGACGCGAGCATCGTCGCCAGCTCCTGAGCGACCGGCGTCAACGGCACGGCTGCGCGTTGCAGCAGGCACACGTCCTGTGATTCCGTGCGCTCGCGCACGGGGATCTTCACCAGCGCGCCGGCGAACGGCCCGTTCCGCGTGACTGCTTCCGATTCAAGCCCGAGGCAGTCGGTCTGCGTGACGATTTGCAGCGCCTCGAACATCCCGTCGACTGTCGCGAGGATCTTCGGCGGCGGCTGGCCGTGCGCATCGAAGTACGCGAGCAGCCGGTTGACGACGGGGTCGGCGCTCAGGTTGGGCGAGCGCGTCGATACCCAGGCGTAGTCGGCCAGTTCGGCGAGCGATTGCGCGTGTATCTTCGGATGTCCGTCGCGGCAGACGACCACGGGCGCCGACGCGTGAAGCGGCGTGACCGCGAGATCGGTCGTGTCGGTCTGCTTCGCGACGAGCGTGATCGCGAAATCGACCGCGCTTTCCCTTAGCCAGCCGATCATCATCCGCGACGTGCCCGTGCGCAGGTGCACGTCGACCTTGTCGAAGCGTGTGCGGAACGCCTCCAGCACGGGCACGAACGCGTCGAGCAGCGGTTCGGCCGCGAGGCCGAGCGTGACGGTGCCTTCGTACGCGCCGCTCAACTGGCGGATCTCCCGTTCGATCTGCTCGCATTCGCCGAGGATCGTGCCGGAGCGCGTGAGCAGCCGCTGGCCGACGGCCGTCGGCACGATCCCGCGATTGGTGCGCGTGAACAGCGTCGCGCCGAGCGTTGCCTCGAGGCCTTGCAGCTGCTGCGTCACACCGCTTTGCGCGAGATCGAGCGCGCGCGCCGCGGCGCGCAGGCTGCCGTGCTCGACGACGGCCTGGAAGATGCGGAGCTGGGACAGTGTGAACGCCATGGGCAAGCGTGGTGATCGGAAAGAGTGATCATGATAAGGCAGTCGCGGATTCCGGCGGCGCGGGGTGGGCACTACGATCGCAGACAGTCCGGCTCGTGCCGTTTGCCCACCGTACCGCCAGGTGCTGAACATGAAACGCTTCCTCGCTCCAATCGTCTCGCTGTGCGTCGCGCTCGCGGCCGTTCCCGCGCACGCGCTCGACGCACGCACCGTGCGCCTCGGCATCGATCCGACCTATCCGCCGATGGATTCGAAGGGACCCGACGGCAGCCTGAAGGGCTTCGATGTCGATCTCGGCATCGAGATCTGCCGACGCGCGCAACTGCGCTGCCAGTGGGTCGAGTTCGAGTTCTCCGGAATGATCCCCGCGCTGCAGGCGCGCAAGATCGACGCGATCGTGTCGTCGATGGCGATCACCGAGAAGCGTGAAAAGCAGATCCTGTTCTCGTCGAAACTGTTCCGCTTCAAGTCGCGGCTCGTCGCGCGGCCCGGGCGCGCGCTTGACAGCACGGCGGCATCGCTCGTCGGCAAGCACGTCGGCGTGCAGTCGGGCACGCAATTCGAGTCGTGGGCGCTCGCGCACTGGGCGCCTGCCGGCGTCGGCGTGGTGCCGTACAAGAGCCAGGACGACGTGTTCGCGGATCTCGTCAACGGCCGCCTCGACGCTGCGCTGCTGGGTGCCGTGGAGGCCGACTATGGCTTCCTGCGCCAACCGAAGGGCAAGGGCTTTGCGTTCGTCGGCGCGCCGCTCGACATGGGCGACCGCGGCGTCGGCATCGGCATGCGGCAGTCCGATACGGCGCTCAAGGCGTCGATCGACGGCGCGATCGCGTCGATGCTGAAGGACGGCACGTACGACCGGATCGCGAGACGCTATTTCGATTTCAATCCGTACGGCGATTGAGCGCCGTTCGTTCCGATTTACCCGTTCCCATCCGTTCGAGATCTTCGATGCAGATTCGCACCACGCCGCTCCTTTCGCCGTCGATCGGCACACAACGAACGCTGACGAGCTTTCATTTCGGGCCGGCCGACGCCGGCCGCAAGATCTACCTGCAGGCCGCGCTGCATGCGGACGAAACGCCCGCGATGCTCGCGGCCTTCATGCTGAAGAAGCGCCTTGCGAGACTCGACGAAGAAGGCCGGCTCGCGGCCGAGATCGTGCTCGTGCCGGTCGCGAACCCGGTCGGCCTGAATCATCACGTGCTCGGCCAGTTCATCGGCCGCTTCGATCTCGCGAGCGGTCGCAACTACAATCGCGGCTTCCTGCCGCTCGCGGACATTGCCGCACAGGCGCGCGACCGGCTCGGCGCGGACCCCGAGCGCAATCGCGCGATCGTGCGCGAATGCGTCGGCGCGGCGCTCGACGACATCGTGCCGCGCGCCGAATTCGATGCGCTGCAGCTCGCACTGCTGAAGCTGTCGTACGACGCCGACGTCGTGATCGACCTGCATTGCTCGCTGGAAGCCGTGATGCACGTGTACACGAGCGACACCGCATGGCCGCAGGTCGAGCCGCTCGCGCGCTATCTCGGTGCCGAGGCCTCGCTGCTGGCCGAGGATTCAGGCGGCCGCGCGTTCGACGATGCGCATCACTTGCTGTGGACGCAATTGCGGCAGCATCTGCCCGAAGGCACGCCGATGGCGCCCGGCGCCGTGGCGGTGACCGTCGAATGTCGAGGCCAGCGCGACGTGACATATGAATGCGCGGAACGTGATGCCGAAGCGCTGATCGACTATCTCGTGTGGCGCGGCGCCGTGCGCGGCGAGCCGTCGCCGCTGCCGCCGCTTGTCATGCCGGCCACGCCGCTCGCGGGCAGCGAGCAGTTCTACGCGCCTGTCAGCGGGATTCTCGTACACCGTGCGGCGGTCGGCACGACGATCCAGGTCGGCGATCCGCTGTTCGACATCGTCGATCCACTGACGGATGCGGTCACGACGGTATCGAGCCGGACCACCGGCGTGTTCTACATGCGGCGCGCAATCCGCTTCGTGACGGCTGGCGCGCCGCTCGGCCGCGTGACGGGCACGGTGCCCGTGCGTAAGGGTATGCTGCTCGGCGCGTGAGCGTCGCGGCGCGGCGCGTCGCCGTGTCCGAATGGCCGTGTGGAATGCGGGCTCGGACCGCATTTCTCTGGCGAGTCAGCTTAATAAGAGCATCCCTTCATGTACTCGGCACGGCGGCCACGCTTTCTGGCTCGGGCGGTCACGTGCGTTGTCGCACGAATCCCGACATGACGCACGCATGCTGATGATCATTTACCCGGAGAAGAAGGTGGCCGAAATGCTGAACGCTGATGTTCGGACATTGCGGCGATATGTCAGGTGCCACGACGAAAGCGGACCGATCGTCAGGAGGTCTGGACGCTAATCATCGGGTGACGATTGTCGTGGCAGTTTCGAAGCGCCAGTGACCTCAGTAATCGTGTTGAACGTCAAGCGACGAGGGGTTGATTTCGAGCATTTCGGTGGTGGCGGACGATGGCCGCGCTTGCGCACCGGCTTGCTTCATCAAGGCCTTGAGTTGCTCCAGCAACGCTTTTGCGCGGCTGATGAAGTCCGCATCGGCAACTGCCTTGTCACCCGCGGAAGTGGCTCTCGCCATGGCCTGATAGGCGCTGGCGAGGCTTCGAGATTCATTCCCTGTCGTGACAACTGTTGAAGCATCCCGCGGCAAATCGCCAGCGGCCGAGGGGCCGTCGGATTCTCCGTCACCATTATCGACGGCATTTGCACCACCCGGGTTGGCTTCATTGCCTTGAGCCAACGCAGAGGCTCCCGCACCACCGGCGGAAGCGTCCGCGCTCTGTGTATCGCCGGCCGCTTGGTACTGGTGCACGAGGCCCTTTACTTCCTTCATGATCTGGGCGATCACGGCAGGGGGAAGTCCGAGCAAAATCATGCTATGCAGCATGTCTTCAAGCTGTTCGAGACGCTTCTTCGCATAGGCCTTGGCGGTGTCAGCCGAATTCTGACTCAACTGATCCAGCTGGCTCAGCGCTGCCCGGCTTTTCTCGATTTTTTCCAGTTGGGCTTTGAGAGAAGACGTCGCGTCCGTCAAACCGTGCTGGGCCTGACCGGTAGACTCCCGCGCGCTGCTATAGGGGGAGTCTCCATTTCCGATGTTTGAGATGAAAGTGAGCACGGGCCTGCCTTGTCGGTTTGAGCTTCTAGGCTGCACGCTATGCTGCGGAGCATTGCAGTATTTATTATGTTTACGTAAGCCTTTCGCCAAACTTTAGGTTTATCGCAGGAAACCGTGAACTCGCCGCCGCGCAGGCAAAAAAACGCGCACCTGCCATAAGGTCGGACAGCCACGCTTAAAGGCAACCGGAAAACTCCCCAAGGTCGCCCTCGTTGCCTGCATGCGCAAGCTGCTGACCATGCTCGATGCCATGGTCAGCACCAACACGCCATGGGACGATTCACTTCATCGGGCTTCACTCAGGAGACGGTTGCTCAAACGTCGAAGAACACCGTTTCCTGCGGGCCCTGCATGCGGATGTCGAAGCGATAGACCGTCGGGCCGCCCGGCTGCGTTTCGCGCTTCGCGACGAGCGTCGCGCGACGTTCGGCCGGCACGGCGTTCAGCACCGGATCGGCCGCATTCGCCGCCGCTTCATCGTCGAAATACACACGCGTGAACGCATGCGTGAGGATCCCGCGCATCATCACCGTCACGTTGATGTGCGGCGCATCGTCCGCGGCGATCCGGCCCGGCTTGACGGTCTCGACGACGAAGCGTTGTTGCGCGTCGGTGCCGGTGCCGACCCGCGCGAAACCGGTGAAGCCTGACTTCGCGATGTCGGCGCGCGATGCCGGGTACTGGCCCGTGCTGTCCGCCTGCGTGAATTCGAGCAATGCGTCGCCGACGACGTTGCCGTCGCCGTCGAACACCTGGCCGACCAGCAGCACGTGCTCGCCGGCCGCGTGCGGCGCGGCGATCACGGGCGTGAACAGGCTCTTCAGGTCGTAGTTGTATTGCTGCGGGCTCAGGCCGTATGCGAAGTACGGGCCGACCGTCTGCGAAGGGGTTTGTTTCAGCGTCGTCATGGTTCAGCGCTCCATCGGGGTGGCGTCACGGCCGCGCAGCACGATGTCGAATTCGTAGCCGAGCGCATAGCCTTCTTCGGTGATGTCCATCGAGAACCGCGAGATCAGGCGGTCGCGCGCCTGCTCGGGCGTGCCCTGGAAGATCGGGTCGTATGCCAGCAGCGGATCGCCGGGGAAATACATCTGCGTGACGAGGCGCTGGCCGAAGTAGTCGCCGAACAGCGAGAAGTGGATGTGGTTCGGGCGCCATGCGTTCCGGTGGTTGCCCCACGGATACGCGCCCGGCTTGATCGTCAGGAAGCGGTAGCGGCCTTCGCCGTCGGTCAGGCAGCGGCCGGCGCCGAGGAAGTTCGGGTCGAGCGGCGCGTCGTGCTGGTCGACCTTGTGCACGTAGCGGCCGGCGGCGTTCGCCTGCCAGACCTCGACGAGCGTGTTGCGCACCGGCTGGCCGCCTTCGTCGAGCACGCGGCCCGTGACGACGATGCGCTCGCCGAGCGGCTCGCCGTTCTTCACCGCATTCTTGGTCAGGTCGTGGTCGAGCGCGCCGAGGTCTTCGGCGCCGTAGACGGGCGCGTACGGGTCGCGCAGCTTCTCCCTCAGCGGAATCAGCGGGCGGGTGGGGCCGCGCTTCACCGACGAGCGGTATTCGGGGTGGATGTACGCGGGATGCGACGGCCAGTCGCGCGGCGTGAGGATCGTGGGGGAATCCATCGGGCGTCTCCTGATAGGTTTTCGCAGAGGGGATGGCACGACTTTAGCCAATCCGGAAAGTTATGCAAAATGATGATTTTTCGCCGATCGAATAACTTTCCGTTATGCATCGCGATAGCGCGGCATGGCGCGGCGCCAATAAAGAAA
The DNA here is from genome assembly GCF_004343775.1 of Burkholderia sp. SRS-46. Lineage (GTDB taxonomy): Bacteria > Pseudomonadota > Gammaproteobacteria > Burkholderiales > Burkholderiaceae > Burkholderia. The sequence continues at coordinate 288,147 of NZ_PTXL01000002.1, read as the reverse complement.
CCGCCGGACAGGCTGGCCTGTCCGGCGGCGAAAGCGATCGGGCTCGCGTCTCGTCGATGACGAACGTTGCACGGCCCTCCAGCCAGCCCGTCGCTGGTTATTGTTCGTTTTTATGGTTGTTTTGGGTCTCCGTCGCGCCGCCCGTCAAGCGCGGCCCGGATAGAACACGATCCCGTCGAATTCGAGCGTCAGCTTGTCGCTGCGGATCACGCTCGCGGGCGTCACCGTCTCGCGGTCCCACGGAATGCGCCCGAAATACCACAGCCGCCAGAAGCCGAGCTCCGCGCCGGGGCGGCGTTCGAGCAGCGTCGCGAAGGTCTCGACGTCGCCGACTTCGACGCCCGTCGCATCGCCGAGCACCTCGCGCACGTAGCGCGAACAGAACTGCCGCCGCGAGCGCAGGTTGAAGCCCGTGTCGTACAGGGTGCCGATCCGCCGTTCGGCGGCCGCGTGCACGCGGCGCTGCTCGTCCGCGGTAGGCGGCGTCGCGAGCCGCGCCAGCGCGACGCGGCTACCCTCGGAGCGCGCGACGAAGCGCGACAGCGGCGTCAGCTTCGCCCACGGGAACGTGCTTTCCGCGACCACCGGCTCGGCCCCCGACGTGTCGACGACGATTCCGACATGGTTGGTCCAGCTCCCCGTCGCGTCCGCCACTTCGCGGAACGGGCGCGCCGGCACGCGGATGAACACGAGATCCCCGATGTGCGCGCTCGCGGCCAGCGTGCGGACGGTGGCGAACGGCAGCGTGCGCCCGGCGTCACGGGCGTGGCGCGGTGCGGCGCAGTTCGGGTTGCAGGCAGCGGTTTCGGTTCGGGTGGACATCGCAGCTCCGTCGATCGGTGACAGGTTGGAGCGGATTATGCAGACAAGTACTAAAAAGTGTTCACCAGCCTGCGCGGGTAGCCTAATATCTACCGTCGAGTACCTTTTTTCGATACTGGACATGACTGAAACGGCCCAACTCATCGATACGCTGAAGCGCCTGCTGAAGGCGCAGGGCATGACTTATCGCGACGTCGCGCGCGAGCTGGACGTCTCCGAGACGAGCGTGAAGCGGCTGTTCGCGAGCGGCCGCTTCACGCTCGAGCGCGTCGTGCAGATCGGCCAGGTGCTCGGCTACACGCTGGCCGAACTCGTGCAGGAGGCGTCGGCGTCCGCGCCGCGGCTGCACACGCTGAGCGAGCAGCAGGAGGCGCTGCTGGTGTCGGACGAGAAGTTGCTGCTGGTTGCCGTATGCGCGATCAACTACTGGACCGTCGACGACATCGTGTCGGCCTATCGGGTGACCAGGGCCGAATGCCTGAAATACCTGCTGATGCTCGACCGGATGAACGTCGTGGCGCTGCTGCCGGGCGACCGGATCCGTGTGCGCGTCGCGCGCGATTTCGACTGGCTGCCGGGCGGCCCGATCCGCCGCTACTTTCACGCGCATGCGCTCGGCGATTTCCTCGACAGCCGCTTCGACGGCCCCGGCGAGACGATGACGTTCTCGCAGGGAATGCTGACGGCGGCGGCCGCCGCGGAACTCGACCAGGAGCTGCGCCGGCTGCGCAGCAAGGCCGCCGCGCTGCACGCGGAATCGTCCGCCGCGCCGCTCGGGCAGAAGCACGGCACCGGGCTGCTGGTCGCGAAGCGGATCTGGGAGCCGGCCGGCTTCGAGGCGTTGCGGCGCACGCCGTGACGCGCGGTGCTTGGGCTTCTCCGGAAAGTTATGCAAAATGGCCAATCACTGTCATTGGCATAACGATCTGTTATGAATAACCGTATCGCGGACGGCCGCGTCAAGTTCCGCCACCTGCAGTGCTTTCTCGCGGTCGCGCAGCTCGGCGGCGTGCAGAAGGCGGCCGAGAGCCTGTCGATCACGCAGCCGGCCGTCTCGAAGACGATCGCCGAGCTGGAGGCGATCCTCGGGGTCCGGCTGTTCGAGCGCGGCCGGCAGGGCGCGCGCCCGACCCGCGAGGCGCAGCTGTTCATGCCGCATGCGAACGCCTGCGTGCTGGCGCTGCGGCAAGGCGTCGGGCTGCTGGCGCGCGAAGGCGGCGGCGCGGCGGCGACGCTCGAGATCGGCATGCTGCCGACCGTCGCGGCGTCGCTCGCGCCGGCGCTGATGAAGGCGCTCGCGGCACGCTGGCCGCGCGTCGTCGTGCGGATCGCCACCGCCGCGAATGCCGAGCTGCTCGAACGCCTGAAGGCGGGCACGATCGAATGCGCGATCGGGCGGCTGTCTGAGCCGGAGCGGATGGTCGGGCTCGCGTTCGAGCAGCTGTACAACGAGCCGCTCGTCGCGGTCGTGCGCGCCGGGCATCCACTGCTGGCGAGCGCCGCGCCGGCCGCCGAGCTGGCGCGCTATCCGGTCGTGCTGCCGCCGTACGGCACGCTGATCCGGCAATCGGCCGAGCAGTTGTTGGGCGCGTGCGGCGCGCCGCCGCTCGATGCGTTCATCGAGGTGCTGTCCGTGTCGGTCGCGCGCGCGCTCGCGCTCGAGAACGACGCGGTCTGGTTCGTGCCGATGTACGCGGCCGAATACGACCTGTCGGCGGGCGCGCTCGCGCGTGTGCCGCTGCCGGCGGCCGGCACCGACGAGCCGGTCGGGCTGGTCCTGCGGACCGACGCGCAGCCGTCGCCGGTCGCGCGGACGCTGATCGACGCGGTGCGGGAGATCGCGCGGGCGCGGTTCGGTGACGGGCGGCCGGGGGAGGCATCGCAACCCGGCCGGCGGCGCGCGCGCGGCAAGGCAAGTAATACGGCAAAGCCGCGCTGACGCGCTGCAACGACCCGGGCGCGGGGGACTGGCCGGTCGGCTGAGGTTCGCGTTCGTCGCGCTTGGCCTATCGTATCAATTTTGGTGCGATTGGCGGCAAGACGATGGCGAGACAGCAATGGCAGGCGACGCTGGCAGTGCGGTTCTTCGGCACGGCCCGTGGAAACGAACCGGTCCGCGAATGGCTCAAGGGTCTCGAGCCGGCGGAGCGGAAGGCAATCGGAGAGGAGATCAGGACGGTTCAACTCGGCTGGCCGCTTGGCATGCCGTTGGTTCGGAAGATGTCGAAGGATCTATGGGAGATCCGGGTTGCGCTTCCGACGCGACGTCGCAAGGTCTCGACTGAAAGCCGTGAGCAACGGCATCTGAATTCCGCGTACGCGCGGCGGTCGGCGCCATCAAGGACGACCGGGCACCGGGCAACGCAAAGCAATGGAGTACGACATGACGACCACGAACAACCGCCACATCGGCAGTGACTTCGACGCTTTCCTCGAAGAGGAAGGCATCCTTGAGGAAGTCACCGCGACCGCGATCAAGCGGGTGATCGCGTGGCAGATCGAACAGGAAATGAAAGCGCAGCACATCACGAAGACGGCGATGGCCGCGCGCATGAAAACCAGCCGCGCGGCGCTCAACCGCCTGCTCGACGCAACCGACACGAGCCTCACGCTGACGACGCTCGCGAGCGCGGCCGCGGCGCTCGGCAAGCGCCTGAGCTTCGAGCTGGTGCCGGCCTGAGTTACCCGCCGCGCGCCGCCACCCGCAGGTACAGCAGCGCGCCGCCGGCCAGCAGCGCCGGCCACACGAAATACCACCCGGTCGTCACGAACAGCCCCGCGACCGCGACCAGTGAAATCCACGCGCAGCGTCGCGCGATCCCGCCGCGCGGCAGCAGTTTCAGTGCCGCCGCGGCGCCCAGCCCGTACACCATCACGAAACAGCCGGACGTGACGAGCACGAGCGGCTTCGGCCCGACGTCGGCAATCGTCGTCGCGACCAGCGCGAGCGCCGCCAGCGCGGCGATCACGCCGAGGCTGCGGCGCGGCACGCCGCCGACCTGGCTGCCCTGCGCGAGCCACGCGGGCAACGCGCCGTCACGGCCGAGCGCCGCACCGAGCTTCGCCGCCCCCGCGAAATATGCATTCATCGTGCCGAGCGTCAGCAGCAATGCCGCAGCGGCCGCCAGCACCTGCGCGTGGCCGCCGATGCCGCGTGCGATCAGTTCGGCAAGCGGCGCGCCGGACGCGCCGGCCGACGGTCCGAGCACCGTCACGCTGGCCGCCGCCACCGCCAGGTACAGCAGCCCGACCACCACGACCGCGATGCCGGCCGAACGCGGCATGTCATGCGCGGGCCGGCGGAATTCCGCCGCGAGATGGGTGATCGCTTCCCAGCCGGCGAAGCTCCAGACGAGCAGCGAGGCGGCCTCGCCGATCGCAAGCCAGCCGTGCGGCGCGAACGGCCGGAGATTCGACACCTGCGCGTGCGGCGCGGAGGCGAGCACGGCGGCGAGCAGCAGCGACACGAGCAGCGCGGACAGCACCAGCTGCATCCGTCCCGATACGGTCACGCCGAACGCGTTCGCCGCCGACACGATCGCGATCAGCGCGGCCGCGGTGACGACCACCGTCGCATGACCGCCGCCCGTCACGGCCGCGACGTATGCGCCGCCGAACATCGCCGCGGCCGGCGCGCCGGCCGGCACCGCGAAGTAGAAGCACCAGCCGACGATCGCCGCGGCCTTCGGCCCGAACGCGCGGCGCGCATAGGTCGACACGCCGCCGGCATCCGGAAAGCGCGCGCCCAGCGCGGCGAACGTCGCCGCGAGCGGCGCGGACAGCACGACGAGCGCCGCCCACGCGAGCAGCGATGCGGGGCCCGCGACTTCGGCGGCAAGCGCGGGCAGCGCGATGACGCCGGTGCCGAGGACCGCGCCGATATACAGCGCGGCGCCCTGGAAGATGGTCAGCGAGCCGGTGTGGTGAACAGGGGATGACGACGCGGCGCGCGGGTCGGCCGAGGAGGGCATGAACGGGTGTCTCCGGATAGGTTGTCTACGTGCGCGAGCCGGCACGCGCAGCGGAAGGTGCGATGTTAGCGGAATGCCCGGGCGCGCGCGTGCGGTCGTTCAGTAGTCCGTGCCGCGCCCGTTGTCAGCCGTCGTCAGGCGCGGCGCGCGAGACGCAGGCGTGCGTCCTCGCGTGCGGCCGGAGGCAGGTCGGGGGCGTAGTGGAACGCGCCGGCCACGAGCGATGCCACCGGCACGCCGTCGCGGAACAGCACGCGGTTGCCCGCCAGCGCGGGCACCTTGTCGCCGGGCAGCAGCGTGCCCGCGAGATTCAGCGGATCGGCGCCCGTCACGCAGACGAACTGCCCGTTCCCCGGCTGCCGCCGCAGCTCGCGCAGGATCGGGATCGCTTCGGGCAGCGCGAACTGTTCGCCCGCGAGCCCGGCGACGAAGCGGCCGCCGCGAATCTCGCCACGCGCTTCCAGGCGCTGCAGCACGCGCACCAGTTCGCGCCAGCTCGGCAGCCAGTCGGCCTCGCGTTCGAGCAGCCGCCAGAACACCACGCCGTAGCGGCGCAGCAGCGTCCACGCGACGTGCTCCAGCGCATCGGGATCGGTGGCGGCGGGCAGGCGCGCCGGCTGGGGGGGCTGCGCGTCGGCGCGCGGCGCGGGCCGCTGCACGAGCGCCCAGCGCCCGGCATCGTCCATGCCGCCGATCAGCGCGCCGCCGCGCCGCGTGCGCGGCAGATAGGTCGTCCCGCGCTTGACCGTCGGCTTCAGCAGCGCGCGCAGGCCCGCGAAGCTGTCGGCGTTCACGAGGCCCGCCGACACGAGCTCGCCGAGCGCGTGTTCGAGTTCGACCGGCAGCAGGTGCAGGTCGCCGAGCAGTTCGTCGAAGAACATCGCGCCATGCGCGGCGAGCGCATCGCGCACCTGCGTCGCGCGCGCGGACAGCGCGGGTTGCGCGGCGGGGGCGCGCAGCGCCTGCCACGCGGCAAGGTCGCGGCGCGGCAGCAGCACGATCGGCGTCGTCTTCACCGGCGTGCCCGCCGCGCGCGCCGGCGCGCCGATGCGCGCCCACACCAGCTTGCCGGAACGGCACAGCTCGTCGAGCCCGCCGGCCGTGTAGTCGCTGAGCCGCGCGGGGAGCAGTGCGTCTTCCCACGCGCTCGACGCGGCTTCGTAGCCTTCGAGCTGCTCGACGACGGCCGCCAGCGCATCGCGTCCGGCGCCGCGCGTGTCGGGTGTCAGGTGCTGCCAGTGGAACAGGAAGCGCATGAAGTCCGCGCGCTCGACCGGTTCGATCTCGCGGCGCAGGCGCTTCACCGTGTAGCGATGGATGCGCGCGAGCAGGTGGCGCTCGCACCATTCCTCGCCGGTCGCACCCGGCGTGAAGCGCCCGCGCATCACGTAGCCTTCCTGTTCGAGCACGGCAAGCGCGGCCGTCACCGACGCGGCGGGCAGGCCGAGCGGCCGGGCGATCGCGTCGAGCGCGAGCGGGCCGAAGCCCGTCAGCCGCGCGCGGATCACGTCGACGCGCGCGGCGTCCGCGTCCCACGGCGCGGCGCACGCGGCCGGCACCTTCAGCGCCGGCGCGCAGCGCCCGTCCGGATGCAGCGCGCGCACGCAGACGAGCCGTTCGACCGGCACCCACAGCGCCGCGCCGCCGGGCGTGACGAGCTTCGTCGCGCGGCGGCGCCCGGCGAGGTCCGCGAGCCACGCGGGCCAGCCGTCGTGCGCACGCGCCTCGTCGTCGGCGATGCACGCGAGCGTGAGCAACGCCTCGTGCATCTCGTCCGCGTCGCGCACGAGCGGCCACGCTTCGTCGCGCACCGCGGCGATCGCGTCGGCGTCGAGCGCGCCGAGATCGTCCGCGGATTCGGGGTCGCTCCAGCGGCGCGCCTGCACGGCCTGCGTGCGGCGCTCCTCGAGCGGCGCGTCGTCGAGGAACGCGTACGGCTTCGCGTTGAGGATCTCGGCCGCGAGCGGCGACGGCGCCGGCAGGTCGCGCGCGACCAGTTCGATCGCGCCGCTCTCGATGCGGCGCAGCAGTGCGAGCCAGCCGTCGGTATCCATCGCGTCGTGCAGGCAATCGTCGAGCGTCTGGTCGACGAGCGGATGCGACGGAATCTCGCGTTCGCCGACGATGTTCTCGAGGCACGCGACCTGGTCCGGGAACACGGTCGCGAGCAGATCCTCGCTCTTCATCCGCTGCAGTTGCGGCGCGGTGCGCTTGCCGCCGGTGAAGCGCGGCAGCGCGAGCGCGGTCGTCGCGTTCCAGCGCCAGCGCACGCCGAACAGCGGCGCATCGAGCAGCGCCTGCACCAGCACGTGCTCGGCGCTGGCCGAACGCAGGTAGCGCCACACTTCGTCGAGCGCGAAGCTGTGCGCGAGCGACAGCGACAGGATGATCGCGTCGTCGGTCGCGGCGGCCTGCAGCTCGAAATTGAACGTGCGGCAGAAGCGCTTGCGCAGCGCGAGCCCCCACGCGCGGTTGATGCGGCTGCCGAACGGCGAGTGGATCACGAGCTGGGTGCCGCCCGATTCGTCGAAGAAGCGCTCCATCACGAGCGTGTCCTGCGTCGGCAGCGCGCCGAGCGCCGCGCGGGTGCGCGCCAGGTAGTCGACGATCTGGCGCGCGGCGTCGGGCGACAGCTGCAGGTCGTCGACGAGCCAGCGCAGCGCCGGCGCGAGGCGGCTCGCCGCGGCCTCCGCTTCGGCGCGCTTCGCGTCACGTGACGACGCATCGCGATCGCCCTGCGCGAACAACGCGTCGAGCCGCGCGCGCAGCCGGCCGACCGCGGCCGACAGCTCGTCGCTGCGGCCCGGCGCCTCGCCGAGCCAGAACGGGATGTTCGGCGACTGGCCCTGCGCATCCTCGACGCGCACCCGGCCCGTCTCGACGCGGATGATCCGGTACGACTGGTTGCCGAGCTGGAACACGTCGCCGGCCAGGCTCTCGATCGCGAAATCCTCGTTGACGGTGCCGACCTGGATGCCCTGCGGTTCGAGCAGCACCGCGTAGTCGGCCATGTCGGGGATCGTGCCGCCGGACGTCGTCGCGGTCATCATCGCGTTGCGGCGCCCGCGCACCGTGCCGCCGACCACGTCGCGGTGCAGGTACGCGGCGCGCACGCCGCGCCGGCTGCTGAAGCCTTCGGCGAGCATCGCCAGCACCGCGTCGAAGCGTGCGCGCGGCAGGCGTGCATAGGGCGCCGCCTGCGTGAAGCTGCGGTACAGCGCGTCTTCGTGCCATTCGGCGCACGCGACCTCGGCGACGATCTGTTGCGCGAGCACGTCGAGCGGCGCGTCGGGAATCCGCAGCGTGTCCAGTTCGCCGCGTCGCACGCAATCGAGCAGCGCCGCGCACTCGACGAGTTCGTCGCGCGACAGCGGAAAGAGGCGCCCCTTCGGCACGCCGCCGACGTGGTGCCCCGAGCGGCCGACGCGCTGCAGGAACGGCGCGATGCCGCGCGGCGAGCCGACCTGGCAGACGAGGTCGACGTCGCCGATGTCGATGCCGAGCTCCAGCGACGCCGTCGCGACCAGCAGCTTCAGCTCGCCGCGCTTCAGGCGCTGTTCGGCGTCGAAGCGGTGCTCTTTCGCGAGGCTGCCGTGATGCGCGGCGATCGCCTCTTTGCCGAGCCGGTCGGCGAGATGGCGCGCCATGCGCTCGGCGGTGCGCCGCGTGTTGACGAACACGAGCGTCGTGCGATGCGCGGCCGCGAGCCCGGCGATCCGGTCGTACAGCTGCTCCCATACGTCGGTCGCCATCACCGGCTCGAGCGGCACGTTCGGCAGCTCCAGCGCGAGATCGCGCTCGCGCGCATGGCCCGTGTCGACGACCGTGCAGTCGCGCGGCGCGTCGGCGGGCCCGCCCACCAGGAAGCGCGCGACCGCGTCGATCGGCTTCTGCGTCGCGGAAAGACCAATGCGCGGCAGCGCGCGGCCCGCCAGCGCGTCGAGCCGCTCGAGCGACAGCGCGAGATGGCTGCCGCGCTTGCCGTTCGCCAGCGCGTGGATCTCGTCGACGATCACCGAGCGCACGGTCGACAGCATCTGGCGGCCGGACGTCGACGACAGCAGCACGTACAGCGATTCCGGCGTCGTCACGAGAATGTGCGGCGCGCGCTTGCGCAACGCCGCGCGTTCGGCCTGCGTGGTGTCGCCGGTGCGCACCGCGGTGCGGATCGCCGGCACCGGCAGGCCGAGCTGCGCGAGCGATTCGGCGATGCCGGCGAGCGGCGCGTCGAGGTTCACGTGGATGTCGTTGGACAGTGCCTTGAGCGGCGACACGTAGACAGTCAGCGTCGCGTCCGGCAGCGTGCCGTCGTGCGCGAGCGCATCGCGCACGAGATCGTCGATCGCGCACAGGAACGCGGTGAGCGTCTTGCCGGAGCCGGTCGGCGCGGCGACGAGGGTCGAGCGGCCGGCCTTGATGTGCGGCCACGCGAGCGCCTGCGCGCCGGTCGGCGCGGCGAACGTGTGCCGGAACCACGCAGCGACGGCGGGATGGAACACGTCGAGCACGTCGGTTGCTGGGCGGGTGGCGGCAAGGTCCATCGTGAGCGGCGAACTGGGGTCGGGTGCGGGGCGGGCGGCATGGCGCGAACGGTCAGTGTGCCAGAGAAGGGGCGCGCGTGCCGGGCGCGGCGGGCGCACGGCGGCGCGTGCGCGACGGCGAGGATTTCGGTGCCGGTCCCGACGGCGTGTGCAGCGTGCGCGGCCCGCCGCCGGGCGTCAGACCGTGCGCAGCCAGCCGAGCCAGTGATGCAGGGCCGGCGCGCGCGTCCACACCGATTGCGCGAGCCACAGTGCGCCGCCCCATGCCGCGGCGACGACGATCAGGTCGCAGTGCCCGCTGTTCCACAGGTTCAGCGAGTGGCGCCGCCAGATCCACGGCACGCCGAGCGGGTTGGGCCAGTCCGCGAGCAGATGCATCAGGCCGCCGCACGCGAAGCCGAACAGCGGTGCGGCCCACAGCGGATGCGGCGCGTGCGTGAGCGCATGCCAGGCCAGCGCGAGCAGCGCGATCCAGCCGATGCCCCAGTGCGTGACGGTGCGGTGCGTGATCCACAGGCGGCGCTTGCGGGTCCACCACGCGACCTCGAGCCAGTCGGGCGCGGTGCCGCCCGCGACGCCGGCCGCGAACGCGGCGGGGATGCCCGCGTGCCACGGGCCGGTCGCGCCGGATTGCGCGACGAGCAGGGCCGCGACGAGGCCGGCCGCGAAGCCGGTTGCGTGATGAGCGTTGTGAGAAGCCATACGAGACGAAAACGACGATGCGGCGGGAAAAAGCGCAGGAGCGAAGGGGCGCTATCTTCGCAGATCGGCGCGCGCCGCGGGGGGATTGCCTGCGGATTTCGTGCCGCGACTCGCCACGGCGCGCCGACGCTTGCCCGATCCGGGGTGTTTCGTCATCCGGTGCGTGTTCGACCCTTTTTGTGCTCCTATACTACGGAACCGGCTCGTGGTCGTCGTCGCTGCTGCGGCCATGAGCGGATCAGGTGATTTCTTCAGCCCGCAGGAGATCCATATGGGAGACGCGCAATGAACACGCTGAATCGCTTCAAATCATCCGCGGTCGCACTCGCGACGGCTGCCGGCATCGGCTTCCTGCCGACCGCGCCGGCATATGCAAAGGGGCCGCAGCCGGCGGTCCTGACCGGCTCGGCGGTGGCGGTCGCCGACAAGTACAGCGCGGATGCGGCGGAGCGGATCTTCAAGGAAGGCGGCAACGCGATCGACGCGGCGGTGGCGATCGCGTTCACGCTGGCGGTCACGTATCCGGAAGCCGGCAACATCGGCGGCGGCGGCTTCATGACCATCTACAAGGACGGCAAGCCGTACTTCCTCGACTATCGCGAGCGCGCGCCGCTCGCGGCGACGAAGGACATGTACCTCGACAAGGACGGCAACGTGATCAAGGGCATGAGCCTCTACGGCCCGCGCGCGGTCGGCGTGCCGGGCACGGTCGCGGGCATGTGGGAGGCGCAGAAGCGCTTCGGCAAGCTGAAGTGGAAGCAGGTGCTCGCGCCGGCGATCCACTATGCGCGCGACGGCTTCGTCGTCGACGAGCAGCTCGCGCAGCGCGGCGTCGACGCGTCGAAGGAGTTCGAGGGCAAGACCAATTTCGACAAGTACTTCGCCGGGATGAAGGCCGGCGTGAACTTCAAGCAGCCGGATCTCGCCGACGTCCTCACGCGGATCTCGAACGACGGCGCGAAAGGCTTCTACGAGGGCAAGACGGCCGAGCTGATCGCCGCGTCGATGAAGACCGGCGACGGCAACGGGCTGATCACGGCCGAGGACCTCGCGCAATACCGCGCAGCCTGGCGCCAGCCGATCGAGGCGAGCTGGAGCGGCTATCGCGTGATCACCGCGCCGCCGCCGAGCTCGGGCGGGATCGGGCTCGTGCAGCTGCTGAAGATGAAGGCGGACCGCAAGCAGGACTTCGAGGGTGTCGCGCTCAACTCGCCGCAGTACATCCACCTGATCGCGGAAATCGAGAAGCGCGTGTTCGCCGATCGCGCGCAATACCTCGGCGATCCGGACTTCTACAAGGTGCCGGTCGCGCGGCTGACCGCCGACGCGTACATCGCGCGGCGCGCGGCCGAGGTCAACCCGAAGGAGCCGTCCGACACGAAGAGCGTGCAGCCGGGCCTCGGCACGACGATGCCGGAGAAGGCCGAGACGACGCACTTCTCGGTGGTCGACCGGTGGGGCAATGCGGTGTCGAACACCTACACGATCAACGGCTATTTCGGCTCGGGCGTGATCGCCGACGGCACGGGCATCGTGCTCAACGACGAGATGGACGACTTCTCCGCGAAGCCGGGCGTCGCGAACATGTTCGGCGTGGTCGGCAGCGACGCGAACGCGATCGAGCCGAAGAAGCGGCCGCTGTCGTCGATGTCGCCGACGATCCTGACCAAGGACGGCAAGGTGTCGCTCGTGATCGGCACGCCGGGCGGCTCGCGGATCTTCACTTCGATCTTCCAGGTGATCAACAACATCTACGACTTCAAGATGCCGTTGAAGGAAGCGGTGGGCGCGATGCGCTTCCACCACCAGCTGCTGCCGCCGAACACGATCTTCTGGGAGCCGTACCACCCGATCGAAGGCGAGCTCGCGAAGCAGATCGAGGCACGCGGCTATACGCTGAAGGGGCAGGATTTCAGCGGCGACATCCAGGTGATCAAGATCAACGGCAAGACGCCCGAGGCGGTCGCCGATCCGCGCGGGCGCGGCGTGACGCGGGTGATCCACTGACGCAAGGCGGGCGGCTGCGTCGAGCGGCCGCTCGCTTGGCCGAGGGATATGCCGATGCCGCCGGGCAGTTGCCGGCGGCATCGGCGCTTCCGGGCCGCATGGCCGCTCGCATGGCCGCTCAATTCACGCGCGGTTCCCCCGCCGCATTGCTCTGCAAAAAACCGTCCACCGCCACCAGCGACTGCTCGTCGAGCGTCCCCAGCACGCTCTTCAGCTTCAGCTGCAGCTTGAGCGCGTCCAGATAGCTGTCGAACAGCTTCTGCCGGATGCTGGAGATATCGCGCCGCAGGTTCAGCGTTTCGTAGGTCGTGCTGTAGCCGATCTGATGCGCCTTCATCGACGAGTCGTACGCGAGCCGCGCCGCCTGCAGCGACTGCTGCAGCGCGCGGATGCGCGTGCCGATCGATTCGAGCGCGGACAGCGCCTCGCGGTGATCGGTGCCGAGCTGTTCCTCGACCTCGCGCAGGCGGTTGCGGTATTGCGTGGCCGTATGCTCGGCCTCGACCTGCCGGTAATACACGCTGCCGCCCGAGAAGATCGGGATCGTCACCTGCACGCCGACCGCGCTCTGATGGAAATCGGAGCGATCGCTCAGCCCGCGCAGGTTCGGATTGAGCCCGCGCGAATACGATGCGAACAGGTCGACGGTCGGCAGGTGCTCCGCGCCGATGCGCTTCGCCGCGAGCCGCGCGACCTCGACGTCGCGATACGCCTGCCGGTAGGCCGGGTTGTCCTGCGGCGCATAGCCGCCGGCCGGGATGCGCGGCGACGTGCCGCGCAGTGCGAGGCGCGGCCAGCGCGCGAAATCGATCGTCGCGCCGAGCAGCGTCTCGTAGCGCGCCTTGCGCGCCTCGACGTCGGTCTGCGCGAGCACCTCGTCCGACTGCGCGAGGCTGCGCCGCGCCTCGATTTCCGCGGTGTCGCCGATGGTCTTCATGCCGAGCTGCGCCATGCGGCGCGTGTCGCTTTCGAGGCGCGCCAGCGCATTCACTTCGTCGTCGGCCGACTGCAGCTTCTCGCGCGCGCTCAGCAGGTCGAAGCAGGCGTTCGCGACGCGCAGGATCAGGTCCTGCTTCGCGACCTCGAGCTTCTGCTTCGCGGATTCCTCGAATTCGGTCGCGCGGCGCATGTCGTACAGGTACGGCACGTTGAACAGCGCCTGCGTGACCTGCGCGGCGCCGTACGCGGCCTTGCTGGTGCCGCTCACGTCGATGCCGAACAGGTTCGCGTGCGTGCCGTAGCGCCCCCATTCGAGCTGCGCGGTGGCTTGCGGCAGCATCAGCGCGCGCGCCTGCGGAAACTTCTGGCGCGCCGCGTCGTATTCGCTCTGCGCCTGCAGGTAGCGCGGGTCGTGCACCGCCGCATACTGGTACGCGGCGTCGAGGCAAAACGCCTGCGCGTGGCCGCTGCCTAGCACGATTACAGTCATCAATGGTAGGGTCGCGCTTCGAATGTTGTGCATGAATCGATTTCTTGATAGGTGGATACCCCTATCCCTGGAAATCGGTGTACCGCGCCCAACCCGCGTTTCAAACATGGCCGTCTCCGTCCGGTGCCCGCCGCGCAATGCCATTGCCGGCGGATTTAAACGTTTTAAAAATGACATTCAAACAGCGCGAATTGCCGATGCCTGGGGTAATCGGAAAACCGGCGCCGTAAGAGTGTGTCCTCCATTGAGTTCGGGCGCGCCCGCATGATAGCCTGATTTCGGCTCGTAATCGCGGTGATTATTACATTGAAAGTCGCTCGGTGATTAAAAGCCGTTTTCAAGTCAACGAAGGTTCTTTGCGTCGTCTTTATTTTTTACGAGGAGAGAATGATGAAGGTCATGACGATGGAACAGGTTCGGAATGTGCACGGCGGCGGTCCGATCAGCTCGCTGGGCAGCCTTGCGGTAGCGGCTGCGCCGGTGGTGACGGCGCTGGGCCAGTTCCTGCCGAGCCTCGGCAATTACCTGCAGAACCCGAAGACGTTCAATAACACCGGCAAGTAATTGCCGTGCGCGGGGAGGCGCCCCCCGCGCGATGCGCAGATAAACAGAAGCAAAAATGCGATCGCCGCAGAATATAAAACCGGAAATCACCATGCATGATTTTCAATTCGGCGATTATCAGGAGGAACGAATGCCGGGGAATGGCTGTAAGAATCAAAACGGGTGAATGTTTTTGATCGACTTGCGGCTTGAAGGCATTCCGTAAACATGAAGGCCATAAAAATGCGAGACATCACGGAAGAGCAGGCCCGCCAGATCCGCGGCGGCGCGTCGTTGTACTCCAATTCGGCCGCCTATACGGTCAGCATGGTCAATCAGTCGATCGGTTCCACCGTGCAGGGGCTGATGAACCAATACCAGGCCCACATCACCGAGCAGTTCCGGATGTCGCTCGGTTCCAGCCGCTGACCGGCCGGCCGCGCCGTCCAGCCGCCGCAGCCGGCTCGCCCGGTTGCCCCCCAGCGTCTTGCGCGCGACGCGCCACGGGCCGCCTTCGGCAGGCCCCGGTGCCGCGTCGCCGCGTTCTGCGAACGCCCGACCATGCTCTTCAATACGCGTAAAGTCCGTCCGATCCTGCAGGACGAGATGACGGAATGCGGCCTGGCCTGCCTCGCGATGATCGCGTCGTGGCACGGGCGCGACACGACGCTGCGTACGCTGCGCAACCGCTATCCGGTGCGGATCGATTCCGGCCTGTCGTTCTTCGACCTGATGGAGATCGCGAACGATCTCGGCCTGCGCGCGCGCGGGCTGCAGTTCGAGGCGACCGAGCTCGACGCGCTCAAGACGCCGTGCATCCTGCACTGGGGGATGAACCACTATGTCGTGCTGACGAAGGTCGGCTATGGCAGCGTGCACATCGTCGATCCCGCGCTCGGCGAGACGAAGCTGCCGCTCGCGCAGGCACTCACGCACGTCACCGGCTATGCGCTCGAGCTGAACCCGGACATCGGCTTCACGCATGCAGGGCCGGCCGACCGCATCCGCCTGCGCGACTATCTCGAAGGACTGACCGGCATTCGCAAGAGCCTCGCGATCGGCATCGCGGGCGGCGTGGCCGCGCAGCTCCTGCTGCTGCTCGGCCCGTCGTACGTGCAGCTGACGATCGACGAGGCGCTGAAGAAGACCGACGTCGACATCCTCTACCTGCTGACGATCCTGTTCGCGATCGTGTTCCTGTTCGACACGCTGTACGCGAACCTCGTCGGCAACATCAAGAGCTACCTGCGCAACATCGTGTCGCAGCAGCTGTCGTCGAACATGGTCGGCCATCTCGCGCGGCTGCCGATCGGCTATTACCTGTTCCACAACACCGGCGATTCGATCTCGCGCGTGTCGTCGGTGTCGGAGATCGGCCGCTTTCTCGTCGACGGCCTCGTCGGCGGGCTGCTGAACATCGTCACCTGCGTGCTGACGCTCGTGCTGATGCTGTACTACAGCCCGGTGCTGGCGGGCATCAGCGTCGCCGGCATGGTGCTGTTCGCGCTGAGCCGGCTCGCGATCCAGCCGCAGTTGCAGGACGCGATGTCGCAGATCCTCACGCGCGGCGCGGAAGCCGACGCGCTGCTGATCGAGAACATCCGTTCCGCGCATTCGATCAAGCTGCTGTCCGCCGAGACGGCGCGCAGCAGCCTGTGGATCAACGCGTTCACGCAGAAGCTGCAGGCGATCCGCCAGCAGGAGCGGCTGCAGCTGACGTTCGACACGATCTCGAAGGGCATCGTGCACGTCGAGCAGCTCGTGATCGTCACCTACGGGGCGTGGCTCGTGATGCACGGCAAGAGCACGATCGGCGTGATCTACGCGTTCATCCAGTACAAGAACCTGTTCGCGGACAAGTTCATCGATTCGATCCAGCTCTACGTGCGCCGCAAGGTGCTGCAGGTGCACATGGACCGCGTCGCCGACGTGCTGCAGACCGAAACCGAGGAGCCGGCCCCGGACGCGGCGGTGCGCCCGGTCGACGGCTTCGACGGTTCGCTGTCGATCCGCGGCCTGTCGTATACGCCGCGCGGCGGCAACCGGCCGATCCTGCGCAGCATCGATCTCGACGTGCCGGCCGGCAGCAAGATCGCGATCGTCGGGCGCACCGGCAGCGGCAAGACGACGCTGCTGAACCTGATCTGCGGGCTGTACAAGCCCGAGCCCGGCACGGTGTTCGTGAACGGCGTCGATCTCGCGGAAGTGAACCTGCGGCAGTACCGCAAGCATCTCGCGGCCGTCACGCAGTCGGACTTGCTGTTTCGCGGCACGATCCGCGACAACATCACGAACTTCGCGCCGGCGCCGCGCATCGGCGCGATGTTCGACGCGGCGAAGCTCGCGTGCATTCACGCCGAGATCGACCAGCTCGACCACCGCTACGACACGCCGCTCGGCGATACGCAGAAGTTCCTGTCGGCCGGCCAGATGCAGCGGCTGCTGATCGCGCGGGCGCTGTATTGCGAGCCGCGCCTGCTGATCCTCGACGAGTTCTCGTCGAACCTCGACCAGGCGACGACGCACGAGATCTGCCGCAACGTGCTGACGCTGCCGTGCACGATCGTGCTCGTCACGCACGACGCGTCGATCCTGTCGATGGCGGAGCGCATCTACCAGATGCACGACGGCGTGCTGAGCGATGCGACGGATACGTGGCGTGCGATGCAGGAGACCGCATGATGCTGGCGCGACTGTTCTTGTTCAACGCGTTCTCGTACGCGTACCTGGCGCGCCGCACCGTGCGCGCGGTGGCCCTGCGCACGTCGCCCGCGCGCGGCCTGCGGCTGATGCGCTGGTGCTCGGCCGCGTGCCTGCGCTGCTTCCCGTCGATCCGCGAGTCGATCGAACGCACGGTCGCGCACATGCTGAGCGGCCACCTGAACGACGATCCGCGGCGCGTGCGCGAGGTCGCGGCGTCGATCGTGCGCGAGCTGTTCGAGGCGGAGTTCGCGGGGCTCGCGCTGCGCACGCACAGCCTCGATTCGATGAAGGCGCTGATCGACGCGATGGCGTGCGAAGGCGACACGGCGCTGCGCGACGCGCTCGCGCGCGGCGGCCCGCTGATGCTCGCCGGGCTGCATTTCGGCAACCTGATGCTGTTCGTCACCAAGCTGCGCTTCCTGCTGCCGAACGATCGCAAGCTGATCGTGATCCTGCACAAGGATGCGCCGGGCGCGTTCTTCGACGACGCGCTGCGGCTCGTCGGCGAATACGGCGCGGGGCAGGTCGAGATGATCGACATCGACGAGCGGGTGCAGCTGCGGCGGCTGCTCGCGAGCCTGCGCCGCGAGCAGCCGGTGTTTTTGCTGTTCTCCGACCTGCACGGCAAGTTCGGCCGGACCAACCGCTGCCGGCTGGGCGGCCGCTGGGTGCGGATGGCGGGAGGCGGCGTGAAGCTCGCGGTCGAGCAGGGCATCCCGATGCTGGTCGCGTATGCAACCGGCGTGCCGTTCCGCGACCGCTGCGCGGTGCATTTCGCCGAACTGGAGACGGGCACGCTCGCGCCGATGCTCGGCGCGGACGACGACGCGTCGCCGGTGCGCGCGACGCACCAGCGGATCGTCGACCGCCTCGAGCAGGCGCTCGTGCGCCAGCCCGAGCAGTGGCATTTCTGGGAACACTTCGCGCCTTACCTGATGCCGTCGCCGCTGCTCGATGCCGGCGCGCGGCGCCGCCCCTGACGAGCCGACCCCATGCCGACCTGGTATTCCGCCCTCCGAGAACAAAAGCCGTCGCGCAAGCTCGCGCGCGGCACGACGTTCGGCACCGTGATCAACGGCGTCGTCGACGTGCCGGTGTCGCTGCGGTTCTTCTGCTACCTGTCGCTCGCGATGTTCGCGATGTTCGTGACCGCGCTCGTCGAGCTGAGCTACGCGAACACCGAGAGCGTGGCGGGCATGCTGACGCCGCGCGCCGGCCTGATCGGCGTGGGCGCGCCGCAGGGCTGGGCGGTGCGCGAGGTGTACGTCGGCAAGGACCAGCACGTGAAGGCGGGGCAGCGCCTGCTCGCGGTGACGCGCGACACGAGCTTCGTCAGCCAGGCGAACAACGTGCAGGGGATGCGCGCGGCGCTCGCGCGCCAGCGCGTCGAGGTCACGCAGCAGATCGACGCGGCGCGGCTCGAATACCGTTCGTCGGTGCAGCAGATCAACCAGCAGATCGCCGCGCAGGGCGAGAGCCGCGCGCTGATCGACCGGCAGATCCAGGACCAGAAGCGCATCGTCGACGAGTACGGCGAGCGGCGCAGCCGCGTGAAGCAGCTGCTCGACGAGCAGGTGGTGACGCTCGAGCAGTACAACCAGGTCAACACGCAGTTCCTGCAGGCGAGCCAGGCCTACCAGGACTTGCTGCTGCGCCGCGCGGAGCTCGCGAAGAACGGGCTGAAGCTGCGCGGCGACCTGGAGACGATGCAGAGCAAGTACGACGGCGCGAACGCCGAGCTGAAGATCAAGCAGGAAGAGCTGAACTCGAAGGAATACAACATCGACGAAAGCGTCAACCAGGTGCTGTATGCGCCGGCCGACGGCCAGATCGTGCGGCTCGACGTCGTGCAGGGCGGCGTGATCGACCCGCCCGGCACGCGCGTGGTCGAGATCCTGCCGGCGAAGGCCGACGGGCTGATCGCCGAGGTCTACATTCCGTCCTCGAAGGCCGGCTTCATCAAGCCGGGGCAGGACGTGAAGGTGGCCTACGCGAGCTACCCGGTCGAGAAGTTCGGCACGTATCGCGGCAAGGTGCTGTCGATCTCGCCGGTCGCGTTTACCGCGAAGGAGCTGAACCTGCCCGGCGATGGCGCCGCGCCGCAGACCTACTTCAAGACCTGGGTCGAGCTCGCGGAGCGGGCGCCGTCGTTCGAAGGCAAGGCGCTCGCGCTGAAGGCGGGGATGATGCTGAAGGCCGACATCGTGCTAGAGAAGCGCAGCCTGCTCGAATGGCTGTTCGAGCCGCTGTACCGGATGCGCCAGCGCATCTTCGGCGCGCCGGCCTGAGCCGATGGCGAAGCGCAACGAGCGCCGCCGCCGGCGGCAGGGCTGGACGCGTCCGCTGTCGTGCTGGCTCGGCGCGACGCTGTTCGCGTGCGGCACCGCCGCGCACGCCGCGCCGCCGCCCGACGGCGAGGCCGACGCGCGCTGGCAGGCCGGGGCGGACGGCATCGGCTTCTGGCCGGGCGGCGATGCGGACGGGTTCGACGCGGCCGCGTGGCGCACCGACGGCGCGCCGGCGCGTGCAGCGCGGGGCGCGAACGGCGCGCCGCCGCCCGTGCCGCTGAGCGCGGGCAAGATCACGCTCGGCCAGCGCTCCGTGTCGCGGAACCGCGGCGCGTGCGGCGCGGTAGCGGGCCAGCGCGCGGGCGACGACGCGGACAACGGCGCGGACGGCATCGGTTTCGATGCCGATGCCGCGGACGCCGCCGCATGCGGCCCGGCGGCGGCACCCGCGACGCTGGCGGCGCAAGCGGCCGGCGTCATCCATGCGGACCGGATGCCGTACGAACTGCGTCCGATCGACCCGACCCGGCTGCCCGACCTGCCGGCCGCGCAGGCGCCGCCGCTGCTCGAGCAACTGGCGGGCGACGATCGCAACATGGTCGGCCTCGGCTGGCACTTCGTCGCGACGACGGGCCGCTCGACGCCTGTCACGACGCACACCGACGCACTCGGCCTGAACAGCTTCGAGAACCGCGGCTCGAGCCTGTCGCTCAGCAACACGAACACGCTTGCGTTCACGCTCACGCATTTCTTCACCGAGAACTGGGCGGCCGAACTCGGCGCGGGCATTCCGCCGGTGCTGACGCTGCGCGGGCACGGCAGCATCGCGCTGCCGCTCGACCGGGTGATTCCGGGCATCAACGGGCGGCTGCCGCTGATCGATCTCGCGAATACCGACAGCAATCCGCTCGCGACGACGCGCGCGTGGCTCGGCTCGGTCGTGTTCAAGTACTACCTCGGCGACCGCGACGATCGGTTCCGGCCGTTCGTCGGCCTCGGCGTCAGCTATACGCGCTTCACGAACACCAACCTGAACCCGGTGTTCCAGCGCAAGCTCGCGTCGCTCGGCGGGCTGCTCGCCGCGGGCGGGGAGATCGGCGGCCTGGAGGGGCTGCTGCTCGATCCCGCATGGTTCCAGAGGGTGTGGAACGCCGGCGGCGACCTGCTGCTGTCGGGCCGCACCAACGTGTCGGCGAAGGTGAAGAGCGTATGGGAGCCGGTGTTCACGGTCGGCGCGAGCTACCAGATCACGCGCCGCTTCTGGATCACGGGGATGGTCACCTACATTCCGCTGCGCACCACGATCACGCTGAACATCAGCCAGCCGAACCGCACGCTCGCGTCGAACACGTTCGATATCTCGGCGAACCCGGTGCTCGCGAGCGTGCTGCTCAATTTTCGCTTCTGACCCGGCGCCGCGCGGACTGACATCTGGCTTTCATCATTTCGACCAGCCTGCCTGCGATAATGCAGCGATTTCGCCGCGTCATTGAAGGAGGCCCTCATGGGCGACAACGACACCCGTATCGATATGGAATCGATGGAGGCGCGCCAGCGCCGGCTCGAGGAGGATCTCGTCGACGCGTACGACGAAGAGCTCGAGATGGAGCTGGACGACCGTCGCTTCGATGACGACGACCTGCTGTTCTCGCCGGAGCGGCGCGAGGCGCGCAAGCAGTATTTCCGCGAGCTGTTCCGGCTGCAGGGCGAGCTGGTCAAGCTGCAGGACTGGGTCGTGAGCACCGGGCACCGGCTCGTCGTGATCTTCGAGGGGCGCGACGCGGCGGGCAAGGGCGGTGCGATCAAGCGCATCACGCAGCGGCTGAACCCGCGCGTGTGCCGCGTCGCGGCGCTGCCCGCGCCCAGCAACCGCGAGCGCACGCAGTGGTATTTCCAGCGCTACGTCGCGCATCTGCCGGCGGGCGGCGAAATCGTGCTGTTCGACCGCAGCTGGTACAACCGCGCGGGCGTCGAGCGCGTGATGAATTTCTGCTCCGACGACGAGTACGAGGAGTTTTTCCGGTCGGTGCCGGATTTCGAGAAGATGCTGGTGCGCAGCGGCATCCAGATCGTCAAGTACTGGTTTTCGATCACCGATCCCGAGCAGGAGCGGCGCTTCCAGAGCCGCATCGCGGATCCGCTGAAGCAGTGGAAGCTGAGCCCGATGGACCTGGAAAGCCGGCGCCGCTGGGAGGCGTACACGGCCGCGAAGGAGGAAATGCTGCAGCGCACGCATATTCCCGAGGCGCCGTGGTGGGTCGTGCAGGCGGTCGACAAGAAGCGCGCGCGCCTGAACTGCATGCACCATCTGCTGGGCCAGGTGCCGTATCACGAGATCCCGCGCACACCGATCGACCTGCCGCAGCGCGAGCATCACGAGGACTACATCCGCCGGCCCGTGCCCGAAAACATGATCGTGCCGGACGTCTATTGAGCGCTGCGCCGGGCGGCGCG
Organism: Burkholderia sp. SRS-46; assembly: GCF_004343775.1. Classification (GTDB taxonomy): domain Bacteria; phylum Pseudomonadota; class Gammaproteobacteria; order Burkholderiales; family Burkholderiaceae; genus Burkholderia. The sequence goes on along the minus strand of NZ_PTXL01000002.1, from coordinate 266,687 downwards.
GCCGTCACTCGCGGATCAGGAACGCGGCCCGGTCGCGCCCGACGATCCACGACGGCACGCGGCCGCGCCCGCTCCACGTCGCGCCGGTGACCGGATCGCGATATTTCGCGCCGACCGTGAACAGTTTCGCGCGATCGCTGTAGCCCTGCCCGAAGATTTCGCGCGCGGTCAGCGCATAGCTCGTGACCAGATCGCGCACCTTCGTGAGCGCCGCGTCGCGCTCGGTGCGGCGAGCCGCCTTGATTCGCTTGTCGAGTTCCGCAAGCTGGATCTGCAATTGCTGAATGGTCTGCATGCGTCCGTTATCCCGTAGCTGATATTCGAATTGATGACGCGTGACGCTCATGGCCGCCCGCCGGAGCGCGCAGCCGCGGCACGCCGGCCGGGATGGGCCGCCGCGCTTGCGTGCCGGCACGGCCTGCCGGTGAAACGTTTGCGCTGCGGCGGCCCGAGAAACCGCATGAGATTAAATTTCAGCGAATGATTTTTCTATGGGATTTTTCCGATTTTTCGGAAGAATTGCGCAAATAGCCGAGATATTACGGACGATCGCCGAGGCGGCCGCCGGGCCCCGGTGCGTCCGGCGGCGCCCGGGCGGCCCGCGCCTACAGGGCCGGAAAGCCGGAGCGGCCTTGTGTGAGGTCGAACAGCGCGGTGCGCGCGTCGGCTTCGGCCGTCACCGGGAGGCGGATCACGAGGCGCACGGTCATCGTGTAGGCGCTATCGGCGAGTTCGTAGCCGGCCTGCTCGATCCAGCGGCGCACGCGCGCCTCGTCCGGGTAGCCGATCTCGATCGCGAGCCGCGTGTAGCGGATGCGCTCGACGCGTTCGGCGTCGAGCAGCGCAGATGCGATCGCATCCGTGTAAGCGCGCACCAGCCCGCCGGCGCCGAGCTTGACGCCGCCGTAGTAGCGCACGACCGCACCCAGCACGCCGTCGAGATCGTGGTGGCGCAGCACTTCGAGGATCGGCCGGCCGGCGGTGCCCGACGGCTCGCCGTCGTCCGACATGCCCGACTGGCCGCCGGCCAGCAGCGCCCAGCAGACGTGCGTCGCGGCCGGATGCTCGTCACGCAGCTGCTGCAGCGCCTGCATCGCGGCCTCGCGATCCTCGACGGGAATCGCATACCCGATGAAGCGGCTCTTGCGGATTTCGAGTTCCCGGATATAGGTGGTGGCAAGCGAGTAAGTCATGTTCCGGGCGACTGAAAATGGAGAAAAACCCACAGATTATAGTGGCCGCCACTCGGGGCCATGTCGATCGGGATGCGGGCGCTCGTCTATGTCCAGCACGGTTGTGTGAACAACCATGGCAAGATGAGCACCGGCCTGTCGACGAATGGCGCATTGTCGGGGTGGCCGGCTCGACACCCGGCGTTCCAACCTGCATTCGTCACCTGTTCCGACCGATACGACTCATCCACGAAGGGCAATAGAGATGACCAAGGAAAGCGAACTGTTGTGGACGCCGAGCGAGGCGTTCGCCCGCGGCTCCAATCTCGCGCGCTATCTCGACTGGCTGGCGGCCGATCGCGATAGGGCGTTCCCGGACTACGACGCGCTGTGGCGCTGGTCGGTGCGCGAGCCCGATGCGTTCTGGGCGTCGATCTGGGAATGGTACGACGTGCAGTACGACGGCTCGGCGCGCCGGGTGACCGACGGCGCGCCGATGCCGCACACGCGCTGGTTCCCGGATGCGCGCGTCAACTATGCGGAGCACGTGCTGCGGCATGCCGCGCGCGCGGATGCGAAGCAGGCCGCGTTTCACCACGCGACCGAGACGAAGCCGCTGCAAACGATGCCGCTCGTCGATCTCGCGAGCCAGGTGCGGCGCTTTGCGACGCGCCTGCGCGCGCTCGGCGTGCGGCCGGGCGATCGGGTCGTCGCTTACCTGCCGAACGTGCCGGAGTGCGCGGTGGCGATGCTCGCGGCGATCAGCATCGGCGCGGTGTGGTCGTCGGCCGCGATCGACTTCGGCGTGCGGACGGTCATCGACCGCTTCCAGCAGATCGAGCCGACCGTGCTGATCGCGGCCGACGGCTACCGCTTCGGCGGCAAGGCATTCGACCGGCAGCAAGAAGTACTCGGGATCGCGCGCGCGCTGCCGTCGCTGCGCACGCTGATCTGGCTGCCGGACCTGGCCGACGGGGTGCCTGCCGAAGCGTCGTCGCTGCCGTGCGCGGTGCACGCATGGGACACGATGCTGTCCGGCCCCGACGTGCCGCCCGACGCATTCCGTTTCGAGCGCGTCGGCGCGGGCCATCCGCTGTGGATCGTGTTCTCGTCGGGGACCACCGGCCTGCCGAAGGCGATCGTGCACAGCCACGCCGGCATGCTGGTCGAGCATCTGAAGGTGCTGCACCTGCACATGGACCTGCGCCCGGGCGGCGTGATGTTCTTCTACAGCACGACCGGCTGGATGATGTGGAATCTGCTGGTGGCCGCATTGATGACCGGCGCGTCCGCGGTGCTCTACGACGGCAGCCCGATGCACGGCGGCCCCGAGTGCCTGTGGCGGCTGGCGGCCGACGCGGGCGCGACCGTCTTCGGCGGCAGCCCCACCTTCGTGCAGATGATGGAAAAGGCCGGCGTCGAGCCGGGCCGCCAGTTCGACCTGTCGGCGCTCAGGGCCGTGCTGTTGAGCGGCGCGCCGAGCACGCCGGAGACGTTCGAGTGGTTCTACCGCAGCGTGAAACCCGACCTGTGGGTGACGTCGCAGTCGGGCGGCACGGAGCTGTGCAGCGGGCTGGTCGGCGGGGTGCCGCTGCTGCCGGTGCGCGCCGGCGAGATCCAGGCGCGCATGCTCGGGATGGCCGTCGACGTGTGGAACGACGACGGGCACGCGGTGATCGACGAGGTCGGCGAACTCGTGGTCACGCAGCCGGCGCCGTCGATGCCGATCTTCTTCTGGAACGACGCAGGCGACGCGCGTTACCGCGAGGCCTATTTCGAGCATTTTCCCGGCACCTGGCGGCATGGCGATTTCATGCGCCTGACGCCGCACGGCGGGTGCTACATCTATGGCCGCGCGGATTCGACGCTGAACCGCCACGGCGTGCGGATCGGCTCGGCGGAGATCTACCGTGTCGTCGAGGAAATCGACGCGGTGGCCGACAGCCTGGTGGTCTGCTGCGAGATGCCGAACGGCGGTTTCTTCATGCCGCTGTTCGTGCGCCTGCGTGACGGCGCGGTGCTCGACGACGCGCTGCGGGCGCGCATCGCCGAACGGCTGCGCACGCTGTGCAGCCCGCGCCACGTGCCGGACGCGATGCTCGCGATGGCGCAGATCCCCTACACGCTGACCGGCAAGAAGATGGAGGTGCCGGTGCGCAAGATCCTGATGGGGCGCCCGGTCGAGCAGGCGGCGAGCCGCGACGCGATGGCGAATCCGGCGGCGCTCGATGCGTACGTCGCGTTTGCCGGCACGATTGCACGATGAAGGCGGCGGCGGTGACGGGCCGGTAGGGCGGCGCGCATGGCCGGCACCGATCCGGCCTGCGCGCGCAACGTCGTGCTTCTTCAGGCATCCAGCCGTGCTTGCGGGCTTGGCTCGGCCGCAGGCACGGGCGACCATGCGGGCGGCGCGACCGCGAGCAGGCGCTTCAGCTCGTTCACGACCGTCTCCGCCGGCAGGCCGCCCGGCTGCGCGCAGGTGCGGCCAAGGCGCGGCATGATGTACTGGGCGCCATCGTAGTGCCAACCGCATGCACCGGTCTCGGCCGCATCCAGCGCACGGGCCAGTATCGACAGGTCGCGCCGGGGGCGCGGCGCCTGCGAGACGCGCGTGACCCAGCCCTCGTAGCGCTGATGAATCACGACGTCGTCGTGCGCGACGAGCGCGAGCGTCGAGCGCGGCGTCCGGTTGTGAAAGCCGATCGGCGACAGGCCGAAGTAGCGTTGCGCCGCCCGCACGCGCAGCGCGTCCGATGCCGGCAGGCGGAATACCGCAAGGTCGAGTTCGGGATGCTGTTCGACCTGCGTATCCGGATGGTCGAGCAGCGCTTCCGTATCGGCATGGTGGCGCTCGGCGTCGCGCCACAGCGCTTCGGGTATCGCCGGCGCGTCGAGCAGGTCGCGCAACGCCGGCAGCAGCGCGCGGAATACCGCCGCGATGCGCGCGCTTTCATCGCCGAGCGCGCGAGCCTCCTGAGAGGCCTGCGCGGCGACTGCATCCAGCGCGAATGCGAGCCGTCGCGCGGCGTCCGACCTGCCGCGCGCGAAATCGCCGAAGCGTGCGACGTCGATGAGCCGCGCCTGATGGCGCAGCGCGTGGTCGGGTGCGGCGAGCGCATAGATCGACGCGAGCCCGTCGAGATCGACGTGATCGGTCGTCACGCAGCGCACGTCCGGGTCGACGGTCGTTTCGGACACGAAGCGCAGCACGCTTTCGGTCGACAGGTTGGCCCGGTAGCGGGCAGGCGTGCGATTCGACGGCCAGTGCGACAGCGTGAGCCGCGTCGACGCGTTGTGGATCGAATCGGCCGCGATGTTCGGCACCCCGCCCGCATGATCGAACGGCAGGAACCCGAGGCGATCGCGCGGCGATAGCCGCACGGCGTCGATCGCGGACGGCGCATGGGCCGCGCGGGGGGCGAGCGCGGCGCGCAGCGCGACCTCGTTCGCTTGCGCGTCGCGCAGTTCGAGTTCGCCGTGCCGGCCGACGTCGTAGTGCAGCGTGCCGAGATTGCCGCGGCGCAGATCGAAGGGGTTGCCGTCGCGCGTGACGGCGCCACGGCCGGCGATCAGGGTCTGCAGATCGTGAAACGTGTTGTCGCGAATCGCGATGACGCGGCCGGCGAGCAGGCGCAACGCGAAACCGTCGAGCCGGGCGGCGACGTCGTCGTCGAATTGCGCGTGGCGGTCGCCGTCGTACAGCGGTACAAACGAAGTCATGGCAGGGATTCCGTCAAATCGGGTGGTTGTTTCGTTTCGAGGTGGAACAGCACGAAAGGGCGAGCGGCCGGCCGTCATCGGACAGGCACGCGCCGCGCCACGAGCGCGGCCAGCAGCGGCGCGGCCGCGAACACCGCGAACAGCCACGCGGCCGCATGCTGCGCGCCGGCGAGCCCGCCGGGCGTCGAGAAGCCCGCAAGGTTCGCGACGAGGCCCGCGAGTGCGGCGCCGATCGCGGTTGCGTAGAGCTGCACGGTCGTGATCGACGTGGACGCGAGGTCTTCCTGCCCGGCCGGCGCGTTGGTCAGCACGTGCGTGAGCAGGTGCGGCCAACCGACGCCGATGCCGACGCCCACCGCCGCGAGCGCCGCGCACAGGGCGGCCACGCCGTACCCGGCGCCCGGCCCGGGCCGCGGCGGCACGACGACGGCAAGCGCGACGAGCGCGAACGTCACGAGCAGCGGGCCGCCGCGCACCAGCGCCTGCGCGGCGCGCGGGCCGCGCCCGGAGCTGAACACCGAACCGACCGTCCAGCCCGCGGCCATCAGCGCGGTCAGATAGCCGGCGATCAGCGGCGGGTAGCCGTGGATGACCTGCAGGAAATACGGTACGAAGATCTCCGTCGTGATCCCGATCACGAGCAGGCTCATGCATGCGTAGATCGCGCCGAGCGGCGCGCGCACGCTATAGGCGCCGGCCGGCAGCAGCCGGATCGCCGCGTTGCGTTCGAGGCGGGCGATCAGCGCTGCGATCGCAAGGCCCGCCGCGACGCCCGCGACGTTCGCGGCGCGCGCCGTCGACAGGCTCGCAACCGACACGACGAGCACGGAGGCGGCGAGCAGCAGGATCTTGCCGAGCGCAGGCCGCGCGGCCAGACGGCCCGACGCTTCATGCACGGGCAGCCGGACGATCACGATCAGCGCGAGCAGCGCGGCGACGGGCAGCAACGCGACGAACGCGAGCCGCCAGGTGCCCGATTGCGCGAAGATCCCGCCGATCGCGGGCCCGCAGAGCGTCGCGACGCCCCACATGCCGGACACCATCGCCATCGCGCGCGACCACAGGCGCGCGTCGAACACGATCCGGATCAATGCGTAGCTGAGCGCGAACAGGATGCCGCCGCCGAAGCCCTGCGCCGCGCGGCCGGCGAGCATCCACGGCATGGTCTGCGCGCTCGCGCACGCGAGCGTGCCGCCGCAGAACACGGCGAGCGCGACGAGATAGGCCGCGCGCGGCCCGAACCGGCCGAGCACGGTCGCGGACAGCGGCGCGCCGACGATCGACGCGGCCATGAACAGCGTCGTGTTCCATGCGTAGTATTCGAGCCCGCCGATGTCGCGCACGACCGACGGCAGGATCGTCGTCGCGATGTAGATGTTGATCGCGTGCAGCGCGACACCGCCGGCCAGCGCGATCGACCGCATGCCGTTCGCGCCCGACAGCAGCGCATCCCAACCGGCTTCGCGTGCCGGTGCGTGTTCGTCCGGGTGCGTGGCCGATGCACGCCGATCGTTCGTTACGTTGTCGATATCCATGTCGTTTCCCGTTCGTGATCGCGCACGATGCGTCGATCAGGCGCTTGAAAAGGTCATCGGCATCCTTTATAAAACCTCAACCAATGTTGAGGTCAACAGGCGTGACGAACATGAAAATCGACGTGCAGGTGCCGCTGTCCGTAGGCGAGGTCGCGCAACGCAGCGGCGTTGCGGTGTCGTCGATCCATTTCTACGAAGCGAAGGGATTGATTCACGGATGGCGCAGCGACGGCAACCAGCGGCGTTACGCGCGCGACGTGCTGCGCCGGATCGCGATCATCAAGGTCGCGCAGCGCGCGGGCATCCCGCTGGACACGATCAAGGCCGCGCTGGACGGCTTGCCGTCCGGCAAGGCGCCGAGCGCGGCGGACTGGCGACGGCTGTCGACCGGTTGGCGCGACCTGCTGAACGAACGGATCCGGCAGCTCACCCAGTTGCGCGACCAGATGGACGGGTGCATCGGCTGCGGGTGCCTGTCGATGAAGGATTGCCCGCTGAGAAACCCGGGCGATCAACTGAGTGAACGCGGACAGGGCGCGGTGCTGCTCGACGGCGCGCCTGTCCGCAAGCGCAAGGCGACGTGACGCGGACGTCGGTGCCGCCGCCAAACGCGCGCGTTACGCGTGCCCCGCGACCCCATGCGGCACGTACGGCGCTTCGAGCGCCGCGATTTCCTCCGCGCTCAGCTCGAGCGAGAGCGCCGCGACGGCGTCCTCCAGATGCCGCGGCTTCGATGCGCCGATGATCGGCGCCGTCACGCCGGATTTCTGCAGCAGCCAGGCGAGCGCCACCTGCGCGCGCGGCACGTCGCGCGCATGCGCGATCGCCGCGACGGCTTCGACGATTGCGCGATCGCTGTCCGCATGCGCTTCGTAAAGGGTCTTGCCGAACACGTCGCTCTCGAGCCGCTCGCTCGACGCATCCCAGTCGCGCGTGAGACGGCCGCGCGCGAGCGGGCTCCACGGCAGCACCGCGATGCCGTGGTCGTCGCACAGCGGCAGCATCTCGCGCTCCTCCTCGCGATACAGCAGGTTCAGGTGATCCTGCATGCTGACGAACGGCGTCCAGCCGTTCAGCCTCGACGTATAGAGCGCCTTGCTGAACTGCCACGCATGCATCGACGACGCGCCGATGTAGCGCGCCTTGCCGGCCTTCACGACATCATGTAGCGCTTCGAGCGTTTCCTCGATCGGCGTGTGGTAGTCCCAGCGATGGATCTGGTAGAGGTCGACGTAATCGGTGCCGAGGCGCTTGAGGCTGTGGTCGATCTCGGTGAGGATGGCCTTGCGCGACAGGCCCGCGCCGTTCGGGCCCGGCCGCATGCGGTGGAACACCTTGGTCGCGATCACGACGTCGTCGCGCTTCGCGAAGTCGCGCAGCGCGCGGCCGACGATCTCCTCCGACGTGCCTTCCGAATACATGTTGGCGGTGTCGAAGAAGTTGATGCCGGCATCGAGCGCCTGGCGGATGAGCGGGCGGCTCGCGTCCTCGTCGAGCGTCCACGGGTGCGTGCCGCGATCGGGCGCGCCGTAAGTCATGCAGCCGAGACACAAGCGCGACACCTGCAAGCCTGTCGAACCGAGCCTGACATAGTCCATTGCTGTTGCTCCTTGCGATGAGCCGGTGGGATGTGCGCCGCGCGCGCCGGTGCGCGCGCGGCGGAACCTCGCAAGTGTATTACCGCGCGTGAAAACGCGTCGGGTACGCCGCGCGGGCGACGTTCAGCGGCCCTGCAGCCGGATGTCGCGCGACGACGCGCCGACCGACACGGTGCCGCCCGGCACGACGCGCCAGCCGTTGCGCGACGTGTCCCACACGCTCTGCATCCGTGGCGACACGCTGACGTGCACGCGCCGCGCTTCGCCCGGGTTCAGCGCGACCTTGTCCCAGCCGACCAGGCGGCGCGGCGGCTCGTCCTTGTACGGCACGCCGAGATACACCTGCGGCACTTCCGCGCCGGCCACGGGGCCGTCGTTGCGCACGGTGAACGCGACGTCCAGCGTGCCGTCACGCTGCCGCGACACGGCGAGCCCCGCGTATGAGAAGTGCGTGTACGACAGGCCGAAGCCGAACTCGAACAGCGGCTTCACGTTCTTCGCGTCGTACCAGCGGTAGCCCATGTTGAGCTTTTCCGCATAGACGGGATCGGTGTCGAACGCGCCGTTCTGCCCCCAGGTCGGCGTGTCCTGGTCGCGCGCGGGGAACGTGACGGGCAGCTTGCCCGACGGGTTGACCTTGCCGAACAGCACGTTCGCGATCGCATTGCCGCCGCCTTCGCCCGGATACCACGCCGCGACGATCGCGGATACGCGGTCCTTCCACGGCATCAGCACCGGATTGCCGCTTTCGACGACGACGACCGTGTGCGGATTCGCGCGCGCGACCGCGTCGACGAGCGCGTCCTGGTTCGACGGATTCGCGAGGCCGAGGCTCTGCAGGTCGCCGAAATCCTCGCCGGCTGGCTGTGCGACCACGACGATCGCGACGTCCGAGCGCGCCGCGAGCGCGGCCGCCTGGTCGATCTCCTGCTGCGTGTACGCGCGGAACGGCGCCTGCTGGTCGCTGTTGCCGGCGAACGTCACCTGCGCGGCGGGCGCGAGCGCGCGAATCGCCGCGACGATCGGCACGTCGACCTTCAGCCAGGGGTTGCGCCACCAGCTGCAGCCGGTCGACGTGCCGAACGCTAGGCCGCCGCAGCCCGCGAACGAACCCGTGACCGGGTTGCGCGTGTTGCCGGACCCGCCGCCGGACAGCACGGCCGCGTCCGCGTGCCCGCCGATCACCGCGATCCGCGCGAGCGCGGGTGCCGCGAGCGGCAACTGGTTGCCGTCGTTCTTGAGCAGCACGATCGACTGTTCCGCGACCGCCTGCGCGAAGCGATTGGCCGACGCGAAATCGATCGCGCCGCCGCCCTTGGGCGGATCGTCCATCACGCCGGTGCGGATCATCACGAACAGCTTGCGCCGCACCATGTCGTCGAGCCGCGTGGTCGACACCGCGCCGCTCGCGATCGCCTGCCGGACCGCCGCCGGCGTCAGGTACACGCTCGGGCCCACGTCCTCCTCCTCGTCGAGGCCGGCATTGATCGCCTTCGCGGTGCTGTGCGTCGCGCCCCAGTCGGACTGCACCTGGCCTTCGAAGCCCCATTCGTTTTTCAGCACGTCGTTCAGCAGATGCGCGTTCTCGCACGCGTAGTCGCCGTTCAGCCGGTTGTAGCTGCACATCACGCTGCCGGGCCGCGCGCGTTTCGCGGCGATCTCGAACGGCAGCAGGTAGAGCTCGCGCAGCGTGCGCTCGTCGAGCTGGCTGTTGCCGCCCATCCGCCCGTGCTCCTGCTCGTTGGCCGCGTAGTGCTTGATGGTCGCGATGACCTTGTGCCGCTGCGTCGCGAGCGTGCGCTCGGCGAGCAGGTCGCCGGCGAGCAGCGGGTCTTCGCCGAGATACTCGAACAGCCGGCCGCCGCGCGGCTCGCGCGCGAGGTTGGTGCCGCCGCCGAGGCCCATCCCGAACCCTTGCGCGCGCAACTGGATCGCGACCTGCCGGCCGTAGTCGTACGACAGGCGGCGATCCCAGCTCGCGGCGACGGCGATCGTCGCCGGGAAGGTCGTGCTGGCCTGCGACGTGCTGCCGGAGCCGGTGGCCGAATCGACCATGTTCAGGTCGGGAATGCCGAGCCGCGGCACGCCCTGGATGTAGCCGGCGCCGCCGCCGGGCACTTTCGACATCTCGTATTGCGAATGGATGAACTGGAGCTTCTCGTCGAGCGTCATCCTGCGGACGAGCGTGTCCGCACGGCGGTGCGCGGCGGCCGACGCGAACGTGTCGGCCGTGTCGGACAGGGCGGCGAAATCGGCGGTCGTGTCCGCGTGCGCGCAGGCGCAGAGGGCTGCCATCAATGCGGCGGCCGGCCAGAGTGTTACCCGCATGTTGCTGTCTCCATGAACGTGTTGCTGGTTGTCTGGGCAAGGTCGGGGACTGCGGGCGCCCGGCGGATTCGCACCGGGCGCATGCGGCAGGCCACGCGGCCGCAGGGTGGCTGCGATGCCGAAAGCCATGCCGGGCGGGGAATCGGCGGGCCGGTGTGGCACGGTCGCGGTGGGTGTAGCGATTCTCCGTGCGGTTAATCCTAGAGATGTAGTTTGACTACAGCATCGGTGTTTCTACTGATCCGTCCGATGTTTATGCCGCGGCGTCGACCGTCGCGCGCCGAAGGCGGTCATCCTTCCCGAATGCCCGCATCGTGGTTCCGGATGGCGTAAGAACGACCGGCTCGCAACGCATGCAGCGCCGCAAGTTTCGATCCCGCGGGGCGGGTGACGGGCGCGCGGGGTGCGCGCGCTTCAGCGGATCACGAATGCATCCGGATAGGCGGTGTCCTGCGCGGTTTCCTGCACGCAGGCCTGCGCGATGTCGAGCACGTCCTGCACCGCGGGGTTGTCCTTCAGCGCGTGCTGGTGCACGAGATAGAAGTTGAACCACTGGCTCGAATCGAATTCGCGCGCGACCAGTTCGCGGTTCGCGCACAGGTCGGCCGCGCTCAGCGCGTTGAGCAGGCTCACGCCGTTCGTGAGCCGGATCACCTCGCCGAGCGAACTCATGCTGACGCGCAACTCGTAGCCGAGCCGGCGCCGGTCGCTCGAATCGTCGTAGATCAGGTGGTCGGACTGGATCGGCTTGATGTACTGCTGGTCGGCGAGATCCGCGTAGGTCAGCCGCTTGCGCGCGGCGAGCCGGTTCTTGCGGGTCAGCAGCGCGACCATCTTCGCGCCGAACACCGGCACGAAGATCAGGCCCGGCTCGTGGATCTCGTACGACACGATCGCGAGGTCGAGGCGGCCGCCTTCGACATCGGAGATCAGCCGGCCGCTCGCGGCGACGTCGAGCGCGACACCGGTGCCCGGGTGCGCATGCGCATACTGCTGCGCGAGCCGCGGGCCGAAGCGGTGGCACAGCCCCGGCGCGCAGCCGATGCGCAGCGACGCGACGCCGTTTTCCTGCAGCAGCGAGATTTCCTCCTCGATGCGGTTCAGCCGGTCGAGCAGCTGCACGGCTTCGTCGAGCATGTAGCGGCCCGCGGGCGAGATCTGCAGGCGCTGGTTCTCGCGCGCGAACAGCCGGATCCGCAGGCTGTCCTCGAGCCGCGCGAGCGCATGGCTGACGGCCGACTGCGTGATGCCGAGCTGTACCGCCGCCTGGCGCGTGGACCCCGCCGTGGCGATCGCGTGAAAGATCTCGATGTCGCGCAGGCTGAAGTCGGTTCGCATGTTCGCTCCGGTCAATCAATTGATCAAAAAAGATCATATATTGACCGAAAAATAATTCAAAGCGAGACTGCGAACCAGTCAAACAACGCGCCGGTTCATTCTGCTGCAAGCCTTCCAGGCTGCGGCGAGGTGATGAATCAAATCGGTCACTATTCACACGGAGACACCCGTCAGCGTCGTTTCGCCGTCCGGCGAAGCGTGCCGCCGGTCATGCAATGTTCGATATCCCTATCGTTTTCAAGTACCTGCCGCTGCTGTTCGAAGCGGCCGCCACGACGGTGCAGCTCACGCTGCTCGCCACCGTCATCGGGCTCGCCATCGGGCTGGCCGCCGCGCTCGGCAGGCTGTCGCGGCATCGCGTGCTGCGCGACGCGACGAGCGCGTACATCTGGCTGATCCGCTCGACGCCGCTGCTGGTGCAGCTGTTCATCATCTATTTCGGCCTGCCGCAGTTCGGCGTCGAGCTGTCGCCGTTCACGTCCGGTGTGATCGGGCTCGCGCTCAACGTCGGCGCGTACAACGCGGAGACGATCCGCGCGGGGATCCTCGCGATTCCGCGCGGGCAGATCGAGGCGTCGCGTTCGCTCGGCTTCGGCGCGGCGCGCACGATGCGGCTCGTCGTGCTGCCGCAGGCGCTGAGGCTGATCGTGCCGCCGCTCGGCAACAACCTGATCATCCTGACCAAGGACACGTCGCTCGTGTCGACGATCACGCTCGCGGAGCTGTTCATGCGCACGCAGCAGCTCGTCGGCGCGACGTTCAAGCCATTCGAACTCTACTTTGCCTGCGCGATGATCTACGCATTGCTGACGACCGGCACGAGCCTGCTGCTGCGCCAGATGGAACAGCGCCTGATCCTGAAGGGAGGCCGCGCATGAACCGCACCGAACCGCAGATCGTGCTGCGCGACATCCACAAGACCTACGGCGCGCTGGAGGTGCTCAAGGGCATTTCGCTCGACGTGCACCCGGGCGAGGTGGTCGTGCTGATCGGCCCGAGCGGCTCGGGCAAGAGCACGCTGCTGCGCTGCGTGAACCAGCTCGAGACGCCGACGCGCGGCGAGGTGCGCGTGCTCGGCAGCCTCGTCAACGATCCGCGCCGCGGCTACCGCGCGCAGGAGCGCTACCTGAATGCGATGCGCATGAAGGTCGGCATGGTGTTTCAGCACTTCAACCTGTTCCCGCACCTGACGGTGCTCGAGAACCTGACGCTCGCGCCGATGCAGTTGCTCGGCCTGCGCGCGGCGCAGGCGCGCGACGAAGCGCGCGACCTGCTCGACAAGGTCGGCGTGCTCGACAAGCAGGACGTGTACCCGGGCAACCTGTCCGGCGGGCAGAAGCAGCGCGTCGCGATCGCGCGGGCGCTCGCGCTCAGGCCCGACGCGATGCTGTTCGACGAACCGACCTCGGCGCTCGACCCGGAAATGGTCGGCGGCGTGCTCGCGGTGATGGAGCGGCTCGCGAAGGCCGGCATGACGATGATGGTCGTCACGCACGAGATGCGCTTTGCGGAGCGCGTGGCCGACCGCGTCGTGTTCATGGCGGACGGCCGCGTGGTCGAGACGGGCCGGCCGTCGGAGATCTTCCGTCAGCCGTCGCACGAACGCACGCAGGCGTTTCTCGCCGATATCCGCTGAACCTGCGGCAACGCATTCACGCATTCACGCATTCATCAAGCAAAGGACGTCAATGAGCGACCATCTCTTCTACCAGTCCGCCGTGCAGTTGCCGACCATCGCGCGGGCCGACGGCATCTACGCATGGGACACGGACGGCAAGCGCCATATCGACGCGTGCTCCGGCGCGATCGTCGCACAGCTCGGGCACGGCCATCCGGCGATCCGCGACGCGATGCTCGCGCAGCTCGACAAGGTTGCATTCGCGTATCGCACCCAGTTCGAGAACCAGCCCGCGCTCGATCTCGCGGAGAAACTGGTCGGCCTCGTCGGCGGCCGCTTTGATCGCTTGTTCTTCTCGAGCGGCGGCTCGGAATCGGTCGAGTCGGCGCTGAAGCTCGCGCGCCAGTACTGGGTGTGTCGCGGCGAGCCGCAGCGCAACGTGTTCATCGCGCGCAAGCCGTCGTATCACGGCTCGACGATGGGCGCGCTCGCGATGACGAGCTATACGCCGCTCACGCAGCCGTTCGAGCCGATGCTCCGGCTGTATCCGAAGATCGCGTCGCCGACGCAGTACCGCGTGCCGGCCGGCAAGAGCGCGGAACAGCATGCGCTCGACTGTGCCGACGAACTCGACGCGGCGATTCGCGAAGTGGGCGCGGGCCAGGTGGCCGCGTTCGTCGCGGAACCGATCGGCGGCGCGAGCACCGGCGCCGAAGTGCCGCACGATGCGTATTTCGCGCGCATCCGCGACATCTGCACGCGGCACGGCGTCCTGCTGATCCTCGACGAAGTGATGACGGGTGTGGGCCGCACCGGCCGCTGGTTCGGCTTCCAGCACTGGGATGTCGACGCGGACATCCTGTGCCTCGCGAAGGGGCTCGGCGCCGGCTACTACCCGACGTCGGCGATCGTCACGCGGGCCGAGCTGACCGATCCGATCCTCGCATCGGGCGGCTTCCAGCACGGCTACACGTATGCGGGGAACCCGCTGGCGAGCGCCACCGCGCTCGCGGTGATCGGCGTGATCGAGCGCGACGGGCTGGTCGAGCACGCGGCGGCCACCGGCGCGTATCTGCGCGGCCTGCTCGAACAGCTCGCGTCGCGCCACGATTGCATCGGCGACGTGCGCGGCCGCGGCTTCCTGCTCGCGCTCGAATACGTGGCCGACCGCGCGTCGAAAACGCCGTTCGACCCGTCGCTGAAATTCGGCGAACGGGTGACGCGCGCCGCGCGCGAGCAAGGCGTGATCATCTATCCGCGCAAGTCGCTGATGGGCGAGACCGGCGACCACACGCTGATCGCGCCGCCGCTGATCACCACGCGCGCGCAATGCGACGAGATCGTCGAGCGGCTCGACGCCGCGTTTGGCACGCTCGTGCGTTGAGGCGGCGGCGATGAGCAAACTCATGCGACTGGCCGACGCGATCGCGCCGATTCCGGATGGCGCGTCGATCATGGTCGGCGGCTTCGGCTCGCCCGGCACGCCGTTCACGCTGCTCGCGGAACTGCTGCGCCAGCGCAAGCGCGACCTGACGATCATCAAGAACGATGCGAACCAGGACGGCTACGGCGTGTCGCGCCTGATCGAGGCGGGTGTCGTGAGCCGGCTGCTGACCACGCATCTGGGCCTCAGCGGCCCGGCCCGGCGCGCGCACCTGGCGGGCACGCTGCAGGTGGAATTCTTTTCGCAGGGGCTGTTCGCGGAGCGGATCCGCTGCGCGGGCGTCGGCCTCGCGGGCGTCGTGACCGACATCGAGCTGCCGCCCGAACTGGGCGCGTCGCGCGAGACCGTGACGGTCGCGGGGCGCACGCTGTTCTTCGAGCCGGCGCTGCGCGCGGATTTCGCGCTGCTCTGCGCGGACCGCGCCGACCCATACGGCAACCTCGGTTATCGCGGCGCCGCGCGCAATTTCTCGCCGCTGATGGCGATGGCGGCCGACCGCGTGCTCGTCGAGACGCGCGCGCTCGGCGACGCGCCGCTCGCGCCCGACAGCATCCATACGCCGGGCATTCACGTGCACGGCCTGATCCCGATCGACGGAGACCTCGATGAATACCGGCCCATCCTGCGCTGACCCGCGCCACGTGATCGCGCGCCGCGCCGCGCGCGAAGTGGCGCGCGGCCAGCTGATCAATCTCGGCATCGGCCTGCCGACGCTGATCCCGTCGTATCTCGACGATCCGTCGGCGGCGTGGGTGCATTCGGAAAACGGCATCGTCGGCGTCGGTGCGCTCGCCGGCCCGGATGCGCTCGACAGCCAGCTGATCGACGCGGGCGGCGGCTACGTGTCGGTGGTGCCGGGCGGGGCGGTCGTCGACAGCGCGGCGTCGTTCGGCATGATCCGGCGCGGGCTCGTCGACATCACGTTCCTCGGCGCGCTGCAGGTGTCGGCGCACGGCGATCTCGCGAACTGGCTCGTGCCGGGCAGCCTCGTCGCCGGCATCGGCGGCGGCGCGGAGCTCGCGCAGAAGGCGCGCCGCGTGATCGTGACGATGCCGCACGTCGACAAGCGCGGCCAGCCGAAGATCGTCACGCGCTGCACGCTGCCGCTCACGGCGCGCCGGCGGGTCGCGACGATCATCACCGAGCACGCCGTGTTCGCGTGCGGCGCCGATGGGCTGCGGCTCGTCGAGCGGCTCGGCGCGCTCGATGTCGCGGCGCTTCGCACGATCACCGAGGCCGATTTCACGGTCGACGAGGGGGCCGCATGACGCATCCCGAACGCCAGGCATGGATCGTCGGTTATGCGCGCACGCCGATCGGGCGCGCGTTTCGCGGCGCGTTCAACGACACGACGGCGCCGACGCTCGCGGCGTTTTCGCTGCAGGCCGCCGTCGCGCGCAGCGGCGTCGACCCGGAGCGCATCGACGACGTGATCCTCGGCTGCGCGCTGCCGGAAGGTACGCAGTACTACAACATCGGCCGGCTGGCCGCGCTGGCGGCGGACCTGCCGGTGACGACGCCGGGCATGACCGTCGACCGGCAATGCGCGTCGGGGCTGATGTCGATCGTGCTCGCGTCGGTGCGCGTGACCGGCGGCGAAGCGGACGCGATCCTCGCGGGCGGCGTCGAGTCGATCAGCCTCGTGCAGAACGCGCACATGAATCGCCATCGGCAGCAGGATGCGCAATTGCTCGACCACCATCCGGACGCATACATGCCGATGGTCGAGACGGCCGACGTCGTCGCGCGTCGCTATGCGGTGTCGCGACACGCGCAGGACGACTACGCGGCGCTCAGCCAGCGTCGCGCCGCTCAGGCCGAGCAGGCGGGGCGGCTGCGCGACGAGATCGTCGCGGCGGACGTGCGCAAGCTCGAGCACGACCGGGCGAGCGGAACCACGACGCCGCGCGCGCTGCGCGCGAGCGCCGACGAATGCGGCCGACCCGGCACGACGGCCGACGCGCTCGCCGCACTGGAAGCCGTGCGCGACGGCGGCACCGTGACGGCCGGCAATGCGTGCGCGCTCGCGGACGGCTCGGCGGCCTGCACGGTCGTGTCCGGCGCGATGCTGCGCACGCTGGCCGCGCCGCCGCTCGGGCGGATGATCGCCTGCACGGTGGCCGGCTGCCGCCCCGACGAGATGGGCATCGGGCCGGTGCCGGCGGTGCGCAGGCTGCTCGCGCGCACCGGGCTGAGCGTCGCCGACATCGGCCTGTGGGAGCTCAACGAAGCGTTCGCGTCGCAGGTCGTCCATTGCGTCGACACGCTCGGGCTTTCGTACGAGACGGTCAACGTCAACGGCGGCAGCATCGCGCTTGGCCATCCGTACGGCATGACCGGCACGCGCATGGTCGGCCACGCGCTGCTGGAGGGCGCGCGGCGCGGCGTCCGGCATGTCGTCGTGACGATGTGCATCGGCGGCGGGCAGGGGGCCGCCGCGCTGTTCGAGGTCGCGCGCTGATGGTGGCCTGCTGATTCCCGCACGCCGGGCGCAGCGCGCTGCCCGGCGCATGACTATGCCAACCCTGGAGACGGACGATGACTTTCCTGCAACGACTGACCACGGCCATGTGCGCCGCACTGATCGGCGCCGCGAGCGCGGCCGCCCACGCGGACGATCTCGACAAGGTCCGGCAGACCGGCAACCTCACGTTCGCGCTGACCGGCAAGTATCCGCCGTTCAGCTTCATCGACGAATCCGGCAAGCTGAACGGCTTCGACGTCGACATCGGCAATCGCATCGCGGGGCGGCTCAACGCGAAGCCGGTGCCGGTGATGACCGCATGGGACGGCATCGTGGGCGGGCTGCTGGCCGGCAAGTACGACGCGATCATCGGCAGCCTCGCGATCACCGACGAACGGCTGAAGGCGGTCGATTTCTCGACGACCTACTATCGCTCCGGCGCGCAGCTGTTCGTGCCGAAGGCCAGCAGCGTGCAGGGCATCGAGCAGCTGAAGGGCAAGGTGATCGGCGTCACGCTCGGCGAGACGTACGAAGGGTGGCTGCGCAAGAACCGGCCGGACGTGCAGGTGAAAACCTACAAGGGGCTGCCCGATATCCTGATCGACCTGCAGAACCGCCGCATCGAGGGGTTCGTGACGGATCGCATCGCGGGCATCCTGACGATCCGCGACAAGCATGTCGATGCGAAGCCGGCCGGGCCGCTGCTGTACCCGGAGAAGATGGGGATCGCGGTGCGCAAGGACAGCCCGAAGCTGCGCGCCGCCATCGACGCGGCGCTCGACACGATGTTCAACGACGGCGAGTACGGCGCGATCAGCAGGAAGTGGCTGGGCGAAGACGTACGTTGAGCGCGGCGGCGCACGCTGCGTGCGCATGGCGCCGCGCCGTCGTCACGGTGACGACGGGGAGATCGCTGCGATGTTGGGCAGCAGCGCGCGCAGCGTCCGCCATGTACGGCGCGATGCACACGCTGTCGTCGTCAACCCGACGTCGCGCCGGCGTCGGCGCGAGGCGCGACGGAGGACGCATCCTTCGGCTGCGCATCCGGCGCAACGGTCATGCTGGACGGGGCAACGGCGTGCTGAATCGTCGGCACGACCATCGTCGGAAAGAGGGCCGCGAGCGCGACCCATACGATTACGCCGAATACCATGGCTGCCTCCCGAGTGTCGAGCGAAGCGCACGCGCACTCGTACGCACGAAACGCGTGTGCGGATCGTCCCACTCTACGGCGTGCGTTTGCGCAGGAGATTGATCGATCTCAAGCTTCCCTGCGTCAGACGATTGCAAGCGACCGGTCACAGCGCGCACCATGGGTCGTCGGATTTTCGTCAAGTGCGGCGGCGCTGCTCGCGAGGCTTGCCCGAGGCTTGCCACGTGCGAGCTGCGCGACAAAAGCGTGCAGGACGACACCGGAGCCGGTGATGGCATGCAACGAGGAAGACGAGCGCGAGCTGCGTCATGTCGCGGCGATGATCGACGAGCTGTGTCGCCTCGACACCCGCGCGTGCGCGAGTGCGACGACGGTCGTGATGCGTCCCGCGTACTGGCGGGCGCGACTCGATGCGATTCGCGTGCGGCTGCGCGCCGGCGGGCGGGCGGCGATGCTGACCCGGACGCTGGCCGAGCGCCTCGACGAGCTCGAGCGCCGGCAGTGGCGCGACAGCGCACGCCGCAAAGGCAAACGTTAGCGCGCCGCGCCGAATTGATACGGATAGCGAAGCGAGTGAATTGGTCATATCGAATGCCGGATGCTGTGCGCATCGCGACAAGCACATCGCCGGCCAGTGCGAAGTTGTGGAAACCACTCACTGGCCGGCGGAAATCATTCACGTCACACTGCGCAGCACGGTTCGCGCCGGTTCTTTCGTGCCAGAAGGTGCGGCGCACCATTCGTCTCGAGGAGCTCGCCACGATGCTGACCCCGCACGAATTATCCACGCTGCTGCTGGTCGCCAGCGCACCGCAGCATGTCGATCGCTTCAGCCCCGACTTCGATGCGCTCGTCGCGCAGGCGTACGTCGAACTGGTTTTCGGCGCGCCAGGCGAAGCGCCGCGGCCGGCCCTGACGCCGCAAGGCTGCGGCCTGCTGGCCCGCATCGGCGTCGAGACGTCCCGCCATCCGTCGACGGGCGCGCAGGGCGCCGACCGCGAAGTCCGGCGGCTCGCCGCACGCACTGCAGCACGTCAGTGCGAAACGATTTCGCGTCGGTCCCCGGTTTTCGCGAGCGAATCCCGGTTCGTGTGAGGCCGCCGGTGTGAGGCCGATCAACACACGTTCGCCTGTTGGGTTTATGCTCAGTCCAAAGTGCGCGGCCGCATGCGGAGCCGGGCGCTGAACCGGACGGACGGCACGCGGCGTGCCAGTGCCGCCGCGCCCGGGTTGCCGCGCCGGCCGTCTCGGTCGGCGGCCGGCGAAACCTGCACAAGGAGAACGACGATGGCGCTGGACGAACGGCAATTGCAGACACTGCATCGAAGGCTGAACGAGTCCGAGCAGACGTTGCGCGCGGAGATCCGTGCGAGCGAGCACCAGCGCGCGTCGGAATCGTATGCGGACCTGGCCGGCGCCGCGCCGGACGAAGGCGACGAGGCGAACGCCGATCTGTTCGTCGACGTCGACCACGCGTTGATCGGCATGAGGCTCGCGGAATTGCGCGCGGTCGCGCGCGCGTTGCAGCGGATCCGCGACGGCAGCTACGGCGACTGTGCGGACTGCGATACGCCCGTCGACTACGAACGCCTGCTTGCCCGGCCGACGGCCGAGCGCTGCGCGCATTGCCAGCAACTGCACGAACGGCGCTTCGGCACCCAGCCGCGCGCATCGCTCTGACGCCGCGCATCGTTCGCGCATCCCCTCGCTCGCACCGGCGCGTCGGCCTGATTTTGTGCGCCGCACGCACGCGCCGCACGCGTCCGGCGAATTGATCCTGAGCAACCCGACGGCACGGCTGCGATCCATACTGATCATGTCGTGCCGGGCGCCGTGCGGACGAACGTCGCGCCGCCGGCCGGCGGGCGCCGCCGCACGCGTTCCGGCACGACCCGTGCAGGCGGGCGCGCCGGCGCCGGCGCCAGCACGGATGACGCCGGCGGCGTAGGATGGGATCGGGCGTCCGGCGCGCATCGTTCACGCGACGTGCTGCGCCGGGCGGGCAGGCGAGCGCGCATCGCGCGCGGCGCCATCCACGTGGAACGGAGCCACGCCGATCATGTCGATCCACAATGCCGAGTGCGCGGCGGTGTTCGCCGAGATCGCCGACATGCTCGAGATCCAGGGCGCCAACCCGTTTCGGGTGCGCGCATACCGCAACGCCGCACGCACGATCGCCGACTATGGCCGCGACATCCCGACGATGGTCGCGAACGGCGACGACCTCGGCCGCATCCCGTCGATCGGCGTCGACCTCGCGTCGAAGCTGCGCGAAATCGCGGCGACCGGCACCTGCGAGCTGCAGCAAACCCTGCGCCACGCATTGCCGGCCGCGATCGTCGAGCTGCTCGCCGTGCAGGGGCTCGGCGCGAAGCGCGTGAAGGCGCTGCACGATGCGCTGCATGTCGACACGCTCGAGCAACTGAAGGCCGCGGCGAAGGAAGGGCGCGTGCGTGCATTGCCGGGCTTCGGCGCGAAGACGGAAGCGCATCTGCTCGACGCGCTCGACGAGCGCCTGCAGCATGCGCAGCAGCGCTTCCTGCTGCCGTTCGCCGAGCAATGCCTCGCGCCGCTGCTCGAGCGCCTGCGCGCGGTGCCGGGTGTCGGCGACACGGTGCCGGCCGGCAGCTTCCGGCGCCGGCGCGAAACCGTCGGCGATCTGGACATTCTCGTCACCGCGCGCGATCCGGCCGCGGTGACCGATGCGTTCGTCGGCTACGGCGAAGTCGCACGCGTGCTCGCGAGCGGCGCGACACGCTCGAGCGTCGTGCTCGCGAGCGGCATCCAGGTGGACCTGCGCGTGGTCGACGCGCACGCGTTCGGCGCCGCGCTCGTCTATTTCACCGGATCGAAAGCGCACAACATCGCGCTGCGCCGCCTTGCGCAGGCGGGCGGCCTGAAGATCAACGAATACGGCGTGTTCCGCGGCGACGAACGGATCGCGGGCGCGACGGAAGCATCGGTGTACGAATCGATCGGCCTGCACTGGGTGCCGCCCGAGCTGCGCGAGGATCACGGCGAGATCGACGCGTCGCGCGCCGGCCACCTGCCGGCGCTGGTCGAGCGCAAGCACCTGCGCGGCGACCTGCACGCGCACACCGACGCGTCGGACGGCCACGACGGCCTGCGCGCGATGGCGCAGGCCGCGCGTGCCCGCGGGCTCGCGTATCTGGCGATCACCGACCCCGCACGGCGGCGCGGTGCGGCGCGCGGATTCGACCGCGAGCGGCTCGCATGGCAGGGCGACGAGATCGATCGGCTGAACGCGTCGTTCGACGATTTCGTGCTGCTGAAGGGCGTCGAGGCGAACATCCTCGACGACGGCAGCCTCGACGTGCCGGACGAGGTGCTCGGCCAGTTCGATCTCGTCGTCGGCGCGGTGCGCGACGTGCTCGACCTGCCGCGCGCCGCGCAGACCGAGCGCCTGCTGCGCGCGATGGACCACCCGCATTTCACGATCCTCGCGCATCCGACCGGCCGCGTGCTTGGCGAGAACGACGGATGCGACCTCGACCTGCCGCGCGTGATCGAGCATGCGCATGCACGCGGCTGCTTCCTCGAGCTCGATGCGCAGCCGCAGCGGCTCGATCTCGCGGACATCTGGTGCCGCGAGGCCGCGCAGGCCGGCGTGCTGGTGTCGATCGGCTCGGACGCGCGCCGCGCGGACGAACTCGACGATCTCGGGCTGGGCGTCGATCAGGCGCGCCGCGGCTGGCTGACGCGCTCGGACGTGCTGAACACGCGCACGCTCGCGCAGCTGCGGCCGCTGCTCGCGCGCACGATGGGCGGTGCGGGCAGCCGTGCGGGGCACAGCGCCCGCACGAAGGGGGCGTGATGGCCGGGGAAGCATCGGGCGGCGGCGAGGTGCTGCTGACCGACCTGTACGAGCTGACGATGCTGCAGGCGTATTTCGACGCCGGGATGAACGACGTCGCGAGCTTCGAATTCTTCGTGCGCGCGTTGCCGCCGCAGCGCAACTTCCTGATGGCGGCGGGGCTCGCGCCCGTGCTCGACTACCTGGAGCGGGTGCGCTTCACCGACGACGATCTCGCCGGTCTGGCGCGCACCGGCCGTTTTCGCGCGGAATTCCTTGCGTCGCTCGCGGGCTGGCGGTTCACCGGCACGGTGCATGCGATGCCCGAAGGCACCGTGTGCTTCGCCGACGAACCGCTGCTGCGCGTCACCGCGCCGCTGCGCGAGGCGCAGCTCGTCGAGAGCCGCGTGATGAACCTGCTGCATTACGCGACGCTCACGGCCAGCAAGGCGGCGCGCTCGGTGCTGGCGGCGCCGGGCCGCCAGCTGGTCGATTTCGGCCTGCGCCGCGCGCACGGCGCGGAAGCCGGCCTGCAGTCGGCGCGGGCGAGCTACCTCGCCGGCTTCTCCGGCACGGCGACGGTGCTGGCGGGGATGCGATACGGCATTCCGACGTTCGGCACGATGGCGCATTCGTATGTGCAGGCGCACTGCGACGAGGCGCGCGCGTTCGCGCAGTTCGCGCGCTCGCAGCCCGACAACGCGGTGCTGCTGATCGACACGTACGACGTCGAGCGGGCCGCGCAGACGGTGGTCGAAACGGCGCGCGCGCTCGCGCCGGAAGGCATCGCGATCAAGGGCGTGCGGCTCGACAGCGGCGAGCTCGTCGCCCAGGCGCGGCGGGTGCGCGAGATCCTCGACCATGGCGGCCTCGCGAACGTGACGATCTTCGCGAGCGGCAACCTCGACGAATACGGGCTGCGGGACTTGCTGGCGCGCGGCGCGCCGATCGACGGCTTCGGCATCGGCACGCGGATGAACACGTCGTCGGACGCGCCGTCGCTCGACTGCGCGTACAAGCTGGTCGAATACGCGGGCGTGCCGCGCCGCAAGCGTTCGGAAGGCAAGGCGACGTGGCCGGGCCGCAAGCAGGTGTTCCGGCGGCTCGGCGGGGACGGGCGGATCGCGGCCGACTGTATCGCGCTGGACGGCGAGACTCAGCCGGGCATCGCGCTGCTGGCGCCGGTCATGATCGACGGCGCGCGGCTGTCGCTGCCGTCGCTCGATGCAAGCCGCGAGCACGCGGCGCGCCAGCTTGCGATGCTGCCCGAGCGCATGCGCGCACTGACGATGGCGGAGCCGGTGGCCGTCGAGATGTCCGCGGCGCTGGCCGGACTCGTCGCGCAGATGGACGAGCGGGCCGCGTGACGGTGGCGGCGGGGCGGCGCGGCCGGACGCCGTCGACCCGGCGCCCGGCTGCGCGCGTCAGGCCAGCACGTCCTCGGCGGGCACGTAAGGCAGCCCGAGCGCGCGCGCGACCGCTTCGTAGGTGATGTGCCCGTCGCACACGTTCAGGCCGGCGCGCAGGTGCGCGTCGTCGCTCATCGCGCGTTTCCAGCCCTTGTCCGCCAGCGCGATCGCATGGCCGATCGTCGCGTTGTTGAGCGCGAACGTCGACGTGCGCGCGACCGCGCCGGGCATGTTCGCGACGCAATAGTGGACGACGCCGTCGACCACGTAGGTCGGGTCCGCATGCGTCGTCGCGTGCGAGGTCTCGAAGCAGCCGCCCTGGTCGATCGCGACGTCGACGACGACCGCGCCGCCGCGCATCTTCGCGATCATGTCGCGGGTGACGAGCCGCGGCGCCGACGCGCCCGGCACGAGCACCGCGCCGATCACGACGTCCGCGTCGTGCACGGCTTCCTCGATGGTCTGCGCGTTCGAACAGACCGTCCCGATCCGGTTGCCGAAGATCAGGTCGAGCTGCCGCAGGCGCCCGACGTTGTTGTCGAGCACGGTGACCCGCGCGCCCATGCCGACCGCCATCTGCAGCGCGCCGGTGCCGACGACGCCGGCGCCGAGCACGACCACGTGCGCGGCCGGCACGCCGGGCACGCCCGCCATCAGCAGGCCCCGCCCGCCGCGCGGGCTTTCGAGGTGCGTGGCCGCGACCTGGATCGACATGCGCCCGGCGACCTCGCTCATCGGCGCGAGCAGCGGCAGGCCGCCGCCGGGGCCGGTCACCGTCTCGTACGCGATGCCCACCGCGCCGGACCGGACGAGCGCGGCCGCCTGTTCCGGATCGGGCGCGAGATGCAGGTACGTGTAGAGGATCTGGCCGCGCCGCAGCATCGCGCACTCGGCGGGCTGCGGCTCCTTCACCTTGATGATCATGTCGGCCCGCGCGAACACCTCGGCCGCGTCGTCGCACAGTGCCGCGCCGGCCGCCGCATAGTCGTCGTCGTGCAGCCCGATCGCGGTGCCCGCGTTGCGCTGCACCAGGACCTGGTGCCCGTGGCGGGTCAGTTCGCGCGTGCCGGCCGGCGTGAGCCCGACGCGGTATTCATGGTTCTTGATCTCCTTCGGCACACCGATCAGCATGGGTCACCTCCACGGGCCTTCGTTATAGGTATGGTGCGGCCGCGCGCGCATCGATGCGCGCGGCCGCCAGCGCGTCACGCGGTTTTCGCGACGGGATCCGCCTGTTCGTCCGGATCAGCAGGTTCGTGCAGCGTTGCAGCGGGCTGGATGCCGGCGCCGAACCACGGCACGTCGGCCGACAGCGCCGCGGTGTAGCGCGTCCAGCCGCGCGGGTTGCCGGCGAACAGCTTCGCGCAGACCGGGGCGGCGAGCCCGTCGCGGTCGAGTTCCGCGTCGAGCAGCTGCTGCGGCCACAGGCAGAATGCGTGCAGCATCGCGCTGGCGAATTCGCGCACGGTCATGTGATCGAACACGTGTTCGAGCAGCGGCAGGTCGGCCAGCATCGGCCGGGTCGCGATCAGCGCGCCGATGGTGGCGTCGTCGCGCTCGCTTTCGAGCAGGCAACTGAGCGTGCGCATCGCGCCGCCGAGATGCAGCAGCAGCGCGCGGCGTTCGAATGCTTCGTTCATGAACGGTTCCTCCGGCAGGGAGGTGTGAGCGGTGCGCGTTCAAGCCTCGACTGCAGTCCTGGAATAAAAGGGTAGTAGCGCGCGGATGGAAGTCAAGCGGCGGGTGTCGCAGGCCCATGCCGGCGCGCGGGCTGGCGCAATGCGACCGGGCGTCTCAGTGCAGGCGGCGGGCGAATTCGGTATCGTCTTGTGCAGCGCGGCGTGCCCGCCGCATTTCGGCGCCGGGGCTGGCCCATCCATTACACGAGGAGTCGAACGAAACATGACCGCTGCCTATTTCAGCGTGCCGACGCTGGGCGTGCTGGCCCTTGTCCATGTCTACTGGGCGTGCGGTGGCCGCCTGGGCAAACGCGCGGCGATTCCGGAGCGCGACGGCGAGCCGGTGCTGCGGCCGTCCCGGGCCGGCACGTTCGCGGTCGCGGTGGCGCTCGCCGCCAGCGCCTGCGTGGTGGCCGCGCAGGCCGGCTGGCTGCCGGACCTGCATCCGGGCGCGGTCGCCGTCGGCACCGTTGTGCTCGCACTGATCTTCGCGGTGCGGGCGGTCGGCGATTTCCGCTACGTGGGTTTCTTCAAGCGGATTCGCGGCTCGCGGTTCGCGCGGCTGGATACGCTGTGCTATTCGCCGCTGTGCGCGGCGCTGTCGCTGTCCATCGCATCGATGCACTGGGCGCGTTGAGCGGCCGCGCCGCGTGCTGCAGTGCGATAGCGGTGCCCCGTTTCAGCCGGCGGGCGTGTCGAGCCGCGACAGAAACTCGGCCGGGACGTGATCGGTGAGCCACACGCCGTTCTCGGCCAGAAAGAACCGAAAGCCGCGCGCGTGCATGTGCCGCGCACGGATCGCGAGCACCACCGGCTTGCCATAGCGCGCGCCGACCGCGATCGCCGTGCTCACGTCCTGCGACAGATGCACGTGGTGGCGGGTGCCCGCCTTCAGCCCCTGTGCGTGGATCGAGTCGAGAAAGCGCGTGGCGGTGCCGTGATAGAGCACGTCGGGCGGCGGTTGCTCCGGATACCGGCGCTGCACGGCCGGTGTCGAATGGCCCTGCACCGCGCGGATGCGCCGGCCGTCGTCGGACAGGGCAAAGCGCTTCTTGTCGTTGGTGGCGACCACGGCCTCGATCGTGGCCCGGTCGAGCACGCGCCCGTGGCGGGCGGCGCCGGCGACGAGCGCGTCGATCTCGGCCCAGCCCTCCGGGTCGAGCTGCAGGCCGATCGCCTGCGGTTCATGGCGGAGCAGGTAGCTCAGGTATTTGCTGGTGTCGTCCAGCGTTTTCTTATGTGTGTGCATAGTGGGGCGTGAGCCTACCAGTTTTCGATCGCCGGCACACGATTTCCCCGATCGTTGCGCAACCCGCGACACGATTTTCGCGATTGTTTCGTTTTTCGAGTCAGTCCATTGCGGCAAAACGTCTTAAAATGGAACCGGTTCCATTTATAATTCGCCGGATCGTCGCCTGGGCCGCCGAGAGGGCCGGGCTTGCCCCTCTTGCTGTCGGCAGGAGCGGCGACTAAGTTGATAAAGGCCATGGCGATGAAGGGCAAATTTGGGCCGAGCGGCGCGAATTCGTCTGACGAAACGGCCCGCGAGAGGTCGATACGCTTTGGACTCCGATTGATCGGGCCGGAAGCGATTGCATGACGGCGGCGGCTGCGCGCAGGGCGCGGGTGCGTTGTCTTCATCCTGGTTGTTAGTAAAACGAAAGAAATGTGGCCAGGCGCATCGCGGCCCGGCCGACGCGTGCCGCGCACGGCGCATGCCGCCTGTGCGCGTTCGAAGCGCTGTCCCCAACGATCATCACCCGACCATGTCCACGCCACCCGACAAACCCAATTCGCGCCGTCATTTCCTGCGCTCGTCGGTCGCGCTCGTGCCGATCGCTTCGCTCGCCGGCTGCGACCTGCGCCCGTCGTCGACGCCCGCGACGACGGCCGGCAACGCGCCTGCCGAAGCGGCCGACGCCGCGCGCGCGCCTTACAAGCCGACCTACTTCGACGCCAAGGAGTGGGCGTTCGTGCAAGCGGCCGTCGATCGCCTGATTCCCGCCGACGCCGAAGGCCCTGGCGCGCTCGACGCCGGCGTGCCCGAGTTCATCGACCGCCAGATGGAAACGCCTTACGCGCATGGCGCGCTGTGGTACATGCAGGGGCCGTTCCAGCAGGGCGTGCCGGAGCTCGGCTACCAGCTCAAGCTCGTGCCGCGCGACATCTACCGGCTCGGCATCGCGGCCGTCAACGCGTACTGCACGAAGGCGCACGGCAAGGCATTCGCAGATCTCGATGCCGCGACGCGCGACGCGGTGCTCGGCGCGCTCGAGAAGGGCAGCGCGCAGATCGACGACGTGCCGCCGGCCGTGTTCTTCGGCCAGCTGCTGCAGAACACGCGCGAAGGGTATTTCTGCGATCCGGTGCATGGCGGCAATCGCGGGATGGCCGCATGGAAGATGATCGGCTTCCCCGGCGCGCGCGCGGATTTCATGGATTTCGTCAACCAGAACGGCAAGCCGTATCCGTACGGGCCGGTTTCGATCAACGGGGAGCGTACCTGATGGCCGCTGAGAAAAAGCCGCACGTCGATGCGGTCATCGTCGGCTTCGGCTGGACCGGCGCGATTCTCGCGAAGGAACTGACCGAAGCGGGCCTGAAGGTGGTCGCGCTCGAGCGCGGCGAATATCGCGACACCTATCCGGACGGCGCGTATCCGAACACGATCGACGAGCTGACCTACAACATCCGCAAGAAGCTGTTCCTCGACCTGTCGAAGACCACCGTGTCGATCCGCCACGGCGTGCAGGACACGGCACTGCCGTACCGCCAGCTCGCGGCGTTCCTGCCGGGCGAGGGCGTCGGCGGCGCGGGGCTGCACTGGTCGGGCGTGCATTTCCGCATCGCGCCGGAGGAGCTGCGGCTGCGCAGCCACTACGAAGAGCGCTACGGCAGGAAGTTCATCCCCGAAGGGATGACGATCCAGGACACGGGCGTCACGTACGACGAGCTCGAACCGCACTTCGACTTCGCCGAGAAGGTGTTCGGCACGTCGGGGCAGGCGTACCAGGTGAACGGCAAGGTGGTGGGCGACGGCAACGTGTTCGACGCGCATCGCAGCGATCACTTCCCGCTGCCCGCGCAGCTCAACACGTATTCGGCGCAGCGCTTCTTCGACGCGGCGAAATCGCTGGGCCTGCATCCGTACCGGCTGCCGTCCGCGAACACGTCCGGGCCGTACACGAACCCGTACGGCGTGCAGATGGGCCCGTGCAACTTCTGCGGCTACTGCAGCGGCTACGCATGCTACATGTACTCGAAGGCGTCGCCGAACCTGAACATCCTGCCCGCGCTGAAGCAGGTGCCGAATTTCGAGCTGCGCTCGAAGTGCCACGTGCTGCGCGTCGATCTCGACGATACGAAGAAGCGCGCGACCGGCGTCACCTACGTCGACCCGGCCGGCCGCGAGGTGCATCAGCCGGCCGATCTCGTGATCCTCGCCGCGTTCCAGTATCACAACGTGCACCTGCTGCTGCTGTCGGGCATCGGCAAGCCGTACGACCCGATCTCGGGCGAAGGCGTCGTGGGCCGCAATTTCGCGTACCAGAACCTGTCGACGATCAAGGCGTTCTTCGACAAGGACACCTACACGAACCCGTTCATCGGCGCGGGCGGCAACGGGGTGGCGGTCGACGATTTCAACGCGGACAACTTCGACCACGGCCCGCTCGGCTTCGTCGGCGGCTCGCCGCTGTGGGTGAACCAGGCCGGCGTGAAGCCGATCAGCGGCATCGCGACGCCGCCCGGCACGCCGCAGTGGGGCGCGGCGTGGAAGAAGGCGGTCAAGGACAACTACGCGCACACGGTCTCGATGGACGCGCACGGCACCAACATGTCGTACCGCGACGTGTACCTCGATCTCGATCCGACCTATCGCGATTCGTACGGCCAGCCGCTGCTGCGGATGACGTTCGACTGGAAGGACAACGACATCAAAATGGCGCAGTACGTGACCGGCCGGATGAAGAAGATCGCCGAGGCGATGGGGCCGAAGGCGATCGGCGTGTCGACGCGCGAGTTCGGCAAGCACTTCGATTCGCGCCAGTACCAGACGACCCACCTCGTCGGCGGCGCGGTGATGGGCACCGATCCGAAGACGAGCGTGCTCAACCGCTACCTGCAGAGCTGGGACGTGCACAACGTGTTCGTGATGGGGGCGTCGGCGCTGCCGCAGGGCATCGGCTACAACCCGACCGGGATCATCGCGGCGCTGGCCTACTGGTCGGCGCGCGCGATCCGCGAGCAATACCTGAAGAACCCCGCTCCGCTGGTGACCGCATGAAGAGCACGACACGAGACAACGCCGTGCGCCGCACGGCGCGCGCGCTGGCGGCCGGCGCGGCCTGGCTGGCGTTCGGCCTGGCGTTCGGCCTGGCGAGCGGCGCGGCCGCCGCCTCGCAATCCGCCGACGCGCTGGTCGCGCGCGGCGCGTATCTGGCCCGCGCCGGCGACTGCGTCGCATGCCACACCGCGAGCGGCGGCAAGCCGTTCGCCGGCGGGCTGAAGTTCGACACGCCGATCGGCGCGATCTACTCGACGAACATCACGCCCGACCCGAAGACGGGCCTCGGCGGCTGGACGCTCGAGGCGTTCGACCAGGCGCTGCGCGCGGGCGTGCGCAAGAACGGCGACACGCTGTACCCGGCGATGCCGTTTCCGTCGTACGCGCGCCTGTCCGGCGACGACGTGAAGGCGCTCTACGCGTACTTCATGCACGGCGTGGCGCCGGCGGAGAAGGAGAACCGTCCGGTCGACATCGTGTGGCCGCTGTCGATGCGCTGGCCGCTCGGCTTCTGGCGCAAGCTGTTCGCGCCGACGCCGAAGCCGTTCGACGCCGCGCCGTACCCCGATCCGGTCCTGGCGCGCGGCGCGTACCTCGTGCAGGGCCTCGGCCACTGCGGCGCATGCCATACGCCGCGCGCGCCGACGATGCAGGAACGCGCGCTGACCGACGCGGACGGCCCCGACTTCCTGGCCGGCGGCGCGGCGATCGACGGCTGGGTGCCGACGAGCCTGCGCGGCGAGCCGCGCACCGGCTTCGGCACGTGGCGCGAAGCGGAAATCCAGCAATTCCTGAAGACCGGGCGCACCGATCGCACCGCCGCGTTCGGCGGGATGACGGACGTGGTCGGCCACAGCATGCAGCACATGACCGACGACGACCTGACCGCGATCGCGCGCTACCTGAAGACGCTGCCGCCGAAGGTGCAGGGCGAGACGCCGTACGCGTATGACGCGGCGGCCGCGAAGGCGCTGCAGGCCGGCGACGCGAGCAAGCCGGGCGCGGCGGTCTACCGCGACAACTGCATGGCCTGCCACCGCAGCGACGGCCGCGGCTACACGCGCGTGTTCCCGGCGCTCGGCGGCAACCCGGTCGTGCAAGGCGACGATCCGACGTCGGTGGTCCACGTGGTGCTGTCGGGCAGCGCGTTGAAGGGCACGCGCACCGCGCCGTCGACCTTCACGATGCCACCGTTCGGCTGGCGCCTGTCCGACCAGGAAGTCGCGGATGTCGCGAACTTCGTGCGCACGAGCTGGGGCAACACCGGTTCGGCGATCACGGCCGCGCAGGTCGCGAAGGTGCGCAAGGCGAATCCGGCCACGCGGCCCGAGCCGCCGCCGGGCGCGCGCTATCCGCAAGCGGCCCGCTGAGCGGGCCTCGGCGACGGGCCGCGGCGGAAGCCGCGCCCGTCGCCCGAATCTCGCCGAATTCCCGCGCATTTCATCCCCAAATCCCCCGCATTGCCCCGCATCGCGCCGCCGGCCGTGAATTTTTCGCGGTGGCGCGCCATTTTCCCGGCCTCATCCCTTATCCTTTTACCTTACTAAACGGTTACACATGCCAGGGAGGGGGGATGCCACATGACGTCAGCCTGATTGCTTTGCTCGCGGCCGGTTTCGGTCTCGCGATGATCTTCGGTTATCTCGCGTCGCTGCTGAAGATGCCGCCGCTGGTCGGCTATCTGCTCGCCGGCGTCGTGATCGGCCCCGGTACGCCCGGCTTCGTTGGCGATCTGTCGCTCGCGCAGCAGCTCGCCGAGGTCGGCGTGATGCTGCTGATGTTCGGGGTCGGGCTGCATTTCTCGCTTGGCGACCTGCTCGCGGTGCGCAAGATCGCGCTGCCGGGCGCGATCGTGCAGATCACAGTGGCGACGCTGCTCGGCGGCGCGCTCGCGCTCGCGTGGGACTGGAGCATCGGCGCGGCGCTCGTGTTCGGGCTGGCGCTGTCGGTGGCGAGCACCGTCGTGCTGCTGCGGGCGCTGGAGGGGCGCGGGCTCGTCGAATCGGTGAACGGGCGCATCGCGGTCGGCTGGCTGGTCGTCGAGGATCTCGTGATGGTGCTCGTGCTGGTGCTGCTGCCGCCCGTCGCGGGGCTGCTGGGCGGCACGCCGCCCGGCGACGCGCACGCGGCCGGCGGCACCGTGTGGGGCACGCTCGGCGTCACGATGCTGAAGGTGGCCGCGTTCATCGCGCTGATGCTGGTGGTCGGCAAGCGGGTGTTTCCGCGCATCCTGTGGCTCGTCGCCCGCACCGGCTCGCGCGAGCTGTTCACGCTGTGCATGATCGCGGCGGCGGTCGGCATCGCGTTCGGCGCGGCGAAGCTGTTCGACGTGTCGTTCGCGCTCGGCGCGTTCTTCGCCGGGATGATGATGCGCGAATCCGAATTCAGCCGGCGCGCGGCCGACGAGACGCTGCCGCTGCGCGACGCGTTCTCCGTGCTGTTCTTCATCTCGGTCGGCATGCTGTTCGACCCGAAGGTGCTGCTCGACGAGCCGCTGCACGTGATCGAGGTCGCGGCGATCGTGCTGGTCGGCAAGACGCTCGCGGCGGTCGCGCTGGTGCTCGCGTTCCGCTATCCGCTCAATACGGCGCTGATCGTCGGCGCGGGCCTTGCGCAGATCGGCGAGTTCTCGTTCATCCTCGCCGGGCTCGGCCATTCGCTCGGGTTGCTGTCGCCGGAAGGGCAGAACCTGATCCTCGCGGTCGCGCTGATCTCGATCGCGTTGAATTCGCTCGCGTTCGCGATGATCGATCCGGCGCTCGCGTGGATCCGCAAGCATTCGGCGTTCGCGCGGCGGCTCGACGCGCGCGACGATCCGCTCGCCGCGCTGCCGATGTCCACGCCGCAGACCCATCTCACCGGGCAGGTGGTGATCGTCGGCTACGGCAAGGTCGGCGCGCGGATCGCGCAGGCGCTCGACGAGCGCCGGATCGCCTGTGTGGTGGTCGAGCAGAACCGCGAGATTGTCGAGAAGCTGCGCGAAGACGGCGTCGCGGCGGTGTCCGGCGACGCGGTCGAGCCGATCGTGCTGGTGCAGGCGCACATCGCGCGCGCGGGGATGCTGGTCGTGACGCTGCCGGACGTGTTCGACGTGCGGCAGATCGTCGAGATCTCGCGCACGCTGAACCCGTCGCTGGAGGTCGCGCTGTGCACGAACAGCGGCGACGAGGCCGCGCTGCTCGCGAGCGAGGGCGTCGGCACGGTGTTCATGGGCGAGACGGAGCTGGCGCGCGGGATGACCGACCATGTGCTCGCGCGGATGACGATGCCGGCCGTGCCCGCGCACGCGCATTGACGACGGCGCGGGTGGCGCGCGCCGCGCCGCCCCCTCAATAGAACGTCTCGAGCGTCAGTTCCTGCGCCATCACGCGGTTGCCGGCCAGCAGGCCGCCGTCCACCGGCAGCGCGACGCCGGTGATGATCCGCGCGGCCGGCGAGCACAGGAACAGCGCGGCCTGCGCGACATCGTCGGGCGTCGCGAAGTCGTCGAGCGGGTACCACTTCCTCAGTTGCTCGAACACCTGCGGGTTGCGCTGCACGCGCGCTTCCCAGGCGGGCGTCTTGACCGTCCCTGGCAGCACGATGTTCGCGCGCACGCCGTCGCGGCCGAATTCGATCGCGAGCGATTTCGCATAGCTGACGAGCCCGGCCTTGGCCGCGCTGTAGGCCGGGTGGCCGAGCGCCTGCGCGCCGTTCACCGAGCCGACGATCGCAATCGCGCCGCGCCGGCGCGCGCGCATGCCCGGCAGGACGGCCTCGACGCTCGCGTAGGTCGCGGTCAGGTTCGCGTCGAGATCCTGCCGCCACGATTCGAGCGTGGTGTCGCGCAGCGTCGTCGACGCGGCCGTGCCCGCGTTCGCGACGAGCACGTCGACGGCGTGCGGCGCGAGCAGCGCGCGCAGCCGTGCCGGGTCGGTCAGGTCGTCGACGACGGGCAGCGCGTCCGGCGCGCCGGGCGCGTCGAGGAACGCGCCGAGCGCGGTGCGATCGCGGTCGAGCGCGAGCACGCGGTCGCCGGCCGCGACGAATGCGCGGCACAGTGCCTGCCCGATGCCGCCCGCGGCGCCGGTGATGAGGGTGGTGCGTGTCATGTCGGCTCCTTGCGTCGCGTTCACAGGCCGAGCGCCGCGCGCGCCTGCTTCTCGTTGTCGCGCGTGATCAGCGTGCCGGACGTCAGCACGAGCGGCGGCGGCGCCTGGTTCTTCGTGATCCAGTCGTACATGTTCACCGCGGTGTCGTAGCCGTGCTGACGCGGGTTTAGCAGGATCGATCCATAGAAGCCGGTCGGCTTCGGCTTCGCGAACTCGTTGAGCGCGACCTGGCTGCCGTTGATGCCGACCGCGACCATCGCGTCCGCGCCGATCCCGCGCCCCTCGGCCGCGCGCACCGCGCCGACCGTCGTGTCGTCGTTCGAGCCGAACGCGACCCAGCGCTTGAAGTTCGGATGCTTGGTGAGCGCGATGTTCGCCGCGTTGAACGCGCCTTCGGTGTCGGCCGCCATCTCCGGCGCGTCGATCACGTTCGCGGCCGGGAAGCCCGCCGCCTTCAGCGCGTCGACGGCGCCCGTCGTGCGCTCGCGCGCGGTGGGCAACTGGTCGTACGCGAGCCGGATGATGCCGACCTCGGCGGGGTTCCAGCCGCGCCGCTTCGTTTCTGCGGCGATGGCCTGGCCGACCTGCTGCCCGATCTTGTAGGCCGAGATGCCCATGTGCGGCACGCCCGCGAGCGGCGCACCGCGGCCGTCGACGAGCTGGTCGTCGACCGACATCAGCTTCATCCCCGCGCGCTTCGCCTTCGCCGCGATGCCGGGGCCGAGCTTCACGTCCGGCGCGCAGAGGATCACGCCCTGGGCCTTCTGCGCGGCGAGGCTGTCGAGCGCGGTCGATACCTTCTCGCCGCTCGGCGCGGCAATCTTGACGAGTGTGAAATGTTTGTCGCGGGCGGCCTGCTCGGCGAAGCGCCATTCATCCTGGAACCACGGATCGTCGGGCTGCTTGACGAGGAAGCCGATCTTCACGTCGGCGGCGTCGGCGGCCCGGGCGGGCGCGCCGCCGAACAGCGCGAGGCTCGCGCAGGCCAGCACGAGCGTTTTCCAGCGGAATCGCATGCGTCTCTCCTGTGTTGTATTCGTTCGCGCGGGCAGGGCTGCCCGCGGTCCGGAAAATTGTAGGAGGGCGCGGCGGGAACGCTCAAATGTTGCGTAGCATTCCTAGAGAGTGGGATACCGGGGCGAGCGGGCGGAACCGGTCACGCGCGCGGCGCGGCCGACGCCGGCGCTTGCGCGCTGGCCTTCGGCGGCGCGAGCTTGTCCGGCTCGACAGGGGTGTCCGGCGGCACGCCGAGCAATTGCAGCGAGCCGCTCGTGACCGACGAGAACACCGGCCCGGCCACCGTGCCGCCGTAGTAGCCCTGGCCGCGCGGCTCGTCGATCATCACCGCGACGATCAGGCGCGGGTGGCTCATCGGCGCCATGCCGGCGAACAGCGCGCGGTACTTGCCCTTCGCGTAGGTTGCACCGACCTGCTTGCGCGCCGTGCCGGTCTTGCCGCCGATCCGGTAGCCGTCGACCCGCGCGCGGCGGCCGGTGCCGCCTTCGCCGACCGCCATCTCGAGCATCGAGCGGATCGCCGCCGCCGTTTGCGGCGACGTCACGCGATGGCCGCGATGCGCGTCGAGCGTCTGCTTGTCGTTGCTGTTCTTCAGCAGCGACACGGGGTGCAGCGTGCCGTCGCCGGCGTAGGCGGTGTACACCTGCGCGATCTGCAGCAGCGACATCGACAGCCCGTAGCCGTACGCCATCGTCGCCTGCTCGATCGGCCGCCAGCGCTTGTAAGGCCGCAGCCGGCCCGATGCGACGCCCGGGAACGTCAGTTCCGGCGCGCGGCCGATCCCGTATTCCTGGTACTTGTTCCAGATCGTTTCGGCCGGCAGGTTCAGCGCGAGCTTCGCGAGCGCGACGTTGCTCGACTTCTGCAGCGCCTGCGCGACGGTCAGCGAGCCGTGGTTGGAGGTGTCGTGGATCACCGCCGGCCCGATCTTGTAGGTGCCGGGGCCCGTGTTGATGATCGTGTTCGGCGTCACCTTGCGTTCGTCGATCGACAGCGCGACGACGAGCGGCTTGATCGTCGAGCCGGGTTCGAACGTGTCGATCACCGCGCGGTTGCGCAGTTGCTGGCCGGTGAGGCGTGCGCGATCGTTCGGGTCGAAGGTCGGGTAATTGGCGAGCGCGAGGATTTCGCCGTTCTGCGCATCGAGCACGACGACGCTGCCGGCCTGCGCGTTGTTCGCGACCACCGCGGCCTTGAGCTGGCTGAACGCGAGCTGCTGGATGCGCCGGTCGATCGTCAGCTCGATCGTCGCGCCGTGCTGCGCCGGCACGAGCGGGCGCGTATCCGACACGATGCGGCCGAGCCGGTCGCGGATCACCTCGCGCTGCCCGGCGGTGCCCGACAGCGGCGCGTTGGCGGCCAGCTCGACGCCTTCCTGGCCCTTGTCCTCGACGTTCGTGAAGCCGACCACGTGCGCGGCCGATTCGCCTTCCGGGTAGAAGCGCTTCGAATCGGCGATCTGCGTGATGCCGTTGATCTCGAGCTTGTCGAGGCGGCTCGCGGTGTCGGCGTCGATCTGGCGCTTGAGCAGCACGAAGGTGCGGTCGTGGTTGAGGCGGCGCTTCACCTCGGCGAGCGGCATGTCGAGCAGCTTCGAGATTTGCGGATAGTCGTTTTCGGCGACCTGTTTCGGGTTCGCCCAGATTTCGTAGGTCGACAGGCTGACGGCGAGCATCGCGCCGTTGCGGTCGACGATGCCCCCGCGCATCGCGTCGAGCTCGATCGTGCGCTGGTAGCGTTTCTGGCCCTGTCCGACGTAGAAATCCTGGTTCGCGACCTGCACCCAGAACGCGCGGGCAAGCAGCGCGCCGAACGCGAGGAACACGAGGATCACGACCAGCTTCGAGCGCCACATCGGCAGGCGCGACGCGAGCATCGGGTGCTTCGTTGCCGACGCGTACGGATCGGCGGGATGTGTCTTCTTTTTCACGCTCATGCGGGGGCTGGATCGGGCCGCGACGCGGCGGCGGACAGTCGGAATTATGTGATTGTAATAAATGAGTAATCCCCGTGTGGGGAAAGTGTGAGGGCAATTGCGAGATCGGGCCGGATCGGGGAGCGGAAGCGGGGCGTGACGGCGCGGCGGCGGGGCCCGCGCATGCGGTCGCCGGCGGGCGCGGCGTGGGTCGGGGCCGGTCGGTGGCCGGCACGAAAACAAGGGGTCGGAATGGCGGCCGGGCGACCGGCGATTCGTGCACCGGAACGCAGCGATCCGGTGAATTAACCCGGCCCCGATTCATATATGAAATCGGCAATCAAAAACGCCCCGGCAGGGGCGTCGATAATCGCGGAACGGAAAAACAAATTCGATAAAACTGGAATAAACCCGAAACCCGCAGACAATACGTGTCAAAAATACCTATCGATCAACGGAAATAAATTCCTTGTATTCCGGCTGGATCGTGCAAGTGTCGACTTCCTGCAGGCGCCATGCACCTTTTGCGTGCTCGCCTGCAAGCTCGGCAGTGCCTTGTTCGCGCTGCGTCGCATCGAACGACAAACCCTGCAGCTTGCAGACGGCCTTGCCGCTGTCAGCCGCACAGAGCGCCATCGCGCCCTCGACGTCCTTGACCTTGCCCCAGGTCGGAAGATCGATGCCTTGATGTGCCTCGCGAGACCAGAGCCCTTCGTCGGTGTCCACCCAGAGCACGGCAAAAGACTGCCGGGTCGCTGATTCGCTGCCATTAATTCGAATGGTGAGGCGCATTGGATCGTCTCCTTGAGAAAATGAGCATTCGACCGTACGAGCTTGATAAGTCTAGATATCCTGCGCTGAAACGCAAGACGCAATGCGCAATAAATGAACACCTCGCGCATTTGCAATCCGCATGAAATGACGTCTGATGAAACACGTTGCGCAATATGCACGCCGCGTGACGCCCGCCGCAGGCGGCGCGACGGCGACGACGGCCGGTTGCGCGTCGCAACGGCACAGCGGGCGGGGCGCGGAGGGCGCGTCGATGTGTCGCGGCGGCGACGGCGGTTCGCACCGGTCGAGTGGCGGAGGGGCCGGTGCGAACCGGGTGCAAGCCGGACGCGATCGCGCGCATGTTGCATCGCCGCGACGATAGGCGGCCGGGCAGCCGCTTTTTTTCGGGGGCCGATCGGCTGAGGGGGAATGCGAACGCGGCCGCCCGGGCGACATACTCCGACAAACGCATACAAATTCGCACACTTTCGCAAAACTTTCAGGACAGACTCGACGCCGGTCCGGCCCCACACTGCTACCGTCCCGATCCAGCGCCGCGGTGTCAGTCCGCGGCGCCGCCCGTATTCCCCCTCGTGCCGACACCTCGCGGGCGGACCCCGGATCGGGGCACCCCCCCGGGCGCACTTCAATCGCGACCTGTCAGACAGGTCCCATGCCCGGCGCGCATGCGCCCGACATCCCGCCGCCCGTCGATTTTTGAAGGAGAGTTCCGTGCTGAACTGGAAAACCGCCCTGTCGCTCAACTGGCGCACGAGCCTGGTATCGCCGTCCAGCGCACCGGTTGCCGCGACGAACGTCGCGCGGCTGGTGCTGACGGGCGCGACCGGTTTCATCGGCAGCACCGTGCTGACGGCGCTCGTCAACGCGGGGCTGCTCGAACGCGTGGTGTGCGTCGTGCGCGCGCGGGATCGCGACCATGCGGTCGAGCGGCTGCGCGAGGCGGCGCTGCGCGCGGGGCTCGCGCCGTACTGGGCGTCGCGCCTGACCGATGCGAACGTGGTCGTCGGCTCGCTCGGCGACGTCTGGCACGGCGCCGATGCGGGCCGCCTCGCGCAGGCGACGCACGTGATTCACTGCGCGGGCCATGCGTCGTCGTCGGACGGCGCGCACCTGCAGGCCGACCTCGATGCGTCGCTGCGCTTTGCCGAGGGCTTCGCGCGCACCCCGCAACTGCAGCGCTTCGCGTACGTCGGCACCGCGTTCGTGCGCGGCGGCCGGGGCGGCATCGTGCTGGAAGACGCGCAGGGCTGCGACGCCAGGGATTCGGGCGCGGCGCTGGCGGGCGCCGTGCTGGCGGCCGACTACCTCGAGGCGAAACGCGAGATGGAGGCGCGCCTGCGCGCGCTCGGGCTGCCGCTCGTGATCGTTCGTCCTTCGCACATCGTCGGGCATACGGTGCTGGGCACGCGGCCGTCGCCGAATTCGTTCTGGACGTTCCGCGTCGCGCATGCGGCGCGCCGCTACACGGCGCGGCCGATGACGCGCATCGACATCGTGTCGGTCGACGACGTCGCGCGCGCGACGATGCTGCTGGCGGTCAAGCCGGCGCTCGCGCACGATGTCTATCACGTGTCCGCGGGCCTGGAGGCGCCGATGGTCGCGCAGATCGTGCGCGCGATGGACGAGGCGGCCGGGATGACGGGCGCGCCGCGCTATGCGGCCTGCACGGCGGCGGAACTGCCGCTCGTCGTGCGCGACGTGCTGGGGCGCAACGATCC
Organism: Burkholderia sp. SRS-46; assembly: GCF_004343775.1. Taxonomy (GTDB): domain Bacteria; phylum Pseudomonadota; class Gammaproteobacteria; order Burkholderiales; family Burkholderiaceae; genus Burkholderia. The sequence continues at coordinate 227,594 of NZ_PTXL01000002.1, read as the reverse complement.
GTTGCTGGAGCGCGTGATCGGCAAGGCGCTGCAGCGCTTCGCGGAATTCTCGGCCGCGGATCGCGTGTTCGACAACAGCCGCGTGCGCGATGAAATCGATTTCGAACCGCTGCCGTTCGTCGATTACGTCGAGGAATGCATGCGCACCTCGCGCGGCGTCGCGGTCACCGAGCTGATGCGCGGCGCGGCCTGACCGCACGCGCGGCTTACGGCGCGCTGGCGCCGAATTCGATCAGCCGGTCCAGCGCGCGGTAGATGTCGTCGAGCGCCGCCGGGCCGAAGCGCTCCTCCAGCAGCCGGTATTGCTCGTCGATGCGCGGGCCGATTTCCGTCACGAGTTTCCGGCTTTGCGGCGTCAGGCTCACGAGCAGCCTGCGCTGATCTTCCTGCGCGCGCGTGCGCCTGATCAGGCCATCGCGCTCCATCCGTTCCAGCACGCCTGTGAGGCTCGGGCTCAGGATGCAGCAGCGCCGCGCAATCTGCCCCGCTTCGAGCGCGTGCGACGCTTCGCCGTCGAGCACGCGGATGATCCGCCATTGCTGTTCGGTCAACGCGAATTCCTTGAGAATGGGGCGGAACAGCCCCATCAGCGTTTCTCGGGCTTCGAGCAGCAGCATGGCCAGATTGCGGTGGTCGAGCGTACGGTTCATTCGAGGTGCGGGGGTGGACGGGGGACGCGCCAATCTTAACAGGCGGTCGTGTCGAATTTCATGTATCAGGGTAATCGAGGTTGTCAGCGCGCGATTGTTTACTTAAGATATTAACTATTGACGATGCGCCGCGACGCGCGGCAGGGGAATGACGCATGGAGCTGTCTTGCACGACCGCCGCGGCGGCACCGCCGCTGCCGGTCGCCATCGGTACCATCTATGGTGCGCTGCTCAACGAGCGCGCCGCGCTCGACGCGCTCGGCGAGGCGGTGCATCAGCCGCCTTACGGGCGGCCGCCGCAGGCGCCGGTGCTCTACATCAAGCCCGCCAACACGCACGCCGCCGACGGCGCGGCGGTGGTCGTGCCGGCCGGCGTCGACGCGCTGGAGATCGGCGCGTCGGTCGCGGTGGTGTTCAGCCGCCGCGCGACCCGGGTGGCCGCGGCGCACGCGCTCGACTACGTGCACGGCTTCACGCTCGCGTGCGACGTATCCGTTCCGCACCCCGACTATTACCGTCCCGCCGTGCGCTACAAGTGCCGCGACGGGTTCTGCCCGCTCGGGCCGGCGATCGTGCCGCCCGGCGCGCTTGCCGATGTCGACGCGATCGGCGTGACCGTGCGGATCGACGGCCACGTCGCGCAGGACGCGTCGACGGCCACGCTGGTGCGGCCGGTGCGGCAGCTGATCGCCGAGGTGTCGGCGTTCATGTCGTTCGACGCCGGCGACGTGCTGCTGCTCGGCGTGCCGGGCGGCGCGCCGCGCGCGCAGGCCGGCAGCCGCATCGAGATCGTCGCGGACGGCATCGGCACGTTGCGGCATGCGCTGATCGCGGAGGCCGCCCGATGAAAATCGCACGCGTGATCTACAACGGCGCACTGCACGCCGCCGAGCCGGCCGGCGAGGGCCTGATCCGGCTCGACACCGGGGCCGTCGTCACGGAGGGCGAGGTGGCCTGGCTGCCGCCCGTCGCGCCGCGCACGACGTTCGCGCTCGGCCTCAACTATGCGGACCATGCGAAGGAGCTCGCGTTCAAGGCGCCGAGCGAGCCGCTGATCTTCCTGAAGGGACCGAACACGTTCGTCGGCCACCGCGCGCGCACCGTGCGGCCCGCCGACGCGACCCACATGCACTACGAGTGCGAGCTGGCGGTCGTGATCGGCCGCCCCGCGCGCGGTGTGCGCCGCGCGCAGGCGCTCGACTACGTGGCCGGCTACACGGTCGCGAACGACTACGCGATCCGCGATTACCTCGAGAACTACTACCGGCCGAACCTGCGCGTGAAGAACCGCGACACCTGCACGCCGCTCGGGCCCTGGTTCGTCAGCCGCGACGAGATCGGCGACCCGGGCGACCTGGCCTTGCGCACCACGGTGAACGGCCGGGAGACGCAGCGCGGCAGCACGCGCGACATGATCTTCGACGTGCCGGCGCTGATCGAGCACATCAGCGGCTTCATGACGCTGGCGCCGGGCGACCTGATCCTGACCGGCACACCGGAAGGGCTCGCGGATACGCAGCCGGGCGACGAGGTCGTCACCGAAATCGAAGGCATCGGCCGGCTCGTGAACACGATCGTCGCCGAACACGACTACTATCGCGCCGGCTGAGCCCGCCGCACAAGGAGAGCAGATGACCATCAAGCACTGGATCGACGGCCGGGAAGTCGCGAGCCGCGACACGTTCACCACGCTGAACCCCGCGACCGGCGACGTGATCGCCGAGGTCGCGTCGGGCGGCGAGGCGGAAGTCGACGCGGCGGTGCGCGCGGCGAAGGAAGCGTTCCCGAAGTGGGCGAACACGCCCGCGAAGGAGCGCGCGAAGCTGATGCGCAAGCTCGGCGAGCTGATCGAGAAGAACGTGCCGATGCTCGCGGCGCTCGAAACGCAGGATACCGGCCTGCCGATCGCGCAGACGAGCAAGCAGCTGATTCCGCGCGCGTCGGAGAATTTCAATTTCTTCGCGGAAGTGTGCGTGCAGATGAACGGCCGCACGTATCCGGTCGACGACCAGATGCTGAACTACACGCTGTACCAGCCGGTGGGCGTGTGCGCGCTGGTGTCGCCGTGGAACGTGCCGTTCATGACCGCGACGTGGAAGACGGCGCCGTGCCTCGCGCTCGGCAACACGGCGGTGCTGAAGATGTCGGAACTGTCGCCGCTGACCGCCGACCAGCTCGGCCGGCTCGCGCTCGAAGCCGGCATTCCGCCCGGTGTGCTGAACGTCGTGCAGGGCTACGGCGCGACCGCCGGCGATGCGCTCGTGCGGCATCCGGACGTGCGCGCGGTGTCGTTTACCGGCGGCACGGTCACCGGCAAGCGGATCATGGAGCGCGCGGGTCTGAAGAAATACTCGATGGAGCTCGGCGGCAAGTCGCCGGTGCTGGTGTTCGACGACGCCGATTTCGACCGCGCGCTCGACGCGTCGCTGTTCACGATCTTCTCGATCAACGGCGAACGCTGCACGGCCGGTTCGCGGATCTTCGTGCAGCGCTCGATCTACGACCGCTTCGTGCAGGAATTCGCGCGCCGCGCGAACAACCTGGTGGTCGGCGATCCGTCCGATCCGGCCACGAATCTCGGTGCGATGATCACGCGCCAGCACTGGGAGAAGGTGACGGGCTACATCCGCATCGGCGAGCAGGAAGGCGCGCGCGTGGTCGCGGGCGGCGCGGACAAGCCGGCGGGCCTGCCCGACCATCTGCGCAACGGCAACTTCGTGCGGCCGACCGTGTTCGCCGACGTCGACAACCGGATGCGCATCGCGCAGGAGGAGATCTTCGGCCCGGTCGCGTGCCTGATTCCGTTCGACGACGAAGAGGACGGGCTGCGGCTCGCGAACGACACGTCCTACGGCCTCGCGTCCTACATCTGGACGCAGGACGTCGGCAAGGTGCATCGCCTCGCACGCGGCATCGAGGCCGGCATGGTGTTCGTCAACAGCCAGAACGTGCGCGACCTGCGCCAGCCGTTCGGCGGCGTGAAGGAGTCGGGCACCGGGCGCGAGGGCGGCGAATACAGCTTCGAGGTGTTCGCGGAGATCAAGAACGTCTGCATCTCGATGGGTTCGCATCACATTCCGCGCTGGGGCGTGTAAGCGGCGCGGGCCATCGTGCCGCGTGAAAGAACTTAGGGAGACTTACGATGGGCAAACTGTCCCTCGCCGCGAAGATCACGCACGTGCCGTCGATGTACCTGTCCGAGCTGCCGGGCAGGCATCACGGCTGCCGCGCGGAAGCGATCCGCGGCCATCAGCTGATCGGCGAGCGCTGCCGCGCGCTCGGCGTCGACACGATCGTCGTGTCGGACGTGCACTGGCTCGTCAACGCCGGCTATCACGTGAACTGCAACGCGCGGTTCGCCGGCACCTATACGAGCAACGAGCTGCCGCATTTCATCCGCGACATGCAGTACGCGTATCCGGGCAATCCGGCGCTCGGCCGGCTGATCGCCGAAACGGCGACGGCGCGCGGCATCGCGACGCGCGCGCACGAGATCGACAGCCTCGAACTCGAATACGGCACGCTGGTGCCGATGCGCTACATGAACGGCGACCAGCACTTCAAGGTGGTGTCGATCGCGGGCTGGTGCATGTGGCACACGCTCGACGAGAGCCGCCGCTTCGGCGAGGCGCTGCTCGACGCGATCGAGCGGAGCGATGCGAACGTCGCGTTCCTCGCGAGCGGATCGCTGTCGCACCGCTTCAACGACAACGGCAGCCCCGAGGAATCGATTCATCAGATCAGCCGCGAATTCTTCCGGCAGGTCGACCTGCGCGTGGTCGAGCTGTGGAAGCAGGGCGATTTCAAGACTTTCTGCGCGATGCTGCCCGAATACAACCTCCATTGCCACGGCGAAGGCGGCATGCATGACACCGCGATGCTGCTCGGCCTGCTCGGCTGGGATCGCTACGACAAGCCCGTCGAGATCGTCACCGACTACTTCGCGAGTTCGGGCACCGGGCAGATCAATGCGATCTTCCCGCTCGCCTGACCCGTACGCGACGTCTTTCCAGGAGAACCGACATGCCACACATCGTCGTCGAGTACACGTCGAACATCCGCGACGACGCGCGCATTCCCGCGCTGCTGCGCACGATCAACACGACGCTGATCGCGCAGGGCGGCGTGTTTCCGACCGGCGGCATCCGCTCGCGCGCGATCGAGCTGCAGGATTACTGCGTCGCCGACGGCACCGGGGACGATGCGTTCGTCCACGTGACGCTGAAGATCGGCTCGGGCCGCAGCGACGCACAGAAGAAGGCCGCATGCGACGCGCTGTTCGACGCGCTCAAGGCGCATTTCGCCGAGCTGTACGCGAAGCGCTACCTCGCGCTGTCGATGGAGCTGACCGAGTTCAGCGAAAACGGCTCGTACAAGCACAACAACATCCACGCCCGCTACCAGCGGGCCAGCTGAACCCCCATCCCGATTCCACCATGCTCGAACCCGCCATCATCGACCAGCTCGCGCGGCGCCTGCACGACGCCGAGCGCGAGCGCAAGCAGATCCGCCAGATCTCGCTCGACTACCCGGACATCACGATCGACGACGCGTATGCGATCCAGCGCGCGTGGGTGAACGTGAAGCTCGCGGAAGGCCGCACGCTGAAGGGCCACAAGATCGGCCTCACGTCGAAGGCGATGCAGAACACGTCGCAGATCGACGAGCCCGACTACGGCGCGCTGCTCGACGACATGTTCTTCGAGGACGGCGGCACGATCCCGACGCAGCGCTTCATCGTGCCGCGCGTCGAGGTCGAGCTCGCGTTCGTGCTCGGCAAGCGCCTGAGCGGACCGAACTGCACGATCTTCGACGTGTACGACGCGGTCGACTACGTGGTGCCCGCGCTCGAGATCATCGACGCGCGCAGCCAGTCGATCGACCCCGACACCCAGCGCCCGCGCAAGGTGTTCGACACGATCGCCGACAACGCGGCGAACGCCGGCGTCGTACTCGGCGGCCGGCCCGTGCGCCCGGCCGACGTCGACTTGCGCTGGGTCGCCGCGATCATGTCGCGCAACGGCGTGGTCGAGGAAACCGGCGTCGCGGCCGGTGTGCTGAACCATCCGGCCAACGGCGTCGTGTGGCTCGCGAACCGGCTCGCGCGCTTCGACGTCGCGCTGGAGCCGGGGCAGATCGTGCTCGGCGGGTCGTTCACGCGGCCGTGCGCGGCGCGTTCGGGCGACACCTTCAGCGTCGACTACGGTCCGCTCGGGACCATCCAGTGCTACTTCGAGTGAACCGGCGATGCAGATTCCTTCGAATGTCTTCAAGGCCGCGCTCGCGCGCGGCGACGCGCAGGTCGGCCTGTGGCTCGGGCTCGCGAACCCGTACAGCGCCGAGGTGGTCGCGGGCGCCGGCTTCGACTGGCTGCTGATCGACGGCGAGCACGCGCCGAACACGGTGCCGACGATCCTCGCGCAATTGCAGGCGATCGCGCCGTATCCGTCGCATCCGGTCGTGCGGGTGCCGTGGAACGACCCGGTGCTGATCAAGCAGGTGCTCGACGTCGGCGCGCAGACGCTGCTCGTGCCGATGGTGCAGAGCGCCGGCGAGGCGCAGGCGGCGGTTGCCGCGACGCGCTATCCGCCGCACGGCATTCGCGGTGTCGGCAGCGCGCTGGCGCGCGCGTCGCGCTGGAACCGCGTCGGCGACTACCTGCACCGCGCGAACGGCGAGATGGCGGTGCTCGTGCAGGTGGAGACGCGCGCGGGGCTCGATGCGATCGACGCGATCGCGCGGGTCGAAGGCGTCGATGGCGTGTTCATCGGGCCGGCGGATCTCGCGGCCGACCTCGGGCATCTCGGCCATCCGGGGCATCCGGACGTACAGGCCGCGATTGATCATGCGATCCGCGCGATCACGGCGGCCGGCAAGGCGCCGGGCATCCTGAGCGCGGATGAAGCGGCTGCGCGGCGCTATCTGGAAGCGGGGGCGCTGTTCGTCGCGGTGGGCGTGGATACGACGCTGCTGGCGAGGAGTGCGGAGCGGCTGGCGGCGCAGTTCAAGGGGAAACCGGCCGAAGTCGCAAAGCAGGGCGACGGTACCTATTGAAGAAAGAAGCGGCGGGCCGAATGTCGCCGCCGTCGATCGTCCATAACAGCGCGTAATGACGCGCTAAACGGCGTCGCCCTGGCGTGAGCCGCGTCCGGCTTCCATATACCGCCCCGGCGTCGTCCCCAACGCACGCCGGAACATGTCGATGAACGCGCTCACGTTGTCGTAGCCGAGATCGAGCGCGATCGTCGTCACGGGCACACCGTCGGCCACGCGCTCCAGTGCGCGCAGCAGCCGCGCCTGCTGGCGCCATTGTGCGAACGTCAGCCCCGTTTCGGCGACGAAGCGGCGGCTCAGCGTGCGCGGCGCGATGCCCGCCCATGCGGCCCATTCCTCGAGGCGGCGGTTGTCCGCGAGATCGGCGCCCAGCGCATCGGTGATCCGCAACACGCGCGCGTCGCGCGGGCGGGGCAAGCCGAGCGGCGCGGGTTGCGCCGCCGCGATCTCGTCGAGGATCACGTCCGCGATGCGCGTCTGCGCCGCGTCGAGCGGGCCGCCGTGCCAGCTCGCGGCGCGCCGCACCGCTTCGCGGAGCAGCGGGGGCGTGACGAGCGCGCGCGGCGCCGGCGGCAGCGACGCGCAGCGCGGTTCCGCGACGAACACGCTCCAGCCGGAGAACGGCCCGAACGACCGCAGCGCATGCGTGCAATGCGGCGGAATCCAGATCGCATGGACGGCCGGCACGACCCAGTCGTGGTCGTCGACGCCGATCGACAGCAGGCCGCTCAGCGCGCCGACCAGCTGGCCGCGTGCATGGCGGTGCGGCGCGGTCACGCGCGCGTCGCGCTGTGTCAGCTCGGCGGCGGCGATGAACGGGCCGTCGGAGGACGTCACGAGTTCGGCGGGAAGAAGCGGATCGTCTGACATGGCCGGATTGCGGTATCGAATGGCATTTATACCGGAGTCGGGCCGCATTTGCATCCCTACACTGGAAGCCTGTCCATCACTTCAGGAGGGCCGCGCGATGCGAGCCGACGAAATGCTTCCCGACCACCTCAACCAGCTCGACCTCAACGGCACGACGATCCGCAAGGGCAGCGTGGGCGCTTTTCTCGCGAATGCGCGGGTGCTCACCGATCCGCACGCGGACGAGGCACAGCGGGCGCGTGCGCTGGCCGATGCCGCCGACGTGCTGCCGGCGCTGCGCGCGCTCGGGTTGTTCGACGTGTTCGAGATCCGCGACGCCGCGCTGCGCGCATGGGTCGACGCGCAATGATCGCGCAGCGCTCGCTTCGTCTTGTCGGGAATGGCGGATGAAAGCGGCTGTCGTCAAAGGGGCGGGCGAGCGTCCCGTCCTCGCCGAGTTCGCGTTCCCGCAAGCGTCGCATGGCCATGGGTTGATCGCAGGGGAGAGCTTTTAGGGATTATTCTGTTTCGTTTATATACGAACTAGTCTGTCCAAGCGGTCGAAATAGCTGTCACATATGGAACACTGGAACAGCCTTGCTCCTCGAATCGCCTGCCCGGATTTCGTGCGCGCATACCAAAAGCCGTGCCGGTGTACGTGCGCCTTTTTCTTGCAGTGCGGACACCAGAGTTCCGGCGAAGCCGGCTTTTGGCCAAGGCGCACCCGGGCTGCGTAGTGCCTCGACGGATCTAGCGCCAATAGCAGAGTACGGAGACGACGTAGCCACGACGTTACCGTAACGCGTGTCACGCTCATTTCAGCGGCGACGGAATCGAGCGAGCGTTGATGTGGTAGATATTGCAGGAATTCGAACAGCTTGTCCTTCTTGTGCAGATTTTGGAGCGGCGTTCCGTGAAGGCGCGTAAAAGTCCGGCTACATGCGTCGCAGAAAAATGTGGGGACTGGATGAAGAGCGCTGCCGCAATGAATGAGTCTCGTGATGCCGCTTGTGCAGTTTGGACAGGGGGCGGGGTGGGATCGTCGGATAGCAGTTGCGCAATCGCGCGAGTGAGAAATGCTGTCAACTCGGGGTCGCCAGTGTCGCGACGCGCCACGTCGCTAGCCTCCGTCCCGAAGCGGTAGCGGAAATACCGGCTCACTTCATCCAGGCCGATTGACCACTGCGTCATGAGTTCTGCGATGTTCGTGAGTTGAGGATTGGTCTTGCCCGCGTTATCCATTCGCCCTGTGCATTGGCGGTCGGATGTTACCGGCCACTATCGGTTTCTTCCCACTGCGCAAGAAGCTCGGCTGGAATTGCCTTGACAACTTCGGCATAGCGCTTGCCGACGAAGTGCTCCGCACGCGTGAGCAACACCGGAATCGGACTGCTTGGTTCGTGGGTCTCGAACCATGCTCGGGCCGTTCGGATCAAGGCAAGCGCCGCCTGACGGTCAGCCGGTGCGGATGCCAGTCGCGTCGTTGTGGGTTCGTAGGCGCAGAGCGGCCCCGCATTCACTGGTTCGAGCAGCGCTGACGCGTCGCCTCCTGAGGATTCGTCGGCCGTCGGCACGGATTCTTGGGATTCTTCCATCTGTTCGACTGCGTTTGCCGATACGGGCGCACGCATCGTTCCGAGCAGCCGCGTTAGCGGCGACAAGTTAGGCCGGTATGTCTCGAGATGAGTGGCGCACCACGCGTCGATCGTCGCAAGATGTGCGATTGTGTCGTCGAAACCGACCATCATCGCCGGCAGCTGGATGCGCAGGTCATGCAGCTGGTGCGCAACGGACTCTGGCGCGAGTGCGTCGGCCGGCCGGGGACGCGCAAACGCGCGCTCGACGTCGCGCACCTGCAGGCGCGTCAGCGTCGATTTCATGAGCACGATGTCCCGAACGTCCGCCAGCAGCCCATCGGGGTCGGCAAGCGCTTGTAGTGCATTCATTCGCATGTCCAGTGCGGCGTCGCGCTCTTCACCCGTGCCGGGCTGCGGATGAACGTGGTCGGCAAATGTTTCCAGCCAGGCGGCAAGCAGACCGACGCCATCCGCGAGGCCGGTAGCGCCACCAAGCCGCGTGCGACATCGCGTATAAAGCACGGCAATTCGTATATCCTTCGTGCGCAACATGAGCCGTTGACAGTCGCGCTCGAGTTCGCTCCAGTTGACGGGTTCGGGCGAGCCGACGAACGCGCCGTACTGCACGTCCTGCTTCGGTGCCGCACTCGCGAACAGCACGACAAAATCGTGGTCGTATTCGAGGTCGGGACCGCAGGGCGCGGTATCGCTCACAGGCGCGATCCAGTCGTGATGCGGCGCGTCCTTCACGGCGCCTTTGCCGGATTCGGGCTGTCGGGTCGACTGCCTTTTGCTCATTGTCTCTTTTCGGATTCAGTGGTGCGACGCTTGAAATACCGCGCATAACGCTCGGGTTCGAACCGCATGCCGGTAATCGGTCGATCTGCATTCGGGCGGCCCAGCCACCCGGACCATCCCATGCGCTGCCTGCCGCCCATGACTGCCGGCGGTGCGCTTTCGGGTTTGATGCGCAGTTCGAGCTCCCATTCCAGTTCGTAGCCGACGAATGCCCGCACCCATTCGACAAGGCGCGGCAGATCGTCGCCCTGCGGCGTGAAGCCCAGATACGCGTCGAGATCGATGGGGCCGATCACGATGCGGAATCGGTGCTGGCGGTCCGGCGCCACGCGGCCGAGCATCGCGGCCTGTCCCATCGTTGCAGCGGGACCCGGGCGACCCATGCGGCCCTGATCGGCAGGATCGATTTCGATCCAGTGAAACACGTTCTCGGCGATCGCGACCGGCACGCCGAAGTAGTGTTCGAGCGTGGCGCGAAGCCCATCCGAATTGCGCGACTCGCGTACGAGATGGGCCGACGCCGCAAGCCGTGCGTGCGAGGGCAGGGGACGCTGGCCGATTTCCGCGGTGTCCTGACCCGTGAGGCTCGCGACGTAAAACGAAAACCGCTCGTCGTCTTTCCGGTCAAGTCCCGCTGTTGCCTGTGCTGACGCCCACGCGCGATAGAACAACGTGAAGAACCGGTGATGAAAAATGTCGAAGAAGTCGACCGTTGTCGTATCGCGGCGGCTGTCCTCGCGATCCTTTGCCATCTCGGTGACGTGGATCGGCAACGGGCCGTTGGGGCCAAGCATACCGAGACCGAAGAGCCGCACTTTGAGCGTCCCCGCAGCTTCCTGCACGCTCGCGACCTCGCGCGGCGCAAAGGCGAGACTGGGCTGCTGCCCGAGACGAAACGGTTCAGCTTGCGGCCGGCGTGCGGTGCCCACCGGATCGATCGCCGCGTTCGCGCCGATGCGTCGCAGCAATGACAGGAACCCGAAGCGCCACGGCTCGGCCCGCAGGCGTTCGAGCAGTTCGGGCGAAAGCGTGCTGTCGCGCACCAGCGCCGGCAAAGTGGCACGTTTCATCACAGCACTCCGCGCGCCCCGGCGCGCACCGGCCAGCGTGCGATTCGGCCGCGCTGCATCGAATGTAACTCGGTTTGCGTAAAGCTGTTGATCGACACGTGCCGTGCCAGCCAGTGCTCGATGACCACGCCGAACAGATAGGGGCTCAGGCCGGAAAAACCTGTCTCGTCGACGGTCAACGCACATTCAATGCCGCGCCCGAAGGTCATCGGGCCGGTACCCGGCAGCTTGCGTGTCACCGGACGCGTCTTCACGCCGACGAGGCTCTCGACCTGCCGCCGATGCTCGGTGTTCTCGTCGGAGAGGTACAGGCGTAGCAGATCGCGTAGTCCCTGTCCACCTTCACGGTGATCAAGATCTTCGAACGGCAGGTAGTTGAAGTTGAGTTGACGGATCAGCCGCCACGCCATCTCGCGCTCGGCGTAGGGCGCCTTCGGCGAACTCGGGGCGCGGATGAGGCCAATACTCTCGACTGGCGCAGACTCCTCCGTCGTCAGGTCGCGCCTGCCATCGCGTGGCACGAGCGTGGCGAGATCCCGGTTCGTGAGCAGCGCCTCGACCGAAAGGACGCGGATGTTCTCACCATAGGGTGCCTCGTTCTGGTCGACAAGCGAGAGAAACGCTTCCGTGCCGATGTACGGAGTACGTGTGCCGTAACGGCGCGCCGAATCCGACACGATCCGCCGTTCGCGCCGCGTCGAGAAGTACCTTCCGTGATTGCCTTCATCGTTGTTCAGCGTTTGATAAAGCGGACGGAATTCCAGCTCGTCCGACGTCGCTGCGACTTGCCCGTACACGGTCTCCACCGAGAACACTTCGTAGTCGAGCGGCGCGAGGCGCGCGGGCACCAGATGAAACTCGGTCTCGCGTGGGGAAAGCTCGATGCGGTCAGTATGCCGCTTGAAGAGGTTAATGACGGGCGTGCAGAACAGCGCGAAGCGCGAGGCGTCGACGAGGTTGGCGAGCTGTCCCGGCGCTCGATCGAGCAGCACGACGATCTCGACTTCCCGTCCGCGGACACGTGAAAGGCCTTCAGCGAGACCGTTCAACGCGAAGAACCAGAACCGCGCCGGACATGAAAAATACTCGTGCAACAGATTATGCCCGTGGAATTTCGTCCAGGTGAGCGGCAGCAGGGTCTGATCGGTGCGCAAGCCCTCGTGTTCGATCGCATCGTGAGCAACGGCTGCGGGTGGACGACCCGGTACGCCGAAATCTCCGGGTGCGGCAATCACGGACGCGACGCCCGCGACATGCAGCAGCTCGAACAAGTGCGAGGCGACCTGTTCGTCGCCGGCCAGATACACGGGTAGCCGGTCGAGTCCCTTCAGATCGGCCACCTGGACGTCACCCGTGGTGGCGAGCTTCAGCCGGAGTGCGCCGCGCACCTGCCTGTCGGGCGGAACATAGCGGTCGAGCGCCGGAACGTCGGGCGGAATGCCCGTCAGCCGCGCTTCGGTGATCGTGAGCGGCCAGAGCGTCACGTCCTGGCCGCTCGTAAACAGGCACGCGGTTTTTTCGCCATCGGGAACCTGGGCCTCGAACGACGTGCCGCGCGCGATGCGGTAGCCGTTGGCCAGATTGCCTTCGGCCTGACCGGGATACAGGCGCGCGACCGCGATCGACGGCGTGGGTGCGACGTAATTCGGGTAGATCACTTCCAGCAACCGCCCCGTGAAACGCGGAAACTCCGCGTCGAGCTTGAGTTGCATGCGCGCGGCCATGAAACAGAACGACTCGATCAGGCGCTCGACGTAAGGGTCGGCCACTTCGCCGGCCTGCATGCCGAGCCGGCGCGCGATCTTCGGGTGCGCATGCGCGAACTCGCTGGCAAGTTCGCGCATGTAGATCAGTTCCTGGTTGTAGTAGTCGAGCAGTCGCGGGTCCATCGGAGGGGTCTCGTTGTCGTTGTGCCGCACCGGGATTAGCCGGCGCGCATGCCGGTGATCCGGATCTCGCTCGTCTCGAGATCGAGCGAGCTCTGCACCATGAATTCGAGCGGATACGGGTCCATGTGAACCAGGCCGCGAACCTCGAACGCGAGTACGTTGTGATGGTCGGCCGCGTCGGCTGCCTGACGGGGCGCCACGACGAGCGAATCGGGGATCAGTCGCGGCTCGAAATCGGCAATGGCCTGGCGAATCGTCCGCTCGATGTCGTTCCACTGGCGCGACGCGAGAAAGGTGCCCGCGAGCGGCGGGACACCGAAATTGACGGTCGACGCGGCTGCCTGCGGGTGGCGTTCGCGGTCGAGCTGGTCTTCGATGCTCGTCGTGTTGAGCAGATACGCGAGATCGCGCTGGACGATGTCGCGCATCTGTTTGCGCGTGACCGCATATTCTTCGGGGGCTTCGACCAGACGCTGCGGCGCGTCGTCGCGCAGCCGGTCGAGCAGGGTCGGCATCAAATACGTATTTGCTCTCCGCGGGGTGCGTGTGGTGAGCGCGTCGATGGCGGAGGAGGGCTTTCTGCGTTCAGTCATCGGTCTGTCCGCCAACGGTGGCGCCGTTCGGGATGTAGGCACCGAATTCGGTGTCGGCCAGCTCGAACAGGCCGAAATCGCCTTGTTCCGTCGCCCAGGTCTTCTGGCCGAGCGCGATGATGGCGGTATGTGCCGACTCAAACCAGACTGTTTCACGGCCGAGGCGCAACGTATCGGACGTAGCCTCCGAGCCGGGGTAGCGTGCCGGCATGAAGCCGCGCACGACACTGTCGTCCGTCAGCGTCAGCACACACGGCGCCCAGACGAGATCGATGAGGTTCGCAGGCGGCGGCACGCGCCACGCTGCGAGATCGGCGAATGGCAACCAGCGGTAATGTCCAGCCGTGATGATTTCGCAGATCGGACCGAAACGCGAATCGCTGTCGGCGATCCAGACGGCGACACCGCGCGGCGCGTTCGCGGCTATGAGTGGTGCCGCGTCGAGCGCCCGTTCGCGCGCTTCGTCGGCGGGTTCGCGTTGCCCGTCGCCGGCAAGCCGCAGTGCGGACACGAGTTCCATGACCCACGGCGCCGGTTCGACGACGAATCCCGGACGTTCGTGTCCCGCCACAACCTTTTGCCGCCAGCGCTCGGCCCGGATCAGGTCGCGAAAACCTTGCGCGATCTGCGCCTGTTGCGGTTCGAGCTTTGCCCACGTCTGAAGTTGAATGGCGATCGGCAGGTCGTGCTGATCGTGTCCAGGCGGTTCTCCCGCAGCAAGTGACGGGTTCATACATCGCTCTTCACGGTTGCAGGCCCGACGAACGGACTGTCAACTGACAGCGCGTGGTGCTCGCGCCGAGTGAGTGGAGGCGGCAGGTCTGCCGTGCGGCGGGACTCGGCCGCGTGAAATTCTGGCGGCGCAAAGAGACGTAGCACCTCGGGCATGGATTCGATCTCCAGATCCGCCGTGAGCGCCGGTTCCAGACGTCCGAACGCATCTTCAAGGTTGGGTTCACCCGACAGCAGCGTCTCGATGGAGCCGGATTCGGCAGGGTTTGCCGAGTTCGGCCAAACGTCGTGCGAATCGTGTGTGACCGGGGCGACCGAGGTCACGGACTCGTCCTGTTGCTCCGCCCACGAACCGGAAAGCGCAGTGTGCGGGCCTGCCAGCGCGCGCCAGTATTGTGCGTGAAGCGTTTCGATAAGGTCGTCGGTGCGTTTCTGCTTGTCGGCTGCGGAAGCCGATACCGCTTGCGCCCCGCAGTCATGCCTCCATCGTGCGGGACCGCCAATCCCGTCAACGATCGTCTCGCCGTGGCCTGCCGCTTCATCCTCCTTTCTCGCGGGACGATGCTGCCCGCCATGTCGTACAGGTTCGGTGAATGAGGTGCCAGGCTGACGACGCCACGGCAAGCGGAATGAGCGCATGGGACGATTTGTGATGACCGAATGCGAATTCTAACCATGATAACCATGGAAGCGTATATGCCGTTTATTAAAAATTGGCTATCTCGATTTTCATAAATTATCGGAATGGAGTCTCAAAATATTTGATCAATTAAGAAGATTGATGAATCGATCTGCGGGGGGTGGTTTGATATTGAGATAAAAGATTGGCGAAGTGGGTTGTTATGGATTTTTCACATTTTCGGTGAAATTCGCCAATCGTAACAATGGTTTGATGGTTGTGACGTTCGCGTGTGGGCGTGGGCATGCGGGCCGGGGATTCATGGTTTGGCAATTTTGAGGGTGTGAGTTCGTGAGATGCGATTCGACGCAGACTTTCCAGTTCGCATGAGTTGACGATGGTGCGATGCCGTGAGAATAATCCGTCGCCTGAGAGGATTTTGTTTTATTTGTTTTGCCGGTGCGGCAGTAGGCCTATGCCGCAATAACATGCCGCCGGTGCGGCGGCCGAATATGCCGCCTGAATAGGATGATTTCCGACCGCTTCGTCGGCGGTCTGGCGCACACCGACCGAATAACAAGAAGGTACGCATGACGATTTCACGCCAGACACTGTTCGGCAAGCTCGGGGTTCAGCTCTACCGCAGCATCGAATCAGCGACCCAATTCTGCAAGCTGCGGGGCAACCCCTACGTGGAGCTCGTTCACTGGATGCATCAGATCTTGCAACTGCCCGACAGCGACCTGCACCGCGTCGTTCGGCACGCGGGCATCGATCGAGAAATACTCGATCGCGACTGCGTGCAGGCGCTGGCGGCGCTGCCGGCCGGCGCCAGTTCGATCAGCGATTTTTCCTGGCATATCGAGTCGGCGATCGAGCGCGCGTGGGTGCTCGCGACGCTGAGCCATGGCGATCGCCGTGTGCGCGGCGCGTGGCTCGTCGCTGCGCTGGTGTCGACGCCCGAACTACGGCGCGTCCTGCTGTCGATCTCTCCTGCGTTTGGCAAGATACCCGTTGACGGGCTGGGCGACGTGCTGCCCGCGTGGATCGACGGTTCGCCCGAAGCCACCGATGCGACCTACGACCAAAGCGACTTTTGTGCGGCAATGCCGGGTGAGGCGTCCGGCGCAATTCCGTCCGCATCGAACGGCGGTTCGCTCGAACCGTACTGCACGGATCTGACGGCGCGCGCCCGTGCGGGCGAGATCGATCCGGTCATCGGCCGCGAACTCGAGATTCGCACCATGATCGACGTGTTGCTGCGCCGTCGGCAGAACAACCCGCTGGTGACGGGCGAGGCCGGTGTCGGCAAGACGGCCGTCGTGGAAGGTCTGGCACGCGCGCTCGCGTCGGGCAATGTGCCGCCGAAGCTCGCCGACGTGCGGCTGCTGTCGCTCGATGTCGGCGCATTGCTCGCCGGCGCGAGCATGAAAGGGGAGTTCGAGGCGCGTCTGAAGGGGCTGCTCGAAACCGCTGCGAAATCGCCGGCGCCGGTGATCCTTTTCATCGACGAAATTCATACGCTGATCGGTGCGGGCGGCCAAGCAGGGACGGGCGATGCCGCCAACCTGCTGAAGCCCGCACTCGCGCGCGGCACGATCCGCACGATTGGCGCGACGACCTGGGCCGAGTACAAGCGGCACATCGAGAAAGACCCGGCATTGACCCGGCGCTTTCAGGTCCTGCAGGTCGCGGAGCCGTCCGAGGCCGCTGCCGTCGATATGGTGCGCGGGCTTGTGCAAACGTTTTCTCGACATCACGGTGTCGTGGTTCGTAACGAAGCGATCCGTGCCGCGGTGACGCTCTCGCACCGCTACATTCCGTCGCGTCAGTTACCGGACAAGGCCATCAGCCTGCTCGACACCGCTTGCGCACGCGTGGCGCTGTCGCAGCATGCCGCACCGCGCGAACTGGACGACGTGCGACAGCGTCTCGCGGCTGCGCGCGCCGAGGAAGCGCTGCTCGTACAGGAAGCCCGTATTGGCCTGGACGCCGGCATGGCATTGGCGAGTGTGCGAGCGCGCATCGATGGATTTGCGACGGACGAGGCTGCAGTCGAGCGCCGCTGGCGCGAGCAGGCGGCCGCCGCGCAGGCGCTGTTGGCGGCACGCGAGGCCATCGAACCCGACGACGGGGAGAGCGGCACGCCAGAGGGCGGCGCGGTGTCGCTTGCGAGGCTGCACGAGCTCGAACACAGGCTCTCCGACCTGCAAGGCGATGCCCCGCTCGTTTTTCCCGAGGTCGACGAGTCGATCGTCGCCGAGATCGTGTCCGATTGGACCGGCATCCCGGTCGGCCGGATGGTGACCGATGAGGTTGCGGCTGTCCGCCTGCTGCCCGACACGCTCGAGGCGCGCGTGATCGGCCAGACCGACGCGCTGCGCGAGATCGGCGAACGCGTGCAGACTGCGCGCGCGGGCTTCGCCGACCCGAAGAAGCCGCTCGGCGTGTTCCTGCTTGCCGGCCCCTCGGGCGTCGGCAAGACGGAAACGGCGCTGGCGCTTGCGGAAGCGCTGTACGGTGGCGAGCAGAACCTGATCACGATCAACATGAGCGAGTATCAGGAGGCGCACACCGTCTCGGGCCTGAAGGGGGCGCCGCCGGGTTATGTCGGCTATGGCGAGGGCGGGGTGCTGACCGAGGCCGTGCGCCGCCGTCCGTATTCGGTCGTGCTGCTCGACGAGATCGAGAAGGCCCACCGCGACGTGCACGAGATGTTCTTTCAGGTGTTCGACAAGGGCTACATGGAAGACGGCGACGGCCGCTACACCGATTTCCGCAACACGACGATCCTGCTCACGAGCAACGCCGGCGCGGAGCTGAGCGCGAGTCTTTGCGCCGATCCGTCGCTCGCGCCGAATGGGGACGGGCTGCGTGCGGCGCTGACCTCCGAACTGCTCAAGGCTTTCCCGGCCGCCTTCCTCGGGCGCGTGACTGTCGTGCCCTACCGGCCGCTTGCCGACAGTGCGCTTTCCTGCATCGTCCGCCTGCATTTGGATCGAGTCGTGAAGCGCATGGCCGACGGCCATGACATCGCACTGACGTACGACGACACGGTCGTCGACTACATCGTCGGCCGCTATCTCGTGCAAGAGACCGGCGCACGCGTGTTGATCGGATTCATCGAGCAGCACGTGCTGCCCAGACTGTCCGCGCTGTGGCTCGATGCCTTCGCGTCGAAGCAGACGCTGTCGCGCATCGCGATCGGCGTGGCCGATTCATCCGACG
The DNA here is from genome assembly GCF_004343775.1 of Burkholderia sp. SRS-46. Lineage (GTDB taxonomy): Bacteria > Pseudomonadota > Gammaproteobacteria > Burkholderiales > Burkholderiaceae > Burkholderia. The sequence goes on along the minus strand of NZ_PTXL01000002.1, from coordinate 209,535 downwards.
CACCGGCACAGGCCCTCGTGTTCGAGGCGGTCGCCCTCCATTCAGACGAGCCGGTTCGCTGAGCTCGCAGTTCAACCACCACCGTTCAGGAGCCACATTCATGTCCGCTTCCAGCAGTTCGCAGAAGTTCATTGCGCGCAATCGTGCGCCGCGTGTGCAGATCGAGTACGACGTCGAGGTCTACGGCTCGGAGAAGAAGGTCGAGCTGCCGTTCGTGATGGGCGTGCTCGCCGACCTGTCGGGCAAGCATCCGGTCGAGCCGCTGCCGGCGGTATCGGACCGGCGTCTTCTCGAAATCGACATCGACAATTTCGATGAGCGCATGAAAGCGATCCGGCCGCGCATCGCATTTTCCGTGCCGAACACGCTGACCGGCGACGGCCAGATGATGATCGACATGACCTTCGAGCGCATGGAGGATTTTTCGCCCGCTGCGATCGCACGCAAGGTCGAGCCTCTGCGCCAGTTGCTGGAAGCGCGCACACAACTCGCCAATCTGCAGACCTACATGGACGGCAAGTCGGGCGCCGAGGCGCTCGTTACGCAGTTGCTGCAGGACTCGGCGCTGCTCAAGTCACTGGCTGCCGCGCCGAAGCCCGAGCGGCACGCGGACGAAACGGTGGATCACGACGACGCGAACTGACCCACGAACCGATAGAGGATGACCACCATGGCGAAACAGGAAGCACAGGCCGCAGTCGCGCAGACAGCCGTCCAATCCGATTTCACCCAACTGCTGGAGCGCGAGTTCCGTCCCAAGACCGACGACGCGCGTGAAGCGGTCGAACAGGCTGTTCAGACGCTTGCCGAGCAGGCGCTGGCTCAGACGGCAACGATCAGTGACGATGCGTACAAGAGCATTGCGGCGATCATCGCGCAGATCGATCACAAGCTGTCGGAGCAAATCAACCTGATCCTGCATCACGCGGATTACCAGGCGCTCGAATCCGCCTGGCGCGGTTTGAATCATCTCGTGTCGAACACCGAGACCGACGAACACCTGAAGATCCGCTTCATGGATGTCTCGAAGGCCGAACTGCATCGCACGATGCGCCGCTACAAGGGCCTTGCCTGGGATCAGAGTCCGCTGTTCAAGCAGATCTACGAAGAGGAGTACGGCCAGCTCGGCGGTGAACCGTACGGGTGCCTTGTTGCCGACTACTACTTCGACCATACGCCGCCGGACGTCGATCTGCTCGGTTCGATCGCGAAGGTTTCGGCTGCCGCGCACACGCCGTTTATCGCCGGCGCGTCGCCTTCAGTACTGCAGATGGAATCGTGGCAGGAACTGGCGAATCCGCGCGACCTGACGAAGATCTTCACGCAGAATCTCGAATACACCACGTGGAACTCGATGCGCAACACCGAAGATGCGCGCTACGTGGGGCTCGCGATGCCGCGCTTCCTCGCGCGTCTGCCGTATGGCGCGAAGACCAACCCGGTCGACGAGTTCGATTTCGAAGAGGATGCGAACGGGGCGGACCACAGCCGTTATGGCTGGGCGAACGCTGCCTATGCCATGGGCGTGAACATCAACCGCTCGTTCAAGCAGTATGGCTGGTGCTCGCTGATTCGCGGCGTCGAGTCGGGCGGAACGGTCGAGAATCTGCCGTGCCACACGTTTCCGACCGACGACGGCGGCATCGACATGAAGTGTCCGACCGAAATCGCGATCTCCGACCGGCGCGAAGCCGAACTGTCGAAGAACGGATTCATTCCGCTCGTGCACCGCAAGAACACCGATCACGCAACCTTCATCGGCGCGCAGTCGTTGCAGAAACCTGCCGAGTATCACGATGCGGACGCGACGGCCAACGCAACCCTGTCTTCGCGCCTGCCGTATCTATTCGCCTGTTCGCGCTTCGCTCACTACCTGAAGTGCATCGTGCGCGACAAGATCGGCGCGTTCAAGGAGCGCGAGGACATGCAGCGCTGGTTGAACGAATGGATCATGCATTACGTCGATGCCGATCCGGCCAACTCGTCTCAGGAGACGAAGGCCCGTCGACCGCTCGCGGCCGCTGAAGTGGTCGTCGAGGAGGTCGAGGGAAATCCCGGCTACTACAACTCGAAATTCTTCCTGCGTCCGCATTTCCAGCTCGAGGGGCTGACCGTGTCGCTTCGACTCGTCACGAAGCTGCCGTCGATCAAGGAAGCGGCTTGACCGCAGCGGGTCCTCTTAGGCCGCGCGGTTGGTCATTTTCTCTCATGATGCGCGGCCTCTTTTTATTCACTCCAGGAGCATTGGCATGGCACAAGACATTTTCCTGAAAATCGACGGCATCAACGGCGAGTCGCTCGACGACAAGCACAAGGACGAGATCGAGGTCCTGAACTGGGACTGGGATATCCAGCAGGAATCGACGATGCACGCCGGTAGCGGCGGCGCCGGCAAGGCGACCGTCAAGGACCTGTCGTTCGAGCACAACATCGACCGCGCCAGCCCGAACCTGATGAAGTATGCGCTGACGGGCAAGCATATCGATCAGGCCGTGCTGGTGATGCGCAAGGCCGGCGGCAACCCGCTGGAGTACCTGAAGCTCACGATGAGCGACGTGATCGTCACGCGCGTGAGGCCGTCGGGCAGCAAGAACGATGCGGAAAAGAGCCGCGAATCGGTGTCGCTGTCGTTCGCGAAGGTCAAGCAGGAGTACGTCGTGCAGAACGCGCAAGGCGGCAGCGGCGGCGCTGTCACCGCCAGCTTCGACATCAAGGGCAACAAGGAAGCGTAATTGCGCGGGTCGCCCGCATCCGGTGGAGGTGCATCGCCTTCGCCGGGCGTGGGGCGTCCGGCACTGTCAATGAGGGTTCATCACTGCATGCGTTCGATACCGACCGTCGCCGCGCTCGCCGGCGCGCTGGCGCTTTCCGCCTGCGTGAGTCGTGGCGAGCCGAAGCCGAAGGAGCCGATCCGGCTCGACATGCGCGTCAACGCGCTGCCTGACGTCAATCCGGACGACCGGGGAAGAGCTGCGCCGATCGTCGTGCGCATTTACGAACTGAAGAACGACGGCGCTTTCACGGCGGCCGACTTTTTCACGCTGCAGACCCAGGAAAAGACGGTGCTGGGCGAGGACGTCGTCAAGCGCGACGAACTGCAGTTGCGCCCCGGAGATCACCAGACGATCGTCCGCCGGCCCGATCCCGCGACGACGACGATCGGCGTGATCGCCGCCTATCGCGATCTGCCGAACGCGGTGTGGCGCGAGATCTACACGATGCCGGCCGCCCCGGAAAAGGCGTGGTACCGCTTGTTTACGCCGAAACTGAAATTGACCATCGATCTCGAGGCCAAGGCCATCAAGATTACGGAAACACCGAAATGAAACACGTCGCGCAACGAAACGGACGGCACCGATGAGCTGGTATGCGAAGGTCGCCTGGCAGGAAGGGCTGTTTTTCCGTCCGCAACTGTTCCAGCAGCAGGACCGCTATCTCGAGAAGCACGCACACATGCGTGCGGTCCCACTGTCGCCGTTTTTCTTTGGCTTCACGCACTTCGCGCTCGATCTGGAAGCGCTGGCGCTCGGCAAGGTGGTCGTCAAGTCGGCTGCCGGCGTGTTCGCCGATGGCACGCCGTTCGATGCGCCGGGCATCACGCCGTTGCCGCCGCCGCTGACGATCCGGCCCGAACATCTGGACCAGATCATCTATCTGGCCGTGCCGGTGCGACTGCCGAACTGCGAAGAAACGACTTTCGAGAATACGGCGGATTCGCTCGCGCGCTTTCTGGTGTTCGACACCGAACTGCGCGACACCAATTCGACCGGGCTCGCATCCGAAGCGGTGCAGTTGTCGAACCTGCGCGTGCGCCTGCTGCCGGAAAAGGAACTCGGCGATGCGTGGATTGGCCTGGCACTCACGTGCGTGAAGACGATCCGAGCGGACGGCAGCATCGAGCTCGACGACACGCTGGTGCCGCCGGTATCGGGTTACGGCGCAAGCGGCCTGCTCACGAGCTGGGTCACGAAGATTCATGATCTCGCGCGTCTGCGCGCGAATGCGCTCGCGCAGCGGCTCGCGGGCACCGACGACACGACGGCGAGCGCCGCGACGGTGACCGACTACCTGCTGCTGCAGATCCTGAACCGCTACGAGCCGTTGCTGCAGCACCTGCTGAGGGTGCCGGCGACGTCGCCGGCCGACGTGTATGCGCTGCTGATTGGCATGGCGGGCGAGTTGTCGACGCATTTGCGCACCGACACGCGCCGGCCGCTCGACACGCACCCGCCGTATCAGCATACGACACCGCACCTGTGCCTGAAGCCGGTTGTCGACGACACACACCGGTTGCTCAATGCCGTGCTGGTCCGGAGCGCGCAGAGCATTGCGCTCGAGGATCGCGGTCACGGAATGCGCAACGCGGTGGTCGATCCGGTCGACATGCAAGGTTTCGCCGCACTGGTGTTGGCCGTGCATGCGGCGATGCCGCTGGACGTGCTGCAACAGCAGTTCGCCGCGCAGGCGAAGGCGGGGCCATCGGACAAGCTGCCGAGCCTCGTGCGTAGTCACTTGCCGGGTATTGGTCTGCAGGCGCTGCCGGTTCCGCCGCGGCAGATTCCGTTCAACGCGGGCTATATCTATTACGAGTTGACTCAGGGCGGGCCGCTCTGGGAGGAAGTCGTGCGTCACGGTGGCGTCGCGTTGCACGTCGCGGGGGATTTTCCGTCGCTCAAGCTTGAGCTTTGGGGCGTGCGTGCATAAGCGCGACTGTTACGAAGGGGCGGAGATAACGATGTGGCTGAAGCTCCAGTTTTGACTGACTCGAATTTGGCAAATGGAAAATCTAACTAAGCGGTCTTCGAAGCGAACTCCGAAGGAGTCTATGCGTCGCGGTATCGGGCTCGCCTGGCTGATTGTAGTCCTTGGTTACTGCATTGTCTCAATTTTAGGTATGGGGGTGCAGTCGCCTTGGACTGTCTATGGTCTTATCACGCCACCGTTACTTGCCATTGGTATCGCCATTATCTTGTTTGCATGTAGAGAGCCGGATATGGCCGGTGGAATCTTTATTGGTCTTGCCTCAATTTTTGGCATGCTGGTTGTTTTGGTGATTATTCTTATGATTAGTTTCGTGAATGATCCCCCTCGGATCGTTAACGGTTGGAAATAAGTCTGAGCTTAGACACAGTAACTCGAACGCACTTGTAGACAGCCCACGGTTCGACTGATTCAATGGAGATATCGGAATGGCTTTGTTTGACGCACCACGGACGTTGTCGGTTTCCGGCGCCGCTCTGCCGATGTACGGCGGTCAGTCGATCCTCACGCCGGTGAAGCTCACCGGCGGTGAAACGATCGGCGCGTTGTTCGAGTACACACTCGAGTTGAAAACACCGGATGCGCTCGGGTTTTCACAGAGCATCGCGGCGAACGTCGATCTCGACAAGCTGATCGGCACCGAAGTGACCGTCTTGATCCGGTTCGAGGGAAAGGGGCATTTCATCCCCGGTTTGGCGGGCGATGCAGGCATGGCCAATATCGGCGCGGGCACGCGCGAGATCACCGGGGTCGTCAGCCATGCGACGATCGTGCGTGAAGACGGTCGTTCGATCCTGTATGCGCTCACGCTGCGACCGTGGCTCTGGCATGCGACCAAGAATTGCGACTGTCGCATCTTCCAGGACATGTCCGTGATCGAGATCACCGAAGCGGTGCTCTCGGCTTATCCGTTCCCGGTTGAAAAACGACTCACGACACCGCGGCCGAACAAGGTATGGCCGAAGCGGGACATTCAACGTCAGCACTTCGAAAGCGATTGGACGTTCCTGCAGCGTTTGTGGGAAGAATGGGGCATCTACTATTTCTTCGAGCATAGCGAGGGCAAGCATCGGCTCGTGCTTTGCGATTCGATGGGCGCGCTCAAGCCGCTCGGCGATGCGTATGGCGCGCTTTGCTACGAGCCGCCGACCGGTCGACGGATCGACGAGGAGCACATTCACGACTTCTCGGTTTCCCATGCGCTGACCACGGGCGCGGTGACGAGCGTCGACTACGACTATACGCGGCCACGCGCGGATCTGAAGGTGATGCGCGAAGATCCTCGCGATACGGGGCTTGCTCATCAGGAGCGTTACGCGTGGGGCGATTACGCGCAGCCTCAGGCCGGTGCGGCGGGACTTTCCGGCGATCACAACGAACCACGCACGGAAGCGGAGTACCTGACGCTGGTGCAGATGCAGGCTTGGCGCTGCCAAGGTCTGAGGGCCTACGGCAAAGGCAACCTGCGCGGCATCGTTACCGGTCAGACGTTCGTGCTGTCGCACTATCCGCAGGATGCGGCGAATCGCGAGTATGCGGTGATCGGCTGCAAGCTCACGATCGAGGAGATCGGCGAAGCGTCGGGTTCAGGCCAGCGCTACCACTGCGAAGCGGATTTCACGTTGCAGCCGACCAACGAACCGTTCCGGCTGCTGCGCACGATTGAAAAGCCGCGAATTACCGGTGTCGAGTATGCGGTGGTGACGTGCCCGGAGAATCAGGAAATCTGGACCGACGCGTACGGCCGGGTGAAGCTGCAGTTTCTGTGGGATCGGCTCGGCAAGAACGATGAGCGGTCGAGTTGCTGGGTGCGCGTAGCCGGTGCGTGGCACGGCGATCAGTTCGGTGGAGTCTTCCTGCCGCGCAGGGGGCATGAGGTTGAAGTAGCGTTCGCCAATGGCGATCCGGACCTGCCGATCATCGTGGGAAGCGCAAGCAATGCGTTCAACATGCCGCCGTTTGACTTGCCGAAGAACCAGGCGCTGGCGGGTTATCGGAGTCGCGAGATCGGCGGTCGGCGTGCGAACACGCTTGCCTTCGACGATACGAATGGAAAGATCCAGGCGCACCTGTCGAGCGACGAAGGCAGTTCGCAGTTGAATCTGGGTTACATCACGCGTATTGCGGGGAATGCGGGGCGGCAGGACGAGCGTGGCCGGGGCGTCGAATTGCGTACCGATGGAGACGGCGTATTTCGTGCGGCGACGGGCATGCTGCTCACGACTGAAGGTCGTCCCAACGCGCAGGGCCATGCCAAGGCGATGTCGGAAGCGATCCGGCGGCTCGAAGACGCACAGAGTCTTCATGCCGCGATGAGTCTCGCTGCCCAGGACGGTCAGGCCCAAGAGGCGGACGGGCACCAGTCCGACCTGGCGAAGACGATCGAAGCGCAGAACGGACAGATCCGCGGCGTTGCGAATGATGACAATCCGTTCCCGGAATTTTCCGAGCCGCATTTGCTGATCGCCGGCAAGGCCGGTGTCGAAGTCACTACGCCCGCAACGGTTCACGTGGCCGCGCAGCAGGTCGCAGTAACAAGCGAGGGGCATGTCGGCATCGCGAGCGGGCGCAGCCTCTTTGCGAGCGTGCGCGACACGATCAGCTTGTTTGCGCAACGTGCGGCTATCAGACTCTCGGCCGCTATGGGCGACATCATTCTTCACGCGTTGACCAGCTCGATCAAGCTGGAGTCCGCCAAGTCGATCCAGTTGCTGACAAAGGTGATTCAAATCACGGGTGTTGAAAAGCTGGAACTGCAAGGCGGCAAGACCCGCATGGTGCTCGACGACAGTGGCGCGCAGATCTTTACGCCTGGCAAGTTTGTTGCGTTCGCATCCACTCACTCGCTACCGGGGCCGAACGACTCGCCGGTCAGCCTTGCGCCGAAGAGCATTTGCATCGAATGCCTGCTCAAGGCCGCCAGGGGCGGTTCTGCGCTGGTGTTACGGTAATTGCCTCCTTTCGGAGCGAGAGTATGTTCAATAGTGCTGGGTTCTCGCAGTTGGGAGTCGCTCTGAAAGGACTACTACTCGTACTTTTTCTGTCATTGAATGCGTGCGTAGGTGGACAGATGAACAGGACGGCGGTAGCAGTCGAGGTGCCTCAAAAGGTCCGATTGCTGGCGGGGGATACCAAGGCATTGAATTACACACCGTGGTACATCCACACGTTTTCGATGGTCGGCCCGCCAGGGAGTGGTATTCGCGGCGGAGGGCCGAATGTGATGCCGGTGAAGGCAGATGGCAGGCCAGCAGGAGGAGGCGCGGCGGTTTGTTGCACGAGCCTGCCGGCCGAATGGCAACCGGAGTTGAAGCTGACGGTGCGCTGGCTGGTAACGAAGAAGAGAGCGGACGGAAAGAAGTGGGGCTACTGGTACAAGGCGGAAAACGTGCAGATTGCGCCATACAGCAGCGGGAATACTGGTGACGCGTGGGCCATCTTCCTGCCGGGCGATCGGGTTCGCATCATGCTGACGGATGGCAATCGCGATGGCGGAAACAATCCGAACAATCGTCCGGCGGACAACGATCCGTATATTGAGCAGGGTGTGAACGACGAAGAATGGAACCGGCGCTATCCGCCGGCTCATGATTGAGACAGGGGGATGCAGCGATGACTAGATGGCGTGTTGTGAGAACCAGCTTGCTGTTAGCGCTCTGCCTGTCGCTGGCTGCTTGCGCAGGTGGGCAACAAACTGGGCCGGAAGTACCAGTCGAGGTGCCTCAAAAGGTCCGATTGCTGGCGGGGGATACCAAGGCATTGAATTACACACCGTGGTACATCCATTCATTTGCGCTTTTTGGACCGTCTAGGAGCGGTATTGGTGGCGGGGGCCCGAATGTGATGCCGATCAAGGCGAATGGCAGGCCATCCGAAGGTGGCGGAAAGTGTTGCACGAGCCTGCCGGCCGAATGGCAACCGGAGTTGAAGCTGACGGTGCGCTGGCTGGTGGAAAAGAAGAGAGCGGACGGAAAGAAGTGGGGCTACTGGTACAAGGCGGAAAACGTGCAGATTGCGCCATACAGCAGCGGGAATACTGGTGATGCGTGGGCCATCTTCCTGCCGGGCGATCGAGTCCGCATCATGCTGACGGATGGCAATCGCGATGGCGGGAACAATCCGAACAATCGTCCGGCAGACAACGATCCCTACATCGCGCAGGGTGTGATCGACGAAGAATGGAACCGGCGCTATCCGCCGGCTCATGATTGAGAAGGGGGATGCAGCGATGATTCGATGGCGTGTTGTGAGAACCAGCTTGCTGTTAGCGCTCTGCCTGTCGCTGGCTGCTTGCGCAGGTGGGCAACAAACTGGGCCGGAAGTACCAGTCGAGGTGCCTCAAAAGGTCCGATTGCTGTCGGGAGACACCAAGGCATTGAACTACACGCCATGGTACATCCACACGTTTTCGATGGTCGGTCCACCTGGGAGTGGTATTCGCGGCGGAGGGCCGAACGTGGTGCCGATGAAGGCAGATGGCAGGCCATCCGAAGGTGGTGGAAAGTGTTGTACGAGCCTGCCGGCCGAATGGCAGCCAAGCTTGAAGCTCACGGTGCACTGGCTGGTGGACAAGAAGCAAGACGGTAAAACGCCAGGCTACTGGTACAAGGCGGAAAACGCGCGGATTGCACCGTACAGCGGCGGCAATACCGGTGACGCGTGGGCCATCTTCCTGCCGGGCGATCGAGTCCGCATCATGCTGACGGATGGCAATCGCGACGGCGGGAACAACCCGAACAACCGTCCGGCGGACAACGATCCCTACATCGCGCAGGGTGTGATCGACGAGGAGTGGAATCGGTTGTACCGAAAGGGAGGAATGCAGTGACGATTCGATGGCCTGAAGCGATGCCGGATGGCGGCCGGCTACCGCTATCGCAAAGCGAAGACGCGTTCAAGCTGGGCGCCCTGCGGATGCATGACGAAACCCGATCGTGCCAGCAAACGTTGCAGATCAGTCTGTTCTTTGACGGCACGAATAACAATGACGCGCCGGATAATCCCAGCGATGCGTCGGGTAATCCTCTGCGCGATTCGATCAATCGCACCCATACCAATGTCGCACGGCTCTTCAATATCACAATCCATGATCCGGATAATGGTATTTCTAAGTTCTACATCCCAGGCGTCGGCACGCCGTTGCCTGAGATAGGTGAGATGACCTACTTGCAGATGGGCAAGGCGATGGCGGAGGGATTCAATGCTCGATGTGTACTGGGTTATATCCGTGTTCTTAATGCAGTCTACTACGCGATAGCGCCAGACAAGACGTTGCCTTTAATCTCCCGTGACAAGGCGAAAACGCTGTGCGACGCCGCCGCAAATGGCGACCTCAGCGGGTTCGATGAACCGGTCCAGACGTTGGGCGTGACCCACAAGCTTGCGGTCGACGCCAATCATCCCCCCGGTACGATCAAGAAGATCTGGATCAATGTGATCGGCTTTTCACGCGGAGCCGCGGGTGCACGCGCATTCGTCCACAAGCTGGTGAACAACTGGGCACCAGGCGGCAATCTCGTCAAGTTCGGTGGCAAGTATGCGCTGCAATACCAGGTGAATTTTTTGGGATTGTTCGATACGGTGGCGTCCGTTGGGCCACCCGATTCGACCCGCGCGACCGTCGATATCGGATCGTTCGACGGACACTTCGCCTTTGCCAACGACGGCGCGATGCGCATTCCCGATTCGGTTCGCTACTGTGTTCACGCGTTCTCGATCCACGAGCAACGCATGAGCTTTCCGGTCGATTCGATCCGCGAAGTAGGTGGGACTTATCCGCTCGGCATCCGTCATGAAATTGCCTATCCCGGCGTGCACTCGGATGTCGGTGGCGGCTACGCACCGAACGAACAGGGCAAGGGGCGTGATCCCGACAAGGGCGATGGTGGCAAGCTCAGCCAGATCCCGCTGCACGACATGTACATTCACGCGCTCAAATATGGCGTGCCGATGATGAAGGGCGACGAAATTCTTGACAGTCCGTTAAGGAGGTCCGATTTCGCGTTGTTCCCCGAGACAATCGAAGCCTTCAACGGCTGGCTAAAAACCGCCGGGCCGATCGGCCGCATGGAGGACGCGATCCGGCACGGCATGATCGAGATGTTGGCGTGGCGTACCTTGCGTGCGCAACCGGATACGCCGGATTACCTGACCAATCAGGCGTTCTTCCTCAAGGCCAAGGAAGACAGCATGACGCCTTATAAGGTCGAAGAGAAACTGAATGCAGCGAAGCCTGACGATCCGCAGCTTAAGGCCCTCAAGGCAAAGCGGGCACGGCTGCAGCAGCAGAAGTCCCAGGCAACGCATAGCCAGCCGTATCCGGCCAACATGCCCAGGATCATGGAACTGGACGCGCAGATCGCGGCAACGAATCTTGAGATCGACCGCCGAACGGAAGCGCTGTGCGGCGAGGTTGCCCATCCAAAGGCAAATCCGGACGCCGAGGCCGCCGCGCCGGCGCGTCCCGGCGAAGGTGTCTGGGACGTCACGACCAACGACCAGACCGATCTGCGCCAGGGCGCGGAAGAGATGCGACTGCTGCTGGGCTATCTGCATCCGGAAGAGCGCGAGTCGAAGTGGAAGGTAACCGTGACCGTACGCGCGGACCCTGCGCGGGACAACGTCTACCCGGACGCTGGAACGCCCACAACGACGCTGTCGGTAAGACACGAGCAGCCTGGCAGTGATACGCCCACGGTCACGCTCGCCGAGAGCGGCATCCTGCTTGCGTCTACATGGAGCACGATTTTCGGCAAATTCAGCTCGGCAAATGACATCGTCGCGGCGCCTGCGCGTGGCGTCGCCGGCTTCCTGAAAAAGCATGCGTCGATGGAAGCCGCCAATCGGCTCCAGAAGGAGGCCATCGTCCTGCTCGATGACTATGTCCACGACAGCCGTATCTGGTTCCGTGTCCCTTGGTTCCACGAATACGCGCCGGGCGGCTATGGCTGGCCCCGTGTTTTTTTCGAGGGCGGTAAAAGGCGGATTGCTTATCTCGGAATTGCTTCGGAATCCGAATTGCTTGTGGCGAGGGACACCAGTAAGGCCGCGTGGGCGTAGAGGAAGGGGAGAATCAATCCGATGCAGCAGCGTTCCCAATCATTTGGCCTGATCGACGGCGCAGCCAGCCCGGCCAGACTTCAGCCATTGCTGGAGCAGTCCGGCACACAGTTCGTTTCGCTTTATGAGGGACTTCCTGAGGAGCAGCTTGGACCCGCGTCGCTTTTTCTTGCACGAATTGATGACCCGGACGCAACGTGGGTGCATGAACTGGATCAGATCGATCTTTGTTCTCCGTGTCTCACACTTGTCTGGAGTCGCGTCGGTCTGCAGGAGCTGGCCACGCATTTGCGCGCGTTCCTGTTCGCCGGGATCGGGGATGGTATGACGGCAATGGTCCGATTCTTCGATCCCCGCAATACCGGCGCGGTGCTCGATATGTGGGGCGAACAGATATGCGATGTTTTCCTGGCGCCAATCGAGCGGCTCAAATATCGCGGGCGCCACGAGCAGTGGCAGACGGTCGAGAATGATTCGCTGAAGGTGGGCCGCGTTTCCAGGTCTGTGATGATCGAGCTTGACGAGAAGGACATTGACAAGCTGATGGCGCATACCGAGCCCGATGAGCTGATGGCATCGCTGATCGACTTGGGACACATCGATGCAACCCTGCCTTACAGGAGTCGATTCCTGGATTTCGAACCCCGGTACAGGCGGGCGCTGGAATGGGGATTCACCGAACCCCGGGACCGGCTGGCCTATTGCGACTACTCGTACCGCTACGGTGCCGGATTTGATCAGCACCAGTACATACGGGATGCACTGATGTCTCGCCGTCGGACCGGTGGGGCATTCGACGCGATGGTGGACCGAACGCCAGGGTGGGTATGGGACGAATTGAAGCGCGGAGGCGAAGCATCGTTGCGCGCGCAATCATGACAAGTCATTGACTCGGAAAATCAATATGCCGCGGAAAATTATCGTGGTTGGCGATACGACCACGCACGGTGGCCGAGTCATCACGGGCTCGGAAACTCACACAATCGATGGTCGGCAGATCGCCCGGCTGGATGATCTGGTCGACTGTCCCGAAAAATATCCGGACGGCCGTCCGCACGGCGTCAACCGGATCATCGAGGCACATCCGACGTTCACCATCGGCAACAGGCGCGTGGCGATGCATGGTCATCGCACGGAATGCGGCTGCACGTTGATTGGTAGCGTCATGGCAGACGCAGGGGGCTAACTCATGGCAACAATGAATCTATCGGCTGACGATACCAGGGAACAGACAGCGGCCGGAGACAAAGACGAACCATCGCCGAACAGCGTGAAGGATGCTTTCAGCAGTGAAGGTGATTTCGCCAAAGCGGTTCCCGAAAATATTCCGTCTGAGCCGTTTGAGCAGCGGCTGGCCGCGGTTCTTGCGGCACGGAATCCGCTGTTGGAAGCGTCTCGTGTTTTGCTTCGTGCTCAGGCCGACATGCCCGATCAGTTGGCGTCGAATCAGGCCATCGCCTGGTTAAAGTCGTTGCTTGAACAGGAATTGCGTGTGTTCCAGAAGCTGTGCGAGCAAGCCAATATTCGCCGCGACCACATGATCGGCGCGCGGTATTGCCTATGCACAGCGCTCGACGAGGCGGCAGCGCAAACCGCATGGGGCAAGAGCGGCTCATCGGGGATTGAATGGATCAAAGGCGGGCTCGCCATCACTTTCCACGGAGACCTCGACGGCGGCGACAAAGTCTATCTGCTGATCGGCAGGCTGCTGGAAGACCCTCACGAGCATCGGGACCTGCTTCAAGTCATCTACCGGATTCTCAGCTTCGGTTTCGAAGGACGCTACCGGGGCAGCGCCGAGGGCAACCGCAAGCACGACGCGATTCGCCAGCGGCTCTACAACGTCATCACGTCGCAACGCGAACCCGTGCCACGGACGCTGTCTCCACACTGGCAATCGGACGCGAAAGGCAAGCGCCTGTCGTTCTACGATTTTCCGGTGTGGATTACCGTCACCGTGCTGTCCGTGATCCTGCTCGGACTCTTTGGTTGGTTCAAATACGAGCTGATGAGCCGCGCCACCGACGTGCAGAAGCAGATTGCCGCGATTGGCAACATGACGTCGCCACCCGCACCGCCGCAACTGCACCTCAAACAGTTGCTCAAGGACGAAATCGCCGCCGGCACGGTAAGCGTCGACGAAGACGCTCGCCGCAGCGCTGTGACGTTTCGCGGCGACGCGATGTTCAAGCCCGGCGGCGCTGCGGTTCAAGCGTCGATGAATCCGCTGATTGCAAAGATCGCGGGCGAGATCGCCAAGGTGCCGGGCAAGGTAACGGTCCTCGGCTATACGGACAACGTGCCGATTCGCAGCCGCCATTTCACGTCGAATCAGGCGCTGTCGGAAGAGCGGGCCACCCAGGTCATGCAGATGCTGCAAACCGCGGGTGTGCCGGCGAACCGTCTCGAAGCCATCGGCAAGGGCGATGCCGATCCGCTGGGCGACAACCGCACCGCACAGGGGCGCGCGCAGAACCGGCGCGTCGAGATCGACGTCGCACGATAAGCCAGATCCGTTTCCGGAATAACCCATGAAGAAGTTTCAGTTCCTGTCGTTTCTGGCCTCGCGCCAGTTCCTCGCGTTCCTCGCGCTGATCGTCGTCGCACTCGTGGTCTGGTTCGTCGGGCCGTTCTTTGCGTTTGGCGGACTCAAGCCGCTTGCCGGGGCCGGCATGCGCGTGCTGCTGATCGTGTTGTTGCTCGTCGGCGTGCTGCTCTGGCTCGCGGGCGGGCCGACGAGCATCGTGCTCGTCGCGTTGCTGTGCCTGCTGATCTGGTATGCAGCGCCACTGCTTTCGTTCGGCCATACGGCGCCGTTCGAGCCGGTATCGGCCCGACTCGTCGCGATCGGGCTGGTGGCAGGCGTCTTCGTCCTCTTCTGGATGTTCCGCCTGTGGCAGAAAATGCGCGAAGACGACGCGTTCCTGAAGAAGATGTTGCGCATGGATCGCCGCAAAGACGATTCGCCTGCCGCGCCACGCTTGCGGAAAGTCGAAGCGATCGTGACCAGTGCGCTCGCGCGCCTGAAATCGATGCGTACCGGCGCGCGCGGTCTGGGCAAGCTGTTCCAGGGCAAGCGCTACCTGTACGAGTTGCCCTGGTACGTCACGCTCGGTTCGCAAGGGGCCGGCAAGACCAGCGTGCTGATGAACGGTGGCTTGGTGTTTCCCGTTGCCGAGCAGATGCAGCGCGCAGCCGGGACGCGTGCCGGTGACGCCGCCGCAGTGGACTGGTGGTTGACCAACGACGCCGTATTGATCGACACGAGCGGCTACTACACGCGGCACGGCACCTCGACGGACGGAGACGCCGACGCTCCCGTCGCGGAACCGGGCAAGCCGGGCTCCGGCAAGGATGCTGCTGACGTTTTGCCGGCCGCCGAGGGTGCCGACGACGATGCGAAGCAGAATGGGGCGTCACAATCGAAAACCACTGCCGCATCGAAATCGAGCGCCCATATCGTTCCGTCCCCGGATGCGGGTGGCCGTCGGCGGGAGATCGATCGCGCGGAATGGTTCGGGTTTCTCGGCATGCTGCGCCGGCATCGGCCCCGTGCGCCGATCAACGGCGCGTTGCTGACGGTCGATCTTGCCACGTTGGCGGGCGCCGACGAACAGTCACGCGTCGCCGAGGCCGCCGCATTGCGAGCGCGGCTGGCCGAGCTGAGGCAGGAACTGGGTATCCGCTTCCCCGTCTACGTGATGATCACGAAGATGGACGGCCTCACGGGCTTTGCCGAGTATTTCGGCGCGCTCACGGCCGAGGGGCGGGCGCAGACCTGGGGCTTCACGCTCCCATTCGGCAAGGAAACGGTTGCGAAGGAAGGGCTGCGCGCGCGGTGCCACGAGGAACTCACCCATCTTGCGGAACGGTTGGCTGGCTCGATCGATACGCATTTGCAGGACGAGTACGATCCGCGCAAGCGCCGATCGCTTGCGGCGCTGCCGGAGGCGTTTACTGCGCTGCTCGGACCGCTGATCGACCTGATCGACCGGGTTTTTCTCGATTCGCGCTACGACGATACCCAACTTCATTCGACGTTGCGCGGCGTGTACTTCACGAGCGCGCGGCAACGGGGCAGCGAGATCGTCGCGGAGCGCCATACGGTCGTTCAACGCCTTCTGTCGACTGAGGACCATGCTCCCGTTTCACCGGTGCGCGCCGAGGGCAACCAGAGTTTCTTCTTGCACGATCTCCTGACCCGTGTCGTGTTCCCGGAAGCGCATCTGGTGAGCCCCAATCTGCGCTGGGAATACCGCTACCGGCTTTTGCGCCTGATCGGCCACACATTGGCCCTGCTGTTGTTCGCGTGGCTGGCGCTCGGTTTGCGTGTGAGCTTTGGTAACAACAGCGGTTATCTCGACGTGATCGGCCGCAAGGTGCAGGCGCTCACGGCCCGCGTCACCCAGCTATACAAGATGCCCAAACCGGACGCCGTACCGGACACGCTGACCGAAGCGCGCTATCTCCCGACCTTCCCGGGCCTCGACCTGTCGGATCCGAGCAGCACCTGGCGCTACGGTCTCTATACGCCGCAGGACATCGCAACCGAAAGCCGTCATACCTACGACGCGCTCGAGGACAACCTGTTGCTGCCGCAGATTGTGCGTCGCCTGGAAGACGTCATGTCCGGTGCGATCGCCAACCGTGATCCCAAGGCCGCCTACGATGCGCTGCGCGTGTACCTGATGCTGTACGACAACGCGAAGTTCAGCGCGGATGACGTCAAGGCATGGGTGCTCGACGACTGGGCGAGGACCGATAGCGCGGCCGTTTTCGGTGGCAGGGCGTCGATGATCGACCATGTGCAACAGCTCTTCTCCGGGGAGCGCGTGGTGCAGGCGCCGCTGATCCGCAACGACGCGCTGGTTCAGCAGGCCCGCGCGTTTCTCGACGGCAGCAACGCGACCGACCGCCTTTACCAGCGTGCGAAGGCGGCGATGCTCAAGGAAGCGCCCGACGAGTTCACGCTGCTGCGCGCGGTCGGCCCGCAGGCCGGCACGGTGTTCACGCGAGCGAGCGACGCGCCGTTGTCGCGCGGCGTGCCGGGGCTTTTCACGTTCGACGGTTATCGGAATCTGTTCGACAAGCGGCTGCCTGAATTCGTGCAGATCGCGCGCGACGACGATGCGTGGGTGATGGGTCGCTCGTATTTGGCGGGTTTGTCGGATTCGGCTCAAAAAAAAACGGCTGAGATCGTGGGCAACGCTGCCGGCACGGACGATGCGTTGACCGACGCGGTCCGCCGCGAATACCTGATGGAATACGCGCAGCAGTGGGAAGCGTTTCTTGACGACATTCGAACCGTGACCGGCACGAGCCTTGCGTTCAATCTGAAGGTGCTGCGCAGCTTTGCGGCGCCCGACTCGCCGCTCGCGCGTCTTGCCCGCGCGGCTGTGCGCGAGACGACGCTCACGCAGCCGGCGGCCGCGTCGAACGGCTCGCTTATGCAGAAAACCGCCGATCAACTCAACCAGAAAGCCGACAAGGCGCTGGGCATTCGGGCGTCGGAGCGGGTCGAGCGGGAGCTCGTCGACAATCGTTTCGCGGCGCTGCGCGAGGTCGTGACCGGGAACGCGGCTGCGCAGTTCGACGTGCAATCGGCCGGCGCGCCGGCAGACAGGACAGGATTGGACGGCGTCACCAACCTGCTGAACGACTATTACACGGCGCTCACTGTCGCCGACAACGCGCTGTCGAACAACAGCATGCCGCCGGCGAGCGATACGGCCGCGAAGCTCAAGATGACGGCCGACACGATGCCGGCGCCGTTCCGCGCGATATTGCTCAAGCTTGCTGCCGATGGGTCGCGCGAGGTCAATCAGGGCATTGGCCAACTGCTGTCGCGCCAGATGCAGGCGATGGTCGGCGACACCTGCCGTTTGACGATCGAGGGAAACTACCCGTTCTCGCCCGGCAGCAAGCGCGACGTCGGCATCGACGACTTCACGCGCGTGTTCGCGCAGGGCGGCGTGATCGACGATTTCTTCGCGAAGACGCTTGCGCCGTTCGTCGATACGGCCGCGAAGCCGTGGCGCTACCGGACGCTGCCGGGCGCGACGGAGCCGGTGCAGGGGCCGGACCTCGAGCCGTTCGAGCACGCGAAGGCGATCCGCGACATCTTCTTCAACGATCCGGGCCACAAGCAACTGACCTGGAAGGCCGACATTCGGATTCCCGAGCTCGACCCGACGATCACGAGCCTGTCGCTCGACATCGATGGACAGACGACGCTCTACCGGCATGGCCCGGTCGCGCCGTTCACGGTCACGTGGCCGGGACCGCGCGGCGGCGTTCGCGCGGAGATCACGGCAAGCCCGCGCATCCGGCCCGACACGTCGACGATCGCAACGGACGGCCCGTGGGCGTTGATGCGCCTGCTCCAGAAAGGCCGCAAGGTCGGGACGGCCACGCCGGGCCGCACGCGTGTCGCGTTCAGTTTTGACGGTCGTGAAGCGGCGCTCGACATCGCGAGCGCAGGAAGTGTCGCGAACCCGCTGACGAGCGATGTACTGAGAGCATTCCGGTGTCCCAGCACGATGTCGCTGTTCAACCTGCCGGACAGTGGCCCGCCGCCGGGATTGCCGCATGGCACGTTGCCGGCTAGTGCGGGAACTGTTTCCCGCTGAACCGGGCAGGATCGATCAAGATGACTTTCTCAACAGCCGATCCTCAGAGCCACGCTGGAGCTCTGGCGTCGCCCCCCGTCGCCGCACGGCTCAATGCCGCGGAGCAGGCGATCAACCCACTGCTGGAAGTGTCGCACGTCCTGCTACAGGCGCTGGCCGACACGCCCGAAATGCTCGACGCCGATTCGGTTACGCGGCGGCGTCGGTGGCTGGAGCACGAAGTCCGGCTTTTCACGCGGATCTGCAGTGAGCTTCGTCTTCGACCGGAGCATGTCCGGAGCGCAAGCTATTGCCTGTGTTCCGCGCTCGATGAGGCCGCCATGCAGACGAGTTGGAGTAAAGGCGAAGCAACCGGTGTCGAATGGCAAGTCAATGATCTGGCCAGCGCGTTGGGCCATGATCGTCAGGGCGGCGATCGTGTTTTCCGACTGATCGACGAGGCGATGCGCGATCCGCGCGAGAATTTCGATTTGATTGAGCTGTACCAGAACATACTCGATCTCGGTTTTCGTGGGCGTTACCGATTCGAGCATGGCGGTCAGGATCGCTTGCGGGTCATTCGAGAACGCGTACACGACATGGTCGTGACGGGCGCGCTGTGTGTGGATCGCGTCAGCGAGCCGGCGCGACCGCCGAGACAGACGGTTGATCCATGGGTGCGTGCCGCGGCGGTGCGCCGGTCACGCATGGGGTTCGTCGGCGGTCTTGCCGTTGCGCTACTGCTGGGAGCAGGGGGCTACGCCGCAGGGGATCATTGGATTCGCGTGAGAGCGGCGCAGCCGGCGTCGCCGCTCGATGTGCTGTCTCGAAATCTGGAACAGCGGCTTCGCGACGAAGTTGTCGCCGGGAATGTCGAGCTGATCCGCGATCCCGGGCGCGATGCATTGACGCTCCGGTTTGGCGGCATATTTGCGCCCGGCGATGCGACGGTGGCGCCGTGGGGGGCTTCCGTGGTGGCTTCGGCCGGACGTGAAATCGCGGCGCTGACCGATGGCGCGAATGTCCGCGTTGCGGGATACGCGGACAGCATGCCGGTCAATTCGGCGCGTCAGGCCTCTAACCAGGCGCTTTCCGAAGCGCGCGCCCGATCCGTTGCCCAAATTCTCGTTGCCGCTGGCGTACCGGTGCCGCACGTCAGCGTGGAGGGAAACGGAGATGCCGATTCGCTGGCGGACAACGGTACGGCGTCGGGAAGGGCAAGAAACCGCCGGGTCGAAGTGACTATTTCAGATAGACGGCCAATTGTGAGCGGCGCCCAGCAAACAGTGCCGTGACGTAAGCGAGCTTTCGGCGGAGGTTTCCAGTAGGAAAGGAGCCGCAGATGAAACGCAGGCGCTTCCGTGTCGAGCAGATTGTGGCGGTGCCGAAGCCGGGATGCGGCCGCATGACTCGGGACCGTTGGAAGGCGAAAAACCGAGGGAACCTCAAGGCGTCCGGGCCGCTGCGGTATGCAATCGGTACGTGCAGGAGATGAGCGGGCAGGGCGGCGTGAAGCCGCCCATCGGCGCAAAGGCGGGCGTTTTGCGCCACTCCGCGCCGTCACGCTCAGAACCGCTGCTGGATGCCCGCCGTCACGCCGACCTGCGTGGTGCCATACCCCGCGAAATCGCGCGACACGCCGACCTTCTGCCCGTGCTGTGCGATCGCGAACGCGCCGGCCGCATACAGCACCGTGCGTTTCGACAGCGCGTAGTTCGCGCGCATCGAGACCAGCGTCGGATCGGCATTGGTGCCGCCCTTGATGTTCTGGTGATACACGGCCCCGATCAGCGAGAACGCCGGCGTGAACTGGTACGACCCGCCGACCCAATACATGTCGCTCAACTGGTTCACGGCGGTCGTGCGGAACGTGCGCCGGTAATTTCGGTAGCCGGCCATCGTCTTCAGGTTGCCGAAGTCGTAGCTGACGCCCGCGTGGATGCCCTGGATATAGTTCACCGTATCGGCCGGCGTGACGCTGTCGGCCGCGCCGTTCTGCCGGTCGAACGTGACGACCGCGGCGAACGGCCCCGCCTCGTAGCCGAGCGCGAAATCGTACTTCGAGCTGGTTTTCACGCTGCCGGGCACGTTGCCGAACCCGTACATCGCGCCGAACTTGAAGCCCGCGTATTCGCCGTCGTAGCGCACCGCGTTCGACGAGCGCGTGAACAGGCCGTCCTTGCGCCCGCCGGTGGCCATCGACGAGGTCGCCCACGAGTAGTTCTGCGCGTAGCCCATCGGGTCGAACGGCAGCATGTAGTCGTAGGTGACGGTGAAGTTGCGGCCCAGCGTGAGTTCGCCCCACTTGCCTTTCAGGCCGACGGTCGCGCGGCGCGCGAAGATCGAATCGGGGCCGTCGTCGAATGCGCCGTTCGCGAGGTCGATCCCGCTTTCCAGGCGGAACACGGCCTTCAGCCCGCCGCCGAGATCCTCGACGCCGCGCAGGCCCCAGCGCGACGTGTTCTTGTTGCCGGACTTCAGCTTGAATGCGTTGCCGCCGTCGGGCGCCGCGTGGTTCGTGTATTCGATGCCGGCGTCCATGATCCCGTAGATCGTGACCGACGACTGGGCGTGAGCGGCGGGGGCCGCGAGGCAGGCGGCAGCCGAGCCGGTGAGGGCGGCTGCGCGAAGGGAACGTGCTGCGCAAGACTTCATTGACGGTGTCTCCTGGGTTCTTGTGGGTTGGGGTGAAACAAATGCGGCGCGCAGCCGCCCGCGGCGGACGTCGGGCAACGTCCGCCGAAGCGTGTGTCGTGGCGGGAGGCGCGCGGTGTGCGGGTGGCGGCGCGCGGGTCAGCCCGCTTTCGCGAACGCCCAGCAGTCGTTGGTCGGGAATTCGAGCCAGTGCTTGCCGGCCGCGCGCGGCACGTGGCCGAATGCGCGGAGCCGCAGTTCGCCGCAGTGGAACAGGTATTCCCAGCGGTCGCCGAGATACATCGACGTGACGAGATCGGCCTGCAGCCGGTTCGCGCCGGGGCCGTCGGCGACCTGCACGCGTTCGAGGCGGATCACGGCCTGCGCGTCCTGGCCCGGCGCGAACGTGTCGCGGGCGAGCGCGCGCAGTTGCCAGCCGTCGCCGGCGAGCGTCACGCATTCGCCGTCGACGCCCGCGACGCGCGCGTCGATCCGGTTGTTGCTGCCCATGAATTCGGCCGTGTACAGCGAACGCGGCGCGCCGTACAGCTCGGCCGGAGTGCCTTCCTGCTCGATGCGGCCATTGCGCAGCAGCAGGATGCGGTCGGACATCGCCATCGCCTCGGTCTGGTCGTGCGTCACGCACAGCGCGGACAGCCCGAGCGACACGATCAGCTCGCGCAGCCACGCGCGCGCTTCCTCGCGCAGCTTCGCGTCGAGGTTCGACAGCGGCTCGTCGAGCAGGATCACCGGCGGGTTGTAGACGAGCGCGCGGGCGATCGCGACGCGCTGCTGCTGGCCGCCCGACAGCTGGTGCGGCAAGCGTGCCGCGAGGTGCCCGAGGCCGAGCTGGTCGAGCGCGGTCTGCACGCGGCGCTTCTGTTCGGCCGGCGCGACGCGGCGCAGCTTGAGCCCGTAGCCGACGTTGTCGGCGACGGTGCGGTGCGGCCACAGCGCGTACGACTGGAACACGAGGCCGAGCGAGCGCTGTTCGACCGGCAGGTCGACGCGCTGCGCGCCGTCGAAGAACACCCGGTCATCGAGCTGGATGCGGCCGTCGGACGGCTGTTCGAGGCCGGCGACCGCGCGCAGCAGCGTGGTCTTGCCGCTGCCCGACGCGCCGAGCAGGCAGACGACTTCGCCGGCTTTCAGTTCGAACGACACGCCCTTGAGGATCGGGTTCGCGCCGTAGCTGAGATGAAGATCGTCGACGATGAGCTTATCCATGAAGTTTCACTCCGAAGCGCAGGGCCACGCCGAGACCGGCGCCGACCATCGCGATGTTGATGACAGAGAGCGCGGCGACCTGGTCGACGGCGCCGGTCGCCCACAGCGACACGAGCAGCGCGCCGATCACTTCGGTGCCGGGCGACAGCAGGTAGACGGCGGTCGAGTATTCGCGCTCGAAGATCATGAAGATCAGCAGCCACGCGGCGAGCAGGCCGAAGCGCACGAGCGGCAGCGTCACGTCGAGCGACACGCGGCCGCGCGTCGCGCCGACGCTGCGCCCGGCTTCCTCGAGCTCGGGCCCGACCTGCAGCAGCGCGCTCTGGATCAGGCGCATCCCGTATGCGAGCCACACGACGGTGTACGCGATCCAGATGCTCCACATCGAGTTCTTGATCTCGCGCAGGCCCGGCACGAACAGGAAGATCCACAGGAATGCGAGACCGGCGAGCAGGCCCGGCACCGCGCGCGGCAGCAGCACGAGGTAGTCGAGCAGCCTGGTCGCCCAGTCGTGGCGGCGGTGGCCGGCGAACGCGACGAGCGAGTAGAAGCCGACCGCGACCGCGCCGCCGATCACGCCGATCCCGAGCGTGTTGACGATCGCGCGCACCAGGTTGTCCTGCTCGAACAGCTCGGTGAAGTTCGCCAGCGTCAGCACTTCGCCGAGCGCGACGCCTTCGCCCCAGTTGGTCACGAACGCGCGCAGCACGATGCCGGAGATCGGCACGACCACGGTCAGCGCGAGCCACAGCACGACGATCGCGAGCGCGACCCAGCGCCACGCGCCGAGCGGCAGCACCGTCGTGCGGCCGGCCTTGCCCTTCACCGTCACGAAGCGGCTCGCCGTCTTCAGCAGGCGGCGCTGCAGCAGCACGAGCGGGAACGTGATCGCGACGATGCACACGGCGACCGCGGCCATCAGGTGATACGACGGCACGCCGAGCTTGTTGGTCAGCTTGTACAGGTAGGTCGCGAGCACGAGGTGGCCTTCCGGATCGCCGAGCACGAGCGGCAGCCCGAACACCTCGAAGCCGAGGAAGAACACCAGCACGCCGGCGAACAGCAGCGCGGGCATCGTCATCGGCAGGCTGACGTCGAGCGCGACGCGGAACGGCCGCGCGCCCGCCACGCGCGCCGCTTCCTCGACGTCGGAGCCGAGGTTGCGCAGCGCGGCCGACGAATACAGGTACACGTGCGGCACGTGCGTGAGGCCGACGATCAGCGTGATCGCGAAGATCGAATACACGTTCCAAGGCACGTTTTGCACCCCGAACAGTTCCTTGAACCACACCGAGTAGAAGCCGACCGGGCCGGCCGCGACGACGTAGCCGAACGCGAGCACCATCGGCGACACGAACACCGGCGTGAGCAGCAGCGGCTCGAGCCAGCGCCGGCCGGGCAGGTCGGTGCGCACCATCAGGAACGCGAGGATGCCGCCGAGCGGGATCGAGATGAACAGCATCCCGCCGGCGATGATGAACGAGTTCTTCACGGCCGACCAGAAGTCGGGATCGCTGAAGATGAAGCGGAAGCCGTCGATGCCGAGCGTGCGGTTCGCGTCGAAGAACGGCGCGGACAGCAGGCTCTGGAACAGGATGAAGCCGAGCGGCAGCGCGACCGCGACCGTGAGCACCGCGATCACGATCCAGCGCAGCATGCCGGCGAGCGGCTGCAGCGGGCTGGCGGGCAGCGCGGGAACCGCGCCGCCGCCGGAGGGTTGCGCGGCGGCCGTCGGCGCGCCGCGCGTGCTGGTTGAAAGCATGAGTTCGCCCCTGCGGCCCGCGGGCCGCCTAAAGGAAGTCGTCGAAAAGGGGGAGGCGCATCGCCCGCGGCGCGGGCGATGCCTGGCGATGGGCTAGCCGGCGATCAGCGCTTGATCGACTGCTGCCACTGCTTGAGGAACGCGAGACGCTTCGACTGGTCGAGGTAGACCAGCAGGCCGGTGCCGATCTGGATCGGCTTCAGCGAATCGCCGAGCTCCTTCGAGAGGCTCGCGGCCGAGGTTTCGCCGTTCACGTCCCCGCGGATGGCGTACAGGTTCGCCTGGTTCGCGATCAGCGTCTGGCCGCGCTGCGACAGCAGGTAGTCGACCCACAGCTTCGCGGCGTTCGGGCTCTTCGCCTTCTTCGAGATCGTCGCGAGGCGGCTCACGACCTGCGTGTAGTCCTTCGGGAACACGTAGCCGATCGACTTGTCCTTTTTCGCCTTGGCATACGCATACGAGCCGATGATGTTGTAGCCGATCAGGTTCTCGCCCGACGAGATCCGCTCCATCATCGCGCCGGTGCTCGACTGCAGCTTCGGCCCGGTCGCGCCGATCGCCTTCACGAGCTCCCACGTGACCTTCTCGTTCACGTGCGCGTCCTGCGTCAGGTAGTTGAAGCCGACGCCCGACTTCTCGATGTCGTAGGTCGTGACCTTGCCCTTGAACTTGTCCGATTGCGCGGTGAGCAGCTTGATCAGGTCGGTGCGGGTCTTCGGCACTTCGCTGTCCGGAATCAGCCGCTTGTTGTAGACGATCGCGAGCGGCTCGTAGGTCGTGCCGTACGCCTGCTTCTGGTATTGCGCCCACTGCGGCACGTGGGTGCTTTCGGGCGAATCGTACGACGCCATCAGGCCGTCGTTGACGAGCTTCACCTGCAGGTCCATCGCCGAGCTCCACAGCACGTCGGCGCTGGTGCTGTCCGCCGCGTTCTCGCTGATGTAGCGGTTGTACAGCTCGGTGCTGTTCATGTCGTTGTATTCGACCTTGACGCCGTACAGGCTCTCGAAGTCCTTGATCAACGGCCGCACGAGGCCGGTGTCGGTCGTCGAGTAGACGATCAGCTTGCCTTCCTTCTTCGCGGCGTCGACCACGCCCTGGTAGCTGCCCGGATAGCCGGCCGGAACCTGCGCCCAGGCGGTGCCGGCGGCGGCGCCCGCGATGAGCGTGAGGGCGGTGGCGAGGTGCTTCGGTGCGAACGGCATGTGTCTTCCTCCAATTACGCGTCGGTGTTGTTCGAGTGAGGCGGATGGTAAGTGGGGGGCACTTTCAGCCTGCTTTCATTTTTGTGTGCAATCGACAGGTTTGTGTCATGGATTTCCCGGAGTCGACAGCAGCGTGCCGAGGATCCGCCCGCCATGCTTCGCGTGCGCGGCCGTCAGCGCCGAATACCCGACGATCACGCCCGCGTCGCGCTCGGCGCTGCGGCAAAAGCCGCGGATCGGCTGCAGCGCCACGCCGGCCGCGTGCGCGTTCGCGACGTACGACGCGTCGTCCATGCCGGGCGGCAGCCACAGCACGAAATGAAAGCCGGCATGCTCGCCCGACACCGTGTATCGCCCGTTGGCGTGCTTCTCGAGCTGCTCCAGGACGATGTCGCGCCGCTGGCGGTATGCGTGCCGGCTCGCGCGCAGGTGCTTCGCGAAATCGCCGCGCCCGATGAAGCGGGCCAGCGCGAGCTGCGGCGCGACGCCGACGCTGCGCCCGGTCACGCGCCACACGGCCGCGAGCGCCGGCCGCAGCGCCGCCGGCACGACCATGAAGCCGATGCGCAGCCCGGAGAACAGCGTCTTGTTGAACGAGCCGCAATAGATCACCCGATCGCAGGTGTCGAGCGACTTCAGCGCGGGCAGCGGCGCGGCCTGATAGCCGAACTCGCCGTCGTAGTCGTCCTCGATGATCCACGCGCGCCGGCGCTGCGCCCAGTCGAGCAGTTCGAGCCGGCGCGACACCGACATCGTGACCCCGAGCGGCGCCTGGTGCGCGGGCGTCACGTAGGCGGCGCGCGCATCGGGGTGCCGGTCCAGCGCGGCCGTCTCGATGCCTTCCTGGTCGACCGGCACGTCGATCACGCGCGCGCCCGTCATCGCGAAGATGTGCGCCGCCGACGCGTAGCCGGGGTCTTCCATCAGCACCGCGCAGCCCGGGGAGAGCACGGTGCGCGCGACGAGATCGATCGAATGGCGGATGCCGGTCGTGATGAAGATGTCGTCGGCGCCGCACGGGATCCCGCGGTATTCGCGCAGGTATCCGGCAATCTCGTCGCGCAGGCCCGCGACGCCTTGCGTCGGCGTCGAACAGAGGTCGCTCGCGGTCGCGGCAAGCAGGCTCGTGCCGAGCGCCTTCTTCCATTGCTGCATCGGCAGCAGGCCGGGATCGGCGAGCCGCGCGACGAACGGGACGCCCGGGCGCACTGCGTGTTCCGGGGCCGCCGCCGCGTCCGTTTCCCCGGCCGGCTCCGGCGGCGGCTCCGCGCCGGGGCGCGCGGCGCCGTTCTCCCGCGACTGCGCGGACGCGCGCAGATAGCTGTCCGGGACCACCGCGCACACCCGCGACCCCGAGCCGCGCGTGCGCGCGATGTACCCCTCGGCGCCCAGCCGGTCGTAGGCCGCCTCGACGGTGCCGCGCGCGACGCCCCAGCGGGCGGCCAGCGTGCGGCTGGACGGCAGCGCGCCGTCGCCGGGGAGCAGGCGTTTCAGGATCGCGTCGCGAATCGCGTCGGCGATGCAGTCCTGCTTCGATTGCGGGCTTCCGGTCGCGAGCCCCGGAGGGCAAGGCAGATCGAGCGGAATCGCGGCTTTGCCTCGCGTCATAGTGGTCCAGTCAATGAAAGATTTAATGGGCCTTCAGCTTATATCACTTTGGCCCTAGATTTCCGCCATCGGCATTCATTGCATCCGAAGGAAAGGGGGACATCACATGGAACATCGAGCGTTGACGGTCGCTGTCGTGCACGGGGGAGACCGCCCGGGCATTCCGCCTACGCGGCCGTTCGAACCTGCCGGCGAGGGACGAGCAGCATGAAAGACCGCTCGTTGCCCCAGTGGGGCTGGTTGTTGCTGTTGATGCTGGTCGTTTGCCTGCCGCGCGTCACGATCGATGCCTACCTGCCGTCGCTGCCGGCGATGGCGGACGCGCTGCACGGCACCGACGCGCAGCTCCAGCTCACGCTGACGCTGTACATGGTCGGCTATGCGCTGTCGATGCTGGTGGCGGGGCCGTTGTCCGACCGCTACGGCCGGCGCCCGGTCCTGCTCGGCGGCCTGTGCGTCTACGTGGTGGCGAGCGTGGCATGCGCGCTCGCGACGAGCGTCCCGGCGATCGTCTGCGCGCGCATCTTCCAGGCGCTGGGCGGCTGCAGCGGCACGGTGATCGGGCGCGTGATCGTGCGCGAGCGCTTTCCAACCGCGCTGCAGGCGACGATGCTCAGCCGTATCTCCGCGGGCATGGCGCTGTCGCCGGTGATCGCGCCGCTCGCCGGCAGCGCGATCGCCGCATGGCTCGGGTGGCGCGGCGTGTTCGGCTGGCTCGTGGCCGGCGGGGTGATCGCTGCGGCGATGGTGCTGCGCTACCTGCCCGAGACGCGCCCCAGCGACGCGCGGCCGGCGCCGGGCGCGGGCCTGTTGCGGACGTACGCGCGGCTGTTGCGCGAGCGCCGTTTCCTGCGTTATTCGCTCGCGATCAGCTTCGTCTACTGCACGTACTTCCCGTTCATCGCGGAATCGTCGGCGCTGTTCCAGCGGCAGCTGGGCGTGTCCGGCCTGGCCTATGCGGCGATCTTCGGCCTGACCGTGCTCGGCTATCTGATCGGGTCGAGCGTGTTCCGGCGGACCAGCGGCCGGTGGAACACCGATGTCGTGATCGCGTCGGCGGCCTTCGTCAACCTGGCCGGGGCCGTCGCGCTGTGCGGCGCTGACGCCGTCGCGCCCACGCACGCGGCGGCCATCGTCGTGCCGATGTTCTTCGTGATGATCGCCGTCGGGATCGCGATTCCCGCGTGCCAGTTCGCGGTGATGCAGCCCTACACGCAGATCGCCGGCACGGCTTCCGGGCTGTTCTTCTTCATCCAGATGGCGATCACCGCCGTGTGCGGCGGCGTGCTCGGGTGGCTGTCGGACGGCACCGCGCGCCCGCTGGCCGCCGTGACCCTGTGCGCGAGCGTCGCGTTCCTGGCCGTGGTCCATGGCCTGCGCGAACGGCGCACCGAGGCCGGCGGCTTCACGACGGGGAGCCGGCGCTCGGCGGAGTGACGCGCGCCGGCCGTTGCGTGTGATGCACCGCAGCAGGGCGGCGAACGCGTGCGCACTGGAGGCGGGCGGCCGGCGCGCACCGTGGAACAGGTGTTTTCGCGGGGCGTCAGCGCGGAAAGGATCGTGTAATGTAGCGGCCTTGACGCTTACCTGCCTACCTGACCGGATTTCCCCATGCGTGTGCTGCTCGTCGAAGACAACCCGATCCTCGCGCAATCGCTCGGCGATGCGCTGAGCGCCGCGCGCTTCGCGGTCGATCACATGGCGGACGGGGAGGCGGCGGACCACGTGCTGCGCACGCAGGACTACGCGCTGGTGATCCTCGACCTCGGGCTGCCGAAGCTCGACGGGCTCGAGGTGCTGCGGCGGCTGCGCGCGCGGCGCAACCCGGTGCCGGTGCTGATCCTCACCGCGCACGGGTCGGTCGAGGACCGCGTGAAGGGGCTCGATCTCGGCGCCGACGACTATCTCGCGAAGCCGTTCGAGCTGACCGAGCTGGAGGCGCGCGCCCGCGCGCTGATCCGCCGCAGCCTCGGGCACGAGCATTCGCGCGTCGAGTGCGGCCCGCTCGCGTACGACAGCGTCGATCGCAGCTTCCGCCTCGCGGGCGAGCCGCTGTCGCTCACGCCGCGCGAGCGCTCGGTGCTCGAGGTGCTGATCCTGCGCAACGGCCGCGCGATCAACAAGGACACGCTGTCGGAGAAGATCTTCGGGCTCGATGAATCGGTCAACGCCGATGCGATCGAGATCTACGTGTACCGGCTGCGCAAGAAGCTCGAGCACAGCGCGGTCGCGATCGTCACGCTGCGCGGGCTCGGCTACCTGCTCGAAGCGAAAGCCGCATGATGCGCCCGAACCTGCGGATGCAGGTCGCGCTGTGGTTGCTGCTGCCGCTGCTCGGCCTGCTCGCGCTCGATTCGTGGCTGACCTACCAGCGCGCGATGAACGCCGCGCACGTCGCGTTCGACCGCACGCTGTCGTCGTCGCTGAAGTCGATCCGCGAAGGCGTGCGGCTCAACCAGGGCGAGGTCGAGGTCGACCTGCCGTATCTCGCGCTCGAGATGTTCGAATCGAGCGACGGCGGCAAGATCTACTACCTGATCCGCGAGGACAGCGGCCGCGCGGTCACCGGCTACCCGGACCTGCCGCTGCCGAACGGGCACGGCGCCGGCGACGGCGCGCTGTTCGCGACGCGCTACTACGACGCCGTCTATCGCGGCGAACGCCTGCGGATGGCCGCGCTGCGGCTGCCGGTGCACGACGTGCCGAGCGCGCAGTCGCGCGTCGTGTGGGTGATGGTCGGCGAGACGATCGAGGCGCGCCAGGCGCTCGCGCGCGAGATCCTGATGGGCTCGCTGCTGCAGGAGGGGCTGCTCGTCGTGCTCGCGCTCGGTATCGTGTGGCTCGGCGTCGGGCGCGGGCTGCGGCCGCTTAACCGGCTGTCGGCCCGGGTCGCCGCGCGCACCGAGGACGATCCGACGCCGCTCGATACGGGCGCCATGCCGAGCGAACTCGCGCCGCTCGTCGATTCGATCAACCAGTACATCGGCCGCACGCAGCGGATGCAGGTCGCGCGGCGGCGCTTCTTCGCGGACGCCGCGCACCAGCTGAAGACGCCGCTGGCCGCGGTGCAGGCGGGCGTCGAGCTCGCGCTGCGGCCCGACGAGCAGCCGCGCGTGAACGTGCATCTGGGGCGCGTGAACGGCGCGGTGCGGCAGGCCGCGAAGATCGTCCAGCAATTGCTCGCGCTGTCGCGGCTCGACACGGACAGCGGGCAGGCCGTCACGCACGAGCCGGTCGCGCTGCATCGGCTCGCGCGCAGCGTGACGCTCGACTGGTCGCCGGTCGCACGCGCGCGCGGCATCGATCTGGGCTTCGAGCACGAGGCGGACGTCGACGTGCCCGGCCGGCCCGACCTGCTCGGCGAGATGATCGGCAACCTGATCGACAACGCGATCCGCTATTCGGGCGACCGCGCGGTGATCACGGTGCGCGTATCGCGTGACGGCGAGCACGCGCGGCTCGACGTGATCGACAACGGGCCGGGGATTCCGGAACACGAGCGCGACGCGGTGTTCGAGCGCTTCCATCGCGGCAGCAAGACGCAGACCGTCGAAGGCACGGGGCTCGGGCTGTCGATCGTGCGCGAGATCGCGCGTGTGCATCAGGGCAGGGTGACGCTGGGCGATGCGGCGGGCGGAGGGCTGATCGTCACGGTGAGGCTGCCGGCAGTGCGTGCGGGTGGATAGGAATCTGCTTCGATAACTCACCCTGCAGTGCGATCCGGCGGCTTCGTGTTGCTGCCGGCGTGCTGGTTCTTCGTTGATTTATACGGAATCGAAACAATTGCTGCGGTTGTATTTAAAATCAAATCGATTCAGATATTCTCGAACGTCGAATCGACGTCGGCGCCAGAGCCATTGCAACGTTTCCGGCCACGCTTTTTCCCCATGTCCTTGAGGCAAGTCATGGTGCTGACGTTTACATTTCTTATTTCTTACAAAAATAAACTCATTGGTTGCGCAATTCGTTATCATGTCGACAAATAATCATTTCGACATCGAGAATAATGATGAGAGACCTTTCAACCGAGCCGACCGTCGCGTCGGCAAGCGGGCGGCCGTACCGCGAGGGCATGCGGCGCACGCGTCCTTACCGACCGGCATCGGCTGACGGCGCCTGAGCGGCCGTCCGATTCGATTGTGCTGCGGTCGACGATGCGGGCTGCCGCCTGCGTCCGCCGCGGCCCTTTTTCCCGACAGCCAGTCGGCCTTCCGAACCGATGGCGCGATGGTGGCGTGCGGATGCCCGCGCGCCCGGCCGGCGCGTTTGCGCCTGTTCGGCAAGCAAAAAACAAGGGACAAGAATGGATTTGCAGGCATTGAAGATATTCAAGGCCGTTGCAGAAGAGGGGGGAATCGCTCGCGCGGCTACCGTGCTGAACTGTGTGCAATCCAATGTCTCGACGCGGTTGCGGCAGCTCGAGACGCGGTTGGGCATCCCGCTCTTCTACCGCGTCAATGGACGCCTCGTCATCACGAACGAAGGGTCGCAACTGCTCGGCTACGCGGAGCGGATGTTGCAACTGGCGGACGAGGCACGCTCGATCGTCAGGGGCGGCGGCGAGCCCGTCGGCAAGCTTCGGATCGGCGCGACCGAGGCGACCACCGCCGCGCGCCTGCCGCGCATGCTGGCCGATTTCCATCAACGCTATCCGAAGGTCGACATGGCGATCGAAACCGGCTCGATCGAACAGATCATGCATGGCGTGATCGGCTATCGCCTCGACATCGCGCTCGTGCCTGCGCCGGTCGTGTCCGACGAACTGGCCGAGGAGGTGGCGTTCGATGAAGAACTGCTGCTGATCACCGATCACAGTCACCCGGCCGTCACGTCGGCCGAGGATCTCCGTGACTGCAGCTTCCTCGCGTTTCGTTCGGACGGTTCGCATCGCGCGCGCTTCGAGAGCTGGCTGGAGAGCGCGGGGCTCAAGCCGCGGATCGTGCTGGAATTCGGCGCGCTCGAGGTCATCATCGCATGCGTCGGCGCGGGCATGGGCGTATCGCTGATGCCGCGGTCGCTGATCGAGCGGCGGGACCTGACGAACGTCATCAAGTGCCATGCCGTCGTGCCGGATGTCGCGAGAAATCAGGTGCGTTTCGTCTGGCGCAAGGACATCGCCCAGCACAGCGCGCGGGACGCCTTCATCCGCAGCCTCAAGGGGCACGGGCTCCGGGCGTCGTAGCGCGCGCCGGGCGGGTGGGTCGCCCGGGCGTTGCCGGTGTCTCAGGCGTCGACGTGTGACTCGGTCCGGGCGAGGAAGGTCGTCGGGACGGGGCGGGCGAGGAAGCTTTCCGCCAGCGCGTGGTGATCGGCATGATGCCGGCTGTCGGTACGCCAGATCATCATCGTCCTGGTGAACGCGTATCTTTCCGGCAGGGGGTGGCACTGGACCTGGTCCGTGAAGCCGAGATTCCCGACGACCGCGACCGGCATGATCGCCGCGCCGAGCCCCGCCGCGACACAGCCGACAATTGCCTCGGACGTGTCGAACTCCAGCGTGCGCGGCAGCGGCACGCCGGCTTCCGCCATCCAGCGCTGCAGCCGGCTGCGATATGCGCATCCTTCGCGAAAGCCGATGATCTTCGTATTCGCCAGGTCCTTCGCAGAACGAATCGATGGATGGTCGCGATCGGTCAGCAGCACGAGTTCCTCCGCGTCGAGTTCGATCTGCCGGAGTTCGTCATGGAGAGACTGACCGGCGACGAAGCCGACGTCGAGTTCCTGCCCGAGCACGTCGCGCACGATGCTGTCGGACGTCGCGACATTGACGCGCAGCTGCACCGCGGGGTGGTTGCGGTGAAATTCCGTCAACGCGCGCGGCAGCTGGAGCGTGGCGGTCGTCACGATCGCGCCGATGCGCAACTCCGTGCATAGCGTGCCGCTTCCCTTCATCACCTGCCGAGCCTCGTCGGCAAGCTCCAGCAGGCGGACCGCATAGCCATGCAGCACGACACCGCGGGGCGTCACCGTCAGACGCTTGCCGGCACGTTCGAACAGGCGCGTGCCGAGCATGTCCTCCAGTTGCCTGATGCGCGTCGACACGTTCGACTGCACACAGTGCAGGCGTTCGGCGGCGCGCGCCACGCCCCCCTCGTCGACCACCGCCTTGAAAATCTGCAATGCCCTCAGATCCATTCCGTCCGTCCCCGCAATCAGCCCGCGTCATTCGTTGATCGATTTGAAATTCGCCGAATAAAGAGTAGTTCTCTTTATATTGATAGTTTCATTCCTCTTAAATCTGCGGGCAACTGTTTCTTAAAAAAAGAATGGGATATCAAAAATATAAATTATCCCGTCTGATCGAGTGTTAATAGAATTTGCCAGGTGATTGATGTCGAGGCGGCTTAGCCTGATTCGATGCCGGTCGCGCGGTAATTGAAGACACTTGATCCCCGTGGCTATGGCACGGCCGGAAGGCCGTCGGGCAATGCAGGAGAGGCGTCGTCGGCAAGCCGGCGCCAGGGGGTGATTTTGTCCTTCGATTATTGAATCCGATTGTGATGTGGGTGATTAAATAATTGGGGAATCAATATGAATAGAATTAACATCGCCATTGTCGGCATGGGTCAGCGTGGATTGACGCTTCTTGAACGATTGCACGCCGTGCTTTCGGAACGCGATCTGGATGTCGGTATCGATCTGCATCTGATCGACCCGTCCACGCCGGGTCAGGGAATTCACGAATGGAGCCAGCCCGAGCATTTACTGGTGAACACCATCGCCGCGCAGATCACGATGTATTGCGACGATTCGGTCACGGATTCCGGCCCGGTGCTGCCCGGGCCGTCCTTCCTCGAATGGGCGCTCGAACGCGGCTACAAGAAGCTGGACGGCCGCTACATCGTGTCGGACGAGGGCGAACCGGTGGACGAGAATACCTACCTGCCGCGCGCGGTGCTGGGCGAATACCTGACGTGGGTATACGACGAGCTGATCGACAGCCTGCCGGATTACGTGAACGTGATCAATCACCGTCGCAACGTGGTGGACATCGTGCCGGTCGATTCGCACCGGATCGAGGTGCACCTGGACGGCGGCTTCAAGATCGACGCGAACTACGTATTCCTGACAATGGGCCACAGCCTCGGCGGCACGGACGCGTTCGACCGGAAGTTCGAGGACTGGGCGGCGCATGGCAAGGCGGGCAACAGCCACCTGGCTTACTTCAAGTCGCCTTATCCGATCAATTCGATCAATTCGATCAGTTCGCAGGCGCGCGTGGCGATCTGCGGCACGGGCCTGACGGCGACGGACGCGATTTCGGCATTGACCATCGGGCTCGGCGGCCGGTTCGAGAAGGTGTCGGTCGACCGCTATCGCTACATCCGCTGCGGGCGCGAGCCGAAGATCACCGTGTTCTCGCGCCAGGGCCTGCCGGCGGGCGGCCGGGCCGTGAACCAGAAAGGCACCTACGGGCAGTACAAGGCGAAGTTCTTCACGCGCGATTTCGTCGACGCATGCCGCGCGAAGAACCGGCTCGAACGCGGCAACGAGCAGCTCGATTTCGATCGCGACCTGTGGCCGACGCTGAAGAAGGAAATGGCCTACGTGTACTCGAGTTCGGCGTCGGGCGTATGGGCCGATCCGGCGACCTACCAGGTCGAGCCGGAGGTCGACGCAGCGATCGATCTGCTGATGGTGCCCGCCGCGCATCTCGAGTTCGTCGACCAGGAAGCGTACCGGACGTACGTCCGCGGCCACCTGATGGAGGACATCGCGGACTGCTTCGCCGGCAACGTCGACAACCCGCGCAAGGCGGCGGCGGATATCCTGCGCGACATCCGCGACAACATCCGGCACGCGGTCGACTACTGCAGGCTGACGCCGGAATCGCACCGTCGCTTCCTGTCGTACTGGTGCTCGATCAGCAACCGCATCGCGAGCGGGCCGCCCAAGGAGCGGAACATGGAAATGCTCGCGCTGATCGAGGCGGGCGTGCTGTCTTTCTTCGGTCCCAAGCCGGAGCTCGGCTACGACGAGCGGCACCATTGCTTCACGCTGTCGACCGACCGCTTCGGCAAGCCGGTGCAGGAGGCGTTCGACGTGCTGATCCGCGCAAAGGTCGACCTGTTCGAACCCGAGGAAAGTCCGGCGCCGCTGGTCCGGAACATGCTCGCGTCCGGCGTCATCACGCCGTTTCGCAATGGCGACTTCAAGCCGAGCGGTATCGAGATCACGCAGGGCGTCAACGTGATCAATCGCGCCGGCGACGTGATTCCGAATCTGTGGGCACTCGGCTACGTGGTGGAGGGGGCGCATTTCTATACGTACGTGTTGCCGCGCCCGTTCTCGAATTCGCGCGGTTTGCAGGACGCGGGCCGAGCCTGCATCGCGATGGTGAACGACATCGCGGCGCGTTGTGAAGCCGAGCAGGAACTCGACGCCGAAGCCGTATAACAGGAGACCGCAACCATGAATCGTCGCAACTTCAACAATGGGGCGCTCGGCCTCGCGCTGGGCGCGTTCGCGGCCCGGCAGGTCAACGCGCAGGACACGCCGGCCAAGGCGCCGGTGCAATCGCCGTCGAAGGCCAAGACGTTCGTGCTCGTGCACGGCGCGTGGTACGGCGGCTGGTGCTGGAAGAAGGTCGCGGAGAAGCTGCGCGCGGCCGGGCATTACGTGTCCACGCCGACTTGTCCGGGCGTGGGTGAAGCCAAGCATCTGCTGTCGAAGGACATCACGCTCACCACCCATATCACGAGCATCGTCAACCACATCCAGTACGAAGGCCTGAACGACGTGATTCTCGTCGGCAGCGGCTTCTCGGGGCTCATCATCAGCGGCGTGGCCGACCGGATTCCGCATGCGCTCCGGACGCTCGTCTATCTCGATGCGCTCGTCGTCCCGAACGGCGTTTCCGCGTTCGACGCGCAGCCGGCGGAGATTACCCGCAAGCGGCTCGAGCAGGTGGCGCGCGAAGGCAACGGCATCGCGATTCCGCCGCCTCCGCTCAGCACCTACGACATCGTCACGGAGGAGGACAAGGCGTGGGTCGGGTCGTTGTTGACGCCGCATCCGGTCGGTCCTTACCAGGAGAAGTTCTACCTGAAGAACCCGATCGGCAACGGCGTGCCGCGCATCTATGTCGACTGCGTCGCCCATTCGTTCGCGCCGCTGGCGAAGCTCAAGAAGGACATCCGCGCGCAACCGGGCTGGATCTGGCGCGAGCTGGACGCGCGGCACGATCCGATGGTGACCGAGCCGAACCTGCTCAACGAATTTCTTCAGTCCATCTAGAACGATAAGGAGAACGTCATGTTGAACGGATGGCAGAAAGCCAGCGCACTGATGCTGAGCTCGATGCTGCTGCTGGCGGCAACGGCGTATTCGGCAGCGCTGCCCAAGCTGGCGTCGAGCGTCGGCGTGATCGTCTGCGTTCCGCTCGCGATCCTGTGCCTGTCGAAGGAGAGCCGCAAGAAGCAGACGCTCTGGTACGCGGTGGGCATCTTCGCGATCTGCGTGCCGCTGCTCGGCAATGCGGTCGATGCGCCGCAGTTGCTGGCGGCGATGGGCCGGTTCTCGCCGGTGATGGCGCTGCTCGTCGGCGTGTCGCTGTTCCGCCACAGCCTGACGCGCTCGGGACTCGCCGCGCTCGTCAGCAGCCGGCTGATCACGTCGCCCGCCCGCCCGCGGAACTCGGTGAGGGTCGCGCTCGCGACGATGGCGCTCACGCTGTTCACGAGCCAGGGCGCGATCTCGATGATGGGCACCGTCTGCGGGCCGCAGGTAAGGAACCGGCTCGGCATCGCGCGGATCACGATGCGTTCGCTGTGCGCATCGATGTTCATCCTGCCGACGACGGTGGCATCGGCGTCGATCGCGGCGGCGATTCCGCACCTGGATACCGCCGCGGTGCTGCTGCTCGGCATGCCGCTCGCGCTGTTCGTCGTAGCGGGCGCGATGACGCCGCGTCTCGAAATCGACGACGGCCGCGGCACGGCGCGCGCGGTCGACAAGCTCAAGCCGCTCGTGCTGGCAGTGATGGTGGCGTCGTTCGGCGCGATCTGCTACGTGATGACCAACAAGCTGACCTGGTCGTTCGCGTTCGCGATGGTGTCCGGCTACGCGTTCGAGCTGCTGGTGCTGTCCGGCGCCAAGGCGGCGCCGGTGCTGGCGAAGGAAGTGCCGAAGAGCGTCGACGGGATCGCGCCCGAGTTGCTGCTGCTCGCGGCGTCGAGCCTGCTGATCTTCACGATCCAGCACGTCGATCTCGCCGCGTACCTGCCGCAGGCCGTGCGTGCGCCGCTCGGCAATCCGTATGCGGTCGGCGTGCTGCTGATCGTCGTGCTGCCCGCGATCACGATGCTGGGCGTGCACCCGATGATCCTGTTCGGCATCTTCTTCCCGCTGGTGGACGCGGCCGTGCTCGGGCCGACATACGTGCAGTACCTCGCGTGGACGTCGATGTTCGTGATGTCGAACCTGCTGTCGCCCGTGTCGATTTGCTCGATCCTCGCCGCCACCAGCCTGCAGATGTCGAGCCGCGAGACCAGCTACGTGTCGAACTGGCGCTTCTGCGCGCTCGGCATGGCGATCGCCTATGTCTACCTGCTCGCGCTGCTGGCGATGAGCCCGCACGGCTGACGCCCGCGCGAGCGTTCCGGATGCGCGACGCGCATCCATGACCCTTACCGACATTCCATCGGACACCACCATGAAGATATTGTTGCTAGATGTGCTGGACCAGCCGCTGCAGGACGCACTGCTCGCCGACAACGTGGTCTATCGCCCGGACCTGCTGCACAAGAGCCAGGACATGCTCGCGCGCACGCTCATCGAGGGCGGCGTCGACGCGCTGATCTCGAGCGATCCGGTTTCCCGCAAGGCGATCGACGAATGGGCGGCGGCGAGCGCGTCGCCGGTCTACGTCGTGCGCGTCGTGATTCCCGATCCGAATGCGCAGGATCTGCTCGACTACGCGCCGTCGGGCGAGATCGAGGCCGGCAACAGCATGACCTTGCAGGCGGTCGGCAAGTCGCTCGGCGATGCTTACGTCAACGCATTCGAGCTGCTCGAGGCCCGCTGGGTCCGGCACGCGCTGCGCAGCCGCGTCGAGCGCGACGAAGCGGCGCTGCTGCCCGGCACGGTCGTCGGGCGCACGAAGGTCCTGCTGGTCGGCGCGGGGCTCGTCAATCTCGTGACGGGGTACCGGCTGCAGCAGGAAGGCTACGCGGTGCATTTCGTCGATGCGCGCCCGGAGCCCGGCGCGGCCCATTCGTGGACGGCCTACGGATGCAGCCACGGCGGCGACGACGCGCGGATGTTCACGCTGTCGGAGATGGACAACTACAACGACAGGCAGGTCTCGCTGACGATGAACAACCTGTTCAGGCGCAGCGTGACGGAGCTCGGCTGGAACGTCCACTGGAAGGAGACGCTGTCCGACAACGAGCTGCGCTGGGTCAGGGAGTTCGAGGGCATCCCGGTCTGGCTGGCCGACAAGTACAACGAGGACATCTTCGCGCTGTCGCGCGCGAGCTACCCGAAATGGACGTGCTGGATCGACGAGGATCCGGACCTGTTCACGGCCTCGCTGTTGCGTCAGGGCATCCTGCGGCTCTATTCGGACAAGACGCAGTTCGCGGCCGCGGTGCGGCGCCAGAACCGCATCGGCGCCACCCAGCAGGTGCTGACGCCGCAGCAGGTCGCGCAGCAGCATCCGGCGCTCGCCGATGCCGTGCGCGGCGGTCATGTCGCGGGCGGTGTCCACGTGGTCGGCTTCACGGTCAACGCGCACAAGTTCGTCCGCGAGCTGCTGCAGCGCCTGCGTGCGGGCGGCGCGGAGTTCACCTGGGAATGCGGGGCGCAGAGCCTGGAGCGGGATGCGCTCGAGCGGGTGTGCGGCGTGCGGATCGATGGCGACGTGCTCGAAGCCGACCACTACGTGCTGTCGACCGGCGCGTACGGCGACACGCTGCTGAGCGGCACCGAGACGAAGGGCAAGATCCACGGTGTGCTCGGCGCGTGGCTGCGGATCCCGAACCTCGAGCCGGATCTGCGCCATTCGCTGAAGCTGGCGCGCAAGGGGCACATCACCGAGGACGCGAACATCACCGTCGCGACGGACGAGCGCGGCCGGCCGATTCTCGTGATCGGATCGGGATACGGCCATACCGGCGTCGATCCGCGCAACATCGATCTCGCGCAACTCCAGCAGATCTACCAGGGGCTTGTCGACACGGCCGCCAAGTACTTCCCGGCGTCGTACCGCGCGGCGACGGAGGCGGGCAATCTTCAGGACAGCTTCAAGTACTGCGTGCGGCCGTGGACCTCGTCGGGCCTCGGCGTGTTCGAGATCCTGCCGGGCGCGCAGGGCGGCCGCTGCGTGATCACGGGCGGGCACAACACCGGCGGATTCGCGCAGGCGCCCGAGATCGCGCAGGCGGTGTTCGACGCCGTCGAGCGTCGCGAGCATCCGATGCATTTCGCCTACCACCCGAACCGGCCCGGCGTGTTCCTCGGCGCCGCCGCGCCGCAGCCGCAGGCGGTCGCGTACCACCAAGCCGCGCTCGGTTGACGGGCAGAGCGCGCGGGCGGCCCACCGGCCGGCTCGCGCGCCGTTTCATTCATTTCACCAGAACTGGCAGACCATGAAGATCTCCAACGAAAAACCGATCCAGTGCGAACGCGAACAGGATGTCCGGGCACGCGAGGCGGCCGAGGAATCGCAGCGGATCATGCGGAAAATGAGGCAGGAGGCCGGCGAGCGGCTTGAGCCGGCGCTGAAGGCCGGCGCCGTGGCCGCGCCGGACGTATACAGCGCGAACGAGGCCGAGGCGGTGCTGGCGGAAGGCGGCAACGCGATCGACGCCGCAGTCGCGGCGGCGTTCGTGCTGTCCGTCACCTACCCGGAAGCGGGCAACATCGGCGGCGGCGGTTTCATGAACATCCATTACGACGGCTCGCCGTACTTCCTCGACTATCGCGAATGCGCGCCGGCAAACGCGCGGCGCGATATGTATCTGGACGAAGCTGGCGAGGTCGTGCCGGGCATGTGCGTGGTCGGCCGCCACTCGGTCGCCGTGCCGGGCACCGTGCGCGGGCTGTGGGACGCGCACCGCCGGTTCGGAACCTTGTCGTGGCAGCGGCTGGTGGCGCCCGCGATCCGTTACGCGAAGCAGGGCTTCGTCGTGCATCGCCAACTGATCGAGCGCCGCGACGTCATGCTGGCCGATTTCGAGGACAAGACGAACTTCGCGCGGTTCTTCGGCGCGATGGAGGAGGGCGGCGTGTTCCGCCAGCCGGAGCTCGGCGATACGTTCGAGCGTATCGCACGTTTCGGCGCCGACGAGTTCTACCTCGGCGCGACGGCGGAACTGCTGGTCAGGCAGTTGTCCGACCTCGACGTGCCGATCACCAAGGACGACCTGCGTCACTACCGCTCGATCTGGCGCAAGCCGCTCGTCGCGCACTGGAACGGCTACGAGGTCGTGACCGCGCCGCCGCCCAGCTCGGGCGGGATCGGGCTGCTCCAGCTGCTGAAGATGAAGGACGCGCTGAGCGCCGCATTCGCGGGCGTCGAGCACAACTCGACGCAGTACGTCCACCTCGTCGCGGAAATGTCGAAGCGGGTGTTCGCGGATCGCGCCGAATACCTGGGCGATCCGGCCTTTCAGGCAATGCCGGTCGACGCGCTGCTGGAGCCCGCGTACATCCGCCGCCGCGCGGCCGCGGTCGACCTCGCGGTGCCGACGCTGCTGGACGCGGTGCAGCCCGGGCTGGAGGAGAGCGAGGAGACGACCCATTTCTCGATCATCGACAAGTTCGGCAACGCGGTGTCCAACACCTAC
Source organism: Burkholderia sp. SRS-46 (assembly GCF_004343775.1). Taxonomy (GTDB): domain Bacteria; phylum Pseudomonadota; class Gammaproteobacteria; order Burkholderiales; family Burkholderiaceae; genus Burkholderia. The sequence goes on along the minus strand of NZ_PTXL01000002.1, from coordinate 168,881 downwards.
ACGCTGAATTCGAAGTTCGGCAGCGGCGTCGTGGTCGAGGGCGCGGGCTTCCTGCTGAACAACGACATGGACGACTTCTCCGCGAAACCGGGCGCGACCAACCGGTTCGGCCTGGTGGGCGCCGACGCGAACGCGATCGCGCCGGGCAAGCGCATGCTGTCGTCGATGACGCCCACGATCCTGACGAAGGACGGCCGGGTGTCGATCGTGATCGGCACGCCGGGCGGGTCGCGGATCTTCGGATCGATCTTCCAGGTGATCAACAACGTGCATGCGTTCGACATGCCGCTCGCGAAGGCCGTCGCGAAGATGCGCGTCCATCACCAGCTGCTGCCCGTCAACACCGTGTACTGGGAGCCTTACGCGCCGATCGAGGGCGTGCTCGCCGAGGAGCTCGTCGCGCGCGGCTATAACCTGCAGCCGCGCTTCACGAACGGCGACATCCAGGTGATCCGGGTCAACGGCGACATGCCGGAAGCCGCATCCGATCCGCGTGCACGCGGCACGGTTCGCCTTGTCAACTAACCCGCTTGCATACAGGATTCCTCATGAAAACTATCGATCTGTCGCGCGGCGTTCCCGATCCGCGGTCGTTCCCGGTCGATTCGCTGCGCGCGATGGCGGCGAGCGCGCTCGCGCGCGACGCCGGCCGGATGCTGCAGTACGGGCCCGCTTTCGGCTATCCGCCGCTGCGCGAGTTCATCGCGTCGTGGTTCGGCAGCGCGATGTCGAACGTGCTGGTCGGCCACGGTTCGCTCGAACTGTTCAATTTCATCTGCGACGCGTACCTGCGGCCGGGCGACGTCGTGTTCGTCGAGCGCCCGACCTACGACCGCGCGATCACGACCTTGCGGCAGCACGGCGTCACGATCGTCGGCATCGACGTCGGCGATGACGGCATCCGCCTCGATGCATTCGAGCGCGAGCTGAAACGCCATCGGCCGAAGCTCGTCTATCTGATTCCCGACTTCCAGAACCCGACCGGCGCATGCATGAGCGTCGACGCGCGGCGCGCGATGATCCGCTGGGCGCGCGAGCACCGGTTCCTGCTCGTCGAGGACGGACCTTACGGCTTTCTCCGCTATCGCGGCACGCCGCTGCCGTCGCTGCGCAGCATGGCGCCGGACCTGACGCTGCACCTGAGCTCGTTTACGAAGCTGATCAGCCCGGGCGTCCGCACCGGGTTTCTGGTTGCGCCCGAGGATGTCGTGACGCGTGTCGCGAGCGTGGCCGAGCGGCACTACATCACGCCGAGCTTCTTCGCGCAGGGCATCGTCGCGGCGTGGTGCGAGGACGGCCGGCTGGCGCCGCAGCTCGATTGCCTGAAGCAGCTTTACGGGCCGCGGCTCGACACCTGCGTGCAGGCGATCGAGCGCTATCTGCCCGGACGGCTGTTCGTGCGCCCGGAGGGTGGCTTCTTCGCGTCGCTGCGGCTCGGCACGCGCATCGACGAGCAGTCGCTGCAGGCGGCGGCGCGCGAGGCGGGGCTCGTGCTCTCGTCGGGGAGTGCGTTCTTCGACGCGCATCCCGGCTACCAGTTCCTGCGCGTACCGTTCTGCGCGCTAGACGCCGCCGACATCACCGAGGGCATGCGCCGCCTCGGCGACGTGGTGGACCACCTGAACACGGCGGCGCGCAGCGGCAAAGCGCATGCCACGATCTGACGAGGAGGAGACGTCGTGTTGACACAAAGCGAAGCCCGCTCGCCCAACGAGGCGGTGATGACGGTCGCGCCCACGAGCGTCGAATACGTGCTGGCCGCGTCCTGCCCGGTGCAGCGCGGGATGATTCACCGCGTGTCGAGCCTGCTCGCGGACCTGGGCGGCCACGTGCTGGATTCGGCGCAGTACAGCGATCCGTCGTCGGAACGACTGTTCATGCGGATCGTGTTCGCGGTGGACGACGGCGGCGCGACCGAGACGGCGCTGCATGCGGGCATCGGCCTGCTCGATCGCGGGGCGGACCTGCAGTGGCAACTGTTTGCCGCGCGGCAGCGTCCCCGCGTGCTGCTGATGGCGTCGAAGCTCGGCCATTGCCTGAACGACCTGCTGTTTCGCCACGCGAGCGGCACGCTGCCGGTCGAGGTGTGCGGCGTCGTGTCGAATCACCGCGACCTCGCGCGGCTCGTCGACGGCTACAACCTGCCGTTCCATCATTTCCCGCTGCCGGCGCACGCGTCGGCCGACGAGCGCGCGGCGCAGGAGCGGGGCATCCTCGCGCTCGTCGCTGCGCACGACGTCGAGCTGGTGGTGCTCGCGCGCTACATGCAGATCCTGTCGGCCGGGTTTTGCGAGGCGCTGAAGGGGCGCATCATCAACATCCATCACTCGTTCCTGCCGAGCTTCAAGGGCGCGCAGCCGTATGGCCAGGCGCACGCGCGCGGCGTCAAGCTGATCGGGGCGACCGCGCACTTCGTGACGCGCGATCTCGACGAGGGGCCGATCATCGAGCAGGACGTTGCGCGGATCGATCACGCGATGTCGCCGGAGGCGCTCGCGACGATCGGCGGGGATGCGGAGTGCGTGGTGCTGGCGCGGGCGGTGAAGTGGTTCGCGGAACGCCGGGTCCTGCTGAACGGCAACAAGACGGTGGTGTTCCGGTAATCGGAGACGCGGGAAATGAACGACGCACGGCTCCGTGAAGGGGCCGTGCGTCGTTCGTCGTTGCGGTGCGAAAGCCGGGGTCAGGCGAAGATCGTCGCGGTTTCGTCCGCGAGCGTGCGCACCAGCGCCGCGGCCGGGATGCCGTCGTCGCGCCGGCGGCTCAGGCCCGCCGCCTGTCCGGCCCACATCGAGATGAAGTCCGTGCGGTTCGCCGCGCCCGCCGCCTTGCGGATCTCGGTCGTCAGCGCGTTCTGGACCGGATATGCGGGCACGTGCTGCTCGAACTCGACCATGCGACGGATGTAGTCGTTGACGATGCCGCGCGCCGGGCGCCCGGTGAAGGTGCGGCTCGTGCACGTCGACGTGTCGGTCGACTGGCGGATGTGCGCCTTCCATGCCGGATGGATCGGCGATTCGGCGCAGGTCAGGAAGGCCGTGCCGAGCTGCGCGGCCTGCGCACCGAGCGTCAGCGCGGCGGCGATGCCGCGGCCGTCCATGATGCCGCCCGCGGCAATCACCGGCAGCGACACGGCGTCGGCAATCTGCGGCACGAGCGCGAGCGTGCCGATCATGCTGGCGTCGGGGTGGCCGAGGAAGGTGCCGCGATGCCCGCCGGCTTCGGCGCCCTGCGCGCAAATGATGTCCGCGCCGTTGGCTTCCCACGCGCGGGCTTCGGCGACGCTGGTGGCGGTGCCGATGACGAGGCTGCCCGCATCGTGCAGGCGCTGGACGGACGGCGCGTCGAGCAGGCCGAACGTGAAGCTCGCCACCGGCACCTTCAGTTCGATGAGCGTCTCGAGTTGCTGCCGGAAATCCTCGCAATACCGTTCGAGCGGCTGCCCCTGCGCGAGGCCGAGCTCGGCGCGGATCGGCTGCAGCCGTTCGAGCGCGCCGCGGACCTCGTCGTCGCTCGGCGCGGGCGTGTCGAGCACGAACAGGTTGATCGCGAACGGCTTCGACGTGCCGGCGCGGATTGTCCGGACCTGCGAGCGGATCGCGTCAGGGCCGAGGCCGGCCGCGGCGAGCGAGCCAAGACCGCCGGCGTTGGAGACTGCGACGACCATCTCGGGCGTCGAGCCGCCGTTCATCGGACCTTGCACGATCGGCAGGGCGATCCCGAGCCGTTGGGTCAGTGGAGTGGAAAGCGAGCGTGGCATGGTTCATTCCTCGGAAATGGACAATGAAAACTGGGGCGGCGGATACGCGCTGCGACGGCGTGCCGCCATCAGAGCCGGCCGGTCCTGTCGTCGCGCAGGCTCTTTTCCCGGCGGCGCTCGGCGGCGCGCTGGTCGGCCTGGTACAGGAGCAGCAGGAACTTGTAGAACAGCGAACACGTGACCACGACGATGCCGAGAGTAATGAGGATGGCGTCCAGCACGAAGGCGTCTCCTTGGTCGTTGGCACGGGGCGCGATGCCGGTGGGTTAGAACATGCGCATCATATGAATTTTATTGGGCGCATGGGATGAAAAATAGAGATACGAGGGCTTCTCTAAAAGAGAACGGCCAGCGGGCGGCGGCTTCGGGGGAGCGCAGCGTCCGTGTCGAATTCCCTTGGTCTTGCCGTGCGCGGACTATGTCAATTCGGGACAAAGGCGTGATCCGCCGGAGCGTGCGCACGCAGGTCCGGCAGTCTGCATGGCGGGACGATCAGTCGCCGAAACCGATTTCCGCTTCGAGCGCCTGCCCGATTTCGAGGAAACGCCCCGCGCCGCGCACGACGATCGCGTTGTTGCCGAACGTCAGCGCGCCGTCGAAGCCCGGATTCGCGCGGTAGGTCTGCATCGTGTCGGTCGGCTCGTGCGGCCACGCGGGATCGGGCGTGCCCGTGCGCTGGTCGATGTTCGGCACCGGGCAGCGCGTGCACAGCTTCACGAGGCGCAGCCGCACCGGCGTGTCGCCGTCGGCGTCGAGATGTTCGACGTAATCCTCTTCGTACGCGTCGAGCCCCGACACGACGACGTTCGGACGGAAGCGGTTCATCGGAATCGCCGGCGCGCCCTTCGCGGCGAGCCGCGCGTTCAGGTCGTCGAGCGACGACTGGCCGATCACGAGCAGCGGGTAGCCGTCGGCGAACCGGGTCGATGCGTCGAGCTCGCCGGTCCATTTGCGGTTGCACGGGCGGTGCGCGCCGGGCGCGAAGCGCGCGAGCTTCGCCGGCGTGCCGAGGTAGCGGGTGAACCACGCGGCGGTGGCCGCGCCCGTATCGATCGCATCGACGGTGTCGCGCCAGACGGTTGCCGCCATCTTCGGCGTGTCGGCCGTCGCCGCGCCGTCGAGCGGCGTGCGAATTTCCGGCATGCCGGGCGCGTTCAGCACCAGCGCGTCGCCGTCGAACGCGGTCTGCACGAGCGCGAGGCGCGGCTGCGTGCGCTGCGTGATCATCTCGCCGGTGGCGTCGGTCACCATCCAGTGGCGGTCGTATGCCAGCCCGGTGTCGAGCAACTGGGCGCGCTGCAGCGCGATGCCGCCGCAGGATTTGATCGGATAGACGAAAAGTTCGCTGATGGCTGGCATGGCGCGGGCTTCGAATGACAGGGAAAGTCAAAGCGCGATTGTGCCAGATCGAACAGAAATCGGTTTTCTCACCCGACGGTTACGCCGGCAGCGGGAAACCCCGATCGAACGTCGCGCGCACGTCGAGCGGCTGGCGCAGCAGCCCGGCCTTCAGGTAGAAGTCGGCGGTGCGCTGCTGCTCGGCGATCGCCGCCGCGTCGATCGGCTGCCAGCGGGTGCGGCGCCGTTCGAACTGCAGCTTCGCGGCCGGCTGCGGGATGCCGATGATCCGCGCGAGCGCGGCCGAGAATGCGTCGGCATGCTGGTACGACCACGCCTGCGCGCGCACGACGCGCTGCAGGAAATCGCGCAGCGCGTCGCGCTTCGCGGCAATCGCGGCGTCGGTCGCCGCGAGGTAGCTGAGCCCCGACCACAGCCCGCGGCCGCTGACGAGCACGCGCGCGCGGCCGCTCGTCTCCGCGAGTGCCGTGTACGGCTCCCAGGTCGCCCACGCGTCGATCGAGCCGCTCGCGAGCGCGAGCATCGTATCGGCGGGCGGCAGGAAGCGGAACGACACGTCGTCGGGCGCGAGGCCCGCCGCGTCGAGCGCCTTCAGCGCGACGAAATGGCCGATCGAGCCGCGTGTCGTGCCGATGCGCTTGCCCTTCAGGTCGGCGGCGCGCTTCAGCGGCGCGTCGGGGCGCACGACCACGGCGGTGCCGTAGGCGTCCGAGCGGTTCGCGCCGATCACCTTGATCCGCGCGCCCGACGCGAGCGCGAAGATCACCGGCGCGTCGCCGATCGGCCCGCAGTCGACCGCGCCCGCGTTCAGCGCCTCGGCGAGCGGGGCGGCCGCCGGGAATTCGGTCCACGCGATGTCGTAGGCGAGGCCGTCCAGCTCGCCGGCCGCTTCGAGCAGTGCGCGCAGGCCGCCTTTCTGGTCGCCGGCGCGCAGCAGCGGCCGCGTGCCGGATTGCGCGCGCAGCGCGAGCGGGGCCGTGGCCAGCGTCGCGAAGGCGGCGGCCTGGGTCAGGAAGTGGCGTCGGGTCTGGTTCATCGTGAAGTTTGGTCGGTCAGGGAAGGGGCTTACACTCGCGCGCCGTCGAAATCGCGCGGTCGGCGGTCAATGCGGCAGGCCGGCCTGCACGTCGCGCACCGGATCGGCGTCGAAGCGCAGCAGCAGCGCGGTCAGCGGATCGCGGCCGGCGGTCGGGCTTGCGATGCCGGGCGCGGCGGCCCCGGCGGCTGCCGGGCCGGAATCTCCCGCGCGGCACAGCAGGTCGGCGTCCGACCAGCCGGCCTGGCCCGGCAGCGCCCGCGCGCGCAGCCAGCCGGCGCGGTCGGCCAGGAATTGCGTGCCGCCGAGCGCGTCGGGCGCGAGGCCGGCGATCGTCGCAAACACCTGCCATGCGCCCGCCGTCGCGGCGACGCAGCTCGCGCGCCCGGCGGCGGCCGGCGGTGCAACGGCATCCGGCGTGACGAGCAAGGTTTGCCAGCGCGCGTCTTCGACGGGCGGTGGTGTTCCCGGCGCGAGCGCGACCACGCGCACGCGCTGGCCGTCGCGCCAGCGTTCGAGCGCGCGCGTCGCACCGTGCGCGCCGCAGCGCACGTCGAGCGCCGGCAGCGCGACGGGCGCGGGCCACGCGCCGGCCGCTTGCGCGCCGCTGCCCGCAGCCAGCGTTTTCAGGTAATCGAGCAGTGCCCATGTGTCACGCGCGTCGAACGCCGTGTCGAAGCCGGGCATCGACGCCGTGCGTGGCGCATCGTGCACGCCGTGGCGCACGCGCCAGTAAAGCTCGCCGTCGAGCCGCCGCGCGAGCAGCGTGCCGGCGAAGGTCGGCGGCCAGTGCGCGAGCGACGCGGCGAGCGGCCCTTCGCCGCGGCCGTCGGCGCCGTGGCAGGCCGCGCAATGGCGGCCGTACAACTGCGCGCCGCGCGTCACGCTCGTCACCGACAACGGCGCGGGACTGCGCTGGAAACTCGTCGGCACGGCGGGCGCGAGCCACAACGCAGCGGGCGGCCACGGTGCGCACCACGCCGCGAGCACCGCCGCAGCCGCCCATGCGACGCGCCGCCTGCGCCCCCCCAGCGCGGCAAGCGCGAGCGCCGCCGCGAGCGCCGTCAACGCGAACGCGAGCGCGAGGTGGCGCGTGAGCCCCGCGTCGATCCGCAACGTCTCGAGCGCGATCCGCTGCGGCCACGGCCACGCGGCCTGGCCGTCCGCATCGCCGGTCACACTGACGAAATGCAGCAGCTGCGCAAGCGCGACTTGCGCGCGGTACAGCGCCTGCAGGAATGCGAGCGGCCAGTCGGCGAACGGCGGCGCGCTCATCGGCCGGGCCGCCGGGGCGTTGCGATGCCGCGCATCTACCAGCTCGCATCGAGCCCGAGGTGACGCAGCGCGTCGTGCCGCAACGCGGCGAGACGCGGGTCGCCGCGATGGCGCGGATAGGGCAGGTCGACGTGCAGCTCCGCGACGATCCGCGCGGGCCGCGCGCCGAACACGATCACGCGCTGCGCGAGGAACAGCGCCTCCTCGACGTCGTGCGTGACGAGCAGCGCGGAGAAGCGGTCGCGCCGCCACAGCGCGGTCAGCTCGGCCTGCATCGTCAGCCGGGTCAGCGAATCGAGCTTGCCGAGCGGCTCGTCGAGGATCAGCACGCGCGGATCGTTGACGAGCGCGCGCGCGAGCGCGACGCGCTGCGCCATCCCGCCGGACAGCTGATGCGGGAACGCGTGCGCGAACTCCTGCAGCCCGACGCGCGCGAGCGCATCGTCGACGCGGTGCTGCGCGACGCGCGCCACGCCGCGCGCTTCCAGACCGAGCGCGACGTTCGCGCGCACCCGGCGCCACGGATACAGCGTCGGATCCTGGAACACGACGATACGCGACGGGTCGGGCCGCACGATCGGTTCGCCATCCTGCGCGATCGTGCCTTGCCGCGCGGCGTCGAGGCCCGCGACGAGCCGCAGCAGCGTCGATTTCCCGCAGCCGCTCGGGCCGAGCAGCGCGACAAACTCGCCGGCGGCGACCGACAGCGTGACGTCGTCGAGCACCGGCAGCGCGCCGCCGGCCGCGTCGAACGCGTGGCTCACGCGGCGCACGTCGATGCGCGCGCCGCGCGGCGTCGCCGCCTCCGGCGGCGCGGAAACGGGGGAGTCGAGTACGGCGGCGCTTACCATTTGACGGTTCCTTTCTGCCATGCGAGCGTGCGGTCGCGCACCGCGAACAGCAGCGCGATCAGGCCGGAGAACAGCAGCGCCATCACGAGCAGCGCCGCATACATGTTCACGTACGACGCCCAGCCCTGCGCCCAGCTCAGGTACCAGCCGAGCCCGGACTTGACGCCCATCATCTCCGCGACGACGAGCACCGTGAACGACGCGCTCAGGCCCATGAAGATGCCGACGAACACGTGCGGCAGCGCGGCAGGAATCGCGACGCGCAGCACGAGGAAGCGCGCGTTCGCGCCGAGCGTGCGGGCGACGTCGTAGTACTGCTTGTCGACGCTCGCGACGCCGGACCAGGTCAGCACCGCGACCGGGAAGCCGGTCGACAGCGCGATCAGGAACGCGGCGGCCGAGTAGCTCGACGGGAAGAAGTAGAACGTGAGCGGCAGCAGCGCGGTGGCCGGCACGGGCCCGAGCACGCGCAGCACCGGGTGCACCCAGTAGCCGATGCGGCGTGACCAGCCGATCGATACGCCGACCGCGAAACCGACCGCGACGCCGTATGCGAAACCGAGGCCGAGCAGTTTCAGCGTGTTGCCGGCGCTGCCGGCGAGGCGGGCCCAGTCGTCGACGTAGACCTCGATCAGCGCCTGCGGCGGCGCGAAGAACGGCGTCGGCAGCCAGCCGGTTTTCGCGGTGGCGATTTCCCAGGCGGCGAGCCCGAGCGGCAGCGCGACCAGCCACGGGCCGGCCGGGCGCAGGCGCGCGAGCGGCGCGCGCAGCGTGGGCACGCGAGGGCCGAGCGTCGCCAGCGCGAGCAGCAGGGCGGCGATGCTCCATGCGGCCGTGCCGAAGGTGTCGGTGTAGGCCCAGTCGCTGAAGCCGACGACGCGATTCGGCCAGAGCCGCGTCACCGCGCCGAGCGCGGCCCACGCGCAGGCCGCCGCGAGCCCCGTGGCCCAGACCGGTGAGTGGCGGGCGGCGGTGGCCTGCGCCGCGTCGCAGGCAGTGCACGCGATGCGCGGCGCGGGCGCGATCGACGCCGCCGCCGTCACGGCGGATGCCGTCGTGGAAACCTGTTCGAGCGTCGACATCGCGTCACCCCAGCACGTTCGCATAGACCTGCTGCGCGAAGCGCTGCGGGTCGGTGCTTTTCTTGATCACGCCGATGCGGCGGAAGTCGTCCGCGTAGAACGCGATTTCCTGCTGCAGGTCGACGTTGGTCGGGTGGTGCGTGTACGTGAGCGTCGCATACAGCTTGCGCAGGTCTTCCGGATCGATCTTCGGCGAATACTTCGCGAACACCTTCGCGGCCTCGTTCGGATTCTCGTGCGTGAACTCGGTCGCCTGCACGATCGCGCGCGCGAGCGCGGCGGCGGCCGGCCGGTCGTTGCGCACCAGCTCGCCGCGCGCGCCGATCACGCAGCACACCTTGCGCGCGTATTCGCCGGACAGGTTCGTCGCGAGTTCCGTATAGGTGCCCTTGCTGCGCTTCTCGAGCAGGTACAGGTTCGGATCGCCGTCGGCGATCGCCTGGATCTCGCCCTTGTCGGCCGCGACGCCGAGCAGGTCGGCGGGATACTGCCGCCACGTGATGTCGCGCTCGGGGTCGATGCCGTTCTTCGCGAGCAGGATCGAGAAGAAGTGCTTGCCGGGCGCGGCGAGATCGCTGACGCCGATGGTCTTGCCCTTCAGCGCCTGCAGCGTCGTGACGCCGGCCGCCTTCGCGCCGAGCAGCCGCACGCAGCCGCCGTGCGAGCTGCCGATGATCTTCACGTCGAAGCCCGCTTCGAGCGGCTTCAGCCAGCGGTGGATCATGCCGACCGCCGCGTCGGCCTTGCCGGTGGCGATCGATTCGAGCAACTGGTCGGTCGAGCCGCTGTAGTTGATCAGCTCGACCTTCAGCCCGTTCTTCTCGAACAGGCCGCGCTCCTGCGCGACGACGATCGGCGTCAGGCAGAACGCGCTCTGGTTCCACGCGAAGGTCAGCTTCTTCAACGGCGCGGCGGACCACGCACGACGGCCGAGCGTGAGCGCGGGCGCCGCAAGCGCGGCGGCGCCCGCCGCGCGCAGCAGGCGGCGCCGTCGGGTGTCGTGCGCAGCGGGCGCGGGGGCGGTGAGACGGGTCATCGTCAGGTCTCCGTGAGGGTGCCGCGAGGTTGCCGGGAAGCCGGGCAATGCGAGCGAGTGGTCAATCGAGCAGGTCGGGTTCGTCGGCGACGACGCGCGCATACAGGCTGTCGAACGCATGCAGCGCGCCTTCGGGGCCGCCGATCTGCCCGTGCGTATGGCGCGCGGTGGCGGGATCGATCGGCTGCGGCGTGCCGGCCGCTTCGGCGAGCAGTTGCGTGTGTGCGGCGTTGTCGAGCGCGATGTACCACCACGCGGCCGCCTCGACGGACGGGCCGGCGGTGAGGATGCCGTGGTTCTTCAGGATCACGCCCTTGTGCGTGCCGCCGCCGGGCCGCGCGAGCGCCTGCGCGATCCGTGCGCCTTCGCTCGTGTCGACCACCATCCCGGTGAAATCGTCGAATAGCGCGTGATCCTCGTAGAACACGCAGGCATCCTGCGTCAGCGGATCGAGTGGGCGGCCGAGCGTCGACCACGCCTTGCCGTAGGTCGAATGCGTGTGCGCGGCCGCGACGACGTGCGGATGCGCGTCGTGGATCGCCGCGTGGATCGCGAATGCGGCCTTGTTCAGCGGCCGTTCGCCGATCGCGGTTTCGCCGCGTGCGTTGACGAGCAGCAGGTCGGACACCTTGATCTGCGAGAAATGCACGCCGAGCGGATTCACCCAGAAGTGATCGGGCAGTTCAGGGTCGCGCGCGGTGATGTGGCCGGCGAGGCCGGACGCGAAGCCGAAGCGCGCGAACAGGCGGAACGCGGCCGCGAGGCGCGCCTGGCGATGACGGCGCTCGGCGGCGACGTCCGCGCGCGGCGCGCTCGGCTCGAACCAGAAATGCTGGCGCGGCGACGCGGCGAGCGTGAGGCCGGACGCGGTGCGCGCGGGCGTGGGCAGGGCGGTGGACATGCGTGATCGTCTCCGTTCCCGGTCAAGCCGCGCGGCGGGCCGCGTCGCGTGCGGCGACGGCGGCGCGCACGCGCGGGATCAGTTCGCGGCCGTAGTCGATCGCGTCGTCGAGCGGATCGAAGCCGCGGATCAGGAATGTCGTCACGCCGAGGTCGTAGTAGTCGAGCAGCGCGTCGGCGACCTGCTCGGGCGTGCCGACGAGCGCGGTCGAGTTCGAGCGCGCGCCGGTCAGCTTCGCGATCTCGGTCCACAGCCGCTTGTCGACGCGGGAGCCGCGCTCGGCGGCCGCGAGCAGGCGGCGCGCGCCTTCACTCTGCAGCGGGGTGCCCGCGCCGAGGCCGGCCGCGTCGCGCAGCCGGCGCGTTTCGTCGAGGATCCGGTGCGCGCGCGCCCATGCGTCGTCCTCGGTTGCCGCGAGGATCGGGCGGAACGACACCGAGAAGCGCACCTGCCGGCCGTGCTTCGCCGCTTCGGCGCGCACGCGCGTCGTCAGGTCGCGCACCTGGTCGAGCGATTCGCCCCACAGCGCGTAGACGTCCGCATGCTTGCCGGCAACTGCGAGCGCGGCTTCCGACGCGCCGCCGAAATAGATCGGCACGTGCGGCTGCTGATACGGCTTCACGTCGGAGAAGCCCTGGCGGAAGCGGTAATGCGCGCCTTCGTGGTCGAACGGCCGCGTCTCGGTCCAGATCCGCCGCAGGATGCCGACGTATTCGTCGGTGCGCGCGTAGCGGGCGTCGTGATCGAGGAAATCGCCGTCGGCCTGCTGCTCGGTATCGGAGCCGCCGGAGATGATGTGCACCGCGAGCCGGCCGCAGCTGAACTGGTCGAGCGTCGCGATCTGGCGCGCGGCGAGCGTCGGCGTGGTGAAGCCCGGGCGATGCGCGAGCATGAAGTGGATCCGCTCGGTCGCGGCGGCCGCGTACGAAATCGTCAGCGTCGCCGACGGCCCGGTCGAGTGGTGCGGCACGAGGAGGCGGTCGAAGCCGGCCGTTTCGTGCGCCCGGGCGAAGTCGCGCACGTAGTCGGGGTCGACCACGGGGCCGGACGGCGGGTGGATCTCCGACTGCTTCTGGCTCTGGATCATGCCGATGAATTCGACGCTCATCTGGGTCTCCGGTGCAAGGACGGCCCGGCGCGCGGGCCGGGTGGACGGATGCGGTGCGCCCGATGCGCCGTGCAACTGCGGCGCCGGGCGGGACTGGAGCGCAGATTACTGCCGCGATCATGCGAAACGGAAATAATCAATACCGAATTGAATATCAGATTTGCATGGTTTGATCGGCCTGGCCACGCGCCTACGCTGTGGGCTCGCGATCGATCGGGATCGCTGCCGGATGCCTGTCTCGCGGGTGTGTCCGGTGGGCGGGCCGGAGATGCCGGCAGTGCGCCCCGTCGGGCAGGCAAGGCCCGGACGGGCGAAGCCCTGCGGGCCTGCGGGACCGCCGCGCGTCAACGCCGAACCGGTCGATCTCCGCTTTCGCCTGACCGATGGAATCCGTCCCGATGCCTGCCAGCCTTGCCGTTTCCCCGCCGCCTTTGCAGCCGCAGCCGCTGCGCCACCTGCCGGCCAACGACGCGCGCGTTGCCGCGCTGCTCGATCGCATCGCGCCCGAACTGGCCGCCGACGCCGCGCGCAACGACCGGCACGGCCGCTTTCCGCACGAGAACTTCGCTCGGCTGCATCGCGCGGGACTGATCGCGCAGGTCGTGCCGCGCGAGCACGGCGGCGCGGGCGCGACGCTCGCGCAGGCGAGCCGGATCGTCGCGGCGGTCGCGCGGGCCGATCCGGCCACCGCGCTGGTCCTGACGATGACGTACCTGCAGCACCGCGCGCTCGGCCGCGCGGACAGCCGCTGGCCCGACACGGCGCGGCGCGCGGTGTTCGACAGCGCGGTGGCCGACGGCGCGCTGATCAACGCGCTGCGGGTCGAGCCGGCGCTCGGCTCGCCCGCGCGCGGCGGGCTGCCCGAGACGGTGGCGCGCCGCGATGGCGACGGCTGGCGGCTGTCCGGCCACAAGCTGTACAGCACCGGCATCCCGGCGCTGCGCTGGCTCGCCGTGTGGGCGCGCACCGACGAGCCCGAGCCGCGGGTCGGCGTGTTTCTCGTGCCGCGCGTTTCCGGCGGCGACGACGCGGGCATCCGCGTGATCGAGAGCTGGGATCATCTCGGCCTGCGCGCGTCGGGCAGCCATGAAGTCGTATTCGACGACGTCCGGCTGCCGGCCGGGCACGCGGTGGACGTGCGCCCGCCCGACGCGTGGGCGGTGTCGGCGGCGAGCCACGCGGATCTCGACGCGCACGCGGACCAGCAGGCGTGGATGGTCGTGCTGCTCGGCAGCCTGTACGACGCGATCGCTCGGGCGGCGCGCGACTGGGTGATCGAATTCGTCGCGACGCGTGCGCCGAGCGGGCTCGGCGCGCCGCTCGCGACGTTGCCGCGCGTGCAGGAGGCGATTGGCGAGCTCGAAGGCTGGCTGCACGCGAACCGCGTGCTGCTCGACGACGCGATCTCGCGCACCGACGCCGGCGCGCCGCCCCCGGTGACGACGAGCGGGCTCGTCAAGCGAACCGTGACCGACCACGCGATCCGCACGGTCGAGCAGGCGTTGAAGCTGTCGGGCAATCACGGGCTGAGCCGCGGCAATCCGCTGGAACGCTATTACCGCGACGTGCTGTGCAGCCGCGTGCATACGCCGCAGGACGATGCGATCGCCGTCGCGGCGGGGCGGGCGGCGCTCGACGCGGCGCGCGGCGATGGCGCGTGAGCCGCGCGGCGCGGCCCTCGGCACGGCCGGGCCGTGCAGGCCCGGCGGAGCGTCATCGTTACCCGCCGTTGCCCGCCGCTGCCGTTACGCGGCGGCTTCATCGCCCGCGCGCGCCGGCAGGTCGAACGCCGCGCGCGCGTGCCCGGCGATCGCCGCGAGCGGCGCGGCGAAGCGGGCCGCGTCGTGCCGCATGAGCAGCCACAGGTCGATCTGCGGCTTGAAATCGGCGAGCGGCACGATGTCGAGCGCGTCGCGCAGCGGGCTCTGCTCGACGAGCGGCAGCGGCATCAACCCGAGCCCGACGCCGTTCGCGACGCTCTGCAACTGCAAATCGCGGCCGAACGTGTCGAGCGTGACGCGCAGCGGCAGCCCGTGCGTGTCGAGCGCGCGCCGCAGGCCCGCGCGGAAGCCGCAGCCGTCCGGGTTCAGCACCCAGCCGCGCGCATGGCAGTCGGCGAGCCGGTAGCTGCGGCGCGGCCAGTCGCCGCGTCGGCCGATCGCGACGAGCCGCGTGGTCAGCAGCCGGTCGGCTTCGACCTGCGGCGGCAGCACCATCTCGCGCGCGAGGAACACGAGCGCCGCATCGAGCTCGCGCCGCGCGACCCGCTCGACGAGCGCGCCGCCCCACGCGGTGGTCACCAGCGGCGCAAGCGCGGGCCAGTGTTCGCCGAGCCGCGCGATCAGGCCGGGCAGCATCAGCTCGCCGAGGCCCTGCGTGAGCCCGATGCGGAATTCGCCGGCGGGCGGCAACTGGCCGGCGGTCAGCTCGCGCAGCGCGTCGACCTCGCGCAGGATTGCGCGGCATTGCTCGAACACCTGCCGGCCGATGTCGGTCGGGCGCGGCGGTTTCGTGTTGCGGTCGAGCAGCACCACGCCGAGCGCTTCCTCGAGGTTCTGCACGCGCCGCGTGATCGCCGGCTGCGTCATCCCCAGCTCGGCCGCCGCCTGGCTGAGGGTCTGGCAGCGGACGACCGCTGCAAAAGCGTCGATATCGCTAATTTTCATGTTTGTTCTGCATGGTCTTTCAGGTGCATCATGACGATCCATCATATTCGCGACTCATCTTATTCGAAGAGGCAACCGATGAATACGGCTACGTTGCAGCAAACGCCGCTGCGCCCGCTCGTCGACGGCCTGGACGCGCTGCTCGCGTCCGGCGCGGACGAGGCGCGCATCCTGAGCGAGGGCGGCGCGCTGCTGGCCGCGCTCGTCGCGCACGACGACTGGCTGCCCGACGCGTTCGCGCAGCCCGACCCGGCGCGCTACCGCCAGTACCTGCTGCATCTCGATCCGCACGCGCGGTTCTCCGTCGTCAGCTTCGTGTGGGGGCCGGGGCAGGCCACGCCGATCCACGACCATACCGTGTGGGGGCTGATCGGGATGCTGCGCGGCGGCGAGTTCTCGCAGCCTTACCGGCTCGACGCGGCCGGGCGGCCGGTGCCGGCGGGCGACGCGGTGCGGCTGCGGCCGGGGCAGGTCGAGGCCGTGTCGCCGCGCATCGGCGACATCCATCGCGTGAGCAACGCGTTCGCCGACCAGGTGTCGATCAGCATCCACGTGTACGGCGCGGACATCGGCACGGTCGAGCGCGCCGTCTATCTCGA
Organism: Burkholderia sp. SRS-46; assembly: GCF_004343775.1. Classification (GTDB taxonomy): domain Bacteria; phylum Pseudomonadota; class Gammaproteobacteria; order Burkholderiales; family Burkholderiaceae; genus Burkholderia. Next base: position 153,208 of record NZ_PTXL01000002.1, on the reverse strand, counting down.
GGACGGCACCGTGAAGCCGTTCGTGTCCGGCTATTCGAATGCATGACGCGCCGCCGGCTCGCGCGGCGCAAGATTCCATCCACTTTCCTCATCGACTTCATCCGACATCGTGACGCAACCCGCTGAACCCACCCAACTCGCCCAACGTTTCGCCGCCGCGTCGTATCACGACGTGCGCGCCCGCCTGCTCGCCGGCGAGGAGATCGCGCTGCTCGACGTGCGCGAGGAAGACCCGTACGCGCACGGCCATCCGCTGTGGGCCGCCAACTTTCCGCTGTCGAAGCTCGAGCTCGACGCGTGGACGCGGATTCCGCGCCGCGACACGCCGATCGTCGTCTATGGCGACGCCGGCGGCGAGGATCTCGCGCCGCGTGCGGCCGCGACGCTCGCGCGGCTCGGCTACACGGACGTGCGGCTGCTCGACGGCGGCCTCGCGGGCTGGCGCGACGCGGGCGGCGAGCTGTTCATCGACGTCAACGTGCCGAGCAAGTCGTTCGGCGAATGGGTCGAGGCCGAGCGGCATACGCCGTCGCTGTCCGCGCAGCAGGTGCGGGCGCTGATCGACACGCGCGCGGACGTCGTGATCGTCGACGCGCGCCGCTTCGACGAATACCAGACGATGAACATCCCGACCTCGACCAGCGTGCCGGGTGCGGAACTCGTGCTGCGCGTGCGCGCGCTCGCGCCGGACCCGGCCACGCAGGTGGTCGTCAATTGCGCGGGCCGCACGCGCAGCATCATCGGCACGCAGTCGCTGATCAACGCGGGCCTGCCGAACCCGGTCGCGGCGCTGCGCAATGGGACGATCGGCTGGACGCTGGCCGGGCAGGCGCTCGAACACGGCGCGGCGCGGCGCTTCCCGGACGAGATCGACGCGGCGCAGCGCGCCGACGCGCGCCGCGCCGCGCGGGCGGTGGCCGAGCGCGCCGGCGTGCCGCGCATCGCGCTGGCCGACGTGGCGGCGCTCGCGGCGCCGGGCCGCACGCTGTACCGCTTCGACGTGCGCACGCCCGACGAATATGCGGCCGGCCATCTGCCGGGTTTCCTGAGCACGCCGGGCGGCCAGCTCGTGCAGGAGACCGACCATCATGCGCCGGTGCGCGGCGCGCGGATCGTGCTGGCGGACGACGACGGCGTGCGCGCGGACATGACCGCGTCGTGGCTCGCGCAGATGGGCTGGGACGTGCGGGTGGTCGAGCCGGCCGGCGCGCACGCGTTCGGCGAGACCGGCGAGCCGCTGCGCGCGGCGCCGGCCGCGCCCGAGGTGGCGGAAGTGTCGCCCGCGACGCTGGCGGGCTGGCTGCGCGATGCGGCGCCGGACGACATCGCGCTCGTCGACGTGACGGCCAGCGCGAACTACGTGAAGCGCCACATTCCGGGCGCGTGGTTCGCGGTGCGCGCGCAACTGCGCGACGCGCTCGCGGCGATTCCGGCCGCGCGGCGCTACGTGTTCACCTGCGGCTCGAGCCAGCTCGCGCGGTTCGCGGCGGCCGACGCGCGCGGCCTGCTGCCGGCGTCGGCCGACATCGCGGTGCTGACCGGCGGCACCACCGCGTGGATCGCGGCGGGCCTGTCGCTCGAAACGGGCGAGACGCGGCTCGCGTCGCCGCGCGTCGACCGCTACCGGCGGCCGTATGAAGGCACCGACAACGCGGCGGCCGCGATGCAGGCGTACCTGGATTGGGAGTTCGGGCTCGTCGACCAGCTGAAGCGGGACGGCACGCACCACTTCCGCGTGATCTGACGCGCGGCGCATGGGCCGCCGCGCGTCAGCGCGCGACGATCAGCGCTTGAAGGTATCCACCGCCGTGCGGCCGACCGCCGGATCGTCGGTGAAGAAGCCGTCGATCCCCGCGCGCAGGTACGCCTGGATCTCGCGCACCGAGCCGGCGGTGTTGCGCGCGCTCGCCGCGCCGCCGTCCTTCAGCGAGGCCGGCAGGAAGTTGTTTTCCGGCCGGAACGTGTACGGGTGCACGACGAGGCCGGCCTCGTGCGCGTAGCGCACGTACTGCGACGGCGGCTGCAGCGTGCCGTCGGCGTTCACCGCGATGATCGACGTCTTGTACGGCCCGACGCCGTTCGCGTAGGTCGCGACCTCGCGCATGCCGTCACGCGTCGACAGGTCGCCATAGGTGCGCTTGTCGTTCGCCTTCACGAAGTCGTACGGGCGCTGCGCGGCATCGTCCATCAGCTGCACGAGCTTCCAGTTCGGCTGGCTCGCGCCGATCCGGTTGCGGATCGTCTTCAGGTTCGCGACCTCGAACGACTGGATGTAGATGGTCGCGGTGGTCGCGGTATACGGATCCTTGAGGAGCGCATCGACGAGACGGTTCTCGAGCGGCAGGCCGATCGACTGGAAGTAGGTCGGGTGCTTGGTTTCCGGATACAGGTGGATCGTGCGGCCGACCTGGCCGGACATCTGCTTCGCGAGCGCGACGATCTCGTCGAACGTCGGAATCTCGAACTGGTCGTTGTACGCGGTGTTCGCCGGGCGGATCTGCGGAATGCGCTCGCGGGCGCGCAGCGTCTTCAGCTCGGCGAGCGTGAAGTCCTCGGTGAACCAGCCGGTCAGCTGCACGCCGTCGATCGTCTTGGTCGTCTTGCGGCTCGCGAACTGCGGCAGCGCCGACACGTTCGTCGTGCCGGAAATCTCGTTCTCGTGGCGCGCGACGAGCACGCCGTCGCTGGTGGAAACCAGGTCGGGCTCGATCACGTCGGCGCCGTCCTCGATCGCCTTGCGGTACGACGCCAGCGTGTGCTCGGGGCGCAGCGCGCTCGCGCCGCGATGGCCGACCACCTGCACCTTGGCGGAAATCGGCTGCGTGGGGTCCGACGTGACGTCGTCGTCACCGCCGCAGCCGGCGAGCAGGAACGTGGCGGCACAGGCGAGCGGGACGCAGCGGTGGACGAACGAGCGCTTGAAGAACATGTCGATGAACCTTCGGAAACGGTGTGGTTGGAATGAGACGGTTTCGGGACGATTCGCGCGCCATTGGTGCGGAGATGTAACCGATCCCGAACGGGACGCGATCGTCTCATCGGATCATTACATATGTATTACTCGAGGCTTTCTCGTCGATTCGATCGGCGGCCGGCCACGGCCGGAGGCGGGCCCCGGCGGTGGTCGCGATGCTGCCCTTGGCCGGGTCTTGCGCCGGATGCACTAAACTTGCGGGACTTTTGCATCGCCGGGGCGGGCAGGCGCGCTTGCCTGCCTGCCCGCCCCGGGCGATGCGGCGACTCGCGGGCGGGGGCGGGCGCAGGATGCCGCGCGCGTCCGGCGCGCGGTCCCGCCGAATTTTCCGGACCCATGACGACCCATACCGATCCCGCCTACCTGCTCGGCGAACTCCTCAAGAACGTTTCCCGCTCCTTCTACCTGACGCTGCGCGTGCTGCCGGACGGCATGCGCGACCCGGTCGGCCTCGCATACCTGCTGGCGCGCGCGGCCGACACGATCGCGGACACCGCGCTCGTCGCGCCGGACCGCCGCGCGGCGCTGCTGACGCAGTTGCGGGAGAACGTCGAGCAGCTCGACGACGGCGTCGCGCTGTCGCGCGCGCTCGAAGACGTGATGCGGATGCAGACGGATTCCCACGAGCACGTGCTGCTCGGCTCGATGCCGCCGATGCTCGCGCTGCTGCGCGCGCAGACGGACGCCGACAGCGCGGCGATCCGCAAGGTCGTCGCGACGCTGACGTCGGGAATGGAGTTCGACCTGCGCACGTTCCCGGACGAGCAGGCGGGGCAGGTGGTCGCGCTGCCGTCGCGCGACGCGCTCGACCGCTATACGTATCTCGTCGCCGGCTGCGTCGGCGAGTTCTGGACCGCCATGACCGGCATGCACACGCGGGCCGCGCGGCGCTGGGACTTGCCGGACATGCACGAGAAGGGCATCCGCTTCGGCAAGGCGCTGCAGATGACCAATATCCTGCGCGACTGCGCGAAGGATCTGCGGATTGGCCGCTGCTACCTGCCGCAGGAGGTGCTGGCCGCGCACGGGCTCGGCGTCGACGACCTGCTGTCGCCGGACGCGTCGTCGCGCGCGCGCGGCGTGCTGGTCGACCTGCTGCGCGTCGCGCTCGCGCAGTATCGCGACGCGTGCCGGTATACCGTTGCGATTCCGCGCCGCTTCGTGCGGCTGCGCCTCGCGTGCCTGTGGCCGATCCTGATCGGCCTCGAGACGTTCGAGCTGGTGGCCGGCCACGACGCGTGGCTCGACCCGGCTCGGCCCGCCAAGGTGCCGCGCAAGCGCATCTACCGGATCATGGCGTCGTCGCTCGCGATCGTCGGCTCGAATGCGGCGATCGAGGCGCGGGTGGCGCGGCTCGTCGCATCCGTCGAGTCGTTGATTCGTTGATTCGTTGATTCAGGTCAAGGCGCCGGCTGCGCGCCGCCCCTGGCGCAACGCCCGGGGCGCCCGTTCGCTGTCCCGAGCGAGTGGCGCGCACGCCGGCCGTCGCGCGGGCGCAACGATTCGGGTGCCGAAATACCACCGTCACATCGTTCCGTCATCCTCCGCGGTCGCGGCGTAAGGAAGCCTTCGACCGGGCGCGGATTCACCTGTGGAATCCTTTGCACGGGCGTATGACGACCTCGGATGGAAACGATTGCACGCGTAAAAATGTAAAGCTAGGGTTTTCACTGGGAAACGCCTGAAAGCCGCGCCGGCCATGCCGTTGCGGGCAGTGCGTAACTGCTTAGTGAACCTTCGCGTTGCGCCGATCATACGATGACCGACACTGCGTGTTGGGAAACAATCGGTAATCCGTCAGAATTGCGTCCGCATGTACTCGCACATGTGTCTGAACCACACGAGATAAGAATTCATTCTTTGAGGACGGAGAATCAATGAAAAAGCGCGTCGCTGTCGCCATGACGGCAGCTGGCCTTGCAGCCGCTACCGCCGCCCACGCTCAAAGCAGCGTGACCCTGTACGGTATCGTCGATAACGGTCTTGCTTACCAGAACAACGCGGCACCGTCGACCGGCGCGACGAGCGGCGGCCACTCGAAATTCTCGATGTCCAGCGGCGTGTGGGCAGGTAGCCGCTTCGGCCTGAAGGGCAGCGAAGACCTCGGCGGCGGCACGAAGGCGATCTTCCAGCTCGAAGCCGGCGTGAACAGCGCAACCGGCGCGTCGCAATGGTCGGGTGGCATCTTCACCCGTCAAGCCTGGGTTGGCCTGACCAATGCGGCATACGGTACGCTGACGGCCGGCCGTCAGTACACCGCGTACTACACGCTGCTGTCGCCGTACAGCCCGACGACGTGGCTGACGGGCGCCTACGGTGCGCATCCGGGTGATATCGACTCGCTGGATACGAGCTACCGCTCGAACAACTCCCTCGTCTACATGTCGCCGAAGTTCTACGGCTTCACGGTCGGCGGCTCGTACTCGTTCGGTGGCGTGGCGGGCAGCGTGAACCGCGGCTCGACGTGGAGCGCGGCGATCCAGTACCTGAACGGCCCGGCAGGCATCGCGGTCGGCTTCCAGCGCGTCAACAACTCGACGCTCGGCGGCGGCGCGTGGGGCGACAACTCGACGGTCACGAGCGGCGGCCAGCCGGCCGTGTCGGCGATCAACAAGGGCTACGAGACGGCGCAAGCGCAGCAGCGCGTCGGTGTGACGGCCGGCTATCAGTTCACGCCGGCGTGGGACGTGTCGGTGTCGTACACCAACGTCCAGTACATCCCGGGTGTGAGTTCGGCGTTCAAGAACACGGCGATCTTCAACACGGCAGGTGCCGTGCTGCACTGGAAGGCGGCGCCGCAATGGGACTTCGCGGCCGGCTATTCGTACACGCGTGCGACTCAGTCGAACGGCATCTCGAGCTCGGCCAAGTACCACCAGGTCACGCTGTCGCAGTACTACAGCCTGTCGAAGCGCACCGGCCTGTACGCACTCGAGGCTTACCAGCACGCCAGCGGCAACACGCTGAACAAGGGCAACATCGTTTCCGCGACGACCCAGATCGGCGATGGCGTGGCAGCAGGCGCTGGCCAGAACCAGATCGCCGTCGGCGTCGGCATGATCCACCGCTTCTGATTCCGCGCGGCGCGCGCGAGCGCCGCACCCGGAATGACGAAAGCCGGCCTTCGGGCCGGCTTTTTGCATTGTCGTGCGCGCTTCGCGATTACGGCGCGACGCGCCCCGATCTGTCTTTCCCGTGCCAAAGGCGTGACGTCCGGTCCATTCAGGCGCCCGCGCAACACCGCTACGCTTCTCCTTACCGACATCGAAGGACGTGGCGATCCCAAGTTCCCCATTCAAGTGGCGGCATGCAAGCCGCGGCGCACAACGGCCGCGTATGGCTGGCGTGCCTTTCGTGGCCCCGCTGCCCGGCCCGGCGGGGCCATCTTTTTCATGCCGGGTCGATCGATCCGAAACACAGCCGGCGCGCATCACCGTTACGGCGCCGCCGGCGCCATCCCGCTGCCCCCCAGCGCCTGAAACAGCGCCGCCGTGTCGGCGAGCCGGTCCGCCTGCGCGCGCGTGCGGTCGAGCGCCGTCTGCAGCGCCTGCCGCTGCGCGTCGAGCAGCCCGAATTCGCTGAGCCCGCCGGCCGCGTAGCGTGCCGCGGAAATCGTGTTGCTCGCGTCCGCTTCGCGCGCCGCTTCGTCGCGCGACCGGAGCGCCGCCGCATCCTGTTCGACCGCGCGCATCGCATCCGCAACCTGCTGCAGCGCCTGCAGCACGGTCTGCCGGTAATCGGCGAACGCCGCGTCGTACGCGGCCTCGGCCGCGTGTTTCCGCGCGCGCAGTTCGCCGCCATGGAACAGCGGCTGCGTCAGGTTCAGGCCGACGCTCCAGATGTTCAGGCCGTTCACGATGTCGGCGATGCGCGTGCGCTCCGAGCCCGCGCCGGCCGAGATCGCGAAGCGCGGATACAGGTTCGCCGTCGCCACGCCGACGTTCGCGCTCGCCTGATGCAGCAGCGCCTCGGCCGCGCGGATGTCGGGCCGCTCGCGCGCGAGCGTGGACGGCAACGTGACCGGCAGCGTGCCGGGCAGCGACAGCGCGTCGAGCGGCACGTCCGGCAGGTCCGCTTCCGCGGGGGGCACGCCGCTCAGGATCGCGAGCTGGTGGTCGGCCTGCGCGCGCTGCGCGGCGAGCGGTGGCAGCGAGGCCTGCGTCTGCGCGAGCAGCGTGCGCTGCGCGTGCACGTCCGCCACCGACACGCCGCCCGCCGCATGGCGCGCTTCGACGATGCGCAACTGGCGCGCCTGCGCATCGACGAGCTGTTGCGTCAGCGCGATCTGCCGCGCGAGCGACGCGCGCCGGACGACGGTCGCGACGACGTTGCCCGCCAGCGTCAGGCGCGCCGCGTCGAGTTCGTACGACTGGTAGTCGACCTGCGCGCGCAGCGCCTCGAGCGCGCGCCGGTTGCCGCCGAACACGTCGAGCACGTACGACACGCTGACCGACGCGTTGTACAGCGTGAACGGCCCCGGGTTCGGCACGTTGGCCGGCAGCCCGAACGCGGCGGTGTCGACTTTCTCGCGCGTGCCGGACAGCTTCGCATCGACGCTCGGCCACTGCGTCGCGCCGGCCTGCGCGACATAGTTTCGCCGCGCTTCGTCGAGTTTCGCGCGCGCCGCGTCGAGGGTGGGGCTGCGCCGCAACGCATCGTCGACCAGCCGGTTCAGCGGCTCGGAGCCGAGCTGCGTCCACCAGCGCGGCGTCGCGTGCGCGGCGGTGGCGAAGGTCTGCGCGTTCCCGGCCGCGCCGCCGGCCGACGCGGTCGTCGCGGGCGGCGTGCCGCGCGTATAGCGCTGCGTCGGCGGCGCGGCCGGCGTGCGGAAGTCCGGCCCGACCGCGCAGCCGGACACGAGCGCCATGGCGGCGGCGATGCAGGCGGCGTGAACCCGGCGGCGGACGAGCGGCATCGCGGCGCCCCTAGTCCAGCGTGCGCCGGTAGAAGCGCAGCGCGACGGCCATCACGACCACGGTGAACACGGCGACCGGCCACACCGACGGCCACAGGTCGACCCAGCCGTTGCCCTTGAGCAGGATGCCGCGCACGAGGCGGTTGAAGTAGGTGAGCGGCAGCAGGTTGCCGATGAACTGCGCCCATTTCGGCATCCCCGCGAACGGGAACATGAAGCCCGACAGCAGGATGTTCGGCAGGAAGTAGAACACCGCGAGCTGCATCGCCTGCAACTGGTTCTGCGCGAGCGACGACAGCGTGATGCCGACCGTCAGGTTCGCGGCGATGAACAGCAGCGCGGACAGGTAGATCGCGAGCACGCCGCCGACGAACGGCACCTGGAACACGAAGCGCGCCGCCGCGAGGATGATCGACACCTGGATCAGCCCGATGAACACGTACGGCACGATCTTGCCCGTCATCACCTCGAGCGGCAGCACGGGCGTCGCGAGCAGGTTCTCCATCGTGCCGCGCTCGCGTTCGCGCGTGATCGCGAGGCCCGTCATCATCACCATCGTCATCGTCAGGATCACGCCCATCAGCCCCGGTACGACGTTGTACTGCGTGATGCCCTCCGGGTTGTAGAGGCGATGCAGCCGCACGTCGAACGCGGCCGGGCGGCCGTTCAGGCGCGCGAGCGGGCCGGTCAGGTCCTTGTCCGCGACCGGCTGCACGAGGCCCGGCAGCGCGCCGATCGCCGAGGCGGTCGCCACGGGGTCGGTCGCGTCCGCCTCGACGAGCAGCGCGGGCCGCTCGCCGCGCAGCAGCCGCCGCGAGAAATCGGCGGGCACCGTCAGCACGAACTGCACGTCGCCGCGCGCGAGCGCGTGCCGGCCGGCCGCTTCGTCGGGCAGCGTTTCGACGATGTCGAAGTACGCCGAATTGCGCATCGCCGCAATGAAGCTGCGCGTGAACGGGCTCGCATCCGCGACGATCACCGCGGTCGGCAGGTGCTTCGGGTCGGTGTTGATCGCGAAGCCGAACAGCGTGAGCTGGATGATCGGCACGCCGACGATCATCGCGAACGTCACGCGGTCGCGGCGCAGCTGCAGGAACTCCTTCAGCACGATGCTCCACCAGCGCGCGAGCGAGAACGACCAGTGCCACCGGGCGGGCGTGCTCATGACGGCGCGCCTCCGGCGGGGCCGGCCGCGTGGCGGCCCACCATGTAGATGAACACGTCCTCGAGGCCAGTGTCGATCGGCGCGACCCGCAGCGACGCGTCGGCGGCGACCTGCGCGACGCTCGCGTCGAGCGCGCGGCGGTCGCGGCCGCTCACGTGCAGCGCGGTGCCGAACACGACCGTCTGGTCGACGCCGGGCATCGCGCGCAGCCGCTCGGACAGCGCCGTCAGGTGCTCGCCGGTGATCGCCCAGGTCGCAAGCCCCTGCGACGCGACGATTTCCGCCGACGTGCCCTGCGCGAGCAGCTCGCCGTACGCGATGTACGCGAGCTTGTGGCAGCGCTCGGCCTCGTCCATGTAGTGCGTGCTGACCAGCACCGAGATGCCCTGCGCGGCGAGCCGGTGCAGTTCCTCCCAGAAATCGCGGCGCGCGGCCGGATCGACGCCGGCGGTGGGTTCGTCGAGCAGCAGCAGCTCCGGGCCGTGCAGCATGCACGCGGCGAGCGCGAGCCGCTGTTTCCAGCCGCCCGACAGCGCGCCGGTGAGCTGGCTCGCGCGGCTCGCCAGGCCGAGCGCGTCCAGCGCGCGTTCGACGGCCGCCTTGCGGTCGGGCATCTGGTAGACGCGCGCGACGAAATCGAGATTCTCGCGGATCGACAGGTCTTCCCAGTACGAGAAGCGCTGCGTCATGTAGCCGACGCGGCGCTTGATCTGCGCGCTGTCGTGCACGATGTCGTAGCCGAGGCAGGTGCCGCTGCCCGAATCGGGCGTGAGCAGCCCGCACATCATCCGGATCGACGTCGTCTTGCCGCTGCCGTTCGGCCCGAGAAAGCCGAAGATCTCGCCGCGCGCGACGCGCAGCGACACGTCCTTCACCACGTGCTTGTCGCCGAAGCGCTTGTTCAGCTTGTCGACGTCGATCGCGTACGGGGCGGGCGGCGCGTTCATCGCATCCTCACGGCGACCGGCTGGCCCGGGTGCAGCTTCGGCGCGTCGGCGGCGGCCGGCCGGGCTTCGACCATGAACACGAGCTTCGTGCGGCTCTCGTTGCTGTAGATGACGGGCGGCGTGTACTCGGCCTCGCTCGACACGTAGGTGATGCGCGCGGGCACGTCGGCCGCGCAGCCGTCGCAATGGATCTCGACCGCGCGGCCGGGCGCGAGCGTCGCGACGGCGGTCTCCGGCACGAAGAAGCGCACCTTCAGGTTCTGCGGCGGCAGCATCTGCACGACCGGGCTGCCGGCCTGCACCCATTCGCCGAGCCGGTACAGCGTGTCGTAGACGAGCCCGGCCGCCGGCGCGGCGACGCGCTTCTGGTCGAGCTTCCATTGCGCCTCGGCCACCGCCGCCTGCGCGGCATCGACCTGCGCGGCCTGCGCGGTGACCTGCTGCGCGCGGCCGGGCAGGCGCGCGACGTCCACCTGGCTCTGCAGTTCGCGCACCTGGGCCGCGGTGGTCTGCGCGGCCGCGCGCGAATCGTCGAGCTGCTGCTTCGCGATGCCGCCGGCCTGGTACTGCCGCTCGTCGCGCGTCAATTGCTCGGCGGCCTTGCCGGCCTGGGCGGCGGCCTGCGCGAGCTGCGCCTTCGCCACGTTCACCTCCGGCGGGCGCTTGCCGGTGCGCAGGTCCGCGAGCTGCGCCCGCGCGGCGGCGAGCTGGTGCTGCGCCTGGCTCAGCGCGGCCGTTTCGTTGACGGCTTCGAGCGCGAACGCGGGCGCGTTCGCGGCGACCGTCTGGCCGCGCTGCACCGCGAGCTGCGTGAGCGTGCCGGATTGCGACGACGACAGGTACACGAATTCGCCTTCGACGTAGCCCTGGTAGGTCGTGTGCTCGTCGGTGCGCGGCCCGCAGCCGGCGGCCAGCGCGATGCCGGCGGCGAGCGCGAACGACACGGCGGCGCGCCCGGCCGTCACGATCGCCTCCCGGTGGCGCGGGCGGGTGGCGGAGGCTGCATCCCGCAACCGAGCAGCGCGCCGACGTGCCGTTGCAGCCCGTCGCGATCGATCGGCGGCATGCCGCGCGCGCTGTGCCACAGCTTCGCGGTCGCGAGCGGCAGCATGACGAGCGCGATGATCGACTGGAACAGGAGCGCCGGCTCGAGCGCGGGATTCACGACGCCCGCCTGCTGCGCGTGCCGGATGCGTTCGGCGAAGCGGCCGATGTGCTCGAGCGGGATCCGCTTGACCATCCGTTCGCGCAGCAGCCCGCCTTCGTTGACGATCTCGCGCAGCCACAGCGACGGCAGCCACGGCATCCGGTCGGTCACGTCGAAGAAGCGCGCAACGAGTTCGCCGACGAGCGCGAACGGATCGTTCTCGAGCCGCGGCTCGGTGGGCCGCCAGACGAACGCGATCACCTGCGCGAGACGCTCCTCGACGATCGCGTCGAGCAACTGCTCGCGATTCGTGAAGTAGTAGTGGACCATCGCCGACGTGACGCCGGCGGCCTCCGCGATCTGCGCGACCGTCGTGGCTGCGATGCCGCGCTCGGCGAACAGCGCGGTCGCGACGTCGAGCATGTGGTTGCGCAGGTCGAAATCGTCCACCGACGGGCGGCGCCCGCGCGGCTTCGGGACGGCGGATTTCGCGTTCATGCAATCGACGCTAATTGATGGGTTAGTTAATTTCAAGGCAGGGTTTTCGACGGAATTGACCGGCGTCAGGCGCAGCGCGAAGGCTGGCGCGGATGGGCGGGCCGGGGCCGCATGATGCGCGGCGGCGCGACGCGGAAATGAAGGGAGCGGCTACAGAAACGCGGGGAGGGGGAACGCGGCGATGCGCAGCGGATTCAGCGCAGGGGCGCCGTCCGATCGTGAACGGCCCCACGCGCACGTGCTGGGACGAAAGGGCACCAGATCGAGACGCACGGATACCTTTAGCTCGACGAATCATCCTACTATACGATCAAAGCGGCGAAGCGCCGTTCGAGCGCATGGATAACCGTGACTTCCGAGGGAAAAATGAAGAAACAGCACATGGCGGGGTGGTCGATGGCGGCGCTGGCCGCTCTGGTTCTGGCCGGCTGCGGAGGCGGCGACGATTCGTCCGCGCCGACCGCGGCGATCGGCAGAGCAAGCCCGACGCAGGCGTCGACGGCGACAGCGGCGTCGAATCTCGACTGCGATCCGATCTATCAGCCAGGCGATACCGTGAACCTGCACGTGTACATTCAAACGCCGCCACAAGGCCAGATGGTCGACAACGGCATCTACACGCGGACCTACGCGCCGGCGACGTTCCTGGGCGTCGCGCTGACGCAGCAGGCCGAAACGCCCCCCAGCGCGACGACCCAGACCAATCGCTACTTCCTGGTCGGCAACGGCGCGCGCACGTACTACGGCACGGAAGTCTTCCGTTCGGGAGCCTTGATGCTGCGCGACGTGAATACGCCCCCGTATGCCGAGACGATCGGGCTCGCGGGAAGCGAAACGGTGAATTACGTAGATACACCGGTCGTGCCGACCGGCGGGGCCTCGACGAGCATTACGACCGAGCGCACGTACGTCGCGCGCGAAACGGTGACCCTTAAGAACGGCAAGGTCTTCAACAATGCCTGCCATTATCACGTGACCATGAAGCTGACCAATCCGGTGTGGACGGGCACGACGGTCGCGGACGACTGGCTGGCGCCGGGCGTCGGCCTGGTCAAGTCGGTCGCCAATAACAGTGGGGTGCAGGCCATCACGCGCGAACTGGAGTCGGCGACCGTCGGCGGCAAGTCCTATTGAGGCCACGGGACGGCCGGCCGCAGCGGCGGACCGGCGCTCCACGCCGGTCCATCCGCTGGCGCCGCCGGCATCGTGCCCGGCCGCTAGCGATCGAGCGGCGACGTCAGCGGATCGTGCTCGCCCGTGAGCCCGAACACGACGATCTGCGCCGGCTCGGTATCGCTGCCGTTGCGCGACACCAGGTGCCGCGAGCCGGGCGGCTCGTACCAGCCTTCGCCCGCGCGGTAGCGGTGCAGCGGCCCGTCGTTGACCTGCGACAGCACCTCGCCCTTCGATACGACCGCGAACACCGAGCCGAGATGGCGGTGCGGCGCGGACGCCTGGCCGGGCGCGTAGTCGACGGTCGCGACCACGGCGAGCTTGCCGGGCGCTTCCGGCACGGCCTGCTTCATGACCGGCCGCACGTTCTCGCTGCCTGCGCCACCGTCGTGCGCATGCGCGGCCGGCGCAGCGGCGGCGGTGGCGAGCGCTAGCGCGATGCACGCGGCGGCGCGCGGAAAGACCCTGCGTGACATCGTCGCCTCCTTACTCGGGCATCTTGCGGAACGCAATCGCGAAGCGATTCCACGCGTTGATCGTCGTCACGAGCAGCGACAGGTCGAACAGCTCTTCATCGCTGAAATGCGGCTTCACGGCCTCCCAGACGGCGTCCGGCACATGGTTGTCCGCGACCAGCGTCAGCGCCTCGGTCCATTCCAGCGCCGCGCGCTCGCGGTCGGTGAAGAACGGCGTTTCGCGCCACACGACGACGGTCGCGAGACGGCGCTCGGTCTCGCCGCCCTTGCGTGCGTCGGTGGTGTGCATGTCGACGCAGAACGCGCAGCCGTTGATCTGCGAGGCGCGCAGCCGCACGAGTTCGGCGAGCGGCTTGTCGATCGAGCTCTTGGCGAGGAATTCCTCGGCGTTGCGCATCACCTTGATGGCGTTCGGGCTGGCGGCGTAGAAGTTCATACGGGGTTGCATGGCGGGTCCTCGTTCGTTGATGCGCCGGGTGGCGCGACAGGACCCAGATTAACGAGCGAGCTGGCCTTCTGAAATGACCAATTTCCGGTAAATCGAGGTAGCCAGCGCCATGCAGTCCGCGGGGTCAGAGTCCGGCCCGCAGCAGCGCGGCGAGCCGGGCGAGCGCCGTATCGATGCGCGTCGCGTCGATGCCGCCATAGCCGAACAGCAGGCCGGCCTCGCGCGGCGCGTCGACGTGGAACGCCGCGATGCCGTAGAGGCCGAGGTCGTGCGCGCGCGCCGCGTCGACCAGCGCGGCTTCGTCGAGGCCCGGCCTGAGCCGCGCGGCGAGGTGGATCCCCGCGGCCGGCACGATCGCGTCGAGCCAGGGCGCGAGGCCGCCGCGCAGGTGCGCGAGCAGCACCTTGCGGCGCGCGTCGTAGTGCTTCTGCGCGCGGCGCAGGTGCCGCGCGAAATCGCCGTCGAGCATGAAGCGCGCGAGCGCGGCCTGCGTCAGCGTGCAGGTATGCCAGTCGATCACCTGCTTCGCCTTGCACAGCACCGCATGCAGCGCGCGGGGCGGGATCGCGTAGCCGATCCTCAGCTCGGGAAAGATCGTCTTCGAGAACGTGCCGACGTACGCGACGAGGCCCGCGCGGTCGAGGCTCTTCAGCGATTCCATCGGCCGGCCTTCGAAGCGGAACTCGCCGTCGTAGTCGTCCTCGATGACCACCGCGCGCCGCCGCTGCGCCCATTCGAGCAGCGCGACGCGCCGCTCGAGGCTCATCGGCATGCCGAGCGGGAACTGGTGCGACGGCGTCACGTAGACGAGCCGCGCGTCGTCGGGCAGCCGGTCGACGACGATCCCGTGTGCATCCACCGGCACGCCGGCCACCGTCGCGCCGAGCGACGCGAACGCGGCGCGCGCCGGCGGGTAGCCGGGGTCCTCGACCGCGACCACGTCGCCGGGCCGCACGACCACGCGCGCGAGCACGTCGAGCGCCTGCTGCGCGCCTTGCGTGACGATCACGTCCTGCCAGTTGCAGGCGACCGCGCGGCTGAACGCGACATAGCGCGCGATCGCGAGCCGCAGCTGCTGGTCGCCGGCCGGCTCGTGGTACTGGCCGGGGCCGCGCGCCTGCAGGCGCAGCGCGTGATGCAGGCAGCGGCGCCACGCGTCGAACGGGAACAGCGCCTTGTCGGTCACGCCGCCGCGGAAGTCGAAGCCGGGCCCCGGCAGCGGCCCCGGCATCGCCAGCGCGTCGGGCAGTTCGGCCCACACGGCGCGGATGTCCGGCGCCGCGTCGGGCACGGCTTGCGCGACGATGGCCGGTGTTTGCGCCGCCGGCCCGTGCGGCACGCGCGCGAGGCCGTCTGCGACGAACGTGCCGTCGCCGCGCCGCGTCCTCAGATAGCCTTCGGCGACGAGCTGCTCGAACGCGTCGAGCGTCGTCTTGCGCGATACGCCGAGCTGCGTGGCGAGATCGCGGGTGGACGGCAGCCGCGCGCCGCCGGCGAGGCGTCCGTCGACGATCGCGGTGCGCAGCTGCCGGTAGATTTGCCCCGTCAGGTCGTGACGGCCCTCGATGTGGATCGCGATGTCCATCGCGGTGGTTACCTCAATTGCGGTGATTTCGCCGAAACCGGCATACCGCGAGTATGCCGCGTGAAGCGCCGCGCGTCGCGTTGCGGGCGCGCGCCGGGATTGGACCGGCACGCACGGCGGCCTTACGATGCACGTCAATCCCCGGACCGGAGCGTGGCCATGTTGTCAGAAGAAGAACTCGCGCTGCTCGATGCGATCCGTGCGACCGGCAGCCTGTCGCGCGCGGCCGCGCGCCTCGGCAAGGCGCCGTCGACGGTGTCGCACGCGGCGCGCCAGCTCGAGGCGCGGTTCGACGCGTTGCTGTTCGACCGGCGCCGCTACCGGCTGCAGCTCACGCCCGCCGGCCAGTTGCTGGCCGACGAGGCCGCGCGCCTGATGCTGGACGTCGCGCGGCTCACGCAACGGGTGCGGCAGATCGCGAACGGCTGGGAGGACCGGCTGTGGATCGTCAGCGACGAGCTGCTCGAATTCGACACGATGATGCCGGTGATCCGCGCATTCGACGCGCTCGAGTCGGGGGTGTCGCTGCGCTTCACGCACGAGGTGCTCGGCGGCACCTGGGAAGCGCTGCGCGACGGCCGCGCGGACTTGATCGTCGGCGCGACCAACGAGCCGCCGGCGATCCCGGGGCTGAAATGGCTCGAGCTGGGCGCGCTCGACTGGGTGTTCGCGGTGTCGCCGCGCCATCCGCTCGCGGCGGCGCGCGGCCCGCTGACGCGCGACGCGATCGGCGCGCATCGCGCGGTGGTGGTCGCGGATTCGTCGCGGGGCGCCGCGGGCCGCGTGTACGGCGTGCTGGGCGGGCAGCCGGTGCTGGCCGTGCCGTCGATGCGCGCGAAGATCCTCGCGCAGCGCGACGCGCTCGGCGTCGGCTGGGTGCCGCGCGGGCGCGCCGCGACGCTGCTGGCGCGCGGCGAGCTGGTCGAGATGGCGGCCGCCGAGCCGCGCGCGCCGAACGTGCTGTACGTCGCGTGGCACGGCGATCGCGAAGGCCGCGCGCTGCAGTGGTGGCTCGAGCGGCTGCGCGAGCCGCGCCTCGCGCAGCGGCTGCTCGACGGGATCGACGTGCTGCCGTAGCGGCATACGGCACCCCCGGCTGCCGGATCCACCAGACGTTCGACGATTTCGAACATGTTCGTCGTGCGCACGGCACGGCAGCGCGCGGCGTTGCGCGCACCATGCATTCACGGTCACTTACCGGAATCACTGGAGAACATCATGGAACGCTTCACTGGCAAGACGGTGCTCGTCACGGGCGGCACCAGCGGCATCGGCCTCGCGGCCGCACGGGCCTTCGCATCCGAAGGCGCGCGCGTGATCGTCACCGGCCGCGATGCGCAAGCGCTCGCCGACGCGCAGCGCACGCTCGGCGACGGCGCGCTCGCGATTCGCAACGAAACCGGTGGCGTGGCCGCGGCGCGCGAGCTGGCGAGCGCGCTCGCCGCGGCCGGCGTCCGGCTCGACGCGGTATTCGTCAATGCGGGCGTGGCGAAGCTCGCGCCGTTCTCGGACGTCGACGAGGCGCTCTGGGACCAGATCTTCAATACCAACGTAAAGGGCGCGTATTTCCAGATCCAGTCGCTCGTGCCGCTGCTGAACCGCGGCGCGTCGATCGTGATCAACGGCTCGATCAACGCGCATATCGGGATGCCGGGTTCGTCGGTCTACGCGGCGAGCAAGGCGGCGGTGAATTCGCTCGCGAAGACGCTGTCGACGGAGCTGCTGCCGAACGGCGTGCGCGTGAACGTCGTCAGCCCGGGGCCGGTGCAGACGCCGCTGTACGACAAGCTCGGGTTCGACGCCGCGACGCTCGAGGCGACCGCCGAGAAGATCAAGGGCCTCGTGCCGATCGGCCGGTTCGGCACCCCGGAGGAAATCGCGTCGACCGTGCTGCACCTGAGCGCGCCGGAATCCGCGTTCATCGTCGGTGCGGAAATCATCGCGTCGGGCGGGATGGGGCTGCTTTGAGCGTGTAACGGTGGGGGCGGGGCGCGGCCTGCGCCGCGCTCCCGCAATGATGCGATGAAAGCCATGACGGCCATAAGGTCGATTTTCAGCGACTAGACGACTGGTCTAATAAACGACTATCATCCCTCCCCATGAGCGCAACGGCGACGGTTCGGATCGTCGCTTCGCTCGGTCGGTCGGCGCGCCACGCGACTTCGTCGCGTTTTTTTACGACCACCGACTAGACGACTGGTCTATTAGAGATTGAGGATGGCATGCAGAATTTCGACTACGCGAACCCGACCCGCATCGTATTCGGTGACGGCACGATCGCCCGGCTGGCCGACCTGGTGCCGGCCGGCGCGCGCGTGCTGGTGCTCTACGGCGGCGCGAGCGCGGAGAAGAACGGCACGCTCGCCGAGGTGCGCGCCGCGCTGGCGGGCCGCCATGTCGCGTCGTTCGGCGGCATCGAGCCGAACCCGTCGTACGAGACGCTGATGGAGGCCGTGGCGCTGGTGCGCCGCGACAGACTCGACTTCCTGCTGGCGGTGGGCGGCGGCTCGGTGATCGACGGCACCAAGTTCGTCGCGGCGGCGGCGCGCTACGCCGGCGAGCCGTGGCACATCCTCGAGACGCACGGCGCGGACGTGCGCGACGCGCTGCCGTTCGGCGGCGTGCTGACGCTGCCCGCGACAGGCTCGGAGATGAACAACGGCGGGGTGATCACCCGCAAGGCGCTCGGCGCGAAGCTCGCGTTCCGCAGCCCGCACACGTTCCCGCGCTTCTCGGTGCTCGACCCGGTGAAGACCTACACGCTGCCGGCGCGCCAGATCGCGAACGGGATCGTGGATGCATTCACGCACATCGTGGAGCAATATCTGACTTATCCGGCCGGCGGCCTCGCGCAGGACCGGTTCGCGGAAGGGCTGCTGCAAACCTTGATCGAAATCGGCCCGAAGGCGCTCGCCGAGCCGCACGATTACACGGTGCGCGCGAACCTGATGTGGGTCGCGACGCTCGCGCTGAACGGCCTGATCGGCGCCGGCGTGCCGCAAGACTGGGCGACGCACATGGTCGGGCACGAACTGACCGCCCGCTACGACATCGACCATGCGCGCACGCTGGCGATCGTGCTGCCGTCGATGCTGGCGGTGCGCCGCGATGCCAAGCGCGACAAGCTGCTGCAGTATGCGGCGCGGGTCTGGGGCATCACGGCCGGCAGCGACGACGCGCGCATCGACGCGGCGATCGAGCGAACCCGCGCGTTTTTCGACGGTCTCGACGTCAAGACGCGCCTCGCCGACTACGGAATCGGCGCGGACGCGATCGACGGGCTCGTCGCGCAGCTCGACGCGCACGGGATGACGGCGCTCGGCGAGCACGGCGACGTGACGCTCGACGTCAGCCGCCGCGTGCTCGAGGCGAGCCTCTGAACCGGGCCGGGCGCCGCACGGCCCCGTTTTCACCCTTTCTGAGGAGTGACCGATCATGAAGATTCTGGTTGTCCTGACTTCGCACGACACGCTCGGCGACACCGGCAGGAAGACCGGCTTCTGGCTCGAGGAACTGGCCGCGCCGTACTACGCGTTCAAGGACGCGGGCGCGGAACTGACGCTCGTGTCGCCGAACGGCGGCCAGCCGCCGCTCGACCCGAAGAGCAGCGATCCGTCCGCGCAGACCGACGCCACCCGCCGCTTCGACGCGGATCCGGCCGCGCAGGCGCAGCTGGCCGCCACGCGCAAGCTCGCCGACGTGTCGCCCGACGAGTACGACGCGGTGTTCTATCCGGGCGGGCACGGCCCGCTTTGGGATCTTGCCGAGGATCTGCATTCGGTCTCGCTGATCGAGCGCACGCTCGGCGCCGGCAAGCCGGTCGCGCTCGTGTGCCACGCGCCGGGCGTGCTGCGCCACGTGAAGGATCCGCGGACGGCCGAATCGGTCGTGCGTGGCAAGCGCGTGACGGGCTTCACGAACAGCGAGGAAGCCGCCGTCGAGCTGACCGAAGTTGTGCCGTTCCTCGTGCAGGACATGCTCGAAACCAACGGCGCGCGGTACGAGCGCGGCCCCGACTGGGCGCCGCACGTCGTCGCCGACGGGCTGCTGATCACCGGCCAGAACCCGGCGTCGTCGGCACCGGCGGCCGACGTGCTGCTCGGCATGCTCAAGCGCACGTAACCGCCGCGCGGCACCGGTCGCGCCGGCGCCGCCTGGTCACCGTCGTTCGCCGGTTCGCGCCGGCGGGCGCACCGAATCGTTCCGCCGCGCCACACGCGCGGCGGGCCGACCTGTTGTCTTGCAGAACCAATCAAAGGAGTCGTGGATGTCTGCCCTGTTCGAACCGTTCAAACTCAAGGATGTCACGCTGCGCAACCGCATCGCGGTGCCGCCGATGTGCCAGTACGTCGCCGAAGACGGCGTCGCCAACGACTGGCACCACGTGCACCTGGCCGGCATCGCGCGCGGCGGCGCGGGCCTGGTGATCGCCGAGGCGACCGCCGTGTCGCCGGAAGGCCGCATCACGCCGGGCTGTACCGGGCTGTGGAACGATGCGCAGGCCGCCGCGTTCGCGCCGTCGGTCGCCGCGATCAAGGCGGCGGGCGCCGTGCCCGGCATCCAGCTGGCGCACGCGGGCCGCAAGGCGAGCGCGAACCGGCCGTGGGAAGGCGACGATCACATCGCCGCCGGCGACCCGCGCGGCTGGCCGACCCTCGCGCCGTCGGCGGTGCCGTTCGGCGCGCACCTGCCGAAGGTGCCGCAGGCCATGACGCGCGACGACATCGCGCGCGTGCAGGCGGATTTCGTCGCGGCGGCCAAGCGCGCGCGCGACATCGGCTTCGAATGGCTCGAACTGCATTTCGCGCACGGCTATCTCGGCCAGAGCTTCTTCTCGGTGCACGCGAACCAGCGTGACGACGAATACGGCGGCTCGGCGGAGAATCGCGGCCGCTTCCTCGTCGAGACGCTCGCGGCGGTCCGCAAGGTGTGGCCCGAGCATCTGCCGCTGACCGCGCGCTTCGGCGTGATCGAATACGACGGCCGCGACGAAGAGACGCTCGCCGAATCGATCGCGCTCACGCGGCGCCTGAAGGCGGAAGGGCTGGACCTGCTGAGCGTGTCGGTCGGCTTCTCGACGCCCGACGCGCAGATTCCGTGGGGCCCGGCGTTCCTCGCGCCGGTGGCCGAACGCGTGCGCCGCGAGGCGGGGCTGCCGGTCGCGTCCGCGTGGGGCATCGACACGCCGCAGCTCGCCGAACGCGTGGTCGCCGACCAGCAGCTCGACCTGGTGATGGTTGGCCGAGCACACCTGGCCGATCCGCACTGGCCGTACCACGCGGCGAAGCAGCTCGGCGTCGAGCGCGCGTCGTGGACGCTGCCCGCGCCGTACGCGCACTGGCTCGAGCGCTACAAGGTCGCCTCGAAGGCCGCCTGACGCCGGCGGCGCGCCGGATCGCGTCCCGGCCCCGATAGAATGGCGGTTCGCGCAGGCCTCGGCCTGCCGAGCCGCCATTTTCTTTTCAACGACCGGGCAGAGGGGCCATGGGCGACAACATTCCGCCGTCATCCGATTCCGTCGCGCGTCCGAGCGCGCAACAGGTCGCTCGCGCGCTGCTGTACGCGGGGCTGCTGGTGCTCGCGCTGTGGGTGATCCGCGCGTTCATTCCGGCGATCGCGTGGGCCTGCGTGATCGCGATCGCGCTGTGGCCGCTGCTGAAGCGCTTCGAGTCGCACCGGCTGTTCCGCGAGCGGCCGACCGTCGTCGCGACCGTGATGACGGCGGCGGTGTCGCTGCTCGTCGTGCTGCCGGTCGCGATCGCGCTGATCCAGGCGATCGGGCAGGCGCACGATTTGCGCGAGTGGCTGCGCACGATCCAGGACAACGGCATTCCGGTGCCCGACGTCGTCGGCCGGCTGCCGTTCGGCGCGGCGCAGGCCAGCGCATGGTGGCAGGCGCATCTCGGCCATCCGCTGCATGCGTCGGCCGCGATGAAGGGCGTCAACAGCGAAACCTTCCTCGCGGTCGGGCGGCAGTTCGGCTCGAAGCTCGCGCATGCGGTGCTCGAATTCAGCTTCATGCTGGTTACGCTGTTCGTGATCCTGCGCGCGGGCCACAAGCTGTCGGGCGCGTTGCTGCACGGCGTGCAGCGGGCGTTCGGCGGCAACGGCGCGCAGCTGATCGAGCGGATGGCGGCGGCCGTGCACGGCACGGTGACGGGCCTCGTCGTCGTCGGGCTCGGCGAGGGCGCGCTGCTCGGCGTCGCCTATGTGCTCGCGGGCGTGCCGCACGCGGCGCTGCTCGGGCTCGTCACGGCGATCGCCGCGATGCTGCCGTTCTGCGCGCCGATCGTGTTCTGCGGCGCGGCGCTGTGGCTGTTCGTACAGGGCGCGACCGCGTGGGCGGTGGCGGTCGCGGTGACCGGCTTCGTCGTCGTGTTCGTCGCCGAGCACTTCGTGCGGCCGGTGCTGATCGGCAGCGCCGCGCGGCTGCCGTTCCTGCTCGTGCTGTTCGGCATCCTCGGCGGCGCCGAGACGTTCGGCCTGCTCGGCCTGTTCATCGGCCCCGCGCTGATGACGGTGCTGACGATGTTGTGGGCCGAGTGGGTCGCGTGACGGCGGCCGCGCGGCAGTCCGGCGAAAGGGTTCTTCACGTTTTGCGCAAGTGGTGGGCATGAATGGCCGGGGATTCTTTCATGGCGCTTTGCAAACTTTTTCGATCCGGCCCCGCAGGTCGAGTAGCATGAGGGCTTTTCAACGCGCCGGCCCGGCGCAGCAGATCTACCCCAGCATGCGATTGATTCCGATGTCCCGGCCCGCAGCGACGCTGTCCCTGGCGGCAAGCTGCCTGATGATGAGCGGTTGCGCGTGGTTCGAGTGGATGATGCCGTTTTCGTATTCGCGCCTGCCGGTGCCGAAAGCGGCCTCCGCACGCGGCGCGACGCGCGCCGATGTCGTCCGCGCGGGCGGCAACCCGCGCAGCGTATGGATGGTCCGTAACGGCAGCGGCGTCTGCTACAACTACCAGCTCGACCACGGCGACCAGCATCGGCCGTACTTCGTCGTGTTCGACCCGGCGGGCGCCGTCACGCGCTACGGCTTCGAGACCTGCATCGACGCGGACCGCAAGGGGCTGCTCCAGACGCAGAAGGTCGGCAAGCGATAGCGCGCCTCCCGCCGCCAGGCCGCTAGGCGATCGTATCGACCACGCCGCCGTCGACGCGCAACGCGGCGCCCGTCGTCGCCGACGCCTGCGGCGAACACACGTACACCACCAGATTCGCCACCTCCACCGGCGTCGCCGGCCGCTGGATGATCGAGCTCGCGCGATGCGTGCGCACGAAGTCCACCGCGACCTCGTCGATGCTGCGGCCGGATTCGTCGGCGGTTTGCTTCAGCAGCGTACGCACGCCTTCCGACAGCGTCGGCCCCGGCAGCACCGAATTGACGGTCACCCGGCTGCCGGCCGCGAGCTTCGCGAGCCCGCGCGCGATGGACAGCTGCGCGGTTTTCGTGAAGCCGTAATGAATCATGTCGACCGGAATGTTCAGGCCCGATTCCGACGAGATGAACACGACGCGCCCCCAGTTGCGTTCGAGCATGCCGCGCATGTAATGCCGCGCGAGCCGCACGCCGGACATCACGTTCATCTGGAAGTAGTGCGCCCATTCGGCATCGTCGATGTCGAAGAACTGCTTCAGGCCGTAGACGCCCGCGTTGTTGACGAGGATGTCGGCTTGCGGCGCGGCGCGCGTGACGCGGGCCGCGCCGTCGGCGTCCGACAGGTCCGCGGCGATACCCTCGACGGTCGCGCCCGGCGCGGCGGTGCGCAGGTGCGTGAGCGCGGATTGCACCGACGCGTCGCTGCGCCCGTTGACGACGATGCGCGCGCCGGCGCGCGCGAGCCCTTCGGCGATCGCCAGCCCGATGCCGGCGGTGGAGGCGGTCACGACCGCGGTCTTCCCATTCAGATCGATGTGCATACGTGTGAGCAGCGGTGGTTGGACGGGAGCCGCCGGACGGGCGCAGCGGCCGGAATTCCAAGCTTAGGCGAATCCGCGCGAATCGCCAGCGCGGCGGTTGCTTCGGGCCGCGCGGTCTTGTACGGTATGCGTTCGCCGTCTTTCCCCGGGAGCCCGTCGCGTGAGCCGTTCCGTCAAACCCGCCGTGCCGTCGCTGTTCTGGCGCGACGCCGCGCTGCCGTTCATCGAGGCACGCACCGTCGATGACGGGCGCACGATCTGCTACGCGAAGCACACGCACGACACGTTCTCGCTCGGCGCGGTGGTCGGCGGGTCCAGCACCTACCTGAACGGCGCGACGCAGGCGCGGATCGGGCACGGCGCGCTCGTGATCATCGATCCCGCGCAGGTGCACGCGTGCAACCCGGACGGGCCGCAGGCGTGGGCGTACCGGATGCTGTATGTCGACGTGGCGTGGCTCGCGCGGCTGCAGCACACGCTCGGCCGCAGCCCGAACACGGATTTTCACGGCTTTTCGCAGACGTTGACGGATCGGCGCGACCTGTTCGCGCAGTTCGGCGGCTTCTACCGCACGCTCGTCGCGCCCGGCGTCGAGCCGCTCGGCAAGGAGAGCGCGGCGGTCGACTTCTTCGCGCAACTGCACGACGCCCTCGACCCGGCCGCGCCGCGCGCGCGGTGCGCGGCCGACAACGCGAAGCTCGCGCGCGCGGCCGACTACATCGCCGCGCACTGCCGCCAGGCGGTGACGCTCGACGCGATCTGCGCGGCGGCCGACCTGTCTCCGTCGTACCTGATCCGCGCGTTCAACGCCCGCTACGGGATGACCCCGCACGCGTTCCTGATCGACCGCCGCGTGCTGTACGGCCGCGCCGAGCTGCGTCGCGGGCGGGCGATCGCGGAGGTCGCGCTCGATGCGGGCTTCGCCGACCAGGCGCATTTCCAGCGCGCATTCCGGCGGATCGCGGCCGCGACGCCCGGGCAATATCGCGGCGCGGCGGGCTGAACGGGGCGTCCGCGCGGCGACGCGTTACGCATCGAGCAGGTAAAGCGCGCTGCCGGCCAGCAGCAGCGCCATCAACCGGTTGAACGCGCGCATCCGGCGCGCGTTCGCGAGCCGGTGCCGCAGCGACGCGCCCGCGTACGACCAGCACGCGATCGACGCGAAACAGATCACCAGGTACAGCGCGGCGAATTGCCAGACCAGCGCGCGCTCGCCGTCGGCCGCGTAGGCGCCCATCGCGGCCACGCACGCGAGCCAGGCCTTCGGATTCAGCCATTGCATCGCGGCGCCGGCCGCCGCCGACGGGCCGGCGACCTGTTCATCGGGCGACAGTCGGCCGTTGTCGAGCGCGAGGCGCAGCGCCATGTACAGCAGGAACGCGATGCCCGCCCATTGCGTCGCGGTGGTCAGCGCCGGCCAGCGGACGAGCGCCGCATGCAGCCCGAGGCCGACCAGCAGGAACAGCGCGACGAAGCCGAGCGTCGCGCCGGCCGCGTACCTGAGGCTCGCGCCGAGGCCGTAGCGCGCGCCGGCACTGAGCGCGACGATGTTGACCGGGCCGGGCGTGATCGACGACGCGAGCGCGAACGCCGCCATTGAAACCAGAATGCTCATCCGATGCCTCCATGCGTAACGAAAGTGGCATCGAGGCTAAAGGAGCGGGGCGGGCGCGTATTGAAGAAAACTGCCCTCGGCGGAGCGGGCCGCCGAGGGCAGTAGGTCGCACTCGGTAGCAGTCAGCGGCCGTCAGTGCAGCGCGCGCGGCGCGCCGGCCCTCGCAGGCGCGGGAACCTGCGCCGCGTCGGCCGCGTGCGGCGGCTCGACCGGTCGCGCCGCATCGTCCGCGCCCGGCTGCGCCGCGACCGAGAAGCCGAACGTGTTGACGCCGCCCGCGCACGCGACGAACACGCTGCCGCCGTGCATTTCCGCGACCGCCTTGACGATCGACAGCCCGAGCCCGTGGTTCTCCGTGCTGTTCGCGCGCGCCTCCTCGAGCCGGTAGAAGCGCTCGAACACGTGCGCGCGCCGCGCGACGTCGATCGGTGCGCCGGGGTTCGCGACCGACACCTCGACGAGCGTGTCGCGCCGCGTGATCGTCACCTGCAGCATCGCGCCGGGCGCCGAGTGCTGGATCGCATTGATCAGCAGGTTCGTCATCGCGCGGCGGAACAGCGACGGATCGACGCTCGCGCGCGCGTCGCCGCGCAGCTCGGCGCGCAGCTGCGCCTCGTCGAGCGGGATCTCGAGGAAATCGAGCATGCGCCGCACTTCGTCGGCGAGCGATACGTCCTTCAGGTCGCTCGCGCGCTCGCCGCGATCGCTGCGCGACAGGAACAGCATGTCGTTGACGATCACGCGCAGCCGTTCGAACTCCTCGAGGTTCGACTGCAGCGTCTGGCGCATCCGCTCGACCGAGCGGTCGCGGCTCGTCAGCGCGACCTGGGTCTGGCCGATCAGGATGCTCACCGGCGTGCGCAGCTCGTGCGCGACGTCGGCGTTGAACGCCTCGAGCCGCTCGTAGGCCTGCTGGATGCGTTCGAGCGCGCCGTTGAACGACGCGGCGAGATCGCGCAGCTCGGCCGGCAGCGCGTCGGTCTGCAGCCGCTGCTGCCGGTTCGCGGAGCCGATCGCCGCCGCGTCCTGCGACATCCGGTCGAGCGGCGCGAGCCCGAAGCGCGCGACTGCGCGGCCCAGCAGCAGCGTGATGCCGGTCGCGAGCGTGATCAGCGCGGCGAGCGTCCAGCCGTAGCGGCGCAGCATCCGCTGCGTGCGCTCGCACGACGACGCGACGATCAGCTTCAGCTCGGGGCGTTCGCCGCTGCCGGCCACCGTGACGGTCTTCGTCATCACGTCGTAGCTGCTGTCGTTGAGCCGGTAGCGCTGGAACGCACCGAACGGCGCGCCGTGCGGCGTGCCGTTCGGCGGCCGCCCGAAGCGGAACGCCGGATTCGGGCCGTCGACCTGGTAGTGCGTCGAGCCGTCCGGCGGTTCGAGGTCGGCAAGCTTGTCCTGCGTGATGTGCCAGCGCGCGGGCGTGGTCGCATGCGACACGATCATCTCGACCACCTTCGCGCGCGTGTCGAGCGTCGCGCGCAGCTCGGCGAACAGTTGGCGCTCCATCATCACGAACAGCCCGCAGCCGACCAGCGTGAATACGAGGAACGACACGATACCGAACATCGCGGACAGGCGCAGCGTGATCGAGCGTTTCATGCGCGCCTCTCGGTGTCGGTGTCCTCGCGCACCTCGAGCACGTAGCCCATGCCGCGGATCGTATGCAGCAGCTTGTCGGCGAACGGGCCGTCGAGCTTCGCGCGCAGCCGCTTGATCGCCGTCTCGACGACGTTCGCGTTGCTGTCGAAGTTCACGTCCCACACGAGCTCGGCGATCGTCGTCTTCGACAACACCTCGCCGCTGCGCCGCGCGAGCACGCCGAGCAGCTGGAATTCCTGCGCGGTCAGGTCGAGGCGGGTGCCGTCGCGCGTCGCGCGGCGGCCGATCAGGTCGACCCGCAGGTCGCCGATCGAGATCAGCGTCGATTCCTGCACCCGCGCGCGGCGCGTCAGCGCGCGCAGCCGCTCGATCAGCTCGAGGAACGAGAACGGCTTGGTCAGGTAGTCGTCGGCGCCGCCGCGCAGCCCGCGCACGCGGTCGTCCACGCGGTCGCGCGCGGTCAGCATGATCACCGGCGTCTGCTTCTGCGCGCGCAACGCGCGCAGCACGCCGAAGCCGTCGAGCTTCGGCAGCATCACGTCCAGCACCACCACGTCGTAGTCGAATTCGACGGCTTTCCACGCGCCGTCCTCGCCGTCGAGCGCGGTATCGACCACCCAGCCTTCCTCGGTCAGGCCGCTCTTCAGGTATTCGACGACTTTCAGTTCGTCTTCGACGATCAGGACTTTCATCTCGGGATCCGTTGTCGGGTTAGGGGGCCGCCGCTGCCGCGACCGCGGGTGCGGCGGGGCGCTCCGCCGCGCCGCCGTCCCAGCCGCCGCCGAGCGCCTTCGCGAGGAACACCACGAGCGCCGCGCGCTGGCCCTGGATCTGCACCGCCTGCCGCTCGCTCGTCAGCAGCTGCTGCTCGGCGGTCAGCACGTCGATGAACGGCGTCAGCCCGCCCGCGTAGCGATCCTGCGCGAGCGACACCAGCTTGCGCGCGTCGTCGACCGCGGCCGCCGCCTGTCGCGCCGCTTCGTCGAGCACCGACAGCCCGGTGACCGCATTCTGCACCTCCTGGAAGGCGGTGAGCACGGCCTGCCGGTAATTCGCCTGCGCGGCGACGTAGCCGGCCTGCGCGAAATCGACGCCGGCCTTCAGCCGGCCGCCCTCGAACAGCGGCTGGCTGAGCGACGCGCCGACCGACCACAGCAGCGACGGCACCGTGAACAGCCCGGCGAAGCGGGTCGCATCCCAGCCGATGCCGGGCGTCAGCGTGAGGCGCGGGAAATAGGCGGCGCGCGCGACGCCGATCTGCGCGTTCGCGGCGGCCATCGCGCGCTCGGCCGACGCGACGTCGGGGCGGCGCTGCAGCACGTCGCTCGGCACGCCGGTCGGCAGCGCGGGCGCGTTGATCGGCACCACGCGCGGCGGCAGCGAGAAGGCCGGCGCGGGCGTGCCGACCAGCGTCGCGATCGCCGTCTCGACCTGCGCGCGCTGCTGGAGCAGCAACTGCGCCTGGGTGCGCGTCGCGTCGAGCTGCGCGCGCTGCTGCAGCAGGTCGAGGCCCGACACCGCGCCGAGCTCGTGGCGCGCGGAGACGTAGTCGAGCGCTTTTTGCTGCAGGTCGATCGAGCGTTTGACGACGTCGATCTCGGCATCGAGTTCGCGCAGCGCGAAGTAGCTCGACGCGAGCTCGGCGGTGAGCACGAGGCGTGCGTTCGCGAAATCGTCGCGCGCCTGCCCGGTGCCCGCCTGCGCGGATTCGACGCTGCGCCGGACCCGGCCGAACAGGTCGAGTTCGTAGCTGACGCTCGCGCCCACCTGGACGTCGTTCTGCACGGTGGACTGGCTCTGCGTCGCGTAGTTGCTCTGCGGCCGGTCGGCGGAGATCTTGAAGCGCTGGCTGCTCGCGTTCAGGTTCACGGCCGGATACTGCGCGGACGCGACCGACGCGAGCGTCGCCTTCGCCTGGTCGTAGCGCGCGGCGACGACTTTCAGGCTCTGGTTGTTGCGCAGCGCGTCGGCTTCGAGCGCGTCGAGCTGCGGATCGCCGAACGCGCGCCACCACGCCGGATCGAGCGGCGCATGCGCGGGCGCGGCCGGATGCCAGTACGCGTCGGCCGGGTCGAGCCGCCACGCGGCGGGCGTGTCGACCTCGGGCCGCCGGTAGTCGGGGCCGACCGCGCAGCCGGCGAGGGCGGCGAGGGTGGCAAGTGCGGCGGCCAGCACGACCGGCCGCTGCGGGAGACGGGTGCGCGTCACGACTTCGTTCCTGGCACGGCGGCGCCGGATGCGGGTTGCGGCTGCGGCTTCGCGACGACGACCTGGTCGCCGTTCGCGAGCGCATCGCTCGGGTTCACGACCAGGCGATCGTCGGGCGTGATGCCGCCGTCGATCTCGAGCGTCTGCCCGACGGTGCGCAGCACCGTCACCGGCTTCAGCCGGATCTGGCCGTGCGCGTCGACGGTCGCGACCGTCGGCCCTTCTGCGCGGAACAGCAGCGTGTTGGCGGGGATCGACAGGCGGCCGGCCGGCGTCATCGGCAGCGTCGCCTGCACGTACGCGCCGGGCAGCAGGCGGCCGTCGGGGTTCGGCAGCGTGATCTCGATCTGCAGCGAACGGGTCGCGACGTCGATCGACTCCGACGTGCGCGTGATCGTGCCGTCGAACGTCTGCCCCACCAGCTCGGCCTGCGCGACGCTCACGTGCTGGCCGGTCTTCACCTGTTGCGCGTAGGCCTGCGGCACCTGCACGTACAGGCGCAGCCGGTCGGCCTGCACCACGGTGAACAACGCGCGGCCCGCGTTGCCGGAGCTGACGAGGTCGCCCACGTCGACGTTGCGCTGCGTGACGATCCCGTCGATCGGCGCGACGATGCGCTGGAAGCCCTTCAGCTCGGTGAGCCGGCGCATGTTCGCATCGGCCGCCGCGAGGTTCGCGGTGCCCTGGTTGTACGCGCCTTGCCGGTCGTCGAGCTCCTGCTGCGAAACCGCGTCGCGCTGGCGCAGCTGCTGCGCGCGCTCGAACGACGTCTTCGCGAGCGCGAGCGCGGCCTGCGCCTGCTGGCGCTGCGCGGTCGCCTGCGCGAGTTCCTGGTTCAGCTCCGGCGTGTCGAGCTCGGCGAGCAGCTGCCCCTGCTTCACGTGCGCGCCGATGTCGGCTTGCCAGCGCAGCACGTAGCCGCTCGCGCGCGCGTAGATCGGCGCCTCGACATAGCCGCGCAGCGTGCCGGGCAGCGTCAGCCGGCCGCCGGCCGCGGCATCGGCGGGATGCACGACGCTCACGTACTGGCGCGCGTTCTGCGCGGTGAGCGCGTCGAGCCGGTTGCGGTTCGTGACGTTGGTGATCACCGTGCGCGCCGCGCCGGCCGCCAGCAGCACACCGACGACGATCACCACGAGCCGCGCGCGCCGCCACACGCCGGCCCGCGCGGGCAGGTCGAGCCCGTGTTCGTCTACCTGGATGCCGACGGCGCTGTGATGTTTCTCTTCCATGAATTCAACCGGTCAGTATGCGTAGCGGGAATCAGTGTCCGGCGGCCTGGCGCGCGCGCCGCCGCGCGAGCCGCGCATGCACGCCGGCGAACACGAGCGGCACGAACAGCAGTGTCGAGACGGTCGCGAACAGCAGCCCGCCGATCACCGCGCGGCCGAGCGGCGCGTTCTGCTCGGCGCCTTCGCCGAGGCCGAGCGCCATCGGCACCATGCCGATGATCATCGCGAGCGCGGTCATCAGCACCGGGCGGATGCGGGTCGCGCCGGCCTCGAGCGCGGCGGTGAGCGGCGGCGCGCCGGCCGCGAGGCGCTGGCGCGCGAACGACACGACGAGAATGCTGTTCGCGGTCGCGACGCCGACCGTCATCACCGCGCCCGTCAGCGCGGGCACGCTCAGGTGGGTGCCGGTGACGAACAGCATCCACGCGATGCCGGCGAGCGCGGCGGGCATCGCGCTGATGATGATAAGCGGGTCGAGCCACGACTGGAAGTTGACGACGATCAGCAGGTAGACGAGCACGATCGCCATCGCGACGCCGGCGCCGAGGCCGAGATACGACGTGCGCATCGTCTCGATCTGGCCGCGCATCGTCAGCTCGGTGCCGCGCGGCAGCGTTGCGCGCGCGTCCGACACGATGCGGTCGATCTCGCTCGCGACCGAGCCGAGGTCGCGGCCCTCGACGCTCACGTACAGGTCGATCGCCGGGCGGATGTTGTAGTGCGTGATCACCGCCGGCTCGCTCGCGGTGCGCACCTGCACGAGGTTGCCGAGCAGCTGCAGCGGCGCGCCGGTGCGCCCCGCGGACACGGGCGTGCCGAGCAGGTCGCCGACCGAGCCGATGTCGTACTGCGGGGCCTGGATCGCGAGCGGGTACTGGACGCCCGATTTCGGGTTGACCCAGAACGACGGCGTGGTCTGCGCGCTGCCCGACAGCGAGATCAGCATGTTCTGCGCGACGTTCTGCGCGGAGAGGTTGAGCTGCTGCATGCGCGTGCGGTCCATGTCGGCCACCAGGGTCGGCTGGTCGTTGCGCTGCAGCACGTGCGCGTCGACCGCGCCGGGGATTTGCCTGACCTTTTTCATCAGGCGGCTTGCGATAGCCATGTTACTCGCGAGATCGTTGCCGAGTACCTGCACGTCGATCGCGGCGGGCTGACCGAAGTTCAGGATCTGCGTGATGATGTCCGACGGCTGGAAGAAGAACTCGGCGCCCGGGAAGCGTTCGGGCAGCAGCGCGCGCAGCCGCTCGACGTAATGCTGCGTCGCTGCGTGGCCGGGCTTCAGCGCGATCAGGATCTCGCCGTCGAGCGAGCCGATCGTGCCCGCGTTGCTGTACGACAGGTTGATGCCGCTGATCGGCTGCCCGAGGTTGTCGACGATCGCGCCCAGCTCGTCGGGCGGCACGACCTCGCGCACCACGCGTTCGACCTGATCGGCGAGGCGCGCGGTTTCCTCGATCCGGTAGCCGGTCGGCGCGCGCATGTGCAGGCGGATGTTGCCGGAATCGGCGTTCGGGAAGAAGTCGCGGCCGAGCGCGAACACCAGCCCCGTCGACAGCACGCAGAAGCCGAGGAAGCACATCGCGTAGAAGCGGCGGCGCACCAGCAGCATGCTGAGCAGCACGATGTACGACGCGCGCAGGCGCTCGAACGCGTGGTTGAAGCGGTGATGGATGCGCGCGAAGCGCGACGTCGAACGATCGGGCCCGACGCTCGCCTGCTGCGGGCGGAACAGCAGCATCGCGAGCGTCGGCACCAGCGTGCGCGACAGCACGTAGGACGCGAGCATCGCGAACACCACGGCTTCCGCGAGCGGCACGAACAGGTAGCGCGCGACGCCGGTGAGGAAGAACATCGGCACGAACACGATGCAGATGCACAGCGTCGACACGAACGCCGGCACCGCGATCTCGCCCGCGCCGTCGAGGATCGCGTCGTGCAGCCCGGTGCTGAATGACGACCCCCACGCTCCCGTCGGTCGCTGCCCCCCGAGGGGGCTGCTCGGCACGCTTGGGGCGGCCCGGCGCATGCCGAGATGCAGATGGCGCTCGATGTTCTCGATCGTCACGGTCGCGTCGTCGACCAGGATCCCCACCGCGAGCGCGAGCCCGCCGAGCGTCATGATGTTGATCGTTTCGCCGAGCGCCGACAGCGCGATCAGCGACGTGAAGATCGACAGCGGGATCGAGATCGCGATGATCAGCGTGCTGCGCCAGTTGCCGAGGAACAGCAGGATCATCAGCGCGGTCAGCACGGCGGCGATCAGCGCCTCGTGGATCACGCCCTGCACGGCGGCGTCGACGAACACCGACTGGTCGAACAGCGGCGTGATCGTCAGGCCCTCGGGCAGGGTCGGCTCGACCTTCGGCAACAGCGCCTTCAGGTCGGACACGACCTTCAGCGTCGACGCGTCGCCGCTTTTCAGGATCGACACCAGCACGCCGCGCTGGCCGTTCTGCCGCACCACGTTGGTCTGCGGCGAGAAGCCGTCGCGCACGGCCGCGACTTCGCCGAGGTAGGTGGTCGCGCCGTTCACGGTCTGCAGCGGGATGTGGCTGATGTCGGCGATGGTGTCGGCCGACGCGTTGGTGTCGATCCGGTACTCGGTCTGGCCCATCTTCGCGGTGCCGGTCGGCAGCACGAGGTTCTGTGCGTTGACCGCGCTGACCACGTCGGCGGGCGTGAGGCCCTTCGACATCAGCGCCTTCGAATCGATGTCGACCGCGACCACGCGCGTGCGCCCGCCGTACGGGAACGGCACCTGCGCGCCGGGAATCGTGATGAGTTGCGGGCGCAGGAAGTTCAGCGCGATGTCGGCGAGCGACTGCTCGCTCAACGTCTTGCTCGACAGCCCGAGCTGGATCACCGGGATGCTCGACGCGGAATAGGTGATCACGAGCGGCGGCGTCGCGCCCTGCGGCATCTGCCGGACGATCGCCTGCGCGGACGAGACCGTCTGCGCGATCGCGGTCTGCACGTTCGCGCCGGGCTGCAGGAATACCTTGACCACCGCGGTGCCGGGCAGCGTCGTCGATTCGATGTGCTGGATGTTGTTGACGGTCGTCGTCAGCACCCGTTCATGCACCGCGGTGATGCGGTTGGTCATCTCCTTGGCCGACAGCCCGTTGTAATTCCAGATCACGCTGATCACGGGGATGTCGATCGACGGCAGCACGTCGACGGGCGTGCGCATCAGCGCGAGCGGGGTGGCCAGCACGATCATGATGGCCATCACGATGAACGTGTAGGGGCGCCTGAGCGCGAGATTGACGATCCACATGGAGGCAGCGGGGAGGCGGCGTTCAGACGTTGATGACGGGCACTCGAATGATAGGCGGGCAGGCTGAACGGGTCACTGACGCGAAACTGGCGGGATGGTCAGGTTGGGGCGGCGCGGGCGCGACGGCCGCTTGCGCGGCATTCGTCAGACGTAAACGAAGTCGCGCGCAACCGCCGTCCGGCCGGCGCGTGCTTCACCTCATGCCGCTGCTCAGATCTGCTCCATCCCGAACCGCGCGAGCGCGGCCAGGTCGACCACCTCGATCTGGTTGTACGCGAGCCGCAGCACGCCGCGCTTCTCGAGCTGCTGCAGCGCCTGGTTGATCCGCTGCCGCGACACGCCGACCAGCATCCCCAGTTCCTCCTGCGAAATCGCCAGCGCCGGCCCGGTATCCGGGTACAGGTCCGGGTTGAACAGCTGCGCGAGCGCCTGCGCGACGCGCGCATCGACGTCGAGCAGCCGGCTGTTCTGGATCGACGCGATGAATTCGCCCATCCGGTTGTTCAGCTGGTGGATCACGAAGCGCGTGAACGGCAGGCTGCTGTCGAGCAGCGCGTGGAACGTGTCGGCCGGCACGAACAGCACGGTCGAGCGCTGGATCGCGACCACCTCGTACTTGCGCGGCTCGCGCTTGATCACGCTGCCTTCGCCGAACCAGCCGCCGGATGGCACGCCGGAGAACGTGCAGCCGCGCCCCGATGCGTTGAAGATCGCAAGCTTCAGCAGCCCGCGATGCACGCCGATCCAGTACTCGGACGGCGCAAGGCGCTGCGCGATCACGTCGCCGGCTTCGCGGCATTCGACGCGCGACTGCGCGAGCACCATCGCCTGGTGTTCGGGCGCGAGCGTGCGGAACCACGCGCACTGGCCGAACAGCGCGGACAGCGGGCCGGGCTCGGGCGGCGCGTCGCCGGCGGGCGCATCGAGGGGGGCGCGGGGGGCGAGAACGTCGTCTTCCATGGATGCGGGTTAGCGAGGATAGGGATAACACGTGGAGCGCCGGGCCCACTCTGTCGTTTCGATGACAGACGGCCCACAATAGCGCCCGTTAGGCTATCTCGGATTGAACCACATCAAAACGATTCGAGGCGCGCGCGCCTCGGCTTTGCAAGGGATCCCGGCGGCGCGCGAGCGCCAGGCCGGGCCGACTGGAGACAACACCATGACGCAGATGTTCGAAGCGGGCCTCGAGCGCCGCGATGCCAACTACGTACCGCTCACGCCGATCGACTTCCTCGTGCGCTCGGCCGAGGTGTACGGCGAGCGCCTCGCGATCGTGCACGGCGACGTGCGGCGCACCTGGGGCGAGACCTGCACGCGTGCGAAGCGGCTCGCGAGCGCGCTCGCGCAGGCCGGCGTCGCGCGCGGCGACACGGTCGCGGCGATGCTGCCGAACATTCCGGCGATGATCGAGGCGCACTTCGGCGTGCCGATGGCCGGCGCCGTGCTGAACACGATCAACACGCGGCTCGACGTGCCGTCGGTGCTGTTCATGCTGCGTCACGGCGAGGCGAAGGTGCTGATCGTCGATACCGAATACGCGGAACTCGCGCAGCGCGCCGCGCAGGAGATCCCCGGGCTGCGGATCGTCAGCGTCGCCGATGCGATGCCGGCCGACCCCGCGCGCTTCGCGGGCGCGACCGACTACGAGGCGTTCGTTGCCGGCGGCGACCCCGACTACGCGTGGACGCCGCCCGCCGACGAATGGGATGCGATCGCGCTGAACTACACGTCCGGCACGACCGGCGACCCGAAGGGCGTGGTCTACCACCACCGCGGCGCGTATCTCGCGGCGCTCAGCAACCTGCTCGAATGGGACATGCCGAAGCACGCCGTGTATCTGTGGACGCTGCCGCTGTTCCACTGCAACGGCTGGTGCTTCCCGTGGGCGGTCGCGGCGCGCGCGGGCGTGAACGTGTGCCTGCGCAAGTTCGACGCGAAGACGGTGTTCGACCTGATCCGCCGGGAGCGCATCACGCACTACTGCGGTGCGCCGATCGTGCAGAGCGCGATCGCGAACGCGCCGGCCGAGTGGCGCGCAGGCATCGACCACACCGTGCACGCGATGGTCGCGGGCGCGGCGCCCGCGCCGGCCGTGATCGCGAAGATGAAGGAGATCGGCTTCGACCTGCTGCACGTGTACGGGCTGACCGAGGTGTACGGCCCGGCGACGGTGTGCGCGCAACAGTCGCACTGGGAGGCGCTGTCCGACGACGAACGCGCGCGGCTCAATGCGCGCCAGGGCGTGCGTTACCACCTGGAAGCGGGCGCGACGGTGCTTGACCCGGATACGATGGCGCCGGTGCCGGCCGACGGCGAGACGCTCGGCGAGATCATGTTCCGCGGCAACATCTGCATGAAGGGCTACCTGAAGAACCCGAAGGCGACCGACGAGGCGTTCCACGGCGGCTGGTTCCATACCGGCGATCTCGCGGTGATGTCGCCGGACGGCTACATCCGCATCAAGGACCGGAAGAAGGACATCATCATCTCGGGCGGCGAGAACATTTCGAGCATCGAGGTGGAGGATGCGCTGTACCGGCATCCGGCGGTCGCGGTCGCGGCGGTGGTCGCGATGCCCGACCCGAAGTGGGGCGAGGTGCCGTGCGCGTTCGTCGAGCTGCGCGAAGGGATGAGCGCGACCGAGGAGGAGATCGTCGCGCACTGCCGGCAGCTGCTCGCGGGCTTCAAGGTGCCGAAGGCCGTGCGCTTCGGCGAGCTGCCGAAGACGTCGACCGGCAAGATCCAGAAATTCCAGCTGCGCCACGCGGTCGGCTCCGACAAGGCGATCGACCTGGCAGGAAGCGGGAAGAAATAAGCGGCAACCGGGTGGCGCGTGCCGTCAGTGCGGCACGAGCCATACGATCACCAGGTAGCGGCCGACCTTCGCGAGCGTGACGATCGCGAGAAAGCGCGGCAGCGGCTCGCGCAGCACGCCGGCGATCATCGTCAGCGGATCGCCGATCACGGGCGCCCAGCTCAGCAGCAGCGACCAGTGACCGTAGCGTGAATACCAGCCTTCGGCGCGCGCGAGCGCCGCGGGCTTCACCGGAAACCAGCGGCGCTCGCGGAAATGCTCGATCCCGCGGCCGAGCGCCCAGTTGATCGTCGAGCCGGCGACGTTGCCGACGCTCGCGACGAGCACGAGCGCCCACGCCGGCTCGCGGCCGGCGATCAGCAGGCCGGCGAGCACGGCTTCGGACTGGAGCGGGAACAGGGTCGCGGCGACCAGCGACACGGCGAACAGGCCGCCGTAGGTAAGCAATTCGGACATCGCGCGATTGTACCGGCGGCGATTTACCGGCCGCTATTCGCCGCGCCCGAGCTTGAACACGCTGACGGCTTCCGCGAGTTCCGCCGCCTGGTCGCGCAGCGTGACGGCCGCGTGCTCGGCCTGCGCGATCAGCGCCGCGTTCTGCTGCGTCGCCTCGCCGATCTGCGTGACCGCGAGGTTCACCTGCTCGATGCCGGCCGACTGCTCGCGCGACGCTGTGCTGATCTCGGCGATGATGGTGCGCACCTGGTCGACGCGCATCACGATGTCGCGCATCGTGCCGTGCGCGGCCTCGGCGATCCGGTAGCCCTGCTCGACGGTCGACGCCGATTCGCTGCTCAGCGCGTCGATTTCCTTGACGGCCGCCGCGCTGCGCTGCGCGAGCGCGCGTACTTCGGCGGCGACCACCGCGAAGCCCTTGCCGTGATCGCCCGCGCGCGCGGCCTCGACGGCCGCGTTCAGCGCGAGGATGTTGGTCTGGAACGCGATGCCTTCGATCACGCCCGTGATCTCGGCGATCTTGCGCGTCGCGCGCTCGATCTCGCCCATCGTCGCGACCACCCGCTGCACGGCCTCGCCGCCGCCCGTCGCGGCGTCGGACGCGCCCGCCACCAGTTCGTTCGCCTGCGCCGCGTGCTCGGCGTTCTGCTGCACGGCGGCGGTGATTTCCTCCATGCTCGCGGCCGTCTGCTCGACGCTGCTCGCCTGCGTCGCGATGCGGGTGGCGATGTCGCCGCTGCCGGCCGCGATCTCGACGGTGCCTTGCGCTATCCCGGCGGAGCCGTGCCGGACTTGCGCGACGATCCGCGCGAGGCCGTCGCCGATGCCGTCGACCGCCTGCACGAGGCGGCCGATCTCGTCGGCGCCGCGCGGCGCGTCGCCGTCGCGGATGCGCGCGCTCAGGTCGCCGGCGGCGAAGCGCTCGGACGCCCGCGCGGCCGCTTCGAGCGGCCGGCTCACGACGCGCCGCACCACCACCACGAACATCGCGGCGAACGCGAGCACGAGCACGGCGGCGATCAGCAGGAAGCGGTTGCGGGTGGCGCGCATGTCGGCCAGCATCTCGTCGTCGATCGCGATGCCGCCCACCAGCCACTGCCACTGCGGGATCGTCGAGAACGACACGAATTTCGTGGTCGGGCCGCGATCCCCCGCGGCCGGGTCGGTCGACGTGTATTCGAGCTGGCCGTGGCCCGCCGCGAGCATCTGTGCGTACGGCGCCGCGTCGCCTTCGGCGCGCTTGCCGGCCCCGTCCGGGTGGACGACGAAGGTGCCGCGCGCGGGGCCCGTCGATGCGTCGATCACGAAGTAGTAGCCATGCTCGCCGATCTTCAGCTCGCGGATGCCGGCCTCGACGAGGCTGATCTCGCTGCCGACGTCGAGGCCGACGAACAGCGCGCCGATCACGCGGCCGCTCGCGTCGGTGACGGGCTTGTATTCGGTGATGAACGGCTTGCCGAACAGCTTCGCGAGGCCCGTGTAGCTGCGGCCCGCGATCAGCGGCGCATACGCGGGGCTCGCGCGGTCGAGGCGCGTGCCGATCGCGCGCGAGCCGTCCTGCTTCTTCAGCGACGTGGTGATGCGCACGAAGTCGTCACCGTCGCGCGCGAAGATCGTCGCGATCGCGCCGCTCTTGTGCAGGAACTGGTCGGGAATCGAGAAGTCGAGATCGAGCGGCTTGCCGCCCGCGGACAGCGTCGGTGCCAGGTTGCCGCCGCCCAGATCGAAGGTGCGCGCGGGGTCGAGCGAGAAATCCGCCGGCAGGAAACTCGCGAACAGCGTCATCGCGCGATTCGCTTCGGCGGACAGCGCCTTGTCGAACAGCTCGATCATCGCGGCGATCGAGCGTTCCTTCTCGGCGATGCGCGCATGCGCCTGGTCGGCGATCTGTTCGCCGGCGAGATGGGCGAGGGTCCAGGCGAATACGGCGAACAGCAGTGCAACCGTCGCGCACGACAAGGCAGCCAGACGAGCGCCAACGCTCACCCGGCCCAGGGAGATAAAGCTCATGAAACATCCTGCTTGGGGACGGAGAGGAGGCGGAACGCACGCGTCACCGCAATTTCGTCACAGGAATTACGGCAGCGCGCGGGAATTCTTTAGCGCGGCCGGCTTCGTCATGTCGTGCGAAGGGATCAAGGGCGACGGTTGCACGCGCGGCGGCTCAGTTCCAGCCGGCCATGATCGCGCCCATCCCGACGAGCAGGCCGCCCGTCACGCGGTTCATCGCGCGCATCCGCGCGGGCCGCTGCATCGCGCGGCTCAGCCGGTGCGAGAACAGCGCCATCGACGCGACGCCGCCCGCGAACAGCAGCGCGAACGTCGCGGCGAGCAGCAGGAACTGGAGGTTCAGGCTCCATTCGGCGTTCGGGTTGATGAATTGCGGAAAGAACGACGGGAAGAACAGCAGCGTCTTCGGATTCAGGCCGGAGGTCGCGACACCGCGCCAGAACAGCGCGCGCCCGGTGCCGGATTCGGGCTGGGCGATGTCGGACGAGGCAGCGGGCGCCTGGGCCGGCGTGCGGCTCAGCCATTGCTTGCAGCCGAGCCAGATCAGGTAGGCGGCGCCGGTCCAGCGCAGCACGGTGAGCGCGCGCTCGTCGATGTGCACGAGCGAATTCAGGCACAGCGCGGTCAGCGCGAGTTGCAGCAGCACGGCGAGCGTGCCGCCCCATACGCAGGGCAGCGCGCGCCGCCAGCCGGCGCGCAGCGCGTGGTTCATCGTGAGCAGGTTGACGGGGCCGGGGGCGTAGACGAGAACGATGGAGGCAGCGAGAAACGACAGGTAAAGCTGGAACGACATGACGGAAAGCGCGGTAACAGGGAGGGGCGCCAGCGCCGCGCACGGTGGGTGGGCGCGCGGGAGGCGGTTTTCGAATGCCCGCGTGCCCGGCAGCGCAACTCGTGATTGCGCGCGTGCGTCCCGATGCGAAGGGGTTGTCGCGGGGAGCGTGCCGGGCAACAGGCATGGAGAAAATGTATCAGGCCCTCAACTTAAAAGGCTTCCTGTTTTCCAGCGAAACGGGTCCGAATCCGGAATCATGTTCAGCTAGAATGCGCATTTTCAGTAGAAGATTCTTCCTGCCATGGCTACACGCGAACGCACGCCGAAAACCCTCGACAACCAGGACCGCAAAATCCTTGGTGCGCTGCAGAAAAACGCGCGCCTGTCGAATGCCGAATTGGCCGAACAGATCGGCATGTCGACGACCTCATGCTGGAACCGCACGCGGCAACTCGAACTCGACGGCTATATCGATGGCTATGTGGCGCTGATCAATCAGCGCATGCTCGGCTACGCGGACATCGTGATCCTCGAAGTGACGCTCGATCGCCACGAGGACGACGCGCTGGCCCGCTTCGGCGCGGAGCTCGCGGCGCTGCCCGAGGTGCTCGAGGCGTATCTCGTGTCGGGCGATTACGACTACTGGATCAAGGTCGCGGTGGACGGCACGGCCGGGTACGAACGGTTCCTGCGCGAGAAGCTGTACAAGATCTCGAGCATCCGTCACAGCCGTTCGATGTTCGCGCTGCGCTGCATGAAGGACGTGCCTTCGATACAGGTGTGAACGTGCGGGGGGCGGGTTGGCCGCGCGGGGCGCGCAGCGCGGGGGAGACGAACAAGGCCGGCGATCGGGCCGCCGGCCGGCGTCGTGTCGTTGCCGTTCAGCGCGGCAGGCGCGCGTGGGCTTCAGCGATGATTTCGCAGGTCTCGAGATGCAGTGCCCATGCTTCGGCAAGCAGCGAACCCATGCGCGAGAACCAGCCGGTGGAGTCGTTGGAACGGGTGGAGACGTTGGACGTTTGCATGACGTTGCCCCATTAAGGTGGCGAGTTAGGGATAACCCTAATGATAGAGAGGCTCCACCGCTTTGTGAAATTCCATTTTGTAATATGATAATTATTGGCTGATTCTGTTGCTGCGGCGCAACATGATTCCGCGCGGCAGTCTGACGGGCGAACGCGACGAGACCGTGACGAAGCGTGAACGAAGCGCGTTCGCGAACCCGGAAGCATCGACCGAACGGATTGGGCCGGCGCCGGTCACTGCCTGCCGAGCCACCCGAACCGCCACGACAGCCGCCGCGTCGCGGCGAGCAGCGCCTGCGCGAGGCCGCTGTCGGGCCCGCGCGGAAAGCCGCGCGACGCGCCGATGATCGCGATCACGAGCCGGATGCTGCCGGTGTGATCGAACACGGGCGCGGCGACCGTCGCGATGCCGGGCACCGGCGCGTCGAACGCGAAGTCGAGCCCGTCGGCGCGGATTCGCGCGAGGTGCGCGCGGAACGCGTCGTCGGCGTGCGCCGCGTGCCCCGCGAGGCGCACGGGCTCGTCGGCGAGCAGGTCGGCCAGCACGTCGTCGGGCACGCAGGCCGCGAAGGTGCGGCCGATCGCCGTGTTGACGAGCGACATCACCGTGCCGACGCGCAGGCTCACGTGCTGCGGCCGCGCCGATTCCTCGAAGCGGATCACGGTCGGCCCGAGCGGCCCGAGCGTCGCCGTCGCGACGCTCATGTCGGTCGCCTCGGCGAGCGCGACGATCTCGGCTTCGGCGTCGCGCGCGGGCGACACGCGCTGCATCGCGATCAGGCCGAGCGTCAGGCTCAGCGGGCCGGCGTCGAAGCAGCCCGCGTCGTCGCGGCTCAGCAGGCCGATCTTCAGCAGGCTCACGAGATGCGGAAACGCCTTCGCGGCCGGCATCCCGGCCGCTGCGGCGAGATCGCGCAGCGGCAGCGCGCGGCCCGCCGACACGAGCGCGAGCAGCAGTTCGCCGGTGCTGTCGAGCGCGTTGATGCCGCGCTGCGCCTTCGCGTCGTCGGCCATCGCGGGCGGCATGCGCAACGGCGCGGCAACCGGCGCGGGCGGCAGTGCGCCGTCTCCCGCGCCGAGCGCCGCGGTCGCCTGCCGCGCCGCGTCGTGCAAGGCTGCCGCGATCGGGCCGTCCCAGGCCACGTCGATCGACCCGGTCGAGCCGATCACCGTCAGTGCCAGCTGCAGGCGCCCGTCGGCGTCGAGCACGGGCACGCACATCGCGCTGACGCCGGGGCTCGGCAGGTCGACG
The DNA here is from genome assembly GCF_004343775.1 of Burkholderia sp. SRS-46. Taxonomy (GTDB): domain Bacteria; phylum Pseudomonadota; class Gammaproteobacteria; order Burkholderiales; family Burkholderiaceae; genus Burkholderia. The sequence goes on along the minus strand of NZ_PTXL01000002.1, from coordinate 111,688 downwards.
CTGCGCTCGATGCCGCGCCGGCGGATCGCGTCGATGTCGGCCTGCCGCGCGCCCGCGTCCGGGGCCGGCCGCGCGCCGTCGGCGCCCGCGAGCGTGTCGCCCGCGCCAGCCTGGCTGGCCGCCATCGCGTCGAGCTGCGCGGCGTCGCCGAACGCGCGGAACACGCGGCCGGTCGCCGTCGTGTCGAGCGACATCACCGAGCCGACGTGCAGGTTCACGTGCAGCGGATAGCCGCCGTGCTCGATGCGCACGATCGTCGGCCCCGGTGCGCCCGGCACCGACAGCGCGACGCTGTGCCCGACGCTTTCCGCGAGCCGTGCCGCATGCGGCAGCGCGGCCCGGTAGGCCGGCTGCCGCTCGATCGACATCAGGCCGAGCCGCAGCGACAGCGGGCCCGGCTCGTAATTGCCGGTGATCGCGTCGCGCTTCGCGAGCGCGAGGCGCGTCAGGCTCACCAGATACGTATGCGCCTGCGCGCTCGACAGCTCCGCGGCCGCCGCCAGCTCGGACAGCCCGAGCGGCTTGCGCCGCCGCGCGAGCGCGTCGAGCAGCCGGCCACCCACCTCGACGCTCTGGATGCCGCGCTGCGCCTTCTGCGGCGCGTCATCCGCGCGATCTTCGTCGTTCTGCACTGCATTCACCTGAAATCGAAACATCCCGCATGGTATCCGACGCCATTTATCACGACGCTCCGCACGTTTACCCGTATTAAACAATAGCAAGCATATTTGTCATTGACAAATAATCGGCTCGGGACGATGATCCGCTCAACCCCTCAACACATGGCTCGCAGCCACGGAACGCAATATGGCCAAAGCATTCGCCTCCCAAGCCGACCTGGAAGAGAAGAAAGTCACCTGGACCCGGCTCTCCGAAAACGCGTACGCGTACACCGCCGAAGGCGACCCGAACTCGGGCGTGATCATCGGCGACGACAGCGTGCTGATCGTCGACACCACCGCGACGCCCGCGATGGCGCAGGACCTGATCGCGAAGATCCGCAGCGTCACCGACAAGCCGATCAAGCACGTCGTGCTGTCGCACTACCACGCGGTGCGTGTGCTCGGCGCGTCCGCGTATGCCGCCGAAGGCGCGCAGCACGTGATCGCGAGCCGCGGCACCTACGAGATGATTGTCGAGCGCGGCGAGGCCGACATGAAGTCGGAAATCGAGCGCTTCCCGCGCCTGTTCGCGGGCGTCGAGACGGTGCCGGGCCTGACCTGGCCGACGCTCGTGTTCGAGCGCGAGCTCACGCTGTTCCTCGGCAAGCTCGAAGTGAAGATCATGCATCTCGGCTCGGGCCACACGAAGGGCGACACGGTCGTGTGGCTGCCGTCGCAGAAGGTGCTGTTCTCCGGCGACCTCGTCGAATACGACGCCGCGTGCTATTGCGGCGATGCGCAGCTCGAGCAGTGGCCGGCCACGCTCGAGGCGCTGCGTGCGCTGGGCGCCGACAAGCTCGTGCCGGGCCGCGGCCCCGCGCTGCTGAACCCGGCCGAAGTGAACCAGGGCCTCGATTACACGAAGGATTTCGTCACGACGCTGCTCGCGCAGGGCCGCAAGGCGGTCGAGCAGAAGCTCGACCTGAAGGCCGCGATGGCGCTCACGCGCGAGGCGATGGATCCGAAGTTCGGCCACGTGTTCATCTACGAGCACTGCCTGCCGTTCGACGTGTCGCGCGCGTTCGACGAGGCGAGCGGGATCACCCATCCGCGCATCTGGACCGCGCAGCGCGACAAGGACATGTGGGCCGCGCTGCAGGACTGAGCGGCGCCTGACGGCGGGGCGTCCGGGCGGACGCCCCGCATATTCGAAGCGGCGGCCGCCACGCGGTTGCGCCGCGTTTCCTCGATCTCACAAGAAAGCAGGGCGCACGCACGCCCTCGGAGACTGCTGCGCGCTCGATGCGCGCGGCGTTTGGAGAGAGACATGCCCCAATCCCTTCCTGCCGAAGCGGCGGTCGCGTCCGCGTCCGTGTCGGCTTCCGGCGACGCGTTGCTGTTCCGCAAGATCGCGTGGCGGATCATCCCGTTCCTGTTCCTCTGCTACGTCGTGTCGTTCCTCGACCGCATCAACATCGGCTTCGCGCAGCTGCAGATGAAGCACGACCTCGGCTTCAGCGACGCGATGTACGGCCTCGGCGCCGCCGTGTTCTACGTCGGCTACGTGTTCTGCGAAGTACCGAGCAACCTGCTGCTCGCGCGCTTCGGCGCGCGCCGCACCTTCACGCGGATCATGCTGCTGTGGGGGCTCGCGTCGACGGGGATGATGTTCGTGTCGACGCCGTCGCATTTCTACGTGCTGCGCTTCCTGCTCGGCGTGTTCGAGGCCGGCTTCTTTCCCGGCATCGTGCTGTATTTGACCTGGTGGTTCCCGGCGAACCGGCGCGCGGCGGCGATCTCGGTGTTCTTCGCCGGCGTCGCGGTCGCGGGCGTGCTCGGCGGGCTGGTGTCGGGCTGGATCATGCGCGACATGAGCGGCGTGCTCGGCCTGTACGGCTGGCAATGGATGTTCGCGATCGAAGGCGCGCCGGCGATCGTGCTCGCGTTCGTCGCGTTCGGCTACCTGGTCGACCGGCCGCAGGATGCAGCATGGCTCGTGCCGGACGAGAAGGCGCGCGTCGCGGCGCTGTGTGCGGGCGGGCAGGGCCGCGACGCGGCGCACGGCGCGCACGATTCGCGCAGCTTCGCCGCCGCGCTGCTGAACCCGCGCGTGTACCTGTTCGCGTTCATCTATTTCTCGCTGACCTGCGCGTCGCTGACGCTCAATTTCTGGATGCCGCTGATGATCCGCGATTTCGGCGTGACCGACGTCGTCGCGGTGAGCCTTTATACGGTCGTGCCGAACGCGATCGGCGCGGTCGGGCTGATCCTGATCGCGCGCCGCTCCGATCGCACCGGCGAACGCCGCAGGCATTTCGCGTGCTGCACCGTCGGCGGCGGGCTCGCGCTGGCCGCGCTTACGCTGCACCTGCACAGCTTCGCGGCGATGCTCGCGTGCCTGTCGATCGCGGCGACGCTGATCTTCGCCGCGCTGCCGATCTTCTGGGCGGTGCCGACCGCGCACCTGTCCGGCAAGGCCGCGGCGGGCGGCATCGCGCTGATCAGCAGCATCGGCATCACGAGCGGCATCGTCAGCCCGTGGGTGATCGGCCTGATCCGCACCCGCACCGGCAGCATGGATCTCGCGGTGTACCTGCTGGCCGCGCTGCTGGTCGCGAGCGGCGCCGCGCTGATGCTCGGCGTGAAGGCCGAGCCCGCGCGGCGGGCTTGAGTGATGGCGGGCGGGCCGCGCGCGGCGCAGCGCAGCCGGGCGGGCCATACAGAAACCCTTCGGGCGACGACCGACGTCTGCGCCTCTTCAAGCGGAAGCGGCGCGCGGCGCGCCGTTCCTGTTCGTCCGCTGCATCGTGTCGATCCTCGACCGCGGCACCATCCGCTTCGCGCACCTGCGGATGCCCACCATCGACCGCTCAAAAGCCAGACTGCAGTCTTGCTGGCGCCGCTTGATCCCTTGCTCCACTTGGCACCTCCTCGATTCATCGAAAAAAGCGTCGACCTGTTTCAGGACGGGGCATCGACAACAATCCCGCCGTGCTCGCCGAGCGGATCGCGGATCTGACCCACCACGTCGCGATGCTCGATGGCATCGTCTAGCCCTCGCCAGCCGTGGCTTGCCAACGAGTCACGCATGATGCGAGATGGGCGCCGATTGCACGTTGCCATCGCCGCGCGCCGGCGAATGCCGACCGACGATGGACCGCTTCTCACGAAAGGCATTCCTCATTGAATGTCGGGTTTTTCGCGCTCTGAAGTCCGATTATTTAAAAACAGTGCGTTAAATGATTTTTGATAATTCGTGATTGCGGAAAGCATCAAGGATTGAAAAATCAACTTTTTTTGAATGGACGGGGACTCGCTTGCCGAGGTATTAATGCTCGCATGAGAGTGCTGCGAACGCATTGCCGTGTGCAGATATCCCCGAATCATTGAGCCGACAGCTTCCGAGAGGCCCGGGCGTATGACGTTGCATAACGAAAATCTTGTCGAGCGCTACCGGGCATTGGTCCAGGACGTTGCCGCGCTGGAGGCCATTGCGCAGTTCGCCCTGGAGAATGCTCGCCAGCGGGCCGCGTCTTTCGCTCGCCTGGCCGCGATTGCTCGATATGGGACTCGGGTCGAGCGTCCCGATATTGATCGCGCTGTCCTGTTGGCATCCATCGAACAACTGAGCGAGCAGTACGAGCGCGAGGCATCCAGACAGGAGGGCGTGTTGAGTGCCGCTTACGCATTACGCGAGGCCAAAACGGGCAACGGTTGGTCACCGTCGTCGAATGTGTCCCATTGAGTCCATCTCTTTTGTGAAAACATCGCTTTCTCGCCTGCTTAACATTTAACAATACTTAATAAATATTCGCGGCCACATGCCCACGCCCTAGTGGGTCGCTTGGCGATCGATTCGCCTGACGCGCGAATCGCGACGCTCGGGGTAGATAGAAATAATGAACAAGAATCAATATCGCTTGGTGTTTAGCCGTGTGCGCGGCATGCTGGTTGCGGTCGAAGAGACGGCGAATGCTTCGGGTAAGGTCAGCTCGGGTGAGGCTGTCTATGCGGCCGAAAGGCGTGTGCCAGGCGCGCTGGCGAGTTTCGCATTGCGTCATGCGGCTTTCGCTGTTTTGATCGCGGCTGGGGGCGCGCCGACGTGGGTCCATGCGCAGGTCGTGGGCGCAGGCGCGAATGCGCCGTCGGTGATCCAGACACAAAACGGACTCCAGCAGGTGAACATCACCCGCCCGTCGGCGGCGGGAGTGTCATTGAATACGTATTCGCAATTCGACGTGCCGAAGGCCGGCGTGATCGTCAACAACTCGCCGACGCTGACGAATACACAACAAGCCGGCTATATCAACGGCAACCCGAATTTCGGCCCGAACACGTCGGCCAGGATCATCATCAATCAGGTCAATAGCAATAATCCTTCGCAACTGAAGGGTTATGTTGAGATCGCCGGCCAAAGAGCCGAAATGATCATTTCGAATCCGTCCGGGATCGTTGTCGATGGCGGTGGATTCATCAATACGTCGCGTGCAATCCTGACAACCGGCACGCCGACCTTGAACGCAGACGGGTCGCTGGCGGGGTTCAATACGACACGCGGCCTGATTACGGTGCAAGGCGCCGGCCTGAATGCCACGAATGTGGATCAGGTCGATCTCATTGCCAGGGCGGTACAAACCAATGCGGCCATTTATGCCAACAACCTGAACGTCATCACGGGCCCGAGTCAGGTCAACCATGACACGCTTGCCGCTACGCCGATTCAAGGCGAGGGCGCAGCCCCCGCCGTCGCGATCGACGTGGGTCAACTGGGCGGTATGTACAGTAATCGCATCTTTTTGGTGGGGACCGAGGGAGGGGTCGGTGTCCGGAATGCCGGCACGATCGCGGCGGATGCGATGGGGCTGACGTTGACGACGGCAGGCCGGTTGGTGCAATCGGGCAAGATCAGTTCGCTCGGCAATGTCGCGGTATCTGCGGCGGGTGGCGTCGAGAACAGCGGCACGACCTACGGCCAGCAGTCGGTATCGCTGAATACCGGCGCGGACGTGGTGAATACCGGTACGCTGGCCGCCCAGCATAACGTGGGCGTGACGGCGGGTTCGCTGAATTCGACGGGCATGCTTGGCGCGGGCGTGAACAGTGACGGTGCCGTCACGCAAGCCGGCGACCTGCAACTCACGACGACGGGGCAGTTGAACGCGACCGGCAAGAACGTCGCAGGGGGCAGCGTATCGGCGACGGGCTACGGCGTGAACCTCGCCGGCAGCACGACGGCCGCGAACGGCAATCTGTCGCTGACCGCGACGGCCGGCGACGTGAATCTCGTCAACGCGACGACGAGCGCCCAGGGAGCGGTCACAGCGAACGCAGCGGGCACCGTCATCAACGACCACGGCAACCTGACGAGCGGCGGCGGTACGACCGTGACGGGCCGTAACGTATCGAACCAAAGCGGCAGTGTGTCGTCGCAGGGGCCGCTGTCGGTGACGGCCGCCGGCCAAATCGCCAACCAGACCGGCGTGCTGGTGTCGCAAAGCACGATGGCGCTGCGCGGCGGCACCATCGCGAACAATCAAGGCACGATCCAGAGCGCTGGGCACGCCACGGTCGACGGGATCACGGTCGACAATACGGCGGGCCGCATGACGTCGCTCAATACCGACGGAATGGTGCTGACGGCAACTGGCCAGCTCACGAACGCAGCCGGCACGACGGCGAACGGCGCGCAAGGCGGCGTGATCGGCGGCAACGGTGATGTGACCGTGCAAGGCGGCAATATTGCCAACCACGCGGTAATCACGTCGAACGCGAATCTGCATGTTTCGGGGCAGTCGGTCGATAACAGCGGCGGGGCGCTGAAGGCGGCTCAGGGCGTGACGGTCGATGCGGGCGCGCGCCTGACCAACAGTGGCGGCACGATTCTGGGCCAGACGGCCAAGCTCGACGGTACGACGTTGGACAACAGTTCCGGCAACGTACAAGCCGATCAGGTCTCGTTGGACGCAACCGACGTCGTGAACCACGGCGGCACGATCACGCAAACCGGGTCCGGCGCAATGGCCGTCAATGTGTCGGGCACGCTCGATAATTCGGGCGGCGGCACGCTGCAATCCAACAGTACCGATCTTGCGCTCGCCCCCGCGACGCTCAAAAACGACGGCGGCACGATTACGCATGCGGGTACCGGCACGCTGACGCTCGGCAACGGTACGGGGGCAGTTTCGAATGTCGGCGGCTCGATCGCGAGCAACGGGCGCGTCGCGGCTCAAACCGGCGCGCTGAGCAACACGTCGGGGTCGATCAACGGTCAAATTGGGCTGTCGGCTACCGTCGCCGGCGTGTTGAACAATACGAACGGCAAGCTGCTGTCCAATACGGACCTCGGCGTTTCCAGCGGCACTTTGACGAACGACGGCGGCCAGATCGGCGCGAGCACGAATGCGACGATTCATACAGGCTCGATGACGAATCAGGGCGGTTCGATCGTCGCGCCAAACCTGTCGGTCATTGCCGATTCGACGCTCGACAACAGCGGGGGCCAGCTCAAGGCAAATCAGCTCGCGCTGACCACGCTGAACCTGACGAACCATGGCGGCACCATCACGCAGTATGGCTCGTCGGCCATGGCCGTGAATGTCAGCGGCACGCTGGACAATTCGTCGGGTGGCACGATCCAGACGAACAGTACCGACCTGACGCTGGCGCCGGCGCAATTGAACAATGCTGGCGGGACCATCACGCATGCCGGCACGGGTACGCTCACGATTGAGCCGGGCAAGGGCGCGAGCGCGCTGAACAATGCCTCGGGCACCATCGCCACCAAGGGGCACGCGGTTGTCGACGCGAGCAGCTGGGACAACGCGAGCGGTATCCTCTCGGCCCAGGGCGACGTCACGGCGACTATCGCGGGCGACGTGAACAATACACAGGGGCTGGTGCGTTCCGGTGCGTCCTTGTCGCTCATCAACGGCGGTGCGCTGGTGAACCAGGGGGGGCACATCCAGGCAGGCCAGTCGACCGCGGGCGATACGAGCACGCTCGCTGTTCAATCCGGGTCGATCAACAATACGGACGGCTCGATCACGGACCTTGGCGCGGGCAAAATGACCGTGCAAGGCGGCAGCCAGATCGTCAATAGCCACGCAGGGAATGTGTCCGGCATGGGCGCGATCACCGGCAACGGCGATGTAACGGTCAGCGCGGCATCGATTTCCAACACGCAAGGCGGGCAGTTGAGCGGCGCGAGCCTCCATGTTCAAGGGGCGACCTTGGACAACAGCGGCGGGCAAATCGGCAACGTTGCGAATTCGACCGGCAACGTGGACGTGACGACGAGCGGCGCGATCACGAATACGAACGGGCAAATCAGCTCGACGCACGACCTGACGGTAACGGCTCCGACGCTGCAAGGCGGCGGCACGTATAGCGCCGCACACGATGCCAACGTGACCCTGCAGGGCGATTTCTCCGTGACGCCCGACTATCAATTCAACGCGGGTCATGATCTTGCCTTTACGCTGCCGGGTACGTTCAACAACAACGGCAATGTGCAATCGGTCAACAACCTGAGCGTCGATGCGGGCAACATCGTGAACTCGGGCGCACTGTCGGCGGGCGGACTGCTGCATACGCAATCGGGCAGTCTGACCAACACGGGCGCGATCGTGGGCGGTAGCGTCTCGCTGAACGCGACGGGCACAGTGTCGAACCTTGGGCCGACCGCGCTGATCGGCGCATCGGACAGCAACGGCACGCTTGAAATTCTCGCGCATGACATCGAGAACCGCGACGACACGACCGCGACCGATTCAATGGCGACGACGGCCATCTTCGGCATGGGCAAGGTCGTGCTGGCGGGGGGCAAGGATGCGAGCGGCAGTTACACGAACGCGGCGCTGGTCAACAACGTATCGGCGCTGATCCAATCTGGCGGCGACATGGCGTTGCACGCCGATAAGGTGACGAATACGCGTCGCGTGATGACCACCACGGGTTACACGAACAACGTCGATCCGGCCGTGCTCACCCAGTTCGGCATCCCCATGAGCGGTTGCACCGCCTTCTACATGGCCGCTTGCTCCGGTCAAGACGTCGGTTGGGTCGCCGTGGGCGATCCAACCATGATCGGCGGTGCGTTCACCCAACCGCCGCACGGCGGCCAGTGGAACAGCAGCTATCAGTACACGACCTATTCGGGCGTCGCGGTCGCGAACATGATCAAGGACATCAGTCCCGCCGCGCAGCTCGTGTCGGATGGTTCGATTGATGCATCGTCATCCGGCACGTTTCAAAACTACTGGAGTCATGTCGCGGCGGTGGGCAATGTGAAGTTGCCCGCTCGATATGACGGGGATGGCTGGGTGGCGACGGGCCAGCAGGCGCCGGGCGTGACGGTCACCTACTCCGGGTACTATCACTACAACAACTACGACAACACCGAACACAACTGGGTATTGCCGTTTGGCAATATGCCGTTCTCGGGCGGCCCGGGCGGCTACACCCAAGCCGCACCGGCTGACGTCAAGCAGTACACCCTGCCGGATTACAAATCGACCTTGGGTTCCAACGGCACGATCTCCGGCACCGGCGTGAGCATCAACAACACGGCCGCCAATGCGTCGATTCCGTCGCTGGGCCTGTTGCCCGGCCAAGCCGTGCCGGGTCTGACGATCGGCGGGTTGAGCGGCAACGCCAGCGGTGCGAAATCGGGGGCGTCGGCCGTGCATGGCGGCGGCGTTACCTCGGTCGATCCGATCATCGCGAGTGCGACGGCGCTGAACGTGCTGAACAACCTGACAATTCCGCAGGGCGGTTTGTACAAGCCGGATCGGTCGCCGAACGCGAGCTACGTCATCGAGACGAACCCGGTGTTCACGAACCAGAAGAATTTCATCTCGAGCGACTATTTCTTCGGTCAGATCGGTGTTGACCTCACCCACATCCCGAAGCGTCTGGGTGACGGCTTTTATGAACAGCAGCTTGTGCGCAATCAGATCACGGCGCTGACGGGCCGTGCCGTGCTGGGGCCGTACACGGACCTTCAGGCGATGTACCAGTCGCTGATGACGGCGGGCGCGTCGCTGCACAAGCAACTTGATTTGCCGATCGGTGCAAGCCTGTCGGCCGATCAGGTGGCGAAGCTGACCAGCAACGTCATCATGATGGAAACGCGCGTGGTCGACGGCCAGTCGGTGCTGGTACCGGTGGTTTACCTCGCGAAGGCCAGCCAGCAGAACGTCAACGGGCCGTTGATCACCGCGGCCGACATTGATTTGAAGGACGCGCAGTCGTTCACGAACAGCGGCACGATCAAGGCGGACAATACGCTGTCGATTCAGGGCAAGCAGATCGACAATGCATTCGGCGCGTTGCAGAGCGGTGGGCTCATGTCGCTGACGACGGCAGGTAATGTCGATTTGACTTCGGCACATGTCAAGGCCGGCAGCCTGAATTTGAATGCAGGCGGTGACTTGATTCTGGATACCGCGACAAAGACCAACACACTGGTGAGCCGCGACGGCGCGACGAGCGTCAAAACGACGCTTGGGCCGATTGCACAACTCGACGTGAAGGGCGACGCGGCGATTATGACGGGCGGTAACCTCGAGCAGCACGCGGGGGCCCTGACGGTTGGCGGGAATCTCGGCATGCTCGTCGGGGGAAATTGGGACCTCGGTACGCAGCAAGTCGGCGAGCACAAGATTGTCCAGCGGGCGAACGGCGTATCGAATACCGATATCAACGGCGTGGTGGGCAGCATGGTGAACGTCGGCGGTGCTTCGATGATCGGGGTGATGGGAGACCTGACTGCAAACGGCGCGCAAATCAACCTGGGCAACGGCGGCACGATCGCAGCCAAGGGCAATGTCACCTTCGGCACGGCGAGCGCGACTACGACGGTCGACAGCAACAGCTCGGGCAGCGATCACCACGGCAGCTATTCGGAAACGTTGCATACGTCGGACCAGACCGTAGTCGGCACGACCCTGAACAGTGGCAATACCTTGAACGTTGCTTCCGGCAAGGACATCAACGTCATCGGCAGCACGATTACGCTTGACCACGGCAACGTGGGCCTGATGGCAGTCGGCAATGTGAATGTCGGCGCGGCGACTGAAACGCACGTGTCGAACATGGACGAGTCGCACGACCATGGCGGCGTTGCAAGTCATACGAGCGCGACGAACCGGGTCGACCAGACCACCACGTATGCCAATGGCAGCATGATTTCGGCTGACGGCGTGACGGTCGTAAGCGGGAAGGACATCAACGTCACCGGCAGCGCCATCGTCGTGACGCACGATGTGGCACTGTCGGCCAAAGACAACGTCAACATCACGGCAGCGACCAACACGTATCAGGACAACGAATACCACCAGGAGAAGCACTCGGGCCTGTCTGGCTCCGGCGGCCTCGGCATCACGATCGGATCGAGCGAGCAGAGCGACCGGTATAACGCGACGTCGACGACGCAGAGCCAGTCGCGTAGCACAGTTGGCAGCGTCGAAGGCAACGTGACAGTGTCGGGTGGGAAGGACGTCCATATCAGCGGTAGCGACATTGTGGCCGGAAAGGCAGTGGGCGACACCACTGGCACGACCGGCAACATCAGCATTGCCGGCCGCAACGTCACGATTGATCCTGGGCAGGACACCGCGCAATCGCATGATCAGCGAGAGGCGCATTCGAGCGGCCTGACGGTCGCGGTGACCGGCACGCCGTTCGACACGGCGCGCAACCTGAAGGCGGATGCGTCGTCAGGCAACGGCTTCCAGCGCTCGCAATCGGTGCTGAACGAGATCGGAGCAAGTGCGGCGGATGTGCCGGGGATCTCGGTGTCGTATGGCCAGAGCCGTAGCAGCAGCACGACCGATATGTCGAGCCTGACGAATTCGGGAAGCACGGTTCGGGGTGGCGGCAACGTAACCGTGAAAGCAACGGGCGGTGCGCAAAAGGATGCGAACGGCAACGTCGTGGATGGCGATATTGCAGTGACTGGCTCGGCAATCAGCGCAGGCGGCACGGCGACGCTCGATGCAAACCGCAATGTGACGTTGCAGGCATCGACCGATCGGTTGCAGCAGTCGACGCAGTCGTCCAGTTCGTCTTGGGGCGTTCAATTGGCGACGCCCAGCCCGGGCGATGCGGCGCGCTGGATTGGCGGCGGTGCGAACACGGGAGGCAATAGCCCGTCGCCGTACAACGCGAGCCGTAGCCATTCTGATGGCAGCCAGGCGATGACCCAGCAAACGGCGTCGTCGGTTACAGGTAACAGCGTCATCATCAAGAGCAGGACGGGCGATATCGATGTCGTCGGCTCCGGCATCAGCGGGACGCAAGGCGTCGATCTCGTTGCAACGCAAGGCGCGATCAATGTACTGGCGGGTGTCGATACGAATGTGACGCACCAGGAATCGAGCAGTCGCCAGGTTGGCAGCCTCGGCAGCCTCGGCAGCAACGGCACGGCTACAGGTTTTTCGGTGGGGGTCGCGAACAGTCATAGCGTGCAGGATACGGCTTCGCAAACGCAGAGCACGATGCGCAGCCAGATCGTGAGCGGCAACGGCAATGTGACGCTCGATGCCAAACAGGACATTACGGTCGCCGGTTCCGACCTCGGCGCGGGCAAGGATTTGACGCTGATCGGCAAGAACCTGAATCTCGATCCGGGAACGGATGCGACGCAGAGCCGGATGAGTCAGGATTCCAGCCAGTTCGGCGCGAGTGTGGCGCTCGGCGGTGCAGTCGGCAATGCCATTGCGCAGGCGAATCAAGCATTTGCGCAGCCGGCGCGCGGGGGCGACTCGCGATTGGCGGCGCTGGATAAGGCACAGGCTGGTCTTGCGGCGTACAACGCTTACCAAGTTGGGAGCGCCTTGAGCAACGGGCAGCCGACGAATCAGGCGCTGATCAAGGCGACGGTCAGCATTGGCGGCGGCACCAGTCACAGCGAAGCGCAGTCCAGCTCGGTCGCCAACGACGGAAGCGCGCTGCACGCTGGCGGAAAGGCGACGCTGATTGCAACGGGGAGCGGCGCGAAGGACGCAAACGGCTTTGCGACCGACGGCGATATCAACGCCAGCGGGACGCAGATTACCGCGCAGAACGTTCAGTTGAACGCGGCGCGCGATATCAACCTGACGAGCGCGAAGGATACGAGCCAGCAATCGAGCAGCAATAGCAGTAGCAGCGGGAGTATCGGTGTGGGGGCCGCTTTGGGTGGCCAGCAGAACGGCTTTACGCTGGAACTGGGCGCGAGCACGGCACACGGCAATGCAAACGGTAACAGCGTGACGAATCGGGATACGCAGATTACCGCGAGCGATACGCTGTCGATGACGAGCGGACGCGATACGAACCTGCGCGGGGCGGAGGTCTCCGGCAATACCGTCAATGCGAGCGTTGGACGCGACCTGAACATCCAGAGTCAGCAGGACACGAGCACTTACGACAGCAAGCAATCGAGTGCTGGATTCCAGGCGAGTATTTGTGTGCCGCCGTTCTGCTACGGCCAGACGGTCAGCGGTAGCGCCAGCGCGAGCGAGCAGAGCATCAACGCGGACTATCAGTCGGTGAACCAGCAAAGCGGCATCTATGCGGGCACGGGCGGGTATAGCGTGAACGTCGGAAATCATACGCAGATCGACGGCGGCGTGATCGCGAGTTCGGCGACCCCGGACAAGAACAACCTGTCAACGCAGACGTTGAGCTTTACGAATCTGGATAACCACGCGACTTACTCGGGCGATACGGTGGGTTTCAGCGCGAGCGGCGGATTCGGGAACAGCACGCCGGGCGGTGTGAATCTCGATACACCAGTCAAACAAGGCGCGACCAACGTACCGGGACCGCAGAACTCGCAAGGCTTGGGACCGAGCGGATTCTCGACGGCGGGCACGAGCAGCGACGCATCCGGGACGACCTATGCGGCCGTCAGTCCGGGCACGATCACGGTGCGAGGCGACGTGGGTACCGGACACGACAGCACCGCGGGCCTGAGCCGCGACACGGCGAATGCGAACGGCGGGGTACAGAACACGTTCAATGCGCAGAATGTGCAGAACGACATCGCGGTTCAGCAGTCGGTTGGTCAGGTCGGCATGCAGGTGGTAGGCGATGTGGCGAATGCATTGCAAAACAAGGCAATCGCAGACGAAACCAAGGCCCGACTGGCGTATGCAAACGCCAGTGCAGTTGGCGACACGGCCGGAATGGCGCAGGCCCAGGCAGACTTCACTGCGGCGCAACAGCAGGAAGCGCTGTGGGGCAACGATGGTGCCGCGCGTATCGCGTCGCACGCAGGCGTCGCTGCGATCGGCGCGGCGATGGGCGGCGGCAATGTGGCCGGGGCGGTCGCTGGCACGGTGGCCGGCGATATGGCGGGCAACGCTGTCGGTAATGCGCTCGGCGATACGCTGGGTGGCACGCTTTTGTCGAACGCGGCGGCGGGGCTGGCTGGTGCCGCGGCGGGCGGTGCGTTAGGCGGGTCGGCCGGTGCCATGAGCGGTGCGAACGGTGCGTTGAGTGCCGATTTGTTCAACCGTCAGATCCACCCGCAGGAGCGTACCTTGATCTCTACGGTGGCGAAGGGCATCGCCGCCGCGAACGGTAAGACACCGGCCGATCAGGCAACGTTGACCGACTACTGGACCAATATGCTGACGTTGGCGGCCGGCGCGAAGGTAGACGCGCAGGCACAGACACAGCTCATGCAGTATGAAATCCAGTTGGTGCAGGCGGCTCAGGCGTCTGGCAACTCGCAAGCGCTCGACACGTTTATGCAGAATCTGCAGATCGCTCAGAAAGCGATCAATCAGATGTCCGGTTATACGATTTCCGGGACCACCGGTCCGATCGTGGCGGATGGCAGTACGGTCAAGACGTTTCAGTCGACTAGCGCTCAATTCAACGACTCGACGTTATTTGGCACGCCGGGCGGTACTGGGCACGCGCTGGCGCCGGGGCAAACGCCTCAGACGGCTGGGATCGGATCGCAGTATTACGTCGATCCGAATGGTCCGACGAATCAGCAGGTGGCGGGATTTGCACAAGATCAGATTGCAAAGGCTGGAACGTCGAGGGATGCAATCGCGCCAGAACATACCGCCGAAGATTTTATAATTGCGACTATGGGCGGAGGGTTGGCGACCGGAGCCGTTAAGGCGATTGCGGGGCGGGTCGCGGCTGCGGTGTCAGACGTGGTTTCTCGGTCTATAGCGGATGTACCGAAGACGGTAACATCCGGTGGAACGGCGAATGCCGCCACTGCTGAGCCTCTTGCGATCGATCTTGCGAAGGCTCAGTCCGTTGACCCTCTAATTGGCAAGACACTACCCGGCGCATCCTCGCCGGTTCAGGTGACAGCTGATGCGAGCATTGGCGGGAAATCGTTCTATGATGTCAACCAGACGGCGCGCGGAGTCGGATTTGGAGATCCCAATCAACCGACACTAATTTCCAAATTAGTAGCACCGGGCGACCCGAACGGAATCTATGGTGAGGCCCATGCGGAAATTGGCGTGATTCAACAGGCATACAACGCAGGGCTGACGCAAGGCCAACCCATGACTATCGTTGTCAGAGGATTGTCACCTTGTTCGTATTGTTCTAGCGATTTAATGGATATGGCTCAAGCCGCAGGGCTGAGCGAATTGACCGTGGTTGATGGTGCAACCGGCGCTGTTAATAAGTGGGTTCCGGGGGGTAAGGATTGGATTTCAATTGAACCCAAAAAACTGAAATGAAAAATATTCTTTGGCTGGATGCATGTGATAAATTTAATGCTGATGAACTTGGCATTTCTATGGCTTCTCCTATTTGGGAGCGCGTAGAGTCAAGAATTTTTCGAGCATTTGAGTTTGGTGGTCAAGTTAAATTGTGGGCTGCCAGTATTGACGATGACGAAAAATTTAGACTGCACACGCACTTGGGGATGGAGTCGCATCCTGGAGAATGTCGGTTGATATATAGCCCTCAAAAAGAATTGGGGGGGCGCTCGAAAATTCGTGAGTGGTGGGAGCCGGGTGATGAGCCGTTTCGCGGAACCACTAATTTTTTAGATCACGAGTGGGATGATCGTACGGTGTGCCGCGACGTGTCGGTTGCATTGGCAATGTTTCGAGATTTTTATGAGCATCACGATCTAACAGAGACGAGTCTCAGTCAAACTCGGTCGGTCTGGGACAGAAAGCCGCGCTGATTATTGTAAAAATAGAATAAATGAAAATGAAAAAACGGCTGGCGGCTTTGCCGTTCACAGCCTTGGTATCGCTCGGAGTATACGCACAGCAGGCTCCCACGCCTGCTGACCAAGCCGCCGCCGCACGCGCGAATGCGGAACAGGATCGGCAGGCGCAGCAGCAACGGGACGCGCAGCAGCGTGACGCGTCCGTGCGCACCCCGTCCGTGCGTTCCGACGTGCCGAAACTCGAAGCGTATCCGGCGCTTCTCACGGAAACACCGTGCTTTCGCATCGAACGCTTTACACTCGACGTTCCGGCCTCGTTGTCCGACGCGGCGAAGGCTCAGGGCGCGTCCGCGCTACCGATGGATCGCTTCGCGTTCGCGCGTGAATGGCTGAACCACTACACCGGCCAATGCGTCGGCAAGCAAGGCATCGACGTACTGGTCAAGGGGCTGTCCCAGGCGATTCTGGCGCGCGGCTACGTCACTACGCGCGTGCTCGTTCCCGAGCAGGACCTGTCGACCGGCACGCTCAAACTCTCGCTGATTCCCGGCGTGATCCGTCATATCCGCTTCGCAGACGAAAAATTGCGTGGCACCTGGAAGACCGCCTTCCCGACCGGCGACGGCGAAGTGCTGAACCTGCGCGATCTTGAACAAGGTCTGGAGCAGATGAAGCGCGTGACGAGCCAAGATGTATCGATGCAGATCGTTCCGGGCGAGTCGCCGGGCGAGAGCGATGTCGTGCTCGATGTGAAGCGCGGCAAGCCGTGGGCCGTCGTCGCGTCGATCGACAACTCCGGTACGCGCGCTACCGGCAAGCTGCAAGGCAACCTGTCGGTCGGTATCGACAATCCGCTCGGTCTGAACGACATCTTGAACGTCGGCGTCAGCCAAGACCTCGAGTTCGGCGACAAGCGCCTCGGCTCGCATGGCTGGAACGGCTCCTATTCGATTCCATGGGGCTACTGGACAGCCACGCTGTCCGCATACACGAACACCTACTACCAGCAGATTGCTGGCGTGAACCAGACGTTCATCGCGAGCGGCAACTCGAAGACGGTCGATTTCAAGCTGGCCCGTGTGCTCGCGCGCAGCCAGAACGACGTGCTCGGCGGTTATCTGCGTCTGTCTCGCCGTTTTGGTCAAAGCTTCATTGAGGACACCGAGATTTCTCAGCAGCGCCGCAACAACACGATCGTTGAAATCGGCCTGACCGATCGCCACTACTTCGACGGTGCACAGTTCGATGGCTCGCTCGCGTACCGGCAGGGCGTCGGCGGATTGGGCGCGCAGGACGACATCCTGGCGGCAGGAGGGGGGCCGACGTATCGCTTCAAAATGGCCATGCTCGACGCAAGCCTGTCGGTGCCGTTCGCGATCGGCAAACAGCCGTTTCGCTATGTCGGTACGTTTCACGGCCAATACACCGGAGATACGCTGTACTACATCGACGACGTGACCATCGGCAGTCGGTACACCGTGCGCGGCTTCGACGGCGAAACGATGTTGGCCGCGGCGCGCGGGTTCTACTGGCGGAACGAGCTGCAAATGCCGATCGGCCAGACAGGGCAGGCGGTGTATGCGGGGCTGGACTACGGGCGCGTATGGGGGCCGCAGCCGATCGTGCTTGTCGGCACACAGTTGGCCGGTGCTGTCATTGGCGTGAAGGGCAGCGTCGGCACGCGCTTCGGCGCCTACGCATATGACCTCTTTGCGGGCACGCCGGTCTACAAACCGTCCGGTTTCCCGACCGCGCGCGTCACGGTTGGATTCCAGGTGACCGCGCAATTCTGAGTCTGGTCGGTGCCTGGTTCCCCCAAAGTCTAGATTGTTCGCGAATCACACCGGATGATGGGGGCCGCATCGATCAGGTGGTGATGTTATTTGTTAGGTATATTTAACAATAAAGAGGGTAAACAATGAAGCATCAACTCTTTCTGGCAGGCCTGATGAGTTCGGTTGTCTTGTTGGCTGCGTGTGGCGGCGGCGATGGCGATGGCAGCGGGAGCAACACGGCGAGTAGTGGCGCCGCGACAGGCACGACCTCACCGACCGCGACGGACTCGCAACCGATCACGATCAAGTGTCCGGACGGGTACAAGTCGATCCAGGTTTCAAAGAGTTCCGTTCCGAATGCGACGATGACGCTCGCCACCGACGATGGCATCGCAACGTTGACCTTCAAGACACCACAAGATGGTGTGGTCCGCGATGGGACGATTTGTTTGGGGAAGCCCAATCCGGTACCGGCTGGCGTGAAAGCGGACTATATCTACGAGATCAAGGCCTACGGGGCGTTCGAAAACATGTCGAACCGGACGCTTACCCTGAACTTCACCACCGACGTCATTCCCAATCCGAACCCGCCGCTCATCGAAATGGCCGACGTATCGGGCGGGACGGCGACCTACAAGCCGACGATCCCGGGCGCAATCTATTCGAACCGACCGAACTATAGCCTGGCGGCAGCCGCAAACTTTGCCGGTCTGTACGTCGTGCGCCTGACGCAGTAATGGCGGGGCGGCGCGCTGCATTGCGCGTCGCGAGCCGATATCGCGAAGGTGTAGTTGTTGCCTTCGACGGCACGAGCATTGACCGACCGCCCCACCAAAAGCGCTATCGCTCAGAACGCGTGGCGCAATCCCACCATGCCGACGAACTGCGACGGCCCGGACGATGGCGTCGTATTCTGCGAGTCGCCGACCACCGCCACCGCGTCGGCAATGCTCGTACCCGTGCTGCCGGAGGCGATGAGCGACTTGCCACGCGCATGTTGATAGGCTTCGAGCGCATAGATCGTCGTGCGCTTTGACAGGCTGTAGGTCTGCTCGAGCGAAATCTGGTGATAGCGTGCCGGATCGCTGATCCCGTTCGACTGGCTGGCCATCGTGTAGCTGTATCCCGCGCCGACGGTGATCGCAGGCGTGAAGCGGTACGTCGCGATCAGGCCATACGTATTGAATACCGCCTCGTCCTTGAACAGCGAGTGCGAACCGGGCGCGTACTGCGCGTTCGAGTAGTTCACGCCAACCATCAGGTCTTTCATCTCGTAGCGGGCCGCGGCGGCAACGAGCTGGACGCCGCGCGCCGTCGCATAGCCGTTGTTGACGGGCGAATTGGCCGCGAAGCTGCCGAGCGCCTGGCTCGTCGCGATGTCTTTCAGCTTCACGTATCCGGCTGCCACCGAAAAGGGCCGGTAGTCGTAGCGGAACGCCGCGCTGAAGTTGCTGCCGCTCGCGACGCTGCCCGGCACGCCGCCGAGCGCGTACTGGCCGCTGAACACGAAGCCGCCGAATGTCGGCGATACGTAGGTAACCGAATTATTGAACCGCAGCGTCGTATCGAGCGCGTCGATATCGCCCGGATGTGCGCCCGTCGCGCCGGTCAACACGCCGGTCGGGCCCAATGCGCCGACCATGTTGAAGTAGGGCGTGTACTGGCGGCCGAGCGTCAACGTGCCGTACTTGTTGTCGCTCAGGCCCACATAGGCCTGCCGGTTGAACATGACGCCCGCGCTGCTCTGCGCGCCGGTCAACGAATTGAAGCCGCTTTCGAGGCGGAAAATGACCTTCGTGCCGCCGCCGAGATCTTCCTCGCCGAGCAGGCCGAACTTGCTCGCCTGCAGGTTGCCCTGGCTCATGTAGAAGTTCGAATGGCCACGCTGGTTGCTCGAATAGGCGAAGGCATTGTCGACGACGCCGTAAAGCGTCACGCTGCTTTGCGCGAAGGCGCCCGTCGACAGCAGCACGCCGGCCAGCGGCAGGCACGAGAGGGCAACGGCACGCGCACGCGTGCATCCGGATTGCGTCATGGCTGGAAAATCTCCAATGTGTCATGCAGCCGGCCGGGGCGGCCGGTCGATGTTGTTGTCAAACTGAAATGCGCAGGGTCAGGTGGCGCCAGCCGTCTGCCACGCGCGCGTCGACGATGTCGCCGTGCACGCTCACGGCATCGCGGCGGTCGGCCGCCGGCACGCTCACCTGCACGTGCGTCTGGTTGCTGCACATCGGGCCCGACCGTTCGACCGAGATGCGCAGCGTGGCCGCGTCGCTCGTCACGGCCACGTTCCATCGGCCTGGCTCGCCGCCGGGCGATGCGACCGTCTCGCCGTCGTCGTCGACGCAGCTGCCCGTCGCGACGCCGCTTCCCGCATGCGGCACGACGATGAATGCGCGCTCGTCGGCGGGGCGGCCGAAATGCTGCTCCGCGACGTTCAGCGGCAGCACCGCACCTTCGCGCAGCAGCATCACCGGCTGCCCGAACGGCGCCGGAAGCGTGACCGTCTGACCGCCGTCGAACGCTTCGCCGCTCCAGTAGGACACCCAGCGCGTGTCTGCCGGCAGATAGACCTGGCGCGCATGCTGCCCCTTCTCGACCACGGGCGCGACGAGCAGCGACGCGCCGAGCATCATGTCGTCGCCGTCGGCGAGGCACCGCGGGTCGTGCGGAAACTCGGCGAACATCGGTCGCAACACGGGCTCGTACGCGCGATGCGATTGCCACAACAGTTCATACAGGTACGGAATCAGGCGATAGCGCAGCTTGATCAGCCCGGCGATCTCGCCCGTCACGTCCGGATACATCCACGGTTCGTTGACGGTGCCGTCGTCGTTCCACGAATGGATGCTGAAGCGCGGCAGGAAGATGCCGAATTCGACCCAGCGCACCAGCAGTTCCGGTTCGGGCGCCGGGCCGGCAAAGCCGCCGATGTCGTGGCCGCTGTTCGACACGCCCGACATCGCGAGGCCGAGGCCCATCTTCAGGTTGTAGCGGAGCGTTTCCCACGACGTATAGTTGTCGCCGGACCATGTCTGCACGTAGCGATGCATGCCGACGCCGCCCGAGCGCGACACGAGGAACGGACGCGTGCCTGGCGCATGTTCGCGCTGCGCGTCGCGCGACGCGCGCATCATCAGCAAGGTCTGCAGGACCTTCGCCTCGCGTGCCGGGAACGGCTGCCCGAAGCCGTGCGCGATCGCGTCGGGCGACCAGATCTCGAACTCGTTGTTGTCGTTCCATGTCGCGGCAATGCCGTGACGCAGCAGGCTGTCCTTCACGCGCGACTTCCACCAGTCGATCGTCGCCGGATTCGTGAAGTCGAGATAGGCGCCCACTTCGTCCCAGAACTGCACCCACTCCGGATCGCCGTTGCGCGCTTCGATCAGCAGGCCCGCTTCGGCGGCCTCGTCGAATGCCGGATGGTCCTGCAGCAAACACGGCTTGATGTTCGGGCACAGACGCACGCCGTGATCGAGGTAGCGCTTCACGAAGCCATCGACGTCGGGAAACTTGTCGCGGTTCCAGTTGAACACGTAGCGCTTGGGGCCGATCGACGTGTAGCCGGACGACAGGTGAAACGAGTCGCACAGGATGTCGTGCTCGCCGCAGCGCGCGAGGAATTCTTCCATCCGTTCCTGCGCGTCGGGCGCATCGGTGTAGCTCATCGTCGAGCCGGAATAGCCGAGGCCCCATTTCGGCATCAGCGCGGGCCGTCCCGTCAGCCACGTGAAACGCCGCACCGCGTGCAGCGGCGTGGCAGGCGATGCGATGAAGTAGTAGTCGAGATCGCCGTGCTCGGCGACGAAGTGGCGATAGTGCCCGTGATAGTTGTCGAGCTCGCGCCCCATGTCGAAGCGGCAGTCGGCGAGCGTGTCGTAGAACAGGCCGAACCCCGTCAGCGTCTGCGGCTGCCACGTGAGGTAGAACGGGATGTGCTTGTAGAGCGGGTCGCTCGTGCGCGCACTGTAGCCCATCGCGTCGATGTTGCGCATCTCGAAGCTCTGGTTCGTGCGATCCAGCGCACCCGCGCGCTCGCCGAGGCCGACGACCCGCTCGTCCGGCCGTCGCTCGACATAGTGATACACGCGCGCGTCCCACCAGCCGAAGTTGTACGCCTGCGTCTTGCGATCGTTCATCACGCGCTGCCAGGCGCCGTCGTGCAGGATGTCCCACGCGCAGAAGCCCCCGTCGAGCGCGACCGTGAGCCGCACGCACGCGGTCTCGATCTTCACGTGCTCGCTATCCGCCAGCGTCGTATACGGCACCGGGTCGAAACCGCTCATGTCGCGCCGGTCGCGCCCTTCGAGCGGCACGTCGTCCATGCCGGGCGCGATTGCCCACGTGCGCGGCCCGCGCAATGCGCCGTCGGGCAGCACGAGCACGCGGATGACGTCGTCGGCGAGGACGAACAGTTCGATCCGGCAGCCGTCCGCCGCAGTCAGGACGAGATGATTGCCCTGCTGGGCGGACAGCGCGAAACGCGGTGGATTCTTCAAAGTGGCCATGATGGATGTCGAGGTCAGGTCAGGCGGCGGAATGCGCGCTGTTGTCGAGTTTTTGCGGCGTGGCGTCGCGCGTCACGCCGCGCATCAGGATGACGAGCAGCGTCGCGCCGATCAGGTCGAATGCGCCGAGCGCGCCGAAAAGCGGCCCGTAGCCGAGCTTGTCGGCCAGCGCGCCGACCAGCAGCGAGAAACCGAGCCCGCCGATCCACGCCGCCATTCCCGCGAAGCCCGCGGCCGTGCCGACTTCGCCCGGCTCGAAGACGTCGGCCGCCAGCGTATTCACGAGCGCCGAAATCATCTGGTGCGCGAAGCCGCCGACGCAGAAGAGGGCGATCGCCTGGTATGGCGACGCGACGAGGCCGATACAGGCCGGGCCGATCATCATGAACGCGCCGAGCACGACGCCCGCGATGCGCGACCCGATCAGCGGCAGGCGGAAGCGCTGCATCAGGAACGGCGACAGATAGCCGCCGAACAGCCCGCCCAGGTCGGCCGCAAGGAACGGCAGCCACGCGAACATCGCGATCTGCTTCAGGTCCATGTGCCGTTCGGTGGCGAGATACAGCGGAATCCAGAAACTGAACGTCTGCCACGCCGGCTCCGCGAAGAAACGCGCCTGCGCGATCGCCCAGAAGCGGCGCGTGCCCAGCACCTCGCGCACGCGGCGCTTGTCCCGCGAGCCGGACGCCACCGGCGTCTGGCCATCGATGATCGCGTCCCGTTCGTTGGTGCTGATGCGCGCATGATCGGTCGGCGAGCGGTAGAACACGTACCAGATCGCGGCCCACACGAAACCGAGCGCGCCCGTGACCGCAAATGCGCTCTGCCAGCCGTAGCGCAGCGACAGGAACACGACCAGCGGCGGCGCGAGCAGTGAGCCGAGCGAGGTGCCGGCGTTGAAGTAGCCGACTGCCACCGATTTCTCCCGGTTCGGAAACCATTCGGCCACGACCTTCATGCCGGCTGGAATCGCGACGGCCTCCGTCAGCCCCATCAGGCCGCGCAGCGCCGCGAGCGACAGCCAGCCGCCCGCGAAGCCGTGCAGCACGCCCGTGAGCGACCACAGGCAGGCGAACACCGCGAAACCGATGCGCAGGCCGATCAGGTCGATGACCAGCCCGCACACCGGCTGCATGATCGTGTAACCGACCTGGAATGCTCCGACGACATACGAGTATTGCTGCGTATTCATGTGCAGCAGCGTCTTCAATTCGGGCGCCATCACGCCGAGCGCGTTGCGCGACAGGTAATTGACGATCGTCCCGAGGCATACGAGCGCAATGATCCACCAGCGCAAGCCTATGATTTTTCGCAAGATTGTCTCCATCCATGTTCGGGGCTGCTACCGGTCCCGCTCGGCGGCGTGGATGTTCATCGATGCGCGAATTCGAACATTTCATCGAGATTCCACGTCGGTCATCGTATCACTAGGGGTCTACTGGAATATTGGGGAAAACCATGCCGACGCGGCCTGTATCACCCGGCGAGCCTTGTCACGCGTGTCGTTTCGGCGATTCAAAAAATTGAGTCGAAGCGACGGCGGTCAAATTTTTACGATTCGCTGGATGTTCATTTGGATGTTCGAACGGACATTTATGTGCGATCTCGAAATTGTTCGGGTCTGCCGACGGGACGTCGCGGTTCGTCAAAGGGGCGGCGGCGCAGGGCAATGATCCGTCGAGGGCGGTGCAGGCGGTCACGCCAGCAGCGTCGCACCGGCCCACGCGATCAGCACGACGCCCAGCGCGCGGCCGATGCGCTCGCCGCCGGGCAGGATCTTTTCCACGAAGACGACGAGCGACAACGCCGCGATCCAGACGAGATTCATGATGCCGCCGACGAACAGCAGCGCCATCAGCAGCCAGCAGCAGCCGACGCAGTAAAGGCCGTGGCGCGCGCCAAGCAAGAAGCTGCCGGCGACGCCGGGCTGCCAATGCGTGGTGAGGAACTTCACCGGCGAGCGGCATTGCGTGAGGCAAGCGCGCTTGACCGGCGAAAGCTGATAAATCCCGGCCGCGGCCAGCACGATCGCGGACAGAATCGCGCTTTTCGACCACAGCATCATGGACGAAACGAGGCCGGTAGGTTGCAGCGCCTTCTGCAGCCATGCCGCGCCGATCGAAAACGCCAGCCACGCCGTCAGATAGCCGGCCAGCAGCGCCAGCGACGGCACGGCCGACGCGCGGCCGGCCGCGCCGTGATGCCGCAGCACGCGGCGGTACAGCAGGATGAGCGGCGCGGCGCCGGGCGTCATCATCGCGATCATCATCGTCCACCACATGACGATCACGGTCGCGAGCGGCGGATCCATGCTGCCGATGCCGCGCGGCAGTCGATGCGGAAAGAGCGCGACGGCCGTCATGTCGCGCGCCGACATGCCCATGCCGGCGCCCGTCCACAGATAGCCCCACGACAGCGCGACCATGGCCGCGATGCCGAACACGGTGATCGCGCGCTCGTGCCGGACGAGCGTATCGAGGCGGATCATGCGGCGGCGCGATGCCGAACCAGCCCCTGGTTGTTCATGTGCAGTCGCGCGAATTGCGCGTAGGAATCCTGGAAATCCAGTGCGAGATTGCCACGGGAGCGGCTGGTGCCGGAGCCGACTTCGGCCAGCTCGAATTCGAAGCCGTGCGGCAGGTCGATCCTCACGCGATGCGGGTCGCCCGTCACGGGGTTGCGGATCGGCTCGCCGGCGACGTCGAACACGCCGTCGACGTGAATCCGGCCGCGCCGGGCGTCGACGTCCACGTCGAAGTCGATCTTCGCGAACACCGGCTCGAAAGTCTGCGCGAGCGTCGACGCGTAGACCGCGAACATCGTCGCGAACGGCTCGGTATCCTGGCCCGTCATGATCTTCAGCAGGGCGTCGCGTTGCGCGGGGCTGGCCCGTTCGTCGACGATCGGCTGGAACCGGCCGTTGCCTTCATGCACCGGCCCCGGCCACTGGTAGACCAGCGCGAGGCTGGCGCCATCGAGCCGCACATCGCCGTAATGGCCGCTGTCGATCGAGATCGCGCCCATCGCCGCGCAAAATCCGCGCGTCGGCGGCGCATTGAACTGGCACGGGCAACCGTATGAGCAGTTGCAGTTCATCAGCTCGGTGCCCTGGATTTCCCACGGAGTCATGGCGGTGCTCCTTGCACGGCGCGGCGCGCAGCGTGGTTCGAATCTAGTGCACGCAAGGAGCGAAGTCAAAGCAGCGGCGGGCGGCCTGCGGCGCCGCCAGCCGTGCCGGGCACCGCGACCTCAGCGCGTGACGAACGGCGCCACGGCATCCGGTGCCGTGCGCGCGTGCTTGCGCTGCCGCAGCAGCGCGACACGGCAATTCTCCCGCGCGGTTTCGCGGCCGTCGTCGTCGAGCAGCACGAGGTCGCCGCGCATCACGTTGAACGTGATCACGTCGGCGCCGTCGCCGCCGAGCGTCTCCGGCGTATGGACCGAGCCGGCCGGTTCGAGTACCGTCGAGCCGGCGTGCGCGATCCAGTCGTATTCGCGGTAGCGCCACGCGCCCTGCAGCGTGTAGACGAACACCTGGCCGTCGTGGCGATGGCGCGGCAGCGTGCCGCCGGCGGGCATCTTCAGCAGCGCGGTGAGCGTGTCCTCGGCCGCGTTGATGTGCAGGTACTTGATCTCGAGGCCCGGCAGGTCCGGGCTCATCGGCAGCCACGGCAGCGCGTCGCCGGGCAGGCACGAGATCGGCGGCAGGTCGGTCGGGAACGGGGCGGACGGGTGCGTCATGGGCGGCGGGCGATCGGCGGAAATCGGGGGAGCCGGCATTATCGCAGAGCGCGATGCGCGTGCCGAACAGGCTGGCGGCAACGGCGCACCGCCGCGAATCGATGCCCCGTCGCGCGACGCGCTTATGCCGCCTCGCCGCCGCCGCGCACCGTCGCGCCCGGTTGCGGCTGCTGCGCGAGATGCCGCAGCAGCTTCGTCACCATCACGACGACCGTGACCGCGAGGATCACGAAGAACAGCGCGAGCGGCGTCAGCTCATGCACCGACACGAAGCCCGCGAGCCCCATCATCGCCGACGACACGAGCAGCAGCGCGCAGCCGAGGATCGCGCTCGTCAGGCCCGCGATGTGCGGGAACAGCGAATTGCCCTTGGCCATCAGCGTCGGATACATCGCGCCGGCGCAAAAGCCCATCACGAGCACCGGCGTGGCGAGCGTCCAGACCTGCAGGCCGACCGTCAGCGCGAGCACCAGCATCGCGATCGCCGCGCCGGCCATCACGCGCGAGCCGATCAGCAGCCGCCGCTCCGGCGACGGCAGGCGCGGGCCGTGCACGCGGTTCGACAGGCCACCGAGGAAATACATCAAGCCGATGCCGAGCGCGAGATAGCCGAAATAGGTCGGCGGCTTGTGCAGCGTGTTCTGCACCATGAACGGCCCGATGATGTTGAATACCAGCAGGATGCTGTAGCACAGCCCCTGCGCGAGGAAGCAGCTCTGGAACACGGGGCTCGACAGCACCTTGCCGGTGTTGGCGACCAGCGTGCGCGGCTCGAGCCGCACCGGCCTCGGCAAGGTTTCGCGATAGCGCCACAGCACCGCCCACATCAGCAGCGAATAGACGAGCAGGAACACGAGGCAGGCCTGCCAGCCGAACCACGTCTGCAGGTGGGCGCCGATCACGGGCGCGATGATCGGCGCGAGCCCCCACGCGATCGACATGTAGGTGAACGCATGCAGCAGCGCCTGGCCGGAGAAAGAATCGGTGATGATGGCCTTCGCCATCAGGTTGGTGGTCGCGATGCCGAAGCCCTGCAGGCAGCGCGCCAGCAGGAAGGTTTCCAGGTTCTGCGCGCCGAGCGACAGCAGGCAGCCGATCGTGTAGACGACCAGCCCGAAGGCCAGCACGCGCTTGCGCCCATAGGCGTCGGCGATCGGCCCGAACACGAGCTGGCCGAACGCGTAGGCGGCCATGTAGCCGGACACGCTCGACTGGATCGCCTGCGGCGACGTCGCGAAATAGCGCGCCATCGCCGGCAGCGCGGGCACGTAGATGTCGATCGCGAGCTGCCCGGCGGAAGCGAACATGCAGATCAGGAACAGCAGGAAGCGCGGGGTGTTCGGGGTGCGCGCGGGCGCGGCGGCGTGGTCGGGAATCGTGTGGCTCATGACGGCATCGGAATAACGGGCGCCGGCGGCACGACGTGTTCACGTTCGAATCTCGAACGCGCGTGCGGCCGGCGTCATCGGCGGCACACATTGTGCCTGTTATCGAGACAATTGACGCGATAACCTTTGCATGCGCAAGGATTGACGGGCGCCCGCTGGTGCCCCTTGGTCCGCTACGCGCTCGCGCCGCCTTGCCTGCTCGCCCCGTGCGCGGCTTCCAGGCACGACTGGAACAGCAGCGCCGCCCGCGACGGCCGCGGCGAGCGCCGCAGCAGGCTCACGAACCGGCACAGGTAGTTGAAGCGGTGCGGCGCGATCGCTTGCATCAGTCCCTTGTTCTCGAAGCTTTCCGCGTAATGGTCCGGCAGGAAGCCGAGATAGCGTCCGGACAGGACCAGCGTCGCGATCGACTCCTGGTCGGACGCGGTCGCGCTGCGCGTGAGCTTGGCGCGGTGGCTGAGCTCCATGTTCGGCGAATGGAAGCCGAGCCCCGCGAACGCGTGGTGGCGGATCGTCGTCCACGTGAGCTTGCCGTGCGGCGCATCGAACAGCGGGTGCTGGCGGCCGCAGTACAGCAGCATCCGCTCGCCGAACAGCTCCGCATACACGAGGCTGCCGGAGCTGCGGTGCGCCGGGATGATCCCGACCTGGTAGCTGCCGTCGATGATCCCGCGCTCGACCTCGTTGATCGACGCGACGTGCAGGTTCAGCGCGACGTCCGGCGCTTCGTCGGCGAACTGGCGGATCGCGTCGCCGAGGCGCGCGTCCGGGTTGGTCGCGGTCTTGTCGAACACCGCGACGTGCAGCTCGCCGCCCATCCGGTCGTGGATCCCGTCGACCCGGCTGCGGAACGCCTCCATCGACGCGAGCAGCCGCAGCGTCTCCTCGTAGACCGTCTGGCCCTCGGGCGTCAGCGTGAAGCCCGCGCGGCCGCGCCGGCACAGCACGAGGCCGAGGCGGGTTTCGAGATCCTTCACGTGGCGGCTGATGGTCGAGATGCCGATGTTCAGCTCCAGCTCGGCCGCCGCCATTCCGCCGCACTGCACGACGCCCTTGAAGACCCGCAGCAGCCGCAGGTCCATGTCGCTGAGCTGCCCGAGCAGCGCGCGGCTCTTCGGTTTCTTTGCTTGCATAGTTGCGCAAGTGAACATTGATATTGCGATATTCAAAAGACTAATCGGCGTCCCGACAATGCGCAACATCTACCCAGGAGGAGGGGCGCGCCGCGCCGACCGACATGACCGACATCATCACCGCTGCCCAACAGGACGACACGACCCTGCGCACCGATGCCGCGTGGCTCGACGCGCACTGGATGCCGTTTACCGCCAACCGCCAGTTCAAGGCCGATCCGCGCATGATCGTGTCGGCCAAGGGCGCGTATTACACGGATGCGGAAGGCCGCAAGATCTACGACGGCCTGTCGGGCCTGTGGTGCACGGGCCTCGGCCACGGCCGCACCGAGATCACCGAAGCCGTGAGCCGCCAGGTTGCGCAGCTCGACTACGCGCCGGCGTTCCAGTACGGCCACCCGAAGTCGTTCGAGCTCGCGAACAAGATCAAGGACCTGACGCCGGCCGGCCTCGACTACGTGTTCTTCACGAGCTCCGGCTCGGAGGCGACCGACACGTCGCTGAAGCTGGCCCGCGCGTACTGGCGCGCGAAGGGCAAGGGCACCAAGACGCGCCTGATCGGCCGCGAGAAGGGCTATCACGGCGTGAACTACGGCGGCATCTCGGTCGGCGGCATCGGCGCGAACCGCAAGCTGTTCGGCCAGGGCATCGACGCCGATTTCCTGCCGCACACGCACCTGCCGCAGAACGCGTTCTCGCGCGGCCTGCCGGAACACGGCGCCGAGCTGGCCGACCGCCTGCTCGACCTGATCGCGCTGCACGACGCGTCGAACATCGCGGCGGTGATCGTCGAGCCGTTCGCGGGCTCGGCGGGCGTCATCGTGCCGCCGAAGGGCTATCTGCAACGCCTGCGCGACATCTGCACCGCGCACGACATCCTGCTGATCTTCGACGAGGTCATCACGGGCTTCGGCCGCGCCGGCGCGCTGACGGGCGCGGAAGCGTTCGGCGTGACGCCGGACATCCTGAACATCGCGAAGCAGGTGACCAACGGCGCGCAGCCGCTCGGCGCGGTGGTCGCGAAGAAGGACATCTACGACACGTTCATGGCCGCCGGCGGCCCCGAGTACATGCTCGAGTTCCCGCATGGCTACACGTACTCGGCGCACCCGGTCGCGTGCGCGGCGGGCGTCGCGGCGCTCGACCTGCTCGTGAAGGAGGATGCGATCAACCGCGTGCGCGAGCTCGCGCCGCATTTCGAGGCGGCCGTGCACGGGCTGAAGGGCCAGCGCCATGTCGCGGACATCCGCAACTGCGGGCTCGCCGCGGGCCTGACGATCGCGGCGCTGCCCGGCGAGCCGGCGCGCCGCCCGTACGAGATCGCGATGCGCTGCTGGGCGAAGGGCTTCTACGTGCGCTACGGCGGCGACACGATCCAGCTCGCGCCGCCGTTCATCTCGGAGAAGCGCGAGATCGACAACCTCGTGAACGCGCTGTCCGACGCGCTGAACGAAGTGGACTGAGCGGCGCCGCCGGCCTGCCGTACGACTGACCGAATTCACGAACGAGCCTCAACGATGAAACACGATAGCAACGTCACTTCCACCCTTGGCCACCTGATCGACGGCAAGCGCGTCGACGGCGGCAGCCGCGTGCAGCCGGTGTTCGATCCGGCGACCGGCGTGTCGGACAAGAGCGTCGCGCTCGCCGACAAGCCGACCGTCGAGGCAGCGATCGCGTCCGCGCAGGCCGCGTTCCCGGCGTGGCGCAACACGCCGCCGCTGAAGCGCGCGCGCGTGATGAGCCGCTTCAAGACGCTGCTGGAGGAGCACGCCGACGAGCTGTGCGCGCTGATCACGGCCGAGCACGGCAAGGTGCTCGCCGACGCGATGGGCGAGCTGCAGCGCGGCATCGAGAACGTCGAGTACGCGACCTACGTGCCCGAGCTGCTGAAGGGCGAGCACAGCAAGAACGTGGGCCCGGCGATCGACTCGTGGAGCGAGTTCCAGGCGCTCGGCGCCGTCTCCGGCATCACGCCGTTCAACTTCCCGGTGATGGTGCCGCTGTGGATGTGGCCGATGGCCGTCGCGTGCGGCAATACGTTCGTGCTGAAGCCGTCGGAGCGCACGCCGTCGTCGACGCTGCGGATGGCCGAGCTGGCGCTCGAAGCGGGCCTGCCGCCGGGCGTGCTGAACGTCGTGAACGGCGACAAGGAGGCGGTCGACACGATCCTGACCGACCCGCGCGTGAAGGCGGTGAGCTTCGTCGGCTCGACGCCGATCGCGGAATATATCTACTCGACCGGCTGCGCGCACGGCAAGCGCGTGCAGGCGCTCGGCGGCGCGAAGAACTTCGCGGTGGTGATGCCGGACGCCGACATCGGCAACGCGGTGAACGCGCTGATGGGCGCCGCGTACGGCTCGTGCGGCGAGCGCTGCATGGCGATTCCGCTGGTCGTCGCGATCGGCGACGAGACGGGCGACGCGGTCGTCGCGGGCCTGAAGGCCGAGATCGAGAAGATGAAGGTCGGGCCGGGCAGCGGCGCGGGCGTCGACATGGGCCCGCTCGTCACGCAGCAGCATTTCGAGAAGGTGACGGGTTTCGTCGAGGCCGGCGTCGCGGCCGGCGCGAAGCTGGTGGTCGACGGCCGCGGCGTGAAGGTCGACGGCCACGACGGCGGCTACTACCTCGGCCCGTGCCTGTTCGACGACGTGAAGCCCGGCATGCCGATCTACCAGCACGAGATCTTCGGGCCGGTGCTCGGCGTGATCCGCCTGAAGTCGCTCGACGAGGCGATGGCGCTGATCGACGCGCACGAATACGGCAACGGCACGTGCCTGTTCACGCGCGACGGCGAGGCGGCGCGCTACTTCAGCGACAACATCCAGATCGGCATGGTCGGCATCAACGTGCCGCTGCCGGTGCCGGTCGCGTATCACTCGTTCGGCGGCTGGAAGCGCTCGCTGTTCGGCGACCTGCACGCATACGGCCCGGACGCGGTGCGGTTCTACACGAAGCGCAAGACGATCACGCAGCGCTGGCCGTCGGCCGGCGTGCGCGAGGGAACGGTGTTCAGCTTCCCGTCGAACCGCTGACGCGCAGCGCCCGCCCGGGTAGCGGGTGATGCGAACGATGAAAGCCTGGCCGGCGCGATCCGGCCAGGCTTTTTTTGCGTCGGGCGTTGCCGGGGCTTACGGCGCGACCACGTGCCACATGTTCTTGAAGTTGTCGCCGTTGCGGTCGCCCTGTTTCATGTCCTTCGAGAAGAAATACAGCGGCCGGCCCTTGTAGGCCCATTGGGGCGTGCCGTCCTCGCGCTTGACGATCGTGTACGGTCCGGCGGGCGCGTCGTTCGCGCTGGCCTTGTACGGCGGCCAGAAGCTTTCGCACTGGCCCGTGCACGCGCTGGTGCCGGCGTTGGGCTTGTCCTGGTCGAACGCGTAGACGGTCATCCCGTTCGCGGCGACCAGCGCGCCGTTTTCGACCTTGGTGATGGCACCTTGGGCAAAGGCCGACGTGCAAGCGACGGCGAGCAGGGCGGAACTGGCGAGAAGCGCGGCTTTCATGTGATTGCCTCCTTGTTCTTCAGCGGTTTCGCGGGTGGCGATCGCGACGGCGCGGGATCGCGTTCCGGACAGGCCGTGATGCGGCGGCGCGCGGCCGGCCGCGCGAGCGACGGTGGAGCGGGCCGCCCGCCACAGGCGTGCTGTCTTCACGATAGGCGTTTTTTCGCACGGGCGTGAATGCGCGCGCGGGCGCGCGCAGGCCGCCGGGCAGCGGCGCGGAGCCCGATGAATCGTCCGATGCGTGCTGAAAATGTTCCTTATTGTTCCTTGTATACGATAGGATGAGGTTCAATAAGGAACAAACCTGAGGGTCAAGCGACGTGCTGGACGATTTCCATACGGTCGACGAAGCGGCGCAGCGGCTGCGCGTTCACCCGAAAACCATTCTTCGCTTCATCCGCGACGGCAAGCTGAACGCGAGCCGTGTCGGCAAAGCCTACCGCATCCGCCGTGCCGATCTCGCGGCCCTCACCGGCGAGGCGGCCGAACCGCAGCCGGCCCGCGTCACCACTGCCGTCGATGTGCCGGATGCCCGGCCCGAGCTTCATCAATACGTGGCGCGCAGCCTGCAGGCCGTGCTGAACAGCCGCACGCAGCGGGACAGCGCCGTGCATCTCGAAGCGATCTTCGATCCCGGGCTGCGGCGGATCAAGATCGTCATCATCGCGTCGCTCGGCGACACGGCCGCGCTGCTGCAAACACTCGACATGCTGCTGCAGTCGTTTCGCGGCTGAGCGTGCCGCGTGCCTTCATCAACGCAATCCGGAGAAACGAAGATGTCTGCTGACGTGCTGACCCTCGGCGAGCGCCGCGTGCTCGTCTGCCCAAGCGATGCGATCGCGCTGGCGAGCGAAGCGGATGCGGTCGCGCTGATCGGCGACGCGTGGGGCCACCAGGCAAGCTGGGTCGCCGCGCCGGTCGAGGCCGTGCATCCCGATTTCTTCCGGCTCGAAACCCGCGTGCTCGGCGGCATCGTGCAGAAGTTCGCGAACTACGGGATCGGGCTGGCGATCGTCGGCGACATCGACGGCTGGCTCGCGCGCAGCCAGGCGCTGCGCGCGTTCGTCCACGAGAGCCGGCGCGGCGGCACGGTGCGGTTCGTCGCGGATGTCGACGCGCTGGCCGCCGACGCATGACGCGCGAAACGTGACACGACACGCGGCCCGCAACGGGGCGCGTGCGTCGGCCGCGCGTCAGCGGCCGACGCGATTCGTCAGCATCACGCCGGCGATCACGAGTGCGCCGCCGGCCACCATCGACCGCGTGAGCGTTTCACCGAGCAGGCAGATCGACAGCAGCACGCCGAACACCGGCACCAGGTTCGTGAACACCGCGGTGCGGGCCGGCCCCAGTTCGCGGATGCCCTGCGAATACCAGACGAAGGCGACCACCGTGCCGATCGCGCCGAGGTACGCCATCGACGCGGCCGCCTGCCAGGTCAGGTGGAAACCGGTGCTCGCGTGCGGGTCGAACAGGCTCGCGACGAGCAGCAGCGCGAGCCCCCACAGCGCCGCGCAGGTGGTCGACGCGAGCGGCGACAGCCCTTCGAGCGCGTAGCGGCCGATCACCGTGTAGGCGGCCCAGCTGGCGACCGCGCACAGCATGGTTCGTTCGCCGTCGCCGAACGTGCCGCGCAGGTCGGTGAGGGCGGCGAGCAACTCGCCGCGGCTGATCACGACCAGCGCGCCTAACAGCGCCAGCGCGATGCCTGCCCAGCGGGTGGGCGACAGCCGCTCGCGGAACGCGACGGACAGCAGCAGCGCCGTCGCCACCGGGTTCAGCGCGACGAACAGCGCGGTGCGCCCGGCCGGCATGCGCGCGAGCGCCGCGAAGAAGCTGATGTTGTAGAGGAAGATGCCGGTCGCGCCGAGCGCGAAGGTCGCGAGCAGTTGCCGGCGGCTCAACCTCGGCAGGCCGCCTTCGACTTTCCATGTGAGGCCCACGAGCAGCAACGCGGCAATCGCGAAGCGTCCGGTCGCGGCGGTGGTCGGCGGCAGCGCACCGGCGAGCACGCGGCCCGCGATGAAGGTGCCGCCCCAGAACAGGGCGACCAGCGTGAGCTTGACGTAGAGCGCGGCGTGCGACGGTGCTTTGGCCGTGGCGGCCGGCATGGCGGGAGCATTCATGATTTCGGCAACGGTGAGGCGGAAAGGCGGGTTGCCCGACGAAGCGCGCCGTTGCGTGCAGCGCGCGGCCGTCGGCAGGGTTCGGGAATCAGGCGATTGCTCCGGGCGGCATCAGCGGACCGTCGACGCCGCGACGAGCGTGGTCATCACGATCGGCATCGCGATCGTCGCGAGCAGCGTCTGGAACGCGGTGATGCCGGCCATCAGCGCCGCATCGCCGCCGAGCTGGCGCGCCATGATGTACGACGCCGACGAGGTCGGCAGCGCCTGGAACAGCAGCGCGACCGTCAGCGCCGCGTCGCTCAAGCCGAACGCGCGCGCCGCGACGAGCGTGAGCAGCGGCATCGCGAGGAACTTGAACGCCGACGCGACGCACACCGGCTGCATCCAGGCGCGCGCGGCGTCGAATTTCAACGCGGCGCCGACGCACAGCAGCCCGAGCGGCATCGATGCGGCACCGAGCGCGCGCACCGCCGGTTCGACGGCGGCCGGGAACGTGACGCCGCCGGCCTGCATCGCGATGCCGAGCGCACATGCGACCACCAGCGGATTCGACACGATCTGGCGCGCGAGCGCGGCGGCGCCCAGCCGCGTCGAGCCGTAGCGGGCGAACACCAGCACGCACATCAGGTTGACGGTCGGCACGATCGCGGCCACGCATACGGCCGACAGCGCGATGCCGTCGGCGCCGAACAGGCCGGCCGCGAGCGATGTGCCGACGTAGTTGTTGAAGCGCACCGCGCCCTGGAACACCGACGTGAAGCCGGCGCCATCCACGCGCACGAACGGGCGCACCAGCAACAGCACCGCGGCGACGGCGACGGTGGCGCCCACCAGCGCGCCCGCGAGCGGCAGCACGGCCAGCGATTGCAGCCGGGCGCTCGCGAGCCCGTGCGCGAACAGCGCGGGCAGCAGCACGTAGTAGCAAAGGCGTTCGGCTTGCGGCCAGAACACGTCGGCGACGAAGCCCGAGCGCCGCAGCCCGTGGCCGAGCGCGACCAGCAGCGCGACCGGCGCCAGCGCGAGCAGGATGGCCGGGATCATGGCCGTGCGCGCGGAGCAGCCACGCGACTGGGCAAGGCGAAAAGGTGGGCGGTGTGCGGCATGGCGGCGAGCGATCGAACGAGTGACGACGCCGCCAAGTTAACACGTCATGACAACAGGAATAATTGTTAATTATCGTGTGTTCAATGAGAAATTCTCATTGATGACGCGATCACCTCGGTGGCGAGCGCGTGCGCGAAACGCTCGGCCGGCCGAGACTGGTGTTCGAGCAGCACGACGGCGCGGCCCATCTGCGGCTCGCCGAACGGCAGGCGGGCCACCGGCGGCAGCCGGGTGAGCGTCGAGTCGGACAGTGCGACGATCGCCGCGCCGAGGCCGCGCGCGACCATCCGGACGATCGTCTCGGTGCTGTCCAGCACCATTTCCTCGCGCACCCGCACGCCGAGGCGGCGCAGTTCCGCGGCGATCATCCGGCCGGCCCAGGCCTGCGCGTCGAAGCGGATGAACGGCAGCTCCTCCAGCAGCGTGCCGGCATCGCGTTCCGCGTACTGCGGCGGCGCGAGCAGCCAGAAGCGATCCTCGTAGAGCGTGGTCCAGGTCAGTTCGGTCGGATGCGGCTTCACGGGGCGGGTCGTGATCGCGGCGTCGAGCTCGCCGGCGGCGACGCGTTGCGCGAGTTCCGCCGACATTCCGGCGGCAACGTGCACGCGCAACGACGGATGCGCATCGCGCAACGCGAGCAGCGCGTCGGGCAGCGGGCCGGCGAGCGCGGTCTGGATCGCGCCGATCCGCAAGCGGCCGACCAGCTTCTTTTCGTCGCTGAGCGCATCGGGAATCCGGTCGACCATCGCGAGCACCTGCTCGGCCTGCGCGACCAGGATGCGGCCCGCCTCGGTCAGCGCGGGCTGCCGGCGCGAGCGGTCGAACAGTTGCACGCTGAATTCGCTTTCGAGCGTCTTGATCTGCAGGCTCACCGCCGACTGCGTGAGCCCGATGGCTTCGCCGGCCCGGGCGAAAGTGCCGTAGCGGGCGATGGCGACCAGTGTTCTGAATGCGCGTAAGGACATGGGCAAGCTGACGTGACAGCCGGATGGATCGATTCCGCCGCGCGAGCGCCGCATCGGCGATCGGGGGCGGCAAGGGCGGCATGGGTGGCGGCGGCGTCGGGCGGGTCGGGCTGCGCTCGATCCGCCCGCGCGGCGTGCGCCCGTGGCGGCACGCCGCGCAAGCCTGTCGGTTCGGGCCACATCATGCCTGCGCCGCGTGGATCGGGCAATCCGATTTATACCCGGATAATATTGACGGCGCATTTACACCCGGGTATAAATACGTCCATCGCATTCTTCACTGAGAGGGAGACCTTCATGATTTCCAGTTCCTACACGGCGTTCGAAGGCCACCGGCGGCTGGCCACCGGGCCGCTGTCGACGGTGGCGCTCACGATGCGGCGCGCGTTCGACGCCAACGCGGCAGGCGCGGTGCTGATTTTCGACGACAGCACCGGGCGCTCGATCGACCTCGATCTCCGCGGCTCGGACGACGAAGTCCTGGCCCGCTACGCCCCGACCGCTGGCGACGCACCGGAGCAGGCGCATGACGACGACGCGCGCGCCGACGAGCCGCGCGGCCGCGGGCGTCCGAAACTCGGCGTGGTGTCGCGCGAAGTCACGTTGCTGCCGCGTCATTGGGAATGGCTCGGCGCGCAGCCGGGCGGGGCGTCCGTCGCGTTGCGCAAGCTGGTCGACGAAGCGCGGCGCGCGCGTGCGACCGAAGACCAGCGTCGCGCGGCGCGGGATCGCGCGTATCACTTCATGTCGGCCATCGCGGGCGATCTGCCCGGCTTCGAGGAAGCCGTGCGTGCGCTGTATGCGGGCGACCGCGCGCGCATGGGCGAGCTGATCGCGACGTGGCCCGGCGACGTGCGCGACCACGCGCTCGGACTCGCGCTCGGCGAGATTCCGCCGATGCCGGCGGCCGAACCGTCCGCCGGAGCCTGACGGCATGACCCCGTTCGATCTGAACAGCGGTGCGATCGCGCCGGTCGCGGACGAGGTGGATCTCGTCGACCTGCGCGTCACCGGATGCGTGCCGCGCGAGCTGAACGGCATGCTGCTGCGCAACGGCCCCAATCCGTTGCGCGGCCGCTTCGTCGGCAACGACGTGCTGTCGTGGTGGCCCGAAGACGCGATGCTGCACGCGCTGTCGTTCGAGGACGGCCGCGTGACGGGCTACCGGAACCGCTGGGCGCGCACGCGGCGCTGGGCGGACGTGTACGCGCCGCAGCACGCGGCGTCGCTGCCCGACACCAACCCGAACGTGAACGTGCTGCTGCACGCGGGGGCGTTGCTGGCGCTGGCCGAAGACGGGGCGCCGCTCGCGGTCGTCGGGGCGCTCGATGGGTTCGATCGCCCGGCGCGGCATACGGGGCTCGGCGGCGGCATGACCGCGCATCCGAAGGTCGATCCGCACACCGGCGAACTCGTGCTGTTTCGCGCCGGCTGGCAGGCGCCGTGGCTGCGCTACGGCGTGCTCGACGCGCAAGGCGTGCAGACCGTCGACGTCGCGCTCGACCTGCCCGCGCCGTCGATGATGCACGACATGGCGATCACCGCCACCCGCAGCATCCTGTTCGACCTCAACGTCGGATACGACTTCTCGATGCTCGCCGACGGCCACCGGATGCCGCTGCGCTGGCACGACGAACGCCGCGCGCGGATCGGCGTGCTGCCGCGTCACGGCGGCGCGGCGCGCTGGTTCGACATCGCGCCGTGCTTCATCCAGCACGTGGCGAACGCATACGACCGCGACGACGGCGCGATCGTGCTGGACGTGGTTCGCTACCCGTGGTTCCTGCGGCTGGGCGAGCGGCGCGGGACGTTCGCCGACAACCCGGTGGCGGTGCTGTGGCGTTACGTGATCGATCCCGCCGGCGGGACGGTCACGGAATCGCCGATCGGGGAGTCAGGCGTCGAACTGCCGCGCATCAACGAGGCGCGCACGGGCCGCGCGTACCGGTATTGCTACGCGGTCGAACAGCCGTCGAATGCCGAAATGCGCGGCGTGGTTCGTTACGATCTCGAGCAAGGAGCGATCGCGCGCTACGACGTCCCCGCGGGCGACCAGAACAGCGAGCCGGTGTTCGTCGCGCGCGCCGGCGTGGCGGAGGAGGATGACGGCTGGGTGCTGACGTGGGTGTATCGGCACGCGAGCGACACCAGCGACCTCGTCGTGCTCGACGCACGCTGCATCGAGTGCGGGCCGGTTGCGACGGTGCACCTGCCGAGGCGCGTACCGGCGGGATTCCATGGCGCATGGGTGCCGAAGGTGCGTTGAGCGAGGGCGGCCGCCAGCGGCGCACTGGCGCGGCATCGCGCAGCACCTATGCTTGAAGGGCCCAAGCGGGGCGGAGCCCAAGGAGGATGGTCATGCGCATGCTTCTCAACATACGAATCCCACACGAACCGTTCAACACGCTGGTGCGCGACGGCACCATCGGCGAAGTGATGGCGCGAATACTCGAGGAGATCAAGCCCGAGGCCGCGTATTTCACGGAGCAGAACGGCACGCGCGGCGCGGTCGTGATCGTCGACCTGAATGATCCGTCGCAGATCCCGGCGCTCGCGGAGCCATGGTTCCTGATGTTCAATGCCGACTGCGAGTTTCGCGTGGTGATGCTGCCGGAGGATCTCCGCAAAGCCGGGCTCGCGCAACTCGGCGCGAAGTGGAACTAGCGGGAAGCCGCGCACGGGCTTGCCGTGCCGGCCGTCATGACGGCGCGGCAGGTCCGCTGATCCTTCATACCCACAACCGGTAGAGCCAGAACGACTCGTCGTCGGCGAACCGTTGCGCGAATTCGGTCGGCGCGAAGCCGGTGATGCGCTTGGCCACGCGGCTCAGATGCGCCTGGTCGGCGAACCCCTCATCCTGCGCGAGGCCGGCCCAGTCGAACGGCACGCCGGTTTCGTAGCGTTCGCGCGCGGCGAAGAACAGGCTTTCGGCGCGGACGAGCGCCTGCCAGTCGCGCAACGATCGGCCGCTCCACGACTTGATGCGGCGCTCCACCTGACGCGGGCCTTGGGTGCGCCCCCATTCGCGCGCCTGCCATGCCAGGCGCCCAACCCAGTGGCGGCCGGCGTCGCGCAGCGACGCGAGGCTCGAGCCGCCGCCGTGAAGCGCGCGCCAGCGCGGCGCGAGATGGCGCGCGAGCGCGTCCAGCACGGCCGTGTCGCCATCGGCATCGGCGAGCGCATCCAGCAGCGGGTGCCATGCGTGGCCGAGCACTGCGTATGCATCGATGAAGCGGTCGTGGATCGCGGCGAGGTCGACGCCGAACAACGCGCGTGCCGCGTCGGCCGAGAAGCACACCATGCCGCCGCTGCCCGTCGTCGGCGCCCAGCTCGTGAGCGGTGTCGACAGGCTGCCCGACAGCATGACCGCCGCGCCGAACGGCTGCCACCGCGAGCCGTCGGCGGTGCGCTCCA
Organism: Burkholderia sp. SRS-46; assembly: GCF_004343775.1. GTDB lineage: Bacteria > Pseudomonadota > Gammaproteobacteria > Burkholderiales > Burkholderiaceae > Burkholderia. The sequence continues at coordinate 72,275 of NZ_PTXL01000002.1, read as the reverse complement.
CGAGCCCGGTATCGAGGTTGCGATACCAGGACAGCGACACGAGCGGCGATGCCGGGCAATGCGTCAGGCGCTGCGCGTCGTTCAGCACGAAGCCGCGCGTATTGCGGCACACGATCGCGACGACCGCGCCTTGCAGCGCGGGCGGCGCGGGATACAGCCGCGCGTGAGGGGGCTGCCCGCGATGCAGCGCGCGGGGGGCGCGCGCCAGCGGGTCGGGGCACGTCGGCAACGTCGTGAGCGGAGCGGATGACATGACGGCGCAGTATAGGTGCGGGCCCCATGGCTGTCGACGTCCGATGTCGTTTGCGTTCAAGACGCGCGCCGCGTGCGTGCGGACAATGCGCCGCATGAATACGCGATCCTCCTCTCCATGTCCATTCCACGCGGGGGCGACCACACCGGCGCCCGCGCTTCACCCGCCCGGCGTGTGGCCGCCGGGGCCGCGCGCCGGCCTGACGGGTTGGGGTTTGCTGCGCGACATGTCGCGCGACCTGGTCGGCGCGCTCGGCGGCTGGCAACGGGCGTTCGGCGACGTCGTGCATCTGCGCATGTGGCCGGAGCATGCGGTGGTGGTCACCGATCCGCAGCTCGTGCGCGAACTGCTGGTGACGCACCACGATGCGCTGGTCCGCTGGGAGCGCGGCATCCACGTCTTTTCCAAGGTTCACGGGCACAGCGTGCTGATCGCCGAGGGCGACGCGTGGCGCGACAAGCGGCATGCGCTGCAGCCGGGGTTCATGCCGAAGCCGGTCCAGGCGTTCGTGCCGACGATCGCGGCCACGGCCGGCCATGCGCTGGCGCAGTGGCCCGCGCACGATCCGCACTGGCCGATCGAAAGCGCGCTGACGTCGCTCGCGATGGACGTGATCGTGCGGACGATGTTCTCCGACGTGATCGGCGGCGATGCGCGCATGGCCGAAGCGGCCGTGCGCGCGGTGAGCGCGGCGGCCAACGCGGCGTTCTACCAGCCGGCGAGCGCGCCGGACTGGCTGCCGTGGAGGCGGGGCAACGCGCGCGCGCAGGCGGCGCTGCACGGCCTGATCGACCGGCAACTGCACGCGCGCCTCGACAAGCCCGACACCGCCTGGCCGGACGACCTGTTGTCGCGCCTGCTGCGGCTGCACCGGGCCGACGCGCAAGCATGGCCGCTGCAGGCGGTGCACGACGAATGCATGACGGCGTTCATCGCCGGGCACGAGACGACGGCGGCGACGCTGACCTGGTGGACCTGGTGCATGGCGTCGAATCCGGCGGCACAGGCCGCCGCGCGCGACGAGGTGGCGCGGGTGCTGGGCGGTCGCGCGCCGACGGCGGAGACGCGGCCCGCGCTGCGCTACCTGACGCAAACGCTCGACGAAACGATGCGCCTGTATCCGGCCGCGCCGATCCTGATCAGCCGGCGCGCGTCGCGGCCGATCGCACTGGGCGCGTGGCAACTGCCGGCCCGCACGCTGTTCATGCTGCCGATCCAGCTGATGCATCGCGACGCGCGCTGGTTTCCGGAGCCGGACGCATTCCGGCCGGAGCGCTTCGCCGACGAGGCGCCGGCGGTGCCGCGCGGCGCCTACATGCCGTTCGGCACGGGGCCGCGCGTGTGTCTCGGGCAACATCTGGCGTTGACCGAGATGACCGTCATCGCGGCGATGCTGCTGCAGCGCTTCGTGCTGTCGGTGCCGGCGGGGACGGCCGCGCCGAAGCCGGTGCTGAACGTCACGCTGCGGCCCGATCGGCCGCTGCGTCTCGGGATCGGGGCGATCGAGCGGGCGTCGGCCTGAGCGGGGAACGGCGCGCGCCGTCACGGCGTATCCTGTTCCCCCAGCGCCTGGATGAACCGCGAAAACAATTCCGGCTGCGAAGAAATCCCGAGCTTCGCGTACAGATGCCGCCGGTGCACCTTCACGGTTTCCGGCGAGATCGCCAGCTTCTCGGCAATCGCCTTCGACGAATTGCCGCGCAGCACCATCCGGGCGATCGACATTTCGCGATCGGTCAGCAGATCCGCCCCGAACCGTGCGAGCGCCTGCTCGACGCGCGCGCCGAGATCGCTGTCGGGCGCCGCGCGCGCGGCGTCGCCGACCAGCCGCCAGTGCTGGCGAACCGTTGCCAGCACCCACGGCATCGCGGCCGTCAGCTTGCCGAGCGGCTCGACGTCGAAGCGCGCCGCGGCCCCGAGCGACAGCGACAGCAGCAGGTCCGGCTGCGGCCGCAGCAGGATCTGGATCTCGTCCTCGCCCACCGCGTCGCGGAAATAGCTCAGGAAATACTCGCTCTGCCGGAACAGGTCAGGCGCGACTTCCTCGAGCCGGTAGCAGCCGTCCGCGAGCCCGTCGTGCGCGGCCTGCAGGAACGGGTCGAGCAGATACAGCCCGTTCAGGTAGAGCGGCACCGGCGACGGCGCATCGGTGCCGCCGGCGTCGTATTCGTCGAGCACGGCCGGCACGCCGTCGCGGCCGATCGCGGTCACGAGCGCGTTGTCGAACGGCACCATCTCGTTGAGCAGCAGCGCCAGGAAACGCCAGAACCGCGGCTGGCCGAGATGGTCGATCGCGCGGCCGAGCGCCTGGTGCATCGCGATTTCCGAAAACAGTCGATCCATACCACCACCGGAAGGGCGTAACACGAAGGGGGAATAGCGGTCCCGAAATTGGCTTCCTAGACTGCCACGCAATCTGGTGGCCCCGAGTATGGGCGTTCAAAAAAACGCAGCATAGGAGAGCAAGATGGCGATGATGTCGGAATCGACGGGCGCGATGCAAGCGGCGCCCGCAGCAGAGGAAGAAGCGCCGCGCGCGCTCGCGCAGACGCTCGGCGTGCGCGACGTGGTGATGATCACCGTGTCGGGCGTGACCCCCGCGAGCTCGATCTTCGTGATCGCGCCGTTCGCGATCCAGCAGGCGGGCAGCGGCGCGGTGCTGTCGTTCCTGCTCGGCGGCGTGCTCGCGTTCGCGTTCGCGCTCTGCTACGCGGAGCTCAGCGCCGCGCACCGCAGCGCGGGCGGCGAGTACGTGATGGCCAAGCGCGTGTTCGGCACGCTGCCCGGCTACCTGACCTTCATCGCGGTGCTGTCCGTCAGCGTGTTCATTCCGGCGGTGCTCGCGAGCGGCGCCGCGCCGTACCTGAACAACGCGCTCGGCACGCACTTCGGCAACCAGTCGGTCGCGCTGACGATCGTGCTGCTCAGCTACCTGCTCGGCATGCTCAACATCAAGACCAACGCGTGGATCACGGGCGCGTTCCTGGTCGTCGAGATCGGCGTGCTGATGCTGATCGCGGGGCTCGGCTTCGGCACGCCGCATCGCGGCGCCGACGCGCTGGTCCATCCGGTCGTCGCGAGCGGCGGCGTGCTGGTGCCGGCCGTGGCCGCCGCGATCGTGCCCGCGATCGGCACCGCGATCTTCTGCTACAACGGCTTCGGCTCCGCGGTGTTCCTCGCGGAAGACTTGCGCGGCGGCAACCGCAACGTCGCGAAGACGGTCATCTATTCGCTGCTCGTGATCCTCGTCGTCGAACTCGTGCCGCTGACCGCGATCGTGCTCGGCGCACCGTCGCTCGTCGAGCTGACGAAGAGCGCGGATCCGATCGGCTACGTGGTGGGCGCGCTCAGCAATCCGGCGGTGTCGCGCGTGGTCAGCGGCGGGATCTTCCTGTCGGTGTTCAACGCGATCATCGCGATCGTGATCACGATGGGGCGCCTGCTCTACAGCAGCGGCCGCCACGCGCTGTGGTCGCGCGCGTGCAACCGCGCATTCTCGTCGATCCATCCGCGCCTGCAGTCGCCGTGGCTTGCGACGCTCGCGCTCGCGGTGCCGTCCGCCGGGCTCGTGTTCGTGTCGAGCCTCGACGCGCTCACCGCGTTCACGGTCGACCTGCTGCTGCTGATCTATCTCGTCGTCGGCCTCGCCGCGCTCGCGAGCCGCTTCGTGCGCCGCGACGTCGAGCATCATTACCGGATGCCGCTGTGGCCCGTGACGCCGCTCGTCGCGGTGGCCGGCGCCGCGTATACGCTCTATACGACCCTGTCGTCGGCGGCCAAGCCGACCGACCTTTACATCATCGCGGGGCTGTTCGTCGCCGCGCTCGCGATGTATGCGAGGTGGGCGCGTCACAGCGACGCGTTCCGCGCACTTTGATCGACGATCGAACGAACTACTGGAGGATTTGCATCATGCGTACGAGGGATCTCGGCATCCGCATCGGGCTCGGCACGCCGGGCCGCTTCAACGCGATCACCGACGTCGTGGGCGTGCGGGTTGGACATTGCACGCTGAACGTCGACGCCGGCGACGCGTCGATCCGCACCGGCGTGACGGTGATCGAGCCGCGCGCGGGCGTCGCGCACGACGATCCGTGCTTCGCCGGCGTGCACGTGCTGAACGGCAACGGCGACGCGACGGGCCTCGAATGGATCCGCGAAGCCGGCCTGCTGACCACGCCGATCGCCTACACCAACACGCACAGCGTCGGCGTCGTGCGCGACGCGCTCGTCGCGGCCGAACGCGAGGCCGCGCGCGATCGCGTGTACTGGTGCATGCCGGTCGTGATGGAAACCTTCGATGGCCTGCTGAACGACATCTGGGGGCAGCACGTGAAGGCGTCGCACGTGCAGCAGGCGCTGGCCGCCGCGCGCTCGGGGCCGCTCGCCGAAGGCGGCGTGGGCGGCGGCACGGGGATGATCTGCCACGAGTTCAAGGGCGGCATCGGCACCGCGTCGCGCGTGCTGGCTGCGGCCGCGGGCGGCTGGACGGTCGGTGCGCTCGTGCAGGCGAACTACGGCGTGCGCGACATGCTGCGCGTGGCCGGCTATCCGGTCGGCGAGGTGCTCGGGCACGTGCATTCGCCGTTCCGTGCGCCGGCCGCGCAGGGCGAGGCGGGCATGGGCTCGATCGTCGTCACGCTGGCGACCGATGCGCCGCTGCTGCCGCACCAGTGCACGCGTCTCGCGCAGCGCGCGAGCGTCGGGCTCGCACGCGTCGGCGGCGGCACCGAGGATTCGAGCGGCGACATCTTCCTGGCATTCGCGACCGGCAACCACGGGCTGCCGGCGGCGAGCTACGGACGCAAGGGCGCACCGACGACGAGTGTAAAGATGGTCAACAACGATCATATTTCCGCGCTGTTCGCGGCGGCGGCGGAAGCGGTCGAGGAGGCGATCGTGAATGCGCTCGTCGCGGGCGGCGACGTCGAAGCGAATGGTGCGCGGGTCGAAGGGCTCGGCGGGGCGCGCTTGCTGGACGCGTTGCGCGAGGTCGGCTGGCGGCCGGGGCGGGGGAAGTAAGCGCGATGCGCGCCGGTTCAGGCGAAGCGGCGCGAGCGAAAGAGGACAGGCGGGGAGCGGGCGGCCCGGCGCGCGCCCGCGCACCCGGCGAGGGCGCTGCGGGCAGGGGCGTCGCGACGCGGCGTCATGCTCAGCTGCCGAAGTAGATGTTGCAGAAGCTGACCGGGCCGACGCAGGCGTTCGGGTCTTCCTTCTTCGATTGCGCATGGTCCGAGCGACCGGCGGCTTGCATGGCTTCGGTGCGGTTCGCCGGTTGCGGGGCCTGCTCGGCCGGCGCCGGCTGAGCGTGCGCGACGGCGGCGGTGAGCGACAGGGCAACGAGGGCGAGGTGAAGCGGCTTCATTTCGATTTCTCCTGGGTGGCGACCAGTCTTGCTGGCAGTGACCAAACTATAGGCTCGCACTGCTTATGGATTAATCACCGCACGAGGAGAGCTTATTTGCATTCCGAACAAGGATGATGCGGGGCGCGCGTTCAATGGCGATGCCGATTGAACGGCGCATCCTTGTCGAGCAGCGCGCTGCGCACGAAGTGCAGGCAGCCGACGATACGCTGCATGCGGCGCCGCTCGTCCGGCACCGCATGCCACGCGATCAGCGCATGCTGCGCCGCGCGGATCGCGAGGTTCACGGATTTCAGCGTGCGCACGTGGTGGCTCGGCGTCGGATCGTCGAAGAAGCGCGGCAGCGTGTCGAGCACCGGCTCGATCGATGCGGTCCAGCGCAGCGCCTGCGGCGGCTTCGCTGCCGAGAACGCATGCACTTCGTCGCGCAGGTCGAGCACCGCATGGCCGACTTCGAGCGTCGCGAGCATCCAGCGCAATGCGTCGCGATGCTGGCGGGTGCGCCGGACCAGCAGCGTGCGCAGCTGCGCCATCAGGTCGTGCGTGCTCGACTGGAAGCGCTGCGCGAGCCCGTCGGGCGCGCCTTCGCACGCGAGCGTCACCTGGCGGCGCAGGTCGTGCGCGATGCGCCCCGTCAGCCACGGCATGTGGGTGGGAAACACCACCGCGAACACGAGTGCGCACGCCAGCATCGCGACGACCACCGCGAGACCGTTGTTGATCAGCACCTCGGGCGTATACGCAATCACGTTGTCGGGGCCCGCGAGCAGGCAGAAGAACACCGCGAAGCCGATCCCGTAGCCGGACATGCCCGGCCGCATCGCGAGAAACGCGCCGAAGCCGAGCACCGGCGCGAGCACCGCGCACAGCAGCGGAAAGCCGTCGATGTTCGGGTACACGTAGCACAGGAACAGATAGCCGACGAGCGTCGCGAACCCCGCGCCGACGGCCATCTGCGCGACGAATTTCGGCGCGCGCGGCGACGTCGAGCTGAGCGCGCACGCGATCGCGGCGCCGATCACGGCGAGCGCGCCGCTCGGCCATTCCGACGCGATCCAGAAGCAGCTCATCGCGCCGACCGCGACCACGGTGCGCAGGAACGTGAAGCCGACGAAGAAGCCGTTGGTCTTCACCGCATAGTGCGTGACCGAGCGCTCGAACGCATGGTCGTCCTCGTCGAGCGACGCGTAGGTGTCCGCGTAGCCGACGAATTCACCCGTGAAGCGATACATGAGCTCGACCGCGGTGTCGTAGTCGAGCAGGCCGCCGGCCGCATGCGCCTCGATGTCGCGGCGCGACGCCCGCGCGGCCTTCGGCAGAGCCGAATGAAAGCGGCGCAGGTCGAGCAGCGCGCCGGTCGCGCGCGCGGGGCCGCGCCGCAGCTCGTCGTGCAGCGCGACGAGCCGTTGCGCGAGCGCGTCGATGTGCGGCGCCAGCGCCGCGAGCACGGCGTCCGCGTGGCCCGCCCGCAGGCGCTTGACGAGCTGATGCAGCGCATGCAGCCGCGTGCACGCGTTCATGAATTCGCTGTTCAGCCGCGCGAGGCGCCGGCTGCGTGCGCGGATGTGCGGATCCTCGAACGAGGCGAACGCGCGGTTCGCCTCGAAGCCGACGATCTCGTCGACGAAATCGGCGAACTGGCGCTCGAAGGCGCCGCGCTCGACGTCGCCGGTCAGCGCGCCGGCCGCGAACGCGGCGAACTTCGTGTGGCGCGCGCTCAGCGAGCGCATCAGCGCCTTCGCGGAGCTGAGCGGCAGGATCAGCGCGCTGACGACGCCGGAGCAGACGATGCCGAGCGCGACTTCGGCGGCGCGCGTCAGCGCGGACTGGAACAGCGTCTGCGGGGTCATCACCGACGGCAGCCCGATCAGCGCGGCCGTGTAGCCGGCCAGCACGAAGCCGTACCAGCGGAAGTGGCGGTTGCGCACCGCGAGCGCGATGCAGCCGCCGATCCACAGTGTGATGCCGGCCATGTAGAGCTCGGGCTGCTGCGCGAACAGGCCGCCGAGCGCCAGCGCGGCGACGAGGCCGGCCGCCGTGCCGAGCACCCGGTAGAAGCTCTTCGCGAACACCATCCCCGATAGCGGCTGCATCAGCACGAACACGGTCGTCATCGCGGTGCGCGGCTGCGACATTTCGAGCCGCATCGCGATGCCCATCGCGAGCAGCGCCGCGAACACGGTTTTCGCGAGGTGCAGCCAGATCAGCCCGTCGCTCGCGGCCCAGTCGCGCGCCACCTTGCCGAGCGGATCGAGCCGTCGCCCCCATCGTTGAAGGCCGACGGAAAGGGGCTCGATCGCAGGTTGTGGCTTCATGACTCAAGATGGCGCGGCCCATGCCGGGCGACTCGCCACGGCTCGGCCGAACGCGCCCGTTCGACTGGTGAGGCGCCGATTGTAGGAGCGTGGCGCGCGCACATTAACGCAGCCCCGGGGAAACGATAGTTGCAGGCGGCGTAACAATGCATCGCATTCCGTGGAGGAAAATAGCGGCTCCGACACAGGGGCTTTACGGGTTCACGGTAATGGATACGCTTCAAAACATGCGGGTGTTCACGCGCGTCGTCGAGACGGGCAGTTTCACCGCCGCCGCGCAATCGCTGAATTCGACGACGGGCGCGATGTCGCGCGCGGTGTCGGAGCTCGAGGCGCGGCTGCGCACCCGCCTGATGAACCGCTCGACGCGCCGTCTCGCGCTGACCTCCGCCGGCGAAAGCTATCTGCGGCGCTGTCGGCAGATCCTCGCCGACGTCGATCGCGCGGAAGAGGAGGCGAGCTGCGCGCACGAGCGGCCGGCCGGCGTGCTGCGCATGCACAGCTTCGCGAGCGTCGGCCATCACTACGTGCTGCCCGCGCTGACGCGCTATCACGCGCAGTTTCCGGACGTGTCGATCGAGCTGTCGCTGTCGCAGCGGATGCCGGACCTGTTCGACGGCACGAGCGACATGGCGGTCGTCACGGCGTCGTCGCTGCCCGATTCGGAGCTCGTGTCGCATCTGCTCGGCTCGACGTTCAGCATCCTGTGCGCGTCGCCCGAGTACGTGCGCCTGCACGGCGCGCCGGCCCGGCCGCAGGATCTCGGCGCGCACGCGTGCCTGACCCTGTGCACGCCCGCGTTCCCGACGCACGAATGGCTGCTCGAAGGGCCGGGCGGCGTCGAACAGATCCACGTCGCGGGGCCGGTGCAGACCAACACCGCCGAATCGCTTGCGCTCGCGATCCGCGACGGCATCGGCATCGGGATGCTGCCGCTGTATTCGGCGATCGACGCGCTGCGCGACGGCTTGCTCGTGCGCGTGCTGCCGAACCACATCCTGCAGAAGATGAACGTCTATGCGCTGTATCCGTCGCGCCGCTTCGTCGACGCGAAAGTGCGCACCTGGGTCGAGATGCTGCGCGCCGAAGTGCCGGGCATGATCGCGCGCGACGTCGAGATGCTGACGGCGCTCGACCGGAGCCCGCAACAGGCTGCGTGACGGGCTGCATGACGGGTGGCGTAGCGAGCCGCGTCGCCCGATTCCATTGAAGGATTTCCCCGAAACTAGTCGCTCGGGCGCACCGCGCGTGCCTGGACCACGGGCCGGCGCGCGGCACCGTTCGTGCTTACAGCGACGGCTTCGCGGCCGTGCCCGATTCCGCTGCCGGCGTGCCGGCCGCGCCGTACGCGGCGGTGGCGGCCTTGTGCTCGGCGAGGCGCTTCGCGTCGAGGCGCGCCTGCGCGGCCATGATGTCGTCCGGATAGTTGCCGGAGTCGCCGGTCGACGGGTTGTAGCCGACGGACTCGAGGTCGTACAGTTCCTGCAGCACCTGCGCGCGCGTGACGTGCGACGACGGCTGCGCGAACGACAGGGCAGGCGAAGCGAGCAGCACGGCGGCTGCGGCGGCGGTGACGACGAGCGATTTCACGATGTTCTCCTGGGTAAGCGATGCGGCCCGGCAATTAGCGAGTGATCCGAACCGTTGACCGAAGTCTACGCAGCGGCGGCGCGCGCAAAAACCCCGATTCCAGGCAGGCATCCTTCCAGAACGAGCAACATTGACGCGGCGCGCGGCGCGCATGCGCCAAACGAAAAACCCGCCTTCGTGGGCGGGTTCGTCGTGTTGCGGGCGCGTCGCGCGGCGGTGCTCAGAACCGCGTGCGCATGCCGATCGTGCCGACGACCTGGTTCGGCGTGCTCGATGCGCCGCCCGAGCCGTTGATGAACGCCTGGTAGCCGCGGCCCGATGCGTGCTGGTAGATCGCTTCCGCATAGATGTCGGTGCGGCGCGACAGCTTGTACACGGCCTGCAGGTCGACCTGGTGCCACTTCGGAGCGGTGCCGTGCTTGCTGTCCGGGTTCGACACGCTGGCGTCCGTGTACACGTACGCGGCGCCGAGGCTGAAGGCAGGCGTCATCGCATAGCGGACGTTCACGTCGTAGTTGTTGAACGCGATCTGGCCGGTCGAGCCGAACGAACCCGTGTTGTCGTACTGCGAGCGCGTGTACACGAAGCCGACGGTGGCCGGGCCGAACGCGTAGTTGATGCCGCCGCCGTACGAACGCATGCGGTCCGAGCCGATCGACCAGCCGCCCTGGTTCACGCCCTTCGCCTCGACGGCATCGGTGGCGCCCGGGCTCGCGCTCGTCGTGCCTTTCGTGCCGTTCATCTGCAGGTACGCGCCGGCCAGCTTCAGCGGGCCGTTCGTGTAGCTCGCGGCGACGCTGTACGCGCGGTTCGCGCCGAAGTTCGTCGCGTTCGAGAATGCGTACATCGCGCCGACCTTGAAACCCGCAATGGTGTCGCTCGTGTACTTGACCGCGTTGTTGATGCGCAGCGAGTGGTTCAGGTTGTCGTTGTCGAACGGATGCGCGAAGCTCGCGTCGCCGAAGTCGCCGGCGGTGGCCGACAGCGGCGCGACGAAGTCGACCATCGTGTCGTACTGGCGGCCGAGCGTCAGCGTGCCGTAGCCGTTCTGGCTCAGGCCGAGGTACGCGTGACGGCCGAACATCTTGCCGTCCTGGCCGAGCGCGCCGTTGTTGACGTTGAAGCCGTTCTCGAGCACGAACAGCGCCTTCAGGCCGCCGCCGAGATCCTCGGTGCCGCGCACGCCGAAGCGGTTGCCGTTGACCGTGCCGCTGTTCAGGCGCCACAGCGACGCGCCGTTCGCGTTGTTGGTGTAGACGATGCCGGCATCGATCAGGCCGTACAGCGTGACCGAGCTCTGTGCGTGCGCGAGCGGGGCGAACAGGGCGGTGGCGGCTGCGCCGGCGAGAAGGGTTTTTTTCACGTAAAGGCTCCTGCGTGTGGGACTGCGGACAAAAAGTTCGGCGCAAGTATAGGGACGCACGCACGGAGATTTCGGTGGGCCGGCGCGACAGCTCCGTTGCAGATCGAGCAAGAGTGCTTCACAAAACTGCCATGGATCGCCGCATGCGCCGCCGGCGGGCGGCATGTGCGGGATCGCGCGCGTGCCGCGCGCGGCGGTCGACGCGCGGTTGTCGCGCCGTCGCAACACCGGGGGGACGGCCGTACAGCGGTTGATCGGCGCGCCGCGCGCGCGGAGAATGGGCGCTTCACACTCTCGCGCCGGAGACCGAAGATGACCACGCCCAGCCGCCGTCCGTCCATTCGTGCCGCCGTGTTCTACCGTGATCCGTGGGCCGCGCTCGACTGGCTCGAGCGCGCGTTCGGCTTCGCCCGCAGCGTCGTCGTCAGCACGCCGGACGGCCAGCTCGCGCATGCCGAGCTGAGCTGCGACGGCGGCACGGTGATGATCGGCGGCGAATGGGCCGACTTCGTCACGAGCCCGCTCGGCGTCGGCGGCAAGAACACGCAGTGCGTGCACGTGCAGCTCGCCGGCGGCATCGACGCGCATTGCGAGCGGGCACGGCAGGCCGGCGCGGCGATCCTGCAGGCGCCGGCCGACCAGTTCTGGGGCGACCGCACCTATCGCGCGCGCGATCCCGAGCAGCACGTGTGGACGTTCGGCCAGCAGGTGCGCGCGGTGTCGCGCGACGAGGCCGCAGCCGCGACCGGGCTGAGGATCGAGGGCTGGTCGTGACGCGCGCCGCCGCCGCGTCCTCCGTCATTCGTTTCGTCGATTTCACGTCACGCGTTCGCCGCGCCCGGCGCGCGGACGCTTCATGCCAGGACCCCACATGAACCTGTTCAACCTACGCTTGCGCGGCCGCGACGGCCTCTTCACGATCGGCATCGACGCGGGCCGGATTGCCCGCATCGACGCCCAGCCGGCTCGCATCCACGCCGTGCACGGCGATGACGTCGACGCGGGCGGCCGCCTCGCGATCCCGCCGCTCGTCGAGCCGCACATCCATCTCGACGCGGTGCTCACCGCCGGCGAACCCGCATGGAACATGAGCGGCACGCTGTTCGAAGGGATCGAGCGCTGGGCCGAGCGCAAGGCGACAATCACGCACGAAGACACGAAAGCACGCGCGCATGCGGCGATCGGCATGCTGCGCGATCACGGCATTCAGCACGTGCGCACCCATGTCGACGTGACCGACCCGTCGCTCGCCGCGCTGAAGGCGATGCTCGAGGTGAAGGACGAGGCGCGCCACCTGATCGACCTGCAGATCGTTGCGTTCCCGCAGGAGGGGATCGAATCGTTCGACGGCGGCCGCGCACTGATGACGCAGGCGATCGAGATGGGCGCGGACGTCGTCGGCGGGATTCCGCATTTCGAGAATACGCGCGAGCAGGGCGTCAGCTCGATCCGCTTCCTGATGGACCTGGCCGAGCGCACCGGCTGCCTCGTCGACGTGCACTGCGACGAAACCGACGATCCGCATTCGCGCTTTCTCGAAGTGCTCGCCGAGGAAGCGCGCGTGCGCGGCATCGGCGCGCGGGTGACGGCGAGCCATACCACCGCGATGGGCTCGTACGACAACGCGTATTGCTCGAAGCTGTTCCGCCTGCTCAAGCGCGCGGGGCTCAACTTCATCTCGTGCCCGACCGAGAGCATCCATCTGCAGGGGCGCTTCGACACGTTCCCGAAGCGGCGCGGCGTCACGCGCGTCGCCGAACTCGACCGCGCGGGCATCAACGTGTGCTTCGGGCAGGATTCGATCAAGGATCCGTGGTACCCGCTCGGCAACGGCAACATCCTGCGCGTGCTCGACGCGGGGCTGCACATCTGCCACATGATGGGCTACGAGGATCTGCAGCGCTGCCTCGACTTCGTGACCGACCACAGCGCGAAGACGATGCAGCTCGGCGAGCGCTACGGGATCGAGGTCGGCCGGCCGGCGAACCTCGTCGTGCTCGACGCCGACAGCGACTACGACGCGCTGCGCCGCCAGGCGAAGGCCGCGCTGTCGATCCGGGGCGGCAAGGTGATCATGCGGCGCGCGCCGGAGCGGATCGACTATCCGGCGTGATCGTCGCGGCCGACCGATCAATCATTCTGTAAACGCATGAGTTGATCAGAAAAATGCGTTTGTCTCATGGAGGCCGGAGGCCTAGGATGCGGGCTGGTCACGGCGTGCGCGATGCGCGCCGTCCGTTCCGCTTCCGTTGGCCGACTCCATGCGTCCCGATCTCCCGCTTGCTTCCCCTTCGCTGCCGTCCTCGTCCGGCAGCCCGCTCGTCAAACTCGCCGCCGTCACCGTGCTGACCGGCGTCGGCGCCGGCCTCGGCGGCATGCTGCTCGCGCTGCTGCTGCACGCGATCCAGCACGCCGCGTATGGCTACGGCACCACGCACCTGATCGGCAACGAAAGCTTCCTGGCCGGCGTGAGCGCGGCCGATCCGCTGCGCCGGCTCGCCGTGCTGAGCGGCTGCGGGCTCGTCGCGGGCCTCGGCTGGTGGGCGCTGTACCGTCATGGCCGGCCGCTCGTCAGCATCCGGCGCGCGATGCGCGCGGACGATCCACGGATGCCGGCCGTCAGCACGACGATTCACGCGCTGCTGCAGATCGTCACCGTCGCGCTCGGCTCGCCGCTCGGCCGCGAGGTCGCGCCGCGCGAGATCGGTGCGCTGCTGGCCGGCCGGCTCGCGCATCGCGCGGGGCTGGCGCCGGCCGATTGCCGGCTGATGGTCGCGTGCGGCGCCGGCGCGGGGCTCGCGGCCGTCTACAACGTGCCGCTCGGCGGCGCGGTGTTCGTGCTCGAAGTGCTGCTCGGCACCTTCGAGCTGCGCGCGCTGGTGCCGGCCGTCGCGACGTCGGCCATCGCGGCGGCGCTCGCGTGGCTCGGCCTCGGCAACGAGCACCAGTACAGCGTGCCGCCGTTCGTGCTGAGCCCGTCGCTGGTCGTGTGGTCGGCGGTGTGCGGGCCGGTGTTCGGGCTTGCCGCGTATGGCTTCGTGCGGCTCACGAGCCGGGCGCGGGCTGCCGCACCGAAGGATTGGCGGCTGCCGGTGCTCGCGCTGCTGAACTTCGCGGCGATCGGCTGGCTCGCGATGCGCTTTCCGCAACTGCTCGGCAACGGCAAGGGCGCGGCGTCGCTGAGCTTCGACGGCGCGCTGACGATCGGCTTCGCGGCGACGCTGCTCGCGCTGAAGGTGCTGATCACCGCGAGCAGCCTGCGCGCGGGCGCGGAGGGCGGGCTGCTGACGCCCGGCCTCGCGAACGGCGCGCTGCTCGGCATCGTGCTTGGCGGCGTGTGGAGCCTCGCCTGGCCGGGCGCGTCGGCCGGCGGATGCGCGCTGATCGGCGCGACCGCGTTTCTCGCGGCGTCGATGCAGATGCCGATCACCGCGGTCGTGCTGCTGGCCGAGTTCACGCGTGCGAGCCACGATTGCCTGGTGCCGATGCTGCTCGCGGTGGCCGGATCGATCGTTGCTTACCGCTCTGCCGAACGCGTGGCGCAGCGGCTGGGCACACGGGTGGCCGAGCCGCGCCCGGCGGCATCCGAACCAGCCGTCGCGGCCCGCTAGCGAGCGCCGCGCGCCACGGTATCCCTCCCGTTTCCCGAAGGTCGCTGCGCGCGCGTCGACGCGTGCGCGCGGTCCGAAGCACGCGCGCGGGTTCTGTGCAAGAATCCGCGCGATCCGCGCATTTCCTAGAACGACACCAGCGCGGCCCGACCTATCAGGAACCGAGGAGAACACGTTGATTCAGCGCATTTCACGCTTTTTCACGCAGGTGGTCCACCGCGTGCTGCCCGACCCATTGATTTTCGCGATCCTGCTGACGATCGTCACGTTCGCGCTCGCCTTCGGCCTCACGCCGAATTCGCCCGCGCAACTGACGACGATGTGGGGCTCGGGCTTCTGGAACCTGCTCGCCTTCTCGATGCAGATGGTGATGATACTCGTCACCGGCCATGCGCTCGCGAGCTCGCCGCCGGTCAAGCGCGTGCTCGTCGCGCTCGCGAGCGCCGCGCGCACGCCGGGGCAAGGCGTGATGCTCGTCGCGTTCGTCGCCGCGCTCGCGTGCGCGGTCAACTGGGGCTTCGGCCTGGTGCTCGGCGCGATGCTCGCGCGCGAGGTCGCGCGGCGCGTGGCCGGCAGCGACTATCGGCTGCTCGTCGCGTCCGCGTACATGGGCTTCCTGAGCTGGCACGGCGGGCTGTCGGGCTCGATTCCGCTCGTCGCCGCGACGAAGGGCAACCCGATGGAGAAGACCATCGGCCTGATTCCGGTGTCGCAGACGCTGTTCACCGGTTACAACGCGTTCGTGACGATCGGCCTGATCGTGATGCTGCCGTTTCTCGCGCGCATGATGATGCCGAAGCCGGAGGACGTCGTCAGCGTCGATCCGGCGCTGCTCGCGGAGCCGCCGAGCGTCGAGCGCCAGCTCGGGCCGGACGCGACGCTGGCCGAGCGGCTGGAGGAAAGCCGCCTGCTGGCGGTGCTCGTCGCGGTGCTGTGCGCGGTGTTCCTCGTGCTGCGCTTCGTGCAGAAGGGTTTCGCGCTCGACATCGACACCGTGAACCTCGCCTTCCTCGCGGCCGGCATCCTGCTGCACCGCACGCCGATGGCGTATGCGCGCGCGGTGGCGGGCGCGGCGCGGGGCGCGTCGGGGATCATGATCCAGTTCCCGTTCTACGCGGGCATCCAGGCGCTGATGGACCATTCGGGCCTCGCGGGCGTGATCACGAAATGGTTCGTCGACGTCGCGAACGTCCACACGTTCCCGCTGCTCGCGTTCCTGAGCTCGGCGGTGATCAATTTCGCGGTGCCGTCGGGCGGCGGCCACTGGGTCGTGCAGGGGCCGTTCGTGATGCCGGCCGCGCAGGCGCTCGGCGCCGATCTCGGCAAGGCGGCGATGGCGATCGCGTACGGCGAGGCCTGGACCAACATGGCGCAGCCGTTCTGGGCGCTGCCGGCGCTCGCGATCGCGGGGCTCGGCGTGCGCGACATCATGGGTTACTGCGTGACCACGCTGTTGTTTTCGGGCGTGGTGTTCGTCGCCGGGATGTACCTGTTCTGAGCGGCGTCGCCGAGGTCGGGCGCGATCCTGCCGGCACGGGGGAGATGCGCGCCGATCGGCCCGGGAGACGGGATGGCGTGTCGATCGGGCCGCCCGCCCGGCGGGGCGGATCGGGGGAAACGCCTGGCAGGCAAACGCGGCGCGGGTCCCGGCCGGAAAGCGCGCGCGCCGGTTGGCGGCGTAGGGGGCCTGTGTTATAAAGTGCCGCGCTGCGGCCAGGCCGCATTCCGAAAATTGAGCGGTTTTTCCCATAAGAATCATGGTTGAACGCGGTATTGACGAGGGCCGGGACACGCGCGTGCGCGTGCTGTTTCATGTGACGGATTTCGGCAACGGCGGCATCGAGTCGTCGCTGATCCAGTGGCTGCGGATTCTCGACCGCACGCGTTTCCGGATTACGCTGTCGGTGACGTATGCCTCGCCGATGCTGGCCGAGCGGTTCCGCGCACTGATTCCGGACGACGTGCCGGTCGAGATCCTCGTGCAGCCGCGCTGGCTCCGGTATTTCCAGGACCGGCGCCATGCGAGCCGGCTCGGCAAGGCCGGGCGGATCGCGCGCGACATCCACGGCGCGTTGGCGGTGCGTCCGCACATCGCGCGGCGGGTCGCGGAACTGGCGCGCAACGTCGACGTGATCGTCGACTACGACCTGTCGCTGCGGCGGCTCGCCGGCCGGTTCGGGGTGCCCTGGATCGGCGTCAATCACTTCAGCTTCATCGCACGGCTCGGCGGCCAGGGCCGCCGGGTGCGGCGCCTGATGAACCAGTACAACCGCTACGACAGCCTCGCCGCGCTGAATCCGCAAATGGCCGCCGAAGCCGGGCAGATGTTCGGCGAGCGGCAGCCGCGCGTGATGGTGCTGCCCAATGCGATCGACATCGACGCGATTCGCGCGAACGCGGCGGCGGCTCATCAGCCGGTCACGCCGGGCGGCGCGCCGTACATCGTGTCGGTCGCGCGCCTCGACGAACTGCAGAAGGATCACCGCACGCTGCTGCGCGCGTACGCGCAACTGGTCGCACGGCACGCGGTGGCCGAGCATCTCGTGCTGGTCGGTGACGGCGCGTATCGCGACGAACTCCGGCAACTGGCGGACACGCTCGGGATCGGCGCGCGCGTGCATTTCACCGGGCAGATGCACAACCCGCATCCGGTGATGGCGGGGGCATCGATCCTCGTGCTCAGTTCGAAGAACGAAGGGATGCCGATGGTGCTGATCGA
The DNA here is from genome assembly GCF_004343775.1 of Burkholderia sp. SRS-46. GTDB lineage: Bacteria > Pseudomonadota > Gammaproteobacteria > Burkholderiales > Burkholderiaceae > Burkholderia. Next base: position 55,059 of record NZ_PTXL01000002.1, on the reverse strand, counting down.
GGCGCTCGCGCTGGGCAAGGCGATCGTGTCGACCGACTGCCCGACCGGGCCGCGCGACATCCTCGACGACGGCCGGGCCGGCATGCTGGTGCCGATCGGCGACGTCGACGCGCTGACCGACGCGATGGCGCGGCTGCTGACCGACGACACGCTGCGCACCGATTTCGCGGCACGCGCGCAGGCCCGCGCGGCGAGCTTCGGCATTGACGAAAGCAACCGGCGGCTCGCCGCGTGCATCGACGCGATCCGCGCGCAGCGCGCCGGCTGATCGCCTTGCGCCGATGCGGCGGGGTTCCCCGCCGCATCGCATCTTCCCCTCACATCCGATCCCATGCCGGCCACGGCGCGCGTGACGCGCGCGCGGCCGCTCAGCGCGCCGGCTCGTCGGTCAGCGTGTGCAGGAACGCTTCGATATCCTGGATATCCCGCGCCGTCATCGCGGGCGTATCGCCCGGCTTGCGGTCGAACGGCGCATCGGTCACGTCGAGATTGCCGCGATACTGCGCGGGCAGGTCGTCGTACGCGTTCACCTTGCCGTCCGGCCCGCGCGGATAGAACTTCTCGGGCGCCGTGTCGCGCTCGTTGTAGAACGCCATCACCTGGTCGAGCGAGTGGAACACGCCGTTGTGGAAGAACACGTGGCGGGTCGCCGCATTGCGCAGCGTCGGCGTCAGGAACATCCCGCAGTACTGGGTCTGGTCCTTCAGGTCGTCGCGGAACGGCCCGCACACCCCGAGATCGTGAAACGCCGGATCGCGGTTCTGCGCGAGCAGGCGGTTGCGCGGCGCGCCGAGCGCCTCGTACTGGAAGTCGGTGAACATCGGCGGCAGCCCGTCGGCGCCGGGCTTCGACAGGTGGCAGCCCGCGCAATTCGCCTTCGCCGGATCGTTGAACAGGCGCAGGCCGCGCAGCTCCGCCTGCGTGAGCCGCGCGCGGCCTTCGAGCCAGCGGTCGTACTTGCTGTCGTACGGGTGGAACGACGGATCCTCGACCTGGTAGCGCGCGATCGCGAACATTGCCTCGGCCACCGACAGCCGCGCATCGTCGAAGACGCGCGCGCCGAACAGCTGCGTGAACTGCGTGCGGTACGGCGAGCGCGCGAGCTTGCGCGCGACGTCGTCGACGCTCGCGTTGGCCATCTCGACCGGATTCAGCAGCGGGCCGAACGCCTGCTGCTGCAGCGTGTCCGCGCGGCCGTCCCAGAACATCCCGCCCTGCGGCACGAGCTGCGGCGCGGCCGCGGTGCCGGCCACCTTCTGCGCCTTCACGACGCCGGCCGCCGACGCGGCCTGCTGCGCGACGCTCGCCGCGTCGTCGTTTTCGCTGGCGTCCGGGCCGATGCTGAAGTTCGGCTGCCGGTACAGGTACATCAGCGACGGCGGCGGCCGGTAGCCGTGCAGGGTCATCGCGATGCCGCCGGGCTGCACCTCGAGCGCGTTCGGCGGCCCGTACGCGTGATCGGGGCTGTGGCACGACGCGCACGACTGCTTGCCCGATGCCGACAGCGCCGGATCGAAGAACAGCGCGCGCCCGAGCTGCGCGACCGCCGAGAGCGGCGCGGCGGCCGGGCGCTGCAGCACGATCGGGTGCGGGTTCGCGCCGGTCCAGTCCGCGACGACGCTGGCGATCGCGGCGGGCGTGTGCGCGGGAAACGCGACGGCGTACGCGGCATAGCCGAGCGCGGCCGCGCCGCGCGAGCCGCGCGCGCGCGCAGGAGCCGGCCGGGCGGCGCGGCGGGGTGGAGCGGCGGGGCCGGGCGGCGGGAACGCGGGACGGGCGGTCATGCGGTCGATCGTGAAGGCGGGCGCCGCGAACGCGGCGCGTTGAACGGAACAGGCCGGCGCGTCGCGCGCCGGCCTGGCGAGGTGGCGTCGGCGATCAGATCGCCGGGGCCGAGCCGAGCGCGGTGCCGAGCGTCGGATCGAGATACAGCGGCGTCGTGTTCGGCTTCGACGCGAAGTCGAACAGGCCGCGCAGGTCGCCCGCCGACGTATCGAACGAGCCGCCGCCGATGCGCTGGCCGCCGAGCCAGTTGTCCTCGATGAAGCGGACCACCGATGCCTGGTCGATCATCGTGTGATCAACGTAGTTCTGCTTCGCGTAGGGCGAGATCACGACGAGCGGAATCCGCACGCCCGGGCCGCAGCGGCCGTTGACCGGCTGGCCGTTCACGCCCGCGCCGGCCGCGCCGGTGCCGCACTTGCCGCTGCCGTTGAGCTGGTCGACCGCATCGAACGACGCGTGCGTGGGGGCTGCGTACACGTGGTCGTACCAGCCGTCCGAGTCGTCATAGGTGACGATCACGGCGGTGTTCTGCCAGTCGGGCTGCTGCTGCAGGAAGTTGACGACCTTCGTGACGAACGCCTGCTCGTCGAGCGGATCCGAGTAGCCCGCATGCGCGTCCTGCGCGGCCGGCGCCTTCAGGAAGCTGACCGACGGGAAGTTGCCGGACTTGACCGCCGCGAAGAAATCGTCGGTGTCGTACTGGTGGTTCGCCGGTTCGGCCGTCTTGCCGTCGGCCAGCACGCTCGAGCCGATCGCCGCGAGCGAACTCGGCCGCGTGTGCTGCGGGTTCGCGGTGGACGCGTAGTACTGGAACCAGTTGTGGTGCGGGATGTAGTCGGCCGTCGCGGCATTCACCGCCGTCGCGACCGTGCTGCGGCTGCAGCCCGTGGTGCCGTTGCCGTTCACCGTCGACAGGTTGAAGCCGCCCATGAAGCCGCCCCACGTGATCTTCGCGCCGTTCAGCAGGTCGCCGATGTTCTTGCCGGCCATCATCGCCTGGTCGGTCTTGCTCGAGCACACGTCGTAGCCCGGGTCGACGTCGTTGATCATCGTGAAGCCGCCCTGGCCGTCGTTGATGTAGTACGAGGTCGCGGCGAGCGTCGACGGCTGCTTCGACGTCTTGACGATCTGCATGCCGTTGGTCTGGCCGGAGATCACGTTCAGCGCGCCCGGCGTCGACGGGCCGTACGACGTCGTGTACATGTTGTCGCTCATCGCGAAGCGCTGCGCGTAGTTCCACAGCGCGGTCACGGTGTTGCCGTCGAAGTAGCCCATCACCTGGCCCTTCGTGCCGAACGCGCCGGCACCGCCGGACGAACCCTTGCCCGTGTATTTCGGGAACAGGTCGGCGAGACCGTTGTCCTCGGCCTGCTGCTCGGCGGTGTACGCATGGTTCTGGTCGGCGGTCGCGGCCTGCGTGCGGTCGAGGCGGAACGGGTTCGCGGCGTCGGTGCCGTTCGCGGGGTTCGTGAAGTTCGGGTTCGCGGTGAGCAGCGTGCCCGACAGGCCGTTGACGGCCGGCGTGTTCGCGGCCGCGGTAAAGGCCGGCTCGCCTTGCGGGTTCGCCGCGTTCGGGTAAGTGCCGAAATAGTGGTCGAACGAAATGTTTTCGCCGTAGATCACGACGAGGTGCTTGATCGGCGTGGCGGTCTGCATCGCATCCTGCGACGTCGTCGCGGTCACGTCGTCGCTGCCGCCGCAGGCGAACAGGGCGAGGGCGGCGCCTGCGCAGGCGGTGACGAGCAAGGCTTGACGGAACATCTTCGGGAACTCCATGCGGGCGGGTCAGTGAATGCGGCACGCATGCGGGATGAAGACAAGGGCAGCGGGCCGGCGACGAGCACGCGCATTGGAACAGTTCAGTATGAAGATATGGAGGCCGGGCGCTTTCGACGGCGTTACGCCGGAATGTCTGCTGTCTTACGGGGCGGTGCGGATTGGGGGCCGCATGGCGCGCCGGGCACCGCCGGCGCGCCATGCGGGGATGGCGTCAGAACGGGCTGCGCGTCGTGTCGCCGTTGGTGAAGATCGCGTCGACGACCTGATAGAAGCCCATCGCGGTGTCAGCCACTTCCCACACCGCGAGGATCACGTGATAGCCGGTGCGCACCGGCAGCCGGCATTGATGGATGGTAGGCTGCTTCGGCACCAGGTTCGCGTTCGGTTCCCAGTACGGCTGGCCGGGATTCTGGATCGTGCAGAACGGCGTCGGCTCGAACTGCGCGCGGGTCAGCTTCTGCGACGGATCCCAGTCGGTGCGCGTGACGAAGTAGTTCCAGCGGCGCGTCTTGTGCACGGCGCTGAATTCCCATTTGAAGTTCTGCAGCGCACCGGAGCGCAGCGGAACCTTCTGCCAGCGGCTCGGCGATTGCTCGTTCAGCACCGGCACCGGGCCGTTCGTGCTGGAGCCGGCGATCTCGCCGTCCTTCGGCGGCGCGGCGTTCTCCGCGTCGTCGGGCGCGTACGAATCCGACAGTCCGCTTTGCGTCGCGGGGAAGAACTTGCCGTTTTCCATCGCGTTCGCACGCCACGCGTCGACGTTGCAATTCGGGTTCTGGCCTTGCGTGCACAGCACGATGCGCGACGGCGGGTCGGTCAGGCGGCCGTGCGCGTGCGCGCCGGCCATCGCGGTCAGCAGCGCCGCGCCGGCCAGCGCGTGCAGCATCACGGATGCAACGGATCTGCGAATGGTCTGTTTCATTGGCCCTCTCAGCATGGTTGTCGGAATGGTTGCGCGCGCATCGAGCCCGCTGCGGGGTTCGCGGCAGCGGTGCGTGCCGACGCGTCGTCGCGTGGAATGGCGGCGGCGATTATTCGCCGTCGCGCATCATGACAATCGGCTTTCGCCGCTTCGAACCATAGTCGGAAAAATCGGAAAAGGAAATTGAATCCGGATGAAATATCGATTGAATCGATTGAATTTCAATTCGGATATCTGTCGCGCGGAATGTGCCTGTTTTTAAAAGAGTATTTTCAGGCGTGGTCGCGTGTCGACGCGGTGCGGATGGCAATGGAATCGATCCGAAAAATGACGGATTGAACCGTCATTGTTTCGATTATTTTTATTCTGGAAATTCAACTTGAGCGGCGTATTGAATCGCAATCGGCAATACGCCGTTCGCCCCGCTCAACTCTCGACCGGCATCGCACTCGTGCACTTGATCTCGTCGAGGCACACGCTCGAATGCACGCCGCTCACGCCGGGAATGCGCATCAGCGTTTCGAGCAGGAACCGGGACAGGCCCTTCAGGTCGTGCGCGACGACCTTCAGCACATAGTCGATGTCGCCCGTCACCGAGAAGCATTCCTGGATCTGCGCGAGATCGGACACGAGCTTCTGGAACTTGGACAGGTCGCGGATGTGCCCGCGCTCCATCGTCACGTGCACGAACGCGGTGACGCCGAAGCCGAGCGTGTCGGGGCAAAGCCGCGTCTCGTAGCGGCGGATCGCGCCGATCTCCTCGAGCCGCCGGTGGCGGCGCAGCGTCTGCGCAGGCGACAGGCCGATCGCCTTCGCCAGTTCGAGATTCGACGCACGGCCATGCTCCTGCAGGATCGACAGCAGGTGTCGATCGATGCGGTCGAGTACCGGTTCAGGCATTTTTGTTTCCTCATCTGTCTCCCGGATGCAATCTTATCTCATAATGTAGGGTTTGCATGAACGGGTTACGAAACCCGATTTCGCCGTCGCGACGCTAAACTGACGGCCGATTTTCGTGTGCGGCTGCGAAAGGGCAGCAGGCGCGGCGATCGGCGGGCCGGTTGGGCGGGTTTGCCGAAGGCGGTCGGAGGCCGGCGCGAAGATTGTTGCAGTCCCCAACTCGGCGGTTCCACGAACGGCCGCCGGCACAGCACAACAGCGCCAGGCACACCGAAGGCGCACCGCTTCCGCCGGAAGTGGAAAAAGTGGAGAAGACATGGTTTCTGGACATGAGAAGGACGGCCTGAAGCGCGGGCTGAAGAACCGCCACATCCAGCTGATCGCGCTGGGTGGCGCGCTCGGCACGGGGCTGTTCCTCGGCATCGCGCAGACGATCAAGATGGCGGGCCCGTCGGTGCTGCTCGGCTACGCGGTGGCCGGCGTCGTCGCATTTTTCATCATGCGGCAGCTCGGCGAGATGGTCGTCGACGAGCCGGTCGCAGGCTCGTTCAGCTATTTCGCCAACAAGTACTTCGGCCACTTCACCGGCTTCCTGTCCGGCTGGAACTATTGGGTCCTGTACATCCTCGTCAGCATGGCCGAGCTGTCGGCGGTCGGCATCTACGTGCAGTACTGGTGGCCGGGCGTGCCGACCTGGGTGTCCGCGCTCGTGTTCTTCGTCGCGATCAACCTGATCAACCTGGCGAGCGTCAAGTCGTACGGCGAGACGGAATTCTGGTTCTCGATCATCAAGGTCGCCGCGATCGTCGGCATGATCGGCTTCGGCGGCTGGTTGCTGATGAGCGGCCATGCGGGCCCGGAGGCCAGCGTCTCGAACCTGTGGCAGCACGGCGGCTTCTTCCCGAACGGCGTGTCGGGCCTCGTGATGTCGATGGCGGCGATCATGTTCTCGTTCGGCGGGCTGGAGCTGGTCGGCATCACCGCGGCCGAGGCGGACGATCCGCAGCACAGCATCCCGCGCGCGACCAACCAGGTGATCTACCGCATCCTGATTTTCTACATCGGCGCGCTCGCCGTGCTGCTTTCGCTGTATCCGTGGCAAAAGGTCGTCACCGGCGGCAGCCCGTTCGTGCTGATCTTCCACGCGCTCAGCAGCGACCTCGTCGCGAACGTGCTGAACGCCGTCGTGCTGACGGCCGCGCTGTCGGTCTACAACAGCGGCGTGTACTGCAACAGCCGCATGCTGTTCGGCCTCGCGCAGCAGGGCAATGCGCCGAAGGCGCTGATGAGCGTGAACAAGCGCGGCATCCCGCTCGCGGCGCTCGGCGTGTCGGCGCTCGCGACCGGTATCTGCGTGCTGGTCAACTACTTCATGCCCGGCAAGGCGTTCGAGCTGCTGATGGGGCTCGTCGTGTCGGCGCTGATCATCAACTGGGCGATGATCAGCCTGATCCACCTGAAGTTCCGCCAGGCCAAGCGCGCGGCGGGACAGCAGACGCGCTTCCGCAGTCTGGGCTATCCTTTCACGAATTACCTGTGCCTGGTGTTCATGGCCGCCATCCTCGTCGTGATGTACCTGACGCCGGACCTGCGGCTGTCGGTGTACCTGATCCCGGTGTGGCTCGCGGTGCTCGCGATCGGGTACCGTTTCCGCCAGAAGAACGCCCGGTACGGCGTGGGCGACCGCGCGTCGGCGCGATGACGCGCGCGGCGATGCCGTCCGTGCCCCCGGAGACAGCACGATTTTTCATCCAACCAGACCGATAAAGCCATGTTCGAACACATCGACGCGTATCCCGGCGATCCGATCCTGACGCTCAACGAGAACTTCCAGAAAGACCCGCGCGAGCAGAAGGTCAACCTGAGCATCGGCATCTATTTCGATGCCGAGGGCCGGATTCCCGTGATGGAAGCCGTGCGCGAAGCCGAGACGGCGCAGCAGCGCGACCTCGGCCCGAAGCCCTACCTGCCGATGGTCGGCATGGCGCCGTACCGCGACGCGGTGCAGTCCCTCGTGTTCGGCGCGGATCACCCGGCGCGCACGGCGGGCCGCATCGCGACCGTGCAGACGCTCGGCGGCTCCGGCGCGCTGAAGGTCGGCGCCGATTTCCTGAAGCGCTACTTCCCGGATGCGCAGGTGTGGCTCAGCGATCCGAGCTGGGAAAACCACCGCTTCATCTTCGAGCGCGCGGGCTTCACCGTGAACACGTACCCGTATTACGACGCGGCGACGGGCGGTCTGAAGTTCGACGCGATGCTCGCGGCGATCGACGCGCTGCCGGCGCGCAGCATCGTGCTGCTGCACGCGTGCTGCCACAACCCGACCGGCGTCGACCTCGACGAAGGCCAGTGGCAGAAGCTGATCGACGTGATCGAGACGCGCGAGCTGCTGCCGTTCGTCGACATGGCCTACCAGGGCTTCGGCGCGGGCCTCGACGCGGACGCGTTCGCGGTGCGCGAGCTGGCCCGCCGCGGGCTGCCGACGCTGGTCGCGAACTCGTTCTCGAAGAACTTCTCGCTGTACGGCGAGCGGGTCGGCGGCCTGAGCGTACTCTGCGAGGATGCGGCCGCGGCCGACCGCGTGCTCGGCCAGCTGGCCGGCGCGGTGCGCTCGAACTACAGCAACCCGCCGATCCACGGCGCGAAGGTCGTGGCCGCCGTGCTCAACACGCCCGCGCTGCGCAAGCAGTGGGAAGAAGAACTGTCGGCGATGTGCCGCCGCATCGCGCGGATGCGCCAGTCGATCCACGACGGCCTGCGCGACCACGTCAGCGGCGAGGCGCTCACGCGCTACGTGAAGCAGCGCGGGATGTTCACGTACACGGGCCTGAGCGAATCGCAGGTCGACGCGCTGCGCGAAGTGCACGGCGTGTACATCCTGCGCTCGGGCCGGATGTGCGTCGCGGGCCTGAACGATTCGAACGTCGGCATCGTCGCCGATGCGATCGCGAAGGTGCTGAAGAGCGGCGTCTGATCGATCGCCGCGCATGCTGGACCGGAACCGGCTGCCCCTGTCGTGGGGGCAGCCGGTTTTTTTCGTGCTGCCGCATGCGCGGCGGTACGATGAGCGCCTTGAGCGTCCAATCGAGGGAGCATTGCGCGAATGAGCATCCGGATCGTCCAGTTGGGGTCGCCGCGCGCGGCCGGAGAAGGCCTGCGGATCGGCACGGTGCGGCGTCCGCCGCGCGGCGTGCCGAAGGCCGAGTTCGCGTCGCGCGACTATTACGACGTGTGGCTGCCGACGCTGTCGCCGACGCCCGAGCTCGTGACGCAGGCGCTGGCCGCCGAGACCGACGCCGACTGGCGCGCGTTCGCCCGCAAGTTCCGCGCGGAGATGAATCACGGCGACGCCGCGAAGGTGCTCGACGTGCTGGCCGCGCTGTCGGCGTCCACGCATTTCTCGATCGGCTGCTATTGCGAGAACGAACGGCGCTGCCACCGCGGCATCCTGCGCGAACTGCTCGCCGAGCGCGGCGCGACGATCGAGCCGGACGCGGGCTGACGCACGTTGGCGCACGTTGCCGTGTGAGGCGCGTGAGGCGTGCTCAGGCCGGCGCGCCGCGCGCGGCCCACGGCGGCAGCTCGGCCCAGCCGAGCGGCCCGTACACCGTGCCGCCCGCCGACTCCACCGTCTCGACGAAGGTCCGCAGCGTCGCGCCGCCCATCACGCGCAGCGTGTTGCCGTCGAGGAAATTCTCGCTGCGCAGCCACGGCGCGGCACCGCGATTGATCTGCTCGACGCTGCACGCGCACGCGTGACGGCCCGCTTCGGGCGGCAGCAGCAGCGGTGCGTCGAATGCGACCTTCAGCACCTGCGTGCGCGAATCGCTGTACGGCGGCTGCGCCGCGTCCTGGTACGGCACCGCCGCCCAGCGCTCGCCGCATTGCTCGTCGAGCCGCAGGCACGTGAAATACGCCCACGGCGCGCGCACGAAGCACAGCCGGTAGAGGTCGCGCGCACCGTCCAGATTCGCAATCAATCCCATCTCGCGTCCCGTGCGGGTCAATGGCCCGCTTCAACCTTCCCGCCTCAATGTGCCCGTCTCCCGGCCCGCGCGGCGCGCAGGGCATGCGCGCGGTTCGGCACGAGCCTGCCGGTCTACTTCCTTTGACCGCTGCGCGCCCGCGGCGTTGAGCGCCGCCGCCGCGGGCGACTCGCTTGATGTGGGTCAAGCGGGCGGCGGCGCGCGCCTCTATGCTCACGTCATGGACACGTCGAAACGGTGACGGGCTGGCGATGCAGATTCATTTCCCGCCAGATCCGCCGGAGTATTGCGGGCGGGATCTGGTCGTTGCGTTTTCCGCGATCGTCGATGGCGATTGCGTGCAGTGCGCGATCACGGCCGAAGCGCTCGAGGATCATTTCGGCGCGGCGTCGCTGCTCGAGCGCGACCTGATCGGCGCATTCGACACGCATCGCAAGGCGATCGAACGCGAAGCGCGCAGGATGCTCGAGGAAATCGGCGGGCGGCCGGTGTTGCTGCACAGCGGGCATTTCCGGTCCGCCGGATGAAGCGGCAGGCAGGGCGCGGCCGGATGGCCGCAGGAGGGGGGCATGGCACTGTCGGGCAATATCCGGGAAGACGACTGGACCGTCGAGGTCGAGACGCGGCCGGACGACGTGGGCGGGTTCCGCTGCAGGGTTCGCGTCGAGCACAGCGAAGGCACGGGCCGGTTTCGCCATGAATTCGAGCACGGTCACGCGTATCCGACCGAGCGCGAGGCGGTGCTGGCGGGCCTGCGGGCCGGCATGACATGGATCGAACTGAAGCGGTCGCAGGTATTCAACGTGTAGCAGGGACCCCGCACGCGGGGGCGTGCGGGCAACGCGCGGCGGTCGCCGCGCACGATGCCGGTCGGACTGCGGCCGGCGAGAACAGGCCACGCAGTCGCAGATGAATCTTTGCCGTGCCGCAGCCATGCGGGCGGCGCATACAAGGTGGTCGGCACGAGGGCGGCGCCGTCAGGAGAAACAATATGGGCGTGAGCATGCAGATCGCCTACTTCGGGTTCGCGGGTTCGGCCGCGCTGGAAGCGGAAGCGGGCGCGCAGCTGGTGCGCCTCGAGCGGTTCCGCTCGCTGATCAGCGGCTGCCACCTTGCGATCGAGGCGCGCTCGGTCGGCGCGGGGCTGCGGGCGTACGACGTGCGGCTCGACCTGATCACCCACGGTAACGAATTGCGGCCGATTCCGCACTGCGTCGGCGAGGATGCGGGCGAGGCCGTGCGCACGGCGTTCGCGCAAGCCGAGCGTGCGCTGCTCGCGTGGCAGGTCGGGCAAGGGGCAGGGGCGCCCGGCGCGCTTGCGCGGGGCGCGCATGCGACGCGCTGAGCGGCGCGCGCGGGTGGCGGCGAGCGGTGCCGGCCGCGTCAGACGCGCGCGAGCGCTTCGGCGTCGATGATGCGCACGCGCTTGCCGTGCGTTTCGACGAGCGCGTCGCGATGGAAGCGGGAGAACATTCGGCTGACGGTTTCGAGCTTCATCCCGAGGTAGCAGCCGATTTCCTCGCGCGTCATCCGCAAATTGAACTCGGAGGCGGAATAGCCACGCGCCTGGAAGCGCGACGACAGGTTCAGCAGGAAATGCGCGACGCGCTGTTCGGCGGACATCGTGCCGAGCAGCAGCATCTGGCTCGACTCGCGCACGATCTCGCTGCTCAGCATCTGGTACAGGAAATGCTGCATCGGCTTCATCTCGCGGCAGGCCGCCTCGAGCTGGACGAACGGGATGATGCACACGACGCTGTCCTCGAGCGCGATCGCATCGCAGCAATGCTGGCCGCCGCCGATGCCGTCCATGCCGAGCGTCTCGCCGGCGATCTGGAAGCCGGTCACCTGCTCGCGGCCGTCGCGATGCACCATCACCGTCTTGAACGACCCCGCGCGCACCGTGTAGATGCTCTGGAACGGATCGTCGGTGCGGAACAGCGCGTCGCCCTGGCGGACGTGGCGGGTCGTGCAGATGATCGCGTCGAGCCGGCCGTATTCGGCCGCGGTCAGGTGCGGCGGCAGGCACTGGGATCGCATCGCACACACCGAGCAGCGCGCGGCGGGGTGTTTCGGGGCGTCGGCGCGAGCGATCGCGTGGAGCGTCACGGGCCGCGGCGCGACGGGCACGGCGGCTGCGCTAACGGATGCTGGGGACATGATCCACTCCGGCACGTTCAGGCGTGGTGCGCGCGACGCGCGCGCACCAGCGATTCGATCACGTGGCATGCGGCATCGAATTCGGCGGTCTTGTCGAAGAAGTAGTCCGCCCCGGCCGTCGCGCATGCCTCTCTGAATGCCGGTGCCGAATGGTTCGTCAGCACGATGGTGACGACGCGCGGCGCGGCCTTCGACAGCATTCCGATCAGGTCGAGGCCGCCGCCGTCCGCGAGCCGCAGGTCGACGATCACGACATCCGCCTGGCACCGGCGGATGTGCGCCCACGCGCCGTGCCCGTCCTCCGCTTCGCCGACGACGTCGACGCCGCGGATCGCGCCGACGAGCAACGCGATCCGGCGCCGCACGGCTACGGCATGATCGACGAGAAACACCCTGAGCGCGGCGGGTGACAGGCTGGCATTCATGGAAGCCAGTATCCTGTTGCGCCACCAAAATTGAAATCGGCCGAATTGGAACTTTGCGTAGGCGGGTTCGCCCCGCTGTAGGGTTTTTCCTACAGCGCCCGATGCCGCGGCCCGCCGCGCGGCGGCGGCCGGGTTACGGGGTCGCGCGTGCGGCGAGCGCGTCGCGCGCGGTGCGGCAGGCGGCGAGATCCCACGCCGCGCAGCCGACGCTCTTGAACAGCAGCGGCCCGCGGCGCTCGAACGCGCCGTCGCGCAGCACGTCGGCGAGCGGCGCGACGTCGCGCCAGTCGACCTGCGCGAGGATCAGGTCGCCCGCCTCGTGGCGCGCGCCGGCCGGATCGTCGACCACGAGCCGGCTGTTGCGCACGGTGCCCGCGTCGATTTCCGCCGCATCGGCCGTGAATGCGCCGACGCCCACCACCAGCCGGCCTTCGCGCGCGGGTTCGCGGTACACGGGCGTGCGGCTCGTCGTCAGCGTGACGACCACGTCGATCACGTCGGGAATCCGCTCGCCGTCGAGCGGCGCGAGCTGCGGCGCCTGCGCGCGATGGGCCGCGCAGAACTCGGCGGCGCTCGCGGCCGAGCTGCCGCGCACGTGCAGCCGTGCGCCGGGGAAGATCGCCGCGAGCGCTTCCGCGTGATTGGCTGCCTGCTTGCCGGTGCCGATCAGCAGGATCTCGCGCGGCGTGTCGCCGTGCAGCGCCTGGATGCCGAGCGCGGTGATCGCGGCGGTGCGCCGCCCGGTGACGGTCGGGCCGTCGAGCACGAAGCGCATTTCGCCCGTCACCGCGTCGCAGGCGATCACCTGGCCGAGGATCGTCGGCAGCCCGCGCGCCCCGTTGCCGGGGCACACGTTCACCAGCTTGTGGATCGCGAGGTCGTGCGCGCTCGACGGCATCGACAGCATCACGCCGCCCGCCTGCAGCGGCACGACGAGCCGCTCGGGGCTGACGATGCCGCCCGCCGCGTATTCGACGACGGTTTGCCGGAGCACGGCGAGCAGCGCCGGATAGTCGAGCAGCGCGGCCGTCGCGGCGGCATCGAAAACGGGAGTCTGGGGAAGGGCAGTCATCGTGGGCGTCGGTTCGTCGGGTGAGCGAGGGGAGACAGTCTGGATCAAATCTATACCAGTTGAAGGCGGCATGACAAGCCAGAAAATAAAGCAGCCCTGTGATTTTGGTTCTAATATCAGTCCAAAAGGGCTGCTGCGGTACGCAAACCGGCCAGCCGGCCGCGCCGCTCCGGTATAGTGCGAACCCATTCCGATCCACGCCCCCACGATCCGGCAGGAGCATCACGATGTCGTCCGCGCGTCTCGAATCAGTCGAAAGCGGTTTCAGGCCGCTGCAAATCTACGAGCAGGTGGCGGAGCGGATCCGCGACGAGATCCGCGCGGGCCGCTACGCGCCCGATTCCCGCTTGCCGTCGGAGCGCGAGCTCGCGACGCTGTTCCAGGTCGGCCGCCCGGCCGTGCGCGAGGCGCTCGGTGCGCTGCAGAACGAGGGGCTGGTGTTCACGAAGCGCAACTCGGGCACCTATGTGGTGTCGGCCCCGCTCGATGTGCTGACGCAGCGCGGGCACGTGCCGGGCGCGGCCGAGGCCGATTTCAGCCCGACCTCGACGCTCGACGTGCGGCTGATCCTGGAGCCTGCGATCGCACGCCGCGCGGCCGAGCACGGTCGGCCCGATCCGATCGCCGAAGGCTATCTCGCGCAGATGGAGACGATCACCGACGTCGACGATCCGCACCAGCGCGCGCTGTGGAACGAGAGCGACCGGCTGTTCCACCGCCAGCTCGCGTTGATGACGGGCGACGCGCTGATCGTGAAGATCGCCGACGAGGTTGCGAAGACGATGGACCAGCCGCTTTGGAAGCGCCTCAAGGACGACGGGATCTACGACGCCGGCCGGATCCGGCTGTACGTGTCCGAGCACCGGCTGATCTACGAGGCGATCGTCTCCGGCGACCCCGACGCGGCCGCGTTCTACGTCGAGCAGCATATCCGCCGCGTGCGGCGCGACATCGCGCCGAAGTGAGCGGTTGGTTCTCGTTCTGGTCTGATTTTTGACCAGAATGCGGATATCTATTTTGAAAGTGCTTGCATAGTAACCACTCGTGTCCTACATTGGTTTGACAAAAACCAATCTGGAGACACATGATGCGTCTACTCTTCATCGTGCTCGCCGTGGCCGCCGCCACCGGCGCGCTGGCTTCCGCGCACGCGCAGGAAGTCGTCATGATCGGCCATTCGGCCCCGCTTACCGGCCCGCAGGCCGCGAACGGCAAGGACAACGAGAACGGCGTCCGGCTCGCGGTCGACGAGCTCAACAAGCAGGGCCTGAAGGTCGGCGGCAAGGCCGTCACGTTCAAACTGGTTTCCGAGGACGACCAGGCCGACCCGAAAGCCGGCGTGCAAGTCGCGCAGAGCCTCGTCGACAAGGGCGTCGTGGCGGTGCTCGGGCCGTACAACTCCGGCGTCGCGATTCCCGCGTCGCGCGTGTACAGCACCGCGGGCGTGCCGATCCTGCCGGTCGCGTCGAACCCGGCGCTGACCAAGCAGGGCTTCAAGAACATCTTCCGGATCGGCGCGAGCGACGAGCAGCTCGGCGGCACGATGGCCGTGTTCGCCGCGAAGACGCTTCACGCGAAGACCGCCGCGATCATCGACGACCGCACCGCATATGGCCAGGGCGTTGCCGAGCAGTTCGCGAACGTCGCGAAGGCGAACGGGATCAAGATCGTCGACCAGGAATTCACGAACTCGTCGGCCACCGATTTCCTCGGCATTCTCACCAAGATCAAGGCCGGCAACCCCGACGTGATCTTCTTCGGCGGCTACGCGGCGCAGGGCGCGCCGATGGCCAAGCAGATGAAGCAGCGCGGCCTGCGCGCGAAGCTGCTCGGCGGCGACGGGATCTGCTCGGCCGACATGGGCAAGGTGGCGGGCGAGGCCGCGTCGATCGTCTTTTGCGCGCAGGGCGGCGTCGCGCTCGACAAGACGCCCGCCGGGCGCGAGTTCCTGAAGAAGTACCACGACACCTATCACACCGACACGCAGGTGTACGGCGTCAACTACTACGACGGCGTGAAGCTGCTCGCCGATGCGATGGTCAAGGCCGGCACGACCACCGACAAGGCGAAGCTCATCGCGCAGCTCGCGAAATCGGACTACAAGGGCGTCGCGGGCACCTATTCGTTCGATGCGTACGGCGACCTGAAGGGCGCGCCGACCACCGTCTACGTGATCCGCAACGGCCTGCCGGTGCCGTACGGCGACTGACCGTCGACTCACCGGCGGCGCCGCCGCCGGCCCGCTTGAGCGCGTGCCTCGCGGCGCGCGCATCGATTGTCCCTCCCTGAATCCACGATGAAACTGACCCGATCCCTGTCCACCGTCGAAGTCCACACCGGCGGCGAAGCGTTCCGCATCGTCACGAGCGGGTTGCCGCGCCTGCCGGGCGACACGATCGTCCAGCGCCGCGCCTGGCTGAAGGAAAACGCCGACGAGATCCGCCGCGCGCTGATGTTCGAGCCGCGCGGCCATGCCGACATGTACGGCGGCTACCTGACCGAGCCGGTGTCGCCGCAGGCCGATTTCGGCGTGATCTTCCTGCACAACGAGGGCTACAGCGACCACTGCGGGCACGGCGTGATCGCGCTCGCGACCGCCGCGGTCGAACTCGGCTGGGTTCAGCGCACGGTGCCGGAGACGCGCGTCGGCATCGACGCGCCGTGCGGCTTCATCGAGGCGTTCGTGCAATGGGACGGCGAGCACGCGGGCCCGGTGCGCTTCGTCAACGTGCCGTCGTTCATCTGGCGGCGCGACGTATCGGTCGAGACGCCGTCGTTCGGCACCGTGACGGGCGACATCGCGTACGGCGGCGCGTTCTATTTCTATGTCGACGGCGCGCCGTTCGACCTGCCGGTACGCGAAGCGGCGGTCGAGCAACTGATCCGCTTCGGCGCGGAAGTGAAGGCGGCGGCGAATGCCGCGTATCCGGTCGTGCATCCCGAGATTCCGGAGATCAACCACATCTACGGCACGATCATCGCGAACGCGCCGCGTCACCCGGGCTCGACGCAGGCGAACTGCTGCGTGTTCGCGGATCGCGAGGTCGACCGCTCGCCAACCGGCTCCGGCACCGGCGGCCGGGTCGCGCAGCTCTACCAGCGCGGGTTGCTCGCGGCCGGCGACACGCTTGTTAACGAATCGATCGTCGGCACGATCTTCAAGGGGCGCGTGCTGCGCGAGACGACGGTCGGCGGCCTGCCGGCCGTGATTCCGGAGGTGGAGGGCCGCGCGTACATCTGCGGCTTCGCGAACTGGATCATCGACGAGCGCGATCCGCAAAGCTACGGCTTTCTCGTGCGCTGAGCGCGAGCGAGACCCTGCGGCGCGTTCGCCTGTCGGACAGTCGGTTCGACAGCCGATCGCGCCTTGAACCGCTTGGTGTACCAGGCTTGGCGTGCGTTCCCGGTTCCCGGGCGCACGCCTTTTTTGCGCGCATCGCCGGCGCGCGCACCGGGCGCACCGGTGCCGGCCCGCCGGAACGCCGCGCGAGTTTTGGTACGATGCTGCCTTTCCAGCAGATCCCCCATCCGCGTGAATCGCCGAAACGTGTCGTCAGTGCGTGACCTTTGTGCCAAGTGGATCGCGCGCGCCCAACCCGTCGCGGCCGCCGCCGCCGCGCCAGTCAAGCGTCTCCTCGCCGCCGCGTGGTTCCACCTGCGCCATCCGACGCGCCGTGGCGTCGTGCTCGCCGTCGCCGCCGTGCCGGCGCTGTTCCTGCTGTACGTGCTCGCGCTCATCCCGTTCACGCCGGGCATCGGCGACATCCGCAAGGCGCGTGTCGACCAGCCCGCGCAGGTGCTGTCGGCCGACGGCAAGCTGCTCGCGGAGTTCAAGCCGTCCAACCGCGAGTGGGTCGGGCTCAAGCAGATTTCGCCGCACATGGTCGATGCGCTGATCGCGACCGAGGATCACCGCTTCTACGAACATCACGGCCTCGACTGGCGGCGCACGGCGGGGGCCGCGCTGCATACGTTCTCGGGCAGCCGGCAGGGCGGCTCGACGATCACCCAGCAGCTTGCGCGCAACCTGTACCCGGACGAGATCGGCCGCGCGCCGACGCTCACGCGCAAGCTGAAGGAGGCGATCACCGCGCTGAAGATCGAGGCGGTCTACAGCAAGGAACAGATCCTCGAGACTTACCTGAACACGGTGCCGTTCCTGTACAACGCGTACGGCGTCGAGATGGCGGCACGCACCTATTTCGACAAGTCGGCCGACGAGCTCGACGTGCTCGACAGCGCGACGCTGGTCGGGATGCTGAAGGGCAACAGTTACTACAACCCGGTGCTGAACCCCGAACGCGCGCTGCAGCGGCGCAATACCGTGCTCGGCCAGATGGTGAAGTACGGCAAGCTGTCGCCGGCCACGTTCGAGCAGCTGAAGCGCCGGCCGCTGCGGATCGACTTCGAACGCCAGAAGGAGCCGCCGGGCCCCGCGCCGCATTTCGCGCAGCAGTTGCGCAAGTGGCTGATCGCGTGGGCCGACCGCAACGACTACAACATCTACTCGGACGGCCTGATCGTGCGCACGACGATCGACGCGCGCCTGCAGGCGATGGCGACGCAGGCGCTGAAGCAGCAGGCGAACGCACTGCAGGGCATCGCGAACGGTGCGTGGAGCGGCCGCGACGGCTGCGGCACCGACAACGAGGTGTTCCGGATGTTCATGCGCGAGGCGCCGGAATACAAGGCGCTGCAGGATGCCGGCAAGGGCGATGCCGCCGCGATGAAGGCGCTCGCCGCCGACCGCGGCTTCATGCGCGCGCTGTGCAAGACCAAGACCGACGTGCAGGCGGGCTTCCTCGCGATCGATCCGCGCAACGGGCAGATCCGCGCGTGGGTCGGCAGCCGCGATTTCACGAGCGAGCCGTTCGACCACGTCGTGCAGGCGCGCCGCCAGCCGGGCTCGACGTTCAAGCCGTTCGTCTACGCCGCGGCGTTCGCGAGCGGGATGACCCCCGACGACACGTTCATCGACCAGCCGGTCGAGATTCCGCTGAAGGGCGGCGAGATCTGGCGGCCGAACGACGATGTGCCGCCGACCGGCAGGCCGATGACGCTGCGCGACGCGATCGCGCTGTCGCGCAACCGGATCACCGCGCAGGTGATGGACAAGCTCGGGCCGGCGAAGGTCGCGCGGCTCGCGGTCGCGATGGGCGTGCGCGACAGCACGCTCGAACGCGTGCCGTCGCTCGCGCTCGGCACGAGCCCGGTGACGCTGAAGGAAATGGTGGCGTCGTACGCGACGATCGCGAACGGCGGGCTGTACGTCGAGCCGCGGATGGTCACGCGCATCGAAACCCGCCAGGGCGAGGTGCTCGCCGAGTTCGCGCCGGCGCCGCCCGAGCGCGCGCTCGACGCCGAAACCGACAAGACGCTCGTCGACGTGATGCGCGACGTCGTCGATCGCGGCACCGGCGCGAGCATCCGCACGCGCTTCGGAATTCGCGGCGACGTCGCGGGCAAGACCGGCACCACGCAGGACAACGCGGACGGCTGGTTCATCCTGATGCAGCCGAACCTCGTCGCGGGCGCGTGGGTCGGCTTCGACGACGGCCGCGTGACGCTGCGCAGCGATTATTGGGGGCAGGGCGCGCACAGCGCGCTGCCGATCGTCGGCGACGTGTTCCAGCGGGCGCTGCGGGCGCGGCTGATCGACGGCAAGGCGAAGTTCGACACCGAGCCCTCGCCGGGTTGGTTCGCGTCGATGCAGGAACGGGTGACCGGCCTGTTCGGCGGCTGGTTCAAGACCGAGACGAAGGTGCCGCCGCCCGCGGCGAAGATCCGGCGTGAGACGCAGCCGGCGGAAGAAGAGGCGAGCGCCGCGTCGGCGGCGTCCGCGCCGGAAGCCGCGTCGGGCGGCACCGTCGAGGAATGGGTGCCGGCGTCCGAGGTGGCCGCCTCGGCGGCGGCGCTGGCGGCGAGCGCGGGCAGCGCGCCGCAGCCGCCGGCGAGCGGCGCGGGCAATGGCCCGGGTAGCGGTGCGCCGCCCGCCGGCTCGCCGCCTGTCGCACCGGTCACACCCGCCTCGCCGGCGCCGCCGGCGCCCGACACGCAACCGCCGACCGGCGCCAGCAGCGTGTACTGACCTGACGCGCGCGTTCAGGTTTTGCGCGGGGCTGCCGTAATACCGCCAATACGACAGCCCTGCGGCCGCGCCGCGTTCCCCGATGCGCAATTCCTACGATTACGTCGCGCTCGAGCGCGACGATTTCGCTGCCGGCACACCGGTCGGTTTCGATGTCTACGACCTCGGCGGCGCCGCGCTGCTGCCGGCCGGCACCACGCTGCACGACCCGGCGCAGCACGCGTTCCTGTTCGACTATTTCCGACCCGCGCGACGGGGCGAGATCGTCCGGCCGGCGTCGCCGCCTGGCGGGATGCACGCGGTCGCGGGCATGGGGCTGTCGATCGGCAAAGTGGTCGGCATCCGGCGGCGGGTCGGCGAAACGCGGACCATGCAGCGTTGCCGGGTGATCGGCCACGGCGCGTCGCAGTCGCTGTTCGTCGAGCCGCAGCACGGCGCGGCGCTCGGGTTCGCGCGCGGCGACGACGTCGAGGTGATCGCGATCGGGCGTGCCGCGGTGTTTCGCTTCGCGGCGACCGTCGACGTGCTGCAGGCCGCGCCGTCGCCGTACATCATCCTGTCGCCCCCCGGCTTCGTCGAGCGCCTGCGCGCCCGCTCGGAGCCGCGCGTGCCGGCGCGGCTTGCCGCCCGTTGCAGCAGCGGGCAGGACGGCGTCGGCAGCTTCGGCATCATCCACGACATCAGCCTGAGCGGGCTGTCGATCGCCGCGCCCGGGACGATCGCGGCGGCGGGCGAGCCGCTGCGGATCCGGCTGCCTTACGAGGTCGGCGGCAGCGTCGCGCTGCTGGCGCTGGACGGCACGGTGCGTCACACGCACGCGGATCCGGCCGCGCCGACGCTCGTGCTGCATCACGTGGCCTACGGCGACATGGAGGCGGCCGATGTGCTGCGCCTGAAGGCGTTGCTGTTCGACCGGCTGATGGCATCGGAGGATGCGGGCGCGGCGGGTTGAGCGCGGCCGGCGGCGCGGCGTGGCCGCCGTGACGCCGGGATTCTGTACGTCAATGCCTGTAATCGTCTGATGAATGAGCGGGATGCCGGTCGATTGTCCGATTTCCGTCAACAGTGAATTCGCGATTTAAGTATTTACCCTGATAGTCGAGCCTCCTAGACTTCTACTCATGCGCACCGAACCCAGAGTCCGATGCGTTTGAAAATACAAATCTCGGAGGTTCTGAATCATGAAATCGCTGATCAAGGCAGTTGCACTGGCCCTCGTCGTGGCCGCCCCGGTGGCATCGTTCGCGCAATCGAACCAGCAGCCGCTGACCCGCGCGCAAGTGCGCGCCGAACTGGTCCAGCTCGAAAAGGCCGGCTACAACCCGAACGACTGGATCAACTACCCGGAAAACATCCAGGCCGCGCAGGCGAAGGTCGCCGCTGCGCAGAACACCGGCGCGCAGGCTGATGCGACGGGGTATGGCGCGAACGCTGTTGCTGCGTCGCAAGCGGGCCAGCGCGTGGTTGCGCCGGCAGCGGGTGACACGTCGGATCTGTACAAGGGGCGTTGAGCGCGGTAAGGCGGCGGCCCGTTCAGGGCTGCCGGATCCCGCCGGGCCGCAAGGAAAGAAGCCCGTACTCTTCGTGAGTGCGGGTTTTTTCGTTCTTCGCGGACGCCAGGGGATGGCGCTTTTCGGCGACGGATTCAACCGGTCGCTGCAATTCGTTCAGTCCGCGTTGGCGGATCCGGGCCCACCCTTTCCTTACATGCTCAGATGTCGTAGGCAAGCTCCCGCTCTTCCACTTTCTCGTTGAACGAATCCGTTCCAATGGTCGGGGCCGCCTCACAAGCTGAACCGCACCGGGAATCGTGGAGGCCGGTTGAATCCACCGTCGGAAAGCGACATCCACGACAATCCAAAACGAACCATATTTGGGGCCGAAAACCCGCACAGGCACCCATTTGAAAGCCCGCTTGACCGCGCGCACACCACTCATTTCCGCCCATCGGGCGGCGAATTCGCCTGCTGCGCCGCCGGGCCCCGCGCCCTTCCGGCAAGCACGAGCGCAATCCCGCCGAGGATCGCCGCCGACGCAATCGCGAGCCGCCACGTCGGCTGCTCCGCGAGAAACACTACCGCGCCGCACGCGGCGATCGGCGGCACCGACAACTGGACCGCCGCCGCGCGCATCGCGGTGAGATGCTTCAACGCCGCATACCAGATCACATAGCCAATCCCGGACGTCAGCGCACCGGACGCGACCGCGAGCAGCACGCCTCTTGCCGTCAGATGAAAGTGCCCGGCCGCGACCACGCTCAGGACGAGCGCCATCGGCGCGGCGCGCAGGAAGTTGCCGGCGGTTGCCGCGAGCGGATCGGCGAGCCCGCGCCCGCGCAGCGAATAAATCCCCCAGGCGATCCCGGCGGCCGACATCAGCACGACGCCACTCGGCGTCGGCGCGGACACGCCCGGCGACACGAGGTACAGCAACCCCGCGACCGCGGCGCCCATCCCGAGCCAGCCCGACGCGGCAAATCGCTCGCCGCCGTGCAGCCCGGCCGCGAACATCGTCAGCTGGACCGCGCCGAACAGGATCAGCGCGCCGGTGGCTGCGCTGACCGTCAGGTACGCGAACGAAAAGCACGCGACATACGCGAACAGCATCGTCGCGGCCAGCCAGTCCACGCGCGGCGGCGCCCGGCGCGCGCCCGCGCGAACCACGATCGCGAGCATCAGCGCGCCCGATACGAGGCGCACGCTGCCGAAGCTGGCTGCGTCGATCTGCGCGTCATGCAGCGCGAGCCGGCACAGCAGGGAATTCGACGCGAATGCCAGCATCGCGGCGGCCGTCAGCAGCACGGTGCGCGCGACCGGCTGCGCGCGCTCGGCGGGGTCGGACGTGGCGAGCGGGCGCATCGCGGCCTCACAGATGGCCGGCGGCAATCAGCGCCGCGCCGGCGAGCAGCGCGAAGCCCAGCGGCGCGGTGAGCCGCCGCCCCCAGGCGGCGTTCTTCTCAACCGCCATCGCGGCCGCGAGCACGAGCATCCAGCCGAGGCTGCCGGCGCCGACGACGAACATCAGCAGCATCAGCGCCCAGCAACAGCCGACGCAGAACAGCCCGTGCCGCCCGCCGAGCACGAACGCGTTGCGTTGCGGCGCGCGGCCGCGCCAGTGGCTGATCACGAAACTGAGCGGCGTGCGGCAGCGGTCGAGGCAGCGCGTCTTCAGCGCGCTGAACTGGAACGCGCCGGCGAGCGCGAACACGGCGGCGCCGATCAGCCAGCCGCGCCACGCGAGCGCCGGCACCTGCGCGACACCGGCCAGCAGCAGCGCGTGCAGCCCATGCGCGAGCAGCCCGAACGCACTCCACGCCGCGACGTAGCCTGCGCCCACCAGCACGAGCAGGCGCGTGCGGTCCGGCCGGCCCGCGACGACGCGCGCGAACGCGTTGAACAGCGACAGCGTGGTCGGCAGCATCATCGCGAGGATCATCAGCGTCCACGCGGCCGCGGAGAACACGGCCGGCAGCCACACCGCGCCGCCGGGCAGCGCGCGGCACAGCGCGGCGGCCGGCCCGGATGCGGTCCAGCCGTCGTGCTCGAGGTAACGCCCGTACGGGCTGCGCGTCCACGCCCACAGCGCGGCCCACGCGAGCGCGACGAGGCTCGCGAGCACGAGCGGGAAGACGCGTCGATGCGGCAGCGCGGCCATGGCCGATCCCGTCGCCGCCGCGCGAACGCAGCCGGTTCGCGCGGCGCGCGGCGCCGTTCAGGCGTCGAACAGGAACGTGCTCTGCAGCGCGTTGTGGTTCGTCAGGTTGACGTCGATGCCGATCGCCGCGTTCTTCGAGCGATAGACCGGCGCCTTGCCGACGAACACGGGCGCGCCGGGCACGGTCGAGAACACGGTGTCGGTCAGCGTCGTCTGCGCGCCGCTCGGGCCGAGGTACGGCTCGAGCTCCGCGTGGTAGTCGGTGCCGATCTTCAGCGTGCCCTTCGCGCCGACAACGTCGAACGTGATCGGCGCGCGCTCGACCGAGACGACGGTGCCGATCAGCTTCGCGAGGTCGGCGATCGGTCCGCCGGCCTGGCCCGTATAGACCTTCAGCAGCGCCTTTTCCTGCTCGTCGGACGCGGTGTCGTTGATGTAGATCGCGGCGGTCCAGTTGCCCTGCAGGATGTTGCCGGGCACGTGGCAGACGGCGGCGATCGTGCAGCCGCTGACGTCGACGCCTTCGATCGTGCCCTTGTCCATGTGCCACGACACGATCGTGTCGCAGGTGCCGAAGTCGGGATCCTCGCCGATCCAGCACGGGCACAGCACGCGGCAATTGCAGACCTCGAGCAGACGGCCTTCCAGGTGATAGCTCATTGTTGCCTCCTTTATGCCAAGACGAGCGCGCCGTCCGCGATGCAGCGACGGGCGGCCGGCGCGAGGTCGGGCCGAACGGCGGTGCGAGGGCGGAATGCGCTGAGGAATGCAGCGGGTGCGGGGAGCGTGGGATGGATGCGATAACGGGACCGAAACGGCGTATCGATTTTCCAGTGTAGGCGGGCAAGGGCGATATTCAAGCGCGTGCCGCGCGGCATGCGGGCAGCGGCTGACAAGCGCGCGGGCGTGCGCTAGGATCGCCGTCGATGTCGCCGCGCCGAGGCGGCCGATGCGCACGCAAGCGCGCCGGCCCGGTGCGCGGCGCCGTGCTCCGAGGCGCGGCAGGGCGGCCGTCCCGGCATCGGGTTCCACATATCAACGAACAACAAGGAGCATCCATGCGTGTCTTGACCGGTTTGCTGCTGTCGCTGGCGATGGCAGCGAACGCCCATGCACAGGCGAACTGCGCGAATGCGCCCGACCAGGCGGCGATGAGCGCGTGCGCCGATCGCGCGTACAAGAAATCCGACGCCGAGCTGAACCGGGCCTACCAGGCCGTCACCACGCGCGTGCGGGACAACCGACCGCTGTCTGACAAGCTCGTTTCCGCGCAGCGTGCGTGGGTTGCGTATCGCGATGCCGAGTGCGGCTTCTCCAGCACGGGCGCGGAGGGCGGCAGCGTCTATCCGATGGTGGTGTCGATGTGCCTCGACGATCTGACGAAAGCGCGCACCGAGAGCCTGCAGGGTTACCTGTCGTGCGATGAGGGCGACCTCGCGTGCCCGGTGCCGGCGAAGTAACGACGCGATGACGGCGGGATGACGGCGCGGCGGCGGCGGTGCGTGGCCGTGCGCCGCCTGCCGCGGCTAGACGTCGTCCGTCTCGTCGAGCAGCTTGTGCCGCATCGCGTAGCGCACCAGCGCGGCCTCGTGCGGCATCTGCATCTTTTCGAGAATCCGGGTCTTGTAGGTGCTGACCGTCTTCGCGCTCACGCACAGCGCCTGCGCGATCTCGGTCAGCGTCTGCCCCGCGGCGATCCGCCGGAACACGTCGAACTCGCGGTCGGACAGCCGCTGGTGCGGCAGCGTTTCGGCCGGTTCGTTCAGGCTCTGCGCGAACTGCTCGGCCATCGCGAGGCTCACGTACACGCCGCCCGACGCGACCTTCGTCACCGCGCCGACCAGCTCGGCGCTGGCGCTTTCCTTCGTCAGGTAGCCGGATGCGCCCGCGCGGAACGCGCGCACCGCGTACTGCTGTTCCGCGTGCATCGTCAGCACGAGCACGCGCAGCGCCGGCTTCTCGTCCTTGATTTGCTTGATGAGCTCGACGCCGTTGCGCCCCGGCATCGACAGGTCGAGCACCAGCACCTGAGCGGGGGTCGCGCGCACGAGCGCGATCGTCGTCGGGCCGTCCCAGGCCTCGCCGGCGACCTCGAAGCCGCTGGCGTTCTGCAGAATGTGCCGCAACCCGTCGCGCACGAGCGTATGGTCGTCGGCGATGAGCACCTTGATCATATGGTTGAAGTTTCCTGTTGAATCGTGGTCAGCGGAAACGCGACGGTGATCGAGAAGCCGCGCGCGTAGGCGGTGTCGATCGTCACGTTGCCGCCGAGCATGTGGGCGCGTTCGCGGATGCCGATCAGCCCGAACGACTTCTCCTCGTGCGTCGCAGGCCCGTTGACGGGCGCCGCGCCGCGGCCGTTGTCGGCGATGCGCAGCACGCAGAAGCCGCTCTCGATGTCGAGCGTCAGCGCGACCCGCGTCGCGTCGGCGTGGCGCGCGACGTTGGTCAGCGCTTCCTGGACGATGCGGAACAGCGTCGTCGCGCCCGTGGTGGTGAAGGCGAGGCCGCCCGTCTCGATGTGCCGCTCGACGTCGATCCCGTAGCGGTTCGTGAAATCGTTCGCGAGCCATTCGATCGCCGGCACGAGGCCGAGATCGTCGAGCATCACCGGCCGCAGGTCGGCCGCGATGCGCCGCACCGACGCGACCGTCGCGTCGATCAGCCGCCGCATGCCCTGCAGATGGATGAGCACGTCCTCCTGCGGCTGCGCCGCGTCGGGCGCGCGCAGCTGGTGCTCGACGACGGACAGGTCCATCTTCAGCGCGGTGAGCTGCTGGCCGAGATCGTCGTGCAGTTCGCGCGCGATGCGGGTCTTTTCTTCCTCGCGCACGTTCTGCAGGTTCGCCGACAGCTCGCGCAGCTCCTCGCGCGACTGCTTCAGCGCGTTCTCGGCGCGCACGCGCTCGGTGATGTCGCGCAGCATCACCGTGTAGAGCTTGCCGGACGCATCGCGGATCTGCGAGATCGACGCCTCGATCGGGAATTCCTCGCCGTTGCCGCGCAGCCCGAACAGCACGCGCTGGCGGCCCATCTGCCGCTCGGACACGCCCGTCACGCCGAACTGGTCGACGTGCTTCGCGTGCGCGGCGCGGAACCGCTCCGGGATGAAGCGCGACAGCGGCGCGCCGATCGCTTCCATCGCGGATACGCCGAACACCTGCTCGGCCATCGGATTGAAGATCACGACCGTCTGCTTCTCGTCGATCGTGATGATCGCCTCCATCGACGAGCGGATGATGCCCATCATCCGCGCCTCGTTGAGGATGCCGCTGCTGCGGGCGCCGACGTCCGCGGCGGACCCGGGCCGGCCGCGCAGCAGCACGACCACGAGCGCGGCGAGCGCGAACGACGCGAACAGGCCCGCGCCGAGCACCGTGCCCGCCATGCGCTGCGCGCCGGTCGCGCTCGGCCGGCCGTCCGCCGAATAGGCAAGCGTCAAGCTGCTGCCGCCGAACACCAGCGTGTCGGTCTGGCGCATCAGGTCGGGCGACGCGAATGCTTCCTCGGTGGAGGTTTCCGCGCTGAAGATCGGCCGCGGGTCGCCGTCGGCGCTCACTCGCAGGTCGATCCCGCGTTCGGAGTCGAGCGAGCGCTCGATCAGCCGCTGCGGGCTCAGCGTGGCGAACAGCACGCCGTCGATCGCGGCGTCCCGGGGGGCGCCCGGCGTGGCCGGGGCCGGCTCGTCGGCGATGGGCAGGAACAAGGTGACGGTGCGCGCGTCGCGGGTGGTGTCGTCGTCGTCGCGACGCACGCCGAGCGCGGCATTGCCGGTTTGCACGGCGCGCCGCAGCGACGCCGCGTCGGGCGCGCCGAAGCGCACGACGGGTGCCGACGCCGCCGGCGCGCTCAGCGTCGCGACGGCGAGCAGGCCGGCCGGGGGCGCGCCGGCGCCCGTGAGCTGCACGCGCACCTCGGGCGACAGCGGCGCATAGCCGAGCTGCCGGACCGGCGAGCGGCCATTGTCGAGATCGAGCGCGTCGACGTACTGGCGCCACTGCGCCGGCGTCATCTTCGGCGACAGGCCGAGCGCGCCGCGCGCGCTTTCGAGCACGGCGACGCCGGCCTGCAGTTCGTGGCGCAGCATCGCCGTCACGTGCGAGGTGCGGCGTTCGAAGCGGGCACGGACGGTGCCTTGCCACTGCTCGCGCACCACGAGCGCGACGCACAGCGACAGCACGACGCCGACGGCGAGCGCGACGACGCCGGCCGCGAGCGGCTGGCGTAACATGGTCTGAAAGCGCGTGGACGGTTGGCCGTCACGCATCGGGGTTCCGCTGGCGGTCATCTACGGGCCACTCTCTCCGAAGCCACCCTGGCACTTGGGCGGCGTGGAAATATCGGGTGCGGCCGGCACCCGATGTCTGGCGGTGTCTGTTTTCGAGATGAAATTGTGCGCGTTTTGCGCGTTTTTTGTAATGGGGTCAGCAGAAAAAGCTGTAAATCAATTCGATGCCGCGAAGGCGTGGGCCGTGCTTGACCCGCGTCAACGGACACCGATGCGCGTGGGGCCAGACTGAATGAGGGGGCCGGCGCGGCCGCTTCGCACGCGTGACAGGGGCGCGAACGGGCCGGCGCCGGCCGTCGGATTCGAACCGGATTTTCTGTGGGAGGGCCGGACCATGTACAAGCGGATTTTCGTGGCGCTCGACGACAGCCCCAGTGCGCGTCTGGCGCTGGATGAGGCGATCAGGATCGCGGCCGCGTCCGGCGGCGCGATCACGTGCGCCTACGTCGTCGAGCACAAGCAGCAGCTCGTGGACGTCGACGCGGGCTTCGCGGACACGCGGGACGTCGAGCCGACGTCGGCGGATGCCACGACCGCCTTGCTCGACGGCGCGAAAGCCACGCTCGACGCGAACCGTGTGCAAGGCACGGTGCGCGCGCTCGACGCCTACGGCGACGACATCGCGTCGGTCCTGATGCGCACGGCGGCCGAGGTCGACGCCGACCTGATCGTGATGGGCACGAGCGGGCGGCACGGGCTGCGCCGGCTGCTGGTCGGCAGTGTCGCGGAATCGCTGCTGCGCGCCGCGGATCGACCGGTGCTGATGGTGCGGCACAACGAGAAGGTCGCGACGCCGCCTGCATGAGCGGCGGTCGCAGGCCGGCGTAGTCTTGCCAGGGCGGCGCGCCGCGCGCCGTCGGGGCCGCGCGTTTTTTGCCGCCGCTTCACCGCGCCGCGCGCGCCGAACCGGCCACCGCCCGCGCGGCGCGAAAGTTGCGCCGCGCGGCACACATCTGGCAGCATCCTCCCCGTAGCCCCTCCCGCTCACCGCCGGGCGCGCGTCCAGCCGGCGCTCATGGAACCCAACCAACATGACAATATCGACAAAGGGACTGCGACTGGCCGAGGTGTGGTTCCAGCGCGCGCTATGGATCATCGCCGTGGTGTTCGCCGGCTTCCTGATCGGGCTCGGCGGGCTGATCGTCGGCGATCTGCCGCGGGTCGAGGTGTCGCTCGACCGCGACGCGTTCATCGATCGCGAGGCGGCCGCGCCGCTGCGCCGGACCCTCACGAAGCTGCAGGCCGACCTGACCGCGAACCGCGACGCGACCGAGCAGGCGTTGCTGCTGCTGACCGCCGCCGAGCAGGACACGCGGCAGGCGCGCGAAGCGTTCCGCGCGGAGATCGCGACCCGCCATGCGACCGAGCGCGCCGAGCAGGATCCGGCCGTGATCGCGCACGCGCGCGCGCTCGAGGCGGCGACGCAGCGCGAGCGCGATGCGCAGGCCCGCATCGGTACGCTGAAGCAGGCCGCGCAAGGGCTCGAGCGGGAGCGGGGCGCCACGCGGCTCGCGCTCTCCGAGCGCGAAGCCGAGGCGGACCGCAAGCTCGACGCGGCGCAGCGCAAGCAGGAACTGCGCGTGTTCGGCATCCGGCTGCTGTTCACGCTGCCGCTGCTGCTGGCCGCCGGCTGGCTGTTCGCGAAGAAGCGCGGCAGCCGCTACTGGCCGTTCGTGTGGGGCTTCATCTTCTTCGCGCTGTACGGGTTCTTCGTCGAGCTGGTGCCGTATCTGCCGAGCTACGGCGGCTACGTGCGCTATATCGTCGGCATCGTGCTGACGGTGGCGGTCGGGCAGTATGCGATCCGCGCGCTGTCGCGCTACCTCGAACAGAAGCGCCGCGAGGAACAGCAGCCCGACGTGTCGCGGCGCGAGGCCATCGATTATGTGACCGCCTATGCGCGCATCGCGAAGAAGGTCTGCCCCGGCTGCGAGCGGCCGCTCGACACCGCCGATCCGAACGCGAATTTCTGCCCGCATTGCGGGATCTGCGTGTTCAACACCTGCGGGCAGTGCCGGACGCGCAAGAACGCGTTCAGCCGGTTCTGCCCGTCGTGCGGCTCGTCCGCCGGCCCGTCGGCGCCCGCCGCGCCGTCGACCTCCGCCGCGTGACGCATCGCAGCAGCGGCAGGCGGGCCGCCAAACCCGCGCGGCGCGGAGGGCTCCGCCGCGCGGCGTTCATCAAACCCGTTTAGAATGCCGTTCATGCCGTTCCAGCTGCGGAAGTGCCGCGGCAATCGTTGCACGGCCGGTCGATGGCCGGCGCCGCCGATTCGGCCCGCATGTCATCCAGGAGCGCCGCCGTGTGGCACTTTCCCGTTGCGATTCCTTCGTCGCTCGGCCCGTGGGCCGTGTTCGCGAGCGTGTTGATCACGCAGCTCGGCGTGCCCGTGCCGGCCGTGCCGATGCTGATCCTCGGCGGCACGATGGCGGCGATGGGGCAGGCGTCGTACGCGAGCATGTTCGTGGCGGCCGTCGGCGCAACGATGATCGCCGATTCGCTGTGGTTCTTCATGGGCCGCACGCGCGGCCGGCGCCTGATCAACGCGCTGGTGCGCTTCTCGCTGTCGCTCGACACGACGCTGCGCTTCGCGCGCAACCTGTTCGAGCGCCATGGCGCGCCGCTCCTCGTGCTCGCGAAATTCCTGCCGGGGCTCGGTCTCGTGTCCGCGCCGCTGCTTGGCACGACGGCGATCGGCGTCGGCGTATTCCTGCTGTGGGACCTGGCCGGCGCGTCGCTGTGGGCGGCGTTCTGGCTCGTCGGCGGCTCGGCGATTCATGACCAGATCGTCCAGGCCGTGCTGTGGGTGCGCGCGAGTGGCGGGACGATCCTCGACGCGTTCCTCGCGATCTTCATCACGTTCGTGCTGTACCGTTGGGTGCGCCGCGTGCAGTTCCGGCGCTGGCTCGCGCAGGTGCGCATCTCGCCACCGCAGCTTGCCGAGATGATGACGTCGGACGAGCCGCCGTTGATCTTCGATGCGCGGCCGCGTGCGGTGCGCGAACGCGAGCCGTTCCGGATCGCCGGCGCGGTGCCGCTCGATCTCGATTCGCCGGAGCTGATCGATCCGGAAACGCTGAAGCGGCCGATCGTCGTCTATTGCGTGTGCCCGAATGAGGCGACCGCGAAGCGCATCGTCGCGCAGCTGCAGCGCAAGCAGATGGCCCGTCACATCAAGGCGCTGAAGGGCGGGCTCGATGCGTGGGAGAAGCATGGTTACCCGGTCGAGCCGATGCCGGCCGATGTGGATGCGTCGCGGTATTTCGTGCGGCACGCCGAGGCAGCCTCAGGCGATGAATACACCGTTCGCGCTGCGCTAAGAGGCCGCTCGTGACCGAAAGCGTGTAGCCGCACGATTTCATGCGGCGTGACAGGCCCGCTTGCCGATCCGAGCGTGGCCCGCATCGGGCCCGAAATGACCGGGAATGCGACGCCACGACGGCCAAATCGGCTCGATGAGCATGAATGCCAACCCGATCGGCATGCTGATCGGGTTGTGTCGGTCAGGCTGATCGTCCCGTCAAGGCCAGCTGACTGGGCTTTGTCTGGCGGAATTATTTTTCCCACCAGTGGCGATTGGCGTCCTTCAAATTCTTCTCCACGCCTTTGCTGACGTTGCGATTTGCATCTGCCTTAGTAGCGGTTTTCGTAGTTGCGGTCCTGATCTTCGATGGCACGCTGACGGTCGTTCGCAACTTGCCGTTCGCGATTGGCCTGCGCTTGCGCTCGGCCGCAGCTGCCTGCGTTGGTCCGCTTCGGCCTGCTGCTGTTGCACGGCGCGCTCACGTTCAGCGTTCGATTCGAGCGCTTGCATACGCGCGATGCCGTTATCGTGCCGGCAAGTTGCGCGGTTTTCTTGTTCTGCTCGTTGCTCACCTGCACTTTGCCCGGCAGGATCGTCAGGATTTCGATGGTGCGCACTTCTTGACGCTGATTCACATCGAGTACGTTGTACGCGTCCGCCTTGTTTTTCATGCTTACGATTTCCTTTAGGCTGTCGCAGCACGACATCTACTTTGAGAAATCATGGGCGTGCGCGGTTGTCCACCGCTGCCCGCAGCATGGAAAGCACCGGAAGCGTGCGCGAGCGGCGTCGGCCTTGGCATGCAAAATCGACTGGCGCGAATCGTCTGATCATTCATATAATTCCGCCTGCATATTGCATGCGCCTGATGGCGCGCACAGGAAGCGCGGCATGCCGCGCCGAATTCGATTGAATTCCCGTTGAACGCGATGCCCGGCACGGCGCGCACTGGCGCGCCGCGGCCAGCCTATCGGCGCGTTCCCCAACCGGCCCGAGCCGTTTTCCGAATTGTTCCGGAATATCACGATAATGCGCGGCGATTCCAAATGGTTTCGCTCGATATCGGCATTATTTCCAATTCGGAGATGTGCGACGGGAATCATTTCGTTTTCGGCGGCCCTCATCGGCACCGGCGAGCCGTGCGCTGATATCGACACAATGACGGCAGCCGCCCGCGGCCGCCTGGAGACGCACTTGAGACAAGAAGAAGACCAGCTGCACCGCCGGCTGGAAGAACGACACATCAACCTGATGGCGCTCGGCGCGACGATCGGCGTCGGCCTGTTCCTCGGCTCGGCGTCCGCGATCCGCACCGCCGGCCCCGCCATTCTGCTGACCTATCTGCTGGGCGGCATCGTGATTTTCCTGATCATGCGCGCGCTCGGCGAGATGGCGATCACCAACCCGGTTGCCGGCGCATTCAGCCGCTATGCACGCGACTATCTCGGCCCGTTCGCCGGCTATGTGACCGGCTGGACCTACTGGTTCGTGTGGATCGTCACCTGCATGGCGGAGGTGACGGGCGTCGCGGTCTACATGCACGTATGGTTTCCCGACGTGCCGAACTGGATCTGGGCGCTGCTCGGCCTCTCGGCGATGGGCGCGGTGAACTTCGTCGCGGTGAAGCTGTACGGCGAGTTCGAGTTCTGGTTCGCGCTGATCAAGATCGTCACGATCGTGCTGATGATCATCGGCGGCGGCCTGATGATCACGCTCGGCCTCGGCAACGGCGGCGTCGCGACCGGCATCTCGAACCTGTGGACCCACGGCGGCTTCATGCCGAACGGCTGGTCGGGCGTGATCGGCGCGCTGCCGATCGTGATGTTCGCGTATCTCGGCGTCGAAATGCTCGGCCTGACCGCGGGCGAAGCGCGCAATCCGGAGAAATCGCTGTCGAAGGCCGTGAACTCGGTGTTCTGGCGCGTGCTGATCTTCTACATCGGCGCGCTGTTCGTGATCATGTCGATCTACCCGTGGAACCAGATCGGCACGCAGGGCAGCCCGTTCGTGATGACGTTCTCGCGGCTCGGCATCCCGGCCGCCGCCGGCATCATCAACTTCGTCGTGCTGACGGCCGCGCTGTCGTCGTGCAACAGCGGCCTGTTCAGCACCGCGCGGATGCTCTACAACCTCGCGCAGCAGGGCCAGGCGCCGCGCGTGCTCGGGCGCGTGAACCGCAGCGGCGTGCCGGTGTACGGCGTGAGCGTGTCGGTCGCGCTGCTGCTGGTCGGCGTGCTGCTCAACTACCTGGCGCCGCAGCACGTGTTCGTGTGGCTCACGTCGGTGTCGACCTTCGGCGCGATCTGGACGTGGTGCGTGATCCTGATCGCGCAGCTGCGCTTCCGCCGCACGCTGTCGGCCGACCAGATCGCGCGCCTGCCGATCCGCGTGCCGTTCTATCCGCTCGGCTCGTACGTCGCGCTCGCGTTTCTCGCGCTCGTGGTCGTGCTGATGGCGTTCACGCCCGATACGCGCGTCGCGCTCGTGATCGGGCCGGTGTGGATCGTGCTGCTCGGCATCGCGTACGCGATGTTCTATGCGAACCGGCCGGCCGCCTCGGTGCCGACCAAGTCGTAAGCATTGCCTGCCGCGGCCCGCGCCTTGATTTCGATCATGCACACGCGGGCCGGACGTTCTATGCTGTCGGCATCGCTTGTCCGCGCTTCGCGCGGCTGCCAGCCGATCCCCGCGGCGGCCCGTCCGCCCCGCGCCGCGCCCGTGCGAAGCTCCGGCGTCGTCCGTCGAGGACGACGCGTACGAACGGAGTGCCTTCGCCATGCAGCCTGCCCAGTCCGTCCCGTCACTGTCGCGGATCGCGCTTGCCGTCGATCCGACACCCGAATCGCTGCGCGCCGCGCAGTACACGCGCGCGCTGCTGCGCCCCGGCATGCAGTTGCGCATCGTCAGCGTGATCGACAATCCGCGCCTGCTGCTGCCCGACATCCCCCGCATCGATGCGCTGCTCACGTCCGCCCGAAAGGAAATGACGGACGACGCGCAGGCCGTGCTCGACCGGATCGTGCCGCTGTTTGCCGACAGCGGCGCGGAAATCGAGCGCTGCATCGTCGACGCGTCGGTCGCCGGCGGCACGATTGCCGGTGCGCTGGTCGGCGATACCGTTGCGTGGCAGGCCGACGCGCTCGTGGTGGGCGCGAGCGGGCATCATGGCCTGCTGCGGCTGGTCGAGGGCGCGGTGTCGGACACGCTGACGAGGCGCGCGCGCTGTGCGCTGCTGATCGTGCCGGCGAGTTACGAGCGGCCGATCGACGGGCCGCCGCAGCGGATGATGTTCGCGGTCGACGGCAGCGAGCCGTCGCTGCACGCGGTGTGCACCGGGATGGCGTTCGCGATGCCGACCACGCTGCTGTACGCGGCCTATGTCGTCGATCGCGCGATTCGTCTGACGGACATCGTGCCGGTGCGCGCGCTCGAGGATGCGTATCGGGCGGAAGGCGAGACGGCCCTGGCGCGGGTCGACACGCTGTTCCAGGCCTGCGAGAACCCGACCAAGCGCGGCGTGATCGAAACGCATGCGACGAGCGACGACGTCGCGCACGCGCTGATGCGCGAGGCCGTGCGCTGGGACGCGCAGATGCTGGTGGTCGGCACGCACGGCCGGCGCGGGCTGGCCGCGCTGCTGATCGGCAGCGTCGCGCGCCGCGTCGCGCATCTTGCGCAGGTGCCGGTGCTGCTCGTGCGCGGCGCGGATTGAGCCCGGCCCCGGGGCGGCCGACGGTCGCGCGTCTTGACCTGCATCAGAAGTCGCCGCCGGGCCGCGTGGGAAGCTGATGTTCCGTGCGTCCTGGCGCGCGGCAGCGCGGGAGCGTGCGATGAAGACCGACAGGCAGGTGAAGCAGGACGTCGAGGAGGAACTGGCATGGGATCCGGCCGTCGACTCGACGCGCATCGGCGTCGAGGTCGAGGATCGGGTCGTCACGCTGTCCGGCCGCCCGTCGAGTTTCGCGGAGAAGGTCGCCGCCGAGCATGCAGCGCATCGCGTGGCGGGCGTGCGTGCCGTGGTCGTCGACCTGAGCGTGCATCTGCCGCATGAAAACCGCCACACCGACGAGGACGTCGCGAAGGCGGTGCGCGCGGTGCTGCACTGGACGGAGGGCCTGCACGACGACACGCTGCACGTGCAGGTCGAGAAGGGCTGGGTCACGCTGACCGGCAAGGTCGACTGGGGCTATCAGCGGCTGCGCGCGCTGCGTGCGGTATCGGAGATGCGCGGGATCACCGGCGTATCCGATGCGCTCGAGGTGGGCGGCGACGTCGTGGCCGGCGATATCGGCACGACGATCCGCAAGGCGATGCAGCGTCACGCGGAGCGCGAGGCGAGCCGGATCGACGTGAGCGTGCAGGACGGCACGGTGACGCTCAACGGCAAGGTCGATTCGTATGCGGAGCGCGAGGTCGCGCGCGGCGCCGCATGGTCCGCGCCGGGCGTGCGCGCGGTGATCGACAACCTGGTGGTCGACTAGGCGTGCGCCGTCGGCCCCGAAAGAACTCTCTGGCACGAGGGTAGGCAGTCGTCAGGCTGCCTTGGAGGACGGGCGGGGGTGGGTCATACCCCGCCCGCTTTCCTGGCCGCGTCGCGCGGCTTTTCCATTTATTCCCTTTCTCTGCATCGTTGCCTTCGTCGAGCGCCGGCAGCGACATTCGATGGCGTTCGTCGTTGAATCGCGAGTTTGAGGCTCCGATACGATCCGTATTCGACGATGTCGCGGCAGTGTCGTCCAGATAATGGACGGGTAAATCCGTCATGCGTGCTGGATGCGGAGATGGATGATTCGAATATCCGAGACTGGCCGGAGGCGCTTTAAAATTTAAGCGAACCAAACCCCCATTTGGCTGAAAACGAACATATACTCAAACGGTTTCGCGGCGACGACGCCGTCCCGAAACAAGATTTCCCGATTCAGTGTCACTCATAGCTTGTGGGTCCAAGCACATAGGAGGAAGACATGGGAACAGAAAAAAGTGTCGTGGAGACGAATGATGGCCTCGCGAAGGTACACCCGGATATCGGGGCGCAGCAGGCCGCCCTGGAATCGATCGTGCGGGGCGTGAAAGGCTTTCAAATCCCTGCGTCGACGGATTGGCCCGCGGCGAAACTGCTCCTGGCGGACAACGATGGCCAGTGGAAATTCTCCGCGGTCCTGGTGGCGATCGTGGCGCGGCGCGAGCCGACGATTTTGCTGACGAAGCGCTCGTCGGGGCTCAGTGAATATTCTTCGCATGTCAGTTTCCCGGGCGGACGTCCGGCGGAATCCGACGATACGATCGGCGCGACCGCATTGCGCGAAGCTTTCGAGGAAATTCTCCTTGAACCCGGTGCGGTGCAGGTTATCGGAAGCCTGCCGATTCACAAAACCAGAAAGCGCAATCACGCCATTTTCCCGATTATCGGCATCGTGTCGGACACGAGCGGCTGGGAAGCCGCACCGGCTGAAGTCGAGGAGATATTCGAGTTTCCGTTTGCCGAGCTGCTGAATCCGGATTTGCCGCGGCAGTATATTGACGGAGAGCGTTCGGGCTCCTGGTACTGGGCGGATCAAAAATACGATATCTGGGGCGTCACTGCGGTAATACTGAAATCGCTCGCGGGTCTGGCGCTGGATGCCGCGCGCGGCGAGCGTTTGCGTCACGGCTAGATTCACGCATTCGACCTATCCTCCATCGAGCACAGTCACTTCATGCAGATTGCAGAAGAATTCAGCGACGAAGGGTTCGAAATACCGCGGCGTTATTTTGCAGCAGTCGCGATTCTGGTCGGCGTATTCATGTCGGCCCTCGACAGCGCCATTGTCAATATTGCGCTACCGACCATCTCGACCGACCTGGGCGTCAGCGCGGCCTCCGTGATCTGGGTCGCGAACGGGTACCAGGTCGCCAGTGCGGCAACCATGCTGACTTGCGCTTCGCTCGGCTCGAGAATCGGCGAACGGCGCTTCTACACGATCGGGCTGGTGTTGTTTACGATCTCGTCGCTGGGTTGCGGGCTGGCGTCCACCTTCAACGCGCTGGTGGCGATGCGGGTCATCCAGGGCATCAGCTACGCGATTCTGATCAGCGTCGGCTACGGCCTCTACCGCGTGATCTTTCCACCGCGCGCCTTGGGAACGGTGTTCGGCCTCAATGCGCTGGTATTCGCCGTGGGAACCGCCCTCGGTCCGGCACTGGGCGGGCTGATCGTCTCCTACGCATCCTGGCCGTGGCTGTTCTATATCAACATCCCGCTCGGGATAGCGGCCACCGCGTTCTCGCTCATGGCGTTGGGGAAGGACACGGAGAAGGCGCGCGGCTTCGACGTGCTCGGCGCGCTGACGTCATCCGCGGCATTCGGCCTCTTTGCGCTCGCCGTCGATCAAATCGGGCGGTGGAGCAATCGGACCGTTTTCCTGCTTGCCATCGCTTCGGCGGCGTTGATGTGTGCATTCGGTATCGGTCAGACCCGGGCCAGGCATCCGCTTTTGCCACTGGATATTTTCAGGTCGCGACGGTACACGTTCGCGGTGCTGACGTCCGTCACGATGTTCGTTTCGCAGGGAATGGCGCTGGTGGCGCTGCCGTTCGTGCTGCAGCACACCTATGCGTACAGCGCGTTGAAATCCGCGCTCGTATTTACGCCCTGGCCGATGACGGTCGCACTGTGCGCGCCGATTGCCGGAAGACTGACGAATCGCCTGAACGAGACCCAGGTCTCGAGCATTGGCGTGTTCATTTTTTGCCTGGGGCTCGGCTCCCTCGTGTTGCTGCCGGCGCACCCGCAGGTCGAAGACTTCCTGTGGCGCGTCGCGCTTTGCGGGATGGGATACGGCTTCTTCCTGCCGCCCAATAACAAGGAAATGTTCGCGAATACGGCAAAAAACAGGACGGCCAGCGCTTCCGGCGTGCTTTCGACGGCGAGAACGACAGGCCAGTCCATCGGTGCGGCGCTGGTCGCCGTGGTGATTGCGCTGGTGGGCGGCGCGAGCGGAAGCGCGGACGGCCAATTCGCGGTGTACGTGTTTGCATTGGCCTGCGCCATCGCCGCGCTCTCGTTCGTCGCCAGCATGGCGCGCGTGTACAGGCGGCGCGTTTAAGTGCCGGCAGCGCAGGTCATTCGGGAAGCCCGGGATCGTCACAGGATGCCGGCGACGAACTGACGTCCGGGGCGTGTTCGCGACGCTCAGTCCGGCACGGGCACGCGCGTGGGCTTCTTTTGCCGTCTGGAGGCCAGTGACGCGAGAAGTTGAACGAGCCGCCGGCTGCGCGGCGCACCGAGATGCTTGCTGAAGAACTGGCCGACCGTCCTGGGGCGGTCATGACTGGCCGACTCCATCGCGGCGCTGACACATGCCCCCATGTCCGGATAGGCGGCATACGAGAAGTTGTCGGTATCGCCCAGGAACACATGGGTCAGGTTCGTGTTGCATACGCTGAACATTTCTCCGTTGCACGCGTCCGGGCCGCATATCCATTCAATGAACGGCCAAAGGCCGGCACGGGAGCAGACGTCCGCGAGGTCATGCTCTTCCTGCGGGGAGGGGGCGCGCCACTCGACCCGGTTCCAGTGCGAATCGAGCGCCGCGGGGAACAGCGCATTGACGGCAATACCGCACCTTGCGCCCGGCGTCGCCATCATCTTCGTCAGCCCGATGATGCCGGACTTCGCGATCCCGAACGGGAGCAGGCCATGCTCGTCGATGGAGCCAAAGAGATGGCCCGAGCAAAAATTCAGGATACGACCGTAGCGTTGCGCGGCCATGTGCGGCCAGGCCGCTATCGACAGGTTGTACGGGCCGTGCAGATGGGTTCCCAGCGCCTCGCGGAGATCGGCGTCGGTCAGCGAATCGATCGGCCGCTGCAGCGTCGCGGGGCGATTGCCCGCGTTGTTGACGAGTACATCCAGGCGCCCGTGCCGGCGAATGACCTCGCGAACCAGCTCGACACAGGCGCTCGGGTCTGCCACGTCGGCCTGTATCCAGGAAACGTCCAGACCTTGCCGAACGAAGCGGGCCGCAACGTCGGCTCCGCCGCTCGAGCGCGAAACGCTCAGTACCCTGGCGCCTTTACGGGCCATTTTCTCGACCACGCTGGCCCCGATGCCCTCCGATCCGCCCGTCACGAGGATCACCTGATCCGCGAACCCGGCCCTTGGCTCTTGCATATCCTCACTCGGCTCCCGAATGGTGCGCAAAGCAGGCACGCGCCTCGGCAAGGCAGCAGTGCCGCGTGTCGCCCCGCATTTATTTGCCGCCGCCGGTCGTGGCCAGGGCGGCGCTTTGGCGGAATCGATATCCGGTGTTGGTCGAGCTGCGCGTCTTGTTGTGCTGGAACGTGTCCGTGCCCGACACGTGCACGACGCCGTACTGGCCAAGGTCGAAGAACCCGCCGTGCTCGACGAACGTGTCTTGTCCCGGGTAGACGAGTACGTCCGGCGACACGTAGCGTGTCGTAAACGCAAAACGCGTCTTGTTCTTCGTGATGTTCGGATGCGAGCCGTGGACGCACTTGGCCATGAACATCACGGCCTCGCCGGGCTTCATCTCCATCGAGTACGCGTCGGTTTCATCGGGCTCCCATGCGGGGTCGACCTTGAACTCCGAGAAGTTGTAGCCGAAAAACGCCGTTTCATCGGCCGAAATCGGATCGTATCGCTGGTTTCTTCCGGTCACCGGCTCGATCGACTCGTCGAAATATTTCGTCCGGTGCGAGCCGGGCAAAAACTTCATGCACCCATTGTCGATCGTCGATTCGGTGAAGGCAGTCCAGACCGTCAGCTCGAAAGGGACGTCGCCGGGCTGTCCGTCGACGGGCTGCAACTGCGGAGACCCGGTGGTGTACTGGAATCGTTCGACCTGGTGCCACTCGGTACCCTTCGCGCCGGGAAATTTCGGAAAATACTCGGATCGCCAGCACTGCAGGTCGTTGCCGAGAATCGCCCGAGCGTGATCGATGATCACTTCGTTTTCGACGTGGGCCGCCAGTTCGTCGATGTCGAAGTGACGATCGTAATTGCAGCTGTTCTGGAAAATGGCCCGGCTCATGTCCTGGCTCTGACGTCGAATCGACCCGAGCATCGACTTCGCGGTGTCCGGTGGATACACGACAAACGGGCCGTAGAATCCATCGCGGAAAAAACTTTCCCGAACTTCCTTGGCATCTACCATGTTTTGAATCTCCTAGATCCGCAGTGGGCGAGAGGTTCCAGCAGAGACGGTCGTTATCGCGGGCGGCTGACGAATTCGCACAGGGCGGCGATCGTCTGATGATCGAATATCGCTTCGGCGGGAATGTTCACGCCGAATTCCTTTTCGACCTCGATGGCCAATTCCGTTATTAGCAACGAATGGCCGCCGATATCAAAGAAGCTGTCGGTCGGCCCGAATTCGTCGTGATCGAGCAGGCGGCGCCAGATCGCATGCATGCGATCGGTTGCATCGGTGGGCAGGGGAGCGGTGAGTTGGGTCATTGATCAATGATGGTGAGCGAGGGTCATTAAATGGGAGATATCGGCTTTGCCACTTGAAGTAACCGGCATGACAGGAACCGCGAAGATCCGGCTTGGCATCATGAACATCGGCAGAACCCGGCGTAGCGCCTCCCGGAACGCGAGCGGCAGAAACGCCGTTTCCTCGCGCGGCACGACAAATAGATAGAGAAAAGTCTTTCCCGCATCGGACGTGTAAAGCGCGGCGGCGGAGGCGGCGACAAGCAGCGTCTCGTTCGCGACGCGTTCGATCTCTTCGAGTTCGATTCGGTACCCGTTGAACTTGACTTGCCGGTCGAGGCGTCCCTTGCAGAACAGGAAACCCGATTCGTCGAGATATCCGATATCGCCGGTGCGGTACGACCGCTTCCCGTCAAGCTCGGTAAAGACGCCGGCATTCAGTTCCGGCCGATTGTGGTAGCCGAGCGAGACCGCGTCTCCGACGATGCAGATCTCGCCGATCTCTCCCGGCTTGACCTTGTGACCGCTCGAATCGATGATCGCGATCTCGCTGCCCGCCATGGGCCGTCCGACGCAGGCCGGCGGCGTATCGGGCGTCTTGCGGACGATGGTCGTGTAAATCGTCGCCTCGGTGGCGCCGTACGCATCGAAGAAATGGGAAACCGGAGACCACGCGTTCACGTTCTGCGAGCCGCATTTCTCGCCCGCGGACACGACGTAGCGAAGCGCCGGATAGGCATCGGCGGGCAACAGCGACAGCATCGACGGCGTCATCAATACATGGCTGATCGCATGTGCCTTCAGCGCCGCGCCGAGCTTTCTGCCGTCGACGATGGTGTCTCGATCGAACATGACGAGGGTTGCGCCGTGGCACAGCGCCATGAAGACTTCCCAAATCGACATGTCGAACGAGATCGACGCAATCGACGCGAAGCGGCTCGCGCCGGTTACCGCCAGGGTTGCGCCTTGCACGGCAATGAAATCAGCGAGGGCCGCCGATGCAATCGGCACGCCTTTCGGGCGGCCCGTCGTCCCGGACGTATAGATCGTGTAAGCGCTGCGTAATTCGTCCGGAAAATCCGGCATAGGCGCAACGTCCGACGGGAGCGTGCGCATATCCAGCAGAATGGGCGCGTCAATAGGCGAACACATATCGAAATTGATCGCGGCTGCCACCGCGCCGGAGTCGGAGACCATATGGCGCTTTCGTTCCGGCGG
This sequence comes from Burkholderia sp. SRS-46, assembly GCF_004343775.1. Taxonomy (GTDB): domain Bacteria; phylum Pseudomonadota; class Gammaproteobacteria; order Burkholderiales; family Burkholderiaceae; genus Burkholderia. The sequence continues at coordinate 14,042 of NZ_PTXL01000002.1, read as the reverse complement.
ATAATCCGGGTCGATCGGCAAGAAGGCATTACCCGATAACAGGCAACCGAGTATTGCCTGGATATAGGATAAATCCTTACGCATTGAAAGCGAGACAATTGAACCCGGGCCGATACCGGCACGTTGCAATGTCGCAGAGAATGCGCGACCGAGTAAGAATATTTCGCGATAACTATATGACCCGCGAGAATCGATAACGGCGGTCTTGTCCGGATTCAGCTCCGCCGTGCGACAAAGCCTCTGCAGCAATGGGTCCGCGACACGGCGGGAACCCGGGCTGGATTGCTGATTGGTCTCCTCCAGCAGCATGATGCGCACTCCTTGCTCGCTTTTTCGGGTTGATCCAAGGGTAATCAACGCTATAGAAGACTGCGAAGTAGAGCTTTGCGGCGAATGAGAAATTTCGCGGAGAGTACGGTGAAGCCGGACCGATTGTCAAACTCGATCATCGCATCCTTCTCTTCGATCTATCCCCATTTAAGGGTGCCGCTTTAGATGATCGATCATAAAATGAGATGAGCGAATGTACAGATGGAACTTTTTACAGGTTGTCCGGCAATCTCATTGGCTTCATAGTGTTCCGAGCCTGCACCACGAGACGGTTTCATAAAGACCTGATGCGGCCTTTATGAAACCGTTTTAAATGCCGCCGGGACATTGATCGCAGTGATGCCCGGCTGCATTACTTCCGCCGTCTCCGTATTCGTTTCGAGCGCCGCGCCGACATTCACGGCGCATTTCACCAATCCGGTTGTTGCGTGAACGGCTGGCGCCTCCACCAGCATGCGAAGGAGCCGTTATGAAACTGTCTTTAAGAAAAGCTTCCCAGGGAGAGATCTTATGGAACTGACACAGGCCCAAATCGGAAGGTACGAAGCTGACGGGCTGCTGATCATCGATGATGATTTCACGCGGGAAGAGATGGCGCTTTTGAAACACGAGGCGGTGCGGGAGCTGGGAGAAGATATCGCGGGGCTGGTGTCGGAAGACGGAACCGAGCGTCCGCGCGCGGTCAACGGTTCCCATCTGCGCAACGAGGTGTTCTCGGCGCTGATCCGGGTACCGCAATTGCTCCGACCGGCGGAGCAGTTGCTGGGAAGCCGGGTGTACGTTCACCAGTTCAAGATCAATGCGAAGCTGGCCTTCATCGGCGAGCGCTGGGAGTGGCATCAGGACTTCACGTTCTGGCGCGATGCCGACCAGATGCAGTCGCCTCGTGCGGTGACGGCGTGCATCACGCTCGACGACATCTACGAATTCAACGGGCCGCTGATGTTCATTCCGGGCTCGCACCGTGGCGGCGAGTATCCGGTCGAGGTGCGTGGCAACGACGGCGACGACTGGCAGCAGTATTTCGGCGCGGAGATGAAGTACAAGGCCAATCGCAAGCTGATTGCCGCACTGGCGGACGAGCATGGCGTCACGGTGCCGAAACTCAAGCGCGGCTCGGTCATGTTCTTTCATCCCAATGTCTATCACGCGTCGTCGGCGAACATGTCGCCCTACGACCGAATGATGCTCTACGTCACCTACAACAGCGTCGAGAATGCGCTGCCCCCGTCGGAACGACCGAGGCCGGAATTCATCGCGGCGAGGGACTTCACGCCCGTTGCCGAAGGAACGAGACGCCTCCTGGACGTCGGCAATGCGCAGCGGGCGCATGCGTCGGTAGCGGTCGGCAACTGACGCGGGTCGCCGGCAGGTCGATGCCGAGAGCGCCATTCGTGTCCGTCGCTCCCGGTACAACTGTTCGAAGCGCAATGCCCTATCGGCGTTGCGCGGATATCTGGGCCACAGTGCGGCAAGGAGTGCCATATGGCGAGTTTGCGGCTTGCGATCGTCGGCGGGGGGCCACGCGCGTTGTCAGTCTTGGAGCGGCTACTGGAATATCGGGAAAGCATTCCCGATCACCACCGCCTCGAGGTGGTGGTGATCGACCCGGGCGATCTGGGCGAGGGCGCGCACTCCGCGGCGCAGGCCGGGCACTTGATGATCAATACGCTCGCGGCGCAGATCACGATGTATCCGCCGAGCAGCGCGGTGGGAGGCGACGCGAAGCCGTCGTTTCTGCATTGGGCGGAGCGCCAGGGATATCGACGATTCGCGGACGGGTATCAGATCGAAGTCGCGCCCGGCGGGGAGCATCTGAGCGAGCGCCACCATTTGCCGCGCAGTCTGCTCGGAAAGTATCTCGCCGCATTCGGGCGCGAGGTGCTGGCGGCCCTTCCGGCCAGTATCCAGGTGCGGCACGTGCGTGCCAGGGCGATCGACATTCGGCCAGCGGCGGCTGGCTATGCGATCGACCTGGACCACGGTGAACCGGTCGCCGCGCAGTTCGTCGTGCTCGCGACGGGGCACGGCCAGCGTGCGTCCGATGACGAGGACAAGAAGCTCGCGGCATTTGCGCATGCCGGGCGTTCGTTCAATCCGCACCTCGCCTATGTCGAAGCGCCGTATCCGGTGGAGAAGCTCGATGCGATCGAGGCAGGCGCGCGGGTCGCTGTCCGGGGGCTGGGGCTGACGGCCCATGACGTCGTGTCTGCGCTGACCATCGGCCGGGGCGGCACGTATCGCACGGAAGGCGAGCGGCTCGTCTATGTGCCGTCGGGACGTGAGCCGAGGATCTGGCTGGGGTCCCGCCATACGCTGCCGTTCGCGGCGCGAGGCGTCAATCAGAAAGGGCAGAAAGGGCAGTACGCCTGCCAGTTCTTCACGCCGCAGGTGGTCGACGCGTTGCGCAGGCGTGCCAGCGCGGCAGGGCGTTCCGGCATCGATTTCTCGCGAGAGATCTTTCCGCTGATCGTGAAGGAAATGGCGATGGCCTATCACGTCGCGGTAAGCGGCGAAGAGGTCGATCCGGCCAGCTTCGCGCCCACGGCAGAGGAAGAGCGGATCGTCCACGAAATCCTGTGGCCGATCCGGGAGCGCACGTTCCACCAGCCCGACGCGTTTCGGCAATGGTTCATCGGCGCGATGAAACGCGATCTCGAGGAAGCGTACCGGGGCAACTGCGCGAGCGGGTACAAGGCCGCGACCGATGTGCTGCGCGACGCGCGCGACGCCTTGCGCGCGATGGTGGAGTTCAACGGGTTGTCCGCGGACTCGCACAAGTACTTCCTCGAGGAATTCAATCCGATCATCAATCGCATCTCGTTCGGGCCGCCGCTACGGCGCAACGAGGAATGGCTCGCGCTCTTCGAAGCCGGCATTCTTCAAGTGGCGGGCGGGTCTCGTACGCGAGTCGAGACAGCCGACGACTGGACGTACCGGATTTGCGTCGAGCATGACGCGTATGAGGAGCGTACCGCCGTCGATGTCGTCATCGCGGCCCGATCGGATCGATACTCGCCGCTCACCGATTCGTCGACGCTGTCGGCCAGCCTTTTGCGGCGAGGGGTGATTCGGCCGCTGATGAACGGCGACTATCACCCGGGCGGCATCGACATCACGGAAGACCTGCGCGTCAAGGATCGCGGCGGCGCTCCGCATCCCCGGATGTGGGCGACGGGATTCGTGGTGGAGGGCGCGCACTACTACACGAACGTGTTGCCGAGATCCGGGATCTTGTCCAGGCAAACCGTCGACGCCGATATCGTCGTACAAGGGCTGTGCAGCGAAATGTCGGCACTCGACCTGCGCCAGCCGGAAGCCCTGCAACCGATTGGAGAATGAGCGGGCGATCGCGGCCGCCCGCAGCGCACTGCAGGCGCCGCGCCCCCTTGGCGCGTCGGCCGCGTGGGTGTGCTCAGGACATGCAGCCCGGACGCGCGCTGCGCCGCTGGCGCCCGCCGTGACGCGCGTGCGCGTGGTGGCGCACCGCCTCGAGCGGGCAGGCACGGCACGGCGAGAAGCGGCGGCCCCGGTTCACGCGCGTGCGGCTGTGGTGCGGTGCATGCCGGGGCGCCGGCGGTGTGGCCGCCTCGCGCGCGGCCTGCTGGCGCAGCGCCGCCGCGAACCGCTGCAGCGCGGCCACCGACCCGGCGATGCTCTGGTACTTCTCCCGGCCGATCTGCCCGTCGAGCGTGACGAGCAGCCCGGCTTGCCGGGCGAGCGCGAGCAGCGCCTCCAGATCGTCGCGGGACGCGGCGTCGGATGCCGGCGCGGGTTCGGCGGTCGTGCGCCGTTGCCCGTCGCCGTTCGAATAGGTGCGAAATGACATGAGTGGTCTCCTCCGCCTGACCCGCGTGCCGGCTCGGCGGCCGGCTGGGCGATGGCCCGGCATGAACGGTCTGTTCATGGCATCAGTATCGTGTGGGGATTGCGCGCTTCCAATCAGGGCACGCTGAAGTCGGCGTCAGGAAATCCGCCGGGCCATAGGAATTTCCTGACAGGCACACGATCCAGCGCCGGCCGCGCGCGGCGTGGCGGGGCGCGGCGCGCATGGCGCGCGATGCTCGTTGTTTACCCGAGGCGGGCCGTTGCCCGATGCATGCAGCCCCCATCGCCATCGCCATCGCCATCGCCGCGCGGCGTCGCGAAGCACCGCGCCGGCTGGCCGTTTTTCAGCGAACGATAGATAGCGCAAGCGGCTTGACGATGCATTTCGTCCGGTCTATTTTTTCCCATACGCCGACCGCTGATGCATGTCCGTGACGTGCCAGCGCGTCGGCGCCGCGCTTTCGGGGAAGCGTGGCCTTTTATCGAATTGCCCGTGCGGCGCAAGTCCGCACTTGCCCGGCCGCTGCCGACGCCTGTCGGGTCGCGACACCCGATGCCCGCGCATCGTGGATCGTCGTTGACGCAGCGCAAGGGCGCGGCGATGCATCGTCCGTCGCATCGCCTGTCTGTCTATACGCTTCCAATATCCCTCTCTTTGTTTACCTCGACTGTCAGGAGTCCGTCGATGTCAAAGGACAATTTGCTGGAATCCCTCAAGGAATTCGCCGCGCAGCGCGCGATCAGCGAAGACCAGCTGCGCAAGATGATCGATGACGAGGTGAGCGCGCTCGCGTCCGACGCGCGCGTGCACGACTACGTTCACGTGTTCGCGATCCGTCACCTGCGCGACCGGATGCGCAAGCTCGACGATCAGGCCGCGCAGTCCGATCAAGCCGAACCGGCGGGCAGCGCGCCGCCCACCCACCATGCGAGCCGGCGTCTATGACTGCCATTCGCCGCAGCTGACGCTGCGCGAGCTGCCCGATCCGTCGCCGGGGCCGGGCCAGCTCCTGATCGACATCCTCGCGTGCGGCGTCTGCCGCACCGATCTGCAGGTCGTCGACGGCGACCTGCGCACGCCGAAGCGCCCGGTGATTCCGGGCCGTCGGTCGCGAACCTGACCCGCGCGGACGGCGACGCGTTCATGGCGCCGGCGGCACGGATTCCGCTCGAAATCGAGACGACCCGCCATGCGCTCGCCGATGCGAACCGGGCCCTTGACGGCCTGCGCGCCGGACGCGGCCGTGCTGACGATGCGCTGACAACGCCATGACGATGCGCTGACGGAATCGCCTCGCCGAGCCGCCCGCATTTCGGCGGCGCGCTTCGCGGCCGCTCGGGCCCCGATTTGCGCAGTGTCCGCCCATGCATCAATCTTGTGCACGCGACCCTCAAGTAAACGGCCGGCGCGCCGTTTACACGGAGAATTCGTCCACCGGGCGTTCGCGCTCCCTTACAGAGTCGTTGCCATGTTCTCGTCCATCCGCGCACGGATTATTGCCGTGAGTGTCGCCATCGTCACGTTTGCGCTCGTCGCCAGCGCCCTGATCAACAGCTTCGTCGCGAAGACGTACAGCGACGGCGATATCGACAGCAGCCTGTCGTCCACGTCCACCTTGTACGCGAATGCGATCGGCGAGTGGGTCGCGTCGAAGTCGAAGATGATCGACTCGCTGCAGGAAGCGGCGCTGTCGCCGGATGCGTTGACGGCGTTCAAGCAGATCGGCGCGGCCGGCGGCTTCATCAACGTCTACGCGGGCTACGCGGACAAGACCTTCAAGTTCACCGACCCGACCGGCATTCCGGCCGACTACGACCCGACCGGGCGGCCCTGGTTCAAGCAGGCCGCGCAGGCCGGCAAGCCGGTTGTCACGCCGCCGTATGTCGATGCGGGGACGGGCAAGCTGGTCGTCACGTTCGCGGCGCCCGTGGTGCGCGACGGCGTGCTCAAGGCGGTCGTGGCGGCGGACGTCGCGATGGATACGGTGATCGCGAACGTCAAGTCGATCCATCCGTCGCCGACCAGCTTCGGCATGCTGATCGACGGCGCGGGCCACATCATCGCGCACGCCGATCCGAAGCTCACGCTCAAGCCGGTGACCGACGTGTCGCCCGATTTCGGCGGCGTCAGCCCGGCATCGATCGCGTCCGGCAGCGCGCCCCTCGAGGTGAACGCCGGCGGCGCGACCAAGCTCGTGCGCGCGCAGCCGGTGCCCGGCACCGACTGGTTCGTGTACGTCGCGCTCGACAAGAGCGAGGCCAACGCGGCCATGCGCTCGTTCCTGATCACGGCGGTCGTGACGCTCGTCGTGATCATCGCGCTGTCGGCGCTGATCGTCGGCGCGGTGACCGCGACCGCGTTCCGCCGCCTGTCGCAGGTGCGCGATGCGATGGCCGCGATCGGCTCGGGCGCGGGCGACCTGACGCAGCGCCTGCCGGACGAAGGCCGCGACGAGGTCGCGGACATCGCCCGCTCGTTCAACAGCTTCGTGAACCAGCTTCAGAACGTGATGCAGCAGATCCGCGACGCGAGCGAATCGGTGCGCACGGCGGCCAACGAGATCGCGGCCGGCAACCAGGATCTGTCGTCGCGTACCGAGGCGGCTGCCGCGAGCCTCGAGGAGACGGCCGCGTCGATGGAGGAAATCACCGCGACCGTCGGCCAGTCGGCCGCGGCGGCGGGCCAGGCCGACGAACGGGCCGCGGCGGCGTCGAAGATCGCGTCGCACGGCGGCGCGGTCGTGTCGGACGTGGTCACGACGATGGAGAAGATCGAGGAAGCGTCGGGCCGGATCGGCGACATCATCGGCGTGATCGACGGCATCGCATTCCAGACCAACATCCTCGCGCTGAACGCGGCCGTCGAGGCGGCGCGCGCGGGCGAGCAGGGCCGCGGCTTCGCGGTGGTCGCGCAGGAAGTGCGCAGCCTCGCGCAGCGCAGCGCGCAGGCCGCGCGCGAGGTGAAGGTGCTGGTCGAATCGACGGTCGCGAGCGTCGAAGCGGGCTCCGGGCAGGTGCGCCAGGCCGGCGAGACGATGAGCGAGATCGTCACGAACGTCGCGAACGTGACGACGATCATCTCCGAGATCACGCACGCGGCGAACGAGCAGACCCGCGGGATCCAGGAAGTGAACCGCGCGGTCACGCAGCTCGACGAGATGGTGCAGCAGAACGCGGCGCTGGTCGAACAGTCGACGGCCGCGGCGTCGGCGCTGCAGACGCAGGCGCACGCGCTCGCGGCGACGGTCGGGCAGTTCAAGGTCGCCTGACGCGGCCGGCAGCGATCGCGTTCCGCCGGCCGCGCCATGCGCGGCGCCGACGGGCGCGATCTCCGCGGCGCGCCGGCGCGTTCCCGTCCGGACGCACATCGTGCAACGAACAACGAACGACAGTCGGCCGGCGGGCGACACCCTCATGCCGGCTGCTTCCTTTCGCATCCTTTCTCGATGTCGCGTCGACGGCCGGCCGCCGTCGCGCTAGCGTCGATCGCGCGGCTTCGACGGGGTGGCCGGCGGGTGCTTGTCGCGCTGGCCGGACGGCTTCGCCGGATCGATGCGGGAGGCGCCGCCGATCGCGGGCGGATCGCTGGCGGGAAACGTTTCTTCCAGCCCTTCGTCGATGCGTTCCTCCGTCTTGTCGGACGGCGGCTTGCGCTGCGACGCAAACAGGCGGGACGGGCGCGCGGCCGATGCGGGCGTGGCGCGGCTGCCGGTAGCGTGGACGGTCATGGTCGAACCTCCTTCGGTCGGATGCGCGCGTATCAGCAAGCCGCGTTCCCGGCGCGGGCGAACGCGGATCGCGATGAAGGCATCCAGAGAAAGTTTACGTTACGACGCGCGCGCCTGCCGCCGCGATCGACATGGATGGCGCGAACGCGTTCGGCATGGTGGCCGCGGCGCATGCATGCGGCGGGCGCTAGGCGTGCACGCGCGCGTCGCGTAGGATGTCCGTTAATTCAGCGCACGCTGCATTCGTACCGCTCGCGGTTCGCCGGTACGGCATGCGATGTGCGGCGTTCCCCTGGTTTTCGCGCAACCGACGGATACCTGCCTATGGCCATCGCTCGCCCGTTGCTGTCGTCCGGCACATGCCGGTTCCTGTCCGGCGCGTCGATGGTCGCCGCGCTCGCGGCGGCCACGTCGCCGGCCGCTTATGCCCAGACACCGTCGCCGCTCGGCGAATGGCAGTATTCGGCGGGCGTGCCGCTGATGAAGGTGTTCGAACCGAACCAGCCGACCTGGCAGGTGAGCGTCGGCGCGGGGATGGCGCTGCAGCCGCGCTACGCGGGTTCCGATCGCTATCACCTGCTCGGCGGGCCGAACGTCGACGTGCGCTATCGCGACCTGTTCTTCCTGTCGACCGGCGAGGGCATCGGCGCGAACGTGCTGCGCGGCCCGAACTGGCGCGTCAGCCTGTCGGTGGGCTACGACCTCGGGCGCCGCGCGTCGGACGATCTCGGCCACCTGAACGGCTTCGACAACATCAATCCGGCGCCGGTGATGAAGCTGTCGGCCGACTACGTGATCTCGAAGGCGTTTCCGCTCGTGCTGCGCGCGGACGTGCGGCGCAGCCTCGGCGGCTCGAACGGCTGGGTCGGCGACCTGTCCGCGTACATGCCTTTGCCCGGCAGCAACGAACAGTTCTTCTGGTTCGCCGGGCCGACCGTGTCGTTCGCCGATGCGCGCTACATGAACAGCTGGTTCGGCGTCAGCGACGGCGCGGCCGCGCGCTCCGGGCTGCCGCGCTATTCGTCGGGCGCCGGGCTCAAGTCGGTCGGCGCGGGCGTCACGATGGTCTGGTTCGTGAACAAGCACTGGTTCGTGACGATGGACGGCGCGATCGAGCAGCTCGTCGGGCGCGCGGCGCGCAGCCCGGTCACGCAGCAGTCGACGAACGGGGTGTTCGATTTCTCGGTGAATTACCAGTTTTGACGGCGGGGCGGTTTGCTCGCGCACCCGCCGCTGGTTTCACATTTGCTATGATTCGCACCTGTACAAATGTACAGTGACCGATCTCCGTGACACCTACCTCGCCGACGCCCCGGGCGTTCTACTACCTGACCAATTTCGAGCGCGCGCTCGCCTGGCTCGGCGAGCGCTACGACGACGTGTTCGACGACGGCGAACGCGCCTTCCTGCACGCTTTTGCAACGTTGCCGCAGGCGTCGCGCGCGCTGCTCGTGCGGATGCTGATGCGCAACGGGCCCGATTTCCGTGCCGGCAAGCTCGCCTACGACGAGATCGGCTGCCCGCTCGCGGCCGCCGCGCCGCTCGTCGCGCTGGGCTGGGTCGATCCGGCGCCGGCACTGACGCTCGACGACGTGTTCGCGCTGTCCACCAAGGCCGAACTGCTGCGGATGTTTCCGGCGCTCGCCGCGCATGCGGGCGAGCGCAAGGCCGACTGGCTCGACCGGCTGCGGCCCGCGCACGACGCGGCGCAGGCGTTCGATGCGTGGCATCCGGCGACCGACGATCGCGTGCTGCGCGTGACGGTCGGCGCGCTGTGCGACCGGCTGCGGCTGATGTTCTTCGGCAATCTTTACCAGGACTGGAGCGAGTTCGTGCTCGCCGATCTCGGCGTGTTCCAGTATGAAAGCGTGCCGTTCGCGCCATCGTCGCGCGCGTTCCAGCGGCGCGGTGACGTCGACGCGTATCTCGCGCTGCACGCCTGCCGCGACGCGCTCGGCGCGTGGCCCGACGATACGCCGCTCGACCCGCTCGTCGACGTGATCGGCTCGGTCGCCTGTGGGCAGCCGTGGCTCGAGACGCGCCGCGCGAAGCTGCTGTTCGCGGTGGGCCAGGCCGGCGAGCGGCGCAGCGCGTGGCCGCTGGCGCTCGACGCGTATGCGCGCAGCGCGTGGCCCGGCAGCCGCCACCGGCGGATTCGCGTGCTCGAGCGCTGCGGGCGCGACGACGACGCGCTCGCGCTCGCCCTCGACGCGCGCACCGGGTTCGAAAGCGACGAGGAGCGCCAGCGGGTCGAACGGATGCTGCCGCGCCTGCAGCGGCGTCTCGGCCGTGTGGCGGAACGCGCGGCCGCCGCGCCGGACGTGCCGCGCGACACGCTGGTGCTGGCGCGCCCGGACGCGTTCGTGAGCGTCGAATACGCGGTGCGCGACCATCTCGCGCAGCCGGAAGCGCCGGTCCATTACGTCGAGAACACGCTGATCAACTCGCTGTTCGGGCTGTTGTGCTGGGAGCCCGTGTTTGCCGCGGTGCCGGGCGCGTTCTTCCATCCGTTCCAGCGCGGGCCGGCCGACCTGCATGCGCCCGATTTCGCCGCGCGCCGCGCGGACGCGTTTGCCGCGTGCTTCGCGCAGCTCGATTCCGGCGCGTACCAGGAGACGATCCGCCGCCACTTCGCGACGAAGATGGGCCTGCAGTCGCCGTTCGTGTTCTGGGGCGTGCTGAGCCCGGCGCTGCTCGACGAGGCGCTCGCGTGCCTGCCGCCCGCGCATCTGCGGCTCTGGTTCACGCGCCTGCTCGCCGACATCCGCAGCAACCGCTCCGGGTTCCCCGATCTGGTCCGCTTCTGGCCGGACACGCGGCGCTACGAAATGATCGAGGTGAAGGGGCCCGGCGATCGCCTGCAGGACAACCAGACGCGCTGGCTCGGCTACTGCGTCGCGCACGGGATGCCGGTGCGCGTGGTGGACGTCGAGTGGGCGGGCGACGCCGTCGCGCCTGCCGAGGCGGCGGGGCAGTCCGCATGAGCTACATCGTCGCGGTGCGGGCGATGTGCGAGTTCACCGCGCGGCGCGGCGATCTCGACCTGCGCTTCACGCCCGCGCCGACCGCGCTCGAAGGCATCGCCGGGCACGGCGCGGTGACGTCGCGCCGCGGCGCGCGCTATGAAACCGAGATTCCACTGACGGGCACGTGGGGCACGCTGACCGTGCGCGGCCGCGCGGACGGCTACGACCCCGTGTCGAACCGGCTGGAGGAAATCAAGACCTACCGCGGCAGCCTCGATGCGATGCCGGACAACCATCGCGCGCTGCATTGGGCACAGGCGAAGGTGTACGCGCATCTGCTGTGCGCGTCGCGCGGGCTCGCGGAGATCGCGGTCGCGCTCGTGTATTTCGACATCGTGTCCGAGCGCGAGACCGTGCTGAGCGAGACGCTGGGCGCGGACGCGCTCGCGGCGTTCTTCGCCGAGCAGTGCGCGTGCTTCGTCGGCTGGGCCGAACGCGAAACCGCGCACCGGGCCGCGCGCGACGCGGCGCTGCGCGCGCTGCAGTTTCCGCATGCGCGGTTCCGCAGCGGCCAGCGCGAGCTGGCGGTCGCCGCCTATCGCGCCGCGCGCGACGAACGCTGCCTGATGGCACAGGCGCCGACCGGCATCGGCAAGACGCTCGGCACCGTGTTCCCGCTGCTGAAGGCGTGCGGCGAGGATCAGCTCGACCGGGTGTTTTTCCTGACCGCGAAGACGCCGGGCCGCGCGCTCGCGCTCGATGCGGTGACGACGCTCGGCGCCGGCACGCCGGCGCTGCCGCTGCGGGTGCTGGAACTCGTGGCGCGCGACAAGGCGTGCGAGCACCCGGACAACGCGTGCCACGGCGAATCGTGTCCGCTCGCGCGGGGCTTCTACGACCGCCTCGGCGCCGCGCGGGATGCCGCGATCGGCCGCGGGCTGCTCGACCGCGACACGGTGCGCGCGGCGGCGCTTGCACACGACATCTGTCCGTATTACCTCGCGCAGGAGCTGTCGCGCTGGTCCGACATGGTGATCGGCGACTACAACTACTACTACGACAGCAGCGCGATGCTGCACACGCTCGCGCAACAGAACCAGTGGCGCATCGGCGTGCTCGTCGACGAGGCGCACAACCTGCTCGACCGCGCGCGCAAGATGTACAGCGCGTCGCTCGATCCGTTCGCGTTCGCCGCCGCGCGCGATGCGGCGCCGGCCGCGTTGCGCAAGCCGTTCGAGCGGCTCGGCCGCGCGTGGGGCGCACTGAACCGCGCGCAGGAGACGCGCTATGCCGCGTATCCGGACATCCCGGGTTCGCTCGTGTCGGCCGTGCAGAACCTGGTGGCGGCGATCGGCGAGCATCTGGCCGACGCGCCGCGTGCGAACGGCGACGCGCTGCTGCGCTTTCATTTCGACGCGATCGCGTTCGGCGCGCTCGCGGACGCGTTCGACGATGCGTCGATCTTCGACGCGACGCTGCACGGCGAGCCGATGCCTCACCAGCCGGGGCTCGACGGCGTGGTGCCCGCCGGCCGGCGGCGCCGCGTGCAATCGACGCTGTGCGTGCGCAACGTGGTCCCGGCCGGTTTCCTCGCGCCGCGCTTCGCAGCCGCCCGCGCGACGGTGCTGTTCTCCGGGACGCTGCGCCCGTTCCACTTTTACCGGGACACGCTCGGGCTGCCGTCGGACACCGGCTGGCTCGACGTCGACGGGCCGTTCCGCGCCGAGCAACTGACCGTGCGCGTCGCGAGCCACGTGTCGACGCGCTGGCGCGACCGCGATCGCTCGCTGGCGCCGATCGTCGACCTGATCGCCGCGCAGTACGCAGCGCGTCCGGGCAACTACCTGAGCTTCCTGAGCAGCTTCGATTACCTGCAGCGCGTGGTCGCGCTGATGCAGGAACGTCATCCGGACGTGCCCGTGTGGGCGCAGGCGCCCGGCATGGCCGAGGCCGAGCGCGACGCGTTCCTCGCGCGCTTCGAGGCGGGCGGGCGCGGCGTCGGCTTCGCGGTGCTGGGCGGCGCGTTCTCGGAAGGGGTGGACCTCGCGGGCGAGCGGCTGATCGGCGCGTTCATTGCGACGCTCGGGCTGCCGCAGGTCAACGACGTCAACGAGCAGATGCGCCGCGCGATGGAGGCCCGCTTCGGCAACGGCTACGACTACATCTACCTGTATCCGGGGCTGCAGAAGGTCGTGCAGGCGGCGGGGCGCGTGATCCGCACCGAGCACGACGAGGGTGTCGTGCATCTGATCGACGACCGCTACCGGCGGCGCGAGGTGCGCGACCTGCTGCCGCGCTGGTGGCGGATCGGCTGAGCGGCCCTCAGCGCACGTTCAGAGCACGTTCAGCATCGCGAGCGCGGTTTCCTGCAGCGACGGCAGCACGCGGCGCACGGCCGCTTCGGTGGTTTCCGCGCCGATCGGCATGTTGGTGCTGAGCGCGGCAACGACTTCGCCGTGACGGTTCTTCAGCGGCACCGCGATGCCGCGCACGCCGACCTGCAATTGCTGCTCGATCACCGCGAAGCCGTCGTCGCGGGCGCGGTCGATCTGTTCGAGCAGGCGGGCCTTGTTGGTGATCGTATGCGGCGTGAACGGCGCCAGCTCGGCGCCGTCGAGCCACGCGCGCACCGCGTCACGGTCGGGCAGGTGCGCGAGCAGCACGACGCCCGGCGACGTCAGCGGCGCCGGCACGCGCGCGCCGAGCACGAAGCCGGTCGTCATCACGCGCGACACGCCGTTGCGCGCGATGAACACCAGCTCCCATTCGTCGAGCACGCTCACGTACGCGGATTCGTTGAGCGTCGCGCTGAGCTGCTGCAGATACGGCTGCACGGTGCGCGGCAGGCGCGCGGAATCGAAATACGACCAGCCGACCCGCAGCACGCGCGGCGTGAGGCCGTACAGCTTGCCGTCGGTGTAGACGTAGCCGAGCGATTCGAGCGTCAGCAGATAGCGCCGCGCGGCGGTGCGCGTGAGGCCGGTGCGGGCGGCCGCCTGGGTGGGCGTCATGCGCGCGTGCTGGCTGTCGAACGCCTCGAGGATCATCAGGCCTTTTTCCAGACCGGCGATCCAGTCGCGCTTGTCGAGTTCGGCCTTTTTCATGAGTGCGGAAACGTCGGGTGGGGCGGTGAGCGCGCGGGAATGGGCGATTATCGCGCAAATTGGGTGGTGGATGAGGGGTTGGGCGG
>NZ_PTXL01000021.1 GCF_004343775.1 Burkholderia sp. SRS-46 | reverse complement strand
CGATCGCGGCGCTGTCCACCTCGACCTCGACGGGCATCAGTTCGCTGTCGACGGGGCTGAGCACCACCGACAGCACGGTGGCGTCACTGTCGACGTCCGCGTCGACGGGTATTTCGTCGGCGAACAGCTCGATCGCGTCGCTGTCCACCTCGACCTCGACGGGCATCAGTTCGCTGTCGACCGGCCTGAGCACCACCGACAGCACGGTGACGTCACTGTCGACGTCCACGTCGACAGGTATTTCGTCGGCGAACAGCTCGATCGCGTCGCTGTCCACCTCGACTTCGCCGGGCATCAGCTCGTTGTCGACGGGCCTGAGCACGACCGACAGCTCGGTGGCGTCGATGTCGACGTCCCCGTCGACTGGTATTTCGTCGGCGAACAGCTCGATCGCGTCGCTGTCCACCTCGACTTCGACGGGCATCAGCTCGTTGTCGACGGGCCTGAGCACGACCGACAGCTCGGTGGCGTCGTTGTCGACGTCCACGTCGACGGGTATTTCGTCGGCCAACAGCTCGATCGCGTCGCTGTCCACGTCGACCTCGACGGGCATCAGCTCGCTGTCGACGGGGCTGAGCACCACCGACAGCACGGTGGCGTCACTGTCGACGTCCACGTCGACGGGTATTTCGTCGGCCAACAGCTCGATCGCTTCGCTGTCCAC
>NZ_PTXL01000023.1 GCF_004343775.1 Burkholderia sp. SRS-46 | reverse complement strand
GGGGGGGGGGGGGGGGGGGGGGGGGGGGGGGGGGGGGGGGGGGGGGGGGGGGGGGGGGGGGGGGGGGGGGGGGGGGGGGGGGGGGGGGGGGGGGGGGGGGGGGGGGGGGGGGGGGGGGGGGGGGGGGCGGGGGGGGGGGGGGGGGGGGGGGGGGGGGGGGGGGGGGGGGGGGGGGGGGGGGGGGGGGGGGGGGGGGGGGGGGGGGGGGGGGGGGGGGGGGGGGGGGGGGGGGGGGGGGGGGGGGGGGGGGGGGGG
>NZ_PTXL01000022.1 GCF_004343775.1 Burkholderia sp. SRS-46 | reverse complement strand
CCGACGAAATACCCGTCGACGCGGACGTCGACAGTGACGTCACCGTGCTGTCGGTCGTGCTCAGCCCCGTCGACAGCGAACTGATGCCCGTCGAGGTCGACGTGGACAGCGACGCGATCGAGCTGTTCGCCGACGAAATACCCGTCGACGCGGACGTCGACAGTGACGTCACCGTGCTGTCGGTCGTGCTCAGCCCCGTCGACAGCGAACTGATGCCCGTCGAGGTCGACGTGGACAGCGACGCGATCGAGCTGTT
>NZ_PTXL01000001.1 GCF_004343775.1 Burkholderia sp. SRS-46 | reverse complement strand
GGCGAAGGGCGGGACGCCGGCATGATTTTGACGCACAATAGCGTCGGCCAGCCCCTCGGTAAACGTGCGAATGCTCTGCATCTTATTGCTCGCGGGCCGTTCCGGCAACCGGGGCCGCGTGCGGGCCCGCCCGCGGGCCCCGCGCCGGGGCCCGCCGCCGGTCCGCCACGGTGCGCATCATCCGTGCACGATCATCAACGACTGTTTTCGCCCATGAGACTCACCGACTACACCGACTACTCGCTGAGAGTCATGCTTTACCTCGCCGTGCGCGGTGAAGGTCTTGCGACGATCCAGGAGATCTCGGATGCCTACGGCATCTCGAAGAACCACCTGATGAAGGTCGTGCAGCGCCTGGGCGAGCTTGGGTGGGTCGACACCGTGCGCGGCCGCAACGGCGGGCTGCGGCTGTTTCCGGAGTCGACGCGCCTGACGGTCGGCCAGGTCGTGCGCGAGACCGAGAACGACTTCGCGCTGGTCGGCTGCTTTGCCGGCGACGAAACGTCGCGGGCCTGCGTCATCGAGCCGCAGTGCCGCCTGAAGGGCGTGCTGGCGGCGGCGCGCGACGCGTTCTTCGCAGAGCTCGACCGGCACACGCTCGGCGAGCTTGCCCAGCCCGCGGCCCCCCTCGCGGCGCTGCTCGGTATCCAGCCCATCACCCTCGTGCGGGACACGTCGCCCGCCGAACCGTCACCGCTCGAAGGCTGACGCGCGCGGCCGGCCAGGCTTGGCCGGCCGCGCCTTGCTACGCGGGCCGCCGGCCCGCGCGTTGCGCCGCTCCCGCAACATTTTTGCGCTGAATCAACAGGAATTCGCTTGAAAGCCGCATAACCATCCTCAATTTGGTGTTATTCGAAAATTGGAGGTCTCTACATGAGAATCGACAAGCTCACCACCAAATTCCAGGAAGCGCTCTCGGACGCGCAAAGCCTCGCGGCAGGCCGCGACAATCAGTACATCGAACCCGTTCACGTGCTGGCGGCGCTGATCGCGCAGCACGACGGTTCCGCACGCTCGCTGATGTCGCGAGCGGGCGTCCACGTGCAGGCGCTGCAGGGCGCGCTGAACGAGGCGATTTCGCGCCTGCCACAAGTGACGGGCACGGGCGGCGAGATCCAGATCGGCCGCGAGCTGGTCGGCCTGCTGAACCAGGCGGACAAGGAAGCGCAGAAGCTCAACGACACGTTCATCGCGAGCGAGATGTTCCTGCTCGTGGTGGCCGACGACAAGGGCGACGCGGGCAGGCTCGCGCGCCAGCACGGCCTCACGCGCAAGGCGCTCGAAGCCGCGATCGCCGCGGTGCGCGGCGGCTCGCAGGTGCATAGTCAGGATGCCGAAAGCCAGCGCGAGGCGCTCAAGAAGTACACGGTCGACCTGACCGAGCGCGCCCGCGCGGGCAAGCTCGACCCGGTGATCGGCCGCGACGACGAAATCCGCCGCTCGATCCAGATCCTGCAGCGCCGCACCAAGAACAACCCGGTGCTGATCGGCGAACCGGGGGTCGGCAAGACCGCGATCGTCGAAGGCCTCGCGCAGCGGATCGTCAACGGCGAAGTGCCGGAGACGCTGAAGGGCAAGCGCGTGCTGTCGCTCGACATGGCGGCGCTGCTCGCGGGCGCGAAGTATCGCGGCGAGTTCGAGGAGCGCCTGAAGGCGGTGCTCAACGACATCGCGAAGGACGAAGGGCAGACGATCGTCTTCATCGACGAGATCCACACGATGGTCGGCGCGGGCAAGGCCGAAGGCGCGATGGATGCGGGCAACATGCTGAAGCCGGCGCTGTCGCGCGGCGAGCTGCACTGCATCGGCGCGACCACGCTCGACGAATACCGCAAGTACATCGAGAAGGACGCCGCGCTCGAGCGCCGCTTCCAGAAGGTGCTGGTCGACGAGCCGAGCGTCGAGGCGACCATCGCGATCCTGCGCGGGCTGCAGGAGAAGTACGAGCTGCACCACGGCGTCGACATCACCGACCCGGCGATCGTTGCCGCGGCCGAGCTGTCGCACCGCTACATCACGGACCGCTTCCTGCCGGACAAGGCGATCGACCTGATCGACGAGGCCGCGTCGAAGATCAA
The DNA here is from genome assembly GCF_004343775.1 of Burkholderia sp. SRS-46. Classification (GTDB taxonomy): domain Bacteria; phylum Pseudomonadota; class Gammaproteobacteria; order Burkholderiales; family Burkholderiaceae; genus Burkholderia. The sequence goes on along the minus strand of NZ_PTXL01000001.1, from coordinate 1,444,226 downwards.
GATGGAAATCGATTCGAAGCCCGAAGAGATGGACAAGCTCGACCGCCGGCTGATCCAGCTGAAGATCGAGCGCGAGGCCGTGAAGAAGGAGCAGGACGAAGCGTCGCAGAAGCGCCTGCAGCTGATCGAGGAAGAGATCGTGCGCCTCGGCCGCGAGTATGCGGACCTCGAGGAGATCTGGACCGCCGAGAAGGCCGCGGTGCAGGGCAGCGCGCAGCTGAAGGAAGAGATCGAGAGGGTGCGCGCCGACATCGCGCGCCTGCAGCGCGAAGGCAAGCTCGAAAAGGTCGCCGAGCTGCAGTACGGCAGGCTGCCGCAGCTCGAGGCGCAGCTCAAGCAGGTCACGCAGGCCGAGGAGAAGGAGCAGCACAGCCCGACCCGGCCGCGCCTGCTGCGCACGCAGGTGGGCGCCGAGGAAATCGCGGAAGTCGTGTCGCGCGCGACCGGCATCCCGGTGTCGCGGATGATGCAGGGCGAGCGTGAAAAGCTGCTGCACATCGAGGAGAAGCTGCACGAGCGCGTGGTCGGCCAGAACGAGGCGATCGACGCGGTCGCCGACGCGATCCGCCGTTCGCGCGCGGGCCTCGCCGATCCGAACCGTCCGTACGGCTCGTTCCTGTTCCTCGGCCCGACGGGCGTCGGCAAGACCGAGCTGTGCAAGGCGCTCGCGGCGTTCCTGTTCGACTCGGAGGAGCACCTGATCCGCATCGACATGAGCGAGTTCATGGAGAAGCACAGCGTCGCGCGGCTGATCGGCGCGCCGCCGGGCTATGTCGGCTACGAGGAGGGCGGCTACCTGACGGAAGCCGTGCGCCGCAAGCCGTACAGCGTGATCCTGCTCGACGAGATCGAGAAGGCGCATCCGGACGTGTTCAACGTGCTGCTGCAGGTGCTCGACGACGGCCGCATGACGGACGGGCAGGGCCGCACGGTCGACTTCAAGAACACGGTGATCGTGATGACGTCGAACCTCGGCTCGCAGGTGATCCAGGCGATGACGGGCGCGCCGCAGGACGAGATCAAGGACGCGGTGTGGCTCGAGGTGAAGCAGCATTTCCGCCCCGAGTTCCTGAACCGGATCGACGACGTCGTCGTGTTCCACGCGCTCGACCGCAGCAACATCCAGTCGATCGCGAAGATCCAGCTCGCGCGCCTGCACGACCGGCTCGCGAAGCTCGACATGGCGCTCGAGGTATCGGAAGCGGCGCTCGAGCAGGTCGGCAAGGTCGGCTACGATCCGCTGTTCGGCGCGCGGCCGTTGAAGCGCGCGATCCAGCAGGAGATCGAGAACCCGGTCGCGAAGCTGATTCTCGCGGGCCGTTTCGGTCCGAAGGACGTGATTCCGGTCGACGTCCAGGACGGCAAGTTCGTGTTCGACCGCGTCGTCCACTGAGCGCGCGAGGCGCCCGGGGCAAGATGCCGGGCCGCCAAATGCAAACACCCCGCCGAGAGGCGGGGTGTTTTTTTATCTGGCGCGCAACGCGCGCGCCGGGCTCAGCCCTGCTTGTTGCCGCCAAACATGCCGGCGAGCTGCGTCAGCGTGCCGAGCACGTTCGACGTGTCGAGCTGGCCGCCTGCCGGCACTTCGCCGTTCGGCGTCGCGCCGTTGACCACGTGCGGCAGCACTTGCGCGAGGATGCCCGAGACCTGGCCCGGGTCGATGCCGACCTTGCTCGCCAGCGCGCCGACCGCGTCGGAGCCGAGCACGTTCTGCAGCGTGTCGGGCGAGATCGGCTGGTTCTCGCCGGTGCCGACCCACGAACCGATGATGTCGCCGGCGCCGCCGGCCTTGAACTTGTCGATCAGGCCGTTCAGGCCGCCCGGCTGGTTGTTGATGAGTTCGAGCGCCGCTGACAGCAGCGCGCTTTGCGAGTTGCCGCCGGCCTGGCCGCCGATCAGACCGCCGACGATATTGAGTAGACCCATGATTCTTCACCTTCATTGAAGCGGCGCCGCGTCGGCGGCGCCCGTTTGACGATGCCGCGCGCAGCGCGCGCGGCGCACCTCAGGCCCCCGACGCCGCGGCGGCGGAGGCTGCCTTGTCCTTCTTGCTCTTCTTCTTCGAACCCTTCGCCGCTTTCGCGGACGACGCATCGACCGGCGCGCTCGCGCTCGCGGCCGTGGCCGGCGCCGATGCGCCGGCGGCCGCTGCGGCGGCCTTGTCCTTCTTCGACGCGTGCTTGGTCTTGGCCGGCTTCGACACCGCGTCCGGTGCGCTGGCGGCCGGTGCCGTCGTCGTGGCCGGCGCGGTGGTCGTTGCGGTGGTCGTGGTCGGTGCCGTCGCCGTCGCCGTCGTGGCCGGCTTCGTCGCCGGGGTTGCCGCGCCCGTCGTCGCGGCGGGCTTCGATGCCTTCACACCCTTCGGCGGGGTCGACGAGCCGCCGATCGTCAGGCCGCTTTCCTCGAGGTGCGCGACCGACTTCGTGCCCAGCCCCTTCACGCGGTTCGCGAGATCGTCGGCATCCTTGAACGGGCCGTTCTTCGTGCGTTCGTCGATGATCGCCTTCGACTTCACGGGCCCGAGACCCTTGACGGCTTCGAGCGCGGCCTGGTCGGCCGTGTTGACCTCGACGGCCGCGGCGAAGGCCGCGGTCAGCGACAGCGACAGCGCGACGAACAGCATCAGCAGCTTCTTCAGCATGGCAAAGGCTCCCTGGTTCTGGCGGATGAATGGCGGTTGCAACGGACGGCGGGCGGTGCGAGGCCGGGCGTCGCCGTTAAGCATAGGACAAATGCGTGCCCTTTTTAAGACAGGCTGTCGGCATCTTGCTGAACGCGTGCACTGCTGTAAAGGGCGCAGGCCCCGCCGGACGGCGGTTTTGACGATATTTGACGGAATCCTCGCCAGGTTTGCGCTGGTCAGCACGAGGCCCTTGACTTAGAGTGAACTCTAAGTCCTAACCTCGAGCATGTCATGTCACCCGAATCGAAATCTTCCGCCGCCGGCGCACTGACGATCGGCCAGGTCGCCGAACTGATGGGCGTGTCGACGCATACGTTGCGCTACTACGAACAGGCGGGCCTGCTGCGCGCGATCGTGCGCACACAGGCCGGACACCGGCTCTATGCGCCGGCCGACCTCGACTGGCTGCGTTTCGTGATGCGCCTGAAGGCGACCGGCATGCCGATCGCGCAGATGCAGCAGTTCGCGGCACTGCGGGCGCAAGGCGAGCCGACGCTCGGCGCGCGGCGCGAACTGCTCGTCGCGCACCGCGACGCGGTGCGCGCGCATATCGCGGAGCTGCAGGCGAGCCTCGATGCGATCGGCGAGAAGATCGCCTATTACGAGACGGCGGAGCGCGAAGCGGGGCGACAGTCGACATCCCCTCAACCGGATCAGGATCAGGACAAACGCAATGGAACGACTCGCTGAAGACCGCTACACGCGCGGCTGGAACAAACTGAAGGAAATCGACGGCGCTGCAGGCGAACGCGTGATCGCGGCGCTCGAGCCGATCGCACCGGAGTTCGGCCGGCTGCTGATCGAGTTCGCGTTCGGCGACGTCTACAGCCGGCCGCAGCTCGACCTGAAGGCCCGCGAGATTGCGACGATCTCCGCGCTCGCGGCGCTCGGCAATGCGCAGCCGCAGCTGAAGGTGCACATCGAGGCGGCGCTGAACGTCGGCTGCACGCGCGACGAGATCGTCGAGGTGTTCATGCAGATGGCCGTCTACGCGGGTTTTCCGGCCGCGTTGAACGCGTTGTTCGCGGCGCACGAAGTGTTCCGGCAGCGCGATGCGCAGCCGGCCGCGCACGCCGCGTGAACGGCGCCGGACGCCACGCGCGATGCGGCGCGACGATCCGGTGCTTCGCGATGCGCCGGCGCGCGTCGCGTCGCAGACGCTGATCGCAAGCGCGGGCCTCGGCGCCGAGATCGATCGCAACTTTATCGACGGCTTCGTCGCCGGTAACAGCCGCAATACGCTGAAGCCGCATCTCGGCAAGCTGTTCGCGGACAGCGCGCTGGTCACGCGGCAGCTCGTCGAGGATCTCGTCAAGTACAAGCGGCTCGAAGGCGTGCAGGCGGCGCACGAGAAGATTCACGCCGCCCGAGGGCAACCTCAGGCCGCCTCGGGCGCGAGCGCGGGCGCGCCCGAGGCGCGGCTCACGCGGCGCAGGTAGAGCGTGAGCCCGGCGCCCGCGAGCATCAGGCTGATCGTGTTCGCGAACCAGAAGCCGCGCGCGCCGGTCAGCCAGGCGGGCGAGTGGCCGCCGACGTCGAAGCCGAGCAGGTAGCCGCCGCTGAGCCCGATGCCCCACAGCGCGACCGCGTAGATGACGGTCGGCACGACCGCGACCTTGTATGCGCGCAGCACGAACGCGGACGTAACCTGCAGCGCGTCGAAGAAGTGGTAGCAGGTGACGATCGCGATGAGCGGCAGCGCGGCCGCGGCGACCGCCGGGTTCGGCGTGTAGGCGCCGACGATCAGCGGGCGCAGCGCGAACACGATCGCGCCGTAGAGCAGGGCGACGCCGCCGGCGAGCATCATGCCGTGCCGGCCGAGCAAGCGGGCCTCGTCGGGATGCCCGGCGCCGAGCGCGCGCGCGACGAGCGTCGACGTGGCCACGCCGATCGACAGCGGCGTCATGTACAGCACGGCACTGATGTTGGCGGCGATCTGGTGCCCGGCGAGCGTCGTCGTGCCGAACTGCGCGATGAAGAGCGCCATGCAGGTGAAGGAGGTGACCTCGATCAGGTACGACAGGCCCATCGGCACGCCGAGCCTGAGGATCGCCTTCAGGCGCGCCCACGCGGGCCAGCAGAAGCGCGAGAAGATCGCGAGCGGCGCGAACACGTCGAGCTTGGCGAGCAGCGTGAAGCCGGTCAGCGCGAGCGCCCAGTTGATCAGCGTGCTGGCGAGCGCGCAGCCGGGGCCGCCGAGCGCCGGCAGCCCGAGGCCGCCGAAAACGAACCAGAAATTCAGCGGAAACTTCAGCGCGAGCGCGCCGACCTGCAGCATCATCGCGAGGCGCGGCCTGCCGGCGGCATTGGTGAGCGCGTTGTAGATGCGGAACACGAGGCTCGCCGGCAGCCCGAACGACAGGATGCGCAGGTAGGCGACGGTGCGCTCGTGCAGCGCGGCGGGCGCGTGCGCGAGCCGCAGCAGCGGTTCGGGGAAATGCAGCAGCAGGAAGCCGGGCACCGCGAGCATCACGGCGAGCCACAGGGCCTGGCGCACTTCCTCGCCGATTTCCGCGTAGCGCCGCGCACCGTACAGCTGGCCGGTGATCGGCTGCAGCGCGGACAGGATGCCCGTCAGGCCGATGAAGACCGACACGTAGATCGATGCGCCGAGCCCGAGCGCGGCGAGATCGATGGCGGACACGCGGCCGACCATCGTCGTGTCGATCACGCCGAATGCGACGATCGCGAGCTGGCCGACCAGCACCGGCCACGCGAGGCCGATGATCCGGCGGATATCGGCCAGCATCGTCAATCGTCTGCCTGGCGGCGCGGCGGCCGGCGCTTGACCGGCGTCTTCGGCCGCTCGATGCGCTCGTACAGGCGGAACCGCTCGTCGCGGTCGGCGACGCGCCGGCCTTCCCAGACGAGTCGCCACACATATTGCGACATCGAGCTGGGCTCGCCGAAATCGGCGCGATCCTGGCGCAGGATCACGTCGCAGTCGCCGGAGAAGTCGAAGCGCATGTTGCCGAAATACGCGAACGTCGCGATCTGCGCGTTGCCGAGCCGCACCGGCGAAATGCATTCGTAATCGGACGGCAGGTGGGTGGCGATCTGCTGCGCGACGTCGCGATAGGTCCGACCGTAGTTGACGATCGGCAGCCACAGCGTCATCAGCAGCACCCACATCAGCGTGGTGCCCGCGCCGGACAGCACGACGCTGCGCCACAGCACCTTCGGCTGGCGCGACACGCGCCAGCGCGCCAGCAGGAACCAGCAGACGGTCACCGTGATCGCGCAGGCGAACGACAGCACATTGAAGTGCGGCTCGTAGCCAGGCAGGAGCCGGCCGAGGTTGCGCGCGAGCGGATGCGGGAAGCCGGTGAGCGACGCGAGCCAGACGAGCCACACGAAGCTGCCGAGGATCGTGAAGCTCAACACCGCGAACCAGTCGATCGCGTTGATCGCGCCGCGCTTGAGCGTCGGCAGCGCGAACGTCGCGAGTACCGCGAGCGGCGGCAGCAGCAGCATGTACATGCGGTTCGATTGCTGGCTCTGCAGGATCACGAGCGCGACGAGCGGCACGACGACCGACAGCGGAATCGCGATGTGCGCGCGCCGGCGCAGGCCGGCCCAGCTCCACCAGGCCCAGATCGCGAGCGGCCAGGCCGGCCACGTGAAGATCGGCAGGTTCTTTGCCGCATACGCGAGCACGGCGGTCGGCGGGCCCGAGAAGCGCATCAGGCTGCCGTGCACCCACTGGTCGAAGAACCACGCGGCGTCGTCCGGCGCCACGGCGAGCGCGGCGAGCACCCACAGTGCGATGATCGCGGCGGCGAGCGGCACGCCGATCGCCAGCACGCGCAGATTGAGCGTGCCGGGCGTGACGAGCCACAGCGCGGCCGTGCCGACGACGAGCGCGACGACGAGCACCGGGTTGCCGGACAGCCCGACGAGGCCGATCGCGAGGCCCCACCACAGCGCGCCCTGGGTCGGCTTGTCGATGCCGCGCACGATGCCGTAGACGAGCATGGCGATCAGCGCGAACTGCGCGAGCTGCGGGGTCGTTTCGTGGCCGCGCTCGGCGAGGCCGAAGCAGGCGAGCAGGATCAGCAGTGCGCCGTCGGCGAGCGTGCGGCCGTAGTCGCGCGGCTCCGGCTCGCCGCCGAACGCATACTTGAACGGCTGGACTTCGGCGCGCCGGCCGAGCAGGTAGGCGGCATACCAGACGAACGCGCAGGCGACGCAGAACAGGATGCCGGTGTCGAGGCGCGACGCGTTGCTCGCGTCGACCCACGGCGCGAGCGCGCGGATCCACAGCGCCCCGAACCAGTAGCCGAGCGGCCCGTCGGTCGTGATGAACTTGCCGACGAGATTCGGCAGCAGCCAGTCGTGCCAGCCGCCCTTGGCCATCGTCCACATCACGCCGAAGCCTGCCGCGTCCTCGTTTTTCCACGGGTCGCGGCCGAACAGGCCGAATGCCGCGTAGACGAGGCAGAGCGTGAGCAGCAGCCAGCGCGGCAGCGCGCGCGTGGCGGAGGCGGTGAGACGAACGACTGGCTTCATGCAGATGAGCGATTTGTTCTGGGTGTGGCCCGCGCGATGTCGCGCGGCACGCCGGTTTTGAGCATCCGGCATTGTAGACGCGCTGGCCGTCGCGCGTCGGCGCCGTTACCCGCGCGCCGGCCGGCGGCGCTCGGGTGAGCAGAGACGAAAAAGGGCAGCCTGGGCTGCCCTTTGGTGCGGTACCGGTGCATGACCACCACCGGATACGGTGCGAAGCTTACTTCGCGACCTTGCCGCTGGCGCGTGCGCCGAACTTGTTCTTGAACTTCTCGACACGGCCTGCCGTGTCCATGATCTTTTGCTGACCCGTGTAGAACGAGTGCGATTCCGACGACACTTCGATCTTGGCGAGCGGGTAGGTCACGCCGTCGAGGTCGATGGTTTCACGCGTCTGGATCGTCGAGCGCGTGACGAACTTGAAGCCGTTCGACATGTCTTGGAAGACGACTTCGCGGTAGTTCGGGTGAATGCCTTCTTTCATGGTCTTTCCTTGGTGAGAGCGGTAGCCAACCCGCCGCTTGCCGTGCCGGACCGTGCCAATCGTGCGATTCGCGTGATCCAACCGACGCCAAGCCCGGCGCGAGCCACTTGCCTAAGGTCGAAAAACGGCGATTATGCCAGAAAATCAGACGGTTGACGAACAATTTTCACGGCGTGTCGAGCGCGCCGGTCCGGGCCGGATCCTGCCGGTAATAGCGGGCGAGCAGCCGGTACAGTTCCGGAAATTCGGACTCGAACGCTTTCGGCTGCACGAACAGCGCCTCGCTGCACACGGCGAAGAATTCCGACGGGTGGTCGGCCGCATACGGATCGATCAGCGAATCCCGCTCGAAGCGCGCCCATGCGCGATCCGGCACGGCATCGACGCGCGCGCAGAAGTGATCGTACGCGTGCTCGAACACGTCGGCCCACGCCTGCGCGTCGAGGTGCGGCGCATGCCAGCGGCGAAACAGCGGCGGATAGCCGTCGGCCGCGCCGTTGATCATGTCGATCTTGTGCGCAAACTCGTGGATCACGACGTTGTACGCATCGCGGCCGTCGGTCATCTGCGCGTCTTCCCACGACAGGATCACCGGCCCGCCTTCCCAGGCTTCGCCGCTCGCGTCCTGCTCGACCTCGTGGACGACGCCGTCCTCGTCCTGCACCGTCTTGCGGATCACGAACTCGCCCGGATACACGACGATGCCGACCCAGCCGTCGTACAGCGACAGGTCGAGGTTCAGCACCGGCAGGCAAGCCTGCGTGCCGATGCCGACGATCATCGCGTCGGTCAGCTCGAGGCCGTGCGCGGTCGAGAACGATTTCTGCGCGAGAAACAGGCTCGTCAGTTCGCGCAGCCGGCCGAGGTCGTCCGGCGACAGGTGAGCGAGGAACGGCAGGCGCTCGACGGTGTCCTGCCACAGCGCGTCGGGAATCGGGTGGCTGCGCAGTGCGCGCTCGCGGCGGCGCCGATCGAGCCAGCGGGTCAGTTTCGAAAGCATGGAAGGAGGCGGCGAGCGCAGGCGCAAGGCCGGTCGTGTGACTCGGATGGGGCCGGATGATAGGCCAACGTGGCCGTGCGCGTACAGGTCACGAAAAAACGGCCGCCGGGCGAAACGCGCGGGCGGCCGTCTGATCCGTTGCCGGGGCGATCAGCCGCCGCGGCGCATCAGGTCGAAGAACTCGGAATTGCTCTTCGTCTGGCGGATCTTGTCGAGCAGGAATTCCATTGCCTCGACTTCGTCCATGTCGTGGATGAATTTGCGCAACACCCAGATCTTTTGCAGGATCTCGGGCTTGATCAGCATTTCTTCGCGGCGCGTGCCCGACTTGTTCAGGTTGATCGACGGGTAGACGCGCTTTTCCGCGAGACGTCGCTCGAGGTGCACTTCCATGTTGCCGGTGCCCTTGAACTCTTCGTAGATCACGTCGTCCATGCGGCTGCCGGTTTCGATCAGCGCGGTGCCGATGATCGTCAGCGAGCCGCCTTCCTCGATGTTGCGCGCCGCGCCGAAGAAGCGCTTCGGACGCTGCAGCGCGTTGGCGTCGACACCGCCCGTCAGCACCTTGCCCGATGCCGGAATCACGGTGTTGTACGCACGCGCGAGACGCGTGATCGAGTCGAGCAGGATCACGACGTCGTGCTTCATTTCGACGAGGCGCTTGGCCTTCTCGATCACCATTTCGGCGACCTGAACGTGACGCGTGGCCGGTTCGTCGAACGTCGACGCGATCACTTCGCCCGCGACCGAACGCTGCATTTCGGTCACTTCTTCAGGACGCTCGTCGATCAGCAGCACGAACAGGATCACGTCCGGGTGGTTCTGCTTGATCGCGTGCGCGATGTGCTGGAGCATCACGGTCTTGCCCGACTTCGGCGACGCGACGAGCAGGCCGCGCTGGCCCTTGCCGATCGGCGCGATCATGTCGATGATGCGGCCCGTGACGTTTTCCTCGCCGCGCATCTCGCGCTCGAGGGAGAGCGGCTTGTTCGGGTGCAGCGGCGTGAGGTTCTCGAACATGATCTTGTGTTTCGAGGCCTCGGGCGGCTGCCCGTTGACTTTGTCGACCTTCACCAGCGCGAAGTAGCGCTCGCCGTCCTTCGGCGTACGGACTTCACCTTCGATCGTGTCGCCGGTGTGCAGGTTGAAGCGGCGGATCTGCGACGGGCTGATATAGATGTCGTCGGTGCTCGCGAGGTACGACATTTCCGGCGAGCGCAGGAAGCCGAAGCCGTCCGGCAGCACTTCGAGCGTACCGTCGCCGAAGATCGTCTCTCCCGTCTTGGCGCGCTTTTTGAGAATGGCGAACATCAGCTCCTGCTTGCGCAGGCGGTTCGCGTTTTCGATCTCCAGGCCATTGGCCATTTCGATCAATTCGGACACGTGCAGAGACTTGAGCTCGGATAAATGCATACGGGGATCCCGCCAGGGAAGAGAAGCGACGAAAGAAAAATGGGAGGAGGGCGAGCGGAAGCGCTCAGAGACTTAAATGCGTCTTGTAGACGTTTTTTAATTCTAGCATAGGCCGATTCGCGCTTGAGCGGCCGATCGGCGGCTTTGCGGCGGACGTGTTGCCGGTTGACAACACGTCCGCGAACCCGCGGGTATTACAGGTGGCTGTCCAGGAACGCGGTCAGCTGCGACTTCGACAGCGCGCCGACTTTTTGCGCGGCTGCTGCGCCGTTCTTGAAGAGGATCAGCGTCGGAATACCGCGCACGCCGAACTTCGCGGGCGTCGCCTGGTTGTCGTCGACGTTGATCTTTGCGATCTGCAGCTTGTCGCCGTAATCCTTCGCGACTTCGTCGAGGATCGGGGCAATCATCTTGCACGGGCCGCACCATTCGGCCCAGAAATCGACGAGCACCGGCTTGTCGGATTTGACGACGTCCTGTTCGAACGATGCGTCGCTGATGTGTTTGATCTGTTCGCTCATTTGGTCAATACCTCTTTCGGTTCGGGGACTGCCTGCATGGCGCCTGTCGGCGCGCCGGCCGCCCGGCGGGCTGCCGGCCGCTGCGGCAGGTAGCTCCGCTCTCCGGAAAAGAAGGGCGTAAGCGCTGCGTACCGCGGCTCGCGGGTCATTCGGGCGTCATATTAGCCTAAATTGCTATCCGCTGTTGACGGCGATAGTAGCCGCTTCGCGAGTAGGGGCACGATGGCGCCGACGACTGTTGCGCCATGCAAATGGAGGCCGGCACGAAAAATACAAGAGGGCGGCCGCGGCGGCAATCGCATGCGCGTTCGTTTGCACATTCGTGTGCATAAACGTTCGCATTCGGCCGCAAGCGGTGTTAGAATGCGACGTGACGGGCCTCCTCGCATGGTGGGGCGGTGAACCTGGTCAGGTCGGGAACGAAGCAGCCACAATCGTTTTCCGCCAGTGCCGAGGGTTGGGCTCGTCACCTTCCTTCTCGCCCCGTTCGCCGGGCGTTTTTTATTTCTGCATCACACTCCGTTCGACCTGCACTGTGCCCGTCTTCCGTACCGTTTCGCGTGTCGGCGCGACGCAGCGTTACTGATACAATTTCCCGATGACCTATCAAGTTCTCGCACGCAAGTGGCGTCCGAAGGATTTCGCTTCGCTCGTCGGCCAGGAGCACGTCGTCAGGGCGCTCACGCACGCGCTCGACGGCGGGCGTTTGCATCACGCCTATCTGTTTACCGGCACCCGCGGCGTCGGCAAGACGACGCTGTCGCGAATCTTCGCGAAGGCGCTCAACTGTGAAACCGGCGTGACGTCGCAGCCGTGCGGTGTATGCCGCGCGTGCCGCGAGATCGACGAAGGCCGCTTCGTCGATTACGTCGAGATGGATGCCGCGAGCAACCGCGGCGTCGACGAAATGGCCGCGCTGCTCGAGCGCGCGGTGTACGCGCCCGTCGATGCGCGCTTCAAGGTCTACATGATCGACGAAGTGCACATGCTGACGAACCACGCGTTCAACGCGATGCTGAAGACGCTCGAGGAGCCGCCGCCGCACGTCAAGTTCATCCTCGCGACGACCGACCCGCAGAAGATCCCGGTCACGGTGCTGTCGCGCTGCCTGCAGTTCAACCTGAAGCAGATGCCTGCCGGGCACATCGTGTCGCACCTCGAGCGCATTCTCGGCGAAGAGCAGATCGTGTTCGAGCCGCAGGCGCTGCGCCTGCTCGCGCGCGCGGCGCAGGGCAGCATGCGCGATGCGCTGTCGCTGACCGACCAGGCGATCGCCTATTCGGCGAACGAAGTGACGGAGTCGGCCGTGTCGGGCATGCTCGGCGCGCTCGACCAAACCTACATGGTGCGTCTGCTCGACGCGCTCGCGGCCGGCGGCGGCCCGGACATCCTGGCGATCGCCGACGAGATGTCGCTGCGCAGCCTGTCGTTTTCAACCGCGCTGCAGGATCTCGCGAGCCTGCTGCACCGGATCGCATGGGCGCAGTTCGCGCCGGGCTCGGTGCTCGACGAATGGCCGGAGGCGGCCGACCTGCGACGCTTCGCGGACACGCTGAGCCCGGAGCAGGTGCAACTGTTCTATCAGATCGCGACGGTCGGACGCGCCGAACTGGGCCTCGCGCCCGATGAGTACGCCGGATTCACGATGACGCTGCTGCGGATGCTCGCGTTCGAGCCCGCCGCGAGCACCGGCAGCGCGCCGGTCGGCCAGCCGTCCGCGCCGCGCGCCGTGCCGGGACCGCGCGCGGCCGTGTCGGCGGCTGCCGCGAAGCCGGCGGCAGCGCCCGCCGACGTCATGCGCCAACCGGCTGCTGCCGCGGTGCCTGCTGCGCCGGTCGCACGACCGGCTGCCGACGCGCCTGCGCAACCTGACGACCGCGCCGCCGGCGAGTCGCCTGCCGCTTCCTCGGTGACGGCCGTTCCCGCTTCCGCGGCAACTGCGCCGGCCCGGCCGTCCGCGGCGGTCGACGCACCCGTGGCAGCGTCCAGCGCCGCCGTCGCGAAGAACGACCCGCCCGCATCGCCGGCCGAATCCGAATCCCGCGCCGATACGGCAATCGCCGCACCGGCCGAATCCGCGCCACGCGTCGCGCCGGCGGAACCCGCCGCGCGTTCGGCGTCACGCGCCGGCGGCGCAGCCGCGGCGCTCGACGTGCTGCGCAATGCCGGCATGCGCGTGTCGACCGATCGCTCGCGCCCGGCCGCGGCCGGGCAGCTGGCTGCCGCGCCGGCCGCGGCGAAACCGGCCGCGCCGCGTCCCGCGGTGCCGGTGCCGACGCCACGTGCCGCCGCCCGCGCGCCGCAGCCCGACACGCGTCAGGCGCCGCCGCCGTGGGAAGACATTCCGCCGGACGAGTACGTGCCGCTCAGCGCGGACGAGATGTTCGGCGGGCCACCCGATGACGGCTTCGCGCCGGTCTTCGACAGCGGGCCCGACGACGTGCGTGTCGCGCCGAAGCCGGCGGAGGCCAGGCCGTCCGCGCCGCTCGACGCGCGTCCGCTGCCGCCCGCCATTGCGCTCGACCCGATCGGCTTTGACGGCGAGTGGCCCGCGTTGGCCGCGCGGCTGCCGTTGAAGGGCGTCGCGTACCAGCTCGCCTTCAACAGCGAGCTGACGGCCGTCGACGCGACGACGCTCAAGTTGTCCGTGCCCGTGCCGCAGTACGCGGACGCGGCACAGGTCGCGAAACTGAAGGCCGCGCTCGCGGATGCGCTCGGCAAGCCGGTCGACGTCGCCGTCGAGGTCGGGCCTGCGCGGCGCACCGCGGCGGCGCTCGATGCGGCTGCGCGTGCGGCGCGCCAGCGCGAGGCGGAGCAGGAGATTCACACGGATCCGTTCGTCCAGCAGCTCGTGCGCGAATTCGGCGCGCGCATCGTCGACGGCTCGGTGCGGCCGCTCGCCGATGCCGCCGCGCCGGCGAGCGGCGTGCCGCCGACGCTGCATTGAACGAACCGCGCAGCGACAGGCACAATCACGCCCGTACACATTGGCCGGCACGCGCCGCGTGCCGGTTTTCACACGATCAAGAAGGAGTATTCCCATGTTGAAAGGCAACATCGCCGGACTGATGAAGCAAGCGCAGCAAATGCAGGAAAACATGAAGAAGATGCAGGAGCAGCTTGCGCTGATCGAGGTCGAGGGCCAGTCGGGCGCGGGCCTCGTCAAGGTGACGATGACCTGCCGCAACGAGGTGCGCCGCGTGTCGATCGACCCGAGCCTGCTCGCGGACGACAAGGACATGCTCGAGGATCTCGTCGCGGCTGCGGTGAACGACGCCGTGCGCAAGGCCGAAGCGACGTCGCAGGAAAAGATGAGCGGCATGACGGCAGGCCTGCCGCTGCCGCCGGGCTTCAAGCTGCCGTTCTGAGCGGCGCGTCCGTTCTCTTGCCTGTCGACGTATGAAACAGCCGTCTGCCTTGTCCGCGCTCGTCGAAGCGCTGCGCGTGCTGCCCGGGGTCGGGCCGAAATCCGCGCAGCGCATGGCGTACCACCTGATGCAGCACGATCGGGAGGGGGCGGAGCGGCTCGGCCGCTCGCTGCTGTTTGCGACCGAGCATCTGCAGCACTGCGAGAAGTGCAACACGTTCACGGAAGCGCAGATCTGCGAGGTCTGCAGCGACACGGAGCGCGACCCGACGCTCCTGTGCGTCGTCGAGACGCCGGCCGACCAGATCATGCTCGAGCAGACGATGACCTATCGCGGGCTGTACTTCGTGCTGATGGGGCGGCTGAGCCCGCTCGACGGCATCGGCCCGAAGGAAATCCACTTCGACCGGCTGGTGCGGCGCGCGTCCGACGGCATCGTCAAGGAAGTCGTGCTCGCGACTAACTTCACCAATGAAGGCGAGGCCACCGCGCACTATCTCGGCCAGACGCTGAAGGCGCGCGGGCTCGCGGTGACGCGTCTCGCGCGTGGCGTGCCGGTCGGCGGGGAGCTGGAATACGTCGACGCGGGCACGATCGCGCGCGCGATGCTCGACCGCCGCACGATGTAACGCTTCGGCCGCCGCCGTTCTGGCGGCGCCGTTCCTCATGCCAGGGAGACACATGAGCACCAGCCAGGGCCCGCTCGCGGGCGTCAAAGTGCTCGAATTCGGGACGCTGATCGCGGGGCCCTTCGCGTCGCGGCTGTTCGCCGAATTCGGTGCGGAAGTCATCAAGATCGAGGATCCGCAAGGCGGCGACCCGCTGCGCAAGTGGCGCAAGCTCCATCCGGAAGCCGGCGGCACGTCGCTGTGGTGGTCGGTCCAGGCGCGCAACAAGAAATCGGTCACGCTCAATCTGAAGTCGGACGCCGGCAAGGCGATCGCGTGCCAGCTCGCGCGCGAGGCGGACATCGTGATCGAGAACTTCCGCCCGGGCCTGCTCGAGAAGCTCGGGCTCGGCTACGACGTGCTGTCGGCCGGCAATCCGGGCCTCGTGATGGTGCGCCTGTCCGGCTACGGGCAGACCGGCCCGTATCGCGACCGGCCCGGCTTCGGCGCGATCGCCGAATCGATGGGCGGGCTGCGCCACATCACCGGTTATCCGGAATTGCCGCCGCCGCGCATCGGCATTTCGATCGGTGATTCGATCGCCGCGCTGCACGGCGTGATCGGCGCAATGATGGCGCTGCATCACCGTAACGTGAACGGCGGCGCGGGGCAGGTGGTCGACGTCGCGCTGTACGAAGCCGTGTTCAACATGATGGAAAGCGTCGTGCCGGAGTACGGCGTATACGGGATGGTGCGCGAGCGCACCGGCGCGTCGCTGCCGGGTATCGTGCCGTCGAACACCTATGCGTGTCGCGACGGCAGCATCGTGATCGGCGGCAACAGCGACCCGATCTTCAAGCGGTTGATGAAGGCGATCGAACGCGACGACCTCGCCGACGATCCGGCGCTCGCGCATAACGACGGGCGCGTGCCGCGCACCCAGGAAATCGACGACGCGATCGCCGCATGGCTCGCGCCGCGCACGATCGATGCCGCGCTCGAGGTGCTCAACGCGGCGGACGTGCCGGCCGGGCGCATCTACTGCGTCGCGGACATGTTCACCGATCCGCAATTCGTCGCGCGGCAGATGATCCAGCGCTTCAAGCTCGCCGACGGCACCGACATTCCGCTGCCGAACATCACGCCGAAACTATCCGGCACGCCGGGCGAGACGCGCTGGCTCGGGCCGGCGCTCGGCGAGCACACCGACGAGGTGCTGCGCGGCCTCGGCTATGACGCGCAGGCGATCGCCGCGCTGCGCGAAGCCGGGGCGATCTGAGCGGGGAAGGCCGCTGAAAACGCGCGCCGGCATGTGGCGGCGCACCGCGCGCGAGCAAGCGTTTGCGGCGGCCCGACTGTCGCTCTCGCGCCATCTTTCCTCGGTTACAATCGCCGCATGCGAATCCTACTCAGCAACGACGACGGCTATCTCGCCCCCGGTCTCGCGGCGCTTCACGACGCGCTGCGGCCGTTGGCCGACCTCACGGTGGCGGCGCCCGAGCAGAACTGCAGCGGCGCATCGAATTCCCTGACGCTGTCGCGGCCGCTGTCGATCCAGTGCTCCGCGAGTACGGGTTTCTTCTACGTGAACGGCACGCCGACCGACTCGGTGCACATCGCGCTGACCGGCATGCTCGACGCGAAGCCGGATCTCGTCGTCTCGGGTATCAACAACGGCCAGAACATGGGCGAAGACACGCTCTATTCGGGGACAGTTGCCGCAGCGACCGAAGGCATCATGTTCGGCGTGCCCGCGATCGCGTTCTCGCTGGTCGACAAGGACTGGGCGCATCTCGCCGACGCCGCGCGCGTCGCCGCCGAGATCGTGCAGCACTATCTCGCGCATCCCCTGCCGGGCCAGCCGTTGCTGAACGTCAACATCCCGAACCTGCCGTACGCCGAGCTGAAGGGCTGGAAGGTCACCCGCCTCGGCAAGCGTCATCCGTCGCAGCCGGTGATCCGCCAGGCCAACCCGCGCGGCGAGCCGATCTACTGGATCGGGGCGGCGGGCGCGGCGCTCGATGCGAGCGAAGGCACCGATTTCCACGCGGTCGCAAACGGTTTCGTGTCGATCACGCCGTTGCAGCTCGATCTCACGCATACGCAAATGCTGCCCGCGACGCACGACTGGGTGCGCGCCGGGGGGCGCGCTTCATGAGCGGCGAGCGCGCGAAGCGGTTCCCGCTCGCGCTCGAGGATCTCAAGCGAGCGCCGCGCAAGGCCGAAGGCCGGGCGGGCGAGCGCGCGCAGGACGGCCGTCCGTCGCGCGGCGGCGCGAACGCGCTGGCGAAGACGCCGGACAAGTCGGGCTCGCCCAGGCCGGCAGCGTCGACGCCTGTCGCGCCGAAACCGCGCGTATCCGGCAAACCCGTCGCGCCGAAGCCGACGGCGCTCAATCTCGCGCCGCCCAAGCCGGCCGCACCGAACCTTGCGCTTGCGGGAACGTTCGCGCTGACCTCGGAACGCGTGCGTGAACGGATGGTCGAACGGTTGCGCGCGAACGGCGTGACCGACGCGCGTGTGCTGGAGGCGATGGCCGCGGTGCCACGCCACATGTTCGTGGATCCCGGGCTCGCGACACAGGCCTACGAGGATTCCGCGCTGCCGATCGGCCACCAGCAGACGATTTCGAAGCCGTCGGTCGTCGCGCGAATGATCGAACTCGCGATGGCCGGCCGAACCCTTGAGCGCGTGCTGGAAATCGGCACCGGCTGCGGCTACCAGGCCGCGGTGCTGAGCCATGTGGCGCGCGACGTGTATTCGATTGAACGCATCAAGCCGCTCTATGAGCGCGCGAAGCTGAATCTGAGGCCGCTGCGTGTGCCGAACATCCGTCTCCATTACGGCGACGGGCGGGTAGGCCTGCCGTCCGCGGCGCCGTTCGACGCGATCGTGATCGCTGCGGCCGGGCTCGACGTGCCGCAGGCGCTGCTCGAGCAGCTCGCGATCGGCGGACGGCTCGTCGCGCCGGTCGGCGCGCAGAGCGGGCAGCCGCAGGTGCTCACGCTCGTCGAGCGCGTCGCGCACGCGCAGTGGCGGGAGTCGCGGCTTGATCGCGTTTTCTTTGTCCCTTTAAAATCCGGAGTAATTTGAAACCGATGAGTATGTTGCGCGCGATGCAAAACAACCGTTCGAACGAACCACTTACGCTCGCCCAGCGCGCGATCTGCGTGGCTGCGTTCACTACGCTGCTGGCCGCCTGTGCGACGCGGCTCGACAACGCGCCTGTCGTCGACCGCTCCGGTTCGCTCGGCACGACGCCGGCCGCACAGCCCGCGGTGCCGCTCCCCCCGGCGCCTCCGGGTTACTACCGGGTGAAGCCGGGCGACACGCTGTACCGGATCGCGCTGGAGAACGGGCAGAACTACCGCGACATCGCCGCGTGGAACAACCTCGCAAACCCGAACCAGATCGAGGTCGAGCAGTTGCTGCGCGTCTCGCCGCAGGCTGGCGCAACGGCTGCCGGCGTTGCGCCGGGTGCCGCGCCGATCGCGGGCGGCGCCGTCGCGACCGCGCCGCTGAGCAGCGGCCCGGCCACGCCACCCCGCGGCGCATCGGCGGCGACCGCCGCACCGCCTGCCGCCGCGGCAGCGTCGAGCGACACGCCGGCCGCATCGAGCGGCCCCGTGACGTTCTCGTGGCCCGCACGCGGCCCGGTGCTGAACAATTTCGACGACGCGAAGAACAAGGGCGTCAACATCGGCGGCACCACCGGCGAGACCGTGAAAGCAGCGGCGGACGGCCGCGTCGTGTACGCCGGTAACGGCCTGCGCGGCTACGGCAATCTCATTATCATCAAACACGATGCAACTTACCTCACGGCATATGCACACAATCGCGCTTTGATGGTAAAAGAGGGGGACGCGGTGACGAAGGGACAAAAGATCGCCGAGATGGGTAATAGCGATGCCGACCGCGTGATGCTGCATTTCGAGGTTCGCCGTCAGGGTAAACCTGTCGATCCGCTGAAGTATTTGCCGCCTCAATAACCGAGACGACCATGCCGAAATCGAAGCGCCACGAGCCGCAAGCCGAGTCTGAAAAGATCAGTCGCGCCACGCAAGCATCGGTGGAGCGAACTGGCGCTTCGAAGGACGACGAAGACGACGCCTCGGACAACGAACGCGAGTTCGAGGCACGCGACGCCGATGCGGAAGGCGGCGACGAAGAGCGCGAAGGGCGGGCGGAGGCATCGCCCGATCTGGATGATTTCCGCGCGCTGCTGCAGGCGGAACTGACCGCCGACACGATCCAGCACTACCTGAACCGTATCAGCGTCAAGCCGCTGCTGACCGTCGAGGAAGAACAGCGCTATTCCCGCCTCGCGAAGGCCGGCGAATTCGAGGCGCGGCAGGTGATGATCGAGCGCAACCTGCGCCTGGTCGTCAGCATCGCGAAGGGTTACCTGAACCGCGGCGTGCCGCTGCTCGACCTGATCGAGGAAGGCAACCTCGGCCTGATGCACGCGATCGAGAAATTCGATCCGACGCGCGGCTTCCGTTTCTCGACCTATGCGACGTGGTGGATCCGGCAGAGCATCGAGCGGGCAATCATGAACCAGGCGCGCACCGTGCGCCTGCCGGTTCACGTGATCCGCGAACTCAACCAGGTGCTGCGCGCGAAGCGCCACCTCGAAAAGAACTCGATGTCGACGGGCGAGGCGGCCGAGCGCCGCGAGGCCAGCATCGACGACATCGCCTACCTGACCGGCAAGACCGCCGAGGAAGTGACCGACATCCTCGCGCTCAACGAGCACACCGCGTCGCTCGATGCGCCGCTGGATCTCGATCCGGCGAGCAGCCTGCTCGACCTGTTGCCGGACGACCAGAGCCAGTCCCCGGACGCCGAGGTGCAGCACCGCGAGCTCGAGACGCTCACGCGCGCGTGGCTGTCGCGGTTGTCCGACAAGCACCGGCACGTGATCGAACGCCGCTTCGGCCTGAATCACATCGAACCGGCGACGCTCGAGGAGCTCGCCGACGAAATGGGGCTCACGCGCGAGCGCGTGCGGCAGATCCAGCAGGAAGCGCTGGTGCGCCTCAAGCGGTTCTTTGCCTCCAACGGCGTTCGCAAGGACGCCGTCCTGTAAAACTGATGACTCCGATTCTGGTTTTTGACATCGAGACGATTCCCGATGTCGACGGCATTCGCCGTCTCGACGATTTGCCCGCGACGCTCGACGATGCCGCGGTGGCCGAACATGCATTCGCCGCGCGCCGCGAGAAGACCGGCAGCGATTTCCTGCCGCACCACCTGCAGCGCATCGCGGCGATCTCGTGCGTGTTCCGCGACAAGACCGGCTTTCGCGTGCGCTCGCTCGGCACGCCGCAGGACAACGAAGCGACGCTGATCCAGTCGTTCTACCGCGTGATCGAGAAGTACACGCCGCAGCTCGTGTCATGGAACGGCGGCGGCTTCGACCTGCCGGTGCTCCATTACCGCGCGCTCGTGCACGGGATTACCGCGACCCGCTACTGGGATCTCGGCGAGGACGACCGCGATTTCAAGTGGAACAACTACATCTCGCGCTACCACTCGCGGCATACCGACCTGATGGACGTGCTCGCGATGTACCAGGCGCGCGCGAACGCGCCGCTCGATGCGCTCGCGAAGCTGTGCGGCTTTCCCGGCAAGCTCGGGATGGACGGCAGCCAGGTCTGGACCGCATTCCGGGAAGGGCGGATCGAGGAGATCCGCAACTACTGCGAAACCGACGTCGTCAACACGTATCTGCTCTACTGCCGGTTCCTGCTGATGCGCGGCGGCCTGACGCAAAGCGAATACGCGGACGAGATCCTGATCGTCAAGAATGCGCTGGCGCAGGAGCTGGCGCCGCACTGGGCTGAGTATCTGGCGGCGTTCGACGACGCGTAACGCGTCTTAATCCAGTTCGAGCACGATCGGCTGGTGATCCGACGCACGGACCTCACCGTCGATCTCGCAGCGCCTGACGCGCGGCAGCAGCGTGTCGGTAACGAACACGAAGTCGCACGCGAGCGGCCCCTCCGACCATTGCACGGTGTCGTAGACGCCGGCCGTCGGCGGCGGCGCGACACCCGGGTGCAGCGCCGCCCAGGCGTCGACGAACGGCGGCGCGCCGTCGACCGGTTCGAGAAAGCGCCGATATGCGTCGCTGTCGTACGGGCTGTTGAAGTCGCCGCAGACGATCGCGTCGCGCGGTTGCGCGGTCGCGCTGAACGGGCCGTCCGCATTCTCGGCTCGCGCGGGGCGCTCGGCATGCGAGCAGGCTTCGCGATGCCGGTCGCGCAGCGCATCGACCTGCGCACGCCGCTGCCGAGCGGAATAATATTCGAGGTGAGTGGTGGTCACGCGCAGCGTCCCCGACGTGCTCGTCAGCTCGACTTCGAGTGCGACGCGCGGCATCGACGGCGCGGCGTCGTCCGCCGGCCATGGCAGCAGCCGGCGCATCACGCGCCCGATCGGCAGGCGGGTGGCGATCGCGTTGCCGAACTGGCGGCGCGGCGCGCCGGGCGCGGCGGGCGGCAGGTCGGCGCCGATTGCCTCGACGATGGTGTAGCCGGGCAGCAGCGCGGCCAGCTCCGCGAACTGGTCGGGGGCCGGCCGGCCGGGCAGCGCGCCGAACCCGCGCGTGACTTCCTGCAGGCACAGCACGTCGAAGTCGCCGAGCCGGCGCGCGGTGGCGATCGTGCGAGGGAGATCGACGACGCCGTCCGCGTCCCGACCCCATTGGATGTTCCAGTCGATCAGTCGCATGCTCGAATCTCCGTGAGATCTCCGTGACGAGGCGGTCCTTCGTCTACAATCTCGCCTTTCAACGTTTGTCAGGAAAAGCTGGTGTCTGAAGCCGCCCCCACTTCTGCGCGCAAATTGAAAAGCGTGCCCGCCGCGCCCGAAAGCGCCCCGGTTCTCGAGATCGAATCGCTCGACATGGAAGCGCGCGGTGTCGGCCGCGTGACGACCGAGGACGGCGAGCCGGGCAAGGTCATCTTCGTCGAGGGCGCGTTGCCCGGCGAGCGCGTGACCTATTCGAGCTACCGTCGCAAACCCAGCTACGAACAGGCGCAGGTTGTCGATATTCTGCGCCCGAGCGTGATGCGCACGCAGCCGAAATGCACGTACTTCGGCACCTGCGGCGGCTGCTCGATGCAGCATCTCGACATGCGCGCGCAGGTGGCGATCAAGCAGCGCGTGCTCGAAGACAACCTGTGGCATCTCGCGAAGCTGCGCGCGGAGACGGTGTTCTCGCCGATCCACGGCCCGTCGTGGGGCTACCGCTACCGCGCGCGCCTGACCGTGCGCAACGTCGTGAAGAAGGGCGGCGTGCTGGTCGGCTTCCACGAGAAGAAGAGCAGCTACGTCGCCGACATGACGAGCTGCGAGGTGCTGCCGCCGCACGTGTCGGCGATGCTCGTGCCGCTGCGCCGGCTGGTCGAGGGGCTGTCGATTCGCGATCGGATGCCGCAGATCGAGCTGGCGGTCGGCTCGCAGGTCACGGCGCTGGTGCTGCGCGTGCTGGAGCCGATCAACGCGGCCGACGAAGCGCTGCTGCGCGCGTTCGCCGACGAGCACCAGGTGCAGTTCTGGCTGCAGCCGAAGGGGCCGGATACGGTCACGCCGTTCTACCCGCTCGACGTTCCGCTCGACTACACGTTGCCCGAGTTCGGCATCCGCATGCCGTTCAAGCCGACGGATTTCACGCAGGTCAACCACCAGATCAACCGCGTGCTGGTCGGCCGCGCGCTGCGCCTGCTCGCGCCGTCGCGCGACGACCGCGTGCTCGACCTGTTCTGTGGGATCGGCAACTTCACGCTGCCGCTCGCGCGCCTCGCGCGCGAGGTAATGGGCATCGAGGGCAGCGAAACGCTGACAACGCGCGCGCTTGCGAATGCGCGCGAGAACGGTGTCGACGGCCACACGACGTTCGCGTGCCGGAACCTGTTCGAAGTGACGGCCGACGACATCCGCGCGCTGGGCGCGTTCGACAAGTTCCTGATCGACCCGCCGCGCGAAGGTGCGCTCGCGGTCTCGAAGGCGCTCGCGGACATCGCGCAGAGCGGCGAAGGCCCGCTGCCGCGCCGGATCGTCTACGTGTCGTGCAACCCGGCGACGCTCGCGCGCGATGCGGGCCTGCTCGTGCACGAGGCCGGCTACCGGCTGAAGGGCGCGGGCGTCGTCAACATGTTCCCGCATACGTCGCACGTCGAATCGATCGCGCTGTTCGAGCGCGACTGATCGCGCAAAGCCGGCGCGCATGAAAAAACCGGCCCTCGGGCCGGTTTTCTGTTTGCAGCGGGCGGGAGCGTCAGTTACGGTTACCGCCGAAGATGCCGAGCAGTGCCAGCAGGTTCGTGAACACGTTGTAAAGGTCGAGGTAGATCGCGAGGGTGGCCGAGATGTAGTTCGTCTCGCCGCCGTTCACGACGCGCTGCACGTCGAACAGCATGTACGCCGAGAAGATCGCGATCGCGAGCACGGATACGGTCAGCATCAGCGCCGGCAGCTGCAGGAAGATGTTCGCGACCGACGCCAGCAGGATCACGATCACGCCCATGAACAGCCACTTGCCGAGGCCCGAGAAATCGCGCTTGCTGACGGTGGCGATCGTGGCCATCGCCGCGAAGATGATGCCGGTGCCGCCGAACGCGAGCATGATCAGCGACGGGCCGTTCGAGAAGCCGAGGATGAAGCTGAGCAGGCGCGACAGCATCAGGCCCATGAAGAACGTGAAGCCGAGCAGCACGAACACGCCGGCGGCGCTGTTCTTGGTGCGCTCGATCGCGAACATGAAGCCGAACGCGATCGCGAAGAACGCGAGGAGGCTCATCATCGGGCTGGTGGCCGCGAACAGCGAGAAGCCCGTCGCAACGCCGACCCATGCGCCCAGTACCGTCGGCACCATCGAGAGCGCGAGCAGCCAGTAGGTGTTCCGCAGCACGCGATTGCGCACTTCGGCGGTGCTGACGGAACCGCCGCGGCCGAAATTGTACGGATAGTCGTTCATGGTTTCTCCTAACATTGAACGCGTGAGCGTCCGGGGCCGGCCTGGCGCGCGCGGTGTGCGGCGCAGCAAGCCGGTGCAGCTATCGCTAAGATACGTTCCGCGCCGGGAGGTTTCAATGGCAGTGCGGCGCAAAACATATGGATTCGGAACCTTTCACGTGTGTAAGGGTTCAATCGCAATGATACACGGGATCGTGCTACAATAGCGGATTCATTTGGAAGTGTAACTTCTTAATTTTTTGGAGTTTTTATGGCAATCGAGCGCACCCTGTCGATCATCAAGCCGGATGCGGTGGCAAAGAACGTGATCGGCCAGATCTACAGCCGTTTCGAAGGCGCCGGCCTGAAGATCATCGCATCGCGCATGGCACACCTGTCGCGCGCCGACGCTGAGAAGTTCTACGCCGTCCACGCAGCGCGTCCGTTCTTCAAGGACCTCGTCGATTTCATGATCTCGGGCCCGGTGATGATCCAGGTTCTGGAAGGCGAAGGCGCGATCCTGAAGAACCGCGACCTGATGGGCGCGACGGATCCGAAGAAGGCGGAAAAGGGCACGATCCGCGCAGACTTCGCGGACAGCATCGACGCGAACGCGGTGCACGGCTCGGACGCACCGGAAACGGCAAGCGTCGAAGTCGCGTTCTTCTTCCCGGAAATGAACGTCTACTCGCGTTAAGCACTGACTGATATTCAGGCAGGCAGGATTCAGCGCACGCGGCAAGGCAGGACACCATGACGATCGAAACTTCCGTCAATCTTCTCGACTTCGACGCCGAGGGGCTTGTCGCATATTGCGGCAGCCTGGGCGAGAAGCCGTTCCGCGCCAAGCAGCTGCAGCGCTGGATCCACCAGTACAACGCCGGCGATTTCGACGGCATGACCGATCTCGCGAAGTCCTTGAGAGAAAAGCTCAAGGGCCGCGCGTCGATCGTGATGCCGGACATCGCCAGCGATCACGTTTCCGCCGACGGCACGCGCAAGTGGCTGATCGACGTCGGAAACGGCAATGCGGTCGAAACCGTGTTCATCCCGGAAGAGACGCGCGGCACGCTGTGCGTGTCGTCGCAGGCCGGGTGCGCGGTGAACTGCCGCTTCTGTTCGACGGGCAAGCAGGGCTTCTCCCGCAACCTGTCGACGGGCGAAATCATCGGCCAGCTGCGCATGGCCGAATTTGCGCTGCGCGCGTCGCTCGGCCGCGCGCCCGGCCCGAACGGCAAGGCCGAACGGGTGATCACCAACGTCGTGATGATGGGCATGGGCGAGCCGCTGCTGAACTACAGCGCGGTCGTGCCGGCGATGCGGCTGATGCTCGACGACAACGCATACGGGCTGTCGCGCCGGCGGGTCACGCTGTCGACGTCCGGCGTGGTGCCGATGATGGACCGCCTCGGCGCCGAGCTGCCGGTCGCGCTGGCCGTCTCGCTGCACGCGCCGAACGATGCGCTGCGCGACGAGCTCGTGCCGCTCAACAAGAAGCATCCGCTGCGCGAGCTGATGGCGGCTTGCCAGCGCTACCTGAAGGTCGCGCCGCGCGATTTCATCACGTTCGAATACTGCATGCTCGACGGAGTCAACGACACCGAGGCGCATGCGCGCGAGCTGCTCGCGGTGACGCGCGACGTCCCGTGCAAGTTCAACCTGATCCCGTTCAATCCGTTTCCGGAGTCGGGGCTACTCCGTTCGAAGCCGGAGCAGATCAAGCGCTTTGCGCAGGTGCTCATCGACGCGGGCGTCGTCACGACCGTGCGCAAGACGCGCGGCGACGACATCGACGCCGCGTGCGGCCAGCTGGCCGGCGCCGTGAAGGATCGCACGCGCCTCGCGGAGCGCATGGGCACGGCAGGAAGGATCATCGAGGTTCGGGCGGTTTGACGGGGACGCATAGTCGGGGACGGCCTAGTCGGGGCGCCCGGCCGGGGATGCCGGGACCTTTTTGCAGTACAACACGCGAATAGCGATCGGACGCGGCGCCTCGGGCGCCGCGCATGATATGGACGATCGCGGGCGCCGGGCCGGCATGGACCGGCGGCGCCCGCCAGTGAAGAAGAATCGACGCGAGGACAAGGATGAGTGAGCCGCAGCCGTCTAACGGCGCAGAGACGAATGCCGCGAAGCCGGCAACGGCTGGACTGGAATCGCTGACGGCCGTCGGGGGACGGCTCGCGCAGCTTCGGGAGGCGAAGGGCTGGTCGGTCGACGACGTGTCGGCGCGGCTCAAGGTCGCACCGCAGAAGCTGCGGGCGCTCGAGGCGGGCGATATCAGCCATCTGCCCGGCGTGACGTTCGCGCTCGGCGTCGTGCGCAGCTACGCGAAGATGCTCGGCGTCGATCCGGAGCCGTTTGCACATGCGTTGCGCCGCGAGCGCGGCGTGCAGGAAGTGGATCTGTCGATGCCGGCGTCGTCGGGAACGGACCTGCCGCGCGGCCGCGTGTCGATTCCGCTCGGCGGCTCGTCGCGCCATCGCCCGTGGTTGTGGGGCGCGGCGGCGGCGGTCGTCGCGATGATCGCCGCGGCGATGTGGCACACTGGCGGCGAATCGTCGAACTGGCTCGCGCGCTTCAAGGCCGGCGGCGCGCAAGGCGCATCCGCCGTGCAGGCGCCGGTCGTGGCGGCTTCGGCGGTCGGCGAGGCGAGCGCGGTCGTTGCCTCCGCGGTCGCCGTTACCGAAGCGTCGGCGCCGGTGGCCACGTCCGCTGCGGTTGCTGCGGCGCCGCAAGTGGTGGCGTCGGCTGCTCCGGCAGCGTCGACGGCCCCGGCAGCGCCGGTGACCGCGCCGGCATCGCAGCCCGCGGCCGTCGTGCCGGTGGCGAGCGCACCCGTGGCGGCAGCGGCGCAGCCGGCGAGCGTCGTGGTCGCGGCAGGCCAGTCGATGGTCGAGGTGAAGGTCAAGCAGGACTGCTGGTTCAGCGTCCGCGACAAGAACGGCAAGGAGCTGTTCTCCTCGCTGGTGCGCGCCGGCGAGACGAAGCAGGTCGCCGGCGACGGGCCGCTCAAGGTCACGATCGGCAACAAGGCGGGCCTCGATGCGATCGCGTTCGACGGCAAGCCCGTCGATCCGGCAAAATATTCGGCAGCGCGGGGTAACGTGGCGCGGTTCACGTTGCCCTGACGGTAAGCGCCGTGGCGAGGGCCTGTCGTTAGCGTCGACAGGCCTCGAGGACACGGCGCTTTTTCAATTCATGCGCCGCGTCGCGGCGCATTCGGCGTAAATGGATCTATCGATGCAATCCGAAGCTCAATCCCCACGCAGCAGTCAGATTTGTTCAACCGAGCCGGTGTTCGGCGGGCATGCGCCCCGTCGTGTATCGCATGGGGTGAATGTCCGCTGGGGCGGGCAGCTCGTGACGATCGGCGGCAATTCGCCGGTGCGCGTGCAGTCGATGACGAATACCGATACCGCGGACGCGATCGGTACGGCGATCCAGATCAAGGAACTCGCGAACGCGGGCTCCGAGCTGGTGCGCATCACCGTCAATACGCCCGAGGCTGCGGCCGCCGTGCCGGCGATCCGCGAGCAGCTCGACCGGATGGGCGTGACGGTGCCGCTCGTCGGCGACTTCCACTACAACGGCCACCTGCTGCTGCGCGACCATCCGGGCTGCGCGGAAGCGCTGTCGAAGTACCGGATCAACCCCGGCAACGTCGGCCAGGGCGCGAAGCGAGACACGCAGTTCGCGCAGATGATCGAAGCGGCGATCAAGTACGACAAGCCGGTGCGCATCGGCGTGAACTGGGGCAGCCTCGACCAGGACCTGCTCGCGCGCATGATGGACGAGAACGGCGCGCGTGCGCAGCCGTGGGACGCGCAGAGCGTGATGTACGAAGCGCTGATCCAGTCGGCGATCGGCTCGGCCGAGCGCGCGGTCGAGCTGGGCCTCGGCCGTGACCGCATCGTGCTGTCGTGCAAGGTCAGCGGCGTGCAGGACCTGATCGCGGTGTACCGCGAGCTCGCGCGCCGCTGCGGCTTCGCGCTGCACCTCGGGCTGACCGAGGCGGGCATGGGTTCGAAGGGCATCGTCGCGTCGACGGCGGCGCTCGGCGTGCTGCTGCAGGAAGGCATCGGCGACACGATCCGCATTTCGCTGACGCCGGAACCGGGCGCGCCGCGCACCGGCGAAGTGGTGGTCGGCCAGGAAATCCTGCAGACGATGGGCCTGCGCGCGTTCGCGCCGATGGTGATCGCGTGCCCGGGCTGCGGCCGCACGACGAGCACGCTGTTCCAGGAACTCGCGATGCAGATCCAGACCTACCTGCGTGAGCAGATGCCGGTCTGGCGCAAGGAATATCCGGGCGTCGAGACGATGAACGTCGCGGTGATGGGCTGCATCGTCAACGGCCCGGGCGAATCGAAGCACGCGAACATCGGCATCAGCCTGCCGGGCTCGGGCGAGAACCCGGCCGCACCGGTCTTCATCGACGGCGAGAAGGTCAAGACGCTGCGCGGCGAACGCATCGCCGAGGAATTCCAGCAGATCGTCAGCGACTACGTCGAACGCAACTACGGCCGCGCGACGGCCTCGAACTAATCCGTCACATACACGATGACTGAACAAAAACGCAAGATCGAGAAGCTCACCGGCGTCAAGGGCATGAACGACATCCTCCCGCAGGATGCCGGTCTGTGGGAATTCTTCGAAGCCACCGTGAAATCGCTGCTGCGCGCGTACGGCTACCAGAACATCCGCACGCCGATCGTCGAGCACACGCAGCTCTTCACGCGCGGCATCGGCGAAGTCACGGACATCGTCGAGAAGGAGATGTACAGCTTCACCGACGCGCTGAACGGCGAAAACCTGACGATGCGTCCGGAGAACACGGCCGCCGTCGTGCGCGCGTCGATCGAGCACAACATGCTGTACGACGGCCCGAAGCGCCTGTGGTACATCGGCCCGATGTTCCGCCACGAGCGTCCGCAGCGCGGCCGCTACCGCCAGTTCCACCAGGTCGGCGTCGAGGCCCTCGGCTTCGCGGGCCCGGATGCGGACGCGGAAATCATCATGATGTGCCAGCGCCTGTGGGACGACCTCGGCCTGACCGGCATCAAGCTCGAGATCAACTCGCTGGGCCTCGCGGAAGAGCGCGCGGCGCACCGCGTCGAGCTGATCAAGTACCTCGAGCAGCATGTCGACGCGCTGGACGCCGATGCGCAGCGCCGCCTGTATACGAACCCGCTGCGCGTGCTCGACACGAAGAACCCGGCGCTGCAGGAAATCGTGCAGAACGCGCCGCAGCTGATCAACTTCCTCGGCGACGAGTCGCGCGCGCACTTCGAGGGGCTGCAACGCCTGCTGCTCGCGAACAACATCCCGTTCAAGATCAACCCGCGTCTCGTGCGCGGCCTCGACTACTACAACCTGACCGTGTTCGAGTGGGTCACCGACAAGCTCGGCGCGCAGGGCACGGTCGCGGCCGGTGGCCGCTACGATCCGCTGATCGAGCAGCTCGGCGGCAAGCCGACCGCCGCGTGCGGCTGGGCGATGGGCATCGAGCGCATTCTCGAGCTGCTGAAGGAAGAGGATCTCGTGCCCGAGCAGGACGGCGTCGACGTCTACGTCGTGCACCAGGGCGATGCGGCGCGCGAGCAGGCGTTCATCGCCGCCGAGCGCCTGCGTGACACGGGCCTCGACGTGATCTTCCACTGCAGCGCCGACGGCGCGACGGCCAGCTTCAAGTCGCAGATGAAGCGTGCCGATGCGAGCGGCGCCGCGTTCGCGGTGATCTTCGGCGAAGAGGAGATCGCGAACGGCACGGTGGGCGTGAAAGCGCTGCGCGGCACGGGCGCGGAAGGGGAAAAGAACGCTCAGCAGACCGTACCGGTCGAAAGCTTGACCGAATTCCTAATCAATGCGATGGTTGCATCCGCCGAAGACGGCGACGACTGATCGCGCTGGCATTCGCCGAAAAGAACAGGCCTGAACAGGAAGGAATCGCTCGCCGATGAGTTACCACGACGAACAAGAATCGATTGAAAGTGTCAAGGCGTGGTGGGCCCGCTGGGGCAATCTCACCACGTGGATCGTGCTTGCGGCGCTCGTCGTCGCGGCCGGCTTCAACGGCTGGAATTACTGGCAGCGCCGCGAGGCCGCGCAGGCGTCCGGGCTGTACGAGCAGGTGCAGAAGGCCGCCGCGTCGAACGACAAGGCGACGATGGCCCGCGCCGCCGCCGACATGGAAGCCAAGTACGGCGGCACGCCGTATGCGCAGATGACGGCGCTCGCGGCCGCGAAGGTGCTGTACGCGGCCGGCGATACCGCGGGCGCGAAGGCGCAACTGCAATGGGCGGTCGATCACGCGAAGGACGACGAGTACAAGCAGATTGCGAAGCTGCGTCTCGCGTCGCTGCTGCTCGACGAGAAGGCGTACGACGCCGGGCTCGCGCTGCTGTCGGGCACGCCGGCCGATGCATTCAAGGGCCTCGTGGCCGATCGCCGAGGCGATCTGCTCGCGGCGCAGGGCAAGGCGGACGACGCGCGCACCGCGTACAAGCTCGCGCTCGACAGCCTGCCGAAGGAAGACATGTCGGCACGTCAGCTCGTGCAGTTCAAGCTCGACGCGCTGGGCGGCTGAGCCGCGGCTCCCGTGGCTCCATTAACCACTTAACTTTGCTTCGCTAACCGATGAATTTGCTGAAACGTTACGCTGTGCCCGTTGCCTGTGCGGCGGCCGTCCTGGCATTGGCGGCCTGCTCGTCATCGAAGGACGCGCGCCGGGTGCCGACGCCGCTGACCGAGTTCAAACCCGTCCTCGACGTGCAACAGGTCTGGTCGTCGAGCGTCGGCAAGGGCGGCCGCTACCTGTTCTCGCCGGTGGCGGTGGGCGACGCGATCTTCGCGGCCGGCGAAAACGGCTCGGTCGAAAAGATCGATGCGAAGACCGGTCAGCGAATCTGGCGTGCCAAGCTCGATTCCGATCTGTCGGCGGGCGTCGGCAGCGACGGCAACCTGACCGCGGTCGGCGCGCTGAAGGGCGGCGTGTTCGTGCTCGGCCAGGACGGCAAGCTGCTGTGGAAGACGAGCGTGCAGGGCGAGATCTTCTCGCCGCCGCTCGTCGGCAATGGTCTCGTGATCGTCCGCACGATCGACGGCCAGGTGATCGCGTTCTCCGCGCAAACCGGCGAACAGAAGTGGAACTACCGCAACCGTGCGGTGCCGCTGAACCTGCGCGTGTCGGCAGGCATGACGTTCGCGGGCGATGCCGCGGTGCTGGCGGGCTTCCCCGGTGGCGGCCTCGTCGCGATCAACCTGCAGACGGGCGAGCCGTTCTGGCAGACGCCGGTGTCGTTCCCGAAAGGCGTGACGGAAGTCGAGCGGATCAACGACGTCAGCGGTCCGCCGACGCTCGTCGGCGCGCAAGCCTGCGCAGCGACGTTCCAGGGGCAGCTCGGCTGCTTCGATGCGAACTCGGGCCGCCCGCTGTGGGAGAAGGCGTTCTCGAGCCGCAGCGGCGTTGCGCAGGACGACTCGGTTGTCGCGGGTGGCGACGATTGGTCGGTCGTCACCGCGTATGATGCGGCGACGGGCAACGAGCTGTGGCGCAACAGCCAGCTGAAAAGCCGCGATGTCGGCGTGCCTTACCTGCTCGGCCATGCGGTCGTGCTGGGCGACTACAAGGGATACGTGCATTTCCTGTCGCGCGAGGACGGCACGTTCATCGCGCGGATGAAGACCGACGGCAGCCCGATCACGGCGGCGCCGGTCCTCGCGGGCAACACGCTCGTCGTCCAGACGAACGACGGCGGCCTGTACGGCTTCCGTCCGCGCTGACGCGGCGACGCGCGGTGCGGCGGGGTATTCCGCCGCACCGCGCATGAAACAAAGGCGGCCGGTGTTCCCGGCCGCTCGGTATTTGAAAGGCAGTTCGAGACGAAAGATCGACGGCGCGCATCGTGCGCCGGGCGCGCGCATCCGGCGCGGCGCGAATTCGTGATATTTTCATTCAGCGCAGCCGCCCGCAGCAGCGGGCCTCCCGCTGCTGCGCATCACCGTAGACAACACAGATGAAACCGGTCATTGCCCTCGTTGGGCGCCCCAATGTGGGGAAATCCACGCTGTTCAACCGGCTCACGCGCTCGCGCGATGCGCTTGTCGCCGACTTGCCTGGCCTGACGCGCGATCGCCATTACGGCGAGGGGCGGGTCGGTGCGCGGCCGTATCTCGTCGTCGACACGGGCGGCTTCGAGCCGGTCGCGAAGGACGGCATCCTGCACGAAATGGCGCGCCAGACGCGGCAGGCGGTCGAAGAGGCCGACGTCGTCGTGTTCATCGTCGACGGCCGCAACGGGCTCGCACCACAGGACAAGTCGATCGCCGACTACCTGCGCAAGACCGGCCGGCCGATCTTCCTCGTCGTCAACAAGGCCGAGGGGATGAAGTACACGGCGGTCGCCAGCGACTTCTACGAGCTCGGGCTCGGCGACCCGCGCGCGATCTCGGCCGCACACGGCGACGGCGTGACCGACATGATCAACGAGGCGCTGGAGGTTGCATACACGGACCAGCCGGAAGAGGAAGACGAGAACGACCCGTCGCGCGGCATCAAGATCGCGATCGTCGGCCGGCCGAACGTCGGCAAGTCGACGCTCGTCAACGCGCTGATCGGCGAAGATCGCGTGATCGCATTCGACATGCCGGGCACCACGCGCGATTCGATCTACGTCGACTTCGAGCGCAACGGCAAGAAGTACACGCTGATCGACACGGCCGGCCTGCGCCGTCGCGGCAAGGTGTTCGAGGCGATCGAAAAGTTCTCGGTCGTGAAGACGCTGCAGTCGATCGCCGACGCGAATGTCGTCATTCTTCTGCTGGATGCCCAGCAGGACATTTCCGACCAGGACGCGCACATCGCGGGCTTCGTCGTCGAGCAGGGCCGCGCGCTCGTGATCGGCGTCAACAAGTGGGACGGGCTCGACGAGCACGCGCGCGATCGCGCGAAAGCCGATTTGACCCGCAAGCTGAAATTCCTCGATTTCGCGAAATCCCACTTCATTTCCGCCGCGAAGAAGACCGGCATCGGCACGTTGATGCGCTCGGTCGACGACGCGTATGCGGCGGCGATGGCGAAGCTGCCGACGCCGAAGCTCACGCGCGCGCTGATCGATGCGGTCGAGTTCCAGCAGCCGCGCCGTCGCGGCCCGGTGCGTCCGAAGTTGCGCTATGCGCACCAGGGCGGCCAGAATCCGCCGATCATCGTGATCCACGGCAACGCGCTCGATGCGGTGACCGAGACCTACAAGCGCTACCTGGAAAACCGTTTCCGCGAAACTTTTTCCCTGACCGGGACTCCATTGCGCATTGAGTTCCGTTCGTCGAACAATCCGTACGCGGACAAGAGCTGAACGCACGCCCCGCAAGGGATAGGCCGTATGGCCTGGGCCCGGGCGGGGCAGGCAAAATCGGCTATAGTGTAGCGATTGGCGCCGGATCTCTTTTTCTTCCTCGCCAATCCAGATCAACCTGCAAAAAAAGATGGAGTACGCCATGAGCAACAAAGGGCAATTGTTACAAGACCCGTTTTTGAACGCACTGCGCAAGGAGCACGTTCCGGTTTCGATTTATCTCGTCAACGGGATCAAGCTCCAGGGGAACATCGAATCGTTCGACCAGTACGTCGTGTTGCTCCGTAATACGGTGACCCAGATGGTCTACAAGCACGCCATCTCGACGGTCGTGCCGGCGCGCCCGGTGAACTTCCACCCGGACGCGGAAGCCTCGTCCTAACCTATCGCCGCGGCCGGCATCCGGTCGCCGTGTGCGACCGATGCCAGCCGCCAAATCTTGACACCTGACAATTTGATCAACGCAGCGCTCGTCGGCATCGATTTCGGCAAGACCGATTTCGAAGCCAGTCTCGAAGAACTCAGTCTTCTCGCATCCAGCGCCGGTGCGCATCCCGCCGTCACGCTGACCGGCCGCCGGTCCAGTCCCGATGCCGCAATGTTCGTCGGCAGCGGCAAAGCCGAAGAATTGCGGCTGGCCTGCGAAGCCAACGACGTCGAAATCGTCATCTTCAACCACGCACTCGCGCCGGCCCAGCAACGCAATCTGGAGCGTACGCTTAACAGGCGCGTCGTCGACCGCACCAGCCTCATTCTCGACATCTTCGCGCAGCGTGCACGCAGCCACGAAGGCAAGCTGCAGGTCGAGCTCGCGCAACTGCAATACCTGTCGACCCGGCTGATTCGCGCGTGGACCCACCTGGAACGGCAAAAGGGCGGTATCGGCCTGCGCGGCCCTGGCGAAACCCAGCTTGAAACCGACCGCCGGCTGATCGGCGAGCGCATCAAGATGCTGAAGACGCGCCTCGACCGGCTGCGCCGGCAGCACAGCACGCAGCGCCGCCAGCGAGCCCGCAGCGGCACGATGTCGGTGTCGCTCGTCGGCTATACGAACGCGGGCAAGTCGACGCTGTTCAATGCGCTGACGAAAGCGCAGGCATACGCGGCCGACCAGCTGTTCGCAACGCTCGACACGACGTCGCGGCGCGTGTATCTCGGCGACGAAGTGGGCCAGATCGTGGTGTCGGACACCGTTGGTTTCATTCGCGAGCTGCCGCACCAGCTGGTCGCGGCATTCCGCGCGACGCTCGAGGAAACGATCCACGCGGACTTGCTGCTGCATGTCGTCGATGCATCGAGCGCGGTACGGCTCGAGCAGATCGAGCAGGTCAACGGCGTGCTGCACGAGATCGGCGCGGACACGATCCGGCAGGTGCTGGTGTTCAACAAGATCGACGCCGTGCCCGAGCTGGCGGCCCGGGGCGACGCGGTCGAGCGGGACGAGTATGGTAATATTTCGCGCGTCTTTTTGAGCGCGCGCACCGGTCAGGGTCTGGACGCGCTGCGCGCCGCCATCGCCGAGATCGCCTCCGCGGAACATCTTTCCGGCGCGATGCCGCTCGACGGCGCGCCCGCAGAATCACACGAAGACCACACGCTCTCCGAACACGGGCGCTAACCGGTCCCGGCCGGTTTGCCGGCGTCTAATCTGGTGAACAAACTCTGGTGAACGAATACAACGAGCGGAGTACCTGGCGGCGGATGCGCGCCTTGCTGTCGATCAACGATCCTCGCTGGGGCCGTGGCGAAGGCAATGGCGAGCCCAAGCCCCGCGCGAACGAATCGAAGCGCCCACCGAGCGGCGACGGCGAAGGCCCGCCCGATCTCGACGAGATGTGGCGCAATTTCAACCGTCGCCTGGGCGGCCTGTTCGGCGGCAAGGGCGGCAACGGCTTCCGTCCGGACAACGGCCGTGCCGCGCGAGTTGGCGTCGGCATCGTGATCGGCGTGCTGGTCGCGGTCTATGCCGGCAGCGGCCTGTATGTCGTGCCGGAGGGCCAGACGGGCGTCGTGCTGCAGATGGGCCGGCTGGCCGGCACCGTCGGCCAGGGCGTGCACTGGCGCGCGCCGTATCCGTTCGCGTCGCATGAGATCGTCGATACGTCGCAGAGCCGCTCGATCGAGATCGGCCGCAACAACGTCGTGCGTCTCGCGAACGTGAAGGAAGCGTCGATGCTGACGCGCGACGCGGACATCGTCGACGTGCGTTTCAGCGTGCAATACCGGGTTCGTTCGGCGACCGACTACCTGTTCCGCAGCGTCGACCCCGATCGCAGCGTGACGCAGGCCGCGCAGGCCGCGGTGCGTGCGATCGTCGGCGCCCGCAGCGCGGCGGACGTGCTCAGCCAGGATCGCGATGCGCTACGCCAGCAACTGACCGAAGCGATCCAGCGCGATCTCGACCGCTATCAGACCGGGCTCGAAGTCACGTCCGTGACGATGCAAAGCGTCGCGGCGCCGGAGCAGACGCAGGCCGCCTACGGCGAAGTGGCAAAGGCGCGCGACGAGCGCGAGGCGGCCAAGCGTGCCGCGCAGGCCTATGCGAACGACCTGCTGCCGAAGGCGCAGGGCGATGCCGCGAAGCTGATCGACGAGGCGAAGGCGTATTCGGACCGCGTCGTCACGCAGGCCGAAGGCGACGCCGAGCGATTCAAGCAGGTCTATGCGCAATATTCGAAGGCGCCTGCCGTGATCCGCGAACGCATGTACCTCGAGACCATGCAGGAAATCTATTCGAACTCGACGAAGGTCTTCGTCGGCAACAAGGGCGGCAACAACGTGCTGTATCTCCCGCTCGACAAGCTGGTCGAGCAGGGCCGGCAGGGCGCGGCGAGCGCCCCGGCGCCGTCCGGCGCTTCCTCGGCCGATGGGGCGTCCGTGCCGGCCGCGACCGGCACGCCGACGGCGAACGCGCCGGCCAGCGCGGCCGCCGCCGCGTCGGCAGCCGGCGGCGACACGCTGCGATCGCGCGAAGGGTTCCGCAGCCGGTCGCGTGAAGACGATCTGAAGTAAGGGGAGCGCAAGTCATGAACCGAATCATTGCGCTCGTCGTCGCAATCGTGATCGCCGCCTTTGCGGCGTCGTCGACCATCCTGACCGTCGGCCCGCGTCACGCGGCCGTGCTGTCGGGCCGCTCGGGCGCGGAGCCGATCCTGGCCGGCCCCGGCGTCCACTTCAAGCTGCCGCCGCCGCTGCAGACGGCGACGCTGATCGACACCCGCCTGCAGTCGCTCGAGTCTGCGGATCCGCTGCAGTTCGCGACCGCGGACAAGCACGACCTGCTCGTCAGCTATGCGGTCAAGTACCGCATTGCCGATCCGATGAAGTATTTCGCCGCGACCGGCGGCGAGGCGGCCGCGGCCGCCGATCGCCTCGGCGCCGCGCTGAAGGGTGCGCTCGGCGACGCGATCGGCAAGCGCGCGCTCGACGATGCGATCGGCGGGCAGCGCGCGATCGCAGATGCCGCTCGCGGCGCGCTGAAGGCGGCTGCGGCCGGATTCGGCGTCGACGTGGTCGACGTCCAGCTCACGCGGGTCGACCTGCCGGCCGCGCAAGCCGATGCGGCCTACCAGCGGATGATCACGGCGCTGCGCGGCCAGGCCGCCCAGGTGCGTGCCGAGGGCGCGGCGGACGTCGAGCAGATCAAGGCGAATGCCGAGCGCGAGCAGCAGGCCGTGCTCGCGAATGCGTACAAGTCGGCGCAGACGATCAAGGGCGAGGGCGACGGGAAAGCCGCCACGATCGCCGCCGACGCGTTCGGCCGCGATCCGCAGTTCTACCAGTTCTATGCGAGCCTGCAGGCGTATCGCAACACGTTCAAGCGCAACGACATCATCGTCGTCGACCCCGACAGCGAGTTCTTCCGCTTCATGCGCAGCCCGACGGGCGGCGCCGCCGCACCGGCGGCGCCCGCTCCCCGCAAACACTGACCTTGGGGCGCCGCGACGCGCGGCGCCGTCGATCGCATGGACTTGGCTGGCTCGTTGTTGCTTGCAGTTGCGCTGATGCTGATCATCGAAGGGGCGTTCCCCTTCGTGTTTCCCGTCGCCTGGCGCGACACGTTTCGTAGAATAGCGGAGCGGCCGCCGCATCATATCCGGATCGGCGGGCTGATCGTCATGGCGCTCGGGATCACGCTGCTGCTGCTCGCCACCTGATCCGGACGGCCACCGGCCCGTCCGTTCCCGATCCGATTTCGATTCACACCGCGGTGCGCGTGTCGCGCGCCCAGTTTCCTGTCGTAGGACCGTACCGATGTCGACC
Organism: Burkholderia sp. SRS-46; assembly: GCF_004343775.1. Classification (GTDB taxonomy): domain Bacteria; phylum Pseudomonadota; class Gammaproteobacteria; order Burkholderiales; family Burkholderiaceae; genus Burkholderia. The sequence goes on along the minus strand of NZ_PTXL01000001.1, from coordinate 1,407,064 downwards.
TGGTTACTTCCCGAGAATATTGCCGACGTATTGCCGTCGGAAGCGCGCAAGATCGAGGAGCTGCGCCGCAGGCTGCTCGACCGCTTCCGCTCGTACGGCTACGAGATGGTGATGCCGCCGCTGCTCGAGTATCTCGAGTCGCTGCTGACGAGCGGCGGCAACGATCTGCGCCTGCGCACCTTCAAGCTGGTCGACCAGCTGTCGGGGCGCACGCTCGGCCTGCGCGCGGACATCACGCCGCAGGTCGCGCGCATCGACGCGCATCTGCTGAATCGCCAGGGCGTGACGCGCCTCTGCTACGCGGGCAACGTGCTGCACACGCGTCCGCGCGGCCTGCACGCGACGCGCGAGCAGATCCAGATCGGCGCCGAGATCTACGGCCATGCCGGGCTCGAGGCCGACCTCGAGATCCAGCAGCTGATGCTCGACGCATTGCGCCTGACCGGCCTGTCGCGCATCCGTCTCGACCTGTGCCACGCCGGCGTGCTCGCGGCGCTGTTCGCGCGGGATGCGCAGGCGGCCGCGCGCGGCGAGGCGCTGTACGACGCACTGGCGGGCAAGGACGTGCCGCTGCTGAACGAGCTGACCGACGACCTGGGCGCCGACACGCGCGCCGCGCTGCGCGCGCTGCCGCACCTGTACGGCGACGCGAGCGTGCTCGACGAGGCGCGCGCGAAGTTGCCGGCGCTGCCGGAAATCACGCGGGCGCTCGACGATCTCGCGCAACTCGCGGCGCAGGTGCGGGATGCCGAGGTGGCGATCGATCTTGCCGACCTGCGCGGCTACGCGTATCACAGCGGCGCGATGTTCTCGGCGTACGTCGACGGCGTGCCCAACGCGGTCGCCCGGGGCGGCCGCTACGACCATGTCGGCCAGGCCTACGGCCGGGCGCGTCCGGCGACCGGCTTCTCGCTGGACCTGCGCGAAATCGCGCGCATTTCGCCGGTCGAGGCGCGCGGCACCGCGATCCTCGCGCCATGGGCGCAGGACGACACGCTGCGTGCGGCCGTCGCGGCGCTGCGCGATGCGGGCGAGGTCGTGATCCAGGCGCTGCCGGGGCACGACCACGTGCTCGACGAGTTCGCATGCGACCGTTTGCTCGTCGAGCGCAACGGTGCGTGGGTGGTCGAACCCCGCTAAAAAGGCGTTCGCGGGCCGTGTTTTGGCGTGCCATATCGTTGAAGCGAAACGGAAAAATTCGGAATCGCACGCGAACATAGGTAGAATACGTTTTTAACCAGCTAACGAATCAACATGTCTGCCAGCGCAGTGAATGTGACTCCCGGGCGCAACGTCGTCGTCGTGGGGACTCAATGGGGTGATGAAGGCAAAGGCAAGATCGTCGACTGGCTGACGGACCACGCTCAGGGCGTCGTGCGTTTCCAGGGCGGCCACAACGCCGGCCACACCCTCATCATCGGCGGCAAGAAAACTATCTTGCGCCTCATCCCGTCGGGCATCATGCGTGAAGGCGTCGCCTGCTACATCGGCAATGGCGTCGTCCTGTCCCCCGAGGCACTGTTCAAGGAAATCGGCGAGCTCGAAGAAGCTGGCGTGAACGTGCGCGACCGACTGTTCATCTCCGAAGCCACGACGCTGATCCTGCCGTACCACATCGCGATCGACCAGGCGCGCGAAGCGCGCAAGGGCGCGGGCAAGATCGGCACGACGGGCCGTGGCATCGGCCCGGCGTACGAAGACAAGGTCGGCCGCCGCGCGCTGCGCGTGCAGGACCTGTTCGACGCGAAGACCTTCGCCGATCGCCTGCGCGAGAACCTCGATTTCCACAACTTCGTGCTGACCCAGTACCTGGGCGGCGCGGCAGTCGACTTCCAGGCCACGCTCGACACGATGCTCGGCTACGCGGATCGCCTGAAGCCGATGGTGGCCGACGTGTCGCGCCGCCTGTACGACGCGAACAACGCCGGCGAGAACCTGTTGTTCGAAGGCGCGCAAGGCACGCTGCTCGACATCGACCACGGTACCTATCCGTTCGTCACGTCGAGCAACTGCGTCGCCGGCGCGGCGTCGGCTGGCGCGGGCGTCGGTCCGCAGAAGCTGAACTACATCCTCGGCATCACGAAGGCCTATTGCACGCGCGTCGGTTCGGGCCCGTTCCCGAGCGAGCTGTACGACGCCGACAATCCGAAGCGCCAGGACCAGGTCGGCATCGAACTCGCGAACGTCGGCAAGGAATTCGGTTCGGTCACGGGTCGCCCGCGCCGCACCGGCTGGCTCGACGCGGCTGCACTGCGCCGCTCGATCCAGATCAACGGCGTGTCGGGCCTGTGCATGACCAAGCTCGACGTGCTCGATGGCCTCGACGAGGTCAAGCTGTGCGTCGGCTACAAGATCGACGGCAAGGATGCGGACATCCTGCCGCGCGGCGCGGCCGACGTGGCGCGTTGCGAGCCCGTGTACGAAACGTTCGTCGGCTGGAAGGAAAGCACCGTCGGCATCAATACGTGGGATGCGCTGCCGGAGAACGCCCGCGCGTACCTGACCCGCGTCCAGGAAGTGGCCGGCGTGCCGATCGACATGGTGTCGACCGGCCCGGACCGTGACGAGACGATCCTGCTCCGCCATCCGTTCAAGGTGTAACACTCGATGACGAAGCAGAACACGATGACGTCGCTCGTGATGTCCGATCCGCGCAACGATGACAAGAACCTGTGGGTGGGTTGGGACGAGTATCACCGCCTGATCGAGTTGCTCGCGCTCCAGGTGCATGAATCCGGCTGGAAGTTCGACCAGATCCTGTGCCTTGCGCGCGGCGGCCTGCGTGTCGGCGATCAGCTGTCGCGCATCTACGACGTGCCGCTCGCGATCCTCGCGACCAGCTCGTATCGGGAAGCGGCCGGCCGCGAGCAGGGCGATCTCGACATCGCGCAGTACATCACGATGACGCGCGGCCATCTCGCGGGCAACGTGCTGCTGGTCGATGACCTGGTCGATTCCGGCGTCACGCTCGCGCGCGTGCAGGAGCACCTGAAGGAGCGCTATCCGGCGGTCACGGCGGTGCGCTCGGCGGTGCTCTGGTACAAGGGCTGCTCGAAAGTGAAGCCCGACTACCACGTGCAGTTCCTGCCGACGAACCCGTGGATCCATCAGCCGTTCGAGGAGTGGGACACGGTCCGTCCGCACAATCTCGAGGCATGGATCAAGCGCGGCAACGCGCAGCGTAACGGCGCGGGCGCGTAAGCGCTCGCCCGCCTCGCCAGGCCTCATGAACGGCGCCGCTTGCGGCGCCGTTTTCATTGGTGCATCGCGATCCGGGTAGGCAGGCGTTGCCGCCGCAGCTATGATGGCAGCCCTGCCACAGCTCGCGCGGCGTTGCATGGGTGGCGCGGAAGACGTGGTTTCGCGGCAACAGGGCAAGGCGGCATCCGGTGCACGCGCGGGTAGAATAGCGCTCGTTTTGTCCGACTCTGGACCCGATTATTACGCTTCATATGAACGATACGACCCACGCGACCGACGCGATCCACGCGCCACACTCGCCGACGCAACAGCATTCGCTCCAGGCGCTCGCAATTGCCGCCATCGGCGTCGTGTTCGGCGACATCGGCACGAGTCCTCTGTATTCGCTCAAGGAGGCGTTCAGCCCCGCGCACGGCATTCCGCTCACCGAAAGCTCGATCCTCGGCGTGATCTCGCTGCTGTTCTGGGCAATCATGCTCGTGGTTGGCATCAAGTACCTGCTGTTCGTGATGCGCGCCGACAACAACGGCGAAGGCGGCGTGCTGGCACTGATGGCGCTGTCGCTGCGGCCGCTCGATTCGAAGACCCGCGTCACGGGCGCGCTGATGGCGCTCGGGATCTTCGGTGCGTGCATGTTCTACGGTGACGCGGTGATCACACCGGCGATCTCGGTGATGTCGGCGGTCGAAGGCCTCGAGATCGCGACCCCGCATCTGTCCCATCTCGTGCTGCCGATCACGATCGTGATCCTGATCGCGCTGTTCTGGATCCAGCGTCACGGCACCGCGACGGTCGGCAAGCTGTTCGGCCCGATCATGGTGGTGTGGTTCATCGTCATCGCGGCGCTCGGCGTGTACCACATCGTGCGCGTGCCCGGCATCGTCGCGGCGATCAACCCGTACTACGCCGTGAGCTTCATGTCCGATCACCTGCTGCAGGCCTACGTGGTGCTCGGTTCCGTCGTGCTGGTGCTGACGGGCGCGGAAGCGCTCTATGCGGACATGGGCCACTTCGGCGCGAAGCCGATCCGCCTGGCCGCCTACGGGCTCGTGATGCCGTCGCTCGTGCTCAACTATTTCGGGCAGGGCGCGCTGCTGATCCAGAATCCGAAGGCGATCGAGAATCCGTTCTTCCTGCTGGCGCCTGAGTGGGGCCTGCTGCCGCTCGTCGTGCTGTCGACGGTGGCGACCGTGATCGCGTCGCAGGCGGTGATTTCCGGCGCGTATTCGCTGACCGCCCAGGCGATCCAGCTCGGCTACGTGCCGCGCATGAAGGTGCTGCACACGTCCGAACTGGCGATCGGCCAGATCTACGTGCCGGTCGTGAACTGGCTGCTGCTGTTCGTGATCCTGTGCATCGTGGTCGGCTTCAAGAGCTCCGACAACCTTGCCGCGGCGTACGGCATCGCGGTGACGGCGACGATGGTGATCACGACCATCCTCGCGTGCGTCGTGATGGTGAAGGTGTGGAACTGGAACAGGCTGCTGGTCGGTGCGATCATCGCCGTGTTCCTGGCGATCGACCTCGGCTTCTTCGGCGCGAACCTGCTGAAGGTTGCGCAGGGCGGCTGGCTGCCGATCGGCATCGGCGCGCTGCTGTTCTTCCTGCTGATGACGTGGTTCAAGGGCCGTCACATCGTCAAGGAGCGTACGGCCGCCGACGGCATTCCGCTCGAGCCGTTCCTGCAAGGGCTGCTCGCGCATCCGCCGCACCGCGTGTCGGGCACCGCGATCTACCTGACCGGCAACGACAAGCTCGTGCCCGTCAGCCTGCTGCACAACCTGAAGCACAACAAGGTGCTGCACGAGCGGACGCTGTTCCTCACGTTCGTCACGCGCGACATCCCGTACGTGCGCGACGACAAGCGCCTGAGCGCGCGCGACGCGGGCGGCGGCCTGTACATCGTGAAGGCCGAATACGGCTTCAACGAGACGCCGGACGTGAAGGCGGTGCTCGAGGAGTTCGGCCGGACCCACGGCATGACGTTCGAGCTGATGGATACGTCGTTCTTCCTCGCGCGCGAAACGGTCGTGCCGACCCAGCTGCCCGGCATGTCGATCTGGCGCGAGCGCGTGTTCGCGTGGATGCACCAGAACGCCGCAAAGCCGACCGACTTCTTCTCGATCCCGGCGAACCGGGTGGTCGAGCTCGGCACGAAGATCGAGATTTGACGGCTCGCAGGCGCGGCCTCGCACTCGCCCGCCTGCCGCCTGAACGAAAAAAAGCCCGCCGTCAGGCGGGCTTTTTGTTTGGCGCGCGCGATGCTTAGCGCTTGAGTTTCGCGAATGCCGCGGCCATCGCGCCGGCCGGTTCCGGCTCGCGCGAGCGGGGCGGCCGCGCCTGGCCGCCACGGCCCGCGCTGCCGCGATCCTGCTGGCCGCCGCGCGCCAGTGCGCCCGGGGTCGCATCGTCGTCGAGACGCATCGTCAGCGAAATGCGCTGGCGCTTCACGTCGACGTCGAGCACCTTGACCTTGACCACCTGGCCGGCCTTCACGACTTCGTGCGGATCCTTGATGAACTTCGTCGACATCGCAGACACGTGGACGAGGCCGTCCTGGTGCACGCCGATATCGACGAACGCGCCGAACGCGGCGACGTTCGTCACGACGCCCTCGAGGACCATGTCCGGCACCAGATCCGACACCTTTTCGACGCCTTCGCGGAACGTCGCGGTCTTGAATTCCGGACGCGGATCGCGGCCCGGCTTTTCCAGCTCGGACAGGATGTCGCGCACGGTCGGCAGGCCAAAGCGCTCGTCGACGAATTCGGCGGGTGACAGGCCGGAGAGCGCGTCGCGGCTGCCGAGCACGTCGTCGATGCGCTTGCTGATCTTCGCGAGAATCCGCTCGACGACCGGATACGCTTCAGGGTGCACCGACGAGCGGTCGAGCGGGTTCTCGCCGCCGTTGATGCGCAGGAAGCCGGCGGCCTGTTCGAAGGTCTTGTCGCCGAGGCGCGGCACCTTGCGCAATTGCTCGCGCGACGGGAACGGGCCGTTCGCATCGCGGTAGTCGACGATGTTGCGCGCGAGCGTCGCATTCAGGCCCGATACGCGCGCGAGCAGCGCGGCCGATGCGGTATTCGCGTCGACGCCGACCGCGTTCACGCAATCCTCGACGACCGCGTCGAGCGAGCGTGCGAGTTCGCGCTGGTTCACGTCGTGCTGGTACTGGCCGACGCCGATCGCCTTCGGCTCGATCTTCACGAGCTCGGCGAGCGGATCCTGCAGGCGGCGCGCGATCGACACGGCGCCGCGCAGCGATACGTCGAGCTCGGGGAACTCCTTCGCCGCGAGTTCGGACGCCGAGTAGACGGACGCGCCGGCTTCGGACACGACGATCTTCTGCAGGCGCAGCTCGGGATGCTTGGCGATCAGCTCGCTCGCGAGCTTGTCGGTTTCGCGCGACGCGGTGCCGTTGCCGATGCTGACCAGTTCGGCCTGCGTCTGCGCGGCGATGCGCGCGAGCTTCGCGATCGAGCCGTCCCAGTCGCGGCGCGGCTCGTGCGGGTAGATCGTGTCGGTCGCGAGCACCTTGCCGGTGCGATCGACTACCGCGACCTTCACGCCGGTGCGCAGGCCGGGGTCGAGACCGATCACGGCCTTCGGGCCGGCCGGGGCCGCGAGCAGCAGGTCCTTCAGGTTGCGCGCAAACACCCGGATTGCCTCATGCTCGGCGGTCTCGCGCAGTTGCGTGAGCAATTCGTTCTCGATGTGCGGTTGCACCTTCACGCGCCAGCACCAGCGGCACACGTCCGACAGCCACTTGTCGGCCGGCCGGTTCTGGTTCGCGATGCCGAAATGGCGCGCGATCATCGCTTCGCCGGGGTGCGGCACCTGCGCGTCGAGTTCCTCGCCGAGGCCGAGCTTGACGGTCAGGACGCCCGCGTTGCGGCCGCGGAACAGGGCGAGCGCGCGGTGCGACGGTACGGTCTTGATCGTTTCCGCGTAGTCGTAATAGTCGCGGAATTTCTCGCCTTCTTCGTTCTCCTTGCCTTCGACGACCGCCGACGACACGACGCCCTGGTTGTGCAGGTAGTCGCGCAGCTTGCCGAGCAGCTCGGCCGTTTCGCCGAACTGCTCGGACAGGATGTCGCGGGCGCCGTCGAGCGCGGCCTTCACGTCGGCGACACCCTTGTCGGCGTCGACGTAGGCGGCCGCTTCGGCCTGCGGGTCGAGCAGCGGGTTGCCGAGCAGCGCCTGCGCGAGCGGCTCGAGGCCGGCTTCGCGGGCGATCTGCGCGCGCGTACGGCGCTTCGGCTTGTACGGCAGATAAAGATCCTCGAGCACCTGCTTGCTGTCGGCGGCGTCGATCGCGGCGCGCAACTCGTCGGTCAGCTTGCCTTGCTCGTCGATGCTCGAGAGGATCGTGGCGCGGCGCTCCTCGAGCTCGCGCAGGTACAGCAGGCGCTCTTCGAGCTGGCGCAGTTGCGTATCGTCCAGGTTGCCGGTCACTTCCTTGCGGTAGCGGGCAATGAACGGAACGGTGGCGCCTTCGTCGAGGAGTTGCACTGCCGCCGCGACCTGGCGCGGCTGGACGGTCAGTTCGGTGGCGATGCGCTGTACGATCTTGAGTGCTACGGTTTCCGTCATGTCGTGGATGGGATGATCTGCCTGCTGAAATCGCGACGCGGAGCGGGCCGGCGGGGCCCACGTGGCGGGCTGCTCGCGGCGAGCCCGCCGAGCCAGACGCCGCGGGTGAATGAAGCGGGGCATTTTGCCATAAATGGCGGAGCGTCCAGCCGCACGGTGATAGAATTTGACACATGTCCCGCAGCTTTCCTACGACGTTGCCAACCTCCCGTTTTCCTCTCGTCGCGCTCGGCGCAGCGCTCGCCGCGGCTTTGTCCCTCGGGGCGGCCGGCGCGCATGCGCAGGCGTCGGCTGTTGCCGCTTCCGCGCCCGTCGCGGCCCAGGCCACCCCGGATTTTGACGCCCGTCAAAAAGTGCTCAATCAACGCACGGCCAAAAACGATTATCGTTATGCGGTGGCCGAGCACGACTGCTACAGCACGTTCTTCGTCAATCACTGCCTCGGCAAGGCGCGCGACCAGATGCGCGAGGAGCGTGCGAGCATCCGTCAGGAGCAGCTTGCGCTCGACGACGAGCAGCGTGCGGTGCGGGCGGAGCAGCGCGACCAGCAAATCGCGCTGAAGAACGCGCAGAAGGCGGCGGAGGCGCCGCAGCGCGCGGAGAACGAAGCGGCCAACGCGGCCGCCTACCGCGACAAGCAGCAGCAAAATGCGCTGAAGCGGGCGGAGCGCGGTGCCGAAGGCCCGCAGCGCGCGGCCAGCCGGCAGGCTTACGACCAGAAGCAGGCCGATTTCCAGCGCAAGCTCGACGACGCGCACCGGCAGGGGGCCCAGAAGGCGCAGGAGCGGGCAAGCAATGCCGAGCGCTACGAGCGCAAGCAGAACGAGGCGGCGCAGCACAAGGCCGACGTGGAGCAGCGACAGAAGGACGCGGCCGAGAAGGCCAAGCAGCAACAGCAGGGGCAGTAACGTGTTGGGTTGATCCGGAAAGCAGTCTCGAGCGCACCGGCAGGCTGGCCGGCGCGCTGCTTCGATGAGGAGGCGAACATGCAGAGCCGTCACGCGGAACAGCAGCAGGAATTGCACAACCGTTTGGCTTCATTGGAGGAGCTGCACACGCGGCTCGCTCGAGAGATCGAGCAGAAGGAAGGGCGGTCCGACATCGACGACATTACGCTGCACAAGCTGAAGAAGGAAAAGCTGGCGGCCAAAGACAAAATCATCATGCTGCAATCGCAGCTGGAACCCGATAAGCGCGCCTGAGCGCGGCCTGGCAAGCGCCGGCGCCGTCCCGGGCGCTGGACACAGGAACGCTTGCCTTGAATTCACCGCTTGAAGCCACCCCCGATGCCCGGCGAGACGCGTCGTCCGCCGGGCGCGCCCGTGCGCCCGAAGCCGCCTTCGAGCTGAGCCGCAAGCGCGTCGACGAGCTCGATACGATCTTCGGTGACGGCGGGCTGTTCGCGCGCGCGCTCGACGGCTACCGGCCGCGCGCGTCGCAGATCGAAATGGCGCGCGCCGTCGCGGCCGCGATGGAGGCGTCCGCGCGCCGGATGCCCGAACCCGAGATCTTCGAAACCCGCAAGCGCCCGGCGCGCCGCCTGCAGAACGATGCCGACAAGGCGGCCGAGCCGGGCGCGGACGATGCCGCGGCAGCCGAGGCCGACAGCGACGCGGGCGACAACACGCTGATCGTCGAGGCCGGCACCGGCACGGGCAAGACCTACGCGTATCTCGTGCCCGCGATGCTGTGGGGCGGCAAGGTCATCGTGTCGACCGGCACCAAGCACCTGCAGGACCAGCTGTTCCAGCGCGACATCCCGACCGTGCGCGACGCGCTCGCGGTGCCGGTGACGGTCGCGATGCTGAAGGGGCGCGCGAACTATCTGTGCCACTACTACCTGCAGCGCACCGCCGACAACGGGCGGCTGCCGTCGCGGCAGGACACCGCGTACCTGCAGGAGATCGTCCGGTTCGCGAAGGTGACGCGCAGCGGCGACAAGGCCGAGCTGGCCAGCGTGCCGGAAACCGCGCCGGTGTGGTCGATGGTCACGTCGACCCGCGACAACTGTCTCGGCCAGGAATGCCCGCACTACAAGGATTGCTTCGTGATGCAGGCGCGGCGAGAGGCCCAGCAGGCCGACGTCGTCGTCGTCAACCATCACCTGTTCTTCGCGGACATCATGCTGCGCGACACCGGCATGGCCGAGCTGTTGCCGAACGCGAACACGATCATCTTCGACGAAGCGCACCAGCTGCCGGAGACGGCGACGCTGTTCTTCGGCGAAACGCTGTCGACGACCCAGATCCTCGAGCTCGCGCGCGATACGGTGGCCGAAGGCCTGAGCCACGCGCGCGACGCGGTCGAGTGGGTGAAGCTCGGCGGCGAGCTCGAACGCGCGGCGCGCGACCTGCGCCTCGCGTTCGCGAACGATCAGATCGTGCGCATGTCGCTCGCCCAGCTCGGCGACGACCATCCGCTGTTCGGCGCGCTCGATGCGCTGGAAGCGGCGCTCGATGCGCTCGCGTCGGCGCTGGCCGGCCAGGCCGAACGGGCGGAATCGCTCGGCGCGTGCTTGCGCCGCGCGCGTGAACTGCAGGACTTGCTTGCCGGCTGGGTGGCGCCCGGTGCCGCGCAGGAGGCCGCTCAGGCGGATGCGGCCGACGCTGCGTCCGGCGGTGGCGATCCGAATGAGAAGGTGCGCTGGGTCGAGGTGTTCTCGCATACGGTCCAGCTGCACGAAACGCCGCTATCGGTCGCGCCGATCTTCGCGAAGCAGCGCGCGGGCGTGCCGCGCGCGTGGGTCTTCACGTCGGCGACGCTGTCGGTGCGCGGCGATTTCACGCATTACGCGGCGCAGATGGGGCTCAGCTCGCGGCGCTCGATGACGCTCGCGAGCCCGTTCGACTACCAGACGCAAGGGTTGCTGTACGTGCCGCGCAACCTGCCGCAACCGTCGTCGCCCGCGTTCACCGATGCGGTGTTCGATGCCGCGCTGCCGGCGATCGCGGCGGCGGGCGGCGGGGTGTTCATGCTGTGCACGACGCTGCGCGCGGTCGACCGGATCGCGTCGAAGCTGCGCGACGTGATCGAATCGCGCGGCTGGAATACGCCGCTGCTCGTGCAGGGCGATGCGAGCCGCACCGAGTTGCTTGACCGTTTCCGCGCATACGGCAACGCGATCCTGGTCGGCAGCCAGAGCTTCTGGGAAGGCGTCGACGTGCGCGGCGACGCGCTGTCGCTCGTCGTGATCGACAAGCTGCCGTTCGCGCCGCCCGACGATCCGGTGCTGGCCGCGCGTCTCGAAGCGCTGACGAAGAAGGGCTTGAGCCCGTTCGCCGTGCATCAGCTGCCGCAGGCGGTGATCACGCTGAAGCAGGGGGCGGGCCGGCTGATCCGCGCGGAAACCGATCGCGGCGTGCTGATGATCTGCGACACGCGCCTCGTCGACAAACCCTACGGGCGACGGATCTGGCAGAGCCTGCCACCGTTCAAGCGCACGCGCGAGATCGAGGTCGTCGAGGAGTTCTTCGCGGAGCATCGCGCGGCGAAGCGGATATAGCCGCTTCGCGTTACCTGCCCGCTCGAAGCAGCGCGCAACAAAAAACCCGGCTGCGAGGCCGGGTTTTTTTGTGGCTGCGCGCGTTACGCGGCGCGGCGGATCAGAACTGCCACCACGACTTCTTCGCGCCGGGGCGAGCGTGGCCCGTGACGTACGGGCTGTCCGGGAACGTGCCTGCGAGCACGCGCTTCGTGTCGTCGGCGAGCTGCGGCTGGTTCAGCTTGCCGTACGACAGGATCATGATGTGCAGCGCGTCCTCGATCGCCGGCGCACCCTTGTAATCCTTGATCGCGAGCTGCGCGCGGTTGATCGCCGCGACGTACGCGCCGCGACGGTAGTAGTAGTCGGCCGCGTGCACTTCGTGCGACGCGAGCGCATTGACGATGTAGCGCATCCGGGCCGCCGCGTCCGGTGCGTACTTGCTCTTCGGGAAGCGGTCGACGACGACCTTGAACGCGTCGTACGATTCGCGCAGCGCCTGCGGATCGCGCTCGCTCATGTCCTGGCCGGAGAAGCGGCCGAACAGCCCGAGATCGTCGTTGAAGTGGATCATGCCCTTCAGGTAGTACGCGTACGGAATGTCGGGATGATCGGGGTGCAGCTGGATGAAGCGGTCGACGGCCTGGTCGGCGGCGGCCGCTTCGTTGTCCTTCCAGTTGCAGTATGCGACGTTGATCTGCGCCTGCTGCGCGAAATGACCGAACGGGTCGCGGCCCTGCAGCGCCTCGAAGTATTTCGCGCACTTGCCCCAGTCGCCGCCGGACAGAGCATCCTGGGCCTCTGAGTATAATTTGTTGTTCGACCAGGTCGCGGTCTCGTCCTGCTTCTGCGGCAAGCCGTGGCAACCCGCGATGAGGGCCGCGGCTGCAACCGCCGTCGCCCGGGCGGCGACGGTTATTGCCGCGCGTTTGGTCGAATTCATCATGCTCGCATGTCCTAGCTTCAAGTCTTGGTGACCCAGTCTAAATGACCCGTTCAAATTCGCAGAATGCCCAGCAGGGCAAGTCAAATCGCGAAGATTATAGCCCAAGCGATCGGCCCGCCGACGCTGCTTCCGGCGATTCGCTCGACGACGACCTCACCGGCGACGCGCTGCAGCCGTCCGTCGCGCCGTCCGGCGCCGGCGACGATGCGCCGCGTGTCGTCGAAGTCCCCGCATCGCTTGCCGGCGAGCGCCTCGACAAGGCGCTCGCGCAGCTGTTTCCCGAATTCTCCCGCAGCCGGCTGCAGAGCTGGATCGACGCCCAGCGGGTGCGCGTCGACGGCGCGCCCGCGAAGATCCGCCAGCCGGTGCCGCTCGGCGCGACGATCGAGCTCGTGCCCGACCTGCTGCCGGAGCAGCTCGCGTTCACGCCGGAGCCGGTGCCGCTCGACATCGTCTACGAGGACGACGCGCTCGTCGTCATCAACAAGCCGGCGGGCCTCGTCGTGCATCCCGCCGCCGGCAACTGGAGCGGCACGATCCTCAACGGCCTGCTGCACCGCTACGGCGACGCGGCGGCCGGCCTGCCGCGCGCGGGGATCGTCCACCGGCTCGACAAGGAAACCTCGGGCCTGATGGTGGTCGCGCGCACGCTCGCCGCCCAGACCGACCTGGTCCGCCAGCTGCAGGCCCGCACCGTGAAGCGCCGTTATTTCGCGCTCGTCTGGGGCACGATGCCCGAAGACGGCACGATCGACGCGCCGATCGGCCGCGATCCGCGCGAGCGCACGCGCATGGCGGTCGTGACCGGCGCGTCCGGCAAGCCGGCGCGCACGCATTTCCGCACGGTTGACACATGCGTGTGGCAACGTCAGCCGGTGTCCGCGATCCAGTGCGATCTCGAAACCGGCCGTACGCACCAGATCCGCGTGCATTGCTCGCATGTCGGCCATCCGCTGCTCGGCGATCCCGTGTACGGGCGCGCGCGCGGCAAGCGCTCGGTGACGCCGCTGCCGGACGGGTTCGCGCGGCAGGCGCTGCATGCATGGCGGCTCGGTCTCGTGCATCCGGTGACCGGCAGGACGATGCAATGGCGCTGCCCGCTGCCGGACGACATGACCGCGCTGATCGGCGCGCTCGGTTTCGGGCAGGACGATGCGGAATTCGACGAGGACGGCGATTACGATGACGATTTCGGCGGCGAGTATGAAGACGATGAGCCGTACCTGGACGACGAGGAGGAGTGAGTGGCGATGACGAACCTGGCGCCGTTGACGTGGCAGGACTGCGTGCGGCCCGACTGGCAGGTGTCGCCGCGCGTGCGCGCGCTGGTCACGACGCGTGACGGCGGTGTCAGCGAGGGCCCGTACGGGCGCTGGCGGGACGGCGCCGCGCAGCCCGGCGGGATGAATCTCGGGCTGCACACCGGCGACGATCCGGCGCACGTCGCCGAGAATCGCGCGCGTCTGCTGGCGCTCGCGGGCCAGCCGCGCGCCGCGTGGCTCGAGCAGGTGCACGGCGCGCGGATCGTGCGCGCCGACGAAGTGATCGCGGCTGATCGGGACTCCACAGCGCCGACGCAGGCCGACGCGAGCGTGACCGATCGCGCGAATGCGGTGTGCGTCGTGATGGTCGCGGATTGCCTGCCGGTGCTGCTGTGCGATACGCAGGGGCGCGCGGTCGGCGCCGCGCATGCGGGCTGGCGCGGGCTCGCGGCCGGCATCGTCGAGGACACCGCGGCCCAGGTCGCGGCGCTCGCGGGTGGTGCCACCGACCGCCTGCATGCGTTTCTCGGGCCGGCGATCGGCCCGGATGCGTTCGAGGTCGGTGCGGACGTGCGCGACGCATTTCTCGACACGGCCCCGCAGTCGGAGCATGATGAAATCCGGCGCGCGTTCGCGGTGATCGAAGGCGCGCCCGGCAAGTATCTGGCCGATCTCTACGCACTCGCGCGCTTGCGTCTCGCGCGTGCGGGCGTGTCGCGCGTGAGCGGTGGCGGCGCCTGCACGGTCACCGAGCCGTCGCGCTTCTATTCGTACCGGCGCGATCGCGTCACCGGCCGCATGGCCGCGGCGATCTGGCTGGCCGACTGACGTCGCGCATGCATGGCATGCTGCGATGCAGTATCGGGTTATCTCGATATTTGCGCGGCAGAATGCCGACGCATGCGCGGTCGAATGAAAAAATGTGAAGTCAAGCGAATCAATAGGATGATGTGTTCGCCGGGAGCCTTGTCCCGCTTGTTGCGCGCGGATTATCTCCGTGCTTGATGGATCGCCGTGATCCGGGTTTGACGCAACGCTTCACATGGGGAAAACGATAATGATAAAAATACCGCACTGCGGCAGAATCTGGAGACGCCTCTCCAGAGCATGACGGCCCTGCTTGCACGGCCGGCACGCCGCGCCGCGAGCAGGATTTCCACGATTGACGCTCAGGAATCACCGGTAAGGCAGGTAATGACAGCATCGAAAAACTCGTCGACGTCCGCACAGGCGGACACTTCAGCGGGCCACCAGGCATTCGCGCAGGCAGCCCAGGCAGCGCAGCAAGCAGTCCAGCCGATGCAGCAGATGTTCGAGGCGTGGTTGAGCGCATGGCGGGGTTTCGCGGATCCGGCGCGCGCCGCGACCGCGTCGGCCGCAACGAATCCGTTCGCGACGCTCCAGTTTCCCAAGTCGTTTCCGTTCCAGATGCCGTCGATGACCGATTTCGGCGGCGCGGCATCGCCGTTCGCGGGCCTGAAACTGCCGGCCGCGGCGATCCCGCCCGAGCGCCTGCAGAAGCTGCAGGCCGACTATGCGCGCGATTGCATGACACTGATGCAGCAGGCGACCGCGACGAAGCTCGAGGCGCCCGAGCTGAAGGACCGCCGCTTCAGCGGCGACGCGTGGAAGGCATCGCCCGCGCACGCGTTCGCGGCCGCGTGGTACCTGCTCAACGCGCGCTATCTGCAGGAACTCGCCGACGCGCTCGAGACCGATCCGAAGACGCGCGAGCGGATTCGCTTCGCGGTGCAGCAGTGGACGGCCGCCGCCGCGCCGAGCAACTATCTCGCGCTCAACCCGGATGCGCAGAAGTCGATCCTCGAGACTCAGGGCGAAAGCCTGCGGCAGGGGATGATGAACCTGCTGGGCGACCTGCAGCGCGGCAAGATTTCGCAGACCGACGAATCGCAGTTCGTGGTCGGCAAGAACCTCGGCTGCACCGAGGGCTCGGTCATCTACGAGAACGACCTGATCCAGCTGATCCAGTACAAGCCGACGACGGAGAAGGTGTTCGAACGGCCGCTGCTGATCGTGCCGCCGTGCATCAACAAGTTCTACATCCTCGACCTGCAGCCCGAGAATTCGCTCGTCGCGCATGCGCTGTCGAGCGGCCACCAGGTGTTTCTCGTGTCGTGGCGAAACGCGGATGCATCGGTCGCCCACAAGAACTGGGACGACTACATGAACGAAGGCCTGCTGGCCGCGATCGACGCGGTGCAGCAGGTCAGCGGCCGCGAGCAGATCAACGCGCTGGGCTTTTGCGTCGGCGGCACGATGCTCTCCACGGCGCTCGCGGTGCTGGCCGCGCGCGGCGAGCACCCGGTCGCGTCGATGACGCTGCTTACCGCGATGCTCGACTTCTCCGACACGGGCGTGGTCGACGTGTTCGTCGACGAGGCGCACGTGCAGATGCGCGAACAGACGATCGGCGGGAAGAGCGGCACGCCGCCGGGGCTGATGCGCGGCGTCGAGTTCGCGAACACGTTCTCGTTCCTGCGCCCGAACGACCTCGTCTGGAACTACGTCGTCGACAACTACCTGAAGGGCCGCACGCCGGCGCCGTTCGACCTGCTGTACTGGAACGGCGATTCGACGAACCTGCCGGGCCCGATGTACGCGTGGTACCTGCGCAATACCTATCTCGAGAACCGGCTGCGCGAACCCGGCGCGCTGACCGTGTGCGGCGAGCCGGTCGACCTGTCGCGGATCGACGTGCCGACCTTCATCTACGGCTCGCGCGAGGATCACATCGTGCCGTGGCGCACGGCCTATGCGTCGACGTCGATCCTGACGGGCCCGCTGAAGTTCGTGCTCGGCGCATCGGGCCACATTGCAGGCGTGATCAATCCGCCGGCGAAGAAAAAGCGCAGCTTCTGGATCAACGACAACGACCTGCCCGAAGCCGCGGACGACTGGCTCGCCGGCGCGGCCGAGCAGCCTGGCAGCTGGTGGCCGACCTGGACCGAATGGCTCGACCCGTTCGGCGGCCGCAAGGTGGCGCCGCCCGCGCAACCGGGCTCCGCGCAGTTCCCGATGATCGAGCCGGCGCCCGGCCGCTACGTGTTGCAGCGCGATTGACGAAAGGCTGACAGCGGCGCACGCTGTCTGGTGCGCCGCAGTTTTTTAACAGGGCGGGGAGCGATGCGCCGTGTCGCGCCGGCCCGGAGGGAAGGGAAATGACGGACGTAGTGATCGTATCGGCCGCGCGTACCGCGGTCGGCAAATTCGGCGGTTCGCTCGCGAAGATCGCGGCGCCGGAACTGGGCGCCACGGTGATTCGCGCGGTGCTGGAGCGCGGCGGCGTGAAGCCGGAGCTGGTCAGCGAAGTGATCCTGGGCCAAGTGCTGGCGGCGGGCTCGGGCCAGAACCCGGCGCGCCAGTCGGTGATCAAGGCCGGGCTGCCGAGCGCGGTGCCGGGGATGACGATCAACAAGGTGTGCGGTTCGGGCCTGAAGGCGGTGATGCTGGCGGCGAACGCGATCATTGCCGGCGACGCGGACATCGTGATCGCGGGCGGCCAGGAGAACATGAGCGCGGCGCCGCACGTGCTGCCGGGCTCGCGCGACGGGTTCCGGATGGGCGACGCGAAGCTGGTCGACACGATGATCGTCGACGGCCTGTGGGACGTGTACAACCAGTACCACATGGGCATCACGGCGGAGAACGTCGCGAAGGAATACGGGATCACGCGCGAAGAGCAGGACGCGTTCGCGGCGCTGTCGCATAACAAGGCGGAAGCGGCGCAGAAGGCCGGGCGCTTCGACGAAGAGATCGTGCCGGTGACGATTCCGCAGAGAAAGGGCGAGCCGCTGCAGTTCACGACGGACGAGTTCGTGCGCCACGGCGTGACGGCGGAGTCGCTGGCGGGGCTGAAGCCGGCGTTCGCGAAGGACGGCACGGTGACGGCGGCGAGCGCGTCGGGGATCAATGACGGCGCGGCGGCGGTGCTGGTGATGTCGGCGAAGAAGGCCGATGCGCTGGGCCTGAAGCCGCTGGCGCGGATCAAGGCGTACGCGAACGCGGGCGTGGATCCGAGCGTGATGGGGATGGGCCCGGTGCCGGCGTCGCGGCGGTGCCTGGAGCGCGCGGGCTGGACGCCGGGCGACCTGGACCTGATGGAGATCAACGAGGCGTTCGCGGCGCAGGCGCTGGCTGTGCACAAGCAGATGGGCTGGGACACGTCGAAGGTGAACGTGAACGGCGGGGCGATCGCGATCGGGCATCCGATCGGGGCGTCGGGCTGCCGGATCCTGGTGACGCTGCTGCACGAGATGGTCAAGCGCGATGCGAAGCGCGGGCTGGCGTCGCTGTGCATCGGCGGCGGGATGGGCGTCGCGCTCGCGCTCGAGCGTCCGTAATCGTCTCTCGGCGCCTGCCGGGCCGTGTGCCGGGCAAGCGCCGCGTGTAGTCAGAGGGCGCCGCTCGGCAACTCTCGAAACCAAGAAAATGGAGTGAGATTTATGTCTCAGCGAATTGCTTACGTAACGGGCGGTATGGGCGGTATCGGCACCAGCATCTGCCAGCGCCTGTTGAAAGACGGCTTCAAGGTGGTCGCGGGTTGCGGCCCGAACTCGCCGCGCCGCGTGAAGTGGCTCGAGGACCAGAAGGCGCTCGGGTACGACTTCATCGCATCGGAAGGCAATGTCGGCGACTGGGACTCGACCAAGGAAGCATTCGACAAGGTCAAGGCCGAGGTCGGCGAGATCGACGTGCTGGTCAACAATGCGGGCATCACGCGTGACGTCGTGTTCCGCAAGATGACGCGCGAGGACTGGACGGCCGTCATCGACACCAACCTGACGAGCCTGTTCAACGTGACGAAACAGGTGATCGACGGCATGGTCGAGCGCGGCTGGGGCCGGATCATCAACATCTCGTCGGTGAACGGCCAGAAGGGCCAGTTCGGCCAGACCAACTACTCGACCGCGAAGGCCGGCATTCACGGCTTCACGATGTCGCTCGCGCAGGAAGTCGCGACGAAGGGCGTGACGGTCAACACCGTGTCGCCGGGCTACATCGGCACCGACATGGTCAAGGCGATTCGTCCCGACGTGCTCGAGAAGATCGTCGCGACGATTCCGGTGCGCCGTCTGGGCGGGCCCGAGGAGATCGGCTCGATCGTCGCGTGGCTCGCGTCGAACGATTCGGGTTTCGCGACGGGCGCCGACTTCTCGCTGAACGGCGGCCTGCACATGGGCTAAGCCCGCGAACCGCGCGGGCCGGGTGGCCGCGCGGTTCGGCGTTTCCCAAGGGGCCCCGCCACCCGTCTTTCGGGCGGCGGGGATTTGTCACTGCGCTACGCTGGCACTTAAAGGCGTTACATGACTACTACAAAGAAATCGGCCGAGCGGCTCATCAAGAAGTATCCGAACCGCCGGCTCTACGATACCGAGACAAGCACGTACATCACGCTTACCGACGTGAAGCAGCTCGTGCTGGACCAGGAGGACTTCAAGGTCGTCGATGCGAAATCGAGCGAAGACCTGACGCGCAGCATCCTTCTGCAGATCATTCTCGAAGAGGAAAGCGGCGGCGTGCCGATGTTCTCGTCGTCGATGCTGTCGCAGATCATCCGCTTCTACGGGCATGCGATGCAGGGCATGATGGGCACCTACCTGGAAAAGAACATCCAGGCGTTCATCGACATCCAGAACAAGCTCGCCGACCAGTCGAAGAACCTGTACGAGAACAATGCGATGAATCCGGAGATCTGGTCGCAGTTCATGAACATGCAGGCGCCGATGATGCAGGGGATGATGACGAGCTATATCGAGCAATCGAAGAACATGTTCGTGCAGATGCAGGAGCAGATGCAGAACCAGGCGAAGTCGATGTTCAGCTCGTTCCCGTTCAAGCAGCCGGGATCGACGGAGCCGGAGAAGAAGTAAGCGGCTTGTCCGGTGCGGACGCGCAATGCGCCGCGCCGGCTCGCTCGTTATTCGTCAGCGCCTGGTCTATCGGCCAGGCGAGTGCGCGGCAAAGTGGCGCCCGGTGCCGGCAGGTTGCGGTCGTAGCGCGTTGCGTTGCTATGCGTCCGGTGTCGTGCAAGCTGGGCGCCTTTCATACCAATCCATCCCTGTCGGCAAACGATCGTCCTTGGGGCGGTGTCGTTCACGCACACATGTGCGCGAAATGCTGCGCTGCATCGGTGCGATTTAAAACAGACAAGGCCGGCCGGCAAATGCCGGTCGGCCGATTATCAGATAATGCGCTGATTGCGAATGATGTCAGTGACTGGGTTTTTCGCTGGCTTATCGAATGGCGAAGCGGCTGGCTACCGATCCGTTGGCGCAGTTATTGCCGTAGATGAAGAGATTCCGGTTCTCGGAAAACGCCGAATAAATGAGCGGAAAGACCTCTTTTGCAGTGAACGTGTAAATACCATCGCTGATGACCACCTGCAAATTGCCGCTCGTGTCGGTTTCGACCTTGTCGATCTTGCCGGCCTTGCAAAGCGCTTCCGCAGAGGCGTACGAGGAAGCAGCAAGCATCATGGCCGAAAAGAGCGTGGCCGCGAGTTTTCTCATGATCTTTCCTTGGTGAATGAGATTGTTGCTTGGGTTGTGATACGGATGATGCGCGGTTCAGGGCTGCCAGGCTGGAAGGGGCGCCGATGTCTGATCGATCTGGAATATATGGGCGAATAATCTTCCGGTGAATGGATGTGGCGGATTTGGAAATGGTTTTTTGGAAATTGTCCGGTGCTTTAAATAATTCTGGAGAATTGTTCGTTGTGGTGCACAACAAAGACTGAGGCGAGGGGTGTTTATCGATTTTATTTTTTATTTTTATTTGGTAGGGCGGATTTTTGTTGGGCAATGGGGCGGTGCATCGGAATCGGTAGCCGGGATGTCCGGACAGACCGACAACCCCTGATCCCGAAATCCGTGACGTAGGGCGGGCAGTGCCTCGCAACCAGGCCGCGCGACAAGCTGCCTGTATCCGAAGTCTTTCCGGAATTCAGGCTCTCGAGAAAGGAGGCGTTCGCTACGCACATGAACTATTTCGAATAATTACCTTTCCGCGAGAAGGGTCGGGCCGCCCATTTTTTATACTTTCCCAGTATTCCTTCCCTAGTAGCGCAACCGCGCCCACAAAAAAACCTCGTCCACAACGACCAACACGGGAATGACGACTGCCTTGTTCGGAATGTTCGTAAAGGGAAGTATCGGGACGGCGATCCAATACAGCAACACCACTCCCAGGAGTACCAGGCCGATCTTCTTTCTGGTATTTAATTTCTCTTGAAACATTGCAGGTATCCGTCGAATGAGTGGCCAAGGGCGGGCCTGTGGAAGTTGGCCGGGATGTTGATGAACCCGAGGGTTGGGGCGCAGGCTCACGCTCCGAGGTGAGCACAACTGGTGAAACGCAATCTCGCTGCTATCCAACTCCGGGAAGCGGCAGCGGTGGAGTAACGGACGGAGTGCTTCGTCGCATTATTGGAAAGGAATGCCCACCCGGGGCGGCCAAGTGAGGTGACATCCGGACAAAGCGGAATGCCTTCGGCGCGCGACGTGTGGAACTTGGCATGCTGCTATGCGTACCACTCAACGTGACGAAGTGAGAAGACACCCTCGCTGGAGGGCCTGAGCGGCCGTGTCAGGATCGGCAGCCGGCGCGTCGTACGGACGCGTCATCTCTAAAAATAGACGGAGTAGTTCGTCGCATTATGGTGGCGATCCGGGGACGCGTCAATCGCAAAGTTGGCTTGGCTATATAGGGGCACCTTCGTGGCATCAAACCGCCTGGGGCGACGGTGAACTGGACGACGCAGACACATCAAGTCGGTGTCCGTGAGGGATCGCCCGTCGGTCGATGTATCCGAGCCGCCGGTGTACGCCGCCTCCCGCCGCTAGATTTGGCTTGCCGAACCCAAAACGGCAGCAAACTCTCGTTTTTGCGGCCGTGCCCCACATTCCAGATGTCCCAATCTCCCAAAAGTAGGCTTCGTTTCGCCTGGTTGCCCGTGGGTCACTAGAAATAAACCAACCTGGACGACAGTTTGAGATGGCAAGGGGCTGCTCCCCTAAAACGGCCCCGAGCCCGTCAAATTGCAGGGGGCGAGGCAAGCTTGCCGTGCAATGCGTGGCGCCAGAGCTCATTCAACCACCGTTAGCGATCTGATAGGCGTCGAAGCGGCACCTTGTCGGCTGCTATCGGCAACTACAGGGGGCTCTCGCTCCGAGACGGTCGGCTCGGAGCGGCGGTACGGCAAGGCGTGGCGCGACGGGGATTGGTGTTTGATCCCCGCGAGGTGGATTTACGAGCTGTGCTACGAGACAGGCCGCAACGTCTGGCACCGGATCGGCCTGGCCGATTGGGAGTCGTATTGCGTCGCGGGGATCTGGCGACGCTACGAGGGTGATGACGGCCGCTCGCTGATCGGGATGAGCAGTTGACTGTCAATGCCGATGGGCATGGCGTGATGGGGCGCATGCACAAGCCGGGCGACGAGAGGCGGTCTGTGGTGATGTGGCGGCCGGCCGACTACGACAATGGCTGCACACGAAGAACGTCGAGGCGGCGCGCGCGACGTTGCAACTGTATCCGGCAGACGGGATGACTGCTTCGCCAAAGGTTCGTAACATTCGATTGCTATGTCACCCGGCATTCCAGGTAATAGCTTGAGATGAAGTGGACATGCCGATTGGGAAGCCATGACAACTCGCCCAGTCAATCTCCAGTTCATCAATAATAACGCCATCCCGGATAAGGTGAACAGGGTTTTGTTTCAACGCGTTCCCTTATCCGGGCGGTAAAATCAGAAATTGAATTAAATGCCGATTGCCGCAAATGCAAAGGATCGGTTCTGGAGGCTATTGGCGGTGCCGCCGCCGGTGTTGACCTGGCAAGAACCCTTGTCGACGAACGGAACGACTACTCCGTCTGTATTGTATTCATCCCCGCTGCCGAAGTTGTTTTGAGTTGCAATAATCGCGGGGAGTGTTGCAAATCCCGGGCTAAAGGTAATCTTGTATCTGCCTGCGCCGACATTCCCAACGGAAAAACCATCCGAGCCGCTAAGAATATTCCCATTTTTATCGATGCTGCCCCATACGATTCGAGGTTGAGCCATTTTGATCTCCAGGTACTCAATTGAGTGTGAAGTGGAAATAATTCGATGTGAGTCAGGCTGAGATCGGGTTTCGAGTGCTCAGCTTATTCATACTATATTGGAGACGGGGTGGGCGAAACCTAGTAATTCTGATGGGAATATTCTGTTTCGACTCGCATTGAAATTTGATTGCCCTGCGTCGGTCGAATGCGTGCAACTGGATATGATGAATGGCTGTACACGAAGAGCGCCGAGGCCGCACGCGCAATGCTGCACTGTATCCGTGCCGATGAGATGGACGCAGCGCCGAAGGTTCGCGACATGTGATTGCCGGGCGACTGGTTTTCTTCGGATAGTCGTTGCGTGCGAACACAGCGGTGGATCGAACCATGCTATTGACGGTGTCACCGGATATCACGGTGACGGACGATCCAGTCGGCCTGGGGGCGATCTAATCGGGATCAATCGTCAGGATGCCCTGTCGCGGCGAACCGCTGGCACGTGTAACAACACGCTTCCCGCTTCCTGCTGGTGCATCTCGTGTGGGATATCCGCATTTTTTGAATGGTGAGTTATTTCGTTGTCGATTATGTTTGCCCCCTATTTTAGGCAAATCAGGATCGCATGGTTTTCGTGTAATTGAGTGTAATGGATCGACTGTCCGAGGATGTGTATTTTTTATTGTGCGAGAGCTTTCGTGTGATCGTACATGGCAACGCCGATCATTGGAGTAGGCTCTGTCGAGTGCGGGTGATTTTGGGGCGATGATTTTAAATAGGTTATATCAGTAATCTCATCCGGCGTTGTGCGCGATGTTGCCTGTTGAGGTTGATGGGCAATAACTATTAAATTCTGTCATAAGCTGAACTGCTATCCGGTGCCTCATCAAAAAAGGTGGCCGGCAATCAGAGGGGCTATAGCTGATAAAAAGGGGGTGAGATGAAGAAGCCGTCTCTTTGGTGGCGTGTTCTCGTCAATCGAGTCGCCATGCTATTGGTGGGTACCACAGTCCTTTATGCCCATGCGGGAACTTTCATGGGACCTGGACCTGTGGAACTTATTTGTAAAGAATATACTGGCGGGACTATTGTTGTATCGCCAGATTTTCCATGTGACATACCTGGACCTGGCGGTGCGCCAAAAGCATCATTGCGAGATGCCGCCAAATTTGCTTGGCAGGAGTTTATCGCATTAAACTGGCCTGCAAAAATTGAACAAGGAGCCGCATTCAGGCGTGAGGTGCCGGATCGTGACCTAAAATTTGGGAATCCGGATAACGCGGGGCCACTGGTATGGCACACATATCGCGGGAAAGTTGAGATTTATCCAGGGAAGGGCGCTCCTCCTGGGTATAAAGATTCTCCCTTGAATGATTACGGATACGACTCGCCTCCTGCATATATTTATGGTTCGGGTGAAATTGAGCCGGAATCTGGGAAGCCCTCTGCTAAAACTCCTTTTGTTAATCTCGACGAAAATAGTCAGATATCATTGAATCAAATATTTGCCGGCAAGGCATCTTCGATTTCAGATTATCCTAAAAATAAGATTTTATTTATGGCAAAGGGAAATCGAATGGAGTACAAGTATGTTGCGTCAAATGGCTGGTGGGGGCAGAAAGAGCCTCCGTTCTCAGATACTGCGAATTATATCAAGAAACATAGGGCGGACCCGCCTCCGGGGTCGTCGGATCTTGTGAGTTTTCTCCCCAATACTGTGGAGATTAAGGCCGCATGGCGCAAGCTTGGTGAAAATGAAGATCCTAATCGCTATTATCGGGCGACAGTTCGTTACTACGTCGAAGTGCCTTCGGCTGCCGTAAATGATCCGAATGCCAAGACTATAAAGTATAGGGACGAAGAACTGGCCCTGATTGGTCTGCATATTATTCACAAGACGAACTCGGCGCCATATTTTACTTACGCAACATTCGAGCAGACGGATAACATTGTCGATGCAAGCGGAGATTCGGTGGAGGGTTCGAGTGGGCAGCCGGCTGCGTCGTCAAATAACGGTCCGAAGCCAACTCCAATGACTCCAAATATTATTTCTCATAATGCAAGTAAGGGAACATATCAGACTTTCAATAAAATTCCGGACAGTGATTTTTTAAGCGATCCTGGGAAGCAGTTGTATTATCAGAATGCTCCTAACACTGGAATACCAACCAAGGGATATCCGGGGGCTGATCAGAAATTGTCAAATATAATTGTTAATCGAAGAATTAACGAAATTCCAAAGGATATTCGGGATGTAAATAGGGAGGCGGAGCTTGTGATTCTCACCTACGCCGGAAAGTATGACTCGAAAGGCGAGACGCCGATGCGGTATTATAGGCTTACTAATGTACAGTATAAGCCGATGGATAAGTCTGTTTATGGATCGGACTACGCCGGCGCCGACGTGGCGACCTATTATCAATCAAATAGCGTGATCGAGACGGATTACAATTTGCAGAGATTTAGTGGGCAATTTCAT
Source organism: Burkholderia sp. SRS-46 (assembly GCF_004343775.1). GTDB lineage: Bacteria > Pseudomonadota > Gammaproteobacteria > Burkholderiales > Burkholderiaceae > Burkholderia. The sequence goes on along the minus strand of NZ_PTXL01000001.1, from coordinate 1,382,042 downwards.
AAGACAGGTCCCGATGATCCGTACAAGTATACGATTACGGATTTTTGCAAGCCTGACCAGGAATGCGCGGATAGTGCGGGTCATGAGGATGGTAAATTTAGAAATGTTGCATTTAATGGTTCCCTGGTTAATATGGGTGGATGCATGGGGTGTCATGGTAATGGCCAAAGACTTGGGAATGGATTTAGCTTTATTTTGGGTGATGGAAGAGTGGTGGCGCCTGACGTTGCTAATGCGCCAATTACCCCGGAGCAGGTTGCTCGGTTCGCGAGATATTTTTCGGCGCATTCTAAATAATTTGGAGGGCTTTACGCAAACCTGCTCGGCGCTTCCTCCACTGCGTGCAGAGGCGCCGTGCTAACCCATAAGTCAGCGCTTGAGCCGGAAATCGACGAGACCACGAAACCACGAGACCGCGTGACTCGGTAAAGAATCAACACATGCCGAGCAATCGGTCGCTGCTCCGCGGCTACGCAAAATTTCAAGAGCCCGCCCTCGGCGGGCATTTCTCTGACTACGGATTTGTGACGATCGGTAGGGGAATGCTTGCGGTGCCGGATAACGTGAGATCCTCGGCTGCGCGCCGTTCACTTGTACGTCGATCGACATTCGTCATCCGGGTGTTGCCACGTTTCCCGACGAGGACAACGCCGATCGTGCCATGGTTGATGTTTTGCACGAATCCAGATTGATAGATGGCGATACGTGACAGCGTGTCCGCGACGAGCTGCCGCGCCATCGGACGTGCATCGTAGTCGAGCTGCTCGACGCCTCGCGCCAGCTTTCGCCATGCGTCCGCGGCGGCCGGCGCGACGTTCGACGCCGACGCGGCGAGGTGATGCTCGAAGGATTCGACGTCCCGGCGCTCGCTCGCGATCTGGCTTTCGAGTTCGCGGACGCGTTGCAACACGGCAGCCGGCCCTTCGCCATCGTCGCGCAGCAACGCGTCCGTGGTACGGCGAACCTGTGCTTCGGGCTCGGAAACACGTTGGTGCGCGCTGGCCAATTGCGCGCTGGGCAACGCCGTGCCGGCGTCGCCTTCGAGCAGGCGCGTCAAATTTATCTGGTCCGAGCAATGCGGCATCGGGGCGCGCTCAACTGGCACGACGCTGCAGCTTCCGCTGATCTTGCAGCCGGCACCCTGGCTGTAGGTAACGCAGTGCAGGCGGCGGTGGCCGGGGTAAGGGCGGCCGTCCGGCAGGCGCTTCCTGCCCATGAAGTTTTGGGCGACGATCGCCGCGCCGCATTATCCGGAGTAGGTGATCCCGAGGCCGGTCACGCCGCCGGGAATTTCGCCCTTGCCCTTGCGGCGCTCGCGCTGCTCGGCCAAGTACCCCAGATCCGCGAATTCGGCCGGTGTGAGCCGTGCGGGGTAGTCGCTTTCCGGCGTGAACGTTTCACCGTCCAGCTCGACAGACTTCTCGCCATTCAGCATTCGGCTTGCAAGCACTCTGTAAAGACTCGAGGGCGCAGAGCGTCCGCTGTCGGTGATCTTGAGGTCGTCGCTGGCCGTCACGACCGTGATACCGGCGTTCACGATTTGCGCGAGCTGCGCCTGGGCATGCAGCGGCTCGTCGCGACTTGGGCGAGCCAGACCCTCGACGATCAGAGCGGACCGGTTGGCACCTGGCCGTCCTCGGCGGCGCGTAGGAAGACGCCACGGGCACCTTGCCGTACATGGCGCCGGTGACAGGCCGACAGTCCCTCATCCCACAGTGAAAGGGACGCATCAAGCGCCACCTCGCGATCCGCCGCCCATCTGGCGACATATTCGATCCGGCGATCACCACTGCCACAAGCCGCTCATTTTGGCTCGCCGAACCCTAAATGGCTGTAAACTCTCGTTTTTGCTGCCACGCCCCCACATTCCAGATGTCCCAATCCCCCAAAGTAGGCTTCGTTTCGCTTGGTTGCCCGAAAGCCCTGGTCGACTCCGAACAGATCATCACCCAGCTGCGCGCGGAAGGCTATGAAATTTCCGGCACCTACGACGGCGCCGACCTCGTCGTCGTCAACACCTGCGGCTTCATCGACGAGGCCGTGCAGGAGAGTCTCGACGCGATCGGCGAGGCACTGACCGAGAACGGCAAGGTTATCGTCACCGGCTGTCTCGGCGCGAAGAAGAGCGCAAGCGGATCCGGCCTCATCGAGGAAGTGCATCCGAAGGTGCTCGCCGTCACCGGCCCGCACGCGGTCGGCGAGGTGATGCAGGCGGTCCATTCGCACCTGCCGAAGCCGCACGATCCGTTCGTCGATCTCGTGCCCGCGGCCGGCATCAAGCTCACGCCGCGCCACTACGCATACCTGAAGATTTCCGAAGGCTGCAACCACCGCTGCACGTTCTGCATCATCCCGTCGATGCGCGGCGACCTCGTGTCGCGCCCGGTCGCCGAAGTGATGCTCGAGGCGGAAAACCTGTTCAAGTCCGGCGTGAAGGAACTGCTCGTGATCTCGCAGGACACGAGCGCGTACGGCGTCGACGTCAAGTACCGCACGGGCTTCTGGAACGGCAAGCCGATCAAGACGCGCATGACCGACCTGGTCGCCGCGCTCGGCGAACTCGCGGCACAGTACGGCGCGTGGGTGCGCCTGCACTACGTGTACCCGTATCCGAGCGTCGACGAAGTCATTCCGCTGATGGCCGAAGGTCCGTTCAAGGGCCACGTGCTGCCGTATCTCGATGTGCCGTTCCAGCATGCGCACCCGGACGTGCTGAAGCGCATGAAGCGCCCGGCGAACGCCGAGAAGGTGCTCGAGCGCGTGCAGAAGTGGCGCGAGATCTGCCCGGACCTGACGATCCGCAGCACGTTCATCGCGGGCTTCCCGGGTGAGACGGAAGAACAGTTCGAGACGCTGCTCGACTTCATCCGCGAGGCGGAACTTGACCGCGTCGGCTGCTTCGCGTATTCGCCGGTCGAAGGCGCGACCGCGAACGAGCTCGACGGCGCGCTGCCCGACGAAGTCCGCGAGGCGCGCCGCGCGCGCTTCATGGAAGTCGCCGAGGAAGTATCGGCGAAGCGCATCGAGCGCAAGGTCGGCAAGACGCTCAAGGTGCTGATCGACGAAGTGAGCGACGAGGGCGGCATCGGCCGCACGGCCGCCGATGCGCCGGAAATCGACGGTGTCGTCTACGTCGAGCCCGCGCAGAAGGCGTCGAAGCGCTACAAGGTCGGCGATTTCGTCTCCGTGAAGATCACGGGCGCCGACGGTCACGATCTGTGGGGCGAGGTGTAAGCGATGGCCGCGCCGTTTCCCGACATCCTCGCGCTCGGCGAGGCGATGATCGAATTCAACCAGTCGCAGCCGGGGCGCCCCGAATTCCTGCAGGGCTTCGGCGGCGACACGTCGAACTTCTGCATCGCGGCCGCGCGCCAGGGCGCGTCGGCGGGCTTCGTGTCGGCGGTCGGCGACGATCAGTTCGGCCGGCTGCTGAGCGACCTGTGGCGCAGCGAAGGCGTCGACACCACGTACGTGCGCGTCGATCGCTCGGCGCCGACCGGCGTCTATTTCGTCACGCACGGCCCGAACGGCCACCAGTTCGATTACCTGCGCGCCGGGTCGGCGGCGAGCCGCTACGCGCCCGGCGACCTGCCGCTCGACGCGCTGGCCGCCGCGAAGGCGGTGCACCTGTCGGGCATCAGTCTCGCGATCGGTACGGCCGCATGCGACGCCGCGTTCGCCGCGATCGCGCATGCACGGTCAAATGGCACGAAGGTCAGCTTCGACACGAACCTGCGCCTGAAGCTGTGGCCGCTGCCGCGCGCCCGCGCGGTGATGCGCGAAGCGTTGCGCCAGACGGACATCTGCCTGCCCAGCTGGGACGACGTCACCGCGCTCACGGGCGCGGATGATCGGGATGCGATCGTCGACGCGATGCTCGAGCTCGGCCCGCAAGTCGTCGCGCTGAAGCTCGGCAAGGAAGGCGCGTACGTCGCGACGCCGCACGAGCGGCGCGTGGTGCCGGGCTTCGCGGTCGAGGCGATCGATGCGACGGGCGCGGGCGACTGCTTTGGCGGCGCGTTCGTCGCGCGGATCGTCGCCGGCGACGACCCGTTCGCGGCGGCGCGCTACGCGAACGCGGCGGCGGCGCTGTCGACGACGGGCTACGGCGCGGTCGCGCCGATCCCGCGCCGCGATGCCGTGGAGCGATTCATGCAAGGTTGACCCGCGGATGCCGCACGACGGCCCGCCACACGATGTTTTCATTCGGAACGGGGATGAGGAGGCAACATGCAGCGTGAAGTGGTGGTGGTGAGCGGCGTGCGGACGGCGATCGGCGATTTCGGCGGCAGCCTGAAGGATTTTCCGCCGACCGCGCTTGGTGCGAAGGTCGTGCGCGAAGTGTTGCAGCGCGCGCAGGTGTCGGGCGACGAGGTCGGCCACGTGGTGTTCGGCAACGTCGTTCACACCGAGCCGAAGGACATGTACCTCGCACGTGTCGCGGCGATCGACGGCGGCGTCGCGCAGCATGCGCCCGCGCTCACCGTCAACCGGCTGTGCGGGTCGGGCCTGCAGGCGATCGTGTCGGCCGCGCAGGGCGTGCTGCTCGGCGATTCGGACATTGCGATCGCCGGCGGCGCGGAAAACATGAGCCGCGCGCCGTACTCGATGCCGGCCGCACGGTTCGGCCAGCGGATGGGCGACCTGCGTGCGGTCGACATGATGGTCGGCGCGCTGAACGATCCGTTCCAGTCGATCCACATGGGCGTGACGGCCGAGAACGTCGCGGCGAAGTACGGCATCTCGCGCGACGCGCAGGACGCGCTGGCGCTCGAATCGCATCGCCGCGCGTCGCACGCTGCACAGGCCGGCTACTTCAAGGACCAGATCCTGCCGATCGAGCTCATCGGCTCGAAGAGGGGCACGCCGGTGCTGTTCGAGCGCGACGAGCACGTGCGCCACGACGCGAGCGCCGACGATTTCACGAAGCTGCGCCCGGTGTTCGTCAAGGAAAACGGCACGGTGACGGCCGGCAACGCGTCGGGCATCAACGACGCGGCGGCGGCGGTGCTGCTGATGGAGCGCCGCACCGCAGAACAGCGCGGCGCGAAGCCGCTCGCGCGCCTCGTCGCCTATGCGCACGCGGGCGTCGATCCGGCCTACATGGGGATCGGCCCGGTGCCGGCCACGCGGACGGTGCTCGAGCGCGCGGGGCTGACGCTCGCCGATCTCGACGTGATCGAGGCGAACGAGGCATTCGCCGCGCAGGCCTGCGCGGTGACGAAGGAGCTGGGTCTCGACCCGGCGAAGGTGAATCCGAACGGGTCGGGCGTTTCGCTCGGTCACCCGATCGGCGCGACGGGCGCGCTGATCACGGTCAAGGCGCTGTACGAGCTGCAGCGCATCGGCGGCCGTTATGCGCTCGTGACGATGTGCATCGGCGGCGGGCAGGGCATCGCCGCGATTTTCGAGCGAATCTGAAACAGGGAGTACACGTTGGTGGGTCGATATTCTGGATGGCAACGGGCGTTGGTCGTCGCATGCGCGCTGGCGGCGGGCGTGGCGACGCAAGGCGCATGCGCGGCGCAGGTCGTCGCGCCGGACGCGCAGCAGGACGACACCGCGCCGGCGCGGCCGCTCAGGCCGAGCCCCGAATTCGCCCGCCTGCCGCGCTATGAAGGCACGCTCGGCGGCCGGCCGATCGTCGTGCGTCTCGGTCCGAAGGAGGACGAAGCAGGCGTGCACGGCGAGTACCAGTTCGCGGACACCGGCGAGGTGATCCTGCTGGCGGGCGACCGCGACGGCGACACGCTCGAGGTCGAGGAATCGAACGACGGCACCAACATCACCGGCGTGTGGATCGGCCGCTTCGACGCATCGGGTGGCCTCAAGGCCGACCGGATGAACTCGGACGAATCGGATCCGCAGCCGGTCGTGCTGCGGCCGGCGCGCGGCGCGCACACGGCGCTGCAGGTGCGCGACGGCCGCGTGCAGGAAATCGAGACGGTGGGCGGTGTCGTCAACCTGCGCTCCGGCGAATGAGCGCCGTGCTGGCTTGGTAAGCGCGGCGCGCATTGTACCGGGCCAAGCGTGCCGCTTTTGGCTAAGCTAGGCGCTTCATTCTGCAACCGTTCAGTTGTTTCTCCAGCCTTTTGCCATGACTGCATCCACTTCCAAACGCGGCCTGCAAACCCGCATCGTTCAACCCGACGACGTGATTCCGGAAGGATTCCGCTCGTTCGTGCCGCCGGTCGCGCGCGCGTCGACGGTCGTGTTTCCCGATCTCGCGACGATGCGCAATCTCGACTGGCGCCAGGACGGCCAGTGGCGCTACGGGCTGCACGCGACGCCGACGTCGCTCGCGCTCGCGCAGCGGCTCGCCGAGATCGAGGGCGGCGCGCATGCGCTGCTGCAGCCGTCGGGCCTCGCGGCGATCATGAACGTCTACTTCGGCTTCGTGAAGGCAGGCGATGACGTGCTGATCCCGAACAACGTCTACGGCCCGAACGCCGATTTCGGCAACTGGCTCGCGAAGGATTTCGGCATCACCGCGCGCTTCTACGATCCGCTCGTCGGCGCCGGCATCGCCGAACTGATCCAGCCGAACACGCGCCTGATCTGGCTCGAGGCGCCGGGCTCGGTGACGATGGAAGTGCCGGACGTGCAGGCGATCACGGCAGTCGCGAAGCAGCGCGGCGTCGTGACCGCGATCGACAACACCTATTCGGCCGGGCTCGCGTTCAAGCCGTTCGAGCACGGCGTCGACATCTCGGTACAGGCGCTCACCAAGTATCAGTCGGGCGGCAGCGACCTGCTGATGGGCGCGACGATCACCGTCGACCCGGCGCTGCAAGCGCACCTGAAGCTCGCGCGGATGCGCTGCGGGATCGGCGTGTCGGTCGACGATTGCTCGCTCGTGCTGCGCAGCCTGCCGAGCATGCAGGCGCGTTTCGACGTGCACTGCAAGAGCGCGCTCGCGCTCGCGCAGTGGCTGAAGGCGCGACCGGAAATCGTGGCCGTGCTGCATCCGCAGCTGCCGGACTGCCCGGGCCACGCGTCGTTCGTGCGCGATTTCACGGGGGCGGGCGGCCTGTTCTCGGTGATCTTCGACGAACGCTACAGCGCGGCGCAGATCGACCGCTTCGTCGAAGCGCTGGAGCTGTTCGCGATCGGCTGGAGCTGGGGCGGCGCGTGCAGCCTCGCGATGCCGTACGACGTCGCGTCGATGCGCCCGGATTGGCCGCATCGCGGCACGCTGGTGCGGTTCTACGTCGGCCTCGAGGACGAAGCCGACCTGCGCGCGGACATCGAGCGCGCGCTGCACGCGACGCTCGGCTGAGCGGCGGGCGGGCCAGCAAATCGCCCGCGGTACGCCTGCGCGACCCCGGGTCGCGCAGGCGTTTTCATTTCAGAACAGGCGCAGCAGGCCGTCGAGGCCGACGTGATCGAACGCGACCGTCGCGGCCTCGCGCACCACCGGCTTCGCGTGGAACGCCACCGACAGGCCGGCCTCCGCCATCATCTTCAGGTCGTTCGAGCCGTCGCCCATCGCGATCGCGCGGCTCGGCGCGATGCCGAGCGCCGCGCACGTATCGCGCAGCAGGCGCGCCTTCACGTCGGCGTTGACGATCTCGCCGAGCACTTTCCCGGTCAGCTTGCCGTCGACGATCTCGAGCGTGTTCGCGTGTGCGAAATCGAGGCCGAGGCGCGCCTTCAGGCGCTCGGTGAAGAACGTGAAGCCGCCCGACACCAGCAGCGTCTTCAGGCCGGCCGCCTTCGCGCCGGCGAGCATCGATTCCGCGCCCGGCGACAGCCGCAGCCGTTCGTCGTACACGCGTCCGAGCGCCTGCGCGTCGAGGCCGGCGAGCAGCGCGACGCGGCGCGTCAGGCTTTCGTTGAAATCGCGGATCTCGCCGCGCATCGACGCTTCGGTGATCGCCGCGACTTCGGCCTTCAGGCCGCAGAAATCGGCGATCTCGTCGATGCACTCGATCGTGATCAGCGTCGAATCCATGTCCATCACGACGAGCCCGAAATCGGCGAGGGTGCGGCCCGCGTCGACGAACGCGAAGTCGAGCGCATGCGTGCCGCAGTACGCGTCGATGTCGGGCCGCTGTGCCGGATTGGCGCCCTCGATGCGCAGCGCGTATGCATCGATCTGCACCACGCGGGCGCCGCGCGCGAGTGCGAGCAGCGGTTTGAAATGGGCGTCCGACAGCGGCGCGAGGCTCTGGATGACGAGATTCTGGGTCATGGCGGATTGGTTGGGATGCGAACGGAATGCGTGGGCGGCTGGTGGCGCCGCCGCGAACGCGACATTGTAGCCGGTTGGTACCCGGCGGATGCCGGATCGGCGTCGGCCCGCGCGCTATGCCGCCGCGCCGCGCTGATCCCAATACGGCGGGTCGCCGAAATGATCGGCGAGAAACGCGATGAATGCGAGCGTCTTCAGCGGCACGTGCGCGCGGCTCGGATAGACGGCCCAGATCGCGACCTCGTCGGCGAGCGGGTAGTCGTCGAGCACGGTGACGAGCGCGCCGCTCGCGAGGTGAGGCGCGACGTCCCAGGTCGACTTGATCGCGAGCCCGAAGCCGTCGATGAGCGCCTCGCGGATCGCCTCGCCATTGCTCGCGACGAGGCGGCCGCCGACGCGCACGGTGAGCGGCCCCTGCGGGGTGACGAACGACCAGTTGCGCTGGTCGCCGAGGATCACGCATTCGTGCTGCGCGAGGTCCGCCGGATGGCGCGGCGCGCCGTGTTCGGCGAGATAGGCGGGCGCGCCGCACACGACGCGGCGGTTCGCGGCGAGCTTGCGCGCGACCAGCGTCGAATCCTTCAGCGCGCCGAGGCGGATCGCGACGTCGAAGCCCTCGTCGACCAGGTCGACGATCTCGTCGGACAGCCGCAGGTCGAGCGACACGGACGGATACCGGCGCAGGAAGGCCGGAATCACCGGCGCGACATGCTGGCGTCCGAACGACGACGACATCGACACCCTGAGGCGTCCGTACGGCTCGGTGCGGCCGTGGCCGACCGACGCGCGCGCGGCGTCGGCGGCCGTCAGCAGCGCCTCGGCGCGCGCCATGAAGATCTCGCCGTCCTGCGTGAGGCTGATGCGGCGCGTGGTGCGGTGCAGCAGGCGGGCGCCGAGCTGGCGCTCGAGCTGCGCGATGCGCGCGCTCGCGACCGCCGCGGATACGCCGAATTCGCGCCCGGCGGCCGTCACGTTCGCAAGCAGCGCCGCGCGCACGAACAGGCCGACGTCGAGCAGGTCGAGCGGCTTGTCGTGGCCGGGAATCGGTACGAGAGGGTCGGATGGGGCGGAAGGCATTATTCGGAAAATCGAGAAAATGTTTCAGGAAATATAACGGTTTTCTAGAAAGATCGGGCGACCTACGATGCGGTTTCACAGGGCCGCGGTCGCGGCCCGCCCGATCCCCCGCAAGGAGCCGAACGATGAAAGCCATTGGACTGACCCGTTACCTGCCGATCGACGATCCGCAGGCATTGCTCGACGTCGAGCTGCCGCAGCCCGTGCCGGGCCCGCGCGACCTGCTCGTCAAGGTCGAGGCGATTTCCGTGAACCCGGTCGACACCAAGGTGCGCGCGCCGAGGCCGCAGGTCGAGGCCGTGCCGCGCGTGCTCGGCTGGGACGCGGCCGGCACGGTCGTCGCGGTGGGCGCGGAGGTCACGCTGTTCCGCCCGGGCGACGAAGTGTTCTACGCGGGCAGCATCACGCGGCCGGGCGCGAACAGCGAGTATCACGCGGTCGACGAGCGCATCGTCGCGCTGAAGCCGCGCACGCTCGACTTCGCGGCGGCCGCCGCGTTGCCGCTCACCGCGCTGACTGCGTGGGAAGCGCTGTTCGACCGGCTGCGCGTGTCGCCGCAGGGCGCGGACGCGGGCAAGTCGCTGCTGATCGTCGGCGGCGCGGGCGGCGTCGGCTCGATCGCGATCCAGCTCGCGAAGACGCTCGGCAAGCTGCACGTGATCGCGACCGCGTCGCGGCCGGAATCGGCGCAGTGGGTGCGCACGCTCGGCGCCGACCAGGTCGTCGACCACTTCGGCGGTCTGCCCGCGCAGCTGCGCGACGCGGGCCATGCGCAGGTGGACTACGTGCTGATCCTCAACGACACCGACCGCCATTTCCCGGCGGCGGCGGACGTGATCCGGCCGCAGGGCGGCATCTGCACGATCGTCGAGAACGAGAAGCCGGTGCCCGTCGAGCTGCTGAAGGCGAAGAGCGCCGCGTTTCACTGGGAGTTCATGTTCACGCGCGCGATGTTCGAGACGCCGGACATGATCGAGCAGCACAAGCTGCTGACCGAAGTCGCGCGGCTCGTCGACGGCGGCGTGCTGCGCACGACGCTCGGCGAGCATCTCGGCGCGATCAACGCGGCCAACGTGCGGCACGCGCACCGGCTGCTCGAGGCGGGGCGGGCGATCGGCAAGCTGGTGCTGGGCGGCTTCTGAACGCACGCGGCACGGCATGCGCCGCGTATCGGACGCAAGCGGGGTAACACCCGATGCGATCGAGGCGCATGGCGGCCCGCTTGGCGGTAGACTGACAACGCATCATGCATCGAAAAAACTGCGCGGGGCGCGCGAGCGCCGCCGCATGACAAGGAGGTCAGCATGAGCCAACGCAGCTTGTCGGTCGCCGCATCGTGGTCGGCCGTGTTCGCGGCAGCGTGCGTCAGCGCGAGCGTGTACGCGGCGCCGCCGGTCAAGGGCAGCCTGAAGGGCGGCGGCACCGGGCAGCTCGAATACACCGTCAAGGTCGATTCGAAAACCTTCGGCAGTGCGCAGGAGACGCGCAAGATCCGCTCCGGCGAGACGGACGACTTCAACTGGAAGTCGGTGCCGCCCGACGGCGCGGTGGCGATGCCGGACGGCTGTCCGAACGCCGACAACCTGCCGCGCGACGCGAACGGCGCGATGGTGCGGCAGACGCAGGTCCGGCTCGCGCCGTCGATCGACGCGAAGGGGATGGCGAACGTGCAGATGAGCTTCCAGGCGGCCGCGCCGAAAGGCACGCGCAGCGTGACGGCGGGCGGCAAGTCGCTGCAGTGCCCGAACGTCGTGTCGGTGAGCCAGGTGAAGTGGTTGACGATCTCGTCCAACGGCGGCGCGAAAACCGTCACGATGAGCGACGGCACGAAGGTGTCGGTGTCGATCAAGCGCTAGCGGCGCGCACGCGCGCGGCAGGCGCGCGGCATCGCGTGACCGCTTTGTGTCGCGGATGTCGCTGATGGTGCCGCCTTGCTTGCATCGCCGTCATGAGGCCGGCCGTCGGCGTGCGCCGGCGGCGGCATCGCAGCCGTTCGTTGCGCGTCGGGCGGCGCGCGGCCGCCGGCGTGACGTCATGTCGATGTCACGCTATGCTCCCGGGCACCTTTCACATCTCCCGAACGGGATCCCGATGAAAATCCGAATGCGCGCGCTGCTGTCGGCCGCTGCGCTCGTCGCCGCACACGCGCAGGCGGCAGACGATTGCAGCTTCGTGAAGAAAGTCGAACTGCCGTCCCGACGGCAGGCGGCCGTCGTGTCGAGCGGCGCGCTCGAACCGTGCTCGACCGGCAGCTATGCGGTGCGCGTGTATTCGACCGCGCACGTGGCGCCGGGCTTCGATACCGACGACTACGTGACGGGCGTGCTGCATCCGCGCGACGGCACCGTCGCCGACGCGTTCACGGCCGACCTCGGCGCGCGGGCGCCGCAGGCGCTCGTCGTGACGACGCGCTCGGCCGGCAGCGGTGGCTATGTCGGTGCGCAGGCGTATGTGACGACACCACGCGCGGTGCGGCTCGTCGCATCGGTCGACGGGCTGGCGCCCGACGCCGACGTCGCGGCCGCGTTGCGGCAGGTGATCGGCAAGCGCCGAAGCGCGCGCTGACCGAACGACGCGCGAGCGCATCGCGCGTCGATGCGTCGATGCGTCGATGCGTCAATGCGTCAATGCGTCAATGCGTCAATGCGTCAATGCGTCAATGCGTCAATGCGTCAATGCGCGCGCTCTTCGAGCCGCGCGGCCAGGAAGCGATGATCGGCGGAGAACAGCCTGCGATAGGTGAGCAGCACGGCGCCGACCGTGCCGAGTGCGGACGCCGCGGCGATCAGGAACATGATCACGATCTGGTAGCGCACGGCCTGCAGCGGCGACTGGCCGGCCAGCACCTGGCCGGTCATCATGCCCGGCAGGCTGACCACGCCGACGACGGCCATCTGGTTGAGCGTCGGCAGCATGCCGGCGCGCACGGCCTGGCGCGCCGCGTCCTGCGCGGCTTCCCAACGCGTCGCGCCGAGCGCGAGCGCAGTCTCGACGCGGTCGCGTCGCGCGGTGAGCTCCTCGGTCATCCGCTCGACGCCGAGCGACACGCCGGTCAGCGTGTTGCCGAGGATCATGCCGAGGATCGGGATCGCATACTGCGGCGCGTACCACGGATGGATGCGGATCACGACGAACAGGCCGATCGCCGCGACGAACCAGCTGCTGAACCAGATCGACAGGATGCTGTCGGCGCGCTGCCCGCGATAGGTGCGCTTGCCGCGCCCGGCGCCCGCGAAGCCGGCGATCAGCGTCATCAGCGCGGTGAGCGGCAGCACGACATACCAGTGCGCATGACCGAACACCCAGCCGAGCACGTAGCCGATCGCGAGCAACTGCACGACGGTGCGCACCGCCGCGAGCGCGAGCTTGCGGCCGAGCCCGAGCGACAGCGCGGCCGAGATCGCGCCGTTGACCGCAACCAGCGCCGCCGCGATGCCGACGTCGACGAGGCTCAGATCCTGCAAGACTCCGTTCATCGCGTGACCTCCACGGTCGGCGCGGTGTTCAGCATGCCGGCTTGCATCGTCATCCGCGACGTGCCGATTCGTGCCGCCTGCGCGGGATCGTGCGAGATCCACATGGATGCGCGCGCATCGGGTGCCGCGTCGAACCACGCGCCGACGAGCGCTTCGATCGCGCGCGTCGATTCCGGGTCGAGCGCGGAGGTCGGCTCGTCGAGCAGCAGCACGTCCGGATCGAGCTGCAAGACGCGCAGCAGCGCCGCGATCTGCGCTTCGCCGCCCGACAGCTCGCCCGCGCGCTTGTCGAGGAAGTCGGCGCCACGGCCCGCGCGCGCGGCCAGTTGCTCGGCACGCGCGCGATCGAACCGCAGGTCGCGGTAGACCGCGAGCGAATACGGATAGCGCAGTTGCGATTCGACCGTGCCGTCCGTCTGCGCCGGCCGCTGGCGCAGATACGCGACGCTGCGCCGGTAGCGCGGAATCGCGCTGCGCCGGATCGGCTTGCCGCGCCACAGCACCCGGCCGCCGTCGAGCGGATCGAGCAGCGCGAGCGCGCGCAGCAGCACGCTCTTGCCTGACCCCGACGGGCCGGTTACCGCAATGCGCATGCCCGCGCGCAGGCTGAAATCGGTGGGGGCAAGCAGAACCTTGCCGCTCCTGGCGTCCCGCCGGGTCATACCCTGTGCATCGATGAGACCGATGGTGGCTGTCATGTCACAAATGAAAAAAAGCGTTAACGGCGTCGAAGCGTATGGACGCGTGCGCCATAATACGATCGAAAAGCTCGCGCGGGTGTCGTGTGCCGTTCGACCACGCAAGCGGCCCGGCATGGCGCGACAAGCCTCGAAAACAACAACGGAACCGCCATGACGCTTACCCGAGCCATCGGCAAATCGGCTGGATGGATCGTCGGCATCGTCGCGGTCGTGATCGCGGCGGCCGGTGTCTTTCTCTTTACGTTCGACTGGAACCACGTGAAACCGTGGGTCAACGAGCAGGTGAGCGCCGCGCTCGGCCGCCCGTTCGCGATCAACGGCGACATCAAGGTCGGCTGGCGCCGCCCCGACGGCGAAACCGGCTGGCGCGCGTGGGTGCCGTGGCCGAGCCTCTCCGCCACGCAGATCGAGATCGGCAACCCCGACTGGGCGAAAACGCCGAAGTTCGTCACGCTCGATGCCGCGCACTTCGATCTCGCGATCCTGCCGCTGCTCGCGCATGAAATCGTCATTCCGTCGATCGACGTCGTCAATCCCGCGGTGAACCTCGAGCGGCTCGCCGACGGCCGCAACACGTGGACGTTCCAGTTCAAGCAATCGAACCAGCCCTCGCCGTGGAAGGTGCGGCTCGACAGCTTCGGCTTCGCGAAGGGCACGGTCACGTATCGCGACGCGGTGACGAAGGCCGACCTCACGATCGCAATCGATACGCTCGGCCAGCCGATTCCGCTCGGCGACGTGATGAAGCAGCAGGAAGAAACGTCGCGGGCCGCGTCGGCGCAGCGCGTCGGCAAGCACGGCGCCGCGCAGCTCAGTGCGAAGGCGAGCGCCGACGCGGCGTCGGGCGCGTCGGCCGCGCAGGCCGCGAGTGCGGCGAGTGCGTCGGTGTCGGCCGCTTCGTCCGCTTCGTCTGCAGCGCAGGCAGGCTCCGCCGCGACGGCAATGGCGTCGTCCGGTGCGAGCGCGGCTGCGGCCGCGCCATCCGCCGCGAAGCCGGCCGGCCCCGCGTACGCATTCGGCGTGAAGGTCGACGGCCGCTACAAGAACGTGCCGATCACGGGCACCGGCAAGCTCGGCGGCGTGCTCGCGCTCGAGGACGCGTCGCGGCCGTTCCCGCTGCAGGCCGACGTGAAGGCGGGCGACACGCGGCTCGCGCTCGTCGGCACGCTGACCGACCCGCGCGCGCTCGCCGCGCTCGACCTGCGCCTGTGGCTGCAGGGCACGACGATGTCGCACCTGTACGCGCTGACCGGCATCACGCTGCCCGACACGCCGCCGTATGCGACCGAAGGGCGGCTGATCGGCAACTTCAAGCCGCACGCGAGCACGTTCCGCTACGAGCACTTCAACGGCCGGGTGGGCGGCAGCGACCTGAGCGGCACGCTCGCGTATGCGCAGCGCGAGCCGCGCCCGCTGCTGTCGGGCGAGCTGGTGTCGAACCTGCTGCGATTCGCCGATCTCGCGCCGGTGATCGGCGCGGATACCGCCGCGAGCAAGGCGCAGCGCGGCGACACGACGCGCCAGCCGCCGGGCCGCGTGCTGCCGGTCGAGACATTCCGAACCGACCGCTGGCGCGCGCTCGACGCGGACGTCAAGTTCACCGGCCGCAAGCTCGTCAAGAGCGCGGACCTGCCGATCACCGACCTGTACACGCACATCGTGCTGCAGGACGGCGTGCTGTCGCTCGAGCCGCTGAAATTCGGCGTCGCGGGCGGCTCGCTCGCGACCACCGCGCGCCTCGACGGCAGCGGCGCGCCGCTCAAGGGCCGCTTCACGGTGGCCGCGCGGCACCTGAAGCTCAAGCAGCTGTTCGCGACGCAGCAGGTGATGCAGTCCGCGCTCGGCGAGATCAACGGCGATGCGTCGCTGTCGGCCACCGGCAACTCGCCGGCCGCGCTCGCCGCGACCGCGAACGGCGAAGTCAACGCGATCGTGACGGACGGGCGGATCAGCCGGCTGCTGATGGAGGCGGCGGGGCTGAACGTCGCGAACGTCGTCTACGAGAAGATGTTCGGCAACCGCGACGTGAAGATCAACTGCGCGGCGGTCGACTTCCAGGCGACCAACGGCGTGCTCGACACGAAGGTGTTCGCGCTCGACACCGACGATGCGCTGATCAACGTCGACGGGCCGATCAGCCTGCGCGACGAGTCGATGGACCTGAAGGTCCATCCGCACACGAAGGGCTTCCGGGTGTTTTCGCTGCGCTCGCCGCTGTATGTGAAGGGCACGTTCAAGAATCCGGACGTCGGCGTCGATGCGGGCGCGCTCGCGCTGCGCGCCGGCGCGATGGTCGGCCTCGGGCTGATCAATCCGCTGGCGGCGCTGATCCCGCTGATCGCGCCGAGCAACAACAAGGACGTGCCGTGCGCGGAACTGTTCGCGCAGTTGAAGGCGCCGGCGAAGGGCACGGCCAGGGTGGCGGCGAAAGTCGGCAAGTGACGCGCCCGGACGGGGCGATGCCGGCCCGTCCGGGGCCGGCGCGTCGTGCGGCCGAACGCGCGATGCGCCCCCGTTTACAGGGCCGCCGAACGCGGCGCATCCCAGCGATTCACCGACTCCTGTTAAAATAGCCGGTTTTCCGTCGATCTATCTCCTAACGGGATCTGCCGTGCTTTCTACTGCCAACATCACGATGCAATTCGGGCCGAAGCCCCTGTTCGAGAACATCTCGGTCAAATTCGGCGAGGGCAACCGCTATGGTCTGATTGGCGCGAACGGCTGTGGCAAGTCGACGTTCATGAAGATCCTGGGCAGCGACCTCGAGCCGAGCGGCGGCAACGTCGCGCTCGAGCCGAACGTCCGTCTCGGCAAGCTGCGCCAGGACCAGTTCGCCTACGAAGACGTGCGCGTGCTCGACGTCGTCATGATGGGCCACACCGAGATGTGGGCCGCGATGACCGAGCGCGACGCGATCTACGCGAACCCCGAAGCGACCGATGACGATTACATGCACGCTGCCGAACTCGAGGCGAAGTTCGCCGAGTACGGCGGCTACGACGCCGAGGCGCGCGCGGGTTCGCTGCTGCTCGGCATCGGCATCGACGAGAAATTCCACACCGGCCCCATGAGCGACGTCGCGCCGGGCTGGAAGCTGCGCGTGCTGCTCGCGCAGGCGCTGTTCTCGAAGCCGGACGTGCTGCTGCTCGACGAGCCGACCAACAACCTCGACATCAACTCGATCCGTTGGCTCGAAGACACGCTGAACGGCTACAACTCGACGATGATCATCATCTCGCATGATCGTCACTTCCTGAACTCGGTGTGCACGCACATGGCCGACATGGATTACGGCACGCTGAAGGTCTGGCCGGGCAACTATGACGACTACATGCTCGCGTCCGCGCAGGCGCGCGAGCGCCAGGTTGCCGCGAACGCGCGCGCGAAGGAGCGCGTGGCCGAGCTGCAGGACTTCGTGCGCCGCTTCTCGGCGAACAAGTCGAAGGCCCGCCAGGCGACCAGCCGCGCGAAGCAGATCGACAAGATCAAGATCGAGGAATTCAAGCCGTCGTCGCGCCAGAACCCGTTCATCCGCTTCGAGTTCGAGAAGAAGCTGCACAACATCGCCGTGGTCGCCGACACGATCACGAAGAAGTACGAGCGCACGATCTTCCAGAACTTCAACCTGTCGGTGCAGCCGGGCGAGCGCATCGCGATCATCGGCGAGAACGGCGCAGGCAAGACGACGCTGCTGCGTGCGCTGCTCGGCGCGCTCGCGCTCGACCACGGCACCGTGAAGTGGTCCGAGAACGCGAACGTCGGCTACATGCCGCAGGACACGTACGAGGAGTTCCCGAACGAGATCACGCTGATGGACTGGATCGACCAGTACCGCAAGGACGGCGACGACGAGACGATGGTGCGCGGCACGCTCGGCCGCCTGCTGTTCTCGGCGGACGACATCAAGAAGTCGGTGAAGGTGCTGTCGGGCGGCGAGAAGGGCCGCATGATCTGGGGCAAGCTGATGCTTGGCCGCCACAACGTGCTGCTGATGGACGAGCCGACCAACCACATGGACATGGAATCGATCGAGTCGCTGCAGATCGCGCTCGAGCAGTTCGAAGGCACGCTGATCTTCGTGTCGCACGACCGTGAATTCGTCAGCGGGCTGGCCAACCGGATCATCGAAGTGACCACGCATGGCACGCTGAACGACTTCGGCGGCAATTACGAGGAGTTCCTCGTGAGCCAGGGGCAGGTGTAATTTGTCCCGGGGGCACGAAAATCTGCCCGCATAGCGTCCCACAATTGTTCCAGGACCGCCTCGGAGTGCCTCAGAGGTGGACGAAGGGATAACACGGCCCGCCAGGAGATGACTTCTTGGCGGGCTTTTTTATGCCCAGAAGGTGGAGCGCGTCCCATTGGCAAAGGCGACCTGCCTGATTTCTTCGAGTCATTTCAATCCTGGAGAACGGCCTCGGTGAGGCGTGATTCTCGGGACCGCATTTCCCAATAGTCGCGGGATGCCGTCGACGTATCCGCGTGCGTCGATCTCGGCGGGCCCGGCGATCCGTTCGCTCGTCAGCTCGAGCATGCCTTTGCTCAAAATCGCTTTCGCACGATGTGAGCGGAATGAGCGTGACAAATGTTGTCAATTACGAATTGCTTTCGATGTATCTTTGAGCCACCAGTTGTTGACGTGGCCGTAGTGATCCACGAGTTGGCCAACGGGTGGTTTCAAAACTCCGGTATGAGCAAGCCGGCTGCGGCTTCTCGATTCGTGCGATAGCGCGTCACATGGCCCGTTTATTTTTCAGGCTGTTGGAAGAACGCTCCGCTGGTGGCCGTCCCAAAAAATCAAATTTACCGTTCGCATCGTAATATTTTCATCACCTCGAAATGCAATCAATAATCGTCAATACGAAGAAATTTCTGCCGATATCTTTGGTGTTCTCCCTGGCCGGTTGCCTGGGTATGTCTGAACGCATTTCCACGATGAATACATTTGGAGGGCAACCTGTCGTACGAGCGTCCGTCCAGGAAAAAGGTGGCCCGATACCGACGGTGAGAGACGTTTTGGCAGCGGGGGCGCCGCTCCGTGTCAGCAAAGTCAGAAATGGCTCGTTGAACTGTTATGACTACCTTCTCAGTCCGAGCGAGAGTGGTGTCAAGTTTCGATCTAAGAACGACAGGCAAAAATTCTATGTCGCGTCCAATCTGAAGGGTGAGGTCGTGGATAGAGGTTATATGGACTGCAATACCTACGATAAAAATCCTAATGCCCACTGGTGGGCGGAGTAAGAGACAACTTCGGCGGTAATTACGAGGACTTCCTCGTGAGCCAGGGGCAGGCGTACGTGCCTACGCGCCGTTCCGAACCCAAGTATCGAAAAAGCCCATCCGGGGGCTCCCCGGATGGGCTTTTTTGTTGCGCCGAGGGCGCCTCGGGCGACGTCGGCATCACGCCGTGACGGCGTGCTCCACCGGCTTCCGGTACGCGTCGAGCAGGCGCGCCCGCTTGCTCGCGACCACCGCGCCATTTCGCTCCTTCACGTGGCCGAACCCGCGGATCTCGTCCGGCAATCCGGCCAGCTGCACCGCCGCCGGCAGGCGCTCTGCATCGAGCGTCGCGCAGAACTCGTCAACCAGCGCGACATAGTCGGCGATCATCTGCCGCTCGCCGCGCCGTTCCGCCGTCTTGCCGAACGGGTCGAGCGACGTACCGCGCAGCCCCTTCAGGCGGGCCAGCATCCGGAACGCCGGCAGCACCCACGGGCCGAAGCGTGCCTTGCGCAGATGGCCGTGCTCGTCGCGCTTCGCGAACATCGGCGGCGCGAGATGGAAGCTCAGCGTGTAGTCGCGGCCCGGTTCGCCTTCGAACTGCTGTCGCAGCTTCTCGAGATACGCCGGATCCGCATAGAGGCGGGCGACTTCGTATTCGTCCTTGTACGCCATCAGCTTCGCGAGGTTTGCGGCGACCGCGCGCGTGAGCGGCAGCGCCGGATCGCCGCCGAGCTGCGCTTCCTTCGCGCGAATCCGGTCGACCGTGCGGCGATAGGCCTGCGCATAGCCTTCATTCTGGTAGGCGGTGAGCAGCGCCTCTCGCGTGGCGATCAGCGTATCGAGCGAATCGGGAACCTGCGCGGCCACCGGCTGCGATGCGGCGGCAGCGGGCCGGCCGAACGCCTGAACCGACGCGGCGCCGTGATGCGCGACGTGGCGGCCCCAGTGGAACGCGAGCCGGTTCTTGTCGATGGACACGCCGTTCAGCTCGATCGCGCGCAGCAGCGCCGGCAGCCCGAGCGGCAGCCAGCCCTTCTGCCAGGCGAAGCCGAGCAGCAGCGGGTTGCTGTAGATCGTGTCGCCGAGCAGCGCGAGCGCGAGCGCATTGGCATCGATGAACGCGCAGCCGTCGCCGATGCTGTCGAGCAGCGCGGCTTCCGTCTGCACGCCCGGGAACGTCCATTTCGGATTCTTGACGAAATCCGCGGTGGGCGTCTCGCCGCTGTTGATCGCGGCAACCGTCACGCTGTGCTGCGTGCGCGACAGCACGTCGGCGGACGCCGACACGATCGCGTCGCAGCCGATCACGAGCCGCGCTTCGCCGGTCGCGATGCGGGTGGCATGCAGCGCGTCGGGCGCGGCGGCGATCTGCACGTGGCTCAGCACGGCGCCGCCTTTCTGTGCGAGGCCCGCCATGTCGAGCACGGTCACGCCCTTGCGCTCGAGGTGCGCGGCCATCCCGATCAGGCCGCCGATCGTCACGACGCCCGTGCCACCGACGCCCGTGACGAGCACGCCATACGGCTTCGCGATATCGGGTAGCGCCGGCATCGGCAGCCCGTCGACATCCGGCCCGCCGGAGCCGGCGGCGCGCGCGGCCTGCGGCTTGCGAAGCTGCGCGCCTTCGGCGATCACGAAACTCGGGCAGAAGCCGTTCACGCACGAGAAGTCCTTGTTGCAGGACGACTGGTTGATCTTGCGCTTGGTGCCGAGCGGCGTCTGCAGCGGCTCCACCGACAGGCAGTTCGACTGCACCGAGCAATCGCCGCAGCCTTCGCACACCGCGTCGTTGATGAACGCGCGCCGCGCCGGGTCGGGATAGGTGCCGCGCTTGCGGCGGCGGCGCTTCTCGGTCGCGCAGGTCTGGTCGTAGATCAGGATGGTGGTGCCCGGCGTGTCGCGCAGCTTGCGCTGGATCGCATCGAGTTCGTCGCGGTGGTGAACGTCGACGCCGGCCGGCAGCACGACGCCGGTCGCGTATTTCTGCGGCTCGTCGGTGACGATGACGATCTGCTTCGCCCCTTCCGCGTGGACCTGATGCGCGATCTGCGGCACCGTCAGCACGCCGTCGACGGGCTGGCCGCCCGTCATCGCGACGGCGTCGTTGTAGAGGATCTTGTACGTGATGGTCGCGTTCGCGGCGATCGCCGCGCGGATCGCCAGCAGCCCGGAGTGAAAGTAGGTGCCGTCGCCGAGGTTGACGAAGATGTGCTTGTCGCCGGAGAAGCGCATCTGGCCCAGCCACGCGACGCCTTCGCCGCCCATCTGGCTGAAGGTCTCGGTGTTGCGGTCCATCCACATCGACATGTAGTGGCAGCCGATGCCCGCCAGCGCGCGCGAACCCTCCGGAACGCGGGTGGAGGTGTTGTGCGGGCAGCCCGAGCAGAACCACGGCTTGCGTTCGACCGACACGCGCGGCTTCGCCGCTTCCCGCTCCTTCGCCTCGATGACGGCGACCCGCGCGAGCATGCGCGCGCGCACGTCCGCGGGCAGGTCGGCGCGCATCAGGCGGCGCGCGATCGCTTTCGCGATCAGCGCGGGCGACAGCTCGTAATGCGCGGGCAACAGCCAGTTGCCGCGCGGCACCGACCATTCGCCGCCTTCGTTGTCGCGTTCGTCGAACTTGCCGTAGATCTTCGGGCGCACGTCCTCGCGCCAGTTGTACAGCTCTTCCTTCAGCGCATATTCGAGAATCTGCCGCTTTTCCTCGACGACCAGGATCTCCTCGAGGCCGGTCGCGAACGCGCGCGCATCCTGGGCGTCCAGCGGCCACACGCAGCCCACCTTCAGCACGCGCACGCCGATCTGCGCGCAGATGTCGTCGTCGAGGCCAAGGTCGCTGAGCGCCTGGCGCACGTCGAGATAGGCCTTGCCCGCCGTGATGATGCCGAAGCGCGGCGTCGGCGAATCGATCACCACGCGGTTCAGCTTGTTCGCGCGCACGTAGGCGAGCGCCGCATACCATTTCTCGTCGAGCAGCCGCGCTTCCTGCGCGAGCGGCGAGTCGGGCCAGCGGATGTTGAGGCCGCCCGGTGGCAGCGCATGGTCGGCGGGGGTGACGATCTGTACCCGGTCCGGATCGAGATCGACCGACGCGGTCGATTCGATCACGTCGGTCACGCACTTCATCGCGACCCACAGGCCCGAGTAGCGGCTCATTGCCCAGCCGTGCAGCCCGTAGTCGAGGTATTCCTGCACGTTCGCCGGATACAGCACGGGCATGCCCGCCGCGATGAACGCATGCTCGGACTGGTGGGCGACGGACGACGATTTGGCCGCGTGGTCGTCGCCGGCCAGCACGAGCACGCCGCCGCGCGCGTCGCTGCCCGCGGAGTTCGCGTGCTTGAACACGTCGCCGGTGCGGTCGACGCCCGGCCCCTTGCCGTACCACATGCCGAACACGCCGTCGCGCGTGGCGCCCGGCCACAGGTTGATCTGCTGCGAGCCCCACACGGCGGTCGCGGCCAGATCCTCGTTCACGCCGGGCTGGAACACGATGTCGTTCGACTCGAGGTGCTTCTTCGCCTTCCATAGCGACTGGTCGAGCGCGCCTAGCGGGGAGCCGCGGTAGCCGGAGATGTAACCGGCGGTGTTGAGTCCGGCATTGCGGTCGCGGGCCTTCTGCAGCATCGGCAGCCGCACGAGGGCCTGCGTGCCGCTGATGTAGACGCGGCCTTTCTCCAGCGTGTACTTGTCGTCGAGGGATACGGCGGCGTCGTGCGGTTCGGCAGCGACGCTCGGGGCGGGGGCGTTCATGGCGATCTGTCTCCGGTGTACTGTCTTTTTCGCCGAGTATAGGAAGCCGATTTGCTATCGTAAAATCACAAATATCAAACTCTGGTATGCGAAAAACAGATGGCATTCGATCTCACGCTCCGGCAGTTGCGCTACTTCGTGGCCGCCGCACAAACCGGACAATTCTCGATGGCGGCCGCCAATGAGCACGTGTCGCAATCCGCGATCACGAACGCGGTGCTCGCGCTGGAAAACGGGCTCGGCATGCGGCTGTTCGAACGCTTGCCGCAAGGGGTCGCGCTGACGCCGGACGGCCAGGATTTCTACAACCACGCGCGGCGCGTGCTGGATGCCGCGCGCGATGCGGTGCACAAGCCGCCGTTCCGGTCGCACGACCTGCGCGGCACGGTGCGGATCGCGGCGTCGTACACGGTGCTCGGCTATTTCCTGCCGGAACTGCTCGCGCGCTTTCGTACGACTTATCCGTACATCGAGTTCGACCTGCGCGACATGGAGCGGGCGGAGATCGAGGCGGCGGTGCTCGATGACGAGATCGACATGGGGGTCGTGCTGCTGTCGAACGTGGAGCGGCCGAGCCGGTTCGACAGCCAGGTGCTGATCCGGTCGCGGCGGCAGCTGTGGGTCGCGCCGTCGCATCCGCTCGCGCAGCTGCGCGCGCCGTCGCTCACGGATATCGCCGGCTATCCGTACATCCTGATCACCGTCGACGAGGGCGAGCAGTCGACGCTACGGTACTGGCGGGAGGTGGGCGTCATGCCGAACATCGCGTTTCGAACGTCGTCGATGGAGGCGCTGCGCGGGCTCGTCGCGCACGGCTTCGGCGTGACGATCCTGTCGGACATGGTGTTTCGCGCGTGGTCGCTCGAAGGCAAGCGCATCGAGGCGCGGCCGGTGCACGACGCGATCCCGCAAATGGACGCGGGCATGATCTGGCGGAAGAAGGGCACGCTCGCGGAGCCGGCGCTGGCGTTGCAGCAGTTCCTGATCCACGCGTGCGGGACCTGACGCGCGGCGGCCTGCGTCGTCAATCGGTCAGCGGCTGGCCCGCAAGCGCCTCGATGCCCGAGAAATCCAGCGCGTCGAGACGGAGCCGGACTTCGGTCAGGAACGCCGCGCAAGCGGGGTGAATGCGGCTCGTGCTGTCCATCCACTGTTCGATGTCGGTCAGGCGTCCGTCCTTCGCCAGCGCCGCCAGTTCCTGGCGGTCGCTTTCGGGCAGCGTGGCGGCTTGCGGCGGGCGATCGCGTTGCACGCGGATACCGGTGGACCCGAAGGACGAATAGGGGATGACGTTCGACGTCGTCACGGCTTGCGCGGCGGAAACGACGATCTCGAACGAAAACGAGGTGCCGCGGCCGGGCGCGCTCGACACACGCAGGTCACCGCCCATCGTGGTGACGATGCGCTGCGCAATGACCAGGCCGAGGCCCGTGGTGCCGTTCATCGACTGCATCTGGCGCGAGGCCGACAAGAGGCTCGACTGCTGCGCGATGTCCATGCCGATTCCGGTATCCGCGACTTCGAATCCGATGAGCCAGCGATCGTCCTGCCGGCGTGTTCGCACGGTCATCATGACGACGCCGTCGCGGGTGAACTTGGACGCATTGGACAGCAGGTTGAGCAAGACCTGCTGCAGCCGGCGGCCGTCGATCATCACCTGGCGCGGCAGCGATGTCAGCGCCTGATAGTGGAACTGGTTATTCAGTTGCGCGCAGAGTGCGACCGCATATTCGGCGATGTCGTTCAGCAGCGCGAGCAGGTTCGCCGGCGCGGGGGCGATATCCAGCGGCTGCAGCTCGGCTTTCGCATAGCCGATCAGTTCGTCGATCAGGCCGAGCTGATAGCTCACGCTGCGCTCGATCGCCTGGATCAGGCTGGCCTGCTTCGAATCGGCCCGGTTCAGCAGCAGGCCGGCGTAGCCGGAAATCGTCGCGAGCGGCGCACGAAGGTCGTGGCTGACATAGCCGAGGGTTTCGATCTTCTGCTGGTTCTTTTCCTCCGCGTCGAGCAAGGCCGCGTTCAACGCCGCGGTGCGCTGCGCCACCTCGTGCCGCAGCCGTTCGTGCTCGCTTTTCTGCCAGTCGGCCAGTTCCGCCCGCGCTTCCTGCCGCTGTTTCCCGACATGGTCGATCCATGCCGCGAGAACGACCAGGTGGCTGGCCAGGCCGATGACGGCGGCGACCGGGTTCGGGTGGATGTCGGAATTCAGCCATGCAAGGCTGGCCGGCAGGACGCCGAGCGTCTCGATCAGGCGCAGCGCGAAGTTGAACACCGCGAAGCCGATCGTGATCAGCATGACCCGCGCGGTGGGCGTGGCCTGGCGCGTGAGCACGACGGCAACGCCCACTTCGACGATGCCGAACAAGCCGTTGATGACCAGGCTGACCTGCGCGAAAACATACAGGTTTCCGAATGCGGCGCCGGCCGCCGTGATGCATTCCAGCACCGCGAAGCCGAACAGCACGCGGCGTGCGGGGAGGGTGGTGCGCTCGCCGTGGGCGATGCGCAGGATGAATATGATGAACAGCAGCACGCTGAGGCAGCCGAATACCGAAGCGCTCCGGGCGCTCCAGTCGACGGCGTCCGGCCACAGATAGACTTTCGGATAACCGCGAACGGCGGCTTCGTACATCGCCGTCATGCAGCAGACGGCCGCGAGCACGAGGAACGAGACGCTTCGCGAGAACAGCGCGATCAGCAACGCGCACCAGCCGAGCGCCAGGACGCCGCCGATCAGGCCGCCGCCCCAAAGCGCCGCACGCCGCTCGAGCGCGTCGTACTCCGCTGCCTCATACAGGTTCGGCTCGAGCGACAGCGCGGTGTCGCCTCTCGTGCGAATCAGGAGGACGGCCTGCTCGCCGGGGCCGAGGGTGAAGCGCGCCAATGGGTTGCGGGATACCGATGGCCGCGATGCCGGGGCCGCGACGGGATCGATGCCGCCATGTGTCCACTGACCGTTTCTTTCGATATGGAAATCCACGTCCACGAGGCGCGGTTCCATGAGCGCGAGCACGAGTGACGAGGTCACCGGGCCGCGGTTGCTCACGGTCACGCGCAACCACCACGCCGAATGCGAGAAGCCGGGTTTCAATCCGGGTTGCCCAACGGCAAGAAACCCGCCGGGGCGTTCCGTCGGCAGTGCGAGGACGTCGTCGAGCCGCATCCGGTCCGAAACGTCTTCGAAGACCTGTATCCGGTCCAGCGATGGGCCCTGCCGGCCCGGTCGGGCGGACGCGTCGGGCATAACGGCGAATGCGCACGATACCCACCAGCCGAGGCACAAGAGCAGCAGTCGGCGCCACATGGCGGTCGTCATCGCGGCGTTACTCGAGATCAAGGCCGGGCGAGATCGCCGGCGCGCGCCAATACGCTTGCGAGCCGTCGAACTCAATGCCGATCCGGTCTGCGGTACCGCGCGGGATGTCGATCAACGGATGAGGCGGGTCCGGCTGATCGTCGGCGACAGGGACGTGAGCATCGGCAAGAGCGGAATGTCGAGGCAGCATGGTGGGCGATACGTGCAGGCCTTGCAGGTTGCGTTCGGGCGGGTTGCCGACGAGGCGAGACGCGGTGTCGCAGGCCGCTGCGGAGAATATCAGATCGGACTTGTCTGCGGAATGTCAAAAATGGCCTCTCGAGCAAAAGATTTTGGCGTTCCGGACAAGGCTGGCGAGGGATTGGTTTTTGCTTTTCGAGGAAGGTAAGAAATACCGGGTGGCCGCGTTGTGCCGGCCGTGTGCTTTCTGATGCGGCGAAGTTCCGCGCACGATCCGGAAGCACGTTGAAGCGGTTGCAATAACGTTAGTCATCCATAGGAAGCGCCAGGCTTCGGGGCCGGCGTGTGACAGATGCCGCTGCGGCCGTGACGTATCGGGTTGCCGGGCTCACGCGTCGCGCGGGCCGGCCGCTATCGCTCGGCCGGCTCGATGGCCAGCGGACACGTGCCGGCAAGCCGCAACCGCGTGCCGGTCCATTCGTAAAAGAACCGGGCCGCCTTCGCGTTGCCGGCGAAGCAGTCGTCGTTGAAGCAGCCGGAGACGATCAGCAAGGTGCTGCCGGCCCGGAAATCGAGCCGCTCGTCGTCGTTGCCCATGACGCCCGAAATGGCCTGCACGCCGGGCATCGTGTAGGTCGCTCCCGTGTACTTGTCGACGATCGCGAAATTCCGGCAGTCCGTTCCGCACCCCCAGACGGCGACGCGGTAGTGGCCGGCAAAATTGGCCGGTTGCGTGAACTCGCTTCGAATGACGGTGCGGTAGAGGCGCGCTTCCTTGCTGCTCAGCCGAGGGGCGTCGGGCCGCGACTGCGGCGCGCGTGCGGCGCGGGCCGGGTATTGGTCGAACGACGGAGACGCGCATGCGGAGGCGGGCGCCGCCGCGAGCGGGGCCGCGGGGATGGCCGTGGCGGCAAGCACGGCGAAGGCGCTGGTCGTCATCGGCAGAAATCGACAGGCGCGGGTCACGCAATCATCCTGGTAAGTTCGAGGTCGGGTTGGGCCGCAGGTACGGCGCTGGAGCATCGATTTGCGTGCTGGATGGCCATCCGGTCGTCAATCGGCGAGCCGCTGATCCGCGAGCGCCTTGCAGCAGTCTTCGTACACCCACTGCACGAGCCGCGCCTGGTAGTTCAGGTCGTCGGTGTCGACGATTTCCTCGACCGCGTCGCGCGCCCACGCCGCGTCGACGAAGCCCGCATGGCGCTTCGCGATGTCCTGCGCGAGTGCGGACAGCTTCGCGATCGACAGCCAGTCGGCCGCGCGGTGGTGGCGATCGAGCCAGCGATGCGCAGCCTGCACCTGGAACGCGGCGTCCGGCCACGCTTCGTTGAGGTAGTACGCGCCGAGATTGCCGCAGGTGAGCCAGCAGAGCAGCTCCAGGCGGTCGTGGGAGCTGAGGGTGGGGCAGGCGTCGGTCATGGCAGCGCTCGCGAAATGCATCGATTCCGGATGGCGGCCGGGCGCATGGGCCCGGTGCCGATAATAAAAACATAGCACGATGCGGGCCCGCTCGCGCACCCGGGCCGATGCGGAGGCTGTGACGAGGAAAGTCGCGGCCCGCCGCGCGGGCCGCACGCCGGCGCTCAGGGCGTCGTGCGCGTCGCGGTGGCGATCGAGCGGAGGCTGCGCTCGACCCGGATCAGGATGATCAGCACGGCGAGCGACACGAACGAGTAGAGCGCGATCAGCGCGGCGGCGCCGGCATAGCGCGCGGTCTGGGCGTTCTCGACGGCCGCCGCCTCGGCCGCCTTCTTCTCGTTTTCGAGCTCGGCTTGGCGCGCCGTGTAGCGCGGGGCGAAGTCTTCCATGATGTCCCCCACGGCACTGGAAAACACCCGTTCGCGGGCCGCTTCGTCCGTGTGCGCGGCGATCTTCCGCTTGAGCCCGGCCGCGATGTCGGGCCGCGACAGCACCTTGTCGAGATAGTCGATCTGCTGCTCGGGGAATCCGGCGGCGGGCTCATGCTCGATGGCGCCGAGGACGCGCTCGTACGACTCCACATACGCATCGCGCTCGATCGCGTAGTTCGGCGACAGGATCGCGCGGCCGTGCTTGCGCAGGACCGTGGTCAGCTTTTCCGACAGGCGCGTGGGGCGCGAGCCGTCTTCCGTGCCGGCGTGGGAAGCCGGGTTCGCCGTTTTCGCCTGGGACGATGCGGCGGGTTCCAGGGAGAACGACGACGTGTCGACCTGGCCGGGATCGCCACCCTTCGGCGGCTTCGACAGGTGCGCGTCGAGGCCGATCACGCCGAATGCGACGCCGCCGACCAGCATCGCGGTTGCGAACAGCAGCACGACGACGCGCAGCACCTGAAGATAGCCGCCCTCGATTTTGCTCAGGATGTTCAAGAAGTTCCCCTTTTTTGTATGATGAATGAGGTGCCCGAGGCTAATTAGCTTTCGAATTACTGTCAATTGCCGCGCGGCGAAGCTTGCGCGGCGCGTCACTTCGCGTGCGGCGCGGCGCGGTGCAGGGCGGGCACGACACTCGCTAGAATGTTTGCTTCCATGGAGACGGAAACTCGACGATGAAAACCTACGACCAGTTCTATATCGACGGCGCCTGGCGCAAACCGGCGGGCGACGGCACGATCGACGTGATCGACTCGGGCACCGAGGCCGTGATCGGCCGGATCCCGGAGGGCCAGCCCGCCGACGTGCAGGCGGCCGTGCGCGCCGCGCG
This sequence comes from Burkholderia sp. SRS-46, assembly GCF_004343775.1. Classification (GTDB taxonomy): domain Bacteria; phylum Pseudomonadota; class Gammaproteobacteria; order Burkholderiales; family Burkholderiaceae; genus Burkholderia. The sequence continues at coordinate 1,353,437 of NZ_PTXL01000001.1, read as the reverse complement.
CGCCGCGTTCGACAGTTGGGCGGCGACCCCGCCCGCGACCCGCGCGGCCTATCTGCGCAAGATTGCCGAGCACCTGCAGGCGCGCGGCGAGGAATTGGCGCAGGCGATCACCGGCGAAGTCGGCATGCCGATCAAGCTGTCGCGCGCGATCCAGGTCGGCGGGCCGATCTACAACTGGAACGCGTACGCGAAGCTCGCCGCGTCGTTCGAATTCGAGGCGCAGGTCGACAACTCGCTCGTCGTGCGCGAGCCGGTGGGCGTCGTCGCGGCGATCACGCCGTGGAACTACCCGCTCAACCAGGTGACGCTGAAGGTCGCGCCGGCGCTCGCCGCCGGCTGCACGGTGGTGCTCAAGCCGTCGGAGATCGCGCCGCTCAACGCGTTCATGCTCGCCGAAGCGATTCACGAAGCCGGGCTGCCGGCCGGCGTGTTCAACCTCGTGTGCGGCTACGGGCCGGTGGTCGGCGAAGCGCTCGCGACCGATCCCGACGTCGACATGGTGTCGTTTACCGGCTCGACTCGTGCCGGCAAGCGTGTTGCCGAGCTGGCCGCCGCGAGCGTCAAGCGCGTCGCGCTCGAGCTGGGCGGCAAGTCGGCGTCGGTGATCCTCGACGATGCCGATTTCACGTCGGCGGTGAAGGGCACGGTCAACGCGTGCTACCTGAATGCCGGCCAGACCTGCTCGGCGCACACGCGGATGCTGGTGCCGGAAGCGCGCTACGACGAAGCGCGCGCGCTCGCGAAGACCGCGGCCGAAGCGTATGTCGCGGGCGACCCGCGGCAGGATGCGACGCGTCTCGGCGCGCTCGCGTCGGCGGTGCAGCAGCAGCGCGTGCAGTCGTACATCCAGCGCGGCATCGACGAAGGCGCCGAGCTCGTGACGGGCGGCGTGGGCCTGCCGGACGGCATCGACAAAGGCTTCTTCGTGAAGCCGACCGTGTTCGGCCGCGTCGATCCGAAATCGACGATCGCGCAGGAAGAGATCTTCGGGCCGGTGCTGTCGATCATCACGTATCGCGATGAGGAAGAAGCGGTGCGCATCGCGAACGACTCGCCGTATGGCCTCGGCGGCGCGGTGTGGGCCGGCAGCGACGAGCGCGCGATGCGCGTCGCGCGGCGCATCCGCACCGGGCAGGTCGACATCAACGGCGGCACGTGGAACATGGCCGCGCCGTTCGGCGGCTTCAAGCAGTCGGGCAACGGCCGCGAGAACGGCGTGTACGGGCTCGAGGAATACCTCGAATACAAGTCGATGCAGCTCAAGCCGCAGAAGCCGGCCTGAGCGGCTGCGCCACGCGCTTCCCGAAACGGCACGCCTCGCGCGTGCCGTTTTTTCTTGATGCCGCGCAAGGTGCGCGCCGGCCAATCGTCGATCATCGCAGCTTCCGATGGTTCGACGAGGTCCCCGATGTCTGCCCGCACTTCCTTCCCGCCGCTCGTGATTCGCGGCCGTTCATTGCTGCCGGTCGTGCAAGGCGGCATGGGCGTCGGGGTCTCCGCGCACCGGCTTGCCGGCAGCGTCGCGCGCGAAGGCGCGCTCGGCACGATCGCGAGCATCGACCTGCGCCATCACCATGCGGATCTGCTCGCGCGCTGCCGTGCGCAGCCGGAGCGCGCGACGCTCGAGGCGGCGAACCTCGACGCGCTCGCGCGCGAGATCCGTCTTGCAAAGGCCTACGGCGACGGGCGCGGGATGATCGCCGTCAACGTGATGAAGGCGGTCAGCGCGCACGCGGACTACGTGCGTGTCGCCTGCGAGCACGGCGCGGATGCGATCGTGATGGGCGCGGGCCTGCCGCTCGACCTGCCGGACCTGACGCAGGGCCACGACATCGCGCTGGTGCCGATCCTGTCGGACAGCCGCGGCATCGCGCTGGTGCTGAAGAAATGGATGAAGAAGGGCCGGCTGCCGGACGCGATCGTGATCGAGCATCCCGCGCATGCGGGCGGCCATCTCGGCGTCACGCAGCTCGCCGACATGCACGACCCGCGCTTCGACTTCGCGCGCGTGCTCGACGAGACCGCACAGGTGATCGCGTCGCTCGGCCTCGCGCGCGAGCGGATGCCGCTGATCGTCGCGGGCGGCATCAACAGCCACGCGGCGGTGCGCGACGCGCTCGCCGCCGGTGCGGACGGCGTGCAGGTCGGCACGCCGTTCGCGGTCACCGAGGAAGGCGACGCGCATCCGAATTTCAAGCGGGTGCTCGCCGATGCGGGCCCCGACGACATCGTCGAGTTCGTCAGCGTGACGGGCCTGCCGGCGCGCGCGGTGAAGACGCCGTGGCTCGAGCGCTACCTGCGCCACGAGACGCGCGTTCGCGACCGGCTCGGCGCATTGAAGCAGCGCTGCCCGACCGCGCTCGAATGCCTGGGCGTGTGCGGGTGGCGCGACGGCATCGAGAAGTTCGGCCACTTCTGCATCGATACACGCCTCGCCGCCGCGTTGCGCGGCGACGTCGCGAACGGCCTGTTCTTCCGCGGCCGCGAGGCGTTGCCGTTCGGCCGCGCGATCCGCAGCGTGCGCGATCTGCTCGACCTGCTGCTCACGGGCCGTGCGACCGATGCTGCGACAAACCGCCCCACGTTTACGCTGGCTTGACGAACATCAAGATGCGGGAAAGACCCTACAGACAGAATGGAGTCCGTTCCTAGGGGGTCCGTAGATGATGCACAAAACGATTCGAAACTGTATTACCGCCGCGGCATGTGCCGCGAGCCTCGCCGCGATGCCGACACTGTCGCACGCTGCTTCGCAGGGCGATGGCATTTACCAGGGCGACTTTCTGGCCCGGCTGCGCGCGATCAGCATCCAGCCGAACGAGCGCGGCAGCGACACGCTGGGAGCGATCAATGTCGGGGTGAAGAACGCAATCGTGCCCGAGCTCGATTTCACGTACATGATTCGCGACTATCTGGGCGTCGAGCTGATCCTCGGCACCTCGCGGCACCAGGCGACGTCGAACCTCGGCAACCTCGGCGGCGTGAACGTGCTGCCGCCGACGCTGCTGCTGCAGTACCACTTCAACCATGCCGGCAAGGTGCGTCCGTACGTGGGCGCGGGCCTGAACTACACGTACTTCTACAACAACGGGCTCAACGTCGGCGGGCAGGGCGTGTCGATCGAGAAGAGCAGCTTCGGGCCCGCGCTGCAGTTCGGCGTCGACGTGCAGGTGACGAAGAAGGTGTTCGTCAACGTCGACGTGAAGAAGATCTGGATGAGTACCGATGCGACGCTCGGCGACAAGTCGATCGGCACGCTGCACATCGATCCGCTGATCGTCGGCATCGGCGTCGGGATGAAGTTCTGAACGCGTCGCGTCAGTAAAAGAACAGAGTTGGGGTTGGCGGCACGGCGGTACGCGTGCCGCTTTTTTTTTGTGCGCGCCGGCTTACAGCTTGTCGTACTGGAAGCGCATCGCGGTGCCGTCGCGCGTGATGCGTTCCCACACCGCGCGCTTCTCGTCGTCGCTCAGGAACACCCAGTTCGACACTTCGGTGGCCGTGCGGCCGCAGCCCTTGCAGACTTCGTCGAAGAGGGTCGAGCATACGCCGATGCACGGGCTGTCGGGCAGGTCGTGAAGATTGGAGGCCATCTGGAAGGTTCGCTCGGAAGGAAACGTCAGGCGGCATTTTAAAGCATCGGCGGCGACGCCTTCCGGCACCCGGCGCGGCGCACGCGATCGGCCGTCTTGCCGCCACGCTTTTTTCCGGTGGACACACGGCAATTACCCGATAGAATTTCCCCCGGATTTCATTGCATCGCGGGCCGCTTTGCCGGTTTGCGACAGGAATCTGTTCCGTTTGCGCGACACCCGCATGATTTTTTTGTGACGGGGGTCGAATAATGGTAGCTTTCGGGGTTTTCAAGGGGCGGCGCGGGTTTCCACGCACCGTCATGGCGAGGCAGGCGACAGCCGGACAAGGGTTCGGCCGGATGGGAGAACGGGATGAAAGCAAAGGTGGCGGGCCGGTTCGCGGCGCTCGCGCTGTGCGTGGGCGCATCGGCGGCGGCAGCGAAGGATACGCAGCTCAATGTCTACAACTGGTCGGACTACATTGCGAAGGACACGATCCCGAACTTCGAGAAGCAGAACGGCATCAAGGTCCGCTACGACAACTACGACAGCGACGACACGCTGCAGGCGAAGCTCCTGACGGGCAGCTCGGGCTACGACATCGTCGTGCCGACCAGCAACTACGCGGGCAAGCAGATCGCCGCCGGCATCTTCGCGCCGCTCGACAAGTCGAAGCTGCCGAACCTCAAGTATCTCGATCCGCAACTGATGGCGCTCGTCGCCGGCGCCGATCCGGGCAACAAGTTCGCGGTGCCCTGGGCGTACGGCACGACCGGCCTCGCCTACAACGTGAACAAGGCCCAGCAGATCCTCGGCAAGGTGCCGCTCGACAACTGGGACATCCTGTTCAAGCCGGAGAACATCTCGAAGCTGAAGGCGTGCGGCGTGTCGGTGCTCGACGCGCCGGACCAGATGTTCGCGGCGACGCTGCACTACATCGGCAAGGACCCGATGAGCACGAACCCGGCCGACTACAAGGCCGCGATGGAAGTGCTGAAGAAGATCCGTCCGTACATCACGCAGTTCAACTCGTCGGGCTACATCAACGACCTGGTCGGCGGCGACCTGTGCTTCGCATTCGGCTGGTCGGGCGACGTCGTGATCGCGAAGCATCGCGCGATGGAAGCGAAGAAGCCGTACAAGGTCGAGTACTACGTTCCGAAGGGCGGCGCACCGGTCTGGTTCGACGTGATGGCGATTCCGAAGGACGCGAAGAACAAGGAAGCCGCGCTGCAGTGGATCAACTACATCGAGGATCCGAAGGTGCACGCGGCGATCACGAACGCGGTCTACTACCCGAGCGCGAACGCCGAGGCACGCAAGTACGTGCGGCCTGACGTCGCGAACGACCCGGCCGTCTACCCGCCGGCCGACGTCGTGAAGACGCTGTTCCTGCTCAAGCCGCTGCCGCCGGAGATCCAGCGCCTGCAGACGCGTCTGTGGACCGAGCTGAAATCGGGACGCTGACGCGAGCCGGAGCATCGCATGCAGTCATGAAGCCCCTGGTACCCCCGGGGGCTTTGTTCGTCAAACGCAGGAGAGAAGCAGCACATCATGAATAGCCAGTCGAGTGCGCCGGTTGCGGGCGCGCCGTCCTTCATTCCTTCGTCCGGCGCCGACGCGCGCGCCGAGAACTTTGTCCAGATCATCGACGTCGTCAAGAAATTCGGCGAGACCGAAGCGGTGCGCAGCGTCAATCTTGCGGTGCGCAAGGGCGAGCTGTTCGCGCTGCTCGGCAGCTCGGGCTGCGGCAAGTCGACGTTGTTGCGCATGCTCGCGGGCCTCGAGACCGTCACGTCGGGCAAGATCCTGATCGACGGCGAGGATCTCGCGCAGATGCCGCCGTACAAGCGGCCCGTGAACATGATGTTCCAGTCGTACGCGCTGTTCCCGCACATGTCGGTGGAGTCGAACGTCGCGTTCGGCCTCAAGCAGGAAGGCGTGCCGAAGGCCGAGCTGAAGGCGCGCGTGCACGCGGCGCTCGAGCTCGTGCAGATGGGCAAGTACGCGAAGCGCAAGCCGCACCAGCTGTCGGGCGGCCAGCAGCAGCGCGTCGCGCTCGCGCGCTCGCTCGTCAAGCGCCCGAAGCTGCTGCTGCTCGACGAGCCGATGTCGGCGCTCGACAAGCAGATCCGCCAGCGCACGCAGATCGAGCTCGTCAACATCCTGAACAAGGTCGGCGTCACCTGCATCATGGTCACGCACGACCAGGAAGAGGCGATGACGATGGCGAACCGGCTCGCGGTGATGAGCGAAGGGCAGATCGTGCAGATCGGCTCGCCGAACGAAGTCTACGAGTTTCCGAACACCCGCTTCTCGGCCGAGTTCATCGGCTCGACCAACCTGTTCGACGGCGTCACCGTCGAGGACGAGCCGGATCACGTGTTCATCGAGTCGCCGGACCTGTCGTGCCGGCTGTACGTGAACCACGGCATCACCGGGCCGCTCGGCATGCCGGTCACGGTGTCGGTGCGCCCCGAGCGCATCGCGCTGACGCGCAAGCCGCCCGAGGGCGCGTTCAACTGGGCGCGCGGCCGGATCACCAACGTCGCGTACATGGGCGGCTATTCGCTGTACCACGTGAAGCTCGACGCGGGCAAGACGGTGATCGCGAACGTGTCGAGCCTCGCGATCTCCGAGCTGGAGACGCCGGCGCTCGGCGACGAGATCTACGTGCGCTGGAGCGCATCGGCGGGGGTGGTGCTGACGTCATGACCGCGTTCAAGTCCCTGCTCAACTGGCCGGTGCGGCGCTTCAACCTGACCGGCCGCTCCGCGGTCGTCGCCGGGCCGTTCACGTGGCTCGTGCTGTTCTTCCTCGTGCCGTTCGTGCTGGTCGTCAAGATCAGCTTCGCCGAACTGCAGCTCGGCATCCCGCCGTATTCGGAACTCGCGACGTTTACCGACGGCGTGGTGCACATCGCGCTGAACCTGTCGCACTACGCGTTCCTGCTGACAGACAGCCTGTACTTCGCGACCTACGTGAACTCGGTGCTGGTCGCGGCCGTGACGACGGTGCTGTGCCTGCTGATCGGCTATCCGATGGCGTACTACATCGCGCGCTCGAATCCGGCGACCCGCAACATCCTGATGATGGGCGTGATGCTGCCGTTCTGGACGTCGTTTCTGATCCGCGTGTACGCGTGGATCGGCATCCTGAAGAACAACGGCCTGCTGAACAACTTCCTGATGTGGATCGGCCTGATCCATACGCCGATCGAGCTGTACCGCACGAACTACGCGGTCTACATCGGGATGGTCTATTCGTACCTGCCGTTCCTCGTGATGCCGCTGTACGCGCACCTCGTGAAGATGGACCTGCGCCTGCTCGAGGCCGCGTACGACCTCGGCGCGAAGCCGTGGAAGGCGTTCGTGCAGATCACGCTGCCGCTGTCGAAGAACGGCATCATCGCGGGCTGCCTGCTGGTGTTCATCCCGGCGGTGGGCGAGTACGTGATTCCGGAACTGCTCGGCGGCGCGAACACGCTGATGATCGGCCGCGTGATGTGGAATGAATTCTTCAACAACGCCGACTGGCCGATGGCGTCCGCGGTGACCTGTGCGATGGTGCTGCTGCTGCTCGTGCCGATGGCGCTGTTCCAGCACTTCCAGGCGAAGGAGCAGGAGGGCCGCCGTTCATGAAGCCGAATCGTTACCTGCAGTTCGCGGCGCTCGCCGCCGGCTTCGCGTTCCTGTACATCCCGATCGTCAGCCTGATCGTCTACTCGTTCAACGAGTCGAAGCTCGTCACCGTGTGGTCGGGCTTCTCGTTCCGCTGGTACTCGGCGCTCGTCGACGACGACGAGCTGCTGAGCGCCGCGTGGCTGTCGCTGAAGATCGGCCTGATGACGGCCACCGCGTCGGTCGTGATCGGCACGTGGGCCGGTTTCGTGCTCGCGCGGATGGGGCGCTTTCGCGGCTTCACGTTGTTCAGCGGGATGATCAACGCGCCGCTCGTGATTCCCGAGGTGATCCAGGGCATCTCGCTGCTGCTGCTGTTCATCGAGCTCGGCAAGTGGATCGGCTGGCCGGCCGAGCGCGGCGTGTTCACGATCTGGCTCGGCCACGTGATGCTGTGCATCTCGTACGTCGCGATCATCGTGCAGTCGCGCGTGCGCGAGCTGAACCCGTCGCTCGAGGAAGCCGCGCTCGACCTCGGCGCGACGCCGCTCAAGGTGTTCTTCACGATCACGCTGCCGCTGATCTCGCAGGCGCTGATCGCGGGCTGGCTGCTGTCGTTCACGCTGTCGATCGACGACCTCGTGCTGTCGGCATTCCTGTCAGGCCCCGGCTCGACGACGCTGCCGCTCGTGGTGTTCTCGCGTGTGCGGCTCGGCCTGAATCCGGAGATGAACGCGCTCGCGACGCTGCTCATCTTCGCGGTGACGGCCGGTGTCGTGATCGCGAACGTCGTGTTGCTGCGGCAGGAGCGGCGCAGGATGGCGGCGATGGTGTAACGCACGGCCGCAGACGCAACGCGCCATGCAAAACGCCCGGTGCCGACGACGAGTCGGGCCGGGCGTTTTGTTTGGTCAGCGTGCCGCGGTTGCGCGGCGCGCGAGCCGGGTCAGTACGCGAAGGACTGGCCCGGCGTCGCCCACACGGCGGTGGCCGTCGAGCACGGCTGCAGGCCGAGCGTGCCGCCGGCCGGCGCGAGGCAGCGCCCCGACGGCAGCGACACGAGCTGTGCGGCGCCCGGCTGCGGGCCGGCCGTCACCTGCCACTGCTGGTCCGCTTCGCCGGGCACGCAGGTGCGCAGCAGCGCGCCGTTGGCCGCGCCCGGCGCCGGCGCGGTCAGGCAGTAGCTGTACTTGGTCTGCAGCGTGCCGTCGCCGGCGGCGACCCACAGCTGCGGATTGAAATGCGTGCCGCCCGAAGTGCGCACCGTGGCGGCCGTCGGGCACGCGCCGAGCGCCACGGCGCTGCCGTCGCGCAGGCCGCCCGACGCGCTCAGGCACGTACCGCCCGCCTTGACGAGGCCGGCCGCCGATTGCTGCGGGCCGCCGATCAGCGTCGCGACGCCGTTCGACACGGACGCGTTCGCGTAGCTCGCCGGGCAGGTCTTGTTGACCGACACCGACGGGGCCGGCACCGTCACCGCGTTGCCGAGCGCGTCGTACGCGCGCACGCTGAACCGCGCGTCCGTATACGCGACCGATGCGCAGCTGGTGCGGTTCGAATTCCAGTCGAAGTACTCGACCCACTGGCTGATCGACGAGACCGGCACCTGCGTTTGCGTCGTGCCGACGTAGATGCTGCCGATGTCGAAGCTGTCGCCGCTCGCGCCGTTCGTCACGTCGGTCACGCTGCTCTTGAACCAGCCGGGGCCCTGGTTCGTGTCCGGCGTGATGCGGAAGCGGTACGTGTGGCCGGCCAGCCAGTCGTAGCGGTAGCGGCATTGCGCGCCTGCGCTGCCGTCCGTGGCCGAGCCGCTGACCGTGCAGAAGCTGCCGGCGCCGATGCCGGCGCTCGCGGGCGTGCCGGGTTTGGCGGCGGTCGCGCCCCACAGGCTGAACAGGAATTGCTTGCCCGCGCCTTCGCTGGCCGACACCAGTTCGGTGGACTGCAGGCCGGTGTAGCCGTGCAGTGAATTGACCTGGTTCGACCAGAATACGTTCGAGTTCGGGCCCGGGTCGGTCTGCGGCGTGATGAACAAATCGAGGATCGCGACGCTGCGCACGGTCGACGGGAACCCTGTGTTGCTGTAGAGCCCCGGCGTCGCGCCGAGGAAGCCGCTGAGCGTCGGCGCGGTGCCGGCGGTGAGCGTCGCGAGCCCCGGCGCGGTGCTGGCCGCGACGCTGAAGCTGCGCGCGCCGGCGGGCGGCAGCGACGCGACGGCCGGCACGTGGGTCGTGAACGTGAAGGTGCAGGCGCCGCCCGCCGGCACCGTCGCGCCGGAGAGCGCGAGCGTCGCGCCGTCACCGGCGAGCGTGCCGCCGCATGCGCTTGAAAAGCCGTCGGCCGTGAAGCCGGCGGGCATGCCGATCGTGAGGCCGGCGGCGGCCGGCACGCTGCCGGTGTTGTCGAGCCGCAGCGTCGCCTTGTCGGTGCCGCCGACGGACGGCGACAGGCTGGCGAGGGTCAACGTCGCGGTGTACGCGGATGAGGCGAGGGCGGTGAGCGGTGCGAACGTCAACGCGGCGACTGCCGCGCGACTGACGGGCGAAATGAGCATGGCCGGATTCCTGGCTTGTTGTTGGATCGCATGACGCACGGGTGGCGACGCGCCTGCCGCGCAAGGGCGCGGGCGCGTCGCGGCCAAGTATGACCATTCCGGTGGGTGTGCGATAGCCGGAGAACGCGGCCGCGATGCGATGCGACGACGGTGGGCGCGGCGCCTACGCGCCGAACACCGCCTTCGCCAGCAGCCCGAGCGCGACGCACACGAGCGCGATCGCGAAGCCGAGCTGCACATGCCGCGCAGACAGTCGGCGCGACACACCACGCCCGGCCGCCATCCCCAGCGCAGTCGTCGCGCTAAACCACAGCGTCATATCGAGCGGCGCGTGCGTGCCGGCGACGAGCGTCGCGAACACGCCGCCCGTGCCGACCAGCGCGATCACCATCAGCGACGTCGCGACGATGCCGTGCATCGACACGTCGGTGAACTTGCGCAGCATCGGCACGATCACGAAGCCGCCGCCGACGCCGAGCAGGCCCGTCATCAGCCCGGTCACCGCGCCGGTCGACGCGAGCGCGAGGCCGGCCGGCCACGACCAGACGATCCGGCCGGTATCGGGATTCACGCGGCCGACGCACAGCGGCGAAGCCTGCGCGGCGCCGTGCGGGGTGCGCAGCGCCTGCCGCAGCAGGCGTCCCGCGACGACCAGCATCGTCGTGGCGAACAGCGCGAGCAGCACGCGCTGCGGCAGCATGTGGGCGAGCCGCACGCCGATCGTGGTGAGCGGCACGCCGGCCGCGGCCATCAGCAGCGCCGCGCGATAGCGCACGAGCCCGCGGCGAAAGCCCTCGAGCGCGCCGAGCGCGGCGCTGCCGGCCACCGCGACGAGCGCGACGGGCGTGGCCTGCTGCATCGGCCAGCCCATCCCGACGACGAGCGCGGGCACCGCGAGGATCCCGCCGCCGGCGCCCGTCAGCCCGAGCACCGCGCCGACGATGCCGCCGAGCACGAGAGAAATCAGCATGGTGTGCTCCGGTCGGGCGGGGTCAGCGGGCGATCGGCGGCTTGGCGAGCCATTCGCGGCCCTTGAGCATCGCCTTCCAGTAGAGCGGCGGCAGCAGCCGCTCCTTCAGCAGCCACGCGAGCCGCGACGGCCGCCGGCCGTCGATCAGCCACGCGGGGAAGGTCGGCGCGACCTTGCCGCCATACAGGAATTCGGCGAGCACGATCCGGCCGCGCTCGACCGTCAGCGGGCACGAGCCGTAGCCGTCGTAGGCGGCTTCGCCATATACCTTGCCGAGCGCCGCGAGCACGTTGTGCGCGACGACGGGCGCCTGCTTGCGCGCGGCGGCGGCGGTTTTCGCGTTGGTCGTGCTGGTGGCGTCGCCGAGCGCGAACACGTTCGCGAAGCGCTTGTGCCGCAGCGTGGCGGGGTCGACATCGATCCAGCCGGCCGCGTCGGCGAGCGGGCTCGCGCGCACGAAATCCGGCGCCCGCTGCGGCGGCACCACGTGGATCATGTCGAAGTCGCGCACGACGGTTTCCGCGCCGCCGTCCGGCAGCGCGCGCCGGAACGTCGCGCGGCGCGCGGGGCCGTCGATCGCGACGAGGTTGTGGCCGAACTGCAGCGCGATGTCGTAGCGCTGCACGTATTCCATCAGCGCGGGCACGTAGTCGGCGACGCCGAACAGCGCGGCGCCCGCGTTCAGGAACTCGACGTTCGCCGCGTCGAGACGGCCCGTGCGCCGCCAGTGGTCGCAGGCGAGATACATCGCCTTCTGCGGCGCGCCCGCGCACTTGATCGGCATCGGCGGCTGGGTGAACAGCGCGCGGCCGCCGTTGAAGTCGCGCACGAGCTGCCACGTGTACGGCGCGAGATCGTAGCGGTAGTTCGACGTGACACCGTTGCGGCCGAGCGTGTCGGCGAGCCCGTCAATCGCGTGCCAGTCGAGCTTGAGCCCCGGGCAGACGATCAACTGCCGGTAGCCGATCCGGCGGCAGCCGTCGAGTACCACCGCATGCGCGTCCGGCTCGAAGCCGGCGACCGCGGCCTGGATCCAGCGCACGCCGCGCGGCAGCACCGAACTCATCCGGCGCGCGGTGGTTTCCGGCCGGAACACGCCCGCGCCGACCATCGTCCAGCCCGGCTGGTAGTAATGCACGTCGGCCGGGTCGATCACCACGATGTCGAGCGAGCGGTCACGCGCGAGCAGGCTCGACGCGACCGCGAGGCCGGCCGCGCCCGCGCCGACGATCACGATGTCGTGCTGCGCGTCGACCGGCGGCGTCGCGCGTTCGCCGCGAGGGGCAAGGCGCGGCGCGAGCGCGGACAGGTCGTAGCCGGCGGCGGCGGCCGTCGCGAGGATGTCGTTCAGCGGCCGCAGGCCGGCCTGCGACAGCGCCCACAGCGTGGCCGAGCGCGTGCCGGTGCGGCAGTACGCGAGCACCGGCGCGTGACGCGATGCATCCAGCGACGCGACGAGCGCGCCGAACCGCGCGGCCTGGTCGTCGGTGACCTTGCCGGAATCGACCGGCAGCTCGTGCACGTCGAGGCCGAGCGGCGCGGCGGCCGCGCGCAGCTCGGCGACGGTCGGCTGGTCCGGGCCTTCGCCGTCCGGGCGGTTGCAGACGATCGCGCGGAAGCCCGCGTCGCGCAGCGCGGGCGGGTCGGCGGCCGTGATCTGGGGTGACACCGACAGCGTGTCGGTCAGCTTGCGGATGGTCATGTTCTGGAATTCTCCGGTCGGGGCGTGGCGTGGCGTGGTGGGCTCAGATCGCGTCGAGCGGGATCTTCAGGTAGCGCACGCCGTTGTCTTCGGCGGCCGGCAGATGGCCGGCGCGCATGTTGACCTGTACCGACGGCAGCATCAGCACCGGCATGTCGAGCGTCGCGTCGCGCGCGGTGCGCATCGCGGTGAAATCGTCCTCGGTCACGCCGTCGCGCACGTGCACGTTCGCGCGCCGCTGGTCGGCGACGGTGCTCACGTACCGCAGGTCGCGGCCGCCGGGCTGGTAGTCGTGGCACATGTAGAGGCGCGTGTCGGGCGGCAGGCTCAGCACGCGCGCGATCGACCGGTACAGCGCACGCGCGTCGCCGCCCGGGAAATCGCAGCGCGCGGTGCCGTAGTCGGGCATGAACAGCGTGTCGCCGACGAACGCGGCCCGTTGCGCGCCGTCGTCGACGCAGTAGGTCATGCAGGCCGGCGTATGGCCGGGCGTGTGCAGCGCGCGGATCGACAGCGCGCCGAGCGGCAGCACGTCGCCGTCGTCGAGCAGCCGGTCGAACTGGCTGCCGTCGGCCGCGAAGCCGGGGCCCGCGTTGAACAGCCGGCCGAACACGTGCTGCACGCGCCGCACCTGCGCGCCGATCGCGATCTCGCCGCCGACGCGCGCTTTCAGGTACGGCGCCGCCGACAGGTGGTCGGCGTGCACGTGGGTCTCCAGCAGCCAGTGGACCGTCGCGCCGAGTTCGGCGACGCGCGCGACCAGCCGGTCGGCGCTGGCGGTGCGCGTGCGCCCCGACTTCGGGTCGTAGTCGAGCACGCTGTCGATCAGCGCGCAGGCGCGGCTCGCGGGTTCGAGCAGCAGGTAACTGATGGTGCTGGTCGCCGGGTCGAAGAAGCCTTCGACCGACATGGCGGGGGCGTTGCTCACGGGGATGTCCTCGATCAGGTTCGGCAATCGGCCTTCATGCGTACAAAATCCGTGCCAGCCGGCTGCATCGCACTCGCGCAAGCGCCAGCTGCTTGATTCGTCTCGGGTTTTCGCCCGCGGATGCGCGCCGTGCGGGGCCGCGTCGAGGCCCGCGGCGCATTGGCACTGCCAGTTTCGGCAGTGTGATGGCAGAATTGGCAGTCTCCATGGCAGCCACCCCGAATCCGACCCATGAACCCGCACGACATCATCCCGATCGTTCCCGCGCCGGCGCGCGGCGCCGCGCCCGACGTGGACGCGCTCGTCTCCTATCTCGAGCAGGACCCGCAGCCGATGATCGTCGTCGATCCGGACTACCGGATCCTCGCGGCGAACGGCGCGTACCGGCGCCAGTTCGGCGTTGCGGGCGTCGAGCACGTGGGCCGGCATTGCTACCGCGTGTCGCATCACTACGACGTGCCGTGCGACCAGGCCGGCGAGCACTGCCCGATGAAGCAGGCGCTCGAATCGCGCGGCGTGAACCGCGTGCTGCATATCCATCACACGCCGCGCGGGCCCGAGCACGTCGACGTCGAGCTGCGCCCGATCTTCGACGCGGCGGGCGGCGTGATCGCGTACGTCGAGCGGCTGACGACGGTCCGGAGCGCGTCGGCGCAGCCGAGCGCGGACGGGCTCGTCGGCGGCTCGGACGCGTTCAACGCGGCGCTCGGCTCGCTGCAGCGGGTCGCGCCGTCGATGCTGCCGGTGCTGCTGCTCGGCGAATCGGGCACCGGCAAGGAGCTGTTCGCGCGGGCGCTGCACGAGGCGAGCGCGCGGGCGCTGGGGCCGTTCGTCGTCGTCGATTGCTCGGGGATCGCCGAGACGCTGTTCGAAAGCGAGCTGTTCGGCTACGAGAAGGGCGCGTTCACGGGCGCGGCGGCGCGCAAGCCGGGCCTCGTCGAAACCGCGCAGGGCGGCACGCTGTTCCTCGACGAGATCGGCGACGTGCCGCTGCCGATGCAGGTGAAGCTGCTGCGGCTGATCGAGTCGGGCACGTTCCGGCGGGTGGGCGGCGTCGAGGCGCTGCGCGCGGATTTCCGGCTCGTCGCCGCGACCCACAAGCCGCTGCGCGCGATGGTCGACGACGGCCGGTTCCGCCAGGATCTCTACTACCGGATCAGCGCGTTTCCGATTCCGCTGCCCGCGTTGCGCGAGCGGCACGGCGACATCGCACTGCTCGCCGCGTCGATCCTGCGGCGGATCGCGAACGCCCGCGCCGGCGCGCGCGACACGTCGTTCACGCTGACCGACGCGGCGCGCGCGTGCCTCGAAGCCTACGCGTGGCCCGGCAACATCCGCGAGCTGCGCAACGTGCTCGAACGTGCATGCCTGTACGCGGACGACGGTGCGATCCGCGTCGAGCACCTGCCCGACGAGGTCGCGCAGGCGGGCGACCCGGCGCGGCAGCCGGATGCGCCGCGCACGCTGTCCGACGACGAACTCGTGCGGATCGCGCGCACGTTCCGCGGCACGCGGCGGGCGCTGGCCGAGCACGTCGGGCTCAGCGAGCGCACGCTGTACCGGCGGCTGCGCGCGCTCGGGGTCGCGCCGCGGGACGCATGACGGTGTGCCGCCGGCACCGGAGGCACGCGACAAAAATCAACATTCTGCGATCATTAATTATCGTTTTACGATAATTTTAGACGTACAATCGGTGCCTGGATTTCACTCATCGAGGACATCACATGCATTCCGATCGCGTTGCCCGCCTCAGCCAGCGCATGGCTGCCCTCACCCTGGGGTTCATCGTCGCCATGCTGCTGCTCAACGCCGCGTGCTGGTTCTTCCCGTCGCTGACGTCGATCGACGCCGGTGCCGGCTTCGGATTCGGCCTGACCGATTCGCTGATCGCCGGGCTCGGGGTGGACGTCGCCGCGATGCCGTGGTGGCAGAAGGCGGGTGGCATCGTGCTGTCGAGCGTGCCGCTCGTCGCGCTCGCGAGCGGCCTGCATCACCTGCGCATGCTGTTTCGCACCTACGCGCGCCGCGACTATTTCTCCGCGCAGGCGGCCGGCCATCTCGGGCGGATGGGGCGCGCGATCGGCCTGTGGGTCGTGCTGAGCGTGCTGTGCGAACCACTGCTCAGCGCGTGGACGACGATGCGCGAACCGGCCGGGCGCCATGTCGTGACGGTCAGCATCGGCCTGCCTTACGTCGTCGCGCTGTTTACCGCGGGCTGCATCCTCGTGATCGCGCACATCCTGCGGCAGGCGAGCGAGCTCGACGCCGAGCATCGGCAATTCGTGTGAGGCGCGCGCGATGCCGATCGTCATCAAGCTCGACGTGATGCTCGCGACCCGCAAGGTCCGCTCGAAGGACCTTGCGGCGGCCGTCGGCATCACCGAACAGAACCTGTCGCTGCTCAAGCAAGGGAAGGTCAAGGGCATTCGCTTCGCGACGCTCGAAGCGATCTGCCGCTATCTCGATTGCCAGCCCGGCGATCTGCTCGCGTTCAGCGACGACGGCGGCGAGATCGTCGATGCGGACTGACGCGTTGCGGCGGCGCGCGGATGCGGCATGACGGCGATCGCGACGGGCGGCGGCCGGTGGCAATGCCGGAATCGGCTTCACGTCGGCGCGGCGGCGTTCGTGATCGCCACGTCGGTTCATGTGCTGGGCTGGCTTGCGTTCCGGTCGCTGCCGATGACTGGCGGCGTGGCGCGGCCACCGGCCACGCAAACGTCGAGGCGGGCGCTGATCGTCGAATGGATTCCGGTTCGGCCGTCGACGCGGCCGCCGCGCGCACACGACGCGCCCGCGCCGGTTCGCGGCGGGCCGGAGGCCGTCGCGCGCAGCGGCGCCCGCGTGCAGCGCCGTCCTGACACAAGCGTCGCCGCGCGCATGGCGACGCCTTCGACAAACGCGAGGAACCCGAAGGCCGAGGCCGCTACGAATGCGGACAGCGCCGCGCCCGGCGCCGAAGCCGTGAGGCCGGACGTCCCAGCCCCCGGCATCGATTGGCGGCGCGATCTCGACGCGATCGGCGCACCACGATCGGTCGGGCGCAGTCCTGCCGCCGCGGCGATCGGCGCGCTCGGCGCATCTTCGGGCGGCATCGCGCAGCGACACGAGACGGTGGACGAGACGCTGGCCCGTGGGGTGTCCGAGGCCCGCCGCGCCGACTGCCGGCGCGCGTATGCGGGGATGGGCCTGCTGGCGATCCCGGCGCTCGCGCTCGACGCGGTGCGCGATACCGGCTGCAAGTGGTGATGGGCGAGGCCCCGTGACGCCCTGCATCGGCCGCCGCGATCCGATGGCGACGGCAGGTGCATTTCGGGATAATGGCGCGCTCATTCCGAGGCTCACCATCACAATGAAAACACTTCTCCACCGCGCGTGGCCCGCGATCGCGGTCATGCTGCTCAGCCATGCCGCGCAGGCGGCCGACTACACTTGGACCGATGCGTCCGGCGCACATGCGGTTACGTTCGCGCGAACCGGGGAGGACGACGGCGTGCGCCTCAGGATCGTCGGCACGCTGAACGGGCAACCGGACTGGACCGTGCGCGACGACGTGACGGAATGCGGCCTGGACAAAGTTCTCGACGTCGTGCCGGCGTCGGTCGAAATGCGCGACCTGCTCGGCAACGACCGCAAGCAGTTCCTGTTCGCATACAGGATCGCCTGCACCGGCGACATCAGCCCGAACGGGGTCAAGTATTTCCTGATCGATCAGGGCAGGAAATACGTGCTGCGCGGCGAGGAATCCATCGTGATGGGCAAGAGGGTGACGGACGGCGGCAGCGCGCCCGTGCCGAGCGCGGACCTGAAGGCGAACCCGGTGTTTCTCGGCTACATGATGAAGCGCTGGCGCCGCCTCAGCGAGCGGCGCTATCCGTAACCGGCGTAACGGGCGGAATCGGGCGCAATCGGGTGCAGGCGGGCGTGACCGGGCATCCCGCGCGTTGCCGCGCGGCCCGGTCACTTTCCGCTCAGCGCTGCGGCGCCAGCTGCGCCATCGCTGCGCGCATGAAGCCGAGCAGCGTCTCGTCGGCCCACGAGTCCTTCGTCAGCGCCGGCTCGCTCTGCAACGCGTGGCGGAATTTCGCGTGCGTGGCCGGATCGTCGCCCGCGTAGCTGCGGAACAGATCGAGCCAGCGCACCGCAAGCGCGCGGCCCTCGGGCGAATCGGGCTGCTTGCCGGCTTCGAGCGCATCGCGCGCGTCTGCCATCAGCTGCGGCCATTCCGCTGCGCGTTCGCCGTAATGCGCGCGCATGAAGCGGATCTCGTTGGGCGCGAGATAGCGCTCGAAGATCCGCATCTTCGATTCGGCCATCGCGCGCAGCACGTAGTCGCGCAGCGCGGTCGAGATGCCGATCTGCGCCTGCATCGACGGCTCTCGTTCGTGCATCCGGTTCAGCTTGACCAGCAGGCGCGGGTCGTTGTTCGTGTCGCGCACGAGCAGGGACATCCAGCGCCCGGCGAGCGTACGCGCGCGTTCGTCCTCGGGCGGCACGCCCGCGTCGTACAGCGCGCGCACTTCGCCGACGAGGGCGATCCATTCCGCATCGCCCGTCTGGCTCTTGCGGTACATCGGCATGCGTGCGAGTTCTTCCTCGGAGAAATAGTGGTCGTACACGGTCATCAACTCCAGTGTGGTGAGCCAATCGGCCAGCTCCGGCTCCGTGCCCGCGGCGAGCTGCGCGTGCAGGCCGACGAGCCGCTCGCGCAGCTGCGCGGCCTGCGCGATCTGGCGTTCGAGCAGCGTGATCTGCTTCGCGACGAGGTCGACGAGCGGGGCGCCGGGCTGGTTCAGGTAGTCGCCGATTTCGGCGAGCGACAGTCCGAAGCGACGCAGGGCCTGGATCTGGTGGAGCCGGGCGATGTCGTCGCGGTCGTACAGCCGGTAGCCGTTGTCGGCGCGCGCCGACGGCGTCAGCAGACCGATCGCGTGATAGTGATGAAGCGTGCGGACGGTGAGCCCGCTGCGTTTCGCCAGTTCTCCCACTTTCAGTCGCATTCGTTTCTCCGTTCGGTGCGCACTCTGGAGTCTCGAACGTTACGCTACGTGAGGGTCAAGCGGGAAGTTGAACGCGGGAAGATGAAAGCGGGCGCGCGCGGCGAACGGGGCCGCGCGCGCCCGCCGGGCGCCGCCGGTTATTGCGCGGCGGTGGCGCCGGCGCCGGTGTTCGCGCTGGAGCTTGCGCCGGCCGCGCGCGCTTGCGCGCCCGGCTTCGCATCGCCGGGCGGCGTGCCCATCGCCTGGTACAGCCGCGCGGTATCCGCGAGCCGCGCGCCGGTCGCGCGGAGCTCGTCGAGCCGCGCATTGCGGTACTGCAGCTCGCTCGCCCGCGACGAGGACGGCGGCAGCGCGCCGAGCCGCGCGCGCGCGGCGGTGTCGTCGTACGCGCCGCGCGCGGCGAGCGCCGCGCGGCCCGACGCGTCGAGCGCCTGCGCGTCATGCTCGAGCGCCGCGAGCGAATTGGCGACATCCTGGAACGCGCCGAGCACCGTCTGCTTGTACTGGTCGACGGCGGCCTCGTAGCTCGCCTTTGCCGCGCGGCGCTGCGCGAGCAGCGCGCCGCCGTGGAAGATCGGCTGGCTGAGCGATGCGCCGACGCTCCAGATCGCGCCGGCGCCGGACAGCATCGCCGGCCAGCTGAAGCCGCCTTTGCCCATCGACGCCGACAGCGACAACTGCGGGAACAGCTGCGCGGTGGCGACGCCGATTTCGGCCGCGGCGGCCTGCAGCGCCGCCTCGGCCGCGCGGATGTCGGGCCGGCTCTGCAGCAGGTCGGACGGCACCACCACCGGCACCTGCTCGGGCAGATGCAGATCGTCGAGCGTGAGGTCGGTGGGCGGCTGGTCGGGCGTGCGGCCGATCAGCACCGCGAGCGCGTGGCGCGCCGAGTCGCGCTGCTGGCGCAGCGCGGGCAGGCCGGCCGCGACGGTTTCCGCGCTTTGCCGCGCGGTCAGCGCATCGGTGCGCGACGCGGCGCCGAGTGCGTAGCGGCGCTCGGCATCGCGCGCCTGCGCGTCGGCGAGCGCGACGAGCCGCTCGGTCGTGTCGATCTGCGCGTTGAGTACCGACGCGGTGATCGACGCGGTGACGATGTTCGCGGCGAGCGCGCGGCGCGCGGCGTCGAGCTGGAACGCGCTGATGTCGACGCGTTTCGCGAGCGCGCGGTTGGCGAAGCGCGCGGCGCCGAACAGGTCGAGCGTGTAGTTCGCCCGCAGTTGACCGACGAACGTGTCGTACAACAGCGTCTCGTCGCCGAGCGCGGGGATCGGCACGCCGAGCGCGCGCTGGCGCGTCGCCTGGCCGCCGGCGTCGATCGACGGCAGCATCGAGCTGCCGATCTGCGCGCGCAGCTGCTCGCGCGCCGCGGCGAGGCTGTGCTCGGCGGCGCTGAGCGTCGGGCTGTTGCGCAACCCTTCGTCGACGACCGCGTTCAGCGCGTCGGAACGGTATTGCCGCCACCAGTCGGGCACCGGCTGCGCGCCGACCTCGAAATGCTGCGCGACGCCTTGCGCGGCGACGGTCTGCGCGGCCTGCGGCGCCGCGCCGTAATGCGCGGGCGACGGCATCGCGGGCGGCTCGCCGCTCGGCGCGAACCACGCGCAGCCGGCCAGCGACGCGACGCCGGCGATCGTCAGCGCGCGCGCGGTCTTGGTCATCAGGTTCATCGACAGTTCCATGATCAGGCTCCCGACGGCGTGGCGGGCGGCGCGCTGCCGGCGGACGGGCCGCCCGGCGGGTCGCGCTCGTCGTTCCTCACGCGGAACCACGCGGCATACAGCGCCGGCAGGTAGAACAGGGTCAGCACGGTGGCGCTGGTGATGCCGCCCATCAGCGCGGTCGCCATCGGCCCGAAGAAGTTCGAGCGCAACAGCGGGATCAGCGCGAGCACCGCGGCGGCGGCCGTCAGCGCGATCGGCCGGAAGCGCCGCACGGTCGCGCCGACGATCGCGTCGAAGCGCCCGTGGCCGGCCGCGATGTCCTGCTCGATCTGGTCGACCAGGATCACTGAGTTGCGCATGATGATCCCGAACATCGCGATCACGCCGAGCATCGCGACGAAGCCGAACGGCTGGCCGAACAGCAGCAGCGTCGGCACGACGCCGATCAGCCCGAGCGGCGCGGTCAGCACGACCATCAGCACGCGCGAGAAGCTCTGCAGCTGGATCATCAGCAGCGTGAACACCGCGATCGCCATCAGCGGCATCTGCGCGTTGATCGACTTCTGCGCCTTCGCGCTTTCCTCGACCGAGCCGCCGATGTTGATCTGGTAGCCGACCGGCAACTGCGCGCGCAGCGCGTTCAGCTTGCCGTCGATCGCGTGCGTGACGTCGATGCCTTGCGCGCCGGCGTGCACGTCCGACTGCACGGTGATGGTCGGCTGGCGGTCGCGATCCCAGATCACGCCGTACTCGAGCGCCGGCGTGAAGCGGCCGAGCGAGCCGAGCGGCACCGGGCCGTTCGGCGTCGGCAGCGCGAGGCCCGCGAGCCTTGCCGGATCGACGCGGTCGGCGCGCGGCGCGCGCAGGTCGACGGCGATCAGCTTGTCGCGCTCGCGATATTGCGTGACCGTCGTGCCCGTCAGCGTCATCGCGAGGAAGCTCGACACGTCCTGCGACGTGACGTTCAGCTCGCGCGCCTTCTTCTGGTCGAGCTCGAAGCGCACCGAGCGCTCGGCCGGCTCGTCCCAGTCGAACTGCACGTTCACCGTGCGCGCGTCGCCGCGCACCGTCGCCGCGACTTTGTCGGCGATGCCGCGCACGGTCGCGATGTCGCGGCCGCTCACGCGGAACTGCACCGGATAGCCGACCGGCGGGCCGTTCTCGAGCCGCGACAGCCGCCAGCGCACGGCCGGGAACTGGTTGCGCAGCGTCGTCGCGAGCCAGCGCGCGAGCTTCTCGCGTTCGTCGACCGATTTCGCGGTGATCACGAACTGCGCGAAGTTCGGCAACTGCAGCTGCTGGTCGAGCGGCAGGTAGAAGCGCGGCGCGCCGCTGCCGACGAAATTGACCGCGTGGTCGATCTCGGGGCGGTTCGCGATCACCTTCTCGAGGCGCTCGGTCTCGCGCAGCGTCGCCGCGAACGACGCGCCTTCGGGCAGGCGCAGGTCGACCAGCAGCTCGGGGCGGTCGGAGCTCGGGAAGAACTGCTTCGGCACGAGCGAGAAGCCCATCAGCGCCACGACGAACAGGGCGCCGGTGAGCGCCAGCACGACGAAGCGCCGCTCGATGCACGCGTGGAGCCAGCCGCGCAGCCGCGTGTAGAAGCGGGTGTCGTAGATGTCGTGCTCGTGGTCGTCGGGCAGGTGCGCGTCGTGCGCGGCCTTCTTGCGCTCCGGCAGCATGTGGAAGCCGAGCAGCGGGATCAGCACGACGGCGGCGAACCACGACGCGATCAGCGCGATCGCCGAGACCTCGAAGATCGAGCGGGTGTACTCGCCGGTGCTCGATTTCGCGAGCGCGATCGGCAGGAAGCCGGACACCGTGACGAGCGTGCCGGTCAGCATCGGGAACGCGGTGCTGGTGTACGCGAACGCGGCGGCGCGCGCGCGGCTGAAGCCCTGTTCGAGTTTCACGGCCATCATCTCGACGGCGATGATCGCGTCGTCGACGAGCAGGCCGAGCGCGAGCACCAGCGTGCCGAGCGACACCTTGTGCAGGCCGATGCCGAACAGGTACATGAAGAGGGCGGTGACGGCGAGCACGACCGGGATCGAGATCACGACGACCAACCCGGTGCGCAGGCCGAGCGACACGAGGCTGACGACCAGCACGATCGCGACCGCCTCGGCGACCGCCTCGAGGAAGTCGTCGACCGAGCGCGACACCGCGTCCGGCATGCTGGACACCTCGGTCAGCTTCAGGCCGGCGGGCAGTTGCGCCTGCAGCGCCTGCGACTGCGCGTCGAGCGCCTTGCCGAGCTGGATCACGTCGCCGCCGGGCTGCATCGTGATGCCGATGCCGAGCACGGCCTTGCCGGCGGGGCGCTTGCCGGCCGCCTCCTGGCCGGCGGCCGCGCCTGTGCCGGCCGCGCCTATGCCGGCCGCACGCATCTGCGTCACCGGCGGATCGTCGTAGCCGCGCCTGACCGTAGCGAGATCGCCGAGCCGGAAGGTGCGGCCGTTGATGCGCAGCAGCGTGTCGACGATCGCGTCGACCTTGTCGAACTGGCCGCTCGGCCGCACGAACACGCGATCGTCGGCGGTCGTCAGCACGCCCACGGACGCCACGCTGTTCTGCGTGTTCAGCGCCTGGCCGAGCTGCTGCGGCGAGATGCCGAGCCGCGTGAGCTGCGCGTTGTTGACCTCGATGAAGATCCGCTGCTCGGGATCGCCGAAATAGTCGACCTTGCCGACGCCCGGCACGCGCAGCAGCACGGTGCGCAGCTGGTCCGCGTAGTCGTGCAGCTGCGCGGGCGAGAAGCCGTCGCCTTCGAGCGTGTAGATGTTGGTGTAGACGTCGCCGAACTCGTCGTTGAAGAACGGGCCTTGCACGCCGGGCGGCAGCGTGTAGCCGATGTCGCCGATCTTCTTGCGGACCTGGTACCAGGTCGCGGGCACGTCCTTGACGGGCGCCGAATCCTTCATCGTGAAGAAAATCAGCGATTCGCCGGGGCGCGAGTAGCTGCGCAGGTAGTCGATCGCAGGGGTTTCCTGCAGCTTGCGGCCGATCCGGTCGGTGACCTGCTCCTGCACCTGGCGCGCGGTCGCGCCCGGCCAGAGCGTGCGGATCACCATCACGCGGAACGTGAACGGCGGATCCTCGGATTGCGCGAGACGGGTGTACGCGAGGATGCCCGCGAGCGTCGCGAGCGCGATCAGGTAGACGACGAGCGCCTGGTGGCGCAGCGCCCAGGCGGACAGGTTGAAGCGGCCTTCTTCGCGAATCGCGCTCATGACGCGAAGTCCTCCGGATGCAGCGGCGCGACCGCGCGCACCTTCTCGCCCGCGCTGACCGCGTGCACGCCCTGCAGCACGACGCGCTCGCCCGGCTGCAGCCCGTGCGACACGGTGACGGTGCGCTCGTTGAAGCGTGCGACGTCGACGCGGCGCAGCTCGAGCGTGTCGTCCTTCGCGCGCACGACCCACACGGCCGGGTGCTGGCCGTCGTGGAACAGCGCGGTCGCGGGCAGCGTGATGGTCGCGGCGGTGTCGCCGGCCGGCGCGCCGTCGAACGCGACGTCGGCGGTCATGCCGAGGCGGATCGACGGATCGGGCGCCGCGAGCGACAGCTTCACGCGGTAGGTGCGGCTTTGCGGATCGGCGGCCGGCGCGATCTCGCGCACCTTCGCGGCGAACTGCCGGCCCGGCAGCGACGGCAGCGTGATGCTCGCCGCGTGGCCCGGCGCGAGCGACGCGAGCGCGGCTTCGGGCACGTCGCTGACGACGTCCACGTCGCCCGCCCACGCGAGCTGGTAGACAGGCTGGCCGGCGGACACGTTCTGGCCCGTGTCGGCTTGTTCGGCGGTGATGTAGCCGTCGTGATCGGCGACGAGCGTCGCATAGCGGAGCTGGTTTTTCGCGAGCGCGAGTTGCTGCTGCGCCTGGTCGCGCTGCGCGAGCGCCGACGCGTAGCCATCCTCGGTCTGCTCGAGCTGCGCGGCGGCGATCAGGTTCTCGCGGGCCTGCGCGCGGTCGCGGTCGAGCTGCTGCTTCGCGAACGCGAGGCGGTGCGACGCGGCGTCGAGCTGCGCCTGCGCGCTCGCGGCGTTCTTCTCGACGTCGGACGGATCGAGCAGCGCGACGACCTGGCCGTTCTTCACGGTGTCGCCGAGCCGCACCTTGCGCTCGACGATCTTGCCGGCGATGCGGAACGACAGCGGCGTCGCGTAGCGTGGCTGGATCTCGCCGGGCAGCGTGCGGGACACCGCGGCGCCGTCCGCGCGGGCCGGCTGCGCGACGACGGGGCGCGGCGCGGGCGGCGCGGATTCTTTCGGATGACAGGCGGCGAGGACGAGCGCGGCGCCGAGCAGCAGCGCGGCGCGGGAACCGGAGCGATTCACGAAACCCCCAGAAGCGATAAGAGCGGAACGAAACCGGCAAGCGGCGGGCGCTTGCCCCGAGCAGCGCGCGGCGACGCGCGGGCGGACACGATCTTTCGGAAACAGTCGCGGATTCTAATACACAGTTGTATCTGAATGCAAAGATGAATCTGAAAGGTGAAAGGTGCTAGACTGCGCGCCATGAAACGACAGCGCTTGACCCGCGAGCAGAGCAAGGACCAGACGCGTGAGCGTCTGCTGAATGCTGCGCAGGCCATTTTTATGAAGAAAGGGTTCGTCGCCGCGAGCGTCGAGGACATCGCGGCCGCGGCC
Organism: Burkholderia sp. SRS-46; assembly: GCF_004343775.1. GTDB lineage: Bacteria > Pseudomonadota > Gammaproteobacteria > Burkholderiales > Burkholderiaceae > Burkholderia. The sequence continues at coordinate 1,328,776 of NZ_PTXL01000001.1, read as the reverse complement.
GGCTACACGCGCGGCGCGTTCTATTCGAACTTCCGCAGCAAGGCGGAGCTGCTGCTCGAGTTGCTCGCGCGGGACCATGCGAGCGTGCAGGCGGATCTGAAGGAGATCTTCGAGGGCGGCGGCACGCGCGAGCAGATGGAGGCGACCGCGCTCGCCTACTACCGGCGGATGCACATCGACGATCGCTGTTTCCTGCTGTGGGTCGAGGCGAAGCTGCAGGCGGCGCGCGACGCGAAGTTCCGCGCGCAGTTCAACCAGTTCCTGCAGGAAACCCGCGCGCGGATGGCCGAGATCATCCGCGCGTTCGCGGAACGTTCGGGCACGCCGCTGCGGTTGCCGGCCGAGACGCTCGCGCTCGGGCTGATGTGCCTGTGCGACGGCGTGCAGTCGTACTACACGGCCGATCCGCGGCAGGTGGCGGCCGATGCGGCCGAAGCCGTGCTCGCGGGCTTCTTCTCGTGGGCCGTGCTGGGCCGCGCGCCGGAGTGACGTGCCCGGCGCAGGGCGCGTGACGCGTCAGCGCTCGCCGGTCATCCGGCGGTACGCGTCGAGCAGCGACGTCTTGTAGACCACACCCGCGAGCGTCGGCTCCGCGACGCTCTCGATCACCGGCAGGCGCTCGCCCTGGAAGCACATGAAGTGCTCGAGCGCGGTGCCGAGCGGCATGTCGGGGGTCAGCAGCGGGAACGGCGTGTGCACGTAGTGCGCGGCCGTCTTGTCGGTCGTATCCCGCCTGTCGAGCAGGTCGGACGTGATGTCCTTCAGCGCGACCGCGCCGCGGAAGCGCCCGGCCTCGTCGGTCACGTACAGGTATTTCACCGGATATTCGAGGAACACGCGGGTCATGTCGGCGACGCTCGCGGTGAGCGGCACGACCGTCTGCGCGGGCTGGATCAGCTCGCGCATCTGCGTGGTGCGCAGCCGCAGGCGCTCCTGCGCGTCCTGGTGGTGGTGCAGCGTGATCTCGTACATCGAGGTCGTGCCGGTCGCGCGCGCGACGAAGTAGGCGACCACGCACGACACCATCAGCGGCAGCACGACCTGGTAGCTCAGCGTCATCTCGAAGATCATCAGGATCGCCATCAGCGGCGCCTGCGTCGCGCCGGCCATGAACGCGCCCATCCCGACCATCGCGTACGCGAAGTACGCGGACGTGTGCCCGGGCCACAGCGCCTGCATCCCGAGCCCGAACAGCGAGCCGAACACCGCGCCGACGAACAGCGTCGGCGTGAAGACCCCGCCGATCGCACCCGAGCCGGTGGTCGCCGCGGTCGCGAGCACCTTGAACACCAGCACCGCGACGAGCGCCTGCCAGGTCCACGGCGAGTGCAGGATGTGGTTCACGACGCTGTAGCCGTTGCCCCAAACGGCCGGCACCCAGATCGAAATCACGCCGACGACCAGGCCGCCGAGCGCGAGCCGCACCGGCAGCGGCACGGGCAGCCGCTTGAACTGGTGCTTCGACGCGTCGAGCAGGTGCAGGAACTGCGGCGCGAGCACGCCGCACAGCAGGCCGAGCACGACGAACAGCAGCACTTCGGGGCCGGTGACGGCCGGGAACACCGGCATCTCGTACGGCGGCCGGTAGCCGGCGAACTCGCGCATCACGATGTTCGCGACGACCGACGCGACCACCATCGGCCCGAAACTCTCCATCGCGATCGTGCCGAGCACGATCTCGGACACGAAGAACGCGCCGGCGATCGGCGCGTTGTACGCGGACGTGATGCCGGCCGCCGCGCCGCACGCGACGAGCAGGCGCAGGCGTGGCGGGTCGAAGTGCGCGAAGCGGCCGACGAGCGACGCGGCGAGCGCGGCGAGCTGCACCATCGGGCCCTCGCGGCCGATCGAGCCGCCGGTGCCGATCGTCAGCAGCGACGACACGCTGCGCCACAGGCTCTGGCGCACCGGCACGACGCCGTTGCCGAGCGCGACCGCCTCCATGTAGTCGGTCTTCCTGGTCTTCGATTCGCCGCGGTTCGCGAACAGCAGCACGCCGCCGGCCAGGAAGCCGCCCGCGGCGGGCATCCAGAAGCGCACGTACCACGGCATCCGCTTCGCCATCTCGACGAAGCTGCCGCTGTGGCCGGAGATCAGGCGCTGCATCAGTTCGATGCCCTCGCGGAACGCGATCGTGGCGAACGCGCCGCCGATCCCGACGATCACCGACCAGATCAGCATCGTATGAGCATCGGACAGGCGGAACAGCGTTTGGGCGCGGGTGCGCAGCTTCAGCAGGAAAGAAAGCACGACTGAGCGAGGACCGTGGAAAACGACGCGAAGCATAGCACTGCGCCGCGCCCGCGGGACCTTCCCGGCGGGCGCGGCGCGCGAAGCGGAACGGGCGCGCGGCTCAGCCAAGCCAGCGCTGCACGGCCCAGGTGATGCCGTAGCCGCCGGCGATCAGCCATACATACAGGATCAGGCCGGTGGTCAGCGCGCGGGGGCCGGCTTCGCGGATCTGCGACACGCGGGTCTCGATGCCGAGCGCCGTCATCGCCATCGTCAGCGCGAACGTGTCGAGCACGTTGAGCGTGTGCGTGAGCTCGGCCGGCAGCACGTTCAGCGAGTTGACGATCACGAAGCCGAGGAAGCCGAGCGCGAACCACGGCACCGCGATCCGGCGCTTGCCGTGCGCGCCGCCGGCCGACGCCGAGCGGGCGAGCCACCAGCCGAGCACGAGCAGCACCGGTACCAGCAGCATCACGCGGGTCATCTTGACGATCGTCGCGATGTGCGCGACCTGCGGGCTCACGTCGCTCGCCGCGCCCACCACCTGTGCCACCTCGTGGATGGTGCCGCCGAAGAACAGGCCGAGGCCGGCCGGATCGAGGTTCAGCCAGCCGGCGTGGTAGGCGAGCGGGTACAGGAACATCGACAGCGTGCCGAACAGCACGACGCTGCCGACCGCCATCGCGCTCTGGTGCGGCTTCGACTGCAGCGTCGATTCGAACGCGAGCACGGCGGCCGCGCCGCAGATCGCGCTGCCGGCGGCGGTCAGCAGCGCCGAATCGCGGTCGAGCTTCATCAGCTTCATGCCGGCCCAGGTGCCGACCGCGAGCGTGCTGACGACGATCAGCACCGACACGGTCAGGCCCGGCACGCCGACCTGCGCGATTTCCTGCAGGCTCACGCGCAGCCCGAAGAACGCCACCGCGATGCGCAGCAGCTTGCGCGCGGAGAAGTTCACGCCGGCCGCCCAGCTGGCCGGCATGCCGTCACGCAGCGCGTTGCCGTACAAGGCGCCTGCGACGATGCCGACGATCAGCGGGGACAGGCCGAGCCCGGCGATCGCGGGCAGTTGCGACAGGCTGGTTACGGCGGCGGCGAACAGCGCGACGAACAGGATGCCGTTGAGTTGGCCGCGCATCGACGGCGCGGCGTGATTCAGATGAGGAGAAGGCGCAGTGGACATGATGGAACCCGGATCGGATCGTCATTTCAATGCCCTAATGCTAGTTTCGTTATATCGATATGAAAAATTGTGATTTGTGACATAAACTATCCGGAAATCCGATAATACATCGCCATGACCCCGGATCAACTGATAACTTTCGCGGCCGTCGCCGAGCATCTGAACATCAGCCGCGCCGCGCTGGCGCTGCACCTGTCGCAGCCGGCGGTGTCCGGCCAGCTGCGCCTGCTGCAGGACGAGTTCGGCGAGCCGCTGTACCAGCGCGACGGCCGCGGCATCCGCCTGACGCCGATCGGCGAGCAGCTGTCGCATTACGCGAATTCGCTGCGCGCCACGTATGCGCAGGCGCGCGCGTTTCGCGATGCGGTGCGCGGGCTGGAGGCCGGCACGCTGCGGATCGGCGCGAGCACGACGCCCGCGAGCTACCTGCTGCCTTACCTGATCGCCGCGTTCCAGCCGACGGCGCCGCGCGTCGCGATCCAGACGATGAGCGGCAATACCGCCGAAGTGGTCGCCGCGCTGCCGTCGCTCGACATCGCGCTGATCGAGGGCCCGCCGGGCGAGGCGCTGCCGCCCGGCACGGCCGCGCATGCGTGGCACGAGGACGAGATCGTCGCGATCATGCCGGTCGGACACCCGCTGGCGGCGCGCGCGGGTGGCGGCGATGGCGGCAGCGGCGGCGGCGCGACCGACGGCGTGACGCTCGAGGCGCTCGCCGCGCATCCGCTGGTGCTGCGCGAGGCCGGCTCGGGCGTGCGCCAGCTCGTCGAGCGCGCGTTCGCGAGCGCGGGCGCGCCGATGCGCGTCGCGCTCGAGATCGCGGGCGTCGAGGCGGTGAAGGAGGCGGTGCGCGCCGGGATGGGCGTCGGCTTCGTGTCGGCGATGTCGCTGCGGCACGACGATGCGGCGCTCGCGATGCGCTCGCTCGCGCCCGCGCCGCTCACGCGGCACTTTTCGATCCTCGTGCCGCACGGCGGCGCGCCGTCGCGGCTCGCCGCGCAGTTCCTCGCGATGAGCCTCGCGCAGACGCTCGCGTGACGGGCCGCTCGTCCGCCGTCACGCGTGCGCGAGCACCAGCGCCGCGCCTTTCTCGCCGATCATCAGCGCCGGCCCCTGCGTGTGCCCGGACGTGATGCGCGGCATGATCGACACGTCGATGACCCGCAGCGCCTCGACCCCGCGCACGCGCAACTGGGGATCGACCACCGCGTCGCTGCCGGTGCCCATCCGGCACGTGCCGACCGGGTGGCTGAGCGAGCCCGCGTTGCTCAGGATCCAGTTGCGGATTTCCGCGGGCGTGCGTACCGACGGGCCCGGCGTCTGCTCTTCGCCGCGCCAGGCCGACAGCCCGGCCGCGTTGCCGAGCGAGCGCATCAGCTCGAAGCCCTGCACGCATTGCTCGAAGTCGCCGGGCGCCGACAGGAAGTTCATGTCGATCAGCGGCGCGGAGGCCGGATCGGCCGAGCGCAGCGCGACGCGGCCCCGGCTCTGCAGCCGCATCATGTCGCCCGTCACCGAATAGAAGCTGCGCAGCTCGTGCTCGGACTGGCCGCACGTATAGCGCCCGCGCATCATCTCGGCCGCGTTGGCCGGCTGGCCGTCGGCGTTGGCGTTCGCCCAGACGATCGCGTAGCCCTCGTTGACGGGCTGGTCGAGGATCGGCTGCCGCGACGTCCAGATGCCCTGGAAGATCAGCGCGTCCATCAGGTTGGCACCGACGCCCGGCAGGTCGACCTGCACGGGGATGCCGAGCCGCCGCAGCTGCACGGCGTCGCCGACGCCGGAGCGCATCAGGATCTGCGGCGAGTTGATGGCGCCGGCGCACAGCAGGATTTCCCGGTCGGCCGCCGCGCGCACGCGCGCGCCGCCACGGACGTAGTACACCGCGGCGGCGCGCTGCGTGCCGTTGAACTCGATCCGTTCGACGAGCGATTCGGCGGCCAGCGTCAGGTTCGACTGCCGTGCGAGCAGCGGCTCGACGTAGCGCTGGTAGCTCGTGACGCGCTGGAAGCGCGTGTCGATCGTCGAGCGCAGCGGCGACACGCCGGCCATCGGGCGCCCGTCGTTGTAGTTCGGGTTGTAGCGGTGGCCGAGCTGCTCGCACGCGCTGACGAACGCCTGGCCGAAGGCGTTGCGCGTCGTGGTGGTCGGCTGCAGCATGCTTTCGACCTGCTCGAAGTGCGGTGCGACGTCCTGGTAACGCCATCCGGCACAGCCGTACTGGCTGGCCCACTGGTCGAAGTCGGCGGGCGCGCCGCGCACGTAGACCATGTCGTTGTGCGCGGTGCAGCCGCCCGTCACCTTCGCGCGCCAGACGTCCATCACGCGATCGTTCATGCGCGTCTGCGGCACGCTCTTGTAGCCCCAGTGAATCGCGTCGATGCGATACAGGCAGTTGATCTGGTTCGGGTCGCGGATCGGCGGGTAATGCGACGCGAGCGGCCCGGCCTCGAGCAGCAGCACCTTGATCGACGGGTTGGCGGCGAGCCGCGCGGCGACGATGCTGCCCGCCGAACCGGAGCCGATGACGATGTAGTCGTAGTGTTCGTCCATGGGGGCCTCCTCGTGCGTGTGAGCCGGTGCGGTGCCGTCAGCCGCGCGGGTCGAGCAGCCGGCCGTACGGGCCGTGCAGCGCGAGCGTGGGCTGTGCGCCATAGAAGCCGGCGATGCCGCTCCACGCGCGATGGTTCAGTTCGAGCAGGAACAGGATGCGGCGCATCGCGAGCGCCTGGCGCGCGGGGTCGATCGCGGCGATCCGCTCGAACGTGTCGCGCGAGATGCTGTTGTGGTTCAGCGATTCGTTCAGCTCCTCGTGGTCGCCCGACACGCTGTGGAGCGCGTCGTTGTCCTTGACCGCGGCCATCAGGCGCAGCGACATCTTCGGCGGCTCGCCGAAGATCCCCTCGACGACCATGATCGCCGCGAACGACGACACCGGATCGGCATCGGCGAGCAGCGTGAGCGCGTCGACGAACGCGAAGTGCAGCGGCAGCGGCACGATCTGCGCGAGCAGGCGGGGCGCGACGCCGAGCGCCTCGCAGGTCGTGCTTTCGAGCGCCTCGTGGCCGTATTCCTCGCCGTAGTAGCGGAACATCATCGCGCGCAGCGGAATGCTGAGCCGCATGCTCAGCAGCGGCGCGATGATCTCGACGAAGCGCCGCGTCACGTGGTACTGCTCGATGAACGGGCCCGCGACGAGCGGCGAATAGCCGCCGTTCAGCGCGTCGACCGCGCTCACGTACGGATTCTCGCCCCAGCGGTTCAGCGTTTCGCGCGTGATCAGCTCGGTCTGGCGCATGAACTCGAGCCCGCTCGACAGCGACACGTCCGGCAGGTCCGCGCACGGCAGCCGCTGCGCGTCGTCGCCACTCGCGGCGACGAGGCTCGACGCGACGAGCCACAGATGCGACAGCAGGTCGTGCTCGTCGTACAGCCCGGCCGTGTCGAAGCGCGCATCGTGCGCGGCGCTCGCGCGGGGCGCGCCGGAAAATGCGTCGAGCATGAGGTCGACGGCCGCCAGCGTGAGCGGCGCCGCGCGGCGGAAATATTCGAATTCGATGCGCAGCAGCGCGAGATGGAAGTTGGGCTCGACCTGCGCGTCGAACGGATCGTCGTCCGCCTCGAACAGCGTGCGCGCGGAGACGGGCCGTTCGAGGTGCAGCCGCAACGACGCGGCGTCGCGTGCGATCGTGTCGCGCCGCGCGGAGTCGAGGCCGGCCAGGCTCGCGATGACCGTCTGCGCGATGCACGAGTCGATCCGCGCGGCCTGCGCGGCGAGCGCATCGGCGGCCGTGTCGCCGGCCTCGCCGATCAGCGAATGCGTGTCGAGAAACGTGCCGAGCGCATGCCAGCCGGAGTCGGGTTCGCTGTCGCGCAGCGTCGACCACAGCGGCGACGCGGTGTCGGTCAGGCCGTCGAGCTGCGCGGCGATCTGGTCCGCGGCCTCGCTGGCGTCGAATGCCAGCCGGTATTCGTGGGCGCCCGCGCGCACGCTGACGAGCGCCGAGCCGGGCTCGTGGTGGATCGCGTCGATGACGAGGCGCGGCGACTGATAACGCTGAAATGTCCAGAGCTCCATGGCGACCCTCAGTGGAAGATGCGCGGCAGCGGCGCGCTGTCGTCGGCGTAGTAGGCGAGGATGGTGTGTTCCTGGCGCACCAGCGTCTCGACCATCAGCGAGACGTTGCGTTTCGTGACCGTGCAAGCCTCCGAATCGATCGCGGTGTCGAGCGCCATCAGTTGCCGCGAGATGTCCTCGTGCCGGTACGTGTCGTTCAGGTCCGCGTGCGCGCGCAGCGGCCGGTAGAACGCTTCGGGCAGGTCGAGCGCGACGCAGCGCGCGTCGAACGCGTCGATGAACGCGGGCTGCGCGCGCTCGAACAGGAACAGGCTCGCCTTGAACGACAGCGGATGCTGGCGCGCGTGCACGCCGAGCGCGGCCGCGAGCGAGAACGTCGCGGGCAGCGGCTGGTGTTGCTCGATCTCGGCATCGGCGAGCCCCACGGCCTTCAGCGACGCCGCGAGAAACCGGTCGTGGCCGAGCTCCGATTTCAGGAAGTCCTGCAGCAGCGTGCGCTCCGCGGTGCCGGCGGCCCAGCCGAGCGCGGGGCCGATCAGCCCCGGCGCCGCGCGCACGATCCAGTAGTACTCGAGCGCATAGCCGATCAGCTGGCGGCGCGTCGCGCGCTGTTCGACCAGCGCGCGCAGGAACGCCGAGCGCGCGCTGCGCGTGGCGGTGCGCTCCGCGATCCGGCGGATGTCGCGGTAGAGCTGCGCGCCGCTCGTCGCGGCGGCGGCGCGGCGCGGATCCGATTCGATCAAGAGCCGCAGCGCGTTGAAATCGGCGAGCAGCGGCGGAATCTTGTCGGCGATGCGGCGCGAGCGCGCCGCCAGTTCCTGCGGCGTCAGGCCGCCCACGTGCAGGTCGCCGATCAGGCGCGCGACGTCGGTCGCCTCGTCCGGCGCGAAGCGGAACGTGCACTGCCGGCCGCCGGCGCTCAGCACGGCGCCGGTATCCGTGATCTGCGAGGTGACGATGCCGCGGAATTTCGGCATCGCGGGAGCCGCTAGCGAGCTGTCCATGATGGTCGCCTCACAGGTCGGACACGCGCCGCAGCAGCGGCGCGTCGGAGGTGTAGTAGTGCCAGACGGCCGTGTAGAAGGCGTCGTAGAGCTCGACGAACAGCCGCAGCTGGGCCTTCACGCGCGCGACGGTGGCGGCGTCGAGCACCGGGATGTCCTGGAAGATCGCGCGCGTCAGGCTGCCGTGCGCGGCGTTGAGGTTGATGTTCGCGTGCGTCTTGAGCGGGCCGACGAGCCCGTCGGGCAGTTGCGCGCGCTCGCACGCCTGGATGAAGCTGTCGTGCTGCATGCCCTGGCCCTCGAGCAGGCCGAGCGTCGTGAAGAAGAACAGCGGATCGCTGTGCGACCAGTACGCGAGCGCGTTGCACAGCCCCATCGTCTCGGGCAGCGGGATCGCATCGAGCATGTCGGCGCGGCTCAGCCCCGCGAAATTCAGCGCGCGCAGCAGGATCTCGTCGTGCCCGTACTCCTCGGAGAAGAAGCGGTTGAGCGTCAGCCGCACGGGCGTGCTCGGCACGTAGGACAGCACGGGCGCATCGAAATAGCTTTCGCGGAACAGGAAGTGCCAGTTCTCGATCACCATGCCGATCGCGAGCCGCTCGGGCAGGTCGCCCGGCGAGCGCGTATCGAGGCACGCGCGCCAGAACGGATTGCGGTAGAGCGTCTGTTCGCAGTACTGCTCGACGAGATCCTCGATCTCGAGGATCACTTCCGAGCCCGGGCGGCTCGCGACCGGCGCGTCGTCGTCGATCAGGCCGGCCTCGTCGAGCGTGCCGACCAGTTCGTCGAGCAGCGCGCGCGGCAGCTCGGGCTCGTCGCGCGCGATCTCGTCGAGATCGTGGCGGCCGTCGAACTGGTCGAGCGTGCGGGCGAGCGCGACGGCGGCGTGCGGGCTGTCGGGCAGCGCGTCGACGTGCCGCAGCGTGACGGGCGCCACCAGCCGCGGGCGGGGCGCGGGCGATTCGATCCGTTCCATGATGAGGCTCCCGAAGTGGGCGCGCGGGGCGGGCGCGCGGCTCGCCCCGCAACTGGCTGAACCGTGCCGCGGCGATTACAGGTGGATCGCGATCAGCGTCGGCGTGCCATCGGGCTTGTTCACGGTGACAAGGTAGTGCTTGCCGCCGAGCGTGCCCGTATTGATGTAGAGATCCACCTTGTGGCCGTCGAACACGTTCTTGCCCGGTTCGGCGTTTTTCACTTCATGAACCGCTGCCTGCTGCGTATTTGCCATGTCGATCACCGTTTGAAAAATACAAGGGCATCCGGCCTGATTCGAATAATCGGGCTGGAGGATTTACAGCGAAATCCGGGGTGAAATGAAAATGTCGGGTTTATTTCCTTTCATCCGTTGCGCGGATGATTCATTGGCAGATATTTATCCGCACATGGTCATGAACGCGGCCCGGGCGGAAAGCGGCAGGCCGTCCGCCTGTTTCGCGATCGCCACCTTGAGATCGGCGCCGCCGACGATCAGCGCGTGGCGATCGGCGCCGGCGCGCGGGTCGACGGTGTGCAGCGCGTCGACTTCCTTGACGGCGACCTTGGTGCCTCGCGGGACGATGACAGTAAGCGGTTCACTCATAGCAACCTCCGACGATGAAAACGGGCGCAAGCGCCCAGCCGCCGTTAGCGCGGCACGCAGCCATGCCGCGGCCAGGCGGCACCGGAGCGGCGGCATCTCCGATCTTCAAATGCGGTGGGATGATTCGATGGAATGGAGCCCCGATTTATTTTCTTGTAAAAGTGAACGTTATTTTAAGCATTTGCGGATTTCTTGAATTACACGAATCCTGGAGATAATCTAGTACAACGTTTGCGCGATTCAAGATCGATTTAATGGCATGTGCGATTGTTTTTCCCGGCTCGGCGGATGCTGCGATCGTTTCGAGAAATGGAGCGGCGGGCGGTCGAGTGAACCAGGAGACGGAGACATGGGCGAGACGACGGAAACCGGCGCGCGGCCGAGGCTGCGGCATTGCACGCTCGTGGCGCTGGCCGGCGAGCGGCTGGCGATGATCGTGGGCGACGAGCGCTTCGAGCTCGAGCAGGTGCAGGGCACCCGCGACGCGTTCCTGCGCATGAAGCGCTACCTGGACGGGCGGCACACGCTCGAGGACATCGCGCAGCGCTCGGACGTGTCGTTCGGCAGCGTGCGGACGATCGTCGGGCAACTGGACGAACTCGGCCTGCTGCGCCGCGAACGGCCGGCCGCCACGATTGCCGCGGCCGATTTTCTCGAACGGGTCGAGTGCAGCACCCGGATGTGGCGCGCGCAGATCGGCTATCACCGGCTGTTCGGCATGCTCGAGCGGGGCGAGGCCAGCCGCGACCTGATCGCCGGGCTGCTGCTCGAGACCTACCACTTCGTGCGGCTCGCGCCGCGTCATGTCGGCGCCGCGATCGCGCATTGCCGCGACCCGGCGACGGCCGAACTGCTGTGCGGCTACCTGGCCGACGAGTACGCGCATCACGGGTTGATCGCCGCGTCGGTCGAGCGACTCGGCATCCCGCGCGAGCAGATCCGTGACGCGCATCCCGTGATCGGCACGCTGTCGCTCGTGAACATGCTGTGCGAGGTCGGCCGCGCGTCGTCGCTCGGTTACCTGTGCTGCCTGAAGCTGATCGAGGCGAGCCCGGAGGACGAGGCCGGCGCGCGCGGCGCGTGGCGCGAGATCGCGCGCGCTGCCGGGCTCGACGCGGACGTGTTCGACGGCCTGATGCGCCATATGCGCATCGACATCGGCGCGGGCCATGCGGGCCTGCTGGAGCAGGCGCTCGCGCGCACGCCCGACGTGTCGGCCGACGCCGCGCACGGCGCGATCAATCACATGCACGACGTCAAGCACGCGTTCGACCAGTTCCACGATCAGGTGATCCAGTACTACACGGACCCGTCGAATTACGTGCCGCGGCTGAAGGTCGACTTCTTCTCGCTATGAGCGGGGCCGACGCGACAGGGCGGGGCGGTGCCTGCGCGGCGCGTGGCTCGGCGAGATCGGCCGCCACGCAACCTGATGCAGCGGGGCTGCCGGGCCCCCTCGCGGTGGATTCAGGCGCGGCGAATTCCTAGGGATTTCCACTATGGCGCGGACCCTGCCCGAGGCGCACCATCCGTTTCACATGAATGGAACCGGTTCCAATACGGGCAATAGAAGGGCAATATGGCAGACATCGTGATCGTGGCGAGCGCATTCGGGATGGACCGGGTGCGACAGGAGGGCCACCGGGCATTCGTCGCGACCGCCGCGCAGGCGGGCGCAGCCGGCTTCGAGGTGCGGCGCGAGCTGTTCGCGTCCGACGCCGACGCCGCACACGACGCGCTGGCCGCGCTCGGCGCGCAGCTGGCGGCGCACGGCATCTGGTCGGTGTATTCGACCCCCGCGACGCTGTACACCGACACGGGCGCGCTCGACACCGACGCGCTGCGCGGCGCGCTCGCCGAAGCCGACGCGCTTGGCGCGCGCTTCGTGAAGTTCCAGCTCGGCGGCTATGCCGGCGATGCGCACGCGGCCGACATCGTCGCGCTGTCGCGCGGCGCCCGTGCCCGCGTGGTGGTCGAGAACGGCCAGCTGGCGGTCGGCGGCGCGTTCGCGCAGTTCCGCGACCTGTTCGCGGCGCTCGACGCGGCCGGCGCGCCGCGCGCGCTCGGCATGACGTTCGACATCGGCAACTGGCAATGGCCGGGCGAAGCGCCGCTCGCGTGCGCGCATGCGCTCGCGCCGCATGTCGAATACATTCACTGCAAGGCCGTCGAAGGCGAGGGCGCGCGCCGTTTCGCGGTCGCGCCGGCGCCGCACGACGCGCTCGTGGCCGCGGTGCTGGCGGCGCTGCCGCGGGACGTGCCGCGCGGCATCGAGTTTCCGTTCGATGCCGCCGACCTGGCGGGCGATGCGGGCCGGCGCGTGGCGTGGCTCGAGGCCGCGTAACGGACGAACGCACGAAGGATCCGGAGGAATACCCCCATGCAGCAATCACTCGATGTCGTCACCTACGGCGAAGCGATGGCGATGTTCGTCGCGGCCGAGCCCGGCCACCTCGCGCACGCGTCGCAATTCACGAAGCGGATCGCGGGCGCCGACCTGAACGTCGCGATCGGCCTGTCCCGTCTCGGCTTTCGCGTCGGTTACGTGAGCCGCGTCGGCCGCGATTCGTTCGGCGGCTACGTGCTCGACACGCTGGCGCGCGAATCCATCGACGCGTCGTGCGTGACGGTCGACGAACGCTACCCGACCGGCTTCCAGCTGAAGTCGCGCAACGACGACGGCAGCGATCCGACCGTCGAGTATTTCCGCAAGGGCTCGGCGGCGAGCCACCTGTCGTGCGCCGATTACGTGGCCGACTACGTGCTCGGCGCGCGCCACCTGCACCTGACCGGCGTCGCGCCGGCGATTTCGGCGTCGTCGTGCGAGCTCGCGTTCCATCTGGCCCGCGAAATGCGCGCGGCCGGCAAGACGATCTCGTTCGATCCGAACCTGCGCCCGACGCTGTGGCCGTCCGCCGAGGTGATGGCGAACACGCTGAACGCACTCGCGGCGCTCGCCGACTGGGTACTGCCGGGCCTGGCCGAAGGCCGGCAACTGACCGGACGCGACGCGCCGGCGGACATCGCGCGCTTTTACCTGGACCAGGGCGCGCGCGGCGTCGTGATCAAGCTCGGCGCGCAAGGCGCGTATTACCGGTGCGCCGACGGCCGGGAAGGCACCGTCGATGGCGAGCGCGTCGAGAACGTGGTCGACACGGTCGGCGCCGGTGACGGCTTCGCGGTGGGTGTCGTGAGCGCGCTGCTCGAAGGCAAGCCGGTCGGGCAGGCGGTCGCGCGCGGCAACCGGATCGGCGCGCTGGCGATCCAGGTGATCGGCGACTCGGAAGGCCTGCCGACGCGCGCCGAACTCGATCGTGTCGAAAGCGTCACCAATCGGGCTGATTGCGTAGAGGAAACATTCGCCGCGCAATAAGATGCCGTCCACGGCACAATCGCGAACTCATTTCGATCGTCACGTACCGTTTTGCATGGGACCGGAGCAAGCGCTGAAGCGCCAACTCCGGTCGACCGCGAAGCATGGGACCGGAGTAAGCGCTGAAGCGCCAACTCCGGTCGACAAGGAGACACAACCATGGCAGCCAATCTCGCCGCACGTCGCTGGTGGACGATCATGCCGATCGTTTTCATCACCTACAGCCTCGCCTATCTCGACCGCGCGAACTACGGTTTCGCGGCGGCGGCGGGCATCAACCAGGATCTCGGCATCAGCAAGGGCCTGTCGTCGCTGATCGGCGCGCTGTTCTTCCTCGGCTACTTCTTCTTCCAGATCCCCGGCGCGATCTACGCGGAACGCCGCAGCGTGAAGAAGCTGGTGTTCGTGAGCCTCATATTGTGGGGCGCGTGCGCGGCGCTCACGGGCGTCGTCAGCAACATTCCGTCGCTGATGGCGATCCGCTTCGTGCTCGGCGTGGTCGAGGCGGCCGTGATGCCGGCCATGCTGATCTACATCAGCAACTGGTTCACGAAGAACGAACGCTCGCGCGCCAACACGTTCCTGATCCTCGGCAACCCGGTCACGGTGCTGTGGATGTCGGTCGTGTCCGGCTACCTGGTGCATGAATTCGGCTGGCGCCACATGTTCGTCGCCGAAGGCGTGCCGGCGATCCTGTGGGCCGTGTGCTGGTGGTTCCTGGTGCAGGACAAGCCCGCGCAGGCAACCTGGCTCACCGAGCAGGAGAAGCGCGACCTCGACGCGGCGCTCGCGGCCGAGCAGGCGGCGATCAAGCCGATGCGCAACTACGGCGAGGCGTTCCGCTCGCCGGCCGTGATCAAGCTGTGCGCGCAGTATTTCTGCTGGAGCATCGGCGTGTACGGCTTCGTGCTGTGGCTGCCGTCGATCGTGAAGAACGGCTCCGAGCTCGGCATGGTCGCGACCGGCTGGCTGTCCGCGCTGCCGTACCTGGCCGCGACGATCGCGATGCTCGTCGCGTCGTGGGCATCCGACAAGGTCGGCTCGCGCCGCGGCTTCGTGTGGCCGTTCCTGCTGATCGGCGCGGCCGCGTTCGCGGCGTCGTATGCGCTCGGCTCGAGCCACTTCTGGATCTCGTATGCGCTGCTGGTGGTCGCGGGCGCTGCGATGTACGCACCATACGGCCCGTTCTTCGCGATCATCCCGGAACTGCTGCCGAAGAACGTCGCCGGCGGCGCGATGGCGCTGATCAACAGCATGGGCGCGCTCGGCTCGTTCGTCGGCTCGTATTTCGTCGGCTACCTGAACGGGGCGACCGGCTCGCCCGTCGCGTCGTACGCGTTCATGAGCGCCGCGCTCGTCGCCGCGGTGATCCTCACGCTGTCCGTCAAACCCCAGGCGCGCGATACGCATCCGCTCGCCGCGCCGCTGCAAGGAAAATGAATCGATGAAGCCTCGTATCGTCGCCTACAAGCCGCTGCCCGATGACGTGCTCGCCTATCTGCGCGAGCATGCCGAGGTGGTGCAGGCCGACGGCGCCGCGGCGCTGGCCGACGCGCTCGCGCAGGCCGACGGCGCGATCGGCGCGAGCCTGAAGATTTCGCCGGCAATGCTCGACGGCGCGCCGCGGCTGAAGGCCTGGTCGACGATCTCGGTCGGCTACGACAACTTCGACGTCGCGGACCTGACCCGGCGCGGCATCGTGCTCGCGCACACGCCGGACGTGCTGACAGAATCGACCGCCGACACGGTGTTCTCGCTGATCCTCGCCTCGGCGCGGCGCGTCGTCGAGCTGGCGGAGTGGGTGAAGGCCGGCCACTGGCAGCGCAGCATCGGCCCGGACCTGTACGGCACCGACGTGCAGGGCAAGACGATCGGGATCGTCGGGCTCGGGCGGATCGGCGCGGCGGTCGCGCGCCGCGCGGCGCTCGGGTTCCGGATGCGGGTGCTGTACACGAACCGTTCCGCGCAGCCGGACGCCGAGGCGCAATTCGGCGCGCAGCGCGTGTCGCTCGACCGGCTGCTCGCCGAAGCCGATTTCGTGTGCCTGCAGGTGCCGCTGGCGCCCGAAACGCGCCACCTGATCGGCGCGGCCGAACTCGTGCAGATGAAGCGCGGCGCGATCCTGATCAATGCGTCGCGCGGCCCGGTGGTGGACGAGGCGGCGCTGATCGACGCGCTGCGCGCGGGCACGATCCGCGGCGCGGGCCTCGACGTGTTCGAGCAGGAGCCGCTCGCGGCCGATTCGCCGCTGCTGCGGATGAACAACGTGGTCGCGTTGCCGCACATCGGCTCGGCGACGCATGAAACGCGCCACGCGATGGCGCGCTGCGCGGCGGAAAACCTGGTCGGCGCGCTGGCCGGCACGCTGCGCGCGAACCTGGTCAATCCGGACGCGCTGACGCCCGCGCGCGCCGGCTGAGCGCACCGGCCGCCGGCGTGTGGCCCGGCGCCTGCGCCGATGCCGTGCGGCGCGCGCCGATGGGTTAGAGTCGATGATCTTGGTGCGGGGCCATCGGCTGCGTTATGATCGCCCGCTCGTCGCGTCGAAAGCGGGGCCGTAGCCACCCGCGTCGCGCGGCCCGAGTCCGTGCCGGGTCCGGCGCGGCCGATTGCATCTGCCGGGAGGCCGGGCACGCGCTGCAGCGAGTTCCGGCCGACCGCGAAGCAGGGGGAGCAGGGCCGGTGCGCAAGCATCGGCGCTGATCGACAGGAGAGTCCGCCAGTTGGCTTTCGTATCCAACAACAAACGTCCGCCCGCGCGCAGCGCGGCGCGGATTGCACGTCGCGAGGCACGACAGTGACCGATTCGCAACCCTCCAGCCCGCGTCCCGCGACGATCAGCGACGTCGCCCGCGAGGCCGGTACCGGCAAGACCAGCGTATCGCGCTATCTCAACGGCGAGACGCACGTGTTGTCCGCGGATCTGCGCCAGCGGATCGAAGCGGCCATCGCGCGGCTGAACTACCGGCCGAACCAGATGGCGCGCGGCCTCAAGCGCGGCCGCAACCGGCTGCTCGGCATGCTCGCGGCCGACCTGACCAATCCCTATACCGTCGAGGTGCTGCAGGGCGTCGAGGCCGCGTGCCACGCGCTCGGCTACATGCCGCTCATCTGCCACGCGGCGAATGAAGTGGAGATGGAGCGCCGCTTCCTGCAGCTGCTCACCACGTACCGCGTCGAAGGGCTGATCGTCAACGCGCTCGGCGCCGAGGAGGACGTGCTGCGTCCGCTGCGCGGCGGCGGGATCCCGGCGGTGCTGGTCGACCGCACGGTCGAGGGCTTCGAAGCGGACCTGATCGGCCTCGACAACGGCGACGCGGTCGAGACGGGCGTGCGGCATCTGCTCGAGCGCGGCTTCGACGCGATCCATTTCGTCGTGCAGCCGTTCGAGCGGGTCAGCTCGCGGCGCCAGCGCGAGGCGGCGTTTCGCGCGACGCTGGCGGCGCATGGGCGGCCGGCGGCGCCGGCCGTCGTGCTCGACCTGAATGCGCCCGATGCGATGGCCGCCGCGCTCGCCGAGCTCGACGCGCGCATCGACGCGGCCGGGCAGCGCGGCACGCGCGCGGCGCTGTTCGCGGCGAACGCGCCGGTCGCGCTCGCGATCGCGCGGCACCTGCGCGCGCGGTTCGGCACGGCATGGCAGGCGCACGCCGCGCTCGTGTCGATCGACGATCCGGAGTGGGCGGAGCTGATCGGCATCACCGCGATCCGTCAGCCGACCTATGAAATCGGCTACAAGGCCGTCGAATTCGTCCATGAGCGGATCGATGGCGCGGCGGGCGACGTGCGCGTCGCGCTGCTGCCCGGCGAGCTGATCGCGCGCGCGTCGACCGCAAGCTGAGTATCATTCGGGGCACGCAGCGCGCAGGTGCGCTGCCCCGAACAAGGAATCACATGACTGTTGCTCCCGTCACGCTGGCGGTGCTGATCGCCGCCACGCTGATCATCGCACTGCTGCCGCTCGCCCTTTACCGTTACCTGCGCAAGCCGCTGTCCCTCGACCGGCGCGACACGATCGTCGGCATCGCCGTGTTCGCGCTGTTCGCGATGGTGCTCCAGCGCGCGTTCCATGGCGTGGTGCTGGGCCAGGTGTCGCCCGGCGGCTGGCTGACGCATCCGCTCGCCTTCGTCGCGTATGGCGCGCTGTCGGCCGGCGTGTTCGAGGAGGTCGGCCGCTATCTCGGGATGGCGTTCCTGCAGCGCCGCTATGGCGCGTCGGCCGGCGACGGCCGCGGGATCGGCAACGGCATCGGCCACGGCGGCGCGGAGGCCTGGTTTGCCGGCGTGCTCGTCTGGGGGCAGTGGTCGTACCTCGCATGGCTCGCGAATCACGGCCAGCTCGACGCACAGCTCGCGGGCTTGCCGGGCGATGCGGTGCTGCGCCTGCACGTGCTGCTGTCGACGCTGTCGGTGCAGTCGATGGCGTTGCTGCTGATCGAGCGCGGCGCGGCATTCGTGCTGCAGGTCGGGCTGTCGGTGCTGATGTGGCGCGGGATGCGCGCCGGCTCGCGCGCCGTGCTGCCGCTCGCGATCGCGCTGCATGCGCTCGCCAACGTGCCCGGGATGCTCTACCAGGTCCGCATGCTGTCGGGCGCGTGGGTCGAGGCGACGTATTTCGTGCTGGGCGCGGCGCTGATCGGCGTGCTGGTGAAGACCTGCCGGCCCGTGCGCGCGGCGGCCTGACGGGAGGACGGAGATGGAAGACTATCTGATCGAATGCCCGAGCGCCGAATTCGATGCGCTCGCACGCGTGATCTGCGACCTGTTTCCGGAGCAGACCCGCTTCGTCGAAAGCAGCGACGAACGCGGCCGTTTCCTGTCCGTGCAGTGGGTCGCGATGCGCTTCGGCTCGACGCCGAAGCGGATGACGCTCGACGTGCGCATCGCGCCGGCCGCGTTCGCGCGCTATCTCGCACTGAAGCCGATGCAGCGCGCGCGCAGCCACGCGGTGCTGCATGCGTATGTGGAAGCGACGATCGGGTCGCTGGAGGAGCGTCACGCGGCGGGCGAAGCGGTGCCGCGCGACGAGGTGCTCATGCTCGACGAGGAATTCGCGTAAGCGGCCTCGCGTGGGCGACGCCGCCGGCGAAACAGGCCGTGCGCGTCGTCAACCGGCGTCGCGGTAGACCTGCGCGAAGCGCTGCGCCTGCACGACGCCGTAGTCGCCGGGCGCGTACTGCATCACCCAGTCGCCCGCGACGCCGCTCAGCGTGTCGCCGTTCGCGGAGCGCGCGATCGTGAACGGTTCGTCCATGCGGCGGGCGAGCACCACCGCCGGCCGGTTCCGGTAGGCGCCCGGATCGCCGTGCGCGAGCGCCGGATCGGCGGGCAGGTACTTGGCGTCGAAGCGCGCGCGCGACACGACCCAGCGGTCGCCGGTCGAACCGGTGATCAGCGCGTCGCCGGCCACGTAGCGGTTCGGGCCTTCGAGGCTCATCAGTTCGCCGTCCCCGGCCGCAAAGGCGACCGCGACGGTCTCGTCCTTGACGACGCGCCGGGCCTGCGGATCGGTGCCGAGATCGAGTTGCTTGAGTTCTAGCATGGCGAAGAAATGCGGGAAAAGCGTGGAGCTTATCCCGAAAACGGCGCGCTGGGAAATCGGCGCCGTCCGCCGGGGGCGCGCGCAGCCGTCGGGCCCAGGGCGGGCGGGGCGGCTGCGCGTGACGCGTCAGGGCTTCGCGGGTGCGCTCGCGGCCGCGCCCGACGCGGCGTTGCCCTTGGCGCGGCGTTCGCCGTCGTGATGCAGCCAGCTGCGGAACGTCGTGTCGGCGAGCGCCTTTTGGTTGGCCGGGAAGCTCGCATAGAGCGGCGCGAACGCGTCGGCCAGCTTCTTCGCGCCGTCGGCATTCGCCTGCGAGAGTTCCGCGTACTGCTTCATGTCGTCGATCGCGGTTGCGCTGTGGGTTTCCACCCGCTGGCGATACAGGCGGCCCATCGTGTTGGCGTTGTCGCGCATCGTGTCGGCAAAGGTCTTCCATTGCGGTTCCTGCGCCGGCGTGATCTTCAGCTGGTTGTGCAGGTACGTGATGCGTTCCTCGATGCGCGCTTCGCGGCGGGCCGCGTGCTGCGCGGTGCTCGGCGCCGACGCCGCGGCAGCGGCCGGCTGCGCGGGCGCCTGCGGTTGTGCATGCGGTTGCGTCTGCGCGAATGCGCCGGCCGCAACGGTCAGTGCAGCGAGGGTGAGCGAAATCTTCTTCATGGTGGCTCTCCGGGGTGATGTCGTGCGAGCGGGCGAGGGTGCTTCTGCGGCACACGCGCATCTCGCGTCGCAGCGTATTAGTAGCACGCGGTACGTCGCGCGGGCGTCAATGCGACACTTGCTTACATCCGATACGAAACGACATCGATGCGGATACATTTGTTTACACGGCTGCGCGCCCGCCGCCGCGATGCACGCGCCGATTGGGCCGGCGCGCGTTCGGCGCTATCATCGCGTCACGTTCAATTCCGGCTGCGCCCCGCGCGCCCATTCCAAGCCTCATGCGCCCACCCCGTCTCGACCAGCTCGACGATCTCGACCGGCAACTCGTCGCGCTGCTGCAAGCCAATGCGCGCGCCAGCGTCGCGGATCTCGCGCGCCAGCTCGACGTTGCCCGCACGACGGTGATCGCGCGCATCGCGCGTCTCGAGCGAACCAACGTGATCGCCGGCTACAGCGTGCGGCTCGGCCAGGACGTGCTCGACGCGAGCATCTATGCGTACGTCGGCGTGATCCTCGCGCCGAAGTACGGCAAGGACGTGCTGAAGAAGCTCGACCGGATGCCCGAGGTGCAGCTGCTGTGCGCGGTGAGCGGTGAATACGACTACGTCGCGTGGCTGCGCGCCGATTCGCCGGAACGGCTCAACGATTTGCTCGACCAGATCGGCGCGCTCGAAGGCGTCGAGCGCACGACGACGTCGATCATCCTCGCGCGCAAGATCGATCGCGGGACGGTGGGCGGGTAACGCGTCACGACATCCTGGAAGATGAAAGCGCGTCGCCCGGATCCGCCAGAGGCACAAGTTTCTCAAGTGGTCGAATTAGAAAAGCCATTTCCTTGTGTAAAACGTTTGCCGAATTGGCGGTGCCTGAACAGTCGATGGCGCGTGGAATCGATTGAATTCGTCGGACATATGATTTCCTTGTTTTTCCTGCATCTTGGGCTAAAACAAATCACATCGGACGCAACGAAATCCTGACTCTCGCATTCCTCGGATTATTTGAAATTATCAAATGCCTTGATATTCATTTAAATATCCTTACGCGCGTATAAATTTAAATAATCAATAAAATCGATGCGCTGTCGAGGAGTCGTCGCGCAATTTTCCATTCCGGGGACCGCAGCCAGTATTTCCATGCCCGCGGCTGAATACAAAGCGTAAGCAAGTCAACACGACGGACGGCGTCGCGATCGGGCGAGGCCGGGCGGAGCCGCGGCCCGCTGCCTGCTGTCCTCGGGTGGCCGGCAAGGCCTTGCTGATCTTTTCCGGGGGAGCTCGTCAAGTCGATAGGGGCAGCCTATCCGCACTCGCCATCGAGAACGCCGAATCACTACTTCGGGGTGACGTTTTGGCTGCGCGAACCAGCGATGAGACAAACATCAATCGAATTCGATCTGTTGCGTCACGTTTGCTTGGAGAAAGGTCATGGGAAAAATCGATCACGTCGTGGTGTTGATGCTCGAGAACCGGTCGTTCGACCATATTTTCGGGTTTCGCCAAAATGTCAACGGGCTCAAAGGAGACGAATTCAATCTGCGCGATCCTTCCGAGCCGGAATCGGACGCGAATCCCGCATTTAAGGTGAACGACGATGCGCCTTTTGCCGTTCTCGCCGGAAACGGACCGGGGCATTCGGTGCACGCGACGAATTACCAGCTCGTGAACGATAAGGCCGGCCCCAGCGCGGCGCTGCCGCCAGCCAACAACGGATTCGTACGAAGCTACCGGGACGAGCTGATTCACGACCACGTGTCGAACCCGTCGCCTGCCATGCTGCAAGTGGTGATGCAGTCCTTTTCGGCCGCCAGCCTGCCGTCCATCAACGCATTGGCCGATGCGTTTTGCCTATGCGACAACTGGTTTTCGGAAGTGCCGGGGCCGACCCAGCCCAATCGCTTCTACATGCACGCGGCGACGTCGACGGGATTCGCGCTGAACAACTGGAAACGCGTGCTCGACGTCCGCACGATCTACAACGCGCTCGAAGACGCCGGTTGCACGTGGGCCACGTATGCGTTCGACAGCAACGAAGTGCTCGAATTTTCCGAGGTGAGCGGGAAGACGGCGAACTTCAAGCTGTTCGACGACGCGTTCAAGGCCGACGTGGACGCCGGCGCGCTGGCCAACTACTCGTTCATCATCCCGCGCTTCTTCAATTCGAAGAACGCGGCCGCGCCAACCGGCGGGCTCGCGAACTCGCAGCACGCGCCTCAGGATGCCCGGTACGGCGACAATCTCGTGGCCGACGTCTACGAAGCATTGCGCGGCAACCCGGATATCTGGGCGAAAAGCGCGCTGATCGTCACCTACGACGAGCACGGCGGCTTCTATGACCACGTCGCGCCGCCGTCACCCGTGCCGAATCCGGACGGACTGACGTCGCCGACGGCCGGTGACCCGTCGTTTGCGCCGACCTTCGCGTTCGACCGGCTCGGGGTTCGCGTGCCGGCGGTGATCGCGTCGCCGTGGGTGACGGCACAGCGGGTCGACTCGACGCGCTACCAGCACACGTCGGTGCTCGCCACGCTGAACAAGATGTTCGGCATCGATGGAATCCTCACCGAGCGGGACGCGAGCGCCAACAGCTTCGAAACCCTGTTCGACGAACTGAACGAGGCGCGCACCGACACACCAGCCACGCTGCCACGCGCGAGCTTGCCGGAGATAACCGTCGCGGCCGACGATCCGCGGCATCCGGCGAACCAGCCGCTCGATCCCGACCAGCGCGACATGCTGATGCGGATCTACCACCTGACGCAGTCGTCGCAACCCGCGACGCTGACGGCGGCCTCGCTTCCGGTGACGCAGGGTGACGCGCACGACTTCATCCGGGCGGCCTACCAGCGCCATTTCGGCGTCGCGGGCTGATCAACCCGTTTGCTTGATTGGAATATTGGGAGAAATGCGATGGCCAAGATCACCATCAACGGCATTACAGTCGATCCCGTCGCGAATCATCCGGCGCTCGCGGCGGCCAATCTCGTGAGCGGCGACAGTTCCGCATCGGATTACATCCTCGTCCAGGCGAAGCAGCCGCTGGTCCAGGCGCAAAGGGACGAACTCGCGCATCTGGACGCGACGATCCTCCAGTACGTTCCCGAAGACACCTATATCTGCCATTACCCGCCTTCCGATCTGACGGCGATACGGGCACTCCCGTATGTCGAGTGGGCGAACGTCTACATGACCGGCTTCAAGGTGCACGCGTCGCTGCGGCCGGGCGCGAACGGCGGCGCGAGCGGGCAACTGCTGGCGCTGACGTCGCCGGATACGTTGTCGAAGGACAGCGTGACCGTCGACGTGGTGCTCCACGGGAAGGTCGACGCGAACGTCGCGCGAGACGAGATCGCGAAGGCGGCGGGCCTGGATCCGACGCAACTCGAAATGGGGCGGAGCAAGGTCAGGCTCACCGTCGCGCGTCGACGCCTGGCGGCGCTCGCCGCCGTGGATGCCGTTCGGCACATCGAGCCTTACATCCCGCCGAAGCTCGCGAACGACAAGGCACGCGGCATCCTGCGTGCCGATGCCGCGCAGAACGGCCACTCGCTCGAGGGCGAAGACGAAATCATCGCGATCGCCGATACGGGGTTCGACAAAGGCGACACCGGCGACGTGCATCCGGCGTTCACCGGACGCGTGCTCAAGCTCTATCCGCTCGGCCGGCCGAATGCGAGCGATCCGAACGGCCACGGCACGCACGTGGCCGGGTCCGCGCTCGGCGACGGGGTCTATGTTGACGGCACGCCGATTCGCGGCACGGCGCCCAAGGCCCGATTGATCTTGCAATCGCTGCTCGATTCGAACGATTCGCTGGGCGGGCTTCCCGCCGATCTGCACGATCTGTTCACCGGCCCCTACCAGAACGACGGCGCGCGGGTCCACACGAATTCGTGGGGGAGCCCGGCCGCGGGTGCGTACACGTCGAATGCCACGGAAGTCGACGACTTCGTCTGGAACTTCAGGGACTGCGTGATCTGCTTTGCCGCCGGCAACGACGGCGCCGATTCGCGGGGGCGCGGCGTCATCGACGACGGCTCGGTTGGTTCACCGGGAACCGCGAAGAACTGCGTTACTGTCGGAGCTTGCGAAAACAACAGACCGGATTTCATCGATCCCGCCCATATTCTGCGCTATGGAAATGGCTGGCCGACCGAATTTCCCGAGAACCCGATCCACGACGATGCGGTGGCGAACAATCCGAACGGGATGGCCGCGTTCAGCAGCAGGGGGCCGACGGCCAACAATCGAATCCGTCCCGACGTCGTCGCGCCGGGCACCGCGATCCTCTCCACGCGCTCCCGCGTGGCGTCCGGCAACGGATGGGCGCCGTCCGGCGATCCGCTCTATTTCTACGACGGCGGCACGAGCATGGCGACGCCGCTGGTCGCAGGCTGCGCCGCGGTGGTCAGGCAATACCTGAAGTCGCGCGGAATCGCACAGCCGAGCGCGGCGCTCGTCAAGGCGATGCTGATCAACGGGGCGACAGCCATTCCGGGCCAATACGCCCCGCCGGAAGTCGGGGCGCCGCCCGATGCCTCCCAAGGGTTCGGCAGGGTCGATCTCGCCGCAACGGTCGGCCCCAACGCGGCCGGCGAAACAGTCGCGTTCAAGGACGAGGCTGGCACGCTCGACACGGGCGGCGAGGAACACACTGCGCAGGCCGTCGACGTCGACGGGCGCACGCTCAAGGTCACGCTGGTCTGGACGGATGCGCCCGGCGAGGCGCTGCAGAACGATCTCGATCTGATCGTGCGCGCGGCGGATGGCGAGGAGCGGCACGGCAACATGGCGCCCGGTTCGGCGGACTTCGATCGCTTGAACAACGTCGAGCAGGTGATCTGGGCCGGCGTGCCGAAAGGGGACGTCGAGATCGTCGTGCGTGCATTCCGGGTGACTACGCCGCAAAACTATGCGCTGGTGGTGCGGTTGACGTGACGAGGTGTTGGCGCCGGCGACGGCGAGCGATCGCCGTGGTCCGCTTGCGTGTGCATGCGCAGCCGTAAGGATCGCGGAACCCGTTCTCGCGGACGTGGCGATGCGATCTTTACGGCAGGCGTGACAGGACTTCAATTGGCGTCATTGAGTCCTGAAGCACGAATCCGCTTGACGCCCGGGAAGGCTGAAATGAACGACGTACGAGAAAGGTGCGAAGTCGCGTCGAAGGAGCTGAATGAATTCTTCGATTGCGAATTCAAGGAGGTTTTGCTGCTTGTCGATTATCTTTCCGTCAGGTTGGATAAAGGCGATGCCATATGCCATAACGGGATAATTGTTAATGAAAAAATTCGCGAGACAATCAACCGGATATCGAGGATCGCCAGCCAATCTGGATCATATGATGCGGAGGATGTCGCATTCCTGTTCCGGGCAAAGTGTTCATTGAATCATGTAGCCTATCCGGCGAGCGGCCTGACCATCGCGTACACCTACATGTTCGTGGAGGATGAAAAGAATTCGACGGAAGATCATGCGAGTATGAATTCCGGCGGGATACGCTATTCCAGGATCGGCGTAGCGAAAGATGCCTTCCCGAAAATAGTTGCAAATGCTCAGGACTTTCGTCGCGTCACGGATAAGATGAGTTTGTGGGTCGTCATGATCACGGTGATTTCGGCGATTCTTCTGTCAATTGTCTCTTACGGTGCCCAAGTAATTACGCGCTTTGAACAGGACAGGGTGGCCCATATGAAATCGACGGACGATCTCTATTCGACACTCGCCAAGCAATTCGCACCGATCGCCGCTGCAACGTCGCCATCGAAGCTGGTAAAGGAGCATTGCGAACCGCCAGGAATTTCAAATGAAACCTATCAAATCATAGAAATGTGCAACGAGTATTCATACATTGCGAAGCGTTATGAAGCAGCAGTCGCTAGCGTTTCGGCATTCAAGGACAGTTGGGCATTTTGGCCGATCAAGTTTATATTCGAGATACCTAATTTTCAGAAGAATGCGCAAGAGGATGCACGCTCCGTCGCCATTGTGCTTTCGACCTTCACGAGCTACATCCTTCCGATTCTGTTCGCCGTGATCGGCTCCTTCGCGGCTTCGGTTCGGGGAATCTACGAAAAGATCCAGGACGGTGTGCTGGCTCCGCGAGACAGGATTCTCACGCTGGTGCGTCTGCCTTTGGGCTTGATAGCCGGCGTTACAGTCGGATTGTTCTTTGACCCCTCGACCGTCGTCACGCACGTCAGCTTGGGGTTGGGCCTGAGTCTATCCGCATCGGCCGTTGCGTTCGCCGCAGGCTACGGTGCCGAGACGTTCTTCAGCAAGATCGACTCGCTGATCAATCACGTGTTCGGGTTCAAGCGCGGCGAACGCCCCGTATTGGCGGGAGAACATCGCTGAGACCAAACCAAGCGGACATCGAGCCGCATTCTGCGCACCTTTCTCTC
Organism: Burkholderia sp. SRS-46; assembly: GCF_004343775.1. Classification (GTDB taxonomy): domain Bacteria; phylum Pseudomonadota; class Gammaproteobacteria; order Burkholderiales; family Burkholderiaceae; genus Burkholderia. The sequence goes on along the minus strand of NZ_PTXL01000001.1, from coordinate 1,302,725 downwards.
CCTCCTCACAGCCCCTCGAAATCCGACGCGCCGGCCCCCGCACAGGCCGGCGCACGGGCATTTTCACGTCGTTTCGTCATTTTGACGAAACGCATCGTCATAACGTCGAGAATACCCGACGTTTCGCATCATTCTTGGTCTTGGAACTGTTTTTGCGCGTCTCTAAACTGTGTTCATGGCTCGACGCCGTACACAACACCAACCCATCATCAGGAGATAAGCGCATGAAAATCGCCATCGTCGGCGCAGGTCTGATCGGCCACACCATTGCTCACATGCTGCGTGAAACGGGCGACTACGAAGTCGTCGCATTCGATCGCGACGCGGACGCGCTCGCGAAGCTGTCGCGCGAAGGCATTGCGACGCAACGTGTCGATTCGGCCGATGCGAATGCGATCCGCGAAGCGGTCAAGGGTTTCGATGCGCTCGTCAATGCACTGCCGTACTACCTCGCAGTGAACGTCGCCGCCGCCGCGAAGGCCGCGGGCGTCCATTACTTCGACCTGACCGAAGACGTGCGCGCGACGCACGCGATCCGCGAACTGGCCGATGGCTCCGACCGCGCGTTCATGCCGCAGTGCGGCCTCGCGCCGGGCTTCATCGGCCTCGCCGCGCACGAACTCGTGAACGGCTTCACCGAAGTGCGCGACGTGAAGATGCGCGTCGGCGCGCTGCCCGAGTACCCGACCAACGCGCTGAAGTACAACCTGACGTGGAGCGTCGACGGCCTGATCAACGAATACTGCCAGCCGTGCGAAGCGATCCGCGACGGCCGCAAGCAGTGGGTGCAGCCGCTCGAAGGCCTCGAGCACTTCTCGCTCGACGGCACCGAATACGAAGCGTTCAACACGTCGGGCGGCCTCGGCACCCTGTGCGAGACGCTGTCGGGCAAGGTCGAGACGCTCGACTACAAGTCGGTGCGCTACCCGGGCCATCGCGATCTCGTGCAGTTCCTGCTCGAGGACCTGCGCCTGTCGACCGATCGCGACACGCTGAAGTCGATCATGCGCCGCGCGGTGCCGTCGACCAAGCAGGACGTCGTGCTCGTGTTCATCACGGTGACGGGCGTGAAGGACGGCCAGCTGGTGCAGGACGTGTTCACGCGCAAGATCTTCGCGAAGGACGTGTGCGGGATGCATATGAGCGCGATCCAGATCACGACCGCGGGCGCGATGTGCGCGGTGCTGGACCTGTTCCGCGAGAAGAAGCTGCCGCAGAGCGGCTTCATCCCGCAGGAAAAGGTGTCGCTGAAGGCATTCCTCGCGAACCGCTTCGGCAAGCTGTATGACGGCGGCACGATGGAGCGCGTGCACGCGGTGGCCTGATAGTCGTCACGGCCAGGCACGCGGTACAAGACAACGCCGGGGGCGCACGACGCCGCCCGGCGTTGTCGCATTCCGGCGGCGCGAAGCTCAGGCGGGCAGCGGCGGGACGATCGGGACAATCGGGGCGGGCGGCGGCACGATCCGCGCGAGCAGCGCGTCGATCTCCGCATCGCTCGGCGCGGTGTTGTCGAACATCACGAGCCCTTCGCATTCGTCGCCGGTCGGCACGAAGCGGCGCTGACGGTATTCGTCCCAGTGCGTGAGCTTGTACGCGTCGTTCGGGTTGCCGCGCGTGACGATCCGCTGGCGCGCGACGTCTTCCGGCACATGAACCCAGACGACCGTCAGCGTGACCTCGGGGCCGATGCCGAGCCACGCGTGATCGAAGATGCGCCGGTCGCGCACCTCGCGCGACAGCGGGCCGACCACGATCGCGCTGATGCCGAGCGCGAGGTTCTCGCGCGCGGTATCGAGCAGCCCATGGTATTCGGGATCGCGCAGGTGCTTCAGGTAGAGCGGGCTGTCGCGGTCGTTCGGGTCGTGGGTGAGGGCGCCCATCGCCGCCGAGCTGTAGCGGCCGTACAGCGTGTCCTTGTCGAGCAGGCAGAAGGCCTCGCCGGTCGCGCGCATCAGCGGCCCGATGAGCCGCTTCGCGAGCGTGGTCTTGCCGGTGCCGGCGTGACCGCAGAAAAACACCAGATGCGTCACGAATGCGTGCCCCCCGATCCGGCCCGGGCCGCGTCCGCGCCGTTCGCGCCGCGCGGGAACACTTCCGCTTCCAGCCACATCGCGTTAATGATGCCGAACCCGAGCGCAACGCCGATGCCGAGAATCCACGAGAAATACCACATGGGTCTGCCTCCTAGGCGGTGATGCCGCGCGGCCGGGCCGCGGGCGGGCGTGTGGATGCGCGCCGCGCATGCTGCGGCGCACCCAGCCCGATCATGACCAATTACGGCGCGAGGCGCAAGCTGTGCCCGGACGGGGCTTGCCGCGCGACAAACCGGTAAACTGGTGCATCACCTGCAATACCACGAACACCATGCTGATCAACTGCGCTGCATACCAGGACGGCCGCAAGCTGGCCGACATCGACATCGACGCCATCAGCGACTACGTGTCGAAGCCCGAATGCTTCGTGTGGGTCGCGTTGAAAGACCCGACGCCCGCGGAGCTCGAGCTGATGGGCGAGGAATTCGGGCTGCACGAGCTGGCACTCGAAGACGCCTGCAAGGGGCATCAGCGGCCGAAGATCGAGGAATACGGCGATTCGCTGTTCGCGGTCCTGCACACGGTCGAGCTCGACGCGGACGAGGAATTCCAGCTCGGCGAGCTGAACGTGTTCGTCGGCCCGAACTACGTGCTGTCGGTGCGCAACCACACCGAGCAGGATTTCCGCGCGGTGCGCACGCGTTGCGAACGCGAGCCGCACCTGCTGCGCGAAGGCTCCGCGTTCGTGTTCTATGCGCTGATGGACCAGGTCGTCGACCGCTATTTCCCGATCCTCGAAGCGCTCGGCGCCGAGCTCGAGGCGCTCGAGGACCGCATCTTCACGAAGGCGACGCCGGCATCGTCGCGCGCGATCATCGAGGATCTCTATTCGCTGAAGCGCCGGCTCGTGACGCTGTACCAGCACACGGCGCCGCTGCTCGAGCCGCTCGCGAAGCTGACCGGCGGGCGCATCCCGCAGGTCTGCAGCGGGATGGAGCATTACTTCCGCGACGTGTACGACCATCTGCAGCGGATCGTGAAGACGATCGAGGGGCGGCGCGAGATGGTCGTGACCGCGATCCAGGTCAATCTCGGGATGATCTCGCTCGCCGAGAACGAGGTGACCAAGCGGCTCGGGTCGTTCGCCGCGCTGTTCGCGATCCCGACGATGATCGCCGGCATCTACGGGATGAACTTCAACAACATCCCCGAGCTGCACTGGAAATACGGCTACTACGGCTGCATCGGGACGATGGCCGTGGTCGATCTGCTGCTGTGGTGGCGCTTCAAGCGGGCAGGGTGGCTGTAGCCGGCGTCAGCGCGGCGCGTGCTTGCCGATCACCACGCGCCACGGTCGCACGCGCCACGACTTGACGAGGCCGTGCTGCACGTACGGATCGGCGCGCGCGAACGATTCGGCCACCTCGGGCGAGTCGCCCTCGAAGACGAGCACGGCCTGGTCGGCCGGATCCGCGAACGCGCCCGCGAGCATCAGCTCGCCGCGTTCGGTGGCCGCGTGCGCGAGCGCCAGATGCTCGGCGCGGAACGGTTCGCGTCGCGTCAGGTAGTCGTCGACGAGTTCGTAGATCAGCTGGTAGTGCATGCATCGCTCCCGGAAGAATCGAAGGGGCCGCGACCGCGACGCCGGCGCGGCCGTCAGCCTGTTGCGGGCAAGTATAGGGCAGGCACACGGCACGTCGTGCGTGCGGATCGGGCGCCTCGATCATCTTGTCGAATTGCAACTAACGGTCGAACTTTTTTCCGTCGCCGAATTTCGACGCCGCATCGCGCAAACCGCTCAGCCGGGTCTGCAGGTGAGGGCCGCGGCCCGCATCTACGATTGCGTTTGCGCCTACGCCTTGTAGCCAATCGTTCTCAGCAGATCCTTGCGCCACCGCACGTCGTCGTCGTTCTCGACCCCGAGCGGCGGAAAACCGTCGACCACGCCGACGATGCCGCGCCCCTGCGCGGTTTCGGCGACGATCACCTCGGTCGGATTCGCGGTCGCGCAGTAGATCCGGCACACCTCGGGCACGGCCTTGATCGCGTTCAGCACGTTGACCGGAAAGAAGCCGTCGCCGAGGAACACGATGAACGCGTGACCGGCGCCGATCTTGGTGGCGTTGCGGCACGCGAGCTCGACCAGCGCCGGATCGGTGCCGGAGCGCCGCACCAGCCGCTTGCCGGACGCCTCGCAGAACGCGAGCCCGAAGCGGATGCCGGGCACGGTGCCGACGAGCGCCTCGTGGATGTCCTCGACGGACTTGATGAAATGCGTCTGGCCGAGGATGAAGTTCACCGTCTCGGGCTTGTCGACGGCCACGGTGTGCAGTTGCAGCATGTCGGACCTCGTGTGGCGATGCGGCGCAGGCGTCGCGAATGGGCTCTCCAAGCTTAGTACGCGGCGGCCGGCGTCGAAAGCGGCGGCGGCGTCCTATCCTTCGTTGTGTGTGCGGCGCGCGCGATGGAGGCGGACATGGACGTGCGACAAGGTTTCGTCGACTGCGTGGGGCGTACGCCGCTGATCCGGCTGGCGGCGCTCAGTGCGCAGACGGGCTGCGAGATCCTGGCCAAGGCGGAATTCATGAACCCGGGCGGCTCGGTGAAGGACCGCGCGGCGCTGTACATCATCCGCGACGCCGAGCGGCGCGGCACGCTGAAGCCGGGCGGCACCGTCGTCGAGGGCACGGCCGGCAACACCGGCATCGGTCTCGCACACATCTGCGCGGCGCGCGGCTATCGCTGCGTGATCGTGATACCGGAAACGCAATCGCCGGACAAGATGGCGATCCTGCGCACGCTCGGCGCCGAGGTGCGCGCGGTGCCGGCGGCGCCGTATCGGGATCCGAACAATTATCAGAAGATTGCCGGGCGGCTCGCGGGCGAACTCGACAACGCGATCTGGGCCAACCAGTTCGACAATCCCGTCAACCGGCTGGCGCATTACGAGACCACCGGGCCGGAGATCTGGCGCGACACCGCGGGCACGGTCGATGCGTTCGTGTGCGCGACCGGCACGGGCGGCACGCTGGCCGGCGTGAGCCGCTACCTGAAGGAGCAGGACCCGGCGATCCGGATCGTGCTCGCCGACCCGCAGGGCAGCGGCCTCTACAGCCACGTGAAGACCGGCGAGATCAAGGCCGAGGGCAGCTCGATCACGGAAGGCATCGGTTCGACGCGCGTGACCGCGAATCTCGAAGGCACGGCGATCGACGACGCGGTGCGCATCGACGATCCGCAGTGCGTGGCGATGGTGTACCGGCTGCTGCGCGAGGAGGGGCTGTACGTCGGCGGCTCGAGCGGCATCAACGTCGCGGCGGCGGTGTGGCTCGCGCGGCAGATGGGGCCGGGGCACACGATCGTGACGCTGCTGTGCGATCGAGGCGACATCTATCGCGCCCGGCTGTTCAACCCCGAATGGCTGCGCGAGAAGGGTCTGGAGCCGGCGTGACAGGCGTGCGCGGCACAGGGTGCAACGGGGTTTTCCATCCGCGCGAATGCGACCTATGCTGAACGAATCCGGTGCGAACGCCGTTCGCCCGATACGTTCAGACGAGGTGTGCCATGTCGATGTCTGCGACCCTGCAGGATTGCCTGCGCCAGAAGTCCTCGCGGTATGAAGTCGTGTACCACCCCTATAGCCATACGAGCATGGAAACCGCCGCGGCCGCGCATATCCCCGGCGAACGCCTCGCGAAAACCGTGCTGCTCGAAGACGACGAAGGCTACGTCGCGGCCGTGCTGCCGACGACGCACGCGCTGCGCTTGTCGGATCTTTGGGCCAAGACGGGCCGCCATCTCGTGCTCGCGAAGGAAGTCGAGCTGCGCGAACTGTTCAAGGACTGCGATGCGGGCGCGCTGCCGCCGGTCTGCATGGCCTACGGCATGAAGACGTTCCTCGAAGACCATCTGGCGATGCAGCCGGAAGTGTATTTCGAGGCCGGCGATCATGAGGCGCTGATCCACATGGCGCAGGATGAGTTCCTGTCGCTGATGGAAACCGCCGAGCGCGCGCATTTCTCGCACAAGATGCAGGGCATGGCGTCTTGAGCGGCGACGGCCGGTGCGCGGACGGGCGCCGGCCGGCAGCGTGATGCACCGATTCGGGCCGCGCGCCCGAGGGGTGCGCGCATGCCCGCGAACCTGCAACGGCTCCGGTTGCCTCGAACGGCGGACGGCGCCTGCCTGCATGGCCGAGGCCCTGCGGGCAGGCGCCGTTTGCATGTCTGATCATTTCCCGCGTATCGATCTCTCCTCAGGCGGCTCGCGCAACGCTCAGGCCGGGCCGGGCAGCGGCATTCATTCGGGATCCGAAGCGGTCCGTATGAAACGATCGTTTGCCCGCCCGTCATCTCATGTACAACATTCGTAAGACATACAGTTCCCCGGTTCTGTTACGGATTGCCGAAACTGTACTCTTGCGGGCACGATGAATGTGTGTGCCTGCAGGCGACTGTTCTCCTCGTACTCTTCCACTACCAAAAGCACAGCGCCGCAAATCCCGGATCACGGGTATGCGGATGCATCTTCATGAGAGCCACGGCAATGGAAAAGGCAAAACCGGAGGGAAATATCGCGACGTACCACGATCCGACCGCTGCGCGGGGCATCCGCGCACGCGGCGCACCGGCGGGAGGTGCGCGATGAAACTGTACGAGAAGCTGGCGGACGACATCGAGCGCCTGGTCCGCCAGGGGGTGTATCGGCACGGCGACCGGATTCCGTCGGTGCGGCAGGCGAGCCAGCAGCACCGGCTCAGCATCACGACGGTCCTGCACGCATACCTGCTGCTCGAAAGCCGCGGCCTGCTGGAGAGCCGCCCGCAATCCGGCTACTTCGTGAACCTGCGCCGCGACGACGGGAACGGGCAGGTGCGCGACTTGCGGCCGTCGAAGCCGATCGCGATTTCGTCGTCGGTCGACGTGAGCCGGCTCGTGCTGTCGACCCTGCGCTCGATCGGCGCGGACGACGCGGTGCCGCTCGGCTCGCCGTATCCCGACCCGAGCATGTTTCCGTTCGAGAAGCTGAACCGCTACGCGTACGCCGCCGGCCGCGACAAGACGCTGTGGGGCGTGACCGACGGGCTGCCGCCCGGCAGCCCGCGCCTCGTGCGGCAGATCGCGCGCCGCTACCTGGAAAACGGCATGTCGGTCGATCCGAACGAGATCATCGTGACGGTCGGCGCGACGGAAGCGATCAACCTGTGCCTGCAGGCCGTTGCGAAGCCCGGCGACGTGATCGCGGTCGAATCGCCGACCTTCTACGCGATGCTGCACGCGATCGAGCGGATGGGGATGAAGGCGATCGAGGTGTCGACGCATCCGGAATACGGGATCGACATCGCGGCGCTTGCGGCGATCATGAAGTCGCAGCCGATTGCCGCGTGCATGGTGATGCCGAACTTCCAGAACCCGCTCGGCTTCCAGATGCCGGACGAGCGCAAGCGCGAGCTGGTCGAGTTCGCGGCGAAGGCCGACATGCCGATCATCGAGAACGGCGTCTATAACGAGCTGTATTTCGGCGAGTCGCATCCGAGCACGCTGAAGTCCTACGACCGCAAGGGGCTCGTGCTGCACTGCACGTCGTTCTCGAAGAGCCTGACGGCCGCGTACCGGATCGGCTGGGCATTGCCGGGCCGCTATCGCGACCAGGTCGAAAAGCTGAAGTTCCTGAACACGCTGACGACGCCGCTGCTGCCGCAGCTCGCGATCGCGGAGTACCTCGAGCGCGACGGCTACGAGCATCACCTGCGGCGGATCCGCAAGGCGTATGCGCAGCAGGCGAACCTGATGCGCGCGATCGTGTCGCGGTTCTTTCCGGAGGGCACGCGCATCTCGAGCCCGGCAGGCGGCTACGTGCTGTGGGTCGAGCTGCCCGCGAAGGTCGATGCGATGCGGCTGTACCAGCTCGCGCTCGAGCAGGGGATCACGATCGGCCCCGGCTACATGTTCTCGATTTCGGACAACTATCGGAACTTCATCCGGCTGAACTACAGCAGCCCGTGGTCGAGCCAGATCGAACAGGCGGTGATCACCGTCGGCAAGCTCGCGGCGCTCTGCGCGCGCTGACGGCGCGGGGTGACGCGTGTCGCGAAGCATGGCGGGTGCGCCGCGCTTCGCACGCGCGCCGCCCACCGCCCATCATCCGCCCGTCACCGGCGGGAAAAACGCAATCTCGCTGTCCTCGCGCACGACGAATGCGCCGCTCACCATCTCGTGGTTGACCGCGGTGCGCACCGGCCGGCCTTCACGCAGCGCTTGCGCGGTGTGTTCGTCGCGCGACGCGAGCGTGCTGCGCAGCGCGTCGACGGTGAGTTCGGGCGCATCGGTCTCGATGATTTCCTCATCGATGCGCAGTTGTTCGCGGATGCTCGCAAAGTATTTGATCGTCAGTCTCATGGTGGGATCTTGCCGGGAAAGGGAAAGTCGGCGGGCGCTCAGCCCCACCGTTTCATGGCCTGGTCGTCGTGCGCCTTGGCCGCGACCCATTCGGCCGCGCCGTCGTGCCGGATCTCCTTCTTCCAGAACGGCGCATGGGTCTTCAGGAAATCCATCAGGAACTCGCACGCGTCGAACGCTGCCCCGCGATGCGGCGCGGCCACGACCACCAGCACGACCGGGTGGCCAAGCCCGATGCGGCCGATCCGGTGGACGATCCTGACCGACTCGAGCGTCCAGCGCGCGGACGCCTCCTCGACGATGCTCCATAGCGCACGCTCGGTCATCCCCGGGTAGTGCTCGATCTCGAGCGCGACGACGTCGTCGAAGTCGCCGCTCTGGCGCACCACGCCGAGGAAATTCACGACCGCCCCGACACGCGGGTTGCGCACGATCGGCATGATTTCCGCATCGACGTCGATCGGCTCGTACTGCACGCGCACCTCGAAGCCCGCGGAGATCGCGGGCGGCGAATGCGCGGGCGGTGCCGCGGCGTCGTCGCCGGGGGGGCTGTCGGAATGGGCCGGGTCGTCCGGCTCGGCGTGCGGGTCGATGAGTGACGTCATGACTGTTCTCCAGGGGGCGGGTCGTCTTGCATCGCTCTGCCGTGCCTCAGCCGCCGACGAGCGACATGCGGACCGTCGGATAAGTCTTGCCGGTTCGCCGCGCGCGGTGCGCCGAACGCAGTTCGGAGTAGCGGTCGTCACGGCGCAGCCAGCGGTCGCGGATCGCGCCGGTCAGCGGCGCGAGCGGCGCCGTGGCGTCGAGCCACGGCCGCAGATCGGTGCCTTGTGTCGCGAACAGGCAGGTGTACAGCTGGCCGTCGGCGGAGACGCGCGCGCGCGTGCAGGTGCCGCAGAACGGATGCGAGACGCTTGCGATGAAACCGACATCGCCGCCGCCGTCGGCGTGGCGATAGTGGATGGCGGTGCCGGCGTGCGCGTTCGCGTCGTCGCCGCACGGCAGCAGCGGGTACGCGGTTTCGATGATCCCGCGCATCTGCGCCGCGGTGACGACCTTGTCGGTCGCCCAGTACTGCGCGCCGCCGACATCCATGTACTCGATGAAGCGCACCGCGACGCCGGTGTGGCGGAATGCGCGCACGAGCGGCAGCAGCTGGCTGTCGTTGACGCCGCGCTCGATCACCGCGTTGACCTTGACGGGCGCGAGCCCGACGGCCTGCGCGGCCTCGATGCCGTCGAGGATGCGCGCCACCGGCAGGTCGACGTCGCTCATCCGGCGGAACACCGCGTCGTCGATCGCGTCGAGGCTCACGGTCACGCGCCCGAGCCCCGCGTCGCGCAGCGCGCGCGCCTTCGCGGCGAGCAGCGAGCCGTTGGTGGTCAGCGCGATCTCGACCGGCTTGCCGTCGACGGTCGTCAGCGACGCGAGCGATTCGACCAGCGTTTCGAGGCCGCGCCGCAGCAGCGGCTCGCCGCCGGTCAGGCGGATCTTCTCGACGCCGAGCGCGACGAACGCGCGCGCGATGCGGGTCAGCTGGTCGAACGACAGGCGCTCGGACGACGGCATGAATGCGTAATCGGCATCGAAGCTTTCGCGCGGCATGCAGTACGTGCAGCGGAAATTGCATTGATCGATGACGGACAGCCGCAGGTCGCGCAGCGGCCGCTGGAGCGTGTCGACGATGCCGGGTGATTCGCTGGCCGACGCGTCGCGGCTTGCCGCGGCGTGGGTCGGCGTGACGGAGTCGATGACGTTCACGATCTGTCCGTTGGCCTGCGCAGGGTGGGAGGGGCGGCGCCGTCGACGGTTCGCATGCCGCGTCGCACCAGCCGCGCGGCAGCCGTGACAGGCTCCATGCCGGAGGATAGTCCGCCGGAATCGCGCGGCCGAGACACAATCCGGGCCGAATTGCAGGAATACAGTTGGCCGCGCAGAGCACAGCGCGCGTGCTCTGCGCCGCATTGCAGCAGGCGCGCGCGGGCGGCCGTCACGCGAGCCATTGCGCGAAGTCGTAGTACGGCACCGCGTCGCCGCATGCGACCGCGCGGCCGGCCGGCAGCCGTGCGACGCCGCCCGCTTCCGCGAGCGACAGCAGCGTGCCGGCGCCTTGCTCGCGCAGCGCGTCGAGCACCGGCAGGCCGTTCAGTGCGAGGTCGCAGCGCACCCGCATGAAGCGCTCGCGCGCGTCGTCCGCTTCGACGTCGGCGTCGAGCGGCAGCCACGGCGTCGCCGGCAGGCGATCGTCGCGGCCTTGCAGGCAGCGGATCAGCGGCGTCACGAACAGTGCGAAGGTGGTCAGCGCGGCGCCCGGATTGCCGGGCAGCAGCACCACCGGCATGCTGTCGAGCCGCGCGAGCGCGACCGGCTTGCCGGGCTTCATGCGCACGCCGGACAGCACGAACGACGCGCCGAGCGCGCCCAGCGCGGGGCGCACCAGATCCTTGTCGCCGACCGACGCGCCGCCGACACAGATGAGCAGGTCGCAATGCGCGCGCATGTCGCGCAGCGCATCGTCGATCGCGGCCGCCGTGTCGCGCGCATGCGCGCTGCGGCTGACGCGTGCGCCGGTGCCCGCGACCAGCGCGGCCAGCATCGGCGCGTTGCTGTTGTAGATCTGCTGCGGCAGCCGCGCATGGCCGCACGCGACGAGTTCGTCGCCGGTCGTCAGGATGCCGACGCGCAGCACCGGCACCACGTCGACGGACGCGATCCCTTGCGACGCGATCATCCCGACGTGCGCGGCCCGCAGGCGCACGCCGGCGGGAATCAGCATCTGGCCCGCGCGCACTTCCTCGCCGCGGCGGCGGATGTGCGTGCCGGCCCGCGCGCCGTCGTCGAACGTCACGTGGCCGTCCTGTTCGCGCGCGCTTTCCTGCATGACCACCGTATCCGCGCCGGGCGGAATCAGGCCGCCGGTGAAGATGCGGGCGGCCGTGCGGGGCGCGAGCGGCCGCGGCGCGTCGCCCGCATAGCAGCGCTGCGCGACGGGCAGCGGCTCGCCGTGCGCGAGATCCGCGTAACGCACCGCGTAGCCGTCCATCGCGCTGTGGTCGGCGCTCGGCTGGTCGAGCACCGCGTCGAGCGGCGTGGCCAGCACGCGGCCCGCCGCCTCGGCGGTCGGGATGGACGTGCGGGCGAGCGGCCGCGCGAACGCGTGCGCGAAGTGCTGCTGTGCGGTATCGAAATCGATCGGTCGGGTCATGGCGGGGTCACAGTTCAAGCGAGGCGGGCGCGTCGGCCGGCGCGGCGTATTCGACGAAGCCGTCGCCGCGGCAGAAGCCGAGCAGCCGGATGCCGGCCTCGCGCGCGACGTCGATCGCAAGCGAGGTCGGCGCGGAGATCGTCGCGACCATCGGGATGTCGAGGCGCGCGGCCTTGCGGACCAGCTCGTAGCTCGCGCGGCTCGACAGGAACACGAAGCCGTCGCGCGTATCGGCGCGGCGCCGCGCGAGATGGCCGATCAGCTTGTCGAGCGCGTTATGGCGGCCGACGTCCTCGAATACGTCGCGCACCTCGCCGTCGCGGCTGCACCACGCGGCCGCATGGATGCCGCCGGTGTCGCGCATCAGCACCTGGTGCGCGGGCAGTGCGCACGCGGCACGCTCGAGCGCGTCGGCGCCGATGCCGGCCGCCGCGCCCGCATGGCGGATGCGCGGCGGATGCAGGTCGAGCTGCGCGATGCTCTCGATCCCGCACACGCCGCAGCCGGTGCGGCCGGCCAGCGCGCGTCGCCGCTCCTTCAGCGCCATGAAGGCGCGCTGCGACACGGTGAGGCGCACCACGGCGCTCGCCGCCGTGCATTCGCTCTCGATGTCGAAGACGTCCGATGCGCGTTCGACGATGCCTTCGCTGAGCGCGAAGCCGAGGCCGAACACGTCGAGGTCGATCGGCGTCGCCATCATCACCGCATGCGAGATGTCGTTGAACACGAGCGCGACCGGGCGCTCCTCGACCACGCGGTCGGTGACGCGCGCGAACTCGCCGCGACGATGGCGCGTCACGTCGCGCGCGATGCTGCCGGTCGGCTCGACGGGGAGGGCGCATGGCTGCATGAAGGAATCCTCTCGACGGCGCCGGCCGCGGCGAGCGTCATGTCGGACGCACGCAAGGCCGGCGGATGATGGTGGAAACCGTGGCGTGCGAAGCGCGTGCGTTCGAGCGCCGGGAATCCGGACTGAGGCCAAGCTTACGAGGGTTCGGCCGCACCGCGCGTGTACAGCCTCGCGCCCGGAAAAGCAGTACAGCTGGCGGGCGCGATGCGAGGTGTGTGTGTTTTACATGTACACATCGTCAGGGGGCCAACGAGCACAGTTCGCCGGGGCGCGCGATTGATTGCGGGTGCCGTTCGAAACGCGATATCGTCGACTCGCTTCGTTGTCGGTGCGATGCGATTCACATGTGATCGCTGGGTCGGCACGCAGGTGCGACGGTCGAACCGTCGCGGGGTTGCCTGCTTCGGGCGGACGTCTTTACAACCACGAGCACACTACGGTCATGGAAATCTTCGATGCCTTCCACCTGGCGCGACTTCAGTTCGCGTTCACGGTGTCCTTTCATATCGTGTTCCCCGCAATCAGCATCGGCATGGCGAGTTTTCTCGCGGTGCTCGAATGGCGCTGGCTCGCAACGGGGGACGCCGCGTACAAATCGATGTTCCAGTTTTGGTCGAAGGTCTTCGCGGTCGGCTTCGGCATGGGCGTCGTGTCCGGCGTCGTGATGGCCTACGAGTTCGGCACGAACTGGAGCGGGTTTTCCCGCATCGCCGGCAACATCACCGGGCCGCTGCTGACGTATGAAGTATTGACGGCGTTCTTCCTCGAAGCCGGCTTCCTCGGCGTGATGCTGTTCGGCTGGAACCGCGTGAGCCCGCGCGCGCATTTCTTCGCGACGCTGATGGTCGCGCTCGGCACGCTGATCTCGACGTTCTGGATCCTGTCGTCGAACAGCTTCATGCAGACGCCGCAGGGCTATGCGATCCAGAACGGCATCGTCGTGCCGGTCGACTGGTTCAAGATCGTGTTCAACCCGTCGTTCCCGTACCGCCTGCTGCACATGACGATCGCGGCATTCATCGTCGCGGGCTTCATCGTCGCCGCATGCGGCGCCTGGCACCTGCTGCGCGGCCGCCGCGACGAGCCGGTCAAGCGCAGCTTCTCGATGGCGCTGTGGATGCTGCTGTTGCTGGCGCCGGTGCAGATCGTGATCGGCGACGCGCACGGCCTCAACACGCGCCAGCACCAGCCGGCGAAGATCGCGGCGATCGAAGGGCTGTGGGAAACCGAGAAGGGCGGCACCGCGCTCAACCTGTTCGGCATCCCGGACATGAAGGCGGAAACGACCCGCTACGCGGTGCAGGTGCCGCACCTCGGCAGCCTGATCCTCACGCACAGCTGGGACGGCGAGATTCGCGGGCTGAAGGAGTTCCCGCCGCAGGACCGCCCGAACTCGACGATCATCTTCTGGACGTTCCGGATCATGGCGGGCCTCGGCATGCTGATGCTGCTGACCGCGCTGCTCGGCCTGCTGCTGCGAAAGGGCGGACGCCTGTATGAAACGCGCTGGTTCCAGTGGTTCGTGCTGGGCATGGGGCCGTCGGGCATCGTCGCGCTGCTCGCCGGCTGGATCACGACCGAGGTCGGCCGGCAGCCGTGGACGGTCTACGGCGTGCTGCGCACGATCGATTCGGTCGCGCCGCTCGATGCGCAGCAGGTCGGCGTGTCGCTGCTGATCTTCGTGGTGGTGTATTTCCTCGTATTCGGGACGGGTGTGTACTACATGTTGAAACTGATGAATCGCGGGCCGGCGGCGAACGCCGGGTACATCGAACTGCACCGGCACCCGGGGCTGCGCAAGAGCGCGCTGTCCACGCCGCTGGACGTCACCGAAGCGGAATAAGGAGCCAGCCATGCATATCGATCTTCCTGTCATCTGGGCCGCGATCATCGGGCTCGGCGTGTTCATCTACGTGGCGCTGGACGGCTTCGACCTCGGCATCGGCCTGCTGTTTCCGTTCTTCGACGCGAAAGCCGAGCGGCAGGTGATGCTCGACACGGTCGCGCCGGTGTGGGACGGCAACGAGACGTTCCTCGTGCTCGGCGGAGCGGGGCTGTACGGCGCGTTTCCGGTCGTGTATTCGACGCTCCTGCCGGCGAATTACCTGCCGCTGATCCTGATGGTGGTCGGCCTGATCTTCCGCGGCGCGGCGTTCGAACTGCGCGCGAAGGCGACTCGCACGCAGCATCTGTGGGATCTCGCGTTCATCGGCGGCTCCGCGCTCGCGGCGTTCTGCCAGGGCATCGTGCTCGGCTCGCTGCTGCAGGGGATCAAGATCGCGGACGGCCGCTTCGTCGGCGGCCCGTTCGACTGGCTGTCGCCGTTCAGCCTGTTCTGCGGGCTCGGCGTGCTCGCCACCTATGCGGCGCTCGGCTGCGGCTGGCTGATCCTGAAGGTCGACGGCGAGTTGCAGCGCAAGATGCGCCTGCTGATGAAGCCGCTGACGGGCGTGTTGCTCGGCGCGATCCTGATCGTCAGCCTGTGGACCGTGGCCGGCCTGCCGGCCGTCGCGCACCGCTGGTTCGGCAGCGGCGACCTGATCTGGTTCGCGCCGGTGCCGGTGCTGGTGCTCGCCTGCGTGTGGGGCATCTTCCACACCGTGAACCGCAAGCACGAGGCGACGCCGTTCCTGCTGACGCTCGCGATCTGCTTCCTCGGCTACACGGGCCTCATCATCAGCATCTGGCCGAACATCGTGCCGCCGTCGCTGACGATCTGGGACGCCTCGTCGAGCCATTCGAGCCAGCTGTTCGCGCTGGTCGGCACGGTGATCGTGCTGCCGATCATCCTGGTCTACAACGCGATGCAATACCGGGTGTTCCGCGGCAAGGTGCGCGAAGGGGACGGCTACCACCACTGACGCCGGCAGGCGCAGGCAGTTCCACGGGGCCCGCGCCGAAACGGCCGGACCTCGCGACACCAGCAATCCGGCCCCGCCCCGCGGGGCCGGTTTCGTTACGCAGGGGCAACGCGGCCGCGGCGCGGCCCGCAGAGACACATCATGATCGTCAGACCGAGACAAAACTGGTTGCAGATGCTGTTCGTGTGGAACGGCTCGGTATTGCAATCGATCATTCCGCAGCTCGTTTTCATGGCGATCGTCAGTACGCTGGCGGTCTTCACGAACGGCCGCATCTTCGGCGAGAAGATTCCGCTGAACACGGCGCCGTTCACGCTGTTCGGCCTCGCGCTCGCGATCTTTCTCGCGTTTCGCAACAACGCGAGCTTCGAGCGCTTCAAGGAGGCGCGCCACCTGTGGGGCAACGTGCTTATCGCGTCGCGCGCGCTGACCTCGCAGATGCGCCGCTATCTGCCCGAGCACGTCGACGCGGCCGAGCGCAACCAGACCACCGACTTGCTGATCGCATTCGTCTATGCATTGAAGCACCAGTTGCGCCATACCGATCCGGCCGAGGACCTGACGCGCATCCTCGGGCGCGCGCGCGCCGACGCGCTGTGCGGCAAGGCCTACAAGCCGGTCGCGCTGCTCGACGAGATCCGCGGCAACCTGCTGCGGATGCAGGGCCGCACGGCCGGCCCCGACGTCACGACGTGGATGTTCGATGCGCAGCTCAATCATCTCGGCGACGCGGTGGGCGGCTGCGAGCGGATCGCGTCGACGCCGATCCCGTTCGCGTACAGCGTGCTGCTGCATCGCACCGTCTATGCGTATTGCGTGCTGCTGCCGTTCGGCCTCGTCGATTCGACGGAATTCTTCACGCCGCTGATCTGCGTGTTCATTTCGTATACGTTGATCGCGCTCGAAGCGATCGCGAACGAAGTGGCCGAGCCGTTCAGCACCGCGCCCAATGCGCTCGCGCTCGACGCGATGGCCCGGACGATCGAACGCTCGGTGCTCGAGCTGTGCGGCGCCGAGCTGCCGAAGGAAGTCGCGCCGACGGAGACTTACCAGCTGACTTGATCGGATTGGCCGCACCGCGGTGCGCAATACGCAATACGCAAAAGAAATGGCGCGTCGATTGACGCGCCATTTTCACGTGCACGGCACGGGCTCGCACCCGTGCCGCGCGCCGTCCGTCGTCAGACGGTGGCCGAGCGCATCACCCGCACCGGCACCGACTTGTACGACGGCGTGCCGCTTTCCTTGTCGATGTAGTCGAGCGGCACCAGCACGTTCGCCTCCGGATAGTACGCACCGACCGACCCCGGCGCGATGTCGTACTCGATCGCGGTGATCTTCTCGAGACGCAGCGGCCGGCCCGACGGCGCGACCGTTTCGATGTCGACGAGATCGCCGTGCTCGAGCCCGTATTTCGCGAGGTCCGCCGGGTTCATGAACAGCACGTCGCGCCGTCCGAACACGCCGCGATAGCGGTCGTCGAGCCCGTAGATCGTCGTGTTGTACTGGTCGTGGCTGCGCAGCGTGATCAGGCGCAGCACCTGCTCGGCGCCGAGCACGTCCGCGTCTTCCTTCACGCCCTTGTAGACCGAGAACATCGCCTTGCCGGTGGCCGTCGGCCACACGCGCTCGGTGGGCGGCAGCGGCAGGCGGAATCCGCCCGGCGTGCGGATGCGCGTGTTGAACGCCTCGAAGCCGGGAATCGTCTTGTCGATCAGGTCGCGGATCCGGTCGTAGTCGGCGATCAGGTCGAGCCACTGCACCTTGCTGTTCGGCAGCGTCGCATGCGCCATGCCCGCGACGATCGCGGGCTCCGACCGCAGGTGCTCGGACGCGGGCTTCAGCTTGCCGGCCGACGCGTGCACCATCGACATCGAATCCTCCACCGTCACCGACTGCGCGCCGCCCGCCTGGACGTCGAGCTCGGTGCGGCCGAGGCACGGGAACACGTAGGTTTCCTTCGCGACCAGCAGGTGCGAGCGATTGAGCTTGGTGCCGATGTGCACGCTCAGGTCGAGCTTGCCCATTGCCGGGAACGACTGCTCCGGATCGGGCAGCGCCACCGCGAAGTTGCCGCCGAGGCAGATCAGCGCCTTCGAGGTGCCGGCGACCATCGCCTGCATCGTCTGCACCGCGTCGTGGCCGTGATGCGACGGCGGGGTGAAGCCGAGCACGTCCTCGATCTTCTTCAGGAAGTCGGCGGACGGCTTCTCGGTGATGCCGACCGTGCGGTTGCCCTGCACGTTCGAATGGCCGCGCAGCGGGCAGATGCCGGCGCCGGGCTTGCCGAAGTTGCCGCGCAGCAACAGCAGGTCGGCGATCAGGCGCACGGTGGCGGTGCCCTTGTTGTGCTGCGTGACGCCCATCCCGTAGGTGACGATCGTCGCATTCGATTTCGCGTACGCGATCGCGACCTGTTCGAGCTGCGCCTGGCTGAGCCCGCTCGCGCGCTCGATGTCGTCCCACGACGTGGTGTCGAGATCCGCCGAGAACGCGTCGAACCCGCTGGTGTGCTCGTCGATGAACGCGCGGTCCAGCACGTTGCCCTGTTCGGCGTCGAGCGCGAACAGCGCCTTCATGATGCCTTTCAGCGCGGCCGCGTCGCCGCCCGCGTCGACCTGGAAGTAGGTCGACGCGATCCGCGTCGAGCCGAACGACGCCATCTCGATCATGTCCTGCGGATCCGCGAAGCGTTCGAGCGCACGCTCGCGCAGCGGATTGAAGACGATGATCGGCACGTTGCGCCGCGAGCATTCGTGCAGCGTGCCCATCATCCGCGGGTGGTTCGTGCCGGGATTGTGGCCGATCGAGATGATCAGCTCGCAGTGGTCGAAATCCTCGAGCGACACCGTGCCCTTGCCGATCCCGATCGATTGCGGCAGGCCGACGCTGGTCGGCTCGTGGCACATGTTCGAGCAGTCGGGGAAGTTGTTGGTGCCGAACTCGCGCGCGAACAGCTGGTACAGGTACGCGGCTTCGTTCGACGCGCGGCCGGACGTGTAGAACTCGACCTGTTCGGGCGACAGGCCGCGCAGCACCTCGCCGATGCGCGCGAACGCGTCGTCCCACGCGACCGCGCGGAACGTGTCGCTGGCGCGATCGTAGACGAGCGGATGCGTGAGCCGGCCCATGTTCTCCAGCTCGTAATCCGACATGCGCAGCAGCGACGACACGGTGTTCGCCGCGAAGAACTCGGGCGGCACGCGCTTGCTCGTCGCCTCCCACGTGACGGCCTTCGCGCCGTTCTCGCAGAACTGGAACGTGGACTTGTGCTCCTTGTCGGGCCACGCGCAGCCGGGGCAGTCGAAGCCGTCGGGCTGGTTGGTGCGCATCAGGATGATCGGCGCCTCGATGGCGTCCATCTGCGTCCGTACGGCATCGGCCGTGGCGCGAAGCGCGCCCCAACCGCCGGCGGGCCCGTCGTACTTCCTGATACCTGGCACTTCGCGTCGATTTGTCATTTGAATGCTCCGTGAGCCGCTCCGGACAGGCCGGAGCGCGGCTCGGGTTAGGCCGCATGGCGGCCGGGTTCGGCGCCGCCGCGCGAGGGCGGGGCGGCGCCAGCGGCGCGTGCGGGGGCGCGCGCCGCTCGATTCGCGGCGGGCCGCGTTAGCGGGCTTCCTTCCGGTCGGCCGGCGGCAGCTTGTTGAACGTGACGTCGCCGCTCGCCTTGTCGTAGTCGACCTCGACGCGGTCGCCGGATGTCAGCGTGTCGCCGAGAATCTCCTTCGCGAGCCGCGTCTCGATGATCTGGCGGATCTGGCGCTTCAGTTCGCGCGCGCCGAATTCCGGCTGGTAGCCGACGTCGGACAAATGCTCGACGAGCGATGCGCCGATCACGAGCGTGATGTCCTGCGCGGCCGCGGTGCGCACCACGCGATCGAGCTGGATCTGCACGATCGCGCGGATGTTGTCCTGCGTCAGCGCGTCGAACACGATGATCTCGTCGATCCGGTTCAGGAACTCGGGGCGGAAATGCCCCTTGAGCACCTGCATCAGTTCGTCCTTGATCGCCTTGTCGGTCTTGCGCGCGGCGTCGGGCTGGGTGAGGTTGTCCATGATGATCGCGGCGCCGAGGTTGCTGGTCGCGATCAGGATCGTGTTGCTGAAGTCGACCACGCGGCCCTTGCCGTCGGTCAGGCGGCCGTCGTCGAACACCTGCAGCAGCACGTTGTAGACGTCCGGGTGCGCCTTCTCGATCTCGTCGAGCAGGATCACGCTGTACGGGCGCCGCCGCACGCGCTCGGTGAGCTGGCCGCCTTCGTCGTAGCCGACGTAGCCCGGCGGCGCACCGATCAGGCGCGCGACCGCGTGCCGTTCCATGTATTCGGACATGTCGATGCGGATGATCGCCTGCTCGTCGCCGAACACGGTTTCGGCGAGCGCCTTCGCGAGCTCGGTCTTGCCGACGCCGGTCGGCCCGAGGAACAGGAAGGTCGCGATCGGCCGGTGGGCCTGGCCGAGGCCCGCGCGCGACAGCCGCACCGCGTCGCTGGCCGCCACCACCGCGTCGTGCTGGCCGACGACGCGCTCACGCAGCCGTTCTTCCATCTGCAGCAGCTTCTGGCGTTCTTCCTGCGTGAGCTCGGCGACCGGGATGCCGGTCAGGCGCGACACCACTTCCGCGACCGACGCCACCGTCACCTCGAGCGTTTCCGAGCCGGTCTTGCGCTGCCACGCTTCCATGCGCGCGTCGAGCTGCTGCTGCTTGTCGGCGATGCGTTCCTCGAAGTTCTTGGCCTCGTCGAAGCGCTTGCGCGACGACGCGTAGTCCTGTTCGCGCTTCAGTTGCGCGACTTCGGCTTCCAGTTCCTGGATGTCCGCCGGCCGCGACGTCGAGCTGATCCGCACGCGGGCCGCGGCCTGGTCGATCAGGTCGATCGCCTTGTCGGGCAGGAAGCGCGACGTGATGTAGCGGTCCGCGAATTCGGCGGCCGCGACGAACGCGTCGTCCGCGAACGTGACCTGGTGGTGCGCCTCGAGCTTGTCGCGCAGGCCGCGCAGGATCACGATGGTCTGCTCGACGCTCGGCTCGGGCACGAGCACCGGCTGGAAGCGCCGTTCGAGCGCCGCGTCCTTCTCGATGTACTTCTGGTATTCGTTGAGCGTCGTCGCGCCGATCAGGCTCAGCTCGCCGCGCGCGAGCGCCGGCTTCAGCACGTTCGCGATGTCGAGGCCGCCTTCGCCGCCGCCCTGGCCCGCACCGACGATCGTATGCAGTTCGTCGATGAACAGGATCAGCTCGTCCTGCTTCGCGGTGACTTCGTCGATCAGCTGCTTCGCGCGTTCCTCGAATTCGCCGCGATACTTCGCGCCCGCGACCATCGAGTTGATGTTGACTTCGACCAGCCGCTTGTCGCGCAGCACTTCCGGCACGTCGCCGTTGACGATCCGCTGCGCGAGACCCTCGACGATCGCGGTCTTGCCGACGCCCGGCTCGCCGATCAGCACCGGATTGTTCTTCTTGCGCCGCGCGAGCACCTCGATCGTGTTTTCGATTTCCTGCGCGCGGCCGAGCACCGGGTCGAGCTTGCCCTGGCGGGCGATGGCGGTGAGGTCGCGGCCGAACTTGTCGAGGTTGGGGGTGCCCGTCGGCGTGTCGACACGGCCGTCCTCGGCACCTTTGCCGACCACCTTCACGACCTTCTGGCGCAGCGCCTCGGGCGTCACGCCGTATTTCTTCAGCAGCGCGCCCGCGATGCTGTCCGGAACGGCCGCGAGGCCGATCAGCAGATGCTCGGGCCCGATATAGGAGTGACCGAGATCGCGCGACGCCTGGAACGCGAACTGGATCGCTTTCTTCATGCGCGGCGAGATCGACATCCGGTCGATCGACGCGTCGGGATCGGCGCTGCCCGTCTGCGCGTGCTCGTCGATGTAGGCTTTGATGTCCTGCGGCGAGAGCTTCAGCTCCTTGAGCAGCGCTGCGCAGACATCGGTATCCGCGAGCACGTACAGCAGATGCTCGGTATCGAGTTCGTTGCGGCGCAGCGCGTGGGCCTTCTCCGCCGCGCGCTGCAGCAGCTCGAGGGTCTGTTCGCTGAATGCGTCGGTCGGGTCGACCGATTCGCGCGGGATTTCGGCGGACAGCGGCTCGT
This sequence comes from Burkholderia sp. SRS-46, assembly GCF_004343775.1. GTDB lineage: Bacteria > Pseudomonadota > Gammaproteobacteria > Burkholderiales > Burkholderiaceae > Burkholderia. The sequence goes on along the minus strand of NZ_PTXL01000001.1, from coordinate 1,281,277 downwards.
CGGCGTCGCCGAACATCGGCGACAGGCCACTACCACCGAGCAGCGAGTCGAAAGGGTTCGACATGCTCTGATGCCGCATCAGCTGGCGGAAGTGATAGTCGCAGATCGAGATCGACTTGCGTTCACCGTCTTGCATCACGGTGGCACGTGCGACGGCGGGCCGCGCGTGGCAGATATCGCAAAGGGCGGGCATTGTGGGGCGGCTCCTGTCGGTGGGAGAGGTCGATGGGGCAATGGACGATGCGGTGCGGCACGGCACGCGCCGGCCCGACGTCGCTCGCGTGACGGCGCGATGCGCATGCGCCGACGACGGGAACGCGCGTGCTTTACGACGCCCGCTGCATCACCATGACTACGTGCAAAAAATAGCGGATCGACGGATGCCATCCAAGGCACAGTTCGGCCTGTCGTGGCGGGTGAATTGCACCCTTGTGCGGGCGCTGCGCGCGTGCTGCGCGGTGGAATGGAGTACAGACGAATACGCGGGCGTCAGGTTTCGTCGTGCGAATGCCGCACATGGCAGCGGGCGCGATGCGGCAGTTGGGGAAGGGGGAGGGGTGATGCAGGGCAGCGACGACACGGACGATCGTGCGTCCGTGTCGCCGGGAATGCGGGTTATGCGGCCGGCTGGGGTGCCACCGCGACCGATGCTTCGCTCGTCAGCATCAGGAACGTGAAGGTTTCGCGCAGGTACAGGCGCACGACGTCGTCGTTGTGGCTGCGATAGCCGATCGACACGTCTTCACCGAGGTGCAGCGCGAAATCGCCGCCGCGCGTCGACAGCACGCAGCCACCGGTGATCGCGGGCGCCCAGATGATCTCGCCGCTGACGATCCGCTTGATGTGGTCGATGACCGGATAGCCGTGCTCGCGCGCTTCGCCGAGCGCCGTGTACGCGTCCGCGCCGAGCAGCACGGAATAGGGGCCGTCGACGCCCGCGAGCCGCAGCGCTTCGAGCGCTTCGCCGATCGCGGCGGGATAGTCGCGCACGTCGGCCGGCAGCGTGAGCGTGCGGTTCGACGAGGCTTCGCGGATGCCGGCGATGCCCGCGGCCGCATAGCCGTCGAAGATCGCGCCGTCCTCGACGAACGCGAGGCGCTGCGCGGCGTCCTTCGCGGGCTGCCAGTCGGCGTCGCGCGCGCCGCGCGCGACGCTGTCGATCGCATCGCGCCGGAGTTCGAACGGCACGGTCAGCTCGACGAGCGCCTTGACCTCGCGCAGCCTAGCGCCGACCTGCTCGCGCGGCGCGTCGAGGTCGAGCAGGTGGCCGGTGCCGACGCCCGACAGTTCGGTGCCGCCGGGGCCGTCGACGTCGACCACGCGCCGGCCCGCGACCGACCGCTTGAAGGTGCGGGCCACTTCCTCTTCGATTTGCGACCAGGCGGCCGACGAGATCGGGGCGAGTTCGCGGTGCAGGTTATTCATACGGGTGGGCTCCTTTCAGCGATCCGATGTTCAGCGAGCCGTTGGACGGCGGCTCGGTCGATGGGGACGGCGGCTCGTCCGCGCCGGCGGCCGGTGCGGCGCGCGTCGCGAGCGCGTCGAGCAGGTCGGCCGACGGCACGAAGAACAGCGAGCCCGTTACCGCTCGGCTGTAATCGAGCAGCCGGTCGTAGTTGCCCGGCGGCCGGCCGACGAACATGTTCTCGAGCATCTGTTCGATCGGCGCGGGCGAGCGTGCATAGCCGATGAAGAAGGTGCCGAACTCGCCCGCGCCGGGGCGGCCGAACGGCATGTTGTCGCGCAGGATCTTCACTTCCTCGCCGTTTTCGACCAGCGTCGTCAGCGAACTGTGCGACGACGACGGCTTGACCGCGGCGTCGAGCTCGATGTCGGACAGCTTGGTGCGGCCGATGATGCGCTCCTGCGTCTCGACCGGCAGGGCGTTCCATCCGGCCATGTCGTGCAGGTATTTCTGCACGATCACGTAGCTGCCGCCGGCGAATTCGGCATCCTCGTCGCCGATCACCGTGAAGTCGACGGCTTCGCCGCCGCTCGGATTCTCCGTGCCGTCGACGAAGCCGATCATCGCGCGCTGGTCGAAATAGCGGAAGCCATGCACTTCGTCGACGACCTTCACCGCGCTGCCGAGGCGCCCGACTAGTTGCGTCGCGAGCTCGAAGCACAGGTCCATCGCATCGGCGCGGATGTGCAGCAGGATGTCGCCGGGCGTCGCCACCGCGACGCGCTGCCCCGCGCCGAACTCGCGAAACGGATGCAGCGCCGTGGGCCGTGGCGAGCCGAACAGCGCGTCCCAGGCGTCGGCGCCGAAGCCGCACACGCAAGACAGGTTGCCGGACGGCACGCGCTTGCCGACCGAACGGACGAGGGCGGCGATATCGCCGCACCACGCTCGGATCGTGTCCGCATGGTCTGCGCCCGGGTTCACGGTCGCCACGAGGAAGATCGCGTTGCGGGTCGGCGGGCTATGGACGTTCTGGGAGGAGGGAGGATGTATCTGCATCGGAACGTGCCGGTTAGGGATGCCGATACGATACGCGGATCGGCGAATCGATGCAGCGCGGTTGCAAAACGGCAAAGTGTGTCATGCGTCTGTGTTCTCTTGTGTGACAGGCTTAACCATGCGGCCGGGGCGCGCCATTTCGTCGCGCGTTCGCCGGACGCCGGCGGCCCTCGCTCGGCGCGGCGCATGCCGCAGAACATCGATGCGCAAGCAATCTAGCAGCTTCGGTGCGTCTTTGGAACCCGGATCGCCGATCTGTTATTCGAATGCTTGATTCGTTGCCGGATCGGCGTGCGGACGGGCGGCAGCTGTGCTCTTGATGCCGGCGTGCCGGGTGAAGTAGATTAGGGCAGCAGCCATCGGGTGACGTGCGTCACGCTGAGGCAGCCGGAAGCGATGCGCGTTTATGTCGCGGCGGTCGAGCAAGGCCAGCCTCCGCTGGTCCGCCGGTCCCGCGCGGCGCGCGAACCGAAAGTCGGGATCGGTGAAGCGTGCTTGAGCACGGATATTGATCTGGACAACGAATCGATGGCAGCTCCATCGCTGCTTGCGCGCACCGGCATGTCGAACCACCTTTTACACCGTCCAACACGTTGAATACACTGAATACCTCTCGGCCGCTGGCCACCGCGGCGGACCGCATTCGCCGGCGCTTCGACCGCTTTCTTCATGCAGCCGAGCTTGCCGGGCTCGTGGTGATCGGTCTCGCGACATCGTTCGCGATGGGACAGGAAGCGTGGAAGGTCGTCGTGGCCGGCGAGGTGTCGCTGACGGACCTGCTGCTGATGTTCCTGTATCTGGAGGTGCTCGCGATGACCGTCCGCTACCTGCGTCTCGGTCGGTTGCCGGTGCGCTTCCCGCTCTATATCGCGATGACGTCGCTCGCGCGGGACCTGATCCTGCGCGGCGTGACGGACAGCCCCGAACACATGCTGATGACGACGATCGGCATCGTGCTGCTTGCCGTGGGCGTGCTGATTCTGCGGTTCGGGCAGCATCGGTTTCCGGCCGAGGCGGATGAGGCTGACGATGTGCCGGGTGGCCGGTAATCGGATTGAGAATAGTCGTGAGCAGAAAATCGATTTTATAAATTAAATTTTCGACCGAAATTCCTGGATTTATTTTTTTTGCCGCCTATCTTTTGTTTTGGCGCAAAAGGGTTTCAGGCAGGGCGTTTGGGTGAGATGGGTCGATTCGTAATTATCCAGAACGTCCAGCCTCGAACCGGTTCGAGGTGGGGTGCTGTCTCGCCAGCACAGGCCGCCGCGGTAGCGTATCGAAAGCGTCAATTATAAAAAATTTGCTTCCGATTTCGGCATCCAGAATGCCGATCGCATTTTCCATTCTTAAATTCATCAAGGCGCGACCCGGGCAGCACGTTGTCAATTCAAGGGTCGGCCGTGACTCAAGTCGAATTTACCGAAGGCAAGTTTCAAAAGGGAAGCTGGGCGCACGCCACCGGCTTGTTCGCTTTCGCTCGCCTTGTTCTTCACGCTGGGTGCGGCGGCAAGCCACGCGGCGGAGGTACTGACTCGCCACGTCCGGGACGTACTGGAAGTCAATCAACCCATTCAATGAGGGCAGGGCAATGAAGAAGGAGCAATGCGGAATCATGCGGCGATCGATCCTGGGTATCGCGTCGGTTCTCCTGTTGGCGTGTTCATCTCTCGGCGCCGGCGCCGCCACGACGACAACGCCTTCGGCTGTGTCGTCACGCGCGTCGGCGACGACGTCGCCGGGCAGGGCGGGTACTGGCGTGGCACCGGCGTTCCTGTACAGCCCGTACAAGGACGTGGGGATTTCGTTGAACTGGAACACGAACGTCATATCGTCGAACGTCACCGGTCAATTCAGCCCCGTTCTGTCGGTGCTTCCGGCCAAAACTCGTGCGCTGACGCTTGCGTTTGCAACCGGCGAATGCGGCAGCGAGAACTGGGCCGGCGTCGACGGCGGGTCGATGGCCGCCGCGAACGTGCCGCTGTTCGCCGCGGCCAACGTGAATTACGTGATTTCTACCGGCGGCGCAGCGGGCTCGTTCACGTGCGGCACCGATGCCGGCATGGCGACTTTCATCAATCGTTATGCGTCCAACAACCTCGTAGGGATCGATTTCGACATCGAGGCAGGGCAGTCGCAACAGGTGATCAACGATCTGGTGCAGCGGGTGGCCGTGGCGCAGAAGAACTATCCGAATCTGCGTTTCAGCTTCACGCTGGCGACGCTTGCGCCTTCCCAGCAGGGCGCGGTCACGGCCGGTTCGTGGGGCCCCAGCGCACCGGACAGCTTCAACATCTATGGTGATTGGGTCATGCAGGCTATCCAGACGTACGGCCTGAAGAACTACACCATCAACCTGATGACGATGGACTACGGTTCGGCGAGTTCGTGGAACTGCGTGGTCGCGAACGGTACCTGCCAGATGGGACAGTCGGCCATTCAGGCGGCCCTGAACCTGCACGATCACTGGGGCGTACCGTACAGTCAGATGGAACTGACGCCGATGATTGGCGGTAACGATGTGGCCGGTGAAACCTTCACACCCGCGGATGTCGACACCGTTTCCGCGTTCGTGAAACAGAACGGGCTCGTGGGCGTCCATTTCTGGTCGTTGGACCGTGACGTCGATTGCCCGCCCGGCGCTGCGTCGTCAACGTGCAACTCCATCGGCGGCGTTGGTACCCTTGGTTATACGAACCGGTTTGCCAATGACCTGAGGTAGGCGCGACAACCTTTGTCGGGGCATGCGCGTGCGTTTCTGCGAAACCGCAGATCCGCCGCGCATGCCGGTGACGAACCCGCGGGACGATCGTGTCGGCCGGTAGCACACTAGACGCCAGCTGATCGGCGAGATGACAACCGATCACGATATTGCGCGCGCCAGGCACCACATTGCTCTCGCCGAACCGGACGACGTGCCCCAAATCCTCGGGCGCATACCCGACGACCTCGGCGAGTTCTGCGAACGCGCTGGAATGGGGGCCACGCTGTCCTGAAAACGCGGATCGGTTGAGATTAAGGCTTGGCTGATGATTCACTGAACGAGAGGTTTCTGTAAGTTGACATAATCTCAATTATCGAAGTTAAATCGCGGGACCCCCTCAGAATCGACCCTAGTTAATTTTCCTTTGGTTTCAAAGCAGTATCGAAAGACCGGGCTCCGTCCCGGTCTTTTTTATTTGAGGATAAAAAGAATGAAATTTCCGAACCTCCGATACGGGAACCCGGCCGAATTCCGACACTACGCGTCCGGCCGCACGCTCAAGCAGCTGGCGCGCGCGCTGCGCCGGTCCGAGCGATGTATACACGACTGGCTCACCGGCCGGGCGCGCCTGCCATTCTGGGTGCCGGAGCTGCTGCGCTTGCGCGAATTCGAGCACTGGCACCGCGTCCGTGAAATGACCTGGGCTATACGTGACGCCCGAGCGTCAGTGCGCGTGTGCGCCATGCTGGCAGCTGCGACGCCGTGCGCGGCCAATGACCCGATCATCCAGTACCCGGCGCTCGCGCAGCTGGAACTGAACATACTCACCGAGGTAGCGCCGCGGCGCAGCGCCTGAAACACGAAACCCGGCCTCGGCCGGGTTTTTCGTTACCGCTTCTTCCGCTTGAATCGGCCCTTGCTGTCACGAGCCGGCGTGCGCCGCTTGCGCGTTGCCATGGTGCTTCCTCCCTTCGAGTTGTCGATCAATCCGCGAATGCGCGCGCTCGATCTCGCGATCTTGGCGCGCGTTGTGATCCTTCATCGCCCTGATGTCCGCGCGGATGCCGGCGTAGACCGCGCCCGACGAACAGACGGCCGTGACGATCTGCACCAGCACCGCGCCGTCCATCAGCTACCTGCCTTTTCCGGCACGAACACCGCCACCGCGCCGAGCAGCGCCTGAATCAGCGCGGCAATTGCGCCGACCTTCGACGGGTTCGCGCCGAGCTGCGCGGCCGCGCCGGTCAGCACCGCCAAACCCGCGCCCGTGCTCGGTTCCTTCAAACGATCCAGAAACGACATACACCCTCCCTGTTGATGATTACCGGCGCATCACTTCGGATGCACCACCTTCGGAAAAAACTGATGCGACTGCATACGCCCTCCCTATAAGCCCATCGGTACACCATCCCACGCGGACTGTTGGAACGGCATCCTGCTCGGCTGCCGCGTGAGATCGTTCTGCAAACGCTGGTCGGCGTAGGCCTGCATGTTCTGCCACGTCATATCCGGCAGATTCGCGATGAACGTCACGCCCTCACCGGCCGCGTTCTCCACGCTGTTGACCGCGCTCGACACCGCGTTTCCTGCATCCGTCGCCCAGCTCGACAGCGTGTCGATCGCACCTTGTCCTGCGCTGCTCAGTCCGTTGCCGACCTTGCGTGCGGCGACGTAGACCAGCGCCGCGCCGACGGCCGTCACGATCAGCTTGAACTTCAGGTCGTCCGACATAGCCATGTCGATCAACCGTAGTTGTTCGGGTTATCGAAGCCCGCGTAGGCGTCCTGCATCGGGTTCACCAGATCGGGCAGGTAGAACGTCGACTGCGCCCCGCCGACTGCGTTGAGCCAGTTCGACCCACCCGGCAGCAGCCCGACCGGTCCGGAGAGCAGCGGCGAATACTGCGACTGCACGGCCGCGCTCGCGTTGTCGACCGCATCGATCGTGCTGAAGAACCCGCCCGTCGATCCGCCCGGCGTGGCGCCAGCGACCAGATCGGGCGAATTCGAGCCGCCCGTGATCGCGCCGATGACACGGCCGGACGGCAGGCCCGTGAAGCCCCACGGCAAGCCGCCCGTCGTGCGCACGGGCCGCGCGACGCCCTGCGTGCCGGCGGCGGCCGCCGTGCGCGTGCGGCCCATCATGAAGACGGCCGCGAGCGCAAGGCCGCCGATCAGCAGCACGTCGGTGTTTTTCTTGGTCATGCATACACCCCATCGGTAGGCGAGCCGCCGGACGCGAGCAGCAACGAGTGCGCGCGCGACAGCGTCAGCGTCGGTTGACCATACGGCGAACCCGGCAGGCTCGCCCATTCCTTGTTGCACTTCCGGATGGCCGAATCGAAGCGCCCCGCCTGGACATCGGCCAGCGCGCCGCGCCGCTGAATCAACCACGCGGCGGCCGCGTCCTGCGATGCCGGCGAGAAGTCAGTCAGACCAAGCGCGGCTTTTGCCTCAAGCCACGTCCGATATAGGATCTGATACGCACCGGCGGCCGTCGACGTGAGCGTGCCACGCGTGACTGCGATGTTCGGATGGTCCGCGAACGAGTCGAACAGGCCGCCGCCGAACAGCGTGCGGTAGCCGTTCGGCCCGGTCGTGCCCTCGCCCGTGCGCACGAGCGTCAAGAATGCCTGCACGTTCGGATCGGCCGGCGTGGTGTTGTCAATCGTCGTATTCATGTTGTCCATCGCACTCGAAAAGTCATCCATTGCCGTACCCACCGCGTCGACCAGCGACGGATCGTCACCGGTCATCGCCGCCACGTCCTGCGCGACCCGCCACAGGTAGTAGATCGTGCCGCCCGCGATACCTGCGATGACGGCTGTGAAGGCTGCACGGTCCATTACGTGTTCGGTTCCTCGTACCACTCGAACGTACAACTTAACGCCGTGTTCACGTTCGATCCGTACAGGTGCACGCCCCACCCGGGCGGCAAAACCATCGGCTCGCGCAGGCTCACGACCGCCTGCGTTGCTGATGCCATCACCGCGCCTTCGAGCGATGTTCCGCCGGGCGGCGCCGCCGCCGTCGTATCGATGTTGATCGCGGCCGCAGATGCCGCACCGCCGGCCAGCTTCGAGAATCCGTTGCCGAGCGTCGTCGTCAGCGCCACCTGCGAAAAGAACAGCGTGACGCCTTCCGCACCCGCACCGCTTTGCGGGATGAATTGTTCGAGCACCACGCGCTTGCCGCTTGCAAGCGGGTTCCATAGCTGAATGCGCGAATACTGCGCCGCCACCGCCGACACACCGCCGTACGCCATCATGGCCAGTCCCGACAGCGTGCGCGACTTGCCGCCGTCGAGCACGTTCACGTCGCCGCTGATGCGGAAGTTGCGGAACCCGGCCGTCGACAGGACGACCGTGCCGTTGATCGCGGTCGCCCCCGGATTCTTGACGAACCAGCGGTTCACGACCTTGCCGGCGTCGAAGCCCTGCCCGAGCTTCAACGTCACGTTGCCCTGCTGAAACTCCGGCAGGACTTGAATCTGATCGAAGGCCGAGCCCGACGACAGGAAGTCGAAGATCTGCGCGCCGACCTCGAGCAGCTGCGTGCCGCCCGCCGGGATTTGAATGTCGTAGCTCTGGATCAAAGCACTTTCCCCTTCATCGCCGTCACGGCCACGATGCCGGCAATCACCAGCCCGCCCGCGACAAGAAATTTCTGCCCGTTGCTGATCTCTTGGGCGTTCGCGTACGCCTGCTGCACGTCCTGCGTCGCCGTGCGGTTCACGTCCTGCGCGGTCTGCATGACGGTCTTGCTCGCGTCGATCAGCTTGCTGAAGCCGTCCATCAGCGTCGACCGGTTCGCGCTCAACTGATCAGCGTTCGCCGTGAACAGGTTGTCGTTCGCGTTGACTACCTTGCCGAACGCGTCCTGATTCGACCGGAACAGGTCGGCGTTCTGCCCGAACATCGCCTGATTCGCATCGGTTGCCTTGTTGAAGGTCTGGTTAGCCAGCCCGGCCGCCGTCGTCAGATCGTTGTGCGACGTCTGGATGCCGGTCTTCGCCAGATCCATTGCACCCGCGATCGCGCCGAGGTCGGTCGTGAAGTTCGTCGTGCTGATGCTGTTCCATACCGCGTTGTTGTCGCCCGCGACGCCGGCGCCGCCGCCGTCGTTCACGAACCGGCGGTCCGTGACGTTCGTCGTCGTGTTCGTCGTCTGAGCCGACGAGCTTTGGCTGTCGCTGCTGCGGTTCGCCGGCACGTCAGGCAGGCCGAGCGCGAGCAGCTTGATTTGTTCAGGACGCTTGATCACAGCGCTTTCCTCAGTTGCACACCGTCGCGCAGCTGCGCGACTTCCCTATATCCCGCGGCGCGCAGCTTCTTCGCCAGCCCGCGCCGCTTCGTCTCGATCCACAACCCGCCGAACGTCGCGCACTGACGCTCGATCACCGGCAGCACGTGCGCCACGAGGTCGAAGTGCGCGCGGCCGAACGCGAGCGCAATGCAAAGCTCGCAGTCACGCCGTTCGGTCAGCACGTACCACGCGACCGGCTCGCCGTCCGCATAGACGCGGAAGAACGCCCCTCCCCCGGCCACTTCATCCGCCCCGACCGTGCCGCCGCTCGTGTCGGTCTTCGCGCGCATCACCGGATCGTCGTCGAGCGCCGCGCGAATCTCCTGGAAGCGCTCACCGTCGAGCGCTTCCGGGCGGCATTCGATCGTCGTCAGCCGTGATTGCGCCATACCGCCACCAGCAACACGGCTGCGACCAGCAGCATCGGGTTTTGCATCGCCTGCGCGGCCGTCGTCGCGACGTTCTGCGCCGCGCTCGTGAGCGTCGGTACCGCCGACGCGCGCGAGCTGCCTGTGGAGACCGTCCAGCCCGACCCGTCGAGATGACTGTCGACCGCGTTGCGGTAGCCGCTCGCGGCCGAATTGACGCTCGGATCCGGTCCGCTCAGCAGCGCCGTGCCGAGCTGCGTGGCGGCCATGGCCGCCGCGCTGTACGGGTTCGAGTAGGCGAGCGACGACATACCGCCCGCCATCATCCCGCCAGCTGCCCCGCCCCCGCCCTGCGACGCGACGTAGCCATTCAGGCCGCCATTGACGCCGCCGAGCAACGCGGCTTGTGCAGGCGTCAGGCTCACTTGCGCTCCTCAACGAGCAGGAACACCGCGCCGATCGCCATCAGCAGCAGCATGCTTCGGCTCACGCCGATCTGCGCGACGGGCCGCCCGTTCATGTTCACCGACGCCGTGCCCGGCATCAGCGGCATGTTGTTGTCGGGCGAAAGCGCCTTGATCGTGCCGACGTCGATCGCGCGGGTCAGCCCGTACGCGAGAACGTCGCCCCACGTCCCAGCCGAGGGATTCAGCTCGCTGGGACTGTTGACGGCGTTCTGCGTCGAGACTGGATCGGACCACATCGACGCGGGCTGCGTGGTGACGCTGGACGTGTCGGTCCACACGAGGTTGCCGTTTGCGTCGTACGTGTACATGCCGCCCCCTTACGCGTTGTACGGCAGGTCGAGCATTTCGACGTACGTGCCGATCGTGTCGCCGGCCGTCAGGTACGTGTTGCACTCGAAGCTCTTGGCGTCCTGCGTGATCAGCATCCCCGACTGGTTGTTGTCGACGATGAAGTCGGTCACGAAGTGGCCGGCCTGCGGCACCTTGCGATACTCGTTCTGCACGAACCGGCGCACGTGGTCGGCCATGTCCATGATGACGATGCCGTTCTTTTTGATCTCCACCCGGTTGACGTTGCCGTCGCCGTTGCCCGCCCAGCTCGAACCCGCGTAGAAGTGGTGGATGCGCTTGATCAGCGCGCCCATCGGGTTGAAGTTGACCGGGAATTTACCCGCGACCGTCGTGCTCGCCGGGAAATACAGCAGCTTGTGCACGAGCGCGCCGGCCTGCCCTTGCGGTGCAGTCAGGAATGCCCACGCGGCCAGCGTCGGCGCAGTCGCGCCGCTGATCGTGACTTCGATCTTGATCTGGTCGGGCAGCGCCGACATGTCGTAGCCGCCGATTTCCTTGCCGTCGATCGACGGTGCGTCGCGCTCGGTGAAGTCGATCGTGAGCTGGTTCGCCGTGGCCGCGATGCCCTTGTACTGGTTGATCGTGTCGAGCACCGAACCCGAGCAGTTGTAGACCGTGCGCACGCCGATCTTCACCTTGATATCGGTGATCATCGCCTTCGTGAGCGTCGTGCCGCCGAGATCGAGCACGATGCGCGTCAGCGTGTTGGAGTACTTCGGTACCAGCAGCGTGGCGACGCCGGTCGCCTGCACGTTCTGGAACGCCGGCAGCTGTTGAATGATGGCCATGGTCGCGCGCCCCTTACTGTGCGTTGGTGTTGCCGGTCAGCGCGACGCCGACGAGCTGCGAGGTGATCGGCAGCTGCCGAAGGACGAAGATCACCGCGAGCACCATGCCCGTGGTCTTCAGTGCGGTTTTGATCTCGGACATGTCACTGCCCCTTGACGATGCGTTGCACCGACGACGGCAGGTACTTCACGCCGTTGTTGATGACGATCATCGTGACCAGCGTGACGCCGATCGTCTTGATGATTCCCTTCACGTTCACGTGTCTCTCCCTGAGTGTGTGACGCCGCGCCGAAGCGGCACGCAGGGCGGATCGGAACAAAAAAAAAGCCCGCCTGGAAGGGCGGGCCGTAACGTTACGAACAACTCTCAGAAGGTCAGTTTTGCGCGGCGCACCGCGCCGGTTTGCATGTTGCGCTCGATGAAATCGAAGTCGACGGTGTCCGGATCAGCCTTCAGGTCGCGGACCTCCTGCACGGGCACGCCGAGCGCGTTCGCCATCACCTTGATATCGGTCTCGTACGACAGGCGCGCGCAGTGCACCAGCGTGCTATTACCGATGAAATCCTTGTCTATGTTCGCCGGCCGCTGCGCCGCGCCGAACATCATCACGTTCCGGTGCCGGCCCTTGCGCGACAGCACCGACCAGCCGTCAGGCGCGCGGCTGGGTTCCGTCACATCGCCCAGCTCGTCGATCACCACGCAGTGGTCGCCGGACAGGTACGAGATTTCGCAGAACAGGTCGAACTTGTCGCTGTACGTGCTCATCAGCTTGCCCGGCTGGAAGACCAGCTTGTAATCGCCCTCACCCGCACCTCGCACCGAGCGCACGAGGTCGGCCGGGTCCGTCACTGGCCGGCCGAACGCGCCGAATTCGTCTTGAGGGTCCCACACCAGCAGACGGCGCGGGTTGCCCGCGCGCAGCTGCTGTTTGATCCATGCCGATTTCCCCGAGCCCCGCGCGCCCATGACCGCGATCACAGGCGCATTGTTTTTCGATCCATCCGCCATCACGCCCCCAAAGGTTGAAGTTGCCCGCCGGTGTCGCGCACCGGCACCACGGCGCGCACCGGTTCGACAGGCGCCGGCGCGACCGGTGCCGCGTCGACGGTGCGCTCCGCCAGTTGTGCCGCCTTGTGCGCCTTCGCCGCGAGGTACGTTACGTACAGCAGCGGCGCGATGAACGCCAACAGCCGCAGCTCCGGGCCGAACAGATCGCCCACGCCCGACAGTGACCAGCCGTGCTTGTCGAGCACCGGGACGGTCTTCGCGGCCAGCTCGTGCAGCACCTCATCGGTGTAGATCGGCGGCACGTACGGCGCGAGCGGTGCGACATAGTCCCGAGCCATCTTGAGCATGTCGAACAGCTCTTCGACCGGGTCGATCGGCTCCGGCTCGCCGGGCATCGGCGCGGCGGCCGCCTCCTGTGCCTGGAACGCCATGGATGCCGCGCGGCGCTCTACGAGGTCCCATTCGATCACTTCGCCCATACGCTGAAGCCCTCCCCGTCCGTTACGTACGTTACGGGCTCGCCGCCTTCCGGTGCCTGTACGTTACGTACGTTGGTTTCCTTGCCGGCGATGAAGCGATCGCGGATCAGCTCGTCGGCTTCGTCGCTGCGCGCGAAGATCTGCACGCCGCACGCGTCGCCGGCATGCGTGATCGACACGCGGCCGGTCTTCATCAGCGACCAGCGCGCCCGACCGCCGCACACCGGGCACACGCAGCTCTTGTCGGGCGCGCTCATGATCAGGCCGCCGGCGGTTGCGTGGCCTGCGCCGGCTGTGCCGTGAGCGCCGCGCGCACGTCGCGCACGGTCGCCGTCAGGTCGGAGAGATGCGAGCCGAGCGCCTCGATCGCTTCCAGCACCGGCGCCGTCGACGGCGCGAGCTGCTCGATCGTCGTGCCGAGCGCCGCGATCGCGGTCAGCACCGGATCCGCCACCGGCGCGGCGGCCGTCGCTTCGGATTCGACCGCAGCGCCGTGCGCGGCCGTCAGGTTGTTGACCAGCTGCGCGTGGTACTGATCGCCGTCGTCGCGCACGTGCGGCTTCAGCAGGTCGATGACGCCGAGCGCGTCGGACAGGATGTCGGAGAGTTTCATCGTGAAAAGTCCCTATCAATGCTCGTCTGTTCAAGCTGGCCGACGCGCTTCGCCAGATGGTCAATGACGTCGAGCAGCGCGGCGAATACCTTGCCGCCCGGGCCTTTGATGTAGACCGGCAGCGCCTTCACTTCGGCGTGCACGGCATCGACTTTCTGTTTAGTCTGTTGGTCCATAGGTCAGGATTGCGCTTCCTTCTCCGGGTCGTAAATCTTGCGGGTGCGCGCGCTCCAGTAGGGCGCGCTGATCGTCCCGCTCGCCTTGCGCTCGTGCTCGCGCGCGAACGCCATGAAGTCGTCGATATCGGCCTGCGCCGTCGACGGGTCGTAGCAGTACTCGGACACGAACGCGAGGAAGCGGCCGAGCATGTTCCGAGCGGTCAGCACGGACAGATCCTCGGCCGTGATCGCGCCGACGACCTCTTCTTCGGGCAGCGCCGCGGCTGCGACCTCTTCGTCGGATTCCTCGCGCTCGTGCAGGCCGAGCGCGGCTTTGAGGCCGGGCGTCCACGTCAGCATGCGGCGGCCGGTGAAGGCAGCGACGTACTCACGGAACTGCGCGGCCGCCTGGCCGTCGCCCTTCGCCGCCCATTCGAGCAGCTGGAACGGATGCGCGCCCTTCAGGCCGCCGCCGGTCTTCGCTGCGTTCATCGTCAGCTCGCGCGACAGGCCCCACTTCGTGTCACGGCCGAACTTCGCGACGTACTCCGCCGCGTACTGGCCGCCGCGTACGTCGAGGCCGTGATCGAGCACGTCGGACATTTGCGCCGGCGTGCACAGGCCGACCTTCAGCAGCGCCGCGTACCACGCGCCCTTCAGCTCATCGATCAGCCGTGACGCCATGCGGCCGTCGTCGCCCTCGCGCACGTCGCCGAACGCTTCGGGCGTCGCGAACACCAGCGAGTGCGTGTGCGGGTGCCAGCCGTGCGCGCCGAGCGTGATCTCCAGCGCCTTGATCGAGCCGGCGCGCACGCCCTTGCCGAGGATCCGCTTGTACGTGCGGCAGTTCTGGAACTTCTGCATCGCCTTCGCCTGCAGCTCAAGCATCGCCGCGAGCGGGCGCTCGCCGGCCTCGTGCGGGAAGGTGTTGGTCATCAGCCAGACGTAGCCGCCGTTGCCGACGTGCGCTTTCATGCCGTCCGCTACCTCGCCCTGCCGCTGCATGCAGACCTTCAGCGAGCAGACCGGGCAGGCCCACACCGAGCCGCACGTCGACACGCCCGCGAGGCTGGCGCCGGAGCCGTCGACGTTGCGGCGCACGCCAAGCGTCTCGCCCGGCGCGGTCAGCGCGCGTTGGCACCAGCACGTGCGGTGCTGCGCTTCCTTCGCGGCTTCCGGGTCGTAGATGGTCGCCTGCGAGACGCGCAGCAGTTCGTGGAGTCGGGATTTCGCTTTCGCCCGGGAAACCGCGTCCGTATTGGGTGTGCGGGGGGCGTGTATGGATTTCGCGTTTATACCAAGAAAACCAGACGGCGATTTTGCGGGGTGGGTCATCGAGCGCGCCTCCCCATCCGGAAGGCGCGGCCCATCGCGCCCATGCGCGTGATGCGGCCGCAGCGCGGGCAGCGCGCCGCGTTGATCCACCGGCCGCCGCAGCGCCGGCACTTTCCGCCCATGGAGGTCATCGGCCGGCCTCCTGCACTTCCACGTCGCCCGTATACGCGCGAGCCGCCGGCACGCCGAGGTCTGCCGCGTACAGGTTGTAGACCGCGAGCGCCGAGCGCAGCCGGTCGTAGGCCGCCGTGAGCTGCGCGCGGGCGAACGGGTCATCGCCGGGCCGCACGCCCTGATCGGACGGCAGGTAGCCCTTGCCGGCGTCGAGCGTCTCCCGCATGCGGCGCAACGCGGCGGCGGCCGGCGAGCGATCGGCGGGGGCTTGCTGGTGGTAGACGGGAGTGGGAGCTGCCCCGCGCGGCTGGCGGGGCGTGGTGGGCTCGGAGTAGCCCAGATCGAGGAAGGCGGTTGATGGGCGCGTCATTGCGGAAACGCCTCTTCGTAGTCCGGGCACCGGTCGTCGTCGTTGTAGGCGTCGCATAATCCCGCGTCCCAGTCGTGCCAGTCGCTCGAGAGCATCGGATACGGGTTGTCTGATTGGTCGCAGCCGCGCGCGTAGTCGGCCTGCCCTGCCTGATATGCCATCGATCGTTCCATGGCCGCCCCCGTCAGTGCACGCATGCGATGTTGGCCTGCGCGAAACCGCGCAGCGGGTCGTAGTGCTGGCAGATGGACGCGGCCGGCGCCGGCTCGCTCGCCTTCGCGCCCGCGTCGCCGTGCGCCTGCCCGCAGGCCGCGACGATCACCGCGAGCAGCGCGGCGAGCTTCGCGCGCAGCGCGCGCCGCACGCTTTCGGTGCGGCTCCGGGTGTATGGACCTTCGATGGTGTAGCCGCCGAGCGCGGCGCGACGAGTTTGTAACGTCTTATTTCGCATGACCTGCCCCGATCTGACCCAAATTTGTGTTGGATCGCCCGGTGCGCGCCCCCGTCAGGGCGCACCGGCGGGGTCAGGACGCCGGCCCGGGCGATGGTCGGAAGAATAGTCTACGGGGTGGATACACGTCAACACGCTGTAACCGGTATCCATTCCTTAGACGTTGCAGGGCTGTGAGCGTTGAACTACTGTAGACGCCGGGTCAACGATTTTTGTAAGGGGTCTGTCATGAAAACCACTGCTCAGTGGCTGGACGCGCTGAAAGCGCATCTAGGACTTCCATCCGATTACGCAGTCGCGAAGGCGCTTGGAGTGACGCGGGGAGCGGTCAGCCATTACCGCACCGGCCGCTCGGCATTCGATGACGTAACGGCAGTGCGCGCAGCTGAATTGCTCGGCATGGATCCGGCGGAAATGCTGGCGTCGGTTCAATACGAGCGCGCAAAGAACGACGATGTGCGCGAGGCTTGGGCCTCGCTTTTGGAGAAATTTTCCGAGGGTTTTCGCACGCTGGTGCTTCGCGCTAATGCTTGTGGGGCAAGGCTCTCACAGGTGTAGTACCAGCTTTAATTAGCGATTTAACTTCCTCTCAATTATCGTCATTTTTGGTTGTAGTGGCTAAGTTGTAATGTCCGCTTCTGGCTAAGTTCAAATGTCCGCTTTCGTGCCGCGTAAGCTATCCGGCCGCCGGTTGTCCGGCGCCGGGAGCTTCGATGGCGGCAGCGAGCATCGGTGGTTCGAGGAACGGG
The DNA here is from genome assembly GCF_004343775.1 of Burkholderia sp. SRS-46. GTDB lineage: Bacteria > Pseudomonadota > Gammaproteobacteria > Burkholderiales > Burkholderiaceae > Burkholderia. The sequence goes on along the minus strand of NZ_PTXL01000001.1, from coordinate 1,264,556 downwards.
CGCCGCAATGCACGTTGCTGGTGTACGTGGACGACGCGACCAGTCGGCTGATGCAATTGCACTTCACGGCCACCGAATCGACCTTCAGCTACTTCGAGGCGACGCGCGCGTACTTGGAGCGGTACGGCAAGCCGGTGGCGCTGTACAGCGACAAGGCCAGCGTATTCCGCAGCACGAAAGCGAGCAAGACTGGCTGCAGCGTGAGCGCAGATCGGTCGACGGCGGTTACGAGCGCCACCGTCAAAGGGCCTTAGTCGTACTCGCACATGCATCTTTATCCAGCGCATACTTGCATAGAAGTCATTTAGCCTCTCGCTGAAGGTCCAACGCACAAAGTCGCCATACCCTATCTCGAGAGGTTCCCAATTCAACGTGTCGGGTGCAAAGTAGTACACCGAACCAGTGTCTTCTCCGAGTGAACCCCCATTCAATGCGAAGAATCCGCCGACGACATCATCCGCGATCAATAGAAAACCGGAGGATCGCCCTTCGTTCCACCCGACGATGTCTCTAGGAAGTGTGTGATGCCCGGAACCGAGCAGGCGAAGGTAGCCGCCGTCCACCAGGATGCCGCCAGTCGAATAAGCGATAGCCCCCAACGGCGATCGTGTCGTCACCTGAAGGGCTGAAAGCACTTCGTCACGCCGATCGGATGGGGGCAGGATTTCGCAAGGATGACTCGCTGCCGCCGCCCACTCCAGTACCAATGGAAGCGCTGATTCGCGTTCGTTGACCAGTTCGCCTAGCGGACGCATGTCCATGTTCCCTCTCGGTTGTTCAAAAGCACGATCACCCCAGCCTGCCCCTGACCTTCGACGTCACCAAAAGCCAGGTCAGCGCACCCAGCACGAACACGGCGAGCGTCCACGCGCCGTCATGATGCAGCACCAGCGCAACAGTCGCGGCAACGCCCGCCAGCACCTGCGCCAGGAACCCGCACAACGCCATCGCATGCGCGCCATGTTCCTGCGCGTCGCTGACGGCGGTCGCCATGCTGTTGGGAAACAGCACCGCCTGGCCAAAGGTCATCAGGCAATACAGCGCGATGAATATCCACATGCCGGCGAAATGGGTCAACAATCCGCCCAGCCACGACGCCAGCATCAGCGTCGTCGCCAGTGCAATCAGCACCGCGCCGGCATGCATCAGCCGCACGCCGCCGAGCCGACTCACGAGGCGATTGACCAGCATCGCGCCGCTGAAATAGGCGACACCGAGCAGCAGGCCGATACTGCCGAAGCTCGTCACGGTCAGACCGAAGTGCTCCTGGAACACGAAGGGGCTCACTTCCTGCAAGGTCACGGTCGTCGCGAATCCCAGCCCGCCCGCGCAGGCCGGCCACAGGAAGCCCGGGCGCCGCAGCAGAATCCAGTACGTGCCGGCCAGCCCCGACGTGACGGCCGAGCGGCGCCCCGCCTTCAACGGCAATGCGTACGACATGCCGATCGCCAGCGCGGCGGTAACGGCCATCAGCACGAAACCCGCTTGCCAGTGGCTGTATCGGCCGATCAGCCCGCCGACGAACTGGCCGCCGCCCAGCGCGGTGATGAAGGCGATCGACAGCACGGACAGGCGCCGCGCCAGTTCGTCGCCGCGCCAGTTGTCCCGCACGATGATGCGGGCGATGATCGCCGCGCCGCCGCCCGCGATGCCCTGGACGGCGCGCAACGCCAGCAGCGCCGGCGCGAGCGTGCAATTGGCGAGCAGCAGGCTGCTGGCCACGAACAGCAGCAGGGAAATCAGCAGCGGGCCGCGCCGGCCCCAGCGTTCCGCGGCGGCGCCCCAGAACGGCACCGGCAGTGCCGCGCCGATCACATAGGCGGAGATGGAGAATTCGGCGGCGCCCTGCGTCATCTTCAGCTCGCGCATGACGATGGGCAATGACGGCAGATAGACCGTCGTCGCCATCTGCGACATGAACACGAGCAGGCATGCCAGCGCCATCAGCGGAAACGTCGAAGCGGTGCGATCGCACGGCGCGCCGGCGGCAAGAACGGGCTTGTCGCTCATGCGCGGCCTCCGGTGGCGTGTGACGCGCGCTCGATTTCTCCCCGCCCATGCTCACGGTGCGGGCCCTGCAACCGCGGTTGAATCGCCATCGCTTCTCTCATTCGTTCTTGTTGATGTTCGCCGCGGCGGTGCGCGGCCTGATCCTCGCGCCCGATTGTACAAAAATCGGCGGAATCGAATCCGTGACGCGGGCCCCAGGTCTCGAGCCGGCCGGTCTAGAATGCAAGGCATGGCCTCTCGAGGAGACATCCGATCAAGCCGCCCACTCCGCTGACACGCTCGGGGCTCAAGCGCATGCAGGCCCGCGACATCGTCCTTCGCCATGCGGCCGCGGCGGCGGCCAGCTCCGCGATTCCGGTGCCGCTGCTGGATCTCGCCGCCGGGGTGTCGATTCAGATCAGAATGGCCAGGCAGCTGTGCGCACTGTATGGCGTCCGGTTCACGCCGCATGTCGTGCGGCAGGTCGTCACCGGCATCGTCGAGAACGTGCCGGCGAACGACCTCAGCGGACCGGTGCTGCGCTACGTGTCGTTTGCCGGCTATTTCACGGGGCCGCTCGTGTCCGGTGGGCTGACCGCGGCCTACACGTATGTGCTCGGCGAAGTGCTGATCGAGCGGCTCGCATCCCACCAGCGCATCGACGTGCCCGCGCCATCGGAGCGCACGCCGCCGCACCCGTCCGGGCAAACCTAGCCCGGCCGGCCGCGGCGGCGATCGCCGCGCGTCATTTCGCCGGCCGCGCGCCGGCAGGCGCGTCGGGCACCGGCGATGGCCTGCCGGCGCGCGGCGGATGCCCGGGCGTCGTCTCCCCTGCTTTTGCCAGCGCCATCGGCTTCGGTGCCGAAGGCGTCGGCCCGCTGTCCGCGCCTGCGGCGTTGTCGCCGGCCACCTTCGCGCGCGCGCCGCCCTTGTCCGCCCTGCCGGTGCTTTCGCCGTCGATCGTGATCAGCGGCAAGCCGCCCGTCTTCCCGTTGCCGATCACGACGACCTTGGCGTTCTCCGAGCGCGCGAGTTCCAGCGTGGCTTCGATGCCGCGCCAGCGCAGGTAGGCGTCGGACATGTTGCCGCTGATGATCTCCTGGAAATTGCGGATGCCGAGCGCCTCGACCCGCTTGCGCTCGCTTTCCTGCGTTTCCTTTTCGACGATCAGCGCGTAGCGCTCGACATCCTGGCGCGCGACGTTCTTGCGAACGATCGCGTCCTCGATACCGGGCGGCAGCGCGATGCGCTTGATCAGCACGTCCTCGATCGCCACCCAGTCCTGCTTGCCCGGATTGAGCTGCTGGAGACGATGCGCGATGTCGTAGCGCACCGATTGCGCGATCTGGTTCTGGATCTCCAGGCGATGGCTCGTGTAGATGTCGTCCGGCTGATAGAGGGCGATCACGTCGCGCGCGCGCGAGCCGACGGACTGCTCGACCAGCGTCGTGCGATAGTTCGGGCCGACGTACTTGTGCAGTTCGGCCAGATGCTCGGGAACGACGCGAAAGCGCCAGGCGAGCGTGACCGTCAGCTGCAGGCCGTCCGACGACAGCACGTGGAACTCCTCTTCGACGCTTTGCAGGCGTGCGTCGTAGATGACCATGACGTCCCACGGCATGATGAGCGTGGTGCCTTCCTGATAGTTGTGATCGAGCACCATGCCGCCGCCGAAGCGCTTCCACAGCACGCCCAGGTGGCCCGCCGGAATGGCGACGACCATCGAAGGCAGCAGGAAGATCACCAGCAGCACCAGCACGACGGCCACGATCACGAGATCGTTGCCGAAGAACCGCAGGCGCCGGCGCATGCGCGTGATGGCCGCCGATGCCACGTCGAGCACTTCCTGGTCACTCATGTTGGCCATCCTTCGTCCCGATGCTGGCGATCCGCCCGTCCTCGAAGTGGAGACGGCGGTCCGCGTGATGGAAGTACCTGTCGTCGTGCGTGATCGCGATGACGGTCACGCCGTCCGCGCGCAAGCGCGGCAGCAGCGTCTCGTAGAACTTGGCGCGGAAATGCGGGTCCTGGTCGGCGGCCCATTCGTCGAGCACGACGATCGGCTTGTCCTCGAGCTGCACGGTCACGAGCGCGAGCCGCTTGCGCTGCCCGGTCGACAGATCGATCGTCGAGAAGCGCCGCTCGTCCAGGCTGACCTTGTCGTGCACTTCCATTTCCTCGATCAGCGCGGCCGCGCGCTCCTCGTCGACGTGATCGACGCCGTACATCGTGCGGAACGTGTGGAAGTCGGAAAACACCGCGCCGAACATGTCGCGATAGTGCTGCATGTCGACCCGCGTGACGAGCCGGTCGTCGACGAGGATTTCGCCGGAATCGGCCGGGTACAGCCCCGTCAGCATCTTGATGAAGGTGGTCTTCCCCGAGCCGTTGCCGCCGGTGACGAACAGCGTCTCGCCGCGCCGGATGCTCAGGTCGATCGGCCCGACCGTGAAACGCTCGCTGCCCTCGCCGCGGCTGAACAGCAGGTGACGCAGGCGGATCTCGTCGAATTCGCCGTACAGCATGCGCTCGCGCTTGCGGGCTTCGACGGCGCCCTCTTCCAGGTGCTCGTCGAACAGCTGTTCGATGCTCAGCAGGTTTTCCGCGGCGGCGTTCGCGACGGTGATCTGCGGGGCCGCCGACACGACGCCCGACACGGGCCCGACGAGAAACAGGACGGCGGTGAGCACTTTCACGGTGATGCCGGCGAACGTCGGGCTCAGCGCGGGCAGCACGAACACGAGCGCGCCGAGCACGACGTAGATCGCCGTCTGCGAAAACACGAAGTTCATGCCGAGCGTACGCTGCGCCATCGACCGATAGAACGCCGCATGCTCGGACACCGCGACCGCGTCGCGGATCAGGTCGGCCGCGCGCTTGCTCGACAGCTTGACTTCCTTGAAGCCGTTCAGCAGGCCCTCGACCATCTCGTGCAGCGCGGCGACTTTCTCGTGCGCGCGCCGCAGGTCGTGGCTCGCCTGTTCGCCGCGTTTGCGGTACACGCGCGACGCGATCAGCACCACGCCCGCGGCAACCGCCAGCGCGGGCAGCGACAGGGTCGCGATGTAGATCGACGTCCAGAAGATCATCATGAACGCCTGCGCGCCGAGGATCAGGCTGCCGGCGGTCTGCGAGATCGTCTGCGTGTCGGAGTTGATGGCCGTGAAGATGCCGCCGTGGCCGATCTTCTCGACCCCGAGCAGCTCGCAATCGGCGAGCTTGCGGATCAGCCTGCGCCGGCGTTCGTCGACGATGCGCTCGACCTCGTCGGTGGTCGTGGCCAGCACGTACCGCTGGCTGAAGATGTAGATGAGCAGGCCGACGCCGAACAGCGCGACATAGCGGGCGTTCCCGTGCGTGGAGACGTGTTGCGCGGTGGTGTTGACGACCGCGAGGATGCCGGTGCTCGCGGCCCCCGCAATGAGGGCCATCAAGCCGAGCCGGCGCAGCGAGATCCGGGTGTCCCGGAACAGGAGTTGGAGCAGATGCATGTCACCTCAGCGCCCGGTTGAGCGATCGCGCACGGGCGAATTGCCCTCGTCGTTGATCGATGCGAACAGCAGCAGATAGATCAGCATGGTCAGCGGCGTGAGCAGGAAGGACAGCAGCAAGGTCCGGACGAAGCCGACCCTGCTCTTGCGGCCAAGGAAGGCCACCATCAGGCACAGGACCAGATAGATGAACAGCGCCATGGGCATTGCGAAACCTCCTCAGTTCCAGTCTTTGATCTTCAGGGGGATGGCGCCGAAGCCGATGGCCGTCACGTCGTGCAGGCAGCTATCGCCGGTGTCGTAGGTGCAGCGGATGACTTCCACGCTCCCCGTGATGCCGGTGCAGGCGTCGGCCGCCAACGGATTGGCAAAGCGGTTGATTTCCTCCTTGCCGATCTTCACGAAGTCGAAGCGCGACAGCGTGCTGCCGGCCTCCTTGCCGTCGGGCTTCCGGTAGCGAATGCCGACCATCAGCAAGCCGAGCGTCTCGTTCGACGCATTGGTCGCCAGGATCTGCGGCACGCACGCGATCTTCGCACCGGGCCCGGCGGGGGTGATCGCGAACGCCCGCGGAATCGACAGGAAAATCGGCCCTTTCGGGCGCCGCGCCTTGAGCAGTTCCTGCAAGGGCTCGTTCGGCACGTACGCGACGGTGCCGAGCGGATTGATGTCGTCCTGGGCGACGGCCACCGGCGCACCGGCAAGGCCGACGGCGAGCGCCGCCCATGCGGTGAGCCGGCGCAGGCTGCGGCGTGCCGCCGCGCGGTGCGACGCCCGGTTCGGGACCGTGTCGTTTCGTGTCATCCCAGTGAGGCACGTCGGATGACGGCCGCTCGTTTTAATGTGATTGAACGCGTTTCGGCGAAAACGGCCGGAAGCGCGGGCGCGCTTCCGGCCAGCGGCAGGGGCGGCCACGAACGCATCAGGATGCGTTCACCCCTTTCTGCTTGAGGAACGACTTCCCTTCCTCGACCGTCTTCTTGAGTTTCTTCGCCATATCGGCCGGTTTCACGTCGAGCAGCGTGCCGCCCTTCTCGAAATGCTCGAAGAACAGCTTGCCGACCGCGTACGTCGTCGCGCCCGCCAGCGTCGATTGCGCGAACACGCCCGCGGCGATGCCGATGCCGGGCACGAACTTCAGGAGGCTGCTGGCCGGCCCTGCGACCGCGAGCGGCAGATAGCCGCCGAGCACCGCGCTCAACAGCTTCTTGCCGAGTTCGTCGGTCAGCGTGAAGCCGTAAAGACCGCCGAGCTTGCGCAACAGGTTCAGCTGCACGCCCGTCAGGGCCACGAGATCGAGACCGGGAACCGGCAGGATGCCGATGCCCATCGCCGTGATCGCGTGGTTCTTGATGGTGTGCAGACCGGCGTGGTGCCGCTCCTGCGGCGTCAGGGCCTCGTCCGCCACCTCCGCCTCGTGACCGGGTTCGGTCGCGTCCTTCACTTGCTCTGTATCGCTCATTGCTCGCTCATCCTTCAAAAAGTTGAACACCGGGGCGCGCTGAGACCGGCAGCCAGTCCAGCAAGCTCCGTTGCGCGCCGACGGAGCCCGATTCCTGCTACAGCCATGAAACACCCACTTCACCAGCAACTGCCGAATTCGACATCCACGTGAAACCGCCCTGCGTCGGCGGCCACGCACCGCACCGGGTCACGCCCGCTCGGCGGCGGACGGTGCGTTCCCGTCCATCGCTTGCCGCAGCGAGCGCGGCCGCATGTCGCGCCAGACCGCCTCGATGCGCGCGAGACACTGCGCCTTCGACGCAGGCTCGCCGGCCGGCCGCCATCCGGCCGGCAACGCGCGTGCGTGCGGCCAGATGGAATATTGGTCCTCGTCGTTGACCACGACGACGTATTGGCTTGCATCTTCATCGACGGGATTCATCGTGTTCCTCGTGCATGGTTCGTTCCGGCGCGGGCATCAGCCGCACCAGTCCTCCGCCTTGCCATACAGGCGCTCGGCCGGGATGCCGATGTCGCCGCAGGCGGCGAGCAGCGCGCGCACCGAGCGCATCACGACCGAGTCCGGGTCCGGCTCGATACTCGAAATGAACGACAGCCAGGGCTCGAGGCCGAGCGCGTAGACGAACACCTGCTCGCAGTCGAGCGTGCGCAGCATGCTGAATGCGCGCCGGTAGTCCGAACCGTCGAGCCGCCGCGACTGGTCCTTGCTGCGTTCGAGCGACTCGGGCAGCAGCGCGCCGTACAGCCAGCTCAGCGGCGCCCCCTGGCACTCCATGCCGATGAACAGGATGTTCAGCGGGCCGATGACCGGCTTGAGCCGCTCGTAGAGCCGGGGCTCCAGGTTGTTCGAATCCGCGGCGAACAACATCCGGCACCCGGCGGCATCGACGAGCCAGGCGGCCTTGGTGCGGATGTCCAGGTCGGCGTGCTCGCCGAGGAACGGCAGCGCGGTGATGCGCAGGTCGCCGTCCAGCACCTCGTCGAGCACGCCGAATTCCCGCACCGGGCCGAAGCCGGCCGCTTCCAGCGCGAGCTTCAGCGACGGGTCGACGAGACTGCCGCCGCCGGCCGGCACGCCGATCTGCCCGACGATGGGCCGCAGCGCAAGCAGCGTTTCGAGCAGCACGTGATCCTGGTGGTTGTGCGTGAGCAGCACGTAGTCGATGTGCTCGGGCAGGTCCGCGAACGTGAAGCGCTCGGGCGACGTGCCGGTTTCATAGGGGATCACCGGGTCGATGAGCACGCTCTTGCCGGACGGCGTCTCGACCAGCACGCACGCATGGCCGAAGTAGCGCCAGCGGGCCGCTTCGAGCCGTTCCGTCCTGCGCGCCGGCGGTGCTTCGTCGGTGACGAAATGCCGGAAGCGCTCGGCTTGCGCGGCGTCGAGCCGCAGCGCGTCGACGATCGCCGGCCACGATTGCGGGCGGAAGCGCAGTTGCGCGAGGAAATCGTGCACGGGGCTGGCGAACGGGAAATCGAGCTCGACCGCGTCGTCGCCGGCCAGTTGCGGCGAGCTCAGCGCGAACGCGCGCCGGTCGCCGCGCGTGCGGTAGACGAGCGCCGTCTGGGCCGACGCGTCGTAGAGCTTGCTGCGGTACAGCAGCGGCTCGATCAGCCGCAGGTCGGATCCATTGCGCAGCGTATAGACGAGTTCGACGAAGCCGCGCAGCTCGTCCGGCAGCGCCGGATACAGGTCGGCCATCGAATGGCCGTCCGCGCGAGACGCCAGCACTTCCCACGCGCGCCCGATCGCCGCGGCGAACGCCAGTTGGCCGGCGTGGCGGCTGCGCGTGGTCTCGAGCAGCGCGCGCACTTCGTCGAGCCGCTCGAGCGGCCAGTCCATGAACGCGCCGCCGCGCATGTTCGGGTTGCGCACCGCCTCGGCGTGCAGTTCGGGCGCGTCGACGTACGACGCCATGATCCGCACGTACCGGTTGGCCAGGTACAGCGCCAGCGTCGCGGGCGAGATCAGATAGGTCCACGCGTACCAGTGCGCGACGCGCGGCACCGACACCACGTCCGGGCGAAGATACAGGCCGCGTTCAGTCATGTCCGGCTCCCGTGCCGTGTGCCGGTGCGCCGTTCGCGAGCGGGCCGGCCGGCGGCGCCTCCGCGACGCTTTCGAGCAGGCGCGCATAGTCCGCGAGCAACGCTTCGGCGACGGCGGCGTCGACCCGCCCCGCATCGTAGACAGCGATCAACGTGATCTCCTCTCCCAGTGCGACTTCCAGATTGAACGGGAAATGCCAGTAATCCTTGATCTCGACCGCGTCGAGGCGCAGCGTCGCGTGCCCGCCCTGCCGGTCGCCGGTCGGATAGTTCTGGATCCGCACGGCGGTGCCGAACAGGTCGTCGGCCGCGGGCACCGCCGCCGCCTGTGCGATCGCGTCGAGCGGCAGCCCGGCGTGCTCGGTCGCGGCCATGCGGCGACGCTGCAGCCGCAGGCACGCGGCGGCGAACGGCTCCGCCGGATCGACCGCATGCCGCAGCGGATACGTGCCGATCAGCGGGCCGACCATGGTCTCGATGCCGGCCACGTCCGTCGGGCGCAGCGCGGTCGTGACCCCGAAGCACACGTCGCGCGTGCCGGTGCGGTGCGCGAGCAGCGTGGCCCATCCCTGGAGCAGCACGCTCGGCACCGACAGCCGCTTGCCGCGCGCGAACGCGGCAAGCGCGGCGTTCACCCGCGCAGGCAGGCGCACCGTGCGCTCGGCGAGATCGCCGCTGCACGCGGCGCCATCGGCGGCGGGCCAGCGCGAAGCCGGCAGGCCCGCCAGTTCCCTGGCCCAGAACGCGTGCGCGGCGCTCAGGTCGCGCTGCTCGAGCCAGTGCAGGAAGTCGCGGTAATCGGGTGCCGCCGCGCTTCGGGCCGTGAGCCTGCCGTCGTAGGCCGCGATGACCTCGCCGATCAGGATCGGCATCGACCAGCCGTCGACCAGCAGATGGTGGTAGGTCCAGGCGAACCGATAGCCGTCGGCGGCCCGCACCAGCAGGAAACGCATCAGCGGCGCGGCCGTCAGGTCGAACCCCTGCCGCCGGGCTTCGTCGCATCGATCGCGGAACGCCGCGTCGGTTTCGCTCGGGGGCCGTGAGGCCCAGTCCTCGCGCAGCCACGGCGCGTCGCATGGGTCAGCGAGGGTCTGCCGCGGCGCACCCGACGCGTCGGCGACGAAATACGCGCCCAGCGCGGCATGCCGGCGCAGCACCGTTTGCCACGCGGCGACGAAGGCGTCGGCATCGAGTTCGCGCGGCAGGTGCGCCGAGAACTGCACGACGTAGGCGCGGCTGGCGGGGTGCGCCTGCGCATGCGACCACATCGACGCCTGCTGCGGCCCCAGCGCGAACGATGCCGCCGGCGCCTGCCCACCGGCGGCGTCCGGCGCCGGTACCACGCCGGCATCGCCCTCTTCCGCGCCGTGACTCGCGACACGCTCGAGCCAGCCCAGCATCGCGTCGCCGAGCCGCCTGGCCCAGCCGGCATCCAGCTGGCGCGGGTCGAACGACAGGTCGAGCCGCAAGCGGCCGTCCGCGATCATCGCGTTGACCTCCAGCAGGTACGCGCGCGGCGTGGTCGGCGCAAAACCGTCGCCGTCCCGCTCGCGGGCGGGCCGCACGGCCAGCGCATCCGGCCAGCTGGTGTCCCACTGCCCCAGGTAGTTGAATACGATCGGCGCTGGCGGCAGCGCGGCCAGCGCATCCCGTATCGCCGGGTCTTCCGACAGGAAGCGCAGCGCGCCGAAGCTGAAGCCGCGCCCGGGCATCGCCTGCGCGGCCGCGTGCACCGCGCGGATCGCGTCCGCCTGCGCGTCGACGGACGCATCGACGAGCGGCAGCATCAGCGGCGCGAGCACGGTGAACCAGCCGACCGTCCTGCTGACGTCGAAGCCCGCCAGGCCGGCTTCATCGCGGTCGCGGCCGTGCGATTCGACGTCGACCGCGATGTGGCCGCCGCCCGCATGACCGTCGGCCAGCGCGGCCGCCAGGGCGGCCAGCACCGTCTCCTGGATCGGGCTGCCGTAGCGGCGCGGCACGTCGCGCAGCAGCGCACCGGTCGCGCGCTCGTCGAGTTCGACGCCGAGGGTTTGCGCATCGGCGACGGTGGACGCCACGCCGTGCCGCAGCACCGGCAGATGCGCGGTATCCGCCGGCCGGTCGAGCCAGCCGCGCAGCGCGCCGCTCGCCGCGCCGGACGCGACATGCTGCACGAGCGCGTGCGCCCAGCGGCTGAACGACGTGCCCGCGCGCGGCAGGCGGATCGTGCCGGATGCCTGCTGTTGCGCGTACGCGGTGAACAGGTCGTCGAGCAGGATGCGCCAGGACACCGCGTCGATCGCCAGATGGTGCACGACGATGTGCAGGCGACCGGTGCCGGCGCGGGTGGCCGGTCGATGGAGCACGACCTTGATCGTCGGGCCGCGCCCGATATCCAGCTCGCGCTGGCGGCGGGCCGCCGCCGCTTCCAGCTCGGTTCGCCAGCCGTCCTCCGTCAGGTCCGGCGGCACCGTCTCGACGACGACGGCGAGCGGTTCGCCGTCCGTCAGCGTCTGGTGCCACCCCGCCGCGTCGCGCACGAAGCGCAGGCGCAGCGCGTCGTGCCGCGCCTGCACGGCGTTCAGCGCGACCGTCAGGTGGTGCGCGTTCAGGTCGGCGGGCACCTCCAGGAGGAAGCTCTGGTTGTAGTGATGCACGTCCGGCGGGTTCTGGTCGAGGAACCAGCGCTGGATCGGCGTCAGCGGCACCGGCCCGGCCGTGGCGGCCGCTTCCTCCGGCGCCTCGGCCGGCTGCGCCGCGCGCGCCGAGCCGCTTGCCGCATCGGCGAGCGCCGCCAGCGCGGCGACCGTCTGCGACGCCGGGTCCATGAGCTGGTTCAACGTGATCGCGATGCCCTGCTGGTTCGCCTTCGAGACGACCTGGATCGCGAGGATCGAATCGCCGCCCAGCTCGAAGAAGTTCTGCTCCGGCCGCACGTCGGCACAGCCCAGCACCCGCGCCCAGATTCCGCACAGGATGGCCTCGGTTGCTGCCGCGCTCGACGCTTCGGGCGCGTCGCCACGGTCGGCGGCGGCAGGCGCGACATCCGCCGGCGCGTGCCGCTCGAGCGCCCGGCGATCGATCTTGCCGCTCGTCGTCAGCGGCAACGCGGGCAGTTCGACGAAATACGCGGGCACCATGTGCGCCGGCAGGCGCTCGACCAGGAACGCGCGCAACGCGTGGCTGCCGATCGGCGCGGCCGTCTCGATGAAGGCGACCAGACGCCGGTCGTTCTCCGCATGCTCGCGCACGAGCACCGCCGCATGCGCGACCTCCGGATGCCGGGCGAGCACCGCTTCGATCTCGGTCAATTCGATCCGGAAGCCGCGCAGCTTGATCTGGTGATCGATGCGGCCGACGAACTGCACGCGGCCGTCCGCCAGCCGGTACGCACGGTCGCCGGTCTTGTACAGCCGCGCGCCCGGCGCACCGTGCGGATCCGGCAGGAAGCGCTCGGCGGTGAGCCGCGGCCGGTCGAGATAGCCGCGCGCGAGGCCCGCGCCGCCGATGTAGAGCTCGCCCGTGACACCCGGCGGCACCGGCTGCAGGTCGTCGTCTAGCACGTGCATCTGGACGTTGGGCAGCGGCCGTCCGATCGGCAGCAGCTCGGCGCTGCGCGCGCCGGCTTCGATGCTGGCGGCGACCGTGGCTTCGCTCGGCCCGTAGGCATTGAAGAAACGCCGGCCTTCGGCCCAGCGGACGGCCAGCGCCGGCGCACAGGCCTCGCCCGCCACGACCAGCACCTGCAGGTCCGGCAGGCGTTCGCCGTCGAGCGTCGACAGCGCGGTGGGCGGCAAGGTCGCGGCGGTGACGCGCTGTTGCGCGATGAACGCCTGCAGATCGGGCCCGGGCCGTGCGGTGCCGGCCTGCGGCACCAGCAAGGCCGCGCCGGCGCCGAACGCCATGCTGATCTCCCACACCGACGCGTCGAACGACGCGGACGCGAACTGCAGCACCCGGTCGCCGCGGCCCAATCCGAACAGGCCGCGCTGCGCATGCGCGAGCGAGCGCAGCCCCGAGTGCGTATTGGTCACGCCCTTCGGCGTGCCGGTCGAGCCGGACGTGTAGATGATGTAGGCCGCCGCGTCGGGGTGGCAAGCCGGCCACGGCTGCGCGTCTTCCGCATCGTCGGGCTGCGGCGCCAGCGCGTCCGGCGTGACGGTGCGGATCGCCAGGTCGGCCAGCTCGGCGTCGTCGGCGCCGGCCGCGATCAGCAGCATCGGGCGGCTGTCTTCGAGAATGAAGCGCTTGCGCGCGGCCGGATAGGCGGGGTCGACCGGCACGAACGCGGCGCCGCAGCGCAGGATCGCGATGACGTGCACGACGTAGTCGAGCGAGCGCGGCAGCGACACCGCAACGCGCGCCTCGCCGCCGACGCCCCGCTCGCGCAGGCGCCGTGCGATGCGTTGCGACGCGCGGCTCAGCTCGGCGTAGCTCAGGCGGCGCTGCTGATCGGCGAGCGCGAGCGCGTCCGGGTGTTCGCGGGCAAGCGCGTCGATGTGCGCCGGCAGAAAGGCCGGCGCGATCGCCTCGTCACGGCCGCGGCCGGCCGCGAGCGCCTGCGCGGCAGGCTCGCCCTCCAGCGAGACGAAATGCCCGGCCGGTCGTTCCGGCTGCGCCGCCATCGCGTCGAGCAGTGCGCAGAGCTGGTCGAGCAGCCGCTGCGCGGCGCGTTCGGCGACCGTTTCGCTGTCGCGGTGAAGCTGCAGTTCGAGCGTGTCGCCGGTCGTGCACGACAGCGTCAGCGGATAGTGGGTGTTCTCGTGCGTCGCGACGTCGGCGATGCGCAGGCCCGCCGCCTGCAGCGTGTCCGCGCCCGGATAGTTCTGGACCAGCAGCAGCGACTGGAACAGCTCGGCGTCGGGCGGCATCTCCGACGCACGCTTGATTTCGGTCAGCGGGATGTACGCGTACTGCTCCCGTTCGAGATGCTGTTCCTGCAGCGCGTGCAGCCACGCCGCGAGCGGGAGGTCCGCCGGAATCGCGATGCGCGCCGGCACGGTCGCGATCAGCATGCCGACCATCCGCTCCATCCCGTCCAGTTCGGCCGGCCGCCCGGACACCGTCACCCCGAACAGCACGTCGCGCGTGCCGCTGTGGCGGGCGAGCAGGAGCCCCCACGCGGCCTGCATCAACGTGCCGAGCGTCGCGCGCGCGCGTTGCGCAAGCGCACGCAGCGCCGCCGTCGTCTCGGTCGACAGGCGGCGCGCGAGCGCCACGGAACCGGCCGCCGCATGCGGGTCGTGCGCTTGCCGCAGGAACGCCAGCGACGTCGGCGCATCGATGCCCTGCAAGGTCCGTCGCCAGAATGCGACGCCGGCGTCGCCGTGCTCGCGGCGCTGCGCTTCGTGCCAGCGCACGTAGGCCGTGAACGGCGGCGCATCGGGCAGGCGGCTCGACAGATCGCCGCGCGCCTCCCGATACAGCGCGAAGATTTCGCCCATCAGGATCGACACCGACCAGCCGTCCAGCAGCAGATGATGCGCACTCCAGACGAGCGTGTGCCGCGCGTCCCCGGTGCGGATCAGGTGCATGCGCATCAGCGGCGCTTGCGCGAGGTCGAAGCCGGCATCGCGGTCGCGCTGCATGAGCGCGTGCAACGCGGCCGGGTGCGCATCGGGCGCGATGCCGCGCCAGTCCTCCAGCTGCCACGGCAGCACCGCGTCGGCATGGACGCGCTGGAGCGGCGTCGACGTGTCGTGCCAGTGAAAGCTCGTGCGCAGGATCTCGTGGCGGGCCAGCGCGCGATGCCACGCGGCGCGGAACGCCGCGACGTCGAGCGCGCCGTCGAGCGTGATGCACAGCTGGTCGAAGTACGGGCTCGGGTCGCGCAGGCTGTGAAACAGGATGCCTTGCTGCAACGGCGTGAGCGGCAGCGCTGCCGGCAAGTGCTCGCCGGCGAGCTGCGCCGCTTGCGGGGCCTCGGCGTCCGCGGCGAGCGCCAGCGCGGCGAACTCGTCGAGCACGGCGACGATGCCGTCCAGCCAGCGGTCGATCGTCGCGCGATGTTCGGCCGAGTCGGGGAAGCTGAGCTCCGCCCGCAGGCAGCCGCCCCAGAGCCCCGCGTTCAGCTCGATCACGTGACTGCGGGCCACCGCGGGGCTCACGGTGCGGCCCGTGGGCTCGTCGGTGACGGCAAACAGGCCGCCGTCGGCGGGCGCGCCATCCATGCGGCCGAGATAATTCACGAGGATCTCGGCATGGGGCAACGCGGCGAGCGACGCGCGCACCGCCGGGTCGGGCGACAGGTAGCGCAGCACGCCCATGCCGAGCCCGTCGTAGGGCGCCTCGCGCACCGCCGCGCCGACCGCCTTCAGCAGCGCGGCGACGGGCTGCTCGCGGAACCGGTCGATCGTCACGGGCTGCACGGCCGTGAACCAGCCGACGGTTCGCGACAGGTCGACGTGCTCGAACAGGTCGGCGCGGCCGTTGCGCTCGAGGTCGACATGCATCGGCTCAGCGATCCCGGCGCGGCCGGCCGCGCGGGCGAGTGCCGCGACGAGCGTTTCGTCGATGCGCGTGCCGAACGCCTTCGGCACCGCGTGCAGCAGCGCGGCGGTGGTCTGCTCGGTCAACGTGAAGGCCCGCGTGGCGGCGCCCGATACGGCGCCCGCCGAGGTGGCCGGCGGCAGGACCGTATGGCCGTGCCCGCCGTGGCGTTCGGCCAGATGGCGCGCATGGGCGGCGGCCTCGGCCGTGGCCGCGAGCCCCGCCAGCCGGCGCGACCAGCCGCGATACGGCGTGGATGCAGGCGCGAGCGCGATCGCCTCGCCACGGGCGGCTTGCGCGTATGCACGCGCGAGATCGTCGAGCAGGATCGACCACGAGTACGTGTCGACGGCGAGGTGATGCACGGCGATCATCAGCCGGCCGCCCGGGCGCACCAGCACCGCCTGCACGACCCGTCCTTCGTCGACGCGCATCGATTCCTGCGCCAGCGCGTAGGCGAGATCGCGCAGGTGTTCGCCGTTGCCTGGCGCCGCTGCGTCGAGGCTGGCGTCGGCGTCGATCACGGCCAGCATGCCGGCGGCCGGCCGGTCGACGACGTCGACCCGGCCGTCGCGCACCCGGATGCGCAGCATCTCGTGGCGCGCGACCACCGCGTCGAGCGCGCGCGCGAGCACGGCGGCGTCGATCTCTTGGCGCGCATGCAGCACGACCGCCTGGTTGTAGTGCTGCGCACCCTCGTGAATTTGCTCGAAGAACCAGGCCTGGATCGGCGACAGCGGCGCGTCGCCCTCCTCCTGCTCGGCCGGCGCCGTTGCATCGGCAAGCAGTGGCGTTTGCGCGTCGACGGCCTGCGCGAGCTGGCGGATGGTCTGGAACCGGAACACGTCGCGAACCGTCAGGCGCCAGCCGAGCTGACGCGCGCGCGACACGATCTGCAGGCTGCGGATCGAGTCGATGCCGAGCCCGAAGATATTGTCGATCGCGCTGACCGACGGCACGCCGAGCACGTCCGCGAAAAGCCGCGCGAGTGCCGCTTCGGCTGCGGTGGCGGCTGGCGCGTCGGCGGCTTCGTGGCGCAACGTTTCGATGGCGGCCAGCGCGTGCGGGTCGACTTTGCCGGACGCGGTACGCGGCAGCGCCGGCACGACAGCGAACGCGCCCGGCACCATGTAGGCCGGCAGGCGCTCGCCCAGCCACGCCTGCAGCGCGACGGCGTCCACGTCGCCCGCGACGATGGCGACCAGCCGCGGCGTTCCGCCCGCGTCGGGTTGCAACCGCACCGCCGCCTCGCGCACCTGCGGATGCGCGCTCAACGCGGCCTCGATTTCCGCGGGCTCGATGCGGAAGCCGCGAATCTTGATCTGGTGATCGTTGCGGCCGAGGAACTCGAGCGTGCCGTCCGCGCGGGTGCGGCCGAGATCGCCCGTCCAGTAGCAGCGCTCGCCGGGCGCGCCGGCCTGCGGCCGGAAGCCCGTCGTCGCGTCGATCCGGTTCGTCCGGTCGAGATAGCCCTGCGCGACGCCCGCGCCGCTGACCACCAGCTCGCCGATCACGCCGGCCGGGACCTCGTGCCCCGCGGGATCGACGACCCGCAATTGCACGTTGTCGATCGCGTGGCCGAGCGGCAGGGTTTCGGCCGCCGCCGGCACGGGATCGCGCGCCGGATCGAAGAACGCGGCGCTGATCGTGGCCTCGGTCGGGCCGTAGCCGCTGCGGAAGCCGACCGGATGCCGGCACAGGCGCTGCCATTGCGCGAGCCGGTGCGTGAAGACGCGGTCGCTGCCCGTCACCAGCAGCCGCAGGCTGGCGTGCGGCGCGCGGCCTGCCTGGTCGAGCATCCGCACCCACTCGTGCCAGAACGCGGCCGGCAGGTTGAGCACGCTCAGGCGCGCGTCGGCCGCGAACTCGGTGAAGGCTTCGAGGCTGTCGATCGCGCCCGCCGGACGCACCACCACGCACGCGCCGGCGGCCAGCGTCGGGAAGATCTCCTCGGCCACCACGTCGAAATCGGGGGCGGCGAACTGCAGCACGCGATCGTCGCCGTCGAGCCCGAATTCGCGCATCACCGCGCGCGCGTGGTTGCGCAGATTGCCGTGCGTGACGGCGACGCCCTTGGGCGTGCCCGACGAGCCGGACGTGAAGCACACGTAGGCGAGCGCATCGGCGCTGGGCCAGCCGCGCGCGGCCGGCGCGGCCGGCACCGCGTCGCGGCCGGCCGTATCGTCGAGCGCCAGCGTCGCGATCGGCCAGTCGCCGTCGTCGCCGGCGGCGGTCACGGCGAGCGTTGCGCCGGCGGCCTCGATCATCCGCGCGCGTCGCGCGGCCGGCTGCGACGGGCTCAGCACGACATACGCGGCGCCGACCTGCCAGACCGCCAGCATCGCGACGATCAGCTCGACCGACGACGGCAGGCCGAGGCCGATCACGCTGCCCCGCGCGGCGCCCGCGTGTGCGAGGCGCGCGGCGAGCGCGTGGACCCGGCTCGTCAGCTCGCCATAACGTATCTGCTGGCCGCCGCTTTCGATCGCCACGCGCTGCGGATGCGCGGCCGCGACCGCGGCGATCAGGGCCGGCAGCGCGGCGACGGCGGACGGCGCGCACGGCGCCGGCGCGGGTCGAGGCGGCGCCAGCGGGAACGTCGACAGCGGCACGCCGGACGGCGCGGCGCGTACGCCGGTTTCGACGACGTGAGCGAATTGCCGGAACACTTCGGCGATGGCGGCTTCGTCGTACAGGTCGGCGTCGTACTCGACGACACCGTGGTAGCCGGCCTCGCTGCCGTCGATGAAGCAGGTCAGATCGAGTTCGGGCGCGCCGGCGCGCATCGCGAGCGGCTCGACGTCGAGCCCCGCGAGGGACAGCGCCGGGCTGCCGGCGGGCTGCTGGACGAACATCGTCTGGAACAGCGGCGCGCGGTTCAGCGTGCGCTCGGGCTTCACCGCCTGGACGATGCGGTCGAACGGCGCGTCCTGGTGCGCGAACGCCGCGAGGCAGGCGGCCCGCACGCGCGCGACGATGCCGGCGAAATCGGGGTCGCCGCGCAGATCGATCCGCAACGGCAGCGTGCTGATGAAGAACCCGACGAGGCCGCGCGTTTCTTCCCGGTCGCGGTTGCCGACCGGGCAGCCGACCATGATCTCGTCCTGCCCCGACCAGCGCGACAGCACCAGCGCATAGGCCGCGAGCAGCACCATGTACGGCGTCGCGTTCGCGCGCAGCGCATAGGCGTGGACGCGTTGCGCCAGCGCCGCCGGCAATGCGAAGCGATGAAGCGCGCCGTTGTCGCCGCGCTCCGCGGGCCGCGCGCGATCCAGCGGCAGCGCGAGATCGGTCACGGCGTCGCGCAGCTGCGCCTGCCAGAACTGCAGATGCGGCGCGAGCTGCGCGTCGCCGAACGCGTCGCGCTGCCACACGGTGTAGTCGGAGAAGCTGACCGGCAGTGCGCCGAGCGTGGGCGCGGTGTGGGTCGCGGCCGCCGAATACAGCTCGCCGAGCTCCCGGATCAGCACGCCCATCGACCAGTGGTCCGACGCGATGTGATGCACCGCGAGCGTCAGCACGTGACGCGCGGGGGCGCGCTGTGCCACGCGGATCCGGAACGGCGGCGCGGCCGTCAGATCGAACGGCGTGCGGGCCTCGCGCGCAAGCAGCGCCTCCACGCCCGCGTCGTCCGTCACGTGCGGCGCCCGCGCCACGTGCACGGGTTGCGGCGGCAGGATCCGCAGCACCGGCTCTTCGCCGCTGTCGCTCACGACGCTGCGCAGCAGCTCGTGCCGCGCGACGAGCGCCGTCACCGCGCGATCGAGCGCATCGACGTCGAGCGCGCCCGACACCTGCCACGCGGCCGCCATCACGAATGCGCTGCTGTCGCTGTCCAGGCGTTCGAGAAACCAGATCCGGCGCTGATTGAACGACAGCGGCGCCTCGGCGCGTGGCGTGTCGCTGCCGCGCAGCGCCGGCGCCTGCGTGCGCAAATGCCCGATCAGCTCGGCCTTGCGCGCCGCCAGCTCGTCGCGCAGCGCGGGCGTCACCGCGCCGGCCGGGCCGCGCACGCGCAGGACGTCGCCGCTCAAGGTCAACGCGACATCGAGGGTGGCCAGTTCCGCTATCAGGTCGGCGAGGCTTCTCAAAGCGTGAACTCCTCTAACAGTCCATCCGGTGCGCGGATGCCGTCGATATGCCGTGCGAGGTCCGACAGCACCGCATGGTCGAACACGGCCGCGATGTTCAGCTCGACGCCGAGCGCCTCGCGCACGAACGCCAGCAGGCGCATCGCGATCAGCGAATGCCCGCCCAGATCGAAGAAATTGTCGTCCTTGCCGATCTCGTCGACGCCGAGGATCTGCCGCCAGACGACGCTCAGGTGCGCTTCCGTCGCCGTCAGCCCGGCCGTCGCGACGGCGGCGGCCGGCGCCCCGCCCGGCGACGGCTCGGCTGCCGGCAGGTGCAGCGGTGCGAGGCCGCCCAGCGGCGACTGGCCCTGCGCCATCCGGGCCGCCAGCGCCGGCAGGTCGCGTACGCACACCGCCACCCGCGCATGCGGCGCGGCGAGCATGCGCGCGAGCGCCGCGACGCCCTCGCCCGAGCTCAAGGCGACCTGCCGGCTCGGTGCGGCGATGCCCCAGCGGCGGTGCGCGGCGACGGTCATCCCCGCGTCGGCCCAGTCGTCCCAGTTGATCGCCAGCGTGAACCGGCCGGTGCGCGCCGAGCGCTCGACGGCGTACAGATCGAGGAACTCGTTGGCCGCCGCGTAGCCGACCTGCCCGAACTTCGATTCCGGGAACAGCGAGCCGAGCGTCGAGAACAGCACCATGAAATCGGGCGGGTCGGCCGCGAGCAGTTCGTCGAGCGCGATCGTGCCGTCGATTTTCGCGGCCATCGCCGCCGCGATCGATGCATCGTCGCGGTTCTGGATCACGCCGCCGAGGTCCGCGACGCCGGCCGCGTGGAACACGCCGTCGATGCGTCCGAAGCGCGCCTGCGCCGCGTCGATCGCACGCGACAGCGCGATCGCGTCGGCCACGTCGCAGGCGGCGGCGAACACGTCGCTGCCCGCCGCCTGCAGCGTTTCGACGAGCGATGCGTCGACGTGGCGGCCGAGCAGGACGAGCCGGGCGCGCCACGTCGTCGCGAGATCCCGTGCGACAGCCGCGCCCATGGCGCCGAACGCGCCCGTGACCAGGTAGGTGCCGCCGGTGCGCAGCCGCGCCGCGTCGGGCTCGGGCGGCGCGAGACGCATGGCGCTCAGGTGTGGGATCCAGCGATGCCGGCCGCGCAGCGCGACGATCTCGGTCTTCGGGCCCGATGCGGGGGCGTGCGCCAGTTCCTGCAGCAGCGCGCGCATGCCGTGGCCGGCATCGTCGCCGTCGATGACGTCGATCACCCGGCAGCGGACGTTCGGATACTCGAGCGGAATGACCTTCGCCGCGCCCAGCAGCGGCGCGAGCACCGGCATGAGGCGCTCTGCGCCGGTGACGTCCGCCGCGCCGCGCGTCACGATGTCGATCCGCAACGGCGCGACGATCCCCAGCGCGCCGATCGCACGCACCAGGCGCAGCAGGCTGAAAAATGCATCGAGGTCCGACGCCGGCGCGCGCGCGGCGTCCGCGTCGACGCCCGTGCCCCACGCGTGCACGATGCGCGACGGCACGCGCGCGCCGTCCGGCAGATCGGCCAGCAGGCGCCGATAGTGGTCGGCGGAACGCGGATCGACGACGAAGCGATCGGGGCCCGCCGTCGCATACTGCGCGCCGGCCTCCACCGCGATCACGCGCTGGCCGGCCGCGCGCAGCGCGCCCGCGAGCGCGGCGGCGGCCGCCTGTTCGGCGCCGAGCAGGAGCCAGGTGTCCGGCGGCGAAGCGGCGGCCAGCGGCGCGAGCTGCGGCGCGCGCTGCCAGCCCGGCAGATAGAACCAGTCGGCGAGGTCGGCGCGCTTGTCGAGCCGCGCCCCCGTGCCGGCGCGCTCGCCGTCGCGCGCGGCGGGCCAATGGCGGCGCCGCGCGAACGCATAGCCGGGCAGCGCCACCTTGCGGCGCTGCCGCGCGTCGGCCCCCGCGTGCCGCCGCCAGTCGATGCGCGCCCCCGCGAGCCAGCTCCGCGCGAGCACCTCGAGCATCGCGTGGCCATGCGCCTCGGCGCGGCGCGCGAGCCCCAGCGGCGGCACGTTCGCCGCGTCCCAGCCGGCCGCGCGCGCGAGTTTTTGCAGCGCGTTGCCGGGCCCCAGCTCCAGCAGCACGCCGACACCGGCCTCGCGCAACGTGTCGAGCCCGTCGGCGAACCGCACCGCTTCGCGCAGATGGCGCGCCCAGTAGGCCGGATCGGTCGCTTCGGCATCGGTGATCCAGGTGCCGGTGACGTTCGACACGAAACGCCGGGTGGGCGCCTTCAGCGTCAGGCCGGCAAACGCGGCGAGGAAGTCGTCGCGCATCGCGTCCATCGACAACGAATGGAACGCATGCGACGTTTCGAGCCGCACCGCCACCCGGTTGCCGGCCTGCAGGTGCGCCTGCAGTGCGGCGATGGCCGGCGTCGGTCCCGCGAATACGCACTGGTCGGCGCCATTGACGGCGGCCAGGCTCAGTTCGCAGCCGGGGCGCTCGCGCAGCAGCGCGTGCGCTGCTTCCTCGCCGATCTGGACGGCCAGCATCGTGCCGCCCGGCAACGCCTGCATCAGGCGGCCGCGCGTGGCGACGAGCGCCAGCGCGGCCTCCAGCTCGAAGACGCCCGCGAGGCACGCGGCGACGTATTCGCCGAGACTGTGCCCGAGCATCGCGGCCGGTTCGATGCCGCGCGCGAGCGCACTTTGCGCGAGCGCGTACATGACCGAGAACAGCGCGGGCTGCGCGAGCGCGGTCTGCTTCAGCGCATCGCCGTCCGCCGCCGCGCCGGGCGCGCCATGGAGCAGCGTGCGCAAGTCCTGGCCGAGATGCGGCAGCAGCGCGGCCGCGCAGCGGTCGAACCAGAAGCGATAGACGTCGTCGGCGCCGTACAGCGCCCGGCCCATGCCCGGATACTGGCTGCCCTGGCCGGGGAACAGGAACGCGGTGGCCTGCTCGCCGCGCTCGGCCCGCGGCGCCGCGCCCTGCTGCGCGAGCCCGCGCAGCGCCGCGACGGCCTGCTCGCGCGTGCCGGCGACCACGGCCGCCCGATGGGCGAACGCGGCGCGGCCGTTCTGCAGCGTGTACGCCACGTCCCGCAGATCGAGCGAAGCCGGCGCGAGCTCGGGGTCAAGCGCATCGGCGAGCGCCGTCACCGCGCTGGCCAGGCTGTCTTCCGAGCGCGCGGACACGACCAGCACCTGCGGCGAAGCGTCGGCCTGCGCCGGTGCCTGCGCCAGCCGGGGCGGTTCCTCGAGCACCGCATGGACGTTGGTGCCGCCGATGCCGAACGCGCTCACCCCCGCCCGCCGCACGCGATCGGACGGCCAGGGCCGGCGCTGCGCGACGACTTCGATCCTGGCCGACGCGAAATCGATGTGCGGGTTCGGCGCGGAAAAATGCAGGCTCGGCGGCAGCTCGCGGTGATGCAGCGCGAGCACCGTCTTGATCAGGCCGGCGACGCCGGCCGCCGAGTCGGCGTGGCCGATATTGCTTTTCACCGAGCCGAGCAGGAGCGGCGCCTCGCGCCCCGCGAACACCCGCGTGAGCGCGGCGACCTCGATCGGGTCGCCCAGCTCCGTGCCGGTGCCGTGCGCCTCGACGTAGTCGATCTCGTCGGGCCGCACGTGCGCGGCGTGCAGCGCGGCGGCGATCACCGCCGCCTGGCCGTCGACGCCCGGCGCCGCGTAGCCGGCCTTCACCGCGCCGTCGTTGTTGACGGCGGTGCCGCGAATCACGGCCAGCACGTTGTCGCCGTCCGCGAGCGCGGCCGAGAGCGGCTTGAGCAGCACCATCCCT
The DNA here is from genome assembly GCF_004343775.1 of Burkholderia sp. SRS-46. GTDB lineage: Bacteria > Pseudomonadota > Gammaproteobacteria > Burkholderiales > Burkholderiaceae > Burkholderia. The sequence goes on along the minus strand of NZ_PTXL01000001.1, from coordinate 1,241,236 downwards.
ACCCCGGCGCCCGGCACGGTGCCTTTCGCGTCGTGCGAGAACGCCCGGCAGCGGCCGTCCGGCGACAGGATCATGCCGGGCTCGTGGCGATAGCCGCCGCCCTGCGGAAAGCTGATCGACACGCCCCCGGCCAGCGCCATGCGTGCCGCGCCGCTCGCGAGCGCGCGGCACGCCATGTCCACCGCGACGAGCGACGACGAGCACGCGGTCTGCACGGCCAGCGCCGGCCCCTTCAGGTTGAGATGGTAGGCAATGCGGGTCGCCGCGAAATCCTTGTCGTTGCCGGTCAGCGCGTGGTAGCCGTCGGCGCCTTCGGGCAGCGCGCCGTCCGGAAACAGCACGTCGTGCAGATACGTATTGATGCCGACGCCGAGAAACACGCCCACCGAGTCGTGCGGCGCGGCGGCCGGCACGTAGCCGGCATGCTCGAGCGCGTGCCACGCGCACTCGAGCGCCACGCGATGCTGCGGATCGAGCGTGAGCGCGTCGCGCGGGCTCAGGCCGAAGAATTCGGCGTCGAAGCAGTCCGCCTGATCGACGACGCCGCCAGCCGCGACGAAGGCCGAGCGTGGCGCGGCGTCCGTCGCGCCGGGCGCGTCGCCGTCGGTGCGGCTGATGCCTTCGCGGCCCGCGAGCAGCATCTGCCAGTACGCCTGCAGATCGGGGGCGCCCGGGAACCGGCACGCCATGCCGATCACCGCGATCGGTGCGTCGACCGGCGCCGTCGGCGGCGTGTCGGCCGGCACGCGCGCCGTCGCCGGTTCGGCCGTGCCGCGCCGTGCCTTCAGATAGGCCGCGAAACTGCGGATGGTCGGAAAGCGGAACAGGTCGCTGATCGGCAGCGGGCCGCCGGCTTCGGCGAATTCGGCGGCCAGCAGGTCGTGCAGCTTGACGATCAGCAGCGAATGGCCGCCTGCGTCGAAGAAGTTGGTGCCCGGGTCGACGTCGGAGCGGTTCAGCACCTGCCGCCACAACGCGCCGACGCGGCGCTCGTCGTCGTCGAGCAACCCGCCGCCCGTTGCCTCGCGGGCGGGCGAAGCGGGTTGCGCGTCCGGCGCGGGCAGCCGCTTCACGTCGATCTTGCCGTGCGCGGTCAGCGGCATCTCGCCGATGCGCACCAGCGTGGTCGGCACCATGTGCGCGGGCAGCCGGTCGCGCAGGCGCTGGCGCAGCGCGACCGGGTCCAGCGCGGGATCGGCGCACACCACGTAGGCAACGAGCTGCCTGCGATCGGGCGCGTCGCCATGCAGCGTCACGAACGCCTGCTCGACGCCCTGCTGCGCCAGCAGCGCGGCCTCGACCTCGCCCGGCTCGATGCGAAAGCCGCGCAGCTTGAGCTGGCGGTCCATGCGCCCGAGAAACTCCAGCGTGCCGTCGTCGCGCCAGCGCGCGAGATCGCCGGTCCGGTACAGCCGCGCGCCGGGCGCCGCCGAGAACCGGTCGGCGACGAAACGCTCGGCGGTCAGTTCCGGCCGGTTCACGTAGCCGGGGCTGACCACCGGCCCGCCGATGTGCAGCTCTCCCGGCACGCCGATCGGCACCGGCTCGCCCCGCGCGTCGATCACGTGAAGCTCGGCGTCGCCGACCGGGCGGCCGATGCCGAGCGGCACGTCCGGCGCATGGCGGCCGGCCGTCACGGTCACGGTGGCCTCGGTCGGGCCGTAGGCCACGAACAGCCGGTGCTCGCTCGCCCATGCGCGCGCAATCTCGGGCAGGCAGCGCTCGCCGCCCACCACGAGGGTGTCGAGATCCGGCAAGGACGCTGCGGGCGTGGCCGCCAGGAGCGACGCCGGGATCTGCAGATGCGTGATCCGCAGTGCGCGCAGCGTATTGACGAGCGGCGTCCCGGGCAGCAGGTCTTCGCCCGGCGCGAGACACAGACATGCGCCGGCGGCCATCGCGAAGGCCACGTCGGAGATCGCGACGTCGAAGCCGAACGCGGCAAGCTGCAGGATGCGGCTCTCCGGTTCGATCGCGAACGTCTCGCATGCCGCGCCGGCGAGCCGGCACAGCGCGCGGTGCGTGACCTCGACGCCCTTGGGCCGGCCGGTCGACCCCGACGTGAAGATGATGCAGGCCACCTCGCCCGCTTGCGGCAGCGTGATCCCGAATGCGGCCTCGCGGGCCGCGGCGTCGTCCGGTTCGGCCAGCGGCGCCGGCATCGGCAGCACGACGACGCCGGCGCGGCGCACGGCCGTGTCCGTGACGACCGCGGCGACCTGCGCGTCGTCGAGCATGCTGTCGACGCTGGCCGCCGGGTACGCGGGGTCGACCGGAATCAGTACGCCGCCGGCCATCGATATGCCCATCAACGCGACGAGCCGCTCGATCGACCGTTCGGCGATCAGCGCGACACGGCTGCCCGGCGCGACGCCCGCCTCGTGCAGGCGACCCGCGAAAGCGGTCGCGCGCCGCGCGAGCTCGCGGTAGCGGATGCTCGCGTGCGGCGTGCTCGCCGCGACCGCTTCGGGAGACCGATGCGCACTGCGCAGCAGCAGGTCGTGCAGGCGAACCGGCGCGTCGGCGGCGACCGGTCGCGGCGCCTGCCGCGACAGATGCAGCAGCGCCGCACGTTCGTCGTCGCCCAGCAGCGAATGCGCGGCGAGCGGCTGCTCCGGCCGATCGAGCGCGGCCTCGATCACGCGCATGAAGCCGGCCGCGATGCGTGACGCCAGCGCGTCGGACATCACGTCGCCGGCAAATTCGATCGCGCCTTCGATGCCGGTGTCGTGCTGGCGCAGCACGAGCGAGATGTCCGCGCGCGCGACGGCGCCCGGCTCGCGCACGAACGTCGCGGCCACGTCGTCGAGCTTCAGCGCCCACGGGCGCACGTCGGACAGCACGAACATCGCCTGCACGAGCGGATTGCGATCGCGCACGCGCTCCACCTGCGCCGCGTCGAGAATCTGCGTAAACGGCGGATCCTGATGCAGCATCGCGTCCAGCACGCGCCGCTGCAGCCCCTGGGCGAACGGGGCAAGCGCCGCTTCGCCGTCGCACTCGACCCGCAACGGAATCGTATTGCTCAGGAACCCGACCACGCCGGTGAGGGCCGGCTGGTTGCGCCCGGAGACCGGAATGCCGATCACGACCTCCCGGTCGTGGCCGAAGCGCGCCAGCACCGTCGCCCACAGGCCGAGGAGCAGCGTGAACACCGTCGTCCGGGTGTCCGTCGCGGTGCGCCGCAGTTGCTCGACGCGGGCGCGATCGAGCGTCACGTCCACCTGCCGCAGGCGATAGTCGCGCTGTGCCGGCGTGCGATCCAGCGCCAGTCCGAGCGCGGCCGGCGCGCCCCGCAACGTGTCGCGCCACCACGCGAGCTGGGGCGCGTAGCGTCCGTCGTGCGCGCACGCTTGCTGCCATTCGGCGACATCGATGTGCTGGACCGGCGCGGGCTGATCGGCGAACGTCTCGCCCGCGTATGCGCGGCACATGTCATCGACGATCACGCCGCCCGACCATCCGTCGCAGGCCGAGTGATGGAGCACCAGCGCGAGCAGCCAGTCGTTCTCGCCGACTTCGATCAGGCTCGCGCGCAGCGGCCATTCCCGATCCAGCCGGAACGGGCGCCACGCTTCGTCGCGAATGAACGCCCGCGCGCGCGCGTCGGCGTCCGGCACGCCGCGCACGCTCATGCGGCGCAGCACCCAGTGCGCGTCCGAATCGACGATCTGCCACAGTGCGCCGTCGCGCGGTACGAGCCGCGTGCGCAGCGCACCGTGGCGCATCACGACCGCGGCGAGCGCCTGTTCGAGACGCGCCGCGTCGAGCGCGCCGCGCAGCCGGTGGATCACGTGCTCGTTGTACGCGCCCCGCAGCGACTCGTTCTGCTCGATGAGCCAGACGCGTTCCTGATTGACCGATGCGCGCGCGGCAAGCAAGCCGGTCGGCACGACGTCGGGCAGGCGCTCGACCGGCTGCGCGTCGCGGATGGCCGCGGCGAACTCGCGCAAGGTCGGCGCGTCGAACACCGCCGTGACCGGCAGCCGCACGCCGAGACTCGCTTCGACCGCCATCGCGAGCCGCACGGCGGCGAGCGAATGGCCGCCCAGCATGAAGAATTGCGCATGCGGCCCGTCGGGCCGCACGCCGAGCACCCGCTGCCAGATGTCCGCGAGCAGGGATTCCTCGGTCGTCAGCGGCGCCGCGTCGATCGCGTCGCGCACGGCGGCGGATGCATCGAACGCGGGCAGCGCGTGATGGTCGACCTTGCCGTTCGCGTTCAGCGGCAATTGGTCCAGAAACACGTAGGCGGCGGGCTGCATCGCGGCGGGCAGTTTCGCCGCCATCCACTTGCGCAATGCCAGTTCCTGCACGCCGCCCGGCGCCACGACATACGCGATCAGCCGCATGTCGCCGTCGTCGTGCTGGCGGGCGACGACGACCGCGTCGCGCACCTCGGCGTGCAGCGCGAGCGCGGCGCGCACTTCGCCGGGATCGACGCGCATGCCGCGAATCTTCACTTGCCAGTCGAGCCGGCCCAGGTAATCGAGCGTGCCGTCGGCGCGCCAGCGCCCGAGGTCGCGGGTGCGGAAGCCCCGTTCGCCGGCGAACGCCGGGATCGGCGCGAAGCGCTCGGCGGTGACGTCGTCGCGGCGCCAGTAGCCGCGCGCGACACCGGCCCCGCCGACCACGATTTCCCCGGCGACGCCGACCGGCAGCGGGTGCCCGGCGCGATCGACGACGGCGATCAGGTTGCCGGGAATCGGCCGGCCGATCGGCACCGGATGCGCGTCGGCGGCAGTGACGTCGTGGAAGCTCGCGTCGGCGGACGTCTCGGACGACCCATACAGGTTGAGCAGCCGGCAATCCGGCAGCAGCGCGAGAAAGCGCCGCGCCAGCGCGACGGGCAAGGCCTCGCCGCTCGTCGTGCAGTGCCGCAGCGCACGCAGCGCGCGATCGAGGCCGTCGACGTGGTCGAGCAGCGATTTCAGCAGCGACGGCACCAGCACGACGCGCGTCACCCGGTGCCGCTCGAGCGTGCGCGCGAACGCGGCCGGATCGAGCACGTCCGCCGGCGGCACGATGACCGACGGCACGCCGGCCAGCAGCGGCCCGAAGAATTCCCAGACGAAGTCGACGAAGGTCGGCGTCGTCTTCAGGCAGCAGACGTCGGACGGCTCGAACGGGTAGCGTTCTGCCATCCAGCGGACCCGGTTGACCGCGCCGCGGTGCAGGCCCATCACGGCTTTCGGCGGGCCGCTCGAACCGGACGTGTAGCAGATGTAGGCAAGCTGTTGCGGGTCGCCGTCGATCCGCGGCGCCGGTGCGTCCGGCAACGGCTGCCCGGCGATCACGAGCGCCGGCGGTGCCTCGGACGGCAGCCAGGACGGCGCGTCGTTCGCGATCAATACCGGCGCGGCGCTGTCTTGCAGCATGAACGACTGCCGCTCGGCCGGCGCTTGCGGGTCCAGCAACAGGAACGCGCCGCCCGCGCGCAGCACGGCGAGGATCGAGACGGCCAGCTCGACGGAGCGCGGCAGGCAGATCGCGACCGGCGTTTCCGTCGTCACGCCCAGTGCGGCCAGCCTGGCCGCCAGCGCCGCGCTCGACCGGTCGAGTTCCGCGCACGACACCGTGCGCTCGCCGTCGATCAGCGCGACGGCATCGGGCGTTTGCCGCGCGCGCTGCATGAACAGCGTCGCGAGGGTCGCGGGCGGCTCGGCCGTCGCCGGCTGCGGCGGATTGAACGACGCGAGCAACGCCCGCCCCGTGTCGGGCGCCTGCAACGGCAGCAGCGACAACGGCAGATCGGGCTGGCCCAGCGCGGCCGACAGCAGGATCGGAAGCGCGTCGGCGATACCGCGCGCGACGCCCGGATCGATCAGGCCTTCGCGATATTCGAGGCCGCCGGCGATCCCCTGCTCCGCCTGATACAGCTCCACCACCAGATCGGCGCGCGCCGTCGGCATCGGCAGCGGCTCGGCGCTCGCCTGGACGCGGCCGGCCGCCGCGCGCAGCGGCGCCATCGTCTGGAACACGAACAGGACCTGGAACAGCGGCGACACGTCCTTGCGCCGCTCGGGGTTGACCGCCTTCACGACTTCGTCGAACGGCAGGTCCTGATGGCGGAAATCCTCGACGAGCGCGTCGCGGACCCGCTCCAGCAGCACCGCGAACGGCGGATCGCCGGCGAGGTCGGTGCGCAGCACCAGCGTATCGGCGACGAAGCCGACGATATCGGCGGTCTGCGCGCGATGGCGATTCGAGACCGGCGCGCCGATCGCGACGTCGTCGGTGCCCGCATAGCGCGCGAGCACCGCGTTGAGCGCGGTCATCACCACGGCGAACGGCGTGGTCCGGAACGCGACGGCGACGCGCTGGATGGCCGCCGTGAGCGTGCGATCGAAGCCGAGCGGAATGCGCACGCAGCGATGCGCCGCCGGCACTTCGCCAAGCGGGCCCGCGTGCTCGCGCGAAGCGGACAGCGGCAAATCGAGTACGGTCGGCAGGTGCGCGAGACGTCGCGCCCAGTATTCGCGCAAGTCCGCCTGGCCGTCCTGCGCCGCGCTGGCCCGCAGCCCGGCCGCATAGTCGCCGAACTGCACGGCGGGCGGCAGGCGCGGCACGCTGTCGTCCTGCTCCCGCGCATACAGCGCGGTCAGGTCCTGCAGGACGATCGCGGCCGACCACAGGTCGACGATGCCGTGATGAAAACTCAGCAGCAGGACCGGCGGCGAGTCGGCGGGCCGGAACAGGTCGGCGCGCATCAGGCCGCCGCGCGCGAGGTCGAACGGCCGGGATGCCACGGCGCGCATCGCCTGCGCCAGATCCGCGGCGCCGATGTCGTGGCAGGCCAGTGCGATGGCATCGGGCGCATCGAACTGCAGGCGCACTTCGCCGCCGGACTCGGAAAAACGCGCGCGCAGGCTTTCGTGGCGGCGCACGAGCTGCTGCAGCGCGCGCGCCATCCGCGACGTGTCGAGCGCGACGTTGAAGCGGATCGCCAGGCCGAGGTTGAACTCGCCGACCGCCCCGCCGAGGTGTTCGACGGTCCAGAGACGCACCTGGCCCGGCGTCGCGGGCACGGGCTCGCCGTCGGCGCGCAGCCGCGCCGGGTCGGCCTCCGGCGCCGGATCGAAACCGTCTTCCGCCAGCAGCTGGGCGAGCAGCGCCTGATCGAGGTCGGACGCGTCGTGTCGGCTCATGACGATTTTCCTTGCGTGGACTGTTTCGCGCGCAGCGAGGCTTTCTGTTCCGGGGTCATCTTCGCGATCTCGAACAGGCGGCGGGCGGCCGCTTCCGTGATGCCGGGGGTGCGCTCGAACGCGCTCACCCGTTCGCAGAACTGTGCGAGCGTCGGGTACGCGAGCAGGTCGGCCATCGACGCGTCGAGCCCGAACACCTCGCGGATCCGCGCGCACGCCCGCGCCGCGCGCAGCGAATCGCCGCCGAGCGCGAAGAAATCGTCATGCACACCGCATTCGACGGCATTCAGGCTCAGCACGTCGCCCCAGATCTGCGCAATGAAGCGCTCGAACGCCGTACGCGCGGCCACGCGCTGCTGCGCGCCGGTCGCGAGGCGGAGCAATTGCGCGCGCTCGACGGCGCCGCTGCCGTCGAGCGGCAGCGCGTCGACCCGCACGACCGGAACCGTGCCGGGGCGGCCCAGCGCGTCGTCCAGGCTCGCGTGCGTCGGGGCGGCTGGTTCGCCTGCGCGCACGAGCACCAGCTCGTCGGCGGCCCGCGCGCCCCCTTCCTGGTGGCGCGCATGGCGCGGATGGCGAAGATCGAGGCCGACGGCCAGCACCGGGCATTCGGCATGCAGCGCCGCCTCGATGCTCTGCAGGCCGTGGGCGGGATCGATCGGGAAATAGCCGGCCGACTCGAGCAGCGCGGGGCTCGTCGTGCCGCGGCTCATCCCGGTGTCGCGCCACGACGAGAAGCCGAGGTAGCGGCAATGGCGGTGTCCGCTATCCGCGAGCCGCCGGACGAACGCCTGTTGCCAGGCATTCGCCGCCGCATAGGCCGCCACCTGGTTGCCGCCCACCATGCCGGCAACCGAGCCGAACACGACGAACGCGGCGTCCGGGTCCGCCTCGACCAGCCGATGCAGCGCGCGGGTGCCGGCCACCTTCGCGCGAAGCTTGCGCTCGAAGGTTTCCGGGGTTTCCGACTGCAGCGGCGCGGGCGTGCCCTCCCCGGCCAGCTGCCACACGCCGTCGAGCTTGCCGCCCCAGTGCGCGAGCGCGCCGTCGATCGCGGCGCGCAATGCGGCGGGATCGGCGACGTCCGCGCACGCGTATTGCACGTTACCGCGCACGTCGCCGGACTGCGCGAGCGACGCGAGGGCCTGCGCGCGGTCCACGGGCAGCGCCGCTTCGGGCGTGCGCCCGACGATCAGCACGCGAGCCTGATGGACCGACAGCAAGTGCCGCGCGAGCAATACGCCGATGCCGCCCAGGCCGCCGCTCAGCAGGTGGATGCCGCCCGGCCGGATGCCCGGCGCGGGCGATGGCGCGGGCAGCGGCGTCGTCCGGAACCGTCTCGCATGACGCCGGCCGTCGCGATAAAGGACTTCCGCCTCCGTGCGCTCGAGTTGCAGTTCGGTGCAGACGTCGCGCGCATGCAGCGAAGCGTCTTCTTCGCCCAGGTCGATGTACACGCATTGCAGGAACGGCAGCTCGAGTGCGGCCGCGCGCAGGAAGGCCATCGACATCGCGCGTGCCTCGGCGGATTCGGCCGGGCCGCCGCACAGCACGAGCGTGGACGGCTTCGCGCCGTCGAGCGTCGCGAATACCTGCGTGATCGACAGCGCCGAGCGGACCTCCGCCCGGTCGCCCGTCGCGAGCACCGTGTCCGGCATCGTGCCTTGCGCCCCGCACGCGCGCAGGAATGCGGCGAACGTGGGCCCGTCGGTCGCGTCGGACGGCATCCAGCGCGCGTGCGGCCACGCGGCCCGCAACGCCTGCAGCGTGGCGGCGTTCGCGCCGAGCACGGCGATCGACGCCTGCGCCGCCCGGCTGTCCGGTTGGCCGACGCACGGCCGCCAGATCGGCTCGGCGAACCAGGAAGGAATCGTGTCGACGCCGCCGATCAGGCGGGCCGCGCGCTTGATGTCGGCGTCGAACCGGCCGGCCTCGACCTGCCGTTTCAGATCGACGCGCTGGATCTTGCCCGACGACGTTCGCGGCAACTGCTCCGGCGCCACCGCGATGAAATAGTCGGGCGCGAGCGCGATGTCCTTCACGAGGCGGGTCCGGATCGCGAGCATGGCCTGCTTCAGCGCGTCGTCGCCGACCGCGCCGGGCGCATGGAAAAACACCGCGAGCCGGTCGGTATGCGCGTCGGGCGCGCGCACGCCGATGGCGGCGACGCCGGCCCGCTCGACGCCGTCGACCTGGGCGATCGCCTCTTCGATTTCGGCGTTATAGAAATTGACGCCGTTGACGATGATCATTTCCTTGCTGCGGCCGACGACGAACAGGTCGCCGTCGCGCATGAAGCCCATGTCGCCGCACCGGAACCATTCGCCGTGCATCGCGGCGGCGGTCAGGTCGGGCCGGCCGTAATAGCCGGCAAACACCGACGGGCCCGAGAACTCGATGTGGCCGACACGCCCTTCGTCGAGCACGCGGCCCGCGTCGTCGACGATGCGCTGGGCGCAGCCGCGGATCGGCCGGCCCAGGTTCGCGGCCGCGGTGCCGCCCGAGCCCCAGCGCTTGAAGGTGAAGCCGCTGGCGGTTTCGGTCATGCCGAACGACGGCCAGATCGCGCTTTCCGACAGGCCGTTGCGCGCGAAGCGCGCGACGAAGGCGCCCAGCAGGTGGCCGGATACCGCCTCGCCGCCGTTCACGAGCGCGCGCAAGCAGGCGAGATCCCAGTCGGCGGCGCCGGGCTGCGCGGCCGCCTGCAACAGCAGGTCGAACGCAAAGTTCGGCGCCCACACGAACACGACGCGGTGTGCGTGAACCAGATCCAGCCAACGGTTCGGCGCCGCGAGGATCGTCGCGGTATCCACGTGGACCTGGTTCATGCCGAGCACGAGCGGCTGCACGGACAGGTAGACCAGCGCGCCGACGTGATCGAGCGGCATCCAGTTGAGCGACGTGTCGCCGGCGCGCAATTGCAGGTAGTCCCGCACGCCCGTGATCATCGCGGCGATGTTCGCGCGGGTCAGCATCACGCCCTTGGGCATGCCCGTGCTGCCCGAGGTCAGGAGCACGAGCGCCACGCTCGCCGGATCGACCGGCGGCACCGCCTCGGGGTCGGCCGGCCGGGACGCCGGCAGCGTGTGCGCGTCGAGCATCGGCATGTCCCGCAGTTCGGCGCCGACCGTGTCCGCCAGCATGCGCATCACGGCCGGGTCGGCGATCACGCGCGGCCGCCCGAGCACTTCCCACGAGTCGCGCAGGCGCTTCACGTGCGCGCCGCCGGACGCCGCGGCGCTCAGCGCGAACGGTGCGGCCACGATGCCGCCGAGCACGCAGGCCCAGAACACCGGCAGCAGGCTGCGCACATCCGATGCGTCGACGATCACGACTTCGCCGGGCTGCACGCCCTGCTCGCGCAAGCCGCCCAGCACCTGCAGCGCGTGTCGATGGAGTGCGTCGTAACCGATGCGCGTTTCGGACATGTCGGCGGCGACGTGGACGAAGCCGGCCCCCGGCATGGCGGCCGCGCGGCGCAGCGCGGCACCGAGATCGGGGCTCACGCGCGCGTCCGGCGCCGCTGGCTCGGTGCGATGGAGGGACGGCCGCGCATCGTTCGTTGCCCGATCGGCGCTGCGCGCGGCGGGTTGCGGGTCGGGCAGCGCATGGGGCGAGAGGAGCGGACGGCCCGGCAGCAGATCGGCCAGATGCAGGTGATCGTGCCGGCGCACGGTCGGCCGATGCACCGGCACGCCCGCCGCATCCGGCGCGGCGGCCTGCGCGGGCCAGGCCGGCAACGTTTCCAGCGCCTGCTCGTCGACCGCGCCAACGGCGTCGAGCGGCAGCGCGTCGATCCGCACGAGCGCCGCGCCGCGATGGTCGGCGAGCACGGCCTCGAGCGCCGCCCGCTCGCCGCCCGCCACGTAGGCGACGACCGTGGCGCGCCCGTTGGCGTGGCGCTCGACGAGATGGACGCCATGCACGCCGGCGGTTGCCCGCAAGCGGGTGTTGAGTGCGACGAGCCGGTGGTGCGCGTCAGTCATCGGGGCCGAGGCGCCGCTCATCTGCGCGGCGCCTGCGCACCCGACGTGCCTTCGATTCCCCGCCCCTTGTCCCCGATTGAAACGACTGCCGACCTCAACTCGTTCTTCATGTCCTGTTCCAGGCTTTATTCGGATTGAATTGATGCATGCCGGACGATCGACTCCGGATCTGGTGCCGGATTGTCCTCGTCAAGAGTCAAACGTGAAAGTCTGAATCCCCGTATTTATGACATTGAATCCATGACATTGAAATGAATCGACAGAGTATATACGTGTCGATAGCCGCATCGAGGCAGCAATAAACCACACGAAGAGTAAAGATCGGCAGTCGATTTTTGTCAAGAAGCGGCGTTTGATTCGCCGCTCATGCTTGTGAATTCTTTATGACGCAAATGAATAAAGGCTTTCATTTTTGGCGAAATCGGCAACGGTCGGGCCGTTAATTTCAATCACCAATGTGACGTTATTTTTCATTGGAATTCGTTTCGATTCGTTAGTGAATAAATCAGTCGCAACCGGGTGGAATATGAACAGCCGTTAACCCCGGACCGGATTCGCGGCGATCGCTGCGGGTTTTCCCGTAATCGCGATAACCCGTCGGCGTCAGCCGCTCCAACGGCCCGCGAGCGACATCAGTGCCTGCACATGCGGGCTCGCCTGCGCCAGCGCGCGCTGCTCGACCAGGATGTCGTCGAGCATCGCGCGTGTCGTCATCGGGTTGGCCAGCACCGCGCGAAACACGGCGATCGACTGCCCCTGCCACCGCGGCGACGCCAGGCGGGTTCGCGACACGAATGAGCGGCCCGCATCGCGCTGCGTTTCCTGGATGTGGACCGTCAGCGCATCGAGTGCCTCGTGAAGCGCGGGCCGCAGCGACGCCGGGCCGTCCGTCAGCGCGCGCCGCACGGCCTCCGGCATGTAGCGGTAGGTCAGGATGCACAGCTGCGGCGCGCTGACGAGCTCGAAGTCCGGCTGCCGCTCGATCAGCGCCGCGAAATACCGGGCGTTGTCGATACTGAGATCGATCAGGTGCGCGTATCCGCTGCGCCCGAGCAGATGCAGGTTCGCATACAGCATCGCCGATGCCGAGCTGCGCGATCCTTCGAGCGTGTGCCGGCCGAGGTCCTTCGAATTCTTGCGCACGACGTAGTTCGCGTGCTGGCTGATCTCGGCCGTCCACGTCGGCGCCCGGAACAGCACCATGCCCGCGCCCATCGGCACGTAAAGCTGCTTGTGCGCGTCGATGACGACCGAGTCGGCCCGCTCGATGCCCGCGAACCGGTGACGCTGGCGCGCCGACATCAGGCTTGCGCCGCCCCAGGCCGCGTCGACGTGGAAATGACAGTCCGCCTCGCGCGCGACGTCGGCGAGCTGGTCGAGCGGATCGACGGCCCCCGTCTCGGTGGTGCCCGCGATGCCGACGATCGCCATCGGACGGACGTTGCGGCGCTGCAGGTCGTGCACGGACGCGCGCAGCGCATCGACACGGATCCGGTGGTCCGCGTCCACCGGCACGGGGATCAGGTTGTCCTGGCCGATGCCGAGCACGTCCGCCGCCTTGCGCAGCGAATAGTGGCCGCGCTCCGACACGAGGATGGCGAGGCCATCGTAGCCGTAGTGACGCAGCGCCTGCGCGAGCCCTGCCCGGTTGACGCCGGCGAAGCCGTCCCGGGCGCGGAGCAGGTTGTTGCGGCTGGCCCAGAGCGCGGTGAGATTGGCGACCGTGCCGCCCGAGCAGAACGCGCCGAGCGCGTGGTCGCCGCTGTGCAGCCATTGGCGGTAGAACGCGGCGTCGGCGTCGAACACCAGCTTGTGCAGCATCCCGATCACCTGGCGCTCGAGCGCGGTCATCGCGGCGGACGTTTCCTGCTTGACGACGTTCTGGTTCAGCGCGGCCAGGATCTTGGCGAGCGACGGCACGAACGACGGCAGCGACGACGTCATGTGCCCGACGAAGGTCGGCGACGCGACGGGCGTGACGCGGCTGAACACCGCGTCGAAGAGATGCGCGGCGTGGGCGTCGGGCGCGGCCGGCGTGTCCGGGAACTCGACCGTGGAGAACAGGGCTTCGGCGTCGGCGGGTGAGGTGCCCGCGCCGAAGTGCTCGCTCGCGAAGAACGCGGCCGGGTGTTCCGCGATCAACCGCTCCAGCCAAGCGAAGCCGCCCTGGTCGGCGCCGAACCACGCCAGCGTCGCGTCGGACGCGTGCGCGTCGGGGCGCTCGTCGGGCGTGCCGGCGGCGGCATCGAGATCCGCGGGGAAACGGGCGGCGGTCATGCGATCTCCCCGTCCGGCTTCGTCGGTGCGTCGGCGGTGCCGCGCACGGATAAAGGGGCGTTGCGCGCGGCCGCGTGCCGGCCGTTCATCGTCGCGTTCGAATACCGTTCGAGCAGTGCCGTCAATTCCGCCTCGATCGCTTGCCGGGGAGGGTCCTGTGGCGGTGCCGGACGAGACCATCCGCCCAGCCAGCCATCGCGCCGGACGGAACGCCCCATGCGTATGAGTGGTGCGGCTTTGCTGCGCAGCCGCATTCGGTAGTTGCGAAGACTACATCGACCCTTTGCGGCGGAAAAACTACCATTTCTGGTAGGTGCTCGCAAGGTGCTCGGCGGACGGCTTCAGGTGTCGATGTCGTCCGTATCCCACGCGATCCGCTCGAAAATCGCCTGCAGCTTGAGCCCGCGTGCGGCGTTCAGCATCGTCGCGTGCGCGACGCGCCCGGCGAGATAGCCATGGAAATCCGGATGCGCGTCGCGGTTCTGCGACACGGGCCCGTGCCGCGCGCAGTTGGTCAGCATCGCCTTCAGCGTGTCGAATTCGTCGCGCGCCAGATTCGGGTGGCGGTTGACGACCACGCCCGCAAGCTGCTGGCGCACGCCGCGCCGCATCACCCTGGTCTTGCGCAACTGCAGCGCGAAGCCTTCCTCGAGTGCGATCGCGGCAACCTGGATCGTCAGCCATTGCGCCGCGCGCATCAGCACGGCGCCGCCCGAGAATGCGAGATCGTCCGCATAGCGCGTGTAGGTCGCGTCGAGCGACCGCGCGAGCGCGGCAAGCCGCGCGTCGAGCCGGAACGCGCACAGGTTCGCCAGCGCGGGCGAGGTCGGCGCGCCCTGCGGCAGGTGCCGGTTGCGATAGCGCTGACGGGCGGGCCAGTCGAGCCGGTCGCGCAGGTCGGGCGCAAGCAGCCGCGCCGACGGCACACGGTTGGTGCACAGCGCGGTCAGGGTTCTGACGACTTCGGCCGGATAACCGAGCGTATCGAACAGCGCATGGATTTTCGGCGCGCTGACCGACGCAAAGAAGTCGGCCACGTCGAACCGGATCACGACGTCGCGATCCGCATGCGGCGCGGCGAACGACACGATGCCTCGCCCCTTGCGAAAGCCGTGCGCGGCATCGTGTGGCGGCACGCGATCGAGCAGCCCGTGCAGGATGCCGCGTTGCGCTTCGCGCAAACGCCCCTTCGGAATCTCGATCAGGCGGCATCCGCCGCTGCGCTTGTCGAACGCGCGGTACGTGTAGTGATGCAGCGGCGTATCGCCGGCGCGCGCGGCAACGCGCCGCCGGTCCGCCAGCCATTCGAGCTCGGGCACGCCAAGGCCGAGCCAGCCGGCGAGCTCGCCGGGCGTCGGCCACTGCGGCAGGTCGAGCGCACCGAGCGCGGGCGGCAATGGGCGCTGCACGGCGGGCCGCAGCATGATGCGGCGGATGGCGGGCGGGTTGTCGCTGCGCCATGCGCTGACGAATCCCGGCGCTTCGGCGACGAGCCGAGCCAGGTCGCCGGGCTCGACGCTTGCCCAGCGTTCGCCGAGGTGCGCGATCGCGACGCGCGCGACGTCGTGCAACCACGCGGGCGAATCGCCGAGCACGGCCGCCATGCGCGCGGTTACGCCGCCGGGATCCGGCGACCCGGCCAGCATCGCCTCGGCGATCGTGCGCGTGGTGTCGTAGACAGATGAACGCATGGGAATGGGATGGGCGGGACGATGAGCCAACGTGCCGGGTACTGCGAGAGCAGTCTTGCGCAACGCGCAATCGCGGCTCTTGCGACGCATCGGGGAGTCGATCTCATCCACGGGGTAGCCCCGTAGTCCTGGAACATGCGCTGCCTGCTCCGGGGGTGTGCTTGACCCACCGCCCCGCGACGGGACTGTACCGGCCGCGGGACGGCAGTGTCAATCGCAACGGAAAAATGCCTTCTCGTCGAGTAGACAGTTGAACTGATCATCTGGACTCTAAATCGGCGCGAAGCATGCGCGGCCGTCAGTCGTCGAACGTGCCGCGATATTCCGGCGCGGCATCCGCGCGCGTGTTCAGTTCGAACATCACGCCACCCGGCGCGCGGCAGAAGAAACGCGAGCCGCGCCCGTTGTTGAAGATGTCCGTCTCCATCGCGACGCCCGCTTCCCTGAATCGCTCGAACAGTTCGCGCACGGCGTCGAGGCTCGGCAATTCGAACCCGACGTGGAAATTCGTCGGCCAGGCCGGAATCTCGTCGGCGACGTGATCGATCACCACGTCGAAGCCCGGGCGCTTGAGGATGTAGGATTTTTTCCAGCTTGCCGCGATCGTGAAGCCCAGGTGCCGCTCGAAGAATCGGGCCGTCGCCAGCGTGTCGGCCGAAGGGAAGCTCAGGTGATTGAGCTTCATCGTGTGTGTCATGCCAGTCATCGTCGGTGTCTCTCATGCAGTGATCGGCGGAGGCCCCATGCCGTTTCCGCCCGACGACGCCAGAATATAAGTAAAAGCTCACATTCAACAACTCGCATTGGGTGCACGTCGGGAGCCCGCGTGAAACCCGCGTGATACCGCCGGTTGGCGCGCGGGCGGCGAGCGCCGGGGCGCGGGTTGCTCGCATTCGCACGCGGCGCCGATCCGCCGCGCGGCCGGTCATGCCCGACGCACGCCCTCGCCTGCGCGCCATCGATCGCAAGCTGCCCGAGACCCCGCGCCACGAAAATCTTTCCAGATGCCGCGCCTTACCTATACTGGATTCACCTGACGAAACGGGAGGCAGAAAATGAGCATCCGCGTTGCCGCCAATGAGCCAACCGGCACGATCCAACGCGTCACCCGGTGGTATACCAAGCTTCTGCTGGCCGGCTTCGCGCTGGTGCCGCTGTATCTGATTGCCTACCTGTACTTCTTCCAGGATCCGGCGCTGAAATTCGAGAATCACGCGTTTCACGAACTGGCGATCGCCGTCGCCACGGCCGAGGGTGGGTTCGTCACCTATGTCTGCTGGCGTTGCTATCGCCTGTCGGGCGAACCGCTGCTGCGTTGGCTCACGCTCGGCTTTCTGGGTTTTTCCCTCGTCTATGCGCTGCATGGCGCCTTCACCGGCATGGCGCACCACAATATCTGGCTGTTCCTGCTGTACGGGCCGGCTTCCCGCCTGACCATGTCGACGCTCATTTTTGTCGGGCAGCTCGCATACAGCCGCCCGGCCGACAGCGAAACAAGACGCACCGATCGCCGCGTCTGGACGACGTGGATCGCGCTGTTCGTGCTGATCGATGTCGCCGTCGCCGGAATTGCCTACTCTCCGGTGGCCGGCGCACCGTGGGTGCGCATTTCGATGGAAGGAGGCGCACTCCTGTTCTCCACTGTGAACGTCGTCGCGCTCGTCCTGCGCCGCATCCGCTCGCCGCTGATGACGATCTACGGCATCTCGGTGGCGTCATTCGCCCTGTCGTCCGTTGCCTTCATTCTCGGCCGGCCGTGGAATCACATGTGGTGGCTGGCGCACGCGATCTTTGCCGCCGGCTTCGTCCTGCTCAGTTTCGGTGTCGTGCAGGCCTTTCACACGACGCGCTCGTTCTCGAAGATCTATAGCCAGGACGAGCTGTTTGCGCGCTTGAGAGATGCGATGGCGCGCACGCAGCGCGCCCTGCAAGAGCTGCAGCGAACCAACGAGAAGCTCGAGCATATGGCTGCAACGGATCCGCTCACCGGCGCGGCCAACCGGCGGGAATTCATCGACCGGGTTGAAACGGAGATTGACCGGGCCAAACGCAATGGCGCCCCCCTCTCGTTGCTTTCGCTCGATCTCGACCACTTCAAGGCGATCAACGACAGCTACGGCCATCTGGCCGGCGACCAGGTGCTGCAGCGCTTCGCCGTGAAATGCGCCGATGCGATCCGGCCATACGACGGCTTCGCGCGGGTGGGTGGAGAAGAGTTCATGGTGCTGTTGCCGCAAGCCGCGCTGGATACGGCACAGTCGATCGCTGAACGCATCCGCGAGGCGATCGCCGGTACCCCGTTCGAGGCGGGTATCGGGAAGCCGATCGCGGTTACCGTGAGCGTCGGCATCTCCGAGTTCGGTCGCGACGGAGAAACCATCGACGCGATGCTGCGCAAGGCAGACGAACGCCTGTACCGCGCGAAGCACCAGGGTCGCAACCAGGTGGTGGCGGCGTAGCCGGCGGCCTGCCCCGGATACGCGTCACGGCATACGGCCGGACGCGAATTCCGGACGGGCCGGTTTGCATTTCTTCGCTGCAGTCAGGATAAGTTTTCTTATCTTAATGGCTGCATTGTGATGCAAAACGGGTGACCGGCAAAACGCGCCGGATGTCGATCACCGCCGATCACCGCCGAATGTCCACCTACCCGCGCTGCTGCGCGAGCCATTGAGTCGGCGTCAGGCCGACGCCCTGCGCGAATGCGCGCGCCAGCGCGCTGGCGCTGCCGTAGCCGACTTCCGCCGCGATCTGCTTGACCGGCCGGCCGCGTCGCAGCAGCGCTTTCGCGAGCCCGATCCGCCATTGCACGAGGTACTCGCCCGGCGGCACGCCGACGACCTCCGCGAAATGCGCGGCGAACCGCGACCGGGACATGCCCGCCGTGCCGGCCATCTCCTCGAGCGTCCAGCCGTGCGACGGCGCCGAATGGACGGCCGTGAGCACCTTGCCGAGCCGCGGATCCGACAGGCCGGCAAGCGAGCCGGTGTCGACGAGCTGACGCTGCATCGCATACCGCAGCAACTGCACCATCAGCACCTCGACGAGCCGGTTGGTCACCGCATCATGGCCGCACGCCGGTTCGAGCGCTTCGGCGAACAGCAGCTGCTGGACCGCGTCGAGCGACGGCACGCAGGTCAGCGGCGCGGTCAGCACGTCCGGCAGGTTGCGCAGCAGCGGATTCTCGTCGCGGGAGCCGAACGCGATGCTCGCGGACACGAGATCGGCCGGATCGCGCGCGCCCGTATCGATCCGGCACGCGTGCGGCCGCGGCAGGAACAGCACGCTCGGCCCGTCGATCACCTGGCGGCCGATCGTGCCGCCCGTCACGACGATCCGCCCGGCGCGCACCAGGTGCAGGTGGCCGGCGCCGTCGGTGCCGCCGGCTTCGACGATGCCGCCGTCGGGAAACACGCGGGCTTGCAGGTCGAAGCGGCTGATGAGATTGGAGAGTCGATCGGGCATGGGACGATTGGTGGATTTTTGCGGATTTATTGTAACTTATCGTCCCGGACGTTCCGGTAGATTGGAGCACCTCGGCTCAACCCCGACCCAACCTCGTTTCAACCCGTTTCAACCCGTTTCAACCCAGGAGGCTTGCCCATGATCCAGTTCTACTATCACCCGTCCCCGAATCCCGCCAAAGTCGCCCTGTTCCTCGAGGAAGCCGGGCTGCCGTACGAGCTGGTGCCGGTCGATACGCGCAAGGGCGAACAGCACGCGGACGCATTCACGGCGATCAACCCGAACGCGAAGACGCCGGCGATCGTCGACGGCGACGCGACGGTGTTCGACAGCAACGCGATCCTGCTGTACCTCGCGGAAAAGACCGGCCAGTTTCTCCCCGCGAACACGCCGGCCGCGCGCGGCGAGATGCTGTCGTGGCTGATGTTCGTCGCGACCGGCATCGGCCCGTATGCGGGGCAGGCGGTGCACTTCAAGCATTTCGCGCCGGAGCCGAAGGCGTACGCGGTCAACCGCTACGACTTCGAGGCATGGCGTCACTGGCGGATCGTCGACGCGCGGCTCGCGACGTCGCGCTACCTGCTCGGCGACACGTACACGCTGGTCGACATGGCCCTCTGGGGCTGGGCGCGCGCGATCCCGTTCGTGCTCGGCGAAGGCGCGTGGGAGCAGCTGCCGCACGTGAAGCGCCTGGTCGACGAAATCAACGCGCGGCCGGCCGCGCAGCGCGCCGACGCGCTGAAGGCGCGCCACGCGTTCAAGCTCGAGATGGACGACGCGGCCCGCCGCGCGATGTTCCCGCAGAACGCGCGGCTCGACGCCGGCGCCGCGGCGGGGGCGTGAGATGCTCGATCTTTACTACTGGACGACGCCCAACGGCCACAAGGTCACGATGTTCCTGGAGGAGACCGGGCTGCCGTACCGGATCGTCCCGGTGAACATCGGCCGCGGCGAGCAGTTCGCGCCTGAATTCCTGCGCATCGCGCCGAACAACCGGATTCCGGCACTCGTCGACCGGGCCCCGGCCGACGGCGGCGAACCGTTGTCGATCTTCGAATCGGGTGCGATCCTGCTGTATCTCGCCGACAAGGCCGGGCGCTTCATTCCGCAGGACCTGCGCGGCCGCCAGCTCTCGCTGCAATGGCTGTTCTGGCAGATGAGCGGGCTCGGGCCGATGGCGGGGCAGAACCACCATTTCGCGCAGTACGCGCCGGAACCGCTGCCCTATGCGATCGATCGCTACGTGAACGAGACGTCGCGGCTGTATGGCGTGCTCGACAAGCACCTGGCGGACGGCCGCGACTACATCGCGGGCGACTACTCGATCGCCGACATGGCCTGTTATCCGTGGATCGTGCCGCACGCGCGCCAACGCCAGCGTCTCGAGGATTTCCCGCACCTGGCGCGCTGGTTCGAACGCATCGGCGCGCGGCCGGGGACGGTGCGCGCGTATGCGCGCGCGCAGGACATCAACGTCGCGCCGGTCGTCGACGACGCGTCGCGCAAGATCCTGTTCGGCCAATCGGCTGCGACGGTGCGCTGACGCGCGGCCGAACGGCCGCCATCGGGCGGGCTCCGGTGCCATGCGCGCGTCGGAGCCCGCCTCACCCCTCAAACCCCTGCCGTACCCGCCGTCATTTGTTACTGCGACGCAAGACTGTTGCTCCATGGTGGGTGTTCGAAGCCGGAGCGGATGCGCCTACAGTCCGTATCCATCGGATCCGTCGATCCGGTCGGCACACAAGCCGAGCCCATTACTCTTCGAGGCACATCATGAGCGCATCCAAAGTCATCATCGTTACCGGCGCGTCGCAAGGCATCGGCGCGGAAACCGTCAAGGCGTTCCGCGCACGCGGCCATCGCGTCGTGGCCACGTCCCGTTCGATCGCGCCTTCGCACGACGCGGACCTCGTCACCGTCGCCGGCGACATCGGCGACGCGGACACCGCGCGGCGCGTGGTCGATGCCGCGATCGAGCGCTTCGGCCGGGTCGACACGCTCGTCAACAACGCCGGCCTCTTCATCGCCAAGCCGTTCACGCAGTACACGCCGGAAGACTACGCGGCGATCGGCAACGTGAACCTGGACGGCTTCTTCCATGTGACGCAGCGCGCGATCGACGCGATGCAGAAAACCGGCGGTGGCCACGTGGTCAGCGTCACGACGAGCCTCGTCGATCACGCGAACAGCAACGTGCCGTCGGTGCTCGCATCGTTGACGAAGGGCGGCCTGAACGCGGCGACGCGCTCGCTCGCGATCGAGTATGCGAAGGCCGGCATTCGCGTCAACGCGGTGTCGCCCGGCATCATCAAGTCGCCGATGCACGCGCCCGAGACGCATGAAACGCTCGCGTCGCTGCATCCGGTCGGCCGCATGGGCGAGATGAGCGATATCGTCGACGCGATCCTCTACCTCGACGCCGCGCCGTTCGTCACCGGCGAGATCCTGCACGTCGACGGCGGCCAGAGCGCCGGGCATTGAGCGCGCCGTCGCGCAATCCAGCACGCGTGCGGCGGCACGTGGCGGGCGGATCGAACCGTTCGCCACGTGCCGCCGCCGTTTGTTTGGGCGCGGCCGGCTAGGCGCGGCCGGCTAGGTGCGGCCGGCGAGGCGTTTAGCGGGTCCGTTTTTTCGGCGCGTGCGCGAGCTGCTCGACGAGATAATCGACGAACACGCGCACGCGCGACGCGAGATAGCGTCCGTGCGGATAGAGCAGGATGAACGGCCGCGAACGGCCGCCCTGCCCGGCCAGCACCTCGACGAGCCGGCCTTCGCGAAGATCCTGCTCGACGATGAAGCGGTAGGTCTGGAACAGCCCCGCGCCGTGGCGCGCGAGCGTGACGCCGGCGAGCACGTCGCCGGAGGTGCCGTAGCCGCCCGTCGTCGCGACGTCGAGTGCCTCCCCGGACGCGTGATGAAACAGCCACGGAATATTGCGGCCGCTGCTCGGCAATTCGAACTGGATGCATTCGTGCGCGTGCAGGTCGTCGACGGAGGTCGGCACGCCCGCGCGCTTCAGGTAAGCGGGCGTCGCGACCGCGACGAGCTCCGCGTCTTCCAGCTTGCGGGCGATCAGGCTCGAATCCGCGGGCGCGCGGCCGCGAATCGCGAGATCGAAGCCCTCTTCCGCGAAGTCGATGTTCCGGTTGCTCAGGTGCACCTCGACCTGCACGTCCGGATAGCGTTCGCGAAACCCCGGCAGCAGCGGCAGCACCCGATAGTGCCCGTACGGCGTCGGCATGCTGATCCGCAGCACGCCGGCGGGCGTGGCCTGCTGGCCCGTCGCTTCGCGTTCCGCGTCGACGAGTTGCGACAGCGCCTGCCGGCACTGCTCGAAGTAGCGCCGCCCCGAGTCGGTCAAGCGGATCTGCCGTGTCGTGCGCACGAAAAGCCGCACGCCGAGCCGTTCCTCGAGCCGCGCGACCGACCGGCTGACCGCCGCCGGCGTGACGCTCGCGGCCGTCGCCGCCTGCGTGAAGCTGCCGAGCTCGGCCGCCAGGCAGAACAGTTCGATGCTGCCGAGCAGCAGGTCGTCGAATTTTCGTTGCATGCGTGTTTCCCTGCGGCGTCGGGGGCGTGGCGGGCGGTTCGATGTCGGCCGTCACGAGGGCGGCCATGCCCGAGCGGATGAACGAGTGTGCACGAATATCGCAGGGGAAACCAGCGCGGCCGCCCGCGCGCCGCATTCGTTACATCGCGTTCGCAGTCATTTGCGCCGATGACATTTACCGCTCGCGCACACGCAACTACATTGACTGCAATGCGTTCGGACGTGCGGCAGCCGCTGCAGCCGATCCCGCTCACGATTTCACCGGAAAGGAGCACGACATGACCGTTGCACGGAAACTCGCCGAACTCGGCCTCAGCCTGCCCGAGCCGCCGCAACCGCTGGGCAGCTATACGGCAGTCAGCGAAGCCCGCAACCTGCTGTTCATTTCCGGACAGGTGCCGCTTGCCGGCGGCCGGATGGCTTTCACCGGGCGGGTCGGCGAACAGCGCACCGTCGACGAAGGCCGGCAGGCGGCACGCCTGGCCGCGCTCAACGTGCTCGCGCAGATCGACCGGCACCTCGGGGGATTCGATCGACTGCATCACATCGTACGCGTCGAGGGGCATGTGAGCTCCGCCGACGGTTTCCATGGCCAGCCGGCGGTGATCGACGGCGCGTCGGACTTGTTCGCGGCCGTGCTGGGCGACAAGGCCGGCCATGCGCGCTCGGCGTTCTCGCACCGCCAGTTGCCGGCAGATGCGACCGTCGCGCTCGTGGTGATCGCGGAGCTGTGGCCGGCGTGAGCGCCCGCATGCGCGCCCGCGTCGAACGATGCGCCGCCGGGAGGCCCCTGCCCGGCGGCGGACGGCGAGCCGGGTGCAAATGGGTTCCGGATTGCGCCATATATATCGGATGCGATTTAATCGAAACCGCTTGACATGGTGAATCGCCTCCTCCAGAATGCATCGCATGCGATCGAATCGCATAAGCCAATACCCGCAACGACACCCGAAGGAATCACCATGAGCAAGATCGAAAAAGTGCTGTACACCGGTAAAACGCACACGTCGTCCGGCGGCCGCGATGGCGCGGTCCGCAGTTCCGACGGCCGCCTGGACCTGCAGCTTTCGTCGCCGGGCAGCGCCGGCACCGGCACCAACCCCGAGCAGCTGTTCGCCGCCGGCTGGTCGGCCTGCTTCATCGGCGCGATGCAGCTCGCGGCGCGCGCGTCGAAAGTCGCGCTGCCGGCGGACCTTGCGGTCGACGCCGAAGTGGATCTCGGCACGGGCGGCAACGAGTACTTCCTGCAGGCGCGCCTGAACGTCAGCCTGCCGGGCCTCGAGCGGGACGTCGCGCAGCGCATCGTCGATGCCGCGCACCAGACCTGCCCGTATTCGAAAGCGACGCGCGGCAACATCGACGTCACGATCAATATCGTCTGAACATCCGAATCAGACGCGCTGACTTTCACATCCTTTGCTATCGAGGTACACCATGAAGACCCAACTGATTGCCGCCCTGCTCGTCGCCGTTTCGGCTTCCTTCACCGCGCCTGCGTTCGCCAGCGACGAAGCGCAGCCAACCGGCGCCACCGTGACGCGCGCACAAGTACGCGCCGAGCTGCGCCAGCTCGAGCGCGCGGGCTACCGGCCGGGCCGCGCGAACGATCCGCACTATCCGGAAGACCTGCAGGCAGCGCTGAAGCGCATTCACGCGGACGACACGGTTGCAGGCGACCCAGTGGCCGCCGGGTATGGCGCCAATGGCGAAGCTGCCGCGCAGTCGGGAGCCAAGCGCGTGATCCGCACCGCCGAGCGTTCGATCTACTTCGGGCATTGAACGCGCGAGGCGGCCGGCAATGACCGTCGTGGCAACGCGTGAATGACGCATCGGGATGCATTCCGCGGCATCGGTATCGATAAGTTTCAACAAAACAGCGCATGCGATGTAATCGCATGCGCTGTTTTGTTTTGGCGAGAGAATTTCGGCGAGGCGGCCGAGCGTGCGTGCCGGCACCGGATCACCGGCGCCGGCACGCCGTCACGATTGTTCCTGCGCTTCGGTTGCGCGAATCAGGTTGTTGCGCAGCGTCACGATACCCTTCTGCATCTTCGCGAACTCGTCGGGCTTCAGGCCGGTCGCTTCGACGAGATCCATGTTGAGCCCCTTCTCGCGCAGGCGCCGGCCGGCCTTCGTCAGGCTGACGAGCACCTGGCGCTCGTCGGCGGGATCGCGCTGGCGCTGCAGGTAGCCCATCGCTTCGAGCTTCTTCAGGATCGGCGTCAGCGTATTGGATTCGAGGAACAGCTTTTCGCCAAGGCTGCCGACCGTCTGGTTGTCCTCTTCCCACAGCGCAATGATCGTGATGTATTGCGTGTACGTGAGGCCCAGTTCCTCGAGGATCGGCTTGTAGGCCTTGCCGAAGGCAAGATTCGCCGAGTAAACGGCGAAACACAGGAAGTCCGACAGCTTTGGCGCTGTGCGGGGGACCGTCTCGGTCGATTTCATGAGCTGCCTCCTTGGCAAAGATCGCGCGCGCGAACACCGTCATTATATATCGCGTGCGATCTTATCGGAAGCAATCGGGATGGCCGGCGCGCGATGCGGATCGCGGCCGGCGGGTGCGCGATGGCGCGGGGAGCCGCGTTCAGCGGGGTGCGTTGCCGTGACGGGCGGTTCTTTTGCCGAGCCGCAGCCGCTGTTCCGCGATCAGCGAACACTGCACCGGATGCGCGAGTTCGGTTGCGAATCCGCCCGCGACGAACAGGAGGACGGCGAGCAGGCGCTTCATGCGTCCTCCACCACGGAGAGGCTCGCGCCGTCCGACACGGTGGCGTCGAGCGCGTACGGGTCGACGCCGTCGAGACAACCGAGATTGACGCGCCAGCACGCGGGATCCCTGCGGGTCTGATGGAACGGATAGATGCCGCAGTGCTTGCAGAAGTAGTGCTTCGCGACGCGCGTGTTGAACTGATAGACCGTCAGCGCATCCTGCCCTTCCAGGATTTTCAGCTCCTCGCCGTCGAACATCGGGCTCATCAGCGCGCCCCTGCGGCGGCACAGGCTGCAGTTGCAGCGCACCGCCGGCGTGATGGCGGTGCGGACTTCGAACTTCACGGCCCCGCAATGGCAGGACCCCAGGTACCGCTCGGCGTGTTGCATGTGACGCTCCGTTTCGAGGTGATGCCTGTGTTATAGCCCACCCGGAACGTCGGTTTGTATCGCCGTGTATCGACGCCGCACGTCGATACAGGACGATTCATTTCGACTCGGTCTCGCGCGCGTCAGCCCCAGCGCGCATGCAATTGCCCGATGCTGTCGTGCAACTCGCGTTCCAGCCGCGCGAACAGTTCGGCGGCCGGCAACGCGCGCACGAGCGGCGCGGCCTGCCCGGCCCACTGCGCGCCATAGCCGAACTCGCCCTGCGCCTTCGCCGCCGCATGCAGCGCCTTGCCGGCGTCATACGCGATCGGGTAAGCCGGTGTGCGCGGCGCATCCGGCGCGGTGCCGAGCGCGGTCAGCCGGTTCGCGATGCCGCGCGCGATGCGCCCGGAGATGGCCGTCGTGAACGTGGTGCGCGCTGCGCCTTCGCCGAGGATCGCGCGGCGATAACCGTCGTCGATCGCGGTCTCCGGGCACGCGACGAACGCGGTGCCGAGCTGGGCGGCCTGTGCGCCGAGCGCGAGCGCCGCCGCGATGCCGGCGCCGTCCATGATGCCGCCTGCGGCGATCACGGGCAGCGGGCCGTCGCTGGCCAGCAGGCGGGTCAGCGCGAACGTGCCGAGGCGCGCGTCGGCCGCGTCCGGATCGAACACGCCGCGATGCCCGCCCGCCTCGATGCCCTGCGCGACCACCGCGTCGATGCCGGCCGCGGCGATCTGCCGGGCCTCGTCGAGATTCGTCGCGCTGGCGAGCAGCGTAATGCCCGCGCGCTTCAGCGCGGCGATCACGTTGGCGGACGGCAGCCCGAAATGAAAGCTGACGACGGCCGGCCGCTCGTCGGCGAGCATCTGCTGCATCGCACGGTCCGCGACGAAGCTCGTGTAGATCTCCGAGAGCGTCGCCGGCGGCGTCGCGCCGTATTGCGCGAACACCGGCGCGAGCCAGTCGAGCCACGCGCGTTCGACCGCCGCGTCGGCGGTGGCCGGCCGGTGGCAGAACACGTTGATGTTGAACGGACGGTCGGTGAGCGCACGCGTATCGCGAATCATCTTGCGCGCGCCGTCGGCGTTGGTCGCGCCGACGCCGAGCGAGCCGAGCCCGCCGGCATTCGACACGGCGGCCGCAAGCGCCGGCGTGCTGACGCCGGCCATCGGCGCCTGCACGATCGGCACGCGGATGCCGAGCTTGCGCAACAGGGTCTGGTTGTCTGGCTGTGTGCTCATGACGCGTTATCTCCCGATGAAATGGGTCATCGATACCGGTGTGCGCGTGCGGACACCCTGCTCCGCGATGCGCGATCCGTTTCCTGAAGCTGCCGCCCGGTGCGCGAGCCTGCGTTCATGCTACGCCACGCCGCCGCATGACCCGCCGCGCCCGGTACGACGAATGCCGCCTCGCTGTCGCATCCATGCCAACACGCGGCGTGCGTCGCTTGCGATTTTCTTTCACCCCATGCTAGAGTCGCGGCCATTCCACTCACCCACTCACCGCAAGGAGAAAAACATGATTGCAAGCCTGCCCTTCTCCCGTCGCGGGTCGTAGTTCGGGTTCATCGCGTCCGTTCGTTTCATCGTTCACGCTTCGCAGCTGACTGCATCGTCGTTCCGGCGATGCCTCGGATCATCCTGATCCGTTCACGCTGCCGTTCCTCCCGACACTCGATGTCTGGCAGTGCATTCGCACGCGCTGCCCGTACCATGGCCCGCCGTTCATTTTTCTCATCGAACGGAATTTTCCATGGGCAATTCCCAGCAAAACCTGGCGGATGGCGTCACCCTGTACGCGTCCGCCGACACCTGGATCGAAGGTGAAGCGATCCGGCAGCTGAAACTCGCTGCCACCCTTCCGGGCATGCGGCGTGTCGCCGGCATGCCGGATCTTCATCCCGGGCGCGGCTATCCGGTCGGCGCCGCGTTCTTCTCGGTCGGCTGCCTGTATCCGGCGCTGATCGGCGGCGACATCGGCTGCGGCATGGCGCTGTGGCAAACCGCGCTCGACGCGCGGCGCGCCAGCGCGGTGCGGCTCGTCGTGCAGCTCGGCTCGATCGACGCGCGCCTCGGCGACAGCTGGCAGTCGTCGATCGCCGACACCGGCCTGGCCGATCACGCGTTCGCCGCGTCGCTCGGCACGATCGGCAGCGGCAATCACTTCGCCGAGCTGCAGAAGCTCGACCACGTGTACGACGAGGACGCCGTGCATGCGCTCGGCCTCGAACGCAACCGGCTGCAGCTGCTCGTGCACAGCGGCTCGCGCGGCTTCGGCCAGTCGATTCTCGAACGGCACATGGACGCGCACGGCTACAACGCCCTCGACGACACGCGCGCCGAGTGCGCGGCCTACCTGCAGCGTCATGACGAGGCGCTGCGCTACGCGGTCGCCAACCGCGAGCTGATCGCGCGACGCATGCTCGCGCGCTGGCGCAGCGGCGGCACGCGCCTTCTCGACGTCAACCACAACCTGGTCAGCCGCGCCGTCGTCGACGGCGCGGCGGGCTGGCTGCATCGCAAGGGCGCGACGCCCGCCGACGCGGGGCCGGTCGTCATCCCCGGCTCGCGCGGCGACTACAGTTATCTCGTCGAGCCGCTGCAACGCGACGACGCGGCGAGCCTTGCGTCGCTCGCGCACGGCGCCGGGCGCAAGTGGGCGCGCGGCGATTGCCGGGGCCGGCTCGAACGGCGCTTCGCGCCATGGCAGCTGACCCGCACGCGGCTCGGCAGCCATGTCGTCTGCGAGAACCGCGAGCTGCTGTATGAAGAGGCGCCGCAAGCGTACAAGCCGATCGACAGCGTCGTCGACGCGCTCGAAGCGGCGGGGCTGCTGCGCAAGCTGGCGCGGCTCGCGCCGGTGTTGACCTACAAGACGTCGGGAGCGTGCTGCTGATGATGCTCCAGATTTCTTCCGCACACGGGCCGGCGGAGTGCCAGCTCGCCGCGGCGAAGGCGCTGCAGCGCCTGCAATCCGAAGCCGACGCGTGCCGCGTCGCGCTGACGGTGCTGGACCTGCAACCGGGCGATCGCCCGGGCACCGTGCGCTCCGCGCTGCTGGATCTCGACGGGGACGGCGCCACGGCGCTCGCCGATCGCTGGGCCGGCACGCTGCAATGGATCTGCGCAAGCCCTTACCGCTTGCGTCATCCACGCAAAAACTGGTTCGTCGGCGTGACCCGCTGCGCCGATGCGCCGCCGTTGCCGGACGGCGAAGTGAAGTTCGAAGCGATGCGCGCGCGCGGCCCGGGCGGGCAGCACGTCAACAAGACCAGCAGCGCGATCCGGGCGACCCATCTCGCCACCGGCACGTCGGTGCGGGTCGAGAGCGAACGCAGCCAGCACGCGAACAAGCGGCTGGCGTTGCAGGTGCTGAACGCGCGCTTGCAGCAACTGGCCGACCAGGAGGTCGGGCACGCGCGCCAGCAGCGGCGCATGCAGCATTTCGCGCTGGAACGCGGCAATCCGGTGCGGGTGTTTCATGGTGCGTCGTTTACGCCGTCGGATTAGGCGCAACCAAACGGGTTGGCCGCCGGCCGCGCACATGCGGTTGGCGGCCCCGCTCATCCGGGCCTGCCGCCCTCATCTGCTGCGTCGTTTGCCGCACGCACCCGATTTCATTTGCATCAGCGGCTCGGGCCGCGGCTCGCTGCCAGGGACAGGCTCCCATCCAGCCTTTCTGACCGGGAAAGGATGCTTGAGACATCCGCAATTATCGCGCGTGCGGAATTCACCCAATATGGGCCGGACGACCGACCCATCGGCCGCGATCGACCCGGCCCCCGCGCCGCGGCAATCCGACAATCAGGAGACACGATGAACAGCCATTCTCTCGACCTGGGCGGCGACACGGGCAGGCCCGCGTCCGCCCGCGCCACCGATGCCGACGCCGCGCGCCCCGCTGCCCGCGACGTCACGCTCGGCGATTTCATGGACGACCTGCCGGTCGGCGCGCTGCACCGGTTCGTCGTCTGGGTGATCGGCGTCGGCCTGTTCTTCGACATGTACGAGATCTTCCTCGTCAGCACGATCGGCACGGCCTTGCAGACCGAATACGGGCTGAACCGCCAGAGCACCGATTTCAAGCTGCTGCTCGCGTCCGCGTTCATCGGCATGTTCTTCGGCGCGCTGTGTCTCGGCAGCCTCGCCGACCGTATCGGCCGGCGCAAGGCGTTCCTGCTGACGCTGAGCTGGTACAGCGCGTTCTCGCTGGTCGGTGCGTTTTCGGTGAACGCCGACATGCTCGTGATCTGCCGCTTCCTGACGGGCATCGGCGTCGGCGCGATCTACCCGGTCGCGGACAGCTTCCTGTCGGAAATCCTGCCGAAGGCGCGGCGCGGCCGCCTCGCCGCATGGGCGTACACGACGTCCTACGTCGCCGTGCCGCTGGTCGGCTTCCTCGCGGTCTGGCTCAATCCGCTGCATCTCGGTGGCGTGGCCGGCTGGCGCATCATCCTCGCGATCGGCAGCCTCGGCGCCGTGTACGTGCTGCTGGTGCAGCGCCGGCTGCCCGAAAGCCCGCGCTGGCTGCTCGCGCAGGGGCGCGTCGACGAAGCTCACGCGATGCTGGGCCGCTTCGCGGAGCACGCCGGCGTGCGCATGCCCGAACGGTTCGCCGCGTCGGCGGAACCGCAGCGGCCGCTGGGCCTGCGCGAACGCATCGCGCTGCTGCGCCGCCAGCCGTACGACACGCGCTACCTGATGCTCGCGATCTTCCACCTGTTCCAGGGCTTCGGCTATTACGGCTTCGGCACGCTGGCGGGCGCGGTGGTGAAGAGCCGCGGCTTCGACGTGACCGACAGCACGCTGTTCATCGCGCTGTCGTTCCTCGGCTATCCGATCGGTTCGCTGCTGTCGATTCCGCTGCTCAACTGGATCGAACGCCGTACGCTGGTGATCGGGTCGATCCTGTCGATCGCCGCGTTCGGCCTGTGCTTCGCGTACTCGGGCAGCACCGCGCCGATCGTCTGCTTCGGCGTGTTGACGACCTGCGCGTCGAACGTGTTCAGCAATGCGTACCACGTGTATCAGGCGGAGATCTTCCCGGCGCGCGTGCGCTCGACCGCGATCGGCAGCACCTATGCGCTGTCGCGCATCGTCAGCGGCGCGCTGCCGTTCATCCTGCTGCCGGTGCTCGGGCATTACGGCGCGGGCGCGATGTTCGGCGTGATCTCGGTCGCGCTCGGGATCGTCGCGGTGACGCTGCGTGTGCTCGGGCCGTTGACGACGCGGCGCAGCCAGGATGAGATCAATCCGGTGTGATCGAGGGGCGGCGGGCGATGCGGTGCGTCGCCCGAGCGCCCTCTTTTCGGTGGTCTTCAGCGTCGACGGCAAACTGTTCTCCGGCCGGTTTCCTAAACTGAACGAAAGGAATCCGCACAGGACTGCTTCCTGGAGAACACGATGCGAAAGCGTTTCCTTGTTGTCGGACTGATTGGGTCCGGTCTTCTTTGCGGCTGCACCGTGCCGACCCGGCAGCCAGCCGCATCCGCGCGGTGGGTTGCGGATCGCGTCGCCACCGCCGCACCACCGCTACGAGTCCTTGAAGTTGCCCAGCACCAGCATGTCACCCGGCACGGCGGCACGGGTGAAGGTAATGTAGTCATGGGCAGGGAAAAGCAGGTTCTTGATCGCGAATAGCGAAACGGATGTGAAGCTGACGTTCAATTGAGCCACAATCTGCTCAGGCACCTGCGCTTTGACCTGCTGGTTGACCTTGGCTTCCAGATCGTCCGAACCCGACGGGCCGCCTCCCGCGACATGGCCGGTCACGGTCACCGCGCGGCTCTGCATGGTGATGTTGATGGTCTGGTCGCGGCCTGCGCCGCCGACGACTACTGG
This sequence comes from Burkholderia sp. SRS-46, assembly GCF_004343775.1. Lineage (GTDB taxonomy): Bacteria > Pseudomonadota > Gammaproteobacteria > Burkholderiales > Burkholderiaceae > Burkholderia. The sequence continues at coordinate 1,210,192 of NZ_PTXL01000001.1, read as the reverse complement.
CGCCACCGCCTCGACCATGGATGTGGCGTCGTTCGTGAAGGAGCCGTCCCGAGAACCCGAGCAATCGGAAATGCAAGGCCAATGCGAATAAGTGGTATGCGTATCGACCGTCATCGTCTGGGTTTTGCTGCCGGACAGTTTCATCTGACCGTCCGACGCAGGCATCAAGGTCATGCCCGACAAGTTCCAGGTGACCGTCTTGTCCGGGAAAAAGTACGTCGTCTGCGTGATCGAACCGCCCCGCGTAGATTCGGTGTTCGTCGTCTGGGTCAGGCCGCTCAGGTCGACATCGGTGGCCGAAACAGGCGCGTTGGTAAACTCGCCCCATGACGCCCCGAACGGATTGGAAGACTTACGGGCAGCCAGGGTCCAACTGGACTTGCTCATGGCGCTGGGCAGGATCTCCGAGAAGAACAGTTCGCTACGAATCAACAGTGACGTTTCACTGCCCAGCGGCAATGGTTCGGGCACGAGGTTCAGGAAAGTCTGCGTCGAGTTGGGCATCTCCCGGTTGCCGGTCTGGATGAAGAGTTGCAGGATGTTCACGCCCGATTCGGTGAGCAAGACCTTGAACCGAAAGCCGTTCGGCTTCAGGGCATCGATCACGGGCACGTTGGTCAAATCCAACGCATTGATCAGAAAGACGACGGGATGACTGACGAAATAGGCCTGGATCGCCGTATTTATCTGTACCTTTTGCTCGTCGCTGAATTCAATGCCCTCTACGGTGAAAGCGCCCACGGCCAGGTTCAGCTCGACCTTCAGGATGTTGTGTGTGTTTCCGTCGTTCATGGCGACTTGCCCGGCCATCTGCGACAGATTGACGAAAGCCTTCATCGTCTTGCCGGCGATATCGATCGGCGGATCGCACCGGGGCGGGGTGTCGTCAATCTGGAGACACCTGATCAACTCACCCTTCTCGATCGGCATCGTCAGCATGACGGTGCTGTTGTTGTTGGGAAAGAATTCCAGTAACGGATAACCGTACTCCAGGGTCATCGTCTTGATCTCCCACGCGCCCGCAATCACCTCTGTCGCGACCGGGCCAATCGCAACCGTGTTCTTGTACGTGGTGTCGCGCATGAGCGCGTCGTACTGGTCGCGCAAGGCACTGTTGATCTTCGTCAGCCCCATGCTGAATACGACGTCCCACTTGTTGGTGGTCGTGCCCACAGTGCTCAGGTGGGAAATCAGTCCGTCCGCCGACGGCTGCTCCGCACCATTGGCCGCCAGGGCCATCATGGCGCCGCGCACTGCTTCGGCGCGCAGAATGCGGTTGCGGGACCGCGCGTTGACGGGAAGACTCATTGGCGCATCGACGATGCGGGCCTCGAGGACGAAGGTCAAGCGTATGGTCACCGTCATGCCGGCGCAGACCAGCCCACGATTGGTCTGCGTCTCAGGCAGCGAAACCAGCCAGGAACCGAAGGGTGTAACCGGACTGACACCGGACGACCACGACTTGCCGTGATCGCTGAAGTCCGGCTTTCCCGTCGCCACGTCGAACTGATAGACGCGTTCGCGGCGCGGAGTATGGAAGCACAGGCTTGTACGTTCGACGTTGCGGTCGGTGTACGGTTTGTCTTCGAAGACCAGCTTGACCAGCAACTTGCCGCCGTCGGTCGCTTTCACGCCCAGCACCTCGGCCACCACGGCGTGGGCACGCAGGTTCACGTATTCCCGGAAAACCGGCGTGTTGGGATCAATCACGATCTCGAAGGCATGGCCCTTGCTGATGTCCGTGACCAGCACGCCCTCGATGTCGATGGTGATGGGTTTGGTCGTGGAGGCCTGGTATTGCAGCAACTGCGACTTGGCCTCCAGGGTCGCCTCGCTTTGTGCGATGCGCGACTGCATGAAGGTCAACAAACTATAGCTGGCGATCGGCGTCGGCTCTTGCAGCCAAGCGTATTGCAAGGCTTGGTCCTGCAACAGAAAGGACTTGGCAAAGATCGTGAGCATCTGCCGGCGCAGGTAATCGAGGCTGCCGGTCAGGCCGACGAGGTCAATCGCCTCCTTGTCCAGATCCTGAATATGAGCAGGCTTCAAGGTACCGACCAGATCATCGAGACGCTCGGCCTGCCGGTCGTTCAACAACTTCTGGCGCTGCGTCGTATAGATGTCGCGCTGGATCTGATGCAGACCGGATTGCGCACTGGTCAGCGCCTTGCCGCGCAAGGCCAGAATCTGGAACGCGGCCACCATCTTGTTCTTGGCTGCGGTGACGCTGCTATCGCTCGGCCCGGTGGACATGACCGTGTCGAGCTGGATCGACATCTCGTCCCAGTTCAGCGCGGCGGTGTCGCCGTAGCCCATGTCGTCCAGCCCATCGAGCGCCTTCTGAGCATCCTGGATAGGCGTCACGGCGCCGGAGACCGTGGTATAGACATTCATCGTTGCGTTGAGCACGTCCAGGGTCTTCTGGATGCGCTGGGCGGTCAGGCCAAGCTCCCTTACCGTTTCGATCGAACTCGCCGGAATCAGGATGGCGGTGCCCAGGCTGAAGGTGGCGGTGGCCACATCCAGACCAAACTTGATCAACGACATTGCTTCCCACTGGGCAACTGCCGCCTTGTATTGCTGAACCGCTTGATCGACCTCCGCCTGTTGTTCGAACACGGCCTTCGACAGTGTGTTGATGTTCTCCTGCTGCAGCTTGGCCTCCGCCCGCCTCGCAGCGATCACCGAATCGTATTGGCTGGACACATCCCTTGCCAACTGGACGTTGGCCTTGATCAGACCGGTGAGCATTTCCCCGCTCCGAACGATGTTCTCGTTCAGCGTCTTGGCGACATCGGTGGTTAGCTCGGCTTGCTTGCGCTGATCGATCTGGATAGTGTTCAAGCTGATCTCATGCTGGATTTCCTGCAGGTAGTCCAGAATCTTCTTGACCGAATCCTCGTAATCGGCCGCCGGCAGAATCGGCACGAACGCGCCATACCCGGCGTTGGGCGCATAACTGCCCAGATCGAGTGCTCGAAAGCGCATGACCTGGAGGTCCTTGTCCCTCACATCAGCAGGAATCACCTCGCCAATCCATTTCATGTAACCGCGTGCCAGCCGAAACGTCGGGTTGTCGCACGCTTCGCCCGTCTGAATGCCGAGCACGGCCTCGCCAAAGGCCAGCGAGAACTCAAGACTATCCTTCAGGGTCGCCAGATCAGACGCCATCGGTGGACGCCGCACGTCACTCGTGACGGACGGCCAGCCGTTCGAATCCAGGTCATAGCGCAAGCCGTCGGCCACCAGAAAGCGTCTTCTACCGTCCGCGGTCTGAAAGCGAGTCACGCCCAGGAAGCGGTCGCAACCGATGGCGAGCCCCTCGAAACCCTCGTTGCTCAACGACACGACATTGGGCAGACCGGTCGTCCGCATGTCCAGGATGTAGCCATACAGTCGAACATCCGCACCTGGTAGCTCGATGGCTCCCGCCGACGTGCCGGCGATCACGTAGCCATAGGAAATGAACTTCCGTATCTCGGAGCGAGCGACCAACTGCATCCCCGCCAGATTCAATCGCGTCTTGTAGAGGTTGATGGTTGGTGTGGCGATGGTGGAGACGACACCTGGCTGGTCTTCCGGGATCAGGATGGCGAAGTCGGTGCTGTCATACGGTACGAAATTGGGATCAATGGCATCGCCGAAAACGCTCGACATGGCCGCCTTGAAAACGCGTCGCCACACAGCCGTGCGCTTGTATTCCGTGAAGGTCGTCAGCGGGCCGAGGGTGAGGCCGATCGGTGCCTGATCGGTGAAATCCTTGTTCAGCCGGGCCAGCGACACTGCCGTGTTGGTGCCGAAGAGCTGGAACACGCTGTCCTGCTTCGCCCAGGTTTTATCGACCCAGTCCTGGGCCGCCAGACTATGCTGAAACACCCGGGCATTGCTGAAACACAGGATCTTTCCGTACTGACGCACGAACCCGAAAGCGCCTCTATTCGCATCGGTGGTGAAATGCTGGAAGTCGGCCGCACGGATGCCAGTGAAATTGTTATCGGGTGAGTCAAAGGCCGCCCGCACCCGCTCGAAACGATCCGCGTCGTAAGCGAATACCTGAACGATCTGGTCACCGACGACAATCGACGAGACGAAATGAGTACCCCACCGGGCGAAGGTATCCAGATACGCGTTTGCGTCGCCCTGCGTCAGATTGGCAACCGTATCGTCCACGCCTGCAGGATGGAAGTGGCGAAGCCGGGCCATGGAGCGCATGAAGTCACCATTGACACCGAGCCGCGGGTCCGGCCGTAAGGCATGGACCGTGGTAAGGACACCGCGCTCCTTGGTCGTGTGGTGAAGGACCTCATCGGCGCGGGTCAGTTTGACGAGAGCATAACGGAGGACGGGATTGTCGAGCGACACACCCAGCGTGGCTGACAACCGACGCCGCGCCTCGGCTCCGCCAGGCGACGACAACATCAGCCCTCCCGCGGGGAGCGACGGCGGCGCCTGATCGATCGCCGGCGCCTCGATGGCGTATCCGAGCAGCGCGGTGACCAGACTCTCCGCCGTATCGTGCAGGGTGATCGCGGGAAAGCCCCAATTTCCGCGCGCCCCCGACGGCGCGAGCGCCTGTGGCGCTATCGGCTGCTCGGCCGGCCGATACAGCACGTCCAAGACCCCGGTCGCCGGGTCCCACCCGGGCGCATAACCTTTCACCAGGTTCACAGCGTCGCCGAGCGCAAGCCCGTTGGATCCGTCCATTACGGCTCCTTCGTTTGTATTCGTTGTTGGAATCGAGGTTTCGGCCCCCAGACCGGGAAACAAGAATTAATCAGCCAGATTTTAGGAAAAATTTTCGGATGGCGGCTAGATTAAAATCAACAGAAAGTCAAAAAATCAGATATGTAAAAATAAATGTCGAAATTGCACATAAGTGAATTTATTGCGACTGAATGCTGCAGCGCGGGATAATCGCATCTTGAAATGGATGGCTGCTCGTGCACTCCATGCCCAATCCTGGAGATCAGGTTCCGCTTGCATTCAGTGAGCTGTGTTTGCCTCTGGTCTTTTGCACGAGCGGGCCAAGATGATTCAACCGTTGGCGCGCGACGAGGCATGGGCATAAGGCGCCTCGGTTTTGCTGGCCAAGAAAGGCGGCCCAGCGCGAAATATCGCCGAACGTTTTTTCAATTGCATCAATCACGTTCGCGGTGCTTCACTCGATACGAACCGCTCGCGGAGCACTATTTCGCCTTCGCGGCGTTTGGGCCACTGGTAAGAATGCGAACGGAGCCTGACGCCGTGCGTCACCGAGCGCTCAGCAGCGGACTTCGCGTCAGTGACTGTTGACGTTGACGGCTACGATTTCATATCCGGGGTCGGCGTGCTCGTTCGCCACCTTTTTCGCTTCCTCATACGAGAGAAAGGACTTGGCGTCTTCGATCGCCGGTGCCATGCCGATGTCGCCGTCTTCAGCGGTGCAGATGAACTGCTCGCCGGTTTTCACGACATAGATGGTCGTCATGGCGCCCTCCATGGTGTGCAGGGGTGACTTTCAGTCTAGCAGGCCGGGAGGGTTGCGGGAGGTTCGTTGGGCCCTTCGTGCGGCGGGTTGCTACCTGCCGATCGGGCCGCCTCCGCTGCTGCCGGTAGAGACCGACGGCGCTTGTCCGGCCGCGGAGATATGATCGATGAGCGCAAAGAAGGGGTCCAGCGCATAGCCAGCCACGAATGCGATGGCGAGAGGCGATGCTGAAATGGAACCTTCCATGAGCTTGTCGAATAACCCAATCACTGTTCCGACAATCATCGCGACGATAATGCGCGTGCAGTATGCACATCGACCATGTGATGCGTGATACGTCAGATTTCGAGTCCGGGTACACAAGTCTCGAAGAACAAAGGCCAGACTGCCGAGGATCGCATATAACACCGGCAGCACATAGGCCATGATCGAACTCCAAAGAAAATCGCTGGTATGTTGAGCATTCTGCGCCATCGCGCGAATGTCCTGATACACCGCGAGTTTCTGGAGACCATCGTCTAACATGGCAACCATCCGGGCTATCACGCGAGCCGAGCATGATCTGCTCCGACGATTGGGTGCGGCGTCACGTGTAAGGCAGATTTCGAGGTGTCGCCGACGGCCCAACACCGGGCTGCGACGAACGAGCGGGCCTGAGCAGCGAGGCGGTGACATTCGATGCACGACCGCTACGGCCCCCCTCACCGCGCCGACATGAATTCGAACAGCCTCGCAATATCCGTCGTCAGCACGCTCCCCGCCTTCACTCCCACCCACAGCGTGCGCATCGCCCAGGCATCATCGAGCTTCACCACACACAGCCGCGACCCCGCCCGCTCGGTCGTCACCGCATCGCGCGGCAGGATGCCGATGCCGAGCCCCGCCTCGATCATCCGGCTGACCCCATCAAAATTCGACACCTGGATACGCAGCTTCAGCGAGCGCTCGGCCGCGAACGCGGCGTCGGTCATCCGGGCCAGCAGCGAGCTGCCGTCGCTGAGCCCGACATAATCGTCGTCGAGCGTATCGGCGAAGCGAACCGCCCCGCGTTCCGCGAAGCGGTGGCCGCGCGGCACCAGCAGCACGAGTTCGTCGCGCCGGTACAGCCGGCGCTCGATGCCCGGTGCGGGCACGTTGTCGGCGAACACGCCGAGATCGGTCTTGCCCGACCCGAGCGCGTCGACGATCTCGTGGCTCAGGCGCTCCTCGAGGCTGACCTTGATGCCGGGGTTCGACGTGAGGAACGCGGCGAGATCGACCGGCAGGAACTGGACGATCGCCGACGTGTTCGCCCACACGCGGATATGGCCGCGCACGCCGGCGACGTAGTCGCTCATCTCGTGCGCCATGCGGTTCACCTGGTCGATCACCTTCGCCGCATGGTCGAGCAGCGCGCGGCCGGCGGGCGTCAGTTCGACGCCGCGCGCGTGCCGCACGAACAGCGCGCTGCCGGTCACGCTCTCGAGTTCCGCGATGCGCTTGCTGACCGCGGACAGCGTGAGCTGGCCGTGCTCGGCCGCCTTCGTCAGGCTGCCGTGCTCCGCGACCAGCGCGAATACCCGCAGCGACTGCAGATCGAAATGAAGCGGGTTCACCATGTCGTGGATCCTGGGAAGGCAGCGCGCGCCTGCGACAGATACGGCCGGGCCGGCTTGACGCCGATGATACGCCCGCACCTGCCGCTGCGGTGTCGCCGCGGCACTAGCGCGTCGCGCTCGCCTGCAACGCCGTCAGCATCGCGCCGTCCGGCTGCGCGAGATCGTCCAGCACCGTGAAGTGCTGCATGCCGGGCAGCCACGCGCGCGCGATCCGTTCGCCGGCCGCTTCGCAGGCATCCGCGAACGCGTGCGCGTGACGGACGAGTTCGGGCAGCGCCGCGTCGCCGACCGCGACGACGGTCGGCGCGCCGCGGCCGATGTGGCGCAACGGGCTGTATGCGTCGATCTCCTATCGGCGGCGCGGTGCACGGCCGGCTATCCGGAAACGGCGAGCGCCGCCCTGGCCTGTCCGTTTTCGGCAGACGATTGCGCCACGGCGGCGGCCGCTCAGATCGGCTCGGAAATCTCGATCAGGTTCAGGTCCGGGTCGCGCACGTACACCGAGCGGATCTTCTGCGTCGCGCCGGTGCGCTCGACCGGCCCTTCAACGATCGGCCAGGCCATCCGGTTCAGGTGTGCGATCACGTCGTCGAGCGGCACCGCGGCGATGAAGCACAGATCGAGCGCGCCGGGCGCCGGCAGATGCGCCTTCGGCTCGAATTCCGCGCCGCGCACGTGCAGGTTGATCTTCTGGTTGCCGAAGCGGAATGCGATGCGCCCCGCGCCGAACGATTCGAGCCGCATCTGCAGCACTTCCGTATAGAAATGCTTCGTCGCGTCGGGGTCGACGCAGGTCAGCACGAGGTGATCGAGGTGGTCGATCAGCGCCATGTGTGTCTCCTGGTGATGAAGATCGCAAAAGCCTTCAAGGCTCACGAAAACGCCCGCTGTGCCGGCATGCCGTCGGTGGCGAAGGCCGGCGCGGGATGAAGATCCGAACGTCGTCCGGCCTTCAGGATCTGGCTCGGCACGTCGTGGCCGAGCAGCGCCGGCAGCCGCGCGGCCGCGTCGAGCGCCGCCGCGAGGTCGATGCCCGTATCGTAGCCGTCGAGCGCGAGCATGTGCACGAGTTCCTCGGTGCACACGTTGCCGGTCGCGCCGGGCGCGTACGGGCATCCGCCGAGGCCACCGAGCGACGCGTCGAAGCGCACGATGCCGGCGTCGAGCGCCGCGAGCGTGTTCGCGAGTGCCATGCCGCGCGTGTTGTGGAAGTGCAGCGTAAGCTGCCGCGCGGCGAAGCGATCGCGCGCGCGGCCGCACAGATCGCGCACCTGCGACGGATACGCCATGCCGGTGGTGTCGCACAGCGTGAAGCCGTGCACACCGAGATCCGCGAAGCGCTGCATCCACGCGAGCACGGTCTCGGCCGGCACGTCGCCCTCCATCGGGCAGCCCATCGCGGTCGACAGCGACACGTTGATCGCCACGCCGGTGCCGCGCACCGCGTCGATCACGTCGCGCAGCTGCGCGAACGACTGCTCGCGCGTCATCCGCAGGTTCGCGCGATTGTGGGTCTCGCTGACCGACATCACGAGGTTCACTTCGTCGACGCGGCACGACAGCGCGCGTTCGGCGCCGCGCACGTTCGGCACCAGCACCGTGTAGACGACGCCCGGTGCGCGCGCGATGCCGTGCATCACGGCTTCGGCATCGCGCAGCGCCGGAATCGCCTTCGGCGACGTGAACGACGTCACCTCGATCTTCGCGTACCCGCATGCGCTCAGCGCGTCGACGAGCGCGATCTTGTCGTCGGTGTCGACGAAGCGCGCCTCGTTCTGGAAACCGTCGCGCGTCGCGACTTCGTTGAGATAGAGCCGTGTGCCTTTCATCGTCAGGTCGTCCGTTGGGGTTCAGATCACGCCGCGCGCGCGCCAGCCGTCGCGCATGGCCGCATCGATGCCGAGCGAATCCAGCACCGCGTCGGTGTGCGCGCCGAGCGCGGGCGCGGCGTGCGCGATGCGCCCCGGCGTCGCGCCGAGCTTCGGCACGATGCCCGGCACGCTGACCGGCGTGCCGTCCGGCAGCGTGGCGTCGACGATCATCTCGCGTGCGCGGTAGTGCGGATCGGCCGCGATGTCGGCGACGTCGTAGATGCGGCCCGACGGAATCCGCGCCTCGTTCAGCGCGGCCAGCACGTCGTCGAGGTCGTGGCGCGCGCTCCATTCGCCGATCGCCGCATCGATGCGCGCGACCTGCGCGACGCGACCGTCGTTGTGCGCGAGCGCGGGATCGTTGCCGAGCTCGGGCCGCCCGATCAGCGCCATCAGTCGCCGGAAGATGCTGTCGCCGTTGCCGGCGATCAGCGCGTAGCGGCCGTCGCGGCAGCGGTACGCATTGGTCGGCGCAATGCCCGGCAGGCTGCTGCCGGCCGCCTCGCGCACCGCACCGAACACCGAATACTCGGGCAGCAGGCTTTCCATCATGTTGAAGACCGACTCGTACAGCGCGACGTCGACCACTTGCCCGTTGCCGCCCTGCTGGTCGCGATGCCGCAGCGCGAGCAGCACGCCGATCACGCCGTGCAGCGCCGACAGCGAATCGCCGAGCGAGATGCCGACCCGCACCGGCGTGCGGCCCGGTTCGCCGGTCAGGTGCCGCAGGCCGCCCATCGCCTCGGCGATGACGCCGAAGCCCGGCCGGTCGCGATACGGCCCGCTCTGGCCGTAGCCCGACACGCGCAGCATGATCAGCCCGGGGTTGATCGCCGACAGCACGTCCCAGCCGAGCCCCCAGCCTTCGAGCGTGCCCGGGCGGAAGTTCTCGATCAGCACGTCGGCGTCGGCGACGAGCCTGCGGATCACGTCCTGCCCTTCGGGCGTGCGCAGGTCGAGCGTCAGCGACGTCTTGTTGCGCGATTGCGCGGCCCACCACACCGACGTGCCGTCGTGCAGCATCCGCCACTTGCGCAGCGGGTCGCCGGTGCCCGGCGGCTCCACCTTGATCACGTCGGCGCCGAACTCGGCGAGCATCCGGCCCGCGAACGGCCCGGCGATCAGTTGTCCGAGTTCCAGCACGCGGATGCCATCCAGCGGTCGCGTCATCGTCGTCTCCGAAAGCGTGTTGTCGATGACGGCGATCATGAACGGGATCGTGCAGCCGGAATATCGATCGATGCTCAAGCTGCCTTTCCGGAATGGCAAGGCTCGTGCGCGGCGCCGCGCACCGCGCCGGCCCGGCGGATCGCGGCGGCTTTCCGGATCGGCAAGCAGGGTCGCGCAACGAGCAAGTCGCGCGGCCGCGCGACGCGCACAATCGTGCCCTTGCCGCGTCCGCCGGACGCACGTCACCGACCCACAGGCGCCGCCATGTCCCACGCTTGCCCTTCCGTGAAGATCGTCTTTCTCGATCGCGCGACGCTGTCGCCGCACACCGTCCTGAAGCCGTTTCCGTTTCCGCATGCGCTGGATACGTTCGAGCGCACCGCGGCGAGCGAGGTGGCCGGGCGGATTCGCGACGCGGATATCGTGATCACCAACAAGGTGCGGCTCGACGCAGCGGCGCTCTCGGCGGCGCACCGCCTGCGGCTGGTCGCGATCGCCGCGACCGGCACCGACAACGTCGACCTGCCCGCCTGCGCGGCACGCGGCATCGTCGTGAGCAATATCCGCGGCTACGCGGCGCGCACGGTGCCGGAGCATACGTTCGCGCTGATCTTCGCGCTGCGCCGCAGCCTGCTCGCGTATCGCGACGCGGTGCGCGCGGGCCGCTGGCTCGACAGCGGCCAGTTCTGCTTCTTCGATTTTCCGATCCGCGATCTGGCGGGAGCGACGCTCGGCATCGTCGGCGACGGCGTGCTCGGCCGCGCGGTGGCCGGCATCGCGCGGGCGCTCGGCATGCGCGTGCTGTTTGCCGCGAACGCGGGCCGCGCCGATCCGGCCGCCGACTACGCGCCGCTCGATACGCTGCTGCGCGACAGCGACATCCTCACGCTGCACTGCCCGCTCACGCCCGCGACCCGACATCTGGTCGATGCGGCCGCGTTCGCGCGGATGACGCGCCGGCCGCTCGTGATCAACACCGCGCGCGGCGGCCTCGTCGACGAGCGTGCGCTCGTCGATGCGTTGCAGTCGGGGAAGATTTCGGGGGCGGGGTTCGACGTGGTCACCGAGGAACCGCTGCCGGCCACGCATCCGTTCCAGGCGATCCTGTCGCATCCGGGGTTCATCCTCACGCCGCATGTCGCATGGGCGAGCGATGAGGCCGTGCAGGCACTCGCGGATCAATTGGTGGAGAACGTCGCCGCGTTTCATGACGGCGTGCCGCGCAACGTGGTGATGCCCGGGTGAGGTCGGTGACGGTCGCGGATCGCCGGTCGGCGCTCAGGCGCAGGTCGGGGGAATTCGCGGGGGAATCGGGAGGAAGGCAGGCCGGACGCGCGGTCGCACGGTCGGCCTCGGGCTCAATACGCGGACATTTCGACGCAAGGATCGGCCGTGGTCGGTGCGCAGACAACCGAGTACCTGGCGCTCTCGCGCATCAGCGCTTCGCCTTGGTGAAGGGCGTCCCGGATCTCCGGATGCCCTTCGTAGGCAAGGAACGCGGAACACACGACCGCCGACATGCAGATCAGCGAAAAGACAATTCTTTCAATGGCTTGGAAACGTTCAGGCATGACTCGACCTTTCTTCAAGGTCGACATTATATCTCAAAGCTAGGGTTTTCCCTGATGCCGGACAGCCCGCTGCGATCAGTCGGATCGACCGGTCGAATTTTCTATCGGCAACCAGATTTCAAGCACCCCGGTGCCCGCGACAGGCTCATAGTCTTCGCTGTAGCGCTCGAACTCGGGCGCCTCCGCCACCTTCAGCCCCGACGTTGGCAGCCACCCGTTCCAGATGCTGTAGACGGTCTGGTGAAGCGTCGAGATGTGCCCGCGATGCTCGAAGACCGCATAGCGTCGCGGTTCGATTTCGATGCAACGAAATGAAGCGGGCAACCGGTCGCGACGCTTCACCTCGACGCCCGCGACATATTCGAAGCTGCCGTCCGCATCCGGGTTGCAGCACACCCCGTAAGTCACGCCGCCGACCTGATCGGGCAGGTTGCCGATGTACGGGATGAAGGTTTGCCAAAGCGCCGGAATCCCTTCGTTGGTTTCGAAAGTAAATCGATCGCTCAAACCCGCGATCAAGCGCTTTTCGGAGACTTCGAAGCGCGGCGGCGCGATATCGACGATTTTCATTTCTTTCATGCGTAACGGCTCCACAAGTGACAGATCATCAAGACTGCGCCGCGCTCGCACTTCATCGGGCGTCATGCCGAAGCATTCGCGGAAGGCGCGGGTAAATGCCTCATGCGAGCGATATCCGGCATCGAGCGCCACCTGAAGAATGTCCGGTGCGCCTTGCGCCAACGCCCGTGCCGCACGCGTCAGCCGCCTGGACCGGACATAGCGCATCACCGACCAACCGGTACTCATCGAGAAGACGCGCGAAAAGCAAAAGCGCGTCATGCCGCAATCCGCAGAAATCCTGTCGAGCGTCAGTTCGTCACCCAGTTCGTTTTCGATAAACCACAACGCTTTTCCAACTGGATTCATAACGTGCCCTGGAAGATTCTGGGCGAACTATACGGTATCGACGACGGGGCCATTTGATCGTTCTTGCAGCGCGAAGATGGGGCGGCCCGATCCCGCGCCCGCCACTCGGGCGTCGACTGCCGCCGCGTTACTGCGCGGCCGACGCCGCGCTGGCCGGATTGGCCGGCGGCCAGGCCTTGCCGATCCGGTCGATCAGCGATTTCGCGGCGCCGGCCGCGAGCGCCGCGTCGACGCCCGACGTCTGCCACGCGCCGTCGGCGCCCTGCACGAACGTCAGCTCCGCGCGCGACGGCGCGTCGCCGGGGTCGGCGGAACGCCACGTGAACACGACGTTGCAGGTGTAGGTGCGCTCGCCCACCTTCTTGCAGTCGCCGTCCGGCTTGGCCGACACGACGTCGGCCGACACCGGCAGCGGCTGGCCGAGCAGCGCGTTGAGGCCGCCGTGGTTCTCGGCCTCGAGCGCGCGGCGCACGGCCGCATCGATGTCGCGCGAGCCGGGGCCGTCGTGGAACAGGTTGCAGGCCGCGAGCAACGTCGTGGAAAGGCCGAGGGTCAACAGCGTATGAAACTTCATGGATATCCGCGATTCGGTGAGCGTCTGGAAGCACGCGGCGCCCGCGCCACGAAGGCGCCGGCCGCGAGCCGCTATGCGGCGTAGTCTGCTACGTTCGCGCCCCGTGTACGGTATCCATTTGTAACCAATTGCACGGCGGCCGACTCGCGCATGAGCGGCGATCAGGCCCGCCGACGGCAGGCCCCCGCCCCTACTGCCGCTCCTGCTTCACGCGGCTCACGAGCTGCGTCGGGCTCACGAACTGCAGCGCGATCACGACCCACACGAGCGTGATCGCCATGTAGATCATCGCCATCGCGTCGATCGACTGCGGCGCGCGCACGCCGGTCGAGAACACCGCGTAGTACAGCGCGACGACGAGCGTCTGCGTGCTCGGCCCGGCCGTGAAGAAGGTCAGCTCGAACATCCCGATCGTGCGCACCAGCACGAGCAGCCCCGCCGCGAGCATGCCCGGCACCAGCAGCGGCAGCAGCACGTAGCGGAAATAGCGCCACGTGTTCGCGCCGAAGATGCGCGCGGCCGCTTCGAGGTTCGGGTCGATCTGCTCGATGAACGGCGTCATCACGAGGATCACGAACGGCAGCGCCGGCACGAGGTTCGCGAGGATCACGCCGGGCAGCGTGCCCGCGAGCCCGACCTTGTACATCACGGTCGCCATCGGGATGCCGTACGTGACGGGCGGCACCATCAGCGGCAGCAGGAACACCAGCAGCGCGAAGCGCTTGCCGGGAAACTGCACGCGCGCGAGCGCATACGCGGCCGGCACGCCGAGCGCGATCGACAGCAGCACCACCGCGCCCACCACCTCGACCGTCACCCACAGCACGCTCGCGAGCTGGAAGTCCTCCCACGCCTTCGCGTACCAGTGCAGCGTGAAGCCCTGCGGCAGCGGCGTGCCGAACCAGCGCGTCGCGACCGAGTTCACCGCGACGGTCGCGATCAGCAGCATCACGTTCAGCAGGAACAGCGCCATCACGCCCCACACCAGCGTCTTCCACGCGCGGGCGCCCAGGTGGCCGCGCACCTTCCGCGGTTTCATCGCGTCGACGGGCCGGGCCGGCCATGTCCGCGCGGCATGATTGTCGGTCGCCATCAGCCCTTGCCTCCCGTCACCGGCCCCGTATAGAAGAAACGGCGCGCGCCGAGCATCGACGCCACCACCAGCAGCTGCACGAAGCCCATCACGATCGCGATCGCCGACGCGAGCGCGTAATCGTAGCTCTCGAACGCGGCTTCGGCCGCGGCGATCGAGATCACCCGCGTCGGGCCGGCCGGCGCGCCGAGCAGCACGGCCGACGGGAACACCGAGAACGCCTGCACGAACGACAGGCACGCGGCCATCGTCAGCCCGGGCACCAGCAGCGGCAGGTAGATCTGCTGGAACTGCTGCCACGGGCTCGCGCCGAGCGTGGCCGCCGCACGCGCGAGCGTCGGGTCGATGCCGCTGATGTACGACAGCATCAGCAGGAATGCGAACGGAAAGCCCGACACGATCAGCGACAGCAGCACGCCCCAGTAGTTGTGCGTGAGGCGCACCTCGTCGGTGTACAGGTGCAGCCCCTGCAACGCCTGCGGGAACCAGCCGTTCGGGCCGAAATACGTGAGCATCCCGTCGGCGATCAGCACCATGCCGAGCGTGACGGGGATCACGAGCAGCGTCGTTACGAACTTCTGGTACGGCGAGCTGCGGCGCAGCGCGAAAGCGACCGGCACCGATACGCCGACGTTGATCAGCGTCGCCGGCACCGCGAGCTTCAGCGTGACGATCACGGTCGGCCACATCGCGGCGTCGGTGAAGAATTGCAGGTAGTTCGCGAGCGCGCCGCCGCCGTTCATCGGCTGGAACGACAGCACGAGGCCGTACGCGAACGGATAGATGAACAGCGCGACGATGAAGCCGAGCGCGGGCGTGACGAGCCAGCCCTTCGGGTCGCGCGGCGCGCCGGGCGCGGCGAGCGTGCTCATGGCGCCTCTCCCGGGTAGACGAGCGTGCGCGACGGCGCGACGCGCAGCCGCAGCCGCTCGCCGTCGGCGAACTCGCCGGCCACGCGCGCCCAGATCCGGCCGAACGGCGCGGTCGCGAGCAGCAGCGAATCGCGGCCGCCGTACTCGACCGCGTCGACGGTGACGTCGAACGCGTTGTCGTCGGCGGCATCGGCCCGCTCGAAATCGTCGGGGCGCAGCGCGACCGCGACGTCCTTGCGCTCGAAGCCGGCCATCGGCACGCCGGTGAGCCGCACGCCCGACGCGGCGAGCGCCACGTGCTCGCCCGCCATGCCTTCGAGCGTGAACGGCAGCACGTTGCGATAGCCCATGAAGCGCGCCACGTGCAGGTTGCGCGGCCGCGTGTACACCTCCTTCGGCGACGCGACCTGCTGCACCACGCCCTCCTTCATCACGACGATCCGGTCGGCCATCGACAGCGCCTCGTCCTGGTCGTGCGTCACGTAGATCGTCGCGCGTTCGAGCTGTGTGTGGATGCGGCGGATCTCCGCGCGCATCTCGATGCGCAGCTTGGTGTCGAGGTTCGACAGCGGCTCGTCCATCAGCACGAGCGGCGGCTCGATCACGATCGCGCGCGCGATCGCGACGCGCTGCTGCTGGCCGCCCGACAACTGGCCGGGCAGCTTGCCTTCATGGCCGACGAGCTGCACGAGCTCGAGCGCCGCCTTCGCGCGCCGGCCGGTTTCCAGCTTCGACACGCCGCGCATCTTCAGGCCGAAGCCGACGTTGTCGAGCACCGACATGTGCGGGAACAGCGCGTAGTTCTGGAACACCATCCCGAAGCCGCGACGCTCGGGCGGCAGCACGTCGATGCGCGCGTCGTCGAGCCAGATGCCGCCGCTCGTGAGCGGCTGCAGGCCCGCGATGCAGTTGAGCGCCGTCGACTTGCCGCAGCCGGACGGGCCGAGCAGCGCGATGAACTCGCCGCGCCGGATGTCGAGATCGAGCCCGCGCAGCGCGGCGAGCTGTGCGCCTTCCGCATTGGTGAAGCTGCGGGACACCGCGTCGAGGCGCAGCTGTTCGAAAGTGTGCTTCATCACGTGTTCCTGACTGCCTCCGATGGCGCGGGCGCCGGGGCGCCCGCCGGGTCATGCGGGATTGCGATGCGGTTGCCGTGCGCTATTTCGACTTCTGCGAGCCGATCTCGCGGTCCCACTTCTGGAACGCGGCGACCATCGCCTGCGCGTTGAGCGGCTGCACGTGCGGACGCTCGGCGAGCAGCTTCGCGTACTCGGGGCGGCCGAACTTCCTGATCACCTCCTGGCTGTGCGCGGGCGCCATTTCGAGCGTCACGCCCTTCACCGCCGGGCCCGGATAGAAGTAGCCGTCGTCGTAGGTCATCGCCTGCTGCGCCGGTTCGAGCAGGAAGCTCATCAGCTTGAACAGCACGTCGAGCTTCTCCTTCGGCACGCCCTTCGGGATCACCATGTAGTGCGCGTCGTTCACCCACGTCATGTTGTCGAACGCCTGCACCCGGAACTCGGCCGGCACGATGCCGAGCGCGCGCGGGTTCAGGTCCCAGCCGGTCACCGTCACCGTCATGTCGCGGGTGCCCTCGCCCAGCTCCTTCATCACCGCCGACGTGCCGCCCGGGTAGTACGGGACACAGTCGTTCAATGCCTTGAGGAACGCCCAGGTCTTGTCCCAGCCGTTGATCGGATCCTGCGGATTCTTGTCGCCGAGCACGTACGGCAGCCCCATCAGGAACGTGCGGCCGGGGCCGGAGTTCGCCGGGCGCGCGTAGATCAGCTTGTTCGGATGCGCCTTGCACCACGCGAGCAGTTGCTCGGGCGTCTTCGGCGGATCGCCGACCTTCGCGGGGTTGTATTCGAGCAATGGCCCGGCCGGCATGTACGTGACTTCGAGGCCGAAGCCCTGCGCGAGCTCCTGCATCTTGCGCGGGCCCGGCGCGTATTTGTCGAGCACGCCGGGGAACGCGCCGGTGTGGTCCGGCAGGATCTTCAGCCACAGGTTCTGCTCGATGCCGGCCGCGAGCGCGTCGGTGCCGGTCAGCACGAGGTCGATGTCGGAGCGGCCGGCGGCCTGCATCGCCTTGATCTTGCCCGGCAGCTGCGGTGCGGGCGCGTTCGTGAACGTGACGGTCGACACGAGGTTCGGGTTCTTCTCCCTGAACGCCTCGATCGCCTTCTGCGTGAGCTGCAGGTTGCCCGCGACGTCGACGACGTTGATCGACACCGGCGCGGCGACTGCCGCCGCGGCCGACAGCGTGAAGCCAAGCGCCAGCGCAATGCGGCGGACGCGGCGCGCGATCCTGGATGAGTTCATGTCTCCTCTCTTGCGGTCAGGTGGATGGGACCTTTCTTTCAGGAAATCATGACGGTGTTATACGATGTCGGTCAACAAAAAACCGCGAAGCTCGGGGCGGGAGTTTCCCTAACAGGAACCCTTCTGGCACGCGGTGATTTGCGCCGCGCGCAGGATCGGCAAGCCTTTGTCCCGATGCGACTCCTTGTGTTAAGACGTCAGACATCAAGGGGATGTATTCCGGAACCGATTTGATGCGACCGCGCGACGGGGAGGCAGGATGGGCGCAGCGACGCCGGCGGCGTCGCATGCTGCGGTGCAGGTGTCTCGGGAATGGTCAGCCGGAGGTGCGAATGTCAGGCTTTGACTTCGACGTTGCGGCGAGGCGGCCGGCGGCGTATGGGTTCAATCGTTGCCGATCGCGCACACCGCGTCGATCAGCCGCTCCGCCTCTCGCCACTCGCCATATCCCGACGCCGGATTCAAGTGCCCGACCTCCCCCAGATCGACGAACCGGCTGCCCCACCCCGCCGCCATCGTCTCGACGCGTTCGAAGCGGGCGAGCGGATCGTTGCGGCTCGCGGCGACGAGGCTCGGAAACGGCAGCCGCTGCGTCGGCACCGGCGTCCAGCCGTTTGCCTGCAACGTGTTCAGGGTCGGATAACCGTCGGGCATCGGCGCGTCGAGATCCGCCGGCGCCGCAAGCAGCGCGCCGTGAATCGCGCGGGTTGCGTGCCGCGCCCAGTGCACGGTGATCATCACGCCCGCGCTGTGCGCGACGAGGATCACCGGCCCGTCGATCTTCGCGAGCGCCGCGTCGAGCGCGTCGACCCGCGCGGCGCGGCTCAGCTTGTCATGTTCGAGCGGCGCGACCGAGCGCGCGTTCGGCAGGTGCCGTTCGAGGTGCGTCTGCCAGTGGTCTTCGACGTGATCGCGCAAGCCGGGCACGATCAGGATGGTGGGCGGAATCGCCTGGGGCATGCAGCCTCCGTAAAAAAGTTTCAGGAATGCGCGGGCGCAGGCCGCGCGCGTTCAAGCTCAAGGTGAGCGAGATCGGCCACGTAGCTCGCGCGCCCGATCGCGAAGGTCGCCGCGGCCACGAGCGGCACGACGGGAATCCATTGCAGCGCGGCGGCCAGCCCCACGTGATCGGCGACCCAGCCGGTCAGGAGCGGCCCGGGCGCCATGCCGAGCAGGTTGTTCGCGAGCGTGAGCGTCGCGAAGGCCGACGCGTGGATCGCGGCCGGCGTCAGGTTCGCGACCATCGCGCCCGATGCACCGGACGCGCCGGCGCCCACCAGCATCCCGACGCCGATCAGCGCGAGCTGCGGCGGCCCGGGCGGCAGCCGGAACGCGAGCGCGAGGCTGCCGCACGCGAGCAGGCAATACGCGATCGCGGTCAGCCACTTGCGCGAGCCGTCGGCCTTGCCGATCCGGTCGGTGACGATCCCGCAGCCCACCATCCCGATGCCGGCGAGCAGCACGAAGCCCGCCGCGAGCACGGCGGCGCGGTCGGGCGCCATCGCGTAGTAGCGGTTCAGGTAGCTCGGCAGCCACGCGAACATCGCGCCCGGCACGAACAGGTGCAGCCCGCTGCCGACATACGCGCAGATCACCGAGCGCGATGCGAACAGCCCCGTCATCAGCGCGCGCAGGTTGCCGCGCACGTCGCGCGGCGCATGCGGGTCGCGCCGGCACGGCTCCGGCCGGCACGCGGCGAGCCGCCGCTCGGTCACCGCGCAGCGGTACGCGACCAGCAGCACGAGCCCGAGCGCGGCCATCACGCCGAACGACCAGCGCCAGCCGAGATGCGCGCCGACCACGCCGCCGAGCGCCATCCCGAACACCGAGCCGAATGCGCCGCCGGCCATGAACGCGCCGGTCAGCGTGGCGCGCAGATGCACCGGAAAGATGCTCAGGATCAGCGCAATCCCGACGCTGCCGTACGCGGCCTCGCCGAGCCCGACGAACCCGCGCGCGACGAGCATTTCCGCGTAGTTCGTCGACAGCGCGCAGACGAGCGTCGCGACGCTCCACAGCGCGGCCATCAGCACGATGCTGCGCACGCGGCCGAAGCGGTCGGCGAGCACCGACAGCGGAAACGTCAGCACGCCGACCAGCAGCGCGACGATGCCCGACAGCGAGCCGAGCTGCGTGTCGGTGAGCCCCCACGAGAGCTTGAGCAGCGGAAACACCGCGTTGAGCACCTGCCGCGACATGTAGTCGGACAGCAGCAGGCCGACGGTCAGCCCGAACACGAGCCATGCGTACGCGGGCGCGCGGCCGCGTGCCGTGGCCAGGTCCTGCATCGACGGCTCGACATGATGGATCAGCATGCGTGTCTCCTCCGGTGCCGCGCGCGTCGGCGCGCCGGCACGGCTTGCGCGGCCCCGCTCCGTTCGCCGGAGTCCGCCCTGCGCCGCGCGCAAGGGTGGGTGCCGCGCCAGAATGGTCTGGCGGGCGGCGGCCGCTGCGGCCGCCGCCCGGGGGCGCGCCGTGTCAGGCCGCGCGCAGCGGCACGTTCACCTGGCCCGGCCGGCGGTTCGGCGCCATGCCGAGCTGCGCGAGCGTCTCGTCGATGCCGTCGTACTGCACGCCGATCCGGTAGATCGCCTTCGCTTCCCGGCCGGTCGCGATCTCGCGGCCGAGTTCGCGCGCGATCCGCGCGCACTGCTCGACCTGCTGCACCGACGTCATCCGGTTGCCCTTCTGGTCGATGATCGTGTCCTCGATCCCGCAGCGCGGATGCAGCCCCATCGCCATCGCGATCGTGTTGATCGGCAGCACGTTCTTCATCAGCGATTCGAGCGTGATGCACGCGCCGTCCGGGCAGCGCCGCACGAACTCCATGAAGTTGTACGGGTTCGGGCCGTCGAAGCCGCCGCCGATGCCGACCCACGTGACGTTCAGCGGGCCGCGATAGACGCCGCGGCGGATCATCCGTTCGAGCGTTTCCAGCGAATGCATGCCGGTGAGCTGGAAATGCGGCTGGATGCCGGCCGCCTGCAGCCGGCGCAGGTGCTCCTCGACCCAGCCGGGGCCGGCCGGCACGGTCATCTCGCGATACGCCTCCCAGTACGCGGCTTCGTTCAGCGACGTGCCGGCGATGTCGCGGCGGTTCATCAACTCGGTGATGTTCATCTGCACCGTGTTGATCGCCACCGTCACCTGGTCGGGCTTCGGGCTCAGCTCGGCGAGCATGTGGCGCGTGTCGTCGGACAGCCACTTGGCCTCGGCGCCGTCGCCTTCCGGCGCGAACGAGATCGAGCCGCCGACCTGCAGGATCATGTCGGGCACCGCGTCGCGCAGCCGGCCGAGCAGCTCGTTGAACTTCGACAGCCGCTTGCTGCCCTTGCCGTCGGGTTCGCGCACGTGCAGGTGCAGCACCGTCGCGCCCGCGTTGTAGCAGTCCACGGCCTTCTGCACGTGCTCGTCCATCGTCACCGGGATGTCTTCGGGGAAATCGGCCGGCATCCATTCGGGGCCGTACGGCGCGACCGTGATCACGACCTTGTCCTGGTTTTCCGGGTGCAGCGAATCGTCGAGAAATTGCATGTCGTCCTCCAGATTGAATCGTTGTGTGCGTCGCGCCGTCGCTGCGTCGCGCCGCGTTTCGTGTATCGGCCGCGGAATGCGCGGCGGGCTCAGAACGGCACGTCGCCGACGATCCCCGCGCGTTCCATCTTGCGCACGCACGGCGGGTAGTCCATCACCGCGTAGTGCTGGGTGCTGCGGTTGTCCCAGATCGCGACGCTGTTCTTCCGCCAGCGCCAGCGCACCTGGTATTCGGGGATGTAAGCCTGGCTGACGAGGTACTGCAGCAGTTGGCCCGCGCCCGGGTTCGCGTCCTGCCCGAAGCGCACGCGCTCGGGCGTATGGAAGTTCGTGAAGTGCGTCGTGAACGCATTCACGTACAGCACCTTCTCGCCCGTCTCGGGGTGCGTGCGCACCACCGGGTGCTCGGCGTCCGGGTACTGCGCCTTCAGCGCGAGCCGCTTGTCGATCGGCATCGCCGCGCCGAAGCTCGCCTCGATGCTGTGCCGCGCGCGCAGCCCGTCGATCTGCTGCTTCACGTGCGCGGGCAGGTTCTCGTAGGCGAGCACCATGTTCGCCCACATCGTGTCGCCGCCGACCGGCGGGCACTCGACGCAGCGCAGCACGCAGCCGAACGGCGGCGCCACGCGCCAGCTCGCATCGCTGTGCCACGCGTTCTCGTAGCGGTCGTTCGGCTGCTCCGGCGACTTGTAGATCCGCACGAGGCCCGGATGCTCGGGATCGCTGCCGGCCACCGG
Organism: Burkholderia sp. SRS-46; assembly: GCF_004343775.1. Classification (GTDB taxonomy): domain Bacteria; phylum Pseudomonadota; class Gammaproteobacteria; order Burkholderiales; family Burkholderiaceae; genus Burkholderia. The sequence goes on along the minus strand of NZ_PTXL01000001.1, from coordinate 1,188,453 downwards.
GTGATCCTCCAGCTCGCCGAAGCGCCGCGCGAACGCGACGTGCTCGGCGCGCGTGATGTCCTGGTCGCGCAGGAACAGCACGCGGTGTTGCAGCAGCAGCGCGCGGATCTCGGCGAACAGGCCGTCGTCGTGCACGGCGTGCGCGAGGTTGACGCCGGACAGTTCCGCGCCGATCGCGCAGGTGAGCGGTTCGACTCGCATGGCCGCCTCCTCAGATCTCGAAGACCGACGAACCCGTGGTCCGGCCGCTCTCCAGGTCGCGATGCGCGCGCACCGCGTCCTCGAGCGCGTAGCGCTGGTTGATCTCGATCCGGATGCGGCCGGCCGCGACGTGGCCGAACAGCTCGCCCGCCAGCTCCGCCTTCTCGGCCGGGTCGACGATGTAGTCGGCGAGCGCCGGGCGCGTCAGGTAGAGCGAGCCCTTCATCGCGAGCAGCTGCGGATTGAACGGCGGAATCGGGCCCGACGCGGTGCCGACGCAGACCATCAGCCCACGCCGTTTCAGCGCGTTCAGCGACGCATCGAAAGTGTCCTTGCCGATGCTGTCGAACACGACGTCGACGCCCCGGCCGGTCGTCAGTTCGCGCACGCGCGTCGCGATGTCCTCCCTCCGGTAGACCACGACGTGGTCGCAGCCGTGCGCCCGCGCGACTTCCGCCTTCGCGTCGCTCGACACCGTGCCGATCACGTTCAGGCCGAGCCGCTTCGCCCATTGCGACACGATCAGGCCGACGCCGCCCGCCGCCGCGTGCAGCAGGATGGTGTCGCCGGCATTGAACGCATGGATGCGGCGCAGCAGGTACGCGGCGGTGAGGCCGCGCATGGTCATCGCGGCCGCCGTGTCGCAGGCGATCGCGTCCGGCAGCCGGATCAGCGGCGCGGCCGGCACCAGGCGCTCGGTGCAGTAGGCACCGAGCGTGTCGAGGAAGCCCGTATAGGTCACGCGATCGCCGACCGCGAGATGGGACACGCCCGCGCCGACAGCCTCGACCACGCCCGCCGCCTCGACGCCGATGCCGGACGGCAGCGGCACCGGATAGAGGCCGCTGCGGAAATAGGTGTCGGCGAAATTCAGCCCGACCGCGGCGTGCTTCACCCGCACCTGGCCCGGCCCCGGCTCGCCCACCTCGACGGTTTCCCGGCGCAGCACTTCCGGGCCGCCCGTCTCGTGAAATCGCACTGCATGTGCCATGTCTGTCTCCGTGATTGATCAGTCGGATGCGCGTCGCGCATCGTCGGTTTCGTTCGTGTTTGTGTTCGCGTTGGGGTTCGTATCGGCGGGCAAGCCCGCATCGAGGGCCGCCCAGTCGGCGTCGCTCAGGTAGCGCCGCGCGGCCGGGAAGATCACGCCCTCCTTTCGCCCCATCTGTTCGAAGACGCCGCGCGCATAGCGCGCGAGCGCCGCCTCGAACGCAGCGAACCCGGCAGGCGGCGCTGCATCCTCCACCATGTCCGCCAGCGCATCGAGCGCCTGCGCGTCGCGCCGCTGCTGGCGCGCCAGTTCGTCCAGCTCTGCGGCGACGCACTCGGTGCGCGCGCGCAGCATCGCGAACAGCATCGCCTCCGTGGCGTCGCCGCGATCCGGCCGTTGCCGGCCGGCGAGATCCGCGAGCACGCGCCGCACGGCGGCCGCGCGCTGCACCGGTTCGCCCGCCGCGGCGCCTGATCGCATCAGCGCATGCAGCAGCGCGGCGACCGCGCGATGCGCGTCGACGCAGCGGGCGATCACGCGCGCCGCCGCCGGCCGCGACGCCGCGCACACCAGCACCGGCACGGCGCTCCCGGCGAGCAGGTCGCGGCGCTGCGTGCCTGCCGCCGCATCGGTGCTGCCCGGCAGCGCGGCCACGCAGATCAGGTCGCAGCCGTAGCGGCCGGCCAGTTCGTCCGGCGTGGCGTCGTCCTCCGACGCAATCGCATGCGACACCCCCTGCGCGCGGGCGGCCGCTTCCACTTTCGCACTCTGCTCCGCCGCCTGCGCTCCGGGTAAATACGGGCCCGGCGCGGCGCCGGCCAGCACGAAGGTGATGCGCGCGCCGATCGCGCGGGCCAGTTCGAGCGCATGGCCCACCGCGTCGATGCCGCCGGGCGCGCACTCGACCGTCACGAGCAGATGGCGGTACATCGCGCCGCTCACCCGGCGCACGGCACGCCGGCCGGCGTGGCGGTGAAGTCTGTCGACATGGGGTTCTCCTCGTACATGTGTCGGAACCCATGCTATCGGCGCGGCGTGCGGCCGGCCCCACTCGCGACGGGGGGGATTGACGCGCGCGGCGGGTTCGACCGATCCTTCCCCCCACGATCCACACCGGATGCCGGCCTTGCCGGGTTCCGACCTGCTCCCCCGATGGCCCACCCTGCGACCCGCGACGACACCGCCCCCACCGAGCTGGTATTGAAGACGACCGCGCCGCGCGTGTCCGCGCAACTCGTCGCGCGCGCGCGGCTGAGCCCGTCGGCGGCCGGTTTCGACGATCGCCCGGTCACGCTCGTGCAGGCGCCGGCCGGCTACGGCAAGACGTCGCTGCTCGCGCAATGGCGCCGCGAATACCTGGCGCTCGGCCATGCGGTCGTCTGGCTGTCGGCGGACGAGCGCGACGACGCGCCGCGCCTGCTGCACGGGCTCGTGCAGGCCGTGCGAACCGGCTGCGCGCGGCCCGGCTTCGGCCGCCTGATCGCGAGCGGCGCGCTGGACGCGGCGCGCGCGCTCGAAGGCGTGACCGCGTGGCTCGCCGAGGTCGCGCAGCTGTCGATCGACGCGCTGCTGATCGTCGACGAGGCGGAGCGGCTGCCCGCCGCGGGCCTCGACGCGCTGACCTACGTGCTGCACAACGCGCCGCAGAACCTGCGCATCGTGGTGGCCGCGCGGCGCGGGCTCGACCAGGCCGCCGGCGACCTGCTCGCGAGCGGGCAATGCACGCTGGTCGGCGCCGACTGGCTGCGCTTCACGCTCGACGAGACGATCGCGCTGGTGACCGGGCGCTTCGCGCAACGGGTCGATGCCGACGCGTGCGCGCGGCTGTTCGAGCGCGTCGACGGCTGGCCGCTCGGGCTGCAGCTCGCGACGGCCGCGATGGCGCGCGCGGCCGACCCGCGCCAGGCCGTCGATGCGCTCGCCGCACGGGCCGGCGGCACGCGCGACCGGCTCGTCGAGCTGCTGCTCGCGAACCTGTCGGCGGACGACACGGCATTCCTGACGCGCATCAGCATCGTCGACCTGCTGCACCCGGCGCTGTGCGACGCGCTGCTCGGCGACGGCGACGCGTCCGCGTGCCTCGCCCGGCTCGCGCGCGACACGCCGCTGTTCATCGGGTCGGACGACAGCGACTGGTGCCGGCTGCATCCGCTCGTGCGCGACACGCTGCGCGACCGCCTCGCGGCGTGGCCGGACGCGGAGCGCGACGGCCTGCATGCGCGCGCGGCCGACTGGCTCGATGCGCACGGGATGACCGGCGAGGCCGCGCGGCACGCGTATGCGGCCGGCCGGCTCGACATGGCCTATGCGCTGGCGCGGCGCTGCCTGGAGGATGCGCTGAAGGCCGGCCGCATCAACGACGTGCTCGACTGGCTCGAACGCCTGCCCGACGCCGAGCTCGACCAGCGCCCGCCGCTGCGGATCGCGGTTGCGTGGGCTCTCGCGCTCGGCGAGCGGCATGTCGAGGCGCAGCGGCAGATCGACGGCATCCTCGCGGCACCGGACACGCCGTCCGCGATGCGTTACGAATGCGCGCTGATCCTGAGCGCGGCCGCGTATTACGCGGACGAGATCGACCGCTTCGTCGAGCTGTTCGAACCGTGGGCCGCGTTCGTGCCGCCCGCCGCGTCGTGGCTCGCGCAGATGCACGCGAACCGGCTGTCGGCGCGCGCGATCATCCTCGGCGAGCCCGCGCAGGCGCGGCGTTTCCAGCAAGGCGCGCCGCGCGGCGAGACGGCGGCCGGGTTCGGCTACGTCGCGCGCTGGGGCGAGCTGATCGCCGGCTTCAGCTACCTGTCCGAAGGGCAGCCGCAACTCGCCGACGAGGTGCTCGCACCGGCGCTGGCCCGCGCCGAAACGGACCTCGGCCGCCGCCATCCGCTCACCTGCATGTTCGCGGCGCTGTGCGCGGCGATCGCATACGAGTCGGACCGGGTCGACCAGGCCGCCGCGCTGCTCGCGAACCGGCTCGACGTGCTCGAGCATTCGGGCATTCCGGATACGGTGCTGCTCGGTTACTGCACCGCGGCGCGCATCGCAATGCTGCGCGGTGTCGAGCATCGCGCGATCGACCTGCTCGAAGCGCTGGACGCAATGGGCGTCGCGCGTCGGCTGCCGCGCCTGTCGGTCGCGAGCCTCGCCGAGCAGGTGCGGATTCACGCGGCGCGCTACCGCGAGGCGACCTGCCATGCGCTGGTCGAGCGGATCGACGCGATCGCGGCCGCCGAGTTTCCGGCGCACGGGCCGCTGTGGCGGCGGCCGGTGGTGCTGCTGCAGGCCACCGCGCATGCGGGGGCCGCGCTCGCGGCGCGCCGCTGGGACGATGCCGGCGCGGCGCTCGACGAGGCCGCCGTGCTCGCGCGCGAGATGAGCATCGGCCGCGCACGCATCGAGATCATGGCGCTGAAGGCGTTCGCGCTCGAGCAGTCGGGGCGGGACGGCCGCGCGCTGCTGGTCGAGGCGATCAACCTCGCCGACCTGTTCCGGCTCACGCGCACGCTCGCCGACACGCACCCCGCCGTCGCCGACTGGGTGCGGCGGGTGGGCGACGAGGACGCCGTGCTCGCCGGCCACGCGCTGCCCACGCCGCGCATCGTGCCGCCGGCACCCCGCGCGGCGGCCGGGCCGCGCGCGGTGCCGAGCGTCGTGCTGACGCCGAAGGAGCGCGCGATCCTCGAGCTGCTGGCCCGGAACCTGTCGAACAAGGAGATCGCGGTCGCGCTCGCCGTCGGCGAGGAAACCGTGAAGTGGCACCTGAAGAACCTGTTCGGCAAGCTCGACGCGAGCTCGCGCAAGCACGCGGTGCGCCGCGCGCTCGTGCTCGGGCTGCTGGAAAGCGCGTCCTGATCCCTCCTCCCCGCCTCTCCGAAACCCTGCCCCGCGCGTGGGGGAATGCCGTGCGTCGTTGCGTAGTCTTTCCAACATGACGCAACGGGACGTCGATTGCGACGTTCGCCTGACGGAGCCGCCCCATGCCGCACTTCGATTTCACCGCCGATTCCCGATTCCCGATTCCCCGATTCCCGATTGCCCGATTGCCTCGATTGCCTCGATTCCGCCGCTGATGCCGCCGCTGATGCCGCGCGCCACGCCGACGGGCGTCGGGCGATCGCCATGCCGCGCTGGCGTGATTGCGCCGCCTGACGCGTTCCTGCATCACCCCGGGCAGGCTCGATCCCGCCCGGCTACAACACAATCCCTGGAGACTTCGATGAAGACGAAACTGGCCGCGCTCGCCGCGCTTGCCGCCTGTTCGGCGGGCGCATACGCGCAATCCTCCGTCACGCTGTACGGCGTGATCGACACCGGCCTGCTGTACCAGAGCACGTCGGCCGCGTCGTTCAGCCCGAACGCACCGAACACCGGCAAGGTGTTCCGGATGAAGGACGGCGGCATCTATTCGAGCTTCTGGGGGATCAAGGGGCGCGAGGACATCGGCGGCGGCTACGCGATCAACTTCAAGCTGCAGGGCTCGTTCGACAGCGGCACCGGCCGGCTGCAGCTGAGCGACACGCCGGGCGCGGTCGCGATCTTCAACCAGGTGGCGTCGGTCGGCGTGTCGGGGCCATTCGGCACGTTCAACGCGGGCCGCCAGATCGTGCCGATGATCTACGCGATGGCCGACACCGATGTGCGCAACGCGCAGTTCTTCGGCAGCATCCTGACCGCGTGGCTCGGCATCAACACCGCGGCCGGCTGGCCCGGCACGAGCACCAACGGCGCGATCGGCGCGCTGTACGACAGCAACGCGCTCGTCTATCAGTCGCCGACGTTCGGCGGCGTGTCGGTCGCGCTCGAATTCGCGCCGGGCGGCGTCGCCGGGCAGTTTCAAGGGGGGACGCGCGAGTCGGTCGTGCTCAAGTACGCGAACTACGGGCTCAATGTGGCCGCGGCCTACTACAACGGCCATGACGCGAATCCGGCGCCGGGCTCGACACCGACCGGTTTGAACAACAACCGGTTCGTGTACGTCGGCGCGAAATACACGCGCGACGCGTTTTCGGTGTCGGCGTCGTATGCGAACGGCAAGAATCCCGCGCGCTCGGATCAGGCGAACTTCGACATGATGTCGGCGGGTGTGGGCTATCGCTTCACGCCGGCGTTGCAGGTGACGTCGGCCGTGTATTACCTGAAGGATCGCAATCGGTCGGCGAACAAATCGACGTCAGTCGTGCTCGGGGCCGACTACAGCCTGTCGAAGCGCACGATGGTGTATGCGCAGGTCGGTCATGTGAACAACCGCGGGACGATGGATCAGATGCTCGTGTACGGGCAGCCGGTCGCGCCGGGTGTTGGGACGACGGCGGCGATGATCGGGTTACGGCATAACTTTTGAAGGGGGCGTTGCTTGGCGCGGAGGCGTCTGGTCGTGAGGCGTCGACAGGTCGGATTCGACGCCGGAATGCTGACCACCGGCGCAATGTCGAGTCGCGGAGAACATGAATTGTTCCTGGCCCGCCGGCTACTCCCCTTCGCGTCGAGACCGGCGAATCAGGTGCCATTCCAGAAATGCGTTGTATCCGAAATGAATCGCTGACGTAAATGCCAGACGCCCCGTCGTGAGCACGCCAGGCGCCACGACGCAGGTCAACGCTGCCACCCCGACCGACATCGGGAGCGTTCTTCCAAAGGCGCCCAACAAGACGGCAAACCATCCATCTCCATATGCTTTGCTGAATCGCTCGGGGTAGATGCCGTACATCAGGAACTTCATAACCGGCCTTCGCGAATCACGAAAACGCATGACGCCTCCCGACACTCCAAATAGGCAAAATTGCCGATCAATCGTCAAAACTTGCAGATCCACGCTTGTCCGAGAAAAGCGCCTGCACCACTCAAAAGCGCCGCTTGCGGGCCGCGCGTGGCGCCCACCAAGGCAGCTCCCCCAACCGCCGCCCAATTGATGGGCGCCGGATTCAGTTCACACGAAATGGCACCGCTGACTTGTTGCAAATCATTCTGTTCAAGTTCGCGCATTGATTCAATCGCCTGGATAAGTTGACTCTGGCCGGCTGCATCTGCCATTACGTTCAGCACCGGCAATGCCCTCTATCCGTAGGAGAACTCATGGTAAATATGGAATTTCTCATGGGTATGAGGAAATTCTCAAGAAAAGCGTGGATCCGCGACTTTCGCCATGCCACGCGAGAAATCGAGATAACTGTCGTGTTCCAGCGTTCGTTGATGGCACTCGGTTCCGGCCGAGTAGGGTTTCCATCTCGTGGCGGCGACGAGAATCACTGGATTCCCGTTGATCGATTGGTGAAATTGTCAGCGATGGTTTCCGAATGAGAAGGCAACCCGCACGCCCAGGCGATCGTGGTCGCTGTCCCCTGCACCAATCCCCCGAATCGGCTACAGTTGGCCCTTTGGCGCGCCCCGCCGCGCCCGCTTCCGCGTGACCCCGCCGCTCCCGCACCACGACCGGCCGCCACGCGCGGCGGTGTAGCGGGCCGTGGATGACTCACCCCGACGAGCGAACCCTGTCATGCCCGATCTGTCCGCCTTCCCGATCACGCAAAAGTGGCCGGCCCAGCATCCCGACCGCCTCCAGCTCTACTCGCTGCCGACGCCGAACGGCGTCAAGGTGTCGATCATGCTCGAGGAAACCGGCCTGCCGTACGAGCCGCACCTGGTGAGCTTCAGCACCGACGACCAGCTGTCGCCGGCATTCCTGTCGCTGAACCCGAACAACAAGATCCCGGCGATCATCGATCCGCACGGCCCGGACGGCAAGCCGCTGCCGCTGTTCGAATCCGGCGCGATCCTGATCTATCTCGCCGACAAGACCGGCCAGCTGATCCCGAAGGATCTCGCGCGTCGCTACGAGACGATCCAGTGGGTGATGTTCCAGATGGCGGGGATCGGCCCGATCTTCGGGCAGGTCGGCTTCTTCCACAAGTTCGCCGGCCGCGACTACGAGGACAAGCGTCCGCGCGACCGCTACGTCGTCGAATCGAAGCGCCTGCTCGCGGTGCTCGACGCGCACCTCGCCGATCGCCAGTGGGTGATGGGCGATGAATACACGATCGCCGACATCTCGATCTTCCCGTGGGTGCGCAACCTGATCGGCTTCTACGAAGCCGGCGACCTGGTCGGCTTCGGCGAATTCCGCCACGTCGCGCGCGCGCTCGACGCGTTCGTCGCCCGCCCGGCCGTCGCACGCGGCCTCAACATCCCGGCGCGCGGCTGACGCGCGCGGCCGGTCCGGCGCTCGCCGGGCCGGTGATGTCCCGGCCCGCCGCGCAATGCGGCGGGACCGAGCACCTAGTCCATTTCGCTCCCGGCCTCGCCCAATCCCTCCAGCAGCTTGCCCAGCAGCCGCGCGAGCTGCGCCTGCTCCTGCGCCGACAGGGCCGCCAGCAGCGCGCGCTGATTGTCGATGTGCGCGACGACCGCGTCGTCGATCAACGCGCGGCCGACATCCGTCAGCGCGACGAGCGTGCCGCGCCCGTCGGCCGGATTCGGCCGACGCTCGACCCACCCCGCCTTCTGCAGCCGGTCGATGCGCGCGGTCATCCCGCCCGACGACATCATCAGCGCGTCGTACAGCGCCGTCGGCGTCAGCGCGAACGGCGCCCCGCTGCGGCGCAGCGTCGCCAGCACGTCGAACTCGCCCGGCTGCATCCCGTAGCGCGCGAACAGCGGATTGAGACGATCGCGCCCGATCGCGAGCGCCGCTTCCTGCAGCCGCCCCATCACGAGCATCGACGATGCGTCCAGGTCCGGACGCTCGGCGCGCCATTGCGCGACCGCATGCCCGGCTCGGTCCACTCGATCCATTAACCCTCCTCGGCGAACAAGTTATCTTGACGTCAAGATAAATTGGCATTTATCTTGACGTCGAGACAATTTACACGAAAACGCGCGACGCCGGTCCCGGCGCCACGCACGATCCTGAGGGCCACACGATGCAACGCTTCACTTCCCCCGGATGGCGGCTCGCCGCCATCGTCCTCGTCGGGCTGAACCTGCGCCCGGCACTCGCCGCGGTCGGCCCGCTGCTCGACATGATCCAGCGCGCGACCGGCATCGGCGACAGCACCGCGAGCCTGCTGACGACGATCCCGATCGTGCTGATGGGGCTCGGCGCGTTATGCGCGCGACGGCTGCAGCGCGCAACCGGCATCGCGGGCGGCGTGTCGCTCGGCATCGCGCTGATCGGCATCGCCTGCGCGTCGCGCGTCGGCGCGCAACAGGCGTGGCTGCTGCTGGCGAGCGCGTGCTGCGCGGGGATCGGGAGCGCGATGGTGCAGGCGCTCCTGCCCGGCTTCGTGAAGGCCCATTTCGGGACGCGGGTGGGCGGCGTGATGGGCATTTACTCGACGTCGATCATGGGCGGCGCGGTGCTCGCGAGCGTCGCGGCGCCGCTTGCGGCCGCGCGCTGGGGCTGGCTCGCGGCGCTCGCGGGATGGGCGCTGCCGGCCGTCGTCGCCGCGCTCGCGTGGCCGATTGCGAGCCGTGGCGGCACGGCCATCGCGGCCGCGTCGACGAGCGGCCCACGGCCGTCGCGCTCGCCGCGCGCATGGCGGCTCGCGTTGTTCTTCGGGATCGCGACCGGCGCGTACACGCTGGTGCTCGCATGGCTGCCGCCGTACTACATGCGGCTCGGCTGGTCGCCCGCCGCGGCCGGCGGGTTGCTCGGCGGCGTCACGCTCGCCGAGGTCGTGGCCGGGCTGACGGTGTCCGCGACGATCGATCGCGTGCCCGATCGCCGCCCGGCGCTGCTGGCGGCGATCGCGGCGCTGTTCGTCGGGCTCGTGCTGATGCTCGCCGCGCCGCAGGCGCTGGCGGTGCCGGTCGCGCTGCTGATGGGCGCGGGCATCGGCGCGCTGTTTCCGCTGTCGCTGATCGTCACGGTCGACCACGCGGCGACGCCGGCCGACGCCGCCTCGCTGACGGGCTTCGTGCAGGGCGTCGGCTACCTGATCGCGGGGCTGTTCCCGTTCGCGGCGGGTGTCGTGCGCCAGCATCTCGCCGACCTGACGCCCGCGTGGGCCGCAATGGCGTGCCTGTGCGTCGCGCTGTGCGCGCTCGCGGCCGGCTTCGGGCCGCAGGTCGCGCGGCGCGTGGCGCGCGCATGAGCACGGGCCGGCGTGCGACGGCGGCCGCGAGACCTAATCCGCGCTCGCGTACAGCGTCGAATCGGCGAAGCCTTCGGCGTCGAGCACGCGGCCGATCAGGATCAGCGCGGTGCGCTCGATCTGCGTGCCCTGCACCTTCGCGACGATATCGCCGAGCGTGCCGATGACGCGCGTCTCGTCCGGCCAGCTCGCGCGGTAGATCACCGCGACCGGGCAGTCGGGCCCGTAGTGCGGCAGCGTCTCGTCGACGATGCGCGCGAGATGCCGCACGCCGAGATGGATCGCGAGCGTCGCGCGATGCGCGGCGAGCGCGCCGAGCGCCTCGCCTTCGGGCATCGTCGTCTTGCCCGCATAGCGCGTGAGGATCACCGTCTGCGCGATGCCGGGCAGCGTGAGTTCGCAGCCGAGCGTCGCCGCGCACGCGGCGGTGGCCGTCACGCCCGGCACGATTTCATACGGAATCCCGAGCACCTTCAGCCGGCGGATCTGTTCGCCGATCGCGCCGTACAGCGACGGATCGCCGGAATGCACGCGCGCGACGTCCTGCCCGTTCGCGTGGGCTTGCGCGAGCAGCGCGACGATCGCGTCGAGATCGAGGTCGGCCGTGTTGACCACCTGCTCCGCGCGATGGCCGTCGAGCACGGCCGCCGGCACGAGCGAGCCCGCATACAGGATCACCGGGCACGTGCGCACGAGGCGCTGGCCCTTCACCGTGATCAGCTCCGGGTCGCCGGGACCCGCGCCGATGAAATACACCGTCATCAATTACTCCGTCAGTTCAAGTGCGGCCGGTTGCGCGTCGTCACGCACGCAGGCTCGGATCGAGTGCATCGAGCAGCGCGCCGGCCGAGTCGAACGCGCGGTCGACGTCGGGCAGCGGCGGCCGGCGCAGCATCACGACCGGCAGCCGGCGCTCGCGCGCGACGTCCAGTTTCGCCTCGGTCGCGGCGCCGCCGCTGTTCTTGCTGGCGACCACGTCGATGCCCGCGAGCGCGAACAGCGCGCGTTCGCCGTCGAGCGTAAACGGCCCGCGCGCGGCGACGATCTGCGCATGTGCATTGCCCGGATGCGGATCGAGGCAGCGCACGAGCCAGAACTGGTGCGCCGGAATCGCATCGAGATGCGCGAGCGGCTCGCGGCCGAGCGTAAACAGCGGCCGCCGGAACGGCGCGAGCGCGGCCTCGATGCCGGCCCAGTCGTCGACCATCCGCCAGTCGTCGCCCGCCTGCGGCTGCCACGGCGCGCGGCGCAGCGCCCAGCACGGCACGCCCGCGTCGCGCGCGGCGGCCGCCGCGTTCGCGCTGATGCGCGCCGCATACGGATGGGTCGCGTCGATCACGAGGCCGATGCCGGCCTCGCGCAGATAGGCGGCCAGGCCGGCCGCGCCGCCGAAGCCGCCGACCCGGACCTCGCACGCGAGATCGGCCGGCACCTTGCCGAGCCCGGCGAGACTGTACACGTGACGCGGGCCGAGTGCGCGCGCGATCTTCAGCGCGTCGCCGGTGCCGCCGAGCAGCAGGATGCGCGCGCTCATCGCGCAACCCCGACGAAGCGGCCCTGCCGGTCGATCGCGAACATCTCGACCGCGACCGACGCGGGCACGATGTCGCGCGCGACGGCGAGCGCATGCGCGCAGACGAGATCGCCGAGCGGCACGCCGTCCGCCTGCGCGAGCTTCAGCGCTTCCTGGCTCGTGTTCGCGGCGCGCATCGCGGCTTGCAGCGCGTCGCTCGCACCGGCCTCGGCGGCCCATTGCGCGAGCAGCGGCAGGTCGATGCTCGAATGGCGGCTGTGCAGGTCGAGATGGCCGGCCGCGAGCTTGCTGAGCTTGCCGAAACCGCCGCACATCGACAGCCGCGCGATCGGCGCGCGCCGCAGGTGCTTCAGCACCGCGCCCGCGAAATCGCCCATCTCGATCAGCGCCATGTCCGGCAGCGCGTAGTGCGCGCGCATCGCGTCCTCGCTCGCGTTGCCGGTGCACGCGGCGATGTGCTCGACGCCGTTCGCGCGCGCGACGTCGATGCCCTGGTGGATCGACGCGATGTAGGCCGAGCACGAGAACGGCCGCACGATGCCGGTCGTGCCGAGGATCGACAGCCCGCCGACGATGCCCAGGCGCGGGTTCATCGTCTTCAGCGCGAGCGCTTCGCCGCCCTCGACGCCGATCGTCACGTCGAAGCCGCCCGCATAGCCGTGCTCGGCCGCGAGCGCGCTCAGATGGGTCGTCATCATCTGGCGCGGCACCGGGTTGATCGCCGGTTCGCCGACCGGCAGCGTGAGCCCCGCGCGCGTGACCGTGCCGACGCCCGGCCCCGCATGAAAGCGCACGCCGGGCGCCGCCGCGAGCGCGACGCGCGCGAACACCAGCGCGCCGTGCGTGACGTCCGGATCGTCGCCGGCGTCCTTGATCGTGCCGGCTTCCGCGCCGTCGGCAGCCAGCCTGCAGAATTCGAGCCGCATCATCACGCGCTGGCCCTTGGGCAGCACGATCTCGACCGCATCGTCCGCCGTGCCGGTCAACAGCAGCCGCGCGGCCGCCAATGAGGTCGCGGTCGCGCAACTGCCGGTCGTGTAGCCGAAGCGCAGCGGCGCCGGTTGTTCGGGGGTTTCGTCGCGCATCATGCCGCCGCTGCGGGTTCGTCCGGCACGGGCTTGCGCGCGTCGTACAGCGTGACGGGCAGCGCCTGCCGCCAGGTGTCGAAGCGGCCGAGCGGCTCGGCCTGCGCGAGCGACACGCGCGTGAGCGTGCCGCCGTGGCGCTCGCGCCACGCGGCGAGCGCGATTTCGCCCTGCAGCGTGACGGCGTTCGCGACGAGCCGGCCACCGGGCTTCAGCGCCGACCAGCACGCGTCGAGCACGCCGGGCACGGTCGCACCGCCGCCGATGAAGATCGCGTCGGGCGCGGCGAGCCCCGCGAGCGCGTCGGGCGCGCGCCCGGCGACGAGCTGCAGGCCCGGCACGCCGAGCGCGTCGCGATTGTGTTCGATGAAGCGCTGCCGCTCCGCGTGCGACTCGATCGCGATCGCCTGGCACGACGGGTGCGCGCGCATCCATTCGATGCCGATCGACCCGCAGCCGGCGCCGACGTCCCACAGCAATTCGTCCGGCGCGGGCGCGAGGCGCGCGAGCGTCAGCGCGCGCATGTCGCGCTTGGTCAGTTGCCCGTCGTGGCGATACGCATCGTCGGGCAGGCCCGGCGTCAGCGCGCGCCGCGGCGCATCGGTCGCCGCGCGGCAGTCGATCGCGACGAGGTTCAGCGCCGCGGTTTCGTCGACGGCCCACGCGTGCGCGACGCCGTCGACGCGGCGCTCGAGCGGGCCGCCAAGATGCTCGAACACGCTGAGCCGGCTCGGGCCGAAGCCGCGCGCGCTCAGTTCCGCCGCGACGGCGGCCGGCGTGCGGCCGTCCGCGCTCAGCACGAACAGGCGCCGGCCCGGCAGCAGGTGCCGGGCGAGCGTCGCGAGCGGCCGGCCGACCAGCGATACGGCGCCGACGTCCTGCAGCGCCCAGCCGAGGCACGCGGCCGCCAGCGACAGCGACGACGGCGCGGGCAATACGCGCCACTCGCCGGGCGCGAGCCGGCGCGCCAGCGTCGCGCCGACGCCGAACAGCATCGGATCGCCGCTCGCGAGCACGCAGACGGGCGTGTCGCGGCGCGCGAGCACGCCCGCGACGTCGAACGGCTGCGGCCAGGCCTCGCGCGCGGCCGTGACCCGCGCGGGCAGCATCTCGAGGTGCCGTGGCGCACCGATCACGCGCGTCGCCGCGAAGAGCGCGCGCCGCGCGGCGCGCCCGAGCCCCGAAAAACCATCGTCGCCGATGCCGACTATCGTCAGCCACGCCGTCATGCACCCTTCTCCATCGTTCGATTCCGTCATGTTGACGCAGGCGGCATTGAAGTCGCCGCGCGTAGGTGTTCATTGCGAAAAAAGGCATAATACAGCGTTCGTTCGCCGGTGCCCCTCGGGGCCGAAGAGGGAACACAGGGCGCGTGCCGCGCCGCTGTGGCTGCCCCCGCAACTGTAAGCAGCGAGCCCGTCTCCACCTTGCGCCACTGGCTAGTCCGGGAAGGCCGGAGACGGGCGTCGACCTGTCAGCCAGGAGACCTGCCGGCCTGAAAAAGTGCGTGCGTGCCAGCCGGCATCGGGCGGGGTGTACCGATGCGATGGCCGCGGCGCGACACTGTCCCGGTGCCACGTTGAGTTCCGCTCCCATTCGATCGACAGCTTCCTCCGCCGTGCGCCCGTCGGCCTGCCCGGGGCTCGTGCGCGTCGTCCCCACGGCCGATGGCGGCCTGTGCCGGATCAAGCTGCCCGGCGGCCGGCTCGACGCGCGACAGGCGCGCGCGATCGCCGCCGTCGCGCAAGCACACGGCTCCGGCGTGCTCGAGGCGACCAACCGCGCGAACCTGCAGGTGCGCGGCATCCGCGACGGCGAAGCCGATGCGCTCACCCGCGCGCTGCTCGACGCGGGGCTCGGCCCGCTCGTCGATGCCGGCGGCGATGCGGCCGCGCTGGCGGCCAGCGACGACGTCCGCAACCTGATGCTGAACCCGCTCGCGGGACACGACCCCGACGCGCTCGTCGACAGCCCCGCGCTCGCCGCGCCGCTGCTCGAGATGCTCGCGCGCGAGCCGCGCCGCGTCGAGCTGTCGCCGAAATTCGCGATCCAGCTCGACGGCGGCGAACGTGTCGCGGCGCTCGATCATCCGCACGACATCTGGCTGTCCGCGTGGCGTCGCGGCGACGGCACGGTGCGCATCGCCGTCGGGCTCGCCGGCTGCCCGCCGGTCGCAGCCGGCGATGCGCCCGCGCTTGCCGACGTCGCGCCGACGGATGCCGTCGCGCTGGTCCGCGCGCTGCTGCTCGCGTTCCTCGATCTCGCGCCGGCCGACACGACGCGCATGCGCGCACTGCTGGCCGCCTGCGGCGCACCGGCGCTGCTCGCGCGCGCGCAGGCCTACCTCGCCTTTCCGCTGGCCGCCGATCCCGCGCTTCGCGACTGGCGGCGTGCGCCGTCCGATCCGGCGCTGCGCTTCGGCGCGCAGCCGGTGCGCGACGCGGGGCGCTGCAGCGTCGGCGCGCAGTTCGCGCTCGGCCGTCTCGACAGCGCGCGGCTCGACCGGCTCGCGGCCCTCGCGGACGCGCACGGCGACGGCACGCTGTCGATGACGCCGTGGCAAGGCGTGTTCGTGCACGGCGTCGCGACCGCAGACGCCGCCACGGTGCGCGACGCACTCGACGCGCTCGGCCTCGTCGTGTCGCCCGATGCTCCGCTCGCGCGGCTCGTGGCCTGCGCGGGCAGCACCGGCTGCGCGAAGGCACGCGCCGACACGAAGCGCGATGCGCTCGCGCTCGCCGCGCGCATCGGCGCCGCGCTCGACCTGCACCTGACCGGCTGCGAGCGCCACTGCGCGCTGGCGCACCCCGCCGCGCACACGCTGGTCGCGGTCGCGCCGGCGCACTATGACCTTTACCGGCGCGCCGGCGCAGCGGGCCTCGGCACCGCGCTCGCGCGCCACTTGACGATCGATGAAGCCGCGGCCCGCCTGAGCGCGGCGCGGCCCAGCCAGGACCCCTACGATGCTTGACTACATACGCGACGGGCAGGAAATCTACCGCCAGTCGTTCGCGACGATCCGCGCCGAGGCCGACCTGTCGCGCATCCCGGCCGACCTCGAAAAACTCGCGGTGCGCGTGATCCACGCATGCGGGATGGTCGACGTCGTCGACGATCTGCGCTTCTCCGTGGGCGCGGGCACCGCGGGCCGCGCGGCGCTGACCGCCGGCGCGCCGATCCTCTGCGACGCGAAGATGGTCGCCGAGGGCATCACGCGCGCGCGGCTGCCGGCCGGCAACCGCGTGGTCTGCACGCTCGGCGAGCCCGAGGTGCCCGACCTCGCGCGGCAGCTCGGCAACACGCGCTCGGCCGCCGCGCTCGAACTGTGGCGCCCGCAGCTCGCGGGCAGCGTCGTCGTGATCGGCAACGCGCCCACCGCGCTGTTCCACCTGCTCGACCTGATCGACGCCGGCGCGCCGCGCCCTGCGCTGATCCTCGGCTTCCCGGTCGGCTTCATCGGCGCGGCCGAGTCGAAGGCGCTGCTCGCCGCCGACAGCCGCGGCGTGCCGTACGTCGCGCTGCTCGGCCGGCGCGGCGGCAGCGCGATGGCGGCCGCCGCCGTCAACGCGCTCGCGACGGAGGTCGAATGACGACCGCGCGCGGACGCCTGTTCGGGCTCGGCGTCGGCCCGGGCGACCCCGAACTGATGACGCTGAAGGCGGTGCGGCTGCTGCAGGCCGCGCCGGTGGTCGCGTATTTCGTCGCGAAGGGCAAGAAAGGCAATGCATACGGCATCGTCGAGGCGCATCTGCTCGACGCGCAGGTGCAGCTGCCGCTCGTCTATCCGGTGACGACCGAAGCGCTGCCGCCGCCGCTCTGCTACGAAACCGTGATCGCCGATTTCTACGACACGGCCGCCGAAGTCGTCGCCGCGCATCTCGACGCGGGCCGCGACGTCGCGGTGATCTGCGAAGGCGATCCGTTCTTCTACGGCTCGTACATGTACCTGCACGACCGCCTCGCGCCGCGCTACGACACCGAAGTGGTGCCCGGCGTGTGCTCGATGCTCGGTGGCACGGCCGTGCTCGGCCAGCCGCTCGTGTACCGGAACCAGAGCCTGTCGGTGCTGTCCGGCGTGCTGCCCGAGGACGAGCTGCGCGCGCGGCTCGCGCAGGCCGACGCGGCCGTGATCATGAAGCTCGGCCGCAACTTCGACAAGGTGCGGCGCGTGCTCGACTCGCTGGGTCTCGCGAAACGCGCGCTGTACGTCGAGCGCGCGACGATGGCGACCCAGCGCATCGTGCCGCTCGACGCGGTCGACCCGATGGCGTCGCCGTATTTCTCGCTGCTCGTCGTGCCGGGGGAAAAATGGCAAGGATGACGACCCCGCCCGCGATCGTGATCCTCGGTGCGGGCGCGCTCGATACCGCGCGGCGCATCCAGGCACGCTATCCGGGCGCGCAGGTGCATGCGCTGGCGTCGCGCGTCGCCGCCGACGTGCCGTTCGACGAGCTCGGCGCGCATCTGCGCGAACTGTATGCGCGCGGCCTGCCGATCGTCGCGCTGTGCGCGGCCGGCATCGTGATCCGCTGTATCGCGCCCGCGCTCGCCGACAAGGGCGTCGAGCCGCCGGTGCTGGCGGTCGCGGAGGACGGCTCGGCCGTCGTGCCGCTGCTCGGCGGCCTCACTGGCGTGAACGTGATCGCGCGCGAGCTGGCCGACTGGCTCGGCGTCGCGCCCGCGATCACGACGAGCGGCGAGCTGCGCTTCGGCGCATGCGTGCTCAACCCGCCCGACGGCTACGCGCTCGCGGATCTCGCGCAAGGCAAGCGCTTCGTGTCCGACCTGCTCGCGGGCGCACCGACCCGCGTCGACGGCGCCGCGCCGTGGCTCGACGATGTCGCGCTGCCGCGCGACGACGCGGCCGCGCATGCGATCCGCGTGACGCCGCACGCGTGGCGCGGCGCGCGCGACGAACTGGTGATCCATCCGCGCAGCGTCGTGGTCGGGATCGGCGCGCAACCTGCCGCGCCGGGCGCCGCACTCGACGCACGCGTGCATGCGCTGCTCGACGCGCACGGCCTCGCGCCGCAGGCGCTCGCGGCCCTCGTCGCACCGGCCGCGCTGATCGGCGAGGCCGCGCTCGAAGCGGCCGCGGACGCGCTCGGCGCGCCGCTGCGTTTCGTCGATGCCGACCCCGATGCGCACGCGGCGGCCGTGCTCGAACGCGCGCTGCGCATGCCGCACACGATGCACACGACGAACGACGCGCACGACGGGCTGGCCTGCGCGGTTGCCGCGCAGCCGGTCGATTCGAACACGCTCGGCCGGGCCCGCGGCCGCCTCACCGTGCTCGGCCTCGGGCCTGGCGGCGCCGCGTGGCTCACGCCCGCCGCGCGCGCGGCGCTGGCGGACGCAACGGACATCCTCGGCTACACGACCTACGTGAACATGGCCGGCCCGTTTCGCGCCGAGCAGCGCGTGCACGGCACCGACAATCGCGAGGAGATGCAGCGCGCGCGCCATGCGTTCGAGCTGGCGGCCGAAGGCCGCCGCGTCGCGGTGGTGTCGTCCGGCGACCCGGGCGTGTTCGCGATGGCCGCGGCCGTGCTCGAAGCGCTCGACGAGACGCGCGATCCGCGCTGGGCGGCGGTCGAGCTGCGCGTCGAGCCCGGCGTGTCGGCATCGCTCGCGACGGCCGCGCAGGCCGGCGCGCCGCTCGGCCACGACTTCTGCGTGATCTCGCTGTCGGACAACCTGAAGCCGTGGGACGTGATCGAAACGCGCCTGCGCCACGCGGCCGAAGCCGATCTCGTGATGGCGTTCTACAACCCGATCTCGCGCGCGCGGCCGTGGCAGCTCGATCGCGCCCTCGACGTCGTGCGTGCGCACCGCACGGCGGACGCCGTCGTCGTGCTCGGCCGCGACATCGGCCGGCCCGGCGCGACGCTCGTCAACACGACGCTCGGCGCGCTGCGTTCCGACCAGGTCGACATGCGCACGATGGTGATCGTCGGCTCGTCCACCACGCGGCGCTTTTCCGTCAACAATGGACGCGATTGGGTGTACACCCCGCGCTGGTATCGCTGAAACCGTGCCGGGCACGCGCCCGGCGCGGTATCGAATGCATGTGATTGTTTCGTTCAACGATTCAAACAAAAAATATTGATCGTTAAGGATCCGCGACTGACCGCCAATCCTCCAAGATGTGCACGCCGCCGTCCGGGGCCGTTCCATGCCCGGTCCGAAACGGCGGCGATACGCGGGCCAGCGTATCGCACATCCACATGGAGAACACAATGAAAGCCAGTGTGTTGTCGCATTTCCTCCCGCGCGCGATCGCCGCGGGCTGCCTGCTCGCCGGTGCGAGCGCATCCCAGGCAGCGGGCGCGTTTGCGCCCTACGTCGACGTGACGCTCTACCCGACGCCACTCGTCGACAGGATCGGTGTGCAGCAAGGCATCCAGCAATTCACGCTCGCGTTCGTCGTCGCGGGCAACGGCTGTACGCCGTCGTGGGGCGGCGTGCAGGCCATCGGCAACGGCGCGACCGGCGACCTGCTGACGTCGATCGGCACCGCCATCACGAACTATCGCGCGAAAGGCGGCGAAGTCGCCGTGTCGTTCGGCGGCGCGAACGGCACGCCGCTGATGCAGGCGTGCACGAGCGTCCCCGCGCTGAAGACCGCGCTCCAGACCGTGATCGACACGTACAGCCTCACGCACGTCGACTTCGACATCGAGGGTGCATCGCAGCTGAATTCGGCGGCCGTCGCCCGCAACTTCCAGGCGGTCGCGCAGCTGCAGGCCGACTACGCGGCCAAGGGCAAGCCGCTGCACGTCACGCTGACGCTGCCGGTGATGCCGACCGGGCTGATCCAGGACGGCCTGAACGTCCTCAACGCGGCGATCGCGAGCCAGGTCACGCTCGACGCGGTGAACGTGATGACGATGGACTACGGCCCCGCGGGCATCGACATGGGCGCGGCCGCGATCGGCGCGGCGCAGGGGCTCTACTCGCAGCTCGACACGGCGTACAAGTCAGCCGGCAAGCCGAAGAGCAGCTCGGAGTTGTGGCAGATGGTGGGCGTCACGCCGATGATCGGCGTGAACGACACGCAGGGCGAGACGTTCACGCTCGCCAACGCGCAAAGCGTGCTGAACACGGCCGTCAACAACGGCTACGGTTTCATCAGCTACTGGTCGTCGACCCGGGACAAGCAGTGCGACAGCAACACCGGCTATGCATCGCCGATCTGCTCGGGCGTCACGCAGCAGCCGTATGCGTTCGCGTCGATCTTCAAGAAGCTCGACGCCAAGTGGGGCACGGGCGTCACGCAGGACCCGAACTATGGTGGCGGCTCGGACGGCGGCGGCACGCCGCAGCCGGGCGCGCCGTGGTCGGCGAGCCAGGTCTACACGGCGGGCGCGACGGTCACTTACCAGGGCGTGACCTACCAGGCGCAATGGTGGACCAAGGGCGAGATCCCCGGCCAGGCATCGGTGTGGAAGGCCGTGAACGGCGGCACGCCGGCGTGGTCGGCGACCACCGCCTATCAGGCCGGCGCGTGCGTGATGTACCAGGGCGCGAAATACTGCGCGAAATGGTGGACCCAGGGCGATACGCCGAGCGCGGGCGGCGTGTGGGCGAGTGCGTGACGCGGCGCGTTCCGGCCGCGTGACGTGACGCGGGCCGCGCCGGTCGATGCCGGCGCGGCCCGTCGTGATGCCGATGCACGGGTTGCGGGCGGGACCGCCCTGCTCCGACGCCCGCGTCAGCGCCGCGCGTGATCGGCGAGCAGCCGCGCCTTCGCCTCGACGAGCGCGGCGACGTGCGCGTCGTGATGCTGCCGGATCCGTTCGGTCGGCCCGACGACCGACAGCCCGTACCAGTCGCCGTCGATCGGCAGCGCGACCGCGACCGCCGACAATTCCGGCGCGCTTTCGCCGAAGTTGTCGGTCCACCCTTGCACATGGCCCCGCGCGGCGTGCTCGACCAGCGCGGGCAGGCTCGCGATCGTCGACGCCGTGAAGCGCTCGAACGACAGCAGGCCGCCGAGCGCCTGCTGCGCGTCGGCCGGCAGTTCCGCGAAGATCGCCTTGCCGATCGAGTTCGCATGCAGCGGACGCAGCTCGCCCGGCTGGCGCGTATAGCGGATCGCCTGCTCCGATTCGACGACGTCCAGGTACGTGACCGACGCGCCCTGGATCTTGCCGAGCACCGCGGTCTCGCGGCTTGCATCGCGCAGCGCGACGAGATGCGGATGCACCATGTCGACCACCGGATCGGTCGCGTCGATCGCCGCGGCGATCGTCTGCAGGCGGCGGGTCGGATAGTAGCCGCCGCGCCTGCGCACTTCGTACAGATAGCCGCGGCTGACGAGCGTGCGCGTCATCGCGAGGCAGCTCGATGCCGGCACGTTGAGCAGGCGCGCCAGTTCGGTGAGCGGCAGCGGCCGCCGTTCGGCGGCGAACAGCTCGAACAGGTCGAGCGTCCGGGCGACAAGTTTGACATCCATGGCGAGCGGTCGATACGTTGGAGGAGACCTGCGCCGTGAACGGGCCGCCGCGCGTCAGTACGACTTCGGCAGACCCAGCACCTTCTCCGCGATGTAGCACAGGATCAGCTGCGGGCTCACGGGCGCGAGCCTCGGAATCATACACTCGCGCAGATAGCGCTCGACGTGGTATTCCTTCGCGTAGCCCATGCCGCCGTGCGTCGCGATCGCCGTGTGGCACGCGTGGAACGCCGCTTCCGCGCCGAGGTATTTCGCGGCGTTCGCCTCCGCGCCGCACGGCTGCCCGGCGTCGTAGCGGGCCGCCGCCTTCATCACCATCAGCCATGCGGCCTCGAGCTGCATCCAGGCCAGCGCGAGCGGATGCTGGATCGCCTGGTTCTGGCCGATCGGCCGGCCGAACACGACGCGTTCGCACGCATACTGCGTCGCGCGCCGCAGCGCGGCCTGGCCGAGCCCGATCGCTTCCGCGGCGATCAGGATCCGCTCGGGGTTGAGCCCGTGCAGCAGATACCGGAAGCCCGCGCCTTCGTCGCCGATCAGGTCATCGCGCGGCACCCGCAGGTTGTCGATGAACAGCAGGTTCGAATCGACCGCCTTGCGCCCCATCTTGTCGATCTCGCGCACCTCGACGCGCGTGCGGTCGAGATCGGTATAGAACAGGCTCAGCCCGTCGGTCGGCTTCGCGGCCTGCTCGAGCGGCGTCGTGCGCGCGATGATCAGCATCTTGTTCGCGACCTGCGCGGTCGAGATCCAGATCTTGCGGCCGCTCAGCACGTAGTGGTCGCCGTCGCGGCGGGCCTGCGTCGTCAGGTGCGTCGTATCGAGGCCCGCGTCGGGCTCGGTCACCGCGAAGCACGCCTTGTCGCGGCCCGCGATCAGCGGCGGCAGGAAGCGCGCCTTCTGCGCATCGGTGCCGAACACCTGCACCGGGTTCAGCCCGAAGATGTTCATGTGTACCGCCGAGGCGCCCGACAGCCCCGCGCCCGACGCGCTGATCGTGCGCATCATCAGCGCGGCCTCGGTCATGCCGAGGCCGGCGCCGCCGTGCACCGGGTCCATCGCGATGCCGAGCCAGCCCGCCTGCGCGAGCGCTGCGTGGAAATCGGCGGGGAATCCGCCCGCGCGATCGCGTTCGAGCCAGTAGTCGTCGCCGAAGCGCGCGCAGATTTTCTCGATCGCGCTTTCGATCGCGCGCTGGTCGTCGGTCAGGTCGAAGTGCATGCGAAGCTTCTCCGTAAAACGTGGGCGGCCGCGCCGCTCATAACGGGAACACGCCCGTCGCGACCGCGGCGAACACCATCAGCACGGTCGCGGCGAACAGGAACGGAATCGTGAATTTCTGATGCTCGGCCAGCTCGACGCCGGTCAGGCCGACGATCAGGAACGTCGCCGGCGTGAGCGGGCTGACCGGGAAACCCGTCGTCATCTGGCCGAGCAGCGCCGCCTGCGCCATCTGGATCGGCGGCACGCCGAGCAGCTTCGCGCTTTCCGCGAGCACCGGCAGCATGCCGAAGTAGAACGAGTCAGGATCGAACAGCAGGCTCAACGGCATCGACAGCAGGCCGAGCACGAACGGCATGTGGCGCGCGTGCTCGACCGGCACGTGTGCGACGACGACTTCCGCCATCGCCTTCAGCATCCCCGTGCCGGACATGATCCCGGTGAAGGCGCCGGCCGCGAGCAGCACGCTCGCCATCATCAGCGCCGCCTTCGCGTGCGCGTCGATCCGCGCGCGCTGCTCGCGCACGTCCGGATAGTTGATGACGAGCGCGGCGACCGTGCCGAGCATGAACATCACCACCGGGTCGACGATGCCGGACACCAGCGTGCCGAGCACGACGAGCGTCAGCGCGAGGTTGATCCAGAACCGGCCGGGGCGGCGCAGCGCGCGTTCCGCATCGGTGAGTTCGCGCGGCGCGACCGCGAGCGCGGCCGCGCCGGTGCGGTCGAGACCGAGCCGCCTGGCCTCGCGCGCGCCGAGCAGGTACGCGGTGCCGAACACGAACGCGAGGCCGATGATCTGCACCGGAATCATCGGCATGAAAATCGCCGAGCCCGGGATGTGCAGCGCCGCCGACGCGCGCAGCATCGGCCCGACCCACGGCAGGAAGTTCACGCCCGCCGCCATCGACGCGACGCAGGCGAGGATGCGCCGGTCCATGTTCAGCCGCGTGTAGAGCGGTATCATCGCCGGCAGCGTGACGAGAAACGTCACCGCACCGGAGCCGTCGAGATGAATCAGCAGCGCGAGCAGCGCCGAACCCATCACGATGCGCGGCGGGTGGCAGCCGATCAGCCGCAGCACGCCCGCGATGATCGGGTCGAGCATGCCCGCATCGGTGAGGATCCCGAAAAAAAGAATCGCAAAGACGAACATCCCGGCGATCGGCCCGATGTTCTGCACGCCTTGCACGATGAACTTGCCGGTCGACAGCCCGAAGCCGGCCGCGAGCGACGCGACCGTCGGCACCGCGATCAGCGCAACGAGCGGCGACAGGCGCTTCGTGATGATCAGGACGAACAGCGCGACGATGGCGAGCGCGCCGGTCAATGCAAGCATGATGTGTCTCCTCGCCCGGCACGCCGCGTCGCGCGCGGGGAGCCGGGTGCTGGGCAGGGTTGTGCGTGTGCCGGCGCGGACCGGGTCAGGACGCGCGGCCGTCGGCCGGCGCGAACACCTGTTCCGCGTGTTCGTTCAGCGCGGGCGGCGGCATCCGGTACGTCGCGGGCGTGCGGCCCAGCTTGATCGGCGATGCGATGCCGCGATGGTTGCCAAGCTCGACCCGCATCGCGCGATGCGCGGTATGGGGATGATCGAGCGCGGCCGCGAGACCGAGCACCGGTGCGCACGGCACGCCGCGGCGGATCAGCCGGTCGGCGAGCGCCGCGCCGTCGTGCCCGGCAAGCTGCGCCTCGAGCAACGTGCGCAGTGCCGCCCGGTTCGCGTTGCGCGCGCGGTTGTCGGCGAAGCGCGGATCGTCGAGCCAGTCCCGCGTGCCGAGCTCCGCGCATAGTGCGGCGAACTGCCCGTTGTTGCCGACCGCGACGAAGATGTCGACCGTGCCCGTGCGGAAGCTGTCGTACGGCGTGATGTTCGGATGCGCGTTGCCGGTGCGCGCGGGTTCGCGGCCCGAATGGAAGTAGTTCGGCGTATGCGGATGCAGGATCGACAACGCGCAGTCGAACAGCGTCGCCTCGACGCACTGCCCTTTGCCGCTCGCGTCGCGCTCGCGCAGCGCCATCAGCACGCCGAGCGCCGCGTTCAGCCCCGTGACGAGATCGACGATCGGCACGCCGATCCGCAGCGGTGGCCCGCCCGCCTCGCCGTTCACGCTCATCAGCCCGGTGAACGCCTGCACGGCCGCGTCGTAGCCCGGCAGCGCGCCGAGCGGGCCGTCCGCGCCGAAGCCCGACACGCGGCAATACACCAGCCGCGGGAAGCGCGCATGCAGCGCGTCGAAACCGAGCCCCCAGCGTTCCATCGTGCCGATCTTGAAGTTCTCGACGAGCGCGTCCGCGTGGTCGAGCAGCGCGAGCAGGCGCTCGCGGTCGGCCGGTTTCGCGAGGTCGAGCGAGATGCCGAGCTTGTTGCGGTTCACGCCGAGGAAATACGACGCGGTGTCGCCGTCGAACGGCGGCCCCCAGGTGCGCGTCTCGTCGCCCGACGGCGGCTCGACCTTGATCACCTCCGCGCCGTGATCGGCGAGGATCTGCGTCGCGTACGGGCCGCCGAGCACCCGCGACAGATCGATGATGCGCAAGCCGGCCAAAGCACCGTGCTGTTCGTGTTCCGCCATGTGTCTCGCTCCTGATTCCGACCTGATATCCAATTCGTACAGGTGAATTTATATTCACTCACAAGAATTTCAATGTCAAGCGGTGAAATGGGCGGGCGTGACGGATGATGGGTCGTCGGGGGGCTGGAGGGCTTTGAGTCGGTACGCTCGCGATCCGGTTGCCGGGAGGCGCCGCCCTTCGCTAAGCTGGCGTTCCGACGCATCCTTACCCGAATCCGGAGAATTCATGAAACGCATGCTGCTGGTGGCTGCGACGCTCGCGGCGACGCTGAGCGCCGCGTACGCGCAGACCCAGACCTACCATTTCGGCGAAGGACAGATGCAGCCGCAAGGCGCGGCGCAACCGGCGCAACCCGCGCCGCTGCCGGGTGCGACGCAGGGCGCGCCGCTGCCGCAAGGCGCGGTGCCGACCGCGCGCCCCGCGCCGCGACGGGCGCATGTGACGCCGCATCGGCATTACCGGCACGCGGTGGTCAAGCGGCGCCACCATGCGCGGCATGTCAGGTCGACGCGGCGCGGGAACTACAGGCACACGTGATGGGTGCGGTTCGAGTCGGCCGACGTCGGCGGATTCGGCGACATTCGTATGACGTTCATCAGCATGTCATGCATTATTTCGGATACCGATTCATCCGGCGCTCGCGCGTCCACGCAAGTTGACCTATGCTTTCGGCAACGTCTCGATGTTCACCCATACATTGCCCGGCGCGCTTTCGCTCGTCACGCGCCGCGCCAGCATCGTGTACCGGCATGACCGCCGCGGCTCGCCGATCGCGGGCGCGGCATCACGACACCATTGGCCGTACTGCGCAGCCGGGCGGATGATCGCCCTCGCAGGCGGCACGCCGCGAATCATCAGAGGAAACGCATTGGAGCCTCTCGTGCCGCCCCGTGCGAAGCATCGCGCCCACGCCGGTCGAACGGACGCCCCAGCGCGCGGTTTTCCTGCCCGTCGGCTCAGGGTCGGCGGTCACCGGCACGATTCGCGCATGGCATCCGGGTAACCGAGCCCGGTTGCGCGCGTCAGGCACACCCGACTTCCGCCACTGACAGCGAGCCCATCATGACGAGCCTGTACAACTACCGCGGGTACACGATCGAAGTCCGCTGCGAGCATCAGCCGGGTGCGGCGGCGGACACGGCCGCGCCCACCCCCGGCTATGTCGCCGTGGTCCAGGTGCGCGAGGGCGATACGTCGTCGATCTTCTTCTCGCCGGTGCGGCTCGCGGACGACACGGGTAAACCGTTCGCCGACAGCCTGGATGCGCTGAGCGCAGGCCGTACCGCGGGCGAGATCATCGTCGACGACCTGCTGTCGAGCGCCGGCTGAACGCGCGCGCCTGCTGGGTGCGCAGGCCGCGGGTGCGCGTCAGCGCAGCCATTTGCGCGTCAGTTCGCGCCCTTCGTAGACGATGAGAAAGATGCCGAGCATCGTGGCGCCGACGGCCACGAACTCGCCCAGCCTGGCGGTGCCGGGCAGGAACGCCGAATGGATGCCGGACCCGATGCCGGCGGCAATCAGCGCGAGGCCGGCCAACAGCCCGCCGATCGATCCGGTGTTGGTGTTGTTGAAGCTGCTCATGTCGTTACGCCCGTAGCCCATCTTGTTCTGATCGCGTGCGGCGCGCGAGGTGCGGGGACCCGCGCGCCGTGATGTCTTGGTGATCCGACTATATCCAGCCATAAATGCGTCAACGCATGCGCGCGGATCTTTTCCATCGGGTGTTACGGCGAGCAGACGGGTTATCGCATGGCGAGCCGCTCACGACCGCAGGAATTTCCCAGCCTTTCTCTCGAGCACTGCGATCAGTTCGGGCTGCATGAACGCGTACTTGTCGGGGATGTCGAGGCACACGACCTTCTTGTGCCGCAGGTCCACGCCGAATTGCTTCGACAGCTTCGCCCGGTGCGAGCGCTCCATCACGAAGACGATCTCGGCCCACGCGATCTGCTCGCGCGAAACGACCACCTCCGCATCGGGCGCGACGCCGGCCGAATCCGTTTCGATGCCCGGCCAGCCGGCAAACCATTCTTCCGCAGTCGGGCTACGCAGCCGGTTCCGGCTGCAGATGAACAGTGCGCGCGTCATGCGTCGTGTTTCGGCATCGTGCCGGGACGAAGATACGCCAGCATGTACGACACGACATCCTCCGAATCCATTGAATCGCGTAACGATAGCCGCGCCGGAGGACGTGGCGCAAACGACCGCGACGGGCTGCGCGAATAACGACGCTTCGTCAAAGAAAACGCAGGGAAAATGGCAGAAGGTTTGTCCTTTTCGATGCGGTCCTCGATGAACCCGCAGGTCGTCTTTCAAGTTGGCTAATGCAACGACCGCAGAAGATGCGCGCCCCGCCGAATGCCATCGCAGCGGGCAATGCGATTCCGGAAAAGATTATTTGGCGCGCGGCGGACGCATCGTCTAGATTTTCCACAGTACATATCGCAATTGCGACGGCACTCTCGTGTATCGAGCCTGCGCCCGCCTGGTGCGGGCTCGCTTTTGCTGTGCATGCCGATTCACGATCAGGCGCGCTCGGCGACATCCTCATTCCGCAAACGACGCTCGTTTTCAACCAGGCAATGGGCTGCGCATACGCAGTTCACGATCCGCTGACGCTCGCCGCGTCAGTTTTGTCGACACTCCCAAAGCAAAGGAGCACGTCATGCCGCACGTCACCGTCAACTACGAGATGTTCCTTCCGGGCGGCCACCATCGCCAGCCGCGCAACGCCTCCATCGAGCTCAACCTCGCCCCCGCCGCTGGGGGGGACGTCACGCCCGGAGGAAGCTATGCGCCGCCCTATTTCGCGCAGTTGCCCTATACCCTGGGCAACGGGAACGGCATGGCCGCGCTGATCTTCTGGAGCGTCACCGACGGTACCAACGGACAAGTTCTTCCGCCGTCCGCGTTCAATCAAACGGTCGCCGAATCTCCGCTCGCCATTACCGCGTGGTACTACCCGGTCACGGGACCGGGCTCGAACGGCGTGGGCAGCGCCATCATCGATGACGCGTTCTCTGCCGGCCTGGGTCGCTTCATCGACGATACGTTCGTCGCCGTGACGAGCGATCCATCGCTCACCAGCAATGCCAACGTGACCGGTATCGTTCCGACCAACACGGCGGAAGTGTTGACCGCGACGGGGACGGCGCCGTCGACCCTCGAGCCCTTCTCGGAATGGATTCTCAACGGCACGGTCATGCCGGCCGCGGCAGAGGCGCTGAACGTGCCGCAGGGAACGACGGGCATCGCCGTCGCCATTTACCAGCGCCCGGCGTCCCCCCCCAGGGTCGCTTTCAATCCCAATCAATATGCGATATGGCAATGGGTGGATTACGGAACCATGGTCGATGGCGGCATCCATCCGTGGAACCCGTACGTGAACCAATTGATGGTCGGCGTGGCGATGGCGGTTGCCGCGCGAGGCGTTCACGCAGAACTGCGGGGCAAGCTTGCCGCGATTGCCGCCGAACAGATCGGCATCGCGGCGGCGGCGATCCAGCATTCGATCGAGTCAACGGTGAAGTGACGACACGGTGACACACATCCTCATCCCGCTCGCCGCGACGGGATGAGGATGCCTGGATGCCGGGATCTGCACCCGGCGATGCCGGGAAAACCTGCCGCCCGCGCGAGACCACTCATCCGATGGTGATCGCCGGTCGCCACGTTTTACGCGGCATGCGTCATTTCGACGTGACCGTCGCGCTCAATCCGAGGTTGTCGACCTGCGCGTGATCGACGTCGAGCTCGTTGCCTGCGGCGTCTGTCACGACACGTTGATAGATCTGGTAACCACGGAACGCCACGTCCGGCACGTTCGACGCCCCGCGCCAATAATGTTGCGTAGTCAACTGAAAATAGAGCTGGTCCGACGTAAGGCGGGAATCGAATCCGATATAGACCCCCGAGGCGAAGCCAGCCTGCGTGACTTGGGCAAACCATTGGTTGCAGAACCCCACGATATCCGCGAGGGCGGTGCCGCGCTTGACGCCCTCGAGATCAAGCCAAACGGTCGTGCCGGCGGTGAGGCCGGCGGCTGCGGCTTGCTGTGCGGCGAGCGCCCCCCACTCGGTTCCCGTGGCGGACGTCGGCTCGAAATCGGAGGTTTCGCTCGCTGCGGAGCAATGCTGGACTGCCCCCAGCCATAGGCCCGCCGCGAGGATGGCATCGGCCTCCGACCTGATCAAATCGGATGTGCCGGGAGAAAACGGGTTGGGAAGGTAGCGGATACAGAATTTGTAACCTCGATCGGCGTAATCCTGGGCCTGCTGAGGTGTCAACCGCGAGCCGCTATGATCGAATCCGATCGATCCGTTCGGAATGGAAATTGTCGATGACATTTTATTGATCTCCTTGCTGCTTGTTTCTATTTATTTTTCGATGATCGGCAAACGCACCGCCACCCCCGCAAACGAAGCCGGAATCACAATCGACGAATTTCGGCGAATGCCGCTTGTCGGACCATCGCCGACCTGACATTCGAATGCGCACCCCGTTTACGTTTGGCTTATCGCAAGCGCGTGTCGGCGACACATAACACGCGCTGCCCTGAAAGACTAGGATATGGCCGCTTCAATATAAAGCGTAAGCATGACAAATATCGTTATCAACCGGCGCATGCGCGCGTCGATCGCGATATTGCACTAAGTGCCTAATCAATAACGGGCATCTCGATTTTGTACGGATAGGCATCCGAACATATCGACGGGCGTCTACCCGATACCAGGTTTTGCGACCGCATGATGACGGTTGTTTTGGAACTCAGGAATCGCTGACGAATACGCTCGGTCGACGCTGCTTTGCGCTTCGTTCCCGGCGCATCGACACGGTCGTCATACGCTCCAGCCACGCACCCGCCAAGCGTCGACCAACCCCTCCGGCGCCACCCACTCCGCCCCCCACTCGGCCGCGATCCTTGCCCCCTGCCCGACTTTCACTGCCGCATCGTCGAAGTCGACGAACACAACGTGGTCGGCCGCCGCCGGCCGTGCCGGCCGCTCCCGCGTCCGCCCATCCGATAGCACCCACAGCCACCGCTGCTTGTCCGCCTCGCGCCGCGCGTCCCGCGCGAACAGCCGCGCGGCGGCCTCGATCCCGTCCGCGAACGGCGTACCGCCGCCGCCGCCCACCGGTTCGAGCCAGCGCGCATTCCACCATCTCGGCACCGCCGGGCCGAACCGCCGCTCCGCCCCCGCGCCACCGAAACAGATCAACGCCGTCTCCGCCCGCGCCCGCGCCGCCTCGTCGAAATACGCGACGATCAACCCCTTCGCCAGCGCCAGCCGCTCGAATGACAGCATCGACGCCGAGCAATCGAGCACGAAGCAATGCAGCGCGCGCGGCGCGCCTGCCTGTTTCCGGAACCGCAGATGATCGGCATGCAGGCGCTCGCCGCGCTTGACCGCGAAGGTCGCCGGCCAGGCGACGGCCGCGCCGGTGCGCGCCACGCCCGGCGTGTGCCCGGTTGCGCCCTGCTGCCATCGAGGGCCGCGAATCGTGTTCGCGGCGGCGCCGGCTCGATGGCTCAGCGTTTTTTTGGCGGCAGCGGCAGCGGGATCACGCCCTTCACCGCGTGCAGGCCGGCCGGTTCGGGCGGCAGGTAGCCCCAGTCGCCCTGCGAATCCGTGTTGCCGCCCGAACGCGCGGCATCCGGCGACGTCTCGCGCCCGCCCGGCGGATTCGGCGGTGGCGCGGCGTTCGACGTCTCGCCTGCTCCCGACGCAGCCGGCGGCGTCGCATGCGCGCCCCGCCGATGCCGCAGCACCGATTCCGCGACACGTTCGACATGCTCGACCGTCACCGCATCGGCGCCGTCGAACGCCGCGAGCGCGCGCGCCGCGCGCAGCATCACGAGGTCGGCCCGCAGGCCATCGACCGCCGCATCGATGCACAGCGCGCTGACCCGCGCATGCACGGCATCGTCGAAACCCAGCGCGGCAAGCGCGTCACGCGCCGTCCGCACCCGCTCGGCCAGTGCGCGTTGCGCCGCCTGATGCCGTGCGCGAAACGCGTCCGGCTCGAGATCGAACGCCAGCCGCGCCTTCACGATCTGCTCGCGCTGCGCCGCGTCGAAGCAATTGCCGAGCTCGACCATCAGCCCGAAGCGATCGAGCAGTTGCGGGCGCAACTCGCCCTCTTCCGGATTCATCGTGCCGACCAGCACGAAGCGCGCATCGTGCGCGTGCGACACGCCATCGCGCTCGACGATGTTGACGCCGCTCGCCGCGACATCGAGCAGCGTATCGACGAGCCCGTCCACCAGCAGGTTCACTTCGTCCACGTACAGCACGCCACGATGCGCGCGCGCGAGCAGCCCCGGCCGGAAGCGCACGCCGTGCTCCGCGAGCGCATGCGCGAGATCGAGCGTGCCGGTCACCTGCTCGTCGCTCGCCGACAGCGGCAGCGTGACGAACAGGCCTTCCGGCAGCAGCTCGGCCAGCGCGCGCGCGGCGGTGGATTTCGCGGTGCCGCGCGGCCCGCTGACGAGCACGCCACCGAGCGACGGATCGATCGCCGCGAGCAGCAGCGCCTGTTGCAGCGCCGCCTGGCCGACGAGCGCCGTGAACGGAAACACCGCGCGCGCGCGGTGCGTCGGATCGGTCATCGCCGTGCCCCTTCCTGATGGTGTTCGCTCGCGAGCCAGACCGCCTCGATCCGCTCGCGATAGTCGCCCGGCTGCTGCCACAGCCCGCGCTGCATCGCCTCGACGAAGCGCTCGCAGATGCCCTGCAGCGCGCGCGGATTGTGCCGCTCGAGGAACGCGCGCGTGTCGTCGTCGAACAGGTACGCGTCGGCGACGAGCGCGTATTGATGGTCGGCCAGCACGCGCGCGGTCGCGTCGTAGCCGTACAGGTAGTCGACGGTCGCGGCCATTTCCGCCGCGCCCTTGTAGCCGTGGCGCTTCACGCCGTCGAGCCATTTCGGGTTGACGACGCGCGAGCGGATCACCCGCGCGATTTCCTCGCGCAGCGTGCGCATCTTCGGCGCGGCGGGGTTCGCGTGGTCGCCGTGGTACAGGCTCGGCTGGCGGCCCGACAGGTGCCGCACCGCGGCCGTCATGCCGCCCTGGAACTGGTAGTAGTCGTTCGAATCGAGGATGTCGTGCTCGCGGCTGTCCTGGTTCTGCACGACGACGTCGATCGTCGCGAGCCGCTCGCCGAACACGTCGGCCGCGGCGTCGCCCGCGCTGTTCTGCGCGTACGCATGGCCGCCCCATCGACGGTAGGCATCGGCGAGCTCCGCATCGGTCTGCCAGCGGCGCTGGTCGATCAGGTCCTGCAGGCCCGCGCCGTAGCTGCCGGGCCGCGCGCCGAACACGCGCCAGCCGGCGCGACGCCGCGCCTCGTCGGGCGGCACGCCCTGTTCGATCCACTTCGCGCGCTCGCGCTCGATGCGCGCGCGGATCGGGTTCAGATGCTCGGGCTCGTCGAGCGCCGCGACCGCCTGCACGGCCGCGTCGAACAGGTGCATCAGGTTCGGGAACGCGTCGCGGAAGAAGCCCGACACGCGCAGCGTCACGTCGATGCGCGGCCGGTCGAAAATCTCGATCGGCAGGATCTCGAAATCGGTCACGCGATGGCTGCCGTGCGCCCATTTCGGCCGCACGCCGATCAGCGCGAACGCCTGCGCGATGTCGTCGCCGCCGGTGCGCATCGTCGCGGTGCCCCACACCGACAGGCCGATCGCGCGCGGGTAGTCGCCGTGATCCTGCAGATGCCGCTCGATCAGCTGCTGCGCGGATTTCAGGCCGAGCGACCACGCGGCCTGCGTCGGCACCGCGCGCGTGTCGACCGAGTAGAAGTTGCGGCCGGTCGGCAGCACGTCGGGGCGGCCGCGCGACGGCGAGCCGCTCGGGCCGGGCGGCACGAAGCGGCCGTCGAGCCCGCGGCGCAGCTGGCGCAGTTCCTCGCCGCCGCATGCGTCGAGCGCGGGCATCAGCGTCGCGCGCACGCGCTCGATCACGGGCAGCGTGTGCGTCCAGTCACCCGGCGGCGGCTCGCCGGCGTCGCCCGGCGCGCCCGCGCACAGGCGCTCGAGCCACTGCTGCGCGAGCCGCTCGAGCCGCTCGCGCGTATCGCCCGCATGGCGCCACGGCGCATCGTCGAGCGCGGCCAGCAGCGCCGGGCGCGGCCCTTGCCACGGCGCGGCCCAATCGGCGGCGAGCGGATCGAAATCGTCGCCGAGCGCCAGGTCGCGCGCGAGCGCGCCGATCAGGCCGGCGCGCGCCCGCTGGCCGTCGCCGATCGGAAAGCGCGCGAGCGCGAGCAGCGTGTCGCGCCGCTGGCGATCGGCCGGCGACCGGCCGAACACGTGCAGCCCGTCGCGGATCTGCGCTTCCTTCAATTCGCACAGCCACGCGTCGACGCGCGTCAGCAGGTCGTCCTCGTCGCTCGTGTCGCGCGGCGGCGCGACGCTCAGTTCGTCATGCAGCCGGTGTTCGGCGATGGTCGCGAGGATCGTCTTGCGCAGCAGCTTCGCGCGCCGTGCGTCGACCATCAGCGCTTCGTAGTATTCGTCGACCTGCCGCTCCAGATCCTGCAGCGGGCCGTAGTTTTCCGCGCGCGTGAGCGGCGGCATCAGGTGATCGACGATCACCGCCTGCGCGCGCCGCTTCGCCTGGCTGCCCTCGCCCGGATCGTTGACGATGAACGGATACAGGTGCGGCAGCGGCCCGAGCGTCAGGTCCGGCCAGCACGCGTCGGACAGCGCGACGCTCTTGCCCGGCAGCCATTCGAGGTTGCCGTGCTTGCCGAGGTGGATCACCGCGTCGACGCGGAACGCATGCCGCAGCCAGAAATAGAACGCGAGATACGCGTGCGGCGGCACGAGATCCGCGTCGTGATAGCTCGCGTAGTCGTTCTCGCCGCGCGAGCGCGACGGCTGGATGCCGACGAACACGTTGCCCGCGCGCCAGCCCGCGATCGTGAAGCGCCCGTGGCGCAGCGTCGGGTCGGCGTCGGGCCGCCCCCAGCGCGCGTTCAGCGCGTCGCGCACGGCCGCCGGCAGCCGTTCGAAATGCGTCAGGTAGTCGGCGAGCGCGAAGCTCTGGAACGCGGGCCGCAGCGCGTGCATCGCCGGGTCGTTGGTCACGCCTTCGGTCAGGCGCGCGATCAGCGCGTCGCCGTCGGAAGGCAGGTCCGCGACGCAATAGCCCGCGTCGCCCAGCATCGCGAGCACGCCGAGCGCCGACGCGGGCGTATCGAGCCCGACGCCGTTGCCGATCCGCCCTTCGCTCTGCGGATAGTTCGCGAGGATCAGCGCGACCCGCTTGTCGGCGTTGTCGAGCGTGCGCAGCCGGCACCAGCCGCGCGCGAGGGCCGCGACGAAGCCGACGCGTTCCGCGTCGGGCTGGTAGCGCACGACGTCGACCTCGGTATGCGGGCAGCGGTACGCCAGCCCCTTGAAGCTCACCGCGCGCGTGACGATGCGGCCGTCGACTTCCGGCAGCGCGACGTGCATCGCGATGTCGCGCGCATGCAGGCCCTGGTTGTCGGCGAGCCAGGCGTCGCGATTGCCGCCGGACAGGATCACCTGCAGCACCGGCGCGTCGCCGGCCAGCACATCCGGCTCAGGATCGTCGATCGCCCCCGCCGCAAATGCCGTGGTGTTGAGCACGAGCGCGACGGCGTGCAGCGCGCAGAGGCGCGTGATCACCTCGCGGCTCACCGAATCTTTCAGCGACGTCACCGCGACCGGCAGCGGATTCAACCCTTCGCGGATCAACGCATCGGCAAGCGCGTCGAACACCGCGGTGTTCGCGGCCTGCCAGTGCGCCTTGTAGAACAGGATCGCGACGACGGGCGCGCCGGGCGTCCAGCGCGGCAGCCAGTCGTCGATGCTGGCCGGGTCGCGTGCCGGGTGATACAGCGCGGCGGCCGGCAGCGGACGCGGCGGCTCCGGCTCGTCGCCAAAACCGAGCGTGTGAAACGCGATGCTGCGCAACAGCGCCTCGGCATTGTGCGCGCCGCCTTCGCGCAGGTAGCGCCACCACTGCCGGCACAGCGCGGGCGCGACCGTGCTCTTCGCGATCAGGTTCGGATCTTCCTGCAGGTCGCCCGAGAACATCGCGAGCTGCTGCGCCTGCCGCGACGCGAGCGACACGGCCTGCTCGATCCCGTACGGCCAGTACGCCTCGCCGCCGAGATGGTCGATCACGACCGCCTTCGCGTGCTTCAGCACGTCGTCGACGTAGAAATCGACCGACGCCGGCTGGCGCAGGAACGTCACGTTCGCGAGCCGCACGCTCGGGAAGCCCGCGGGCAGGCGCGGCACGACACTCGCGAGCAGCGACAGCGTCGTATCCGCCGAGCTCAGGATCACGATCTCGGCGGGCCGCTGGTCGATCCGGACGACGCCCTGCGTATCGTCGACGAAGCCGCCCGGCGTGGTGCGCAGCAGATGCATCGCGGGTTACGCCTGTTGCAGCTCGGCCGCGAGCGCCGCATCGAACGCGCGCTGCAGCTCGGCCGCGTCGAGATCCTCGCCGATCAGCACGAAGCGGCTCGCGCGCGCTTCGCCGTCCTGCCAGCGGCGGTCGAAGTAGCTGTCGAAACGGCGGCCGACGCCCTGGATCACGAGCCGCATCGGCGCGTCCGGCAGCGCGGCGAAGCCCTTCGCGCGATAGATCGTGTGCGTTTCGACGACACGCTTGAGCGCGGCGATGGTCGCGTCCCGCGAGCCCGCGTCGCCGCTGACGACGACCGAATCGAAATCGTCGTGATGGTGGTCGTGATCCTCGTCGTCGGCCGAGCCGTGATGGTCGTGGCGCAGGTGGATGGTGTCCTCGGACGCCGATTCGAGCCCGAGCAGCATCGCGAGATCGAGCTCGCCGCGCTCGGCGCGGACGATCTTCACCTGCGGCGGGATTTCCTCGCGGATCGCCGCCTCGACCTGCGCGAGCTGCGCGTCGTCGACGAGGTCGGCCTTGTTGACGATCACGAGATCGGCGGCCGACAGCTGGTCGGCGAACAGCTCGTGCAGCGGCGATTCGTGATCGAGGTTCGGATCGGCGCGGCGCTGCGCATCGACCGCCTGCGGGTTCTCGGCGAACTGCCCGCTTGCGGCGGCCGGCGCGTCGACGACGGTCACGACCGCGTCGACCGTGAAGCTGTTGCGGATCGTCGGCCAGTTGAACGCCTGCACGAGCGGCTTCGGCAGCGCGAGGCCGGACGTCTCGATCAGCACGTGGTCGATGTCGGCGCGGCGCTCGACGAGCGCTTCCATCACCGGGTAGAACTCCTCCTGCACGGTGCAGCACAGGCAGCCGTTCGCGAGTTCGTAGAGCTGGCCGGACGCTTCGCCCTGCGCGTCGTCGCAGCCGATCCCGCAGCCCTTGAGGATTTCGCCGTCGATGCCGAGTTCGCCGAACTCGTTGACGATCACCGCGATGCGGCGGCCCTGCGCGTGTTGCAGGATGTGGCGCATCAGCGTGGTCTTGCCGCTGCCGAGAAAGCCCGTGACGATGGTGACGGGAAGCTTGCGCATGGTCATGGAGTGTCCTGTGTCGAAATGGGGAGTCAGGCGGAGATCGTCACGTCGATCTCGTCGTAGCGCTTCAGGCGGTAGATCGCGGCCGACACGAGCCAGCACGCGAGGAACAGGCCGATCACGACATAGCCGAGCATGCCGAAGTGCGACGCGACCATCGCGGCGAAGTCCCATACGGGGCCCTGCAGCGACAGCTTGTCGGCGAGCAGCGCGAGCACCTCGATGCCGCCGATCAGCGCGGCGACCAGCACCGACACGAACGTGATCGTCATGTTGTAGTAGATCTTGCGGATCGGCCGTACGTACGCCCAGCGGTACGCGCCCATCATCAGGATGCCGTCGGTCGTGTCGACGAGCGTCATGCCGGCCGTGAACAGCGCGGGCAGCACCATCACCGACCAGAACGACAGGCCGCCCTGCACCTGCGTCGCCGAGATGCCGAACAGCGCGATCTCGGTCGCGGTGTCGAAGCCGAAGCCGAACAGGAAGCCCACCGGATACAGGTGCCAGCTGCGCGACACGAGGCGGAACAGCGGCCGGAACAGGCGCGCAAGCACGCCGCGCTGGTTCAGCAGCATGTCGAGATCCGCCTCGACGATCGCTTCGCCGCGCCGCGCGGCGCGGAACGTCCGGTACACGGAAATCAGGATCAGCAGGTTCGCGGCCGCCAGCACCAGCAGGAAGAACGCCGACACGCTCGTGCTGATCACGCCGCCCCACGCCTTCATGTTCTCGAAGCGCGACAGCGACGCCGCGGTCAGCGCGACCGCGACGGACATCACGATCACCACCGTCGAATGGCCGAGCGAGAAGAAGAGGCCCGCGCCGAGCGGGCTGCGGCCTTCCTGCATCAGCTTGCGGGTGACGTTGTCGATGGCGGCGATGTGGTCGGCGTCGACCGCGTGGCGCAGGCCGAACACGTACGCGAGCAGCGCGGTGCCGAGCAGCACGGGCTGGTCGCGGAACGCGATGAACGCCCAGATCCACGCGCCGACGTTGAACGCGACGAGCAGCGAATAGATCGCGACGATTTTGCCGCGCAGCCCGGACGGGCTGTCGTTGAACAGGCGGAGAAACGAGTCGAGCATGGTGCTCCCTGGCGAACGGTCGACATGTTGAATGCCAACACGGCCGGCGCCGGGTGCCCGGGCCCGCGCACGCTGCCGGATGCCGGGCCGGCCGGCGCGAAGCGCGCGGCGGGTCGGGACACGGAGAATGCTCGGAGACCGGACGCACTGCGGCGGCGACCGTGGACGATGCGCCGCATCCCCGCGGCGCTGAACCCCTCGTTTCGGCCGGTATCCGGGCTGACGAACACGCCGCTTCGCCTTCCCGGACGCAAGATGCATCCAGTGGCGGTCGTCCGCATGCGCAGCAGGCATGCGGCGAAGCGGCGTTGCTTCGCGCGGAGCGCGAGGCGTTCGCTTACCGTTGCGGGGGCAGCACAGGTTGGCGCGGCTGAGGTGCAGCCGGGCGCCCTGTTTCCCGTTTGACTGCGCGCACCGGGAAGGCGCGCGCGAGCACCGAAACGCGTGCGAGTGTAGGCGTCGCGGGCGGGAGCGTCAAGGCGGCGGCGGACCACAAATGCGAACGATTGTCGTTTTCAACCAAACAAGATAAACTTCGCCCATCAATAACGAAAACGATTTGCGCAACGGCATCGCGAGGCAGTCATTCAGTCATCCTGAAATTCCCATGTCAAAACGACAGACATCCGGGCGGCGTTTCCCGACGCTGGCCCTGTCGCTGTGCTCGATCGCATGCGTCGCCTCCTGCCCGGCACCGGCCGCCGAGTTCGACGACGAGCTGCCTGCGCTCGAGGTGCGCGGCCGCCGCCATCCGCACGATCCGCGCCCCGACCACGTGAGCACGGCGACCCGCGTGGCAAGCGATCCGCGCGACGTGCCGCAAACCATCGCCAATGTGTCGGTCGAGGACACGCTGTCCTATGGCGGCCGCACGCTCGCCGACGCGCTGGCCGGCGTGCCGGGCATTTCCAATACGTCGGACACGCGCTTCGATGCATTCCGCATCCGTGGCTTTTCCGGCCCGGGCGATCTGCTGCTCGACGGCATGCGCGACGATGCGCAATACGTGCGCAGCCTCGGCAACGTCGAGCGCATCGAGGTGCTGAAGGGGCCCGCCGCGGCGCTGTACGGACGCGGCAGCGGCGGCGGCGTGATCAACCGGATCACGAAGCAGCCGTTGCCGGAAACATTCGGTCACGTCTCGGCGGCGACGGGCAGTGCCGGCCGTCTCGGGACGTCGGTCGATCTCAACCGCGCCCTGTCCGGCGAATGGAGCGTACGACTCAACGCGGGACGCGAGCACGACGGCAGCTTCCGCAATCGGGTCGACGGCACCCGCCAGTACGTTGCGCCCTCGATCAAATGGCAGGATGCCCGGCGGAGCTGGTTGCTGCAGTTCGAATACGATGCATACGCGCGCGTGCCCGATCGCGGCATGCCGGCGCCGGTCGTTGCGCTCGACCAGGCCGGCAATCCATTCGCGTTCTCGCTGCCGTCCGCGTCACGGAAGACGTTCTTCGGCGCGGCGGGCCGCGATACCGTCCGCGACACCAACATGAACTGGCGTTCGGTCTTCACGCACGCACTCGGTGGCGACTGGCAGGTGAAGCACACGCTGGGCGTGCTGGATTTGCGCAGCACCTTCGACAATACCTATGTCACGCAGAGCTACCTCGCCAAGCCGCGTGACTACCGGCGCGTGCAACGCGTGCGCTACCTGCAGGACATGACGCACCTCAACGTGCAGACGGGCCTTGAACTGAGCGGCAAGCTCGCGACCGGGCCGGTTCCGCACCACCTGCTGTTCGGCATCGAATACGGCTGGCAGCAGCGCGCGCCGAAGCTTTGGCAGGCGGATGCGGCACCGGTCTCGATTACCGATCCGGACAATTTCGCGCTCGCCAGCTCGGCGCCGCGCCCGTTCGCAATGAACCGCCATCGCGTCAGCGACTACGCGGTTTTCGCGCAGGACCGGATCGACCTCGGGCGATCGTGGAAGCTCCTGGGCGGCCTGCGCTGGGAGCGCTTCGACGTCGATTCGACCAACACGCTGAACGCCTTGCGCTCGCAGCGCACGACGAATGCATGGAGCCCGCGGCTCGGCGTCGTGTGGTCGCCGGTCGACGCGCACCACATGTATGCGTCGTACAGCCGGAACTTCGCGCCGGTCGGCGGCGACCTGGTCGGCATCACGCCGAACGCGCGCGGCAATGCCAACGATCTCGGCCCGCAATACACCCGTCAATACGAGATCGGCGTGAAGAGCGACTGGCAGAACGGCGCGTTGAGCACCACGCTGGCGCTGTTTCAGCTCGACCTGTACAACCGCCGCGTCGCCGACCCGCTACGGCCGGGATTCTTCGACCTCACCGGCCTCGAGCGCAATCGCGGCCTGGAACTGGGCATCGCCGGCAGGCTCGCGGGCGACTGGTTCGTTCGTGGCGGCATCGGCTGGCAACACGCAAGGGTCGTCGACGCCGAGGCGAAGTACGCGGGCAAGCGGTCCGCGGGCGTGTCGTCGTCGAGCGGCAGCCTGTTCGTCGGCTATGCGCCGCTGCTCGGCTTTTTCGCCGAACTCGGGCTGATTGTCGAAGGCGCGCGCTACGCGGATCGCGACAACCTGCTCACGCTGCCCGCGTACGTGCGCTGGGATGGCAAGGCCGGATACCGCACGCGCGATCTCGAAGTGACGCTGGCGGCCGTCAACCTGACCGATCGCGCCTATTACGCCAGCGCGACGAGCCTGACGCAGCTCATGCCCGGTTCGCCGCGCACGTTCACGCTGACGGCGGCGGTCAAGTTCTGACACCGTGGCAAGCACCGTTCCGTTGCGGGGGCCGCCCGGGTTGGCCCGACTGCGGTGCAGGCAGGCTCCCTGCTTCCCGTGACGGTTACCGAGCTCCCGTTCCGACCCGTCGAGCGGGATCGTGAAGCGCGGCCGGAAACCCTGCATCGCCTCGTCGTCAGCGGGAATCGGCGATGCAAGGCCCCGCTCCCGCGCACCTGCGCGGCAACGCCGGCGGTCAACGAAGTCGTGCCGTGTGAACACGAATCCCGGCGACGTGCGGGCAAGGCCCCGGCAAATCGCCTGCCAATCGAGGCAGATCCTGTATCGATAGCGCGGACAGCGGGCGTCACGGCCGCGTGGCGGGCCGCTTCCGGATGTTCAGGCCATGTGCTGCGAGCGCGCGTCGATCGCCTTGCGCAGCCCTTCCGCCGTCTCGGGCCGCCCGAAATACCACCCTTGCGCGCAGACGGGCTGGCCGGGGATGTCGAGCATGCTGGCCTGCTCCCCGGTCTCGACGCCTTCGAATACGAGCCCGACCTCGAGCCGCTGGGCAATCGCCAGGATCTCCGGAACGATCGAGCCGCCGTCGTGCTGCGACGTGGCGGGCAGCAGCGACCGGTCGACCTTGAGGTAATCGATCGGCAGGTGCTGGATCTGGCTCAGGCTGGAATAGCCGGTGCCGAAATCGTCGATGTAGACGGGGTGCCCGAGCGCGCGCAGCTGATGCAGCACCGGCAGGATCTCGTGCAGTTCCACGGTCGAGCGTTCGGTCAGTTCAAGGCCGACATGCCTGCGCGGCAATCCGGCCGGCCAGCAGCGTTCCAGCGTCGCCATCAGGCTGCCGTCCCGCAACTCGGGAGAACTGACGTTGATGGTCACGCGAAACTCCGGCGCCCGGTCGAACAACGGG
Source organism: Burkholderia sp. SRS-46 (assembly GCF_004343775.1). Classification (GTDB taxonomy): domain Bacteria; phylum Pseudomonadota; class Gammaproteobacteria; order Burkholderiales; family Burkholderiaceae; genus Burkholderia. The sequence goes on along the minus strand of NZ_PTXL01000001.1, from coordinate 1,147,084 downwards.
CGCATTTCCGCCAGGACCGTGCGCACGACGAAGGCGGTGATGTCGGCGATCATGCCGCAGCGCTCCGCCTCGGCAATGAACACGTCGGGCGTGGCCGGCCCGTCGACCCAGCGGATCAGCGCTTCGGCGGAGACGATCCGGGGCGCGGCGCCCAGCGCGACGATCGGCTGATAGCGCAGCACGAATTGCCGGTTGGCCAGCGCCCGGCGCATCTGCGCGGCAAGCGCGGCCCAGCGCCGCTGCAGCATCAGCACGCCGAGCGCCAGCGCGCAGCCCGCCACGCCGCCGGCGATCCCCGTGAGCCAGGCGGCCCGCCGGCCGGCGTTGGCCAGCGCCTGCGGCGTCGTGACGACGGTGGCGCACAGCGGAACCCGGGCCGAGCAGAACGGCTGGCCGTCGCGCAAGCCCGGCACCTGGCCCGCCTCGACGTACGCCGGACGGCCGCGCGCGTCGAGCCCGATCACGCGCTCGGTCGGGCGGCCCTGGAGGCCGATCACGTAGTGCAGGCCACGCTGCGGCGGCACCCGGAAGGCATCGAGATCCATCAGCAGGTTCGTCCGCCTGCCCGCGACCACGAAGCCCAGCGCATCAGGGGCGGACAACAGCGGCACGGTCCAGAACGCGGACAGGGTGTCCGTCAGCCGGATCGGCTGACGCTTCGGCGCAAACGCCTTGGGCAGCACGCCCAGCAGTGTCGTGCAGACGAGGTCGGCCCCCGACAGGCGCCCGACGTCCTTGACGAACTTCGCTTGCACCGAAGCGGAGCGCAATCGGCGCAAATCCTGCGGCGAGCAGTCGGGGTAAGGCGACGCATCCACGTCGGCCAGCGTCTTCGCCACCGTATCGAAGACGACGTCGATCTGCTGCACGGCTCGCGCCCCCTGCGCGGCAACCGCTCGCGCCAGCACGGCCCGGGTGACATAGGGCCAGGCGCTCAGCGCCAGCCCCGCCGACACAACCAGCGCGCCGATCGCGAGTACCTGGCCTGCGCCGCGGGAGGTTGCCCATTTCTGTACGTTGGCCATAGGCTGCGGCGCTTCGCGATGTGGCGGCGATCACCCTGCTGTCCCCGCAGAGCGAGCCGATGTTGGTATGCATCCCGTCAGCCACGTGCGACCGACATCCGGACGTCCACGCCTTGCTGGCGACGTCGGCCCGATGATCGCACACCAATATTACGGCCGCGTAATGCGCCGGCCGCCGGGTTGATCCTGGTCGCATGCGGGCGCGCTCCGCAGGCCCCCGGCCCGACGGCCCGCTGTGCTATCGTATGCGCCGCGTTCGGTGCTCGCGCCCGCTCTCCGGCGGGCGCGGTTAAACGGGAAACAGGAGGCGGACATCCGCCCGGCCTGTGCTGTCCCCGCAACGGTACGCCGCCCGCGTGACGCGCCCCGAGCGCGCGCGCCCATGTCGCCCACGATGCCACTGCCCGCCAGCCTCGGGTGGGAAGGCTGCGGCATGGCAAGCGGCCAGCCCGGATACCGGCCGACGCAAGGGGGCGAGCCTGACGCTCGCCGAACGCCCGGTCCGCGGGGGACGGACTGCGAGCGCCGATCGTGCGCAGACCATGCGCTTATGCCCGCAACGAGCGGGCCCCGTTGATTCCACTATGCACCGCACCTCCGCAGGCCGGCTCCGCGCCATCCGTTCGTCGCATTCCGCCGCTTCGTCACGGTTCACGCCGTGCCGCGCCCGATGAGCCGCGCCTGGCTGGTGGGCGCAGGCCCCGGCGACGCGGACCTGCTGACGCTCAAGGCGGTGCGCGCGATCGGCGCGGCCGACGTACTGCTCGTCGACGATCTCGTGAACCCGGACGTGCTGCGCCATGCGCGCGCCGATGCCCGCATCGAGCAGGTCGGCAAGCGCGGCGGCCATGCGTCGACGCCGCAGGAAGCGATCGTCGCCGCGATGCTCGCGCACCTGCGCGCAGGTCGCAGCGTCGCGCGCCTGAAAGGCGGCGACCCGTTCGTGTTCGGCCGCGGCGGCGAGGAGCTGAGCGCGCTCGGCGCGGCGGGCTTTCCGGTCGAGGTCGTGAGCGGCATCACGGCGGGCATCGCCGCGCCGGCCGCGCTCGGCATCCCGGTCACGCATCGCGGCGGTGCGCAGGGCGTGATCTTCGTCACGGGCCACGGCGCGGGCGACGACGAACCCGACTGGCGCGCGCTCGCCGCCACCCGCATGACGCTCGTGATCTACATGGGCATCCGCCGGCTCGGCGCGATTGCTGCCGCGCTGCACGCGGGCGGCCTGCCGGGCGACACGCCGTGCGCGGCGATCGAATCGGCGACGCGGCCCGAGCAGCGTCACGTGCTGACGACGCTCGCGACGCTGGTCGACACGGTCGGTGCGGCCGGCATCGGCTCGCCGGCGATCGTCGTGATCGGCCGCGTCGCGGCGCTGGCCGCCGATCCGGCGGTGCAGGCCGCGCTGGCCGGCGCCACGCCGATGGCACACGTGTGATGCGGGTCGCGCTCGGCCTCGGCTTTCGCGCGGGCGCGAGTGCCGCGCAGCTCGACACCGCGATCCGCGCGGCGCTCGCGCAGCATCCGCACGCGCAGCCGGCCGTGGTCGCGACACTCATCGACAAATCCCGCGCGCACGCGCTGCGCACGCTGTGCGCACGGCGCGGCTGGCCGCTCGTCGCGTTCGACGCCGCGCAGCTTGCCGCGCATCCCGAACTGGCCGTCAGCGCGCCGTCGGCCGCCGCCCTCGCCCGCTTCGGCGTGGCCGGCGTCGCCGAGCCGTGTGCGCGGCTCGCCGCGCCCCAGGGCCGGCTGCTCGGCCCGAAATTCGCACGGGACGGCGTGACGGTCGCGTTCGCCGGCCCGCTTTGACTTCCCTCTTTCGACAGGACGACTCCCGATGAAAACCGATCCCGACGCGCATCAGCGGATGACCGAACGGCGCCGCGCCGGCCACGAGAAGAAGCAGGCCGCCGCCGTCAACGAGAAGGGCCTGCTGATGGTCAACACCGGCAACGGCAAGGGCAAGAGCACCGCCGCGTTCGGCATGGCCGTGCGCGTGCTCGGCCACGGCATGCGGCTCGGCGTCGTGCAGTTCATCAAGGGCGCGCTGCACACGTCCGAGCGCGATTTCCTCGGCGCCGTCGCGCACTGCGATTTCGTGACGATGGGCGACGGCTATACGTGGAACACACAGAACCGCGACGCTGATATCGCGACCGCCCGCAAGGGCTGGGACGAAGCGCGCCGGATGATCGAGAGCGGCGATTACCAGATGGTGATCCTCGACGAGCTGAACACCGTGCTGAAGTACGAATACCTGCCGCTCGACGAAGTGCTCGCGACGCTCGCCGCGCGCCCCGCGTCGCTGCACGTCGTGGTGACGGGCCGCCATGCGCCCGATGCGCTGATCGAGGCGGCCGACCTCGTCACCGAGATGCGCCTCGTCAAGCATCCGTACAAGGAGCAAGGCGTGAAGGCGCAGCGCGGCGTGGAGTTCTGAGCGATGCCCGCCTGCCCGGCGCTGTTCGTCAGCGCGCCCGCGTCCGGCCAGGGCAAGACGTCGGTGACGGCCGGCCTCGCGCGGCTGCACCGCCGGCTCGGCCGGCGCGTGCGCGTGTTCAAGACCGGCCCGGATTTCCTCGATCCGATGCTGCTCGAGTGCGCGAGCGGCGCGAGCGTGCATGCGCTCGATCTCGGCATGGTCGGTGAAGCCGGCTGCCGCGCGCTGCTCGCCGACGCGGCGCGCAGCGCCGACCTGATCCTGATCGAGGGCGTGATGGGGCTGTTCGACGGCACGCCGAGCAGCGCGGACCTGGCCGCCGCGTTCGGCGTGCCGGTGGTCGCGGTGATCTCCGCGAAATCGATGGCGCAGACCTTCGCGGCCATTGCGTTCGGGCTCGCGCGGTTCCGGCCGGGCCTGCCGTTTCACGGCGTGCTCGCCAACCGGGTCGGCTCCGCGCGGCACGCGGAACTGCTGCGCCAGGCGCTGCCCGGCGACCTGCGCTGGCTCGGCCACGTGCCGGCCGATGCGGGCATCGCGCTGCCGGAGCGGCATCTCGGCCTGCACCAGCCGAACGATATCGACGATCTCGATGCGCGTCTCGAACGCGCGGCCGATGCGCTGGCGAATACGGCGCTGGCGGAATTGCCGCCCGCGGTCGCGTTCGCGGAGCCGGACGCCGCCGCGCCGCTCCCTCGCGCGCTTGCCGGCCAGCGCATCGCGATCGCGCGCGACGCCGCTTTCTCGTTCATCTATCCGGCCAATCTCGCGCTGCTCGATGCGCTCGGCGCGCAGTTGCGGTTCTTCTCGCCGCTCGCCGACGAACCGGTGCCCGACGCGTGCGACGCGCTGTTCCTGCCGGGCGGCTATCCGGAGCTGCACGCGTCGACGCTCGCGGCCAGCACGACGGCCGCGCGGACGATCCGCGCGCACGCGGCGGCCGGCAGGCCGATCGTCGCGGAATGCGGGGGGATGGTGTATCTGTGCGATGCGCTGACGGACGTCGACGGCGCGACGACGCCGATGCTCGGCCTGCTGCCGGGCGCGGCGACGATGCAGCGCCGCTTCGCCGCGCTGGGGATGCAGCAGCTCGACACGCGCTCGGGGCCGATGCGCGGCCATACGTTCCATTATTCGCGGCTCGATACGCCGCTTGCGCCGGTGGCGGCCGCCACGCGCCCGGACGGCGATGCGGGCAGCGGCGAGGCGGTGTACCGCACCGGGTCGATCGTCGCGACCTACATGCACATGTACTGGCCGTCGAATCCGCTGGCGGCGGTTGCGTTGTTCAGCGGCGAGGCACTCTGAGCGCGTACGGTCCAATCGGCCCGCACGCGCCCCGACCGGGTCAGACGAGAAACGCCTCGGCCAGCCTGACCCAGTACGACGCGCCCGTCGGCAGCGCCGCATCGTTGAAATCGTAGCCGGGGTTGTGCACCATGCAGCCGCCCTCCCCGTCGCCGTTGCCGATGATCAGGTAGCAGCCCGGGCGCTTCTCGAGCAGGAACGCGAAATCCTCGCTGCCGGTGAGCGGCACCATCCCGTCGATCAGGTTCGCGTCGCCGACCCATTCGCGCGCGACGTCCCGCGCGAACGCGGTCATCTCCGCATCGTTGACGAGCACCGGGTAGCGGCGCACGTAGTCGACCGTCGCGGTCGCCCCGAACACGGCCGCCTGCGCGTGGATGACTTCGGTGATGCGCGTTTGCAGCAGGTCGCGCACCGCCGGCGTCAGCGCGCGCACCGACAGGCGCATCTGCGCGCGGTCGGGAATCACGTTCGGCGCGTCGCCCGCATGGATCGCGCCGACCGTGACGATCGCCATCTCGAGCGGCGGCACGTTGCGCGACACGATCGTCTGCAGCGCGATCACGATCTGCGCGCACACGACGACCGGATCGACCGCCTTGTGCGGCATCGCACCGTGACCGCCGTGCCCCCGCACGTCGACGTTCACCGTATCGGACGACGCCATGAACGGCCCCGGCAGGAAGCCGAACCGGCCGGTCGGAAAGCCCGGCATGTTGTGCATCGCGAAGATCCCGTCGCACGGGAATTGCTCGAACAGGCCTTCGTCGAGCATCTTCTTCGCGCCGCCGAGCCCTTCCTCGGCCGGCTGGAAAATCAGGTTCAGCGTGCCCGAGAAGCGGCGCTCCCGGGCAAGATGCTTCGCGGCCGCGAGCAGCATCGCGGTATGGCCGTCGTGGCCGCACGCGTGCATCTTGCCGGGGATCGTGCTCTGGTACGGCAGGCCGGTGGCCTCGTGGATCGGCAGCGCGTCCATGTCGGCGCGCAGGCCGAGGCGCTTCGTGCCCTCGCCCACCTTCAGCTGCGCGACGACGCCCGTGCCGCCGAGGCCGCGGTGCACCGTGTAGCCCCACGCCTGCAGTCGTTCGGCGACGAGGTCGCTCGTCGCGAATTCCTCGAAGCCCAGCTCCGGATGGGCGTGGATACGGTGCCGGATCTCGATCATTTCGTCGGCGAGGCCTGCGGGAATCACGCTGTGGGTCACGGTGTCGTCTCCATTGGGGATGTGCGGCCAAGGATAGTCGCTTGCACGACAACCGGATAGACGGGATTCGTTACGGCGGCAACTGACGGTTGCCGTTGCGATGGACGCCGATGCGGCCGTCCATGCCGGCCGGCGCTCCACCGACCGGACAGGCCACGCGCCCGCGCGGCGCTCAGAGCGCCCAGTCTTCGAGCGACAACCCGGCGACGCGGCTGAACTCGCGAGTGTTGTTCGTCACCAGCACGGCGCCGGCGGCAATTGCATGTCCCGCGATCGCCGAATCGTTCGCGCCGATTGGCGTGCCGCGCTCGGCAAGATCGACACGAACGGCCGTTGCCGCGTCGATCGCCGCCGGATCCCACGGCAGCACGCCATCCAGCCGCGCGACGAATGCCGAAACCAGATCGGCGTGCTTCGGCGACGCCTTCCTGCCGATCGCGCCGAAACGCATTTCCGCATACGTGACGGCCGACACGACGATCCGGTGCTGCGCGTTCACGCACGACTGCAGCCGCGTCAGGACGGCCGGCGGCCGTTCCCGCATGATGAACGAACAGATGTTCGTATCGAGCATGTAGAGCTGCGTCACCGGCCGGGCTCCGTCGATGCATCGCCCGCGCCGGACAGATCGAAGCGGCCGGACTCGACGACTTCCGTGCGCTCACCGAGGAAATCGGCATCCGCGAGCGGTTCGTTCAGGAACGATGCCCACGACGGCCGCACCGGACGCAGCAGCAGCGTGTCGCCCTCGCGACGAATCTCGAGTTCGGTCACCCCTTCGAACTCCATGTCCTTGGGGATCCGGATCGCCTGATTGCGGGCATTCTTGAAAATGGAAACGGTGCGCATGATCCATCCCGGAGAGAAACGATGCACCCATTCTAGACATATGCCGGCATATGTCAACGTGTTGGTCGGGATTGTCGTCGCGAGTCGTGCCTGTTCCATCGGATGCCTTTCACCGTTGACTGGTCATGCCCCCTATTTTTCGCTCCGGAGCGCCGCGCGTCGATCAGCCGGACGGCCAACGCGCATCCAGCCGCGCGACGGCGGCCGGCCCGGCCGCCACCGCCCCTCCCCGTCAAGGCAGCCTGAACGTCTCGAAGAACGTCTCCCGGTCGATCATCGTCAGCGCCGCGCGCTTGTGCGGGAAATCGAACTCCTTCACCGTATGGAACCCGAGCCGGTGCATGTACGCGATGTGCCGCACGTGATCGACGCGCGGCTCGCCGACGAGCCGCTGCGTGCGCGGCTCGTCGACGAACATGTAATGCAGCACCCCGCTCCACCACGCATGCAGCTTGCCCGCGCTCTGGAAGCGCGAATCGCCGATCAGCAGGTGCAGCCCGCGGTCGTAGTCGTGCGCGTCGTAGAACGGCGCGAGGCGGTCCTCCTTCGCCCAGTAGAACTCGAAATAGCCGAACGGCGTGTCGTCGAAGTAGCCGATCATCGGATGCATGTGCGGATCGGCGAGCCGCTCGGCCAGATACGCGGCATGCTCGTCGCGCGTGCCGCGCTGGTCCCAGAATTGCGCGACCCGCTCGAGGTTCATCCAGCCGCTGAACAACGCCGCGTGCGCGTCGACGTCGACCGTGCGCAGGCTGAAGGTCATGCCGACCTGCGGCATGTAGCGCACGTAGACCTCGCCGGGCACGGTCGGCGGGCGCACCGGATGGCGGCGCTCGTCCGTGACCGCATAGCGCAGCGGCATGCCGCCCGAGCCCGGCGCCTTCAGCCACGGCTGCGGATGCTGCCAGAAGGTTGCACGCGACACGCTCAGGTGCAGCCGGCCGTTCACGGGCCGCGCGCCGTCGATCACGCCTTCGCGCACCGCGCGCCCGACATAGGCCGCGACCGCCGCCGGATCGGCGCCGGCCAGCGGCACCGCGAGCGTCGCATGCGCGCGCCGCGCCTCGGTGTTGAACAGCGCGACGAATTCGGCGAGCAGCGCGGCCGGCGGATCGTCGGGCCGCCAGGCGTCGAGCACCCGATCCACGTCATGCGCCGCGCCGGCAAAGTCGATCGCCACCGCGGCCGCGTCCTCGGCCGCCGGCGCCGCGTCGGCGGGGTTGGTCAGCGTGTCGTTCATCACAAGGCTCCCGCGTCGTGGCGGTCCGCGAGGATTTCAAGCCCCCGCTCCAGCGCCGGAAACAGGCTGCGCTCGAAGTTGTTCCAGCGCAGCTCGAGAATCGTGTCGTCCGGCGCGATCGGCGTGTCGAGCACGTCGCAGATCACTTCGCCGGAATCGATGCCGTTGTCGACGTAGTGGAACGACGCGCCCGTCATCGTTACCGGCTCGATCGTCGACGACGCGCCGCTCGCCCAGTCGACCCGCTCGCCGCGCCCGCCGTGCAGCGCATCGAGCGTCGCGTACGCGCCGCGCCGCTGGAACGGCGAATCGTCCGCGGTGATGCCCGGGTGGATGTTCGCGATGTGCCGGTGAAAGCGCGCGCCGGGCCGCACCAGCTCGTCGAGGATCACGAGCAGCCCGTCGAGCACGACGACGTCCGCCTTCAGCTCGAGCAGCCGTTCGAGCAGCCGGCGCTCGAACGCCTGCTTGCCCGCCGCGCGCTCGCGCGCGTCGCGCGGCAGCCGGCGGTACGTCGACGGAATCGCGCAGAACAGCTCGTCGACCGGCCGCCCGTCGACCGCGAGGCCTTCCGGCAGCAGCCACGGCCGGCCCGGCGTGCGCGCAAAGCCGTAGTCGGCAACCTTCGCGCGGTCGGCGGGCGAGCCGTCGTCGTCGTCGAAGATCACGCCCGCGAGCGTGTAGCGCTCGCCGAGCGCCGAGCCGTTCAGGCGCTCGACGAGGAATTCGAGCGGCGCCTTCATGTAGCGCGTGCCGCCCTTGTACGCGACCGGCTGCCCGGCGCGATCGGCCGCGCCGTTGCGCAGCGACAGGATGTAGACGAGATTTTTCTTCGGCATGGGATCGTGATGAGAAAAGGACAACAGCGGGACAACGGCGCCGCGGCCCGCCCGCGGCGCGCGCCGTCACCAGTTGTATTTCGCGGTGGCGACCACGGTGCGTTCGTTGCCGAACAGGCAGACCGACGACGACTGGCAACCGCTGATGAAGTGGCGGTTGAACAGGTTCATCGCGTTCACCGAGAAGCGCCAGTTACGCGTGTCGTAGTGAACCGCCGCGTCGTAGAGCGTGTAGCTCGCGACCGACAGCGAGTTGTCCGCCGCGCCGGCCGACGCGCTCTGGTAGCGCACGCCGCCGCCCAGGCCGAAGCCCTCGAGCGGCCCCGTGTGCCACGTCCAGTCGGCCCACAGCGACGCCATCTGGCGCGGCCGCGGGATGTCGACCGGCCACTTGTCCAGCGACGCGTCGTTGGCCTTCACGTTCTTCACGTCCTGGTAGACGTACGACGCGATGATCGACAGGTTCGGCGTCACCTTGCCGGTCGCGCTCAGCTCGATGCCGCGCGAGCGCACCTCGCCCGTCTGCACCGACGTCGTGCCGCGCGGATCGAGATTCGTCGGCGTCGGCGTGAGCACGTTGGTCTGGTTGATCTGGTAGATCGCCGCGTTCAGCATCAGGTTCTTGCCCGGCGGCTGCCAGCGCAGGCCGAGCTCGATCTGCTTGCCGCGGGTCGGCTGCGCCAGCCCGCCGCCGAACATGTTCACGCCGATCAGCGGGTTGAACGACGTCGCGTAGCTGACGTACGGCGACAGCCCGTAGTCGCCCTGGTACGTGAGGCCCACGCGCCCGGTGAACGCGGTGACGTCCGCCTTCGTCTGCGTGCCGCCCGCGCGGTCGTCCTGGCGCATGTTCACCCAGTCCTCGCGGCCGCCGAGCGTCAGCGTCCAGCGGTTCCAGCGGATCTGGTCCTGCGCGTACACGCCGAACGTGTTCATCGTCGTGTACGTGTCGGTGCGCCCCGTGGTGCTCGGGTCCGCGAACACCGCGGTCGTGACGGGCGCGTAGACCGGGTTGTAGATGTTCAGGGCCGGCGCGGACGCCACCCATTCGCTGTCGGTCGACGTCTGCCGGTTGTACTGGAAGCCGAGCAGCAGCGTGTGATCGAGCGGCCCCGTGCGGAAGCGCGCCTGCGCGTTGTTGTCGATGTCGAAGCGGCTGTAGTTCATCTGGAACAGGCCCGCCCAGCGCGAAATGTCGGTCGTGCTGCCGTCCACGAAGCCCGCGCCCCACACCGAGCCGTTGTCCAGCGACAGGCGCATGTAGCGCACGTTCTGGCGGAACGTCCACGTCGAGTTCAGGTTGTGCTCGAACTGGTAGCCGAGCGACCACTGCTTCTTGCGGTAGTGGTTGAAGCTCGGGTCGCCCGAGTACACGTCGCGCGACAGTTGCCCGTTCGGGTTCGGCAGCACCGTGCCGCTCGCGGGCAGGAAGTTCGACGAGATGTCGCCCCAGTCCTGCAGGTAGGTCGCCGACACGGTGAGCGACGTGTCCGCGTTCGGCCGCCAGCGGAACGACGGTGCGAGCGCGACGCGCTGGTCGTTGTTCGGGCCCGTCACCGCGTTGCCGTCGCGCGCGACGCCGACGAAGCGGTACGCGTACTTGCCGTCCGCGTCGAGCTTGTCGCCCACGTCGATCATGAACTGCTTGCGCGCGTAGTTGCCGAGCTCGACGCCCGCCTCGCGCACGCGCTCGCCGTTCGCGAGCTTGGTCTGCACGTCGACGATCGCGCCGGGGTCGCCCGCGCCGTACAGCACTGACGTCGGCCCGCGCAGCACGGTGATGCTGTCGATCATGTACGGATCGACGCGCCAGCTCGCGAGGTTGATCGTGTTCGGCACCTGCAGCCCGTTCACGTACGCGGTCGGCGTGAAGCCGCGCAGCGCCGCGTACCAGTCGGACCGGTTGTCCGAGCCGTACGACGAGAAGCCCGGGATGTAGCGCAGTGCCTGGTTCACGTCGGTCGCGCCCGTCATTTCGATCTGTTGCGCGGTGACGACGTTGATCGTCTGCGGGATCTCGTTGATCGAGGTATTCGTTTTCGTGCCGGTCGTGCTGCGTCGCGCCACCAGCCCGACCGTGCCGTCTCCTTCCGACGCCGCGTTGACGCTGATCGCCGGCAGCGTGCCGGACGGCGCGCCGCTCGTCGCCGCGGCGGCGGCGTCCGTCTTGACCGCCGCGGCGGCATTCGCCTTGGCCGTCGCGCCGGGCGCCGTCTGGGCCATGGCCTGGCCCGCCGCCACATAGAACGCCACGCTTGCCGCGGCTGCGATCGCACGCCGACGCGTGCCTGTTGCCCACTCCATCTTCTGATGCTCCACTTGATTGGCGGCCTCCCGGCCGCCCCTTTGTCAAAGAGCGACGGCCAGCCGGCCGGCGCTCACCCCGATTTCATGTCTGGTCTGTTGTGTCCGGGCGTCGCCGCCCGGCTGCGCGAGCGCGCTTTCGAGCGACGCGCAGATTTCGTCCGCGCGGCGCGCGAGCACCGACAGCAGCGTGTCGGACAAGCCGTGGCTGTCCTCGCAAGCGCCTTGCAGGTAGATGCGCGGCGCGAAGTGCTCCGGCGTCGCGAGCAGGTAGTCGCGCGTCACGTCGCCGCGCGCGAGCGCGTCGCCGAGATGCGGTGCGAGCCCTTCGAGCAGTGCCGAATGGGTGTCGCGGCGGTAGCCGGTCGCGAGCACGAGGCCGTCGAAGCGCTCGGTGTGCGTGTCGCCGCTCATCCGGTCGCGCAGCGTCAGCTCGATCTGGCCGCTCGCGGTGCGCGCGGCAGCCTCGATCGCGCGGTTCGCGAGCAGCGCGTGGCGCGGCGTGCCGTCGATGCGCTGCAGGTACAGCATTTCGTAGATCTGCTCGATCAGCGGCCGGTCGACTACCGCGTAGTTGGTGTCGCGATAGCGGTCGAGCAGCGCGCGGCGCGCGTCCTGCGGCTGCGCGTAGACGACGTCGGTGAACGCGGGGCTGAAGATCTCGTTGACGAACGGGCTGTCGTCGGCCGGCTTCAACGCGCCCGCGCGCATCACGAGACTCGCGTCGACGTGCGGGAAGCGCCGCGCCAGATCGATGAACACCTCGGCCGCGCTCTGCCCCGCGCCGATCACCGCGATGCGGCGGCGCTCGCCGCCGGGCTCGCCCGCGAGCCGGCCGACGTCCGCGAGGTAGGTCGACGAGTGGATCACGCGATCCTGGCCGAGCGCGGCGAATGCGTCCGGAATCGCCGGCGTGCCGCCGACGCCGACCGACAGCGCGCGCGTGACGCGCTGGCGCTCGTGGCCGGCCGCGTCGCGCGACAGCACGCGCAGCGCGTCGATCCGATCGCCGCTGCCGCGCACCGGCTCGATGCTGACGACGGACTCGCCGTAGTGCACGTCCTCGTCGAACGCGTCCGCGACCCAGCTCAGGTAGTCGTGGAATTCGACGCGGGTCGGATAGAAGTTCTTCAGGTTGATGAACTCGTTCAGCCGGCCGCGCTGGAACAGATAGTTGATGAACGTGTAGCGGCTGGTCGGGTCGCGCATCGTGACCAGGTCCTTCAGAAACGAAATCTGCATCCGGCAGTCGTCGAGCAGCATCCCGCGATGCCAGCCGAACGCCGGCTGTCGCTCGATGAAGCACTGCGCGAGCCCGCGCGTGCCGGCGCGCTCGGCGAGCCGCACGGCAAGCGCCAGGTTCGACGGCCCGAAGCCGACGCCGATCAGGTCGAATACGGTTTCTCTCTGCATGTCTCTCAGCTCCCTTGTCGGTAAAACCGGCGCGTCATACGTGACGGCCGGCGAAAAATGCCTCGCGCAGCGTGCGCATCCACAGCGGCTGCGCGTCGGCCTGCGGCAGGCGGCGCTGCCGCGCGAAACCGTGGCGCGCGAGGTGGTCGACGACCCGCGCGTGGCCGGCCGGCACGGCGCAGCCGACCGCCTCGGTGCGCGGATCGTCGAGGAACAGGTAATGGACGACCGACGGCAGCCAGCCGGCGACGCGCTGCGGCCCGCGCCAGCGCGGCGCGCCGACCAGCATCCGCAGCCCGCGGTCGTGGTCGCGCGGCGCGACGTGCGGCGACAGCGCGTCCTCCTTCAGCCAGAACGCCTCGAAATACGCGAACGGCTCGTCGTCGAAGCAGCCGATCAGCGGCGTCACGTGCGGCGCCGCGCCGGGCGTCGTGCCCACCGGCGCGCCCGGCCAGCCGGCCCGCACGCGCGGCTCGTCGAACCAGCGCGCGAGCCGCGCGGCGTCCTCGGTGGGCTGCCAGCCGCGCAGCGTGAAGCGCACGCCGAGCGCCGGCAGGTCGCGCGCATAGACGTCGCCGCGCGGCGCGGGCGGCTGGCGCGGATGGCGCAGGCCACGGGTCATCGTGTAGAGCGTCGCGCACGGCGGGCGGGCGCCGACGAGCCACAGGTCGGCCTGCTGCGCCCAGCCGTCGCGCAGGCACCGGCCGCCGTCGGCGAGCACGCCGCTCGCGCGCAGCGCGTCGAGCGCGGCCGCCGGCCAGGCGACCGTATCGAGCCGCACCGTCGCGCGGCCGTCGCCGTCGGCAAACGCGGCCGCAAGCGCGGCCAGCAGCGCGCGCCGCTGCTCGGCCGGCGCCGCGCGATGGTTGTAGGCGACGAGGCGCAGCGCGCCGTCGTCGGCCAGTTGCGCGCGCAGCAGCTGCGCGCCGATGCCGTCGCCGTGCGCGACGCGAATCTCCGCGCCGTCGCGCGTCGCGAACAGGCCGCCGGGCAGCGCAAGGCGGAACGTGTCGATCGCGGTCAGCCCGTCCGGGCGCACTTCAGCCAGCATGGCGCACCTCCGTTCCCGTCTGCGCGTGTGCGTCGAGTCGCGCGCCGAGCGCGCCGAGCGTCGGCGCGGCGAACACGTCGGCGATCGTCAGCGCGTGGCCGGCGCGGCGCGCGGCATCGACGAAGCGCACGACGTCGAACGACGTCGCGCCCGCTTCGAACAGATCCGCGTCCGCCGCCGGCGCGGCCGATGCGAACGTGTCCGACCACAGCGCGGCGAGTGCGGCTGCGGTGCGCGACGCGGGGGCCTGCGCCGGCGTGTTCGCCTTGACAGGCGCGTCTTCGTTTGCGGAAAGCGCGTCGGGGCCACCCAGCGCCATCCCGCCAGCCACCGCAAAGCGCTCGACCTCGTCGCGATACGTATCGACGAGCGCGTCGACGAAACGGCCGTCGAGCAGCTCGTTCGCATACGAGAACGCCGCACTCACGCGGCCGTCCGGATGCTCGACGACGTCGAGTTCGAGCGTGAACACCATGCGGTGCCGCACGTCGTCGAATCCGTCGAGCGACAGGCCCGCCCAGTCGCGCGCGGCCGCGCCGGTCGAACGCAGGTAGTTGAACATCACCTGGAACAGCGGATTCGCCGCCGCCGCGCGCGGCGCGCCGAGCGCGGCGACCACGTCCGCGAACGGCACGTCGGCATGCGCATACGCGGCCAGCGCCGCGTCGCGCACGCGGGCCAGCACGTCCGTGCGGCGGTCGGCCGCGTCGAGCCGCGTGCGCACGACCACCGCGTTGATGAACAGGCCGAGCGCATCGCGCGCGGCGTCGCCGGTCAGCTCGCGCGTCGACGCGAGCACGCCGACCGGCTGGTCGGCCGCGCCCGTCGCGCGGAACAGCGCGGCGTTGAGCGCCGCGTGCAGCAGCATCGGCAGCGATGCGTGCGCGCGCGATGCGGCGTCGCGCGCGGCGCGAATCAGCGTCGCGTCGAACTCGAACGCGGTGCGCGTCGCGCGCCATTGCGGAATGGCGGGCGCGTCGGCGCGCTCGCGCAGCACGCGCCGCGGCAGGTTCGCCAGCACGTCGCGCCAGTACCCGACCCGCGCGGGCGAGCCGGAAGCCGGCAGCACGAGCGGTGCGTCCACGACGGCGGCGGGCGCGTCGCCGCCCTGCGCCCGCGCGACGTAGCGCCGCCGGATCGCGTCCAGCCAAAGCTCGATCGATTCGCCATCCGACACGATGTGATGGATCGCGATCGACAGCACGTGATCGTCCGCGCCGAGCCGCAGCACGCGTGCGCGCCACAGCGGCGCGTCGACGCCGAGGTCGAACGGCGTCAGCGCGTCCTCGTCGGTCAGTTCAGCTGCGCGCGCGAGCGGGTCGGCCGACGCGGCCAGGTCGACCACCGGCAGCGCGGCGGGCGGCAGCGTATCGATCCGCTGCCCGGGCAGCGCGCCGTCGCGCACGACGAGCCGCGTGCGCAGCGCCGGATGGGCCGTGGCCGACTCCGCGAACGCCGCGCGCAACGCATCGACGTCGAGCGGGCCGCGCACGCGCAGCGCGACCGGAATGATGTACGCGGCGCTGTCCGGCTGCGCGCGCCACAGGAACCACAACGCCCGTTGCGCCGGCGACAGCGGCCATACGCCGTGCGCGTCGGGCCGCAACGCGACCGCGCCGGCCGCCTGCGCGCCGTCGTGCGCGGCGCGCGGCGCATCGGCCACCTGCCGCGCATACTGCGCGAGCACCGGCGCCTCGAACACGCGCGCACCGGCACGTCGCGCCCGAGCCGCTCGGCGACGCGCGTCGCCACCCGCACCGCGGCCAGCGAATGGCCGCCAAGCTCGAAGAAATGATCGCCGCGACCGACCCGCTCGACGTTCAGCACGTCGCGCCAGATCGCCGCGAGCGCGGCCTCGTCACCGTCGTGCGGCGCCTCGTACGCGCGCTCGATGCGCTGCGGCGCGGGCAGCCGCGCACGGTCCACCTTGCTGTTCGCGTTGCGCGGCAGCGCGTCGAGCACGATGATCTGCGCGGGCACCATATAGTCCGGCAGCGTGCGGCGCAGGTGCGCGTCGAGCGTCGCCGCGTCCACCGGCTGCGCATCCGTGCGCGCGTCGGCAGTCAGCTCGACGTACGCGACGAGCTGCGCGTCGCCGCCCTGCCCGTGCACGACCGCGCACGCTTCGCGCACCGCGTCGTGCGCGGCGAGCTGCGCCTCGATCTCGCCGAGCTCGATCCGCAGCCCGCGCAGCTTCACCTGGTGATCGACGCGGCCGATGAAATCGAACACGCCGTCCGCGCGGCGCCGCACCAGGTCGCCGGTGCGATACAGCCGCGCGCCGGGTGCGCCGTACGGATCGGGTACGAAGCGCTCGGCGGTCAGCGCGGGCCGGTCGAGATAGCCGCGCGCGACGCCGATCCCCTCGCCGCCCAGGTACAGCTCGCCGATCACGCCGACCGGCAGCGGATGCAGCCGTGCGTCGAGCACGTGCGCGGTGCGCGCGCCGACCAGCGTGCCGATCGGCAGGTACGCGGCGTCGCCGAGCAGTGCGAGATCGTCGCCCGGGCGGAACATCCACAACGTGGGCGTGATCACCGTCTCGGTCGGGCCGTAGCCGTTGACCACCCGCACGTTCGGCAGCGCGCGGCGCAGCATCGCGAACGCCTCGCGCGAGGTCGCCTCGCCGCCCACCGTCAGCGAGCGCAGCGTCGGCGGCGCGCCGTGCGCGAGCGCCCATTCGGCGAGCTGCGCGGCGCAGCCGGGCGGCACGTAGGTCATCGTCACGCCGTCGCGGACCATCATCGCGCAGGTCTGCGCGGGCGGCCACAGCACGTCGGCCGTCACCGACACGGCCGCGCCCGACATGTATTGCGAAAACCAGCCTTCGTGCGCGCCGTCGAAGTTGACCGACTGGAACAGCAGGAACACGTCGTCCTCGCCCGCGCCGTAGCGCGCGGCGATCGCCGCGCAATGCAGCGCGAACGACGCATGGTCGACGATCACGCCCTTCGGCTTGCCGGTCGAGCCCGACGTGTAGATCGCGTACGCCGCGTGGCCCGGCAGCACGTCCGGCAGCGCGACCTGCGCCAGGTCGTCGAGCGCCTCGATCGCGTCGGCGCGCCACACGCGCAGCGACGGCGATTCGGGGAGCGCGGCCGCGCTTTGCGCGTCGGTCAGCACGTGGCCGATGCCCGCGTCGCCGACGATCTGCTCGAGGCGCTCGCGCGGATGCGCGGGATCGAGCGGCACGAATGCCGCGCCGGATTTCAGCACCGCGATCAGCGCGACGAGCAGGTCGACCGAGCGCTGCAGCGCGACGCCGACCCGCATTTCCGGGCGCACGCCGGCCGCGACGAGCTGGCGCGCGAGCCGCGCCGCGCGCGCGTCGACCTCGCCGCGCGTCAGCGCGCGATCGATGTCGGCGACGCCGCGCGCGTCGGGCCGCGCGTGCGCATGCGCGGCGATCCGCGCGTGCACGGGGATGAACGGTTCGTCGACAATGGCGTCCGGCGCGGCGTTCCAGGCGAACAGCTGCGCGCGTTCCGCCGCCGGCAGCCAGTCGAGATCGCCGACCGGCAGCTCGGGCCGCGCGAGCGCGTCGGCGAGCAGCGTGACGAAGCGCTGCGCGAGCCGCGCGATCGCGTCGCCGTCGAACAGGTCCAGCGCGTAGATGAACGCGGCGTCGAACGTGCCGGCCGGCGTCGCCTCGACGCTCAGCGTCAGGTCGAATTTCGCGGACGGCGTGCCGGACGGCTGCTCGGCCACCGCCGCGTCGCCGAGCGGCGGCAGCGCCCGGCGCTCGCCGTAGGCGGCCATCACCTGGAACAGCGGATGATGGCTCGCGCTGCGCGGCACGCCGAGCGCATCGACCACCTGCTCGAACGGCACGTCCTGGTGCATCTGCGCATCGACCAGCGCGCGCTGCGTGCGGGCGACGAGCGCCGCGAAGCCGTCGTGCGGCGCCACGTCGACGTCGATCGCGAGCGTGTTGACGAAGAAGCCGATCAGCCCGGCCGTTTCCGCGCGTTCGCGGTTCGCGGCAGGCACGCCGACGCAGATCCGCGCGTCGCCGGTCGCGCGCGCGAGCAGCGCGTCGAGCGCCGCGAGCAGCACCGCGAACGGCGTCGCGCCGGATGCGGCCGCGAATGCGCGCAGCCGCGCCGCGAGCGGCGCGTCGAGCGTGAACAGGTGCCGTGCGCCGCGCACGCTGCGGCGGGCCGGCCGCGCGGCGGCGCCCGGCAGCGCCAGCACGCCGCGCTGCGGATCGAGCCGCGCGCGCCAGAAGGCGAGCTGCCGCTCGCGCTCGCCGGCGTCGAGCCAGCGGCGCTGCCACAGCGCGTAGTCGGCGTACTGGATCGGCAGCGGCGCGAGCCGCACCGGCGTGTCGGTCGCGTACGCGCGGTAGAACGCCGCGAGTTCGTCGAGCATCACGCCGGACGACCAGCCGTCCGACACGATGTGGTGCACGGTCAGCGCGAGCGTGTGATGCGTCGCGTCGAGCTTGATCAAGTGCGCGCGCACGAGCGGCGCGACGCCCAGGTCGAACGGCTGCGCCTCGTCCGCCGCCGCGACTTCGTCCGCGCGCGCGGCCCGCTGCGGCCCGGCGAGCGACGACAGGTCGGTCTCGCGCCACGGGCAGCGCAGCGGCGCATGGATCGTCTGCGCGACGCCGTCGGCCGCTTCGTCGAAGGTCGTGCGCAGCGCCTCGTGGCGCGCGATCAGCGCGTCGCACGCAAGCCGCAAGGCATGCGCGTCCAGCGGGCCCGTCAACGCGAGCCGCTCGGTGATGTGGTACGCGTCGCTCGCGTCGATCAGCCGCGCGTGCAGCCACAGCCGCGTCTGCGCGAACGAGGCCGGTACACGTTCGCTGCGCGGCGTGCGCGGCGGAATCGGCAGCACGCGGAAATCGATGCCGGCCGCGCCGAGCTTGTCGATGAACACCGCGCGCTGCGCGTCGGGCAATTGCGCGAAACGCGTCGCGAGCGCCAGCCAGTCGGGTTGAACCGTCGTCATCCGTCGTCCTTATTGAATTTCCAGTTCGCCGAGCAGCGCGTCGATCGCGCTCGCCGCATCGGTGGCGCCGCGCGCCGCGCAGGCTGCGTCGATCGCCGCCGCGCAGCGTGCGAGCGTGCGGGTGTCGAACAGCGTGCGCAGCGGCAGCGCGAGGCCCCAGTGCAGGTTCGCCTGCGCGTGGGCCTGCGTCGCCAGCAGCGAATGGCCGCCGAGCAGGAAGAAATCGCCGTCGCGGCCGATCGCGTCGACATGCAGCACGCGCTGCCAGATTGCCGCGAGCGCGCGCTCGGTGTCGGTCGCGAGCGCGACGGCCGCCGCCGCGTCGCGCACCGGCGCGGGCAGCGCATGGCGGTCGCACTTGCCGTTCGGCGTGACCGGCAGCGCGTCGAGCCCGATCAGCTGCGACGGCACCATGTAGGCCGGCAGCTGTGCGCGCAGCGCGTCGAGCAGCGCCGCGAGGTCGAGCGTGCCGCCGCCGTGCGCGACATAGCCGATCAGTTGTTCGTCGCGCACCATGACGACCGCGTCGTGCACGCCCGGCGCCGCGCGCAACAGCGCCTCGATCTCGCCCGGCTCGATGCGCTGGCCGCGCAGCTTCACCTGCGTGTCGACGCGGCCGAGGTAGTCGAGCGCGCCATCCGCGCGGCGCCGCGCGAGATCGCCGGTGCGGTACATGCGCGCGCCCGGCACGAACGGATCGGGCACGAAGCGCTCGGCGCTCAGGCCCGGGCGGCCGAGATAGCCGCGCGCGAGGCCCGCGCCGGCCAGGTACAGCTCGCCCGTCGCGCCCGCCGGCACCGGTTGCCACGCGGCATCGAGCACGTGCAGCCGCAGGTTCGCGATCGGATGGCCGATCGGCACCGCATGCGCGTGCGCGTCCGCCGGGCCGCAGGTCCAGTGCGACACGTCGATCGCCGCCTCGGTCGGCCCATACAGGTTGACCAGCGTCGCGCGCGGCAACAGGCGCGCGACCTTCGCGACGAGCTCGGGCGCCAGCGCCTCGCCGCTCGCGACGATCAGGCGCACGCTGTCGCATTGCGCGGCGGCGCCGAAATCGTCGAGATGCGCGGCAAACGCGGCGAGCATCGACGGCACGAAGTGCAGCACCGTCACGCGATGCGCGTGGATCGCGGCGGCGAGGCGCGCGGGGTCGCGATGGTCGCCGGGCGCGGCGATCGCGAGCTTTGCGCCCATCGCCAGCGGCCACACGAATTCCCACACCGACACGTCGAAGCCGAACGGCGTCTTGTGCAGCACGACGTCGTCATGCGTGAGCCGGTATGCGTCCTGCATCCACGCGATCCGGTTCGCGAGCGCGCCATGGGTATTGCCGGCGCCCTTCGGCTTGCCGGTCGAGCCGGACGTGTAGATCAGGTACGCGAGCTGCGTGTCGGCGATCGCGGCCGGCGCGGCCGGCGCGGTCGTTTCCGGCGCGGCTTCCTGCGCGAGCAGGTCGGCCACCGTCAGCAGCTGCGTGCCGGCGGCATCGCCAAGCGCCGCTTCGACCTGCGCGCGCAGGTGCGCCTGCGTCAGCACGACCGCGGGCCGCGCGTCGCGCAGCAGGTACGCGATGCGCTCGGCCGGATAGTCGGGATCGACCGGCAGGTACGCGGCGCCGGCCTTCAGCACGCCGACCAGCGCGGTCACCATGTCGAACGAGCGCTCGACGCACAGCGCGACCGGCGTATCGGGCCGCACGCCGTGCCGCCGCAATGCGGCCGCGACGCGCGACGTGCACGCATCGAGTTCACCGTACGTCATCCGGTGCACGCCGCCATGCGAGTCCGCATATTCGAGCGCGATCGCGTCGGGCGTCGCGCGCGCCGCCGCTTCGAACTGCACGTGCAGCGGCAGTTGCCGGTTGGCCGGCCACGTGCGGGCCGTCGCCTGAAGTTGGGCGCGCGCGTCGCGCGCCGCGTCGTCGCTGATCGACAGCGTGCCGAGCAGCGCATCGGGCGTGCGGGCCAGCGCGTCGAGCGCGCACGCGAACGCGCGATGCCAGGTCTCGACCTGCGCGGCGTCGATCCGCGCGGTGTCGTAGCCGTAGTCGATCGTCAGGTCCGCGCCGCTCTCGATCACGAGCGTCAGCGCGAAATCGGTCGACTCGATGCTGCGGACGTCGCTCAACGCCAGCGCGCGCGGATCGTCGCCGCCCTCGGTGGCCTCGACCGGGTAGTTCTCGAACACCACCAGCGTGTCGAACAGCGCCCCGCCCGCGCCGCGCGCCCAGCGCTGGATGTCCGCGAGCGGCGTATGCGCATGCTCGGCCGCCGCCGCGTTGTCGCGCTGCAGCGCCTGCAGCCAGTCGGCCGCGCGCTGTTGCGGCGCGGGCGCGGTGATCACCGGCACCGTGTTGATGAACAGGCCCAGCACCGCGTCGACGTCCGGCAGCGCGTCCGGGCGGCCCGCCACGGTCGCGCCGAACGCGACCGCCGGCTGGTGGGTCATCCGCTGCAGCGCGAGCGCCCACGCGCCCTGCACCAGCGTGTTGACGGTCAGCTTCAGCGCGCGCGCCGCCTGCGTGACGCGCGCCATCGCGTCCGTGCCGATCGTCGCGCGCCACGTGACGACTTCGGCATCCGCGCGGTCGGCCGTGCGCTCGGCGATCAGCGTCGGTGCGTCGAGCCGCGCGAGGCGCGCGGTCCAGAAGCGTTCGTCCGCGTCGCGGTCGCGCTCGCCGAGCCACGCAATGAAGTCGCGATAGCGCAGCGCCGGGCGACTCGCGAACGGCGACACGGCGTCCGGGTCGCGGTAGTCGCGCAGCACGTCGGCGAGCAGGCGCGCGGTGCTCCAGCCGTCGAGCAGCACGTGATGGCGGGTCCACACGACGCGCCATGCGTCGTCCGTTACGCGGATCAGCGTGAGCCGCATCAACGGCGGCTGGTTCCAGTCGAAGCCGCGCGCACGGTCGGCCGCGAGCCACGCGTCGAAATCCGCGTCGAGCGCCGCGCCGCGCGCGCGCCAGTCGAGCTGCTCGACCGGCTGCGCCGCCTGGCGGTGCACGCGCTGCAGCGGCGCGGCTTCATCCGGCATCACGCTGGTGCGCAGAATGTCGTTCCGCGCGACCGACGCGTCGAACGCGGCCGCGAGACGATCCGCGTCAAGCCGCGTCGCGGTCGCGACGAGCTGGTTCACGTAGCTCGCGTGGCCCGGCGCGAACAGCGCATGGAACAGGATCCCCTGCTGCATCGGCGACAGCGGATAAACGTCGTCGATCGTGCGCCAGTCGAGCGGTGCGCGCTCGATCGCCGCCTGCGTGAGGCCCGCGCGCCGCGCGAGCGGGAAATCGCCCGGCGTCGCGCCGCCGCCGCGCTGCGCGATGCGTTTCGTGCACGCATCGACGAGCTCGCGCAGCGCCGCCGCGAACCGCGCGGCGATCGCGTCGACCGTCGCGCGCGCGAACTGCGGCGCGCCGTATACCCAGTGCAGCTTCAGCGTGCGCGCGCCGTCGTGGCCGTCGTCGAGGTACGCGTGGATCGCGAGCGTATTGCCGAGCGGGCCCTGCGGGTCGCGCTCGACGCCCGCGCCACCGAAGCGCGGCGCGAGCGTCGCGTCGCGCGGCGCATCGAACTGGCCGAGATAGTTGAACGTGACACGCGGGCGCGGCACCGCGGCCAGCGCCGCGCGCGTCGCCGCGTCGCCGTAGTGCGCGAGCACGCCGAAGCCGAGGCCCTTGTGCGGCACCGCGCGCAGCGTGTCCTTGATCGCGCACAGCGTGTCGCGCGCGCTCGCCGCGACCGGCAGCGACACCGGATAGTGGCTCGTCAGCCAGCCGATCGTGCGGCTCGGGTCCGCGTCGTCGAACAGCGCCTCGCGCCCGTGCCCTTCGAGCTCGACGCGGCACGACGCGGCGGTTTGCCCCCCCTCGCGCCCACCCGCGAGCGCGATCGCGAGCGCGGCGGCGAGCAGCTCGATCGTTTGCGTGCGGTATGCGGCATGCGCGTCGGTCAGCGCCGCGCGGGTCAGCGCGGCGTCGATCGTCTGCACGACGACGGCCGCGTCCGTGTTGGTGGCCGGCGCGTCCGGATGATCGGGCGCGAGTTCGTCGCCGTGCGCCATGCCGGCCCAGTACGCCGTTTCGTTCGCGAACGGCGAGGCCGGATCGGTCGCCGCCTGTGCGAGCCGCGCGGCCCACGCATCCGCGCGCGGCCCCTGCGGCGCGAGCCGCACCGGCCGGCGTTCGCAGGCCGCGCGGTACGCGGTGTCGAGATCGTCGAGCAGGATCCGCCACGACACGCCGTCGACGATCAGGTGATGAATCGCGATGAACAGCCGCGTCGCGCCATCCGGCAGCCGCGCCGCACAGGCGCACGCGAGCGGGCCGCGGCCGAGGTCGAGCCGGCGCTGCAGCGCATCGAAGCGCGCGAGCGCGTCGGCGTCGTCGCGCACGGCGACTTCGACGAACGGCAGCGCGTCGTACGCGCGCGGTGCATCGTCGGTCTGCCATGCGCCGTTCGCGCCGAGCGCGAACCGCTGGCGGAACGCATCGTGATGCGTGAGCAGCGTGTCGAACGCGCGCGCGAATGCATCGGCGTCGAATTCGCCGCGCACGTCGAACGCGACCGCCTGGTTCCAGTGGCCGGGATGCGGCACGCCGAGCGAGAAGAAGCGCTGCTGCGCGGGCGTCAGCACGCGTTCGACGGCGGTGGCCGGCGCGGGCGCGACCGGTTGCGCCGGCGTCGACGCCACCGCTTCCGTCTTCGCGACGCGCGCCAGCTCGGCCACCGTCGGGCCGTCGAACAACTGCTTCGGCGTGAAGCGCACGCCGCGCTTGCGCGCGCGGGCGATCACCTGCAGCACGAGGATCGAATCGCCGCCGAGCTCGAAGAAGTTGTCGTCGCGGCCGACGCGCGGCGCTTTCAGCACCGCCTGCCAGACTTCGGCGAGGATGGTTTCCACCTCGCCCTGCGGTGCATCGCCGCCGGCGGCCGCGACCGGCACGGCGGCCAGCGCGCGCAGCGCGGCGCGATCGATCTTGCCGTTCGCGGTCACCGGCAGGCGCGGCAGCGCGACGATCTGCGCCGGCACCATGTAGTCCGGCAGCGTCGCCGCCAGCCGCGCGCGCAGCGCCGCTTCGTCGAACGGCGCGCTGTCGCGGGCGACCACGAACGTCACGAGCCGCAGGCGGCCGTCGTGCTCGACCGCGAGCGTCTCGGCCTGCGCGATGCCGTCGGCCGCGCGCACCGCCGCGCTCACCTCGCCCGGCTCGACGCGATAGCCGCGGATCTTCACCTGGTCGTCGATCCGGCCGAGGAATTCGATACGGCCGTCCGCGCGCAGCCGCACGCGGTCGCCGGTGCGGTACAGGCGCGCGCCAGGCGTGAACGGATCGGGCAGGAAGCGTTCGGCGGTCTGCCCCGGCCGGTTCAGGTAGCCGCGCGCGACGCCCGGCCCGCCGAGATACAGTTCGCCGGTCGCGCCGGCCGGCACGCAGGCGCCGAACGCGTCGAGCACGCAGGCGCGCGCATTCGGCAGCGGACGGCCGAGCGGCACGCCGGCCGCCGCATCGCGCGCGTCGGCGGCCATCGATGCGGTGTCGCACGCCAGCGCGCCGACGGTCGCCTCGGTCGGCCCGTAGTGATTGATCACGCGGCACGCGGGCTTCAGCGCGGCGAGCCGCGCGACCAGTGCCCACGTGAGCGTCTCGCCGCCGGTCACGAGCGCGTGGCTCGGCAGCACGTCGGCCGGCACGCGCGCGTCGAGCAGCGCCTGCAGGTGGCTCGGCACGATCTTCAGCACGCCGACGTCGCGGCGGCGCATCTCGTCGGCGAACGCGTCCGGGTCGAACGCGCACGACGCCGGCAGCAGATGCAGCGTGCGGCCCGCGCACAGCGCGCCGAACAGCGTCGTGTGGCCGAGGTCGGCCGCGACCGTCGACACCATCGCGAACGACGCGTCGGGCGCGAACGCGAGTTCGTCGAGCATCCCCTGCACGTAGTCCGCGAGCGCGCCGTGCGACACGACCACGCCCTTCGGCGTGCCGGTCGAACCGGACGTATAGATCAGGTACGCGCCCTGCCCGGCGCGCGGCGCGATGCGGGCGCCGGCCGCGTGCGCGAGCGTCGCGTCGGCCGCCAGCGCGTCGACGTCGAGCGCCTGTGCGCACGTGTCGGCCGGCCAGGCCGCGTCGCCGGCGAC
Organism: Burkholderia sp. SRS-46; assembly: GCF_004343775.1. Taxonomy (GTDB): domain Bacteria; phylum Pseudomonadota; class Gammaproteobacteria; order Burkholderiales; family Burkholderiaceae; genus Burkholderia. The sequence goes on along the minus strand of NZ_PTXL01000001.1, from coordinate 1,122,317 downwards.
GAGCGCCCAGCGCGCGCGGCAATCGGCGGCGGCCGCCGCCAGCCGTTCGGCCGGCTGTGCCGGGTCGAGCAGCACGGCCATAGCGCCGGCCTTCAGCGCGCCGAGCAGGCCGACGACGAAGCGCGCGGCGCGCTCGATGCAGACGACGACCGGCTCCTCGGCCACCGTGCCGCGCAGTTGCAGCGCGCGGGCGACACGGTTGGACGCGTCGTCGAGTTCGGCGAAGGTCAGCGACGCCGCCGCATCGGCCAGCGCGACGCGATGCGGATAGGCCGCCGCCTGGCGCGCGAACGCCGCGACGATATCCGCGTGTTCGGGCGCGAAGACACGGCCGTCGCGCGGCTGCCGCGCGGCATGCGCGCCATCGCACGGCAGCGCCGTGACCGCGCGCTGCGGCTCGCGTGCAGCCGCCGCGACGAGCGCCGCATAGCTGTCGAGCCATGCGCGGGCGGTGTCCGCGTCGATGCAGTCGGTCGCATACGCGGCGACGAGTTCGATGCCGTTCGCATCGTCGGTGAAATCGAGCGCGAAATCGAAGCGCGCGGCGAGGTCCGGCCCCGGCGTCGCGACCGCGGTCGCGCCCGGCAGCGCGCTGTCGAGCCGCGCGTCGAACTGCTGCGCGAACTTGACACGCAGCCATTCGTCACCGCGCCGCACCGGCGGCTTCACCGCATCGATCACGCGCTCGAACGGCACGTCCTGATGCGCGACCGCGTCGAGCGCCGCCGCGCGCGCCGCGTCGACCAGCGCCGCGAACGGCGCGGCCGGCGCGACCCGCACGCGCAGCGCGACGGTGTTCAGGAACAGCCCGAGCAGCCCGCGGGTTTCCGGCTGCTGGCGGTGCGCGACCGGCACCGCGACGACGACGTCGGTCGCGCCGGTGAGCCGCGACAGCCACGCGTCGAGCGCGGCGACCAGCACCGTGAAGACGGTCGCGTGCGCATCGCGCGCGAGCCGCCGCACGTCGGCGGCCACCGCGTCGGGCAGGCGCAGCGACGTGCGCGCGCCGTGCAGCGTGCGGGTGGCCGGCGGCTGCCGGTCGACCGGCAGCGCGAGCGGGCCCGGCGCGTCCCGCAGCGCGGCGCGCCAATAGTCGAGTTGCCGCTCGCCCTCGCCGCTCGCGAGCATTTCGCGCTGCCAGTCCGCATAGTCCGCGTACTGGATCGGCAGCGCGGGCAATGCCGGCGTGTCGCCATTCGCATACGCGCTATAGGCGGCCGCGAGTTCCTCGAACGCGCAGCGCGAGCTCCAGCCGTCGGTGATCGCGTGATGCGCGGTCAGCATCAGCCGATGGCGATCGTCGGTGTGCGCGACCAGCGTCGCGCGCACGAGCGGGCCTTCGGCCAGATCGAACGGCGCACCCGCATCGCGCTCGGCAAGGATCGCGGCCTGCGCGTCGCGGGCGGCCGGCGGCAGGTCGCGGAGGTCGACCTGTTCGACCGGCACCGGCAGGCGTGCGTGAATCCGTTGCATCACGACACCGTCGTCGTTTTCGACGAGCGTCGTGCGCCAGGCCTCGTGACGACCGATCACGTGATCGAGCGCGCGCTGCAGCGCGTCGCGATCGAGGATGCCGTCGATGGTCCAGTGGGCGGCGATGTGGTACGCCGCGCTCGCGTCGCGCGTCTGCGCAAGCACCCAGAAGCGCTGCTGGGCGAGCGACGCCGCGCGCTCGACGAAACCCATGCCGCCCGCCCGCGCGCCACGCGCCGCGATCGCGCCGACCGGCGCGCCGGTCTCCCGCTCCGCGCGGTCGATCATCTCGGCCAGCGCGGCGAGCGCCGGGTCCGCGAACAGCGCGTCGAGCCGCAGGTTGACGCGCCACTCGGCACGGATCGCCGCCTGAAGCTGCATCGTCGCGAGCGAATCGGCGCCCAGCGCGAAGAACCGGTCGTCGCGCGACGGCGCGACGTCGAGGCCGAGCAGCGCCTGCCAGATACCGGCGACGCGCTGCTCGGTGGGCGTACGGGCCGCGTCGCCCGCGGCGCGCGCGGTGCGGGCCGCGGCGATCCGTTCGCGCAGCGCCGCGCGGTCGAGCTTGCCGTTCAACGTGTACGGCAGCGCATCGCAACGCACGTACTGGTGCGGCTGCCATGCGGCCGGCAGGTGTGCGGCGACATGCGCCTTCAGCGCGTCGTCGTCGGCTTCCGTGGCCAGCGCGATGCAGGCGACGAGCCGCGTCGGCCCGCCGTTCGTTTCGGCGACCACCGCCGCGTCGGCGACGGCCGGATGCACGCGCAGGCACGCGGCGATTTCCGCCGGCTCGACCCGCACGCCACGCACCTGCACCTGGTCGTCGAGGCGGCCGAGGTAGTCGTATGCGCCGTCGTCGCGCAGCCGCGCGAGATCGCCGGTGCGATACACGCGCGCGCCGGGCGCGCCGTCCGGATCGGGCACGAAGCGCTCGGCCGTCAGCGCCGGCCGGCCGTGATAGCCGCGCGCAAGACAGACGCCGCCGAGCAGCAGCTCGCCGGCCGCGTCGCCGTCGATGCGTGCAACCCGCGGGCCGATCGTCCGGCCGATCGGCAGCGACGCATACGCGTCGTCCGCCGCGAGCACGGGCGACTCGCCCGGCTCCACCGGCCACAGCATCGGCGAGATCACCGCCTCGGTCGGCCCGTAGCCGTTGATGAGCCGCACCGTCGGGAACGTGCTGCGCACGAACTCGAACGCCTGCTGCGGCAGCGCCTCGCCGCCGAACGCGAGCACGCGCAGCGCGGGCGGCACGCCGTCGCGCGCGGCGACGGCCGCGAACTCGCGCAGGTACGCGGGCGGGAAGGCGGCGACGCTGACCCGCTCGCGCACCATCAGCGCATGCGCGGCATCCGGTGCAAACGGTTGCGCCGGGGCGATCGCGACGCTCGCGCCCACCGCGAGCGGCGCGAGCCAGCATTCGTGCGCGGCGTCGAAATTGACCGATGCGAAATGCAGCAGCCGGTCGCCGGACGCGATCGGCAGCGCGGCCGCAAGCGCGTCGCAATGCGCGGCGAGCGGCCCGTGCTCGACGACCACCGCCTTCGGCGTGCCGGTCGAGCCCGACGTATAGATCATGTAGGCGGCCGCGCGCGGATGCACCGGCGCGTCATCGTCTTCGTCGATCGATGCGCCCGCCGCGTGCGCGTCGGCCTCATCGGCCTCATCGGCCTCATCGGCCTCATCGGCCTCATCGGCCTCATCGGCCTCATCGGCCACGTCGAACGCGTGCGCGAACGGCGTGCCCAGCGCCGCGCGGCCGGCCGCATCGACGATACCGTGCCGCAGGTGCGCGTCGCCCACGATCCAGTCGAGGCGCGCGGCCGGATGGCGCGGATCGAGCGGCACGAATACGCCGCCCGCCTTCAGCACTGCCAGCAGCGCGACGAACAGTTCGCACGAGCGCTCGACGCAGACGCCCACCCGCACCTCGGCGCCGACGCCGGCCGCGCGCAGCCGCCTGGCGAGCCGCGACGCGCGCGCATCGAGCGCGCCGCGCGACAGGCTGGCCGCGGCCGGAAAGGAAATATCGAGCGCGGGCGCGTCGGGCGCGCGGCGCGCCAGTTCGCGGATTCGGTGGTGCAACGCAGTCGGGAAACTCGTCATGAGCGTGAAGTCCTTCGGGTCCGGCCGCTTCGGCCAAGTCACGGGGCCGCGCTGGGCGGCTTCACTGGTGTGACGAACGGCGCGGCCGATTTTTTACCGTTTCGTCATCGAAGGCCGTCTTGCTAAATATTTCCGAAGCCCATTCGTCTATTCGGCAGGAGGCGCGCCGCGCCGCCGTTCGTTCTCCCTTTATTGACGTTGCCGATGACAGCCGCCCACGAGCCTTCCCACCCGCCCTTTCGTCCGCCCGCCGACGCCGCGCCGCCCGCGCGCCCGGCGGCGCGCCTGATCCTCGCGCTGCTGCGCGAAAGCCGCGCCGCGCTCGCGCTCGCGCTCGTCGCGTGCGTGCTGAACGGCGTCGCCAGCGTGCTGCTGGTCGCGACGCTGAACCGCGCGCTCGCGCAGCCGGGCGCCGCCGATACGGCGCTCGCGTGGCGCTTCGCGCTGTGCGCGGTGATCGCGCTCGTCACGCGGATCGTGTCGGGCGTGCTGTTCGCGCGGCTGTCGCAGGACACGATGGCGCGGCTGCGCGCGCATCTCGCGCGCCGGGTCGGCGCGGCCGAGCTGCGCGACGTCGAGCGCATCGGCGCGGCGCCCGTGCAGTCGGTGCTGACCGACGACGCGACCAACGTGTCGATGCTGTTCTTCGCGCTGCCGAACCTCGTGATGCACGGCTCGATCGTGTTCGGCTGCCTCGGCTATCTCGCGTGGCTGTCGTGGCCCGTGTGCGTGCTCGCGCTGACGGCCATCGTCGCGGGCTCGCTCGGCTATCACACCGGCGACCGCCGCGCGATCGCGGCGCTCGAGGCGGCCGGCCGCGCGCAGGACCGCCTGTTCGGCTATCTCGGCGCGCTGTTCTCCGGCGCGAAGGAGCTGAAGCTGCACGACGCGCGCGCGCGCCAGTTCGTCGACGGCCAGCTCGGCGCGGCGATCGGCGAGGTGCGCGACCACCGCCGCCGCGCGTTCAGCGCATATGCGGTCGGCGTCGGCTGGATCATCTTCCTGTTCTATGCGTTCCTCGGCGCGGCCGCGTTCTGGCCGGCGCTCGGCGTGCACGCGGACCCGGGCGCGACGGCCGGCTACGTGGTCGTGTTCCTGTTCATGCTGGTGCCGCTCGACGGGCTGTTGAACAACCTGCCGACCGTCAACGCGGCGCGCGTGTCGCTCGCGCGCATCGAGGACGTGATGGCCGAGTTCGGCGCGCTGCGCACGGCGCCGCCCGCGAGCGACGCGCCGGAGCTCCCGCCCGCCGGCGCGGTCACGCTGCGCGGCGTCACGCATGCGTATTTCCATGAGCGCGACGAGCGCATGTTCAGCATCGGGCCGATCGACCTGACGCTGAAGCCCGGCGAGCTGGTGTTCATCGTCGGCGGCAACGGCAGCGGCAAGACCACGCTCGCGAAGGTGCTGACGGGGCTCTACGAGCCCGAGGAAGGCGCGATCGAGGTCGACGGCCGGCCGATCGGCTGGGGCGAGCGCGCCGCGTACCGGCAGCGCTTCAGCGCGGTGTTCAACGATTTCCACCTGTTCGACGCGCTGCTCGGCATCGTCGACCCGGACGATCCGGCACGCGCGCAGGCCGATGCCCGCGCGAACGCGCTGGTCGCGAAGCTCGCGCTCGATCACAAGGTGAAGGTCGTCGACGGCGCGTTCTCGACCCGCGCGCTGTCGACCGGACAACGCAAGCGGCTCGCGCTCGTCGTCGCGTATCTGGAGGACCGGCCATTCTACCTGTTCGACGAATGGGCGGCCGACCAGGACCCGACGTTCAAGGCGGTGTTCTACGAGCAGTTGCTGCCCGAGCTGCGCGCGCGCGGCAAGGCCGTGATCGTGATCACGCACGACGACCGCTACTTCGATCTGGCCGACCGGCTGCTGAAGCTCGACAACGGGCAGATCGTCAGCGATACGACGCCGGCGCGGCAGCGCGCCGAGGCGGCGAATGTGGTGCACGCCTGAGCGTCAGGCGCCGGCGCGGCGGTTTGCCGACGCGCCGGCGGCGCAACGATCCGTGCAATGCGGGTGGTTGAGCCGCTCGAGCGGCAAGCGTCCGTGACGAACGGATCAGAGATGGAAGCGCGTCACCGCGCGCGCGGCAGCCCGAGCAGCGTATCGGTCATCACGTCGGCCAGCTTCAGCGCCGACATCGGGCCGCCGAATCCCCAGATGTTGCGTTCGATCAGTGCGATCCGGTGCGCCCTGCGCGCGGGCACGTATCGCCAGATCGGCGAATCGAGCTTCGTGTCGAGCGGCATGTCCACGCCGCTCGTGGTGACGAACAGCACCGCCAGGTCGCGCTGCGGCAGCAGGTCCGCCGACGTCACGTAGAGCGTGCCCTCGCGGGTCGGCTTGTTCGGCCATAGCTCGAGGCCGAGCGCGCGCGCGAGCCCCGCCGCCGTGCTGTTGCCCGTATACGCCCAGTAACGGTCGGGCAGCCCGAGATCCTGCAGCAGCGCGACGCGCTCGCCGCGCCGGCCGGCGGCCGCGAGCCGCTGCGCGTTGCGCGCGAGGCCGGCGTCCAGCTGCGCCTCGACCGCCTGCGCGCGCGCGCCGCGCCCCGTGACCGCGCCGATCGTGCGGAAGATCTGCCGGGTCCAGTCGAGCTGGGTCACGGGCACGCCGCCATCGTTCACGTTCGGGCTGAACTGGAACAGGATCGTCGGCGCGATCCGGTCGAGCGCCTCGAAAATCGGCGCATGCCGGAAGCCGACGCCGATGATCAGGTCGGGCTTGACCGCCGCGATCGCCTCGAGCCCCGGCTCCTGCCGCGACCCGACGTCCGTCACGTGCGCGAAGCGCGCGTTGTCGTAGCCGAGCCAGCCCGGATAGAACGCGGTGTCGACCATCCCGACCGGCGTGATGTCGAGCGCCGCGAGGGTTTCCGCGAACATGAATTCGAGTGCGACGACGCGCAGCGGCCGCGCCGGCATCCTCGCGCTCGCCTGCGAGACGACCGGGCTGGCGAGCGCCGGATGGCCGGCCGCCGCGGCGCCCGTGGCCGCCAGCACGTGGGGCTGCCAACCACCCGCGACGCCGAGCGCGGCGAGCTGCGCGAGCGCCAGCCGCCGACCGGGCCGCGTCAGCGAATCGCGTCCTGCCCGGCCAGCGCCGTGTCGTCCATCGTCAGTAGCAAGGGGCAGCTTCCACACAGTTGCGTTTCTCCAGGGATTTCGTAGCGCAGGCAGCACACGCGGCGCGCGCGGAACGGCGTCGGCAGCAGCGGCGAGCGCGGCACGGCATCGCGCACGGGCGTGCGCAGCGGATTGGGTTCGCCGTCGAGGCAGGCCGAGCGGAACAGCCACGCGGTGTCGCGTGCGGGATCGGCCGCACACGGCTGCGCGCGGCAGACGTCGAGCAGGTAGTCGAGCAGATTGCCGGCATTGCTCCACAGCACGCGCGGCGTGACGCGCCCCATCTCGGCCAGCAGGTCGATCACCGCGCCGAGGTGCGCGACGAGCCCCGCATAGCGCGGCGCCGGATCGTCGCAGGGTGCGCCGAGCGCGTCCGGTGCGAACACGAGCCCGGCGGGCATGCCGTCGTCGAGCACGACGAACGTGCGTTCCGGTGCCATGTCGAGCGGCCGGCCGAGCAGCAGCGCCGCGACCACGCCCGCCGGCGCCGCGCGGCCGAAGTAGTACTTGCTCCATTGCGACAGCAGCGCGCGCGCATGCGCGGCCGGATCGCCGCCGTAGTGGCGGACCATCGCATCGAGCAGCGCGTCGCGATGCGCGGGCAGCGCCGTCACCGGCACGCGCGTCACGCCGCACGCGGGTGCGTGATCGGGCAGGCCGAGCCAGACCGCGTCGAGATACGGCGCGAATTCGGCCGGCGCGAACGACGCGAAGCACGTCGCCCGCGCGACGTGCACGTCGTGCGCGCCGGGTGCCGTCGACGTCATCGCCCCGCGCGCCGCGCGCGGCGCGCCTCGACGATCAGCAGCCCGAGCAGGTACGGTGCGCCGATCAGCGCGGTCAGCACGCCGGCCGGCACTTCACGCGGCGCGACGGCCGTGCGGGCCGCGACGTCCGCGAACCCGAGGATCAGCGCGCCGCACGCGGCCGCGAGCCACAGGCGCGTGCGATGGCGGCGCGCGCCGAGCATCGTCGCGACGTGCGGTGCCATCAGCCCGATGAAGCCGACCGGCCCGACCGCGGCCACCGCCGCGCACGCGGCGAGCGTCGCGATCACCAGCGCGAGCGGCCGCAACGCGGCGATCGGCAGGCCGAGCGCGGCCGCCTGGTCGTCGCCGAGCGCGAGCATGTCGAGCGGCTGCGCGAGCCACGCGAACACCGGCACCGCCAGCACGCACCACGGCAACAGCATCGCGACCTCGCCCCAGCTGCGCCCGTAGGTGCCGCCGACGAGCCACACGACGAAGCGCGCGGGCTGCACGCTTTCCTGCGTGATCAGCCATTCCGACAGCGTCGTCCACAACGTGCCGATCACGATGCCGGTCAGCGCGACCGCGAGCGGCGCGTAACGGTGCCGATGGTTCAGGCCGAGCGTGACCGCGAGCGACACGCCGCCGCCGAGCAAGGCCGCGCCCGCGAGCGCGCCGTGGCCCGCGAGCGGCCAGCGGGTCAGCGCGAACAGCGTGACGAGCGCCGCGCCCTGCGTGACGCCGAGCACTTCCGGGCCCGCCAGCGGGTTGCGCACGACGCTCTGCATCGCGACGCCGCTCGCGGCGAGCAGCGCGCCGGCCAGCATCGCGCACATCAATCGCGGCAGGCGCAGGTCGATCAGCATCCGCGCGACCGGATCGCCGCCCGACAGCGCCGCGTGCCAGCGCGCGGGCGTCAGCCATTCGGGGCCGGCCGAGGTGCCCGCGATCAGCGCGAGCGCGCCCGCCAGCGCGAACAGCACGGTGCGCCGCGGCCAGCGCAGGCCGTCGAGCCAGCCGACGAAGCGCGTCGCGCGGCCGCCCGCCGCGCGTTCGGGGCCCGCATGCAGCACGCCGGACCACGCGGCGCCGCGACGGATCAGCGCGAGCATCAGCGGCGTGCCGACGAGCGCGATCGCGACGCCGGTCGACAGCGTCATGTCGAGGCCCGACGCGAGCACCGCGCTGTCGGTCACGAGCACGAGCGCGCCGCCCGCCAGCGCGGACAACGGCACCAGCGCGGCGAGCCGCGCGGCGCGCGCGCCGCGAATCTGACGCAGCAGGTTCGGCGCGACGAGGCCGACGTACGACAGCGGCCCCGCGATGCTGACCGCGACGCTCGTGAACGCCACCGCGACGACCGTCGCGGCGAGCCGCGCCGCATCGACGCGCACGCCTGCCGCGGCCGCCGCATCGTCGCCGAGCGCGAGCGGATCGAGCGGCCGGATCACGAACGGCAGCGCGGCGAGCGGCAGCACGAGCCAGCTCGCCGCGAGCTTCAGGCCGGTCGCGCCCGGTTGATAGAGGCTGCCGTTCGCCCACAGCGCGGCGCCCGCGATGTTCTGCTCGAAGAACGCGAGCAGCAGCGTCGACAGCGCGGCGAACAGCAGCATGCAGACGCTGCCCGCGAGCACGAGCCGCAGCGGCGTCGCGCGCCAGCCGCCCGCCGCGAGCATCGCGCACGCGGCGGCGGCGAGGCCGCAGACGAACAAGAGCGGCACCGACGGGACGCCCGCGAGCGCCGGCACGAGCATCGCCGCGAGCAGGCCGAGCTGCGCGCCGCCCGTCACGCCGAGCAGGTCGGGCGACGCGAGCGGATTGCGCGTCGCCGACTGGAACAGCGCGCCGGCGATGCCGAGGCAGCCGCCCGCGACGAGCGCGGCCGCGATGCGCGGCAGGTTCAGGTCGAACAGGAACACGCGCGCGAGCGCGTCGGCGTCGCTGCCGGGCGCGGCGCTCCACCACGCGCGCAGGTCAGGTGCGGCGCGCAGCGCGGCGACGCACGCGATCAGCAGCAGCATGCCGATCGCCAGCGCCGCGGCGCGGCGCGGCTGCACGCCCCAGCCGTTGCCGGCGGCCGCGCGGCGCTTGCGCATCGCGAACGTCGTCATGTGGCGAGATCCCGGTCGTACACGGCAGCCGACGGCTGCGCGTCGACGGCGCCCGGCCCGTAGGCGGGCACGCACATCGGTGCGCCGGTCTGCGGATGCGCGAGCTTCAGCATCTCGACGCCGAACGCCGCGCGCAAGCGCGCCGGTTCGAGCATCGCGTCGGGCGCGCCCTGCGCGACGACGCGGCCCGCGCGCATCAGCACGATCTCGTCGCTGTACGCGGCGGCCTGGTTCAGGTCGTGCAGCACCCACACGATGGTGAGCCCGCGCGCGCGGTTCAGCTGGCGCAGCGCGTCGAGGATGTCGAGCTGGTGATGGATGTCGAGATAGGTGGTCGGCTCGTCGAGCAGCACGATCGGCGCCTGCTGCGCGAGCGCCATCGCGATCCACGCGCGCTGCCGCTCGCCGCCGGACAGCGCGCCGACGTCGCGGCCCGCGTCGCCCGCGAGCCCGCTCGTCTCGAGCGCCTCGTCGATCGCCAGGTGATCCGCGCGCGACAGCCCGCGCAGGAAACCGCCGTACGCGTAGCGCCCGTACGCGACGAGCTCGCGCACGGTCAGGCCGGACGGAATCTGGTTGAACTGCGCGAGCATCGTCAGCTCGCGCGCGAGCGCGCGCCGCCGGAACGACGCGAGCGGCTGGCCGTTGACGTCGACATGGCCGGACAGCGCGGGCTGCAGGCCCGCGAGCGTACGCAGCAGCGTGCTTTTTCCGCAGCCGTTCGGGCCGCACAGCGCGGTTACGCGGCCGGTCGTGATCGACAGGTCCAGCCCGTCGATCACGACATGGTCGCGATAACCCACCGTCAGCCCCCGCGCGGCCAGCGCGGCGGTACCACGTGTCATCAGTCCTCCGTTCGGTCGCGCGGGACCATGTAGCTTTGCGCCATCGCGACGACGACCTTGCGCGGCCCCTCGAACGGGTCGCGCGCGTGCGCGGTCAGCATGTTGTCGAGCATCAGCACGTCGCCGGTTCGCCACGGGAACACGATGCGCTGCCGGTCGAGCACCGCGCGAATCTCGGCGAGCGCATCGGCCTCGAGCGGCGCGCCGTCGCCGTAGTAGACGTTGCGCGGCACGTTGTCGAGGCCCACCGCGTCGACGAGCGCTTCCTGCATGTCGTCGTCGAGCGCGGACAGGTGAAACAGGTTGGCCTGGTTGAACCACACCCGGTCGCCCGTGCGCGGATGCCGCGCGACCGCCTGGCAACGCTCGCGGGTGCGCAGCAGCGGCTCGCCGTCGTCGTCGGTGCGCCACGTGCATTCGATGCCGCGCGCCGCGCACATCCGCTCGACCTCGCGCGGATCGTCGGTGCCGAACGACTGCTGCCACGGCAGGTCGAGCCCCTGCCCGAAATTGCGCACGTACAGCAGCTCGCGCTGCGCGAAGCGCGCGACCAGCGCCGGGTCGAGCGCGCGATACACCGCGCGGCTGTCGGCGATCGGCGTCGCGCCGCCGCGCGGGGCCGCGAGCGCGCAATGGAACCAGATCCGCATCGGCCATTCGCGCGTGTACGACTGCTCGTTGTGCAGCGGAATCGCGCGGTGCGGCGGGTATTCGGTCGACGTGTACACCGCGCCCTCGACCTGGCTGCGCGGCGTCGACGCGTATTCATAGCCGATCAGCGGATCGCCGAACGACGCCGCGAATTGCTGGAACGCGTCGATCGACGGCACGTGAAAGCCCGTGAACAGCACGCCGCCCGCGCGCTCGAGCGTGTCGGCCGCGATCGCGCGGGCGAGCGGCGCGACTTCGTCGATCGACATGCCGTCGCCGCTTCGCGGCGACACGACGGTGGGCAGCCCCGGCTCGATCCGCAGGTCGTCGAGCGTCGGCAACGAAAGCAGGGTCATGCAACGTCCTCTTCAGGTAGGCGCCGGTCAGGCCGAGGCGTGCGCGGCTTCGCCGTCCATCGCGCGGCGCAGGCTCGCGGGCCGCATGTCGGTCCAGACGGCCTCGATGTGCGCGAGGCAGTCGGCCTTCGGGCCGCTCACGCCCACTTCGCGCCAGCCGGCCGGCACGGGCCGGAAGGTCGGCCAGATCGAATACTGTTCTTCGTCGTTGATGACGACCGTGTAGACGAGGTCGTCGGTGTCGGCGGAAGGCGTCGTCGCTTGCGTCATGATCGGAAATCGCTGGAGGCGGTTGAGGGAAACGGAGCGGAACGCCCGCTCCTGTCGAATAGACGAATGGCCGGCGCGCTTTTTTACCGGCGCCGCGCGCGGCCGCCGAAAAACACCGGGCACGCGACGCCGCGCTGGCATGCGTCGAGGCATTCTGCGCAGTGGCGCTCCGCGTCGCGCACCATGAAATGCACGAGCGTCTGCGACACGTTCAGCGCGCGCGCCGCGCTCTGCAGCGTCTCCTCGCGCAGCCGCACCATCTCGAACGCCGCGCGGCTGCGCTCGGGCAAGTCGTCGAGCGCGGCCGACACGCGCCGCAGCGTGTCGCGCGTCATCAGCGCCGCTTCGGGCGACGGTTCGGGCGACGGCACGTCGAGGCCGTCGTCCTCGTCCGCGTGATAGACGTTCTCCAGGCTCTGGCGGCGGCACGCGTCGATCGACGCGTTGCGCACCATCCGCGTCACGTACGCGACCGGCTGGCGCACCGCGTCCTGGTTCGGGAATTCGACGAGCTTGATGAACACGTCGTGCACGACGTCCTCGGCGCGGCTCACACAGCCGACGAAGCTGCGCGCGAGGTTGACGAGCATCGCGCGGTGCGCGATCAGCACGTCGAGCAGCACGCCCTGCGCGCGCGGCGCGGCGCTGCGGCGCGTGCGCGGCGCGGGGCTGCGCGGCTGGTCGAGATGACCGCCGAGGAACAGGTTCGCCGCCGCCGGGGCCGGTCGTTCGAGCACTTCCGCCATCGCCATCGATTCGCTCCGTCCAATTCCGAGATAGAGCAATCTAACGTAAACGCGAATCATTCTCAATTTTATTCGTGAATAACCCTGAGGTTTAGTGGGATTTGTATGAATAATAGTTCCGACTGAATCAGACGAGAACGAAGCGGCCTGTTTCGGTGATGTCCTGGCGCCAGGGCGATTTATTTCGGGATAACGGGCGGGCGCTACTGGGACGGAAATCGTTACTGGGAGCGACGCGACTGGGAAGCGCGGCATCCCGGCGGGCGGGACGAGCGCCGCGACGATCGGCATGACGACCGACGCGACGACCGGCGTGACGATCCGCGCCCGCAGTGGTGAGCCCGCGCGCTTGCCGTCCATTGACATCGCATCCCGCAACAGGACATCAGGATGAAATCCCTGATGAAAACCTTCACCGCCACGGCCGTTGCGATCGCCGTGCTCGCGCCCGCGATCGCGCAAGCGCATCCGCACCGCGCGTGCCGCTTCGATCGCCATCGTCACCATCGCGTGTGCCGCTGGGTGAGGTAAACGCAACGAGGCGCCGGATGACCGGCGCCTCGTCGTATCGCTTCACCTACCTGCCGCCGCTCGCGTCAACGTGCAGCCGGCAGCAGCAGCCGGCATTGCGCGAGCCGCGCCGGGTCGACGGGCATGCGGCAGTCGCCGCGTCGCACCGCTGCGTTCGGCTTCGCCGCCAGCATGCGTGACGCCACCTTCGGCTGCGATGCCCGCACCCGCGATGCATCCGCGCCCGGGCTCGCCGGCGGCAACGCGCGCAGCGTCGCCGCATCGATGTGCACTTGCCAGAACTGCGGCTTCGCGTCGGGATCGTCTTCTCGATAGCCCTGCCCCGTGATGGTCTGTCCGTCGGGGCTGACGCCGATCACGCCGGTCAGGTTCAGCGTGCCGACCGACAGGCCCGCCGCTTCGAGCAGCGCAACGAGACTGCGCATGCCGCTTTGCGGTGTCCACACGAAGACGCGCGCCACGCCGCTCTGGCTGCTGCTCGATTCGCCGATCACGACCCGCCCGTCCGTGCTGAGCGACGACGCGTAGCTGCTGTCATCACCGTCGAGAAAACCGAGCCGCTGGATGCTGTCGCCACCGTTCGTCCACAGCACGGCTTCCGAGTCGATCCGTTGCCCGTCCGGCGTGGCCACCAGGGTGCCGAGACTGCCGGCGATCGTCCGTCCGTCGTCGGACACGCCGCGGGCCATGTCCATCCTGGCGTCGCCCTCATTGCGCGTCGGCAACAGCCGGTCGCCGGATTGTTCGGTCCATAGGAGCGCACGCGAGCCATATACGCCGTCGACATTGCCGGCGAACCCGGTTGCCGCATTGCCGGACGGGTTCATCGCCAGCAGGTGGACGAGATAATCGCCGCCCGTCGGCAACTCGCGGAAGCCGGTCCGCTGGTCCCAAAGAAACCGTGCATTCCGGCCGCCGGTCGCGGTGAAGCCGCCGGTCATCCTGGAGCCGTCGCGGTTCGCGACTTCGACCGACCCGCCCCAGCCCGCCGAACGCGGCACGAGTTCCTGTGTCCTGCCGTCGCCGGGCCATCGCACCGCCCACCGATCGACGTTGCTGCTGTTCGGCAGGGGCGTGCTGACCGAGCCGCCGATCACCCGGCCATCGGCCGACACCGTCTGGGCCAGGACGTCGTAGACGTTCGCCGGCGCGGCCAGCCGCTGCCAGCCCGTCGCGGCCGACCACGAGAAGGCCATGGAACCGCCGGGCTGCCCTTCGCGCCGGTAGGCGCCGATGATCGTCTTGCCGTCCGCGCTGACGGCATGGCCGTTGTATCGCACATCGCGCGGCCCGCCCAGGTCGCCGAGCACGGTCAACGAATAGCCGCCTGCCGATACCACCTGCGCGTGAACCGCGCTCGTTGCCGACACGGCCAGCACGGCCGCGACGACGCTGCGTCTCAGATGCATCTCCTTCTCCTCCGTCACTTCGTCAATGAGAACGGTGCGCTCAATACAGGAAAATCCGGATCGTCGCCGACGCGTTGAACGGCCCGATCTTCGGTGGTCCGAACGACTTCAGAACCGCATCGAGCATCACGGTCTGATTCGCGACGTTGGCCGGAAACTGCGTGAGCGTGAACTGCTTGTTGAACTCGATCGCCTTGCCCTGGCTGTCCTCGAGGCCGATGCCGAAGTTGCTGTCCTTCGCCGGTACCAGCAAGCCGTTCTGCACGTTGCCCTGGGTCGCCTCGAAATAGCCGTCGACGCGAATCGGGATGCTGCATTTCTTGGTCAGCGACAGCGAGAAGCGCTTGCGCGGCACGGCCGGCAGGAAGCCGTTGCCGGACATCTGCACCTGGCCGAAATTGACGATGCCGGGCTCGGGCGTCACCAGCACGTCGACGAGGCATGGCGTCGGCTTCAGGCGCGACAGCCCGCTCAGCCGGTACTGGAAACTCGATCGGAACGCGTTGAGGCCGCCCACGCCGTCGAACTGGAAGACCGCGTAGATATCGCTCGGCGGCTGGATCCATCGGCCCTTCTTGCGCACCACCACCTGATAGGTGATGCTGAGCGGCGCCCTCCGGCAGCGCCCCCGGTCGAAGTCCCATTGCGAACACGCGCTCACGACGGTGTCGGTTTCCACGCGCGCGCTCGGCCCGCTGCCCAGGCCGAAATAGTCCCGGCCGCCGTAGCGAATGCCGATCTCGAGCCCCCAGGCGGCGGGGACCTGCGAATTCGGGTTCGCGTAGAAATAGACCCGCTCGGGGTAGGTCAACGCCTCCCCGCCGTAGTCCTTGTAGCAGTACCCCGTCGTCGTGCGCGGCGGCGACACCCAGATCACGTAGCCGTCCGGTGCATCCGTCGGATACGACGCCACGCCGCCGATCGGCTCGGTGAGCGAATCCGCGCCGCCGTCGGTCAGGCAGCGCAGCGCCCACGCGGGCTGCACCGCCACGATCAGCACCGCGAGCACGACCCAGCGCAGCCACGCCGCGAGCGGCGACACGCGCTGCTTCGCGCGTTGTCTCGCGCCCGCGCTCATGGCTTCACGCTCTTGCAGACACCCGCGTCGCACGCATACTCGACCGCCACCTGGCCGCCGTAATCGTCGACGTGCGTGACGAACAGCGTCGCGGGCGCTGCGCCCTTGAAGGGCACGTCCGCCGTGCTCATCGGGCTCACCATCACCGGATCGAACGGCACCGGCGCCTTCTGCGCGCCCGCCTTGAGATCGACCACCGTCACGTGGAACGGCGTCGGGTTGTCGAACACCAGCGTGTGCGCGGCGGCGTCGACGCGCAGCGTCATCGGCAGCGTCGGATCCGCGTCGCGCGCGGGCTGCACGCCCTTCGGCCGGTAGAACAGCTTCATCTGCGTGTGCAGCGCGATCTGCAGCGCGTTCGGCGTATCGGTCTTCGGCGGCACCTCGCGAATGTTCAGGTAGAACACCGTCTCGCGATCGGCCGGCAGCGCGGTGCCCGGCAGCTTCGCGATGCGCAGCACGTTGCGCTCGTTCGCCTCGACGCGCTGCAGCGGCGGCACGACCATCAGCGGCGACGTGATGCGGTTGCCGTGCGTATCCTCGAGCCACGACTGCACGAGGTACGGATAGCTCGCGCTCTTGTTCGTGATCGTCACGATCGCCGCCTGCTCGCCTTCGTTGAAGATCACGCGCGTGCGGTCCGGCACGATCGACGCGTGCGCGGCGCCCGCCAGCAGCGCGCCGGCCGTCGCGAGCGCGCACGATGCGCGCCGCAGGGAAAGGAGGGAAATAGGGTTCATCGCAAGTTCCGTTGCATCATCGTTCGATCCGGCCGGTCGCGGCATGCGACTCGCCGGGCGGCTGGCACGTCACCGGAATCGGCGTGCCTTCGAGTTGGAGCTGGTCCGGCAGCACGTCGAGCGTGCACAGCGTGCGTTCGCCCGCGCGCACGACCAGCGACGATTTCGGCTGGACCTGGGTCAGGTACGCGGCGCCGTCCTCGCCGACGATGCCGAGTTCCTTGCCGTTCGCGCCGTCCTGCACCGATGCGCCGAACGGCAGCGCACGGCCGCCGGTGTCCGACAGCGTCAGGAACAGGTTGCGGCCGCGCGCGGCGGAAAACTTGACGAAGCCGATCGCGCCGTCGGTCAGCACCATGCGCTGGATCGGGTTCGACACCTGCACTTCGAGCGGCAGCTTCTCGACGTTGACGGTCGCGTCGTACACGTTGTACGGCGAGATGCTGTCGAGCACCGTATAGCCGCGCGCGTTGGTGCGCGCGAGCGAACCGGACAGCGGCACGTCCGGCACGCCGTCGGTCGACACCAGCAGGCGCGTGTCGCCCGCGTTGCCGTTCGCATGCGCGGCCACGCCGTGCTGCGTCGCGACCAGCGAGCCGCCGAGCTCGAGCGACGCGGCCGCGTACGAATTCGCGACCGTCGACGCCTGCGCGGTGAGCTGGTACGACGACGTGCGCTGGCGGAAGCTCGCGTTCGCCGAGCCGCGGCCGCCGGTCGTGCCGGCGGCAATCTGGTACGTGCGTCCGGCCGGATCGTCGTAGATGTATCCGGCGTTCACGCTCGTGTTGCCGCCGCCCGTCGTCAGGCTCGACGTGACGGTCTGGCGGTCGCCGATCGGCAGCGTCGCGGTCACCGAGAACTGGTTGCCGCCGCTGCCCGCGCCCATCGTGCGGAACGCGGACATGCTGACGTTCACGCGGCGCAGCGCGCCGAGCGAGAACGCGCGCGTCAGCGTGAGGCCCACGCGCTGGTCCGACTGGCGCCCCCAGTAGGTCGTCTGGTCGTACGAGAAATAGGTCGACGTTTCGCCGAAGCGCTTCGACATCGTCGCCGAATAGCGCTGCTTGCTGTTCGCGAGGCCGTACGCGGTCGGGTCGCCCGAGAACTGCGAGAAATTCGTGTAGTCGCGCTCGGAAAAGCGGTAGCCGAAGAAGCGCACGTCCGCGTCGAGCGCGTCGAAGTGCTTCGAATAGTTGATCCGGTACGAGCTGCCGTTGCGCGTCGCGCCGTTCCACCACAGCCGCGCACGCGCATGCGTGACGTCGGCGGACAGCGCGCCGAACGCGCCGAAATCGCGGCCCACGCCGAGCGCGATCGACGTATAGCCCGACGCGGCGATGAAGCCGCCGTACACGGTGACGTCGAGCGGCAGGCCGTACGCGGCCTCGGCAAAGCCGAAGAACGGCGTGATGCCCGCGCCGCCGAACCGGCGCGGCTGGCCGACCGCGGCCTTGTAGCGCAGCTGCCCCTGGCGTGCGAGAAACGGCACCGACGCGGTCGTCACCTGGAAGCGCTGCACCGTGCCGTCCTCTTCCTCGACCGCGACGTCGAGCGTGCCCTGCACGCTCGTGTTGATGTTCTGCAGCGCGAACGCGCCCGGCGACACGCGCGTCACGTACAGCACGCGGCCCTGCTGCGACACCGTGACGGTCGCGTTGGTGCGCGCCACGCCCGAGACCAGCGGCGCATAGCCGCGCAGCGACGGCGGCAGCATGCGGTCGTCGCTGCGGATCGTCGCGCCCGTCAGCGCGAACGTTTCAAAAATGTCCGAACTCAGGTAGTCGTCGCCGAACGACACCGTCGATTCGATCGACGGCAGCGCGCGAAACGCATAGAGCCGGCTGAAGCGGAACGTGCGGTCCGCATAGACGGTATTGCCCGCGTTGGACTGCGCCTGGTAGTCGCCGCGAAACCGCCACGCGCCCCAGTTGGCGCCGACCGTCCCGTACGCCTGCACGGAATTCGTCTGGCTGCCGGAGGCGCCGAAGTTGCGGTTGGTGTTCGCGATCACGCGATAGTCGAGCATCACGCCCGGGATGCCCTCGGTCCAGCGCTCGGGCGGCAGGTAGTACGCGTCGGTGAATTCGAGCGCCGCCTGCGGAATCGAGATCTTGAGCCGCCCTTCGCCCTTCTGGTAGCGCACGGTCACGCCCTCGATCGCGGCGAGATCGACGCAGCGGCCGCCCTGGAAGCGCGGCAGTTCCTTCTCGAGCGACGGTTTCAGGCCGAACTGCGCGACCAGCTCCGGCGGCAGGCAGGGCTTGCCCGCGCCCGACGCGTCGCCGGCGACGAACTCGATCGTCTGCAGGCCGTAGAACACGTCGTTGACCTGCACGTCGAGCAGGTACTCGCCCGGCAGCGTGAAATCGGCCTGCGCGAACTGCGACAGGTCGACGTTGCTCGCACCGTCGATGCTGAGAAACGACGAATTGAATTCCGTCGCCTGGCTCTGGCTGCTGACGGCCAGCACGGAGACGCAAAGGATGGAATGACTGATTCGCACGACGGGGCTACCGGAAGTCCAGGAGAAAAACGGGAGGGGAACAACGGAACGGGGAAAGGTGCGCGCACCCTTCCCCGTGGGGGGGGCTTACTGGTAGCGAACCGTGAAGTTCGCGACGCCGTCGGCGGTACCCGGGGTCACGCCGGCTGCGGTCGCTTCGTACATCGCGGCGAAGCGCGCGACGTTCGTGCCGTTCTGCAGCACGACCGGCGCCTTCTGCTCGGCGCCGTTGTCGAGGTATTCGCCCGACGAGGCCTGCAGGCGGATGCCGACGTTGGTGGCCGAACCGACGGTCGCGAGCAGCTTCGGCTGCGTGGCGTTCGACGAACCCGTGAACGTGAAGAACGCGTTGTTCGCAACGCTCGTGTCGCAGTCGGTCAGCTTGATGTCGAAGTTGGTCGGCGTGGACTTGTCGCCAGCCTGCTTGAACTTGTTCGTCGGCACGTTGCCCAGACGCACGGTCTGGTCGACCGAGCCTGCGTCGATGCCGCATGCGCCCGCGACGATCTCACCCGTGAAGTTGATCGTGCCGGAGCCGGCCGCGAACGCCGAGGTGGACAGTGCAGCCAATGCGACAGCGGACAGGAGGTTTTTTTTCATGGTCGTTTCCGATTGATTGACAGAAGAAGTGGACGACGTGTCGGACGTGAATCGGCAGCGCATGGTGCGCTCCCCGTCCGGCACGAGGCGTGCATTATTGAGATAAATCTGAAAGTTTTCTGTAAATCATTGTCAAATCGACCGTGACAATTTCAGATTTGCCCACTTTTTCAGCACTCTTTCGCCAGAGTTTTTAATAGGATTACTGGATTTCCTTGACGGACGGCACCCTCTGAAATCGTATGAATATAAAAGAAATTTCTGCATTCAGCCCCCGAAATCCCCGCACATCCTTGCCAGGAAAGGCTTCCACAGATCACCCCATCAAAAAGACATAATCCTGATCAGATCCGCCATCGTTGCATATCGACCACGATCACTCGCCGCCATTTTCAATATTAAGGAAATTAATTTTTTGATTCGAACGCGACCCATATTTCCCGCAATCGTTTGCGAGCCGATTTTAACGTTTCAATTGCGACATTTTGCCGCCATTAAAATCGAGACTGCACAATTGAATTGAAAGGTCAACCCGTCAAATGGAGGGGGCGCAATGACGGGCGTGCGCCGTCATCGCCCTGCCGCATTTGCGCGGGCGTCGGCAACGCAGGAAGCCGGGAATCAGCGGAGGTCCTGCACCGCGCCGAATGCCTCGGGCGACGCAAACATGCGGGTGGCGTCGTGGCCGACGCCGGGCACCTCGACGAGGCGCCAGTTGAACGCCCAGCCGTGGCGCTCGGCCGCGGCGCGGGCCGCCTGAAATGCAACGAGGCCGCGCGCGTGGCGGGTGGGCCCCTGCGCGTCCGCCATGCGGCCGTGAACGAGATGGCGGTTGCCGATGTCGGCCGTGCCGAGCAGCACGGTGACCGGCTGCGCGAGATACGCGCGCAGCGCGTCGTCCGCGTCGCGCGCCGCGCCAAGGCCGCCGAAGCCGAACGGCGCGGCGTCCGTCACGCTCGGCATCACCCACGTCGACGGATTCGCGATCACGATGCGTGCGACGTCGGGTGCGCCGTACGCGGCAACGCGGTCGAGGAATTGCGCGCCGGCCGAATGGCCGAGCAGCACCACGCGCGGCGCGGCGATGGCCGACGCCTGCCGTGCCCAGCCGACGAGTGGCGCGACGAGCGCGCGCGGCTGCCGCGGATCGCGCGACAGCCCGTGCGCGACGCTTGCGCCGCCGTATTGATAGACGTCTCGTGGAAACCGCGCCGCGTCGAACTGCGGCGCGACGACGATCGCGCAGAGGCGCTCGGCGAGCGGGATCGCGTGGTCGCGATAGGCGGTGCCGTTGCGTTGCACGCCATGGAACACGACGAGCAGCGTCGCCGGCGTGCATTGCGCGGGGCGGTATGTGAACACCGGCAAATCGACGCCCGCGATGCGCGCCGTCACCGCCGCCGCGCCGGGCGCGATCGTCGGCGTACCCGCCGCGCCAGCCGGCGCGTCGGACGCCGGCTGGCGCGCCGCGATACCCGAGCTCGGCATCGCGGCGCGCGCATCCTGCGCGTAGGCAGCATCGCCCGCGGCAAACGCGAGACTTGCCGCGAAACTTGCCGCGAGCGCGACGCCCAGCCGTCGTGAATCGATCGTCATGCGTGCCCTGCCCGGTCGTGTCGACAGATGATCCAACGCGCCGCCGAGGCCGCGCGATGACGGCCGTTACATTACCGGCCGTGACACGTGCGCGGCGTCACGCGCCGGCCGCCTCCGCGTCCCCCGGCGACCAGCCGCCGCCGAGCGCGCGATACAGCGCGATCGCGTTGCCGAGCCTGAGCTGCTTCAGGCGGATCAGCTCCTGCCCCGATTCGAACGTGCTGCGCTGCGCGTCGAGCAGTTCGAGATACGTCGCGACGCCGCTGCCGTAGCGGCGCTCGGCGAGCTTCAGGCGCGCGCCGTCCGCTTCGTACACGGCCTGCTGCGCCGCGAGCTGCGTGTCGATCCAGCCGCGCGCGGCGAACGCGTCCGCCACTTCGCGGAACGCCACCTGCACGCTCTTCTCGTACTCGGCGACCGCGATGTGCTTGCGCGCGTTCGCGGCGTCGAGATTCGCGCGGTTGCGCCCGCCCGCGAAGATCGGCAGCGTGACGCGCGGCGCGAACGTCCACACGCCGGTGCTGCCCGCGAACAACCCCGAGAAGGCGTCGCTCACCGAGCCGATGTCGGTCGTCAGCGTGATGCGCGGGAAGAACGCCGCGCGCGCGGCGCCGATCTGCGCGTTCGCGGCGCGCAGCCGCGCCTCGGCCTGCCGGATGTCGGGCCGGCGTTCGAGCAGCGTGCTCGGCGCGCCGGGCGCGACCGGTGCGATCGCGAGCGTGTCGAGCGTCAGCCCGTCGCCGGGCGCGGCCAGCGCGAAGTCGCCCGCAAGCAGTTGCAGCGCGCGCACCGCCTGCGCATGCTCGCGCTGCAGCGCGGCCTGCGATGCGCGCGCGGACGCCACCAGCATCTCGGCGGAACGCAGCTCGATCGCGTCGCTCGTGCCGGCCGCGTAGCGGCGCTGCGTGAGCGCCGCGATCCGCTCGCGCGCGTCGAGCGTGCGCTGTGCCAGCGCCAGCTGCTCGTGCAGCGAGCGTTCCGCCACATAGGCGTTGGCGACTTCGGCGATCACGCCGATGCGAACGGTGCGCTGCGCCTCCGCGGTCGCGAAGTACTCGGCGAGCGCCGCGTCGGACAGGCTCTTCACGCGGCCGAACAGGTCGAGCTCGTACGCGCTGATGCCGACGCCCGCGCGATACAGCCCGCTCACCGCGCTCTCGCGCACCACCGGGTCGTACTGGCGCGTGCGTTCGTAGCCGAGGTTCGCGTCGATCGACGGCAGCCGGTCCGCGCGCTGCACGCCGTACAGCGCGCGCGCTTCCTCGAGCCGGCCGGCCGCGATCCGCAGGTCGCGGTTGTTGGCGAGCGCCGCGTCGCTCCACGCCTGCAGCGCCGGATCGGTGAAATACGCGCGCCAGTCGTCGAGCAGCGCGGCGGGCGCCGGCTGCGCGGCGGCCGGCATGCCGCCGTCCGGCGCATAGCTCGCCGGCACCGGCGCCGCCGGGCGCTCGTGGCGCGGCGCGAGCGAGCAGCCCGCGAGCGCGAGCGCGGCGGCCAGCGCGACCTGAGCGCGCAGCCACGCGCGCGCCTTCAGGCGAAACATCATGATGTAGTCTCCATCGTCGCCGGTTGCGCGCCGCCGCGGCGGCGCGCGCCGACCTTGAACAGCCGGCCGACGATCACGAAAAACAGCGGAACCAGGAACACCGCGAGCACGGTCGCCGTGATCACGCCGCCGAGCACGCCGGTGCCGATCGCCATCTGCGCGCCGGACGCGGCGCCCGACGCGAACGCGAGCGGCAGCACGCCGACGCCGAACGCGAGCGAGGTCATCACGATCGGCCGCAGCCGCAGCCGCGCGGCTTCGCGCGCGGCGTCGACGAGCGGCATCCCCTGCGCGACGAAATCCTTCGCCACCTCGACGATCAGGATCGCGTTCTTCGCGGACAGCCCGATCGTCGCGATCAGCCCCACCTTGAAATAAATGTCGTTCGGCATCCCGCGCAACACCACGCCGAGCACCGCGCCGATCACGCCGAGCGGCACCACCAGCATCACCGCGAACGGAATCGACCAGCTCTCGTACAGCGCGGCCAGCGCGAGGAACACGACGAGCACCGACAGCGCGAACAGCATCGGCGCCTGCGCGCCCGACAAGCGCTCCTCGAACGACTGCCCCGACCACGCGAAGCTGGTGCCGGCCGGCAGCTGCGATGCGATCCGCTCGATCGCGGCCATCGCCTCGCCGCTGCTGTGGCCGGGCGCCGCCGAGCCGTTGATCGTGAACGACGGGAAGCCGTTGTAGCGCGTGAGCTGCGGCGGCCCGAGGGTCCAGTGCAGCGCCGCGAACGCCGCGAGCGGCACCATCTCGCCGCGCGCGTTGCGCACGCGCAGCTTCTTCACGTCCTCCGGATCGAGCCGGCGCGCGCCCTCCGCCTGCACGATCACGCGCCGCACCTGCGTGCCGTGCATGAAGTCGCCGATGTATTCGGAACCGAACATCACCGCGAGCGTCGTATTGATCTCGTCCATCGACACGCCGAGCGCGGACGCCTTCGCGCGATCGATGTCGAGCTTCAGCTGCGGCGCGTCCTGCGTGCCGGCGAACATCAGGTCGGTCAGCGCCGGATCCTTGCCGCCCGCCTCGAGCAGCTTCTCGCGCGCGCCGACGAACGCCGCGTAATCGAGCCCGCCGCGGTTCTGCAGCCGGAAGTCGAAGCCGTTCGTCGAGCCGAGATCCGGCAACGGCGGCGCATTCATCGCGAACACCGTCGTGTTCGGCGTCGCCGCGAAGCGCTCGTTGATGCGCGTGACGATCGCCTGCACCTGGTCGTGTGCCGACTTGCGCGCCGCCCAGTTCTTCAGCGTCACGAAGATCATCCCCCCGTTCGCCCCCTCGCCGTACGTGTTGAAGCCGCCGAGCGCGAACGTGAACGCGGAGGGCTCCTGGCTGCGCACGTATTGCTCGACCGCGTGCACGCTCTGCATCGTCTCCGCGAGCGGCGTGCCCTGCGGGCGGATCACCATCACCGTGAAGTTGCCCTGGTCCTCGTCCGGCAGGAACGCGGTCGGCAGGCGTGTCAGCATCAGCGCGGCGACCGCCGTCAGCGCGCCATACACGATCAGCCAGCGCACCGGCTTCTTCAACAAGCCGCCGACGCGCACCCCATAGCGTTCGGTCGCGCGCGCGACGAAGCGGTTGAACCAGCCGAAGAAGCCGCGCTTCTCGTGATGGCCGTCGTCGACCGGCTTGAGCAGCGTCGCGCACAGCGCGGGCGTCAGCGACAGCGCGAGGAACGCCGAGAAGCCGATCGACACCGCCAGCGCCACCGCGAACTGGCGATAGATGTTGCCGACCGCGCCGCCGAAGAACGCCATCGGCACGAACACCGACGTCAGCACCACCGTGATGCCGACGATCGCGCCGCTGATCTGCTTCATCGCCTTGACGGTCGCGTCGTAAGGCCCAAGCCCCTCCTCCACCATCAGCCGCTCGACGTTCTCGACGACGACGATCGCGTCGTCGACGAGGATGCCGATCGCGAGCACCATGCCGAACATCGTCAGCACGTTGATCGAGAAGCCGGCCGCGTACATCACGCCGAACGTGCCCGCGAGCGCGACCGGCACGACCAGCGTCGGGATCAGCGTCGCGCGCAGGTTCTGCATGAACAGGAACATCACGAGGAACACCAGCACGCCCGCCTCGATCAGCGTCGTGACGACCTTGTTCATCGACACGCGCACGAACGACGACGTCTCGTACGGAATCTGGTACTTGACGCCCGGCGGGAAGAACTTCGACAGCTCGTCCATCGTCGCGCGCACGCGCTGCTCGGTCGCGACCGCGTTCGAACCGGGCGCGAGCTTGATGCCCATGCCGGTCGCGGTCTTGCCGTTCACGAACGACGGGTAGCTGTAGTCGTTGCCGCCGAACTCGATGCGCGCGACGTCGCGCAGGAACAGCGCGGAACCGTCCGCGCGCGCACGCAGCGCGATCGCGCCGAAATCCGCCGGCGTCTTGAGCGGCGCGTCGGCATACACCGTCGCGGCGATCGGCGCGCTGTCCGGCACCGCGCTGCGGCCGATGTCGCCCACCGTCACGCGCGCGTTGTGCGCGCGCACGGCCGACGCGATGTCCGACGCGGTCAGTCCGTGGCCGGCCAGCTTGTCCGGGTCGGGCCAGATCCGCATTGCGTATTCCGCGCCCCAGAACTGCACCTTGCCGACGCCCTCGACGCGGCGCAGCGCCTGCAGCACGTTCGCCGCCGCGTATTCGCCGAGCTGCACGGCACTCATCCGGCCATCCTCGGACGTCAGCGACACGACGAGCTGGATGTTGTCGGCGGCCTTCTCGACCGAGATGCCGTCACGCCGCACGGGCTCCGGCAGGCGCGACTCGACCGTCTTCAGGCGGTTCTGCACCTCGACGGCCGCGAGATCGGCGTTCACGCCCTGCCTGAACGTCAGGTACAGCGACGCCATGCCGACGCTGCTCGTCGCGGACGTATACAGCAGCCCCGGCGCGCCGTTCATCTCGCGCTCGATCAGCGCTGTGACGGATTCCTCGACGACCTGCGCGGACGCGCCGGGATACGTCGCGTAGATGCTGACGACCGGCGGCGCGATGTCCGGGTACTGCGCAACGGGCAGCGCGCGGATCGCGAACACGCCGCCCAGCATGATGAAGAGTGCGATCACCCACGCGAACACGGGGCGATCGATGAAGAAACGTGCCATGTTGATTCGAATCGATCAGGTTTGACGGGCGGTCGCCGCCGAAGCGGGCGCGGCCGCGGGCGGCGCGGCCTGCTCGACGGGCGTCACCGCGGTGCCGGGTGCGAATTGCGCGGCGTTGTCGACGATCACGCGCTCGCCGCCGGCGAGGCCGCGCGTGACGCGCCAGTCGCGGCCGGCCATCTGGTCGGCGACGACCTCGACGTCGCGCACCTTGCCGTTCGCGCCGACCACCTTCACCGACGCGCGGTCGGCGCCGCGCAGCAGCGCGTCGCGCGGCACCAGGATCGCCTTGCGGTCGACCGCGTTGTCGAGCGCGATCTTCACGTACGCGCCGGGCAGCAGCTCGCGCTCCGGGTTCGGGAACAGCGCGCGCATCGCGACGGTGTCGGTGGTCGGGTCGACCGCGAGATCGCTGAACAGCAGCTTGCCCTTCAGCGGATACGCGGTGCCGTCGGGCCGCAGCAGCGTCACCTCGACGTCCTGCTGCGCGATGCCGGTCGCGCGGCCGCTCTTCACCGCGCGGCGCAGCGCGTCGACGTCCGCGGCCGGCTGCGAGAAGTTCACGTAGATCGGGTCGAGCTGCTCGACGGTCGTGAGCGGCGTCGCCTGGTCCTGGCCGACGAGCGCGCCCTCGGTGACGAGCGCGCGCCGCGCGCGGCCCGCGATCGGCGCGGTCACCGTCGCGTAGTCGAGCTGCAGTTGCGCGCGCGCGAGCTCGGCCTTCGCCGACGCGAGTTCGGCCTTCGCCTGCGCGTCGGCCGCGACGGCCTCGGTGTGGTCGCGCTCGCTCACCGCGCGGTCGCGCACCAGATCGTCGTAGCGGCGGCGCTTGTCGCTCGCCGCGAGCGCGGCGGCCTGCGCCTTCGCGAGCGCGCCCTGCGCCGCGTCGCGCGCGGCCTTCAGCGGCGCGGGATCGATGCGGAACAGCACCGCGCCCTGCTTGACCTCCTGCCCCTCCTCGTAGGTGCGCGCGGTGACGATGCCCGCGACCCGCGCGCGCACCTCCGCCTGCCGGTAGGCTTCGAGCCGGCCGGGCAATTCGACGGTGAGCGGCATCGCGGTCGGCCGCACGGTCAGCACGGTCGCGCGCTGCGCGGCCTCGGGGGCCGCGGCGTGTTCGCCCTTTCCGCATCCGGTGACGGCCAGCATGGCCAGCAGCGCGAACGGCGCCAGCCCGTGGCGCGACAGGGAGCGATTATTCTTCATATGGACCTCGGATCATGCGCCGCCGTTAAAATGCGGCGGCTCAGGGTGGCTGATTATAATCAGTCATGACTGATTAAATACATGCCGTTTTAAAACTGTCGCCACATTGTCTCAATAAAACGACAGCAAACTGTAAGGAATCACGCAACATGGCCCGCAAGACTCGGGAAGAATCCCTCGCGATCAAGCACCGGATCCTCGACGCCGCCGAGCTCGTGCTGCTCGAACGCGGCGTCGCGCAAACCGCGATGGCCGACCTCGCGGAGGCTGCCGGCATGTCGCGCGGCGCCGTGTACGGCCACTACAAGAACAAGATGGAGGTCTGTCTCGCGATGTGCGACCGCGCGTTCGCGCGCACGTCCGAAAGCTTCGAGGCCGGCGACGGGCATCCCGCGCTCGACACGCTGCGGCGCGCCGCGTCGCACTACCTGGAGCAATGCGGCGCGCCGGGGTCGATGCAGCGCGTGCTCGTCATTCTGTATACGAAATGCGAACAAAGCGAGGAAAACGTCGCGCTGCAGCGGCGCCGCGTGGCGCTCGAGCTGCAGATGCTGCGCATCGCGAAGGCGCTGCTGCGCCGCGCGGTCGCGGGCGGCGAGGTCGCGGCCGATCTCGACGTGCATCTCGCGGCCGTCTACCTCGTGTCGCTGCTCGAAGGCGTGTTCGAGTCGATCGTCTGGACCAACCGCCTGCGCCGCAATCTGTGGAGTGACGCGGAGGCGATCCTCGACGCGGGATTCGACGCGGTCCGGACCTCCGCCGCACTGCGCCGCCGCGCGCAAAAATTGCCGGAATGAGGTCCGGAAGCGCAAAAAACACCTGATTTATCTCGATTTACCGCTCTGCGAAACAAAAATTCCGACCCTGTTTTAAATTTTCTACTTTTTGCGGAACATCGGTAGACTGGCGCTGTCATCTTTTATTAGCGTCTTCGTGATATCCGGGTCCTGACCCGGCAATCGCGGCGCCGTTCGAAGCGGGCAGCGTCCCGCGCCGTTGGGTCGAACGGAAACGACACGGGCCCCTGGCGGGGCCTGTTTTGTTGCACGCCCGCCACCCGCTCCGCCGCCCCCCGATGCGCGCCCGGCCAGGTGGACCTTGCCCACACCCTTTCGTCGAACCGTTTTCCTGGATGTGGACACCCTTGGTCAAGCCTGCCGCACACCCTGATATTTCCGCCCCGCGTACGCTGCAGCGCGTGCGCGCGCTACTGCCGGCCGCCGCGCTCGGCGCCCTCACCACGCTCGGCCTCGCGGTGGTCACGCTGCCGGCCGTGTCGCAACTGCCGGGCGCCGCCGATACCGGCGCGGCCGCGACGCCGCAGCGCGTGCTGTCGGACACGCCGTTTCCCAGCGCCGAGCACTTCGTCGCGAGCGAGCTCGCCAAATCGATCGGCGAGCGCAATGCGCAGCCGGGGCTGTTCGCGCCGCTCAGCGCGCACCGCAACGACATGCTCGGCTACGCGAACCTGTTTACGCTCGCGCCGCCGGAGGCCGACCATGGGCTGCGCGCGGGCGACATCGAACTGACGCTGTCCGACACGCTGAACCGCCTCGACCTGCCGCCCGAAGTGCGGATCCAGTTCGGCGATCTCGTCAGCGGCAAGGTGCCGATGCGCGAAAGCGCGCACCGCGGCGACTACTACCGCGTCGCGTTCGACGCGAGCGGCAGCACGCCGCGCCTCACCGCGCTCGAGCTGCGCGTGGGCGGCCGCACGTTCGGCGCGCTGTGGTTCAAGCCGCCGGGCGCCGACAAGGGCGCGTACTACATGCTCGACGGCACGCCGCTCGAAGCGGCCGCGTTCACGATGCCCGTCAAGTGGACGCGCATCAGCTCGTTCTTCGGCGAGCGCATCCATCCGCTGTCGCAGGCGATGGCGTTCCATACCGGCGTCGATCTCGCCGCACCGTCCGGCACCCGCGTCGACGCGGCGGCCGACGGCACCGTGTCGTTCGTCGGCACCGATCCGGGCGGCTACGGCAAATACGTGATCGTCGATCACGCCGACGGCTATTCGACCTACTACGCGCACCTGTCCGCGTACGCGCACGGGCTGAAGGTCGGCGAGCCCGTCAGGCAGGGCCAGCGGCTCGGCTCGGTCGGGATGACCGGCGCGGCGACGGGCCCGCACCTGCACTTCGAGGTGCGCGTCGCCGACCAGCCGGTCGACCCGCTCGTCACGCTCGCGAGCGCGCAGACGGCGCTGTCCGACATGCAGCGCACCGCCTTCCGCCAGGAAGCCGCGCAATGGCGCTTCCGCCTCGCGTCGATCAACACCGCGCCGTTCGCGTTCGCGCAAACCGACGGCCCGCTGTGGGGCGATTTCGCGACCGACAAGTCGACGCTGCGCGCCGTCTTCAACACGCACTACACCGCGTCCTGACGCGCGCCGCGCCCGCCACCCTTGTGGCGCGGCCGCGCGCTTGGCTATCATCCCAGCTTGCGCCGGGTCCGACCTGCCCGGCGCGGCTCAGCCGCCGCCCGGCGGCGCCTTCTCGTGGATGGAACGGCCCGATGGCGCCCACGCACTACTTTCGCAGCCTGACCGGCAAGAACCGCAGCGCCGCCGGCAATCGCCGCCTCGGCTTCTCGCTCGCGTTCGTCGCGGGCGCCGCCAACGCGGGCGGCTTCCTCGCGGTTCATCAATACACGTCCCACATGAGCGGCATCGTGTCGTCGATCGCCGATTTCGCCGCGCTCGGCGATCTCGTGCTGGTGCTCGCCGGCATCGCGTCGCTGCTCGCGTTCGTCGGCGGCGCCGCCTGCTCGGCCGTGCTCGTCAACTGGGGGCGGCGCCACCAGCTGCAGAGCCAGTACGCGTCGCCGCTGCTCGTCGAAGCCGCACTGCTGCTGTGCTTCGGGCTGCTCGGCAGCCAGCTCGCCGAGCACCGCACGCTGTTCGCGCCGCTCACGGTGATCCTGCTGTGCTTCATCATGGGGCTGCAGAACGCGATGATCACGAAGCTGTCGAACGCCGAAATCCGCACGACGCACGTCACCGGCATGGTGACCGACATCGGCATCGAGCTCGGCAAGCTGTTCTACGTGAACCGTTTCAACGGGGATGCGAGCCTGCCGCCCGTGATCGCGAACCGCGAACGGCTGCGCGTGCTCGGCACGATGCTCGCGATGTTCTTCGTCGGCGGCCTGCTGGGCGCGCTCGGCTTCAAGCACGTCGGCTACTCGTCGACGATTCCGCTCGCATGCCTGCTGGCCGTGCTCGCGATCGTGCCGCTGGTCGACGACCTGCGCGACCAGCTCGCGCGCCGGTGGCGCTGAACCCGCGTGCCGCCGGACGTCAGCGCTGTGCCGGCTGTGCGCGCTCGCCGCTGACTCGGGCGGCACGTTCCGCGCGCGGGCGGCGCGACAGCAGCCAGCGCGCCGCGCCGTCGAGCGACGTGCACAGCACCAGGTAGATCGCGGCGACGAACAGGAAGATCGGCGCCGGATACACCATCAGCCGGTTGTTCACCTGCGTCGCGACGAACGACAGCTCCGGCACGCCGACGATGTACGCGAGCGACGTGTCCTTCACGAGCGCGACCCACTGGTTGACGAACGACGGCGTCATGATCCGGATCGCCTGCGGCAGCAGCACGTAGCGCACCGTCTGCCAGCGCGTGAGGCCGAGCGACAGCCCGGCCTGCCATTGCCCGGCGCCGGCCGCGACGATGCCTGCATGCACCGCGTGCGCGAGATACGCGCCGCCGATCAGCGCCAGCGCGCACACGACCGTCGCGAGCCCCGGCACGTCCATGTGCAGCAGCATCGGCATCAGGAAATACGTCCAGAAGATCAGCATCAGCACCGGAATCGCGCGGAAGAAGCCGATGAACGCGAGCAGCGGCACGCGCGCCCAGCCGCGCACGAGCGCCATCGCGACGCCGAGCGCGACGCCCAGCACCGCCGACGCGAGCGCGGACGCAATGGCCAGCACCAGCGACAGCGCGGCGCCGCCGAGCGGCCCGTCCGGAAACGCGCCGACGAGCAGGTAGGGAAGATTGTTGGCGAGCAGCGAGAGATCCATCGTCAATGCCCCGCGCCGAGCCGGTCGCGCCATTGCGCGGCCGCATACGCGACGGCCTCGATCGCGGCCGCCGCGCCGATGTACAGCACGGTCGCGACGCCGAACGCGGCGAACGTCTTGAAGGTTTCCGTCTCGACCTGCCGCGACGCGTACGACAGCTCCGCGACGCCGATCGCCATCGCCAGCGACGAGTTCTTCACCAGGTTCATGCATTGCCCGAACAGCGGCGGCAGCGCGATGCGCACCGCCTGCGGCAGGATCACGTAGCGCAGCGCCTGCAGCGGCGTGAGGCCGAGCGCCTGCGCGGCATCGCGCTGCGCGTCCGGCACGCCGCGCAGGCCCGCCTCGCACTCCTCGGCGACGAACGCGGCCGTATACGCGCTCAGCCCGACCCAGCCCGCGACGAATTCGAACGACGGCCACGCAAGCGTGACCGGGCCCGCCTGCCACGCATGGCGCGCGTTCAGCCACGCGACCCACGTGTCGGGCAGCAGCGACGCGACGCCGAAATACCAGAACAGCAGCTGCACGAGCAGCGGCGTGTTGCGGAACGTGACGACATAGGCCGCGGCGGCGGCGCGCCACGCACCGTGACGCGCGTGGCGCAGGATCGCGAGCACGAGGCCGAGCGCGGTCGCGGCGATGGCCGACGCGGCCGCGAGGCCGAGCGTCAGCAGGAAGCCCTGCCAGAGCCAGGACAGATATTTGGGAGCCAACCCGAGCATGCATGGGGCGCGGGCGCGCGGCGCCCGCGATCATCGAAAGTCAACAGGGAGGCGCCGCGGCGCCCGCGCCGGCCGGGCCGGCCGCACAGCACATCGCGGCACCGGGGTCGCGCATCAGGTCTTGTCGCCGATGCGGAAGATGCGCGTGAGCGGCGTCTTGGTCGCCGGGCCGAACCACGCGTCGTAGATCTGCGTCGCGCGGCCGCTCGACTCGAGCCCCTTCAGCGTGTCGTTGACGAAGCCGAGCAGGCGCGTCTCGCCCTTCGGCACGCCGACGCCCATGTAGTCGTTCGAGATCGTGAACGCCGGAATCTCGTAGTTCTGCTTGTCCGGCACGTTCGCGAGCAGGCCGATCAGCTTCGGCCCGTCCTGCGTGATCGCCTGCACGTTGCCCGCGCGCAGCGCGGCGAACGCGAACGGCGTGTCGTCGTACGCGACGATCGTCGCTTTCGGATACTTGTCGCGCAGCGTGATCTCGTTCGTCGTGCCCTTGTCCGCGCCGACCCGCAGGCCGTTCAGCTGCTCGGCCGACTTCAGCACACCCTTCTTCGCGAGGAACTGCTGGCCCGACGAGAAGTACGGAATGCTGAAATCGACCTGCTTCGCGCGCTCGTCGGTGATCGTGAAGTTCGCGAGCACGAGGTCGACCTTGCCGGAAGTCAGGAACGGAATGCGGTTCGCCGGATTGGTCGGCTGCAGTTGCAGCTTCACGCCGAGCTTGTCGGCGAGCGCCTTCGCGTAGTCGACGTCGAGGCCGACGATGTGGTTGGTCTTCCCGTCGACGTAGCCGAACGGCGGGTTGCTGTCGAAGGTTGCGACGCGCAGCACGCCGGCCTTCTTGATGTCGTCGAGACGGTCTGCGTGTGCGGCGGTGCCGGCGGCGACGAGCGCGGCACCGACGAGCCAGCTGGCGAGCGTGTGGAATTTCATGAGCACGACCTGATTGTTATGAGAACCGCCGCGGATCGCGCGGCGGCCCGGTTCGAGGAAATTCACGACGGGTGGTGCCGTGAAGCCGCTACCGTATCAGCGTGCTTGCCGCGGCCGAACCAAGAAATGGTGCTTTGCTCTGCGGATTTCGTGATGAAGGCGTGCGGCGGGCCGGGCGGCGCGGCGCGGCGGTGCGCCCCGCCCCTTCGTCACGCGGCCAGCGCGGTCGCGGCCTCGTCGATCAGCGCGGCAACCTCCACCGGCTTCGACGCGAGCGACGCATGGCTTGCCGCGAGCGTGATCGCCTTGCGCGGCTGCATGCGCGCCGCCATCCGTTGCTGGTTTTCCGGCGCGATCATCCGGTCGTCGCTCGAGATCTGATACCACGACGGTTTCGACTTCCACGCGGGCACGCTGACGGCCTGCGCGAAGGTGCTCGCCACCGGCGCCTTCTGCGTGACGGCCATCACGAGCGCTTCGTCGGCCGTCAGGTCCTGGCAGAAACTCTCGTGAAACTTGTCGGGCTTGATCCACAGATAGCCGTCGCTGTCCGGCGCGAGATTCGGCGCGGCCACCGGCAGGTGTTCCTGCGTGATCCCGCCGGGGCTTTCGCCCGCGTCCGGCGCGAACGCGGCGATGAACACGAGCCCCGCGACGTTCGGCAGGTTGCCGGCCTCGCTGATCACCGCGCCGCCGTACGAATGGCCGACCAGCAGCACCGGGCCCGGCTGCTGCGCGACCATCCTGCGGGTACGTTCCGCGTCGTCCGCGAGCGACGTCAGCGGCAGCTCGACCGCGTGCAGCGACGCATGCCCGAGGCGCGCGAGTTCGACGATCACCTTCGCCCAGTGCGCGGCGCCGCCCCAGAAGCCGTGCACGAGCACGATCGTGGGTTTGCTCATCGTGGTTCTCCTTGACGTGACGCGACGTGTCATCGAATCGACATGCGCACGGCGCGCCGACACGTCGAAGCGCGCCGCGCCGGTCGGGTCCGACGCAAGCGCATCGCACGCAACATGCACGAACCAGCATAGGTCAGCGCGCCGGGCGCCACACAAAAAAAATCGCCCGCTGATAACAGCGGGCGCGAATCCCAGTCAAGGAGGTGTCACACGAACTACGGGTTCAGATTAAGGACATCGCGGGCCACGAGCAACGAAGCGATTTCGATATCGATATGACGCCATGACCGGGCCGAGTCGAGCGCGCGACGGCGTCATGCCGGCACTTCCCGCGTCGCGCAGTGAATGCCGCCGCCACCCGACGCGATGCCGAGAATATCGACCTGGACGATCGCCCGGTTCCCCGCATACGGCCGGATCGCGGCCATCGCGGCCGCATCGGACGCGTCGTGGTTGAACTTCGGCATGACGATCGCGCCGTTGCAGGTGTAGAAGTTGATGTACCCGGCCGCGAAATTCGACTTCTGGCGCTCGGTCAGGCTCGTGCCGGCAGACGTGCCGTAGCTGGCCGGCGGCACGAGTTCGACGAGCTGCAGCGGCCGCCCGTTCGCGTCGGTCTGCCCCACGAGGCGCTGCCGGTGAACCTCCGTCAATGCCTGTTCGCCGGTCGAGTTCGCCGCGTCGTAGCAATAGGCGACCACGCCCGGCGCAAGAAACCGCGCATAGAAATCGACGTGGCCGTTCGTGATGTCGCTCTCGCCGGCCGGTGTCGCGACGCCGCGCGGATAGGTCGCGGTGCCCGGCAGCCAGATGATCTTGCGCACGCCGAGCGTGCGCTGCAGTTCGGCGAGCACGGTATCCCGGGCCGTCGGCAGCAGCGTCGCGTCGGCGATCGAGCCGTTCGGGATGTCGAACAGCTGTGGATTCCGGTTCACGTGCAGCACGGCGGATTCCGTGAGGATCGCCGTCGCATCGCCGTCGAATTCGATCGCACCGCCCTCGAGCGTCAACGTGCTCCGGGTCAGCGTCGCGCCATGCGCCTGCGCCATCCAGCCCGCCACCGCGCTGTCGCGGCCGAACGGCTGGAAGAACTTGCCTGCCTTCGACCGGTTGCTCGCGGCCGCGACCGGCGTCCCCGGAGGCAGGCCCGCGCCGTCGGTATTCGCGTTGCCCCAGCCGTTGAAATTGAAGTCGACGGCGCCCAGCGCATTGCCGTTCGCCGTATCCCTGACGAACACGCAGCCCGTGTCACGCACCCAGAAATCGTCGAAGCCGTCGGCGAGCGCAACCAGGTTGATCCCGCCCGAGCCCGCGCCCGCGCCGCGCGCCGCATAGCGCGCATGCAGGTCGGGGTTCGCCGCGCTCGCGGTCGCGAGCAGCGCCCGGGCCGCATCGAGGTCGGCCGGCAGCACCAGCATGTTGACCGGTTCGAACGTGCCGATCGCCTTCGCGACGTCCATCAGGTCGGCGCGAACCCGGTCGATGCCGGCATTCGTGCTCTGCGACGTGACCGGTGTCCAGATGCCTGCCGCGCCGGACGCGAAGGCCATGTAGGTCGACGCATGCGGCGCATCCTCGGCCGGCAGCCGGTACGCGGCCCGTCGCGCCGACGGCAGCGTGCGCGGCGGCGATGCCGAGTCCGACGCCCCCTCGCCGCCGCACGCGGCCAGGCTGCCCAGCAGCGGCATGCCCAGCCAGGCGGCCGACAGCCGCATGAAACCGCGGCGGCCCGTATCCGGCATGCGCCGGGCGCGCTCCTGCTCGCTTGCCTTGTTGCCGTTCGTCGTCATCTATTCACTCCATTTCGCGGCCGGTGCGCGTGCGCGCCCACCGGTATTCGTCCAATCGGACGGATTCCGCGTTGTTCATCAGTTGTCCGGATTGATATGCGGCCCGCAGCCCGCGTGCGGGCCGGCCAGGTGGGGCCAACCCGCTTCCGCGCTCAGGCCGGCTGCTGCTGGGTCGTGCAGTGGATGCCGCCGCCGCCCGCGGCGATGCCGTCGATGTCCAGTTGAATGACCTCGCGGCCCGGGAACAGGTCGACGAGCGTATCGCGCGTATTGCGGTCGGCCCGGCTGTCGCCGAATGCCGGCGCGATCACCGCGCGATTGCAGACGTAGAAGTTGATGTAGCCGGCCGCGAACTCCGCGTTCTCGTATTTGCGCCGCACGGTTTTCGGCCCCGGCAGCACCACGACCTTCAGCGCCCGCCCCTTCGCGTCGGTCGACTGCCGCAGGATCTCCAGATGCCGCCGCGTGACGGCGTGGTCGTAGGACGACGGATCCGGGTCGAGCCCGGCCACCACGACGCCCGGACTCGCGAAGCGCGCATAGAAATCGGTATGCCCGTCGGTGATGTCCTTGCCCGCGATGCCCGGCAGCCAGATGATCTTCTTCAGCCCGAGCAGGCGGCTCAACTCGGCCTCGCACTGCGCCTGGCTGACACCCGGATTCCGGTTCGGGTTCAGCACGCAGCTGCGCGTGATGATCGCCGTCCCTTCGCCGTCCACCTCGATGCCGCCGCCTTCCAGCACCAGCCGCGTGTCGAGCAGCCGCGCGCCGGCGCGCTCGGCCACGAACGGCGCCACTTCCGCGTCCTGGTCGTGTTCCTGCTTGTTGCCCCAGCCGTTGAAATTGAAGTTCACGCCGCCGAGCTGGCCTGACGCCTGCTTCACGAACACGGGCCCGGTGTCGCGCATCCACAGATCGTCGACCGGATGCTGCACGAGCTCGACCGATGCACCGCACAGGCGGGACGCGATCGCGTAGTCCTGCTCCCGCACCAGCATCCTGACCGGCTCGTGCGCGGCGATCGCCTTCGCGACGGCCGCCAGGTTCTCGCGGACGACGGGCAACAGCCGCGCGCCCCAGATGTCCTCGCTCGGGCCGAACGCCATCCAGGTCGCCGCGTGCGGCGCGCCCTCGTCCGGCATGTGCCACGTCGCGCCTTGCGCGGCGCGGGCCGCGCCGCTCCATGCGCTGCCCACCGCACCGGCCAGCAGCGCGGAGCCCGACGCGACCAGGCCGCGCTTCAGTATCTGACGTCGTGTCGTCATCGTTTTGCTCTCCCTTGCATGGATCTTCGCCGGCTTCGCGGCAGGCCCGTCACGGGCTCTCCGCCTTGCAGCCGGGATCGATGGCGATTGTGCGGGACGTCAGGCGTGATTGATATTGATATTTTTTGAGGGAATCAATCGATTTAGCTCATACCTCAGCGCGACTGAATCCGTCCCTTAAATTACCGACCGATTTAGACGCGGCGGCCCTGAAGCCATCTTGCAGACCCCAAAAAAACGTCCCGCCAGCTGGCGGGACGTTGATCATGATGCCGGAGCCGATCCGCGACCGATCACGGCTCGTGACGCAGGTACCCTTCCTTGCTCGGATCGCGCATCCGCCACGACACGATCAGCGAGATCGCGCACAGCGCGGTGACGTACCAGTAGAACGTCTCCTCGCTGCCGATCGACTTGAACCACAGCGCGACGTACTCGGCCGAGCCGCCGAAGATCGCGTTCGCGACCGCATACGACAGGCCGACGCCCATCGCGCGCACTTCGGGCGGGAACATCTCGGCCTTGATCAGGCCGCTGATCGACGTGTAGAAGCTGACGATCGCGAGCGCGACCGTGATCAGCACGAACGCCGCGACCGGGCTCTGCACGTCCTTCAGCGCATGCATCAGCGGCACCGTGCCGATCACCGAGCACGCGCCGAACAGGATCATCGACATGCGGCGGCCGATCCGGTCGGACAGCGCGCCGAACACCGGCTGCAGCAGCATGTAGACGAGCAGCGCGACGGTCATCACGTTGCTGGCCGTCTTCGCGTGCATGCCGGCCGTGTTCACGAGGTACTTCTGCATGTACGTGGTGAACGTGTAGAAGATCAGCGAGCCGCCGGCCGTGAAGCCGACCACCGTGAAGAACGCGCCCTTGTGCTGCCACACGCCGCGGATCGTGCCCGCATCCTTCTTGTCGCGCGACGCGCTGGTGGAGGTCTCGTCGAGCGACTTGCGCAGGTACAGCGAGACCAGCGCGGCCGCCGCGCCGACGACGAACGGAATGCGCCAGCCCCACGCCTTCAGCTCCGCGGTCGACAGCGTCTGCTGCAGGATCACGAGCACGAGCAGCGCGCACAGCTGGCCGCCGATCAGCGTCACGTACTGGAACGACGCGAAGAAGCCGCGCCGCCCCTTCAGCGCGACTTCACTCATGTAGGTCGCGCTCGTGCCGTATTCGCCGCCCACCGACAGGCCCTGGAACAGCCGCGCGACCAGCAGCAGCAGCGGCGCGAACGCGCCGATCTGCGCATAGGTCGGCAGCACCGCGATCACGAGCGAGCCGCCGCACATCATCAGCACCGAGATCATCATCGCGGCGCGGCGGCCGTGACGGTCGGCGATGCGGCCGAACAGCCAGCCGCCGATCGGGCGCATCAGGAAGCCGGCCGCGAACACGCCGGCGGTGTTCAGCAGCTGTGTCGTCGTGTTGCCGCTCGGGAAGAACGCGGGCGCGAAGTACAGCGCGCAGAACGAGTAGATGTAGAAGTCGAACCACTCGACGAGGTTGCCCGACGAGGCGCCGACGATGGCGAACACGCGCCGCCGGGTGTCGTGCGCGGACGGCACGGCTTGGTCGGTCTGGACGTCCATGGGTTGGTCTGTTCCTTTGTAGTGCTTTTGGGCGTGACGGCTGCGACACCGCCGCGTGCGGAAGCGCGTGGCACCGGTTCTGGCGCACGGCGCCATCGGATTTTAGCGAAACGCGATGTAAAGGGCTCTCCGGATTCACCCGGATGGAGAAAATTTTTCCCCCGACATCCGGTCGTCATACGAAAACGCCAGCCCGAAGGCTGGCGTCGAATGCGGTCGGGGCGCGCTACCGCATGCCGCTCACAGGCGCACCTCGGGCGGCGTATAGCGGCACTCGTAGCGCTTGCGCACGGTGCCCGCCTCGTCGACGCTTTCCAGGTACACGTCGAACTGCCACAGCCGCGCCATGTGCTTGAGCACCTCGTCGCTGTCGTTCGACAGGTGCCGGTTGTCGGTCATGAAGTGGCGCAGCGTGAGGCTGCGATCGCCGCGCGTGTTGACCGCCCACACCTGGATGTTCGGCTCGCGATGATGGATGTCGTACTGCCGCGACAGCGCCTGCCGCACGTACTGGTAGCCGAAGTCGTCGTGGATCGCCGACACCTCGAGCGAATCGCGCATGTCGTCGTCGAGCACCGAGAACAGCCGCATCTCGCGGATCAGGTGCGGCGACAGGTATTGCGCGATGAAGCTCTCGTCCTTGAAATTGCGCATCGCGTAATGCAGCGCCGGCAGCCACGGGCTGCCCGCGAGCTCGGGGAACCACTTGTAGTCCTCGTCCGTCGGCGCTTCGCAGATGCGCCGGATGTCGCTCATCATCGAGAAGCCCAGCGCATACGGGTTGATCCCGCTGTAGTACGGCTTCGTGACGGGCGGCTGGTAGATCACGTTGCTGTGCGAATGGAGGAACTCCATCATGAAGCCGTCTTCCAGCTTGCCCTGGTTGTACAGGGTATTGAGCAGCGTGTAATGCCAGAACGTCGCCCAGCCTTCGTTCATCACCTGCGTCTGCCGCTGCGGATAGAAGTACTGGCCGATCTTGCGCACGATGCGGATCACTTCCCGCTCCCACGGCTCGAGCAGCGGCGCGTTCTTCTCCGCGAAATACAGCAGGTTCTCCTGCGGCTCCGGCGGATAGCGCTCTTCCTGCTCCTCGGCCAGCTCGGGCTTGCGGTTCGGCAGCGTGCGCCACAGCTCGTTGATCTGCGACTGCATGTATGCCTCGCGCTCGCGGCGCAGCGCCGATTCCTTCGACAGCGACGGTTTCTGCGGCCGCTTGTAGCGGTCGACGCCGTAGTTCATCAGCGCGTGGCACGAGTCGAGCAGCTCCTCGACGCGATCGAGGCCGAAGCGCTCCTCGCATTCGGCGACGTAGTTCTTCGCGTAGACGAGGTAGTCGATGATCGCGTGCGCGTCGGTCCACAAGCGGAACAGGTAGTTGCCCTTGAAGAACGAGTTGTGCCCGTAGGCCGCATGCGCGATGACGAGCGCCTGCATCGTCATCGTGTTCTCTTCCATCAGGTACGCGATGCACGGGTTCGAGTTGATGACGATCTCGTACGCGAGACCCATCTGGCCGCGGCGGTAGCTCTTCTCGGTCGACAGGAAATGCTTGCCGAACGACCAGTGCCGGTAGTTGACCGGCATCCCGACCGACGCGTACGCGTCCATCATCTGCTCGGCGCTGATCAGCTCGAGCTGGATCGGGTAGATGTCGAGTTCATACTGCTCGGCCACCTGCGCGATATGCGTGTCGTATTCCTCGAGCAGCTCGAAGGTCCAGTCGGACGGGCACGGCAGCGGCCTGCGATCAGCAACGTTCATACGCGCTTCCTTCTGCCCGGCACCGGGCAAGTCGGCGGGCGGCGTCGACGGTTCGGCCCGGCCGCGCTGCTGCGTTGCGTCATGGCCTGCGGTGTCGTCGCCGGATCGGCGCGGCTGGTAGCCGCGCGATTCGCTGTGCAGATGGCGGGATGTCATGACATTTCCACCTGCTTTTCGAACAATTCACGAAACACCGGGTAAATGTCGGCAGCCGATTCCACTTTTTTCATCGCGAGATGCGGTTGCGACTGCATCAACTGCGCGTATTCCAGCCAGAGATTCTGCTCTTCCGGCGCCACCTGGATGTACGCGAAGTAACGCGTCTTCGTGAGGATATCCTCTTCCAGGATTTTCCGACACTTCGGCGAATCGTCCGTCCAGTTGTCGCCGTCCGACGCTTGCGCGCCGTAGATGTTCCATTCGGTCGGCGAGTAGCGCTCGTTCATCACCTTGCGCATCAGCTCGAGCGCGCTCGACACCACCGTGCCGCCGCTTTCGGTCGAATGGAAGAAGGTGTCCTCGTCGACCTCCTCCGCGCGCGTGTGATGGCGGATGAACACCACCTCGATGCGCTCGTAGTTGCGCTTGAGGAACAGGTACAGCAGGATGAAGAAGCGCTTCGAGAGATCCTTGCGCTGCTCGTCCATCGAGCCGGACACGTCCATCAGGCAGAACATCACCGCCTGGCTCGACGGTTGCGGCTGCTTCACGCGGTTGATGTAGCGCAGGTCGAACGGATCGATGAACGGGATGCGCCAGATGCGCCCCTTCAGGTGATGGATCTGGTCCTCGAGCATCGCGATCTCCGCGCGGCGATCCTCGGGGTCGCGCTTGAGCGCTTCGAGCTGCGCCTCGAGCTCGTGCAGCTCGTTGACGAGCGGCGAGCCGAGCGCGATGCGGCGGCCGAGCGCGCTCCGCAGCGAACGCACGACGTCGATGTTGTTCGGCGTGCCTTCCGCCGACCAGCCCGCGCGCACGTTCTTCCAGCTCGGCACCGTCAGCAGGTGCGTCTTCACGAGGCGCGGCAGTTCCAGATCGTCGAAGAAGTACTGCATGAACTCGTCGCGGGACAGTTCGAACACGAAGTCGTCCTGCCCTTCGCCCTCGTTGCTGGCCTGGCTGCCGCCGCCGCCCGAGCCGCCTTGCGGCCGCGGGATCTTGTCGCCGCGCACGTAATCCTCGTTGCCCGGATGCACGTGCTCGCGGCGCCCGCCCGGCCCGTGCCGGAACGTCGGCTCGGCGATATCCTTGCGCGGGATCGTGATGCTCTGCGTGCTCTGGATGTCCTTGATGCTACGGTCGCGCACCGCGTCCGACACGGCGCGACGAATGTAGTTCTTGACGCGACGCAGAAAGCGTTCGCGGTTGGCAATGCTCTTGTTCTTGCCGGCTAGCCTGCGGTCGATGATTTGATGAAGCACGCCCGGTCTCCCGCTCGTAAGTCGATATGCCGGGACGCTCGCCGCACATGCCGTCTCCCGTCATGCGGGCGGCGTCTCTGGAGTTGCCCGTGCGGCCAGGCCGCACGGGCGTCGCGCAACGCAGGTCATGACGACTTGCGTACACGCAGGTACCAGTCGCAAAGCAGCCGCACCTGCTTCGGTGTATAGCCCTTCGCGACCATCCGGTTCACAAAGTCCTCATGTTTGCGTTGCTCTTCCGCCGAGCCCTTCGCGTTGAACGAAATGACCGGCAGCAGTTCCTCGGTGTTCGAGAACATCTTCTTCTCGATCACGACGCGCAGCTTCTCGTAGCTCGTCCACACCGGGTTCTTGCCGGCGTTCGCGGCCCGCGCCCGCAACACGAAGTTCACGATCTCGTTGCGGAAATCCTTCGGATTGCTGATGCCCGCCGGCTTCTCGATCTTCTCCAGTTCCGCGTTCAGCGCGGCGCGATCGAAGCTCTCGCCCGTATCGTGATCGCGGAATTCCTGATCCTGGATCCAGAAGTCCGCGTACGTGACGTAGCGATCGAAGATGTTCTGGCCATATTCCGAATACGACTCGAGGTAGGCCGTCTGGATCTCCTTGCCGATGAATTCCGCGTAGCGCGACGCGAGCACGTCCTTCACGAACGACAGGTACTTCTGCTCGGTTTCCGGCGGGAACTGCTCGCGCTCGATCTGCTGTTCGAGCACGTACATCAGGTGCACCGGGTTCGCCGCGACTTCGGTCGAATCGAAGTTGAACACACGCGACAGGATCTTGAACGCGAAGCGCGTCGATACGCCCGTCATGCCCTCGTCGACGCCCGCGTAGTCGCGATACTCCTGGTACGACTTCGCCTTCGGGTCGGTGTCCTTCAGGTTCTCGCCGTCGTACACCTGCATCTTCGAGAACAGGCTCGAGTTTTCCGGCTCGTGCAGCCGCGACAGCACCGAGAACTGCGACATCATCTTCAGCGTGCCCGGCGCGCACACGGCTTCGGCCAGCGACGAGTTGCGGATCAGCTTCTCGTAGATCTTGATCTCCTCGGACACGCGCAGGCAGTACGGCACCTTCACGACGAAGATCCGGTCGAGCAGTGCTTCGTTGTTGCGGTTGTTCTTGAACGCCTTCCACTCCGACTCGTTCGAGTGCGCGAGGATGATCCCGTCGAACGGAATCGCGCCGAAGCCCTCGGTGCCCTTGAAGTTGCCTTCCTGCGTCGCGGTCAGCAGCGGGTGCAGCACCTTGATCGGCGCCTTGAACATTTCGACGAACTCGAGCAGGCCCTGGTTCGCGAGGCACAGGCCGCCGGAGTAGCTGTACGCATCGGCATCGTCCTGCGCGTACTGCTCGAGCTTGCGGATGTCGACCTTGCCGACGAGCGACGAGATGTCCTGGTTGTTCTCGTCGCCCGGCTCGGTCTTCGCGATGCCGACCTGCCGCAGGATCGACGGATAGCGGCGCACGACGCGGAACTGGCGGATGTCGCCGTTGAATTCGTGCAGGCGCTTGACGGCCCACGGGCTGAGGATCGTCTTCAGGTAGCGGCGCGGAATGCCGTACTGCTCTTCGA
Organism: Burkholderia sp. SRS-46; assembly: GCF_004343775.1. Taxonomy (GTDB): domain Bacteria; phylum Pseudomonadota; class Gammaproteobacteria; order Burkholderiales; family Burkholderiaceae; genus Burkholderia. The sequence continues at coordinate 1,079,535 of NZ_PTXL01000001.1, read as the reverse complement.
GTATCGGCCCGTCCTCGTCGTAGTCGAACAGCCCGAGCGGCGATTCGTTGACGGGCGAACCCTTCAGCGAATAGAACGGCACGCGTTCCATCAGTTGCTTGAGACGCTCGGCGATCGACGACTTGCCGCCGCCCACCGGGCCGAGCAGATAGAGGATCTGCTTCTTCTCTTCGAGCCCTTGCGCAGCGTGGCGGAAATACGCGACCACCTGCTCGATCACTTCCTCCATTCCGTAGAACTCACGGAACGCGGGATACACCTTGATGACCTTGTTCGCAAAGATCCGCGACAGGCGCGGCTCGTTGCGGGTATCGATTTGTTCTGGTTCCCCGATCGCAGCCAGCATGCGTTCGCCGGCCGTAGCATATGCGGATGGATCGTTCTTGCAGAGCGCGAGATACTCCTCCAGCGAGAGTTCCTCCTCTCGCGTTTTTTCGAAGCGGTTCGCGAAGCTGCTGTAAATATCCATGCTACCTCCCTCGCTTTGTCTGAAGACGTGCCTGCCTTCGTGTGACTGCGCAGAAGCAAGCGCGTTCGAATTCATCCTAAACCCTTTCTTATTTTTTTTCACGAACTCATTGTCTGAACTTCACCTCGGGCAACACACGACTAGGACAAGCTTTTTCGTCGCTCTACAATCGATGCCCCGAGTCGCCGAAACAGCATCCGTCCTGTCTCGTCGAGCACCGGAACGTCTGGTGCGTTGGACGTGCCGGCCTTCGTGAAATGCTCGCCATCTCCCCTTCTTCCCTATACGCGCGAGCCTGCGTTTCGGACGACAGGCACAGCCCGCCGTTACAAAATTTTTTCTCGCATGACCCTTACGGAGATACCCGTATGACGGATGTGTGAATCCATCCTTGTGCGTCCGCGCGACCTCATCGACACCGCATCCGTCGCGTGTGCCAACCTCGCGCGCCGGCCGCGGTTGCAAAAACGCCCGCTTGGCAAGCGGGCGTTCGTGGTCATGCAAATGGGAGGATGCGCGGCGCACGCCGCGGCGCGGTGAATCAGAAGGTTTCCGTGTCGTTGCCGGATCCGGCCAGCGCCGGTGCCGCCGGTTGCGCCGCGGCCGCCGGCTTGCGGGCCGGCGGCGCGACGCTCGCGCGCGCGCGGGTGCGTCGTGGCTGTTGCGCACGGCGGCCGCCGGCGCGGGCTGCACGCGCGCCGCGCGCGCACGGCAACCGATTCGGCCGCTGCACGCCGCTGCGCCGCACCTTCGTCGAGCTGGAACACCGAGACCGTCTCGCGCAGGCGCGCGGCCTGCTCGTCGAGCGACTGCGCAGCCGCGGCGGCTTCCTCGACGAGCGCCGCGTTCTGCTGCGTGACCTCGTCCATCTGCGCGACCGCGCGCGCGACCTGGTCGATGCCGCCGCTCTGCTCCTCGGAGGCGGCCGCGATCTCGCCCATGATGTCGGTCACGCGCTGCACGGCCGCGATCACTTCCGTCATCGTGCTGCCGGCCTCGTCGACGAGCGTCGAGCCGGAGCGAATGCGCTCGACCGACGCGTCGATCAGCGTCTTGATTTCCTTGGCGGCCGCCGACGAGCGCTGTGCGAGGCTGCGCACCTCGCCCGCGACCACCGCGAAGCCACGGCCTTCCTCGCCGGCGCGCGCGGCCTCGACCGCCGCATTCAGCGCAAGAATGTTGGTCTGGAACGCGATCCCTTCGATGATCGCGATGATGTCCGCGATCTTCGCCGAGCTCTGGTTGATCTCGCCCATCGTGCCAACCACCTGCCCGACGACGGAGTTGCCCTTGTTCGCGATCTCCGACGCATTCGCGGCAAGCGCGCTCGCCTGGCGTGCATTGTCCGCGTTCTGTTTCACGGTGCCGGTGAGCTGCTCCATGCTCGACGCGGTTTCCTGCAGCGCCGACGCCTGTTCCTCGGTACGCGACGACAGGTCGATGTTGCCGGCCGCGATCTGCTTCGCCGCGGTCGCAATCGATTCACTGCCGCCCCGCACCGTGCTGACGGTCTCGACGAGCCCGTGCTGCATCTTCGCGAGCCCTTCCAGCAGCTGGCCCATTTCGTCGCGGCTGCGCACCTCGATCCGGCGGCGCAGGTCGCCCGCGGCGATCGCATCGAAATGCGCGAGCGCGTCGGCGAGCGGGCGGCCGATCGCGCGGCTCAACGCGATGAAGGCCGTCAGCGCGGCGGCCAGCCCGCCGATGAGCGCGACGATCGACACGATGCGGAACATCGAGTAGACCGACTGCGCGTGGTTGTAGTTGGCCTGCCCGCTGGTGAACTGGAAGTTGCGCAGCGCCTCGCCCGACATCGCGAGGTCGTTGAAGAGCACCTGGAGCTGCTTCGCGCCTTCGCCGATCCGCTCATGGTCGTTCGACGCGACGGTCGTCGCGAACGTGTCGAACCCGCGCTGCAGCACCTGGCGCTTCGCGGCGACGTCCTGCGCGAGCCTGTCTTCTTCGGCGTCGCGCGGCAGGGCCAAGTACTTCTGCCACCACACGTCCGACTGCTCGCGCATCTTGCGGCTGCGCGTGACCGCCTCGGTCGAGTCCGGCGTGCCGACCAGCAACGCGGCGCGATCGAGCGCAAGACGCTCGCGCGCGGCGAACAGTTCCGCGACCGAGACGTCGACCGCGCTCGGCATCTGATTCGTGAATATGTCCTGGGTCGCGTCGTTCGCGCGGCCCATGCCGACCAGCCCCAGTACGCCGAGCGTGCACAGCAGCCCCGCCAGAATCGCCATCGCCAGCCCGATGCGGGCACGAATCGTCAGGTCTCTAAACACCATCGCTTTTCCTGTCTTGCGTCGTCGTTGACGGGCCAGGCCCGTCGCCCAGAAGCGTTCGCTTCACACGACGCATTTACGACAATAATCGGCGCGACTTGATGGTTTTTTTGGCAAATTTATGCATTATTCGTCTGTTGATTGCATGTGACGAAACATTCCGCGCGCACTTACCGCAACTATCGACCACGGCGAAGGAATCGTCCGCGGGTCAGGCGCGCGTTGATATCGACGGCTGCGCACCGGCCGCTGATTGCATGCGACGAAACATTCCCCGAGCATCGGCCGCCATCACCGGCCGGGACGACGGGTCAGTCCGCGAGTTCGGGAAGCGTCGGAATCGACGGCTGTGCGCCGGCGCGCGTCACGGAAAGCGCCGCCGCGCGCTGCGCGAAGCGGATCGCCGTGTCGACGTCGGCGCCGGCCGCGAGGCGTGCGGCGAAGCCGCCGATGAAGGTGTCGCCGGCGGCCGTCGTGTCGACCGCCTGCACCGTGGGCGCCGGATAGTGGCGCGCCGCGCCGTCCGCCGTCAGCGCCAGCACGCCGCGCGCGCCGAGCGTGACCAGCACGTTGCCCGCGCCGCCCGCCTGCAGCGCGCGCGCGGCGGCCTCGGCGTCGGCCGGGTCGCGGATCGGCAGGCCCGTCAGCGCCGCCGCCTCGACCTCGTTCGGAATCAGGTAATCGACGAGCGGCAGCCAGCCGGCCGGCAGCGGCGCGACGGCCGGCGCCGGATTGAGCACGACCGTGCGGCCGAGCCGCCGCCCGGCGGCGAGCGCCGCGAACACCGCGTCCGGCGGCGTCTCGAGCTGGCAGATCAGCACGTCGGCCGCGGCGATGGCCGCGTCGTGGCGGGCAATCGTGTCCGGCGTCACCTCGCCGTTGCCGCCCGCGACGATCACGATCGCGTTCTGGCTCGCGTCGTCGACGACGATCAACGCGACGCCCGTCGACGCGGCCGCGTGGGTCGCGAGGCCCGCGCAGTCGATCCCTTCGGCTTCGAGGCCCGCGCGCAGCGCGGCGCCGTGCGCATCCGCGCCGACGCAACCGATCATCGCGACCTGCGCGCCGAGCCGCGCGGCGGCGACCGCCTGGTTGCCGCCCTTGCCGCCCGCGGCCTGCGCGAACGCGTGGCCCGCGAGCGTCTCGCCCGGCAGCGGCAGCCGCGGCGCGCGCACGACGAGATCCATGTTGAGGCTGCCGACGACGGTCACACGGCCGGCGCGCGGCGCCCCGCCCGTGGTGGCGTGCGCCGTCATGCGCGGCCGCCGGCCGGCGCCGGCTCGCGATAGATGGCGGTCGATTCGCGCAGCACGAGGCGCGGCGACACGACGCGCCGGCGGCTCGGCGCGGCGGTCGCGCCGCCGCCGATCCGCTCGATCAGCGTCTGCGCGGCCATCTCGCCGAGCGCGCGTACCGACTGGCCGACCGTCGACAGCGCCGGATACGTGTAGCGCGAGAACTCGATGTCGTCGAAGCCGATGATCGAGCAGTCGTCCGGCACGCGGATGCCGCGCTCGGCCGCCGCGCGCAGCGCGCCGACGCCCATCAGGTCGTTGCCGGCGAAGATCGCGCTCGGCCGCACCGATTCGAACAGCCGCGACGCCGCGTGATAGCCGCCGAGGCACGAGAAGTCGCTTTCCGCGATCGCGCCCGGCACGATGTCGATCGTGCGCTCGGCCATCGCGCGGATGAAGCCGTGCACGCGCATCGCGCTCACGGCCGTGTCCGTCGGCCCGGTGATGCAGCCGATCTTCGCGTGGCCCAGCTCGAGCAGGTGGCGGGTCGCCAGATAGGCGCCGCGCTCGTGGTCGATCTGCACGAGATCGGCGGCCAGCCCCTCGATATTGCGGTCGACGACGACGAGCGGCGCATGCGCGTCGGCGAGCGTCTGCGCGAGCACCGCGTCGTCGCCGGCCGACGCGACGATCAGCCCGTCGATGCGCTTTTCCTGCAGCACGCGCAGGTAGTTGCGCTGCTTGACCGGATCGTCGTCCGAGTTGCAGAAGAACACGCAATAGCCGTTCGCCGCGCACTGATCCTCGATGCCGCGCGCGAGCTCGGCGAAATACGGATTCGTGCTGTTCGGAACGACAAGCCCAATGGTGGCCGTCGCGCGCGCCTTCAGCGAGCGCGCCACGGCCGACGGCACGTAGTTCAGCTCGCGAATCGCCCCTTCGACCTTGGCGCGTACGTCCGCGGACACAGGCCGCGAATTGTTCACGACGTGCGATACCGTCGTAAACGACACGCCCGCCATGGCTGCAACATCCTTGATCGTCGCCATTTCCCGTTTCTCTCTGGTCTGTTCTGTTGTTCTTACCGTGCGCGTGTGCGCCGGCTGCGATACGTGTCGAGCACGACCGCCACTACGATCACCGCCCCGGTAATGATCCGCTTGGTCGGCTCGTTCGCGCCGATCTGCGCGAGCCCCGCGGCCAGCACCGAGATGATCAACACGCCGAAGAACGTGCTGATCACGGAGCCGCGCCCGCCCATCAGGCTCGTGCCGCCGATCACCACCGCCGCGATCACCTGCAGCTCGAGCCCGCTGCCGGCGTTCGGATCCGCCGCCTCGAGACGCGAGATCTGGAACAGCGACGCCAGCCCGGCAAGCGCGCCCATCAGCGCGAACACGAGGATTTTATACGGCCTCGGGTTAACCCCCGCAAGCCGGACGGCTTCTTCGTTCGTGCCGATCCCGACGAGGTAGCGGCCGAACACGGTGCGCGTCAGCACGAACTGCGCGACGATCATCACCAGCACGGCGATCAGGAACGCCGGCGAAATGCCGACCGCGATCGGGTTCGACAGGAAGTCGAACGCATCGCCGATATACGCGGTGCGCGAATTCGTCAGCTGGTATGCGAGGCCGCGCGCGGCTTCCAGCACGCCGAGCGACACGATGAACGACGGAATCCGCCAGCCGACCGTGACCGCGCCCGTCAGCGCGCCGGTCGCGGTCGCGACCGCGATGCCGATCAGCGCGGACGGCAGCGGTCCCCACTGCCACTTGAGCGCGGCGACGCTGACCATCGACGCGGCCAGCGCGAGCACCGAGCCGACCGACAGGTCGATGCCCGCGATGATCAGCACGAAGGTCATCCCGACCGACATCACGACGAGATCGGGAATCTGGTTCGCGATCGTGCTGAACGTGTCGTAGGTCAGGAAATGGGCGCTCAGCGTCGAGAACAGTGCGATCATCGCGACGAGCGCGCCGGCGAGCCCGAGGTAGTTCGACACGCCGAGCCGCGTGCCGGACAGCGTGCGCGCGCGGCGTCCGGCCGCCGGCTGGGCGGGCGTTTCGGTCGGGGTGGCGGGAGGCTGGGTCATCTCGATCGTCCTGTGGTCTTCTCGACGCCGGGCGCGGTGTCCTGCACACGTCCGGCAGCCGGATCGCGCGCGGCCTCGTCGCGGCCGAAGCCGGCGAACGCCGCGGCCAGCAGCGCGTCCTGGGTCCAGTTGCCGCGCTCGAACACGGCGGTCATGCGGCCGGCCGACATCACGCCGATCCGGTCGCAGATCAGCATCAGCTCGCGCAGGTCGCTCGACACGACGACGAGCGCGCGGCCTTCCCGCGCGAGCGCGCCCATCAGCGTGTAGATCTCGAACTTGGCGCCGACGTCGATCCCGCGCGTCGGCTCGTCGAACAGCAGCACGCCCATGTCGCGCGCGAGCCAGCGGCCGATCACGACCTTCTGCTGGTTGCCGCCCGACAGTTCGCCGACCGGCTGCGACGCGCCGTGCGTGCGGATGTGCAGCGCGTCGATCTGGCGCTCGGCGAGCGCCGCCTCGCGGGCGCCGTCGACGACGCCCGCCCGCGCGAGCCGGTCGAGCTGGCCGAGCGATACGTTCGCCGTGACCGACTGCGACAGCAGCAGGCCCTCGCCCTTGCGGTCCTCCGTGATCAGCGCGATGCCGTGCCGCACCGCATCGACCGGCGAGCGGATCTGCGCCGGCTGCAGCGGCTCGCCGACCGCGATCATCCCGGCGTCCGGCGCATCCGCGCCGTAGATCAGCCGCAGCAGCTCGGTACGCCCCGCGCCGATCAGCCCGGAGATGCCGAAGATTTCGCCGGCGCGCACCTCGAGCGACACGTCGCGCACCGCCGGCTCGCGCGTCATCCCCGACACGACGAGCCGCGGCGCGCCGATATGGCGTTCGCCGAGGTCGATGTGCTCGCCGATCTCGCGCCCGACCATCAGCGTGACGAGGCGCTCGGTCGTCGTCGCGGCCATGTCGCCGAGATGCACGAGCCGGCCGTCGCGCAGCACCGCGACACGCTCGGCGACCCGCGCGAGTTCCTCGAGCCGGTGCGAGATGTAGACGATCGCGACGCCGCGCGCCTTGAGCCGGTCGATCTGCTCGAACAGCAGCGCGACTTCGCGCGCGGTCAGCATCGCAGTGGGCTCGTCGAGGATCAGCACGCGGCAGTCGCCGATCAGGTTGCGCGCGATCTCGACCATCTGCTGGTGGCCGATCCCGAGCGCGCCGACCGGCGTATCGGGGTCGACCGCGTCGAGCCCCACCTGCGCCATCGCGGCGCGCGCGTCGTCGCGCAGCCGCTGGCGATCGATGATGCCGAAGCGGCGCGGCAGGCGGTTCAGGAACAGGTTCTCGGCAACCGACAGCGTCGGCAGCAGGTTCAGCTCCTGCATCACCATCCGCACGCCCAGCGCCTCGGCCTGCGTGCGGCTCGCCGGCGCATACGCGCGCCCGCCGAGCTGCATCGCGCCGGCGCTCGGCTCGACGAGCCCGCCGACGATCTTCGACAGCGTGCTCTTGCCCGCGCCGTTCTCGCCCGTCAGCGCCAGCGCCTCGCCGGGCGCGAGCGTCAGCGACACGTCCGCGAGCACCGGCTCGGCATAGGTCTTGCCGATGCCGGAGACGGTCAGCACGGCGCTGGCTGAACGGGAAGGTTGGAAGGTTGGGTCCATCGCGATCCTGGTTGCGGCCGCGCGCGGCGAGCGGCGCGCGGGGTTGACGCTCACAAGGGGCACGCAGTGGCCGTGATCGCGCTCACCCCGGATAACGGCCGCCGCACCGGATTCTTGAGGGCGGCGCGCCGCATCCGCGGGCGGCGTTACTTCGTGACGAGCTCCACCGGCGTCTCGATCACGCCCGACATGTCGGCCTGCTTGCGATGCTCGGCGATCGCCTTGAGCGCCGTGTCGATGCCGAACACCGCCTGCTTCGCCGCGTACTGGTCGGCGGTCGCGAGCACGCGGCCGTCCTTCAGCATCGGCTTGATCGCGTTGATGTTGTCGTAGCCGACCACGTAGACCTTGCCCTGCTTGCCGGCCGCGCGCACCGCGGACACCGCGCCGATCGCCATGTTGTCGTTGCCGCACAGCAGCGCCTTCAGGTTCGGGTACTCGTTGAGCATCGCGGCGGCCACCGCGTTGCCCTTGTCGATTTCCCATTCGCCCGACTGCACCGACACGGCCTTCATGCCGCCCGCCTTCATCGCGTCCTGGAAGCCGGCCGTGCGCTGCTGCGCGTTGGTCGTCGTCGACACGCCCTCGACGACCCCGACCTGGTCGCCCGCCTTCAGCTTCTTCGCGAGGAAGTCGCCGATCTTGCGCGCGCCCTTGCGGTTGTCGGGGCCGACGAACGGCACGTTCAGGTGCTTCGACTTCAGCACGTCCGGATCGAGCCGGTTGTCGATGTTGACGACGATGATGCCGGCGTCGACCGCCTTCTTCACGACCGGCACGAGCGCCTTCGAATCGGCCGGCGCAAGCACGATCGCATCGACCTTCGACACGATCATCTGCTCGACGATGCGGATCTGGTTCGCAGTGTCGGTCTCGTCCTTGATGCCGTTGGTGACGAGGTCGAACTGGGCGGCGTTGTGCTTCTGGTATTCCTTCGCGCCGGTTTCCATCGTCAGGAAGAACTCGTTGGCGAGCGACTTCATCACGAGCGCGACCTTCGGCTTGCCGGACGACTGCGCGTGCGCGCCCGGAACGGCGGCGAACGCGACGGCCGCGAGCGCGGCGGTCAGGAAGCGACGGCGAAAGTGAACATTCATACCCAATCTCCTGGCGACTGGCCCCGTGGGGCCGGTTGTTGTTTTAATGTGAGCAAACGTTTGCGCCACACGTCCCGGACCATGGCCATCGATGCGTTCGGTACCGCGGAAGGGATGCGAGGCAGACGGCCGGCTGCCGGGCGCGGGCTGTGCGTTGATACGCGACCGCCGGCAGGACGCCGGCGGAGTGAGAGGTATGCTGGACCGTTTCTCGCCGGTGCGCAACCCGTCTGATCAATATTTAAGGGTTTATTCGGAGCAGACGCGCGCGAGGGCGTGACGAACGGCGGGCGCGATGGCGCGCCGCTTCGGGGCGCCGCACGCGGCGCCCCGAAAGCGAATTGTCAGACGGCTTCGCGCAACTGCACGGCGATTTCGGCTTCGCTCAGGTGCGGCGCGAACATCTCGATCAGCCGGTACGCATACGCGCGCAGGAACGCGCCCTTGCGCAGGCCGACCCGCGTCGTGCTCGCCTCGAACAGGTGCTGCGTGTCGAGCGCGACGAGCCCCGTGTCGCGCTGCGGGTCGTACGCCATCGCCGCGACGACGCCGATGCCCATGCCGAGCTCCACGTAGGTCTTGATCACGTCCGCGTCGATCGCGGTCAGCACGACGTCCGGCACCGCGCCCGCCTGCGCGAACGCCTGGTCGATGTGCGAGCGGCCGGTGAAATCCTGGTCGTAGGTGATGATCGGATACTCGGCGATGTCGTCGAGCGACAGGTTCTCGCGGCCGACGAGCGGATGGCCCTTCGGCACCACCACCGTGTGGTGCCACGAGTAGCATGGGAACGTGACGATGTCCGGGTAGCGGTCGAGCGCCTCGGTCGAGATGCCGAGGTCGGCCTCGCCGTTCAGGATCATCTGCGCGATCTGCTGCGGGCTGCCCTGGCGCAGCGCGAGATGCACCTTCGGAAATACTTCGGTGAACTGCCGGATCACCTTCGGCAGCGCGTAGCGCGCCTGCGTGTGGGTGGTCGCGACGACCAGGTGGCCGCTGTCCTGGTCGGCGAACTGGCGCGCGACGCGGCGCAGGTTCTCCGCGTCGAGCAGCATCCGCTCGATCAGCTGGTGCACGGCCTTGCCGGGCTCGGTGAGCCCGGTCAGCCGCTTGCCGCGCCGGATGAAGATGTCGACGCCCAGCTCGTCCTCCAGGTCCTTGATCTGCTTCGACACGCCCGACTGCGACGTGTACAGCACGTTCGCGACTTCCGTCAGGTTCATGTTCTGGCGCACGGCCTCGCGCACGAAGCGCAGTTGCTGAAAGTTCATGGGTATGCCTCTTAGGCTGTCTTTTGTCTGGTGTTGGATCGTTGCTTCGAAACCATTGCCCGCCCCTGCCCCGCGCCCGGCCGTCAGCGCGCCGGAAACACGCGCACCGCGCGCGGCACGGCCGTCGCGCCGTCGCCGACCTGCAGCGCGAGCGCACGCCATGCATCGCGATCGAGCTCCGCCTCGAGCGCGCCGCCGGCGCGCGCCTCGAGCTCGACGCGCACCGAGCCGCCGAGCGGCACGACGCGGCGCACGTCCACCGCGATGCCATCCGCGCGCCCTTCCCCCGTCGGCCACAGCTGCAGGTCGTGCGGCCGCACGTACGCATGCGCCGGCCCGGCGAAATCGGCATCGACCTCGATCGGCGCGGCCGCGCCCTCGGCGACGAAGCCGCGTGCCGCGACCGTGCCCGGCAGCCGGTTCGCCGCGCCGAGGAACTCGTAGACGAACGCGCTCTGCGGATGGTCGTAGACGTCCTGCGGGCTGCCGACCTGCTCGACGCGGCCGTGGTTCAGCACGACGATGCGATCCGCGACCTCGAGCGCTTCCTCCTGGTCGTGCGTGACGAAGATCGTCGAGATGTGCAGGTCGTCGTGCAGGCGCCGCAGCCAGCCGCGCAGTTCCTTGCGGACCTTCGCGTCGAGCGCGCCGAACGGCTCGTCGAGCAGCAGCACCTTCGGCTCGACCGCGAGCGCGCGGGCGAGCGCGATGCGCTGCCGCTGGCCGCCCGACAGCTCGGAAGGATAGCGCTGCGCGAGCCAGTCGAGCTGCACGAGCTTCAGCAGCTCGTGCACCTTCTCGCGGATCACGGCCTCCGACGGCCGTTCGCGGCGCGGCTTCACGCGCAGCCCGAACGCGACGTTCTCGAACACGGTCATGTGGCGGAACAGCGCGTAGTGCTGGAACACGAAGCCGACCTGGCGCTCGCGCGCGCCGACCGACGCGACATCCTGGCCCTGCAGCACGACCTGCCCCGCGTCCGCGTGCTCGAGGCCCGCGATCACGCGCAGCAGCGTGGTCTTGCCGCAGCCGGACGGCCCGAGCAGCGCGACCAGCTCGCCCGGCGGAAAGTCGAGCGAGACGTTGTCGAGCGCCGTGAAATCGCCGAAGCGCTTCTGAAGATGACGTACGGTGATGCCCATGATGTTGCCTCTTTACGAATTCGACGAATTGACGGTGGCGGGGCCCGCGTGGGCCGGCACGGCGGCGGCGTCGCGCGCGCCGGCGAGCGCGTCGGCGAGATGGCGTTCCGCGAGGAGCTTCAGCGCGAGCGTGACGAGCGCGAGCAGCGCGAGCACCGACGCCACCGCGAACGCGGCCGCGAAGTTGTACTCGTTGTACAGGATCTCGACGTGCAGCGGCATCGTGTCGGTCTGCCCGCGGATGTGGCCCGACACGACCGACACCGCGCCGAACTCGCCCATTGCGCGCGCATTGCACAGGATCACGCCGTACAGCAGGCCCCACTTCACGTTCGGCAGCGTCACGCGACGGAAGATTTGCCAGCCGGATGCGCCGAGCACGCGCGCGGCCTCCTCCTCGTCACTGCCCTGCGCCTGCATCAGCGGAATCAGCTCGCGCGCGACGAACGGAAACGTGACGAAGATCGTCGCGAGCACGATGCCCGGCACCGCGAAGATGATCTGCACGTCGTGCGCCTGCAGCCACGGCCCGAGCCAGCCCTGCGCGCCGAACAGCAGCACGTAGATGAGGCCCGAGATCACCGGCGACACCGAGAACGGCAGGTCGATCAGCGTCGTCAGCAGCGCCTTGCCGCGGAACTCGAACTTCGCGATCGCCCACGACGCGCATACGCCGAACACGAGATTGAGCGGCACGGCGATCACGGCGACGGTCAGCGTCAGCTTGATCGCCGACCAGGCGTCCGGATCGGCGAGTGATTCGACGTAGAAGCCGACGCCTTTCCTCAGCGCCTCGAAGAACACCGCGGCGAGCGGCACGACGAGGAACAAGCCGAGGAACACGAGCGCGATGCCGATCAGCAGCCAGCGCACCGCGCGCGGCTCGCTGACGGGGTCGGGCCGCTGCACGGCGCGCGGGCGCGTGTCGGAAGACGGGGTTTTCAGCACGGCGGTGGCCTCCTGGCTCATTGCTGGCCTCCTGCGGTGGCGGCGATGGTGGCGACCGCAGGCGCGGGGCCGCTCGCGCCCTTGCTCGTGCGGCGCTGCAGATACCACTGCAGCGCGTTGATCAGGAGCAGCATCGCGAACGACACCACCAGCATCACGACCGCGAGCGCGGTCGCGCCCGCATAGTCGTACTGCTCGAGCTTCGTGATGATCAGCAGCGACGTGATCTCGGATTTCATCGGCACGTTGCCCGCGATGAAGATCACCGAGCCGTATTCGCCGAGCGCACGCGCGAACGCGAGCGCGAAGCCCGTCAGCAGCGCAGGCAGCACGGCCGGCAGCACGACGCGGCGGAACGTCAGCCAGCGCGACGCGCCGAGGCACGCGGCAGCCTCTTCCTGCTCGCGCTCGAAATCCTCGAGCACGGGCTGCACGGTGCGCACGACGAACGGCAGGCCGATGAAGGTCAGCGCGACCAGCACGCCGATCGGCGTGAACGCGATCTTGATGCCGAACGGCGCGAGATACTGGCCGATCCAGCCGTTGGTCGCATAGACGGCCGCGAGCGAAATGCCGGCGACCGACGTCGGCAGCGCGAACGGCAGGTCGACGATCGCGTCGATCACGCGCTTGAACGGGAACGTGTAGCGCACGAGCACCCACGCGACGAGGAAGCCGAACACCGCGTTGATCAGCGCGCCGCCGAGCGCGGCCGTAAAGGTCAGCCGGTACGACGCGAGCACGCGCGGCGACGCGACGGCCGCGACGAACTGCGCCCACGAGAGCGTCGCGGTCTTCAGGAACGTGGCGGCGAGCGGGATCAGCACCACGAGGCTCAAATAGGCCACCGTGATGCCGAGCGTCACGCCGAAACCGGGCAGCGCGCTCGGCTTGCGAAAGGTGTACGTCGTCATCGGATGCTCTTGCTGGGTCGAATCACATGGGTCCGACGCGAACGCCGGCGCGGTGCATCGCGCCGGCGGCCCGCCGGGGGTGCGGCGCTTGGCCGTCGCGCCGCTCTCGTTATGTCGTTACTGCGGCTTGTAGATCGAATCGAACACGCCGCCGTCGGCGAAATGCGTCTTCTGCGCATTCGTCCAGCCGCCGAACGTGTCGTCGACCGTGTACAGCTTCAGCTTCGGGAACTGCTTCGTCAGCTCCGCCGGCACGTTCTTCGAGCGTGGCCGGTAGTAGTTGCGCGCCGCGATCTCCTGGCCCTGCGGGCTGTACAGGTAGTTCAGGTACGCCTCGGCGAGCTTGCGCGTGCCCTTCTTGTCGACCACCTTGTCGACGATCGCGACCGGCGGCTCGGCGAGAATGCTGACCGACGGCACGACGATCTCGAACTTGTCGGTGCCGAATTCCTTGACCGACAGGAACGCCTCGTTCTCCCATGCGATCAGCACGTCGCCAATGCCGCGCTGCACGAAGCTCGTGGTCGCGCCGCGCGCGCCGGAATCGAGCACGCCCGCATTCTTGTAGAGCTTCGTGACGAAGTCCTTCGCGCCCTGCTCGTTGCCGCCCGGCTTGTGCACCGCGTACGCCCATGCGGCGAGGTAGTTCCAGCGCGCGCCGCCCGAGGTCTTCGGGTTCGGCGTGACGATCGACACGCCCGGCTTGGTCAGGTCTTCCCAGTCCTTGATGCCCTTCGGGTTGCCCTTGCGCACCAGGAACACGATCGTCGACGTGTACGGCGATGCGTTGTCCGGCAGGCGCTTCTGCCAGTCCTTGTTGACGAGGCCCTTGTTCGCGAGCGCGTCGATGTCGTACGCGAGCGCAAGCGTCACGACATCCGCCTGCAGCCCGTCGAGCACCGAGCGCGCCTGCGCGCCCGAGCCGCCGTGCGACTGCTTGAAGTTGGCGGTCTCGCCCGTCTTCGCCTTCCACTCCTTGCCGAACGCCTGGTTGAAGTCCTGATACAGCTCGCGCGTCGGGTCGTACGACACGTTCAGGAAGGTCGTATCCGCGTGTGCGTGCGCGACGATGCCCAGTGCCGCGGCCGCGCCGAGCGCGAAGGTTGCGATCAAGCGGCGCGCCCCGCCCGCCAGTCCCGTATTGCGCTTCACCATTCGTGCTTCTCCCGTGTTGTCGGTCATGTTGTCGGTGTTTCGATATGCGGGCCAGTCTATCGAACGGGTTACATGATTAAAAATAATCGTTCCTCATTTTTTAATACTCAAAAGTGCTAACGCAGACTGGACCGACGGTTGCAACGGATGAACCGGTGTCAGGACGTCGCGACATCGCGACGGAATCGGCGCGATCGCGACGAACCTCAAGTAACGCTTGAAATTCGCGAAGTACTGTATAAAAATACAGCTCACTGTCTATCCATACAGTTGAGCCATGACCAAACTCACCGCCCGCCAGCAGCAAGTATTCGACTTGATCCGCCGCGCGATCGAGCGCTCCGGCTTCCCGCCCACCCGCGCCGAGATCGCGGCCGAACTGGGCTTCAGCTCGCCGAACGCGGCCGAGGAGCACCTGCGTGCGCTGGCGCGCAAGGGTGTGATCGAGCTGGCGGCCGGCGCGTCGCGCGGCATCCGCCTGCTTGGCGTCGACGACGTCCCGCACCAGTTCACGCTGCCGCACGCGGCCCTGATGCAGCTGTCGCTGCCGCTCGTCGGCCGTGTCGCGGCAGGTAGCCCGATCCTTGCGCAGGAACACATCTCGCAGCATTTCGCGTGCGATCCCGCGCTGTTCTCCAGCAAGCCCGATTACCTGCTGAAGGTTCGCGGCCTGTCGATGCGCGACGCCGGCATCCTCGACGGCGACCTGCTCGCGGTGCAGAAGCGCACGGAAGCGAAGGACGGCCAGATCATCGTTGCGCGTCTCGGCGACGACGTCACGGTCAAGCGCCTGAAGCGCCGCCCCGGCGGCCTCGAGCTGATCGCGGAGAACCCGGATTACGAAAACATCTTCGTCAAGGCCGGCAGCGCGGAATTCGCGCTGGAAGGCATCGCCGTCGGGCTGATCCGCTCGGGCGAATTCTGAAATCCGTCTCGCTCAGGAGAACATCATGGAACGCCTTGCCCGCCTGCTGCCTTTCCGTCAATTCGGCCGTCTGCGTCATCTGCGCGGCCGCACGCCCTGCGCGCCGCTGACCGCCGCGGCGCCCACCGGCCAAGAAGAAGCAGTCGAACGGCAGGCGTCGCTGCTGCCGTCGGCGCTGCCCGCATTCGCGCGGGTATCGCTGAACGCCGGCCTGAATCATGCGGAGCCCGCGCGCCGCGCGCCGGTACGGGTCTATCACGGCCGCTCGCGCCTGATCATGGTCGGAACGATCGATGCAGTGTGCCGGATGATCGATCGCTGTATCGCCGAGGAACATTCGGCCGCGCAAGGCAGTCTCTGATTGCGGACCCTTCCCGCACCGGAGACACCATGAACCGCGCGCCGGGCCGCTCGAGGCGGCTCAAGCCGATATTGATCGCCGCGCTGGCGGTCACCGTCGTCGCGACGGTCGGCTACGCCTACGCATCGCCCTATGTCGCGCTCGGTCGCCTGAAATCGGCGATCGATGCGCGCGATGCGCAGGCGATCAGCGCGTACGTCGATTTCCCGGCGCTGCGCATCAGCCTGAAGCAACAGGTTACCGGCGAGCTGATGCGCCGGATCGACGCCAAACGGCAGGACAATCCGCTCGCCGTGATCGGCGCGATGATCGGTTCAGCGTTGATCGGGCCGCTGGTGGATGCCTATGCAACCCCGGAAGGTGTCGCGGCCCTGATGAGCGGCTTGCCGCCGCGTGGCAATCCGGGCGAGCGGCCACCGGAGTGGCCGGCGCAATCGTCAAGCAATGCGCCGGGCGATACGCCGGCGAATCCGGCGAATCCGGCAAGCGCCGCCGCCGGCGGCAGCGCACCGGCCAACGCATCGGCCCCACCGCCCGTCTCGCCCGCTACCGCCGTTCAAGCCGGCTCGCCCGGCCAGCGGCAAACGCGCGCCGGATACCGCAACATCGACGAGTTTGTCGTGACTTACCCGCGCAGCGCCGACGGCACGCGCTATGCCGCGATCCTGCATCGCGTCGGGTTGTTTGCCTGGAAGTTGTCCGCGATCGATCTGCACGGCTGAACCGGCATTGCACCGGCGCCGCGCATGACCGGCGCCCGGCTTGCGCCGGTGCCGGTCCGGCACGCATTCGATTGTTGCTGCTGTTGCAGCGATTGCGCGACTACTTGGCCGCCGCTGCTTCGCGTTCGCGGGCGATTTCGGCCTTCTGCTCCTCAGCCGACGAGCACGCCACCAGGATGCTGCAGGTCACGCGATCGAGCAGCTGCGTGTTGCCCGACCCCATCCACCATCTGGACAGCCCGCTGCGGCACCGATGCCCGACCACGATCAGGTCGACCTTCAGCTCGGCCGCAAGATTCGCGATTTCGTCGATCGGGTAGCCGAACGCGAAATGGCCTTCCGCCTGTAGCCCGCGTTCGCGCAGCCAGTTCACGCCTTCCTGCAGGATTTCGCGCGCGGTTTCCTCGAAGCGGCCGCACGCGACGTCGGTCAACAATCCGGCGCTTTGTGCAATGCTCGAACGCATGTCGACGACGGACAGCAGGTGCGTCTCGGCCTTCAGGTCCAGCGCAAGATTGGCACCGCAGCGCAACGCCTTGCGCCCCTCGAGCGAGCCGTCGTAACAGAGCAGAATCTTGTTGTAGCTAGCCATGAAACCTCCCATTCGCGACAACGAACCCTATGCAACCATCATGGTGCGCCGCAATTCAGGACGCAAGGGATGGAAAACGCTGATTCGCCCCGTGGGGCCCATACGCGATGATGCGGTGCATGATCGAGGCGCGCATGCGGCGTAACGCCGGTGCATGCCCTGAAGCTGCGCAGGCAATGCACTAGAATGGCCCGTTCGTGTCACCCGTGTGCGTCACGTGCAGGCGGTGCGCCGATATCGTACGCTCGACGAATACGCGTGTGACATCCGTCCGGCGCGTCCGTTCGCACACCGGATGCCGCGCGCACGGGTCGCACCGACTTCCAACGACAACTCGCCCATGTCCGTCGCTCCGATCGATTTCCAGGACGTCGAAAAGCGCTATGGCGACAAGCTCGTCGTCAACGGCCTGTCGTTCCGCGTCCACGCCGGCGAATGCTACGGCCTGCTCGGGCCGAACGGCGCCGGCAAGACCACGACGCTGAAGATGCTGCTCGGCATCGCCTACCCCGACGCCGGCGCGATCTCGCTATGCGGCGAACCGGTGCCGTCGCGCGCGCGTCATGCGCGCCAGCGGGTCGGCGTCGTGCCGCAATTCGACAATCTCGATCCCGATTTCACGGTTCGCGAGAATCTGCTGGTGTTCAGCCGCTATTTCGGCGTGTCGGCGCACGACGCGCGCGCGCTCGTGCCGTCGCTGCTCGCGTTCGCGAAGCTCGAGAACAAGGCGGATGCGAAGGTCAGCGAGTTGTCGGGCGGCATGAAGCGGCGGCTGACGCTCGCGCGCGCGCTCGTCAACGATCCGGACGTGCTGGTGCTCGACGAACCGACGACCGGCCTCGACCCGCAGGCGCGGCACCTGATGTGGGAACGGCTGCGCTCGCTGCTCGCGCGCGGCAAGACGATCCTGATCACCACGCACTTCATGGAGGAAGCCGAGCGCCTGTGCGACCGGCTGTGCGTGATCGAGGAAGGCCGCAAGATCGCCGAAGGCGCGCCGCACGCGCTGATCGCGTCGGAAATCGGTTGCGACGTGATCGAGATCTACGGCCCCGACCCGGCCGCGCTGCGCGACGAGCTGGCCGCGTTCGCGGAGCGCACCGAGATCAGCGGCGAGACGCTGTTCTGCTACGTGAGCGATCCCGATCCGCTCAATGCGCGGCTCAAGGGCCGCGCCGGATTGCGGTATCTGCATCGCCCGGCCAATCTGGAGGATGTGTTCCTGCGGCTGACCGGCCGCGACATGCAGGATTGAGCGCCCATGGACGTACGCAACTACTCCGCTTCCGCCACGCCCGCGCCGCCGCGCGAATCGCGCTTCGCGATCGCGATGCCGGCGAATGCAACCAACTGGGTCGCCGTGTGGCGGCGCAACTATCTGGTATGGCGCAAGCTCGCGGTCGCGTCGCTGTTCGGCAATCTGGCCGATCCGATGATCTACCTGTTCGGCCTCGGCTTCGGCCTGGGCCTGATGCTCGGCCACGTCGACGGCGTGTCGTACATCGCGTTCCTCGCGGCCGGCACGGTCGGCTCGAGCGTGATGATGTCGGCGAGCTTCGAATCGATGTATTCGGGCTTCTCGCGGATGCACGTACAGCGCACCTGGGAAGCAATCATGCACACGCCGCTCGCGCTCGGCGACATCGTGCTCGGCGAGATCGTGTGGGCGGCCAGCAAGGCGCTGCTGTCGGGCGCCGCGATCATGATCGTCGCGGGCCTGCTCGGCTATGCGCACTTCCCGTCGATGCTCGCCGCGCTGCCGGTGATCGCGCTGGCGGGCCTCGCGTTCGCGAGCGCCGCGATGGTCGTCACCGCACTCGCGCCGTCATACGATTTCTTCATGTTTTATCAGACGCTCGTGCTGACGCCGATGCTGCTGCTGTCCGGCGTGTTCTTTCCGCTCACGCAATTGCCGGAAATCGCGCAGCATGCCGCGCATGCGTTGCCGCTCGCGCACGCGGTCGAACTGATCCGGCCCGCGATGCTCGGCCGGCCGGCGTCGCACGTCGCCACGCACATCGCGGTGCTGGCGGCCTATGCGGTCGGCAGCTTCCTGCTGTCCGCCTGGCTGTTCCGCCGGCGGATGATGCGCTGAAGCCGCTCGCGCGGCCCCCGGCGCGCCGGCCGTCACTCGTCCTCGTCGCTCCACGGAATCTCGACGTCGGTCAGGAACGCGACCGTCGCGAGCGGGCCGCCTTCCTGACGGCCGAGCTTGCCGTCCGCGCGATGCCATTCGACCCGGAACTGGGTGCCCGGATCGTCGGCCACCAGGTACACCGAGCGCAGCTCTTCCGGATCCGCGTCGTCGATCGGGCCGTCGAACGACACGAGCATCTTCTGCGGCCACAGGCCGTTGACCGGATCGTAGATGCGGTCGCCCTGCGGAATGTCGATGCTGGCTTCGACGCCGATCGTCGCGGATGCCTCGATGATCATCATGCCGAGCGCCGACAGCACCGCGGTCGCGCGCGCCGAATTGGCCTGGCGAATCGCGAGATCGCCGCGCGTCAGCGCCTTTTCGAGTCGAGGATGGATCTTGGGTTGGGTCATGCGATTTCCTGATTGCTTCTTGTAAATGGCCCCGCCCGCACGGAGCGGCGGCGCCGGATGAATAGGATGATTGCCCACGCCGGCTCGCACATCGCGCCGCCGGCGCTCCCGAGGGCCTGCCGCTCACCGCGCGGCCGGGCATGGCAACGCCGGACGCGCGCCACGCCTGCCGCTGCGGCCCGTCTGCCGCCCGCTAGAACCCCAGCGCGATCGCCAGCAGCCCGCTGGCGATGCCGAACGCGACGACGAGCACCGCGACCAGCGCCAGCACGCGCGGCGGGAACGAGCGCGCGAGCATCGCGAGCGACGGCACGCTGATCGGCGGCAGCGTCAGCAACAGCGCGGCGGCCGGGCCGACGCCCATGCCGAGCGACAACATCGCCTGGATGATCGGCACCTCGCCCGCCGTCGGAATCACGAACAGCGTGCCGGCGATCGCGAACGCGACGATCCAGCCGAGATGGTTGCCGATGTCCGGGCCGATGTGCGGAAACAGCCACGCGCGCGCCGCGCCGAGCAGCAGCACGAGCACGAGGTATTCGGGCACGAGCCGCACGGTCATCCGCGCGAGGATCTTGATCCAGCGCACGAATGCGTTGCCGGCCGCGGCCTGCTCGGCGGCCAGCGCCGCCAGCCGGGTGTCGTCGATGCCGCGATCGTCGGGGCGCGCGATGCGGTTCAGCAGGTAGCCGATCCCGAACACCATCGCGATGCCGAGCACGAGCCGCAGCGCGCTCCAGTGCCAGCCGAGCACGAAGCCCATGAACACCAGCGCGGCCGGATTCAGCACCGTGTTGCCGAGCCAGAACGCCACCGCGCCGCCCGGCGATGCATGCCGCTCGCGCAGGCCGGCGACGACGGGCGCCGCGCAGCAGGTGCACATCATCCCCGGCAGCGACAGCAGGCCGCCCGCGGCGACGCTGCCGAACCCGGTCTTGCCGAGCACGCGCGCGACCCAGTGCGCGGGCAGCAGCGCCTGCACCGCCGAGCCGAGCAGCAGGCCGAGCACCATCGCCTGCCAGATCGCCTTGCCGTACGCCCACGCGTAGTCGAGCGCGGCCTTCAGCGACGGCTCGGGCGGCGCCGACGACGCGCCCATCAGGATCGACTGGCCGATCGTGTGATGCTCGGCGGCGACGAACGCCTTGTTGTAATACGGAAACCATTTCACGTAGAACAGTCCCGCGACTGCAATCAGCAGAAAGGTCATCCAGCCGAGGGCCGGGCTGGGTTGCGTGCGTGTGGTCGTCATGGTCTGGTCTGAACGTCGGATGAGGATTGCATGGCAGCGGCGGCCGTCGCCGGCAGGCCGGCCTGCGCGAGCTGGGCCAGCAGCGCGCTCGCCTGGTCGCGCGCGTCGGCCGCATTCGGCCGGAAATGGAACGTGAGCACGCGGCCCGGCTTGCCGAAATTCGCACGGAACGTCCGCGCATACGCGGGATCGTAATGCCGGTCGATCAGTTCGCCAAACAATTCGGCACGCGCGCCCGCATCGATCAGCCCACTCCAGCGGGCGACGTCGTCGCGGCTGTGCAGGCCGATCAGCCGGGCGAGTTGCGCCTTGAACGCGAGCGGTTCGTCGAACAGGTGGCCGTAATCGTCGAGCAGGAACGCGATGCGCTCGTCGCGCGCCGCGTCGACCTGCACCCACGGCCCCGCGTGGAACGCCTCCAGCAGCGCGAGCGGCAGCTGCACGAGCCCGATCTTGCGGCTCTCGGATTCGACGAACACCGGCCGGGCCGGGTCGAAACGCTCGAGCGCGCCGACGAGCCCCGAGTCGAACCCCTTCTGCGACGGTTGCGGCACGCCCGGCAGCGCGCCGAGCAGCGAGCCGCGATGGCACGCGAGCGCCTCGAGATCGAGCGTCTGCGCGCCCACGTCGCGCAGCGCCTGCAAGAGGCGCGTCTTGCCGCAGCCGGTGTGGCCGACCAGCGCGATGTAGCGGAATCGGGTCGGCAGCGTGTCGAGCGTCGCGCAGACCGAGCGGCGGTACGCCTTGTAGCCGCCGTCGAGCTGGCGCGCCTGCCAGCCGATCAGGTTGAACCAGGTCGTCATCGAGCCCGAGCGCTTGCCGCCGCGCCAGCAGTAGATCAGCGGACGCCAGTTGCGCGGCCGGTCGGCGAACGTCGTGTCGAGGTGGCGCGCGATGTTGCGCGCGACGATCGCCGCGCCGACGCGCGTCGCGTCGTACGGCGAAACTTGGCGATACATCGTACCGACGAGCACGCGCTCTTCGTTGCTGAGCACGGGCGCGTTCAGCGCGCCGGGGATGTGGTCCTCGGCGAACTCGAGCGGCGTGCGCACGTCGATGATCTCGTCGAACTCGCCGGCGCGATCGAGGGTGACAATCAGGTTCTTCAATTTGGCGTCAAGGAGGCGGCCCGGCTCGGCGAGCCGCAGGAGCGCAAACAGGTGGATCGGCGGATTATCTCACGGGGCGGCCTCGCGGGCGTCGCGCCGGGTGCGGCGCGTCCTGCGGCGCGCGGATCGCGTCGACCAGATGGTCGCGGAACGCACGCACCGAGGCCGGCAGATCGCGCCCCGCCATCGTCTGCACCTGGATGCTGCGCTCGCCGAGTTGCGGGTTCGTCAGCCGCACGACGGCGAAGCCGTCCGCGTCGCAGCGGTCGCGCACCGACAACAGGCCCGTGAACATCACCGCGCCCGTATGCTGCGCGTAGCGGTACATCGCCGCCGTGTTGTTGCTCGTCAGCTCGGGCTCGAGCAGCAGCCCGTCGAGCGCGCACGCGATGTCGATCAGCTGGCGCACGGTGGTGCCCGGCTCGGGCAGCACGTGCGGGTAGCGTGCGACATCGGCGAGCGACACCGCGTCGTGCGCCGCCAGCGGATGATCGCGCCGCACCAGCGCATAGATCGGCGCCCGCTCGGTGTGCTCGACCCGCACGCCCTTCTCCGGCGCGAGGCTGAAGGTCAGCGCGAGATCCGCGTCGCCGTCGCGCACCCGCCGCGTCGCATCGGCCGGCGACACGACCCACACCGAGAAATCGACGCCCGGGTGGCGCGCCTTGAAGCTCGCGAGCGCGCCCGGCAGGAAATCGCGCGCGAAGCCTTCCGAACACGCGAGCTTCAGCAGGCTGCCGTGCAGCGCATCGAGGCCGCCGATCTCCTTCATCACGTGCTCCGCCTCGAGCAGGCTGCGCTGCGCGAAGCTCAGCAGCCGCTCGCCGGCCTCGGACAGCGCCATCCCGCGCGGACGCCGCTCGAACAGCGGCGCGCCGAGCTCGCTCTCGAGTTTCGCGATCTGCCGGCTGACCGCTGACACCGCGACGTGCAGCCGCGCGGACGCATCGCTGAGCGAGCCGGTGCGCGCCACTTCGACGAAATAGCGCAGCGCGAGGCCGTGCAGGAAAGCCGCCATCGTTCAGTCCCCCAAAGGCCGCAGCCGGCCATTTCGCTTTGCCTTTTCGGCAATGAAAGGTTCGAAATTCGATCATTGTGACAAAAATAACGGCTTCCTAGAATCGATCGCACTTCGGGCCGCCTGCGCGCGCAGCCCGCCGCCCGACCGTTTTGCATGAAACCCGAGGAGACACGTCTTGAGCCGCACCGCCGCCATCCAGCACGCGCTGAACCAGTTCGAATCCGGCGCATTCTTCGCCACCCTGAGCCGCCGCGTCGCGCTGCGCACCGAGAGCCAGGAAAGTGGCACCGCCGGCGCGCTGCGCGCGTACCTGACCGACGAGATCGCGCCCGAGGCCGCGCGCCTCGGCTTCGCCACCCGCCTCGCCGACAACCCGGCCGACGGCGGCGCGCCGTTCCTGCTCGCGTCGCGGCACGAGGACAACGCGCTGCCGACCGTGCTGATCTATGGCCACGGCGACGTCGTGCGCGGCTACGACGCGCAATGGCGCGCGCCGCTGTCGCCGTGGACGCTGACCGCCGACGGCGAGCGCTGGTACGGCCGCGGCAGCGCCGACAACAAGGGCCAGCATTCGATCAACCTCGCCGCGCTGGCGAGCGTGCTGGCCGCGCGCGGCGGCCGGCTCGGCTTCAACGCGAAGCTGCTGATCGAGATGGGCGAGGAAACCGGCTCGCCGGGCCTCGACGCGCTGTGCCGCCGCGAACGCGACGCGCTCGCGGCCGACGTGCTGATCGCGTCCGACGGGCCGCGCATCGCCGCCGAGCGGCCGACCGTATTCCTCGGCTCGCGCGGCGCGGTCAATTTCAAGGTGAGCCTGCGCGCGCGCGACGGCGCGCATCATTCGGGCAACTGGGGCGGACTGCTGCGCAACCCGGCGATCGTGCTCGCGCATGCGCTCGCCAGCCTCGTCGACGCGCGCGGCGCGATTCGCGTCGCGGGCCTGCGTCCGCCGGCGATTCCGGCGGCCGTGCGCGACGCGCTCGCCGATCTCGCGGTCGGCGGCGGCCCCGGCGACCCGGCGCTCGACGCGGGCTGGGGCGAGCCCGGCCTCAGCGCCGCCGAGCGCGTGTTCGGCTGGAATACGCTCGAAATCCTCGCGTTCAAGGCCGGCAACCCCGAGCATCCGGTCAATGCGATTCCGCCGGTCGCGTATGCGCACTGCCAGCTGCGCTTCGTCGTCGGCACCGACTGGCAAGCGCTGCATGCGCACCTGCGCGCGCATCTCGATGCGCACGGCTTCGCGGACGTCGAGATCGACGTCGAGCGCGGCGCACCGGCCACGCGCCTGCCGCCCGACGATCCGTGGGTGCGCTGGGCGGTCGAATCGCTCGCGCGCACGACCGGCAAAAGGCCCGCGATCCTGCCGAATCTCGGCGGCACGCTGCCGAACGAAGTGTTCTCCGACACGCTCGGGCTGCCGACGCTGTGGGTGCCGCATTCGTACCCGGCCTGCGCGCAGCACGCGCCCGACGAACACCTGCTGGCCGGCGTCGTACGTGAGGGACTCCAGATGATGGCCGGCCTGTTCTGGGATCTCGGCGATGCCGCGCCGCCCGTTCGCCGCCACGCACTCGACACCGCCGGCGCGCAACGCTGACGCCGCCTTTCTGAAACATCAAGCATCGCCAGTCGTCCAACCCACCACCGGGCAGCTCACACGATGAACACCACCACCCTGACCACGCAGGACGCCGCTTCCCCCAGCGCCGCGAAAATGCGCCGCATCATCCTCGCCGCGTCGATCGGCAATGCACTCGAATGGTTCGACCTGATCGTCTACGGCTTCTTCGCGGTGACGATCGCGAAGCTGTTCTTTCCCGCGACGAGCGAGGCGACGTCGCTGCTGCTCACGCTCGGCACGTTCGGGCTGTCGTACCTGATCCGGCCGATCGGCGGCTTCGTGCTCGGCGCGTACGCGGACCGCGCGGGCCGCAAGGCGTCGCTGCTGCTGTCGATCGCGATGATGATGGGCGGCACGCTGCTGATCGCGGCGATGCCGACCTACGCGTCGATCGGCATCCTCGCGCCGCTCGGGATCATGTTGTCGCGGCTGATGCAGGGCTTCTCCGCGGGCGGCGAATTCGCGAGCTCGACCGCGTTCCTCGTCGAGCACGCACCGCACCGCCGCGGCTTCATGTCGAGCTGGCAGTTCGCGAGCCAGGGCCTCGCGACGCTACTCGCGTCGGGCTTCGGCGCGCTGCTGACGAGCACGCTGACGCCCGCGCAGCTCGAAAGCTGGGGCTGGCGCGTGCCGTTCCTGTTCGGGCTCGCGATCGGGCCGGTCGGGCTGTACATTCGCCGCTACGTCGACGAAGGCGTCGAATTCCACGCGCAAGCGCGTTCGGACGCGCCGGTGCGCGAGCTGTTCGCCGGCCAGAAGACGCGCCTGCTGCTCTCGATCGGCGTGCTCGTGATCTCGACCGCGGTGAATTACATGGTGCTGTACATGCCGACCTATGCGATCAAGCAGCTCGGCCTGCCCGCATCGACCGGCTTCGCGGCGACGCTGGCCACCGGCTTCGTGCTGACACTCGTCACGCCGCTCGTCGGCCACTGGTCCGATCGCGTCGGGCGGATCCGCGTGATGACGGCCGCGGCGCTGCTGATGCTCGTCTCGGTCTGGCCAACGTTCGCGTGGCTCACGCGTCACGCGTCGTTCGCGGCGATGCTCGCCGCGCTGGTCTGGATCGGCCTGCTGAAGGCGACGTACTGCGGCGCGCTGCCGGCGCTGATGTCGGAGCTGTTCCCGTCGCAAACGCGCGCGACTGGCCTCGCGGTGAGCTACAACACGGGCGTCACGCTGTTCGGCGGCTTCGCGCCCTTCGTCATCACGTGGCTGATCAGCGCGACCGGCAACCGGCTGTCGCCGGCGCTCTACCTGATGGGGTGCGCAATGCTGAGCCTCGCGGCGCTGTTCGTCGCGCGCACGCGGCTGCGCATGCGATGACGCTGCGCCCGCGCGGCGGGCCGCGCGGGCCGTGCGTCGCGCTTATGGCGCGGGGTTCGGCTGGCGCTCGTGCAGCACGTCGATCTCGGCCAGGATCTCGTCGGACAGCGTCACGTCGACGCTGCCGATGTTCTCCTTCAACTGCTCGAGCGACGTCGCGCCGACGAGGGTGCTGGTCGTGAACGGCCGGCTGTTGACGAAGGCGAGCGCGAGCTGCGCGGGCGACAGCCCGTGCCGTTTCGCGAGCGCGACGTAGCTCGACGTCGCCGCGATCGACTGCGGCTTGCTGTAGCGCTGGAAGCGCTCGAACAGCGTGATGCGCGCGCCGGCCGGACGCGCGCCGTGCTCGTACTTGCCGGACAGCCAGCCGAACGCGAGCGGCGAATACGCGAGCAGGCCGATGCCGTCGCGATGCGTGAATTCCGACAGGCCGTTCTCGAAGGTCCGGTTCAGCAGGCTGTACGGGTTCTGGATGCTGGCGATGCGCGGCAGCCCGAGCCGCTCGGCCGCGCGCTGGTACTGCGCGACACCCCACGGCGTCTCGTTCGACACACCGATCGCGCGCACCTTGCCCGCCTTGACGAAATCCGCGAGCACCGCCAGCGTCTCCTCGATCGGCACCGTATACGCATCGTCGATCCACGGGTACGCGGGGCGCCCGAAGGTCGTCGTGCTGCGGTCCGGCCAGTGGAGCTGGTAGAGGTCGATGTAATCCGTCTGCAGGCGCTTGAGGCTGCCGTCGAGCGCCTCGGTCAGGTTCTTGCGGTCGAACTGGTTGCCCTCGCCGCGAATGTGACGCGGGTTGTGCGGCTGACGGGACGGGCCGGCGATCTTCGTCGCGAGCACGATCCGGTCGCGCAGCGCGCGGTGCTGCGCGAGCCAGGTGCCGAGGTACTGCTCGGTGCGCCCCTGCGTCTCGGGCTTCGGCGGCACCGGATACATCTCCGCGGCGTCGATCAGCGTGACACCCTGCGCAATCGCGTAGTCGAGCTGCGCGTGCGCGTCGCGCTCCGAGTTCTGCTCGCCCCAAGTCATCGTGCCAAGACCGATCAGGCTGACTTCGATGCCCGAATCGCCAAGTGTGCGGTATTCCATGCTGTCCCTGTCGCGTCAGTGGAGGAAAGCAGGAACGCTATCACAATGAAACGTTCGCTTCAGACGGGCGCCGCACGAGCTTACAACCGACCTTCGGACCCGACGCTCGAACGTCACTTCGGCCGCTGGATGAAGCAGGTCGCCGACGCGTGCGCGACGATCTTGTCGTCCGGCGTCTTCAGCGTGCCTTCGGAGACGCCGAGCGAGCGCGACAGATGGATCACGCGCCCCTCCGCGATCAGTTCGACGTCGCGCGGCACCGGCCGCAGCATCTTCACGTGCAGGTCGACCGTCCCATAGCCGACGCCCGCTTCGAGCATCGAATGCACCGCGCAGCCGGTCACCGAATCGAGCACCGTCGCCGCGAACCCGCCATGCACGCCACCGAGCGGATTCAGGTGCCGGCCGTCGGCGCGCGCCGACATCTTCACGTAGCCGGGCTCGACCTCCAGCGGCCGCATCGGCATGGTCTCGGAGATCGACGCGAGCGGCATGTCGCCCGACACAGCGGCACGCAACAGCTCGAGACCGGACATCGAAAGCGGATTCATCGGTTTGTCTCCTGATTGAACGCGCGTAGCCGCGCGTGTAAGTTCCAAATCGGAACTGATTATTCACAAGAGCGAACCCGCTGTCAACGACGTGACGATCCGCTCCGACCGAGAGTCGGTTCTATAATCGAACCCGCTATTTCACTGAACCGACCCACGAGGCCCAACCATGAAATGGGATGACATCGGCTCGCTGAACTGTTCGGTCGCGCGCACGCTCGCCGTGCTCGGCGATCGCTGGACCATGCTGATCCTCCGCAGCGCCTTCCTCGGCTGCCGCCGCTTCGACGCGTTCCAGGCGCAGCTCGGACTGACCCGCCACGTGCTGGCCGAGCGGCTCGCGCGCCTCGTCGACGACGGCGTGCTCGTCAAGCGCGCGTATCAGGAGCGCCCGCCGCGTTTCGAATACCGGCTGACCGAGAAAGGCCGCGACCTCTACCCCGCGCTGCTCGCGCTGATGTCCTGGGGCGACCGCTGGAAGGACGACGGCAATGGGCCGCCGCTGCAGTTGCGCCACCGTACCTGCGGCCACCTGATGCAGGCCGTTGCGGTGTGCTCCGCGTGCGGCGAGCCGCTCGACCCGCGCGACGTGCAGCCCGAGGCCGGGCCGGGCTGGGTTGCGCCGCATGAAACGCAGGCGACGGACGATTGACGTGACACGCAGCGACGGCAAGCACGTGCGTCGTGAATCGCATTCACCCGCCGCGGCATGGATTCACGATGCGGCTCGCGGCCACCGCTTGCTTCGCTCGCCTTGCATCGCTCGACCGGGCACGCACGTCGCGAACCGCGCGCTTCGACTCCGGCCACGCTTCGCCGAGCCGCACCGTGTTATCGCGATCATTCAGCGTGACGAAGCAAGCGCTCCGCGCGTGACATCGCTCATGCAACGCGAACCGATACGGACGTGACCGCATCGACACGTCTGCGTTACACTCACGGCCCGTTGTCTCAAAATCGTCCGTTGTCCACGATGTTGTCGCGAAATCGCCTCGCCGCCGTTTGCCTCGCCTCCTCCCTGCTCGTCACGCCCTTCACGGCATTCGGCAAGACGCAATCCGAAACGCTGCTGCAACAGGCGATCGATTTCGTATCGCGCCTGCTGCCGACCCCGACGCACGAAGCGCCGGCCACCCAGGTCGTCGAATCAGCGTTCTCGCCCGACGCCGGCGCCGAAGCGCTCGTGCTGAAGGCGATCGGCACCGCACGCAGCTCGATTCGCGTCGCGGCCTATTCGTTCACCTCGCCCGCGGTCACGCGCGCGCTGCTCGCCGCGAAGCGGCGCGGCGTCAATATCGCGATCGTCGTCGACGACAAGGGCAACCGCGCGAAAAGCAGCCAGCAGGCGCTGAACCTGATGGTCAACGCGGGCATTCCGACGCGCACGATCAACGCTTACGCGATCCATCACGACAAGTACCTCGTGATCGACGCCGAACATGTCGAGACCGGATCGTTCAACTACAGCGCATCCGCGGCGGCGCGCAATTCCGAAAACGTCCTGGTGGTGTGGAACAACCCGCAACTGGCGACACGCTATCTCGCGCACTGGCAAAGCCGCTTCGATCAGGGCATGCCGTACCGCTCCGCGTACTGACGCCGCCGGCGCGCGGCGCCCGCCCGTACCTGCGTGCCGCGCATTGCGCGCTCACGCCGCGAACCTCGTCAGGCACCGCATGCGATCGATGATGGATGCGCAGCGGATCTCGGGCAACCCTGACGAACGGCCAACGCTGCATCGCAGTCCTTCGCGAACGCGCGTCGAGGCGGTCAGGTCAATGAATCTCGCCCGCCCGGCCGGCAACGGCGCCGATCCGCGCTTGCAACGCGCAGTCGCTCCGGTGCACCCGCGCCTGGCTGGCCGCAAGATCCGGGGCGGCGCCGGCCAGCGACGCGGCGCGAAGGCAGGCTTCGTCGGCGGCAAGATAGTTCTGGACCATCGGATAGATGATGTAGAGCGCGAAAGCGAGATACCCAGCGTACAGAAATCGAGCCATGATGCCTTGTCTTGGACAGGTTGTTTCGTCCTTATTTACGGCACCACGACGGGCGACTTGAGCAGCCCGGCGGCTCGAGCAACTCGCGCGGCATTGCCGCACGCCGACTTGGCGGCATCGCGCGGAATGCGCGATACTCTCCCCCGTGAATCGGGTACGCGCGCGGCGGCGCCGGCCAGCCGGCGCTGCAGCACTTCGCGCACGCGTTGCCGACACCAACCGACGCCCGGCCTCCGTCGCCGGGACATCGCCCATGCATATTGCCCCCAAACCGCCCGACGAAGCGGCCCGGCTCGCCACGCTGCACTCGCTCGACCTCCTCGACACGCCGCCGGAAGAACGCTTCGACCGACTCACCCGCCTCGCGCGACGATTGTTCGACGTACCGATCGCACTCGTCAGCCTCGTCGACGAAAATCGCCAATGGTTCAAGAGCCGCCCAGGGCTCGATGCCCCCGAAACATCGCGCGACGTGTCGTTCTGCGCGCACGCACTGCTCGCGCACGACACGCTGGTGATTCCCGACGCTCGCCTCGACGAGCGCTTCCACGACAATCCGCTCGTCACCGGCTCGCCGGGCATCCGCTTCTATGCCGGCCAGCCGCTGTCCGCGCCGAACGGCGCACGCATCGGCACGCTGTGCCTGATCGACACGCAGCCGCGCTCGCTCGACAACGACGAACTCGCGCTGCTCGACGATCTCGCGCGCATGACCGAACGCGAAATCGCCGCGCTGCATCTTGCGACCACCGACGAGCTCACGCAACTGACGAACCGGCGCGGCTTCGAGATGCTGGCCCGGCACGTGCTGAACCTCTGCGCGCGGCTCGAGCGGCGCGCGGTGCTGCTGTTCTTCGACCTGAACGAGTTCAAGGCGATCAATGACGGCTTCGGCCATGCCGAAGGCGACCGCGCGCTCAAGGCGTTCGCGGAAACGCTGACGGGTGCGCTGCGCGACAGCGACGTGATCGCGCGGCTCGGCGGCGACGAGTTCGTCGTGCTGCTGAGCGCGACCGACGAGGGTGACGCCGACGAGCCCATCGAACGCGTCACCCGCGCGCTCGCGGCACGCAACGCCGCGGACGCGCGCGGCTACGCGATCCGCTTCAGCGCCGGCCATGTCGCGTACGATCCGGCGCGCCATCACTCGGTGTCGGATCTGCTCGCGTCGGCGGACCGTCACATGTACGAGCACAAGCGGCGCGGCAAGGCGGCGCGCGCCTGAGCGCAGCGCGCCGCTCGCGCGCCGGTTACCACGGCGGCCGGCGTGTGCCGCTCACGCGCCGCATGCCGGCGCACTGGCCATCGCCGCGACGATCTGCTCCGGCGTCAGGTCGCGCTGATGCGTCGCGAGCGACCAGCGATGGCCGAACGGGTCCTCGACCTGGCCGTAGCGATCGCCCCAGAACATGTCGGCGGCCGGCATCGTGACCTGCGCGCCTGCCGCGACCGCCTTCGCGATCGCCGCGTCGACATCCGGCACATACAGGTGCAGGCAGACCGCCGTTCCTTTCAGCGCTTTCGGCCCGAGCGCGCCGTGGTCGGGCATTTCGTCCATGAGCATCAGCGTCGAATCGCCGACGCTCAGGCACGCATGCGCGAGCCGGCCGTTCGGCGCAGGCAGGCGCACCCGCTCGACCGCGTCGAACGCCCGCTTGTAGAACTCGATCGCATCGGCGGCGCCGGCGCAGATCAGATGAGGCGTCAGCGTGCGCATCCCTTCCGGGATCGGTTTGACGGACGTGGACATGAGCTTGCTCCTTCAGTGGGTTATCGGATCGCAAAACGGAACGCGGCGCGCAATGCGCACGCCTCCGACCACACGACGGGCGAGCCGACGCCGAATCGACATGCATGACAAAAAAATTTTCGACGGCCGGCGCCGCCGGCGGGCTGCTCTCGTTCGACCGCGCCGATGAGCCGAAACCGGTCGCGCTCGCACCGCTTTTCAACAAACCTCTGTAAGCTGACGGCACTGCCGCGCCACGCCGGTAGCGTGACATGCGACAGCTGGCGGCCCGACGGCTCCGAAGCGCCGGGTCATTCCGAACCGCATCAGGAGTACAAGCTTGGCGACCTATATCGTTTTCACCCGCGAAAGCACACAGGATCAACAGGAACTCGACCTCTACCAGAGCAAGGTCCGCGCGACGCTCGCCGGCCATCCGGTGAAGTTGCTCGCCGCGTACGGCCCCCAGGAGACGCTCGAGGGCGAAGGCCCGGAAGGCATCGTGATCGTCGAATTCCCATCGAAGGCGGCCGCGCACGCGTGGTATCACGGGCCCGAATACCAGGCGGTCGCGCAGCATCGCTTCAAGGGCGCGCGCTTTCGCGCGGTGCTGGTCGAAGGCGTGTAAGCGGAATCCGGCTTGCGTCCACGCTCGCGCCGCGGCCGGACGAAAAAAATCCCCATGGGCCTTGAAACCATGGGGATGTAAAAACCGTTGAGAGACACGGTGCCTGACCGAGGGTCTTGAAGGATTCGGGTAAGGTCAGACGCTGAGCAGTTTAGCGACGCGGTGGTGCCGGACGGGTGTACATATCGGCCCGCATCGGCGCATCACAGTTCATGCGGCGAAGGATCGCGCGTCGCCGCGCCGCTTCCGCAAAAAAAGTCCCCAGGGATCGCTCGATCCGTGGGGACGTCAACAACCGCAGAGAAACAGGCGGTGTCCGGACAGCACACTCTGGCACGAGGAGACATCCAGACAGCGCGCAGTCTAGACGGAGTCGCCGTGCTGCGAGGTGCACAGATTCGGTCCGTTCGCTGCGCCACAGCCAGCATGCCACGCCGACTCCGGCCGAGCTGCCCCTGCTTTGGTGACGTACGCGTACACAAACACACGCTTCGTCTATACTTCCGACGAATTCACAGAAAGTCGGACGTAATCGGGCCCGATCGCGGCGAAGACCGCCATCCGGAGCTTGCTCGGCATCACCGCGCTCGCCATCACCCTTTCCGCCTCAGTACCCGTAATCGGTGCGCCCACCCACGCCCATGCACTGTCTTGAAATAACGCTGCACTCGACAAGCGGCGACGCATACCATCATTCGGGGTAGCAAAAGTGACACGAGGTATTTCGTACGTCTGCATCTCGCTGGTTCACGCCCATGAACGGCGCGCGAATATGGCCGTGCAATTCGCCAATCACGGCATCGATGCACGATTCTTCGATGCGTTCGAATTGAAAGGTTCGGTCGACACCATTCCCGGCTACGATGCGCACGGACGCCGGCGCCGCTACGGCTGGCCGCTGTCGCGCGGCGAAGTCGGCTGCTATCTCAGTCACCGCGCGGCCTGGCTTCAGCTCGTGCAGTCAGGCAATGAAACGATGTGCGTCATGGAGGACGACATTTCGTTGCTGAACGGATTCAAAGCCGCCACCGAGGAGCTCCACGACACGCGTCAGCACTGGGACATGGTCCGGCTGATGTGGATCAATGAACGCGAGCAAACCGAATACGCGCGCCTGCCGAGCGGATCGAGGCTGATGTGGATGGAAAGCCCCGTCGGCACGCAGAGCTACATGATTACGCGCGCGGCCGCACGAAAGATGCTTGCCTACACGGCGACCATCACGCATCCGATCGATATCGCGTTCGATCGCAATTGGGAGCACGGACAGCGGATGTATGTGACGTCCCCGCAGTTCGCAGCCGATACGCGGGCGCCGACGATGATCACCGATCGGCCCGATACGCGTACGTTCATCCAGCGATTAAAGCTCAAGTACTACCGCAAGATCGAACGACGCGCGATGCGCCGCTTCAACGACGCGCATCGCCCGAAGCAACCGATCACCATCGGGACGGCACCGGCGACCGTCGACGCTACCCCGACGCCCGCGTGACGGGATCCGTAACGGCCGGCGGTGTCGGCCACCGCACTTGAACCGCGGCCGGCACCCCGGCGGCATGTCGGCCTGGCGCCCTGCGTTACTTGCGTCCGGCGCCTTCGACGGCGTCGTCACCAGCCTGCAATCGGCCGATGGGGATCATCTCGGGCGACTCCGGGTTGCACGGGCTGCCTGTCCAGTCGCCCAGCCATGTGTCCACGGCCAGGCCGGCACTCGTCAGCAGCGCACCGATTTCCTCCCGTGACGGAAACGCGATGCGGGAACGCGAACGCAACAGCCGGCCATCGGCCGCCACCCGGTAGCACGTTTCATAGGTGACGATTCCCGTTTCCGGATCCCGCGCGACATCGTTCCACGCCTGCGCCGGCCCCAGCGCGGGATGGTCGACCTGGCGCCCGGATTCGGCCGGAATCCATTCCCGCCACGCCTCGATGACGGGGTTGCGGCTGTCGAAAATGAATCGCCCCTGCGGCGCGAGGTGCGCGGCGACCGTCTGGAGTACGGCGAGCCGGTCGGCCTGCGTCAGGAACACCTGGAAAGCGTGGCCGGTCATCAACACCAGGTCGAAGCGACGGCCAAGGCGCACGTTGCGGCCGTCAGCCACGACCCAGTTCACCCGATCGCCGCCAGGGCGCGCGCGGGCGATCGCGAGCATCGCCGCTGCGGAATCGACGCCCCACACGGCGCCGCTACCGGCCTGCGCGATGGCGGCGCTCAGCACGCCCGTGCCGCAGCCGAGGTCCAGTACCGCTGCGCAGCCTTGGGCCAGCGTCAGGCAGTAGTCGAAGCCGGGGCTCCAGTCGTTGTCGGCATCATAGAAACTGGCGAGATCCGGATCTTCGTATAGCGCGTCGGAATTCATCTTTTTGGGGGAAACGACGTGGATGCACGTCGTCGTAGCGATCAGATGTCTGGGGTTGCCAAGCTTGCCACGATCGAGCCGAGTCGACCGGGGCGTTTGGCCAAGCGTTCGTGCCTGCGCGGGCGCGCTTCCAATCGCGGCTCGCCCGCGCCCGATTCAGCCGTCGGAAAGGTTCGCGTGCCCGGTCTGGAGACCCGTTTCGTCTTGCGAAGCCTTATAGCGTGCATAGGCTTTCGCGGCCCCCATCGCTTCGTGGTGAGTCGCAAATTTCTCGTCGATCTTGTGCGTCATGCCGGGGATGTGCGTCTTCGTCGCCGCATGGTCGCTCTTGCGCTCGAACCGTACCAGCGCACGCCACACGCCCGGAGGTTCTTCATATGCCTCGCAGAAACACAGATAGCCGTTCTCGTCGACAACCGCGCGCTCCGACATGTCAGCCTCCGCATTGAATGGCGAACGATCCGGGTACGGCGCGCGGGCAATCCCGACGTCGTACCCGTGAACGGTGAATCGCTCCAGCATAGGTCACGCGACGCGGCTTGGCCACACATCCGGGCACTTTTTCGAATGCTCGCGCCTCGCTCTCCCCGTCGCACGCTCAAAAGCGTTCATCGTCGATCGCCGGCATGACCAGCTCCCGGACGAACGACGCGCTGGACAGGTGCAATAGCGTGCGCACCACGGCCACCACGTCATGGACGGGCACGAGCTGGCCCTCGCCGCGCGCCGCGGCGTCTTCCAGCGGGACGGACAGCGCATCGTCGGTATTCAGATAGCCGAGTTGCAGGCACGTTACGGCCAGGCGGCTGCTCCTGAACCCTTCGCGCAGCGCATCGGCGATACCGTTGAGCGCGAACTTCGACGCGCCGAAAGCCACTTCCGGGCGCCCGCTTTGCCGCAGCGCCGATGTAGAGCCCGTCAGGAACAGCTGCGGCTTGGCGGCATGCAGCAGCCGGGGAACCAGCCGCTTGAGCAGCAGCAACGTGGCCGTGACGTTGACGTTCACCAGATTCGCAATGGTGTCGTCCGAATCGTCCAGGAAAGCGTACGCGTCGGTGAAGGCCTTTTCCTCCCAGATCCCGAGGTTGTAGATCAGCACGTCCAGCTCGGCGGGCGCGGCTTGCGCGATCTGCGCCACGGCATCGGCGGGGGACGCCATATCCGCCTCGATCCACTGGAGATCGACGGTTTCAGGCAACGCCAGCGCCTCCGGCCGCTTGCGCGATACGCCGATGACCGTGTCGCCGGGGCTGCACACGCCTTCGACGAGTGCACGGCCCAGCCCTTTGCTGGCGCCGATAATCATGATCTTCACGGGTGTCTTTTCCTTTGACGGGCTTGCGCCGCGACCGCTCGATCATTCGCCGCGGAACGCCTGCATGCCGAGACTTTCTATACCATACGAGAAGGTTGCTTCAACAACTATTTCGAAGCCGCCACCGAAAGCGATATGTCGTACCGGAGCCATGATCATGGTGACGCTCGCGGCGCTCTGTCTCGCGAATGGCCTGGATATGCACGCGGCCGGAGAAATCGAGCTCGCGGACATCTGGACCAAAGTCGAGCGGATCCGCGCCAAGCAGGCCGCGAAGCCGAAGTACGCGCCGCTGCCGTCAGTCGTGTAGCCACGCACCGGTGCAACGCGCGGTCTGGAGATGTGATCCGGTGCGCGTCTTGTCGCGGCAATTGAATAGATGGGTTCGCCATGCGATTGGCGCGAACGCCATTGCATCCGCTGTCGAACCTTTCTATGCTTCAACGAAGCGCCCCACTCGGAGACTTCAAATGAGTCGACCGAACATACTGCTGGACGTGCCGCTCGTCGGCCAGCAGACTGCTTCAGACGGCACGCCATTAATGCTGCAAACCGGAAAACAGGGCCTTCAACCGCATGGACAACGGGCATGCTGGTATGCGGCAGCGTGCATGGTTTCGTATCACTTCCGTCCCGGGCCACGCCGGGGCCTGCCCAGGATTTGGCTTAAGGATCAAGGGCTCGATATCAATTCGATTGACAAGCTTGCTACGGCCGAAGGGCTCAAGATGCTCGACCGGCCTACCCCCGCCGTCACCGCCGAATGGCTGGCCGATGTGCTGGCGAAGCAAGGTCCCATCTGGGCGAGTGGCGCATTTCTATATGGGAGCGCTCACGCTATCGTCGTCACGGGGGTGCAGGACTCTATTGTTTTTTACAATGACCCATGGGGGCCCAGCGCAAAAACCATGCGCGTGGAACAATTTGAGAGCGGACTTGGCGTCTATAAGGGATGCCTGCTCGTGAAGAAGCCGGACCACTATTGAGATTCACTGCGTCACGAGCAAGGTCAAGCGAGAACCGCCCCGCTTGGGATAACGCGCTTCTCGCCTTTTGCGATCGATCGATTCGATCGCCCGATTCGATATTCCGGCCCGATGGTACGGGCCGTCGTCGATCAGATCTGCGGGAGCTCATCCAGCGCACGAGACACTTTGGTTGCGTCGACATCGAGCTCGATACCCGCCGAGGCGTCGCGGTACACAACCGTCTTCAGCTCCGGCCCGACGACACGATGGCCTCCGACCACAAAGATCGTATAGACGTCGTCGCCGCCAGTGATTGCATCGACGACGTCTGAGACAAGTGCCTCGCGCGGCTCTGCAACCCAACTGTTGTCCTTAGGGTTGACCTGCGCCCAACGCACGTGAGTCACTCGCCTGGTCAGCGGATCGATTCTCACGCCATTCACTGCAAAGACGGACATAGCGCCCTCCTTGGGGTCACTTGGCAAAGCATTCAGGCTACGCGGCCCTCAATCATAGCGCCGCGCTTCGTCGCATCGATATTCGATTGCCGATCCGGCCGTGATGGCTACGCCGTCCGGCAGCACGCGGATCGCGTTCCGTCGCCTCGATCTCGACATCGTAACCGGGGCAGGCGAATCGCTCGAACATCGTTTGTTCGTATCCGCTCGGGGACGCTTCCGAGAACGTCTCGCACGTGGGAAGGATGAGCGCGCATTGCGCCGCAGCCTCCGGACACCGATCTTGAAGCGACGCGGAATTCACTATCGCCGCTCGCACAACATGCTGTATAGCGACTCGATTGCAATGCGGATGACGGGATGACCTTGGCGTTTTGCGCGAAGCAACTCGGACATGGCACCGAGATGTTCCCGAAGGCTTGCGTGAATTGAATGGATGGATGGCGAGCGGAACGCTCTGGAAATGGCGAGGCTCGAATCGACGCTACTGCCTTCGAGTTACCCCGCAAAGCAAAACAGGCGCCTAGGCGCCTGTTTTGTTGATGCATTCGTTGGGGTGGCTGATGGGACTCGAACCCACGACGACAGGAATCACAATCCTGGACTCTACCAACTGAGCTACAGCCACCACTGTTACTGCCTTCTTCGCTGCGTCGCGTTCTGTTCAACAGCGAAGAAGCAAGATTATATAAAGCGTTTTTAATCTTGCCAAGCCCTTTTTTCAAAAATTTTCGTCGACGGCGAAAAGATGCGTGCGCGCCTCGTCGAAGACGGCCAGATCGCCGCGCGCGAGCTTCTTGTTGTCGGACAGCACACGACGCCAGCCACGCGCCCCCGCCTCGCCACGATACAGCCCGAGCGCATGACGCACGACCGCGCCGAGATACGTTCCGCGCTTCAGTTCCGCCGCGCAATACGCGATCAGATGCGCCTCCGCTTCCTCGCGCGTCGGCGCCGCTTCGCTCGCGCCGTAGAAGCGCCGATCGACGTCCGCCAGCACATAAGGATTGTGATACGCCTCGCGGCCCAGCATCACGCCGTCGACATGCTCGAGATGCTGCGCAACCTCGTCGAGCGTCTTGATGCCGCCGTTGATCACGATCTCCAGCGACGGAAAATCGCGCTTCAGCCGATACGCATAGTCGTACTTGAGCGGCGGGATCTCGCGGTTCTCCTTCGGCGACAGCCCTTTCAGAATCGCATTGCGCGCATGCACGACGAACACCTCGCAGCCCGCTTCGGCAACCGTGCCGACGAAGTCCCTCACGTACTCGTATTCCTCGACCGCATCCACGCCGATCCGATGCTTGACCGTCACCGGCACCGACACGGCATCGCGCATCGCCTTCACGCAATCCGCGACGAGCTGCGGCTCGTTCATCAGGCATGCGCCGAACGCGCCGCGCTGCACCCGTTCCGACGGGCAGCCACAGTTCAGGTTGATTTCGTCGTAGCCCCACTGCTCGCCAAGCTTCGCCGCGCGCGCGAGATCATCCGGCTCGCTGCCGCCGAGCTGCAGCGCAACTGGCGATTCGCTCGGCGTGAACGCGAGATGCCGCTGCGCGTCGCCGAACAGCAGCGCGCCGGTCGTGATCATTTCCGTGTAGAGCCACGTATTGCGCGTGAGCGTGCGGTGGAACGACCGGCAGTGACGGTCGGTCCAGTCCAGCATGGGCGCCACGGACACGCGGCGGGGAGGAAGCGAAGACGAAACGGGCATGGAATTCGGGCAACGGGCGGCGCGGAAACAACCTGTCATTTTACCGCAACGGGCGCCCTGCCCGCCCGGCGCTATGCGTCCGCGTCGCCGGCCAGTTCCGCATCGACCGCGCGACGCGCCGCGTCGAACCCCCGCTCGATCACCCGGCGCTCGGTCAGCAGCAGCCCGTCGACCTTCACAAGCCGCCAGTCGATCCGCACCGCGCCGCCTTCCAGCACACGGTAATGCACGTGCTCGCCGTCCCAGACCTGCTCGGTCTTCACCTCGAGCTCAAAGCCGCGGTACGGCTCGCTGTAGTCGCCGAGATCGCTGCCTCTCAGTTCCATCGCGCGCTCCGTCGATAGGCGGCGCCCCGCGCGAGCCACCCAGTCGGCGCAGGGCGCTCAGTCATATTCATTAGACAGGATGGCCTTGCCGTCGGCGGTAAGGTCGACCCGGTCGCCGGTCGTCTGGTAGATCAGCCCTTCGTTCAGCAGCACGTAAACGATGTCGCTGAACGTCGCCGGCACCGGCCGGCTGTCGCCGAACTGGTCGATCCACTTCAGCGCCTCGATGGCTTCGGGAGAAAGGATGGGTGTCATGCACAGCCTCCGCGTCGGTGTCGCTCCATCCTAGCACTTCGTCCGGATGGCGAATACCGATGCGGATACGCAGCGTCAAGGCGCCGCGGGCGCCGTCCCGGGCGGCAAAGCCCGGCGGACGGCGCCCGGCCGGAGCCGTCACGCTCAGAGCCGCGCGATCGACACCTCGGTCGACTTCACGAGCGCGACGACTTCCGCGCCGACCTTCAGCTCGAGTTCGTCGACCGAGCGGGTCGTGATCACCGACGTGACGATGCCGAACGGCGTTTCCACGTCGACCTCGGACACCACGGGCCCGCGGATGATCTCCTTTACCTTGCCCTTGAACTGGTTGCGTACGTTGATTGCAGTAATGCTCATCGGGTTGATCGCTCCGAAGAAAAAGTCTCAGGATGGGCGGCAGGCGCCGCCCGGATTAAACGGCCTAAACGGCCCAGCGAATCCGCCCGGCCGGCCGCACCTCGCCCGCGCCACGTGCGGGTTGCGTCGTCGTGCCCGGGCCGCCCGCGAGTACGCGCTGCAGCACGCGATCCTCGAGCGCCGCGAACTCGGCCGACGCACGGGCGCGCGGCCGGTCGAGCGGCACCGGCTGGTCGAGCGCCACGCGCCCCTGCTCGATCAGCAGGATCCGGTCGCCGAGCGCGACGGCCTCCTGCACGTCGTGCGTGACGAGCAGCGCCGTGAACCGGTGCTCGCGCCACAGCCGCTCGATCAGCGCATGCATCTCGATGCGGGTCAGTGCGTCGAGTGCGCCAAGCGGCTCGTCGAGCAACAGCAATTGCGGCCGGTGCACCAGCGCGCGCGCCAGCGCGACACGCTGCCGCTGGCCGCCCGACAGTTGCGCGGGCCAGTCGTCGGCGCGTTCGAGCAGGCCGACTTCGTCGAGCACCGCGCGCGCAGCGTCGCGCGCACCACGCCCGAGCCCGAGCATCACGTTCTGCAGCACGGTCTTCCACGGCAGCAGGCGCGCATCCTGGTACATGATCCGGGTGTCGAGCGCGCCGCCGCCTTCGCCGCGCACCGTGAGCGTGCCGGTGCTCGCCTGCTCGAGGCCCG
The DNA here is from genome assembly GCF_004343775.1 of Burkholderia sp. SRS-46. Classification (GTDB taxonomy): domain Bacteria; phylum Pseudomonadota; class Gammaproteobacteria; order Burkholderiales; family Burkholderiaceae; genus Burkholderia. The sequence continues at coordinate 1,039,374 of NZ_PTXL01000001.1, read as the reverse complement.
CGACGAGCCGCAGCAGCGTCGACTTGCCGCAGCCGCTGCGCCCGACGATCGCGACGAAGCTGCCGCGCGCGATGCCGAGATCGATGTCGTCGAGCACGGTGCGCGCACCGAAGCGCTTGCTGACGCCGCTCAGCGTGACCGCGTCGTCCACCGGCGCGAAGCCGGCCGCGCGGCGCCGCGCGAGCGGCACCACCGATGCGCCGCCGTCGCGATCGAGGATCGCCGCATCGCGGGCGTCACCGTCCGCGACGCGCGCCTGCGTGAATTCGGCCTCGAGGTCCGCGGCGGCGAGCGGCCCGTAGGCGGCCGCCGAAATCGTCGCATTCATGCCTGTGCTCCTGTTTGATAGGCGGGATGCCAGCGCAGCGTCACGCGCTCGAGCCATTTCGCGAGCACGTCGGCCAGCTTGCCGAGCACCGCGTACAGCAGGATGCCGACCACCACCACATCGGTTTGCAGGAATTCGCGCGCGTTCATCGTCATGTAGCCGATGCCGGACTGCGCGGAGATCGTCTCCGCGACGATCAGCATCACCCACATCAGGCCGAGCGCGAACCGCACGCCGACGAGGATCGACGGCAGCGCGCCGGGCAGGATCACGTGGCGATAGAGCGCGAAGCCGCGCACACCGTAGCTTTTCGCCATCTCGATCAGGTTCGCGTCGACCGAGCGGATCCCGTGATACGTGTTGATGTAGACCGGGAAGAACACGCCGAGCGCGACGAGGAACAGCTTCGCCTTCTCGTCGATGCCGAACCACAGGATCACGAGCGGGATCATCGCGAGCGCGGGGATGTTGCGGATCATCTGGATCGTCGAATCGAGCGCGACCTCCGCGGCTTTCGACAGGCCCGTCGCGAGCCCCAGCGCGAGGCCGACGCCGCCGCCGAGCGCGAAGCCGAACAGCGCGCGCCAGGTGCTGACCTTCACGTTTGCCCACAGCTCGCCGGACACGACGAGCGACCACGCGGCGCGCACCACGGCCACCGGCTCCGGCAGCACGCGGGTCGACAGCCAGCCGATGCGCGCGCCAGCCTCCCAGACGATCAGCAGCGCGAGCGGCACGAGCCACGGCGCCGCGGTGCGCCACGCACGGGCGGCCAGACCACCGCCCGTCGTCGGTTTCGTTGTCATCGCATGCCTCCCGTCGCTCAGCTCTGGCTTGCCTTCGGCAGATAGCTGTTGCCGACGATCTCGCCGAACGGCCCGGACAACGGGCCGGTCGCCTTCGCCGCGCCGCGCCCCTTGATCAGCGGGAACACGAGCTCGGCGAAGCGATACGATTCCTCGAGATGCGGATAACCCGACAGGATGAACGTCTCGACGCCGAGTTCCGCGTATTCGCGCATGCGCGCCGCGACCTGCTCGGGATTGCCGACGAGCGCGGTGCCGGCACCGCCGCGCACGAGACCGACGCCGGCCCACAGGTTCGGATACACCTCGAGCGACTCGCGCCCGCCGCGCTTGCCGCCGTGCAGCGCGGCCATGCGGCGCTGGCCTTCCGAATCCATGTTCGCGAACGCCTGCTGCGCGCGGGCGATCGTCGCGTCGTCGAGCCGGCTGATCAGGCGCTCCGCGTCGTGCCATGCCTCTTCCTCGGTCTCGCGCACGATCACGTGCAGGCGGATGCCGAACTTGATCTGGCGGCCGCGTTCCGCCGCCCGTGCGCGTATGTCGGCGATCTTCTTCGCGACGGCCTCGGGCGGTTCGCCCCACGTCAGGTAGGTGTCGATATGATCGGCGGCGATCGCGTGCGCGGCCGGCGACGAGCCGCCGAACCACAGCGGCGGGTGCGGGCGCTGCACCGGCGGATACAGCGCCTTGCCGCCCTTCGACTGCAGGTGCTTGCCGATGTAGTCGAAGCCGCCGTTGTCATGCGATGCGGACAGCAGCCCGCGCCAGATGTTCAGGAAGTCGTCGGTGATCTCGTAGCGCGTATCGTGGTCGGCGAACAGGCCGTCGCCTTCGAGCTCGGCGGCGTCGCCGCCCGTCACGACGTTGATCAGCAGGCGCCCGCCGGACAGCCGGTCGAACGTCGCGGCCATGCGCGCCGCCAGGCCCGGCGACGCGATGCCGGGCCGCACCGCGACCAGGAACTTCAGGCGCTGCGTCGCCGGAATCAGGCTCGACGCGACCACCCACGCATCCTCGCAGGAGCGGCCGGTCGGCAGCAGCACGCCTTCGTAGCCGAGCGTGTCGGCCGCGACGGCGACCTGCTTGAAGTAATCGTAATCCGCGGCGCGTGCGCCTTCGGCGGTACCGAGATAGCGGCTGTCGCCGTGCGTGGGGATAAACCAGAACACATTCATCTGCTGCTCCTGCGTGACTGACCTTGCCAGAATTGGGATAAAGCGCCGCCCTGCTCGCGCCGCCAACGGGCGGCGCATGCATGACGTGCGTTCGAATCGGGATGTCTTGCGGTCAGCCGCGCGGCGGGCGAGGACGCGCTGGCGCGGCTGTTTCTGGGAAATCAGTCTAGGGATCGGGGGTAGGCTTTGGAACGATTTTTTTGAGCTTAGGTTTTCCGCTTTCGTGATTAGCACGACGCTGCAGCAAATATCGGTCCGCGCACCCCTATAATGACGCACCATTTCGAACAATTCCGCGCAGACGGCCCCGGCCGCGCGCGCTTGCGGTGCACTCATCGATGCAGAAAGTCATCCTGCCGTTCCTGTCCGGCTTCCTGGCCGCCCTGTTCTTCCGCGAAGCGACGCTCGCGTTGCTGCACACCGCGGACCTGATCGCCGCGGCCGGCTTCTCGACCGCGCCGTTCGCGCCGCTCGGCATTCCTGAATTTGTCGCGAACGCGCTGATCAGCGCGTGCTGGGCGATCCCGATGGCGTGGCTGCTGCGGATATCGCCGGAGCGCGAGGCGCCGTGGATCGGCGCGCTGGTGTTCGGCGGGATCGTGCTAACGGTCGCGCGCGTGTTCGCGATCGACCCGCTGCGCGGCATCTGGCCGTCCGGCAACATGCTGCCGGTGCTGGCGGTGGGCTTCGCGGCGAATGCACTGTGGGGCTGGGGCGCGCTCGTGTTCATGCGCGCGTTCATGTCGGACGACGCGGGCGAAGACTGACGCGCCCTCGCCGATCGCCGCCCGAAAACGAATCGGCCGCCTGCATGGGCGGCCGATTCGTTTGAAGCCGCGATTTCTCGCGGACGACGACAGGCGCGTCAGTCCCGCAGGTTCCGCAGCGGATGCGTGTCCGGCGTCCACGGGCTGTCGAACATCGCGAGCACGTCCGCGCGGTCGACCGCCTCGATCGTCTTGAAGCGCCAGGCCGGCTGATGGTCCTTGTCGACGATCAGCGCCCGCACGCCTTCGATCACGTCGCCGCGCGCGAACGTCGAGCGCGTCAGGTCGAGGTCGCGCCGCAGGCAATCGGCCATCGTCGCGCCGCGCGCGCGATCGACCACTTCGAGCGACACCGCCATCGACAGCGGCGACAGCTGGCTGCGCATCGCATGCGTCGCCTTCTCGATCCATCCGTCCACGGCCGCGCAATCCTGGTCGGCATCGAGCGACGCGATGATCGCGACGAGATCGGGCTGCGCGAAATGACGGTCGATCCCGGCGCGCGCGTCGGCGAGCGACGACGTGTCGGGCGTCGGCACGACCTTGTGCGCGGCCGCCGCCGCGGCCACGCATTCGACCGCCTGCGCGCCGCTGTCGAAGCGCTCGTGACGCAGCGCGTCGAGCAGCGCCGGCAACGCCGCATCGGGCACGTAGACGTCGGCGAGCTGCGCATGGAGCGCACCCGCCGCATCGAGCGTCGCGCCGGTCACGGCGAGATAGCGGCCGATCGCGCCGGGCGTGCGCGCGAGGAACCAGCTCATTCCGACATCGGGGAACAGGCCGATGCGCGTTTCCGGCATCGCCATTTTGGTCGAATCCGTGACGACCCGCAGCCCGCCCGTGTGGCGCGCCGCCTGCGAGATGCCCATCCCGCCGCCCATCACGACGCCGTGCATCAGCGCGATATACGGCTTCGGAAAGCTGAAGATCGCATGGTTCAGCGTGTATTCCTCGATGAAGAACGTATCGACCGCGTCGCGGTCGCCGCGCTGCCATGCATCGTGGAAGAAGCGCACGTCGCCGCCCGCGCAGAACGCGCGCGGATGCGGGCTGGTCACGACGACCGCGACGACCTCCGGATCGTCGCGCCACGCGTCGAGCGCCGCGTGCATGATGCGGATCATCCCGACCGACAGCGCGTTGAGCGCCTTCGGCCGGTTCAGTTCGAGAAAGCCGATGCGGTTCGCCACGTAGGCGCGCACGTCGGGCTGGTCGGAAGCGACGGGAATGGAATCGGTCATGAAAGGAATCCGGCTGGTCGCAAGCGCACGGTCAGTGCGCCTGCATTTTCGAGAACAGGTTCAGCACCACGACGCCCGCGACGATCAGCGACAGGCCGACCACCGCCGGCACATCCGGCACCTGGCGATACAGCAGCATCGCGACGAGCGTGATCAGCACGATGCCCGCGCCCGACCACACCGCATAGATGATGCCGACCGGCATCGTCCGCAGCGTCAGCGACAGGCAGTAGAAAGCGGTGGCGTAGCCCGCCACGACGAGCAGCGACGGCCCGAGGCGCGTGAAGCCGTCCGCCGCGCGCAGCGCGGACGTGCCGATCACCTCGGCGACGATCGCGATCGCCAGCCATGCATAACCGGGCAGTTGCATCGCTCAGCTCCTGGCGAGCGCAAGCGCCGCGTAATCGTGGCCCAGTTCCGCGCACAGCGCCTCGACGACGAGTTCGTGGTCGAGGCGCTGTGGCAGCCCCGACGCGGTCACCGTGCCGATCACACCGGCCCCCGCGACCGTCAGCGGAAACGCGCCGCCGTACGACGCGTACTCGGTCACCGGCAGGCCGTGCTTGTCGGCGAGCGTCGAGCCGGCCTGCTTCATGCGCAGGCCGACCGCATACGAGCTGCAGCGGAAATGTGCGACGACGTTGCGCTTGCGGCGCACCCAGTCGGCGTTGTCGGGCGTCGCGCCGTCCAGCGCGGCGAAGAACAGCGGCTGGCCGAACGTACCGATGTCGATCGCGACCGCATGGCCGCGCGACGCGGCGAGCGCATGCAGCCGGTTGCCGAGCGCCCACGCGCGGGCGGCATCGAAGCGGGGAAACACGAGCGCCTGTTCCTGCGCGCCGATCGACTGCAGATCGAGAGCGATATCCATGAATCCGTCAAAGCGAAAAGTGAGGGCTGCCAAGGCCGCTGCGATCGCACGCAGCCCCGCTGCGGGGGGTGACGAAACAAACCGCTCGATTCTAGCGCACGCACCCTCGACACCGGCCCCACAAGCCGATTGCAAAAAGCGCTTGCGCGCCGCTCGAGTTTGCCCCTATAATCTATTTCTTCGACGGACGCGGGGTGGAGCAGTCTGGCAGCTCGTCGGGCTCATAACCCGAAGGTCGTAGGTTCAAATCCTACCCCCGCAACCAAGCAGTTCAGAGAGCCTTGATTTCACGATGAAATCAAGGCTTTTTGTTTTTCCGGCCAGCGCGATCGCATCGCCGGCGAAGAAGCGCCCTCTGCCAACCAGACAGACGGCGCGCGTCATGCCCGCGGCGTCAGCCCGCGTTCTGCTCGGGGCGCGCCGAACCGGCATCGACGTACACCCACGCAGGCTCGCCCGAAGCGAGCACCACCCTGTCGCGGCGATAGGACGAGACTTCGTAGTCGTCGGCGTGCTGCAGCTCCGCCGCGGTGATCGAGAAGACCATCCCGCCGACCGTGTCAGCCGGGTTGCCCGTGTAGGTCACGACCGGGTGATGCGTCTTGCCGCTCGTCGCCACGACCTCCGGATCGTCGATCTTCAGCATCGACAGTGCATAGCCAGGCATGTCGTCGGACCGGCCGTCCAGCTTGCGGCCGAATGTTGCCAGCTGAACCTGCTCGAGCTGCAACGTGCCGTACGAGAAGAGGCGCTCGGAAAACGCGTCAGGTGTTGTCGTCATGATTGGACCTTGCCCGTGTGGTGGGCAAGCGATTCTACAGCGGACGATTCAGCGCCGCGCGGCCGTTCGAGAATGCCCCGCACGGGTGATACACTCGCATCACCTCGTCCCTTCCACTCGACATGAAATTCTGCTCCGTCTGCGGTCACGAAGTCATCGCGCGCATCCCTCCGGGCGACAACCGCGAACGCTTCGTCTGCGATCAATGCGGCACGATCCACTACCAGAATCCGCGTAACGTCGTCGGCACGGTCCCCGTGTGGGGCGAGCAGGTGCTGCTGTGCCGCCGCGCGATCGAGCCGCGCTACGGCTTCTGGACCCTGCCCGCAGGCTTCATGGAAATGGGCGAGACGACCGCCGAGGCCGCCGCGCGCGAGACGCTCGAAGAAGCCGGCGCGCGCGTCGAGGTGCAGAACCTGTTCACGCTGCTGAACGTGCCGCACGTGCACCAGGTGCACCTGTTCTATCTGGCGCGGCTCGTCGACCCCGCCTTCGAGGCCGGCGAGGAAAGCCTCGAGGTGAAGCTGTTCGACGAAGCCGACATTCCGTGGGACGAGATCGCGTTCCCGACCGTCAGCCAGACCCTGCGATTCTTCTTTGCCGACCGCGCCGCCGGCGATTACGGCGTCCACACCGGCGATATCTTCCGCTCGCTGCGCAACGGCTGAGCCCGCGACCCATGGTCCCCTGGCTCGGCCCAGACGATCCGTTTCCGCCCGTCGAACGCGCACTCGGCCCGGCCACCGGTGCGCCGGGGCTGCTCGCCGCGAGCGCCGACCTGCTGCCGTCGCGCCTGATCGACGCGTACCAGCGCGGCATCTTTCCGTGGTATTCCGATGGCCAGCCGGTGCTGTGGTGGAGCCCCGACCCGCGGATGATCCTCGTGCCGGCCGAGTTCAAGGTGTCGCCTTCGCTGAAGAAGACGCTGCGGCGCGTGCTGCGCGAGCCCGCATGGGAAGTGCGCGTCGACCACGATTTCGCCGGCGTGATGCGTGCGTGCGCGCAGGCGCCGCGGCGCGGCCAGCGCGGCACGTGGATCACCGCGGAGATCATCGACGCGTACACGTCGCTCTACCGCACCGGCAACGCGCACAGCATCGAGACATGGCATGACGGGCGCCGCGTCGGCGGGCTCTACGGCGTCGCGTTCGGGCGGATGTTCTTCGGCGAATCGATGTTCGCGGACGAAACGGACGCATCGAAGATCGCGCTGGCCGCGCTCGTCGCCCACCTGCGCGACTGCGGCCTGGAAATGATCGACTGCCAGCAGAACACGTCGCACCTGGCGTCGCTCGGCGGCCGCGAGATCGCACGCAAGGCCTTCGTCAGCCACGTGCGCCGCGCGGTGGCCGAACCGCCGATTCCGTGGCGGTTCGACAAGCATGCGCTCGCCACGCTCGTGGGCCGCGGCGAACCGGTGGCGCCTTCCGGGATCGAGCGCTAGCGCCGCGCACGCTTCCCGCCGCCAAGGCCGCCTTTCGCTCGCAACGATCCCGCCGTCAGCTTCCCGCTGCACCTCCCGCGTTGGTCGCGGGCTGGCTCTTGTGAATGACTTCCACGCGGCATTCGCCTGGCCACGCCACGCACACCTTGAAGTCGATGAATCCGAACGTGTGCAGCAGCATCAGCAGGACAGCGACCCCGCCGATCAGCGAAACCGTGGTGCCGGCGGTTTTCACGCCCGCCCGCCGCTTGCGAGATTGGCCGCCGCGCGCCGACACGCGTTGTCGATTCGGCGGAATCCGCGCCGCATGTGACTGCGCCGATCCGCGAACCCGGGTTCGGTGGTTCGGTTGGCGGCTCGAACGCGCGCGCCGTCTTCGTCGACGAACGCCCAAATGCATTCCCACATCGGCATGGCTGCAGCGAAATACTGTATGAATGTACAGCATAGCATGACAGCCGTTTGATCGAGCCCCTTTGGAGCTGCGACGGGGCGCGTCAAGGGCAAAAATCGTGGAAGCGGACGGTCTGCGTGCCCACGTGCGCCCCCCCTCGATCGCGGCCTGCCGCCACCCGGCGGGAAGGCGTCCCCCATATTCTCGGCTGGTCGCGCCCGTGCGATGGGCCTATTGTTGAATCGGGACATGATGCATTTAGCCCCGTTTTCATGTTAATTTTCCTGTAGTCGATTTCGTTGCCGCCCGGCGGGAGACTTGCCGGAAATCGAAACACAATCTTTTGATTTATAACGGTTTTTGTAAGCAGTCGATGATGGACTGCAGCAGAACACGTCGCATCTAGCGTCGCTCGGCGGCCGCGAATGGGCCGCGCGGGCGGGCCGCAGCGAGCCGGCGGGCCCGATCGCGAGCCAGCGCTAGCGCGGCACTCCATTCCCGCATCGAGAGCTGCCCATGACTCACCCGACTGAGCTGCCGCTTTCACCGCTTTCGGCGCTGCAATTCTATGCAACGGCGCCCTACCCGTGCAGTTATCTGGACGGCCGCGTCGCGCGCTCGCAAGTCGCGACGCCGAGCCACCTGATCAATTCCGATATCTACACCGAACTCGTCAAGGCCGGCTTCCGCCGCTCGGGCGTGTTCACCTATCGGCCCTACTGCGACGGCTGCCGCGCCTGCGTGCCGGTGCGCGTGCCGGTCGCGGCGTTCACGCCGAACCGCACGCAGCGGCGGATGTGGAAGCGGCACCGCGCGCTCGTCGCGACGGTGTCGCCGCTGCACTACGACGAAGAGCATTACGCGCTCTACATGCGCTACCAGTCCGCGCGCCACGCGGGCGGCGGGATGGACCGCGACAGCCGCGACCAGTACGAGCAGTTCCTGCTGCAGAGCCGGATCAATTCGCGTCTCGTCGAATTCCGCGATCCGGATGCGCCGGGCGGCCAGCCCGGCCAGCTGCGGATGATCAGCATGATCGACATCCTCGGCGACGGCCTGTCGTCCGTCTACACGTTCTTCGAGCCGGACGATCTGCACACGAGCTACGGCACCTACAACATCCTCTGGCAGATCGAGCAGGCGAAGAGCCTCGGCCTGCCCTACGTGTATCTCGGCTACTGGATCCGCGAGAGCCCGAAGATGGCGTACAAGGCGAATTTCCATCCGCTCGAAGGGCTCGTCGACGGACGCTGGAAGGTGCTCGATCCGGCGCGGATCGACCTGCCGCCCGTCGACGCGGCGCTCGCGCGCGCCCCGCTCCCCGGCGGCCATTCCGGCTCGGTCTGACGTGCGTCCGGCGGCGCGGTGCGCGCGGTCGCGGCCGACCGGCGCGACACGCGCCCCGCAAACGCAGCCCCGGCCGCGCAACTCCCGGTAAAATAGCGGGTTGTCATATTTCTGGCTGTCGCCCACTCCCGTGTTCAGTTCCCTCTATCCGCTCGCCCGCGCATCCCTGTTCAAGATGGATGCGGAAGACGCCCACCACCTCACGCTGCGCGCGCTCGGCGCGGCCGGCCGCACTGGCCTCGCCTGCGCGCTGTCGGCCCGCGTGCCCGACGCGCCACGCACCGTGATGGGGCTCACGTTCCGCAACCCGGTCGGCCTCGCGGCCGGCCTCGACAAGGACGGCGCGGCGATCGACGGCCTCGCCGCGCTCGGCTTCGGGTTCATCGAGGTCGGCACGGTCACGCCGCGCCCGCAGCCCGGCAACCCGCGCCCGCGCATGTTCCGGCTGCCGGAGGCCGACGCGCTGATCAACCGGATGGGCTTCAACAACCACGGCGTCGACCAGTTCGTGAAGAACGTCCAGGCGGCCCGCTACCGCGGCATCCTCGGCCTGAACATCGGCAAGAACGCCGACACGCCGATCGAGCGCGCCGCCGACGACTACCTGTACTGCCTCGAGCGCGTCTATCCGTTCGCGAGCTACGTGACGATCAACATCTCGTCGCCGAACACGAAGAACCTGCGCCAGCTGCAGGGCGCGGGCGAGCTCGACGCGCTGCTCGCGGCGCTCAAGGACAAGCAGCAGCGCCTCGCCGACCTGCACGGCAAGCTCGTGCCGCTCGCGCTGAAGATCGCGCCGGATCTCGACGACGAGCAGGTCAAGGAGATCGCCGGCACGCTGCTGCGCCACAAGATCGAAGCGGTGATCGCGACCAACACGACGCTGTCGCGCGCCGCGGTGCAAGGGCTGCCGCACGCGGACGAAGCCGGCGGCCTGTCCGGCCGGCCGGTGTTCGAGGCATCCAACGAGGTGATCCGCAGGCTGCACGCCGAAGTCGGCAGCGCGGTGCCGATCATCGGGGTCGGCGGCATCTTCTCCGGCGCGGATGCGCAGGCGAAGCTCGCGGCCGGCGCGTCGCTGGTGCAGCTGTACACCGGCTTCATCTATCGCGGCCCGACGCTCGTCGCCGAATGCGTGAAGGCCGTCGCCGGCGCACGCGCCGCGTAATATAGACATGAACAAACTATATTTCGCCGTCGATAGCATTTTCGCTATCATCGACGCCGAATTAATGACCCGGACCCGGTAAGGAACCACACGATGAAAATTGCGCTGCTGAAGAAACTGCTGGTCGCCGGCCTGATCGGCGCGTCGTTCACCGCCGCGACCGCGCATGCGGCCGACCTCCTCGACGAAGTGAAGCAACGCGGCACGCTGCGGATCGGCCTCGAAGGCACGTTCCCGCCGTTCAACTCGAAGAGCCCGAGCGGCGAACTGGTCGGCTTCGACGTCGACATCGCGAAGGCCGTCGCGGCCAAGCTCGGCGTGAAGCCGGAATTCGTCACGACCGAATGGAGCGGCATCATCGCCGGCCTGCAGGCGGGCAAGTTCGACGTAATCGCCAACCAGGTCGGCATCACCGACAAGCGCAAGGAAACGCTCGACTTCTCGCCGGCGTACACGTACTCGTCCGCGCAGCTGATCCAGCGCAAGGACGACACGCGCCAGTTCAAGTCGCTCGAGGAGCTGAAGGGCAAGAAGCTCGGCGTCGCGCTCGGCACGAACTACATGGACATGGCGAAGTCGGTGCCGGGCGTCGACGTGAAGACGTACCCGGGCGCGCCCGAGTACCTGCGCGATCTCGCGGCCGGCCGTCTCGACGCGGCGCTCAACGACCGCCTGATGCTCGCGTACCTGACGAAGAATTCGCAGCTGCCGCTGCGTCCGGGCGCGAACGTCGGCTCGGCGAATCCGTCGGGCATTCCGTTCAAGAAGGGCAACCCGAAGTTCCAGAAGGCGATCGACGACGCGATGGCGCAGCTCGCAGCCGACGGCACCTTCACGAAGATCTCGGACAAGTGGTTCGGCATCGACGTGACGAAGCCGCTGAAGTAAGCGTGCGGCATCGCCCGCCGCGTGGCGGGCCGACGGGGCGGCATCCGCAACGATGCCGCCCTTTGTTTTGTTCGTCCGGTTTATGATTGCGCTTTCGCGCACGCACCCAATCAGCACTCCATGTCGACCACTTCCCTGCTCGTCCAATCGCTGCCGGTACTCGCCCAGGGGGCGGTGCTGACCGTCAAGTTCGCCGTCCTGTCGATGGTGTTCGGCCTGATCGGCGCCGTCGTGCTGGCGATGATGGGGATCCGGCAGAGCGAGGGGATGACCTCGGGCGTCGAGCGCTTCGTCGTGAACGCACTCGCGGCGCTCGCCCGCGCGTATGTCAGCGTGATGCGCGGCACGCCGCTGCTCGTGCAGATCTTCGTCATCTATTACGGCCTGCCGAGCCTCGGCATCTCGCTCGATCCGACGCCCGCGGGCGTCATCGCGCTGTCCGCCAACGTCGCGGCTTACATGTCCGAAAGCATGCGCGGCGCGATCAACGGCATCCACCGCGGCCAGTGGCTCGCGTCGTACAGCCTCGGGCTGTCGTGGGGGCAGACGCTGCGCTACGTGATCGGCCCGCAGGCGCTGCGCATCGCGGTGCCGAGCCTGTCGAACAGCCTGATCAGCCTGATCAAGGACACGTCGCTCGTGTCGGTGATCACCGTCACCGAACTGCTGCGCAGCGCGCAGGAAGTAATCGCGGCGACCTACCAGCCGTTGCCGCTGTATCTGGCCGCCGCGGCCGTGTACTGGGTGCTGTGCCAGATCCTCGAGTGGGTGCAGCGCTGGTATGAAAAGCGGCTGTCGCTGCCGGCCAAGCATTGAACCGGGCGATCGGCTGATCGCCCGCGCGCCGATTCATCGGACTGCCGAACGATCGCGCAGCGCAGGCCTCGGGCCGCCGCTGCGCTGACGCCGAACCGCGAACGTCACTCCCCCGGATACCGCACGCCGAGCGTGGCGCGCGCCGCATCCGTCATCGCGATCATCTGCCGCGAATGGTCGTGCGTCATCACCGGGCTCTCGGTCTTCCCCGCGCGCAGCAGGTCGCAGAAATGCGCGGTCTCGTAGTTCAGGCCGCCGCCGTCGAACGGCTCGTCGAGTTCGACCACGCGCCCGTCCGCGTAGCAGATCGTCGCGCGCGCCGGGTTCCACCATTTCTCGTGAATCGTCACGTGCCCGCCTGCCGCGGCCAGCAGCGCGTCGCCGCGCCCCATCACGTCGAGCCCGCAGAAGAGCTGCGCGATGCCGCCGTTCGCATGGCGGCTGTTCAGGCTCGCGAACAGGTCGACGCCCGTCGCGCCGACACGCCCCAGCGTCTGCACGTCGTGCGGTGCACCGAGCCAGTCGACCGCGAGAAACGTCTCGTAGATGCCGATGTCGAGCAGCGCGCCGCCCGCCTGCTCGAGGCGATACACCGGATGATCGCCGGGTACGCCGGACGACGCGCAGCCGGCCCGCACCAGCCGGATCTCGCCGATCGGATCGTCGCGCAGGTGCGCGCGCAGTTTCCGGTACAGCGGATAGAACGGCGGCTTCATCGCTTCCATGAACAGCCGTCCGGCGTCGCGCGCGGCACGCAGCACAGCGTCGAGCTGCGCCGCATTGAGCGTCGCGGGCTTTTCGCACAGCACCGCCTTGCCGGCGGCAAGCGCGGCCTGCGCGTAGTGCGCGTGGCTGTCGTGAAGCGTCGCGATGTAGAGTGCGTCGACGTCGCTCGCGAGGAGCACATCGAGGCTGGCGGCGGGCGTGCCGCCATGGGCCGCGCAGAAGGCAGCCGCCGCGTCGGCGCGGCGGGCCCAGACCCGTGCGAGGGTGGCGCCCGGAACGTATGCGAGGTTCTGCGCGAAGCGGCGCGCGATGCTGCCCGCGCCGACGATGCCGAAGCGCACCGGGCGTGTATCGAGGTCGTTCATCCGGATCATCCGTGTCGGTCGGTTGCCAATGGCCGACACCGTGCCGGCCGGCCGTCATGATAAACGGCGAGCCGGCAACCGGACAAACGAGCCGCGCGCCGGATCAGGCGCGCACGGGCACGTCGACGGAAAAATCCCGGGAGATTTCGTCGGCGCTGTAGTCGATCAGCGCGAGCGACGCCGCCTCGGCCTCGCGCGGATCGCGCCGCTCGATCGCCTCGACCACGCGCGCATGCGCCTTGACCGCCATGTCGTGCGCGCCCTCCTTCTGCGCGACCCGTGGGTTCACGAGCCGCACCGCGCCGCGCACGATCGCCGCCATCTGCTGGAAGAACTGGTTGCCGCTCGCGTGGACGATCCGCGTGTGCAGCAGCTCGTCGGCCGCGTCGTAGCCCGGCTCGCCCGGCTGCAGCCCCTTGAACGCCTCGAAGGCCTCGCGGATGCCCGCGACGTCGGCCGCGCTCGCGCGCACGGCCGCCTGCGCGGTCGCGCGTGGCTCGATCAGCATTCGGAATTCGATAACGTCGCGCATGAACTGCGGATCGGGCTTCGCCCGGAACCGCCAGCTCACGACGTCCTCGTCGATCATGCGCCAGTCGCGCATGGATCGAACACGTGTACCGACTTTCGGACGGACGTCGAGCATGTCGCGCGCAAGCAACATCGACAATGCTTCACGCATCACCGTGCGGCTCACGTCGAACTCTTTCGACAGCACATCCTGCGGCGGCAGGATGCCGCCGTACTTGTCCTCGACAATCCCTGCAACGAGTCCATCCATCACTTTCGCGACCAGTGACCGGTCTTTGCCCTGCTCCATGACACCTCCCCGTGCGTCTATTTGCGAACACCTGCTCCGCAGTTCCGCCGGCCCTGGTACGACTTTGTTCTTATGATCTATAAGTTGATGAGTTTCGAGACCATTCGCTATCTGGTAAACACCTGACAGGGTTATCCCTCTTCACGAAGGAGGCATTTATAAGACAACAAAAAAAGCCCGGGAAGCGCTCTGCGCTTGCCGGGCAGCGATTTTCAGCAAACTTTGAACATGCAGTGCATTACGCACTGCTTTTCAATTCTTACGGCTGGTCAGGATAAACGATAGTCTCGACGCCGGTCTCCGTGCCGAGCAGGCACAGGTTCGCGCCGCGCGTCGCGAACAGGCCGACCGTCACCACGCCCGGCCATGCATTCACCTGCGCCTCGAAGCCGCGCGGATCGGCGATCTGCAGGCCCTTCACGTCGATGATCTCGTTGCCGTTGTCGGTGATGTACGGCGCGCCGTCCTTCGTCACGCGCAGCACCGGCACGCCGCCGGCCGCCGTCACGCGCCGGCCGATCGCGGTGCGCGCCATCGGCACCACTTCGATCGGCAGCGGGAACGCGCCGAGCACCGGGACGCGCTTGCTTGCGTCGGCGATGCAGACGAACGTGTCGGCCACCGACGCGACGATCTTCTCGCGCGTCAGCGCGCCGCCGCCGCCCTTAATCATTGCGCCGCTCGCGTCGATCTCGTCCGCGCCGTCGACGTACACCTGCAGCGATTCGACGTCGTTCAGGTCGAACACCTGGATGCCATGCGCCTTCAGGCGCTCGGTCGTCGCGACCGAGCTCGACACCGCGCCGCGGTAGCGCGACTTGACGGCGGCGAGCGCGTCGATGAAGCAGTTGGCGGTCGAGCCGGTGCCGACGCCGATCACCGCGCCTTCCGGCACGTTCTGGATCACGTAGTCGGCCGCGGCCTGGCCGACGAGGCGTTTGAGTTCGTCTTGGGTCATGGAAGGAAAATGCTGCTGGATTGCGGAAAACCGCCAGTTTACCGGAGTCGGGTGACCGCCTGCGTGTTTACGCGTGGTCAGGCGCCCTTCCCGGTCAAGGCGCGCCGGCAGGCACGCCGTCGTCAGCCGGCCGCTGCCCGGGGAAATACTTGTCGAGCAGCGCCTGCGCGATCGCGTCGGTTTCCGCGTCCGGGCTGCCCGCGCAGTCGGCCGGCCGGAAATGCATCTGGAATGCCGCGAACACGCGGCGCGTGCGCGCGTCGAGCACGCCGTCGGTCGGCACGTCGTAGCCGTAGCGCGCGAGCTTGAGCTGCAGCATGCGCACGTCGACCGCCGCATGCGGGTCGCGGCCGGCGAGCCGCGCGGCGACTGTCGCGTCGTCCGGCCACGCGCCGACGCCGGCCTGCGCAAGCGCGCGCCATGGAAACCGCGGCCCCGGGTCGATCTTGCGTTGCGGCGCGATGTCGCTGTGGCCGACCACGCGGGTGGGCGCGATCCCGTAGCGCGCGACGATATCCTTCGACAGACGAATCAGCGCGTCGACCTGCTCCGGCGGATACGGCTGCCACGTGCGGCCCTGCGGCGCGTCGGTCGGGCCGCTGTTGACGTTCTCGATGCCGATCGACGCCGCGTTCAGCTCCGTCGTGCCCTGCCATGCGCTGACGCCCGCGTGCCACGCGCGCTGCGCTTCCGGCACGAGCTGGTAGACGACCGGCATCCCGCGTTCGACGCGCGGCTGCTCGGGCACGACGTAGTGCGCGCTGACCGCGTCGCCCGTCAGCGTGCGCAACGATTGCGCTTCGTCACTTTCCGTGTAGTGCATCACGAGAAAGCGGACCCGCGCATCGGCGCCCTGCGCGTGCCGGCCCGTGTCGGCATAGTAGGTGCCGCGCCCGACGAGCGTCGGGGACGTGCAGGCGGCCAGCAGGCAGAGGCCGGCGCATAGCGCGCCGCGATGGAAAAGTCTCATGAATCGGCATTCGGAGGGGCTGCGGGCGCCGAACCACGCCGGTCCGCGCCGCCTGCCATTCTAGCCAGTCCGACGCACGGCGCGCGGCGACGACTTGTCTTGTGCGGGCGATCCCGCGACAATCGGCGTCCGCCGCGGCGCGGCGACACGATCCCGCCACGCTGGAACGGCCCGATCGCCGGGCCGGGCGCTGAAGAAAAGACTGACCGAGACGCGCGAGCGGCGCGACACTGAGAGAATCACGATGGAAAAAATCTGGCTGAAGTCATACCCCGAGGGCGTTCCTGAAACCGTCGACCCGGACCGCTACCGGTCGCTCGCGCACCTGCTCGACGAGTCGTTCGCGACGTTCGCGGCACGCAACGCGTATGCGTGCATGGGGCGCACGATGACCTACGCGGAACTCGATCGCCATTCGCGCGCGCTCGGCGCGTGGTTCCAGCGCCAGGGGCTGCCGAAAGGCGCGCGCATCGCGGTGATGATGCCGAACGTGCTGCAGTATCCGGTCACGGTCGCCGCGGCGCTGCGCACGGGCTACACCGTCGTCAACGTCAATCCGCTCTATACGCCGCGCGAACTCGAGCATCAGCTTCGCGACTCGGGCGCGGAGGCGATCGTCGTGCTCGATAACTTCGCGACGACGCTGCAACAGGTGATCGCGCGGACGCAGGTCAAGCACGTCGTGGTCGCGTCGCTCGGCGACCTGCTCGGCCCGGTCAAGGGCGCCGTCGTCAATTTCGTCGTCCGCCGCGTGAAGAAGCAGGTGCCGCCCTACCGGCTGCCGGCCGCGACGCCGTTCCGCGCCGCGCTGCGCGCCGGCGCGCGGCAGCCGTTCGAGCCCGCCGCGCTGAATCACGACGACATCGCGTTCCTGCAATACACGGGCGGCACGACCGGCGTGTCGAAAGGCGCGGCGCTCACGCACCGCAACGTGATCGCGAACATTCTGCAGAACGACGCATGGAGCCAGCCGGCGTTGCGCAAGCAGCCGCAGATCGATGCGCTCGTGACCGTCTGCGCGCTGCCGCTGTATCACATCCTCGCGCTGAACGCGTGCATGCTGATGGGCGCGCGCTGGGGCGCGATGAACCTGCTGATTCCGAATCCGCGCGACGTCGACGGGTTCGTCAAGGCACTGTCGCGGGTTCGCGTGAACTTCTTTCCGGGCGTGAATACGCTGTTCAACGCGCTGCTCAACCATCCCGGCTTCGCCGCGCTCGATTTCTCGGGGCTGCGGATCACGCTCGGCGGCGGCATGGCCGTGCAGGAAGTCGTCGGCGCGCGCTGGGTGAAGACCACCGGCTGCCCGATCCTCGAGGGCTACGGCCTGTCGGAGACGTCGCCCTCCGTGACGCTGAACCCCGCGACGCTCGGGACCTTCAGCGGCACGATCGGCCTGCCGGTGCCGTCGACCGAGATCGCGCTGCTCGGCGAGAACGACGAACCCGTGCCGCAAGGCCAGCCGGGCGAGATCGCGATCCGCGGCCCGCAGGTGATGGCCGGCTACTGGAACCGCCCCGCCGAAACCGCGAAGGTCATGACGCCCGACGGCTTCTTCAAGTCGGGGGACATCGGCGTGATGGACGACCAAGGCTACGTGCGCATCGTCGACCGCAAGAAGGACATGATCCTCGTGTCGGGCTTCAACGTGTATCCGAACGAGATCGAGAGCGTGGTGGCCGCGCATCCGGGCGTGGTCGAATGCGCGTGCATCGGCGTGCCGGATCCGAACTCGGGCGAGGCCGTGAAGCTGTTCGTCGTGCGCCGCGATCCGGCGCTCACCGCCGACGCGCTGATGGCCTATTGCAAGAAGGAATTCACGGGCTACAAGAAGCCGAAGGTCATCGAATTCCGCGACAGCCTGCCGAAGTCGAATATCGGCAAGATCCTGCGGCGGGAGCTGCGGGATCAGGACGGGCAGGCTGCGTAGGCCGCGCAGGCGCGTCGCGCGCAACCGGTGCCACGCGCCTTTTCCGGCTTGCTACACTCTCCGATTCCCAACGATCGGATTCACACGATGCCAGCCGTACAGATCACGCTCCGTCACGCCACGACGGGCGATGCGCAAACCATCGCCAGGCTGCATACGCTGAGCTGGCAACGCGCTTATCGCCACATCCTCCCGGCGAACTATCTCGAACACGATGCGCCCGGCGCGCATCTGTCGAAATGGCGCGCGTACTTCGCCCGGCCTGAGGCGGAATGGGGCATGGTCAGGATTGCCGAAGTGAACGGCGTGGCGATCGGCTTCGCTTCCGCGGAAAACGTGCAGGATCCGCGGTACGGCGCGCTGCTCGACTGCCTGCATATCCTTGCCGACTATCAGGGCTACGGCGCGGGAAGACAGCTGATCGAGGCCGCGCGTGCATGGACGCGGGAAATCGGCGAGCGCACGCTGCACCTGTTCGCGCTCGAAGACAACGCCAACGCCATTGCGTTCTATGAACGATACGGCTGGCAATTCGCGGGAACCGAGGCGAGCACGATCGGCGAAACGCCTGTCGTCGACCGGCGCTATGTGCTGGCGGCTTAGTCGAGTGCGCGAGAGACGGGAGGCGCGTCGATCGACGCGGCCTTGATGGCGGAAGCCCGTTGGACACTGGAATGTCCAACGGGCCGACCTTCGACAGGCGTGGATGCGCGACGGTTTCGTTCCGGCCGTTACGCCTTCACGCGCCGCTGTCGCACCGCCTCGTACAGGCACACCCCGCTCGCGACCGACACGTTCAGGCTCTCGACGCTGCCGGCCATCGGAATGCTCATCACTTCGTCGCAGGTGTCGCGCGTGAGCCGGCGCATGCCCTCGCCTTCCGCGCCCATCACCAGCGCAACCGGGCCGTCAAGCTTCGTGTCGTACAGCGTCGCCGACGCCTCGTCCGACGTGCCGATGATCCACACGCCCGCTTCCTTCAGCTCGCGCAGCGCACGCGCGAGGTTCGTCACCGTGATGTACGGCACGGTATCGGCGGCACCGCTCGCAACCTTCGCCGCGGTCGCGTTCAGGCCGACCGCGCGGTCGCGCGGCGCGATCACCGCGTGCGCGCCGGCCGCATCGGCCACGCGCAGGCATGCGCCGAGGTTGTGCGGATCGGTGACGCCGTCGAGCACGAGCAGCAGCGCCGGGCCCTGGATCCCGTCGAGCAGCTCGGACAGGTTCTGCGCAAGCGGAATGTCCTCGACCCGCGCCACGACGCCCTGGTGGCGCTCGGTATGCGCGAGGCCCCACAGGCGCGTTTCGTCGGCCGCGATCAGCCGCACGCCCGCTTCCTTCGCGGCGTGCAGGAAATCCTGCATGCGGCGGTCGCGGCGCGTCTGGTCGTACAGCACCTCCGCAACCGTCGACGCGTCGTGCCGCAAGCGTGCGGTCACCGCATGAAAACCGTAGAGAACCTTCAGACGTGACATGACTGGAACAACCTTCGATAAAACGTGCAGCCGCGCAACGCGCGCGGCCGCAATCCATGGAAACGGAAAGCGCCGCGCGCCCGGCGAATGACCGGTCACGCGGCGTCTCTCGATGCTGCGGGCGCGGCGCACGCGCCGCCCCGTCGTTCAGTACTTCTTGCGGGCGCGCGCCTTCTTCGCCGCGGTCTTCGCGGGCGTACCCTTCTTTTTCGCGACGCCACGCGCCGCGTGTGCTTCCTTCACCGCCGCGGTCGGTGCGCTCGCGGCCTTCTTGCGATGCGGCACCGGCTCCTCGGCCGACGGCAGCGCGCGCACGCGCGGGCCGCCGCGATCGATGCCCGCGGCGGCCGGCGCGGCGGCCGGCGCGGCAGCCGGACGCGGCGCCTTCACGGGCGTATCGCGCACCAGCCGGAAATCGATCTTGCGCGCGTCGAGATCGACGCGGCTCACCTGCACGCGCACCCGGTCCGACAAGCGATAGCGGATGCCGGTGCGCTCGCCGCGCAGCTCGTTCTTGATCTCGTCGTACTGGAAGTAGTCCGAGCCGAGCTCCGTGACGTGCACGAGCCCTTCGATGAACAGCGTGTCGAGCTGCACGAAGATGCCGAACGACGTGACGCCGTTCACCATCCCGCCGTACTCCTCGCCGAGCTTGTCGCGCATGAAGTAGCACTTGAGCCATGCCTCGACGTCGCGCGACGCCTCGTCGGCGCGCCGCTCGTTCGCCGAGCAGTGCAGGCCGAGCTCTTCCCAGATCGCGGTGTTGTTGCGCGAGCGGTTGCGCGCTTCGTCGTCCGCCTGCTGCATCGCGCGGGCACGCGGCGACAGCGCGGTGTTCAGCTCGAAACCGTCCGGCGCCTTCGGCGCGTACTTCTTGCCGGACAGGATCGCGTAGATCGCGCGGTGCGTGAGCAGGTCCGGATAGCGGCGGATCGGGCTCGTGAAGTGCGCGTAGGCTTCATACGCGAGACCGAAGTGGCCGATGTTGTCCGGGCTGTAGACCGCCTGCTGCATCGAGCGCAGCAGCATCGGCTGCAGCATCTGCGCGTCGGGCCGGTCGCGAATCTGCGCCATCAGCGCCGCGTAGTCGCTCGCATGCGGCTTTTCGCCGCCGCCGAGCGACAGGCCCATGCCGCGCAGGAACGCACGCAGGTTCTCGAGCTTCTCCGGCGTCGGCCCCGCGTGCACGCGGTACAGGCCCGGATGCTTGTTGCGCTTCAGGAAGTCGGCCGCGCACACGTTCGCGGCCAGCATGCATTCCTCGATCAGCTTGTGCGCATCGTTGCGCTGGCGCGGCACGATCTGCTCGATCTTGCCCTGCGTGTTGCAGACGATATACGTCTCGGTCGTATCGAAGTCGATCGCGCCACGCTTCTGCCGCGCGGCGAACAGTGCCTTGTAGACGCCGTACAGGTTCTGCAGGTGCGGCAGCAGCTCGGCGCGGCGCGCGGCCTCCGGCCCCTTCGTGTTCGCGAGCACCGCCGCGACTTCCGTGTACGTGAGGCGCGCGGCCGAATGGATCACGGCCGGATAGAACTGGTACGCCTTGATCTCGCCGCGCGCGGTGATCACGATGTCGCACGCGAGCACGCAGCGGTCGACTTGCGGATTCAGCGAGCACAGCCCGTTCGACAGCTTCTCCGGCAGCATCGGGATCACGCGGCGCGGGAAGTACACCGACGTGCTGCGCTCGAGCGCGTCGCCGTCGAGGCCGCTGCCCGGCTGCACGTAATGCGAGACGTCCGCGATCGCGACGATCAGGCGGAAACCGTCGCCGCGCCCGACCTTGGTCGGCTCGCAATAGACCGCATCGTCGAAGTCGCGCGCGTCCTCGCCGTCGATCGTGACGAGCGGCACGTCGCGCAGGTCGACGCGGAACCGCAGGTCGGCGGGCCGCACCTTGTCCGGCAGCGCGGCTGCATCGTCGAGCGCGGGCTGGCTGAACTCGTGCGGCACGCCGTACTTGCGCACCGCGATCTCGATCTCCATACCCGGATCGTCGATGTCGCCGAGCACCTCGACCACGCGGCCGAGCGGCTGCGAATGACGACTCGGGAAATCGGTCAGCTCGACGACCACCACCTGGCCGACCTTCGCCTTCTTCACGTTCTGCGTGATCAGGATGTCGTGGCCGATGCGCTTGTCTTCGGGCGCGACGATCAGCGCGCCGTTCTCGTTGAGCAGGCGGCCGATCACGCGCTTGTTCGCGCGCTCGGTCACCTCGACCACATGGCCTTCAGGTCGGCCGCGGCGGTCGTAGCCGACGATCCGCGCGAGCACGCGGTCGTTGTGCATCACCTTCTGCATTTCGCCGTTCGGCAGGAACAGGTCGTCCTGGCCGTCGTCGCGAATCACGAAGCCGTAGCCGTCGCGATGGCCCTGCACGCGTCCGGCGACGAAGTTCGATGGATGGGTCAGCTGGTAGTGGCCGCGCTTGTCGAGCCGGATCTGGCCGTCGCGCTCCATCGCGGCGACGCGCCGGAAGAACCCTTCGCGCTCCTGACGCTTGATCGACAGCGCCTCGGCGATGTCATTCGCGGCGAGAGGCGCTTCGCTCGTACGCAGCACGCCGAGAATCTCTTCACGGCTCGGAATGGGGTACGGATATTTGCTCAAGGGCTTGTCGATGGTTGTTCTCGTTGCGTTGGCTGATGATGCGCGGCATCAATACGACCATGCCGATCTGGACTTGGCTATATTGTTGGCGGCCATTCTAACACCCGGCCGTGTCGCAAACGACGCGGACGCGCCCCGTTCGCCCGCCGGCCGGCCCGGCCCGGCGCATTGAAAAAAAGTGTTGACACGGATAAATGGGGCGCTATAATTGCGGTCTTTCGCGATGCAGCAACAAGCGAAACGTGCCCAGGTGGCGGAATTGGTAGACGCACTAGGTTCAGGTCCTAGCGGTGGCAACATCGTGGAGGTTCGAGTCCTCTCCTGGGCACCATCTGTTTTTGAAAGGCCGGCTAAATGCCGGCCTTTTTCATTTCCGGATCGGGTCACATCAATGTGCGCCCCGGACATCCACACGTTCGTCAAAGCATGCGCTTCAGCACGCCGTTCTTCGACACGAAATGGTGCTTGAGCGCCGCCGCCGCGTGTGCCGCCACCACGAATGCCAGCGCATAGCAGCCGAACTTGTGAAGTTCGAACCAGTGCGCGGTCACCGGCCCCGCGCTATACGGCGTCTTCACATAAAGCACCCCGAACAGCCAATAGCCGTCCGGCACCATCACGAAACCGCTGAACAGGACGAAGGCGACGAGCGCGTAAATCAACGAGTGCACCAGATGCGCGATCGATCGCTGTCGCCGAGGAATCGACTCGACGTCCGGCGGTGTCCGGCGGAAGAACGACCACACGTAGCGCAGCGGAAACAGCACGATCAGGCAGCTCGCGAGCGACATGTTGAGCGTCGACACGAAACGCCAGACCTCCGGCTGCGTGATGAAGTGCAGCGAGAATCCGGCCACCATCGTGTACAGGATCACGGCCGCGAAGATCCAGTGCAGCGCGCGGGAAAATCGATCGTATCGGCCGTCGTCCGATGCTTTCCCTTGCGAATTGATTTGAGAAGCCACATGCATGATTCATCCTTTATCGGTTGCCAATTGATTGTTTCCTTGGATAAGTGGATGAAATTATCGATGTCGAATCGCATGTCGATAATCATTCTCAAGGATTTCAAAATACCCGGCGCGACGTGGCGGGCCGGGGTCAGCGCATCTGGATCAGGAAGGTCATCGCGCCATCTCCCGACCCCGCCGTCACGCGTTCACCGTATTGGTAGTACTGCGCAGTAAACGGCAGCGCAGTCGCCCCGACGGTGGCATCGCCGAGGCTGTGCCAGGTATTCAGCGCCACCGGCGCCTCGTCCTTCAGCACGCGAATCCCGACGCCCTGCGCCGCGTCGTCGCCGAGCAGCTTCAGCACGTCCGCCGTGCCCGGCGCCGTCTCGCCGAGCAGCTGGATCGACAGCGGCGTCGGCCGCGCTTCGCCGTACGGGCTGCACGTCAGGTTGATCGCGAATTCACGCGACGCGCGGGCCGAGCCCGGGCCGTCGAAAGCGCTCGCGGGCACGGCGCCGAGCGGCACGACGAGATGCTTCGAGTCGGTATTGACGGTGCACGCGACGCCACGCACCTGGCTGCTCGTAATGTGCTTGCGCACCACGTAATGGCCGGGATCGCCGCTCACCGGCAACGCCTCGACGATCAGCGCCTGGCCGAGCAGAAAGCCGGGCGTCACCGGCCCGGTCTTGACCAGCTCCATGTCGATCACGAACTCGCGCGCCGTGCCGTCGCCCGGATGCGTGCCGAGCACGCCTTCGGTATTGCCGCCGAGATCCTCGCCGTCGCGCACCGTCCGCAGCGCGAGGCCGGGGAGATGGGTGGCCCACAGGTTCATGCCCGGCGCGGCGCCGAACTCGCTCGAATAGCGCAACGTGCGCGCCTCGGGCTGGTTCTGGCCGTTCGGCGCACAGGTGATGGTCAGCGTGAACCTCATCGACCTGACCACGCCGCCGACTTCGACGCTGTCGGCCGCGATCGAACCGAACTCGATCGGATTGAAGTCTTCGGGCAGGCTCAGACACGCGGCGAACGCGGGCGCCGTGCCAAGCGTCAGCGCGACGAGCGCCGCCCAGCGGCGCAGGCGCGCCGCCAATCGGGATGTCGTGGGTTTCATGAACGGGGTGAAGTAAATGAAGAAGCGTCGGCCTGCAGCGCCGGGTGCGCGCGCGAGCAGACGACCTCGAGTTCGGGGAAAGGGCTGTGCGGCGTCGATTCGCCCATGTCGTACGACAGCGCGCAGCGCTCGTCCGGGCGCGTGCCCCACCGCACCAGCAGGTCGCCGGCGCGGCCGATGCCCGTGACGAAGCCCTGCCCGTTCGGGCCGACCATGCCGACCTCCTTGCCGTCCGCGGTCAGCACGGCGGCGCCGAACGGCACCGGCTTGCCGGCGTCGTCGGCCACGTCGAGCATCAGGCGGCCCGCCTCGACCTCGAACGGCGCCAGCACGACCGCGCCGCGCGTCGGCACGACGTGCACGATCGCGTTGCGGATCTCGAGCTGGCGATCGAGCTCCGCCGTGCGCAAGGCGATGCGGTTCTGCCGGTACGGCGTGACGTTGGGCACGACCGCATAACCCGCGCGGTCGGTGCGCACGCCGGCATGCGCGATCACGCCGACGTCGGCCGCGCTCTCGCTGCGCACGAGCGCGACGGTTTCGCCAAGCGGCTGCGACAGCGTGACGCCGCCGCCGTGCACGACCACGCCGCCCGCCGCGCTGACCGAGGTCTGCGCGCCGGTGCGCGTCTGGTTGTGAGTGGCCCCGAACTGGCCGGCCGACGCGCGATAGTTCAGGTTCACCGCGCCACCCAGGCCGTGCGCCGTACGATCGACGTCGACGCCATAGCTCAGGCGATCGTCGGCGAACAGCGTGCCGAACACGCCCGCGCGCTGCTCGGTGCCCGCGCTGCCGGCGATCAGCGTCGCGCTGCCGTATGCACGCGGTGTCGCCGTGCGCCCGCCGCCGAACGGAATCGACAGGTTCAGCGACACCTGCCGGCTGCTCGTGCCGCGCGCACGCGTCTCGTGGCTCAGGTTCACGTTGTACGACACGCGCGACACGCTGCCGGCGTAGCCGAACTGGATCAAGCGGTCCTCCCCCGCACCGTCGCGGTAGGCGCGCCGGTTCGCGCTGACGTACAGCGAGCCCGCACGCCCGAGGTTCTGCGACACGCTCAGTTCGCTGCGGCTGCGCTTGCCCGCGCGGTGTGCCCACAGGTCGACGGACGTCGCATAGCGCACCGCGACGTCGGACAGGCTTCGATAGCCGCTCGAATACTGATGGTGCGCGGCGCGCAGTTCCGTGCCCGTCGACGCGAACGCCTTCGCGAACATCAGGCGCACCGCGCTGCCCGCACCCGCCTGCCCCGCGTGGTTCCGGTAGCGGGCGTGCGTCATGTCCACCGACAGCGCGCCGACCCGGGCCAGGTTGCGCGCGACGCCAGCCGCCAGCGCCGCATAGCCGCCGGCGAACGTCGCCCCGCCGTAGACCGTCGTCTCGCCGGGCAGGCCGTAGGCGGCACTCGCCGACGTGAACCATTGCGGCCGGCCGGATTCGGCGCGCAGCCGCCCCGCGGCCGCGCGATACGACCATGCGTTCTGGCGCAGCAGGGTCGGAATGCTCGCCGAGGGCTGGATGAAGCTGCGTTGCTGGCCGTCCGCCTCGACGATCGTCACCTCGAGATCCGCCTGCGATGCGATCGCGTACAGGTCGTCGATCTCGAACGGCCCCGGCGGCACGTAGCTGTTGTAGATCAGATAGCCGTTCTGGCGAATCTCGACCTTCGCATGGCTTTGCGCGATGCCGCGCACGACCGGCGCATAGCCGCGCTGGCTGTCCGGCTGCATCGTGTCGTCGGACGCGAGCTGCACGCCCTGGAACGCAACGCTGTCGAACACGGTGTCGGACGTGAAGCTGTCGCCGAGCGTGACGCGGCTGCGCCACGCGGGAATGTCGCGTTCGAGATAGGTGTTCATGAACTGCGTCTGCAGCCCCGCCGCGCTGCGATTCACCATCGCGCTGCCGCGCAGGCGCCACGCGCCGAGGTTCAGGCCCGCGCGCACGCTGCCGTACGCTTCCGTCGCATCGCCCGACGGCCCGTCGCTGTAGCGCCGCCGCGCGGCGTTGAAGCGATAGTCGAAGCGCAGCGCGTTGATGCCGGCGTCCCAGCGCGACGGATCGACCGACCCGCGCGGCACGCGCTTCATCTTCGCCTGCGGAACCGTCAGCGACAGCGCCTGGCGATCGGGGTCCACCGTGACGGCGGCGTCCGGCATCGCGTCGCGCGGATCGACGCACGCGAGCGGATCGTCGTTCGCGCCGGCCTCGGCGAGGCGCGGAAACGCCGCGAGATTCACGCCGAACGCATCGAGCTGCGCGGTGGTCAGGCAAGGCCGCACCCCATGGCCCTGCCCGTCGCGCTCATCGCGCTCGAAGCGAACGTCATGCGTGCCCGACGCGTCGCCGTTGACCGACACCTCGACCGGATGCACGCCGGGCAGCAGCACGTTCGCTTCGGCGAACACGTCCAGATCCACGTCGGCCTGCGTGTTGCCGAACGCGAGGAACGCGGGATTGAAGGCCGTATTCGCGTGCGCCTGCCCGCCGCCCGCGATCGGCAATCCGAACGCGAGGGTCGAGGCGAGCGCGAGCACGCATCGGCGCAGCGGGTCAAGGCGTCGTGTCATGAATGAAGGGGCGCCGCGCGCCGGATGGACGCGCGCCGCAAGAAGTCAAATAAAAGAAAGGTCAGGAAGACGGATCGCGGAGCGGCAGCTTGCCGGCCCGGCGACCGCGTCGCGTCAGGCGGCGTCGGCCGGCACCGTCACCGTGACGGGCGGCGTCACCGCGCCGTAGTCGTTGATCGTGCTGAACCGCAGCGTGACGGGCCGCGTCGGCACCGTGCGAAGCTGGCGCAGCGGGTAGGTCGTCGCCTGCAGCGGCGGCGCCATCTCGAGATCGACGTCCTCGCTCGTCCCGGCATCGACGCCGATCTTCGCGAACGTGACGTGATAAGGCGTCGGGTTGTGCACCGTCAACCGCGCGCCGTCGCTCGACGGCACGATGCGCCAGGTCAGCGCCGCCGGCGCGTCGGCCGCCGAGCCGGTCAGGCCCTGCGGACGATAGAACGCCTTGAGCCGCGTCTGGATCGCGATCTGCAGCACGTTCTCCTGCTTCGGCGCAGCCGGGATCTCCTTCACGTTCAGCCACAGCATCGATTCGCGATCGGCCGGCAACGCGTGCTTGACCGGCATCACGCGCAGCAGGTTTTCCTTGCCGGGATCGAGCCGCGACAGCGGCGGCGTCACGAAGAACGGCGCTTTCGCGCCGCCCTTCTCAGGCCCGCCGTCGATCCATGCCTGCACCACGTAAGGCTGGCTGTCCGCGTTCTTCACGGGCACGACCGCTTCGCGCTTGTCCGCCTGCAGGATCACGCGTGTCGCCCCCACCACGACGCCCGCGAGCGCGCCGTGGGTCACGCACAGGCCGAGCACGCCGGCAAGCACGCGTTGCACGAATCGAGTCGCCATCGTTCGATCCCCTCCGCTCAGCGGTAATGCAGCGTGAACGACGCGGTGCCGTTCGCCTCGCCCGCCTCGGACTGGTCGGATGTCGAGACGTAGTTCGCGGCGAAGTTCAGCACGTTGCTGCCCGGCGTCAGCTGGAGCGTATCGGTCTCGCTGTTGATGCCGATCTGCTTGCCGTCTTCGTCCATCAGTTGGATGCCGACGCCTTTCGCGTCGTCCTTGGCGCCGGTGCCGACCGCGAGCAGCGTCGGATCGTCGCCGTGCGACATGCCTTCGAACTGCGCGCGCACGCCGCTCAGCTGGTCGTTGCACTCGCTCAGCGCGATCTGGAACGGCACGCGGCGGCTTTCCTGGCCCGCCGTGGCGAGCTGGTCGATGCCGATCGCGCCGAGCGGCACCTGAATATTGCTGTTGTCGATCTTGCAGGTCGTCGCGACGATCTTGCCGTGGAAGTTGACCGTACCGTCCGCCGCGAGCGCGGACGTCGAACCGAATGCCGCCATCAGGGCGGCCAACACGAGAGAGGCTTGGAACTGTTTCATCGAATGTCTGGGGAGAGAAGTAAGGATTTCCGCTGCCGGCCTCCGGCCGCGGAACTACGAACCCGTCGAGTTCGCAGGTATTATTCCGGCCCGGCTGGCGCGGCCAAACAAATGTGAAGAGATCCTCAATACTCGCGCGGCAGACCGATGCGACGCCGAGCGTCTACGTGCCTCTGCTGAATGTCAGGGGGATTGGAACGCGGGACTCGCTGCCGTGCATCACGGCAGCCTCGCGAGATCGCATCGATTCGATGCCGAGCGGCGGCCGACGCGCGGCAAGCCGAAGCGGCTCGTCGCGACGGCTGCGCTGGAAATGGCAATGCGGAAGGGGATGGGAATGCGGATGCGGATCGACATCGGCGACGCCGACCCAGTCAGCCAGCGCGCGCGCCGCACGGCGGCGCCGGCTGCAATCCGGATGGCGGCCGCACCGCCATCCGGCCGACGGCTCAGGCTCGCTCCAGCCGATACCCGTAGTTGTAGACCGTCGTGATCACGAGCCCGTTCTTCGGCCGCAGCCCGAGGCTCGAACGCAACTTGCTCACATAGGTGGCCAGCGTCGCGTCGTATTTCCGGTCGACCACGCCCCAGATGCGCTTGATCATCATGTCCTTCGACACGATCCGCCCGACGCTCTCGAACAGCATCAGCGCGAGATCGAACTCGCGCTGCGACAGGTCGACCGCCGCGCCGTCCACGGTCGCCGCATGCGCGCTCGTGTCGAGCGCGAACTTGCCGACCTCGACGACCTTCGCGCGCTGCGTCTCCGGGTAGTACTTGCGCGCCTGCGCATTCACGCGCGCGACCAGCTCGCGCTCACGCAGCGGCTTGATCAGATAGTCGTCGGCGCCGCTGTTGAGACCGAACACGATGTCGTTCTCGCCGTCGTGCTGCGTCATCATGATGATCGGCAGCGCGTCGGCGAACGATTCGCGCGCCCAGCGCATCACGTCGATCCCCGACTTGCCGGGCACGTCCCAGTCGAGCAGCAGCACGTCGACGCGCTGCGTGCGCACCAGTTCGACGAAGCTGTCGCCGTCGTGGCGCACCTCCGTGTCGTAGCCCGCCTTGTTGAGCCAGCCGGCCACGACGCCCGCCTGGGTCACGATATCTTCGAGTATTGCGACAATCATGTGCGTTCCGATCTCAGTATGCCGCCCCGCCGTCGGGCCCGTTCGCGGCGCCTTCGACCGGAGCGGGCGGCAAGTAAACAAAAGCCCATTCGCCATACGCGTCGCTGTCGCCGAACGCGTCGTACCGCGCGGGGAAGCCCTGGCGCTTCAGCGGCTGCCCCGGCGACTCGCTGAACACGCCCATGATGCCACCGTCGGGCGCCTTCACGAGGCCCCACTGCGTCGATCCGGTCAGCGGATCGGCGTACAGGCGCCGCAAGTGACGCAGCGTCGGCAGCCCGCGGCGATCCTCGAGCAGTGCGTCGAGCGACGCCGGATAGCGGCCGCCTCCCGCCGCATTGTAGTAGCTTGCGATCGCCGCGCGAAACTGGTCGCCGACGAACAGCAGCTGTGCCTCGCGATCGCGCTGCTGCACCGTCGTCCAGATCCGCGCCGCCTGCGTCATGCCGAGCCCCAGCGCCGCGACCAGCATCAGCACGCCGAGATACGCGATGCCGCGCTGCCCGCGCGGGCCGCACCGCCTGCCGCTGCTCCGCCGATTACCACGTCGCATACGCACTCCCGTCGAGCGCGCGCCCTTTCGCGCCGCTCTTCACGTCCGCGATGCCGCCCGTCTCGCCGGCCTGCGGTTGCCACGCGTCGCGCTTGCCCGTGACCGGGTCGAGCGGCAGCTCGCGCAGATAGCGCTTGTCGACCAGCGCGTCGAGCGTGTCGGGATCGCGGCCGTGATCCGCGCGGTAGTCGTCGATCGACTGGCGCAGCGTGATCAGGTTGTGACGCAGCACCGTCTCCTTCGCGCGATCGCTCTGCTTCAGGTAGCCGGGCGCGACGAACGCGGTGAGTGCCGCGATGATCGCCATCACGACGAGCAGTTCGATCAGCGTGAAGCCGGCGGCGCGGCGCGCACGCCTACCACTGGTTGTACGGGACGCCATTGAGGCCCTCCTTGCGGTTGGTCGAGCGGATGTCGAACACGTCCTCGCCGGACGAGAACGAATCGGGGTCGCTCGCGTAGCTGCGCGTTTCCCAGGTGTCTTCGGGCGCCTTGCCGTCGCATTCGCACAGCGGATCGGCGGGAAGCTTGCGCAGGAAGTACAGCCGCGCGCCGTCCGGCGACTTCTTGTCCTCGACGCCGTCGACGAGCGCGCGCAGGTCGGGCGGATAGCCGCTCGCGTCGACACTGCGCTCGATGCGCCCGTCGCTTGCCGCCTCCTTGTACGCGTCGAGCGCCGAGCGGATCACCACCAGCACGCGGCGCAGCTCGGCCTCGTCCGCGCGACGCTTGACGAGATCGGTCAACGGCAGCGCAACGGTCGCGAGCAGCGCGAGCAGCGACATCGCCACCATCAGCTCGATCAGCGTGAAGCCGCGCGCACGGGCGCGTCGTCGGAGGCTCATGCGAAGCCCCGCACACGCGACAGCGGCGCCGGCGTGTCGGCATATCGCACCGGCGCCGGTTCGCGCTCGCCCACCATGCGACCGACGAACGCCTGCAGCGTGCCGATCAGCGAGCGTACCGCGGCGGTGAAGCGGTGCTCGCCGCGTGCCTGCGGCGCGGCGGTCGACGCGCGCGGCGCCGCGGCATCGGCCACGGTCACCGGGGCAACGGCACGCACGATCGCCGCCGGTTGCACCATCTGCGGCACCGCGCGGACGTCGCCCGCGCGCGCCTGCCCGATCCGCGCGGCGGCGCTCTCCGCCCGCAGGCCGGCCACCGGTGCCGAAGCGGCGACGGCCCGCGTCGCCCCACCTTGCGGCGCGGCTGCCCGGTGGCTCGCCGCGACCCGCGCGGCCGGCGCGACGTCGGCGGCCACGGTGTCGATGGCCGCCGCCGGTTGCCGGCCGGCGTCCGCCCGCGTGCGCATCATCCCCGCACCGCGCGCGCCGCGGTCGGCCGCCGGGCTCGTCGCCTCGCCCTGCTCGGCTTCCGCGGACGCCTGCGGCGCTGCGTCGGCCGTTTCGGGTTCGGCGGCCGCGCGGTTGCCGGCCGGCTGCGCCGGCTCGATCGGCGCGTCGAGCTCCGGGCCGTCCGACGACGCCACGCGCGCCGGCACGGCCTGCGCGGATTCGAGCGTCAGCGCTTCGGTGGTCACGCGCGACTCGGTGCCCGACAGGAAGGTCGTCACCGCCGACGTCGGCAGGTCGAGATTGCGTTCGATATGCGGCGTGATCAGCAGCACGATCTCCGAGCGCTCGCTGCTGCGGCCGTTCGAGCCGAACAGCCGGCCGAGCACCGGCAGGCCCGACATGCCCGGCAGCCCCGCGACGCTGTCGCTTTCATTGCGCTTGACGAGGCCGGCCAGGATCTGCGTCTCGCCGTTCTTCGCGGTCATCAGCGTTTCCGCGTTGCGCGTGCCGAGCGAATAGGCGACGAGCCCGGTCTTGGTGGTTTCCTTCGACAGGATGCTGCTGACCTCCATGTTCACCTTGACGCTCACCTCCTCGTTCAGGCTGATGCGCGGCTCGACCTTCAGCATCAGGCCCACGTCCTGGTAGCTGACCGATTCGGTGACGACGCCGTTCGCGTTGGTGGTCGTGACGATCGGCACGCGCTCGCCGATCTTGATGTTGGCCTTCTCCATGTTGCGCACGCGGATCTTCGGATTCGCGAGCGTCTTGGTCTTGCCCTGCTTCTGCAGCATGTCGATCGCGAGCGCGAGCCCGCCGGATTCGCTCGCCAGGCCGACGCGGTCGCGATTCAGGCGCAGCAGGTCGCCGAGCGTCAGCGCGCCGCTCTCCGCGCCGCCGAGCGCGCTGAACTGGACCTTGCCCGGATACTGGACGCCGAGATCGAGGCTGTCGTTCATGTTGACCTCGAGCACCTGCACGTCGAGCGTCACTTCGGATTGCGGAATGTCGAGGCCCATCACGACGCGCTCCGCGACCTGGATCGTCTCCGGCGTGTCGCGCATGACGACGGCGTTCACGCGCTCGTCCACGTATACGTCCTTCGGCTTGATCATCTGGCGCAGCGCGGCCATCACCGACTTCGCGTCCGCGTGCGACAGGAAGAACGTGCGGATCGCGAACTCCGTGTAGTTGCGGGCCTTGTCGGGCTGCGACGGATAGACGAGCAGCGTGTGCTTGTCGAGCACCTTCTTCTCGAGCTGGTTGGTGCGCAGCAGCAGGTTGATCGCGTCCTCGGCGGTCGTGCGCTCGGCGAACAGCGTCGCGGCCTGGCTGGTGTCCACGTCGCGGTCGAACACGAAGTTCACGCCGGACACGCGCGAGATCACGTCGAAGATGTTCGCGAGCGGCTGCTGCTTGAAGTTGAGCGACACCGGCTTGCGCAGCGCGTCGGACAGCTGCGGGCGCACCGCGCGGCTGGCCTGCGATTGACGCAGCAGCGTGTCGCGCAGGCGCTTCGCCTCGGCGTGATTCGGCTGCTCGGCGAGAATCCCCCGCGCGATCTCGAGCGCTTCCTGCGGCTTCTGGCCGCCGATGCGCTGCGCGCGCGCGAGGTCGACCGCCATCTGCTGGCGGCGCTTGACCTGCTCGAGCGCCTGGCTGGCCTTGAAGTTGCCGGGCTCCTCGCCCAGCACGTTGTTCAGGTGGTCGATCGCGGCGGCATGGTTGCCCTGTGCGACCTGGCGGTCGGCTTCCTTCAGCTCCGCGCGCACGTAATCCTGGCGGCTGACCTCGACGGCGGTGGCGAGCTCGATGTCGTCGGGCGCGGCCTGCTTCTGCTGCTGCAGCGTGCCGAGGCGCTCGGCGGGCGTCGCGGCGGCGGGCGCTGCGCTGAATGGGGAACTCGCGCATCCTGTCAGCGCGAGCGCCGAAATCAGGAGCAATAGACTGATTTTTCGTTTCATGATGGTGTTCGGCACCTGTTCAAGTCGGGGTTCATGGAGTCGGGACGGGCGGCGACAGCTCGACATCGGTGCCGTCACGGGTCACGATCACCGCGCCCTCGTTGCCCAGTTTCTTCAGCCGGTAGCCGGCGGCGAGCTCGCCGCCCGGCAGCACGGCGTCACGCACGCCGCAGCGCGATCCGCACAGCAGGAACGTGCTGCCCACGCCTTCCAGCACGACGATGCGCTGGCCGTTCTCGCGCCATTCGCCGGCAAGGTCGAACGGCACCGCCGCGGCCGGCGGCGCGTCGATCGGATCGTCGAGCGACGGCGGCGCGGGTTCGGGCTCGGCGACGGGCGGCGGCTCGGGGGCGGGTATGGGTGCGGCTTCGGCGCCCAGCGACGCCCAGCTCTGCGCCGGAAAGACGTCGACGATCGGCGCCTGGCCGGCGCCTTCCTGCGCGACGCTGCCGCCCGCGACACAGGCGGCGGCCAGCGCGAGCGCGGCCGCGAACGGGATCAGGGGCGCGCGCATCATGTGTCTGGCCCCAGCAGGCTGACCCGCAGGTCGGCGCTCACGTTGGCGCTGTCGATCCGATCGCGCTCGATCGACACGCCCTCGATGCGCACCATCGGCTGGTTCGCGATCTCGCGCATCGCTTCGCGCAGCCCGACGTAGCTGCCGCTCAGCGCGATGCTGATCGTGAGCCGGCGCAGCTTACCCTTCGCCTCGACTTCGCGGCGATAGGTCGCGTGCTTGCGGTCCATGCCGCGCTGCGTCAGGATCTGGAAGATCGAGTACGCCTGCTCGCTGCTGCGCAATTGCTGCACCTGCTGCAGCGTCATGCCGTCGCCGCTGGCCTTCGGGCCCGGCTTCGGCAGCGCGGCCAGTTCCTTGGTGCGCGCCGCGTGCCCGGTTTCGAGACGCTCGCCTTCCGGCTGCAGGTGGAGCGCGTGCGCGCCAGCCAGCGCGACGACCAGCCCGCCCGCCAGCAGCCCCGGCACGCCGAGCCGGCGGGCCGCTGCATGGGCGCCCCAGCGCAGCCGTGCCGAGAGCGCCGTCAGGTCGATTGCTTTGAGGTTCGTCATGGGTGTTCGATGCTCAGGCTGAAGTGAAAGATGTTCTTGCCGTCCTCGGCTTTCGTGCGGTGCTGCAGCAGGCCGATCTTGCGGTCCGGATGCCGGTCGTTCAGGCGGTCGACGAAGATGTAGATGTGCGACAGTTCCGCCGCGCCGCCTTCGATGCGCGCCTCGCGGCCGGCCTTGTCGACCGTCAGCGACTTCAGCGCGATCTGCGGCGTCCACGCGTGCTCGATCCAGTCGACCACCGACAGCCCCGAGCCCTTGGTGCTCATCCGCTGCTCGGCGAGCACGCGTTCGATGCGGCGCTGCTCCGGCGTCATGTTCTTCTGCCGACGCTGCTCGCGCTCGATCGCGCGCGTGCGCTGGTCGATCCGGCTTTCGATCGCGTCGACCTCGTCGCGCAGCTGCTCGACGCGCGACCACTCGCTCGCGGCGAACGCGCCGGTGACCAACGCGCAGCACAGCGCGACGGCCGCCCACGGCGTGATGCGCGCGCGCGGCGCCGCGAAATCCAGTTCGTTCAGGCGCTTCGTCAACCGCTTCATGCCGCTTCCTCCGGCGCGTGCACGGCCACGGGCACGCGCCGCGCGCCGTCTCCGAGCAGCGTGACGCCGTCCGCCCCGGCGGCCGGCAGCGCGCCGTCGAGCGCGCTCGCGAAGGCCGCGCCGGCAAGCGGCTGCCCGGCCATCAACGCCGCGGCCGCGAACCAGTCGTCGAGCCGCCGCCCGCCGGTGCGCGGCAGCGTGACCACGTCGGCCCACTCGCCCGCGCGGCGAAACACGCAGGTGACGACGCGCGGCTGCACCAGCGCGTAGCGGCAGTCGTCGCCGCCCAGGCGGTCCGCATGCGCGGCGAGCGAGTCAGACAGTGCGTCACGCACGCTGACGAGCCGCCAGCCGGCCGCGCGGCTGACCGCCGCGAGCGACGCGAGCAGCGTGTCGCAGGCCGCCACCGCCAGCTGCGCGCGGCCGCGCCGCTCCGCCGCGATGCGAATCCGCAGCGCCCCGCGCTGGGCGCGGGCGGCAAACAGCGCGCGCGCATAGCCGTCCCACTCGGCGTTCGATACCAGCCCGTCCTGCCACGGCAGCACGACGCCGTGCGTCCACGGATGCCCGGCGATCACCTGCACGCGGTTGAGCATCGGCAGGCGCGCCTTCGGCAGGCCGCCGAGCACCTGCGCCAGCGCTTCGGCCGGCAGGCCCGCGTGCGCGACGACGGCCTGCGGCTCGCCCGCGCGCCGCGCGTGCCAGTCGTGGCCCGTCCACACCCGCAGCGTATCGGCGTCGAGCACCGCGACGACGTTATTCCACGGCGATCGCACGCTGCACCTCCTGGAACGTCGTCAGCCGCGCGCGAATCGCCGCGAGCCCCGCGTCGCGCATCGACTGGTAGTCGGCGTTGTCCGCGAGCGCCTGCGCCCGCTTCTCGATCGAGCGCTCGAGCAGCGCGGCCTTCATCGCCGCGTCGAGCGTCAGCACTTCCGCGAGCCCGATCCGGCCGTGATAGCCGGTGCCGCGGCAGGTCTCGCAGCCCGTGCCGGGCGTGACCACCTGCTTCAGGTCGTCGAGCGCCGCGCCGGACAGGTCGGCGCCGTCCGCCGTCCCGCCACAGCGCGCACAGATCCGCCGCACGAGGCGCTGCGACACGACGCCGTTCAGCGCCTCGAGAAACGTCGACGGCTCGACGCCCATGTAGATGAACCGGTCGATCACGCTGAACCCGTCGTTGGCGTGCACCGTCGACAGCACGCGGTGGCCGGTGAGCGCCGACTGCACGGCGATCGACGCGGTCTCCTCGTCGCGGATCTCGCCGACCATCACGGTGTCCGGGTCGTGTCGCAGGATCGAGCGCAGCCCGCGCGCGAACGTGAGCCCCTTGCGCTCGTTGACCGGAATCTGCAGCACGCCCTTCAGTTCGTATTCGACCGGATCCTCGATCGTGATGATCTTGTCGTCGCCCGTGTTGACTTCCGACAGCACCGCGTACAGCGTCGTCGACTTGCCGCTGCCGGTCGGCCCCGTCACGAGCATCAGCCCGTACGGCCGATTCGCGAGCGCACGCACGCGCGCCGCCGTCTGCGCGTCGAAGCCGAGCACGTCGAGGCTCACGCTGTCGCCGCGCTGCGACTTGTCGAGCACGCGCATCACCGCGTTCTCGCCATAGGTGCCGGGAATGATCGACACGCGGAAATCGATCTCGCGGCCCTGCATCACGACCTTGAAACGGCCGTCCTGCGGCACGCGCCTTTCCGCGATGTCGAGCGACGCCAGCACCTTGAGACGCGACATCGTCTGCGCGGCCGCTTCGAGCCCGGGAATGTGGCGGATCGATTGCAGCACGCCGTCTATCCGGTAGCGGATCGACAGGCCGTCCGGCACCGCTTCGAGATGGATATCGCTGGCGCGGCTCTGCAGCGCGTCGTAGAGGGTGGTGTTGACGAGCCGGATGATCGGGCTTTCGTCCTTCGCGATGCTCGCGAGCGAGATCGATTCGATCGCCTGCGCGAGCGCATCGCCCTGCGCGTCGATCGTCACGTCGTCCATCAACCGCTCGTTCGACTCGATGTCGCCCAGCAGCCGCTCGACTTCGCCCGGCGCGCTCATCGCCATTTCCACCGGCTGTGCGCCGAAGCGCGCGAGCAGTTCGTCGCGCACCTGGCGGCCGAACGGATCGGCGACGACGACGCACGGCCCGCCGTCGAGTTCGACCGGCAGCACGCGCCAGGTCAGCGCGTCGTGCAGCGGCAGCAGGTCGAAGCGCGTCGGCGCCGCGCGCAATGCGTTGGTGTCGACCGCGCCGATGCCGAGGCAGGCGGCCACTTCGGCGAGCACCGCCGCGTCGCCGGCCAGCAGGCCGTCGACGTATTGCGCGAAGCCGACGCCGGAGGCCTGCGATTCCGACTGCCAGCGTTGAACGATGTGTTCCGTTTTCATTGAGTTTTCTCCTGTTGGGCAGCGGGAAACGCGAATGCCTTGTCGGCCCGGATCGCGCTATCCGACGCTGCCGGCCAATTCGAAGATCGGCATGTAGAGCAGCAGGACCACCGCGCCGACCGTCGCGCCCACCGCGAGCATCAGCACCGGTTCGAATACCTTGCTGAGCATCTCGATCGCACGGTCGAGCGCCCCGTCGTGAAACTGCGCGATGTGCTCGCACATCCCGCCGAGATCGCCGCTCTGCTCGCCGACGCGCAGCAGCCGTTCGGCCACCGACGTCGTCAGCGCATGCGCGGCGAGCACCGTCGCGACCGGCCGTCCCGCGCGCATTTCGACGAGCGCCGCCGCGAGCCGTGCGCGGAAGTGCTCGGGGAGCACCTTGCCGGACAGCTCCAGCGCGACGATCACCGGCGTGCCGCCCGCGATCAGCAGGCCGACGGTCCGGTAGAACCGCGTGAGCGCGAACAGCGCGCAGATGTCCCGCACCTTCGGTGCGCGCCACATCACGCGTTGCATCGCGCGCCGGGCCGCTGCCGAGCGCACCGCCAGCCCCGCGCCGGCGAACGACGCCGCGACCGCGAGCCCGACCGCCATGCCGTTCTCGCGCAGCAGGGTCGCCCACCAGAGCATCGCTTGCGCGGTCGCCGGCAGCGTGGCCAGCGACTCGAACACCACCGCGAAGCGCGGAATCACGAAGAACGCCATGAACAGCAGGATCGCGATGCCGACGCCGATCACGACCGCCGGATAGATCAGCGCACCGGTGACGCGCTTGCGAACCTGTTCGATTCGCACTTCATATTGCTGATAGCGCTTCAGGACCACCGGCAACTGGCCGCTGCCTTCCGACGATTCGATCGTCGCGACCAGCAGCGGCGGAAAGATGGCCGGCTGCCGTGCAAGCGCCTTCGACAACGGCTGCCCCTCGACCATCACCGCGAGAATCCGGTCGATCACGTGTTTTGCGTCCTTGCCCGAATCCGCCTTGTCGCGCAATGCCTCGAGCGCCTCGATCAGCACCAGGCCCGCGTCGAGCAGCGTCGACAGTTCCTGCAGGAACAGCGCCAGCGCGAACTTCGGTGCGCCGCGGCGGCGCCCGATGCGTCCGAGGCCCGCATCGCGCCGGACCTCGAGCACGACCGTGCCCTGCGCCGCGAGCCGCGTGCGCACGTCCGTCTCGCTCGCCCCTTCGACCGTCTGCTGCGTGACCTTGCCGTCGGCGAGCATGCGTACCCGAAAGGCTTCCATCGCTACCTCCGCCATTCGTCGAGCATCGCGAGGCTCGCGTCGCGATCGCTCGTCAGCGCGCGGTACTCGCGCCAGACCTTGGTCGCATAAGCCTTGCGGGCCGGCTCGCGCTTCGGCGAGGAGCCGGCGTTGTACGCGCCGACCGCGTTCCAGGTATAGCCGTGCCGGTCGATGAAGCCGGCGAGAATCGACGCGCCGGTGTCGATCGCCGTGCACGGCTCGTCGATCAGCCGCTTGTGCGTCACGCCGGTCTTGATGAGCCGCGGCAGATGCGAGCTGTTGATCTGCATCAGCCCGATGTCGTAGGTGCCGTTCCGGTTCCAGTTCATCGCGCGCGGATTCAGCGCCGATTCCACCTTCGCGATCGCGACCAGCAGCAGCGGATCGATGCCATGCTGGTCGCCTGCCCGGGTCCAGCAATCCTTGGCTGCGGCGCCGGAGGCGCCGGCGGCGAACAGCGCCGCCGCGGCGATCCAGCGACGCAGGCCCTTACATGCCATGGACGAGGTCTGCATCGATGCCACTCCCGCCGACACGACCGTCCCGCCCGAGCGACACGATCTCCGCCTCGCCGTCGCGGCCCGGCACGTTCCATTGGTACCCGCGGCCCCAGCCGTCCTTCGGCACCGCCTTCGCGAGATACGGGCCGTTCCAGCCGTCGGCGCCCTGCGGCTGCGCCACCAGCGCGTCGAGCCCCTCGTCGGCCGTCGGATAGCGACCGGTGTCGAGCCGGTATTGCGTGACCGCGTCGCCCAGCGTCTTCATCTGCGCTTCCGTCGACTTGACCTTCGCCTTGTCGACCTGCGAGAACAGCTTCGGGCCGACATAGCCGGCCAGCAGCGCGATGATCAACAGCACGACCAGCAGTTCCAGCAGGGTGAAGCCCTGCTGGCCGCGTCGCTTCGTCCACTTCAGATTGTTCGGTTTCACGTCGTATGCCCTCGGTAGAGATCCCGGCGCGTGCTGCGCGGCCGGAGGCCGTCGTGTTGCAGACGGCGGGTGGATGAGGCGCTTTCGGAGATGCGTAGTCGAGCGAAGGAAAGCGCCGATCGATGAAGTCATTTTCCGAGATGGATGCACACGTCTCAATTTTCATCAACGAAACCTCAATGCGCGTTTCAAGACCCGGTTCGCGCCCGCCGACCATGAAAAAAGCCGCACGCGTTGCGGCGTGCGGCCTGTCTCACCTCCTTGTCAGGTCGTTACTTGCTGCAGGCGCCCAGGTCCTTCCACACCTTGCCGGTGTGGTCGCCGCCCGTCGAGGCCGGATCGCCCGGAACCTCGTTCTGCGTCCACCAGCGCGCCTCGAACATGCGGCCCTTGTGCTGCACCTTCGCGCCGCCCGTGTAGGCCGTGCCCTGCTTCCATTCGGCCTGGCACTGCGCGCCTTCGCCGCCGCCCGCGTCGCTGGTCAGCTTGAACGTGGTGGTTTCCTGCTTCAGCGTGCCGCCGTCGATCTGCGACGTCGCCACGGCCGTGTGATTGCCCGCCTTCGCATTCGCGATGTCGACGTTCACGTCGCCCTGCATGCGCATCGTCGACGACTTCGAGCCGACCAGCGAGTTCGACGCGTCATAGACCTTCACGGTGACGTTCGTGTCCTTCGCGTGGTTGAACTTCATGAAGAACTTCGCGGTCGCCTTGCCGTTCTGGATCTTGAATTCGCCGTTGTTCGAGATGCTGAAACCTTCGTCGATGCCGCCTTCCGGCTTGTGATCGATCGTCGTTTCGGTGCGCACGATGCCGCTGGCCTTCTTCGAGAACACGTCGTTCTTGCCGAGCGACGGCTCGATGCGGCCGTCGCGCTCGACGCCGGCGATCAGGTTCGCCGCCTGCGTGCGGTTGATTTCCTTCGCGAGCAGCATCGGCCACATGTTGCGTTCGCCCTGCTGCGCGGAGCCGATCGTCACCGTGGTCTTCATCGACGGCACTTCGCCGCCCGACTTGAACACGCGGTTCGTGACCTTGTCGCCGGTCTTCAGGTCCATGGTCGGCGCGATGCTGCCGACGTTCGACCAATCGGGCTTGCCCGGATCGGTCGCGCCGCCGTCGTCGCCGATGTTCACGTCGGCGACGTTGTAGAACATGCCGGCCGTATCGCCGACGTGCCACGTCGACAGCATCACGTGATGGCCCTTCTTGTCGGACGGAATCGTGCAGCTGTGCGGACCGATCTCGTCGGCTTTCTTCATCCCGCCGTCGATCGTGCAGAACGGCGTCAGGTCGAACTGGTCGCGCGTGAGCTTCGCGTTCGGATTCCAGCCCTGCTTCGTCAGGTAGTACTTGAATTCCTTCGTCACGTGCGGCGCGGTGAAGGTCCACTTGAACTGCTGCGCGCCCGGCTTGATGCTGTTGATCTTCCAGCGGTCGACCGACTGCTCGTTGAGCTCGCTGAACTGCGTCACGCCACCGCTCGCGATCTCGCCGTCCGGCGCGCCGGCGGCCGGGAAGCCTTGCTTGCCTTCGACGCTTTGCGGCTCATAGGTGACCGAACCGCAGTTGAAGTTTTCGATCTTGCCCGCCTTCGCGCTGCACAGCAGGTTGCGCGACGGCGGCTCCGACAGGTAGCCATGCGCAAATGCGGTTTGGGCGAAGAACATCGACGCGCAAGCCACGAGCGGCGACAGGGTAAAGAGGGTCTTTTTCGCTGTTCGGGTTCTCATCTGATTCCGTTTGGTTGAAAGTTGATCGGGGTTTGCTTCGTTCGACGAATCGCGAGCATCCGTCGGCAATGGCGTGACGCGTGGTGCTGTTGACGAAACGCTGAGTGCAGTATCGCCAGGCACCGCGCGATGGCGAATATTCCTGAACGATGTCTCAACGATTCCCTGCGCCGCCGTACCAGTGCGCATTCGCGCGCCATGCACGCCATTCACGCCCCGCGTTGAGATTGCATTGAGATTCGTTGCCGCCGCGTCATCCGGAAACAAAAATGCGCTGGCTTTCTCGGTACTCTTCACAACACATGGATGGATGGCTATCAAATTGAATTCGAAGAAACGTACTCTTGACATCGTTGTTCGACGCCGTTCGCTTCGCCGCACGCACCTCGCCTACGCGGCACTCGCGGCGGCCAGCGCGCTGAGCTTCGCGAACGCCGCGCTCGCCGCGCCCGGCAAGCCCAGCCTGAAGCAGTACGAAATCACGTCGCAGCCGCACGGCTTCGTCGAGATCGACATGCAGAAGGCCGGCGTCGCGCCGTACAAGGACATCGTCAAGCTGAACAAGAAGGTCGACGTGCCGCTGCCGTTCGACATCTGGAGCAACGGCACCGCGGTGAAGGCGCTCGCGGTGGTCGACGGCGTCGTCGATCCCGCTTCCGAGGTCCGGATGACGCCCGGCGGCACGCAAAGCGGCCAGGTGGTCGCGAACATCAAGACGCCCGGCGTGAAGAAGATGCAGGTGCGTGTGATCGACGCCAACGGCGCGGCCACCGACAGCGCGCCGCTCGACGTGGTGGTGTTCGACACGATTCCCGAGCTCGCCGATGATCTGCCGAACAACGCGAGCAAGGCCAACAAGCCGTACGCGAACACCTCCGGCTCGGTGGTCGGCACGTACTTCGCGACCTGGTCGATCTACGACCGCAAGTTCAACGTCGACAACGTGCCGGTCGAGAACCTCACGCACATGCTGTACGGCTTCGTCCCGATCTGCGGCGGCGCGGACGTGAACGCCTCGCTCGCGAAGGACCTGCCGGGCTCGTTCAACACGCTGGTGCAGAGCTGCAAGGGCCTGCCCGACTACAGCGTCGCGATCCACGACACCTACGGCGAGATGGCCAAGGCGTTGCCGGGCCAGACCGCGAACTCGAAGCTCAAGGGCGTGCTCGGCCAGATGATGGCCGCGAAGAAACGCAACCCGAACCTGAAGATCCTGCCTTCGATCGGCGGCTGGACGCTGTCCGACCCGTTCTTCCAGATGCACGACCCGGCCAAGCGCAAGGTGTTCGTCGACTCGACCGAGCAGTTGCTGCGCACGTGGAAGTTCTTCGACGGCGTCGACATCGACTGGGAATTCCCGGGCGGCAAGGGCGTCAACCCGTCGCTCGGCGATCCGGTGAAGGACGGCCCGCTGTACGTGACGCTGATGAAGGAACTGCGGCAGATGCTCGACAAGCTGTCGCAGGAAACCGGCCGGACCTACGAGCTGACCTCGGCGATCGGCGCGGGCAAGGACAAGATCGACGTGGTGAACTACAAGGAAGCCACGAAGTACATGGACTACATCTTCGACATGACGTACGACTTCTACGGTGCGTTCAGCCTGACGGAGCTGGGTCACCAGACCGCGCTGCATGCGCCGAACTGGAAGCCGGACACCGCCTACACGACGCACAACTCGATCAAGGCGCTGCTTGCGCAGGGCGTCGATCCGAAGAAGCTCGTGGTGGGCGCGGCGGCGTATGCGCGCGGCTGGACCGGCGTGCACGGCTATGCCGACGGCAATCCGTTCACCGGCACGGCGACCGGGCCGCACAAGGGCCAGTGGGAACCGGGCATCCTCGACTACAAGAAGCTCAAGGCGGAGATGATCGGGCCGAACCACGCCGGCATCAACGGCTACGAGTATCACTACGACCAGACGGCCGAAGCGCCGTACGTCTTCAACAAGGCCACGGGCGAGCTCCTCACGTTCGACGACGAGCGCTCCGTCCTCGCGAAGGGCGACTATGTGCGCGCGCATCAGCTGGGCGGCCTGTTCTCGTGGGAAATCGACGCGGACAACGGCGACATCCTGAATGCGATGCACGAGGGTCTCGGCCACGGCGACGAAGGCGGCGGCGGTGCGGAGAACCATCCGCCGCTCGCGAACGCCGGCGCCGACATGACGGTCACCGGGCCGCAGACGGTGACGCTCGATGCGTCGAAGTCGCGCGATCCGGACGGCGACAAGCTGACCTACACGTGGGAGCAGGTCGGCGGCGATTCGCTGACGCTCGGCAATGCGACGAGCGCGAAGGCGAGCGTCGACATTCCGTCGGTCAAGCAGGACACGAAGTACACGTTCCGCGTGACGGTCGCCGATTCGGCTGGTCTCAAGGACAGCGCGCAAGTCGTCGTCACCGCCAAGGCGGACGCATCGGTCGAACCGCCGCCGGCGGAAAACCATCCGCCGGTCGCGCGGCTCGCCGGCCCGGCGACGGCTGAAGCCGGTCACGCCGTGACGCTGTCGGCCGAGCAATCGACCGACCCGGACGGCGACAAGCTGAGCTTCAAGTGGACCGTCCCGACCGGCATCCAGGCCACGCCGGCCGGCGCGAAGCTGAGCTTCAGCGCGCCCGAACTCGCGAAGGACCAGTCGTTCACGTTCTCGGTCACGGTCAGCGACGGCAAGCTGTCGAGCACCGCGAAGCACACCGTCCTCGTGAAGGCCAAGGATGCCGGCGGCGGCGGCGGTGGCGAAGGCGGCAAGTACCCGGCGTACAAGGCCGGTACGCAGTACAACGCCGGCGACATCGTGTCCAACCTCGGCAAGCTTTACCAGTGCAAGCCGTTCCCGAACAGCGGCTGGTGCTCCGGCGCGCCGACGGCGTACGAGCCGGGCAAGGGCTTCGCGTGGAACGACGCATGGACGCTCTACGGTAACGGCGAAGGCGGCAACGGCGGCGGCAACGG
The DNA here is from genome assembly GCF_004343775.1 of Burkholderia sp. SRS-46. Classification (GTDB taxonomy): domain Bacteria; phylum Pseudomonadota; class Gammaproteobacteria; order Burkholderiales; family Burkholderiaceae; genus Burkholderia. The sequence continues at coordinate 995,657 of NZ_PTXL01000001.1, read as the reverse complement.
CGGTGGTGAAGGCGGCGGCGAAGGTGGCGGCAGCGGCGGCAACGGCGGCGACCATCCGCAGTACAAGGAAGGCACGAAGTACAACGCCGGCGACATCGTCTCCAACAACGGCAAGCTGTTCCGCTGCAAGCCGTTCCCGTACACCAACTGGTGCTCGATGGCGGCCTGGGCATACGAGCCGGGCAAGGGCACCGCATGGGACCAGGCCTGGGACGAACACAAGGAGTAAGGTCAGGTCCGGTCGGCGGCGCCATCGCGGCGCCCCGGCCGATGTGAAACCCGCGTCTCCCGACGCACAACGGCTGATGCCGGTATCGCCCTCGCCTCGTGCGAGGGCGTTTTCGTTTGGATTGCTGCCGGCGGGCAAGGGTCCGCGGCGATGCAGGCGGTTGCGATTGCGGGGGCGCAAGCGCAACGCGCACAGGCCGGTATCGTCGCGGCGTCACCGCGTGATTTCAATGGCTTCCTCGGCGTCCACCCGGCTTCGCCCCCTAGCGATCGCGCCGAATCCGCGCGATCTGTCTTTGCGCCATGTCCGCCAAGGCAAGCGAAACGAAGCCCCCCGCTGTCCCTCAGGCGTGAACGGCGAAGGCTCCATGCGGCCCGCCATCGCGCGCTTCACGGCGCCGAAACCGCATCCGCATGCCCGATTCGGCCTGCGTTGCGCCGGAGGGGCGAAACCGCCACGCCGTCCGGAAGGCGCTCCGGCCCCGGCATCCGCCGCGCCGCAATGAACGCCGCGCCCAAACGCAAAAAAGGCCGGGCCCTGTGCGATCCAGGACCCGGCCTTCCATCGACCCGGTTTCAATCCCTGCCCGACTTCGACGCAACGCGCAACCGCGCCGCCGTTGCCGCCCGGTGCAGGTCACGCGTCTTCGAGCGTCTCCGCGACGGTCCTCGGCAAACGCACAGTGAAGCGGCTGCCCTGCCCCGGCGCCGACGTCACGTCGATCGATCCGCCGTGGCGCTCGATCACCGCCTTCACGAACGGCAGCCCGAGGCCGACGCCGCGGCTGGCGTCGCGGTGCGTGCCGTCGATCTGGAAGAACGGCTCGAACAGCCGCGGCAGCGCGTCGGCGGGGATGCCGATCCCCTGATCGTGCACCGCCACCGTCACCTGCCGGTCGTCGGCGTCGATCCACACGTCGACGGCCGTATCCTTGTGCGAGTACTTGATCGCGTTGTCGAGCAGGTTGGTCAGCGCACGCAGCAGCATGTCGCGATTGCCGAGCACGAACACGTCGTCGCCCTCGTAATGCGGGCCCTCGATGCGAATGCGCTTCGCGCTCGCGCTGTGCCAGAGATGATCGACCGCCTCCGTCGCCAGGTCATTCGCCGACACCGCCACGTAGGCGCGGGTGTCGAGATGCTCGGCGCGCGACAGCTGCGTGAAATCCTGCGCGACGCGCAGGCTGTAGTCGACGAGCTTGTGCAGGTCCGCCAGGAAATCCTCGTCGGACGCGCCGTCGGCGCGGTTGCGCTGCTCGAGCAGCGACAGCACCGTCGAGAGCGGATTGCGCAGGTCGTGCGCCATGTGCCGCAGCGTCAGCCGGTCGCTTTCGACCGCGGCCTTGATGTTGTGGATATCGACGAAGCAGATCATGCTCGCCGTCGAACGATGCTGCTCGCCGTCGCCGAACGGCGTCACCATCATCATCTGCGTGCGCCCGTTCAGCGCCAGCTCGGCCGAGTGGATCTTGCCGCTCGCCTTCGCGATCGCCACTTCGTCGCGCGCCACCGACAACACGCGCCGGGCGGCCGCGTCGCCGTCGGCGTCGAACGTCTCCAGCATGGTGCGGCCACGCGCATTGCACATCAACAGCGCGCCGTGCTGTTCGACGAAGATCGGATAAGGCAGCGTCTCGATCATGTCGACGTAGGCCGTCTGCCACGCGCGAATGCGCTGCATCGCGACCTCGACTTCGTCCGTCGTCGGCATCGCGGCATCGGCGCCTGCCGCGTGCGGCAAGGCAGTGAACGCGTGCTTGCCGGCAAGGCCGCGCAGCAGCCCGTATTCGTTCAGCAGGAACGCCCGCAGGCTGCCCGCGCGCCGCCATCCGCAGGCCGCGAAAATCAGGACGCACACGGCGAGCAGCGGCCCGAGCGGCGTCCAGACCGACCACCGCACGAGCAGCGTCGCTTCGGCGGCGACGAACACGGCCAGCCACGCGATCGCGAACACGTACATGCGCCAGCCGGGCACCAGCATGCAGATCAGCAGCATCCCCGTCGCGACCGCGACGCTGACGGCAACCCGGATCGCCACCGGCTCGCGCTGCAGGATGTGGTCGTCGAGCAGGGCCTGCGTGACCAGCGCGTCGACCTCGACGCGCCGCAGCCGTCCGCCCTTCGACGCCGACAGGTCGTACACGCCGGAAAGCTCCGACGTCGTGTCGCCGATGAAGACGATGCGGCCGCGCCACGCCGACTCGGGGATGCGCCCCTTCAGCACGTCGACGTACGAGTAGCGCTCGAGGTCGAAGCGCGCCGGCAGCAGCAGCGCGAGCGAGCCGGCCTCGACGTGCCCGAGATTCGCCACATGGTCCTGCACATGGCGGCGCACGTCGCCGGCCGGCAGTTGGGCGCCTGCCAGGCGGATCGCCTGCAGCGCGACATGGGGCAGCTCGTCGTCCGAATGATCCACCCGGACGTACGGCACGATGCCCTGTACCAGATGATCGCTGCCGAGCACGACGCTGCGCTGGCCGACGGCCGCCGCCGCGTCGCCCAGGCGCGGCTCGGGCGGCAGCACGGCATCGGTGCGCGTGGCGTCCGGCGACACCTGGGCGGGCAGCACGACGCGCCCTTGCCGCGCGATCGCGGCCGCGAGCGCATCGTCGCCCGGCGTCGGGCCGACCAGCGTCATGTCGAGCACCACGCTCGATGCGCCGCCGAGACGCTCGAGCACCTGCGCATGGGACGCCCGTGCATAGCTCGTGCCGCCGCCCAGTTCGGCGACCGTCTTCTTGTCGATCGAGATGACGACGACATCGTCGCGAGCGCCGTGATCGACGCCGTTCGCGACGAGATGCCAGTACAGGCGGTCGAGCGGCGACAGCAGCGTCTCGGCGGTCGGCGTACAGCTGAGCGTCGCCAGCAATGCTACGCCGGCCGCGAGTAGCCATACGGCAAGCCGCTCGGATGTCGTTCTTCTCCAGACTCGATTGAGCCAGTCACGCATGGGGTATTCCACGTTCTTGTTTTATTCGCCCGAGTTGGCCGCGCGTGCACGCTTGCTGAATCGTTGCGGCGCCTGGCCGCTTTCTCCATCGCACACGCCACCCCGCCTCGGTCGGGCAGTTTCGGGTCCCTTGACGCACGACCGCGCCGCATTCGGCCACGGTTTGCCAAGGCACCATGTTGCCCGCACCTTTCTGATGTTTTTCAAGTGACGGAGCCAATTATTCCGTGTCCCATATGAATTAACAACGCTTTAGTACCCGTCCTACAACCCACCTGCCTGCACGTCGGCGAACGGCGGACGATCGCCGGCTCGTTCGGCGAGGGCACTTTTTTCATTGCTTCCGATGAAATTGTGTTGACAGTCCCTTAAGACACGCTACAATTGCATTCTTTCGCGATGCAGCAACAAGCGAAACGTGCCCAGGTGGCGGAATTGGTAGACGCACTAGGTTCAGGTCCTAGCGGTGGCAACACCGTGGAGGTTCGAGTCCTCTCCTGGGCACCATCTGTTTTTGAAAGGCCGGCTAAATGCCGGCCTTTTTCATTTCCGCGCCCAGGAAGCAACACGCCTCCCCGCCTAAGCACTGAAAGCCCGCCAAAGCGGGCTTTTCGTCTTTCCGTGGACGCGCGACATCACACCGCCTGCGCGCCCCGCCGCCTGCCCCACGTCCCGACGAACACCCCCGCCAGCACCACCCCGATCGCCGCGAACGGCGCCGCCGGATTCAGTTCGTAAAGCGCGCTGCCGACGAGCGGCGCGACCACCATGCTGAGCCCCTGCGCGACCGACATCGCGCCCGCGCATGCGCCCTGCTCGTGCGCGTCGACCCGCGTGCTCGCGAGCGCCGCGACCGCCGGAAACGCCGCGCCCATCCCGCAGGCCGCCACCAGATAGCTCGCGCACATCAGCAACGGCTGCGCGGGCTCGACCGCCAGCGTCGATACAAAGCCGACGCCGCCGACGAGCGCGCCCCATCGCAGCCACTGCCGCGGCGCGACCCGCCGCAGCCGCCCGACGAGCGACTGCATCGCGATCAGGCCGACGCCCGCGCTGCCGAGCGCATAGCCGACCACCGCCGACGCGTCGCGCGCGCCGACCTGCAGCCGGTCGATTACGTAGAAGCCGAGCGCGCTGTTGGCGATCATCACGACGCTGTACAGTGCAAACGCGCTCCACCACGGCAGGCGCAGCCGCGGATCGGTCGGCTTCAGCCGCACCGGCGCCCGCCGCGCGGCGCGCGGCCCGTCGTCGCGCAAGCGGCGCAGCCCCGGCAGGCCCGCGAGCGGCAGCAGCGCGAACACCGCGAGCGCGAGCGTCATGTCGTATCCCGCGAGCCAGCCGGCGAGCGGCGGCGCGATCACCATCCCGACCGCGCCCGCCGCGCCGAAGCGCGCCAGCGCCGCCGCGCGTCCCGCGACGGCCGTCCGGTCCGCGATCCACGCAGTCGCCGCGACCGGCAAGCCCGCGTAACAGCCGCCCATTGCCGCGCGCGTCGCAAGCAGCGCGGCGAAACTCGCCCACATCGGCGGCACGGCGCCCCCGTTGCCCAGCAGTGCCCAGCCGACGTAGCCGGCCAGCAGCAGAAAGCTGGCGACGAAGCCGCCGATCGCGGCGCGCATCGCCGGCAGCCGGCCGCGCGTGTCCGCCGCGCGGCCCCAGCGCGGCGCGGCGACGATCCACACGAGCCCGACGCTCGCGATGATCGCGCCGATATGCAGCGGCCCGAGATGCATCCGGCGCGCCAGCGGGCCGGCGATCGCGACGAATGCGTAAGTGCCGGCCACCATCGCGAGATTCGCGAGCAGCAGCGGCAGGTAACGTGTGCCGGCGTCGGCCGGCGTTTGCAGGGGTTCGGCGGAAGTCGTCGACATGTCCATCCCGTGATTGATTGAAGAAGGCGCGCGTCAGCCGATGCGGCCGCTGTCCCGCGCGAGCCATCGGCTGCGCGAGCGCAGCAGCGCGTCCTCGGTCGCATCCCAGCCCAGGCACGGATCGGTGATCGAGCAGCCGTAGCGCAGCGGGCCGCCGAGCGGCTGCGCGCCCGCCTCGAGAAAGCTCTCGAGCATCACGCCGCGGATCGCGTCGCTGCCGGCGCACATCTGCCCGACGACGTCGTCCAGCACGGCAAGCTGCCGCTCCGCCTGCTTGCCGCAGTTCGCGTGCGAACAGTCGACCAGCAGGTTCGGCGGCAGCCGCTGCGCGCGCAGCGTATCGGCGGCGGCCGCCACCGACGCCGCGTCGTAATTCGGCCCGTGCCGGCCGCCGCGCAGCACCAGGTGCGCGTGCGGGTTGCCGTCGCTGTGCAGCAGCGCGGGGCCGCCCGCGCCGTCGATGCCGATGAAGGTGTGCGGCCGCATGCTGGCCAGCATCGCGTGCGCGGCGATGTCGATCTGGCCGTCGGTGCCGTTCTTGAAGCCGACCGGCATCGCGAGCCCCGACGCCAGCTCGCGATGCACCTGCGATTCGGTCGTGCGGGCGCCGATCGCCGCCCAGCTCACGAGGTCGCACAGGTAATGCGGCGTGACGACGTCGAGCGCCTCGATCGCGGCCGGCAGGCCGAGCGCATTGATGTCGGCCAGCAGGCGGCGCGCGGCATGCAGCCCGTCCACGACGCGATGGCTGCCGTCGAGCCCGGGATCGTTGATCAGCCCTTTCCAGCCGACCGTCGTGCGCGGCTTCTCGAAGTACACGCGCATCACCACGCAGAACGCGTCGCGCACCGCGTGCGCGAGCCGCGCGAGCCGCCGCGCATAGTCGAGCGCCGCGTCGGGATCATGGATCGAGCACGGCCCGACGACCACGATGCGGCGCGTGTCGCGGCGCTCGAGGATCGCGCGCAGCACGCGCCGGCCGGCTTCCACGGTCGCGCGCGCGGCGCCCGAGGCCGGCACGTCGCGGCGCAGCGCGTCCGGCGCCGGCAGCCGCATGCCGACGCGCCATCGTTCGTCGCGGGGCGGCTCGGCGAACGCGCCGGCCGCCCCCTGCCCGACGCAGGCGGAAATCTGTTTCATCGATTGCTCCGAAAGGGGAATCCGCTAGGGCCTCCGGTCACGCGCCGAGCGTCGCGCCGCCGTCGACGCACAGACTGTGCAGCGTCACGTGACGCGCCGCGTCGGACAGCAGGAACAGCACCGTTTCCGCGACATCGTCCGGCGCGGCAATGCGGCCGAGCGGAATGCCCGTGCGATAGGCGTCGAGCGACCCGGCGATCACCGCCGCCGGGCCCTCCGGCCCGGTCCACAACTGGCGCTGCATCGGCGTATCGGTCGAGCCCGGCGCGACGATGTTGCAGCGGATCCCGTGCGGCGCCAGCTCGAGCCCGAGGCAACGGGTGAACTGGTGCGCGGCCGCTTTCGACGCCGCATACGCGGCCATCTGCATGCGCGGCACGAGCGCCGCGTTCGAGCCGACCGTGACGATGCTGCCGGCGCGGCGCGCGACCATCCGTTGCGCGACCGCGCGCGACAGATGGAACACCCCGTGCGTATTCACCGCGAAGCAGTGTGCCCAGTCGGCATCGCTCAGCGACGTCGCCGCCGCGAGCCGCAGCACGCCCGCGACGTTCGCGAGCATGCCGATCGGACCGACCGTCGCTTCCACCTGATCGACCGCGTCACGCACGGCGGCCGCGTCCGCGACATCCACCGTGAACGGGTGGATGCGCGCACCGGATGCCGCGCCGTCGGCCGCGACCCGCGCCAGCGCGCCGCCGTCGATATCGAACGCGGCGACCTCGATCCCGCGCGCGGCCAGCGCGCGCGCGACCGCCGCGCCGATACCCTGGGCCGCGCCGCTCACCACGGCGACCTGGCCCGGAAATGTCATCCCTGTCTGTGCATTCATCATTTCGAATTCCTTGAAATCAAGCCGCCGGAAACTGCAGCGGCGAGCCGTTCCGCGACGGCAGCGCCGATCGCGGCCATCGGTTCGGGATCGGACATCCCGTCGTGCGAGCAATCGAGCGCGCAGCACGTCAGCGCGTCCGGCGCCAGATGCGCGCGCCAGCTGTCGGGCAGCGGCATGCCGGGCCGTTTGCGCGCGGCGTTGAACAGCAGCAGCGCGCCGTCGTAGCGCGGCGTCCGTGCCGCGCGGAACAGCCGCATCTGCCGCAGCGTCGCGTCGGCGAACGCGTCGAGCCCCGCCGCGCCGAGCGCCGCGAACGGGCTGTTCGCGCGCAGCAGCCGCTGCCGCAATGCGTCGTCCGACAGTTCGCCGGTGTCGAAGTCGCCGTTCACCGTGAGCAGGATGCGCAGCGCATCCGCCGGCGCGGGCTGCGCCTGCGCCGCCCACGCGGACGCCGGATAGCTGTCCATCAGCGCAAGCAGGCCGACCGCCTGCCCGTCGCGCGCGAGCGCCGCGGCCACCGCGTGCGCGAGCGCGCCGCCGAGCGACCAGCCGAGCAGGTGATACGGGCCGTCCGGCTGCAGCGCGCGCACGCGTCGCACATAGGTCGCGACGAGCGCATCGAAATCCGCCGCGCGCCGGGTGTCGTCGATCGACAGTTGCAGGCCGTCCACCGCGATGTCCGGCAGATGGGCGGCGAGCCGCAGATAGCTCCACGCGAGCCCGTCGGCCGGATGGATGCAGATGAGCCGCGGCCCGCCGTCGCGCCCCGTCTGGATCGCGAGATGCGGCGCGAACGCGTCGTGCGCGGTGCGCGGCCGGTAGGCGAGCGGCGCCTGCAGCGCGGCCGCCAGCGCGTCGACGCTCGCGTGCCGGAACAGCAGCGACACCGGCACGTCGCGCCCCAGTTCGCTCGCGAGTCGCGCGCTCGCCTGGATCGCCTGCAGCGACTTCCCGCCCACGTCGAAGAAATTCGAGGCCGGCGTGAGCGCGATATCGCCGAGCACTTCACGCCAGACGCGCATCACCTGCCGCTCGAGCGCGCCGGCCTGCGGCGCGTCGTCCGGCGCCGCGCGCCGCTGCGTGGCGAGCCGAATCAGCGCGTTGCGGTCGGTCTTGCCGTTCGCGTTGCGCGGCAGGCTGTCGAGCACGTGCCATGCATCGGGAATCGCGGCGGACGGCAGCGCGTCGGCCAGCTGCGCGCGCAGCACGGCGACATCGTCGGTCCCGGCGACGAACGCCGCGAGCGTCGTCGCGCCCGCGTCGCTGCGCAACGCGACCACCGCCGCCTCGCGCACGGCCGGGAACCGCAGCAGCCAGTCCTCGATCTCGCGCGGGTCGATGCGCACGCCGCTGATCTTCACCTGATGGTCGATGCGGCCGTCGAAGCAGAGCCGGCCGTCGCGCAGCGTCGCGAGATCGCCGGTCCGGTACGCGCGCGCGCCGGTGCCGGGCAGCGTCACGAAGCGTTCGGACGTCAGCGCCGGATTGCGCGGATAGCCGAGCGCGAGCGCATCGCCGGCGAGCACCAGTTCGCCGCTGCGTCCCGCCGCGACCGGATACAGGCGCGCATCGACGATCCGCGCTTCGACGCCTGCGCGCGGCGTGCCGATCGGCACCGGCTCGCCGTCCCGCCAGGCCGCGTCCGGGCCGCCGACGCACGCGGCGGTCGCGATGATCGTCGCCTCGGTCGGCCCGTAGGTGTTCAGCAGCGTCTGCCCCGGCAGGCGCGCGCGCCAGCGCCGGATCCGCTCGGGCAGCGCGGCCTCGCCGCCGATGATGGTCAGGCGCACGTGGCGAAGCTGCTGCGCGTGGCGCGCGTCGAGCGCATGCGCGAGCACGTGCCAATACGCGGTCGGCAGATCCAGCACCGTGATGCCGCGCCGCTCGACCTCGGCCGCGAATGCGTCGACCGAATCGAGCATCGCGTCGTCGCGCAGCACGAGCGTCGCGCCGTTGCACAGCGTGACGAAAATCTCCTCGAAGCTCGCGTCGAAATGCAGTGGCGCGAACTGCAGCACCCGGTCGTCCGGACCGACGCGATAGCGCTCGCGCGTGCTCGCGACGAACTGCGCGAGCGCGCCGCGCCCGACCAGCACGCCGTTCGGCGTGCCGGTCGAACCCGAGGTATAGAGCAGGTACGCAGGCTGATCGCCCGGCGGCGCCACGTCGTACGTGCCCGCGACTGCCGCCGGCGCGCACTGCGCATCGAGATCCAGCGTCGGCAAGCCGCCCGCGCACGCGTGATACTTGCCCCGCGTGATCACGAGCGCGGGCGCCGCGTCGGCGAGCATCGCCGCGGTTCGCTGTGGCGGGCCGTCCGGGTCGAGCGGCACGAGCACCGCACCGATCCGCAGCACCGCGAGCATCGCCGCGATCACGTCCGGCGCGCGCGGCGCGGCGATCGCCACGCGGCAGCCGCCGGTCGCGCCGTGCCGGGCGAGCGCGGCCGCGAGCGCGTCGACGTGGTCGAGCAACGTGCGATAGTCGATGCGCGCGTCGCCCGCCTCGATCGCCGTGCGCGTCGGCGCGTCCCGTGCGATGCGCGCGATACCTGCGAGCACGTCGGGATGCGGCCCGGCCAGCGGCGTGCCGCACAGGATCGACGGCGGCGGCAAATCGCCGAGCAGCGGCGCGACGGGCGCCTCCGGCGCATGCGCGGCGAATGTGTCGAGCCAGTCCGCGAACGACCGCGCATACGCGGCGAGCCGCGCCGTGTCGTATGCATTCGGATTGGCTTCGAGCGTCACCTGCCACGTGCCGGCGCGCACCGCGACCGTCACGTTCAGGTCCTTCACCGGGCCGCCGCTGACCGCGCAGGTGCGGCTCGCGAGCCCGCGAAACGCGACCTCGCGCTCGAACGGCATCACGTTGACCGCCTGGTTGAACAGGAACGCGTTGCGCTCCAGCAGCCCGAGATCGCCACGGATCCACCCATACCGGTAGTACAGGTGCGGCCGCATCGCGCGCAGCCGGCCGGCCATGTCGGCGGCGAGCGCGCGCGGCGACCGATCGGCATCGACATGCACGCGCAGCGGCACGATGTTCATCGCCATGCACGGCACGCCGAGCGCCGGCGTGCCGAGGCGGTTCATCACCGGCAGGCCGAGCGTCAGGTCGCGCTGGCCGCCCTGCTTCGCGAGCCAGAGGCCGATCGCGCACAGCAGCCACGCGTTCCAGTCGACGTCGAGCCGCTCCGCGGCCGCGCGCAGCGCGTGCACGCGATCGGCATCGAGCAGCAGCGTCTCGCGCAGCGCGTTCGCGCCGATCTCCTGCTTCGGCGCCAGCACGAGCGGCGCCGGCACGTCGTGCAGATGGTCGCGCCAGAACGCGCGATCGGCATCGAAGCCGCCGTTCGCGCGATAGCGCGCCTCCGCGTCGACGACGCGGTCGATGCGCCAGTCCGGCAGCGCGGGCGGCACGGCGCCCGCGACGCGCGCGCTGTAGCGGGTCGCCACCGCCTGCTGGAGCAGGCTGTAGCCGAAGCCGTCGAGCGCGATGTGATGTACCTGCAGATACCACCAGTGCCGCGTCGGCGACAGCCGCAGCAGCGCGGTGCGGTACAGCGGATCGGCCGTCACGTCGCAGCAGGTCGACAGCGACGCGGCCATCCACGCGCGTGCGGCCTGCGCGGGATCCGCTTGCGCGGAAAAATCGACGAGCGCCAGCCGCGTGCACGGCGGCCGGCGATGCTGCCAGAGCGCGTCGTCGCGCCATTCGAAGCGCATGTGCAGCGCATCGGCATGGTCGAGCACGGTCGCGACGCTATCGGCCAGCGCGGCCGCGTCGAGCGCGCCGTCGAGCTCGATCGTCTCGGCGGTCAGGTAGCCCGGATCGTCCGGATCGACTTGCTGCGCGACCCAGATTCCGTATTGCGCGGACGTCGCGCGCATCGGTTGGTCTTCGAGTTCCATGAAGGGGGTAGCCACGGGAATGCGTTGAACGGGAAACGGGCGGCGCGCGTCACGCGCGCTGCCACGCGACGACGAGCTGCCGGTTGCGCGACATCAGCGCGAGGTGCTCGTCCATCACGTACTGGATCTGCGCGAGCTTGTCGGCGGCATCGGCCTCGCAGCGCAGGCTCAGCACGTCGTCGCTGCGCAGCATCCGGCAGACGCCGTACGGGAAGTCGACCGTCGCGCGGTGTTCGTCGAAGACGACCGGCACCTTGATCGCGTAGTGCTTGCAGAGCTTGAACAGCACGCGGTCGGCCTGCGCCAGCGTGACTTCGGCGGTGCTGACGAACGGCGCGGGCTGCGCATCCTGCATCGTGCGCGCGGTCATGCCGGCACCTGCACCGCACGCAGCAGCAGCCGGGCCCACGCGTCGAGCGTCGGCTGCTCGGCGAGCTGCACGAACGTGACGTCATGTCCGGCGGCCCGCCACGTTTCCACGAGCGTCATCATGCGCACCGAATCGAGCCCGCAGTCGAGCAGGTTGTCGCCCGCGTGCAGGCTGGCGACCGGCACCCGCAGGCTGTGCGCGACCTGCGCGGCGATCTCCGCGAGCATCGGTGACCCGGGGCCCTGCTGCGCCGCGCCGACCAGCGCTTCGGTCGTCTCGACCTTGCCGCAGCGTCCGGCCACGTAGTCGAGCGCCATCCGGTGCTCGTGCTCGGAGAAATCCGCAAGCGCGTCGGCGACGAAGAACGGCTGCACGTCGCGCATGAACGCGTCGCACGCGGTCATCAGGCAGCCGATGTGCGCGTAGATCCCGCAGATCACGAGCTGGTCGCGCCCCTGCTCGCGCAGCTGGGCCTCGAGGTCCGAGCGCTGGAATGCGCTGTAGCGCCACTTGTCGAGCACGGTGTCGCCCGGCGCCGGTGCAAGCGCGTCGCAGATCGCTTCGCGCGACGGCTGCGCGGTCAGCCCCGGCCCCCACATGTCGGTCAGCAACGCGCGCTGCGCGGGCGTCTGCGCGGCCGATTGCGCGGTGTAGCAGACCGGCATGCCGGCCGCGCGCGCGAAATCGATCAACCGCCGCACGTTCGCCAGCAGCGCCGGCACCGGCGCCGCGCCGCGATCGTAGAAATCGAGGAAGTAGTCCTGCATGTCGTGCACGAGCAACGCCGCCCGGTGCGGCTCGAATCGCCATGTCACGCGGTTCGCCGGCAGCGCGGCCGGCATCGGGTAGGAAGGAATCTTCGGAATGGCCATGATGGAGTGCTGTTGAAAATGTTCATGCGCGGGCGATGCGTGCCGCCCGCGCGTTGGTCATGCGGCTGCGGCCAGCTGGTCCGCGATGCGCTGGCGCAGCGCGCGCTTGTCGATCTTGCCGACGGGAGTCTTCGGGAATGCGTCGACGAATTCGATCCGGTCGGGCACCTTGTACGCGGCAATGCCCTGCTCGCGCACGAACCGGACCAGCTCCGCCGCGCCCGGCGCCAGCGTGCCGCGTATCACGTACGCGCAGCTCCGCTCGCCGAGATACGGATCGGGCATCGGCACGAGCGCCGCGTCGACGACGCCCGGGTGCGCGAGCAGCAGGTGCTCGATCTCCTCGGCGGGAATCTTCTCGCCGCCACGGTTGATCTGGTCCTTCGCCCGCCCTTCGACGACCAGGTGGCCATCGGCCGTGCGCCGCACGCGATCGCCGGTGCGGTAGAAGCCGTCGGCGGTGAACGCGCGCGCGTTGTGCGCGTCGGCGTCGTAGTAGCCGCGGATCGTGTACGGGCCGCGCGTCAGCAGATGGCCGACCTCGCCCGGCGCGACCGGGCAGTCGTCGTCGTCGACGATGCGGATCTCGTCGTCCGGCGAGATCGGCCGCCCCTGCGTGCCGGTCACGACCTCGCGCGGATCGTCGAGCCGCGTGTAGTTGACGAGCCCCTCGGCCATCCCGAACACCTGCTGGAGCCGTGCGCCGAAACCGTCCGCCGCGCGCTCCGCGAGCGCCGGATCGAAGCGCGCGCCGCCGACCTGCACGAGTTCGAGACTCGCGAGCGCTTCGCGTCGCCGGGCGGCCGCCGCGAGCCAGACCGACACCAGCGGCGGCACGAGCGCGACGACCGTCACGCGCTCGCGCTCGATCAGCGGAAACGCGGTGTCCGGGCTCGCGCCGTCGCACAGCACCACCGTGCCGCCCGCATGCAGCACGCCGAACGAGCCCGGCGAGCTGAGCGCGTAGTTGTGCGCGGCCGGTAGCGCGGCGAGATAGACGCTGCGCTCGCTCAGTCCGCAGATGCGCGCGCTCTCGCGCACGCTGTACAGGTAGTCGTCGTGCGTGCGCGGGATCAGCTTCGGCGTACCGGTGCTGCCGCCCGACAGCTGCAGGAACGCGACTTCCCCCGCGTCCGGCTCGGGCGGCAGCGCGACGTTCGCCGGCGCGTCGGCCAGCGCGAGGTTCGCGTTGCCGGGCGCCGTGAACAGCGTGTGCCGCAGCGTCGGCGCGTCGGCCTGCACGTCGCACGCGAGCGCCCGGTAATCGAAACCGTCGTGGCGTTCGGCCGCGACGTAAGCGACCGCCTGCGCGTGCCGGCAAAAGAAGCCGATCTCGCGCCGGCGATGCGCGGGCAGCGCGAACACCGGCAGCGCACCGAGCCGGAACAGCGCGAACGTGACCGCGAAGAACGCGACGCAGTTCGGCAACTGCACGACGACGCGGTCGCCCGGCACGATGCCGCGCGCGGTCAGCGCACGGGCGACGCGCGCCGTTTCGTCGGCGAGCGTGCGATACGACCAGCGGATGTCGCCCTGCACGAGCGCGGTGCGCTCGCCATACCGCTCGACGCGCGCGTCGAGCCATTGCGCGAACGACTGCCCGCGCCAATATCCTTTGCGGCGGTACGCGTCGGCGAACGCGTCCGGCCATGGCGTGCCGTGTGCGCGCATCACGCCCCCTCCGTCAGCGCATCCGCGGCGACGTCGCGGCTCACGCCGAGCGCGTCGAGCATCGTGCGGAATTTCGCGGCGGTTTCCGCGCGCTCGCCGTCGGGCGTCGATTCGCCGACGACGCCCGCGCCCGCATAAAGCCGCAGCGTGCGGTCGCGCGCTTCCGCGCAGCGGATCGTCACGACCCATTCGCCGTCGCCGTGCGTATCGACCCAGCCGAGCATCCCCGCGTAGAAGCCGCGGTCGAACGGCTCCGCGTCGCGAATGCACGCGCGTGCGGCCGCGCGCGGCGCGCCGCAGACCGCGGGCGTCGGATGCAGCGCGAGCGCGAGCGTCAGCGCGTCCGCGTCGGTTTCGCCGCGCACCTCGGTCGACAGGTGCCACATCGTCTCGGTGTGCACCAGCGACGGACGCGCCGGCACGTCGAGGCGCCGGCACAGCGGCGCGAGGCTGTCGCGCACGGCCTCGACGACGACCCGATGCTCGTCGAGATCCTTCACGGATGCGAGCAGCGCGTCCGCGCGGCGGCGATCCTCGACCGGATCGGGGCTGCGCGGCGCGGAGCCCGCGAGCGGATTCGCGCGGACGATGCCGCCGAAGCGGTTCACGAGCAGTTCCGGGCTCGCGCCGAGCAGCGTCCGGCCGGCGCCGAGATCGACGGAGAACGTATAGCCATGCGGATTGCGAGCCGCGAGGCGCGCGACGAGCGGCGCGACCTCAACTGGCCGGTCACCGGTGATCTCGAGCGTGCGCGCCAGCACGACCTTGTCGAGCTCGCCCGCGCGGATACGCGCGACGGCCTGCGCCACCGCGTCCGCATAGACGTTCGCCGGCGGCACCGCGCGCGTCGCATGGCGCGTCGCCGCAAGGTCGGGCGCATGCGGCGAGCCGAGCGGCGCCGCGCGCAGCAGCGTGCGCGCGACCCGCAGCGCGGCGGGCGCCTCGACGTCGAACGGCACCGCGCCGACCACCGCCGCGTCCGCGTACCCGCTCGCACGGGCGTCGCGCAGCGCCTGCGCGACGCGTGCCGCGAGCGGCGCATCGCCGTGCGGCACGGCCTGCGCCGCATCGGTCGCGAGCAGCGCATGGTCCGGCGTCGCGAGGAACAGCGGCGTGTCGGGGCGATAGAGCTCCCAGATGTTTCGGGGTGCCAACAGTGTCGAAGGACGGGACAGCATGTTCATGAGATTGACCTCCAGCTTTCCAGATTGAATGAGCCGGCGCGCGCGGCGCCGGCCGGGCCATCACATCTCGGCGGTGACGCTCACCGCGACGCGGCGGCCCTGATCGACCAGCCAGTTGCCGCTCAGGCCGTTCGCGCGGGTGCGATCGTCGATCGGCACCATCCGGTTGGTGAGGTTCAGCACCGCGAAGTTGACGGAGAAGCGCTTGTCGATCCGGTAACGGCCGCCGAGGTCGAAGGTCGTCGTCGACGGCCGCTCGCGCACGCCCTGCGCGCCGTTGCGGAACGCGGCCCAGTATTCGTTGCCGATGTAGTTGGCCGTCGCATACAGGTCGAGCTTCGGCATCGGCGTCCAGTCGACCTGCACGTTGAATTTGTGCTTCGGCGTCTTGTCGAGCGGCTGGCCGTCGAGCGAGCCGCCGTTGAACGCCTTCTCGCCGCTGCCTTCGCGGCGCGACTGCGTCAGCGTGTACCCGCCCGACACCTTCAGCGTGCGCGACAGGCGCGTGCCCGCGCCCAGCTCGAGGCCGTACAGGCGCACCCGGTCGATGTTGTCGTACACGTACACGTTGCGGCCCGGCGAGTGCCGGTCCGCAATGCCCGTGTCGTAGCTCGCGACCTTGTTCTTGAACAGGTTGTTGAACAGCGTCAGGCCGGCATACGTGTCGCCCATGTCGTAGCGCACGCCGAGCTCCTCGGTCACGCTCGTTTCGGGCTTCAGGTCCGGATTGCCGCACAGCGTGCCGGGCACCGCGCCCGCCGCGCCACCCGACGTCATGCAGTACCCCGCCGTGCTCTGGCGCAGCGACGGCGGCCGGAAGCCGGTCGACACGCCGCCGCGCACCGTCCACGCCTGGCTCAGCTTGAACACGCCGTACACGCGCGGGCTCACGTGGCTGCCGTAGCGGTCGTCGTGGTCGAGCCGCAGGCCCGTCGTCAGCGTGAAGCGGTCGTTGAGAAAAAAGTCGTTCTCGCCGAACAGCGCCCATGCGTTGCGCGTGACGCTGTCCGAGTTCGCCGCATAGCCCTTCGGCACCGCGTCCTGGGTGCCGACGCCGGAGAGCCGCGACCAGATGTGCTGGCCGCCGAGCGTCAGGATGTTGCGCTCGCCCCACCACGGCACCTCGGCCTTGCCTTCGAGGATCGTGTCGGTCAGCACCGGCTTCACCGGCGAGCGCCCCGTCGGCGTCCACTGCTCCTGCACGCCGCGCTCGCCGTACAGCGACAGCGTCGTGTTGGCGAAGCCCCAGCGGCCGTCGTGCGTGATGCCCCAGTAGTCGCGGATATGGCGCGTCTCGGTGATCGCGGTGGCCGCCGTGCGCGGCGTGAGCGCCGCCGCGCTCTTGCCCGGCGTGCTGAGATAGGTGAGCTGTTCGCGCCCGACGTTCACGCTCACGTCCTGGTCGCGCGTCGGCTTCGCGGCGAGCTTCACGTCGAAGCTGCCGATCCGCTGGCCGTTCGCGCCGCTCGTCGCGCTCGCCGGATAGTAGAGATCGTCCTCGCCCCGATGCAGCAGGCGCCCGGACGCCTGCAGCCCGAGCACGTCGGATTTCAGCGGCCCGCCGAGCCAGAAATCGACGCTCTGCGTGTCGCCCTGCTTCGATTCGAGCTGCCACACGCTGCTCGCGGTGAGCGTGCCGCCCCAGCGCTTGGGCACCTTGCGCGTGATCACGTTGATCACGCCGCCCATCGCGTCGGCGCCGTACAGCGACGACATCGGCCCGCGCACGACCTCGATGCGCTCGATCGCGGACAGCGGCGGCATCAGGTTCGACTGCACGCCCGAGGTGCCGCGGTTCATCGTTTCGCGCGTGTTCTGCCGGCGGCCGTCGACGAGGAGCAGCGTGTATTCGCCCGGCATCCCGCGAATCGAGATGTCCTGGTCGTTCGGCGACGCGCCGACGACGCTCACGCCCTCGACGTTGCCGACGATCTCGGCCACCGACGTATAGGGCTTCGCCTCGATCTCGTCGCGGCCGATCACCGAGATGCTGGCGGGCGCTTCCTTGATCGCCTGCTCGCGGCGGCTCGCCGTGACGACGATCTCCTTCAATGCGGCCGGATCGGCCGACGCGCTCGCGTCCGCCGGCGTGTCAGGCGTCTGCGCCCATCCGCACGACGACCCCATCAGATACAGGCCGGCGACGACGGCCGGCTTCAATGCCCACTTCGCAACGTGACTCGACATGATGACGCTTTCGGTGACCCATAATGTGATTGATTCTCATTTGCATTATGTGGCCTGTAATGCGCCGAAATCTTTGCGAAAGCTTCGAACTCGTTTGAGCGCCGCCGCCGCGATCCGTCAGCGGCTCGCGCTGCGCCGCGCGAGCGTCGGCGTCACGCCGAACCGGCGCTTGTACGCGGTCGCGAAATTCGCGGCGCTCGTGTAGCCGGCGAGCGCCGCGGCCTGCTTGACGCTCACCGCGTCGCGCTCGAGCGCGAGCCGCGCGCGCTGCAGGTGGTGCTCGCGGATGAAGTCGAACACCGTCGTGCCATACGCGGTGCGGAACTGGCGCTGCATCGCGTTCGCGCTCATGCCGACGTGGCGCGCGATGTCGTCGAGCGACAGCGCCTGCGCGGCGTCGCTCGCGAGAAACGCGCGCAGCTCGGCCATCCGGCGATAGTCGCGCGAACCGAGCGCCGCATCCGCTGCCTCCGTCACATCGGCCTCGTCCGTTTCGAGCGGCGCGAACGCCTCGGCGAGCAGTTCGAGCACGCGGCTTTCGAGGTAGATCGCCTGCAGCATCGGCTGGTAGGCCGGCGGCCGCACGATCTGCTCGGCCAGCGCGGCCGCGCGCGGCGTCGGCTGCCAGAAATGGATCGCGAGATGCGCGGACAGCATCGAATCGAGCCGCTGCGGCAGCGCCGCGCGGCTCGCGGCCTGCAGGTGCGCGAGCCATTCGCCGGACATCGCGAGGCTGAGCCGCCGCGCGTAGCCGCCCTTGCTCAGGCGCCGGCGGAACGTGTCGGGCTGCAGCGCGTTGAGCAGGAACGACTGCATGCGCACGCTCGGCCGGCGTGCGCCGTGCCGCGCCGCGCCGTCGCGGCACGCGCGGCGAGCGTCGGTCGTCAGCAGCACGCGCCGATCGCCGTACGACACGTCGAGCGCGCCCTCCAGCAGCAGCACGAGGTGCAGCCCCGGCGTGCACTGGCCGGACATCACCGCGTCGAATTCGTCGGTCGCGTCGTCCGCATGCACGCGCAGCCCCGGCCGCACTTCGCGGATCCGCGCGACGTGCGCGTCGTGTCGATGGCAATCGGAATGGAAAGCGCCTGGCGCCCACGCAGTCATCTCGGATATCCCCCGCGCGCGGCCCTGTGCTCGCGCAAACTATTTAGTCGTTCGGTCAAACGGACAGCGTCCGCTCCGGCCCCGTCTCTCGGTTACAATTAAATGAGAATTGTTCTCATTTATATCGTATCGGGAGTCACGTGAGAAAGACAAGCGGAATGTGGGCCACGCTCGGCGCATGGATGTGCGGATGGCTCGTGATGCATGCCGCGCATGCGGACACCAGGACCGTCACCGACCTCGCCGGCCGCCAGGTCACGATCCCCGCGCGCGTCGAGCGCGTGCTGCTCGGCGAAGGCCGCCTGCTGCCGGCGCTTGCCGTCGTCGACGGCGACGACCCGACGCGCCGGCTCGTCGGCATGATGGGCGACTTCGAACAGCTCGACCCCGCGAGCTACGCGCAGTGGCTCGAGCGCTTTCCGCGGCTGAAGGACGTGCCGCGCATCGGCCGCTCGCAGGCCGGCAGCTTCAGCGACGAGCGCGCGCTCGCGCTGCGGCCGCAGGTCGCGATCTTCGGGCTCGGCGGCGGCCACGGGCCCGGCGAGCGCGATCGCGAGACGCTCGCGCGGCTGGAGGCCGCGGGCGTCGCGATCGTGTTCGTCGATTTCCGCCACGATCCGCTCGTCAACACCACGCGCAGCATCGCGCTGCTCGGCCAGGTGTTCGGCGCGCAGCAACGCGCGGCCGACTTCAATACGCTGTGGCAACAGCAGTTCGACCTGGTGCGCAACCGCCTGAAGGCCGCGCGCCCGGCCGCGCCGAGCGTCTTCCTCGAAAGCCGCGTGGGGCTGTCCGACGATTGCTGCGACACGATGACGGGCATGCTCGGCCGCCTGCTCGACGCGGCCGGCGGCGAGAACATCGCGAAAGGCCGCGTGCCGGGCGAGCACGGCACGCTGAACCCGGAATACCTGCTGAGCCGCCAGCCCGACGTCTACATCGGCACCGCGATCGGTTCGGCCCGCACACTGCAGAGCGCGCCGCAGCGCATCGCGCTGGGCGCCGGCGTGACGCGCGACGCCGCCGTGCGCTCGCTCGACCGTGCGCTGCAACGCCCGACGATCGCCCCGCTGCGCGCGGTGCGCGAACGCCGCGCGTATGCGATCTGGCATCACTTCTACAACTCGCCGTTCAACGTGGTCGCGGTGCAGGCGATGGCCAAGTGGCTGCATCCGGACCTGTTCGCGGATCTCGACCCGCGCCGCACGTTCGACACGATGGTGCGCCGCTTCCAGCCGGTCCCGCTGAACGGCGAGTACTGGATCCAGGAAGGGTCGTGACATGCCGGAGCCTCTGTCCATCATGCGTCGCAATCTGCTCTTCGCCGGGTTGGCGGGTGCGCTTGCAACCCGCATCGCACCCGCCGGCGCCGCGGCCGATCCAGCCCATCGCGCCGATACCCCCGCGTGGCCCGCGCCCGCCGACGCGCCGCCCGTCCGGATTCCCGACAGTCACCAGTTCGACGTGACCGTCGCGGGCCGCGCCCGCCGCCTGTTCGTCGCGCTGCCGGCCGAACGCTCGACCAGCGCGCCGCATCCGGTGCTGGTCGTGCTCGACGGCAACGCGCTGTTTCCGCTCGCCGCGCCGCTCGCGCGCAACCGCGCGGCGCGGCCCGACGCCGGGCACGATCCCGCGCCGGTCGTGATCGGCATCGGCTATCCGACCGATGCGCCGTACGACATGCAGGCGCGCGCCGACGACTACACGCTCGCGCCGTTGCCGAACGGACCCGGCCTCGTGGCCGACCGCTTCCTCGATTTCATCGAGCACGACGTGCAGCCGTGGCTCGCGCGCCAATGGCCGATCGATGCGGACCGGCAGACGCTGTTCGGCCACTCTTACGGTGGGCTGCTGACGCTGTATGCGCTGCTGACGCGCCCGCACCTGTTCCGCCGCTACGTCGCGGCCAGCCCGTCGATCTGGTGGGGCGAGCGCGCGCTGCTGCCGTACGCGGACCGCTTCGCCGCCGCGACCGCGCCGCTCGACCCGACGCTGCGCGTCGTGGTGACCGCCGGCAGCCTCGAGGAAGGCGCGCCGCATCCCGACGCCGAACGCATGCGCCGGCAACAGGCGCGCAAGCAGGTCAGCTCGGCCCGCGACTTCGTGCGGCGCGTGGGCCGCCGCGCGGGCGTCGACGCAACGTTCCGGCTGATCGACGGCGAGGACCACGGTGGCGTCGTGGTGCCGAGCGCGGCGCTGGCCGCGCGCATCGCGTGCGCGCCGGATCATCGCGAGGTTCCCGCATGAGCACGACGGCCCCGGTTCCGCCCGTGTCGCTGAAGCGCCGCTACCGGGCGATCGCCGCGCGACGCGTCGGCGTGCTCGCGGCCCTCGCGGCGGTGCTCGTCGCGCTGCTGGTCGTCGACCTCGCCACCGGCCCGTCGTCGTTCCCGGTCGCGGATCTCGTCGCCGGGCTGTTGCGCCCGGACGCGCTGCCGCTCGAGCAGCGCGTGATCCTGTGGAACGTGCGCCTGCCGTATGCGCTGATGGCGATCCTCGTCGGCGCGTCGCTCGGGCTCGCCGGCGCGGAGATGCAGACCGTGCTGAACAATCCGCTCGCGAGCCCGTTCACGCTCGGCATCGCCGCGGCGGCGAGCGTCGGCGCATCGCTGGTCGTGATCTCCGGCTGGCATCTCGTGCTGTGGAACGAGAACCTCGCGCTGTCGCTCGGCGCGTTCGGCTGCGCGTTCGGCGCGACGCTGCTGATCGTGTGGCTTGCGTGGCGGCACGGCGCGACGACCGAAACCGTCGTGCTGTTCGGCATCGGCCTGATGTTCAGCTTCGAGGCGCTGCTGTGGCTGCTGCAATTCGTCGCCGACGCGAATGCGCTCCAGCAGATCGTGTTCTGGAGCATGGGCAGCCTCGCGCGGGCGACCTGGAGCAAGATCGCGATCCTCGCGTGCGTGCTTGCGTTCTGCGCGGTGTGGTCCGCGCCGGGCGTCGCGTCGATGACCGCGCTGCGCGCCGGCGAGGAACAGGCGCGCAGCATGGGCATCGCGGTCGAGCGGCTGCGGCTCGTCACGCTGATCCGCATCAGCCTGCTGTCGGCCACCGCGCTGTCGTTCGTCGGCACGATCGGCTTCGTCGGCCTCGTCGGCCCGCACGTCGCGCGGCTGCTCGTCGGCGACGACCATCGCCATTACCTGCCCGGCGCGGCGCTGGCCGGCGCGATCATGCTGTCCGCCGCCTCGGTGCTCAGCAAGACGCTCGTCACGGGCGTCGTGCTGCCGATCGGCATCATCACCGCGCTGGTCGGCGTGCCGCTCTTCATGACGCTGATCAGCCGCCGCAGGAGGCACGATGGATAAGCCGCCGCACGGCCTGTGCATCGACCGCCTCGACGTCGCGTACGGCGCGCGCACGATCCTCGCGCGGCTGTCGTTGCAGGCGATCCCGCCCGGCAGCGCGGTGGCGCTGCTCGGCCCGAACGGCGTCGGCAAGTCGACGCTGCTGCGCGCGCTGGCCCGGCTCGTCGCCGCGCGCGGCGCGGTCACGCTCGACGGGCACGACCTGCTGCGCGGCGCGCGCCGCGACCACATGCGGCGAGTCGGCTATCTGCCGCAGACGCTGCCGCAGCCGACGTCGCTGCTCGTCTACGAGGCCGTGCGCGGCGCGCTGCGCGCGACCTGCGGCGGCCTGTCCGCCGACGCGCAGGAAGCCCGCCTCGAACGGGTGTTCGACCAGTTGAACCTGCATCCGCTCGCGACGACGTCGCTCGACCGGCTGTCGGGCGGACAGCGTCAGATGGTCGGGCTCGCGCAGGTGCTGGTGCGCGACACGCCGCTGCTGCTGCTGGACGAGCCGACGAGCGCGCTCGACCTGCGCTGGCAGTTGCTCGCGCTGGAGGCGATGCGCGACGCGGTCGCGCGGCGCGGCGCAATCGCGCTCGTCGCGCTGCACGACCTGAATCTCGCGGCGCGTTTCTGCGATCGCCTCGTGCTGCTCGGCCGCGACGGCGTGCTGGCCGACGGCGGCGTGGCCGAGGTGCTGACGCCCGCCAACCTGCGGCGCGCGTATCGCGTGGATGCGCGCGTCGAGCGCACGGTGTCGGGCGACTACGTGACGCTCGCCGAACGGGCCGCATCCGAGGAGGATCTGGCGTCGGCGGGTTGAGCGCGCGACGGATATTTTTCAATCGGGCGCGAAAAACCTGTTGACACTCATCGCGACTGCTTTATAATTGCGGTCTTTCGCGATGCAGCAACAAGCGAAACGTGCCCAGGTGGCGGAATTGGTAGACGCACTAGGTTCAGGTCCTAGCGGTGGCAACATCGTGGAGGTTCGAGTCCTCTCCTGGGCACCACTCGATTTATAAAAAAGGTCAGCGCAAGCTGACCTTTTTTCATTTCCGCACCAGGATTCCTCAAGGCCGGCGTCATGCCGGCCTTTCTCATTTCCCGCATCCGAACAGCACCGCGCTTCAGTCGGCGCCCCGAACCCGCACGGTGTGCCGCATGCCGTCGCGCGCCAGCTTCGCGTACGGGCAAATCTTCTCCGTTTCAGCCACCAGCAGCGCCGCCGCCTCCGCCGCAACGCCCGGCATGCCCACCTCGACAGCAAGCGTAAGAACGAACAGCCCATCAGCAGGATCACGCCCGAACGTCGCGCTCGCCGAGATCGCGAGATCGGACGGCAGACGGATGCGCCGCTTCATCGCGACCAACGTCAGCGCCCCATGAAAGCACGCGGCGAATCCCGCCGCGAACAACTGCTCCGGATTCGTGCCGCCACCGCATCCGCCAAGTTCAGGCGGCAACCGCAGTTGCACGTCGAGTTCGCCATCCGCCGAGCGCGCATGGCCGGACGAGCGGCCGTGCGCCGCCTCGCCTACGGTGACGGTAACCGTCGTTGTATAAAGCGGCAGCATCTCGCTGCCGGTGTAGGCGTCGAGCAGGGATACGGGCGGGGGTGACGTGTTGCGCATGAGGCAGTCTCGGGTGGGTCGATGGCTGGACGACGGCGCGCCGCCGAGCCCTCGATGGTGATCGCGCCCCATCCAGGTGTCCATCGGACTGGTATGAAATCCGACCACCTCGCCCTCGCCCGTTCGCGCAACGCCCGGGATTTCCCTAGGCTGACATGCCGATCGCCACGCGGTTAAATAAATCAACGTGATTTATTTAATGCGCCACCGACCGGCGCGCCATGGAAGGAGACACCATGCGAAGCCCGCACATCGGCCAGGGAAGCAATTCGGCCAACGTGCGCCGTTACAACGAGCGCCTGTTGCTGAAGGCCCTGCGGCGCGCGGGCAGCGCGTCGAAGGCCGACCTCGCGCGCCTCGCGAACCTGACCGGCACGGCCGTCGGCAGCATCATCTCGTCGCTCGCCGACGCGAAGCTGATCGAGTTCACTGGCCGCCGCGTCGAAGGCCAGCGCGGCCAGCCCGCGTCGCTGATCCGGCTCGACCCGCGCGGCGCGTTCGGGATCGGCGTCCACCTCGACCGGATGCGCATCGAAACGGCGCTCGTCAACTTCGACGGCGACGTGCTCGGCCGTGTCACGCACGACACGCTGCTGCCGCCGCCCGCCGAGGTGCTCGACATCGTCCGCCGCGACATCGACGCGATGCAGGCCCTCCTCCCCGCGCACGAGCGCGAGCGCCTGAGCGGCATCGGCGTTGCGCAGCCGTACAACCTCGGTAGCTGGATGCGCGAGCTCGGCCTCGCGCCCGACACGTTCCGCCCGTGGGAAGACGTCGATTTCGCGAGCGAGCTCGGGCGCGCGGTGTCGCTGCCGGTGTTCGGCGAGAACGACGGCAACGCGGCCGCGATCGCCGAGCTGTTCTACGGCGTCGGCCGCCAGCAGGACGACTTCATCTACCTGTTCATCGGCCCGGCGATCGGCGGCGGCATCGCGATCGACGGCGACTGCCTGCGCGGCGTCACCGGCAACGCGGGCGACATCGGCGTGATGCCGGTGCCGCCGAGCCGCCTGCCGTCCGCGCCGCCGCCGCACGGCCCGTGGGACATCCTGCTCGCGCGCGCGTCGCTGCACGCGCTGGTGCGCCACCTGCGCTACCGCGGCGAGCCGGTCGACAATCGCGCCGATCTCGAAGCGTGCATCGCGCGCGGCCTGCCCGCCGTCGACGAGTGGATCGACGACTGCGTCGACGCGCTCGCCCCCGCGCTGCGCGCGGTGCTGTGCGTGGTCGACGCACCTGTCGTCGTGCTCGACGCCGACACCGACGCGGGCCTGATCGACGCGGTCGCGACCCGCCTGCGCACCGCGCTCGTCGCGACCGCGCCGGAAGCGCGCGGCACGCCGGCGCTGGTGCGCGGCACGTTCGGCGCGGACGCCGGCGCGATCGGCGCCGCGACGCTGCCGATGTTCTTCAACTTCTCCCCGCGGGCCGGCATCCTCAAAGGCGCGGGCGCGGAATCGCAGGAGGTCAACCATGTCGCGATCTGAGTCGCCCCGTCCGTTGCTCGAGATGCGCGGGATCAGCAAGACGTTCCCGGCCGTGCGCGCGCTCGACGACGTGAGCCTCACCGTCTATCCGGGCGAGATCCATTCGCTGATGGGCGAGAACGGCGCGGGCAAGTCGACGCTGATGAAGATCCTGTCGGGCGCATACCAGGCCGACCCCGGCGGCGAGATCCTGATCGACGGCCGGCGCATCGAGATCGGCGGCCCGCTGTCGCGCGCGACGCGGGCGTCGCGGTGATCTACCAGAACTGTGCCTCGCGCCGAACCTGACGGTCGCGGAAACATCTACATCGGCCGCGAACTGCGGCGCGGCAGCCGCCGCTGGGCGCGATCGACCGCGCGGCGATGGCGCGGCTGCGAGACGTGCTCGCGCGCCCTCGCGCGCCGTTCGGGCCGACACGCTGGTCGGCACGCTGTCGATCGCCGAGCAGCAGCTCGTCGAGATCGCGCGCCGTGCACACCCGCGCGCGCATCCTCGTGATGGACGAGCCGACCACCCCGCTGTCGTCGCGCGAAACGGAACACCTGTTCCGGCTGATCCGCCAGCTGCGCGAGGAAGGCCTCGCGATCATCTACATCAGCCACCGGATGGCCGAGATCTACGAGTTGTCGGACCGCGTATCGGTGCTGCGCGACGGCACCTACGTCGGCACGCTCGAGCGCGCGTCGCTGTCGGCCGAGCGGCTGGTCGGGATGATGGTCGGCCGCGACATCTCCGGCTTCTACAAGAAGGAGCACGCGCCGTACGACCGCGGCCACCTGCTGCTGTCGGTGCGCGACGTCGCCGACGGCGGCCGCGTGCGCGGCTGCAGCCTCGAGCTGCACGCGGGCGAGGTGCTCGGCATCGCGGGGCTCGTCGGCGCGGGCCGCACCGAGCTCGCGCGGCTGATCTTCGGCGCGGAGCGGCGCACGCGCGGCGACGTGACGGTCGACGGCAAGACCTTCGGCGCGCATGCGCCGCGCGACGCGATCGACGCGGGCCTCGTCTACCTGACCGAGGACCGCAAGCGCCAGGGCCTGTTCCTCGACATGAGCGTGCGCGACAACATCAACATCTCGGTGTGCAACCGCGACGCGCGGCTCGGCGCGCTCGATCTCGCGCGCGGCGCCGAACGCGCGCGCGACGCGATCGCGTCGCTGTCGATCCGCGTGCCGCACGCGAACGTCAACGTCGGCGCGCTGTCGGGCGGCAACCAGCAGAAGGTGTTGCTGTCGCGCCTGCTGGAGACGAAGCCGCGCGTGCTGATCCTCGACGAGCCGACCCGCGGCGTCGACATCGGCGCGAAATCCGAGATCTACCGGATCATCAACGCGCTCGCCCGCGCGGGCGTGGGCGTGATCGTGATCTCGAGCGAGCTGCCGGAAATCATCGGCGTGGCCGACCGCGTGCTGGTGATGCGCGAAGGCGAGATCGCCGGCGAGCTGGGCGGCTACAGCGGCGCGCCGATCACGCAGGAGGCGATCATCGCGCTCGCCACCGGGTCGCAGCCGGGCCCGCAGTCGGGCTCGCCAACGAAACTGGCGGACGCGCACTGAGCGCCGCCGCTCATTTTCCCCATTACATTCAGGTTACCGAAATGATCAACCCGACCAAGCAGCGGAACCTCGCTTCCGCGCCGGCCCATCCGGTACAAGAGCGCGCGCCGCAGGCGCGTGTCGCCGACCACCGCGCCCGCATGCAGTCGCTGCTGCGCACCGCCGGCATGCTGCCGGTGCTGGTGCTCCTGTGCATCGGCTTCGGCCTGCTCACCGACGGCTTCTTCACGCTGCAGAACCTGTCGATCGTCACGCAGCAGGCGTCGATCAACATCGTGCTGGCAGCCGGCATGACGTTCGTGATCCTGACGGGCGGCATCGACCTGTCGGTCGGCTCGGTGCTCGCCGCCGCGGCCGTCGCCGCGCTGCTCGGATCGAACCTTCCGGGCTGGGGCTGGCTCGGCGTGCCCGCCGCGCTCGTGGTCGGCCTCGCGTTCGGCCTGATCAACGGCGGCCTGATCGCGCTGCTGCGCCTGCCGCCGTTCATCGTCACGCTCGGCGCGCTGACGGCCGTGCGCGGCGTCGCCCGCCTGATGGGCAACGACACGACGATCTTCAACCCGCAGCTGCCGTTCGCGTTCATCGGCAACGGCACCCTGCTCGGCGTGCCGTGGCTCGTCGTGATCGCCGGCGCGGTGATCGTCGCGTCGTGGTTCATCCTGCGCCGCACGGTGCTCGGCATGCGCATCTACTCGGTCGGCGGCAACCCGGAAGCCGCGCGCCTGTCGGGCATCAACGTGCGCGCGATCCAGCTGTTCGTCTACGCGGCGTCGGGCCTGCTCGCCGGCCTCGGCGCGGTGATGTCGGCCGCGCGGCTCTATGCGGCCAACGGCCTGCAGCTCGGCCAGTCGTACGAGCTCGACGCGATCGCCGCGGTGATCCTCGGCGGCACCAGCTTCGTCGGCGGCGTCGGCTCGATCGTCGGCACGCTGATCGGCGCGCTGATCATCGCGGTGCTGACCAACGGCCTCGTGCTGCTCGGCGTGTCCGACATCTGGCAATACATCATCAAGGGCCTCGTGATCATCGGCGCGGTCGCGCTCGATCGCTACCGCCAGCGCGATTCGGCCCGCACCTGACGCGCCACCGCCCGCCATCCGCAACCTACCTCACGGAGACAACGACATGTTCAAGCCCCAAGCCGTCCTGACCGGCATCGCCTGCGCGCTCGCCTTCGCCGCGCCGGCCGCGCACGCCGCCGACAAGCCGCTGAAGTCGATCGGCATCACCGTCGGCTCGCTCGGCAACCCGTATTTCGTGACGATCGCGAAAGGCGCCGAGGCGCGCGCGAAGCAGCTCAACCCGAACGCGAAGGTCACCGCCGTGTCGGCCGACTACGACCTGAACAAGCAGTTCACGCAGATCGACAACTTCATCTCCGCGCACGTCGACATGATCCTGCTCAACGCCGCCGACCCGAAGGCGATCGAGCCCGCGGTGAAGAAGGCGCAGGCGGCCGGCATCACCGTCGTCGCGGTCGACGTCGCGGCGGCCGGCGCGAACGCCACCGTGCAGACCAACAACGTGAAGGCCGGCGAGCTCGCGTGCGACTTCCTCGCGAAGAAGCTCAACGGCCGTGGCAACGTGATCATCGAGAACGGCCCGCAGGTGTCGGCGGTGGTCGACCGCGTGAACGGCTGCAAGGCCGTGCTCGCGAAGAATCCGGGCATCAAGCTGCTGTCCGCCGACCAGGACGGCAAGGGCTCGCGCGAAGGCGGGATGAACGTGATGCAGGGCTACCTGACGCGCTTCCCGAAGCTCGACGGCGTATTCACGATCAACGATCCGCAGGCCGTCGGCAGCGATCTCGCCGCGAAGCAGCTGAACCGCACCGGCATCGTGATCACGTCGGTCGACGGCGCGCCCGACATCGAGACCGCGCTCAAGACCAACACGCTCGTGCAGGCGTCGTCGAGCCAGGATCCGTGGGCGATGGCGCAGCAGGCCGTGAACGTCGGCTACGGCATCATGAACGGCCAGAAGCCCGCCAACCCGATGATCCTGATCGAGCCGGCGCTCATCACGCGCGACAACGTGAAGAGCTACAAGGGCTGGAGCGCCCCGCACTGATCCTTCCGAACCCGAACCCTCGCCGATCATGACCCCGTTGACCCAAACGCCCGCGTGGCGTGCCCTCGCCGACCATCGCGACGCGCTGGCCGGCATCCCGCTGCCCGAGCTGTTCGCGCGCGATCCCGAACGCGCCGCGCGCTTCTCGCTCGAGGCGGCCGGCCTGTTCGCCGACTTCTCGAAGCACCCGATCGTCGACGAGACGCTCGCGCGGCTCGTCGCGCTCGCCCGCGCGAGCGGCGTCGAAGCGCGCCGCGACGCGATGTTCGCCGGCGAGCGGATCAATGCCACCGAGCGCCGCGCGGTGCTGCACGTCGCGCTGCGCGACCGCTCGCGCACGCCGCGCATCGTCGACGGCACGGATGCCGCCGCGCAGGTCGCGGCCGTCCTCGCGAGGCTGCGCGGCTTTGCCGGCGCGGTGCGCGACGGCGCATGGCGCGGCCATACCGGCCGCGCGATCACCGACGTGGTCAACATCGGCATCGGCGGCTCGGATCTCGGCCCGAAGATGGTGTGCGAGGCGCTCAAGCCGACTGCGCACGAACGGCTGACGATGCACTTCGTGTCGAACGTCGACGGCGCGGACATCGCCGAGGTGCTGAAACGCACCGATCCGCAGACGACGCTGTTCGTCGTGTCGTCGAAGACCTTCACGACCCGCGAGACGCTCGTCAACGCGCACACAGCGCGCGCGTGGCTGCTCGCGAGCGGCGCGCCCGAGGCCGCGATCGCACGGCATTTCGTCGCGGTGTCGACCAACGCCGACGCGGTCGCCGCGTTCGGCATCGACCCGGCCAGCATGTTCGAATTCTGGGACTGGGTCGGCGGCCGCTATTCGCTGTGGTCGGCGATCGGCCTGCCGATCGCGCTGCAGAACGGCATGGACGCGTTCGAGGCGCTGCTCGACGGCGCGCATGCGATGGACCGCCATTTCGCCGACGCGCCGCTCGAGCGCAACCTGCCCGCGCTGCTCGCGCTGATCGGCATCTGGCATCAGAACTTCCTCGGCGCGACGAGCCACCTGATCGCGCCGTACGACCGCACCCTGCACCGGCTGCCCGCGTACCTGCAGCAGCTCGACATGGAGAGCAACGGCAAGTCGGTGACGCTCGCGGGCGAGCGCGTCGACTACGCGACCGGCCCGGTGATCTGGGGCGAGCCCGGCACCAACGGCCAGCACGCGTTCTTCCAGCTGCTGCACCAGGGCACCACGGTGATTCCTGCGGACATGATCGTCTGCATGCAGCCGCAGCACGCGTTCGACGCGCATCACGACATCCTCGTCGCGAACTGCTTCGCGCAGTCCGAGGCGCTGATGAACGGCGCGCGCTCGCCCGACGAGCCGCATCGCCGCTTCGAAGGCAACCGCCCGACCACCACGATCTGCCTGGACCGGCTCGACCCCGCGTCGCTCGGCGCGCTGATCGCGCTGTACGAGCACAAGGTGTTCGTGCAGGGCGCGGTCTGGCGGATCAACTCGTTCGACCAGTGGGGCGTCGAGCTCGGCAAGCGGCTCGCGGTCGCGATCGAGAACGAACTCGACGCGCCCGGCCCGGCCCGCTCGCACGACGGCTCCACCAACCAGCTGATCAACCGCTACAAGGCACGGCGCGGCAGCGCGGCGTGAAGCTCTGACATGACGACGAATCTCCCCCGCCTGGTCGTATTCGGCGAAGCGCTGACCGACTTCATCCGCGACGACGCGCAGCACTGGCACAGCATCGCCGGCGGCTCGTGCTGGAACGTCGCGCGCGTCGGCGCGCGGCTCGGCGTGCCGACCGGCTTCGCCGGCACGGTCAGCCGCGACATCTTCGGCGACGAGCTGATGCGCAAGAGCGCCGAAGCCGGGCTCGACATGCGCTTCATGCGCCAGGTCGACCGTGCGCCGTTCCTCGCGATGGTCGTGTCCAAGCAGCCGCCGAACTACTTCTTCATCGGCGAGAACAGCGCCGACCTCGCGTTCGATCCGGCCGCGCTGCCCGCCGGCGCGCTCGACGCCGCCGAGATCGTGCACGTCGGCTCGCTCGGCGTGGTGCGCGAGCCGCTCGCGTCGCGGCTCATCGACATCGCGCAGGCCGCGCGCGCGGCCGGCAAGCGGATCTCGTTCGATCCGAACTTCCGCGCGCCGATGGCCGATCCGTCGTATCGCGCGACGCTGCGCCGGCTGGCCGGCCTCGCCCACTACATCAAGGTGTCCGACGAAGACCTGGGCGGGCTGTTCCCCGAACTCGACGAAGCGGCCGCGCTCGCGCAACTGCGCGCGTGGGCGCCCGACGCGGCCGTGCTCGTCACGCGCGGCGCGTCCGGCATGCAGCTGTTCCATGGCGGCGACACGCTGTTCCAGCCGGCCTTCCCGACCGACGTCGCCGACACCGTCGGCTGCGGCGACGCGAGCGTCGGCGGCTGGATGGCGAGCCTCCTCGCGCGCCCCGACGCGCCGGCCGCCGAGCACCTGCGCTACGCGGCCGCATGCGCGTCGGTCGCGTGCGCGCATCCGGGCGCCTACGCGCCGACGGCGGCCGAGGTGGCCGCCCTGCTCGACACGTCGGCCGCGACCGCGAGCGTGCCGCGATGAACGCCCCGCACGCGAGCGCCACGCGCGACCCAGCGGCCTTTGCGTTCGTGCTGTTCGGCGGCACGGGCGACCTCGCGATGCGCAAGATCCTGCCGGCGCTGTACGCCGCGCATCGCGACGGCCTGCTTGCGCCCGCCGGACGCATCGTCGCGGTCGCGCAGAACCCGTTCGACCATGCCGACTACCTGCGCTGGATCGACGCATCCGTGCGGCCGCACGTCGAAGGCGCGGCGTTCGACGCGGCAGCGTGGCGCGGCTTCGTCGAACGGCTCGCCTACGTCGGGCTCGACGCGAGCCGGCCGGACGCGTTCGCACGGCTCGCCGACGCGCTCGAGCCGATGCCGGGCCGGCGCATCTTCTATCTCGCGACCGGGCCGTCGCTGTTCGTGCCGATCTGCCGCTCGCTCGCGGCGGCGGGCCTCGCGCCGGCGTCGTCGCGCGTCGTGCTCGAAAAGCCGCTCGGCTACGATCTCGCGTCGTCGGCCGCGATCAACGACGCGGTCGGCGCGATCTTCGCCGAGGAGCAGATCTACCGGATCGATCACTACCTCGGCAAGGAAGCGGTGCAGAACCTGTTCGCGCTGCGCTTCGGCAACGTGATGTTCGAGCCGCTGTGGCGCCGCGAATGGATCGAGAACATCCAGATCACCGTCGCGGAGGAACTCGGCGTCGGCGGGCGCGGCCCGTTCTACGACCAGACCGGCGCGCTACGCGACATGGTGCAGAACCACCTGCTGCAACTGCTCGCGATCATCGCGATGGAGCCGCCGCAGTCGATGGATGCCGACGCGGTGCGCGACGAGAAGCTGCGCGTGCTGCGCGCGCTGAAGCCGCTCGCCGCCGACGAGATCGCGCGCAGCGTCGTGCGCGGCCAGTATCGCGCGGGCGCGGTGCGCGGCGTCGCCGTGCCGGCCTACCACGACGAAGCGGGCGTGACGCCCGACAGCACGACCGAGACCTTCGTCGCGCTGAGAGCGGAAGTCGACAACTGGCGCTGGGCCGGCGTGCCGTTCTTCCTGCGCACCGGCAAGCGGCTCGCCGATCGCGTCGCGGAAATCGTCGTCAACTTCCGGCCGGTGCCGCATGCCGCGCTCGGCGCCGCCGCGCTGCGGTCCGGCTCGAACCGGCTGACGATCCGCCTGCAGCCCGACGAATCGATCCGGCTCAGCACGCTCGCGAAGCAGCCGGGGCTCGGCATGGCGCTGCAGGGCGTGCACCTCGATCTCGCGTTCGACCGCTTCTTCCAGCAGGACCGGATGGAGGCCTACCAGCGGCTGCTGCTCGACGTGATCGCGGGACGCCTCGCGCTGTTCGTGCGCCGCGACGAGCAGGAAGCCGCATGGCGCTGGGTCGCGCCGATCCTCGGCGCCGCCGCACAGCGCGCGCCCGCGCCGAAGCCGTACGCGGCCGGCAGCTGGGGCCCCGCGCCCGCCAGCGCGCTGCTCGCGCGGCACGGCACCTGCTGGCGCGAGGAAGAAAACTGACCGGCGGCACGCCGCATCACGATCGCACTCACGCATCGAATCCATGAACTCAGTCTGGCATCTCGAATGGGCGCACGGCGCGTTCGACCTCCATGCGCGCGGCGGCATGCTCGGCGGCATCGCCTTCTTCAACGGCGCGCGCGTGATCCGGCCGTTCTACGAACCGCCGTGGCTCGGCGAACCGGGCGCGCCGCCCGACGGCCTGCTCGGCACGATGCGCAGCGAATTCGCGTGCGTGCCGTTCGGCGTGCCGTATGCGTCGGACGGCCTCGCCGGCGGCTGGCGCGACGCGGTCGCGACGCCGGTTGCCGCGCCCGATGCGCCGCGCGATGCGAGCGACGATCTTCAGCATGGCTACGGATGCATCGGCGAATGGGCGTGCGTGCGGCGCACGTCGCACGCCATCGAGATCGCGCTCGACTACCCGGCCGGCTCGCCGATCGCGCGTGTCACGCGCACGATCCGCGCCGATCCTCGGCGCGCGGCGCTCGACATCGTGCTGCGGATCGACGCGCGCAGCGCCGCGCGCCGCCCGGCCGGCCTGCATCCGAACCTCGCGCTGCCGGCGCTCGCCGGCGCGTTCCGGATCGAGCCGGGCGCGTTCCGCTTCGGGATGGTCCACCCCGGCGGCCCCGAGCCCGGCGTGTCGCGCGGCCGGCCCGGCGCGACCTTCGAGACGCTTGACCGGGTGCCGCTGGTCGACGGCGGCCGGCGCGCATTCGACCGACTGCCGTTCGCCGACGCGACCGAGGAAATCGTGCAGCTGTGCGGGATCGACGGCCGCGTGACGCTGCATGACAACGCGGCCGGCGCCGCCTACCGGCTGACCTGGGATGCGGCCGTGCTGCCGTCGCTGCTGCTGTGGATCAGCAATCGCGGCCGCGCGTATGCGCCGTGGCATGGCCGCAACCTGTGCGTCGGCGTCGAGCCGGTCGCGAGCGCGTTCGAGCTCGGCTGCCGCGCGTCGCTCGCGCCGAACCCGATCAGTGCGCGCGGCGTCGCGACCGCGGTGACGCTCGATCCGGCCCAGCCGCTCGAGATCGCGTACCGCTTCGAGGTGCTCGACCCGCGCTGACGCCCGTCACCCGCCCGCCGTCGCCACCTCGCCCGATGCCTGCAGCTGCTGCAGGCTCTCGTCGACGCTCAGCTCCGACATCGCGTCAGCACGCAGCGTGTCGTCCGCCGCGCGATGCAGCGCGTTCAGCGCGTGCAGCTTGAGCCGCACCATCGCGAAGCGCTGGCCGCGCGCCGCGCATTCGGCGGCGAACGTGCGCAGCGATTCGATCGTCGTGCCGTCGACGTCGGGCGTCTCCTCGAGGCTCAGCAGCACCGTGTGCGTATCCGGCGCCGCCTTCACGAGCGCACGCACGCGGTTCAGCATCCGGTCCGCGTTCGCGAAGAACAGCTGCGCCTCCGGCCGCGCGATCAGCACGCCGGGCACCGGCTTCGCGTCCGCGTGGATCGACACGTCGACGAAATCGTGGCTGTCGCGCAGCCGGCCGAGCACGCTCACGTTCGGCTCCGACAGCTTGCGCAGCGTCAGCAGCAGGCTCACGCCGATCGCGGCGAGCAGCCCGTGCAGCACGCCGAGCACCAGCACCGCGAGCAGCGCGGCGATCACGACGAGCCGGTCGCGATGCCAGACCCAGTACGGCCGGAACACCGTCGGATGCAGCGAATGGCTGACCGCGAAGATCACGATCGCCGCGAGTACCGGCTCGGGCGTGCGCGCCAGTTGCGGCAGCAGCAGCCAGACGATCAGCGCGATCACGCCGGCCGCCCACAGCCCGGCGAAACGCGATTGCGCGCCGGCCGCCTCGTTCGCGGAGGTCGCCGAATAACCGGCGCCGACGGGCATCCCGTGCAGCAGCCCCGACACGAGATTCGCGCAGCCGAGCGCGACGAGATCGCGGTTCGGCGACACCGCGTCGCCGTGCTTCAGCGCGAAATTGCGGATCGATCCATAGGATTCCGCATAGAGGATCAGCATCAGCGCGAACGCGAGCTCGGTGGTCTGCATCCATGCGTTGCGGTCGAGCATCGGCAGCCCGAAGGCGATGTGCTGGAAATCGATGTGTCCGACGACCGCGATCTCGTAGCGCTGCCAGTCGACGAAGTAGCCGGCCGCGATCGACAGCACGATCACGACCAGCGTCGCCGGCACGCGCGAGCGGCGCCCGAGCACGAACAGGAGCGCCAGCGCCGAGCCGCCGAGCGCGACGCTCGCGAAGTTCGCGCGCGCGAGGCCTTCGACCAGGTCGAGCGCCACGCGCGGCGCATCGCTGTGCTGCACCTTGATCGCGAAGATCTTCGGCAGCTGCTTGATCACGATCGTCAGCGCGAGGCCGAACGTGAAGCCGCGCAGCACCGGCCGCGCGACGAAATCCGACATGCCGCCGAGCCGGAACGCCCCCGCGAGAATGAACAGCACGCCCGTCATCGCGACGAGCGCGGCCGCGAGCGCGAGCTGCGCGGCGAGCCCCATGCTCGACTCGGCGAACACCGTCGCCGCGAGCACCGCGGCCGCCGACGACGTCGACGACACGATCGCGAACCGGCTGCTGCCCGTCAGCGCGTAGACGACGAGCCCCGACAGCAGCGCGATCAGGCCGGCCTGCGGCGGCAGGTTCGCGAGCCCCGCGTACGCGACCGCTTCCGGGATCAGCAGGCCCGCGATCGATAGGCCGGCCAGCGCGTCGCGGCCGATCCGCTGCGCGCGCGGCGGTCGCGCCGCATCGAGCGCGGCGAAATGGTCCGCATGCTGCGGACCGGCGTCGGAATGGGGCGGCGTGGTTGTCATGCGGGAGCGTGGCGTGGCGCGCCGGTCAGCCTTTCGTGACGATGACGCCCGACCAGCCGGGCAGATAGCGCGCGTTCTGCTCGTGCGCGTGTGTCAGCGCGGCGTCGAGCGCCTTGTCGAAGTTCTTGCGGATCTGGTCGAGCGTCACGTGCTGGCGCAGGTAGTCGGCCCACAGGAATTCGCTGAACGGCGTCGCGTCCTTCGCATAGCCGCCCGCCGTGCGCAGCTCGCCCGCGAGGCTGCGGTACGGATCGTCCTCGAGGCCCGTGAGCGCCTTCGGCAAATGGTCGTAATCGCGGCGCGCGCCGTCCGCGCCGAACGGGTGCACCCACTGGTTGTGCTCCATCATCCGCCAGAAGATCGTCTCGTCGAGCCACGACAGATCCTTCAGCAGCATCGCCTTCACGGTCGTCTCGCCCTCCTCGATCAGCGCGAGGCCGAGATGATGGTGATCGGTGATGAAGTGCCGGCCTTCAGGCCCGACGATCGCCGGAAACCAGTGCGAATCGATCGCCGCCTTGCGCTCGCGCTTGCCGAGCGTCTTCCAGTGCTTGCGCTTGGCTTTCACTTCCCGATAGCCGACCGTCATCTGGGTCGGGCGCAGCGCCTCGAGTTTGACGGGGATGAGATGAACGTCGCGGCCAAGTGACATGATCGTGCCCTCTGTCAGCAAATTCCGGCAACGATACTCCTGATCGCGCGCGGCGTTAATACCTCGCACCCGTCGCCTGCCCCGGTTTGACGATTCATGACAAGCATGCGCGCGCCGCATGACGCGCTACACGCGCAGGTCGTCGCGCACGAGCCGGTGGCGCACGTACGGAATGCCGTCCCGCACGACGCCGATGCGGCGCATGCCGAGCTTGCGCGCGACGTTCAGCGAGCCGGCATTCTCCGCCGCGATGTCGGCGATCACGCGCGGCAATCGCACGGTATCGAACGCATGGCGCACCACGGCCACCGCGGCCTCGCTCGCGATGCCCCGCCCCCACGCCGCGCGCACCAGCCGCCAGCCGATCTCGACGTCGTGCCCGCCGTCCGCATAGTCGGGAATCAGCAGCATCCAGCCGACGAACGCGTCCGGCGCCGCCTTCTCGAAGATCGACCAGTAGCCGAGCCCGGGCGGATAGTCGCGCGTGATCCGGTGCTCGACGAAGCGGCGGTGCTCGACCGGGTCATGCCACGGCCCGGCGATGTGCCGCGTGACCTCGGGATCGCGGTCCATCGCGAGGCACGCGTCGAGATCGGCGAGCACGCGCGGCCGCAGCCACAGGCGGGCGGTCTCGAGCACGGGCAGCGCAACGGCGGGACGATCGGTCATCGGGGCTCCTGGGTCGGCGCATGCGCGCCGTCGATTGACGACAGCCTGACAGTCACCCTTCAGGACCACGACACGGCACGCGCGCGACGGTTGCAAGCGGGGTTTGCAGGACGGGAAACAAACCATTTCGTAGGGATTATTCCCGATTCGGCGATGGCGCGCGCCGTCGCATGTGGCACGGCGACCTACACTCGATGGATGCCCCCGCGCGGCGCGCCGGCCGGGCGGCCCGCAGATGCGATCCGACACGGCGCGAGCCAACCAGGAGACGTCCGCCATGAGCTGGACCCGCGAGCAACGCAACGTCACGATCGCCGCCTATCTCGGCTGGACGCTCGACGCGTTCGATTTCTTCCTGATGGTCTTCGTGCTGAAGGACATCGCGGCCGAGTTCAATTCGAACATCCCGGCCGTCGCGTTCGCACTGACGCTCACGCTTGCGATGCGCCCGCTCGGCGCGTTGATCTTCGGCCGGCTCGCCGACCGCTTCGGCCGCCGCCCGACGCTGATGGTCAACATCGCGTGCTACTCGCTGATCGAGCTCGCATCGGGCTTCGCGCCGAGCCTGGCCGCGCTGCTCGTGCTGCGCGCGCTGTTCGGCGTCGCGATGGGCGGCGAATGGGGTGTCGGCTCCGCGCTGACGATGGAGACCGTGCCGACCCATTCGCGCGGCATCGTGTCGGGGCTGCTGCAGGCCGGCTACCCGAGCGGCTACCTGCTCGCGTCCGTGGTATTCGGCGTGCTCTACCAGTACATCGGCTGGCGCGGGATGTTCATGATCGGCGTGCTGCCCGCGCTGCTCGTGCTGTACGTGCGCGCGCACGTGCCCGAATCGCCTGCGTGGAAGCAGATGGAAAAGCGCCCGCGCCCGAGCCTCGCGACCACGCTGCAGCAGAACTGGAAGCTCGCGATCTATGCGGTCGTGCTGATGACCGCGTTCAACTTCTTCTCGCACGGCACGCAGGACCTGTACCCCACCTTCCTGCGCGAGCAGCATCATTTCGATCCGCACACGGTGTCGTGGATCACGATCGTGCTGAACCTCGGCGCGATCGTCGGCGGGCTCACCTGCGGCGCGCTCTCCGAAAAGATCGGCCGCCGCCGCACGATCTTCATCGCCGCGCTGATCGCGCTGCCGGTGCTGCCGCTGTGGGCCTACTCGAGCGGCCCGCTCGCGCTCGCCGCCGGCGCGTTCCTGATGCAGATTTCCGTGCAGGGCGCGTGGGGCATCATTCCCGTGCACCTGAACGAGATCTCGCCCGACGAAATCCGCGCGACCTTCCCCGGCTTCGTCTACCAGCTCGGCAACCTGCTCGCGTCCGGCAACGCGACGATGCAGGCGTCGCTCGCGGTGTCGCACGGCAACGACTACAGCCTCGCGCTCGCGATCGTGTGCGGCACCGTCGCCATCGTGATCGCCATCCTGATCGTGTTCAGCCCGGAACGCCGCGGCATCGACATGACGCAATCGGTCAATACGCGTAGCAGCGTCGGCTGATTCCACCGCTTGACGCGCCGCACCATGCCGCGCGGCCCGCTACACGGCGGCCGCGCGCGCATCTTGCCGCACCTGCACATCGATCTAGAGGTTTCTGTCCAGAATCAGCGCTTGCCCGCGCCCGGCGCGTCTTTTTATCTTAATAAAAACGGCTGTTTGAAATTACAAAGTCCGAAATAACAAATTCGAATCGCCGGATCGCGGCCACGCGATCGGCATGGGAGGCAGAACATGGC
Organism: Burkholderia sp. SRS-46; assembly: GCF_004343775.1. Classification (GTDB taxonomy): domain Bacteria; phylum Pseudomonadota; class Gammaproteobacteria; order Burkholderiales; family Burkholderiaceae; genus Burkholderia. The sequence goes on along the minus strand of NZ_PTXL01000001.1, from coordinate 957,376 downwards.
AGTGGGTCAGGTGGGACGACCATCCGTGGGACGGCCGTCCGGCAGCCGGCAGGCCGGCGGCACCAAGGCGCGCATCCTCGATGCGGCCGAGGATCTGTTCGTCGAGCACGGCTTCGAAGCGATGTCGATGCGGCAGATCACGTCGCGCGCGGCGGTCAATCTGGCAGCGGTCAACTATCACTTCGGCAGCAAGGAGGCGCTGATCCACGCGATGCTGTCGCGCCGCCTCGACCAGCTCAACCAGGAGCGCTTGCGCATCCTCGATCGTTTCGACGCGCAGCTCGGCGCGCACGTCACGTGCGAACACGTGCTCGGCGCGATGTTCATCCCCGCGCTGATGGCGTCGCGCGATCCCGAGCGCGGCGGCCGCGCGTTCCTGCGGCTGATCGGCCGCGCGTACACCGACCCGTCGCCGTTCGTGCGCAACTTCCTGACCGCGCACTACGCGAGCGTCGCCGTGCGCTTCTTCGACGCGTTCCAGCGTGCGCTGCCGGGCCTGCCGCGCGCGGAGCTCGGCTGGCGGCTGCACTTCGCGATCGGCGCGCTGTCCGGCGCGCTCGCGGGCGCCGAGACCGAGAGCCTGATCGACGAGTTCTCGCAAGGCCGCACGATGGACGACGTGCAGATGATCGCGCGCCTGTCGTCGCTGATCGTCGCCGCGCTGAAGGCGCCGATGCCCGACAGCGCGCAGCTCGCGATCTTCGCGGCGGTGCTCGACGACGCCGGCGCGATCGACGCGCCGGCCGCGCCGCCTGCCGTGCCCGCCGAGTCGCTCGCCGACGACGCGACGCTGCACCCCGCAACCTGAGCGCAACCTGAGCGCAACCGACCCGACCGCACGCGGCCGCGCCGTACGCGCGGCCTCATCCCCATGATCCTGGAGACCACCATGTCTGCTTCCGCAGCGCCAGCCGCCGCGCAGATGCCGCCGAATACCGACGGCGTCTGGTACGCGTCGTATCCGCCCGGCGTACCCCACGAGATCGACGTCACGCAGTACGCGTCGCTCGTTCAGTACTTCGACGAATGCACGACGCAGTTCGCCGAGCGCGTCGCCTACATGAGCGCCGGCGCGTCGCTGACCTATCGCGCGCTCGCGCAGAAGGTCGCGGCGTTCGCGTCGTACCTGCAGGGCATCGGCGTGAAGCCGGGCGAGCGCGTCGCGATCATGCTGCCCAACACGTTCCAGTATCCGGTCGCGCTGTTCGGCGCGCTGAAGGCCGGCGCGATCGTCGTCAACGTCAATCCGCTGTACACGGCGCGCGAGCTCGCGCATCAGCTGAAGGACAGCGGCGCGCAGACGATCGTCGTGTTCGAGAATTTCGCGCGCACGCTGCAGGACGCGCTGCCGGAAACGCAGGTGAAGAACGTGCTCGTCACCGCGCTCGGCGACCTGCTCGCGGACGGCTTCAACGCGAAGGGCCGGCTCATCAATTTCGTGCTGAAGCACGTGAAGAAACTCGTGCCGGCCTATCACCTGCCGCAGGCCGTGCAGCTGCGTTCGGCGCTCGCGCTCGGCGCGCGCGGCAAGCCGCAGCCCGTGCCGCTGACGCGCGACGATCTCGCGTTCCTGCAGTACACGGGCGGCACGACGGGCGTCGCGAAAGGCGCGATGCTCACGCACGGCAACCTGATCGCGAACCTGCTGCAGGCGAAGGCCTGGATCGCCGACCAGCTCACGGGCGACGTCGAGACGGTGCTCACGCCGCTGCCGCTGTATCACATCTATTCGCTGACTGTGAACGCGTTCATCTTCATGGGGCTCGGCGGGCGCAACATCCTGATCGCGAACCCGCGCGACACGAAGATGATGATGAAGATCCTCCGTCACGAAACCTTCACGGGCATCACCGGCATCAATACGCTGTACAACGCGTTCCTCGACAACGAGGAATTCCGCAACCGCGACTTCTCCAAGCTCAAGCTCGCGATGGCGGGCGGCATGGCGATGCAGCGCGCGGTGGCGGAGCGCTTCCAGCAGGTGACGGGCCGGCCGGTGATCGAGGGCTACGGGCTCACCGAGTGCTCGCCGATCGTCACGATGAACCCGGTGAACCTGGCGGACATGGCCGCGTTCAGCGGCTCGATCGGCCTGCCCGCACCGTCGACCGTCGTGCGCTTCCGGCGCGAGGACGGCACCTGGGCCGGCATCGGCGAGCCCGGCGAGCTGTGCGTGCGCGGGCCGCAGGTGATGCGCGGCTACTGGCAGCGCCCCGACGAAACCGCGAAGGTGATCAATGCCGACGGCTGGCTCGGCACCGGCGACATCGGCGTGATGGACGAGCGCGGCTTCGTGCGCCTGATCGACCGCAAGAAGGACATGATCCTCGTGTCGGGCTTCAACGTGTATCCGAACGAGATCGAGGAAGTGCTGGTGATGCATCCGGGCATCCGCGAGGCCGCGGCGATCGGTATTCCGGACGAGGTGCAGGGCGAACGGATCAAGGTGTTCGTCGTGCGGCGCGACCCGGCGCTGACGGCCGACGACGTGCTCGCGCATTGCCGCAAGAACCTCACCGGCTACAAGATGCCGAAGTTCGTCGAGTTCCGCGACGCGCTGCCGCAGACCAACGTCGGCAAGATCCTGCGCCGCGCGCTGCGCGACGAGGAAATCGCGAAGCGCAATGCGGCTTCGCGCGGCTGAACGCCCCCTGCTCCGGGAGACACCACCGATGATTCGACTCACCGGGCGGCATGCGGCCGTCGTCACGCTCGCCGCCGCCGCGATGGCGCTCGCCGTACCCGGCGTGCGCGCGCAGGAGGCCGCGGGCGCCACGCCGACGGCGCACGACGCGGCCGCCCTGCCCGCCGATCTCGCGAACGTCGCCCGCCAGCCCGCCGCGCAGCAGGCGCGCTGGCTGCGCACCGCCGCGCGCCAGGGCACGCTCGCGAAGCTCGACGACGCGACGCTCACCGCGCTGTTCGCGGCACTCGATCCGCTCGCCGTGCCCGAATACATCCACCAGGGGCCGAACGGCTATCCGTCGTACCAGTTCACGATGGTCCGCCAGGAACGCATCAGCGGGAAATGGTCGGACACCGCCGATCGGATGCTCGTCAAGACCACGCGCGAGCCGCTCAGGGTCTATGCGAAATGGCTGCCGGACGGCGCGCATGCCGGCCAGGAAATCATCTACGACGCGACGCGGCGCAAGGACGAGATGTACGGCCACCTCGGCGGACTGCTCGGCAAGCTGCCGATGTGGACGGCGCTCGACGGCGCGCTCGCGCGCGGGCAGTCGAACCACCAGGTGAAGGATCTCGGCACCGAGTTCATCGCGAACCTGTACCTGACCGAAGGACGGAAATACCTGGAAGCGGGCGTGCAGCGCCCGACCCATGTGGAAGTGAAGACGATCGGCGGCGTGCGCGTCGTCGCACTGACCTACGAAACGCCGACCGGCCGGCCGCAGTTCTATGCGAAGAAGGAGATCCTGGGGCTCGACCTGCGCGAGCCCTATTTCCGGACCGTCGAATCGTACGACAACGACGGCCGGGTGTTCGAGCGGATCGTGATCGAGAAGATCGCGCCGGCGTCGTTCGACGACGCCGCGTTCGACCCGAAGAATCCGGACTACGCGTTTTGACGCGCGCGGCGCTCAATCGTCGTCATCGTCGTCGTGATGCTTGCGCCAGTGCTTGTAATAGTGCTTGCGCCACTTGCGGTAGCGATCGTCGTCTTCGTCGTAGTAGCCGTAACCGTAGCCCGGGTACGCGACCACCGCTGGCTGCGGCGCCACATAGACCGGGGCCGGCTCGGCATAGACCGGCGCGACCGGCAGGCCGATCCCGACCGCGACGTCGACATGCCCCGCCATCGCGCTGCCGGACGCCAGCAACGCAATGGCCCCGCCCCACACTGCCATTCGCCTCTTGTTCATGTTCTGGACCTCTGATGTGCCGGCTCGGCCGGCGTGCGCGACGACTCTAGCCGAGCGCCGCGCCGCCAGGTGCAACGGTGCTGCGAGAGTCGTAACGCTACGTAACAAAGGGACGATAGCCGTTTGACCGAATCGCGAAATCGCCGGGAACCGTCTATAGTGGGTTACGGTTCGACACAATGACGACCGCGCGCATCGGTATCGAACAGGGTAGAATCCCGCCAAACACTTTGTGGATTCCACGCCACACACACGCACACAACATATTTTCTGACGCAGGCTCCTGCCGCATCTCAATGGCCAATCCCGCAGAATCCCATCCGCAAAACGACTTCATCAATTCCGCGCGCAAGGAACGCAAGCGCGTCGAAATCTATCTCGTCAACGGCATTCGTCTGACGGGTTGCATCGAGTCGTTCGACCAGTACCTGGTGATGCTGCGCACCCCCGTGGGTTTGCAAGGCATCTACAAGCGTGCGATTTCCACGATCCAGCTCGACACCGGCGGTTCGCGCCCGGGCGGCGGCGGTTCGCGCGGCCCGCGCACGGGCGGCGGCGGGCGGCCCGGCGGCCGTGAAGGCGGCGGCCACAGCCCGTACGGCTCGCATGGCGGCTCCCGCGAGTCGCGCGGCGAAGGCTACGGTTCGCGTGAACCGCGCGAAGGTTACGGCGCGCCGCGCGAGCCGCGTGAACCCCGCGAGCCGCGCGAAGGCTATACGCCCCGGGAAGGCTATACGCCGCGCGAGAGCTATGGCGCACCGCGCGACACCGGCGACGCGCCGGCGTCGTCCGAGTCGCGCGGCAGTGGCGGCGGCACCGGCAACGGGCCGGTGATCGTCACCCGCCGCCGGCGAATCGTGCCGGACGGCCAGTAAAGCAAAAGGGCAAACCCACGGGTTTGCCCTTTTTTCTTCAGCGCGCCGGCGCGGCATGTCGCCGCATGTGCCGGCGCGGATCACCCCGCTATTTCGCTCAGCGCACACGCGGCAGGCCGGCGTCGGCCTCGCGCTGCAATGCCCGCACCTGCTGCTGCAATGCACGCAGTTGCGACTGGAGTTCCGCCTGCTGCGACTGCAGCGCCGCGGTTTCGCTGCGCACCGTCTTCTGGCGATCCGAGACAGCCGCCTGCTGCTCGCGGGCGATCGACAAGTCGGCCTGCAGGCGCCGCGCCCGCTCCTGCGTCACTTCGATCTGGCGGTCCGTCTGCGCCTTCTGCGATTCCAGCTTCGCCGCACGCAGCTCGTTGACCGACAGATGATCGGCCTGGCGCGAGAAATCGCGGTAGATCGCTTCCGCCCGCACGTCGTTGTACGTCTTGATCACGCGCCAGAACGCTTTCTGCTGGAACAGCGCGACGAAATACGCGCCGTCCTTCACGTTGAACAGCATGCTCGCGCCGTAGCTGCCGTTGTAGCTGGTGCGCATTTCCGTCAGCGTGTGCGCCTGGATCTGGCGCTGCAGTTCGTCGACCGTGCTCGGGCCGGTCGTATCGCCGGCCTGCATCTGCGTTTGCATCGCCGTCTGCGTCTGCGCGTCGAGCGACGGAATCGCGGCGACTGGCGCCGATGCCGGCTGCACCGGTTGCGCTGCCGGCGCCGGGCCGGCCAATCCTTGCGCGTACGCGCCCTGCATGCCTCCGATCAAGGCGAGCACCGCGCACGCCCGTCCCAAACCCAACCCCGTGTTCTGGCTCATGAAATGAAATTCCCGCTCCAAGTCGTTGTAATTCTGCGGCGCATTATCGCATTAATTACTCGCTGTCGCGGGTCTCGGGCTCCTCGTCGAAGATCTGATATTTACGCATTTTTTCCCACAGCACCTTGCGGCTGATGCCGAGCTGCTGCGCCGTATCCTGGCGCCGCCAGCCGTTCGCGTCGAGCGCGGCGATCACGCGGCTGCGCTCGCTCATGTCCCACTTGCTGCGGTCGACGAACACCTCGGCCGCACTCTCCGCGGGCACCGGCTGCGCCGAGCTGCGCGCATGCGCGACCAGGCGCTGCAGCCGCGCGGCGTCCCAGCCGCTCGTCTGCCGCACCGTCACGCCGACGCGCTCGGCGAGGTTGCGCAGTTCCCGCACGTTGCCGGGGAAATAACTGTCGGCAACCGCTTCCGCGAGCCAGTACGGCAGGTCCGGCAGCTGCGCGAGCCGCTCGTCGCCGACCACCTCCGCAACGAACGACTTGAACAGCGCGATCTTGTCGACCGCGCCCCGCTCCTCGAGCGACGGAATGCTCAGCTCGATCACCGCGAGCCGGTAGTACAGGTCCGCCCGGAACAGCCCTTCCTTCACGAGCTGCGGCAGCTTCTTGTTGCTCGCCGCGACCAGGCGGAAATCGACCTTGATCGGCGACGTCGCGCCGACGCGCAGCACCGCGCCGTCCTCGAGCACGCGCAGCAGCTTGACCTGCTGGTAGAGCGGCAGGTCGCCGACCTCGTCGAGGAACAGCGTGCCGCCCGCGGCCTGCTCGAAATACCCTTTATGCGCAACAACCGCGCCGGTAAACGAACCTTTCGCATGGCCGAAGAACAGCGATTCGAACAGGCCATCCGGAATCGCGCCGCAGTTCACCGGCACGAATTCGCCGAGCCGGTAGCGCGAATGCTTGTCGTGCAGCAGTTGCGCGATGCGCTCCTTGCCGACGCCGGTTTCGCCGTGCAGCAGCACGTTGGTATCGCAGTCGGCGAACGTGTCGACTTCGCGCAGCAGCGCCTGCATCGATTCCGAATGCGCGACGAGCTCGGACGGCCGCAGCGTCTCCGCGGCGTGCGCGCGCAGCTGCGTGACGAGCTTGCCGACCATCCCGCGCAGTTCCGCGCAGGTGAAGTCGAGCGGCAGGATGTGCGAATACTCGGGCGGATACTGCGACGCGTCGTGGCCGCGCGCCGCGCCGACCCACACGACCGGCATGCCGATGTTGGCTTGCCAGTCGCGCAGGAACGCGGTGCCGCTTTCGATCATCGTCACGCTGATGATCGCCAGCGAAGGACGCATCGCGGCGCGCTCGGGCGACAGTTCCGCGTTGTCGGCGCGGATCACTTCGACGTCGAAGCTCGCCATGCACCGGGCGACCCGGTCGACGATGTCCGCCTTGCCTTCCCAGACGTACAGGTCGAGCTCTTCGATTGCGGGCGTGGTTCTCATTCTTCGGATGATTCTTCAGTTGACGAGTTGCGCGGCATTGCAGGTCAGCGACATCTGATGCACGGTCGCCTGGCCCACCTGGACGCCGAGCAGGCTCAGGATCGGTACGAGCAAGGTGTCGAGCGACGACAGCACGGGTTGCAGCACGAGGGTGCCGATCGTGCTGAGCAGTCCGCCGACCGGTACGGTGATGCCGAGAATCGTGACCGAGTTCAGGTTGATGTTGCTGAGCGCCGTGCCGAGCGACGCGCCGAGGTTGTTCACGTACGTCGTCCAGTAACTGTCCGGGCTCGATGCCGTGGACGGGTTCACCCAGCCGCTGCCGCACGACACCGGCGTGGACAGCCCGCTCGCGGCATTGCAGAAATGGTAAGGCGCGCTCGCCGGGTAGCCCCCGTAAGGCGCGCTCGCGTTCGTGCTGCCGACGATCTGAAGCACCGGATTCGAGACCGACGCCGACACCGGCACGGTCTGCTGCAGCGGAATGCCCAGCACCGTGGCCGATGCCGTCAGGTTCAGCAATTGCAGCGTACCGGCGGCCGGACAACTGCTCACGTTGGACAGGTTCAGCGTGCCGGACGGCGGTGCGCTGATGCACAGCTTCGCAATCCCCGGCGTTGCGAGGATCGTCGTGGTGCTCGGCGTCGAGCCGGAACCGCACTTCGTTGCGGCGAGACTGGCGACGGCAGGCCCGCCGACCAGCAGATAGATCGGCAGGTTGATCCCGCCCAGCGAAACGGAAATATCGAGCAGCCCGCTGAGCCCCACCAGACCCAGCAGCGGCCCCGTGCCGAGCGAAATGCTCGGCGTCTGCACATTCAGATACAACCCGATCTGCGCGGACGACGCCTGCGTGCGCCACGTCCCGTTCGGCAACTGCCCCGCCTCGCCGATCGCGATCGACGGCGGGCTCAGCACCTGCAGTTGCAGCTGCACGACGTTGAGGCCGTTCACCCCGAGCGGCAACGTGACGCCGGTATTCAGCGACACCGCCTGCCCCTTGTTGTACGCGGCGACCTGCGCGGCCGTCGTCAGCAGGTCAAGCAGGTTGACCGTCGCATTGGCGCCCGACTGCGGATTGCCGAGGCTGATGTTCAGCAGCGCGTTGGCCGAGTTCGCGACCACGACGGTCGTATTCGCGATGCTCGCGCCGGCGAGTTTGCCGATGGCCGACGACGCGCCCGTGAGCTGCGCGACGTAGCCGGGGGTGTTGCCGTTGCCCGGCTGCACCGCGCCGACATACGCGCTGAGATTCCCGACCAGCGTCGGCACCGTGGTCGACAGGTTGACGAGGCCGTTTACGGACCCCACGCCCAATGCCGTCGAGATGCCGGCGAGCTTGATGTTCGCGCTCGCGAGCGCCTGGTAATCGGCGAGCGTCAGGTTGACGCTCGTGCCGAGCAGCGCCGACAGGATGCCGTTGAGCCAGACCGGATTGACGCTCGCGAGTGTCGCGCTGATCGAGAACGTGTCGATCGCGCTCGCGCGCGCGGTCGCGGTGGCCGACACGGTGCCGGGCCCCGCGCCGAGCACCGACAGCACGCCGAGGAACGAATAGCGCATCGTGCGCGTGACCGTCACCTGCGTCGCGTTGAGCTGCGTCATGCCGCTCGCGGCCGCCGCGTAATAGGCCGGCTGGCCCGCATACGCCTGCGGATCCCAGCGGCCGCAGGTCGCCGCGACCTGGTCCTGCCCGCGCGACGGCGCGCCCGTGCCGACCGCGTTCGAATCGTTCGCCCGCGCGTTGTTCAGCGCGGCCGCGCCGGCCGCCGCGCAGGACGTGTCCGACGGATCGAGCGACTGCACCGCGGCCAGCGCGGCCATGTCCGCGATCCGCTGCATGTCGCGCCGCTGGTAGAACAGATTGCCGATGTCGATCGTGCCGAGCGTCACCAGCGCGACGAGGATCCAGACGGCGGCCAGGACCGACGCGGCGCCGCGCTGGCCGCGCATTCGCAGGCGGTCGCGCCCGGCCGGGCGGCATCCGAGGAAACGAACCGCGCTCATCGCCACCTCAATTCGACTGCGTCGCGCCCTGCCCGCCGGACAGCGCGCCGCCGCCGGAACCCAGCGGCGAGCCCAGCGTGTCCGGAATCTTGTTCTTGAACGAGTCGAGATAGCGCTGATACGCGAGCGACGCGGTATCGCCGAGCATCGGCAGGTCCGGGCCGGCGGCCCGGTTGTCGCGTTGCAGCGCGAGCCACGTTTCGGTGGAGCGGCCGATGTCGGCCGCGGTCCCGGCCAGCCCCTGGCCGTGCGCGGCCGCAGCCGTGCCGAGCAGCGCGGCCAGCGCGGCGACGCGGCGTACGATCGCACGGCGGGCGTGGTTCTTGTGGTTGTCGGTCATGTCGGTTCCCCCGAACGTCCTGTTATTGTGCGAACCGCTGCAGCAGTGGCGCGGCTTGATCGAATCCCTGGATGCTCGCCACCGGCGACCCGCGCTGCGCGGCGTTGCTGCCGGACACGTCGACGACGCTGCCCGAGCCGGCCGCCGCCGGCGCGGCGGCCGGCCGCCGCCACGTGCGCGCGGCCGCGGCGATCCGCGTCGCGTCGCCGCGGATGTCGTTGCGGATCTCCGTCGACAGCTTCTGCTGGCTCATCAGCTTCTGCGCGTCATGCGCGCGGCCCGACACGAGCAGATACAGCGCCAGGTTGCTGACGATCTTCGGGTTGTCCTGGTTGAGCTCGATCGCTTTCATCAGCGGCACGCGCGCGCCCGGCACGTCGCCGCAGCGCAGCTTCGCGTAGGCGAGGTCGGACAGCATCGACGCATCGGTCGGCGCGAGCACCGACGCCTGCGACAGCGCCTGCGCCGCGCGCTCGAAGTCGCCCGCGGCGCCGGCGATCAGCCCGAGCCCGCGATAGCCGCGCGCGGCCAGCGGCGTGTTCAGCAGCTGCGTGTAGACGGCCGCGCTCGCGGCCGGCTGGTCGGTCATGCGCAATGCGTCCGCGCGCAGCAGGATCGACTCCGGCGCGCCGCCGTACTGCTTCTCGTACGCGTCGATGTGTGCAAGCGACGCGTAATACAGGCCCTGCGACTGCATCCGCTCGATCAGGCCGAGATACATGCCCGGCGTATCGGGCGCGGCCTGCTTCTGGCCGGCCGCGTCCATCAGCGCGGCGCGCTCCGCCTGCGCTCCGACGCCGTATCCGCTTTCCCTGAACGTCGAGCACGCGCCGAGCAGCGCCGCCAGCCCCGCCACGCCCGCCAGTTTCGCAATTCCACCGATTCGCTTCATCTTGGTTCCTTCCGTGCGCCGTGTCATTGGTGCGCCATCGACAGCGCGCGCAGCACCGAAATCATGCCCGGGCCGGCCGTCACGATCAGCAACGCCGGCAACAGCGTGAGGATCATGACGCCCGTCATCTTCACCGTCAGGCGGCCGATGCGCTCGCGCAGCATCGCGCGGCGCGCCTCGCGCAGCCGGTCGCCGAACTGCTTGAGCGGCTCCTGCACCGCGCCGCCATGCTTGTCGACCTGGATCATCAGGCGCACGATCGCGCGCAGATCCTCGTTGTCGTAACCCGACGCGAGCCGCTGCAGCGATTGCTCGCGCGTGCGCCCCGCCGCGAACTGCCGCTGCGCGATGCCCATCTCCGACGACAGCACCGGCATCATTCCGCGGAAGTCGTTCGTCACCACCTGGATGCTCTGGTCGAGCGACAGGCCGACACCCTGCAGCAGGCGCAGCATGTCGACCAGCAGCGGCAGCTCGTCGACGACGGCCTGCCGGCGCTTCGCCGCGCGGCGCTGGACGTGGACCTTCGGCAGCATGAAGCCCGTGACGAACGCGAGCACGAAGCCGAGCAGCCAGCGGCCGCCCTGCAGTTGCGGGCCGACGAAGGCGATGAACAGCACCGGCACGACCAGCGCGCAGACGATCCGCGCGCTCAGGAACAGCCCGCGCGAGCGTGCATCCACATAGCCGCACTGCTCGAGCATCCGGCGGTCCTCTTCGGCAACCACGTGCCGTCCGAGCCCCGTATCGAGCCAGCGGGTGCCGGCCTTCGACAGCCGCTCGAGCAGCTGCGCCACGCGCGCGCGCCGACCGGTGGCAGCCGGCGTGTTGCCTTTCGCCGGCTGCGGCGCGGCGCCGTCCGGCACGGCGCGCGCGCCCGACGCCACGAGCGTGGCCGCCCGGCGCTCGAGCGCGTCGGTCAGCGCGCGGCGGCTGCGCGTTTCCGTGCCCGCGCGCCGCAGCGCGAGCCAGGCCAGCAGCAGCACGCCGAGGGCGCCGAGCGCAAGCGCAATCGATCCGAGTTGATTGGGCGTCATCGCGTCACCTGAGCCGGGCCATCCGGTACAGCCAGGCGCCGCCCGCGATCTGCATGACGAACGCCAGATAGAGGTAGCTCCGCCCGCTCTCGTCGTTCCACATCGAGCTGAGATACGAAGGATTGGTCGAGATCACGAAGCCGCCGACCGCGATCGGCAGCATCACGAGTACCCACGCCGACAGCCGCGTCTCCGACGACATCGCCATCAGCTCGCGCTCCGCCTGCTCGAGGTCGCGCATGAACACCGCCATGCGCTCGAGCATCACGTCGGCGCGGCCGCCGTAGCGCACCGACAGCCGCAGCACCGACCCGACCAGTTCGAACTCCTTCGTGTGATAGACCTTCGCGATATGCATCATCGCGCGATCGATCTCGACGCCCGTGCGCAGCATCCGCGACACGTGATCGAGACAGCCGCGCAGCGGCGCCTCGGTCGTCTGCAGCGCGGCCTGGAACGCGGCCGGCACGCTGTTGCCGAGCGTCACGAGACGCACGATCCCGTCGAGGAACGACGGCAGCTGCCGGACGATCTGCAGCCGGCGGCGATGAATGCGCGACACCAGCCAGAACGTGAGCAGCGCGACGCCGCCTGCCAGCGCCGCCACGCCGCCGAGCGCGCCGCCCGACTGGCCCGCGATGAGCGCGACGGCAACCAGCACCGCCAGCGCGAGCAGCGCCTTGCCGCGCGCGTCGTCGATCCCCGCGCGGCTCGCGAGGTGCTCGAGGTATTCGGTCGCCCGGGCCCGCCAGTACGCGCGGCGCGACGTGGGTGCGGCGGATGCCGGCGCGCCGGCCTTGCCCGGCGCCTGCGCCGTGCGGGCGGCCGGGGCGCTCGCGCCGTGCGCCGCCGCGCGCGCGGCCGGCTCGATCCGGCTGTCGATGAAGCGCTGCGCGTCCGCGCGATCGCGCTTCAACTCGCCGTGCCGCCACAGCAGCAGCGCCGCGGCGATGCAGACGAGCGCGAGCGCGCCGGCCGCGAGGCTATACATTGAAGCCTCCACCGCCGCGGCCGAAGCCGTCGCCGCCGAACCCGCCCGCGCCGAACCCGCCGCCCGACAGCGTCTGGCGGAAGCGCGCGAGCTTCGGCGAATGCGGATGGATGCCGAGCGATTCCCAGTGATCGACTTCCTCGCCGTCGGCCGTCACGCGCGCCTCGTAGCGATACAGCTCCTGCGTCGCGATGATGTTGTCCGACAGCCCCGTCACCTCGGTGATCGACAGGATTCGCCGCCGCCCGTTCGACAGCCGGCCGATCTGCACGATGAAGTCGATCGCATTGGCGATCTGCCGGCGCAGGCTCGATTCGGTGCCCTGGAAGCCCGCGAAGCCGGCGAGCATCTCGAGCCGGTACAGGCATTCGCGCGGCGAGCTCGCGTGCACGGTACCCATCGAGCCGTCGTGGCCGGTGTTCATCGCCTGCAGCATCTCGAGCACCTCGCCGCCGCGCACTTCACCGACGATGATGCGGTCCGGCCGCATCCGCAGCGTGTTGCGCAGCAGGTCGCGGATCGTCACGACGCCGGTGCCGTCGAAGCCGCCCGGGCGGCTTTCGAGCCGCACGACGTGCGGGTGGTTCAGCGACAGCTCGGCCGTGTCCTCGATCGTCACGACGCGCTCGGGCTCGGGAATGTGGAACGCGAGCGCGTTCAGCAGCGAGGTCTTGCCGGAGCTCGTGCCGCCCGACACGAGCACGTTGCAGCGCGCCTCGACCGCCGCCTCGAGCAGCGCGCCGACCTCCTCGTTGTAGGTGCCGTTGCCGAGCAGGTCGGCCGGGCGCAGCGGGTCCTTGCGGAACTTGCGGATCGACACGACCGGCCCGTCGATCGACAGCGGCTCGATCACGACGTTCACGCGCCCGCCGTCCGGCAGCCGCGCGTCGACCATCGGGTTCGACTCGTCGAGACGGCGGCCGATCGGCGCGAGGATCCGCCGCACGATCCGCAGCAGATGTGCGTTGTCGGTGAAGCGCACCGGCAGCTTCGACAGGATGCCGTGGCGCGACACGTAGATGTCGTTGTAGCCGTTGATCAGGATGTCCTCGACGTGCGGGTCGGCGAGCAGGTCCTCGATCGGCCCGAAGCCGGCGAGCTCCTTCGTCAGCGCCTCCGCGATCGCACGCACCTCGTTCTCGTTGAGCGGAATGCGGCGCAGTCGCACGAAGCTGTCGATCTCCAGGTCGACGAACTGGTTGATCGCCTGCCGCGACCAGCGGCCGAATTCGGCGCCCAGTTCCTCGATGCGTGTCAGCAGGTGCTCGTGCGCGGCATTCTTGATGTCGTGGAAATGCTGCGTCTGGGAGAACGGCGCGGCGCCGTCGGCGAATTGAATGTCGTGTGCCATCGCTTACGATCGCTTGGACGAAGGGTGAATGAAGCGCTTGAGCGCCGACAGGCCCGACGCGGCGCGCGGTGCGGCGGCAGTGCCCGCGAGCCGCTCGGCGAGCGGCTCGAGCGCACGCACGTACGGGTCGCGCTCCGCCGTCTCGACGATGAGCCGCCCCTGGTTCGCCGCGTGGCCGATCGGCACGCGACGCGCGGGCAGCGTCGCCAGCAGCGCGATGCCGAGACGGTCCGCGATCTGGCCCGGCGTCAGGCCGAGCGCCGGGTCGTACTGGTTGACGACGAGCCGCAGCTTGCCGGTGTCGACGCCCATGTCGCGCAGCGCCTCGATCAGATCGACCGCCGACACGATCGAGGCGACGCCCTGGTCGCAGACCAGCCACGCCTCGTCGGCTGCCGCCGTGATCTGCGCGACGAACTCGTGGTTCGAGAATCCGCCGAGATCGACGATCTGCTGGTCGAAGAACGCGCGCAGCCGGTTCAGCAGGCCGACGCACGACGCATACGACACGTCGCGCAGATCGGCGAGGTTCGGCGGCAGCGTCGTCAGCGCGACGCCGCTCGCATGGCGGTTCAGCGCGGTGTTGACGAACGTGCGGTCGAAGCGGCGCAGGTTGCGCACGGCCTCGACGAAGTGGAACTCGCAGCGCGTGTTGAGGAACAGCGCGCTGTCGCCCGCGGGCAGCCCGAGGTCGACGAGCGCTGTCTGCCGGCTGTGCGGCGCGGCCGCCGCGCCCATCGCGCCGCCGCCCGCCGCCATCCCCCCCGCGGCAGCGCCGTCCGCCGCCGCGCCGGACGCCCCGCGCCGGTGCAGCCACACCGACAGGTTCGCCGCGAGCGTGCTCACGCCCATCCCGGCACGCGCGCCGAGCAGCGCGACCAGCTTGCCGTGACGGTTCGCAGGCTCGCCGCTCGCGTGTTCGAGCAGCGCGCGGGTGATGCGCAGCGCGTCGTCCGGCGCGCCGGACACGTCGATGAAATCGTGCACGCCGGCCCGCAGCGCGGCGAGCGCGCTTTCCGGTTCGGCCAGCGTGCCGAGCGCGACGACCGGCAGCCCCGGATGCGCGACGCGCACCGCGGCGGCGGCGGCGCTCGCCGCCACATGCGCGCCGGAGAAATCGATGAAGACGATCGCGGGATTGAGCCCCGCGATGCGCTGCGCGAGCGCACCCGGCTCGAGCGACGCGGCTTCCACCGCGCCGGCCGACACCAGCGTCTCGCCCAGCCAGTTGACGTGCCTGTCCTGCTGCGACGCGCACACGAAGTAGTCGGTCACGGCAGGCTCAGCCAATGAAAGGGTTCTCGCGTTCACGTTGAACTCCCTCGGTTACACACCGCGCGACGACACGCGCCGCGCTCATTTCGAAAACCCCGGCGCCGCGTCGGGCGATGCGATGCCGCCGAGATACGACCGCCACACCGGGCCGTCGCGCTGCTCGGACAACTCGCCCGGCGTGGCGGGCAACGACGCGCCCTTCGCGATCGGCGCAACGAGGTGCGGCGTCACGATGATCAGCAGTTCCTTGTCGTTCTGCTGATAGTTCAGCGACTTGAAGAACGCGCCGATGATCGGCAGGTCGCCGAGGAACGGCACCTTGTTGATGTTCGACATCGTCTCGCGATCGATCAGGCCGCCGATCACGAAGCTCTCGCCGTCGCCGAGCTCGACCGTCGTGTCGGCGCGGCGCGTCGTGATCGCGGGCACCGACACGCTGTTGATGGTCACGCCGTGCAGGAAGTCGAGCTGGCTCGATTCCGGCGCGACCTTCAGCGCGATGCGGCGCGGGCTCAGCACCGTCGGCGTGAGCGTCAGGCCCACGCCGTACTGCTTCCACTGGATCGCCGTCGAGCCGAGCGCCTGCGGCACCGGCACCGGGATCTCGCCGCCCGCGAGAAAGCTCGCGCTCTGCCCGGACAGCGCGACGAGCGTCGGCTGCGCGAGCACGCGCGCGAGATTGTTCGCCTCGAGGATCGACAGGTTCGCGAAGATGCCGCGGCTGGCGGAATTCACGACGAGGTTGAAGGCCGACGCGATCGGAAGGCCGGCCGTCGCCTGGAAGGCCCCCGTCCCGCCGCCGCTGACCGACTGTAGCCCGCCCGACGTGAACGAGCCGAACGCGAAGCCGTTGCTCTGCTTGAAGAAGTTCAGCCCCGCCTCCTTCAGCACCGAGCGGCTGAATTCGACGACGCGCACGTCGACCTGCACCGTGTTCCGGCCGCCGACCGTCGACGTGTCGATCACCGTGCCATCCTTGCCGCTCATGCGCTTGCCGACGGCGGCCGCGCGTTCATGCGCGTCGAGCGACGCCGCCGCGCCGGACAGCACCGACGTGCCGCCATAGGCCTTCACGCCCGGCGTCGAACCGTCGAGCACGGCCGGTGCCGCCGCGTCGACCACGTTGACGCTCCACACCATCGGCTCGTCGCGGCCGCGCTCCCACAGCATCACGTTGGTCGCGCCCGGGGCCTTCGCGACCAGCAGCACGGAGCCGGCCCGGCTGCCCTTCATGACCAGCACGTCGGCCACCGCCGGATCGCCGACCGCGACCCGCTGCAGCGCGCGCCCGGCGGCGATCTGCCGCTGCGCGCCGACCGCCAGATCGATCGACGCGTTCGGCCCGGCCGCGACGGCCAGCGTCGCGCTTGTCAGGGCCCAGATGGCCATCGCGAATGCAATCAGTGTGTTCTTCATTATGTCGGTGACCGTCGATCGGCCGTCTCCCTTGCGTCGCTGCTTTCGATGTCCGTGCGTGGTGGTGATGTTCAAACGTTCAATAGGCGACCGTCTCGGCCCGCCCGCCGCGAATCACTTCGATGCTGCCGCCCGCGCGCGCCGTCACCGGCGCACGCGGCGCGGCCGGTTCGCGCGGCGCGGCGCGCGAGCGCGACGCCGACAGCTCGTCGAGCCCGACGCCGGCGGCCGCCACGGCCGACGGCCCGAGATCGCCCATCGCGCGGGTCGCGACCGTCTGCGCGGCGGCTTCGTCATCGTGCGGATTGCGCAGCGCGAGCGTCAGGCGGCCGCTCGCTTCGGCCAGCGTCAGCGCGTCGATCTGCGCGGTCGGCACCGCGAGCACCGCGGTCCGCGCCATGCTCGACGCGCCCGCCGCGCCGTCGCGCTCGGGCGTCGCATCGCCGAATGCCAGCACGCGCACCTTCGACAGCAGCAGGCGCGCCTGCGTACGCGGAATCTCCGAGCCGGCCTGACCGACGGCGCCACCGTCACGCTTCAGGTTCAGGAACACGTCGACGAAGTTGCCGGGGCGCAGCCGGTTGCCGACCGCGTTCGTCTCGTCCACCTTGACCGCGACTGCGCGCTCGCCGGGCGCCACCTGGTCCGCGAGACCCGACGTGAGCGCCGCCGCCAGCACCGGCGACGCCTCGAGGATGTCGTTGGCCGGCACGCGGCCGACGAGCGGAGTCGGATCGCTGAACCCGCCGGCCGGCAATACCGGCACCTGCGCGACCTTCAGCGCGTCGACGGTGATCGGCTGCCCGGCCGGCAGCAGGCGCGCGGCCACGACGATCGGCACCGTCTTCGTCGCGGCGGCCGGCGCGACGACCGGTGCGGGCGGATGCGCCGGGCCGCGCCCGAGCATCCATGCGTAGACGCCCAGCAGCACGGCGATCGCGATCAGCAGCCCCGCGATGATCTTCGTCAAGTTGTTGGCCATGTTCAGTGTCGGGTGCCGTAGATGAGGATGTCGTGTCGTGTTGCGGGTCGGGCTTCAGGCGTCGGGGGCGTACCGTGCTTGCTGCCTCACAGGATGGTGGCCGGATTGATCTGCACGGTTGCCGTACTCGTCAGCGCGTTCGGCATCACGAGGCTCAGCAGCGGCAGCGACGGAACCAGCGGGTATTGCGAATACGGATACGTCACCGTGACCGTGACGCAATACATCGTTCCGTCGTAGCTGCACGAGCCCGACGGCGGCAGCGGCACCTGGACGTTCGGCAGCCAGCGGGTCAGGTTCTGCGCGGTCGACTGGGCGGCCTTGGCGCGGTCCTGCAGCGCCTGCGTGTTCAATCCGCTCGACTCGGGGATATAGTTCAGCGCCGCCCGCGCGCCTTCGGTCGCGGCCAGCGTCAGGTTCTGCTGGACCGCGAAGATCAGCCCGAACGACACGATCGCGTAGAAGATCAGGAAGAACAGCGGGAACACGAGCGCGAACTCGACCGCCGTCGCGCCCCGCTGACCCCGCCAGGTACGCGGCTGCCGCTGGGTCTTCATGGCCGCCCTCCTGATACGACGAGATGCGCGAGCCACACGGCCGCCGGCGCCACGAGACACGCGGCGTACGGCGTCGCGCGCCGCCCGCCGAGCGCCATCGCGGGGGCCCCGCGCCGCCACAGCGCGCCGAACGACGTGTTCGACCGCGCCATCAGCGCCAGCGCGTGCGCGCCGGCCGCCAGGCTCGCGACCACCCAGAACCAGAACAGCGCCTGCCCGCCGCACCACGCGCCGAGCACCGCGAATACCTTGACGTCCGCGGCGCCCATCACGCGACATGCAAAAAAGGGAAAAAGGCTGACCATCCCGATCAGCATGCCGAACAATGCCTGCCTCGGGAAAATACCGAATGGATTGGCATGCGCGAATACGCTTGCGACACCCGCGATCAGTCCCGCCAGGACGAGTGCATTCGGCACGCGTCGAAAGCGGATATCGCCGAGTGCGACAAGCATCGCCCACGCGAAAAAAACCCCGGTGCTGATAAGGAGCGCCATGTCGAAACCGGCCGCGCACGCAGGAGCGGGCGGGTCGCATTGACGACCCGCCCGCCGCAACGGCGGAATGCCGCGTAGAACTGCGGTCAGTTAGCCGTTTGCAACTGGGTGACGATGCTCCCGAATAGCGTCTTCAGCTGGGTGCCGATACTGGTGACGTTCGTCACGATGGCGACAGCAATCAGACCCGCGATCAGACCGTACTCGATCGCGGTTACCCCGTCTTCTTCCCGAAGGAAGCGAATCATCATTGCTTTCATTGTATTTCCTCGTGCCTGTATGTTTCTTTCTCTGGCCGCATATGCGTATGCATCCCTGCATATTCGGCCATGCTCCGCGTCGTTCGCCCACCTGCCGGGACGACGATCGGATGCTCATTCTTTATAGTGGTTTACGCATGACGCGTATCACGATTTGATGCAAGTTAACATTCGCGATATTGATCCCCCTCGAACGTCTGTACCGAACCGTACAAAACTTACACCCGCCACGAATCTTATCTCCGATCCCCTTTAATTTCCAACCTCTTTTACCGTCCGGATCGAAAAAAACGACACGTAGCACACCGTATTTGTACGGCTTTTCGGTACGTCTTACACATAGGATTTACGATAGGTTAGATGTGCACATCTAATCCACCTGTAAAACAGCAATCCACGCCTCCGCCCCGCACGTTACGCCTCACGCGTAACGCCAATGATGTGACGTTACGTTACGCTCCGCGCGAAATCGTTCTCATCTACCGCAGCTCAACCAATCTCAACAATCTTTCAATTCGTGCAAGTCCTTTTCCGATAAGGAATTGTCTCGTTTAAAAGAAATCGTCGAACCGGCCGCCTTTGAAATGGCACGACAGTTGCAGAGTAGTCCGCGCACCACTCAACACAACACATGTTTAATGCGAGGACGAAATGGACATTCAGGTTATCCCTCATGGCACGCTCCGGACGACTCTGATCGCGGCCACCGTGGCAGCCATGCTTTCCCTCTCCGCATGCGGCGGATCCGGCTCCATCAGCAAGGGCATCGGCGGCGCCAACTCGGGCACGAGCGGCGGCGATGCGATTTCCACGTCCGGCGGCGGCACGTCGGGCTCGACGAGCGGTACGTCCGGCAGCACCAGCGGTTCAACGAGTGGTAGCACCAGCGAAAGCACGAGCGGCAGCACCAGCGGTACGACGAGCGGCACCACGAGCGGGACGACCAGCGGCACGAGCGGTACGTCGGGCGTGTCGTCGAACGCGGTGGGCCAGGTGCTCGCGAGCAGCAGCAACCTCGTGACCGGCGTCGGCTCGACCGTGTCGGGCCTCGGCACGGTCGTCGGCAGCCAGACGCTGCCGGGCGTCAACCCGCAGACGACGCAAGCGGCCGGCGGCATCCTGCAGAACGTCGGCGGCGCGGTCACCGCGCTCGGCAACGGCCTCGGCAACGGTCTCGGTCAGCTTGGCGCGACGAGCAACCCGGTGGGCATCACGGTCGCCAGCACCGGCGGTGTGGTCAATCAGCTCGGCGGCGCGGTCACGCAAACCGGCAACCTCGTCACGAGCCTCGGCAGCGGCCCGCTGGCGCCGCTCGCGCCTGTCACCGGCGCCGTCGGCGGCCTCGTGTCGACGGTCGGCAACGCCGTTGCGAACGGCGGCAACACGCTCACCAACGCGCTGTCGACGGGCCCGGTCCAGCAGATCACGCAGGCCGTCAGCTCCGCGATCACGCCGATCACGACGATGGTCGGCAACACGACCCAGACGGTCGGCTCCGCCACCGGCCTCGGCGCGCCGGTCAACCTGCTGCTCGGCACGCTCGGCAACGGCCTGAACCAGGCTGGCGCGCTGATCACGTCGAAGGGCGGCAACCCGGTCACGACCGGCGTCGGCAACACCACTTCGTCAGCCGGCAATACCACGACGGCGCTCGGCGGGCTGCTGACCGGCGGCAGCGGCACCACCAATCCGCTCGCCCCGCTCACCGGCATCGCGTCGACCGTCACCGGCGCGCTCGGCGGCGCGACGGGCGGCTCCAGCAGCCCGCTTGCACCGGTCACCGGCCTCGTCTCCACCGTCACCGGTGCGCTCGGCGGCGCGACGGGCGGCGCGGGCGGCAGTGGCCCGCTCGCACCCGTCACGGGCCTTGTTTCGACGGTCACCGGCGCGCTCGGTGGCGCAACGGGCAGCGCAGGCGGCGGCAGCCCGCTCGCACCGGTCACGGGTGCGCTGAGCACGGTCGCCAACACGGCCGGCAGCGCGACTTCGGCCGCACCGGCGCTGTCCGGCGGCACGGGTGCCGTCACGAACGCGGGCGCGTCGTCCAACCCGCTCGCTCCCGTCACGTCGCTGATCGGCGGCCTGCTCGGCGGCGTCCACGGCAAGTAAGTCCGGTTCTTCCATTCATCGAAAAGACAGCGAGGAGTCCAACATGTCCCAGCACCGTTCTCTGACATCGATCGCGCTGCGCCAATGGCGCGTTCCCCTCACCGTATTCGCGGCCGCCTGCCTGGTTGCCGCGTGCGGCGGCAACAGCGTGGGCGCGCCGCCGTCCAGCAGCAATAACGGCAGCTCGACCAGCGGCACGCCGACGACGAGCGGCACGAGCAGCGGCACGTCGACCGGCACCAAGGGCGTGGTCAGCACGCTCGGCCAGACCGGCACCGATCTCGGCAATACGATCGGCGGCGTGAGCCTGCCGGGCGTCGGCAGCGGCGTGACGCAAGGCCTCGGCAGCACGGTCTCGAGCACGGGCACGATCCTGGGCGCGGCCGCGGATGCGGTGAGCAACGGGCTCGGGCAGATCGGCTCCACGCAGGACCCGGTCGGCACCACGGTCGCCGGCCTCGGCAACGTCGTCGGCGCGACGAGCAACACCGTGTCGGGCCTGAGCTCGACGGTCAAGGCCCTCGGCAGCGGTCCGCTGGCACCGCTCGCGCCGGTCACGACGCCGGTCGGCACCGTGCTCGACACGGTCGCCAACGGCCTCGGCGCGGCCGGCAGCACGATCGGCTCGACGCTGTCGTCGGGCCCGGTGCAGCAGATCACGCAACCGCTCAGCTCGGCCATCACGCCGCTCGTCATCACGGCCGGCCAGGCCACGCAGCAAGTCGGCACGACGACGGGCCTCGGCCAGCCGGTGTCCGGCCTGCTCGGCCAGATCGGCGGCGCGATCAGCTCGGCCGGCCAGCAGGTCGCGGGCTCGTCGCAGCAGCCGCTCGTCGGCGATGTCGGGCAGCTCGTCACGACGGTCGGCAACACCGTGACCAACGCCGGCGGCCTCGTCAATCCGAACGGCCCGAACGGCGTCGCGCCGATCCCCGGCCTGCTCACGAGCCTCGTCGGCGGCTCGACGACCACGGTGCAAAACGGTACGTCGGGCTCCGGCTCGACCAACCCGCTCGGCGGCCTGCTGTCGGGGCTGGGCTCGACGCCGCTCGGCACGCTCGGCGGCAGCGCAACATCGGGCGGCGCGGTCAATCCGGTCGCGCCGTCCACGGGCCTGCTCGGCGGTGCAAGCGGCGGCAGCCCGCTCGCCCCCGTCACCGGTCTCGTGTCGACGATCACCGGCGCGCTCGGCGGCGCAGGCAGTACAAACCCCGTCGCGCCTGTTGCCGGTTTGCTGAATACTGTCACCGGCACGGTAGGCGGCGCGGCGAGCACGGGGGGCACGTCGAGCCCGCTCGCACCGATCACGTCGGTGGTCGGCGGTGCAACGGGTTCGACGTCGGGTGGCTCGACCGGCCTTCTCGCGCCGGTTACGGGGTTGCTGGGCACGCTGGGCAGCATCGGCAAGTAACGCGGCAGGCCGCGCGTTCCCAGCCGGGGCGAACGCGCGGCGCCAATCACAACCGGCAATGCGGCACACGACGCGCGACGCCATTGGCGCCGCGCGCGCGCACTAGAAGACGAAAGCAAGGCCTACGAGGAAGAACAATGAAATCCAGATTCGATAAATGGATGATGCTGCTCGTCGTCACGGCGGCGGCAAGCGCGACGCATGCGCAGACACGCGTCGCCGGCAACCCGCTCGACGCCCTCCCCCAGATCAACGCGCCGCAGAAAGGTCCGAACGTGACCGTGCAGGTTGCCCCGCAGGCCCCTCAGCTGCAGGAGCTGCTGTCGCGTCACCTGACGCCGACCACGTTCCAGGTCGAGGGCGTCAAGTCGGTGCCGTTCGAGGAGATTTCGCGCCGCTTCACGCCGCTCGTCGGCAAGGACATCACGATCGGCGAACTGATCGAGACCGCCAACGGCGTGACGAAGCTGTACCAGGAGCGCGGCTACGCGCTGTCGTTCGCCTTCATTCCCGCGCAGACCTTCGAGAACGGCGTCGTGCGCGTGACCGTCGTCGAAGGCTATGTGTCGGACGTCAAGGTCACCGGCAAGCCCGGTGCGATGGAAGCGAAGATCCGCGCGATCGCCGCGCACATCACGGCCGATCGTCCGCTGCGCCGCGCCACGTTCGAGCGCTACGTGAACACGTTCGGCCTGCTGCCCGACGTGTCGGTGAAGGCCAACGTGCCGCCGCCGCAAACCACCGACGGCGCGACGACGCTCGACCTGAACGTCGACCGCAAGGCGTTCAACATCAGCGCCGGGATCGACTTCAACCATCCCGGCGTGCAAGGCCTGATCACCGCGACCGAGAACGGCCTCACGTCGTTCGGCGAGCAATTGAGCATCTCCGCGCTGCTGCCGCCGGGGCGCGACAAGGTGACCTACGTCGCGTTCAGCGGCGCGGTGCCGATCGGCAGCAGCGGTCTCGTCACGCGCCTCGACGCCAGCACGTATCGCGGCAAGCCGACCGACAACCCGGGCCTGCCGTCGTATGTCGAGCGCACCGTGAAGAACGAGAAGCTTGGTCTTTCGGCATCCTATCCGTTGCTGCTGAACAATCAGCGCAGCCTGCTCGGCACGGTGTCCGGCTACGCGTCGCACAACGAGGATCGCTACAAGAACCAGATCACCGGCGCGACCCTCGACAACCGGTCGCAGGTTCGCGTGCTGCAGATGCAGCTCGACTACACGAGCGTGAGCGCGAAGCAGGTCCGCAAGCTGAGCGTCAACGTCGCCAAGGGCTTCGACATTCTCGGCGCGTCGAAATCGCAGGACATCACCGTCGGCAACACGACGACGTCGTTGCCAAGCCCGATCTCGCTGACCTTCGTGCGCACCGGCGCGACGTTCACGCAGACCAACGAGTGGCCGTTCCGGATCGGCACGTCGGTATCGCTGACGGGCCAGTACAGCCCGAATTCGCTGCCGACGTCCGAGCAGGTCTCGTTCGGCGCGCAGCGCTACGCGCTCGGCTATCAGCCGGGCGAGACGTCCGGCGATTCGGGATGGGGCGTGTCGCTCGAGGTCAATCGCGGCTTCTCGCCGGGCTGGACCTACCTGAAGACGATCACGCCGTACGTCGCGTACGACATGGCGCGCGTCTACCTGCATGCCGGTACGCCGCAGCCGAACCGGCTGTCGTCGGTGGGCATCGGCGTGCGGCTGAGCGACAGCCGCTACTACAACCTCGACCTGTCCGTGGCGAAACCGGTCGGCGATGCGCCGGTCGAAAGCGCATCGCGCAGCCCGCGCATCAACGCCGCGTTCTCGTACCAGCTCAATTGAACGATTGCCCGCGCGACGGTGCGCCGCGCGGACCGTTTCGATTAGAGGCCCCTCTATCAAACGCGGTGCCGGGTTTCACGTATTCTGCCAGGAGCTCGCAACATGCCACCGCCCCATGCAGACGGTCGTGCGAGCCGCTCGAAACGACATGCAAAACAAGGAGGAAGACAATGATTCAACTGACCCGCCCGTTGCGTACGATGGCCCTCGCCGGCGCGCTGCTCGCCTGTACCGCCCATGCATTCGCACAAGCCGACAGCCCGGTAGGCATGTGGCAGACGATCGACGACAGCACGGGCAAGCCGAAGGCGCTCGTACAGATCGCCGCGGATTCCGATGGCGCACTGACGGGCAAGGTCCTCAAGGGCCTGGGCGAAAACGACACGCCCGATCGTCGCTGCACCGCATGCACGGACGAGCGCAAGGATCAGCTGATCAAGGGCATGACGATCATCAAGGCGATGAAGAAGGACGGCGAGACTTGGGATGGCGGCAACATCCTCGACCCGGAAAACGGCAAGGTCTACAAGTGCAAGATGACGTTGCAGGACGGCGGCCAGAAGCTGGTCGTGCGCGGCTACGTCGGCGTATCGCTGCTCGGCCGCTCGCAGACCTGGGTTCGTCAGCCGTAACGATGTGCGCGCCACCGCGCGCCGCATAAAACAAATCGGCCTGCGACGGTATCGCAGGCCGATGTCGTTTGAGGGCTCATGTTCACACGGCGCCGGCGGTCATGCAGCACGCTTGAGCACATCTGCGCCATAGCCCCCCTGCGCGGCCAGGTGCGCGGGCGCTGCGATGCTGCGCGCTTCCGCCGCCTTCGATTGCGCATGCTTGCGCATCCGCGTGGCCAGCGTGTTGCACAGATTCATGCCGGCCTCGCCAAACAGCGTGCGCATCACCTGCATCAGCGCGCCGGTTTCGTGCCATACCTTGAAGCGGCGATGGCAGGTCTGATACGACGGATAACGGCGCGGCATCGCGGACCAGGTCGCGCCGCTGTAGATCACCCAGAGGACGCCGTTCAGCACGGCGCGCGTGTTGGCGAGTGGACGGCCGCGCAACTCGGTGCGCGGCTGCATTTCAGGTAGAAGCGATGCGACGCGCTGCCACTCGTCGTCGGTGAGATCGCGATACGGTGTCATGGACATCTCCAGCCTTAGGAACCATGACACAACGATATCGGGTCAACCCGGAGTTGAATATAAGACTAATCCGAAAATGAGACGAGATGCAGCAGAATTAACCGGAATTGACCATTGAATGCGACAAATTCGCGCATCCCGCCCACGGCGCGCATTCAGGTCAGCGAAGTATCGACGATGCGACGCGGCGTCTCCAGGTACTCCTTCGACTGCATCTCGACGATCCGCGAGACCGTCCGCGTAAACTCGTTGGCCATCGGCCCTTCGACGTACAGCGACTCGGCCGGCACCGCCGCGGACATCAGCAGCTTGACCTTGTGGTCGTACAGCACGTCGATCAGCCAGGTGAAGCGGCGGGCCTCCGACGCCATGCGCGGCGACATCTGCGGCACCTCCGACAGCACGATCGCATGGAAGCGGCTCGCGAGCTCGAGGTAATCGTTCTGCGAGCGCGGCCCGCCGCACAGCGTCGCGAAATCGAACCACACCACGCCATCGGCCTTGCGCAGCGCCTTCAGCTCGCGCTTCTCGATGTGCAGGATCGGGCTCTCGTCGGGCACCGCGGCGAGCTTCGCGAATGCGTGGCGCAATGCGCGATCGGTCTCCGCGCCGAGCGGCGTGTGGTACATCTGCACCTGCGCGAGCGTGCGCTGGCGATAGTCGACGCCCGCGTCGACGTTGAGCACGTCGAGCTTGTCCTTGAGCAGCGCGATCGCCGGCAGCATCCGGTCGCGATGCAGGCCGTCCGGATACAGGTCGTCCGGATCGTAGTTGGACGTCATCACGAACTGCACGCCGTTCGTGAACAGCCGGTCGAGCAGGCGATACAGGATCATCGCGTCGGCGATGTCCGACACGTGGAATTCGTCGAAGCAGATCAGCCGGTAGCGCTTCGCGATGCGGCGTGCGAGCTCGTCGAGCGGATCGGCCTGCCCCTTCAGTTCCTCGAGCTCGCGGTGCACCTCGCGCATGAACTCGTGGAAATGCAGGCGCGTCTTGCGCTGCACCGGCACGACCGCGAAGAAGCTGTCCATCAGGAAGCTCTTGCCGCGCCCGACGCCACCCCACATGTAGACGCCGCGCGGCAGGTTCGGATGGATGATGAGCTTCTTGAACGCATTCGAGCGGCGCGCCTTGTATGCGACCCACTCGTCGTAGCAACGCTGCAGGCGGTCGATCGCCGCGCGCTGCGCGGAATCGGACTGGTAACCGCGCGTGGTCAACTCCCGCGCGTAGTATTCGGTGACGTTCATCGGGCAAACCGGAAAAGACGAAGGCGGGCAGGAAACCCCGCCCGCCTTCGTCGCAGGATCGCAGCGCCGGCCGCAGAACGGGCCGGCGCGTCAATGCGCGCTTAGCTGTTCAGCGAGCGCTTGTCGACGGCCAGCGCAGCTTCGCGCATCACTTCGGACATCGACGGGTGCGGATGGCAGATGCGGGCGATGTCTTCCGACGCCGCCTTGAACTCCATCGCCACCACGGCTTCCGCGATCAGGTCCGACGCGTTCGCCGCGATCACGTGCACGCCGAGCAGTTCGTCGGTCTTCGCGTCCGCGATCATCTTCACGAAGCCGTCCGGCGCGTTCATGCCGAGCGCGCGGCCGTTGATCGAGAACGGGAACTTGCCCGACTTGATCTCGCGGCCTTCCGCCTTCAGCTGCTGCTCCGTCTTGCCGACCCATGCGATTTCCGGGTACGTGTAGATCACCCACGGAATGCAGTTGTAGTCGATGTGCGGCTTCTGGCCGTCGATCACTTCCGCGACCAGCACGCCTTCGTCTTCCGCCTTGTGCGCGAGCATCGGGCCGCGCACCACGTCGCCGATCGCGAACACGTTCGGCACCGCCGTGCGGCAGTGGTCGTCCACGTCGATGAAGCCGCGCTCGTTCGCCTTCAGGCCGATCGCCTCCAGGCCGAGGTTGTCGGTGTTCGGCACGCGGCCGACCGACACGATCAGGCGGTCGGCGTCGAGCGTCTGCGCGTTGCCGTCCTTGTCGGTGTAAGCGATCGACACGCCGTTCGCGGTCGTCTTCACTTCGCCGATCTTCACGCCGAGATGGATGTCGAGGCCCTGCTTCTTGAACAGCTTGGCCGCTTCCTTCGCGAGCGCTTCGTCGGCCGCGCCGAGGAACGCCGGCAGCGCTTCGAGCACCGTCACTTCGGCACCCAGGCGGCGCCACACCGAGCCGAGCTCGAGGCCGATCACGCCTGCGCCGATCACGGCGAGCTTCTTCGGCACCGCGTCGAACGTCAGTGCGCCTTCGTTGTCCGACACGATCTTGTTGTCGACCGGGATGCCCGGCAGGTGACGCGCCTTCGAGCCCGTCGCGATGATCACGTTCTTCGCGGTGACGACTTCGGCTTCACCCTCGCCGCTCACTTCGATCTGCACGCCGGCGTCGGTCTTGCCGGTGAACTTGCCGTGGCCCTTCAGCCAGGTGATCTTGTTCTTCTTGAACAGGAACTCGATCCCGCTCGTCATCTTCTCGACGATGCCGTCCTTGCGGCCGAGCATCTTCGCGAGGTCGATCTTCACGCCGTCGACGCTGATGCCGTGGTCGGCGAGGTGGTGCGATGCGTTCTCGAACTCTTCCGACGATGCGAGCAGCGCCTTCGACGGGATGCAGCCGACGTTCAGGCAGGTGCCGCCGAGCTTCAGCGCGCCGGCCGGGTTCTTCCACTTTTCGATACAGGCAACGGTCTTGCCCAGTTGAGCGGCGCGGATCGCGGCGATGTAGCCGCCGGGGCCGGCGCCGATCACGACGACGTCAAAATCCTTGGACATGGCAATCCTTTCTTCTTGTGCATCCGCACGGGCGCGCGAGGTCGCGCGCCCGTGCGGAGCGGGTCAATGCAGGTGGCGTGGCTTACAGGTCGAGCAGCAGGCGTGCCGGATCCTCGAGCGCATCCTTCATCGCGACGAGCGACAGCACCGCTTCGCGGCCGTCGATGATCCGGTGGTCGTACGACAGCGCCAGGTAGTTGATCGGGCGGATCACGATCTGGCCGTTTTCGACGACTGCACGATCCTTCGTCGCGTGCACGCCGAGGATTGCCGACTGCGGCGGGTTGATGATCGGGGTCGACAGCATCGAGCCGAACACGCCGCCGTTCGAGATCGAGAACGTACCGCCGGTCATTTCGTCGATCGACAGCTTGCCGTCCTTCGCCTTCTGGCCGAACTCGGCGATCTTCTTCTCGATCTCGGCGAGGCTCAGCTGGTCGGCGTTGCGCAGGATCGGCACCACGAGGCCGCGCGGCGAGCCGACGGCGATACCGATGTCGAAGTAGCCGTGATAGACGATGTCGTTACCGTCGATCGACGCGTTCACGAGCGGGAACTTCTTCAGCGCGTGCACGGCGGCCTTCACGAAGAACGACATGAAGCCGAGCTTCACGCCATGTTCCTTCTCGAACTTGTCCTTGTACTTGTTGCGCAGCTCCATGACCGGGGCCATGTTCACTTCGTTGAACGTCGTCAGGATCGCGTTGGTCTGCTGCGACTCGAGCAGACGCTCGGCGATACGCGCGCGCAGGCGCGACATCGGCACGCGCTGCTCCGGACGGTCGTTCAGCCAGGTCGTTGCCGACGCCGGCACCTTCACTTCCTGCAGCGCCGGCTTCGCAGCGGCCTTCGCCGGCGCGGCAGCCGGAGCAGCCTTCGGTGCGCTGCCTGCGGCCAGCGCGTCGCCCTTCGTGACGCGGCCGTCGCGGCCCGAACCTGCGACGTCGCCCGCCGACAGGCCCTTCTCGGCCAGCAGCTTCGACGCGGCCGGCGATGCGGCGGCGGTGCTCGACGCAGCGGCGGCAGCCGGCTGCGCGGCCGGTGCGGCAGCGGGTGCTGCGGCCGGCTGGACTTCGGCTGCGCCAGCCGCGGCAGCGACGGCACCCGCCTTCGCTTCGGTGTCGATCGTCGCGATCAGTTGATCCGCGACCACCGTGTCACCGTCGTTCTGCAGCACTTGCGCGAGCACGCCCGCGGCCGGTGCCGGCACTTCGAGCACGACCTTGTCGGTTTCGAGTTCGATCAGGATTTCGTCCTGCGCGACAGCTTCGCCGGGCTTCTTCTTCCACTGCAGCATGGTGGCTTCCGACACCGACTCCGACAGCTGGGGGACTTTGACTTCTACGATAGCCATGTGATTTTCCTGGATGCTTAATCTGGGTAATGACGAGGTTCGGGCGACTCTTCCGGCCGGTGCGGCGCGCGACGCGTCCTGCGGGCCAAAAGATTCGGGAAAGCGCCATGCGCTTTCCCGTTTCGCTTTCGTCCTTTATTTCGCGATCGATGCGCTCTTCAGGCGGCCGAATGCACCTTCGATGAGGGCCTTCTGCTGCTCGTAGTGCTTCGCGTAGTAGCCGACTGCCGGCGAGGCCGAAGCCGGACGGCCGCTGTATGCCAGCTTCTGACCTTCCTTCATGCCTTCCTTCAGGTGGTGTTCGACGTAGAACCACGGGCCCTGGTTTTGCGGCTCGTCCTGCACCCAGACCACTTCCGTCGCGTTCTCGTACTTCTTCAGTTCAGCTTCGAACTGCTTGTGCGCGAACGGATACAGCTGTTCGATACGGATGATCGCAACGTCGTTCGCCTTCGCTTCGCGGCGATGCGCGACGAGGTCGAAGTACACGCGGCCCGAGCAGGCCAGCACGCGCTTGACCTTCTTCGCGTCGATGCCGCCGTCGATTTCGCCCAGCACCGGCTGGAACGAGCCCTTCGCCAGTTCCGACAGGTCCGACACGGCTTCCTTGTGACGCAGCAGCGACTTCGGCGTCGCGATGATCAGCGGCTTGCGGAACAGGCGGATCATCTGGCGGCGCAGCAGATGGAAGATCTGCGCCGGCGTCGTCGGCTGGACGACCTGCATGTTGTGATCCGCGCACAGTTGCAGGAAACGCTCGATACGGGTCGACGAGTGCTCCGGGCCCTGGCCTTCATAGCCGTGCGGCAGCAGCATCGTGAGACCCGACACGCGACCCCACTTCACTTCGCCCGACGAGATGAACTGGTCGATCACGACCTGCGCGCCGTTGACGAAGTCGCCGAACTGCGCTTCCCACAGCACGAGCGTGTTCGGCTCGGCGGTCGAGTAGCCGTATTCGAAGCCCAGCACCGCCTCTTCCGACAGCACCGAGTCGATCACCGTGAACTTCGCCTGGCCTTCGGCGATGTTCTGCAGCGGCACGTACGTGCCGTCGTTCCAGCGCTCGCGGTTCTGGTCGTGCAGCACCGCGTGGCGGTGCGTGAACGTGCCGCGGCCCGAGTCCTGGCCCGTCAGGCGCACCGAGTAGCCCGATGCGACGAGCGACGCGAACGCGAGGTGTTCGGCCATGCCCCAGTCGAGCGGCTGGTCGCCGCGCGCCATGTTGCGGCGGTCGTTGATCACGCGCTCGACGAGCGGGTGAACCTTGAAGTCTTGCGGAACGGTCGTGATGCGTTCGCCGAGGCGCTTCAGCTCGGCGAGCGGCACAGCCGTGTCGGCTGCGTCCGTCCACTTGCGGTTCAGGAACGGCATCCAGTCGACCGCGTACTTGCTCTTGTAGTTCGACAGCACCGGATCGATCGTGTGGTGGCCGTCGTCCATCGCCTTGCGGTACGCCTTCACGAAACCGTCGGCGTCGTCCGCGCTGATCACGCCCTGCTGCACGAGCTTCTCGGCGTACAGCGCACGGGTGCCCGGGTGCTGCGCGATCTTCTTGTACATCAGCGGCTGCGTGACCGCCGGCGTGTCCTGCTCGTTGTGACCCAGCTTGCGGAAGCAGACGATGTCGATCACGACATCCTTGTGGAACTGCATCCGGTAGTCGATCGCGATCTGCGTCGCGAGGATCACCGCTTCCGGATCGTCGCCGTTCACGTGCAGCACCGGCGCCTCGATCATCTTGACGACGTCGGTACAGTACAGCGTCGAGCGCGCGTCGCGCGGGTCCGACGTCGTGAAGCCGATCTGGTTGTTGATGACGATGTGCAGCGTGCCGTGCGTGCCGTAACCGCGCGTCTGCGCGAGGTTCAGCGTTTCCATCACGACGCCCTGGCCAGCGAAGGCCGCGTCGCCGTGGATCTGCACCGGCAGCACTTGCAGGCCGTCTTCGTCGCCGCGACGGTCCATCCGCGCCTTCGCGGAACCTTCGACCACCGGGTTGACGATTTCAAGGTGCGACGGGTTGAACGCGAGCGACAGGTGAACCGGGCCGCCTTCGGTCGACACGTCCGACGAGAAGCCCTTGTGGTACTTCACGTCGCCGGCCGGCAGGTCGTCGACGTGCTTGCCTTCGAATTCCGCGAACAGGTCCGCCGGCATCTTGCCGAGCGTGTTGACGAGCACGTTCAGGCGGCCGCGGTGGGCCATGCCGATGACGATTTCCTGCACGCCCTTGCGGCCCGAGTGCTGGACGACTTCGTCCATCGCCGCGATGAAGCTTTCGCCGCCTTCGAGCGAGAAGCGCTTCTGGCCGACGTACTTGGTATGCAGGTAGCGCTCGAGGCCTTCAGCGGCCGTCAGGCGGTTCAGGATGTGCTTCTTCTCGTCTGCCGAGAAGCCCGGCGTCGCACGGGTCGACTCCAGGCGCTCCTGCCACCAGCGCTTCTGCTCAGGATCGCTGATGTACATGTACTCGGCGCCGATCGTGCCGCAGTACGTGTCGCGCAGGCCCTTGACGATGTCGCGCAGCGACGCCTGGTCGAAACCGAAGTACAGGTTGCTCGCGCTGAACGTCTGGTCGAGGTCGGCCTCGGAGAAGTCGTAGAACGCGGGTTCGAGTTCGGGAATGGCGGGACGTTCGCGACGCTTCAGGGGATCGAGATTGGCCCATTGCGAGCCAAGGAAGCGATAGGCGCTGATGAGGGACTGGACGTGGACCTGCTTGCGCGCGGTTGCCAGATTGGTGCCGCTTTCGCGCGGGATGAAGGCATTGGCCTTCGCACGCTGCGCGAACGACTCGACGATCGGGTGGTGCGCCACGTCGCTGGCGTTCGAACCGTCCGTTGCAGGCACATTCTGCAACGCGTCGAAATACTCTCGCCAGTTCTCGGGCACTGACGCCGGATTATCGAGATATGCATCGTACAGTTCTTCTACGTACGAAGCATTGCCGCCGAACAAATAGGAGTTCAGCTGAAACTGCTTCATTACATCTGACATTTTACGCTCACCTTTCTTCGAGCTTCTCGAGAAATAGCGGGTTGCTCAACCTTCCGCGACACGGCCTGACCGTTTAGCGGATTGCGAATCAAGTCTTGCTTGGAAGGACCTAAAACTTGCGTGCGCGCAGCATATCACAGAACCAATACCGGAGTTCATGCACAACCGCGCAAAAGCGAGGCGCGACGGGGGTTTGGCCCGATTGCCGCGCATCCGTGAAAGAGTGTTTTGCAGGCACGCCGATTGCACGTCGCGCGGATGCGAAAAAGCCGCCCGAAGGCGGCTCTTTCACGATGCCCGGATCGCTCCGGCGCGCATCAGTCGATCGATCCTTCGCGGCTCGCGCGGCGACGCTCGTGCTCCTTCAGGAAGCGCTTGCGCAGGCGAATCGACTGCGGCGTGACTTCGACCAGCTCGTCGTCGTCGATGAACTCGACCGCGTACTCGAGCGACATCTGGATCGGCGGCACGAGACGCACTGCTTCGTCGGTGCCCGACGCACGCACGTTGGTCAGCTGCTTGCCCTTGATCGGGTTCACGACGAGGTCGTTGTCGCGGCTGTGGATGCCGATGATCATGCCCTCGTAGAGCGCGTCGCCCGGCTTCACGAACATGCGGCCGCGGTCCTGCAGCTTCCACAGTGCGTAGGCCACCGCCGCGCCGTCGTCCTGCGAGATCAGCACGCCGTTGCGGCGCTCGAAGACCGAGCCGTCCTTGACCGGTGCGTACGAATCGAAGATGTGGCTCATCAGGCCCGTGCCGCGCGTAAGCGTCAGGAATTCACTCTGGAAGCCGATCAGGCCACGTGCCGAGATCTTGTATTCCAGACGCGTGCGACCGCGGCCGTCCGACGCCATGTCGAGCATTTCGCCCTTGCGGCGGCCAAGCTCTTCCATCACGCCGCCCTGGTGTTCGTCTTCGAGGTCGACGGTCAGCAGCTCGTACGGCTCGTGACGCACGCCGTCGATTTCCTGCATCACGACGCGCGGACGCGACACGGCCAGCTCGTAGCCTTCACGGCGCATGTTCTCGACGAGAATCGTCAGGTGCAGCTCGCCGCGGCCCGACACTTCGAACACCGTTTCGTCGCCGGTGTCCTTCACGCGCAGCGCGACGTTGTGGTTCAGCTCCTTCATCAGGCGATCGCGGATCTGGCGGCTCGTCACGAACTTGCCTTCACGGCCCGCGAGCGGCGACGAGTTGACGAGGAAGTTCATCGTCAGCGTCGGTTCGTCGACGGTGATCATCGGCAGCGCTTCCGGCGTATCGACCGCGCAGATCGTCGCGCCGATGCCGACGTCTTCAATACCGTTGATCAGCACGATGTCGCCCGCTTCGGCCGACTCGACCTGCACGCGCTCGAGACCCTTGAACGATAGCACCTGGTTGATCTTGCGGTTCAGCACGTCGCCTTCCGGGCCGAAGCGCATCACGACCGGCTGGCCCGGCTTGATGCGGCCACGCGTGATGCGGCCGACGCCGATCCGGCCGACGTACGTCGAATAGTCGAGCGACGTGATCTGCAGCTGCAGCGGCGCTTCCGGGTCGGCCGGGCGGACCGGGACGTGCTCGAGGATCGCCTCGAACAGCGGACGCATGTCGCCGTCGCGCGCGGCCGGGTCGAGCGACGCGTAGCCGTTCAGGCCCGACGCGTAGACGATCGGGAAGTCGAGCTGCTCTTCGGTCGCGCCGAGCTTGTCGAACAGGTCGAAGGTCTGGTTGATCACCCAGTCGATGCGCGCGCCCGGGCGGTCGATCTTGTTCACGACCACGATCGGCTTCAGGCCGAGCGCCAGCGCCTTCTTCGTGACGAAGCGGGTCTGCGGCATCGGGCCCTCGACCGCGTCGACCAGCAGCAGCACCGAGTCGACCATCGACAGCACGCGCTCGACTTCACCGCCGAAGTCTGCGTGCCCCGGGGTGTCGACGATGTTGACGTGCGTGCCTTCGTATTCGACCGCGCAGTTCTTCGCGAGAATCGTGATCCCGCGCTCCTTTTCGATGTCGTTCGAGTCCATCACACGCTCAGCGACTTGCTGGTTGTCGCGGAAGGTGCCGGACTGGCGAAGCAGTTGGTCGACGAGCGTCGTCTTGCCGTGGTCGACGTGAGCGATGATGGCGATATTGCGAAGGGCGCGGGTCATAGAAACCTGAAAATCGATTGGATGCGCAAATACGCACGCTCGTTCGTCACGTGCGTGCGTGATGCAGCTAGGAAAGCCTCAAATTATAGCACGTGCAGATGACGCGAGCGGTCCGCGCGCTGCACCGCAACAAGACAGGCTCGCGAAGCCGCCCCGCAAAAGCGCCGGGCGCCCGCCCCGAGCCACCGCCCGCCCTTCGGCAAAGACCATCCTCCGAGTAGGGTATTGGGCGACGGCAAGCAGGCGCTCGGCCGTTCGATTAACATTTGCCGAGGCAAGCATTTGCGCCTACACTACTGCCTAGTCAACTATTGCAGTTTCATGGTTTTATGTCGGATTCCACTTCCTCCCAATCGCAGCCCGTTTCGCTGTCGACCTATCAGGTGAACGATAGCGTCGGCTATCTGATGTCGCGTGTGAAATCGCTGATGACCAACCTCGTCACGCAGCGTACGCAAGGCGAACTCGGCATCACGGGCACGCAGGCCAGCATGCTGTTCATGATCGCAGTCGGCAAGTGCTCGACGGCCGCCGAGCTCGCCCGCGAATACGGGATCGACGCGAGCGCGGTGACGCGCCTGCTCGACCGCGTCGAGAAGCGCGGCCTGCTGTCCCGCGTGCGCAGCATCGAGGACCGGCGCGTCGTGCGGCTCGAACTGACCGACGAAGGGCGCGCGCTCGCCGAACGGCTGCCGCCCATCTTCCGCAGCGTGCTCGACCAGCTGCTGGACGGCTTCACGCCGGAGGAAGTCGGCTTCCTGAAGAGCATGCTGCGCCGCATTCTCGGCAACGCGTGCGACACGGCCGGCGGCAGTGCACCGCAATAATTGCCATAACAATCATCTTTGACAGATTAATGTAAGGAAATCCTTGCAGTGTCCATCATTCATTCCGAGTCAGGGATCAGCGCGATGAAATCGTCCCCGTTGTCCGTGCGTGCCGGATCGTGCCGTACCGCCGTCGCTGCCGCGGTCGCCGCGCTGGCGCTGGCGGGCTGTGCAAACTACTTCGGCATCAAGAGCGACAAGCAGATCGCGCCCGCGTCGCAATTCGAAACCGCTCAGAGCCTGCCAGCCGAGGGCGGCAAATGGCCGTCGCTCGACTGGGCCGCCCAGTTCGGCGATCCACAGTTGCCGAAGCTCATCGACGAGGCGCTTGCCGACAATCCGTCGATCGCGCAAGCGCAGGCGCGCATCGCGAAGGCGTCGTCCTATATCGAATCGTCGCGCTCGACGCTGCTGCCGAGCGTCGATGCCAAGTACTCGTGGACCCGCCAGCTGTATTCGGGCAACGCACTCTTCCCGCCCCCGCTCGGCGGCGCGTGGTACAGCGAGAACAACGCGCTCGCGAGCGCGTCGTGGGATCTCGACCTGTGGGGCAAGAACCGCGAGCGCCTGCATGCCGCCGTGTCGCAGGAAAAGGCTGCCGAGGCGGACATGCAGCAGGCGCGCGTCACGCTCGCCTCGTCGATCGCGCGCACCTACAATTCGCTCGCGCAACTGTATGCGCTGCGCGACATCGCGCAGCGCGAGATCACCAACCGCCAGACGGTCGGCACGATTACCGACGGCCGCGTGTCGGCCGGCCTCGATACCAACGTCGAGCGCCAGACCGCACGCGGCAACATCGCGACCACCCAGGCGTCGCTGTCCGACCTCGACGGCCAGATCACGACGACGCGCTACCAGCTCGCCGCCCTGCTCGGCAAGGGGCCGGACCGTGGCCTGCAGATCGCGCAGCCGGTGCTGAACCCGGGCGGCGCCGTCCTGCTGCCCGACAACCTGCCGGCCGACCTCGTGTCGCGCCGCCCGGACATCGTCGCCGCGCGCTGGCAGGTCGAAGCCGCGATGCACGACGTGAAGGAAGCGAAAGCGGAGTTCTACCCCGACGTGAACCTCGCGGCGGGCTTCGGCTTCGATGCGTTCGGCTGGGGCAAATTCCTGAACTTCGCGAGCCGCCAGGCGCAGTTCAGCCCGGCGATCCACCTGCCGATCTTCGACGGCGGCGCGCTGCGCGCGCAGCTCAAGGGCCGCTATGCGGACTTCGACCTGTCCGTCGCGAACTACAACCAGACGCTGATCGGCGCGATGAACGACGTCGCGACGCAGGTCGCGTCGATTCGCGCGGTCGACAAGCAGATGGGCGACGCGCAGCGCGCGCTCGACGCATCGACACGCGCCTACGACCTGGCCGTGATCCGCTACAAGGCCGGCCTGTCGCCGCAGCTGCAGGTGCTGAACGCGGACAGCAACCGCCTGGCGTCGGAACAGACCGTGACCAACCTGAAGATGCGGCGCCGCGACATGCAGTTCGGGCTGATCAAGGCGCTCGGCGGCGGCTTCGACGCCGCCGGCACCCGCCTTGCGGCGCCCGACGCCGACCGCACCGCGCAGGCGAAGACCGCACAACAGGCCGCGAACTGAACCGGCCCAATCACAACGCAGACACTCGAATCAACGGACGGAGAAAATCGCCATGAGCGACCCTCAACAAAACGCCGCCAGCGCCCAGCCGCAGAACAACGGCAAGCGCAAACGGATGATGACGCTGCTCGTCGCGGTCATCGTGATCGCGGCCATCGCGTACGGGCTGTACTACTTCCTCGTCGCACGCTTCCACGAGTCGACCGACGATGCCTACGTCAACGGCAACGTCGTGCAGATCACGCCGCAGGTCGTCGGTACGGTCGTCGCGGTGAAGGCCGACGACACGCAGACGGTCAAGGCCGGCGATCCGCTCGTGGTGCTCGACCCGGCCGATTCGCAGGTCGCGCTGCAACAGGCTGAAGCGAACCTCGCGCAGACGGTGCGCCAGGTGCGCGGCCTGTTCGTCAACGACGACCAGTATCGCGCGCAGGTCGCGCTGCGCCAGTCGGATCTGTCGCGCGCCGAGGACGACCTGCGCCGCCGCGTCGCGGTCGCGCAGACGGGCGCCGTGTCGCAGGAAGAAATCTCGCACGCACGTGACTCGGTGAAGGCCGCGCAGGCGTCGCTCGACACCGCTCAGCAGCAACTCGCGTCGAACCGCGCGCTGACCGCGAACACCACGATCGCGACGCACCCGAACGTGCTCGCGTCCGCCGCGAAGGTCCGCGACGCGTATCTCGCGAACGCGCGCAACACGCTGCCCGCGCCGGTCACCGGCTATGTCGCGAAGCGCTCGGTGCAGGTCGGCCAGCGCGTGTCGCCGGGCACGCCGCTGATGTCGGTCGTGCCGCTGAATTCGGTGTGGGTCGACGCGAACTTCAAGGAAGTGCAGCTCAAGCACATGCGCATCGGCCAGCCGGTCGAGCTGACGGCCGACATCTACGGCTCGTCGTTCGTCTATCACGGCAAGGTCATCGGCTTCTCGGCCGGCACCGGCTCGGCGTTCTCGCTGCTGCCGGCGCAGAACGCGACCGGCAACTGGATCAAGGTCGTGCAGCGCCTGCCGGTGCGGATCGAGCTCGATTCGAAGGATCTCGACAAGCATCCGCTGCGGATCGGCCTGTCGATGCAGGTCGACGTCAACATCAAGGACGAAAGCGGCAACCAGCTCGGCAACGTGCAGAACACGGTCTACCAGACCGACGTGTTCGCGAAGTACGGCGACGAAGCCAACGCCGAGATCGCACGCATCATCGCGGAAAACGCCGGCGCCGGCGCGCCTGCGCCGGCCGCTGCGAAGCCGAGCAGCATCTCGAAGATGATGTAAGCGCTGCGTTCCCGGAAAACCACCGACATGGCACAGCCTCCTGTCTCCCACCCGCCCCTGCAGGGCGGGCAGCTCGTAATCGGCACGATCGCGGTATCGCTCGCCGTGTTCATGAACGTGCTCGACACGTCGATCGCGAACGTCGCGATCCCGACGATCTCGGGCGATCTCGGCGTGTCATCCGACCAGGGCACGTGGGTCATCACGTCGTTCGCGGTCGCGAACGCGATCTCCGTGCCGCTGACGGGCTGGCTCACCGACCGCATCGGACAGGTTCGCCTGTTCCTTGCGTCGATCATCCTGTTCGTCATTTCGTCGTGGATGTGCGGGCTCTCGCCGACGCTGCCGTTCCTGCTCGTGTCGCGCGTGATCCAGGGCGCCGTCGCGGGCCCGATGATTCCGCTGTCGCAAGCGCTGCTGCTCTCGAGCTACCCGCGCGCGAAGGCGCCGATGGCGCTCGCACTCTGGGCGATGACAACGCTGATCGCGCCCGTCGCCGGCCCGATTCTCGGCGGATGGATTTCGGACAACTACTCGTGGCCGTGGATCTTCTACGTCAACATCCCGGTCGGCGTCGCCGCCGCGATCGCAACGTGGATGATCTACCGCCAGCGGGAATCGGCCGTGCGCCGCGCGCCGATCGACGGCGTGGGCCTCGCGCTGCTGGTCGTCTGGGTCGGCTCGCTGCAGATCATGCTCGACAAGGGCAAGGATCTCGACTGGTTCGCATCGACGACCATCATCGTGCTCGCGCTGACCGCCGTCATCGCGTTCGCGTTCTTCGTCATCTGGGAACTCACCGCCGAGCATCCGGTCGTCGACCTGTCGCTGTTCCGCATGCGGAACTTCACCGGTGGCACGGTGGCGCTGTCGATCGGGTACGGCCTGTACTTCGGCAACCTCGTGCTGTTGCCGCTGTGGCTGCAGACGCAGATCGGCTACACCGCGACCGACGCCGGTCTCGTGATGGCGCCTGTCGGGCTATTCGCGATCCTGCTGTCGCCGCTCACCGGGAAGTATCTGCCGCGCACGGATCCACGGTATATCTCGACGGCGTCGTTCCTGATCTTCGCGCTGTGCTTCTGGATGCGCTCCCGCTACACGACCGGCGTCGACGAATGGTCGCTGACGCTGCCGACGCTCGTGCAGGGCATCGCGATGGCGGGCTTCTTCATCCCGCTCGTGTCGATCACGCTGTCCGGCCTGCCCGGCCACCGCATCCCGGCGGCATCGGGCCTGTCGAACTTCGTGCGGATCATGTGCGGCGGCATCGGCACGTCGATCTTCCAGACCGCGTGGGATCATCGGAACAACTTCCACCACGCGCAACTGGTCGAGCAGGCGAATGCGTACAACCCGACGTTCAACCAGGCGGTCTCGCAGATGGGCAGCCTCGGCCTGACCCAGCAGCAGGCGCATGGCCTCATCAACAACATGGCCACGCAACAGGCCGCGCAGCTCGGCGTGAACGACCTGTTCTATATTTCGGCGGCGATCTTCGTGCTGCTGATCGCGCTGATCTGGATCACGAAGCCCGAACGCGCGGGCGGCGGCGACGCGGGCGCGGCGGCATCGGCCGCGCACTGAGCGCCGCGCATCTCGCGCCAAAACAAAAGGCCCGGTCGACTACGACCGGGCCTTTTTCATGCTGCCGGCGACGCGGACGCGTCGCTTCCTCGAGTCACCTCATGCCGCCGCGGTCACGACGAGCCGCTCGGGCGCCAGCACGCCGTTCGCCGCGCGGGCCACGCCGAGCAGCCGCGTCGCATCGTACACGCGCACCCGCTCGCCCTCGTTCGCGTCGATCGTCCCGAGCTCGGACAACCGCAAGCGCTGGCCGTGCAGGAAGCGCTTCGCACATTCGTCGTCGAGACGCACCAGCGGGAACGTCGACAGCAGCGCGTCGACCGGCTGCAGCCACGCATCGCGCGCCGCAGCGTCGGCATCGGACAGCGCGTCGAGCGTCACCGCATGGTCGAGCGTCAACGCGCCGACGCCGGTACGGCGCAGCATCGTCAGGTGCGCGCCGCAGCCGAGCGCCTCGCCGATGTCTTCCGCCAGCGTGCGCACGTAGGTGCCCTTGCTGCAGGTCACGCGAAACGTCACGTCGGGTAACTCGCATGCCAGCAGTTCGAGCACGTGGATCGTGACGGCGCGCCCTTCACGCTCGACCGTCTGGCCCGCGCGCGCATATTCGTACAGCGGCTTGCCGTCGCGCTTGAGCGCCGAATACATCGGCGGCACCTGCACGATCTCGCCGGTGAAGCGCGCGAGCGCGGCGTCCACTGCCGCCCGATCGCACGCGACCGGGCGCGTGTCGAGCACCTCGCCCTCCGCGTCGCCGGTCGCGGTACGCACGCCGAGGCGCATCGTCGCTTCGTAGGTCTTGTCGGCTTCCAGCAGGTCTTGCGAGAACTTCGTCGCTTCGCCGAAGCACAGCGGCAGCAGGCCCGACGCCAGCGGGTCGAGCGTGCCGGTGTGGCCGGCCTTCTTCGCGAGATACAGGCGCTTTGCGCGAATCAGGGCGTCGTTGCTCGACAGGCCGATCGGCTTGTCGAGCAGGAGGACGCCGTCCAGCGCGCGCCGGGGCACGCGCGGACGTTGGGAGGCTGCATTCGTCATAGGCCGGGCGAACTCAATCGTCCTTTGCAGGCGCTGCGTCGGTTTCGTCGTCGTCCTTCGCGCGCGTCGCGTTGGCCTCTTCGATCAGGCGCGACATGGCCACCGCCTTCTCGATCGTCTGGTCGTAATGGAAGTGCAGCGTCGGCACGGTATGGATGTGCAGACGCTTGAACAGCAGGTTATGCAGGTGGCCGGACGCATGGTTCAGCGCGACCTGCGTGTCCTCGGGCTTGCCGGTCAGCGTCGTGAAGTACACCTTCGCGTGCGCATAATCCGGCGTGAGTTCCACGCTCTGGATGGTCACGATGCCGATGCGCGGATCCTTGACCTCGCGCATGATGAGTTCGGACAGGTCGCGCTGAATCTGGTCGGCGATCTGCACGTTGCGATTGGGGGAAGTACGTTTCCTGGACATGATCGATCCGTGATCCGTTATTCGGAGCAAAGTCGGCAACCCGCTTTGCGAGCCGCCATGAAAATGGGCGGGACAGGCCCAAGCCTGCCCCGCCCATGAGCCGATGCGCGATCGTTACAGCGTACGCGCGACTTCGGTCACTTCGAAGACTTCGAACTGGTCGCCTTCGACGATGTCGTTGAAGTTCTTCACCGACATACCGCACTCGAAGCCCTGGCGGACTTCCTTGACGTCGTCCTTGAAGCGCTTCAGCGACTCGAGTTCGCCGGTGAAGATCACGACGTTGTTGCGCAGCACGCGCACCGACGACGTACGCTTGACCACGCCGTCCGTGACCATACAGCCCGCGACCGCGCCGATCTTCGGCACCTTGAACACCTGGCGCACCTCGACCGTGCCGGTCACGACTTCGCGCTTCTCCGGTGCCAGCATGCCCGACATTGCCGCCTTCACCTCATCCACAGCGTCATAGATGATGTTGTAGTAGCGGATGTCGATGCCGTTCGATTCGGCCAGCTTGCGCGCCTGTGCATCGGCACGGGTGTTGAAGCCGATGATGACCGCCTTCGAGGCCGTCGCCAGGTTGACGTCGCTTTCGCTGATGCCGCCCACCGCGCTGTGCACGATCTGCACGCGCACTTCGTCGGTCGACAGCTTGAGCAGCGACTGCACCAGCGCTTCCTGCGAGCCCTGCACGTCCGCCTTGATGATGAGCGGCAGGTTCTGCACTTCGCCTTCGCCCATCTGCTCGAGCATGCTTTCCAGCTTCGCGGCCTGCTGCTTCGCCAGCTTCACGTCGCGGAACTTGCCCTGGCGGAACAGCGCGATTTCGCGCGCCTTGCGCTCGTCCGGCAGCACGATCACTTCCTCGCCGGCGCCCGGGACTTCCGACAGACCCTGGATCTCGACCGGGATCGACGGGCCGGCTTCCTTCGTCGGCTTGCCGTTCTCGTCGAGCATCGCACGCACGCGGCCGTAGGCCGTGCCCGCGAGCACGATGTCGCCGCGGTTCAGCGTACCGGACTGCACCAGGATCGTCGCGACCGGGCCCTTGCCCTTGTCGAGCTTCGCTTCGATCACGATACCCTTGGCCGGCGCCTCGACCGGTGCCTTCAGTTCCAGCACTTCGGCCTGCAGCAGCACGTTTTCGAGCAGATCGTCGATGCCCGAGCCCGTCTTCGCCGACACCGGCACGAACGGCGAATCGCCGCCGTATTCTTCCGGCACGACGCCTTCCGCGACCAGTTCCTGCTTGACGCGGTCCGGATTCGCTTCCGGCTTGTCGATCTTGTTGATCGCGACGACGATCGGCACGCCGCCCGCCTTCGCGTGCGAGATGGCTTCCTTCGTCTGCGGCATCACGCCGTCGTCGGCTGCAACCACCAGAATGACGATGTCGGTCGCCTTCGCACCGCGCGCACGCATGGCCGTGAACGCCTCGTGACCCGGGGTATCGAGGAACGTGACGACACCGCGCGGCGTTTCGACGTGATAGGCACCGATGTGCTGCGTAATGCCACCCGCTTCGCCCGCCGCGACCTTCGCGCGACGGATGTAGTCGAGCAGCGAGGTCTTGCCGTGGTCGACGTGACCCATCACGGTGACGACCGGCGGACGCGGCAGCTGTTCTGCATCCGTGCCGGTCTCGCCTTCGACGAGCAGCGCTTCCGGATCGTCCAGCTTCGCGGCAACCGCGCGGTGGCCCAGTTCCTCGACGATGATCATCGCCGTTTCCTGGTCCAGCACCTGGTTGATCGTGACCATCTGGCCCATCTTCATCATCACCTTGATGA
This sequence comes from Burkholderia sp. SRS-46, assembly GCF_004343775.1. Lineage (GTDB taxonomy): Bacteria > Pseudomonadota > Gammaproteobacteria > Burkholderiales > Burkholderiaceae > Burkholderia. The sequence goes on along the minus strand of NZ_PTXL01000001.1, from coordinate 914,451 downwards.
CTTCCGATGCCTTGACGGACATCTTGTGCGCGAGGTCGGCCACCGAGATGGTTTCCGGCACGTGCACTTCACGGATGATCGGCTCGGTCGGCGCCTGGAACGACGATGCGCTGTCCTGGTGACGGCCACGGCCCTTCGGGCCGCCGCGCCAGCCGCGGTCGACGCCGCCGCTCGAATCGCCGCGCGTCTTGATGCCGCGACGCTTCGCGGCGTCGTCCTGCCAGCCGCCCTTGCCGGCGCCCGGCTTCTTGTTGCGGTCGCCCGCGCCTGCCGGCGCCTGCGTGGTCGCCGGCGCTGCGCCGGCCGGCTTCTTCGCCGCCGGACGCGCCTGCCCGCCTTCACCCGCCGGCTTCGCCGGCTTGTGCAGCGTGCCCTTGGCTTCGGCCGGCTTCGGCGGTTCCACCGGCTTCGGCGGTTCGACAGCCTTGACCACTGCCTTGCGCGGCGTGTTCATCATTTCGCGGATCGCACGCGCTTCCGCCTCGGCGGCCGCGCGGCGCTTGCTGATCTCTTCCTGCTCGGCGCGCGCCTTGTCTGCGGCTTCGCGAGCCGCATCCTCGGCCTTCTTCGCCGCTTCGCGCTGTGCAGCGCGTTCGGCGGCCGCACGTTCTTCGTCCTGCGACGATGGCGTGCGCGCTTCCTGCTCCGCTGCGGCAGCCTGCTGGGCAGCCGCCTGCTGCTGGGCAACAGCCTGCTTCGCGGCCGCTTCGGCCGCGACACGCTTCGCCGCCGCTTCTTCCTCGGCACGGCGACGCTCGGCTTCAGCCGCTTCCTCGCGGGCGCGGCGCTCGGCTTCCTCGCGCTCGAGGCGCTCCTGGCGCTCGCGCAGTTCCTGCGCCTGCTTCTCGAGCAGCTCGGCCTCGCGGCGCGCCTCTTCCTCGCGACGCTTCAGTTCCGCATCGTCATCCGCTTCCGCGGCCTGAGCCTGACCCTGATCCGCGACATCGCCCACGTCGTCGCGCTTGACGAACGTACGCTTCTTGCGGACCTCGACCTGAATGGTGCGAGCCTTGCCCGTCGCGTCGGACTGCTTGATCTCCGACGTATGCTTGCGGGTCAGCGTGATCTTGCGCTTGTCGCCATCGGTCGCGCCGTGCGACTTGCGCAAATGATCGAGCAGACGCGCCTTGTCCGCCTCGGACAGCGCATCGTCTTCACTCGCTTTCTGGACGCCCGCTGCCTGCAGCTGTTCGAGCAGCACACCAGCAGGCATTTTCAGTTCCGCGGCAAATTGGGCTACGTTGTTACTCGCCATTCATTCCTCTTAGTGCAAGGACCGATTCCTTGCGGTTAGCATCGGGTCAGGCCTTCCGGCCGCCATCAAATCAGTGCGCCATGGTCATTTCTCACTGGAACCAATGTTCACGTGCTTTCATGATCAACGCCTTAGCGGCATCCTCTTCCATCCCGGTCAAGTCGACCAGTTCATCCACTGCCAGCTCGGCGAGATCGTCGCGCGTGGCTACACCGTGTTCGGCCAGCTTCGAGAGCAACTCCGACGTGATGCCGTCGAGGCTCTTCAGATCCAGCGCTGCGTTTTCGACCTTTTCTTCGTTCGCGATCGCCATCGTCAACAGCGCGTCACGCGCGCGGTTGCGCAGTTCGTGCACGGTGTCCTCGTCGAACGCCTCGATCTCGAGCATTTCGTTGAGCGGCACGTAAGCGATCTCTTCGAGGCTCGTGAAGCCTTCGTCGATCAGGATGTCGGCGACTTCTTCGTCGACGTCGAGACGCGCCATGAACAGTGCACGCAGCCTGTCACGTTCTTCACCCTGCTTCAGGGCGGACTCGTCCGGCGTCATGATGTTGATCTGCCAGCCGGTCAGTTCGCCGGCAAGGCGAACGTTCTGACCGCTGCGGCCGATCGCGACAGCGAGTTCGTTCTCGTCGACGACGACGTCCATCGAATGCTTTTCTTCATCGACGACGATCGACTGGACGGCTGCCGGCGCGAGCGCGCCGATCACGAATTGGGCGGGATCCTCCGACCATAGCACGATGTCGATATTTTCGCCACCGAGCTCGTTGCGCACGGCCTGCACGCGCGAGCCGCGAATGCCGACGCAGGTGCCGATCGGATCGATCCGCTTGTCGTACGCAATGACGCCGATCTTCGCGCGCACGCCCGGGTCGCGGGCCGCCGCCTTGATCTCGAGCAGGCCCTGCTCGATCTCCGGCACTTCCATTTCGAACAGCTTCATCAGGAATTCCGGCGCGGTGCGCGACAGCTCGATCTGCGGGCCGCGCGCGGTGCGGTCGACCTTCGCGATGTACGCGCGCACGCGGTCGCCCACGCGCAGGTTTTCCTTCGGGATCAGCTGGTCGCGGCGCAGCAGCGCCTCGACACGGCCCGATTCGACGATGAAGTTGCCCTTGTCCAGGCGCTTCACCGTGCCCGTCATGATTTTTTCGCCGCGCTCGAGGTAGTCGTTCAGGATCTGCTCGCGCTCGGCGTCGCGCACCTTCTGCAGGATCACCTGCTTCGCGGCCTGCGCGCCGATGCGGCCGAACTCGATCGACGGCACCGACTCCTCGATGTAGTCGCCGACTTCGACGTCAGCCTTCTGATCACGCGCCTCGAACAGCAGGATCTCGCGATCCGGCTCCTGCAGGCCGGCTTCGTCAGGCACGACGAGCCAGCGACGGAAGGTTTCGTGCTCGCCGCTTTCGCGATCGATATGGACGCGGATTTCGGCGCCTTCGTCGAACAGCTTCTTGGACGCCGAAGCGAGCGCCGCCTCGAGGGCGCCCAGCACGACATCCTTGTCGACGTTTTTCTCGCGCGCCAGCGCATCCACCAGCATCAACACTTCGCGACTCATTATTTGCGGCTCCTAAAGTCAACGTGCGGAATCAGGCGGGCTTTGTCGATGTCTGCCAGCGTGAAATCCAGCATGGCCGCCTCGCCCTTATTCCTCTCAAATTCCAAACCGATCGTTTCGCCATTCGGCGCGTGCAGAATGCCCCGGTAGGTCTTGCGTCCATCCAGCGGCTTTTTCAAGGTCACGGAGACTTCGCTGCCGGCGAAACGCTCAAAGTCGGCCAGCTTCTTCAACGGGCGGTCGAGCCCCGGGGACGAGACTTCGAGCCGTTCGTAATCGATGTTTTCGACCGTCAAGACGTGCTGGAGCTGACGCGTGACCTTTTCGCAATCGTCGAGCGAAATGCCGGCAGGCTGGTCGATATAGATGCAAAGCATGCCGCGCCCGGTGCGCTCGAGATCCACCAGCTCGTAGCCGAGTCCGGTGACCGTGGTTTCTATCAGTTCCGTCAGTTGCACAGTGCCCTCTCAGGTGTTCGCGCCCGCCGCTCGCGAATTCACCCGCGGGCGCGCGCCTTAGCCGGCGCAGGAAGCGCTACCCGAGATGCCTAACCGTTTCAGCAAAAAAAAATGGGCGGAACGCCCATCTTCTTACCGGTGGTCGCACCTGAGCCGCACATCAAATCCGTACGCCCAGCGACTTCGCGATTATAGCGATTTTTGGTGCAAACGCCAAGCGCTCGCGGGCAAAACCGGGACTTCACACCGATTTTGCCCGCGAGGCGGAGCATATTGCACCGCGATGCGCGGCTCAGCGGCCGCGCGAACGGGTCCGTTGCGGACGCTGACCGCCACGCGCGCCGCCGTTGCCGGCGCCGTCCGCGCGATTACCGTTCGGATTGCCGTTCGGGTTGCGGCTGCCGCCACCCTTGCCGGCACCGCCGCCACGCTTGTTGCCGCCCGCGCCATACGACGCGCGGTTGCCGTCGACGTCGCGTCCGCCGGTGCGCTGGCCACCGGCGCGCTGGCCACCGTAGCCGCCGCCGGACATGCCCGGCAGACCGCCGCCGTAACCGCTCGGGCCGGCGAAGCCGCCCGTGGCGCCGCGCCGCGGACCGCGTCGCGGCTGGTCGAGCTGCCCGTGCGTCGTCAGCACCGGCTCACGGTTGAGGAAACCCATCGACGTCTCCATCGGGTCGGGCTGGCGACGCTCGGCCTGACCGCCACCGCGCTTGCCGCCCTTCTCTTCCGTCGGCGCCTTCAGGCCGACGGTCGCCATCAGCTTGCGCACCTGCGCTTCGTCGAGCTCTTCCCAGCGGCCACGCTTCAGGCCGCGCGGCAACGGGATCGGGCCGTGGCGCGTGCGGATCAGGCGGCTCACCATCAGGCCCACCGCCTCGAACATGCGGCGCACTTCGCGGTTGCGGCCTTCGGCCAGCGCGACGTGATACCAGTGATTCGTGCCCTCGCCGCCGCCATCGCGGATGCGCAGGAAGTTCGCCGGACCGTCGTCCAGCTCGATGCCGTGCAGCAGCTTCTGGCGATTGCCTTCAGCCAGCTCGCCGACCACCCGGACCGCATACTCGCGCTCGACGCTGTAGCGCGGGTGCATGAACCGGTTCGCGAGGTCGCCCGACGTCGTCAGCATCAGCAGGCCTTCGGTATTGAAGTCGAGGCGGCCGACCGCGAGCCATTTGGCCGTCTTCATCGGCGGCAGGCGGTCGAACACCGACGGACGGCCTTCCGGATCCGCATGGCTGACGATCTCGCCCGTCGGCTTGTGGTACAGCAGCACGCGCGGCGGCTTGTTCGGCAGCTTGCGCTTGACCGGCTTGCCGTTGATCCGCACCTGGTCGGTCGGCATGATGCGCTGGCCGATATGCGCCGGTTCGCCGTTCACCGACACGCGGCCGGCGACGATCAGCTCTTCCATCTCACGGCGCGAGCCCATGCCGGCTTCCGCCAGCACCTTGTGGAGCTTCGGCGCATCGTCGTCCGGCGACAGTACGCGCTTGTTCGCCGGCTGGCTGCGGCCGCGCCGCAGCATCGGCGCACGCACGCCGCTGCCCGCCGCGGAGTTGTCCGCGTCGAAAGCCGGCGACGTCACGTACGCGAACAGGTCATCCGGTGCAGCGTCGCCCGCGGCGCTCGCCGCACCTGCGCCACCACCGCGCTTGCCCTGGCCACCCTGGCCACCTTGGGCGCCCTGGCGCGCCGCGCCGCCTTCGCGCTTGGCCGCCGGCTTGCGCCCGCCCTTCGCCGCGCCTTCCTTGCGCGGCGCGCGCGCCGGCTGCTGCGCTTCCGCCGCCTCGGCGGGCGCTTCCGCGCCTTCGTCACCTTGCGGCGCACCATCGGCGCCCTTCGACTTGGCTGCCGCGCGGCGACGCGCGATCAGGCTGCGCGGGCCGCGCCGCAGACCGCGGCGGGGACGCTCGTCGCCGCCCGCGGCGCCCTGCTCGGGCGCATCGTCGGCACGCGCTGCCTGCACGGCGGGCGCGGACGATTCAATATCGTGGATATCAGTCAAAACAACCTCAAAATGTCAGGTCTCGCGCCCGGCGCGGGCGCGGCATGAAATCGGCCGCGATCAGGCGCGACGCTGCTCGGGTTCTGCTTCGTCGTCCGGCAGCTCGTCCGCGCCGATGGGCGCGCTGGCGCTGCGTATGGCATCCGCGAGACTGTCGGACGTGTCGTCCAGCATCTCGTCGTCCGCCGGACGGGAACGGGGTGCATCGACACGACCAGCCACGCCGGGCATGCCGTCGACCGCTTCCGCTCCGTCGCCGGCTGCCGCTTCGGCGGCCGGCTTGCGATCTTCCTCGTTCAACTCCGCGTGCAGCGGCACGGGCCGCACGCTCGCCGGCGCTGCTTCGGCGCCAGCCTGTTCTGTCTGCATATCGTCAGCCGCGAGCGTATCGCGGCTGGGCGATTCCTGCGTCGAGGCGTCGTCGGACGCATCCGACACCGTATCGTCGCCCGCCTCGTCCGCGGCCGGAACGCCGTCCTCGAAATCCATCGCCTGCTGCGCGAGCAGCGCGGCCTCGATGTTGGCCGCCGGCTCCTCGAGCGCGGGCAGATCGTCGAGCGCCTTCAGGCCGAGATCGTCGAGGAACTGCTTGGTCGTCGCATACAGCGCCGGACGACCCGGCACGTCGCGATGCCCGATCACCTCGATCCAGCCACGATCCTCGAGCTGCTTGACCACCTGCGTGTTCACCGTGACACCGCGGATTTCCTCGATGTCGCCACGCGTGACCGGCTGCCGGTAGGCAATGATCGCCAGCGTCTCGAGCACCGCGCGCGAATACTTCGGCGGCTTCTCCGGGTGCAGGCGATCGAGAAAACCGCGCATCGCCGGCTTGCTCTGAAAACGCCATCCGCTCGCCAGAGCGACCAGCTCGACGCCGCGACCGGACCAATCCTGTTTCAGATCTTCGAGCAACGTGCGGACCGTGTCAGCCGACACGCTGTCGGCAAAGAGCTTGCGCAAATCGCCGAGCTTCAGCGGTTCCTGCGCGCAGATCAAAGCAGTCTCGAGGACGATCTTCGCCTCTTGGGTATTCATGCAGCTAGGCCAGACCCTGTGGTCAAACGAACCGGATCAACAAACAGACGAAAGGAACGGAAGACGCGCTCGCCCGATTCTGATCGGTCATATTGATGGGAGCACGAACCGGGGGCGGCGAACCAACTTCAAGCCAGGCCCAAACCGGACGGAACAGCACGATTCAACGAGGGAACCGCGTGACTGAGCGCCATCTTACGCAAAATTGCCGAGTGCGTAAAGATGAGCCGAACGGACAGCGCCCACCCCGCCACAACGCTCCGACCCCGCCTCAACGCGACCCCGCGCCGGTTGCCGGAAAGTGCCGCGAGCGCTCGACGCCCGCGCCGCACCACCGCACGAGCCCTCACCCTCCGCGGCCGAAGCTCGCCCCGGCGCGCGCAACGAGCCGGACTCGACGCGCTCCTCGAGCTCGCCCGTCGGCGATGGCCGGCGCAATCAGCGAGCCGAGCCAACCGCCGGTCGTCGGCCGCGCATTCGAAAGCGAATGCACGATGACCGCGCGCGAGCGCCATCAGCCGAGATCCTCGGCCCGCGCGGGCATCTGGTGCACGAGTTCCCAGATCGCCTGGGCGGCCGGCGACAGCGAGCGATCGCGACGCCGCACCAACTCGACGGTACGCTCGGTGCGCGGCGTGAGCGGCCGCGCGACCAGCGTCGAGCCGGCAGGCAGCGGCAGCGACAGCCACGGCTGCACGCTCACGCCGACGCCCGCCTCGACGAGCCCGAACACCGTCGCCGAATGCCCGAGCTCCTGCACGACCGTCACGCCGACCCGATGCGCGGCCAGCGCCGCGTCGATCAGGGGCCGGCTGCCCGACGCGTGATCGAGCAGCACGAGACGTTCGCCGTTCAATGCCGACCACGGCACCTCCGCATGCGATGCGAGCGGATGATCGGCACGCGCGACCAGGCAGAACGAGTCGGTCATCAACGACTCGCTCACCAGGTCGGGGACGCTGAGCGGCCCGATCACGACACCGAAATCGACCTCGCTCGACTTCACCTTGCGCAGCACGTCGCTCTGCACGTCGTCGCGCAAGCCGAGCGTGACGAACGGGAACTGCCGCTCGCAGGCCGACACGACACGGGGCATCAGCCGGCAGGCGATCGTCGGGCTCGCCGCGACGATCACGCGGCCACGGCGCTGCTCGCCGATTTCGCGAATCTCGCGCAGCGTGTCGTCGAGATCGTCGATCAGGCGCGACACGCTCGCGATCAGGTTGCCGCCGACGTCGGTCAGCTGAACGTCCCGCGTGGTGCGGTCGATCAGCTTCAGCCCGAGCTCCGCCTCCAGCTCGCGCACGCAGCGGCTCACCGCGGACTGCGTGAGCCCGATCTCGTCGCCGGCGCGGCTGAAGCTCTTGAGCCGCGCGACCTCGATGAACACGCGTAGCTGGCGCAGCGTGATGTTCATGTTCCGACCTCATCAATCTCTGGCATCGATGCGCGATTCTAGTGCCTAACCTCGTACCTGCCGCACATGTTTCGCTGCGGTGCAATACACGGGCAAACGCACGCGGCATGGGCGAATTGCACAAGATTGGTGATTGTCCCGATTTGCTGGCGGGTTATTTTGGCGTCTCATACGCCCCTAGCTGACATAGCCGTCGGCTCGCTGCCAAGCGGCTCTCGCAGGGTTCACCTCCTACGTGGCACGCTTCGTGCTTAACCTGACGCACAGGGCGCGGATTCGTCCGATGGAATGCATGACATCCATCGCCGGCGGACCGGACGCCCCCACCCGGCACTCGACGGTCGAGTGCTTGAAGAGTGCGCGGCGCAGGGCAGCGCACCGGAGTTAGCTTCGCTGAGGTGAGGACATGATGCTGTTCGACGATTTGAGAGATAACGAGTGGGCGCTGGTCGAGGGTCTGTTTTGTTCGGAACCCGCACGGAGCGAGCGCCGCGGCCGTCCCCGCGTGGAAGCCCGTTCGGTGGTGAATGCCGTGCTTTGGGTTCTATCGACCGGTGAAGGCTGGTCGAAGCTGCCGGGCCGCTATCCGTCGCCGCCGACCTGCCGTCGCCGCTTCGACGAGTGGCAATCCGACGGCACGCTCGCCGAGATCGTGAAACGACTCGGCACGAGCGGCCGGCAAATCTCGCTGCGCGGGCGCATCGGCGCGAGTGCGGCCAAGCCGCCCGCTCCGCCGAGCCGCGACCGGCTGCGCGGCGCCTTCTGGACCAACCCGGAATCGTGGCGCGCGCCGGTCAAGATGGCGTAACGGATATTGCACCGGGCGGCTTCGGCCGCCCGCTCTGTTTCCGGCGAACGCCCCACGCCATGGGGCAGCCCGCCGGGTATCGCTGTCGCGCGGCGATACATCTATTTACCAATATTTACAGCAAGCCTGCACTCCCGCGCTTACCTTAGCGTCATATCAACGGGCCGCATCGACGGCTTGAGGGAGCCCGCCATGAAACCAATGTCACTGCTCGCGGCATGCGGCATTGTCGTTTCACTGGCGCTTGCATCGCCAGCACACGCCGACGACCGCACCCGGCAGCCCCACCGGCAACCGGAGCACAAGGGAAACCTGCACGTGCCGCCCGGCGCCGAACAATCCGGCCGGCAGACGGTTCCGCGCGGCGACCTGCGCGGCGACATCGCCAGCAATGCGCGCGCACGTGTGGGCTTGCCGCCACAGGACACGTCCCGCCATCAGTGAACCGGCACTCGCGACACCGAAGAAAATGCGTTCGACCGGGAACTGAGCGGAATGGAACGAGTCAACATCCTTGCCATGAGCACAGCGTGGCAACAGCAAAAAGTATCCGGTACGCCCGTATCCTCGCGATACGGGCTTTTTTTGCCTTGACGCGGGCAGACCGGACGCGCTACAAGCGGCTTTCGAGGATCGCGACGGCGCTCGCTTCGCTCAGCGCGTAGTCGTCCATGCGGCGATCGACCCAGACCGGCAACTTCTCGTCGCGCTCGAGACGCGCGAATTCCGCGCGACCGTTGTCCGTCAGCACGGCGATGTCGACTGGCGCGTGAAAACCTGGCGCGGGTGCAACGGTCTTCTGCCTGACCGTGTCCATCAACCCGAGCGACCGGAGATACTCGAATACGCCCGGGCGACGCGCCCAGGGCACCTGGCGATACTGCACCCGCCTCAGCGCGTCGAGCACCGCTTCGTTGGAATACGTGGCCATCTCGATTCTTTCTTAAAGTGCAGCGACAATGCCAGGCAGCGCACCGGGCGGGATCTCCGCCCGCCGGCGCCGCCACCGGTTCAGGAGGCCGGACGCTTGGCGTCGAGTCGGGGCCGGATCGTCAGCCATCCATAAAAAGACACCATACCCCAATCAAATTGATTCTGTTCGATTCATTTGTACTTCTCTTCATCGCTTTCATGCTGTGCCGCAAGCACCGGCGCATGATCGGAATCGCTGCCGCCGCGCTTTTCTGGCTGCTTGCGACGGGCTGGCTCGCGGCGCCGCTGATCGCATGGTCGCAGGCCGGTGTGACACCCGTCGAACATCCGGACATGCGCGGCCAGACCGCGCTGATCCTGCTCGGCGCGGGAATCCGGCAAACCGACGGGCGCGTCGAGCCGCGTACCGACGCCCTCGCCCGCATCCACAAGACCGCCGAGCTCTACCGCGCCTGCCGGCAGCGCGCCGAACGCTGCACGGTGATCGTATCCGGCGGCGATCCGCGACACCACGGCGCGACCGAAGCCGCGACCTACGCGCCCTACCTTGTAGCCGAAGGCGTCGAATCCCGCGACCTGGTGCTCGAGGAGAACAGCCGCACGACCTACGAAAATGCGAAGTTCACGGCACCTATACTACGCTCACGGCATGACGATGCGCGGATTCTCGTCACATCGTCATACCAGATGCGGCGCGCGCTGCTCGATTTCCGTCATTTCGGCATCGATGCGCAGCCGGTTTTCGCGAACCGCCGCGAAGCGCGCACGGGCTGGCTGCCGCGCTGGCAGAATCTGGTCAACGCCGAGCATGCGCTGCACGAGCTGATCGGTATCGCGCAGTTTTACGTGTACCGCTGGCTCGGGTGGTTCTGAGGACACCTAGGTACCTGCCGCCGCCGATGCCGCGCACCATGGCACGCACATGACGATACGCCGCACGTGTTGCGCGACGTCAACGCAGGCCGGCGCAGAACCGCGTTCCAATGCATTGATCCGTCACTTTTGTTACACTCGACACGCACTCGATTGCGGTCGCCAGACTGAACGGCAACACTCGGGGCATCACCACTTAGCGGAGGTAAAGCAATGAAGAAGACGTCCCTGGCTATCCTGGTTGCGATGTCGGCGCTGGCTGGCGCAGCGTATGCGCAAGAGAGCACGGAAATCAAGACCATCACCGATCCGGCCAAGATTTCCGAGATCGAGCAGCGCGCACAGGCCCTGCAGCAGCAGCAAGCCGCGCAGGCAGCCGAGCCGGCGATGCACGAAGAGCATCAAAAGTCGAAGAAGGCCCATCACAAGGCTGCGAAGAAGGCCGCCAAGAAGGCCGCTCCGGCCGACGCTGCCAGCCAGTAAGTTCCGCGGCACCGCATAAGCAAAAAAGCCGAATCCGGGCAACCGGGTTCGGCTTTTTTGGTTGAGGCGCCCGCGCGCTGTGCTACAGTCGCGCACCGAACTTTTCCACCCCGTACGCACCCCGGTGCGGAGGACAGCATGAGCAACATTCAACTCGACATCGAGTGGACCGAAGCCGCCACTCGCCAGATCAAGCAACTGATGCCGCGTGGCTCGGCCGACGCATTCCTCGCGCTGCCGCCGATCGAGTGCCTGCCGATGGAAGGCGACGTGCTTTTTCTCGGCCCGCAAGGCAAGCAGCAGCCGTTCATCGTCGCGGAGCGCCAATACCATCACGACGGCGACGCCGACTGGACCATCATCCTGATCCTCGACGTCCCCAGCGCGTCGCACTGACGCGCCCAAGCCGGGCGGCACGCCGCCCGGCCGCCGCCTGTCAGGCGATCTTCGACAGCACGCGGATCTCGGAACGCTCGATCCAGTCCGCGGCCGCCTCGCGATAAGCGAGAATATGCGCGGAACGCGCATGAGCGGCCAGCGCCGCCTCACTCTCCCAGCGCTCGACGAACACGAACCGCGCAGGCTCACTCAGGTCGCGGTGCAGGTCGTATTGCAGCGCACCCGGCTCGTTGCGAGTCGGCTCGACAATGCCTTCGAGCGCGATTCGCACCTGCTCCTCCGCACCCGGTTTCGCAACGATCAGCGCCACGACTGCGATTTCCGCCATACCGGCCTCCCTAGCCTCAAAAGACACCGAGCATACGCGAATCGCACGGCCGCCGTATCGGCGCCTCACGCGCCGCAACCGGTGCCCCAAAAAAATGGTTCTTCGTGGATTTCCGTGGACGTCGCTTGCCGACCCACTCCGGTCCCTCACGGCATCTTGGGACGGACGGCGGCTGTCGAGCGTAGAGCGGCCATCCGCCTGATCCTGGCCAGCACGCTCCTCTTTACCACCGCATTGCCAAGGGGCAACCGGCGCGTCGATGATCTTGCCACCAGATCAGTCAGTCCTCGCACTAAAGGCCGGTGAGTCATCAACTCCCGTTCGCCAGCGTCCGAACAGTCCTATCTCCGGAACGGACAGCCTCCGAGACCAAGCGGATCATCGCCGCTACCCTTGACTCCTATCGCGTTGCTTTGATGGGCCTGGGGGTGACTTTATGCGTTTTCTCTGAGGGGCGCAGTGAAGTTGGTATTAAAAAAATCTTTGACCTGTTCTTCCGCAAATTTAAAAGACGCAAGTTGACGCAGCACGCTTGGATCGAGAATCTCCGCCACGCGATGCCGTGCGGCCTCCGGACTGAACCTTCGTCGGTGCCTTCCTGTCACCTCGGCTGCCGTCGTTAGTGACTCGAACAGTTTGCTCTTGGGGTCCGCGAGCCCTTCAACGGCAGCGGCCTTGGGGAGCTTGAGTGGGGTATGTCCATCAGGATTGCCAGCGGCTGAACGGATCGCCAGTTCGTCCAGCAGCAGCCAGCTTTCGGTCATCCGCACAGGTACAAGGCAAATATGCGGAAGGTGCTGGGGTGCAGACTCCGCCAGCGCCGTCCGGATCTCTTGAACGCGGGTTTCAAGAGGCTCGCGCTCCGCATCTCGATGAATAAAAAGCAGATCGCATGGAAAAAACTCGATTACCCGAGGAAGCCTGGCTTTGAGTGCACCTGAATGAAGGCCGTCGGCGAACAGCGTTCGATGGGGAAACGGGCTCCACTCGTCCAAGAGAAACTGGACAATAGGCAGCAGAGTCCGATCCGATGTGCCATCAGTAAGTAGCGTTACTGTCAGAGTTTTCATATATAGGCCATGCGATCAGGCACTTCGAAAAAGATCCAGCGTCTCCATCGGCGGCAAATGGTCCACAACGTGTTTAGGACCATTGCTCTTTGACCTCGCTCGCATGCCAGAGAGGTAGGCGTGCAACTCGCCCCGTGTGATAAGTCCCGAATCGGACGCGCTTGGCGCGCGCGCGCGCCAAGTCCCGCCAATAGGCTTAAAGTTTGCGAACGAGGCCCCGCGCAGGCGCAAGGATTCAGCAAAGAGCAATTCGTCGTCTAAAAGCTCAGCTACGACCAGTGGCGAATGTGTATTAATGATGACCTGTCGCAACGAATGCTGAACGGCAAGCTCCTCTCCCGACAAGTCGGCATCGGAAAGTCCCTTGACCAAGCGAAGCATCTCAGGAATGCGCAAAGGATGGATGCCGTTTTCAGGTTCTTCCAAGCACACCAGCCCTTTGGCATCTGGATCGCTGGCCAGCACTGCAAGTACGAGGAACCGAAGCGTGCCGTCCGACAATGAACTCGCGGGATACGAACGACCATCGCTCATCTTCACCAATAGTGTGCGCTGTTGCCTCGTCTCATCGGTATCTACATCCAAGGCCGTCACTCCGGGGATCAAATCGGCCAATCGATTCGCAATGTCGCTGTACCTACCCAAACGGAACAAAGTATTGGGCATATGCTTCCCCGTGGGGGAAAGCGATGCGTCGTCAAACACATCGTCCGGCGCGCGCAATGCCGAAGGCTCCAATTGCAACATACGCCACGACTGCATTTCTCTGCGGGCAGCCAAGGCCGTCGGGTGCGATGACAGATTAACGCCGGAAAGAATGGTTTGCGGACTCTTGCGGGCGGATATCTTCTGAGGCTGCCCGCCGCTGCGGTCGCTGCGCAGCAAGATTGTGATGTCCGAATCCTTGCTATCGGTTTCGATGAATGGAGATGTACGTGGCCCAGGTCCAAAGATCAGCTTTTTATTCTTAGCGAGATCAGCACCGACGTTGAACGAAAGGAATTTATGCGCTTCACTGGATGGCTTCGCACGTAATTCTTCGCGTTCGATGTAGATCGGATCTTTTGAAGAGCCAGGTGTCGCTTCAGTATTGAGGCGAAGCACCAAGGAGTATTCAAGCAAGGTCGCCGTAGGCTTGACATTGCGGTCGAAATCATCGACAACGTCATTGGGGACGATCATCTCCGCAAGAAATTCCATTCGGAGTTCTTTCTCCCCCTTTTCATGGAAAAACAGTGACTCGAATTCTGACGCCCGGCCATGTGTACCGCGCACATTGCTGCATGCCTTGAGAATCGGCATGGATGCCAAATCGCACAAGAAAGTGATTGCATCGAACAGATTCGATTTCCCCACTCCATTGGCACCGGCAATGCATGTGAACAGACCGAACTGAATGTCGATCTTCCGAAGATTCTTGAACCCGACGACTTTCAAACGAGTCAGCATGATGTTCCTTGGCCGATTTGCAGGGCGATGCGCTGGCGTGACCACCCAAGTAGTCCGTGACAGCTTCTAACAGAATTCCACAGCGGGAGTAGACGCTTCCCGTGAGCGGACATTTAACGATGACGTAAGATCCAGCAATCACTACATGCATTGTCGGCATCGCGTAAGAGCACGACCGCACTTGCTCTGAGCCCAAGCTTCCAGTTCTTCGAGCTGTTCGGAGCAGACCTTGAAGTAGCGCTCGGTCGTGTAGTTCGTGCGAGGCGGGCTGGACATCGACCTGTGAGAAGCTGCGTGGACCATGGGATACTGGGGAGTGACCTGCGGATTGTCAATGTTCACGACGTATCCGCTCGGGTGTGCTTCCGCCCATCCGAGGTAGCCGTTCTCATCATTCACGAAGGTTTCCGGTATTCACGTCTCCCAATCTGACGTTCACAATGAGGGGCACGAACTGCTCTTGCGCACGACCCTTTCAATTGCGCTATCAGGTGCTACGGGCTCGGGCCCAATTGCTGCACGATGACCTACAGTGCGGGACTGACAGCAGCAAGTCAGGCATTATGAACCGAGTTCCGAGTGCCGCGAAGAGAGTTGGCATGAAACTTGGCACGACCGCATACGCCAAGAGGCCAGTGCCGTTGATCACTGCGACCTGCGGTAGCCTGTAGCTGCCCCACAGAGTTGTCTTGATTGCCCGCAAAGGCCGACAAACAACACTCCGACATAGCAAATTGAACGGCCGGTTCCCGAGCGGAACCGACACGTGAATGTCTGAGCGATGGTGCAATCGAATGGCCCCTCCTGGCCGAATGCCGACGGTCCTCTCCGCGTTCCCCGGCAATCTGCGATGAACCAAAAAAATTGCCCGCGCTTCGCGAGAAGCGCGGGCGAAACCGTCGCCCTACGAGGATAGGCGACGGGGCCATCGAGATCCGCGCGCCTGCGCGGATCATCATCGGTTGCGCCAACGCTGGTTGCGCCGGCATTTGGAAGCATCGGTTCCGTGTGTCACGCGCTCGCGACGCATGCCCGGCACCTGACGCCATCCTCCCTATCTTGACGATTTCCATATAGACAGCAGATTCCATGCCAGCACCAATAGAATCGATATCACATTGATTTAAAATGGATTTTTCTCAAGCTCGGCAGCGTAACGTGCGTATCGTCGCCCGTAACACGCGGATGTTACGTAACGTCACGCCGAGCGGGCGGCCACACGCGGCGAGCGCGACGGGAGGCAGATTCCGAGCGCACAAATGAAAAAGCCCGCCTTTCGGCGGGCTTTTGCGAACGCGCGAGGACGTCGGGATCAGCGCAGCTGGTTCACGAGCAGACCCATGATCTGCCGTGCCGCCGGCGACGCGTCGATCGCGCCCGCATCGTCGACGACCGCGATGCGCGTCTGGTCCTGCGTGAGTGCCTTTACGTTGACCCGATACTGCTTCGCCTGCTTCTCCTTCTTGCCGTGGAACAACTGGCTCCAGAAGCCTTGCTCGGCGGCGCTCAGATCCTTCGGATCGACGTAGCGCACGAAATACAGCCCCTTCGCGCGGTCGCGATCGTCGACCGTGAAGTTCGCGCGATCGAGCGCGAGGCCGACGCGCAACCATGAACGGTCGTACGGCTCGCCGAGCGTGACCTCGGACGGCACCGCGCCCGCGTCGGATGCGTCGGTGCCCTGCGACGACGAACGCGCGACGTTTTGCGCCGCAATGGCGGCCGCTGCGGCCTTCGACGCATCGGCGCCGCCCTTCTTGTCCTTCGCCGGCGGCGGCGTATCGCTGATGTTGGCGATCGGCGGCTCGCCGTTCTTCGCACGCAGATCGTTCTGCGCGAGAACGGCCATCAGGCGCTTCAGGTATTCGGTCTCGAGCGCCGGATCGTTCGCCTTCGGCTCCCACTTGCTCGAATCGTTGTTCGGGCCGGTCAGCGCCTCCCGCATGCCCTTCTGGCTGATGAACACATAGGTGCCGCCGTTCGGCGCCGCGTCGAGACGCGTGCGGTACTTGTTGCGCTCGGCGGTGACGTACGAATTGCCCATCGCCTTCGAGATCACGCTGCGGATCAGGCCGTCGTTGATCTGCGGATGGGTTTCGTTCCAGTCGGTCTCCATCACGCCCTTGTCGCGCTGGTCGACGACCAGCAGGAAACCCTGCTCCTGCCAGAAGCGGCGGACCTGCGGCCAGATGTCGGCCGGCTTCTTGCTGTCGATCACCAGCCAGCTCTCGGAGCCGTCGCGCTGGATGTGCATGCCCGTCACGGCCGGCACGACGGCATCGGTCGGCGGCGCGGCCTGCTGGACCTGCTGGAGCGCGGACAGGGAAGTGGCGCCGCCCTGCGGCGGCATCGAGCGCTGATCGGCCGACTCCTCGAGCATGTTGGGGGGCACTGCGAGCGACACCTCCTTCGATTTCGAGTCGCTCTTGTAGTCCACTTTCGTGGGCGACGACGTACCGCAACCGGCAACGAGCGCGCCGGTGGCGAGCACTGCAGCGAACCGCATGGTAAGACGAAGATCAGTCATGTTCTGGGAATCCTCTTCCGCTAAATCACGGCGCTTTCCGTGGATCAACCTTCTATTTTACCGATGCAGCGGCGCGCTGTGCAAAAAGCGGATCGCGCTTAACGCCGGACGCGGATCGGTCGATGCGCAGCGCGAGTCATCCGCGACCAGAAAAACCCGCGGTCGCCTTGGCTGATGCGGGTTCTCGCCTGGTCGGGCGGGAGGTTTCGGGGACAAAATAAAATTTTGCTCCGGGAGACAAATTGTCGATGTCCTCGACACATCTCGTGCCGGACAGCGAAGAACCTGACGTCCGGGATTCGCTCGGCGCGTGCATCTTGAATGCCTGCACGCGCCGGGATCATCGATCTCTCGACCTTGCCCGGGTCGACAAAGCGGACGAGTTCCAATCGACAGGTGGCTCCGGTGCCCGGCGGCTAGAACAAATGGCGCACGCCGACGTTGACGCCGATCGTCGACCCTGGCGCTTCGTGCAGCGCATTGTTGATGGACAGGCCCGTGTTCATCGCACCGTGGTTGTTGACGTATGCGACTTGCCCGTACAACGCCGTTCGCTTCGAGAGCAAATACTGCGCACCGGTCGCCGCGAGGATCGAGTGATTCGAGGTATTGTTGCCGTCGGAGGTGTACCAGACACCGCCATCGAGCTTCACCGCAGGCGTGACGAAGTAGCTGAAGCCGCCATCGTAGACGCGGCTATCGAACGAACCCGCGACCTTGAAGTTCACGAACGATGCCTTGAGCGTCCACTGCCCGAACTCATAGATCGCGCCGATCGTGCGGCCGGAAAATGCGAGCGCGCTCGGTACGGGAGTCGCGGCGGCCGTGCCGCCTGCGTTCCCGCCATAGATCGCCGCGTCGATCATCAGTCCGTCATACCGGTACTTCAGCCGGGCGCTGTACTGTCGCCCCGCCTGGAAGTCGCCGGCCTGACCGCCGAGCGCAATCATGGCGCTGGCTTGCAGGCCGGCGACGACCGGGCTGGTATACGAGATCGCGTTCGGGTTGAACAGTCCGGTCGTCAGCACGTTGCCGACGTAGATCGCCGCGCCGCTGCCGAAGTAGGACGCATCGCGTGCATCCGTGTTGATGAGGGACAGCGCGAACGGCGAATATTGCAGACCGGCCTGTACGGTACCGAACCCGCCGGTGACACCGACCCACGCCTGACGGCCGAAGAAGTTGCCGTTCGAGTTGCCAAACCTGCCGTTGGCCGTGCTGATGCCGCTCTCCAGCGTGAAGATCGCCTTGTTGCCTCCCCCGAGATCCTCGGCCCCCTTGAGACCGAATCGAGAGGCTCCGGAGCCACTGTCCAGCATTGAGAACTGACGGCCGGCGTTGCCTCCCGTCGCGCCGTTCAACGTCTTGTTCGTGTACATCAGACCGGCATCAAGAACCCCGTAGAGAGTCACGTTGCCTTGGGCATGCGCCAGGCACGCCTGACCGCCGAGAAGAACGCCGGCAAACGAGTATCTCCACAGTCGCTTTCCGTCCCGAAACGCTTTCATATTGATTATCCATCCAGTCGCAAAGCCAAGAATTACGCAGAAAGGAGCGACAACTTTTCCAGACACCCGCAGGGTTTTCAGGCTTGGTAGAGGGCCAATCGATAAGGATGGCTTATCATTGGCAATCGCGTCGATTCTGCCGATATGATGTCGTGACGCCTGCCGATCATTCGAGACGATCTGCCGTATCGAACAAGTCGGTCAGCTCGTCCGGGCCGATAATACGGAAGCGCGTCTCGCGGCGACTGCAAGAATTTTTACAATCTCGGGTTTGTCCCAAGGAAGGCTTCATTGTCCATATGCAGCGATATGACCCTAGACGATGACTTGTTCCAGCGGATGTCGATTCATCCGTGGTTCGGCTCGCTTTCGCCGACGCATAGGCACGCCATCCTGTCTCGATGCAAGGTGTTGCGTCTGGCCGCCGGGGACTACTTGTGCCGGATGGGCGATCATGCACGCGCTTTCTACGGGGTGGAGAGCGGCCGACTGAGAGTGTCGCCGATGCGACCGGACGGCAAGGAGTCGGTCGTCGTCGTCGTCGAAACGGGCCAGTGGTTCGGCCAGACATCGATGCTGGTGGGCAAGGCGCGGGTTCACAACATCGTCGCCGTCGAGCCGGTTTGCCTGCAGGTGCTGGCATCGCATGACTTCGAGCAGTTGATGCGGCAGGCTTCGTTCGCGAGAGCCATTGCTACGCTGGAGGCAATGCACACCTACATGCTCTTCCAGATGCTCGAAGATGCGACCCTGCACACCACGCGTGCTCGAATCGCACGCCGGCTGATACGACTCGCTCACGGCGACGAAACCATGGCGATGCCGAGCAAAGGCAATATCCGCATCTCGCAAGACACGCTGGCCATGATGCTGGGGATTACACGGCAGACGCTCGCGCTCGAACTCAAGCTCATGGTTGCGGAAGGCGCGGTGTCGCTGCGATACGGACACATCGAGATCCTGTCGATGGATGTGCTGAGATCATTCGAGGCATGCACTTAGGATCGAGGCGCCCCTGGGCGTGACCGATCGAAGCATGTGGTGACTCGGAGATTCCGGGATTTCCATGCCTATGCGGCACGCGCCGCTTGCGATAGTCGACCGTGCCAATCAGCTCGTCAGAGAATCCACGCGCCCCCGATGACGTCAAGCTTTTGAGCCGCGTTCGAGCCTTGGCACATCATCAATACGACGCCCCTCAGACGGCGGCTAGCGCTTGCGCTTGTTCGACTGTCTCGCTTCTCGCCAACGAGAACTTGTCTGCCCACCGGCGCCAGCGAGTTGAAACCATCGTCGAGCAGTTCAGCCTGGATCGGGATGTCCGGCAAGACCGACGTTCGCGGTCGCCCAAGATCGAGAGATGTCACGCGTGTGCGTGCGATTTGAGAGTCGGTACGCGCATCGGATTCACAATCCAACTGCACCAAAGAACCACCGGAAGGCCGCGAACATGTGACGCGGTAGAGAAAAAGCAGAGGGAAAACGAAAAGACCGGCTTTCGCCGGTCTTCCGTAACAAGCTAAGTGCTTGATTTGACTTGGTCGGGGCGAGAGGATTTGAACCTCTTCGAACCCACGGTGGAATAAGGCTTTCCGGGGAGTGTGTCGGTCGAAACCGCCGCGTCAATTGACACAGTGGGGGCCAGTGTACCACGGGCCATTCCGGCTAGTCTCCGGGTTGTCGGGCGGGCGGAAAAAACAGAGGCGAGCATGCGCGTGCCCTGCGCGAAAGCAGGAAAGCCCACGGGGTCGCTTAGACCAGCGCCACGCTGTGGGCTTGTAGCGGCGGGGAGTCTGTCACAACCTGTCCGGAAATGCGCACCGGTAACGAGGATCGGCTATCAGAAAGCAAGCAACCGGGATATAGGTCCCACTACCGTGTGTGGGTTTATTCCGGATCGTGAAGTTGTTCTGGCAGCGCGGTCTGTGAGGCTGTTTGTGCGCCCCTTAGGAGCGCGATATCGATGCCTGGCTTCCGCGCGTACCAAGCGTCCGTCCCGGATCAACTCAGGACGTCGAGCGCGGACCCGATTCCGGGCTCTGCGGGCGCTTTACGACAAATTCCCGATAGACGTCCGAACGTCAGGTTCGTCCAGGAAACGGACGGTCAAGCGATGATGATTTCGGTCGGCCCAGGTCGCACATGCCGACCATTTCCCTACTCGCGGCAGTCTGCTCAGAAAACACGCCTACTCCCGCTCCTCGCGGTTCTCCCTAATCGCGCCAATGCATTTGCCGGACTATTCTTAGACCAATCGCGGGGGCGCGAGCAAAACAATCAAATCGAGAGAGACCATCATGCAGAACTTCGTCGCGACGCGCGGCATCGCCAACGTTGTCCACTTTACTCGTCTTAGCAATCTAGCTTCCATCATCGCGAACGGTATCGTTCCCCGAAGTACGCTAGTCGCCAAGAATTGGTTGTTTGAATACAATGACGCGTACCGCCACGACGGCTATCTGAACGCAAGTTGTTTCACGATCGGATGGCCGAACTATAAGATGTTCTATCCGATACGTTGCAACAACCCGGACGTGGACTGGGCGGTCATCGAGTGCTCTCCGGCGATCCTCTGGGAAAAGCCATGCATTTTTTCGGCTCAGAACGCCGCAAGTAACGCCGCACGCCTTGTGCCGCTGGAGCAGCGCACCGGATTGCCCGGAATCACCGGGATATTTGCGGAAATCCCCGGCAAACCAACGCGTGCCGAAATGGGCTTGCATGGATCTTTGCCGACGAACCCGCAGGCCGAAGTTCTAGTGTGCGACATTGTTGAGCCGCGCTATTTCGTTCGCGTGCATGTTGAGGACTGGGCTTCTCGCAACAAACTGGCGGCCGAGTACCATCCGTTGCCATTTACAACGGGTTGGGAGGGGCCGCGCTCCGACCATCATCATTGGAAGTGAATCGTCCGTGGCAACCCGACCTGTTTTCATACCCTGTTCTTCGACGATCGGCGTGCAGGAGGTGCAAGTCGATTTTCAATGGTTCCCGGGCATGGCGTTGAGCCAGGCCCAGCGATCCATTGCGTCGTTACACGAGCAGGCCGCCAAGGCAGGTTTGAACGATCTACTGGAAATTTCAAGCAAGTCGCCGGACCCAGATGGCGTTGCGCTGAGCGCGTTCAACCTGAAGTTCACAACGCTTAAGTACAACCGTACTTTCTCTGTTGAAATTGCGTTCCAAGCCAGCAAGGTGTTTGAACATGGCGGCCCTTACCGGGAGCTGCTTGAGGTCGACTCCCGAACAGCCAAGCGTGATGTGCGCCTGAAGACGTCAGGCCGACTGCTCAAGTTCAGCTTCTTGAAGACTGAGTTCCCGCTGCGGCCAGTGACGTATTTCTACGATTGGCTTTACGTCAACGCCTTGGCGAAAAATCGTCATTTGTGGCCTGCACTTTCGCATGCCGGCGGCTTCACAGACATTGTGTTCAACCCATCCAAGTCTCTGAACTGCCAGGCGTATTCGGCGGCACTGTTTGCGAGTCTTGTGCAAGCGGACAAGCTGAGCGAGGCATTGGAGTCTCCACAATCGTTTCTTGCGGTCACGAGTGACGCTTACCGGTTGCGCGAGGAGAAACAGAGTTCGCTCTTCCGTTCGTGAGCAGCACCGTCGATGCTCTAAAGAACAGGGTATCCAGCCCTGAGGAAATCGCCCCATTTTATATGGTGTCAGCCTGCACAAATAAATATCAAGATGAAACTTGTACGGGATGCGCGAACTTTGAGAGGAAAGGCTATTGCATCTATCAAGATTGCAATGACTTCATTCAACTCATTTGAAGATGAGGGACGGGTATGCACAACCTTGTTGCATTTGCAGCATGCGTGCGAAATGCTGTTAAAGGCCGCGCTCGTTCAACGAAGGGTCCAAGTATTTGACAAATCTACTGGCATGTCAATTGGCTTCGAAAAATGCCTTAGATTGTGCCGGCAAGGCGGCGGACTCTCGGAAGAGAATGCAGGAATAATGCGCACCGTAGATGCACTGAGAGACGCCAGTCAGCACTGGTTCTTGTTTGTGTCTGAGGAGTTGCTATATATGCATACTCGGGCGCTGATAACAGCGTTCGACGCTTACCTAAAGCAAGCGCTCGATACGGATCTTCACAGCTATATTCCATCGCGCGTCCTTCCGGTCTCGACGAAGCCGTCAGGTGATCTCGAATTCCTCATAGACAAAGAGTACGAGTTGATCGGACAGTTGCTTCGACCCGGCAAGAGGCATCGTGACGAGGCGCGTGCACGAGTCAGGTCACTTTTGGCGATGGAGGCGTTGATATCCGACAACGTTGAAATCAGCGAGAAGGACATTGACCGGATTGAAAAAGCGATAAGATCCGGCGAGACGATTGGGAAGGTTTTTCCCCGCCTGCTCACAATTTCCACGAGCCAAACAGGCGAAGGTGTTACCCTAAAGGTCCAGTTTTCCAAGAAGGATGGTGCGCCGATTCGATATATCGGCGGCGATGATCCTGAGGCCGCAGCAGCAGTTCGTGAGGTAGATCTTCGAAAGAAGTTTTACTTGGGTGCATCTGATTTAGCCAAAAAGCTGGAACTTACTGAACCTAGGGCGAAAGCACTCAGATGGCACTTCAAGATCGACGAAGATGATGGGTGTCGCCATACATTTGAATTTGGCAAAAGCAAATTTATGCGCTTCTCAGATAATGCATACACTCGGATTAAAGACGCACTAACCGAGGGTCTAGATATGAATGTCATTTGGTATGAATATCGAAATCAATTTCGTCGGAATTCCCCCCAATAAACAAACGCAAGCCTAGCATGCTAGCGGATCGCAAGATCCGATCTTCCTTACGCATATCCCAGAAATGCGGTTAGTTTAATCATCAACGTTGCCCCCGCGCTGGCGAAGAGCAGCCTCTGCATCAGTCAACTCTGCCTTGAGCCGTTCGTGCCAACGCCACAGCACCCCTTCCATAATCGACCGCTCATCATGCGGGGCCGTGTCTATAAGCTCGCTGGTCGCAATGATAAGAGAGTAACTTGTGCATTGGGTTGGCTCTATTAGCCCCTCGTTGGACGGTCCGGCTAGTAAGGTTTCTTGACTAGACATCGAAAGTGCGAGCTTGCACCCGATGCTATCGACCCCAGAATGGATGTTCTTACTGGCAAAGCCATACTGAGGACGAAGATGGCTCAGATCGACAAGCCTTTCAATATCTTTGAACGTAACTCTTTTCTGCTTGAGCACGTCGGTTGCCCATCCATTTTCGCTAGCGAACTGCTGACCGTACTTCGCGAGCATTGCGTCACGCTCTGTTTGATATTGTGCAAGCGTTGCCTGATCAAACGGCTCGAAACCAAGTTCGGCGTGGTGTTCGTTGTATTCGGTTGCGGCCTTTACACGGATGATTGCCTGAAAGTCCACAAAGCGCGAGGAAAGTATATCGTCGTGCCTGCTTAGAAACGCCAAGATCACCGTTGTTTCATGTAACGATCTCCAACGCGCCATCGCTCCGTCTGCATATCCTCCCTTTAGCAGGCAAGAAACCTCGTTCGCGATTTGAACGGCACGAGTATGGAGTCGAATCGTAATGTTTCTTCGCGACGACGGCGAATACTTCCCGGAGGATCTATACTCTGCGTTGATTTCGCTTCCGATCTCCATACACATTGCGATAAGAGAGTCCAATCGAGTCAAAGGAGCGTGCCAATTCTCAAATAATCTCTGATGAAATCCAGCCAGCTCGGAATGGATGCCTCCAACAAACTCTCGTTGTTTGCTATCCAAATCCTGCGCAAGCTGATCTGAGAATTTACCGATCATCTCGTCGGCGTTCTCGGCCAGCCACCGGTCAATGTCGGCATCAGCAATCAACTTCTTTTTCTTCGGATGGTCGTCCAAGTATTCGGCGATCATTTCTCGAAAGCTTTTCATAGTTGGTTCCCCAGTCAACTATTGCGCACCGCATTCGCGAGGGTTCTGCGGACGCGGACAGTTGGCTGAGCAGCCAACTCCGCATCGCAGCAAATATCGCTCTATTGTAATATCGTGCCCGATAGGAAAGATGCGCGATGCGAAGATGACTTGACTATCCACCCAGCTACCGCCGGTGTTAGATTTCCACGATCCGTGAATGACTGCTACTCAGCTCGGTGAATGGCCATCGGCAACGGCAGATTTACTGAGGGTCACTTTGCGCCGGGTAACTGACGCTTACGCGCTTGGAGCGACAGTCCGACAGGTCGGTAATCGACTCCCGCCCTCCCAGCAATTCAGCGATGAACAAATCGCTGCCTCGGTTAGCCTAGGCGAACACTGATCCGATCCGTTCCGTTTAGGTATACCCGTGGCGAACAGGTGGCGCCGCAACACTTCCGTTCCGATAAAGTTGACAGCATTTCGAAACGCCTTATAATTCGGAACAACACATCAACGGAACGACGCGAACACCGAATGCGACGAATCTATTACGGGCGGGTATCAACCCTTGACGGGCAAACAGCCGTGAGCCAATACGCCGACGCCGCCGAGCAAGGCATTGATCGCGACGACGTGTTCATTGATGAGGGTGTGAGCGGGTATCACGTGCCTCCGTCCGAACGGGAACAGTGGCAACACGTAGAGCGCGACTTACGTAAGGGCGGTGTCCTGGTGGTGCGCTGGCTTGATCGAATCTCTCGCCGCTACGACGAACTCCACGCGACAATGCAGCGCTTGATAGCCAAGGGCGTCCGCGTGGAATGCACGCTCAACGGTATGGTGTTCGACGGGCAAGAGACCGACCCAACCCGCAAGGCCGTCCGGGACGCCATCCTGGCATTCATGGCCGCTCAAGGTGAAGCCGATTACCGAAACCGCCGCGAAATGCAGGCCCGAGGAATCGCAGTCGCCAAGGAGGCCGGGAAGTACAAGGGGCGTAAGCACGCCGTCGATTACGCGGAAGTTCGTGCATATCACGCAGAACACGGGGGCTCTGTGCGAGCCCTGGCCGATCACTTTGGTGTGGGGGTTGCCACCATCTCCCGCGCACTGAATTCAACCAACCCAACCAGCGAGTGAACTAGTTCCTCTCGCCCGCCCACGCCTCAATCTCGGCCGTGTTCCAACGACCCCGGCGCATCGCTTCGGCCAGCATCCCGAGAGTCAGCGGGACAAGCTCCGGGTCTCGATGCTTCTTTGAGAACAACCCAAGAACGGACTTGATTATGTCGAGACTCTCGGGGCCAAAGTATCGGTTGTATGGAAAGCCCTGAGCCTCAACGCTGAACGTCTCGGCCCATTTGTCGATGAACTCGACGGCATCGAGGCCAGTCAAGCGGAGGTCTTCCTCGATCCGGCTATCCGGCGTCAATTTCAACGGACCGCCAAAGATCGGCTTGCCCAGTTCTTCGCGGGCGAATGCTTCCAGTTGATCCCAAGTCGCATCTGCCATTACAGCACCCGATCCTCTGGTTTCACGATCCGGTTGTAAGACACAACGGTGTTCCGCATGATGAGGATTGCATCCTTCGACAGCAACACTACGCCGACAACGGGAATCGCCCGGCCGACGAACGCTCCGAGGCTCCGAGTCATTGCGATCCGTAGACCACCCAAACCCGCCTTCGTGATAGTGGGAAGACGCATTCTGAGAGTGAACGGCAGCATTTTGCGGGCCGCAATGGATACAACCGATGTTCCTGCCACGGCACCGCCGAGCTTTCCGGCAACCGGCACGTCGTTCTGACCAAGCAATATGACTGCTGCACTGGCAAGATCATCGAACCCAAGCTGCTTCTGGGTTTCATCCAACGCCACGAACACGAACAGGTCAGCGGGCGTGAGACTCTGACGAGCCCCGTAGGTATATCGGTTTTCGCTCATGAATTTGTTATCTCTGATTGTCGAACGGGGCGACACTGCTCTCTCAGTACATACCCCTACGAAGCCGATACTTTACCCGATCGCGCACGTGTAGCCTTGGCGTCCTGGCGGCTCAGAAACGCTTCCGGCAGTCGAGTTGCCCAATTGCCTCAATGCGATGCGCGGGACCACATGGGGGGAATTCCGACTCGCGCCGGCGTGGCACCATGCCACGAATTTTCCGGAAGGAAATGAGGTCGAGTCGATCGAGGAGATCGGCATTCACCCGTTAGCGAATGCCGCCATCGAGTGACATGCTGCCCGCGCCTACAGACCAGCGTCGCGCAGTAGCTCAGAGGGAAGGACTTGCATCGCTCGCGCAATGCGGACGATGTTCATGAAGGTGACGTTTCGCTCACCGCGTTCGATCTTGCCCATGTGCGAGCGGTCGATCTCTGCAAAATCGGCCAGCGCCTCTTGAGACATCTCCAGTTCCTTGCGGCGAGCGCGAATTGCCGCGCCGAGCGACACAAGGTTTCCGTCCTTATCAAGTTTTCCCGAGACTCTTGCCATGGCTTGAATCGTCGCGCTATGATGCATTCAAGGACACGGCATTTACGACCCATTTTTAGTTCGTCACGTCGCTTAGCTGCCATGTTGAGCTACAGGTTGCTCTGATTCCGACTGCCATTGGCAATTCGCTTCTAGTTCTGTTCGGTGTTCGCGATGACGCAGGAGCCGGTTCGGCAACCCTAGACGAATGGCCACGTCGGTTTGCGGCGTTGCCGTGCCTCCCTCAATCTAGGTATCTATTGTCGAGGACCAACAGTGACGACTTTGCAAGAGCTACAAAACCAGATCCGGCAATTGCAGCAGCAGGCGGAGGCGATGCGGAGGGAAGAAGCAAGCGTGGTCATTGCCAAGCTACGCGCCGCCGTTCTTGAATTCGGCATTACGCCCGACGATATATTCGGCGCACGCGCCAAGCAAGTCCGGCGCTCGCAAAGAAGTCCCGTTGCGCAGAAATACCGCGACCCGTTATCGGGGGCGACATGGAGCGGGCGCGGGAGAGCGCCGCGATGGATCGCAGGCCGCAACCGCGACGACTTCCTCATCACTGGCGCTGAATAGTCCCCTTGGCTGCCATCGCGACGTATCACCGCGCTGACCGTAGGTGCAGCAACCCATGATCCAACTCTTGGTTTGTTCGGGGGATGCTGCATCAGCGACATCCTCGGGCAATCACGGGCAACCGGATCTGTCGGCAAGGATCTACCTCTTATAGATCTAAGGCAGCCTCGGGAGTCAACCTGTGTCGGGTTAATCGTAGGCGGCCCCGGAGGAGAGCCACCCTGCGCTGAGTTAATCGGACTCGGTCTTCGGGTATTCCACGCGGTCCAGCGCCTCCTTCATTGTCGACAGCGACGCGATAGCCGTATAGTTCTTGCGGCCGCTGGAACCTTGGGCGCTATGTCCAGTAATGGAATCCATCGTTGCTTCGCCAACATGCTTCTCTGCAAGAGCCGTGCGCAACCAATGGCGGAACTTGTGCGAGCCCTCCAGCTTGCCTTGCGGTAGAGACGCGGCGGCGCGGAACTGGCGGAACCATTGGCCCAGGGTGTCGCCGGGGCCGCGAGTCCGTCCGCATGCCGACGGCATTGCCGGGCCTGTTCCTCCCATCACACCTGTGAGCCACGCGGCAAACCAAGGGTCGCTCAGGAGGTGTGACGCAAGCGGGACGATGCGCTCTGACTCTTGCGTCTTGACGGTGCCCGCGTCAGCGGTAATGCGAATTGCGATGGCCCCACTTCGGACTTGAAAGTCTTCGCGCCTCAGTTGCGCAATCTCCCCGATGCGTGCCCCCGTATGCAGGAGCATCAGCAGGGCTGCCCGGCCATCAGCAGGCTCCACACCTTGCCAGCGCGGCGTCTCGTCCATGCGCGAGGAAAACAGTAGCTGAGAAAACATCCGCTTTAGCTCGTCGTCGGTCCACGGCTCGCGCGACTTCGCGCCGATCGTCTTGTCGAATGCGAGGTCGAGCGGGTTTCGCTCCAGCAGGTCAACCTTAACCGCTACGTTGGCGAGGGTCGTGATACAGGCAGCGTGGTTCCCCGCCGTCTTGCGCGTCCACCCCCGCGCCGGGTCCAGCAAGAAATCCACAAAACGGGCACCTACGGCCTTCGTCATCTCAATAAGAGGGACAACGCCCACGGCCTCCTCGAACAGCGCCAGCGCCTTCTCCGTGCGCCTGATGGCGTTGTCTTTCGGGGCATTGCGGGCGATCCAAGACGGCACGACATCCCTAAGCGTCGCAGGCGGCTTGGCGGGCGCGGGCAGCTCCATGTGAAGCACCGGCGGCTCCGGTCGCACCGGGGTTTCAATGGGTTCACCTTCCCTACGTTTGCTCACGTCCTGCCAAGCCGCTACCGCTTCCCGCGCGATGCGGATCAGGCATTGGGTTCCTTCAGGCGTCGCCCAGTCGATCCGAATCCCCCACGCCTCGGCAGTACGCTCCGCGTGGGCCTGTGCCGCCCGCAGGTCGCCACGCTTCAGCGCTCCAGAGTCAGCCGTGTGTGCCCGCCGCAGCCCCTTTTGCGCAAGGGCTCGCTCCGCTCGAACGGGCGTGTAAAACGTCACGTTGTCATCTGCCTGGAGGATCTGGTGCCGGATGTTCGCGGCAAACTGCGCGGTCAATGCGGGAGTAAGCGCCACGACCGGAGCAGGCTTGTCCTTGGCCCTGAGGGCCTCAAACCGCCGTTGCCATTCCGCGATGATCTCGTGCGCCCTCGTGCCGGCCTCGGCCCGATTGCTCGTCCTGAGACTCGCCCGGAACGCATCGGCCTTCGGCTTGCCGGTCTTGGGATTGCGGAAGTGTTGTTGCAGGTCTTTGGGCACGCCGATCCGAAGGTGGAACACGGACGAGCCGGGGCGCAAATATACGCCCGTGGGAAGGGTTGCCAAGTCAGTCATCTCCGCATTGTTGCACGGCGGAATTGACACACCAAACTGACACACCCGGAAAAAGGAAAGGCCCGGAAAGCTACGCCAGATAAGGGAACCCTTTACTGACAAGCTTTCCAGGCCTTGATTCCTGGTCGGGGCGAGAGGATTTGAACCTCCGACCACCTGCACCCCATGCAGGTACGCTACCAGGCTGCGCTACGCCCCGAAAGCGTGAAAGTATAACAGACACTTTCCCGATTTAGAACGGGTCGCATGCATTTTCTGAATACGAATCTCGCGGGGGGCCTGTTCGCCCATATCCGGACGCCCCCTCATACGGTCGTTTGATCCGTTCGGCGGATCGCCCTGCATCCTTTGCCGCATCGCCTCTCCACCCCGCCGCCGCCGCCCCTCGTTGTTTGGTGACGCCGCTCTAGCGCGCTATGCCACACTGCACCGCATCGACGCCCCGTGCCCCGGCACGCGCGCAGCGAACGATCACGACAAGACACGGAGACAGACGATGCGGAATGCGGTCCGGCGCGGCCATCGCTCGCCTTTGGCACTACCCCGATTGATTTCCGGCGCGCGACGCGCGGCCCAGGCCGCATCGCGCCGGACCTCGCGCGCACTCGGCTGCGGCGCGCTCGCGATCGCGCTGCTCGGCGCGGGTTGCGCGGAACCCGCCGCGCAGCGCGACGGCACCACGCCCGCCGCATCGACGAAGATCGAGCGCGCCAAAGCCGACCGGCTCGCCCGCGAGCAGCAGATCGCGCGCACGGTGCCGTCGCTTGCCTCGATCCGGCTTGCACAGCCCCGCCCGTTCACGCTGCGCGACTCCGGCCAGAACGGCGCGATGACCTTCCTGCGCGACGTCGATTTCCGCATCGTCGGCAATCTCGGCTTCTTCATCCACCAGCTGTCGGCGACGCTCGTGCCGACGCAGGCCGGCGCGCCGATCGTGTTCGACGATCCGACGAGCTTCGAGATCGCCGCGCACCAGGGCACCGTCACGCTCGACAGCGCAAAACTGACGGCACTCTTCAACACCTACATCTTCGGCTATCGCAACGCGCCGCTGCGCAAGCTCGTCGTGTCGGCCGGCGACGGCGTGATCCACCTGCAAGGCGAAATGCTGCGCGACAGCTGGGTGCCGTTCTCGCTCACCGGCACGCTCGCGATCCGCGACGGCAGCCAGCTCGTGTTCCATCCAAACGGCGTGCGCGTGTCGGGCCTCGACGCGCAGCCGGTGATGCGTGCCGCCAACGTGAAGATGGCGGACCTGCTCAAGGTCGACACGCCAATCGCGCGGCTGTCCGGCGACGATCTCGTGATGGCGGTCGACAAGCTGATGCCGCCGCCGCGCCTGCGGATCAAGATCACGGCGCTGCGCGTGACGCCCGCGGGGCTCGACCTGACGCTCGACGACGGCTCGCGCGCGGGCTTCGCGATGCCGGCAAACGCGCCGCAGCAGGCGATGGTTATCCGCGGCGGCGACGTGAAGTTCATGCGCTCGATGCCGATGAACGCCGATATCCTGATCGGCCCGGTCGACGGCGCGAAGGCCGGCCAGAACTTCGTGTTCGATCTGTACCACTATCGCGAGCAGGTGTCGGCGGGCTACTTCAATTTCGACGAAAACGGCGCGATGGCGATCCGGATGCCGTCGTACGCAGGCACCCCGAACGGCACGCCGCTCGGCAATCCCGCCGCGCGCCTGAACGACAGCTTCCTCGCCGCGCAACAAGGCACGCTGCGCGACTTGCGCCAACACTGGGAAGCGAATGCGCTCGCGTCCGGCGAAGCCGCGCAACCTGGCATCAAGAAGGTTGCAATGCGCCGCACCGCGAACACGCCGTTCAACGAGCGGCACGTGTCGAACCGGCACCCGACGATCCATCTGCGCAACGTCGACTTCAACCTGTCCGGCGACATCGGCTTCCATGTCGAGGATCTCGACGTGCAGCTCGTCGCGAAGCGGCCCGGCGAGCCCGTCGATCTCGACG
Organism: Burkholderia sp. SRS-46; assembly: GCF_004343775.1. Lineage (GTDB taxonomy): Bacteria > Pseudomonadota > Gammaproteobacteria > Burkholderiales > Burkholderiaceae > Burkholderia. The sequence goes on along the minus strand of NZ_PTXL01000001.1, from coordinate 883,569 downwards.
ACCCGAACCAGTACGACATCCGCATCCTCGGCGGGACGGTCGTCGAATCGTGGAAGGCCATGTCGGCGCTCTTCAACCGCTACCTGCTCGACTACTCGCCGCGTTCGCTGAACGACCTGCAACTGAGCGCGGACGGCCAGAACCTGCGCGTGCAAGGCGGCATCAAGCTGTGGAACCACGTGCCGGGCGTCTGGCTGCCGACCGACATGCGGGGCTCGCTCGCAGTGCTCGACGACCGCCATCTCGCATTCTCGCCGACGCAGGTATCGGTGCTCGGCATCCCGCAGGCGAAGCTGCTGCACTCGCTCGGGATCGAGCTCGCGTCGCTGACGCCGCTGCAGCGCCGCGGCGCGGAACTGCGCGGCGACACGCTCGTGCTCGACCAGTACACGGTGTTCCCACCGCCGCTGCTGAACGGCCGGCTCGCACGGGCCACCGTCGAGCGCGACGGGCTGCGCCTCACGTTCCGGCGAGCCGCGGATGCGCCCGCGCCGGCGCGCCCGCAGATTGCGGCGCACAGCTACATGTGGATGGAAGGCGGCGACATGAAGATGTTCAACGTACTCGAACTGAACGTGCGTGCGCTGATCCAGAATTCGGCCGACACCGGCCCGATGCGCTTCGACCTGTACGGCTACCGCAGCCAGGTCGCGCAAGGCTCCGTGCGGATGCTGCCGGACGGCACGCTGGTCGTCGACATGGGACGCGCGAACCCGCTTGCCGCGCGCTGACACGCATGAAAAAGCCCAGGGGCCTACGCCTCCCGGGCTGTTTCATTGCGTGCGCAGCCGATGCTCATCCGCGCTTCAATCCGTCGATCACGTCGAGCAACGCCTGCCGCAGCGCGGTGACATCGACGGTCGCCGCAGGCCGGCTCGCCGCTGCGCGCGCATCCGGCCCCGCGGCTTCGGGCTCGACTTCCGACGGCGCCGCGCCCCGCTCGCCGCCCGGCGAATCGAGCCTGTTGCGGGCTCCGTTGATCGTGAACCCCTGCTCGTACAGCAATTCGCGGATCCGCCGGATCAGCAGCACCTCGTGGTGCTGATAGTACCGGCGATTGCCGCGCCGCTTTACCGGCCGCAACTGCGTGAATTCCTGTTCCCAGTAGCGCAGCACGTGCGGCTTGACGCCACACAGTTCGCTGACTTCGCCGATCGTGAAGTAGCGCTTCGCGGGAATCGGAGGCAAGACGACTTTCTCAACCGTCGTGGTCATCGTCAGTTAACCGTCGGTAAAGGTGCGCGGCGGCCGCGCGGGGGCGTCAGCGCGCGGGGCTCGACTCCGCGCCGTTTTCGACCAGCGCCTTCAGCTTCTGGCTCGCGTGGAAGGTTACCACTCGACGCGCGGCGATCGGAATCGCCTCGCCCGTCTTCGGATTGCGGCCGGGACGCTGCGGCTTGTCGCGCAGCTGGAAATTGCCGAACCCCGACAGCTTGACGCTCTCGCCGTTCTCGAGCGCGTCGCGAATCACTTCGAAGAACGCCTCGACCATGTCCTTCGCTTCACGCTTGTTCAGCCCGACGCTGTCGAACAGCAGCTCCGCCAGCTCCGCCTTCGTCAGCGTCGGCGTCTCGGTGGACGCCGGCGCCGAAGCGTCGCGGTTCAGGGCGCTGCGTTGCGCCGTCAGGAGGGCTTCGAATTCACTCGAGGTCATGTCGTTCATATCTGCCATACAGCGCGTTAAATCAAAACTCACGATGGGGAACAAGCCGCCCGGGCAATATCGCGCCCGGGCAGGACCCGCTCCTTAGCCGCGCAAACGCGCGCCTACACGAGCCATCCGCTCGACAAGCGTCTGGATCGCCTGATCGACGACCTCGTCCTGTAGCGTGCCGGCCGTGTCCTGCAGCGTCACGCGGAAGGCAAGGCTCTTCTCGTGCGCGGCAAGGCCACCGGAAGTATTTGATTTTGCACGAAATTCGTCGAAGAGTACAACCTTCTGAACGAATCGGCAGGCGTCGTCCGCCAGCGCCTTCTTCATTTCGTCGAACAGCGCCTGAACCTCGACCGCCTGATCGACCACGACCGCGATGTCGCGGCGCACCGGCGGGAATTTCGACACGTCGGTCGGCGCCGGCAGCCCGCGCGCGACGAGCGCGTCGGTATCGATCTCGAACATCACCGGTGCATGCGGCAGCTCGTATTTCTGCATCAGGCGCGGGTGCAGCTCGCCGATCCAGCCGACCGCGCGGCCGTCCACCTCGATGCGCGCGCTGCGGCCCGGATGGAGTGCCGGATGCTCGGCCTTCACGAAACGCGCGGGCGTCGGCGCGAGCAGCGCCTCGAGATCGCCCTTCACGTCGAAGAAATCGACCGCGCGGCTCGGCGCGCCCCACTGCTCGTCGAGCGCCGGGCCGTAGGCCAGCGCGCCGACGCGCTTCGGCTGCGCGTAGCCGGCCACCGCCAGTTCGCCGGCCGGGACCGACGCATCGGCCAGGAACACGCGGCCCGCCTCGAACACGCGCACGCGGTCGGCGCGACGGTTCAGGTTGTGGCGCAGCACGGCGATCAGGCTGCCGAACAGCGTCGTGCGCATCACCGACAGCTGGCTCGCGATCGGGTTCAGCAGCCGGATCGGCTTGTCGTTGCCGGCGAAATCGCTTTCCCACTCTGCGTCGACAAAGCTGAAGTTCACCGTTTCCGCGTAGTCGCGTGCCGCGAGCGCGTGACGAATCGCGTGGATCGAGCGCTGCGTCTCGTTGGTCGCGCGCATTTCGCTCGTCGCGACTGGCGGGCGCGCCGGAATCTTCTCGAAGCCGTAGATGCGCGCCACTTCCTCGATCAGGTCTTCCTCGATCTCGATGTCGAAGCGGTGCGACGGCGGCGTGACCGAGAACGTGTCTTCATCGCGCTCGAACGGCAGGCCGAGACGCGTGAAGATGTTCGCGATCTCGTCGGCGTCGATCTTCACGCCGATGATGCGGTTCGCGCGCGACACGCGCAGCTTGACCGGCGCGCGCTGCGGCAGGTTGACCGCCTGGTCGTCGACCGGGCCCGCCTTGCCGCCGCAGATCTCGAGGATCAGCTGCGTGATGCGCTCGACGTGCTCGACGGTCGTCGCATAGTCGACGCCGCGCTCGAAGCGGTGTGCCGCGTCCGTCGAGAAGTTGTACTTGCGCGCGCGGCCGCGGATGCTGTCCGGCCACCAGAAAGCGGCTTCGAGATAGATGTTGGTCGTGTCGAGCGTGACGGCCGTGCTGTCGCCGCCCATGATGCCCGCGAGGCTCTCGACCTGATGATCGTCGGCGATCACGCCGACCGTCTCGTCGAGTTCGACCGTGTTGCCGTTCAGCAGCTTCAGCGATTCGCCGCGCTTGCCCCAGCGCACTTCGATGCCGCCGTGGATCTTGTCCAGATCGAACACGTGGGACGGACGGCCGAGCTCGAACATCACGTAGTTCGAGATGTCGACGAGCGCGGACACGCTGCGCTGGCCCGCACGCTCGAGGCGCTCGACCATCCATTGCGGGGTCTTCGCGCGCGCGTTCACGCCGCGGATCACGCGGCCCGAGAAGCGGCCGCACAGGTCCGGCGCGGCAATGCGCACCGGCAGCGTTTCGTCGAGCTCCGCGCGCACCGGGCGGATGTCGAGCTGCGTGAGCGGTGCGCCGGTGATCGCGGCCGTCTCGCGCGCGATGCCGAACACCGACAGGCAATCGGCCTTGTTCGGCGTCAGCTTGATTTCGAAGATCGTGTCGTCGAGATTCAGCGTGTCGCGGATGTCCTGGCCGACCGGCGTGTCTTCCGGCAGGATCAGCAGGCCGCTGTGGTCTTCGGACAGCTTCAGCTCGCGCGCCGAGCACAGCATCCCCTGGCTCTCGACGCCGCGCAGCTTCGACAGCTTGATCGCGAACGGCTTGCCGCCTTCTTCGGCGGGCGGCAGCTCGGCGCCGACCAGCGCGACCGGCACCTTGATGCCCGGCGCGACGTTCGGCGCGCCGCAGACGATGTTCAGCGTCGCGCCCGTGCCGGCGTCGACCTGGCAGACATTGAGCTTGTCCGCATCCGGATGCTTGGCGACTTCGAGCACGCGCCCGACCACGATCTTCGACGTCGGCGGCGCAGCCTTGCTCAGCGACTCGACTTCGAGCCCCGCCATCGTCAATGCGTGCGACAGCTCGTCGGTCGTCAGCTGCGGATCGACAAAGGTTCTCAACCAGGATTCAGGGAATTGCATGGATGTCTACGTTCGAAACAGGTTGGATCGACGCCCGGCTCGCTGCGAAGCGCGCACGGGCACAAGTCGGCGCGACGCCCGCGTTACGCGAACTGGCGCAGGAAACGCAGGTCGTTCTCGAAGAACAGACGCAGGTCCTGGACGCCGTAGCGCAGCATCGTCAGGCGCTCGAGGCCGCTGCCGAACGCGAAGCCGATGTAGCGCTCGGGATCGAGACCCATGTTGCGGATCACGGTCGGATGCACCTGCCCCGAACCGGAGATCTCGAGCCACTTGCCGGCGTTCTTGCCGTGCTCGAACATCATGTCGATCTCGGCCGACGGTTCCGTGAACGGGAAATACGACGGACGGAAGCGCACGAGGATGTCGTCGCGCTCGAAGAATTTCTTGAGGAAGTCGGTGTAGACGCCCTTGAGGTCGGCGAAGCTGATGTTCTCGTCGATCCACAGCCCCTCGACCTGATTGAACATCGGCGAGTGGGTCGCATCGCTGTCGACGCGATACGTGCGGCCCGGCGCGATCACCTTGATCGGCGGACGGTTCATGCGCGCATAACGCACCTGCATCGGGCTCGTATGCGTGCGCAGCAGCAGCGGCCGGCCGTCGGCATCCTTGCCGTCGACGTAGAACGTGTCCTGCATCGAACGCGCCGGATGGTTCTCCGGGCTGTTCAGCGACGTGAAGTTGAACCAGTCGGTCTCGATCTCGGGACCGTCGGCCACGTCGAAGCCGATCGTGCGGAAAATCTGTTCGACGCGCTCCCAGGTATTCATCACCGGGTGCAGGCTGCCCGCGCCGGCACCGCGGCCCGGCAGCGTGACGTCGATCGCCTCGGCGGCGAGACGCTGGTTCAGCAGCGCGTCCGCCAGCGCCTGACGGCGCGCGGTCAGCGCGGCTTCCACCTGCTGTTTCGCGACATTGATGCGCGCGCCTTCGGTCTTGCGCGCTTCGGGATCGAGCTTGCCGAGGCCCTTCAGCAACTCGGTCAACGCACCCGACTTGCCGAGGAAGCGGGCTTTCTCGTTTTCGAGCGTGGTGATGTCGGCAGCCTGTTCGAAGGACTGCTGCGCGTCGGCGACAATCTGGTCCAGATCCATAGATCCCATCATTTCCAACGTCATTCGTTTTCGGCGAGCAAAATCGCCCGGCCAAACAAAAAAGGGGCTCGGAAGAGCCCCGTTTTCGCTGCAGCGGCCGAAACTACCGGAACATCGCTGCAACTAACCACGCAGTGCTAATTTCGCAATTAGGCTGCAACGGCGGCTTTCACCTGCTTGACGATCGCAGCAAAAGCAGCCTTGTCGAACACCGCCATGTCGGCCAGAACCTTACGGTCGAGTTCGATCGACGCCTTCTTCAGGCCGTTGATGAACACGCTGTAGGTCATGTCGTGCTGGCGAACTGCCGCGTTGATACGCGTGATCCACAGTGCGCGGAACACACGCTTCTTGTTGCGGCGATCGCGGTACGCGTACTGGCCAGCGCGCATCACCGCCTGCTTGGCGATGCGGTAGACGTTATTGCGGCGGCCGCGATAACCCTTGGCCAGGTTGATGATCTTCTTGTGACGGGCCCGTGCGGTTACCCCACGTTTGACTCGAGGCATGTTTCTCTCCTGTGAGTATCTGTTGAGGGGTTACGCGAACGGCAGCATCGCGCGGACGGAGTTCAGATCGGAATCATGAACTGCCGTTGCGCCGCGCAGGTGACGCTTGTTCTTCGTGGTTTTCTTGGTCAGGATGTGACGCTTGAAGGCTTGACCGCGCTTGACGGTGCCGCCCGGACGCACCACGAAGCGCTTTGCAGCGCTCTTCTTGGTCTTCATCTTAGGCATGACGAACAACTCCAGTTTATTAGATGGCGATGGGTGTGCGGTTGGCTTGCGCCCTTGACCCGCCCTTCGAAACCCAGTCCACTTGTGTACGGCGCGCCGCTTTCGCAACGGCCGTCATTGTTGGCGCGCCGCCCTGACCGGGCAACACGCCGAACCACGTCCGAACCTGCGCGACAAGCGCGCGGGCCCGTTACTTCTTTTTCTTCGGCGAGAGCACCATGATCATCTGGCGCCCTTCCATCTTCGGCATCTGCTCGACCTGGCCGACTTCCTCGAGATCGGTGCGCAGACGCTCGAGCATCCGCATGCCGATTTCCTGGTGAGCCATTTCGCGGCCGCGGAAACGCAACGTGATCTTCGTCTTGTCGCCCTCTTCGAGGAAGCGCACGAGATTGCGGAGCTTGACGTTGTAATCCCCGTCATCGGTACCCGGGCGGAACTTGACTTCCTTGACCTGGATGACCTTCTGCTTCAGCTTCGCTTCGTGCTGCTTCTTGGACTCCTGATACTTGAACTTGCCGTAATCCATCAGACGGCAGACCGGGGGAACCGCTTGCGGCGCGATTTCCACCAGGTCAACATCCAGCTCTTCCGATTTACGGAAAGCATCAGCGAGTTTTACGATACCGAGCGGTTCGTTCTCGATCCCGACCAGACGCACTTCCGGCGCAGAAATTTCACCGTTGATGCGATGCGACGACTTATCAGTAGCGATGTTACGTTTCCTCTAAAAATTAAAAAAACGAGCCGCGCTGCCAGGGCGGTTACTTGAACGAGCGCAGGTCTTCCTGCAGACGCTCAACGAAGGCTTCGACCGGCATCACGCCAAGATCGACGCCGCCACGGGCACGCACGGCTACCGTTTGCGCATCACGCTCCTTATCGCCCACGACGAGGAGATAAGGCACCTTTTCCAGCGTGTGCTCGCGTATTTTATAGCTAATCTTCTCGTTGCGCAAATCCGCCGTCACTCTAACCCCTTGTTTTTGCAACGTTTGGGCCAGAGATTGCGCATATTCGGCCTGACTTTCGGCGATATTGAGCACAACAGCCTGCATCGGCGCGAGCCAGACCGGCATTGCACCAGCATGGTGCTCGATCAGAATGCCGAGAAAACGCTCCATCGAACCGACGATCGCACGGTGCAGCATGACCGGCCGGCGGCGGCTGTTGTCTTCCGCGACGTACTCGGCGCCGAGGCGCTCCGGCAGCACCATGTCGAGCTGCAGCGTGCCGCACTGCCACGAACGGCCAAGCGCGTCCTTGATGTGGTACTCGATCTTCGGGCCGTAGAACGCGCCTTCACCCGGCAATTCTTCCCACGTGAGGCCACAGGCCGTCAGCGCGTCGCGCAGGCCCTGCTCGGCGCGATCCCACGTCTCGTCCGTGCCCGCGCGCTGGTCGGGGCGCAGCGACAGCTTGATGTCGATGTGATCGAAACCGAAATCCTTGTACACGCTCATTGCCAGCGTGTTGAACGCGATCGATTCCGAGATGAACTGCTCTTCCGTACAGAAGATGTGTGCATCGTCCTGCACGAAGCCGCGCACGCGCATCAGGCCGTGCAGCGCGCCCGACGCCTCGTTGCGGTGGCACGAGCCGAATTCCGCGTAACGCAGCGGCAGGTCGCGGTACGAGCGCAGGCCGTGCTTGAACACCTGGACGTGCCCCGGGCAGTTCATCGGCTTGATCGCGTAGTCGCGCTTCTCCGACTCCGTCGTGAACATGTTCTCGCGGTAGTTCTGCCAGTGGCCGGACGCTTCCCACAGGGAGCGGTCCATGATCATCGGCGTCTTGATCTCGAGATAGCCGGCGTCGTTCACGCGACGGCGCATATACTGCTCGACCTGCTGCCACAGCGCCCAGCCCTTCGGATGCCAGAACACCATGCCCGGCGACTCTTCCTGCATGTGGAACAGGTCGAGCTGCTTGCCGAGCTTGCGGTGGTCGCGCTTTTCCGCTTCCTCGAGCATGTGCAGGTACTGCTCCTGGTCTTCCTTCTTCGTCCAGGCCGTGCCGTAGATGCGCTGCAGCTGCTCGTTCTTCGAATCGCCGCGCCAGTAGGCGCCCGCGACCTTCATCAGCTTGAAGACCTTCAGCTTGCCCGTCGACGGCACGTGCGGGCCGCGGCACAAGTCCGTGAAGCCGCCGTGCGAGTACAGCTTGATCTCGTCGCTTTGCGGGATCGACTCGATGATCTCGGCCTTGTATTTCTCGCCGATGCTGCGGAAGTACCCGGCAGCCTCGTCGCGCGACACGACGCGCCGCGTCACCTGCTCGTCCTTCTTCACGAGCTCCTGCATGCGCTTTTCGATCTTTTCCAGATCTTCCGGCGTAAACGGACGGTGATAGGCGAAGTCGTAGTAGAAGCCGTTGTCGATCACCGGCCCGATCGTCACCTGCGCGTCGGGGTACAGCTCCTTGACCGCGTACGCGAGCAAGTGCGCCGTCGAGTGACGGATGATGTCGAGGCCGTCGGCGTCCTTGTCGGTGACGATCGCGAGCGATGCGTCGCGGTCGATCACGGCGGACGTATCCACGAGTTCGCCGTCGAGCTTGCCACCAAGCGCAGCCTTTGCGAGACCGGGACCGATCGAGGCCGCCACTTCGGCGACTGTCACCGGATGCTCGTATTGTCGAACTGAGCCGTCAGGCAAGCGTATCGAAACCATAGCAATCTCCGTGATGCCGACAGTGGGCGGCAGACCAGGTACGCGATGAAAGTCATCGCGCGAAATTTTCGCGACAAAAAAAATGCGGCCCCGCTTTCGAGGGGCCGCATTCGATACTTCACTCAGACTGAAAGGGCGAAAACGTTCCTCGACTAGCGTCGTTCCGAAAAGGTTTCGGTCAACGTTCGCGGTGTCATAACCGTATTCGCCTTGTTCGCGTTGAGCTATTTACTGCATCGAACGCCTGGTAACCAAGCATTCTCAATTCGTTGGTAGGCTCGATTGGACTCGAACCAACGACCCCCACCATGTCAAGGTGGTGCTCTAACCAGCTGAGCTACGAGCCTAAAGAAGTGAGATTATAAGAAGCCGCCACGCCCTTGGCAAGGGCTTTTATGCGTCTGCAGCAAAATTATTCCAGCCCAGCCCTCGGCGTCACGCCTTCCGCCCGGCCCGCACCACGCCCTGCACCTCGCCCAGCAACGTGCACGCGCGCTGCACCTGCGCCGAATTAGACACCTCGACCGTGAACTGCATGAATGCCGCATTGCGGCGGCTTTGCGTCTTCACGCCGACGACGTTCATCTTCTCGCGCGCGAACACTTCCGAAATGTCGCGCAGCAGCCCCTGCCGGTCGCTCGCCTCGATCATCAGGTCGACCGGATACACCGATGCGCCGCGGCCGCCCAGCACGTCGGCCGACCAGGTGGTCTGCAGCACGCGCTCGGGCGCGCGCTCCGCCATCCGGCGAAACGTCGGGCAATCGCTGCGATGGATCGACATCCCCTTGCCGCGCGTGACGAACCCGCTGATCACATCGGGCGGCGCAGGCCGGCAGCAGCGCGCGAGCTGCGTCAGCAGCGCGTCGACGCCGACCACCAGCACGCCGGTCGACGCGCCGTGCGCGACGCTCGCGCCGCTGCTGCGCTTCTCGAAATCGGCCGGCGCCTCGGGCGCCGGTTCCGGCGGCGGCGCATCGGACAGCGCGTGCTCGATGTTGCGCAGGCTGAACTCTTCCTTGCCGACGACCGAGAACAGCTCATCCGGCGACTTGAAGCCGAGCTTCGCGGCCAGGTTGTCGAGATTGACCGACGTCTTGCCTTCGCGCTGCAGCGTCTTTTCGACGAGCGCGCGGCCGTGCGCGATGTTCTCTTCCTGCTCGATCGAGTTGAACCACGCACGCACCTTCTGCCGTGCGCGCGAGCTCTTCAGGAAGCCGAGCTGCGGATTCAGCCAGTCGCGCGACGGCCCGCCCTCCTTCATCGCGACGATCTCGACCGTCTGGCCGTTCGCGAGCGCCGTATTGAGCGGCACCATCGCGCCGTCGACACGCGCGCCGCGGCAACGGTGGCCGAGCTCGCTGTGCAGGTGATAGGCGAAATCCAGCGGCGTCGCGCCCAGCGGCAGCGCGATCACGCGTGCCTGTGGCGTCAACACGTAGATGTGATCGTCGTCGAGCGTGGTTTCGCGCAGCTGCGCCCACGCCTTGCCGCCCGACGCGCCGCCGTCCTCGACGTCGTCCTTCCACGCGAGCAGCTGGCGCAGCCAGGCGATCTTCTCGTCGTACTTGTCGCTCGCGGAGAACTGGCCGCCATAACCGCGCGCGCCCGCCTCCTTGTAGCGCCAGTGCGCGGCGACGCCGTATTCCGCGAAGCCGTGCATCTCCTGCGTGCGGATCTGCACTTCGAACGCGCGCCCGTCGTCGCCGATCACGACCGTGTGCAGCGACTTGTAGCCGTTCGGTTTCGGACGCGAGATGTAGTCGTCGAACTCCTTCGGCACCGGCTGCCACAGGTGATGCACGATGCCGAGCACCGTGTAGCAATCCTTGATGTCCGGCACGATCACGCGGAACGCGCGTACGTCGTAGAGCTCGGCGAAATCGAGCTCCTTGCCGCGCATCTTGCGCCAGATGCTGTAGATGTGCTTCGGCCGGCCGCTCACTTCCGCCTGGATGTGCGCGGCGGCCAGCTCGCGCTGCAGGCGCTCGATCGCCTCCGCGACGTACGCCTCGCGCTCGATGCGCTTCTCGTCGAGCAGCTTCGCGATCCGCTTGTACGTGACCGGATCCTCGAAGCGGAACGCCAGATCCTCGAGCTCCCACTTCAACTGCCAGATACCGAGACGGTTCGCGAGCGGCGCGTAGATCTCGAGCGTTTCGCGCGCGACGTCCGGCGGCGGATCGACCTTCGCCGCCGCGTAATAGCGCAGCGACTGCAGCCGCGACGCAAGCCGGATCAGCACCACGCGGATATCCTGCGCAAACGCGAGCAGCATCTTGCGCAGCGCCTCGATCTGCGCGCGGCGCTCGGCCGCCGCATCGCGCCCGGTCTCGGGCACCGCGTTCTGCGCGGCGCGCAGGCTGACCGTGCCGAGCCGCAGCAGCTTGCGCACGTCGGACACGAGGCGCGCGACCTCGTCGCCGAAGCGCCCGGCCAGTTCGCGCTCGGGGTCGTTCAGGTGCGGCGTCAGCGCGAACAGCGCCGCCGCCTGCACGGCAGGCGGATCGACGTTCAGCTTGCCCATGATCGCTGCCGTGCCGGCCGCATGATCGGCGAGCAGCTCGCCGGACGACAGGCGCGCGTCGCCCGCGTGCTCGCGCACGAACGCGAGCACGTCGTCGAACGACGGCGCCGCGGCGGGGGAAGCGGAAACGGGCTCGGTCATCGCTCGGACTGGCGGAATGCGGTCATCGTCGGGCGACGCTCAGCTCCGCTGGGCGGCGACGACGACGATCTCGACGAGCAGCGCCGGATCCGCGAGCTTCGCCTCGACGGTGGCGCGCGGCGGCGTGTTGCCCTGCGCGACCCACGCATCCCACTCCGCGTTCATGCCTTCGAAGTTCGCCAGGTCCGAAATGTAGATCTGTACCGACAGCAGGTGCGCCTTGTCGCTGTTCGCTTCGGCGAGCAGGCGGTCGATATGGCCCAGCACTTCGCGCGTCTGGCCCTTGATGTCCTGCGTGGTGTCTTCGGCGATCTGGCCGGCCAGATACACGGTACCGTTGTGGATCGCGGTTTCGGAGAGACGAGCCCCGACGTGGTGACGAATGACTGCCATGGAATGCCCCGGTCGTGAATGGGTGAAGAATCGGGCGGCCACGCGGCCCGCGTGCCGCCGAACCGCATATTATGACGCGTTTATGCGTCGGTTTCGACGAAAAACCGGCGCGCGAGCGCAATCTGGTCGGCGCTGATGAACGCCGGCGCGTGGCCGGCACCCGAAATCTCGGCCTGCGTCACGTGCCGCCCGCGCGCCACCATCTCGGCCACCGTCTCGCGCGACAGCAGGTCGGAAGTCTCGCCGCGCACGACGAGCAGCGACGCCTCCGTCGTCTCGATCGCGCGCCACAATGCGGCCTCGCCGAGCGCCGCCAGTTCGGGCGTCGTCGCCTTGAACGGTTCGGCGATGCGCGGATCGTAGCGCATCGTCCAGCCGCCCTCGGGCAGCTCGCGCAGCAACGGCCCGTTGATCTCGCGCCACGCGTCGCCGGTCAACGCGCCGAACGGCAGCGACAGCGACGTCAGGTAGTCGATGCCCTCCTGCTCGGTCTCGAAGCGCGGTTGCACGCCGAGATACTCGCCGATGCGCGTCAGCGAATCGGGCTCGATGCGCGGGCCGACGTCGTTGATGATCATCCGGCGCACCGGCGAGCCGGGCAGACCCGCGAGCGCCATGCCGATCAGGCCGCCCATCGAGGTGCCGAACCAGTCGACCGACTCGACGTCGAGCCGCGCGATCAGCGTGACCATGTCGGCCACGAATTGCGGAATCGCATAGAGCCGCGGATCCGCGAGCCAGTCGGACCGGCCGCGCCCGACGACGTCGGGGCAGACCACGCGATACGTATCGGCGAGCGCCGCGGCGAGCCGGTCGAAATCGCGCCCGGAACGCGTCAGGCCGTGCACGCAGACCAGCACGCGCGGATTGGCGGGGTCCCCCCATTCGGTATAGGCGACGTGGTGAAGGCCGGCAGCGCTCGCACACTGCACGCGCCGCTGGCGAGGAATCGGGGAGTTTACGGAGGGGGTGGGCATCGGAGGCATCCTGTCGAACGGTACGGTGCGGCGCGATGGCATGCATGGCACCCGGCCCGCGCAGGCGGGCGGGGATGCGACCGATTGTAAACCCGTTCCGGATCAGCGGGCGTCTCGCCGCCCGCCGCGCGCGGCCTACGCCGTCGCGAACGGCAACTCCGTCAATCGACCGCGCGGCCGGCCCGGGCGGCCGGGTGCGGCGACGTCGGCCAGCGTGTAGCGGAAGTCTCGCAGCGTCGTGCCGATCGCCTCGGCGATCTCGTCCTCCGATGCGCCGCGATAACGGAACCGCGCGAGAATCGGGTCGTAGCCGCCCTTGCCGTCGAATCCGCGTCGCGCAATTCGCGCAGCGAATCGACGCGCTTCACGCGCTGGCCGCCGCAGCCGTCAACGGGCCTCCACACAGCGGGAAAACCGACCTGCGACGCCGCCGCGGCGACGTCGCGCAAATCCGTGATCCGCGCGAAGCGCGGTACGGCAAGCCCGGCGTCGGCCAGACGCTGTGGCCTCAGGTTGCGCAATGGTCGTCGCACGCAGTTCGTCGAAGTATTCGCCGATCAGCCCGACGAAGTGGCGCAGATGCGCCTGCGCCTTGTCGATCCCGCCCCAGCCGTTGATTGCCCGCTGCATGGCGACCCACGTCAGACCGTCGTGATCGTGCGAGTCGTCGCACTGGATGTGCCCGGGCGAGCCGTTCACGAGATTGTGGCCGAATGCGCGCGCGGCCGCCTCGGCGATCGTCTTGCCGTAGCGGTCCGAATACCATTCGACGAACCCGTTCCACACCATCGCCGGCAGCGGGCCGTCACGAGCGGTGCTCAGGTACAGGTAGCCGATCAGCTTGTCGGTGCTGTGGAACGGCGCGATGCCGTCGACTTGCGCGACCGTCAGGCCGAATTTCCCGATAGCGCGCAGAAACAGGCCTTCGCGCCCGCACTTCCCGGAGAGATACTCCGCGAGAATCTGTGCGAGCGCGTTGTCCTTGAAGCCGATCTTGTAGAGCGCGAACGCGTCGACTTCGTTGTTGAGACGGATCCGCAGCACCGTCTCGACGAAGTGCCGGCGATAGTACTCGCGGTCAAGCCACTCGCCGCGATGAAACGCCGCGGTGTCCGGTGACGCGGCGAACAGTTGCTGAATCGCCCGCGCGGCGACTTGCTCGGAACGCCCGCGATCGTTGCCTGCCATCTTTCATCTCCGGGTCAAGGGAAAACCAAAGGGAAACGGCTCGCCGGCCAGGGCGGATAGCCGCGGTCCGGATCAACACACTCGATGAAATGGGAGGATCGGGGGGCGGCAGGCACGGCGTCGCGAACGCGCCGCCCTGCGCCCACATGCCGTGGCCGGGAGCGCCCGGCCTATTTTTGCAAGACCGCGCCGATGCTCGCGCCGACCACGCACAGCGTGCCGGCGATCTGCAGCGCGCTCATCGGCTGCGCGAGCACGACGAAACCGATCGCCGCCGCGATCGCGGGCTCGGCGCTCATCAGGATGCCGAATGCCGACGTGCTCATCCGCCGCAGCGCGATCAGCTCGAGCACGTACGGGAACAGCGGAACCAGCACCGCCAGGTACGCGGCATCGATCAGCTGCCCGGCCGGCAGATGGCCGCCGCTTTGCGCGAGCCCGAACGGCGTCGTCACGAGCGCGGCCACGATCAGCGACGTGGAGAGCCCCTGCAATCCGTCGAACAGCGTGCCGACGCGCTTCATCAGCAGGATGTACGCGGCCCAGCCGAGCGCCGAGCCGATCGGAAAGATCAGCGCGGCGGGCTCCGCGACCCACATGCCGTCCTGCCGCGCCAGCAGCAGCACGCCCGCGAGCGCAAGCGCCGGCCATGCCAGCATCGTCGGCTTGCGCACGCCGAACGTGGCGACCGCCAGCGGCCCGAGGAAGTTGATCGCCACCGCGAGCCCGAGCGGCACGCGGCGTACCGCCGCGAAAAAACACAGCGTCATCGCGGCCATCGCACTGCCGAGCGCGATCGCGGCAATCCAGCGTTGCCGGGAATACGTATGGAGTGGCGGCCGCACGACGATCGCGAGCGCGAGCGCGGCGAAGCAGAGCCGCAGCCAGGTCGTGCTGACCGTGCCGTACTCGATCGTCGCCGGCCGCGACAGCGCGGCGCCGAGTTGCACACTGCACATCGACGCAACGGCAAGCAGCGGCGCGACCGCACTCGCGAACGACGCAGACGCGCGCTCGGCGCCATCCGGTCGTGCCGTACTCAACTCCTCGCTCATTCAACCGCTCCAAATGGATGACACGACGATGCTAACCGCGGTCGAACACCTGGTATAAGCTGATAATTCTTATGTCCGCATCAGGAAAATTGATGGTCCGCGATCTCGACAGCACGCTGCTGCGCACGTTCGTCACGGTGGTCGAAACCGGCAGCATCAGCGACGCGGCAACGGTGCTGCATCGCACGCAGGCTGCCGTCAGCATGGCACTGCGCCGGCTCGAGGACGAAGTCGGCCAGCGCCTGCTCGAACGCTCGCCGCGCGGCGTGACGCTGACGGCGGCAGGCAGCGTGCTGCTGCCCTATGCGCACAAGCTGCTCGACATCGGGCTCGTCGCGCGCGCCGCGCTCGACGCGGGCGACGTCTCGGGCACCGTTCGGCTCGGCATTCTCGAGGACATCGCCGTGGGCCATCTGCCGCATGCATTGCGGCAGTTCGCGGCGTCGTTTCCGAACGTCGCGCTCGAGATCGTCGTCGATGCGAGCCCCGCGCTGTCGCGGCGACTCGCGACCGATGCGCTCGACTTCGCGATCGGCGACCCCGCGCTGATCCGGGCCGAGCCGCTCGCCACGTGGCGGCATCCGCTGCAATGGGCCGCCGCGCGTACGCAGGGCGCGCTCCCGCGCGGCGAGCCGCTGCCGATCGTTGCGTTCGGCGGCACCTGCCCGTGGCAGGAAAAACTGTTCGCGACGCTGCGTGAAGCGGGCCTCGCATGGCGCGTCGTCTGCACGAGCACGAGCCTGTCCGCGATCCAGTCGGCGGTCGAGGCGGGCCTCGGCATCGCGGTGCTGCTCGACTGGAACGTGCGCCGCGACACGATGCGCGCGCTCGATCCGCAAGCCGCCGGGCTCCCCGTGCCGCCCGCCGCGGATTTCGGCCTGTTCAGCCACGCGGACGCCGGCGATCACACGTCGGCGGCGGCAACGCTGCAGCACTTCCTGTTTCATGCACTGCAGCTCGGCACGCCTGACGACGGTGCGCCCGGCGCCGGGTGCACCGTCGCATCGTTGCGGGTCGGCGTGTGACGCATCCGGCACGGCGCCGTGCCTGACGTTGGGCGTTCCGCGACGCGTTCGTTGCGCCCGCATCGATTTGCCGTGCGCACGTGACCTCTCCTGATCCACTTTCCCTTTCGAACGCGGGATTCGCGCAAGCCGGTCAAGCCGCGCCGCTTGCACGCCGGCGAGCCGTCGCCCGCCCGCTGACGAGATCGCTCGAGCCCGCGCCGCAGGCAACGCGCATCAGCCGTCGCCCCAGCACCACGCGGCCTGCAGCCGCTCCCGCACGAAGTCGATGAACGTGCGTACGCGCAGCGCAAGGTGCCGGCCGCCCGGATACACCGCGTGCAGCGGCGCGGCCGGCGCCGCATATCCGGGCAGGATCCGCACGAGCCGCCCGGCATCGAGATCGGGGCCGACGTCCCAGATCGACTTCAGCGCGATGCCCGAGCCTTCGAGCGCCAGCATGCGTGCGGCGCCGCCGTCGTTCGTCAGCAGCGCCGCGCTCACCTCGATTCCGATCGCGCCGTCCGCGCCGTCGAACCGCCACTCGGCCCGCGCCTGCTCGCCCAGCACGATGCAGCGATGCCGGCGCAGTTCCCCCGGATGCGCCGGCGCGCCATGCTCGGCGACATACGCGGGAGACGCGCACAGCACGCGGCGGTTCGGCGCAAGCTCGCGCGCGATCATCGACGAGTCGGCCAGGCTGCCGATCCGCACGGCAACGTCGATCTCGTGCGCGAGCAAATCGACGATCGTATCGGTGAGCCACAGTTGCACGGTCACCTGCGGATGCCGCCGCTGGAACTCGGCAACGAGCGGCGCGATCCGCAGGCGGCCCAACTCACCCGGCGCGGTCACGCGCAGCAGACCGCTCACGGTGCCGCGGCGATCCTGCATCAACGCTTCGGCCTGATCGATTTCGGCGAGGATGCGCAGCACCTGCGCGTGGAACAGCGCGCCCTCGTCGGTCAGCGTCTGCTGCCGCGTCGTGCGATGCAGCAGGCGCACGCCGAGCCGCGCTTCGAGTTGCGCGAGCCGCTTGCTGACCACCGACAGCGACAGGTCGAGCTCCCGCGCCGCCGCCGACAGGCTGCCCGCCGACACGATGCGGGCGAAGGTGTCGAGCGAAGGGAGATCGTCGATCAGCATCGCCACCCCGTTGCGCCACATTTCTTTCCAATTTTCGAAGAATGCATTCGCACTTTGCCCGTATTTGCATCGAAAGCGGAAACTTACCATGCGTGTCATGCGTTGATCCAACGCGTCGTCACGAACTGGAGAATCCGATGCCCGCCCTTTTCCGCCCGGTTGGCCGCCTGGCCGCCCGCACGCTGACCGCCGCGCTCATCGCGGCAGCCTTGCCCCCCATGGCCGCGCAAGCGGCCGACCTCGCCGCGCCGCGCACGCTGACGGTCGCCGCCGGCCTGCCCGCCGCGCAGGCACGCGCGCAAATCCTGGCTGCGCGCCGCTACGGCACGTTCTGGGACACCGGCGACGCGGCGCTCGCCCGCGATGCGCTCGCGCCCGACTTCACCGACCGCACGCTGCCCGCCGGCCGCGAACAGGGGCTGCCGGGCCCGCTCGCGGCGTCCCGGACGATGCGCGCGGCGATTCCGGACCTGCATTGCGACATCGAGCAGATGATCGTCGCCGGCGATCGCGTCGTCGTGCACCTGCACTTTCGCGGACATTTCACGGGAACGTTCAACGGCACGGCCGGCCAGGGACAGGCCATCGATTTCATCGCGACCGACATTTACCGGGTCGCGCACGGCCGCATCGCCGAGAACTGGCACCTCGAGGACAACCTGACGCTGATGCGCCAGCTTGGTCTCGTCGGCTGAGGAGCGCACCGCGATGACGAAGCCCGCTTTCTCCTCCCGCCCCACGCGCCGCACGTTCCTCGCCCAGACCGGCGCCGGCATGGGCCTGGCCGCCGGCCTCGCGCTCGGCGCCGCCACGACACCGGCCGGCGCCGCGACCGCCGCAGCGGCGGCCTCCGCCGCATCGGGCGCAGGCTTGTTCTGGCCCGACGGCATCCGCCTCGTGATTTCGATCTCGATGCAGTTCGAAGCCGGCGGCCAGCCGCCCAAAGGCGCGGACAGCCCGTTTCCGCCGGTCGCGTTCCCGCCGTCGGTGCCCGCCGATCTCGCGTCCGGCACCTGGTTCGCATACGGGTACCGCGAAGGCATCCCGCGCCTGCTCGACCTGTGGGACCGTCACGGCGTGAAGGTCACGTCGCACATGATCGGCGAAGCGGTGCGCCACCGGCCCGAGCTGGCGCGCGAAATCGTCGCGCGCGGCCACGAGGCCTCGGCGCACGGGCCGAGCTGGCGCGCGCAGTTCGCGATGAGCCGCGACGACGAGCGGCGCTTCCTGCTCGACGCGCGCGACATGGTGGAGGCCGCGACCGGCCAGCGGCCGATCGGCTACAACTGCAACTGGTTGCGGCGCGGCCCGAACACGCTGTCGCTGCTGCAGGAACTCGGCTACGTCTATCACATCGACGACGTCAGCCGCGACGAGCCGTTCATCGAGGCGGTCAACGGACGCGACTTCGCGGTCGTGCCGTACACGCTGCGCAACAACGACATCCTGCTGATCGAGGGCCGCAACTATTCGCCGTCGATGTTCCTCGAGCAGATCAAGCTCGACTTCGACCAGCTGTACGCGGAAGCCGGACAGCGGCGCCGGCTGATGTCGATCAGTGCGCACGACCGGATCAGCGGCACGCCGCAGATGGTGCGCGCATGGGACGCGTTCCTGCAGTACGCGCGCTCGCATCCGGGCGTGGCGTTCATGCGCAAGGACGACATCGCCCGCTACGCGCTGGGCAATCCGTCGACGCTGCGCGAAACCGAAACGATCTGACCTTCCCTTCACCGCATCCAGTCGACCACAACATGAACGATTCACTCAATGGCACGAAAGTCCTCGTCGTCGGCGGCAGTTCCGGTATCGGCGCCGCGGCCGCACAGGCATTCGCGCGGCATGGCGCGATCGTGACGATCGCGTCGCGCGACCCGCGCAAGGCGGCCGCCGTCGCGGCCGAATCCGTCAGCCCGGTGCGTTGCGAGACGCTGGACATCACCGATACGGCGGCCGTCGATGCATTCTGCGCGCGGGCCGGCCGGTTCGACCACGTCGTGATCTCCGCCGCGCAGACGGCGTCCGGCCCCGTCAGGGCGCTCCCGCTCGACGACGCGCAGGCCGCGATGGACAGCAAGTTCTGGGGCGCGTATCGGATCGCGCGTGCGATCGACATCGCGCCGGGCGGCTCGCTGACGTTCGTCTCGGGTTTCCTCAGCGTGAGGCCGAGCGCGTCGTCCGTGCTGCAGGGCGCGATCAACGCGGCGCTCGAGGCGCTCGCGCGCGGCCTCGCGCTCGAACTGGCGCCGGTGAGCGTGAACACCGTGTCACCAGGGCTGATCGCCACCCCGCTATGGAACCGGCTTGCGCCCGACACGCGCGACGCGCTGTTTGCCGGTGCCGCGCAGCGGCTGCCCGCCCGACGCGTCGGGCAGCCGGAAGACATCGCGAACGCGATCGTCTACCTGGCGTCGACGCCCTACGCCACCGGCTCGACCGTGCTGGTCGACGGCGGCGGCGCAATCGCGTGACACCCGCCAGAATGACGAACGCCCCGCATTCCATCCGGAATGCGGGGCGTCACAGGCTGCGCGCGAGGCGCTGACGCTCAGGCGACCGCGCTGACGTCGAGCGGTGCGCCGGTCTTCGCCTGGATCTCGTCGACGCTCACGCCGTCGGCGAGTTCGAGAACCTTCAGGCCGTCCGGCGTCACTTCGATCACGCCGAGATCGGTGATGATCAGGTCGACCACGCCGACGCCCGTCAGCGGCAGGTTGCATGCGTCGAGGATCTTGTGCTGGTCGCCCTTCGCGACATGCTCCATCAGCACCACGACGCGCTTCACGCCGGCGACGAGATCCATCGCGCCGCCCATGCCCTTGATCATCTTGCCCGGGATCATCCAGTTCGCGAGGTCGCCGTTCTTGCTGACCTGCATCGCACCGAGGATCGCGAGGTTGATGTGACCGCCGCGGATCATCGCGAACGAATCGGCGGACGAGAAGATCGACGAACCCGGCAGCGTCGTGACGGTCTGCTTGCCGGCATTGATCAGGTCGGCGTCCACTTCGTCCTCGGTCGGCGACGGGCCGATGCCGAGCAGGCCGTTCTCGGATTGCAGCCACACCTCGACGCCTTCCGGCACGTGGTTCGCGACGAGCGTCGGCAGGCCGATGCCGAGGTTCACGTAGAAGCCGTCCTGCAGTTCCTTCGCCGCGCGCGCGGCCATCTGGTCACGATTCCAAGCCATCTCAGTCTCCTTTCGCGCGCACGACGCGTTGTTCGATGCGTTTCTCGGGCGTCGCGTTCAGCACGAGCCGCTGCACGAAAATCCCCGGCGTGTGGACCTGGTCCGGATCGAGCTCGCCGTTCTCGACGATCTCCTCGACCTCGGCGACCGTGATCTTGCCGGCCATCGCGCACATCGGGTTGAAGTTGCGCGCGGTGCGACGGAACACCAGGTTGCCCGACTTGTCGGCCTTCCATGCCTTCACGAGCGCGACGTCGGCCGTCAGCGACGGCTCGAGCACGTAGTGGCGATCGCCGAACTGGCGCGTTTCCTTGCCTTCGGCGATCACGGTGCCGTAGCCGGTGTTGGTGAAGAATGCCGGAATGCCCGCGCCGCCCGCGCGCAGCTTCTCGGCGAGCGTGCCCTGCGGCGTAAACTCGAGCTCGAGTTCGCCGGCCAGGTACTGGCGCTCGAATTCCTTGTTTTCGCCGACGTACGACGAGATCATCTTCTTGATCTGGCGCGTTTCCAGCAGCAGGCCGAGACCGAAGCCGTCGACGCCCGCGTTGTTGCTGATGCAGGTGATGCCCTTGACGCCCGAATCGCGCAACGCGGCGATCAGCGCCTCGGGAATGCCGCACAGGCCGAAGCCGCCCACCGCGAAGGTCTGCCCGTCCTGGACGATCCCTTCCAGCGCGGCCGCCGCGCTTGGATAGACTTTGTTCATCAGTGTGTCCCTTCCTCTATGGAAACCAGCGAAACCGGGTTCGCGCGCCGGCGTGGCCCGCAAGCCCGCCGCATCATTCTATGCATGGCGGGCGCAGCCTGCCGTGACGACGCGCTTCTTTTTATGCCGCGGCAAGCGCCGCGAGATGCCTGAAAGGGTACGATGCGGCGCGGTTGCGGCACAATACGCAAGAATACATAAGCATTTGCCATTGCCCGCCCGCGTCCATGCCTGCTCTCGATTACCAGACCGCCTTCCATCTCGCGCCGATCGGCCTCGTCATGTCGCGCGACCGCGTGATCGAGGATTGCAACGACGCGGTCGCCGCGATCTTCCGCTGCGCGCGCGCCGACCTGATCGGCCAGTCCTACGAGGTGCTCTACCCGTCGCCGGACGAATTCCAGCGGATCGGCGAGCGCATTTCGCGCGGGATGGCCGCGAACGGCACCTATGCGGACGACCGGATCATGAAGCGCGCGGATGGCGAGCTGTTCTGGTGCCACGTGACGGGCCGCGCGCTCGACCGCACCGCGCCGCTCGCGGCCGGCGTGTGGACCTTCGAGGACCTGAGCGCGACGCGCCGGGTCGCCGTCGAGCTGACGCCGCGCGAGCGCGAGATCGCCGCGCAGCTCGCGACCGGCAAGACCAGCAAGCAGATCGGCCGCGTGCTCGACATCAGCTCGCGCACGGTCGACATCTATCGCGCGCGGCTGATGCGCAAGTACGGAACGGGAAACACGGCGGAGCTGCTGCAGCGCCTGCTCGGCCATTGAACGGGGCGGCGCTGAACGCCTGAAAGCACATCGGCCGCTGGAAGCGGCCGATGCTGTCGAGCGAAAATGGCGCCGGTTCCAGGCCTTCAGTCGATCTTCGCGGTAAGCGCGCGCTCGATCGTGTCGCGCAGCACCTGCGGCAGCGGCGTGGACTTGCCGAGCGCGTAGTCGACCCAGACGCAGCGCGCGTGGCCGCGCGCATAGACGTGCTCCGGATCGTCCGCGCGGGTCAGCTCGAAGCCGGTGTCGAAGCTGCTGCGCCCCGGCTGCGCGGCCGTCATCTTCGCGATCACGTCGCCCGGATAGTGCAGCTGCTTGAGAAACTCCATCGACGCGGTGACGATGACCGGCCCCTGCCCCTCGCCATTGCCGCCCGCGATGCCGAGCGTCTCGAACCAGGAGATCCGCACCTGCTCCATGTAACGGAAATAGACCGTGTTGTTCACGTGTCCGAACGCATCCATGTCGCCCCAGCGGATCGGCATCGACATCTCAAAAACGGGGGTGTAGTCACTCATTACAGCCTTCTTCGTTGCTTTGTTGCTCAAGGTCATCCGGTCAGGCGAGGCCGAAGCCGTCGTCCGCGGAGATAATCGAGCCGTTGATGAACTGCGACTCGTCGGCCGCGAGCAGCAACAACAGCCCGTCGAGATCCTGCGGCTTGCCGACGCGCCGGCGCGGCAGCATCGACTGCAGCTTCTGCCCTTGCTCGGTTTCCCACAGGTAATGATTGATTTCCGTATCGATATAGCCCGGACAGATCGCGTTCACGTTGATGCCGTGGCGCCCCCATTCGAGCGCCATCGCGCGCGTCATGTGCACGACCGCGGCCTTGCTCATCGCGTACAGCCCGGTCTGCGGGAACACGCGCAGGCCGGCCACCGATGCAATGTTGATGATCCGGTACGGCGGCTTGCCGTTGCCGTTGGTGCGCATCATCATCCGCTTCGCGACTTCCTGCGCGACGAAAAACGCGCCGCGCGTGTTCGTGTCGAACACGAACTCGAAATCGGACGGTGTCACGTCGACGAGCTTCTGCATCGTCGATACGCCCGAATTGTTCACGAGGATGTCGATGGTACCGGCTTCCGTTTCGGCATGCGCGACGGCTGCCTTGATGCTCTGGACGTCCGTGACGTCGAGCGACACCACGTGCGCCGCGCCGCCCGTCGCCTCGATCTCCGCGCGCAGCTCCTTGAGCCGCTCGACGCGCCGGCTCGCCAACACGACCTTCGCGCCCGCCTGCGACAGCACCTGCGCAAAGCGCTGGCCAAGCCCGCTCGAAGCGCCCGTCACCAGCGCGACCTTGCCTTCCAGATTGATCGACCGACCCATTGCGCATCCCCTTTCGAAGTCGTTTCACCGCCGCGAACGGCCTGGCCGATGCGGCATTACCCTAGCATGAAAATAGAACGATCGTGCTAATCTACCCGCATTCTGTTGCGGCAAGCGTTTTGTTTCGCAGACAATACGCTCCCGAATAAAAGCATTCTAACGGTTAGAGGAACGCCAATGACCCCCGCAAGCCTCATCGAGCAATACGGCCCGCGCGAATCGATGGAATACGACGTCGTGATCGTCGGTGGCGGCCCGGCCGGGCTGTCCGCCGCGATCCGGCTCAAGCAGCTGGCTGCCGAGAAAGGCACCGAGATCGGCGTGTGCGTGCTCGAGAAGGGTTCCGAGATCGGCGCGCACATCCTGTCGGGCGCGGTGATGGACCCGCGCGCGATCACCGAGCTGTTCCCCGACTGGAAGGAACAGGGCGCCCCGCTCACCGTCGAGGTGACGGAAGACCGCTTCCTGTTCCTGTCCGAGAAGAGCGCGATGCAGACGCCGAACTGGGCGCTGCCGGAGAACTTCAAGAACCACGGAAACTACGTGATCTCGCTGGGCAACGTCACGCGCTGGCTCGGCACGCAGGCCGAGGCGCTGGGCGTCGAGATCTTCCCGGGCTTCCCGGCCGCCGAGATCCTCTACAACGACGACGGCTCGGTGAAGGGCGTCGCGACCGGCAACATGGGCGTGGGCAAGGACGGCGAGCCGACCGAGAACTTCCAGCTCGGCATGGAGCTGCACGCGAAGTACACGCTGTTCGCCGAAGGCTGCCGCGGCCACCTCGGCCGCCAGCTGATCTCGACGTTCAAGCTCGACGCGAACGCGGATCCGCAGGCCTACGGGATCGGCATCAAGGAGCTGTGGGAAATCGATCCGGCCAAGCACAAGCCGGGCCTCGTGATCCACACCGCCGGCTGGCCGCTGAAGTCGGACACCTACGGCGGCTCGTTCCTGTACCACATGGACAACAACCAGGTCGTGGTCGGCTTCGTGGTGGGCCTCGGCTACACGAACCCGTACCTGTCGCCGTTCGAGGAATTCCAGCGCTACAAGACGCACCCGTCGATCCGCGCGTTCCTCGAAGGCGGCAAGCGCGTGTCGTACGGCGCGCGCGCGATCACGGCAGGCGGGCTGCTGTCGCTGCCGAAGACGGTGTTCCCGGGCGGCGCGCTGATCGGCGACGACGCGGGCTTCCTGAACGCGTCGCGCATCAAGGGCAGCCACGCGGCGATCAAGACCGGCATGCTGGCGGCGGACGCGGCGTTCGACGCGGTGCAGGCCGGCCGCCAGGGCGACGAGCTGAACGCGTACCCGGATGCGTTCAAGCAGTCGTGGCTGTACAACGAGCTGTACCGCGCGCGCAACTTCAAGCAGTGGATGGCGAAGGGGCTGTACCTCGGCACGCTGATGGTCGGCCTCGAGCAGAAAGTGATGGGCGGCAACGTGCCGTGGACGCTGCATCACAAGCATGCGGACCACGAGACGCTGAAGCCGGCGTCGCAGTGCGAGCCGATCGAATACCCGAAGCCGGACGGCAAGCTGACGTTCGACCGGCTGTCGTCGGTGTTCATCTCGAACACGAACCACGAGGAGAACCAGCCGGCGCACCTGACGCTGAAGGATGCGAACGTGCCGGTGAACGTGAACCTGCGCACATATGCGGGGCCGGAGGGGCGGTTCTGCCCGGCGGCGGTGTACGAGTTCGTGAAGAACGACGACGGCAGCGACCGCCTGGTGATCAACGCGCAGAACTGCGTGCACTGCAAGACCTGCGACATCAAGGACCCGACGCAGAACATCGTGTGGGTCACGCCGGAAGGCGGTGGCGGGCCGAATTACCCGAACATGTAATGCCGCAAGGCGCCGCTTCGTGCGGCGCTTTTTTGTCGATGAATCGGAACGGGGCGCCACGCGATGCGGCGCCCCGTTCCATTTCATACGCGGGATTCACGCGCCGCGATCCGCCGCCGGAAATGCCCGGTGCCGGCCGTGATCTTGTCGAGCACGGCATCCAGCGCCCAGAACCGCTCGCGGATGTCGTAGTCGATCGCTCGACAACGGATCGACGCGAACGTGCCGATCCGCTGGTGATACAGCTTCGCCAGCGCCGGATAGCCGAGCGCTTCCGACACCGCCGCGACGACCAGGAACGTCGACAGTTCCTCGGCCAGCGCCGGATCGGACTCGCCCTGCGTACGCAGCCACCGGTAGAGATCGGGATGGAAGTTGGTGAACACGCCGTTGAATCCGGCCGAACCCGCCTTCATCGCGTCCCACGCGATCGCGGCGTTCGCATTCAGGATCTTCAGCGGCGAACCCGCCGCGAGCGCGACGCGCCGCTTCACCGTCGCCAGGTCGCAGCTCACGTCCTTGAGCATCACGAAGCGGCCGGTATCGATGCACGCGCGCAATTCGTCGTCGGACAGCAGCCGGCGATAAGGCGCCGGGCACTCGTAGAGCCCGAGCGGCAAGTCCGACGGCAGCTGCGCGAGCAGCGCGCGCAGGTTGCCGAGCAGCGCCGCACTGCCCTTGCGCTCCGGATCGAGCCGGTTGGTCACGAGCACGACGCCCTGCGCGCCCGATTCCGCCGCCGCGCGCAATTCCGCGACCTGCGCATCCAGGCTGTCGCTGACATGCCCCGACGCGACGACGGGCACGCGCCCTGCGACCCGCTCGACGACGAAGCGCGCGAGCACCGCGCGTTCGGCGAGGCTCAGGAACTGCATCTCGCTCGACTGGCAGACCGCGAACAGCGCGTCGGTGCCGTGCGCGAGATACCACTCGATCAGCCGCTCGAGCCCCGCGTAGTCGATTGCGCCGGCGTCGTCGAACGGCGTCAGCATCACGGGCACGATCCCCTCGATCGTCACCGCGGATGTCTGCTGGTCTTGCATCGGTTTCTCCTTCAGAAGTGGCGTGCGCTCAGGCGGGCAACGGCCCGGACACGGCGCCCGCGGATTGTTCGGGAATCGGCTTGCGCACCAGCAGCAGATAGGCCATCGCGCCCGCGAATGCAATCGCCGCCGCGGTCAGCAGAGCCGGCACGAACGACCATCGCTGCGCGATGAGGCCGGTCGCGATCGGCGCCAGCGCACCACCGATGAAGCCGCCGAAATTCTGGATCGCGCCGAGCGACGCGACCCGGCTCGGCGGCGCGGCCGCCGTCGCGAGCGCCCACGAGCACGCGGACGCCGCGTTCGCGAGGAAGATCACGACCGAGATGCACGCGAGCGCGACCGTATTGCTCTCGACGAGCGCGGCCGGAATCGTGAACGCCACCATCCCGAGCATCGCGATCACCACCGCGTTGCGCCGGCTCGCGACCGGCGAGCGGCTGCGGCGCGTGACCAGGTCCGAGAACCAGCCGGCCACGAGCGAACCGACGAAGCCGCACAGGAACGGCACCGACGCGGCGAAGCCGGTGCGCACCAGGCTCATGTGCCGCTCCATCGTCAGGTAGCCGGGCAGCCAGGTCAGATACACCCAGTTCAGGTACACGGAACCGAAGAAGCCGATCAGCATCCCCCAGGTCGTGCCGTACGAAAACAGGCTGCGCCAGTCGCCGAAGGTCAGCTTCGGCGTGGCGATCGCGTTGTCCGCGTCGGCGTCGAGATAGCCGCGCTCGGCCGCGGACAAATGCGCGCGCGGCGGATCGCGGTACCACGCGAACCACGCAATGGCGACGACGAGGCCGAGCGCACCCGTCGCGATGAATGCCCAGCGCCAGTTGAACGACGCAACGAGGATCGACAGCAGCAGCGGCGCAAGCGCGGTGCCGAGCGGCGACGCCGCGTTGAAGATCCCGGTGGGCGTACCCCGCGCGCGCAGCGGGAACCAGTTGCTCACGGCGCGCGCCGCGGACGGAAACTGCGGCGCTTCGCCGATGCCGAGCACGATGCGCGCGACGATGAACCAGCCGAACGTCGACACGATGCCACCCGCCGCCTGCGCGAGCGACCACAGGATCAGCCCGGCGCCGAGCAGCCTGCGCGGCCCGACGCGGTCGACGAGACCGCCGATCGGCAACTGGCACAGCGCGTAGCTCCACGAGAACGCGGACAGCAGCAGCCCCATCTGCCCGAGCGACAGCCCGAGGTCGCCGCGGATTGCCGCATTCGCGACGGCCAGCGTGCCGCGATCGAGATAGTTGACGATCCCGCTCGCCATCAGCAGCGCGAGCGCGATGCGCTGTCCGCGCCGGATGCGTGGCGGCGTGCTCGGAAGGGAGGGTGCTTCGCTCATGACGGTTGTCTCCATGTTGTCAGTGTCGGCCGCTGCCGGCCGTTGCGGGTCGCGTGAACGGCCCCAGGGCCTGTTCACGCGCCATCGACCTCCGCGCGCGTCGGGATCGACGTCTGCGCGCCGTGACGCGTGACGCTGATCGCGGCCGCACGCTGGCCGAAATCGATCGCATCGTCCATCGACGCGCCGCCGGCGCGAGCCGCCGCGAATCCGCCGACGAACGTGTCGCCGGCGGCGGTCGTGTCGACCGCGATCACCGCTTCCGCGCGCCGCTGCCCGCTACCCGCGTCGCCGCGCCAGCAAACGCCGCGCGCGCCGAGGGTCACGAGCACGTTGCCCACGCCCTTCGCGCGCAACGCATCGGCCGCGCGCGCCGCGGACGCGTCGTCGCTGACGGCGATGCCGGTCAGCGACTCCGCCTCGCTTTCGTTGACGACGAGGTAGTCGACCTGCGCCAGCAGCGCGTCGGGCAGCGGCTGCGCCGGTGCGGGATTGAGCAGCACCGGCGTGCGCCGCGCGGCCGCGATCGCGATCGCGCGCGCGACGGTGGCCAGCGGCACTTCGAGCTGGCAGACCAGCAGCGCGGCCTGTGCGATCGCATTGCCCGCCGCATCGACGCGCGCGGTGTCGACGCAGGCATTGGCGCCGGGCACGACGACGATGCTGTTCGCGCCGCCCTCGCCGACCGTGATCGCGGCGACGCCCGTCGCGACACCGGCGACGCGATGCAGGTGCGTCACGTCGATCCGCTCGGCCGCGAGCGCATCGTGCAGGCGCGCGCCGAACGCGTCGTCGCCGACGCAGCCGACCATCGCGACCGACGCACCGAGGCGCGCGGCGGCGACCGCCTGGTTCGCCCCCTTGCCGCCGTGGACGGTCCCGAAGGCGCTGCCAAGCAGCGTTTCGCCCGGCAGCGGCAGGCGCGGCGCGCGCACCACGAGGTCGATGTTCACGCTGCCGACGACGGTGACGCGAGGAGGTTTCATATCGTTCATCTGCGAATGTAACCGCTTACATTAACGCTGGACAAAATGCCCGGTGTTGCCGGAAACGACGAAAAAAGACAGATAAGAATCGAATGGGCGTCTGACATAATGCGGGCTATCATGCTGATAGCGCTTACATTCTCACAGGCCGAATCGGCGATGCAAGCGCAATTCCCGCAACTCGAGGGTAAACAATGACGTTTTCGACAGCCTGCCGTATCCGCCCTGCCCCGATGCCGGGAGTCGCACGATGAGCGACGCGCCGCCCCGCGGCGGCGCGTCGCGCGCCCGCCGCGGCACCGGCCGCTCGGTGCTCGGCGACGTCGCGAAGCTCGCCGGCGTGTCGACCGCGACCGTCTCGCGCGTCTACAACGATCCCGGCAAGGTGTCGGCCGACGTGCAGCAGCGCGTGCGCGACGCGGCGCGCGCGCTGAACTGGATTCCGAACGCCGCCGGCCGCGCGCTCGCGTCGACCCGCACCCACATCACGGGGGCGATCATCCCGACGCTCGACGACCAGGTGTTCGCGTCGCAGGTCGCCGGCATGCAGGCAGTGATGGCCGAGCACGGCATCACGCTGTTCCTCGGCTGCTCGAACTACGATCCCGCCCAGGCCCTGACGCAGGTGCGCGCGATGCTCGCGCGCGGCGTGGAAGCCGTATCGCTGGTGGGCGAGGCGTATACGCAGGAACTGTTCGAGCTGCTCGCGCTGCACCGCGTGCCGTACGTCGTCACGTACGCGTATCGCGACGACAGCCCGCATTGCTGCGTCGGATTCGACAACCGCGCGGCGTTCGCGCGGCTCACCGACCATCTGCTCGGCCTCGGGCATCGCGATTTCGCGATCGTCATGCAGCCGTCGACCGACAACGACCGTGTGCAGGCACGCCTGCGCGGCATTCACGACACGCTCGCCGCGCACGGTCTCGCGGTTCGTCCCGCGCATCAGCACGAGGGACCGGCCTCGATCGCGTTCGGCCGCGCGAGCCTGCGCGCGATCGCCGACAGCGCGACGCCCCGGCCCTCCGCGGTCATCTGCGGCAACGACGCGCTCGCGCTCGGCGCGCTGCTCGAGGCGCAGGCGCTCGGCATCGACGTGCCGTCGCAATTGTCGATCACCGGGTTCGACGATATCGCGCTCGCCCGCGAGATCCGGCCGTCGCTGACGACGATGTGGGTCGATACCGACGCGATCGGTCGCAAGGCCGCGCACGCACTGCTCGACGCGCTCGACAGCGGCGCGACCGGGCCGGGTTGCGCGGTGTTGCCCGAGTTGCGGTCGCGGGAATCGGCTGCGCCACCTGCACCGGCCGACACGCCGCGCAACTGACCTGCCGGAATCGCCGTGCCGCGCGGCGCGGTCACCCAATGAAAAACGGGGCGTTGCTCGCTGCAACGCCCCGTTTCATGTCGATTCGCCCGGATCGGCGGCGGGCTCGCCCTGCGCGCTTCCCGCGTCAGGTCGCGCTCGCGGCGATCTTCGGGGTTTGCGTTTCGACGTCGCCGCATTGCGCGCGGTGGCGCAACGCGTGATCGATCAGCACCAGCGCGAGCATCGATTCGGCGATCGGCGTCGCGCGGATGCCGACGCACGGGTCGTGACGGCCGAACGTCTCCACCGTCGCGGGCTCGCCGGCCTTCGTGATCGAACGGCGCGGCGTGCGGATGCTCGACGTCGGCTTGATCGCGATCGACACCGTGATGTCCTGCCCGGTCGAGATGCCGCCGAGCACGCCGCCCGCGTGATTGCCGACGAAGCCGTCCGGCGTCAGCTCGTCGCCATGCTCGGAACCGCGCTGCGCGACGCTCGCGAAGCCCGCGCCGATCTCGACGCCCTTCACCGCGTTGATGCTCATCATCGCCTTCGCGATGTCCGCGTCGAGGCGGTCGAACACCGGCTCGCCCCAGCCCACCGGCACGCCGGACGCCACGACGTCGATGCGCGCGCCGATCGAATCGCCGTCCTTGCGCAGCGCGTCCATGTACGCCTCGAGCTGCGGCACGATGTCGGCATTCGGCGCGAAGAACGGGTTCTCGCGCACGTGCGACCAGTCGACGAACGGCACGTCGATCTCGCCGAGCCCGGTCATGCAGCCGCGCACCTCGACGCCGTAGCGCTCGCGCAGCCACTTCTTCGCGACCGCGCCCGCGCCGACGATCGGCGCGGTCAGGCGCGCGGACGAACGGCCGCCGCCGCGATAGTCGCGGATGCCGTATTTCTGCCAGTACGTGTAGTCGGCGTGGCCGGGCCGGAACGTCTCGGCGATGTTGCCGTAGTCCTTGCTGCGCTGGTCGGTGTTGCGGATCAGCAGCGCGATGGGCGCGCCGGTCGTGAGGCCCTCGAATACGCCCGACAGGATCTCGACCTCGTCGGCCTCCTGGCGTTGCGTGACGTGCCGCGACGTGCCGGGCTTGCGGCGATCGAGTTCGCCCTGGATGTCGGCCTCGGTCAGCCCCATGCCGGGCGGGCAGCCGTCGATCACGCAGCCGATCGCAGGGCCGTGCGACTCGCCGAAGGTCGTGACAGTGAAAAGCGCGCCAAGGGTATTGCCGGACATGGTAGGACCGCCCAAAGAAAAATCGGGAAACCGCCATTATGCCAGCCGTCCCGGCCGCGCGGGCCGCGCGATGCGGCCCGGGCCCGATCCGTCGCTATTTGCGTGCGCCGCGCAGTTCGGCCACCGCGGCCTGCAGCGCCTCGGGCGTCGCGACCGAGGCCGGCATGGGCTCGCCGACCGCGAGCGTCAGCCGGCTCGTCACGCCCCGCTTGACCGGCCGCGGCCAGCGCGCGTCCGAGTGCCGCGAGAACACGCTGCCCCACAGGCCGCGCAGCGCCATCGGAATCACCGGCGCCGACGTGCGCTGCAGGATCTCGGTCACGCCGTGGTGGAACGTGTTGATATCGCCCGTCTTCGTCAGCTTGCCTTCGGGGAAGATGCACACCAGCTCGCCTTCCCTGAGCGCCGCTTCGCACGCGTCGTACGCGTGCGCGAGCAGTTCGGGATCCTCGTGCCGCGGCGCGATCGGGATCGCCTTCGCATGCCGGAACACCCAGCTCGCGAAGCGCGTGCGGAAGATCCGGTGATCCATCACGAAGCGGATCGGGCGCGGGCTCGCGGCCGCCAGCACCAGCGCATCGACGTAACTGACGTGATTGCAGACGAGCACGGCCGGCCCGTCGTCCGGGATCCGGTCCGCATGCACGAGCCGGATCCGGTAGAAGGTGTGCACGAGCACCCACGCGACGAAGCGCAGCAGGAATTCCGGCACGAGCAGGTAGATGTACGTGGCGACCGCGACGTTGAGCAGCGCGGTGACGAGGAAGATGCCGGGAATGCCGACGCCGGCCTTGGTCAGCCCCATCGCCATCACCGCCGACACGATCATGAACAGCGCGTTCAGGATGTTGTTCGCGGCGATGATCCGCGCACGGTGCGTCGGCGCGCTGCGGCTCTGGATCAACGCATAGAGCGGCACGCTGTAGAAACCGCCGAACATCGCCAGCAGGAACAGGTCGGCGAGGATGCGCCAGTGGCGCGCGCCGGCCAGGAATTCGCCGACCGACAGCAGGTGGCCGGGCGCCGGCAGCGCGTGGCTCGCGAAATACAGCTCGATCGCGAACACGCTGATGCCGATCGAGCCGAGCGGCACGAGGCCGATCTCGACGCGCCGCTGCGACAGCCGCTCGCACAGCAGCGAGCCGATGCCGATGCCGACCGAGAACGTCGCGAGCAGGATCGTGACGACATCGGGGCTCGCGGACAGCACGTCCTTCGCGAAGTTGAAGAACGACGTGAGGAACGTCGCGCCGACGAACCACAGCCACGAGATGCCGAGCAGGCTCAGGAACACGGTGCGGTTCTGGCGCGCGAGCCCGAGGTTGCGCCAGGTTTCGCTGACCGGATTCCAGTTGATCACGAGATCGGGCTGCGGCGCGGGCGTGGTCGGCACGCGCTGCGCGGCGAGACGCCCCGCGCACGCGATGACGACGCAGCTGACCGCGAGCACGAGCTCGCCGCGGCCGGAGATGCCCGCGGCCGCGCCGCCGATCAGCGTGCCGATCAGGATCGCGATGAACGTGCCCATCTCGACGAGGCCGTTGCCGCCGACCAGTTCGTGCTCGCCGAGGTGCTGCGGCAGGTACGAGTACTTGACCGGCCCGAACAGCGTCGAGTGGATCCCCATCATGAACGTGCACAGGTACAGCAGCGCCGCGCTGTGCGTGACGAAGCCCGCGGCCCCGACCGCCATCAGCACGATCTCGAACGACTTCACGAAGCGCGTGAGCCGCGCCTTGTCGTACTTGTCGGCGATCTGGCCGGACGTCGCCGAGAACAGCACGAACGGCAGGATGAAGATCGCGGAGATCAGGAACGCGGCGGTCTTCGCGTCGACGCCGGAAAACCGCGCGGTGTGATAGGTGACGAGCGACGTGAAGCCGATCTTGAAGACGTTGTCGTTCAGCGCGCCCAGGAACTGGGTCGTGAAGAACGGCGCGAAACGGCGTTCGCGCAGCAGGTCGAACTGGGAAGCGTGTGCGCGTCGCTCATTGCGACGCTCGGACGAGACCGACGTGTGATCGCTCATGCGGAATGCGCGCGCGTCGTCTCGGCGAAGCTGCGCGGGCCCTGGTTATCGGAGAAAAGGCAGCGCCGGGCGCGCAGGCCGGGCCCGCGCCGCCGCGCTGGTCGAATGCGCCCGCGCCTGACGTGACGGCCCGGGCACGGCACTCAGCCGGCGACCGGCTTGTGTGCTTCGGTTTCGGGTTCCGGCCAGTCGCGGATGTAGGCCTTCAGCATCCGGTTCTCGAAGCTTTGCGCCTCGACGACCGTCTTCGCGACGTCGTAGAACGAGATGACACCCATCAGCACCTTCTGGTCGAGCACCGGCATGTAGCGCGCATGGCGCTCGAGCATCATCCGGCGCACTTCGTTGACGTCCGTTTCCGGCGTGCACGTGAGCGGCTCGTCCATCACCTTGCGCACCTGCACGTCGCCGATCGCGCCGCCGTTCTCGCGCAGGCGCAGGATAATCTCGCGGAACGTGAGCATCCCGACGAGATCGCCGTACTCCATCACGACGAGCGAACCGATATCGTGTTCGGCCATCGTATCGACCGCTTCGCGCAGCGGCTTATCGGGCGTCACCGTGAACAGCGTGTTGCCCTTGACTTTGAGAATATCGCTGACGCGCATCGTAGTCCCCTCATGCATATAAGCTAAAACTGGCTTTCGATCCTATCGGAAAGCCTGTCAAAAGGAAAGCGCAGGGCCGGACGGCCAGCCCGGGCCGGGCCGCAGCCGCGCGCCGGGGCTGGAGAACCGGCTCCAGCCGGCCCGCTTGCGGACGCCTGCCGCTCGCCGCACAATGGCTTCATGGCAGCGGCCCGAGGAGACGGCCATGGCGCATTCGCATACCGAGCATTTCGCCAGCTTCACTGACTTCTACCCGTACTACCTGAACGAACATCAGAACCTGACGTCGCGGCGGCTGCATTTCATCGGCTCGCTCGGCGTGATCGGCTGCGTCGCGATGGCGGTCGCGACCGGCGACTGGCCGTGGCTGCCGGCCGCCGTCGTGTGCGGCTATGCGTTCGCGTGGGTCGGACACTTCTTCTTCGAGAAGAACCGCCCCGCCACCTTCCGTCACCCGATCTACAGCCTGATGGGCGACTGGGTGATGTTCAGGGATATCTGTACCGGCAAGATCCCGCTGTGACGCCGGCTTGCGCGGCCGCGCCGCGCAGCGTGCGCGCGGCCCGGGCTCAGGCCGTGCGGGGCGGCCGCGCGTGCGGGTCCGCCGCGCCGGGCGCCGGCGCGGGCACGGCCACCGCGTGCGGCTGCGCATCCGCGTGCCGGTGCGTGGCGATCAGTGACGCCAGCGGCACGTCGAAGCGCTCGCTCGACAGCACCGCCAGCAAGGCCTCGCCGTCGATGTGGGTGCGGCGCCGCTGCAGCTGGTAGGTCAGCTCGGTCAGGTCGATCACCAGCACGTCGAACAGCTGCGCGAGCGTCAGCTGCTCGGGGTTCGCCAGCAGCACGTAGCGCTGCGCGTCGTTGCCGCCGTCCAGCCGCGCGACCCACTCGCGCTCCTCCATCAGCACCAGCAGCCGCTGCGCGGTTTCCATGTCGCAGCGCAACATCGCCGCGAGCCGCATCGCCGAGTAGCCCGGCTTGCCGGCCGAGCGCGCCTCCGCGAGGCGCGCGAGCAGCTCCAGCCCGTCGAACAGGTCGCTGCCCGGATAGTGGACGCGGTGGAACTGGCCGACGCGAATCGCCGGCAGCGCCGACGTCACCATCCCGCCGAGCAGCGCGATGAACCAGCTCAGGTACACCCACAACAGGAACACCGGCAGCGCGGCGAACGCCCCGTACACCGCGGTGTAGGTCGGAATCCGCCGCACGTAGTAGCCGAAGCCGCGCTTCGCGAGCTCGAACGCGACCGCCGCGAACAGCCCGCCGACCACCGCGTCGCGCCACGCAACCGTGCAATTCGGCAGATAAACGTAAAGCAACGTGAACGCGAGCACCGTCAGCGGCAGCGACGCGAGCGTCAGCAGCCACTCGACGAAGGACGGCGTCGACTGCGCGCCCGTGATCGCGAGCGACTCCGTGAACAGGTAAGACGAGATCGACAGGCTCACGCCGAACAACAGCGGCCCGAGCGTGATCAGCGCCCAGTACGCGAGCACGCGCTGCGCGAACGGGCGCGGCTTGCGCACCCGCCAGATCAGGTTGAACGCGGACTCGATCGTCATCATCGTCATCACGGACGTGACGACCAGCACGATCAGGCCCGCCGTCGTCAGGCCCTTCGCCTTCGACGCGAACTGGTTCAGGTACTTGAAGATCTGGATGTTGACCTGCGTCGGCATCAGGTGATCGGCGAGGAACCCCTGCAGCGAGATCTGGAACGACGCGAACATCGGGAACGCGGTGAACAGCGCGAACGCGACCGTCACGAGCGGCACGAGGGCCAGCATCGTCGTGAACGTGAGGCTGGCGGCCACTTGCGGGATACGGTCCTCGGCGCTGCGTTTCGCGGCAAAGCGCGCGAGGCGCTTGATGGTGTCGAGATCGACGCTCAACTTCGGCAAACGGCTTCCTCCTTCCTCATGCGGTGCGACGGCTTCAGCCCCTATAATAGCCGCTCACATCGGGGCCTGTTCGTATCCGGAACGCCCACGCGTTGCCACGGGAATGCCCCCAAGCCTATGAACGACATCCTCGTGCTTTATTACAGCCGCCACGGTGCCACGCGCGATCTCGCGCTGGCGATCGCGAACGGCATCGACAGCGTGCCCGGCATGCAGGCGCGCATCCGCACCGTGCCGCCCGTCTCCACCGTCTGCGAGGCGAGCGCGCCCGAGATCCCCGACGACGGCCCGCCGTATGCCGAATTGCGCGACCTCGAGGAATGCGCGGGCCTCGCGCTCGGCTCGCCGACCCGTTTCGGCAACATGGCCGCTTCGCTCAAGTATTTCCTCGACGGCACGACGCCGCAATGGCTGTCGGGCGCGCTGAGCGGCAAGCCCGCGTGCGTGTTCACGTCCACCGGCAGCCTGCACGGCGGCCAGGAATCGACGCTGCTGTCGATGATGCTGCCGCTGCTGCATCACGGGATGATGATCGTCGGCATCCCGTACACCGAATCCGCGCTCAGCACCACGGAGACGGGCGGCACGCCGTACGGCGCGTCGCACGTGTCGCGGCACGAGCGCACCGCGCCCGCGGGGCTGTCCGCCGACGAGAAGGCGCTCGCCGCCGCGCTCGGCGCGCGGCTCGCCCGCACGGCCGCCGCCCTCGCCGCGGCCCAGGCCTCCGCATGAACCGGCCCGCGCCCGCCGTCGCCGCCCGGCCGCGCTACGCGCAGGCCGCCGTTGCGTGTCTCGCCGCGCTGGTCGCGCTGTCGCTCGCATGGGAGCTGTGGCTCGCGCCGCTGCGCCCCGGCGGCTCCGCGCTGATGCTGAAGGCGGTACCGCTCGCGCTCGCGCTGCCCGGTGTCTGGCGGCGTAACATCTACACGATGCAGTGGGCGAGCATGCTGATCCTCCTTTATTTCGCCGAAGGCGTCGTGCGCGGCATGTCCGACCGCGGGCTGTCCGCGACGCTCGGCTGGTGCGAAACCGCGCTCGCCCTCGCCTTCTTCGCGGCGGCGCTCGCCTACGTCGCGCCGTTCAAGCGCGCGGCGAAGAAATCGCGCGCCGCGCCCTGACCCTTACGCGACCGACCGTCATGACCTCTTCCGAAGCTTTCGTCTCCGCGTGCCGCGACGCCATCGGCGCGGACCACGTGCTGACCGACCCGCACGATACCGCGCCGTTCCTGACCGACTGGCGCCGCCGCTACCAGGGCGCCGCGTGCGCGGTGCTGAAACCCGCGAGCACGGCCGAAGTCGCCGCGCTCGTGAAGCTCGCGAACACGCACGGCATCGCGCTCGTGCCGCAGGGCGGCAACACAGGCCTCGCCGGCGGCGCGACGCCCGACGCGAGCGGCGGCCAGGCCGTGCTGAGCCTCGCGCGCCTGAATCGCGTGCGCGCGCTCGATCCGCACAACAACACGATCACCGTCGAAGCCGGCGTGATCCTCGCCGACGTGCAGGCGCGCGCACGCGACGCCGGCCGGCTGTTCGCGCTGAGCCTCGCGGCCGAAGGCAGCTGCACGATCGGCGGCAACCTCGCGACGAATGCCGGCGGCACCGCGGTGCTGCGTTACGGCAACGCGCGCGAGCTGTGCCTCGGGCTCGAGGTCGTGACGCCGCAGGGCGAGATCTGGGACGGCCTGCGCGGGCTGCGCAAGGACAACACCGGCTACGACCTGCGCGACCTGTTCATCGGCGCGGAAGGCACGCTCGGCATCATCACCGCCGCCGTGATGAAGCTGCATCCGCAGCCCGCCGCGCAGGTCACGGCGCTCGCCGCGCTCGACTCGCCGCACGCGGCACTCGACTTCCTCGCGCTCGCGCAGCGCGCGGCCGGGCCGCTGCTGACCGGCTTCGAGCTGATGTCGGATTTCTGCATGCAGCTCGTCGGCAAGCACTACCCGCAGCTGCGCTATCCGTTCGATCGCACGCACCCGCAGACGGTGCTGCTCGAACTGTCGGACAACGAGAGCGAAGCGCACGCGCGCGCGCTGTTCGAAACGTTGATGGAAGAAGCATTCGAGGCCGGCATCGTCGTCGATGCGGTGGTCGCGGAGAATCTCGCGCAGTCGCGCGCCTTCTGGGATCTGCGCGAACACATCCCGCTCGCGCAGGCCGACGAAGGGCTGAACGTCAAGCACGACATCGCGGTGCCGATCTCGTCGATCGCGCGCTTCATCGACGAGACCGACGCGGCAATCCAGCAGGCGGCGCCGGGCGCGCGCATGGTGACGTTCGGCCATCTCGGCGACGGCAACCTGCACTACAACGTGCAAACGCCCGAAGGCGGCGACGCCAAGGCGTTCCTCGCCGAGTACCAGGCGCCGGTAAACCGCATCGTCTACGACAACGTGCAGCGCCACCACGGCACGATCAGCGCGGAACACGGGATCGGCCAGCTGAAGATCGACGACGCGCAGCGCTACAAGTCGCCGGTCGAGATCGGACTGATGCGCACGCTGAAGGCCGCGCTCGATCCGCGCGGCCTGATGAACCCCGGCAAAGTGCTACGCTGAAGACAACCGTACCGGAGCGATGCCCGTGAAAGTCCGCGTGCTGTCCGACCTGCATCTCGAAGGCAACCTGCCCGACGTGATTCCGCACGCCGAAGCCGATCTCGTCGTGCTCGCCGGCGACATCCACAATCACGCGGAAGGGTTGCGCTGGGCCGCCGAGACCTTCGACCCCGAGGTGCCGGTGATCTACGTGCCCGGCAACCACGAGTACTACGACGGGGAATTTGGTGCGCTCGAGGCGGCGATGCGCGATGCGGCGCGCGCGCTCGACAACGTGCATTACCTGAACAACGACGCGTACGTCGATCCGGCCGGGCGCTTCCGGGTGCTCGGCACCACGCTGTGGACCGACTTCGCGCTGTTCGGCGCCGACGACGCGAGCATCGCGCACGCGACCGACGCGGCATCCAAGGTGATGCTCGACTTCAAGGGACTGATCCAGGTGACGTGGCCGCACGACGCGGCGGTCCATGCGGGCGCGGATGCGCCGGAACGCGACTTCACGCCGGCCGACTCGCTCGCGCTGCACCACCGCTCGCGCGCGTGGCTCGAGGCGCAACTCGCGGCGCCGTTCGCCGGCACGACGATCGTCGTCACCCACCACGCGCCGCACCCGCGCTCGCTGGCCGAGTGCTATGCGCGGGATCCGGTATCGGCCGGGTTCGTCAACGATCTGGCGGAGCTGGTGCGCGCGCCGGTCGCCCTCTGGGCGCACGGCCACACGCATACGTCATTCGATTACGAGACGGAGGACGGCACGCGCGTCGTCTGCAACCCACGCGGCTACATTCACCGGCGCACCGGCGAGCGGGAAAACACGGCGTTCGCGTGGAACAAGGTCGTGACGCTTTAAGGGACAGCCATCCGCGGGACGACTGCCGACCAGCGCCAGATCAGATAACCGGCGCGTCAGCGCCCGAGGCGGCGAGCGGCTTCCGACGCCGAGCGCACCCGAACCGGCACCGGCTGCATCCGCGCCTTCATCGCGCGCAGCAAGTCGCGCGACGCGACGGCGCCGATCACGCCGAACAGGATTCCAAGGCCAATCATCAGGTGCGTATTCATTGCTGCTCCGTATTGCAGATCACTCTGCACAAGACAGTATCAAACTGTCGGCCGGACGAGGGTAAAGAAATGTTGCGAGAAGGACAAATCTCGTAAGATTTCGTCAGCCCGCGACGTCATGTCGCGCGGGTGAACTGCTCCAGCGCGGCTTCATCGGCGTCGAGCGTCGCCGGCAGTTCGTCGCGCAGGAAATCGACCCAGGTCCGGATTTTCGCGTCGAGATACTGGCGGGACGGATACAGCGCGTAGACGTTCATCACGTGCGAACGGTACTCGGGCATCACGCGCACGAAGTGGCCGTTGCGCAGGCCGGCGATCGCCGAATACAGCGGCAGCACGCCGACCCCCATTCCCTCCCGCACCGCCACCGCGAGCGCCTCGGCGACGTTCACGCGGAACGGCGGGCCCGACAGCGACACGGTTTCGTCGCCGTTCGGCCCGGTCAGCGTCCATTCGTCGAAGTGAAAGCCCGGCGCGACCATGCCGAGGCAGACGTGCTGCGCGAGATCCAGCGGCCGCTGTGGCACGCCATGCCGCTCGAGGTAGCGCGGCGACGCGCAGACGACGCTGTAGCTCTCGCCGAGCCGCTGCGACACGAGCCCCGAATCGGGCAGGTCGCGGCCGACGACGATCGCGACGTCGTAGCCCTCGTCGAGCAGATCCGGCATCCGCTGCGCGAGCGTCAGGTCGACGTGCACGTCCGGATACCGCTCGCGATAGCGCGACACGGCCGGCACCGTGTAGTGCTGGCCGAGGCTCGTGAAGCAGTGCACCTTCAGCTTGCCGGACGGGCGCGCGTGCGCGTCGCTCGCCTCCGCTTCCGCCTGGTCGACATACGCGAGGATCTGTTCGCAGCGCTGCAGATAGCGCTCGCCCGCCTCGGTCAGCGCGATGCGGCGCGTGGTCCGGTTCAGGAGCCGGGTGCGCAGGTGCGCCTCCAGGTCCGACACGGCCCGCGACGTGTAGGCGGTCGTCGAATTCATCTGCTGCGCGGCCGCGGTGAAACTCCCCGCGTCGACCACGCGCATGAATACCCGCATGTTCTGTA
This sequence comes from Burkholderia sp. SRS-46, assembly GCF_004343775.1. Lineage (GTDB taxonomy): Bacteria > Pseudomonadota > Gammaproteobacteria > Burkholderiales > Burkholderiaceae > Burkholderia. The sequence goes on along the minus strand of NZ_PTXL01000001.1, from coordinate 843,455 downwards.
ACGTATCCATGCCATTACCCGTGTAAATCCGAGAGGATTGTTGCACAGGGACGCACAAATATTATCTCAGCTTTTGTAAAAATGACTTGCACCGTTGTCCATTTATTCAGGAATTGCTGAAAAATATAATCCTCTCCGGCTCATCTATATCCGAAAGGGAGAAAATCGTGCAGTCTCCGGCAAAAAAAGGGACGCTCGCACTCGCGGTTCTTGCAGTCTCACTAATAATGGCCGGATGCGCGAGCATGGGCGACAACCAACCCCGATCCATCCAGACCGATTCGGCGTCGCTCGACGCGGGCGCGGCGATCCGCAAGGCCGATCGCGACGCCGGCTGGCCCGCCGCCGACTGGTGGCGCGCGTATCGCGATCCGCAGCTCGATGCGTGGATCGCGGCCGCGCAGGCCGGCAACCCGTCGCTCGCGGCCGCTCAGGCGCGTGTGCGCGAGGCGCAGGCAATGGCCCGCGTCGCCCGCTCGGCGGAACTGCCGCAGATCAACGGCAACCTGTCGCTGACGCGCCAGCACTGGCCGGACAACGTGTTCTACGGCCCGGGGCCGCTCGCGAACGCGGACACCTGGAACAACACCGGCACGCTCGGCCTGGCGTATCACCTCGACCTGTGGGGCAAGGACAAGAACGCGACGGAGCGCGCGCTCGACGTCGCGCACGCGACCGCGGCCGACGCGCGCGCGGCGCGGCTCGAGCTCGAAGTCAACGTGGTACGCGCATATATCGGCATGTCGATGAACTACGCGCTGCTCGACCTCGCGCACGAGACGTACGAGCGCCAGCACGCGCTCGCCGAGCTCGCGCGCAAGCGGCTGCAGGCCGGCCTCGGCACGCAGCTCGAGGTCAGCCAGGCGGAATCGACGCTGCCCGACTACGAGCGCCAGATCGACTCGTATGAGGAAGCGATCCAGCTCGCCCGCCACCAGCTTGCCGCGCTCGCCGGCAAGGGGCCCGGCGCGGGCGATGCGATCGCGCGGCCGAAGCTCGCGCTCGACGCGCCGGCCGGCCTGCCGTCCGCGATGCCGGCCGACCTGCTCGGCCGCCGGCCGGACGTCGTCGCGGCGCGCTGGACGGTCGACGCGCAGGCGCGCGGCATCGACGTCGCGAAGGCCGCGTTCTATCCGAACATCGACCTGCTGGCGACCGTCGGCGGCTTCGGCGTGACCGCGCCGTTCACCGACTTCCTGCGCGCGATGAACGGCGGCTGGACCGCCGGCCCGGCGCTGTCGCTGCCGATCTTCGAAGGCGGCCGGCTACGCGCGCAGCTGGGCGCGGCGTCGGCCGGCTACGACCAGGCCGTCGAGCACTACAACCAGACGATCGTCGGCGCGCTCAAGGACATCGCCGACCAGGTCGTGCGGATCCGCTCGCTCGACACGCAGAAGAAGGACGCCGCGCGCTCGGTGGCCGCGAACGACCGCAGCTACCAGCTGTCGCGCGAAGGCTTCCGGCGCGGGCTGACCGACTACGTGAACGTGCTGGTCGCGCAGCAGCAGCTGTTGCGCGCGCAGGAGACGGCCGCCCGGATCGACGCGGAACGTCTCGCCGCGCACGCGCAGCTGATGGCCGCGCTCGGCGGCGGCGTCGAGACGGGCGAGGACGTGCCGCGCGCCACTGCGTCGGGCGCCAAGGCGGCGGCTGCCACATCGGGCACCAAGGCACCGGCCGCCGCCGCGTCGAATCCGCAAGCCGCCGGCGCATCGCCGCTCGCGAGCGCCGACGCGGCCCGCGCGCCGGCGGCCCGGTAACGCGGAGCGCTCGCCATGCCAGCCACCTCCTCCGCCTCCCCGTCCGCCGGCAATCCGCCGTCGGCCTGGCTCGCCGCGCTCGGCGACTGGGCCCGCACCGACGGCGTCGCGTGGCTCTATCTCGTCAAGGCGCTGCTCGCGGCGTTCATCGCGCTCGGCGTGTCGATGCGCCTCGACCTGCCGGCGCCGAAGACCGCGATGACGACCGTGTTCATCGTGATGCAGCCGCAAAGCGGCGCCGTGTTCGCGAAGAGCTTCTACCGGGTCGCCGGCACGATCTTCGGACTCGTCGCAACGCTCACGTTCGTCTCGCTGTTTCCGCAGCAGCCGCAGCTGTTCCTGCTGGCCATCGCGCTGTGGATCGCGCTGTGCACGGCCGGCGCCGCACGCAACCGCAACTTCCGCAGCTACGGTTTCCTGCTCGCCGGTTATACGACCGCGCTGATCGGCCTGCCCGCCTCGCAACACCCGGACGGCGCATTCATGAGCGCGCTGACGCGCGTCTCCGAGGTGATCGTCGGGATCGTGTCGGCCGGCGTCGTCAGCGCACTCGTGTTTCCGCAGTACACGGGCGAGCAGATGCGCACGACGGTGCGCAAGCGCTTCGGAAGTTTCGTCGACTACGTCGCGTCGGCGCTGTCCGGTCAGCTCGACCGCGCGCACATCGAGGCCATCCATACCCGCTTCGTCGCCGATGTGGTCGGTTTCGAGGCCGCGCGCAGCATGGCCGTGTTCGAGGATCCCGACACGCGCATGCGCAGCGGCCGCCTCGCACGGCTGAACAGCGAGTTCATGAGCGCATCGAGCCGCTTTCACGCGCTGCACCAGTTGATGAACCGGTTGCACGCGGCCGGCGCTCAGGCCGCGATCGCTGCGATCGAACCGTATTTCCGCGAGATCGCGCCGCTGCTCACGCGCAACGGCGAACCCGTGCGCACGCCGGCCGACGCCGCGCACACGGCCGAACAGCTGCTCGCGTGGCGCGACGCGCTGCCGCGCCGCATCCGCGCGACGCGTGCGGAACTCGAAACGCAGCCCGACTGCCCGCTGCTCGACTTCGACACGGCCGCCGAGCTGCTGTACCGCTTCATCACCGACCTGCAGGCGTATGCGGCGACCTATGCGTCGCTCGCGACCGCGACGCACGAGCGCGAACGCTGGATCGAACGCTACGAGCCGCGCACCAACCTGACGGCCTCGGTGATCGCGGGCATCCGCACCGCGACAGTGATCCTGGCGCTCGGCTGGTTCTGGATCGCGAGCGCCTGGCCGAATGGCGTCACGCTGGTGCTGACGGCGGCGGCGACCTGCGCACTCGCGTCGTCGACGCCGCGCCCGACCGCGATGTCCGCGCAAATGGCCGTCGGCACGGCCCTCGCGGTCTGCACGGGTTTTCTGCTGACGTTCGGGATCTACCCGCGGATCGACGGCTTCGTCCTGCTGTGCGCGGCGCTCGCCCCGCTGCTCGCGATCGGCATCTACATGACGCTGAAACCGAAGCTCGCGGGTTACGGCATGGGCTACCTGATCTTCTTCTGTTTCCTTGCCGGCCCGGACAGCATCACGCATTACGACCCGTCGGGCTTCATGAACGACGCGCTCGCGCTGGTGCTGTCGATGCTCGTATCGGCGATCGCCTTCGCGGTGCTGTTCCCGCCGAGCGCGCCGTGGCTGAAGAAGCGCCTGTTCGCGGACCTGCGCCACCAGGCGGTCGCGGCCTGCCACGCACGCCTCGCCGGCCTGCGCACCCGCTTCGAGAGCGGCGCGCGCGACCTGATGTACCAGGCGCACACGATCTCGGCCGACCAGCCGGACGTGCAGCGCGACGCGCTGCGCTGGATGTTCACGGTGCTCGAGACCGGCAACGCGACGATCGACCTGCGCGACGAACTCGCGACGCTGCCGCCCGACCCGCGCTATGCGCCTGCGATGCCGTGGCGGCGCGCGATCGAGACGATGCGCACCGCGCTGTCGGCACTGTTTACGAAGCCGAGCGCCGAGCGCTTCGACGCGACGCTCGCCGCGGCGAACGACGCAATCGACGCGACCCGGCAGACGCTCGACGCGTTCACGCCGTCGCGCGAGGAACGCCACCGGCTGCAGCGCATCCTGAGCCATCTGCATTTCGTGCGCACGGCGCTGCTCGATCCCGAATCGCCGCTCGCGCCGCTGAACCGCCGCGCCGCGCCCATCCAACAAGGAACCTCGTCATGATGCCGCGTGAACTCGCCATTCTCGATGCCTACATGCCCACGGTGGTGCTGATGTTCGTCATCGGCGCGCTGGCGACCTGGGCGGTCGACCGGCTGCTCGCCTACACCGGGCTCTACCGACTCGTCTGGCACCCGTCGCTGTTCCGGGCCTGCCTCCTCGTGTGCATCTGCGGCGGACTGAGTCTCGCCGTTTACCGTTGAACCAACACAATCATGATCCTGCGAAAACTCTTCGGCTTCGTCGCGACGGCCGTCATCCTCATCGTCGCGATATTGATCGGGCGCTCGTTGTGGGTGCACTACATGGACGATCCGTGGACGCGCGACGGGCGCGTGCGCGCCGAGATCGTCAACGTCGCGCCTGACGTGTCGGGCGCCATCGTCGACCTGCCGGTGCACGACAACCAGCTCGTGAAGAAAGGCGACCTGATCATGCAGATCGACCCGTCGCACTACCAGATCGCGGTCGAGCAGGCGCAGGCCGCCGTCGCCGCCCGCCGCGCGGAACTGCAGATGCGCCGCGACGACGCGGCCCGCCGCGCGGACCTCGATGCGCTCGTCGTGTCGAAGGAAAACCGCGAGAACGCGGCGCACAGCGCATCGAGCGCCGACGCGCAGTACCAGCAGGCGATCGCCGCGCTCGACGCCGCGAAGCTCAACCTCGAGCGCACGCGCGTGGTCGCGCCGGTCGACGGCTACATCACGAACCTGCAGACCTTCAAGGGCAACTACGCGACCGCCGGCCAGGCGAAGCTCGCGATCGTCGACAGCCATTCGTTCTGGGTCTACGGCTATTTCGAGGAAACCAAGCTGCCGCGCGTGACGCTCGGCGCGCCGGCCGAAATGCGCCTGATGAGCGGCGGCGTGCTGAAGGGCCACGTCGAGAGCATCTCGCGCGGCATCTTCGACCGCGACAACCCGCAAAGCCGCGACCTCGTCGCCGACGTGAACCCGACCTTCAACTGGGTGCGCCTCGCGCAGCGCGTGCCGGTGCGGATCAAGATCGACGAGGTGCCGGCCGGCGTGCTGCTGTCGGCCGGCACGACCTGCACCGTGATCATCGATCCGGACAACCAGCGGAAGAAGTCGTAATCCGGGCCCCGGGCGCGCGTCAGGCCGCGTAGCGGAAGCGGCCGACCAGCGCCTTCAGCGACTGCGCCTGATCGTCGAGTGCGCGCGCCGCGGCGGCCGCCTGCTCGACCAGCGCCGCGTTCTGCTGGGTGCCGGCATCCATCTGCGTGACCGCGCGGCCGATCTCGTCGATGCCCGCGCTTTGCTCGCTCGACGCGGCCGAGATCTCGCCCATGATGTCGGTCACGCGCTTCACCGCGCGCACCATGTCATCCATCGTGCGGCCCGCATCGTGCGCGAGCGCCGCGCCGTTCGCGACGCGCTCGACCGACGCGCCGATCAGCGAGCGGATTTCCTTCGCCGCGGTGGCCGCGCGCTGCGCGAGCGAGCGCACCTCGCCCGCCACCACCGAGAAGCCGCGGCCCTGCTCGCCGGCCCGCGCGGCCTCGACCGCCGCGTTGAGCGCGAGGATGTTGGTCTGGAACGCGATCCCCTCGATCACGCCGATGATGTCGCGGATGCTCTTCGCGCTCTCGTCGATCTCGTTCATCGTCGCGACGACCCGGCCGACCACCTCGCCGCCCGCCTCCGCGACCGCCGACGCATTCTCGGCGAGCGTGCTCGCCTGCCGCGCATTCTCCGCGTTCTGGCGCACCGTCGACGTCAGCTGCTCCATGCTGGCCGCGGTCTTCTCGAGCGCGACCGCCTGCTGCTCGGTGCGTTGCGACAGGTCGAGGTTGCCCATCGAGATCTCGCCGGACGCGGCCGCGATCGCCTCGGCGCTGACGGCGATCTCGCCGACCGTCGACGCGAGCCCCGCCTGCATGTCGGACAGCGCGCGCACCATGCTGTCGCGATCGTGCTTGCCGAGCGTGATCGGGCGGGTCAGGTCGCCGCTCGCGATATCGGTCGCGATCGCCTTCGCGTACGCGGGCTCGCCGCCGAGCTGCGCGACGAGGCGGCGCACGACCCGCTCGGCGATCACGAACGCGAGCACGATCAGCGCGGCGGTCGACACCGCGATCATCGCGAACGACGACGAGAAGATCGTGGCGGACGCATCGAGCGTCGCCTTCGATTTCGCGCCGCGCGTCTTCACGAGCTCGGCGACGAGCTTTTCGAGCTTGCCCGTCTCGACCAGCAGCGACACGTCCTGCGTGCCGACCTGCCAGTTCATTTGCGACAGGTCGAGCGGCTGCGCGCGCACCAGCGTGACGAAATCGCGCAGATGGCCGCTCCACGTGCCGACCGCCGACGCGAACGCGCGCAGCCGCGCGGCGTCGTCCGCATCCTGCGGGTCGGCATCCTGCTGCAGCGCGCCGAGCGCCTTGCCGATCGACGCGAGCCCCGCGTCGATCTCGGCGCCGAGCTCGTCGCGCTCCTTCGCGGTGGACGCAGTCAGCAGCATCTTCTGCGCGCGGCTCGCGCGCAACACCTCGGCCCGCACGTCCTGCGCCGCGCGGCTCGCGACGTGCCCCTGCTCGTAGACCGACGCGATCGAGCCGTTCAGGCGGCTGATCTGCGCGAGCGAGAACACCCCGATCGCGAGCGTGCCGACCAGCAGCACCGCGAACGCGGCGCGCAGCGTGGCCTTGACGCTCCACGGTCGCCGCGCTACCCGCGCGGTGCGTGCGGCCCGCTTCGCGCCGTGGTCCGGCATCGCGACAGGAGCGTCCGGCTGCGGACGCAGAGTAGCTGCTTTCATCAGATAAGTCCCCATATTGATCACGCAGCCGGAAAGGTCGGTTCCGGCGTCACCGCGATGGCTGCCGCGCCTGCGCGTCCGGCCCGGGTCGGGTCGGCTTGTGGCCGGGGCCCGGGTCGGCGCGCTCGTTCTGATATCTGATCGGTTCTACGGCCGCCGTCGGCATTCCTTGAGTCCGGACGAACACGCATCCGGCCCGGCGGCGCCGGATGGTCGCGCGCCGCCAGCGTTATACCCGGCCAAAAAACCGCGCGATCGCGGATGCGTCCCTTGATGTCCTGTTCGCGACAAAACTTGTCCGGACATTCACGACACGCCACATTACACTCGTTCGACGCTGCAACGATTTCAACGCGCCGTCCCGCACAGAGCGCGCCCTCACCCTCAACTCGCTCAGCTCTCATGGAAACCAGCCTCGACACGCGCGCCGCCGGCCAGGCCGCGCCGACCGTCCAGCCGCCCGCGGCGGCGGCCCCCGCTGCCCGCACCGTCTACCCGATCCTCGGCGCGATCAGCTTCTCGCACATGCTCAACGACATGATCCAATCGTTGATCCTCGCGATCTACCCGATGCTCAAGAGCCAGTTCGCGCTGTCGTTCGCGCAGATCGGCCTGATCACGCTGACCTACCAGATCACCGCGTCGCTGCTGCAGCCGCTCGTCGGCCTCTATACCGACAAGCGCCCGCAGCCGTATTCGCTGCCGGTCGGCATGGGCTTCACGCTGTCGGGACTGCTGCTGATGGCGGTCGCGCCGAACTTCACGATGTTGCTGATCGCCGCCGCGCTGGTCGGCTGCGGCTCGTCGGTGTTCCATCCGGAATCGTCGCGCGTCGCGCGGATGGCGTCGGGCGGCCAGCACGGGCTCGCGCAATCGGTGTTCCAGGTGGGCGGCAATGCCGGCTCCGCGCTCGGCCCGCTGCTCGCCGCGCTGGTGGTCATGCCGCACGGCCAGCACAGCATCGCGTGGTTCTCGGCGGCCGCGCTCGTCGCGATGGTGGTGCTCACGTGGATCGGCCGCTGGTACCGGCAGCATCCGTCGATGAAGAAGAAGGCCGCGCACGCGGCGCACGCGACGCTGTCGCGCGGCCGCGTGATGGCCGCGATCGGCGTGCTGGTGCTGCTCGTGTTCTCGAAGTATTTCTATCTGGCGAGCATCAACAGCTATTTCACGTTCTACCTGATCGACAAGTTCCACCTGACGGTACAGGCCGCGCAGCTCCACCTGTTCGTGTTCCTCGCGGCCGTGGCCGCCGGCACGCTGATCGGCGGGCCGATCGGCGACCGCATCGGCCGCAAGTACGTGATCTGGGTGTCGATCCTCGGCGTCGCGCCGTTCACGCTGCTGCTGCCGTACGCGAACCTGTTCTGGACCACCGTGCTGACCGTGATCATCGGCGTGGTGCTCGCGTCGGCGTTCGCCGCGATCATCGTCTACGCGACGGAGCTGATGCCCGGCAAGGTCGGGATGGTCGCCGGGCTGTTCTTCGGCTTCGCGTTCGGCCTCGGCGGCGTCGGCGCGGCGGTGCTCGGCCAGCTCGCCGACGCGACGAGCGTCGCGTTCGTCTACAAGGTGTGCTCGTTCCTGCCGCTGATCGGCGTGCTGACGGTGTTCCTGCCCGATCTCGAGGGCAGCCGGCGCGCGAAGCGGGCGTGAGCGTGACGTGAACCCGGCGGCCCCGGTGCGCGGCGATGCGCGCCGGGGCCCGTCGATGTCGAACGACGGCGGCCCTCAGGCCGCCGTCGTCGCATGCAGCGTCAGGAAGCGCTTGAGGATGCCGGTCGAATAGGCACTGGCGATTTCCGCCAGGAAATGCGAGAAGGACTGGGTCGCGTGGTCGTCGGCGGTGTCGGAAATCGTGCGCACGAGCGCGAACGGCACGCCGTGCTCGACGCACACCTGCGCGATCGCCGCGCCTTCCATCTCGACCGCGAGCGCATCGGGCAGCGCGTCGCGCAGCGCGACGACCTCGCGCTCGCTCGACACGAAGCGGTCGCCGCTGATCACGAGCCCGTTGCGCAGCTGCGCGCCGGCCAGCCGGAAGCGCTCGGCGAGCGCGCCGCCCTCTTCCGCGATGAACTGCGCGCACGCGGCCTTCAGCCGCGCGGACAGCTCGGCGTCGGGTTCGAAATGCGTGATGCCGAGCAGCGGCACCTCGTAGCGCGGGAACAGCGGCGACGCATCGAGATCGTGCTGCAGCAGCGTATCGGCGACGACGACGTCGCCCACCCGCACCGCGCGCGCGACGCCGCCCGCGACGCCCGTAAACACGATGCCGGCGACGCCGAACACGTGGATCAGCGCGCTGGCCGTCGCGGCGGCCGCGACCTTGCCGATCCGCGCGAGCGTGACGACGCACGCCGCGCCGTGCACGGTGCCGACGTGATAGTCGCGGCGGCCGAGCGTGACCGTCTCGACCGCGCCCTCGGCGCGCATCGCGGCGATCAGGTCGCCGAGCTCCTCGGGCAGCGCGGCCAGGATGCCGAGCGGCTGGCCCGGCACGGAAGACGTGTGACGCATGTTCATTCGACCGCCTGCAGTTTCGCGACCGCCAGCGCGAGCCACTTCTCGCCGTGCCGCTTGAATTTCACCTGGGCCTTCGCATCCGCGCCGCTGCCCTCGAGCGCGGTGACGACGCCTTCGCCGAACTTGTTGTGGAACACCGGCTGGCCGACCTTGAAGCCCGTGCCGGCCGCGCGCTGCTGGTCCGCGAACGCGGGCAGCGGCGCGGACACGGCCGCATCGACGATCTGCTCGCGACTGCCGCCGCCCGGCCGGGCGAACCAGTCGCGCCCCCAGGCCGCGTTGTCGCTGCGGCCGCCGCCCCAGCGCGCGCCCGCCTCGACCTTCGGCGTCAGCCACTTCAGCACGTGCTGCGGCAGTTCGTCGAAGAAGCGCGAGCGCACGTTGTAGCGCGTCTGGCCATGCAGCATGCGGCTCTGCGCGAACGACAGGTAGAGCCGCTCCTTCGCGCGCGTGATCGCGACGTACATCAGGCGCCGCTCCTCCTCGAGGCCGTCGGATTCGAGCACGCTGTTCTCGTGCGGGAACAGCCCTTCCTCGAGGCCGGTGATGAACACCGCCGAAAATTCGAGCCCCTTCGCCGCGTGCACCGTCATCAGCTGCACCGCGTCCTGGCCGGCCTGCGCCTGGTTGTCGCCCGCTTCGAGCGACGCATGCGACAGGAAGCCCGCGAGCGGCGTCATCGTATCGGGGTTCTGCGCCGGGTCGCCGAGCGGCACCGCGTCGAGCACGTCGACCCCCTCGCCGTCCGGCTGCGCGCCGAGCGCCGGCGCGGCGATCGCACCCGCGCGCAGCGGGATCGCGCGGGCCGGCGTGTCGAGCCCGTAGCCCTCCTCGCTGACGAACGCGGTGGCCGCGTTGACGAGTTCCTGCAAGTTCTCGAGCCGGTCCTGGCCTTCGCGCTCGCCCTGGTAGAAATCGGCCAGGCCGCTCGCGCGCGCCACGTACTCGACCGTTTCCGGCAGGCTCATCTGCTGCGTGTCGGCGCGCATCTTCGCGATCAGGTTCGCGAACGCGCCGAGGCTCGAGCCGGCCTTGCCGGTCACGTAAGGAATCGCCGCGGCCATCGCGCAGCCGTACAGGCGCGCGGCGTCGGCGAGCTGCTCGATCGAGCGCGCGCCGATGCCGCGCGTCGGGAAGTTCACGACGCGCGCGAACGCGGTGTCGTCGTTCGGGTTGTCGATCAGGCGCAGATACGCGAGCGCGTGCTTGATTTCCTGCCGCTCGAAGAAGCGCAGGCCGCCGTACACGCGGTACGCAATGCCGGCCGTCATCAGCGTGTGCTCGATCGCGCGCGACTGCGCGTTGCTGCGATACAGGATCGCGACCTCGCTGCGCGCCATCCCGGAATTGATCAGCGAGCGGATCTCCTCGACGATCCAGCCGGCTTCCTGCGAATCGGTCGCCGCCTCGTACACGCGCACGGGCTCGCCGTGGCCGGCATCCGTGCGCAGGTTCTTGCCGAGGCGGTGCGCGTTGTTCGAGATCAGGTGGTTCGCCGCGTCGAGGATGTTGCCGTGCGACCGGTAGTTCTGCTCGAGCTTGATCAGGTTGCGCACCCGGAACTCGTCCTCGAAGTCGCGCATGTTGCCGACGTTCGCGCCGCGGAACGCGTAGATCGACTGGTCGTCGTCGCCCACCGCGAAGATCGCGTTCTGGCCGCCCGCGAGCAGCTTCAGCCACGCGTACTGCAGCTTGTTGGTGTCCTGGAACTCGTCGACGAGGATGTGCCGGAAGCGCGCCTGGTAATGCGCGCGCAGCGGCGGGTTGTGCGCGAGCAGCTCGTAGCAGCGCAGCAGCAGCTCGGGGAAATCGACGACGCCTTCGCGCTGGCACTGCTGGTCGTACGCCTGGTAGATCTCGACGAACTTGCGGTTGAAGCTGTCGGTCGCGTCGACCTTGTCGGGCCGCAGCCCCTGCTCCTTCGCATTGTTGATGAAATACTGGACGTTCTTCGGCGGATACTTCTCGTCGTCGATGTTCGCGCCCTTCATCAGCCGCTTGATCGCGGACAGCTGGTCGGACGTGTCGAGGATCTGGAACGTCTGCGGCAGGCCCGCGTCGCGGTAGTGCGCGCGCAGCATCCGGTTGCACAGGCCGTGGAACGTGCCGATCCACATCCCGCGCGTGTCGATCGGCATCATCGCCGACAGGCGCGCCATCATCTCGCGCGCGGCCTTGTTCGTGAAGGTGACGGCGAGCACGGTCGGGGGCGACGCGTAGCCCTGCTGGATCAGCCACGCGATCCGCGTGATCAGCACGCGGGTCTTGCCGCTGCCCGCCCCTGCGAGGATCAGCGCCGGTTCGTTCGGCAACGTGACGGCGGCATATTGTTCAGGGTTGAGATTGGCGAGCAGATCGGGCATGGAGCGGCAGCGGACGGGCGAGAAAAGTGCAGACCCGACATTATAAGTCGGCCGCGCAGCTTGCCGTTCGCGATCGCGCAGGCCTGCCGCGACAGCCACGGGACGCAACCACGCGGATCGCGCCATGGCCGGCCGGTATCGATCTGCTCATATCAGCGACTGACCACCCATATAGATGCATTTATAATTGTCGGATTCGGCATCCAATTCACGCATTTTTCGGCAGATTTCCACCATGAGCGACAACACGCTTGCGAAGAGCTTCGAGCCCCACACCATCGAGTCCCAATGGGGGCCGGAGTGGGAAAAACGCGGCTATGCCGCCCCGGCATTCGACCCGGCCCGCCCCGACTTCGCGATCCAGCTGCCGCCGCCGAACGTCACGGGCACGCTGCACATGGGCCACGCGTTCAACCAGACGATCATGGACGGCCTCACCCGCTACCACCGGATGCTCGGCGAGAACACGCTGTGGGTGCCGGGCACCGACCACGCGGGGATCGCGACCCAGATCGTCGTCGAGCGCCAGCTCGACGCGCAGGGCGTGTCGCGCCACGACCTCGGCCGCGAGAAGTTCGTCGAGCGCGTGTGGGAATGGAAGGAAAAGTCGGGTTCGACGATCACCGGCCAGGTGCGCCGCCTCGGCGCATCGCCCGACTGGTCGCGCGAATACTTCACGATGGACGACAAGATGTCGGCCGCCGTGCGCGACGTGTTCGTCACGCTCTATGAACAGGGCCTGATCTACCGCGGCAAGCGCCTCGTCAACTGGGATCCGGTGCTGCTCACGGCCGTGTCGGATCTCGAGGTCGCGAGCGAAGAGGAAAACGGCCACCTGTGGCACATCCGCTACCCGCTCGTCGACGGCTCGGGCTCGCTGACCGTCGCGACCACCCGCCCCGAGACGATGCTCGGCGACGTCGCGCTGATGGTCCATCCGGAAGACGAGCGCTACGCGCACCTGATCGGCAAACTCGTCACGCTGCCGCTGACGGGCCGCGAGATCCCGGTGATCGCCGACGACTACGTCGACCGCGAGTTCGGCACGGGCGTCGTGAAGGTCACGCCCGCGCACGACTTCAACGACTACCAGGTCGGCCTGCGCCACAGCCTCGCGCCGATCGAGATCCTGACGCTCGACGCGAAGATCAACGACAACGGCCCCGAGCAGTATCGCGGCCTCGACCGCTTCGACGCGCGCAAGGCGATCGTCGCCGACCTCGACGCGCAGGGCTTCCTCGACTCCGTGAAGCCGCACAAGCTGATGGTGCCGCGCGGCGACCGCACGGGCGTCGTGATCGAGCCGATGCTGACCGACCAGTGGTTCGTCGCGATGACGAAGCCGGCGCCGGAAGGCACGTTCAACCCGGGCAAGTCGATCACCGAAACGTCGCTCGACGTGGTGCGCAACGGCCAGATCAAGTTCGTCCCGGAAAACTGGACGACCACCTACTACCAGTGGCTCGAGAACATCCAGGACTGGTGCATCTCGCGCCAGCTGTGGTGGGGCCACCAGATTCCCGCGTGGTACGGCGAGAACGGCGAGGTGTTCGTCGCGCGCAACGAGGAAGAAGCGCGCGCGCAGGCGGCCGCGAAGGGCTACGCGGGCGCGCTCAAGCGTGACGAGGACGTGCTCGACACGTGGTTCTCGTCGGCGCTCGTGCCGTTCTCGTCGCTCGGCTGGCCGAACGAGACGCCGGAGCTGAAGCACTTCCTGCCGTCGTCGGTGCTCGTCACCGGCTTCGACATCATCTTCTTCTGGGTCGCCCGGATGGTGATGATGACGACCCACTTCACGGGCCAGGTGCCGTTCCACACCGTCTACGTGCACGGCCTCGTGCGCGACGCGGAAGGCCAGAAGATGTCGAAGAGCAAGGGCAACACGCTCGACCCGATCGACATCGTCGACGGCATCGACCTCGAAGCGCTGGTCGCGAAGCGCACGACGGGCCTGATGGACCCGAAGCGGGCCCCGTCGATCGAGAAGAAGACGCGCAAGGAGTTCCCGGACGGCATCGCCGCGTTCGGCACCGACGCGCTGCGCTTCACGATGGCGTCGATGGCGACGCTCGGCCGCAACGTGAACTTCGACCTCGCGCGCTGCGAAGGCTACCGCAACTTCTGCAACAAGCTGTGGAACGCGACGCGCTTCGTGCTGATGAACTGCGAAGGCCACGACTGCGGGCTCGACAAGCCGGAACTGTGCGGCGCGGGCGACTGCGGCCCCGGCGGCTACCTCGACTTCTCGGCCGCCGACCGCTGGATCGTGTCGCTGCTGCAGCGCACCGAGGCCGACATCGCGAAGGGCTTCGCCGACTACCGCTTCGACAACATCGCGAACAGCATCTACAAGTTCGTCTGGGACGAATACTGCGACTGGTACCTCGAGCTCGCGAAGGTGCAGATCCAGAACGGTACGCCGGAGCAGCAGCGCGCAACGCGCCGCACGCTGCTGCGCGTGCTCGAGACGGTGCTGCGCCTCGCGCACCCGATCATCCCGTTCATCACGGAAGCGCTGTGGCAGAAGGTGGCGCCGCTCGCGGGCCGCTATCCGCAAGGCAAGGCCGAGGGCGAAGCATCGCTGATGACGCAGGCGTATCCGGTTGCCGACCTGAAGAAGATCGACGAGGCGTCCGAGCAATGGGCGGCCGACCTGAAGGCGGTCGTCGATGCGTGCCGCAACCTGCGCGGCGAAATGAACCTGTCGCCGGCGACCAAGGTGCCGCTGCTCGCGGCCGGCGACGCCGAGCGCCTGCGCGCGTTCGCGCCGTACGTGCAGGCCCTGGCCCGCCTGTCCGACGTGCAGATCCTCGCGGACGAAGCCGCGCTCGACCAGGAGGCGCACGGCGCGCCGATCGCGATCGTCGGCCGGAACAAGCTGGTGCTGAAGGTGGAGATCGACGTCAAGGCGGAACGCGAGCGCCTGTCGAAGGAAGTCGCGCGCCTGACGGGCGAGATCGCGAAGTGCCAGGCCAAGCTCGGCAACGAGGCGTTCGTCGCGAAAGCGCCGCCCGCCGTCGTCGAGCAGGAGCAGAAGCGTCTCGCCGAGTTCCAGAGCACGCTCGAGAAACTCGGCGCGCAACTCGAGCGGCTGCCGGCGTAACAAACCGTAAGGGTGTTTGCGTTCACTATAATGCGGGCGCGAACATCAACCGCAGTGTCGATTACAGGAACAAAGGTTCGATCATGTTGAAAGTCACCAAGGCAGTATTCCCGGTCGCCGGCCTCGGAACGCGCTTCCTGCCCGCGACCAAGGCCAGCCCGAAGGAAATGCTGCCTGTCGTCGACAAGCCGCTGATCCAGTACGCGGTCGAGGAAGCGATCGCCGCCGGCATCACGGAAATGATCTTCGTCACCGGGCGCAGCAAGCGCGCGATCGAGGACCATTTCGACAAGTCGTACGAAGTCGAGGCGGAGCTCGAGGCGCGCGGCAAGGAAAAGCTGCTGGAGCTGGTGCGCAGCATCAAGCCGAGCCATGTCGACTGCTTCTACGTGCGCCAACCGGAAGCGCTCGGCCTCGGCCACGCGGTGCTGTGCGCGGAGAAGCTGGTCGCGGACAACCCGTTCGCGGTGATCCTCGCCGACGACCTGCTCGACGGCACCCCGCCCGTGATGAAGCAGATGGTCGACGTGTTCGACCACTATCACAGCTCGATCATCGGCGTCGAAGAGATCCCGCCGTCGGAGACGAAGTCGTACGGCATCGTCGACGGCAAGGAATGGGAAGAGTCGATCATCAAGATGTCGGCGATCGTCGAGAAGCCCGCGCCGGAAGTCGCGCCGTCGAACCTCGGCGTGGTCGGCCGCTACATCCTGAAGCCGCGGATCTTCGAGCACCTGCGCGCGCTGAAGCCGGGCGCGGGCGGCGAGCTGCAGCTGACCGACGCGATCGAGGCGCTGCTCGCCGACGAGCAGGTGCTGGCCTATAAATACCAGGGCACGCGCTACGACTGCGGCAGCAAGCTCGGCTACCTGAAGGCGACCGTCGAGTTCGCGCTGCGCCACCCGGAAGTCGGCACCGAGTTCGACGAATACCTGCGCACGCGCGGCGTTACGCCGCCGGCCGCGTAACGCGGCCAAGGGCCCGCGGCAATGCGGGCCCGCCAGACGGCCGACGCGCTCAGCGCGCTTCGGCCGGTTTCACCGAGACGACGCCCGGCATCCCGCCCGCGTCGTCTTTTTTCGTCTTCACGAGCCAGCCTTCGCCGGCCTCGAACGGCAGTTTCGCCAGCGCGCTCTTCACGAGCGCGGGCGCCGCGTGGCCGGTTCCCGGCTCGCGATCGCGCAGCGCCGCCGACACGCGATACACGTCGGCACCCGACTTCGCGTCGACGAAACGCAGTGTCAGCACATGGCGATACACCGTGCCGGCGAACGGCAGCCCGAACGGCGCCGGCCCGTCGACCACGACGCACGCGCTGCTCGCGCCGCCGCACTGCTCGGCCGACGCGGCGACCGTGGCGGGCTGCGTCGCATACGCGACCGACAGCCGGTAGCGCGCGTCCGGGAGCGGCTGCGCGTCGAACCCGCGGCGCGCAAGCTCGTCGCGCACGAGCGATTCGACCTGCCGGTATTGCGCGTCGTCCGCCTGCGCGGCGCTGCGCACGAACCCGTAGCCGTGCCCGCCCGACGCGAACGCGTCCGGCCGCCCGACCGCGCTCACGCCGCTCGTCACGCCGGCGCACCCCGTCAACAGCGCCGCCGCCAGCGCGACGGCCGCCCATTCTCGTTTCATGGCTTTCCCCAATGCTTGCCGCCGCACCCGGCCCTGTCAGGCGGACGGCTCGTCGATCGTGGGCAACGCAACCGTCACCGCGGTGCCGACGCCCACTTCGCTGTCGACCGACACGCTGCCGCCGTGGCGCGTGACGACCGTCTTCACGAACGCCATGCCGAGCCCGGAGCCCGAAATTTCGGGCCGTTCGCCGGCATGGAACCGCTTGAACCGCTCGAACAGATAACGCTGGTCTTCCGGCGAAATGCCGTAGCCCTGATCGCGAATCGTACAGGTCATTCGCTTCGCCGCCGGCTCGATCGACAGCGTACACGCGATCACGGTGTCGGTCGGGCTGTACTTGACCGCGTTGTTCAGCAGGTTCACGAACGCACGCGTGATCAAGGACCGATCCGCATGCACCCAGGCCATCTCGCTGCCGACGTCGGTGTCGATGCGGATGCGCTTGGCCTGCGCCTGCGGCCACACCTCGTCGCTCGCATCGATCAGCACGTCGACGAAACTCGTCGCCTCGAGCTGGTACGCCTGCGATTCCGCGCGCGCGAGCTGCACGAACTCGTCGGCGAGCGACAGCGCGCGATGCGCATAGCGCTCGATCCGCGCCAGCATCCCGCGCACGTCCTCGGAGTCGACGCGCTGCCGCTCGATCTCGACCAGCGCGAGGATCGACGACTGCGGCGAACGCATGTCGTGCGACAGCAGGTGCAGCGCCTCCTCGCGCTGGCGCTCGGCGGCGTGCAGCTCGGTCACGTCGACGAGGCCGGCGATCCAGCCGGTCACGCGGCCCTGCGCGTTCGTGCACGGCGCGTAGCGTAGCAGATGATCGAGGCCGTCGCGATCGCGCACTTCGATGCCCCGCTCCATCGCATCGTGTTCGGCCTCGAGCGTCGGGTCGAGCGCGGCCGGCCAGTGCCGGCGGAGCGAGGCGTCGTGCTCGGCATTGCCGTCGACCGTCTTCACGAAGGTCAGCTCGCCGAGCGCGGCGCGCAGCGGCGCACCTTCCGGCAGCGGCAGCGCGAGCCGCGCCGCATGGCGCTTTGCCGCGTGATTCGCGATCAGCACGGTGCCGGCCAGATCGGTGACGAAGATCGGCTCGGGCATGCTGTCGAGACTGTCCCATACGAACCGCTTCATGTCCTGCACGCGCTGCGCGGCCTGCGCCATCAGCGCCATCTGCCGTTCGAGCACGTCGCCGCCGACGCTGCGCGTGTGCGGCGCTTCCGGCAGCAGGTGCGGCTCGTCGGCGAGCCGCTGCAGCTCGCGGCGCAGGTGCGACATCGTCATCTCGAGCCGCCGCCAGTTCCAGATCGGATACGCGGCGATCAGCCCGAAGACCGCCGGCGCGGGCGACAGCCACAGCCGCGCTTCGTACAGCAGCGCCGCGCTCGCGCACACGGCGAGCGCGGCGAGGCTCAGCGTCAGCAGCAGCGCGCGCCACGGCGACAGCATCAGGAAGCCGGCCAGCAGCACCGCGAGCGGCAGCAGCGACGCGGCGAACAGCCCCGCGCGCGACACCGGCGCGATGGCCCGGCCGGTGGTCAGCATGTCGAGCACGCCGGCGTGGATGTAGACGCCCGCGAGCGGGCCGAAATCGCCGGACACGGGCGTCGCGAAGCGGTCGTACAGCCCGGACGCGGTCACGCCGACGACGACGATCTTGCCGCGCAGCGCGCCGGGCGGCACGCGGCCGTCGAGCACGTCGTCGAACGACAGCGTCGGGTAGGCGGGCGTGTTGCGGTTGAACGGGATCAGATAGCGGCCCTCGTCGTACGCGCGCGCGCCCGGCGCGCCGCCGGCCGGATGCAGCTTGCCGGCGCGGATCGCGTCGAACACCGGCACCATCAGTTGCGGCCAGCGCTTGCGGCCGTCGCTTTCGTACAGCGCGACGCTGCGCACGATGCCGTCGGGATCGACTTCGAGATTGATGTGGCCGAGGCCCGCGGCGCGCGCCGCGAGCGCGGGCACCGGCGGATCGACGGTGCGCGTGCCGTCCGGCTCCTCCGGGCTCAGCAGGATCGGCAGGAAGGTCGGCACCCGGCCGAGCCCGGCCGCGAACGAGGGGTCTTCCGTCGACGGCTCGGTGAACAGCACGTCGTACACCACGGCGGCCGGCTGCGCGCGCGACAGCGCGTCGAGCAGCCGTGCGTGCACGCTGCGCGGCCACGGCCAGCGGCCGAGCGCCGCGACGCTCGCGTTGTCGATGTCGACGACGACGATGTCGGGCGACAGCGGCAGGCTGCGCAGCATCAGCAGCCGGTCGTACACCAGGCCGTCGACGCTCGTCGACGCGCGGCCGAGCACGCACACGGCGATCACCGCGATGCCGAGACAGCCGATCGCGATCCATTCGACGAGGAAGCGGCGGCCGAGCTGCCGCCGCGGGGACACGGATTCGGGTTTCATGCGCCGCGGGTCAGCGCGACAACGTAAACGCACCGACCGGACTCGTCTTCTCGTAGAAACGGCCGCCGTCGAATTCCTCGACGGTCACCGCCCAGAAATACTCGCCCGGCGGGAGGTTCGCGACGGTGATCTGCCGCGCCTTCAAGCCGACCTGGTCGACCAGCGGCGCGCTCAGGTCCTTCGAGCGCGACAGCACGAAGCGGTAGCGCACGCTCGCACCCGCGCCGTTCGGCGACCAGCGGAACTCGTAGCCGCCGGCGCCGGGCGTCGCGGTGGCGTCGAGGCCCATCAGGCGCCGCTCGAACGCATAGGTGCGCGGCCGCCCTTCGAGGCCGTTCTCGTCGAGCGCGGCGATCCGCACGAAGTAATTGCCGTTCGGCACGCCTCGGAACACCACGCGCGGCGTGTCGGCGCGGGTCTCGCTGAACGGGTCGAGCAGCCCGGCGTCATGCGCCAGCTGCACGTGATAGCCGCGCGCATGCGTGAGCGGCATGACGTCGAAGGCCACGTCGGGCTCGTCCTGCACCTTGGCCGGCGCCGCCAGCGCGGGCGCGGGCAGCAGCTGGACCGGCGCGCCGACCGCGCCCGACGAGGTCGCGACGCTGCCGTAGTTCGCGGGCACGAGCGTCGCGTCCGCCGGACGCTGGCTGCGCGCGACGCCCACGGCGCCGTCGAGCACCTCGACGCGCGTCGTCGCCTTGCCGGCGGCATCGTAATTGACCCGGAAGCGCGTGCCGCGCACGCCCGCCACGACCGACGGCGAGCGGATCTGGAAGCGGTCGTCGCGCTTCTTCAGGTGCGTGACTTCGCTGTCGACCGTGCCGCGCGTCAGCTCGAACTCGCGGTCGAGCGTGCCGGTCAGCACGGTGCGGCGCAGCGTCTTCAGGTCGAGCTGGCTTTCGGGCGGCAGGCTCATGTGCGTGCCGTCGGTGAGCTCGAGCGTCACGAAGCCGTTCGCGCCGGTGCGCACGCGGTCGCCTTCGGTCAGCGTCGCGTCGACCGCGAGCGGCGCGTAGGCGTCGCCCGAGCCGCGCTCGGCCGGCCCCTGCACCGCGACGACGCGGGCGGACAGCCGCTCCTTGCGCAGCCGCGCGACCGGCAGCTTCAGCGCGAGGCCGGGCTGCAGGCGCTTCGGCGCGGGCACGCCGTTCATCTGCGCGAGCACCTGCCAGTCGTCCGGGCCCTGCAGGTAGCGTTCGGCGACGTCGTACAGCGTGTCGCCGGCGCGGGTCGTATAGACGACCGTCTTGCCGGCCGCGCGAGCCGGCGGCTTCGCGTGCGCCGGCTGGGCCGCGACGACGGCGGCCAGCAGGCACGCCGCGCCGAAACCCGCCGTGCGCGACGTGCGTCGGGCAATCCCTATGCTCACTCCGGTTCCCCCTGGCCGACCCGTTCGAGCCGGTAGCCGTAGCCATAGATCGGCGCAAGCCGGTAGCCGTTCTCCGGGCGCAGGCCGAGCTTCGTGCGCAGCATCGAGATGTGCGTATCCATCGTGCGCGACGGGATGTCGGTCGCCTGCTTCCACACGAGATCGAGAATGTGCGCGCGCGACAGCGGCCGGTCGAGATGCTGGAACAGCAGCAGCGCGAGCTCGAATTCCTTCTGCGTGAGGCTCACCTGCTTGTCGGCGACGTACGCCTGCTTCAGGTTCACGTCGAAGCGGAACTGGTCGAATTCGCGCACCACCGCCTCGGGGTTGACCGGATACGCGCGGCGCAGCAGCGAGCCGATGCGCGCGCGCAGGATCGGGCCGGACACCGGCTTGACGACGTAGTCGTCCGCGCCGGCGTTGAGGATCTGCGTGATCCCGGCTTCGTCGTCGCGGCTCGTCATGAAGATGATCGGCAGGCTGTGCTCGGTCTGATTGGCGCGCACCCACTTCAGCACGTCCTCGCCGGACATGTCGGGCACGTTCCAGTCGAGCACCAGCAAATCGAAGGTTTCGCGCTGCAGGCGCTTCTTCAGCGCCTTGCCTTCCTTGAAGGCGTAGCAGGTATGGCCCACGGCCGTCAGCGTTTGACTGACGAAGTCGGTTTGGGCCGGATCGTCATCCAGTACAGCAATTCTCATAGCACCCCGCAAAACGAAATCCACTCGTCCAGTTCAGCTCCTCGCACTCCCCGCGGCGGCGCCTGCGGCAGGCGTGCCGGCATCGCATGCCACGGCCGGCAGGTCGCGCCTCCGGTGACGCACCGCGCGCATGAGCGGCGGGATCCGACATATATATCTCAAAAACGGGGCGCGGATGAACCGGCGATTCCACCATAGTAGTATGAAAATCGCCAAGAATTTGCGCGGACTGCCGACCTTTCTTCGAATTATCCTTCCTGAAACGCGTGCCGCGCGGCTAGTCGATCCGCTCGGCGTCCGCCTGCCGCGCGTCGGCCATCGCCGGCTGCCGCAGCTCCGGCTGCCGCAGCATCCGCAGCAGTTGCCCGCGCACCCGCTCCCACGCCGCGCCCGCATAATCGGGCTGGCTCGCGGCCCACGCATGGGCCAGGTCGAACACGCGCTCGACGGTCGCCGCGCAATGCGTGGCGCCCGGCTCGTCGTCCGGCGCGGTTTCGCGCAGCCATTCGGCGAGCCACGGCATCTCCGCCTCGACCGAATCCGCATAGGCCTCGAGCGCGGCGCGCGCGTGACGGTCCCGTTGCGGGTCGAGCTCGATGCGGCTCGCCCCCGATGCGCGCGCAGGCGCGATGTATTCCGTTTCGGACGGACTTCGAATGGTCCCCGGTCTAAAGGGCATGTCCTTTCCCCGTGTACGACGGTAGCGTCAGGCATGGCCCCCGTGCCCGCCTCGAATCGACGTACCGTGGCCGGCGCATCCATTGAGGGTGGACGACCGGCCGGGTCAGTATACGCAGCCCGCGTCGAAGCGAGGGTTAAGAATTGTCAGGTGACGGGCCGCGCCCTTGCCGGGCGACGGGCAACCGGCGACGGGCAGCCGGCGGCGGCACGGCTCAGCGGCGGCGCATCAGGAACACGAAGGTCTTGTCCTGCGTCGACGATTCGACGATCTCGTTGCCCGTCTGCTTCGCGAACGCGGCGAAATCGCGCTGCGAACCGGGATCGGTCGCGAGCACCTTGAGGATCTGCCCGCTTTCCATGTCTGCGAGCGCTTTTTTCGCGCGCAGGATCGGCAGCGGGCAATTGAGCCCGCGCGCGTCCACTTCCTTGTGAATCTGCATCGGCTTTCGACCTTCGAATGACGCGCCGCGTGCGGCGCTGGGGAAGCGACGATTTTACCGCAGCACCGCCTTGCCTGCCGCACGTGTCGCCGCCGGGCGGGGCCGCGCGGTCACCCGTGCGAAAACCCGCCGGCAAGCTGCGTGCGCAGGTAGCGCACCAGCACGCGCACCGTATTCGGCACCACCGGGCTGTACGGCCGGATCGCGAAGATGTGGTCGCCGAACGCGCCCGACGGGCGCCAGCCGTCGAGCAACGTGACGAGATGGCCGGCGTCGATGTCCCGCTGCGCGGAGAAATCCGGCAGCAGCGCGATGCCGAGCCCGCCGAGCGCGGCTTCGCGCATCGCTTCGCTGTTGTTGGCCGCGAAGCTGCCGCGCACCGGCACGCTCACCCGGCTGCGGCGCCGGTCGTGCGGCTCGAAGCTCCAGGCCGCCGGCTCGCTGCCGCGCAGGTAGCACAGGCAGTCGTGCTCCGCCAGCTCGCCCGGATGCGCGGGCGTGCCGCGCGCCTCCAGGTACGCGCGGCTCGCGACGAGCAGCGAGCGCGTGTCGCACAGCTTCCAGGCCACGTGCGTCTGCGGCGCGGTGGTCGCATGGCGGATCGCCAGATCGAAGCCCTCCTGCGTGAGCGAGTACAGCCGGTCCGACAGATCCAGCTCGATCCGCACCGCCGGATACTGCCGGATGAAGTCCGGAATGCGCGGCACGATCTGCTGCCGCCCCAGCGCGACCGGCGCCGTCACGCGCACCAGGCCGCGCGGTTCGCCCGCCAGGTCCTTCACGCGCGCGAAGTGCTGCCCGATCGTTTCGAAGGCCTCGCGCGTGCTGTCGACGAGGGTCTGGCCGGCCTCGGTGAGGCGCACGCTGCGCGTCGTGCGACGCACGAGCGGCACGCCCGCGGCCTTCTCGAGATCGGCGATGCGCTGGCTCATCGCGGCCTTGCTGATTCCCAGCCGCTGCGCGGCGGCCGTGAAGCTGCCGCTCGCGGCGAGCACCGTCAGCGAATGGATGTGCGGCCAGAGCGCCTGGACATTTTGCTGATTCATGCATCGATTATTCAGAATTCTGAACAGTGAATCAACCTGAACGGCCTTCTCCGCCCCCCTGCGATTGCCTAGACTGCAGCTTCCCCCACCCCACCAGACCAGGAGGAGACCGATGAATCCGGTACCCGCGTTCACTTCGACCGACGACGTCGGCCACTATGTCGGCGGCGCGCCGCTGGCCGGCCGCAGCGGCCGCTTCCAGGACGTGTTCAACCCCGCGCTCGGCCGCGCGGCCCGCCGCGTCGCGCTCGCCGACGAGGACGAAGTGCAGCAGGCCGTCGCGGCCGCGCAGGCGGCGTTCCCCGCGTGGGCCGCCACGCCGCCGATCCGGCGCGCACGCGTGATGCACCGCTTCCTGCAGTTGATGAACGAACACCGCGACACGCTCGCGGCGATCATCACGGCCGAGCACGGCAAGGTGTTTTCCGACGCGCAGGGCGAAGTGGCGCGCGGCATCGACATCGTCGAGTTCGCGTGCGGGATCCCGCAGCTGCTGAAGGGCGACTTCACCGACCAGGTCAGCACCGGCATCGACAACTGGACGATGCGCGAGCCGCTGGGCGTCGTCGCCGGCATCACGCCGTTCAATTTCCCGTGCATGGTGCCGTGCTGGATGTTCCCGGTCGCGATCGCGACGGGCAACACGTTCGTGCTCAAGCCGAGCGAGCGCGACCCGTCGGCGTCGCTGTTCATCGCCGACCTGCTCACGCAGGCGGGCCTGCCGGCCGGCGTGTTCAACGTCGTGCAGGGCGGCAAGAACGCGGTCGACGCGCTGATCGATCATCCGGACGTGCACGCGGTCAGCTTCGTCGGCTCGACGCCGATCGCGCATTACGTGCACCAGCGCGCGTCGCAGAACGGCAAGCGCGCGCAGGCACTCGGCGGCGCGAAGAACCATATGGTCGTGATGCCCGACGCGAATCTCGATCAGGCCGTCGATGGGCTGATCGGCGCTGCCTACGGCTCGGCCGGCGAGCGCTGCATGGCGATCAGCGTCGCGGTGCTGGTCGGCGACATCGGCGACGCCGTCGTCGCGAAGCTCGCGGAGCGCGCGAAGCATCTCGTGATCGGTGACGGCATGTCGCCGGAAGTCGAGATGGGCCCGATCGTCACCGGCGAAGCGCTGAAGCGGATCGAAGGCTACATCGACATCGGCGTGCAGGAAGGCGCGAAGCTCGTCGTCGATGGCCGTGGGCTGCGGGTGCCGGGCCGCGAGAACGGCTTCTTCACCGGCGGTACGTTGTTCGACAACGTGACGACCGAGATGCGCATCTACCAGGAAGAGATCTTCGGGCCGGTGCTCGCGTGCGTGCGCGTGAAGGATTTCGCCGAAGCGGTGAATCTGGTCAACGCACATGAGTTCGGCAACGGCGTCGCGTGCTACACCAGCGACGGCGGCATCGCGCGCGAGTTCGCGCGCCGCATCCAGGTCGGCATGGTCGGCATCAACGTGCCGATTCCGGTGCCGATGGCCTGGCACGGCTTCGGCGGCTGGAAGAAGAGCCTGTTCGGCGACATGCATGCATACGGCGAGGAAGGCGTGCGCTTCTACACGCGGCAGAAGTCGATCATGCAGCGCTGGTCGTCGAGCATCGGCAAGGGTGCCGAGTTCGCGATGCCGACCGCGAAGTGACGCCCTGCCCGGCGCGCCGCGCCGGGGTATCGCACGGTCGTGCCGGGTGCCGGGCTTCGGCCTGGCCCGGACGCGCGGCCGCGCGGCCGCTCAGGTCGTCGCTTTCGTATCGCGCGAGCCGCCGGGCGTGGTCGGCAGATACGACAGTTCGAGCCGGTACGCGAGCGCGACGAACAGGCTCTGCGCGAGGCCCATCGTCGCGGTCAGCGCCCGAAAGCCGAACGTTGCGCTGTCCTGCACCACCAGCGTCGCCTCCGCGTCGCGCGCGAGCGGGCTCATGCGGCTGTCGGTGATCGCGATCACGCGCGCGCCGCGCTGCGCGGCCTCCTGCGCGACCTGCACCGTCTCTTCCGCATACGGCATGAACGAAATCGCGATCAGCACGTCGCCGGCCCGCACCGAGCGGATCTGCCCGAGCTGCATGCTGCCGAGCGCGCTGAACAGCCCGACGCGCTTGTCGGTGTGCTGCAGCGCGTAATCAAGGTACACGGCAATCGGAAACGCGCGCCGGGAGCCGGCGATCCAGATCGCCTGGGTTTCCGCCAGCATGTCCACGGCCTGCGCGAACGCCTTCGGATCCAGCGTCTGGTGCAGCTGCTGCATGCCGGCGATGCTGCCCTTGATGAACTCGTCGACGATCTGCCCGGGCTGCAGGCTCGACGAGCCCGACTCGATCACGTCGCGCAGCCGCAGGTTGTAGGCGCGCCCCGGCGCGATCTGCTGCGCGAGCCCGTCGCGGAACAGCCGCTGCATTTCCGAAAACCCGGAGAAGCCGAAATGCTTCGCGAAGCGCACCACCGCGGACGGCTGCACCCCGCATTGTTCGGCGAGCGACTGGATGCCTTCGAGGCCAAGCTGGTCCCGCTGCGTCTCGACATGGCGCGCGATCACCTTCAGGCGATTGCTCAGCCCGTCGTATTCCTGCGTCAGACGCTGCAGGAACTGCTCGACGGTGGCGGGAGGTTTCTCGGATGAACTCATCGGATGGCGCGAAGTTGACAGTCCCGGCGCCCGCCTGCTGCGGCGGAGGATCCGGCCCGGGGCTCGGCTGGACACATGCGTGGTGGCGGATTGTAACCGTTGCGAAGACAGCGTCGCCGCGGTGCCGCTCCCACGCGCTCGATCATCACCTGCGTTGCGCTGCGCGACACGTTTGGAAATTATTTTCCAACGCCCGGGCCGGGCCGACAATATTAGGGCGTCTACCGATGCGGGCGTGGGCGCTTCATGACGCGCCCGCGTGTGCCGCGAGCGGTCGTCATACGTCCCAATAGGCGCCGGTGGGTCGGACCGCCCCGCCGGCGCGCGAACCGCGCGGGTCAGCGATAGTCGACCCAGACGCCGCCTTCGTCGGCCGAGCGCACGCAGTTCTCGACCCAGCGCACACCTTCGACGCCGGCATGCACGTCCGGGTAGCGAATCCCCTTCAGCGCCGCCGCGTCGCGCCGGTCGGTCGCGTCCATCGCGCGCGCGAAGCGGCTGTACAGGTTCGACCAGGCCTCGAACAGGCCTTCCGGATGCCCGGCGCCGATGCGGTCGTCATGCAGCGCCTGCGGATGCAGGTAGCCCATCCCGCGATCGAGCACCTGTGCCGGCTGCCCCTGGATTTCGTAGCGCAGCTGGTTCGGATGCTCGTCCCACCACTCGACGCTCGCCTTCGAGCCGATCACGCGCACCTTCTGGCTGTGCATCGAGCCGGCGTTCACCGCGCTCGACCACACGTAGCCGATCGCGCCGGTGTCGTATTCCATGATCGTGAACGCGTTGTCCTCGAGCGGCGCGCGGCTCTTCACGAAACTCTGCCGCGAGCACATCAGCCGCCGGATCTTCAGCTCCGGCGCCATCACCTCGGAGATGTACAGCGGATGCGTGCCAATATCGCCAAGCACGTAGCTCGGCCCCGCGAACTTCGGATCCACGCGCCAGCGAGCGGCCGGGCTCGCGGCCTCGACGCCTTCGCTGTGGAAGCCGTGCGCGAACTGCATCTGCACGATGCGGATCTCGCCGAGATCGCCGCGCGCGATCATCTCGCGCGCCTGCTCGATCATCTGGTGCCCCGAGTAGCCATACGCGACGCCGACGATCTTGTGCTGCTCGACCGACAGGCGCGCCAGCGCCTCCGCCTCGGCGGTCGTGAAGCACAGCGGCTTTTCGCAGACCACGTGCAGCCCGGCGTTCAGCGCGGCCTTGCAAATTTCGAAGTGCGTATTGTTCGGCGTGGCGATCGACACCGCGCGAATGCCGTCCGGGCGGCCCGCCTCGACCTCGAACATCGTCCGGTAGTCGGGATAGCAGCGCTCGGCGGCCACGCCCAGCGTCACGCCGAAGCGGCGGCCCCGCTCCGGATCGATGTCGAACGCGCCGGCGACGAGCTGGAAGCTGCCGTCGCGCAGCGCGGCCGAGCGGTGGCTGTAGCCGATCTGGCTGCCGAGGCCGCCGCCGACCATGCCCCAGGGAATCGAATGGCCCAGCAGAATCTGTCCGTCGATCATGATGATTGCGTTCCTTGATTGCTTTACGTGGTCGTATTCGTATGCGTGTTCAGGCGAACCCCGCCGACGCGAGGAAGGCGCGGCTCGCGGCCACGTCGCGCAGGCTCGTGCCGGCGTTGCGCGGATCGCGCTCCTGCTCGATCGTGATGTAGCCGGCATAGCCGATCTCGTCCAGCGCGCGCTTGATCGCCGGGTAGTCGAGCACGCCCTTGCCGATCGGGCACATCACGCCGCGCGCGCAGGCGGCGAAGAACGCGATGTGCTCGCCCATCACCTGCGCGTAGATGGCCGCGTCGATATCCTTGAAATGAACGTAGTCGACGCGTTCCGCATGCCGGCGCAGCCAGGTTTCCGGGTCCATGCCCGAGTAGTACAGGTGGCCCGTGTCGAGACACAGGCCCGCCGTTTCGGCCGGGATGTCGGCGACGATCCGGTCGATCTCGTCCGCGAACTCGAGGTAGCCGCCCGCGTGCGGATGGATCACCGCGCGCACGCCGAACTCGTCGCGCGCGATCGTCGCGATTTGCCGAATGTGTTCGACCATCCCCGCCCGGCGTTCGTCGCTCAGCCGCGGCGCGCGGCCGGGGTGGCCGGCCGCGTAGTCGCGCTCCGGATGGCCCCAGTCCATCACCACCAGGTACGGCGCCGCATAGCGCTGCCCATGCTGGGTCGGCAGCGGCGGCAGTTGCCGGATCAGCGCGCAGATCTCGCGCGTCTGCCGCAGCAGGCTCGGCAGGTTCTCCGGCGACACGAGATCGTCGAAGATCGTGCCGGCGGTGATGCTCAGGCGCCGCTGGTCGAGCTCGGCGCGCACGACCTCCGGCTCCAGCGGGATATAGCCGTACGGGCCGAGCTCGATGCCGGAATAGCCGGCCTCCGACGCTTCGGCGAGCACGTGCCGCCATGACGGCAGGTGCGGGTTCTTCACGTCGTCGACGCCCCAGCAGCAGGGCGCGCAGCCAATTTTCATCGTCATGTCGGTTCGTCGAACAAGTCGCTCGGCCCACGGCCGCGGGGTCAGCGCAGTGCCGGCGTCACGCCGCGTAGAACGCCGGCCGCGCCGCCATCGCGATCGGCTCGACCGCGCCGCTTTGCTGCGCGCGCACGCATGCGTCCGCGGCCACGGCCGCCGCATAGCCGTCCCATGCCGTCGGCCCGGTCAGCGCGCCCTGCCGCACGCCGTCGATGAACGCCTGCAGCTCGACGTCGTACGATGCGATGAAGCGCTCCTTCCAGTCGGTCATGATCGCCGTCGCGTGGCTCGCCGCATGCTTCATCGACACCGCGGGCGGATCGGGCAGCTTCGCGATGCCGTCCTCGCCCACCACCTCGCACTGGATGTCGTAGCCGTACTGGCAGTTGACGAAAATCTCGACGTCGATACGTACGCCGCTCGCGGTCTCGAGCAGCACGATCTGCGGATCGGCGAGATGCGACGACGCATGGCGGCTCTTCTTCGGATACACGACCTGGGCGCTTGCATAGTCGTCGTCGAGCAGCCAGCGCAGCACGTCGAGCTCGTGAATCAGCGTATCGGTGATCGCCATGTCCGTCGTATAGCGCTCGCCCACCGACTGGTTGCGGTGCGCGCAATGCAGCATCAGCGGCGCACCGATCCGGCCGCTCGCGATCACCTGCTTCAGCGCCCGGTAGCCTTCGTCGTACGGGCGCATGAAGCCGACCTGCACGAGCCGGCGGCCATGCGCCAGCTCCGCCTCGACGATCCGCAGGCAGCCTTCGGCGGTGGTCGCGAGCGGCTTCTCGCAGAACACCGGCTTGCCGCGCGCGATCGCCTTCAGCACGAATTCCTCGTGCGTCGGCCCCCACGACGTGACCAGCACCGCCTGCACGTCCGCCGCGTCGATCACGTCGTGGCCGTTCGCGACCACCTCGGCCGACAGCCCGTAGGTCGCGACCGCGTCGTGCGCGTGCCGGGGATCGATGTCGGTCACCGCGACCACCTTCGCGCCGGACAGCGTCCGGGTCAGCCGGCGGATGTGATCCTGGCCGATCGCGCCGCAGCCGATCACGCCAATCTGCAAAGTCATGTCGTTCTCCATGTTGTTGGACCCGGCACCGTGCGGGTCGCTGGTCCCGTTCGCGAACCGGCCATGCCGGAACGCAGCCCTGTGCACCGGCGCGCTCAACGCGCGGCGGCGCGGAAATACCGGTCGATGTAGCGCTGCATCTCGTCGCGCATGAAGCGCGACGACGCCTCGGCACGCTCCTCCCACGCGAACACGCACGACGACATCACACCGTCGAAGCCGGCCTCGCCGAGCGTGCGGAAGAACACGTCCCAGTCGATCTCGCCCTGCCCGATGTCGAGGTGCTGGTGCACGCGAACCTGGGTCGAGCCCGGCGGATTGACGATGTAGCGAAGCTGGCTGCTCTTCTTGTGATCGAAAGTGTCGGCCACCCGCACGTGCGCGAGCACCGGCGCGGCCGCGCGGATCAGCGCGGCCATGTCGTCGCCGTAGTAGAACGTGTGCGGCGCGATGTACGACAGCTTCAGCGCGGGCGAGCCGAGGTTCGTGACGATGTCGACGGCCGGCTGCAGCTGTTCGATCCAGTCCTCCGGATGCGGCTCGACCGACAGCGTGATGCCTTCGCGCTCGAGGATCGGCAGCAATTCATCCATCGAACGGAACCACGCGGCTTCGCACATCTCCTTCGGGTTCGCGCCCGGCCGCTCGCCGACCGAGCGCTCCGGCGACGCGCCACGGCCGAACTCGGACACCATCAGCCGGCAGTCCATCTCGACCGCGACCCCGATCGCCTTCTTCCAGCAGCGCACCGCCCATTGGCGCTCGTCGTCGAACGGGCTGGCCCAGCGGTACATCGGCTGCAGCGACGCGAGGCCCACGCCGCTCGCGCGCATCGCCTGCCGGAACCCCGCCATGCGCTCGCGGGTCGCGCGCGGCATCACCCACCAGTCGAGGAAATCGCCGCGCGGCGACAGCTCGATCTGGTCGTAGCCGAGCTCGGCCACCGCGTGCGGCAGCCGGTCGAGCGGCAGATGGCGGATCATGTAGGGATCCAGAGCAATCTTCATGATCGTCCTTGGTCGAGTCCGGTACCGGTGGCCCGCGCGCCGCTCAGCGGCGCCCCTTCTTGTTGCGGTACTGGTCGGCGATCACGGCCGCGACGATGATCGCGCCCTTGACCATCTCCTGGTAGTACGCGTCGATGCGGATGAAGGTGAAGCCCGAGGTCATCACGCCGAGGATCAGCACGCCGATCACGGTGCCCGTGACGCGCCCGAGGCCGCCCGACAGCGACGTGCCGCCGATCACGACCGCCGCGATCGCGTCGAGCTCGTACATCACGCCCATGCCGGACTGGCCGGAGATCGCGCGCGCCGCCGTCACCGTGCCCGCGATGCCGCTCAAGAGGCCCGCGATCGCATACACGCAGATCAGGTGGCGATGCACGTTGATGCCCGACACGATCGCCGCCTGGCGGTTCGCACCGATCGCGTACGTGTACTTGCCGAAGCGCGTGTAGCGCAGCACCACGTGGAAGATCGCCGCGATCACGAGGAAGATGATCACCGGGTTGGCGCCCGCCCCGATCGCCGCGAACGGGTCGGTCAGCATCGACACCGGCATGCCGTTGGTGAACCATTTCGCGAAGCCGCGCGCGGCCACCATGGTGCCGAGCGTCGCGATGAACGGCGGGATGCCGGTGAAGGCGATCAGCGAGCCGTTGAGCAGGCCGACCAGCAAGCCCACGCACACGCCGGCGAGCACCGGCCAGATCACCGGCAGGTCGGTCAGGTGCGGAAACACCGCGCGCGGGAAGTCGGACACCTGCGCGAGGCTGGCCGACACCACCGCCGCGGCGGCCACCA
The DNA here is from genome assembly GCF_004343775.1 of Burkholderia sp. SRS-46. Classification (GTDB taxonomy): domain Bacteria; phylum Pseudomonadota; class Gammaproteobacteria; order Burkholderiales; family Burkholderiaceae; genus Burkholderia. Next base: position 812,464 of record NZ_PTXL01000001.1, on the reverse strand, counting down.
CCGACCCCGACGACAGGTCGATGCCGCTCGTGATGATCACGAGGTTCACGCCCACCGCGATGATGCCGATCACCGCCATCTGCAGCACGATGATCTCGAGCCGCTCGAGGTTGAAGATGAAGCTCTGGCCGACGACGATCCAGCCGACCACCTCGAAGAACAGGCTGATGCCCACCAGCACGAGGAAGATGCTGAGTTCGGGCGGCCACTTGGCGCGCCGCGTCTTGGCCGTCATGGACTGCGCGTCCGCGATCGAATTGAGATTGCCCATTTCCGTTGTCTCCATACTGTGTTCCGGCTCAGCGCGAGGCCAGATCCATGATGCGCACCTGGTCGGCGTCCTTGCGCTCGACGATGCCGGTCATGCGGCCCTCGTGCATGACCATCACCCGGTCGCTCATGCCGAGCACTTCCGGCATCTCCGACGAGATCATCAGCACCGCGACGCCCTTGCCGGCGAGCGCGCTCACGAGGCGGTGAATCTCGGCCTTCGCGCCGACGTCGATGCCGCGCGTCGGCTCGTCGAGGATCAGGATGCGCGGCCGCGTCAGCAGCCAGCGGCCGATCAGCACCTTCTGCTGGTTGCCGCCCGACAGGTTCTGGATTTCCTCGTGCAGCCCGGGCGTCTTCACCCGCAGCATGCGGCTCATGTCCTCGCAGTCGCGCTTCAGTTGCGCGCGCTGCACGAAGTTGAACTTCACGTAGCGGTTGTGCAGCACCGCCGCTTCCATGTTCGCGAGCAGGTCGAGGTTCAGGAAGCAGCCGGTGTCCTTGCGGTCCTCGGTCAGGAACGCCATGCCGTGCCGCAACGCCTGCGCGGGCGACCCGATCCGCACCGGCTTGCCGTCGATGCGGATTTCGCCGGCGGTCGCCGGCACGACGCCGAACAGCGCCTCCGCGACGTTCGAGCGCCCCGAGCCGACCAGGCCCGCGACGCCGAGAATCTCGCCCGCGCGCAGCTCGAAGCTCACGTCGCGGAACACGCCGTCGACGGCGAGATCCTTCACCGACAGCACGACGTCGCCGATCGGCACCTCTTCCTTCGGGAACATCTGCGTGATCTCGCGCCCGACCATCATGCGGATGATGTCGTCGCGCGTGACCTCGCTCGATGCATGCGTGCCGATGTACTTGCCGTCGCGGAACACCGAGAACTCGTCGGCGATCTCGAACAGCTCGTTCATCTTGTGCGTGATGTAGACGATGCCCTTGCCCTGCTCGCGCAGCTGTCGAATGATGCGGAACAGGTGGACGACTTCCTTGTCGGTCAACGCGGAAGTCGGCTCGTCCATGATCAGCACGTCGGAGTCGAACGACACCGCCTTCGCGATCTCGACCATCTGGCGGCTCGCGACCGTCAGCGTGCGCACCTCGGCATCGGGATCGACGTCGATCGACAGGCGCTCGAACAGCGCGGCCGTCTGCCGGCGCAGCGCCGCGTGGTCGATCAGGCCGAAGCGGTTCTTCGGTTCGCGGCGGATCCAGATGTTCTCCGCGACCGTCATGTACGGCATCAGGTTGAGTTCCTGATGGATCATCGCGATGCCGCGATCGAGCGCGTCGAGCGGGCCCGTCAGCGCGACCGGCTCGCCCTTCAGGCGGATCTCGCCCTGGTCCGGCGTATAGACGCCGGCGATGATCTTCATCAGCGTCGACTTGCCCGCGCCGTTCTCGCCCATCAGCGCATGAACGGTGCCGCGACGCACGCGAAACTGCACGCCGTCGAGCGCGACGACGCCGGGAAACGACTTGCCCACGCCGCGGACTTCCAGCAGGCAGTCGGGGTCGGACGGAGCAGGCGGGGCTGGCAAAGCGGACGGCGCGTCCGGGCTGGACGACGGCCGATCCCTCTTGGCTGTGAACATGGACCTTCCTCAGGGTGCGCCCGCGGGCCGGTCGGCCGGCCCGCGCGGCTTCAGCGGACTGCCGGTCAGTGCTTGGCGTACTTGCTCATGTTGTCGGGCGTGACGAGCTCGAACGGCACGTTCACGTAGCGGTCCACGCCCTGCTTCTTCGCGAGCTTGAGTGCCGCCGCGACGGACTGCGCGCCCTGCCCCGCCGCGTTCTGGAACACCGACACCTTCAGTTCGCCGCTCTTCATCGACGCGAGGCCGTCGGGCGTCGCATCGATGCCCGCGACGACGGTCTTCGGCGTCCACTTGCGGGCCGCCTTCAGCGCGTTGATCGCGCCGATCGCCATTTCGTCGTTGTTGGACACGATCGCATCGAACTTCACGCCGGAGGACAGCCAGTTCATCGTGATGTCCTGGCCCTGCGTGCGGCTCCACTTGCCCTCGCGCTTGTCGACGATCTTCATGCCCGAGCATTCCTTGGTCGCGAGCACCTCCTCGATGTCCTTGGTGCGCGCGCGCGCCGATTCGTTGGACAGCTCGCCCATCAGCACCAGGATGTCGCCCTTGCCGCCGAGCAGCTTGCACACCTGGCGGGCCTGCAGCGTGCCCGACAGCTTCTCGTCGGACGCGACCACCGCGACGCCGGCCGGCAGCTTGTCGAAGTCGACCGGCTTGCGGTTCACGTAGACGAGCGGGATCTTCGCCTCGGTGACCATCTTCGTGATCTTCGGCGTCGCGTCGGTATCCACCGGGTTCACGATGATCGCGTCGACCTTCTGCGCGATCATGTTCTGCACCTGGCTGAGCTGCTTGCCGACGTCGTTGCCGGCGTCCTCGACCTGGGTGCCGACGCCGTCCCGCTTCGCCGCGTCGACGATGCCGTTGCGCAGGATGGTCAGGAACGTGTCGTCGAACGACGCCATGGTCACGCCGATCTTCTCGGCATGCGCGAGCGGCATGGCCAGGATCGCGGCGGCGGCGGCAGCCATCAGCTTGGTTTTCATGATCAATCTGTCTCCTCATCTCTGGGGCGGGAAGTAGTGCGCGATGCACCACCAGGCCGAGTCCGGTGCGGACCGTAGCTTCAGGACGAAACTGTAGAGCACTCCGACTATTTTTTGGAAATTTATTTCTACGTGATTTCACCTAGGGAACTGAATTTCCAAAAACACTAGACTTCGTCCGTAGCCTCGAATTCGCGGCAGGCGGATGGCCATCGCGCGGCGCGCAAGCGTCCCGCACGGCGATCCGCCCGCCCCGCCCTCAATCCGCCGGCAAGGCGCCACGCCGGCCGCGAGCATGACGACTGATATGAGCCTGTTGAACTTTCCGAGTGATCGCCCCGTCGACCTGGCCTGCCTCGGCCGGGTGGCCGTGGACCTTTATGCGCAGCAGTACGGCAGCCGCCTCGAGGACGCGCGCAGCTTCCAGATGTATCTGGGCGGCTCGTCGGGCAACGTGGCGTTCGGCGTCGCGCGCCTGGGGCTGAAGACCGCGATGATCTCGCGCGTCGGCGACGAGCAGATGGGCCGCTTCCTGCGCGAGACGCTCGAGCGCGAAGGCTGCGACACGAGCCAGCTGCAGACCGACCCCGAGCGCCTGACCGCGCTGGTGCTGCTCGGGCTGAAGGATCGCGACACCTTCCCGCTGCTGTTCGTGCGCGAGAACTGCGCGGACATGGCCGTGCGCGCCGACGAGATCCGCGAGGATTTCATCGCCGGCTGCCGCGCGCTGGCGATCACGGGTACCCACCTGTCGACGCCCGGCACGCGCGAGGCGTCGCTGACCGCGCTCGGCCATGCGCGCCGCCACGGCGTGGTGCGCATCCTCGACATCGACTACCGCCCGGTGCTGTGGGGCCTGACCGGGCGCGGCGCGGGCGAGAACCGCTACGTCGCGGACGAGCAGGTGTCGCGGCAGCTGCAGCAGGTGCTCGGCGAGTTCGACCTGCTGGTCGGCACCGAGGAGGAATTCCTGATCGCGGGCGGCGTGCCGCACGACCTGATCGCGTCGCTGCACGCGGTGCGCCGCGCGAGCCGCGCGGTGCTGGTGGTCAAGCGCGGCGCGCTCGGCTGCTGCGTGATCGAAGGCGCGATCCCGGAGCGCATCGACGACGCGCCGACCTATGCGGGCGAGCGCGTCGAGGTGCTGAACGTGCTCGGCGCGGGCGACGCGTTCCTGTCCGGGCTGCTGTCGGGGTTGCTGCGCGGCAGGGACTGGGCCGAATCGACCCGCCTCGCGAACGCGTGCGGCGCGATCGTCGTGTCGCGCCATGCATGCTCGGCCGCGATGCCGACGCCCGCCGAGCTGGACCACTGGTTCGACGGCAACCGCAACCCCGTCGTCGATGCCGATCGCGAACTCGCGCACCTGCATCGCGTCACGGTCGCGCGCCGCGACTGGAATGACCTGTGCGTGATGGCGTTCGACCACCGCAGCCAGTTCTACGAGCTGGCCGTGCAGGCCGGCGCCGACGAAGCGCGGATCAAGGCGCTCAAGCGGCTGCTGGTGCGCGCCGCCGAGCAGGTCGAGCGCGAGCGCGGCATCGAGGGCCATGTCGGCGTGCTGATCGACGGCGGCGCCTACGGCAGCGACGCGCTCGCGTCCGCGACCGGGCGCGGCTGGTGGGTCGGGCGGCCCGTCGAGCTGCCGGGCTCGCGGCCGCTGCGCTTCGACGACACGCGCTCGGTGGGCTCCGCGCTCACCCACTGGCCGACCGAACAGGTGGTGAAGTGCCTCGTCCACTATCACCCGGACGATCCGGTCGACCTGCGCGTCGCCCAGGAGCAGCGCGTGCTCGAGCTGTGGGAGGCGACCCGCGCGAGCGGCAACGAGCTGCTGCTGGAGATCATCCCGCCGCGCGCGGTCACGCCGGCCGGCACCGAGGACGACGCGGTGCTGCGCACGGTCGCGCGCTTCTACAACCTCGGCGTGCGGCCCGAATGGTGGAAGCTCGCGCCGATGAGCGCCGACGGCTGGACGCGGCTCGCGGCACTTATCGCCGAGCGCGACCGGCACTGCCGGGGCGCGGTGATCCTCGGGCTGAACCAGCCGCTGCAATACCTGGTCGACAGCTTCCGCTTCGCGACCAACCCGATCGTGAAGGGCTTCATGGTGGGCCGCTCGCTGTGGGCGGACGCGTCGCTGAAATGGCTCGCCGGCGAGCTCGACGACGCCGCGTTCATCGACGAGGTGGCGGGCAATTTCGCGCAGCTGGTCGACGCCTGGCAGGAACGCCACGCGCTCGCGCAGCCCGCGGCCTGAGCCGCTCCGGCGACACGATTAACGAGATCGACAGACGATGACAACAACCGTGAGACTGACCGTCAGCCAGGCGCTGGTGCGCTACCTCGCCGCGCTGCGGGCCGAAGTGATCCAGCCCGACGGCCGCACCGAGATCCTGCCGTATTGCGGCGGGGTATTCGCGATCTTCGGGCACGGCAACGTGGCCGGGCTCGGCGAGGCGCTGCACGCCGAGCGCGACCGGCTGCCGACCTTCCGCGCGCACAACGAGCAAGGGATGGCCAACGCGGCGGTCGCGTTCGCGAAAACGCACTTCCGCCAGCGGATGATGGCCGTGACCTCGAGCATCGGCCCCGGCGCGACCAACATGCTGACCTCGGCGGCGCTCGCGCACGTCGCGCGGCTGCCGCTGCTGCTGCTGCCGGGCGACGTGTTCGTGTCGCGCGAGCCCGACCCGGTGCTGCAGCAGGTCGAGAGCTTCGAACAGGGCGACGTCAGCGCGAACGACTGCTTCCGCCCGGTGACCCGCTACTTCGACCGCATCACGTCGCCCGAGCAGCTGCTGGTCGCGCTGCCGCGCGCGATCCAGGTGCTGACCGACCCGGCGCAATGCGGGCCCGTGTGCCTCGCGCTGCCGCAGGACGTGCAGACCTTCGCGTACGACTGGCCGGAGGATTTCTTCGAACCGCCGCTGATCCGGCTGCGCCGCCAGCCGGCCGACGCCGTCGAGCTGGCCGACGCGATCGACCTGCTGAAATCCGCGCGCAAGCCGCTGATCGTCGCCGGCGGCGGCGTGCTCTACAGCCAGGCGTGGGATGCGCTGCGCGCGTTCGCCGACACGCATGGCGTGCCGGTCGCCGAATCGCAGGCCGGCAAGGGCAGCCTCGCGTGGGATCACCCGCTGAACCTGGGCGCGATCGGCGTGACGGGCTCGCCCGCCGCGAACCGCGCGGCCGCGCAATGCGACGTGGTGCTCGCGGTCGGCACCCGGCTGCAGGATTTCACGACCGGCTCGCACGCGCTGTTCGGCCATGCCAGGCTGCTGAGCCTGAACGTGCAGCCGTTCGACGCGGGCAAGAAGCGCGGCCGGCAGCTCGTCGCGGACGCCCGCACCGGGCTCGGCCAGGTGTCCGCCGCGCTGGCCGGCTGGCAGGCCGACCCGGCGTGGACGGCCGGCTGCCGCGAGCAGGCCGCCGCGTGGGTCGCGCGCGTGACCGAACTGACCCACCACGTGCCGACGGACACGCTGCCGTACGACGCCGAGGTGATCGGCGCGGTGCGCGAATCGGCCGCCGACGCGGGCGGCGACAGCGCGCGCGACGATCTCGTCGTGTGCGCGGCCGGCACGCTGCCGGCCGAGCTGCACAAGCTGTGGCGCAGCGGCCTGCCGGGCAACTACCACATGGACTATGCGTATTCGTGCATGGGCTACGAAATCGCGGGCGGCCTCGGCGCGAAGCTCGCGCGGCCGGAGCGCGAAGTCGTCGTGATCGTCGGCGACGGCTCGTACATGATGCTCAACGCCGAGCTCGCCACGTCGGTGATGCTCGGCCGCAAGCTCATCGTCGTGATCCTCGACAACCGCGGCTACGGCTGCATCGAGCGCCTGCAGCTCAAGTGCGGCGGCGCGAGCTTCAACAACATGCTCGACGACTGCGTGCCGGAAGGCGGCCAGCGCTCGACGATCGATTTCGCGATGCATGCGCGCGCGCTGGGCGCCGACGCCGTGCACGTGCGCGACGTCGCGGAACTGCGCCGCGAGATGCGCCGGGCGCGCGCGGCGAAGACGAGCCAGGTGCTCGTGATCGACACGACCCATCAGCGCACGACCGACGACGGCGGCGCGTGGTGGGAAGTCGCGGTGCCGCAGGTGTCCGCCCGCCCCGGCGTCGAGCGCGCGCATCACGCGTATCTCGACGCGAAAACCCGGCAGCGGCGCTGACGCGCGGCCTCCCCCGAACATCGAAGAAGGAAGCATTCCATGAGCTGGAACGTACGCATCGGCATCAATCCCCTGTCGTGGATGAACGACGACCTGCCGTCGCTCGGCGGCGAGACGCCGCTCGAAACGGCGCTGAAGGAAGGCGCGGAAATCGGCTACGCCGGTTTCGAGCTCGGCAACAAGTTTCCGAAGACCGGCCCCGCGCTGAAGGCGAAGCTGGCCGAGTTCGGGCTCGTCTGCGTGTCCGGCTGGTATTCGGGCTTTCTCGCCGAGGTGCCGCCCGGCATGAGCGACGCGGACGCGGTGGCCGCCGAGATCGAGCGCTGCCATGCGCACCTGGCCAAGCTGCAATACAACGACGTGAAGGTGGTGGTGTACGGCGAATGCGCAGGCACGATCCAGGGCAACATCGACACGCCGGTCTCGAAGCGGCCGCGCTTCGTCGACGACGCCGCGTGGCGGCGCTACGCCGAGCGGCTGAACGCGTTCGGCGCGCACCTGCTCGCCAGCTACGGCATCAAGCTCGCGTATCACCACCACATGGGCGCCTACGTCGAATCGCCCGACGACGTCGACCGCCTGATGGCGCTCACCGATCCGGCCAAGGTGTTCCTGCTGTTCGACACCGGGCATGCGTACTTCGGCGGCGCGGCCGATCCGGTCGCACTGCTGAAGAAGCACGTCGCGCGCGTCGTGCACGTGCACTGCAAGGACGTGCGGGCGCAGGTGGTCACGCAGGCGCGCAACGACGGCTGGAGCTTCCTGAACGGCGTGATCAACGGCACCTTCACCGTGCCGGGCGACGGCGCGCTCGATTACGAGGCGACGCTGCGCACGCTGCGCGACGCCGGCTACGAAGGCTGGCTGGTGGTCGAGGCGGAGCAGGATCCCGCCGTCGCGCCGAGCTACCCGTATGCGAAGAAGGGCTACGACACGCTGCGCGCGATCGTCGACCGGCTGAGCGCCTGAACCCCCTGCCACCGATTTGCGGAGCTGCTCCCATGACGATCTCTCCCCTGCTGGTCAAGGCGTCGCCCGACCGGGAAATCTGCAACGTCACGCCTGAATCGGCCGGCTGGAAACACGTCGGCTTTCGCGTGCTGCGCCTGAAGGCCGGCGAGCGCGAGACCGTCGACACCGGCGCGCGCGAGCTGTGCGTGGTCGTGCTGACCGGCACCGTGAGCGCGGCCGCCGGCGGCGCGACGTACGACGGCCTCGGCAAGCGCCACAGCGTGTTCGAGGACGTGTCGCCGGACGCGCTGTACGTGCCCGGCGGCCACACCGTGACCGTCACCGCGACGCGCGATGCCGAGATCGCGCTGTGCACGGCGCCGTACGTCAGCGGCGACAAGACGGTGCAGCGCCTCGACGGCGAGCGCATGCGGCGCATGGTGCGCGGCAAGGGCACCAACACGCGCTACGTGTGCGACATCCTGATGGGCGACAACCCGGCTGCCGACCGGCTGCTCGTCGTCGAGGTGATCACGCCGGCCAGCCATTCGAGCAGCTATCCGCCGCACAAGCACGACCGCGATGCGGCGCCGGAAGAGACCGTGCTCGAGGAAACCTACTATCACCGGATCGACCCGCCGCAGGGTTTCGCGTTCCAGCGCGTGTACACCGACGACCGCAGCCTCGACGAAGCCTGCGTGGTCGAGAACCACGACGTCGTGATGGTGCCGCGCGGCTACCACCCGGTGGTCGCGCCGCACGGCTACAACCTGTACTACCTGAACGTGATGGCCGGCCCGAGCCGCGCATGGGCGTTCAAGAACGACCCGGCGCACGAGTGGATGCTCGACGCGCCGACGGGCGGCTGATCCCGCGCGGCCGCCCGCGCATCGCGCCTGCATCGGGCGCGCGGCGGCCGGCGGGCAGACCCGACATGCCGTGACAGGAGGCAACGATGAGGCCATTCTTCCCCATCGAGGACGAGACATTCGACGAGCAGGCATCGCACACGCTGCTGCCGTGCTTCAACGCCGATGCCGCGCGCCGGCTCGGCGACATCGCCGTCAACCTCGCATCGCGCCGCGGGTTGCCGATCGCGGTGAGCGTGGTGTCCGCGCGCGTGCCGCTGTTCTATTGCGCGCTCGACGGCAGCGACGCGGGCGACAGCGAAACGATCCGCCGCCGGCAGAACACGGTGTTCCGCTTCGGCAAGAGTTCGCTCGAAGTCGGCGCGAGCTTCGCGCGTTCGGGCCGGTCGCTGCAGGCCGAGGGGCTGTCGGGCGACGACTACGCGCTGGACGGCGGCGGCGTGCCGCTGCGCGTCGCGCATGCGGGGCTCGTCGGCGCGATGACGATCGCGGGGCTCGATTCGCTCCGCAATCACGCGCTCGTCGTCGAGAGCCTGCGCTGGTACGTCGGCGCGACCGGCATGCTGCGCATCGCGTAGCCGCCGCAGCGCCGCGCTTCGGTGGCGGCGGGCGGAACGACCGCCCGCCTCCGGTGCTCAGCGCATGCCGCCGCTGGCGCGCAGCAGTTCGCCGGTCATCCAGCGCGAATCGTCGGATGCCAGGAACACCGCGATCGACGCGATGTCGTCCGGCTGGCCGGTGCGGCCGAGCGGCGTCTGGCTGAGCGCCGACGCTTCGAGTTCGGAGCCGACGATCCCCGCGCTGTGCGTGCCTTCGGTCACCACCACGCCCGGGTTGATCGCGTTCACGCGGATCTTGCGCGGGCCGAGTTCGCGCGACAGCACGCCGGTGATCGCGTCCACCGCGCCCTTCGTGCCGCTGTACACCGTGCTGGCCGGCGGCGTGATGGTGGTCACCACCGAGCTGATGTTGACGATGCTCGCGCCTTCGCCGAGATGCTTCACGGCGGCCTGCGTCGTCAGCAGCACGCCGAGCACGTTGACGTCGAACTGTTTGCGGAAATGCGCTTCGGTGATCGCTTCGATCGGCGCGAATTCGTAGATGCCCGAATTGTTGACGAGAATGTCGAGGCGGCCATACTTTTCGACCGCCGTCTCGATGATGCGCTGCGCATCGGCCGCCTTCGACACGTCGCCGCCGACCGCAACCGCCTGGCCGCCGGCCGCGCCGATCTCGCTCACCACGGTGTCCGCGCCGGCCTTGCTGCTCGCGTAGTTGACGACGACCGACGCCCCTTCGGCCGCGAGGGCCTTGGCGATCGCCGCCCCGATCCCCTTCGAACCACCCGTCACGACCGCGACCTTGCCTGCAAGCTTGCTCATGATGTCCATCCTCAATTCAATTCGCACGATGAATCGGACCGGCCGACCTGGCGCAGCAGGCAACCGGCAATGACGGAAATCTAGACGCTTCGCCGGGGTCGATAAAGCCGCTTCGGACGAATTGAATTGTGAAGCCAGGCGAACAATCGCCGCCCGCGCGGCGTCACCCGGCACTCAGCCACGTGTCGGCGACCTCGCCGGCCACGCCGTCGAGCGCGCCGTCGTACACGATCCGTCCCCGCCCCATCACCGCGACCCGCCGCGTCAGCCGCGGCGCGAGCTGCAGCCGCTGCTCGATCAGCAGGATCGCGACGCCGTCCGCCCGCAGCGCCGCGAGACACGCGCCGACCTCGTCGACCGCCAGCGGCGCGAGCCCCTCCGCGGGCTCGTCGACGATCAGCACGCGCGGCTTGCCCGCCAGCGCGCGCACCAGCGCGAGCACCTGCTGCTCGCCGCCCGACAACCGGCCGGCCTTCACGTCGGCGCGCGCGGCGAGCACGGGGAAGCGCGCGAACAGCGCATCGAGCGCCGCGCCCGCCGCCCGCGCGCCGCCGGCGTCGCGCAGGCCGAGACGCAGGTTGTCACGCACGCTCAGCAGCGGAAACACATCGCGGCTCTCGGCGACATACGCCACGCCGCGCCGCGCGATCTCGAAGGTGCGCGCGCCCACGCATTCGACGCCCGCGATCCGCACCGAGCCGGCCGTGCGCACGAGCCCCATCACCGCCTTCGCGAGCGTCGAGCGCCCCGCGCCGTTGCGGCCGATCAGCGCGAGCGTTTCGCCCGGCGCCAGCGCGAGCGCGGCGCCGTCGAGCACGGGCTGCGTCCCGTACCACGCGCGCAGGCCGCGAATCTCGAGCAGCGCGCTCATGCAAAGCCCTCGCCGAGATAGGCCGCGCGCACCGCCGGATCGGCGCGGATCGCATCCGGCGCGCCGGTCGCGACCACCGCGCCGCGCACCAGCACCGTGATCCGCTCCGCGAAGCCGAACACCGCATCCATGTCGTGCTCGATCATCAGCACCGTGCGCCCTTGCGTGGTCGTGCGGATCAGTTCGACCATCCGCGCGGCCTGCGCGCGGCTCATGCCGGCGGTCGGCTCGTCGAGCAGCAGCGTGCGCGCGCCGCTCGCGAGCGCGATGCCGAGATCGAGCGCGCGCTGCTCCGCGTAGCCCAGCACGGCGGCCGGCACGTCGCGGTACGCGTCGAGGCCGACCTCGCGCAGCACCTGCGCGGCCGCGCGGTCGACCGACGCCGACTCGCGCAGCCGGTTCCACCAGCGCCGCCGCTCGGCCGGCGCATGCATCGCCGCGCAGCGCAGGTTGTCGAACACGCTCAGCCGGGAAAACGCGCTCGTCTGCTGGAAGCTGCGGCCGATGCCGAGCCGGCTCGCGGCCACCGGCCCGCGCCCGCGCAGCGCGACGCCGTGCAGCACGACGTGCCCGCGCGTCGGCCGCACGACGCCGGCGATCACATTGAACAGCGTCGACTTGCCCGCGCCGTTCGGCCCGATCAGCGCATGGCGCTCGCCGGCCGCGACGCTCAGCTCGACGCCGTCGAGCACCGTCTGCGCACCGAAGCGCTGCGTGATCCCGTGCAAGGCGACCGCGTTGCCGTTCATCGCGAATCTCCGTGCGTGTCGCGCGCGAGCGCGTGGCGGTCGCGCCGGCCACGCCACAGCAGCGCGCCGAGGCCCGCCAGCGCCAGCGCCGCCGCCCAGCCGCGCGGCGAACCGGCATCGACGTGCGCGATGCCGAGGAATGCGGCCGATGCGCCGTCGTCCTGCGCGAAGCGCCATGCATAACCGAGTTCCGCCGCGCAAACGACGGCCGCGCACCAGCACAGGCTCGCGGCGCAGGCGAACAGCGTCCGCCGCCGCACGGGCGCCGGCGCGCCGGGCCGCAGCGCGTGCGCGAGCGTGGCCGCGATGCCCGCGAGCCCGCCCGGCGCGGCCACCACGACGACCACGAACAGCAGCCCCAGGTACAGCGCCCAGGCGCGCGACACGCCCGCGACCACGATGCTCAGGCCGGTCAGCACGGCCGCGCCCGCCGCCGGCCCGAAGAACGAGCCGGTGCCGCCGATCACCGCGGCGATCAGCACGGTTGCCGAGCGGGCCATCGCGACGCTGTCGGGCGTCGCGATCTCGAGGTCGATCAGCGTGAGCGTGCCGGCCACGCCCGCGAAGAACGACGCGCACGTGACCATCGCGAGCCGCACGCGGCGCGGATCGGTGCCGAGCGCGGCGACCCGCGCCGGGTTGTCGCGCACCGCGTTCGCGAGGCGCGCGAGCGGCGTGCGCGTCAGCGCGCGCATCGCAAGCGCCGAGCCCACGCACCACACGGCGATCACCGCATACGCGTGCGCCGGCGCGCCGAACTGCCAGCCGAACCATGGCGTGCCGGCCGCGCGATCGATCGGCAAGCCGCCGAGGCCGCCGAACCAGGCGGGCACGCTCCACGCGGCAGCCGCGACGCATTCGCCGAGGCCGAGCGTGATCATCGCGAACGCGGTGCCCGCGCGGCGCGTCGCCAGCACGCCGAACAGCAGGCCGAAGGCCGCGCCCGCCGCGCCGCCGACGAGCGGCAGCAGCGGCAGCGGGCCGCCGAAGCGGTTGAACCAGTGCGCGGCGGCGAACGCGCCGAGGCCCGCGAACGCCGCATGGCCGAACGACAGCAGGCCGGTCGTGCCGAGCTGCAGGTTGTATGAAAGCGCGAGCACGACGAGCGCGGCGGTCTGCGCGAGATAGCCGAGCAGCGCGCCATGCGGCCACAGCCACGCGGGCAGCGCGACGCAGCCCGCGAACAGCGCCCAGCGCAGCGCGCCCGGCCACGCGCGGCTACGCATCGACCCGCTCCCCGAACAGCCCGCGCGGCCGCGCGGCCAGCACCGCGACGAGCAGCAGGTACGGCACGAGCGGCGCGAGTTGCGCGATCGTCACCGTGGCCACGCTGTCGGGCAGCAGCACGCCCGCCCACTGCGCGACGTCGCGCAGCGACGTGTCGCTCGCGGCCGCGAAGGTCTGCGCGAAGCCGACCGCGAGCGACGCGGCGAACGCGCCGCCGAGCGAGCCGAGCCCGCCGATCACGACGACCGCGAACACGATCGAGCCGACGGTCTCCGCCAGCGCGGGCTCGATCACCGCGAGCGGCGCGCCGATCACGCCGGCCAGCGCCGCGAGCGCGGTGCCCGCGCCGAACAGGCCCGTCATCAGGCGCGGCACGTCGTAGCCGAGCGCCTCGACGGCCGAGCGATGCGTGAGCGCCGCGCGCACGACGAGCCCGATGCGCGACGCGCGCAGCAGCACCGCGAGCGCGACCAGCATCGCCGTCGACATCGTCATCATGAACAGCCGATAGCGCGGCAGCGCGAGGCCGAACACCGTCACCGGCGCACCGTCGAACAGCGGCGGCACCGGCGCGGGCAGCGGCGCGAGGCCCCACGCGAGCTTGGCGCCCTCGCCGATCAGGTAGGCAAGCCCGAAGGTCAGCAGCAGCTCGCTCGTGTGGCCGCGCCCCTGCACGCGGCGCAGCAGCGCGCGCTCGCAGCCGGCGCCGATCAGCCCGACCGCGAGCGGCGCGAGCACGAGCGCCGGCCAGAAGCCCGCGCGCGCGGCGATGCTGTAGCCGGCATACGCGCCGAGCATGTAGAAGCTCGCGTGCGCGAAATTGAGCACGCCCTGCACGCTGAAGATCAGCGTGAGGCCCGCCGACAGCATGAACAGCAGCAAGCCGTAGCTGAGGCCGTTGAAGGCCTGGATGGCGAACGCCTGCACCGCGCTCGAGTCAGGCGGCGAGCGGCGCGAGCGCCGCGCGCAACGGCTCGGGCAGCGGCACCGGCCGGCGCGTGTCGCGATCGACGTACACGTGCACGAAATGCCCCTGTGCGGCCGGCGCCGCGTCGCCCTGCGCGAACAGCCCGATCTCGTAGCGCACGCTCGACGTGCCGAGCTTCGCGACGCGCAGCCCCGCATCGACCGACTGCGGAAACACGAGCGGCGCGAAGTAGTTGCACTGCGTCTCGACGACGAGCCCGATCGTCTGCGCGCGCTCGATATCGAGCACGCCGGCGCGGATCAGGTATTCGTTCACGACCGTATCGAAGTAGCTGTAGTAGACGACGTTGTTCACGTGCCCGTACACGTCGTTGTCCATCCAGCGGGTCGTGATCGGCAGGAAATGGCGATAGGCGTCGCGCGGGCGCGGCTGCGGTTTGTCGGACATGGCGATGACGGTCAGGGGCGGGACGAAGGGAGCGCCGGGCGGCGCGCGGTCGAGATCATTGCCCCGGCCGGTCGACGAATTCGAAATCGAGGCCGCGCGCACGCATCCAGTCGGCAAGCGCGACGCCGGTGCCGGCGCGCCACGGGCGCAGCAGCGGCGGATCGACGAGCCGGTATTCGAGCAGCTCCGGCGACAGCGCGACCGTGCCCGACGCGCGCACGTGGTACGCGATGATCAGCTCGTTCTTGCGGATGAATTCGTACACGCCGACGAGCGTGACCTGCTCGGCCTTCAGCGCGGTTTCCTCGAGCACTTCGCGCGCTATGCCGTCCTCGGGCGTCTCGCCGCGCTCGAGAAAACCGGTGATCAGCGCGAACATGCCTTCCGGCCAGGCGGCGTTGCGCGCAAGCAGGATCTTGCCGTCGAGCTCGACGATCGCGGCGACCACGGGCAGCGGGTTGTTCCAGTGGACGTAGCCGCAGGTGTCGTCGGGGCAGGCCTGGCGAAGGCGGCCGCCTTCTTCGGCGGGATCGGCGCGCTCGATCAGCGGGCGCGCGCAGCACGGGCAAAAGCGATAGTCGGCGAGGGTCATCGATGGGGATCCGGCGGGCGCCGGGCCTGCCGCGCACCGGCGGCCCGCGCGCCCGCTCGGCGCGGGAAAGGCTTCATTCTAGCGAGTTTGCCCGCAACGCAGCGGGTCTGGCCCTGCGTATCACGGCGTCGCGCGCGACGGCTCGCGGGCCGGACCGCGATCGAAGCCGCGCCACCGCGCGGGCTGCCCGGCCGGCGCAAACGCGCGTTGCGCGCCCGCTCAGCTCGCGCGCGCTGCCCGCCCCGAGCAGCGCGCCTGCGCGACAAACCCTGCCGCGCCGACCGCGAGCGACGCCGCCGCGACCCACAGCGCCGGCGCGAACGACCCCGCCTGCGCGACCAGCGGCGCCGCGACGAGCGGCCCGGCGATCTGCCCGATCCCGTACGACGCGGTCGCATAGCCCATCAGCCCCGCCGCGCGATCGCCGTGGAGGCGGCGCGCCTCGCGCATCGCAAACAGCGTGATCGCGGTGAACGGCAGCCCGAGCAGCATGCTGCCGAGCGCGAGCCCCAGCACGCTCGGCCACACGATGCCGAGCGCGACCCCGGCCGCCTGCAGCGCGCAGCCGGCGGCCAGCAGCAGCCGATTGTCCCAGTGCGCCGGCAGCCGCGACGCCGCAAGCGCGCCGACGATCACCGCGGCGCCGAACATCGGCCAGAACAGGTCGGGCCACGGCGAACCGGCCGGCAGCACCGCGCGCGCGATCACCGGCAGGAACGTCGCGGTGATGATGTAGCCGAAGCCGGGCAGCCCGTACAGCACGACGAGCCAGACCGTATCGCCCCGGTTGGCCGCAGGCGGATGCACCGCCGCGCGCGCGGGCTCGCCCGGCGCGGCGCCGCCGGCCGGCCGGGGCGTGGCCGGCCGCGCCGCGCCGAACACGCGCCAGATCACCGCCGCCAGCACCGCGCTCAGCGCCGCGAAGCCGAACCAGCCGAGTGCCGCGCGCTGGCCGGCCAGCGCGCGGCCGATCAGCCCGGTCAGCACGATGCCGACGCCCGGGCCCGCAAAGATCACGCCGCCCCACTCCGGCGCGTGCAGCTCCGCGAGCCGCCGCAGCCCCCACTGCGACACGAACACGAAGGTCCATGCGCTGACGACGCCCGCGACGAAGCGCACCGCGAGCAACAGCGCCAGCGGATGCCCGACGCCCATCGCGGCGGTCAGCAGCACGGTCGCCGCAAGCCCGAAGCGGACCATCCGCGCCGGCGCGACCCGCACGGCCGCGCAACTGAGCGCCCCGACGAAATAGCCCGCGTAGTTCGCGGACGCGAGCCAGCCACCCGCGCCGAGGTCCACCGTGCCGTCGGCGAGCATCAGCGGCAGCAGCGGCGTGAACGCGAAGCGGCCGACGCCCAGCGCGGCAGCCAGCCCGAGCATGCAAGCGAGCGCGGCGGCGCGGGCGCGCCGGTCGGCGTCGAGGGTCGGATGCGCCGGCGCGGCGGCCGGCAGGGAATCGGAGCGTGACATGGGCGGCAAACGGAGCCGGCGCGCACGGCGTCGGCCAAACGGGAATCGGAACACCCCGATCCTAGCTTGACCCACCTATCACGAAAAATGAATAATTGAGAATCCATCCATCGCACGGAGAGAATCATGGACCTGGCGGCACTGGCGATCTTCCGGGCCGTCGTGCGCGAAAACGGTGTCACGCGCGCGGCGGCGAAACTCAATCGCGTGCAGTCGAACGTCACGACGCGGATCAAGCAGCTCGAGGAGGAGCTCGGCGCGGCGCTGTTCGTGCGCGACGGCCGGCGGCTCGTGCTGGCGCCGGCCGGCGAGACGCTGCTGCCGTATGCGGAACGCCTGCTCGCGCTCGCGGACGAGGCGCGTCATGCGGTGCGCGAGGACCGGCCGCGCGGCCGGCTGCGGCTCGGCACGATGGAGAGCACGGCCGCGAGCCGCCTGCCCGCCGTGCTCGCCCGCTATCACCATGCGTGGCCCGACGTGTCGCTCGAGCTCGTGACGGGCACGACGCGCTGGCTGATCGACAAGGTGCGCGATTTCGAGATCGACGCGGCGCTGTTCGCGCGCCCGCCCGCGCCGGACACCCTGCCCGACACGTTCGAGGCCGTGCCCGTGTTCCGCGAGGACCTGCTGCTGCTGACCCCGCGCGGCCATCCGCCCGTGCGCACGCCGCGCGACGTGATCCTGCCGACGCTGGTCGCGTTCGAGCGCGGCTGCACGTACCGCAAGTACGTCGAGCAATGGTATGCGGCATACGGGATGAAGCCCGCGCGCGTGCTCGAACTCGGCTCGTACCACGCGATCGTCGCGTGCGTGGCGGCCGGTGCGGGCGTCGCGGTCGCGCCGCGTTCGGTGCTCGACCTGCAGCCCGAGACCGGCACCGTCGCCACGCACGCGATTCCCGAATTCGAGGGGATCGACACGCTGCTCGCGTGGCGGCAAGGCTATGCGTCGGCGGCGCTCGGCGCGCTGCGCGACGCACTCGAAGAAGCGGCGCAGCCGACCGGCAAGGCGGCGAAGCCGCGCGCGGCGTTACCGGCATGAGGCGCCCCGCAACGCGACGCGCGGCGGCGCAGGCGTGCCCCGCCCATCCGCTCGCCCCGCAGCGATTCACCCGCCAGGCGTAGCGGCGGATCTGCCGCCCGCGCCCGCCTCCTTTTCCCCGGCGTAAACGCAAAACGATCCGACCGGCTCATGCCGATCGGATCGTTTCATGCGACCCGGTCAAAGGATCGCGCCGTGCCGGACGGCGCGGCAACCCTCACGGGCGCCGCGCCGCGCACGATGCTCAGAGCCGTTCTTCGACCCAGCCCTTGACGCCCGCGAGCGCCGCCGGCAGGTTCGCCGGCTCGGTGCCGCCGGCCTGCGCCATGTCCGGACGGCCGCCGCCCTTGCCGCCGACCTGCTGCGCGACGAAGTTCACGAGCTCGCCGGCCTTGACCTTCTTGCTCGCGTCCGCCGTGACGCCCGCGATCAGGCTGACCTTGCCGCCTTCGACCGCCGCCAGCACGATCGCCGCGCTCTTCAGCTTGTCCTTCAGCTTGTCGACCGTTTCGCGCAGCGTCTTCGCATCGGCACCGTCGAGCGTCGCGGCCAGCACGTGCACGCCGGCGATCTCGACCGCCTGCAGCGCGAGCTCGTCGCCCTGGCTCGATGCGAGCTTCGACTTCAGCGCGCCCAGTTCCTTCTCGAGCGCCTTCACCTGGTCCTGCACCTGCGCGATGCGCTGCGTCAGCTCCGACGGCTGCGCCTTCAGCGCGGCCGCGGCTTCGTTCACGCGCGCGTCGAGTTCCTGTACGAAGCGCACCGCGTTGTCGCCGGTGATCGCCTCGACGCGGCGGATGCCGGCCGCGACGCCGCCTTCCACGACGATCTTGAACAGGCCGATGTCGCCGGTGCGATGCACGTGCGTGCCGCCGCACAGTTCGCGCGAGAAGCCGAGGTCGAGCACGCGCACTTCGTCGCCGTACTTCTCGCCGAACAGCGCCATCGCGCCGCCCTTCACCGCTTCGTCGTACGGCATCACGCGCACGATGCCCGGCGCGTTCGCGAGGATTTCATTGTTGACGATCTGCTCGACGCGACGGATCTCGTCGTCGGTCAGCGGCGCGTTGTGCGCGAAGTCGAAGCGGGTCTTGTCCGCATCGACCAGCGAACCCTTCTGCTGCACGTGCGCGCCGAGCACTTCGCGCAGCGCCTTGTGCATCAGGTGGGTGGCCGAATGGTTGCGCTGGGTGCGCGCGCGGCGGTGCGCGTCGATCTCGGCGCGCAGCACGTCGCCGATCTTCAGCGTGCCCTGGGCGAGCGTGCCGTGGTGGCCGATCACGTCGGCCTGCACCTTCAGCGTGTCGCCGACCGCGAAACGCGTCGACGCATTCGCAAGCACGCCCTGGTCGCCGACCTGGCCGCCCGATTCCGCATAGAACGGCGTGTGGTCGAGCACGACCACCGCATCCTGGCCGGCCTTCACGTCGTTGACGGACGCGCCGTCGACGTACAGCGCGACCACCTTCGCGTCATCGAACGCGATTTCCTCGTAGCCGTGGAAAGTGGTCTTCGCGCCCGAGTATTCGAGGCCCTGCGTGGCCTTGAACTTGCCGGCCGCGCGCGCCTGCTCGCGCTGGCGCGCCATCGCGTCGTCGAACGCCGGCTCGTCGACCGTCATGCCGCGCTCGCGGCACACGTCGGCCGTGAGGTCGAGCGGGAAGCCATACGTGTCGTGCAGCTTGAACGCGAGTTCGCCGTCGAGCACCTTGCCGCCCTTCGCCTCGACTTCGGCCAGCGCGGCCTCGAGGATCGACATCCCGTGCTCGATCGTCTCGAAGAAGCGCTCTTCTTCCTGGCGCAGCACGTCGGTCACGCGCTGTTCCGCTTCCTTCAGCTCCGGATACGCGACGCCCATCTCGGCGACCAGGTCCGCCACCAGCTTGTGGAAGAACGCGCCCTTGCGGCCCAGCTTGTAGCCGTGGCGGATCGCGCGGCGCACGATGCGGCGCAGCACGTAGCCGCGGCCTTCGTTGCCCGGAATCACGCCGTCGACGATCAGGAACGAGCACGCGCGGATGTGATCGGCGATCACCTTCAGCGAGTTGTTGTTCAGGTCGCTGACCTCGGTCACGCGCGCGGCGGCCTGGATCAGGTTCTGGAACAGGTCGATCTCGTAGTTGCTGTGCACGTGCTGCAGCACCGCGGCGAGGCGCTCGAGGCCCATGCCGGTGTCGACCGACTGCTTCGGCAGGCGCGTCATGTTGCCCTGCGCGTCGCGGTTGAACTGCATGAACACGAGGTTCCAGATCTCGATGTAGCGGTCGCCGTCTTCTTCGGGCGACCCCGGCGGGCCACCCCACACGTCCGGGCCGTGGTCGTAGAAGATCTCGGTGCACGGGCCGCACGGGCCCGTGTCGCCCATCGTCCAGAAGTTGTCCGACGCGTAGCGCGCGCCCTTGTTGTCGCCGATGCGGATGATGCGCTCGGTCGGCACGCCGACTTCCTTCGCCCAGATGTCGTACGCCTCGTCGTCTTCCTGGTAGACGGTGACCCACAGCTTTTCCTTCGGCAGCTGGTAGACCGTGGTCAGCAGCTCCCACGCGAAGCGGATCGCGTCGTGCTTGAAGTAGTCGCCGAACGAGAAGTTGCCGAGCATCTCGAAGAACGTATGGTGGCGCGCCGTGTAGCCGACGTTCTCGAGGTCGTTGTGCTTGCCGCCCGCGCGCACGCTGCGCTGCGCCGTCGTGGCACGCGAATAGGCGCGCGGGTCCGTGCCGAGAAAGACGTCCTTGAACTGGACCATGCCCGAATTCGTGAACATCAGCGTGGGGTCGTTACCGGGCACGAGGCTCGACGAGCGGACGATCGTGTGGCCCTTCGATTCGAAGAATTTGAGGAATTTCTCGCGGATTTCGGCAGCTTTCATGGCGTGCGGGGAGAATGTCTGGCTGAGACGGCTTCAAACGCCGGCCGTCCTTGCGGACGCGCGGCGGCAAATATCGTAAACGATCGATTATACGATACAGACTGCCGGCCCCGACGGCGGCCGCGCGCGGGCGGCCCGCTTGCGCGGACGACCGCGCCGGGCCACTGCCCCGGCCGATTCGCCGTAAGATGCTCGCCATGCCATTTCGCCTTGCGCGGCAAGGCCAAGCCATAAAGGAGACGAATCGACGATGGGTGCCCTGAGCCATATCCGCGTGCTGGACCTGACCCGCGTGCTCGCGGGCCCGTGGTGCGCGCAGACGCTTGCCGACTTCGGCGCCGACGTGATCAAGGTCGAGCGCCCCGGCGCCGGCGACGACACGCGCCACTGGGGGCCGCCCTACCTGAAGGACGCGCACGGCGCGGACACCGCCGAGGCCGCCTACTACCTCGCCGCGAACCGCAACAAGCGCTCGGTCACCGTCGACATCGCGACGCCCGAGGGCCAGCAGATCGTGCGCGAGCTCGCCGCGCAGAGCGACGTGGTGCTCGAGAACTACAAGGCCGGCCAGCTGAAGAAATACGGGCTCGACTACGACGCGCTGCGCGCGGTCAAGCCGGATCTCGTCTACTGCTCGGTCACTGGCTTCGGCCAGACCGGCCCGTATGCGCACCGCGCGGGCTACGACTTCATCATCCAGGGCATCGGCGGCTTCATGAGCATCACCGGCGAGCGCGACGGCGAGCCCGGCGGCGGCCCGCAGAAGGCCGGCGTCGCGATCTCCGACCTCGCGACCGGGCTCTATTCGACGATCGCGGTGCTGGCCGCGCTCGCGCACCGCGACCGCACCGGCGAGGGCCAGTACATCGACATGGCGCTGCTCGACGTGCAGGTCGCGCTGCTCGCGAACATGAACACCAACTTCCTCGCGAGCGGCAAGTCGCCGGTGCGCTGGGGCAACGCGCATCCGAACATCGTGCCGTACCAGACGTTCCAGACGAGCGACGGCTGGATCATCGTCGCGGTCGGCAACGACGGCCAGTTCCGCAAGTTCGTCGAGGCCGGCGGCCGCGCCGAGCTCGCCGACGACGAGCGCTTCGCGACCAACCCCGCGCGCGTACGCCACCGCGAGACGCTCGTGCCGATCATCGCGGAGATGGTGAGGACGCGCGGCAAGCAGGCGTGGATCGACGCGCTCGAAGCGGCCGGCGTGCCGTGCGGGCCGATCAACGACCTCGACGAAGTATTCGAGAACGAGCAGGTCGTCGCGCGCGGGATGCAGGTCGAGTTGCCGCACCCGTGCGGCGCGAACGTGAAGCTCGTGCGCAATCCGATCCGGATGAGCCGCACGCCGCCCGATGCGCGCACCGCGCCGCCGCTGCTCGGCGAGCAGACCGACGACGTGCTGCGCGCGCTGCTCGGCTACGACGACGCACGAATCGCGGCGCTGAAGGCGAAGCAGGCGATCTGACGATGATCGGCGCGGCGGCGCGCATGTCGCCGCGCCGTGACCGTGCGACTGCCGGGCAGTGTTCCGCTACGCGCGGCTGCCCGCGCCCGCCATCGCGTCGAGCCACGCACGCGCGGCGGGCCAGTCGCCGAGCCCGCTGTCCGCGTTGATGTGGCCGCGCGGGCCGATATCGTGGAACTGGCTGCCCCACGCCTGCGCGCAGGCGCGCGCGAACGCCGGCGCGCCGTACGGATCGTCGCGGCTCGCGACGACATGGGTCGGAAACGGCAGCCGCTCGCGCGGCACCGGCCCGAAGCCGTGCGCGTCGGCCGGAAACGCGGGCCCGGCCGGATCGGGCAACGCGACGAGCAGCGCGCCCCTGACCTTCGCAAGCGTGGCCGGGCGCGCATAGCGCGTCGCCCACCACGCGACGGTGAGCGTGCCGAGGCTGTGCGCGGCGAACAGCACCGGGCCACGGGCCGCGTCGACCGCGCGGTCGAGCGCGAGACACCAGCCGTTGCGGAACGCGCGATCCCAGTCGGGCATCGCGATGCGCGCGAAGCGCGCGTCGCCGCGTTCCCAGCGGCTTTGCCAGTGCAGCGGGCCGGAGTTGCCGTAGCCCGGCAGCACGAATACGGAAGGTTGGGTCATGCGGAGATCCGTCGACGCTTGGAGGGTGGTCTGGTCAGTCGACGGAGTGTCGCACATCCGTTCCTCCCTGATGCTGCCTGTCGATGTTCTAATCGTCGGAGGGATGTGCGAGGCGGCGGGAGCCCGCCGCCGGAGTGTGGGGATCAGCGCACGCCGGCGCCGACCAGGCCGCCTGCCGCGGCGCCCGCGACCGTGCCGACCGGGCCGCCCGTGATCAGGTAGCCGAGCGCGCCGCCTGCGGCCGCGCCGATGCCGGCATTGCGCTGCGTGTGCGTCATCGCGCACGCGCCGAGCTGGGACAGCGCCGCGACGATCACCGCGGTGCGAACGAGAAAGGTGGTCTTCTTCATCATGATTGTTGGCGTCCTCCCGTCGCGCGGATCGTGCACGACGGCTTTCAAATGAGTGTCTCATCATAGAAAGCCTCGAATGCCGGCGGCAATCCGATTTACGTCGTGTTACAGCAGACACACACTAGAGATATTGCATCCGGTGCGATCCTTGCGCGCCGCCACCGCGCAAGCCGCCCGGGCCGGACCCCGCTCAGGTAGAATTGCAGGATTAAACTGGCGCGGCGCGCGCCGACCAAACCTGACCAATCCCGCATGAGCACCGAACGCAACGACGCCCCCGCGGCTTCCAACTTCATCCGCAACATCATCGACGACGACAACCGCACCGGCAAATGGAGCGGCCGCGTCGAGACGCGCTTCCCGCCCGAGCCGAACGGCTATCTGCACATCGGTCACGCGAAGAGCATCTGCCTGAACTTCAGCGTCGCACGCGACTACGGCGGCGTGTGCCACCTGCGCTTCGACGACACGAACCCGGAAAAGGAAAGCGTCGAGTACGTCGATTCGATCGTCGACGCGGTGCGCTGGCTCGGCTTCGACTGGCGCAAGGACGCGGTCGACCACCAGTACTTCGCGAGCGACTACTACGACAAGCTCTACGAATTCGCCGAGCTGCTGATCAAGCGCGGCAAGGCGTACGTCGACAGCCAGAGCGCGGAAGAGATGCGCGCGAACCGCGGCTCGCTGACGGAAGGCGGCAAGCCGTCGCCGTTCCGCGCACGCTCGCCGGAAGAAAACCTCGACCTGTTCCGCCGCATGAAGGCCGGCGAGTTCAAGGAAGGCGAGCACGTGCTGCGCGCGAAGATCGACATGGCTTCGCCGAACATGAACATGCGCGACCCGGTGATCTACCGGATCCGCTACGCGCACCACTACCGCACCGGCGACGCATGGTGCGTGTATCCGATGTACGACTACACGCACTGCATCTCGGACGCGCTCGAAGGCATCACGCATTCGCTGTGCACGCTCGAGTTCGAGGATCACCGCCCGCTGTACGACTGGGTGCTCAACGAGCTGGCCGACGCCGGCGAGTTCACCCGGCCGCTGCCGCAACAGATCGAATTCTCGCGGCTGAACCTCACCTACGCGATCACCAGCAAGCGCAAGCTGCTGCAGCTCGTCACCGAAGGCCACGTCGACGGCTGGGACGACCCGCGGATGCCGACCATCGTCGGCGTGCGCCGCCGCGGCTTCACGCCGGAAAGCATCCACCTGTTCTGCGAGCGGATCGGCGTGACCAAGGTCGATTCGTGGATCGACATGAGCGTGTTCGAAGGCGCGCTGCGCGACGACCTCGACGACAAGGCGCCGCGCTCGGTCGCGGTGCTCGATCCGCTGAAGCTCGTGATCGACAACTATCCGGAAGACCTGGAAGAAGCGTGCACGGCGCCCGTGCACCCGCACCACCCGGACCGCGGCGTGCGCACGTTCCCGATCTCGCGCGAGCTGTGGATCGAGCGCGAGGACTTCGTCGAGACCCCGCCGAAGGGCTATTTCCGCCTGTTCCCGGGCAACAAGGTGCGCCTGCGCTACGGCTACGTGGTCGAATGCACGGGCTTCGACAAGGATGCGGACGGCAACGTGACGGCCGTGCACTGCAACTACTTCCCGGACAGCAAGTCGGGCACCGAAGGCGCGAACACCTACAAGGTGAAGGGCAACATCCACTGGGTCAGCGCGAAGCATGCGCAGCCGGCCGAAGTGCGGATCTACGATCGCCTGTTCAAGGAGCCGCACCCGGACGCGGGCGGCGCGAACTTCCTCGACGCGCTGAACCCCGATTCGAAGAAGATCACGCACGCGTACGTCGAGCCGGGCGCCGGCGACGTCGCGCCGGAAACCCGCCTGCAGTTCGAGCGCCACGGCTATTTCGTGGCCGACCGCGTCGATTCGAAGCCGGGCAAGCCGGTGTTCAACCGGATCGTCGGGCTGCGCGACAGCTGGGGCAAGCCGGCCTGACGGCACCCTGCATGCGACGATAAAAAACCCGGCCTTCGAGCCGGGTTTTTCTTTGCCTGCCCGCCGAGCTCACACGCGCGGCAGCCGCCGGTGCAAATCCGCGAGCGGCAGGCGCATGCGGAACAGCCGCGCGAGGCTGCGGCTCGCATACGCGTCGACGTCGCCGGGCGCGGTCCAGCGATACGCGTCCATCTCGGGAATCATCGAGCCGTCGCGCCGGCTCGGGAACAGCGACGTGCAGACGCAGCGGGCGGGATCCACTTCGTCGTCCGCGACGCGCACCGCGAACAGGTGCAGATCCTTGTCGTGGCGGTACACGAAGCGGCCGAGATCGACGAGCCGTGCGGGCGCGAACGCGATGCCGGTTTCCTCGAGCAGCTCGCGCAACGCGGCCTGCAGCGGCGATTCGCCCGGTTCGCCCTGCCCTTTCGGGATGTCCCAGTGCGTCGTGTCGGTCGCATGCGCGAGAAACACACGCCCGGCCCCATCGAGGATCACGACGCCGCACGACACCGTGCGCGGCGCACCGCCCTGCGTCATCGCACGCGTGCTCAGCGCTTCTGCAGCTGCCACTTGCCCGCGGCCGTCTTGCAGTAGACGGGCTTGAGCGTCAACGTCTGGCCCTTCGCGGTAATTTCGGTGGCGATTTCGCGGCAGGTCTTGCCTTCGGTCTCGGACGTGGACGGCGTGAGCTTCGCATCGATCTGCGTGCCCTTGCCGCTGCTCTGCCACGTCGTGGCCTCGCCGTCCTTGCCTTCGTCGCGCGCCTGCGCGACGGCCTTCGACAGCGATGCCCGGTCCGCCTTGCTGAAGTACGCGAGCGGCGTGTCGTTCAGGAAGTTCAGGTTGTTCTGCGCATGAGCGGGCAGCACGGCGGCCACGCAGGCGGCGCCGGCCAGCAAGCGCGCGACGGCGGAAAGGGATGCACGCATCGACATGTAGTTCTCCTTGGCTGATCGATCGAACCGCGCGGCGCGACCCTCGTCGCCCCGCGCGTCAGCCAGCGAGGATAGCATGCGCCCCCTGCCCGGCGCGTCGCTCAGCGGCCCGCCTGCGTCGACGCCGCTTGATATCCGTCGGTCAGCGTGCCCAGGAACGCGATCACGTCCTTGATCTCGGCCTCGTTCAGCGCAGGCCGGTCGCCCGGCTTGCGGTCGAACGGCGGCTCGCGGTTGATGTTGGTCCAGTAGCGTTGCGGCAGGTCGTCGAACTTCTGCACCTTGCCTCGCACGACCGGATAGAACTTCTCCGGATGGATGTCGCGCTCGACGTAGAAGCGCATCACGTCCTCGAGCGTGTGGTACACGCCGTTGTGGAAGAACGTCTTGCGCGTCGCGACGTTACGCAGCGACGGCGTGCGGAACAGGCCGCAGAATTCATCGCGGCCCTTCAGGTCGGTGCGCTCGGGGCCGCACGCGCCGAGATCGTGGAAGCGCGGGTCGCGGTTCACCGGCAGCGCGCGGTTGCGCGGCACACCGATCGCGATCAGCCCGAAATCGCTGAACTGCGGCGGGCCGCCCTCGAGCGTGCGCTGGCTCAGGTGGCAGCTCGCGCAGTTGCCCTTCTGCTCGTCGTTGAACAGCTTCAGCCCGCGCAGCTCGGCTGGTGTCAGCTGCGCCTTGCCGGCCAGGTACGCGTCGTACTTGCTCGTGTACGGATCGAACAGCGCCGGCTGCTGCTGGAACGCGTCGAGCGCGCGCAGCACCGCGTCGAAGGTCGCCTGGTCGCTGCCGAGCACCGTGTCGCCGAATGCCTTGCGGAACGCGTCCGCATACGGCGCCGCGCGCACCGCGCGCGCGACCTTCGCGGGCGAGCTGCTCATCTCGAACGGCGACGTCAGCGGAATGCGCGCCTGCGCGTCGCGCGTGTCGACGCGGCCGTCCCACGTGAGGCCGCCGGTCGGCCCCGCGTCGACGCTCTCGTCGCCTTCGTCCGGCGAATCGTGGAAATGCTCGCTGAACGGCGGAATGCCGCGCAGGTACTTCAGCGACGGCACCGCGCGGAAACCCGGGCGATGCATGTCGTCGCCGCCGAGCTGCACGTCCAGCGCGTTCGGCGGCCCGAACGCGTGCTCGGCGCTGTGGCACGACGCGCACGCGAGCTTGCCGGAGCCCGACAGCGACGGATCGAAGAACAGCTGCTTGCCGAGCGCCGTCATCTGCTTCACGCCCTCGAACACCTGCGCGCGCGTCTGCGGCTGGCTGGCCGCCGCCACCGCGGGCCCGGCGGGCGCCGCGTGCGCGGCCGGCACGACCTGCGCGCTCGCGCCGGGCTGCTTGTCGCAGCCGGCCAGCGCCGCGAGCCCGGCGGCCAGCGCGAGCGCCGCCGCGGCATGGATCAACGATCGCGCGAACGCGAAGGATGTCGGATTGCTATGCATCGTCGTTCTTCTTGTAGCGGTGGGAAATCGGCCGGAGCTTATGTCAGTTGCATGACCATTGCGTGACGATCCACCGACAGTGAATTGAAAGCGCCCCTACACCCGCCTGTCAAATCGGTTCCAGATAATGCGCGCAGCTTTCGGCACATGGCGGCGGCCTTTCGAACCGCCCGCGCCGGCTCCACCACCCACCGTCACCCACACGCGACAACAAAGAGAGAGAACGACGCATGAAGAAGCACGCCTGGATTCGCTACACGCCGATTGCCCTCGCGGCAGCGCTCAGCCTGACCGCCTGCGGCGGCGACGACGTCACGCAGCAGGGCCTGTCGTCCGTCAAGAACGTGGTCGTGATCTACGCGGAAAACCGCAGCTTCGACAACCTGTACGGCAGCTTCCCGGGCGCGAACGGCACGCAGAACGCAACGGCCGCGAACTCGGTGCAGAAGGATCGCGACGGCTCGACGATGCCAACGCTGCCGAAGATCTGGGGCGGCCTCACCGCGACCGGCATCACGCCGGCGGTCACCGAGGCGATGACGGCGAACCTGCCGAACGCGCCGTTCGCGATCGACGACCCGAGCGGGTTCAACCAGTCGATGAGCATCGCGACGCGCGACATCGTGCACCGCTTCTACCAGGACCAGATGCAGATCAACGGCGGCAAGAACGACATGTACGCCGCATGGACCGACGCGGGCGGCCTGACGATGGGCCGCTACGCGGCCGATCCGACCAAGCTGCCGCTGTGGAAGATCGCGCAGCAGTACGTGCTCGCCGACAACTTCTTCATGGGCGCGTTCGGCGGCTCGTTCCTGAACCACCAGTACCTGATCTGCGCGTGCGCGCCGCTCTACGCGAACGCGAGCACGAGCCCGGCGGCGGGCAAGATCGCGGTGCTGAACGCCGACGGCAAGTCGCTGAAGGTGGCCGCGAACTCGCCGGCGTCCGCGTTGAGCGGCCCGCCGAAGTTCGTCAACGACGGCGCGCTCACGCCGGACTTCTACGCGGTCAACACGATGCAGCCGCCGTACCAGCCGAGCGGCAACAAGGCGGCCACGGGCGGCGACCCGCTGCTCGCCGATCCGGCCAACGCATCGACGATGCCGGCGCAGACGGCGACCAACATCGGCGACCTGCTGACCAGCGCGAACGTGTCGTGGGCATGGTACGGCGGCGCGTGGGGCCAGGCGCTGCAGGCGAGCCAGAACAACACGTCGAACGTGATCTACGGCGCGGACCTGTCGACGCCGAACTTCCAGCCGCACCACCAGCCGTTCAACTACTTCGCGAACCAGGCGCCGGGCACCGCGAGCCGCGCGCAGCACTTGCTCGACGGCGGCGCGAACGGCGCCGAGTTCATCAAGGCGATCGACGCCGGCACGCTGCCGCAGGTCGCGTTCTACAAGCCGCAGGGCAACCTGAACGAGCACCCGGGCTACACGGACGTCACGTCCGGCGACCAGCACATCGCCGACATCATCGCGCACCTGCAGGCGAGCCCGCAGTGGAAGAACATGGTCGTGGTCGTCACCTACGACGAAAACGGCGGCTTCTGGGATCACGCCGCGCCGCCGAGCGGCGACCGCTGGGGCCCGGGCACGCGCATTCCGGCGCTGATCGTGTCGCCGTTCGCGAAGAAGGGCTTCGTCGATCACACGCAATACGACACGGGCTCGATCCTGCGCTTCATCACGCGCCGCTACTCGCTGCCGCGCCTCGCGGGCCTGCAGCAACGCGACGACGCGCTGAAGACGAACGGCGCGCAGCCGATGGGCGACCTGACGAACGCCCTGCAACTGTCGCCGAACCTGTAACGGGCCGCAGGGCCAGCGCGCGTCGCCGGCCCTGCCGGGTTCGTTGCGCATGCGACACGGGCGGCCTCGGCCGCCCTTTTTGCTTTTTCGCGGCGCGCGCCGTCAGGGCCTGTTCACGCTAATCCTTCAGTCCCATCAGCCGCGCGAGCGCCGGCCAGCGGTCGAGCGCGTCGACGTATGCGCGGCGCGCCTGCTCGTCGACATAGCGTTCGGGATCGAGCGCGGGCAGATGGCGCGCGAGCCCGATCACGTCGTTGGGCTGCGACAGGCGGTCGCCGCCGTCGGGTACGGTTACTTTTCGTCGATCCATACGCCATCCGGGGTCTTGACCGCGTAGCCCGCGGCCGTCTGCATCATCACGGTGCCTTCGTTCTCGCCGACCATCCGCGTGCGCGGCAGGTCGGCCGCATATTGCGCGAGCGTCACGCCCGGCTTGAACGGGCTGTTCGACACGAGGTTCGACATCAGCTGCGCGAGCGCGACGAAGCTCGACGGCTGGTCGATCACGGTGGTCGTGCCGTGGTTGCCCGCGAAGCCGACGAGCCGCACGCCCACCGGCACGTTCACGACGCCCGGCGTCGGGATCTCGCGCAGGCCGGCCACCTGGTTCTTGTCGCCGCGCAGCGCCGCGCCGTGCTCCGGCACGAACACGATCACCGCGCGCCGGCCCGACGACGCGATCAGGTCGGCCAGCCGGTCGAAGTCGTTCATCAGCCGGGTCGCGCGCTGCGGATACGAGTCGATGCTCGTCAGCGAGCTGCCGACCACGCGATTGCCGTCGTGCATGCTGATCGTGTTGTAGTACAGCGCGACCGGCCCCGGCACCGACGCGCGCTGCGCATACCAGTTCGCGAGCGTCGCGTAGTCGTCCTTGATCTCCGAGCCGTCGAACGCGTGCATCGCGACCGGCGCGGCGTCGTTCGACACCAGCGGCGCGTTGGGCACGCCGAGGTTGTCGTGGATCACCTGCAGGAAGTTGTCGAAGTGGCCGTCGTGGTTCAGCAGCGACTGCGCGGTGTAGCCCGCGCGCGCGAGCTGCGAGAACAGGTAGCACTGCTGCGGCGCGCGCTGGTACAGGTCGGCATGCGCCTCCTGCCCGCAGCTCGCGCGCAGCACGCGGATCGCGGCCGGGCCGCTGTAGCTCGCGGCCGAGCTGAAGTTCGTGAACAGGTAGTCGAAGTGGCTCAGCATCGGGTGGTTGCGCACCTTCGCCGCGTCGAGGTCGTCCCACGCGAGTGAGCATACGTGCAGCACGATCACGTCGAACTGCGTCGCCGGATCGTTGCCGAGATGGCCGAACGCCACCTGCCGCTGCGACTCCTGCGCGCGGAACGCGGCCAGCGCGGCGTTGAGGTCCTCCGGCTGGCCGGCCCGCGCCGCGCCCGCCGCGCCGCCCGCCTGCGCTTGCGCCTGCGCGTTCGACGCGATGCGCGCGACCATCCCGCTGCCCGCCTGCCACGCCGGCAGCACCACGAGCGCGACCAGCACGAAGGTCGCCACGCGCAGCCAGCGGTTCACGACGAAGTAGACGATCAGCGCGCCGGCCACCGTGAGCACCAGCGTCTGCGGCAGCAGCCGCGGCAGGATCTCCATCCAGTAGTCGAAGCGGAACGTGCTCATCTCGCGCACCGCGTCGGCGAGCCGCGCGAGCGGCGGCGCGTGCGCCTCGCGCGCGAGCAGCGGCACGGCGAGCGCGAGCGCCGCGAGGTTGCGCACGATGCGCCAGCCGCGCCGCCGCACCCGCGCGCTCGCGGCGAGCGCCACGGCGAACGCGAGGTTCGCGAGCCACATCGGCTGCAGCGCGCCGGTCGCGAACAGCGCGAACTTCAGGATGAAATACAGATTCCAGAACGTCATCGAAACAACTCCATTCAGTCGCGCGCGCGATCGAGCGCGAGCATCGCCTGCACGCTGCGCGAGGCACCCTTCAGCAGGCGCACGTAACCGTCGACGCCCACCTGCAACACTTCCTTCAGGCCGCGCAGCGGCGTATCGGTCCGCTCGCCTGCATGCCAGTCGAGCCACGCGTCCGCGCGACCGAACGTGCACTGCACGAGCTGGCGCTCCTGTTCGAGCGTCAACGCGTCGAAGCTCACGCCGATGTGCGCCGGCGTCACGCGGCACACGCGCACCGGGAACGGGAACGGCCGGTCGCCGCGCGTCACGCAGACGGTCAGCGTGTCGCCCGCCGCGAGCTTCAGGCCCGGCACCGCCTCGAGCCCGAGGCCGCCCGCCGAGTAGTCGCTGGTGAAGCACGCGGCCGTCGTGCCGTCGGCAAGCAGCAACGTCGCCGGCACGCGCATCGCGATCCGGTGCGTGACGCGCACCTGCTTCGCCTCGCGCGCGACCGCGAGCGCCGCGCCGAGCATCGCGAGGTTGTAGAAGGTCCAGCCCATCGTGATCATGATCGTCGACGCCTCGTCGCCCTGGTCCAGCACCAGGCGCGAGATGCCGGCGAGGATCGCGATCACGTTCACCGCGAACAGCACGAGATACGGCTTCGACGTCGACCAGTCGACGTAGCCCTCCTCGATCTTGCCGCCCTTGTCGGTCACGTTGAACTTGCCGTGCTTCGGGCTCAGGAACGCGACGGTGGTCGGCAGCGCGATGTACCACGCGAGCACCGATTCGTAGACCTCCGCCCAGAACGAGTGGCGGTAGCGCCCCTGCATCCGCGAGTTCGCGATGTTCGCGAGCACGAGGTACGGCACCACGTAGCTCGCGAGCGCGACCGCCGACGCGTTGATGAAGTACAGGTGGAAGAACAGGTACGCGAGCGGCATCGTCAGGAAGATCAGCCGCGGCACGCCGTAGAAGAAGTGCAGCATCGCGTTGCCGTAGCAGATCCGCTGCACGAGGCCGAGCCCGCGACCGAGGAACGGGTTGTCGATGCGGAAGATCTGCGCCATCCCGCGCGCCCAGCGCGTGCGCTGCTTCACGTGGCCGGCGAGGCTTTCGGTCGCGAGGCCCGCCGCCTGCACGGTCGGCAGGTACGCGGACGTATAGCCGCGGCGGTGCAGCTTGAGCGCGGTGTGCGCATCCTCGGTCACGGTCTCGACCGCGACGCCGCCGACTTCCTCGAGCGCGCTGCGCTTCAGGATCGCGCACGAGCCGCAGAAGAACGTCGCGTTCCACAGGTCGTTGCCTGACTGCACGAGCCCGTAGAACAGGTTGCCCTCGTTCGGCACCTCGCGGAACGTGCCGAGGTTGCGCTCGAACGGGTCGGGCGAGAAGAAATGGTGCGGCGTCTGCACCAGCGCGCACTTCGGGTCGCGCAGGAACTCGCCCATCGTCGTCTGCAGGAACGAGCGGGTCGGCACGTGGTCGCAGTCGAAGATCGCGATGTACTCGCCGTGCGTCTTCGGCAGCGCGCGGTTGATGTTGCCGGCCTTCGCGTGGCGGTTGTCGTCGCGCGACAGGTAGTCGATGCCGGCCTCGCGCGCGAACGCCTCGAACTCGGGGCGCTTGCCGTCGTCGAGCAGGTAGACGCGCAGCTTCGCGCTCGGCCAGTCCATGCTCTGCGCGGCGAACACGGTCGGCTTCACGACCGACAGCGGCTCGTTGTAGGTCGGGATGTAGACGTCGACCGTCGGCCACAGGTCGATGTCGTCCGGCAGCGGCACGATCGGGCGGTCGAGCGGCCAAGCGGTCTGCACGAAGCCGAGCAGCAGGATCAGCCACGTGTACGCTTCGGCCGCGAACAGCAGGTAGCCCGCGAACGCTTCGAGCGGGCTGCGGAAATCCAGCGTCTGCGTCGCGCGCCACCACACGTAGCGCACCATCGCGAGCAGCGCCAGCGACGCGAGCGCGAGCGTCGGCATGTGGCCCGGCAGGCGGCGGATGCCGAGCGCGAGCACCGCGACGATCAGGAAGAACGCGAACTGCGCGCCGGGCATCAGCGGCGACATGCCGGCCGCCGCCCACAGCAGCGCGCCGCCGGCGAGCAGCAGCGGCGCGAGCCAGCGGCGATGGCCGACCCGCTGCGCGCGCGTGTCGATCCAGCCGCCCCAGCGGTCCCACGGCAGGCGCGCGAGCGCCGCGTTGATGCGCCGTCCGATCGCGCGCAGGAACACGTACGCGGGCACCACCGTCTTGTCGAACCACGCGAGCGGATCGCGCGCCGGCCGCGCGCCGGCCAGGCGCGGCGCGCGCACGAACGCGCGCCACAGCCATTCGCGCAGGCTCAGCGGCTGCAACACGCCCCACTCGGCGGCGAGCCGCAGGAACACCGCGCGCGCGCGCTTGCGCACCGGGTCGGGCCGCCCCGCCGGCGGCGCGTGGAAGAACAGCCGCACGACCCAGTCGAGCAGCGTGCGTTCGGCGGGCAGTCCGATCCCGTGCGCGAGCCAGTCGGCCGCGCGGCGGCCGAACCCGCGCACGGCGGCGGCGAACCCGGCGGGCTTCATCGCCGGCCTCCCGAGCGCCCGGCGCTGGCGGCGTCGAGCCACGCGTCGACCCAGTTCGCGACGCCGTGCAGGTCATGCGAGACCTGCGAGTACGGCGCGTCGTCGAAGATCCAGCTGCCGCGCGCGAGCGACTCGGGCACCGCGGCGTCGACGTGGATCCGCTGGTCGAGGATCACCCCCGGGCCCGCGACCTCGCGCAGCATCGCGAGCGCGTCGCGCTGCATGTCGCGGGCCGGATTCAGCCGGTTGACGACGATCTGCAGCGCGCCACGCCCCGCCCGCAGCGCGTCGAGGCGCGCGGCGACGGTCGCGCACGCGACCGGCTCCGGCGGCACGACGACGAGCGTCAGGTCCGCGCTGCGGATCGCGTGCTCCGCGTGCAGCGACGGATAGCGCGAGGCGTCGATCAGCGCGACGCCTTCGACCGGCAGCGCGATCTCGCCGAGCGCACGGGTGAGCCACGCCGGATCGGCCGCGAGCCGCGCGTCGCAGGCGGCGGCCTGCGCCGCGTCGACGCGCCCGTACGGGACGAACAGCACGCCGTCGGCGTTGCGCCAGGTGTGCGCATGCCACGGCTCGGGTTCGCCGAGCAGGGTCTGCGCGAGCCCGGCCTCGGACAGCGTATCGAGGCCGAGGTGCGCGCCCAGCAGGTTCTGCGGATCGAACTCGACGGCGACGGCCGGCCGGCCGCGGCGCGCGAGCAGCACGGCCAGCGCGGCGGCGAGCGTCGTGCGCCCGGCGCCGCCGCTGGTCGACGTGACGGCGATGGTCTTCATCGCGCCTCCTCGCGGCCGGTGGCAGCGGCGTCGGCGGCATCGGGCAGCAGGCGCCCGCGCAGCGCGACCGGCACGATCTCGCATGGCACCGCGTCATGACGATCGATCCGGCGCGGCGCATGAAAACCGCGGCCGAGGCCCAGGTGCTGGGCGACGAGCCAGACCGGCACCGCGATCGCGATGCCGACGACAAAACCGATGACGATGTCGGCAATCATGGGGCCTCCGGCTTGCGCAGCGGCATCGCGCTGCGGGTGGCACCGCGCGCACGCGCGGCGGCGGGGATCGGGCCGGCCGTGGCCGGTGCTTCGGTGGCGGTTTCCGCCGGCGCGTCGGTCGGCGGCGCGGCATCTTGCAGCGCGGCATCCTGCGGCGGCGTGGCGGCGACCTGGGTCGCCGCTGCCGCGCCCGGGTCCGCGCCCGCGTCGGCCGCGTCGTCCGGCTCCGCCCGCGCGCCGCCCGCCGGATGCGCGGCCGCGAACAGGTCGCTGTAGTCGGCGATCGGCGCGCGCCGGTTCTCCGCTTTCAGCTTGTTCAGTTCCGCCGCGATGCTGCCATGCCCGAGGCGCACGATGCGGTCGGACAGCGTGTCGACCGGCACGTCGAAGATCCGCTTGAGCGCCTCGTCGGCATCGGCCGGCTCGCACGCGAACAGGAACACGTACAGGTGCTCGGCGTCGGCCGTCACCACGTCGCCCGCGCGGCGCGGCAGGCAATGGCGCAGCGCGTCGACGTGCGCGACGCCGGGCAGCAGCGTCATCTTCACGAGCGTGTGCGGCAGCGCGAGCACCGCGCCGCGATCGAGCACCGCGCGGATCCGCAGGCAGAACGCGCCGACCGGCAGGTAGCCGAGCACCGTGTCGCCGAGCGCGGCGGCCAGCGCAACGCGGTAGTCGGCCGCCACCGGCCGCGCCTGCAGCTGGCCGTGCAGCGAATGCACCGCGGCCTGCAGCCGCGAGAACGGCAGGTCGCGCCCGACGACGCTGTTCGCGCCGACGCTCAGCACCAGCATCTCGAACTGGTGGCGCAGCACCTCGCCGCGCTCGACGATCGCGATCTTCAGCGCGCCGCCGCACTGGCGCCGCAACGTATGCACGGCCGCGCACAGCGCCTCGAGCTGCGCATGGGTGCGGAACGCGAACACGGCGGTGGCCGCCTGCGCCTTCGCGCACGCCGCGACCACCGCCGCGTTGTCGTCGACGATCTCCCAGTGCGGCGGCACGAACCGCTCGCCGTCGACCACCGCGCGGCTGACGACCACCCGGTCCTCGTCGCTCGCGAGCTTCATCTGGCGCGGCTGCACGACCGTGTCGGCATCGAAGATCGCCGACAGGCGGCCGTTCGGCGCGAAGCGCAGCGGCCGCACCTCGCCCGCGGCGAGCGCGTCGCCCGCGCGCCAGAAATCGACCACCCACAGCAGCTCGCCGTGCGTGCGCTGCAGTTGCGACACACCCGCGCAGACGCTGTGGAAGCCGCTGCGCCGCGTGCGGCGCGCATCGCGCACGAGCGGCGGATCGTCGGTGTGCGGGTCGGCGGCGTCCTCGTGCCCGTCCTCGGGATTCATCAGCAGCACGACCGCGATGCGGTGCATCCGGCACCAGTCCGCGAACGCGCGCCCTTCTTCCGCGAGCGCGACCGGGTCGTGCCAGCTGAACCAGCGCTCCGCGCCTTCGACGAAGTACAGCGAGCGGGTGCGGAAGCCGAAACGCTTCATCGCGCGGAACCCGCCGATCAGCCGCGCGAACGGGCCCGGCTCGGCGCGCGCGGCATCCGCGTGCGCCGCGGCGGACGCACCGGCAGTACCGGCCGGCGGCATCGCGAGCACGTTCAGGTTGCGCGGCCAGCCGGGCGCGATCGCGCCGCCCGCGAAGCCGCGTTCGCCCAGCTGCACGGCGACGCTCGCGGCATCGCGCGCGAGCACGACCGTCACGTCGCGGGTGCGCGCCTGGCGCGCGCTTTCCCACACGAGCGCGTCGCTCGCGGTCGTGCGCGCGGCCGCGTAGATCGCATACAGGCCGCCCGGTTCGAGCTGCGTCCACTCGTCCGGCAGCCCGTCGATCGCGAGCCGGCTCAGCGCCGCCACGCGACCGTCGGCCGGGCCCATGCGCAGCAGCGCGCGCAGGCGGCCGAACACGCCGGCGGCGCCGAACGCGGGACGGGAGGCTTCGAATTCGGTGTTCACGCTAGGGCTTCCTTTTCACGCAGAGTCACGCATCACGCTAGTAATCCGAATACAACCGCACCGGCGTCGGCGTGACGAGGCCGGTGCGCGGCTCGCGCGCGTCGAATGCATAGCGCAGGTACAGCAGCCCCGAGCTCGGCGCGTAATCGTGCGAGCGGTCGATGCGCACCTGCGCGCCGATGCTCAGGTGCGGGTTCATCCGGTACTCGACGATGCCGTTCACGCCATACGAGAACGACACGCCGCGCGTCGAACTGCCGCCGTACACGAGCCGCGCGAGCTCGTCCGCGGAACGCGCGTGCGCGCCGGCCGGCAGGCCGACCGGGAAATATGGCGTATCGCGCTCGTAGCTGTTCGACACGCCGGTCGTCACGGTCAGGTCCCACGACAGCGCGTCGCGCCGCCCCGCCCACTCGATCGGCACGCCGAGCGACAGGTAGCGCTGCGGGCTGTAGTAGCCGCCCTGCCCGTACGTGTAGTAGCGCAGGTTCTGCGCGTAATGCCACGCGTTGCCGACGAGGCCGGTGCTCACCCGCATCGTCGCGCGCTCGTATACGGGCACCGTGAAGCCGGTGCGCAGCGTCACCCCGGTGTTGCGCTCGACGTTGCGGCCGCTCAGCACGCCCGCGCCGAGCTCCGCGAATACGTTGGTGCGGCCGAGGTCGACCGACGCGCGCAGGTTCACGCCGTCGCGGCGCACGCCGCCCCACACCGCGCCGGTCCACGGGTCGCGCATGCCCGCGTACGACAGCTCGCTGCTGGTCTCCGGCCGCCGCGACGCGCTCACCGAGAAGCTCGCGGGGCCCGCGTCGAACCGGTAGCGTGCGCCGCCGACCAGGTAGTGCACCGGAAAACCGAGCGGCGACGTGCCGACGTCGAAGCGCCACGCATCCGTGCGGTAGCCCGTGCCGAGCGCGACGCCCGTCGCCGACTGGTTCAGCGAGCCCGGCGGGTTCGCGCTCGGCGCGTTCAGCCCCGGATAGGTCGCGAACCGGTTGAGCGCGTAGGCGTTCGGGTCGCTCGTGTCGAGCGTGCCGGCGTCGAGGCGCACCGTGTCGATCTGCAGGAACGCATGCCCGTCGTAGCGCACCGGCATCTGCATATAGATCGGCACCTGCTGCGCGCGGTACGCGGACACGCCGTTGTCGCCCGACTTGTACGCGGGCAGCCAGCCGATCTCGATTTCCGGGTCGCGGCGCTGCTCGAGGCTCGCGAACGCGGCCTGCGCGGGCGTGCGGCCGTCGCGGCGCGGGCCCACGCCGGTCGCGCGCTCCTGCGCGAGCGATGCCTGGTACAGCGACGCCGCATCGTCGTAGCGCCCTTGCGCCTCGGCCACGCGCCCGGCCGCGACCGTCACGTCGGGCCGTTCCGGGTAGACCTCCCGCAGGCGGCCGGTGATCCCGGCCGCGTCATCCGCGCGGCGCAGCGCGGTGAGCCGGCGCACCGCCGACAGCTGCGTATCGACGTCGTCGGCGGGCGCTTGGGCGAGCACGCGCTGCACCCGCGCCAGCGCCGCCGCGCGATCGCCGCGGTCCTCGTCGATCCGCGCGAGCGCGAGCTGCGCGTCCGCGTCGTCGGGCGTGCGCGCGACGACCGGCGCGAGCGCGTCGCGCGCCGCATCGTAGTGGCCCTGCGCGCGTTCGAGATCGGCCACTTCGAGCGCGTAGCGCTGGTCCGCCCGGCCGGCCGGGCTCGCGCCCGCCAGCAGCCGGCGCGCCTGCGCATAGTCCTGCTGCGCGATCGCATCGTCGGTGCGGCGCAGGATCAGCCGCAGCGCCTGGTCCTCGAGCCGCGCGGTCTGCTCGACCGTCAGCGCCGGGTCGCGGCGAAGCGTGTCGTGCCACGCGGCGAGCGCGTCGTCGCGCCCCGCGCTGCCGAGCAGGTCGCCGTAGCGCAGCCGCACGCCGGCGTCGGCCTCGCGCGGATGCGCGGCGATCCAGTCGCGCAGCGGCGCGAGGCCGCGTTCGGGTTCGCCCGCGTCGATCCACTGCGAGCCGATCGACGCCAGCATGTCGGGATCGTCCGGCGCAAACGCCTGCGCCCGCGCGAGCGCCGCGTCGAACGCGGCCCGGTCGCCGCGCCCGAGCGCGCTGCGCGCATCGGCCAGCGCACCCTGCGCATCGAGCTTGCGCGCCAGCGCGCGCATGCCGTCCGAGCGTTGCGCGTCGGGCACCGGCGCAAGCGCGGCCTGCGCGCCCGCGACGTCGTCGAGCGAATTGCGGTACAGCGCCGTCGCATAACGCATCTCCGGCGTGCCGGCCTGCGCGAGCCCGTCGTCCATCACCGTGCGGCCGAGCTGCGGCAGGCCCATGTCCCGATACAGCCGCGCGAGCGCGAAACGGGTCCACGGCGCGTCGGGCGCCGCGCGCACCGCGGCCTCGTAGCGCTGCGCGGCCGGCCCGCGTTCGCCCTTGTCGGCCAGCGCGCGCGCCTGCTGCGCGAGCAGGTCGGCGCGCAGGCCGTCGAGCGAGCGCCGGTCGTCGCGGCCGGTGACGCGGCCTTGCACGGCATCGAGCAG
Source organism: Burkholderia sp. SRS-46 (assembly GCF_004343775.1). Classification (GTDB taxonomy): domain Bacteria; phylum Pseudomonadota; class Gammaproteobacteria; order Burkholderiales; family Burkholderiaceae; genus Burkholderia. Next base: position 773,535 of record NZ_PTXL01000001.1, on the reverse strand, counting down.
CGGGCCGATCTGGTCCGCGCGGCCGGTGTTCTCGTACAGCGTCGCGGTGCTGCGCACCACCGACATGCTCGGCGCGCGGGCCGCCAGCAGCCCGCGCAGCAGCGGCTCCGCGCGCGCCCAGTCGCGCTGCGCGAGCAGCGCGTCGGCAAGCTGCAGCTTCGCGTCCGGGCTGTCCGGCTGCATCGCGAGCGCGGCCCGCGCTGTGCGCTCGGCATCCTGCGGACGTCCGGCGGCAGCGGCCGCGCGGCCCTGCGCGAGCAGGCCCCAGAACTGCGCGGTGCGCGCGAGGCTGTCCCATTTGCCGCGCTGGTCCGGCGCGAGCGACGCGGCGCGCACGAACAGCGCGCGCGCGTCGTCGTGACGGCCCTCGCGCAGGCGCAGCAGGCCGAGCCCGCCGACCGCATCCGCATCGTCGGCGCGGGTGCGCGCGGCCTGCGTGAGCAGCGGATCGGCCACGGCGAAATCGCCGCGCGCAAGCGCCTGCAGGCCGCGCTGCTGCGCGATGTAGTTCGGGTCGCGTTCGAGGCGGCGCTGCGCGTCGCGCTGCTGCTGCATCGACGCGACCTTGTCGCGGAACTCGGTGTCGTCCGGCACCAGCGCGAGGTACGCGCGCATCGAATCGAGGTAGGCCGGATCGGTGTCGGCCGACTGCAGCACGCGCCGCCACACGGCCATCGTCTCGGTGCGGTCGGTATCGGTGCGCCGCGCGAGCGCCCAGGCGAGCCGGTTCGCTTCCGCGCGCGTCTCGCTGCGCTGGTTCAGCAGCTTCACGAGCCCGAGCGCCGCGTCAGCGTCCTCCGGATCGGCCGCGACCGCGCGGCGCAGCGCCGCGATCGCCGCGTCGCGGCCGCCCGGGCCGTTCGCGACGATCTGGTAGTACTCGGCGCCGAGCGCGCCCGACGGCGCGCCGTTCGGAAACAGCGCGACGATGCGCCGCGCGGCCTCCTCCGAACGGCCGCTGCGCGCGAACAGGCGGATCTGCGCCATCTCCTGGCGCCCGCTCGTCGCGACGCGGTATTCGTCGTCGACCCGGCGCGTCACCGTCGCGCCGGGCGCCTGCACCTTCAGGCGCACGAGCGCCGCCTGCGCGCCCTTGGCGTCGCCGAGGCGCAGCAGCACGCGCACCTGCTCGGCGAGCAGCGCCGGATCGCCGGGCGCGATCAGCAGCCCCTTGCGGATCGCGTCGCGCGCGAGATCGTCGCGGTGCTTGACGCCCCACATGCGCGCGGTCGCGAGCAGCCGCTGCGCGTCCGTGGCGTCGCCGGCGGCCGGCGCGGGTATCGGTGCGGACGCGGCCGGCGCCGCCGCGCAGACCGACGACGCGAGCCATGCGAGACCGGCCACGTGCGGCGCGGCGCGTTTCAGCGGGCGGCGCATGAGCGATCCCTCCAGCGCACGTCCAGCGTGCCGTCCGCGGCAAACCGGTAGCGCCCGTCGCGCCAGCCGAGGCCGAACAGCGCCAGCACGTTCGAGTAATAGCCGGGCGGCGACTGGCGCGCGAGCGTATCGACGCGCGCCGCCTGCGCGTCCGCCTGCGCGCGCTGGCCGCGCGCGTCGAGGAACGGCACGGCCGCCGCCGAGAAGCCGCCGTTGCCGTCGTTCGGCCCGACGGCGCCCGTCGTCGTGTCGACCTTCTCCGGCGGCGCGCCGTGCGCGGCGATGTGCTCGGCAAACGGCGCGAAGCGTGCGAGCAGCGGCGCGGCGAGCGGATCGGCCGGGTCGAGCATGCCGGCCCACAGGTACACGCGAATCGCGTTGTACGCGCTTTCGGCATGCGTGGCCGGATCGGGCGCGAAACCCGCGCCCGCGCGGTACAGCGCCCAGTCGGGCGAGAAGCCCTTCGGCGCGGTGTCGAGCAGCACGCGAGCGGTGCTCGCCGCGAGCGACGCCCAGCGGCGATCGTCCGGCAGCCGCGCACCGAGGCCGCGGATCACCTGCGGCGGCGAATAGCTCGGATTCACGCGCCACTGGTCGTTCGCGAGCCGGAACCCGACCGGCCCCGGCAGCAGCGTGAGCCCGAGGCCCGGCACGCTGGCCGTCTCGTCGTCGAGCACGCGCTTCGCGAGCAGCGCGCCGCGCGCGGTGTAGCTGCGCTCATGCCACAGGCGGCCCGCCTCGACGAGCGCGTACGCGATCCACAGATCGGCGTCCGACGCGGCGTTCGCATCGAGCACGCGCCATGCGCCGTCCGCCGCGCGGCCCCACAGCCATGCGGGCAGGTGCGCGGTGAGGTCGCCCTGCGCGAGATTGTTCTCGGTCCAGCCGAGGATCGTGTCGAACCCGCGCCGGTCGTTCGCGACGAGCGCGAAGAACAGCCCGTACGCCTGCCCTTCGGATACGGTGCGCGAATCGGCCGAGCCGACGTCGATCACCCGGCCGTCGGCCGACACGAAATCGCGCTTGAACGCATCCCAGCGCGGCCACGCGGCGCCGCAGGCCGCGCCGGCGGCGTCCTGGCCCGTGGCGGGCGCACCCGCCGCGCCCGCTGTCGACGCGGCCAGCGCCAGCGTCAGCGCGAGCGCCATGGCGGCGCGGCGCGCCGGCCGACTCACCCGCCGCCCTGCCGTTGCCTGCACCATCCGTCACATCCCCCGTCGCCGCGCGGCAATCCTTTGCAGCACGCTGAACGCGCCGAGCGCGAGCAGCAGCCCGGCGACGACGCCCACCGCGCCGAGCGCGACCGGATGCCGCGCCGCGTGCGTCCAGAGCCGCGCATACCACGGCACGAAGCCGACCACGTACGGATCACCGACGCGCATGCTGTCGACCGATCCCGGCCGCACCAGCGCGAGGTCGCCCTGCAGCTGCGCCACGAGCCCCGCGTTCTCGAACACGTCGAGCACGCTGCCGAGGCGCGCCGGGTCGGTCGCGGTCAGCGCGACGACGCTGCGGCCGCGGCTGCCCGGCAGCTCGAAGCCGAGCAGCGCCGCGAGCGAGCCGGTCTGCTCGATGCGCGCGCCGCCTTCGGCCATGCCGACGCCGTTGCGCCAGCGCTCCTTCACCGTGAACGCGACCCGCGTGCCGCCCGCGCCGCCCTGCTCGCCGAACGACAGCGGCAGCGCCGCGCGCCAGCGTTCGAGCAGCGGCAGCGACGGTGCGCCGTCGACCACGAGCAGATCCTTCTTGCCGGCCAGCGCCTCCACCTCGCCCGGCCGCGCAACCTGCACGCGCAGTGCCGGGAAGCCGGTCCACTGACCCATGTGGCCGAGCATCGTCAGGTAGGCCTCGAGCTCCTGCGGCGACGGCCGGTCGGCGACCACGACGGCGGTCTGCGACAGGTCCGCGAAGCGCGTGAACGGGAAGCCGCTGTTCGCGAAATAGGCGAGGTTCGGCAGCTGCGCGTAGTGGACGAAGTGCGAGAAGTCGATCGTCGAATCGGGGTCGATCGCCGCGCGCTGCGGCTCGGTGGCGGTGCTCGAGCACAGGCCCGTCTTCTGCGAATCGAGCGTGAAGCGGAACTGCAGCTGGTTGCCGCTGCCGACGCGGAACGCCGGAATGTCGACGTCGCTCGTCACGCGGCCTTCCGGCACCGACAGCAGCGGCAGCTGCATGCGGCCGCGCGCGTCCTCGGCGTTGGATGGCCCGAGCCGGTACGACTTCACGAGCTGGTCGTTGATCTCGACCGCGAGCGTCGAATTGTCCTGCACGGTCGGCGCCGTGTAGCGGTAGCGCAGCGTGATCGGCACGCCCGAGCCGTTCCACGAATGCAGGTCGGCCGGCACCCGCAGGTTCAGCCGGATCGCGTCCGGCGAGGTGCCGCGCACCTCGAGCTCGCGCGGGTCGCCGACCAGCTCGCGGAACGCGATCGGCCGGTCGACCGGCAGCCAGCGCGGCGCGTCGTACGGCTTGCGCGGCGCGCCGAGGTCGACGTGCGCGACCGTCGCCGACGGCCCCGACAGCGCCGCGCGGCCGAGCACCAGCGCCGCGACCGCATCGTCGACTTCCGCCGCCGAACGGCCGGTGACGACCAGCACCTTCCGGTCGGGCGCGGCCGGGTTGTCGGTGACCGCCAGCGTCGGGCCGTTGACGGACGGCAGCGCGAGGCCCGGCGGCAGCGCCGCGACGGGGGCGATCAGCACCGCGTTGTCGTTCGCCGGCAACGCGGTCGATACCGGGAAGCGCGCGTGGCGGTAATCCGCGAGCGCGCCGAACCACGACGCGAGCACGCCCGCGCTCCGGAGCGTCGCCGTGTCGGGCGTCGCGGGCAGCACGAACGGCAGGCGCAGCAGCCCGTTGTCGCGGCGATCGAAGAACGGCGCGGGCAGCAGCGCGAGATCGTTCGGCAGCCGCACCGGCGTCTCGTCGAGGATCAGCTCGCTGGTCGGGCTCACGTCCGCCCACAGCGCCGAATTCATCGGGTCTTCGCAGTGGTCGAGCGTGTAGTGCGCGATCAGGCGCAGGCCGATCTGGTTGAAATCGGAGAAATAGCGGGGATCGATCGGGATGTCCTGCGTGACCATCTTGCCCGCGCGCGGTGGGTCGAACGGCACGGTCGCGACCACCTCGCCGTTGACCAGCACCTTCAGGTGCGACATCGGGAACACCAGCGACGGCGAATACGCGTAGGTCAGGCGCAACCGCGCGCCGGTGACCACGCGGTCGAGCCGCACGCCGGCGTGGATGGTGCGCGCGTCGTCCGCGCCGCGCAGGCGCAGCGGATCGAAGGCGCCGAGCTTCGCGAACGGCAGGTGCACGCTGGTCGCGAGCCGGCCGGCGGACGGCCCGCCCGCCGCATCCGCGGGCGCGGTGGCGGCGAGTGCCGAAGCCGGGGTCGGAACCGCGGCCGGCGCCGGGCCGGGCGACGTCTGCGTGGCGGCCGGCAGGCAGGTGGCATAGAAGGTGCCGGCCGCGGCCGCGATCGAAACGAGAAACGACGCGCCCGGCTTCATCGGCCGCTCCGCTTCATATAGTGGTCGACGGTGTCGAAAGCGACGCATGCCGCGCCGCCGGGCAGGCGAATGCACATTCCCAATGCTTCCCCTCAAGTTCTGGTCTTGATTGCCTTGATGAAACAGCGCGAGCGGCCGGCACGGGCGCCCTCGCGCCGCTGCGCGCACGCCAGGCACCGGCATGCGCGCATATCCATTCGTCACACTATCTCAAAAATAGATTAAAACGTACCCCAATTCGAACGCGCAAGGCGGAAACGCCCCGAATCCGGTCAGAAATTCCAGCACGGCGTGCTGAAGGTATGAATTGCGCCGTTGCCACTGGATTCGTCGAACGGCACAATGCCGGACGCATGCCTCCTGCTGGCGCCATTCCCCGGGCGCCGATCCGACAGGCATACGTCGGCGGCGATCCCGTTGCAGGTCGCCGGCCGAGCGCGTCCGCGTAAGCGGCGCGTATGCTACCGCATTCCGCCGAGGTTCACCGCGCTTTCTTTGTGGAAGACTTGACTTGAATCAATCCATCGCCGTTGCCACGCCCGCCCCGGAAACCCTGCTGCGCATCATCGCCGCGCAAACCGAAATCGCGAAACTGGGGCTCGATCTCGGCAGCGTGATGGCCTACGTGGCCGAACAGGTGCCCTGCCTCACGGGCGCGGCCGGCGCGGCGGTCGAGCTGGCCGAAGGCGACGACATGGTGTACCGCGCCGCGTCGGGCAACGCGGCCGGGATGCTCGGGCTGCGATTGCGGCGCTCGGGCAGCCTGTCGGGCCGGTGCGTGACGCAGGGCGAGATGCTGCGCTGCGTCGATTCGGAAACCGACCCCCGCGTCGATCGCGACGCGTGCCGCCGGGTCGGGCTGCGCTCGATGCTCGTGATGCCGCTCACCCACCTCGATACGACGGTCGGCGTGCTGAAGGTGATGTCGCCGTCCGTCGACGGTTTCACGCCCGCCGACGCCGGCACGCTGCGGCTGATGGCCGAGCTGATCGCGGCAGCGATGTTCCACGCGGCGCGCAACGAGGCGAACGAACTGTACCTGCGCGCGACGCACGACGCGCTCACCGGCCTGCCCAACCGCGCGCTGTTCTACGACCGCCTGCGCCAGTCGATGCATGCGGCGCTGCGCGGCAACGCCCGGCTCGGCATCCTGAACATCGACATGGACGGCCTGAAGCCGATCAACGACGTGCACGGCCATCGCGCGGGCGACGCCGCGCTGCGCGAGGCCGCGACGCGGATGATGAGCGCCGTGCGGCGCTCGGACACGGTCGCGCGGCTCGGCGGCGACGAGTTCGGCGTGATCCTGCCGAACCTCCACACCCGGGCCGATGCGCAGACGCAAAGCGAACGGCTCGCGCGAACCGTCGGCGCGCCGTTCGAGTTCGAGGGCCGGCCGCTCGCGCTCGGCGTCAGCGTCGGGATCGCGATGCTGCCCGACGACGGCACCGAGATGAACGCACTGATCGAACATGCGGACCAGGCGATGTACGAGGTCAAGCGGTCGCGGCCGCACCGCGTCGTCGCGCGCGACGACGTGACTGCATGACCGCGTGAGGGTGTCGCCGGCCGGCGCGAACGTCATGCGTGCGCGCGAGGGATCGGACCCGCTTCAGAACCCCGACATGGCGATCGCGGCCCCGACGACGACCCACTGAATCCCCGCGATCAGCACGCCGGCCCGGCACAGGCCGATCGCGCCGCGCACGCGCGCATCGAGCGCCCGGCCCGCCTTCGCGGCATCGATCCAGTCGAGTTCGGCGAGCGCGCGGTCGAGCGCGGCGAGCGCATCGCCCGCGCTGTCCGGCGCCGCGGCCGCATGCGCGAGCGCCGCGAACAGCCGGCGATCGATCGCGATCCGCACCGCGTACCACAGCGCCGCGACGCCCGAGCCGGTGCTGACGGCCGCGAGCAGCGCCCGCGCGAGCGGCGCGGCCAGCCAGCCCGACGCGACCCACCAGCCCGCGCCCGCCGCCGCGAGCGCGGCCACGATCGCCCACGCGCCCGCATCGAGCGCGCCACGGGCCGCGGCGATCCGGTACGGGGCGGACGGGTCGCGCATCAGGCACCCACCGCCGCGCGGCGATCGATCCACTGCTGCAGCACCGCGACGCTTTCGTCCGACCACACCGCGCGCGGCCGGGCCGCCCGCACCGCCGCGAGCGCGTCGCGCGCATCGGTCAGCCCGCGCCGCAGCGCCAGCCACGCGGCCGCGCACAGCACGCTGCGGCCGTAGCCGAGCGCGCAGCAGACCAGCACGTCGCGCCCATCGCCGTGCAGGCGCTCGAGCGCCGCGACGGCCTGCTGCAATTGCATCGGGGTCGGCGCGACGAGATCGAGCTGCGGCACGCTCACATAGGCGAGCGACGCGTCGGCCGCGGCCCAGCGCGGCATCTCGGCGGTGAGGTCGACGAGCCCGGTGAACCCGTGCTTGCGCAGTTCGCGCGAGGTCGGCGTGCGGCCGATCGACACGCGATCGTCGATGCGCGCGGGCGCCGGGCTGCGGCACGTCCACGCGCGCGAGTTGACGAACGCGCCGGCGATCGTCGGCGCGAACAGCAGCCGCATGAACGGCCGGAACCGGCCGTTGGCGCGTTTCTGGAACGCGGACGGCGCGCCGCGCCGACAGATCCACGCGACGCACGCCAGCGCCAGCGCGCCCCACCCCGCCGCCAGCGCCCAGCCGGCCGCATGCGGGATGCACGCGAGCGCGGCGAGCGCCACGGCGCCCGCGCCGAGCGCATAGCGGCGCGCCAGCGCGCGGCCGGCCGCGGACGGCAACGCGTCGGCGCCCGGCAGCCGGCCCGCCGCATCGCGCAGCGGGAACAGGAACAATGCGAGACAGCCGACCGCCGCGCCGGTCGGCACGTCGATCATGTGATGCTGGTAGGTGGTCAGCACCGATACGCCGATCGCCGCGAACCACGGATGCAGCACCGCGCGCGCCAGCGTGCCGCGCAGGTGCTTCGCATAGACGGCCCACAGCACGACGAGCAGCCCGATATGCAGCGACGGCGCCTGGTTGAACGGCTTGTCGAAGCCCATCAGCAGCGTGAACAGCGCGCCTGCCACGCCGCCCGCGTCGGGCCGCTCGAAGCCGAAGCGCAGCGGCCAGGCGATGAAGCACGCGACCGAGATCAGCTGCACGGTCAGCAGGCGCTTCACGTGATCGAGCAGGTCGGCGCGGCGGGTCCGGAACAGGAACGACAGCGCGTACAGCAGGTCGATCGACCAGTACGGCACGATCGTCCACGGCACGAACGGGATCCCGTGCTCCCAGCCGAACGCGAAGGTCGGCACCGTGGCGCGGCGCGCGGCGAGCCAGTTCGCGAAGCCGTAGGTCGAGAAGAACACCGCGCCCATCGCCGCGAGCCAGCCGACGCGCAGCGCGAGCGACGCGTCGCGCGCGTCGGCCGCCGCCGGTCCGGCCAGGCCGCGCGCGCGGCTGCCGAGCTCGCCCATCACGCGTCGACCCGCTGCGCGAGGCTCACCGTGAAGATCCCCATCGCGTCGATCCGCTGGTCGAGCTTGCGGAACCCCGCGCGCGCGACGAGTTCGTCCATCTCGGCCTGCGAGCGGCGGCGCATCACCCAGGTCGCGTCGCCGCGATGGTTGTTCAGCGCACGCGCGATGAATTCGAGCTGCGGATGCCACGGCTGCCCCGTATAGACGAGATAGCCGCCGGGCGGCACCGCCTGCGCGAGCCCGCGCAGCGAGCGCTCGATCAGCGCGTTCTCGCCGAACAGCTCGTACAGGCCCGACACGATCGCGAGCGTCGGCTGCGGCGCGAGCGCCGCCAGCGACGCATCGTCGAACGCATCGCCACGCTCGAAGCGCGCGATCGCCTCGAGGCCGCGCTGCGCGATCAGCGCGCGCCCCGCCTCGACGTTCGGCGGGCTGTAGTCGCGCAGCGTGATGTCGTCGGGCGCGGCGCCGTCGCGCTCGGCCGCCGACGCGATCGCGTCGAGCACGTAGCGGCCGTGCCCGGCCGCGATGTCGACGATCCGCACCGGCGCGCTCGCGCCGCGCAGCCGCGCGATCGCCGTGCCGATCAGTTCCTGCAGATGCACCTTGCGCTGGCGGATGCCGACCCAGCCCGGCGAATCGAGGTAGGTGCGATCGATCAGCCGGCCGACGCCGAGCTGGCCCTGCGCGCGGTTGCGATACACGTAGTCCAGCGTCGAGCCCGAGTCGAAGCCGAGCTTCAGGCCGAGCGCGATGCCGTCCGACAGCGCGCCGCCCGCCTTCAGCCCCGCGCGCGTGAGCGCCCAGTATGCTCGCGCGAGCGGGTTCGCGGGCGGCCGCACGAGCGCCGCGTATTCGTCGTGGAACGCGCCGCGCCGGTCGGCGTCGGCGAGCGACACGCGCGGGCTCGGCGCATCGAATTCGCGCAGCACGAACGCGCGCAGCGGCGCGAGCGCCTGCGCGCGGTCGCGCTCGCCGAGCGTGTCGTGATAGAAGCCCGGCAGCACGATGCGCTCCTTGCGCGCCGAGCCGAGCCGCTCGTAGAAGCGGTCCTGCGGGCCGCGATGCACGACCCAGTCCGCGCCGGAGATCAGCAGTTGCGTCGGCACCGTGATCGCCGCCGCGTCCGCGACGATCCGCTGCGCGGTGTCGTGCAGGTCGAGCAGCATGTTGACCGCGATCGGCCGCGTGATCAGCGGATCGGCCGCGTAGCTCGCGATGCGCTCGGGGTCGTGCGTGAGGAATTTCGGCTTCACGTAGCTGTTCACGTAGAACAGCCCGCGCAGCTTGTGCATCAGCCGCAGGCCGGGGCGCGCGAACGGCACGTAGAGCTTGATGTGGAACGCCGGCGACGCGACCGCCAGGCAGCGGATCGGCGGCGCGTAGTCGTGCGCCCAGGTGGCCGCGAGCACCGCGCCGACGCTCTGGCCGACCACCGCCATGTCCTCGATCGCGATCCCGTGCGTGTCGCGGATGTGCTCGACGAAGGTCTGCAGGTCGCGCACCGAGGCGGCCGCGCTCGGGCTGTAGCCGCGCGCGCCGGGCGAGCGGCCGTGGCCGCGCGCGTCCCAGGCGAAGAATGCGAATTCGGGCAGGTCGAGCTCGTCGACGAGGTGCGCGACACGCGCCGAGTGCTCGTGGCCGCGATGCAGCAGCACGATCGCGCCGCGGCAGCGCGCGCCCGTCGCGGGCCAGTGACGGTAGAACAGCGGTACGCCGTCGTGCGTGGTGAATTCCGCCTCGCGGGCAATGCGTGCGCTCATGCGATCTCTCTCATTTCGTTATTCGAATCAAACCGGCGCCGCCCTCCGGCGCCGGACACTCAACCGCGCATTCAGCCGCCCGCTTCGGCGATGCCGGCCCGCACGCGCCGCACGACGGTCACGACCGACAGCACGATCAGCAGCCGCCACAGCCACGCGGCGAGGCCGCCGGCCGGCAGGCCGACGCCGATCCACAGCGCGAACGCGCCGAGTGCGAACGCGCGGTCGCTCTTGCCGAACGGGCCGTCGTAGCGGCGGCTCGCGCCGACGAGCGGGCCGATCAGGCCCGCGCCTTCGACGATCACCGCCAGCACCGCGAACAGCCACACGTCCGCCGGCGAGAACGCCGATACCGCGAGGAACGGCAGCACCAGCGCGACATCCGACACGATGTCGCCGAGCTCGTTCAGGTAGGCGCCGAGCGTGCTCTTCTGGCCGTGCTCGCGCGCGAGCATCCCGTCGATCGCGTTGAGCGCCATGCGCAGGAACAGCCACAGCGGAATCAGCAGGAACAGCGCCGGCGCGAACGCGCCGAGCCCGGCCAGCGCGCCGACGACGATCGAGCCGCCGGCGGCGAACAGCGTGACCTGGTTCGCGGTGACGCCGCGTTCGACGAGGGAATTCGCGAGCGGTCGCAGGCGGTTCTGGAATTTGGGTTTGAGTGCGTACAGGCTCATCGTTTTAATTTGCACCGCTTGTGGTTCGTCTCCGCGGGCGGCCCCCGGTGCGGAGACGGTCGATCACCGGATCGGGCATCATCGTCGCCGAGCGGCCCCCCGGGCGTCAAGCAGGCGGCCGGTGCGGCGATCTGGCGTTTTTTCGGGAAACTCGCGATAATCCGCTGGCCCGAATGCGATGCAACATCGTTCCGAATCGTATTCGCGCACTCGTGCAAGAGCGATCCTTCCCGCCGGCAATCGTGCAACCCGACGATTATCGCGGACCAGCGACAGGCACTCACACATTTGAAAAAATTTAAACATGGGCCGTCCGATGCGCCTCGCGCCGCGTCGGCATTCCGGGATGCCGTGGGCCGCGCGTGCGCGGCGCGGCAGGCACGCGCGCAGGACCAGGAGGCACGCCGCCGATGAACATCCTGCATGCATGGCAGCGCGACTTCCTGCTGACGATCGTGCGACTCGTCGCGGGCGCCTATCCCGTCTGGCACCAGGCGCCGCCCAGCCCGACGCAGAAGATCTACTTCTCGAACCACACGAGCCACATCGACACGCTCGCGATCCTCGCGGCGCTGCCGCGCGACGTGCGCGCGGTGGTACGGCCGGTGGCCGCGCGCGACTACTGGGACAGCAGCGACATGAAGCGCCACATCGCGCAGAAGCTGCTGAACGTGGTGCTGATCGACCGTCACCGCGAGAGCGGCGGCGACCCGCTCGACCCCGTGCGCGACGCGCTCGCGCAGGGCCATTCGATCATCATCTTCCCCGAAGGCACGCGCAGCGCCGAGGCACTGCCGCAACCGTTCAAGAGCGGGCTGTTCCATCTCGCGAACGAATTCCCGAACGTCGCGCTCGCGCCCGTCTACCTGGAAAACCTGCAGCGGATCATGCCGAAAGGCGCGATCTGGCCGGTGCCGCTGATCTGCAAGGTGCACTTCGGCGCGAACGAGGCGCGCGGCGACCAGGAGGACAAGGCGTCGTTCCTCGCCCGCATGCGCGACGCGATCGTCGCGCTCGCGCCGCACCGCCCCGCGGGCTGAGCGCGGCGCGTCCCCTCTTCATCCGGACTACCACATGCGAACACTTTTCTGGGAACTGGTCGCGGGCGTCACCGCGCTGCTGAGCGTCGCGACCGTGATCGGCGCGATCCTCGGCGCGCGCAGCGGCGGCACGAGCGTGACGATCGTCAACCTGAACCAGCGCATCCGCGCATGGTGGGCCATGATCGCGGTGATGGTGATCGCGATCGGCCTCGGCAACAACATCACCTACCTCGTGTTCGCGGTGCTGTCGTACCTGACGCTGCGCGAGTTCATCACGCTCACGCCGACCACCTCAAGCGATCACACGACGCTGTTCATCGCGTTCTTCGTCGCGATTCCGGTGCAGTACCTGCTGCTCGGGATCAACTGGTACGGCATGTATTCGATCTTCGTGCCGGTGCACCTGTTCTTCGCGATGTCGCTCGTGTCGGCGCTCACGCAGGACACCCGCGAATTCCTGAGCCGCAACGCGAAGATCAACTGGGCGCTGATGGTGTGCGTCTACGGCCTGAGCCACGCGCCCGCGGTGCTGATCCTCGACATTCCGCATTACACCGGGCAGAACGCGCTGCTGCTGTTCTTCTTCCTCGTCGTCGTGCAGATCAGCGACGTGCTGCAGTATGTCGTCGGCAAACTGTTCGGACGCCGCAAGATCGCGCCGCGCCTGTCGCCGTCGAAGACGATCGAGGGCTTCGTCGGCGGCGGCCTGCTCGCGACGCTGTGCGGCGCGTCGCTGTATCGCGTGACGCCGTTCAGCTTCGGCGCCGCGTTCGGCATCTCGCTCGCGATCGTGATCGCCGGCTTCGTCGGCGGGCTCGTGCTGTCGGCCGTCAAGCGCTCGCTCGGCACCAAGGACTGGGGCTCGATGATCGCCGGCCACGGCGGGATGCTCGATCGCGTCGATTCGATCTGCTTCGCCGCGCCGGTGTTCTTCCACCTCGTCCGCTACCTGTACGTGTGACGCGGCGGCGGCAAGCGCCGCCGCTGCCGCCCGCGCGCCGCACTCACGCCGGCGCGCGGCGCTTCAATACCCTTCCCGCAACGCCTTCGGCACCACGGAGCGCCCGCGCGTCTCGTCGAACTTCACCGTGTAGCGCGCATGGATCGCGCGGCTGCCGCGCGTGCCGGTCTCGGTCACCGTCAGCGGATACACGGCGCCGGTGGCCGTCGTATCGGGCGCGATCTCGAAATGGCGTTCCTCGCGGCGGGCCGGCGCGTGCGCGCATTCGGTCGACTCGGCATTCGCGACAGCGTACCAACATGGAGTGACGGATCAACGGAGCCGGACGACCGGCCGGACTCGCTGGAATCCGGTCATGTCGATGCGATTGCGCGACGAGCGGAACCCGCGCGGCCAGCCGGACGGCCGGCCGCGCTGCATCGCGGGAGTTCAACGGCGCGGCGGCGCAATCGTCGCCGTCGCGCCGCGCCCGCCTTGTCGCTCAAGGAAACGCCGGAATGGTCGGATCGTGCCCTTCGACGTCCGCTTCCGGGTGATGCCGCTTGATCAGCGCCTCGATTTCCTCCGCGCGATTGGTCTTGACGTCCACCATCATCAGCAGCTCGCCCTTCTCGACCGCGCCCTCGAAGCGCTTGAGCCGGGTATTCGGCACGTTGACGCCGATCATCGTCGCCGTCCACGCGCCGAACCCGGCGCTGATCAGCGTGATCAGCACGACGGCGCCCGCGCCGAACTTCAGCCCCTCCGGATGGAACACCAGCGCGAGGAGCCCGATCGCCATCCCCGACAGCCAGCCGACCGCCGTGCCGCGCCCGAGCGCCGGCAGCAGGTCGCTGCGCTGCGCGAGCGTGGCTTGCGGCAGGTTTTCGGTGTGCACGCCCGGCGCCGCCAGCACATGAACATGCCGCCATTCGACGTGACGGAGCAATAATTCGTCGATGATCCGCGACGCACTCTTCGCGTTGGGCAACAGCACGTAGATTCTTCGCATTTCGCGCTCCTTCCTTCCGGCGATCGCGGTTGCCCGCGACTCGTGCGCCGCCGCGCGTGACGCCGGATCATGCGCCGCGACGAGCTGGATCTTTCCATATTAGTCGCTGGACGGCACTTCGCCTCGCCATCCGCGCGCGGCGGCGGTACGATCTCGCACTTCGTTCCCGGCCCCGGCGCAGCCCGAACCGGCCAACCCTATACGGACAACGCATGAACCTGACCCTGCAGGATGTCGCCTGGCACCGGTCGGTCGGCCGGCTCGTCGAGTCGCTCGACCAGCCGGGGTTCTGGCTCGCGCTGGTGCGCCTCCTCGACGAATACGTGCCGGTCGACAGCTGGGTCGCGCTGATGTTCGACGACGGCCGCCCGCAGGTGTTCGCCGAATGCCCGTACGAAGGCGGCGGGCCCGACCCGCTGTTTCGCGACTACGTGCAGGGCCTGTACCTGCTGGACCCGTTCTACATCGCGAACCGCGAAGCGCCGCAAAGCGGCCTGTTCCGGCTCTCCGACGTCGCGCCCGAGTGCTTCCGCGAGACCGACTACTACACGCGGTACTTCACGCACAACGTCGTCGAGGACGAAGTGCAGTTCAACGTCCGGCTCGACGACGCGCGCACGCTGTGCCTGTCGCTCGGCAGCAAGCGCCGCTTCAGCCCGGAACACGTCGCGCTGCTCGACCTCGTGCGGCCGTGGGTGTCCGGCCTGATGCGGCAGCGGCTGGCGTTCGAGCCGGCCCCCGCCGAGCATGCGCCGCCCCGCCCGTCCGGCGCGCCGCGCGGCATCGAACGGGCGATGGAACGGCTCGGCACGCCGCTCACCGCGCGCGAGCTCGACGTGATCCGGCTGATCCTCAGTGGCCGCTCGAACAAGGAAGTGGCGAACCGGCTGTCGATCTCCGCGGAAACGGTCAAGGTTCATCGCCGCAACATCTACGGCAAGCTGAACATCAATTCGCAATCGGAGCTGTTCTCGCTGTTCCTGAAGGCGCAGACCGACGCGTGAGCGCGCGTGCGCCTGCGCTGCCCGCGACGCGCGGCAGCGCAATACCCCCGACGGGTTAACGCATCGGCGGGATGGGAATTTCCGTGGTTCGGCGCATACTGGCCCGTCCCGCAACCCGTTCCCGCCGCCCATGAAACTGAAGCTCGACATCAACCAGCTCGCCGGACGCGACGGCGACACGCCGTACAACCTGCGACGCACGCTCGACGCAATCGCGTCCTGCGCGCCCGATACCGACATCGTGATGTTCCCGGAAGCGCAGCTCACCGGCTTCCTCGATCCAGGCATGCTCGCCGAGGTGGCCGAGCCGCTCGACGGCCCGAGCGTGCGCGCGGTCGTGGACGCGGCGCGCGCGCGCAACGTCGCCGTGGTCGTCGGGCTGATCGAGAACGACGGCGGCCGGTTCTACAACACCACCGTGTTCGTCACGCCGGACGGCATCGCGCTGCGCTACCGGAAAACTCACCTGTGGGTCAGCGAGCGCGGCGTCGTGCTGCCCGGCGACCGCTACGCGACCGTCGAATGGCGCGGCGTGCGCATCGGCCTGCTGATCTGCTACGACAGCGAATTCCCGGAAAGCGGCCGCGCGCTCGCCGAGCTGGGCGCCGAGCTGATCCTCGTGACCGACGGCAACATGGAGCCGTATCGCCACGTGCACCGCACCTCGGTGAGCGCGCGCGCGATGGAGAACCAGGTGTTCGCGGTGGTCGCCAACCGCGTCGGCGACAGCGTGCACGACGTCGTGTTCGCGGGCGGCAGCCTCGCCGCCGATCCGTTCGGACAGCTGCTGTTCGAAGCCGCCGGCACCGAATCCCGCCATACGGTCGAGCTCGATTTCGCGCAGCTTGCGGCCGCGCGCGCCGTCTACGATTACCGCACGGATCAGCGCCTGCGCATCGCGGGCGAGCGCATCGAGCATGCGGACGGGCGCCGCGAGCTGCTGATTCCGTAACGCCCCGCCGGGGCGCGGTGTCCGCCCCGATGGCGCGTCATGCGTCGGGCTTCGCGGCGTCGACCGACAGCGGCTCGCCGATCGCATAGAAATTGCCGCCCGCGATGTAGTGCAGGCTGCGCAGCGCCGGATCGGCGTGCTCGAAATGCCAGTGCCCGTCCTTGAACACCCGCGTGTCGGACCATGCGCCGACCACCTCGCCGATGAACAGGTCGTACGCCTGCTGGTTGTGCGGCTCCGGCACCAGCCGGCAGGCGAGCCATCCGGAGCAGCCCGCGACGAACGGCAGGTCGTGGCCGTCGATGCCGAACAGCGTCACGCCGGCATCGCGCAGCTTGTCCGGCCGCTCGGCGAGGCTGTGGCTGCCGACCGCATGCGTGAGCCGCAGCTGCGCGGCGGTCGGGATCTGGATCACGAATGTGCCGCTTTGCTCGACGAGCTCGCGGGTCTTCGCGGACTTGTCGAGCACGACCGTCAGCTTCGGCGGCATGAAGTCGAGCGCGCAGGCCCACGCGGCGGCCATCACGTTGTCGGTGCCGGCATGGCGCGCCGACACGAGCACGGTCGGGCCGTGATTCAGGAGACGGTAGGCTTTGCTGAGCTCCACCGGAGCGATATGGCTGTTCATCGGCATTCCTTCGAGAACGGTGCGCGCGGGCGCGTGCCGCGCGGCGCAAGACGGGCCGGCCGCATGCGGGCGCGGCCGAATGCGGCATTCTCGCATTCAATCCCGCTCGGCGCTGGCGGCCAGCCCGTGCATCCGTTCACGCCGCCGCCGCGCTACGCGGCGCGCGGCAACGCCGTCAGCGCCGGCCCGCGGCCCAGTCGAGCGCCGCGTCGAACAGCGCGAGCCCGGCCGGCGACAGGTTCACGAACGTATCGTTGTCGAGAAAGAACATCACGCGCCGCGCCGGCGCGAGCGCTTCGTAGTCCATCGTCGCGCCCTTCTCGTACGCGAAGATCGCGGCCTTGTCCGGCTGCCCGTACACGGTCGCGATGATGCTCGCGCCGAGGCCCGGCTTGCCCCAGCTCATCGGCGCCTGCTTGCCGTACACGTTGGTCGCGCCCGCCGGCAGCCCCGCCGCGATCGGGTGCGGCGCGTTGACGAGCCACACGTAGCGCTCCTTGCCGGTCTCGCCGAAGTCGACGTCGTGGCGCTTGCCCGTCATCGCGAGATCGTCGAGCAGGTCGTTCTCCCAGGTCACGAGCGGCTTGTCGAGCGTGCGCCAGCCCGCCGCCACGCTCTTCGACGACACGGTCGACGAGATGATCACGAGGTCGGCGTCGCGTGCCGCGTCGGGCGTCGCGGCCTGGTCGACGAAGCGCACCGCATAGCCGCGCGTCTGCAGATGCGCGCCGATCCGCTCGTCGACCTTCAGGTTCGGCCCGCCGGTCTGCACGAGCATCGCGACGCGCGTGGCCGGCGCGGTCGGTGCGCTCTGCTCAGCGGCCCAGGCCGGTGGCACGCCCGCGACGCTCGCCGCGATCGCGAACGCCGAACCGGCGAGCGCGCGCAATGCGCCGCGCCGCGTGAGCGCCGTCGCGCGGTGTTTCAGGTTCTTCATGTTTCCGTTCATGCCAATGATCTCCGTGGCCGCACGACGCGTCGCACAACGATTCGCGCGGCAAATGGTCCGTCAGAACTGCAGCGTCGTGAGCAGCGAGACCTGCCGCGCATCGCCGACCGCGACGAAATAGCGGTTCGCGCTCGACGGGTAGTACGTGCGGTTGAACAGGTTCTTCACGTTGAGCTGGAACGACAGCGTCTGCTTGCCGATGCGCGTGTCGTAGGTCGCGAACGCGTCGGCGAGCACGTACGACGGCAGCGTGAAGCTGTTCGCCGAATCGCCGGGCCGCGCGCCGACGTAGCGCGCGGCCGCGCCGATCCGCAGGTCGTCGCCGCCGAGCACCGTGCCGAAGTCGTAGACGGCCGCGAGCGACGCGGTATGGCGCGCGACGTTCCACAGCTGGTTGCCCGCATACAGCGGATCCTCGGTCGTCTTCGCGTCGATGTACGCATAGCTCGCGATCACGTTCACGCGTTCGCCGATCTTGCCCGACACGTCGAGCTCGACACCGCGCGAGCGCGCCTTGCCCGACGTGCGCCAGTCGGTCAGCTTCGTCGCGTCGTTGTACTGCGACACGAGCACGTTCTTCTTGTCGATGTTGAACAGCGCGAGCGTGCCCGTCATCCCGCCCGGCAGGTCGAGCTTGCCGCCCACTTCCCACGCGGTCGCTTCCTCGGGCGGCGTCGCGCCGTCGATGATGTAGCCCGACATCGGCGCGATCGACGACGACGGCTTCAGCGACTGCGAATAGCTGCCGTACAGCGAGAACGTATCGGTCCACTTGTAGACGATGCCCGCGCGCGGCAGCCACTTCGAACCACTGAGGTCGGTGTTCGCCTTGAACGGCCGGCCGCGCCCGGCGACCTGGTTGTACGTGATGTAGCGGACCCCGCCCGACACGATCCACTTGTCGGTCAGGTGAACGGTGTCCTGGAAGAACGCGGACGCATCGTGCAGCGTGTCGGTCTGGTCGCTGTCGCTGGCGGATACGGTGCTCGACGGCGGCAGCAGCCCGTACACCGGATCGACATAATTGAACGGCGTCTTCACGGCCTGGCGCAGCATGTCCTTGCGATAGATGCGGCGGTATTCGGTATCGAAGCCGACCTGCACGTCGTGACGCATCCCCGCGAGCGTCAGCTTGCCGTTCACGTAGCCGACCCCGTAGCTGTCGGTGCTGAGCGAACCGTGCGTCGCATCGTTGCTGCGCGTCATCGTGCCCTTCACCGGATCGACGCCGGACGTGCGCAACTGGTTCGCGTCGTAAGTTTCGCGGTTGTAGCTGTAGCCGAAATGAGCGCTCCAGTCCGCGTTGAACTGGTGATCGACGGTCAGTTGCGCGACATGCGATTCGCCGTCCATGTTGTTGAACGGCTCGTCGATCCGCCGCCGCGCGGGGATGTCGAGCGGCGCATTGGTGCGCGGATCGAGCGCGGTGCCGCGATCGAACGGCGAATGGAACGTGCGGTACTGGTAGGACACCGCGACCTGCGTATCGCGGCCGTACCACGCGAGCGACGGCGCGACGAAGGTCTGCCGGTTCTCGCCGAAATTGCGCCAGTACTGCTCGTTCGACTGGTCGACGATCAGCCGGTACGCGAGCCGCGAATCGCCGATCGGCCCCGTCGAATCGAACGTCGCGCTGCCGCCGTTCTTGCCATGCCCGAACGTCGACACGCCGAGGGAAATCGCGTTGTAACGCGTGAGCTGCGGCTGCTTGGTGACGACGTTGATCATGCCGCCCGGATCCATCAGCCCGTACAGCAGCGACGTGGGCCCCTTCAGCACCTCGACGCTGTCGACCGCCGCGTTGAACGCCCGGCCCTGCACGAGCGGCATGCCGTTCTGCATCACCGAGCCGTCGCGGTTGCCGCCGAAGCCGCGCTTCATGATCGTGTCCTGCGTGCCCGCGAGCGTGTTGCCCTGCGTGATGCCGCTCACGTTGCCGAGCGCATCGTCGAGGTTGCGCGGACGCTGGTCGCGCAGCACCTGCGCGGGCACGACCGCGACGGCCTGCGCCGTGTCGAGCAGCGGGATCTCCGAGCGCAGCACGCCCGCCTCCCGCGGCGGCCGGTAGCTTTCCGCGCGGATCGCGCTGCTGCGCACCGCGATCGTCGGCAGTTCACCGGCGCTCGCATCGGCCGCCGGCTGCGCGGCCGGCGCCTTGCCGGTGCGCATCAGCGTGTAGCCGCCGCCCGGCTGGCGCAGCGCGACGAGCCCGGTGCCCGCGAGCAGGCGGTCGAGCCCGCCTTCGACGTCGAACCGCCCGTGCAGGCCGCCGCTCGTCAGGCCGGCCGCCAGGTCGGCCGGAAACGCGAGCAGGATGCCCGCGTCGCGCCCGAAGCGATTGAGCGCCGCTTCGAGCGGGCCGGCCGGGACGTCGAACGCGCGGCGCGACGCGCGCGGCGCGCTGGCGGGCGCGGCGTCGGTGTCGGCCAGCGCGGGCATCGGCAGCAGCGCCGACAGCAGGACCGCGCCGGCCAGCCGGTGGGCAAGGCCGCGCGATGCGGCGGGTGCGGCGGACGTGGCCGCGCGCGGGCGCGGCGGCAAGGCGCGCCGGGAAGCCGGTCGGCGGCGGCGCATCAGACGGGTGGAAGCCATGATCGGAGTGTCGGTAGGCAAGGGTTCAGTGCTGCTCTCATGACCCATGTCACGCGAAACGCGAAAACAGCTCACGCAGATGCAGGATTTTTTCGGCGGCGCTCACGAGCCGGCCGGCACGACCGTCGCCCAGTAGCGGGTCACGTACGCGACGTCGATCGGCAGCGTCGTCTTCAGCGTGTCGAGCACGCGATCGGCCTCGTCCAGCGGAAACGTGCCGGACACCCGCAGGTCGGCCACGGCCGCATCGCAGCGCAGGCTGCCGCGGCGATAGCGGCCGAGCGCCGCCACCAGATCGGCGAGCCGCATGCGCGACGCGACGATCATCCCGTCGGTCCACGCGGATGCATACGCATCGAGCGGCGCGCTCGCGCCGATCGCGTCGCGCGTGAAGTCGGCTCCCTCGCCCGCGGCGATCACGCGCGCGCCGGCCGGCGCGCGGTAGGGCTGCACCCGCACCGCGCCCGCGAACACCTCGATGCGGCTTGCGTCGTCGCGCTGACGCACCGAGAAACGCGTGCCGAGCGGACGAAGCTCGCCGTCGTCGGTCGCAACCACCAGCGGACGCGCGCGAGCGCGATCGTCGTGGCCGCTCGTCACCATGATCGTGCCGCGCAGCAGGCGCAGGCGCCGCTCGCGGGCGTCGAAGCGCACGTCGAGCGCCGTGTCGGTGTCGAGCACGACCGCCGTGCGGTCGGCAAGCGTCACCGTGCGCCGTTCGCCGACCGCAGTGCGCACGTCGGCCTGCCAGACGGCCCACCGCCGCGACGGGTCGGCCATCCACGCCGCACCGCCCGCGAACAGCAGCACCGCGAGCGCCTTCACGGCCGCGCGGCGCCGGCTCGAGCGCGGCGGCAGCAGCGCCGCGTGCGCGGCCCGCGTGTCGAGGCCGTCGGCCAGCCGGCTCAGCCTGCCGTGCACGGCTTCGATGTGACGCCATGCGGCGTCGTGGCTCGGATCCGCCGCGCGCCAGCGCGCGAGCTCGGCCGCGAACGCGGCGTCCGTGTTGCCGCCCTGGAGGTCGACCCACCATTCGACCGCGCGCTGCGCGACCTGCGGCGCGATCGCCGGCGTGCCCGAGGCGGCCATCGGTCAGGCCGCCATCGCGAAATAGCACTGCGTGCCGGCCTTCACCAGATAGCGCTTGACCGTCGCGAGCGACACGCCGAGTTCGGCCGCGATCTCGGCCTGCGCGAGCCCGTCGAGTTGCGACAGCAGGAACGCACGCTTCGCGGCGAGCGGCAGGCCGTCGAGCAGCCGGTCGATCTCGAGCAGCGTCTCGAGCACGACCGCGCGCGCCTCCGGCGACGGTGCATGCACGTCGGGGCGCAGCGCGAGCGCATCGAGATACGCGCGCTCGAGCTGCTCGCGGCGCCAGTGGTTGTACAGCACGCGCTGCGCGACGGTCGTCAGGAACGCGCGCGGCTCGGCGGCGCCGATCGGCTCGTCGCGCGCCAGCAGCCGCATGAACGTGTCGTGCGCGAGATCGGCCGCGCGGTGCGCGCAGCCGAGCTTCTTGTTCAGCCAGCCGCGCAGCCACGCGTGATGGCCGACGTACAGGGCGTCGATTTCGCGGTACAGAGGGAGCTTGTCAGCGGACATGGCCGGGTTCCGGGCGCGGGCGCGCGAGCGCATTCGTAAATGAGAATGATTATTATATACAAATGCGCAACGCCACCGGGCCGGTGGCGACGAGCGTGCCGCGCACGTGCGAACACAGGCGGCGTGCGCCGGCACGGTGGAGGCCGCTGCGGTACGTCGCGGGACGGGGGCAAGGATGCGCGGCGGCGCGATGTCGATGCCGGCGAGCGGCCGGCGGACGAACGAGGCGTTCGGGGAAAAGAGCGGCCGAAGCCGCTGTAAGGCGTGGAAACGCGTTACCTCGAACGACGAAGCAACCGAGTGGCGCTACGCTAGCACAGCCAATTCCGACGGATTGATTCAGTTCGATAAATAAACATTTACCTGAACCGGGATAATTTTCATTGTGGATCGGTAGTCAGGTCGCAATGCGCGAATTATGACGGGATCGGTAAAGCCGCTTTGAAAACCAATCCGCTCATTCATCGATTAATACGCGTTCAACAACAATTCACATCCGGAAATGCGCCCTTCCGTGGCATGCGCATGTCTTCTTTACGTCACAACAGAGCATTTCATTTTCTCCTTCAATTCCGGCTCGGTAGTCTCCTGCCATTGCCGATTCACCATCACAAGCCAATTGCAAAAGGAGATCAAATGAAACGCACCACCCTCTCGCTGATTTCGCTCGCGTCGCTCGCGGCCGCGCCCGTCGCGAACGCGCAATCGAGCGTCTCGCTGTATGGCGTGATCGACACGTCGCTGACCTACGTGAATCATGCGCAGGGCAAGGACAACCTGTGGGCGCTCGGCAACAGCAGCGCGGGCAACCTGTCCGGCAGCCGTTGGGGCATCAAGGGCAGCGAGGATCTCGGCGGCGGCCTGAAGGCGCTGTTCCAGCTCGAAAGCGGCTTCGACCCGAGCAACGGCCGCCAGGGCCAGGGCAACCGCCTGTTCGGCCGGCAGGCGTTCGTCGGCCTGTCGAGCGACCGCTACGGCACGCTCACGCTCGGCCGCCAGTACGATCCGCTGATCGACCTCGTGCAGGCGATCACCGCCGACAACTATCTCGGCAGCGCGTTCGCGACGGCCGGCGACGTCGACAACTACGACAACAGCTTCCGCGTCGACAACGCGGTGAAGTACACGTCGCCCGTGTACGCGGGCCTGCAGTTCTCGGCTATGTACGCGTTCGGCGGCCTCGCCGGCAACACCGGCTCCGGGCAGTCTTACTCGGCGGCGGTCGCGTACAACAACGGCCCGCTGAGCCTCGCGGGCGGCTACTTCTACGCGGCGAACAGCCCGGCGGCCAACGGCCCGCGCACCGGCTGGACCAGCACGTCGGACGGCACCTTCGACGGCCCGGTCAACAACGGCTACGCGAGCGCGCACTCGATCGGCATCGCGCGCGTCGCCGGCCAGTACGTGCTCGGCGCGTTCACGTTCGGCGCGAGCTACAGCAATGCGCAGTACCGTCGCGACGCCAGCTCGCTGTTCGCGTCGAACGAGCACTACAACACCGGCCAGGGCTTCCTGAACTACCAGGCGACCAACGCGCTGCTCGTCGGTGTCGGCTACAGCTACACGAAGTCGGGCGGCGACACGTCGGCGACCTATCACCAGGTGTCGCTCGGCGGCGACTACAACCTGTCGAAGCGCACCGACGTGTACGTGACCGCGGCCTACCAGCACGCGAGCGGCGAGACCGGCGACGGCAAGGGCGGCGCGATGGCCGCGCAAGCGTCGATCGGCTCGTACGGCTACGTGGGCACCCGCTCGCAGACGATGGTCAACCTCGGCCTGCGCCACCGCTTCTGACGATGTACGGCCGGCCGCCCGTTCTCGGCGGCCGGCCACGGTTCGCGCGGCGGCGCCCGCCGCCCGCGATGCCGCACCTGCGCGGCCCGAGCGGTTCGCGATCGACGCAAACCGTTCGCCACGATTCGCGATTCGCGCTGCGGCACCGGTTGCATCGGCTCTCACGCATGAAACGCGAGCGGCCTCGCCGCCGCCCTCGCGTTCGCACCTGCCCCGGCATCACGCGCCGGATACACCCTTCGATACGCCCTTCGACACGACCACGGCAGCGCACACCGCATCGCCGCACCGGAATGAGCCATTCGCGCGCGTGCTATGGCACACTTCGCCGTTGATTTTTCCTTGCATAGGCCGCCCGATTTCGCGCCAACCTGCCATGCCGCGTCAGAAAACCCGCTCGATCAGCACAGGAATGCTGAAAATAGCGCCAATTATTGCGACTTCGTTCATGATGCACGGTACCGCCCGGGCCGATTGCCTCGACGATGCCGCCGCGTTCCATCACGTCAACGTCAGCCTGCTGCGCGGTATCGCGCAGGTCGAATCCGGCATGAAGACCAACGCGGTCAATACGAATTCCAACGGCACCACCGACATCGGGCTCATGCAGATCAACAGCACGTGGCTGCCGACGCTCGCGCGCGAAGGCATTTCCGAGCAGAGCCTGTTCGACCCGTGCACCAACGCCTTTGTCGGCGCGTGGATCCTGTCGCAGAATATCCGTCAGCTGGGGCCGACCTGGAACGCGATCGGCGCGTACAACGCCGCGTCGCCCGACAAGCGGCTCGCGTATGCGCGCAAGGTCTACGACGCGATTCAAACCATCCCGGATTCGCCGGATTCCCCCATGCCTATCCTTCCGCCGTCCTTTACGCCGCCGCAGTCCTACAACCCATTCGCCAGCCTCAGCGTCACGGCGCCGCAAGTGACCCGCCCGCGCGCCGCCGCGCAGGCCGCGTCGGCGCCGGCCGGCCCCGCCGGCGCGTACAACTTCGGCTGGACGGTCAGCGGCGCGGACCCGGCGAAGCCGATCCAGGTGTTCGACGATGGTGCGAAGGTCTACGTGCAGTTCAGCGACATGAAGCGCGTGCCGGCGATCTTCGCGGACACGCCGGGCGGGCGCGTGCTGGTGCCGTGGGAGCCGCAGTTTCCGTATGCGGTGATCGCGCGTCCCGCGCAGGCGCTGATCTTCCAGCTCGGGCAGTATGAAGCGCGCGCGCAGCGCGGCGCGACGGGTACGCCGCTGCCGCCGGCCGGCGCGCCGACGCAGCGGCCCGCCATGACGGCCGCCGCGAGCACGCCGCAGGCGGCGACGACGAACAAGACCGTGGAGGCGCCGAAGCGCACCGCGTCGGCCGATGCGCTCTGGTATGTGACCAAGTCGTCGACCGCGCCGACGTCGCTGCCCGCCACCGCGTCCGTGCCTTCACCGGCGCCGGCGGCGGCACCCGCACCCGCCGCCGCGCCCGCGCGCGTCAGCACCGACGCGCTCTGGTACATCTCGAAGTAAGCCGAACGCGCCCGGTCAGCCGCGGCGCACCCAGATCACCTTGCCGTTGCGAATGCCGAGATTGCGTCGGTCTTCGCGGTAGTCCATCGTGCCCGGCAGCGACTGGCCGTCGCGCTCGCTGACGCGCCACGGGCAGCCGCCCAGCTTCGCGACCGCGTCCGCTTCGGACTGGCCGACCAGCGCGTCGTCCGGTGCGGCGTCGGCCTTGCAGGTGGCGGCCGTGCCGGTGTTTTCGGGGTTCGGCATCGCGCTGCCCTCCTTCTTCTGGTCCGAATTCGCGCAACCGTAGATCGATGCGCTCGCAACGAGTGCGATGACGACGGGAATCGTGTTTTTCAAGGGCGTCTCCGTGATGAGGCCGGCCGCCGAACGCGGCGGATCTGCGGGTTCGTTGCGCGGCGACGCGCGCAGCGGCATGGCGATCCGCATCCTACCGCAACCCGCGAACGCGCCGAAGCGGCCGATCGCGCGGATCGTCCGCTTCGTCCTTCGGCTCCGAAAACCGGCAGGTCGTGCCGGCCCCGCGCCTTTAGAACCGGTAGCTCACGCCCGCGCCCCCGAAGTAGTTCGCGCGCGACTGCACGATCGGGCTGTCGCCGTAGCGGCCGAGCAGGCGTGTCACGCCGGCCGTCGCGAGGATCGACCAGTGCTGCGAGATCGCCCGGGTCCACGCGACCGACATCGCCGCGCTGTCGATCCCGCCGCCGGTCGAGTACGGCCGGAACCGGCTGCGCGCGGACTGCGCGTCCGTCACGCCGTAGAACGTCTGCATGTAGCGGCCCGAGCCCCCGTGCACGGTGCCCGTCAGCACGATCTCGTCCTTCGCCGACTTGTACACCGGCACCGCGAGGTCGACGTGCCCGGACACCCCGCGCGACGTATGCGTGACGGGCGTATCGAGCGTGACGCTCAGCACCGCGCCGCCGTAGATCTTCATGCCGGCACGCACGCCGACGAGCACCGAGCCGGGCACCCGGCCCATCCCCTTCAGGTAGCTCGAACCCGGCAGGTCGAAGCGGTTCTCGTCCGCGCGGCCCGGGTCGTAGTTCACCGCCGCCGACACGAACACGCCGTGCGGCAGGTCCAGCCGGTAGCCTGCGCCGTCCGACTCGCTGATGAAGAAGCCGTTGCCGAACGTCGCGGAGAACGACGGTCCGACGACGCCCCGGTACTGGTTGCTGCCCGCGTAGCGCGGCGCGAAGCC
The DNA here is from genome assembly GCF_004343775.1 of Burkholderia sp. SRS-46. GTDB lineage: Bacteria > Pseudomonadota > Gammaproteobacteria > Burkholderiales > Burkholderiaceae > Burkholderia. The sequence goes on along the minus strand of NZ_PTXL01000001.1, from coordinate 747,508 downwards.
GGCGCCGAGGCCGATCGAGTATTCGTTTTCCGCGTGAGCGGCAGCGGCAAAGGCCAGGCCGGCGAGCGGCACGCAGTAGCGGTAGCGGCGGAGAGTTGGGCGCACAATGGTCAGATGTAAGTCAGGGAGTCCGAAGTCTAGGGGCCCCCGCGCGCCGAAACTATTCCGAATCTGAAGAGAATCTGTGCTCAATTGTGTTCGATTGTTGACGATTGTCGTGACCGCAAACCAGCCGCCGGAACGCCGGATAAAATTCGCCTGCTCCGCCGCCGCGCCTCCGCCTGGTCGCGCGGCCGCGCGCGCATTCTGAGGAGATCATGAACGAAGACCCGCTCAAACACCGCGTCCTGCTGATCGAGGACGACGACCGGCTGGCGCAGCTGGTCCGCGAATATCTCGACGGCTATGAATTCACGGTGACGGTCGTGCGGCGCGGCGACCTTGCCGTCGCCGCGGTGCGCGAGCACCAGCCTGCGCTCGTGATACTCGACCTGATGCTGCCCAATCTCGACGGCATGGAAGTGTGCCGGCGGATTCGCGCGTTCTCGAGCGTGCCGGTGCTGATCCTGACCGCGCGCGCCGACGTGTACGACCAGGTCGCCGGCCTCGAGACCGGCGCCGACGACTACGTGACGAAGCCGCTCGAGCCGCGCGTGCTCGTCGCGCGCGCCCGCGCGCTGCTGCGCCGCGCGCAGCCCGCGACCCCGGACGACACGTCCGCCGCGCCCGAATCGCTCGTGTTCGGCGAACTGGCGATTTCGCCGCCGAACCGCACCGTCACGTGGCGCGGCGAGCTGGTCGACCTGAAGACCGCCGAGTTCAACCTGCTGCTGATCCTCGCGCGCGCGGCCGGCGTCGTGCTGAGCCGCGACGACATCCTGAAGCAACTGCGCGGCATCGAATTCGACGGGCTCGACCGCTCGGTCGATTCCGGCATCTCGAAGCTGCGCCGCCGCTTCGAGGATGCGTCGTCGGAACCGCACAAGATCAAGACGATCTGGGGCCGCGGCTACCTGTTCAGCCCTTCCGCGTGGGACGAGTAAATGCTGCGTTCGCTGATCAGGCTGTATCTCATCGTGATCGTCTGCGTCGCCGCGTCGATCGTATTCATCCAGCTGTCGTTCGACCGGATCTTCTACGAGCGCGGCGCGGAAGCCGCGCGCAATTCGCTGACCACCTATGCGTTCGTGCTGAACGACTATCTCGAACGCCATCCGGGCGCGCAGCGTCAGCTCGCGCTGCGTGAACTGGCGCTGCACGGCAACGAAGGCTTCGGTTTCATCTCGATGGCCGAGGCCCGCGCGCAGCTCACCGGCGTGCCGCTGCGCGATCTGGACAGCGGCCGGATCGCGATCAGCTACAACGGCAAGGATTACTACATGCCGCTCGCGGACGGCTCCGTGCTGCACGCGCGCCCGGCCGAAGCGCCGGATCTCGACATCCGGATCTACGCGTACCTGCTGCTCGCGATCGCGACGCTGTTCGCGGTGGTGACGTGGGTGCATTTCCACTGGCGCGACCTGCGCAAGCTGCAGGCCGCCGCGCGCGCGTTCGGCGCGGGCCGGCTGACGACGCGCGCGCAGCTGTCGAACAAGTCGAGCATCTACGAGCTGTCGCAGCAGTTCAACGACATGGCGCAACGCATCGAGGCGTCGATCCGGCAACAGCGCGAAATGATGCACGGCATCTCGCACGAGCTGAAGACGCCGCTCGCGCGGCTCGAATTCGGTCTCGCGCTGCTGGAGGCGCCCGACGACACCGACCGCACCCGCGAGCGCCGCGACGCGCTGCGCAGCGACGTGCGCGAACTCGACGATCTCGTCACCGAGCTGCTGACGATCGGCCGCCTCGAGCAGGGGCAGAGCGAGCTCGCGCCGATGCGGGTCGCCGTCGACGAGCTGATCGACAGCGTGGCCGGCAACGTGACGAACGACGTCGCCGACCGCGGGCTCGCACTCGACGTGTCGACGCGCGGCGCGCCCGCGGACCACGTGTGCGATCCGAAGCTGGTCGCGCGGGCGCTGCTGAACCTGATCCGCAACGGCTCGCGGTATGCGGCGAGCACGGTGTCGCTGGCCGCGACGGCGGGCGCCGACGGCACGCTCGTGCTGACCGTCGACGACGACGGGCCCGGCATTCCCAGCGCCGATCGCACGCGCGTGTTCGAGCCGTTCCAGCGGCTCGACTCGAGCCGCGACCGGCAGACGGGCGGGTTCGGTCTCGGGCTGGCGATCGTGCGCCGCGTCGCGCTCGTGCATGGCGGCGACGTGCGGCTCGAGGATTCACCGCTCGGCGGCGCGCGGTTCGTGATGACCTTGCCGGCGCGCGACGAGCCCGACGCGTTCGCCTTCACCGCAACGCGGCCTTGAACTTCGTCCACAACCGGCCTTGCAGGCGACTGAGCGCAGGCGGCTCGGCCATCGGCGTGAACAGCGTCTTGCGCACCGCCTCGCCCGGATAGATCGCCGGATTGGTGCGCAGCTTCGCATCGAGGTAGGCCGACGCATCGCGGTTCGCGTTCGCGTAACGCTTCGCGTTGGAAATCCGCGCCACCACGTCCGGCCGCAGGATGTAGTCGATGAATCGGTGCGCATTCTCCGGATGCCGTGCCGTCTTCGGAATCGCCATGCTGTCGAACCACATCAGCGTGCCGATGCTGGGCATGTCGTACACGATATCGCGCTTGCCGCTCAGTTGCCGCGCCTTTTCCGCGCCGAGATCGATCGCGCCCGAGTAGCCGACCATCACGCACAGCTCGCCGTCGACCAGCTCGTGCGCGTCGGACGAGGTGACGAACAGCGCGATCGACGGCCGCACCTTCATCAGCATCGCTTCCGCCGCCTCGTAATCCGCGGCCGACGGGTTCACGGGATCGCGGCCGATGTAGCGCAGCGCGAGCGGCAGCACCATGCTCGCGGAGTCCGGCAGGCCGATCCGGCAGTGCGCGGCGATGCGCGACGCGATCGCCGGATCGAACACGAGATCGAGGCTGTCCTTCGGGAAATCCTTGCCGAGCATCGCGCCGACCTTCGCGCGGTCGTAGCCGATCCCAATGGTGCCCCACATGTACGGCACGCCATGCCGGTTGCCGGGGTCCGCCTGCGCCGCGAGCGCCAGCAGCGCCGGATCGAGATGCTTCAGGTTCGGCAGCCGGCGCTTGTCCAGCTCGCGGAACGCGCCGACCTGGATCTGCCGCGCCATGAAGTCGTTCGTCGGCCACACGAGGTCGTACCCGCTGTCTCCCGTCATCAGCTTCGCCTGCAGCGTTTCGTCGCTGTCGTAGGTGTCGTAGCGCACCTTGATGCCCGTTTCCTTCTCGAACGCGCTCAGCGTGTCCGGCGCGAAGTAGTCGCTCCAGTTGTACAGGTTGAGGATCTTCTCCTCCGCCGCCGACGCGCGCTGCGCGATCAGGCACGCGCCGACCAGCAGCGCGGCGAGCATCCGGACGATGGCGCGCGTCATGTCACGCTCCCGGCCGGTAGCACGACGCGGCGCCGTCGCTCGTCAGCAGCGTCCGGTACATCTCCGGACGCCGGTCGCGGAAGAAGCCCCACGAATGGCGTTCGTCGCGGATCGCATCGAGGTCGAACGCGTGCAGCAGGATCGATTCGTCCGTGCGGTTCGCTTCCGCCACTTTCGCGCCGGTGTGGTCCGCGATGAAGCTCGACCCGTAGAACACGCCGGTGAGCCCTTTCTGCAGGTCGTTGCCGTTTCCCGCGCCGGTCTCGCTGCCGATCCGGTTGGCCGCCACCAGCGGCACCATGTTCGCCGCCGCATGGCCCTGCATCGTGCGCTGCCAGTGTCCGGCCGAATCGAACTCGCGGCTGAACGGCTCCGAGCCGATGATGGTCGGGAAGCACAGCAGCTCCGCGCCCATCAGCGCGAGGCTGCGCGCGGTTTCCGGATACCACTGGTCCCAGCAGATGCCGAGGCCGATCCGGCCGAAGCGCGTGTCCCACACGCGGAAACCCGTATCGCCCGGCGTGAAGTAGAACTTCTCCGTGTAACCGGGCCCGTCCGGGATGTGCGTCTTGCGATAGACGCCGAGCACGCTGCCGTCGGCATCCGCGAGCGCGATCGAGTTGTACGCGGCGTTGCCCGCGCGCTCGAAGAAGCCGATCGGCAGCACGACGCCGAGCTCGCCCGCCAGCTTCGCGAAACGCGCGATCCGCGCGTTGCCGGCGAACGGCTCCGCCAGTTGCAGGTGGCGCACGTTCTGGTCGAGACAGAAGTACGGCATCGTGAAAAGCTCCGGGCAGACGACCACGTTCGCGCCCTGGCGCGCGGCGTCGCGCACGAGCCGCTCGGCCGTCGCCATGTTGTCCTCGAACGTCCAGCTGCCCGACGCCATCTGCACGGCGGCGACGGTAACCATCCTCGATGTCATGATTTCGATTCTCCAGTTGGGCGCGTCGCCGCTCAGGCGCGCGCGGGCATCACGGCGGGCTGCTGCTGCGTCGAGCAATGAATGCTGCCGCCGCCCATCGACAGCGCGGTGATCGGCAGCAGCTCGACGCGGCGATCCGGGAACGCGCGCTCGAACACCGCGCGCGCCGCGGCGTCCTGCTCGACGCCGAACGCCGTCGAGATCAAGCCGCCGTTCACCAGGATGTAGTTCGCATAGCAGTCGCAATAGCACGCCGAGCCGTAGCGCTCGGTGACGATCGGCGACGGCAGGTCGAGCAGCTCGAAACGGCGGCCGGCCGCATCCGTCGCGAGCTCGAGCGCGCGGCGATTCTCCTGCATCACGCGGAAATAGTCGCCCTGCTCGGGGCTCGCCGTCTGGCACAGCATCTTGCCCGGCGCGATGAACGACGCGATGCCGTCGACGTGGCCGTTCGTCTCCACTTCGTCCGGGTTGCCCGGCAGCCAGATGATCTTTTCCACGCCGAGCATGCGCCGCAGTTCGGCCTCGATCTCCGCCCGGCTCAACTGCGGGTTGCGGTTCGGATGCAGCAGGCAGCTTTCGGTGGTCACGAGCGTCCCCTGCCCGTCCACGTAGAACGCGCCGCCTTCCAGCACCATGTGCGAGTTGAAGATGCGCGCGCCCGCGGCGCGTGCGATGTCCTGCCCGAGCTGCTGGCAACCGTCGTACGGCTGGTACTTCTCGCCCCAGCTGTTGAAGCGGAACACGGCGGCCGCGAGTTCGCCGCGCGCGCCCTGCAGGAAGATCGGCCCGCAATCGCGCACCCAGTTGTCCTCGGCGGCGACCGCCAGCACCTCGACGCTGCCGCCGACCCGCTCGCGCGCCGTATCGGCGCAGTCCGCGTGCGCGACCACGATGCAGCGCTGATAGCGCGCGATGGTCTGCGCGACCAGCGCGAATTCCCGGCAGACCCGCGGGTAGTACTCGCCCCACAGTGCCTCGCGGTCCCGCAGCACCGGCCAGCCCAGCCAGGTCGCGGCCATCGGTTCCCATTCCGCCGGCATGCGGTAGCCGGATTGGCGGGCATCGAAACGGCTCATAGGATGTTCTCCTCGTTGATCGATGACCCATTGTGCTGCCGGCAAATTCTGATGAAAATTGATCTTTCTTGCGCTGATCAATCAATTCTCTTCATACCTCAATGCCACGCATACCCTCATTGAAGCTGCTGATCGGATTCGAGGCGGCCGCCCGGCTCGGCAATTTCTCGCGCGCGGCCGACGAACTGCACCTGTCGCAGTCGGCCATCAGCCACCAGATCCAGCAGCTCGAGGAGCAGCTCGGACAGCCGCTGTTTCGCCGCATCGGCCGCGGCGTGGAGCTGACGGTCGGCGGCGAGGTGCTGCAGCGCAGCGTGCAGCGCTCGCTCGAGACGCTGCGCAGCGGGCTCGGGCGCATCGGCACCTACCTGACGCCCGGCCTCGTCGTGCTGGTCTGCCCCGCGCCGCTGCTGCACGGCTGGCTGCAGCCGCGTCTCGCGCGGATGCGGCAGGATATCCCCGAGCTGTGCCCGCTGCTGTCGACCGACGAGACCGCGCGCTACGTCGACGAGATCGACGTCGACATCACGATCGGGCCGCGCCCGCTCATGCAGACCGGCTTGCTCGAAATACCGTTCCTGCAGGACGAACGCGTGACCGTGTGCGCGCCCGGGCTCGCGGCGCGGCTGGACGCGCTGCCGCTCGAGCAGCATCACCTGCATGCGGGGCTCGTGTGCCTCGAGGAAGACATCGTCCGCGAGGATACGGCGGCCATGCTGCGCGGCCAGCTCGCCGCGTTTCACGACAAGACGATCTACGACGACCAGCGCCTCGCGCTCGATGCGGCGCTGCGCGGGCGCGGCATCGCCTGCCTGCCGCGGCGGCTGGTCGACGACAGCGTCGAACAGGGCTTGCTGACGATCCTGCCCGGGTATCCGCGGCTGCCGGGGACGTCGTGGTGGATATCGCGGGTGGAGAAGGCGCCACGATCGCAGACGGTCGCCGACGTGTTCGACTGGCTGTGCCGCCAAGGAGATCGGGACGATCGTCAGGCCGCCGCGCCGGATCGATCGGCGTGAGGTGTCGGTGCGCCGCTTCGGTCCGGTCGTGTGCGAAGCTGGGCGCACAGCGCGCCCGATCATGGAAAAAGGCAGGGCTGCCGCGGCGGCCATGAGAAAATCCACGCCATCCGATCTCTTTCCCCTCCTCCCAACAGCAGGTTTCGCATGACCACGCACATCACGATCGAATTCACTGACCACGCCGCAGAAGCGGTTGGCGATCAAACCAGCACCAATTTTTCCTACGACCAGGGTGCGCACCTGCCGCAACCGGGCGACTTCGTCGAACTCGAAAACCTGCAGCAGACGTTTCTCGTGATCGGCCGGGTATTTTCGCTCAAGGCCAACACGAGCGCCGTCAAGCTCGTGCTCGATTTGCCGCCGGCGGACGATCACCAGGGCTTCGATCCGGAGCATTGAGCGAAGCCGCGCCCGTCACGGCGTCATTCGATTCGGCGATCGCGGTGGTCGGCCGCGATGCCGCCGTCCTTTCGGCGAGTTTCGTCTTGACGAAGCGGCTGGCCCGTCGGGTCATATGAATCGACGCCCCGGTGGCACAGGGTCGGATCGTCAGATCAAGTCAGCGATCCTGCCGAATCGCACCGCCGCGGATTGCGACAGCAGCCGCTAGCCGAAGAACCCTGAAACCATCCCCCGGCCGACAAACGGCGGCGGTACAGCCGAACCGCTCACCATCGAAATGGCATCCGAAGGTTGGTATCCTCCGGGCCTGCGCGATTTGACCAGAACAAGCAATGGGGGATGCGGCTGTTTTCTTGGACTGATTTACGTTGTTGACCCGAGGCTTTCACGGTACTCGATGGGGCTGAGATAGCCAAGGGAGCCCTTGATCCGTTTCTCGTTGTACCAGCGAACGTAGGCGTTCAGTACCTCAACGAACTCCGCGCTGACCATCGCGACCCGTAACATCGATTCGCCCGGCGCCTATTATTTCGCGCAGTATCGCGCATTCGAATTCCTCGGCGGCGTGCTGCTGGCCGTTGTCGAAGGCAAGCGGCAGGCGAAGCCTCATGGGTTGTTCGACGCGCTGCTGATCGCCGGCCTCGCGATCATCGCGGCAGGCGTTTTCGGCGCCAGCCGCGAAACGCAATTCCCGGGGATCGGCGCGCTCCTGCCGTGTACGGCCGCGTTGCTGATCATGTTCGCGGGCCGGCGCGCGAGATGGGCCGGCCCGATCCTCGCCAATCCGGTATGCGTGTTCCTCGGCCGGATTTCCTATCCGATCTATCTCTGGCACTGGCCGATCTTTTTCGCGCTGCGGCGCTTGAACCTGACCGATCCCGCCGCGTATGCGGTCGCGATCGTCGGCGCCATCGCGCTGGCAGCGGCCACGCACCGGCTCGAACTGTGGGTGCAACGGGCCAACTGGACAGCGCGCCGTTCGCTGCTCGGCTTCGTCGTGGTTCCGCTGCTCGCCGCAGGCATTCTGACCGGCGTCGGCAAGCTGACGAACGGCTTCCTGTTCGCTTATCCCGCGGCGATCCGCAGCAACGTGCAATGGTCGGGCACGGCGCTGTTCGACACGCCTCGCGCGAAGACGTGCTGGTCGCAGGTGGGCATCTCGGACGAGGCGGCATGTACGGTCGGCGCGACCTCGGTGACGAACAAGGCGATTCTGTGGGGCGACTCGCACGCCTATCACCTGATCCATTTTTTCGACGTGCTCGGCAAGGACCGCGGCATGGCGATTCACGACGTCGCATTCACGCTGTGCCCGCCGATCGAGGCCATGGCAACTCACGCGACCGACGCGGCGTTCGAGGACACGCATCGCCAGTGCGTCGAGCACGACAAGGCGGTGATGGCGTATGCGCTGACGCAGCCGGACGTCCGGACGGTGATCATGTCCGCCGCGTGGCAGAACTACCTGAACGACGGCGTCGGGCCGGACGTCAAGCCGACGCTGCACGGGTTCATGCCCGGCCAGCTCGAACGGGAACTGGGCAATACCATCGAGAAGTTGCGGGCGGCCGGAAAGCGTGTCGTGATGCTCGACGACGTGCCGATGATTCCGGAGAACATGGTGAATTGCGCGTTCTACAACGGGCTGCTGTTTCCGTACCCGCGACGCGTTTGCGAGTTCGACAGCAAGATCGCCGCCGACCAGCATGCGCCGATCGCCGCGATGCAGGCGCGCCTTCAGGCGCGCTTCCCGGACCTGAGGATCATCCACACCTACGATGCGCCCTGCGCGGACGGGAAGTGTCGCCTCGAATTCGACGGGCTGCCGATCTATCGGTATAGCGACTACCACCACCTGAGCCTGGCCGGGAGCTTGAAGTACTACCCGGAATATCGGCGGAAGCATCCGCGTGAGCTGGAGCAACTCGGGCTGTAGGGGGTGACGGATCGCGCGCGACATGCGCTTTGAGGGCGGCGTCAGGTTCGACGCCGAACCGGGGTGCAGATCGCGCGCGACGTTTCATGGCCGACGATGCCGGACACGAGCCCGGCGAACGGCGCGACGCCGGAGGCATGGGCGATGCCGAGACACAACGGCAGCGCGTATACGTGATGGTCTCGGCCGGCACGCGGCTGTCGAGGGCACTCCGTTTCGAAGGAATTGCCCCGTTTGCCGATCTGCAGCCGGAACGGAAGGCGCCGCTCGGGCTCCGTCCGTTCCGGCGTGCGTCATGACGCGCGCCCCGCCTTCTGCAGCCGCAGGATGCGCCGCATCGACGCTTGATCCGAGCCGACCGCCTGGAAGAATTTCAGCAGATCGCCACGCAGCGCAGTGCGCGAATCCGGATCGAGATAAACCATGTGCCCGGACGGATATTCATTGATCTGCAGATTCTTGCGAAGCGCGGGGTCGATCTGCATGTTCTGCAGATCGATCCGCGTCTGGTACCAAGGTGTCACGTCGTCGAAATACCCGCTGGCCTGAAATACTTTCAGATCCGGATTGATCCCCATGATCGCGGCCAGATCAGTGACCGTGTTCAGATTGCCACGGCCTTGCGACGTCTTGCCAGTCGGATCCTTGTGGGTCCAGTCCCACGACACTTGGGTGATACCGGTAAAGGCGGAATTCGACGTGTACTTCAGTTCCTGATTCAGATAGACGTTCCATGCAGCGATGTACACACCGCTCGTCGCACGATCGAACGCATCGTTGTTGATCAGGCTGACATCCGCCGCGACGCCCAGGTTGGTCGTCGTCACGCGGCCGTCGTACGCGCCGACGCTGCGCCCTGGCACGAGATTGCGCTGGAACTTATTGGTATCGACGAGCAGTTTGGCCTCCTGCACCAGCGTCTTGTCGATGCCGATGTACTGCGCGACACGCTGAACAGCAGTATCGCTCGGCGCCGGGAGATTCGAAACCGCGTCGTCTGCGGCGAAATAAGCCAAGGTCTTCTGCAGCAGGTCGTTAGCGTTCGGTTGCTTCCGGAAGTACGCGATGATGTCCCTCCATGCCATCGACGATGGACTGCCCGCGGCCGCGAAGGCTGCATCCTTGGCCACCGAAAACTCCGGATCGTTGTCTGCCGCCGTTTTAGCCGCATTCGCAGCGATCGCATCTTTCGCCAGCGTCGCGAAATCACCTGACGCGAATTGCGCTGCCTCCGACATCACGCCCGCAAGCGTCGTCGACTGTGTCGGCGCACTGAACTTTTTGTGGTACCACGCATCGGCGACGTAGGTCGGCAGCAAACCAACTGGATCATCGCTATGCCGGAAATCGAGAATCGATGATTGCAGCACGATCCCGTTTAGATCGACGCCGTCGCTATGCAGCACATTCGCGAGCACGGCGGTACGCGGCGTACCGTACGATTCGCCAAAAAGAAATTTCGGCGAATTCCAGCGTTGGTTCGCAGTCAGATAGCGCTTGATGAACTGCTTCAGCGAAGACGCGTCTTGGTCGACGCCCCAGAAGTTCTTGTTCCTCGCCGGTGCGATCGCCGTCGAATAGCCGGTGCCGACCGGATTGATGAACACGAGATCGGTCTTGTCGAGCAGGCTGTCCGGATTCGTCTCGATCGTGTAAGGTGCCGGCGGTGTGAAATCGGGCATCGAGGTCTTGATTCGCTTGGGCGCATACGAGCCGAGCAGCAACCAGACTGCGGCGGAGCCCGGCCCGCCGTTGTAGAAGAACGTGACCGGACGCGCGTTCGCGTCCTTGCCATCGGCCGTGTACGCGACGTAGAAGATCTTCGCGTTTGGCTGCGAGCTGCCCGGATCGGTCGTCACGAGATGGCCGGCCGTTGCGGTGTACTGGATCGAAGTCCCGTTAAGCGTCACAACGTGATGGGTGACCGCGCCGTCTTCGTTGGTGTCCGTGATCGAATCGTCGGCTCGGTTGCCGTAGGCGACCGGATCGAAGTAGGGCTTGTCGGCCGCGAGCGTGGGCGTTCGTGCCGGCGTTTCGACCGGTGTGACGACCGACGAGGCCGACGGACCGTCGTCGCCACCGCATGCGCTCAACAGCACGGCGCCCAACGCGAGCACAACGGGCAAACGCCACGTGCGGCCGCTCGAAATCAAAGAACCCGACTGCCCCTTGTCTTCCATGTATGTTTTCATAGTCATCCTGACTTTAATTTTTAGAAAAACAAAATAAACGGCCGATTCGCCACCCGACGAGCAATACCCCGTAACGTCGGGATGACTGTGAGAAACCAGAAAACATTTCCTTGCAACAGGCTGAGTCAATTCGTACGAGAGCTTGTGGGCTGAGCCAATAGCTGGCGCGACTTCACGTCGCACGCGTACGTAAGACATCCGCTACTTGCGGGCACCCCGGGGTGAACTACGCCCGCTGGGAAAGGCGAGCGACGGATGATCAACCCTTACAGTCGGCACCAATTACGAGCATTTCGACTTGCAATAGACGCTGGTCCTCAGGAACAATGGTCGCGACGAAGTGGAATTTCGGCAATGACTCTATTTCCGAATTTATGTATAAGAAGAGTCCTAAATAAATTCACAGAGAAGCCTTATAGACGGTTTCAAAAAGGCCTCGTGGGTCTGTTAACTTGTGCGACGAGCTGTTAACCTCAGGCATCGGAACAACCGAGGCAGTAGAGATGGGCAAGCCGATCATCGACGACGAATTGTGGACACTGATCGAGCCGGTGATCGCCAAGGGCCGCACCGAACATGGCAGCGGCCTTGGCAAATATCGCTGGGTCGTTGAACGCACGCATGCTTGGCTGCATCACTTCCGTCGCCTCCGTATTCGTTTCGAGCGTCGTGCCGATATACACGGCGCGCTCCTCAAACTCGGTTGCTGCCTAATCTGCTGCCCCCTCCGGCGCACCGAACAGTCTTTATGAAACCGTCTCTTGTCGGGTGCGGTCGAGGGCCACTATTACATCGTCGCAATCTATGAACACTATTAGCGATATTGAAGGAATTCAACACTTACCATTTCTTCGACCTTTACCGCACCAGATTACCGGACCGGCCTTATTGCGATAGAACCTTTCCTTCATCACTCGAGAGCCGCCACATCCCCAGCCTCCCGAGCTTCGCCGCCAGTTGCAGTCGCGCCGAGCGCCAATCGGTCAGCGCCTGAATCCGTTGCCGCTTCGCACTCGCCAATGACGACTGTGCATTGAGCAGTTCCAGAATCTGCCCGACGCCGCTCCGGTAGCGGTGCTCCGCTGCATCGTAGGCGTGTTGTGCGAGCGACAACAGCGTCGCGCTGTTGTCGAGATTCTCCGTGGCACTTTGCAGCGTCTGGTAGCTGGTCCAAACATCCAGTCCTACCTGTTGCCGGGCCTCGTCCAATACGTCCTTCTGCAGTTCCGTCTGTGCCTCGGCCTGTCGAACCTGATAGGTGCGCACGAAGCCGTCGAAGATCGGGATCGTCACCTGGAAACCGAGATACCACTCGCGATGCGTCGCGGGGAACACGGGGTAACCCAGTTGCAGGCTGGTCGGTTGGTTGTTGTAGTTGTATTGCGCGACGAAATTCAAACGTGGCAGACCTTCAGCTCTGGTTTGAGCCGTTCTCGCTTGCGCGGCGGCAACCTGAGCCTGGGCTGCCAGGACGCCGGGATAAGTGCGTTGCGCCTCGTCAATCAAGGCCGCCACTGAATCGCCGAACTCCGGCGTCGGCGTGACGCCGTCCCCGACATCCGGCAGCACCATCGCGGTCGTCGGCGTCAGGTTCATGTCCGACGCCAGCGTACCCAGCGCAGCCTGCCATTCCCCCTCCGCCTTCGTGCGACTCACCGTCGCCTCGGCATGGGAGGTCTGCGCCTGAAGCTGGTCGCTGATTGCCGCCACACCCTTGTCGACCCGTCGGGTCGCCGCGTCGGCGCTCATCTGCGCGGTCCGCTCGATCTCGCGGGCCGCCGCCAGCGCCCCCTGCGCCGCCTGCGCCGAATAGAAATCCTTCGCGACCGATGCGAAGATCGTCTGGAGCACAGCCTGCTGATTCGCCTGCGCGGCCGCCAGCAATTCGGTCGCGTTGCGCAACGCCGCCGTGCGTCCGCCGAAATCGTAGAGTACCCAGCTGAGCGAGACGCTAGCGTTCTGCAGGTGGGTCTGATAGTTCGAATCGTATTGCGGGTAGCCCGTGACGTGATTTGTTGCGTTGTCGCGCGTGCCTTGCCAGCTGCCGTTCAAGGTGGGCAAATACGCCGCCCGCCCCACGCCGACCGCCGCCGCCTGGATTTTCACGTTCGCCCAGGCTTGCCGCGTTTTCGGATGATTGCAAAGCGCGCGCTCGACGGCATCCTGCAAACGTAGCGGCGTCGGCAAGTCATCGAACGTGCAGAGTTTCGCGGAAGCAGCCAGCATGTCGACTGCGGCGGTCGCTGCCACTACGCCGTCTGTCCACAGCGGGTCCAGCGCCCACGCATGCGTGGAAGCCAGACAGGCGAGCGCCAGCAAGGCGCCCTTCCAGCGCATGCCGGCTCCTCGCTCACACCACATCGGCTTAACGCTCACGCAAGCTCTCCTGCCCGGTCTGGATCACGGGATCCAGGAAGTAGTGCGCGACACTGCGCTTGCCAGTCTTGATTTCGGCGGTGACCGCCATCCCCGGCGTGAGGTTGATCCAGGTATCGTTCGCTCGGATCCGGTTGGTCGACAGCCGGATTCGCGCAACGAAGGTCAGGCCGCGCTTGTTGTCCTGCACGGCATCGTTCGACACGGTCTCGACCGTGCCCGTCAGATAGCCATAGCGCGTGTACGGAAACGCCTCGATCTTGACGATCGCCGGCTGTCCGACTTTCACAAAGCCGATATCCTTGTTCTCGATATTGGCCGCGACCTCGAGCACGTCATCCGGCACGATCTCCATGACCGGATTGGCCGCTGTCGCGACCCCGCCCAGGGTATGAATCCGCAACTGCTGAACGGTACCTGCCACCGGCGCAGTCAAGCTGAGCAGTTTTTGCCGCGTGTCGGCCTTGGTTTCGTCGTTCCGGCTTTGTGCCAGCTGCTGCGTGGCCTTATCGAGCAGGTCGAGCTGCTGGCGCCGGAAATCCGACGTGACCGAGGCGACTTCGGCGCGTTGCTGCGCAATGCCAGCGGTCAGCTCCCGCGCATGGCTTCGCTGGGCGGCCAGTTCGTGTTCCTGGCTCAATGCGCTTTGTTCCTTGTCGAGATACTCCGTTCGCGCGACATATTTGTCCGACGCCAGCGCACGATAGTCATCCGCTTGCTGACGGGCCAGCGGCGCGGTCGCGACCAGTTTGGCAATCTGCTGCTGCGTCGTGCCGAACTCCGCCTCGCGTTTCATCAGTTCCGCCTGGGCGCTGCTCAGCTTGTCGCGGTATTCGCTGTAGAAACCCTCCGCAAAATGCTGGGCTTCCAGTTGCTGCTGCGCGCTGGCGCCCTCCACCGGGCCAAGCGCCGGCGCCTGTCCGTGGACTTGCGCCAACAGCAGCGCGCGCGACCGCTCCGCCGTCAGCGCGGCATCGATCCGGCTCAACCGCGCCTTGTCGGAATCCGCCGCAGCCTGGGTGGTATCGAGCTCCATCAGCAGTTGGCCGGACTCCACCCGTTGGCCATCCCGGACCATGATGCGGCGGACGACGCCCGTCAACGCAGGCTGAATGGTCTTGACCTCCTCACGGGGAATCAGCTTGCCCGGCGCGGTGGCGACAATATCGAGCTTCCCGAAAAGCGCGACCAACACGACCAACGCACCGAGTGCCACGAAGACGCGCATCGTCCAGAGCGGCAGCGGGTGGACCGGCGTTTCGACCAGTTCGAGATTGGCGGGCAGGAACGCGCGCTCGTACTCGAGGCGCGGCTGGGTGTCGAGCTCGTGGCGAATCCGCCACGATTCGCGGAAAACCGCAACGTAGCGGCCCACCAGCGCGCCGACTCCCTGGAGTATCGATTTCATGGACAGCAGCCGGAAAGAAAAGGAAGAGGAATCAGGCGTTCTGGAGCGACACCAGATGCGCGTAGTAGCCCTGTTGCGCCAGCAGGCTGTCGTGCGTGCCGCGCTCCACGATGCGGCCCCTGTCCATCGCGACGATGTGATTGGCGTGCCGCACGGAACTGAGTCGGTGGGCGATGATGATGACCGTCCGGCCGTGACACATCGCCCGCATGTTCCGCTGGATGATGTGTTCCGTTTCGAAGTCCAAAGCGCTGGTGGCTTCATCGAAAATCAGGATGCGCGGGTTGGTGACGAGCGCGCGGGCAATCGCAAGCCGCTGGCGCTGACCGCCGGACAGGTTCGAACCATGTTCGCCGACGATCGTGTCGTAGCCTTCAGGCATTTCGGAGATGAAATCGTGAGCGCCGGCAAGCTGCGCAGCGTGCATCACGACATCAAGCGAGATGCCCGGGTCCGTGACGGCGATGTTTTCGCGAATTGACCGGTTGAACAGCAGATTCTCCTGGAGCACCACGCCGATCTGCCTGCGCAGCCATGCGGGATCGGCGAGCGCGAGGTCAATGCCGTCGATTCGCACACGACCCTGTTCGGGCAGATAAAGTCGCTGCACCAGCTTGGTCAGCGTGCTCTTGCCGGAGCCAGACCGGCCGACAATGCCGACGATTTCACCGGCGGAGATGTCGAGCGAAATATCGTCAAGAATCGTCGGGCCATCGGGGCGATAGCGAAACCGGATGTTCTGGAAACTGATGTCGCCGCGCACTGCAGGCAGGGCTTGGCGGCTTTGAGGCAGTTCGGTATGCGTATTGAGGATATCGCCCAGCCGCCCCATCGAAATGCCGACCTGCTGGAAGTCCTGCCAGAGCTGAGCGAGTCGCAACACCGGCGCCGCAACGTGCTGCGACATCATGTTGAAGGCAATGAGCTGGCCGACCGACAACTTGCCTTCGATCACGAAGCGCGCGCCGAGATAAAGCGTCGCCAGCGTCACAAGCTTGCCGACGAGTTGAATCAGCTGCTGGCCGACGTTACCGAGCGCACTGACGCGAAACCCCGCAGAAACGTAACCGGCGAGCTGATTGTCCCAACGGCGCGTAAATTGCGGCTCCACGGCCATCGACTTGACCGTCTCGACACCCGACACGGTTTCGACCAGGAAGGATTGGTTATCGGCAGTCCGCGCGAACTTCTCGTTGAGCCGGCTACGCAGAATCGGCGTGATCGTCATGGAAATCGCCGCATACACCGGCAATGAGATCACCACAACCAGCGTGAGCCACACGCTGTACAGGCACATGACCGCGAGGAAGATGATCGAAAAGAACAGATCGATCACGGCCGTGACGGCCTGCCCCGTCAGGAAGCTGCGGATGTTTTCCAGTTCTCTGACCCGCGCGACGGTGTCTCCGACACGGCGCACGCCGAAGTAGGCAAGCGGCAACGTCAGCAGGTGCCGGAACAACTTCGCTCCCAGCTCGACATCGATGCGGCTCGCGGTATGCGCGAACACGTAGTTGCGCACGCCCGACAACACCACTTCAAAAATCGCGCTTGCCAGCAAGGCAATGCAGACAACATTGAGTGTGTTGAACGCGCGGTTGACCAATACCTTGTCCATCACGACCTGGAACATCAGCGGCGAGACCAATCCGGACAACTGCAGCACGGCCGAGACCAGCAGGACTTCCAGCAGGAGCTTCCGGTACTTGACAACGGCCGGGACGAACCACGAGAAATCGAAGTGCGCCAACGCGCCGGCGAGCGATGCCCGCGACGCGAACAGCAGCATCCGACCACCGGAACGCGAGATGACCGAGGCGGGCTCGCAAATCGATGGCGCGGACGCCCCGGCATCGAGGATCAGCGCCTTTTCCTCATCGCACTTGGCGAGGATGAAGTGTTTGCCGTTCTCGTCGATCACGAGTGCAGGCACCGGGGTTTTGGACAATCGGCTTTCGGTGATTTGCACCTTGCGCGTCTTCAGACCAAGGCCGCGCGCTGCCAGTTCGAGATCGTTGACCGAGAGCGGATCGCCAGCCGATCCCGCAGTGTGTCGCATCTGCGCGGCGTTGGCCGCGATACCGTGAAACTGCGCAATCAATACCAGCGCCGACAGGCCGGGATCGTTTGGCGGCTGCGGCAGTTCTTGCTGAGGAGCATTCATGCGCTGAAATCGTGCCCGCTTTTCATGAGGACAGAAACAAGCAACCTCCCCTGCGCAAACAGGGGAGGTTGAACATCCTGCCGACCGGCTTACCGGCCAACGGCCAATTGCAGCGTGGCATGCGAATCGTTCATCGCGCTCAGATGACTGATGGCCGCGGCTTTGGGCCCGAACGCCCCCATCGCGCTAATCAGGTTGCCCAGCGTCCGGGTGGCCGACGCCTCGCCGACACTGATATCGGGAAGTTGGTCGGGAGACGTACCCATCTTGTAGGTGCCGCCGGTGATGATCTTGCCGCCGCTCCATTCGGCATAGGTATAGGTTCCGTCGCCCTTTGGCGTGCTGTGCTCCGTCGAATTAAGCTCGTTGGGCAATCCAAACCCGTCATGGTTGTAGCGCAGCGTCTCGCCGAGATCGGTGGCAATGAGATCCTCTTTGCCCACCGCATACTTTTCGGCATCGTTTTCATACTGGGCGTTGTAGGTCGCTGAGTGCCTCATCAGATCCGGGTCCGTCGAGTGAGCGCCTTCATGGGCGAGTCCGAGCGCCGCGGATTGAACGCCGACAACCCTTCCTGTTGCGTTGTCCCAGACGGTCAAGGCCGAATGCGGATCCCATAAGATGGTCTTGGTGCCGGGGTCGTACCTATCACCTCCGTCGTGAATGATCTCGATTGCCACCTTGTTGGCTTTCATTCCCTGAATGATCTTCAATGCGTTCGAGCTGGTCTCGAGATAGGCAAGACTGGTATTGAGATCGGCAATGTCCTGAGCCGTGGCGCCCTTCACCACGAAATCGGCGGCGGTGATCGCTTTGGCTGCCGCTCTTTCGCTCTGGATCGAATTCGTTGCTGCAAAGATATCACCCGGCGCTTTCGGGGAAAGGCTGGATCTTGCGTGGCTCTTTAGAAATTCTTCCAGGGAGGATGCGGTCGCTTCGAAGTCTTTGGTTGTCAACAAGGCAATGCTCCTTCAACGAAAGCCGGCCAAAGTTCATGTTGGCCAAAAAAATCACCCGATTCGTTTGAAACCGAGTGACGCTAATTGAGTACGCGATTTGTCGCACGCACTCAAATCCACATACCGACGATTTCCGACATATTCACTTAGCTCAGATACTCAGGAGCCTTCGCTCACCCAGGATTGCAGCGAGCGCGGGAACGTATGCTTCGCCGCGATCGGCTTTCCGTCGAATGATCCCTGCACAGTCTCGATCCCTTCGTATTCTTTCGAGAAAAGGAATGTGTGATCTTTACCATCGCTCGTAATAAAATAAATCCCTTCCCGCGGCTCGAACTCACTGGACTTGCCGCCGGATTCAGTTGCTGCGCTGGAATCGATCGCTTCGCGGATGTCCGACTCACTCATGATTATCAAAAGACTTGAGATCCGGCTGCGATCATGCGTCTCATAGGATTTCCCGGATTTCTGCATTCCGGCTTCGGTCAAACGTGATCTGAAATTCAGCTTCGGATCGACAATGACCACCTTGACCGACTTGATCGCTTGCTGGTTTTGCAATGGCAAAACGATTTTGGCCACCACACGGTCTGGAGACAACATGGCAAACCCCAAAAATAAGACACAGGCAGCGGAGAAAAACGAAATGTGACGTGCTCGATCCTGAAACATCGACCCTCCCTATCTCAATGGTTGAGGTTCTTTCATGAGCAGCGCAACTGTGGCCGAATAACGTTGAAACCTGACTCAGTGCAAATATCCCAATCTGCGAGAAACCGATTCACCTGCTGCCCATATCCGTCTGGCAATCGATATCGATCGGGCAAAACCAGTGCCTGCGACAGTTAAATGACCTCCGGTCTGGACAGCAGGTATAGGTCCCGGCCAATATCCCGCACGGGAAAAGATTACGGTCGACGAAAAGGCTTATCCATATACCGGGATCAGGATAGTTACACGGCAGATCCGTATCACAAAAAATCAACAGGCGGCACCTTTCCCGTTGTCGAATCAACAGAGGACAATCCAGCAGATTAGGCAGCAACCGAGTTTGAGGAATGCGCCGTGCATATCGGCACGGCGCTCGAGACGAATACGGAGGCGACGGAAGTGATGCAGCCAAGCATGCCTGCGCTCAACGCCCCAGCGATACTTGCCAAGGCCGCTGCCATGTTCGGTGCGGCGCTTGGCGATCACCGGCGCGATACCGCGCTTGCGCAATGCTCGCCGATGTCGCTCGGAGTCGTAACCGCGATCGGCGTAGACCACACGCGGTCTCTGCAGTGGGTGGCCGCGCAATCCGCGAATCGATGATGCATCGACAGCGGCTCGCGAGAAGTCGATCTGGTCTGCTGCTCGCAGCTTCGCGAGCAGCAGTTCGTGCAAGCGGTCCCACACGCCGGCAGCCTGCCAATCGCGTAGCCGTCGCCAACATGTCACGCCCGAGCCGCATCGCATCTCGGCGAGCAGGTCGCGCCAGCGCAGTCCGGTCTTGAGAACGAACAAGATACCGGTCAGCGCGGCGCAATTCGAAACAGGCAGGCGGCCTGAATTCTTCTCGCGCCGCGGCTTGGCTGGCGGCAGTAACGGCTCGATCGTGTCCACAATTCGTCGTCGATGATCGGCTTGCCCATCTCCTCTGCCTCGGTTGTTCCGATGCCTGAGAACAGCTCGCCGCACAAGTTAGCAGCCCTACGGGGCCTTTATGAAACCGTCTCCAAGGAACTTCAGCTCACCAGACGGCGCGTGCGCGGTCAGACCTCTCCGTGATCTCGTTGATGACGGGAGAGACTTGACCTTGAGTACGACACGAAACCAGTCGATGCCTGGCACGAGCATTTCGACCGGTAATAGACGCTGGGTCTCAGGAGAAATTGTCGCGACGAAGCCGAATTGCGGCAATGACCCGATCTCTGAATTTATGCATAGGAATACTCCTAAATAAAGCATCGGAAAAACCTGATTGTAAAGTTTTGTGTTTATATGTGCCTATTTGCACAATTAAATCATGCCTGCATAATGTTCAAATAAAGTACGCACAGCCAAATAACATTGAGCATCCGCCAGTCACCCTCCAGAAACAATGCGACCTCGCTCTCCATCGCAAATTCCCACGAATCCACCGATGTCTATCCGCAAAAAACATGCGCGGAATTTGATTAATTGTTTAGCAAACCAATATAACTGAACCGCACGCAAGAGCGCCACGAGCCACCATCAGTGACGCTGACGCCCGAGCTAGGCAATATTCATGAACACAACGACTCCGTATTCGTCTCAACCCATCCGAGTAATCGTCGCGGACGATCATCCTGTTGTACTGATGGGAATCCGCAAGGTACTGGAGGTCGAAACGAGCATCGACCTCATCGCGACCGTAGGCAGTCTTGCCGAGCTTCATGCAGTGCTTGACGTGCATGCGTGCGACGTCCTCGTGTGCGACTACGCATTCGACGACGACGTTGCGCACGACGGCATGCGGCTGATCGCTCGTCTAAAACGCACCTATCCCGGCGTGCGCATCATGATGCTGACCGTGCACGACGATCCGACGCTGGTGCGTCGGCTTCTTGCCGCTGGTGTCAGCGGTTTCATCTCGAAGGCCAGTTCCGCGCTCACGTCACTCGTCCTCGCGATTCGCGCCGTGCATCAAGATGACCTGTACATTGACCCGAAGGTCGCGCACACGCTGATGTCCGAATACATCAAGTCGATCTCGAATCGCAGCGCACCGAGGACGACGACCCTCAGCAACCGAGAGTACGAAGCAGTACGGCTGATTTCACTCGGGATGACGATCACCGAGATCGCCCGCCAGACGTGCCGTAGCGTGAAGACCGTAAGCACGCAGAAGGCGTCGGCAATGAAGAAGCTCGGAGTGCATAACGACATCGAACTGGTGATCGCGTTTCGGAGTCTGGCTGAGGGGGACGCAACGTGATCAGGAAGGCCGCAGAGGTGTATATGGCATGCGTGAACATTCGGGCGCAAGGGATGTTTCGCGCCACGCGCATCGGCTTCCAGCTTGCGTCGGACGGCTATGCGCGAGCGATCCTCTTCGCGGGTTCGGCTCTGCTTACCGTCGCGCTTTTCGTTACCTCGGCGTTGCTTGTCCGGCACAATATCGACCGCTACCTATCGAGCCAGGCCCATCTGCTCGATGAGCAGATCGACGCGGTCAATGTGACGCTCGCGCACATCGCATCGCAAGCCGATCACTCGATCGGCTTGTATGAAACGCTTTTGAACGTGGAAGCGACGCACCATCTACGTACGTTGAGCCCTGATGACCGCAAGGGGCCTGCCGACCAGGTACGGCAGGTTGACGTCATCGAGCGCGATTGTCCGTTGGTCGTCTATCTGTCGCCCTCGCGTCGCGCTCGCGGCGAGCACGACCACCTGCCCTGCTCGTCGCGTCTCCTGCGCAATTTCTGGTTCTGGCTCCTCGACGCCCCGGACCCGCTGATACATCCGTACTACGTCAGCTACATATTCAGTCCGAACGGAGATTACCTTGCCGAGCTGGGCGGAGCGCTCCGAAGCAATCCGAAGGACATCGATGCCTATATTGCGGATCGAACGGGCCCCGTACTCGAATCGTTACGCGTCCGCCCGCCGAAGCGCCAAAATAATCCGAAAGGATGGTGGCTGCCGCTGCACTACGATCGGACACTGCAACAACAAGTACTGAGTTACGTTCTGCCGGTCATACACCAGGATCGCACGATCGCCGTCTACGTGCTGAGTATTCCTCAGGCGACGCTGTACAGCCGCGTGCTCAGCCAATCACGGCTGCCTCACTATTGCCTTGTCAACGGCGTCGACGTGCTCGCCTATCCGCCCGACGCAACTCGCCAATGCGCGGCGCAGGCGCAAGCTGTCGCACGCGCCCGCGGAGACAATGCCCAAACGAGCAACGGCGAGTGGATACAAATCGGCGCGACGTTTTATCTGCTGAAAGAGGCGGTGGATCGGACGTGGACCTGGGTCTATTCGATCGGTCCCGCGCTTGTCCTCGGGCGGCAACGGCTCGACGTGCTCGACACGATCGGCGTGCTCGTCGCGATCCTCGCCTTGCTTTGGATCATGACCTTCTGGTTCGACAAGCGGGTTCTGAAGCCGCTTGCGCTGCAGATCCGCGAGGGTCGCGAGAACGAGCAATTCACCCGTGAGATGGTCGATCTGCTGCCGTTCGGCGTGTCGGTTCACGAGCGCAAGTCCGGCGCCGTAGTGATGATGAACGATGCGGCCCGTACCTACTCCGGCGAGCACGCACAATTGTTCTTGCGGCTCCGTTCCTGCCTGCCCAGCAGCGATTCGACCGAGGCGAACCCGTTACGGATCGAGCACGAGATAACGTCGGGAAGCGAGCCGGTCCACCTCGAAGTCGTGGGCCTTGGCGCGCGATACATGGGACGTGACGTCGTGCTCTGCACGACGCACGACCAAACCGCACGCGTGCGCAGCGAACAGTATCTGCTCGCTGCGAAGCGCGCCGCAGACAAAGCAAGCCGCGCGAAGAGCGCGTTCCTCGCCGCGATGAGCCATCAGATTCGCACGCCTCTTCACGGCGCGCTCGGGAATCTCGAGCTGCTCGGCCATCAACGACTCACGGCCGACCAGCGTGAACTCGTCGATGTGATACAGCGATCTTTCGGTTCGCTCCTTGCACACATCGACAACGTGCTTGATCAGTCAAAGCTCGAAGCGAATCAATGGTGCGTAGCAACGACGACGTTCAATCTCGGAGAACTCGTCGAACAATGCATCCAGGCATTGCTACCCCTTATCAGGCGTCCGGGCGTGCGCATCGACTACCGGATTGGCGCGGGTCTGGATTCGCTGTGCGGAGAGGCCACAACACTGCGGCAGGTGCTGATGAATCTGCTGCACAACGCGGGCAAGTTCACCCATCAGGGTGCAATCGTTGTGACCGCGCGGCTGTGCGGCAATGCGACTTCCGGACATGACGTCGAGATCACGGTCGCCGACTCGGGGGCGGGCATTCCGGCGGAGCAATTGCAACGGCTTTTCGAGCCCTTCACGCAGTTGCCGAATACCCGGGCGGATCTGCACCCGACAGGCATCTATGGTTCGGGGCTCGGGCTTGCGCTCTGTCGAAGCTTCTGCGAGCTCATGGGCGGGAACATCCAGGTCGACAGTACGCCCGGCAGAGGCAGCCGTTTCTCGCTGCGCTTGCCGCTCGCAAGGGGAGACGCATCGTCGCGTCGCAACGGCGCGCGGCTGTGTGGAACGGGATGCGTCGTTTGCGTCGAGCGCGACGACTGGCCGAATGATTTGCCGCGCTGGCTGCTCGAAGAGGGCGCGCAGATTTCGCGGCGCTCTCCACTCGATCTTTCCGGCCCTGCAAATGGTGACGTGTTCATTTTGGTAGCAGGTATAGAGGCACTCACGCAGCATCGACTTATGACAATAGATCGTACTGCGCGCGGCATCGTCGTGGTGGCGGACGACGGCCCCCTGCGACCCGTGCGTCGCGGCCGCGCATGGTTCGTGTCTTCATATACAAGAGCCGCATGTATCGATGCGGTGCTTTTTGCAGCAGGGGGCGGCGTCGACGATGAGAGTGCCGCTGGAGCAGGTGCCACCGACCTACCGGATCACTGCGCCGAGCATCCGCCGTCGAATGCACTCAAAATGATCCAGCGCGTGCTCATCGTCGACGACGACGAAGTCAGTCGCCGGTTGATGGCGCGGCAACTCGGGCAACTCGGTGTCGCATGCGTCGACGAATCGGCCGACGGCGACGAGGCATTCGATCGCGCGTTGTCAGGCCGCTACGACCTCATCTTCAGCGACCTCGGGATGAGCCGCGTGAATGGCGACGCGTTCGTGCGGATGCTGCGTGCGGCGAACATCGCGACGCCGGTCGTGCTCGTCACGGCAAACGTCGAATGGCGCAACGTCGCGGACGTCGATCACAAAGGATTTGCAGCAATTCTCGTCAAGCCGGTGACACTTGCGGATCTCGGGCACGTACTGGAAGAAAGCACGTCCAGTGTTGTTCGCCTGCCGGGTGAATCGCACACACGGCTCGAGTCCGCCCGCGATCCGGAACTGGTGGAGATCGTACTCGCAATGGTCGGCGCGGATCTTGCGCTCGGCCGTACCGCGGTTGCCAAGCACGACGCGACGCTGCTCGCGCGAGTCGCACACAAGATTGCCGGTGCGCTGCTCATGGTTGGCGAGGACGCGCTCGGCGCACGCGCCCGGGCACTCGAAAAGGCTTGTGGGGGTGGTTTTGACCAAGTACTCGAGAGTCAGTTTGCGGCACTTGCCGGATGTGTCGACGAGTGGCTCGGCGAGCTGCGTACTGGATATGATCCGCTTTAGGAATCTTGGCCCGCCCTACACGATTCGAACGTGTTGACCTGCCTGGGAATTTTCGGACCAGTTGAAACTTGAGAGAATGGCTTCCAACGGAGAAAGGAAGTCACGAAGAAGAGCCGGTTCACGGAAGAACAGATGGTCACGATCCTGCGCGAGGCGGACAAATCGCCGGTCGCGGAGGTAGCGAAGAAGCACGGGATCAGCGAGCAGACGATCTACAACTGGCGGCAACATTTCGGCGGCCTGGAGGCCGCCGACGTGAAGAGGTTGAAGCAGCTTGAGCAAGAAAATGCCCGGCTGAAAAAGATGCTGGCCGAGCGCGATCTCGAGCTGGACGTGATGAAAGAGATCAACGCAAAAAAGTGGTGAGCGCGCCCGCTCGACGCCAGCAGGTCACCTACGCGAAAGCACGGGGCCTGTCAGAGCGGCATGCGTGCGCGCTAATGTCGGTCGCCCGATCGGCGCTGCATTACGAATCGACGCTGGCCGTGCGGGACGCGCCGGTGCTGGCAGCGATGAGCATTCTGTCGGCACAATATCCGCGTTATGGTTACCGCCGCATTCAGATCTTTCTGGAGCGGCAGGGTCACTCGATGAGCGTTGATCGGGCCTGGCGGCTGTGGCGTCTTGCCGGGTTGCAGGTGCCGCGCAAGCGACCCCGTCGACGCGTGTCTGTCCATCGCCCTCGGCCGCAGCCAGCGACGGCGGCACGGCATGTCTGGGCGTACGACTTCGTATTCGACGCGTGCGCCAACGGCCAGCAGCTGAAGTGTCTGACGGTGATCGATGAGTACACGCGTGAATGCCTGGCCATCGACGTGGCCGGATCAATACGCTCGGGGCGAGTCATCGAGGTTCTGTCACAACTGATTAGCCTGCACGGCGCACCGCGCTATCTGCGCTCGGACAACGGGCCGGAATTCGTGTCGCGCGCCATCCTGAAGTGGGCGGCACAGAATGGCATGGACATGGCGCTCAGCGATCCCGGCAAGCCTTGGCAGAACGGCGCTGATGAAAGCTTCAACGGCAAGTTCCGCGACGAATGCCTGAGCCTTGAATGGTTCCGCACCCGCACGGAAGCGAAAGTTGTGATCGACCAATGGCGGCGTCACTACAATGCTGTTCGGCCACATTCGAGTCTGGCCTACCTGACGCCCAACGAGTTCAAGCAGCGATATTGTTCAACTGAAGCAATCGAGGCCGTTCTCCAAGATTGAAATGGTCCGAAGAAGTCAGGCAGGTCAGCCCCCGGAGACGATGGCTGGGAAGCGTGGGACGCAGAGCGTCAGCGCCTCTTTTACAGCGAAGGCCAAGTTGCTTTCGATCTGTTTGGCCCAGCCGTCGTCGATCTGATCAAACGCAGCACCCTGCTCCGCGAATCAGTCGCGAGCCGCTATCCGTTGTTTATCGTCGACGAAGCGCAGGACACGGGGCTCCACGCGTGGAACTGCGTGAAGCTGCTCGCGCCACTCACGCAGGTTGTTTGCCTAGCCGACCTTGACCAGCAACTCTTTGACTATTTGCCTGGCGTCGGGCCGGAAAGGATCGCGGAAATCCGTGTGGCCCTGCAGCCACAAGAAGTCGACTTCGGTTCTGAAAATCATCGAAGCCCGAGCACGCAAATTCTTGAGTTCAGCAATGACGTGATGTTCGGTCGCGTGCGCGCGGAACCATACAAGGGCGTGTCCTGCATAGGGTATCAACCCAAGACAGTGAATTGGAATCACCTGTTGCGTCGCGCTTTGGCGGCAATCTACAAGGCGGTCAAAGATCAGACCGGAAAGCGCGCCGAAACTATCGCTATTCTCGTCTCCAACAACCGGACCGCCCTCCGGCTTTCCAACGCGCTTAACGCGCTCGGCGTATTCGCTGAGAAAGGCAAGGCCGTTTCGCACAGACTGATGTTCGACGAGGCGGAGGCGCTGCTGTGCGCGCGGCTCGCAGCGTTTCTGCTGCAACCCAAATCGCCCGTCCAGATCGACAGCGACATCGCCACAGCGATCGAAATGCTCGCGAGAGCCAAGTCTGCTACGGGCCAAGGCCACAAGGTCGTCGCGAAATTAAGAGAGCAAGCCGCGAAGATCGGCCAAGGAAAAAGCTTGTCCATCAATATCGCCAAAGCATTCCGTGTCGTGCTCGACGCGTTGCATGCGAAACCTTTTTCGGGCGACCCCGGAAAAGATTGGACGCGAGTTAAACACGCGTTGAGGGACAGCGCACAGGAGGAGCTGACCCGCGCCGCATCGCAGCTCGATTACATCGTCGCGCTGCGTCGCGGCCATCGGATTTCGACGGCGCTCGCCGACGAATGGCTTCGGGACGGCGCATACACGAAAGCCATCGAAGCGCTCGACGCGGCGTTCGCGCAGGAACAACTGCTCGACGGAGTCGATGCCCCGACAGGCATCCAGATCATGAATGTGCACAAGGCCAAGGGGAAGCAGTTTGACGGAGTGATCGTGGTTCGCGAAAGCCGTCCCAGCCAAAACGGATTCGAATCATCGTTCGTTTGGCGCGATGATACGGTTCCATACGCAAAAAGCCGGCGCATCGTTCGCGTGGCGATCACCAGGGCACAACACCACGCGTTGATTCTTGATCCCATGTGGCCGCGCTGTCCGCTGATCGGAAATCATCGGTTGACGAGGTCCTGAGCCAGACAACGTCGACGAACTACGACGCATTCCAACACTGCGCTGGAGCCAGAATACGCCGCGCGCGACGTCATCCTGACTCAGTGGGCGCCAAGCCAGCCCTCGACATAATCGGCCACATCCTTCCAATTCCTATCCACGATTAGCGCATGGCACTGGCCCGGGAACTGATGGAAATCGGTCACCGAGGAGGGGTCGCTGTATTTCGTGAAGTTCTTGCGATTGAGCGCGGCCGGGATGATGTGGTCGTTCTCTCCGGCAATGATCAGCAGCGGCCCGTGCGGTTTGCTGAAATCGATCTTCGCAACTTCTGAGCGGGTCCCGCGCCCCACGCGGCGCGACTCGGGCACCGCATATTCCTGGTAAAGCGCCTGCGCCGCTTCCTCCGACAAGCAGTTGGCGAAGGCGTACTGAAAATCGCCGGACGACGGCGCAACCGGTTGGTCAATGTCTGCGAACGGGTTGATCACCGGCCAGTTGCTCTTGATGAAGGACCAATTGAATACAACCAGTCCAGAAGGCGGTGCTGAATCGATCGCCACGGCCTTCGCGACCAGCCCTTCCGACAACAGCTTCTGAGCGACCAAGCCGCCCATGGAATGGCCGATCACGATGGGTTTCTCAGGCAGTTGGCGCAGTACTTCCCGATAGCTTTCGATGACCTGATCCAGCGTCAACTTGCCGAGCGCGGCTTCGGCTTCCGGCGTCCATTGCTGCTTGATCGGACTGTCATGCAGCGGCCATGCCGGTGCGATTGTCGTGTAGCCCAGCCGCTGGAAATATGCCTGCCATTTGTCCCACGCGCGGGGCGTCATGAACATACCGTGAACAAACACGATCGTCCTGGAATGTGAAGCAGGTTGAGCGCTACGACTGGGCGCCGCAGCGTTGCCGGGCAGTTGATCGGGCGCACCGCCCGAACCAGCGGACTGCGCGGAAGCCGGACCAGCGGCGATCAGGCCGGCAAGCATCATCGCGCCGCAAAGAAGTTTCGAGATCGGCATCCGAGTCCTACCCTCATTGAAAACGAGCATGGAATTCCCCTTTGTATAAGGTGCGGTGCCTCGATGTAGTCAAAAAATTACCTTTGACATCCGAACCATTCCGCGTAAATGATGCGTCCATCTTAATGATCGACCGAAGACGAGACATGACGAAAAAACCGGAATTCTTTGCTGAAACGCCGACAGATTCGGACGATGGGTCGGATCCCTTTGCTTTCCAGCGGGATGCTTTTTCGGACGTGCTGGAGTTGGTTCGCGTGCGCGGCAATACGGTCTTTACTTGCGCGGCGTCAGCGCCTTTCGGCGTGCGATTTCCCGCAGGCAAATGCCGCTTGCACATCGTCAGAAGCGGGAACCTCTCGATAGAAGTAGACGGCATCAACGAGCCGTATCAGGCCTCCCAGGGCGACCTCATCTTGCTGATGCATGGCCATGGGCATGTCATATCAGACCGGCCGAGGCGTCCGGCCAAACTTCTCGCCGACCTGGCACGGCAGCACTATGATCGGGAGCGCCTGACGCTCGGGACGGGAGACACCACCTGGTTATGCGGTGATTTCGGATTCGACGGCGTGTTATCGCGACGCTTGCTGTCCATGCTGCCGCCGATTCTGATCTTGAAGGGTTTGCGGGAGCGGCCTTTCGAGTGGCTGGATCTGAGCTGCCATTTCATTCTCGACGAAGCATTGAATCCGCGCGCGGGTGCCGCCGCGATGATCTCGCGCCTCCTCGACGTCATCTTCGTCCAGTTTTTGCGCACTTGGGCGACTGACGGAGCAGTCGGGCTGGGCTGGCTCTCGGGAGCGATCGACGCTCGGATCAATCCCGCGATGTCCGCCATACATGGAGACCCCAGCCGCGCATGGACCGTCAGCGACCTTGCGGCATTGTCGAATCTGTCCCGGTCGGCCTTCGCTGACAGATTCCAACGAGTCGTAGGACAAGCGCCGCTGAGCTATCTGACGACGTGGCGCCTGGACCGAGCCGCGGAATTGTTGCGGTATAGCCGCGCGCCGATATCCGATATCGCGTACCGCGTCGGCTACAAGTCGGAAGCAGCATTTAGCCGGGCGTTTAAGGGGAGATACGAGATGTCGCCAATGCATTGGAGGAAAGGCGGCACCGAGTAAGTTCGATTGGGGTAACGCAGTGCGACACGACGAAAAAGCTAGAAGCGCAGCGTCGCGACGAGTTCCGCCGAACGCGCCGGGCCAAGCAGCCATTGCTCGCCGCCGTTCGACGTCGTCATCGCATACGTGCGGTTCGCGAGATTGCGCAGATAGAGCGCAAGATCGACGTACGGCGTCGCACGCCACAGCAGCGACGCGTCGAACACCGTGTACGACGGGATCGACACGCGGTTCGCGTCGTCGCCGTAGGTGCGGCCGACGTAGCGCACGCCGGCATTCGCCTGCCAGCCCTCCGCGAACGCCCAGCCGAGCCACAGATTCGCGGTCTGTTGCGGCACGTTGGCCGGCACGCTGCCGGCCCGCGAAACCGCGACGCCGCCGATCGTCTGCTTGAATTCGTCGTAGCGCGCGCGCAGCAGCGCGACGTTCGCATCGACCGTCCAGCCGTGCGCCAGCCGCGCGCCGCCCGTCAGTTCGACGCCGCGCGACGACTGGCGGCCGACCTGCTGGCGCAGCGCCGGATTGAACGGATCGGTGCTGAGCAGGTTGCGCTTCGTGATGTCGTACACGGCGAACGTCCAGTACGCGCGGCCGTCGGCGAGCGTCTGCTTGACGCCCGCCTCCCACTGCTCGCCCGTCGCGAGCCGGTAGTTCGCCTGCGACGCCGACAGCGTCACGAGCGAGCCGAGCCCTTCCGCGCCCGTCGTGTATTGCGCGTATGCGGACAGCGTCGGCGTGAGCTCGAACACGAAACCGGTGCGCCAGCCGACGTTCGCGAAGCGCTTGTCGAAGCCGGTGCCCGTCGCCGCCTGCTCGCGGCGGTACGCGACATGGTCGTAGCGCAACCCGCTCACCCAGGCGACGCGCGGCAGCACTTCGAGACGATTCTCGGCGAAGATCGCGGCCTGGCGCGTGCGCGTGCTGAATTGCGCCACGGTCGGGTCCGGGCTCGCGAACACGCCGGGATCGAAGCCATGCGCGTTCACCGTCGATTCGCCGCGATACGGCGAATTGTTGCTGCCGTCGAACGTGATCTGGTTGAATTCCGCGCCGATCACGAAGCGGTTCGCGCGGCCGAGCAACCGGCCGTCGAGCCGCGCGCTGACGCGGTCGCCGATCTGCCGCTGGTGATGACCGATTTCGAGGTAGTCGCTGCGCGTCACACGGCCCGCCGACGCGTCGAGTGCATAGGACTCCGCATTGCGCCAGTGGCGATTGGAAGTCAGATAGTAGAACTGGTTGTCGATTCGCACGCCGGCCGTCGGCCGGTACGTGGCCGACAGCCGCGTCCACTGGTCGTAGTAGGAAATCGTCGCATCGCCGACGTTGTAATTGAGCTTGCGCAGCGTCGAATCGAGCACGCCGTTCGGGGCCGGCACGCCGTAGTAAGTCGCCGGCTTCTGGCGACCGTAGTCGTAGTCGAGCGTCAGCGTGAACTGCGGGCTCACGTCGAATTTCAGCGCACCGCCGAACGCGGTCGTATGCGTATCGGCCCGTTCCGCGAGCCCGTTCGCGCGCGCGTCGCTCGCGTAGAACCGGTACGACAGCCGCGGACCGAGCGCGCCCGTCGTGTCGAACGCGATGCGCTTGCCGCCACCGGTGTCGACGCCCGTCTGCAGCGTCGTCTCGCGGACGGACTGCGGCCGCTTCGGCACCACGTTCACGACGCCGCCGATCGCGCCTTCGCCGTACAGCACCGATGCCGGACCGCGCAGCACCTCGATGCGGTCGACCGACCACGCATCGAACGGAAATGTGATCGTGCCCGCGGCCGGAAGGAGCCGCACACCGTCGAGCAACGTCGTGACGGACTCCTGGCCGCCGAAGCCGCGCACGCTCAGCGCGGTGCCGCCGTTGCCGGGCGCGGCCGCGTTCGAAAAGCCGGTCGCGCGGGTCACCGCGTCGAGCACCGTGTGGTCGCCGCGCGTCGCGATCGCGTCCGCCGTGACGATTTCGACGCTCGCCGGCGTATCGAGGCTCGACAGGCCGAGCCGCGAACCGGTGTCAAGCACGCGCGACAGCGGATCGAGCGGCGCGCCTTGCGCGGTGACGTTGATCGTCGGCAGCGCGTGCGGGACGGCATCGGCTGCCGTGGCCTCCGCGGCAAGTGCGCCGGAAGTCGTCATCGCGCAGGTCAGCATCGTCGTGCAGCCGCGCCGCGTGTGCTTGAGCGTGTGCGTCAGCCAGGCCGCCCCGCTTCCGCGCCGCGGGCTGCGTCGCCGCGCTTCGCGCGTTGGTTGTCGTGTTGCTTTGGTCACGGTGTATCGATCTACGGGTGGTTTCGCCGCGCGCGAAACCACACGCCGGCATGCGCTCGCGCCGATCGCGAAGCAATCTTACGATGATACATTATATCAATTGCAATTGTCAGGTAATCGTCAGCCGGACTGAGCCGGCGAGACTACGCTCAGGGCATCCTGACCGATCGAGGAGAAAGTGAAGGCGCGTGCTTCCGGTGACTTTTGCGCGAGAAAACGGCCCGTCGTCCCGAGAATCCCCCGTTTCCCCATGGTTATATGGACGAGAGATTGATGGCTGACCCAGCGAGAGAGCGGATGTAAGCGCTTGATTCGACTGGCCCGCCCTACACGATTCGAACGTGTGACCTACGGCTTAGAAGGCCGTTGCTCTATCCAACTGAGCTAAGGGCGGTACGAGGAAGAAGACACGGTCCGACCTGAGGCCGCGCTGATGCAGAAGCAGAAACTGCAGAAACAAAACGGGCCCGGCATGAACCGAGCCCGGAATTATACCCGAACGGTTTCAAACATCGGCAAACGCGTTCACACCGGTTGCGGATGGAACATGAACCAGCCGAGGCAGAACAGCCCGGCGATCACGCAATACACACCGAACGACGCCAACCGCCCCCGCCCTTCGAAATAGCGCATCAGGAAACGCACGCTCAGGTACGCGGCGATCGCGGTCAGCACGCCGCCGAGCAGTGCATCCGCCAGTTGATCCCGTGCATGAAACAGCTTCGGCAGTTCGAGCACGCCCGCCGCGAAAATGATCGGCGTGCCAAGCAGGAACGAGAACTCCGCCGCCTTCTCGGCGGTCAGCCCCGCCGCGTTGCCGGCGATCATCGTCAGGCCGCTGCGCGAAAAACCCGGAATCAGCGCGCCCACCTGCGCGAGCCCGACCAGGAATGCCTGCTTGAAGGTCATCTTCTCGGGCGGCTGATGCGCGCGGCTGCGCTGGATGCGATCGCCGAGCCACAGCAGCACGCCGTTGACGATCAGCGCGATCGCGACGATCCGCAGGTCATGGAACACGCGCTCGATGCGCTTCTCGAGCAGCAGGCCGACGATGCCGGTCGGAATCGTGCCGATGATGAGCGCCCACATCAGGTGCCCTTCGTCGTTCCTGCGGCCGCCGAGCTGCGCGAAGAAACCGCCGATCAGCGCGATCCAGCGTGCGCGGAAGTACCACAGCAGCGCCAGCGCGGTGCCGAGGTGCAGCGCGACGAGAAACGGCAGCAGCTGCGGCGCGTGCTTGTCGATATGCATGCCGAACAGCGCCGGCACGAGCAACGTATGGCCGAGACTGCTGACGGGAAAGAGTTCGGTCACGCCCTGCAGGACGCTCAGGAATGCCAGAAACCAGAGACTCACGCGTCGGTCCTCTTACGGAAATACAGCGGAAAGAAATTCCGGACGACGCGGTGCGCAGCCCGGAAGCGCGCCCGGGATTATGCCGAGCAGCCATGACTGCGCCAAGGCATTTGGCAGGAAATTGCGGCAATGCACACAAACACTTGCACTTTGTAAGCCGCAAGAAAGCAAAAAGCCCGCCGTTTGAATGGCGGGCTTTGCAGATTCGGCAGATTTTGCCGTCAGCGGCCGAGCTGGTAGAAAAACAGCACCGTGCTGCCGGTGAACATCCCAAACAGTGCGATACCCATCGCCATTGCCAGATCCATGGCCGCTCCTCGAAGTGTCATGACCCGGCAACACGACCGGTTTAGTGCATTATCGGGATGCTTAACAGTCTTCAACACTCGCAATTTCCCCGGGAGGGTTTTCCCCGACGCGCCGGCGGCCCGATAATGGAACGCGCCGCGCGCCGGCAATCCGTTTTCCTCCAACCGTCCATTCCCGATTCGCCATGCCGATCTTCCAGCAACACGAGATTCACGAACTCCACGCCGGCCCGTCGCTCGTCCGGATCGCGCCGCAATTCGGCGGACGCCTGCTGTCGTGGCACGTCGACGGCGAGCCCGTCATCTTCTGGCCGGACACCGCCGACTGGAGCCAGCTCGCGCGCGTGCGCGGCGGCAATCCGCTGCTGTTCCCGTTCCTCGGCCGGCACCGCGTCGACGGTGAAATCGGCCGCTGGCGCGACGCGGCGGGCACGGTGCGCAACCTGCCGATGCACGGCTTCGCGCGCGACCTCCCGTTCGCCGCGCAGGCATCCGCCGACGGCACGGCGCTCGCGATGACGCTCGACGCGAACGACGCGCTGCGCGCGGGCTACCCGTTCGACTTCCGGTTCGAGGCGACCTACCGCCTCGTCGATACGCACACGCTCGACGTCGCGCTGACGACGACCAACCGCGGCACCGCAGCGCTGCCCTACTACGCCGGCCATCACTTCTACTTCGCGCTGCCGCACGGCAAACGCGCGCAGACGACGCTCGAACTGCCGCCGACGCACCGGCGCACCCAGCTCGCCGACGGCACGATCAGCGCACCGGAGCCCGGCGAAGCCCGCTATACGCTCGACGAAGCGCGCATCCACGACCGCTTCCACTGCCTCGACGGCGCGCCGTCCGGCCCCGTGCGGATCGTGATGCCGGGCCGCGGCCGCACGATCGAGATCTCGCTCGACGTGCCGGGTTCGATCCCGTGGTACGCAGTCACGACCTGGACGGAAAAGCCGGACTCCGACTTCTATTGCGTGGAGCCGTGGCTCGGCCTGCCCGACGCGATCCACAACGGGCTCGGGCTGCGCATGCTCGCACCGGGCGCGACCGAAACGGCCGCGCTGCGGATCCAGGTCGGCCCGCTCGCAGCCTGACGTTGCCTGGTTTCAAGCGGGCCGAACGAACGCGCGGCGGCCGGAATCTGCGTCGTGCGGGTCGAACCCGTTAAAATCTGATGTTTTGTGTCACCTGCCGCGTCCGCGCGCGGCAGGGTTTTGCGAGGCTCAATGTTCGGAACGACAACGAAACGATTCGTCGCGGCATCGGTCGCCGCCCTGCTCGCCGCGTGCGGCTCCGCACCGGTCGGCCCCGGCTTCTACCGCGTCGAAAGCGGCGACACGCTCTACAAGATCGCGCGCGCCAACCGCCAGTCGGTGCAGAACATCGCACGCTGGAACCAGCTCTCGAACCCCGATGCGATCGAAGTGGGCCAGGTGCTGCGCGTCGCGCCGCCGGCCGGCACGACGACGACCACCACCACGACGGCGTCGTCCGGCGTCGGCACCGGCAGCGCCGGACGCAGCCGCCCGGCACCGTCCGCGCCCGTCGAATCGGCCGCGAAGCCGGCCTCGAGCATCGCGCTGATCTGGCCGGCCGCCGGCAACGTGGTCCGCACGTTCGACGGCGCGAAATCCAAGGGCATCGACATCTCGAACGCGGCCGGTACGCCGGTGATCGCGGCGGCGCCGGGCGTCGTCGTGTACGCGGGGAACGGGCTGCGCGGCTACGGCAACCTGATCATCCTCAAGCACAACGCCGATTACCTGACCGCATACGCGCACAATCGCGCGCTGCTCGTGAAGGAAAACCAGTCCGTCACGCAGGGGCAGACGATCGCCGAAATGGGCAACACCGACAGCGATCGCGTCGCGCTGCATTTCGAGCTGCGCTACGGTGGCCGTTCGATCGACCCGGCGCGCTACCTGCCGGCCCGCTGACAGTCGATTGGCTGAGCGACAGCACGTGGCGCATCGCGCGCAGCGTGCCGTCGCGTGTCGGTCGGACGGACAGCAAAGCAGCGCTTGCGCGCGCGGCCGGTCCACCGGCCGGACAACGGATCGACGTGGCTCGCGAACACCACCAGCGCGCCGATTCCGATCACGCTGAACCCCGCGGCTATCAGAAGCATAGGCATGATCAATTCAATTATCTGGAATGATCTTATGCGTCATTTCGAAATCGTGCGCTGAGCCGACCATCGCGATGAGTCGGCATCGTCCCCGAGATCGCTTACATTGATGGTCCGGACGCATGGATACCGGTGCCTGTCCGGCGCCCGGCATCCACGATCCGCCTTCATGGAGACACCCGATGCTGCCCGCCGCCGACCGCTACGACACTCTGCTCTCCCATTTCACGTGGGCCGTTCCGGCCCGCTACAACATCGCCGTCGACGCTTGCGACAAATGGGCGGACGGCAGCGGCCGGCTCGCATTGATCCACGAAACGGCGCAAGGCGACGTCGTGCGGCTGACCTTCGACGACCTGAAGCGTGCTTCCAATCGTCTCGCGAACAGCTTCACGCGCGCCGGCATTCGACGCGGCGACCGGATCGGCATCTTCCTCGCACAGGGTCCGGAAACGGCCGTCGCGCATCTCGCCGCGTACAAGCTCGGCGCGATCGCCGTGCCGCTGTTCACGCTGTTCGGCGCCGACGCGCTCGAGTACCGGCTCGCGAACAGCGGCGCGTCGGCGCTCGTCACCGACGCGGCCGGCTACGCGAAGATCGCGCCGCTGCGCGCGCAATTGCCGGCACTGCAGACGATCTACTGCATCGGCGCGGACGCGCCCGACGCCGCCGGCGTGCAGCACTACGACGCGGCGCTCGCGGCCGAGTCCGCCGATTTCACGCCGGCCGATACGGCAGCCGACGATCCGGCGCTGATCATCTATACGTCCGGCACGACCGGCAAACCGAAGGGCGCGCTGCACGCGCACCGCGTGCTGCTCGGCCACCTGCCCGGCGTCGAGATGTCGCAGCAATGCTTCCCGCGCGACGCGCGGCTGTTCTGGACACCTGCCGACTGGGCGTGGATCGGCGGCCTGCTCGACGTGCTCCTGCCGTCGTGGCACCACGGCGTGCCGGTGCTCGCCCGCCGTTTCGAGAAATTCGACGGCGATGCGGCGTTCGCGCTGATGGCCCGTCACGGCGTCACCCACGCGTTCCTGCCGCCGACCGCGCTGAAGCTGATGCGCACCGTGCCGCGGCCGCGCGAGCGCTATGCGCTGTCGCTGAAATCGGTCGCGAGCGGCGGCGAATCGCTCGGCAGTGAACTGACGGCCTGGGGCCGCGATGCGCTCGGCGTGACGATCAACGAGTTCTACGGCCAGACCGAATGCAACATGGTGCTGTCGTCGTGCGCGGCGCTGTTCGCGCCGCAGCCGGGCGCGATCGGCAAGGCCGTGCCCGGCCACCAGGTCGCGATCGTCGACGCGCACGGCGCGCCGCTGCCGCCGGGCGTCGAAGGCCGCATCGCGGTGCGCCGCCCCGATCCGGTGATGTTTCTCGAATACTGGCGCAACCCTGACGCCACCCGCGACAAGTTCGCCGGCGACTACCTGCTGACTGGCGACACCGGCATGCTCGACGCGGACGGCTTCATCCGCTTCGTCGGCCGCGACGACGACGTGATCACGAGCGCGGGCTACCGGATCGGCCCGGGCCCGATCGAGGATTGCCTGCTCACGCATCCCGCCGTGCGGATGGCGGCCGTCGTCGGCGTGCCCGACGCGACGCGCACCGAGATCGTCAAGGCGTTCGTCGTGCTGAACCCCGGCTACGCCGGCGACGACGCGCTGGTGCAGGCGCTGCAGGCACACGTGAAGACGCGCCTCGCCGCGCACGAGTATCCGCGCGCGATCGCGTTCGTCGACGGCCTGCCGATGACGGCGACCGGCAAGATCGTGCGGCGCGCGCTGCGCGACGCGTGACGCGCAGCGCACGGCCCGCGCAGCCGGATGGTTTATAGTGGCGCTCACGTGCCGTTTCTACATGACTACGATGTCCTCCGAACACCCCGGCGCCGCGGGCGCGTCGCATAGCCCCCTTTACGTCAAGCTCCTCGGCGAGACCGCCAAGATCGACTGGTGCGATCTCGAACGCTTCTTCGCGCAAGGCAAGCTGCTCTCCGTCGCACGCGACCTGGATCTCGTCAGCGTCGCCGAAGCGATCGCGAGCGACGACAGCGAACAGGTCACCCGCTGGCTCGCCGCCGGCCACGTCGCCCGCATGGAGGCCAGCACCGCGCAGGATTACGCGGCGCGCACGCCGGAACTGTGGGCGGTCGTCGTGTCGCCGTGGGTCTGCGTGCAGGAACGCGCCTGACGCGTTCGCCATGTCCGCTTCCGCATTGCCGCCCGCGGCCGCTCAAACGGCCGCCGTCTCGCACCGGCGCGTGCTCGCGCTGGCCTTCCCGATCGTCATCGCGAACCTGACGCAGCCGATTCTCGGCGCGGTCGACACGGCCGTCGCCGGCCACCTCGACGGCGTGCAGAATCTCGGCGGCGTCGCGCTCGGCGGGCTGCTGTTCAATTTCCTGTTCTGGGGTTTCGGCTTCCTGCGGATGGGTACGACGGGCCTCGTCGCGCAGGCGCACGGCGCGCGCGACGACGACGGCATCCGGTCGAACGTGCTGCGCGCGCTGATCGCCGCCTTCGTGCTCGGCGCCGCGGTGCTGGCGCTGCAGGTGCCGCTGCTGTCGTTCGGGCTCGGCGCGCTGGGCGGCAGCGACGCGGTGCGCGCCACCGCGCTCGACTACGGTCACGCGCGGATCTGGGCCGCGCCGTTCGCGCTCGCAAACTACGTCGTGCTCGGCTATCTGCTCGGCATGCAGCGCGTGCGGCTCGCGCTCGTCGCGCAGGTGTTCATCAACGCGGTGAACATCGGCGCGGTGCTGACCTTCGTGTACGGCTTCGGCTGGGGCATCGCCGGCATCGGCGCGGCGACCGCCACCGCGGATGCCTGCGGCTTCGCGCTCGGCGCATGGATGCTGTGGCGGCTGCGGCCGCGCGGCCTGCCGCCGCTGGCGCTGCGCGCGCTCGTCGACCGCGCGGCGCTCACGCGCCTCGTCGCGCTGAATCGCGACATTTTCATCCGCACGCTGTGCCTGCTGACCGCCTTCGGCTGGTTCGCGCACCTCGGCGCGAAACAGGGCGACGCGACGCTCGCCGCGAACGCGCTGCTGCTCAACTTCCAGACCTTCATGGCGTACGGCCTCGACGGCTTCGCGCATGCGGCCGAAGCGCTGGTCGGCGCGGCGGCCGGCGCGCGCGACCGCGCCGCATTCCGGCAGGCGGTACGCGTGACGCTCTTCTGGTCCGCGCTCGGCGCGCTGGGGTTCGCGCTCGTCTATTGGGCGACGGGGGGCTGGATCGTCGCGCGCCTGACCGACCAGGCCGAGATCCGCGCGGTCGCGGCGCACTACCTGCCGTGGGCGGCGCTCTCGCCCGTCGTGTCGGTGTGGGGTTTCCTGCTCGACGGCGTGTTCATCGGCGCGACGCAAACCGGCGCGCTGCTGCGGGGCATGGTCATATCGTTCGCGGTGTTTGCCGCCGCCGCGCTGACGCTCGTC
Source organism: Burkholderia sp. SRS-46 (assembly GCF_004343775.1). Lineage (GTDB taxonomy): Bacteria > Pseudomonadota > Gammaproteobacteria > Burkholderiales > Burkholderiaceae > Burkholderia. Next base: position 708,949 of record NZ_PTXL01000001.1, on the reverse strand, counting down.
GGCCCGCTCGGCAATCACGGGCTCTGGCTCGCGCTGCTGCTGTTCATGGCCGCGCGCGGCGCGACGCTCGCGCGCTACCTGCCGGGGCTGTCCGCGCGGATCGGCGGCGACGCACAGCCCGCGCCCGCGTCCGGCGCATAGGCGCGCGTTACTGCGCGGCGGCGGGTGGCGCGGCCAGCATCGACGGCGGCGTCATGTCGGTCGGCACGCCGTGATAGTCGGGCGGATCCTGCGGCGGCGGGCCGCGGCGCGCGTGGCGGGGATCGTCGGCGCAGCCGGCGAGGATCGATGCGGCCAGCACGGCCAGCATGAAGCGGGTCATCAAGTCTTGCTCCGGAAAGAACGCGCGCCCGTGGCGCGCTGGGGTCGCGCCGAGTCTAACGGAATTCCGGCTTCGAAGTGGCGCCGCGCATGTCCTACTATGTACTGATGGCGCAGTGCCGTTGAAAGGAGGCTGCCATGTCGTCTGAGGAAATCGCCGGCCTGATCGGCCTGTTCATCGGCTTGATGGTGCTGGTCGCCCTGTCGTACTTCGAGTCGCGCGAATACAAGCGCTCGCATGGTGGCGAGGGCATGATCCATCACTGGATGGCGGAGCACCACCTGCTCGACTGGCGGCGCAAGCACTAGGCCGTTCGCGTCGCCCTTCCCGTTCCGACCCGCGTTGAACCGGGGTCGTCATGCAGCGTGCCGTTCGGGCACGCAGTCTGCGCCGTATCGCGCGAAATAATGAGGGCTGGAATCAGCCTTGCCGCAACCCGAGAAACGAACGCCGCCGAGCGGCCTGCCGCCGGTGGCGTTCATGCTCGTGCCCGTTGCGGGCACGAGCATCGGAGGTCGGCTCAGCCGAGGAAATGGCGCGCGTAGCGGGCGTTGATATCCGACAGACGGAACAGCGTCAGGAAATCCGCGCAATTGAAATCCGGATCCCACGCGGGTGCGCCGCAGATCTTCGCGCCGAGGCGCAGATAGCCCTTGATCAGCGGCGGCGGCGCGACGGCCGTGCCGGTCTGCAGTTCATCGACCGGCAGCGCCGTGTGCGGGAACGCGCGATATTCGGGATCGGTCAGCGACTTCGCCGGCAGCGACTGGTACAGGTTCGCCGCATAGTGGCCGCCGTCGGCCATCGACACGCTCGCGCAGCCGAGCATCGTTTCGTAGCCGTTCTGCATCATGTACGCACCGAGGCCGCCCCAGAGCGCCATGATGACGGCGCCGCTGCGGTAGTCGCTGTGCACGCACGAGCGGCCGACCTCGACCATCTTGCCGCGCAGGTGCGTGAGGCGCGACAGGTCGAACTCGCCTTCCGCGTACAGCCGGCCGACGCGGGCCGCCTGGTGCGGCGGCAGCACGCGATAGGTGCCGACGACTTTGAGGGTATCCAGATCGCGGACCAGCAGGTGGTCGCAATAGGCATCGAACGAATCCACGTCGAGACCGGCGGGGCCGCTGACCTGCGCGCCCATCTCTTCGGCGAATACGCTATAGCGCAGGCGCTGGGCCTCGCGCAGTTCGTCTTCGGTGCGCGCCCACGCGGCGCGCAGGCGGTATTCCGACGTGACGGTTTCAGATGCGCGCGGCAACAGGCGCCGCGTGGAATCGAGGGGCAGCGAGGCAAAGGGGAGCGTAGGCGTCGGCAGTTCTCGCATTAGGCTTTCCTGGTCGTAAGGAATAAGGCGACATGCCCGCCAATGTAGTAACCGGCCGTGACCGTTATGTGGCAAGCCCGTGTCCGTTCAGTGACGTGTCGCCGAATTGACTTTAGCAGAAAGCCCGAAAATACGTATGATCTAACCCCTTCAAATTCCATCAGACCAGATCCGGCGTCAAAACGGCGCGCAGCACGGCCTGCCGGTTGCCGTCCCGTGAGCGGCTCGCGAGCCATACGATACCGCCTTTCTTGACGCTCCAGCTGTCGTCCCCGCCCGCGACCAGCCGCGCCGCAACGCTGCCGAGCGTCGGCTGGTGGCCGACGATCACGACCGTCGGCGCGATGCCGTCCGGCCAGCCGGCGGCCGCCAGCACGTCGTCGACGTCCGCGCCGGGCGCGAGCGCGTCGACGGTGCGGTACTGGTCGGTCAGCGCCTCGACGGTCTGCACGGTGCGCGCCGCGGGGCTCGCGAGGATCACGCTGTTGCTTTCGAGCCGGTTGCGCAGCCACTTCGCCATCGCCTGCGCGTCCTTGCGCCCGCGCACGGTCAACTGCCGCGCGAGGTCGTTCGCCGCATAGTCTTCCGCCTCCGCATGGCGCCACAGGATCAGGTTCATCATGGTCGTCTCCGTTGTCCGTGTTCGATCCGCGTTCGATTCCTGCGTGCCCCCCGCGCAATTTTGCATCGTACGATTGACCCGGTGCGCGATTTGACGATAGAATCTTTGGCTCGTCGGAGCGTAGCGCAGCCTGGTAGCGCATCTGATTTGGGATCAGAGGGTCGTAGGTTCGAATCCTATCGCTCCGACCAAGGAAATCAAGGGGTTAGCTGATGCTAACCCCTTTTTCTTTGGCGCGTGGCTGAGCTATTGCTACCATCTGGAGCGATTTCCATAGAGGGACCGTGAAGATGGCCGACGCTCCGATCCCCGTCCAGCATTCCCTATTCGTTGCCAGTGCCGACTGGCGCGACGAAAGTCAATACCCTCGCGCCGATCTGCTTGACCCATCCATCTGGTCTTGGGAGTTCCTGCGACGAAGCGACGAGTATGCACAGGAATTCGACCTCCTGCGCCCGCTCTATGCAGACGTCCCCGCGACTCCCTTCCCAATGGATTCGCTCCTGCCCTATACGGACCCAGCGCCAGAAAAGCAGGATGTAAATTACAGGGCCTACAGTCAACGGCACCCACGACACTTCGCCTACCCCATCAAAGATTATGTCCGTAAGGAATGGGGAATCAACGTTCTGGCGAACCCGAACAATGGATTTGCCAAGCTCGTCGACCGTTCTCGAATCCACGACAAGAACAACAAATTGGCATGGCTCTTCGCATGCAATACGGTCGAAGTGACCTGCCCCCCCCTGAAAACAGGGCCAGCCGGAGTCTAGTAAAGTTCGTTTTCGGAGAAGAAGACGAACATGAAGAAGCGCTTTACGGAACAGCAAATCATCAGGTTTCTGAAGGAAGCCGAGGCCGGTATGCCGGTCAAGGAACTGTGCAGGAAGCACGGGTTCAGTGACGCATCGTTCTACACCTGGCGTGCGAAGTTCGGCGGCATGGACGTGTCGGAAGCCCGCCGGCTGAAGGACCTCGAGGTGGAGAATGCCCTGCCGCTGCCTATCTTCCGTGCGACATGTCGGACACCAGTGTCCCTTCAAGATTTGCGTACCCCACGCCGTCCACTCGTGCCCCCGTTCACACTGAAATGGGTAACGAGCCTGAATACGTTGATATTGGGATGCGAGACATCTGCCGCCTTCTCTTGTAGCTTCGCGAGTCCGCCTGGCATTCTCCGCCCGTCGACAAAGCATTCGTGGCACCACGCCTTGCGCAAGATGTCGTAGCCTGCGGCCTCCCATTCATGCCCCTGTCCGCATCGGAATCGATACTTCGCCATGCGGCCGTTATAGACGATCGACAAGCACTCGCCGCCGCGCTCTTGCGCACGATCCTGTATTGGCTTCAACCCACCTTGATATCGACGCCGCTCGGATCGTCGTTCGGTTGAGCACTTGGCGCACTAGTGACCATCCAAGACCGAAGCGGCCGTGGCTTCGAATTTGTGACTTGCAGCACAGATAAAGCGGTAACGCGCACTTCTCCCGCGATACCGCTTACTCAGACACTGACCGCCTGCTTGATGGGCGATGTCGTAAATACGGATCAGGGTTTGCCTAATCCAGCACTGATGACATGTTAATGGCCCGCCGCGTCCGCGTACCCTGAGCATAAAACTCGCTCCGGACATCGAGGAAACGTGCTTGTCCGCGCACCGAAATCGATATTGATGATGCGCGGTATGCCACTTGCGGTCGAGCAATACAAAACCCGCGTCAGCAAGGTAAGCCCGAAGCAGTTCGAAACGTTCGTCACGGGTCGTCACGGGTCGTCACGGGTCGTCACGGGTCGTCACGGGTCGTCACGGGTCGTCACGGGTCGTCACGTAAACAAGGTCTCGCTACCAATAAACTAAAAGTAGGGGCGCGTCTGGCATCACGATATCTGCGCAGTGTTGGGTGCGGAGAACTACATGTTGCCGTTCAATATTTCGGTCGAAGCGTTCTCCGACACGCTTACTACCAGCACCAGCAGTACAACTTCATTCGCCATCTTTCGGAACATGTTGTTCTCTGCCGCTTAGACCTCGATATACGATACCGACTGTGACGCCACCAGCTTCGGCGGCGTTGGACATGCGCACCGACAGAGGTCGTCACTTAACGCCGACTGTCGACCATCCGGTCCGGTGCTCGAATGACGTGGTCCGTCGCACTCAATCACGCCGAGTGTCTTGCACACCGGGCACCACACTGGATCATGTTCATACGCTTGTTCGCGGTCGTGCAGAATGTCTTGTCCGTCACCACCCTGCACGATACCTCCGACGGTCGTCGTGTCACCCTTCACGATATCGTAGCGTCGCATGTCGCCCCCGCTCAGACTGCGCCAGGCCGCAATCGCAGACTGTTCAGCAGTGTGTCCCACGTTTGCAGCGCACCGGCCTCGTCCACCGGCGAGCTGGCCTGGTCGGGAGACAGGTCTGGACTGGGAGCGCCCAAGAGCAATTGAATCGCCGTATGTGGCTTCGCCAACGTGCTCGGATCGCCCGGCGCAAGCAGATAGAAACGGTACGAGGTAATCTCGCCTTCCTTCAACGCGAACAGCACTTCCTCAGCATCCATCCCGGCCACTGTGCGCTTGCCCTGCCGCAGAATGCGATAGCTCCCGCTCGATATCTGATCCATCTTCGCGCGCAGATCAGGCAACGTCTTGGTCAACGGCGATTTCTGGTCGGCCGTTACCGATTCGCGCATCTGGATCACGAGCAGCGCTGGCCGCCCCGGCATCAACGCGAACGACTGGCTGACCTCCTCGGAGAAAGTGGACGAGCCCGTGGCTATGCCGCCGTCAAAGCAGAACCCCGATTCGGTCGGCACCGACCAATTGTCGCGTGCCTTGATGCGCCGATAGAGGTCCGTGTAAACAGGTTCAAACTTGTCCAAACCGGTTGAACCAAATGACCCGGTTGTATGGAATAACGTGTTGCTTTCGTAGATATAACCCTCCGTATCGAAAGGTAATTTTACGCCTTCCGTATACGCATCTACGTAAGCAAATACCTTTGCATTTGCTCTGGGAGAAATCTCTCTCTCCAGCCACACGTGATTCAATTTGTTATTATTATTTCCGGGGTCGATTCTTTTTTCTGTTTTTAATTTTTTTTCCAAACCTCCGACTTTTGTCTGATATGTAGCAATAGCAACATTGTGCTGCGTCTCCAGCTTATCCCCCCAAAACCCATATCGCTGATTCGTGAGTTCGCTCGTCGCAGGTCGATTGAACACGAAGCGCCCGACACACCACGGGCGCGGCTTGGACAGCAGAGGATTCGTCATCGTCGGTTCCACGGAAAAAGTGATCGAACAGGCGCAGATGCCCGCTACAAAAAACAGCAATCGTCCAATACGTGTCAGCATTGCGGCTCCTTCGCATCTTGTGCGATCTGCACGATACTGTAGAGCAACGCCCAGCGAGTCCACGGATGGTTGTAGCTTTCCTGATGCACGTAGCCCCCTTGGTCAAATACCACTTGTACACCGTGGGCCGCTCCACCATTCACGCCATACGCAGGAGCTTCGGCCGACCAAACTGGCACGGTGCCATCACCTGGGATGATGCCGTTTTTCTTAGGAACAGTGACTTTGCTGCCAGGCGGCAATTTAGGCTGTTTCTGAACCTCGAATTCGATGGTGACGTTGCGCGAATCCAATTGCACGCGTAGCGTGCCGCTGTGCGTATCGTGCAAAAACCGCGCAGCGCCAAGTTCTTCCGCCGTCACCCCAGCGGGCACGTTTCCCTTCCAGATCACCGTGCCCCATGCCAACAGATCGGTCAGCTTCTTGCCATTCTCGATTGTGGGTTTGCCATGGTTGTCGCCCGATTCAGTTTCGCCCTTGGGTTTCAACTCCCCGTCCCCGTAAGCCACATACGTATTATCGTGGTAGGCGTACTTTATATTGGTTTGATTCTCAACCACCTTTTTCATTACCTTATTGAAATTCTCAGAAACGGTGGACTTTATTGGGTTGGCGTCGAGTCGTGCCTGGATGATCCCTGCCGGGTCGAGCAGCGATATCGACTGCTCTGGCACCAGGCCGTACCATTTCGAATTGGTATATATCTGCGTGTACGCGCTCCCATCTTTCGGAAACTCCATAACGGGAGTGCCATCGAGCCGTGCAAAAATCCACCATGCTTCGCCGTTGTGGTAATCAGGCATCGGCAACAACTCAAGCGCCCCCGGGGCGTTCGCGGCCACCGCCACGAATTCATTTGCATTACTCCCGAGCAGGGCGCCATTGATGAAACCGTCTATCGAACCCTCGCTTCCGCCACCGGTACGGAACCGCTTCGCAGCAATGGGTGCCCCGGTCGCTGGCAGCACGTTGTGGAAGACTCCGTGCAACATGCTCCCTGCCCCGTGTATGGCAATCGCCATCCGAGCAACCAGCCCGCCCATCGAGTGCGTGAGGATAATCGCCTTGCCGCTGTGGTTCTCTTCGATGATCTCCTTGATTCCCATCAGTCGCGTGACCTTACCGCTCTTCTTGTCCTTGAAATTCGTGCCATTGATCACGTCCTGCGCGGACTTCTCATTCGATTGCAGCCAGTTGTAGCCAATCGCATACACCCGGTACTGGAATTTCATGAAGTGCTTGAACACCTCCGAATCTCTCGTAATCGCTTTCCCCCGGTGTTGCGCGCCGGCGTCGATCGCCCCATAGTCCGCCGGCTCGGTGTCCAGCAGTGGTTTAAGCGCCCACTTCTCACCATCAGGGTCGCCGTGAATCCAGGGGCCTTGATGCCTCCCCAGATGCATAGGCTCGTTCAATTGCTCTTGCAGCCATGCCAACATCGGCTGATAGCTCGACCGGTACACTGAGCCCCACCCCCGCCGAACGGCTTCCTTTTCGTCCACATACTGGTCTGGCTCGTCATCCTCCTCGTGTTTGCCAGCACTGACTGGCCCGTACGGCGTGACGGCTGCCAGAGTGGGGTCGAACTTCCTTTCTCGGGTAGACGCGCCCTTGAACCACATGCCGATCAGTGCTGGCAACGCGCCGGCCTTCCCAAACAGGCCGTCCGTCTCCGGTGCAAAGAACATCTCGTCGCCAGTCTCGGTGTTCACCAACGGCGAGCCCATCACGCCTGGCAGGAAGATCACCGGAATAATCGGCCGGACGTCACACAGCAGTTCCTTGGGGCGCGTATCACTCGCCGGCGTCAACGTAAAATGTCCGACCGACGCCCCGTCCTTGTCCGGACGTCCGGCCTGCCGTACCACCTCGTTCTCGCCATCGTCACTGAACGGCGATCCACCGCCGGATTGATCTGTGTTTTCGCTCATCATCGTTCTTCAGATTCGACCATCGGTTATCGGGATCATGCCGTAGGGCCTTTGGGTGTCGGCCGCAATGCACGCAGCGCCAGCCCCTCGACATCCTCGCTCTTCTGCTCGGCCACGTGCCCCAGCTCGTTCGTCATCCCGCTGAGGCGTGTGCCGTCCCCGCGGATCAATTCGTACGGGTGGTTTTTCAGCACCTCGCCCGTGATGCGATCGCGCAGCACATACGGATCATTAAACTTGGCCTGCGGCAGGCTGTTCATATGCTGCGCAATCGAACTCGGCCCCTGACGGCTGAGCGACGCCGATTTGATCGTTCGCGGGCCTTGCGTGCCATCCTCGATGCCAGCGGCAACCCACCTCGTGTACGAGCCGCCAGCTTTGATGATGATTTCATCAGCATCAAGCACAATGCGCTTGGCCTTCACGGTCACGTCTTTCCCCGCGTTGACGTTCACGTCGTCCGTGTTGGCCGACAGCTTGATCGGGCCTTTCGCCGTCACAAAGAACGCGCCGAGTTTCTGCGCGAAGAAGCTCACCTTTTCCGCGGCCGCCACGACAAACGACTTGCCGGTCGCAATGTACGTGTTCTCGTTACTGACGACGTTGACCTCTTTCTCAGCGACGATATGCGTCGAGCTGTCCGCGATCAGTGCGATGTCCTTCGGCGTCGATACCAAGATGTTCGGCTGCGCAAATCCGTTGGCGCTACCAGTACCACCGCCTGCCGTCACCCCACCTGACGTATCGCCCGATACCGGGTGCTGGATGTCCTTCGACAGCGCCTTGAGCGCATCCTGTCCGGTTTGCAGCGATTCCGCCTGAGCGGTCGTGCTTGCGCTGGACAACGACTCGACCAGCATTCCCGCCTGCTGCAACTGCGATCGCGCCTCGTCCACGCCCATCTGCTCGTCGTCGTAGGATTTCGAGTGCGCACTGATGGACAGCCCCTTGCTGGCACGAACCGCACCGAACTCGTCGGCGTGCAAGATGAAACCGGCCCCCAGATACTGCCCTCGCGTGTTGCCGTCATGCTTGATCAGGTAGCCCTGCGTCAGGGCCGCATAGCTCTTGCCCGTATAGCTGACCAGCCGCGTCCCGCTTTGATTCGTGGAATCATCATGGACGAACGAGTTGTAGGCGCCTGTTTTGCCGAACCCTTCCGACTTGAACCCGGACAGTAATGCGTTCGAATGCCATTGGGAAGGGGTCGTCCCGCCATTGATTCGCCCCAACACGAACGGCTTGTCACAGTCGCCGTTCCAGTAGCCGACGATGACCCATTCCCGCGCCCTCGGAACGTGAACCGCTCCATAACCGTTCCCGGTATCGGATTGAAGCGACGACAGCAAAGGTGAGGAATTGAAGGCGTCCGGTGGATTCTTGCGATCCCACGCGAAATGCACCCTGATCTGGTTTCGGTCGTTGGTCCACGCTTCCGCGCCATCCGGGGTCACGACAAGCGCGTGTTCGATCGACATGACCGGCTTCGGATGATCCAACGGACTCCGGTATTCAACAGCCGTGGGTTGCGCCTCGACTTCGAGCACGAAAAATCCGGCCGAACCATCCGCCTCATGTCCAGGCGTCTTGAACCGCTCACGATGAATCGCCTGTTGCTCGGCCAGCGTTGCACGAAGACTTTGCGGAAACTCGGCCGTCTGCTGGCCGATCGGGACGTTGTTCTCGATGAACCAACGCGCCTCGACCACCAGAAACTCTCGCTTCTTCGAATCGCCGTCCTCGTGGCGGGGATGACCGTTCAAGACGAACCGCAAACCGGCATCCAGCCACCGCACACCGCCTACGCCGAAATATCGGCTTGCACTTGCATCCCATATCTCCACTCGCCGTCGCGCTCGCACCTCACCCGTGTCTGAGCTGGAATAGCCGTAAGCCGTCGATTCGTAGACCGTCATCGGCGCATCAGGAACGCTATGCTCAGCTTTCTGGCGGCGCTCCTCCGTGACATAGCTCGTCGCGGCGAGCCCGCTCTCGACCTGAAAATCGGAAGTGGGCCGCTTGTAGTCAAACGCGCGTGACATGTAACGCGTGCTCTGCATCGTCTGCACTGCGGCCCAATGGGCGAAGCCATCAGATTCGTTGCTGTCGTTCGCCCGAATGAACTCAACTGACTTGGCATCGGGAAGGGTCGAGACGCGGTCAACGATGACGAGCGTCGTCTTGGGCGCGTCACCTTCGCTAACGTTTTCGTGGACCCAGTAGAAATACCAGCCCTCGGCCTCAGCCAAGCGGTTCACAAAGTGAAGATCGGATTCGCTCTGCCTGCACCACGAACGCTTGGCAGGATCGGACGACAGCGCGAAACGGTACTGTCCGCGTAGCTGTGGATACCGATCGAGCACGTCGGAGATGATCTCGCGAGCGTCTTTCTCGAGCCAGCCTTCTTCGTTGTGGGTTTTCTCAAGGAAGACCAGCGCCGATGAAAACTCGATCTGGTATGTCGAAAGGCCCCCGTTTCCGCCCAAATAGGCGACCCGATGCACGAAGCCGTGGATCGGACGATAGACGGGAACCGCAAAGGGGGCCGTGACTTGCTGAATCTGTAGGGTGACAGGCTGGTGCATCAGCGATAGCAGCGCAGTATCATCACGCGTCGACGCAACGTCGATCGTGTACGAGTAGTCACGCCCAATTCTGGCCGATCCGCGCGCACGTAACGGCACCAGCGCATTCTCGCCGAGCGGCGTATTCAGCATCAACAACCGCCCCTGCTGCAAAACGCCCTTACTGATCGCCTCGTAGAGGTCGCGTGCCTTCAAGTCCCCGAGTGCGGACGGTCTGATATCCATTTTCGTTATCTCTCTCAGGTTCGACCGTCAAGAAAGTGACACAAAGTGACGGTCAGCCATTCGCGACAGCAAGTCGCTCGCGCGATTTTATCTAAGTCTGAGAAATATGTGCCGGCTTGACAGAAATTGAAGCCCTGCTGCCTAGCGATGCGGGGGATCGAGCTAAAGGTTGACCTGCCCCCGTCAGTAGGGCCAATGGGCTTCTAGCAAAGTCCCTTTAAACCAGCTCCTGGAAAGCGGCAGGAGCATCCGCTGTTGCCCGATGTTTCGCCGCAAATTCTGATGGCGAAAGGTCGTTCAGCGCGCTGTGAGGTCTTTGTTCGTTGTAGTCCTGGCGCCATGCCGCGATGACCGCCCGAGCGTGGGCCAACGTCGTGAACCAGTGCTCGTTAAGGCATTCGTCGCGGAACTTGCCGTTGAACGATTCGATGTACGCATTCTGCGTTGGTTTTCCCGCCTGAATCAACTTCAAGGTGACGCCATTCGCATACGCCCATTGGTCGAGCGCGCGGCTCGTGAATTCGCGGCCCTGGTCTGTGCGCACCGCCTTGGGATAGCCACGGAAGCGAGCGGCACGGTCCAATGCCCGAGCGACGTACAAGGCGGAGATGCCTTGGTCGACGACGATGTCGACCGCCTCTTTCGCGAAATCATCGACGACGGTCAGGCACTTCAAGCGCCGGCCGTTGGCAAGCGCATCCATCACGAAGTCGATTGACCAGACTTCGTTGGGTGCGCCGGGCAACGCCAGTTGCTCGCGCTCAATCATTACGCCGTGGCGTTTGCGACGGCGCCGCACAGCCAGTCCTGCCTCACGGTACAGGCGATAGACGCGTTTGTGATTGGCGTATGTGCCTTCGCGTTCCACCAGGGCGTGCAACCGGCGGTAGCCGAACCGACGACGTTCGTGCGCCAGTTCCACCAGACGCGCCGCTAGCACCTCGTTCTCGTGGTTCGGCTTCGCGTCGTAATGCAACACGCTGCGAGAAAGCCCGACAAGCCGGCAGGCGCGGCGTTCAGAGATGTTGACCTTCTCCCGAATCGCCGCCACCGCTTCGCGCTTGGCTTGTGGGCTCAGGGCTTTCCCATGACGACGACCTTCAACGCTTCCATATCGAGCATTGCTTCGGCCAGCAGTTTCTTCAACCGGGCATTCTCCACCTCGAGGTCCTTCAGCCGGCGGGCTTCCGACACGTCCATGCCGCCGAACTTCGCACGCCAGGTGTAGAACGACGCGTCACTGAACCCGTGCTTCCTGCACAGTTCCTTGACCGGCATACCGGCCTCGGCTTCCTTCAGAAACACGATGATTTGCTGTTCCGTAAAGCGCTTCTTCATGTTCGTCTTCTTCTCCGAAAACGAACTTTACTAGACTCCGGCTGGCCCTGTTTGCAGGGGGCAGGTCAGATCCGACCGCACGCCGCCTCCACCGCCCGACTCAATCCTGCACGCCGGAACGGCAAAACTCAGCCAGCACATCGAGACGCCGCCCCGGATCCCGCACGAACGGATTCGCTTCGTCCCACGCGTAGCCGGCGAGGATCGCACACACCATGCGCTTCACCTCCGGCGATTTCTCTTCATGGAAAACGACGTCCTGCAGTTCCCCCGAATACCATCGTTCGACGAATGCGCGGAACGTATCGATGCCCTTGCGCAGCGCGGCATCGTAATCGCGCTGCCAGTCGACCGTCTCGCCGCGCCACTGACGCTCGAGCGCCTGAACCGCCAGCTGCGACGAGCGAAGCGCGATCGTGACGCCCGACGAGAAAATCGGATCGAGAAACTCGCCGGCGTTACCGAGCAGCGCATAGCCCTCGCCATGCAGGCGCTCGACGTTCGCCGCATAGCCGCCGATGTGGCGCACCGGCATCACGAAAGGCTTGTCGCCGACGAGGCGGGCGAGCGTCGGCTCCGTCTGCAGCAATTCGCGCAGCCGCGCGTCGCGCTGGCCTTCCGGCACGTCGAGAAACGCGGCTTCCGCGACACAGCCGACCGACGAGCGTCCATTCGTGAGCGGAATCATCCAGAACCACACGTCGCGGCGCGCCGGATGCACCGCGATGCAGATCTTGTTCCGGTCGGTCGAACCGGCGGGCAGGCGATCCTCGACGTGCGTGAAGAGCGCCGCCCGCGTCGGCATGCGGGTCGGTGCCTCGAGGTCGAGCAGACGCGGCAGCACGCGGCCGAACCCGCTCGCGTCCAGCACGAAGCCCGCCTCCACCCGATAGGCATCACCGCCTTCGCCGACGACCTCCAGCTGCGGTCGCGCACCCGGCACGAACGCGCGCACCGCGTGGCCGAAACGCACGTCGGCGCCCTGCTGCATCGCGCACCGGATCAATACGTCGTCGAACACCGCGCGCTCCACCTGATACGTGGTGCCCCAGCCCGCCGAGAATTTGTCGCGAAAATCGAACGACGACATCCGTTCGCGATGCACGAAATAGGCACCGCTCTTGAACTGGAAACCCGCTTCGACGACCGCCTGCAGCATGCCCGCCTCTTCCAGGTAGCGCATGCTCTGCGGCAACAGGCTTTCGCCGATGGAAAAGCGCGGAAAGTGCTGACGCTCGAGGACGAGCACCGACCGGCCCGACTTGCGCAGCAATCCGGCAGCGACTGCGCCGGCCGGGCCGGCTCCGATGATCGCGACGTCGACGCTGACCTGGTCGGAATTCATGTGATTCATGCTCGTGTTGCCCGTTTCGAGTAATTGGGTATGTTGAACTTCCACGCGCGCCCGCGCGATGCCATTTACAATGATCGCCCGACAAATAACGCATACCAACGAAGGGCCTATGTCGTCTTCCCGCACGCACGCCGCAACGTTTGTTCCGGAAACCGCATTCGGCGTGTGGTTCCTGCGCACGCACACCTGGGAACATCACGTGCTGCGCGTCGCCATCAACGACCTGAAGCGCCTCGTCACGACCCCGCTGCCGCCCGCGCCGGTCATTCTCGACGCCGGCTGCGGCCAGGGGAAATCGTTCCGGCTGCTGCACGAGGCCTTCGCACCGGGCAAGATCATCGGCATCGACTGCCATCGCGAATCGCTCGCCTGCGCGTCGGACGCGGCCGGCCGCTGCGACGCCGCGGTCGAATTGCACGACGCCGATTGCGCGCGCCTGCCGCTTGCCGACGCGAGCGTCGACATCGTGTTCTGCCATCAGACCTTCCACCATCTCGTCGAACAGGAGCAGGCCCTCGCCGAATTCCGGCGCGTCCTCAAGCCGAACGGGTTGCTGCTGTTCGCCGAATCGACGGACGCGTACATCAAGTCGTGGGTCATCCGCCTGCTGTTCCGGCACCCGATGCACGTGCAGAAGAGCGCCAACGGCTATCTCGCCATGTTGCGCGAATCCGGCTTTTCGTTCGAGAACCGAAACGTCTCGTTACCGTATTTGTGGTGGAGCCGCGCCAAGGACTTCGGCCTGCTCGAGCGGATCGGCCTCTACCGGCCGCAACCGGGCAAGCGCCGCGAGACGCTCGTCAACGTCGCCGCCCGCAAATCCGCCTGAACGATGCCTGCCCGCGAGCGTCGCGTGACGCGCGCCCGTTGGCCCGAGCAGGCGCCGCGCCGTTATTGCACGTCGAGCAGCACCACGTTGCCCGACACCGCGATCGCGCCCGCGCTGCCGCTCACGCCGCACGTGTAGCTGGTCGGCGAATCGGAACGGTTGTCGTGAAACCGCGTCTTGACATCGACGACCGCATTCGCGCCGCGCCGCTTCGCATAGTCGCGCAGATGGCCCAACGCCTCGCCAAGCGCCAGCTCGCAGGTCGGCTGTTCCGCCTCGGTGGCGCGCTTGACCCGCACGGATTCGGAACGCTCGCCGAACGCGGTCTTCACCGCCGGATGCGCCTGCGAACCGAAATACAGCGTCACGCCCGTTGCGTCGGCCGCCGTCGCGGACGGCGGCAACGGCAGCGTACGGACGACGGTGCCGCATCCCGCGAGCATCGCCGCCATCATCAGTGCGCCTGCCAGATGTCCTTTGTGCTTCATCGTTCTCACCTCCCTCTCTAGGTCACGTCGATCTCAACCGCCCTTCCAGGCGTCCAGCATCAAACCCGTACAACTGCCCCCGAAGCCGAACGAAACCGACAACGCGCGTTCGATCCGCGCTTCGCGTGACGTCCGCACGAGCGGCAGGCCCATTGCCGCCGGATCCAGCGCACCGTCGACGGCCGTGCCCGCGACGAAGCCGTCGCGCATCATCAGGATCGTGTAGATCGCCTCGTGCACGCCGCTCGCGCCGAGCGGATGGCCGGTCATCGCCTTCGTCGACGAAAAGGCCGGCACGTCGCCACCGAACACGGCCGACAGCGCCTTCAACTCCTCGACATCGCCAAGCGGCGTCGACGGCGCGTGCGTATTCACGTAGTCCGGCACACACCGCGCGTCCTCCAGCGTTGCGCGCATCGCGCGCGCGATGCCCGGCGCGTGCGGCGTCGCCATGCCCGCGTTGTCGGTGCATTGGCCGAAACCGGTCAGCTCCGCGTAGATGCGCGCACCGCGCGTCATCGCATGATCGAGCGACTCGAGCACGAGGATGCCGGCGCCCGACGCGATCACGAAGCCGTCTCGACCGACGCCATACGGCCGCGACGCACGCTCGGGACAATCGTTGAATCCCGCCGACAACGCGCCCATCGCGTCGAACATCAGCGTCATGTTGTCGTGCAGCGCCTCGCTGCCGCCCGCCAGCACCACATCCTGGATGCCCGCGCGAATCAGCTGCAGCGCCTGCCCGATCGCGAGCGTCGAACTCGTGCAGGCCGACGACGGCGAATAGGCCACGCCCTCGATACCGAACAGTTGCGCGACGCAGGCCGACGCGGTGCTGCTCATCGCCTTGGGCACCACGTAGGGCGGCGTCCGGTCGACGCCGCGCGTGGTCGCGATCGCCATCGCGTCGTCGTATGCGCCGATCGAGCCGATGCCGGAGCCGACGATCGCGCCGGCCCGCGGCGAGCGCAGCGCGGCCGGGTCGAGGCCGGCGTCGGCAACCGCCTTCGCGGCCGCATGCGCGGCGAAGCGCGCGGTGTCACCCATGAAGCGCTCGTGCTTGCGTGCGAACGGCGGCTCCGCATCGACCGACGCGACGCCGGCGACCTGGCTGCGAAAGCCGCGCGCCTGCCACGCGTCGACGCGGCGCACGGCCGAGCGGCCGTCGCGCAGCGCGCCCGACACGTCGCCGAGCGCATTGCCGAGACACGACACGATGCCGAGCCCCGTGACGACGACGCGCGACGGTGCGCCCGAATCGCGCGTCACGCGCCCGCCCGCCGGAAGATCAGCGACGTATTGATCCCGCCGAACGCGAAGTTGTTGCTCATCACGAATTCCGCGTCGATCACGCGGCCCGCGCCGACGATGTAGTCGAGCGCGGCGCACGCCGGATCGACGGTCGACAGGTTGAGCGTCGGCGCATACCAGTTGCGCTTCATCATCTCGATCGTCCACCACGCCTCGAGTGCGCCGCATGCGCCGAGCGTGTGCCCGACATAGCTCTTCAGCGAGCTGATCGGCATGCGTTCGCCGAACACCGCATGCGTCGCATGGCTCTCGGCCACGTCGCCGCGCTCGGTCGACGTGCCGTGCGCGTTGACATACGCGATCGCCGACGGGTCGAGCCCGGCATCGCGCAGCGCGAGCCGCATCGCGACCGCCATCGTCTCGGCAGTGGGCTGCGTGATGTGCGCGCCGTCCGAATTGCAGCCGAAGCCGGCCACTTCCGCGTGAATCGTCGCGCCGCGCGCGCGCGCATGCTCGTACTCCTCGAGCACCAGCGTCGCCGCGCCCTCGCCGATCACGAGCCCGTCGCGGTCGACGTCGAACGGCCGCGGCGTCAACGTGGCGGCGTCGTTGCGCGTGCTGGTCGCGTACAGCGTGTCGAACACGGCGACCGCCGGGCCGGACAATTCCTCGGCGCCGCCCGCGAGCATCAGCGCCTGCTTGCCGGAAGCGATCGCCTCGTACGCAAAGCCGATCGCCTGGCTGCCCGACGCGCACGCGGACGACGCGGGCACGACGCGGCCCTTGAGATCCCAGAACAGGCTGACGTTGACCGCCGTCGTGTGCGGCATCATCTGCACGTAGCTGTTCGACGTCACGTCGCGCATCGAACCGGTCTCGACCATCGCGCCGAACGCGCGAATCGGCTCGACCGACCCCGACGACGAGCCGTACGCGACGCCCATGCGGCCGTCCTTGATCGATGCGTCGTCCGCGAGCCCGGCATCGGCGAGCGCCAGCTCGCTCGCCCGCACCGCATACATCGATACCGGCCCCATCGAGCGCGTCTTCTTGCGCGGATAATGCGCGGGCGGCGTGAAGCCCTGCAGCGGGCAGGCGAGCCGCGTGTGCAGCGACTCGTAGCGATCCCATTCCGGCATGCGCCGCACCGCGTTGCCCGCGGCCTTCAGGCGCGCGTCGATGTCCGGCCATGTCTCGCCGAAGGCGGTCACGCCGCCCATTCCCGTTACGACGACCCGCTTCATCACACCATCCCGCCGTTGACCCCGACCACTTGCCGGGTGATGTACGACGCGGCATCCGACATCAGGAAGCCGACCACCGACGCGATTTCCTCGGGCCGGCCGACCCGCCCCATCGGCACCGTCTTCAGCGCCTGCTCGAGCGGCACGTCGTCGAGCATGCCCGTATCGACGAGGCCGGGCGCCACGCAATTGACCGTGATGCCGCGCGACGCGAGTTCGACGGCAAGCGCCTTGGTCGCGCCGATCAGGCCCGCCTTCGCGGCGCTGTAGTTGACCTGCCCGCGATTGCCCATCACGCCGGACACCGATGCGATCGTCACGATGCGGCCGCCGTTGCGCAGCCGGACCATCGGCATCGTCAGCGGGTGGACGACGTTGTAGAAGCCGTCCAGGCCGGTTTCGATCACGACGTCCCAGTCCTCGTCGGACAGCGCCGGAAATGCGCCGTCGCGCGTCACGCCCGCGCTGCAGACGATGCCGTAATAGGCGCCGTGCGCGTCGACGTCGGCCTCGAGCAACTGGCGGCATGCCGCGCGCTCGCGCACGTCGAACTGCAGGACGCTCGCCGTGCCGCCCTGCTGCACGATCGCGTCGGCAACCGCCTGCGCTTCGGCGCGGCCGCTGCGGCAATGGACCGTCACGGCAAAACCGTCGGCCGCCAGACGCAGCGCGACGGCACGGCCGATGCCGCGGCTCGCGCCCGTCACGAGAACTCGCCGAATCATGAATTGAAGCTCCCTTCGATGAATGTCTGAAAATCGTCCGGCTGATACACCTTGACGACGGCTTCGGCGCAGCAGGTGTCGCCGATATGGATCGTGCATTCGTAGGCGCCGTGCCCCGCTTCGCTGCGCAGCAATTCGTGCGCGGCGATCCGCAACGTCGCGCCGGCGTCGAACGCCGGGCGATGCGCCTTGTAGCCGCTCGTGCCGAGCAGCACGCCGGGCCGCGCGCGGCCGCCCGCCCGCATCGCCAGCAGGCCGACGTGCGCGGCGATCGCCTGCGCCATCAGCTCGACGCCGATCCAGGCCGGCATCGCGCCGTCGCCGTCCGCGTACCACGCGTCGGCGCGCACCGTCGCACGCACGTCGATCGCCTGTTCCGTGCAACGCTCGATCGCCTCGAGCATCAGCATCGTGCCGCGATGCGGCAACACGTCGAGCACGTCGCACACGGGAATCTCCGCGGGCGCCGGCGCGGCTTGAGTCATTGAAACGGTCTGCATGTCAGCGCCCCAGAACCAGGCTGGCATTGCTGCCGCCAAATGCGAACGAATTGCTCATCGCGTATTGCCCCCGTCCGTCGCCGCCCAGGCGGCGCGACGTCTGAACCAGATCGAGCGGCGCAAGCGCCGGATCCGCGTCGCCGTCCCACACATGAATCGGCAGCGCGATGCCGCGCGCGAGCGTCAGCCAGGCAAACGCCAGCTCGGTCGCGCCGGCTGCCCCGAGCGTGTGCCCCGTGAGCGGCTTGGTGCCGCTCGCGGGCACGCCGTCCGGAAACACGCGCGCCATCACGTGCGCTTCCATCGCGTCGTTGTGGCGCGTGGCGGTCGCGTGCAGGTTCACGTAGCCGATCGCCGACGGCGTCACGCCCGCATCGGCGATCGCCTCGCGCAGCGCCGCCTCCGCGCCGCGCCCGTCCGGATCCGGCGCGGAAATGTGATACGCGTCGCTCGATTCGCCCACGCCCGCCAGCCGGATCTCACCCTCTTCGCGGCTCATCACGAACACCGCCGCCCCTTCGCCGATGTTGATCCCGCACCGGTTGCGGCTCATCGGATTGGTGCGCGTCGCGCTGACCGATTCGAGCGACGCGAAACCCTGCATCGTCAGCTCGCAGAGCGAATCCGCGCCGCCGACCAACACGGCGTCGCAGATCCGCAGCCGCAGCAGGCGGCGCGCGGCGGCAAACGCCTTCGCGCTCGACGTGCAGGCCGTCGACAACGTGTAGGCCGGCCCGGCCAGGCCGAGCGCCGCCTTCACGAACGGCGCCGCCGTGCCGATCTCCATTTGCCGGTAATCGAACGCGGCCGGCATCGCGCCGGTGGCCGC
The DNA here is from genome assembly GCF_004343775.1 of Burkholderia sp. SRS-46. Classification (GTDB taxonomy): domain Bacteria; phylum Pseudomonadota; class Gammaproteobacteria; order Burkholderiales; family Burkholderiaceae; genus Burkholderia. Next base: position 690,014 of record NZ_PTXL01000001.1, on the reverse strand, counting down.
GCGATGCGCGAACGCCTCCTCGGCCGCCCGGATCCCCGATGTGCTGGTGCCGATCACGACCCCGACGCGGGCCGCTCCGTAACGGGCCACGGCCGCCTCGACGACGGACGACACCTGCGCGAGCGCCGCCAGCAGCAGGCGGTTGTTGCGGCAGTCGAAATGCGCGAGCGCATCGGGCGGCGCGCTGTCCAGCGCCGTCAGGACGCGCCCGGCAAATGCCTCGCCGCCGTCCGCGGGCGCATGCCCCATGCCCGGCGACACACCGTCGCGCAATGCGCCGGCGATCTCGTCGACGTTGCCGCCGAGCGCATTGACCATGCCGAGCGCGTGCAGAAAAACCGCGTCCTGTTTCATCACGCGCGTTCCTTGCGAGTGGGGGTGGCGAGCGGCGCGAACAGCACCGAGAACACGATCCCCAGCGCGAGCGTCGTGCCGAAGCTGCGCAGCGCGGGCATCGCGCTCGCGCCGAGCATCCCGAACGACAACAGCGTGGTCGCGGCGGACAGCAGCACGCCGCACCACACTGCGCCGAGATCGGCGGCGTCGCGCAGGCAGCCTTCGCGCAGGAACACCGCGTAATTCGCGCCGACGCCGAGCACCAGCATCAGCGCGAGCCAGTTGAACAGCGTCAACGGCACGCGCAGGTAGCCGAACACCGCGAGCGCGAGACCGATCGCGAACACGACCGGGAGCGTCGTCGCGATGCCACCGCGCACGCCATAGCGCCAGCTCAGCAGCGCGGCGACCACGACGAGCGCACCGGCCAGCCACAGCGCGCTGTCGACGCGATAGGCGCCGAACAGGCTGGACACGCTTGCGGCCTTGTCGACGAACGTGACGCCGGGAACGCGTCGCGCGAGCGCCTCGAGCGACGCGAGATTCGACGCGTCGACCCGGCCGGGAATCGCCAGCGCCGCATACACCGGCTCGCGCCCGTCGACGCGGCCCATCCACAGGTGGCGGAACGGCGCGGACCAGCGCGCCGCGAGCCACGCATCGACCGACAGCGTCGCGTGCGCGTCGCGCGCGAACGCATCGATCCACGCACGGGCCACCTCGTCGCGGAAACCCGCGTGCGCGAGCGTCGCCCTCAATGCGTCGCGATCGGCGAACACGTGCGCCGCCAATACCGCGCGATTGCGCGCCTGCCGCTCGGCGGACGGCACGAACGCCGCGATCGATTGCACGCCGCCGGCCTGATGCGCGCCATCGAGCGCGTCCAGCGCCGACACCAACGCCTCGGAACGCTGCAGGACCGCCTCCGGCGTGGGGCCCTGCACGACGAAGAACTGCGACGTGTTCGCCAGCCCGACCGCGTCGCGAATCGCACGCTCCTGACGCACGAGATCGGGATCGCGCTGGATCAGCAGATGCACGTCGTCGTCGCTCGTCAGCCTGAGCCAGCCCGGCACCGCGACGAGCGCGAGCAGCGCGGCGGCCAGCAGCGCACGGCGGCCGCCCGTCGCCGCTTGCCACCCCGCCAGCAGGCGCGCGACGCGCGCGAACAGGCGAGCCGGCGCCCGCTGCGGCGCATCGGTCAGCATCAGCGGCAGAAAGCCGAGCACCGCCGCGAACGCCGCGAGGATCCCGACCATCGCAAAGGTCGCGATCTGCTTGAGCGCGGGGAACGGCACCCACATCAGGATCGCGTAGCCGAGCAGGCTCGTTGCCAGCGCAACGGCCAGCGCCGGACGCACCGCGGCGGCACCGCGCCGCGCATCCCACTTCGCGCCGCTCGACAGGTACACGACGAAATACTGGATCGAATAGTCGACGGCCTCGCCGATCAGGCTCACGCCGAACACCAGCGTCAGCAGGTGCAGCTTGCCGAACAGCAGCATCGTCGCGGCCAGCGCGCAGACGATGCCGAACGCGGTCGACACGAACGCCAGCACGAGCAGCCGGGGCGAACGAAACACGCTCAGCAGCAGCAGCGCGATCCCGCCCAGCGACACCGCGCCGATCACGTGCACCTCGCGTTCCGCGCTCGTGCGCGCCGCGTCGGCATGGAACACGGCACCGGCGCGATCGACCCGCACGCCACGAAAGCCGTCCGCGAGCGCCGCCTCGGCATCGGCCGTGGCATGCCGCACCGCCTGCTGCACCTTGGTTTCGTATGCCGAGCCGTCGAGCGACGCCATCACGAGCACGCTCGTCGCGCCGTCGCGACGGGAAACCAGCATGCCGTCCTCGAGCGCCAGATTCGACGCCGCCAGCGGCAAGCCGGCCAGCCAGTGCTGAAGCCAGCCGAACGGATCGTCGGCCACCGCGGTCGGCAAACCGTCGATCGGCGGGCTGTACAGCCGCTTCGCGAGCAGATCGGGCAACGGCGCATCGCGTTGCGCAAGCGATGCGCGATCGGCCTCCGTCAGCAAGCCGAAACGGGCCGGCCGATAGGTCGCCGCGATCTGCGACAGGTCGAACGGCGGCACCTCGACCGTCACCGAGCGGAATGCGCCGCTGTGCGCGAGCCGCTGGCCGAACGTCTTCGCGGCCGATTTCGCGCGCGCCGCGTCGGCGTCCGTGACGAGATACACGGTGCGGCCGCCCAGTGCGTTGCCCAGCGCGTCCACCGCCTGCTCGGCGACCGGGTTCGCTTCGGTCGCGGGCAGCAACGCGAGCAGGTTGGTCTGCAGCGGCGAAGGCCCGGCGAACCGCCACGCGCAATAGAGGCCGGCGGCGAGCGCGACCAGCAGCCATGCCGCGCGCAGCAGCCAGACCCTCGGGCGCCCGGCCGCCGCGGCGAGCGCATCGCGCGCGGTCTCCATCAGCGGGCCTCCAGCCATGCGCGCTCGGCGGGCGCCGGCGCATCGACGCGCGTCGTCCCCGCGAATTCGAGCGTCGTGACGTTGCCGTTCGCGAACGTCATGCCGAGCGTCTTCAGGTACGCGCCGCCGCTCATCTGCAGCGTGCGGATCGCCTGCGCGAGCTGCGGCTGGTTCGGCCGCAGCGTCATGCGCCAGCGCTCGGGCGTGCCGCTCGCGTCGACGTCGAACTGCGCGTACAGGCCCGACAGGTCGCCCGCGAGCATGCCGCGCATCATCCGCGAGACCTGCGCGACGCCGCGCCCGTCGCCGCGCGCGCGCACGAGCTGCCCGTCCGCGCCGACTTCGCGAACGCCGCCGTCGGTGATCACATAGGTCGCCTTGTACGGCGTCTCGACGCGCCAGATCACGCCCGACGCCCGGTCGAACAGCAGCGAGCCGGTACTGACGAGCGGCCGCGTCATCGCCGCGAGCGCCTGGGTCTGCGTGAATTCGGCGCGAATCGTGCCGCCGCGCGCGAGCCGCGCGGCCACCTCGGACACGAGCGCCGTGTTCGCCGGATGCGCGGCCATGGTCGGCGCGCCCGTGGCGGGGGCCGTTTGCGCGCAGGCGGCGACGGAGATGGCCATCATGCCGAACGCCGCGGCCGCCCGGCGGCGCTGCCCGCTCATGCCCATTGCGCCTCCACCCGCTCCGTCAACGCCGGCGGCGACACGAACTGCGTTTCGTGCGTCTTCGCATCCACCGCGAGCTGCACCGTGTATCCCTTCGTGAGGCGCTCGCCCGACACGCTGTCGAAGACTTCGTAGCCGATCTTCAGGCGATGCTCGAATTCGAGCAGCGTCGCGCGCACCTGAAGCCGCTGGCCGTAGGTCGCGGGCCGCACGTATTTCAGGTGTGCCTCGACGACCGGCCACAGATAGCCGGACGCCTGCATCGCCGGATAGTCGTAGTCGATCGCGCGCAGCAATGCCGCGCGGCCGCTCTCGAAGTACTTCAGGTAATGGCCGTGCCAGCAGACGTTCATCGCGTCGACGTCGTGGAACGGCACTTCGACACCGGCGGTCGCCGTCGGCATCGGACGGGATGCGCTCATGCGGCCTCCGTGCCGATCGGCTCGCACGCCGCGAGCCGCGCGGTCAGCGCGCGCAGCTCGGCCTCGAGCGGCCGATCCTCGACGACCATCGGCGACATCTGGTTCACGTCGTCGACGAACGCGCGCAACGACCCCGACAGCTGCGTATCCGGCGCGGCGCGCACGCGCAGCCGCACGGCCTGCACCGTCGCCAGCACGTGCGCGGCCGCAACCTGTTCGGTCAGCTCGAGCACGCGCAGGCAATCGCGCGCCGCGATCGTCCCCATGCTGACCTTGTCCTGGTTGTGCGATTCGGTCGAGCGCGAAAACACGCTTGCCGGCATCGTGTGCTTGAGCGCTTCGGCCGTCCACGCGGACGTCGAGATCTGCACCGCCTTGAAGCCGTGATTGATCGGCGCACGCTCCGGCGTCGCGCCGGTCAGGTTGCGCGGCAGCCCGTTGCTGAACTTGTCGTCGACGAGCAGCGCAAGCTGGCGATCCATCAGGTCGGCGAGGTTCGCGACCGCCGTCTTCAGCGCGTCCATCGCGAATGCGATGTGGCCGCCGTAGAAGTTGCCGCCGTGCAGCACGCGTCCGCCGTCCGGATCGATCAGCGGATTGTCGTTGGCACTGTTCAGCTCGTTCTCGACGTCGCGGCGCACCCACGTCAGCGCATCGCGCACGACGCCGATCACGTGCGGCGCGCAGCGCACCGAATAGCGGTCCTGCAGGCGCCGCCCCGGCAGCTCGTCGCGGCCCGCGAGGTCCGCGCGAATCCATGCGGCCGCCTCGGCCTGCCCCACGTGCGGTTTCGCGTCGAACAGCAATGCGTCGAAATGCGTCGCGCGCCCGTCGAGCGCGACCGTGGTCAGCGCGGTCAGGCGGGCGGCGATGCGCGTGAGGTAATCGGCGCGCGCGAACGCGAGACAGGCGAGCCCCGTCATCACCGCCGTGCCGTTCATCAGCGCGAGGCCTTCCTTCGGCGCCAGCGTCAGCGGCTCCCGGCCGAGCGCGCGCCATACCGCATCGGCCGCGCGCTCGTCGCCGTCGAACAGCACCGTGCGCTCGCCCGCGAGCGCGGCCGCCACATACGACAGCGGCGTCAGGTCGCCGCTCGCGCCGACCGATCCCTCGGACGGAATGCGCGGCAGGATGCGGTGGTTGACCAGGTCGGCCAGACGCTCGAGCAACGTGAGCCGCACGCCCGAGTAACCGTAGGCGAGCGAATTGAGCCGGGCCGCCACGATCGCGAGCGTCTGCTGCGCGTCGAACCACGCGCCCATCCCGCAGCCGTGATAGCGCGTCAGTTGCAGCGGCAGCGCTTCGACGAGCGCGGCGGGCACGTCGACCACGCACGCGTCGCCATAACCGGTCGTCACGCCATAGACGGTTCCGCCGCTCGCGAGATAGTCGCGCAACCACGCCGCGCCGCGTTCGATGCGCGCGCGCCAGGCCGGCGCATCGCTCAGCGCGACGCGTGCGCCGCGGCACGCGATTGCGATCACGTCCTCGATCGACAGGTGCCGGCCGCCGATCACGACGGATGGCGTGTGCGCTGCGCGCGCCGCCACCGCGTCCGTCTCCATCACGTCATGTGCGGTCATGCGGTGCTCCATCGGGACGCGCCCAGAAATCGAAGAAATTGAACCATTGGTAAGGCGCCTTGCGGCAATAGTGTTCGAGTCGCGTCGCGTAACGCTGCGCCCATTCGGCGACGTGCTCGGCACGGCCGCGGCGCGGCAGGTCGATGCGTTCGGCGAACGGTTCGAAGTACAGGCGGTATGCGCCGCCCTCCTTCAGGCAGAAGAACAGGTAGACAGGGCAGCCGAGCGCGTGCGCGAGCACGTAAGGGCCCTGCGCGAACGCGGCGCTCGCGCCGAGGAAGCGCGCGTCGACGGTCTTGCCGGCGTCGTGCGGCGGCACGCGGTCGCCGACGATCACGAGCAGTTCGCCCGCGTCGATGCGGGACTGCATCATGATCGCGGTCTCGGGGCCGAAATCCGCGACCTCGACCAGCTGCTTCGCGAAGTCCGCATTCGCCTGCGACAGCACGCTGTTGAAGCGCTTCGCGTGCTCGGTGTAGACGATCGCGGTGACCTTCGTATGCGCGTCGCGCAGCGCCAGTGCGCGCGTCATCTCCAGATTGCCGAGGTGCGCGCCGATCACGAGCGCGCCGCGCCCGCTCGCCGCCAGCGCGTCGAACGCCGACGAATCGTCGAAGCGCACCTGCAGGCAATCGGCGCGGCCCGACCACGCGACGAACTTGTCGAACCCCGACTGCGCGAACGTCAGCATGTGCCGGTAAGCGGTGCGCCAGCCGGGCTTCGGCAGCGCAAGCGCCGGGCATGCGTGCCCGAGGCGCGCGAAATAGCCGTGCGACGCGACGCGCGCGGCACGATTGGTCACCGTGAAGTAGCCGACGATCGGATACAGCCATGCGGACGTGAGCCGCGTGCCGAGCCAGCGGCAACTGAGCGCGAGCAACGCCATGCCGGCGCGGCTGCCGCGCTCGGGCGTGCGCCACCACGATCGTTCGGGCGTCCTCGCCGGCGCGCCGCCGCCGGCCCGCATGAGCCTGCGCGCGAGCAGCCACGGCGCGCGCGCCAGCATCCCCGCGACGAGCCGCGTATGGCTCGCGCTGATGCGCACGTTGTCCCACAGCACGTCGAAATGCGACAGGCCGTCCGCCGGGTACACCACGCGCGTCGGAATCGTCCGGAACGTCAGGCCTCGCCAGTGCAGGCGGACCAGCACCTCGCTGTCGAAATCCATGCGCGTCGGCAGCGACACCGAATCGATCAGCCGGCAAACGGGGGCGAGCGGATAGAGACGGAACCCGCACATCGCATCGGCGATGTCGAGCGACAGCGTTTCGATCCACACCCACACATGCGTCAGGTAACGGCCATACAGGCGCACCTTCGGCACGCTGTCGTCGAACAGCGGGCGGCCGAGGATCACCGCGTCCGGCGCCGCCTGCGCCGCCGCGACGAACGCCGGCACGTCGGCCGCGTCGTGCTGGCCGTCCGCGTCGATCTGGATCGCGTGCGTGTAGCCGGCGGCCTGCGCGACGCGCAGCCCGGCCATCACCGCGGCGCCCTTGCCGCCGTTCACCGGCAGGCGCACCAGCTTCATCCATGCCGCGTAGCGTGCGGCAAGCGCGGCGAGCGCCTGCTGCGTCGGAGCGTCGCTGCCGTCGTCCACCACGATCACCTGCAACCCGTGCACGGCCAGGCGCGCGAGCGTGCCGCCGATCGCGTCACGATGGTTGTAGATCGGGATGACGATGCACACGTCGACCATCACGCCGGCTCCGCATAGACGACCGTGCCGGACGTGCATTCGCGCTCGCCGCGCCGGAACGCGAACCTGACGCGCCGGCGCTCGGCATCGTGGGCGAGACGCAGCATGAGCACCGCGCCCGGCGGCACCGGCGCCTTGAACTTCAGCTGGTCGATCGAGCGGACCGCGCGCAGCGCGGGAATGTTGCGCATCGCAAGCCGCACCGCCCAGTCGATCTGCACGACGCCGGGAAGAATCGGCAAGCCGGGAAAGTGTCCGTCGAAATGCGCGAGATCGGGCGGCACGCGCAACTCCGCATGCCATTGGTCCGCGTCGCGCCACTCGGCCAGCAACTCGAACCCTTCCGGCGTCGACGCGAATGCGCCGGCAAGCGCCGCCGCCGGCAATTTCCCGCGCGCATCGAACGGCATCGCCACGCGAAAGCGCCAGTGACGCGGCAACGCGACCGGATCCAGATAGGCGCCGAGATCGCGGCGCAACACCGCGGCCACCGCGATGCGTCCGTCGGCCGCGAGTGCGGCACGGCCCGCGTCGCTCGGCACGGCCACCACGCCGATCCGCGCGCGCGACGCGCCGTCGATGACGGTGGCCATCGCTTGTGCGACGAACGGATGCGCGACGATGCGCGCCTCGACTTCCGGCAGCGACACGCGCTTGCCGTCGAGCTTGACGACGCGATCGCGACGGCCCGTCAATTCGAAGCGGCCCATAGCGCCGAACCGCGCGGCGTCATCGGTCCGGTGCCATCGATCGTGACCGAGATGCGCGGAGCGCACGCTCAGCGCGCCCTCATCGTCGCAACGCACGTCGATGCCGGCCATCGGTTGCCACGCCTGGGCCAGATCCTGCCGGCGCCACGCGATGCCGCCGGTTTCCGTGCTGCCGAAGATTTCGAGCGGCGCCGCGCCGAATGCGTCCGCATACGACACCGCGGCCTCGGCCGGCAGCGGCCCGCCCGACGAGAAGAACACGCCCGGCGCCGGCGCCAGCGCCGCGAACCCCGGCAGCGACGGCCAGCGCATCAGTTGCGACGGCGTCGACACGACGACACCGCCGCCATACGCGGCCAGCCGATCCTGCAGCTGCAGCGGTTCGAACGACAGCGCGCGATCGAAGGCGCGCCCCGCCGCGAGCGGCCACAGAATCCTGAACAGCAGCCCGTAGATATGGTGATGCGGCACGCTCGACAGCGTCACCGCGCCGCCGACCTGCTCGCCCCACTCGCGCTGCAACGTGCGGACTTCCGCGTCGAATTGCGCCAGCGTCTTGCGCACCGGCTTCGCGCTGCCGCTGCTGCCCGACGTGTAGAGCGTGACGGCGGCGTCGGCCGCGATCGCACGCGATGCGACGGACTGCTCTGGCGCCCGGTCGTCCTCGGCGCATGCCGCCAGCATGCGGTCATCCAGCAACAGGTCGTACGCGGCCGCGAGTTCGGCCAGGTAGCCCGGCGCGGCGCTGGCGGGAATGACCACCTCGCCTCCGGTCGCCGCCACGGCGAAGAACGCGCACGCGAACGCGTACGGGTCGTCGGTGCAGATCGCCACGCGGCGCGCACCGACGCGTTCGATCGCCTGCGCGACCGTATCGGCGCGGCATCGAAACGCCGCGCGCGTGAAAACGGCGTCGCCGTCGCGGCAGACGATCGTGCGCGGGTCCGCGACCGCGGACAGCATGTCGTGCAGCGCGATCATGCGATCGTCACCCCGTTCTGCCGCGGCAACACGAACAGGTGCCGCCAGATCCACTCGCCCGCCAGCAACGCACCGATCAGCCCGTACACGATCGCGCCGTTGTACAGCGACCACGCGTCACGGCTCCAGCAGAGCGCGGTATAGATGGAAAACGCGCCATTCAGGACGAAGAACGCGCACCAGACCTGCGTGACGCGTCGCGTGTAACGCACGATCGCGGGCCCCGGGTCTGGATGACGGACGCGTGCGAAGCGTTCGATCATCGACGGGCCGCGCACCAGCGTCGCGCCGAACGCGGCCAGCAGGCCCGCGCTGACGCAGGCGGGATACAGGTGCAGCAGCGCTTCGCTGTCGGTCACGGCAATCGCAAGCGAGAGGCCGGTCAATGCCACGGCCACGCACCAGTCGAGCCGCGTGAGGCGCTTGAGGGCCACGGCGAGCGGCCCGTTGCCGACCCAGCGCTGCAGCCACAGCAATGCGACCAGGATGCATCCGACCTGGCGCGGCGCCATGCCTCGCCATGCGAGCAGGATCACGAGCGGATAGGCGAGCATGAGCGCCGCCCGGGCCGCCGGCACGGCCCGGCGCAGCCACACGGAAGCGGTCGCGGGATCACGCGCCAGCGGGGTCATCGACCGCGCGCGAGCAGCGTGTGGACGGCCGCGATGACGTCGCCCACGGTGCGCACCGATTTGAATTCCTCCGGCTTGATGCGCTGCCCCGTCATTTCCTGCAGCTTGATCGCGAGATCGACCGCATCGATGCTGTCGAGATCGAGCTCCTCGAAAAGATGCGTGTCGGGCGTGACGCGCTCCGGCTCGATCGCGAAGTTCTCGTTGAAGATGGCGCGGATACGCTCAAGGATTTCTGCGTCGGTCACGAGTCACTCCCTATTTGCCGTAACGGCTTCGTTCGATGTCTGATTCGCCTGCTGGCTCGCGATCAATGCCGCGAGCGTGTTGATCGACCGGAAATGCGCGCGCGTGGAGGCGTCGTTCGCGGCGATCGTCAGGTTGAAGCGCTTGCGCAGCATGATCCCGACTTCCAGCGCGTCGACCGAGTCCAGCCCGATGCCGTCGGTCGAGAACAGCGGTGCGTCGTCGTCGATGTCGTCGACCGTCATGTCGTGAAGGTCGAGCATCTCGATCAGGAGACGCTTAATTTGCAGCTTTAAAGTATCCATGTTGAAACAGGTGTTGGGTGATGTGCGTCTCGACGGCGCTCGCGATCCCGCGTGCCGCGAGCGACGATGACGTCCGGTCCTCGCACAGCCGGGCCGGATCGATCGGCTCGAGCACGTTGATGCGCATGTGAAACGCGCGGGGCGGCACGTGATACCAGCGCAGCGTCTTCGTGAACACCGGCGGATCGCAATCGATCAGGACCGGCTGGATCGGGCGATCCGATTGCAGCGCCATGTGCGCGAAGCCGCGCGAGAATGCGTGGAGTCGATTCGCGCCCGGGCTGCGCGTGCCTTCCGGGAAGATGATCATCGTGTAGCCCGCAGCCAGTTGTCGCGCCCCGGCCTCGACCAGTTCGATCGCATCGGCGTTGCTCACGTATTCGGCCGCGCGGACGATGCCCCAGAAGCACGGATTGCCCCAATGCCCGCGCTTGACGACGCAACAGGCCTTCGGTGTCAGCGACAGCAGCACCATGACGTCGAGCCAGGTCGGATGATTCGCCACGACGATCGACGGACCGCCTTCGCGCAGTCGCGCCGCGCCCGACACGTCGAGCGCCATCACGCCGAACCGCTGCAGCGCGGCGACCAGCATGCGAAAGAAATGATGAATGACCAGCGTCACCGCGCGCTGGCGCGAACGCTTGTGCGGCCACAGCGCACCGATGACGATCACCGCCAGCGAAAATACCGAGCCGCATGCCGCGAAGAACGCGAGGCTGATCCCGGTGGCGACCAGCCGCCAGCCATAGTCAAGCCGCGCAGTCATGCCAGCTCCAGCGCCAGAATGCATCGCCCCCCTGCCACGCCGCGCTCGTGCGCGCGGACAGGCAGCGCCGGATCGCCGCGCTTTGCGTCAGGTCCGTCGCGACGCCGGCCGCGCGCCCCGCGACGGTCGTGCTCATCTCGCAGGTCAGGCGGCCGACTGCCGAGCCGGCATCGAACAGGATGGCGAGCGCTTCGCTGTCGGCGGCGTCGTCGGGCGCGCCGTACACCGGATCGGCGGGTTCGTTCGCATAGACGAGCAACACCGGCGCCGACGGCGCGGATTCGCATTGCGCGAATGTCTCGAGCAACGCATAACCGACGGTCTCGGGCCCGGCGGCGACGGCCGTGGCCGGCGACCGGTCGCCGCGCGCGATGCCGAACACGCCGCTCGCGGCGTTAAGGACGGACAGGCTGAATGCCGTGGGGGAAACCGGCTCCGCGGCGCTGATGTCGCCGAGAATGCCGGTCGTGCGGGTCAGTTCGCCATGACGCGACGCGAACACCACGCGCAGCGCGCCATGCTCCCCGACGCAGTCGTGGGCTGCCTGCAACGCAAGGCGGGACAACCGACTCAGCCTGCGACGCACCATCGGATCGATAAATTCGACGCCCGGCGTCCCCGCGGTCGAAATCGACGTCCATCTGGCGATTGGCATGGTCCAATGCAAATCGGCCATTGTTGTTCTCGTTGAGGGTTTTATTCGAAAGCGTCTTTATATTGATAATCGCCGTGCCCGACAGAACGTGCGTCACTCCCCGTGGAAATGTGACGATTCGTCAAACGCAACCGACTCATCAGGATTACTGAGTTCATGACCGCGTTGACGTGCGGCGGAATTCTAACAGATACCCCGATGAAATCAATAAACGACGCGATACCCACATCTGCCCTTTGACCATGTTTAACGCCCGTCGAATGCGCAGCAGCACACGTTTCGCTCGCCAATGCGATCGACACGCGATGCATTACATACGAACCGGAAGCAAACCGTTATCGCGGCGCACGATCACGTCCGCATGCGAATCGCCACGACGCGTGCGACGCCGACCGACTGACGCACGCGACTTCGGGCTGCATTTGATTGGTCTGGGCGACACGCCCGGCGCAAGCGCCGTGACGGCCTTCGCGAAGGACTTCCCGCTCATGCACAGCTCACGGGACAACGATCCGACCAGGGAGTCGGAAGCAACCCTGCGAAATATGGCTTCTGCGTTCCCGCGCAACGACGCATGAACCTCGCTCGATGACAATAACGGCATCGATCATGAAAACCTGAGGGTGCACTGCAAAAAATCATCCGGATACGGATGCGGGGATCGCCATATCGATTGAATTGACGGCGACTTCAGCGCTACAGCGGAATCGCATGCATATGCCGCTTCCTGAAGTGCCGTAACCGCGTGGAATCCGCGACCTGCGCCGGCTGCCCCCCAACTTGCGCATGTCAATCCCGATGACAAACCTGCTGGCTGCCGCCCCATCTCGCACAACGACGGAAATGCCATTCGACGCGCGCGCGAACGTTTGCCGTGTTCGACCCGGGTTTCACGGCCGCGCAACCGGTCGGGAATGATGAAAAAGCGAATGAAGGTTATTTGTATGATTGATGAATGGATTATGTATTAATCCCACCCGCCACTCGCACACACGGAAGCATCGCGCAATCCGCCCGATTCGGGATCGGCACCACGGCCCGCGCGCGAACACGCGATAATAGTCGGCAACAACCGACACCAACGCATGAATAACGCTCTCCAGACCGCCCTCATCGGTGCGCTGCTCGCGCTGGCGGCGCCGGGCATCGCCTCCGCCAAACCGCTCGACGACGCGCTCGACTGCCATTCAACCGGCCACAAGTTCGTCGCGCCGCTGCTGGCCGCCGGCGACATCCAGCCGGAGCCGATGCACGTCGAGTCGAATTCGGTGAATGCGTTCCATACCGAGCACGAGCTGACCGCGTACGGCTACGGCGTCTACGTCGTGCTCGGCTACCAGGCGAACGACCCGATCTTCCGCCAGGGCACCGGCACGCCGATCGGCCAATGGGCATACGGCGTCGTGGTGCGAGGCACCAAAAGCTCGGTCGAGGCGGCCGTGCGCAAGGCGGGCAGCGACGCGACCGTGAAGGCCGCGTTCCCGTTCCTCACCGCGATCGTCTGCGCGTCGGACTGAGCACGCCGCGCGAGCGCGGCCGGGGCCAGGGCCGCCGAGGGCCCCTGCCGGGTCACGCGCCGGTGTATACCACGCGGTACGGGATACCGACCTTCTCCCACTCCGCCGCCTCCTGGCTGAGGCTGTAGTCGGTCAGCGGGTTCTGCTCGACCCATGCGCTCGGCAGGCGCACCTCGTACCCGCCCTTCTTCATCTGCGAAACGGACAGGTCCGGCAGCCCCGCGTCGGTACGGCGCCGGCACAGCAGCGCGGCCAGCCGCAGGCAGAACAGCAGCGGCCATTCGACCTCGCGCGCCTGCGACAGCTTGCCGAGCTTGCCCGCATGACCGAGCACGAGCGCGGCGAGCCGCGCCTGGTCGGTGCGCGAGAAACCCGGCATGTCCGCGTTGCTCGCGATATACGAGGAATGCTTGTGGTACGAGCTGTGCGAGATCGACAGGCCGATCTCGTGCAATGCCGCCGCCCAGCCGACGAACATCCGGCTTTCCTCGCGACGCTCGTCGTCCGGCTCCTCGAGCTGGTCGTAGAAGCGCACCGCGAGCGCGGCGATCCGTTCCGACTGCGCGCGATCGACGCCGTAGCGGCGCGTGAAGCCTTCGACGGTCACCGCGCGCATGTCCTCGTGCTGCGCGCGGCCGAGCAGGTCGTACAGCACGCCGAGACGCAGCGCGCCGTCGGTCGTGTCGACGTAGTCGATGCCGAGCTCCTCGAACACCGCGAGCATGATCGCGAGGCCGCCGGCTAGCACCGGCACGCGGTCGGGCTTCAGCGCGACGAGCTTCAGCCGGTTGACGTTCTCCGACTTGATCAGCGCGCGCTTCAAGCGCTCGAGCCCGCCGCGCGAAATGCCGTGCGACACGCCCGGATCGTTGAAGCCGTTCGCCTCGACGAGCTCCGCGAGCGCGCGGGCGGTGCCCGACGAGCCGATCGCCTGGTCCCAGCCCGCCTTCTTGTATTCGCTCGAGATGATCTGGATCTCGCGCTTGGCCGCGAGCTCGGCCTGCCGCATCGTGTATTCGTCGACGTTGCCGGCCGGAAAGAACGCGCGGCTGTGGCTCACGCAGCCGATGTACAGGCTCTCCATCACGAGCGGCGTGTAGTGCGAGCCGATGATGAACTCGGTCGAGCCGCCGCCGATGTCGACGACGAGCCGCTTGCCCGCGCTCGCGGGCACCGAGTGCGCGGCGCCCGCATAGATCAGGCGCGCCTCTTCGCGGCCCGCGATCACCTCGATCGGGAAGCCGAGCGCCGCTTCCGCCTCGACGAGGAATTCGCCGGCGTTTTTCGCCACGCGCAACGTGTTGGTCGCCACCGCACGCACGTGATCCGGGTGGAAATCGCGCAACCGTTCGCCGAACCGCTTGAGCGCCTCCCAGCCACGCTCCTGCGACGCGCGGTCGAGCATCTTGTCGCGCGACAGGCCGGCCGCCAGCCGCACCGGCTCGCGCAATGCGTCGACCGGATAGATCTGGCTGCCTGCCGGCGTTTCCTCGATGCGCCCGACGATCAGCCGGAAGCTGTTCGAGCCGAGATCCACGGCCGCCAGCAAGTGGGGGGTTGTAACCATCAGAAGGGGCTCCCTGCGCGTGCACCCGCAGCATCCGCATCGCCGCGAGGCAGTCATTCAAAGGCGACATTTTAAGCGTGGAACGCTTGCCGGTGTCACGTTTGCCGGGCATGCAGACCGCAGCATTGTATATAGGCGAAACATTTATGAGACGAAAGGATTACAGCGTAGAATTTGCTCACACATAACGCCAACTGTCATCAGCACGTCATCTCATCGTGAGAGTTTCCGAGCGTCCTTTCGAGTCATCGCCCGATCAGCCCCCTACTTTGCCGATGTCCGTCCGTTACCCGCTTCTCAACCGTGAACTCGGCATTCTCGGCTTCAACGAGCGCGTGCTCGCCCAGGCTGCCGACCCCAATGTGCCGCTCCTCGAGCGCCTGCGCTTCATCTGCATCACGAGCAGCAACCTCGACGAATTCTTCGAAGTCCGCATGGCCGGCCTTCAGGAACAGCTCCGCGACAATCCCGGCGCGATCACGCCCGACGGCATGTCGCTGCAGCATGCTTACGATCTCGTCGTCGAGCGCGCGCAGCGGCTCGTGCACCGTCAATACACGATGCTGCACGACACGGTGCTGCCGGCGCTCGAGCAGGAAGGCATCTACTTCCACAGCAGCGATACGTGGAACGACGAGCAGACCGAGTGGGCGCGGCGCTATTTCCTCGACGAA
This sequence comes from Burkholderia sp. SRS-46, assembly GCF_004343775.1. Taxonomy (GTDB): domain Bacteria; phylum Pseudomonadota; class Gammaproteobacteria; order Burkholderiales; family Burkholderiaceae; genus Burkholderia. The sequence continues at coordinate 674,815 of NZ_PTXL01000001.1, read as the reverse complement.
CTGCTGCCGGTGCTGACGCCGATCGGCCTCGATCCCGCGCACCCGTTCCCGCGCGTGCTGAACAAGAGCCTGAACTTCGTCGTCGAGCTCGAGGGGCGCGACGCGTTCGGCCGCCAGGCCGTGATGGGCATCGTGCAGGCGCCGCGCGCGCTGCCGCGCGTCGTGCGCATGCCGCACGCGCTGTCGGGTTTCGAACACGGCTTCGTGCTGCTGAGCTCGTTCATGCAGCGCTTCGTCGGCGAGCTGTTTCCGCAGCTCGTCGTGAAGAGCTGCAACCAGTTCCGCATCACGCGCAACAGCGAACTGTTCGTCGACGAGGACGAAATCACCAACCTGCGCGTCGCGCTGCAGGGCGAACTGCCCGCGCGCCATCTCGGCAATGCGGTGCGCCTCGAGGTATCCGCCGACACGCCGCTGCACATCGTGCGGCGCCTGCTCGAGGAAGGCAGCCTCAGCGAGAAGGACTGCTACCGCGTGATCGGTTCGGTGAACCTCGTGCGGCTGATGCAGATCCCCGATCTCGTCGACCGGCCGGACCTGAAGTACGCGCCGTTCACCGCGTCGATTCCGCCGGTGATCGCGAATGCGCCGACGATGTTCGACGCGATCGACGACGGCGACCTCCTGCTGCATCACCCGTACGAGAGCTTCCAGCCCGTGCTCGAGCTGCTGCAGCAGGCGGCGCGGGATCCGAGCGTCGTCGCGATCAAGCAGACGATCTACCGCACCGGCACCGATTCGCCGCTGATGGACGCGCTGATGGAAGCCGCGCGCAACGGCAAGGAAGTGACCGTCGTCGTCGAGCTGCTCGCGCGCTTCGACGAGGAAACCAACATCAACTGGGCCTCGCAGCTCGAATCCGTCGGCGCGCATGTCGTGTACGGCGTCGTCGGCCACAAGTGCCACGCGAAGATGATGCTGATCGTGCGGCGCGTCGTGCGGGGCGGCAAGGCCTCGCTGCGCCGCTACGTGCACCTCGGCACCGGCAACTACCATCCGCGCACCGCGCGCCTCTATACCGATTTCGGGCTGATGACGGCCGACCAGAAGATCTGCGAGGACGTCCATCATGTGTTCCAGCAGCTCACCGGCATCGGCGGCGAGCTGACGCTGAACGAGCTGTGGCAGTCGCCGTTCACGCTGCATCCGCGCATCATCGACGCGATCCGCGCGGAAACCGAACACGCGCGCGCCGGCAAGCGCGCGCGCATCGTCGCGAAGATGAACGCGCTGCTCGAGCCGTCGGTGATCGGCGCGCTGTACGAGGCATCGCAGGCCGGCGTGAAGGTCGACCTGATCGTGCGCGGCGTCTGCGCGCTGAAGCCGGGCGTGCCGGGGCTGTCGGAGAACATCACCGTGCGCTCGATCGTCGGCCGCTTCCTCGAGCATCACCGGATCTACTACTTCCACGCGAACGGCGCCGAAGACGTCTACCTGTCGAGCGCGGACTGGATGGATCGCAACCTGTTCCGCCGCGTCGAGGTCGCGTTCCCGATCCGCGAGCGCAAGCTCAAGCGCCGCGTGATCCAGGAAGGCCTGTCGGTGTTCCTCGGCGACAACCAGTCCGCATGGCTGATGCACAGCGACGGCCACTACCGTCGGCGCCGCTCGGGCAAGACCACGCGCAACGCGCAGCTCGGGCTGCTCGCGAAGTTCTGCTCGTGATGCGCAGCGCGCGGCTTCGCGCCGCGCGCGTTCCATAAAAAAACGCAGCCCCCAAGGCTGCGTTTTTTGTTCGACGGCTGCTGCCGGAGCGCGATCAGGCCTCGAACGCCGCCGGCTTCACGGAAACGGTGCGCAGCGCCGGGAAGCGCGCGGTGAACGTGCTGCCGCGCCCTTCCTCGCTCTGGATGTACAGATGCGCGTCGTGCCGCTGCAGCACGTGCTTGACGATCGCGAGCCCGAGCCCGGTGCCGCCCGTGTCGCGCGAGCGGCTGCGATCGACGCGGTAGAAGCGCTCGGTCAGGCGCGGCAGGTCCGCGGCCGGAATGCCGAAGCCGCTGTCCGTCACCGAGAACACCGCCTGCGACCCTTCGCGCCGCCACGACACGGCGATCTTGCCGCCTTCCGGCGTATAGCGGATCGCGTTGGTGACGAGGTTCGCGAACGCGCTGAAGATTTCCGTCTGCGCGCCGGCCACCGCGAGCGTGTCGTCGAGCGTGAACGAGATCGCGTGATGCCCGTTCGACAGCGTCTGCGCGTCTTCCCTCATATGATCGAACACGGCGCGCATGTCGACCGGGCGATCCACCGCCGGCTTGCTTTCGCCCTCGAGTTTCGCGAGCACCAGCAGGTCGGTGACGATGTGATGCATCCGCGACGCCTGCTGATCCATCAGGTCGAGGTAGCGCGCGCGATCCTCCTCGTTCAGCGGCAGCTCGCGCATCGTCTCGAGAAAGCCCGACAGCACGGTGAGCGGCGTCTTCAGCTCGTGCGACACGTTCGCGACGAAGTCGCGCCGCATCGCGTCGGTGCGCTCGAGCTCGGTGATGTCCTGCGTCAGCAGCAGCTTGCGATTCTCGCCGTACGGAAACACCTGCACCGCGAGCACGTTCTGCCGCGCGTCGCCCATCCCGTGCATCACGAGCGTCTCGTCGTAGTGCTGCGCATTCAGGTAGCGGACGAAATCCGGATGCCGGACCAGATTCGTGATGTGCTGGCGCAGGTCGCGCTTTGCGTCGACGCCGAAATGCACCTCGGCGATCGCGTTGCACCACTCGATCTGGTCGTGGTCGTCGAGCATCGCGACGCCGTTCGGCGACGCCTGGATCGCCTGGATGAAGCGCGAATGCTGCTGCTCGACCTGGCGCACCTGCGCGTGCCACTGCTTCGCGAGCTTGTGCAGCCGGTAGTAGATTTCGCCCCAGATGCCCGGCGCGCTCGGCACTTCGCCGTATACCGGCGCGTCGAGCAGCCGCCACAGGCGCTGCGTATGGAACGTGGTGAAAAAGCCCTGCGCAACCAGCATCACGACCGCGAACACGAGCCCCGCGGTCGGGCCGGCAAAGAAGCCGACCAGTACGCTGATCAGCACGAGCAACACGAGCGACACCAGAAAGCGCGCCCAGATGATGTTCATGATTCAGCGTCCGAAAAGGTGAAAAGCCTGTCGCGGCGCAGCGCGCGCCGCGCGTGCGTCATGCGTGCTTCGCGAGCCGGTAGCCGCTGCCGCGGACCGTTTCGATCATCGCGTCGCAGCCCGCCGGTTTCAGGGCCGCGCGCAACCGCTTGATATGCACGTCGACGGTGCGCTCCTCGACGAACACGTGGTCGCCCCACACCTGGTCGAGCAGCTGCGTGCGGCTGTGCACGCGCTCCGGGTGGGTCATGAAGAAGTGCAGCAGGCGGAACTCGGTCGGCCCGAGATCGAGCTTGATCTCGCTGCCTTCCGCGTGCGCGGCGACCCGGTGCGTGGCCGGATCGAGGCGCAGCCCGTTGATCGACACGACGTCCTCGGTCAGCTGCGGCGCGCGGCGGCGCAGCACCGCCTTGATGCGCGCCATCAGCTCCTTCGGCGAGAACGGCTTCGTCACGTAGTCGTCCGCGCCGATCTCGAGGCCGAGCACCTTGTCCTGCTCGTCGCCGCGCGCGGTGAGCATGATGATCGGAATATGCTTCGTGCGCTCGTTGTTGCGCAGGTCGCGTGCGAACGCGATGCCGGACTTGCCCGGCAGCATCCAGTCGAGCAGCACGAGATCGGGCAGCACGTCGCTGATCAGGTTCTGCGCCTGCTCCGCGTTGTACGCCCGGATCGGGCAGTGTCCGGCATGCTGGAGATTCACCGAGATCAACTCGGAAATCGCGGGTTCGTCTTCGATGACGAGAATGTTGCTGGGCATCGGCACCTCTTTATTCGTCTCGAGCGCAGGCGCTCAACTGTTGGCTTCGCGATCGAGCGTGTCGCGCGGCTGGTGCCGCACGTCGGTGCCCTTCACGATATAGATGATGAATTCGGCGATGTTCTTCGCGTGGTCGCCGATCCGTTCGATCGCCTTCGCGATGAACAGGTATTCGAGGCCGACCGAGATCGTGCGCGGGTCTTCCTGCATGTACGACACGAGCTTGCGCACGAACGCGCGGAATTCGAGGTCGATCTCCTTGTCGTCCTTGACGATCTGCGCGGCGGCGACCGTGTCCAGACGCGCGAACGCGTCGAGCGCGCGGCGCAGGATCGTCACGGCCATCTCGCCCGACACCTTGATCTCGGCGATGTTGACCGCGCGCGCGACCGGCTCGTCGATCAGGCGGCGCACGCGTTTCGCGATCTTCTCCGCCTCGTCGCCGGCGCGCTCGAGGTTCGTAATCGTTTTCGAGATCGACATCAAAAGACGCAGGTCGCGCGCGGCAGGCTGGCGGCGGGCGATGATGTTGCCGCACTCCTGGTCGATCTCGACTTCCATCGCGTTCAGGATGTCTTCGGTCGCGATCACCCTCTCGGCCGCATCGCGGTCGAATTCGTTGAGCGCGTGCATCGCGCCGATGATCTGCGACTCGACGAGCCCGCCCATCTCCAGCACCTTCGACGATACGGCATTGAGATCGGCGTCGAACTGGCTCGACAAATGTTTATCCGACATGGCTGTTGTTCTCCGTCATCAACCGAAGCGGCCGGTGATGTAGTCTTCCGTTTCCTTGCGTACCGGCTTGATGAAGATCTTTTCGGTCTCGCCGAATTCGATCAGCTCGCCCAGGTACATGTAGGCCGTGTAGTCCGAGCAGCGCGCCGCCTGCTGCATGTTGTGCGTGACGATCACGACCGTGTAGTCGCTCTTCAGCTCCGCGATCAGCTCCTCGATGCGCCCCGTCGAGATCGGGTCGAGTGCCGAGCACGGTTCGTCGAGCAGCAGCACTTCCGGGCGGATCGCGATGCCGCGCGCGATGCACAGACGCTGCTGCTGGCCGCCCGAGAGGCCGTAGCCGCTCTGGTTCAGTTTGTCCTTCACCTCGTTCCACAGCGCGGCCTTGGTCAGCGCCCACTCCACGCGATCGTCCATTTCCGAACGCGTGAGCTTCTCGAACATCTTCACGCCGAACGCGATATTGTCATAGATCGACATCGGGAACGGGGTCGGCTTCTGGAACACCATGCCGATCCGCGCGCGCAGCAGCGAGATATCGCGCTTGGTGGTCAGCAGGTTCTCGCCGTCCATCATGATCTCGCCTTCGGCGCGCTGCTCCGGATAGAGCGCGTACATCTTGTTGAAGGTGCGCAGGAGCGTCGACTTGCCGCAGCCCGACGGGCCGATGAACGCCGTCACCTTCCCTTCGGGAATGCTCAGGTTGATGTTCTTCAGCGCATGGAACTTGTTGTAGAAGAAGTTGAGGTTGTTGACCTCGATCTTCGCGTTCAGCGGCGCGAGCGCGCGGCCGTCCGACGCACCGTGCGTGCCTGCCGGCGCCGCGACGCGTTCGATGGGATTCAGGTGGCTCTCTGCCATATTCATCGGATTGCTCCGCCGTTACTTTTTCGAGAAGATCGAGCGCGCCAGGATGTTGAGTCCGAGCACCCCGAGCGTAATCAGGAACACGCCCGCCCACGCGAGCGACTGCCATTCCGCGAACGGGCTCATCGCGAACTTGAAGATCGTGACCGGCAGGTTCGCCATCGGCTGGCTCATGTCGAACGAGAAGAACTGGTTCGACAGCGCGGTGAACAGCAGCGGCGCGGTTTCGCCGGCGATCCGCGCGACCGCGAGCAGCACGCCGGTGATGATGCCGCCCACCGATGCGCGCAGCGTGATCTTCAGGATCATTCTCCACTTCGGCGTGCCGAGCGCGAAGGCCGCCTCGCGCAGCGCGTTCGGCACGAGCTTCAGCATGTTCTCGGTCGTGCGGATCACGATCGGGATCTGCAGCAGCGCGAGCGCGACCACACCGGCCCAGCCGGAGAAGCGGCCCGACTTCGCGACGACGAGCGCGTAGACGAACAGGCCCACGACGATCGACGGCGCCGACAGCAGGATGTCGTTGATGAAGCGGATCGTGCCCGCGAGCAGGTTCTTCTGGCCATACTCGGCGAGATACACGCCCGCGAGGATGCCGATCGGCGTGCCGACCAGCGTGCCGAAGCCGACCAGCATCAGGCTGCCGACGATCGCGTTGGCCAGGCCGCCACCCGCGGTGTTCGGCGGCGGCGTCGACTCGGTGAACAGCTGCAGCGACAGGCCGCCGATGCCGAGGTGCAGCGTCGTGTAGAGAATCCACACGAGCCACATCAGGCCGAACAGCATCGCACCGAGCGACGCGGTGAGCGCGATCGCGTTGACGAGCTTGCGCTTGCGCTGCAGGCGGTTGCGCATCGCGTCGAGCACGGCGCCTTCCGGGCCCGGGAAGTTCAGTACGGGCTCGCTCATTTCTTGCCCTCTCCTTTCTCGAGACGCAGCAGCAGCAGTTTGGAGATGGCCAGCACGATGAAGGTGATCACGAACAGGATCAGGCCCAGTTCCATCAGTGCCGACGTATGCAGGCCGGGCGACGCTTCGGCAAACTCGTTCGCGAGCGCCGACGTGATGCTGTTGCCCGGCGAGAACAGCGACACGTTATCGAGCAGGTTCGTGTTGCCGATCACGAACGTGACCGCCATCGTTTCGCCGAGCGCGCGGCCGAGGCCGAGCATCACGCCGCCGATCACGCCGGTCTTCGTATAGGGCAGCACGATCTTCCACATCACTTCCCAGGTCGTGCAGCCGATCCCGTACGCCGATTCCTTCAGCAGCACCGGGGTGACCTCGAACACGTCGCGCATCACCGATGCGATGTACGGGATGATCATGATCGCGAGGATCACGCCGGCGGCGAGGATACCGATGCCGATCGGCGGGCCGGCGGTCAGCGGGCCGAGCACGGGCACGTTCTCGAACAGGCGGCCGATCGGCTTCTGGAAATAGGTGGCGAAGATCGGCGCGAACACGAGCAGCCCCCACATCCCGTAGACGATCGACGGGATCGCGGCGAGCAGTTCGATCGCGATGCCGAGCGGGCGGCGCAGCCACACGGGCGCCAGCTCGGTGAGGAACAGGGCGATGCCGAAGCTGACGGGCACGGCGATCACCAGTGCGATCAGCGAGGTCACGATGGTGCCGTAGATGGGCACGAGCGCGCCGAACGTATCGGCGGTCGGATCCCACTCGGAATGCCACAGGAAGCCGAGGCCGAACTTCTGGATGGTCGGCATCGACGCGATGATCAGCGAGACGATGATGCCGCCGAGGAGCAGCAGGGTGACGATGGCGGCGAGCCGGGCGAGGCCGCCGAACACGAAGTCCCCGACGTGGCCAGGGGCGCGCTGCTGCGCGTTGCCGGCTGACCGGGAGGACGTGTACGAAATATCAGACATGGGTGCCTGCTTTTGAATGCCGGGCGCCGTGACGCCCGGCCTTACCGCACACGCTGCCCGGCCTGCGCGGCCGGGCAGCGAACCGCTGTGACGCTTACTCCGCCGCGACCGGCTTGCCGGCTGCGTCCGTCACCTTGGCCTTCCACTGCTTGCGGATTTCCGCTTCGACTGCCGGCGGCAGCGAGATGTAGTCGAGGCTGTCAGCGGCCTTCTCGCCGTTCTTGAACGCCCAGCTGAAGAACTTCAGCGTTTCCGCGCCCTGCTCCGGCTTGTCCTGCTTCGCGTGCAGCAGCACGAACGTCGCGCCGACGACCGGCCATGCTTCCTTGCCCGGCTGGTTCGTCAGGATCTGGTAGAACGACTTCGACCAGTTCGCGCCGGCGGCAGCGGCCTTGAAGGTGTCCGTCTTCGGCTCGACCACCGTGCCCGTCGAGTTCTTCAGGGCCGTGTAGACCATGTTGTTCTTCTTCGCGTACGCCCACTCGACGTAGCCGATCGCGCCCGGCAGACGCTGCACGAATGCCGCGACGCCGTCGTTGCCCTTGCCGCCCGTGCCCGTCGGCCAGTTGACCGTCGTGCCTTCGCCGACCTTCGACTTCCACTCGTCGTTGACCTTCGACAGGTAGTTCGTCCAGATGAAGCTGGTGCCCGAGCCGTCGGCGCGGCGAACCACGGCGACGTCCGTATCCGGCAGCTTGACCTTCGGGTTCAGCGCGGCGATCGCCGGGTCGTTCCACTTCTTGATCTTGCCGAGGTAGATGTCGCCGAGCACCGCGCCCGACAGCACCAGTTCACCGGCCTTCACGCCCGGCACGTTGATGACCGGCACCACGCCGCCGACCACCGTCGGGAACTGGAACAGGCCGTCCTTGGCCAGGTCTTCGTCCTTCAGCGGCGCGTCCGAACCGGCGAAATCGACCGTCTTCGCGATGATCTGCTTCAGGCCGCCCGACGAGCCGATGCCTTGGTAGTTGATCTTCGCGCCGCCGGCCTGCTGATAATCGGCAGCCCATTTCGTATAGATCGGCATGGCGAAGGTGCTGCCTGCGCCCGTGATGTCGGCGGCATGCGCAGCAACGGCGAAAAGCGCGCCAGCCAGGCCAGCAATCGCGGTTTGCATCAATTTCATGAGACCTCCAGTGTGTGAGCGGATGACTACGGCACCGCGAAGGTTAGGGGCTACTCATGACGGTAATGTGACAATCGATGAAACTGGCGTGACAGTAACATGACTACTTGAAAGGCGGTCGGGCACCGTGAAATCCGCGTGCCGGGACACGGCCCGCACCGGGCGCGCGGGCGCTGAAGCCCGGTGGGGAGAGGCGGCCGATGCAGGGAAAGGCCGTTGCGCCGGCAGGCGGCGACTGATCGGAACCCGTTTGTCGCGGCGTCGCGCGCGATTTCAGGGGTCGGACGCGGCATCCATCGCGGATGGCGGCCGCGGGCGTCCATGAGGCTGTCACGAGCGCCGGGAAAGGGGTCTGATCCCCAGGGGCCGGCTTATGCGGCCGGCCCGACAGCGGCCGGCGACAGGCACGCAAACGCGCCCCGCCGCCGGCCGGTTTCAGGCGATCTCAGGCCGTTGCGGCGCGCACCGCGTCGGCGATGGCCTCCGCATGGCGGCTCGCGTCCGCCGCCTGCTCCGCCTCGACCATCACGCGCAGCACCGGCTCGGTGCCCGACGCGCGGATCAGCACGCGGCCGCTGCCGGCCAGCGCCTGCTCCGCGGTGTCGATCGCGGCGCGGATCGATGCCTGGCCCTTCCAGTCCGCGCCCGGCTTCATCCGCACGTTGATCAGCTTCTGCGGGAACAGCGTGACGCCTTCGAGCATCTGCCCGAGCGTGCGGCCGCTGCGCTTGAGCGCCGCCAGCACCAGCAGCGCCGATACGATGCCGTCGCCGGTCGTATGCCGGTCGAGCGACAGGATGTGCCCCGACCCTTCCGCGCCGAGTTGCCAGCCGTGCTCGCGCAGCTGCTCGAGCACGTAGCGGTCGCCGACCGCCGCGCGGACGAACTTCACGCCCTCGCGCTGCAAGGCGACTTCGACGGCGAGATTCGTCATCAGCGTTCCCACCGCCCCTTCGACTTGACCGTTAGTTGCGATACGATCCTTGACCAGCACGTACAGCAGCTCGTCGCCGTTGAACAGCCGGCCGTTGGCGTCGACCACCTGCAGGCGGTCCGCATCGCCGTCGAGCGCGATGCCGAGATCGGCATGATTCGCGCGCACCGCGCGCACCAGCGCGTCGGGCGCGGTCGCGCCGACGCCGTCATTGATGTTGAAGCCGTTCGGCGCGACGCCGATCGGGATCACGTCCGCGCCCAGCTCGTGGAACACGTGCGGCGCGATCTGATAGGCGGCGCCGTGCGCGCAGTCGACGACGAGCTTCATGCCGCGCAGGTCGAATGCCGCCGGGAACGTGCTCTTGCAGAACTCGATGTAGCGCCCGGCCGCGTCGTCGAGGCGGCGCGCCTTGCCGAGGCCGTCCGACGGCGCGCATTCGAGCGGCTTGCCGAGCCACGCCTCGATCGCGGCCTCGGTTTCGTCGGGCAGCTTGTTGCCGTCCGCCGAGAAGAACTTGATGCCGTTGTCGTGATACGGGTTGTGCGACGCGCTGATCACGACGCCCGCCGACAGGCGCAGCGCGCGCGTCAGGTACGCGACGCCCGGCGTCGGCATCGGGCCGGCCAGCATCACGTCCACGCCGGCCGCGGAGAAGCCTGCCTCCAGCGCCGCCTCGAGCATGTAGCCCGACACGCGCGTGTCCTTGCCGATCAGCACCGTCGGGCGCGCGCCCGCTGCGACGTCGGCCGAGCCGGCCAGCACCTTGCCCGCCGCATAGCCGAGCCGCAACACGAAATCGGGCGTGATCGGCGCCTCGCCGACGGTGCCGCGAATGCCGTCCGTGCCGAAATATCGACGTCCCATAAAGAATCTTCCTCCTGTTCTGACTTATCGATGCCGTGCGGCCCCGCGCACGGTATTCCAGACCTTCAGCGCGTCGACCGTCGGCGCGACGTCGTGCACCCGCACGATCGCGGCGCCCCGCTCCACCGCGCACAGCGCGGCCGCGACGCTGGCCGCGACGCGCTCCATCGGCGGCTTGCCGCCGATCACCGCGCCGAGCATCGACTTGCGCGACATCCCCGCGAGTATCGGGTACGGCCGGCCGTCGGGCCGCGCGGGCGTGGTGTCCGGCAGCGCGGCGAGCAGCGCGTAGTTGTGGTCGACGACCGCCTTGCCGAAGCCGAAGCCCGGGTCCACGCAGATTCGCTCCGGCGCGATGCCGGCGTCCATCAGGGCTTGCGCGCGTTCCGCGAGAAAATCGCGCACTTCGGTCACGACGTCGTCGTAGTCCGGCTCGCGCACCTGCATCGTCTGCGGCTCGCCGAGCATGTGCATCGCGCACAGCCCGCTGTCGCCGTCGCGCACGGCGTCGATCGCGCCGTCCTGCCGGAAGCCCCAGATGTCGTTGATCAGGTCCGCGCCGGCGGCCAGCGCCGCGCGCATCACGGCCGGCTTGTAGGTATCGACCGACAGCGGCACGTTCAGCGGGCGCAGCGCGTCGATCAGCGGGATCACGCGCGCGAGCTCCTCGTCGAGCGGCACCGGCGGCGCGCCCGGACGGGTCGATTCGCCGCCGATGTCGAGAATGTCGGCGCCGTCGGCGAGCATCCGCTCGGCCTGGCGCAGCGCATCTTCGCGGGCGAGGAAGCGGCCGCCGTCGGAGAACGAATCGGGCGTCGCGTTGAGGATGCCCATCACGAGCGGGCGCTCGAACGTCAGCGTGAAGCGGCCGCACTGGAGCGGCGCGGGAATGAATGCGGAAGCGGCGGGATCGGACACGAGCGACTGGCGTGTAATGTAGGCGAAGCGAATGCAAAACGGGCCGGTGTGAAGCCACACCAGCCCGTGAACGGTACAACGGCAGAACTTATGCCGGCGACGCCGGCGCCGGTGCGTTGCCCGGCTTGACTTCGGTGCCGCTGCCACCCGACGACGCATCGCCGCCGACGGCCGGCGCGCTCTTCGGCGAGCGCGGCGGACGGCCTTCCATGATGTCGTTGATCTGATCGGCGTCGATCGTCTCCCACTCCATCAGCGCGGCGGTCATCGCCTCGACCTTGTCGCGGTTCTCTTCCAGCAGCCGGCGTGCAAGGCTGTACTGCTCGTCGAGCACGCGGCGGATTTCCGAATCGACCTTCTGCTGCGTCGCTTCCGAGATCGTGCGCGTGAAGCCGCGGCCGAACGGGCCGTTGTCGCTCTCGTCGTCGACGTAGACCATCGGGCCGAGCGCGTCGGTCATGCCGAAGCGGGCCACCATCGCGCGCGCCGTCTGCGTTGCCTTGTTGAAGTCGTCCGACGCGCCGGTGCTGATCAGGCTCATGAACAGCTCCTCGGCGACGCGGCCACCGAACAGGATCGCCAGGCGATCCATCAGGTAGTCCTTCGAATACGTCTCGTTGTCATGCTCCGGCAGCTGCCACGTGACGCCCAGCGCACGGCCGCGCGGGATGATCGTGACCTTGTGCACCGGATCGGCCTTCGGCAGCAGCTTCGCGATCACCGCGTGGCCCGACTCGTGATAGGCGGTCGCGCGCTTCGCTTCCTCGCGGATCACCGCCGACTTGCGCTCCGGACCCATGAAGATCTTGTCCTTCGCGTCCTCGAAATCCTGCATCTCGACGATCCGCTTGCCGCGACGCGCGGCGAACAGCGCCGCCTCGTTCACGAGGTTCGCGAGATCCGCGCCCGAGAAGCCCGGCGTGCCGCGCGCGATGACTGCCGCGTCGACGTCGTTCGCGATCGGCACCTTGCGCAGGTGCACGCGCATGATCTGCTCGCGGCCGCGGATGTCCGGCAGGCCGACATAGACCTGGCGGTCGAAACGGCCCGGACGCAGCAGCGCCTTGTCGAGCACGTCCGAACGGTTGGTCGCGGCGATCACGATCACGCCCGAATTCGCCTCGAAGCCGTCCATCTCGACGAGCATCTGGTTCAGCGTCTGCTCGCGCTCGTCGTTGCCGCCGCCCATGCCGGCGCCGCGATGACGGCCGACCGCGTCGATTTCGTCGATGAACACGATGCACGGCGCATGCTTCTTCGCCTGCTCGAACATGTCACGCACACGGGCCGCGCCGACGCCGACGAACATTTCGACGAAATCGGAACCCGAGATGCTGAAGAACGGCACCTTCGCCTCGCCCGCGATCGCGCGAGCCAGCAGCGTCTTGCCGGTACCCGGGGGGCCGACGAGCAGCACGCCGCGCGGGATGCGCCCGCCCAGCTTCTGGAATTTCTGCGGATCGCGCAGGAAGTCGACCAGCTCGGACACTTCTTCCTTCGCTTCGTCGCAGCCCGCGACGTCGGAGAAGTTGACCGCGTTGTTGTTCTCGTCGATCAGCCGCGCACGCGATTTGCCGAACGAGAACGCGCCGCCTTTGCCGCCCCCCTGCATCTGCCGCATCATGTAGAACCAGAAGCCGATGATCAGGATCGTCGGCCCGAGGTAGTACAGCGCGGACATCAGCGCGTTCGGCTCGTCGTCGGCCTTGCCGCTGACCTGCACGCCGTACTTCATCAGGTCGCCGACCATCCAGATGTCGCCGGGCGACACGATCTGGTATTTCTGGCCATCAGCCGGAGTGACGGTGATGTTGCGCCCCTGCACGATGACGTTCTTGACCTTGCCGTTCTTCGCGTCGTCCATGAACTGCGAATAGGACACGCCTTCCTGGACGCGGGGCTTGTCGAACTGCTTGAACACCGTAAACAGCACCAGTGCGATCACCAGCCACACTGCTGCCTTCGAAAACATATTGTTGTTCAAAGCACCACTCCTTCACTCGTAGACGAGCGCCTACATTTTCCTTGCAGCGCCCCTCGGTCATTCTAATCCAGTCCGACCACCCCCGCCATAAGCATTGACAACCGTTGCGATAGCCAACGGCTTGCCTGGCAAGGGCCGGAGCCCGTTTGCGGCCCCGGCTCCGCGTCAGCGCGGATGCTTCAGGTGCCGCCCCAAGATGAACGTTTCGGACGATTTGTCGCGGGACGCCTTGGGCTTGCGCGGTGCGACAGTCTTGAACTGCTGTTTGAATTTCTCGACGATCTGGCTGTAGCCGCTGCCGTGGAAGCATTTCACCAGCAGCGCACCGTCCGGCTTCAGATGGTTCTGCGCGAATTCGAGCGCCAGATCGCAGAGATGCTCGATGCGCGCCGCGTCCGCCGAGGCCACGCCGGAGAGGTTGGGGGCCATGTCGGAAATAACAAGGTCTACCGAGCGACCTTCGAGCACTTCTTCGAGCTGATGGAGGACGTCCTCCTCGCGGAAGTCGCCCTGGAGGAAGTGGACGTCGGCGATCGGCTCCATCGGCAGGATGTCGAGCGCCACGATCGTGCCGTCGATGCCGCCTTCGCGCGCCGCGTCACGCTTCTTGCCCTGCGCGAGCTTGTTGCGGGCATACTGGCTCCAGCTGCCCGGCGTCGCACCGAGATCGACGATCACCTGGCCCGGACGGATCAGCTTGTCCTGCTCGTCGATTTCCTTCAGCTTGTACGCGGCGCGCGCGCGATAGCCCTCCCGCTGCGCCATTTTGACGTACGGATCGTTGATGTGGTCGTGCAGCCAGTGCTGGTTAAAGCGATTCTTTGCCATTCGAGAGAGAGATTGCTGCCATTTGCTTCGTGAAGCCGCGCTTTTGGCGGATAATACGCGTCTTCTTCGCGCGGCTGAGGCCCGGACAGGCCCAAGCCGCGATTTTACGTGGTTTCGGCGCGTGGCTGACGCGGCTTATGCCGGTGTTGCGCGCCCCTATTTTGAATTCGACATTCCATGCCCGCCCTTTCGCTTACTCCCGCCGAGCGCTCCGCGCTGCGCTCCCAGGCCCATGCGCTCAAGCCGGTCGTGCTGATCGGCGCCGAAGGGCTCACCGACGCCGTCCTGAATGAAATCAAGGTGCACCTCGCCGCGCACCAGCTGATCAAGATCCGCGTGTTCGGCGACGAGCGCGACGCGCGCGTGGCGATCTACGACGAAATCTGCGACCGGCTGAACGCCGCCCCGATCCAGCATATCGGCAAGCTGCTCGTGATCTGGAGGCCCGAGGAAGCCGCACCGGCCCCCACCCGCGGCCGCCGCAGCGGCACGCTGCCGAGCGCTGGCGAAGCCGCTGCCGACAAGACGGGCCGTGCGCCGCGCACCGTGAAGGTCGTCAAGGTGTCGCCGAACGCAAGCCCGGTGCGCCGGCCGCGGCCGGTGAAGGTCACGGTGCGCGGCAACGAACGCGTGACCGCGGGCGGCACCGTCAAGCGCGCGAAAAAGCGCCAGGCGAGCACCAAGCGGCCGTTCCAGGACAAGTAATCCCGGCGCCGGGCGCGCGGCGCCCGCCTGCCGGCTCGCGCGATGCTCAGGCGTCGCGCGCCGGCAGCTTCCAGATCAGCATCAGCCCGAGCACGCTCTCGACCAGGTAGAACAGGCTCGAGACGCCGTGCAGCATGCCGAAGCGGCTCGCATAGGCCGAATGCGCGATGTCGGTGCCCGCTTCCATCGCGGCCACGCGCAGCGCGTTCATGAACGGCTGCAGCGCGAAATACCCGACCAGCACGCACCCGACCATCGCCGCGAGAATCCAGCGCACGCGGCGATAGTCGTCGCTGCCGCGCCGCACCTGCTGGTTCGACAGCACGAGCAGCAGCACGCCGCACACCGCGCCGACGATCGCCTCGATGCGGAACAACTGGGCGGCGATCGAGCCGGCCATCGTCCGCTCCAGCGAATTGAACAGCACGGGCGCGACCGCATACCCGATCGTCAGCAGGCTGCCGACCCAGACGGCCGACAGCAGGCGGAACACGCGATGCGGCATCGTGTCGCCCCGCTTCAGATGTAGCTGACCGAGATGATTTCGTACTCGCGCACGCCGCTCGGCGCCTGCACGGCCGCGACGTCGCCTTCGGACTTGCCGATCAGCGCACGGGCGATCGGCGAGCTGATCGAGATCAGGCCGTGATCGAGGTCGGCTTCATCGTCGCCGACGATCTGATACTTGACGGTGTCGCCGGACTCGAGATCCTCGAGCTCGACGGTGGCGGCGAACACCACGCGGCCATCGGCATCCAGCACGGTCGGATCGATGATCTGCGCCGCCGACAGCTTCGATTCGATTTCCGCGATGCGGCCTTCGATGAAGCCCTGCTTTTCCTTGGCTGCGTCGTATTCGGCGTTTTCGGACAGGTCGCCCTGCGCGCGCGCCTCCGAGATCGCATTGATCACGGCCGGCCGCTCGACGGACTTGAGGCGCTGCAACTCATCGCGCAGTTGATCTGCGCCACGCTTTGTCAACGGAATGGTGCTCATAAACGGCTCAATCGCTAAAAACGGCTATAAAAAAAATCACCGCGATTAAGCGCATTCCCGGCACGCCGGGAACGCCGCTTAATCGCGGCACGTATTGCTTCGACAGGTAACTGACTGCTTAGTTTAGGCGAGCGTGAAGACCTTGTAAATCATAGACTTCCAGGTTCTTCAGATAGCGCAAGCCTTCAACGGCCGCGCGCGCGCCGGACATCGTCGTGTAGTACGTGACCTTGTGCGCCTGCGCGCTCATGCGGATCGAACGCGAATCGGCGATCGCCTGGCGGGTCTCGTCGACCGTCGTAAACACGAGTGCGATCTCACCGTTCTTGATCATGTCGACGATGTGCGGACGGCCATCCTTCACCTTGTTGACGACCTTCACCGGCACGCCGGCCGCTTCGATCGCGGCTGCCGTGCCCTTCGTCGCGACGATCGGGTAGCCGAGGTCGTGCAGCATGCGCGCGACTTCGACCGCCTTCGGCTTGTCCGCGTCCATCACGGTCAGCAGCACCGTGCCCGACTCCGGCAGGCGCGAACCGGCCGCGAGCTGCGACTTGAACAGCGCCTCGCCGAACGTCTGGCCGACACCCATCACTTCGCCGGTCGAACGCATCTCCGGCCCGAGCACCGGGTCGACAGTCGGGAACTTCACGAACGGGAACACCGCTTCCTTCACGCTGAAGTACGGCGGCTCGACTTCCTTCGTCACGCCCTGCTGCGCGAGCTTCTGGCCGACCATCGCGCGCGCCGCGATCTTCGCGAGCGGCAGGCTGGTCGCCTTCGACACGTACGGCACCGTGCGCGATGCGCGCGGGTTCACTTCCAGCACGTAGATGATGTCTTCCTTCGAGCCGTCCGCCTGCGGCACCTGCTGGATCGCGAACTGCACGTTCATCAGGCCGACCACGTTCAGCGCCTTCGCCATCGCGCCCGTCTGGCGCTTCAGCTCGGCGACGGTTTCCTTCGACAGCGAGTACGGCGGCAGCGAGCATGCCGAGTCGCCCGAGTGAACGCCCGCCTGCTCGATGTGCTCCATCACGCCGCCGATGAACACGGCTTCGCCGTCGCAGATGCAGTCGACGTCGCATTCGATCGCGTCGTTCAGGAAGCGGTCGAGGAGCACCGGCGAATCGTTCGACACCTTCACGGCCTCGCGCATGTAGCGCTCGAGGTCGCGCGGCTCGTGGACGATTTCCATCGCGCGGCCGCCCAGCACGTACGACGGACGCACGACGAGCGGGTAGCCGATTTCGGCCGCCAGCGCGAGCGCTTCGTCTTCGGCGCGCGCGGTGCGGTTCGGCGGCTGGCGCAGGCCGAGATCCTGCAGCAGCTTCTGGAAGCGCTCGCGGTCTTCCGCCGCGTCGATCATGTCCGGCGACGTGCCGACGATCGGCACGCCGTGCGCCTCGAGGTCGAGCGCGAGCTTCAGCGGCGTCTGGCCGCCGTACTGGACGATCACGCCGACCGGCTTTTCCTTGTCGACGATCTCGAGCACGTCTTCCAGCGTCAGCGGCTCGAAGTACAGGCGGTCGGACGTGTCATAGTCGGTCGACACCGTTTCCGGGTTGCAGTTGACCATGATCGTTTCGTAACCGTCCTCGCGCATCGCGAGCGCCGCGTGCACGCAGCAGTAGTCGAACTCGATGCCCTGGCCGATCCGGTTCGGGCCGCCGCCCAGCACCATGATCTTCTTGTTGGTGGTCGGCTGCGCCTCGCACTCTTCCTCGTAGGTCGAGTACATGTAGGCCGTCTTGGTCGCGAACTCGGCCGCGCAGGTGTCGACGCGCTTGTAGACCGGGCGCACGTTCAGTTCGAGGCGGCGCGCGCGCACGTCGGCCGGGCTCGCGCCGAGCAGCTTCGCGAGGCGGCGGTCGGAGAAGCCGCTCTGCTTCAGGTAGCGCAGCTCGTCGAACGTCAGCGATGCGAGCGTGCGGCCCGCGAGCGCCTTTTCCATCAGGATGATCTGCTCGATCTGCGCGAGGAACCACGGGTCGATCGCGGTTTCCGCGAAGATTTCCTCGGCCGTCATGCCGATGCGGAATGCATCGCCGACATACCAGATGCGGTCCGGGCCCGGCTCGTGGATCTCGATCGCGATCTCGTCGCGGTCGGTCGACTTCTCGTCGAGACCGTCGACGCCGACTTCGAGGCCGCGCAGCGCCTTCTGGAACGATTCCTGGAACGTGCGGCCGATCGCCATCACTTCGCCGACCGACTTCATCTGCGTGGTCAGGCGCGAATCGGCTTCACGGAATTTCTCGAACGCGAAGCGCGGGATCTTCGTGACGACGTAGTCGATCGTCGGCTCGAACGATGCCGGCGTCTGGCCGCCGGTGATCTCGTTCTTCAGCTCGTCGAGCGTGTAGCCGACCGCCAGCTTCGCCGCGACCTTCGCGATCGGGAAGCCGGTCGCCTTCGACGCAAGCGCCGACGAACGCGACACGCGCGGGTTCATCTCGATCACGACCATGCGGCCGTCCTTCGGGTTGATCGAGAACTGCACGTTCGAGCCGCCCGTGTCGACGCCGATCTCGCGCAGCACCGCGAGCGATGCGTTACGCAGGATCTGGTATTCCTTGTCGGTGAGCGTCTGCGCCGGCGCGACCGTGATCGAGTCGCCGGTGTGCACGCCCATCGGGTCGAGGTTCTCGATCGAGCAGACGATGATGCAGTTGTCGGCGCGGTCGCGCACGACTTCCATCTCGTATTCCTTCCAGCCGAGCAGCGATTCTTCGATCAGCAGCTCGCGCGTGGGCGACAGGTCGAGACCGCGCTTGCAGATCTCCTCGAACTCCTCGCGGTTGTACGCGATGCCGCCGCCCGAGCCGCCGAGCGTGAACGACGGACGGATCACGATCGGGTAGCCGCTGCCGCCGGTGTACGCCATGATCTCGGCGTGCACCTTGGTCGCATCTTCCATCGAGTGCGCGATGCCCGACTTCGCGGAGCCGAGACCGATCTTGGTCATCGCGTCCTTGAACTTCTGGCGGTCTTCCGCCTTGTCGATCGCTTCCGGCGATGCGCCGATCAGCTCGACGCCGAACTTCTCGAGCACGCCGTGGTGGTGCAGGTCGAGCGCGCAGTTCAGCGCGGTCTGGCCGCCCATCGTCGGCAGGATCGCGTCCGGGCGCTCCTTCTCGATGATGCGCGCGACGACTTCCCACGTGATCGGCTCGATGTAGGTGACGTCGGCCGTGTTCGGGTCGGTCATGATCGTCGCCGGGTTGCTGTTGACGAGAACGACCTTGTAGCCCTCCTCACGCAACGCCTTGCAAGCCTGCGCGCCCGAATAGTCGAACTCGCACGCCTGGCCGATGATGATCGGGCCGGCGCCGATGATGAGGATGCTGTTGATGTCTGTGCGTTTTGGCATGGCTTGAAAATTCAATAAGTAATCGTTGTCGTGGGGCGGCCGGCTGCGCTCAGCCCATGGTGGCGAGCGCAAGCTTCACCGAGAAGCCGATGAACAGCCCGCCCACGCTGCTCGCCGCGCCCGCCGCGAGCCTGCGGCGGCGGCGGAAATGCTCGGCGAGCCGCGCACCCGCGAAGATCAGCGTGCTCAGGTACAGGAAGCTCGCGCACTGCGCGATCGCCCCGAGCACGAAGAACGGCAGCGCGGGATGCGCGAACGCCGGGTCGACGAACTGGATGAAGAACGAGATGAAGAACAGGATCGCCTTCGGGTTCAGGAGGCTCACGATCAGCGCCTTGCGGAACGGGCGTTCGCCGTCGACCGCGCGCGGCGCATCGGCCAGCGCGTCTGCCGGCGCGCGCAGCTTGCGCCACGCGCCGCGCAGCATGCCGGCGCCGATGTAGAGCAGATACGCGGCGCCGCCGTACTTGACGACCGAGAACAGCAGCGGGTTCGCCTTCAGCAGCGACGCGACGCCGGCCGCGGACAGCACCATCAGCACCGCGTCGCCGAGGAACACGCCGCAGGCCGCGCGATAGCCGGCCTTCACGCCGCGCTGCGCCGCGAGCGACAGCACGTACATCGAGTTCGGCCCTGGCAGCAGGATGATGAAGATCACCCCGAACACGTAAGTCCAGAGATCCGTGATGCCGAGTGCGTGACCGAACATGATGCGAGACTCCTGCGCCCGGGTGGGCTTAAGCGCTGCGCTGCTTCGCCGCGTCCATCAGCGCGGTGAAGCGGTCGAACAGATAGCCGATGTCGTGCGGGCCCGGCGACGCTTCCGGGTGACCCTGGAAGCAGAATGCCGGCTTGTCGGTCAGCTCGAAGCCCTGCAGCGTGCCGTCGAACAGCGACACGTGCGTCGGGCGCGCGTTGGCCGGCAGCGTATCCGCGTCGACCGCGAAGCCGTGGTTCTGCGACGTGATCACCACGCGGCCGTCGCCGAGATCCTTGACCGGGTGGTTCGCGCCGTGGTGGCCCGTCTTCATCTTGAGCGTCTTCGCGCCGACCGCGAGGCCCATGATCTGGTGGCCGAGGCAGATGCCGAAGGTCGGCACGCCGCGCTCGATGAACTCCTTCGCGGCCGCGATCGCGTAGTCGCACGGCTCCGGATCGCCGGGGCCGTTCGACAGGAAGATGCCGTCCGGATTCAGCGCGAGCGCTTCGGCCGCGCTCGCCTGCGCCGGCAGCACCGTCACCTGGCAGCCGCGCTCGGCGAGCATGCGCAGGATGTTGTACTTGACGCCGAAGTCGTATGCGACGACGCGGTACTTCGGCGCTTCCTGCATCCCGTAGCCGCTGCCGAGGCGCCATTCCGTCTGCTTCCACTCGAACGGCTTGGTGGTCGACACGACCTTCGCGAGATCCATGCCGGCGAGGCCCGGGAACGAGCGCGCGAGCTCGATCGCCTTCGCCTCGTCGTCCGAGCCGGCGAGAATGCAGCCGTTTTGCGCGCCCTTGTCGCGCAGGATGCGGGTGAGCTTGCGGGTATCGATGCCGGCGATCGCGACGACGCCTTCGTCACGCAGGTAGTCGCCGAGCGTGCGGTCCATGCGGAAGTTCGACGCGAGCGTCGGCAGGTCGCGGATGATCAGGCCGGCGGCATGGACTTTCGTGGCTTCGACGTCTTCGGCGTTCACGCCGACGTTGCCGATATGCGGATAGGTCAGCGTGACGATCTGCCGCGCGTAGCTCGGATCAGTCAGGATTTCCTGATAGCCGGTAATCGCGGTATTGAACACGACTTCGCCGATCGTGTGGCCTGCGGCCCCGATCGAATAACCACGAAAGACCGTGCCGTCGGCGAGTGCGAGCAAAGCGGGAGAAAAAGACGGCAACACGGGAGGCTCCTTGGGGAACACCCTGCTGCCGACCTGTTTACCCTGCCGCGCAGACGCCGCGCTGCGTAGGCGCGCGCGGTCGCTAGCGGGACGCGGCCTGCGCTGTCGAGACGCGAACCCGGCGCATGGCGCACGAGGCTTCGCGGCGTCGCCCGGCTGGCGGCGTGCGGCGGATGAACGGGATGAATGAGGTAGGCGCTAGGGTGCGAGGTTGATCAGCACAAACTTTCAAATTATAGCCTGAAAATGGCCTCGCCTTCAATTGATTAGACAGCGCATTCAATCGGCGAGGCGCGGCGAAACGGCCCCCTTCCATCCAGCGGGAGCCAGCCCGGCGGCGTGCGCCGCCGATGTTGCGGCCCCGTTTCCGCGGCCGCCCCACGCTCCAGCGTACCCCGCTACCGGCTCGCTTGACCAGTAGCGGCCACCCGCGCCGGCCACACGTACCAGACCGCGCTCGCGAGCTGCAGCGCCAGCAGCACGCCCCAGGCAGCCTGGTGCGCGTCGGCCGGATAGCGGCCGTCGACCGCCGGCCAGTGCGACAGCACCGCGCCGACGCCGATCTGGAACGCGAAGATCAGCACGAAGATCACGAGCGTCAGCGTGGTGTTCGCGCGGCCGATCAGGTGCGCCGGGAAATGCGCGGCCAGCACCGCATAGGTCAGGATGCCGACCCCGCCGAACATCCCGTACGCCGCCCACAGCACGCCCGCCGGCAGCGGCACGCGCGCGACGATCGCGAGCTGCGTCGCGACGAACAGCGCCATCCCGACGCCGCAGAACGCGTACACCGACACGCCGCGCCGCTCCAGCGACCGCGCGGCCGCGCCGAACCCGACGCAGCCGGCCATCATCGCAAAGCCGAGCACCGACACGAGGCGCGCGGCGTGCGCCGCGTCGAACCCGCCGACGTCGCGCAGGTACGGCCCGACCCACAGCGACTGCATCGCGTAGAACACGCCCTGCGTGACGATCGAGAACGACCCGATCTTCCAGAACGCGCGGCTGGCGAGGATGTGCCAGGTGCCCTTGAACTGGCTGACGAGCCCGCCCTGGTGCCGCGCCTGGGGCGCGTCGGGCGAACCGAACCCGATCGCGGCCGCGACGACGATCGTCATCACCGCCAGCCCGCCGCATACCGCGCGCCAGCTCGTCCAGTCGAGCAGCCACGCGAGCGGCGACCCGACCACGACGCCGCCGAGCCCGCCGACCGCCATCACGACGCCGTTGACGAGCGGCAGCCGGCCAACCGGGAAATGCTGCGCGAGCGCCTTGAACGCCGCGCCGAGGCACACCGACACGCCGACGCCGATCAGCAGCCGGCCGGCCATCATCGCGCCGAGCCCGTGCGCGGCGCCGAACAGCGCGGCGCCCGCGGCGGCGAACAGCAGCATCCCGGCCGCCACGCGGCGCGGGCCGTAATGGTCGAGCAGCACGCCGGCGGGGATCTGCGCGCCGGCGAAGCCGAGGAAATAGAGACTGGTGAGCAGGCCGAGATCGGCGGCCGACAGCCCGAGCTCGTGCGTGACGAACGGCGCGAAGCCGAGATTGACGCCGCGAAACACATACGACACGAAATACCCTAGCGCGAACAGACCGAGCACCCTCACCTGCACCGACGACATGACCCCTCCTTGCAGCATCGCGCGGCCCACGCGCCGCGCACAAACGAAAACGCCGTCACCTCGGTGACGGCGTTTCGTCGGATGATAAAGCATCCGGGGCGCGCGGGTGGGCCGCTCGACGGCGGCCGGGCGCCCGCCTGCTTACTTCTTCTTGCCCTTGTGCGTCGCGGCGGCCTTCGCGGGCGCGGCTTTCGCCTTCGCCCCGCCCCGCTTCGCGCCGCGCGCGGACTTGCCGCCGGTGGACAGGCTCGCGCGCTCGATGTGCGCGCCGCCGGCCGACGTCGCGATCCGCTCCGGCCCCGGCTCCGCCGGCACCGAACGGCCGACCGGCACATGCAGCACCATCGTCTGGCCCGGCATCACGAGATCGCGATGGGTGCGGTTCCATGCCTTCAGCTGGCCAACCGACACGCCGTAGCGGCCCGCGAGCGCGGCCATCGACTGCTTGCGGCGCACGCGGATCAGCATCTTGCGCGTGTCGGGCACGTCCGGTTCCATCGCCAGCGCGCCGTTTTCCGCGACGTCGGCGCTGATGTCCTCGTCATCGTCGTCGCCGCGCGGCACGACGATCGTCGAGCCCGGCTTCAGGCGCATGCCGGCGGGGATCTTGTTCACCGACATCAACGTATCCGCGTCGACGCCGATCTTCTCGGCGATCGCCGCCGGGCGCGCCCGCTCGCTGACCGTGTAGGTGGTCCACGTCGACAGCGCGCCGCCGTACGACTTCAGGCCCTTCTCGAACGCCGCCGCGTTGTCGAACGGCAGCAGGATCTGCGGCTCGGTCGCGCCGAGGATCACCGGCTTCGAGAACGACGGGTTGAGCGACTTGAATTCGTCGAGCGGCAGGTTCGCGAGCTTCGCGGCGACCGACACGTCGATGTCGCGCGACGTCGTGACCGTCACGAAATACGGGTGGTTCGGGATGTCCGGCAGCGACAGGCCGTATTGCCGCGGATTCGCGATGATGTTCTTCACCGCCTGCAGCTTCGGCACGTAGTTGCGGGTCTCGTTCGGCATCCGCAGGCTCAGGTAGTCGGTCGGCAGGCCGGCCGCCTGGTTGCGCGCGATCGCGCGCTGCACGTTGCCCTCGCCCCAGTTGTACGCGGCCAGCGCGAGATACCAGTCGCCGAACATGTCATGCAGGCGCGACAGGTAGTCGAGCGCCGCGCTGGTCGACGCGAGCACGTCGCGCCGCTCGTCCTGCCACATGTTGCGCTTCAGGTTGTAGGTGCGGCCGGTGCCCGGCATGAACTGCCACATGCCGGCCGCCTTCGCGACCGACAGCGCCTGCGGGTTGTACGCGGATTCGATGAACGGCAGCAGCGCGAGCTCGGTCGGCATGTGGCGCGACTCGAGCTCCTCGACGATGTGATACAGGTACTTCTGCGAACGCTCCGTCATGCGCTGCACGTAATCCGGGCGCTGCGTATACCACGTGGTCTGCATGTCGACGAGGTCGGTCTGCAGGTCGGGCATCTGGAAACCGCGGCGGATGCGCGCCCACAGATCGGTGTCGGCGCTGGTCAGGTCGCCGACCGATTGCTTGTCGACGTCGACGGTTTCTTTGGCGGTGGCGGATTTACGGAGGTAGGTGGATGCCGCCTGGGAATCGGCGGCGGAATCGGCGACAGGCCCCTGGCTCGCACACGCGGCGAGTAGCAGGACCAGCATCGCGCTCAATAAAAGTCGCATGAAAATCTCGGCGTCCGACAGCTGGAAATTGCAGGCGATACTACGGAAGTGCACGCTTCACGTCAATAAAAACACCGAAAACTCAGCGAAATCTGATATTTGGGGCAATTTTTACAGATTCCGGTTGAGCTTTGGCGCCCTCCGGAAAACTTTCACCGGAACCGGTTTTTCCACTCCCGCAGCAGCCTGAACGCCGTCAACCGGTCCGGCACCGTTTCATGCAGCTCGGCTTCGAGCGTCGCGTGGATCGCCGTGCTGTCGGCGCGCATGAACGGATTCACCGCACGCTCGTGCGCGATCGTCGTCGGCAGCGTCGGCACCCCGCGCGCGCGGCGCGCGGCCGCCTCGTCGCGCCACGCCGCAAGCGCCGCATTGCCCGGCTCGCACGCAAGCGCGAAGCGGATGTTCGACAGCGTGTATTCGTGCGCGCAGTGCACGTGCGTGTCGCCGGGCAGCGCCGCGAGCGCGTCGAGCGACGCGAGCATCTGCGCGGGCGTGCCTTCGAACAGCCGGCCGCAGCCGCACGAGAACAGTGTGTCGCCGCAGAACACGTGCGGCGCGGCGGCGCCATGGCCGGCCGCCTGGAAATAGGCGATGTGGCCGCGCGTATGGCCGGGCACGTCGAGCACGTCGAACGTCAGCGCGGGCGCCGCGAGCGTCACGCGATCGCCGCCCGCGAGCGGGTGCGTGACCACGTCGATCGCCTCGCCGGCCGGGCCGTAGACGGCCGGCGGCGCCTTGTCCGGTTGGCTGGCGATGAGGCCCGCGACACCGCCGACGTGGTCGGCATGGTGATGGGTGAGTAAAATAGCGGACAACCGCCAGCCTCTTTCGGAAAGAGCCCGGCGTACCGGGGCGGCCTCGCCCGGATCGACGGCGACCGCTTCACTGCCGTCCGACACGAGCCAGATGTAGTTGTCCTCGAATGCCGGTACCGGCACGTATTCCAGCTCGTTCATGGGCGCGCAATCATCGCTATGTCTGATCGACAAATTATAGACTGGCCCGCCTGGACCGACTCGCCGCCCGGCCGCTATGTGCTGGGCTGGGAACAGGCTCAGCTCGACCGCATCGTGTCCGACGTGTTCGGCTTCCATGCGCTGCAGCTCGGCCTGCCGCAGCTCGACGCGCTGCGCGAGAACCGCATGCCGTACCGCGGCCTCGTGCTCGACCCGGCGAGCGGCGCGAGCGCGCCCTACCAGTTTCCGTGGGCGCGCGAGGCGCACGCGCCGGCCGGCCGCAGCACCACGTGGTGCGACCTGCTCGACCTGCCGTTCGAGTCGCAGAGCGTCGACCTGATCGTGATGCCGCACACGCTCGAATTCACGTCCGACCCTCACCGCCTGCTGCGCGAGGCCGAACGCGTGCTGATGCCGGAAGGCCAGCTCGTGATCACCGGCTTCAACTCGCTCAGCCTGTGGGGGATGCGGCAGTCGTTCGGCAAGATGGCGAACCGGCCGTTCGTGCCGTCCGCGCGCGACCAGATCGCGTTCATCCGGCTGAAGGACTGGATCAAGCTGCTCGGCTTCGACCTCGAACGCGGCCGCTTCGGCTGCTACCGGCCGCCGCTCGTCTCCGACCAATGGCTCGCCCGCTACGGCTTCATGGAAGCCGCGGGCGACCGCTGGTGGCCGATCTTCGGCGCCATCTACATGGTGACGGCCGTCAAGCGCGTGCGCGGCATGCGCCTCGCCGGCCCGATCCGGATGAAGAAGCCCGTGCTCGCGCCCGGCCTCACGCCGGCGGCCTCCCCGACCACCCATCACGAACATTCATGACGACCGATACCATCGACATCTATACCGACGGCGCCTGCAAGGGCAACCCCGGCCCCGGCGGCTGGGGCGCGCTGCTGCGCTACGGCGACAACGAGAAGGAGCTGTTCGGCGGCGAGCCGAACACGACCAACAACCGCATGGAGCTGATGGCCGTGATCGCCGCGCTCGAAGCATTGAAGCGCGAATGCCGCGTGGTCGTGCACACCGACTCGCAGTACGTGCAGAAAGGCATCAGCGAGTGGATCCACGGCTGGAAGAAGAAGGGCTGGATCACCGCGTCCAAGACGCCCGTGAAGAACGCCGACCTCTGGAAGCGGCTCGACGCGCTCGTCGCGCAGCACCAGGTTGAATGGCGCTGGGTCAAGGGCCATGCCGGCCACCCGGAGAACGAGCGCGCGGATGCGCTCGCGAACCGCGGCGTCGAATCCCTCGCGGCCTGAGCGCCGCCCGTTTCACCTGTTTTTTCCCGACATGCGCCAGATCATTCTCGATACCGAAACCACCGGCCTGAACGCCCGCACGGGCGACCGCCTCATCGAAATCGGCTGCGTCGAGCTGCTGAACCGGCGGCTCACCGGCAACAACCTGCACTTCTACGTGAACCCCGAGCGCGACAGCGATCCGGGCGCGCTGGCGGTGCACGGCCTCACGACCGAATTCCTCAGCGACAAGCCGAAGTTCGCGGAGGTCGCCGACCAGATCCGCGACTTCGTGAAGGACGCCGAGCTGATCATTCACAACGCGCCGTTCGACCTCGGCTTCCTCGACGCCGAATTCTCGCGGCTCGGCCTGCCGCCGTTCACCGAGCATTGCGGGGGCGTGATCGACACGCTCGTGCAGGCCAAGCAGATGTTCCCCGGCAAGCGCAACTCGCTCGACGCGCTGTGCGACCGCTTCGGCATCAGCAACGCGCACCGCACGCTGCACGGCGCACTGCTCGACTCGGAGCTGCTCGCCGAGGTGTACCTCGCGATGACGCGCGGCCAGGACAGCCTCGTGATCGACATGCTCGACGACGATTCGGCCGACGGCGGCGCGGGGAACGGCCAGCGCATCGCGCTCGCGTCGCTCGACCTGCCGGTGCTGGCCGCGAGCGACGACGAGCTCGCCGAGCACCAGGCGCAGCTCGACGCGCTCGACAAGTCGGTCAAGGGCGCCTGCGTGTGGCGCCAGACGGCGGCAGCCGGCGAAGCGTCGTAAACCGCCCGCTCCGCCCGCAGCCGCGCCCTCACGCGCGCGGCTGCAGCGCGATGAGCGCCATCCCGGCCAGCGCGAGCGCCGCGCCGGCCGCATCCCAGCGGGTCAGCGCGATGCCGTCGACCGCGCGCAGCCAGACCAGCGCAACCGCGATATACACGCCGCCATACGCGGCATAGGTGCGCCCCGCCGCGCTCGGATGCAGCGTCAGCAGCCACGCGAACAGCGCGAGCGACAGCGCGGCGGGCACCAGCAGCCACACCGGCCGGCCCGCCTTCAGCACGAGCCACGGCAGGTAGCAGCCGACGATTTCGGCCAGCGCGGTGGCGGCGAACAGCGCCGCGACTTTCATCAGTTCAGACATCCCGGATCCCCGTCGTTTCGGCCCGTCTGGCGAGGCCCGCGCGGCCCCGCCGCGCGCCGCCGATCATACCCGAGCGCGCCCCGCCAGACGGGCATTTCGCGGTAATTTGCATGATCATCGCGCATCGTGCTATCATGTCGCCTGTTTCAACCTTCTATCTCTGTCATTTCGATTTTGAGAGAAGTCCGTCCACCGCTTGCGGAACGGCGCTTCGACCGAAATCGCATCCACAGGAAAGCGCGCCCGAGCGGCCTGCTTTTCTCGTTTCGTCGCCCTTCCGGGCGTCTGCCGGAACGCCGGGCCCTTGCCCGCGCCGGCTGCCGCACGCATCACGCGGCCCTTTCTTCATGAGCGCCATGTCGCGACGGCCCATCGGGCCCGCGTCGAAGCAGCCCCTTTCGCAGTAAGCGCTTAATGGCCTGCCCCGACGCGCCGCGTGCGATATCGCGCTTGCCGGCAAACCGTGTCGGACGGCCCGCCCGTTCCGGCGCAGTCAAAGGAGTGCATGACCTTGACCGCAACACACGTCAGCCCGACCGCTGCTTCTTCCACCTCGTCGCCCGACGGCGCCCCGCTTGCCGCCGACGACATCACCGTCGTCGACCAGAGCCTGCTGAAACGCGCCGTCAGCGCGATGGCCATCGGCAATGCGATGGAATGGTTCGACTTCGGCGTCTACAGCTACATCGCCGTCACCCTCGGCAAGGTGTTCTTCCCGTCCAGCAGCCCGTCCGCGCAGCTGCTCGCCACGTTCGGCACGTTCGCGGCCGCATTCCTCGTGCGCCCGCTCGGCGGCATGGTGTTCGGCCCGCTCGGCGACCGCATCGGCCGCCAGCGCGTGCTCGCGATGACGATGATCATGATGGCCGTCGGCACCTTCGCGATCGGCCTGATCCCGAGCTATGCGTCGATCGGCATCATGGCGCCCGTGCTGCTGCTCGTCGCCCGCCTCGTGCAGGGCTTCTCGACCGGCGGCGAATACGGCGGCGCCGCGACCTTCATCGCCGAATTCTCGACCGACAAGCGCCGCGGCTTCATGGGCAGCTTCCTCGAGTTCGGCACGCTGATCGGCTACGTGATGGGCGCCGGCGTCGTCGCGCTGCTCACCGCGTCGCTGTCGCAGGAGGCGCTGCTGTCGTGGGGCTGGCGCGTGCCGTTCCTGATCGCGGGCCCGCTCGGCCTGATCGGCCTCTACATCCGGATGAGGCTGGAGGAAACGCCGGCGTTCAAGCGCCAGGCCGAAGCGCGCGAAGCGCAGGACAAGGCCGTGCCGAAGGCGCGCTTCCGCGACACGCTGATGCGCAACTGGCGCGCACTGCTGCTGTGCGTCGGCCTCGTGCTGATCTTCAACGTGACCGACTACATGGTGCTGTCGTACCTTCCAAGCTTCATGTCGTCGACGCTGCACTTCGACGAATCGCACAGCCTCGTGCTGGTGCTGCTCGTGATGGTGCTGATGATGCCGATGACGCTCGCCGCCGGCCGCCTGTCCGACAAGGTCGGCCGCAAGCCGGTGATGCTCGCCGGCTGCGTCGGCCTGCTCGTGCTGTCGATCCCGTCGATGATGCTGATCCACGCGGGCACCACCGCGTCCGTGTTCGGCGGCCTGCTGGTGCTCGGCGTGCTGCTGTCGTGCTTCACCGGCGTGATGCCGTCCGCGCTGCCGGCGCTGTTCCCGACCGAGATCCGCTACGGCGCGCTCGCGATCGGCTTCAATGTATCGGTGTCGCTGTTCGGCGGCACGACGCCGCTCGTGACCGCGTGGCTGGTCGACGCCACCGGCAACCTGATGATGCCCGCGTACTACATGATGGGCGCGGCCGTGATCGGCATCGTGTCGGTCGTCGCGCTCGCGGAGACCGCCCGCCAGCCGCTGAAGGGCTCGCCGCCGGCCGTCGCGACGCGCCGCGAGGCGCACCAGCTCGCGCGCAAGCTGCGCGAGGACGACGCCGACACCGACCTGTACACGGTCGCCGCCCCCGCGCGCGCGTAAGCCCCAAACGAAAGGCCCCGGCAGTGCCGGGGCCCGATCGAACGGCCGGTTGCCCGGCCCGGACGCCCGACCGGCTTGCGCCGGCCGGGCGTATTTATTTCATCCTTGCCGGATCGTCGCGCTCATGCGTGCTCGCCGCAATGGCGGCAGAAGATCAGCGCGCGCGAGCGCGACACCGCCGCGTGCGCGCCGCGCGCGGCGACGATCAGGCCGACCTGGCCGAGATTGAAATCGCGCTCGACCATCAGCTGCGTCAGCGCGGCCAGCGGCAGCACGACCGACGGGTGGTACAGGCTCGATTCGATCAGGGCTTTCATCATCGACTCCATCAGGCAACGCGTTATCCGATGGAATGCATTCTAGGGATGGCCGGCGTGCGGATAAATCACCTGAAAGCGAAGTCACTTGTCGGCTGCGGTAAACAATCGCCGTGGCAGGTCGCCCTACACGAGCGGCGTCTCGACGAACGCCGGCAGCGCCTCCGCGCGCGCAGAATGCGCGGCGAGCGCCGGATAGCGGGCCGGATCGATGCGGGCAAGCGCCGGGAAGTCGGCCGCGACGAACTGCGTGAAGCGCCACGCCACCGCGACCGTCACGTCGGCCTGCATCACGCGCGCGCCGCCGAGCCACCCGTGCGCGAGCGCGACGCACTGTTCCAGGTCGCCGTACGCGGCCTCGAGCTGGCCCAGCATGCGCTCGACCCACGGCAGGTGCCGCTTGTCGTCCGGGCGCTGGCTGTACTCGTAGATCACCTGCACAGTCTTGTCGGCCGCCGCCAGCGCGAGGCCGATCGGCACCAGCGCGCGCAGCCGCGCGTCGGGCGCCTCGGGCAGCAGGCGACGCCCGGGTTCGACCAGGTGATCGAAATAGTCGACGATCAGGGACGAGTCGAGCAGCGTCGCGCCGTCGTCGGTGACGAGCGTCGGCGCCTTGACGACCGGGCTGATCGCCTTGAACGTGTCGAAGTGCCGGAACACCGACACCGGCTGGTGTTCGAACGGCAGGTCGAGCAGCTTCGCCGAGATCGCGGCGCGCCGCACGAAGGGGGAATCCAGCATGCCGATCAGCTTCATCGCACCTCGCTCCGCTTGAAGGGGACAGGACCAACGACTGTAGCAGCGGCCGCCGCACGCGCCTAGCGGCGGCGCGCGGCCGTCGCCTGCCAACGGGTACAAACGTGGCCCCCGCCGCGCCTCAACTTGACCATAATGCAGGTTCGCCCATCGCCACCGGAAGGTCCGCCATGTGGTATGCCCTCTTCGAACAGCAGCGCCAATGGCTGCGCGCCTGGCACGCGGCGACCCGGCTCGCGTTCGATGCCTGGCCGGCCGCGACGCTGCCACATGCCGCGTCGTCGTGCTACGCCGACCTGTTCGAACCCCTGCTCGGCCCCGCGGCCGAGCCGCCGCCGTTCGCGATCGGGCCGCTCGCGGGCGGCGCCGGCCGGCACGACGTCGCCGAGCAGGTCGTCGCGCAGACGCCGTTCTGCGCGCTGCGCCGCTTTTCTCATGACAGCCGGGCGACCCGCGCGGTGCTGCTGTGCGCGCCGCTCGCCGGCCACGCGGCCGTGATGATGCGGGAAACCGTCGAGACGCTGCTCGCGGACGGCGACGTCTACATCACCGACTGGACCAACGCGCGCGACGTGCCGCCCGCCGCGGGGCGCTTCGGGCTCGACGAATACGTGACGATGCTCGACGGCTTCGTGGACGAACTCGCGCGCGACGGCCGGCCGCTGCACGTGGTCGCCGTCTGCCAGGCGACGTTTCCGGCGCTCGGTGCGCTCGCGCTGCGCGCGCAGCGCGCGCTTGCGGCGCCGGCCAGCGTCACGCTGATCGGCGGCCCGCTCGACGCGCGGCTCAATCCGAGCACGCTCGGCGCCGCGGCCGCGTCGCGCTCGCTCGGCTGGTGCCGCCGGCACCTGATCGACGTCGTGCCGGCCGGCTTTGCCGGGCACGGCCGCCCGGTGTTCCCGACCTATCTGCAGCAGGCCGAGATCGCGATCGTCTACCCGCACCGCTACCTGGCGCTGCTCGACCGCTACACGCAGGCGGCCTGCCGGCTGGACACGCGCGGGATGGCCGACGCGCGGCGCGCGCTGCACGAATACACCGCGCTCGTCGACATGCCGGCCGAGTACTTTCTCGACACCGTCGACATCGTGTTCCAGCGCATGTGCCTCGCGAACGGCAACTGGCGCGTGCACGGCGTGCCCGTCGACCCGGCCGGGCTGCGCGGCACCGCGCTGCTGACCGTCGAAGGCACGCGCGACACCGTCACCGGCGCCGGGCAGACCCATGCCGCGCATACGCTGTGCAGCGGCCTCGCGCGCGCCGAGCGGCACCGGCTCGACGTCGCCGAATGCGATCACTACGGGCTGTTCATCGGCGCGCGCTGGCGCGACGACGTGCATCCGGTGCTGCGGGCCGTGTTCGCGCAGGCCGAGGCCCGGCACGCGACGCGTCACTGACCCGGCATCACGCCGGCGCGCTGCGCGCCGCGTCGAGCAGCGCGCGCACCTCGTCGTCGCTGGTCTGCTCGAAATGCCCGTAGAACTGGCTGATCCCGAAGAACGACAGCGGATGCGACACCGCGACAAATGCATCGGCCAGATCGTCGAACTTGCGCTGCACGCCGGCCGGCGCGACCGGCGCCGCCGCCACCACGCGGGCCGGGCGGCGCTCGCGCAGCGCAAGCAGCGCGACGCGCATCGACGCGCCGGTCGCGATGCCGTCGTCGACGACGATCACGCTGCGCCCTTCGACCGGCGCCGCCGGCCACGCACCGCGGTACAGCGCCTCGCGGCGCTGCAGCTCGACGGTTTCGCGCGCGATCACGCTGGCGAGCTGCGCGTCCGACACCCCCATCGACTGGATCACCGAACGCTGCAGGTAGATTGCGCCGCCGGTCGCGATCGCGCCCATCGCGAGCTCGGGGTCGTACGGCACGCCGAGCTTGCGCACCACCAGCACGTCGAGCGGCGCGCCGAGCGCGCGGGCGACCGGATACGCGACCGGCACGCCGCCGCGCGGCAACGCCAGTATCACGACGTCGGTGCGCCCCGCGTAGGCCTGCAGCGCATCGGCGAGCTGGCGGCCCGCGTCCGCGCGATCGACGAAACGATCCATCACGATCCGCCCCTTCCATTCGCCGGCGCCTGGTCGCGCAAGCGCCGCGATCACGCCGGCGTTACGTCAATGAGCATGGCGCATGCGGTGCGCCAATTCAAGCACGGTTAATCGGGGCGCGCGCATGCACGGCGCACTTGATTCGGGGAGATGTCGAATGCATGCCGGCGCGCCGCCGCGCCGGTGTCAGAGCCCGCTCGCCTGCCGATAGAGTCGCCAGAACGATTGCGCATAGGATTGCGCGAGTTCCGGCGCGCGCTGGAACACGTTCACCGTCTCGGCGTGCGCCGGCGCGCCGTCGGCCAGCGTCGTCAGCGCGACGTTGTCGTCGACGATCACGAAGCGCGGCGCGGACGCACCGCGCCGCGTGTCGATCGCGACGTCGATGCCCGCTCCCTTCAGGTAGCCCGCGCCGCTGTACTTGCCGGCGCGCGCCGGGCGCGCCAGCACGACCCGCACCTCGACGCCGCGCGCCCGCGCGTCGCGCAGCGCGGCGGCCACCACCGGCGGCACGTACGCGTAGCCGGCCAGCAGCACGCGGCGGTCCGCCTGCCGGATCAGGTCGACGGTCGTGTCGGCCGCGGCGTTGTCATACGAAAAGTACGCGCCGACCGACGCGGCGTCGGACGGAATCGGGGTCGCGTGGGCGGTTGCCGCGCAGCACAGCGCGGCGAACAGGAAGGCGGCAGGTCTCATGGCGGGCGCCATTGTAGCGACGCCAATACGCGTGGCAAGCCTGCGTCGCCGCGCTGCTGCGCCGGCGCAACACGGCGCGCCGACGGCGTCCGTTGGCGGGCCCGGTCAGCCTGCCGCGACGCGCGCGAGCCAGCCCGTCGCGCCGTCGATCGAGCGGAAATCGGCGAGGCTGCGCGCGGGCAGCGCCGGGTAAGCGCCGGCCGCCATCTCGGCGAGCGCGCGGCCGGGGCCGAGCTCGAGAAAGGCCGTCGCGCCGGCCTCCACGCAGCCGGCCAGGCATGCCGCCCACTCGACCGGCTCGGCGAGCTGGCGCGCGAGCTTGTCGAGCCCGTCGGCGGCGTCGAGCACCGATGCGCCATCGATCCCCGCGAACAGCCGCGTGCCCGGCAGCGGCCGCCGCAGGCGCACCGTGGCCAGCGACGCGCGAAACGCCGGCACCGCCGCCGCGAGCCGCGGCGTATGCGAGGCGATCCGCACGCAGACCGGCGCGACGCGCAGCGCGCCGTCGCGCGATGCGTCCGCGGCGGCCGCGTCGACGTCGTCGCGCCGGCCGGCGATCACGTACGCGTCGCCAGGATTCGCGATCGCGATCGCCGCGCCATGCGCGGCGCACAGCCGCGCCAGATGGTCGCGCGACAGGCCGCGCACGAATGCCATCCGTTCGTCGCCGCCGCTCGCCGCGTCCATCGCGCGGGCGCGCGCGTCGGCCAGGTCGAGCGCGTCGCCCGGCTCGATCCGTCCCGCGACGCTCCACGACGCGATCTCGCCGACGCTGTAGCCCGCGACGCAGCGCCGGCGCGGCCAGGCCGCGTCGAGCAGCGCGGCGGCCGCGAGCGCCTGCAGCGTGCACAGGATCTGCGCCGCGCGGTTCTCGCGCAGCGCGTCCGGCGTAGCCCGGCGCACCCAGCTGCGCGGATCCTCGCCGAGCAGCCGCCCCGCGTGCGCGAACAGCGCGTCGGCCTGCGGCGCGGCGCCGGTCAGGTCGAACATGTCGGCACGCTGGCCGCCCTGCCCGGAGCACAGGATCGCAAGCGTCATCGCGCGGCCTCGCGGGGTTCCAGCGCGTCGACGAACACGCTCATCGCAAGCAGGTCGGCCGCGCCGCCCGGGCTCAGCCGCCGCGCGACGAACGCACGATGCACGGCCGCCGCGCGGTGGCGCCAGCCGGGCGCGCGCACGCCGCCGCGCGCGACGAACGCGCGGGCGCTCGCCCGCGCGAAGTCGAGGCCGGCCTGCCCGCCCCGGTGCAGCAGGTTCGTGTCGTCGAGCGCGGCGATCAGCGCGAAGCACGCGTCGACACGCGCGGCCTCCGGATCGCCCGGCACGTCGCGCGCCGCGCGGCGCAGCGCAGGCAGCCCGACGCGGTACACCGTCGCGTAGCCGCCGGCCGCCTCGCCACGCGCGCCGCCGACGCCGTAGCGGCGGCTCGCGCGCTCGCCGTGGCTGTCGGGCAGCCGCGGCCCGCCGAGGATATCGGCGCCCCAGCGCCATGCGACGACCGCGCCGAGCGACGCGCCCGGTGCCGCCCCCGTCATTCCGCGCCGGCCCGCGGCCGCGCACAGCAGCCCGAGCCCGAAGATCGCGCCGCGATGGGTGTTCACGCCGCCCGTCGCCGCGAGCATCGCGTGCTCGGCGCGCAGGCCGATCTTGCGCAGCGCGGCCATCTCCGCGTCGCACGCGCCCGCCGCGGCGAGTTCCGTGAAGTACGGCCGCAGCACGGCGGCGCTGCGCGCGAAGGTCACGGCATCCATGTCCGAATGACTGCCGGTGTCGACGTGACTGACGAGCCCCGGCTTCGGATAGGTCTCGATCTCGAGCACGAGGCTGTGCTCCGCAAGCTCGGCGATGCGCTCGGCATCGGACGGCGCCGGTACGCGGCAGGCGGCCCATGCACTCATCGCGCACCTCGGAGGAATGCGTCGGCAGGCATCAATTCGACGGCGATCGCGGTCTTGACCGCGACGTCGGGCAGCCGCGCATGCAATTCGCGCCAGTTGACGCCCGCGCCGTCGCCGCGCAGCAGCTCGCCGTCGATGCGGATCGGCGCGCGCGCGTCGATCGCCGCGATGCCGTCCAGCAGCGGCGCGATCGATGCGGCGTCCGGCAGCGGAAACACCATGTCGAGATCGGACGACGGGCCCAGGTAGCGCTCGCCCGTCAGCGCCTGCCATGCGAGGCTGCCGAACACGCGCCCCTGAACGCCGCAGCGCGTGCCGAGCGCATCGAGCTCGCGCAATGGCTCGCGCCATGCGTCGGGCGCCGCGGCGAGCGCGTCGGCCAGCGCGGGCAGCGGGCCGACCGTCGCGAGCGCGTCGGCGGCGACGTTCAGCGCGAGGCGCCGCTTGCCCGCCGAAGGCGGCAGCGGCAAGCCGAGCGGCACGCGGCCGGCATCGGCCTCGTCGGGCGACGCGCGGCGCACGATCAGCGGCCAGCCGCGCGCGGCCCATGCGCGCACAAGCGGATCCGCCGCGAGCGCGGGATCGCGCGCGAATGCCGCGCCCCACCCCGCCGCCGTCAGCGTGACGAGGGTGTGGCGCCGCAGCGGCGCGTCAACGTGCGGCACGCGCGAGTTCATACACGCGCTGCGCGACGTCGGCCGCGACCGGACGGCCGCGCGCCGCGCGCCGGTCGACGCGATCGGCCGGCCGGTCGAGCCATGCGGCGACCTGCGCGTCGAGCCCGCGGGCCGGATCGAGCACCGCATCGACCGCGCCCATCTTCACGAGGTTGTCGAGCCCCGGTGCGAACACCGGTGTCGTGCGCGCCTTGTCCTTCAGCACGTCGAGCGGCAGCTTCGTCACGCGCGCCATCGACGGCAGGTCCATCACCTCCGGCTCGGCGCCCGGCAGCGCGAGCAGCGTGCGCGTCGCGAGCGCGGTCGCGATGAACGCGCCGGCGGCCGTGTGGCCGTACAGCAGGCCGATCGTCCGGTGGCCCGCGAGGTCCGCCTGCATCAGGCACTTCGCGAGATGCGACAGGCCCTCGTTCAGGCCCAGCAGTTCGTCGCGCTTGCTCATCCGCTGGCTGTCGCTGTCGACCAGCACGAGGATCGGCGTCGCGCCGCCGCGCTCGAGCGTGCCGAGCACGTGCGACGCCAGCGCCACGGCTTCGTCGATGCCGAACGGCAAACGGTCGGCGACGCCGATCACGTCGACGCGCGTGCCGGCCAGTTCGGCCTCGCCGGACAGCAGGCCGCCGTGGCGGACGATCTTGTGGCCTCGGGGGAACAGCGAGGCTAAAACGTCATCGAGCGTCATGCGGCGGCTCCTGGAGTTGGTCGGCCAGCGCGGCGAATGCATCGTCGGGCATGCCGGGAATCGCGGCGGGCTCGGCCGCGCCGAGCGCGCGCCACACGTCGAGCGCATCCGCGCACGCGCCGAACCGGTCGATGCGCGCTTCGAGCCGCGCCTGCTCCGCGCGCAGCATCGCCGCGTCGAACGCCGGCGCGCGGCCGATCAACTCGCGCGCCGCCGCGCGGAACGCGTCCGGCGTATCCGCGACGTAGCGGTCCGCGCCGCCGGTCAGCCGCCGGTGCTTGCCGCCCATCGTGCGCCAGATCAGCGCGCGGTCCTTCGCGTCGAATTCCTCGACGCCGCGATTGGTCTCGATCACTTCGGGCCCGGACACGCTGATGCGGCCCTGCTCCGACACCGCGAGCGCCGAGCAGCACGCGGCGAGCAGCCCGCCGCCGCCGTAGCAGCCCGCGCGCCCGCCGATCAGGCCGATCACCGGCACGCCGGCCGCGCGCGCTTCGACCAGCGCGCGCATGATCTCGGCGACCGCGAGCTCGCCCGCGTTCGCTTCCTGCAGCCGCACGCCGCCCGTGTCGAACAGGATCAGCACCGGCACCGTGCCGAGCTCGCGCGCGGCGCGCAGCAGGCCCGTGAGCTTCGCGCCGTGCACTTCGCCGAACGCGCCGCCCATGAAGCGGCCCTCCTGCGCGGCGACCAGCACCGGCTTGCCGTCGAGCCGGCCGTGGCCGACCACCATCCCGTCGTCGAACTGCTGCGGCAGGCCGAACAGCGGCAGGTGCGGGCTCGTCACGCGCTCGGCCGGGCCGAGGAATTCGGCGAAGCTGCCCGCGTCGAGCAAGCCGTCGATGCGCTGCCGCGCGGACGCCTCGTACCAGCTCGCCGCGTTCGCGACGAACGCGGGAGCGTCGCGGGTCGTGTCGTGGCTCATGTCGCGAGGGTCGTTCATGCGGCGTCTCCTTCGATCGCGCGCACCGCCTGCGCGAGCCGCAGCGACACCATGTCGGGCCGCGCGCCGCCGTCGTTGATCGACAGCTTCAGGCCGCCCGGCGCGCGCCGCTCGACGAAATCGGACACCACCGCCTGCCAGACCGCGCCGAAGCCGACCGCCGCGGTGCGGATGTCGATTTCGCACGCGTTGCCCGGCAGCACCCGTTCGACCAGCACCTCGAGATTGCCGGACGCGACCACGCCGACGAGCGCCGCGGCCAGCTCGCCCTTCGCGCGCGCACGCGCGGTGAAGCGATAGTTCAACTGTTCCATTGCCGTGTTCCTCACCAGTTGCGGAACCGCGCCGGCGGCGCGTACAGCCCGCCCGACCAGTGCACGAGATCCTTGATCGAGCGCGCGGCGAGCCAGCGGCGATCGGCGTCGAGCGGATCGATGCCGAGGTCTTCCGGGCGCCGGATCACGCCGCGCTCGCGCAGCCGCTCGACCATTTTCCGGTCGCGGCCGCGACCGACTTCCGTATAGCCCGCGACGCCGCGGATCGCGTGCTCGCGCTCGTCCTTGTCGCGGCACATCAGCAGGTTCGCGATGCCTTCCTCGGTGACGATGTGCGTGACGTCGTCGCCATAGACCATGATCGGCGC
Organism: Burkholderia sp. SRS-46; assembly: GCF_004343775.1. Classification (GTDB taxonomy): domain Bacteria; phylum Pseudomonadota; class Gammaproteobacteria; order Burkholderiales; family Burkholderiaceae; genus Burkholderia. The sequence continues at coordinate 636,546 of NZ_PTXL01000001.1, read as the reverse complement.
GAGATCGAGCTGCAGCTTGTCGGCGAGCTTCAGCGCGTCGAGCTGCTCGACGAACATCGGCACGTTCTTGTCGCCGAAGGTCTCGCCGATCTGCACGACCAGCTTGCGGCCGCGCCGCAGCGCTGCCGGCGTGTCGGGGTCGGCCTCCTCGCCGGCCTTCAGCCACGGCTCGCTCGGATGGCGCCGGCCGCGCGCGTCGCTGCCCATGTTCGGCGCGCCGCCGAAGCCGGCGATGCGCTCGGCCGTCACCGTCGACGAATGGCCGGACAGGTCGATCTGCAGCGTCGAGCCGATGAACATGTCGCACGCGTAGAGGCCCGCCGTCTGGCAGAACGCGCGGTTCGAGCGCAGCGAGCCGTCGGCGCCCGTGAACCACACGTCGGAGCGCGCGCGGATGTAGTCGTCCATCCCGACCTCCGAGCCGAAGCAGTGGATCTGTTCGACCCAGCCCGATTCGATCGCGGGAATCAGCGTCGGGTGCGGGTTGAGCGCCCAATGCGTGCAGACCTTGCCCTTCAGCCCGAGCTTCGCGCCGTAGGTCGGCAGCAGCAGCTCGATCGCCGCGGTGTTGAAGCCGATCCCGTGGTTGAGGCGCTTGATCCCGTACGGCTGGTAGAGGCCCTTGATCGCGAGCATCGCGGTGAGGATCTGCGTTTCGGTGATCGCGGCCGGATCGCGCGTGAACAGCGGCTCGACGTAGAACGGCCGCCCCGCCTCGACGACGAAATGCACGCGGTCGCCCGGGATGTCGACGCGCGGCACCTTGTCGACGATGCGGTCGACCTGCGCGATCACGATGCCGTCCTTGAACGCGGTGGCCTCGACGACGGTCGGCGTGTCCTCGGTGTTCGGGCCCGTGTACAGGTTGCCGTCGGCGTCGGCGCTGACCGCGGCGATCAGCGCGACCTGCGGCGTGAGGTCGATGAAGTAGCGCGCGAACAGCTCGAGATACGTGTGCACCGCGCCGAGCGCGATCTTGCCGCCGAACAGCAGCTTCGCGATGCGTTGCGACTGCGGGCCCGAATACGCGAAGTCGAGGCGCTTCGCGATGCCGCGCTCGAACACGTCGAGGTGCTCGGGCAGCACGACGCCCGATTGCACCATGTGCAGGTCGTGCACCTTCGTGTTGTCGACGTCGGCGAGCGCCACCGCGAGCAGGTCCGCCTGCTTCTGGTTGTCGCCTTCGAGGCAGACCCGGTCGCCGGGCCGCAGCACCGCTTCCAGCAATGCCACGGCGTCGCGCGCGTCGACCCGCTTGCCTTGCGCGAAGGGCGCGCCGGCCGCGAGGCGGGCATCGCGCGCGCGTCGCGCGTGATTCCATCCCGTCATAGAGTTCTCCAGCTTCGATGGTTCAGCGGCATTCTAAGCCGGGCGCCGCCGCCGATTGATGATGATGTCCGATGCCGTTCAGCGGCGCGCGCGATGGGTGCCGCTCATGCGCCGACCAGCGCGCGCGTCGTGAAGAACAGCAGCGACGGCCCGAGCAGGCAGCCGACGCCCGTATGGAACGTCGCGACCAGCGCGCCGTACGGCACGAGCCGACGGTCGGTCGCGGCGAGGCCCGCGCTGACACCGCTCACGGTGCCCGCGAGGCCGCCGAAGATCATCGCGGAGCGCGGCGTTTTCAGCCCCATGAAATTGGCCGCGAGCGGCGTGCCGACCATCACGATGATCGCCTTCACGAGCCCCGTCGCGATACTGAGCGCGATCACGTCCGAGCTCGCGCCGATCGCGGCGCCGGTGACGGGGCCGACGATGTAGGTGACCGCGCCCGCGCCGATCGTCGTCATGCTGACCGCGTCGGTATAGCCGAACGCGCGCGCGACGCACGCACCGACGATGAACGGCAGCACGGTGCCGAGCAGCAGCGACAGCACGCCGACCAGCCCGGCCTTCTTCGCCTCGGCCGGCTGCACTTCGAACGCGGTCGCGACGATCGCGAAATCGCGCAGCATCGCGCCGCCCATCAGGCCGACGCCCGCGAACAGCGGCAGGTCGGCGATCCCCTTCTGGCCGCCGGTGAACGCGCCGCCGACGTAGGCGAGCACGAGGCCGATCACGATCGCGATCGCCGAGCCGTGCACGCGGCCGAACGTGAGCTTGCGCGACGCGATCGACGAGATCCACATGACCAGGCCGACGAGCGCGAACGACGCGACGAGGCCGTTATGGGCGACGGTTTTTTCGAGCATCTGCAGCATCGCGGCCTCCCGTCACTGTTGTTCGAATTGCGGGACACCGGCGAACGCCGTGTCGTCCCGGCCGGTGCGCGCAAGCACCGCGATGCAGCCGGCGCAGATCACCACCGCGCCGACGGCGGCGAGCAGCGCGACCGGCCCACCCTTCAGCGCGGCGACGACGTTCTGGTTCGCGGCCATCGCGACGACCACCGGGATGTACATCGCGCCCCAGAAGCCGACGCCCGCCTCGGTCTCCTTCGGCAGCCAGCCGCGGCGGTGCAGGTAGAGGCGCAGGCCGATCAGCAGCAGCATCGCGATGCCGACGCCGCCGACGTTGGTCTTCACGCCGATCGCGGCGCCCAGCAGGTCGCCGAGAAACAGCCCGGCCAGATGGCAGAACGCAAGCAGCGCGGTTCCGTAGATGATCATGAGTCGTCTCCAGTGTCTCCCGCGGCGGTGGGCCGCGGCCCCGGCGGCTCGTCGGGCGAGCGCATTCTCGGGCGGTCGATGGGATGATGCGGTTTCGGGCGCGCGCCCGGATGCCGTAGACTGCCCGAAGCAGCCGCCGGCGCGGTGCGGCGCGCTTCGACTCGCGCGCCGCACCGGGGCGTGATCCGATACTAGCGCCGCAATATCCGGCCATTTATGAAGTTGTCGAAACCGATTCAGTGGGTTTAGCAATGCGTCCGTTACCGCCCGAGCTGCTGCGCAGCTTCGTCGCCGTCGCCCAGTCCGGCAGCTTCACCGCCGCGTCCGAGCGCGTGAGCCTGTCGCAGTCCACCGTCAGCCAGCACATCCGCCGCCTCGAGGAGCTGCTCGACCGGCCGCTGTTCGAGCGCGACACCCGCAACGTGCGCCTGTCGCAGCACGGCGAGGCGCTGTTCCGCTACGCGGTGCGCATCCTCGAGCTGATGGACGAGGCCGTCACGTCGGTGTGCGGGCCGCCGCTGTCGGGCAAGGTGCGGCTCGCGATGTCGGAGGATTTCGCGTCGGCGCACCTGACCGCCGCGCTCGCGAGCTTCGTGCAGCGCAACCCGGAGGTGGAGCTGGCGATCGCGACCGGCCTGTCGGGCGACCTGTTCGACGCGCTCGACGAAGGCCGCCACGACCTCGTGTTCGCGAAGCGGATCGCCGGCAGCCGGCGCGGCCGCGTGATCCGCAGCGAGCCGCTCTACTGGTGCACCGGCCCCGCTTCCCGCATCACCGGCCATGAATCCGTGCTGCCGCTCGCGCTGCACCCGGAGCCGAGCGTGTCGCGCCGCCGCGTGCTCGAAGCGCTCGAAGCCGCCGGGCGGCCGTACCGGATCGCGGTGGTGAGCAGCAGCATCGCCGTGCTGCGCGCGGCCGCGAGCGCGGGGCTCGGGATCAGCGCGTTCGCGGGCTACGTGATCCCGGCCGGGCTCGCGCGGCTCGATGCGGGGCTGCCCGAGCTCGGCGAGCTCGAATACGTGATCGATCGCCCCGCCGCCGCGTCGCGTTCGACGCTCGCGCTCGAGGCGACGCTGATCGCCGCGGCGGCCGAGCTGTAGCCGGCCTCCTGGCCCCGCCCCGGCTGCGTCTGACAATCCTGCCCGGAACGCGTCAGCGTCCGCGCAGCACCCGCTCGCGACAATGGGCTCCATCGGCAGGCACGGCACGACGCCGCGCCGCCGTTCTCTTTCGGAGCCCACCATGAATGTGATGCGATTCGCCGTCGCGGCCGCCGCGGCCGTGCTGCTGTCCCCCGCCTTCGCGCAAACCGATGCGACGCCGCCCGCGCCGGGCAAGACCCGCGCGGAAGTCTTCGCCGAACTGAAGCAGGCCTATCGCAACGGCGACCTGCCGACCACCGACGCCGACTACCCGCCGAGCGACGCGACTCGCGCGCGCAACCGCGCGCGGCTCGACGCGGTGCGGCCCGCGTGGGCCGCCGACGCGCCGCAGCCGCTCGCGCAGCAGTAACGGCCGGCAGCACGCCCCGGCCTGCCGCGATCGCGGCGGCGACTCAAGGCAGGAAGCTGCGCCGCCGCGCGTCGATCAGCGCGACGAGCAGCCGGTCGCGCTCGGCGGCGAGTTCCTGCATCGAGCGCTCGCCCTGGATCGCGCGCAGTTCGTCGACCAGCTTGCGGTCGACGTCCGCGTCGAACGACGGCGCGCCGAGATCGTCCCACCAGCTCGTCATCGGCCCGGACAGGTGCTCGAGGAAGTGCGCGATCCCGCCCGCGCCGCCGCCGAGGTGATAGGTCAGGCACTGGCCCATCAGCGCCCAGCGCAGCCCGGGGCCCCATGCGACCGCCTTGTCCGCGTCGGCGACGCTGACGACGCCCTCGCCGACGAGGTGGTACACCTCGCGGAACAGCGCCGCCGCGAGCCGGTTCGCGACGTGGCCGGCCATCTCCTTGTTGAGGACGATCGTCTCCTTGCCGAGCGCGTCGTAGAAGCGCTTCACGCGGGCGATCACGTCCTGGCCGGTGGCCGCGCCGCCCACCAGTTCGACGAGCGGGATCAGGTGCGGCGGATTGAACGGGTGCGCGATCAGGCAGCGCTCCGGGTGATGCGTACAGGCCGTCTGGATATCGGACATCTTGAGGCCCGACGAGCTCGACGCGATCGGCACGCGCGCGGGCAGCACGTCGTCCATCTGGCGATACAGCGCGCGCTTCAGGTCGAGCCGCTCGGGGCCGCTCTCCTGCACGAAATCGACGCCGTCGAGCGCGCGGGCGAGATCGGCGTCGAACGCGAGTCGCTGCGTCAGCGTGTCGGCCTCGCCGCCGAGAAAGCCGGCGAGCGCATCGCGCAGCCGCGTTTCGGCGTCCGGCGCCGGGTCGGTCGCGACCACGTCGAAGCCCTTCGACAGATAGAAAGCCGCCCAGCTTGCGCCGATCACGCCGACGCCGACGATGGCGATGCGTCTGATGTCCGTGTCCATTCCGGTCTGGTCTCCATTGATATCGCGGCGATTGTCGCATCGAACCGCCGGCGCGCGCGTCGGGCCGCGGCCGCGCGGCTTGCGCGGCGGCAACCGCGCGCGGGGCGCCCCAATGCGGCACGCCCCGCCGGGCACGGGGCCGGACGGGGCGTGGTCATGACTTCAGCGTCGGCGCGCTCAGTCGAAATCGAAGATGTCGAACACCGATTTCTTGCGGCGATATGACTCGCGGGGCGCGGGGCGACGATCGTCGTGACGGCGATCGTCGTCGCGCGGCCGCTGCTCGCGGCCCCACGCGTCGTCGTGGCCGCGAGGCGCGGGGGCATCGCGGTATGCGGGCGCATCGGAGCGGCGGCCGGATACGTCGTCGGCACCGCGCGCGATCAGCTTGTCCAGTTCGCCGCGATCGAGCCACACCCCGCGGCATTCGGGACAGTAGTCGATCTCGATCGACTGGCGTTCGGCGATCAGCAGGTCGGGGGTCTTGCAGACCGGGCATTTCATCGTGGATCTCCTTGGAGTCGATGGGAAAAAGCGTGGCGCGGGGCCGCGCGCTCAGCGGCCGGACACCTGCGCCGCACGCTTCGCCTTCGCGCGCCGCGCCAGCATGTTCATGCCCTCGACGAACGCCGAGAACGCCATCGCCGCGTAGATATAGCCCTTCGGCACGTGCGAGCCGAAGCCTTCCGCGATCAGCGTCATGCCGATCACGACGAGGAACGCGAGCGCGAGCATCACGATCGTCGGGTTGCGGTCGATGAAGCGCGCGAGCGGCTGCGCGGCGAACAGCATCACCGTCACGGCGGCGATCACGGCGACGAACATGATCGGGATGTGCTCGGTCATGCCGATCGCGGTCACGATGCTGTCGATCGAGAACACGATGTCGAGCACCAGGATCTGGCCGACCGCCGCCCACATCGTCAGGCCACCCGCGCCGTTCGCCCCGCCGCCGCCATCGCCGTCGTGCGACACGTGGTGATGGATCTCGCGGGTCGCCTTCCAGACCAGGAACAGGCCGCCCGCGAGCAGGATCATGTCGCGCCACGAGAACGCGTGCTCGAACAGCGTGAACACCGGCTCGGTCAGGCGCGCGATCCACGCGACGGTGCCGAGCAGCGCCAGCCGCAGCACGAGCGCGAGGCCGATGCCGAGGCGCTGCGTGCGCGCGCGCTGCGCTTCCGGCAGCTTGTTGCTGAGGATCGAGATGAAGATCAGGTTGTCGATGCCGAGCACGACTTCCATCACGACGAGCGTCAGGAGCGCCGCCCAGACGGCGGGATCGGCGGCAAGCGTCAGCAGGTAGTCCATGGGGTCCGGTGAACGAAAGTGGAAAGCCCGATTATCGTCCCCCGCGCGCTTCGAAAAAATCAGAGACAATCGCAGTTCTGGTTCGGTTTTTTCGAAGTCACGATCCGATGCTGAATTTTCGACATCTGTATTACTTCTGGGTCGTCGTGAAGGAAGGCGGCTTCGCGCGCGCGGCGGAGCGGCTCGACATGGCGGTGCAGACGATCAGCGCGCAGGTGCGCGAGCTGGAAAAGGCGCTCGGCCACCAGCTGCTCGGGCCGGCGGGGCGCGGCGTCGCGCTGACCGACGCCGGCCAGGCCGCGTTCGCGCGCGCCGAGGCGATCTTCGAGCTCGGCCGGCTGATTCCCGACGAGGTGCGCGCCGCCGCGAGCCGGCCGACGGTACGGCTCGCGGTCGGCCTGTCGGACGGCATCTCGAAGCTGGCCGCGCACGCGATCCTCGCGCCGGTGCTCGACACGCCCGCGCTGCGCCTGCTGTGCCACGAAGGCGAGCACGACGCGCTGCTCGCGGAGCTCGCGCTGCATCATCTCGACCTGGTGCTCGCGGGCCAGGCCGCGCCGCCCAACGCGAACCTGCGCGTGACGAGCGAGCGGCTCGTCGCGTCGCCGGTTGACTGGTACGGGCCCGCCGCGCTCGTCACGCAGGCCGCGCGCGAGCGTTATCCGCAGTGCCTCGCCGAGCTGCCGCTGCTGCTGCCGACCGCCCATTCCGCGTTGCGCGCCCGTCTGGACCGCTGGCTGGAGGCCGAGCGCATCGTGCCGCGCATCGTCGGCGAATTCGAGGACAGCGCGCTGATGGCGGTGTTCGCGGCGCGCGGCCTCGGCGTGTTTCCGCTGAGCGAGCTGGGGGCGAACGACGCGTCGATGCTGAGGGGGCTGCGGCGGCTCGGGCGCGCCGGCGACGTGACCGAGGAGATCCACGCGATCCGTTCGCGGCGCGGCGAACATCACCCGCTGACCGCGAAATTGCTGGCGATCGCGCGCGATGCGACCCCCACGTAACACGAGCGCGCCATCAAACGAAACTATAATGACGCCCCGGCCCTGCGAGATTGCCTCGCGCCTCCCGCCTGCCGCGCCCGTGCGCGGCGGCGTCCATCCGATCTTCGCGCAACGCGCGCGCAGCCCCGGCGCGGCACCGGGCCGAGCCTTTTGAAAAACGCCATGCACAACCGAATTCGCCTGTTCCCCGTTTCGTGCGCGCTCGCGGCCGCGGCCGTGCTGGCGGCGTGCTCGTCGCCGCCGAAGCCGATCTACCAGCAGGAGCAGTTCGACGCGACCGCCAGCCCGTATTCCCGCGCGTTCCACGCGAAATCCGACGCGACCTGCGAGGCCGCGCGCCGCGCGCTGCTGAGCCAGGGCTACGTCGCGGTCTCGACCCGTGCCGATGCGGTCGACGGCAGCAAGAATTTCCAGCCGAGCAACGACATGCACGTGGTGATCGAATTCCACGTGGTGTGCGCGGACGCGAACGCGGACGGCACGTCGAGCATCGCGTACGTGAACGCCGTGCAGGATCGCTATACGCTGAAGAAATCCAACACGTCGGCGAGCGTCGGTCTCAGCGTGTTCGGCTCGCTGTCGCTGCCGATCGGCTCGAGCGACGACGCGCTCGTGAAGACCGCGAGCGAGACGATTCCCGCCGGCGTGTTCTACGAGCGCTATTTCAATCTCGTCGACCATTTCCTGAAGGTCGATCCGGCTCGCCGCGACCGCGCAACCGTGAAGGCCGCGGAAAAGGAGCCCGTCACGCCGCTGCCGGAGCCCGCGCCGACACCGCAGGGCGAGCCGCTCAAGATGACGACGCCGGTCGTGCCGACGCCGGCCGCGCCGCCGGTGCCGGCCTCCGCCGTGGCGCCTGCATCGGGCCCGGCGGTGGCGCCGGGTTCCGCGGCGCCCGCCGTGGCGGCGCCGGTGGCGCGGGCGGCGGTTGCGGCCGTGCCGGTTGCGGCGTCGGCGTCGGCGACGGCTGTCGCCGCGTCGGCGCCGGTTGCCGCGTCTGCAGCCGCTTCCGCATCGGTGGCCGCGCCTGCATCTGCTACTGTCCCCGCATCGGTGGCCGCGCCTGCATCCGCTGCCGCCTCCGCATCCGTTGCCGCGCCTGCATCCGCTGCCGCCTCCGCATCGGCTGCCGCGTCTGCATCGGGCTCGACATCGGCGGCCGCGCCAGCCTCCGCACCCGCCCCGGCATCGGCGACCGCACCGGCAGCCGCGTCGTCGGCGGCGCCCGCCTCCGGCCCAACGCCCGCGTCGGCGCCCGCCCGCACGCCGGTTTCCGCGCCGGTCTCGACCACGCCGGCCGACAAGACGCCGGCGCCGGCCGCCGTCACGACCATCGAGGCCGCGGCCCCCGCACCGTCCGGCACGCGCCGCGCAGGCTGAGTGGCGTTCGGCCGGCGGCCGGCGTCACCGCAGCCGGCCGGCCAGCGCCTGCAGATCCTCGACAGTCGCCGTCACCCCGCCACAGACGATCACCGCGATGCGCGACGCGGCGGCCAGCACGGGCGCCAGCGCCGGCGCATCGAGCGCGGCCAGCGCGGCCCCGCACGCCGGCTCCACGACGATCCGCTGCGCGTCGGCAAACCGCAGCGATGCCGCCACCGCCGCCGCGTCGGACACGACGACGGTGTCGATCCGGTGCCGCTTCGCCCATTCGACCGCCGCGTCGCACGGCCGCTTCGCGCCGAGCGACGTCGCGATACTCGTGATCTCCGGCAATTCGACGGGCCGCCCCTGCGCGACCGAGCGCGCATAGGAATCCGCGCCTTCGGTCTCCACCGCCACCACCGGCACATCGCGCCAGCCGTTGCGCGCGAGCCCTTCGAGCACGCCGCACAGCAGCCCGCCGCCGCCCACCGACAGCACGACCGCATCGGGCTTCGGCCCGGCCGCCGCCATCTCGTCGATCATCGTCGCGTGGCCCTGCCACAGCACCGGATCGTCGAACGGATGCACGAACGCGTCGTGCGGGCCGGTCGCGGCTTGCGCGAACGCATGGGCCTCCGCCCACGACGCGCCGTGCACGACCAGTTCCGCGCCTTCGAGACGAATCAGCTCGCGGGCGCGCGCGGACGCGCTTTCCGGCACCACGACGCGCACCGGCACGCCGAGTTCACGGCCCGCATACGCCACCGCGATGCCCGCGTTGCCGCCCGACGACGACACGAAGCGGCGCGCGCCGGCCGCGCGCCGCGCCTCGCATACGGCGCCGACGCCGCGCAGCTTGAACGAGCCGGACGGCTGTACGGCCTCGATCTTGAGCAGGACATCCTTGCCGAGGCGGCGGGACATGGCCTGCGAACGGAAATAAGGGGTCTGGATATGGAGCGGCATGGGACGAGACTCGATGAAGCGGAACTAGGCCGCGCGGCGCGCGCACCGGTGAAACGACGCTGCCCATCGTACGTGACGCCGCCCATACCTTCCAATACCATTGAATGCCATTTTCTATGCTTGCCAGGCATATCAAACCACCGAACCGGAACCGCATGCGACAAGTCGAATTGCGTCATCTCCGCTACTTCGTGGCGGTCGCCGAAGCCGGCAGCGTGATGGCGGGCGCCCGCGCGGTCGGGATCGTGCAGCCCGCGCTGTCCCGCCAGATCCGCGAGCTCGAGGCGGCGATCGGCACCCCGCTGCTGATCCGCCGCGCGACCGGCGTCGCGCTCACCGCCGCCGGCACGAGCTTCCTGCGCGATGCGACGCGCCTGCTCGCCGACCTGCGCGACAGCCGCGAGCGCGCGCTGCGCAGCGCGGCCGGCGAGCTCGGCGAGCTGCGGCTCGGCGTGCTGCCGAACTATTTCCCGTTGCCGGTGGTATCGAACGTGCTGAAGGCGTTCCGCGACGCGTGCCCGCAAGTGAAGCTGTCGATCGCGCCGATGCTGTCGGCCGACCAGGCGGCCGCGATCGCGCGTGGCGAACTCGACGGCGGGATCATGGCCTGGCGCCTGGACGAAGCGCCGCATCTGGCGGGCGTGCGGCTGCTGAGCGACCGGTTCGTGCTCGCGATGCCGGTCGAGCCGGGCCGCAGCATCGATACGCCCGGTACGCTGGCCGACCTCGCGGACGCCCCGTTCGTCTGGTTCGACCCGCAGCGCTCCGCCGCACATCACCGCTTCCTGATCGACCAGTGCCGGCAAGCCGGCTTCGCGCCGCGCATCGCACAGGTCGGCAGTGACGTCCCGACGCTGATCGGGCTCGTCGCGGCCGGCATGGGCTGCGCGTTCGTGCCGGAAAGCGCGTCGCCGTCGTGCCCGCGCACGGTGCGGCTGGTCGCGCTCGACGCGCTCGCCGGCCGCTTCGACGTCGAATTCGTGTACGACGGCCACGCGCCGTCGCCGGTCGTGCGGCAATTCCTCGCGGCGCTGCGCGCGGCGGCCGGCCCGTCGCCCGCCGCCGTCAGCTGAAGAACATCGCCACGAGATTGCGCAGCAGGTCCGGAATCTCCGAGACGACGTGCCGGACGTCGACATCCGACAGGTACAGCAGCACCGACAGGGGGCCAATCCACAGCGCCGCAACCACGAACTCCCTCATTGCCATTCTCCCGTCGGCCGGGCGACGCATGGTCCGCCGTCGCGTCGCTGCCGAATCTGCCCCGAATGCTGGAAATCCGCGATGCTCGATCGCATGCCGCCGTCCGGCATCCGCCTTCTTCCGGGCGGACTGCCGTCCCGACGGCGCCTCGCTGCCGTCGGCCGGTTCGCCGAACGGGTTCGCCGCACGCCTCCTCGCGCTGTGGCTGCATTGCGCCACATTTTTTCATTCAGCTTGATGGCATGCAGGTTCCATACCATCGCCGCGACGACCGCGCCCCGCACGCCACCGGGCGGCCGCGCGCGGCGCCGTGCACCGGTGGCGCGTGCGATCGGTTTCCCGCATGAAACACGCAGCCCGGCAACCGCCGGTCCGGATGCGATTTGTGCCCACGGCGCAACATTGGACGCGGGACGGCGAATTTCATGCTTTCAGACGCAACGGCGCGCCCGCTCGTCGATTCCGACATTTTTCTTACAGAAAGACGGCATCCGGCCGGCGCACCGACGCCCCGCCAGACGTTTCAGGAATGAAACACTGATCCGCGAATGCGCGCCGGAATGGGCAGGCGCATCGGCGTATCCAGGCCGATTCGTCAGGCCAACCGCCCGCCGCGACGCGGGCGGATCGTGCCGCGCGACCCGGGCGAAATCCGCCGATGGAACAGCTTGCGGGCATCGCGCCGAATTTGCAGTTTCACGACACGGGGCCCGAAATCGTCAGGAATTTGAAATTTCCCTCGAAATACCAACGCTTAACACTATTTGAAATTGTTACAACTCGAAATATACTGCGGTCGCATCCATTCCTCGTGCCTATGAGAGGATGCCTTCGCGCCTCGCTCACGGTCTGCCCGTGACCGAGGCTTTTTTATGCGCGTCGCCCGATCCGCGCTGCGGCGCCGCGCGCCGCGCCCCGTCTGGCCGGGCGGCCATCGCGCACCGCATTCATTGTTGATTCCAGATCAAGATTATTTCGCTCCAGGCTCGCTTTTTCGGCAAGAGTAAAGCAGGCACACTCCGTCCTGCCATCCATTGTCAGCCGCACCAGGAGCCCGACTCGTGAACCAACCGACCTCCCCCACCCCACGCCCGAACGGCGGTGCCGCACTGCCGCTGCTCGCCCTCGCCGCCGGCGCGTTCGGCATCGGCACCACCGAGTTCTCGCCGATGGGGCTGCTGCCCGTGATCGCCGACGGCGTCCATGTGTCGATCCCGACCGCCGGCATGCTGATCAGCGCGTACGCGATCGGCGTGATGGTCGGCGCGCCGCTGATGACGCTGCTGTTCGCGCGCTGGCCGCGCCGCAACGCACTGATCGCGCTGATGGCGATCTTCACGATCGGCAACCTGCTGTCGGCGATCGCGCCGAACTACACGACGCTGCTGCTCGCACGGCTCGTCACGAGCCTCAACCACGGCGCGTTCTTCGGGCTCGGCTCGGTGGTCGCGGCGAGCCTCGTGCCGCGCGAGCGGCAGGCGAGCGCGGTCGCGACGATGTTCATGGGCCTCACGATCGCGAACGTCGGCGGCATGCCTGCGGCCACCTGGCTCGGCCAGGCGATCGGCTGGCGGATGTCGTTCGCGGCGACCGCGGGCCTCGGGCTGATCGCGATCGCGGGCCTGTTCGCCGCGCTGCCGAAGGGCGACGCGGGCCGCATGCCGAACCTGCGGGCCGAGTTCGCGGTGCTGACGCGCCCGGTCGTGCTCGGCGCGCTCGCGACGACCGTGCTCGGCGCCGGCGCGATGTTCACGCTCTATACGTACGTCGCCCCGACCCTCGCGCACCTGACCGGCGCGACGCCCGGCTTCGTGACCGCGATGCTGGTGCTGATCGGCGTCGGCTTCTCGATCGGCAACATCGCGGGCGGCCGGCTCGCCGACCGCTCGCTCGACGGCAGCCTGATCGGCTTCCTGCTGCTGCTGATCGCCGTGATGCTCGCGTTCCCGGCGCTCGCCGCGACGCGCGCGGGAGCGGCCATCGCGCTGCTCGTGTGGGGTGTCGCGACGTTCGCGGTGGTGCCGCCGCTGCAGATGCGCGTGATGCGCGCCGCCTCCGAAGCGCCGGGGCTCGCGTCGTCGGTCAACGTCGGGGCGTTCAACCTCGGCAACGCGCTCGGCGCGGCAGCCGGCGGCGCGGCGATCTCGGCCGGCTTCAGCTACGCGGCGGTGCCGGTGGCCGGCGCGCTGATCGCGGTGGCCGGGCTCGCGCTGGTCGTGTTCCAGGTCGTGCAGCGCCGCCGCGAGGCGGTTGCAGTGAACGCGTAATACGCCGGCTGCAAGCCGGCCGGATACCGAAACGTCCGACCCGCTCGCGGGCCGCCTCGCCGAGGCGGCCCGTGGTTCGTTTACCGGCCCGCCCCGCGCGCGCCGCCAAAGCCGCCGAAGAACGCGCGCGCATTCGCGTCGAGGCTCTCGAGGTGATAGCCGCCCTCCTGCACGATCACCGTCGGCAGCCCGAGCGCGCCGATCGCATCGCCGAGCCGCCGGAACCCGTCGGTCGTCACCGCGACCTGCGATTGCGGATCGTGCTGGTAGATGTCGAAGCCGAGCGCGAGCACGAGCGCATCGGGCTGGAACCGCGCGAGCGCGCGCAGCGCATCGCCGAGCCGGTCGAAAAACGCCGCCTCCGGCGCGCCGTGCGGCATCGGCAGGTTCAGGTTGAAGCCGTCGCCCGCGCCGGTGCCGGTTTCCTCCTCGTAGCCCGCGACGACCGGATAGAAGTTGGTGGGGTCACCGTGAATCGACACGTACAGCACGTCGTCGCGGCCGTAGAAGATCTCCTGCACGCCCTGGCCGTGATGCATGTCGGTGTCGAGGATCGCGACCCGGCGGTGCCGGCCGCGCAGCGCCTGCGCGGCGATCGCCGCGTTGTTCAGGTAGCAGAAGCCGCCCGCCGCGTCGCGTCGCGCGTGGTGGCCGGGCGGGCGGCACAGCGCGTACGCGGCGCGCTCGCCGTCGTTGACGGTGGCCGCCGCCGCCAGCGCGCTCTGCGCCGACCAGTAGGCGGCCCGCCACGTATTCGCGCCGACCGGGCAGCTGCCGTCGGCGAGATAGCGCGCGGCCTTCGCGAGCACGCCGCGCAGCGGGTTCGGCTCGCGCACGTAGATGTTCGACATGACCTCGTCGCCCCAGTCGTCGGGCATCTGCTTCCAGTCGCGGTGCGCGTCCTCGAGAAAGCGCAGGTAGTTCATGTCGTGCACGGCCGCGAGCGGCGCGGCGCCGAAGTCGGCCGGCTCGCGCACGTCGAATTCCAGCGCGCGCACCGCCGCGACGAGGCGCGCCGCGCGCTCGGGCACTTCCTGCGGCGCGCGCATCTGGCCGCGCGACAGGTAGGTGCGCGGATGATGCAGCAGTTGTTCGGGGTGGAAGTAGGTTTTCATCGGGAGCCCTCGTTCGTTCGCCGCGTCACGCGGCCTGTGGAATGCCGGCGCGCGCCGCGACGCCCGCGCGCGCGAGCACCGCGTGCAGCAGCACGTTGGCGCCGCGCGTCACGTCGTCGGGCAACGCATCCTCGGCTTCGTTGTGCGACAGGCCGTCGACGCACGGAATGAACACCATCGCCGTCGGGCAATGGCGCGCGAGCAGGATCGCGTCGTGGCCCGCGCCGCTGACGATCCGTTCGTTCGTATAGCCGAACGCCGCGGCCGCCTGCGCGACGTGCGCGACGCAATCGGCATCGAACGGCGTCGCCGGGCTGTGCCAGCAGGTGTCGACCGCGACCCGCACGCCGCGCGCGCCGGCCACGCGCGCACACGCGTCGCGCAGGTCGCGTTCCATCGCATCGACCTCGGCGTCGTCGTGATGCCGCAGGTCGACCGTGAAGGTCAGGTCGCCGGCGATCGTGTTGCGCGACGCATTGCGGATGCCGAGCTGCCCGATCGTCGCGAGCCCGCGCGGCGCGTAGCCCGCCGCGACGCGTTCGAGTTCGAGCGCGATCTGCGCGCTCGCGAACAACGCATCCTTGCGGTACGGCATCGGCGTCGTGCCCGCATGCGCGGCCACGCCCGCGACCGTCACGTCGAGCCAGCGGATCGCCTGCCCGCCGGTGACGACACCGATCGTCGTGCCGTGCGCCTCGAGCACCGGCCCCTGTTCGATATGCGCCTCGAAATACGCGTCGACGGCGCCGCCCCTGCCGCCGGTGCCGCGCGCGCCGCGATAGCCGCACGCGGCCAGCGCGTCGCCGAGCGTCACGCCGTCGGCGTCCTGCCTCGCGAGCGCATCCGCGAGCGGCAGCGCGCCGGTGAACACGGCGGAGCCGAGCATCGCCGGCGCGAAACGCGCGCCTTCCTCGTTGGTCCACGACACGATCTCGATCGGCTTCACCGTCGCGATGCCCGCGTCGTTCAGCGTGCGCACGAGCTCGAGCGCGGCAAGCACGCCATACACGCCGTCGAAACGGCCGCCCTCCGGCTGCGTGTCGAGATGGCTGCCGATCAGCACCGGCGCCGCGTGCGCATCCGCGCCGTCGCGCCGCGCGAACAGGTTGCCGATCTCGTCGACGCTCACCGTCATGCCCGCGTCGCGGCACGCCTGCGCGAACCGGTCGCGCCCGCGCCGGTCGTCGTCGGTGAGCGCGAGGCGGCGCACGCCGCCGCGCGGCGTCGCGCCGATCCGGGCCATGTCCGCGAGGCTTTGCCACAGACGCGCGCCGTCGATTTCCAACAGGTCTTTCATCGGTACTCCGGATAAGTTCGTTCGATGGACGTCAATGCGAGCCGAGCGCTTCGGCGGCCGCGCCGCGCGTGGCGCGCCGTGCGTCGAGCGCGACGATGCAGACGAGCGAGATGCCCGCGAGGCCCGTGTAGAACACCGCGAGCGGCCACCACTGGCCCGCGAAGCGATGCGCGAGCCAGGTGCCCGCGAGCGGCGTCAGGCCGCCCGCGATTGCGCCGCACACCTGATACGCGAGCGAGATCGCCGAATAGCGCACGTGCGCGGGGAACACGTCGCTGACGAAGCCCGCGATCACCGAATAGAAGCCCGCCATGCACACCACCGCAAGCGCGATGCCGATCACGAGCGACCCGCCGGTGCCGCCCTGCACGAGCACGAACATCGGATACGGCGACAGCATCGCGAGCAGCGCCGCGATCTTCAGGAAGCGCGCGCCGCCGATCCGTTCCGCGAGCCACGCGGCGATCGGCTGCGCGACGAACTGGATGATCGCGACCGCGAACAGGCTGTCGAGGATCAGCGTGCGCGACACGCCGACGTACTGCGTCGTGTACGCGATCATGAAGGTGTTGGTGAAATAGACGCCCGCGATCCCGATCGTGTTCGCGCCGATGCACAGCAGCACGAGCCGCCACGACGCGCGGAGCACCTCGGCCACCGGCAGCTTCACGGTGCGGTTCGCCGCCTTCACGCGCGCGAATTCCGGCGACTCGTTTACGCCGAGCCGGATCAGGATGCCGACCACCAGCAGCACCGAACTCGCGAGGAACGGCAGGCGCCAGCCCCACGCGAGAAAGTCGGCCTTGTCCATCGACGTGCCCGCGCGGAACGCGACCAGCGACAGGATCAGCCCGGCCGGGCTGCCGAGCTGCGCGAACGACGCGAAGAACGTGCGGCGGCCCTGCGGCGCATGCTCGCCCGCCATCAGCACCGCGCCGCCCCACTCGCCGCCGACCGCGATCCCCTGCACGATGCGCAGCAGCACGAGCAGCACCGGCGCGAGCACGCCGACCTGCGCGTAATCGGGCAGCAGCCCGACGCAGACGGTCGCGGCGCCCATCATCATCAGCGTCGTCATCAGCGCCTTCTTGCGGCCGATGCGGTCGCCGAGGTGGCCGAAGATGACACCGCCGAGCGGCCGCGCGAAGAAGCCGACCGCGAAGGTCGCGAACGACGCCATCGTGCTGACGAAGCGGTCGTGCGACGGAAAGTAAAGCTCGCCGAACACGAGCGCGGCGGCGGTCGCGTAGATGTAGAAGTCGTACCACTCGATCATCGTGCCGATGAACGCGGCCGTCGCGGCGCGGCCCGGCTGGCGGGCGGCGGGAAGGGATTGGGTCATGCTGTCTCCTGAGGCACGGTGCGGCGCCCACGGCCCGGCGCCAGCGTGCAATGTCGTGACGATCGGCCGTCTCGCGCGGCCTCGCGCCGCACGATGCGGCGCCCCTCCTTTATCGGCGACCGCCCATCATTAGTCAAATTTCAAGTTATTATTCGGCGTATAAATTCAACTAATGTTTCGACCGCCGCCCTGCCCGGAGACCCGATGCGCGCCGACCTCACCCCGTTCCTGAACGATCGTCTCGACTGGAACCTGCTGCGCACCTACCTCGTGATCATGCAGGAGCGCAGCGTGAGCCGCGCGGCCGCGCGCCTGCACGTGACGCAGCCGGCGGTCAGCCAGGCGCTGCGGCGGCTCGAGGATGCGCTCGAGCGCCGGCTGATCGAGCGCCGCGGCCCGCACTTCGCGCCGACCCCGGCGGGCGAAGCCGTCTACCGGATCGCGAGCGACATCTACGGCGGCATCTCGCGCCTCGAAACCGAGCTGGACGACCGTTCGGCCGACCTCACCGGCTCGATCCGCCTGCTGACGGTGAGCCGCATCGAGTCGCCGGTCTACGACGAATTCCTCGCCGATTTCCACCGCGCGTATCCGCGCATCGACCTGCAGATCGAGGTGATGCGCTCGTCCGACATCCTGTCGTCGCTGCTGCAGAAGACCGCGACGGCCGGCCTCGGCCTGTGCCGCACGCCGCACGACAAGCTGGAGATGCGCTGCTTCCTGCGCCAGCGCTATGCGATCTACTGCGGCCGCCATCACCGGCTGTTCGGGCAGACGCAGCTGCGGATGGACGACCTGCTCGCGGAGAACTTCGTGTCGTTCACGAGCGACCAGATCGGCGACAGCCTGTCGCCGCTGACCGTGTTTCGCGACCAGAAAGGCTTCACCGGGCGGATCGTCGCGTCGTCGCCGAGCCTCGACGAAATGCGGCGGCTGATCTTCGCCGGCTTCGGGATCGGCTGCCTGCCCGAGCACATCGTGCGCGACGACCTCGCGCAGCAGCGGCTGTGGCGCCTGCCGCCGGACGACGGGCTCGTCGATGTCGACGTGTTCCTGCTGTGGCACCGCGACCGCAAGATGAATGCGGCGGAGCATGCGTTTCTCGACGCGATGGAGCGCTGCATGCGGCGCTATTCGCTCGCGGAACGGCTCGGGAAGTAAGCCGTTCGAGCGCGCCGGGCGCAGCGCCCGGCGCTCCGCCGCTTCGGCGACGTCAGAAGCGATGCACGATGCCGAGCTGCACGCCGCGCGCATTCGCGCCCGGATACGCGAGCGGCTGGCCCGGGTTCGCCGCGCCGGCCAGCGTGTAGCCCGCCTGGTTGCGGTTGCGCAGGTACGACAGCGCACCGTAGAAGCTGGTGCGCTTCGACAGGTCGTATTCGTACATCAGGCCGACCTGGTCCGCGTGGTTGCCCTGCGACGTCTGGTCGTGCGCATACGCGTAGCCGAGCGCCAGGAAGTTCGACGGGTTCAACGCGTACTTGACCGACAGCCCGTAGACGCGCGAATCGATGCCGAGATCGTCCCACTTCACCGCGGAGAAGCCGCCGTACACGGTCGCCTTGCCGATCTCGTACGACGCGCCGGCCATCAGGGTGCGATCGGTGGTGGTCGCGGCCGCGTTCTTCAGCCACTGGCCGGCGACGAACGCGGCGAACGGCCCGTGCGTGTAGGTCACGTCGAACTGCTGGCTCGAGCCCGCCGAGCGCGCGCCGCCCGCATCGCCGAAACCGACGTAGACGCCCGCCTGGAACCCGGCGATCTCCGGGCTCTGGTACGACAGCGTATTGCTGGTGCGAAACGCGAACACGGTCAGGTTATCCATGCCGGACGCCTGCGTGACGCCGCCGAACGCATCCTGCCCGCCCTGGTCGAGGAACAGCGGCGAGTTCTGCCGGCCGGCGCGCACCTTGCCCCACTGCCCCGCGATGCCGACCCACGCCTGCCGGTTGAACATGCTGCCCGAACTCGCCAGCGAGCCGTCGTTCGGATTGAAGCCGTTCTCCAGCGCGAACTCGATCTTCTGCCCGCCGCCGATATCCTCGGCCCCCTTCAAGCCGAACCGGCTCCCCCACTGGCCGCCCGAGCCGAGCGCCGCCGTGTAGCCGTTGCCGGTGTTCACGTACTGCGCGAACTCGTCGATCACGCCGTACAGCGTGACGCCGTCCTGGGCCTGCGCCGCCGTGGCGCCCGCGAGCGACGCGGCCGCGCACAGCGCGTGAAGGCCGGCGCGTGCGACCGCCACGCGAAGGGAAACGCCGCGCTGATTCTTTAAGTTAGTCATGCTATTCATTCAAAGGAACGTGCGAGGACGCGGCGCGCATTCAGCGTGCCGTCCTGCGATCAATCATCGGGAAGGCTCCGGCCGGAGCGATGCGCACCGTTGCGCGGTGCGGCCGGAGCGGAAGGCGCGCGCCGGAAGCCGGCGCGGGTCGGTCAGTTGCGGATCTCGCCGCGCTCGAACGGGAGGATCAGCCGTTCGGGAATCTCGCGGCGCGACGTGCGCGCGCCGACGTAGTACAGCACGGCGGGCACGACGAGGCCGAGGATCCACGAGATGTCGGTGCCGCCCAGCGCGTCGACCAGCGGCCCGGTGTAAATGTGCGTCGACATGAACGGCAACTGCACGAGGATGCCGACGACGTAAATCGTGATCGCCATCACGTTCCAGCGCCCGTAGCGGCCGTCGGGATCGGACAGCGCGGGCACGTCGTAGCGCGACTTCGTGAAGCAGTAGTAGTCGACGAGGTTGATCGCGCTCCACGGCGTGAAGAACGCGAGCAGGAACAGGATGAACGCGGTGAATTCCTTCAGGAACGAGTGCCGGCCGGCGAGCGCGACCATCGTCGAGATGCAGATCATCCCGAAGATGTAGACGAGGCGGCTGCGCGACGACACGGCGCCCTTGCCGCGGAAGCCGCTGACGATGGTCGCCATCGACATGAAGCTGCCGTATGCGTTGAGCGCCGTGACCGTCACCTTGCCGAACGCGATGCTGAAATACAGCAGCGCGGCGACGGCGCCCGTCGAGCCGAGCCCGACGATGTAGGCCACCTCGTGATGCGCGAACTGGCTGCCGGCCAGCGCGGCCGCGAACACGCCGAACACCATCGCGGCCTGCGCGCCGATCACCGAGCCGAGGCCCACCGCGACGAAGGTGCCGACCGACGACGTCGTGCGCGGCAGATAGCGCGAATAGTCGGCGACGTACGGCCCGAACGCGATCTGCCACGACGCCGACAGCGACATCGACAGCAGGAAGCTCGCGAGCGAGAAATGCCGGTTCGCGAGCAGCGCGCCGACGTCGTGGTTCGCGAACAGCTGCGCGAACATGTAGACGAACGCGGCGATGCCGATCACGCTCGCCACGCGCCCCACCGCATGGATCGCGCGATAGCCGAACACGGTCAGCACGACGATCACGGCCGCGAACAGCAGGATGCCGGTGGCGTCGTCGACGCGCAGCAGCTGCGCGACCGCCTGCCCCGCCAGCACCGAGCCGCTCGCGGAGAAGCCGATGTACATCAGGCACACGAGCACGATCGGAATCATCGCGCCGTACACGCCGAACTGCACGCGGCTCGAGATCATCTGCGGCAGGCCGAGCTGCGGGCCCTGCGCGCCGTGCAGCGCCATCACCGCGCCGCCGATCAGCTGGCCGATCAGCAGCGCGATCAGCGACCAGAACACGTCGCCGCCGAGCACGACCGCGAGCGCGCCCGTCACGATCGCCGTGATCTGCAGGTTGGCCGACAGCCACAGCGTGAACTGGCTGAACAGGCCCCCATGACGCTCGGCGTCGGGAATGAAATCGATCGAGCGGACTTCGATCAGCCCGCTGCCGGCATTTCCACTGGAATTCGTTGACACGGAAGGTTCTCCAATTGACTCAGGATGCGCGACGCATCCATCGATGCAGGGAAGCGTTGCGAGCCGCATGGTGTGACTCGTCTGGGTGGAGCGCCGTGGATCGCCGGCATGCGCCAGGCACGCACGATCTGCACGCTGGCGCGCAGTCGGCACGGCACGCGCCGACATTGCCTGCGGATAATCTTGTATATACAACTTTGACGGAATCGGTGATTACCCGGCTCTGGCGCAATTTCAGTCTTGTACGATGCGGCGGGCGCGCCCCGGTCATTTCGGGTTCGGTTCGGCGGCCATCTCGCCGGCCGGCAGCAATTGCAGTATCAGGCGCGCGGCCTCGACGTCCGGCGTGTGCAGCCATTCGTCGTAGTCGTCGCGGCGCACGATCACGACGCCCCGCTTCTCGTCGCCGGGCCGGTGCATCCGCGCGAACACCGGGTGCGCGTCCGCGTTGACCGTGAGCATCGCCATGCCGACCAGCTGCCGGCCGTCGTCGCCTTCATAGCGCCGCCAGATGCCGGCCACGCAGTACGCGCGCCAGTCGGCGAGGCCGATCCGGTGCCACACGTTGTGGCCCGTCTCGTAGCACGGCTCGCAGATCCAGCGCGCCGGAATCAGGCAGCGCTGGCCGTCGCGCCAGGCCTTGCCGTACAGGCGCGAGCTGCCGACCGTCTCGGCGCGCGCGTTCATCGTGTCGAGCTTCTTCTTTTTCCGGCCGTCGTCGTCGATACGCTCCGGCTGCATGAACTTCGGCCAGAAGCCGAACACCGCCGTCACGACCGCGAGGCCGTCGCCGTCCGCGCAGGCGATCGGCGCCGCGTAGTCCGGATACACGTCCGGCGCCCACGGATCGCGGCGGAACAGATCGCCGATCCCGAGCTTCAGCTCGCTGATGCCCGGATCTTCGTCCGGCGCGCGATAGTTGGTGCACACGGTGGCCGCCTTTCGTAAGGAGGAATCTCTCCATCGTAGGGCATCGTGTTCGTGGCGGAGCGGGATGTTTCGTGTGACGCAGCGACCGGATCGAGACGTCGATCCCGCCCGCCCCGCTCAATCGAGCGCCGCGTCTTCCGGTATCGCCTTGCGCGCGTCCGCGTTGAAAATGGGTGATCTGGTAGGCGTTGCGTTTGATGTACGGGTACGGGCGAGCAAAAAATGTATGGTCCGCCTCGGCTTTGCAAGCGAGCGCTGTCAGAAGCGATGAGTTGGGTCGCGACGACGGCCGGCTATAGCGGCGACGTGGTGCGTGATGTGATGCTGGCGGCCGTCGAAAACCGCTTCGACAACACGCTGAAAGCACCCTCGGAAATCGAGTGGCTGAGCGACAACGGCTTCGGTTATACGGTCGACGAAACGCGCCGCTTCGCAACCGAAATCGGCCTGAAGCCGTTGACGACGCCGGTATGCAGTCTGCAGAGCAACAGTATGGCTGAGAGCTTCGTGAAGATGATGAAGCGTGAATCCGTGACCTTCATGCCGAAACCGGATGCGGCGACAACCGTGCTGAATCTCGCCATTGCGTTCGAGCATGACAACGAGAAGCATCCGAATAACGCGCTGAAATATCGCTCACCACGCGAGTTTCGACGCACCGTGGACTCATCAACCGTATTGTGAGGCCGTGTCCGGCGCTACGGGGTCAACGCCACCTGAGATTCAAGGGGCTGCGCCAAACTGTCAGGCTGATGATAGAAATTCGCGCTCAGCTTGGCCCCCCTTGGAATCAACCATTCCCGATATCCGTCGGAGCAAGCGCACCGCCCTCCGACGAACCTCGGTCGATCAATCGCCGGATCGCCGTCGGTGTGTCGACGACCCGCGATTGAGGCAACGCGGTCAGAAGCTATGGCTCATCCCAAGCATCACACCGACTTGATTCGCGCCGTCCAGCGGAGTGGAATCGTATTCGTAGACGGTTTGCGAGCTGTGCCTCGAATTCTTCGAATACCCTACGTTCAGATAGGTGCTCGTTCTCTTCGACAGGCTATAGGTCGCGCCCGCGACGAAAAGCGTCGGGTGGCCAGTTGACGGATCGCTCGATAGCGTCTGATAGACGCCCAGTCCGAGCGCAATAGCAGGCGACGCCTGAAAGCGTCCGCCGCCCCACACGACTGTCTTCGACGGCGCAAGGTCGCCGGTCTGTCTCTCGACGCCCGCGAGGATGGTCGCCGGACCCATGTGATAGGCCGCATCGAGCACGCCTATCGTCCGCTTGAGCGCAGACGTATCCGGCGTGCCGACAGCTGCGGAACCGTTCGTCTGGCGCAGGACTGCGCTGGCACTCAGCGCGGTCCCGCGGTACAGCGCGCCGAGTTCAAGCACGCGCCCGGAGCGGAAATTGCCGGCTACGCCACCGGTCGCCACCAACGCCTTCATCGTCACGCCCGCCAACAACGGCGACTGATACTTGATCGACGAACTCACGTAGTTGTCGGTGATCGGTATCAGTTGGGACTGACCGCTGTAAGCGGCATAGTAGAACGGGTCGAATTCCAATGTGTCGTCGAACAGGACGGTTGTTTGCCGGCCTGCAGTGACAGTACCGAACGAACCACTCAAGCCGACGTATGCGTTTCGGAAGAACGCGTAACCCGGAACGGTCGACGTGCCGTCGTTGATGTTGAACGACTGCTCCAATTTGAAGATCGCCGCCAGCCCGCCTCCGAGGTCTTCCTTGCCGGTCAACCCGAACAATGTCGGCAAGTTGCCGTAGTTCTGGAGATTGACCGCCGAGCGCTTTCCGTCGGCTTTGGACCGATATTGAATCCCGGCATCCAGAGAGCCGTACAGCGTCACGCTACTCTGCGCGAACGACGCAAGCGGCGTCAGGAACACGCAGGCAGCCGCCATCAGCCTTGCTGTTTGTTTGATGTAAAACATGAACTTCTCCAGGTTGTATCCCGAGACGCCGCACGCTCTGCTCCGATTTTTCGTGCAATCAAGCAGTCGCCGGGGTGCTTTCCAACGGCCAATTCATTAAGCTCGGATTCCGGTCATGCCAGTGAGGCATGTGATACCAGATGCCGACGACGATCGATCTCCAGATGAATCGCCACTTCCCACAATCATTTAGTATGACTACATAATTTGTTTGACTGAGTCCCTATCAGAGCGGCTGCTCGACCACCGGGCCGAGCAGTACCATCTTGCCTATTGAAGGCAAGAAAAACTTCTCAACACATCGGACCTATCGCACCATATGCTCGACTCAGATGCTCCTGAGCCGAAACCATGACACGATCCGTTTCGTCAGGCATTCAGCTCGTCGTATTTCCCCGGCCGACGATCCCGAAACAACCCCCACGACGCCCGCTGCATCCGCTGCGCTTCCAAATCGAATTCCTGCACCGCGAAACCTTCGCGATCGGCGCTCAACTCCTGCACGACTTCACCACGCTGATTGGCGATGAAGGACTGCCCGAAGAACTCGATGCGGCTCGTACCCCGCCGTTCGACACCGATTCGGTTCGACGCCACCAGCGGCATCATGTTGGCCGCTGCATGCCCGCACTGCACGTTTCGCCAGTGGCGATGCCGCAATTCGGTGTTCTGCAAATCGCCCGACTCGATATCGGAAGAGGCCGCCGAATCGATCGGACTCGAGCCGATTGCGGTCGGAAACAGCAGGATCTCCGCACCTTGCAGCGCCATCGACCGCGCGGACTCGGGAAACCACTGATCCCAGCAAATGCCGACACCCACCGTCGCATAGCGGGTCGCCCAAGCCCTGAAGCCGGTGTCGCCAGGGTTGAAATAGAACTTCTCGTAGTAACCCGGCCCATCGGGAATGTGCGTTTTCCGGTACGTGCCGAGCAGCTCGCCGCCGGCATCGATGATCGTCATGCTGTTGAAATACTTCTGGTGACAGCGTTCGAAGTAGCTGACCGGAATCACGACATCGAGCTCCTCCGCCAGCTTGCGGCACAGCGCGATTGCCGGGTTCTCTTCTGTTGTCACCGCAAGCGAAAAGTAGTCCTGATTAATTGTTTGACAAAAATATGGCGTTTCGAATAACTCCTGCAGCACGATGATTTGCGCACCGGATTCTGCGGCCGCGCGCACGACGCGTTCGGCCGCCTCGAGATTCCTTTCCAAGTCCCAGGTGCATGCGAACTGGGTAGCCGCGACGGAGACTTTTCGGTGGCTGGTTGAAAGGGAGCGTTCCATGAGTCTTTCCTTTTCTTTTCAGTTAATGACTACGTGACACCGTTGCGACGATCTCGTTCGGCTGACCGACGAAATCCCCTGCTTCCTGCGCGGCCTGGCGGCTGAATAGCCGTTCCACGCGCTGTCGCTCGGCGGCTTTCATCGGCGACGCGTACGTCACGACGATATATGCGGCCGTATTGATCAGTAGTCCGACCACGCCGGCAGTCGCTCCGCCGAACCACGGAATCGAGATCGGATAGAGCACCTGCAGGACCGTGGCGCTCGCGATACCACTCACCATCCCGGCAACGGCCGCCGCTGCGGTGCCGCGTTTCCAGAAGATGCCGAGCAGCAGCGTTGGAGCGAGCTGGGAAATCGCCTGATATGAGATGAAGGCCAAAGTGATCAGACCGGATGTGACACCGATCGTTGCGAACGCGCCGACCATCGCCAATATCGTCAACACGGCCACCGCGATACGCCCGATGCGTGCATCGCTGACCCGCACGTCCATCGCCGCGCCGACGATGTCGTTTACGGTCTGCGTACCGAGTGCCTGCAGGTTCGCGCCGATGTTGCCCATCGTCGCCGCGACCACGCAGATGCCCGCGAGCGTCAGCAGCCCGACACCACCGATACCCGCGGTGATGAACCAGACATTGTCCGGCGCCTTGTCAACACCCGGCACGGATGCCGCGACGACCCCCAGCAGCATCAGCGCGAAATTGAAGATCAACAGCACCGGGGCCGCCATCACGGCCGAACGCTTGATCGTCGCAGTTCCGTTCGACGTGAAGAGGCGAACGAAGATGTCCGGCCAGCACCAGCCGCCCAGCACGCCGGTCAGCGTGAGCGACATCACATAAAGCGGGCCCAGTGCGCTGCCGGGACCGGGCAGCGAATAGCGGCTGGCCGGCAGCTTGTCGAAGCCATGGCCGTTGGTGAACAGCCACGTGAGAAGCCCGAGAATAATGACGGTGCCAACCACGTAGGCGACGATACCCTGCACCATGTCGCTGATGATCACGCCTCGCATCCCGAAGCGGGCCGTCCAGATCTGACGCAGTCCGATCACGACGATACCGACCAGCACTGCGGTGGTTCCGCTGAGTTGACCAAACGACAGGTATTTGAAGACCAGCGCAAGCGACTGCATCCCGAGAATGACCCACGGAAACGACGCGCCGATCCCAATGAGCGCCGCGATGACGCGGACTGCGCGCGAGTTGTAACGCAGCCCGAGCAGATCCGCCTGGGTACGAAGATCGTGCCGCTTGCCCCATTCGTAGACCGGCCGAGCCAGAAAGAACATCAGCACAACGGCGAGCAGCGCATAGATCACCGAATAGAAGCTGATCACACCCGCCGCCGCGGCGAACCCCGCGAACGAAATGAACATGGTTCCCGGCAACCACGTGTTCAGGAATGCCATCGCGCTGAACCACGGCCCAAACGATCGCCCGGCCGTCGCGTATTCACTGAAGCTCGAACTCCGTTTCTTCGTCAATTCGAGGATGCCGATCACGACCAGAAAGAAGACGGCGACGCCGCCACAACCGATCAGCGCATTCATTTGCCGTCTCCCTTGTCCGGATCGACGGCCACCATCACGCCCAGGGTCAACGTAATGAAGACGCACGTGCCGAGGAAGTAACCGATCGAGGCCGACGGCGTGCCGTTGCCAGCTGCCCAATGCAGTTGCGGCGTCAAGCTCAGGATGAAATCAATACCCAAAAGAATGGCAGTGAGCGATCTCGGCCACTTGTCGGGCGAGCGCTGCGCGGATGGATTCATGGGGACTCCGAGGTCTTTTAAGTGAGAACTTCAGGGTAAAATTTCTGCTGCATGCATGCCGGAACGTTCCGGCATGGTGAGAAGCATGCGATCGCCGATATTGCATGTCAAGCTGTCGGGCGTCGTTTTCCCTTGAAATTCAGATAGGGTTTTCCATGTCAGCAACCACCATCCTCGACCTGGCACGCGCGCTCGGTTTGTCGAAAACGACCGTGTCGGACGCGCTGATCGGTTCCGGTCGCGTGTCGGAAGAGACGCGCAAACGCGTGACCGACGCGGCTCAGTCGATGGGCTATGTGTCAAACAAGGCTGCCCGCTCGCTGCGCCGCCGCAACATGGGCGCGTTGGGCCTGTACATTCCGGCCTATGCGCGCGCGCTGTCGTTCTACATGCATTTCGCATTCGGCGCGGTGGCCGGCACGGCGGCCGCGGGAAGCGACCTGACGCTGCACGCTAGCGAGGCCAAGCAATTTCACGTCGACGGTGCGGTGGTCATCGACGCGATGGATGACGACCCGGTCGTCCAGCGCATGCTGGATGCATCGCTGCCGATCGTCTTCGCCGGACGCAGTTCCCGCTCGCTCAGCCCCGACCTTCCGATCGCGATCATCGAAATCGACTATCGGGAAATCGTCGGTTGCGTGCTCGACAAACTTCGCGCCGGCGAGGCAAGACGTCCCGGATTCATCGGGATGAACCTGATCCACGGGCCCGGCTGGGCAATGGACGCGCATCGTGCGTTCGAGGCCTGGTGCGCTCGCCAAGGCATTGCGCCGCATACGGCGACGCTGGCGACGGATCACGACGACAACGACCTGTTTCAGGCCATCGCGCATTTGGTACAGGAAAACCACGTCGATTCACTGGTGGTCGGTCCGCAAGGCGTCGCCGCACGCGCGCTCCCGATGCTGCAGCAAATGGGGCAACGAATCGCGAATCGGGACGAGCCGGGCTTTCATCTCGCTTCGCTGGCCGGTGATCCGGTCGGCGAACTGGGCAGCGCGCAGATTCTGGCGATGGACCTCGAGCCGAGGCGGTTCGGACTGGCCGCCGTCGAACTCCTCAATGAAATCGTCGCGACGCCGCAAGCGGGCATCGTGCACAGGTTCCATCGGCCCGATATGGTGACGTGGTTAAGCCATGAACTGTAGGCGGGAATGAAATGCACGTGCCGGCGAGGGCTTGGCGCAAGCCACGCCTTGACCTTCGGATGCTTGTGACTGCCGTAGTTGTCGACGATGCAGTGCACGTCGAGTCCGGTCGGTACGGTCTTGTCGATTTCACGACCCGCCAGAATGTATCGCCGTCGAATGCAGCGCCGCACCGCAACGGGCCCAGTGCCCATCAAGGCCCACTGCACGGCTCCGGATGACAAAGGCCGGATCGGCCGCAATGGACCACCGCCGGCGCGGAGCAGCTTCGCTCCAGCGCCGCCAGGCCCCGTCCACGGCGTGTTGGCGAAGTCGTGACAACCTTCATAGGGTCGACAACGGCGCAAATTCATTCGCACCGGGAGCTTGATCACGATCCAGTCACGACGGAGCAAGGCGAACCTGGTTGCGGTGCGGCGCATGCTTGCGACGAGCATCTCAGTCACGCAGGTCGATCCAGGTCGTCTTCAGATCGCTGTACTTGTCGAGCGCATGCAGTGACTTGTCGCGACCGAAGCCCGACTGCTTGACGCCGCCGAAGGGCACGGTGATGTCACCGTCCGCATAGCAGTTCACCCAGACTAGCCCTGCGCGCAGCCTGCCCGCGAGGCGGTGCGCGCGCCCTACGCTACGCGTCCACAGTCCCGCGCCGAGCCCATAGATCGAGTCGTTGGCGAGCCTGATCGCTTCATCCTCGTTGGAAAAGCGCTGGACTGCGAGGACCGGCCCGAAGACCTCTTCGCGCACAATGGACAGGTCCTGCGAAGGGCAGTCAAACACTGTGGGCTCGATGTAGTACCCGCCGGTCTCGCCGCGCACGCGCCGGCCGCCGGTGCGTAGTGTGGCGCCCTCCCGCAGCCCCGCGTCGATGCGCTGGAGTACCGACTCCATCTGGCGCTCGTCGACGATAGCGCCGATCGGTGCATCGGGGTCGAGCGGATCGCCGGGCGCCATCGCGCGCGCGTGGACAACGAGCTTGTCCATGAAGGCGTCATAGATGCCCTCTTGCAAATACAGGCGCGAGCCGGCGATGCAGACTTCGCCCTGGTTGACGAAGATCGCCTGGGCGGCGACGAGCGCGGCCCGGTCCAGGTCGGGACAGTCGTCGAACACGATGTGCGGCGACTTGCCGCCGCATTCGAGCCAGACGCGCTTGAGGTTGGAGTCTGCCGAATAGCGCATGAAGCGCTTGCCGGTCGCAGTGGAGCCAGTGAAGGCGATGCAGTCCACCTCTGGGTGCAGGCCGAGCGCTTGGCCGGTAACCGCACCGAGGCCAGGCACCACATTGAACACCCCGGGTGGGATGCCAGCCTCGTGCACCAGCGCGGCGAGTCGCAACGCGCTGAGCGAAGACTGTTCGGCCGGCTTGAGCACCACGCTGTTACCCACCGCGAGCGCCGGCGCGACTTTCCACGCAGCCATCATCAGCGGGAAATTCCAGGGAACGACGGCCGCCACCACGCCCAGCGGCTCGCGCGTAACCGTCGCGAGCACGCCTTCGCCGGTGGGCGCGATCTCGTCGTAGTGCTTGTCCAGCGCCTCGCCGTACCACGCATAGCAGCGCGCGGTTTCTGGCACATCGAACAGCAGGGCATCGCGCACCGGCTTGCCCATGTCCAGGGCCTCAATGAGCGCGAGTTCCTCGGCGTGCTGCTCGATCAACACGGCTAGTCGCAGCAGACGCTGCTTGCGTTCACGCGGCGTCAGGCGGGACCAGACACCACTGTCGAAGGCGCGGCGTGCAGCGGCCACCGCGCGGTCGACGTCGGCCACGCCGCAGGCGGCGACATCAGCCAGCTTGCGGCCGTCGATGGGGCTGATGCTCGGAAAAGTGGCGCCATCGGCCGCTGCGGCATAGCGCCCGTCAATGAAGGCGAGGCCGTCGAAGCGCAGCGCGGCGGCACGGGTGCGCCAGTAGTCAAGGTTGTGCAGGGGCATGTTGGTGTGGGGTTATGTCAGTGACGGGGATCAGCGCGCCGCGCCTGCGCGCGCGAGCATCGCATCGAGCAGCACGTTGCAGCCGGCCTCAAGATGCTCGGGTTGAGCGTCTTCCGTCTCGTTGTGGCTGACGCCGTCCTTGCAAGGAACGAATACCATCGCGCTCGGGTAGGCCATCGCCATGTGCACCGCGTCGTGGCCTGCGCCAGTCACGATATCCATGACTGGCAGCTCGCGCCGCGCGGCGCCTTGGCGGATCATCTCGACCAGCGCCGGATCGAAGGGCGTAGGCTTGTTGTACTGAGCGAGTCGCAGTTCTACCTGCACGCCCAAACGTGCCGCAACGTCCTCGCAGGCCTCGCGCATGCGGCAATCCATTGCGTCCAGCGTTGACGCGTCGATATGGCGCAAATCCACGGTGAAATCGACTCGGCCCGGCACCACGTTGCGCGACGCAGAATGCACGTTGAGGACCCCCACCGTGCCGCGGCCGTGCGGCTGATTCGCGTTCGCGATCCCGATCACGCTCAGCACCAGCTCGGAGGCAGCCTGCAGCGCGTCCTTACGCACCGGCATCGGCGTCGGGCCAGCGTGCATTTCCATGCCCGTCACCGTCACGTCATACCAGCGGACACCGAGCGAGCCGGTCACGGCGCCCACCACCCGGTTCTCGAATTCCAGCACCGGCCCCTGCTCGATGTGCGCTTCAAAGTAGGCGTCGACCGCCCGACCGCCCACCGGCTCGGCGCCGGCGTAGCCGATCGCCTTGAGTTCGTCACGCACGGTCAGGCCGGCGGTGTCACGCGCATCCAGCGCGGCTTCCAGCGTGAAGCGCCCAGTAAAGACGCCCGAGCCCATCATCACCGGCAGGAAGCGCGCGCCTTCCTCGTTGGTCCATATTGCCAGCTCCAGCGGCGCCTCGGTCTGCACGTCATGTTCGTTGAGCGTGCGCATCACTTCGAGACCTGCCATGACGCCGTAGCAGCCGTCGAACTTGCCGCCGGTAGCCTGCGTATCGATATGGCTGCCGGTGATGACGGCTGCGCGCGCGGCATCACGGCCGGGGCGCCGACCAAAGATATTGCCGACCTGGTCGACGTGGATGTCCAGGCCCGCGTCCTTCATCCAGCCGACGACGAGGTCCCTCCCCTGGCCATCTAGCGCGGTCAGGGCCAAACGGCAGTTGCCGCCCTTTGGCGTGACGCCGATGCGCGCCAGTTCCATGAGCGACCGCCATAGCCGCTCGCCGTTGATGGAAATGGGAGGCAGGTGGGTGGCTTGGGTCGAAGTGTTCATAGGGTGTGTTCCTCCGGTTCAGTTCGGTACGCCAGCTCATCGCTGTCGTGCGAGCGCCGTGTCGTGAATGGACGACAGCGTTTTGCCTTGGCGAAGCCGTCCGCGTCGTAGGGTCGCCAGGGGGCCAAGATCTGCTTAAATTCTCCGCATAAGCATTCCGATTTTTAGGATGCCTATTTTTTATGGTGAAGGAGCGCTATCCGCCTCGGCGCCATACAGATCAACGTCATCGCGATCAGCGTGGGACGCAGACGGCCTCTGACAGCCGTTGGATCGTCATCACGCGCGAGGACGTGGGTCGCACGCACATGCTGCGGCGTCTAACAGCGTGTCCAGCGCAACCTACACTACAGAGACGGCCCACTTCGTGTGGCAAATCCCCGGTCGTAAGCACCTGCAATCTTGCTGGAAAACCATCTCGCGCTGGTGACGGCGCGCGGTGGCCATCACCATGCCGACCTGACGAAGGGCTGCCTCAAGACGGCCTATCTTGGTTCATCCCCTTGACAGATTCTCATTGCGGCAGATTGCCTCCCGGCAGGTGTTGCACGTCAAGTTTGAACCCGCGCAGCAATCAGTGCGAGAGTTGCCGTGATCAAATTTTGAAGTCCTCGATTTGCACGCTCGTCGTCCGGATCGGACAGATATTGAAGAATCAAACCGTCCATACCAGCGACTACAAAGCGCGCCAACTCAGCAAGATCGATTGTCAGAGCGACTTTCACATCGCGCAGACACTGCCGGAACGAATCCTCATATAGCTTGCAGTATGAGTCATACTGTAGCTTCGCGAGTGACTTGGCCTCCTCATTTCGCAAGGTATACAGAGTCAGTTCATATTGCAGAATTTGAATATTGCGCGTCTCCTTGATCAAATTCCACGAATTCCGAATGACACTCTCAATGCATCCCGCAAAATCCAGCTGCTCGGTCAGACCCATTTTGAACGCCTGACTCATTTGCGCGACGATTGCCTCAAGCGCGCCAATCAATAGGGTATCCTTACTCTCAAAGTAGTAGTGCAGGGTAGCGAGATTCACACCGGCTTTCGCCGCGATCTTTCTGGTCGTTACTGCTACCGGGCCCGATTCTGCCAAGGCGTCTATCGCACCTTGAATAATCTTCGCCTTGAGTTGCTCTCGCTTTGCTATACCTTGAATGCTCGCCATAACTGCTCCGTCGCAACGACCGCCTGGTCAGAATGTGGCGCGAAGATAACATGAAAGGGACGGTCAAGGTTCCGATCGAGATCGCCCTCTCTCCGCGAGCCAGCTCGCGAGGGTTGACGGCGAAGGCGCGGCATCGCTCAGCTAACCACTCCCATCCGAACGGCGATCTCGGCGTCCTGCGCATCCGCATTGCATGCCAGGATCGCCCCCGTCACGGCCTGTCATCGCTCAATCCCGGCCCCATATCACCTGCTGACACGCATATCATCGCAATCGATCGACCGCTTTCCACAAGAGCACTTCCAGTTGGGTTGTCAACTCATCCAAATTACTGGAAGCCCCGACGAAGTACGGCTGCA
Organism: Burkholderia sp. SRS-46; assembly: GCF_004343775.1. Taxonomy (GTDB): domain Bacteria; phylum Pseudomonadota; class Gammaproteobacteria; order Burkholderiales; family Burkholderiaceae; genus Burkholderia. The sequence goes on along the minus strand of NZ_PTXL01000001.1, from coordinate 603,868 downwards.
ATCAAAGATCGCGGGGAAAGCATTTCGAGAAAACTGCGCCATGCGACGAAGCAGTTAAAGTACTCCAGGAATCCGCCTGAGTTATCACGCTGCTTCCTGGAGCCTCTTGATTCGCACGCCTCCCCGATACCCCGACAGGCCATGACCGTTGAGTCAGCTTATACCCATTCTCGCCGCCTCAGATCGACAAGCGTTTGATCCAGGCCTGCTTCGATGAGACTCACCATTTCATCTATTTCCGCGCAGGTCAAAGTGAGAGGGGGAGATATTACAAGTCGATCGCCCGGTATCGCACGCACGATTACCCCGCTATCTAACATATGAGCACGGCAAATTTTTCCCACATTTTTCGAGCAATCAAACAGCTCATGGTCATGCATCGTCGGGCCCTTATGCTTCACCAGGGTCAAATTGCCCAGAAAGCCGATGGTCTCCGCATTCCCGACCAGTGGATGCGATTTCAACGCCTCGAACTTACTCTTCAGGTAAGGGCCCGTGTCGGTGCGTATGCGATCAATAATCTGTTCTTCTTCCAGAATTCGGAGGTTTTCCAACGCAGCGGCGCAACCCACGGGATGGCCGGAGTAAGTAAAGCCGTGATTGAATTCGCCGCCCGCTTCAACCAGTGCACTGAAAACACGATCACTGACCAGTACGCCGCCGAGCGGCACGTAACCCGAGGTCACGCCCTTCGCAAAGGTAATCAGGTCCGGGGAGATACCGAAGTAGTCGGAACCGAACCAATGACCGAGCCGTCCGAAGGCGCAGATCACCTCGTCGGCCACCAGCAGAATGTCGTACTTTTGGCAGATGCGCTGGATTTCCGGCCAGTAGGTCGACGGCGGAATAATAACGCCTCCGGCACCTTGCACGGGCTCACCGATAAACGCTGCGACACGCTCCGCGCCCACTTCGAGAATCTTTTGTTCCAGCCAAGACGCCGCTTCCAGTCCGAATTCTTCCCGAGTCTTGCCCTTGCCACCTTCCAGATAGCAAGGCTGGCCGATATGCGCGATGTCCGGAATCGGCAAACCGCCCTGCTTGTGCATGCTGGGCCAACCGCCCAGGGAAGCGCCCGCCATTGTGCTGCCATGATAAGCATTGACCCGACTGATGATCACTTTACGGTCGGAACGGCCCTTCTTGTCCCAATAATGACGAACCAGACGGACAATTGTGTCGTTGCCTTCTGACCCGGATCCGGCAAAGAACACGTGTTTGAACTGCGGCTGCGAAATTTGAACCAACTTTTGCGCAAGTTCCAATGCTGGCGCGTGGGTGGTCTCGAAAAATGTATTGTAGTAAGGCAACTGCAGCATCTGCGCATGCACCGTATCGGCAATGCTCTTGCGCCCATAGCCAACATTGACACACCACAGGCCAGCCATACCGTCGAGGAAGCGATTGCCGTTTGAATCCCATACGTAGGCACCCTCCCCTCTAGCAATTACCCGCACGGGCGGGTCACCCTTCAGACGATAGTCGGCGAAGGGGTGCAAATGATGGGCATGATCCAGACCTTGCATCCTTAAAGTATCACTGTTTCCGCGCATATCCATGATGTCTCTGCTCCCGCTGTCACAAAATAACCAATAACCACGCTGTACCCAGCTATCGATGCGGCCGTGCCTCGGTCGGCCTTCGGCTTGCTATCGATTGGATTTTGTCAGGCGCTCAATATGGACTTCAGTCAGCAGCCGTTGTCGCTTGCCACATCCGTCCTTGCGTGCCAGAAGAAACTGCAATCGTGCTTCGCTTGTGCGTCGCACGAAATTTATAAGTCGGTCGATTGACTTAAACGCAGATTAGACACCTCGGATGGCACCGTCAATGCTCCAATACCCTAGGGGCTGCTCAGCCAGTCAAGGCTGGTGTATGGATAGGTCAAAGAAAGGTTTGGGTAATAAAGTGATGGCCCGACTTTTCTGAAGCTGACGCATGCAGCATCGGCACAACGCCGATCGTCGGCATCACATCCCGAAGATGGTGCATCGCATGACGAACTGGCCCAAGTACGGCGCGAGCCTACGCAGCCGGGAGGTCTGACGCTGCGGATCACGCCGGAGGCGCTCGCGCAGTGGCAGGCACCTCGGCGTACCACGCCGGGCGGCCAGCCGTGCTATCCGGCTCTGGCGATCAAGACGGCCCTGATGCTGGGCAGTGCGTTGCACATGCGTTGGCGCCAGGCCGAAGGGCTGCTGGGTTCGGTGGTCCAGCCAATGGAGCCGACCCCACATTCGCCTTGAAAGATGACGACGGCCCTCAGATTGAAACGGTGACTTCCGGTGTCAAACGAAATGGATCGTGAGCCTTCGTGTTTGTAAGCTGCCATTTAGGCCGAATAATTCCGCTTGAAGTCGATTGAAAATCAGAATCCCGGAATCCTGACGACACGCTTGAAGTTGTATGCCAGCACGTGCAAGCTCATTTCCGCCGCAACGTTGCCGAGCCCGCGAGTCTGGCAGTGGATCGAACCCATCCAGTGCTTGAGTGTGCCAAACACGTGTTCGACGGTACGCCGTCGTATCGTCATGGCGTCCAGTTTGTGATCCATCCTTTCCTGCATCGCCTCGAGTACTGTTTCGTGTTCCCGCCGCAGGATTCGTCGGTAATCAGCCGGCGTACACTGACTCTTGATCGAGCATTATGGGCAGGGTCACGGGCGGAAAGATCACGTTGATGGGCATCAGCAAGTCAGTATGACTTCCGTGAGGTAGAGGCTGGCCTGCCGCGCGGCATCAAACGCGGGTTAGCATGTCTGCCAGAGCCGCACGGTGCGGACAGGCCGCACCCGGCGATTTCCGACACGGAGACCAGCGTGGAAAACGATAGCACGTTGTACGTGGGACTGGACGTTCACAAAGATTCGATCACGGTTGCGTACGCGATCGAGATGGGCGAAGTGGAACTGTTCGGCAAGATCGGCACCATGCAAATTGACGTTGATCGGCTGTGCAAGAAACTGCAACCAAAGGCGAGGCAGATCTGTTTCGTCTACGAAGCGGGCCCGTGCGGATACGGACTGTACCGGCGGCTGGTCGATAAAGGCTTTGACTGTATGGTGTGCGCTCCGTCGCTTATTCCGCGCAAGCCAGGTGATCGCGTCAAGACGGACCGCCGTGACGCGATCAAGCTGGTGCGCTCGCTGCGCGCCGGCGACCTCTCAGCCGTGCATGTGCCGACGGTTGAAGATGAAGCGTTCCGCGACCTGGCCCGCGCCTGGTCGGCTGCCAGAGAAGACCTGAAGGCAGCACGCTGCAGGCTCAAATCCTTTCTGCTGGCCCACGGCGTCCACTATCTCGGCCGTCCCAACTGGGGGCCGACACACAGGCGCTGGTTAAGTACGTTCTCGTTTGACAGCGCCTGGCAGCAACTGGCGTTCAACGAACATCGGCGCTCGATTGAGGATCGGCTCGCGCAATGCGAGCGGCTAGAACTGGCTTTGCGTGAAGCCGTCACCAATTGGCGGTTCTATCCAGTCGTACTTGCTTTGCAAGCGATGCGCGGCATCAACTTCACGTCGGCAATCGGCTTGGTGTCCGAACTGGGTGACCTCACGCGTTTCGAACATCCACGGCAACTGATGGCATGGATTGGCGTGACGCCTTCGGAGCATTCCTCGGGTGGGAAACGACGCCTAGGTAGCATTACCAAGACCGGCAACAGCTATGCACGTAAGCTGCTGGTTGAATCCGCCTGGAGCTATCGACATCCGGCACGCGTGAGCATCGATATCCAGCGCCGGCATGAAGGTCTACCCAAACCGATAATCGATCGTGCCTGGGACGCGCAGCTGAGGCTGTGCAGGCGATATCGTAAGCTCGTCGCCAGAGGGAAGACCGCACATGTCGCCATCATCGCTGTCGCGCGCGAACTGGCTGCCTTCATCTGGGACGTCGGTCGACTGGGAATGACTCTGGCCGCACCGTACAGCGAACAAGCCGCATAAACGGAGGACGTAGTTGACGAAAAGCCAACCAGCATCGGAAGTTTCCTGAAGGCGGCGCAGCCCGGTATTCGAGTAACCCGCGACCGCGTTTGGCAACGACATCAGTCGACTTGCGTAGTAAGGAAGCGGCAGGCTCATGAGACGGACCTCTGTAATGCGGTAACCAACCCGCGAATATCAGCTTGATCCACCGTCGAGATTTACTGCTACGCCGCCCTCAGGAAATTTGCTCTACCCATGGAGTAGATCTTGAAAACCGATTCCGATTGACACCGGGAGTCATATCAACGAGGCGATGTCTACTTACGAGCACTGCTCGTCCATTGTGCTTGGGCAATCTATAGCCACTCAAAGGCGCGCTCCGCATGGACCAAACAAATCGCCAAACGACGACCGTTGAACGTCGCCATCGTCGCGATGGCAAACAAGATTGCGCGAACCATCTGGGCCGTACTCGCGCATGGCAAACCGTATCAACCGAATTTCGTTTGCACCAAGCCGGTATGAGACCGGCGACCACGACATGCTTAACGACAAACTGGAGACGTAGTCCGATTGCGTGGCACCTCAACGGAGATAACAAGACAGGTTGGACCGTGACTCGCTAAACCTGAATGTGCACTGGCGCTTCGAGCGCGATAGTTCGACAAAGGGCGAGTCGGCGGTTTTCATCATGGCCCGCGACAGGCATGTGCGCAACAAGGCCGAATAGACGTGTGCGATCCTTCCTTACTGTTATCGAACGTCAAACGAAGACTATCCACACGGAGTCTACTATAGAGACACATCAAGGATGAGTGGTCGACCCATCAATGTCCCAGGATTCGCCGGTGAATCTTGATGTAATTGCAGATCCATTAGAATCACATTTAAACATTCTACTGATTGCCTGGTCGAAAGAACCGATACTGCTGCATCGCTTTAATTCCCTCTGACCAACTCTCCGCTGATCGAGGCGCCCTCTCCCGCTCCGATCTTGCAATAGATTCTTGCGCGGAGCGGTCCTCGGTAACGACGTGCTTCTTCCGCGACGCCTCCGTATGTGAGTCACTCAATGGATGCCTGTCAGGGTCAGTCAGATTCCCCGATAAAGCATCGATCTTCAGCCCGTCAGTCGTACGAATCCCTTCAGGTTGCATCTCCGCATTGGCACATGTCGTAATCACCAACAAGATCAGCGAGCCACACAAAATCTTCACTTCACCAGTTCCTTCCGTTAATGAAAAATTTCCAATTTTTCGCGCAAGCGGCGACCGTTCGCACCTATGACAGCTTGCTTGCCGTCGCGTTCAACATTTTCAAACTCGTCCGCCGTTGAGCACAGGGGCTACCTGCATGAACCCCTTGGAAATCCGCGGCGTTCATATAGAGGTGCACACGGCGGCCGCCTTTCGCAAGGAGGCAATCTCCATCGCAGGGCATGGCGCGCGTGATGGAGGGGAGGATGTTTCGTAGGACGAAGCGCTCGCGCTCCATCGCTCGCGTCAGCAGCTCGTCAAGTTTCGGACGATGCGGATCAACCGTATTCGTGGCTTGCCGGGTAAAAGAACCGAGGCGTGGAGCGCGCGCGACGCTTGTCGTGCAACGCCCATCAATCGCTCTTTTCACTGCCGCGACGCCGGCATTCCTTCCGAGATTGCCCGCGCGAGGACGGAGCGCAGTCGATCCGTGCTGCTCCCGTAACGGATATCGTCGATCTTCCACTCGCCGGCTTCTTTCTTCAATACGAGCGTGTCCGTGACGATCGTCCTGACGTCATCGGTCAATACATAACGAATTGCAACTTGAGGACGATGGCGCGTCCCGGAAATCGATCCCGCCAGACAGTCGGACACACCATCAGCCACGCTTGTCCACGGACTATCCCCCATTACGGGCTTATTTCCGGTTGCGGCTTGCACGGCCAGACTCCGAGCGACTGCGCGACCGAATAGATCCGCCAATTCCGAGGTAACGATCTGCCGATATACCGCGGGCTGCCTATCCGGGCTCACTTGATTGGCAGGATTCGCCGGGTCCGTCATGGATTTTGCGGTAATGATGTCACCGCAGAATTTCTTGACCACACGCCCGGCCTCGTTTTTGGATATCACACTGGAAGCCCAAGCGACACTTGAACTCGCAACAAACGCCGCGATGCCAAACGCAGCGACACGAATCATTGCCGACATCCTGACGTGCGTCCTTTCAGACAATCGCATTCCAGAATTTCCTTCACGTTCGTCCATATCCATGGATCCATCAGCGTTACACGACCGCAACGCGGAAAACCCGCTACGCAAACGCTGTTCCGAATCCGCTTGCGCCACACCGGTGCCGGAGTATAGCCACGCGTTGTCCGCCACGGGGCGTCGCCCACCTTTCTTAACGTTTACTTCGGATCACCTATCGATGCGCTTGCCTTTTGGCGGCGTTCATATGGGTGCACACGGCAGCCGCCCCGCTCAATCGAGCCGAAGCACGAGGATCTCGTCGCCGGCGGCGTCGCGCTCGCCGGTCGGCGTCCAGCCCAGATGGCGGTAGAAGCCGTGGGAGCGCACCGCCGGATCGTCCGAGCAGCCGAGAAAGAGCGCCGCGAAGCCGCGTGCCCGGAAGTCGTCGACGACGCGCCGCAGCAACGCCTTGCCGATGCCCTCGCCCTCGTACTCGGGCAGCAGCGCGAGCACGACGATCTCGCCGCTGTCGCGATCGCCGAAGCAATAGCCGATCATCGCGTCGCCCGCGCAGCACACGTGGCCGGGAAACGCGCCGTTCGCGATCCCGTCGCGCCAGGTGTCGACGGTGATGCCCAGCGCCCGCAGCTCGGCTTCGGAAAACGCGTTCTCGCGCGTGCGGCCGCGAATCTCGATGCACCGGGCCGCATCGTCCGGCCGGGCCTTGCGATAGGTTCTGTCGTTCATATCCTCGTCCTGATGGTTCGGCGGCCGCGCGCGCCGAATGCGCGCCGCCGCCCTATTGTTACCGCATGCACCGATGCCGCCACGCATAGAGGCACACCAGTTCCATCGCGATCGTCGCGCCCGCGAGCGACGTGATTTCCGCGTGGTCGTACGGCGGCGACACCTCGACCACGTCCATGCCGATCAGGTTGATGCCCCTCAGCCCGCGCAGGATCTCGAGCGCCTGGTGGCTCGACAGCCCGCCCGCCACCGGCGTGCCGGTGCCCGGCGCGAACGCCGGATCGAGGCAGTCGATGTCGAACGTCAGGTACACCGGATGGTCGCCAACCCGTTCGCGGATGCGCGCGGCGATCGCGTCGGGCGTCGCGCGATGCACCTGCCGCGCATCGACGATGTCGAACCCCATCGGCGCGTCGTTGGTCGTGCGGATGCCGACCTGGACGGACCGCCCGGGCACCACCAGGCCCTCGTTGGCCGCGTGGAAGAACATCGTGCCGTGATCGATCCGCTTCTCGTCGTCATCGGGCCAGGTGTCGGTATGCGCGTCGAAATGCACGAGCGACAGCGGGCCATGGATCTTCGCATGCGCCTTCAGCAGCGGATAGGTGATGAAGTGGTCGCCGCCGAGCGTCAGCATCCCGCAGCCGTGCTTCAGGATCTCGTCCGCATGCTGCTCGATCGCCGCCGGCACCGTTTCGGGCTGCCCCGCGTCGAACAGGCAATCGCCGTAGTCGACCGTCGCCAGCACGTCGAACGGATCGAACTCCCACGGCCACGGCCGCTCCCACGCGATGCCCGTCGACGCGACGCGCAGCCCGCGCGGCCCGAAGCGCGTGCCGGGCCGGTGCGTGACGGCCGAGTCGAACGGCACGCCGGTGACGGCCAGGTCGACGCCGCCGAGATCGCGGCTGAAGCGCCGGCGCATGAAGCTGGTCGCGCCGGCAAAGGCGGACTCGGCCTGGGTGCCGTACAGGCTCGAACGGGTGAAGGCAAGGTCGTTCTGGCTCATCGAGCGGGTTCCTTTCATCAGGGGACGACGGTCGCACGCGCGACCCAAGTCCGGATTCTGCAACGCCGTCATGCAACGATAAACATGAACTAACATAAGCTGACTTCAACCAGACGCGATGTATCGCCATGCTCACCAAATTGAGGGACATGGACCTGCAGTTGCTCCGGCTGTTCGTGACGATCGTCGAGAGCGGCGGGTTCAGCGCGGCGCAAGGCCGGCTCGGGATGGCGCAGTCCACCATCAGCACGCAGATGGCCAAGCTCGAGACCCGCGTCGGGTTCCGGCTGTGCGAACGCGGCAAGCGCGGGTTCCGGCTGACGCCCAAGGGCGAGCGCGTGCTGCAATCCACGCGCCGGCTGCTGCAGGCGCTCGACGCGTTCACGCGCGACACGCAGGAGGTGCACGGCACGCTGCTCGGCGAGCTGCGCATCGGCATGTCCGAGCTGCTGGCCCCGGACGTCGCCGAGTCGATCGCGCGGGCCGTCGGACGCTTCCGCACGCGCGCGCCCGACGTGCTGATCGAGATCCTCGCGGTGCCGCCCGACGAACTCGAGCGCAGGCTGCTCAACGGCGGGATCCAGCTCGCGATCGGCTACTTCTCGGGGCGCCAGGCCGGCTTGAACTACACGCCGCTGTTCGTCGAGCAGCAGGGGCTCTACTGCGGCGCCGCGCATCCGCTGTTCGCGAAGCAGGCCGTCACCGCCGCCGACGTCGCGCGGTCGAACGCCGTCGCGGGCCTGTACAAGACCGCCGCGTCCGGATCGCGGCTGCGCAGCCGGCAGCCGACCGCGTTCTCCGAGAACGTCGACGCCGACGTGATCTTCATCCTGTCGGGCGCGCACCTCGGCTTCCTGCCGGACCATGTCGCGGCGCCATGGGTGTCGGCCGGGAAGATGCGCCGGCTCCTCGCGAACCGGCTCGGGCACGCGCTCGAATTCCAGCTCGCGACGTCGAAGAACGCGGACGACGACGAGGTGCTGGACGTGTTCCGGCGCGCGCTGGTCGAACAATTCGACGCGCCGGAACCTGTCAGCAAGCTTTCGCGGCAAATCTTATGATGGTGGCTCCACGGACCACGTCGAGCCCATCAGCATGACCCGTTTCTCACGCACGATCGCCGATTACTGGCATGCGTCGTTTTCGCACGGCGACATCCTCCATCAAGACAGCCGCTTCACGGTCACGGTCAATCCGGACCTCGACGAGGACGCCCGCGTCATGGTGCTGCAGCGCGCCGACCGGCGCTGCGAGGCGGTCGTCACGCCGGCCCTCGCCGCGCGCCTCGGCCTGCGCCACGTGCAGCGCCTGTCGGAGCCGGAGTTTCGCCGGCGGCTGCGGGAAGCCGACGTCACGCTGAACGGCGCGGACCATCTGTTCTACTTTTCGGCGTCCGGCAAGGACGCGCTGCTGCGCGACGGCGACGATCCCGCCGTGCGCCGGCTGACCGAGGTCGACGCGGCGGCGTTCGCGGCATTCGAAGCCGCCGCGTCGGAGCCGGATCTCGACGCCGCCTACGTCGCGCTCGATCACGATGCCGCCTTCGGCGCGTTCGACGGCGGCCGCCTCGTCACGGCCGCCAGCATGTACGCGTGGGACGACACGCGCCTGATGGACCTCGGCGTGCTCACGCTGCCGGCGTTTCGCGGCAAGGGCCATGCGCGCGGCGTGGTGCGCGCGATCGGCCGCCACGCGTATGCGCAGGACTACGAGCCGCAGTACCGCTGCCAGGTCGACAACCGCGCGTCCGCGATGCTCGCCATGGCGGCCGGCCTGACGCTGTTCGGCATGTGGGAAGTGGTGTCGCCTGAATCCGCGCACTGAGCGCACCGAACGCGCACCGCCCCGCCGCTACCGCTCGCGCGCCGGCTGCGCGGCCGGCCGCTTGCCGCGCAGCAGGAACGCGGCCGCCGTGCACGCGAGCATCGCGGCGCCGGCGATCAGGAACGTGTCGCTGTACGCCATCAGCAGCGCCTCGCGCATCACGCGCTGGTTCACGACCGCGAGCGCGAGCTCGTGCACGCCGCCGAACGCGCCGCCCGGCAGCGCGTCGGGTCGCTCGAGATGGTGGCCGGACAGCAGCCGCGCGAGCAGCGCCATGCGCTCCTGGAAGGCGGCCGAATACTGCGTGACCGCTTCGCCGATCCGCATCGCGTGCAGCTTGTTGCGCTCGACGACGAGCTGGCTCGCAAGCGCGATGCCGATCGCGCCGCCGACGTTGCGGACCATGTTGAACACGCCCGACGCGGAGCCGAGCTGCGCCTTCTCGATGCCGTCGACCGCCATCACCGACAGTGCGATCACGACGAGCGACTGGCCGATCCCGCGCACGACGAGCGACGGCACGATCACGTTCGATCCGGCATTCGCGTTCAGGTGGATGTTCATCAGGCAGCCGGCCGCGACGAGCGCGAACCCGGCGACGATCGCGGCGCGCGGCCCGATGCGGCGCATCAGCGGCGGCGTCAGGAACGACATCGCGAACTGCACGAGCCCGTACGGAATCATCGCGAGGCCGATGTCGCGCGCGCTGTAGCCATGCAGCTCCGCGAAGTAGTTCGGCACGAGGAACACGACGCCGAACACCACCGCGCCGAACAGGAACTGCATCAGGCTCGCGACACCGAAGTTGTAGCGGCCGAGCAGCCGCAGGTTGATGAACGGTTCGCCGCGCGTCAGCTCGATCGCGACGAACGCGACGAGCCCGAGCGCCGCGACGATCGACAGCTGCACGATCAGCTCCGACGCGAACCAGTCCTTGCGCCCGCCCTCCTCGAGCACGATCTGCAGCGCGCTCAGGCCGATCGCCATCGTCAGTATCCCGAACCAGTCCGCGTCGCGCAGCTTCGACAGGTGCGCAGGCGCCGGCGCGATCGCCCAGCCGATCGCGGCGATCAGCGCGATGCCCGGCGGAATCTGCAGGTAGAAGATCCAGCGCCACGAGTACGTGTCGGTCAGCCAGCCGCCGAGCGACGGCCCCGCCGCCTGCGCGACGTTGTTCGCGACCGCGAACAGCGCCATCCCGAGCGGATGCTTCGACGGCGGCAGCTCGGTGACGATCAGCTGGAACGACAGCGGGATCAGCACGCCGCCGAACGCGCCCTGCAGCGCGCGCGCGACGATCATCGTCGAGATCGTCGGCGCGAGCGAGCAGGCGAGCGAGAAGGCGAGGAATCCCGACGTGCCGACGAGCAGCACGCGGCGCGTCGAGAACACCCGCGTGAGCCACGCGGTCAGCGGGATCACGACGATCTCGGCCACCAGGTACGCGGTGGTGATCCACGAGCCTTCCTCGAAGCTCGCGCCGAGCGAGCCGCGGATGTCGGGCAGCGACGCGTTGGTCACGTGCACGTTCATGCCGGCCATGAAGCAGCCGAACACGCCGCCGAGCACCGCGACCCACGCGCGCAGCGACACCGTGTCGGACGCGGCGTGCGCCGCCGGCGCGCTCATCGGCGCGCCCCGTCGGCGCCGCGCGTATCGACGCTGGCGATCACCGACATGCCGGGCCGCAGCACGACGTCGCGCGGCGGGGCATCGACGCGGATCCGCACCGGCACGCGCTGCACGATCTTCGTGAAGTTGCCGGTGGCGTTGTCGGGCGGCAGCAGCGCAAATTCCGCACCCGAGCCCGGCGCGAGCGACTGCACGCTGCCGCGCAGCGTGCGCCCCGCGTACGCGTCGACGTCGAGCTCGACCGGCTGGCCGATCCGCATGCCGTGCAGCTGGGTTTCCTTGAAGTTCGCCACCACGTACACGTCGCGCAGCGGCACGACCGCCAGCAGCGGCATGCCCGTCTCGACGTACTGGCCGGGCCGCACCGCGCGCTGGCCGACGGTGCCGTCGTACGGCGCGCGGATCACCGTGTGCTCGAGATCGAGCCGCGCGAGTGCCAGCTTCGCCTCGCCGGTCGCGAGCTGCGCGCGCGCCGCGTCGATCGCCGCGCCGGCCTGCGCGCGACGCTTGTGCAGCACCGTGTCCTCGCCGGCCTGCGCGTCGATCGCGGCACGCGTGCGCGCGAGGTCCGCGCGCGCCTTGATCGCATCGGCGCGCGCCTGCTCCCAGCGCTGGCCGCTCGCGGCTTCTTCGGCCCGCAGTTCGCGGTAGCGCGCGAGGTCCGCATCGCGCCGCGCCGCCTCGGCCTGCGCGGCCACCGCCTCGGCCCGCGCCTGCGCGATCACGCTGCGCTGCCGGCCGATCTGCGCGTCGAGCGTCTCGGCGGCCGCCTCCTGTGCGTGCAGCAGCGCCGCCGACGACGCCACCGCGGCCTGGGCCTCGTCGACCTTCGCGCGATAGTCGCGATCGTCGAGCGTCGCGAGCGGCTCGCCGCGCCGCACCGGCTGGTTGTCGGCCACCGCGACCGACGCAACGGCGCCGGGCACGCGCGCGCTCACCGTCACGATATCGGCGCGCACGTACGCATCGTCGGTGTGCTCGATGTAGCGGCCGACCGTCCACCAGCGCGCGCCGGCAACGGCGAGCGCGACGATCGTCAGCGTGGCGCCGGCCGCCATCCAGTGGCGCTTCGACAGCCGGGCCTTGTTCTCGGGTACGACAGTGGTACTCATGATGGATCCGGAAAATGAAATACGGGAATCGGGACCGCGCGGCGCATCACGGCTGCCAGCCGCCGCCGAGCGCCTTGAACACGGCGACCTGGTCGAGCGCCACCTGCTGCGCCGACGCCGCGAGCGCCGCGTCGACCGACACGAGGCTGCGCTCGGCATCGAGCACGCCGAGGAAGTCGGTGGTGCCGGCGCGGTAGTTCGCCTCGGCCAGCCGGAACGCGCGGGCATGCCCGGCGCGCGCCGTCGCGAGCGCGTCGCGCCGGTGCCACGCGGCGCCGTAGCGCGCGAGCGCCTGTTCGGTTTCCTTGAGCGCACGCAGCACCTGCGCGTCGAACGCGGCGCGCGAGAGCGCATCGTCGGCCCGCGCGCCGGCGAGCCGGGCGCGGCTCGCGGCGAGGTTCGGCACGCGCCAGCTGACGAGCGGCCCGACGCTCCACGCGATCGCGTACTTGTCGCCGAGCGACGCCGGATCGCCCGACGTCGACAGCCAGTTCACCGAGCCGCCGAGCACGATCGACGGATACAGCTCGGCTGTCGCGACGCCGACGCGCGCGTTCGCGGCCGCGAGCCGCCGCTCGCTTTCGCGCAGGTCGGGCCGGCGCCGCAGCAGCGCCGCGCCGTCGCCGACCGGGAACGGCCGCGCGAGCACGGGCGGCGTGCGGCACTGCGCGACGGCCGCCGGCAGCGTGCCCGGCGCGCGGCCCGTCAGCACCGCCAGCTCGTCGAGCGCCGCGCGCCGGTCGCCGCGCAGCGCGGGCACCTCCGCGCGAATGTCGTCGGCGAACGCGCGGGCGCGCGACACCTCGAGCGCCGACACGAGCCCGTGCGCCTGCTGCCGCTCGGTCAACGTCGCGATGCGGTCCGCGACGCCCACCGAGCGCTCGGCGACTTCGATGCGCGCGCCATACGCGCACACCTGCGCATACGCGCTCGCCGTTTCCGCGACGACCACGACCCGCATCGCGTCGGACGCGGCCGCCACCGCGTCGGCATCGGCGTGCGCGGCGGCGACGAGATGGCGGACCCTGCCCCACAGGTCGACCTCCCACGACATCGCGAACGACGGCGCGAACCCCACCCGCGTGCGCGGGTCGCTGCCTTTCGCGGCGGCGACGATCTGGTCGGGCGTGTGCTGGCCGTAGTCGACGCCGAACGCCGCGGACGTCTGCGGCAGGCGCGCGGCGTCGGCTTCGTCGAGCCCCGCGCGGGCCCGCGCGACGCGCGCGGCGGCCACCGCGAGGTCGCGGTTCTGCGCGAGCGCGTCCTCGACGAGCGTGTCGAGCAGCGGGTCGTCGTACAGCCGCCACCAGCGCGCGGGCAGCTCGCCGCCGGCGACGACGGGCGCGTCGCCGGCCGCGTCGAACGGTGCCGCGCCCGCGACGTCGGGCGAAGGAGGACGGTACGGCTCGCCGAGCGTGCAGCCGGCGAGCGCGGCCACGGCGAAGCCGGCGAACCACCATGGGCGGGCGCGACACAAGGCGCGCGGCGAATGCGAAAGGACGAACATCGGTCAGGTGCCATCGAACGAACAGTGGGCTCATGGTAAGTTCGAGCCATTCTGTTGATCGCGCGCGCCATGCGCATTCATCGTCGAGAAAAGGACACGTGGAAGCATTCTTCGAAGCGTTCGAGCGGCTCGCGCCCGACCGGCAGGTCGCGGTGGTCGCGTCGGATTCGCCGTCCGGCAGCGGCTTTCCGCTGCACGTACACCGCCACGGCCAGCTGATTCATGCGATCTCGGGCGTGATGACCGTGCACGCCGACGTCGGCAGCTGGGTCGTGCCGACCGGGCGTGCGGTGTGGGTGCCCGCCGGCGTGCGCCACGAGATCCGGATGGCGGGCGACGTGCAGATGCGCACGGTGTTCGTCGCGCACGCGGTGCGCCCGGGCCTGCCGCGCGAATGCCGCGTGATCGCGGTGAGCGTGCTGCTGCGCGAGCTGATCGTCACGGCCTGCACGCTGCCCGCCGGCTACGATCCCGGCTGCCGCGCGGGGCGCGTGCTCGCGCTGATCCTCGACGAGATCGAGCTTGCGCCGCCGCTGTCGCTGCACGTGCCGATGCCGCGCCACCCCGCGCTCGCCGCGCTGTGCACGCGGCTGATCCATGACCCCGCGTCGTCGGTCGTGCTGCAGGACTGGGCCGACACCGTGCCGATGAACGCGCGCACGTTTGCCCGGCTGTTCAAGCGCGAGACCGGCATGACGCACGGCGCATGGTGCCGGCACGCGCGGCTGCTCCTCAGCCTGCCGCGCCTCGCGGCCGGCACACCGATACTCGCGCTGGCGCTCGAACACGGCTACGACAGCCCGAGCGCGTTCGCCGCAATGTTCCGCAAGGCGCTCGGCGTGCCGCCGAGCGCGTACTTCGGGCAGCGGTAACGCGGCTGCCGCGCGCGGTTCGCTTCACCTGCCGATGACCCGGCGCGATGCGCTCACGCTGCGTCGACGCGGAACAGCGACACGGCCGCGACCAGGTTCTCGCTCTGCGCTTCGAGCGACGCGGCCGCCGTGGACGCCGTTTCGACGAGCGCCGTATTGTGCTGGGTCGCCGCCTCCATCTGCGTGACGGACGCGTTCACGAGCTCGATGCCGGCGGTCTGCTCGCGCGACGCGAGGCTGATGTCGGCCATGATCGCGTTCACGCTGCCCACCGCCTTCAGGATCTCGTCCATCGTCGTGCCCGCGCGCGACACCAGCGCGCTGCCGTCGCGCACGTTGCGGCTCGACGCGGCGATCAGTTCCTGGATTTCCTTCGCCGCGGCGGCCGAGCGCTGCGCGAGATGCCGCACCTCGCTCGCGACGACCGCGAAGCCGCGCCCCTGCTCGCCCGCGCGGGCCGCTTCCACGGCCGCGTTCAACGCGAGGATGTTGGTCTGGAACGCGATGCTCTCGATCACGCCGACAATGCCGACGATGCGCGTCGAGCTGTCCGAGATCGCGTCCATCGTGCGCACGACCTCGCGCACCACCTCGCCGCCGCGCGACGCGATGTCGGACGCGCGCGTCGCGAGCGCGCTCGCGTCCTGCGCGTTGTCCGCGTTCTGGCGCACCGTCGCCGTGAGCTGCTCCATGCTCGCGGCCGCCTGCTGCAGCGATGCGGCCTGCTGGCCGGCGCGCATCGACAGGTCGCGGTTGCCGCCCGCGATCGCGCGGGCGTCGAGCATGATCGCGTCGGTGCCGTGCCGCACCTGGCGCACCACCGCGACGAGCCCGTCGCGCATTCCGTTCAGCGCGTTCAGCAGGCGATCCATCTCGTTGCCGCGCCCCGACTCGACCGTGCCCGTGAGATCGCCGGCCGCGATCCGCGCGAACGAATCGACGGCCGCGTCGATCGGCGTCACGATCGCGCGCGTCAGCGCGCGCTGCGCGAACACGCCCGCGATCAGCGCGATCAGCCCGGCGCCGCCGAAGCCCCACAGCGTCATGTGAAAGCGACCGGCGGCCTGGTCGAAACGCGCGCGCTGGCGCTGCACCTGGAAATCCTCGAGCGCGGTCAGCGCGCGCTGGTATTCGTCGAACCACGCGGCCGGCATCTCGCGCTGCGTGCTCAGGAAGTCGACGAAGTTCTCTTCGTCGAGCTGCTTGAGGCCTTTCGCGAACGCCTGTGACAGCAGCCGGTCGCGCTTGCCGAGCAGCGCGTCGCGCAGCGCCTGTTCCGCCGCGTCGGCCGCATGCAGCGAACGGTAGGCCGCCAGTTCGCGGCTGCTCGCATCGAGCAGCGCATGCAGCCGCTTGATCTCCGCCGTGGCCGGCTTGCCCGCGCTGATCAGCTGCTCCACGTCGCTCATGCCGACACGGAACATCAGCAGGCGCTCGGAACTCGTCTTCAGGTGTACGACGGATGCGGTGTCGTCGCTGTACATCGCGTCGAGCGCGCCGTTGCTCTTCACGAGCGCAAACACGGCCGCCGCGATGACCAGCATCAGCAGCAGCGTGCATCCGGCGATGGTGGCGGCGAGCCCGCCGCGTATCGTGACGTTTCTGATCATGGTCGCCAAGCGGGCCCGCGCGGTGAGTCGGCGCGCGCAGCCCTTCCAGAGGGATCGGAACAAACTCGCAGCCGGCCGTGCCGCGACACGCCGGTCACGTAGCTATCGGCCGCGCGCCGGCGCGGCTGCAATGCGCATGCGACGCCGTTCTGATCAATTGCGACTTCGACAGAAGTCCTTTGCCGGATGCGCAATGACGCGCCGCTGCCTATCGCGCCCTTAACGAGATTCAATTGGCGAATCATCTGACGATCCCTTTACATTGGCGGCGTTGCTTCGCAACCCACCTCAGTCAAGGAACATCAACGACATGTCACACTCCGCGAATCGACTTCTGCACAGCGTGATCGCCGCGGCCTGCGTCGCGCTGAGCGCTTCGCCGTACGCCGCCGAACTCACGCGCGACAACGGCTCGCCCGTCGGCGACAACCAGAATTCGCAGACGGCCGGACCGAACGGTCCCGTGCTGCTGCAGGACTCCCACCTCATCGAAAAACTCCAGCGCTTCGATCGCGAACGCATCCCCGAGCGCGTCGTGCACGCACGCGGCACCGGCGCATTCGGCGAATTCGTGCCGAGCGCCGACCTCAGCGACCTGACGACGGCCAAGGTCTTCACGCCCGGCACGAAGACGCCCGTGTTCGTGCGCTTCTCGACCGTGATGGGCTATCGCGGCTCGCCCGAGCAGGCGCGCGACCCGCGCGGCTTCGCGGTGAAGTTCTATACCGAGCAGGGCAACTGGGATCTGGTCGGCATCAACCTGCCGATCTTCTTCATTCGCGACGCGATCAAGTTCCCCGACTTCGTCCACGCGAACAAGCCGAGCGCGGTGACCGGCGTGCAGGATCCGAACCTCGCGTTCGACTTCTTCGCGCATGCGCCCGAAGCGACCAGCATGCTGACCCGGCTGTATACGACCGAAGGCATGCCCGATTCGTACCGGCACATGGACGGCTTCGGCGTGCACGCGTTCAAGTTCGTCAACGCCGACGGCAAGTTCACGTACGTGAAGTTCCACTGGAAGAGCCAGCAAGGCATGCAGGGGCTCCGCCCGAAGGACATTCCGGGCTCGATCGGCGCGGACTGGAACATGATGACGAACGACCTGTACGGCGCGCTGAAGGCCGGCAACGCACCGAAGTGGGATCTTTACATCCAGGTGCTGAAGCCGTCGGATCTCGACACGTTCGACTTCAACCCGCTCGACGACACGAAGGTGTGGACCGGCGTGCCCGAGCGCAAGGTCGGCACGATGACGCTGAACCGCGTGCCGGACAACTACTTCGAATCGACCGAGGAATCCGCGTTCGCGCCGTCGCGCATGGTGCCCGGCATCGAGCCGTCGGAAGACCGGATGCTGCAGGGCCGGGTGTTCTCGTATGCCGATACGCAGATGTATCGCCTCGGCGCGAACTTCAACCAGCTGCCGATCAACCGTCCGCGCGTGCCCGTCACGAACAACAACCAGGACGGCGCGATGAACTTCGGCGATCGCAAGGGTGAAGTGAACTACGAGCCGTCGACGCTGAGCGAACTCGCGCAGAACCCGCGCTACAAGTCCGTCGAGACGCCGCTGTCGGGCACGACGCAACAGGCCGCGATCCGCAAGACGCTGAACTTCCGGCAGGCGGGCGAGTATTACCGCACGCTGTCCGCGCAGGAGCGGCAGGACCTGCTGGGCGCGCTGTCGGGCGACCTGAACCAGGTGAAGAACGACGCGAACAAGTACGCGATGCTGTCGTACTTCTACAAGGCCGACGCGGACTACGGCACGCGCCTCGCGCGCGCGACGCACGCCGACCTCGCCCGTGTGAAATCGCTCGCCGACAAGCTCGTCGAGAACTGATCGGCACGACCTTGCGAAGGCCGCGATGCGGCCTTCGCATGCCACCCCGTATGAACGCGCCGCGCGGCAACGCGCGGCGCGCAGCGCTGATGAACGATCGAATCCGAACCCCCCTCTTCCGCGCGCTTGCGCTCGCGTGCGCGGCGTTGCTGGCCGCATGCGCGCACACCGCGCCGCCCGCGGCCGTCCCCCGCGACATCGTACAAACCGACCTGCGCCGCTACGACGACGCATGGTTCGCCGCCGCGCGCCTGGGCCGCATCGACATCCTGCAGGCGCTCGCCGACGCGCATTATCCGCTCGATGCGAAAACGCCCGAGGGCTACACCGCGATCATCCTCACCGCCTACCGCGACCAGCCGCAGGCGCTCGACACCCTGCTGCGCGCAGGCGCCGACCCGTGCGTCGGCGACCGGCACGGCAACACCGCGTTGATGGGTGCGTTGTTCAAGGGAGAAAACGCGATCGCGAAGCGGCTGCTCGATACGCACTGCCCGATCGACCAGACCAACCATGCGGGCCAGACGGCCTTGGCGTTCGCGGCGCTGTTCGGCCGGCTCGACATGCTGCCGGTGCTCGTCGCGCACGGCGCGAACCCCGATCACGTCGATGCGCTCGGCCGCACCGCGCTGCAGAACGCGATCCTGCAAGGAAACGATGCGGCGGTCGCCGCGCTCGAGAAGGTCGGCGCGACGCCCAATGCCGACGTGACGTTGCGACTGCGACCGTGACGCTCGCGCAACCGCACCGGCGATTCAGGCGACCAGGTCGCGCATCAGTTGCATCAGTTGCTCGCGCAACCACTGGTTGGCCTGGTCGCGATCGGCGCTGCGATGCCAGTAGCAGCAGTATTCGAGATCCGGCAATTCGAACGGCAGTTCGAGCACGCGCGCCGGGTAGCTGCGCAGCAGCCTGACCGGCGCGGTCAGCGCGAGATCGCCGCGCATCGCGATCAGCGGCGCGACCATGTAGTGCTGGACCCGCATCTGGATGTTCCGGCGCTGCCCGAGGCGCGCCAGCTCCGCATCGACGTGGCCGCTGCCCTTGCGGCGGCTCGACACGTGGATATGCCCCATCGCAAGATAGTCGTCGAGCGTCAGCACGTCGCCCTGGAACGGATGATCGCGACGGATCATGCAGGCGTAGCGGTCGCGCACGAGCAGCGCCTGGTGCAGGTTCGGATCGCCGATCAGCGCCGAATCGATCGCGATGTCGACGGAGCCGTTCGCCAGCGCGGTCGGCAGCTCGCGGCGGTCCATGTAGTAGCTGCGCACCTGCATGTGCGGCGCATGCTGCTGCAACAGTTCGCCGAGCGCCGGCATCAGCAGCGCCTCGGTCAGGTCGCTCATGCTCAGCCGGAACACGCGCTCGGACGACGCCGGATCGAACACGTCCCCTTCGTGCGCGCTGGCGTCGAGCAATTGCAACGCCTCGCGCACCCGGCCGACGATGTTCTCCGCCATCGGCGTCGGCACCATCCCCGCCGGCGTGCTCACGAACAGCGGATCGTTCAGCGTCTTGCGCAGCCGCGCGAGCGCGTTGCTGACGGCCGGCTGCGTGATGCTCAGCAGTTCCGCCGCGCGCGTCAGGTTGCGCTTGTTGTAGATCGCCTCGAATACGACGAACAGATTCAGATCAATCTTCGATAAGCGCATTGCCGGCCTCCTTGCCGGCATCTTAAGGCGCGCGCCGCCCGCATGTCCATGGCGGGCGGAGGCGGTGCTCGCGTCGTCGCTCCGCGTCATCGCGCTGGCGCGCCGCCGGCGTTACGCGCCGCGCGTGACCGGCGTTTCGGCCACGTCGGCGAGCCGATGCAGGTGCTTCGCGAGCTCGAGCTTGGCCAGCGACGCGCGGTGCACTTCGTCCGGACCGTCGGCGAAGCGCAGCGTGCGCTGGTGCGCATACGCCGCCGCCAGCGGGAAGTCGTTCGACACGCCGGCGCCGCCGTGCGCCTGGATCGCCCAGTCGATGATCTGGCACGCGATGTTCGGCGCGACCACCTTGATCATCGCAATCTCGGCCTTCGCGACCTTGTTGCCGACGGTGTCCATCATGTACGCGGCCTTCAGCGTCAGCAGGCGCGCCTGCTCGATCATGCAGCGCGCTTCGGCGATGCGCTCGTGCCACACGCTGTGCTGCGCGAGCGGCTTGCCGAACGCGACACGCGAGGTCAGGCGCTGGCACATCAGTTCCAGCGCGCGCTCGGCGATGCCGATGCTGCGCATGCAGTGATGGATGCGACCCGGCCCGAGACGGCCCTGCGCGATCTCGAAGCCGCGCCCCTCGCCGAGCAGGATGTTCGACGCCGGCACGCGCACGTCCTTCAGCTCGACTTCCATGTGGCCGTGCGGCGCGTCGTCGTAACCGAACACCGGCAGGTGGCGCAGCACGGTGATGCCCGGCGTGTCGGCCGGCACCACGATCATCGACTGCTGCTCGTGGCGGCCCGCATCCGGGTCGGTCTTGCCCATCACGATGTACACCGCGCAGCGCGGGTCGCCGGCGCCCGACGACCACCACTTGCGGCCGTTGATCACGTACTCGTCGCCCTGGCGCTCGATGCGGCATTCGATGTTGGTCGCATCCGACGACGCCACGGCCGGCTCGGTCATCAGGAACGCCGAACGAATCTCGCCGCGCAGCAGCGGCTCGAGCCAGCGATCCTTCAGCGCCTCGGACGCATAGCGCTCGAGCGTCTCCATGTTGCCGGTATCCGGCGCGGAGCAGTTGAACACTTCCGCGGCCCAGGACACGCGGCCCATGATCTCGCAGAGCGGCGCGTATTCCAGATTCGACAGGCCTTCCGGCGCACGCGGCGAGCGCGGCAGGAACAGGTTCCACAGGCCCGCTTCGCGCGCCAGCGGCTTCAGTTCCTCGATCACCCTGGTCGGCACCCATGCGTTGCCCGCGCGGCGATTCGCTTCCACCTCCTCCTCGAAGCGACGCTCGTTCGGGTAGATGTGGCGATCGAAGAACGCCAGCAGGCGTGCCTGCATGTCCTTGACGTTGGGCGAGTATTCGAAGTTCATATGACTCTTCCTAGAATGGGATGCAACAGCGGTTGATCGGGCTGCCGCGTGTCGAATCAGATCGTCAGGCCGCCGTCGACGACGATGCATTCGCCGTTGGTGTAGCTCGACGCGTCCGACACGAGATAGAGCACCGTGCCGGCCATTTCGCGCGGCTCCGCGTGACGGCGCAGCGGGATCTTCGCCTTCCAGCTTGCGTAGATCTCCTCGTCCTCGAACAGCGCGCCCGCGAACTTGGTCTTCGTGAGGCCCGGCAGCAGCGCGTTCACGCGAATGCCGAACGGCCCGCACTCCTTCGCGAACGCGCGCGTCATGTTGACGACCGCGGCCTTCGTGATCGAGTAGATGCCCTGCCGGTCGCCCGGCTGCAGCGCATTCACCGACGCCGTGTTGACGATCGCACCGCCGCCGTGCGCCTTCATCAGCTTGCCGGCCTCGACCGACATGAAGAAGTAGCCGCGGATGTTCACTTCGACCGTCTTGTCGTACGCCTGCAGATCGGTATCGAGGATATGGCCGAAATACGGGTTCGCGGCCGCGTTGTTGACGAGGATGTCGAGGCGCCCGTGCTTGCCGCGGATGTGCTCGAACGCGGCCGCGATGTCCTCCATGCGCCCGACGTGGCAGGCCAGCGCCTCGGCCTTGCCGCCCGCCGCGACGATCTCGTCGGCCACCGCCTGGCAGTCGCCGATCTTGCGGCTCGACACGATCACGTGCGCGCCCTGCTCCGCCAGCAGCTTCGCGATTTCCTCGCCGATGCCACGGCTCGCGCCGGTCACGAGTGCAATCTTCCCCGTCAGGTCAAACAGATTCGTTGCCATGCTTTGCTCCTCCAATGAATGTTGTCGGCGTGGGCTGCCGCGCCGCTTCAGCGGTGCGCGTCGATCACGCGCACGGCCTCTTGGGCGAGCGGGCCCGCCATGTTGCCGACGCGCAGCGCCGCCGTGTTCGATGCGTTGCCCTGCAGCGCGCGCGCCTTCACGCCCTGCGCGATCGCGGCAAGCCGGAAGAAGCTGAACGCGAGATAGAAATGCCAGTCGCGGATCGGTTCGATCCCGCGCAGTTCGCAATAGCGCGCGACGATCTGCGCTTCGTCCGGCACGCCGAGCGCCGCGCGATCCTGGCCCGCGAGCCCCGGCACGTGGCCGTCGGACGGCAGCCGCAGGCACATGCAGAAATACGCGAGATCGGCGAGCGGGTTGCCGAGCGTCGACAGTTCCCAGTCGAGCACGGCCTTCACGCGAAAGCTGTCATGCTCGAACATCAGGTTGTCGAGCCGAAAGTCGCCGTGCACGAGCGAGGGCCGGCCCGTATCGGGCGGGCACGCTTTCGGCAGCCAGTCGATCAGCGTTTCCATCGCCTCCAGCCGCTCGGTTTCGGCCGCGCGGTACTGCTTCGTCCACACGCCGATCTGCCGCTCGAAATAGTTGCCGGGCCGGCCGAAATCGCCGAGGCCCACCGCGTCGACGTCGACGTCGTGCAGCGCGGCCATCGTCTGCAGCACCGCATCGTGGCAGGTCGCGCGATCCGCCTTCGGCAGTTCCGGTAGCGCGGGATTCCAGAAGATGCGGCCGTCCTCGAAGCTCATCACGTAGAACATGCTGCCGATCACGTCGCGGTCTTCGCACAGGTGATACGGGTGGGCGACCGGCACCGCGCTGCCCGACAGCGCGGTCAGCACCCGGAACTCGCGGTCCACCGCGTGCGCGGACTTCAGCAGTTCGCCCGGCGGCTGCCGGCGCAGCACGTAGCGGCCGCTGCGCGCATGCAGCAGGAAGGTCGGATTCGACTGGCCGCCGGCGAATTTTTCCGCGTCGACCGGCCCTTCGAAACCGGGCACGTGGTCTTCCAGATAGCGGGTCAGCCTGGCGATATCGAGTTGCTGGGTGGTGTTCGTCATCGTCGCGATCGGTCGTGGGTCAGCCGTAGGTTCGGTATGCGTGCCGCTCCGGATCCTCGAGATGCGGGATGCCATTGAACGACGCCAGGTGGAACGCATCGGCGTTGAAGAAATACTGCGAAATGCTGCTGTTGCGGATCTGCAGGTTCAGCGCGATCGCGCTCGACGCTGGCGCCGCCAGCACCTGCTGCGTGGTGACGGCAATCGGGCCGCCCGAGCTCACCACCAGCACGCGCTGCGCGCCGCCCTGCCGGAGCGCGGCGCGCGCGTCGGCGACGCGCTGCTGGAACTGCGCCCAGGTCTCGGGCACCGCGCCGCCCAGCCGGTCCTCCGACCAGAGCTGCAGCACCTGCCGGAGCGCGCGGAAGTGCTCCTTCATCGTGCCGGCCGCGAGCCGCGCGATGTCCGGAAACGCATCGGCGGCGGCGGCAAAGAGCCCGTGGAAGTCGTATTCGTTCAGGCCCGGGTGGCGGTCGTAGCGCACGTCGTCCCGGCCCATGCCGCGCAGGATCGCGTCGACCGTCTGCGCATGCCGGTGCTGCGTGCCGCACGTCACGCGGTCGAATGCGATGCCCTGCCGCGCGAAGTATTCGCCGAGCCAGACGCTCTGCTGCTCGCCGCGTTCCGAGAGCCGATCGTAGTCGTCGGTGCCGAACGACGCCTGCCCGTGCCGTACCAGATAGAGTTCAGCCATCGCATGCTCGCGAAATCAGATGGATCCAGCATAGCGAGCGCGATGCCATTTTTGAAATTTATTTGATGAATCGACTGGTATTTACTTTGTGAATTCCGATTCGTCAGGGCGGCCCGGTGCGCCGGGCCGCGTGATGCCGGGGGGTTGCGGTCAGAGTGCCGCGGCCAGTTCCGGCACGAGCGTGAACAGGTCGCCGACGAGGCCGTAGTCGGCCACGCTGAAGATCGGCGCTTCCGGATCCTTGTTGATCGCGACGATCACCTTCGAATCCTTCATGCCGGCCAGGTGCTGGATCGCACCCGAGATGCCCACCGCGATGTACAGCTGCGGCGCGACGATCTTGCCGGTCTGGCCGACTTGATAGTCGTTCGGCACGTAGCCCGCGTCCACCGCCGCGCGCGATGCGCCGAGTGCCGCTTGCAGCTTGTCCGCCAGCGGCTCCAGCACCTTCGTGTAGTTCTCGCCGCTGCCCAGGCCCCGGCCACCCGACACGATGATGCTCGCGCTGGTGAGTTCCGGACGGTCCAGCTTCGTCACTTCGCGGCTCACGAATTGCGACTTGCCCGCATCCGCCGCTGCGTCGATCTTCTCGACCGCTGCGCTGCCGCCTTCCGCTGCCACCGGGTCGAAGCCCGTTGCACGCACCGTGATCACCTTGATCGGGTCGCTCGATTGCACCGTGGCAATCGCGTTGCCCGCGTAGATCGGGCGCTCGAACGTGTCGGCCGAATCGACCGCCGTGATGTCCGAGATCTGCGCGACGTCCAGCTTCGCAGCGATGCGCGGCGCGATGTTCTTGCCGTAGGCCGTCGCCGGCGCGAGGATGTGCGAGTAATCCTTCGCGATGTTCAGCGCCGTCGCTTCGACGTTTTCCGCCAGGCCGGCGGCCAGTTGCGGCGCGTCGGCCAGCAACACCTTCGCAACGCCCGCGATCTTCGCTGCCGCATCGGCCGCGCCCTGCGCGTTGTGGCCTGCAACCAGCACATGGATGTCGCCACCGATCTTCGCAGCCGCTGCCACGGTGTTCAGCGTTGCCGCCTTGATCGACGCGTTGTCGTGTTCTGCAATCACCAGAATCGTCATGTCTTTCCGCTCCCCTTACAGCACCTTGGCTTCGGTCTTCAGCTTCTCGACCAGCGTCTTCACGTCCGGCACCTTCACGCCGGCCGCGCGCTTCGGCGGCTCCGCCACCTTCAGCGTCTTCAGGCGCGGCGCGACGTCCACGCCCAGGTCTTCCGGCTTCACGGTTTCCAGCGGCTTCTTCTTCGCCTTCATGATGTTCGGCAGCGTCACGTAGCGCGGCTCGTTCAGGCGCAGGTCGGTGGTGATCACCGCCGGCAGCGTCAGCGACAGCGTTTCCGCGCCGCCGTCGACCTCGCGTGCGACCGTCGCCTTGCCGTCGGCCACCGTCACCTTCGACGCGAACGTCGCCTGCGGCAGGCCGGCCAGCGCAGCCAGCATCTGGCCGGTCTGGTTCGAATCGTCGTCGATCGCCTGCTTGCCGAGGATCACCAACTGCGGCTGCTCCTTGTCGACCAGCGCCTTCAGGATCTTCGCGACGCCGAGCGGCTCGACGCCGTCGTTCGACTCGACGAGGATCGCGCGATCCGCACCGATCGCCAGCGCCGTACGCAGCGTTTCCTGCGCTTGCGCGACGCCCACCGACACCGCCACCACTTCGGTCGCCACGCCCGCTTCCCTCAGGCGCACGGCTTCTTCAACGGCGATTTCATCGAACGGATTGACGCTCATCTTGATGTTCGCCAGATCGACGCCCGATCCATCGGCCTTCACGCGCACCTTCACATTCGCATCCGCGACGCGCTTCACCGCTACCAGCACTTTCATTGCTTCTCCTGATTCGATTCCCGCGACGCTCAGCCATCGCATCCATCAACCCGGGCCGACGACGGGCAGGCGCACCGGCTTCACGTCGGGCCGGTGCGCCTTGCCGCCGCCGCGCGCCGTCAGCCCCGCGCCCAGCCTTCCTGATAGAGCTTCCCTGCCAGCACGCCGAGGCGCGACGTGAGCACGTAGTTCTCGCCGTCCTCGATCAACGCCGAACGCACGTCGCGGAACAGCTTCTCGATCGGGAATTCGCGCGTGGTGCCGTTGCCGCCGAACAGCTGGAACGCCTCGTGCGTGACCTTCATCGCCTCTTCCGTCACGCTGACCTTCGCCTGCGCGGTCGCATACGGGTGGCTCTGCGGCGACATCCGCGAGTACGCGAGGCTGCGGCGGGCGATCGCGCGCGCCATCTCGAGCCGGCGCAGCATCTCGCCCACGCGCAGTTGCGTCATCTGGTGGTCGATCAGCAGCGCGCCGCCCTGCTTGCGCTCGTGGCAATACCCGAGCGCGAGCTCGAACGCGGCGCGCGCCGCGCCGACGAATACCTGGCACATATGCGTGCCGGCGAACGACCAGGTCGACGCCAGGTTGCCGAGGTAGTCGTCCTTCAGCGCGATCGCGAAACGCTTCGGCACCTTCACGTTGTCGAAGTAGATCTCGCCCTGCGGCAGCGCGCGCTGGCCGATCTTGTCGAGCGGCTTGCCGCGCGAGACGCCCGGCAGGTCGAGCGGAATGATCACGCCGATGCCGTTGGTAAACGCGCCCTGTTCGCCGCCGCCGTAGAAGCCGTCGCCGTAGTCCGCCGCCATGTAGGCGAGCGCGACCTGCGCGACCGAGCCGTTCGACACCCACGCCGAGCTCTGGCCGTTGATCACGATCTCGTCGGCGCCGACTTTCGCGGTGACGTTGCCCACCGGCTGCTTGCCGTTCGCGCCGAGTTCCTGGCGATACAGGATCGCGGCGTCCGACCCGCGATCGGGCTGCGTGTTCATCCAGCAGCCCACCTTGCCGGCGCACATCTCGATCAGCTCCGGGTTGCCGATCGACTGCGCCATCATCAGCGGCATGGTCGCGGCGCCGATCGACACGGCGAGGCCCGAATCGCCCCAGCCGAGTTCCTCGCCGATCAGCGATTCGATGCGCACCGCCACCTCGGGCGGGAACTGCGCGATCAACTGCGGATCGAGCCCGAGCTTCGCACTCTCCATCATCGCGGCCCAGTACGGCGACCCGGGCGCGATCACCTCCTCGGGCGACATCCGGTCCAGCTCCTTGCCGACCGGCCGCAGCACGTCGCGCGCGAAGCGATGCACGGCGCCCTGGATCGCGGTCTCCTCTTCGGTCAATGGCGTCTCGAAACCGGTCAACCCGACCAGCGGCAATGCCGCGGACTTATGCAGACGAATCATTTCGGTTCTCCTCCTTTCCTGGAAGCATGCCGACCGGATTGCGGATGCACCCGGCCATCCATTTACTAGTATTTACTACCAAACATAGGTCATGATGACAAACACCGGAATGAAAAAAAAGACAGGGTATTCCCCTGTCTCTTCCGGATTCCGCCAACGCGATCGATCGCTATTTGCGCTTGGCGCTCGGCGGCTTTCCGTACACGAGGTAATGAACGGTCTCCAGGTAGCGCGCCTCGGGCGGCTGCACGTCGCGCCCCGTGCCGTATTGCAGCGCCAGCCCGTCGGCCAGCGCAATGAGCAGCGACGCGATTTGCCGGCTTTCGGCCACGCTGCATGCCGGATTGACGGCGCGGATCAGCTTGGCGAGATCGCGCGACAGCGTGTCGTACCATTCCTCGTACAGCTTGGCGCACTCGAGATCGGTCGCCGCAAACGACAGGAAGTGGCGGAACAGCGTCGTGTACTTGATATCTTTCGCATCACGAAGCGAGCGCTTCATGAGCGCATCCAGCGTCGCATGGGGCGACGTGTCGTTGTCGATCGCCTGCTTCAGCTCGTTCAGATACGATTCGATGACCGGCGCAATGACCGCCCGCAATACGGCCGATCGCGTCGGAAAATAGTACTGGAGGTTGCTGACGCTGATCCCCGCGGCAACGGCGACCGCGCGCTGCGAGAATTCCAGCGTGCCGCCGTCGAGCAGGAGCTTCTCGGCCACCTGAACGATGGTGTTTCGCGTGCGCAAGCCTTGGGCGCGCAGGCCGTCGGTACCGTTGCTTGCGGGTGCTGCGCTCGATGTGCGCCGTTTCCTGCCGCTGCGCTGCTCAATAGGCACTGTCATCGCATTCCGTCGTCAAATGGGCGTCTCGGCCTCGTCAATATGATCGCCCCCGCATTTCGCGGGGCGCAGATGACTATAACCGATGCCCGTCTCGTTTTCCATCAAACGGCTTACGACCGGCCCGCATGGCCGGGTACGCGGTCTCCCTCCGTATTGACGAAGCAGGACCCGGTGCGCCGGACGTTCCTGCTCGAGTGCCGTGATCGACGATCCACGCCGGCATGCGTGCCGCTACCCCCTTCGCGCCGCGGCCGCGCGCGCCTTGCGGTTCACCCGCTCGTCGAGCAGGTTCGCGGCGCCCAGCGCCGTATTCACCGCGCACCAGCGCAGCGGTTCAGGCGGCGTCGACGGCGTCTTGTGGCGCAGCGCCGCGAGCAGCGCAGGCTCGTTGCCGCGAATCCGCTCCGCCAGCAACTGCCCCATCAGCGACTGCGTACCGACGCCGTGCCCGGAGCAACCGGCCGTGTACAGCACGTTCCGGTGTTCACCGGCCTCGCCGACCACCGGCAGCGCGTCGAACGCAAACGAGATGTAGCCGCTCCAGCATGACCGGACCGCGACGTCGCGCAACGTGGGGAAGCGGTCATGCAGCGCGCGCACCAGTTCACGGTACGCGGTGTGGTCCGGCACGTTCGGCGTCTGCGCGCCATAGACGTAGTGGAGCCGCTTGGTCGTCAGCACGAGCGTGTTGCGGGCCGTCAGGCGATGGCTTTCCATCGTGAAGTGCGAGGTCACGATCCCTTCGCGGCGCGGCCAGCCCAGCGACGCCAGTTGCGCGGGGGACAGCGGCTCGGTCTCGATCGCCGACACCCGCAGCGGCACCACCTTGTCGCCGAGCAGGCCGAGCTGCGGCGTATAGGCGTTGGTCGCGAGCACCAGGAACGGCGCGCTCGCGCTGCCCCGCGCGGTGCGCGCCTTGACGATCGGCCCCGCTTCATACGACTCCAGCGGCGTGTTCTCGTAGAGCTTCACGCCCGCGCGCAGCGCCGCGCGCCGCAACCCCGTCACGTACTTGCCGGGGTCCAGCGTGCCGCCGCTCGGCACGTAGCAGCCGAACAGGAACGCCGGCGGAATCCCGCGCGCGCGCATCGCGGCGTGGTCGAGGAAGTGCGCCGGGGAGCCGAGTTCGATGCCGGTCTGCATGCTCTCGCGCAGCTTCTTTTCCTGCGACGGATGCACGCCCGCGCGGATGATCCCCGATGCGTTGTAGTCGCAGTCGATCCCGTGTTCGGCCAGCTTTCGTTCGACATAGGCGACGCCTTCGTCGTAGAAGCCGACGATCTGCTGCGCCTGCGCATGCCCCACGCGTTTCATGAACAGCTCGTATTCGAGCCCCTGGCCGCCGGCGAGATAGCCCGCGTTGCGCCCACTCGCGCCGAAGCCGGCGAACTCGCGCTCGATCACCACAACTTTCGCGCCGCGCGCGGCCAGTTCCAGCGCGGTGGACAGGCCGGCGAAGCCGGCGCCGACGACGATCACGTCCGCGTCCACGTCGCCTTCGAGCGGCGGCCGCGGATCGTCCGGCCGCTCCAGCCAGCCGCCGAGCGGCCGATACCGCTCGAGCGCGGCGCCGACCCGGATTGCCTCGTCCCGGCGCGCAAGCGGCGCGGACGCGCCCGCTTGCGCCGCCGGCCCGCGTTGCCCGACTTTCGTCCCGTTGCCCATGCGTGCCTCCGTCAGTCCTTGCTCAGAATATGGATCGCCAGCGCCGCTTCCTCGACGCCCTGCAGCCCGCCGCCGTTCTCCTGGATCGCATGACGCGCGCCCTGCACCTGCCGCGCGCCGGCTTCCCCGCGCAGTTGCGTGACCAGTTCGTAGAGCTGACCGATCCCCGTCGCGCCAAGCGGATGCCCCTTGGATTCAAGCCCGCCGGAAGGATTGACCGGAATGCGCCCGCCGAGCGTGAAGTCGCCGCGCTCGGCCGCCGGGCCGCCCTCGCCGAACGCGACGAGGCCGAGGTTTTCGGTCTGGATGATTTCGCCCATCGCGGATGCGTCATGGACTTCAGCGACGTCCATGTCCTGCGGCCCCACACCGGCCTGCTCGTATGCCTGCAGCGCCGCGAGGCGGCCGATGCCCTTCTCCGGCTCGTCGATGCGCCGGTGCGTGAAGCTGCGAATCACGCTCGCCGCGACCCGGATGCACCGGCTGCGGTCGGCGCCGATGCGCCGCAGGCCTTCCTCGGTACAGAGGATCGCGGCCGCCGCGCCGTCCGACAGCGGCGCGCACATCGGCAGCGTGATCGGATACGTGATCGGCGCGGCGGCGAGCACCTCGTCGATCGTGAACGGCTGGCGGAACTGCGAATGCGGGTTGTGCACCGAATGCTGATGATTCTTCGCCGACACGGCCGCGATCTGGCGCTGCGTCGTGCCGTAGTTCCGCATGTGATACCGGCACATCGCCGCATAGATCTTCATGAAGCGGCTGTACGGCCGGTCCGATTCCGAACCGGGCGGCGGCTCGATGCCATCGCCCATCTTCGCGAGCGTCGCGAAGTTCTCGTCGACGCGGGACACGTCCCACCCCGCCTCGAACAGCGCGAACGACTTCGCCTTGTCGGCGACGTTCATCTTCTCCGCGCCGAGCGCGAGCGCGACATCGCACGCGCCGGCCCGCAGATGCTGAACCGCCAGATGCACCGCGGTGCTGCCGGACGCGCACGCATTTTCGACGTTGAAGACCGGCACGCCTTCGACGCCGATCTTGCTGAACACGACCTGGCCCGGGATCGACAACTGCCCTTGCAGCGCGCCGTTCGTGATGCCTGAATAGAACGCCGCGCCGATCGCGTCGGCCTGGCAACCGGCGTCGCGCAGCGCGCCTTGCAGCGCCTCGCCCGCGAGATCCTCGATGCTGCGCTCGAAGTGACGACCGAACACGGTCATCGCGATACCGGCGATGTAGATATGGCTCATGGTGCCTCGACTCAGATCTTGCGTTGCCGACCCTGCCAGTACTGCTCGCGCAGGTCCTTCTTCAACACCTTGCCGACCGTGCTGCGCGGCAGCGTGGCGACGAAGTCCACGCTCTTCGGCGCCTTGACCGAGCCGAGCTTCTCCTTGCACAGCGCGACCAGCTCGTCGGCGCTCACGGTGTGGCCCGCGTTGAGCTCCACCACCGCCTTCACGGCTTCGCCCCACTTGTCGTCGGGCACGCCGATCACCGCGCAGTCCTGCACCGCCGGGTGCGACCAGATCACCTGCTCGACTTCGCTCGGGTACACGTTGAAGCCACCGCTGATGATCATGTCCTTCTTGCGGTCGGTGATGTGCAGGTAGCCCTCGGCGTCGAGATGTCCGATGTCGCCCGTATGCAGCCAGCCGTCGACGATGGTCTCGGCGGTCTTGTCCGGCGCGTTGTAGTAGCCCTTCATGATCAGGTCGCCGCGCACGCAGATCTCGCCCGTCTCGCCTTGCGGCAGCGCTTCGCCCTGGTCGTTCATGATCTCGACGCGGATCAGCGGGTTCGGGCGGCCGACCGACGACAGCCGCTCGTCGGACGCGATCCTGCCGTCGACGAAATGCTCGGCCGGCGCCATGTTGGCAATCGACGCCGCGGCTTCGGTCTGCCCGTAGCCGCCGGCCATCACCGGGCCGAACACCTCGATCGCGCGCTTGAGCTTCTCCACCGACATCGGCGCCGCGCCGTACAGGAAATACTTGAGCGACGAGAAATCCAGCTTGTCGATGCCGGGAATGTCGAGCAGCCGATAGATCACCGTCGGCGGCAGGAAGAACTCCGTGACCCGCTGCTTCATGATCGCGCCGAGCAGCAGCGCGGGATCGGGCTTCGTCAGCACGACCACCGTGCCGCCGCGCGCGGTGCACGGCAGCGACAGCATCCCCGCGGTATGCGTCATCGGCGCGGCGGCGAGATTCACCGGGCGCTGCGTGCCGTACGGGAACGCGATCATGAACTGCGCGAAGTACGTCTGGAACGCGCGGTGCGTGTTCATCACGCCCTTCGGCGCGCCGGTCGTGCCGCCCGTCGCGGACAGCGTCACGACGTCGTCCATGTCGTAGTCGACGCGCGGCATCGTCGCCGGCTGGCTCGCGCTCCAGGTCGCGAGCGACGGCGCCCACGGCAGCTCCGCATCGATGCAGACCCAGCGCTTCACTTTCGGCAGGCTCGGGCGCAGTGCATCGATCACCGCCGCGAACGCCTGCGAGAAGAACAGCGCCTCGCAGTCGAACGCGTCGAGCACGTACTGGTTCTCCGACGGCGTGTTGCGCCCGTTGACCGGGATGTACGTCAGCCCCGCGCGCCACATCCCGAGCGCACAAGCCCACCCGATCACGTCGTTGTCCGCCCACACCGCCGCCTTCGTTTCCTTCGCGAAGCCTTCGGCGAGCAGCCCGTTGGCGATGCGGCAGGACAGCTCGCCGATCTCCTGGAACGAATGGCTGCGTTCGTCCTGGATATAGGCGATGCCGTGCGGGTTGATGCGCCACCCGCGGTCGAAGAAATCAATGATTGCCATTTCGCGTAGTCCTCTGAGTCTGCACTGGCCCGGCTGCGCTCAAAGCTGCGCGACGTTCGCGCGCGCGAGCCCGCGCTGCTCGAGGAAGCCGAGCAGGTAGCGATGGCCGAACGCCTTCGAGCCGGATGCGAAGCCCACCTTCGCGGTCTCGCCGTCGAGCAGCTTGATCACGCCCGCCGTCTGGATCGCGCCGGTCGCGATGTACGGCGTGATGCCGTGCACCGTCGCGCGCACCGCGTTCAACTGGCCGCGGCCGATCGCGAAATCGACGCTGCGCTGGACCGTCGTGCGCTCACGCGGCGGCATCGACGGCGTGGTCGACGCGACCACCTGCTTCAGGATCGCTTCCTGCTGCTCGACCGGCAGGTGCTTGTATTCGGCGTCCCATTTCTGGCCGAACTGGTGCACCATCTGCATCACGTTGTTGTCGTAGAAGCCCACGCACGAGATGCAGCTGCGCACGCGCGGATCGTGCTCGAAGTAGACCGGCAGCGACGTGCCGCCCCACGGCAGGCAGAACACCGGCTGCATGAAGTCCGGCGACGCGACGGTGAACGACGCGCTCGCCGCATGCGGGGTGAGCTTCTTTTCCCACAGATAGCAGGATTCCTGACGATAGCCTTCGAAGATCGTCGCGGTCGAGCCGACACTCACGCCAGCCGACCCGCGCGGGCCGCGCGTGAGCGTCGCGGTCTCGAGCGCGTCGATGCCCGGCGTCTCGAGCGCCAGTTCCGCGGCGATTTCGGCGTACGTGTACATGTACGCGTTCGACGGCGACAGCAGCAGCCCGGCCTGGCGATACAGCTCGCCGAACTGGTCGCGCGCCATGCGGATGTAGCCTTGCTCGCCGGTCGTGTCGAGGTAGTGGCAGCCCGCCTTGAGCGCCGCTTCGACAGCCGCGAGGCCGAAATTGAAGAACGGCCCGACGGTGTTGCACACCACCTTCGCGCCGCGGAACGCGTTGACGAGCGCGTCGACGTTGTGTTCCGCCTCGATGATCTCGTATTCCGCCGATTCGAGGCGCACGACGCGCTGCGCCATCAAGTCCTTCGTGCGGCCCGCATTGCGCGCGACCGCCGTGAACGGGATGTTCTGGTCGATCAGCCAGTCCATGATCAACATGCCGGTGTAACCGCTTGCGCCATAGACGACGACGGGGTGCTTGGCCATGCTTGTCTCCTGAAACGTGATGAGTTGATAGTCGGGTCGATTCGACGTGAATCGACATCGCGGCGTGCGCCGGCGGCCGGAGCCGGTGCGGTGCGGTGCGCACCGCGGTATGAAGCTGCTTCCTCTGTCGTGACTGCCGGATACCGCCCGGGTCGCGAACCCTTTCTGCCTGCCCTTATTTATAGAACACACTACCAAAGTTAGGTCATGATGACAAAATAACAAACGAAGAAAAAGACAGGGTATTCCCTGTCCTGCGCACCATTCCGACCCCCTTCGGCTTGCTGCGTTCGCCCCGCTTGCGGCTGCATCCAACCACGCCGCCCGCGTGCGTGCCGCGGGTTCGTCCTGCCTGCTGCCGTGCTGCTGAAACTACTTGGCCGCGATCTGCGCGCGCCCGGGCGAGACACTGGCCAGGTAGTGAGCCAGGGCTCGAACGTCGTCGTCCGACAGCGTCGCCGCGATGCCATTCATCGCGCCGCTCGGGTCGCGGCGCTCGCCCGCCTTGAACGCGGCGAGCTGGTTCGCGAGATAGGCCTCGCCCTGGCCCAGCAGACGCGGCGTCTGGTCCTTGCCCATCAGCGTCGCGCCGTGGCACGCCTGGCAGCTTCGCGCCCCGACCAGGGCCAGGCCGCGTTTCTCGAGCGTCGCATCGGGCGGTACGTCCTCGTTGCGAGTCGGGGTCTGCCGCGCGAAATACGCGGCCAGCGCCTTGATGTGCGCGTCGTCGAGATCCTTTGCGAGCGGCCCCATGTACGCGCTGTGGCGCTGGTCCGACGCGAACGCGCGCAACTGCGTCACGAGATACGCTTCAGGCTGGCCGGACAGCGACGGATACCAGGAATTGAGCGACTGGCCGCGCGTGCCGTGACAACTGAAGCAGACCTCCTGCGCCTGCGGCCACGGGCCGGCGTTCGCCTGCTCCGCTTCGCCGATCTGGCTCATCGCCTTCTCGAAACGCATCCCGTCGAGGATGTCCCGCCCGTACAGCGCGCCCGCGCCCGCGAGGCCCGCCAGCGCCAGCACGGCGCCGATGATCATTGCCCGTTTCATTCATACCTCCACGCGGCGACGTGCCAGCTTGCCGAGCGCCTGCAGCGCCGCCCGGTGCCCCGAACGGACCGCGCCGTCCATCGAGCCGGCCCAGATATCGGCCGTCTCGGTTCCCGACCAGATCAGCCGCCCCACCTCGGGCTGCAGGAACTTGCCCCACTTCGTCAGGAAGCCGGAGGGAATCGGATGGATGCATTGCAGCGTCCACGGGTCGACGCGGCCCCAGTCGAAGTCGTGGAACTGCGTAGGACGCAGCGCCTTGTCGCCGAACGCCTTCGCGTAGGTTGCCGACAGCACCCGCTCCGCCGCCTTCGGCTCCGACGGCAGCGCGCCCGGCGCGACGAACGCGCTCAGCACGCCGATCGAGCCGTCCGGCGGCGAGTTGTCGTAGGCCATGTACACCGGGCCGCCGACCTGGAAGATCTGGCCGCAGTAGTCGTCGTCGCGCCAGAACGGCCGCTCGTACACATGCACCGTCTTGCGCATCGGCGCATTCGCGGGCCAGCGCTGCTGCAGTTGCGTGCGCCCTTCCGGCAGCGGCGGATCGAACACGATCTGGTTGCACAGGGCCGGGTTCAGCGCGACGATCACGCGGCGCGCGCGCACGATGCCGCGCTCCGTGTGCACCTCGACGACGTCGCGATTCCAGCCGACGATCTTGCGGACCGGGCGGGACTCGCGCACCTTGTCGCCGAGCTGTTGCGCCATCTTGGTACAGAGCACCTGCGAGCCGCCGACGAAGCGCGTTTCCTGCGCACCGCCCTTGATCGACTCGAGCTTGTCGTGACTGCAGTTCGCACTGTTGATCATCGACAGGTAGTGCAGCAGCCCGAGCTGCGCCGGCGCACCGCCGAGCGACAGCTTCGCGGCCAGCGCGAGAAAATAGCCGTCCTCGTATTTCACGCCCTGCTGCGCGAGCCATTCGCCGTACGTCAGCCTGTCGAGCTCCGCCGCGCGCTGCGCGTTCCACGGCGCACGGGACGGCACGCCGCGCGCCAGTTCGTCGAGCTTCGCGCTGATCTTTTCGTCACCGCCGAGGCCACCGTGCAGATCCTGTGCGACCCGCGCGTCGCCCGCCAGTACGACGGTCTTGCCCGCGTAGTAGGTCGGAAAGGTGTCGACCTCGAGCTCGCGGGCCAGATCGGCGATCGCCGTCTGGCCGGGGCCGATCCACTGGCCGCCCGCTTCGGACACGACGCCGTGCCCCAGATCGTGGTTGTACGTGCGTCCACCGACACGGTTGCGCGCCTCCAGCACGACGAACGACGTACAGCCTGCGCGGCTCAGGTCGCGCGCGGCAGTGAGCCCCGCGAGGCCCGCGCCGATGATCGCGACGTCCAGCACGTCGCGCTCCGCGGGTGTCGCGGTGGCGCCCTCCGCCAACGACACCTCGCCTGCCGCCAGCGACACGGCGCCCACCGCCGCCAGGCGAAGCAGCTGGCGCCGGGTCTGCGCATCGGGTTTGCGTTTCGGATCCATCTTTCTTGTCCCAACGATTTTCATCGAGTCTCGTCCCGCTCGTTTCCATCCGGATGCCTTGTCGAACCATGCAGGCAGCACGACCAGGCTCATCGTCCCGCCAGTACGCCGTCCTGCGAGAACAGGATCGGCTTGCCACTTGCGTCGGACAGCGCCGCGGTCAGCGTTGCGCGGTCCGGGCGCTGCTCCACCTCGAAGGACGCGGCGCCCGCCTTCTGCTTCAGCACGAGCCCGTCGAGGCCGACGCCGAGCAGGCCGTTTCCGGTCGCAACGAGGTCGGTGATCGAACTCCTTGTTTGCGCGTCGAGTGGCGACCACGTCGCGCCACCGTCGCTGCTCTGGAACAGGCTGCCGAGCAGGCCGCCGACCACGATCCGGCCATCGGGCATCGCGACGCCCGACCACAGCGAGCCCTTGCCGCCCGTCTGCAGATAGCGCCAGTTGGTGCCGCCGTCGGTCGACTTCAGCACCGTTCCCTGCTCGGCGGCGATGTATAGCGCGCCGTGGTGATCGTCGAAGACGTGGTACAGGTTGCGGTCCGCCTTGCCGCCGCCCGGCGGCTTCGGCAACGTCACCTTGGCCCACGTCTTGCCGCCGTCGTGCGTCTGCAGCATCAGCGACCACAGGCCGACTGCGATCCCGTCCCGGGCGGTCGTGAAATGGACCGAAAACAACGGCTGGTCGGCCGAGAGGTCGATGTGCTGCTTCGTCCACGATTCGCCGCCGTCGCTGGTCGCGATAATTGCGCCCCATTGGCCGACTGCCCACCCGTGTTTCGCGTCGCTGAACGTGACCGCCGACAACGTCGCCGACACCGGGACGCGATGGGCCTGCCGCCACGTCCTTCCGTCGTCGTCCGACAGCAATACGACGCCGTGCTCGCCGACGGCGACGATGCGCCCACCGGCGCGTGTCGCATCCATCAGCATCATGTGCGTCGGCGCGGCCCACGCGTGCGCCGGTAACGCCGCCCAGTCCGCGATGGTTCCCGTTGGTTGCGCGAATGCCGTCGCGGCGGCGCAGAGCGCGGTACAGGCAACTAGCGTCTTGATCATGGTTGAGTCTCTGTAGTGGTGTGCGCTGACGTCAGTGGCTGAACAAAACCGACCAGCCCGACTGCGCTACGCCGAGTGCAACGGTCGGCGGCTTGTTCGCAACCTGCATGGCTGCCGCCTGCCGCTCGGCGTTGCCGTCGTTCGACGACGGAGCGACGCCCGGTTCGTCGACGGTGCCGATGCGCACCGCGACGCGTTGTGCATCGGCCGCGATCGTGTGAGCCGGCGTGGTCCAGTCCGCGACAGCGCCATGGGATCGAGCGAGGACCGCCGCGGCGAGGCAAAGTGCACCGCCGGTAACCAGCGTCTTGACCATGACTGAATCTCCGTCAGGATGTTCGTAGGTGTCAGTGACTGAACAGGCCCGGTGCACGCGCCGGCGTGCGACGCGGGAACCAGCGCTCGAGAACGGACGCGAGCGCGGGCAGCGCCGTCATCGCCATCAACAGGTTCACGAGGAACATGAACGCGAGCAGCTTGCCCATGTCGGCCTGGAACTTCAGCGCCGAGAAGCTCCAGGTCGCGACGCCGATCGCCAGCGTGATCGCCGTGAAGATCGTCGCCACGCCCACTTCGAGCATCGCGTGCTGCACCGCCTTCACGATGGTCTGGCCACCCGCGAGGTGCACCTGCAACCGGTTGTAGATGTAGAACGCGTAGTCGACGCCGATCCCCACTGCGAGAACCATCACCGGCAGCGTCGCCACCGTCAGGCCGATCTGCAATTCCTTCATGAACCAGTAGCCGATGAAGGTCGCCACCGACAGCGGTACGCAGCACGCGAGCATCGCGCGCCAGTCGCGGTAGGCAAGGAACACGAGGACCAGGATCGCCGCGTACACGTACAGCATCATCGGCAGCTCGCTCTTCTCCACCTCGTCGTTCGTCGCCGCGAGCACGCCCGCGTTGCCCGCCGCGAGTCTCACGGTGATGCCCGGGAACGGATGCGACGCGCGGTATTGCTTCACGTCTTCGAGGATGCGGTTGATCGTCGTCGCCTTGTGATCGGTGAGGAACAGGTGCACGGCCGTCATGCTGCAATCGGCCTTCATGAAGCCCTTGATGCGCCCGACGTCCACCGACACCGCTCCGTAGTTCTCGGCAGCGATCGGCACCACGTTCATCTTCGGATAGCCTTCGTTGTAGCCCTGGTTGTATGCGCGCAGCAGCGACGAATACGACTGCGCCGACACCACGCCCGGCTCGGTGCGCATCGCGGCCGTGAAGTCTTCTTCGTACAGGCCGACCGCAGGGTTGTCGCATGCGTTGCCCTTCGACTCGATCGCGACCGTCAGCCAGTCGAGGCCCATGTCGTAGTTGCCCGCGATCGACGTCGCGTCGCAGTTGAAGCGCGCGTCCGCGCGCAGCTCCGGCGCGCCCGGCTGCAACGTGCCGATCACGCGATCGCGGCTTTGCCATGCCGCGAGTGCGAACACCGCGAGCGTCAGCGCGACGGTTGCGCCGGCATACTTCGGTTGCGCGATGCGCGCCAATCCGCGCAGCCACGCCGACCGCCGCTCCGCTCGCTTCAGCGAGCTGTCCGCATACGCCTTCGTGAAGTTGAAGCAGGAGGCGGCGACCGGCAGCAGAATCAGGTTCGTCACGATCTTGTACGCGACACCGAGCGACGCCGTGATCGCCAGCTCGCGCACCATCGGGATCGGAATCAGCAGCAGCGTGATGAACGACACGAACGCAGTGATCAGCGCCAGCACGCCCGGGATCAGCAAGCCGCTGAAGCTGTGACGTGCTGCGTCATACGAGCTGTGACCGTGCGAGATTTCACGCACGATGAAGTTCACCTGCTGCACCCCATGCGACACACCGATCGCGAACACCAGGAACGGCACCAGCACCGCAAGCGGATCGAGCCCGAAACCGAGCAGCTTCAGTGTGCCGAATTGCCAGACCAAAGACGTCAGCGAGCAGGCGATCAGCAACACCGTGAAGCGCAGCGAATGGCAATACCAGTAGACGGCCAGCGCGGTCAGCAGCAGCGCAACGCCACAGAATCCGAGCACGGCGGTCGCGCCATCCGCAATGTCGCCGATCTGCTTCGCGAAGCCGATGATCTGGATCTCGTAGCCGGCGTCCTCGAACGGCTTGCGGATCTTCTCTTCCAGCAGATGATTGAACGACACGTAATCGAGCACCTTGCCCGCGCGATCGCGCTCGTTCAGCTCGGCCGTGATCATCGCGCTGTCCTCGCCGTGCGACACGAGCGTGCCGACGTAGCCGCCCTGCGTCGTCGCATGACGAATCTCCGCGACGATCGCCGGCGTCAACTGGTCGGGCGTGATCGTGCCCGAGATGATCGGCTCGGCGCGAAACCCTTCGTCGGTGATCTCGTTGACGAAGGCGTTCGGTGTCCATAACGAGCGCACCCCGATCCGGTCGACGTTCGGCAGATAGGTGACCGCCTGCGTCACCTTGTACAACCGCGTCAAACCCTCGGGCGACCAGATCGAACCCTGCTTCGCACGCACGACGACGGTGATCCGGTTCGCACCGAGCAGATCGTTCCGGTATTGCTGGAAGGTGCGGATGTACTCGTGGCCGATCGGCATCTGCTTCTCGAAGCCGGCATCCATGCGCAGCTGCACGGCGAATACGGCCATCACGACAGTGAACAGGCCGATCGCCGCGAGCACGATCCGTCGATGACCGAAGAAGAGCCCTTCCAGACGGCTGACTAAACGATTAAGCACGACATGACCCCTTCGATTCAGAAATTCCGGGTGACGAACAGCCCGACGAAATTGCGATCCGCATATGGCTGCCCGACCGTCTGGTGCCCGCCGAAGAACGCCGTGAAGTTGATGCCCGCCTGCCAGTTCGGCGGATTCTGGTTGAACAGCACATAGACGTTCAGCGATTTCGCGCCCTGCATGTAGTTCCCGGTGAGCGTCGGCGTGTAGCCGTAGAGCCCG
Source organism: Burkholderia sp. SRS-46 (assembly GCF_004343775.1). Lineage (GTDB taxonomy): Bacteria > Pseudomonadota > Gammaproteobacteria > Burkholderiales > Burkholderiaceae > Burkholderia. The sequence continues at coordinate 563,713 of NZ_PTXL01000001.1, read as the reverse complement.
TCCGAGAACGTCACGCCCGGCGTTACCTGCCAGCCGTGAATCAGCGTGCCGTCATAGGTCCAGTTGAAGTCGACGGTCGCGCCGACCGAGCTCGCCGTGCCCTGCCCCGCGACGATCGGATAGCCGAGCCCCGAGTTGTTGTTCAGCCACGGCAGATAGCCGGCCGCCGGCACCTGCGTGACTGTCTGCCCATTGATCGTGCGCGTGACGCCGTTGGAATTCAGACCCGGGTAATGAATCCACGTCAGCTCCCACGTCAGGTTCGCGGTATCGGCGCCGATCAGCTTGAGAAACGGATACTCGCTGCGCGTCAGCGCCAGCAGCCCGTTGATATCGAGCTGGAACTTCTTCTTGTCGGCCCACTGCTGGCAGTCGACACCCGTTACGCCGTTCGTGTTCATGTCGAGCGGGCCGCCCGCGCCGAAGCAGCTCGACAGCGCGACCGCGTCGCGCGGCCGGTACGACAGTTCGGTGCCGATCGCCCACGGGCCGACCCCGAAGTTCGCGCTAACGCCGAACAGCTGCCGGTTGCCGAGATACGACCATTGCGTCGTCCCGTTGGCCAGCAACCCGAGCACCGGCGACTTGTCGGTGTAGTTCTCGTAGTAGAACGCGAAGTTCGCATCGAACGAGCGCGGCGAATAGTTGAACTTCACGCCGAACTGCGGCCGGTACTTCGACGGCAATTTGGTCGAGACCGGAATGCCGATGTCGTTGAACGGCGCGCCGGCGTAGGTGCCGTTCACGAGCCCGTTCCGGATCCCGTCGAGCGTGCCCTGGTTGCCCGCCGAGCCCGGCCCGCCGATCGCATTCGCGATCGTGCCCGCGCTCGGGCCAGTCACGTTGAGGTTGCTCGTGTTGAACGTGAACGGTTCCGCGCCCCGGCCGAAGCTGTTCGAGATCGACCAGAACGAGCCGACCGGCGGGTAGCGGTTGCCGTTCCACTGGAACTGGTAGTACGCCTCGGTGCTGAACCCATGCGACAGATCGGCGGCGACGCTCAGCATCGGCGCAGGCAGCAGCGCCTGCTTCAACTGCGAGCCCGGAATCAGCAGCTTCTGCGTGTCGAGCGAGTTGGTCGAGTTGATGCCGCCTTGCGCGAACATGCTCTCGCCCCAGTTGATCACCTGGTTGCCGAGCCGCACGTGCGCGTTGCGCCCGTCGATCGTGAAATCCTTCTGCGCCCACAGGTCGAGCACTTGCGCGTTGTAGACCACCTGCGCGGCCGCGGTGCTCGACAGCGGCGTGCGATCGGTGTTCTTCGCCATGAAGTCATACATGCCCGTGCCGCGGACCATGAACTTCAGCCCCTGGCTCGGCATCTTCAGCAGCAGCTCGCTGGTCGCGCTGATGTACGTGCTGAACGGCTGCCCCTTGCGGTAGTTCAGGTCGCCGTTGTCGGCGAACCCCCATTGATTGGTGTTGGCCGCCGCCCCGCAGCCATGGGCGTTCGGGTCGCCGGTCAGCGAGCAGCTCGGATTCTTGGTCCGGATCCCCGCGCCCGCCGTCAGATTGGTGACCCACGAACCCTGGATCTCGCCGTTCCCGGTCGTGAAATCGTAGCCGTATGCGCTCGACGTGGCCGCACCCAGAACAGCAATCGACACCGTAGTATGCCTAACGATCATCTTCGCTTTCATCGCCCCACCTCACCCAAACCTGGATGCCGACGGCGCGTCGGCGCGCGTCGGCTGTCGTATTTATTTATTCGACGATCTTCAGCGTTCGCTGACCGATCGCAACGATTCCGCCGTGAAGAAGTCGGGCTTGAAGCGCGGATCGCTGGCCTTCTCGTAATAGCGAATGTCCTTGCCCTGACCGATCGACGACGCATCGAACACGTATCGGCCATTGATCAAGTCGTACTGGGCGAGCGGCTCGCTGTCGCAGGTGCCGCCGAGTTCCCACACGGGAATCGGGTAGCTCTCCCGCACCTTCCACAGCTTGCCCTGCGCGTCGTAATCCTCGCCGACCAGCGCGAGCCAGCTATCCTCGTCGAGATAGAAGGTCTTCTTCGACGCCACGTGGCGCGCACTCGGCTTGACCGTCGCCTCGACCACCCAGACGCGATGCGTCTCGTAGCGGCGATGATCGGCGGCGATGCTGTCCGGCGTCGCGACGTCGCGCAGCTTGCTCTTGTATTTGTACATGCCGAACGCGTTGTAAGGCACGATCATTTCCTTCTTGCCGACGAGCTTCCAGTTGAAGCGGTCGAGCGATCCGTTGATCATGTTCGCTTCGTCGATCAGGTACTGGTTCTCGAAGCCGATCAGCGGCGCATCGTGCGTGTAGGCGGGCATGCGCCGCACGCGCCGCTGGCCCGGGAAGTAGTAGTACGTCTCCGAGTCCTTGTCGAAGTACTGACGCTGCACGAACGCCTGCCCGGCCAGCGCCGCGGGCGAATTCATCTGAAAGTACACCGCGGCGCTCAACTGGGCCACGTCCTGCGGCGAAGTCTTGCCGAGCTTGCCTGACGGGAAGTAATACGACTGCGGGCCGACCGCGTCGATCCATTCGCCGCCGCCCGGGCGCGGGGAAATGGCGGTCACCGTCTGCGCCCACTCGATGCCCTCGCCCCGGTAGCGCATTTCGTAGTTCAGGATCGCTTCCGCACCGCTTTTCGGCTGCGGAAACGGCACACCCGGCAACACGGCGGACGCCAGTTCCTCGCCTGCCGAATCCAGTTTCGCGGCCGTCAGGTTCGCCTTCGAGTTCTGCTCGGCGACGTCCGGCAGCTGGCATTCGCGATGCGACGGATACACGTCCATCCGATAGCCCTTCTTCTGCTTGACCAGCGCGATCTGGCCCGGCGAAAGCTTGTCGGCGTACTTGTCGACGTTCGCCGCGTCGATCGAATAAAGCGGCTTCTCGTTCTTGTGCTTCCAGAAATCCGCGCGCACCTTGCCCCACTCCCAACCCGGCTCCGGCGACTGCCTGCCGGCAAACGCCGGCACCGAGCCGTCCTTGCTCGCGCCGCGCTCGGCGCCCACCGGCGTGAGGTCGTCTGCCGCGACAGCCGCCCCGGTCAAAACCCACAAAGCCGCCGCAATGGCCGACACGGCTCCGATCTGGTGCTTCTTCATCATGGTTCTCCTTCCGATTCCGCATTGATTCGCCGGCCACGCCGGTCGATCCTGAAGCAAGCTGTCGCGGTGTCCCGCATTCTTCACATCAACACATCAGTATTACGATCTTTTTTGGCTGCATCATCAGGCACTGATGGAAAGACCTGATTCACTCCATAGGCGCTCCGTCGGCTTGCACCGGGTTGGGCGGGTGGTCGGCGGCCGGCCGCTACGGGCCGGAGACGGCATCGCCGACGCAATCGGTCGGGCGATGCCGCGCCGGCCGCCGGATCAGGCCGCGCCGGACCCCGCTACCGCCACCGCGCGAATCTCGACGCACAACTCCGGCAGCGCGAGCTGCGACACGCCGACCGCGGTCCACGACGGGTAGCGGTTCGGGAAGTACGTATCCTTGACCGCCGCGAAGGTCTCGGTTTCAGCCTGCAGGTCCGTATGGAAGGTGGTCAGCTCGACGACGTCCGCAAGACTCGCGCCCGCCTCCGCCAGGATCATCTTCAGCGATTCGAACGCGATCGCCGCCTGCTCCTGCACGCCGTTGCCGGGCTTCATGTCCGCGCCGATCCCAACCTGGCCGGATACCCAGATCGTGTCGCCGACGCGTGTGGCCGGCGCGAAATGGTAGGCGTCGTACCACGGCTGGAACGCGGCCGGAATGATCGATTGCCGCTTGTGGGTCGTTGCCATGACGTTGATTCTCCTTGTTCAGACGAGTTGACGGAAACAGGGGGCGCGGAACGGCTCGCCGGCCTTCAGCGACATCAGCTCCTCGACGAACAGGATGCCCGCCGGCGTGAAGCCCGACGCGCTGTTCTCCGGAAGCGGGCTGAAGGTCGCGTCGTCGCCGAAGAAGCGCAGCACGAGCGTGTTGCGGTCCGGGAAGTCGCGATCGACCATCCCGCCGCCATGCAGCACGCCGGGATGCAGCAGCAACACGTCGCCCGGCTTCGTCGCCCACGACATGACGTCGTACGCATTCGGGTCGGCGCGACGCTCGGCTTCGATGTCCGGCATCCGCGGCCACACGCCGCCGCCATGCAGCGGCTCGGTGGGATCCTCGGCATTCTGGAACGTGGTGCCGTCATGGCGCACGCCGCGATGCGAGCCCCGGATGATCTCCAGCGCGTTGCGCTTCGGGACGGCCTCGAAGCTGATCCACGCGTTGCCGAAGTGCATCCCTTGCCACGGCAGGTACGACGTGTCCTGGTGCCACAGCGAGCGCGCACCCTTGCCTCCCCGCTTGAGAAAGAGTTCCTCGGCGAAATACCAGACGTTCGTGGAGCCCCACAGTTCTGCATACAGTTTGCCGAGCGGCAGTTGGCTGACCAGTTCGTCGAGCCGTTCCTTTGCATACGGATTCGCGTTGTCGACGTGCGATCTGGACTCGGATCCGTTCAAGAGCGTGGAGGCCATCGGCCCGGGGTTTTCGATACCCCAGTCGTATGCCGCGCGGCACATCGCCAGCTGTTCTTCGTTGAGAAGGCCTTCGATCAGAACCGCCCCATCCTCTGCGAATGCCTTGCGTTTAGCTTCATCCATCGGTCATCTCCTGATTAATCAAATGGCAGCCCGGCCACCGATGCGTCCGGCCACGCCCTTAGTAGAACATGTTGCTAATGTTAGGTCATGATGACAAAAATATAAAAAAGAAAAAGACCGGGTATTCCCTGTCCTGTCCATGCTGCGAATCTCGCGCGGGAAAACCCGCATCGCTTCACCGGGATCGAAGGGCGTTACCGCGCAATCAGTCGGACGGACGATCGAACATCGTGCGCGCGAAAAAGCCGGCCAGCACCGCATCGGCCAGCTCGTCCGTCACGCGCTGCGGATCGGCCGCGTAGCAGAGCTGCACGCCGTCGCACAGCCCCATCAAGCCGATCGCCAGCACGTCGGCGGGCAGCGGCGGCGACGCGCCGGTGCGCTCGGCAAACGCCCGGATGCAGGCCGTCATGCGTGCCTGCCGCTTTCCCATGAACGCATTGAAATGCACGCGGAAGCGCGCATCACGCACCGCCTGCAGCTTCGCTTCCATCCAGATCAGGAACGACTCGCGCTCGCGATAGAGCTGGCGATAGTACGTGAGCACCCGTCGCTCCAGCGCCTCGCGCGCGCCACCGGCCTCGAAGATCCGCTGCAGTTCCGCCTCGATTTCAGCGTGATCGTGGTCGAGCAGCTCGAGCAGCAATGCCGTCTTGCTGCGGAAGTTCGCGTAGAACGCGCCGCGCGTGTAGCCGGCCGCCGTCGCGATGTCCTCGACGCTCGTGGCCGCACACCCCTTCGTCAGAAAGCTCGTCCGTGCGGCGCTCAGCAGCCGCTCACGCGTCTGGTTCCGGCGCGCCTCCCGGGTCATGCGTGTCGGTGTCATGGGCGTAACCTCGACTGCCGTCGACGAAGGTGATCCGTGCGGTGAAGCGCGGTCCAGCCCTCCGTTCATTCAATTAGGAAAGCTACTCATGTGCAATACGCCGGCATCCGCCGAAACGAAGCACTTCCCCCTCAGGCACGCTCCAGCGCGCAATACGCGTGATAGATCGACACCACGAAGTATGACCACGTGAGCAGCGCGAGCACGAAGAAGTTGAACACGACGTTCTGCTCTTCGCCCGGAATCTTGTAGAAGTCGTAGATGTACGCAATGGCCAGCGTACACACCAGCGCGACGAACGTGGTCATCGCATGGAACTTGAGCCCCGCGTCCAGCAGCCGCTTCACGAAGTACGCGAGATAGAGCGCCAGCAACGTCCACATCACCACGTAGAAGTACGGCAGGATCTCCTCCATGAAATCGGTCGTCACCAAGGCGATCGTGCCCACGACGGCGATCCCGAACAGCATCACGTCCTGGCGCACCGACGGCTTGTAGTCGTGCGTGACGGCCATCAGGCCGGCCACCGCGACGACCGGCATGCCGAACGCCCGGGAAAACGCATCGAGGAAGTGCGAGATGCCGTACGAGAACGGCGAACCCGTCACGAAGAAGATCAGCGCGTTCGAGGCGGAGAACGTCACGATCAGCCATTCGATGCCGAGCAGGAAGTTGCGCTTCCTGAGGAACTTCACGCCGTAGACGCCGGTGGTCGATGCCAGCACGGCACTGGAGAAACAAAGACTGACTGCCCTGAGATCCATGACTACGCTCCTGATGTCGAATGCAATTGATCCTTTACTTGTGCTCCGGGTCGACGCTCGCCAGATAGCTGGCGACGGCGTCGCGGTCTTGCGGGGACATCGCCGCGGCGAGGCGCTGCATCGTCCCGGTCGGCTCGACGCGCGTGCCGGCGGCAAATGCATCGAGCTGTATCAGCAGGTAGTCGCGCCCCTGGCCCGCGAGGCGCGGAAACGCCCCCCGGCCCAGCAGCCGCGCGCCGTGGCATGCCGCGCACGCGCCGCCCGTCACCAGTTGCTCGCCGCGCGCGCGCAACCGGGGCTCCGGCGCGAAGAAGCGATTCGTGCGGGCCGGCTGCCTTGCGTAGTAGTCCGACAGATGCTTGATGTCGGCGTCGCTCAGGCTCATCGCGAGCGGGCTCATGTTCGGGTTCGCGCGCTGCCCGTTCGCGAAGTGGCGAAGCTGGGCCTCCGCGTAAGGCGCCGGCTGCCCGGCAAGACTCGGATAACCCTGATGCAGCGACGTGCCCTTCACGCCGTGACAGCCGATGCACACGTCGGTCAGGTGCGGCCATGCACCGCCGTCGGCCTCGTAGGCCTCGGCCGACGTCGACACGAACCGCTGAAGGCGATAGAGGCCAAGCAGGTCCGGGCCGAACATGACGAGCAGCACCGCCACGATCCCCGCCATGGCGAGCAGAATGATTTTCTTCATCGTCGCTCTCCTATGCCCGACGCAGTCCGTTCAGCGCCTGCAGCGCGCCCTGATGCCCCGAGCGCACCGCGCCATCCATGTAGCCGGCCCAGATGTTCGCGGTCTCGGTGCCCGACCAGATCAGGTTGCCGCACGGCGGGTGCAGCGCGTCGCCGTGCGCGCTCCAGAAACCCGGCGGAATCGCGGATACGCAGGTGATCGACCACGGGTCGGCCCGCCCCCAGTCATGGTCGTGATACGACACGGGCGACAGCGCTTCCGCGCCCCAGGCCTGCGCATAAAGTTCCGTCAGCGCGCGCTTGGCGGCCTGCGGGTCCGACGGCAGCATCGCGTTCTTCACGAACGCGTTGATGATGCCGATCTCGCCGCCCGGCGGCGAGTTGTCCCACGCCCAGAAGATCGGCCCGTCGATCTGGAAGATATGGCCGTTCAGCCCCTTGTCGCGCCAGAACGGGCGGCGATAGACCATCGCCGTCTTGCGCGCCGGCGAATGGCCGGGCCATGCGCGCTGCAGCGCCGCGCGCCTGGCCGGCAGCGGCGGGTCGAACTGCACCTGGTTGCACAGGGCCGGATGGATCGCCACGATGACCTTGCGCGCGCGGATCGCGCCGTGGTCGGTATGCAGCGTGACGATCTCGCGATCCCAGTCGGCAATCCGGCGAACCGGCGACGACAGGCGCACCCGGTCGCCCAGTTGCCTGGCCATCCTGATGCTGAGCACCTGCGAGCCGCCGACGAAGCGGGTTTCCTGCGCACTGTGCTTGATCGAGTCGAGCTGCGTGTAGTCGCACGCGGCCGAGTTGATCATCGACAGGAAATGCAGGAGCCCCATCTTCGCCGGCATCGCGCCGCCGGACAGCGCGATCGACGCGTTCCAGCCGGTGCGATCCTCGGGCTTGATGTCCTGTTTCGCGAGCCAGTCGCCCACCGACAGCTTGTCGAACTCGGCCACTTTCGCCGACGTCCACGGCGCGCCCGACGGCACGTTGCGCGACAGCGTGCCGAGCTTCCCGGACACGGTCTCGTCCGTGCCGAAAGTGCCCTTCAGGTCGATCTCCACGCGGCCGGGGCCGCCCAGGACGACGGTCTTGCCTTCGTAATAGGTCGGGAACGTGTCGACTTCCAGCTCGCGCGCGAGATCCGCCACGGCGGTCTGGCCCGGGCCGATCCACTGCCCGCCGACTTCGGTCACGTAGCCGCCGCCCACGTTGTAGTTGAGCGTGCGCCCGCCGACCCGGTCGCGCGCTTCGAGCACCAGGAACGATTCGCAGCCGGCCAGATGCAGGTCGCGCGCGGCGGTCAACCCGGCCAGCCCCGCGCCGACGATGACCACGTCGAGCACGTCGCCCGGGTTGCCCGCCGCGGCCGCGCCGGCGTTGGCCGGCCGCGCGCCGATCGCCAGGCTGCCCACGGCGGCGGCCGACGCGCCCGCATATTTGAGCAGCTGCCTGCGCTGCTGGTTGGCCGAGTCGTGGGGGGGAGGCTTCTTTGCCATGGTGTCCGTATTACCGCGATGAAAGTCACGCGTTGACGATCAGACGAGACGGCATGCGCTGACCTGTCCCGCTTGCATTGTTTGTAAATGCTGCAAAAGATAGGTCATGATACATAACAACGAAATGAAAAAAAAAGACAGGGTATTCCCCTGTCTTCGGACTGCCGGCGCGTTCACGGGCATCAATGCGGGATGTCCAGCTCGAAAACGGAGCCGCCGGTGCCCGACGGGCGATAGCGCGCGTGGCCATTGTGCGCCTGGGCGATCGCGCGGACGACGGACAACCCGAGACCGGAGCCGCCGAACTGGCGGGAACGCGACACATCCGCGCGCGTGAAAGGGTCGAACGCATGACGGGCGAATTCGGGGCTGAGCCCGGGGCCCTCGTCCTCCACGCGCAGCGCGACACTCGACGCCAGCACCGCCAGCTCGATGCGCAGCTTGCCGGGCACCGCGTAGCGGCGCGCGTTGTCGAGCAGCGCATGCAGCGCCTGCCTGATGCGCGCGCCGTCGCATTGCAGCACGACCGGGACGGTCGCCAGCTCGACGGAAAAACCGGCTTCGTGAAGCGCGTCGCCGACCGAATCGACCGCGCTCTGGACCTCGAGCGCGATATCGGTCGGCTGGATGTTCATCTCCAGCCGGCCGATGTCCTGCAGCGTCACGATGTGCAGGTCGTCGACCAGCCGGGACAAGCCCTCGACGTGATGCAGCAGCCCCCGGAACAACGCTTCGTCCGGCGTGAACACCCCGTCCTTCAGGCCCTGCAGCCGGCCCCGCAGGATCGTCAGCGGCGTGCGCAATTCATGGACGATCGCCGCGTTCCATGCCGTCATCTCGGCGGTCATGCCCTGCAGCCGCTTCGCCATCGCGTTGAAGTCGTCGACCAGCAGCGCCGTCTCGCCCAGCGAGCGATCGCCGGGTATCGCCCGCGCCGCGAGGTCGCCCGCGGCGATGCGCCGGGCGCTCTCCGCCAGCGAGTTGAGCGGCTTGAGAATGCGCCGGGCCAGCCGGGTCGCCACCACGACCGCGACCAGCAGCCCGGTCATCAGCAGCGCCACGAAGATCAGATAGTCCGACGTATTCGGGATCAGCAGGTCGATGGCCCTGCCCGACGACGGCGGCGGCGGCGACACGGTAAACAGCAAACCGTACGCGATGAACGCCCCGGCGACGACGATCAGCGTCGTGGTGACGGACGCGAGCCCCATCGACAGCACGATCTGCCGGCTCAGGCGGTTGTGCGCGCTCACTGGAATCCCTGCAGCCGATAGCCGACGCCGCGCATCACCTCGGGCATGCCGGGCGCGCCGGCGCATTCGAGTTTCTTGCGCAGCCGGCTGACGTGGCTGTCGACGGTGCGCTCCATCGCGCCGCCGCCGGCCAGGCAGGCATCGACCAGTTCGCCGCGCGTGAAGACGCGGCTCGGCGCTCTCGCCATGTGCGCGAGCAGCCGGAATTCGGTCAGCGTCAGCGATACCGGGGCTTCCCCGGCGGCGGACCGCACCCTCGCCAGATAGCTTTCGGTATCGATCTCGAGGCTGCCGACCCGGATCACGCCCTCGGCAACGGACCGGCCCGAGCGCCGCAGGACGGTGCGGATGCGAACCACCACCTCGACCGGATTGAACGGCTTGGCGATGTAGTCGTCGGCGCCGATCCGCAAGCCCTGCAGCCGGTCGATGTCCTGGTCGAGCGCCGTGATGACGACGACCGGCGTGTCGCCGCGCCGGCGCAGCTCGATGAGCACTTCCCAGCCGCTCTTCTGCGGCATCTTGATGTCGAGCAGAACGAGATCGGGCTTCAGCAGCGGCTGCACGTCGAGCGCGGCTTGCCCGTTGTCGACGCGGTAGGTGCGAAATCCCTCGCGAGTCAGGTAGGCGTCGAGTATCTCCGCAATTTCCGGCTCGTCTTCGGCAATCAATATCAACGCGTTCATTGTTCGAGCTGAAGTTTGGCCACACAAAAAATCATGTCGGCGCGGCGTCGGATCCGACGCGGCACGCCGTCCGTCGGGTGGCGCTCATGTCCGGGCGCATGCCCGTCCTCGCATGACCGCGCCACCCGGTGTCGCTCAGTTTTGCGCCACGCTGCCCGCGGGCGGCGGCACGTCCTTGTCCGTCAGGCCGCCGCCGAGCGCCTTGTAGAGCGCGACGGCGTTGCCGAACTCGGCGCGCCGCAGGTCCAGCAGCGACTGCCGCGCCGCATAGAGCTGCCGCTGCGAGTCGAGCAGTTCCAGCCGCCCTTCGATACCGGCGCGATAGCGCAGGTTCGACAGGTTGGTGCGGCGCTCCGCGCTGCTGACCACCCGCGTCTGCGCTTCGATCTGGCGATCGAAGGTTTCGCGTCCGGCCAGGCCGTCCGCGACTTCCCGGAACGCGACCTGGATCGCCCGTTCGTACTCGGCGACGGCGCTGGACTTGCGCACTTCGGCCAGCCGCAGCTCGGAGCGCAGCCTGCCGCCCTGGAAGATCGGCAGCGTGACCTGCGGCGCGAAGTTCCACGCACGATGGTCGCTGTTGAACAGGCTGCTGAACCCCGGGCTGATGAAGCCGAGCGTCGTGGTCAGCGACAGCCGCGGGAAGAACGCGGCGCGCGCCGCGCCGATGTCGGCGTTGGCGGCCACCAGGTTCTGCTCGGCCTGCTGGATGTCCGGACGGCGCACCAGCAGCTCGGACGGCAGGCCGGCCGGCAGCCGGGTCACGATCGGCTGCTTTTCCAGCGGCAGCGGCGCGGGCAGATCCTTCGGCAGCTCGGTGCCGACCAGCAGGCGCAGCGCGTTGCGGGCCTGCGACACGGTGCGCGCGCGCGCCTCGAGGTCCGCGGCCGCGCTGGCGACCTGGCCTTCGGCCTGCGCGATGTCCACGCCGCTCGCCTGGCGCGCCTCCTTGAGCTTGCGCGCGAGATCGAGCGACTGCTGCCAGTCGCCCAGCGTGCGCTCGGACAGCGCGCGCTGCTCGTCGGCGAGGCGCTCGGCGAAGTACGCGTCCGCCACCGCGCCGACCAGCGAGATCTGCGCGGCCCGGCGCCCTTCGTCGGTCGCCAGGTAGCGCGCGAACGCGGCATCCGACAGCGACTTCACGCGGCCGAACAGGTCGATCTCGAACGAGCTGATCCCGACGTTGACGCCGTACAGCTTCTGCATCGACTCGGGCACGGGCGGCGCCATGTCGGCGTTGGCCGGCGAGCGCTGGCGCGTGAAGCTGCCGGTCGCATTGATCGACGGCAGCCGCTCGGCGCGCTGGATGCCGTACTGCGCCTCGGCCGCCTGCACGTTGAGCACCGCGATCCGCAGGTCGCGGTTGTTGTCCAGCGCCAGTTCGATCAGGCGCTGCAGGCGCGCATCGCCGAACATCGTGCGCCAGCCGAGGTCGGCCGCGTTCGCGCCCGACTCGGGCTGGGCGCCCGTCGTGTAGGCGGTCGGCACCGGCAGTTCCGGCTTCACCAGCCTGGGCGCCATCGAGCAGGCCGACAGGGCCAGCGCAACGGCAAGGGGAAGAACGAGCAATCGCATGACATTAACCTTCCGTTTCTTGACTGACAGCGACGACTTTCCTGCGGGACCCCAGCCATGCCCCGACGCGCTCCTGGAAACCCAGCACGAACACGAAGAACACCGGCACGAAGAAGATCGCCAGCACCGTCGCGGTCACCATCCCGCCGAACACGCCGGTGCCGATCGCGTGCTGCGTCTCGGAGCTCGCGCCCGTCGCGATCATCAGCGGCACCACGCCCAGGCCGAACGCCAGCGACGTCATCAGGATCGGGCGCAGGCGCAGCCGCGACGCTTCCACGGCCGCCTCGACGAGCCCCTTGCCTTCTTCGCGCAACTGCTTCGCGAATTCGACGATCAGGATCGCGTTCTTCGCGGACAGGCCGATCACGGTGATCATCCCGACCTTGAAGTACACGTCGTTCGGCAAGCCGCGCAGCAACACCGCGCCGAGCGCGCCGACGAGGCCCAGCGGCACCACCAGCATCACCGACAGCGGGATCGACCAGCTCTCGTAGAGCGCGGCCAGCACCAGGAACACCACCACCATCGACAGCGCCATCAGCATCGGCGCCTGCGACGCGGACTCGCGCTCCTGCAGCGACTGGCCGGTCCACTTGACCGAGAAGCCCGGCGGCAGCTGCTTGGCCAGACGCTCCATCTCGTCCATCGCCGCGCCGCTCGAGAAGCCGGGCGCCGCGCTGCCCGAGATGCGCGCGGCCGGGTAGCCCTGATAGCGCACCATCTGCAGCGGGGTATCGGACCAGACGGGCCGGACCACTTCCGACATCGGCACCATGCCGCCGCTCACGTTGCGCACGTAGAGCTTCATCACGTTGTCGATCTGCATCCGCGCCGGCGCATCGGCCTGGATGATCACCTGCTGCATGCGCCCCGCATTCGGGAAGTCGTTGACGTAGGTCGACCCCATCGCGCCGGACAGCGTGTCGCTGATGCTCGTGAACGACACGCCGAGCGCCTCGGCCTTCTGCCGGTCGATGTCCAGGCGCACGCTGGCGCCGGCCGGCAGGCTGTCCGGATAGACGCCGACCACCACCTTGCTTTGCGCCGCGAGCTCGAGCAGCTTGGCCTCGGCGGCCTTGAGCGCCGCATTGCCCTGATTCGCGCGATCCTGCAGGCGCATCGAGAAGCCCGAGCTGGTGCCCAGCTCATCGATCGCCGGCGGCAGCAGGCTCATCACCGTGCCTTCGGTCACACCGCTCATCGCTTGCTGGGCCAGCGTCGCTTCGGCCAGCGTCGACGAGCCCTCGCGCTTGCTCCAGTCCTTGAGCACCGCGTAATTCAGCGCGGCGTTCGGGCCCAGGCCGGAGAAGCCGTAGCCGACGATGGAGATGCTCGATTCGATCGCGGGGCGCGTAGCGATATGGCGCTCGAGCTGCTTGACCACGTCTCGCGTGCGTCCGGCGGTCGAATCCGCCGGCAGCAGGAAGCCGGTCATGAAGTAGCCCTGATCCTCTTCGGGCAGGAACGCCGACGGCAGCACCCGGAAGCCGGCCACCAGCACGCCGCAGATCACGACGAACAGCAGCATCACCCGTCCCGCGCGGCCGATCAGCCCGCCGACGCGCGTCGCGTACGACTGCGTCATGCGGTCGAAGCGGCGGTTGAACCAGCCGAAGAAGCCGCGCTTCTCGTGGTGCCCGTGCGGAATCGGCTTGAGCATCGTCGCGCACAGCGCGGGCGTCAGCGTCAGCGCGAGGAGCGCCGAGAACATGATGGACACCGCCATCGACATCGTGAACTGCTGGTAGATCACGCCGACAGAGCCGCTGGACATCGCCATCGGCAGGAACACGGCCGTCAGGACCAGCGTGACGCCGATGATCGCGCCCGTGATTTCCTTCATGGCCTTGACCGTCGCGTCCTTCGGCGACAGCCCCTCCTCCGCCATCAGGCGCTCGACGTTCTCCACCACGACGATCGCGTCGTCGACGATGATGCCGATCGCGAGCACCATGCCGAACATGGTCAGCACGTTGATCGAGAAGCCCGTGGCCAGCATGACCGTGAAGGTGCCGAGCATCGCGATCGGCGCGACGATGGCCGGGATCAGCGTGTACCGCACGTTCTGCAGGAACAGGTACATCACCAGGAACACCAGCACCATCGCCTCGATCAGCGTATGGATGACCTTCTCGATGGAGAGCTTGACGAACGGCGCGGTATCGAACGGAATCGAATAGCTCATGCCGGACGGCATCGACTTGCTCAAATCCGCCAGCCGTTCCCGCACGGCTTCCGCGGTCTTGACCGCATTGCCGCCCGGCGAAAGCTGCACGCCGGCGATCGTGGCAGGCTTGCCGCTCTCGGTGTTGACGAAGTTGTAGGACTGCGAGCCGAGTTCGACCCGCGCGACATCGCCGAGCACGACCTTCGAGCCATTGGCATTGGCGCGCAGCACGATCGCGGCGAACTGCTCCGGCGACGTGAGCTGACCCTGCACGGTCAGCGGCACGATGACCCGCTGGCCCGACACGGCCGGCAGCGCACCGACGCTGCCCGGCGCGATCTGCACGTTCTGCTGGCTGACGGCGGTCGTCAGGTCGCTCATCGACAGGCCGTAGGTGATCAGCTTGGACGGATCGACCCAGATGCGCATCGCCTGCTCGGACCCGAACATCTGCACGCGGCCCACGCCGTCGACGCGCCGCAGCTCCTCGACGATGTTGCGCGCCATGTAGTCGGACAGCGCGCCTTCGTCGAAGCGGCCGCTATCGGACTTGAGGGCAACGAACAGCAGGAAGCCCGACGACGCCGACTCCACGATCACGCCGTTCTGCCGCACGACCGCGGGCAGGCGCGGCTCGACGGCCTTCAGCTTGTTCTGCACGTCGACCTGCGCGAGCGCCGGATCCGTGCCGGGCTTGAACGTGACGGTGATCTTCGCGGTGCCGGACGTGTCGGCCGACGACTCGTAGTAGAGCAGGTTCTTGACGCCGGACAGCTCACGCTCGATGAGGCTCAGCACCCCGTCGCTCATGGTTTGCGGCGTGGCGCCGGGGTACGTCGCGTTGATGGTGACGGTCGGCGGCGCGACCGACGGGTAGCGCGCGATCGGCAGCTGCGGGATCGCGATCACACCCATCAGGATGATGAACAGCGCGACAACCCACGCAAAGACCGGGCGGCGAATGAAGAATTGAGACATGGCAGGACGCTCCCGGTGACTCAGCGCGCGGCCGTGGCGGCGGCGGCATCAGGCGACTTCCAGTCGCTCGCGGCAACCGCGGCACCTTCGGTCAGGCGCTCCATCCCTTCCACCACGACCTTCTGGCCGGCCTGCAGGCCCGTACGGACCAGGTAGCGGCGGTTCGTCAGCTCGCCCAGCTCGACCGGCTTGATGTGGGCCTGGTTCTTCGCGTCGAGCACCCAGACCTGCGGCTTGCCCTCGGCGCGCACCACCGCCTGCTGCGGCACCGTCAGCGCGCTCGCGTAGTTCGCGCGCGGAATCCGGGCGCGCACGTACATGCCCGGCAGCAGCAGCCGCTTCGAGTTGTCCACCAGTACGCGCACCAGCACGTCGCCGGTGCCGGCATCGACGTTCACGCCGGAGAACAGCATCCGGCCTTTCACGTCGTACGGCGTGCCGTCGTCGCGCAGCACCTCGACCGGCAGGCCTGCGCCGGAATTGCCGTCCTGCGACGCCAGCGTGTCGCGCAGGTGCTGCAGCGACGACGCCGGCTGGCGCACGTCGACATAGACCTGGTCGATCTGCTGGATGCGCGCCATCGGCACGGTGTCGGCGCTGCTGACGAGCGCGCCTTCGGTCACGAGCGCCTGGTCGATGCGGCCCGTGATCGGCGCCTCCACCGTGGCGAACTTCAGGTCGAGCTGCCGGCGCGCCAGCGTCGCGCGCGCCTGCGCGACATCCGCCGCGGCCTGGTCGCGCTGTGACACGGAATCGTCATAGACCTGCCGGCTGATCGCGTCCACTTCGACCAGCGGCTTGAGTCGAGCGGTCTGCACCTTGGCGCGCTCGAGCGCCGCGTCGGCCCGCTGCAGCGCGGCGGCGGCCGTATCCATGTCGGCCTTGAACGGCGCGGGGTTGATCTGGAACAGCGGCACGCCGGCGCGCACCTCCGTGCCCTGCTCGAACAGGCGGCGCTGCACGATGCCGCTGACCTGCGGCCGGATCTCGGCGATCCGCACCGCCGAGATCCGGCCCGGCAGGTCCTCGGTCACCTTCAGGGGCGCAGCCGCCACGGTCATGGCGGCAACCGGGGTCGCGGGCAGCGCGCTCGGCTGTTCGGACTGCCCGCAACCCGCCAGCATCGCCACCGTCAGGGCGCATAGGCCGCCGTAGCGGCACCGTCGATCAATCTTCATATGGACTCCGTGAAATGCAGGCAGCCACCTGCCGGCAAGGACAGCCCGAAGTGTGCGTTCACCGAATGGCGTTTCTTCTGCGGTACGATGGAGATTGGATGGAGATGTCCGACGAATGTTGAGTAACGTGAAGTAAGCGCCGCAAAATCACCGCCATGCCCGATACCAATCAACCGACCAGCACTGCCCAGGGAGCCCAGGCCCTGATCCTCGTTGCCGAGGACGAACCCGAGATCGCCGAGATCCTCGCCGCCTATCTGACGCGCAGCGGCCTGCGCACCGTGCATGCCGCCGACGGCCGCAAGGCGCTGGAGCTGCACCTGTCCATCAAGCCCGACCTCGTGCTGCTGGATGTGCAGATGCCCCACGTCGACGGCTGGAAGGTGCTGACCGAGATCCGCCATCGCGGCAACACGCCCGTCATCATGCTGACCGCGCTCGACCAGGACATCGACAAGCTGACGGGGCTGCGCATCGGAGCCGACGACTACGTGGTCAAGCCGTTCAACCCGGCGGAAGTCGTCGCGCGCACGCTGGCGGTCCTGCGCCGGTCGATGTCGGGCGCCGGCCAGGCGGAGCAGCGCGTGTTGCGCGCCGCGCCCTTCCAGATCGACCTCGACAATCACGAAGCCACGGTGCAGATCGGCGAGCAGAGCCACGCGCTGACGCTGACGCTGACCGAGTTCAAGCTGCTCGTGCAGTTGGCGCGCGCGCCGCGGCGGGTGTTCAGCCGCGCCGAACTGATGGCGACCTGCCTGCCCGAGCGCGACGCGCTCGAGCGCACGGTGGACAGCCACATCAGCAAGCTGCGCAAGAAGCTGGAGGATCTCGGCGTCAAAGGCATTCCGGTCGGGGTGCGCGGCGTCGGCTACAAGCTGTGGAGCGGCGAATGAAGCTGGAGGGGCTGAGCCGCCAGATCGCGCTGTCGATGACGGCGATGGCGCTCGGCGTGACGCTGCTCGTCGTGGCGACCTCCTACGCGTTCTATTACGTGGTGTTCCGGTACTGGACCGAGTTCTGCAACCAGTTGGGCTGGATTCCGAGCGGGCCGGAGTGGGCGTGGCTGATCGCCACCACGCTGGTCGGCCTCGCGTTTGCGCTGGCCGCGTCGATCCGGCTGGCGCGCCGCATCCTGGTGCCGCTGAACTCGGTCGACGACAGCATCCGGCGCGTCGCCCAGGGCGATCTCGGCGCGCGCGCCGTGGCCGGCGACCGTTCGCCGCGCGAAGCCGCGCTGCTGGCCGACGACTTCAACGCGCTCGCGGATCAGTTGCAACGCGTGACCGACGAGCAAACCTTCTGGAACGCCGCGATCGCGCACGAGCTGCGCACGCCGGTCACGGTGCTGCGCGGCAGGCTGCAAGGCCTGGCCGAAGGCGTGTTCGCCCCCGATGCCGCGCAGTTCCGCAGCCTGCTGGCCCAGGTCGAGGGCCTCGCGCGGCTGATCGAGGATCTGCGCGTGATCAGCCTCGCGGAGAGCGGCCATCTGGATCTGCAGGTGCAGGACACCGATCTCGCCGCCGACGTCAGGGCCGTCGTCGAGGTGTTCGGCGATGCGCTGCAGGCCGCGGGCCAGCAGCCGGTGCTGGACCTGGACCACCGGCCGGTGCGCTGCGACCCGGTCCGGATCCGGCAAGCGCTGCTGGCCCTGCTGGAAAACGCCCGCCGGCACGCGGTGCCCGGCACGATCCGGATCCAGACGCGGCTGGAACACGGCACGTGCCATTTGCGGGTCGAGGATGAAGGCCCGGGCATCCCCACGGAGCTCGCGCCGCACGTATTCGAGGCCTTCCGGCGCTTCAACGAGACGCCGGGGAAAAGCCGGGGCAGCGGCCTGGGCCTCGCCGTGGTGGCGGCGATCGCGCACGCGCACGGCGGGCAGGCACTGTGCATCCCGTCCGGCAGTGGCACGCGTTTCGAGTTGCGCTGGCCCGCCGATCTCGCACCGGCGCCTCACGCCGGCCGGCAGCCCGAGCCGCGCCCGGACTTGCCGCGCCCTTGCGTCGAACGCGCCCCCTTCCGCGCGGATGGCAGCGGCGCCGACGGCCGGGCCTGACGGCACCGAGTCCGCACCCGGCCTTCGCCTCGCGCGACGGCACGGCGTCTTCCCTTCCCGATACGGCATGCGTCGCGGCGCCTTGAACGCGCGCCGCCGTCACGACATACCGCTTCATCCCCGCCCGTGCCCGCATCCGGATCGCCTGACCGGACGAATCTACACAAATCGTCACAGGCATCGACAGCACTCGATGTAATACATCCGTAATATTCAGGCACCCATCCAGGCAAAGCCGAAGGTCTGCCGACACGCGGCACGCTGCCACGGATCCCGAAACACGCGTCCGTCCATTCAGGAAGACTGACGACGCGCGTTCGAAGCTGAGCGATGCATCGTGATGAACCTTCTCTATACCAACTTCCATGGCAACTTCGGTGGCGGCCACGACACCTATGTGTACGACCTCGCCACCGAGATGAGCCGGCGCCACCGGGTGACCGTCGCATCGCCGCAAGGCAGCCGCCTGTCGCGCCTGGTTGCGGAGAACCCCGCGATCTCGGTGGTCGACATGCAGTTCAAGCCGCGCTGGACCGGGTTGTTCGGCGAAGTGTGCCGGCTGCGTCAGTTGATCGACACCGCCCGCATCGACGTCGTCCACGTGAACGGCTCGGCCGATCACCGGCTGGTGATGCTGGCGCTGCTCGGCTGCCGCAACCGGCCGGCGGTCGTGTTCACGAAACACAATACCTATCGCGCCGACAGCTTCGGCAACCGGTTCCGCGCACGACTCGCGACGACCCGCACCATCGCGGTGAGCGACTACGTCCGGGTCATGCTGGAGCAGGAATCGCCGTACCAGAACATCACCGTGATCAGGCACGGCGTGCGCGGCCCGGCGGCGGCGAGCCGGCTGCACCGCGACGAGATCCGCCACCGCAAGGCCGCGTGCTTCGGGCCGGCCGGCGCGGATGCGATCGTGCTGGGCAGCACGGCCGGCACGACGCCCGCGAAGGGCTGGATGGACCTGATCGCCGCGCTGGGCCGCCTGCCCGACGACCAGCGCGAGCGCTTCCGCGTGCTGCTGGCAGGCGAGGCGCCGTCGGACGAACAGCGCGCGCTCGTGAAGCAGCACGGCATGGCGCACCGCACCGTGTTCACCGGGATGCTCGACTGCGGGCGCGACCTGTTCTCGATCACCGACGTGTCGTTCGTGCTGTCGTACCAGGAAAGCCTGTCGTATGCGTGCCGCGAAGCGATAACAATGGGCTGCCCGACGATCGTCAGCCGCGTGGGCGGCCTGCCCGAGAACATCGAGCACGGCGTCGACGGCTGGATCGTTCCGCCGCGCGCGCCGGAGGCCGTCGCGCCGATCCTGAGCGAGATCGCGGCCCAGCCCCGGATCGTCGAGTCGATGAGCCGCAACGCATGGCTGAAAGGCCGCCAAGAGTTCAGCTTCGAGAAGTTCGTCGACGCGACGATGTCGGTATACGAAAGCGCGCTCGGCCGGCATCGCAGCCATCGCGTGCCGTCGACGGGAGCGATGCAATGGCGATGACGCCGGACGCCGCCCCGCCGCATGCGCGCACGTTCCTGCCCGCGCTGCGCTACCCGATCCTGATGTACCACCAGATTCGCCCGCTGCCGCCGCCCACCGACCGGTTGCGCGGGCTGAGCGTCGATCCCGACGCATTCCGCCGCCAGATGCGCTGGTTCAAGCGGCTCGGCTACCGTGGCCTGAGCGTCGCCGAAATGCAGCCGTATCTGCGCGGCGAGCGGCGCGGCAAGGTGTTCGGGATCTCGTTCGACGACGGCTTTCTCAACGTGCTGACGCATGCGATGCCCGTGCTCGACGAGGTCGGCTTCACCGCGACCTGCTATTTCGTCGCCGACCGCTTCGGCGGCACGAACGCGTGGGACGCCGGCGACGACACCGAGCGTTCCCCGCTGATGTCGATCGACAACATGCTCGCATGGCGCGATCACGGCCACGAGATCGGCTCGCACACGCTCGATCACGTGCCGCTGTCGCGCGTGCCGGCCGAGGAAGCCTGGCTGCAGCTGGTCGAATCGCGACGCCGGCTCGAGGCGTTGAGCGAGCGGCGCATCGAATCGTTCTGCTATCCGTATGGCGACCTGAACGCGGCGGTACGCGACCAGGTCGAGGCGGCGGGATACCGCAACGCGACCACCACGCGGCGCGGATGCGCGGACCGCCACGACGATCCGTTCGCGCTGCCGCGCATGACGGTCGCGGGCGGCGTCGGCGCCGCCCGGCTCTGGTTCAAGTGCCTGCGAGGGCGCGCCCGCCGCCGCGGCTGAGCGCCCGGGCAGTTACGCCGTTCATGCCACGGCGAGATCGTCGGGCCAGCACAGCTCGAAGCGCGTGCCGCTGCCGGCGCGGCGGCACAGCGCCTGCCCGCCGTGCGCGTGCGCGATCGCCGCCACCACGGCGAGGCCCAGGCCGCTGCCCCGGCTTTGCCCCGGCGTCTCGTTGAAGCGCCGGAACGCCTCGAATACGTGCGGCGCGAGCTCCGTTGGGATGCCCGGGCCTTCGTCCTCGACCCGCAAACGGCACGTGCCGTGTTCCAGCCGCGTCTGGATCCGGATCGTGCCGGGCACCGCGTGCCGGCGGGCGTTTTCCAGCAACGCGAGCAGCGCCTGCCGGATCCGCATCGGATCGCAGCGCATGTGGCGGTCGTCCAGGTCCAGCACCGGCTGCTGGCCCGCGGCCTGCAGCGCATCGCCGAACACCTCGACGACGGCCCTGACGTCGGCGGCGAGATCGGTGTCCTGCACCTGCAGATCCAGATGGCCGCTCTCCGCGAGGCTGATCACGCGCAGATCCTCGATCAGCCGCGCGAGGCCCTCGACCTGGGCCAGCAGGCTGCGGAACAGCCCGGCGTCGGGGGGGAACACGCCTTCGGCCAGCCCCTGCAGCCTGCCGCGCAGCACCGTGACCGGTGTGCGCAGCTCGTGCGCGATCGCGGCATTCCAGAACGTCTGCTCTTCGGTCGCGCGCTGCAACTGATCCGCGAGCGCGTTGAAGTCGTCGGCGAGCAGCGCGGCTTCGTGCAGCGAGCGGTCGCCGGCCACCGCGCGCGCGCCGAGATCGCCCTGCGCGACGCGGCGGATGCTGTCCGCCACCGAATTCAGCGGCACCAGGATGCGCCGCGACAGGTTGACCCCGACGATCGTCGCGAGCGCCAGCCCGCCCAGCGTGGTCGACGCCAGCCACACCCACTCCGGTACCGTCGGTGTCCAGCCGCCCACATCCGTTTGGCCGGGCCAGTACCTGATCAGCAAGTTGTAGAACGCATAGGCAGACGCCACGACCAGTATCGACATGCCCAGCGCCATCGCCGCCATCGTCAGCGCGATCTGGCGGCTCAATCCCTCCAGCTTCATTGTCACTCCAAGACTTGTCGACGACGCCTCGTACGTCGGCCCGAATGCGCCCGGCGCCGGTGCCTGCCGCCGAGTGCCCGCCTGGCGGCGCGCGGACCTGCGCACGATCTCGCGCCGGCATGACGCTGCCGACGGCCGCTACGTTAGCAGATCGACACGCATTTCGTCGGCGAGATTCGGCATGTCGGATCGGGGGACGCAAATGCAAAAAACCCGCGAGAACATGACTTCTCGCGGGTTTCATCATTCCGCCGGAAACGCTTGTCGCGCAACACGCAGCGGTGCGGATCGTCGCCCCGGCCGCGGCTTGCGACGACGCGATGCCACGCACTTGGCATCACGCATGACTCAGGTAGCGGGCCGGCGCCTCAGGCGCGCTCCTTGATGCGCAATTCCAGCTCGGCATCCAGGCGCGCGGCATTCGCTTCGGCCTCGGATTCCGACATCAACTCGCCTTCCCACTTCGCGACCACCGCGCTGGCGATCGAGTTGCCCACCGCGTTGGTCGCCGAGCGGCCCATGTCGAGGAACGTGTCGACGCCGAGAATCAGCAGCAGCCCGGCTTCCGGAATGTTGAACTGATGGAGGGTCGCCGCGATGACGACGAGCGACGCGCGTGGCACGCCCGCCATCCCTTTCGACGTCAGCATCAGGACCAGCAGCATCGTGACCTGCGTGCCCAGCGACAGATGCATGCCGTAGGCCTGCGCGATGAACAGCGACGCGAACGTGCAGTACATCATCGAGCCGTCGAGGTTGAACGAATAGCCCATCGGCATCACGAAGCTCGAGATCTTGCGGCGCACGCCGAAGCGGTCGAGCGCATCGAGGATCTTCGGGTACGCGGCTTCGGAGCTCGCCGTCGCGAACGACAGCATGAACGCTTCCTTGATCAGCACGAGCAGCTTGAACACCCGGCGCCCGAGGAACAGCAGCCCGGCCGCGACGAGCGTGCCCCACAGCAGGAACAGGCTCACGTAGAAGTCGCCCATGAACACCGCGAACTTCAGCAGGATCGACAGGCCGTTGATCGCGACCGTCGACGCCATCGCCGCCAGCACCGCGAGCGGCGCCAGCTTCATCACATAGCCGGTGATCTTCAGCATCACGTGCGACAACTGCTCGATCGCGGCGACCAGGATCTTCGCGCGCTCGCCGAGCGATGCCAGCGCGACGCCGAAGAACATCGAGAACACCACGATCTGCAGGATCTCGTTGTTCGCCATCGCCTCGGCGAACGACTTCGGCACCATGTGACCCACGAAATCCTTCAGCGTGAACTTGGAGGTCGCGAGGCTCGCCGTCGCACCGATGTCCGGCAGCGGCAGGCCGAGGTTCTCGCCGGGCCGCAGCAGGTTGGCCATCAGCAACCCGAGCAGCAGCGAGATCAGCGACGCGGTGAAGAACCAGCCGAGCGCCTTCACGAACACGCGCCCGACCGACGACGCGTCGCCCATGTGCGCGATGCCGACCACGAGCGTCGAGAACACCAGCGGGCCGATCACCATCTTGATCAGCCGCAGGAACACGTCGGAGACGAGCGAGATGTAGCCGGCAATCTCCACGGCGGAGCGCTTGTCCGGAAGCTGCGTATAGATCATGTAGCCGATCAGGATGCCGGCCACCATCGCGAGCAGGATCCAGCCTGCCGCGGACATGCGTTTGTTCATAGCGGGGATGCGGCGCGTGGCGCCGGTACGGAAAGCATGAAAACGGCGCATCCCGCGCGGTGCGACGGGATGCGCGTGGCAGGCGCCGAATCGGGCGATTCGGCGCCGGGCGCTCGGCTCAGTAACCGATCGCCGAACCGGCCGGGCGGCGCGGATCGTTGAAGCCGTAGATCAAGCCGACCCGGACATTGCCGGACACCGACGAGTCGTTCCCGGAACTCTGCCGGCTCGCGGCCTCGGTGCCGGGCAAGCCGACCATGATCAGCTCGGCGGCGCCCCACGGCGTCCGCTCGACCATCTTGTAGCCCATGTTGCGCAGGATCGCGAGCGTGTCGGGCGACAGGCCGTAGGTTTCGTAATAGACCTCGTCGGGCAGCCATTGATGGTGGATGCGCGGCGCGTCGACCGCATCCTGCGGCGACATCCCGTAGTCGATCACGTTCAGCACGGTCTGCAGCGTGATCGTGATGATGCGCGACCCGCCCGGCGAACCGACCACCATGAACACCTTGCCGTCCTTCGTCACGATCGTCGGCGCCATCGACGACAGCGGACGCTTGCCCGGCGCGATCGAATTGCGGGTGCCCTGCACGAGGCCGAACAGGTTCTGCGCGCCGACCTTCACGGTGAAGTCGTCCATCTCGTCGTTCAGGAAGAAGCCCGTGCCCGGCGCGATCACCACGGCGCCGAAGCGGCCGTTGACCGTGTAGGTGGTCGACACCGCGTTGCCGTCGCGGTCGATGATCGAATAGTGCGTCGTCTCCGGCTTCTCGTGCACGCCGACACCGGGCTGCACGTCGACCGACGCCGTGGCCGTGTCCGAGTGGATGCGCTTGCGGATTTCCGCCGCGTATTCCTTGCTCGTCAGCTTCGCGACCGGATTGTCGATGAAGTTCGGATCGCCGAGCAGCGTGTTGCGATCCTCATATGCGTGCCGCATCGCCTCGGTCATGTAGTGCACCGATGCCGCCGAATGGTAGCCGAGCTTGCGCAGGTCATACCCTTCGAGGATGTTCAGCGTCTCGCACATCGTCACGCCGCCGGAGCTCGGGGGCGGCGCCGACACGAACGCGTAGCCGCGATACGTGCACGTCAGCGGCGCCATGTCTTCCGCGCGATACGACGCGAAATCGCTCGCCGTGATCAGTCCGCCGGCGCGTTTCGACGCCGCCTCGACGATCTTCGGAATCTCGCCGTGATAGAACGCGTCGGGCCCGTGCTGCGCGATGCGCTCGAGCGTGCGCGCCAGGTCCTTCTGCACCAGGCGATCGCCCGGCTGCAGCGGCGTGCCGTCGGGGCGCAGGAAGATGCGCGCCGCTTCCGGGTCCTTCTTGAAGCGCTCGATCGTCGTGTCGAGGATGTCCGTATCGCCGCGGGTCAGGATGAACCCGTCGCGCGCGAGGCGGATCGCGGGCGCCATCACCTGCTGCCGCGTCAGCTTCCCGTACTTGCGCTGCGCGAGATCGAGGCCCGCGACCGTGCCCGGCACGCCGACGGCGCGATAGCCGTAGAGGCTGTCGTCCGGACGCACGTTCCCCGCACCGTCGAGATACATGTTCGCGGATGCCGCGGCCGGCGCGGTCTCGCGGAAATTGATGAACCGGTCGCGACCGTCGGCGAGGTGAACGGTCATGAAACCGCCGCCGCCGATGTTGCCGCAGCACGGATTCGTCACGGCTTGCGCGTAACCGACCGCCACGGCGGCGTCCACCGCGTTGCCGCCCTGCTTCAGCATCTCGATGCCGATCGCCGATGCGAGGTGCTGCGACGAGACGACCATGCCGTTCTTCGCTTCAACCGCGGGTTCCGAAGCGGCGAACGCGCTCAAATGCAGTGCCGACAACAGGGTGAGTACAACGAGCCGCCTCATGACGGAATCCTCCAAACGAAAACTGGGCCAGACCGGGATGCACGCCGTAATGTTTAATACATCCCGGCAAGGCCGCGATCATAGCACTCAGGTTTTTGTGCGGAAAACCTAGGGTTATCACCGAATAATGGCGAACGACAGGCGGTTGACAGCTATCCAGATGTTTGTTTTATTACACGCCAACGCAGACGAATCCCCCTGCGATGCGCCCCTCATGAGTCGGGCGCCAGCCGATCGCCGCACGCCGATGGGCTAACATGCATGAGGTCGCCGGCAGACGAACGCCTGCGACGTGTCGTTCAAACATGAGAGTTGGAGTGCCCGATGGGGACAAGCATCAGGGCGTTGCTGTTATCGCAAATGGACAGCTTCACGCCGTCGGAACAGAAGGTCGCGCACGCGCTGCTGGATCGCTATCCCAGCCTCGGCCTGGGGCCCATTGCAAACTTCGCCAAGCAGGCCGAGGTCAGCGACCCGACCGTCTTTCGCTTCGTCGTCAGGATGGGGTTTCCGAACTACTCGTCGTTCCAGCAGGCGCTGTATGACGAGATCGACACCGCGATGAATTCGCCGCTCGCCCGGATGGATGCGTTCCATTCGGAAGCAGGCATGCGCGACAGTCATGCGGCGATCTTTCAGCGGCTCTCGCAATCGCTGGCGACCACCATCGAAGGGCTCGACGCGGCGGCCTTCGACGCGGCCGTGACGCTGCTGGCCGCCCCCGGCGTCCGCGTGTTCTGCGGCGGCGGGCGTTACACGGCGCCGCTCGCCTCGCTGTTCTCCTTTACCCTGGCCTACGCGCGCCCGCATGTTCAGTATGTCGAACCGAACGTGAACCTGGCGTCGGTCGCGCTGACGGACATGGGGCCCGACGACGTCCTCGTCATCTTCGATTTTCGCCGCTACCAGAAGGACAGCATCCGGTTCGCCCGGTCCGCGCACCGGCTCGGCACGCGGATCCTGCTGATCACCGACGAATGGATCTCGCCGATCAGCGAGGTGGCCGAGATCGTGCTGCGCATCCAGGGGCGCCCGTTCGCGATGCTGCAGACCAACGTCCCGGCACTGGCGCTGGCCGAGGCCCTCGTGATCGGCGTGACGAACCGGCATCCCGAGCTGGCGCGACAGCGGATGGAGAAGATCGAATACCTGAACACGGGGGGCGTCGAACAGGACACGAACCAGCGGGATTTGCCGGAGTGAGCGGCACTTCGGAAGCATCGATCGCCGCCCGTACGACCGCTACTCGCCGTCCTCGCCCGAGTAGGCAAATTCATGCCAGCGCCGGGCCTTCTTGGAAGTCGGTCCCAAGCGCCCGGGCGGGAATCGCATGGTCATGAATTTCGATCGACCTTGTCGATCGATTTCCGGGTTCCCGCTGCTTTGCTTCAGCACGACATCCTGAACCCGGCCTTCGTCATCCAGCAGCACGCGGAATATTGCCTTGCGCGGCCCGGCACCCGACACATGTGCGTTGTCGAGCAATCTATCCAGAAGACCCATTGCGTTCCTCTACCGTTCAGCGTGTAGCCATGCCGCGAAGCGAAACCGGCAGCCAGAGGACGATCAGATGCAGCGCAAGCGGCACGAGCACCCCGTCGTCGACCAAGCCCAGTATCGGCATCGCGAAATTGAACGGCTCGATCGCGTACAACGCGACGAGGCCGAGCGCCGGGATGAGCCAGCCGGGGCGGTCCGGATGGCCGAGTGCGCGCCACAAGACGCGCACATCGCGTCGGGCGGTTTTCCAGAGCAGGAGCAAGCGTTTCATTCGGCGTTTCCCCGGTAGCGGAAATTGAGCATGGCAGTCCATCGCTCAGCGTACACCCAGCCTCCGTGTCCGGACGGTCAAATACTGTCATGGACCGTTCGCTTCGTGTCCGCCCTGCCGTCTCGGCCCGACGCGATGCGCTCGACGGTCATGACGTCACGCGCCCGCGTACGTCAATGACACGACAACACCACGACACCCGCCATCCCTTGACCCGAGTAACCGACGGCGACCAACGGCTGCGTCGCATCGTGCCCCACGACCACCGACTGGACCGACAGCTGTCCCGTCGTCGAAACGCCATTCAACGGGGCCTGTGCGTTCGTCAGCGTATATGGGGTATTGGCTCGATTGATCGACAAGCTCAGGTTGTTGAGCGAGCGCGCCGCGAGATCCAGCGTGGCCGAGCTCGTTCCGAGCGACCCGCCCGGGGTACCGTCATTGGTCGACACCGCGTCGGCGATCAATTGCGTACACGCCAGCGTGCCGCTCGTCGCGGACAACGACAGCGGCGTACCGACCGCGTAGTGAACGCCTTGCTCGCTGTTATAGGTATTGCCGTCCGTGTCCATCGCCCGATTCCACCGGCCGATCGCCACATCGCTGCCGACACTCTGGATCTCGGTCACCGCCCCGTGGTCGAGCCCAAGACAGTCGGTCGCCGCAGCCGATGAAGCAAGCGTCGTATATGCGCCGCTCGCCTGTTGAACCAGACTCGACGCCGGCGCGTTCGGCGCCGTGAAGTTTCTGTTCTTCTGATACTCCGGCGGCAAACTCGGTACGACTACCACGGCCAGCTGGCCATTGTTCGCCGCTACCTGAGAGGCGGAACCCGAATAAGTAAAGCTGCCGTTCGGCCGGCATGCCGCCTGGGCCGCAGGCGGCGCCACCGGCGACGGGTTGGTCGACGCCCCGGTTCCATTGCCGTTCGATGCACTGCTGCCCGCATCGACAACCCCGCCGTCGCCCCCGCCACACGCTGCCAGCAACACAGCCGTACTCATCAACCCCGTCAGAAACATTTTCTTTTTCATTGCTTCCTCGTAACGCCCCACAACCCTGACAGATACATTTACCAGAACACGACCCGGCACTGTGTCAGAAATTGCCAAATGGCGGCGCATTCACGAACCGGCCACCTTGAACGACTCGATGATCGCTCCGACGACCGTTCAAACAAACTCGCCGATTTCAAAACATAAATATTTCAAATTGTTTGAAACTCGCCAATTGAACATGGGTGGCCCATCGGTGCAATGGGCGGTCCGGTCGATACGTTGTCAGGTTGGTCGTCAGGGGCGTGAACGCCGGCGTGCTTTGCAGTGCAAAGTGATTTGCGAAGACCGGAAAACCTCGCCGGCTGCCCCTCGCACTGCCGCGGGTCGAAGCTGAGTTCGATACGCGTTCCGCCCGGCTCGGTCACCGTGGCGTGCACTTTGGGCTCGGCGCCCGAGCAAGCCGGCGCGCGGACGCTGCCGAAATCGGGAACCGGCCAGATCATGTGGCGCAGGAGGCCGCGAAGGCGGCGGCGTGACGCCGCCGCCTCGCGCTCTCGTCATCCGAACGCGCCGCGCCTGACGAGGCCCACAGGCAGCGTCAAGCCGGCGACGAAGCAGCGGTCAAGCCTGCGCGGAGAGCCCCGCCTGCCGGAACGCATTATCCAGATCCGCGATCAGATCATCCTCATGCTCGAGCCCGATCGAGATCCGGATCAGTCCTTCGGAGACACCCGCGGCCTTTCGCGCGGCCTCCGGTACGCCCGAATGGGTGGTCGACGCGGGATGGCAAATCAGCGACTCGGTGCCGCCCAGGCTGACTGCCGACCTGAACAGATGCAACGCGTTGATCAAGCGAAACGACTCGGCCCGTCCCCCCTCCAGCACGAACGCGAACGTCGAGCCCGCGCCCTGGCATTGGCGTGCATACACCGCCCGATAGGCGTCGTCCCGGATCAGGTCCGGATGGTAGACGTCGACCTTCTGGTGCGGATTCGTCGCGAGCCAGTTCGCGACCTTGCGGGCAGCCCGCTCGGCCTGCTTCATTCGCAGTACGACGGTTTCCATCGAGCGGGTCAGCATCCACGACGAATGCGGATCGAGCTGGGAGCCGAACGCGCCGCGCATCAGCCGGATCTTCGCGATCAGATCCTTGCGGCCGGTCACGCCCCCCGCGACGAGATCGCTGTGGCCGCCGACGTATTTCGTCAGCGAATAGACCGACAGGTCGACGCCATGCTCGGCCGGTTTCTGGAAGATCGGCCCGAGCATCGTGTTGTCGCATACCGAAATCGGGCGATAGCCGTGGCGCGCTTCGAATGCGTCGAGTTCGCGGCGCATTCCGTCGAGATCGATCAGCGAGTTGGTGGGATTGGCCGGCGTCTCGACGTAGCAGATCCGCACCGGCCCATGTTGCGCGGCAGCCTCGAGCGCCGCGCCGATCGACTCCGGCGACAGCCCGTTCTCGATCGCATGGGCCGTCACGCCCCACTCCTTGAAGATCTTCGCGATCAGCGTCTCGGTGCCGCCGTAGAGCGGCACCGACTGCACCATTTGATCACCGGGCCGCAGAAACGCGAGAAACACCGCGCTGATCGCCGACATCCCGCTCGACGTGACGACCGCGGCATCCGAGCCGTCGAGCAGCGCGAGGCGGTCCTCGACGATCTCGAGATTCGGGTGATTGAAGCGGCTGTATACGAGCCCGGCCGCCTCGCCCTGCGGCAGCGCCTTGCGCCCCGACACGACGTCGAAGAAATCGGCGCCATCCTCCGCCGAGCGGAACGCGAAGGTCGACGTGAGGAACACGGGCGGCTTGACCGCGCCCTCGGACAGGAACGGGTCGAATCCGTACGACATCATCTGCGTTTCCGCATGCAGTGGATGGCCGTTGATGTCCTTCTTGTGATAGTTGGAATACGTCATGCGGTGGCTCCTTTGCCAGGAAACGGCTAGCAGGTGCCGGGCCGGCGGGCTGCCGGGCGGCTGTCGGGCCAATCAGTGTAGAGAAGCAGCGAGGAAATAGGCTTTCCATTTCATTCTGCTTCGCCCTATGGATTAGAAGAATCTTCTATGCTGAGCGTTTCCCGGAAAAGCGAAGGCCATCCGTATGACGCTGGACGAAACAGATCTGAGGATCATGAACATCCTTCAACAGGAAGGCCGCCTCAGCAACGCGGAGCTGGCCGAACGCGTGTCGTTGTCGGCGTCGCCGTGCTGGAAGCGGCTCAAGCGGCTCGAAGCGGCCGGCTTCATCACCGGCTACCAGGCCATCGTCGACCGGCACGTGCTGGGCTTCAGCGTGGTCGCGTTCGTCAGCATCTCGCTCGACAACCATACCGAGAAAACCTGCCGCGCATTCGAAGCGGGGGTGATCGCGATGCCCGAAGTCGTCGCGTGCCACAACACCACCGGCCAGCACGACTACCTGCTGCAGATTCTCGCGCGGGATTTCGATTCGTTCTCGAGCTTCGTGCTGAACCGGCTGCGAGCGCTGCCTGGCGTCAAGGAACTGCTCAGCACCGTGTCGATGCGCGAACTGAAGTCGACCAGCCGGCTGCCGGGGCTCGAAACGATCGCGGGGAAATGAGCGGCGCGGGCAAGGCACGCGGCGGGGGATCATGGCGCAGGGTGGCTTCCCGCGCGAAGGACGTGATCGCGTGGATCGGGCCCGACGTCGAATGATGGGATTGAATGAACGACAGGATGGCCTGGTGCCGGGGACCGGACTCGAACCGGCAAGCCAGTTAAGGCGGCGGATTTTCGTCACACTGCTTCTTTCGAAGCCGGCGTCGTCTGGGCGATGCCGTTCGTGCGCTGGACTATGCCTTCACCATCGCGTGCGGGCCGACGCTGTCGCCCGTGCGCCTTAGGCGCCCCCCGTCTAGTCTCTACACCTTCCTCGCGTGCGCGTGCGCCGCCAGGCTTGGCTCGGCGTTGCCTCGATGCATCGCATCAGGGGTTTCGCCGAATTTGAAGGGTTCTGCACCGGCCGTTTCCGGCTGGGCACTCAAACTTTTAAGTCCGCTATGTTTACCAATTTCATCACCCCGGCAAGGGCGGACGGGATTCTACCACTGCTTGCGCCACGTTCCGCGTTTGACCCTGTCGAATACCGTCGGATTCGACAGCGCCCACCCCGTCCACGGCTACAATGGGCCACGCATCGCCGCCTCATCCTTCACACGATTCCGTGCGCGCGCTGCTTCGATTCGCCCCCTTCACGCGTCATCGGAAAGTCATAAACGTTTTCGATAATGCCCTCGCCGAAAACGTTTACATCGCACTCCCCTCATGACCCCGACCATCAAGGATGTCGCCGCGCTTGCCGGCTTCTCGATCGCCACCGTGTCGCGTGCGATCAACGCGCCGCATACCGTCAGCCCGTCGACGCTCGCGGCGATCCGCACCGCGATCGACACGCTGAAATTCCGCCCGAGCCCGCTCGGCCGCCAGTTGCGCGGCGAGCGCACGCGGCTCGTCGGCGTCGTGCTGCCGACCCTCGCGAACCCCGTGTTCGCCGACTGCCTGCAAGGGATCGACGAGCTCGCGACCGCGGCCGGCTTCAAGCTGATCCTGATGACGACCGAATACGACGCGGCGCGCGAGCGTCACGCGATCGAGACGCTGCGCGAGCAGCGCGTCGAGGGCTTGATCCTGACGGTCGCCGATGCGGACACGCATCCGCTGCTCGACATGCTCGATCACGACGGCCCGCATTACGTGCTGATGCACAACGACACGCAGCGCCGCCCGTCGGTGTCGGTCGACAACCGCCGCGCCGCGTACGACGGCGTGCGCATGCTGACCGCGCGCGGCCATCGCCGCGTGCTGATGCTCGCCGGCTCGCTCGCCGCGTCCGATCGCGCGCGGCAGCGCCATCTCGGCTACGCGCAGGCGCTCGAGGAAAGCGGCATCGCGCCGCTGCCGCCGGTCGAGGTCGACTTCAACGCGCCCGAGCTGCCCGACGCGGTGCTGGCGCACCTGACCGCGCGCACGACGCGCCCGACCGCGCTGTTCTGCAGCAACGACCTGCTGGCGATGGTCGTGATGCGCGGCCTGCGGCGCGCGGGTTTCTCGATTCCCGACGACATCTCGGTGCTCGGCTTCGACGGCATCGCGATCGGCGAGCTGCTCGCGCCGCCGCTCGCGAGCATCGCGTCGCCGAACCGCGACATCGGCCGGCACGCATGGCAACGCCTCGTCGAATCCATCGGCGGCAAGCCGATCGAACGCGCGTCGCGGATCCTGCCGCACACGGTGCGCGACGGCGCGACGGTCGCGCCGGCCGCCCGGCAGCTTCGCGAAGCCTGAGCGCACCGCACGCACCCCGCCGCTCCCCCACCCGCTCACCCGGAGACCACCCCGTGACACTTCGACTGTCGTCCCTGCTGCGCGCGCTCGCCGCGCCGCTCGCCTGCGCCGCCCTGCTCGCCGGCGCCTCGTCCGCCTGCGCGGAAGACACCGCGATCTGCTACAACTGCCCGCCCGAATGGGCCGACTGGGCCGCGCAGATCGCCGCGATCAAGCAGAAGACCGGCGTACGCGTGCCGTTCGACAACAAGAACTCGGGCCAGGCGATCGCGCAGCTGATCGCCGAGCAGAAGAGCCCGGTCGCGGACGTCGTCTATCTCGGCGTGTCGTCGGCCTTCCAGGCGAAGGACAAGGGCGTGATCGCGCCGTACAAGCCCGCGCACTGGAACGACATCCCCGCGAACCTGAAGGACCCGCAGGGCTACTGGTTCGCGATCCACTCGGGCACGCTCGGCTTCTTCGTGAACAAGGACGCGCTCGAAGGCAAGCCGGTGCCGCGCTCGTGGGCGGACCTGCTGAAGCCCGAATACAAGGGCATGGTCGGCTACCTCGATCCGTCCAGCGCGTTCGTCGGCTACGCGGGCGCGGTCGCCGTCAACCAGGCGCTCGGCGGCACCCTCGAGAACTTCAAGCCCGCGCTCGACTGGTTCCACAAGCTGAAGGCCAACGCGCCGATCGTGCCGAAGCAGACCGCGTACGCGCGCGTGCTGTCGGGCGAGATTCCGATCCTGCTCGACTACGACTTCGATGCCTACCGCGCGAAGTACAAGGACAACGCCAACGTCGAGTTCGTGATTCCGAAGGAAGGCACGATCGCGGTGCCGTACGTGATGAGCCTCGTGAAGGGCGCGCCGCATGACGCGAACGGCCGGAAGGTGCTCGACTTCGTGCTGTCCGACGAAGGCCAGAAGCTGTGGGCGAACGCCTACCTGCGCCCGGTGCGCGCGCAGGCGATGAGCGCCGACGTCGCGTCGAAGTTCCTGCCGGCGAGCGACTACGCGCGCGCGAAGCCGGTCGACTTCGGCAAGATGGCCGCCGGCCAGCAGGCGTTCGGCCAGCAATACCTGCAGATCATGCAGTAACGGCAGGACGCGACCGATGCCCGACCTGACTTTCCCGCTACGCTGGCGCATCGCGCTCGTCGCGCCCGCGCTCGCGGTGTTCGCCGCGTTCTGGCTGCTGCCGATGGTCGCGCTTGCGCAGGTGTCGGCCGACGGCGGGTTCGTCGCGCAGTATGCGGCGCTGCTCGGCAACGCGCGCTACATGAGGAGCCTGGGCGAGACGGTCGCGCTGTCGGCGGCCGTCACGCTCGCAACCCTCGTGCTGTCGACGATCGCAGGCCTCTTGCTCGCGCGCCGCCAGTTCGCCGGCAAGCGCGTGCTGCTCGCGCTGCTGACGTTTCCGCTCGCGTTTCCGGGCGTCGTCGTCGGCTTCATGGTGATCATGCTCGCGGGGCGGCAGGGCTTGATCGGGATGCTGTCCGCGAAGCTCACCGGCGACAAGTGGGTGTTCGCGTATTCGGTGGCGGGCCTGTTCGTCGGCTACCTGTATTTCTCGATTCCGCGCGTGATCGTCACCGTGATCGCGGCGGCGTCGAAGCTCGATCCGTCGCTCGAGGAAGCCGCGCGCTCGCTCGGCGCGTCGCCGTGGCGCATCCTGCTCGACATCGTGCTGCCCGCGCTCGCGCCGGGCCTGATCGCGGCCGGCGCGATCTGCTTCGCGACCGCGATGGGCGCGTTCGGCACCGCGTTTACGCTCGCGACCGACCTGAACGTGCTGCCGATGACGATCTACACCGAGTTCACGCTGAACGCGAACATCGCGACGGCCGCCGGCCTGTCGATCGTGCTCGGCGTCGTCACGTGGGCCGTGCTCGCGCTCGCGCGCCGCTTCACCGGCCACACCGCGGCAGCCGCCGCCTGAGGTTCACCCGATGCAATCGCTTTCCGGTTCTTCCGCGCCGTCCCCCGCCCCCGCCCCCGCGCACGAGCACGCACGCGGCACCGCCCGGCGCGCGCCGCGCGTGACCGGCGCCCGCGCGCTCGCCGCGCTGCAATGGTGCGTCACGCTGCTGCTGTGCGCGTTCCTGATCGTGCCGGTCGTGATGTCGGTGCTGGCCGGCCTGACCGTCAACTACTTCCGCGGCCTGTCGAGCGGCCTCACGCTGCGCTGGCTCGAACAGGTGTGGCAGCAGTATCACGGCTCGGTCGCGCTGTCGCTGACTGTCGCGTTCGCGACGCTCGCGATCGTGCTCGTCGTCGGCGTGCCGGCCGGCTATGCGCTCGCGCGCAGCGAGAGCCGCGCCGCGCGCCTGATCGAGGAAGCGCTCGTGCTTCCGATCGCGCTGCCGGGCCTCGCGTCCGCGCTCGCGCTGCTCGTCGTCTACGGCGGCTTCACCGCGTTCCGGATGAGCCCGTG
The DNA here is from genome assembly GCF_004343775.1 of Burkholderia sp. SRS-46. Classification (GTDB taxonomy): domain Bacteria; phylum Pseudomonadota; class Gammaproteobacteria; order Burkholderiales; family Burkholderiaceae; genus Burkholderia. Next base: position 529,033 of record NZ_PTXL01000001.1, on the reverse strand, counting down.
GTTCATCGTCGCGGGCCATGCCGTGTTCACGCTGCCGTTCATGGTGCGCGCGGTCGCGGCCGTCGCGGCGGGCGCCGATCTGCGCACGCTCGAGGAAGGCGCGGCGAGCCTCGGCGCGTCGTTCGTCACGCGCTTCGTGACGATCGTGCTGCCGAACCTGCGCCCGGGCATCGTCGCGGGTGCGCTCGCGGTGCTCACGCTGTCGATCGGCGAATTCAACCTCACGTGGATGCTGCACACGCCCGACACGAAGACGCTGCCGGTCGGCCTCGCCGATACCTATGCATCGCTGCGTCTCGAAGTCGGCAGCGCGTACACGATCCTGTTCCTGCTGATGACGCTGCCGCTCCTCGTCGCGATGCAGTGGCTCGGCGTCGATCCGTCCGGCACGCGCGCGCTGAAACAGCGCGGCAAGCGTTGACCGGTGCTCACATGAAACTCGATTCCATTCCGATCACCCTCACCCGCTGCGCGAAGACGTTCCGCGGCACCCGCGTGCTCGAGCCGCTCGACCTGTCGATCGGTGCGGGCGAGACACTCGTGCTGCTCGGCCCGTCGGGCTGCGGCAAGACCACGACGCTGCGCCTGATCGCGGGCCTCGACACGCCGGACGCCGGCGGCACGATCGCGTTCGGCGGCGACGACGTCACCGCCCTGCCGATCGAGCGCCGCCAGGTCGGCATGGTGTTCCAGAACTACGCGCTGTTTCCGAACCTGACGGTGCGCGGCAACGTCGGCTACGGGCTGAAGATCCGCAAGACCGCGCCGCGCGTGCTGCGCGAACGGGTGGACGACCTGCTCGCGATGATGCGGCTCGACGCGCACGCGGACAAGCCGATCGACCAGTTGTCCGGCGGCCAGCGCCAGCGGGTCGCGCTCGCCCGCGCGCTCGCGGTGCGGCCGCGCGTGCTGCTGCTCGACGAGCCGCTCACCGCGCTCGACGCGAAGCTGCGCGACGCGCTGCGCCGCGAGATGGACGCGCTGCTGCGCGAACTGGGCGTGACGACCGTCTACGTGACGCACGACCAGGCCGAGGCGATGGAGCTCGGCGACCGGATCGTCGTGATGAGCGCGGGCCGCATCGAGCAGATCGGCACGCCGCGCGACATCTACTACCGGCCCGCGAACCGCGCGGTCGCGCAGTTCATCGGCACGCTGAACCGCCTTGCGGGACAATGGAAGGACGGTGCGCTCGTGACGACGGGCGGCGCGATCGCCACGCCGCACGCCGCGGACGAATGGTTCTTCCGGCCCGAGGATGCGCAGCTCGCCGATCCGGCGCACGCGCCGTTACGCGGCGCGGTCGGCGCGTGCGCGTTCCTCGGCGAGCGCACCCGGCTTACGATCGAGCACGCGGCGCCCGACGCGCTCGTGATCGACGTGCCGGGCCGCGTCGAACTCGCGCGCGGCACGACGGTCGGCATCACGGTCGCGCCCGAAGGGCTGATCGCGCTCGCGGCGTGACGCCCTTCCCCCACAATAACCAGACGATAACCAGATGATCCGAGGCACGACGATGCTGCTTGCACACATCAGCGATCTCCACATCAAGCGGCCGGGCATGCTGGCGTACCGGCGCGTCGACACCGCCGCAGCGCTCGCGCGCTGCATCGCGCGCCTGAACGCGCTCGAGCCGCGCCCCGACGCGGTGCTCGTCACCGGCGACCTGACCGATTTCGGCCATGACGACGAATACGGCCAGCTGCGCGCGCTGCTCGCGCCGCTCGAGATTCCGTATTTCCTGATGATCGGCAATCACGACGATCGCGCGGCAATGCGCCGTGCGTTCGCCGACCGGGCCGAATGGCAGGACGGCGAGTTCGTGCAGTACGCGTTCGATGTCGGCGCGATGCGCGTGCTCGCGCTCGATTCGCAGGTGCCCGGCACGAGCCCCGGCGACCTGTGCGACGCGCGCCTCGCGTGGCTCGCGGCCCAGCTCGACGCCGCGCGCGAGCGGCCCGTGATCGTCGCGCTGCATCACCCGCCGTTCGTGTCGGGGATCGGCCACATGGATGCGCTGCGGCTCGCGCCCGCCGCCGCGGCAAAGCTCGATGCGCTGCTGCGCAAGCATCCGAATGTCGAGCGCGTGCTGTGCGGCCACGTGCACCGGACGATGTTCGCGCGCTTCGGCGGCACGATCGCGTCGGCGGTGCCGGCGCCCGCGCACCAGGTCGCGTTCGACCTGCGCGACGACGGGCCGTCGGCGTTCCGGCTGGAGCCGCCCGCGTTCGCCGTGCATCGCTACACGCCCGAAACCGGCGTGGTCACGCATCACGTGTATGTCGACGAGGGCGACGGCCCGTATCCGTTCTACGAACCGACAGGCGAACTCGTCGACTGAGCGCCGCCGCCGCGGCCGTTCCGGCGCGGCACAAGCCGATACCGCGGCTTGTGCCGCAACGGCTCCGCCAGGCCGGCAACCGCACCCGGCCGGGCAAGGCCGTCGCCGGCACGTTTCGCATGGCTCCGGTATCATCGGCTCCCTCGACCGATGCCCGGCGCGCGCCTGCGCCAGCGGCCGCACGGTTCACGTCACACCCGAGCGCTCCGTATCGCCATGTCCTCCATCGCCCCCCATCGTCCGACCGACGGCGCCGCCTCGCCCCACTACTCGCGCAGCCTGCTGTTGCTGCTCGCGATGATCGCGGGCGTGTCGGTCGCGAACATCTACTACAACCAGCCGCTCCTCGACAGCTTCCGCGCGACGTTTCCGGAGCACGCGTCGTGGATCGGCGCCGTGCCGACCGCGACCCAGCTCGGCTACGCGGCCGGGATGTTCCTGCTCGCGCCGCTCGGCGACCGCTTCGACCGGCGCATGCTGATCCTGCTGCAGATCGCCGGCCTGTCGGTCGCGCTGATCGCGGCGGCCGCCGCGCCGTCGATCGCGGTACTCGCCGCCGCGAGCCTGGCGATCGGCGTGCTCGCGACCATCGCGCAGCAGGCGGTGCCGTTCGCCGCCGAGATCGCGCCGCCCGCCGCGCGCGGGCAGGCGGTCGGCACCGTGATGAGCGGCCTGCTGATCGGCATCCTGCTCGCGCGCACGGCGGCCGGCTTCGTCGCCGAATACTTCGGCTGGCGCGCGGTGTTCGGCGCGTCGGTCGCGGCGCTCGTCGCGCTCGCCGCGGTGATCGTGCTGCGCCTGCCGCGCAGCTCGCCGACGTCGACGCTGCCGTACGGCAAGCTGCTCGGCTCGATGTGGCATCTCGCGGTGGAGTTGCGCGGCCTGCGCGACGCGTCGCTGACGGGTGCGGCGATCTTCGCGGCGTTCAGCGCGTTCTGGCCGGTGCTGACGCTGCTGCTCGCCGGCGCGCCGTTCCATCTCGGGCCGCAGGCGGCCGGCCTGTTCGGTATCGTCGGCGCGGCCGGCGCGCTCGCCGCGCCGTACGCGGGGCGCTTCGCCGACGCGCGCGGGCCGCGCGCGATCATCTCGCTCGCGATCGCGCTGGTCGCGGCGTCGTTCGTGATTTTCGCGCTGTCGGGCGCGAGCCTCGTCGGGCTCGTGATCGGCGTGATCGTGCTCGACGTCGGCGTGCAGGCCGCGCAGATCTCGAACCAGTCGCGCATCTACGCGCTGAAGCCCGACGCGCGCAGCCGCGTCAACACGGTGTACATGGTGTGCTATTTCATCGGCGGCGCGCTCGGCTCGTCGGCCGGCGTCGTCGCGTGGCGCGCGTTCGGCTGGACCGGCATGTGCGCGGCGGGGCTGCTGTTCGCCGCGCTCGCCGGCGTGTTCCACCACCGCGGCGGCCGGCACCACGGCTGAACGCGCCGCGCGCGGCCGGCGTTACACGTCGTCGGAGGCCGGAGAGGCAGGGGCTGACGCGGGCGCCGGTCCCGGCGTCGGCGCGGGGGCGGATGCCGGTGCCGATGCGCTCGCGGACGTCGACACGCTCGCGGCAGCCGCCTGCGACGCCCGCTTGCGGGCCGGATCGAACACGAACGACAGCCCGACGCTGCCGAGGATCGCGAGCGTCGCGATCACGGTCGCCATCGTCACCGGCTCGCCGAGGAACAGCGCGCCGAGGGCGACCGCGACGATCGGGTTCACGTACATGCAGCTGCTCGAGATGATCGGGCTCGTGTGGCGGATCAGGTAGCCGTACGCGACGTACGCGGCCATCGTGCAGAACACCATCAGGTACACGAACGCGAACACCGGCAGCATCGAGAATTGCTCGATGCGCTCGCCGAGCATGAACGCGGCGAACGTCGACATCAGGCCGCCGAGCCCGATCTGCAGCGACGTCGACAGGAACAGGTCCGACGGCAGCTTGAGCCGCGTCGCGAGATGCGCGCCGCCCGCCCAGAACAGCGCGCCGGCCAGCACGGAGATCGTGCCGAGCGCCGAATTCGCGGCGGCCGCGCCGCCCGAGTTCAGCACGACGATGCCGACCATCCCGAGCGCGACCGCCGCCCACTCGCCCTTCGTCACCGGCCGTCCTGCCACCGCCGCGATCACGGTCGCGAACAGCGGCACGGTGGCGACCATCACCGCGGCCGAGCCGCTGCTGACGAAGCGCATCCCGAGCGCGATCGTCCCGGACGACAGGGCGACGAGCATCGTGCCGACGATCGCCGAATTGCGGATCTCGAGGAGCGTCGGCCATTGCGGCCGGCGGCGCAGCGCGAAGACGAACAGCCCGATCCCGCCGAGCAGGTTGCGCAGCCCGGACAGCAGCAGCGGCGGGAACGACTGCAGCGCGACGTGCAGCCCGAGATAGGTCGAGCCCCACACGAAGTAGATGAACACGAGCGCCAGCGCGACGCGCCCGCCGCGGCTTTGCGGCAGGCGGAGCGGATGACGGGCGAAGAAATCGAGGAGTCGGTCGAGCGGGCTCATCGGCAGCCTGCCCGCACGGCGCGCCGCGTGCCCCGCTGAAAGACGCCGGAACAACCGGCAAACGGCCCGGACGGGGCCAGGACGGCGGGGGCAAACGTGCGGAACGACATGACAGTGCGAACGGCGACGAAGTAAGCCGGCGGGGCCGGCGGCAGAGGGGCAAAAAAAGGTGCGCAGCCGCTGTGGCTGCGCACGCTTGGCATTATGGCATCAAGGATTCGAAAGGAACTGCGGACCTGGCTGAAAGGAGGGCGATTGACGTTTCGGCGCGACAGTTTCAGGAGAGAGGCGGCGGCGCGGACACTTGCGCGCAGCGCCGTCGCCGGGCGTGAAGCCTCTGCCGTTCGGCCAGGAATGCGCGCCGGCGGCGATTGCACGGCTATCGTGACGAAGCGGCGCGTTCGCGCGCCGCACGTTCGACGACGCCGGGTCCGAACGGACCGGCGATCTCCCGCGCCTCCCCTTGCTCGACATCCATACAAAATTTTGTATAACCCATGCATGCCTGCCCCCAGCCCGTCGTCTTCGTCGGCAGCGCCCTCGACGACCTGCGCGCTTTCCCGTTGGCCGCCCGGCGCTACCGCGAGATATTGATGGAGTTGAAGCGATGACGAAGCAACGCTTTCCGAGCGTCTGGGACGCGATCGAAGACACGCCGGCGGAAGCCGAAAACATGAAGTTGCGCTCCGAGCTGATGATCGCGCTCAAGCATCACATCACACGGATGGAGATCAGCCAGGCGCAGGCCGCGACGCTGCTCGGCATCACGCAGCCGCGCATATCCGACCTGATGCGCGGCAAGATCACCCTGTTCGGGCTCGATACCCTCGTCAACATGGCGACGGCGGCCGGCCTGCGCGTCGAGATGCGGGTGCAGGAACCGGAATGATGCCCGGCGCGCGAGCCGCCCGCTCCCGCTCCCGCTCCCGCCGCGGCCGCGTCACGAACCGCCGAACCAGTTGTACCCCTGGTCGACCCAATACCCGCCCGGGTACGTGTTGGTCACGAAGATCTCCATGATGTGCTTCGGGTTCTTGTAGCCGAGCTTGGTCGGCATCCGCAGCTTCATCGGGAAACCGAATTCCGGCGGCAGGCGCTGCCCGTCGTATTCGAACGTCAGCAGCGTCTGCGGATGCAGCGCGGTCGGCATGTCGATGCTTTCGTAGTAATCGTCCGCGCATTTGAAGCCGACGTATTGCGCGCGGGTGTCCGCGCCGACGCGCTGCAGGAACGCGCCGAATGGCGTGCCGCCCCAGCGGCCGATCGCGCTCCACCCTTCCACGCAGATATGGCGCGTAATCTGCTCCGCGTGCGGCAGCGCGTACAACTCGTCCAGCGTCCACACCCGCTTGCCCGTCACGAGGCCGGACAGCACGAGCTTGTAGGTCGACGCGTCCACATGCGGCACTTCGTCGATCGCGTAAAACGCATTGAACGGGAACGGCCGCGTCAGGTCGGCTTCGGTGTAGGTCGGTGCGAGGCGCTGGGGGCTGAACAGCCAGGCCTGCACGCGATCGTTCATGCGCGACACCTTCTCGAGGAACGTGTTCACGGACGCATCGTCCTGCAGCGTGCAGCCGGTCAGCATCGTCAGGCCGCCGAGCGTCAGGATCCGCCGGTTGAACAGGCGCCGCGACGGCATCTCCAGTTCGCGGCGCACGTCGAGTGCCAGCGCCTGCTGGTCGAGCGTCCAGCGCGGCCGGCCGCGCGCGTCTTCAGGTTTGGACATGAGGATCTCCTTCGACTCGCAAGCCTAGCGCCCGCGCAGCATCGCGAGGAACGAGCGCGGCACCAGCAGCGCCATCGCGACGTGCACGCCGACGAACGCGACCAGCACCGACATCGCCCAGAAATGCACGACGCGCGCGGTGTCGTAGCCGCCGAGCAGCGTGCGCAGCAGCGGAAACTGCACCGATTTCCAGATCACGAGGCCGGACAGCACCAGCACGACGATGTCGACGATCGCCGTCAGATACGCGGCGCGCTGCACCGCGTTGTAGACGCTCAGGTCGTCGTGCGCGAGCTTGCCGCGCAGCGCCGCGCGCAGATCGCGAAGCACCGCGGCCGGCGTGACCGGGAAGAACTTGCGCGCGATGCGCCCGGTCGCGATCGCCATCGTCAGGTAGAACAAACCGTTGCCGACGAGCAGCCACATCGCCGCGAAATGCCATTGCAGCGCGCCGCCGAGCCAGCCGCCCAGCGTGATGCCGTGCGGAAACGCGAACGGCGGATAGATCGGCGACGCATCGTAGATGCGCCAGCCGGACAACACCATCACGATCGCGGCGAGCGCGTTGAGCCAGTGGCTCACGCGCACCCACCGCGGATGGATCGAGCGCGCGGGCGGCGGCGCGGCCGCGGGCCCGGTGGCGCGAACGGTTTGCATGATGACGGCTCCTCCAGGGGCGCGGCGGCCGCCGCGCGCTAACCATCCCGTCAGTAGGACGGGCTCATCTTGTCGTTCTGCTTCGGCTTGCCCATCTCGTCGTGCGACATGGCGCCCTTCTTCATCGCGTCTTTTTTCATCGTATGTTTCTTCATGCCGTCCTTCTGCATCCCTTCGTCCTTCGACATCGCGTCGTGGCCCATCGCGTCCTTCGACATCGGTGCCTGATCCTTCGACATCGCATCGTTCTGCGCATAAGCGCCCGTCACCGCGAATGCAAGGCCGGCGACGCAGGCTGCCATCAGTGCTTTTTTCATGACATCACTCCAGTACATGGGTTTTAGGAGCCGAATAGACGGACGACGCGGCGCCAGATGACAGGCCGTCGCAAAATTTCTTTTTGCGCCGCGCGATGCCGCGCTGCGCCGTCGTGTCCGCGCGGCCGCCGCCCCATGCGCGGCGCGCGCCGTGCCGCCGGTACGCGCCGCACGATGCTGCGGCCGCACGTACGGCACGGATCTGTCCCCGGTTGAAACCGCCGCGAAGCCGGTGTATCGTGTGCGCTTGCTAACGCGGGGGTCCTGCAATGCGCTCGGTCAATAAACCGGCAATTGCGGGTGAGAAATACCCTTTGAACCTGATCTGGATAATGCCAGCGCAGGGAAGCGTACGGGCTTCGCCGCCATCCCTCTGACGAAACCCGCCGCCTCACGAATCTCGTCTCCTGCTTAGCGAGCGCCCCACAATTGCTTTGCATGGGACACGAGTCAGCGCAAAAAGCGCCAACTCGTGTCGACACAGGAGATCGCATGAACGCCAACCCGAAGTTTCTGTCCGCCGACGCCCACGTCGATGCTGCTGCCGTCGCGCCGCTGCCCAACTCGCGGAAAGTCTATGTGACGGGCTCGCAGCCCGACATCCGCGTGCCGATGCGCGAGATCACGCAGTCCGACACGCCGACCGGCTTCGGCGGCGAAAAAAATCCGCCGATCTACGTCTACGATACGTCGGGTCCGTACACAGATCCAGAAGCGAAGATCGATATCCGCGCGGGCCTGCCCGCGCTGCGCCAGCGCTGGATCGAAGCACGCGGCGACACCGAGACGCTGCCGGGCCTCACGAGCCAGTACGGCCTCGAGCGCGCCGCCGACCCGGCCACGGCCGACCTGCGCTTCCCGGGCCTGCACCGCAACCCGCGTCGCGCGCTGGCGGGCAAGAACGTCACGCAGATGCATTACGCGCGCCAGGGCATCATCACCCCGGAAATGGAATACATCGCGATCCGCGAGAACCAGCGCCGCGCCGAGTACCTGGAAAGCCTCAAGGCGAGCGGCCCGAACGGCGCGAAGCTCGCCGCGATGATGGGCCGCCAGCACCCGGGCCAGGCGTTCGGCGCCGCCGCATTCGGCGCGAACGCGCTTGCGGAAATCACGCCGGAATTCGTGCGCGACGAGATCGCGCGCGGCCGCGCGATCATCCCCGCGAACATCAACCACCCGGAATCCGAGCCGATGATCATCGGCCGCAACTTCCTCGTGAAGATCAACGCGAACATCGGCAACTCGGCCGTCACGTCGTCGATCGGCGAGGAAGTCGACAAGATGACGTGGGCGATCCGCTGGGGCGGCGACACGGTGATGGACCTGTCGACCGGCAAGCACATCCATGAAACGCGCGAGTGGATCATCCGCAACAGCCCGGTGCCGATCGGCACGGTGCCGATCTACCAGGCGCTGGAAAAGGTCAACGGCAAGGCCGAGGACCTGACCTGGGAGATCTTCCGCGACACGCTGATCGAACAGGCCGAGCAAGGCGTCGACTACTTCACGATCCACGCGGGCGTGCGCCTGCAGTACGTGCCGCTCACCGCGAACCGGATGACGGGCATCGTGTCGCGCGGCGGCTCGATCATGGCGAAGTGGTGTCTCGCGCATCACAAGGAAAGCTTCCTGTACGAGCATTTCGAAGAGATCTGCGAAATCATGAAGGCGTACGACGTGAGCTTCTCGCTTGGCGACGGCCTGCGCCCCGGCTCGATCTACGACGCGAACGACGAAGCGCAGCTCGGCGAGCTGAAGACGCTCGGCGAGCTCACGCAGATCGCGTGGAAGCACGACGTGCAGGTGATGATCGAAGGCCCCGGCCACGTGCCGATGCAGTTGATCAAGGAGAACATGGATCTCCAGCTCGACTGGTGCAAGGAAGCGCCGTTCTACACGCTCGGGCCGCTCACCACCGACATCGCGCCGGGCTACGACCACATCACGTCGGGCATCGGCGCCGCGATGATCGGCTGGTTCGGCACCGCGATGCTGTGCTACGTGACGCCGAAGGAACACCTCGGCCTGCCGAACAAGGACGACGTGAAGGAAGGCATCATCACGTACAAGCTCGCCGCGCACGCCGCCGACCTCGCGAAGGGCCACCCGGGCGCGCAGGTGCGCGACAACGCGCTGTCGAAGGCACGCTTCGAGTTCCGCTGGGAAGACCAGTTCAACATCGGCCTCGATCCGGACAAGGCGCGCGAATTCCACGACGAAACGCTGCCGAAGGATTCCGCGAAGGTCGCGCACTTCTGCTCGATGTGCGGCCCGCACTTCTGCTCGATGAAGATCACGCAGGACGTGCGCGAGTTTGCAGCGCAGCAAGGCGTGTCCGAGACCGAGGCGCTGAAGAAAGGCATGGAGGTCAAGGCCGTCGAGTTCGTCAAGACCGGCGCCGAGATCTATCACCGGCAATAAGCGCAGCGACATGCGCGATCCGGCAATCGGCGCCGGATCGCGCCGCCGTGCACGAGGCCCGCTTTCGAGCGGGCCTTTTTGCATCGCGCGTGCCAGCCGGCGCGTCGGGAAACAATTGATTACGAAAGCAGGAGCGCTCTAACAAGTCCTTACAGCACCCGCCAGGCGCGGCGCGTAGATTGGGTTCATGCGTGGCCACCGATCGGTCGCGCGTTCTCCGTTCACAACCTCAAGGACAACCATCATGAACTCGATCAGGCGTATTGGAGTATGCGCGCTGCTCGTCGCGACGATGGCCAGCCTGACGGCCTGCGATTCGATGACGAGACGCCAGCGCGACACGGCCATTGGCGCAGGCGTCGGCGGCGTCGCCGGTGCGGCGATCGGTGGCAATGCACTGTCGACCCTCGGCGGCGCGGCCGCCGGCGGCATCATCGGCAACCAGATCGGCAAGTAAGCCGGCGCCTCGCTCACCGGGCGCGGCATGACCTGACTGACGGCGTTTTCGCAGCGCGGAAGCGCCGTTTTCGCATGCACGCCGGGGGGCTTGCCATGCGGATGCCGACGCGGTGCGCGTCGGCGTCCGGGGCGGGTTTCCGGGCGGGTTTTCCTTCCGTCGTCCTCTGAAGCGGCGCCCCGGCCGGGCGCGTTTTCGTCAGTCGAACCCGTAGTGCCCCCAAGTGGGGCCCGTAGCGGTCCCCGTAGCGGTCCCCGAAATGATCCGTTACCGTTTTGCACACCGTGTCACACGCGTGCGGTCTAAGCTAAAGCATCGGCGCACAGCCCGCCTTGCCGGGGAACCATCATGACCAGGACTCTCGTCGCAGCAGCGCTTGCGTGCGCGTCCCTCGCCGGCTGTTACTACCCGTACGGCTACTATCCGTCCGGCTATTACGCGGCGGCGCCGGTGCCGACCGCGCCGGTGTACGTCGAACCCGCGCCCGCCTACTACTATCCGGCGCCGGCTTACGCGCCGGCCTACGGCGGCTGGTGGGGCCCGGCGGTGTCGCTCAATTTCGGCTTCGGCGGCGGCCGCGGCGGCTGGCGTCATCACTGATTGCCGCCTGCCGGGGGGCTTCCTGCCGCCTCCTGCCGCTTCTTGCCATTTCATCCGATCGTGAAACGTCGGCCGGGTCGCGCGGTGTAAGATTCACCGCATCCCTCCCCTGCGCCCGGCCCACGACGATGTCCCCCAAAAACGCTGTCCTGCTGACCATCCTCGCCGCCCTGTGGGGCGCGTCGTTCCTGTTCATCCGGATCGGCGTCGCCGAGCTCGGCGTCGCCCCGCTGATGGCGCTGCGCGTCGGCATCGGCGCGCTGTTCCTGATCGGCCTCGCGCTCACCCGCATGAAACCCGCCGATCTCGGTGCGCAACTGCGCCAGCGCGCGTGGCCGCTGTTCGTCGTCGGCGCGCTCAACTCCGGCGCACCGTTCTGCCTGTTCGCGTTCGCCGAGCTGACGCTGTCCGCCGGCGTGACGTCGGTGATCAACGCGACCACCCCGCTGTGGGGCGCGCTCGTCGCCTATCTGTGGCTGAAGGACAAGCTGTCGCTGCCGCGCGCGCTCGGCCTCGTGATCGGCTTCGCCGGCGTGCTGACGCTCGTCTGGGACCAGGTGGCGAGCGCGCACGGCGGTGCGGGCGCCGGCGCGACGATGCTCGCCGCCGCCGCGGCGCTCGGCGCGACGCTGCTGTACGGCATCGCGGCCAACTATACGAAGCGCAAGCTCAGCGGCGTCGACCCGATCGTCAACGCGACCGGCAGCATGATCGGCTCGACGGTGCTGCTGCTGCCGTTCGCGATCGCGACGTGGCCGGCCGCGCCGGTCAGCGCGCACGCATGGGGCTCGGTGCTCAGCCTCGGCATCGCGTGCACGGGCGTCGCGTATTTCATCTACTTCTACCTGATCGCGCACGTCGGGCCGGCCCGCGCGATCACCGTGACCTTCGTGATCCCGGTGTTCGGCCTGCTGTGGGGCGCGCTGTTCCTGAGCGAACGCGTGTCGGCCGTCATGCTGGAAGGCTGCGCGATCGTGCTCGTCGGCACCGCGCTCGCGACCGGCGTGATCCGGCGGATCCCGGGCATCCGGCCGCGCGGCGGCGAAGCGGCCTGACGGATGGCGTGAGCTCGGCGCTGCGCCGCGCAAATTTGATCTGCGTCGACGTTCGTGCATGTTCCCCGGCCCGCCGGGTTGTCTGCGGCGTGCGTGTGGAGTTACCCTGATGCGCGAACCGGCCTGTTCTCGCTACACTCCGAACAATCATCCGCAGGAGGCGGTCAAGATGGACCTCGTTCTACCGCGCCTGCCTGCGCGTGTGGCCGCTTCGGCGACGCACCGTGCCACCGGCCGGCCGTCCGTCCTCGCGCGCCGCTGACATGACGCAGATCCGCGATCTCTCCCTCGAAACCCTGCTCGAACGCCTTACGCCGACGCCCAGCGGCTGGTTGACCGACTATCGCGGCGTGACGCTGCGCAGCGTGTTCCAGCCGGTGCTGTCGATCACGCACAAGCGCGTCGTCGGCTACGAAGCGCTGCTGCGCATCGTCGACGCGTCCGGCGCGACGATCTCGCCCGGCACGATGTTCGACAAGACGCGCAGTATCGCCGACGCGCTGCTGCTCGATCGCCTCGCCCGCTGCCTGCATACCGCCAATTTCGTCGCGCAAGGCATCGGCGACGGCTGGCTGTTCCTGAACGTGACGCCGCGCGTGCTCGACTCGGGGCTCGTGCAACGCGAGTTCGTCGAATCGCTGTGCAAGCATTTCGTGTTGCCGCCGAACCGCATCGTGCTCGAAGTCGTCGAGCAGCCGTCGCGCGACGAAGCCGCGCTCGCCCGCACGATCGACATGATCCAGCACCGCGACTTCCTGATCGCGATCGACGATTTCGGCACCGGTTTTTCGAACTTCGACCGCGTGTGGCGCGCGAAGCCCGACATCGTCAAGCTCGACCGCTCGCTCGTCGAGCGCGCGACGTGGTCGACCGAGGACCGCCGCATCATGCATCACCTCGTATCGATGCTGCATCAGGCCGGCGCGATGGTGCTGGCCGAAGGCGTCGAAAGCGACGACGCGCTGCAGGCGCTGATGGAGTCGGACATCGACTTCGTGCAGGGCTTCCAGTTCGGCCAGCCGGACCCGTCGATCGCGCGCGCGAGCGCCGCGGCGCCCGCGATGCTCGACGCCGCGTGGGAGCGCTTCATCGCGCGCCGCCGCGCGCAGACGAGCGCCGAGCAGCCGGGCTTCGACGCGATCGAACGGCTCGTGCTCGCCGGCGCGGCCACCTTCGCCGCGAGCGACAGCCTGCAGGAAGCCGCGCAGTGCGTGTTCGTCGTGCCGTCGGCGCGCCGCGTGTTCGTCACGAACGAGATCGGCGAACAGTTCCTGCCGTCGATCGGCGCCCAGCCCGACGATCGCAATCCGGCGACGACGCGCCTCGCACCGCTCTTTCCGGAAACCCACAGCAACTGGTCGCGCCGCCCGTACTTCCAGCGCGCGATCGCCGCACCGGGCCGCGTCGCGCTGATGGGCCCGCACTTTTCGCTGACGGAGGGCCGCGATTGCTATACGGCCGCCGTCGCGACGCACGCACGCGACCGGCTCGTCGTGTTCTGCGTCGACTTCGTGCTCGACAGCGCGGGCACGGTGATGCGCTGACGCACCACGCGACGGCGGCACCGCGCCGCACGCCTGCCTCAATCCACGACCTTCCCGCGTCCGGATTTCACGTCGCTGCGGCGCGCCTTGTGCTCGAGCCGCCGCTCCTTCGACGCCCGCGTCGGGCGCGTCGCGACGCGGGCGCGCGGCGTGACGGCAACGCCACGGATCAGCGCGTCGAGCCGCGCGAGCGCCGCTTCGCGATTGCGCTCCTGCGTCCGGTGTTCCTGCGACTTGATCACGACGACGCCGTCGCGCGTGATGCGCTGGTCCGACAGCGCGAGCAGGCGCTCCTTGAGCAGCGGCGGCAGCGACGACGCACGGATGTCGAAGCGCAGGTGAATCGCGCTCGACACCTTGTTGACGTTCTGCCCGCCCGCCCCCTGCGCGCGCACCGCGGTCCATTCGATCTCGGCCGGATCGAGCGTGTAGCGGATCATCATCGCGACACCTCCGCGCAGCGCCGCGCGAGCGCTTCGTCGATGCGCGCCGACAGGCCCGAATCGCGCTGCGTGCGCGTCGCGATCGCCTGCGCGAGCACGCGACGGCCGCCGATCACCTGCACGCGCGTGCGTGCCCGCGTCACCGCGGTGTAGACCAGCTCGCGCGTCAGCACGCGGCCGAAGGTTGCCGGCAGCACGAGCGCGGCCTCGTCGAACTCCGAGCCCTGCGACTTGTGGACGGTCAGCGCGAAAGCCGTCTCGTGCGGCGGCAGCGCCGCCGGCGATACCGCGCGCGCCGTGCCGTCGGCGCGCCTGAACCACACGCGCAGCACGCCCTGCGCATCGGGCAGCGCGATGCCGATGTCGCCGTTGAACAGCCCGAGCGCGTAATCGTTGCGCGTCACCATCACCGGCCGCCCGGTGAACCAGTGCGCGCCGACGGCGAGCGGCACGCGCGCGGCGCGGCGCACGTGCGCCGCGACCAGTGCATTGACGTGCTCGGCGCCGCGCGACCCGCCGCGCGTCGCGCACAGGATCCGGAAACGGTTGAGCGCGTCGAACAGCGGCAACGGCTCCGGCGCGGCATCCGCGAGCGCGTCGCGCAAGGCATCCAGGTAGGCCGAGAAACGCTGCGCGAGGCGCTCGATGGTCGGCGTGGCCAGCATGTCGCCGGCATCTTCGTAAAGCGACGCGGCGGCCGCGTCGCTCGCGGGCAGCGCGTCGAGCGCGTCCTGCACCGCGCCGCGGCGAATCGCCAGCGACAGGCGGCCGATCGGCGAGTCGAGCCCAAAGCGGTAATTGCGCTCGAGCCAGACGACGCAGTCCGCGAGCGGCGCGGGCGACGACATTTCCGCCGCCCCGGCGATCGCCCCGGCCGTCGCGGCGACACTTGGCGCGGCGTCCGCATCGAGCGGCGGCAGCGTCACCGCATCGAGCCACCGCAGCTCGTCGGCCTCGATCCACGCGGGCGCATCGTCGGCGTCGCCGGTCGGTACATCGATCGTGACGGCCGCCTCCACCGGCGGCTCGTCGTCGAACAGCGACGCCTGCCGGGTGTCGAGCTTCGCCGGTGCGGCGGGCCGGCGGTCGGGCGTTGCCGCGACAGGCGCGGCGGCCGCCGCCGACGCGACGTCGTCCGGCACCGGCAGTGCCGCGACGAAGGCCGCTTCGTCGATACCGAGCGCCTGCGCGATGCGCGCGCGGGCCGCCACGCTGAACGACGGCCGCGCGCTCAATTCGGCGAACACCGCGCCCGCCTCGACCGCGGCGAGCTGGTCCTTGTCGCCGAGCAGCACGAGCCGCGCGCCCGGCGCGAGCGCGTCGAGCAGATGCGCGGCCAGCGCGACGTCGATCATCGACGCCTCGTCGACGACGATCAGGTCGTACGGCAGCGGGTTGTCGCGATGATGGCGGAAGCCTGCCGCCCCGCCGCCGCCGAGCAGGCGGTGCAGCGTGTACGACGTGTTCGGCAGCCGCGCGGCGAGCTCGGGCGGCAGGTCGCCGGCGCGCGTGTGCAGCGCTTCCTGCATCCGCTGCGCCGCCTTGCCGGTCGGCGCGGCCAGCGCGACGCGCAGGTCCGGATGCGCGTCGAGCAGGCACGCGAGCACGCCGACGACCGTGGTCGTCTTGCCGGTGCCGGGGCCGCCGCTGACGATCGTCACGCGGCCCGTCAACGCGACGATCGCCGCGACGCGCTGCCAGTCGACGCCACCGGCCGCCGGGCCGAAGTAGCGCGCGAGGCGCTCGCGCAGCACGTCCGGCGCCAGCGCGTCGGCGGCAATGCCTTCGCCGGCCGGGGCGACCAGCGCGTCGGCGAGCTGCCGCTCGTAGTCGAAATAGCGCGCGAGATAGAGACGGTCGTGACGGTCCACGATCAGCGGCCGCTCGTCGCCGCGCGCGAGCGCGCCGAACGCGGCGATGCCGCTTGCCGCGAGCGCCGCGCGCACGTCGGCGAGCGGTTCGTCGTAGCGCTGCGCGAGCGCGCCGAGCGACACGCACACGTGGCCGCCCGCGGTCGCCCGGCTGGCCGCGAACGCGGCCCGCGCCGCCCAGCGCGACGCCGTGGCCGGCGCACCGGCGCGGCGCGCGAGTTCGCCGATCCGGCGTGCGAATCCTTCCGCGAGCGCGATGCCGAAATCCGCGGGCTCGGGCAGCCGCGCGACGAGGCCGCCGGTGAATTCGAGCAGATCGTCGGGCGTGCTCATGCGCGGCCTCCTTCCATCAGCAGGTCGAGCGCGTCGACGAGCTCGCGGGCGGGCCGCCGCGCGTGCACGCCGGCCGGCTCGCCGCCGCTGCGCCAGCCCGGCCGCACGCCGCGCACGAACAGGTACAGGTAGCCCGCGATGTGCGTGTCGTAGTCGTAGTCGCGCAGCCGGCCGCGCAGGTAGCGATGCAGCGCGACCGTGTAGAGCAGCGCCTGCAGGTGATACGCGTGATCGGCCATCGCCGCGTCGAGCGCGCGCGGGCCGTAGGCGTCCGGCGTATTGCCGAGATGGTTCGACTTCCAGTCGACGATCCAGAACCGGCCGTCATGTTCGACGATCATGTCGATGAAACCCTTGATGAAACCGGCGAGCATGCCCGCCTCCAGCGCGACGTCCGGATAGCCGTGCGCGATCAGCATCCGGCGCAGCGCCGAAAGCTCCAGCGACGGCGCCGGAAACAGGAAGCCCATCTCGTTCAGCCGCTTCGCGGGATCGAGATCGGCGAGCCGCATGCCCGGCACCAGCTCCGTGCGCACCACGTCGTCGACGAGCCGCGCCATCATCGCCGGAAGCCGCGGGCCCTGCTCGGGCTCCGCCTCGACCGGCCGATCGTGCAGCGCGCCCAGCGCGGCCGCATGCCACGACGCCGGATCGGTGAAATCGCTCAGTTCGAACAGGCGGTGCAGGCACTCGCCGGCCGCCGCGCCGCGCGGAAACACGAGGATGTCGTCGTCGGACGGCGCGGCCGCCGGCGGCGCGTCGTCCTGATCGCCGTCCGGCGCAAGCTCGGCCAGCGCGTCGTGGTCGGGCCGCAGCGCGTCGTCCGGCACGGCCGCGACGCCCGCCTCCTCGCGCGCCGCCGATGCGGTCAGCGAACTGAAGCTCGCGATCCGCCACGCATCCCGCAGCAGACGCGACGCATGGCGCGCGGCCAGCGCCTGCGACGCGTCGTGCCCGGCGGCCAGCCGCTCGCGGCGCGCGGGCGCCGGCAGCGGCGCGACGCTCACCGGGCCGCCCGCGAGCGCGCGCCATGCCTGTTCGAGCGCGGCCTCGTCGGGCGGCTCGTCGAGCCACGCGTCGAACGACTGGCCGCCGCCGGCCACGAGCCAGTTCAGCACGCTGCGCCGCGATTCGCGCGTCGAGCGCGACGACAGGTAAGGCCCCGCGACGAGGTAGCAGCGATAGACCGCGCGCGTGAGCGCCACGTAGACGAGCCGCGCGCGCTCCGCCGCCTGCTCGCGCATCGCCTGGCGCGCCGCATGCTCGGCGGCCTCCTCGTCGCAGCCGTAGTGCAGCACCGCATCGCCCGCTTCGTCGTGATACTCGCGCGCATCGGGCAACGCGGACGCGAACGGCTCGCGCAGCGCGCCGTCGTTCAGGAACGGGCAGAACACGATCGCGTATTCGAGGCCCTTCGATTTGTGCACGGTCACGATCTGCACGAGGTTGCGATCGGATTCGAGGCGCAGCTGCGCCTCCTCGCCGCCGCCGTCGAGCCGCTGCGCGGCGAGCCAGCGCAGTGTCGGCGCGATGCCCGGCTGCGCGGACGCGCGCGCCTGCGTGAGCTCGGCGAGATGATTCACGTCCGTCACGCGGCGCTCGCCGTCGGCGGCCGCCATCAGCCGCTCGGCGATCCGCAGCTCGCGCGTGAACGTGCGCCACATCACCGCGAAGCCGCGTTCGCGCCACAGCAGGCGATACCGCGAGAAGCGTTCGACCCAGCTCATCGCATCGGCGCCGTCGGCATCCTGCAGCGCCGCGCCGCGCGCGTCGCCGTCGCCCTGCTCCATCCGCCACAGCGCGCCGGCATCGAGGCCGAACCAGTCCGACGCCAGCGCCGCGCGCAGGCGCCGCAGGTCGCCCGGCGCGTCGATCGCCGCCAGCACGCGTTCGAGCTGCTCGGCATCGCCGGTCGAGAACACCGACGCCTGCGCAAGCTCGACGCTGCCGATGCCCCAGGTCGCCAGCACCCGCTTCACGAGGCTGCCCTGCTTGTGCGTCTGCACGAGCACCGCGATGTCGCCCGGCGACAGCGGCGTGTCGCCGAGCCGCACGCGCCCGTCGCGCGCGCCCTGCATCAGCCGCGCGATCTCCGCCGCGCAGGCCTGCGCGGCGTGCGCTTGCGCGTCGCGCTTGAGCCACACGTCGTCGCCGCCCGGCAGCGTCCAGATCCGGAAGTCGCCCGCCGGGCCGGCATCCGTCTCGTCGGCAAGCGGCGCGCGCACGCGCGTGCCGGCCCGCACCGGGTAATAGTCGAGGCCGTCGAGCACGAACGCACGCGGGTTCGACATGAAGAAGCGGTTGCACGCATCGACGACCGCGGGCGTCGAACGCTGGTTGACCGCCAGCGTGTAGCACGCGCTCGCCCGCGCGCGTGCCGCCAGGTACGTGTGCAGGTCCGCCGCGCGAAAGCTGTAGATCGCCTGCTTCGGATCGCCGACGAGGAACAGCGGCCCGCCGGGTGCGAAGATCCGGTCGAAGATCGCGAACTGCAGCGGGTCGGTATCCTGGAATTCGTCGATCAGCGCGGCCGGATAGCGTGCGCGCAGCGTCTGCGCGAGCCACGGATGCGTATGCAGCGCGTCGTACAGGTTCGCGAGCAGATCGTCGAACGACACGACGCGCCGCGTGCGCTTGCGCTCCGCCAGTGCGCGCGGTGCCTCGTCGAGCCACACGGCGACGAGCGCGAGCCAGCGCGCGCGCTGCGCGGCCTCGGCGGCGGCCACCGCGGCGTCGAGCGCATCCGCGACGTCGAAGAACGGATGGTCCGGCGTCGCGCCGCCCTTCTTGGTCGCCTTGACGAGCGCCGCGCGCGTCAGTCGCAGCGCGGCCTTCGGCAACCCGGCCGTCGCGTCGGCATGCGCGAAATGCGCGGACCACGCGTCGAGCGCGTCGGCGATCGCCTCCGGCTTGTGCGAGCGCTGGTTCAGCGCCGGCTGCGCGACGCGCAGCAATGCGTCGATCGCGTCGCGCTCGGCCGCCCAGATCCGCGCCGCCTCCGCGAAGCATTCGGCCGCGGCCGCTTCCACCGCTTCGTCAGGTTCGCCAACCCCATCCCAGCGCAAGGCGGCGAGCGGCTTCTTCAGCCGGCGCGCGAGCTGCGCGTCGAGCGCGGCCGGGCCCGCGCCCGATTCGACGAGCCACGCGGCGAAGCCCGGCCAGCGCGCCGCGATCGGCTCGACGCGGGTGCGCCAGAAATCGGCCGCCAGCTCGAAGCGCAATGCCGCGTCGTCGGCCTGCATCTCGAACGCGAACGGCATCGCGGCGGCGAACGGCGCCTCCTGCAGCGCGCGCTGGCAGAACGCGTGGATCGTGTGGATCGCCGCCTGGTCGAACGCGCGCAGCGCGCGCCGGATCCGCTTCGCGGCCGTCGGCGCATCGAGCACGCCGTCGGCGCCGAGCGTCGTGTCGACGAGGCGTGTGATGAACGGATCGCCGCCGTCGTCGCCGGTGTCGAGCGCATGCGCAAGCTGCGCGAGCCGGCCGCGGATGCGTTCGTGCAGTTCCGCCGTCGCGGCCTTGGTGAAGGTCACGACCAGGATCTGGTCCGCGCCGAGATCCTTCTCGAGCAGCAGCCGCACGTACAGCGCGCAGATGTTCCAGGTCTTGCCGGTGCCCGCCGACGCCTCGATCTGGTTGACGCCGTCGAGCGGACACGCGAACACGTCGAGCTCGAGCGCCGCCAGCGGATGCGATGCGCCGCTCATGCGACCTCCTTCAGGTGTTCGACGAGCGGCTCGAACACGAGCCGCGCGAGCGCGCCGAACGGCTCGTCGAGCGACGGGTTCGCGCCGCGCCACGCGATCGCGAGCGCGGGATCGTCGGCTTCGCTCACGACCCGGTCGTTGATCCAGACGCTCGCCGCCTTCGCTTCGCTTTCGCTCACCCAGGCCCACGCGCTGCGCGGAAAGAATCGCAGCGGCATGCGCCGGCCCGCGCGGAACAGCGCGGCGAGCGGCGCGAGACGCGCGAGCGGCGCCGCGACGGGCGTCAGCTCGAACGCGCCGCCGCTGCCGAACCACAGCGTGCGGCGCGGCCCGTCCGGCACCGCCGCGCAGTAGGCGAGATGCGCGAGCCACGCGGACAGATAATCCCGCGCGCTCGGCCGTGCATAGCGATAGATCACCTGCCCGGCAGCCGTCAGCCGGTTCAGCGTGCCGTGCAGCACGAGCGGCGCGGCCACCGCGTCGCGCGACAGCGCGGCGTCATAAGGCCCGAACCAGGCGTGCTCCGCTTCGGGCCACGCCGGCGCGACCTCGATCGAAAACGGCCGGCGCTCGGCGCCGTCGGCCAGCGCGCCGCGCACGTTCGCGGCCAGTTGTGCCAGCGAGCCGAGCGCCTGGTCGCGCCACACGGCGCCGGTCGCGCCGCCCGGCAGTTCCGGGCTCGCGTCCGCGATGCGCAGCGCGTGATCCTGCACGCGCGCGTCGCCCGATTCGATCAGCAGCGGCAGCACGCGCCCGGCCAGCGCGTCGCTGCCCGTGAAGTCGAGCGCGAACGGCTCGGTATCGAGCAGCTCGGCCTGCGCGTCCTTCAACACGATGCCGAGGCGCTCGCGCAGCAGCGCGCGCGCCGGGTGGCGCCAGAACCGCTCGAAATCGGTAAACGCGACCGGCTCGACGGGCTCGGCCGGCAACGGCTGCGCGAAGAACGCCGCGCCGCGCGCGCCGTCGCGGGACGCATCGGCGCTCAGCAGCGTCGCGAGCGATGCCCGCTCCGCGTCGTACGAAAACAGCGGCCCCGCCGGCTGGAAATACGCGGCCGCGAACGGCTGCAGCGGATGCTCGACGACGAACCCGCTGCGCGCGGCGTCGACCGCGTCCGGCGCGGCGTCGGGGCCGGCGGCGACCAGCGCGAGATGGTCGAGCAATTCGTCGACGAGCGCGGCGGGCGGCAACGGCGCGTTGTCGCGGATGCTGCGCCCCGTATAGGCGATCAGCAACCGGTCGCGCGCGGCGAGCACCAGGTCGAGGAACAGATTGCGCTCGTCGTCGCGCCGCTGCCGGTCGCCGAGCTTCGGCAGCACCGCCATCAGGTCGAATTCGTCCGCGCGCGCGAGGCTCGGCAGCACGCCGTCGTCCATGCCGAGCAGGCACACGATGCGGTACGGCAGCCCGCGCAGGCTCGTCAGCGACGAGAACGTCACGCCGCCCCACGGCACCCCGCCACGGGCGGGATCGTCGAGCGCGGCAGCCAGCCCCGCGCGCACGACGGCGGCAGGCAGCACCTGCTCGGGCGCGCCCTCCGTCATCGCGGCCAGCATCGCGTCGAGCGCGTCGCGCACGCCCGACAGCGCATCGGCATACGCGGCGCCGGAATCGAAGAAGCGCGCGAGCGTGTCGGCGAACAGCTCGCTCCATGCGCGCGGCGTGTGCGACTCCGCCACCCGCCGTGCAAAACCGTCGAGATCGTCGGTGAAGCGCGCGAGACGGCCGAGCAGCTCGGCTTCGCTGCCGGTAGCCGCCTCGACCGGCAGCCACGCGCCGACCGGCGCGGCGCCGTCCGGCATCGCATAGCCGAGGAACAGGCGGGCCAGCGCATCCGAGAACGTATGGCGCGGCGACGGCACCCCCGCGCCGTCGCTCGCTTGCGGCGCGAGCCCGCGCCGCGCGCCGGCGGCCGCGAGCCAGGTCTGCACCGTTTCGAGCGCGGCTGCGTCGATGCCGTAGCGCGCGGCCACCGCATCGACGCGCAGCCACTCGATCAGCTCCGGCGCGCCGACCTGCCGCTCGGGCAGCGCGAGCCAGTCGAGCAGCACGCGCGCGACCGGGTTCGCCTGCGACGGCGGCAGGCCGGAGACCCGGTAAGGAATGCGTGCGCTGCCGGTGCCGGCCGTGCCGAACACCGCGTCGATCAGCGGCCCCGCCGCGGCGAGGTCGGCCACCGCGACGAGCACGTCGGACGGCCGCAGGCCGGCGTCGGCATCGAACCACGCGAGCAGGCGGTCGTGCAGCACCTCGAGCTGGCGCGCGAGGCTGTGGCAGACATGCACCTCGATGCCGTGCTCCGCCGGCGGCGCGCCGAGCGCCGCTTCGGGCTGCAGGTCGAGGATCGCGTTCTGGATGCGCGCGAGCCAGGTCGGCGCGGGATTCTCGGCGTAGCGCGTCGCGTCGCTCGACGCCGCGCTTTCGGTCAGCTCGTGCAGCATGTGCAGCTGCGCCTGCGTCTGGCGGCCCCATTCGGCGAGCAGCGGGTGCCCGACTTCCTGGTAGTCGAGCCGCCCCGCCGCGTCGAGCGCCTCGGCGCGCGCGGCGGTGACGATGTCGAACCAGAATTCGCGGCACGGGTTGAGCGCGTAGATGCGCACGTCGATCCAGCGCGACAGCTCGCGCAGCAGCGCGACGTGCAGCGGCGGCATCGTCGGCAGCGCGAACACGCTGACCGATTCCGGCCAGTCCGCGCGCGCGACGGTGTCCAGGTCGAGATGGCGCGCCTCGCCGAGGAAGCGGTGCGCGGGCGGCGTGCCGCTGTCGCTCAGCTCCGCGAGCAGCGCACGCCACAGCGCCGCCTGCCAGCGCTCGTCGTCGCGCGCGGCCTCGTCCGCTCCGCGCGGCGCACCGTCGCCCGCGAGCACCGACTCGCCGGCCTGCCACGCGGCAAGCCACTCCGGGCGATAGGTCAGGTAATGATCGAGGACCGTCGCGATCCGGTGCGCGAGCTCGTAGCGCATCGCGTCGTCGGACGCGGCGAGATACGCGGCGAGCCGCGGCGACGCGCGCCACGGCGCGTCGCCCGCCGCTTCGGCGAGCAGCCGGTAGCAGCGCCAGACGAGGCGGTCGGGCGCGAACGGCGAACGCGCGGGCACCGTCAGCACGCGGCCGATCTGCGCCCACAGCCACTGCGCGAGATAGGTGAATTCGACGTTCGCGCACACGCCGTGGCGCTCGGCGATGTCGAGTTCGAGCCGGCGGCGCAGCGCCGCGCTCGGCACGATGATCTGCTGCTGCGCCCACGGCCCGTTGCGGGCCGGGAATGCGGCGAGATCGTCGAGCAGCGCGTCGGCCAGTGTTTCGTGGCGGTTCGAATAGAAGAGATGGAGCATGAAGCGGGCGTCGGAGCGTCGCGCCGGCCAGGCCGGGCGATCGAAAGCACCAAGGATAGCAAAGGGGCGCCGCCGCGCGTATCCACCGAACGACCGAGGTCTTGAGCAGCGCGAAATACGATAGACTCGTCGCCAGTCCGGACGCCCCCCTGGCGTCGCCGTCAGCCCTACCGCCCATCGATGCGCTATTCCGTCGAAATCAGAAAGTTTCTTTACAGCCAGTATTTTTTCGGTGGCCTGCGGATCGCGATCGGCGTATCGCTGCCGGCCGTGCTGTGCCTGATCGTGTTCGACAACCGCGAGCTCGGCTTCACGATCGCGACGGGCGCGCTCGGCGCGTGCGTCGTCGACATGCCCGGCCCGCTCAAGTACAAGCACAACGAAATGCTCGCGTGCAGCGTGATCGGCTTTCTCGCCGCGCTCGCGACCGGGCTCGCGACGCCGAACATCTTCGCGCTGTGGCTGACGATCGTGCCGCTCACGTTCGTGCTGTCGCTGATCGTCGTCTACGGCAACCGCTGGCCGCAGATCAGCTTCGCGACGCTGTTCATGATGGTGATGACGCTCGAGGAGAAGCTCACGCCGCTGCAGGCGTTCATCAACGCCGGCTGGATTCTCGCGGGCGGCCTCTGGTACACGTACTGGGCCACCGTCGTGTCGCAATGGCAGGCGCGCCGGATCGAGCAGCAGGCGCTCGCCGAGAGCCTGTTCGCGTGCGCCGACTACCTGCTTGCCCGCGCGGCGTTCTACGACCTCGACGCCGATCTCGACGAGTGCTACCGCAACCTGGTCGCCAAGCAGATCACCGCGGTCGAGACGCAGGAAACCGCGCGCGACATCGTGCTGCGCAACCTGCCGAAGCTGCGGCGCGGCAAGCTCGACCCGGGCCGCGTGGCGATGTACAACCTGTTCATCAACAGCGTCGACCTGCACGAGCTGTTCGTCGGCGCGCACACCGACTACCCGCTCGTGCGCAACACGTTCGGCGGCTCGGACCTGATCATCTTCTACCGCGACCTGATCCGCAAGGCCGCCGCCGATCTCGAGGAGATCGGCCTCGCGGTGCTCGAGAACCGCACGCCGCATTCTCGGATCAGCGTGAAGGCCGAATTGCGCGCGATCGAGTACGAGATCGAGCTGATGCGCAAGAAGAACTTCCCGGCCACCAACGCGGAAGCGTATGCGGCCGTGCTCGCGACGTTCCGGCGCATCTGGAGCGCGACGCGCCTGATCGAGCGGATGCGCCGCAACCTGTCGGGCAGCGCCGATCCGCAGCAAACCGAACTGAAGATCGACAAGGCGCTCACTCGCTTCCTGCAGCGCCGCAGCGTGTCGCCGCTGCTGGTCTTCTCGAACCTGAACATGCGCTCGCCGAGCTTCCGGCATGCGCTGCGCGTGACGATCGCGGTGGCGGTCGGCTTCTGGCTCGGGCGGCTGCTGCCGCTCACCAACGCGTACTGGATCGTGATGACCACCATCATCATCCTGAAGCCCGGCTATTCGCTGACCAAGCAGCGCAACGCGGCGCGTATCGTCGGCACGCTGATCGGCTGCGCGGCGAGCGTCGCGCTGATCTACACGGTCAAGGATACGCACCTGCTGATCGCGATCATGTTCGGCTCGATGGTGATGAGCTACAGCCTGCTGCTGTTCAATTACGCGGCGAGCGTCGTGTTCACGTCCGCGTACGTGCTGCTGATGTTCCACCTGCTCGCGCCGGGCAACATGGCGATCATCGGCGAGCGGGCGATCGACACCGTGGTCGGCTGCATGATCGCGATCGCCGCGAGCCGGCTGTTCCCGTACTGGGAATACCGGCTGATGGGCAAGCAGGTCGCCGACATGCTGACGGCCACCCGCAAGCATTTCCAGGCCGCGTGGCGCGCCGGGCGCGGCGCGCGCGCGCCGGTCGTCCCGGAGGCCGACGGCGCGGCCGTGGTGCCAGTGGTCGCCGCGGCGGTCGAGACCCAGTCCGGCGGCCTCGACGACGATTACCAGTACCGTCTCGCGCGCAAGAACGTGCACATTGCGTTCGCGAACCTCGGCCAGGCGTTCCAGCGGATGATGATCGAGCCGAAGGCGCACCAGCGCTTCGTGCCCGAGCTGAACGACCTGCTCGTGCAGACGCACGTGCTCGGCGCGCAGATCACGGCGGCCGCGCCGCTGATCCGCAACGCATGCGCGCCCGACGGCGGCCCCACCGAGGCCGCGGCCGTCCACGGCGGCGCGCTGCAGCGCGGGCTCGCCGCCGTGCTCGACAACCTCGAGAAGGCCGAAGCCGGCGAGCCGCCGCCCGCGCACCAGCTCGAGGCCAGCAAGCAGATCACGCGCGAGCTCGACGCGATGGTGGTGGCCGCCGAACGGTCCGACGCGGTCGGCGCCGAACTCACGCACGACCTGAAGGTGCTCGCGCACCAATGCAAGCAGATGCTCGCGTCATCGCTGCTGATCCGCAAGGATGCCAGCGTGATCCGCCTGCCCGCCTGAGCGCGGCTTTACCCCGCCGGTGGCCGGTCCGCGCCTGTCGCGGATCGGCCACCGGCGCTCCCGATTCAGCGCTCCCCCGAAGCATGCCCCACCCGCTCCATGCGGCCCGCGCGCCCCTTGCGCGACCGCCCCACACCCTGTTTCGCTCGTCGCGCCAGTCAGGGAATACCCGATTCCGGTCACCCATCCCGGCTTGTTATCATTCGTTCACATTCAAGTTGTATAGACAACTTGAGCCAATCGGACCGGTCCCGCTCGCCCGGTCCGTCGCATAACGATATCGGAGACTCAATGAAGAACTTGCAGCGCCACCTGAGCGCGCGGCACATCCGCTTTCTCGCGCTGGGCTCGGCGATCGGCACCGGCCTGTTCTACGGCTCGGCGTCCGCGATCCAGCTCGCGGGCCCGGCGGTGATCCTGGCCTACATCCTCGGCGGCGCGGCCGTCTACATGGTGATGCGCGCGCTCGGCGAAATGGCCGTGCGCGAGCCGGTCGCCGGCTCGTTCGGCCATTACGCGACCGAGAACCTCGGCCCGTTCGCGGGCTTCGTCACCGGCTGGACCTACACGCTCGAGATGGTGATCGTCGCGATCGCGGACATCACCGCGTTCGGCATCTACATGGGCTTCTGGTTTCCGGGCGTGCCGCAGTGGATCTGGGTGCTCGCGGTCGTGACGATCATCTGCGGGCTCAACCTGTGCCACGTGAAGGTGTTCGGCGAGCTCGAGTTCTGGCTGTCGATCATCAAGGTCGGCGCGATCGTCGCGATGATCGGCGGCGGCGTCGCGCTCCTGCTGACCGGCATGCATCTCGGCCACGCGGCCGATGCGCCGTCGTTCGCGAACCTGTGGAGCCACGGCGGCTTCCTGCCGAACGGCATCGGCGGGCTGATCGCGTCGCTGTCGGTCGTGATCTTCGCGTACGGCGGCATCGAGGTGATCGGGATGAGCGCCGGCGAGGCGAAGGATCCGGAGCGCGTGATCCCGCGCGCGATCAACGCGGTGCCGGCGCGCATCCTGCTGTTCTACGTGCTGACGATGGTCGTGCTGATGTCGATCAGCCCGTGGACGGGCGTCGGCAGCAGCGGCAGCCCGTTCGTGCAGATCTTCTCGGCGCTCGGCGTGAAATCGGCCGCGACGATCCTGAACCTCGTCGTGATCAGCGCGGCGATCTCCGCGATCAACAGCGACATCTTCGGCGCGGGCCGCATGATGTTCGGGATGGCGCAACAGGGCCAGGCGCCGCGCGTGCTGACGACAACGTCGCGCCACGGGGTGCCGTGGGTCACGGTGCTCGTGATGGCCGGCGCGCTGCTGTTCGGCGTGCTGCTCAACTACCTGATGCCGAAGGACGTGTTCCTGATGGTCGCGGCGATCGCGACGTTCGCGACGGTGTGGGTGTGGCTGATGATCCTGCTGTCGCAGGTCGCGATGCGGCGCCGCCTGTCGGCCGCGGAAGTCGCGGCGCTGAAGTTCAAGGTGCCGCTGTGGCCGGTCGCGCCGGCGCTGACGATCGCGTTCATGGGCTTCGTGATCGCGATGCTCGGCTGGTTCGAGGACACCCGCATCGCGCTGTACGTCGGCGCCGCCTGGATGGTGCTGCTCGCGGCGGTCTTCTTCATCCGGGTCCGCCCGAAATTCGCGCCCGCGTCACGTTGACGCACGCACGCGGCGCGCCGGCTCCGGCGCCCGCGTCGCTCCTCTGCCCGGCGGTTCCGAACCGCCTTCCCGACCGTCCGGCGGCCGGCACGCCCGGCGCCGCGACGCGTCAGTGCGCCGCCGACGCGCTCGATGCCACCGCCGGATGCGCTTCGTCGTACGCGCGCTTCTGCGAGATCGCGTTGTAGAGGATCGTGCCGATCACGAGCGCGACGGCCACGACGATCAGGATGCCCACGTTGCGTACCGGATTCTTCTTGCGCTGATCGTTCATGGTCGGGCCTGCTCCGTCAAATTCATCGAAGCGGGCATTCTACGCGCATGCGCGCGCGTTGCCGCGCAATTCCCTGCCGCCCCGCCCCCCCGCCGCGCGACCTTTCCCAGGCCCGACGCAAGCTTTCATTTGATAATCATTCCCATTCCGATCTAGAATCCCAAGTCTTCCATTATGTAATGTTCCAGGTCATTCGAGCGGCAGGCGCGGCCCGGAACGTCTTCTTCGTCCACCTGCCTCCCGGAGCTCCCATGTCGCACCCGCGCACCCGCCTGCTGCCGCTCGTCGGCGCCCTCGCCGTCACCGCGGCCGCCTTCGCGCCGCTCGCCCACGCGGCCGAGGAAGTCAGCCTGTACACCACCCGCGAGCCGAAGCTGATCCAGCCGCTGATCGACGCGTTCACGAAACAGAGCGGCGTCAAGGTCAACACCGTGTTCGTGAAGGACGGCCTGCTCGAGCGCGTGAAGGCGGAAGGCGGCCAGTCGCCGGCCGACGTGCTGATGACGGTCGACATCGGCAACCTGCTCGACCTGGTCGACGGCGGCGTCACCCAGCCGATCCGCTCGAAGGCGCTCGACGACGCGATTCCCGCGAACCTGCGCGGCGCGCAGGGCGACTGGTACGCGCTGTCGCTGCGCGACCGCGTGCTGTACGTCGAGAAGGACCTGAAGGTCGACGCGTTCCGCTACGAAGACCTCGCCGATCCGAAGTGGAAAGGCAAGGTGTGCATCCGCTCCGGCCAGCATCCGTACAACACCGCGCTGGTCGCGTCGATGATCGCGCACGACGGCGAGGCCGCGACCGAGAAGTGGCTGCGCGGCGTGAAGGCGAACCTCGCGCGCAAGGCGACGGGCGGCGACCGCGACGTCGCGCGCGACATCCTCGGCGGGATCTGCGACGTCGGCCTCGCGAACGCGTACTACGTCGGCCACATGAAGAACTCGGAACCGGGCACCGACGCGCGCAAGTGGGGCGATGCGATCAAGGTCGTGCGGCCGACCTTCGCGAACGCGAAAAGCGGCGGCACGCACGTGAACATCAGCGGCGCGGCGGTCGCGAAGCACGCGCCGCACAAGGCCAACGCGGTCAAGCTGCTCGAATACCTCGTGTCGCCGGACGCACAGACGCTGTACGCGCAGGCGAACTACGAGTATCCGGTGCGCGCGAACGTGAAGCTGGACCCGGTCGTCGCGAGCTTCGGCCCGCTGAAGGTCGACCCGCTGCCGCTCGCGGAAATCGCGAAATACCGCAAGCAGGCGAGCCAGCTCGTCGACAAGGTCGGCTTTGACAACTGATGCCTCGTTCGCGCCCGCCCGCCGCCCGCGGCGGGCGCCGCGCCTGAAGGGCGGCGTGTGGCTCGCCGCGTCGCTCGCGATCGCCGCGCTGGTCGCGGCGCCGCTTGCCGTGCTGGTCGGCGCCGCGTTCGGCGCCGATGTCGCGCACTGGCGCCATCTCGCCGAATTCGTGCTGCCGCAGGCGCTCGCAAACACGCTGCTGCTGCTCGCGGGCGTCGGCGCGATCGTCACGATCGTCGGCACCGGCAGCGCGTGGCTCGTCACCGCGTACGACTTTCCCGGGCGCCGCGCGCTGACCTGGGCACTGCTGCTGCCGCTCGCGGTGCCTACCTACATCGTCGCGTTCGCGTATCTCGACCTGCTGCACCCGATCGGCCCCGTGCAGGGCGCGATCCGCTGGCTGCTCGGCTTCGACAGCCCGCGCCAGTTCCGCCTGCCCGACCTGCGCTCGCTGCCCGGCGCGATCTTCGTGCTCGGCTTCGTGCTGTACCCGTATGTCTACCTGAGCACCCGCGCGATGTTCGTCACGCAGTCCGCGAGCCTGCTCGAAGCCGCGCGCACGCTCGGCGCCGGGCGCATCGCGACGTTCTGGCGGGTGGTGGTGCCGCTCGCGCGGCCGGCGATCGCGGTCGGCGTCAGCCTCGCGCTGCTCGAAACGCTCAACGACATCGGCGCATCGGAATTTCTCGGCGTGCAGACGCTGACCGTGTCGGTCTACACCACCTGGATCACCCGCTCCGACCTCGCCGGCGCCGCGCAGATCGCGCTCGCGATGCTCGCGATCGTCGTCGGCATGATCGTGCTCGAGCGCTACGGGCGCCGCCGCCAGCGCTATGCGCACGGCCGGCGCATGCGCCCGATCGCGCCGCGCCGGCTGCGCGGCCCGGCCGCGTGGAGCGCCGCGGCGCTCGGCTGGCTGCCGGTGCTGCTCGGCTTCGGCGCGCCGGCCGCGTATCTCGCGGTCGAAACGGGCAAGCGGCTGCATCTCGTCGGCGGCGTGTCCGCGCAGTTGCTGACGGGGCTCGTCAACACGCTGACGATCGCGCTCGCCGCGACCGCGGCCACGCTCGTGTGCGGGCTGGTCGTCGCCTGGGCCGCGCGCGCGCAGCGCGACAGCGCCGGCGCGGGCCCGGCGCGCATCTGCGCGCGGATCGCGAGCCTCGGCTACGCGGTGCCGGGCACCGTGCTCGCGATCGGCCTGCTGATCCCGCTCGCGGCCGCCGATCGCGTGATCGGCGCGGCGCTCGGCCGTGACGGGCTCATCCTGATGGGCTCGGCGGTCGCGCTCGTGATCGCGTACACGGTGCGCTTCCTCGCGATCTCGGCCGGCAGCATCGAGGCCGGCCTCGCGCACATCCCGCCGTCGCTCGAGCAGGCGGCCCGCTCGCTCGGCGAAACCGCCGGCGGCACGCTGCGGCGCGTGCACCTGCCGCTGCTGCGGCCTGCGCTGACCACGAGCGCGCTGCTGGTGTTCGTCGACGCGATGAAGGAATTGCCGGCGACGCTGCTGCTGCGCCCGCTGAACTTCGACACGCTCGCGACCTGGCTGTATGCGGAAGCCGCGCGCGGCACCTACGAGGAAGGCGCGGTCGCCGCGCTCGCGATCGTGCTCGCCGGGCTCGTGCCCGTGATCCTGCTCGCCCGCACCCGCCACAAGATCGGAGCCTGACACTGTGAACCTGCTCGAACTCGACGCCCTCACCCTCGCCTACGACACGCCGCAGGGCCGCCGCACGGTGGTCGACGGGCTCAGCCTCGCGCTGCCCCGTGGCGACATCGGCTGCCTGCTCGGCGCGTCCGGCTGCGGCAAGACCACCGTGCTGCGCGCGATCGCCGGCTTCGAGCCGGTGCGCGCGGGCCGCATCGTGCTGGACGGCGCAAGTGTCGCGTCGCCGTCGGTCGACGTGCCGCCCGAGCGGCGGCGCATCGGCATGATGTTCCAGGATTACGCGCTGTTCCCGCACCTGAGCGCCGCGGACAACGTCGCGTTCGGCCTGCGGCGGCGGCCGGCGGCCGAACGGCGCGCGCGGGTGGCCGAGCTGCTCGCGCTCGTCGGCCTCGCGGATGCCGCCGGTGCCTATCCGCACGAGCTGTCCGGCGGCCAGCAGCAGCGCGTCGCGCTCGCCCGCGCGCTCGCGCCGTCGCCGGAACTGCTGCTGCTCGACGAACCGTTCTCGAACCTCGACGTCGATACGCGCGAGCGCCTCGCGTTCGAGCTGCGCGACATCCTGAAGCGCACCGGCCACACGGCGATCCTCGTCACGCACAACCAGGCGGAAGCGTTCGCGATCGCCGACCGCATCGGCGTGATGCAGCAGGGGCGGCTCGCGCAATGGGATACGCCGTACGCGCTGCACCACGCGCCGGCCAGCGCATTCGTCGCCGATTTCGTGCGCCGCGACGCGCTCGCCGACGAACGCGCCCGCGCACTCGCGCGCGGCCGCTGAGCCGGCGGCGCGCGTCGCACCGGCGCGTTACGCCGGCTCGGCGACGTCGCGCACGGGCAGCGCGGTCGAGTACTTGATCTGCTCCATCGCGAACGACGAGCTGACGTCGAACAGCGGCACCGCGCGGATCAGCTGCTTGTAGACACGATCGTAGTCGTCGATGCCCGCGACCACGACGCGCAGCAGGTAATCGGTCTCGCCGCTCATCCGGTACACCTCGACGACTTCGGGCATGTCGCGCACCGCCAGCGTGAAGCGCTGCGCCCACTCCTCGGTGTGCTGGTTGGTGCGCACGGCGACGAACACCGTCGTGCCGACGCCCAGCTTGCGCGGGTCGCACAGTGCGACCTGCGCGCGAATCGCGCCCGTCTCCTTGAGCCGCTGCACGCGCTTCCAGCACGGCGTCTGCGACAGGTTCACGCGTTGCGCGAGCTCCGCAATCGGCAGCGTGGCATCCGCCTGCAACAGCTCCAGCAGCTTGCGATCGATGGCATCCATTTCCCCGGCCCTTTCTCGATAGAAATTTATTCTATGCACATAGCATCCAGGGGAACAATATGGAAACCGTCAGCGCGCGTCGACCGGGATAAATACCGACATGCGCGGCCGCGCCGGGCTCAAGTCGCGCCGCGACCGTCGCGCGCGGCCGAAGACGACGCCGGAGCCGCCTGCACCCCGGCCGCCGGCTTGACCGGCACCACCGTCGCCTCATTGGCCGCGCCGTTCTCGCCGGCCGCCGTCACCTGCCCTTCCGCCGCGCCGTGCTCCGGCGGCGACACCACCTGCATCTGCGGCACCGGGATCTCGATGCCCGCCGCTTCCATCCTCGCCTTCACGCACGCATTGAACGCGCGCATCACGGTCGCCTGCTGCAGCGGCTGCGTGCGAATCTGGCCCTTGACGATCAGCCAGTTCGGCTCGAAACGGTCGAGCCCCCACACCTCGACGCCGCCGAGCATCTGGCGCCGCACCGCGAAGTCGCTCCACAGGTCGGAGCCCGCATCATGGATCAGCCGCGTGAGCGCGTCGACGTCGGCGGACAGCGGCGCGCGCACTTCGAACACCGCGCAGCCGAAGTCGCGCGACAGGTTCTTGACGATCTTGATCTGCGAGAACGGAATCGCGTGCAGCGCGCCCTGCCCGTCCCGCAGCCGGACGGTGCGGATCGACAGGTGCTCGACGGTGCCCGCGTGGCCGCCGTCGACGTCGATCCAGTCGCCCACCGAGATCGTGTCCTCGACGATGATGAACAGCCCCGTGATCAGGTCGGACACGAGCGACTGCGCGCCGAAGCCGACCGCGAGGCCGATCACGCCGGCGCCGGCGAGCAGCGGCGTCACGTTGATGCCGAGGTTCGCCGCGGTGACGATCGCCGCGACCGTGATGATCGTGACGAACACGACGTTGCGCACGAGCGGCAGCATCGTACGCGCGCGCACGCTCGGATTGCGGCCGCGCCGCGCGGCGGCCGAGTTGAGCGCCTCCTGGATCGCCGTATCGACGATGATCCACACAAGCCATGACACGAACCACGTGACGACGATCGCGGACATCGCCTGCGCGATGCCGCGCGCGGCCACGCTGTGCTCGACGATGCGCGCGATCGAGATGCCCCACAGCCGCGACGTCAGCTCGAAGTAGCCGAGCCAGACGAACAGCGTCGCGAGCGAACCGGCGAAGCGCACGAGCCGCGCGATATACGCGGACTGGTTGCGCCGCACGCGGCGGTGCGCCGGGTTCGGCCGCGTGATGCGCAGCACGACCGCCGACAGGAAGAAGGCGAGCACGAGCAGCAGCGCGGTGACGATCGACGTCTGCAGCAGGTTCGACGACGTATGGCTGCCCGCGAGCGTGCCGAACACCGCGGCGAACGCGAGCAGCAGCACCGGCACCGGCCACAGCCACGCGGCGAATTCGGCCATCTCGGTGGTCGCGCGATGGCCCGTGCGCTGCGCGTAGCTGCGGTTGCGGATCAGGTGCGCGACCGGGCGCCGGTACGCGAGCGCGAAATACGCGCACAGCGTGGCCGCCGCCATGTTCGCGACCGTCGCGACCAGGCCCGCGAGATTGGTGCCGAGCTGGTGCCCGACATCGTAGTTGAGCAACGCGTCGCCGAGCGCGCCGAACGCGCCGATCACGCGCAGCAGGCGCCACGACCGCTCGATCAGCACGCGCCCCGCCGCGCGGCGGTGGCCGGCGCTGAACAGCGCGAACATGATCAGGCACAGCGCCGCGAACACCGAACCGGCGACGATCGCGTACGCGATCACCAGCGCGACGGTGCGCCCGAGCGATTCCGGCAGGTTGCGCGCGATCGTCAGCACGAGCGCGAACGCGATGATCCACGGGCCGACGCGGCGCAGCGCGAACATCAGCATCTCGTGCGCGCTCGGGTTCGGATTCAGCTTCATCGCCACGCCGAGCCGCGCGGCGAGCCGCTGCTGGATCGCGATCAGCACGACCGCGCACGCGCCCCAGCCGACGAGCAGCAGCGCGAAGTCGAGCAGCACCCTGCCGAACGAATCGGGCCCGTGGCCGCTCATGATCGTGTACAGCTCGTTGCCGGCCGCGTTGAAACGGCCCCACCAGTAACGCACGGGCGAATCGCCCTGCTTCATGCTGGATTCGACGGACGCCATGCCGGATGCGATCGCGCCCCACAAGCCGGCGTTCGCGGCCGACGCAGCCGATGCGGCGGACGCCGCCTGCGCGGTCTGCGCGACGTCGCGCAGCGCCTTGAGCTGCGACACGAGTGCAGTGCGCTGCCGGTCGTTGTCGAGCATGCGGATCACCGCGTTGAACGACTGCGCGATCTCGGCGGCGCTCGCCGGCGACGGCGCCGATGCCGCCGCGGCACCCGATGCGGCCGCGCCCGAAGCCGCCGACGCGGGCGCATCGGCCACGGCGGGGGTCATCAGCTTCTGGAAGGTGGCGAGTCCGGGCACGGTCGCGGCCGCTGCCGGCTGCGCGCACGCGAGCGCCGCGCCGAGCACGACGATGCCGGATGAAAGTCGGGGCCGGAGCGGCCCGCCCGTCGCGACGCGGCGGAACAGCAATACGAGACAGCAGGCCATCGAGGCCCAGCCCAGAAATTGCAAGGAGAACGAAAGCAAACTGCGATCCTGTCTGGGGTAGCACGGACCGCCTAGTGTAGCCGCAAGCGGCGGCGGCCCCGCCAAAACGGGCTGGCGGGCGCCTCATCCGCCACTTGCCGCCGGCCGCGCAGCTTAGTACGCGACGGTCGCGATCTCGCGCACGAAGCTGCCCTGCTCGAGCGCATCGACGAACGCAACCGCGTAGTCTTCCGCCGAGATCTTGCTGTTGCCGTTCGCGTCGACGATCAGCGCGCCGACGCCGGTGCGGAACGCGCCCGTGCGCTCGCCCGGCGCGATCAGCGCGGCCGGCGCGAAGAACGTCCAGTCGAGATCGCCGACGGTGCGCAGGTAGTCGAGCGCGTCGCGGTGCGCGAGCGCGACCGGCTTGTAGGCGTCCGGAAAGCCGTCGGTATCGACGAGCTGCTTGCCCGGCGCGACTTCGAGCGACCCCGCACCGCCCACCACGACGAGCCGCTTCAGGCCCGCCTGGCGCACGCCCTCGACGAGCGCGCGAGTGGCCGCGACGACCTTCGCCGCATCGTCCTGCTTCGGGCCGTACGCGCTTGCGACGATGTCGTGGCCCGGCAGCGCGGCCGCGATGCTGGCCGGATCGAACAGGTCGGCGGCCTTCGCGGTGATGCCGTTGCCGCCCGCGCCCGGCGTGCGCGACAGCGCCGTCACGCGATGGCCGCGTCGGGCGGCCTCGGCGGCGATGCGCGAGCCGATCATGCCGGTGGCGCCGAACAGTGCGATGTTCAAGGTAGGTTGCGTCATGTCGATTCTCCAGTAAAAAATATGTAATTACTACAGTTACAAATAAGGCCGAAAAAATGCGGGGCGATCCACCCCGCTGCGCCGGCCGCCGCTATCGCGTCGCCCGGCTCACTGCCCTTCCGTCCGGCCGGCCCTCAACCTGCGTCGGCCGGATGCAGGTGACGCTGCTCGGATGTCAGCATGTCAGCCGTCACGTCAAGCAGCGTGCGGCTGGCCAGCGACGCTTCCATCGCACGCTGCGCATCGCCGATGTAGTCGATCAACGCGCCCTGGATGTGCCGCCCGACGAGACACGCGGGATTCGGCGCCTCGCGGTGCAGCGCGAACAGCTGTGCGTCGTCGACCGCCCGATAGGCGTCGAGCAGCGTGATGCTGCCCGGCTCGCGGGCCAGCAGCGCACCGCCGCCGGCGCCGAGCTGCGACGTCGTCAGCCCGGCGGCCGCCAGCATCGACAAGAGCCGGCGGATCAGCGCCGGGTTCGTGTTCACGCTGCCGGCGATCATGTCGGACGACAACGGCATGCCTTCCTGC
Source organism: Burkholderia sp. SRS-46 (assembly GCF_004343775.1). Lineage (GTDB taxonomy): Bacteria > Pseudomonadota > Gammaproteobacteria > Burkholderiales > Burkholderiaceae > Burkholderia. The sequence goes on along the minus strand of NZ_PTXL01000001.1, from coordinate 493,159 downwards.
ATCGACAGCAAGGCCAGCACGTGCACGGCAAACGCGAATCGACTGCTGGTATTCATTCGTGACTCACTCGGCGTCGCCGGCCCCGACTACGGTCGGCAACTTGTGTAACCATAATAATTACATTTTCGGGATCATGCAAGCGCCGATCAGCGCCCGCTTGCCGGCGCAGGGGCGGATGCGCCCTGCTGGCTCCATTGCTGGAGCTTGCGGCCGGCCTCCGCGATCCGCGCGCCGGCCTCGGACGCGGCGTGGGCAACCACCGCGGACGCGGCCGCATCGAACTGCGCCTGCGCGGCGGACGCGAGGCCGCTCGCGGAGAGCGGCGGCACGGCCGACGCCGCGGACGCGATGCCCGCCTTCGCGACGCCGAGCTGCTGGTTGACCGTGCTCGCCATCTGGTCGATCGCCTGCGTCGCGTGCTTCGCGACGTCGGCGGCCGCGCTCGCGGCCGTATCGGCTTGCGGGGCCGGCGCGTCCTGCTTCTCGCATCCCGCGAGCAGCAGCGCCGCGCATGCGGCGACCGCCGCCAGCGCGGGCCCGCGCCCGCCTCCCACCGGCCATTTCTTCATCTTCATCAGCATGTCTTGGCCGCGTGTCGCACGGCCGCCTTGGTTAAACCGGCGACGATGATACCGCGATGCCTGCGCCACATTCGTCAATCGCAAGAATTGCTTTCAATTTCTGATTCGTCTGATTTAAACGCGCTTGCGATCCCTCTAAAGTGACGCAGCTTCAACCTGCCTCGCCTGCATCCCGACGCCCATGAATTTCCTCGTCAACTGGCTCATCGCCCTGGCCGCCCTGATGGCCGCCAGCCTGTTCCTGTGCCTGCGCGCGCCGCATCCGCGCCATCCGCCCGATATCGGCCGCCAGCGCCGCATCGAATCCGCCCGCCTGATGTCGCAGGCGATCCTGGGCTTCTGGACGGCCGCGCTGATCGTCGTGCGCGGCATCCTGATCAGCGACGGCGGCGATGTGTCGCCGGCGGGCTTCGCGGCGATCGCATTCGCCGCGCTCGGGCTCGCGTCGGTCGCCGCGTACTGGTCGGCGTGCGCGCTGCGGCTGCGCCGCCCCCGCGCATTGTTTACGCGCGCCTGACGCGCCAGGCCGGTGCGCGGCGGCGCAGGCGGCGCACCATCCCGCACCTCGAACGCACCAGATCAGCACACGTCGCACCATGCGCGTGCGAGCACGTTCCTCCCGCGATCGCCGCCGCCGCGCCACGGTGCGCCCATGCACCGCCGGCATGCCGCGCCGTGCGGCACGCCGCACCAATTCCACGCAAGCATTCACCAGCTTGGCTCGATTTTTGCGTTCCTTGCCCGTTTTTTGCGCAAGGAAGCCTCGGAATGGATAGTCTGAAATCCGGCGTCGATACGCTGTTCCTGTTGATCGGCGCCGTCATGGTGCTCGCGATGCACGCGGGCTTCGCGTTTCTCGAGCTCGGCACGGTGCGCCGCAAGAACCAGGTCAATGCGCTCGTGAAGATCCTGGTCGATTTCTCGGTGTCGACGATCGCGTACTTCTTCATCGGCTACACGATCGCGTACGGCGTCGAGTTCTTCGACGACATCGGCACGCTGTCGCAGCACAGCGGCTACGCGCTGGTGCGCTTCTTCTTCCTGCTGACGTTCGCCGCGGCGATTCCGGCAATCATCTCCGGCGGCATCGCCGAGCGCGCGAAGTTCAATCCGCAGCTCGTCGCGACGCTGATCATCGTCGGCTTCCTCTACCCGTTCTTCGAAGGCATCGCGTGGAACGAGCGCTTCGGCGTGCAGGCGTGGCTCACGCATGCGTTCGGCGCGCCGTTCCACGATTTCGCGGGCTCGGTCGTCGTGCACGCGTTCGGCGGCTGGATCGCGCTGCCCGCGGTGCTGCTGCTCGGCGCGCGCCACGGCCGCTACGGCAACGACGGCCGGATCGCCGCGCACCCGCCGTCGAACATCCCGTTCCTCGCGCTCGGCGCGTGGGTGCTCGCGGTCGGCTGGTTCGGCTTCAACGTGATGAGCGCGCAGACGCTCGACAAGGTGAGCGGCCTCGTCGCGCTGAACTCGCTGATGGCGATGGTCGGCGGCACGCTCGCCGCGTGGTTCGCGGGCCGCAACGACCCGGGCTTCACGTACAACGGCCCGCTCGCGGGGCTCGTCGCGGTGTGCGCGGGCTCCGACGTGATGCACCCGATCGGGGCGCTCGCGACCGGCGCGGCGGCCGGCGCGCTGTTCGTCGCGATGTTCACCTGCGTGCAGAACAAGTGGCGCATCGACGACGTGCTCGGCGTCTGGCCGCTGCACGGGATGTGCGGCGCCCTCGGCGGCCTCGCGGCCGGCGTGTTCGGGCTGCCCGCGCTCGGCGGCCTCGGCGGCGTGTCGCTCATGTCGCAGCTGCTCGGCACGCTCGGCGGCATCGCGATCGCGCTGGCCGGCGGCACGCTCGTCTACGGTGCGCTGAAGGCAACGGTCGGCCTGCGCCTCGACCGCGAGGCCGAATTCGACGGCGCCGACCTGTCGATCCATCGCATCTCGGCGACGCCCGAGCGCGATTGAGATTCGAACGGACGCTCGACAACCCTACAACTTCAATTCAAAAAACTTTCATCGAGCGTCCCTAAACTTCTGTCCAGTTTTCAATTCACCTTCGTACAGCTTGCGATCGCAAGCCATGCGAAGGCGACATTCTTCCAACAACCGAAACTGGACACCACATGCCCGCGTTGCCCAATGCTTCCCGTCGTCACGCCCTGAAGATCCTCGCCGGCGCGCCCATGCTGCCGCTCTCCGGGCTCGCGCTGCCCGCCCTGCTGACGGGTTGCGGCGGCGACGACAATCCCGCGTCGACGCCCGCCGCCGCCGCGTTCGCCGCGGCGACGTTCACGCCGATGGCGGCACCCACGCTCGCCAACGCGGCAGCCATGGCCACGACGACGGTCGGCTCGACGCTGTCGGTCTCCTTCGTCGACGGCACGTCGAGCAACTACAAGCTCGCGTACAAGCCGTTCTTCGTGACGGGCGACCTGGTGCCGGACGGCAAGGGCGGCACGATCCTCGCGGGCGGCTACTACGACATCAACAACCAGCCGATCATCGACCGCTCGGTCGCGGGCAAGGAGCGCCAGTTCTATTCGGACTGCCCGGACGGCAGCTCGCTGCTGACGCTGAAGAACGCCAGCGTGGCCGGCGTGAAGGGCAACACGGTGTTCGCGGTCGTGCAGTTCGAATACACGACGCGCGACCAGGCGAGCGTGTCGCAGTACGGCCAGCTGCCGTCGCCGATCGCGGTGCTCACGCTCGACCAGGACCCGGCCACCGGCGCGCTGAAGCTCGTCAAGTACCACAACGTCGACACGTCGAAGGCGCACGGCCTGTGGATCACCTGCGGCGCGAGCCTGTCGCCGTGGGGCACGCACCTGTCGAGCGAGGAATACGAACCGGACGCGACGAAGGCCGCGACCGATGCGCAGTTCAAGGCATTCAGCAAGAACACGTTCGGCGACGAGACGAAGGCGAACCCGTACCACTACGGCCACCTGCCCGAGATCACCGTGAACCCTGACGGCACCGGCACGGTGAAGAAGCACTACTGCCTCGGCCGCATCTCGCACGAGCTGATCCAGGTGCTGCCGGACCAGCGCACCGTGATGATGGGCGACGATGCGACCAACGGCGGCCTGTTCATGTTCATCGCCGACAAGGCGGCCGACCTGTCGGCCGGCACGCTGTACGTCGCGAAGTGGACGCAGACGTCGTCGGCCGGCGCGGGCAGCGCGACGCTGACGTGGATCAAGATCGGCCACGCGACGAGCAGCGAGATCGAAGCGCTCGCGAACACGCTGAAGGCATCGGACATCATGGACGTGGCGACGACCGATCCGGCCGACGCGAGCTTCACGAAGGTCCACTTCGGCGGCAAGTTCAACTGGATCCGCGTGAAGCCGGGCATGGAAAAGGCGGCCGCGTTCCTCGAGACGCACCGCTACGCGGCGCTGATCGGCGGCAGCATGGGCTTCACGAAGCTCGAAGGCACGACGGTGAACGCGAAGGACAAGATCGTCTACACGGCGATGTCGCGGATCGAGACGTCGATGGTCAAGGGCAACGCGGCGTCGCGCGACGTCGCGGTCGACAAGAAGATCGCCGCGGGCGCGACTTATGCGCTGAACCTCAAGGGCGGCCAGCGCGACACGTCGGGCGCCGCGATCGACAGCGAGTGGGTGCCGGTCGACATGGCCGCGCCGGCCGCGCTGGTCGGCGAGGATCTCGCCGCCGCGGACGCGCTCGGCAACCTCGCGAACCCGGACAAGGTCGCGAACCCGGACAACCTGAAGTTCTCGGAAAAGCTGCGCACGCTGTTCATCGGCGAGGACTCGGGCATGCACGTGACCAACTTCCTGTGGGCGTACAACGTCGACACGAAGGCGCTCGTGCGCGTGCTGTCCTGCCCGGCCGGCGCCGAATCGACGGGCCTGCACGCGGTCGACGAAATCAACGGCTGGACCTACATCATGAGCAACTTCCAGCACGCGGGTGACTGGGAATCGCCGCTGCACGACAAGGTCAAGCCGACGCTCGACCCGCTCGTGCGCGCGAACTTCAAGGACCGCTTCGGCGCGAGCGTCGGCTACCTGACGGCGGAGCCGACGAGCATCAAGCTCGCGAAGGCCTGACGCTCGGCGCCGCCCCGGTTTCTTCATCACGTTTCATTCGTCGGCTCCACGCCGTCTTACGCGCGATGCCCCAGCGGGCATCGCGTTTTTTTTGCGCGTGCGCCGGCAGCGCGCGTGCGCGCGGGTCGATTTCGGGATGGGGGATAATGCGGTCCGCACACGGATATGGCGCGTCGCAGCGCGGCGTACGGACGAAAAAAAGCGCCACGGAGACCGTGGCGCTAAAAAAGTTCTAGCCATTCCGAGGGCCGTGCTAGAACCTGAGAGACTGCGCGAAACATCGTTGCCGGTTAAACTCTTGAAACGATGTTTCGAAAACGTGAGACATTCTTTCTGTTTCCGCCCGACAAGTCAAGCGGTATTTGCACCCGCCCATCCGGTTTACAGTGTCGCAAGCTTCAGCGTTTTCCTAATAAACCAAGGGTGAACCCGTAAAATCTCATCTCGTGAACGGTTTGCCCGGATAACACGCATCCTTTGACAATCATCCTACAAATCCAACAAAATTGAAATCAAGTTTCGGAAATTGAGAGAATCCCTCGTGTCGACACCTGTGAACCCTTCTGCTCCCCGCGAACGCGATTCGTCCCCTGACGAGATTACCGCGCTCGCGCGCGGCCTGGCCGTGCTGCGGCGCATTGCCGCCGCCGACGCGCCGGTGAGCAACCGCGAGCTGACCGAACTGACCGGCATCCCGAAGCCGACCGTGTCGCGGATCACCGCGACGCTCGTCAGCGCCGGCTTCCTGTTCCAGCTGCCCGACAGCGAGCGCTTCGTGCTGACCGCGTCGGTGCTCGAGCTGAGCCATGGCTTCCTGCGCAATTTCGACATCCGCGCGCGTTCGCGGCCGTTCATGATCGAGCTGGCCGAACGCACGTCGCTGTCCGTGCACCTCGCGGTGCGCGACCGGCTCGACATGGTCGCGATCGACGTGATCCGGCCGCGCTCGGCGGTGCTCGTCACGCGGCTCGAGATCGGCTCGCGGATGGACATCGCGCGCACCGCGGTCGGCCGCGCGTATCTCGCCGCGCTCGACGCGGATGACCGCCGCGCGCTGATCGACGCACTGCGGGCCGCCGCCGGCGACGACTGGCCGCACGTGTTCGCGCGGCTCAACCCGGCGCTCGACGAGGCGGAGCGCGACGGCCACACGATCGCGATCGGCGAATGGCGCGAGGGCCTGAACGCGGTCGCCGCGGGTTTCGTCGGGCCGTCTGGCCAGTGCTATTCGGTGAATTGCGGCGGCGCCGCGCATCAATGCCCGCCCGAATGGCTCGCCGAGCACGTGGTGCCCGCGCTGCACGAATGCATCGCGAAGATCACGCGTGAAATCGGCGGCGCGCCGGCCCGGCGCAGCCGCGCGTAACGCACTCTCGCGCGCCTCCCGCGCGCGGTCCGTCGCGTTCTGTAACGACCGTAACCCGTTGAAAGATAGACCGCTGGACTGTAACGGGGACGGGACGTAGCATCATGCCCATCGTCGCGCCGCCTTCGCGGTGCGCATCGTTCTTTTCCCGCGCAGGCCGGGGCCGGGCCGGCCCGCCTGACGCCGCATGCTTACGCGCAGCCCGCTTCGCAGGCCGATTCACGGCTCGAGTCACTGCCCGATTCGCCGCCCGCTTCTCGGCACGCCGCCGCTTCCAGACCGAACCGATGGACAACCAACAAAGCCCGCCCCGCGCACGAACCCGCGCCCGCCTCCCCGCCGCGCGACGCCTGCGCGCAAGCTGATGCTCGGCGCGCTCGCGCTCGCCGTGGCCGGCGGCCTGCTGTGGTGGCATCCGTGGAGCGGCGCGCCCGCCAGCAAGCCCGGCGCGGACGCGGGCGGCGGCCGGCACGGCCGCGGCGGCCCGGCCGCGATGGCGAACATCCCGCAGCCGGTCCAGGTCGCGACCGCGACGCGCGGCGAGATGCCGGTCGTGCTGTCCGCGCTCGGCACCGTGACGCCGCTCGCGAACGTCACCGTCAAGACGCAGCTGTCCGGCTACCTGCAGTCGGTCGCGTTCCAGGAAGGCCAGCTCGTCAGGAAAGGCGACGTACTCGCGCAGATCGACCCGCGCCCGTACCAGAACGCGCTCGCGAACGCCGAAGGCACGCACGCGCGCGACACGGCGCTCCTCGCGACCGCCCGCCTCGACCTGAAGCGCTACCAGACGCTGCTCGCGCAGGATTCGATCGCGTCGCAGCAGGTCGACACGCAGGCGTCGCTCGTCAAGCAATACGAAGGCACGGTGAAGACTGACCAGGCCGCGATCGATTCCGCGAAGCTGAACCTCGTGTACGCGCGCATCACCGCGCCGGTGTCGGGCCGCGTCGGCCTGCGCCAGGTCGACCCCGGCAACTACGTGACGCCGGGCGACACGAACGGCCTCGTCGCGATCACGCAGATCCAGCCGATCAGCGTGCTGTTCACCACCTCCGAGGACAACCTGCCGCAGATCCTCAAGCAGGTGAACGCCGGGCAGAAGCTGTCGGTCACCGCGTACAACCGCAACAACACGGTGCCGCTCGAAACCGGCGCGCTCGCGACGCTCGACAACCAGATCGACACGTCCACCGGCACCGTCAAGCTGCGCGCGACCTTCGCAAACCAGGGCGGGCTGCTGTTCCCGAATCAGTTCGTCAACACGCGGCTGCTCGTCGACGTCGTGCGCGACGCGACGATCGTGCCGACCGCGGCCGTGCTGACCGGCTCGATCGGCCAGTTCGTCTACGTCGTCAAGCCGGACAACACGGTGACGGTGCGCAAGGTCAAGATCGGCCCGGTCGACGGCGAGCGCACCAGCATCACCGACGGCATCGCGGTGGGCGAGCGGGTCGTCACCGACGGGTCGGACCGCCTGCGCGAAGGCGCGAAGATCACGATCCCGGCCGACAAGCCGAAGGGCGCGAGCGCGGCTTCCGGTGCGTCGGGCACCAAGGGCGCGCACCGCGGCCAGCATCACGGCGGCGCATCGCAGGCGCCGGCCCGATAACCCGCAGGCCGTTCGATGAATCCGTCCCGCATCTTCATTCTCCGGCCGGTCGGCACCGCGCTCCTGATGGCCGCGATCCTGCTGGCCGGCCTCGTCGCGCTGCGCTTCCTGCCGCTCGCGGCGCTGCCGCAGGTCGACTACCCAACCATCCAGGTCCAGACCTTCTACCCCGGCGCGAGCCCCGAAGTGATGACGTCGTCGGTCACCGCGCCGCTCGAGCGGCAGTTCGGGCAGATGCCGTCGCTGAACCAGATGTCGTCGCAGAGCTCGGCCGGCGCATCGGTGATCACGCTGCAGTTCAACCTCGACCTGCCGCTCGACATCGCCGAGCAGGAAGTGCAGGCCGCGATCAACGCGGCCGGCAACCTGCTGCCGTCCGACCTGCCCGCGCCGCCGATCTACGCGAAGGTCAACCCGGCCGACGCGCCGGTGCTGACGCTCGCCGTCACGTCGAAGACGCTGCCGCTCACGCAGGTGCAGGATCTCGCCGACACACGGCTCGCGATGAAGATCTCGCAGGTCGCGGGCGTCGGCCTCGTCAGCCTGTCGGGCGGCAACCGGCCGGCCGTGCGGATCCAGGCGAACCCGACCGCGCTCGCGCAGTACGGGCTGAACCTCGACGACCTGCGCACGACCATCTCGAACCTCAACGTCAACACGCCGAAGGGCAACTTCGACGGCCCGACGCGCGCGTACACGATCAACGCGAACGACCAGCTGACGAGCGCCGACCAGTACCAGGACGCCGTCGTCGCGTATAAAGGCGGCCGGCCGGTGATGCTGACCGACGTCGCGAAGATCGTCGCCGGCTCGGAGAACACCAAGCTCGGCGCGTGGGTCGATGCCGAGCCCGCGATCATCCTGAACGTGCAGCGCCAGCCGGGCGCGAACGTGATCCAGACGGTCGACGCGATCAAGGCGCAGCTGCCGAAGCTGCAGGAATCGCTGCCCGGCGCGCTCGACGTGCGCATCGTCACCGACCGCACGACGATGATCCGCGCGGCCGTGCGCGACGTGCAGTTCGAGCTCGGCGTCGCGGTCGCGCTGGTCGTGCTGGTGATGTACCTGTTCCTCGCGAACGTCTACGCGACGATCATCCCGAGCCTGTCCGTGCCGCTGTCGCTGATCGGCACGCTCGCGGTGATGTACCTGTCCGGCTTCTCGCTGAACAACCTGTCGCTGATGGCGCTGACGATCGCGACCGGCTTCGTCGTCGACGACGCGATCGTGATGATCGAGAACATCGCGCGCTACGTCGAGGAAGGCGATTCGTCGCTCGAGGCCGCGCTGAAGGGCTCGAAGCAGATCGGCTTCACGATCATCTCGCTGACGGTGTCGCTGATCGCGGTGCTGATCCCGCTGCTGTTCATGGGCGACGTGGTCGGGCGGCTGTTCCACGAATTCGCGATCACGCTCGCGGTGACCATCGTGATCTCGGCGATCGTGTCGCTCACGCTCGTGCCGATGATGTGCGCGAAGCTGCTGCGCCACTCGCCGCCGCCCGAGAGCCACCGCTTCGAGGCGCGCGTGCACCAGGCGATCGACTGGGTGATCGCGCGCTACGCGGTCGCGCTCGAATGGGTGCTGAACCGCGAGCGCTCGACGCTCGTCGTCGCGGTGCTGACGCTCGCGCTGACAGGCCTGCTGTACGTGCTGATCCCGAAGGGCTTCTTCCCGTCGCAGGACACCGGCGTGATCCAGGCGATCACGCAGGCGCCGCAGTCGATCTCGTACGGCGCGATGGCCGAGCGCCAGCAGCAGCTCGCGGCGGAGATCCTGAAGGATCCGAACGTCGAGAGCCTGACCTCGTTCATCGGCGTCGACGGCACCAACATCACGCTGAACAGCGGCCGGATGCTGATCAATCTGAAGGCGCGCGACGAGCGCAAGGAAACCGCGGCCGAGATCATCCGCGACCTGCAGCAGCGCGTGTCGCACGTGCCTGGCATCTCGCTCTACATGCAGTCGGTGCAGGACCTGACGATCGACTCGACGGTCAGCCCGACGCAGTACCAGTTCATGCTGACGAGCCCGAACAACGACGAGTTCGCGACCTGGGTGCCGAAGCTCGTGTCGCGCCTGAAGCAGGAGCCGTCGCTCGCCGACGTCGCGACCGACCTGCAGAACGGCGGCCAGTCGGTGTACGTCGAGATCGACCGCGCGAGCGCCGCACGCTTCGGCATCACGCCCGCGACCGTCGACAACGCGCTGTACGACGCGTACGGCCAGCGCATCGTGTCGACGATCTTCACGCAGTCGAACCAGTACCGCGTGATCCTCGAGTCCGAGCCGCAGATGCAGCACTACACCGACTCGCTGAACAACATCTACCTGCCGTCCGCGGGCGGCGGCCAGGTGCCGCTCGCGTCGATCGCGACGTTCCACGAGCGGCCGTCGCCGCTGCTCGTGTCGCACCTGTCGCAGTTCCCGTCGACGACGATCTCGTTCAACCTCGCGCCCGGCGCGTCGCTCGGCGAGGCGGTCAAGGCGATCGACGCAGCCGAGAAGGAGATCGCCCTGCCCGCGTCGTTCCAGACCCGCTTCCAGGGCGCGGCGCTCGCGTTCCAGGCGTCGCTGTCGAACCAGCTGTTCCTGATCCTCGCGGCGATCATCACGATGTACATCGTGCTCGGCGTGCTGTACGAAAGCTACATCCACCCGATCACGATCCTGTCGACGCTGCCGTCGGCGGGCGTCGGCGCGCTGCTCGCGCTGATGATCACCGGGCACGACCTCGACATCATCGGCATCATCGGCATCGTGCTGCTGATCGGCATCGTGAAGAAGAACGCGATCATGATGATCGACTTCGCGCTCGAGGCCGAGCGCGCGGAAGGCAAGCCGCCGCGCGAGGCGATCTACCAGGCGTGCCTGCTGCGCTTCCGGCCGATCCTGATGACGACGCTCGCCGCGCTGCTCGGCGCGGTGCCGCTGATCGTCGGCGCCGGCGCGGGCTCCGAGCTGCGCCAGCCGCTCGGCATCGCGATCGCCGGCGGCCTGATCGTGTCGCAGGTGCTGACGCTGTTCACCACGCCCGTGATCTACCTCGGCTTCGATTCGCTCGCGCGCCGCGTGCGCGGCTGGTTCGAACGCCGCGGCCCCGCGGCCGGCCCGCGCACGGATGCGTAACCGATGAACCTGTCGCGCCCCTTCATCACCCGCCCCGTCGCGACCACGCTGCTCGCGCTCGGCGTCGCGCTCGCGGGCCTGTTCGCGTTCATCAAGCTGCCGGTGTCGCCGCTGCCACAGGTCGACTTCCCGACCATCTCGGTGCAGGCGTCGCTGCCCGGCGCAAGCCCCGAGACGGTCGCCACCAGCGTGACGAGCCCGCTCGAGCGGCATCTCGGCTCGATCGCCGACGTCAGCGAGATGACGTCGACCAGCACCGTCGGCAACGCGCGGATCATCCTGCAGTTCGGCCTGAACCGCGACATCGACGGCGCCGCGCGCGACGTGCAGGCGGCGATCAACGCGGCGCGCGCCGACCTGCCCGCCGCGCTGAAGAGCAACCCGACCTACCGCAAGGTGAACCCGGCCGACTCGCCGATCATGATCGTGTCGCTGACGTCGGAAACCTCGTCGCCGGCGAAGCTGTACGACGCCGCGTCGACCGTGCTGCAGCAGTCGCTGTCGCAGGTCGAGGGGATCGGCCAGGTGACGGTGAGCGGCTCCGCGAACCCCGCGGTGCGCGTCGAGCTCGAGCCGCACGCGCTGTTCCATTACGGGATCGGCCTCGAGGACGTGCGTGCCGCGCTCGCGTCCGCGAATGCGAACAGCCCGAAAGGCGCGATCGAGTTCGGCCCGCAGCGCTTCCAGCTCTATACGAACGACCAGGCGTCGCAGGCCTCGCAATACCGCGACCTCGTCGTCGCTTACCGCAACGGCTCGGCCGTGCGGCTGGCCGACCTGTCGGACGTCGTCGATTCGGTCGAGGACCTGCGCAACCTCGGCCTCGCGAACGGCAAGCGCGCGGTGCTGGTGATCCTGTACCGCTCGCCCGGCGCGAACATCATCGAGACGATCGACCGCGTGCGCACGGCGCTGCCGAAGCTCACCGCCGCGCTGCCCGCCGATATCGAGGTGACGCCGGTGCTCGACCGCTCGACGACGATCCGCGCGTCGCTGCGCGACACCGAGCACACGCTGCTGATCGCGGTCGGGCTCGTCGTGATGGTCGTGTTCCTGTTCCTGCGCAACTGGCGCGCGACGCTGATCCCGAGCGTCGCGGTGCCGATCTCGATCGTCGGCACGTTCGGCGCGATGTACCTGCTCGGCTTCTCGATCGACAACCTGTCGCTGATGGCGCTGATCGTCGCGACCGGCTTCGTGGTCGACGACGCGATCGTCGTGCTGGAAAACATCTCGCGCCACATCGAGAACGGCACGCCGCGGCTGCAGGCCGCGTTCGACGGCGCGCGCGAGGTCGGCTTCACGGTGCTGTCGATGAGCCTGTCGCTGGTCGCGGTGTTCCTGCCGATCCTGCTGATGGGCGGCATCGTCGGGCGCCTGTTCCGCGAATTCGCGCTGACGCTGTCGCTCGCGATCGCGGTGTCGCTCGCGGTGTCGCTGACCGTCACGCCGATGATGTGCGCGCGCCTGTTGCGCGAGGCGCACGACAAGCGCGACGAGGGCCGCTTCGCGCGCTGGCTCGAGCACGGCTTCACGCGCATGCAGCACGGCTACGAGCGCTCGCTGTCGTGGGCGCTGCGCCATCCGCTGCTGATCCTGACGATCCTGCTCGCGACGGTCGGCCTGAACGTGTACCTGTACATCGTCGTGCCGAAGGGCTTCTTCCCGCAGCAGGACACGGGCCTGATGATCGGCGGCATCCAGGCCGACCAGAGCACGTCGTTCCAGGCGATGAAGCTGAAGTTCTCGGAGATGATGCGCATCGTGCAGGCCAACCCGAACGTGAAGAGCGTCGCGGGCTTCACGGGCGGCACGCAGACCAACTCGGGCTTCATGTTCGTCACGCTGAAGGACCGCACCGAACGCAAGCTGTCGGCCGACCAGGTGATCCAGCAGTTGCGCCCGAAGCTCGCCGACGTCGCGGGCGCGCGCACCTTCCTGCAGGCGGCGCAGGACATCCGCGTCGGCGGCCGCCAGAGCAGCGCGCAATACCAGTTCACGCTGCTCGGCGATTCGAGCACCGAGCTGTACAAGTGGGGGCCGCTGCTGACCGAGGCGCTGCAGAAGCGCCCCGAGCTGACCGACGTGAACTCCGACCAGCAGCAAGGCGGCCTCGAGGCGATGGTCACGATCGACCGCGCGACCGCCGCGCGGCTCGGCATCAAGCCCGCGCAGATCGACAACACGCTGTACGACGCGTTCGGCCAGCGCCAGGTGTCGACCATCTACAACCCGCTCAACCAGTATCACGTGGTGATGGAAGTCGCGCCGAAGTACTGGCAGAGCCCGGAGATGCTGAACCAGGTGTGGATCAGCACGTCGGGCGGCAGCGCGAGCGGCGCGCAGACGACCAACGCGGCGGCCGGCACCTACGTCGCGACGCGGGCCGGCACGTCGAGCGCCGGCACGGCCACGCAAAGCGCCGCCGCGATCGCGTCCGATTCCGCGCGCAACCAGGCGCTCAACTCGATCGCGGCGAGCGGCAAGTCGAGCGCGTCGTCGGGCGCGGCGGTGTCGACGTCGAAGTCGACGATGGTGCCGCTCTCGGCGATCGCGTCGTTCGGGCCGAGCACCACGCCGCTGTCGGTCAACCACCAGGGGCTGTTCGTCGCGACGACGATCTCGTTCAACCTGCCGCCGGGCATGTCGCTGTCGACCGCGACGCAGGCGATCTACCAGACGATGGCCGAGATCGGCATGCCGCCGACCATCCACGGCAGCTTCCAGGGCACCGCGCAGGCGTTCCAGAAATCGCTCGACGACCAGCCGATCCTGATCCTCGCCGCGCTGATGGCCGTCTACATCGTGCTCGGCATCCTGTACGAGAGCTACATCCACCCGATCACGATCCTGTCGACGCTGCCGTCGGCCGGCGTCGGCGCGCTGCTCGGCCTGCTGCTGTTCCGCACCGAGTTCAGCATCATCGCGCTGATCGGCGTGATCCTGCTGATCGGCATCGTGAAGAAGAACGCGATCATGATGGTCGACTTCGCGATCGACGCGACGCGCAACGGCGGGATGTCGTCGCTCGACGCGATCCGCGAGGCGTGCCGGCTGCGCTTCCGGCCGATCATGATGACGACGATGGCGGCGCTGCTCGGCGCGCTGCCGCTCGCGTTCGGCAGCGGCGACGGCGCCGAGCTGCGCGCGCCGCTCGGCATCGCGATCGCCGGCGGCCTGATCGTGTCGCAGGTGCTGACGCTCTATACGACGCCGGTCGTCTACCTGTACATGGACCGGCTGCGGGTGTGGGTCGACAAGCGCCGCGGCGGCGGCGCGTCGGGCGGCGCGACGGTCGCGGGCAGCTGACGGCGCCCGGCCGTGACCGGCGGCGGGACGCGCGGGCGCGCCCGCCTTCCCGATCCGCCGATCCGCATTGAGCGCGGGCGGACATCGTCCGCATCGTCTATGGTGTGTCCATGCGCACTGCCGCGCCCGTCACGGGGGTACACAACATGAACGTGCAGCTCAACCATACGATCGTCTGGTGCCGCGACAAGCTCGCGTCCACCCGGTTTCTCACCGACCTCCTGGAATTGCCGCCGCCGGTCCCGTTCGGGGCGATGCTGGTCGTGCAGCTCGACAACGGCGTGTCGCTCGATTTCTACGAGCGCAGCGGCGCGATCGCGACGCAGCACTATGCGTTCCTGATCGACGAGACGGCGTTCGACCGCGTGTTCGCGCGCATTCGCGACCGCGAGCTGACGTATTGGGCGGATCCGTCGAAGCAGCGGGCCGGCGAAATCTACCGGCACAACGGCGGCCGGGGGCTGTATTTCGACGATCCGGACGGCCATTTCCTCGAAGTGATGACGCGGCCGTACGTGCTGAACGGCTAGCGGCCCCGGCGAGTCGGCGTTGCGCCGGCCGGGATGGCGCCGGGCACGCGTCGCCGGGCTTCGTCCGAAGCCCGGGCTGCGCCCGGCATGGCCGCTGTGTGATCGCGGGCCCGGGCAGGCCGGGCCATCGTCGCGCGCCGCCGTTACTCGGCGGCGGTGGCCGTCTTGCGCGGCCGGCGCGCGCGGGGCGCCGCCTTGCGGGCCGGTTTCTTCGGCTTCGCGTCGGCAGCCGCTTCGGCCGCTTCGGCCGGCTCGTGCGCCGGCTGCGCGGCTGCGGCTTCGCCGCCGCCGAGATCGCCGGCCGCCGGTTCGGCGGCGTGCTTCACGTCGGCATGCTTGCCGTGCGCGTGCGTGTCGTCCGCATGCTTGTCGCCGCCGTGCTTCGTGTCGCCGTGCTTCGTGTCGCCGTGCTTCGTGTCGCCGTGCGCGGCCGCTTCAGCCTTCGCCTCCGCATGCCGGCCGGCATGCTTCGCATCGCCGCCCTTCTTCGAGCCGGTTTTCTTCGCCGTGCTCTTGCGCGCGCGCTTGCGGGCGGTCTTTGTGTCGTCATGCACAGCCGCCGCTTCGCCGGCGATCCCGGCGGCTTCGGCAACGTCCACTTCCGCGACGTCGGCTTCGACAGCCTCGACGACAGCCGCCTCGGCCACTTCACCCTGCTCGCCCTCGTGCGCGAACAGCTCGTCCTGCCGCCCGCGACCGCGCCGGCGCGGCTCGCGCCCGGCCGGCCCCGCCTGGCGCGCACCCTGCTGCGCCGGAGCGGCCTCGGCCTCAACCGCGACGTGCTCGGCCACCACGGGCTGGCGCGCCCGCGACACGAACGCGCCCGACTTGTCGTCGCGGCCGACTTCGAGCAGGCCGCGCGCCTGCGCCTCGTCGAGCAGGTTGCCGAACGCGCGGAAGCCGTAGTACGACTCGTTGAAGTCCGGCTTGCGGCGCTTGATCGCGCTCTTGAGCACCGACGCCCAGATCTTGCCGACGTCGTCCCGCTCGGACGCGAGCGCATCGAAGGTCTCGACCGCCAGCGCGATCGCCTCGGCCTTGCGCGCCTCCAGCTCGGGCTTGCGCGACGGCTCGTCGGCCGGCCGCTTCGCGCCGCCGTTGCCGGCCGCCCGCTGCTGCTCGCGCTTCGCGAGCGTGCGCTGCTGCTCGCGCACGAGGTCGTCGTAGAAGATGAATTCGTCGCAGTTCGCGACCAGCAGGTCCGACGTCGATTTCTTCACGCCGACCCCGATCACCTTCTTCGCGTTCTCGCGCAGCTTCGACACGAGCGGCGAGAAATCCGAGTCGCCGCTGATGATCACGAAGGTGTCGACGTGCGACTTCGTGTAGCACAGGTCGAGCGCGTCGACGACGAGCCGGATGTCGGCCGAGTTCTTGCCCGACTGGCGCACGTGCGGGATCTCGATCAGCTCGAAGCTCGCCTCGTGCATCGACGCCTTGAAGCCCTTGTAGCGATCCCAGTCGCAATAGGCCTTCTTGACGACGATGCTGCCCTTCAGCAGCAGCCGTTCGAGCACCGGCTTGATGTCGAACTTCTCGTACTTCGCGTCGCGCACGCCGAGCGCGACGTTTTCGAAGTCGCAGAACACCGCCATGCTGACGTTATCCAGGGGTAATGCCATGTGTACTCCAACCGGTTGGCCGACGCGTCGCAACGCGTAGCGGCAGAAAATGCGTCGCGCACATGATAGCCGGTCGGCAGGCCATTCCCCCATTACGCGTGCAGGCTACCGGCTTCTCCGCTGCCGGTACGCCCTCGTCGGTATGCCCTCGCCGGTACGCCCCCATTTCCCCACCCGCCGCCGCGCCAATTCGACATACACTTGAGTATCGGTCGTCCGTCCCCATCTGGACCGACGACGCATCGATCAAGGAGCAGTTTCATGACGACGAAGGTACTGCTGATTGGCGCGACCGGCCGCACCGGCCAGGCCTGCGCGGATCTGCTGCTCAAGCAGTCGGAATTCGAGGTCACCGCGCTCGTGCGCCGGCCCGGCTACACGCTGCCGGGCGCAAAAGTGATCGAGGCCGACCTGAAGGACGACTTCTCGCACGCGTTCCAGGGTGTCACGCACGCGATCTACGCGGCCGGCTCGGCCGAGTCGGAGGGCGCCGCCGAGGAAGAGCAGATCGACCGCGACGCGGTCGGCCGCGCGGCCGACTACGCGCTCGCCTGCAACGTGCAGAAGCTGGTCGTGATCAGTTCGCTGACGGCCTACTGGCCGGAACGCGGCCCCGACGCGCTGCGCCACTACTCGCAGATGAAACGCGAAGGCGACGAGCACGTGATCGCATCGGGCGTCGACTACGTGATCCTGCGCCCCGGCCCGCTCGAAGACGGCCCCGGCATCGGCAAGATCGCGCTGACCGAGGAACGGCTCGACCATGCGCCGCCGGTGTCGCGCCAGGACGTCGCGTGGGCCGCGATCGAGGCGATCAAGCTCGGCATCTCGCGCAAGACCATCGGCTTCGTCGGCGGCGGCGTGCCGATCGAGCAGGCGCTGCGCGCCTGACGCCCGCGCGCGCCGCCCCACGGGGCGGCCGCCGCGCCGGTCACTGTTTCGGGTGCGCCTGCGCCCACGCCTTGACGGCCGCGAGCGTATTCTCGACGTGCTTGTCCGGCGACAGGCTCGTGTATTCGTACAGGATCTTCCCGTCCGGCGAAATCACATACGACACGCGGTTCGCGCGGTCGAGCGCGGGCAGCTTCGCGTCGTAGGCGCGGATGATCTTCGCGTCGGGGTCGGCGGCCACCGGGAACTTGCTGCGGCATTCGCTGACCGAGAACTTCGTCAGCGTGCCGATATCGTCGGAGGACACGCCGATCACCGTCGCACCGTACGACTTGTAGCTGTCGACCGCCTCCGCGAACGCGTGCGCCTCGATCGTGCAGCCCTTCGTGAACGCGGCCGGGTAGAAATACAGCACGACCGGTCCCTTCTTCAGCGCGTCGGCGAGCGCGTACGTGTAAGTCTTGCCGGCCAGCGACGCCTGCGTCGTGAAATCCGGCGCGGCGTCGCCGGCCTTCAGTTCCGCCTGCGCGGTCAGCGCATGGCTTGCCACCAGCGCCACAGCGGCGCACATCATCAGTTTTCGCTTCATCTGCGTCCTCATTTCTTATAAAGTCAGCCTCGATGCGGGCCACGCCGGCGTTCGCCTGCCGAACACCCGCGAGCGATCCGGTCGCGCGAAACCGCTTCCATGCAGGCGGCGCATTAAAGATTTCGCGCAATTTGCCGTTATTGCTTCCGGACAACCGGTTCCAGCCCTTCACGTCAGCGAGAAACATGGAAGCCAACAGGAAACAGACGCCACGCAAGGGCTCCTGGCGCAGCGCCCTGCATACGCTGCGCCGCTTCGCCTGGTCGGGCGGCGCGCTGATGCCCGCGCGCGCCGGCGCGCCGCGTCGCGACGACACCGTGCGCAACTGGCTGGAGCAGACGGTCGGCCCGGTGGATTTCCTCGCCCACGTCGATCGCGAGCTGCGCTTTCTCTACGTGTCCGATGCAAGCCTGCGCTTCATCGGCTATCACCGCGACTATCTGCACACGCTGACGCTGCGCGACCTGATCGCCGAACAGGATACCGCGACGCTCGAAGAGCTGCTCGCGCGCGCGTCGCGCTCCGGCCAGGTCGAGAAGGCAACGATGTGCATCGTCAAGTCCCTCACCTACCCGCTCGACGTCGAGGTGCGCGCGGTGAAGAGCCGCCACCACGGCGTCGACGGCTTCGCGATCGCCGCGTTCGACGTGTCGTCGTGGCGCGCGCTCGAGGCGCGCCTCACCTACGAGATGCACCACGACCCGATGACCGGGCTCGACAACCTGTCGGCGCTGGTGCCGGCGCTGATGCGCGCGCAGCAGACCGCCGACGAGACGGGCACCTGCGCGGCGCTGGTGCTGCTCGACCTCGACGACTACCAGCGGATCAACCGCGCGCTCGGCTACGACGCCGGCGACACGCTGCTGCGCGAGACCGCGCAGCGGCTGCAGGCGCTGATGGCGCCGCAGGAACAGCTCGCGCGGGTCGCGAGCGACAAGTTCGCGGTGGTGTTCACCGCGCCCGACCGCGGACTCGCGAGCGACATCGCGGGCGCGCTCGGCCGCCGGCTGCAGGCCGCGGTGCGGCAGCCGTACGTGTACCACGGGCAGCCCGTGCACCTGTCCGCGAGCATCGGCATCGCGCTGTATCCCGACGAGCGCGCGGCGCCGCATCGCGCGCAGCACCACAGCCCGCTGCTGCGCCGTGCGGACCACGCGCTCGAGCAGGCGAAGGCGTCGGGCGGCAATGCGCTCGCGTTCCACACGCCGATCGACGATCCGGCCGACGCCGAGCGCCTGAAGCTCGAAGCCGACCTGTACGACGGCGTGCGCAACGGCGAGTTCTCGCTGCACTTCCAGCCGATCACGCGCAGCCAGTCGGGCGCGGTGGTCGGCGTCGAGGCGCTGATCCGCTGGCGCCATCCGGTGCACGGCCTCGTGCCGCCGGCGACCTTCATCCCGCTCGCGGAATCGATCGGCCTCATCAACTACCTCGGCAACTGGGTGCTGAAGGCCGCGTGCATGCAACTGGTCGCATGGGACCGCCAGGGCCTCGCGCTGCAATACGTCGCGGTCAACGTGTCGCCGCAGCAGTTCCGCGACCCGCGCTTCACGCAGAGCGTGCGCGACGCGATCACGCTGACCGGCATCGACCCGCGCCGCATCGTGCTCGAGATCACCGAAAGCCTGCTGATGCACGATCCGGCGCATGCAAAGGGGCTGCTCGAGGAGCTGACCGATCTCGGCATCCGCTTCGCGATCGACGATTTCGGCACCGGCTATTCGAGCCTCGCCTACCTGCAGCGCTTCCCGCTCGCGAAGCTGAAGATCGATCGCAGCTTCGTCGAGAACCTGTTGACGTCGCGCAACGACCGCGCGATCGTGTCGGCGGTGGTCGGCCTCGCGCAAACGCTCGACCTCGAACTCGTCGCCGAAGGCGTCGAGACCGAGGCGCAGCGCGAGCTGCTGACCGAAATGGGCTGCAACCATATCCAGGGCTGGCTCGTCTGCCAGGCGCTGCCGTCCGAGGAACTGGCGCAGCGCTTCGAGGCGCAGCAGCTCCGCCTGCATGCGACGGCCTGACGCGCCGCCGCCGCGAACCGAACAGATCCGTATGTCAATCACCGAACACCTGCCCCGGACGGCGCTGCTCGACAAGCTGTGGGCCCGGATGAACGAACGGGGCGATTTCCCGCTGCTGTCGGAATCGCTGCGCGCCACCATGGCCGCGATGAAGAACGACGACCTGGACTTCACCGCGCTCGTGCGCGTCGTGCTGTCCGACTTCGCGCTGACGCAGAAAGTGCTGCGGCTCGCCAACTCCGCGATGTACATGGCGTTCGGCGGCAACATCACGACCGTGACCCGCGCGCTGATGGTGCTGGGCATGGACGCGGTCGGCCATCTCGTCGTCGGCCTGAAGCTCGTCGATCACTTCCACCAGAGCACGCCGCGCCGGATCGACGCGAAGCTCGAGCTGAACCGCGCGCTGCTGTCGGGCTGCGTCGCGCGCAAGCTGACCGAGCACGCGGATTTGCGCGCCGGCGAGGAAGCGGTCGTCTGCACGCTGATGCGCCAGGTCGGCAAGCTGCTGGTGGTCTGCTATCTCGACAGCGAATGGGACCGGATCCGCCGGCGCGCCGCCGAGCTGCACGGCGACGAGGCGACGGCCTGCGTCGACGTGCTCGGCGTCGGCTTCGACGAGATCGGCCTCGAGGCCGCGGCCCGCTGGCGGCTGCCCGACGTGATCCGAGCGGGCATGGCCGACGACGACCACCTCGCCAGCCTCGTGGAAGACGGCGACGACGCGTCGCGCGACACCACCGACGACGACAGCCCGGCCAGCGAGGTGCACTGGCTGCGCGCGGTGAGCCGCTGCTCGACCGACGTCGCGAACGCGCTGGCGATGCCGGCAAGCCCGCAGCGCGACGCGCGCATCGCGTCGCTCGCGCAGCATTACGGCGGGGTGCTCGACACGGAGCCCGAAGCGCTCGTCGCGATGGCCGAGCTGCTCGCGCGCGAAGAGGCGAGCGACACCGTGATGCGCGAGATCGTCGAGCTGCGCGCGAACGCGGACGCGATCGCGCGCGCGCAGGGCGAGCCCGAGGCCTGCCTCGAGGCGGGCCTCTCGGACTTGCGCGCGCTGCCGTCCGAGCACGTGCTCACGCCGGTGCTCGCGCTCGCGTCGGAAAGCCTGCTCGCGGGCCTCGCGTTCACCCGCACCGTGATGTTCGTGCGGCGCGACGACGGCACCTTCGCCGCGCGCCTCGGCTTCGGCGCGGACGTCGACGCGGCGCTCGGCCAGCTGCGCTTCGACGAGCGCTTCGAGCCGGACGTGTTCCACCTCGCGATCACCAATTCCGTCGGCATCTTCATCGAGCAGGCGCGCGAGCCGAAGATGCTGAAACGCCTGCCCGCGTGGTATCTCGACGCGTTCGACGACGCGCACGCGTTCGTGCTGCTGCCGGTGCGCGTCGGCACGTCGACGGTCGCGCTGCTGTACGGCGACTGGGCCGGCGCGCAGCCCGCGCGCAAGATCACCCAGCAGGAGATGGCCGTGCTCAACGAGATGGCGCGGGAGCTGAGCCGGTTCTTCAAGGCCTGAGCGGCTCCGCGCCCCTCCCCCCGTACATTTCCCGTCCCCAAATGCAAACCGGCCGCGAAAGCGGCCGGTTTGCATCGTGCGACGGATCGAGCCGCGCGCTTACTTGAGCGTCACGGGCACGCTGAAGTACTTCTTCGCGAGGTTGTCGATCGTGCCGTCCGCCTTCAGTTCCTTGAGCGCCTGATCGAGCGCGGTCTTCAGTGCCGCGTCGTTCTTGCGCAGGCCGAAACCGACGCCCGAGCCGAGGATCTCGGCGTCGCTGACCGCGCCGCCCGCGAACGCGAAGCCCGCGCCCTGCGGCTTCGACAGGAAGCCCTTCGCGCCCGCTTCCGAATCCTGGAACGCGGCGTCGAGACGGCCCGACTTCAGGTCCGCGTAGGCGAGATCCTGCGTCTGGTACGGCACGACTTCAACGCCGGCCGGCGCCCACTTCTTCTTCGCGTACGCTTCCTGGATCGTGCCCTGCAGCACGCCCACGCGCTTGCCCTTCAGCGATTGCGGGGTCGGCAGCAGGCCGCTGCCCTGCTTCGCGATCAGCTGGTTCGGGATCGTGTAGATCGGATCGGTAAACGCGACCGCGTGCTTGCGCTGGTCGGTGATCGTCATGTCCGAGTTGATCGCGTCGAACTTGCGCGCCTGCAGCGCCGGGATCAGGCCGTCGAAGTCGTTCTCCACCCACACGCACTTCGTCTTCAGCTTCGCGCACACCGCGTTGCCGATGTCGATGTCGAAGCCGGCCAGCTTGCCGTCGGGCGTCTTGTACTCGAACGGCGCATACGACGCCTCGACGCCGAAACGGATCTCCCTCAGATCCGCCGCAAACGCGCTGCCTGCCGCCACGGCCACCGCCGTCACTACCGCGTGCGCGGCCATCTTTCGCCAATCCAACTTCATCAGGGGAATCTCCTCGATACGAACGGGTGTTCTTGAACAACGGACGATGCATCATTGCAGGGCCGGAACGCCCGGACAATCGCAACGCGTCGCCGTGATGCGGCGCAACAGCCGCAAGGCCGCGATTGTACCAATCCGCGCGCGCCGTCAGGCAACGCGGCCCGCCGCGACGGTTGCTGCACTGCGCACACCGTGCCGCACGGGCGTGCTGCCGAACTTGCAAGACGACGTCGCAAATACGCAAGGCGCCGGCGCCCCGCGGGTCAGACCAGCGCGCCGAGCGTCTCGCGCGTGGTATCGACGACCATCAGGCCGGCACGCAGGCCGGGCTTCACCGACGGGTTCGGAAACACGATCCGCTCCTCGTCGTGCCGCACCGTGTAGCGGTACGCGCCGTCCTGCGCGAGCACCGTGCCGCGCGGGAACGGCGTGAAGTTCGCGACGTCGGCCGCGACGAACAGCTCCAGCGCGTCGCTCTGCTTCGTGATCTGGTCGATCACCGTGAACACGCGCGGCAGCGGCGCATCCAGATCTCGCCCCACGCCCGACACCAGCTTGCGCACCGCGCGATCCGCGGGCGCGAAGCGCGTCAGGTCGTTCTGGCCGAACGGCCGCACCTTGCCGAGCTCCAGCGTGCACGCGAGCGCGCCGCAGTGTTCGGCCGTGAAGTGCGAGTACGTGTACCCCTTCGCGGTATGCAGCAGCACCGCCGCGATGCGCGCATCGCCGAGCCACTCGACCATCGTGCGCGCCGGCGGCGTGCCCGTATGCGGCAGCAGCGCGAACTGCTCGAACACCGACGCGCGGATCGCCGTGTGCATGTCGACGTGCCAGCGCGCGTCCGGGGCATCCGGCGCATCGGCGAAGAACGCCGCCGCGACCGCTTCGAGCCGCGCGGCGCGCGGCGCCTCGCGGCTCTCCGGCACCTGCGCGTGACGGCCGCTGAACAGCCGGTTCAGGTCGTCGTCGAGATAGCGCTTGCCCGCGCGCATCGCCGGCGAATTGCCGAGCACGATGCACAGCCGGCACGCGAGCGGCAGCGTGCCGGCCGCGACGTCGCGCACGAGCGTCGACAGCAGCTCGATCGGCGCGGTTTCGTCGCCATGCACGCCGGCCGACACGAGCACGCTGCGGCGCGACGCCGTGCCGGCATCGCGCGGCTCGAGCACGAGCAGCCCTTCGCCCTGCCAGCGCCAGCGCACCGCGCCGCCGGCGCAGACGCCGTCGCGCGTGGCCGGCGCTTCGCCGGCCAGCGTGAACGCGAGGAAATCGTCGAGCCAGGCCGCGTCGCCCATGCGGGCCTCAGCGCTGGAAGTCATACAGCGACCCGACGCGCAGGATCTGCGTCAGCTCGTCGAGCGCGGTGCGCGACTCGTCGAGCAGCGCCGGATCGGCGAGGTCGTCCGGCGCGAGGCGGTCGCGGTAGTGCTTCTCGATCCACGCGTCGAGCGACGCGAACAGCGTGTCGTTGATCCACACGTTCGACGTGACGGCCGCGCGTTCGGCATCGTTCAGCACCACGCGCAGGCGCAGGCAGGCCGGGCCGCCGCCGTTCTTCATGCTTTCGCGCAGGTCGAACACGAGCACGTCGCGGATCGGGCCGTTGCCGGCCGCGAGGCTGTCGAGGTAGGCGGCAACGTTCGCGTTCTCGCGGCATTCCTGCGGCACGACCAGCACCTGCGAGCCGTCGGCGCGCGACAGCAGCTGGCTGTTGAACAGATACGACGTCACCGCGTCGGACACGCCCACCGCCGCGTCCGGCACCTCGATCACGTTCAGGCGTGCGCCGCGCGCGTCGAGCGCCGCGGTCAGCGTGTCGTAGATCGCCTGCTTGTTGACGAACGCGCGCTCGTGCGCGAACAGCGTGTCGCGGTTGCCGACCGAGATCACGTCGTTGTGGAACACGCCTGCGTCGATCACGTCCGGGTCCTGCTGCGCGTAGACCGTCGCCTCTTCGGCGAGCCCGTGGCGATGCGCGACCGCGCGGCTCGCCTCGAAGGTCTGGCGCGCCGGGAAGCGCTTCGGCTCCGGCCCGCGGCGGTATTCCGCGCGGCCGTACACGAAGAACTCGACGCCCGGCTTGCCGTATTCGGCGCAAAAGCGCGTGTGGTTCGCCGCGCCTTCGTCGCCGAGCGCCGGCGTGCCGGTCAGCGCCTCGTGCACCACGAAGCGGGCCGGATCGGCGAACAGCGTCGACAGCGTGCGGCGCGTCGACTCGTGCTCGATCGCGCGGTGCAGCTTGCTGCACAGGTTGGCCGGCGTGAAGTGCACGCGGCCGTCGCTCGTGTCGGCCGACGGGCTGACCGTGGCCGCGTTGGCGGTCCACATCGCCGATGCCGAGCTCGCGGCGGCCAGCAGTTCGGGCGCCTGCTTCGCGGCCTTCGCGATCACATCCGCGTCCTTGCCCGAGAAGCCCAGTTCGCGCAGCAGGCGCAGCGACGGGCGCTCCTGCGGCGGCAACACGCCCTGCGCGAAGCCGAGGTCGGCCAACTGCTTCATCTTGCGCAGGCCCTGCTTCGCGGCGGCCTTCGGGTTCGCGGCCGATTTCTCGTTGTTCAGCGACGCCACGTTGCCGAACGACAGCCCGGCGTAGTTGTGGGTCGGGCCGACGAGTCCGTCGAAATTGGCTTCTTGTGCGTTCATCGTCGTTCCCTCGATCAGAAATGCAGGCCCGGCGACAGGCTCGCGGGCAAGGTCAGTTGGGCGCTTTCCACCGATGCCATCGGGAACGCGCAGTAGTCGGCCGCGTAGTACGCGCTCGGGCGGTGGTTGCCGGAGCGGCCCGCGCCGCCGAACGGCGCGGCGGACGACGCGCCGTTGGTCGGCCGGTTCCAGTTGACGATCCCCGCGCGGATCGTGCGGCGGAAGTGCTCCCACACGCGCGCGTCGTCGGCGAGCAAGCCCGCCGACAGGCCGAACGCGGTGTCGTTCGCGCGCTCGATCGCTTCGTCGAAGGTCGCGTAGCGGACGATCTGCGCGAGCGGGCCGAAATGCTCTTCGTCGGGCAGGCCGGCGACGTCCGTGACGTCGAGGATCGACGCGTTCACGAAGCCGAGGCGCGGGTCGCGCTGCGCCATCGCGATGATCGGCTTCGCGCCCTGCGCGACGAGGCGCGCCTGCGCATCGACGAGCTTCGCGGCCGCGCGCGCCGAGATCACCGCGCCCATGAACGGCTGCGGATCGGCGTCGTAGACGTCCGCCGTGATCTTCGACGTGACGTCGGCGAAGCGCGCGAGGAAGCGGTCGCCGGCCGCGCCCTGCGGCACGAAGATGCGGCGTGCGCAGGTGCAGCGCTGGCCGGCCGACAGGAACGCCGACTGGATCGTGTGATGCACGGCCGCGTCGATGTCCTCGACCTCGCCGATCACGAGCGGGTTGTTGCCGCCCATCTCGAGCGCGAGCACGATCTCCGGACGGCCGCCGAACTGCTTGTGCAGCAGCGTGCCCGTGTCCGAGCTGCCGGTGAAGAACAGGCCGTCGATCTGGCGATGGTTCGCGAGCGCGATGCCGGTGTCCTTCTCGCCCTGCACGAGGTTCAGCACGCCGGCCGGCAGGCCCGCATCCTTCCACACCTCGACGGTGGCGCGCGCGACGCCCGGCGCGAGCTCCGACGGCTTGAACACGACCGTGTTGCCCGCGATCAGCGCGGGCACGATGTGGCCGTTCGGCAGATGGCCCGGGAAGTTGTACGGGCCGAACACCGCGACGACGCCGTGCGGGCGATGGCGCAGCACCGCGATGCCGTCGGCCATGTCCTGGCGCTTCTCGCCGGTGCGTTCCTGGTAGGCCTGGATCGAGATGCCGACCTTCGCGGCCATCGACGCGACTTCGGTGCGCGCTTCCCACAGCGGCTTGCCGGTCTCGCGGCCGATCGCCGCGGCGAGCGCTTCCTTGCGCTCGTTCAGCAGCGCCGCGAAGCGCTTCGCGATCTCGCAGCGCGATTCGAAGTCGAGCGCCGACCAGCCGGCGAACGCGCGGCGCGCGCTCGTGACCGCGCGGTCGACGTCGGCCGCCGACGCGCTCGCGCCCTGCCAGGCGATCTCGTCGGTACCGGGGTTGCGCGAAGCGAACGCGGGGCCCGAGCCTGCGACCCAGGCGCCGTCGATGAAGAGTTCGGTCATGATTCGTTTATCCCTGTTTGACTTTGAGCGGCAGCACGCGGATCGGATCGCCGGCCTTCACGTCGAGCGCGGCGGCATCCGCCGCCGACAGCACGAAGCTGCCGTTCGCGACGACGCCGGGCGCCACGCCGACGCGGAAATCGCCGAGCGACGTGTTCGACACGAGCGACTTCTGAACATCTTCGCGTGCATCGGGCACGCCGATCGCGACCGGCACGACGACGCTCTCGCGCACCGTGCGCAGGTCGTTGACGTGGCATTCGAGCACCGGGCCCGCGTCGAAGATGTCGACGTGGTTCTGGTAGCGCAGCCCTTCGGCCTCGAGCATCTTGCGGGCCGGCAGCGTGTCGCGGTGCGTGAGGCCGACCGCGTCCTGCGCGTCCTGCGGCAGCAGGTCGACGTACACCGGATAGCGCGGCATCAGTTCCGCGAGGAACGACTTGCGGCCGTGCGAGCTCAGGTAGTCGGCGGCGTTGAAGTCGATCTGGTAGAAGTGCGAACCGACTGCGCGCCAGAACGGCGACGTGCCGTCCTCGTCGAAGTGGCCGCGCAGCTCCGCGCAGATGCGTTCCGGGAAGCGTTCGCGGAACTGCGCGATGAACATGAAGCGCGAGCGCGACAGCAGGCCGCCGACGCCGCCCGTGCGATAGCGCGGGCTCAGGAACAGCGAGCACACTTCCGCGTAGCCGGTCAGGTCGTGCGAGATGTTCAGCGCGGACATGCGCGTCCACACGCCGAGCTCCTGGCTCGCATGCACGACCGTGCTCACGCGGTAGTTGTAGAACGGCTGCTCGAGGCCGACCTGCGACTCGATCCCGCACACCCCTGCGATGTCGCCCGTTGCCGAGTCTTCCATCACGAAGAAGTAGCCGGCTTCGCCGGCCGCGGCCTGCCCGTCGAGCGTGCGGCGCGTGCGTTCGATGCGCGCGGCGAGCGCGTCGCGGTCGGGCTTGAACGTGGTCAGGCCCGGCCCGGTTTCCTTCGCGAGCGACACGAGCGCGTCCACGTCGCCCGTTTGTACGACCCGAACGACGATCATGCTGCGTCTCCCTTCAAATCTTCGTCGTCGCGCTGGTGCAGCGGCACGCAGCGCACGACATCGCCATCCTTCACGTTCAGCGCCGCGCGCACGTCGCTCGCGAGCGGCGCGTCATCCCCCGCATCGCCCGGCAGGTCGGCGAGCACGCAGCGGAACGATTCGCCGCTGCCGCTCGACACGAGGTACGCGACATCGCCCTGCTGGTGCGCGGCCTCGCGCACCGTGCGCTCGGCCGCGTGCTTCACGCACGCGGTGCGGTCGACCTGCTGGGTCAGCACCGGGCCCGCGTCGAAGATGTCGACGAAGCGGTCCGGCTCGAAGCCTTCCTCGAGGTGGATGTCGTACGCGAGCAGCGCGGTGGCGTTCGGTTCGCCGAGCACGCGCTGCGCGGCTTCCGGCAGCAGCGGCACGTACAGCGGATACGCGGGCATCACCTCGGCGATGAAGGTGCGGCTGCGGCCGCCCGATGCGATGTCGACGTCTTCGAAATCGCGGCCGAAGAACTTGCGGCCCACCGCTTCCCAGAACGGCGACGCGCCGTTCTCGTCGCTCACGCCGAGCAGCAGCGTGAACACTTCGGGCGTGAAGCGGCGGCGGTTCGCGGCGATGTACATCATCCGTGCGCGCGAGATCAGGTGCGCGGCGGCGTCGCCGCGCAGCGACGGATCGACGTAGAAGCCCGCGAGCCGGCTCTTGCCGGTCAGCTCGTGCGACATCGTCAGCGCGTGGATCTTGCGGTTCACGTGCAGTTCGCGCGACGCATGGATCAGCGCGTCGTTGCGGAATGCGTAGAACGGTTCGGAGTAGCCGGCCGCCGCCACGATGCTGGCGGTGCCGAGCAGTTTGCCGGTGGTCGAATCCTCGAGCACGAAGAGATAGAACTCCTCGCCGGCGAAGTCGACGTCCGTGCGAAACGAATCCTCCGAGAGCGCAACGCGCGCCTCGAGCGCCGCGCGATCATGCGGCAGCGAGTGCAGGACCGGCTGCGCGGTGCGCGCCATCTGCGCGAGCGCATCGAGATCCGTGAGTTTGCCGGGGCGAACAAATAGCATCGTCGTTCCTGTCTGCGATGGACGCGCCGTTCAGCGCGCGTTGGCTTCCTGTGCGGCGAGCACTTGTTCGACCGCCTTTTCGAAGCGCGCGAGGCCTTCGTCGAGCACGTCGAACGGGATCACCAGCGACGGCACGAAGCGCAGCACGTTCGGGCCCGCGATCAGCATGATCACGCCGTGTTCGGCGGCGGCATTGACGAAGTCCTTCGCGCGGCCGTCGAAGGCGGCGGTGAGTTCCGCGCCGACCAGCAGGCCCTTGCCGCGCACTTCCTTGAAGATGCCGAAGCGTGCGTTGATGCGCTCGAGCGCGCCCTTCAGGCGCACGCTGCGTTCGCGCACGCCTTCGAGCAGCGCCGGGTCGCCGATCAGCTCGACGACCTTGTCGGCGATTGCCGATGCGAGCGGGTTGCCGCCGTAGGTCGTGCCGTGCACGCCGACCTTGAAGTGGGCGGCCAGTTCGTTGGTGGTCAGCATCGCGCCGATCGGGAAGCCGTTGCCGAGCGCCTTCGCGGTGGTGAGGATGTCCGGCGTGACGCCCGTGTCCATGTAGGCGTAGAACTGGCCCGTGCGGCCGACGCCCGTTTGCACTTCGTCGAAGATCAGGAGTGCGCCGTGCGCGTCGCAAGCTTCGCGCAGTGCCTTCAGGAAGGCCGGATCGGCGGGGATCACGCCGCCTTCGCCCTGCACCGGCTCGACGATCACCGCGCAGGTCTTCGGGCCGATCGCGGCCTTGGCGGCTTCGATGTCGTTGAACGGCAGGTGCTTGATGCCGGCCGGCACCGGGCCGAAGCCTTCGGAGTACTTCGGCTGGCCGCCGACGCTGACGGTGAAGAACGTGCGGCCGTGGAACGACTGCACGAACGAGACGATTTCGTATTTGTCTGCGCCGTGGCGTTCGAATGCGACGCGGCGGGCGAGTTTCAGTGCGGCTTCGTTCGCTTCCGCGCCCGAGTTCGCGAAGAATGCGCGGTCGGCGAAGGTCAGCGATTCGAGGCGTTTTGCAAGGCGCAGCACCGGTTCGTTCGTGTAGCCGTTGCCGATGTGCCAGAGCTTGCGGCTTTGCTCTTCGAGTACCTTCATCAGTTCCGGATGGCCGTGGCCGAGCGACGTGACGGCGATGCCGCACGCGAAATCCACGTACTCGCGGCCTGCCGTGTCCCACACGCGCGAGCCTTCGCCGCGATCCGGCACGAACGGCGCGGGGGAAAACACCGGCACCATCACTTCGTCGAAAGTCTGGCGGTTCACGGTCAGGTTCGTCATGGCGGTTCCTTTCGGTAGAGGTCTTGAACAATAGGTTCAAGTTTAGGTAAGGGTGATGCAGGCGTCTTGCAGAATTGCGACGGGTTCTATCGGGATGGGCTTTTTGCCTTCGGCCTTTTGGGGTTGGCTTCGGTGCGCCTGCTCTTTCGTCTGTCCCGTTTTGCTAGCGGTCTATTAGCGTCGCCCCTCCCCAGCCCACCCCTCACACCTCAATCCTTATTCCCGCGCTCGACGAGCGCCCCACCCCGTGGCTCACTGCCGCCACCAGTCTGCTTCTCGAGCCAGGCCCGCCGATCTTCGCGCGGCGTGACGCCGAACCGCTCGCGGTACGCATTGGAAAAATGCGCAGCAGAAGAAAACCCACATGCCAGACTCACCTGCACGACCGACTTGCTCGTACGCTGCAACTGCGTGCGCGCCTTCAGCAATCGGAGATTGAGGTAATACTTGGAGGGCATCGCCCCGAGATACTGCCGAAAGAGCCTCTCCAATTGTCGGCGCGAAACGCCGACCAACCCGGCGATCTCATCCGTCGTCAACGGATCCTCGACATTCGCTTCCATCAGCAGCAACGCGTCATTCAACCGGGGATGCCGCTCGCCCGGCGCCGTGACGAAAGGAATCCGCTGGCGTTCCTCGCCACTCCTCAGCGTCCCGGCACCCATCGCATCGGCAATCCGCTCGCCCAGCTCGGGCCCATGTTCCCGGCCAATCATGGCCAGCATGAAATCAACCGTAGCCTGCCCACCGGCACAGGTCGCCCGATCCCGGTCGATCTCGAAAATCTGCTGCGTGACGATCGAACGCTCGAACTGCTCGGCAAACTGCTGGTACGTCTCCCAGTTCACGCTCACCCGGTAGCCCGACAACTGCCCCGCCATCGCGAGCCACCACACGCCATGGTGAATGCCCGTCACGAGCGGCGTGCGCTGCCCCACCCGCGCAAGGCTCGCGAGAAACAGCCGATAGTCCGCGAACTGCTGGAACCGCTCGCTGACGACGATCAGCCAATCGCACGCGATCGCATCGTTGAACGCCGCATCCGCATGCCACTGCGCGCCGCCAGCGAGCGGCACCGGCCGCCCGTCCCACGAACACACCTGCCAGCGATACAGCAGCCGGCCATCGATCTCGTTCGCGAGATTCAACGCATCGACGATCGGACCCACGCCCGACATCGACACGGGCGGCAATGCGACGATCGCCACCTGCGTCGTGCGGGTGGCGCCTGCGGGACGAGACACCGGTACCACGTATGAAACCTGCCCTGTCGCGTTACTTGAGACTGCCCGACAGGAACTGCTTGAGCCGCTCGCTCTGCGGGCGCACCAGCACGTCCTTCGGATCGCCCTCTTCCTCGGTCCGCCCCTGGTGCAGGAACATCACATGATTCGACACGTTGCGCGCAAAACCCATCTCGTGCGTGACGACGATCATCGTGCGGCCTTCCTCGGCCAGCTTCTGCATCACCTTCAGCACTTCGCCGACGAGCTCCGGATCGAGCGCGGAAGTCGGCTCGTCGAACAGCATCACGTCCGGGTTCATCGCCAGCGCCCGCGCAATCGCGACGCGCTGCTGCTGCCCGCCCGACAGGTGCGACGGATACTGCTTCTCGACGCGCGGCGCGAGGCCGACCTTCTCCAGGTACTCGCGCGCGCGATCCTCGGCTTCCTTCTTGGAAATGCCGAGCACGTGAATCGGCGCTTCCATCACGTTCTCGAGCACGTTCATGTGCGCCCACAGATTGAAGTGCTGGAACACCATCGCGAGCTTCGTGCGGATCCGCTGCAGCTGCTTGTGGTCGGCCACCTCGAGCGCGCCGGCCCTGTCGGTCTTGGTGCGCACGGCCTCGCCGTCGACGACGATCTGCCCGGCATTCGGCCGCTCGAGAAAATTGATGCAGCGCAGGAACGTGCTCTTGCCCGAGCCGCTCGCGCCGATGATGCTGATGACGTCGCCGGCCTTCGCGTTCAGCGACACGCCCTTGAGCACCTCGTTGTCACCGTAGCGCTTGTGAATGTCGAGCGCCGCAAGCTTGCAGGCGGGGCCCGTTTGAGTGATCTCGGCCATCTGGCTCTCCTCGAATGAATTCAATGACGGCCGGCCGCGAGGTACGCGAGCCAGTGGCGCTCTGCCCGGCGAAACGCCGCGACGAGTGCGAAAGATACCGCAAGATAGATCAGCGCGGCGATCCCGAACGACTGGAATGCCATGTACGTCGCCGAATTCGCGTCGCGCGCGACTTTCAGGATGTCCGGCACGGTCGCGGTGAACGCCACCGTCGTCGCGTGCAGCATCAGGATCACCTCGTTGCTGTACAGCGGCAGCGCGCGGCGCAGCGCCGACGGCAGGATCACGCGGCGATACATCGTGAACGGCGTCATCCCGTACGCCCGCGCGGCCTCGACCTCGCCGTGCGGAATCGCGCGGATCGCCCCCGCGAAGATCTCGGTCGTGTACGCGCAGGTGTTCAGCGCGAACGCGAGAATCGCGCAGTTGAAGCCGCTCCTGAAGAATGCGTCGAGCAGCGATTGCGAGCGCACGAATTCGAGGCTGTACATGCCCGTGTAGAGCAGCAGCAGCTGCACGTACAGCGGCGTGCCGCGAAACACGTACGTATAGAAACGCACCGGCATCGACACCCATTTCTTCTTCGACACGCGCGCGACCGCGAGCGGCACCGCGCACACGAAGCCGAGCGAAATCGACGCGACGAGCAGCCACAGCGTGACCGCGAGGCCCGACAGGCGCTGGCCGTCCCAGTAAAGGAACGCCTGGCCGAATTCCTGGAGAATCTCGATCATAGTTCTGCGTGCCGCACGCCCATGGAATAACGCTTCTCGAGCTGCATCAGCACGAGGTTGGAAACGGTCGTGATCGCGAGATAGATCAGCGCCGCGACGAGGATGAAGAAGAACATGTTGAACGTGCTCTTGCCCGCGTCCTGCGCCGCCTTCACGACGTCGGCGAGGCCGATGATCGACACCAGCGCGGTGGCCTTCACGAGCACCTGCCAGTTGTTGCCGATGCCCGGCAGCGCGAAGCGCATCATCTGCGGAAACATGATCCGCACGAACACCCGCAGCCCGCTCATCCCGTAGGCGGCGCCCGCCTCGAGCTGGCCGCGCGGCACCGACAGGAACGCGCCGCGGAAGGTCTCGGTGAAGTATGCGCCGTAGATGAAGCCGAGCGTCAGCACGCCGGCGACGAACGGATCGATGTCGATCTGCTCCCAGCCGACGAGGTCGGTGAACTGGTTCAGCCAGATCTGGATGCTGTAGAACAGCAGCAGCATCAGGACCAGATCGGGCACCGAGCGGATCAGCGTCGTATAGCCGGTCGCGATCGAACGCAAGAACCGGTTATGCGACAGCTTCGCCACCGCGCCGATCAGCCCCAGCGCCACCGCGGTGGCAAGCGACAGCACCGACAGCTCGATCGTCTGCACGGTGCCCGCCCACAGGACAGGACCAAAGCCGTAAAGGAACACGCGCGTCTCCAGAGTTGGAATAGTTGCCGGCGCGAAATCCTCCCCGCACCGGGCTGACGCGGATAGTCGCAAGCGAAAATGTTTGTCTCAAATCACCATCCGCGTGGTTGCTGCATCGCAACAATCCGCCGGACGGCTGCAAACCGAACGCTACACGCCTGTTTCAAAAAGAAAAAAGCCGCTTGCTGACCGTCGGGCCGACGGTCGGGAAGCGGACTTTTTGCAATTTTCCGGTCGCTTTTTCGATATCGAGAAACGATCAGTGGCCCGTCAGGATATCGGAGCGCGAGCTCGTGTAGACGAGCCCGTCCGGCCCGAAGTGCACGTTGAAGAATGCGTCCTGGTTGACGCCGTCCTCGAGCCAGCGCCAGCTCCAGACGGTCTCGGGCTTCAGCGGATACTGCGCGACCTCGCCCGGCTTGCCGAGCAGGTGCCGCACGTCGTCCGCGTTCATGCCGGGCTGCACTTTCGCGAAGTTGGCCGCGGTGAGCACCTGCGTCGCGCCCGCATAGCGCCCGTTCGCATCGAGATCGACGAACCACGTCTGGTTGCCCATCGGGCCGCGCGGATACTCGAGTCGCTTCGAGCCGTCGGTGAACACGCGCTCGGTCTCCGGCTTGCCCATGGTCGCGCGGATATCCGCCTCGGTCGACTCGCCCGGCTTCAGGCCCTTCAGCAGCAGCGGCGCCGGCTTGATCGCATTGAAGAAATCGCGGATACGTTGCACGTTGAGCTCGCCTTGCTTGTCGTCACATGCGCTCAGCGCCAAGGCGGCAACCAGCATCGCGACGGGGAACAGCCGGAAACGGAAAATCATCGGAGGGAACGGCGTCGAGACAAACACGCGGCAAGCATACCCGCGCGCCGCCAAAAGCGCGAGACGGGCGCGCGGCCCGTCTCGTTCAGTGCATCGTTTCGGTTTCGCGCTCGGCGTTCGCCGGCTGCGGCACCCGCGGCGCGGGCGCCGTCATCCGGCGTCGCGTGCGGACTAGCTCGGCAAGCTGCCACGAGCCGAGCGCGATGCAGCCGAACACAACCTCGCGCGCACGCTTCACGAGCGCGAGCGACAGCGCCGTGTCGCGGTCGACGCCGAACATCTGCGCGAGCAGCACGACGGTCGCTTCCTGCACGCCGAGGCCGCCCGGCACCATGAACGCGGCATGACGCGCCGCCTGGGTCATCGCCTCGATCGCGAGCGCGCCGCCGATCGACACCGGATGGCCGAGCAGGGCGAGCGCCCAGTAGATTTCCAGTGCGCCGACCGCATAGCCGAGCAATTGCCAGAAGAATGCGCCGAACAGCAGGCTCGTGCGCGACATCAGCGCATCGATGTCCGCGTCGAGCCGGCGGCCGTCGACGCCCTGCAGCAGCCGGTGCGAATCGCCGAGCAGGCGGCCCGCGAAGCGCTCGATCGCATGGAAGATCCCGCCGCGCCGCATCAGCACGACGCCGAGCACCGGCAGCGGCAGCGACAGCAGCAGCGCGAGGCCGATCGTGCCGCCGCCCATGTTGTCGGTCGTCGCGAGCAGCAGCACGAGGCCGAGCGCGGCGAACGCATACTGCACGACGATCGTGACGAGCACCTCGACGATCACCGACGCGGTCACGCGGCTCGCGTCCGGCACCTGCCAGCGCGCGAGCCGGATGCCGACGATCTCGCCGCCGATCCCGACCACCGGCAGCAGCCGGTTCACGGCTTCGCGCACGGTCGCGATCCACCACAGGAACGGCAGCGAACTGCGCTTGCCGAGCAGCAGCTGCCACGCATACGCGTCGAGCAGCAGCGGCAGCGCGTGGAACGGCACGAGCCAAAGCAGCGCGAAGCCGGCGCGCTCGATCATCCGCGAAACGTCGCCGACGCCTTCGTGCAGCACCAGCACGAGCAGGATCGCGATACCGATCGGCCAGCCGAGCCATTTGATCCACTTCATGATGGCTGGGCTCCCGGTTGACGCGTCGCATGCGCGGCGCGCGGCGAGCCGGCCTGGCCGAACACCGCGGCAAAGCCGCCGGTCGCGACGCCCGACGCCTTCAGCGCGGCGGCGACGCGCGGCGACAGCAGCGCGTCCAGTTCGTCGACCGGGCGATAGCCGGCCATCGTCGGCGTGATCGGGCCGTCGCCGGCCTCGGCCGGATGGCAGTAGATCTCGCCGACGCCCGGCGGCAGCTTCGCGAGCGCGTCGAGCAGCACCGCCTCGTCCATCGCGCCGGTGTGCTCGATGCCGACCACGTAGTCGTTGTGCGCGAGCCCCGCGCGGTCGAGCCGCGCGCGCACGAGCCCGATCCACGGCTTCAGCCACGCGGGCGCGGTGGTCTCGTACGGCAGCCGGACCGCGCGCAGCCCGTAGTCGCGGCCGATCTCGATGATCATCGACAGGATCGTCGGATGCAGATGGAAATGCTTGTGCGCGTTCACGTGGTCGAGCGGCAGGCCGCTCGCCGCGAACGCGTCGAACTGCGCGCGGATCTCGCGGCGCAGCTGGGCACGCACGTGCGGCAGGAAGAAGAAACGGCAGCCGTCCTTCGCCATCGCGTCGCCGAAGCGCCCATCGGGGCCGACCAGCGCGGGGATCTCATGCGCGGGCAGCGTGGCGGGCCCGTCGGCGAGCACGAGATGCAAGCCGAGCGCGAGCGACGGCAGCCGCCGCGCGCGCTCGATCGCATCTTGCGCGGCCGGCGCGCCGACCATCAGGCTCGCGGCGTTCAGCACGCCGTCGCGATGCGCGCGCTCGACCGCCGCGTTCACGCGCGGGTGCAGCCCGAAGTCGTCCGCGGTGAAGATGAGCGCCCGCGCCGCCCGCTGCGTCGTCACGAATCAGGCCTCGTGCGCGCGCAGGAAACGGAAGAATTCGACGCCCTCGCGCAGACGGCGCTTCATCATGTCCCAGCTCGTCAGCATCTCGCGCACGATCTCCCAGATCTTCGACGGACGGAAGTAGAACTGGCGATAGAACTGCTCGAGGTGGTGATAGATCTCGTCGCGCGACAGGTGCGAATAGCCGATCGCCGCGAGCTGCACGCCTTCCTTGCTCACCAGGTTGATCGTCTTGTTCTCTTCCATCCAGCCGTTCTCGACGGCCTGCTTGTAGAGCGTCGTGCCCGGATACGGCGCGGCGAGCGACACCTGGATCGTGTGCGGATTGATTTCCTTCGCGTACTCGATCGTCTTCTTGATGGTGTCCTGCGTCTCGCCCGGCAGGCCGAGGATGAAGGTGCCGTGGATCTTGATGCCGAGCTTCTTGCAGTCCGCGCTGAAGCGGCGCGCGAAATCGGTACGCACGCCCTTCTTGATGTTCACGAGGATCTGGTCGTCGCCGGATTCGAAGCCGACCAGCAGCAGGCGCAGGCCGTTTTCCTTCATGACCTTCAGCGTCTTGTACGGCACGTTCGCCTTCGCGTTGCACGACCACGTCATGCCGAGCTTGCCCAGGCCGATGGCGATGGCTTCGGCGCGCGGCAGGTCGTCGGTGAAGGTGTCGTCGTCGAACATCAGTTCCTTCACTTCCGGCATGTTGTCGCGGATCCACTTCGCTTCCGCGAGCACGTTCTCGACCGAGCGCGTGCGGTAGCGATGGCCGCTGACCGTCTGCGGCCACAGGCAGAAGGTGCAGCGCGACTTGCAGCCGCGGCCCGTGTAGATCGATACGTACGGATAGTTCAGGTAGCCGATGAAGTAGTTGTCGATCTTCAGGTCGCGCTTGTAGACGGGCGCGACGAACGGCAGTTCGTCCATGTTCTCGAGGATCGGACGCGCTTCGTTGTGCTCGATCGAGCCGTCCTTCGCGCGCCAGCTCAAGCCCTTGATCTGTGGGAACGGCTTGCCTTCGGCGATTTCCTTGCAGGTGTAGTCGAATTCCTCGCGGCACACGAAGTCGATTGCCTCGCTCGCCGTGAGCGAGTTGTGCGGATCGACCATCACCTTCGCGCCCACCATGCCGACCAGCATCGACGGCTTCATCTTCTTGAGATCCTGCGCGAACATCGCGTCGGTCGGGAATGACGGCGTGCTCGTGTGGATGATCACGAGGTCGTAGTCGTTGGCGATCTTCAGCGTCTCTTCGACCGACAGGCCGTCGGCCGGCGCGTCGACGACGCGGCTGCCCGGCACGAGCGCGGCCGGCTGCGCGAGCCACGTCGGGTACCAGAACGAGCGGATTTCGCGCTTCGCCTGGTAACGGGAGCCGGCTCCGCCGTCGAAGCCGTCGTACGAAGGGGCCTGCAAGAACAGCGTTTTCATGAATGCTCCGGTAGCCTGCATAGTTCGAGTTCGTTTCAAGAATCTAGTAAAAAAACCGCGGGCTGCCACAAAGGCGCCCGCTATCGAAATGGGTATTGGCCTGCGTCGCGCCGCTAGCGGCCGTCGCCGCCCTCCACGGCCGTCGCGCGCTCGCCGCCGACGACCGTCATCCTGGCGCCGCGCCACACGACCTGCGTGCCGAACGCCGCGACCAGCCACTCGAGCGCGAGCAGCGTGTCGCGCACCGCCACGAGCGGCAAATCGCGCCAGAACGCGCGCCAGCCGTCCTCGCCTCGCGCATGCAGCACGAGCCGCCCGAACGCGCCCGCGACGGCCGCCCCGCCCGCCAGCGTGCCGGCGAAGGTGCCGTCCAGGCGCAGCGCAAGCGCCGCGCCGATCGCGAGCCACGGCGCGGTGAACGTGATGAACAGGAACGCGAAGCCGCCCGGGTTGAGCGAACGGATCGTCCGCAGCCAGCGGGTTTCGCGATGCCACAGCGGCCCGAACGACGCTTCGATCACGTCGGTCGCGACCTCGACTTCCGACAGCACCGTGCGCCGGCCGATGCGGCGCGGCAGCTCGGCGAGCCAGAAATCGTCGGCCAGCTCGTCCTTCAGCGCCCTGAAGCCGCCGATCCGGTCGAGCGTGTCGCGCGTGAGCGCGAGCGTCGCGCCGAAGCCGAAACGGCTCGAGCGGCCGAGATGCGTGATCCGCACCGACGGCGCGAACCACGCGTCGACGAACTGCGCGCCGATCCGCGTCCAGAATCCGCCAACGCTGCGCGCATGATACAGGCACGTGACGACACCGACCGATTCATCGGCGAGCGGCGCCGTCACGCGCTCGAGATAATCGGGCTTCACCGCGATGTCGCTGTCCGCGATCACGATCCGCCCGTATTTCGCGCGATCGGCAAGATTGATCAGGTTGCTGACCTTCAGGTTCTTGCCGTAGACGCGCGCATCGATCACGAGCGTGATGTCGCGTTCCGGATAGTCCGCGCGCAGCCGCTCGACCACCGCCACCGCCGGATCAGACGCCGACGCGACGCCGAACAGCACTTCGTAGCGCGGATGGCGCTGCTCGCAGAAGGTCGCGAGGTTCTCGTACAGGTGCGGCTCCGCGCCGCACAGCGGCTTCAGCACGCTGACGGGGGCGAAGCCGTCGCGCGCGGCCGTGCGCGGCGTGCGCGGGCGCGGCGCGAACGCCGCGACGAGCGCATAGCCGGCCGCGGCCAGCGTAAACGCGACCAGCAGCCACTCGATGACCGATACGGTGGGCGTCATGCGCACCGCCCTGCGGCGGCCAGGCCGCAGCGGCTATCGATTGCGCGTGAATTGGGTGATGCGATTGGGACGAACAC
Organism: Burkholderia sp. SRS-46; assembly: GCF_004343775.1. Classification (GTDB taxonomy): domain Bacteria; phylum Pseudomonadota; class Gammaproteobacteria; order Burkholderiales; family Burkholderiaceae; genus Burkholderia. The sequence continues at coordinate 454,452 of NZ_PTXL01000001.1, read as the reverse complement.
GGGCACGACCCGACTCCTTGTTCCGGCAGCGTCTGAATTGGGGGGAGGAACGCCAAACCCGAATCCGGCCATGCCTCCTCTTGCGAGGCGCTCCCCGCGCGACGCCCGGGCGGGACGCAGGAAGGTCGAACGGAAACCGCGAGCGCGACACGGACAACCGCCGGATTTTAGCAGCGCACGGCATCGATCGCTCAGGGGCATGATGAAACGGACTGGTGCAAATCCGGCAAACCCGCATTGCGGAGAACCGTTTTGGTGCAACCCTGTTCACCTTAGCGTAAGCGCTTTGCAGGCGTATTGCAGTCTTGAGATTTCGGCATTTCGTGCTTTTTTGTGTCTGCGTGCGGAATCGCACCCAATCGCCGTAAGAATCCGTAATTTTTAGTGTATTGGCGCGATTTTCAAAACAATCGAAGGCATGATGCGGGGCGCCCCTGTCGTCCGCAGGGGTATCCGCGCGCCGCCAGCGCGTTCCGGAACCCTTTGGCAAAATCGTCCGCATCTGTTGCGTCCGCGCATCACCGTGCGGCGCCATTCGAAGGCCCATCCGATGATTCCGTTCTCCGTACTCGATCTTGCCCCCATTCCCGTCGGCGCCGATGCCGCACAGGCATTCCGCAACACCCTCGATCTCGCGCAGCATGCCGAGCGCTGGGGCTACCACCGCTACTGGCTCGCCGAGCACCACAACATGCCGGGCATCGCGAGCGCCGCGACCGCCGTCGTGATCGGTCACGTCGCGGGCGGCACCCGGACGATCCGGGTCGGCTCGGGCGGCATCATGCTGCCGAACCACGCGCCGCTCGTGATCGCCGAGCAGTTCGGGACGCTCGCGTCGCTGTACCCGGGCCGGATCGATCTCGGCCTCGGCCGCGCGCCGGGCACCGACCAGACCACCTCCCGCGCGCTGCGCCGCGACCTGATCGGCAGCGCCGATTCGTTCCCCGACGACGTCGCCGAGCTGCTGCGCTACTTCGCCGAGCCGGCGGCCGGCCAGCGCGTGCGCGCGGTGCCCGGCGCCGGGCTCGACGTGCCGGTCTGGCTGCTCGGCTCGAGCCTGTTCAGCGCACAGCTCGCCGCGATGCTCGGCCTGCCGTTCGCGTTCGCGTCGCATTTCGCGCCGGACTACCTGCTGCGCGCGCTCGAGGTCTATCGCGCGCAATACCGGCCGTCGGCCGCGTGGCCGAAACCGTATGCGATGGTCGGGGTGAATGTGTTCGCCGCCGAAACCGACGACGAGGCGCGGCGCCTCTTCACGTCGTTGCAGCAGCAGTTCCTGAACCTGCGGCGCGGCACGCCGGGCAAGCTGCCGCCGCCCGTGGACGCGCTCGACGCCAACGAGCTGGAGCTCGCGAGCGTCGCGCATTCGCTGTCGTTCGCCGCGGTCGGCTCGCGCGACACCGTGCGCACGCAACTGCGCGAGCGAATCGCGCGAACCGGCGCGGACGAGCTGATCATCACCGCGCAGGTCTACGATCACGCGGCGCGGCTGCGTTCGTTCGAGATCACCGCGCAAGTTCGCGACGAGCTGGCGAGCGAAGCGCGCTGAGCGGCTCGCGCCACGAGGGACCGGCCGGCCGCGCGGATCCGCGCGCCCGCCGGCGTCGCGTGCGCGCCGTTACTGCGGGTGCGCCTGCGCGAGCCCGTCGAGCAGCGCCTTGTGGAACGTGTCCGGATCCTGGATCTGCGGCGCGTGGCCGAGCGTCGGGAATTCGACGAGCTGCGCACCGGGGATCGCCACCAGCGTGCGCTTCGCGAGCTCCGGATAATGGCCGAGCTTCGCGTGGACTTCAGGCGGCGCGACGTCCTTGCCGATCGCCGTGGTGTCCTTGTCGCCGATCAGCAGCAAGGTCGGCACGCGGATCGCGCCCATCTCGTAGATGACCGGCTGCGTGAAGATCATGTCGTACAGCAGCGCGGAGTGCCACGCCACCGTCTCGCGGCCGGGCCCGCGGTACATCCCCGCGAGCATCTGCACCCAGCGCTCGTACGACGGCGCCCACTTGCCCGCGTAGTACGTCGCCTGCTCGTAGCGGCGGATGCCGTCGGCCGTCGTCTTCAGCTCGCGCGCATACCAGTAGTCGACCGACAGCGGCGGCACGCCGAGCGCCTTCCAGTCCTCGAGGCCGATCGGGTTGACGAGCACGAGCTGCTCGGTCGCCTTCGGGTACATCAGCGCGTAGCGCATCGCGAGCATGCCGCCCGTCGAGTGGCCGACGAGCGTCGCGTTCTTCACGCCGAGCGATTCGAGCAGCGCATGCGTGTTGCGCGCGAGCTGCTGGAAGCTGTACTGGTAGCGCTCGGGCTTCGACGACTTGCAGAAGCCGATCTGGTCCGGCGCGATCACGCGATACCCGGCGCGGCCCAGCACCGCGATCGTCTCCTCCCAGGTCGCCGCGCAGAAGTTCTTCCCGTGCAGCAGCACGACCGTGTGTCCGTTCGGGTGCGCGGGCTGCACGTCCATGTACATCATCTCGACGGTCTCGCGCTGCGACACGAACGCGTAGCGATGCACCGGCTCCGGATACGTGAAGCCTTCCAGCCGCGGGCCGTAGGCGGGCCCGTCGTTGCCGCCGGGCGCCAGGTTCGCCGCCGTCGCGACGGGGGCCGCGCCCGCGGCGGCGAGGCACGCACCGAGCAGCGCGACACGGAATACGGACAACATCTTGCAAATCGAAGGCATGGCGGAGACGATGAGTGGAAACGCACGCCGGCGACCTGTCGGCGCCGCGCCACGCGATTCTACGCGGGTCGCGATGACGACGGCGCGCAACACTCCGTTGCCGGGTGGCTTTCTCGCATGTGAAAAACTCGGGTATCGTGTGACGTGACCCTGACCCGCGTGCAGGCGAATTCCCATGAAAAACGTCCTCAGCATTCAGTCTCACGTGATCTACGGCCATGCCGGCAACAGCGCGGCCGTGTTTCCGATGCAGCGCCTCGGCGTCAATGTCTGGCCGCTCAACACCGTGCAGTTGTCGAACCACATGCAGTACGGCCACTGGGCGGGCAGCGCGATCGACGCCGCGAAGATGGAACAGCTCGTCGACGGCATCGCCGCGATCGGCGGGCTCAAGCGCTGCGACGCGGTGCTTTCCGGGTTCCTCGGCTCCCCCGCCCAGGCGCGCGCGACGGTCGAGATCGTGCGCTCGGTCAAGGCGATGAACCCGAACGCCTGGTACTTCTGCGATCCCGCGATGGGCCAGACGGGCGGCATCCGTCCAGAGCCCGGCGTCGAGGAGTTCATCGTCCATGAGATGCCCACGCTCGCGGACGGCATGTCGCCGAACCACACCGAATTGCAGAAGCTCGCCGGGCGGCGCATCGAGACCGTCGCCGAAGCGGTCGAAGCCTGCCGCGCGCTGATCCGCCGCGGCCCGCAAATCGTGCTAGTCAAGCACCTGCACGACCGCAACAGCCCCGCCGATCGCTTCAACATGCTGGCCGTCACCGAGACCGAAGCGTGGATCGGCCAGCGCCCGCTGTACGCATTCCCGCGCCATCCGGTCGGCGTCGGCGACCTGACGAGCGCCGTCTTCGTCGCGCGGCGGCTGCGCGGCGACTCGGTGCGCGCCGCGTTCGAACACACGCTCGCGGCCGTGCACGCGGTCGTCAAGGCGACCTACGACGCGCGCCGCTACGAGCTGGAACTGATCGCCGCGCAGGACGAGATCGCCAGCCCGAGCGAATGGTTCGGCGCGTGGGTCACCGACGTCTGACGGCGCGCGCCGCGTGACGACACCCGACGCGCACCGCACGGGCTTACCCGGCCCGCCCGCGCAAACGTTTCCGCCACTTCACATGAATGACACCGTTTCGCCGCTATGCTCGCGGCGGCACGGCCCGGTACGGCTCGCCCACGCGCGCCGGGCCAGCACGCTTGCATCACTCCCCGCCATCCGGCTCCCACCCTTTCCGCACGATACCGACCATGACCCGATCGAACCGTCGTGACTTCCTGCGTCTTGCCGCCGGCACCGCCGGCGCTGCCACACTGAACCTCTTCCCGCCCGTGATCCGCGATGCGCTCGCGATTCCCGCGAATCGCCGCACCGGCACGATCCGCGACATCGAGCACGTCGTGATCCTGATGCAGGAGAACCGCTCGTTCGACCATTACTTCGGCACGCTGCGCGGCGTGCGCGGCTTCGGCGATCCGCGCGCGCTGCGCCTCGCGAACGGCAAGTCGGTGTTCCATCAGCCGGTCGGCCTCGCGGAGCTGCTGCCGTTCCATCCGCGCGCGGACAAGCTCGGCCAGCAGTTCCTGCAGGACCTCCCGCACGGCTGGCAGGACATGCATGCCGCGTGGAACAAAGGCCGCTACGACCAATGGGTACCGAACAAGGGCACCACGACGATGGCGTACCTGAAGCGCGACGACATCCCGTTCCACTACCAGCTCGCCGACGCGTTCACGATCTGCGACGCGTACCACTGCGCGATCCCGAGCTCGACCGACCCGAACCGCTACTACATGTGGACGGGCTACGTCGGCAACGACGGCACGGGCGGCGGCCCCGTGCTCGGCAACGAGGAGAAGGGCTACGGCTGGAGCACCTATCCGGAAGTGCTCGAGCAGGCCGGCGTGTCGTGGAAGATCTACCAGGACATCGGCACCGGTCTCGACGCGAACGGCTCGTGGGGCTGGACGCAAAACCCGTACATCGGCAACTACGGCGACAACTCGCTGCTCTACTTCAACCAGTACCGCACCGCGCTGCCCGGCACGCCGCTGTACGACAAGGCGCGCACCGGCACCAACATCAGTGCCGGCGGCACGCTGTTCGACGTGCTGCAGCAGGACGTGCGGAACGGCACGCTGCCGCAGGTGTCGTGGATCTGCGCGCCGGAGGCGTATTCCGAGCACCCGAACTGGCCGGCGAACTATGGCGCGTGGTACATCGAGCAGGTGCTGAAGACGCTCGTGTCGAACCCGGACGTGTGGAGCAAGACCGCGCTCTTCATCACCTACGACGAAAACGACGGCTTCTTCGACCACGTGCCGCCGCCGTTCGCGCCGCAATCGCGCGACAACGGGCTGTCGACGGTCGCGACCACCAACGAGGCGTTCCCCGGCGACGCCGGCCACATGGCCGGCCCGTACGGCCTCGGGCCGCGCGTGCCGATGCTCGTCGTGTCGCCGTGGACCAAGGGCGGCTGGGTCTGCTCGCAGACCTTCGATCACACGTCGCTGCTGCAATTCATCGAGGCGCGCTTCGGCTCGCAGTACGCGGTGCCCGCCGCGAACGTGTCGCCGTGGCGGCGCGCGGTGTGCGGCGACCTGACGTCCGCGTTCGACTTCGCGACCGCCGACGCGAGCTGGCCGCAGTTGCCCGACACGAGCGGCTACGCGCCGCCCGACCGCAACCGCCACCCCGACTACATCCCGATCCCGCCGCTCGCGCAGAAGCTGCCGAAGCAGGAGCACGGCCTGCGTCCGGCGCGCGCACTGCCGTACGAGCTGTTCGCGTACGGCCGGATCGACAACGCCAGCGGCCAGTTCCGGCTGACCTTCGCCAACACCGGCCGCGCGGGCGCCGCGTTCCAGGTCCAGGCGCGCAACCGCGTCGACGGCCCGTGGGCCTATACGGTCGAGGCCGGCAAGCGGATCTCCGACATCTGGAACCCCGCGCCGTCGCTCGGCCTGTACGACCTCGACGTGTACGGCCCGAACGGCTTCTACTGCCACTTCCGCAGCCCCGCCGCGAAGGCGGTCGGGCCCGCGAGCGTCAACCCGGAAGTGATCTACGGCTACGACGTCGCCAACGGCAACATCACGCTGCGCCTGATGAACCGCGGCCACCGCGCGGTGCGGCTCAAGGTGACGAGCGCGTACGGCCACGGCCATCCGCGCGTGTTCGACCTCGCGCCGGGCGCGCGCGTCGACGACTACTGGGATCTGCGCGGCAGCAACGGCTGGTACGACCTGACCGTCAGCGACGACAAGCCGCTCGGCTTCCTGCGCCGCTTCTCCGGCCACGTCGAGACGGGTCGCCCGAGCACGAGCGACCCGCTGATCCGGACCGAGCCGTCGGCTTCGTCCGAAGAAGCCGGCGTCGCATCCGAAGCCGAATCCGAGTAACGCCGTCGACCGGCGCCGGCCCCGCTCAGCGGGGCCGGCACGCCACCCGCCGGGCGCGGCGCGCGCCGCCCCGCCCGGTCCTGCCCGTCCCGCTCCCGTGCCGGCGCCTGCCCGGGAATTCCCTCATCGCCGCTCTCCCTTGTCGCGCCGAAGCTGTGCGGAAATCCGCATGTTTCGTGCGCCGAATCGACAAGACTCGTCCAATTTGGCCCCCTATAAATCGTCGTCAGACGCTCGGGCCCGCTGCCGGCCGGCCCCGCAGAAGCGTCGCCCGCGCGCGCCCCGGCGTGCGTATTCGTGTCTCGCCTTAGAAGGAACGCACATGAGATTCCGCCATTCGCTGCTGTCCGTCTCGCTCGCCTCCGCACTCGCCGTCATCGCGCATCAGGCCGCCGCGGCCGACGATGCCGTCAAGGTCGGCTTCGCCGCGCCGCTCACCGGCGTCAACGCCGGCTACGGCAAGGATCTGCAGAACGGCGTCCAGCTCGCGCTCGACGACGCCGTCGCGCAGAAGGTGCAGATCGCCGGCAAGCCGGCGCGCTTCGAGCTCGTCGTGCAGGACGACCAGGCCGACCCGCGCATCGGCGTGCAGGCCGCGCAGAGCCTCGTCGACAAGAACGTATCGGTCGTCGTCGGCCACTTCAATTCGGGCACGACGATTCCGGCGTCGGTCGTCTACGACAAGGCGGGCATTCCCGTCATCGATCCGGCCGCGACCAACCCGACGCTCACCGCGCGCGGGCTCGCGAACATGTTCATGGTGATCGCGACCGACGGCCAGAACGCCGGCAACGCGGGCAAGTACGCGGTCGACGTGACCAAGGCCAAGCGCATCGCGATCGTCGACGACCGCACCGCGTTCGGCCAGGGCGAGGCCGACGAATTCGAGAAGGCGGTGAAGGCGGCCGGCGGCGCGATCGTCGCGCGCGAGTTCACCAGCAACCAGGCGGTCGACTTCCGCGCGCAGATCACCAGCCTGAAGGGCAAGAACCCCGACCTGATCTTCTTCGGCGGCCTCGACTCGCTCGCCGCGAACTTCGTCAAGCAGATGCGCCAGCTCGGGCTGAACGCGCAGTTCGTCGGCGGCGGCGGCGTAAAGGACAACGAGTTCATCAAGATCGCCGGCCCCGCCGCGGAAGGCGCGATGGCATGGGAATACGGCCGGCCGCTCGACGAGCTGCCGCAGGGGAAGGATTTCGAGCAGCGCTTCAAGAAGCGCTTCGGCGTCGACGTGCTGTCGTACGCGCAGTTCGGCTACGACGCGACCTGGGCCGCGATCAAGGCGATGCAGGCGGCCGGCTCGACCGATCCGAAGGTCTATCGCCCGGCGCTGAAGAAGATCGACTTCGAAGGGATCACCGGCCGCATCTCGTTCGCGAACGACGGCTCGCTCAAGAGCGGCATGTCGACGCTCTACCAGGTGAAGGGCGGCAACTGGAAGACGATCGTGACGAACGGCGGCTGATCGCGCGGCACGAGCCCGGCGGCGAACCCCGGAAAACGGGCACCGCGCCGCCGGGCCGGTTCATCATGCCGAACGGGCCCGGCATATCATACGACGACTGATGTTGCCGGCGACCGGCATGCCCTCCGATCGGAGGCGGCCCCGCCCTGCCGGCCGGGCCGCCCCGCCTGCCTTTACTCCGCGTGCGCGTCGCGCTCCGCTTCGGCCGCCTCGTGCGCGCGGCGCAGCCGCTCGCGGCTGTTGGTCAGATGCGTGCGCATCGCGGCGCGCGCCGCTTCCGGATCGTGGCGCGCGATCGCTTCGTAGATGTCCTCGTGCTCGTGGTTCAGCCGGCCCACGTAGCGCTCCAGGTCGTCGCCGGCGAAGCGCGCGGAATTCACCCGCGTGCGCGGGATGATCGACGCGCCGAGCTGGGTCATGATGTCGACGAAATACCGGTTGCCGGTCGATTGCGCGATCTGCAGATGGAACTGGTAGTCGAGCTGCGCAGTGTCGCGGCCGCCGCCCGAGCCCGACGCGATCGCGTCGAGCGCGCGCCGCAGCGCGGCGAGATCGGCGTCGTTCGCGCGCTGCGCGGCGAGGCTCGCGCACTCGCTCTCGAGGCTGATGCGCAGTTCGAGCACCGCGAGCACGTCGCGCAGCGTCGTGATCGTCGCGGGATCGATGCCGAGCGCCTGGCGGCGCGACGGCTCCAGCACGAAGCTGCCGATGCCGTGACGCGTTTCAACGAGGCCGCTCGCCTGCATCCGCGAGATCGCCTCGCGCACGACCGTGCGGCTCACGCCTTGCGTCGCCATCACTTCGGTTTCGGTCGGCAGCTTGTCGCCGGGGCGCAGCGTGCCGTTTTCGATCTGCGCGGTGAGCGCGTCGACGACATCTTGCGCGAGGCTGCGTGCGCGGCGACGCGGCACTGCGGGGAGCGTAGGCACGGACATGTGGCCGGTTCCTTATTGAATAATCTTGAGGTGAGCCGAGGGTTTACGCGGGGTTTGAGCGAAAGCCGATGATTCATTATACTGCGTCACAAGTCATCCGACGACTGATGATCACTGTATCTGTCTCCTCACATCGGGCGTTTCGCACCGCTATCCTGAATGGATTGCCTTGATGCGGCGGTCGTGGACGATCCGCGCACGTCGGTTGTCGAATGATCGCACCTCCTGCCGGGCACGGCAAAGCTTTTGCCGCGCACGGCACCGCCCACCCTTTTGCCATCGCCGCCCATGAACGCCGCCACTTCCACGCCTCCTCACGACACGCCGCGCATCGTCGACCTGCAAGCGATCCCGGTCGCCGGCCACGACAGCATGCTGCTCAACCTGAGCGGCGCGCACGGCCCGTTCTTCACCCGCAACCTCGTGATCCTGACGGACAGCGCGGGGCGCACGGGCGTCGGCGAAGTGCCGGGCGGCGAAAGCATCCGCCGCACGCTCGACGATGCACGCGCGCTGGTGGTCGGCCAGCCGGTCGGCAACTACCACGCCGTGCTCAACGACGTGCGCCGCCGCTTCGCGGACCGCGATGCGGGCGGCCGCGGCCTGCAGACCTTCGATCTGCGCACGACGATCCACGCGGTCACCGCGCTCGAGGCCGCGCTGCTCGACCTGCTCGGCCAGCACCTCGGCGTGCCCGTCGCTGCCCTGCTCGGCGAAGGCCAGCAGCGCGAGCGCGTCGAGATGCTCGGCTACCTGTTCTACGTCGGCGACCGCACGCAAACCGCGCTGCCCTACCGCGACAGCAGCGGCGCGACCGACGCATGGACGCGCGTGCGCAACGAGCCCGCGCTGACGCCCGAGGGCGTCGTGCGGCTCGCCGAGGCCGCGCACGAGCGCTACGGCTTCAACGACTTCAAGCTGAAGGGTGGCGTGTTCGAGGGCGCGCGCGAGATCGACGCGGTGACCGCGCTTGCCGAGCGCTTCCGGGACGCGCGCGTGACGCTCGACCCGAACGGCGCGTGGTCGCTCGACGAAGCCGTGCGGCTGTGCCGCGACCAGCATCACGTGCTCGCGTATGCGGAAGACCCATGCGGCGCGGAAAACGGCTACTCGGGCCGCGAGGTGATGGCGGAATTCCGCCGCGCGACCGGCCTGCCGACGGCGACCAACATGATCGCGACCGACTGGCGGCAGATGGGCCACGCGGTGCAGTTGCACGCGGTCGACATCCCGCTCGCCGACCCGCATTTCTGGACGATGCAGGGTTCGGTGCGCGTCGCGCAGATGTGCCGCGACTGGGATCTCACGTGGGGCTCGCATTCGAACAACCACTTCGACGTGTCGCTCGCGATGTTCACGCACGTCGCGGCGGCCGCGCCCGGCAAGGTCACGGCCATCGACACGCACTGGATCTGGCAGGACGGCGAGTGCCTCACGCGCGAGCCGCTGAAGATCGAGAACGGGCAGGTGGACGTGCCGAAGCGGCCGGGGCTTGGCGTCGAGCTCGACATGGACGCGGTCGCGGTCGCGCACGAGCTGTACAAGCAGCACGGCCTCGGCGCGCGCGACGACGCGGCGGCGATGCAGTACCTGATTCCGGGGTGGACGTTCGACAACAAGCGCCCGTGCCTCGTGCGCTGAGCGGCGTGGCCGGCGGCCCTCGCCGGCCGCACTGGGCCGGCCGCGCCGTCAGACGATTTGCTTGAGCGCCGCGTCGAGCGCGAGCACCGCGACGCGGTCGCCCTCGGTGGCGAGCGGCGCGCGCATCACGATCTGCCGGTTATGGCCGACGGCCGCCGGCGAATCCCACAGCAGCTCGACTTTCTGCCGCTTGAACCCGCCCGTGCGGCGCGGCGGCGCGACAGGCGCCTGCCCGGCATCCGGCTGGCCGGCCGGCGCGGTGCGGCCGGGCCAGCGCACCGACAGTTCGCGCGCGTCGTACTGGCCGACCTTGCGGCTTTCCATCCAGACGATCGCGGTACGGGTGAGCGTGTCGAGGGAGATGGCGTAGCGGCCGACCGCGAAGCGCCGCGCGGCGACGTTGGTGCGCCACAGCGGCCGCGGCCGGCAGATCCAGATGACGGCCGCATACAGCGCCGGCGCGGCGACGACCCAGCCGTTGGTCGCGGTCACCGCATGCAGCGCGTGGCGCCAGCCGGCCGCCCACGCATAGACGCCGATCGACCACACGGCGAACAGGAAACCGATCAGCGCGAAAAACCGCAGCGCCTGGCGCAGCCATTGCGGCAGCGGATGGAACGGGCGCTCGGCGCGCGCCATCGCGCCCGGCAACGCGAGCAGCAGGAACATCAGCACCAGGTAGACGAACGCCCAAGGCGACGACGCCATCGCCGACAGCGATGCGCGATAGCCCATCTGGGACATCGAGAACAGCCACCGGGCGAGCAGCACGAGACCGATCGCGCGCAACGCGAAGATCACGCCGGCGCCGGGGGCCGGGGCTGCGCGCGTGGTTTTCGTTCTCGCCAAGACTGCTCTCCTCTCGATGATCGGCAGGGCCGGATTTTTCGGCACGGCCATTATAGGGACATTACCGGCTGGACAGACGAACGGCAGCGGTGTCGTCCGATGTTCGGGGCCGTCGCGACCGCCGAGCGCGGCGAGAATACAACAGATTGACGCTGCGGATGTGACAACGCCCCGCCGGAGGACCCGGGCGGGGCGTCGGTGAAACCGGCCGGCGGGACGCGGCCGGCGTCAGGCTCAGCCTGCGTTGACTTCGCGCAGCACGGTGCGGCGCTTCTGGCGCAGCAGCTCTTCGTAGCCCTTCACGTAGTTCTGCGCCATCACCTTCGACGAGAAGCGCGCTTCGAACGCGGCGCGAACCTTCTCGCGCGGCAGCGTGTCCAGGCGCTTGAGCGCCGCGACGGCCGACAGCTCGTCCTCGACGACGAAGCCCGACACGCCGTTGTCGATCACTTCCGGCACCGAGCCGCGCTTGAACGCGATCACCGGCGTGCCGCACGCCATCGCCTCGATCATCACCAGGCCGAACGGTTCCGGCCAGTCGATCGGGAACAGCAGCGCGTGTGCGTTGCCCAGGAACTCCGTCTTCTCGGATTCGCTGATTTCACCGATGTACTCGACGTGCGGCAGCGCGAACAGCGGCTTGATCTTTTCTTCGTAGTACGCGCGGTCGGCCTTGTCGAGCTTCGCGGCGATCTTGATCGGCAGGCCGGCCTGCTCGGCGATGCGGATCGCCGTGTCGACGCGCTTTTCCGGCGAGATGCGGCCGAGGAACGCGAGATAGCTCGGCTTCACGTTCGGGATCGGCGTCAGCAGGTTTTCCGGCAGGCCGTGGTAGACGGTCGACAGCCAGTTCGCCTGCGGCAGCGGGATGCGCTGGTTGTCGGAGATCGACACGACCGGCACGTCGCTGAACGCGTTGAAGATCGGCTGCAGTTCCGGCAGGTCGAGGCGGCCGTGCATCGTCGTCAGATGCGGCACCGGCTGGCGCGAGAACAGCGAGAACGGGTAGTAGTCGATGTGGCAATGCAGGACATCGAACTCTTCCGCGCGGCGGCGCACCTGCTCGAGGAGCAGCATGTGCGGCGCCATCACGTCGCGGATCGTCGGGTCGAGGCGCAGCGCCTGCGGCCAGCAGGCTTCGAGCTTCGCGGAGGTTTGCGAATCGCCGCTCGCGAAGAGCGTGACGTCATGTCCCATCTCGACGAGTGCTTCGGTCAGGTAGGACACCACCCGTTCGGTACCGCCATACAGCTTCGGGGGAACCGCTTCGTGCAACGGAGCGATTTGGGCGATTCGCATGCGTAACTCCTAAAAAATCGGCAAAAAACAAGCGTTGGGTCAGCAGCCTGCCGGCGATCCGGGCGGGTCGCATCTCGTCCGACAATCGGACGAATCGGCCTGCTGGCGGCGTCGGACCCGCGCTGCTCAAGGAGCGTCGGCGACGCGACAGGCATAGAACGTTTGAAACGAAGACCCGTTGACAGGGGTTCGTAAAAATCACACTGCGCGAACCCGGAGCCGATTATCTAGGGTTAATCCCGATACGGCGCACAACATTTCAAACTCTTTACTTTGTTACAAAGCGGCAACACTTTGCAACCCGCGGACGTTTGTGTCCGTTCTAGAGTGGAAGGCCCTTTTGGCAATCCAAGCCGCGCTCCGCATCATCGGAACCGCGCAAGCGGTACCCGCCATGCGGTTCGGGATGCCGGATTTTATCTCAAAATCGATCGCGCGCCCCCCATATTCGCGCAGCGCGATGCCGGGCCTTGTTTACAATGCCGGATTACGTCCGGTCGAAGGTCCGCATGCGATCAGGCCGCGACGCTCAACCACCGATTCACCGCACGCACATTTTGGAAGCTCTCACCCCTGCCCAGCGCAACGCCTACAACGCGAAGCTGTCGAGCTACGCGCACCGGCCACTCGCGTTCCTGTTCCGCTACATCCGCCTGCATCCGGTCGCCCACCTCGTCGTGCTGGTCAGCGTGCTGGCCGCCGTCGGCTGCGCGCTCGGCTCGCAGTACGCGATCAAGCACCTGATCGACGTGCTCGCGACCGGCCGCCACCATCCCGGCCCGCTGTGGAGCGCGTTCGCGCTGCTCGTCGGCCTGATCGCCGCCGACAACCTGCTGTGGCGCGTCGGCGGCTGGTTCGCCGCGCACACGTTCGTCGCGGTCACCGGCGACCTGCGGCGCGACCTGTTCCAGTACCTGATCGGCCACTCGCCGACGTATTACGCGGAAAAGCAGCCCGGCACGCTCGCGAGCCGCATCACCGCGACGTCGAACGCCGTCTACACGTCGGAGAACACGATGGCGTGGAACGTGCTGCCGCCGTGCATCGCGGTGATGGGCGCGATCCTGATGATCATCATCGTCAACCCGCTGATGGCGGCCGGCCTGCTCGGCTGTTCCGCGGTGCTTTCGGTCGTGCTGTTCAAGCTCGCCGGGCGCGGCTCGGCGCGCCATCACGCGTTCGCGGCGAAGGCCGCGGCGGTCGACGGCGAGCTCGTCGACGTGATCGGCAACATGGGCCTCGTGCGCGCGTTCGGGATGACGCTGCGCGAGCAGAAGCGCTTCGGCGCGACCGTCAAGGCGGAGATGGACGCGCGCCAGCAGAGCCTGCTCTATCTCGAAAAGCTGCGCCTGCTGCACGCGGTGATCACCGCGATGCTGTCCGCCGGCCTGCTCGGCTGGGCGCTGTGGCTGTGGGACCAGGGCCGCGCCACGTCGGGCGACATCGTGCTGGTCAGCTCGCTCGGCTTCACGATCCTGCACGGCACGCGCGATCTCGCGGTTGCGCTCGTCGACGTCACGCAGCACATCGCGCGCCTGTCCGAAGCCGTGAAGACGCTGCTCCAGCCGCACGGGATGCCGGACCACTCCGACGCCGTGCCGCTCGCGGCGCAAGGCGGCCAGGTCGATCTCGAGCGCGTGACGTTCGCGTATCCGCATCGCCGCCCGATCCTCGATCATTTCGACCTCCGTATCGAGCCGGGCCAGCGCGTCGGCCTGATCGGCAAGTCCGGCGCCGGCAAGTCGACCGTGCTCGCGCTGCTGCAGCGCTTCTACGACACGCAGGACGGCGTCGTGAAGGTCGACGGCCAGGACGTGAAGTCGATCACGCAGGACAGCCTGCGCCACGCGATCGCGCTCGTGCCGCAGGACATCTCGCTGCTGCACCGGACCATCTACGACAACATCGCGTACGGCCGCCCCGAAGCGACCCGCGAAGAGGTGCTCGCCGCCGCGCGCGACGCGCGCTGCGCGGAGTTCATCGAGGCGATGCCGGAAGGCTACGACACGATCGTCGGCGATCGCGGCGTCAAGCTGTCGGGCGGCCAGCGCCAGCGCATCGCGATCGCGCGCGCGATCCTGAAGAATGCGCCGATCCTGCTGCTCGACGAAGCGACGTCGGCGCTCGACAGCGCGTCCGAGGAAGCGATCCAGAGCGCGCTCGACCGCCTGATGGTCGGCCGCACGGTGATCGCGATCGCGCACCGCCTGTCGACGCTGCGCAACTTCGACCGGATCATCGTGATGAGCAACGGCAAGGTGATCGACGACGGCAGCCCCGACGTGCTGCGCAACCGCCCGGGCCTGTACCGCGACCTGCTCGCGAAGCAGCACGGCCGCCATCACGCGGCGCCCGAAGGCGGCGCGCCGACCGGCGAGCGCGTCGCCTGACGCGCGGCGCCGCCCCGCAAAAACAAAGCCGCAGTGCGTCACGCACTGCGGCTTTTTTCATCCCATGACCGCCGGGCCGGCTCAGGCCTGCTGCAGGTCGCGCAGGAAGTTGTCGCGCCACACCGACACGTTGTTCTCGCGCAGTTGCGCGATCATGTCCGTGTAGCGCGCGCGGCGCTCGGCGAGCGGCATCGACAGCGCCTGCGACAGCGCCTCGGCCATCCCCGCGATGTCGATCGGATTGACGATCAGCGCGCCCGTCAGCTCGCGCGCGGCGCCGGCGAACCGCGACAGCACCAGCACGCCCGGATCGTCCGGATTCTGCGCGGACACGTATTCCTTCGCGACGAGGTTCATCCCGTCGCGCAGCGGCGTCACGTAGCCGACCCGCGCGAGCCGGTACAGCGCGGCGAGCAGCTGGCGGTCGTACTGGCGGTGGATATAGAGGATCGGCGCCCAGTCGAGCTCCGCGAAGCGTCCGTTGATGCGCCCCGACTCCCCTTCGAGCTGCAGGCGGATGTCCTGGTACGCGCGCAGCTCCGCGCGGGTCGACGGCGCGATCTGCAGGAACGACACGCGATTGCGCTGCGACGGCTCGTGCTCGAGCAGCTTCTCGAACGCGCGGAAACGCTCGACGAGCCCCTTCGAGTAATCGAGCCGGTCGACGCTCATGATCAGCTTGCGGCCGCGCAACGAGGTCGCGAGCGTGCGCACCGCCTTGCCGTGCTCGCCGGCCTGCGCGAGCGACGCGATCTCGTCCGGATGCACGCCGATCGGATACGCGGCCGCGCGCAGCGTCCGGCCGAACGCGCGCACCGTCGCCAAGCGACCGTCGCGCTCGATCGCGCCGTCGGCTTCGGATTCGACGTAGTCGCAAAACGCGCGCAGGTCGGGTTCGGTCTGGAAGCCGAGCAGGTCGAACGCGCACAGCGACTCGACGAGATCGCGATGCGGCGGCACGTTGACGAGCACCTGCGCGGCCGGAAACGGGATATGCAGGAAAAAGCCGATGCGGTTCTTCACGCCGGCCGCGCGCAGTGCGCGGGCGAACGGGATCAGGTGATAGTCGTGCACCCAGATCACGTCGTCGTCCTGCAGGAGCGGCACGAGTTGCTGCGCGAGCCACACGTTCACGCGGCTGTAGCCTTCGAACTCGTGGCGGTCGTACTGGATCAGGTCGGTGCGGTAGTGGAACGCGGGCCACAGCGTCGCGTTCGAGAAGCCGCGGTAATACTGGTCGTAATCGCGCCGCGACAGCCCGATGGTCGCAAACGTGACCGGCCCGTGCTCCTCGACGCGCATCTGCGGCGCGCCGTGCGCGACGACCTCGCCGCTCCAGCCGAACCACATGCCGCCGGTTTCCTTCAGCGCGTCGTACACGCCGATCGCAAGGCCACCCGCCGCCGGCTCGCCTTCGGAAATCGGCGCGACGCGGTTCGAAACAATGATCAGGCGACTCATGCGTGCGGCAGCCCCACGTCGAGCCAGCGCGCGATCTGCTCGTGCAGCGCGTCGACCGAGTCGAGCCGCGCGCGTGCCGAGGATTCGCCCGCGCCGACCTTGATCGACACGCCGCCGCGCGCGTTGACCACCGCGAAGCCCTTCTCGTCGGTCAGGTCGTCGCCGGCGAACACCGGCGTGCGGCCGGCGAACGGCGGCTCGTCGAGAAACGCGGCGAGCGCGCGCCCCTTGTCGACGCCCTTCGGCTTGATCTCGAACACCATCTTGCCCGGCTGCAGCACGTACGCGTCCGCATACTCGGCCACGAGCCGCTCGGTGGCCTCGCGCGCGGCCTTCTCGCGCTCGGGCGCGTTGCGGTAGTGCAGCGCGACCGCGGCGCCCTTGATCTCGAGCAGCATGCCCGGATGACGGTCGACGACGGCCGCGAGCTCGCGCTCGATGCGCAGCAGGCGCGCGTCGTTGAAGCCGATGCGCTGCGTGTCGCCGTTCGCGTCGCGACGCTCCGCGCCGTGCAGGCCGGCGATCGGCAGGTCGGGCATCTTCAGGAACTGGTCGATGTTGTCGATGCCGCGCCCGGACACGATCGCGACCGCGCCGTGCGAGCGGCGGCGCAATGCGTCGAGCAGCGCGAGCAGCGACGGCGGCACGTGAATGCTGTCAGGCGTCGGCGCCAATTCGACGAGCGTGCCGTCGAAGTCGAAAAAGAACGCGGTATCGGTCAGAGACAGGGAAGCCGGGACAGGTTGCATCGATTCGATAGTCTGAGCGACGGCCGACAAGGCCGCCGCTGCGCGAAAGGAGTTGTGCGCATCTTACCGCGCCTTCGCGCCGAGATGGGCGAAACGGGTGCCCGGCGCGGGTGGCGCGCGCCCGTTCCGGCATCTGCGACATATTGCCCCGCTCCGGCGCATGGCGCGCGTTTCGCAAGGACGCCGGCGCGCGAATTGCGCTACAGTCGCAACCGCCGGCCGCGCGACGCTTGGCGCCGCGCGGCCGTACGACCGTTCCGTCCGATCGAGCCCCTGGATGTCGCCTGCCCGTTCCGCGCCTGACCGGCGCCACTCCCGCTTTCACCGCATCGTCCGCACCGGCGCGGCGCTCGCCGCGGCGATCGCGCTCGCCGCCTGCACGCGCGCCGAGCCGCCCTGGCGCCTGACCGACGTCACCGGCCACCTGCCCGACCTGTCGTTCACGCTGACGGGCGGCGACGGCCGGCCTGTCGACGCGTCCGCGTTCCGCGGCCACGTCGCGCTCGTCTATTTCGGCTACACGCACTGCCCGGACGTCTGCCCGGAAACGCTGGCGCGCCTGATGGAAGTCCTCGCGCAGCTCGGCCCGCAGGCACGCGACGTGCGCATCCTGTTCGTGTCGGTCGACCCCGCGCGCGACACGCCGCAGGCGATGCAGTCGTACGTCGCCGCGTTCGACGCCGAGCACGCGCGCGGCCTGACCGGCACCGACCGCCAGATCGAATCGCTCGCGAAGCGCTATCGCGTCGCATACCAGATGGAAAAACGCGATCCGTCCGGCGGCTACGAAGTGACGCACAGCTCGGCGGTCTACATCTTCGACGCGGACGGCCGCGCGCGACTGCTCGCGACCGACCGCGACAAACCCGACGCCATCGCCGCCGATGTGCGCCGGATCCTCGCTCCCGCTTCCTCCACCTGAGCCCCGACCATGACGAAAAAACTCAAGACGCTCGCCCTCCTCGCCGCGCTGTCCATCGGCACCCACGCGTTTGCCGCCGGTGCGATCACCGCGCAGAACGGCTGGGTGCGCTGGCTGCCGAACAAGCTGCCCGCGGGCGGCTACGTGACGCTCGTCAACACGAGCGACAAGCCGGTCGATCTCGTCGACGTCGACAGCCCCGACTACGGGATGACGATGCTGCACCAGACCGTGTCGAACGGTTCGACGCAGAAGATGGAGATGGTCGACAAGCTGACGATCCCCGCGCGCGGCAAGGTCGACATCGCGCCGGGCGGCTACCACTTCATGCTCGAGGAGCCGAAGCACGCGATCAAGCCGGGCGACACCGTGCGCCTGCGCCTGAAGTTCTCCGACGGCGAAGCGCTCGACACGCCGTTCGCGGTCAAGTCCCCCGCCCAGGCGAAGTAACGCCGCGCGATGGATCTCCTGTACTGGCTCGATCCGTGGGAACCGTCACCGACCGTGGTCGTCGCGGTGCTGGCGGCCGCCGTGCTGTTCGCGCGCGGCGCGAAGAAGGCGAAGGTCACGCCGCTGCGGCAGTTCTCGTTCTGGCTCGGGCTGACCGCGCTGTACGTCGCGCTGCATACGCGGCTCGACTATTTCTTCGAGCACGAGTTCTTCCTGCACCGCGCGCAGCACCTCGTGCTGCATCACCTCGGGCCGTTCTTCATCGCGCTCGCCTATCCGGGCGCGGCGATCCGCGCCGGCATTCCGTTCCGCTGGCGGCAGCGCTTCGTGCGGCCCGCGCTCGCATGGGGGCCCGTGCGCGCGACGCTCGATGTGGTGTTCCATCCGGTCGTCGCGGTCGTGCTGTTCGTCGGGCTGATCTATTTCTGGCTGCTGTCGCCGATCCACTTCATCGCGATGCTCGACTGGCGCCTGTATCGCGTGATGAACTGGAGCATGGTGATCGACGGCCTGCTGTTCTGGTGGCTCGTCGTCGATCCGCGTCCGGCACCGCCCGCGCGGCTGTCGCCGGGCCGCCGGATCCTGATCGTCGTCGCGGCGATTCCGCCGCAGATCGTGCTCGGCGCGCTGATCTTCTTCACGCCGCAGGAGCTGTATCCGATCTACTCGATCTGCGGCCGCGCGTTCACGTGGCTGAGCCCGCTGCGCGACCAGCAGATCGGCGGCCTGCTGCTGTGGATCCCGGGCTCGATGATGAGCGTGATCGGCGCGCTGATCGCGCTGCGCCACTGGCTGCGGCTGTCCGCGCGCGGGCGTCTGCTCGACGAACGCAAGACGGCGCACGCGGCGGGCCCCACGGTCGCACGCGCCGCGCAATGACGCGGCGCGCGCCGCCGCGTCAGGCGCGCGCGCTGCGCATCCACACGTGCGGAATGCCGTCGTCGTCGTGCACGTCGGAGCTTGGCGCGAAGCCGAACGCACCGTAGAAGCGTTGCAGATGGGCCTGCGCATGCAGGCTCACCGGCGTGTCGGGCCACTGCGCGCGGATCTGCTCGAGCGCGCGCACGAGCAGCGCGTTGCCGAGGCCCGCGCCGCGAAACGCGGCGGTCGTCAGCACGCGGCCGATCCGGATGTCGGGGTCCTGCGCATCGGGCAGCAGCACGCGCAGGTAGCCGGCCAGCCGGCCCGCGTCGTCGTAGGCGGCCAGATGCCAGGCGGCCTGGTCCGCGTCGTCGATGTCGCGGTACACGCAGTTCTGCTCGACGACGAACACCGCGCTGCGCGCCTCGAGAATCGTATAGACCTCGCGCGCCGACAGCGCATCGAAGGCTTTCCAGCGCCACTCGAGCGCATCGGTGGCGGGCGGGTTTGCAGCGGAGACGGGAGCGTTCATGTGCGATCCTGATTCGGTCGCGCCGGCTGGCGCGGGCAATCGTCGATTATGCCTCGAAGCACACGCGCCGCGCGACCTCCGCTGCCCGCACGACAACGGGCCCCGCATTGCGCGGGGCCCGTTCGTCACGCCGGCATCCTGCCGAAGCGGCCGCTGTTGAAATCGTCGATGGCGGCGCGAATCTCCGCCTGCGAGTTCATCACGAACGGCCCGTAACCGACGACCGGTTCGTCGATCGGTTCGCCGCTCAGGATCAGCAGCTTCACGTCGCTGTTCGCTTCGAGCTCGACGTCACGACCGTCGCGGCTCAACTGCACGAACTGCGCTTCGCGTGCGACCGTCTCGCCGTTCACCAGCACCGTGCCGCTCAGCACGACCACCGCGAGCGTGCGCCCGTCCGCGACCGGAAACCGCGCGCGACCGCCCGCCGCGAGCCGCACGTCCCACACGTCGATCGGCGTGTGCGTGCGGGCCGGTCCGCGCCGCCCGTCGAGTTCGCCCGCGATGATCCGCGCACGACCCGCGCCTTCCGACAACTCGACCACCGGGATGTCCGCGTCCAGCAGCGTCTGGTAGCCGGGCGCGCCCATCTTGTCCGCGGCGGGCAGGTTCACCCACAGCTGCACCATTTCGAGCGGCCCGCCGCGCTTCGTGAACGCCTCCGAGTGGAACTCCTCGTGCAGGATCCCGCTCGCGGCGGTCATCCACTGGACGTCGCCCGGGCCGATCACGCCGCCCGCGCCCGTCGAGTCGCGGTGCGCGACCTCGCCGTCATAGACGATCGTCACCGTTTCGAACCCGCGATGCGGATGCTGGCCGACGCCGCGCGGCGCCGCGGCCGAACCCGGCTCGAACGTCGCCGGGCCCGCGTAATCGAGCAGCAGGAACGGGCTCAGATGCGCGCCATGCGACTGGTAGCTGAACATCGAGCGCACCGGAAACCCGTCGCCGACCCAATGGCCGCGCGGCGCACTGTACACACCCTGGATCTTCTTCATCTTCCTCTCCGAATTGCGGCGAAACCCGTGTTTCGCATCCTGGATAGAAATATAGAATCAGAACGATCGATCCGGTAGACTGCGAAAATCGCACTCAGTGTTCCATTTGATGAACGATACCCAGCGAGATCTGAACGATCTCTATTACTTCGTGCAGGTGGTCGACCACGGCGGCTTCGCGCCGGCGGGCCGGGCGCTGAACATGCCGAAATCGAAGCTGAGCCGGCGCATCGCGCTGCTCGAGACGCGCGTCGGCATGCGGCTGATCCAGCGTTCGACACGCCGCTTCACGGTAACCGAGGTCGGCCAGACCTACTACGCGCATTGCCGCGCGATGCTCGTCGAGGCCGACGCCGCCGACGAGGCGATCGCGCTGCTGCACGAGGAGCCGCGCGGCATCGTGCGGGTCACGTGCCCGGTCGCGCTGCTCGACTCGCTCGTCGGCGGGATGATCGCGGCGTTCATGAACGCGTGCCCGCGCGTCGAGATTCACCTGGAAGCGACCAACCGGCGCGTCGACGTGGTGGGCGAAGGCATCGACGTGGCGATCCGCGTGCGGCCGCCGCCGCTCGAAGACAGCGATCTCGCGCTGCGCGTGCTGGCCGAGCGCGGGCAGTGCCTCGTCGCGAGCGCCGCGCTGCTGCGCGAGCACGGGATGCCGGCCGTGCCCGCCGATCTCGCCCGCCTGCCGAGCCTCGACCTCGGCGCCCCGCAGGGCGCGCACGTGTGGCGGCTGCACGGGCCCGACGGCGCGCGCGCGGAGATCCATCACCAGCCGCGCCTCGTCACGGGCGGGATGCTCGCGTTGCGCGCGGCCGCACTCGCCGGCGTCGGCATCGTGCAGTTGCCGACGATGATGGTGCGCGACGAACTCGCGCAGGGCACGCTGAGCGCCGTGCTGCCCGAGTGGGCGCCGCGTCGCGAGATCGTGCATGCGGTGTTCGCGTCGCGCCGCGGCTTGCTGCCGTCGGTGCGCGCGCTGCTGGATTTTCTTGCGCAGCGCTTTGCCGAGCTCGAGCCCGACTGAGCCCGCGACGCAGGCTCGCACGCGCTGCACGTCGTCGGCATGTGCCGTAGACTGCCGCATACGCGCCTCGCGCACTTTCGATAACCCTTCCGCAATTCAGCCATGTTCACGCTGTCCAACGACGCTCACGCCTCCAAGGCCGATCACTACGCGACGCTCGTCGAGCAGGCCCGCTCGCTCGTCGAATCCGAACGCGACCTGATCGCCAACGCCGCGAACTTCGCCGCGCTCGTCTATCACTCGCTCGACCAGCTCAACTGGGCCGGCTTCTATTTCTTCGACGGCGCCGAGCTCGTGGTCGGCCCGTTCCAGGGCAAGCCCGCGTGCGTGCGGATCGCGCTCGGCAAGGGTGTGTGCGGCACGGCCGCGCAGACGCGCGACACGCAGGTGGTGCGCGACGTGCACGCGTTCCCCGGCCATATCGCATGCGACGCGGCGTCCGAATCCGAGATCGTCGTGCCGCTCGTCGCGAGCGACGGCACGCTGATCGGCGTATGGGATGTCGACAGCCCCGTTGCCGCGCGCTTCGACGATGACGACCGGAAAGGCATGGAAGCGCTGTGCCGCGTGTTCGTCGAACATGCGTGGGAGAAGGCGCGAGGCTGATGCGGCCGCACGTGTTGCCTTGCACGTGCGCGCCCTTCCGATGCGCACGTGTGACGGCGAATGTAATGTGATGGCGCAGAAAAAAGAAAAGCCCCGCCGAGGCGGGGCTTTTTCTGGAGGCGCGAGCCGGAGTCGAACCGGCCTAAACGGCTTTGCAGGCCGCTGCATAACCGCTTTGCTATCGCGCCGTAAGCGGACTGTTCATTCGCCGTGACGGCGAACGACAGATTTGATTGACGACCATCGGTCCATCAAACAAAAAGGGAAGCTTTGCTTCCCCAGTGCTTGGAGCGGGAGACGAGTCTCGAACTCGCGACCTCAACCTTGGCAAGGTTGCGCTCTACCAACTGAGCTACTCCCGCATTGTCCTGCATGTGCAACGCCTTGCCGTACAACGCGCCGCCAAAAACCTGGAGCGGGAGACGAGTCTCGAACTCGCGACCTCAACCTTGGCAAGGTTGCGCTCTACCAACTGAGCTACTCCCGCGTTGTCCTGCATGTGCAGCGCCTGCCGTACTGCGCGCCACCAGAAACCTGGAGCGGGAGACGAGTCTCGAACTCGCGACCTCAACCTTGGCAAGGTTGCGCTCTACCAACTGAGCTACTCCCGCATACTGCTGCTTCTGCCTCGCCGCACTCGCTTTGTCGTGCAGCGGAGAAGCGAGATTATGTCGAAGGCACACTCGGGTGTCAAGCGCTTTTCGTGCCCTCTTTCCAAAAACCTTGGCGCTCCGGCATCGCGAGCCGCGTCACACGCGGCTGCGCTCGCGAATCTGCGGCCATGCGAGCTTCATGTAGTAGAGCATCGACCAGATCGTCAGCACCGCCGCGAGATACATCAGCCACTCGCCCCACACGCGCGTGTCGATCGTCGCGATGCCGAGCGGCAGCGGCCCGTAGTACAGCAGCATCGGAATCGCCACCATCTGGCAGGCGGTCTTGAACTTGCCGAGCTGATTCACCGCGACGCTCTTCGACGCGCCGATCTGTGCCATCCATTCGCGCAGCGCCGAGATCGCGATCTCGCGGCCGACGATCACGAGCGCGATCGCCGCGTCGACTCGCGAAATCTGCACGAGGATCAGCAGCGCAGCCGTCACCATCAGCTTGTCCGCGACCGGGTCGAGGAACGCGCCGAACGACGACGTCTGATTCCATTTGCGGGCCAGGTAACCGTCGAACCAGTCGGTGAGCGCGGCGAGGATGAAGATCAGCGCCGCCGCGAGGTTGCGGTGCGCGCCGCCCATCATCGTGTCCGGCAGATAGAACACGCCGACGACGAGCGGAATCAGCACGATCCGCACCCACGTCAGGAAAATCGGGAAATTGAACGGCATGGCATGCGGGACAGTAAAGGATTCGCAATTGTGCCGCGTCGACCGCCCTGCCACAAGCCAAGCGGGCGGCCGCGCGGCGCGCGTCAGTGCAGCTGCCGGTAGATCTGCTCGGCGAGCGCGTGCGAGATGCCCTCGACGCTCGCGAGCTCCTCGACGCTCGCCGCGACGACGCCGCGCAACCCGCCGAAGCGCGCGAGCAGCCGCTGCCGGCGTTTCGCGCCGACGCCTTCGAGCTCCTCGAGCCGCGACGTCTGGCGCGCCTTCGCGCGCTTCGCACGCATCCCGGTGATCGCGAAGCGGTGCGCTTCGTCGCGGATCTGCGCGACGAGCATCAGCGCGGCGCTTTCCTTGCCGAGCTCGAGCGGCGTACGGCCGTCGGCGAACACGAGCGTCTCGAGCCCGACCTTGCGCCCCTCGCCCTTCGCGACGCCCACCAGCATCGACGTATCGAGCCCGAGCTCGGTGAACACCTGCCGCGCGATCTCGACCTGCCCCTTGCCGCCGTCGATCAGCACGATGTTCGGCAGCAGGCCCGCGGCCTCGGCCTGGCGCGTCGACTCGCCGTCGATGCCGGCCGCGTCGTCGGCGGCCGCGGCCTGCGCCGCCTGCTCGACCATCTTCTCGTAGCGGCGCGTCAGCACCTGCCGCATGGCCGCGTAATCGTCGCCCGGCGTGATGCCCGTGATGTTGTAGCGGCGGTATTCGCCGGACTGCATCTTGTGATGGTGATAGACGACGCACGACGCCTGCGTCGCCTCGCCCATCGTGTGGCTGATGTCGAAGCATTCGATCCGCAGCTGCGCGAGATCGTCGCTGTCGAAGCTGAGCGTGTCGGCGAGCGCCCGCGTGCGCGCCTGCTGCGAGCCCTGCTCGGACAGCAGCCGCGCGAGCGCGAGCTGCGCATTCTGCTCCGCCATCGACAGCCACGCGCGCCGCTGGCCCTGTGGCTGCCGCACCAGCGCAACCTTGTGGCCGGCCTGCTCGGACAGCAGCTCGAGCAGGTCGCGGCTCGCGGGCGCGTGGCTCACGACCAGCACTGGCGGCACGCGATTGCCGAGATAGTGCTGCGCGATGAACGCGTCGAGCACCTCGGCTTCGACCGAGGCCGGGGCACCGCGTGCGCCGTCCGTCTCTTCCGCGCCCGGGTCGGGCAGCGCGTCGCCGGCCGGCGCCGCTTCGTCGTCGAGGCCGCCTTCCGCGAGCGTCAGTGCGCTCTCGACGTGGGTCGGGAAGTACGCCTTGTCGCCGAGATGCCGCCCGCCGCGCACCATCGCGAGATTCACGCAGACGCGGCCGCCCTGCGCGACCACCGCGAGGATGTCGACGTCGCTGTCGCTGCCGACCTCGATCGCCTGCTGATGCAGCACGGTCGCGAGCGAGCTCATCTGGTTGCGCACGGCCGCCGCCTGCTCGAACTTCAGCTCGGCCGCGAAGCCGTGCATCTTCTGTTCGAGCTCCTTCAGCACCTCGGATTGCCGGCCGAGCAGGAAGCGCGCGGCATTCGACACGTCGCGCGCATAGTCCTCTTCGGCGATCGCGCCGACGCACGGCGCGGTGCAGCGCCCGATCTGGTGCAGCAGGCACGGCCGCGTGCGGTTGTTGAACACCGAATCCTCGCAGGTGCGCAGCTGGAACACCCGCTGCAGGATCTGGATGCTCTCGCGCACGGCCCAGGCGCTCGGGAACGGTCCGAAATACTGGTTCCGCTTGTCGACCGCGCCACGGTAATACGCCATCCGCGGAAAGCGATGCGCGGTGAGCTTCAGGTACGGATACGACTTGTCGTCGCGAAACAGGATGTTGTAGCGCGGCGCGAGCGCCTTGATCAGGTTGTTCTCGAGCAGCAGCGCCTCGGCCTCCGACCGCGTGACGGTGGTCTCGATGCGCGCGATGCGCGTGACCATCATCGCGATGCGCGGCGACAGCTGCGTCTTCGTGAAATAGCTCGAGACGCGCTTCTTCAGGTCGCGCGCCTTGCCGACGTAGAGCACGGCGCCCGCCGCATCGTAATAGCGGTAGACGCCGGGCAGGTGCGGCAGCTGCGCGAGGATCTTCTTCGGTTCGAACGGGGCTTCGGGGGCGTCTGGGGATGTCATGCGTGATCCGTGCGCCGCGAGGCGCGCGAACGGGTCCATTAGAATCGCCAGTTTAGAGCATTCCAACCGCCCGCTTCGATGCCACGTACCGCCTCCCGCCCCCACGATCCGACGCCGCGCGCGCCGGACGAACCGCTCGCCTGCGACATCTTCTGCACGGTCGTCGACAACTTCGGCGACATCGGCGTGTGCTGGCGCCTCGCGCGCCAGCTCGCGCACGAACACGGCTGGCAGGTGCGGCTGTTCGTCGACGACCTGCGCACGTTCGCGCGCCTGCTGCCCGGCGTGGATCCCGACGCGGTGCGGCAGGCCGCCGACGGGGTCGTGATCGAACACTGGCATGCGCAGGTCGGCGATGCGATCGAGATCGCCGACATCGTGATCGAGGCATTCGCGTGCGAGCTGCCGGGCGCGTATCTCGCGGCGATGGCGCGCCGCACGCGCCGGCCCGCGTGGATCAACCTCGAATACCTGAGCCCCGAGGACTGGGTCGCCGATTTCCATCTGCGACCGTCGCCGCACCCGCGCTACCCGCTCGTCAAGACGTTCTTCTTCCCGGGCCTGTCGGCCGGCACCGGCGGCGTGCTGAGGGAGCGCGACCTCGACGCGCGCCGCGCGGCCTTCGACGCCGACGCGCACGCACGCGCGGCCTGGTGGCGGCACGCGACCGGCGACGCGCCGCCCGCGCCCGGCACGACGGTCGTCAGCCTGTTCGCGTACGACAACCCCGCGGTCGATGCGCTCCTCGAACAATGGCGCGACGGCGCATCGCCCGTCGTGGCGCTCGTGCCCGAGGGGCGCGTGTCGCCGCGCGTCGCGCGCTTTTTCGGGGTCGAGTCGTTCGGCGCCGGCACACGGGCGAGCCGCGGCAACGTCACCGCCTACGGGCTCGCGTTCGTTCCGCAGGCCGACTACGACGCGCTGCTGTGGGTCAGCGACCTGAACTTCGTGCGCGGCGAGGATTCGTTCGTCCGCGCGCAGTGGGCGCGCCGGCCGTTCGTCTGGCACATCTACCCGCAGGCCGACGACGCGCACCTGCCGAAGCTCGACGCCGCGCTCGCGCACCTGTCGGAGCGCCTCGCCGACGCGCCCGGCCAGGCGCTCGCGCGGTTCTGGCATGCGTGGAACGGCGCTGGCGCGCCGGACTGGGCCGATTTCTGGCAGCATCGCGCGGCGCTGCAGGCGAACGCGATCCGCTGGGCCGACGCGCTGGCCGCAGTCGGCGATCTCGCTGGAAAGCTGGCCGAATACGCAAAATCTCAGTTAAAATAAACGGTTATCCGACGGCCGACCACGCAAGCGCTTGCTTTGGGTGCCAACCGGAACGCATCTGCTTGCGCCGTCCGCCGTTGCGCAACGCTCAGGCACCTTTAAATTTGAATTGATCAGGACAGTTTTTCATGAAAACCGCACAGGAACTCCGCGTAGGCAACGTCGTGCAGATCGGCAGCGACGCTTGGGTCATCTCGAAGACGGAATACAACAAGTCGGGCCGTAACGCCGCCGTCGTCAAGATGAAGATGAAGAACCTGCTGACCAACGCAGGCCAGGAGTCGGTCTACAAGGCTGACGACAAGTTCGACGTCGTCGTGCTCGATCGCAAGGAAGTGACGTACTCGTACTTCGCCGATCCGATGTACGTGTTCATGGACGCCGACTACAACCAGTTCGAAGTCGAAGCCGAAATGATGGGCGACGCGCTGAACTACCTCGAAGACGGCATGATGTGCGAAGTCGTGTTCTACAACGAGAAGGCGATCTCGGTCGAACTGCCGACGGTCCTGGTTCGCGAGATCACCTACACCGAGCCGGCCGTCAAGGGCGACACGTCGTCGGGCAAGGTGCTGAAGAACGCGAAGTTGGCAACCGGTTTCGAACTGCAGGTTCCGCTGTTCTGCAACACCGGCGACAAGATCGAAATCGACACGCGTACGCACGAGTACCGCAGCCGCGCGTAAGCGCCAGGCGGTTTCCGCGTCGAACAAAGCGCCCTTCGGGGCGCTTTTTGTTTTGCCGGCCGCAACAGCGCACCCCACTCCGCAGCGAGATGAAGCACAAAATCCATCGATAAAGATATTCAATTTGTATCATCGGTAACTGTTTTATAGCAACGGAGAAATAATCTGCGTCACGCGTTCACCGGGGCATAAAATCAGTTTTTAATCTCAAAAATGCGGCTGCGGATTCTCGGCCGATGGCCCGCCTCATTTGTTGACACGACACGCGTCCACCATGCCACACGCCCTGATTGTCGAAGACGATCCCAATAGTCTGTCCGGCCTCACCGCGCTGCTCGCCGCGGACGGCTTCTCGGTCGACACGGCTGCGTCGCTCGCCGAAGCGCGCACCGCACTCGGCCGCTCGATTCCCGACGTGGTCCTCGTCGACCTGAACCTTCCGGACGGCAGCGGGTTCGACCTGCTTCAGCACCTGCCGCAGCAGCAGCCGAACGGCTCGCTGCCCGTCATCGTGCTGACCGGCAACGCGACGGTCGAAAGCGCGATCGAAGGCCTGCGCCACGGGATCTGGGACTACCTGCTCAAGCCGATCAACATCCCGCGCCTGCGCAGCCTGCTCGCGCGCATTCCGCGGCCATACGAACTGATCGACGAAGTGCAGTCGCTGCGTGCGTCGCTGCGGCATCTCGGCCGCTTCGGCGCGCTGGTCGGCCACAGCGACGCGATGCAGCACGTCTACGACATGATCGAGCACAACGCGCGCACCGAGACGGCCGTACTGTTCGCGGGCGAAGCCGGCACCGGCAAGAAGCTGGCCGCGCGCACGCTGCACGAGCTGAGCCGCCGCCGCAAGGGGCCGTTCGTCGCGTTCGACTGCCGCTCGCTCGCGCAGGCCGGCCGCCAGGGCGCGTCGCTCGACAGCGTGCTGTTCGGCCACGAGCGCGGCGCGTTCGACGGCGCCGAGCGGCGCGAGACCGGCCTGTTCGAGCAGGCGGGCGGCGGCACGCTGTTCCTCGACGAAATCACCGCGCTGCCGGTCGTGCTGCAGGAAGCGCTGCTGCGGGCGCTCGATTCGCAGAACTTCATGCGCATCGGCGGCACGAGCCCGGTTGCGAGCGACTTCCGGCTGATCGCCACCACGCGCCGCCCGGCGCGCGAAGCGGTGGCGAACGGCACGCTGCGCGAAGATCTGTGGCTGCGTCTCGATGCGTCGTCGGTCACGATGCCGCCGCTGCGCGAGCGCGACGGCGACGCACTGGCGATCGCCGATGCGCTGATCGACGAACTGAACCGGGACGCGCTCGCAACCGGCCGCAGCACGACCGACAAGCGCGCCGCCCCGGGTTTCGTGCGCGAATGCCTGTCCTACGAATGGCCGGGCAACGTGCGTGAATTGCAGGAACGCGTGCGCTTCGCGTACGACGCGTCCGGCGACTTCATCGACACGCTGCGCGCGGGCGAAGCCAGCTTCTCCGCCGGCGCCGCGCTGAACGGCAGCAGCGTGCAGATCAAGGTGGGCACGCCGTTGTCGGATGTCGAGGACCTGCTGATCCGCGCGACCCTCGATGCGGTCGGCGGCACGCGCCATCGCGCGGCGACGCTGCTCGGCATCAGCCCGAAGACGCTGTACAACAAGCTGCAGCGGATGAAGGTGAATTGAGCGCCGGCTGAAAAGCAAATAGCCCGAATCGACATGAGCCGATCCGGGCTATTTTTTCGTTCGGGCGGCGCCCGCCCCGCTTATGCCAGCGCGCTGCGCAGCAGCACCTGCGCGCGCTGGTACTCGGGCTGCTCGACCAGCTTGTCCCACTTGAGCGGCTTGCCGCGCGCGCGCATCCGCTTGATGCGGCGCACCGACTCCGGCGACGGCTGTGCCTTCAGGCCGTCCAGTACGGCTTCGGCCGCTTCCGGCTGGTTGCAGACGAGCACCATGTCGCAGCCGGCCGCGAGTGCCGCGTCGGCCGCCTGCGTGAGCGTGCCGCCTTCGCGCGCGGCTTCCATCGACAAGTCGTCGCTGAAGATCGCGCCCGTGAAGCCGAGCCGGCCGCGCAGGATGTCCTGCAGCCAGACCTGCGAGAAACCGGCCGGCCGCGCATCGACCTGCGTGTAGATCACGTGCGCGGGAATCACCGCCGACAGCGACAGGCCGAGCCAGTCGTACGGCGCGACGTCGTTCGCGAGGATCGTGTCGAGCGGCCGGTCGTCGGTCGGCAGTGCGACGTGCGAATCGGCTTCCGCGAAGCCGTGCCCCGGGAAATGCTTGCCGCAGTTCGCCATGCCGGCGAGCGCGAGCCCGTGGTTGACCGCCTTCGCGAGCAGCGTGACGACGCGCGGATCGCGATGGAACGCGCGATCGCCGATCACCTTCGAGTGGCCGTAGTCGAGATCGAGCACCGGAGCGAAGCTCATGTCGATCCCGCACGCGCGCAGTTCGGCCGCGAGGATGTAGCCGACCGCCGTCGCGACCTTGCTCGCGAGCAGCACGTCGCGGTCCCACAGTTCGCCGAGGCGGCGCATCGCGGGCAGCACCGTGAACCCGTCGGTACGGAAGCGCTGCACGCGGCCGCCCTCGTGGTCGACGGCGATCAGCATGTCTTCGCGGATCGCGCGGATCGCGTCGGTCAGCGCGGACAGTTGCGCGCGGTTCTGGAAATGCCGCGCGAACAGGATCACGCCACCGGTGTTCGGATGCGCAAGACGGCGCGCATCGTCGCGCGTCAGGGCCGTGCCGACGACGTCGAGCATGACCGGGCCGGGAGTCGTTTTCATCGAATCGGGAATCCGTCAGGGAGAAGTTCGGGCAACCGGCTGGTCGGTCTCGGCGATCACGAACGACACCGCGTAGTCGCGCTCGTCGCTGACCGTCACGCGGGCGGTGATGCCGCGCGCCGCGAGCCAGTCGGCCAGTTCGCCGGACGCGACGACATACGGTTCGCCGCTCGGTTGATTGAGGGTTTGCAGCGCGCGCCACGTCATCGGCCAGTGCATGCCGAGCCCGATCGCCTTCGAGAACGCTTCCTTCGCGGAGAAGCGCGTCGCGAGGAACGCGATGCCGCGCGCCTCGGAACGCGCGCGGCGCGCGTGGAAGACCCGCAGCTCGTCGGGTCCGAGCACTTTCTCGGCGAACCGGCCACCGGTGCGCTCGAGCACCGCCGCGACCCGGCTCACCTGGACGACGTCGGTGCCGATGCCGTAGATCGCCATACGTTGTTCCGCTCGGCTCAGCGCGTGCCGTGCAGCGCCGCGACGCGCGCGGCGACCATGATTGCCTTCATCTCGCGCACCGCGTTGTCCCAGCCCGCGAAGATCGAATGCGCGACGATCGCGTGGCCGATGTTCAGTTCGACGATGCCGTCGATCGCGGCGATCTGCTGCACGTTCGTGTAATGCAGGCCGTGCCCCGCGTTGACCTTCAGGCCGAGCTGCTGGCCAACCTGCACGCTCGCGACGATGCGCTCGTATTCGCGCTGCTGCTCGGCTGCGTCGTGCGCATCCGCGTAGCGGCCCGTATGCAGCTCGATCACCGGCGCGCCCGTTTCCTGCGCCGCGCGGATCTGCGTCTCGTCCGGGTCGATGAACAGCGACACGCGCACGCCCGCGTCGGCGAGCTGCTTGCACGCCGCACGCACGGCCTCGAAGCGGCCCGCGACGTCGAGGCCGCCTTCGGTCGTCAGCTCCTCGCGCTTTTCCGGCACGAGACACGCATCGTGCGGCTGCACTTCGCAGGCGATGTCGAGCATCTCGGCCGTCACCGCGCATTCGAGGTTCATCCGCGTCTTCAGCAGCGGGCGCAGCTTGCGCACGTCCGCGTCGACGATGTGCCGGCGGTCCTCGCGCAGATGCAGCGTGATCGCGTCGGCGCCCGCTTCTTCCGCGGCCAGCGCCGCGCGGATCGGGTCCGGATAGGTCGTGCCGCGCGCGTTGCGCAGCGTCGCGACGTGGTCGATGTTGACGCCGAGGTCGATGGCGGTGGGCGAGGTCAGGAAGAAGCTCATAGGTTTTGCAGGTCGATCAGGATCTGGCGCGTGGCGAGCGGCGTGCCGCCGAGGTAGGTGTTGAGCAGGAAGCGCATCAGCGTCTTGCTTTGCGCGACGGTCTGGGCTCGATGGTAATCGTCCTGCTCCATGTCGAGCAACGTCTGGCCCGCGATCACCGGCCAGTGCGACGGCACGTCGTCGTCCGCGTTGCGCACGCCGCGCTCCGGATCGAACACGTACAGGCGGTCGGGCTCGACCGCGCGGCGCGCAACCGTGCGGTGCAGTGCCATCGCATAGCCGGTCTCGCGCAGCAGCACGCGCTCGAACGAGCGCAGCACCTGCACCGCGGGCTCGCCGTGCGCGAGGCGCGTAAGCGTCACCACGTAGTGATTGAACAGCGGCGGCTGCGGATCCTCGCGCGCGCAGAATTTCACGAGCAGCTCGTTCGCGTAGAAGCCGCACAGCAGCGCGTCGCCGGCGAGCGGCAGCATCCCGCCGACCCATTCGGCGCCCGTCAGGGTGCGCACCTCGGACTTGCCCGACCACGACAGCAGCAGCGGCTGGAACGTCTGCAGCACGCCGCGCAGCGCGGAGTGCGGGCGCTTCGCGCCTTTCGCGACGAGCGCGAGCCGGCCGTGGTCGCGCGTCAGCACGTCGATGATCAGGCTCGTTTCGCGATGGGGGTAGCTGTGCAGCACGAACGCCGGCTGCTCGGCGACGCGGAAATCGGACGTGCGAGACGTCGCCCGCCGCGTCTTGCGCGGCGGTGCGGGGGGCGCGGCAGGCGGCGCGTCGTCCGCGCCGGGTGCCACCGCGTCTTCGGTCGACGTCAGCGCGTCATTCGTACCCATAGGCACGAAGCCCCGCTTCGTTGTCGGCCCAGCCGCTCTTCACCTTGACGAAGGTTTCGAGATACACGGGGCCGTCGAACAGCCGCTCCATGTCCATCCGCGCCTCGGTGCTGATCTGCTTGAGCTTCTCGCCCTTCTTGCCGATCACCATCGCCTTGTGCGAATCGCGCTCGACGAGGATCGTCGCGAAGATGCGCTTCAGGCGCCCTTCCTCCTCGAACTTGTCGATCAAGACGGTGCTCGTATACGGCAGCTCGTCGCCGGTCCAGCGGAACACCTTCTCGCGCAGGATCTCGGCCGCGAGGAAGCGCGAGCTGCGATCGGTCAGTTCGTCCTCGCCGTAGATCGGCTGGCCTTCCGGCAGGTACGGCTTGATCGTCTCGAGCAGGCGCTTGATGTCCGCCGGCTGCTGGGCCGACAGCGGCACGAGTTCGGCGAACTCGCGCAGCGCGCTCATCTTCTGCATGAACGGGAACAGCGTCGCCTTGTCGGACACGCGGTCGATCTTGTTCGTGATCAGCAGCGTCGGCACGCCGGGCGGAATCAGGTCGAGCACCTTCTGGTCGTCCGGGCCGAAGCGGCCCGCCTCGATCACGAACAGGATGGTGTCGACCGACGTCAGCGTCGACGTGACCGCGCGGTTCAGCGAGCGGTTCAGCGCGGTGCTGTGGCGGGTCTGGAAACCGGGCGTGTCGACGAAGATGAACTGCGCGTCTTCGGTCGTGTTGATGCCGGTGATGCGGTGGCGGGTCGTCTGCGCCTTGCGCGACGTGATGCTGATCTTCTGGCCGACAAGCGCGTTCATCAGCGTCGACTTGCCGACGTTCGGACGGCCCACGATCGCGATCATGCCGCAGCGGAAACCAGTGGGGGCGGTAGCGTTCATATCGATTGGGAGACAGGTTCGGAACCGGCCGCGCGGCGCGCGGCACGATCGATGGGCAATTCAGTGGCCGGCATCGGCCACGCGCGCCGGCGCGGCGGCGAGGCTCGGTTCGCCGGGTGTCGCGTCCGGGCCGGACGTCACGTCGCGCCCGCGCGGCGTCGCACGCTCGGCGAGCGCGCGCGGCGCGGCATCGTTGCCGGCGGACGGCTTGTCGGCGGTGCGCGGTGCGGGCTCGCCTTGCCCGGCCGCATTGTCGGCGGCGCGAGGCGCGGGGTCGGACGGCTTGTCGACGGCTTTCGGCGCGCCGTCCGCGCGTTCGGCAGGCTTGTCGGACGACTTCTCGGCCGGCTTGTCAGCCAGTTTGTCCGCGGCCGCCGACTTCGCGGCCCGCTCGGCGCGGTCCGCACCATGCTCGACGTGCGCGGCGCGAATCGTGGCGACCGGCGCCTGCACCGTGCGCTCGGCCGGCTCCGCCGTATCGCCGGCGGCCGCGGCCTTCGCTTCGGCGCGCGCCGCGGCGCGCTCCTTCCGCTCGGGCGAGCGCAGGTCGAGCGCTTCCTGGACGCCTTTCACGCCGGGCACGATCTCCGGCTCGACATGCTTGGCCGCGCGTGCGTTCTTCGAACGCTTCGGCTTCGCGGCCGGCATCGGCGCGGCCGCCATCACCTCGTCGAGCGCCTTCTTCGCGGCGGCCTGCTCGGCCGCACGGCGGCTTGCGCCGGAACCGGACACTTTCACGTCCAGCTTCGGCACCGTGCATTCGACCTCGAACTGCTGATTGTGCGCCGCACCATGCGTGGCGACGACCGTGTAGGTCGGCAGCGCGATCTTGTGCCCCTGCAGGTATTCCTGCAGCAGCGTCTTCGCGTCCTTGCCGAGCGTGCGCGGATCGATGTGATCGAGAATCGGTACGTAGAGCCGCTTGATCACCCCCTGGGCGGCTTCGAAGCCGCCATCGAGGAACACGGCCCCGATGATGGCTTCGAACGCGTCCGCGAGGATCGACGGCCGGCGGAACCCGCCGCTGCGCAGTTCGCCTTCGCCGAGCCGCAGCCCATCGGAAATATTCAGGGCCTGAGCGATTTCGTACAGCGACTGCTGCTTGACGAGGTTCGCCCGTACACGCGACAGATCGCCTTCGTCCAGCTTGCTGAAACGCTGGAACAAAAGGGCGGCCACCGCGCAATTCAGAACGGAATCGCCGAGAAACTCGAGCCGTTCGTTGTGCGTGGAACTGTGACTGCGATGGGTCAAAGCCTGGCGCAGCAATTCCGCATTGCGAAATTCGTAGCGCAGCCGGCTTTCCAACTGAGATAGGGGCATGTGCAGAAGTATAACGCGGGCGCCGGTCGCGCCGAAACGGCGCGGCCGGACCCGAAGAGGCGTGACGAAGCGGTGTTACCGCCGGTTCTTAAAGTAGTTCGGCACGACGCGACGCGGCCCGTGCGTCGCGTCGTGCGCGTGAGTCGAGCGAGATCAGTTGAAGGAACCGATGCGCTTCAGGTCGCCGAAGTTCATCCAGATGAAGAACGCGCGGCCGACGATGTTCTTGTCCGGCACGAAACCCCAGTAGCGGCTGTCCGCGCTGTTGTCGCGGTTGTCGCCCATCATGAAGTAGTGACCGGCCGGCACCTTGCAGATCACGCCGCGGCTGTTGTACGTGCAGTTGTCGCGATACGGATAGTCGTACGCGCCCATCACGAACGGCGGCACTGCGGGATTGTTGAGAATCGCGTTCTTGCGGCCGTCGAGCGATTCGTCGAACTGCTTCGCGTAGTTCTGGCGTTCGTCGTCGAAGAAATCGGCCAGCGGCGTTTCGGGCACCGGCTTGCCGTTGATCGTCAGCTGCTTGTCCTGGTACGCGACGGTGTCGCCCGGCAGGCCGATCACGCGCTTGATGTAGTCGACCGACTCGTCCTTCGGATAGCGGAACACCACGACGTCGCCGCGCTCGAGCGAACGGCCCTGCGTGATCTTCGTGTTCGTGATCGGCATGCGCAGGCCGTAGTCGAACTTGTTCACGAGGATGAAGTCGCCGACGAGCAGCGTCGGCACCATCGAACCCGACGGGATCTTGAACGGCTCGACGATGAACGAGCGCACGACGAACACCGCGAGGATCACCGGGAAGAAGCTCGCGGTGTACTCGAGCCACCACGGCTGGCGCAGCTTGTCGTCGCGCAGCTTCGAACGCGTCTGAACCGCGTTCTCGTCGGCGAAACGCTTGTCCATGCGCGACTGCTGCAGGTCGAACGCCTCGACCGCCGCATCCGCCGACCGCCGGCGCTGCGGCAGGAACACCATCTTGTCGGCCACCCACGCGACGCCCGTCAACGCGACGAGCACGAAAAGAATCAGCGCAAAATTCATAAAAGGATCAGTCCTGTTATTTGTCTTCGACGCGCAAGATCGCAAGGAACGCTTCCTGCGGGATCTCGACCGAACCCACCTGCTTCATCCGCTTCTTGCCTTCCTTCTGCTTTTCGAGCAGCTTCTTCTTGCGCGTGATGTCGCCGCCGTAGCACTTCGCGAGCACGTTCTTGCGCAGCGCCTTGATGTTCTCGCGCGCGATGATGTGCGCGCCGATCGCGGCCTGGATCGCCACGTCGTACATCTGGCGAGGGATGATCTCGCGCATCTTCGCGGCGACTTCGCGGCCGCGGTATTGCGACTGCGAGCGGTGCACGATGATCGACAGCGCGTCGACCTTGTCGCCGTTGATCAGCATGTCGACCTTCACGACATCCGCCGAGCGGTATTCCTTGAACTCGTAGTCCATCGATGCGTAGCCGCGCGACACCGACTTCAGGCGATCGAAGAAGTCGAGCACGATCTCCGCCATCGGGATTTCGTACGTGAGCTGCACCTGGCGGCCGTGGTACTGCATGTTGATCTGCACGCCGCGCTTCTGCTCGCACAGCGTGATCACGGAGCCGACGTAGTCCTGCGGCATGTACAGGTTCACGGTGACGATCGGCTCGCGGATCTCGCCGATTCGCGCGGGCTCCGGCATCTTCGCCGGGTTCTCGACCATGATCGTCGTGCCGTCGCTCTGCACGACCTCGTAGACCACGGTCGGCGCGGTCGTGATGAGGTCCATGTCGAACTCGCGCTCGAGCCGCTCCTGCACGATCTCCATGTGCAGCAGGCCGAGGAAGCCGCAGCGGAAGCCGAAGCCGAGCGCCTGCGACACTTCCGGCTCGTACTGCAGCGATGCGTCATTGAGCTTGAGCTTTTCCAGCGATTCGCGCAGCGCGTCGTACTGGTTCGCCTCGACCGGGTACAGGCCCGCGAACACCTGCGGCTTCACTTCCTTGAAGCCCGGCAGCGGCTCGGTGGCCGCCTTGGCCACATGCGTGACCGTGTCGCCCACCTTCGCGGCGGTCAGTTCCTTGATGCCGGCGATGATGAAGCCCACCTGCCCCGCCGACAGCGATTCGAGATTGCGCGACTTCGGCGTGAACACGCCGATGTGCTCGACCGGATACTGCGCGCCGGTCGCCATCAGCTTGATCTTTTCCTTCGGGCGCAGCGTGCCGTTGACGATGCGCACCAGCATCACGACGCCGACGTAGTTGTCGAACCACGAGTCGATGATCAGCGCCTGCAGCGGCGCGGCCGGATCGCCCTTCGGCGCCGGCACCTTCGCGATCAGCGCTTCGAGCACGTCCTCGACGCCGAGGCCCGTCTTCGCGCTGCAGCGGGTCGCATCCATCGCGTCGATGCCGATCACGTCCTCGATCTCCTCGATCGCGTTCTCGGGGTTCGCGGCCGGCAGGTCGATCTTGTTCAGCACGGGCACGACCTCGACGCCCAGCTCGATTGCCGTGTAGCAGTTGGCGACCGTCTGCGCCTCGACGCCCTGGCTCGCGTCGACCACGAGCAGCGCGCCTTCGCACGCGGACAGCGAGCGGCTGACCTCGTACGAGAAGTCGACGTGCCCCGGCGTGTCGATCAGGTTCAGGTTGTACACCTTGCCGTCGCGCGCACGATACGACAGCGCGGCTGTCTGCGCCTTGATCGTGATGCCGCGCTCGCGCTCGATATCCATCGAGTCGAGCACCTGCGCTTCCATTTCACGGTCGGCGAGCCCGCCGCATACCTGGATGATGCGATCCGCGAGCGTCGACTTGCCGTGGTCGATGTGCGCGATGATCGAGAAGTTGCGAATATGATCCATTCAGTGCCGATCAAGCGAAAAAGGCGCGCTCGACGACTGCGGAGCACGCCTTGTAAGTCGGTGAAAAAACGATCTATTTTAGCCGAAAAGCCCCCTCGCCGGGCGGCATTTTGGCGACCGCCCGCGCGGAGCCTCAGCGCCGGGCGCGGAGCGCGCTCCGGACCCGCGCCTCGTCGAACCGGTGGCGACACACTTCCGTGCCGTCCAGCAGCAGCACCGGCACGTCCTCGTCGTAGCGGGCGACGAGTGCCGGATCCTCGTCGATGTCGACGTAGTCGACCGCCACGCCGAATTCGGCCGCCACCGGCGCCAGTGCGTCG
Source organism: Burkholderia sp. SRS-46 (assembly GCF_004343775.1). GTDB lineage: Bacteria > Pseudomonadota > Gammaproteobacteria > Burkholderiales > Burkholderiaceae > Burkholderia. Next base: position 416,580 of record NZ_PTXL01000001.1, on the reverse strand, counting down.
CGCAGGTCGTCGCACAGGTGGCACCAGCCGCGGCCGTAGAGCGTGAACATCGGCGGCCCGTTACTTCTGACGCGGACGCAGCGGGAAAAACTGCGTGTTGTCGCCGCGCCGCACGAGCACCGCGATCGACTTCTGCGGATCGAGCTGCGCGGTGACGTCGGCGAACTGCTTCGCGCTCGTGATGTCGGTGTCGCCGACGCGCAGCACGATATCGCCGCGCTGCAGGCCCGCACGGGCCGCCGGGCCGTCGACGCCATCGATCTGCACCCCATTCTTCAGCTTCAGCGTCTTCAGCTGATCGGCCGGAATGTCGCTGACCGTCAACCCGAGCGCGTTGCTCTGGCGCGGTTTCTGCGGCGATTTCTTGCCCGGGTCGGCCTTCGCCGTGGTGTCGGTCGGCGTCTCGGCGATCATGATCGGCAGATCGCGCGACTGGCCCTTGCGCCACACGGTGAGCGTCGCCTTCGAGCCCGGCTTCATGTCGCCGACCATGCGCGGCAGGTCCGACGCCGTCTCGACCGGGCGGCCGTTGAACTTCAGGATGATGTCGCCCGGCTGGACCCCGGCCTTCTCGGCCGGCCCGCCCGGCTCGACGGCGCTGACGAGCGCGCCTTCCGCCTTCGGCAGGCCGATCGAATCCGCCACTTCCTTCGTCACTTCGCCGATCGCCACCGCGATCCGGCCGCGCGTCACCTTGCCCGACGCCTTCAGCTGGTCGGCCACGCGCATCGCCTCGTCGATCGGAATCGCGAACGAAATGCCCATGAAGCCGCCGGTGCGGCTGTAGATCTGCGAGTTGATGCCGATCACCTCGCCCTGCATGTTGATCAGCGGGCCGCCCGAGTTGCCGGGGTTCACGGCCACGTCGGTCTGGATGAACGGCAGGTAGTCGCCGGTGTTGCGCCCCTTCGCGCTGACGATGCCGGCCGTGACGGTGTTGTCGAGGCCGAACGGCGAGCCGATCGCGACGACCCACTCGCCGACGCGCACCTTGTTCGAATCGCCGATCGCGACCACCGGCAGGCTCGATGCCTGGATCTTCACGACCGCGACGTCCGTGCGGTCGTCGACGCCGATCAGCTTGGCCTTGAACTCGCGCTTGTCGGTGAGCGTCACGTAGATCGTATCGGCGTCGTCGACGACGTGCGCGTTGGTCATCACGTAGCCGTCGGCCGACAGGATGAAGCCGGAGCCGACGCCGCGGTTCTGCTCGGTGTCGGGCGGATTGTCGGGCTGCTGGGGCGCGTTCTTCGGGTTGCCGGGCGCCTGCGGCAGCGGAATGCCGAAGAAGCGCCGGAAGAATTCCGACATGTCGCCGTTGTCGAAGCCCGGCGGGAAGGCGCCGCCGCGCGGGCCCGACGGCACGTTGGCGGTCGTGCGGATGTTCACGACGGCCGGACCGACCTTTTCGACGAGATCCGCGAAATCGGGAAGGCTCGCACCGGGAGCCGCCGCCGCGGTATGCGGAACGAGCGGCAGGCAAGCCGCCACCGCCGCAACGGCAAGCCATTTGCGCAGCGTGAGTGTCATCATGTCGGAGACGGAACCGTTACTTGGAAGCCTTGTATTCTATGGCAGACGCGAACTGCTGCAACGTCGCCGGCGGCACTTCGCCGAGCACGGTGATCCAGTAGTCGCCGCGGCGCTTGACGAGCACGTGCGTCGCGCCCGTGCTGCCCGCGCCTTCCTTGCGCGTATTCTTCTCGGCGGGTTCGACGAACACCGATACCGTTGCGACGCCGTCGGTGAAGACGGCCTGGTCGACCGAAATCGGCGGATCGCCCGCGTCGCGCGCAGCCATCGGCCGCCGCACTTCGCGGATCTTCTGGAAACCGGCGACGCTCGGCGCCAGCTGCCAGCCTTGCGCCTCCATGTCGACCGGCGCGACGGGCGGACGCACCACGGTCCAGCCGGTCAGGTTGCGCATGCCGGCCGCGATCGCGGACTTGTCGGCGGCGCCTGCCCCGCCCACCCGCAACTGCGAAAACGCGATCTGCTCGAGCACGTGGTCGCTGCCGTCGAGCGTCTGCGAGCGCAGCAGCAAGCCGGTGCGAGCATCGGTCCACAGCTTGTAGGTGAAGCGGTAGCCGTCCTTCGGCACGAGCTGGACGACCTGCGCGTCGAGCCCGGCCACGCGATCGCTGCCGAGCAGCTTCGCGTCGTAGACCGACATCACGTGTTCGCCGCTCGCACCGAGCAGCGCCGGGAACGAGTCGCGGGCCTGCCGGCGCTCGACGACGCACAGCTTGCGCTCGGGCACGAACGTGTACAGCTCGTCGTTATGCCGCAGCAGCTTGCGCGGCTTGCCGTCGAGGCTCTCGATCCGCTCGAATTCGCCGTCGCGCGCCGCGACGTGCGCAATGCGCGACGACTGCACGAATCCGCCGCGTTGGTAGACGAACGTACCTTCGTAACTCTGCTGCTGCGCCGCCTGCTGGATGCGGTCGAGCCACTCCGCGGCGGCCTTGCGGGTCGCGACGGGATCGTCCGGTTGCTGGGCGTTGGCTTGAAGGGATTGAACGGACAACAGCGCGGCTGCGCAAAGCAGGAGGGCCGGCAGCCGCTTCCATCCGGAGATGGCTTGATTCAACCGCAAAGTCCGCATCGGGTTTATTGGCTTGGCGTCGTGGTCACGGCAGCGCGGATCAGCGGCATCGAGCCCGTGACGACGGGCTGCTGCGCGAATTGCTGGTGCGCTTCAAGATATTGGTCGAGGCGCGCGTCGCGGATGATGTTGGCGTCCTGCAGCCCCGGCTGCGACGGTGCCTGCGCAACCGTCACGCGCTGCAGGTCGCCCTGCTGCGGCGCGGAGACCGATGCGACCTGCACGGCACCTGGCGTGCCGGCCGTCTGCATCTGCGGAACGACGATCCACGTCAGCGTCGCCGCCGCCGCGGCCACCGCGAAGGCCGGCACGACGCGCCGGCGCAGCGACAGCAGCTTGCGGGTCGCCGGCGCGGCGGCCGGCGCGAGCAAGTGCGGCTCGGCGTCGAGGCAGGCCGACAGACGCGCGGTAAACGTCGCGCTCAGCGCGGGCGACAGCGCCAGCTCGTCCGAGCGCAGCGCATCGCCGATCAGGTGGTAGTGGGACCACGCCGCGCGTTCTGCGTGGTCGAACTCAGCCAGAAACTGCCCGTGATCCTGGCCATCGAACGTTTCACCGTCGACCAGAGCGGAAAGGCGCTCGCCGCGCGAGCACGCGTACGACTGCGTATTGACCGACCCCATGATGCTCCCCATCTTGCACACCCCGTCGTGACTTCACGACTCTATCCGTAACTAGACCCCGACCCGCACCGTGCGCCCGAAGCGCTTACCAGCGCTTGCCGTCGGGCGTATCGAGCAGCGGACGCAATTTTGCCGCGATTGCCTCGCGCGCCCGGAAAATCCGCGACCGGACCGTCCCGATCGGGCAGCCCATCATTTCCGCGATTTCCTCGTAGCTCAGGCCTTCGATCTCGCGCAGCGTGATCGCCTGGCGCAGCTCCTCGGGCAGAACGGCCATTGCAGCATTGACCGTCTCGGCAATCTGCTTGCTCATCAACATCGACTCAGGCGTGTTGATATCCCTTAGTTGGTCTGCGTCGGAGAAAGTTTCCGCCTCCTCTGCGTCGGCCTCGGTCGAGGTCGGCGCCCGGCGGCCCTGCGTCGCAAGGTAGTTCTTCGCCGTATTCACGGCAATCCGGTACAACCACGTGTAGAACGCGGACTCGCCGCGAAACTGCGGCAGCGCGCGGTACGCCTTGATGAACGCGTCCTGGGCCACATCCTCGACCTCGGCGGGATCCCGCACGAGGCGCGAAATCAGCCGAATGATCTTGCGGTGGTATTTGGAGACCAGGAGTTCGAACGCCGCCTTGTCGCCTTTCTGTACGCGCTCGACCAGAACCTGATCGATTTCTTTTTCACTCACCTGACAAATCCGTTAACTAGGGATGCAACGCGGAGCAATATTGTAGCGTTCCCGCACCGGGCGCTGGTTACGGTCGGTAACCGTGCAGCCATCATGCCGGACCGGCCGCGCCCGCGGTTCGCGCGAGCACGGACAGCACACGGAACGACGCCGCGTCGAGCGCGTCGGCGGGAATCAGCAACGGGCGCGCGCGCCGGCCGTCCGGCCCGACCGACAGCACCAGCAGCAGGCTGCCCCAGTGCGCATGGCCCGTCACCCGGCCGCGGGCGAGCAGCTGCCCGGTGCGACCAAACGCCGCAACCTCGCCGAGCGCATCGACCCGCAGTTCGGCCGGCAGCCGCCGGGCGCACGCGCGGGCCGCGCCGGCCGCGAGCAGCAGCGCCGCCGCAACCGCACCGCCTGTCGCGGCCGCGACGCCGGCGCGCGGCGCAAGAAACAGATGCACCGCGCCGGCAGCCGCCGCGACGAACATGGCGAGCATCACATACGACACGGCCGAGGCCCGCAGCGCGAAACGCCGCGGGCACCCGGCCGCGATTCCGACAGGATTCGTCAAGCGATCCCGCGTCAGACGCGCTTGAACACCAGCGTACCGTTGGTCCCGCCGAAGCCGAAGTTGTTCTTCACGGCCACGTCGATCTTCATGTCACGCGCGGTGTTGGCGCAGTAATCGAGATCGCACTCGGGATCCTGGTTGAAGATGTTGATGGTCGGCGGCGATACGTTGTTGTGCAGCGCCAGCACCGTGAACACCGACTCGAGGCCGCCCGCGCCACCCAGCAGGTGGCCCGTCATCGACTTCGTCGAGTTCACGACGAGCTTGTACGCGTGGTCGCCGAACGCAGCCTTGACGGCATCGGACTCGTTCTTGTCGCCCAGCGGCGTCGACGTGCCATGCGCGTTCAGGTACTGCACCTCATCGGCGTTCATGCCGGCGTCGCGCAGCGCCGCGACCATGCAGCGGCGCGGACCGTCCATGTTCGGCGCGGTCATGTGGTACGCATCGCCCGTCATGCCGAAGCCCGCGACTTCCGCGTAGATCTTCGCGCCACGCGCCTTCGCCGCTTCGTACTCTTCCAGCACCATCACGCCCGAGCCCTCGCCCAGCACGAAGCCGTCGCGGTCCTTGTCCCACGGACGGGACGCAGTCGCCGGATCATCGTTGCGGGTCGACAGCGCGCGCGCTGCCGCGAAGCCGCCGATGCCGAGCGGCGACACCGTCGATTCGGCGCCGCCCGCGACCATCACGTCGGCGTCGCCGGCCTGGATCAGGCGCGCGGCGAGGCCGATGCTGTGCAGGCCGGTCGTGCAGGCCGTCACGGCCGCGAGGTTCGGGCCCTTCAGGCCGAACATGATGCTCAGGTGGCCCGAGATCATGTTGATGATCGAACCCGGCACGAAGAACGGCGAAATGCGGCGCGCGCCGCGATCGACGTAGGTCTGGTGGGTATCTTCGATCATCGGCAGGCCGCCGATGCCGGAGCCGACCAGCACGCCGATGCGTTCCGCATTGGCGTCGGTCACTTCCAGACCGCTGTCCCTGATTGCCTGGACGCCAGCTGCGATGCCGTAATGGATGAAGGTATCCATGTTGCGGGCTTCCTTGGCCGGGATGTACTCCTCGGCACTGAAACCCTTCACCTCGCCGGCGAAATGCACGGCCAGGTTCGACGGATCGAATTTGGTGACGGTGGCGATGCCGGACTTGCCGGCGACGAGATTGGCCCAGCCGTCGGCAACACTATTGCCAACAGGCGAAATCAGCCCCAGGCCTGTAACGACAACACGACGGCGGCTCACGGTAACCTCTTTTCCATTGGATGACAAAAACAAAAGCCACAGCGGCAACAGGAAACAGCCCTGCGAGCCCTGTGGCTGTTAGTCCGTCCGGCGAGTATGCCGGCAGGATGGCGCGTCAAATTCGACGTAGGCGAAAAGCGCGAATGGCGCTTAGGCCTTGACGTTTGCGCGAGCGTAGTCGATCGCTTGCTGAACCGTCGTGATCTTCTCGGCTTCTTCGTCCGGGATTTCCATGCCGAACTCGTCTTCCAGGGCCATCACCAGCTCGACCGTGTCGAGCGAGTCGGCGCCCAGGTCGTTCACGAACGAAGCTTCGTTCTTGATCTCGGCTTCTGCGACGCCCAGTTGTTCAGCGACGATCTTCTTGACACGTTGTTCGATGTTGTCCATTACCCCTCCGAGGGAAAGTTCAAATTTACAAGTGCGCGCATTTTATCAGGTTTGCTGCCACCCAAAACGCGCGTTGGCTTGATGGTCAATCAAGCGCCGATCCACCAGAAACCGGATACGGCGCGGATGGTAAACGAAAATCGTTACGACATGTACATGCCGCCGTTCACATGCAGCGTCGTGCCGGTGATATAACCGGCCTGCGGCGATGCGAGGAACGCGACGGCGTGAGCGATGTCTTCCGGGCTGCCGAGGCGGCCGAGCGGAATCTGGGTCTTGAGCGCGGTCTGCTGCTCTTCCGGCAGCGTCTTCGTCATGTCGGTATCGATGAAGCCCGGCGCCACGCAGTTGACCGTGATGCCGCGGCTGCCGATCTCGCGCGCAAGCGCGCGGGTCATGCCTGCGACCCCGGCCTTCGCCGCCGCGTAGTTCGCCTGCCCCGGGTTGCCGGCCGAGCCGACCACCGACGTGATGTTGATGATGCGGCCGCCGCGGGCCTTCATCATCGGGCGCAGCACCGCGCGCGACAGGCGGAACACCGACTTCAGGTTGGTGTCGATGACCGCGTCCCAGTCGTCGTCCTTCATGCGCATCGCGAGCTGGTCCTGCGTGATGCCCGCGTTGTTGACGAGCACGTGCAGCGCGCCAAACTCCTTCACGGTCGCGTCGATCAGCGCCTCGGCGGCCTGCGCGTCGTTGACGTTCAGCACCGCGCCGCGGCCCGTGACGCCCGCTTCCGCGAAGGCCGCGCTGATGCCGGCCGCGCCCGATTCGCTCGTCGCCGTGCCGATCACCGTCGCGCCCTGGCGCGCCAGCTCGAGCGCGATCGCCCGGCCGATGCCGCGCGATGCGCCGGTCACGATCGCAACCTGTTTATCGAGAGTCTTTTCCATGAATCGAATGTCCGTTTCTTCGGGAAAGGCGCCGCGTCAGGCGGACACCAGCTTGAGCGCTTCGTCGAGCGACGCCGGATCGAACACCGATGCGCCCGTCAGGTTGCCGTCGATGCGCTTCGTGAGGCCCGCGAGCACCTTGCCCGGGCCGCACTCGATCACGTGCGTGACGCCCGTGCCGGCGATGTGCTGCACGCACTCGACCCAGCGCACCGGGCCTGCGGCCTGGCGCACCAGCGCATCCTTGATCGCGGCCGGATCGCTCGCCACCGCGACGTCGATGTTGTTGACGACCGGAATCAGCGGCGCCTTCACGTCGACGTTCGCGAGATAGTCGCGCAGCTGGTCCGACGCCGGCTTCAGCAGCGACGAATGGAACGGCGCCGACACCGGCAGCGGCAGTGCGCGCTTCGCGCCCTTCGCCTTCGCAATCTCGCAGGCCTTCTCGACGGCCGCCTTGTTGCCGGCGATCACCACCTGGGCCGGTGCATTGAAGTTCACCGCTTCGACGACGCCCGCTTCCGCGGCTTCCGCGCACACGGCGCGCACCGTGTCGTCGTCGAGGCCGAGGATCGCGGCCATGCCGCCCTGGCCGACCGGCACCGCGGTCTGCATCGCCTGCGCACGGAAGCGCACGAGCGGCACCGCATCCTTGAACGCGATCGCGCCGGCGGCGACGAGCGCCGTGTATTCGCCGAGGCTGTGGCCGGCGACGATCGACGGCGCCGGGCCGCCCGCCTGCTGCCATGCGCGGTAGCACGCGTACGCGGCCGTCAGCATCACCGGCTGGGTGTTGGTGGTGAGATTCAGCTCTTCGGCCGGACCTTCGGCGATCAGCTTGCCGAGATCCTGGTTGAGCGCATCGGACGCTTCCTGGAGCGTTTCGCGCACGACAGCCAGATCGGCGAATGCGTTGAGCATGCCGACCGACTGCGAGCCCTGCCCCGGAAAAACGAATGCAAATTTCATATCGTCCCCAATTGAATCGATTCGGACGGCGCGCGCGAACGGCGCGCCGGATGGGATCGCACGTGGTGGATCAGAAACGGAAGACCGACGCGCCCCAGGTGAAGCCGCCGCCGACGCCTTCGATCAGCACGTGCTGGCCGCGCTTGATGCGGCCGTCGCGCACCGCGGCATCGAATGCGAGCGGGATCGAGGCCGCCGACGTGTTGCCGTGCTCGCCAACCGTCACGACCATGCGCTCCTGCGGCAGGCCGAGCTTGCGGCAGGTGCTCGTCATGATGCGGATGTTGGCCTGGTGCGGAATCAGCCAGTCGACCTGCTCGGGCGCGAGGTTTGCCTTCGCGAGCGCCTCGATCGCGACCTTCTCGAGCACGTTGACCGCGAGCTTGAACACCGCCTGGCCATCCATGTGCAGGAACGCGCTGCCCTCGATCACGCCGCGGTTGACGTTGCCCGGCGTGCAGAGGATGTGCGAGTAGCTGCCGTCCGCATGCAGCGCGCTGCCGAGCACGCCCGGCTCTTCCGACGCGGACAGGATCACCGCGCCCGCGCCGTCGCCGAACAGCACGCAGGTCGTGCGGTCCTTGAAGTCGAGGATGCGCGAGAAGGTCTCCGCGCCGACGACGAGCGCCGTGCGGTGCTGGCCGCTGCGGATGAAGCTGTCGGCGGTCGCCACCGCATACGCGAAGCCGGAGCACACGGCCTGCACGTCGAATGCCGCGCCGCCGTTCTTGATGCCGAGCTTGCTCTGCAGCAGGCACGCGGTGCTCGGGAATACGAAATCGGGGGTCGAAGTCGCGACGATGATCAGGTCGATCGACTGCGGATCGATGTCGGCCGCCTCGATCGCACGCCGCGAGGCCTCGAGCGCGAGATCGCTCGTCGTCATGTCGGGTGCGGCGAAATGGCGCGCATGGATGCCCGTGCGCGCAACGATCCACTCGTCGTTCGTCTCGATGCCGTCCTTCGCGAGACGATCGGCCAGCTGCTGGTTCGTGACGCGGTCGGGCGGCAGGTAGCTGCCCGTGCCGAGCACGCGGGAATAGAGAGTCGATTGGGCCATTTATGCCTTAGAGGATAGCGCAGCGGAAGGCTCGGCGTGCTGGCCTGCGGCGGGACCCGCCTGGCCCGCGCCGCCCGCGTCGTGCTCACCGTCGCCGAGCGACGCCGAATTGTCCGCCATCGCGCGCGCGAGGCGCTCCAGCACGCCGTTTTTGACGGCATCATACCCGCGTTTGATCGCCCACTCAAACGCGTAGACGTCCGCCGAACCGTGGCTCTTGATCACGAGGCTCTTCAGCCCCAGCAGCGCCGCGCCGTTGTACTGGCGATGGTCGACGCGCTTCTTGAAGCGCATCAGCACCGGCAGCGCGAGCAGCGCCATCAGCTTCGACAGCAGCGAGCGGCCGAATTCCTCGCGGATGATGTCGGACAGCATCTGCGCGAGGCCTTCGGACGTCTTCAGCGCGACGTTGCCGACGAAACCGTCGCAGACGATCACGTCGACCGTGCCCTTGTAGATGTCGTTGCCTTCCACGTTGCCGCGGAAATTGAGCGTGCTCGCGCGCAGCAGTTCGCCTGCGCGCTTGATCGTCTCGTTGCCCTTGATGACCTCTTCGCCGATGTTCAGCAGGCCGATCGTCGGCCGCTCCTTGCCCTCGAGCGCGGCGACGAGCGCGTGCCCCATCTCCGCGAACTGCAGCAGGTGCTGCGGTTCGCAATCGACGTTCGCGCCGAGGTCCAGCATCATCGTGTAGCCCGTCGGGTTCGGCAACGCGAACGCGATCGCGGGCCGCTCGATGCCGGGCAGCGTCTTGAGCACGTAACGGGAAACGGCCATCAGCGCGCCGGTGTTGCCGGCGGAGATGCAGGCCTGGGCCTGGCCTTCCTTGACTTGATTGAGGGCGACGCGCATCGAAGAATCCTTCTTCTTGCGCAATGCCACTTCAACGGGATCGTCCATCGCCACGACCTCGGTCGCAGGCACGATGGTCAGCGCCGGATCATCGAGCGCCTTGCACTTCTTCAGCTGCGCACGGATCGCACTCTCGATGCCCACGAGCATCAGGTGCGCATCGGGGTGCGCGCGAACGAACTTGACTGCCGCGGGAACGGTCACGGACGGGCCGTGGTCGCCTCCCATGCAATCGATTGTGAGCTTTACAGTCATGGAATGCGACGAATTTCAGGCACAAAAAAGCGGCAGTTGAATGCCGCCTTTTTGTTGCGCCAGGAAAGTGTCAAGCGAACCAGTTGTCACGCGAACGGCAAACGTAGCGCGCGACGCGTGACGTTGACGCTTAGTCGTTCTTCGTCTTGACGACTTTCTTGCCGCGATAGTAGCCGTTCGGGCTGACGTGGTGACGCAGATGCACTTCACCGGTGCTCGGCTCGACTGCCAGCGGCGATGCCGTCAGGAAATCGTGCGAACGATGCATGCCGCGCTTCGACGGCGACTTCTTGTTTTGCTGGACTGCCATGACTAACTCCTAAAAATTTTCCGGATTCTAACACAGCCCGATCCGGCGCTTAACTACCCTGGCCCACGGCCCTTACGCCTTCCCGCGCCTCAACTGCTCAGTGTTTCTTGTTGCCGTCCCCGTCCTTCTTCAGCGCTTCGAGCGCCGCGAACGGATTCGGCCGTTTGCCTTCGTCCCCCGCTTCCTCGGACTCGTCGTCCGCTTCGGCGGAAGGACCGCTCGCACCCGACACGAGGCTTTCATGAACCGCCGGGCAAACCTCGTGCTTGGGCACGAGCGGCAGCGAAAGCAGCAACTCCTCCTCGATCAAGTCGACGAGATCGAACTGGCGGGAGCCCACGATCACATCGGCTTCATCGTCGTCGAGCGGAAATTCTTCAGCTTCTTCTTCGGTCGCCACGATCCGGTACGTCATGTCGACGTCGAACGCCTGATCGCACGGGGTCATGCAGCGCTGGCACGTCAGCCACGCTTGGCCGTGCAGCGCGAGGCGCAGATACGGCTGCTGGCCGTCGGCACCGTCGTCCTGCAGCTCCTTCTGGGTGAACCCTTCCGCCTGCCACGTGAACACCGTGTCGCGATCTGGCGCGTCCGCCGGCACTTCGTTTAACATGCGCGGCAGCTGCGAAAGATGCATCGCACCCGACGCCTGCCGCCCGCTGCGAGCGAACTCGAACAGGTCGATCGCACGCGGATCGAGCGATACCGCAGGTTTGCCAGAAGAAGGATTCATGTGCGCTCCTGCCTACGGGTTGGACTTGCTGATCCGGCTTGGCGCCGTGGACTTCCGAAGATTCGGCAGGCCCCAATAGGAATCCGCCGATGAAAAGCGCAAAAGCATACCTTTTTTATCTTTTACAGTCAATCACTTAAGCTGACGCCCGCGCACCGCCGCGCGGCGCCCTTCGACTCACCGATGCAACCGACCATGCCGGACACCCTCTGCCGCCCGCCGCGGCTGCTTCTCGCCTCAAGTTCCCGCTACCGCCGCGCGCTGCTCGAGCGGCTTGGCATCCCGTTCGACGTCGTGTCGCCCGACATCGACGAAACCCCGCTGCCCGGCGAGATGCCCGCCGCGACCGCGCTGCGCCTCGCCGCCGCGAAGGCACGCGCCGTCGCCGCGACGATCGACGCGCCGGACGGCGTGCTCGTGATCGGCTCCGACCAGGTCGCGACCTTCGACGGCCTGCAGATCGGCAAGCCCGGCACGCACGAACGCGCGCTCGCGCAGCTCGTGTCGATGCAGGGGCGCGACGTCGAATTCCACAGTGCGCTCAGCCTGTACGACAGCCGTACCGGCGAATCGCAGACCGAGGACGTCGTGACGCACGTGCGCTTCCGCACGCTGCCCGAGGCCGAACTCGACGCCTACCTGCGGGCGGAGACGCCTTACGACGTCGCGGGCAGCGCCAAGTCCGAAGGGCTCGGCATCGCGCTGCTCGACGCGATCGACTCGAACGACCCGACCGCGCTCGTCGGCCTGCCGCTGATCGCGCTGACGCGGATGCTGCGCGCCGTCGACTACCCGCTGTTCGCCGCCAAGGGAGGCCGCGCATGACGGCCGGCACGCTCTACCTCGTCCCGAACACGCTCGGCGACGGCGACCCGTCGATGCTGGCCGCCGTGCTGCCCGCCGCGGTGCAGGCACGGGCCGGCACGCTCGGCTACTACATCGGCGAAAACGCCAAGACCACGCGCGCGTTCCTGAAGAAGATCGGCACGACACGGCCGATCCAGGAAATCGAGATTCGCGAGCTGAACATCAACACGCCGGCCGGCGAGATCGACCGGCTGCTCGCGCCGGTGCTGGCCGGCGCGGACGCCGGGCTCGTGTCCGAGGCCGGCTGCCCGGCCGTCGCCGACCCGGGCGCGCTGCTGGTGCGCCGCGCGCACGAGCGCGGCGTGAAGGTCGTGCCGCTCGTCGGGCCCAGCTCGATCCTGCTCGCGCTAATGGCGTCGGGCCTGAACGGCCAGAGCTTCGCGTTCAACGGCTATCTGCCGGTCGACGCGGGCGCGCGCGCGAAACGGCTGCGCGAACTCGAGCAGTTGTCGCGCAAGGCACGCCAGACGCAGATCTTCATCGAGACGCCGTATCGCAACCACGCGATGCTCGACACGCTCGTCGCGACCTGCGCGCCGTCGACGCTGATCTGCGTCGCGGCCGACCTGACGCTCGCGACCGAAACGATCGCGAGCCGCACCGTCGCCGAATGGAAAAAGGCGCCGGTGCCCGATCTGCACAAGCGCCCCGCGATCTTCCTGCTGCTGGCGAACTGACGGCACGGCGGGCCCTGCGCCCGCCGCGCGACCGGTGCCGCGCCGCTAGCGCAGGCTCAGCTGCGCGCCGGTCGTCAGCGTCTTCATCGCGGCATTGCCGACGGCCGCGCCGAACTTGCGCGCGACGCGGTTCGTCAGGCTCTCCTTCACCGTGTAGTCGACGAGGTCGGGCGCCTTCAGCACGTCGCGCGCGACCGTGTCGGTCGTGCCGAAGCCGTCGGCCAGCCCGAGCTCGACGCTCTTCTCGCCGGTCCAGAACAGGCCCGAGAACATGTCCGGCGTCTCGTGCAGGCGCGCGCCGCGGCCGTCCTTCACCGCCTTGATGAACTGCGCGTGCACCTGGTCGAGCAGCGCTTGCGCATGCGTGTCCATCTTCGAGGTTTCCGGCGAGAACGGATCGTAAAAGCCCTTGTTCTCGCCCGATGTATGCAGCCGGCGCTCGACGCCGAGCTTGCCCATCAGGCCGGTGAAGCCGAAGCCGTCCATCAGCACGCCGATCGAGCCGACGATGCTCGCCTTGTCGACGTAGATCTTGTCGGCCGCCGCCGCGATGTAATAGCCGCCCGACGCGCACATGTCGGTCACGACCACGTAGAGCGGCTTGGCCGGATACTTCGCGCGCAGGCGCTTGATCTCGTCGTAGACCATGCCGGCCTGCACCGGGCTGCCGCCCGGGCTGTTGATCCGCAGCACGACGCCGACCGTGCCGTCGTCGTCGAACGCGCTGCCGAGCGCGGTGATGATGTCGTCCGCGTTCGCGTTGACGCCGGCCGAGATCTCGCCGTCGATCGTCACCAGCGCCGTGTGCCGCCCGCCCGACGACAGCTTCGTGTCGCTCGAGAAGTCGATCAGCGCAACGGCGAGCAGCAGCAGCACGCCGAGGAACGCGAAACGGAAGAAAATCTTCCAGCGCCGCGCCGCGCGCTGCTCCTTCACCGCTGCAAGCGCGATCCGCTCGAGCGCCGCGCGCTCCCAGTTCGGTTCAAGGCCGTCGGAGCGGGAGGAGGAGTCGGGAGGAGTCGGTTGATCGGTCATGCGTGGTTGTCGTCAGTCAGTCGTCAAGGGACGCAGATCGGCGTCGGGCACCCAGAATACCGCGCGGCCGTCGGGCGTGTCGCGCTCGTCGACCTCGACCGGCCGCAGGCGGGCGCCGCGGCACGGGCCGCCGACGCACTTGCCGGTGTCCGGCGCGTAGATCGCGCCGTGCGTCGCGCACATCAGGTACAGGCCGGACGATTCGAAGAACTGCCCCTCGGCCCAGTCCAGCTCCATCGGCACGTGCGCGCAGCGGTTCAGGTAGCCGTACGCGCGGCCGTCGTAGCGCACGAAGAACACGACCGCCGGCTCGCCGCGCAGCGTCGCGTCGACGCGCACGCCGGCACCGCCGTCGGCCAGCGTGTCCGATGCGCAGACGCGCACCGCGTCGGTGGCGGGCGCGGCGCTCATGCGTGCTCGCGCAGCCAGGCGGCCAGCGCGTCGACGTCCGGCGCGACGAAACGCGGTGCCAGCGCAGCGAGCGCGTCGGCCGAATGCGCGCCGTACGCCACGCCGATGCCCGCCGCGCCCGCGCTGGCGGCCATCTGCAGGTCGTGGGTCGTATCGCCGATCATCACGGTACGCCCCAGATCCTGCCCCAGTTCCCGGGAAAGCTCCTGGAGCATCGCCGGATGCGGCTTCGAGAATGTCTCGTCGGCGCAACGCGTCGCGTCGAACAGGCTGGTCAGCTTGGCCTGGTCGAGCGCGCGGTTCAGGCCGACCCGGCCCTTGCCGGTCGCGACCGCGAGCAGGTAGCCCGTGTCGCGCAGCTCGGCGAGCAGCTCGCGCACGCCGGCGAACAGCTCGATGCGCTGGTCCTTGATCAGGTAGTGATACCGGTAGCGCTCGGCGAGGCGCGGATAGTCGGACGAATCGAGGGTCGGAGCCGTGATCTGCAGCGCGTCGCGCAGGCCGAGGCCGATCACGTAACGGGCCGCTTCGTCGGACGGCGTGGGCAAGCCGAGATCGCGGCATGCCGCCTGGATGCTGAAGGCGATGTGCGCCGTCGAATCCATCAGCGTGCCGTCCCAGTCGAAGACGATCAGGTCAAATTGCTGTCGGGCCATGCGGTTCAAGCGGTATCGCGCAATGCGCTCAGTTGGTCGAGAAAGCGCCGGCATTCGCCGGGCAGCGGTGCGTCGAACTGCAGCGGCTCGCCGGTCAGCGGATGCGCGAGCCGCAGGCGGTACGCATGCAGGAACATCCGCTTCAGCGACGGTTGCGCGTTCGCGCGCGCCAGCGCCTTGTTCAATGCGAAATCGCCATACTTGGCGTCGCCGGCGATCGGCAGGCCGAGATGCGCGAGGTGCACACGTATCTGATGGGTCCGACCCGTTTTGAGTTCCGCCTCGACAAGCGCATAGTCCGGCCAGCGCTCGACGAGGTTGAACACGGTGTGCGACGCCTGGCCATCTTCCTGCACCCGCACGCGGCGCTCCCCTTCCGGGGTCGTGTACTTGAACAGCGGCGCCTTCACCGCGCGGCGGCGGCCCCAGTCGGACTGCCACTCGCCGTGCACGCACGCGTAGTAGCGCTTGTCCATCCGGTTCTCGCGGATCATCTCGTGCAGGCCGACGAGCGCGGCGCGCTTCTTCGCGAGCATCAGCACGCCGGACGTCTCGCGGTCGAGGCGATGCACCAGTTCGAGGAATTTCGCGCGCGGCCGCGCCTGGCGCAGTTGTTCGATCACGCCGAACGCGACGCCGCTGCCGCCATGCACCGCGACGCCGGCCGGCTTGTCGATGACGAGCATCGCGTCGTCCTCGAACAGCACGTCGAACTGCGCGGGCGGAATGACCGGCGTGTCGGCGCGCGCGAGGTCGGCGGCGGCCATCCGCACCGGCGGCACCCGTACGACGTCGCCGAACGCGAGCCGGTACTGCGCATCGACCCGACCCTTGTTGACGCGCACTTCGCCGCTGCGCAGGATCCGGTAAATATGGCTTTTCGGCACGCCTTTACAGACGCGCAACAGGAAATTGTCGATTCGCTGACCCGCGGCGTTTTCATCGATCTCGACCATCGAGACCTGGCCACTTGCGACCGAATTCTGGGATATTTTGCCTAACTCATTCATACTGAATATAATTTTGCCCAGCCTGACGTAGCGGGCGGCCTAACCGGCCGGCCCGGACGGATTGGGCACGGCGCAAGCGCAAACCGTCATTTTACTTGCGCCGGGGGCTGGCTGCTCGCCCTGAACAAAGAGAAGCAGCAAGTTGCACGCACGGCGCTGGCTGCCGGCAAGGATCGCGCCCACAGGCGGATTCGGTCGGCGAGGCGCCGCGGTAACGGAAAGTTGGTTGAAAAGAATTTAATTGGCAGCCGGGCGGCGCGAAGCGCCCACGCAGGCTGCCGGTTGCGAAAGACGGCGTTGCGCCCGATTTGGCCCCGCGAAGCGTGCGGGGACTGGCGACGTCAAACCAAGGAAGAACACCCCAGGCGGGAAAGTCGGGCTGGATTCGATACTCCCCGCTGCGGCCCAAGCCGCAGCATCTGCCGCCCGTCGGCGCGCGCGACTCATTGCGACGCGCCCCGCGGCAGTGCCCCCGGTCTGAGGCTTAGCGCGCTTTTTCAGCGTGCGGAGTGTGAACGCCGTGCTTTGAAGCCGTGTTCGCAGGTGCCCTATGGCCGCCGGCCCCGTCGTTCGGGCCCAAGCGCCGCATCAGGCAATTCTCCCCGCCATCATTCCCGCTCCAGCGTGCTTGTGACAACACAACAAGGCGCGGCCTGCCGTCGTTCCCGCCCTCGCGACTGACAACCGCGAGGCGCCGGCAGCAGAGCCGCCTGGAGTCGTTCATGAAACGCATGTTGTTCAACGCGACGCAGCAGGAAGAGCTGCGCGTCGCCATCGTCGATGGGCAAAAACTCATCGACATCGATATCGAAACCGCCGGTCGCGAACAGCGCAAAGGCAACATCTACAAGGGCGTCATCACCCGCATCGAGCCGTCGCTCGAGGCCTGCTTCGTCAACTACGGCGAAGACCGCCACGGCTTCCTGCCGTTCAAGGAAGTCGCCCGCCAGTACTTCAAGGAAGGCGTCGACATGCGCTCCGCGCGCATCCAGGACGCGCTTCGCGAAGGCCAGGAGCTGATCGTCCAGGTCGAGAAGGAAGAGCGCGGCAACAAGGGCGCGGCCCTGACGACCTTCATCTCGCTCGCCGGCCGCTACCTCGTGCTGATGCCGAACAACCCGCGCGGCGGCGGCGTGTCGCGCCGCATCGAGGGCGACGAGCGCCAGGAACTGCGCGAAACGATGGCGCAGCTGCAGATTCCGGACGGCATGAGCATGATCGCCCGCACGGCGGGCATCGGCCGCAGCGCCGAGGAACTGCAGTGGGACCTGAACTACCTGCTGCAGCTCTGGCGCGCGATCGAGGCGGCATCGCAAAGCGGCAACGCCGGCCAGCCGATGCTGATCTACCTGGAATCGAGCCTCGTGATCCGCGCGATCCGGGACTATTTCCAGCCGGACATCGGCGAAATCCTGATCGACACGACCGAGATCCACGATCAGGCCCGTGCGTTCATGGACATCGTGATGCCGGACAACGTCGCGAAGGTGAAGCGCTACCACGACGACGTGCCGCTCTTCTCCCGCTTCCAGATCGAGCACCAGATCGAGACCGCTTACTCCCGCACGGTGCCGCTGCCGTCGGGCGGCGCGATCGTGATCGACCACACCGAGGCGCTCGTCGCGATCGACGTGAACTCGGCGCGCGCGACCAAGGGCGCGGACATCGAGGAAACGGCGACCCGCACCAACCTCGAGGCGGCTGACGAAGTCGCCCGCCAGCTGCGCCTGCGCGACCTCGGCGGCCTGATCGTGATCGATTTCATCGACATGGAATCGGCCAAGAGCCAGCGCGAAGTCGAGCAGCGCCTGAAGGACGCGCTCAAGCATGACCGTGCGCGCGTGCAGATGGGCAAGATCTCCCGCTTCGGCCTGATGGAGCTGTCGCGCCAGCGGCTGCGCCCGGCGCTGTCCGAAGGCAGCCACGTGACCTGCCCGCGCTGCAACGGCACCGGCCACATCCGCGACACCGAATCGTCCGCGCTGCAAGTCCTGCGGATCATTCAGGAAGAGGCGATGAAGGAAAACACCGCGGCGATCCACTGCCAGGTGCCGGTCGAGGTGACTGCCTTCCTGCTCAACGAAAAGCGCCAGGAAATCAACAAGATCGAGTCGCGCTTCAAGGTCGGCATCGTGCTGATCCCGAACAAGCACCTCGATACGCCGCACTACAAGCTCGAGCGCCTGCGCCACGACGACGCGCGCCTCGACGATCCGCGTGCATCGTGGAAGATGGCCGAGGAAGCCGCCCGCGAGATGGAGTCGGAAACCGGCTACAGCAAGCGTACCGCCGACGTGAAGCCGAAGCAGGAAGCCGCGGTCAAGGGCATCACGCCCGAGCGTCCGGCACCGAGTCCGGCGCCGCAGCGCGCGGCTGAACCGACCCCGGCACCGGCCCCCGTCGCCGCAGCGAGCGGCGGCTTCATCGGCTGGCTGAAGGGCCTGTTCGGCATGCAGCCGGCGGCGCCCGCACCGGCACCGGCGCCCGTGAAGGAACAGGCTGCCGCCCGTCCGGCCCGCGAAAAGAGCGAGAAGGCCGAGCAGCGTGGCGAGCGCGGTGGCGATCGCAACCGCAACCGCCGCACCGGTGGCGCCCAAGCGCCGCAAGGCGGCCGCGACCAGGCAGCAGCAGGCCGTGGCGGCCAGCCGCAGCGTCCGGAACGCGAAGGCAAGGAAGCGCGCGAACCGCGTGAAGGTCGCGAGGGTCGCGAAGGCCGCGGTCAACGCGAGCCGCGCGAAGCACGCGAGGGCCGTGAGGCACGCGAAGGCCGCGAAACCCGCGAGCCGCGTGAACAACGCGAACCGCGCGAGCCGCGTGAGGCACGCGAACCCCGTGAGCCGCGCGAACCGCGTGAACGCGTCGAGCAGCCGGAAGCCGTCGAGGCAGCCGGCCGTGGCGAGCGCCAGGAACGTCGCGAACGCGGCGAGCGTGGCGAGCGCCGCAAGCCGACCCAGCACGCGGCAACGCTCGAGACGGTCACCCGCGGCGAAAGCCACGCGGAGCAGGAAGCCGAAGATGCAGCGGCAGCCCTGCCCGGCGCCGACGTGATGGCCGACGCCGAAGCCGGCGCGCGTGACGGCGAGGAACGCCGCCGCCGCCGCCGCGGCCGTCGCGGCGGTCGTCGCGAACGCGAGGAAGACGGCGCGATCGTCGGCCACGCAGCGGAAGGCGTTGACGGCGAATCCGACACCGCACCGGCGGCCGAGCCGGTCATGCACGCGGCTCCGGCCGCGCAGGTCGAACCGGCGCACGTCGCCGCGCCGGCGGCCGTCGCGGCTGTCGCAGCGGCAGGCGCTGTCGTCGCGGAAGCCGTGGCGCATGGCGAACCGGCCCAGCCGGCTACGCCGGCCGCAACCGACACGCAGCCGGTTCCGGTGCAGGTCGAAGCCGCCCCGGCGGTTGCCGCCGACGCGCAACCCACGGAAACCGTCGCCGCCGCGCCGGCCGTCGCCGCCGAAGCCGGGCCCGCCCCGGTCGCGGTCTCGCCGACCGATGCGCTGGAAGTGCCGCAAGCCGCTCCGGTCGCCGAAGCCCCGCAAGCCGCGCCTGTCGCGGAAGCGGTGCCGGCCGCCGCGGTCGAAGCCGCTCCGGTGGCAGTTGCCGAACCGACCCGCGTCGAACCGGCACCGGTCGAAGTCGTGACCGCACCGGTCGTCGAGCGCGCCCAGCCGGCCGCCGCGGCGCCCGCTTCGCGCGGCCTCGAAACCGCGCTGGAGCAAGCCGGCCTCGTCTGGGTGAACACGGATGCCGACAAGTTCCGCGCCGCCCAGGCAGCCGCCGCGCAAGTTCAGCGTCCGGCCCGCGTGCAGCGCGAACGCAAGGCGCTGCCGCCGGTCGACACGACGCCGATGCAGCAGGTGGAAACGACGCATCACTGATCGCGTCCGCCACGTCGAAAAAGCCCGCTCCGGCGGGCTTTTTCACGTCCGCGCTGCGGGTTTCCGCGCGCGACCCGCCCAGGCGCTTGCAGCTAGAATAGAGGTCTGGCTCGCACTGCTTTCAACATGTCCCGACGCATCATCCCCCTCGCCGACGTCAGCGGCATGCCGGACATCTCCGGCGCCGCGCACCCTCCGGACGGCCTGCTGCACGACACGTTCGCGCGGCCCCTGCGCGATCTGCGCATCTCGGTGACGGATCGCTGCAACTTCCGCTGCGTGTACTGCATGCCGCGCGCGGTGTTCGACAAGGACTATCCGTTCCTGCCGCACAGCGCGCTGCTGACGCTCGAGGAAATCGAGCGGATCGCGCGGCTGTTCGTCGCACACGGCGTCGAAAAGATCCGCATCACCGGCGGCGAACCGCTGCTGCGCAAAAACCTCGAATTCCTGATCGAGCGCCTCGCGCGCCTGACGGCCCACGACGGCCGCCCGCTCGACCTGACGCTGACCACCAACGGCTCGCTGCTCGCCCGCAAGGCGCGCGCGCTGAAGGACGCCGGGCTCACACGGGTGACGGTCAGCCTCGACGCGCTCGACGACACGCTGTTCAAGCGCATGAACGACGCCGATTTCGCGAGCGCCGACGTGCTCGACGGCATCTTCGCCGCGCAGGCCGCCGGCCTCGAGCCGGTCAAGGTCAACATGGTCGTGAAGCGCGGCACGAACGACAGCGAAATCCTGCCGATGGCCGCACGCTTTCGCGGCACCGGCGTGGTGCTGCGTTTCATCGAATACATGGACGTCGGCACGTCGAACGGCTGGAACATGACCGAAGTGCTGCCGTCCGCGGACGTCGTCGCGCGCATCGCCGAGCACTTCCCGCTCGTCCCGCTCGACCCGCATTCCGCGGCAGAAACCGCGCAGCGCTGGGGCTACGCGGACGGCAGCGGCGAGATCGGCGTGATCTCGAGCGTCACGCAGGCGTTCTGCGGCGATTGCACGCGCGCGCGCCTGTCGACCGAAGGCAAGCTGTACCTGTGCCTGTTCGCGTCGGGCGGCCACGACCTCCGCGCGCTGGTGCGCGGCGGCGCTAGCGACGGCGAGATCGCCACCGCGATCGCGCGCATCTGGCAGGCCCGCACCGATCGCTATTCGCAACTGCGTGGCAGCGCGACGGCCGATGCGGCGCCCGAAGGGGCCGGCAAGCGCGTCGAGATGTCGTATATCGGCGGCTGACGCGCGATGCCCGCTTCCCCCACACCTTCGGTCGCCGGCCTGCTGCTCGCCGGCGGACGTGCGACGCGCATGGACGGCGCCGACAAGGGGCTGCAGCTGCTGGACGGCACGCCGCTTGCGCTGCACGTGCTGCGCCGCCTTGCTCCGCAGGTCGACGAAACGCTGATCAGCGCGAACCGCCATCCCGAACGCTATGCGGAACTGGGCGCGCCGTTCGGCGCGCGCGTCGTGCCGGATGCGACGCGCGACTTCCCCGGCCCGCTCGCGGGCCTGCTGGCCGGAATGCGCGCCGCGCGCGCGCCGTTCGTCGCGTGCGTGCCCTGCGATTCGCCGTTCCTGCCCGACGACCTGGTCGCGCGGCTGCAGGCGGCGCTCGCCGCGCAGCAGGCGGAGATTGCGATGGCCGTCCTCGTCGACGCGCGGCAGGAACGCGCGCCGCAGCCGACCTTCGCGCTGCTGCGCACGTCGCTGGCCGACGACCTCGCCGACCGCCTCGACGCCGGCGACCGCAAGGTGCGTGCGTGGTACGCGCGCCACAAGACGGTCGAAGTCGAGTTTCATGATGAGCGTGCGTTTTACAATGCCAACTCTTGGCAGGAACTCGCCGCGCTCGCCCGTCGCTGACGGCAGCGGCCCCGTTCCCGCGCGCCGCCCGCCGCTTGCGATCCCGCGCTCACGCGCCGCCGTCGCCCTGCCGGCCACGAACCCGATACGCCTTGCGGCGCAGTCCGACTGATGACCACGCATTCCTCGCCCGACTCCCGACCCGCTTCAGATCCTGACGCGCCGCTGTCGCTTGCCGACGCGCAGGCGCTTGCGTGTCGTTTCGCGGCACCGGTCGACGCGTGCGAGACGGTGTCGCTGCGCGACGCGCTCGACCGCGTGCTCGCGGCCGACGTGGATGCGCCGTTCGACATTCCCGCATACGACAACTCGGCGATGGACGGCTACGCGTTCGGCGGCGCCGAATGCGCGCACGCATCGCCTGACGGCGACGTGACGCTCGCGGTCGCGGGCACGGCGCTCGCCGGCCACCCGTTCGACGGCGCAGTGCCCGCGCGCGGCTGCATCCGCATCATGACGGGCGCGCCGCTGCCCGCCGGCTGCGACACGGTGATTCCGCAGGAGCGCGTGACCGTGCTGGACGACGCGATCCGCTTCGCCGCGCGTGACGTGTCGCGCGGCGCGAACTGCCGCAAGGCCGGCGAGGATCTCGCGCGCGGCGCCTGCGCGCTCGCCGCGGGCCGCATCCTGCGGCCCGCGGATCTCGGCCTGCTCGCGTCGCTCGGCTTCGCCAGCGTCAGCGTGCGCCGCCGGCTGCGCGTCGCGGTGTTCTCGACCGGCGACGAGCTGCGCGCGCCGGGCGCGCCGCTCGACCGCGGCACGCTGTACGACAGCAATCGCGGAATGCTGGTCGCGATGCTCGAGCGCATGAATGTCGAAGCGGTCGATCTCGGCATCGTCCGCGACGATCCGGCCGCGCTGGAGGCCGCGCTGCGCGATGCGGTCGCCGCGCGGGCCGATGCCGTGATCACGTCGGGCGGCGTGTCGGTCGGCGAGGCGGACTTCACGCGCGACGTGATGGCACGGCTCGGCGACGTCACGTTCGCGAGCCTCGCGCTACGGCCCGGGCGGCCGCTCGCGTGCGGCACGCTGGCGCCGCATGGCGCCGGGCGCGGAGCGCTGTTCTTCGGCCTGCCCGGCAACCCGGTGGCGGCTGCGGTGACGTTCTACGCGATCGTGCGCCCCGCGCTGTTCGCCATGGCCGGCGCCCGGACGCCGCCGCCCGCGATGTACACCGCGCTCAGCACGCACGCGCTCAAGAAGCGGCCGGGCCGCACCGAATACCTGCGCGGCATCGCGACGCGCGCCGACGACGGCGGCTGGCGCGTCGCGCCGGCCGGCTCGCAGAGCTCCGCATCGCTGAGCGGCCTCGCGGCCGCCAACTGCTTCATCGTCCTCGGCCACGACGCCGCGGCGATCGATGCGGGCGCGCCGGTCGACATCCTGCCGTTCGACGGCCTGATCTGAATTCCATTTTTATCGGTATCTCTACGGGGGCAATCCGCACATGAAGAAACAAATTTCGTCGATCGCCGCGGGACAGACCGCCAAGGCGCTGATCCTCGTCTACCTGACGTTCAGCGTGCCGATCGTGCTGCTCGGCATTCTCGTCGCGTACATCCGCTTCGGCATGGTCGAGCTGAGCACGATCCTGAGCGCGCTGCTGCTGAACGCGGTGGTCGGCTTCGTGCTGCTGTGGATCGCGTGCCACGCGTACAACTGGGTGGCATCGCGCTTCGGCGGCATCGAGATCGTGCTGTCCGATCCGCCGGAGGAAGCGTGAGCGGCAGCCCGCTGATCCGCGCGGCCGAGCCGCGCGACGTCGGCGCGATCCTCGCGCTGATGCGCGAGCTGGCGGAATTCGAAAAGCTCACGCAGCTGTTCGTCGCAACCGACGACGATCTCGCCGATGCACTGTTCGGCGCGCACCCCGCCGCCGAGGCGCTGGTCGCCGAGCGCGACGGCGCGATCGTCGCGTATGCGCTGTTCTTCCACAACTATTCGACGTTCCTGGGCCGCCGCGGCCTGTATCTCGAGGATCTGTACGTGCAGCCGTCGCAGCGCGGCACGGGCCTCGGCACCGCGATGCTCCGGCGGCTCGCCGCGCTCGCGGTCGAGCGACGCTGCGGACGCTTCGAATGGTCGGTGCTCGACTGGAACCAGCCGGCGATCGATTTCTACGAGAAGATGGGCGCGACCGTGCTGCCCGAATGGCGCATCGTGCGCGTGACGGACGACGCACTGGAGACGCTCGCGGGACGCTGAGCCCGGCCGCCTCCGGCACGACCGTCAAAAAAAATGGGCGCTCATGTTCACATGGCGCCCATTTTCGTTTCCGCCCGACCTCGCGGCCGATGCCGGTCAGGCTTCGTCCGCGTCGTCGACGCCGTTCGCGCCGAGCAAGCCGGCCGCCGTATCGCCGGGCAGCGCCTCGACCTGCTTGAGCTTGCGGTTCATCACGCGCGTGCGCTGCTCGGCCGCCTCGATCGAGCGCGTGACCGTCTCCAGCTGCGCCTTGGTGCGCGCCAGCACGTCGCCGAACTTGCCGAATTCCGTCTTCACCGCGCCGAGCACCTGCCACACCTCGCTCGAACGCTTCTCGATCGCGAGCGTGCGGAAGCCCATCTGCAGGCTGTTCAGCAACGCGGTGAGCGTGGTCGGGCCCGCCACCGTCACGCGGTAGTCGCGCTGCAGCAGGTCGGTCAGCCCCGGGCGGCGCAGGATCTCCGCATACAGCCCTTCGGTCGGCAGGAACAGCAGCGCGAAATCGGTCGTGTGCGGCGGTGCGACGTATTTCTCGGCGATCGTGCGCGCCTCCGCCCGTATGCGCGCTTCGAGCGCGCGCGCCGCCTCCTCGACCGCCGCGGCGTCGGCGCGCTCCTGCGCATCGATCAGCCGCTCGTAGTCCTCGCGCGGGAATTTCGCGTCGATCGGCAGCCACACCGGCGGCGCGTCGGTGGCGCCCGCCTCGCGCCCCGGCAGGCGAATCGCGAACTCGACCCGTTCGCTGCTCTTCGGCACGGTCGCGACGTTCTTCGCGTACTGGTCGGGCGTCAGCATCTGTTCGAGCAGCGCCTCGAGCTGCACTTCGCCCCAGGTGCCGCGCGTCTTCACGTTGGTCAGCACTTTCTTCAGGTCGCCGACGCCGGCCGCGAGCGTCTGCATCTCGCCGAGCCCGCGATGCACCTGCTCGAGCCGGTCGGACACGAGCTTGAACGACTCGCCGAGCCGCTGCTCGAGCGTTGCGTGCAGTTTTTCGTCGACGGTGCGGCGCATCTCCTCGAGCTTGGCCGCGTTGTTCGTCTCGATGTCCTTCAGGCGCTGCTCGAGCGTCGCGCGCACTTCGCCGATACGCCGGTCGTTCGCCTCGGTCAGCTGCGTGAGCTGATGATTCAGCGTGTCGCCGAACAGCCTGAGCGCCGCGGTCTGCTCCTCGCGGGCCTGCTGCGCCTGGCGCTGCAGGCCGTCGCGCATCGCCTCGAACTGCTGCGCATTGCCGGCGACCAGCTTCGCGAGCTGCTGCGCGAACCCGTCGATCTGGTTGTTCTGCACGGTCGCGACACTGGTGAGCTGCGCGGCGAGCATCTGCTGCAGCTGTGAGAAGCTGCCCGCCAGTTCCGTGCGCGAGCCGCGCGAATTCTCGACGATCTCGCTGCGCAATTCGCGTTCGAGCCGCTCGACCGCGCGCGCCTGCTCATGCGCGACATCGTCGATCTGATCGCCGAGCACGGCCGCATCGTCGTGGCGGCCCCCGCCGCGCACGATCGCGACGATCGCCACCGCCAGCGCGACGGCCAGCACCACGACCGCCGCGAGCAACAACGTCATCGTCATGCGCGCGCCTTGCCGATCACGTCGGGGTTGATCGGGCTCGGCGGACGCCCCGCGCGCGGCCCCTCGCCCAGCGCGGCGATCAGGTTGTCGGCGGCGAGGTTCGCCATCGCGCGGCGGGTCTGCTCGGTCGCGCTCGCGATATGCGGCGTCAGCACGACGTTCGGCACCTCGAGCAGCGCCGGGTGCACGCTCGGCTCGCCCTCGAACACGTCGAGGCCGGCCGCGGCGATCTGCTTCTCGCGCAGCGCGGCGGCCAGCGCCGCGTCGTCGACGATCCCGCCGCGCGCGATGTTGGTCAGCGTCGCGGTCGGCTTCATCAGTGCGAGCTCGGCCGCGCCGATCGTGTGATGGTTCTCCTGCGTGTACGGCAGCACGAGTACGACGTGGTCCGCACGCGCGAGCAGCGCTTCCTTCGACACGTACTCGGCGTTCAGCTCGGCCTCGATCTCCGGCGCGACGCGCGACCGGTTGTGATAGATCACCTGCATGCCGAAGCCCTTCGCGCGACGCGCGAGCGCCTGGCCGATGCGGCCCATCCCGATCACGCCGAGCGTCGAGCCGTAGATGTCGCCGCCGAGGAAACCGTCGTACGCCCACTTCCGCCAGTGTCCGGCGCGCAGCCAGTGCTCCGATTCGGCGATGCGCCGCGCGGCCGCCATCATCAGCGCCCAGCCGAAATCGGCGGTGGACTCGTTCAGCACGTCCGGCGTGTTGGTACCGAGCACGTTCGCCGCGTTGAACGCCGCCATGTCGAAGTTGTTGTAGCCGACCGCCATGTTCGACACGACGCGAAGGCGCGGTGCCGCCGCGAGCGCGGCGGCACCGACCGGGTCGCCCGCCGTCAGCGCGCCGTCCTTGTCGGCGAGGCGCGCCGCGAGCGCATCGGGCGCCAGCGCGTCGCCGTTGTTCCAATCGACTTCGAAGTACTGCTCGAGCCGTTCGATCACGTCCGGGAAGATCGGACGCGCGACCAGGATCTTCTGCATCGCCATCTCCGCATGCCACGGACGGCTCGCGACGCGGGCCGCCCGCTTCTTGTTGAAAACCGTCAGCTTACGCCGTGAAGAAGATCCACGTCGCCAGCAGGAATACGGGCACCAGCACGACGAGCGCCCAGCCGAGATACGCGAAGAAGCTCGGCATCTTCACGCCGCGCGATTCGGCGATCGCCTTCACCATGAAGTTCGGCGCATTGCCGATATAGCTGTTCGCGCCCATGAACACCGCGCCCGCGGAAATCGCGGCGAGCGTCGTCGCGCCCGTCGTCATCAGCGACTGCGCGTCGCCGCCCGCGAGGTTGAAGAACACGAGGTAGGTCGGCGCGTTGTCGAGGAACGACGACAGCAGGCCCGTCGCCCAGAAGTACATCGCGTCGACCGGCTTGCCGTCCGGCCCGGTGACGAGATGGACGATCTGCGCGAACGCGCCATCCGCGCCCGCGCGCAGGATCACGATCACCGGCGCGATCGTTACGAAGATGCCCGCGAACAGCTTCGCGACTTCCTCGATCGGCGCCCAGTTGAACGCGTTGCCCTCGCGCGCGGAGCGCGGCGTCAGTGCGAGCGACGCGAGCGCGACGACGATCAGCGCCACGTCGCGGACCAGGTTCTGCAGCGCGACGTGCGTGCCCCACACGTCGAACGTGATGCCCGGCTTCCAGATCCCGCTCATCAGCACGAGGCCGACCACGGCCGCGAGCAGCACGAAGTTGATCTTGCCGTCGATCGACAGCGCCGCGCTGTCGGGCGTCGGGTCGAGCGCGGCCGGCCGCATTTCACCGCCCTTCCGGTAGAAGTACGTGTCGAGCACGAAGAACACCGTCAGCAGCACGGCGCAGATGAACAGCATCGGCAGCGCGAGATGCGTCGTCGTCCAGAAGAAGCTCACGCCGTTCAGGAAGCCGAGGAACAGCGGCGGATCGCCGAGCGGCGACAGCGAGCCGCCCGCGTTCGCGACCAGGAAGATGAAGAAGATCACGACATGCACGACGTGCTTGCGGTTGTCGTTCGCGCGCAGGAGCGGCCGGATCAGCAGCATCGCCGCGCCGGTCGTGCCCATCACGCTCGCGAGCAGCGTGCCGAGCGCGAGGATCGCGGTGTTCAGCTTCGGTGTGCCGTGCAGGTTGCCGTTCACGCAGATGCCCCCCGCGACCGTATAGAGCGCGGTAAGCAGCACGATGAACGGGATGTACTCCTCGAGCAGCGCGTGCACGAGCGTGCCGAACGCGGTGCCGGCGCCGAACACGCCGGCGAACGGCACGAGGAACGCGATCGACCACGCAGCCGCGATCTTGCCGAAGTGGTGATGCCAGAACACCGGCGCGACGAGCGGGAACAGCGCGATGGACAGCAGGATCCCGGCGAACGGGACACCCCAGAGCGCGGACAGCGTGGCGCCGTCGAGCGTCGCGGCCGATGCGAGCGCGGGCGCGGCGCCGAGCGCAGCGCCCGACGCCATGCCTGCCCAGGCGGCATGTCGTTTCATGCGGAACTTCCTTTTTTGAATGGCGGTGGATTGATCGGGCGCGTCACGCGCCCAGCACGACGATCACGTGGACGCGGTACGGGCCATGCGCGCCCAGCACGATGGTCTGCTCGATGTCGCCCGTGCGCGACGGACCGGACACGAAATTGACCGCCCGCGGCAATTCGCCGCGCTCCGCGCGGATCAGCGCGAATGCGTCCTCGTGGCCGGCGACGATCCGCGACGCCGGCACGATCGCGATATGCGTCTCCGGCAAGAGGCCGGCCGACGCATAGGTATCGTGGCCGGACAGCAAGACCAGCGAGCCGGTTTCCGCCGTCGCGCAGAAGCAGCCGGTCAGGCCGACGAGATCGCCGTCGGCCGGCTTGCGGCATTCGACGCTCAGGCCTGCGCCGGCCCAGTCGAACTCGGCGAGCGTGCGCCAGGCGACGGCCTGCGTCGGCAGGCCGTGCGCGGTGAGATAGCGGGCCGCGGCGGCCGGTGCATCGGCGAGCGTCGCGACTTCGTCGACGGTCGTCGAGAGCTTGGTCGCCTCGTCGACGAACGCGGCGACCAGGTCGGCCGGCGCCGGCGGACGCGGCCCCTGCGGATGACGGGCGAGATAGTCGGCGACCGCTTCGCGCTCCGCCGCGTCGGGTTCGGCCGCGCGACCCTGCGCGGCGCGGATGCGCGCGAGGATCTGGCGACGGGCAGCGGAAGTGTCCATGAACGGTCCTCGTGACGTTGCGTGCGATACCGTCGGATTATACCGGCCGCCCCGCGCGCCACGCACCTTCGGCCGGATGGCCAGGGCCTACTGCGACGCGTCGTCCTCGGCCGGCGGCGCGATGCCGAACACCTGGCGCAGGTACGCGAGATACGCCTTGTCGTCGCACATGCTCTTGCCCGGTGAATCGGACAGCTTCGCGACCGGCTGGCCGTTGCAGCGAACCATCTTGATGACGATCTGCAGCGGCACGTAGCCGAGGTCGTTGGTCAGGTTGGTGCCGACGCCGAACGCGAGCTTGCAGCGGCCGCGGAACCGTTCGTACAGCTGCATGACCTTCGGGATGTCGAGCGCGTCGGAAAACACCAGCACCTTGGTGCGCGGGTCGCAGCGGTTCGCTTCGTAGTGCGAGATCATCCGCTCGCCCCACTCGAACGGATCGCCCGAATCGTGGCGCGCGCCGTCGAACAGCTTGCAGAAGTACATGTCGAAGTCGCGCAGGAACGCGTCCATCCCGTAGACGTCCGACAGCGCGATGCCGAGGTCGCCGCGGTATTCCTTCGCCCACATCTCGAAACCGTACGTCTGCGAGTCGCGCAGCCGCGGGCCGAGCGCCTGGCACGCCTGCAGGTATTCGTGCGCCATCGTGCCGAGCGGCGTGATGTCGTGCTTCATCGCGTACAGCACGTTGCTCGTGCCGGCGAACTGCGGGCCGAGGCCGTCGCGCAGCGTGAGCGCGACTTCCTCGTGCCAGACCTTCGAGAAGCGCCGGCGCGTGCCGTAGTCGGCGATCTTGCAGTCGGCGAACTCCGGCTTCGCGCCGAGCAGCTTGATCTTCTCGCACAGCCGCCCGCGCCCTTCCCGATAGTCGGGCTCGCGCTGCGTGTTGCGGAAATAGACCTCGTTGACGATCGCGAGCACCGGGATCTCGAACAGGATCGTGTGCAGCCACGGCCCCTTGATCTCGATGTCGATCTCGCCGTTGCCCTTCGGCGACGGCGTGATCGAAATGTATTTCTCGTTCAGGTGGAACAGCGCGAGGAAGTCGACGAAGTCGCTCTTGATGAAGCGCATCCGGCGCAGGTAGTCGAGCTCTTCGTCGGTGAAGCGCAGCGCGCACAGGCCGCGCACCTCGTCGCGAATCTCGTCGATGTACGGCACGAGATCGACGCCGGGCGTGCGGCACTTGAAGCGATACTCGACGCTTGCGGCCGGGAAGTGATGCAGGACGACCTGCATCATCGTGAATTTGTAGAGATCCGTGTCGAGCAGCGAAGTGATGATCATGATGACGGCACCGCCAATATCGGGACCGGCCCCGGCGCACCGCGCGCCGCCCGGTCTGCCGGCCATGTTACCCGAATGCGGGCCCGACCATCACGAAGCCGCGCGGCATCCCGCAGGGCGCCCCCCCCCATGCGCGTGCTCATAAACTAATCACGAAACGGTATAAGCCGGAAAGCCGACCACGCCATGCGGGTTTGGCGCTTCAGTTACAATGCCGCTTTTGGCGCCAACGCCACCCCATATATACCGCCAAGCAGGAGCGTTTTAATGACTCACGTTGTGACCGAAGGCTGCATCAAGTGCAAATACACGGATTGCGTGGATGTGTGCCCGGTGGATTGCTTCCGTGAAGGTCCCAACTTTCTGGCCATCGATCCGGACGAGTGCATCGACTGCGCCGTGTGCGTCGCCGAATGCCCGACCAATGCGATCTATGCCGAAGAAGACGTTCCGGGCGACCAGCAGCAGTTCACCGCGCTGAACGCCGAGCTGGCGAAGGACTGGCCGTCGATCACGAAGACGAAGCCGGCGCCGGCCGACGCGGACGACTGGAAAGACGTGCAGGAAAAGCTGCATCTGCTCGAGCGCTGATCTCCCGGCGCCCGCCCGCAAAAAATTTTGCACGGTGCGCGCCAAAAGTGTTGACAGCTTAGCCAACACTCCATACAATCTCGTTTCTCTGCTGTTTGTTCCCCGATAGCTCAGTCGGTAGAGCGCCGGACTGTTAATCCGTAGGTCCCTGGTTCGAGCCCAGGTCGGGGAGCCAGACAGCGAAAGGCCCGTCCATGCGACGGGCCTTTTGTTTTTCCGGCAACCGCACGAAACGGCACAAAAGCGCGTCCCCCGCGCATGCTAGAGTCTCTGTCCCGAAATCGCTTCAGATTCCGACGATGAAGAATCGCCTCAGCCTTGCTGCATCATCCGCCCTCCTCCTTGCCTCGTTCGCCGCTGCGCCGCTCGCGCATGCGGAAGAAGTCGGCAGCGTGAATACCAACTTCCGCCTGACCGGCTCCGACCGCGTGGTCGTCGAAGCCTACGACGATCCGCAGGTCGGCGGCGTGACCTGCTACGTGTCGCGCGCCCGCACGGGCGGGATCAAGGGCTCGCTCGGCATCGCCGAGGACCCGAGCGAAGCGTCGATCGCGTGCCGCCAGGTCGGCCCGATCAGCTTCTCGGGGCCGCTCAAGCAGCAGTCCGACGTGTTCAGCGAGCGGATGTCGTTCATCTTCAAGACGCTGCACGTGGTGCGCGTGGTCGACAAGAAGCGCAACACGATCGTCTACCTGACGTACAGCGACCGGGTCGTCAGCGGCAGCCCGAAGAACAGCGTCACCGCGGTACCCGTCGCGGCCGCGACGCCGATCCCCGTCAAGTAAGCGCACCGGGCCCGCGCGGGACTACACTATCTCGATTCGCCCCTCCCGCGCCCCGTCATGTCCGCCGCCCGCCTCCGAGATTCCGCGCGCTACTGGCGCACCCCGCTGCTGCCGGACGCGGATCTCGTCACGGCCGCCTATCGCGACCACACCTTCGCACCGCACTGGCATGACGCCTACACGATCCCGGTGATCGTGGCGGGCGCCGAACGCTTTACCTACCGCGGCGCCGGCCACATCGCCGAGACGGGCACCGTGCCCGTGATCAATCCCGGCGAAGTGCACACCGGTTCGCGCGCCACCGACGACGGCTGGCGCTACCGGGTCTGCTACATGCCGGTCGAGTTCATCCGGTCGCTCGCGAGCGCGATTGCGGGGCGCCCGCAGGATGCGCCTTGGTTTCCGCCCGACGTCATTCGCGACGCGGATCTCGCGGCCAGGCTCGCGCACGCGCACCGGATGATGGAGGCCGGCAGCGTCCGCGCGACGACCGGCCACGCACACGGCCCGCAGGCCGACGACGACGTGGCGCCCGGCGCGCCGCGCATCTACGACCCGCTTGCCGCCGAGACGGCGATGCTCGACGCGTTCTCGACGCTGATCGTGCGCTACGCCGACGCGCATCCGCGGCCGGCGTCGCTCGCGGCCGACGAGCCACGCGTCGAGGCGATGCGCGAACGGCTCGCGGCCGACCTGACCTGCGCACTGACGCTCGACGAGGTCGCGCAAGCGGCCGGGCTGTCGCCGTTCCATGCGGCGCGCCTGTTCACGCGCACGACCGGCATGCCGCCCCATGCGTGGCGCAACCAGCTGCGGCTGCAGCGCGCGCTGGCGCCGCTGCGCGCGGGCGTCGCCATCGCCGACGTGGCGGCCGACAGCGGCTTCGTCGACCAGAGCCATTTCACGCGGCACTTCAAGCGGATGTTCGGGGTGCCGCCGGGGCGCTGGCAGACGCGCTGACACGCCGGCCCGGCGGCAGCGCAAGAACATACAAGCCGCCCGGGTGCCGGCGCGCTAACCTCCCGCGCATGGAGGAGCAATCTTGAACCCGTCACCCATGTCATCCCCCCGCCGGCCGCTGAACGAGTGGCTCGACGGCGCCCGCGACACGATCCCGATGATGGTCGGCGCGGCGCCGTTCGGCGTGATCTTCGGCACGCTCGTCAGCGGCGGCCCGCTCGCCGGCTGGCACGGCGCGCTGATGTCGCTCGCCGTGTTCGCCGGCTCCGCGCAGTTCATCGCGCTCGGGCTGATCGCCGGCAGCGCGAGCTTTGCCGTGGTGCTCGCGACGACGCTGATCGTCAACCTGCGCCACCTGCTGTACAGCGCGACGCTCGCGCCGTATGTCGCCCACCTGCCGCTGCGCTGGCGCGCGACGCTCGGCGCTTTGATGACCGACGAAGTGTTCGCGGTCGCGTATGCGCACTACCGGCATTTCCCGCCCGGCGCGATCGGCCCGTACTACTTCTTCGGCTCGGGCCTCGCGATGTACCTGAACTGGCAGCTGTGGACGCTCGCCGGCCTCGGGTTCGGCTCGGCGTTCCCGGGGCTGCAGTCGCTCGGCCTCGATTTCGCGATGGCCGCGACCTTCATCGCGATCGTGGTGCCGCAGCTCGGCACGCTGCGCTACTTCGCAGCCGCCGCGACGGCCGGCGCGCTCGCCTACTACTGGCAAGGCTGGCCGTACAAGCTCGGCCTGCTCGGCGCGGTGGCCGCCGGCGTCGTGGTGGGGGTCGCGTTCACGCTGCTGCACGACCGCGCCCGCACCGGCCCGCGCACGGAGGCCGCATCGTGAGCTACGCGCTGCTGATCCTCGGGATGGCGGTCATCACTTACGCCATCCGCTCGACGCTGTTCCTGTTCGGCGAACGCCTCGCGTTCCCGCCGCTCGTGCGCACCGCGCTCGGCTTCGTGCCGGTCACCGTGCTGACCGCGATCATCGTGCCGATGACCGTGTCGCCGCACGGCGGCACCGCCGAGCTCACCTGGCGCAATCCGCAGCTCGTCGGCGCGCTGGCCGCCGTGCTGGTGTCCGCGGCGACGCGCCGGCCGCTCGTGACGATCGCGGTCGGGCTCGCGGTGTTCTTCCTCTGGCAGGGCGTGGTGCTGCCGCACGGCTGGCTGCCCGCCTGAACGCGCCCGTCCGCTCAAGTTTCCGCCCGATCGGCCGATAAACGGGTGAAGACCTGCCATCGGCCCCGGCGCGGACCGGATTGCCGACGACGCGCCGATGCGGCGCGCCATTCCGGCGTCCGGCCGGCGCGGGCCGCCATCGAGACGATTCATGGGCCAGATCACCCTTTCCCTCAAAGACGACACACTCGCGTCCCTGCGCAAGGATTACGACGCATTCGTGCGCGTGTCGCTGAAACTCGACCCGCAATTCGCGACCCCGTCGTTCGAGGATTTCCTGCGCGCAAAACTGCTCGACAACATGGTGCCGCTGACCGAGCACGCCGTGCAGCGGATGCTGCAGGGCGGCCAGTACGCGTGGGCCAAGCGCACGCTCGACAAGGAGTTCCCCGACGTGGTCGCGATCCTGATGCGGCAGGCCGGCGAATTCGGCTTCGGCTTCGCGGCGCGCTCCGAATGGACGCCGGACGAACTCGCGAAGGCTTGCCGCGACTGGTCGAAGGCGATCGTCGCCGAGGCGCAGAGCGACGCCGACCTGATCGACCCGCTGGCCGCGCAGATCAAGAGCGCGGTGCAGGACATCCAGGTGCTCGAGGAGCAGATGCAGACGCCCGCGTGGCGGCTTGCGGAATCGCTGCGGCAGCGGATCTACGAGGCCAAGCTCGCGTGCGAGATGAGCGTCGGCAGCACCGCGCGCGACAAGCTCGGCGAGCTGCGCGGCCTGCTGCGGCTGGGGCTCGCGCACGGTTCGTTCCAGAAGCCGGAGGCGCAGCAGATCATGGAGTACCTGCGGCTGCTGAAGCCGGAGATCTTCGTCGAGGAGCCGTACGACGTGTTCGCGCGCCTCGCCGCCTGGCTGCGCAGCGTGTTTGCGCCGGCGGCCGCGCGGACATCGCAGGGCCAGACGCCGGAACAGCGCCGGCCGCAGTAAACGAAACACGGCCCGGTTCGCGCGAAACGAACCGGGCCGCTTGAGCGCCGCCGCAACGACGCGCCTTCCGGGGCGAGCGTCGTGCGGCAGTGGCGGACGACGCTTACTGCGTCGCGCCCTCGGCCGATGCACCGCCCTTCACGCCGACCGACGCCCCGCCCTGGGCGGACGCGCCGCCGTCGAGCGCCTCGCCAGCCTTTGCCTTCGCGGCGTCGGCATGGCCCTTCGCCGACTTCGCGGCGTGCTTCACGTGCTTCTTCGTCGAATGGACAGCCGACGACGCGGTGTCCTTGGCCTGGTCGGCCGCCGAGCTCATTGCGTCGGTGGCGCCGCCGACCGTGTTGCCGGCCGCCGCACCCGCATTGGCGCCGCCCTGCGCGCCCACGCCGCCCACCGGCGTCTGCACCTGCACGCCGGCGCCTGCCGCGCCTTGTGCGCCCGTGCCCGTCTGGGCAAATGCGGCCGAAGTGGCGAACGCCGTCAGAGCGGCACCGATCAGCATCGTACGAATCTTGGACATGGCTATCCTCCTCAAGAAGTTGTTGGCGCGGATCGCGTCGATGCGATCCGTCGCGTACCCGCCGCAACATGCAGCAGGTACGGCTAGAGACCCGTCGTTCGCGCGGCGGGTTCGCCGATCTCGCAGACTGTTACCCACCGTTTCATTTGCTGACGAATGGCTCACACTCTTTAACACCTCGGACTGACACACTCCCCGCCGGGGTGTGTTAAGCCTGCGCCGGCCGGGGTCGGGACGGCGATCGTGCGCGGTTGCCCGGTGACGCCACCGCCCCGCCGCCCTCGCGCGCGGGCCCGCGGTGCCGTATGATGCGGGGCGATTCCTCCCGCGCCCCGTGCGCTTCCTTCGTCATGCCCAATCTGGATTTCACGCTGACCGGCGAGTTCGTCGAGCTGCACAACCTCCTCAAGATCACCGGCCTCGCCGACAGCGGCGGCTCCGCGAAAGTGATCGTCGCGTCCGGCGCGGTCAAGGTCGACGGCACGGTCGAACTCCGCAAGACCTGCAAGATCCGCGCGGGACAGGTCGTGCTACTCGGCGATACGCGCATCGCGGTGCACGGCGCGTAGCGCGACGCGCCGCCCGCGCCACGGGGCCCCGCCCGGGGCCTTGCGCGCCCCTCACTCTCCGCCACCGACCCTGTCCACGGCAGGGCCATCGGCCGCGCGTTCGACATGCTTCGAATAAACCCGTAAGCTAGGTCCTTCTCAAAATAAGCACAGCGCGGGCCCGCACCTGCGCGACCTGTTGATTCCATGTCGCACTCCGGTCTCTCGCGGACGCCCGCCGCGCCGCCCTCCCTTTCCAGCCACGCCGCCGATACCGCGCGCCTCGCTGCGCCGCTCGCGATCGCACAGCTGTCGCAGATGGCGATGAGCGTCACCGACACGGTGCTGCTCGGCTCCCTCGGCCCCGATTCGCTCGCCGCGGGCGGCCTCGGCGCGAACTTCTTCTTCGTGATCGTCACCGTGCTGCAGGGCGTGCTGTCGTCGGTCAGCGTCAGCGTCGCGCATGCGCGCGGCGCGAAAGCCGACGATCGCGTGCCGCACATCTACTGGACGGGCTTCGCGCTGTCCGTGCTGCTCGCGATTCCGGCGATCGTCGCGCTGTCGCTCGCCGAGCCGATCCTGCTGATGTTCCACGAACCGCCCGCGCTCGCGCGCAACGTCGGCGAATACACCGGCGTGCTGCGCTTCGCGGCGCTCGGCAGCCTGATCGGCGTCGGCCTGATGCGTTCGTTCCTGCCCGCGATCGGCGCCGCGCGGCGGCTGCTGTGGGTGTCGATCGGCAGCGTCGGCATCAACGCGGTGCTGAACTACGGGCTGATCCACGGCGCGTTCGGGCTGCCGCGGCTCGGCTTTCTGGGCTCGGCGGTCGCGACCACGATCACGATCTGGCTCACCGCGCTCGCGCTCGTGTGGCTGCTGCACGGCCGGCGGCGCTTCAAGCATTTCGTGACCGCCTCGCGCCCGAAGCTGCCCATGATGGGCGAGCTGATCAGCATCGGCTGGCCCGTCGCGATCACCTACGGGGTCGAATCGACGCTGTTCCTCGCGACCGGCCTCACGGTCGGCGTGCTCGGCGCCACCTCGCTCGCCGCGCACCAGATCGCGCTGAACGTCGCGTCGGTGTCGTTCATGGTGCCGCTCGCGATCGGCCAGGCCGCCAACGTGCGGGTCGGCTACTGGGTCGGCGCGGGCCAGGCCGTCGCCGCGCGGCACGCGGGCTTCGTCGCGCTCGGGCTCGGCGTCGCGTTCATGTCGCTGTCGGGCCTCGTGATGGTCGTCGCACCGCATGCGATCGTCAGCCTTTACCTGCGCCTCGACGATCCCGCGAACGCGGCCACCGTGTCGCTCGCCGCGTCGCTGCTCGGCATCGCCGCGGTGTTCCAGATCGTCGACGGCATGCAGACGGTCGGCTCCGGCGCGCTGCGCGGCCTGAAGGACACGCGCATCCCGATGCTCGCGGCCACCTTCGGCTACTGGGGCATCGGCTTCCCGACCGGCTACTGGCTCGCGTTCCACGCGGGTCTCGGCGCACGCGGCCTGTGGTGGGGCCTCGCGGCCGGCCTCGCGAGCGTCGCCGCGCTGATGGCGTGGCGCTTCCATCGCAAGAGCGCATCGCTCGCCGGCCGGCCGGCCTGAGCGCCGGCCCGGGCTCCGCTCGGCCCCCCTCCCCCGCGACAGCGCGCAAAAACGCCCGCAGCGCTATGCTTGTCGGCTGAAGACGCCGCGCAAGCGGCGCGACGCCCCGCGATACGCCCGACGCCGCGCGCACCGCGCGGCCTTTCCCCTTTCCAGGAGGAGTGCATCATGAACGAAGCAGTTCGGATGGAACGCGACACATTCGGCGAGATCGCCGTGCCGGCCGCCCGGCTCTGGGGCGCGCAGACCGAGCGCTCGCTGCAGAATTTCCGGATTTCGACCGAGAAGCAGTCGCCGGAGCTGATCCACGCGCTCGCGATCGTCAAGCGCGCGGCGGCGGCCGTGAACCTGTCGCTCTGCGTGCTGGCCGACGACAAGGCGCACGCGATCATCGCGGCGGCGGACGAGATCATCGCGGGCCAGCATCCGCGCGAATTCCCGCTCGCGGTCTGGCAGACCGGCTCCGGCACGCAGACCAACATGAACCTCAACGAGGTGATCGCGAACCGCGCGAGCGAGCTGATGGGCGGCGAGCGCGGCGAAGCGCGCAAGGTTCATCCGAACGACGACGTGAACCGCGGCCAGTCGTCGAACGACGTGTTCCCGACCGCGATGCATGTCGCCGCGGCCTACGCGATCGTCAACCATCTGCTGCCCGCGCTGCGCACGCTGCGCGCGACGCTCGACGCGAAGTCGAAGGCGTTCGCCGACATCGTGAAGATCGGCCGCACGCACCTGCAGGACGCGACGCCGCTCACGCTCGGCCAGGAGTTCTCCGGCTACGTCGCGCAGCTCGACCACGGAATCCGGCACGTCGAATCGGCGCTGCCGCACCTGTATGAGCTGGCGCTCGGCGGCACCGCGGTCGGCACCGGCCTGAACGCGCATCCGGAATTCGCGGTGCGGGTTGCCGACGAGATCGGCCGCCTCACGACGCTGCCGTTCGTGACCGCGCCGAGCAAGTTCGAGGTGATGGCGGCGGCCGACGCGCTGGTGTTCGCGCACGGCGCGCTGAAGACGGTCGCGGCCGGCCTGATGAAGATCGCCAACGACGTCCGCTGGCTCGCGAGCGGGCCGCGCTGCGGGCTCGGCGAACTGTCGATTCCGGAGAACGAGCCGGGCAGCTCGATCATGCCGGGCAAGGTGAACCCGACGCAGTCGGAAGCCGTGACGATGCTGTGCTGCCAGGTGTTCGGCAACGACGTCGCGGTGAACGTCGGCGGCGCGAGCGGCAACTTCGAGCTGAACGTGTTCCGGCCGATGATCGCGCACAACGTGCTGCAATCGGTGCGGCTGCTCGCCGACGGCGCGCGCAGCTTCAACGATCACTGCGCGGTGGGCATCGAGCCGAACCGCGCGCGCATCGATCTGCTGCTCAACGAATCGCTGATGCTCGTGACGGCGCTCAATCCGCACATCGGCTACGACAAGGCCGCGCAGATCGCGAAGAAGGCGCACAAGGAAGGCACGACGCTGAAGGCCGCCGCGCTCGCGCTCGGCTACCTGACCGACGCGGAATTCGACGCGTGGGTGCGGCCGGAACAGATGATCGGGTCGCGCTGACGCGCGAAGCGCGCGCCGCCGCAGTCGTGCGGCGCGCGGATATGTGGTTTCGGTGGAATCGTCCGGGTCGCGGCCCAGGCCGCGACGGCGGACGTCAGACGGTGCCCTTCGCGACCTCTTCCGGCTTCATCTCGACGATCTTGTCGAGCGCGGTGCGCACGTCCATCGCGTATTTCGCGAGGCGCTTCTCCTCGTCGCTCTCCGGCACGAACGCCGGCACCGGCAGCGGATTGCCGTTCTCGTCGACGGCGACGAACACCACGAGGCAATCGGTCGTCTGGCGCAGCACGCCGCCCTTCGGGTCGCCGGCGTGCACCGATACGTGGATGTGCATGCTGGTGCGCCCCGTCGCGACGACGCGCGCCTTCAGCTCGACCAGGTTGCCGACCAGGATCGGGCGCTGGAAGCGGATGTTGCCGACGCTGACCGTCACGCAATAGCGGCTCGACCAGACCGCCGCGCACGCATACGCGACCTCGTCGATCCATTTCATCAGCGCGCCGCCATGCACCTTGCCGCCGAAGTTCACGGACGACGGCTCGGCGAGGAAGCGGAACACGGTTTCGGTGCGATCGAGGGTCGCGGTGGCAGGGGACGAGGCAGACATCTTGTTGGCTCCAGGCGGGGGGCGCTGCGATCGGGCCATTATACGTTGCGGTGCGACAACGCGTCGCGGCGCGCCCGCCCCAGCTCGCCGCGCGCCCGGGCCCGGCGATCCGTCCCCGTCGGTCAGCGACGCACCGTCACGCCCTGGTCAATCACGCCGTACATCTCGACATGGCTGCCGCCGTCGCCCGCGGCGCTTGCGCCACCCTGCGCGCAGGCCGCGCAGGCCAGCGCGGCCGCCAATATGCAGAAAATCGTCTTCATCGTCGCATCGTGTCGCGTGCGGCGGCCCCATGCCGCCGCGCCCGGCCCATTCTACGCGCGGGCGCCGGCCGTCCGCAGGGTCGCGCGCCGCGCTCGGCCCGTCGGCATTCGACATTTCAGCACGAGACGAAACATCGAATGCCGCCAGCGCCTACACTGCGTAGCATCCTCTTTCCGAGATACGACGATGACCGACGCCAACGACCATCATTTTCCGGGCCTGAGCCGCCTTGGCGCGCTGATCGCCGACCCCGGGCGGGCCGCGATGCTGTGGGTGCTGATGGACGGCAGCGCCCGCCCCGCCGGCGAGCTGACGCTGATCGCCGGGCTGTCGCCGTCCGCCGCGAGCGCGCATCTCGCGCGCCTGACCGAAGGCGGGCTGCTCGCGCTCGACATCCGCGGCCGGCACCGCTATTACCGGATCGCGTCCGCCGACATCGCCGCGTCGCTCGAAGCGCTCGCGAACGTCGCCCGCGCGGCGGCGCCGCACCGGCCGGCACCGCCGACCGCGCGCACCGTGCCCGCCGAGCTGCGCTATGCGCGCACCTGCTACGACCACATGGCCGGCGAGGTCGCGGTGCGCATCTTCGACGGACTCACCGCGCGCGGCTGGCTGAACGCGGAAGGCGACAGCGTCGACGCGACCGAGCTCGGCGCGCAGGCGCTCGCGCGCTGGGGCATCGACGTCGCGCAGCAGCGCACGCGTCGGCGCCGTTTCGCATGCGGCTGCCTCGACTGGAGCGAACGCCGCGCGCACCTGGGCGGCGCGCTCGGCGCGGCGCTGCTCGACAGCTTCTGCTCGCACGGCTGGGTCGAACGCACCGCGCGGCCGCGCGTGCTGCGCGTCACCGTGTCGGGACAGCAGGCATTCGACGGATGGCTTACGGCCGCATGACAAACGCGCGCGGCGGACAAGTTTTGTTACACGACGAGCAGAAGGCCTTACAAAACGCAGAGCACTGAAACAGCCCGAGCGGATATTGTGAACTTAACGGCACGAATCGACGCGCCGGGACAACGACAACGCTCATCATGGCCCTCCAGTTCACGCTCACGCGCACCGCCCGTTTCACGTTGCTCGCGTTCGCGGCGCTCGCCGCGCTGCCGCCCGCGTTCGCGCAGTCGGCGGACGCGCCGCCGTATGCCGCGGCCGCCCGACAGCCGGGCGGCGACCCGCCGGGCCGCGTCGCGCGGCTCAATTACCTGTCGGGCGCGGTGACGACCGAGCCGGCCGGCACCGATACGTGGTCGTACGCCGCCGTGAACCGCCCGCTCACGACCGGCGACCAGCTCTGGAACGACGCGGGCGCGCGCTCCGAGCTGCACATCGGCTCGAGCGCCGTGCGGCTCGGTGAATCAACGAGCCTGTCGGTGATGAACCTCGACGACACGACGACGCAGCTGAAGGTCGGCCTCGGCACCGTGTCGACGCACGTGCGGTCGCTGCCGCCCGGCACGTCGTACGAAATCGACACGCCGAACCTCGCGCTCGGCATCGCCGGCCCGGGCGACTACCGCGTCGACGTCGCGCCGAACGGCGCGAGCACGACGGTCACCGTGCGGCGCGGCAGCGCCACCGTCTACGGCGACAGCGGCCAGTACCCGCTGTCGGCCGGGCAGCAGGTGGTCTTCACCGGCACCGGCCTGCAGGTCGCGCAGCAGTCGGGCGCGCCCGGCTACGACCCGCTCGACCAGTGGGCCGCCAGCCGCGACGCGGCCGAGGATCGCTCGGTGTCGGCCCGCTACGTGTCGCGCGATATTCCCGGCTACCAGGATCTCGACGCGAACGGCACGTGGCGCGACAACCCGAGCTACGGCGCGGTGTGGGTGCCGAACGACACACCGGCCGACTGGGCCCCCTATCACGACGGGCACTGGATCTGGCAGGCGCCGTGGGGCTGGACCTGGGTCGACGACGCGCCGTGGGGCTTCGCGCCTTATCACTACGGCCGCTGGGCGTATGTCGACGACAGCTGGGCGTGGGTGCCCGGCCCGGTCGTGGTCAGCGAACCGCCTGTCTATGCGCCGGCGCTCGTCGCGTTCGTCGGCGGGGGCGGCGGCGGGTTCGACTGGAGCGTCGGTCTCGCGGTCGGCGGTATCGCCGCGGCGGGCTGCGCATGGTTCCCGCTCGGCCCCGGCGAACGTTGGCACCCGGGCTGGGGCGGCTGGAGCCCGCACTACTACGACCGCGTGAACCAGCACATCGTGGTGAACAACGTCAACGTGAACAAGACCGTGAACGTGACGAACATCACCAACGTCACCAACATCAACAACACGTACGTGAATTTCCGCGCGCCGCACGCGATCACCGCGGTGCCGGCGACCGCCTTCGTGCACGGCCAGCCGGTCACGCACTTTTCGCAGCACGTCGATCCGCAGCAATGGCGCAATGCGCACGTCACGCCGGGCACGCCGGGCATCGCGCCGGTGCGCCAGAGCTTCACCGGCGGGCTGCGCAACGCCGCCTACCATCCGCCGGCGGCGCTCGGACAGCGCCCGGTCATCGCGACGCGCAACCCGGCCGTGCCGCCCGCGTATCGCGACCAGGCGGCCGCGCATCTGGTCCAGCAAGGCGGCCGCGTGCCCGGCGCCGGCGCGCCGGTCGTCAAGACGACCGCGCCGCCCGACTACACGCCGCACCCGGTGCGGGTGCCCGGCAATCCGCACGGCGGCGGCTGGGCGATGCGCGACGTGCAGCTCGTGAATCCGCACGGCCCGGTGGTGCAGCCGGCGCGCGAAGGCCAGCCAGGTTTGGCGCACGCGGGGCCG
Organism: Burkholderia sp. SRS-46; assembly: GCF_004343775.1. GTDB lineage: Bacteria > Pseudomonadota > Gammaproteobacteria > Burkholderiales > Burkholderiaceae > Burkholderia. The sequence continues at coordinate 374,448 of NZ_PTXL01000001.1, read as the reverse complement.
GCCGCCATGCCGGCGCCCGGCGCGGGCGTGGCCGCGACTGGCCGGCCGGTCGAAGGCGCAGCGCCGAACGCGTCGCGCTTGATGAACGGCGCGGCACCGAATCTGCCCCACCCGACGAACGGCGAAGCGCCGAATGCATCACGGTTCGTCAACGGCGCGCCGCAGAATGCGCCCCATCCGCTCAACGGCGAAACGCCGAACGCCCCGCACTTCGCGAACGGCGCCGCGCCCGATGCGCCCCGCCCGATGAATGGCGACGGCCCGAACGCCGCCCGGCTCGCGAACGGCGTCCCGCATCCGCCGTCGTTCGACAACGCCCCCGGCGCGCGCGGCGACAATCGCGCAGCCGTGGCGGCCGCGCCGTCGCCGGCCTGGATGCAGCCGCATGCGCCGCTCGATCACCAGCGCGCGGGGTTCGCGCCCTCCGGCGCGCCAACCGCGACCCATCCGGCGGGCCAGAACGCGCTGCCGCCGGTGCGAAGCGCGGCGACGCCGCCAACGGTGCCGCGTCCGGACGCCGCGACCGCCGAGCCGCCACGCGCGGCGCCGTCGCCGCGCGCGCTGCCGAATCCCCATGCCGACATGACGGCCCAGGCGCCGCAGCCGCGTCCCGATTTCGCCCCGCCGGCGCAGCACGGCCAGCCGCGGCCGGACAATGCGGCCCCGGCGCCCCGCCCGCGCGCCGACTATGCGCCACCCGCGCCGCGCCAGGACGTCGCGCCGCCGCGCGCGAACGACTACCGGCCGCCGGCCCCCGTGCACGAAGCACCACGGCCACAGCCGGCCGCTCCGCGCATGGAGCCGCGGCCGCCAATGCCCGCGCCCCGCGCGGAACCCCGGCCGCAGATGCCACCGCCGCACATGGAGCAACCGCGCCCACAGCCGCAACCGCCCCGCATGGAGCCGCGTCCGTCGATGCCCGCGCCGCACGTCGAGAGCAGCCCGCCGCCGCAACAACCGCACGACAATGGCCACGACAACCGGCACCATCAGTAAGCGCCCGCGCGAATGAAACAAGGCCCGCTCGACTTGCGTCGACCGGGCCTTCATCCATCGGAACGGAAAACGTCGCGCGCGCCGCGCTCAGACGGCCATCGGCGCCGTCAGCGGCTCATGGTGCCGGTAGCCGACGAGCGAGAAGTCGGACGGCTCGACCTGTTCCAGCCATTCCGGCGCGTAGACGCCCGTCTGCGCGTATTCCGGCACCCGGTCGGCGATCACGAGCCGCGGGCTCTCGTACGGCTCGCGCACGAGCTGCTGTTGCAGCATGTCGAGCTGATTCTCGTAGATGTGCGCGTCACCGATGAAATAGGTGAACCAGCGCGGCGTATAGCCGGTCAGCCGGCCGACGAGCGACAGCAGCGCCGCCCCTTCGGTCAGGTTGAACGGCGTGCCGAGGCCGACGTCGTTGCTGCGGATGTACAGGCACAGCGAAATCTCGCGCTTCGCGGCGTTCGGCAGGAACTGGTACAGCAGATGGCAGGCCGGCAGCGCGATCTGGTCGAGCACCGCAGGATTCCACGCGTGGAACAGGATGCGGCGATCGGCCGGGTTCTGCATGATCGTGTCGAGGCACTGGCGCAGCTGGTCGATCGCCTTGTACAGCAGCACCTTCGGCGCGCCGTCCTCGTCGAAGCGCGTGACGACGCGAAAGCCGCGGCGGGTCGCATCGGCGATCTGCGCGTCGGCGCCCGCATCGAGCACCTTGTAGCCGGGCCACTGGCGCCATTGCACACCGTACACGTCGCCGAGATCGTCGACGCCCTGCCGATACGGGTTCGCGAGCCATTGCGCGTTGTCGTTCGCATTGGCGTCCCACACCTTGCAGCCGAGCGCGCGAAATTCCGCGGCGCTGCGCGACGCGCGCAGGAAGCCGACCAGCTCGCCGATCGCGGACTTGAACGCGAGCTTCTTCGTCGTCACGGCCGGGAAGCCTTCCTGCAGGTCGAAGCGCAGCATCGCACCGGGCATGCTGATGGTGCGGATGCCGGTGCGGTTCTCCTGCCAGGTGCCGGTGTCGAGGATGCTGCGTACGAGGTCGAGATACTGTTTCATGCGGGTTCCTTCGGCCGCGAGGGCGGCCGCACCCGCCATTTTAGCAAGCGTGCCGGGGAAGGTCCGGCAGCGGCGCCGGGAACCCGGCCAGCGCGGCGTCGCTACGATCGCGCATGCCGTGCGCGCACATCAGCCGGTACAGCGTGACGCGCGACACGCCGAGCTCGCGCGCCGCATCGGCAAACCGGCCGCGATGACGCAGCAGCGCATGCTCGATCGCCTGGCGCTCCGCCGCCTCGCGCGCCTCGACGAGCGACACGGGCGCCAGCACCGAATAGTCGTTCAGCTCGAGATCCGCCGCGGTGATCGTCCTGCCCTCCGACATCACGATCGCGCGGCGCACGCGATTGATCAGCTCGCGCACGTTGCCGGGCCACGGATAGCCGTACAGCGCCGCGATCGCGTCCGGCGAGAAGCCGCGCAGGCGGCGATGCGAATCGCCCTTGAAGCGCTCGAGCATGTGACGCGCGAGCACCTCGATGTCCTTGCCGCGCGCGCGCAGCGGCGGCTCCTCGATGCGCAGCACGCAGAGCCGGTGGAACAGGTCTTCGCGGAAGCGGCCGTCACGCAGCGCCGCATGCATGTCGACGTGCGTCGCGCAGATCACCCGGACGTCGACCGGGATCGACACGTGCGCGCCGAGCCGCTCGATCTTGCCTTCCTGCAGGAAGCGCAGGAGGCTCGCCTGGCTCTCGAGCGGCAGGTCGCCGATCTCGTCGAGGAATAGTGTGCCGCCCTGCGCGGCCTCGACGCGGCCGATCTTGCGCTGGTTCGCGCCGGTGAATGCGCCGCGCTCGTAGCCGAACAGCTCGGCCTGCAGCAGCGTCGACGGAATCGCACCGCAATTGATCGCGACGAACGGCGCCTGCGCGCGCGACGAACGCTCGTGGATCGCGACGGCCGTCAGCTCCTTGCCGGTGCCCGACTCGCCGGAAATGAACACCGGCGCGTCGGTGGTCGCGACCCGGCGAATCATCTTGAAGAGTGCGAGCATCGCGTCGCAGGTGCCGACCATCTCGCCTTCGCCGCGCCCGGCGCCCGGTAGCGGCGTCACCGGCTCGGTCAGCGCGACCATGCCGTGCGCGTGGCCGACGGTCTCGACGATGCGCGTCGTCTCGAACGGCATCGTCACGTAGTCGAAGCAGTAGTCGCGGATCAGGTGGCGCAGCGTCGCATCCTGCAACTGGCCGCGCTGCGTGGCCGCGATCCAGCCGATGTGGGGAATCGTCAGGCAAGGTTCGAGCTCGCGCAGGTCGGCCGGCTTGAAGCCCGACGAGAAATCGAGCAGCCCGGCCGTCGCGACGCCCTGCTGGACGACGCGTCGCACGTCGCGAGCAGTTTCCGCGAGATCGACGCGCCAGCCACGCGCATCGAAGTGCCCGCGCAGCGCATCGCTCGGTTCCCGGGAATAGTAGATCACGTGCCGCAGGTCGGCTTCCATACGCTCACCCCGTTCATCAACCGTCTAACGATTACCAGCGCACGTCAAGTCACGTGCATAAAGGATCGAATCGGGTCCACGCCCAGGGGTCGGCTCGATTCGCCATTTCATGCAAGGCGACGCCATGCCTCGCACGATGGCGCTCATCAATGTCGCAGGCGGCCCCGCGACTTTCTTAGCGTGTCGTTCTTCTCGGATCAAACAGGTTAGTTATAGGCGCCGAACAAGACAAACCGATTTCAACGCTTCGCTTCAACGCCTCGCCCGCGGCCGTGCGCGCCCGGCATTCCTCTGCCTATATCCGCATGCATCGGGGCCGTTTGCACATCGACACGTAGCGCTAATTTTCATCCTTGTAGCGCTTCGCTTGAATCCGCAGTACTCCCAAGTCCCCTCGTTTCAGGCCTGAAACATTTTTTTCGCGTTTCACAGGGCTATTCCCTACGCAGAATTGCGAATGGCAATCGCGACAACGGTTTGGGGTCGATGGCATGCATTTCGCTGAATACCCGGAACACCGGAGACATGCCATGCGACACCTCCTTCGCCTTTCCCTCGCCTCGATGGCCGCCATGCTCGCGGCCACTTGGCTGCCGAGCGCGGCCCATGCCCAGGAAGCGTCGCAAGCAAGCGAGCCGGTCGCAACGTTTGCGTCCCCGCTCGCCGACGCTACGTGGATGAAGCGTTATGCGCCGCTCGACGAAGACACGCTCAGCCGCCAGCGCGGCCGCGCGCCAGGCTATGCGACGGTGTCGACCGCGTCGCAGATGTCGGCCGGCGGCAATGCGTCGGTGACGCTGTGGGACGAGATCACGCCGCCCACGCCGCTGCCGATTCCGGTCGACGCGCAACGCGCGCTGCAAGGCAACAGCGCGAGCTACACACGCAAGTAACGACCGGCGCCGCGACCCGCGGCCGATGCGCCACCGAGAGGCCCGACATGAACGTACTGCTCCTTCCGCTGCGTCGCCCGATGCTCGCCGCGCTGTGCGCGGCTTGCGCCGGCATCGCCTGCGGCACGGCACACGCGCAGGAACAGGTCGCCAATCCGGGCGACATCATCGTGATGCGCAACGTCACGCCGCGCGTCGCGTATCACAACGTGCCGACCGATCAGGATCCCGTGCTGTCCCGCGCGACGACGTTCCCGTCCAACAGCTTCAATCCGATGATGGCGACGATGGTCTCCGATCTCGACCTGACGAATGCGCACGGTTCGAACGGCGTCGCACCCGGCGGCATGCTCGGCGACCTCGGCATGCAGGCCGTCACGCGCGCGCTTGCGGGCGACACGGGCGGCGGGTCGATCGTGCGCGGCGCCGTCGGCGGCGCGCCGGCGACGGGCGGCATCGGCGGCATGATCTCGAACTCGGTGACGGGCGCACTGGCGCCGCTCACGAGCGCGCTCGGAGCCGCCAAATGAACGCGCGCGCTTCTCGCTCCGGCATGCGGCCGCATCTCGGCGCGCTCGCCGTCGCCCTGATCGCGCTGCTCGCCGCGCGCGGCGCATGCGCGCAGAACGTGCCGGCGGGCCCGGCGATCGTCAGCGGCACCGCGACGATCGCGACGGGCGCGGCGAACGGCACGACCGGCGCGATCACGATCAACGAAACCGCAGGCCTCGACAACGCGCAAGGCAACCAGCTGGCATTGGGAACGGGCGCGCTCGGCGCCGGCCATGTCGGCATCACGCAGACGGCGAGCACCTCGGCCCGCGTGGGCGATACGGCTGCGCGCATCGAGGGCTCGGCATTCTCGAACATCTCGGGCGCATTGATGGTGAACCAGAGCGCAGGGGTGGGCAATCTTCAGCGCAACAGCACCGTGCTCGGCACGCTGGGCGCGGAAGTCAGGGCTGTCTCGGATACCGAACTATCCGAGACAGCCCCGGGTCACGGTGGACTGGGACTCCCGGTGGGCGGGCGGGGTATGCCCGAAGTGTCGATTAGCGGCGACGCTTTCAAGCATATCAGCGGCATCGTACAAGTCAACCAGACCTCCGGCGCCGGTAATGCAACGGCGAACAGTTTTGTGCTCCGTCCCCCGGCGGGCACTCTTTTTAACTAAGCCATCACCGAAACGGAGTGAACCATGAAGCGCACACTCATTGCAGCGGCGGTTCTCGTCACTGCGGCAGGGTCCGTGTATGCCGCACCGCCGAAGGCGTATCTGTTCAACACGACAGGCGTGACCGACACCGTCGGCATTCGCGGCTGGGTCAGGCTGTTCGGATGCGTCACCGTGACGAGCACCGCGGGGGCGGTGATCAACAACACCCAGTCGGTCATGCTCTCCAACGCCCGGCTCGACCCGAACTACCAGAGCTACGTGAAAGGCGCCGTCACGACGACCTTCAACAACGAAGACAAGAACGTCTCGGTACGCGGCAGCTCGTCGGTCTCGTCGAGCGAATCGTTCGAGCGGATGTCGTCGTCGCGTTCGAGCGAAACGCACATGTCGTCGCACGATTCGCACAGCGTGACGGCCTGGGCGTCGGCGGAAGCCGAACGGTCGCAGTCGAGCAGCATGTCGCACACGACGTCGTCGACGCATGACACGAGCGCCAGCAGCGGCCACAAGGCCGTCGCGGGCGTGGTCACGGCCACGGTCGCGGCATCCGCGAGCCTGAACGAATCGCATACCCACACCGGCAACCGCCGCAACGGCAGCAGCAGTGAGAACGTGAACTTCAACGGCAGCTTCTATGCGGCCGGCGGCGCCGCCGTGGCGTGGGACAACGCGGCGTCGAGCAGCACGACGCACGATGCCGCGGGCAGCATGACGGCGAGCGCCAGTTCGTCTTCGAGCGAAGCCGGGTACCGGGCACGCGTGCATCACGACGATGCTTCGTCGTCCTCGTCGTCGAGCCAGTCGATGCAGGCAAGCGGCAGCGACAAGTACTCGAAGAGCAAGTCGTGGGCCTTCAACCTCGACGTCGACAAGACCGACGTGAAGACGACGGGCAGCATCACGCGCCACGTCGACACCCGCAAGCCCGGCGTGCTCAATGCCGGCACCGGCGCCAACGCGGCATCGGGCGTCACCGGCAACCTCGGCGTGAACATCGCGGAAGGCATCAACAACGTGCAGAGCAACGACGTCGCGCTCGCGTCGGTGGATGTCGGCAACGTGTTCGGCAATGCGCAGATCTTCAGCAGCCAGTCGTCGGCGGGCAGGGCGACCGTCAACAACTTCAAGCTGAACGCATCGGTCGGCGACGGCTCGCTGTCCGCCGTGCAGGGCAACGTCGGCGTGAACGTCGCGTCGGGTATCGGCAACGTGCAGAACAACAGCCTCGCCGGCGCCGTGACGACCGTCAACGCGACCCAGGTCGCCACGGTCGCGATGGTCGCCACCGACGACAACACGCAGAGCGCGGCGGCCCAGGCTTCCGGCCGCTTCGAAGGCAACGCGATGCTCGGCGCCAACACGCTGCACGGCTCGAGCGGCAACATCGGCGTGAACATTGCCGGCGGCATCGGCAACCTGCAGCACAACGGTCTCGCGATCGCTGCGCTCAACAACGGTCATTGACCGCTGCAACCGGGGGAACGCGCGCCGTGCCGCACGCCGTGCGGCGCGACGCGCGCAGCAGGAGAACAGCATGTCCGGGGAACATCGGCTGGCGTCGCTGCGCATCGCCGTCGTCATCGCCAGCGGCATCGGGTGCTCGGCGGGCTTCGCGCAGTCGAGCATCGATACGTCGACGCTCGCGGGCGTACCGCTCACGAAGCATCTGCAATCGATCCGCGATCTGCGCTATCGCGACGTCGTCAACCAGCGGTTCGACTTCAGCTGCGGCTCGGCCGCGCTCGCGACGCTGCTCAAGTACGGCTACGACATCGATATTCCGGAAACCGAAATGATCCGGCGGATGATGGCGTTCTCGACACCCGAGGTCGTGGTCCGCAACGGCTTCTCGATGCTCGACATGAAGAAGTTCGTCGAGACGCTCGGCCTGCGCGGCCGCGGCTTCCGGGTCGGCATCGACGCGCTGTACCACCTGCAGATTCCCGTGCTCGTGCTGATGGATCTCGACGGCTACGAGCACTTCGTGATCGTCAAGCATGCGGAGAACGGCCGGGTCTTCATTGCCGACCCGGCGCTCGGCAACCGCATCCTGCTCGAACAGGATTTCGCCAAGACCTGGAACGGCCTCGTGTTCGCCGTGCTGGGCAAACCCTTCAGGGAGGACTCGCCGCTTTTGCAGAACAACGAATCGCTGGCGCTGAAGTTGCGCGATCAGGCGCTCAACACCGGCTCCGCCGCGGTTCCCTTCGTCGAATTCGGCTTGATCAAGGCAGACTTGTTCTGACCCGTCATGAAACGCTACCTCTCGCCGCTTTGCCTCGCCTGGTGCGCCACCATGTGCGGCTACGCGAGCAGCGCCGTTGCAGCCGAGAACGCGCCCGGCGCGCTCAATGCATCGCGTCCGTTCGACAATCGATTGCCTGCACCGGCCATGCAGCTCGTCGACGACGACGTCCTCGCCCACCAGACCGGCAAATATGCCGGCGCTTCGATGATTTCCGGGTTCGTCGTGAACCTGGTGTCCCAATGGCATCTGCCGAACGGCGCGCTGGCGATCGCGCAAGGCACGCTGACGGCCGCCACGAATGCCGCGAACCACGTGGACGCGCACGTCACGACCTATGCGAAGGTCGTCGACGGCCACGGCGGGCCGAACGGCGCCAACCCGCACGCCGTCGCGACGGGCGGGCAATCGGTATCGGTCAACGGCGTCTCGCAGGTCACCCAGGTGGCGGGCAACCACAACACCGGCACCAACGCCGCCGTCATCGATTTCAACGCGCCCAATCCGGCGCCGGCCGCCCTGCCCGGTTCGACGTCGAATTCGAGCGCATTCGCGACCGATGCGTCCGGCACGGTGAAGGCCGGCGTCTCGTTCGGCAGCAACGGCGTCTCGCTCGCGCTGCAGACGCCCGCCGGGCTCGCCACCCAGTCGATCAACCCGGCCTCGAACCAGCAGGCCGGCGCGATCGCGCAACTGCTGCAGGTCGCAGGCAATCGCCAGATCGTCTCGAACCAGCTGCAAATCCTGTTGCAGACGCAACGGATGTCACCCGCGACGCTCCGTCAGATGGGCGTCCTGCAGGCGCTGCAAAGCAGCGCCCTCTTGAGGAGATGACGGGCGGCACGCGAGCCGCGACATCGCATCGGCCACGCTTGCGTGTGCCGTTTCAGGCGGCTGCGGAGCGAACCCCTTGGTTCGCCGCGCAGCCGCCGCATCCGGGGGGAAGAACATGTCACACAAGTCGTCAACAGATCAGCCGCGCGCCTCGCTTGCCGCCATACCGGCCGCGGTCCTCTGCTTCGTGTTCATGCAGTGCGCGCACGCCCAGGCGCTTGCCGACCAATCGCTCGAGGAGCGCCTCAACATGCTGATGAAAGTCGTCAACGAACAACAACGCAAGATCGATGCGCTCGAACACCAGGTCGTCGATCTCGAGATGGCGCGGCGCGGCCGCGGCGAACCGGGCGCACCCGGCGCCGCGCCGGGCACGCTGATCTCGCAGTACACGCCGGTCACGCCCGCGCCGGGCGAAGGCACCGGCACCGCGACCGGCGTGCCGGTCAATCCGCCGCCGCCCGCCGGCACGGGCGCGGCCGATGCCGGCGCGCCCGGCATGATCGGCACCACGCAGAAGGCCGCGGAGCCCACCCGCACGGCCGCCGAGGAAGCGGTCGCGCAGCGCGAGCATGCACCGCTGTTCGACCGCAAGCTGACGATCGACTGGGGGATCAGCGACACCTATTACGACCGCCGGCAACTGCAGCTCTCCGGCTTCCTCGCGCTCGATGCGATCTTCCTCGGCAACCTGAATCTCGGCCAGACGAAGTCGCACCAGCTGATGTCCGACGTGGATGTCCGTTACGGGCTCACCGACCGCATCAGCGTCGACGTCGACGTGCCGTACATGTACCGCACCGCGACCTTCATGAACGGCGGCGCCGGCGGCGCGGCGAACACGCTGTCCGACACCTCGGTGAATTCGCACGCGCTCGGCGACGTGAACTTCGGCATCTACTACCAGTTCGTGAAGGAGCACGGCAGCGTGCCCGACATCGTCGGCAGCCTGCGCGTGAAGTCGCCGACCGGCACGTCGCCGTTCGGCATCAAGTTGCTGCAGTCCGACCCGAACAACACGAACCTCGTCGCGCCGAGCAAGCTGCCGACCGGCACCGGCTTCTGGAGCATCACGGCCGGCGTATCGGTGCTGAAGACCTTCGACCCGGTCGTGCTGTTCGGCAGCGTCGCCTATACGTACAACGTCGCGCGCTCGTTCTCCGACATCTCGTCGGTGGTCGGGCAGACGCAACCCGCGAAGGTGAAGCTTGCCGACATCGTCCAGTTCGGCGGCGGCGTCGCGCTCGCGTTCTCGGAGCGCGACTCGGCGAGCATCTCCTACACGATGGCGATCGCGGCGTCGACCCGCACGCAGGCGCCGGGCGGCGACTGGCAGCGCGTGCCGGGCAGCCAGACGACCGCGTCGACGCTGGGTTTCGGCCTCAACCATGTGTTCAACAAGCACCTGACGATGAATGCGTCGGTCGCGATCGGGCTCACGCCCGACGCGCCGAACTTCATCGTCGGCCTGCGCTTCCCTTATACGTTCTGAAGCGCGACACCGCAGCGAGGATATCGTGCACGACTCCCGCCCCGTCTCATCAGCCGCCCCGCCGGGCATCGCGCCGCGACTCACGATCGCGCACTCCGACGGCGCCGGGACCGGTCACCTGCTTGCAGTCCGGCCACTCGTGTATCTGTCGCGCCGCCCCGACGCGGCGCTCGTCGCACATCTGCGAGAGCGGCGCTGGGACGTGCTGTGCGCGAAGTCGGCGCACGACGCGCAGCGGCTCGTGAAGCCCGAGCTCGCGCACGCAGGCATCGTCGATCTCGACGGCTTCGCGGTGCGCGACATCGCCGCGCTCGAGCCGATCCTGCGCCATCAGCAGATCGGCTGGATCGCGCTCGCCGACCCCGCGCGCCTCGCGGAGCCCGAGATCCGCAAGCTGATCCGCCAGTGCTGCTTCGACTACGTGAAGGGCCCGCCGACGCACACGACGATCGACTACCTCGTCGGCCATGCGTACGGAATGGTGACGCTGTGCGATCTCGAGCTCGCGAGCGACGTGGCCGCGACGGGCGACGACGAGATGGTCGGCACCTGCGACGCGATGCAGCAGCTGTTCCGCACGATCCGCAAAGTCGCGAACACCGACGCGACGGTGTTCATCTCCGGCGAGTCGGGCACCGGCAAGGAGCTGACCGCGCTCGCGATCCACGAGCGCTCGACGCGCCGCAAGGCGCCGTTCGTCGCGATCAACTGCGGCGCGATCCCGCATCACCTGCTGCAGTCGGAGCTGTTCGGCTACGAGCGCGGTGCGTTCACCGGCGCGAACCAGCGCAAGATCGGCCGCGTCGAGGCCGCGCACGGCGGCACGCTGTTCCTCGACGAGATCGGCGACATGCCGCTCGAAAGCCAGGCGAGCATGCTGCGCTTCCTGCAGGAGGGCAGGATCGAGCGGCTCGGCGGCCACGAGTCGATCCCGGTGGACGTGCGGATTCTCTCGGCGACGCACGTCGATCTCGAAGCGGCGATGCACGACGGGCGTTTCCGCGCGGACCTGTTCCACCGGCTGTGCGTGCTGCGCATCGACGAGCCGCCGCTGCGCGCGCGCGGCAAGGACATCGAGCTGCTCGCGCATCACGTGCTGCTGAAGTTCCGCAGCGACGGCGCGCGCAAGATCCGCGGCTTCACGCCGTGCGCGATCGAGGCGCTGTACAACTACCCGTGGCCCGGCAACGTGCGCGAGCTGATCAACCGGATCCGCCGCGCGATCGTGATGGCCGACAGCCGGCTGATCTCGGCGTCCGATCTCGATCTCGGGCAGTACACGGCCCAGCAGTCGACGACGCTCGCCGAAGCGCGCGAACGCGCGGAAAAACGCGCGATCGAAGCGGCGCTGCTGCGCCACCGGCACCGGCTCGCGGAAGCGGCCGCGGAGCTCGGGATCTCGCGCGTGACGCTGTACCGGCTGATGGGCGCGCACGGGCTGCGCGACCTGTCCGACACCGAGCAGCGCGCGGCGGCGGCAGGCGACGACGAGCACGGGCAGTAGATCGCGCGGGACGCGCGCCGGCATTCCGGTAGAATCGGCGCCGTTCCCGTTTTCCGCTTCCCTACGTTCATGACGACGCTGACCCTGATCGTCGCGCGTGCCCGCAACGGCATCATCGGCCGCGACAACCAGTTGCCCTGGAAACTTCCCGAGGATCTCGCCTTCTTCAAGCGCACGACGATGGGCGCGCCGATCGTGATGGGCCGCAAGACCCACGAATCGATCGGCCGGCCGCTGCCGGGGCGCCGCAACATCGTCGTCACGCGCGACGCGGCGCGCCGCTTCGACGGCTGCGACACCGTCACGTCGCTCGCCGGCGCGCTCGCGCTCGCCGCGCGGGACGGCGCGGCCGAGGCCTTCCTGATCGGCGGCGCGCAGCTGTACGCGGAAGGCCTCGCGCAGGCCGACAAGCTGGTCGTCACCGAGATCGACGCCGACTTCGACGGCGACGCGTCGTTCCCCGCGCCCGACCCCGCGTACTGGCGGGAAGTATCGCGCGAGCCGCACCAGGCCGCCGCGCCGAACACGTTCGGCTACGCGTTCGTCGTCTACGTGCGCCAGCGCGGCTGACGCGCCGCAACGAAAAAGCCCGACCGGCGCAGGTGCCGGTCGGGCTTTTTCATGGGTGCGGCCGATCGGGCCGGCGAACGCCGCGCGATGCGGCGCCGCATCATCGGCGCGCCACGCGCGTCACTGCCCGGCGATCGTCATCTGCTCGATCAGCACCGAGCCGGTTTCCTTCGTGCCGCGCACGATCGAATCCGCGCCGATCGCGACGATGTGACGGAACATCTCCTGCAGCGTGCTCGCAACGGTGATCTCCTCGACCGGATACTGGATCACGCCGTTCTCGACCCAGAAGCCCGCCGCGCCGCGCGAATAGTCGCCGGTCACGTAGTTCACGCCCTGCCCCATCAGCTCGGTCAGCAGGAGGCCCGTGCCGAGCTTCTTCAGCATCGCGTCGAAATCGTCACCCGGCTGCGTGTTCGCGCTGCGCAGCGACAGGTTGTGCGAGCCGCCGGCATTGCCGGTGGTCTGCGTGCCGAGCTTGCGGGCCGAATAGGTCGACAGGAAATAACCCTCGACGACACCGTCCTTGACGACGCTGCGCGCGCGGGTACGCACGCCTTCCTCGTCGAACGGCGCGCTGCCCATCGCGCGCGGCACGTGCGGATCCTCGACGATCTGCACGTGCGGCGCGAACACCGGCTTGCCGAGGCTGTCGACGAGGAACGAGGTCTTGCGGTACAGCGCGCCGCCGCTCACCGCCTGCACGAACGCGCCGAGCAGGCCGGCCGCGAGCGGCGCCTCGAACAGCACCGGCACCTTGCGCGTGTCGAGGCGGCGCGCGCCCATCCGTGCGAGCGCGCGTTCGGCCGCGTAACGGCCGACCGCTTCCGGCGCCGCGAGGTCGCCCGCGCTGCGCTTCGACGAATACCAGTCGTCGCGCTGCATGTGGCGGCCGCTGCCCGCGATCGGCGCGCATGCGACATAGTGGCGCGAGTACGGGTAGCCGGCGAGAAAGCCGCGCGAGGTCGCGAGCACGAACTGCGAATGCTGCGCGGACACGCTCGCGCCTTCCGAATTGCGGATCTGCGGGCTGACCGCGAACGCGGCGTCCTCCGCGCGGCGCGCGATGTCGACCGCGTCGTCGGCGCTCAGGTCCCACGGGTGGTAGAGGTCGAGGTCGCGCGGGTCGGTCTCGAGCAGCTCGGCTTCGGCGAGCCCGGCCGCATCGTCCTCGGCGGTGAAGCGCGCGATGTTGTACGCGGCGGCGACGGTGTCCTTGAGCGCGGCCGGCGAGAAATCCGACGTGCTCGCGTTGCCGCGCTTCTTGCCGATGAACACGGTCACGCCGACCATCTTGTCGCGGTTGTGCTCGATCGTCTCGACCTCGCCGCGGCGCACCGACACCGACAGGCCGTCGCCTTCGGAGATTTCGGTCGCGGCATCCGACGCGCCGAGCGCCTTCGCGTGCCGGAGGATGTCCGAGGCGATTTCTTTCAGCTGGTCCTGCGTATGCGGGAAATAGCGCGCTTGCGTGTCGAGATTGGCAGCCATCTTCGTGATTATCCGGTGGCGGGCTCGCGGCCCGCGTGTTCAAAATTGTCGTATCCCGCGATCATAGCAAGGTCCGGGACGCCGTAACGGAGAAGCTTGGGGCGGCTGTGGCGCGATACAATGCCGCCCATGACACGCAAAACCCGCATTCAGCCGATCGAGCACGCCGACGACGACGCCGGCCATGGCTACGATCGCCCCAGCAAATCCCAGTTGAAGCGCGACATGCACGCGCTGCAGGAACTCGGCCAGGCGCTCGTCGACCTGCCGAAGGACGCGCTCAAGCGCATGCCGATGCCCGAAGCGCTTGCAGACGCGGTGCGCGAAGCGCGCCGCATCACCGACCACGAAGGCAAGCGCCGCCAGATCCAGTACGTCGGCCGCGTGATGCGCTCGCTGACCGACGACGAGACGGCCGCGCTGCGCACCGCGCTCGACGCGCAGCGCGGCGTGAACAAGGCCGCGACGGCCCGCCTGCACTGGATCGAACGCACCCGAGAGCACCTGCTCGCCAATGACGACGCGCTGACCGAATTCGTCCGCCAGCACCCGGACGCCGACGTGCAGGAAGGCCGCACGCTGATCCGCAACGCGCGCAAGGAGGCGCAGCAAGGCAAGCCGCCGCGCTACTTCCGCGAGCTGTTCCAGTGGATCAAGACGGCAAGCGGCGCGCCGGGCGCGGACGACGAGGAAGACGTGCCCGCCGGAGAAGACGATGACGACGAAGCCTGACGATCCGGACGAGCTGGTGGTCGGCCTCGTGTCGATCAGCGACCGCGCGAGCACCGGCGTCTACGAGGACAAGGGCATTCCGGCGCTGCAGGCGTGGCTCGGCGCCGCGCTGACGTCGCCGTGGCGCGCCGAGACGCGGTTGATCCAGGACGACGCCGCGACGATCTCCGCGACGCTCGTCGAGCTGGTCGACACGGCCGGCTGCGACCTCGTGCTGACGACCGGCGGCACCGGCCCCGCGCGCCGCGACGTGACGCCCGAGGCGACGCTCGCGGTGGCGACGAAGGAAATGCCGGGATTCGGCGAGCAGATGCGGCAGATCAGCCTGAATTTCGTGCCGACCGCGATCCTGTCGCGGCAGGTCGCGGTGATCCGCGAAACGGCCGACCGCGCGGCGCTGATCATCAACCTGCCGGGCCAGCCGAAATCGATCAGGGAAACCCTCGAAGGGCTGCGCGACGCGGACGGCAAGGCGACCGTGCCCGGCATCTTCGCCGCGGTGCCCTACTGCGTCGACCTGATCGGCGGCCCGTACATCGAGACCGACGCCGCGGTGGTCACGGCGTTCCGGCCGAAAAGCGCGCAGCGCGCGCCACGCTGACGCGGCGCGGCCTGCGCGGCCGGCCCGCTCAGGCGGCCGGCGCGGATTCGCCGGCGGGCGCCGGCGTGGCCGGGATCAGGAAATGCTGGCGGTAGTACTTCAGCTCGTCGATCGACTCGTGAATGTCGGCCAGCGCGGTGTGCATCGCGCGCTTCTGGAATCCCTTGTAGATCGCCGGCTGCCAGCGGCGGCACAGCTCCTTGAGCGTGCTGACGTCGAGGTTCCGGTAGTGGAAGAAGCGCTCGAATTCGGGCATCCAGCGCGCCATGAAGCGGCGGTCCTGGCAGATCGAGTTGCCGCACATCGGCGACTTGCCCGGCGAGACGTACTGGGCAAGGAATGCCTGGAGCTGCGCGGCGGCATCCGCTTCGGTCACGGTCGACGCGCGCACGCGGTCGATCAGCCCCGAGCGGCCGTGCGTGTTCTTGTTCCAGTCGTCCATCTTGGCGAGCGTCGCGTCGCTCTGGTGAATCGCGAACACCGGGCCCTCGACCGCGATCTCGAGCGTCGAGTTGGTCACGACGACCGCGATCTCGATGATGCGGTCGTTATCCGGGTCGAGGCCCGTCATTTCCATGTCGAGCCAGACGAGATTCAGCTCGTTGCGCACGAGTTCGGGCTGGCTGGCGGAAGCGGGGGTATCGGTCATGAGTCATCCTGGAAATGGGCGGACGGCGTGCCGCGCGGCGGCGGCAGGCGACGCGCCAGCGGGCCCCGTCCGCAAGAACATATAATTCTCGCATAGAACCCTTTGGCGCCTTCGATGTCACCCTATTCGTTCACCCTGCTGTTCGCGCTCGCCGTGCTCGCGATGGTCGTCACCAAGCTGTGGCTGGCCTCGCGGCAGGTGCGCTTCGTCGCGGCGCACCGCAACCGCGTGCCTGCCCAGTTCAGCTCGACCATCCCGCTTTCCGCGCACCAGCGCGCGGCCGACTACACGGTCGAGCGCACCCGGCTGGCGATGTTCGAGATCGTCGTCAGCGCGGCGGTGCTCGTCGCGCTCACGCTGCTCGGCGGCGTCGGCGCGCTCGACACGCTGCTGTCCGGCTGGCTCGGCCGCGGCTACGGGCAGCAGGTCGCGCTCGTCGCCGCGGTGTTCGCGATCACGAGCGTGATCGACGTCCCGTTCGAGTACTACCGCCAGTTCGGCATCGAACAGCGCTTCGGCTTCAATCGGATGGCAAAGCGCCTGTTCTTCACCGACCTGCTGAAGAACGCGCTGCTCGGCGCCGCGCTCGGCCTGCCGCTGCTGTTCGTGGTGCTCTGGCTGATGAACCAGGCCGGCAGCATATGGTGGCTGTGGACCTGGATCGTCTGGGTCGCGTTCCAGATGCTCGTGCTGCTGATCTACCCGACCTTCATCGCCCCGCTCTTCAACAAGTTCGAGCCGCTGAAGGACGACGCGCTGCGCGCGCGCATCGAGTCGCTGATGCAGCGCTGCGGCTTCGCGGCGAAGGGCCTGTTCGTGATGGACGGCAGCCGCCGCTCCGCGCACGGCAATGCGTACTTCACCGGCTTCGGCGCGTCGAAGCGGATCGTGTTCTTCGATACGCTGCTCGCCCGCCTGTCCGGCGAGGAAATCGAGGCCGTGCTCGCACACGAGCTCGGCCATTTCAAGCGCCGCCACGTGATGAAGCGCATGCTCGTGTCGTTCGCGCTGAGCCTCGCGCTGCTCGCGCTGCTCGGCTGGCTCGCGCAGCGCGTGTGGTTCTTCACCGGGCTCGGCGTCATGCCGTCGCTCGAATCCAGCAACGCGGGCGCCGCGCTCGTGCTGTTCTTCCTCGCGATTCCGGTGTTCCTGTTCTTCGCGACGCCGGTCGGCAGCCTGACGTCGCGCAAGCACGAGTTCGAGGCGGACGCGTTCGCCGCCAGCCAGACCGACGCGCAGGATCTCGTCAGCGCGCTCGTGAAGCTGTACGAGGACAACGCATCGACGCTCACGCCCGACCCGGTCTACACGGCCTTCTACTACTCGCACCCGCCCGCATCGCAGCGGATCGACCGGTTGCTGCAGCACGCATGAGCCGACCGATCTCCCGCAAGCCGGCCCCGCGCGCCTCGGGCGCGGAACGTGCCGAAGGCCGCGTAATCGCGGCGCACGGCCGCCACTACATCGTCGCCCCCGACGACGGCGGCCCCATGCTGCAGTGCTTCCCGCGCGGCAAGAAGAGCGACATCGCGGTCGGCGACCGTGTCGCGTACGAGCGCACGTCCGCCGACCAGGGCGTGATCGTCGAGATCGGCGAGCGGCGCAACCTGCTGTACCGCTCCGACCAGTTCAAGTCGAAGCTGTTCGCGGCCAACCTCGACCAGTTGCTGATCGTGCTCGCGACCGAGCCCTATTTCAGCGAGGATCTGCTCGGCCGCGCGCTGATCGCCGCCGAGGCGAACGACCTGAAGCCGCTGATCGTGCTGAACAAGATCGACGTCGAGGGCGCGCTGCCGGTCGCCCGCGAACGGCTCGCGCCGTATCGCGCGCTCGGCTACGACGTGCTGGAGCTGTCGGTCAAGGGGCGGCCCGACGACGCGCGCGCGCAGCTGGCGCCGCATCTGGCCGGCCATGCGACGATCCTGCTCGGCCAGTCGGGCATGGGAAAGTCGACGCTCGTGAACCTGCTCGTGCCCGACGCGGAAGCCGCCACCCGGGAAATCTCGGCAGCGCTCAACAGCGGCCGGCACACGACGACGTTCACGCGCCTCTATCCGTTGCCGGACGGCGACGGTGCGCTGATCGATTCGCCGGGTTTCCAGGAATTCGGCCTCTATCATCTGACGGAAGGCCGCCTGGAACGCGCGTTCCCGGAGTTCCGCCCGCTGCTCGCGCACTGCCGTTTCTATAATTGTCATCATCTGCAGGAGCCCGGCTGCGCGATCCTGGACGCGGTCGCCGACGGCCGCGTGGCGGCGACGCGGCACGCGTTGTATGCGCAACTGGTGCACGAGGCAAGCCAGGTCGTGCGCTGACGGCCGGCCGGGGCGCGTCGGTCCGCCCCGGTTATCCCTGCCCTCTTCGTCGACAGGAGCCGCGATGCGTTTCAAGGCGCCCAATCTCGCCACCGCGCAGCACTGGATGAACGTGCTCGAAGCGGCCGGCATCGGCAGCGAGCTGCACAACTGCTATGCGCCAGGCGCGCTCGGCGGCCTGCCCGCCGACGCCTGCGCGCCCGAGGTCTGGCTCGACGACGAACGCGACGACGCGCTCGCGCGCCGCCTGCTCGACGCCGCGTCGCATGGCCCGGCGGCTGGCGCCGCATCGTGGCGATGCCATCAGTGCGGCGAGCAGCTCGAAGCGCAGTTCACCGCGTGCTGGCGTTGCGGCGCGGTGCGCGACCCGCGCGACGACTGACACCCGCCACCCGCAAAAAGGCCGGCATCGAGCCGGCCTTTTCACTGCGCGCAAGAGCGCCCGTATCGGTCGTATCGCCTGCGTCAGGACACCCAGACGGCGATCGTCAGCATCAGCAGCAGCAGCATCCACAGAATCACCGCGCGCCAGACGAGGCCGACGGCCGACTGCAGCGTGCGCGGTGTGCAATCGTCGCCGACCGTCAGCGGGCCGCTGTCGCCCACCGCCAGCGCGTCGAGGCTCGACGGCTCCGCGAGCGGGCCGGCAAGCCGGGCGCCGAGCGCCCCGCTGCCCGCTGCCAGCAGCACGCCATCGTTCGGGTCGGGCCACTGGCGGGTGTGGTTGCGCCACGCGTAGATCGCGTCCTCGAAGTTGCCGACGATCGCGAAGCCGAGCGCGGTCAGTCGCGCCGGCACCCAGTCGATCACGAAGAACGCGCGTTGCGCGAACGTCGAGAAGGCGGCGGTGCGGTCGTCGGCCGGCACCGACCAGCTGCGCGCGAGGTATTCGGAAATGCGGTACAGCACCGCGCCGGCCGGCCCGACCGGCAGCACGTACCAGAAAAACACGCCGAACACATGGCGATGCGACGCGACGACGGCGTGAATCAGCGTGTGGCGGACGATTTCGCCGACCGGCATGTCGACCGCGTCGATCCCGGTCCACTCGTGCAGGATTTCGCGCGCACGGGGCACGTCGTCGTTGTTGAGCGCCAGATGGATATCGGTGAAGTAATGGCTGAACTGGCGGAAGCCGAGCGTGAAGTACACGACGACGACGTTCCACAGGAACGCCAGCGCGAAACTCACCTTGTACAGCAGGAAGTAGACCAGCGCGACGACCAGTACCCACGGCAATACGACCGCGAGCCACGCGAGGATGCCGTGCTTTTGCTTGCCGGCGTCGAGGCCATGCGCGACGGTTTCCGCATGAAACTGGAACAGCGAAAACACCGGATTGCTCGGCGACAACGCGCGGACCTGTTCAATGATGAGGGCGAGAAGAACCGAAAAGAAAGTCATGCGTGGCGCCGTCTTCGGAGTTATGTCATTTTTTGCATAACGATAGCACAGCGTAAGCCACGCATGGCTTGCCGCCGCCGCCGGCCGGCCGCCGCGCGTGCGCGCCGGGCGGCGCGCACGCTCAGCCGGCCGCCAAGAAGCGGTACAGATTGCGCAACATGCCGGCAGTTGCGCCCCAGATGAAGTAATGCCCGTCCGCGTCGCCCCTGGGATAAGGCATCGCAAAAAAACGACGTTCACCGCCGTCCCAGCGGAACACACGCACCTCGTGGTTTGCCGGATTCATCAGGAACGCGAGCGGCACCTCGAAAATCTCGGCCACTTCGAACGTATCCGCCTGCACGGTGAACGGCGGATGCACGAGCCCGACGACCGGCGACACGCAAAAGCCGGTGCCCGTCAGGAAATCCGGCAGCGAGCCGAGGATCTCGACGCGCTCGCCGGCGAGCCCGATCTCCTCCTTGGTCTCGCGCAACGCCGTCGCGGTCGCATCGCGGTCGAACGGCTCCCGCCGGCCGCCGGGAAAGCTGATCTGTCCGGCGTGGTCGTTCAGGTGATCGGCGCGCTGCGTGAGCAGCACGTTCAGGCCGGTGTCACGGACGACGAGCGGCACGAGCACGGCGGCGCTGCGCGGATCGACGCCGTCCTGGAGACTGATCTCGGTCGGCTCGGTGGTCCATTCGAGCGTGCGGGCAAAGCGATCGCGCATCCCGGAGGGCGTCATCCGGTCACGATCGATGGGCGGCAGGCCGGCGCCGGTGCCTTCGACCGGCAGCACTTCGGGATCGATGATGGGGCGGCGGTTCAATGGGGCTCTCTTGATTCGGGTCGCTATGAGCGTATTGTCGCGCCGGAATGAAAAAAGCACCCGGGTGGGTGCTTTTTCCTTACAGCTCTTACTCTTGGGAAGCTGCTGCGGTGCGATCCTTCGACACCAGCTTTTCCTTGATTCGAGCCGACTTGCCCGAACGCTCGCGCAGGTAGTACAGCTTCGCGCGACGCACGTCGCCGCGACGCTTCACGACGATGCTCGCCAGCAGCGGCGAGTAGGTCTGGAACGTACGCTCGACGCCTTCGCCCGACGAAATCTTGCGGACGATGAACGACGAGTTGAGGCCACGGTTGCGCTTCGCGATCACGACGCCTTCGTAAGCCTGAACGCGCTTGCGGGTACCTTCAACCACGTTCACGTTCACGATCACCGTGTCGCCCGGGGCGAATTCGGGGATCGACTTGCCTGCGAGCGCGCGCTCGATTTCTTCCTGCTCAAGCTTTGCAATCAGATTCATCACTGACTCCTAAAACCATCTTGTCGGCGTTTGCGCCCGCCTGATCCAGGCATGGCCCCGATAGAGGATGGGTTCACATCAGGCGCCGCGCACGCATGCACGGCACCGCCAATTCCCGCCCGCGAATCTCGCCTCAGGAGGCGCCCTTCGCTTCGCGTGCGAGGTTCGCAAGCCATGCCTCGTCGGCACGGCTCAGCAACTTGTCGCGACGCGCCCGGGCAATCAGGTCCGGACGCTTCAGCCACGTGTTTCTCAATGCTTCCTGGCGACGCCAGCGCTCGATCTCGGCATGATGGCCGCCGAGCAGCACGTCCGGCACACGCACGCCCTCGTATTCCTCGGGGCGCGTGTAATGCGGACAATCGAGCAGCCCGCCGACGAAGCTGTCCTGCACGGCCGACTGCGCATCGTTCAGCACGCCAGGCAGCAGGCGCACGACGGCATCCATCATCGCCATCGCCGGCAGTTCGCCACCGGACAGCACGAAGTCGCCGAGACTGATTTCCTCGTCGACGCAGCTATCGAGCAGACGCTGGTCGATCGCCTCGTAGCGGCCGCACAGCACGATCACGCCAGGCTCCTGCGCCATCCGCACGACACGGTCGTGCGACAGCGGCGCACCCTGCGGCGACATCATCACGACACGCGTGCTCGCGACGCCCTGCTCCGCCTGCGCCGCTTTCGCGGCGCCGATCGCGGCCTCGAGCGGCTTCGCCAGCATCACCATGCCCGGACCGCCACCGTAAGGCCGATCGTCGACCGTGCGGTAGTTGTCCGTCGTGAAATCACGCGGGTTCCAGGTACGCAACCCGAAACGCCCCTGCTTCACGGCCCGACTGGTGATACCCCAGTCGGTGAGCGCGCGGAACATTTCGGGAAAGAGCGTGACGACATCGAACTGCACCGCGCTCTCCGTGGCCTGAGTCATTTAGTAATCGGCTTCCCAGTCGACGACGATGCGACGCGCCGCCTGATCCACCGTTTTGACATACACCCCGACGAACGGGATCAGCCGCTCGGCGGTTGCCGGCCGGCCATCTTTTCCGGTCGCCGGATATTCGATGCGCATGATCGAATGCACACCGTTGTCGATCATCCCGATCACCTTCCCGAGCGCCACCGATTGCTCGTTGACGACATCGAGACCGATCAGGTCGACCCAGTAAAACTCGTCGATCGCCAGCGCCGGAAAATCTTCCCGGCGCACGAACACGCGACACCCGCGCAATGACAGCGCGGCATCGCGATCGCCCACCCCGGAGGGGTGCGCGACGACCGTATCGCTATGTGTCTTCGCCTGCGTGACGCGGGCGACGTGACGCTCGGCGCCCCGCTCCAGCCACCAGCGGCGCGCATTGAGCAGCGCGTCGCCACCGCGACCGGCATCGGCGTGCGGTGCGACCTTGATCCAGCCCTTCAGACCGTAGGCATCCACCACCGCCCCGACCTCGACGGCATCGTCGGGCCAGGATGACGCTGCTTCGAGGCCGCCCTGTTCTGCAGCCTCGCCGGCGTTCGCGGCAGAACCGCGCTCGACCGGCTTGCGGACGAATGCGCCAAACGACGCTCGCCCGCGCTTTGCGTTACCGGAATCGTGATCCGACATCAATACACCTCGCAGCCGGCACGACCGGCACACCGCGCCATGTTAGGCAGCCGGTTGCGCCTTTTGCGCTTCCTTCACGAGACGCTGGACGGTCGGCGACAGTTGCGCGCCAACGCCTTGCCAGTACGTCAGACGATCTTGAGCGATACGCAGTGCTTCGCCCTTCGTCGCAACCGGGTTGTAGAAGCCGACGCGCTCGATGAAGCGGCCGTCACGACGGTTGCGCGAATCGGTAGCAACGATGTTGTAGAACGGGCGCTTCTTCGAGCCGCCGCGAGCCAGACGGATGATAACCATATGAAATCCTTCGGGAAAACCGGGTTCGAAACTACTGAAACACGCGATTATAGCTGGAAACCAGTGGCACAACAAACACTTACGCGCAAAAAATCCGCAAACGCCCTTCTGGCCGGGCATACAATCGTGCTGTCCAGGACCGTCCGACGCCGCCATGCCGCCGCTTCGCGCCGTGGCGCGCCGCGCGCAGCGCCGCGTTGCGGGGCTGCTTGCCGGCGTCGCCTGCCTCACCTCCTCCGCCACGACCTGCGCCGCCGGCCGGCTGCCGGTCGACGAACTCGTCGTGCCGCCCGGTTTCAGCGTGTCGGTCCTGACCGACGCGGTGCCGACCGCGCGGGAAATGGCCTGGTCGCCACGCGGCATCCTGTATGTCGGCAGCCGCGAGGGCCGCGTGCATGCCCTCGTGATGCATGAGGGGCAGATCAGTGCGCACTACGTGATCGCGTCCGGGCTCGACATGCCGGTGGGCGTCGCCTATCGCGACGGCGCGCTGTTCGTGTCTGCCGTGTCGCGTATTGTGCGCCTCGACCGCATCGACGACCAGCTTGCCGCACCACCGAAACCCGTCGTCGTCACCGACGCGCTGCCGACCGAACACCATCATGGCTGGAAATTCATCGCGTTCGGCCCCGACGGCAAGCTGTACGTGCCGACCGGCGCACCCTGCAACGTGTGCCTCGCCGACCGCGATCGCTACGCACTCATCGCGCGGATGAACGCGGACGGCAGCCGTCGGGAGGTGGTCGCGCGCGGCGTGCGCAACACGGTCGGATTCGCGTGGCATCCGGATTCGGGCGAGTTGTGGTTTACCGACAACGGCCGCGACCTGATGGGCGACGACGTGCCGGACGACAAGCTCAACCGTGCGCCGCGCGCCGGCCTCGATTTCGGCTTTCCGTATTGCCACGGCGGCGACACGCCCGACCCCGAATTCGGCAGCCCCGACGCCTGCCGCCGCTACACCGCGCCCGTGCTGAAGCTCGGCGCGCACGTCGCGGCGCTCGGCATGCGCTTCTATTCAGGCACGATGTTTCCCGCCGCATATCGCAACAACCTCTTCATCGCCGAGCACGGTTCGTGGAACCGCAGCACGAAGGTCGGCTACCGCGTGATGCGCGTCGTCGTCTCCGCGGACGGCAGCCACGCACGCCAGACGCCTTTCGTCACCGGCTGGCTGCGCCGCGACGGCACCGTCTGGGGCCGGCCGGCCGACGTGCTGGCGCTGCCCGACGGCTCGCTACTTGTAAGCGACGACTATGCCGGCGCGATCTATCGCGTGACCTATGCGACACCGTGATGCAGACCGCAGGTGACCGCCCCACCCGCGGCATCGTAGAATGCGTGCCGGGCCGCACGCCCGCGCCGCCTTGCCGGCGGCCCATGCCAACGACAATCTGCCCGCCATCCATGTCCAGCAGCACCACCCCGCTCCGCCGCTTCCGCTCCAAGACGCTCACCGCCGCCCTCGCGTTCCTGTTCGGTTCGATCGGCGCGCACCGCTTCTATCTGTATGGTTTCCGGGACGTATTTGGCTGGGCACATCTGCTCGCGACGATCGTCGGCATTCCCGGTTTCCTGCTGCTTGCCGCGACCCAGCGCACCGCTGGCCTCGGCTGGTGGCTGGCTGTCCCCGGCGCGATCTCGCTGCTGGCGGCGTTCCTCGCCGCGCTCGTCTACGGCCTGCGCCCGGACGAGAAGTGGGACGCGCAATTCAACGCCGACACCGGTCGGCACAGCCGGTCGGGCTGGACGGTCATCTTCGTCGTGATCTTCTCGCTGCTGATCGGTGCGTTCCTGCTGATGACCGCGCTCGCGCTGTCGTTCCAGACGTATTTCGAATCGCAGGTCGAAGCGGCCAAGCAGATTTCCCAGTAACAGACAGGGACGACGCACCGGGTCGGCGGCGCGACGCGCGCGATCAGAACAGACTCAGCTGCGAGTCGTCGCGCAACGCCGTGCCGGCGGCGCGCCCATTCGCACGCGGCACGACCGCCATTCCCGCCGCCTGCCGGACGCTCGCCCCCGCGCCCCGAAACTGCGACAGATCGAGGATGCCGTTCGCGCGCTCGTTCAGCCCCAGCCGCTTGACTGCCTGCCGAAAGCGCTGCTTCAGCAGATCGGCCCAGATCCCCTCGCCCTTCATCCGCTTGCCGAAATCCGAGTCGTAGTCCTTGCCGCCGCGCATGTCGCGCACCCGATTCATCACACGCTCCGCGCGATCGGGGAAATGCGCATCCAGCCAGTTACGAAACAGCGGCGCGACCTCCCAAGGCAGCCGCAGGATGATGTAGCTCGCGTGCGTCGCACCCGCTTCCGCGCACGCCTCGAGCACCCGCTCCATGTCCGGCTCGGTGACGAACGGGATGACGGGCGCGATGCTCACGCCGACCGGCACCCCCGCTTCGCGCAGCGCGCGGATCGTGCGCAGCCGGCGCGCGGGCGTCGCCGCGCGCGGCTCGAGCGTGCGCGCGAGGTCCGCATCGAGCGTCGTGATCGTGACCGCCGCCATCACCTGCCCGCGTTCGGCCATCGGCGCGAGCAGGTCGAGGTCGCGCTCGATCAGCGACGACTTCGTGATCGCGGCAAACGGCAGCCCGTGATCGTGCATGACCTGGATCACGCTGCGCGTGATGCGCAAATCGCGCTCGACCGGCTGATACGCATCGGTATTGACGCCGAGCGCGATCGGCTCGGGCACGTAGTTTTTCCTGGCGATCTCGCGCTCGAGCAGCTCGGCCGCATTGACCTTCGCATAGATGCGGCTCTCGAAATCGAGCCCCGGCGACAGGCCGAGATAGCTGTGCGTCGGCCGCGCGAAGCAATAGATGCAGCCATGCTCGCAGCCGCGATACGGATTGAGCGACACGCTGAACGGAATGTCGGGGGACTGGTTGCGCGTGAGGATGCTCTTCGCACGCTCCTCGAACACCTGCGTACGCAACGGCGCCGGCAGGTCGGCATCGTCATCCGCCTCGTGCGTCCAGCCGTCGTCGACCGCTTCGCGCAGCGCCGTTTCGTACCGCCCCTGCAGGTTGTCGACCGCCCCGCGCCCCTTGCGGGGCATGGGCGGCGCAACCGGAAATTCGATATCGGATCGATCGCCCATTTCCATACCCCATCATTCGCGCCGAATACTGGATATTTATACAGTATTCGGCGCGGCATGCCAAGGGTGAAATCAGGCGCCTACTCGTCGACCGAAATCGTCAGCGTCTCCTTGATTTCCTCCATCACGACATAGCTCTTCGACTGCACCGCACCGGGAAGCTGCAGCAGGATGTCGCCGAGCAGCTTGCGGTAGTCGGCCATCTCGCCGATGCGCGCCTTGATCAGGTAATCGAAGTCGCCGGACACGAGGTGACACTCGAGCACCTCGTCGATCTTCATCACTTCGCGGCGGAACTGCTCGAACATGTTGCCGCCCTTGTGGCCGAGCGTGATCTCGACGAACACGAGCAGCGCCGCGCCGAGCTGGGCCGGATCGACGCGTGCGTGATAGCCGGTGATCACCCCGTCGCGCTCCATGCGCCGCACGCGTTCGATGCACGGCGTGACGGTGAGACCGACCTGCTCGGCGAGGTCCTTCATCGCCATCCGGCCATCGCCCTGAAGCAGTTTGAGAATGCGCCGGTCGAGCTTGTCGAGCGTACGTACCGGCTGCCGTTGAGTTCTCATGTGTTTTTGCTGAAAAGCTAAAAAATACGATAACAAAACCTGGACATTCGACAATACCATAGCGCAAAAAACTAGGTCAGATAGAGGTTACACGGAGTCGCGGGTGCGACCGGCCTCGATCCGATTCTTCCTTGTGGAGCAGCTATGCGAGTCGTCGTTCTGGGCAGCGGTGTGGTGGGCGTGGCAAGCGCGTATTACCTCGCGCGTGCCGGTCATGAAGTCACGGTGATCGACCGGGAGGCCGGTCCGGCGCTCGAGACGAGCTTCGCGAACGCAGGCCAGATCTCGCCCGGCTATGCGGCGCCGTGGGCCGCGCCCGGCGTGCCGCTGAAGGCCGTCAAGTGGATGTTCGAGAAGCACGCGCCGCTCGCGATCCGCCTCGACGGCACCCGCTTCCAGCTGCAATGGATGTGGCAGATGCTGCGCAACTGCACGACCGAGCGCTATGCGGTCAACAAGGGCCGCATGGTCCGGCTCGCCGAATACAGCCGCGATTGCATCCAGGCGCTGCGCGCCGACACCGGCATCGAATACGAAGGCCGCGCGGGCGGCACGCTGCAGCTGTTCCGCACGCAGCAGCAGCTCGACGGCGCGGCGAAGGACATCGCCGTGCTGCGCGAAGCGAACGTGCCGTTCGAGCTGCTGTCGCCGGCCGAGCTGAAGAACGCCGAACCGGCGCTCGCCGCGGTGTCGCACAAGCTGACCGGCGGCCTGCGCCTGCCGGGCGACGAGACGGGTGACTGCCAGCTGTTCACGACGCGCCTCGCCGCGCTCGCCGAAGGGCTCGGCGTCAAGTTCCGCTACAACACGCCGATCGACGCGCTCGCGATCGCGGGCGGCAAGATCGCCGGCGTGCAGTGCGGCAGCGAGACGGTGCGCGCGGATGCGTATGTCGTCGCGCTCGGTTCGTACTCGACGCGCTTCGTCTCGAACCTGATGAAGATTCCGGTCTATCCGCTCAAGGGCTACTCGATCACCGCACCGATCGTCGACGAAGCGGCGGCGCCCGTTTCGACCGTGCTCGATGAAACCTACAAGATCGCGATCACGCGCTTCGACCAGCGCATCCGCGTCGGCGGGATGGCCGAGATCGTCGGCTTCGACAAGCGCCTGCGCGACGCGCGCCGCGAAACGCTCGAAATGTGCGTAAACGACCTGTTCCCGGGCGGTGGCGATACATCGAAGGCCACGTTCTGGACGGGCCTGCGCCCGATGACGCCGGACGGCACGCCGATCGTCGGCCGCACGCCGGTGTCGAACCTGTTCCTGAACACCGGCCACGGCACGCTCGGCTGGACGATGTCGTGCGGTTCGGGCCAGTTGCTCGCCGACCTGATCTCCGGCAAGAAGCCGGCGATCCAGGCCGACGACCTGTCGGTGCATCGCTACCTGAAGGACGTGGCCGGCCAGACGCGCCCCGCCTACGCGTAAGCCGCGCCGGTCCGCCGCCACGCGGGCCGCACAAGCAAAACAAGAAGGCGCCCGCGGGCGCCTTTTTTGCATTTCACCGCGCGCGGCCGGTGATCAGAACTGATCTTCCGTCAGCGCGAGCACGCCGTCGCCGCCCTTCGCGCCGACGATCGATGCCGCGAACCCGTCCGCCTGCACGAGCAGGTGCTCCGCGTAGTGCTGCGCGATCGCGATCTTCGCGTCGTAGAACGCCGGGTCGCTCGCGCGGTTCGCGTGCGCCACCACCAGCGCGCGCCCCATCTGCCACCCGCACAGCACCACGCCCGCGAGCTTCAGGTACGCCACGCTGCCCGCGAACACCGCGTTCGGGTCGCGCTTCGTGTTCTCCACCACGTAATCCACCACCGCCGACAGCGCTTGCGCGCCCTTCTCGAGCTGCACCTTCATCGCCGCCGCCGCCGCGCCGTCCAGCTTCCCCAGCGCTTCGGCCGTCTGACCGATCTCGCCGATCAGCGCCTTCGCCACCGCGCCGCCGTCGCGCACCGTCTTGCGCCCGACCAGGTCGTTCGCCTGGATCGCCGTCGTGCCTTCGTAGATCGCCAGGATCCGCGCATCGCGGTAGTACTGCGCCGCGCCCGTCTCCTCGATGAAGCCCATCCCGCCGTGCACCTGCACGCCCAGGCTCGCCACGTCGTTCACCATCTCCGTGCTCCAGCCCTTCACGACCGGCACCAGATATTCGTAGATTGCCTGATGACGCGCACGCGTCGCCTCGTCCGAATGGCGGTGGGCAATGTCGCTGTGCGCCGCCGCCACGTACGACAGCGCCCGCGCGCCTTCCGTCAGCGCGCGCATCGTGCCGAGCATCCGGCGCACGTCCGGGTGGTGGATGATCGTCACCGACTGCTTCGCCGAGCCATCCACCGGCCGGCTCTGCACCCGCTCCTTCGCGAATTCCGCCGCCTTCCGGTACGCACGGTCGGCCACGCCGATCCCCTGCATCCCGACGCCGAAGCGCGCCGCGTTCATCATGATGAACATGTATTCGAGCCCGCGATTCTCCTCGCCGACCAGGTAGCCGATCGCGCCGCCGTGGTCGCCGTACTGCAGCACCGCCGTCGGGCTCGCCTTGATGCCAAGCTTGTGCTCGATCGACACGCAGTGCACGTCGTTGCGCGCGCCCAGCGAGCCGTCTTCGTTGACCAGGAACTTCGGCACGATGAACAGCGAAATGCCCTTCACGCCTTCCGGCGCGTTCGGCGTGCGCGCCAGCACGAGGTGGACGATGTTCTCGGCCATGTCGTGCTCGCCCCACGTGATGAAGATCTTGGTGCCGAACACCTTGTACGACCCGTCGCCCTGCGGCTCGGCGCGCGAGCGCACCATCGCGAGGTCGGAGCCCGCCTGCGGCTCGGTCAGGTTCATCGTGCCGGTCCATTCGCCGGAGATCAGCTTCGGCACGTAGCGCTGCTTCTGTTCCTCGGTGCCCGCGGTCAGCAGCGCCTCGATCGCGCCGTCGGTCAGCAGCGGACACAGCGCGAACGACAGGTTCGACGCGTTCAGCATCTCGATGCACGGCGTCGCGATCAGCTTCGGCAGGCCCTGGCCGTCGTATTCGGCCGGATGCTGCAGCCCCTGCCAGCCGCCTTCGACGAACTGGCGGAACGCTTCCTTGAAGCCCGGCGTCGCGGTCACCACGCCGTCCTTCCAGCTGCTCGGGTTGCGATCGCCGTCGACGTTCAGCGGCGCCAGCACTTCGCCGCAGAATTTCGCGGATTCGTCGAGCACGGCCTGCGCGGTGTCGAAACCCGCGTCCTCGAAGCCCGGCAACTGCGCAACGGCGTCGATGCCGGCGAGTTCCTTCAGCACGAACAGCATGTCCTTGACGGGGGCGATGTAGCTCATCGTTGCTCCTCCTTCTTCTGCTTATGGCGTAAAAAAAGGGGCGCTCGTCGCGCCCCTCGTATCGTGTGCTTACCGCTGAAGCATCAGCTGCGGCGCATCACGCCGCATCAGCCCAGTTCGCTCACGAGTTCCGGCACGAGCGTGAACAGGTCGCCGACGAGGCCGTAGTCGGCCACGCTGAAGATCGGCGCTTCCGGATCCTTGTTGATCGCGACGATCACCTTCGAATCCTTCATGCCGGCCAGGTGCTGGATCGCACCCGAGATGCCCACCGCGATGTACAGCTGCGGCGCGACGATCTTGCCGGTCTGGCCGACCTGGTAGTCGTTCGGCACGTAGCCCGCGTCGACTGCCGCGCGCGAGGCGCCGAGTGCCGCTTGCAGCTTGTCCGCCAGCGGCTCCAGCACCTTCGTGTAATTCTCGCCGCTGCCCAGACCTCGGCCACCCGACACGATGATGCTCGCGCTGGTGAGTTCCGGACGGTCCAGCTTCGTCACTTCGCGGCTCACGAATTGCGACTTGCCCGCATCCGCCGCCGCGTCGATCTTCTCGACCGCTGCGCTGCCGCCAACCGCCGCCACCGGGTCGAAGCCCGTCGCGCGCACCGTGATCACCTTGATCGGGTCGCTCGATTGCACCGTGGCGATTGCATTACCCGCGTAGATCGGACGTTCGAACGTGTCGACACTGACCACGGCCGTGATGTCGGAAATCTGCGCGACGTCCAGCTTCGCGGCGATGCGTGGCGCGATGGTCTTGCCGTACGCGGTGGCCGGAAACAGGATGTGCGAGTAATCCTTCGCGACGTTCAACGCGGTCGCTTCGACGTTTTCCGCGAGACCGTCAGCCAGTTGCGGCGCGTCGGCCAGCAGCACCTTCGAAACGCCCGCGATCTTCGCCGCCGCATCGGCCGCGCCTTGCGCGTTGTAGCCCGCAACCAGCACGTGAATATCGCCGTCAATCTTCCGTGCGGCCGCCACCGCGTTCAGCGTCGCAACCTTGAGCGACGCATTGTCGTGCTCGGCAATCACCAGAATCGTCATGTCTTTCCGCTCCCTCTTACAGCACCTTGGCTTCGGTCTTCAGCTTCTCGACCAGCGTCTTCACGTCCGGCACCTTCACGCCGGCCGCGCGCTTCGGTGGCTCGACCACCTTCAGCGTCTTCAGGCGCGGCGCAACATCCACGCCAAGGTCTTCCGGCTTCACGGTTTCCAGCGGCTTCTTCTTCGCCTTCATGATGTTCGGCAGCGTCACGTAGCGTGGCTCGTTCAGGCGCAGATCGGTGGTGATCACCGCCGGCAACCGAAGCGACAGGGTTTCCGCGCCGCCATCCACTTCACGCGACACCGTCGCCTTGCCATCCGCAACAACAACCTTCGACGCAAACGTCGCCTGCGACAGGCCGGCCAGCGCGGCGAGCATTTGCCCGGTCTGGTTCGAATCGTCGTCGATCGCCTGCTTGCCGAGGATCACGAGCGAAGGCTGTTCCTTGTCGACCAGCGCTTTCAAAATCTTCGCGACGCCGAGCGGCTCGACGCCGTCGTTCGACTCGACGAGGATCGCGCGATCCGCGCCGATCGCCAGCGCCGTACGCAGCGTTTCCTGCGCTTGCGCGACGCCCACCGACACCGCCACCACTTCGGTCGCCACACCCGCTTCCCTCAGGCGCACGGCTTCTTCAACGGCGATTTCATCGAACGGGTTCATCGACATCTTCACGTTCGCAATGTCGACCCCCGTGTTGTCCGACTTCACGCGGACCTTCACGTTGTAATCGACCACTCTTTTCACTGGCACCAGGATTTTCATGCACACGCTCCAAAGTTACGAATACGACCAGAGGCCATTTTATAGCGAGGCCTCGTGACTGCGCGGCCAAGCGGACCCATCCATCGTGGATGTCGAGGATACCGCTTCTTGGCGACGCGCCAATGATAGCGAACGGTCGTTCTATTTTAAAAGAGAAAAAACCCGGACGCAAAGCCCGGGTTTTCGATCATCGACTCTAATCGCCGCCGGGCGCCCCGTGCACCGCCCGTTACCAGGCGGCGATGACCGCGCCGCCGAACCTGCCTTCGATGTACTGCTTCACGTCGGCCGAATGATAGGCCGCGATCAGCTTCGCGACCCACGGCTTGTTCCTGTCAGCCTCGCGGATCGCGATGATGTTTGCGTACGGGCCGTTCGGGCCCTCGATCGCGATCGCGTCCTGTTTGGGCTTCAACCCCGCTTCCATCGCGAAGTTGGTGTTGATCGCAGCCGCGTCGACGTCGCCGAGCGAGCGCGGGATCTGCGCCGCATCGAGCTCGACGATCTTCAGCTTCCTCGGATTGTCGACGATGTCGAGGGGCGTCGCCTTCAGCCCCGCATCCGCGCGCAGTTTCAGCACGCCCTGCTTCTGCAGCAACAGCAGCGCGCGGCCGCCATTCGTCGGATCGTTCGGGATCGCGACGCGCGCGCCCGGCTTCAGCTCGGCCAGCGACTTCACGCGCTTCGAGTAGACGCCCATCGGGAACGTCACCGTCTCGGCCACCTTGATCAGCTTGTAGCCACGGTCCTTCACCTGCGCCTGCAGATACGGATCGTGCTGGTAGCTGTTCGCGTCGAGGTCGCCGGCGGCGAGCGCCGCGTTCGGCTGCACATAGTCGGAGAACTCGATGATCCGGATGTCGAGGCCGCTCTTCGCCGCGACCTTCTTCACCGCCTCCATCACCTGCGCGTGCGGGCCGCCCGTGACGCCGACCTTGATGGTCTCCGCCCGGGCCTGCGCGCCCGTCGCGAACAGCGCGGCAGCGCCGAGCGCCGCCGCCAGCTTCAGCATGAATCGTCGTTGCATCGTCATCCCCCTAACACGCCAAATGTCGTCTTATTTGTGGCTGAGCCGCCGCACGAGCCAGTCGCCGAACGACTGCACCAGCTGCACGAACACGATCAGGATCGCGACCACCGTCCACATCACTTCCGGCAGGTAACGCTGGTAGCCGTAGCGGATGCCGAGATCGCCCAGCCCGCCGCCGCCGATCGCACCGGCCATCGCCGAATAGCCGACCAGCGACACGAAGGTGATCGTCAGCCCGGCGACGACGCCCGGCAGCGATTCCGGCAGCAGCACCTTGAAAACGATCTGCGAGGTCGTCGCGCCCATCGATTGCGCTGCCTCGATCAGCCCGCGGTCCACTTCGCGCAGCGCCGTCTCGACGAGCCGCGCGATGAACGGCGCGGCCGCGAGCGTCAGCGGCACGACCGCCGCGGCGGTGCCGATCGACGAACCGGTGACGAGCCGCGTGAACGGGATCACCGCGACCAGCAGGATGATGAACGGCGTCGAACGCACCGCGTTCACGACACCGCCGAGCACGCGGTTCACCGCGAGGTTCTGCAGCACGCCCTGGCGGTCGGTCAGGTACAGCAGCACGCCGAGCGGCAGCCCGACGAGCGCGCCGACCACGCCCGAGATGCCGACCATGATCAGCGTCTCCCAGAACGACTGCACGAACATGTCGAACATTTCACTCAACATACGAAAGCTCCTCCACCACCACGCCTTGCTCGCGCAGGAACGCGAGCGCCTGTCCGACCTTGCCCGGCTCGCCGCCCGCGAGCACCGCGAGCGAACCGAACGCCTGGCCCTGGATCTCGTCGATCTGGCCGTGCAGGATGTTGAAATCGAGCTCGTAGCGGCGGATCGTCTCCGACAGGATCGGCTGGTCGACGCCCGAACCCGTGAACGCGAGGCGCAGCAGGTGGCCGTCGCCGGTCTTGAGCCGCTCGGCCACGCGCGCCTTCAGCGCGGGCGGCAGCTCTTGCGCGATCACGTCGCCAATCAGCGCGCGCGTCACTTCGTGGCGCGGCTGCAGGAACACGTCGATCACCTTGCCTTCCTCGACCACGCGCCCCGCGTCGAGCACCGCGACGCGGTCGCATACCTGCTTGATCACTTCCATCTGGTGCGTGATCAGCACGATCGTCAGGCCGAGCTCGCGGTTGATGCGCTTCAGCAGGTCGAGGATCGCGCGGGTCGTTTCCGGGTCGAGCGCCGACGTCGCTTCGTCGGACAGCAGCACCTTCGGCTTGCTCGCGAGCGCGCGCGCAATGCCGACACGCTGCTTCTGGCCACCGCTGATCTGCGCCGGATAGCGATCCTTCTGCGCGGACAGCCCGACGAGGTCGAGCAACGGCAGCACCGCGGCCTCGATGTCGGCGCGGCTCGCGCCGGCCAGCTCGAGCGGCAGCGCGACGTTATCGAACACCGTGCGCGACGACAGCAGGTTGAAGTGCTGGAAGATCATGCCGATCTCGCGGCGTGCTTCACGCAGCGCGCGCGCGGGCAGCAGCGTCAGGTCGCGCCCGCCGACGACGACATTGCCTTCGGTCGGCCGGGTCAGCAGGTTGATGGTGCGCACGAGCGTGCTCTTGCCGGCGCCGCTGCGGCCGATGATGCCGAACACCTCGCCCTGGGGAACGGTCAGGTTGACGTTGTGCAGCGCCTCGACCCATCCATTCGGCCCCGGGAAGCGCTGTGACAGATTGCGTAATTCGATCATGTAAACAAAACGGCGGACGGCTGGGGAGCTGCCTGTGCAGGCCCCGCCAGTCGGCCGCCGATGCATCTGGTCTGGAATAGGCGGCGATTCTACCGCAATCCGCTAATTCCACTTAATAATCGATTTCGATCTTTTCATAACCACACGAAATTAGAGGGCAGCGCTGGCGCGCCGCCGGAGCGCGCCGTCTATGATCGGGAACACGAATACCAACGAACGAAGGAGACACGCCAGATGACCGCCACCCCGAGCCCGGCTGCCGCACCCGCCTCCGCCCCGCCCGCGTCGCACCCGCCGCGCATGGGACGGCTGCGCACCGCCGACGGGCTGGAGCTGGCGTCCTACCGCTGGCCGGCCGGCGACGGCGCTACCGCGCCGCGCGCGGCGGTTGCGCTCGTGCATGGCCTCGCCGAGCACGCGGGACGCTACGATGCGCTCGCCGCGCGCCTGAACGTGGCCGGCATCGACGTGCTCGCCGTCGACCTGCGCGGGCACGGCCAGTCGCCGGGCAAGCGCGTGTGGGTCGAGCGCTTCGACGACTACCTGAACGACGCGGATGCACTCGTCGACGAAGCCGCGCGCGGCAACGCGCCGCTGTTCCTGATGGGGCACAGCATGGGCGGCGCGATCGCGGCGCTGTATGCGATCGAGCGCGCGGCGGCGCGCGGCCGCGCGTTGGCGGGCCTCGTGCTGTCGAGCCCCGCGCTGGCGCCGGGCCGCGACGTGCCGCGCTGGATGCTGGCGGTGAGCCGCGTCATCAGCCGCGTGTGGCCGACCTTTCCGGCGATCCGGATCGATCCCGCGCTGCTGTCGCGCGATCCGGCGGTAGTCGAGGCCAACCGCACCGATCCGCTCGTGCACCACGCAGCGGTGCCCGCGCGCACCGGCGCCGAGATCCTCGATGCGATGGCGCGCATCGAACGCGGCCGCGCCGCGCTGCGCGTGCCGGTGCTCGTCTATCACGGCACCGAGGACAAGCTGACCGAGCCCGACGGCAGCCGCGCGTTCGGCGCACGCGTCGGCTCGCCCGATCGCACGCTCACGCTGTACGAAGGCGGTTTCCACGAGACGATGAACGATCTCGAACGCGATCGCGTGATCGGCGCGCTGACCGCGTGGATCCACGCGCGCGCGCCGCTGCGCTGATCGCGGCGGCGCGGCGTCAGATGCCGGCCAGCACGCGCAGATGCGCGACGACGCTGCGCCCGAGCGCGGACAGGTTGTAGCCGCCCTCGAGGCAGCTGACGATGCGGCCCTGCGCGTGACGGCGCGCGATATCGACGACCTGTGCGGTCAGCCATTCGAAGTCGGCCTCGACGAGACCGAGGCCGCCGATATCGTCCTCGCGATGCGCGTCGAAGCCCGCCGACACGAACAGCATCTGCGGCTTGAACGCTTCGAGACGCGGCAGCCAGAACATGTCGACCGCCTCGCGGATCGCCATCCCGTTGCTGCGCGCGGGCATCGGCAGGTTGACCATGTTCGGCGCCTGGTGCTCGGCGCCCGAGAACGGATACAGCGGATGCTGGAAGAAGCTGCACATCAGCACGCGCTCGTCGTTCGCGAACGCCGCTTCGGTACCGTTGCCGTGATGCACGTCGAAGTCGACGATCGCAACGCGCTCGAGCCCGTGCACGTCGAGCGCATGCCGCGCCGCGATCGCGACGTTGTTGAAGAAGCAGAAGCCCATCGCGCGCGCCGGCTCCGCGTGATGGCCAGGCGGCCGCACGCTGCAGAACGCGTTGTCGTAGCGCCCCTCGATCACCGCGTCGGTCGCCGCGATCGCGGCGCCGGCCGCGCGCATTGCCGCGCGCCACGTGTCGCGGTTCATCAGCGTATCGGGATCGATTTCGACGTAGCCGTCGACCGGCGTCATGCTCCGGATGTAGTCGATGTGCGCCTGCGTATGCACGCGCGCGAGCGCCACTTCGCTCGCGAACGGCGCGGTCTCGTGCGCGATCAAGTCGTCGATGCGGCTGGCGATCAGCTGGTCCTGGATCGCCGACAGCCGGGCCGGGCATTCCGGATGCCATTCCCCCATCTCGTGCAGCATGCAGTCGGGGTGCGTATAAAAGGCGGTTGCCATAAGCGTCGTCCGCGGCGCGAGCGCGCCGCAGGTCTCCATCGATAAGGTCCATCGTCTGTCGCGAATTCGCCGCTAACTTACCACAACGGAAGGCCGGCCCGCCCCGATGCGTCGGATGCGTCGGGTATACTGCGCCGAACACTTTCGCCCTGTCCGACCCGGTTCGTCATGAATTTCAACAAGCCTGCCGCATCCCTCGCCGCACTGCCCCGCCTCCGTCTCCCGTTCGTTGCCGCCGCCCTCGCCGCCGCCCTCTGCGCCGCATCGGCCGGCGCGCAGACGAAGCCGGCAAAGCCCGCCGGCAAGCTCGTTGCGCAGGCCCAATCGCAACAGGCGGCGCCAGGACAGACCTTCGAGGAAGAGATCGTCCCGCAGCGCTACGCGAACAATACGCAGGTCGACGCGTTCATCGACGAGATGACGAGCCGGCATGCCTTCGATCGGGCCAGCCTGCGCGCGCTGTTCTCGCGCGTGAGCTACTCGGCCACCGCGGTCAAGCTCGTGAAGCCCGCGCCGACGCCGTCGGTCAAGAACTGGCGGGTGTACCGGTCGCGCTTCATCGAGCCGATCCGCATCAATGCGGGCGTGAAGTTCTGGAAGGCGAACCAGGCGACGCTGCAGCGCGCGTCGGAGCAATTCGGCGTGCCGCCGGAGGTGATCGTCGGCATCATCGGCGTCGAGACGATCTATGGCCGCTACATGGGCAACTTCCGCGTGCTCGACGCGCTCACGACGCTCACCTTCGACTATCCGGACACGCCGAACCGCGACAGCCGCCAGGCGACGTTCCGCAAGAACCTCGAGGATTTCCTCGTCTGGACGCGCGACAACCAGCTCGACCCGACGACCGTGCTCGGCTCGTACACGGGCGCGATCGGCATCCCGCAGTTCCTGCCGAGCAGCATCCGCGAATATGCGGTCGATTTCGAAGGCAACGGCCACGTCGACCTGCGCAACAGCCCGGCCGATGCGATCGGCAGCGTCGCGAACTACCTGAAGCAGCACGGCTGGGAAACCGACCGCCCGGTGGTCTGGCAGATCGCGCCCGACATGGGCAGCCAGGGCATCGCGCAAGCGGCGGCAGACGGGCAGCCGGAACCGCACTGGGCGCTGTCGCAACTGCTGCGCGCGGGCCTGACGCTCAACGAACCGTCGATCAGCGTGGCCGGCGAGGCGGACACGCCGGTGACCGTCGTCGATCTGCCGTCGCCGGGGCGCGCGACCGAATACATGCTCGGGCTCAAGAATTTCTACGTGCTGACGCGCTACAACCGCAGCTTCTTCTATGCGCTTGCGGTCTACCAGCTCGGCGAGAGCGTGAAGGCGCAGATGGAAGCGAGCGGCGCGCTCGCCCCCGCCGACTCGAGCGCGCAGGCACCGCAGTAAGGTAAGCACCACGCACGAAAAAATAGCGCCGCATGCGGCGCTATTTTTCCGGGTGCGAACGATGTCGCTTATGCGGGGAACACGCCCGTCGACAAATAGCGGTCGCCGCGGTCGCAGATGATGAACACGATCGTCGCATTCTCGACCTGCCGCGCGATGCGCATCGCGACTTCGCACGCGCCGCCCGACGAAATGCCCGCGAAGATGCCTTCGACGGCCGCGAGCTTGCGCGCCATCGCCTCGGATGCCGCCTGGCTCACGTTCTCGACGCGGTCGACCCGGCTGCGATCGAAAATCTTCGGCAGATAGGCTTCCGGCCATTTGCGGATACCCGGGATACGCGAGCCGTCTTCCGGTTGCGCGCCGACGATCTCGACCTTCTCGTTACGCTCCTTCAGGTACTGCGACACGCCCATGATCGTGCCGGTCGTGCCCATCGCCGAAACGAAGTGCGTGATGCGGCCTTCCGTGTCGCGCCAGATTTCCGGCCCCGTCGCTTCGTAGTGCGCGAGCGGGTTGTCGAGGTTCGCGAACTGGTCGAGGATCACGCCCTTGCCTTCGCGCTGCATCTGCTCCGCGAGATCGCGCGCCAGCTCCATCCCGCCCTTCACCGGCGTGAGGATGATTTCCGCGCCGTACGCGGCCATGCTCTGACGGCGCTCGACCGACAGGTCCTCCGGCATGATCAGCACCATCTTGTAGCCGCGGATCGCCGCGGCCATCGCGAGCGCGATGCCGGTGTTGCCGCTCGTCGCTTCGATCAGCGTGTCGCCCGGCTTGATGCGGCCACGCTGCTCGGCCTTGCGGATCATCGACAGCGCCGGACGATCCTTCACGGACCCCGCCGGATTGTTGCCTTCCAGCTTCGCGAGAATCACGTTGTTGCGCGCGCGAATCTCGTCATCGGGCAGGCGGACCAGTTGCACGAGCGGTGTGTTGCCGATCGTGTCTTCGATAGTTTTGTAAGCCATGGGGGTACCGTGAGTGCGAGGCTGATCAATCGATCGATTGTAAACCAGCGACGCAGCGCGCGCCGTCTACCCCCATCGCCGCGATGGAATACCGGCGCCCGGCGACGCCGTGCACGCGGCATCGCCACGCAAAAAACCCGCGGCACGCCGCGGGAAACCCGTCGCAACGACGACGGCTGAAGGAGCCTGTGCGTCCGGCTCGCGAACGCGATCGCTAGAACGCTATTTCTGTGCGGCGCGCGCAGCGCCGGGCTTGGCCGCCGCTGTCGCGGTGGCCGCCGCGCCCGGCGCTGCCGCGGATTTCACCGCGCCAGCCGGCGGCGCCGCGCCAACCGTGAGCCCTTCGCGCTGCAGGCGCTCGACGGTGTGGCCGCCCATCCCCTTCACGCGTGCCGCGAGGTCGTCGGCATTCTTGAACGGCCCCCGCGCATTGCGTTCGTCGAGGATCGCCTTGGCCCTCGCGGGCCCGATGCCCTTGATGCCGACGAGCGCATCCTCGCTCGCGGCATTGACGTCGACGGCCGCCCACGCCGACGCGATCGCGCCGAACAGGGCCGCCGCAGCGAACCATTTCTTGATCATTCCCGGATCTCCAATTGAAAACGGCCGGCGGCCGCCGACCGTGAGACCCAGTCTAAGGAATCGACGCGCCGGCTTACACCTGGCCGGACAGCCAACGTACGTAACGGTCGACGCCTTCCTGCACCGTCAGGAACGGCGCATCGTAGCCGGCCGCGCGCAGCTTCGTCTGGTCCGCCTGCGTGAAGCACTGGTACTTGCCGCGCAGCGCGTCCGGGAACGGCACGTATTCGATCAAGCCCTGCTCGACCTGTTGCGCGAGCGTCAGCGGCGGCAGGCTGTCGAGTGCGCGCAGCGTGTTGACCACCGACGTCGCGATGTCGTTGAACGGCTGCGCACGGCCGGTGCCGAGGTTGAAGATGCCCGACTTCTCCGGATGATCGAAGAAGAACAGGTTGACCTTCGCGACATCCTCGACCGACACGAAGTCGCGCGTCTGCTCGCCGGGCGCATAGCCGTTGTATTCGCCGAACAGCTTGACCTTGC
Organism: Burkholderia sp. SRS-46; assembly: GCF_004343775.1. Lineage (GTDB taxonomy): Bacteria > Pseudomonadota > Gammaproteobacteria > Burkholderiales > Burkholderiaceae > Burkholderia. Next base: position 334,811 of record NZ_PTXL01000001.1, on the reverse strand, counting down.
CTTCCGCGCGGAACTGGTTGAAGTTGTGGAACGCGACCGACGCCATCCGGCCCTTGTGCGTCTCGCGCTGGCCGTACACGTTGAAGTAGCGGAAGCCGGCGATCTGGCTCTTAGCGCTCGGCAGCACGCGGCGGATCACCTGGTCGAACAGGAACTTCGAATAGCCGTACACGTTGAGCGGCGCCTCGACCTCGCGCTCCTCGACGAAGCGCGTCGAGCCGCCGTAGATCGCCGCCGACGATGCGTACAGGAACTGCGTGCCCTGGGCGAGGCACGCATCGAGCACCGCACGGCTGTAGCGGAAGTTGTTGTCCATCATGTAGCGGCCGTCGTGTTCCATCGTGTCCGAACACGCGCCTTCGTGGAACACCGCACGCACCTTGCCGAAATCGCCGCGCGCGAAGCGCTCGACGAATTCGGTCTTGTCGAGATAGTCGTCGATCTCGCAATCGACGAGGTTCCGGAACTTGTCCGCGCGCGTCAGATTGTCGACCGCGATGATGCGCGTCTCGCCGCGCTCGTTGAGCGCCTTGACGATGTTCGCGCCGATGAAACCGGCCGCGCCGGTGACGATGAGGGTCATGGTCGTCCTGCCTGAAAAAAGTGGCGAGGCAGCGCACGGCGCGCTCGGCGCGCCGCGCGCATGCGCTCAGTGAAACAGTTCGTCGTAGTCGACCGTGGCGGTGCCGAGCTTGCCGACCACGATCCCCGCCGCGCGATTCGCGAGCACGACCGCGTCGACGAGCGGCACGCCCGCGCCGAGCATCGTCGCGACCGTCGCGATCACCGTGTCGCCCGCGCCGGACACGTCGAACACTTCGCGCGCCAGCGCCGACGCGTGCAACTCGCCCGCACCGGAGAACAGCGTCATGCCCTCCTCCGAGCGCGTGAGCAGCAGCGCGTCGATATCGAGCGACGCACGCAGCTTCGCGACCCGCTCATGCAGGTCTTCTTCCGATTTCCATTGCCCGACCACCTCGCGCAGTTCGGCGCGGTTCGGCGTGATCAGCGACGCGCCGCGATAGCGTTCCCAGTCGTCGCCCTTCGGATCGACGAGCACGGGCTTGCCGGCCGCGCGCGCCTTCGCGATCATCGTCGTCACGTGCGTGAGGCCGCCCTTCGCGTAGTCCGACATCAGGATCACGTCGTGCTGCGGCAGCAGCGCGTCGAAGCGCGCGAGCCCCGCGAGCAGCACCTCGTGCGTCGGCGTCGCCTCGAAGTCGACGCGCAGCAGCTGCTGCTGGCGCGCGAGCACGCGCAGCTTGATCGTCGTCGGCAGCGCCCGATCGCGCTCGAGATGCGGCGTCACGCCGCTCGTGCCGAGCAGCTCGACGATCCGCTCGCCCGGCTCGTCGCAACCGACGACGCACAGCAGCCCGGCCTGGCCGCCGAGCGTCACCGCGTTGCGCGCGACGTTCGCCGCGCCGCCGAGGCGCTCTTCCTGGCGCTGTACGTGCACGACCGGCACCGGCGCTTCCGGCGAGATGCGGTCGACGTTGCCGAACCAGTAGCGGTCGAGCATCACGTCGCCGACGACGAGCACGCGCGAGCGCGCGATCTGCTCGCGCGGCACCGGGCCGACTTCACGGGGGGCGTTCATCGTGCGGTCATCCACGGGAAACGGTCTGGGGGTCGACATACGGACGCCCGATCGCGTAGTAGTCGATGCCGAGCTCGGCCATCGCGTCCGGCTCGTACAGGTTGCGCCCGTCGAAGATCACCGGCGCCTTCAGTTCCGCCTTCAGGCGCGCGAAATCGGGGCTCCTGAATTCCTTCCACTCGGTGACGATCACGAGCGCATCCGCGCCGGTCACCGCCACGTCCTGCGTGTCGACGAAATGCAGGCGCGACAGCGCGTCCGGATCCGCGCCGAGATCCATCGCGAACACGCGCTGCGCCTCTTCGATCGCGACCGGATCGTACGCGCGCACCGTCGCGCCGCGCTCGAGCAGCGCGGCGATCAGCCGGCGGCTCGGCGCCTCGCGCATGTCGTCGGTGTTCGGCTTGAACGCGAGGCCCCAGACCGCGAACTCGCGGCCGCTCAGATCCGCGCCGAAGCGCTGCTCGATCTTGCCGATCAGCACGCTCTTCTGCGCGTGGTTGGCCGCCTCGACCGCTTCGAGGATGTGCAGCGGCTGGCCGTTCTCGCCCGCGGTGCGGATCAGCGCCTGCACGTCCTTCGGGAAGCACGAGCCGCCGTAGCCGACGCCCGCATACAGGAAGTGATAGCCGATGCGCGGATCGGAGCCGATCCCGCGCCGCACGGCCTCGATGTCGGCACCGACCTTGTCGGCCAGGTTCGACATCTCGTTCATGAACGAGATGCGCGTCGCGAGCATCGCGTTCGCCGCGTACTTCGCGAACTCCGCGGAACGCACGTCCATGTAGATCGTGCGCTCGTGATTGCGGTTGAACGGCGCGTACAGCTTCTTCATCTTCTCGCGCGCGATCACGCCCACCTCGTCGTCGTCGACGCCGATGATGATCCGGTCCGGACGCATGAAGTCCTCGACCGCCGCGCCTTCCTTCAGGAATTCCGGATTCGACACGACCGAGAAGCGGTGCGCGACGCTGCCCGCGAGGCCGCGCGCGGCCAGCGCCTCGTCGACCACGCCGCGCACGCGCTGCGCGGTGCCGACCGGCACGGTCGACTTGTCGACGATCACCTTGAAGCCGGTCATGTGGCGGCCGATGTTGCGCGCCGCCTCGAGCACGTATTGCAGGTCGGCGGAGCCGTCTTCGTCGGGCGGCGTGCCGACCGCGATGAACTGGATCTCGCCGTGCGCGACGCTCGCCTCGACATCGGTCGAGAAGCGCAGGCGCCCCGCCGCGCGGTTGCGCGCGATGATGTCGAGCAGACCGGGCTCGTGAATCGGCATGCCGCCGTTGTTCAGGATGTCGATCTTGCGCGGATCGACGTCGAGACAGAAGACGTCGTGACCGATTTCCGCGAGGCAGGAGCCCGTGACGAGACCGACGTACCCGGTGCCGATGATGGTGATTTTCATAGATGTTCCGGTAATGGTTCCCGGTGAATGACTAACTTGGCCGCCGGGCCGGACCCGGCGGCGTCCGCATCGCGTTCGCCCCGCCGGCGCCGATCAGTTCGGCACGACAGGTTCGACGCGGCGCGGCGCATAGGTTTCCCAACCGCTGCAGCCGGGGCACTGCCAGTAAAAGAGCCGTGCCCGGAAACCGCAATTCTGGCACGTATACCGTGGCAGATTTTTGGTGCGCTGCTTGATCAGCGCACGCATCATTTCAAGCTCCTTACGGCGCGGTTCGTCGGCCGACGCGATCTGCGCATCGAGCAGGTGCAGCATGCCCGACAGGTTCGGCGACTTCTCCATCTGCGTGCGCGCGAGCGTGTGCGCGGCGTCCTGCCCGCGCAATCCGGCGATGTGCTGGTACGCGATCTCGAGCAGGTCGTTAGACGCATAGCGGTCGACGTAGCCCATCAGCAGCTCCGCGCCTTCGCCGGCCCGGTCGAGCGCGGCGTACGCCTTCATCAGCTTGTCCGCGACGAGCGGCAGGTAGGCTGGGTTCTGCGCCTCGACGCGCTTCCAGTGCCCGATCGCGCCCGCATGATCGCCCGCCGCTGCCGCCGCCGCGTCGCCGGACAGGATCGTCGCACGGACGTTCTGCGGATTCGCGACCAGCGCGAGCCGCAGTTGCTCCGCGGCAGCCGCGCCGTTCTTGCGCTGCAGCGCCTCCTGCGCGAGCTCGCAATGGAACTGCGCGATCTCGGTGCCGAGCGCGCCCGCGCCCATCGACTCGATGCGCTTCGCGGTTTCGATCGACTTGTTCCATTCCTTCTCGATCTCGTAGATCGTCAGCAGCGCGCGCTGCGCGCCGAGCGCACGGTCGCCGTCGGCCAGCATGTGGAAGGTCTCTTCCGCGCGATCGAGCAGGCCGGCCTTCAGGAAATCCTGGCCGAGTTCGTACAGCGCATGGTCGCGCTCGTTGACGGGCAGGTCGGTGCGGCTCAGCAGGTTCTGATGCACGCGGATCGCGCGGTCCGTCTCGCCGCGGCGGCGGAACAGGTTGCCGAGTGCGAAGTGCAGTTCGACCGTTTCGGGGTCGAGCTTCGCGACCTCGATGAACGCGTCGATCGCCTTGTCGGGTTGTTCGTTCAACAGAAAATTCAGGCCACGGAAATACGAGCGCGGCAGATTGGCGCTCTCCGACAGCAGATTCTTCAGGTCATAGCGTGATGCGGCCCAGCCAAGCGCGAAAGCGACCGGAATCGCGAGCAGCCACCAGAAATCCAGATCCATGCGAAATATCGAAGCGGAAACGAAAACCGCGCGGCTTTTCGCGCGGCTCACGGGGTCGTTAAATGACCGGCGGCATCGGCGGTTGGTCGACGACGGCCGGGGTTTCGCGCGCCGCGCGCAGATCGCGCTTCAGGCGCCCGTTCTCGAAGCGCATGCGGAAGATCGCGGGCAGCGCGGACAGCAGGCCGGCCGCCAGGCCAACCGCGAAGAAGGCGAGACCGATCAGGATCAACGGAGCTTGCCAGGCGTACCCGGCGAGGAAATTCAGCGTCGCGGTTTGCGTATTGGCCAATGCGAGCACCAGCAACAGCACGAACACCAATACCCGGATCAGCCAGACGATCAATTTCATGAAGCCCCTCTCTTGATTGAGAATTTGCCGCGACGCACGCGACTCCCCTTCGCCACGCCGAATCGACCCGTATTGTAAAGGATGCGTTTCTGCGGCAGCGCATCCGTTGCGCGCGCGCGCGTCGCCACGCATCGAATGCTTGCGCAAAAATGAAAAAAGCGCCCGCGAGGGGCGCTCTTCTTCAGCCTTTGCCGGATGAGTTCCAGACAGGCCGGATGACGTTCAACGATCGTCGTCCGGATCCTCGGCCTTCAACGGTTCGCCGGCCCGGCCGTCGACGCGTTCGCGCAATTCCTTGCCGGGCTTGAAGTGCGGCACGAACTTCTCGGGCACCTGCACTTTCTCCCCCGACTTCGGGTTGCGCCCAACGCGTGCCGGGCGACGGTTGAGGCCAAAGCTGCCGAAACCCCGAATTTCGATGCGATGCCCTTTCGACAGAGCTTCGGACATCGCATCGAGCATCGTTTTCACCGCGAAATCCGCATCCTTGAGGACAAGTTGCGGAAATCGCGATGCCAGCTGTGCGACCAACTCGGATTTGGTCATACTTCAGCAGACCTCGTAAGGCTTACTGGTTCTGGCCGTCGAGCTTGGCCTTCAGCAGGGCGCCGAGGTTCGTCGTGCCGGTTGCCGCTGCGCTGCTGTCGGACTGCAGGCCACGGATCGCCTCTTGCTGCTCGGCCGAATCCTTCGCCTTGATCGACAGGTTGATGCCGCGCGACTTGCGATCGATGTTGATCACCATCGCGTTGACCTTGTCGCCTTCCTTCAGCACGTTGCGAGCGTCTTCCACGCGGTCTTGCGAGATTTCCGACGCGCGCAGGTAGCCTTCGACGTCACCCGTCAGGGTGATGACGGCGCCCTTCGCATCGACCGACTTCACCACGCCGTCGACGATCGAACCCTTGTCGTTCATTGCAACGTAGTTGCTGAACGGGTCGCCTTCGAGCTGCTTGATGCCCAGCGAAATGCGTTCCTTCTCGACGTCGATGCCGAGCACGATCGCTTCCACTTCGTCGCCCTTCTTGTACTTGCGGACAGCCTCTTCGCCGGTTTCGCTCCACGACAGGTCCGACAGGTGGACCAGGCCGTCGATGCCGCCCGGCAGACCGATGAACACGCCGAAGTCGGTGATCGACTTGATCGCGCCCGTGATCTTGTCGCCCTTCTTGAAGTTGCGGCTGAAGTCATCCCACGGATTCGCCTTGCACTGCTTCATGCCGAGGCTGATACGACGACGGTCTTCGTCGATCTCGAGGACCATGACTTCGACTTCGTCGCCCAGCTGGACAACCTTCGACGGTGCAACGTTCTTGTTGGTCCAGTCCATTTCCGACACGTGGACCAGGCCTTCGATGCCCGATTCCACTTCGACGAATGCGCCGTAGTCGGTGATGTTCGTGACCTTGCCGAACAGGCGCGTGCCCGACGGGTAGCGGCGCGAGATGCCTTCCCACGGATCGTCGCCCAGTTGCTTGATGCCCAGCGAGACGCGGTTCTTCTCTTGGTCGAACTTGAGGATCTTCGCGGTGACTTCCTGGCCAACCGACAGGACTTCGCTCGGGTGACGCACGCGACGCCATGCGATGTCGGTGATGTGCAGCAGGCCGTCGATGCCGCCGAGGTCGACGAACGCGCCGTAGTCGGTGATGTTCTTGACCACGCCGTTGACGATCGCGCCTTCCTTCAGCGTTTCGAGCAGCTTCGCGCGCTCTTCGCCTTGGGTCGCTTCGATCACTGCGCGGCGCGACAGCACGACGTTGTTACGCTTGCGGTCGAGCTTGATGACGCGGAATTCGAGCGTCTTGCCTTCGTACGGGGTCGTGTCCTTGACCGGACGCGTGTCGACCAGCGAACCCGGCAGGAACGCGCGGATGCCGTTGACCATCACGGTCATGCCGCCCTTCACCTTGCCGGTGATCGTGCCGGTGACGAGTTCGTTGTTGTCGAGGGCCTTTTCCAGCGACAGCCACGATGCAAGGCGCTTCGCCTTGTCGCGCGACAGGATCGTGTCGCCGTAGCCGTTTTCGAGTGCGTCGATCGCGACGGACACGAAATCGCCCGACTGCACCTCAACCTCGCCCTGATCGTTCAGGAATTCCTCGATCGGAATGTAAGCCTCGGACTTGAGGCCTGCATTGACGACCACGAAGTTGTGGTCGACGCGCACGACTTCGGCGGAAATCACTTCGCCGGCGCGCATGTCTTGACGGGTCAGCGACTCTTCGAACAGAGCCGCAAAGGATTCGGTATTCGGGTTGGAGGTTTGCAGGTCGGACATAAAAATCTGATTGTGCATGGATCGCAGGGCCGCGCCGTCCGGAATGGTCGGCTATGAGGGCCAGAGCGAAAGCCACACGGGGTTAAGGGTTGAAACACGCTCCGCGCTTGCGCGCGAAGCACCTACTGCTGCCCTGCCTTCTCAGGCGGGCTGGCCGGGCACCCGGTACCACTGCAGCACCTGGTCGACCGCCTGGTCGACCGAGAGCGCCGAAGTATCGAGCAGCCTGGCGTCTGCCGCGGGCTTCAATGGTGCGGCCGCGCGATTGCTGTCGCGCGCGTCGCGTTCACGAAGATCCCGGAGCAAGTCTTCAATATTAGCAGAAAAACCTTTTTGCATCAATTGCTTATGCCGTCTGGCCGCGCGTGCCTCGACGCTGGCCGTCAGAAACACCTTCAGCACGGCGTCCGGGAAGATCACGGTGCCCATGTCGCGGCCGTCCGCGACGAGGCCCGGCGTCTTGCGGAATGCCCGCTGGCGGGCGACGAGCGCGGTGCGCACCGGCGCATGCACGGCGATCGCGGACGCGCGATTGCCGACCGCTTCCGCGCGGATGTCGTTCGACACGTCGACGCCGTCGAGCTGCGCACAGCCCTCGCGGAACGTGATGTGGAGATCGTCGATCAGTTTCACAAGTGCGTCGACATCTTCGGCCGCGATGTCGTAGCGCACGCTCGCGAGCGCGGCGAGGCGGTACAGCGCGCCGCTGTCGAGCAGGTGAAAGCCGAGATGGGCGGCGACGAGCGCCGCGACGGTGCCCTTGCCGGAAGCAGTCGGGCCGTCGATCGTGATGACCGGGGTCGGGTGAAAGGGTCGGTTGGATTTCATCGAAAATACAGGGTCAGGCCTTCGCGAGCGCGGTGAAGCGGTCGAAATAGTCGGGGAACGTCTTGCCGACGCATTTCGGGTCGTTGATGCGCACCGGCACGCCACCGAGGCTCACGAGCGAGAAACACATCGCCATCCGGTGATCGTCGTACGTGTCGATCGCGGCGTTCGGCGTCAGTTGCGCCGGCGGCGTGACGACGAGATAGTCCGGCCCTTCCTCGACGGTCGCGCCGACCTTGCGCAGCTCGGTCGCCATCGCCGCGATGCGGTCGGTTTCCTTCACGCGCCAGCTCGCGATGTTGCGCAGCGTGCTCGGGCCGTCGGCGAACAGCGCCGCGACCGCGATCGTCATCGCCGCATCGGGAATCAGGTTGAAATCCATGTCGATCGGCTCGAGCTTGCCGTGGTCGTGGCCGATACCGCGCACTTCGATCCAGTCGTCGCCCATCGTCACGTTCGCGCCCATCTGCATCAGCGCGTTCGCAAAGCCGACGTCGCCCTGGATGCTCGCGCGTCCCACGCCCTCGACACGCAGCGGCCCGCCGCCGAGCGCGCCGGCCGCGAGGAAGTACGACGCCGACGATGCATCGCCCTCGACCATGATCTGCCCCGGCGACTTGTAGCGGACCCCGGCCGGCACGATGAAGCGCTGCCAGCCGTCGCGCTCGACGATCACGCCGAAGCGCGCCATCAGCTTGATCGTGATCTCGATGTACGGCTTCGAGATCAGCTCGCCGTCGACCTCGACGACGATCCGGCCGTCCTTCGCCTTCACGAGCGGCAGCGTCATCAGCAGCGCGGTGAGGAACTGGCTCGACACGTCGCCGCGCACGCTGATCGGCGCGTCGATCGTGATCGATGCCGGCTTGATGCGCAGCGGCGGAAAACCTTCGTTCTGCTCGTAGTCGATCTGCGCGCCGATCTGCCGCAGCCCGTCGACGAGATCGCCGATCGGCCGCTCGTGCATGCGCGGCACGCCGTGCACGCGATAGTCGCCGCCGTTCACCGCAAGCGCCGCCGTGAGAGGCCGCACCGCGGTGCCCGCGTTGCCGAGGAACAGGTCGGCCGTCTTCGCGGTGAACGCGCCGCGCGTGCCGGTAACGACGCAGGTGTCGCCGTCGCGCGCGAGTTTCACGCCGAGCTTGCCGAGCGCGTCGAGCATCACGCGCGTGTCGTCGGAATCGAGCAGGTTGGTGATCGTCGTTTCGCCTTCGGCGAGCGCCGCGAGGAGCAGCACGCGGTTCGAAATGCTCTTCGAGCCGGGCAGACGCACGGTGCCCGACGCGCTGGAGTAAGGGCCGAGATCGAGATATTCCATGAGAGCTTCCTGTTATTTCCTGATCGTTTGGGTCGGCTGCCCGGGAGCCGGCTCGCCGGATGCAGCCTTGCCGCCGCGCTCCCGCCACACCGAACGCGCATCGCGCGAGCGCGCGAACACGGCCTCGAGCGCCGCACCGTCGCCGGCGTCGATCGCGGCCCGCAACCGCGCGAGCACACGCGTGTAGCCGTCGAGCTCGTCGAGCAGCGCGGCACGGTTCGCGACGCAGATGTCGCGCCACATTTCCGGACTCGATGCGGCAATCCGCGTGAAGTCGCGGAATCCGCCCGCCGCATACGAGAATTTCAGTTCGGCGTCCGCCTCGCCGAGAATCTGCTCGACGAGCGCGAACGACAGCACGTGCGGCAGATGGCTGACCGACGCGAACACGCGATCGTGCTGCGCGGCGCTCATCGTCCGCACGTCGGCGCCCGTCGCGCGCCACATCGCGTCGATGCGCGCGACCGACGCCGGCGAATTGTCGGACAGCGGGCACAGCACGACATTGCGGCCGACGTACAGGTCCGGCAGCGCGGCCTCGACGCCGCTCGACTCGCGCCCGGCGATCGGATGGCCGGGCACGAACTGCGCGATGCGCGCGCCGAGCGCGTCGCGCGCGGCCGCGACGACGTCCGACTTGGTGCTGCCCGCGTCGGTGACGATCGTCGCGTCGTCGAGCCACGGCGCGATGCGCGCGAGCAGCGGGCCCGTCTGTGCGACCGGCGCGGCCAGCAGCACCAGATCGGCACCGGCGAGCGCGTCGCGCAGTTGAACATCGTCGTCGAGCGCCGCGGCGCGATCGATCACGCCGAGTGCGAGCGCCCGCGCGACCGATGCCGGCGAGCGCCCGACGCCGACGATCTCGCCCGCATCGCCCGGCGTGCGCTCGCGCAGCGCGCGGGCGAGCGAGCCGCCGATCAGGCCGACGCCGAAGATGACCAGTTTGTTGAATGCAAAGCCTGACACGACAAGAGCCAAGTTACGCGGGGCGGCCGATGCCGCGCCACGCGGGAGTCCAGATTCCGGGTGGCCCGGCAACCGGCGCGCACACCGCGCCGGACACCGCCCGCCCCGCCCTCGGCAGCCCAGACCGGCCTGCCTTGCCTGCTTCGGCGCGACCCGCGCCGTGACGGCGCAGGCCGCACGGGCCGCATCAGCGCGCGCGCGGATACGAGCCGAGAATCTTCAGGAACGCAGCCTTCTGGCCGAGTTCCGTCAGCGCCGCCGCAACCGACGCGTCGTCCCGGTGCCCTTCGATGTCGATGTAGAAGTAGTACTCCCACGTGCCGACGCGCGCCGGACGCGACTCGAAGCGCGTCATCGACACGCCGTGCCGCGCGAGCGGCTCGAGCAGCTTGAACACCGCGCCCGGCTCGTTCTTCACCGACACGATCAGCGACGTCTGGTCGTTGCCGCTCGGCCCCGCCGGGTGCTTGCCGACGATCACGAAACGGGTGCGGTTGTGCGGATCGTCCTGGATCAGCGCGAACGCGATCTGCAGGCCGTAGTGCGCAGCCGCGCGGTCGCCGGCAATGGCCGCGACCGTCGGATCGGCCGCGGCGAGGCGCGCGGCCTCCGCGTTGCTCGCGACCGCCTGCCGCTCGAGCTTCGGCGCATTCGCCGACAGCCATTGCTGGCACTGCGCGAGCGCCTGCGCGTGTGCGCACACGCGCTTCACGCCATCGAGCGTGCCGCTCTGGGTAAGCAGATTGTGATGGATCGGCAGCGCCAGCTCGCCGCTGATCAGGAGCTGCGTCTGCAGCAGCAGGTCGAGCGTGCGCGACACCGCGCCTTCGGTCGAATTCTCGACCGGCGCAATGCCGAACGCCGTGGCGCCGGCCTCGACCGAGCGGAACACCTCGTCGATCGACGGGCACGGCAGCCCTTCGATCGACTGGCCGAAGTACTCGAACATCGCCTGTTCGCTGTACGTGCCGACCGGCCCGAGGAACGCGACGTGGATCGTCTGCTCGAGCGCGCGGCTCGCGGCCATGATCTCGCGCCAGATCGCGCTGATGTGGTCGCTCGCGAGCGGCCCCGCGCTCATGTCCTGCAGGCGCGCGATCACCTGCAGCTCGCGCTCCGGCCGGAACACCGGCGCGTTGTAATGCTTCTTGACCTCGCCCACTTCCAGCGCCACCGCGGCACGCTGGTTCAGGAGCGCGATCAGCTGCGCGTCGATCGCATCGATGCGGTCGCGCAGCGGCTTCAAGCGGGAATTCAGTTCGTCGTCCATGCGTAATCGCCGTGCTGTTGACCAGCACCGCCACCGTCAGGCGCGGTGCTGCTCGAAATCCTTCATGTACTCGACGAGCGTCTTCACGCCCTCGAGCGGCACCGCGTTGTAGATCGACGCCCGCATACCGCCGACGGACTTGTGGCCCTTCAGCTGCAGCAGCCCGCGCGCCTTTGCGCCGGCAAGGAAGTCTTCGTTGCGCGTTTCGTCGGCCAGGAAAAAGGGCACGTTCATCCGCGAACGCACCGCCGGCTCGACCTTGTTCAGATAGAAGCTGCTTGCATCGATCGTGTCGTAGAGCAGCTTCGCCTTTTCGATGTTGCGGGCCTCGATGGCCTGCAGGCCGCCCTGCCGCTTCAGCCACTGGAACACGAGGCCGGCGATGTAGATCGCGTAGGTCGGCGGCGTGTTGTACAGCGAGTTGTTCGCGGCGACCGTCTTCCAGTCGAACGCCGACGGGCAGATCGACAGCGCACGGTCGAGCAGGTCCTCGCGGACGATCACGAGCGTGACGCCCGCCATCCCGATGTTCTTCTGCGCGCCGCCGAACAGCACGCCGTACTTCGCGACGTCCATCGGGCGCGACAGGATGTGCGACGACACGTCCGCGACGAGCGGCACGTTGCCGAGATCGGGGATCTCGAACGTCTCGACGCCGTCGATCGTCTCGTTCGTGCACAGATGCACGTAGGCCGGATCGTCCGACAGCTGCCACTCCGCCCGGCCCGGCGCACGCGTGTAGCCGGCGTCGGTCTTGCCCGTCGCGGCCAGGTGCGGCGTGCCGTACTTCTTCGCCTCGCTGAACGACTTCTGCGACCACGAGCCCGTCACGACGAAATCGGCCGTCTTGCGCGTGCCCAGCAGGTTCATCGGCACGATCGCGTTCTCCGCGATGCCGCCGCCCTGCAGAAACAGGATCCGGTGGCTCGCCGGCACGCCGAGCAGCTCGCGCAGGTCGGCGAGCGCTGCTTCGTGGATCGACATGAATTCCTTGCCGCGATGGCTCATCTCCATCACGCTCATGCCGCTGCCGTGCCAGTCGAGCATCTCGTCGGCGGCTTGCCGCAGCACTTCTTCCGGCATCGCCGCGGGACCGGCGGAGAAATTAAAGACGCGCATCGTGAAAACCTCGGGAGGGACGCGGCCGGCTCGCTGCCGGCAAGGAAATCGCGCCAGAAATGAAATGGCCGCTTGCGCTCACGCGCAAACGGCCATTATCGCACTGTCATCAGGCTCCCGCCAAACCCGGCCGCACGGCCGGGGACGGGCCGAGACGGCTTACTTGCCCGGCTTGACTGCCGAGACTTCCTTGTCGGCCTGGGCGCGCGTTGCCTGGATCGCTTGCGGCATGTACTTCTGCATCAGGCCGTTGACCACGTCGCGGCCAACCTGATCCTGCACCTGGATGAACTTGCGGCCCGTCGGGCTCTTGTAGAACGTCGTCAGATCCTTGATCTCCGACGTGCTGTAGTACTTCGCGTACGCGTCGTACTGAGCCTGCATCGCGTCGCTGCTGAACGACGGCGTCGTGAACACCTTGCCTGCGCCGTCGACCAGCTTCGGCACTGCATTCTTCTGCAGCGTCGGGACCGCAGCCTGCTTCTGCTTGTCGTTCAGCGTCTTGTTTTCCGACAGTGCGTCCGACAGGATCGCCGGAACCAGTTGCTTCGCCTGCATTTCGGCGCTGTTGCCGATTGCCGAGACGAGCTTCGGCGCGTCGATCGCGTCGAGCAGATCCTTGATCGCCGCCTTCTTGTCAGCGTCGATCGGCGCAGCTGCCGCCGGAGCCGGTGCGGGGTTCGACAGCGCTTGCGCCATCGCGAACGTCGGCACCAGGGCAGCCAGCAGGACCAGTTGCTTGAATTGCTTTTGCATCATCACTCCCTTCTTGGAAATATGAATAAGTACTTCGCCTCACGCGGCGCGCCTTGTGAGTGGCGCGCCTGCCTGCGGCCGCTAGAGAGTCACATCCTTGGTCAGGCTTCGTCGTCCGACGCCTCGTCGGCCTCGCCGTCGCCCTCTTCGGCTTCTGCGATCTGCTGCAGGCCGGACAGCTTGGTACCCTCATCGAGGCTGATGAGTGTAACACCTTGTGTGGCGCGCCCCATTTCGCGAATCTCGGAAACGCGCGTGCGAATCAGGACACCGGCCGTCGTGATCAGCATGATCTGATCCTCGGCGTCGACGAGCGTCGCGGCGACCACCTTGCCGTTGCGTTCGGACGTCTGGATCGCGATCATGCCCTTCGTGCCGCGGCCGTGACGCGTGTACTCGACGATCGGGGTGCGCTTGCCGTAGCCGTTCTCGGTTGCGGTGAGCACCGACTGCTCCTCGCTGCCCGCGACCAGCATCGCGATGACCTGCTGCCCGTCCTCGAGCTGCATGCCGCGCACGCCGCGCGCCTCGCGGCCCATCGGACGCACGTCGTTCTCGTCGAAACGAACCGCCTTGCCGGAGTCGGAGAACAGCATCACGTCGTGCGCGCCATCGGTGATCGACGCGCCGATCAGGAAATCACCGTCGTCGAGGCCGACCGCGATGATGCCCTTCTTCATCGGGCGGCTGAACGCCTCGAGCGGCGTCTTCTTCACGGTGCCGAGCGACGTCGCCATGAACACGAACTTGTCGGCCGAGAATTCCTTGACCGGCAGCACGACGTTGATCTTCTCGCCTTCCTGCAGCGGGAACATGTTGACGATCGGACGGCCGCGCGAGTTGCGCGAGCCCTGCGGCACCTCGTAGACCTTGATCCAGTACACGCGGCCGCGGTTCGAGAAGCACAGCATGTAGTCGTGCGTGTTCGCGATGAACAGCGTCTCGATCCAGTCGTCTTCCTTCATCTGCGTCGCCTGCTTGCCGCGGCCGCCGCGCTTCTGCGCGCGGTATTCGGACAGCGGCTGCGACTTCACGTAGCCGGAATGGGACATCGTGACGACCATGTCCTGCGGCGTGATCAGGTCCTCGGTGTTCAGCTCGGTCGCGTTCAGCTCGATCTTCGAGCGGCGCGCGTCGCCGAACTCGGCCTTCACCGACGTCAGCTCCCCGGCGATCATCGTGGTGATCCGCTCGGGGCGGGACAGGATGTCCAGCAGGTCTGCGATCTGCGCCATCACGTCGCGGTATTCGCCAATGATCTTGTCCTGCTCGAGGCCGGTCAGGCGCTGCAGGCGCATCTGCAGGATTTCCTGGGCCTGCGTCTCGGACAGCTTGTACAGGCCATCGCCCTGCATGCCGAACGCCGGGCTCAGCCCTTCCGGACGATAGGCGTCACGGCCGCCAGCCGCGCCGTTCTCGGTTTCGGCGCGCGTGAGCATCTCGCGCACGAGGGACGAATCCCACGCCTTCGCCATCAGCTCTTGCTTCGCGATCGGCGGCGTCGGCGCAGCCTTGATGATCGCGATGAACTCGTCGATGTTCGCGAGCGCGACCGCGAGGCCCTCGAGCACGTGGCCACGTTCGCGCGCCTTTCGCAACTCGTAGACCGTCCGGCGCGTCAGCACTTCGCGGCGATGCGCGAGGAAGCACTGGAGGATTTCCTTCAGGTTCAGCAGCTTCGGCTGGCCGTCGACGAGCGCGACCATGTTCATGCCGAAGGTGTCCTGGAGCTGGGTCGCCTTGTACAGGTTGTTCAGCACCACTTCCGGCACTTCGCCGCGCTTCAGCTCGATCACGACGCGCATGCCGCTCTTGTCGGACTCGTCGCGGATGTCGGAGATGCCCTCGAGCTTCTTCTCGTTGACGAGCTCGGCGATGCGCTCGAGCAGCGAACGCTTGTTCACCTGGTACGGCAGCTCGTCGACGATGATCGCCATGCGCTGGCCGCGGTCGATCTCCTCGAAGTGCGTGGCCGCACGCATCACGACGCGGCCGCGGCCCGTCCGGTAGCCGTCGCGCACGCCGGCGACGCCGTAGATGATGCCGGCCGTCGGGAAGTCGGGCGCCGGGATGATCTCGATCAGCTCGTCGATCGTCGCTTCCGGGTTGCTCAGCAGGTGCTGGCAAGCGTCGACGACTTCGTTCAGGTTGTGCGGCGGGATGTTGGTCGCCATGCCGACCGCGATGCCCGACGAGCCGTTGATCAGCAGGTTCGGGATCCGCGCCGGCAGGATCAGCGGCTGCATCTCGCTGCCGTCGTAGTTCGGGCCGAAGTCGACGGTTTCCTTGTCGATGTCGGACAGCAGCTCGTGACCGATCTTCGCCATGCGAATTTCGGTGTAACGCATCGCGGCGGCGTTGTCGCCGTCGATCGAGCCGAAGTTGCCTTGCCCGTCGACCAGCATGTAGCGCAGCGAGAAATCCTGCGCCATCCGCACGATCGTCTCGTAGACCGCGCTGTCGCCGTGAGGGTGGTATTTACCGATCACGTCGCCGACGATACGCGCCGACTTCTTGTATGCGCGGTTCCAGTCGTTATTCAGTTCGTGCATCGCGAACAGGACGCGCCGGTGCACGGGCTTCAGGCCATCGCGGACATCCGGGAGGGCACGTCCGACGATCACGCTCATCGCGTAATCGAGATACGAACGGCGCATTTCCTCCTCGAGGGAGGTGGGCAGGGTCTCTTTGGCGAATTGATCCATGTATCCGTATCTATTCGGAGCGAAGACGGAAACGCCTTTCGCGTGGGCGCTGCATCAGCAACGCAACGCAAGATTCTAACATGCGCCCTTCTCGCGCCAATTCCGTGCCCCCCTCTATATAAGTAAGGCGGAAATCGCGCGGCGGCCGGCGTGCCCCTCGTTTCCGGCGAGCACCGCGCATCGCCGCTTCGCGCGCGCCCGGAAACTTTCCTGTCTCCACGCGCAATTTTGCGCCTTCACGCTTGACAATTTCTGAAAGTTACGGCAGGCCGGTGTTGCGCATGCGCCACAAACGGATAGGCGTTCTTAGGGTGGGGAGGATTTTTTTTCGTGGGAAGGGAACGATATGGCAAAATGCCAACGCACTGAAAGTTAGACGCTGCTCGAAGTCTACACAGAGCGGCGCCGCGTTTTTTGTGCCGCACCAATGTTATACTTCGAGCAATGTATGACTTGTCACCGTCAACAGGCTCGCAGTAAACCTGCGGTAATCTCAATTTCGAGAGGAGAAATATGAATAAACTTTCAAAGCTCGCGTTCATTGCAGCTACCGCAGTTATGGCTGCATCCGCATCGGCACAATCGGTGCC
Organism: Burkholderia sp. SRS-46; assembly: GCF_004343775.1. Lineage (GTDB taxonomy): Bacteria > Pseudomonadota > Gammaproteobacteria > Burkholderiales > Burkholderiaceae > Burkholderia. The sequence goes on along the minus strand of NZ_PTXL01000001.1, from coordinate 318,349 downwards.
GGCGTCGCGACAAGCCGTGAATGACAACTGGGTGAATGGTACCGGCGAATACGTCTGGATGAACGGCACGAACGAGCTTTGCTGGCGCGATGCATTCTGGACGCCGGCCACCGCCAACGCAAAGTGCGATGGCGCACTGGTCGCCCAGGCTCCGGCACCGGCTCCGGTCGCACCGGTTGCTCCGGCAATCTCGAGCCAGAAGATCACGTACCAAGCCGACGCACTGTTCGACTTCGACAAGGCAACGCTGAAGCCGCTGGGCAAGCAGAAGCTGGACGAGCTGGCTGGCAAGATCCAGGGCATGAACACGGAAGTGGTCGTCGCAACGGGCTACACCGACCGCATCGGCTCGGACAAGTACAACGACCGTCTGTCGCTGCGCCGTGCGCAAGCTGTCAAGTCGTACCTGGTCAGCAAGGGCATCCCGGCCAACAAGATCTACACGGAAGGCAAGGGCAAGCGCAACCCGGTCACGACTGGCTGCAACCAGAAGAACCGCAAGCAACTGATCGCCTGCCTCGCACCGGACCGCCGCGTGGAAGTCGAAGTGGTCGGTACGCAAGAAGTGCAGAAGACGACCGTCCCGGCGCAGTAAGCCGCGGCTCTCGCCTGCTTCGAAGCCCCGCCTCGGCGGGGCTTTTTCATTGACGCCCGCCTCGGCGCTCGCTGGCCTCGCCGTGCGCCCGCTTATATACTCGGGGCTGGATGCAACCACGCGTCACCCTCCTCCCGTAGCCCGTTTGCCGACATGACCAACGCCGATCCGCACGAACTCCAGAAATTCAGCGACCTCGCCCATCGGTGGTGGGATCCGAATGCCGAATTCAAGCCGCTGCACGACCTGAACCCGGTCCGCCTCGGCTGGATCGATGCGCACGCCCATCTGGCAGGCAAGCGCGTGCTCGACGTCGGCTGCGGCGGCGGCATCCTGTCCGAATCGATGGCCAGCCTCGGCGCGCAGGTGAAGGGCATCGACCTGTCGACCGAAGCGCTCGGCGTCGCCGACCTGCACAGCCTCGAGAGCGGCGTGACGGTCGACTACGAGGCGATCGCGGCCGAGGCGATCGCGGCGCGCGAGCCCGGCACCTACGATGTGGTCACGTGCATGGAAATGCTCGAGCACGTGCCGTCGCCGGCCAAGGTGGTCGAGGCCTGCGCGACGCTCGTCAAGCCGGGCGGCTGGGTGTTCTTCTCGACGCTGAACCGCAACCTGAAGTCCTACCTGTTCGCGGTGATCGGCGCCGAGTACATCGCGCAACTGCTGCCGAAGGGCACGCACGATTACGCGCGCTTCATCCGTCCGTCGGAACTGGCCGGCTTCGTGCGCGCGACGGATCTGCACGTCGCGGAAATCAAGGGCATCACGTATCACCCGCTCGGCAAGCGCTTCGCGCTGTCGAACGACACCGACATCAATTACCTCGTTGCGTGCCGTCGCGGCGCGTGATCACCATTCGACCGGCATGACGACTCCCCTCTCGACCGCACGGGCCACGCTCGACGATCAGCCCCTGCAGCGCTGCGACGCGGTGCTGTTCGATCTCGACGGCACGCTCGCCGACACGGCGCCCGACCTCGCGGCCGCCGTCAACAAGATGCAGCGCGTGCGCGGGCTGCCCGAAACGCCGCTCGATACGCTGCGGCCGCTGGCGTCCGCCGGTGCGCGCGGCCTGCTCGGCGGCGCGTTCGGCATCGATCCGCAGTCGCCCGGCTATGACGCGATGCGCGACGAATTCCTGACGAACTACGCGACGGATCTTTGCGTGCATACGACGCTGTTCCCGGGCATCGGCATGCTGCTCGACGAACTCGACGCACGCGGCGTTCGCTGGGGGATCGTCACGAACAAGGCGATGCACCTGACCGAACCGCTCGTCGGCCTGCTCGGGCTCGGCCCGCGCGCCGCGTGCGTGGTCGGGGGCGACACGACGCCGCACCCGAAGCCGCACCCCGCCCCGCTGCTGCATGCGGCCGGGCAGCTGACGATCGCACCCGAACGCATCGTCTATGTCGGCGACGACCTGCGCGATATCCAGGCCGGCTACGCGGCGGGCATGGCGACGGTCGCCGCCGCATACGGCTATTGCGGCGACGGCACCGCACCGGAGGACTGGCAGGCGCAACATCTGGTCGAGACGACACAACAATTGCGCGAGCTGCTGCGCGATGTTGGGCTATAATGACTGATCTTATCCGCGGGGGCGACCTGGTTTCGACAGGGGTTGTAAAGCGGCTAGGGCATGTCGAGGACCCGTCACCTCGTTAATCAATGGGAAAAACGTAACTGCAAACGACGAAACGTTCGCACTGGCAGCCTAAGGGCCGCCGTCCTCTGCCTAGTTCACTGACGGGCTAGTGTCGCAAGACCGGTAGCAATACCGCCAGAGGTCATATACGTCAGTTAAGCCCTGTCGGCGTCGCGACGCCAGGGTCGAAAATCTAGCGAATCGCCGGAGTGCAGCGTGTTCGTCCGCGTCGCTTCGGTTAAATCAAATGACAGAACTAAACATGTAGAACTGGTCGTGGAGCGCTTCTGGACGCGGGTTCGATTCCCGCCGCCTCCACCAAATTCGCGTTCCGACGCACGAACCCCGCACGGCGATCATCGTCTGCGGGGTTTTTTGTTGCCGGCGAAACGCCGTCTGCTACACACGCTGCCGACCTCCTTCGGGAAAAAGCGCCTAGCCGCGACGGGCCAGGCGGAATGCCACCGGAGCCCCGGCGGCAGGAGGTAACGGATGCCGGGCCCACCCGGCGTACCGTCCGGCCTGCCCGGCGCGGTACAGCTTAGCTGCCGCGGTACAACGACTTCATTTCTTCCTCGCTGGCCGGGCGCACGACCGCCGCGCGCGAACCCGCTGCCGACGCGCCCTGCGCTTGTGCGCCGTAACCGCTGGCGTCGACACCCTGCACCTGCGCGACTGCATTGCGCTGCTGCTCGGCAACACGCGCCGTCGCGGCCTGGATCGAGTCCGGATAGTGCGGATCTTCACCGCGAGCCGGGTTGTAGCCGGCCTGTTCGAGCTGCACCAGCTCGGCGCGCACCTGGGCGCGGGTGATCTGCGAGCCCGGCTGGGCGAACGACACGACCGGGGCAACGAGAGCGGCAGCAACGACGGCGACTTGAACGAGCGACTTCATGATGATCTACCTCCAGATTTGTCCGTTTTCGCGATGAACACCTTGTTCATCACCGACAACTGAAGTTTATGTAGGCGGTTGCTTAAGAATAAGGCAGGTTTCGGGAAGACATACTTCCAGGATACGGGTTAACCACTAGCAAGCGCCAGATCATCACGCGCGTCGTCGGCGGCCGGCATGCGCAGAAACGCGCGAGCCCCGCGAAGCGGCATGCTTCGCGGGGCTCGCAATGAATGAAGCGTGTCGGTCCGTCCGGGCGCGAAACTGCCTTGGCGCTGCCCGGGCGCCCTCATCCTCGTTTCATTCGCCGTCCATCGGACACTTCAGGTTGCAACCGTTCGGATCGCCCACATCCGCCTTGCGACGCATCGCGGACTTCTTGCTGCCCTGGTATTTCTTCGACGGTGCCGACGCTGCGAACGGCATCTGCGGATGCTCGTTCAGGCGAAACTGTTCGTTCAGGATGCCGCCGGGCACGCCCGGCGAATTCTGCGCGAGCGCGAACGGCGAAACGGCGATCAGCAGACTTGCGGTCAACGCTGCCGCGGAAAGGGGAACGGAAAGTTTCATGGCGGAACGACGCCTTGCCGGCGTGCTTGTTGGAACGTTGATCAAGCGGAAAGCGTAGCGCAAATCCCCCATAGCTGCAGCGTGGCTAGCGCCCGGCGCCGTTACCGTGCGTTGCCGCCGCGCGGCCGCTATATGTCCGCGCCGGCAAGCCCTGCGGCGACGCCCGTCAACGTGCCGCACGCTGCCGGGTCGTAGCCGTCGAGATGCGCGACCCGCTCGACATAGCGCGCGTCGCGCAGCAGCGCCAGCACGCCGGCAAGCGGACGCTCGTCGAGCCGCGCGCGCTCGCACGCGAAGTAGTAATCCTCATCGACCACCGGGATGAAATCGAGCCCGAAGTGACGCGCGGCCGGCTCGACACCGAAGCCGAGATCCGCCATTCCGCTCGCGACGAACGCCGCGATCGCCGAGTGGGTCAGTTCGGCCGACGCGTAGCCGTTGATGCGCTCGGGATCGACGCCGATCTGTCGCAACGCGAGGTCGAGCAACATGCGCGTGCCCGAGCCCGGCTGGCGATTGACGAAGCGGATGTCGTCGCGCGCGAGGTCGGACAGGCCGCGCACCTGCTTCGGATTGCCGCGCGGCACGAACAGACCTTGCTTGCGCCGCGTCAGGTGAATCAGCACGTGGCGTGCGTCGTCGAGCCAGGGCCGGTAGATCTGCGCGCATTGCTCGCGAAACGCGCCGCGCGGCAGATGAAACCCCGCCAGTTCGCACTCGCCGCGCGCGAGCGCCTTCACGGCCTCGACGCTCTCGCGATACTTGATGTCGACCGCCGCGTGCGCATCGACCAGCGCGGAGACGAGGGCCGCGACCGCGTAACCGTGCGACGCGTGGATCCGCACGGCCCCGTCGCGCTGCGCGAGCCGCCGGTTCAGGTCGCTCGCGACTTCGGCCGCCAGCGCGCGCAGGTTCCCGTCGAGGCGGCTGCGCGCAAGGCGCTGCGCGTCGACCACCGCCTGCCCCAGTTCCGACAGCGTCGACCCCTTGCCTCGCGCGGTCTCGATCAGCGCCCCGCCGACGCAGGCCTCGAGCGCGCGCAGCATCCCCCACGCATGCCGGTACGACAGCCCCTTGACCTGCGCCGCCTGCGCGATGCTGCCCGTCCCGGCAACCAGCTCCAGCAGCGGCGCCGCGTCCGACAGGCTCGCCGTCCGCCCGTTGCTGTCGCGCACGATCAAATACGCGTCGCATTCGACTCGAATCATTTATGCACCCGGATTTCCTATTGCGACCAACAAAAGTTCCGCTTATCGTTGGCCAAAATCCATCAGAACGAAGTCTGCATGTGCTGTATATGAATTTCCAGCGCATATGAGACTTTGGAGGAGCATAGCAGATGTCCCCGAATTCCCCTGCGCCCGATGCGCTCGTCGAGCGCCACGTGCGCGCCGGCCGGTCGCTCGTCGCGATCCTGCACGCGATCCAGGATGACGCGGGCTACGTACCCGCCGGTTGCGTCGCACCGCTCGCGAAGGCCCTGAACCTGTCGCGCGCCGAAGTGCACGGCGTCGTCACCTATTACCACCACTTCCGCACCGCGCCGCCGGCGCGCGTGACGATCCAGATGTGTCGCGCCGAAGCGTGCCGCAGCATGGGCTGCGAAGCGCTCGCGGCCCATGCGCAAGCGCGCACCGGCTGCACCTTCGACGCCGCGCACGGCGGCGCGGCGCACGCGGATGCGCCGGACGCCGTCGCGCTCGAATCGGTCTACTGCCTCGGGCTCTGCGCCCAATCGCCGTCGATGACGGTCAACGGCGTACTGCACGCGAAGGTCACGCCGGAGAAATTCGACGCGCTGCTGGCCGACGCCGTCTCCCACACCGGGGAGGCTGCATGACGACCCGCATCTACGTCCCGCGCGATTCGTCCGCACTCGCGCTCGGCGCCGACGCGCTCGCCGCCGCGATCATCGCGGAAGCGGAACGGCGCGGCGCTGCCATCGAACTGGTCCGCAACGGTACGCGCGGCCTGCTGTGGCTCGAGCCGCTCGTCGAAGTCGGCACGGCGGCCGGCCGCGTCGGCTACGCGAACCTGTCGGCCGCCGACGTGCCCGCCCTGTTCGACGCCGGCTGGCTGGACGGCGGCGCGCACCCGAGTGGCGTCGGCCTCGTCGACGCGCTGCCGTATCTCGCACGCCAGCAGCGCCTCACGTTCGCGCGCATCGGCCTGACCGATCCGCTGTCGATCGACGACTACCTGCAACACGAAGGCCTCGCCGGCCTGAAGCACGCGCTCGCGCTCGACGGCGACGCCGCATGCGACGCGCTGATCGAATCGGGCCTGCGCGGGCGCGGCGGCGCCGCGTTCCCGGCCGGCATCAAGTGGCGCACGGTGCGGCACGCGAGCGCAAAGCAGAAATACATCGTCTGCAACGCGGACGAAGGCGACTCGGGCACGTTCTCCGACCGCCTGATCATGGAGTGCGACCCGTACTGCCTGATCGAAGGGATGATCATCGCGGGCATCACGACCGGCGCGACGATCGGATACATCTACGTGCGCAGCGAGTATCCGCATGCGATCGCGACGCTCGAGGCGGCGATCGCGCGGGCGCGCGACGCCGGCTGGCTCGGCGCGAGCGTGCTCGGCTCCGCGCACGCATTCGAGCTGCATGTCGCGAAAGGCGCGGGCTCGTACGTGTGCGGCGAGGAAACCGCGCTGCTCGAATCGCTCGAGGGCAAGCGCGGCGTCGTGCGCGCGAAGCCGCCGCTGCCGGCGCTCGCCGGGCTGTTCGGCCAGCCGACCGTCATCAACAACGTGATCACGCTGGCGACCGCGCCGGTGATCTTCGCGCGCGGCGCCCCGTTCTACCGCGACTTCGGCATGGGCCGCTCGCGCGGCACGCTGCCGTTCCAGCTCGCCGGCAACATCCGCCATGGCGGCCTCGTCGAACTCGCGTTCGGCGTCACGCTGCGCGAGCTGCTGTTCGACTTCGGCGGCGGCACCGCGACCGGCCGGCCCGCGCGCGCCGCACAGGTCGGCGGCCCGCTCGGCACCTACCTGCCCGAGCATCAGTGGGACGTGCCGCTCGACTACGAGGCGTACACGGCAATCGGCGCGGTGGTCGGCCACGGCGGCATCGTGCTGCACGACGACACGTCGAACCTCGCCGAGCTCGCCGAATACGCGATGAAATTCTGCGCGATCGAATCGTGCGGCAAATGCACGCCGTGCCGGATCGGCTCCACGCGCGGCGTCGAGACGATCGCGCGCATCCGCCAAGGCGACACGTCGGAACGCCAGGTCACGCTGCTGCGCGACCTGTGCGACACGATGCTCGCCGGCTCGCTCTGCGCAATGGGCGGAATGACGCCGTATCCGGTGCTGTCCGCGCTCGATCACTTTCCCGAAGATTTCGGTCTCGCCGCCGGCCAGGACGCCGCGCCGGGCCCGGCCAAGGCTGCGGCCTGACCACGAAGGAGCCCCACATGTCCCTCGACCCGATCAACGCCCGTCAGGGCGGCTGCGGCTCCGGCCAGTGCGCGTGCAAGAGCGCCGCCGAAGCGCGCGCACGCGACCCGTTCGACGACACCGACTACGGCACGCCGCGGCGCCACGCCGATACCGACGTCACGCTCGAGATCGACGGCCAGCCGGTGACGGTGCCGGCCGGCACGTCGGTGATGCGCGCGGCGGTCGAAGCCGGCGTCAACGTGCCGAAGCTCTGCGCGACCGATTCGCTCGAACCGTTCGGCTCGTGCCGCCTGTGCCTCGTCGAGATCGAAGGCCGGCGCGGCTACCCGGCATCGTGCACGACGCCCGCCGAAGCAGGCATGAAGGTGCGCACGCAATCCGACCGGCTGCAGGCACTGCGCCGCAACGTGATGGAGCTGTACATCTCCGACCACCCGCTCGACTGCCTGACCTGCCCCGCCAACGGCGACTGCGAACTGCAGGACATGGCGGGCGTCGTCGGGCTGCGCGAGGTGCGCTACGGCTTCGATGGCGCGAACCACCTGCGCGAGCAGAAGGACGAGTCGAATCCATACTTCACGTACGACCCGTCGAAGTGCATCGTCTGCAACCGCTGCGTGCGCGCCTGCGAGGAAACGCAAGGCACGTTCGCGCTGACGATCGCGGCGCGCGGCTTCGAATCGCGCGTGGCCGCCGGCGAGAGCGAGTCGTTCATGGATTCCGAATGCGTGTCGTGCGGCGCGTGCGTCGCCGCATGCCCGACTGCGACGCTGCAGGAAAAATCGGTCGTGCAGCTCGGCCAGGCCGAGCACTCGGTCGTGACGACCTGCGCCTACTGCGGCGTCGGCTGCGCGTTCACGGCGGAGATGAAGGGCAATCAGGTCGTCCGCATGACGCCGTACAAGAACGGGCTCGCGAACGAAGGCCACGCGTGCGTGAAGGGCCGCTTCGCGTGGGGCTACGCGACGCACAAGGACCGCATCACGAAGCCGATGATCCGCGACCGGATCACCGATCCGTGGCGCGAGGTGAGCTGGGAAGAAGCGATCGCCTACGCGGCGACGCAGTTCCGCAAGCTGCAGGCGAAGTATGGCCGCGATTCGATCGGCGGCATCACGTCGTCGCGCTGCACGAACGAGGAAACCTATCTCGTGCAGAAGCTCGTGCGCGCGGCGTTCGGCAACAACAACGTCGACACCTGCGCGCGCGTGTGCCACTCGCCGACCGGCTATGGCCTGAAGACGACGCTCGGCGAATCGGCCGGCACGCAGACCTTCGCGTCGGTCGCCAAGGCCGACGTGATCGTCGTGATCGGCGCGAACCCGACCGACGGCCACCCGGTGTTCGGCTCGCGGCTGAAGCGCCGCGTGCGCGAAGGCGCTAAGCTGGTCGTCGTCGACCCGCGCCGCATCGACGTCGTCGACGGCCCGCACGTGAAGGCGTCGCATCACCTGCAGCTGCGCCCCGGCACCAATGTCGCAATGGTCAACGCGCTCGCGCACGTGATCGTCACCGAAGGGCTCGTGAACGAAGCGTTCGTCGCCGAGCGCTGCGAGACGCGCGCGTTCGAGCAATGGCGCGAGTTCGTCGCGCGTGCCGAGAATGCTCCGGAAGCCACCGCCGACGTGACCGGCGTGCCGGCCGAGCAGGTGCGCGCGGCCGCGCGCCTGTACGCGACGGGCGGCAATGCGGCGATCTACTACGGCCTCGGCGTGACCGAGCATGCGCAAGGCTCGACGATGGTGATGGGCATCGCGAACCTCGCGATGGCGACCGGCAACATCGGCCGCGAAGGCGTCGGCGTGAATCCGCTGCGCGGCCAGAACAACGTGCAGGGTTCGTGCGACATGGGCTCGTTCCCGCACGAGCTGCCCGGCTACCGGCATATCGGCGATCCAAGCGTGCGCGCGCTGTTCGAGGACGCATGGCACGCGAAGCTGCAGCCCGAGCCGGGCCTGCGCATCCCGAACATGTTCGACGCGGCACTCGACGGCAGCTTCAAGGGGCTGTACTGCCAGGGCGAGGACATCGTGCAGTCGGACCCGAACACGCAGCACGTCGCGGCCGCGCTGTCGTCGATGGAATGCATCGTCGTGCAGGACATCTTCCTGAACGAGACGGCGAAGTATGCGCACGTGTTCCTGCCCGGCTCGTCGTTCCTCGAGAAGGACGGCACGTTCACGAACGCCGAGCGCCGCATCTCGCGCGTGCGCAAGGTGATGCCGCCGCTCGCCGGCCATGCCGACTGGGAAGTGACGCTGATGCTCGCGCATGCGCTCGGCTACGAGATGGACTACGCGCATCCGTCGGAAATCATGGACGAGATCGCGCGGCTCACGCCGACCTTCTCCGGCGTGTCGTACACGAAGCTCGACACGCTCGGCAGCATCCAGTGGCCGTGCAACGACGACGCGCCGGAAGGCACGCCGACGATGCACATCGACGCGTTCGTGCGCGGCAAGGGCAGGTTCGTGATCACGCAGTTCATCCCGACGCCGGAAAAGGTCACGCAGCGCTATCCGCTGATCCTGACGACGGGCCGCATCCTGTCGCAATACAACGTCGGCGCGCAGACGCGCCGCACCGAAAACGTGCGGTGGCACGAGGAGGACCGCCTCGAGATCCATCCGCACGACGCGCAGGACCGCGGGATCCGCAACGACGACTGGGTCGGCATCGAATCGCGCGCCGGGCAGACCGTGCTGCGCGCGCTCGTGACCGAACGCATGCAGCCGGGCGTCGTGTACACGACGTTCCACTTCCCCGAATCGGGCGCGAACGTGATCACCACCGACAGCTCGGACTGGGCGACGAACTGCCCCGAGTACAAGGTGACGGCGGTGCAGGTGATGCCGGTTGCGCAACCGTCCGACTGGCAGCGCGCGTATGCGCGCTTCAACGCCGAGCAGCTCGACCTGCTCGAGCGCCGCGCGGCGCCGGCCGCGACCGTGACGACGGGCAAGTGAGGACGCCATGGACACCGTGCACCTGATCGACATGGCCAATCAGATCGGCGCGTTTTTCGCGTCGATGCCCGATCGCGACGAAGCGCTGGCCGGCATCGCCGACCACATCCGGCGCTTCTGGGAACCGCGCATGCGCCGCACGCTGCTCGCCGCGTTCGACGACCCGGCCGGCGAGGCGGCGCAACGCGCCGACCCGATCGTGCGTGACGCGATCGCGCGCTATCGCGACACGCTGACGCCGGCCGCTGCGCCCGCCTGACCGGCCGGCGCCGCCGGTGCTGCTGTCGTCGGTTACGCCGGCAACGACACGCCGGCGAACCAGCCTTCGCAATGGCGCAGCAACGCGTTCGCGTCGGACGCAAGCCGGCCGCGCGCGGCGATATAGCCGTCGGGCCGCAGCAGATAGAACGACGGACGCGAACGGCCGTAGACCTCCGCGAGCCCCGCCGCGCCGTCGCCTTCAGCATCGGTGACGCGCCACACCCGCACCGCGCCCGGCATGATCCGCTCGAGCGATTGCACGAGCGCCTGCACGGCTGCGTCAGCGGGCGGCGGTTCGTCCGCCCCGCCCTCCTGCACCGGTTCCTCGAGCAACAGCAATGTAAAGCCCGCCGGCTCGTGCAGGTCGAACAACCGCGCGACGCCGGGCGCCTGCCCGAGCGGCCCGTCTAGCACATGCACGAGCGCATCGGGCGCCCGCTCGCCCGCGCGCGGGCCGCCGTCGAGCACGCGCTCGAGCGTCAGCGGGCTCTTGCGATACTGCACCCCGAGTTCGCTGACCGTGCGCCGCACCGCGTCGCGCATCGGCCCGAACGACGACAGCAGCGGCACGACGTGGTCGCGCAGCAGCTTCATCGGCCCCCGGTCCGCCTCGACGATCTGCGTCAGTAGACTCGTCTGCCGCAACACGTCGCGCTCGATCGGATGACGCTCCGCGTGATACGTGTCGAGCAACCGTTCCGGCGCCCCCGCCCCCAGCACCCTCGCGAGTTTCCAGCCGAGGTTGAACGCCTCCTGGATGCCGGTGTTCATGCCTTGCGCGCCCGCCGGGCTGTGGACGTGCGCGGCATCGCCCGCGAAGAACACGCGGCCGAGCCGCAAGCGCTCGACCATCCGGCTGTGCAGGTGGAAATAGGACGACCACGTGAGGTCGCTCAGCACGATCGATGCCCCCACGCGCGCGCGCACGATCTCCTGGCACTGCGCGAGTGTCGGCCCCCGTTCGTCGGGGAGCGGGCCGTTTTCCCGCGGCCGGTCGGCGACCAGCCGGTAGCGGCCGCCGCCCATCGGGAACAGGCCCGCGAGGCCGTCGGCCGTCGTGAACAAATGAATCTCGTCGTCCGGCCAGTCGGGAATCGCGGCGAGATCGGCGAGCAGGAACGTCTGCTCGAACGGCCGGCCGGCGAAGCTCACGCCGAGCAGATGACGCATCGTGCTGTGCGCGCCGTCGGCGGCGATCAGGTACGACGGTGCCACGCGTTCCTCCGCGCCACGCGCATCGCGGATCGTCACGTCGAGCGACGTGCCGCCCGCGTCGCATGCGCTCAGCGTGCGGCCGCGCTCGACCGCGACGCCGAGCCCCTCGAGATGCTCGGCAAGCAGGCGCTCCGTGACGCTCTGGTCGAGCAGCAGCAGATACGGATAGCGCGTCTGCAGCGGATCGAAGTCGAGCCGCACGATCACGCGGCCGTCCGCATGCAGCGATGCCGCATGTGCGCGGTGCCCGTTCGCGAGGAATGGCTCGACCACGCGATGCTGCTCCAGCAGCTCGAGCGTGCGCGCCTGGATGCCGATCGCGCGCGAATACGGCGCGGGCGAGCCGGCCATGTCGATGATGCGCACCGGCACCCGCGCGCGGGCAAGGCTCATCGCGGCGGCCAGGCCGGTCGGCCCCGCGCCGACGATCAGCACGGGTGGGATATCGAGCAGTTCGTCGACCATGAGAACCTCGATGACACGCGACCCTGCAAGTCTACGCCGCTCCGCCTGACGGGACCATATGCCGGACGGCCGAGGGGGCCACCCGGGCGGGTGTGGGAAAATACGCGTTTTCCGCCAGTTTTCGCGTCATGGATTCCGCCTTCGACCGAGCGTACGCCGCGCACCGCGCGGGCCACCTCGCCGACGCCGAGCACGGCTACCGCGCCGCGCTCGACGCCAATCCCGCCGACGCCGACGCGCTGCATCTGTTCGGCGTGCTGCGGCATCAGCAGGGCCAGCATGCCGAAGCGGCCGACCTCGTCGGCCGCGCGGTCGCGCTGCGCCCGGGCGATGCCGCGCTGCAGCTCAACCTGGGCAATGCGCTGAAGGCGCTCGGCCGCCTGGACGAGGCGATCGACCGCTTCCGCAATGCGCTGACGCTCGCGCCCGAATTTCCGCTCGCGCACTACAACCTCGGCAACGCGTATGCGGCACTGCAGCGTCACGAGGATGCGATCGACGCGTTCGCCCGCGCACTCCGGCTCACGCCGGACGACGCGTCGATCCACAACAACCTCGGCAACGCGCTGAACGCGCTCGGCCGCCACGACGACGCGCTGGCCGCATTCCACCGCGCGCTCGAGCTGAAGCCGGGCCACGCGGGCGCGCACAACAATCTCGCGATGGCGCTGTCCGCGATGGGCCGCGCCGACGACGCGATCGCGCATTTCCACGCGGCAATCGCCGCGCAGCCGCGCTTCGTCGCCGCGCATTTCAACCTCGGCAACACGCTCGACGCGATCGGCCGCCACGCCGAAGCGGCCGCCGCGTTCGAAGCCGCGCTCGCGCTGCATCCGCCGTTTCCGCTCGCGCTGTTCGGCCTCGCGAACGCGTTGTCCGCGCAGGGCCGTCATCGCGACGCGCTGCCCTACTACGAGCGCGCGGTCGGGCTCGATCCGTCGTTCAGCCTCGCGTGGCTGAACCTCGGCAATGCGCATCACGCGCTCCGCGCGCACGAGATGGCGCTGCGCGCGTTCGACCAGGCGCTGCGCGTCGCGCCGGATCTCACGCTCGCGCAACTGCATCGCGCGGTCACGCTGCTGACGCTCGGCGATTTCACCCGCGGCCTGCCCGCGTACGAGGCGCGCCACGCCACGCCCGGCGCGATGCCGCTCGGCGCGCTGCCGCGCTGGCAGGGCGAGCCGATCGCGTCACGCACGCTGCTGATCCGCGCGGAACAGGGGTTCGGCGACACGCTGCAGTTCGTCCGCTTCGTCCCGCTCGCGCGCGCGCGCTGCGAACGCGTCGTGCTCGAAGTGCAACCGGAACTCGTCGCGCTGCTCGAGCCGGCCGCCGCGCGCTGGCGCGTGACGCTCGTCGCGCAGGGCGCGGCGAAGGTGCCGGCCGCGGATGTCGCATGCACGCTGCTGAGCCTGCCGTTCGCGCTCGGGCTGCAGCCCGACGACATCCTGTCCGGTACGCGCTACCTCGACGCGCCCGACAGCGCCCGCCGGCGCTTCCGGGGCTCGCTCGGCGGGCAGCAGAAACGCAAATTCGGCCTCGTCTGGTCCGGGCGGCGCCTCGCGCAGGACAACCGCTCGATCCCGCTCGCCGCGCTCGAGCCGCTGTTCGCGCTGCCCGACATCGACTGGATCGTGCTGCAGCCGGCGATCGACGACGACGAACGCGCAAGCCTCGACGCGCATCCGCGCGCGCACCCGTTCGGCGGCCGGCTGGCCGACTTCGCCGACACGGCGGCGCTGATCGAGCGGCTCGACGGCGTCGTATCGATCGACACCGGGGTCGCGCACCTCGCGGGCGCGCTCGGCAAGCCGCTGTGGCTGATGCTGCCGTTCGCGGCCGACTGGCGCTGGTTCTCGAGCCCCGACTGCCCGTGGTATCCGCAGGCCCGGCTCGTGCGCCAGCCCGCGCCGGGGCAATGGCGCGAGGTCGTGGAAGAAGTCGCCGCCGCGCTGCGCGCCGCCTGAGCGCCAGCGCAGCGCCGGCCTCCGGCCGACCGGTACTGGATCAGACCGAACGCCAAAAATCAGACTAGTCTGATCGACTGCTGACGTGCCAGCGCCGACAATATCCGATTCGGAATTTGCTCCGGCGCCGGCCGCATCCGGCCTTGTTCATCGCGCGCCGCGCCTCGCTGCCATGAATCCATCGCCACTGATTCCCGTCGAAGGCGAAATCGCCCGCCCCCGATTCATGCCGCTCGACGGTATCCCGTTCGGTCGCGAATGGACGCTTCGCCGTTCATCGGACGCGCATGCCGACGGCACCTTCGTCGCCCGGATTGTCACCTCGTGCATCGACGTCGCATTCCCGCATCGCGCCTGTAGCTGGCTGCCTTTACGCCCGCCCGCATCCGTGCCTGCACTGCCCGCCTCCCGCTCGGCCCCCGCCGACGGATCGAAGCGCACGCTGCTCGCCGCGTGCTGGAGTGTCGGCGCCCTCGGCATCATCGGCTGGCTCGTCGCGACACACGCGCCCGAATCTGGCACCGACGCGTCGTTGCGCTTCGTGCAGTCGGGCACGGTTACCGCCCAGAGGCCAGCGCAACCCGTGGTGACGCACGCTGCCACGCCGGCCCCGCGGCCCGACACTGCGTCGCATACGCCGGCAACACCAATCGCGGTCGCGGCCCGGCCATCGCCCCCGATCGTCGTCGCGCCGCAGCCCGTCGCGGCCACACCCCCGGCTCCGATACGCCACGCGCAACGGCTCGCAACCACACCGCAGCCGCACACGACCGGCCGTCACGCGATGCCACAAATGCAATACACCGCCGCGACCACCGCACCCGCCGCAATACGCGTGGCAGCACCGGTCCGACCGACGCCGCAACTGGAACGCGCCGTGCAGCCTCTCCCCGCCGCATCCGCACTCGATACGCTCGACGATCCACACACGCTGATCGCGATGGCGCACGCATTGCGCGCCGAACAGCCCGCGGCCGCGCCATCAGCGCCGCCCCCGGCCGGCTTCGACTGGACGTCCCGGCTGTCTCATCGACGCCTGACCGACACACCGGACGCGTTCACGCGCTGACCCGCGCCCAGCAAAAAGCCCGGCGAAGATCCGCTTCGCCGGGCTTTGTCGTGTGTCGGTCAGAACGTCGTGTGCGCCGTTACTTGTGCGCCGGCAACCCCGATTCCGTTTGTCGTTCGAGCTGCTGCACCTGCTGCTGCAGTTCGCGCAGTTGCGCCTGCGCGGCGCGCTTCTCGATCTGCAGCGCATGCGCCTGCTCCTGCGCCGACTTCTGCCGCTGCGCGACCTCGGCCTGCTGGCTGCGCGCGACGCTCAGGTCGGCCTGCAACTGCTGCGCACGGCTCGACGACAAAGCGATCACGCGCTCGAGAAACGCCTTCTGCGCCTGCAATTCGGTCCGGCGAATCTCGATGTCGGACAGTTGCACGGTCTGCTGGACGAAGTTCGCATACACCATCTCCGCGCGGCTCTTGTCCTGCGACTTGAGCACGCGCCACAGATGCTTGTCCTGAAACAGCGCGACGTAATACGTCATTTCCTGCGGATCGAACATCAGGCTCGCGCCGTAGCTGCCGTTGTAGGTCGTGCGCATTTCGACGACCTTGCCGTCGTGCAGCATCCGCGTCAGTTCGGCGACGTTGCCCTGTGCGGCGCCGCTCGCGCCGGATGCGGCATCGCCGCTCAGGCTCGTCACGGCCGGACGCGTGCCCGCGACGGGTGCCGTGTCGTCGGCGGACCACGCCACCGCGGCGTGCGCGCATGCGGCAATCGCAACGACCCACGTTGCGCATCGGACAGGGGAAAGTTCTCGGAAGGCCAACGTCAGACTCCGGCGGATGAATCGGAAAGTCGCGATTATCGTTCAAAACGCCGGGGCCACATCTCGAATTCAATCGGGATGCGGCCGCCGTCACAAAGTTCGACAGTCTTACAGGCGAGTCTCGCGTGCAGCGCGCAGGAACGCGTCGAGCAGCGGCGTGCAGTCGAGCAATTCGGCGCCGCCCGCGCGATGAAACTCGGGGTGCCACTGCACGCCGACGACGAACGGCGCGCGCCGGTAGCGGATGCCCTCGATGATTCCGTCGCCGGCCGACACGGCCTCGATGTTCAGGTCGCGGCCCAGGTCGCGGATCGCCTGGTGGTGGATCGAGTTGACGATCGCCTCGCGGCGCCCCGGGAACATGCTCGCGAGCGTCGAGCTGTCGGGGAAGCGGATCGCGTGGCGATGCTGGTCGTAATGCTCGCTCACGTGCGCGTTGGCGGTCGGCACGTCGGTCGCGATGTCCTGGTACAGCGACCCGCCGAACGCGACGTTGATCAGCTGGCAGCCGCGGCACACGCCGAGCACCGGCTTGCCGGATTCGACGAACTCGTGCAGCAGCTCCAGCTCGTACATGTCGCGCACGCGATCGCCCGGCCATTCGGGATGGGCATCCGATGCCGCGTAGGTCTGCGGCGACACATCGGCGCCACCCTGCAGCAGCAGGCCGTCGAGATGCTTCGCATAGTCGCGCAGGCGGATGTTGCTCGGGTGCAGCATGCCCTGGTGGCCGACCGTCGGAATCATGAACACCAGCACGTCGCGCGACATCACCCAGTGCGCGATCGACTCTTCCAGGTACTGCAGCGTCTTGCCGCGCAGCCCCTTCGCGCCGGGCTCCGGGTGGAAGATGCGCGCGGATACGCCGATGCGCAGCGTGCGCTGCGTGATGCGCTGGCCGGCGCGATCGAAGATGCGGCGCGCGCGCGCCGCGATGATCCGGCCGAACACCGACCACGGCGTGTCGCTCTGCTTCAGGTAGGCGGGCGGTGCGGTCGGCGCGCCCGCGGGCGGCGGCCGCGGCGTGTCGAAATCGGGCGCTGCGCCGAATCCCGGCGGCGGCGAGCCCGGCTTGCGCTCGTTCGCCGCCGCGGCACCGGCCGGGGCGGCCGTACCGGCAGACGCGTCAGGCGCGGCGCCGGACGGCGGATGCGCCGGTGTCGGATGGGCGGAACTGGAGGAAGAGGACGACGTGCCGGCCGAACCGGCTGAGGAAGGCGTGTTTTCGCTCATGACGATGGTCTGGTGCGTCGCTCACGCGGGAGGATGGATGAAGATTCATTATGCTTCAGTGCACGATCGCGCGGCAAACCAGCAACATCTTGTCAATATTGTCGCAGGCGCCCGGTCAATCCGCAGACGGATCACGGCCGCCGCCCTGCGCCGGGATACTGGACGCCAGTGATATATCACAATAATATCCATGCATCGTCCACACGCCCGGATCGCCCGCGCATGCCTACGCCCTACCCGGCCGCCCCGCCGCTGCTCCCATGAACGCCGTGCCCGACGCGACGCGCGCCCGGCCCGACGCATCCCTCGCCGAGCGCGCGTACGCGCTGATCCAGCGCGACATCATCACGATGCGCCTGAAGCCCGGCGCCGCGCTCAACGAAGCCGACCTCGTCGCGCGCACCGGCATCGGCCGCACGCCGGTCCACCAGGCCGTGCATCGGCTCGTGCTCGAAGGGCTGCTGTCGGTGATGCCGCGCAAGGGGCTGCTGGTGCAGCCGCTGTCGCTCGACGACATCGTCGCGGTCATCGACGTGCGACGCATCAACGAGGCGCATTGCGCCGAGCTGGCCGCACGCCACGCGACACCCGACGATTTCGCGCATCTGGCGGCCTTGCTCGACGACGGCCGGGCCTGCGCCGACACGCACGACGTCGAGGCCATGATGGAGCTCGACCGCGCGTTTCACCTGACGATCGGCGCGGCCGCGCGCAACCCGGTGCTGGCCGAGATCCTGCGCGGGCTGCACGAGCGCTCGCTGCGCTTCTGGTTCGTCACGCTGTCCGAACCGCACCACCTCGCCGACGTGCAGCGCGAGCACCGCGAGCTGTTCGAGCGGTTGCGCGCACGCGACGCCGCCGGCGCGCGCGCGGCCGTCGAGCGCCACATCGATTCGTTCCGCGCCACGCTTCTTCAACGCCTTCGCCCCTGACCCGATCATGACCACCTTCACGCCTTTCCCCCCGCTCGCCCAGCTCGCCGCCGACCTCGCCGCGGGCCGGACGACGAGCCGCGCGCTCGTCGACACCGCGCTCGAACGGATCGCCGATCCAGCCGGCCAGGGCGCCGTCGTCTTCACCGAGGTCGATGCCGACAACGCCCGCGCGGCCGCCGACGCGCACGACCGCCTGCGCGCCGCCGGCACCGTGCTGTCGCCGCTCGCGGGCATTCCGGTGTCGGTGAAGGACCTGTTCGACGTCGCCGGCCAGGTCACGCGCGCCGGCTCGCGCGTGCTCGACGACGCGCCGCCCGCCACCGCCGATGCGGTCGCCGTCGCGCGGCTGCGGCGCGCGGGCGCGGTGCTGGTCGGCCGCACCAACATGAGCGAGTTCGCGTTCTCCGGGCTCGGCCTGAATCCGCATTTCGGCACGCCCCGCTCGCCATACCAACGCGACGTGCCCGGCGACGCGCGGATCGCCGGCGGCTCGTCGTCGGGCGCCGCCGCATCCGTCGCCGACGGCATGGCCGCCGTGGCACTCGGCACCGACACCGGCGGCTCGATCCGCATCCCGGCCGCGCTGTGCGGACTGACCGGCTTCAAGCCGACCGCGAGCCGGATTCCGAAGCAAGGCGGCGTGCCGCTGTCGACGACGCTCGACTCGTTCGGCCCGATCGGCCTGACGGTCGCCTGCTGCGCGCTCGTCGACCGGATGCTCGCCGGCCTCGAGCCGCAGGTGCCCGCGGCGCGCCCGCTCGAGGGCGTGCGGCTCGGCGTGCTGACCAACTACGTGACGGACGGCGTCGATGCCGATGTCGCCGCGGCGCTCGACACCGCGCTCACGCATCTGGAGGCGGCCGGCGCGGTCGTCACCGAAGTGCGCTTCGCCGCGCTCGACCGGCTGCCCGACGTCAACCGCTTCGGCTTCTCGCCGATCGAGGCGTACGCATGGCACCGGCCGCTGCTCGCACAGCATCGCGACCGGTACGATCCGCGCGTGCTGTCGCGGATCCTGAAGGGCGAGCCCGCGAGCGCGGCCGACTACCTCGACCTGCTCGCCGCGCGCGCCGCGATGCTCGACGAAGCCGCGCACACGGTCTGGTCGCGCTTCGACGCGCTCGTCGCACCGACCGTGCCGATCACGCCACCGCGCATCGCGGCGCTGGAGGCGGACGACGACACGTTCGCGCGCACCAACGCGCTGATCCTGCGCAACCCGAGCGCGTTCAATTTCCTCGACGCCTGCGCGCTGTCGCTGCCGTGCCATCCGCGCGACGCGGCGCCGGTCGGCCTGATGCTCGCGGCCGCGCCGCATCGCGACGACGCGCTGCTCGCGATCGGCCAGGCGGTGGAAGCGGTGCTGAACACGATCCGCTGACGCAAACGGCGGAGCGCCGCGGCGTGCCGCAAGCGCGCTGACAGTTTCGTGCCAGCGGGTTCGCGCTAAAATCGCGCGATTGTTTTCCGGACCGACCGACGAGGAACCCCGCCGACCATGAACGATTTCACGCTTGCGCTGCGCCGCGAACGCCGTCTGCTGATGCTGCTCGGATGGGGCTGCATTGCCCTGCTGGCAGGCGCGCTTTATCTGCAGTACGTGAAGAACGAGGATCCGTGCCCGCTGTGCATCATCCAGCGTTACTTCTTCGCGGCGATCGGCATCTTCGCGTTCCTCGCCGCCGGGATGCGGAACTGGCGCGGCATCTGGCTGCTGGAGCTGCTGATCGCGATCGCCGCGGCCGGCGGCGTCGGCACCGCCGCGCGGCACCTGTCGATCCAGATGAACCCCGGCTTCAGCTGCGGCTTCGACACGCTGCAGCCGATCGTCGACAGCCTGCCTCCCGCGCAGTGGTTCCCCGGCATGTTCAAGGTCGCGGGGCTGTGCGAGACGGTCTACCCGCCGATCCTCGGCATCCTGCTGCCCGGCTGGGCGCTGATCGGCTTTGCCGTGATCCTGATCGCGGTCGTCGCGAGCCTCTGGCGCCACCGCCGCAAGCTCGCGGCCTGAGCAGGCCGAACGTCACCCGGCCGCTTGCGCGCATGCCGCGACGGCCGGACTGACGAATCTCGCCGGCCGCACCTCGCCGGCCGCGTGTAAACCCCTACCCCGTGACGCCCCGCCGTTCCGGGCGGCTCGCGTCCCGCCCCGCTGCACCGTTGCGCGCCACCGAGCCCCGCCGGGCCTGCGTTTCGGCCCACTGGCCGGCCATCGGCCCCTCGGCGCGCCGCGACGCGCCTATGATCGACATGATCGCCGTCTGATAGCGCGCATCAACGCCGGACCATCTTCCGGCCTTTTTGCAGTGCTATCGTGCTGGCTGGATGGCGATCTACGTGCGCGAGGCCGGGCGGTCTCGACCCCTGCGTAACGCGCGCCTGATCCGCAATGTCGACTGGATTCATCATGACAACGCACACCATCCGCTTCTGTCACCCTCATGGCGTCCGCGCATTCGGCGGCGCTGCTCACGCGCCCGCCCGGGCCCGCCGCCGCGACTGCGCGGCGCGCGCTCGCCCGGCCCGGCCCGCTGCCCTCCATCGTCGCCGCCGCCGCGCCCGCCAGCCCGCGCGCGCATCGCGCGCGACCAACCGGGGCGTGCTGATGGAACCGTGGCTGGCGATCTCCAGCAACTGCTCGCGCACGGCGAGGCGGCCGTGCTCGTGACCGTCGCGCACACCGACGGCTCCGCGCCGCGCGAAGCCGGCACCAAGATGCTCGTGACGCGCGACACAGCGCGCTACACGATCGGCGGCGGCCATCTGGAATGGAAGGCGATCGAGAGCGCGCGGCATCTGCTGAAGGACGGCGCGCACGTGCCCCACGCGCGCAAGCTCGAGCGTCTCGCGCTCGGCCCGAGCCTCGGCCAGTGCTGCGGCGGCGCGGTGGTGCTCGCGTTCGAGCGGCTCGACGTCGGCGACCTCGGATGGATCATGTCGCTCGCGAAGCGCGTCGCGGCAGGCGCCGCGACCGTGCGTAGCGTATCATTCGGCCCCTCGCCGGGCGCACCGCTGCTGAGCGAGCCCGAGCCGTCGGCCGCGCGCGCCGATTGCCTGCTCTGGGAAACCGGCGGCGTGTCGCTGATGACCGAGACGATCGCGCCATATGCGTTCCCGGTCGTGCTGTTCGGCGCCGGACACGTCGGCGCCGCGCTCGTGAAGGTGCTCGCGACGCTGCCGTGCAGCGTGCGCTGGGTCGACCGGCGCGATGCCGCGTTCCCGCCGCCCAACGTGCTCACCGGTATCGGCAACCTGACGATCGACGCACGCGACACGCCGGACGACGCGGTCGACGCCGCACCGCCGCAGACCTACTTCGTCGTGATGACGCACGACCACGCGCACGATTTCGCGCTGGCCGAGCGCATCCTGCGGCGCGGCGACTACGCGTACTTCGGGATGATCGGCTCGCACACGAAGCGCGTGCAGTTCGACCACCGGCTCGCGGCGATCGGCATCGATCCGGCGCAAATCGTGCGGATGCGCTGCCCGATCGGCGTCGAAGGCATCGTCGACAAGGCGCCCGAAGTGATCGCGATCTCGGTGGCCGCGCAGTTGCTGCAGGCCGTCGAAGCGAATGCGTCCGCGCAGGCCTCCCCTACTTTCTGACCGACCAAGAAAAACGCCATGACCCCGACATTCAAGGACAAGATCGCCCGTGCGCCGAAAGCCGAGCTGCACATCCACATCGAAGGCTCGCTCGAGCCGGAGCTGATCTTCGCGCTCGCGAAGCGCAACGACGTGAAGCTCGCCTACGACACGATCGACGCGCTGCGTGCCGCGTATGCGTTCACCGACCTGCAGTCGTTCCTCGACATCTATTACGCGGGCGCGAGCGTGCTGCTCACCGAGCAGGATTTCTACGACATGACCGCCGCGTACTGCGAGCGGGCGCTTGCGGACAACGTCGTCCACACCGAGCTGTTCTTCGACCCGCAGACGCACACCGAGCGCGGCGTGCCGATCGCCACGGTCGTCGCGGGCATCGAGCGCGCGCTCGCCGATGCCGAACGGCGCGGCCTGTCGAGCCGGCTGATCCTGTGCTTCCTGCGCCACCTGTCCGAAGAGGACGCGCTGGCGACGTTCGACGCCGCGCTGCCGCTGTTCGAGCAGTACAAGCATCGCCTGGTCGGCGTCGGGCTCGATTCGTCCGAGCGCGGCAACCCGCCGTCGAAATTCGCGCGCGTGTTCGAGAAGGCGCGCGCGCTCGGCCTGAAGCTCGTCGCGCATGCGGGCGAGGAAGGCCCGCCCGCCTATGTATACGAAGCGCTCGACCTGCTGAAGGTCGACCGGATCGACCACGGCGTGCGCAGCATCGAGGACGCGGCGCTGGTCGAGCGCCTCGCGCAATCGCGCATGGCACTCACCGTCTGCCCGCTGTCGAACCTGAAGCTGTGCGTGTTCGACGACATGGCGAAGCACACGCTGAAGGCGCTGCTCGACCAGGGCGTCGCGGTGACGATCAATTCCGACGATCCGGCCTACTTCGGCGGCTACGTCAACGACAACTATTTCGCGACCGTGGAAGGGCTGCGCCTGACGGACGCGGAAGTCCACGCGGTGATCCGCAACGGCTTCGAGGCCTCGTTCGTCGACGCCGCGCAGCGCGACGCGCTGATCGCGCGCCTCGACGCGTACTGGCACGCCGCCTGACGATGCGACCGACGAATGCGGACTGCCGCGGTCACGGCGATCGTCCTTGAGGCGCGCTTTTCCGATTGATATCCGAGGCGGCGGGGGCCGTCGCAACCCACCCCGCGCCGCCGCTCGCACCACGCTGACCGTTTTTTCCACGCAGGACCATTCGTCATGACGCAATCCGCTTTCCGCGCCCAGCTGCTGACCTTCAGCGGCGACCCGGCGCAATCCGACCAGGCCGCGCACCACGAGACCGACGGCCTCCTGATCGTCGACGACGGCAAGGTCGTCGCGGCCGGCCCGCACGCGCAGCTCGCCGCGACGCTCGCGCCCGACGCGCTCGTGCACGACCTGCGCGACAAGCTGATCGTGCCCGGCTTCATCGACACGCACATCCACTATCCGCAGACGGACATGATCGCGTCGCCGGCGCCCGGCCTGCTGCCGTGGCTCGACAAGTACACGTTCCCGACCGAGCGGCAGTTCGGCGACCCCGAGCACGCGCGCGAGGTTGCGGACTTCTTCGTCGACGAGCTGCTCGCGTGCGGCACGACGACCGCGCTCGTCTACTGCACGGTGCACAAGCAGTCGGCCGACGCGCTGTTCGCGGCGAGCGACGCGCGCGACCTGCGGATGATCGCGGGCAAGGTGCTGATGGACCGCAATTGCCCCGAGTTCCTGCGCGACACCGCGCAGTCGGGCTACGACGACAGCGCGGAGCTGATCGGCCGCTGGCACGGCCGCGGCCGCCAGATGTACGCGCTCACGCCGCGCTTCGCGCCGACCTCGACCGAGGCGCAGCTCGAGGCCTGCAGCGAACTCGCGCGCCGCCATCCGGACGTGTTCGTGCAGAGCCACGTCGCCGAGAACATCGACGAGGTGAAATGGGCGGCCGAGCTGTTCCCCGGCCACCGCAGCTATCTCGACATCTACGACCACTACGGGCTGCTGCGCCGCCGCGCGGTGTACGGCCACTGCATCCACCTCGACGACGAGGACCGCCGCCGGATGGCCGAGACGGGCACCGTGGTCGCGCACTGCCCGACGTCGAACTTCTTCCTCGGCAGCGGGCTGTTCGATTTCGACAAGGCGGGCGAATACGGCGTGCCGGTCGCGCTCGCGACCGACGTCGGCGGCGGCACGTCGTTCTCGATGCTGCAGACGATGAACGAGGCGCACAAGGTTGCACGGCTGTCGGGCCACCACCTGACCGCCACGCGGATGTTCTGGCTCGCGACCGCGGGCGCCGCGCAGGCGCTCGATCTCGCGGATACGGTCGGCACGCTCGCGCCGCGCACCGAGGCCGATTTCGTCGTGCTCGATCCGCAGGCGACGCCGCTGCTCGCGCGCCGCACGAAGCGCGCGGAATCGCTCGAGGAGCTGCTGTTCGCGTTCGCACTGCTCGGCGACGACCGGGCCGTGTACCGAACCTACGCGGCCGGCCGCTGCGTGCACGAACGCGGCGCCGCGCGCCGCGCGGCCTGACGGTACGCCTGCCCGCGCGCGTCACGCGTCGCGTGCCGCACGGGCCGGGTGTTTCGTGGGTGGGCGGGCGCCCGGCGGCCGCGC
The DNA here is from genome assembly GCF_004343775.1 of Burkholderia sp. SRS-46. Lineage (GTDB taxonomy): Bacteria > Pseudomonadota > Gammaproteobacteria > Burkholderiales > Burkholderiaceae > Burkholderia. Next base: position 294,143 of record NZ_PTXL01000001.1, on the reverse strand, counting down.
CGCATTGCCGGGCGGCCCGAGCGCACCGCCTGCGGCTTTCGTTCGCCGCGCGCACCATGCTAGAATCCGCTCCTCATTGGGGAGTAGCCGCTCCGCTCGATGTTTCGCGCCAACGGCGCGCATCGTGACGGAGGCGTCCGTCAACAGACTTGGCCGTTCGGCCATGGCGGGCGCAGCCACCGAAGGCCTGGCGAGACCGATGGTTCACAGTGCGCCGCATCAGGGCCCGGCACACCGTGGATCGTCGCTCGCACGCACAACACAGGCCCGTGGAACCCCGTCGTGACCCAAGCCTTCCTGATCTCCACCGGCGCCGTCGCTCTCGCAGAAATCGGCGACAAGACCCAGCTGCTTTCCCTCGTGCTCGCCGCGCGTTACCGCAAACCCGTGCCGATCATCCTCGGCGTGCTGGTGGCGACGCTCGTCAACCACGCGTGCGCAGGCGCGCTCGGCGAATGGCTCGGCGCGCTCGTCACGCCGTCGATCATGCGCTGGGCGCTCGCCTTCTCGTTCATCGGGATGGGCCTGTGGATCCTGGTGCCGGACAAGCTCGACGCCGACGAAGCCAACGCGAACCGCACGCGGCTCGGCGTGTTCGGCGCGACCTTCGTCGCATTCTTCCTCGCCGAGATGGGCGACAAGACCCAGCTCGCGACCGTTGCGCTCGCCGCGCGCTTCCAGGATTACATCGGCGTCGTCGCCGGGACGACGTTCGGGATGATGCTGGCGAACGTGCCGGCGATCCTGCTCGGCGACCGTTTCGCGCACCGCCTGCCGACCACGGTCGTGCACGGGATCGCGGCGGTGCTGTTCATCGTGCTCGGCGCGCTCGCGCTGTTCGGCGCCGGGATGTGACCGGCGCCGCGAGGCGTCCGGCGGATGCCGACGGACGCCTCGCCGGCCTCCGCCCGTGGCGTGCGTTACTTGGCCGCCGCCGCGCCGGACGCGGGCGCAGCCGGCACCGCGCGTTCGTTGGACGCCGGCGCGGCCGGCCCGCCCCGCTTGTCGACCGGCAGGCGCACCGACCTGACCGCGCCGTTGCCGAGCGGGAAATCGGCGAGCGCGCTGCGCGCGAGGAACGGCATCGCGTACAGCAGCGCACCGTTGTCGCCGGTCGTGCGCGCGGTCACGTTGTAGACCTCCTTGCCCGTCGCGCGCTCGGTGATCCGGATCCCGAGCATGTAGTCGAACACCTGGTAAGTCTGGTTCACATAGCCGGTCGGCATCGGGCCCCAGGGCCCCCACGGGCCCCACGGCCCACGGCGCCAGTACGGCCCCGGGAACCACGGGTCGTAATAGACCGGCTGCGGCACCGTCACCAGGTCGCTGCCGACGCCGTACGTCAGGCCGATCAGGTAGCGGGCGCTCGCCTGCGGCACCTGCCGGAACGCGTAGGCGGACAGTTCGTTCGCGACGATCGGCTCGTAGGTCGATTGCTCGATGCTGTTCTTCTGCGCGTCGCCGCGCGCAAACGCATACGTGCGTGTCGCGTCGTTGCCGCTCCAGTCGGAGAAGGCCGTGACCTGGGTCGTCACGTAGCTGGTGCAGCCCGCCAGCAGCGCCACGCACAGCGCCGCCGCCCATACCGCACCGCGATGAATCCATTCGCGTTTCATGATCGTCCTCGTCAATCCGTCACCCGCTCGCCGCATCGCGCGACGCGGACGGGATGCCGATAATACGCGGACTGTCCGCGGCGGTAAAAAGTTCGCACGGCACGCGAACTCAAGCCTTTGTACAATGGGCCGGTTCGCCGGGCCGCGTCGCGCGCCCGCCTGCCCCCGATTCCACCGATCTCGACGACTATGTCCGACACCGCCACCTCCACCGTGATCCGCCGCGCCGACTACACGCCGCCGGCCTTCCTCATCGACGCCGTCGCACTCGAGTTCGATCTCGCGCCGGCCCGCACGATCGTCAGGAACACGATGCGTGTGCGCCGCAACCCCGACGCCGCCCCGGCCCCGCATCTGGAGCTGATGGGCGAAGCACTGGAATTCATCGGCGCGAAGCTGGACGGCGCGCCCTGCGCGGCCCGCGCGCACGAGCACGGGCTGACGGTCGAGAACGTGCCCGACGCGTTCGAGCTGACGATCGACAGCGCCTGCGCGCCGGAGCAGAACACGACGCTGTCCGGCCTGTACGTATCGAGCGGCAATTTCTTCACGCAGTGCGAGGCCGAGGGCTTCCGCCACATCACCTACTTCCTCGACCGCCCCGACGTGATGGCGTCGTACACGGTGACGCTGCGCGCCGACCGGGCCGCGTATCCGGTGCTGCTGTCGAACGGCAACCTGGTCGATTCCGGCGACCTGCCCGACGGCCGCCACTTCGCGAAATGGGAAGACCCGTTCCGCAAGCCGAGCTACCTGTTCGCGCTCGTCGCGGGCAAGCTGGTCGCGATCGAGGAGAAGATCACCACCGGCTCCGGCAAGGAAAAGCTGCTGCAGGTGTGGGTCGAACCGGCCGATCTCGACAAGACCCGCCACGCGATGGATTCGCTGGTCCACTCGATCCGCTGGGACGAGCGGCGCTTCGGCCTCGAGCTCGATCTCGACCGCTTCATGATCGTCGCGGTCGGCGACTTCAACATGGGCGCGATGGAGAACAAGGGGCTCAACATCTTCAACACGAAGTATGTGCTGGCGAACCCCGAAACGGCGACCGACACCGATTTCGCGAACATCGAATCGGTGGTCGGCCACGAGTACTTCCACAACTGGACGGGTAACCGCGTGACCTGCCGCGACTGGTTCCAGTTGAGCCTGAAGGAAGGCCTGACGGTGTTCCGCGACCAGGAGTTCTCGGCCGACATGGCAGCCGGCGACGACCTCGAATCGGCGGCGCGCGCGGTCAAGCGCATCGAGGACGTGCGTGTGCTGCGCCAGCTGCAGTTCGCCGAGGACGCGGGCCCGATGGCGCACCCCGTGCGCCCGGAGAGCTTCGTCGAGATCAACAACTTCTACACGATGACCGTCTACGAGAAAGGCTCGGAAGTCGTGCGGATGTACCAGACGCTGTTCGGCCGCGACGGCTTCCGCAAGGGCATGGACCTGTACTTCAAGCGTCACGACGGGCACGCCGTGACCTGCGACGATTTCCGCCATGCGATGGCGGACGCGAACGGCCGCGACCTCGCGCAGTTCGAGCGCTGGTACAGCCAGGCCGGCACGCCGCGCGTGACGGTGAAGACCGCGTACGACGCGGCCGCGCAGCGCTACACGGTCACGCTCGCGCAAGGCTACGGCGACGCGTCGCCGGCCGCGCGCGAAACGCAGCAGGGGCCGCTGCTGATTCCGTTCGCGATCGGCCTGATCGGCCGTGACGGCCGCGACCTGCCGCTGCGCCTCGACGGCGAGGCGGCCGCGTCGGGCACGACGCGCGTGCTCGATTTCACCGACACCGAGCAGACCTTCACGTTCGTCGACGTGCCGGAACAACCGCTGCCGTCGCTGCTGCGCAACTTCTCGGCGCCGGTGATCGTCGAGTACGACTACAGCGACAACGATCTCGCGTTCCTGCTCGCGCACGACAGCGATCCGTTCAATCGCTGGGAAGCGGGCCAGCGCCTCGCAACGCGCGCGCTGCTGACGCTCGCCGCGCGTGCGGCCGCGAGCGAGCCGCTCGCGCTCGGCGAGAACTTCATCGCCGCGTTCCGCCGCGTGCTGGGCGACGACACGCTGTCGCCGGCGTTCCGCGAGCTCGCGCTGACGCTGCCGTCGGAGACCTACCTCGCCGACCAGATGGCCGAATCCGATCCGGCCGCCGTGCACCGCGCGCGCCAATTCGTGCGCCGCCAGCTCGCGACCGCGCTGCGCGCCGACTGGCTTGCCGCGTACGAAGCCAACCAGACGCCCGGCACGTATGAGCCGACGCCGGACGCGTCGGGCCGCCGCGCACTGAAGAACCTCGCGCTCGCCTACCTCGCCGAGCTCGAGGATCCGGCCGACGCGGTGCGCCTCGCGAACGCGCAGTACGACACGGCGAACAACATGACCGATCGCGCGACCGCGCTGGGCGCGCTGCTGTCGGCCGCCGCCGCGGGCGCGAACGAGCCGGCCGAGCGTGCGCTGGCCGACTTCTACCAGCGCTTCGAAAAGGAAGCGCTCGTGATCGACAAATGGTTTGCGATGCAGGCCGCGCAGCGCGGCACGCCCGCGCAGCCGACGCTCGACAAGGTGCGCAGGCTGCTTGCGCATCCGGCGTTCAACCTGAAGAACCCGAACCGCGCCCGCTCGCTGATCTTCAGCTTCTGCGCGGCGAACCCCGCGCAGTTCCACGCGGCGGACGGCTCGGGCTACGCGTTCTGGGCCGAACAGGTGCTCGCGCTCGACGCGATCAACCCGCAGGTCGCCGCACGCCTCGCGCGCTCGCTCGAACTGTGGCGCCGCTTCACGCCGGCGCTGCGCGACCGGATGAAAACGGCGCTCGAACAGGTCGCTGCGGGCGCGAAGTCGCGCGACGTACGCGAGATCGTCGAGAAAGCGCTCGCCTGACGGCGTCGCCCGCTGCGCGCTCGCCGCACGTGACACAGCCGGCGCCGCTCGATGCGGCGCCGTTTTTTTGCGCTTCAGTCGGCCGGCCGGAGCGGGATCGGGCCGCCCGGCCATGTAACCGGACGAAAAAAGCGGGCGGCGCGTCAGGCACGGCGGGTAAAATTGGGGCATTCAAGGATTATTTGGCCTCCCGGAGTCTGTCATGTCCATTGCACGCCGCACCACGCTCTCCAAGTTCCTGATCGAACAGCAGCGTGAGACCAACAACCTCCCCGCCGACCTGCGCCTCCTGATCGAAGTCGTCGCCCGCGCCTGCAAGGCGATCAGCTACAACGTGTCGAAGGGCGCGCTCGGCGAGGCGCTCGGCACCGCCGGCAGCGAAAACGTGCAGGGCGAGGTGCAGAAGAAACTCGACATCCTGTCGAACGAAATCCTGCTCGACGCGAACGAATGGGGCGGCAACCTCGCCGCGATGGCGTCCGAGGAAATGGAAACGTTCTTCCCGATCCCGTCGAACTACCCGCGCGGCGAATACCTGCTGGTGTTCGATCCGCTCGACGGCTCGTCGAACATCGACGTGAACGTGTCGATCGGCACGATTTTCTCGGTGCTGCGCTGCCCGGACGGCAAGCAGGCGACCGAGGAATCGTTCCTGCAGCCGGGCACGGAGCAGGTCGCGGCCGGCTATGCGGTGTACGGCCCGCAGACGGTGTTCGTGCTGACGACCGGCAACGGCGTGAACTGCTTCACGCTCGACCGCGAAGTCGGCTCGTGGGTGCTCACGCAGAGCAACATGCAGATTCCCGAAGAGACGCGCGAATATGCGATCAACGCATCGAACGCGCGCCACTGGTACGACCCGGTCAAGCGCTACATCGACGAGCTGAACGCCGGCAAGGACGGCCCGCGCGGCGACAACTTCAACATGCGCTGGATCGCATCGATGGTCGCCGACGTGCACCGTATCCTGAACCGCGGCGGCGTCTTCATGTACCCGGCCGACAAGCGCACGCCGGACCGCCCGGGCAAGCTGCGCCTGATGTACGAGGCGAACCCGATGTCGTTCATCGTCGAACAGGCGGGCGGCGCCGCGACGACGGGCACGCAGCGCATCATGGAAGTGCAGCCGACCGGCCTGCATCAGCGCGTGCCGGTGTTCCTCGGCTCGAAGAACGAAGTCGAGCGCGTGACGCGCTATCACACCGAAGGCAACTGATTGCACTGCAGCACTGGACGGCGTCGCGAGACGCACGTACAATCGCGCCTCGCGATGCAGCCCTACGGGGTCGCATCGCGGTGAAATGAAATCGGAAGACCTGTCGAAGCAGGGATTTTTGCGAAGCAGCTAAAAAAAAGCTGAAAAATTTTTCGCAAAACCTATTGCCAAGATCGAAGATTCCACCATATAATTTCATTTCTCTGCTGCCGGTGTAGCTCAGTTGGTAGAGCAGCGCATTCGTAATGCGAAGGTCGTAGGTTCGACTCCTATCTCCGGCACCAAGATAAAAAGGCCTGATAAGCATCGCTTATCAGGCCTTTATCGTTTTCCCCGCTGGAAAACGATAAAGACACTCATCCGCATCGCAGCAATCGCTGCAGTCAGCATCCCTCCTCCACAAGATTCAACTCGCGCCGTGTGCACCCCCGTGTGCGCTGCGCAGACAAATTCCTTGGAAAATCCCGATCGGGATGCATAACATTACTTAACGATCCTGACCCGTCTATCGCGCTACATTGCGTGGGCGACGCCGCGGAATCGACGTGCCGCACCAACCGGCTTGCCGGCACACCGCATGACGTCCGGTCATATCGATTCGTTACAAGGAGAGGACCACCATGGCTCATGGCTTGATTATGTGGCTCATCATCGGCGCGATTGCCGGCTGGCTCGCCGGCGTGCTCGTCAAGGGCGGCGGCTTCGGGCTCATCGTCGACATCATCGTCGGGATCGTCGGCGCGATCATCGGTGGCTGGCTCGCGGGGCTGCTCGGCATCAGCGTCGGCGGCGGCTTCTTCGGCTCGGTGATCATCGCGGTCATCGGCGCGGTGATCCTGCTGTTCGTGATCCGCCTGTTCAAGCGAGCCACCTGACGCGCCTGCCGATACGCGCCCCACGCCTTCGGGCACGCTTTAGCAGTCACCGGCGCGCGGCCTGATCGCCGCGCGCCGCTCTCCCGCCCCCATCCGATCAGCGACGCGGCACCCCGCGCAGCCAGCCGTCGAGCACCGCGGGCGTCAGCAATCCGCTGCGGGCGTCGCGCACGCCGTCGCGGCCGATCCATAAGGTACGCGGCAATTCCCCCCGCCATCCCGCATCGAGCGCCGCACGCAGACGTTCCGGCATCGCCTCGGCGTTTGCGTATTGCGCGACGTGCGGCGGCAGGTTCATCTGCCCAAGCGCCTGCCCGAGCGCCGCGCCGTTCTCGTCGTACGCATCCATGGCGACCATCGCGACGCGCACCTCCGGGTGACGGCGCTGCCACTCGACGAGATGCGCGGCATTCTCGCGACAGTACCCGCAGTCGAGCGACCAGATCTCGATCGCGAGCGGCCGCTCGTGCGCACCCTCGAACAGCCGGCCGACGTCGGCCGCGCGCAGCGGCTGCAGCGCGCCGGCCAGCGCCGGTCCGCATGCGAGCACCAGGCTCGCCAGCACGATCAGACGCTTCATTGCCCGCCCTCCACCGCGATCAGCCGGTAGCCGTCGTTGCGCGTGCGCCATGACAGATAGACGCGCCCCGCATCGTCGAGCAGTTGCGGATTGTCGCTCGCCCCCGACGTCGACGCGATCACGCGCGGTTCCGACCAGTGCGCGCCACGATCGTCCGAGCGGCGCAGCTTGATCTGCATCGTGTCGCCGTCGAAGGCCTTCCACGCGAGCCACACCGCGTCGCCGCGCGCGACCATCGCCGCATGCGAAGCCTGCTCGCCGGGCGCGGCCGGATTCGCGCCGAACGCCCACGCGGCGCCGAGCGGTTTGCCGTCCGCGCCGATCCGCGAATAGAACACGTCGGCGCGGCCGTCGACCACGCCGAACCACGCGAGATGCCGCGTGCCGTCCGACGTGATCGCGAACGCCGGGCCATGGTCGGGGCACGCCTCGACGTGCCAGTTCGAGAACGTCGCACGCAGCGGCGCGACCGGCGCATCGGCCGAGGCCGGCAGCACCGCGAGCGCGTGATCGCGAATCTGTCCCGGGAACACGTTGCGCCACGCGGCTTCCACGCGCCCGGCCGGATCGATCGCCATCGCGATCCGGCAGCACTCGCAGGTATGGTCGGTCACCTTGCGCTCGGGCTCGAACGACCCGCCGCCGTCGCGCGACACCGCGTAGTAGATCGCCGCGCCATCGTAGGTCTGCCCGGCCGCCTTCGCCGCGCGCAGGTCGCGCTTGTCGATCCACGCCAGATAGATCCGCCCCGCGGGGTCGACCGCCATCATGTCGAAGCGGTGCGTGATCATCTGCCGGTCGCGATGCACGGTGATCGGCACGCTCCACGTCGCACCGCCGTCCAGCGAGCGCGAGAAGCGCACCATCCCCGTATACGGCTCGTCGAGCGGCATCGACCACGACACGTAGATCGCGCGGCCGTCCGGGCTCGTCGCAACCTTCGGGCGGTTTTCCGCGCTGGTGTAGATCGGTTCCGGCATCGCATTGACGGTCACCGCGGCAGACAGCGTGCGGCCCGCGTCGTCGGAATGCGCGACGACCACATGCTCGCCCTCGACCCACGCGACCCACAACCGATGCCGCGCGTCGAACGCGGCGCCGGTGGCGAGCGGCTGCTTCTGCGGCGCGGGCGGCGCCTGCATGCCCATATGCGCGGCATGCGGATCGGCTTGCTTCGCCGTCTCGTGCGCGCCGGCGGCGGACAGCGCCGCAAGCCACAGCGCGCAGCCTGCCGCGAATGATTTCACAGCGACCATTTCAGTTCTCCAAAGAAAGTGCGGCCTGGATATGGGTGGAACACGTAGTAGCGGCGGTCCGTCAGGTTGTCGATGCCGACCGACGCGACCCAGTGCCGGTCGAAGCGGTAGCGCGCCTTCAGGTCGACGACCGTGTACGAACTGGTGCCGCCATAGACACCGGGATTCACGTCGCTGTTGTCGAGCGTGTTGAACTGGCGCCCCGAATAGCGGACGCCGACGCTCGCGAGCCAGTGCTCGTCGAAGCGGTACGACGCGAGCAGGTTCGCGCGCATGCGCGGAATGCGCGGGAAACGCGAGCCGACATACGCGGGGTTCGCCGCGTCGGACAGGATCTGCGCATTGCTCGCGGACACGTTCGCGTCGACGTCGAGCCCCCTGAGCCCGACGTTCTGCCCGCTGAACGCGAGCTCGACGCCGCGCACGCGCACGCGATCGACGTTCGAGATGTTCGTGACCGTCGATGCGCCCGACACGGTCGTCTGGCTGTAGATCGAGTCGCGCAGGTCGCTCTGGAACACGCTCGCGCGCACGACGCCGACGCCCACGTCGCGCTCGGCCGTGAAATCCCAGTCGATCGCCTTTTCCGGACGCAGGTTCGGGTTGTTGTTGACGATTGCGTTGTTCGAGATCGTGCCCTGGAACAGCTCGCCGACCGTCGGAAAGCGCGTGCCGGTCGCGAACGACAGCCGGAAGCGCCAGACGTCGGTTGCGTCCCACTGCAGCGCGACCTTCGGCGACAGCGCATTCGCACTGCGACCCGCATAGCCGAGCGTGCCGCTCGCGTTGCCGAGCTCGCCGCCGTATGCATCCCAGCGCTCGTAGCGCAGCCCGAGCGTCGCGAGCCAGCCCGGCGCGAAGCGCCATGCGTCCTGCGCGAACAGCGCCTGCGTGCGCGTGTCGCCGCGATAGACGCTCGCGAGCGACGTCGTCGGCCCGTTCAGCCAGTCGGCCGTGTTGTACGTGACGTTGCGCAGGAAATAGGTGTCGTAGTGATAGCCGAACGTGAACGTATGCCCTTTCACTTCCGGCGCTTCCGCCTTCAGGTCGAGCGTGCGCCAGCCGGTGCCGTCGCCCTGGAACTTCGTGCCCGCGCCGCCCTGCCCGGTCGACGCCGCGCGCAGCACGTCGCGCGACACGTCGTATGCGGACACCACGCCCGACAACCGCCAGCCGGAATCGAGGCGCGCGTTCAGCCCGAGCGCGTACAGCCAGTTCTCCTGGTCGCCGCGCTGCGGCGCGAACGCACTCGGCGCCACGGTCAGGTTCTGCCCGCCGATCGACACGTTGCCGCCGTACACGGGGTTGCCCGCCGCATCGCGCAGGAACGTCACGCCGTGCTGCCGGTAGTGGTTTTCCCAATGGCCGAGCGTGAGCGTCGCGTCGACGTGATCGGTGAACGCGTAGCCCATCCGCACCGTCCCGTTGATCTGCTCGGTGCGTTCGAGCGACTGCGCGCCGACGATCGTGCGCGGCTTGCCGTTCGGCCCGACGTCGGTCACGGCGCCCGTCACCGGCACCGCGCGGCCGAGCTTCGGGTTGTACGCGGCGTTCGGGCTCGCATACTGCATCGGCTGCCCGTCGTTCTCGAGCCGGTCGAGCGACAGTGCGAACCAGAAGCGGCCGACGCGGTTCGCAATCCGCGCGGTCTGGTGATTGCCGCCGAAGCTGTCGGCCAATCCGTAGCCGTCGCGGTAGCGCTGCGTGAAGAACTGCGTGGACAGCGACGCCTCGAGTTTCTCCGGCCGCCGCGTGGTCAGCAGCACGGTCGAGCCGATCGCATTGCCCGGATACAGTGCGGAAAAGGGGCCGTAAAGCACGTCGACCCGCTCGATGTCGTCGGGCGGAATCAGCGACCAGCGCGGCGGATACGCATAGCTCGAGCCGAGCAGGTTCGACAGCAGCAGGCCATCGGCATAGACGAGCCCGCGCGCGCTCTGCAGCTCGTTGAAGTCGCGGCCCGCGAATACCGCGTTGCGATCGCCGATGTAGCGCTTGCGCACCATCAGGTTCGGCGCGTACTTCAGCGCGTCCTCGGTGTTGACGTTGGTGTGCGCGTCGATCCGCTCGCGCGTGATCGACTCGACGACCGCCGGCGTATCGGGGTCGACCGGCTGCCGTTGCGCGGTCACGCTGACGGCGGTGAGCGTGTCGCCGGCGGCGGGCGTTGCGGCGGATGCCCGGCCGGTCTCCTTGACCGATTCCGGTACCGGCTCGGCGCGCGCGCCGTCCGGTTGCGCCGCATACGCGGCAGGCCATGCGAAAGCGGCCGCGCAGGCCAGCGCGATCCGGCCGCGCGACGGCCGCGCGGCAAGGGTGAATGACATGAATCGTTTCCTGAAAGCGTGATCGAACGTCGCCGGGCGCCAGGCTGCGCACCGCGCGCGAACCGGCGCGGCGCGCGGCCGGCGCCGCGTGCGGACAGCGCGCCGTCAGGCGCGCACGAAATCAGATCGAGACGGTTTCAGGCGGGGCGCGCGGCTGGGCAAGGCGAATGCCCTTGCGCACGAGGACGGGAAGAGACGGTGCGGGCGGGCGGAAGGCGAACGTCCGTACGAAACCCGGCAATGCGGGCAGGCTCGAGCCGAGCGCGAGGTTCGCCGCGAAGCCGGGGCAGTACACGCAGTGCGGTACGCCGGCGTGATCGATCGACGCCGCGCCGCGATCGTCGCCGGCCTGCGCGAGCACGACCTGACGCGCGCCCGCTGCGCTGCACAATTCGAGCGTGAGCGCCCCCGACCCGCTCGACGCGAGACGCGCGTAGCCGACGACGGGCGACAGTACGTTCAGTACCAGCGCCAGCCATACGAGGCCGATCCATCGCGTCGTTCGTTTCATCGCGGTCCAGGGAAAAGTGCGCGCAAGTATAGCAAGCAGCCGCGCGTTGCCGATTCCGCTGACCGTATGACCAGAATGGCCGCGCATGTGCCGTTAATACAACAGAGACAAAATCTAACGATTCGTTGCTGGCATAAATTTGAGCACGAGGCTGATAATCATTGAACCTGTTGGAGAAACGATCATGGACGAAAAACCGACCCGCATGCCGCCCCCGGAGCAAGTGATGAGCCCGGATCCGGAACCCGTTGGCGTGGAATTTCTCGCCGAGCTGCCCGATCACGTGCGGGCATTCTTCGACGAGCAGCACAAGCTGTACGCGCCGAAGTGAACGGCCATTCCGCGCGTTGACCGCCGCGTGACGCCCGTCGAAATCGTGTCGTTCATCGCTGCGCATCTGCCGCAGTTCGCATTGCACCCGGGTCGCAACGGCCTGACGGTGCCGGGTCAGCTCGTCCGCTGATTCTTCTGTCGCGACGCCACGCCGCGCGACAGTCTTCGTCTATTCTTCTGTTTTTCCACTTCCGGCCCGCCCGGCTCCCGATCGTTCCGATGAAGCATGCTCTTCGCGCCGGCCTCGCCGCGGCAGCACTCGGCCTCGCCCTCGTCTCCTCGCCGCGCATCGCCGTCGCCGACGGCGACGACACCGCCCTGACCAACCTCGTCGCACTCGCGTCGCAACGCCTCGCGCTCGCCGAACCGGTCGCCCGCTGGAAATGGGCGAACGGCAAGCCGATCGAGGATCGCCCGCGCGAAGCGGAACTGCTCGCGTCGGTCGAGAAGCGCGCGGCACAAGCCGGCGTCGACCCAGCCTTTGCCCGGACGTTCTTCGCGGATCAGATCGCCGCCAGCAAGGATGTGCAGAATGCGCTGTTCGCCACGTGGCGGGCAACGCGGCCGCCCGAAGGCACGCCGCCCGATCTCGCGACCGGCACACGGCCGAAGCTCGACCGGCTCACGCAGGCGATGCTCGCCGGGCTCGCGCAGGTCGGGCAACTGCGAAACGCGCCCGACTGCCAGTCGCGGCTCGCCCGCAGCATCGCCAACTGGAAGACGTTGACGCGCTACGACGCGAACCAGGCACAGGCACTCAATACCGCGCTGTCGCACGTCTGTGCGGCGGGCGGCGCAAGCGCGATCGGCTGACGCGTTCGCTTACTCCCCCGCCGCGGCGAGCGCGACGAGCGGGATCAACTGCAGGCCGCGCGCCAGGTGCGTCTGGAGCAGCCGGTGGGTGGCGGGTTCGAACGGCCCGGCCGTCTCGTCGGCGGCCAGCCGCGCGGCCGCGTCGAGCGACGCTGCGGCGCCGAGATAGCGCCAGCCGTCGATCACGTGGAACAGCGGGCGCTCGCCGTGCGCCTCGAACGCCATTGCGCCGTCGAACGGCCAGGGCGCCGCTGCACCCGCGCGCGCCGTGTCTGCCGCCGGACGACGATTGAATGTCGGGCGCAGTCGGGCGATCCACTGCGCCTCGGCGAGCATCGCGCCGAGTTCGTTGCCGGTTTCCCGCCACTCGACGCGACGCACCTGCTGCGCGAGCCGCAGCTCCTTCGCCGAGCGCCGCTCGCCGGTCAGCAGCGCGCGCAGGCGTTGCCGCACGCGCACGCTGCGCGCGACATAGAGCGGCTCGTCCGCTTCACCGAACAGCGCATACGCGCCGCACCCCGCCGGCGCGGTATCGAGCCATGCCTCGGTCAGGCCGCCCGCAAGGCGAAAGTGCCGCGTCGTGCGCGTGATCTGCTCGCGCAACCGCTCGAGTGGCACGATCTCGTGCAGTTGCCGCCAGAATTGCCAGATCAGGTCGGCATCCGCGAGCGCGCGGTGCCGCGCGGACGGCACGAGGCTGTGCCGCTCGACCAGCGCGTCGAGGCCGTGCCGCGATTCGCGCGGAAACAACGCGCGCGACAGGCGCACGGTACACAGCACATCGGGATTGAACGCGAACCCCGCCCGCTCGAACTCGGCACGCAGGAAACCGCGGTCGAAGCTTGCGTTGTGCGCAACGAACAGCTTGCCGTCGAGCCGCTCGAACAGCGCGGCCGCGAGCGACGCAAAGGACGGCGCGTCGCGCACCATCGCATCGGAAATGCCCGTCAGTTGCTGAATGAACGGTGGAATCGACTGCCCGGGATTGACGAGCGAAGTCCACGTCGACACGCCGGACGGGCCGATCTCGACCACGCCGATTTCGGTGATCCGGTGCTCGGCGGACGAGCCGCCCGTGGTTTCGAGGTCGACGAATACGAGCGGGTGTTCGCAGGCGGGATCGGGCGAGCAGGAATCTGGCATGAAGGAACTGGAAAGCGGTGCTTCCGTGAGTATGCACCGGCAGGCCGGTCCGCGGCCAGCCCGAACCGGCCGCACGACAATTCCGGGCCGCAATAACGCAAAAAGCCCCCGCATCGCGGGGGCTCGGACGTGATCGGCAATACGCGGCGCGTCAGATCGCCTGGATATTCGCTGCCTGCTTGCCTTTCGGCCCGACTTTCACGTCGAATGAAACGCGCTGATTTTCCTTCAGCGTTTTGAAGCCGTCCATCTTGATTTCGGAAAAATGCGCAAACAAATCCTCGCCGCCGTTGTCCGACGTGATAAAGCCGAAACCTTTAGCATCGTTAAACCATTTCACGATACCGGTATCCATACCTTCGTTCCCCACTCTATTTTGTTCAAAAAAAGCTACTTTTATAGCCGTTTCCCGAAATCTCGAAGCGTCGCCTCAAACTCCAGCTACACACGCCGCCCGAGGACGGAGTGGTGACTTTATAAATTGGACAATCCCATTGAGTCAAGAGGATTTTTAGCGAACGTATTATAAAGATAACGCTAATGGCACTGGAATCGGTACCCGATCGATTTCAATAAATCGATTCCACACAAAAACCTGTCATAGTTACCGGGGTCAACATGACCATAATCCACGCCGCGAAAAACCTACCGGGATCGTATCGGATCGGTAAAATGCTCGGTATTTTTCCGGGTTGCAGAAAACGGCGGACGTTGCGATGCTGAACGGCACATCGATGCGACGGAGAAAGTCATGTGGCTGGACGGAATCAAGCGCTTCGCTAGCCGGCTCGGCCGCGTTCGCCGCAAGTCCCGCGCACTCGCCGACGCTGCACGCGAACAGCCCTGCGACGCCGAATTCGATACGACCTGGCACGGCGACCACTGGCAGAACCTGCTCGCGTCGCCGCTCGATGCGCGTCACTACGTGATGGAAGACTGGGCCTATACCCCGCCTCCGGCCGAAGAAGCCCAAGACGCGCCGCCGCCCGGCAGGCGCAGGCGACGCCGGTACGAACAGTAGAAGCGGGCCCGGCGAGGCAAAAAAAAAGGTTCATCGCGGATTACCGGGGAACGCGGCGCGGATCTTCAGGAAGAAGTATTCCTCGTCGCGGTACCCATAAGCCCGACGCTTGATCACCTTGATGGTGTTGTTGATGCCTTCGACGACGCTGGTATTGAGCGGGTGGCGACAGCGGGCCACGATACCGTGCCAATAGCTCAGCAGACGCCCGGCGAACTTTTGCAGGGCAGCGATCCCGCTTTGCTGAGCCTGCTCGATCCACTGTTCCCAGGCCTTTTCCGCCCAGGCTGGCTTGCGATAGAACCAGAGCCGTTTGAGTTCGTCACGCAGCACATAGACGCATAGCAGCGACTGATTGGCGGCCAGCAACTCCTTCAGGTGCACGGCCTGTTCCGGCTTCAGGTTATGGCGGTTGCGCAGCAACAGCCAGCGGCTGGATTTCAGAACCTTCCGGGCCGGCTTGTCATGGCGCAGTTGATTGGCCTGATCCACTCGCACCCGGTCGATCACTTCGCGTCCGTACTTGGCCACAACGTGGTACAGATCGAAGACGATTTCCGCTTGCGGGCAGTGCTCCTTGATCTCCAGTTCGTACGCCGTGGTCATATCGATTGCAACCGCCTCGATGCGCTCGGCAACACCTTCGGGAAGCTGTTCGAAGAAGGCTCGGGCCGTTTCGCGCGAGCGTCCCGGACCGACCCAGAGCACCTGCCGGCCGATCGGATCAACGACTACCGTGGCGTAGCGATGACCCTTGTGCAGCGCGAATTCATCCATGGCCAGATAACGGATCGCCGACCAGTCCGGCTCGGCCACACGCGCTCGCAAGCGCATCTTGTCGATCGATTTGACCGTGTGCCAACCCAGATCGTAGAAGGCGGCCACCGCCTGTACGCTGGCCGATTGCAGCAGCTTCTCGCAGGCCTTGGCGAATCGCTCCGTCACGCGCTGGTAGCGGCCCAGCCACGTGAGCTTTTCCAGCCGCGGGCCGCCGCAGCTTTCGCACCAGACTCGCCGACGCGGAACGTGCAGCACCACTCGGTATTCAAACAACGGCAGATCGCGCACGCGGCGAACCGTCGTCTCGTGGATCTGCTGGCAACGTGCCCCGCATTGTTCGCAGTACATCACCTTGCTGACGGGTTTCAGATACAGCGAGAGCGTGTGGCTTTCGCCTTCCGGCCATTCCACCCGCTCCAACCGATAGCCGGTCCAGCAACCCAGCGCTTGAAGTGCCTTGCGATCAAGCAATTCTTCCTCCTGACCTCCTGAAGTCAGGCGTCAGGTTACGCAATCGCCCTCAAACCCTCCACGGTTTCCTACGAAGAACCAAAAAAAAGCGCGACTGGAAAGTCGCGCCGACAAAGGTTTGGAGATCTTTTCCGTCAACGAAAAAGTCTGCTTCGGAAAGCAGAGATCGCAGTATAGCGAGATAACATCCTTTCATTATCCATGCTACGCACAAACCTCTATTGCCGAAGCGACAATAATGGCGCTGGCGCAATAGACGTCGTCGCATAGCGACTGTCGCGACGGCGCAACGTCCAACACCCGCCCCTACCCCGCCCAAAATCTGCCGCAGCGCCGCAAAGCCTTGATCCGTAAGGCTCCTGGGCCGCCCGCAAACCATTGCGCAATCCAGAATACAGTATTGCTTAAAGTGGCTTCCTCCCTATTGAGGGCCGCTTCTTACACTGAAATTGGATGTTGAGACAAGAGCATCCAGCCCGCCCGGCGGCAGCGCCGAAGTCGCGCCGCGCCGGAGCCCGCAACAGGTTCGCTTCCTTCCCTTCATCCGGTTTGGAGACAGATCAATGAAAAGGACTCTGATCGTCGCGGCATTGTCGAGCGTGTTCGCGACCGCGGCGCACGCACAAAGCAGCGTGACGCTGTATGGCCTGATCGACGCCGGCATCACGTACACCAACAACCAGGGCGGCCACAGCGCCTGGCAGCAATCGACCGGCTCGGTCAACGGCAGCCGCTGGGGCCTGCGCGGCACCGAAGACCTCGGCGGCGGCCTGAAAGCGATCTTCACGCTGGAAAACGGCTTCGGGATCAATAACGGCACGCTCAAGCAGAACGGTCGCGAATTCGGCCGCCAGGCATTCGTCGGGCTCGCCCACAGCCAGTTCGGCTCGCTCACGCTGGGCCGCCAGTACGACAGCGTCGTCGACTACCTCGGCCCGTTGTCGCTGGCCGGCACGCAATTCGGCGGCACGCAGTTCGCGCACCCGTTCGACAACGACAACCTGAACAACGCGTTCCGGATCAACAACGCGGTCAAATACCAGAGCGTGAACTACAACGGCCTGCAGTTCGGCGCGTTGTACGGCTTCTCGAACTCGACCAGCTTTGCCAACAACCGGGCGTACAGCGTCGGCGCGTCGTACAAGTTCATGGGCTTCAACGTCGCGGCCGCGTACCTGCAGTTGAACAACAACGTGAACGGACTGGCGCAAGCCGCCAGCGATCCAGGCGCGGTCGCCGGCGACTGGACCTTCGCGGCCAGCCGCCAGCGCACCTGGGGCGCCGGCCTGAACTACACGTTCGGCCCGGCAACGGCCGGCTTCGTGTTCACGCAGACACGCCTCAACGACAGCGTCGCGATCAGCGCCGGCCAGTCGGGCGTATCAGGCGGCGTCGGGCTGGCGGGCGGCGTCCGCTTCAACAATTACGAACTGAATGGCCGCTACGCGCTGACGCCGGCGCTCTCGCTGGCCGGGTCGTACACGTACACCGACGGCCGCATCGTCGGCCAGAGCCCGCGCTGGCACCAGTTCAACCTGCAGGCGGCGTATGCGCTGTCGAAGCGCACCGACGTCTACCTGCAGGGCGAATACCAGAAGGTCAACACGGACGGCCTGAACCTGCGCGCGAACATCAACGGCCTCGGCACGGCGTCGTCGAGCAACAAGCAGGTCGCGGTGACGGCCGGCCTGCGCCACCGGTTCTGACGCACCCGGTTGCTGGCGGCACGACGAAGCGCCCCACGCGGGGCGCTTTTTTCATCGCGCGGCAACCGCGCATGCCGACGCACTCAGGCCGCGCCCGGCTCCGGATAGCGCACGTCGAGCACGTCGATCGGCTGCGGGCCGACGGGCGTCATCAGCGTGACGGTGTCGCCGATCTTCGCCTTGAGCAGCGCGCGCGCCACCGGCGAGATCCAGCTCACGTGCCCCTGGTCGAGGTCGACCTCGTCGATGCCGACGATCGTGATCGTGTGTTCCTCGCCGTCCGGCGTCGCATAGTCGATGGTCGCGCCAAAGAACACCTGGTCGGTGTTCTCCTGCCGGCTTGCGTCGACCACTTCGGCGATGTCGAGCCGCTTCGTCAGGAAGCGGATGCGCCGGTCGATCTCGCGCAGTCGCCGCTTGCCGTAGATGTAGTCGCCGTTCTCGGAGCGATCGCCGTTCGACGCCGCCCATGACACGAGCCGCACGACTTCGGGCCGCTCGTTATCGATCAGGTTCAGCAACTCGTCCTTGAGGCGCTTGTGCCCCACCGGCGTGATGTAGTTCTTCGAGCCCGCCGGGATCGCCGGCTGGGTCTGGTCGAGATCGTCGTCGTCGCCGTCCGACTCTTTGACAAACGCCTTGTTCATGATGCACATTCAACGTGGATTGCGGATGCTTCAAGGGTACACGATGCTCGGCCAGGCAAGCCCGCCGCCGACAATTTGCGAATAAGGCTTCCCTTTTCATACAACGCTGCTATAATCCCTCTTCTGCGTGCGGCTGTAGCTCAGTTGGATAGAGTACTTGGCTACGAACCAAGGGGTCGTGGGTTCGAATCCTGCCAGCCGCGCCACTTCAGAAGGGCCTTCCTCCGGGAAGGCCCTTTTTCTTTGCCCTTCCCCGCCCTTCAGCACGAATCGCCGACGAAGCAACTGCCCGGCATCCCCCAATGAAAACGGCGGCCCGAGGCCGCCGTCGCATCTATCGCATGCCGGACACCCGGGCGTCAGTAATCCTGCCGCTCGCGCTCGATCCGCATTCCGCCGTCGTGACGCGCATGCGTGCCGTCGTCGGTCGAACGCTCGCGCATGATCCGCATCACGTCCGGGTTGGTCCGCACGCGCCGCATCACGTTCGCGAGGTGGACGCGGTCGCTGACCTGGATCACGAAGCGCAGCACCGTCGATTCGTGCGTGAGATCCTCGTCCATCGCGATATGGACGATGTTCGCGTCGGCCGACGTGATGTCCGCCGCGACCCGCGCGAATATCCCCTTCGTGTTCTTCACGAGCGCCTTCACCGCGACGTCGAACAGGCGGCCCGGCTGCGGCGCCCACTCGACGTCGATCCAGCGGCCCGGATCGCGGCGATGGATGCGCTGCGCGACGCGGCAATCGGTCGTATGAATCGCCATCCCGAGGCCGATGCCGATATAGCCCATGATCGCGTCGCCCGGGATCGGCCGGCAGCACGCGGACAACTGCACCGACATCCCCTCGGTGCCGGTGATCACGACCGGCGGCGCATGATGCGCGGCATGGCGCTCCGCCCGCGGCAGGTCGTCGTCCGCATCGCGGCCGCTCATCAGCACCTCGATGCGCTTCGCCATCACCGCGGCGACGCGGCGGCCGAGGCCGATGTCCGCGAAGATTTCCTGGCGGCTCTTGTTGCCCGTCCACTGCACGAGCTTTTCCCACACTTCCGGCGTGACGTCGGCCAGCGCGAGGCCGTAGCCCTTCAGGCTCTGGTCGACGAGCCGCTCGCCGAGCTGCACCGATTCGTTCAGGCGCATCGTCTTCAGGTAGTGACGGATCGCCGAACGGGCCTTGCCGGTGCGCACGAAACCGAGCCACGCGGGGTTCGGCTTCGAATACGGGGCGGTGATCACCTCGACGATGTCGCCGCTCTTCAGCTCGGTGCGCAGCGGCAGCAGTTCGTTGTTGATCTTCACGGCGACGCACTGGTTGCCGAGATCGCTGTGGATCGAATACGCGAAATCGAGCGCCGTGGCGCCGCGCGGCAGCGCCATGATCTTCGACTTCGGGGTGAACACGTAGACCGCATCCGGGAACAGGTCGATCTTCACGTGCTCGAGGAATTCGCTCGAATCGCCGGCTTCGCTCTGGATGTCGAGCAGCGACTTCAGCCACTGGTGCGCGCGCTTCTGCACGTCGCTGAGATCCGCACTGCCGTTCTTGTACAGCCAGTGCGCGGCCACCCCGGCCTCGGCGATCTCGTGCATCTTGCGCGTGCGCACCTGGAACTCGATCGGCGCGCCGAACGGGCCGACCAGCGTCGTGTGCAGCGACTGGTAGCCGTTGATCTTCGGAATCGCGATGTAGTCCTTGAACTTGCCCGGCACCGGCTTGTACAGCGCATGCAGCGCGCCGATACAGGTGTAGCAGTCGAGCGGATTCTCGACGACGACGCGGAAGCCGTACACGTCGAGCACCTGCGAGAACGACAGCTGCTTGTCGCGCATCTTCCGGTAGACGCTGTAGATGGTCTTCTCGCGCCCGGTGATCTCGGCGTCGATCTTCGCGTCCGTCATCGCCCGCTGCGCGGCTTCGAGGATCTTGCCGATCACCTCGCGGCGGTTGCCGCGCGCGGCCTTCACCGCCTTCTCGAGCGTCGCGTAGCGATGCGGGTTGAAGTTCGCGAAGCTCATGTCCTGCAGCTCGCGATACGTATTGTTCAGACCGAGGCGGTGCGCGATCGGCGCATAGATGTCGAGCGTCTCGCGCGCGACGCGGCGGCGCTTTTCCATCGGCACCGCGCCGAGCGTGCGCATGTTGTGCAGGCGATCGGCGAGCTTGACGAGAATGACCCGCACGTCGCGCGCCATCGCGAGCAGCATCTTGCGGAAATTTTCCGCCTGCGCTTCCTCGCGGCTGCGGAATTCCATCTTGTCGAGCTTGGACAGCCCGTCGACCAGTTCGGCGACCTTCGGCCCGAAGCGCTCGGCCAGCTCGCTCTTGGTAACCCCCTGGTCCTCCATCACGTCGTGCAGCAGCGCGGCCATGACAGCCTGCGCGTCAAGCTTCCAGCCGGCGCAGATTTCCGCGACGGCGACGGGATGGGTGATGTAGGGTTCGCCGCTCTGGCGATATTGACCGAGGTGGGCTTCGTCGCTGAAGTGGAACGCCGCCTTGACCTCTTTGATTTCCTCCGGAGCGAGATACTCGGCCAGCGCGGCGGTCAGATTCGCGATCGAAACGACGCCGTGCTTGCGCGGTTGCTCCGGGGTGGCGGTCGGCCCGAACAGATGCCGGAAGGACTGTTCGAGGACCGCGTCGATGTACTGGCGCGCAGGCGATTGTGCCGTGGCTTCGGTGGTCGGATCCGCGGAGGCGGACGATGGGGTGGTGCTCATATTCGCCTCCTCGGTCAGCAATCGTTGCGCGCGTGGACTACATGGCTGGCGTGAATCGGGTGCGGTTAGACCGGCACCTTCTTCAGCATCTCGACGCCGACCTGGCCAGCCGCGATCTCGCGCAGCGCGACGACCGTCGGCTTGTCGCGGCTTTCGATCTTCGGCGTATGGCCTTGCGCGAGCTGACGCGCGCGATAGGTGGCGGCGAGCGCCAGTTCGAAGCGGTTCGGGATCTGCTTCAGGCAGTCTTCGACAGTAATGCGAGCCATGTTGGGTAATTCCTTCTGAATATAGTGCCTATTCTACCTTATGTCCCTTGCCGCTCGCCTTCATTCCACATGCGGCAGGTGGATGCCGAGCTCGATGAACAGCTCCGCGTGTCGCGCGTACTGCGAAGCAAAGCGCAGACGCGTCGCGGCGACGATGCATTCGAGCTCGGCGAGCGCGCGATCGAAATTCTCGTTGATCACGACGTACTCCGCTTCGGACGCATGCGCCATCTCGCTGCCCGCCGCGAGGAGCCGGCGCGTGATCACGTTCGGCTCGTCCTGGCCGCGCTTCTTCAGGCGCTCCTCGAGCGCGTCGAGCGACGGCGGCAGGATGAAGATGCCGACCGCGTTGCGGAACTGCTTCTTCACCTGCTGCGCACCCTGCCAGTCGATTTCGAGCAGCACGTCGTGGCCGATCATCATCTGCTCTTCGATCCAGACGCGCGACGTGCCGTAGTAGTTGCCGTGCACCTCCGCGCTCTCGAGGAATTCGTGCGCGGCGTGGCGCGTGCGGAAATCCTCGACCGTCGTGAAATGATAGTGCTGGCCGTCCTGCTCGCCCGGGCGCGGCTTGCGCGTCGTGTACGAGATCGACAGGCAGATGTCGCTGTCCTTCGACAGCAGCGCGTTCACGAGCGTGGACTTGCCGGCGCCCGACGGCGCGACGACCATGAACAGGTTGCCGGGATAGACGCCGCCGTGCAGCGCGTGCGCGGCGTGGCCGTCGTGGGTGGGTTGGGTCATGTTGCGTTACTCCAGGTTTTGCACTTGCTCGCGCATCTGCTCGATCAGCAGCTTCAGCGCCATCGACGCGTCGGCCAGTTCCTTGGCCGCTGCCTTCGAGCCGAGCGTGTTCGCTTCGCGATTCAGTTCCTGCATCATGAAGTCGAGGCGCTTGCCGACGCGGCCGCCCTTCTCGATCACATGACGCGTTTCGTTCAGGTGCGCGGTGAGCCGCGACAGCTCTTCCGCGATGTCGATCCGGATCCCGTACATCGTCACTTCCTGACGGATGCGCTCCGCGGCTTCCTCGCGCGACACGATCGGCGCGCTGCCTTCCGGCGCCGCGATGCCGAGTGCCTCCTGCAGCCGCTCGACGATCTTCTGCTGGTGCTTCGCGATCAGCTCCGGCACGAGCGGCGTGATGCGCGCCACGATCGCCTCCATCTCGGCGACGTTCGACAGCAGCATCGCCGCGAGCTGCGCGCCTTCGCGCGAACGCACGACGACCAGCTCGTTGATCGCTTCCTTGCCGCACGCGAGCACCGCGTCGCGGATCGCCTCGGCCGACACGCCGCTTTCGGCGATCACGCCGGGCCAGCGCAGGATCTCGCCCGCGCGCAGGCGGCCGACGCCCGGGAACGTATCGAGCACCGTGCGCTCGAGCTCGGCGAGCTGGCCGAGCGCCGCCTGGTTCAGCGCGCCCGCGCCGATGCTCTGCTCGCCGCGCTGCAGGTTGATGCGCACGTCCACCTTGCCGCGCGACAGCTTGTTCATCAGCATCTCGCGCAGCGCGGGCTCGCATGCGCGCACGTCGTCGGGCATGCGGAAATTCAGGTCGAGGAAACGCGAGTTCACGGTGCGCAATTCGACCGACACGCTGGTGCCGCCGTTGCCCGTCGCCGCCGCGAGTTCGCGCGTGGCGCTCGCATAGCCCGTCATGCTGTAGATCATGGTTCGTCTCGCCGTCTGGATGCCCTCGCGGGCCGGGGATAAGTCGAGGCGCCCGGCGCATTCGCAAGCGCGGGGCGGGAAACGCGCATTATCCCATTTTTGCCGGCGCCCCCGCCGGGCGCGCCGGCCGTTCAGCGCTAAAATCGGGGTTTCCTCCCTGTCCATCGATCCCTCATGACGCAATCCACTTCCCGGCCGAGCGGCCGCCGCGCCGACGAACTGCGCAAGGTCACCCTCACGCGCCACTACACGAAGCACGCGGAAGGCTCCGTGCTGGTCGAATTCGGCGACACCAAGGTGATCTGCACGGCGAGCGTCGCCGAGCGCGTGCCCGAATTCCTGCGCGATCGCGGGCAAGGCTGGCTGACCGCCGAATACGGGATGCTGCCGCGCGCGACGCATACGCGCAGCGACCGCGAAGCGGCGCGCGGCAAGCAGACGGGCCGCACGCAGGAAATTCAGCGCCTGATCGGCCGCGCGCTGCGCGCGGTGTTCGATCTGGAGGCGCTCGGCCCGCGCACGATCCACATCGACTGCGACGTGATCCAGGCCGACGGCGGCACGCGCACCGCGAGCATCACCGGCGCGTTCGTCGCCGCGCACGATGCGGTGTCGAAGCTGATCGCGGCCGGCAAGCTCGCGCGTTCGCCGATCACCGACCACGTCGCCGCGATCTCGGTCGGCGTGTTCGAAGGCACCCCGCTGCTCGATCTCGATTACGCGGAAGATTCGCGCTGCGACACCGACATGAACGTCGTGATGACGGGCGCGGGCGGCTTCGTCGAAGTCCAGGGCACCGCCGAGGGCGTGCCGTTCTCGCGCGACGAGATGAACGCGCTGCTCGACCTCGCGCAGGGCGGGATCGGCGAGCTCGTGCGGCTGCAGAAGGACGCGCTGGGTGTGAGCCATGTCTGACGATCGCATCACGCCGCCGCTGTCGCGCATCGTGCTCGCGTCGAACAACGCGGGCAAGCTGCGCGAATTCACCGCGATGTTCTCGACCGTCGGCATCGACGTGATTCCGCAGGGCGACCTCGCGGTGCCGGAGGCCGACGAGCCGTACCGCACGTTCATCGAGAATGCGCTGACGAAAGCGCGCCACGCGGCGCAACTCACCGGGCTGCCGGCGATCGCCGACGATTCCGGGCTGTGCGTGCGCGCGCTGCGCGGCGCGCCGGGCGTCTATTCGGCACGCTACGCGCAACGCGCGGGGCTGGAAAAAGGCGACGCGGCGAACAACGCGCATCTCGTCGACCAGTTGCGCGGCGTCGACGACCGCCATGCGTACTACTGCTGCGTGCTCGCGCTCGTGCGCCATGCCGACGATCCGGAGCCGCTGTTCGCCGAAGGCCGCTGGCACGGCGAGATCGTCGACGCGCCGCGCGGCGCGCACGGGTTCGGCTATGACCCGTATTTCTACCTGCCGTCGCTCGGCGCGACGGCGGCCGAACTCGAGCCGCCCGTGAAGAACGCGCTGAGCCATCGCGCGCTCGCGCTCAAGGCGCTGCTCGCGCGGCTCGCGGAGGCGGCATGAGCCAGGCCGCGGACACCGGCGCGCGCGTCGTCGCGACCTTCACGTCACCCGGGCAGGTGCGGCTCGCGTCGCTGCCGCCGCTCGCGCTGTACGTGCATTTCCCGTGGTGCGTGCGCAAGTGCCCGTATTGCGACTTCAACTCGCACGAGTGGAAGGGTGAACGGTTTCCGGAAACCGAGTATCTCGACGCGCTGCGCGCCGATCTCGAGCACGCGCTGCCGCTCGTCTGGGGCCGCCAGGTGCATACCGTGTTCATCGGCGGCGGCACGCCGAGCCTGCTGTCCGCGGCCGGCCTCGACCGCCTGCTGTCCGACGTGCGCGCGCTGCTGCCGCTCGACGCGGATGCCGAGATCACGCTCGAGGCGAATCCGGGCACCTTCGAGGCCGCGAAGTTCGCGCAGTTCCGCGCGAGCGGCGTGAACCGCCTGTCGGTCGGCATCCAGAGCTTCAACGAGGCGCACCTGAAGGCGCTCGGCCGCATCCACGACGCCGCGCAGGCGCGCGCGGCCGTCGAGGTCGCGGCGAGCACGTTCGACAACTTCAACCTCGACCTGATGTTCGCGCTGCCGAACCAGACGCTCGACGAATGCCGCACCGACATCGAGACGGCACTCGCGTTCGCGCCGCCACATCTGTCGCTGTATCACCTGACGCTCGAGCCGAACACGCTGTTCGCGAAGTTTCCGCCGGCGGTGCCGGACGACGACGCATCGGCCGACATGCAGGAATGGATCCACGCGCGCACGGCCGAGGCCGGCTATGCGCGCTACGAGGTGTCCGCGTATGCGAAGCCGCACCATCAGTGCAAGCACAACCTGAACTACTGGCGCTTCGGCGACTACCTGGGCATCGGCGCGGGTGCGCACACGAAGCTGTCGTTCCCGAACCGCATCGTGCGGCAGGCGCGCTACAAGCATCCGGCGACCTTCATCGAGCACGCGCTGGCCGGCACCCCGGTGCAGGAAGAGCGCGAAGTCGGCGCGCGCGACCTGCCGTTCGAGTTCATGCTGAACACGCTGCGGCTCGTCGAGGGCTTCCCGGTGCACAGCTTCGCCGAACGCACCGGGCTGCCGATGAGCACGCTCGAGCCGGCGCTCAAGGAAGCGGAGCGGCGCGGGCTGATCACGCGCGATTTCACCCATATTGCACCGACGCCGCTCGGCCAGCGTTTTCTCAACGACCTGCAGGAACTGTTCCTGCGCGACGATTGAGCATGGCCGCATGGCATCGACATCGGCGGCATTTCGGTTACAATGCCGCCTCGTGGAAGCGTGGCCGAGCGGTTTAAGGCACCGGTCTTGAAAACCGGCGACGGGCAACTGTCCGTGAGTTCGAATCTCACCGCTTCCGCCAGAACATCCCGCCGACGCTCGCGCAGCCAGGCGGGATTTTTCTTTTGCGCGCCCGCCGGCGCCGCCATCGCCTAGAATTCCGATCAGAACGGCGACACGAACGCCGCCGCAAATTCGATGCCGCGCGCGCTTACCCGCCCGCGCCGCACACGGAGACCGTCATGTCCGAACAGTCGACTCCCATCCGCCACGTCGATTACGAAGGCTTCGAAATTCACGTCGTGCCGGCCCCGGTGCCGGGCGACGACACGCGCTTCACGTACACCGGCTACGTGTGCCACCCCGGCGCGAATCCGGCGCTGCCGGGCCATGCGGTGCCGTTCCACGCCGACGGCGAAGAAAGCTTCCCCAGCCTCGACGAAGCGCTCCACGAAGCGGTGCATGTCGGACGCAGCATCGTCGACGGCACGCATCCCGATCTGTCGGTGCTGTCGCTCGTCACGCACGGCTACTGACGCAGTCGCCCGAAGCGTCGGCCATCGCGAAGATGCAGCGCGATGGCGTTGCGCATGCACGCGGCGCACGTCACGTTTCGATTGCAATCGCCGCCGCCGTTCACCTCATGCATTTATCGCGCCATCCCGACGCGCGCACACGCCGACGGCCCGCCCCGCTCGCCTGCGCGCAGCGGCGTTCGACGGGTTCCGCTTCGGCACCGTCACGTGCCGCCTGCGTTTGACGGCATCATCATCCGCCGCCGTGATGCGCGTGGCGCGATATGCGTTTCCCCCGATGTCGCGGCACCTCTCCGCGACTATCATTTGTCTATAGTCAGACCTGCCCGCCCTTCCATGGTCATTTCGCTCCGCTCGAGCGCCGTCCGCCTGCGCGTTGCCGCGCTGGCCGGCGTTGCTGCGCTCGCCGCCTGCACGATCACGCTGCCGCCGCCGCATGCCGTGCTGACGCTGCCGTCGATCACGCGCAGCGCGAATCTCGACCAGTACCGCACCGAAGTCGCCGAGCGCGTCGCCGAACGCAACGCATCAGGCATGTTGCGCGGCACGCCGCAGGCAATGCTGCGCTCGCTCGTCGTGCTCGCGTTCACCGTCGACCGCAACGGCAAGCTCGTGCACGCGTCGGTGTACCGCAGCAATGGCGACAGCGAGGCCGAAGCGCTCGCGCTCGCATCGCTGCGCCGTTCGGCGCCGCTACCGCCGCCGCCCGCGAAACTGCTCGACGGCAACGGCCAGCTGGAGATGATGGAAAGCTGGTTGTTCAACGACAACGGCAAATTCCAGCTGCAAAGCACGGCGTCGGCCCAGGCCCAGTCGCTCGAGTGAACGCACACGCCGCGCGCGATTGCCGGTGCGCGCCACCGCTGGCTATAATTTTCCACACCCGCGCGGCCATCACGCCGCGTGCGCGTTCGCGCCTCACCCGGCCCGCGAACCGACCATGCCGGCACCGGGCGGCGGCGACCTGCCCGTCTCCCGCGTCAACCGGCGGATGAGATCCGCGGCGCGTGCCCACGCCGCCACCGCGTTGCGCCCGGCCATTCCGGCAGGCGCCGGCCTGCCTGGCCACCCTTACCCCAGAACATCACGGAGACCTTCATGTCCGCATCCCCACCGGCCGTTGCGCACGCAACCAATCCGGCCGGCGCCGTCAGCCACCGGCGCATCGTGTTCGCGAGCTTCATCGGCACCGCGATCGAGTTCTACGATTTCTACGTGTATGCAACCGCCGCCGCGCTCGTGATCGGCCCGGTGTTCTTCCCGCACGGTTCGGCGACCGCGCAGGCGCTGTCCGCGTTCGTCACGTTCGGCATTGCGTTCATCGCGCGGCCGATCGGCTCGTTCCTGTTCGGCCATTTCGGCGACCGCATCGGCCGCAAGTCGACGCTCGTCGCGTCGCTGCTCGTGATGGGCCTGTCGACCACCGCGATCGGCCTCGTGCCCGGCTACGACGCGATCGGCACGCTCGCGCCGGTGCTGCTGTGCGTGCTGCGCTTCGGCCAGGGCATCGGCCTCGGCGGGGAATGGGGCGGCGCCGCACTGCTCGCGACCGAGCATGCGCCGCAAGGCAAGCGCGGCTGGTTCGGGATGTTCCCGCAGCTCGGGCCGTCGGTCGGCTTCCTGATGTCGAACGGGCTGTTCTTCGCGCTCGCGCTGTCGCTGTCCGACGCGCAGTTCCGCAGCTGGGGCTGGCGCATTCCGTTCCTCGTCAGCGCGGTGCTCGTCGGGCTCGGCCTGTACGTGCGGCTGAAGATCGCCGAAACGCCCGCATTCCAGGCCGCGCTCGATCGCAACGAGCGCGTGCGCATGCCGGTCGCGACGCTCGTCACGCATCACTGGCGGCCAACGCTGCTCGGCGCGCTCGCAATGGTGGTCTGCTACACGCTGTTCTACATCTCGACGGTGTTCTCGCTGTCGTACGGCGTCGCGACGCTGCATATCCCGCGCCAGACCTTCCTCGGCCTGCTGTGTTTCGCGGTCGTGTTCATGGGGCTCGCGACGCCGCTGTCGGCCTGGGCATCCGATCGCTTCGGCCGCAAGCCGGTGCTCGCCACGGGCGCGATCGCCGCGCTGCTGTCCGGCTTCACGATGGCGCCGCTGCTCGGCAGCGGCTCGATACCGCTGGTCGCGCTGTTCCTGACGCTCGAACTGTTCCTGATGGGCGTGACGTTCGCGCCGATGGGCGCGCTGCTGCCGGAGCTGTTCCCGACCAACGTCCGCTACACGGGAGCGGGCGTCGCGTACAACCTCGGCGGGATTCTGGGTGCGTCGATCGCGCCGTACATCGCGCAGTTGCTGGCCGCGCAGGGCGGCCTGTCGTGGGTCGGCGGCTACGTGTCGGCCGCGGCGGCGATCAGCCTGCTCGGCGTGCTGCTGATGCGCGAGACGCGCGACGCATCGCTCGTCTGATACCCCGGGGCCGCCCGGCTTGTAAGGCAACCGGCGCCCGCCCATACTGGATTCAGGGCGCGCCGCCGGCTGCGCCGCGGTCACCAGGGAGCGACCATGAGCGTGCGCCTCGGCAATGCCGATCTCATCCTGATCCTGATGCTCGCGTTGGGCTGTGCGTTGCTGCTCGCGCTGCGCTTCCGGCCGCAAACCTGGCGCGGCATCGTGCTCGAGGCGCTGGTCGCGAATGTGGCGGCCGTCGCCGCGGTGCTTGCGGTCGAGGCGCTGCTCGCCTGAGCGCGCGCCGCGCGCTTGCGGGTCAGGCCGCGACTGGCGTGCGGCGTACGCCGCAGGCCGCACCGACCGTTTCGATCGCCTCCAGCGCATCGTCGACCGACGGTGCAGCGCCCGAATCGCCGATCGAGCAGGCATTCGGCGCACCGCCGATGCCGAAGTGCGGGCGTGACGTCGCCACGAAGATCATCACGGTCGGCCGCCGCAGCGCATGCGCCATGTGCACGAACCCCGTGTCGACGCCCACCACCAGCGTGGCCCGGCCGATGGCCGCACCGAGCTCGCGCACCGACAGCGCGGGCAGCACGACCGCGCCCGGCGCACGCGCGGCAATGTCCTGCGCGGCAGCGTGCTCGCCCTGCGAACCCCACGGCAACAGCACGCGCACGCCACGCGCCATCATCTCCATCGCAAGCGTCGCCCAGTGCTCGACCGGCCAGCGCTTCTCGTCGTTCGACGTTGCATGGAACATCAGCATGAACGGCGCGCCGTCGGTCACGGCGACCGGCAGGGTCACGTCCTGCGGCGCAACGATTCCGTAATCCGCGATGCCCTGCGGATCGTAGCCGAACGCCTCGCCCGCGCTCACGCGCATCCCGTACCACGCGTCGAAGCCGCGTCGCGGGCCGAAACGGTGCGAATAGGCAAAGCGTGCGCCGGTTTCGCCGAGATCCTGGGTCTGGTAGCCGACGCGGCGCACAGCACGCGCGAACGCCGAAATGATCGCGCTCTTGTAGACGCCGTGCAGATCGATGACCGCATCGTAGCGGTGTGCACGCAACGCGCGGATCGACGCCGAGATCGCCTTCAGGTCGCTGCCATTGCGCAGTTTCTTGAACCGCCGCAGCGGCGCGCACAGCACGCTGCTCACGCCGGGGTGCCAACGCACCACTTCCGCGCACGACTCGTCGACTGCCCAGTCGACCGTTACGCCGGGAAAAGCGCGATGAAGATCGGCAACGACCGGCAAGGTCTGGACGACGTCGCCAAGCGACGTCACTTTCACGATGAGGATGCGTTTCACGTTTGTTGTCAGTGCGCGAGAGCGTGCCATTTCGGCATACTAGTGATACTTGGCCCCGCTAGCATTACAGCGCAATTACATTTGTAACGATATGCGGCGCAAGTGTGAAAGAGTGTAGAACACACTGCGATTTCTTGTGTTTTTTTTGGCTTCCTTTCATTTCCGACGTCTCGCCAATGCATCGTTCCACCCTGTTTCCCGCCCTCACGCGCCGTACCCAGCGCCTCTGGCGCCAGTACGGCGTGTTCTGGCTCGGGGCAATCGCCGTCGGCCTGACCGCCGTGCTTTACGCGCGGTTGATCGACTGGGGCTACGACACGTTCCGCACGCTGCGGCAGCACGCGCCCTGGCTGCCGCTGCTTCTGACCCCGGCAATCGCGGCCGGCTCCGTCTGGCTCACTCGCCGCTTCTTTCGCGGCGCCGAGGGCAGCGGCATCCCGCAGGTGATCGCGACGCTGCACGCGCGCCCGGGCGCGTTCGGCGCACGGCTGTTGACGCTGCGCATCCTGCTCGGCAAGGTCGTGATCTCATGGTTCGGAATCCTAGGCGGTTTCACGATCGGCCGCGAAGGGCCGACCGTGCAGGTCGGCGCGGCGCTGATGTTCAACCTGCGGCGCTTCTATCCGCGCTCGAACGCGCAGATCGAGCGCCAGCTCGTGCTCGCGGGCGCGGCGGCCGGCCTGTCGGCCGCGTTCAACACGCCGCTCGCCGGCATCGTGTTCGCGATCGAGGAACTGACGCGCAGCTTCTCCGCTCGCGCGAGCGGCGTGCTGATCACGGCGATCATCATCGCCGGCGTGGTCGCGCTCGGGCTGAACGGCAACTACACGTATTTCGGCACGATCGACGCCGGCCCGCACTTCCCGAAACTGCTCGCGGTCGCGGTGCTCGCCGCCGCGCTCGTGACCGGCATCGCCGGCGGGCTGTTCGCGTGGCTGCTGCTCAATACGGGGCGCTGGCTGCCGCCGCGGCTGCTCGAGCTGTATCGCGAGCGGCCGATCGCATTCGCCGCGCTGTGCGGCTTCGTGATCGCCGTCGTCGGCCTCGTGTCGGGCGGCACGACGTTCGGCAGCGGCTACGCCGAAGCGCGCGGCCTGCTCGACGGCCGCGAGCAACTGTCGGTGCTCTATCCGTTTCTGAAGATGGTGTCGATGGTCGCGTCGTACCTGCCGGGCATCCCGGGCGGGATCTTCGCGCCGTCGCTGTCGATCGGCGCGGGGTTCGGCAACCTGCTGCACTTCATGTTCAGCGACATGCGCCTGCCGGTGCTGATTGCGCTCGCGATGGTCGGCTACCTCGCCGCGGTCACGCAGTCGCCCATCACGTCGTTCGTGATCGTGATGGAAATGATCAACGGCCATGCGCTCGTGATTTCGCTGATGGCCACCGCGTTGATCGCGAGCCGGGTGTCGCGCTTCTTCGCGCCGCCGCTGTACGAGACGCTCGCGCAGCGCTACCTCGCACCGCCCGCGGCGGCCGCCACGGCCGGCGCGCCGGCGGCATCCGGCGTCACCGCGCCGCAGGATGCGGACGCCGCCCCCGCCGATCCGCTCGATACGCTGCGCGACGAAAACGGCGGCGAGAACAGCGGCGAGCCCGCCTGCGCCGCGGCGAACCCCGCCACGACGCAGGCCGGCCCGCGCGACGCTCAGTAGATCACCACCGGCGCCGGCCGGTAGTAGACGGGACGGGCCGGCACGACGATGCAGCCGGCGAGCGTGACGGCCACGAGCGCGATCACGAATACGGTCTTTTTCATCTCGCGCCTCCGTCAAGCCCAGTGGCCGCGCGTCCAGAACCAGTTCGGACCGCGCTGGTCCCAGTGGCCCGGCACCCAGTGCATGCCGATCCGCTCGGCCTCCCAGTGGCCGCCGATCCACACGTAGCGGCCATGATCCCAGCGCCAGTGGCCGCGTTCCCACACGTAGCCGACTCGCGCGTCGGGCAAGACTTCGTAGCGAATCGGCGGCGGCGCGTTCGGCGCGACGATCACGACCTCTTCGGTGCGCGCCGCAACGGGCTCGGCGATGACGACTTCGCCGGGCCGCGTGACGACCGGCGCGGCAACGAGAATTTCATTCGCGCGCGCGGCAAGCGGCGCGGCGAAAGCAGACACGCCAGCCGCGGCAGCGGCGAACGCAAGGACAACGCGGCGAATCGATGAGACAGCCATCACAACCTCCTGATTGAACAAGCAACGCGAGCGTATTCAATCAATGCGGAGGCAGGGGTTACGGCCGACAGGCGCCGTGTTACGGCGTGCCCGAAAGTGCAACAGGGCGTAAGACGCGCACGGCGGCCTGAAGCCGCCGTGCGGAACGGGCGCGACGCAGGTCAGGCCTGCGGGATCTCGATCTTCACTTCGAGCACCTCGAGATCGTCCTGACGCTCGAGGCTCACGCGGATGTCATCGTTCGAAATCTGCACGTACTTCGAGATCACGGCGACGAGCTCCTTCTGCAGCGCCGGCAGGTAGTCGGCGGGCGGCTTGCCGCCCACCCGCTCGTGCGCGATGATGAGCTGCAGGCGCTCCTTCGCGATCGATGCGGACTTTTTCTTCTCGCCGAGGAGAAACGACAGAATGGACATGGGCGACCTCCGTTACTTGCTGCCGAAGAGGCGCTGCAGCAGGCCCGGCTTCTGGTATTCGGTGAAGCGCAGCGGCTTGTCCTCGCCGAGGAAGCGCCCGACGATGTCCTTGTACGCTTCGGCGACGTCGGTGCCGTCCAGGTGCACGGCCGGCAGGCCCTGGTTCGATGCGTGCAGCACCGCTTCCGATTCCGGCACCACGCCGATCAGCTTGATGCGCAGGATTTCGCTGATGTCCTCGAGCGACAGCATCTCGCCTTCGTTGACGCGCTTCGGGCTGTAGCGGGTGATCAGCAGGTGTTCCTTGATCGGCTCCTTGCCTTCGGTCGCACGCTTGGTCTTCGACGACAGGATGCCGAGAATGCGGTCCGAATCGCGCACCGACGACACTTCCGGGTTCGTGACGATCAGCGCCTCATCCGCGAAGTACATCGCGTGCAGCGCGCCGGCTTCGATGCCCGCCGGCGAATCGCAGACGATGTATTCGAAATCCATCCCGGCCAGGTCATTCAGCACCTTCTCGACGCCGTCGCGCGTGAGTGCATCCTTGTCGCGGGTCTGCGACGCCGGCAGGATGTACAGGTTCTCGCACTTCTTGTCCTTGATCAGCGCCTGGTTCAGGTTCGCTTCGCCCTGGATCACGTTCACGAGGTCGTACACGACGCGGCGCTCGCAGCCCATGATGAGGTCGAGGTTACGCAGGCCGACGTCGAAGTCGATCACGGCCGTCTTGTGGCCACGCAGCGCGATACCGGACGCGAAGCTCGCGCTCGTCGTCGTCTTGCCAACGCCGCCCTTGCCCGAAGTCACCACGATGATTTTTGCCATTTACCCTATACCCTGTGTTCGTCAATGAGAGCCGATCGATCCTGTGTGCGCCGCGTGCTTCACGTCAGGCGCAGCGGTTCGATCATCAATTTTTCCTCTTCGAGCCGGATCTGCACCGGTTTGCCCAGCACGTCGGCGGGCAGCGGGTTCTCGGTCGTTCGATAGATACCCGCAATCGAAATCAGTTCCGGCTCCAGACACGTGCAGAAAATACGCGCGTCGTGATTGCCGTGCACGCCCGCCAATGCGCGGCCGCGCAACGGCGCGTAGATGTGGATATTGCCTTCCGCAATGATCTCGGCGCCATGACTGACCGGCGCGAGCACCACGAGGTCCCCTTTCGCGTAAATCTGCTGCCCCGAGCGCAACGGCTTGTCGATCACGAGCGTCTGGCCGCCGGCCGGCAGCGCCGCCGGTACGGGCTCGGGCGCCGCTGCCACAACCGGTGCCGGGGCGGCAACCGCCTCGGCAGCCGCTGCCATGTCCGCGTCCGCATCGCCGGCCGCCTTCCCCGACGGCGCGCGGCGGTCGCGCGCCTCGAGCAGCGGCAGCCCCGCCTCGCCCGCCCAGCCCTGCGACGCCAGCGCGACGACGCCCACCGGGCGCATCCGCACGTCGCTGAGCATCTGGCGGATGTCGGCCAGCGCCACGCGTTCGCCGTCCGCAAGACGGCGGACGTCGATCGCGACGACATCGTCGGCAAAAAACTCGGGAGTCGCTTCGAAGCGCTTGACCAGTTCGGTACGCAACGCGTCGAGATCGGTCGTCTTCACGGTGAACAGCAATGTATCGACCGAGCCGCTGCGCAGTTCGAAGAATGGCGATTTTTTAAGCGACATGGACACTCTGCAAAAAATTTTTGCGTATTTTACAGGCGTCCACGCGACCAGCCATTATTTTTGGGAGGCGTGCAACAGGCTTCTTGGCCATCGACGCCGGGCCATCGCGGCCCGGGCGGGGGGAAAGGTGCACAGGCTGGCAGGCACGGCCCGCCGCTCAGTGTTTCGCCTGCGACACGAACAGCGTCTTCATCGCGCCGGGCATCCGCGCGATCGGCGCGTGTTCGCCGGTGTTGCCGAAGCCGGCGCGCTCGTAGAAGCGGATTGCATTGCGGTTCGCGTCCGCGATCCATGCGAAGACTTCCTGCGCGCCGCGCTCGGCGAGCCACGCGGTTGCCGTTTCGACGAGCAGCACGCCGCCGCGCAGATGGCGCACCGCGTGCGCGACCCACAGCTCGCTGACGAATGCGCGACGCTCCGGCGTATTGTCGAAATACGCGCCGATCATGCCGGCCGGATGGCCTTCGGTGTACAGCAGGAACGTCGTCGACTGATCGGACGTCGCGCGCTGCGCGGCAATGGCCGCCGCCGCGTCGGAATCGACGTTCAGCAATTCGGCCTCCGGCGCCTCGCCCGGTGCGTAGGGCTCACGCAGCGACGCGGCGCGGAGATCGCGATACACGATGCCCTGGTCGGCAGCGATACGACGAACGGTCAAGGTCGAACTCATGCAGGTACAGCCCCCTTCGGACAGCAAGCTATTAGCTTCAACCGAAAGCGGGGCATGAGTCAAATCGTTATTTTCAAACGCCGGCGCAAATCGAAAGGCAACAGGCGTTGCGGGCGCTCGCGGAGGCGGTCGGCCGCGCGCGGCTGTGCAGGTGCAGCATCGCCCGCTTGGGCTCAATTGCAATCGGTGACCGACGACGGGCCGCTCCGGCGCGGCCGGTGCGCCACCTTGATGGGCGGGACCGTGCGCGTGCGGATCGAGTCGCGCCGCGCCAGCGTGACGGTATCGATCCGTGGCCTCGCCCGCCGGAAATCAAACGGCCACCCGCTCGCCGCATGGTTTTTATTGCATCGCAACATTTGTTGCCCGACGTGATGCATCGTGCGCGCGACTCCGGCCATTTTCGTTTATTCAGACAATAGACTGCTCGTGCGGAGGCAATCCGCCGCGTCTCCGGCCGTTTCAATCGGCGCGCGGCCGCCCTTCCCCGCATGCGCGACCGGCGGCCTGCCGTTTGGAGTTTCCCGCCTAGCGCCGGGGTTTGGAAAAGTGCGCGGAACGGTCGTATAACTGGCAGAACCGGGCCACGACCCGGTGCCGCGCGCGTGCACTCGCCGTGGACCAACGACGGATTCAAACAGCTCTGCATGGGGCCGGACTAGGCGCTAAAGCGCCAACTCCGGCCGACCGCTCTGCATGGGGCCGGACTAGGCGCTAAAGCGCCAACTCCGGCCGACAGGAGGGAGACAATGGCAATGACCGACGGATCAGCCGCGAGCTGGTCGGATGGCAAGCGTTACCTCTGGCTGCTCGGCGTGCTGACGATCACGCTGCCGATCCTCGCGGCCCAGCTCGCGCTGTCGACGGGCCTGCACGTGTTCTGGTGGTTCGGCCCGCTGTTCGCGTTCGGCGTGATCCCGATCCTCGACACGCTGATCGGCGACGATCGCGACAATCCGCCCGAAGACGTCGTGCCCCGCCTGGAACGGGAGCGCTATTACCGCGTGATCGTCTACCTCGCGACGCTCGTCGAATACGTCGCGTTCTTCCTGTGCATCTGGATCGTCGCCACGCACGCGCTCGCATGGTACGACTACGTCGGCTTCGCGCTGTCGCTCGGCGCGGCGACCGGCATCTCGATCAACACCGCGCACGAACTCGGCCACAAGACCAGCCGCTTCGAGCGCTGGCTCGCGAAGATCACGCTCGCACCGGTCGCCTACGGGCATTTCTTCGTCGAACACAATCGCGGCCATCATGTCCGCGTCGCGACGGCCGAGGATCCGGCAAGCGCACGCTACGGCGAATCGTTCTGGGCGTTCCTGCCGCGCACCGTGATCGGCGGCATCCGTTCGGCATGGGACCTGGAAGCGACGCGCCTCGCGCGGCTCGGGAAGTCGCCGTGGACCTGGCGCAACGAAGTCCTGCACGCGTGGGCGATGACCGTCGTCGTGTGGGGCGTCGCGATCGCGCTGTTCGGCACGATCGCGATCCCGTTCCTGCTGATCCAGGCCGCGTACGGCGCGTCGCTGCTCGAGGTCGTGAACTACGTCGAGCACTACGGGCTCGGGCGTGCGAAGCTGCCGAGCGGCCGCTACGAGCGCTGCACGCCGCAGCACTCGTGGAACAGCAACCACGTCGTGACGAACCTGTTCCTGTACCAGCTGCAGCGGCACGCGGACCATCACGCGAATCCGACACGCTCGTACCAGGCGCTGCGCCACTTCGACCATGCGCCGCAGCTGCCGGCCGGCTACGCGACGATGATCCTGCTCGCGTACGTGCCGCCGCTCTGGTATCGCGTGATGAACCCGCGCGTCGTCGCGCACTATGGCGGCAACATGGCGCAATCGAACATCAAGCCGTCGATCCGGGACAAGGTGCTCGCGCAGTACGCGACGTCGGCCTGAGCCGTCCCGGCGGCGCGGCGCGGTGCACGACGCGCACCCGGCCACGCGCTCAGGCGGCCGCCGCCTCCGGCAGCTTGAACACCGCCACCGCGTGACGCAGCGCAAGCGCCTGCTCCGCGAGCGCCTGCGTCGCCGCTGACGCCTGTTCGACGAGCGCCGCGTTGCGCTGCGTCGCGTCGTCCATCTGCGTGACCGCGATGTTGACCTGGTCGATGCCGCCGCTCTGCTCCTGCGACGCCGCCGAAATCTCGCCGACGATCGCCGTGACCCGCTGCACCGCCCCGACGATCTCGTGAATCGATTCGCCCGCGCGGCCGATCAGCGCCGCGCCCGCGTCGACGCGCTGCGTCGACTGGTCGATCAGCGCCTTGATTTCCTTCGCCGCGGCGGCGCTGCGCTGTGCGAGCGTGCGCACTTCCGACGCGACCACCGCGAAGCCGCGGCCCTGCTCGCCCGCGCGCGCGGCCTCGACCGCCGCGTTCAGCGCGAGGATGTTGGTCTGGAACGCGATCCCGTCGATCACCGCAATGATCTCGCCGACCTTCGCCGAACTGTCGGCGATGCCGTTCATCGTCTCGACCGCCTGCGTCATCACGCCGCCGCCCGCCGACGCAATGCCGGACGCGTCGTGCGCGAGCTGCGCCGCGTGCTGGGCATGCTCCGCCGATTGCCGGACCGCGCCCGTCAGCTGCTCCATGCTTGCCGCGGTTTCCTCGAGCGACGCCGCCTGCGACTCGGTGCGCGCGGACAGGTCGTGGTTGCCCGACGCGATCTGTGCGCTCGCGGTCGCGACCGCCTCCGCATGCGAGCGCACCTCGAGCACGACGTCCGACAGGCCTGCCTGCATCGTCTGCAACGCGCGCAGCAGGTCGGCGATCTCGTCGCGGCCGGACACGGAGAAGGCTTGCGTCAGGTCGCCGTCGGCGACGGCCTTCGCGCACGCGACCGCCGCATCGAGCGGCCGCAGGATTGCGCGGCTGAACAGGAACGCGCCGACCATCGCGACCACCAGCACGACCAGCATCAGCACGATGCTCGCGATCGTCGCATGCTGGGCGTCGCGCCCCGCGCGCTCGGACACCTCCGCGCTCTCGTCCGCGATCGTCTTCGCGGCCCGCTCGAGCAGCGTGGCCGGCTCGCGATCGACGCCCGCGACCGCCGCATCGCCGGCCGCCGGTTCGAGGCCGGCCACCTTGAATGCGTCGAAGCCGCGCCGGTAGCCTTCGCCCATCGCCGCATGCGCGCGCACGAACTGCTCGACGAGCGTGCGGCTCTCGCCCGGCGGCAACTGCTTGTCGAGCTGCGCGGCGAGCGTGGCGACCGTGCGCTCGCGCGTCTGGAACGCGCTCCAGTACTTGTCGAGCTTGTCGGGCTGCTTGCCGCGCAGCAGCGTGTCCTTCCATTCCTGGACCTGCAGCTTGAACTGCACGAGTGTCGCCGATACCAGCCGCTCGTTGGCGACGTGCGTCTGCACGTCGTCGGCGAACGTGTCGATCGAGCGGTTGAGGATGTGGATGCCGTACAGCGCGCCGGAGAACATCATCAGTAGCGCGATGGCGAACGCAAGGGGAATCTTGTAGCTCAGCTTCATGGGACCTTGAATCGACGGTAAAGGATGGCGTCGCGGCAAGAGCACCGTTCGCCGAATCCTGTTAACGGCGACGATTTCCGGGGCTTAAAACTGAGGAAATGAAATGTAATGCGTGGGGCGGATGCAGTGCGGAAATCGATACGTTTCGATGAACGAAAGAACCACAAACTGCATGACCAAAACAAAAAGCCCCGCAAGTCATCGACTGTGCGGGGCCTTCCGTGTGTTCTGGCGGAGAGGGTGGGATTCGAACCCACGGTACGGGGAAACCGTACGCCTGATTTCGAGTCAGGTACATTCGACCACTCTGCCACCTCTCCGTTTTACTGCCTTACTGCATTTCCCGGTTGGTCGTTTCCGGGAAAGAAAAGATTATAAGATGATCTCTTCGATCCTGCCAAGCCCTTTCTGCAATTTTTTTGCGAGGGCGTGGCAGCCTACTTCACGACGCCTGTGCAGGCGCGTCGATCCGCTCCATGCCGCCCATGTACGGACGCAGCGCTTCCGGCACCGTGACCGAGCCATCCGCGTTCTGGTAGTTCTCGAGCACCGCGACGAGCGTGCGGCCGACCGCGAGGCCCGAACCGTTCAGCGTGTGCACGAGTTCCGGCTTGCCTTGCGCGTTGCGGAAACGCGCCTGCATCCGGCGCGCCTGGAACGCCTCGGTGTTCGAGCAGCTCGAGATCTCGCGATAGGTGTTCTGCGCGGGCAGCCACACTTCGAGGTCGAACGTCTTCGCGGCCGAGAAGCCCATGTCGCCCGTGCACAGCGCAACCACGCGGTACGGCAGGCCGAGCTTCTGCAGGATCGCTTCCGCATGGCCGACCATCTCGTCGAGCGCCGCGTACGACGCGTCCGGCGCGACGATCTGCACCATCTCGACCTTGTCGAACTGGTGCTGGCGGATCATCCCGCGCGTGTCGCGGCCGTACGAGCCCGCTTCCGAGCGGAAGCACGGCGAATGCGCAGTGAGCTTGATCGGCAGCGCGGACGCTTCGACGATCGATTCGCGCACGGTGTTCGTCAGCGAGATTTCAGACGTGGAGATCAGGTATTGCGTAACGGTGTTCTCCGCGCCGCCCTTCTCGACGCGGAACATGTCGTCCGCGAATTTCGGCAGCTGGCCGGTGCCGTAGAGAATCTCCGGGTTCACGATGTACGGCGTGTACGTCTCGCTATAGCCGTGCTGCTGCGTGTGCGTGTCGATCATGAACTGCGCGAGCGCACGGTGCAGGCGCGCGATCGGGCCGCGCAGCATCGTGAAGCGCGCGCCGGCGAGCTTCGCGCCGGTTTCGAAATCGAGGCCGAGCGGCGTGCCGACGTCGACGTGATCCTTCACCTCGAAATCGAACTGGCGCGGCGTGCCCCAGCGGCGCGCCTCGACGTTGTCGCTCTCGTCCTTGCCGACCGGCACGCTGTCGTGCGGCAGATTCGGCATGCCCAGCATCAGGTCGGACACGCGCGCCTGGATATCGGCGAGCTGCACCTCCGACGCCTTCATCTCGTCGCCGATGCCACCGACTTCGGCCATCACCGCCGACGTGTCCTCGCCCTTCCCCTTCATCGCGCCGATCTGCTTCGACAGGCTGTTGCGGCGCGCCTGGAGCTCTTCGGTACGGGTCTGGATCGCACGGCGTTCCGCTTCGAGCGCGGAGAACGCGGCGACGTCGAGGGTGTAGCCGCGATCGGCGAGGCGCTTGGCGACGCCGTCGAGGTCTTTGCGCAGCAACTGGATGTCGAGCATGGGAGGACAGGAAAATCGTTGTGTAAGACGGGGATTCTAACGCACCGCGCGGCCGCCACGGCGTCGGCCCGATGGACGAGGCTGCAAACGGGCGCGCCGTGGCAGTATCGCACTGCCGTCACGCACGTCGCGTGCCGGCCGACCGCAACGCATGGGACCGGAAAACCGATGGCCATCGAACTCGACAAGGACGTGCGCGACCGCGCGATCGCGTCGCTGCAACGCTATTTCACAGAAAACATGGAGGAGCCGATCGGCAACATCCAGGCCGGCGCGCTGCTGCATTTCTTCGTCGAGGAAATCGCGCCGGCGATCTACAACCTCGCGATCGCCGACGCGCAGGCGCGCCTGCACGCGCGCATCGCGGAACTCGACATCGAATGCCACGAGGAACCGTTCGGCTACTGGAAGAAACAGCCGGCGCGCAAGCGCTGAGCTGGGCCGCGCCGCCGTCGGCTAGTCCTTCTTGCCGGCCTCGCGGTCGAGCTCGCGCAGCCACGCGAGCTTGTCGGCGATCTTCGATTCGAGCCCGCGCGGCACCGGCTTGTACCAGCGCGGCTCGCGCATCCCGTCAGGCAGGTACGTCTCGCCGGCCGCATACGCGTTCGGCTCGTCGTGCGCGTAACGGTACGCGTGGCCGTAGCCGAGCTCCTTCATCAGCTTGGTCGGCGCGTTGCGCAGGTGCACGGGCACCTCGCGCGACTTGTCCTGCTTCACGAACGCCATCGCCTGGTTGAACGCGTTGTAGCCCGCGTTGCTCTTCGCCGCGCACGCGAGATAGATCACGGCCTGCCCGAGCGCCAGCTCGCCCTCGGGCGAACCGAGCCGTTCGTAGGTCTCGGCCGCGTCGTTCGCCATCTGCATCGCGCGCGGATCGGCGAGGCCGATGTCCTCCCACGCCATCCGCACGATCCGCCGCGCGAGATATTTCGGATCCGCGCCGCCGTCGATCATCCGGCAGAACCAGTACAGCGCGCCGTCCGGGCTCGAGCCGCGCACCGACTTGTGCAGCGCCGAGATCTGGTCGTAGAAGTTGTCGCCGCCCTTGTCGAAGCGGCGCGCATTCAACGTCATCGCGCTGCTGACGAATTCGGCGTCGATCGTCGCCACGCCCGCGGAGGCCGCCGCCGTCTGCGCCTGTTCGAGCAGGTTCAGGAACCGCCGCGCGTCGCCGTCCGCATAGCCGACCAGCGTATCGACGGCCTTGTCGTCGAAGGCGAGGCCGTCGAGCGCGATCTCCTGCGCGCGCTTGAGCAGCTGGCGCATCTCGTCGTCGCTCAGCGACTGCAGCACGTACACCTGCGCGCGCGACAGCAGCGCCGAGTTGACCTCGAAGCTCGGGTTCTCGGTCGTCGCGCCGATGAAGGTCACGAGCCCCGATTCGACGAACGGCAGCAGCGCATCCTGCTGGCCCTTGTTGAAGCGGTGGATCTCGTCGACGAACAGGATCGTGTGGCGGCCCGTGCGGTTCAGCGTGTCCTTCGCCTGCTCCATCGACTCGCGGATGTCCTTCACGCCGCCCAGCACCGCGGACAGCGCGATGAACTCGCAATCGAACGCCAGCGCGGTGAGCCGCGCGAGCGTGGTCTTGCCGACGCCGGGCGGGCCCCACAGGATCATCGAATGCGGCTTGCCCGATTCGAACGCGAGCCGCAGCGGCTTGCCTTCGCCCAGCAAATGCGTCTGGCCGATCACCTCGGCGAGCGTCTTCGGCCGCAGCGCCTCGGCGAGCGGCCGGCGCGGTTCGACTTGAAACAGGTCGGACATGAACCCAGGCTCCACTTCATGCGATGGCGGCCGAACGCGGCCGCCGGACCCGCCATTATGACAGCCGCGCGACGGCGCGGCCGGGCCCGGAAGCGACACGGGCCTGCCATCGCCGGCAGGCCCGTTGCGGAATCGGCACGCGGCGCCGCTCAGCCGGTGATCACGTCGGCGCCC
Source organism: Burkholderia sp. SRS-46 (assembly GCF_004343775.1). Classification (GTDB taxonomy): domain Bacteria; phylum Pseudomonadota; class Gammaproteobacteria; order Burkholderiales; family Burkholderiaceae; genus Burkholderia. The sequence continues at coordinate 252,140 of NZ_PTXL01000001.1, read as the reverse complement.
TTCGGCACGACGAACTTGAACGTATCGGACTTCAGCGGCGGGTTGGTCTGGATGTTGGTAAACGTCAGCAGCGTGACGTTGCCGAACACGTCATGCAGCTCCATCGCGGCAAGCGTGCCGTTGCGAAAGCCGATGCCGATCCGCTGGAACTGCGTGTCCTGCGCCTTCGGCAGCATCTCGAGCCACTCGATGCCGCCCTTCTCGCCCGCATCGCGCAGCGTGTAGTTCTTGTCGAGGTCGTTGCTGCCGAACAGGATCGCGGCCGGGCTCGCGCCCAGCGCGCCGGCCAGCTTGCGCTCGGTGACCTGGTTCAGGTCGCGGTCGTACACGAACAGCTTCTCGCCGTCGGCCTGCAGCACCTGCTGGTACGGCTTCTGGTACGTCCAGATGAACTTGCCGGGGCGCGCGAACACGAACGTGCCGCTCGAATTGTCGGTGGCCTTCGGCACCGCCTGCGCGGCGCTCGCGCCCTTCGCGGGCGCCTTGACGATCTGCTGCGTGAACTCGCCCTTCGCCGCGTGCACCTGCGACACGAACGCCTTCAGCTGGGCGGTGCCGCCGGCGAACGCATGCGTCGCCGCGAGCATCAGCGATGCGCCGGCGAGCGCCGCGCCGAGCCAGCGCCGCGTCGAACGAACGGGTTGGGCGAACGAATGTTGCTGCATGATGCGGTTTTCTCCCTGGGTGGCCGGCGTCGCGTACGCCGCGGACTCATTCCGCGTCGCGCGCCGGCACAAGAATTTCGCGGTTGCCGCTCGACGACATCGCCGACACGAGCCCCGACTGCTCCATCTGCTCGAGCAGCCGCGCCGCGCGGTTGTAACCGATCCGCAGATGGCGCTGCACGAGCGAGATCGACGCGCGACGGTTCTTGATGACGATCTCGACCGCCTGGTCGTACAGCGGATCAGACTCGCCGCCACCTTCGCCGGTTCCCTCGCCGGCCGCGCCCTCTTCGCCGTCGACGGTGCCGCCCTCGAGCAGGCCCTCGATGTAGTTCGGCTCGCCCTGCTCCTTGAGCTTCTCGACGACGCGGTGCACTTCGTCGTCGGCGACGAACGCGCCGTGCACGCGCACCGGCAGCCCGGTGCCGGGCGCCAGGTACAGCATGTCGCCCATGCCGAGCAGCGATTCGGCGCCCATCTGGTCGAGGATCGTGCGCGAGTCGATCTTCGACGACACCTGGAACGCGATCCGCGTCGGCACGTTGGCCTTGATGAGGCCGGTGATCACGTCGACCGACGGCCGCTGCGTCGCGAGGATCAGGTGGATGCCGGCCGCGCGCGCCTTCTGCGCGATCCGCGCGATCAGCTCCTCGACCTTCTTGCCGACGACCATCATCAGGTCGGCGAGCTCGTCGATCACGACGACGATGTTCGGCAAGCGGCCGAGCGGCTCCGGCTCGTCCGGCGTCAGGCTGAACGGGTTCGGGATCTTCTCCTCGCGCTTCGCCGCGTCGTCGATCTTGTTGTTGTAGCCGGCAAGGTTGCGCACGCCGAGCTTGCTCATCAGCTTGTAGCGGCGCTCCATCTCGGCGACGGTCCAGTTGAGCGCGTGGCCCGCCTGGCGCATGTCGGTGACGACCGGGCACAGCAGGTGCGGAATGCCTTCGTAGACGCTCATTTCGAGCATCTTCGGATCGATCAGGATCAGCCGCACCTGCTCGGCGGTCGCCTTGTACAGCAGCGACAGGATCATCGCGTTGATCCCGACCGACTTGCCCGAGCCGGTCGTGCCGGCCACCAGCAGGTGGGGCATCTTCGCGAGATCCGCGCACACCGGCTTGCCGCCGATGTCCTTGCCCAGGCTGAGCGTGAGCGCCGACGACGCGGACGCATAGACCTCGGAGCCGATGATCTCCGACAGGAACACCGTCTGGCGGCGCTGGTTCGGCAGCTCGAGCGCCATGTAGTTCTTGCCGGGGATCGTCTCGACGACGCGGATCGACACAAGTGACAGCGAGCGCGCGAGATCCTTCGCGAGGTTGACGATCTGGCTGCCCTTCACGCCGGTGGCCGGCTCGATCTCGTAGCGCGTGACGACCGGGCCCGGATACGCGGCGACCACGCTCGCCTCGACGCCGAAGTCCTTCAGCTTCTTCTCGATCAGGCGCGAGGTGAATTCGAGCGTGTCGGCGGAGATCGCTTCCTGCGCCTTCGGCGCCGCGTCGAGCAGCGACACCGGCGGCAGCGTCGAATCGCCGGGCAGGTCGGTGAACAGCGGCACCTGGCGCTCCTTCTCGACGCGCTCGGATTTCACCGGCGTGACGACCGGCGGCACGATCGTCACCGGCTCGTGATCCTCGATGCGCACGCGCTCTTCCTCGACCTTGCCTTCGCGGCGCACGGCCGCGGCCTCGCCGAGCTTGCGGTCGCGCTCGGCCTCGCGGCGCAGCTTCGCGACGTTGACGGCGGACAGGATCGCGCCGCCGACGCGCTCGGACACCGACAGCCACGAGAAGCGGAAATACAGCGACAGGCCGATCGCGAGCGCGATCAGCAGCAACAGCGTGCCGCCCGTGAAGCCGAACGCATGCGACAGCGCGCCCGCGACGGCCTCGCCGACGACGCCGCCCGGCGCGCGCGGCAGCTGCACCTTCAGCGACCACATGCGCAGCGCCTCGATGCCGTCGCACGCGAGCAGCACGAGCACGAACGCGAGCACCTCGGTCAGCCAGCCGATCGGCCGCTCCGGCTCGTCGGCCAGCGCCTCGTGGCGGGTGATGCGGCGGTAGTTGGCCGCGATGCGCCGGCCGAGCGGCACGATCAGCCAGTAGGCCGACAGGCCGAACAGCAGCAGGATGATGTCGGCCGTCCACGCGCCGACGCGGCCCGCCCAGTTCGTGATGTGATCGACCTGCGCCGCGTGCGTCCAGCTCGGATCGCGCCGGCTGTAGCTCAGCAGGGCCATCACCAGAAACGCGCAGAGCGCAACCTGGAGAATCCAGCGGATCTCCGTGAGGAGCTTCGACATCCGGTGCGGCAACGCCTGTGCCTGAGCGGAATAAGGAGCTTTTGCCATGAATCCGTATAGAAAAGGCGGGCTGCGCACGCCGCGCGCCCGCCGATCGTTCGATCCCGCATATTGTAAGCGCAGCGCCGCCCGCCCAAGTGTAAATGACGGTTACATGGCCGCCCAGGTTGGGGCCGGCGGCATTCCTTCGGCCGCGCCCCGTCTCCGCCTGCCTCGCTCGCCTGCCCGGCGCCGATCCGGCCGAACGCTATCGCCGCGATTGAAACTCTCGTTCGGCAGCGCACCGGCAGGACCTTTATAATGCGCGTCTGATACCCATCTACGGTGGCATCCCGGTCAACCCCGACCGTCCGGCAGGCTCATCCTGCCCGCCGCGGCCACCCCTTACGGATTTCGCACATGTCCACGCCCAAACACGCCAAAGTCCTGATTCTCGGTTCCGGCCCCGCCGGCTACACGGCCGCCGTCTATGCCGCGCGCGCCAACCTGTCCCCGGTGCTCGTCACCGGCATCGCGCAGGGCGGCCAGCTGATGACCACGACCGACGTCGAAAACTGGCCGGCGGACGCGAAGGGCGTGCAGGGTCCCGACCTGATGCAGCGCTTCCTCGAGCACGCCGAGCGCTTCAACACCGAGATCCTGTTCGATCACATCCACACCGCGAAGCTGCACGAGAAGCCGATCCGCCTGATCGGCGACGCCGGCGAATACACCTGCGACTCGCTGATCATCGCGACCGGCGCGTCCGCGCAGTATCTCGGCCTGCCGTCCGAGGAAGCGTTCATGGGCAAGGGCGTGTCGGCCTGCGCGACCTGCGACGGCTTCTTCTACCGCGGCCAGAACGTCGCGGTGGTCGGCGGCGGCAACACCGCGGTCGAGGAAGCGCTGTACCTGACGGGCATCGCGAACAAGGTCACGGTGATCCATCGCCGCGACAAGTTCCGCGCGGAGCCGATCCTCGTCGACCGCCTGCTCGAGAAGGAAAAGGAAGGCAAGGTCGAGATCAAGTGGAACCACGTGCTCGACGAAGTGACGGGCGAGGATTCGGGCGTGTCGGGCCTGCGCATCAAGAACGTGCAGTCGGGCGCGACGGAAGACCTCGCGGTGCAGGGCCTGTTCGTCGCGATCGGCCACAAGCCGAACACGGACATCTTCCAGGGCCAGCTCGAGATGAAGGACGGCTACATCCTGACGAACAGCGGCCTGCAGGGCAACGCGACCGCGACGAGCGTGCCGGGCGTGTTCGCCGCGGGCGACGTGCAGGACAACGTGTACCGCCAGGCGATCACCAGCGCGGGCACCGGCTGCATGGCCGCGCTCGACGCGCAGCGCTACCTCGAGGGCCTGCACGACCACAAGTGAAGCAAATCGCACGGCGGGCGCTACAATGGCGTCCGCTGCCGCGACGCAGGCCTGCCGAAAAGCCGCTGCCGACGCAGCGGCTTTTTTGTGCCCGCGCGCCCCGCGCGTCATTTGCCTTGCGTGTGTGAATCATGGCGAAGAACCAGCCCCATCCGAGCGATCCCGCGAAGCGGCAAGCCGCCGCCCGTCCCAAGCCTTCCGCCCCCGCCGCGCCGCCGGCGCCGGAGCCTGCCACGCTGCGCGGCCAGGGCCTCGCCGGCCTCGGCACGCTGCGCACCGCGCTGAAGGGCGAGGCCGAGCGCCGCGAGCGCGAACGCGTCGAAACCGCGAAGGTCACGCGCCAGGCCGAAGCCGACGCGAACCTGTTCCGCAACGAGATCGGCACGATCCGGCCGCTGAACGCGCCGTCGCGCGCCACGTCCGGCCGCATGCCGCCCGACCCCGTGCCGAAGCAGACGCAGCGCGACGAGGAAGCGGTGCTGAACGCGACGCTGTCCGACGAATTCGATCCCGAGACGCTGCTCGACAGCGACGAGTCGCTGTACTACCACCGCCCCGGCATCAGCCGCGACGTCGTGCGCAAGCTGAGAAGCGGCGCGTGGATCGTGCAGGCACAGCTCGACCTGCACGGGATGCGCCGCGACGAGGCGCGCGACGCGCTCGCCGAGTTCATCCGCGAAGCCGGCAAGAAGGGGCTGCGCTGCCTGCGCGTGATCCACGGCAAGGGCCTCGGCTCGGCCGGCAAGGAGCCGGTGCTGAAGGGCAAGGTGCGCGCGTGGCTCGTACAGAAGGAAGAAGTGATCGCATTCTGCGAGGCGCGCGGCCACGACGGTGGCGCGGGCGCGGTGCTCGTGCTGCTGCAGCCGCTGGCTGCCCCCGCCGATCGGGGGCCGCGTGCCGCATCCTAGGCTGACGCTCGCGATCGCCGTGCTCGAGGCGATCGCGACGCTGGCCTTCGCGATTTCCGGCTTCATCGAAGCGCGCAAGAACCGGCTCGACTCGGTCGGCACCTTCGTCGTCGCGCTCGCGACGGCGTTCGGCGGCGGCACGCTGCGCGACATCCTGCTCGAACGCCGGCCGTTCTACTGGGTCGTGCACGACGACTACGTCATCGCGATCTTCGTGCTCGCGCTGTTCGCGCCGTTCGTGCTGCGGATGCTGTCGCGGCTGTCGGCCGAACGGCTCCTGCTCGTCGCCGACGCGATCGGGCTCGGCATCTTCAGCATCTCGGGCACGTCGATCGCGCTCGACGCCGAAATGCCGCGCTTCATCGCGGTGATGATGGGCGTGATCACCGGCGTGGTCGGCGGGATCATCCGCGACGTGCTGTGCAACGACATCCCGCTGATCCTGCGCGATTCGCGGCCGTACGCGACCTGCGCGTTCGTCGGCTGCTGGTTCTACCTGCTGCTCGTGTGGCTGGACATGGATTCCGTCTACAGCGTGCTGACGGCGACCGGCTTCATCCTCGTCGCGCGGCTTGCCACGTTCAAGTTCGACGTGCGGCTGCCGCACTGAGCGCCGCCGCGCCGCAAAAACGCAAGGGGCCGTTTTGAAACGGCCCCTTGTCGTATCCGGCGCGGCGTGCCCGCGTTACGCGATCCGCTCTTCCGACGCCGGATCGAACAGCACCGCCTTCGACACGTCGAACAGCAGCGACAGCGTCTGCTCCGGCTGCGGGTTCGCGGCCGGATGCACGCGGCTCACGATGCGCTTGCCGTTCACCTGCGCGAACACGTGCGTGTCCGGGCCGGTCGGCTCGGTCACGTCGACGCGCACGTCGAGCGGCTGCAGGTGCGACGCGTCGCCGTTGTGCGCGTGGCGCACGTCGGTGATGCGCTCCGGGCGCAGGCCGAGGATCACCTCGCGGCCGACGTGCGCGTTCAGCTTGCGCGCATCGAACGGCAGGTTCAGCGCGCCGCGCGCGACGCCCGTGTCGATCTCGAGCGCGACGCCGCTGCCCTGCTCGACCAGCCGGCCGTTGATGAAGTTCATCGGCGGCGCGCCGATGAAGCCCGCGACGAACAGGTTCGACGGCGAATCGTAGATGTCCTGCGGCGCGCCGAATTGCTGCACCACGCCGTCCTTCATCACCGCGATGCGATCGCCGAGCGTCATCGCCTCGATCTGGTCGTGCGTCACGTAGACGATCGTCGTGCCGAGCCGCTGGTGCAGCAGCTTGATCTCCGCGCGCATCTCGATGCGCAGCTTCGCGTCGAGGTTCGACAGCGGCTCGTCGAACAGGAACAGCGCCGGGTCGCGCGCGAGCGCGCGGCCCATCGCGACGCGCTGCCGCTGGCCGCCCGACAGCTGGCCCGGCTTGCGGTCGAGCAGGTGCTGGATCTGCAGCATCTGCGACACGCGATCGACGATCTGCTGCTGCTCGCTCTTCGGCACCTTGCGGATGTTCAGGCCGAACGAGATGTTCTCGCGCACCGTCATCGACGGATACAGCGCGTACGACTGGAACACCATCGCGATGTCGCGATCCTTCGGCGACAGGTCGTTGACGACCTTGCCGTCGATGCGGATCTCGCCGCGCGTCACGGTCTCGAGCCCGGCGATCATGTTGAGCAGCGTCGACTTCCCGCAGCCCGAGCCGCCGACGAGAATCAGGAACTGGCCGTCCTCGATGTCGATGTCGACACCCTTCAGGACCGGCACCCCGTTCGGGTAGGTCTTGTACACGTCACGGATGGAAAGGCTTGCCATGCTGTGAATCCTCTGTCTCGAGCGGCGCGCCCCGCGCGCCGCGTCCGGTTCGTTTCGATGCGCCGCGCGTCACGCGCGCGGCCGGTTCGTCGTCTCGCGCGACACCGCGCTCAGCCCTTCACCGCGCCCGCCGTCAGGCCGCGCACGAAGTAGCGGCCGGCGATCACGTAGACGAGCAGCGTCGGCAGCGCGGCGATGATCGCGCCCGCCATGTCGACGTTGTATTCCTTCACGCCCGTCGACGTGTTCACGAGGTTGTTCAGCGCGACCGTGATCGGCATCGAATCGACGCCGGAGAACACGATCCCGAACAGGAAGTCGTTCCAGATCTGCGTGAACTGCCAGATCAGGCACACCATGAAGATCGGCAGCGACACCGGCAGCAGGATCTTCGTGAAGATCGTGAAGAAACCCGCGCCGTCGATGCGCGCCGCCTTCACGAGCTCGGCCGGCACGCTCACGTAGAAGTTGCGGAAGAACATCGTCGTGAACGCGATGCCGTACACGACGTGCACGAACACGAGGCCGGGAATCGTGTTGGCGAGGCCCAGCATCCCCTGCAGGCGCGCCATCGGCAGCAGGATCACCTGGAACGGAATGAAGCAGCCGACCAGCATCATCGTGAACAGCGCGTCCGCGCCGCGAAAGCGCCAGTGCGTGAGTACGTAGCCGTTGAACGCGCCGACCAGCGACGAGATCAGCACGGCCGGGATCACCATCTGCAGCGAATTCAGGAAGAACGGCTTCATGCCGTCGCAGCGCACGCCGGTGCACGCGCCGCTCCACGCCTTCAGCCACGGATCGACGGTCCAGTGCGTCGGCGGCGTCAGCAGGTTGCCGGTGCGCAGCTGGTCGAGATCCTTGAACGACGTCGACAGCATCACGTAGATCGGGAACAGGAAGTACAGCGCGAACAGGATCAGCGCGGCGTAAATGACCGCGCGGCTGATGGTCATCTTAGGCTGCATTGCGCGTGCTCCTCGATTCCATATACATCAGCGGCACGAGCACGGCGACCACGGTCGCGAGCATCATCACCGACGATGCGGCGCCGAGGCCGAGCTGGCCGCGGTTGAACGAAAACGTGTACATGAACATGGCCGGCAGCGACGACGACGTGCCGGGCCCGCCCGCCGTCAACGCGACGACGAGGTCGAAGGTCTTGATCGTGATGTGGCAGAGGATCAGCAGCACCGAGAAGAACACCGGGCGCATGCTTGGGATCACGATCTTGCGGTAGATCGTCGGCAGCGTCGCGCCGTCGACCTGCGCGGCCTTGAAGATCTCGCTGTCGACGCCGCGCAGGCCCGCGAGGAACAGCGCCATCACGAAGCCGGTCGACTGCCACACGGCCGCGATCACCACGCAGAAGATCGCCTTGTCCGGATCGCCGAGCCAGTCGAACGAGAAGCTCGTCCAGCCCCAGTCGTGCATCACCTTCTCGAGGCCGAGGCCCGGGTTCAGGATCCACTGCCACGCGGTGCCGGTGACGATGAACGACAGCGCCATCGGATACAGGAAGACCGCACGCAGCGCGCCTTCGTTGCGGATCCGCTGGTCGAGCAGGATCGCGAGGAACAGGCCGAGCGCGACGCAGATCGCGATGAACGGGATGCCGAACCAGCCGAGGTTCGCGGCCGAGGTCCACCACACGTCGTTCTGGAACAGGTCCGAGTAGCGGCCGAAACCGTCGAACTCGTAGTTCGGCAACAGCCGCGAACGGGTCAGCGACAGATAGCCGGTAATCAGGATGAAGCCGTAGATGAACACCACGGCGATCGCCACGCTGGGCGCGAGCACCAGCTTCGGGATCCAGCGGTCGGCGAACGCCGACATCGGCGACGTGCGCCGGGCGCCGGCAGCGCCGGATCCGTTTCCGCTAAGAGGGGCAGCCACTTGATTCGACTCCTGGGACGAGAGTGACGCGGCACGGCCAAGCCGGGACCGGCGTCGGGTGCGGCGCGGGCCCGGCCTGGCCGGGTCCGTTTGCTGCGCATGCAAGAACGCCCGGCGGATGAAGCGTGGCGTGCCGGGCGTGCGTCGCGTGCGTTACTTCACCTTCGCGGCTTTCGCGAGCGCGGCGACCGCGCTCTTCGAATCCTGCTGCGAGTTCATGAACTTCGTCACGACGTCGGTGATCGCGCCGGCGGTCGCGTCGCCCTGCGCCATGCCGTGCGCGAGCGACGGCACGAAGCCGCCCGACTTGATCGCAACCTGCTCGTCGGCATAAGACTTCTTCGCGCAGTCGTCGAACTTGTCCATCTTCACGCCGAGGCGCACCGGCACCGAACCCTTCAGCAGGCTGAACTGCTCCTGGAACTCCGGCGACATGATGGTCTTCGCGAGCGCGAGCTGGCCGGGCGTCGCGCCCTTCTGGCCCTTCTGCTCGAAGAACACGAACGAATCGACGTTGAACGTATACGCGTTCGCGGTGCCCGGCACCGGCGCGCAGATGTAGTCCTTGCCCGCCTTCTTGCCGGCGTTCTCGAACTCGCCCTTCGCCCAGTCGCCCATGAACTGCATGCCGGCCTTGCCGTTGATCACCATCGCGGTCGCGAGGTTCCAGTCGCGGCCGTTGCGGCCGGTGTCGAAGTAGCCCTGGATCTTGCGCACGGTGTTGAACACGTCGAGCATCTGCGGCGACGTCAGGGTCGCCTGGTCGAGATCGACGAGCGCCTTCTTGTAGAACGCCGGGCCCTGCGACAGCACGACGTCTTCCCACAGGGTCAGGTCCTGCCACGGCTGGCCGCCCATCGCGACCGGCTGGATGCCCGCTGCCTTCAGCTTGTCGGCGACCGCGAAGAATTCGGCCCAGGTGGTCGGCACCTTCGCGCCGACCTTGTCGAGCGCGGCCTTGTTCACGTAGAGCCAGTTCACGCGGTGCACCGAGAACGGCGCGCCGACGGTGTGGCCCTTGTACTTCATGATCTTGTCGATTTCCGGCGGCAGGTTCTGCTTCCAGTCGCCGGCGGCCGGGTCGATGTTGACGAGCACGCCCTGGTCCGCCCAATCCTGGATCAGCGGGCCCTTGATCTGCGCGGCCGACGGTGCGTCGCCGCTGATCACCTTGGTCTTCAGCGCCGTCATCGCCGCCGCGCCCGCGCCGCCCGCGACCGCGAAATCCTTCCACACGTAGCCCTGCTTCTGCAGGTCGTCCTTCAGTACGCCGACGGCCTTCGATTCGCCGCCCGAGGTCCACCAGTGCAGCACCGTCACATTCTCGGCCGCCTGCGCCGCCACGGCACCAACCATCAGACCTGCGGCGCACAGCGCGCCCATGATCGCGCGAACTTTCATTACTTATCTCCTCCAGACTGAATCAACTCGTGAGGTTCCGCAGCGGGAACCGGCTTCTTGGTGACGACTGGGAAATCGAGCCGCGGGGCGCTGCGCGTGCACGGGGCCGATGACCGGCCGGGCTCTTACAGAAAGCGTGACTTGAGATTCAACGGCGTGTCTCCTCTTGTGTTTCTGGCCCGCCGCGACGCGGCGCGAGCCCGGGGCCGATGACGGGCGCACGATGCGCGTCATCAATGTCCGATAACATTCGGCACATGGCATACCCCGTGACGAAGGACGCGCTGTTGCATCGACCGCGCTTCATTTTTTCTTCGTCCGGGAGCTACCCCTTGCGGCGGATTGTAGTTAAACTACAATTCAGTGTCAAAAATATTTTTATCGCACTACGGATCGCTTCCCAGCACCCCAACCCGGGCGGAGACACATGCATACCGATTCCAGCTTTACCTTCGTACTTTTCGGCGGCACCGGCGACTTGTCGATGCGCAAGATCCTCCCCGCGCTGTTCGAAGCGCACCGCGCGAACATGCTGGCGGACAGCGGCAAGATCGTCGCGGTCGCGCGCCACGCGGCCGATCTCGCCGGGTATCTCGAGTGGGTCGAGGAACACGTGAAGCCGCACGCGGCGAAGGCATCGCGCGGCGCGTTCGACGAGACCGCATGGAAGAGCTTCGTCGAGCGCATCGTGTACGTGAAGCTCGACCTCGGCCGTGCGGAGGACTACGCGCTGCTGCGCGACACGGTCGACCAGCTGGCCGGCATCCGGGTGTTCTACCTGGCGACGGGCCCGTCGCTGTTCGTGCCGATCTGCAAGGCGCTCGCGGCGGTCGGCCTGAACCAGGGCGCGCGCATCGTGCTCGAGAAGCCGCTCGGCTACGACCTGCGCTCGTCGAACGCGATCAACGACGCCGTCGGCGAGATCTTCGCGGAAGAGCAGATCTACCGGATCGACCACTATCTCGGGAAGGAGCCGGTGCAGAACCTGCTCGCGCTGCGCTTCGGCAACGCGCTGTTCGAGCCGCTGTGGCGCCGCGAATGGGTCGAGAGCATCCAGATCACGATCGCCGAGGAACTCGGCGTCGAGGCGCGCGGCGATTTCTACGACAACACCGGCGCGCTGCGCGACATGGTGCAGAACCACCTGCTGCAGCTGTTGTCGATCGTCGCGATGGAGCCGCCGCACTCGATGGATTCCGATTCGGTGCGCGACGAGAAGCTGCGCGTGCTGCGCGCGCTGAAGCCGGTCGACCCGCGCGACATCGGCAAGGTCGCGGTGCGCGGCCAGTACCACGCGGGCGTGATCAAGGGCGCGCAGGTGCCCGCCTATGCAACCGAGCCGGGCGTGAAGCCGGACAGCCCGACCGAGACCTTCGTCGCGCTGAAGGTCGAGATCGAGAACTGGCGCTGGGCCGGCGTGCCGTTCTTCCTGCGCACCGGCAAGCGGCTCGCCGACCGCGTCGCGGAGATCGTCGTCAACTTCCGTCCGGTGCCGCACTCGGCGCTCGGGCCGACCGCGCTGCGCCCCGGCGCGAACCGCCTCGTGATCCGCCTGCAGCCGAACGAGACGATCCGCCTGTACTGCCTCGCGAAGCAGCCCGGCGAAGGCATGAACCTCGCGAGCGTGCACCTCGACCTCGCGTTCGACCAGTTCTTCAAGGAAGGCCAGATGGAGGCGTACCAGCGCCTGCTGCTCGACGTGATCAACGGCCGCCTCGCCCTCTTCGTGCGCCGCGACGAACAGGAAGCCGCGTGGCGCTGGGTCGAGCCGATCCTGAACGAATGGGCGCGCTCGCTGAAGCCGCCGAAGCCGTACGCGGCGGGCACGTGGGGCCCGGCCGCGGCAAGCGCGATGCTCGCGCAGCACGGCACCTGCTGGCTCGAAGAAGAGAACTGATGTATCGAGCGGGCGCCGTGCACGCGGCGCCCGCCGCCGTACCCCAACACGATTGAACAGATAACAGCAGTCCGGAGGAGATGTGATCGAGATCCACGCTTTCGACACCCAGGAAGCGCAAAGCGACGCGCTCGCGCAGGCCGTCGGCGACGCGCTGCGCGCGGTGCTCGCCCGCCCCGCGCGCCCGACGCTCGCGGTGTCCGGCGGCACCAGCCCGCGCCCGTTCCTGCAGACGCTGTCGCATGCGGCGCTCGACTGGAGCCAGGTCGAGCTCACGCTGGTCGACGACCGCTGGGTGCCGGAAGACGATGCCGCGAGCAACGCGCGCCTCGTGCGCGACACGCTGCTGCAGCACGCGGCCGCGCCCGCCACCTTCCTGCCGCTCGTCGATACGCGCGCCGCGCTCGACGCGCATGTCGCCGCGCTGAACGCGAACCCCGCGCACCGCCTGCCCGATATCGCGGTGCTCGGCATGGGTGAGGACGGCCACACCGCGTCGATCTTCGCCGACGCGCCCGAATGGGACCACGCGATCACGACCGCCGAGCGCTTCGTCGCCGTGCATCCCGGCGCGGCGCCGCATGCGCGCGTGAGCTTTTCGCTCGACGCGCTGACGCGCATCGACCGGCTGTTCCTGCTGATCGCGGGCAACCGCAAGCGCGAGGTGCTCGAGGCGGCCGCCTCGGCGCCGCAGCAGAACGCCATTTCGAAACTGGCCAACGACAAGGGGACCCAGCTCGATGTCTACTGGTGCGCAAAGTAAAGCCGCCGCCGCCGCGAGCCAACATGCCGATGGCCCGCGCCTGCTCGCGGATGTGGGCGGCACCAACGCGCGTTTCGCGCTGGAAACCGGCCCGGGCGAGATCACGCAGATTCGCGTCTACCCGGGCGCCGAGTATCCGACGCTCACCGACGCGATCCGCAAATACCTGAAGGACGTGAAGATCGCCCGCGTGAACCACGCGGCGATCGCGATCGCGAACCCGGTCGACGGCGACCTGGTCACGATGACCAACCACGACTGGAGCTTCTCGATCGAGGCGACGCGCCGCGCGCTCGGCTTCGACACGCTGCTCGTCGTCAACGACTTCACCGCGCTCGCGATGGCGCTGCCGGGCCTGACCGACGCGCAGCGCGTGCAGATCGGCGGCGGCGCGCGCCGCCAGAACAGCGTGATCGGGCTGCTCGGGCCCGGCACGGGGCTCGGCGTGTCCGGGCTGATTCCGGCCGACGACCGCTGGATCGCGCTCGGCAGCGAAGGCGGCCATGCGTCGTTCGCGCCGCAGGACGAGCGCGAGGATCTCGTGCTGCAGTACGCGCGCAAGAAGTTTCCGCACGTGTCGTTCGAGCGTGTATGCGCGGGGCCGGGCATCGAGATCATCTATCGCGCGCTCGCCGCGCGCGACAAGAAGCGCGTCGCGGCGAGCGTCGACACGGCCGAGATCGTCGAGCGCGCGCATGCGGGCGATGCGCTCGCGCTCGAGACGGTCGAATGCTTCTGCGCGATTCTCGGTTCGTTCGCGGGCAGCGTCGCGCTGACGCTCGGCGCGCTCGGCGGCGTCTACATCGGCGGCGGCGTCGCGCTGAAGCTCGGCGAGTTGTTCACGCGCTCGTCGTTCCGCGCGCGCTTCGAGGCGAAGGGCCGCTTCACGCACTACCTCGAGAACGTGCCGACCTACCTGATCACCGCCGAATATCCGGCGTTCCTCGGCGTGTCGGCGATCCTCGCGGAGCAGCTGTCGAACCGCTCGGGCGGCGCGTCGTCTGCGGTGTTCGAGCGGATCCGCCAGATGCGCGACGCGCTGACGCCGGCCGAGCGCCGCGTCGCCGATCTCGCGCTGAACCATCCGCGCTCGATCATCAACGATCCGATCGTCGACATCGCGCGCAAGGCCGACGTCAGCCAGCCGACCGTGATCCGCTTCTGCCGCTCGCTCGGCTGCCAGGGGCTGTCCGACTTCAAGCTGAAGCTCGCGACGGGCCTCACCGGCACGATCCCGATGAGCCACAGCCAGGTGCATCTCGGCGATACCGCGACCGACTTCGGCGCGAAGGTGCTCGACAACACGGTGTCGTCGATCCTGCAGCTGCGCGAGCACCTGAACTTCGAGCACGTCGAGAAGGCGATCGAGATCCTGAACGGCGCGCGGCGCATCGAGTTCTACGGGCTCGGCAACTCGAACATCGTCGCGCAGGACGCGCACTACAAGTTCTTCCGCTTCGGAATCCCGACGATCGCGTACGGCGACCTGTACATGCAGGCCGCGTCGGCCGCGCTGCTCGGCAAGGGCGACGTGATCGTCGCGGTGTCGAAGTCGGGGCGCGCGCCGGAGCTGCTGCGCGTGCTCGACGTCGCGATGCAGGCCGGCGCGAAGGTGATCGCGATCACGTCGAGCAACACGCCGCTCGCGAAGCGCGCGACCGTCGCGCTCGAGACCGATCACATCGAGATGCGCGAATCGCAGCTGTCGATGATCTCGCGGATCCTGCACCTGCTGATGATCGACATCCTCGCGGTCGGCGTCGCGATCCGTCGCGCATCGCCGAACGCGGAGCTGAGCGAGGCCGTCGCGCAGGCGAAAACGCGCGCCAGCGACGACGAGACGGCCGACGTGCTCGACTGGCTGAGCCACGGCGCGTCGCCCGCCGCGCGGGACGCCGCGAGGGACTGACGCGGATTGCGGCCGCCTCGCGCGGCCGCCTGTAAAAAACGCCACCGGGAGCGATGCCCCGGTGGCGTTTTTCATTCGGGCGCGCCGTGCCGCGCGCCAGGTCGCACGCCGCTCAGGCGCCGGCCTTCACCGGCCGGCCATGCCAGCGCAGCACGAGAAATCGCCCGGCGAAGCACAACAGGCCGGTCACGCCGATCGTGACGCCCATCGCGAACGGCGTGCCGTCCGCGAGTGCGCCGATCGCGATGCTCGCGAGCGCGCCGAGCGCGAGCTGCATCGCGCCGAACACGGCCGCCGACGCGCCCGCGTTGTGCGGATAGCGGTGCATCAGGTCGGTCGTGCAGTTCGCCGACAGGATCCCGACCACGCCGACCACGAAGAACAGGCACACCACGATCGACCACAGCCCGCCCCACCCCGTCAGCGCGACGAGCGCGACCGCGAGTGACCCGATGCAGCTCACGAGCGACGCCGCCGCGATGATCCGCAGCGAGCCGATCCGGCCGACGAGCCGCGTGTTCGTGAAGTTGCCGATCATGATGCCGACCACGTTCAGGCCGAACAGGAATCCGTAATGCTGCGGCGACACGTGGAAGTACTCGATGTAGACGAACGGCGTCGCGGTGATATACGAGAACATCGACGCGAACGCCATTCCGCCGCAAAGCATGTGCCCCCACGCGACCGGATCGGACAGGATGCGCCCGTAAGACGCGAACGACGCGAGCACGGCCGCGCTCTTGCGCCGCTCCTTCGGCCAGGTCTCCGGCACGCGCAGGTAGGCGGTCGCCGCGCACAGCGCGCCGAACGCCGCGAGCACGACGAACACGCCGCGCCAGCCGGCGAAGCGCAGCACCTGCCCGCCGAGCAGCGGCGCGAGCAGCGGGCCCACCGCGGTGACGATCGCGACCATCGACAGCACCTTCGCCGCGTCGCTCGGCTCGTGCGCGTCGCGCGCGATCGCCCGCGCGAGCACCGATGCCGCGCCGGCGCCCAGTGCTTGAAGGAAGCGCACGACGATCAGCATGTCGATCGAGCCGGCCACGACGCAGCCGATGCTCGCGAGCGTGAACAGCGCGATGCCGCCGAGCAGCACCGGGCGCCGGCCCCAGGTGTCGGACAGCGGGCCGTACAGCAGCATGCCGATCGAGAAGCCGGCCATGAAGCTCGTCAGCGTGCGCTGCGCGGCGCCGGGGCTGACGGAAAAACCGCCCGCGATCGCGGGCAGGCTCGGCAGGTACATGTCGGTGGCAATCGGCCCGCAGGCGGCGAGCGCGCCGAGCAACAGGATCAGCCGGGCATCGGGCCGGCGCCGGACGACGTGAGACATGAGGATCCGGAAAAGATGCTGGCGCGCCCCGGGGGCGTGCGCGGCGGTGAAGACGGGAAGACGGCGGCCGATGCGGCGCCGCCGAGCCCATGATTGTACGCGCAACTTTTTCGGGCGACCCGGCCGGGCGACGCTGCACGCGTTGCGCGTTGCGCGATCGTGCGCCGCGTGGATTAAGCTTGCATCCCTTGTCTGATCAATCCTTTTCGCGCCCGAACCGATGACCGCCTTCCTGCTGATCTGGAGCCCCAAGAAATGGCCGTGGCCCGAGCTGCCCGACGTCGCCGCGCGCGTGAAGGCCGGCGAGGCCGTGCACGATGTGTGGGGCTGCGGCTTCGCGCGCGGCATCCTGCCGGGCGACCGGGTGTTCCTGCACCGCGTCGCGAAGGAGCCCAAGGGCGTATTCGGCTCCGGCTACGTGACGCGCGCGCCGTACGAGGTACCCGACCCTTCGACGAAGCGCGGCTATCGCCTCTGCATCGACTTCGTCTACGACTGGCTCGTCGACGGCCACCAGGAGGTCGTGATCCCGCGTGACACGCTGCGGATCCATCCGTACTCGGTGCAGACCTGGGACGCGCAGACGTCCGGCACGTCGATCAAGCCGATGGTCGAGGGCCCGCTCGAGAAGCGCTGGGCCGAGCTGACCGGCAGGCGCAAGCCGCCGCGCTGAGACCGCGCCGCCGAAACCCCGCGCGCCGAAGGGCCGCAGGCCGCCCGCGGGCCCGCCGCGCGCGTCTCCGGTACAATCGGACGATCGTTCCGCCCAGGCGCCGCGGCCCGTGCACCGGCCCGCCCGCGCCCTTCTCTCGCAGGTTTCGCCCATGTCCAACAATCAGATCCTCTTCGAACGCGCGCAGCAGACCATCCCCGGCGGCGTCAACTCGCCGGTCCGCGCGTTCCGCTCGGTCGGCGGCACGCCGCGCTTCGTCGCGCGCGCGCAGGGCCCGTATTTCTGGGACGCCGACGGCAAGCAGTACATCGACTACATCGGCTCGTGGGGGCCGATGATCGTCGGCCACGTCCATCCGGAAGTGCTCGCGGCCGTGCAGAAGGTGCTCGGCGACGGTTTCTCGTTCGGCGCGCCGACCGAGGCCGAGATCGTGATCGCCGAGGAGATCTGCAAGCTCGTGCCGTCGATCGAGCAGGTGCGGATGGTGTCGAGCGGCACCGAGGCGACGATGAGCGCGCTGCGCCTCGCGCGCGGCTTCACGGGCCGCAGCCGGATCGTCAAGTTCGAGGGCTGCTACCACGGCCACGCGGACAGCCTGCTCGTGAAGGCCGGCTCGGGCCTGCTGACGTTCGGCAACCCGACGTCGGCCGGCGTGCCCGCCGACATCGCGAAGCACACGACCGTGCTCGAATACAACAACGTCGCCGCGCTCGAGGAAGCGTTCGGCGCGTTCGGCGACGAGATCGCCGCGGTGATCGTCGAGCCGGTCGCCGGCAACATGAACCTCGTGCGCGGCACGCCCGAATTCCTGAACGCGCTGCGCGCACAGTGCACGAAGCACGGCGCGGTGCTGATCTTCGACGAAGTGATGTGCGGCTTCCGCGTCGCGCTCGGCGGCGCGCAGGCCCATTACGGGATCACCGCCGACCTCACCTGCCTCGGCAAGGTGATCGGCGGCGGGATGCCGGCCGCCGCGTTCGGCGGCCGCCGCGACATCATGGCCCACCTCGCGCCGCTCGGCGGCGTCTACCAGGCCGGCACGCTGTCGGGCAACCCGATCGCGGTCGCCGCGGGCCTGAAGACGCTGCAGCTGATCCAGGCGCCGGGCTTCTACGACGCGCTCACCGCGCAGACGAAGCGCCTCGCCGACGGCCTCGCCGCCGAGGCGCGCGCGGCCGGCGTGCCGTTCGCGGCCGATTCGATCGGCGCGATGTTCGGCCTCTACTTCGCGGAGCGCGTGCCGACGAGCTTCGCCGAGGTCACGCAGGGCAACGTCGAGCGCTTCAACCGCTTCTTCCACCTGATGCTCGACGAGGGCGTCTATTTCGCGCCGTCCGCGTACGAAGCCGGCTTCGTGTCGAGCACGCACGACGACGCGGTGATCGACGCGACGCTCGCGGCCGCCCGCCGCGCGTTCGCCGCGCTGGCGGCCTGACGCGAGGCCGCGCGGATGTTCTCGGACACCGATTTCGCCCACATGCAGCGCGCGCTCGCACTGGCCGCGCGCGGGATGTACACGACGACGCCGAACCCGCGCGTCGGCTGCGTGATCGTCAAGGACGGCCACGTGATCGGCGAAGGCTACACGCAGCCGGCCGGCCAGGATCACGCGGAAGTGCAGGCGCTGAAGGACGCGCGCGCGCGCGGCCACGACATCGCGGGCTCGACCGTCTACGTGACGCTCGAGCCCTGCAGCCATTTCGGCCGCACGCCGCCGTGCGCGAACGCGCTGATCGACGCGCGCGTCGCGAAGGTCGTGTCGGCGATGGAAGACCCGAACCCGCAGGTGTCGGGGCGCGGCCTCGGGATGCTGCGCGACGCGGGCATCGACGTGCGCTGCGGCCTGCTCGCGCACGAAGCCGGTGAACTGAACATCGGCTTCGTGTCGCGGATGACGCGCGGCCGCCCGTGGGTGCGGATGAAGAGCGCCGCGTCGCTCGACGGCCGCACCGCGCTGCCGTCCGGCGAAAGCCAGTGGATCACCGGCGACGCCGCGCGGCTCGACGGCCATGCGTGGCGCGCACGCGCGTGCGCGATCCTCACCGGCATCGGCACCGTGCGCGAGGACAACCCGCAGCTCACCGTGCGCGGCATCGACACGCCGCGCCAGCCGCAGCGCGTGCTGGTGGACAGCCGCCTCGAGCTGCCGCTCGACGCGCGCCTGCTCGAAGGCGCGCCGCTCCTGATCTTCTGCGGCCGGCTCGACGAAGCGGGCGAAGCGCGCGCCACCGCGCTGAAGGCGCGCGGCGCGGAAATCGTGCCGCTGCCGAACGCGCACGGCAAGGTCGACCTGCCGGGCATGCTGACGGCGCTCGGCGCGCGCGGCATCAACGAGCTGCACGTCGAGGCGGGCCACAAGCTGAACGGCTCGCTGCTGCGCGAGCACTGCGTCGACGAGCTGCTGCTCTACTTCGCGCCGAGCCTGCTCGGCGCGGACGCGGCCGGCATGTTCGATCTCGCCGCGCCGGCCAGCCTCGACGCGCGCGCGCGGCTCACGTTTCACGGCATCGAGCGGATCGGCGACGATCTGCGGATCCTGGCGCGCTTCGCGCCGCTCGCCGCCACTCCTTGAACGGAATCGTCACGATGTTTACCGGAATTGTCGCGGCCGTCGGCCGTATTGAATCGATCCAGCCGCTCGGCACGTCGCCGGACGCGGGCGTGCGCCTCACCGTGAAAGCCGGCGGGCTCGACCTCGCCGACGTCGCGCTCGGCGACAGCATCGCGATCCAGGGCGCGTGCATGACGGTGATCGAGAAGACGGCCGATGCGTTCGACGTCGAAGTGTCGCGCGAAAGCCTGAACCTCACGGTCGGCCTTGCGGAGCCGGGCGACGTCAACCTCGAGAAGGCGCTGCGCGCGCACGACCGGCTCGGCGGGCACATCGTGTCGGGCCACGTCGACGGGCTCGGCACCGTGTCGCACTTCGCGCCGGTCGGCGAGTCGCACGAGCTGCGCATCGTCGCGCCGCGCCAGCTCGGCCGCTATCTCGCGTACAAGGGCTCGATCACGGTGAACGGCGTGAGCCTGACCGTGAACTCGGTTGCGGACCGCGCGGACGGCTGTGAGTTTTCGATCAACCTGATTCCGCATACGGTCGAGGTCACGACGCTGCGTCACCTGAAGGCGGGCAGCCAGGTGAATCTCGAAATCGACATGATCGCGCGCTACGTGGAGCGGATGCTCAGCACGTCTCAAGACGATCCTAAGCCATTGAAATGATGCAGCATCGGGGGCGAGCGAGGCCCCTGCCGAGCAGCCCGGCGCCATCATCGCCAATGATCATCGGGAAGGGGATCGGCTCTTGCTGCGCCGAAAGCCCGCGCAGGGTGAAAACATCATGCCGGTTGAGGATGGCATGCGTCACCTTCACCCGCACCCAGCCTTCCTTCACGATCGGGTCAGGGCGTTCGCCAACGACAAGGGAGGCAAGTGGGTCTTCGAGATTGGCTTCTTTTGCATAGACGGCAAACGTGGTCGTTCCTTTCAGGACGGATCGGGCGAGCGGCGTGCCGCGTAGACGGCGCTTAGAAGCGTTTGGCTGGAACGATCACGAGCTGGGCGATCGCATCGCCTGCGAGCGTGAAGCAGAAGCGGGGCTCGAGCGGATCGGGCAATCCAGTCTTGTCGTAGTCACCGGTCACCTTCGCGAGAATGGCGACGCCGTCGAGGCGATGCAGGATCTCCGCAACGAACATCGTCACCCCTGTCACCGGCGATCTCCTTCGCCAGCCAGGCGCGGATCGCATCGCGGCCCTCGTAGTGACGCATCTGATCATTTGCGATCGCGTCCGGAGCGAAGCGCGAGACCATGCCGTCGAGATCGTACATGTTCATGGCCTGCACGAAGCCGAGGACAGGCGCCGGCAGGTTCGACTTTTCCTCGACCATGCGAAGGCGAGCGATACGGTTACCGGCAAGATCGATGTGCCAGTCGAGTTGGAAAGGCTCTGTCACGCCGAGCGCTGCGTAGTCGCCGTCGACTGCAACGGTCAGAACCGTATGCCCGTCACGCTCCTCAGCGTGCAGCGGATGCACACGGACGTTCGAGCCGAGACAGAGGTTGTCCGCCCAGTGAGCGATTTCCTCGCCGCGATGCGCCTTGCCCATGTCGATAAGTACGGCGTCGTCCGCGAAGGACGAGAGCACGCCGGCGCGGTCGCGGCTGGCGGTTGCCTGCAGGAAGGCCTTGATCGGCTGCGCAAGCGTGGAAAGAGACATGGCATCACCTCGTCTGTTGTCAGTGATGCCAATCCATCAATTCCCTACCGAGGGCACTAGCCGACCAATTTGGATAGCTTCTATCCCTATGGGGAATAGATCACGCGTGCTCAGCCAGCAATTCAGCGAGAAAATCGACAAACACGGCGACTTTGCTGGGCTGGCGGCGCGCTGCAGGGCGAACAGCGCTGATCGTCAGCCGCACTGCGGATTCGTAGAAGTCGCGTCCGGCTTCGGTCAGGCTCAGACTGCGCGAGGTGCGCCTGAGAAGTTGTGCGCCGAGACGTTCTTCGAGCGCCGCCACCTGTTTGCTGATCGCCGGCTGGCCTGTTCCGAGTTCGCGCGCCACGGCCGAAAAGCTCCCGCTTTCGACGACGCGCACGAATATCTTGATCCCTTCAAGCCGATCCATTTGAGCCTCCCGAGGCTGGGAGGCTAGCATATCAATGGAATAGATCGCCCATGAATCAGGGCGGGTCTATTCCAGAACCTTGATAACCACCGCCGTGCTGGTGTCCGGCGGCGCGCTTCGGTTCACTTGCCCTCGGACATCCATTCGGCAGGCGCGAACTGCGCTCGAAGCCCTGGCGTGAAGCGCATAGCCTGTATCTCCGCCGCGACCTGAATCCGAACATCGGTAATGTAACGCTCGAACAGATCGACGCGCGCGCGTTACTCGATCTCCTCGAAGCCGTCCGTCGCGAACGCGGGGTCAAGACCGCTGAACCCGTCCGACAAACGTCTGCCCCCCTCCCCCAGCCATCGTTGCCCGAGCCATCCGTGCTCGTCTCGCCTCCAGCACCCGAAAGCGCTTTTCACATTGCGGAATTCACTGCATGTTCCTGCAGCATCGGTTTTTCCGCCGCTTGAAAACATGTTTTACATCGCAAAAATCACCGCCTATCTCGTTGAAATATAATAATAAATTATGTCTTGTGTCTTATATAAGACATCACCAAAACGCATCAGGCGGCGCTACTATTGAGTCATGCAGTTCGCTTCGACAAACGCGGCGGCACGCTCAAGCATCTTTCCAAACGCGCTTTCTTCTTAGGAGATTCACATGGCTCAATATCAGGACGACATCCAGGCAGTTGCTGGCTTGAAAGAGACGCACGGCAGCGCGTGGAATGCGATCAATCCCGAGTACGCCGCCCGCATGCGTGCCCAGAACAAGTTCAGGACGGGCCTGGACATCGCCAAGTACACCGCCAAGATCATGCGCGCCGACATGGCCGCCTACGATGCCGACCCGGCCAAGTACACCCAGTCGCTGGGTTGCTGGCACGGCTTCATCGGCCAGCAGAAGATGATCTCGATCAAGAAGCACTTCAACAGCACCGAGCGCCGCTATCTTTACCTGTCCGGCTGGATGGTGGCCGCGCTGCGCTCCGAGTTCGGCCCGCTGCCGGACCAGTCGATGCACGAAAAGACCTCCGTCAGCGCGCTGATCCGCGAGCTGTACACGTTCCTGCGCCAGGCCGACGCCCGTGAGCTGGGCGGCCTGTTCCGCGAGCTGGACGCCGCCAAGGACGCTGCCGCCAAGGCCGCCATCCAGCAAAAGATCGACAACCACGTCACGCACGTCGTGCCGATCATCGCAGACATCGACGCGGGCTTCGGCAACGCCGAAGCAACCTACCTGCTGGCCAAGCAGTTCATCGAAGCGGGCGCATGCTGCATCCAGATCGAAAACCAGGTGTCCGACGAGAAGCAGTGCGGTCACCAGGACGGCAAGGTCACCGTGCCGCACGAGGACTTCCTGGCCAAGATCCGCGCGATCCGCTACGCGTTCCTGGAACTGGGCGTGGACGACGGCATCATCGTGGCCCGTACCGACTCGCTCGGCGCCGGCCTGACCAAGCAGATCGCCGTGACCAACACGCCGGGCGACCTGGGCGACCAATACAACGCGTTCCTCGATTGCGAAGAGTTGTCGGCCGACCAGCTGGGCAATGGTGACGTCGTCATCAAGCGCGACGGCAAGCTGCTGCGTCCGAAGCGCCTGCCGAGCAACCTGTTCCAGTTCCGCGCCGGCACGGGCGAAGCACGCTGCGTGCTGGATTGCATCACCTCGCTGCAAAACGGCGCCGACCTGCTGTGGATCGAAACCGAAAAGCCGCATATCGCGCAGATCGGCGGCATGGTCAGCGAGATCCGCAAGGTCATCCCGAACGCGAAGCTGGTGTACAACAACAGCCCGTCGTTCAACTGGACGCTGAATTTCCGCCAGCAGGCGTACGACGCGATGAAGGCCGCGGGCAAGGACGTGTCGGCATACGACCGCGCCCAGCTGATGAGCGTGGAATACGACCAGACCGAACTGGCGGCGCTCGCCGACGAAAAGATCCGCACGTTCCAGGCCGACGCGTCGCGTGAAGCCGGCATCTTCCACCACCTGATCACGCTGCCGACGTACCACACCGCCGCGCTGTCGACCGACAACCTGGCCAAGGAATACTTCGGCGAACAGGGCATGCTGGGTTATGTGGCTGGCGTGCAGCGCAAGGAAATCCGTCAGGGCATCGCCTGCGTCAAGCACCAGAACATGTCCGGCTCGGACATCGGCGACGACCACAAGGAGTATTTCAGCGGCGACGCAGCCCTGAAGGCGGCAGGTAAAGACAACACGATGAACCAGTTCTGATACCGGTCGACCCTCGAGCAAAACGCCAACCCGTACGGGTTGGCGTTTTTTTTGTCGGGCGACAGGTGGAGCGGATGCTGTCGGCGCGCACGCCGCGGCAACTCGCCCGCCGTGCCTCAGGCCGCGATGCCCGCGTGCCCGGCATGCGCGGCGGCCGTCACACGGTCGCGCCCGGCCGCCTTTGCCGCATAGAGCGCGGCGTCGGCGCGGGCCATCAGCTGCGACAGCGGTTCGTCGCCCGCGCGCTCGGCGACGCCCGCGCTGAACGTGAACCGGATGCCGCCCGCCCCGCCGCCGCCCGCGGCACGTGCAAGCGACGCGCGCAGCCGCTCGATCGCGCGCGTCGCATCGCCCTCGGCGGTATCCGGGCACAGCACGGCAAACTCCTCCCCGCCGAGCCGCCCGAACAGGTCGCATGGCCGGATTCCGCCCGACACGATCGCGGCGAAATGCGCGAGCGCCTGATCGCCTGCCGCATGGCCGTGGCGGTCGTTGATCGTCTTGAAGTTGTCCAGATCGACGATGGCGAGCGACAGCGGCATGCCGGTACGCACGGCGCGCAGGCACTGCTGCTCCGCCCGCTCGAGAAACGCGCCGCGCATCATCGCGCCGGTCAGGCCGTCGACGGTCGCAAGCCGCTCGAGATGTTCCGCCACCCGGTCGTGCGCGAGCATCACGACGCCCATCGACAGGCACAGCAGGCTCAGCACGCCCAGCGCGAGAAACCCGACGTTGGCCGGGGCCACGCTCGCCACCGACGTGTCGCGCAGGTGGCCGAGCATGAACCCGACGCTGCGGG
Organism: Burkholderia sp. SRS-46; assembly: GCF_004343775.1. GTDB lineage: Bacteria > Pseudomonadota > Gammaproteobacteria > Burkholderiales > Burkholderiaceae > Burkholderia. The sequence goes on along the minus strand of NZ_PTXL01000001.1, from coordinate 227,557 downwards.
CGGCATGGACGAGTGCGCCGGCCACGGCTACGACGGCGACGAACACGTAGCTGTATGCGGACCGGTTCGCCGGCCGGCGGCGCCATGCCAGCCAGCCGATCGAGAAGCGCGTGTAGGCGACGAACGCGGACACGAACACGACGCGCAACCGCGGATCGCCGCCGTTCAGCGCGAAATCGATCAGCGCGAGAAACAGCAGCGCGCCGGCGATCAGCTCGGCGCGATACACGGCGCGCACGCCGAAGAATTGTCGGAAGCCTTGCAGCACGGCCAGCGTCGCGCCGGCATACAGCGCCGCCGCCACCCCGACGACGGCCGTGAATGCGCCGCCCAGGAGCGCGAGCACGATCGCCACGGCCATCAGCGCCTGCGCGACCAGCCAGCTGCGCAGCCCCGGCACGCGGGCGCGCAGCAACGAGCCGAGCACGGCCAGCGACGCGATGCAGTGAATCAACAGGATCAGCAGGAGAACGGCGGGAGTCGACATGTCCGGAGCGTCCAATCTGAATCGCCGAACGCCGCCGCCCGAGCGCGGCCACCGGCGCGTCGCGCCGCGTGGCCGGCCCCGCCGAAAATGCGTGCCGCGCCTGCGCGACGGCGATGCGATCGGGTCGGTACGGACGCGACCCGTCGCGTCCGGCGTTCTGGTCCGCTCGCACGACGTGCGAACGGTCCGCGCATTCTAACCGCTGCCGCTGACGGCGCGCGAGCGTCGCGCGGCCGCGCGCTCAAGCGTGCGTGCCGCCCGCCAACGCCGGCCCGAGCCCGTCGAGCAGCGGCTGCAGCGTCGCGGCGTCGGGACGCCAGCGCCGCACGGCATTGCCGTACAGCGGCCGGCGCACCTGCATCGCGCTCGCGGTCGCGACCTGCCGTTCGGTCTGATGAAATGCGAGGCAGCGCGCGTCCCAGTCGAGTCCGCAATGGGCCAGCATCCGCCGGACCTGTCCTTCGAGATCGCCGACCACCTCCTCGTACTGCACCTCCAGCAGCACGCCCGGCGGCAGCACGGCGCGCCAGTGCGCCATCAGCGCGTCGTACGCGCGATAGAAGCGGCCGAGTTCGCCGAGGTCATAGCTGAACGGCACGTCGCGGAAACTCCGCGCGTAGGTCGACAGGCAGGTCTCGATCGGCGCGCGCCGCGTGTGGATGAAGCGCGCGTTCGGCAGCGCGAGATGGATGAAGCCGACGTTGATGAAGTTGTACAGATACTTGTCGACGATACGCTCGTACGGGCCGCCGGCGACCCAGTGCGCGACGCGCCGCCGGTAGTCCTCGCCAAGCGCGCGCAACGCGCCCGCCGGCGCATCGTGCAACGCGTCGAGCGCCAGCGGGCCGGCCGGCGCGGCGGGCGACACCGCGAGCAGGAGGCTCTCCCCGAATGCCTCGGATTCGCCGACACCGAACACCCGCGGATGGCTCGCGAGGATCTGGTCGACGAGCGTCGAGCCCGAACGCGGCATCCCGATCACGAATACCGGCGCCGCCGAAGGGTCGCCCGCCCCGGCCTTCGCGCGCAGCAGGTCCGCGCTGAACACGTCGGCCATCTGCTCGAGCAGCCCGAGCATCGTGCGCTCGTCGTATTGGAGCAGCGTCCGGTGGAGCGTGTTCGCGCGCGTCAGGTATGCGAAGCCGCGCGCCGGCTCCCCGACGCCCGTGAGCGCCTCGCCGTACGCGAAATACAGCTCGGCCTGCCGCTCGGCCGGCCATGCGCCGGCGACGGCGACCTGCCGCTCGAGCGATGCGAAGCACGGATCGTCGGCGTCCAGCGTCGTCGACTGCACGTAGTTCCAGTAGTAGGACGCGCAGTCCGGCGCCAGTTCGATCGCGGTACGCCATGCGCCGTGCGCGTCGTCGATCCGGCCGAGCACGTTCAGGCAGTTCGCCAGATTGTTGTACGAGCCGTCCGCCCGCGGCTCGAGCTCGGTCGCGCGACGATAGCACTCCGCTGCCGCCGCATACGCGTAGTCGGCCTCCCAGGCCATTCCGAGCCGATGCCATGCCCGCGCATCGGTCGGCGCGCGCGCAAGCGCCGCCCGGGCGTCCTCGATCGCCGCGGCGCGCGCGGCCTCTCGCGAATCGCGCGGCCCGCTCATGCGCGCCGCCCGGTGCGCGCATGGACCATCAAGACGGATGTGCTGCTCACGTGGGCTCCTCTCCGATACCGATGGCATCGCCGCCGCGCGACGGCGCGCCATCAAACGGCCGGAGTATCTTGAAATCGTCCGCGCGCTGCGTAACAAATCGATACCGATCCATTACCGGTGTAATCGATCGCCCCGTGCGACAGGTGCCGTGTCATCGCGCGTAATACGTGTAATCCGTGTAATCCGCGTTGAAAGGCGATCCCAAGGAAAGTTTCGGATCGTCGAAAGCCACCGCTGCCGCGCGTGCCGGCATCGGCCAGATCCTTCGTCATACTGAATTGGCACGACGGCTTCGACCTGAAGCTCGCGTTGCCGGCGATGTGTGGTGTGCGCCCCGTGCCGGCACATGCGGCACCCCGTGCAACCGACGGCGCGCCCCGCTGACGAGCGCCCGACGAAAGACCCGCGCGCGGCGTTGCGTCCGCGCTATGATGCCGGAGCGCCCATCGCGCAATTCCGAGAACCGTCACGCGCGCCATCGCGCTCACGCACTCCACCGAGGCATCCCCATGTCCATTTCGATGTACCAGGCCTCGCTGCCTGTCCTGATCCGCGGCCTGACCAGCCTGCAGCACATCCTCGGCAAGGCCCAGGCGCACGCGGCCGAGAAGCAGATCGATCCGTCGGTGTTCATCGGCGCGCGCCTCTACCCGGACATGCTGCCGCTCGTCCGCCAGGTCTACATCGCGAGCGACACGGCGAAGGGCTGCGCCGCGCGGCTCGCCGGCGTCGAGATGCCGAGCTACCCCGACGTCGAGCAGACGTTCGACGAACTGCACGCGCGCCTGCAGAAGACGATCGACTACCTGAAGAGCTTCGACGCGGCGCAGATCGACGGCACGGAAGGCCGCCAGATCGTGCTCAAGATGCGCAGCGGCCCGCTCGAGTTCACCGGCCAGTCGTACCTGCTGGGCTTCGTGCTGCCCAACTTCTTCTTCCACGTGACGACCGCCTACGACATCCTGCGCCACAACGGCGTCGAGCTCGGCAAGCTCGATTTCCTCGGCCGCCCGTAACGGCGGCGCCCCCCGGGCCGGCGCGCAACACGCCGCCCGGAGCGGCCCGGCGGCCGGTTGCACCGGCATTTGCACCCGCGGCGCGACGGCTGCCGCCCGCGCCAGCCGAAACCCGGCCCGGCTGGCGTAAAATACGCACTTTCCTCTTTCGCGCCCCTCCCCTTTATGACGCTCGCCTCCACGCCCGACATCATTGCCGAGCTGAAAGCCGGCCGGATGGTGATCCTGGTCGACGAAGAAGACCGTGAAAACGAAGGCGATCTGGTGATCGCCGCCGAGTTCGTGACGCCGGAAGCGATCAACTTCATGGCGAAGTACGGCCGCGGCCTGATTTGTCTGACGTTGACGCAGGAACGCTGCAAGCAGCTGCACCTGCCGCTGATGACGTACCGCAACGGCACGCAGTACGGCACCGCGTTCACCGTCAGCATCGAGGCGGCCGAGGGCGTGACGACCGGCATTTCGGCGGCGGACCGCGCGCATACGATCGCCACGGCGGTCGCGCACGACGTGCGCCCCGAGCACATCGTGCAGCCGGGTCACGTGTTCCCGATCATGGCCCAGCCGGGCGGCGTGCTGGTGCGCGCCGGCCACACCGAGGCCGGCTGCGATTTCACGGCGCTCGCGGGCCTCACGCCCGCCGCGGTGATCTGCGAGATCATCAAGGACGACGGGACGATGGCCCGCCTGCCCGACCTGATCGAGTTCGCGAAGGAACACAACCTGAAGATCGGCACGATCGCCGACCTGATCCACTACCGCAGCCGCACCGAGTCGATCATCGAGCGGGTTGCCGAGCGTACGATGCAAACCGCGCATGGCACGTTCCGCGCGGTGCTGTACCGCGACCAGCCGACCGGCTCGCCGCACATCGCGCTGGTGCGCGGCACGCCGTCGCCGGAGCGCGACACCCCGGTGCGCGTGCACGAGCCGCTGTCGGTGCTCGACCTGCTCGAGACCGGCGTGTCGACCCACTCGTGGACGCTCGACGCGGCGATGCGCGAGATCGCGCAGCGCGACCACGGCGTGATCGTGCTGCTCAACTGCGGCGACACGAAGGAACATCTGGTCGACGTCTTCAAGGCGTTCGACGAGGAAGAGAAGGCCGCGGTGCTGAAGCGCCGGCCGGTCGATTTCAAGACGTTCGGCATCGGCGCGCAGATCCTGCGCGATGTCGGCGTCAGCAAGATGCAGGTGCTGTCGAATCCGCGCAAGCTGGGCAGCATGTCCGGCTACGGCCTCGAAGTCACGGGCTTCGTGCCGATGCCCGGCGGCGACGCCACGGCCTGCGGCTCGACGCCGCACGCGTAACCCGTCACGGCACTTTCGCCTTATAACCGCTCATCCACACCACGGACAAAAATCATGGAAATCGGACAATACCAACCGAATCTCGAAGGCGACGGCCTGCGTATCGGCATCGTGCAATCGCGCTTCAACGAGCCGGTGTGCAACGGCCTCGCGGATGCGTGCGTCGAGGAACTGGAGCGCCTCGGCGTCTCCGGCGAAGACGTGCTGCTGGTGTCGGTGCCGGGCGCGCTGGAAATCCCGCTCGCGCTGCAGAAGCTCGCGGAAAGCGGCCAGTTCGACGCGCTGATCGCGCTCGGCGCGGTGATCCGCGGCGAGACCTACCACTTCGAACTCGTGTCGAACGAGAGCGGCGCGGGCATCACCCGCATCGGCCTCGACTTCAACCTGCCGATCGCGAACGCGGTGCTGACGACCGAAACCGACGAGCAGGCCGTCGCGCGCATGACCGAGAAGGGTCGTGACGCGGCGCGCGTCGCGGTCGAGATGGCCAACCTGACGATGGCGCTCGACCAGCTCGGCGACGAGGAAGACGAAGAAGAGGACGAAGACGACGAAGAGGAGCGCGCATGAAGAAGAGCGCCCGCCGACAATCGCGCGAGCTGGCGACGCAAGGCCTGTATCAGTGGCTGCTGTCGAACGCGTCCACCGGCGAGATCGACGCGCAGCTGCGCGGCGCGCTGGGTTACGACAAGGCTGACCGGGATCTGCTCGAAGCGATCCTGTACGGCGTGATCCGCGAGCATGCGACGCTCGCGGAGGCGCTCGCGCCCTGCCTCGACCGCCCGATCGACCAGCTGTCCCCGATCGAACGGGCCGTGCTGCTGATCGCGACGTTCGAACTCACGCATCACCTCGAGACGCCGTACCGCGTGATCATCAATGAGGCAGTCGAGCTGACCAAGACGTTCGGCGGCTCCGACGGCTACAAGTACGTGAACGGCGTGCTCGACAAGCTCGCCGCGAAGCTGCGCCCCGCCGAAACGCAGGCGCGCCGCAACGGCTGATCTCCGACGGGCGCGCATGCGCCCGTTTTTTATTTCACGCTCCCCTCTTCCGACCGACCGATGAATACCACCGCCGATTCGCTCGTGACGCTCGCAGCGCGCGTCGACGCGATCCAGCCGTTCTACGTGATGGAACTGATGAAGGAGGCCCAGCGGCTCGAAGCCGCGGGCCGCGACATCATCCACATGGGCATCGGCGAACCGGATTTCACCGCGCCGGAGCCGGTCGTCGAGGCGGCCGCCGCCGCGCTGCGCCGCGGCGTCACGCAATACACGAGCGCGCTCGGCATCGCGCCGCTGCGCGAGGCGATCGCCGCGCACTATGCGCGCGCGTACGGCATCACGGTCAGCCCGGAGCGGATCGTCGTGACGGCAGGCGCGTCCGCCGCGCTGCTGCTGGCGTGCCTCGCGCTCGTCGGCCGCGACGACGAGGTGCTGATGCCCGACCCGTCGTACCCGTGCAACCGGCACTTCGTCGCGGCGGCCGAAGGCCGCGCGGTGCTCGTGCCGAGCGGCCCGGCCGCGCGCTTCCAGCTCACTGCGGACGACGTCCGCCGGCGCTGGAGCGAGCGCACGCGCGGCGTGCTGCTCGCATCGCCGTCGAACCCCACCGGCACGTCGCTCGAGCCCGACGAGCTGAAGCAGATCGTCGAGGCAGTGCGCGCCCGCGGCGGCTTCACGATCGTCGACGAGATCTACCAGGGGCTCAGCTACGACGCGCCGCCCGTGTCGGCGCTGTCGTTCGGCGACGACGTCGTCACCGTCAACAGCTTTTCGAAGTACTTCAACATGACCGGCTGGCGGCTCGGCTGGCTGGTCGTCCCGCCGGCGCTGGTCGGCACGTTCGAGAAGCTCGCGCAGAACCTGTTCATCTGCCCGTCCGCGCTCGCGCAGCACGCGGCGCTCGCGTGCTTCGAACCGGCCGCGCTCGAGATCTACGAAGCGCGCCGCCTCGAGTTCAAGCGGCGCCGCGATTTCATCGCGCCGGCGCTCGAGCGGCTCGGCTTCACGGTGCCCGTGATGCCGGACGGCGCCTTCTATGTATACGCGCACTGCGGCGGCGTCACGCATCCGGCGGCCGGCGACAGTGCGGCGCTCACGCAGGCGATGCTGCACGACGCGGGCGTGGTGCTGGTGCCGGGCATGGATTTCGGCGTTCATGCGCCGCGCGACTATATCCGGCTGTCTTATGCCACCGCGTATGAGCGCCTCGAGGAGGCGGTCGAGCGGCTCGCGACGCTGTTCGGGCACCGCTGAGCGGCTGCGCGCCGGGTCGGCGCGAATCCGGGCGCAAGCCGGCAGGCGAAAAAAAAGCACCCTCGCGGGTGCTTTTTCGTTTTCTCCGGGCCGGATTCGCGTGTTATGCGCCGAGCTCGGAATGATCGGCGTGCGACTGCTTGGCAGCGTCGACGCTCGCATCGTCCTGCTGCGGCGCCTTCGACGCGGCCGACTTGGCGGCGACGATCGGCTGCGCGTTGTCGAGCGTTGCATGGACCCGCTTCGCGCCGCCCGTCGACGACACCGCCGCGGTCACGATCGGCTTCGCCGGCTGGGCCGGCGCATGCGGCGCGAACACGGACACGTTGCGGCCGTGCGCCACATCGCGCAGCCGGCCGCGCTCGGCCATCACCTTCGAGCTGTAGCCGCCGTCATCCGGGTTGGTCGAGCCGTTGTACATGCGCAGGCCGTTCGCGAGCGAGCCGCCGCGCGCGATGCAGTCCTTCAGCACGAGCGCGCCGACCTGGATGTTCGCGAGCGGCTGCAGCGCGGTGCCGGTGCCACCGAAATACTCGAACTTGTCGGAGTGGACCTTCGACATCACCTGCATCAGGCCCTTCGCGCCGACGCCGCTCTCGGCGTACGGGTTGAAGCCCGACTCGATCGCCATCACGGACAGCAGCAGCAGCGGATCGAGGCCGACGTCGCGGCCGGTTTCGAACGCAGCCTTGACGAGCTGGCCGACCGGCTCCTGCGCGACGCGGTAGCGGCGCGACAGATAGGTGGCGACGAGCGCCTGCTGGCGGTTCGACGCGAGCGCGCGGTCGTCGCGCGCATCGACGGGCACCCGCTGGGCCGGGATCAGCTTCGCGAGCGTGACGGGCGACTGGCCGTTGCGGACGTCGTCGCCGGCATCGTTCTGCGCGACGGCCTCCGACGCAACGTCGAGACCGGCCGCCAGCGCGTCGGTCTCCGGACCGTCGTCCTGCTGCGGCTGCGCACCCGCGGGCGCGAAATTCGGCAGCGGATGGCCGGTCAGCAAACGGGCCGGACCGGCCTGCACGGCCGCGGACACGACCGGCATCAACTTCGCGGCGAGCGTGCCGCGCACGGTCGGCAGCATCCAGAGGGCAAGCCCGACCGCAACAGCGAGACAACCTACGACGCTGAATAAGTGGTGACTGACACGCGTCCCGCGACGCAGCATTTCACGCACGAAGTGCGTATGCCGCTCACTGGGACGCCACGATAACCAAGCGTTCATTCAGATCTCCCATGAACATGATTCATGCGGCTCGCTCAGCTCGATGGCGAGACGGAACAAGCGCCGCGGAATCACGACGCCGCACGTCATGGCTGGACGCGCAGGCATCGGAGAAACGGTATAAGTACCGTTCGAGGCCACGGCAGGACAGGGCCGGCACCTTTATTCAAGGCGGGCAAATGCGGTGGCACTCACGCAAAAAACCAGCGTCAGGAGGCGCTGGCTGGAACTACGACTAGGGCCGTCGACAGGCCGTGCAGGTTCCGGCGGACGGTGACGCGCTGCGTCAAAAGATCGGTGATTGGCGGCTTGAAGCCTTTTACCCTGCAACCAATGTCAGCGGATTCTATCAGGGTTTTATAGATCGTCAACACTATAAAACCACGAAATCATAACAAAAAGTAATTATAGAGCACCCTTCAGAAGCCGGAGCCCCTTGCCGTAGGGGGTTTGCGCGCCGTCAACTTTTTTCTCCGCCGGGCAGCCGCGCGGCCGGCCGGGTAAAATCGGCGGTCGATTCGGGGCCGCAGCCGGCCGCTGCGCCCGCCCATCGCCGCCCCGCTGTGTGGGCGGCCCGGACCTTATTCATGAAATACAAAGACTTACGCGATTTCATCCAGCGCCTCGAGGCGCTCGGCGAGCTGCGGCGCGTCACGCAGCCGGTGTCGCCGGTGCTCGAGATGACCGAACTGTGCGACCGGGTGCTGCGCGCCGGCGGCCCTGCGCTGCTGTTCAATCCGCCGCCCGGCAACGACTTTCCGGTGCTCGGCAACCTGTTCGGCACGCCGCGGCGCGTCGCGCTCGGCATGGGTGTCGATGCCGGCGACGAGGCCGCCCTCGACTCGCTGCGCGATCTCGGGCGCCTGCTGTCCGCGATGAAGGAACCCGATCCGCCGCGCAGCCTGAAGGACGCCGGCAAGCTGCTGTCGCTCGCGAAGGCGCTGTGGGACATGGCGCCGAAGACGGTGTCGTCGCCGCCGTGCCAGGAGATCGTCTGGGAGGGCAACGACGTCGACCTCGGCAAGCTGCCGATCCAGACCTGCTGGCCGGGCGACGCGGGACCGCTCATCACCTGGGGCCTGACGGTCACGCGCGGGCCGAACAAGCCGCGCCAGAACCTCGGCATCTACCGCCAGCAGGTGATCGGCCGCAACAAGGTGATCATGCGCTGGCTCGCGCATCGCGGCGGCGCGCTCGACTTCCGCGAGTTCGCGCTGCGCAACCCCGGCAAGCCGTATCCGGTCGCCGTCGTGCTCGGCGCCGATCCGGCCACCACGCTCGGCGCGGTGACGCCGGTGCCCGATTCGCTGTCCGAGTACCAGTTCGCAGGCCTCCTGCGCGGCAGCCGCACCGAACTCGCGAAATGCCTGACGCCCGGCGTCGACACGCTGCAGGTGCCGGCGCGCGCGGAGATCGTGCTCGAGGGCTTCATTTATCCGCAGGACGGCGCGCCTGCGCCCGCCCCCGCCGGCGCGCCGCCGCGCCCGGCGAACACCGCGTCCGGCGCGTACGAGCATGCGCTCGAAGGGCCGTACGGCGACCACACCGGCTACTACAACGAGCAGGAGTGGTTCCCGGTGTTCACGGTCGAGCGCATCACGATGCGCCGCGACGCGATCTACCACTCGACCTACACGGGCAAGCCGCCTGACGAGCCCGCGGTGCTGGGCGTCGCGCTGAACGAGGTGTTCGTGCCGCTGCTGCAGAAGCAGTTCTCGGAGATCACCGACTTCTACCTGCCGCCGGAAGGCTGCAGCTACCGGATGGCGATCGTCCAGATGAAGAAGAGCTACGCGGGCCACGCGAAGCGCGTGATGTTCGGCGTGTGGAGCTTCCTGCGGCAGTTCATGTATACGAAGTTCATCGTCGTCGTCGACGAGGACGTGAATATCCGCGACTGGAAGGAAGTGATCTGGGCGATCACGACGCGCGTCGATCCGGTGCGCGACACCGTGATGGTCGACAGCACGCCGATCGACTATCTGGATTTCGCATCGCCGGTCGCGGGACTCGGTTCGAAGATGGGGCTGGACGCCACCAACAAGTGGCCCGGCGAGACGAGCCGCGAATGGGGCCGCCCGATCGAGATGGACGCCGCCGTGAAGACGCGCGTCGACCAGATCTGGCGCGATCTCGGCCTGTAACGCGAACCGGCGCCCGGCTTGGCCGGGCGCCACGACCCGGACGATCGCGTATTTCTCGTACCGCGTGATCGTCGGCGGCTATCGCGACCGGATCGTACACGCGGTCCGGATGCGCGCCGAACGGCCGCCCCAATAGAAAACGGCGCAGCCTCCCGCGAGGGACGCTGCGCCGTTTGCCACGCGCGGTCGAGCCGCGCGGGCGTCAATCAACGACGCCAGTAGCCGCCGTGGCCATAGTAGCCATGATGGCGCCAGTACGGACGGCCGTAATAGCCGCCATACCCACCGTACCCGCCCACGACCACGGCGGGCGGCGGATAGTAGACCGGCGGCGGCGCATAGACGACGGGCGGCGGCGGTGCGTAATACACGGGCGGCGGCGCCGCATAGACCGGATACGCGGGCGCGACCGGGATCCCGATGCCGACCCCGATCGACACGTGAGCCTGCGCGGCGCTTGCGGCACCCAGGCCCAGCGCGGCGGCGGCGATGAACGGAATGAGCTTTTTCACTTCGATTCTCCTGCTGGAGCGATCATTTTATGCGCTCCTGTCGGCAACGGCGGGCATGCACGTCGCATGCAAGCAATGTAGCGAAAAGCCGTCGAGCCCGTACTCTGCATTTGTAGCAAATTGCAATCGCGCCCCCGCGCCGGCCGCGCACCGCCTGGCGCACGCGCCTGTCGAGGGCCCGCGCGGGCCGCGTGAATCCGCCGGAGCGCACCGTCGGCGACGGATCGTCAGGTCAGCCTTACCGATTGTCGCGCGCGGCGCCTGCCATCCGTCGTAATGAACGATTACAAATTCGAGACAAGAAGCCGACAGCGGGCGCGGCGGCACCGGCCGGCGTATCGCCCGGGGTCGGATCGCGGCGCGCGAGCGAGGCGCCGGGCGACCCGCCGCCCGCCTGCCGCGGCCACTTCCCCGTTCCTGCGATACTGACGGCTTCCCGGTTATCGCTTCGTCCACTGCCATGCCCGTTCCCGTCATGCCCCGCCTCGGCTTCATCGGCGCCGGCCGTCTCGCGCGCTGCGTCGCGCAGCGTTTCGCGCAGGCCGGCTTTCCCGTCGTCGCGGTCGCGAGCCGCACGCCGGCGTCGGCCGCCGCGCTCGCCGAGCGCATCGACGGCTGCCGCGCGGTCGCGACGCCGCAGGACGTCGTCGACGCGGCCGACCTGATCTTCCTGACCGTCCCCGACGACCATCTCGCGGCCACCGCCGCGCTGCTGCGCTTCGATGCGTCGCGCGCGGCCGAGCAGGCGCTCGTGCATTGCAGCGGCGCGTCGGGCGTCGACCTGCTGGATCCCGCGAAGCGGCAAGGCGCGGCGACGGGCGGGTTCCATCCGCTCTACCTGTTCGGCGGCGGCGACGCCGACCTGGCCCGCATCGACGGCTGCTCGGTGACGATCGAGGCCGACGGCGCGCTGCACGCGGTGCTCGCGCGCCTCGCAGCCGCGCTCGGCTGCCATCCGCTGTCGATCCCGGCCGGCGGCCGGATGCTGTACCACGCGGCCGCCCACTACGCGGCGAGCTTCGCGCTGTGCGGGCTCGCCGAAGCGGTCGACCTGTGGCGCACGCTCGGCTTCGACGAGGATGCCGCGCTGCGCGCGCTGCTGCCGATGCTGGCCGGCACGATCGAGACGGCGCGCGACAAGGGCTTGTCGAATGCGCTGGCGGGGCCCGTGTCGCGCGGCGACACCGGCATCGTCGAACGCCAGCTCGCGCTGCTGGAGGCGCGCGGCGGCGATCACGCGACGCTCTATGCGCTGATGACGCGCCGCGCGGTCGCGCTCGCGGCGAAACGCGCGGTGCCGCCCGCGGCGCTGCCGGCGCTCGCGGATGCCGTCGAAGCGTCACTCGCGCGCACCTCGGCGCCCCCCTCCCCCGCGCGCGACGAGGCGTGATAAGGTGTCGGCCGATGCGCCGCCGTCCGGCGCTGGCGGCCGCGCGCTACTCGACTGTATAAAAAGGATGCCAACGATGTTCGGCGAAATCGCCCGTTTTCTGCTCAATACGCTCTTCACGCTGTTCGGCGCCGCGCTGATTCTGCGCGTCTGGATGCAAGCCGTCCGCGTGCCCCCGTACAACCCCGTCACGCAGGCCGTGCTGCAGGCCACCAACTGGCTGGTGCTGCCGCTGCGCCACGTGATCGCCGGCGTGCGCGGCATCGACTGGGCGAGCATCGTCGCCGCGGTGCTGACGTCGTTCGTGTACGTCGTGCTGATGATCGTGATGGCCGGCGTCGATCCGACCGCGCTGGTGCCGACGATCGTGGTCGTCGCGCTGCTGACCGTCTTGAAGTGGGCGCTCAACCTGGTGATCTGGATGACGATCCTGATGGCGCTGCTGTCGTGGCTGAACCCGCGCTCGCCGGCGATGCCGATCCTCTACCAGCTCACCGCGCCGTTCCTCAACCCGCTGCGCCGCGTGATCCCGAATCTCGGCGGCATCGACCTGTCGCCGATCCTGCTGTTCGTGATCGTGCAGGTGCTGCTGATGATCGTGACGCGCGCCGCCGTGTCGCTCACGCTGTTCGGCATCTAACCGCCCGCCTGCCCCGCCGGCGCGCCGAGCGTGTCGATCACGCCGAAGCGCGCCGGAATCATCGCGTAGCACACCCGCACCTTCTCCTGGCCGAGCCGCTCGAGCAGCCGCCGCGCCTCGTCGTCGGTGACGACGAACTCGACCTCGATCGTCAGCGACCCCTGCAATTCGAAGAAGCGGTCCTCGTGCAGCACCCGGTGCGCGCCGAAGCCCGCCATCGCGCGAAACGCGGATCCGCCCGCGACGCCCATCCGCCGGCCCTCCTCGAGCAGCCATTCCCATAGCGGCTTCCAGTGCAGGCGGTGCTGCTCGTGCACGTAGAAGCGCAAGAAGATCCTGTCCATCGCCACCTCCGACGCCGGTCGCGCTCAGGCCGCGACGAGCCACGCACGGGCGGTCCACATGCCGAGGGCCGTCAACGCGAACGATCCCATCAAGTGTAGGGCAGCCACCGCGAACGCCCATCCGAACTCGCCCTGCAGCGCATGCGTCATCACCTCGACGGAGTAGGTCGAGAACGTCGTCAGCCCGCCGAGGAAACCGGTGATCACGAACAGCCGCCACTCGGGCGGCAACCCGGCGCGGGTCGCGAACACCACCGCGGCGATGCCGATCACGTAGCCGCCGATCAGGTTCGCGGCGAGCGTGCCGAGCGGCACCTCGGGAAAGAACGCGTTGAGCGCGAGGCTCAGGAACCAGCGCAGCAGCGCGCCGAGCCCGGCGCCGACGAAGATCGCGACGATCGATGGAAACAAGTGAACTCCTCGCTGACGATGCGGCGTGGCCGATGCGGCCCACGCTGAACTGTATGCGGAATCGCGCCGCGACGGCAATGCGGCGGACCGGGCCGGCGTGCGTCGAGCAGCGTCGCCGTTTCATGAAGAAATTCACGATTCATGCGCACCCGCCACCATGGATATTTTCTGGCGAATTACGCTGCACATTACAACTTCATTCAAAATAGATCGATTATTTTTCGATCTTCTTAAAATCAAGAAAACGGTTTTACCCGATCGCGCGTTAACCCTGCAAACGCCCGTTCTCATGGGATCTCCGCGTATTTTCCCTTATCAGACATTCCCGAATTCCACCGATATTTCATGCAATTGACTCCGGCGATTTCGTAGACTTGTTTCGACCCATCCACTCCATCGACATGGAGACTCGAAAAATGAACAAAATCCGCCTGCCGTCCATGTTGATTCCGGCGCTGTGCATGTCGCTGCTCGCGTCGAGCGTCGCGCTCGCCGAGGGCAACGGGCCGCCCTCCTACGTCGAAGGCAACCGCGCGCCGAAGGGGTTCGCGCGCCCGCCGTTCCACACGAAGCCACGCGCGAGCACCGCCGCCGTATCCGGCCTCACGCCCGTACTCGCGCGGCATGCATACGGGTTCGACGCGATCGCCAACCAGGGCGACGGGATGGTCGTCGCGATCGTCGACGCATACGACGACCCGAAGATCGAAGCCGACCTCGGCGTGTTCAGCAATGCGTTCTCGCTGCCGGCCTGCACCACGGCGAACGGCTGCTTCACCAAGGTGTACGCGCGCGGCACGCGGCCCAGGACCGATCCGGGCTGGTCGCTCGAGATGTCGCTCGACGTCGAATGGGTGCATGCGATCGCGCCGAAGGCGCGGATCATGCTCGTCGAGGCCGCGTCGGCCAGCTTCACCGACTTGCTGGCCGCGGTCGACGTCGCGGTGAAGCGCGGCGCGTCCGTCGTGTCGATGAGTTTCGGCGGCAACGAGTTCAGCGGCGAGACCAGCTACGACAGCCACTTCAGCGCGCCGGGCGTCACGTTCGTGGCCTCCTCCGGCGACAGCGGCACCGGCACCGAATACCCGGCGTCGTCGCCGTACGTGGTGGCGGTGGGCGGCACCACGCTGTCCACCGATGCGTACGGCAACTACATCGGCGAGTCGGCCTGGAGCGGCAGCGGCGGCGGCGTAAGCACCCGCGAGGGCGAGCCGGCCGGCCAGACCGCGTGGCCGATTCCGGTGGCCGGCAAGCGCGGCGTGCCGGACGTGAGCTACGACGCGGATCCGTCCAGCGGGTTCGCTGTATACGACTCGGTCACCTATCAGGGGCAGGCGGGCTGGTTCCAGGTCGGCGGCACGAGCGCGGGCGCGCCGCAATGGGCGGCGCTCGTCGCGATCGCGAACTCGCTGCGCACGGCGGCCGGCAAGAGCCGGCTGAGCGGCACCTACGACGCGCTCTACGCGATCGGGAAAACCGCCTACGGCGGCGACTATCACGACGTGACGACCGGCACCAACGGCAACTGCGGCAGCGTCTGCAGCGCCGCGGGCGGCTACGACTACGTGACGGGCCTCGGCTCGCCGCTCGCGCCGTCGCTCGTGCAGGCACTCGTCGCCCAGCCGTAGCCGCGCGGCCGCCGGACGGCCCCGGGCGCGGCGCTCAGCCGCCGCGCCACGCGCGATCGAGCGCGGCGAGCGTCGCAAGCGCGCCGCCCTTCAGGCCGATCGCGTCCGCGCGGCGCGCGTGCGCCTCGCGCGCGTTGATGCGGATCAGGTCGGCGCCGAGCCGCTCGCTGATCAGCCGCACGGTCGGGATCGCCGTGCCGGCCCCCACTTCGACCACCACCACGCGCCCGGCGCCGGCGAGCCAGTCTTCCAGCGCGCGCTCCTGCGCGTCGTAGTGCGCGCCGATCCACCCGGCGTCGCCGAACATCAGGATGTTCGGCCGCGCGAGGCCGCCGCAGTGCGGGCACGCCGGCATCTCGCCGACCAGTCGGCAAGCCGCCGCGTCGACGTCCGGCGTGAATGAATCCGCCGCCCACGTGTGTTCCGTGCACGGGCGCAGGCACTGCATCCGGTGGATCGAGCCATGGATCTCGACGATCCGCGCCGGATCGAAGCCGGCCTTCTGGAACTGCCCGTCGACGTTGCTCGTCAGCACGAAGCCGCCGTTCGGCATCGCATCGATCCAGCGGCGCAGGATCGCGAAGCCGTCGTGCGGCACGGTCGACCGGTACAACCCGAGGCGATGGCCATAGAAGCCCCATGCGAGCTGCGGCCGCGCGCGAAACGCCTGCGGCGACGCGATCTCGTGGAATTCGAAGCGTTCGTGGCGCAACGCGGGATACGCGCGCCAGAAGCCGTCCGTGCCGCGGAAGTCCGGCAGGCCGGAATCGACGCCGATGCCGGCGCCGGCCGTGACGAGCAGCGCGTCGGCGCGGGACAGCGCATCGACGGCGGCGGCAACGAGGTCGGTGGGCAGCGGCGCTTCGCTGGCGGAGGCGGGATCGACGGGCGGCATGGCGGTTCGGGCGGATTGCGAGGTCTTGGCCGTCGCGATCATACGCCGACATGTGGCGCGCGTGACGGCGGCATACGGGCCCGCCGCGCCGCACGCCGCCGCTGTGCTTACCCGCCCGCGCCGTCGTGGGAGGCTTCGGGATTCGCCACCGGAATCTCGTCGAGCGCGGCGTAGACCGGCTTGCCGAGACTGCGCGCCAGCGCGACGTCGGCATCCGCGCCGCGCGACGCGCCGTCGATCCTCAGCACGGCGTCGCATCGACGCAGCAGCCGGTGCGCGGCCGGATACAGGAACGCCTCGCTCACCGCGTCGCCGACCTGCCGCGACCCGGCCGCCGCCGCAAGCGGCAGCGACACCCATTCGCCGATCACCGGCAGGTGCCCGCGGCGATAGACGGCCAGCGCCGCTTGCTCGAGCCGCGCGAGGTTCGCGGCGATGCGCGTGGGGTCGCCGCCGGTGCCGCTGCGATACGGCCCGGCCACCAGGATCAGTTGCGGCGTCATGCGGCCGGCCCGCCCGCCTGCGCGTGCAGCGCGGCGTATTGCAGCAGCATGATCGTCTTGCCGTCGACGATCTCGCCGCGCTCGACCGCCCGCAACGCCGCCTCGAGCGGCATCTCGACGACCTCCAGATCCTCGCCCTCGTCGGCCAGCCCGCCGCCGTCGCCGGTGCGCAGCGACGCGTCGTACTCGCCGACGAAGAAGTGCAGCTTCTCCGTGACCGAGCCCGGGCTCATGTAGGCCTCGAACACCTTGCGCACGTTGCGCACGCGGTACCCCGTCTCCTCCTCCGCTTCGGCGCGGATCCGGTCTTCCGGCGTCGCGTCGTCGAGCAGGCCGGCCGCCGCCTCCAGCAGCATCCCGTCGTGCCCGTTCACGAACGCCGGCATGCGGAACTGGCGCGTCAGCAGCACGTGGCCGGTCGCGGGATTGCGCAGCAGGATCGTCGCGCCGTTGCCGCGGTCGTAGGTCTCGCGGCTGAGCCGCTGCCAGGTGCCGTCGCGGCGGCGGTAATCGAACGTGACCTTCTTCAGCACATACCAGTCGTCGGACAGCACGACGGTATCGACGATGCGCACGCGCTCCTGCGTGGTTGCGACCATGACAGCCTCCATTCGACAGATGACGGCGCCCATGGTAACGTGCACATTCGTGCAACATCAAGAATATTCGTGCAATTCCATGCTGACCACCCAACGCAAGAAAGCCATCCTCGACACGCTGCGGCGCGACGGCCAGGTGCTGGCCGGTGAATTGAGCGCGACCTTCGGCGTATCGGAAGACACGATTCGCCGCGACCTGCGCGAGCTTGCGGCGGAAGGCCTGCTGCAGCGGGTCCACGGCGGCGCGCTGCCCGCCTCGCCCGCCACCGCGCCGTTCGCGCAGCGCCAGGATCTCGAATCGGCCGCCAAGCGCCGCATCGCGCGACGGGCCGCCGAGATGATCGCGCCCGGGCAGGTGGTGATCGTCGACGGCGGCACCACGTCGGCGCTGCTCGTGAGCCAGTTGCCGGCCGACCTGCGGGCGACGGTCGTCACGCACAGCCCGAGCGTCGCCGTCGCGCTGGCCGAGCATCCGTCGATCGACGTGATCCTGATCGGCGGGCAGTTGTTCAAGCACTCGATCGTGACCGTCGGCGCGGCGGCCATGGAAGCGATCGCCCGCGTGCATGCGGACCTCTACTTCATGGGCGTGACGGGCGTGCATCCGAGCGCGGGGCTGACCACCGGCAATTTCGAGGAAGCGGCGATCAAGCGCGCGCTGGCCGCCCGTGCGGCGGAGACGGTCGTGCTCGCGTCGTCGTCGAAGCTCAACGCGGCGTCGCCGTTCGTGATCGGCGAGATCGCGCTCGCGCAGACGATCGTCGTCGAGCAGGCAACCGAGGCGGCGCTCACGAAGCCGATCGAGGCGGCGGGCGTGACGGTCGTGCGGGCGTAGTGGCAACGCCCGCCGCCCTGAGCGCGGCGGCGGGCACCGGCCGCCCGCGCCTACTCGCCGCGGAACGCCGGCCGCCGCCGCTCGCCGAACGCGCGCAATCCCTCGTCGAAGTCCGCGCCCGCGCACGCCTGGCGGCGCAGCTCGGCGATCCGCTCGAGCGCGTCGACCGGCATCGGCCGCGCATCCTGCAGCACCCGCAACTGCTCCTTCACCGCCTGCACCGCGAGCGGCGCCTTCGCGGCGATCGTGCGCGCGACGTCGAGCGCGGCCGCGTCGAGCGCACCGACGTCGACGAGCCGGTTCACGACGCCGTAGTGCGCGGCGCGCTCGGCATCGAGCGGCTGCGCGCAGAAGAACATCTCCTTCAGCACGTGGATCGGCAGGTTGTCGTAGAAACGCAGCAGGCCGCTCGTCGAGTACGGCAGGCCGATGTTCGCGGGCGTCATCGCGAGGCTCGCGCTGCGGTCCGCGACGACCAGGTCGCAACTCATCACGAGATCGACCGCGCCGCCCCACGCGGACCCCGACACCGCCGCGATCACGACGCCCGGATAGGTGCGCACGCGCCGCAGCGCGCGTTCGAGCGGCTTGTCGTACGCGAGCGGATCGCGGTCGTCGGCCAGCTCGCGCAGGTCGTGCCCGGCGCTCCACACGTCGCCGCCCGCGCCGCTCCCGAGAATCACCACCGGCGGCGGCCGCCCGCCCGCAAGCGCATCGAGGCGTTCGACCAGCGCATCGAGCAGCGCCGCGTCGAGCGCATGCCGGCGTGCCGGATTCGCGAACGCGACCCGTGCGATGCGCGCGTCGACCATCTCCACCGTCACGGTCGACATCGCATCCTTCATCATCGTCGGGCGGCTCATTGCAGCACCTCCGCCGTCGCGTCGGCCGTCCGTGCCTGGAAGATCGCGCGCTCCGCAAGCAGCGCGTCGATCGCTGCCGCGTCGAAGCCCGCTTCGCGCAGCACGTCGACCGTATGCTCGCCGAGCAGCGGCGGCGCGCGGCGCGTGCGCGGCGCCGGCGCGTCGTCGTCCATGTCGCCGAGCGGCGTGACGACCTGCCGCAGCGCGCCGAGCGTCGGATGCGCGACGGTCTCGACGAGCCCGCACTGCGCGACCTGCGGATCGTCGAACACTTCGTCGAGCGTATGAATCGGCCCCGCCGGCAGCCCGGCTTCGACGAAGCGTTGCGTCCATTCGCGCTTGCCGCGCGTGCGCAGCCGCGCTTCGAGCAGCGCCTTCAGCGCATCGCGGTTCGCGACGCGCGCGTCGTTGGTCGCGAAGCGCGGATCGTCCGGCAGTTCGGGCAGATCGAGCAAGCGGCACAGCCGCAGCCACATGTCGGTCGTGATCGGCGCGAGGTTCAACGGCCCGTCGGCGGTCTCGAACACGCCGTACGGCGCGATCACCGCATGGGCGTTGCCGGTGCGGCGCGGCACGTCGCCGAGGCTCAGGTAGCGCTGCCCGTGCACGCTCAACAGCGCGACGAGGCTCTCGAGCAGCGACGTGCCGACGTGCCGGCCGCGCCCGGTACGCGTGCGCTCGAACAGCGCGGCGACGATCGCCGTCGCGACCCACATGCCCGAGCTGAGATCGCCGATCGCGGTGCCGGTGCGGGTCGGCTCGCCGTCCGGGAACCCGGTCAGGCTCATCAGGCCGGCATAGCCCTGCGCGATCTGGTCGAAGCCCGGCCAGTCGCGCAGCGGGCCGCGCGGGCCGAACGCGGTGACGCTGCCCATCACGAGCCGCGGGTCGCGCGCGCTCAGTACGTCGTAGCCGAGGCCCATCGCGTCCATCGTGCCCGCCTTGAAGTTCTCGATCACGACGTCCGCCTGCGCGATCAGCCGCCGCACGACGTCGAGCCCGGCCGGCTGGCGGAAATCCACGCAGATGCCGCGCTTGTTGCGGTTGCAGGACAGGTAGTACGTGCTGACGCCGCGATCGAACGGCCCCCACGTGCGGCTCATGTCGCCGTGCGGGCCCGACTCGACCTTGATCACGTCGGCGCCGAGATCGGCGAGCACCATCGAGCAAAACGGCCCCGACAGCGCACGGCTCAGATCGACGACCTTGATTCCTTGTAAAGCCTGCATCCTGGACTCCTGAATAGATGGACGATGAATGCGCCGGTCATTCCGGCAATGTCTGGTCACGCGTCTCGACCGCGAACGGCAGGATCAGGATGCCGAGCACGAACGCGGCCGCGGTCCACGCGACCGGCACGCCGAGCGAACCGTAGCCGTGAATCGCCGCGCCGAGCGCGAAGTTCACGCCTGCGCCGATGAAGCGGCCGACCGATGCGTTGAACGCGAACGCGGTCGCGCGCACCCGCGTCGGGTACAGCTCCGGCAGCCACAGCGAGAAGATCGCGAAATTGCCGCCGAAGAAGCCGAGGAACGCCAGCGAGACCATGAACGCGCCGAGCCCGTTCGGCTGGTAGAACGCCCAGCCGAACGCGAACACGATCGCGGCCGCCATGCCCGCGAAGTACAGGCCGAGCGCGGCGCGCCGGCCGATCCGCTCCGCGAGCCACGGCGCGGCGACGCAGCCGACGATCGTCGCGCACGACAGGATCGCCGCGCCGACCGACGCGAGCCGCAGCGCGCCGAGGTGGTCGATGCCCGCACGCGCCGCGAGCGTGCTCACCGCGCTCGCCTCGTAGACCGAGCCCGCCCACAGGCCGACGATCGCGACGCCGACGAGGCTCGCGCTCGTCAGCGTGCGGCGCAGGTGCGCGGGCGCGAAGATCTCGCGCAGCGGATGGACGGGCCGCGCATCCCCGTGGCCGACTTCGTGCCGACGCCACTGCCCCGGCTCCTTGACGCGCATCACGGTGAACACCGCGAGCAGCGCGGGCGCGAGGCCGCACAGGAACATCGCGCGCCAGCCGTAGGTGGCGCCGACCGTGTAGTTCAGGCACGCGGCGATGAAGAAGCCGAAGTAATAGCCGGTCTGCAGGTAGCCCGCGCCCATCTTGCGGCGGTCCTCGGGCCAGCTCTCCGCGACGTAGGTGCCGGCCAGCGCCCATTCACCGCCGACCCCGATGCCCGCGATCAGCCGGCACGCGGCAAGCGCCCACACGTCGTGCACGAAGGCGGCCGCGCCGGTAAACACCGAGTAGATCAGGATGCTCGCGGCCAGCGTGCGCACGCGGCCGAAGCGATCGGCGAGCGGCCCCCAGATGAACGACAGCCCCCAGCCGACGAGGAACAGCGCGAACAGGATCGAGCCGTACATGCCGAGGTTCGCGGGCGTCGCCGCGATGCCGGATGCCGGCAGCAGCTCAGTCAGCGCCGGGATCAGCACGAGCGCATAGATCACCGAGTCCACGCCGTCGAGCACCCAGCCCGCATAGACCGCCCAGAAGCCCTTCACCTGCTCGCGCGTGAGCGGCGTGCGCCGCGGCTTCGCGCCGGCCGCCGGCGCGTCGATCGCCTTGAACATCTTCGTCTCCTTGCCGGCGGGGCCGGCGTCTGTCGCCACGGCCGGCTCGGGATGACCGGCGCGCTGGCATTTTTGTGAAGCCAGTATAGGAACGCGATCGATCGCCGAAAAATATGTTATTTCTCTTGAGCCATCGGATTGGCTTATGGCTTGACGCGCTTGACGCGACGGAGGACCCGGATGGATCTCAGGCAACTGCGCTATTTCGTGAAAGTCGTCGAATGCGGCAACGTCACGCACGCGAGCGAGGCGCTGCACGTGGCGCAGCCCGCGGTAAGCCAGCAGATGCGCAACCTCGAGCAGGATCTCGGGATGCAGCTGCTCGAGCGCAGCGTGCGCGGCGTCGCGCCGACGGCGGCCGGTCGCACGTTGTACCAGCATGCGCTCGAGCTGCTGCGTCAGGCCGACGGCACGCGCGAGCTGCTGCGCCGCGACGCCGATACGCCGCAGGGCCGCGTGACCGTCGGGATGCCGTCGAGCACCGCGCGGGTGCTCGCGATTCCGCTCGCGCGCGCGGTGCGCGACCGCTATCCGGGCATCATGCTGGAGCTGATCGAGGCGCCGAGCGCGGACCTCGACACGCTGCTTGCGCGTGCACGGCTCGACCTCGCGATCGTCGTCGACGCGGTCGATACGCGCGGCATCGCGATCCACCGCCTGCTGACCGAGACGCTCTACCTGATCACGTGGCCCGGGTTTCCGGTGCCGGACGACCCCGTGCCGCTCGACGCGATCGCGCGCATGCCGCTCGTGCTGCCGAGCGCGCCGAACACGATCCGCAACCGCGTCGACTGGGCGATGCGCGAGGCCGGGCTGTCGTACGAGATCGGCTTCGAGGCAAGTTCGACCGGGCTGCTGTTCGCGGCCGTGTTGGCACAGCTCGGCGTGACGATCCTGCCGTGGACGGCCGCGCACGTGGAGATCGAGGAGCGCAAGCTCAAGCTGTCGACGGTGGCGCACCGGCTGTTCGCGCGCGATTTGTCGCTGTGCTGGCACGATACGGCGCTCGTCAGCAATGCGGTGCTGAAGGTGAAGGCGGAGATCGTGGCGTTGTTCGATACGCTCGGCAAGCGGCCGGAGTGGGCGGATGGGAAAGCCGGTCGTTGACAACGCATGCCGCGCCCCTTACCGTTTCCGTCATCGTAACCATCACCGGTTCAGCTTAAGAGGTTGTCGGCCCATCCGTGCTCGACACCTCTGCTTTCCTCGAAGGCCTGCTGCTGGGCGCCGGCCTGTTCACGTCCGTCGGCCCCAAGGACGCCTTCGTCATCAAGCGCTCGATCTCGGGCACCCATCTGCTGGTCATTGCCGTCGTCTGCGCGGGCAGCGACGCGTTGCTGATCGCGCTCGGCGCGCATGGCCTGACGTCCGTTCTGGCGCGCCATCCCGATGTGGTGTCGGCGGCGCTGTGGGCCGGCATCGCGTATCTCGCCGGCTACGGCCTGCTCGCGCTGCGCTCGGCGATCCGGCGGCGGCAGCCGGGCCACGTTGACGGCGCAGCTCACGGCGGCAGCCCGACGCTGCTCCGCACGCTGCTCGCCACCGCCGCGGTCTCGCTGCTCAATCCGTATGCGTGGATCGACACGGTGCTGCTGCTCGGCAGCGTGATCGCGAACCATGCGCCGCACGCGCGCGCACCGTTCGCGGCCGGCGCGATGATCGCGTCGCTCGCGTGGTTCCTGATGCTGGCCTATGGCGCACGCGCTTGCCGCGCCTGGTTCACGCACACCTTCGCGTGGCGCGTGCTCGACCTGTTCGTCGCGGTGATGATGCTCGGTTTTGCGATTCGTTTCGCGATCGATGCAAGCTGAAACCGGCTGGGTTGCTCAGTTGCCGGACAACGCGCGGAAGGCGTTGTGCGCGCCGGCGTGAAGCTCGAAGCCGATGCCGGGCGCCTGCGGCACGGTTGCGTATCCTGCGTCCACCGTTGCGCCGTCGGCCAGCCCGTTGAACGGGTGGAACGCGAACGGATTGACTTCCGCGCCGCCCAGCCCGAGCGCCGACACGACATGCAGCGAGAACAGATGGCCACCGTGCGGCCAGAATGCATCCCGCCGCCAGCCGGCCGACACGAAGTGATCGACGATCTGCAGGTAGCCCGTGAGGCCGTAGCAGTGGACCGGATCGAATACCAGGAAGTCGCGGTCCTGGCGCAAGCCGCCGTAACGGTCGAGCAGCTTCGCTTCCGCGAGCGAAAACAGCGCCTCGCCTGCGGCGATCGGCGGCGCGTAGTGCGCGGCGAGGCCGGCGTGGAGTGGCAGGTCGAGCGGATCGCACATGTCCTCGAACCACCAGAGACCCAACGGTGCCAGCATCGCCGCTGCGGCCGGGCCGGTTGTGGCGTCATAAGTGTTCATCGCGTCGACCGCCAGATGCGAGCTGTCCGACAGGCGTGCGGCGGCCGCGTCGATGCGGCGTCGGTCGTCATCGAGATCATTGCCGCCGATCTTGATCTTCGCGTGCGTGTAGCCGAGATCGGCGATGCGGCGCATCTCGTCGGACAGGTGGGCGAGATCGTCGTGCGGATAGCGGTAGCCGCCGCCGGCGTAGACACGCACGCGTGGCGTGGCGGTGCGTCCGAGCCGGTCGGCGAGGAAGTGCTGGAGCGGCACATGGGCGATCTTCGCCGCGGCATCCCAGATCGCCATGTCGAGCGTGCCGACCGCGACACACCGTTCGCCGTGCCCGCCCGGCTTTTCGCCGGCCATCATCGCGCGCCATGCGCGGAACGGGTCGAGGTTCGCGCCGGTGTCGTCGGCAAGTACCGCGTCCGCTGCGTTCAGCAGCCGGGGCGCGAAGCGTTCGCGGATCAGGCCGCCTTGCGCGAAGCGGCCGACGGACGCATAGCCGTATCCCGTCACGGGGCGGCCGTCGCGCACGACGTCGGTGACGACCGCGACGACGCTGGTCGTCAGGCCGCCGGATGGGATGGCCGGATCGGCGTAGCGGGAAACCGGGATCGCGTGCTCGTGGATGGCGGTGATGCGCATGGTCGGGTTTCCGGTGAAGCGTCCGGCGGCAGGTGGGCGAGGCACGCGATGCGGCCGGAACGGAGGGCGGACCGCTGCATCTTAGGCGCTGGTGCGATGGTTTGCCCGGCACGCGATCGGTGACGACGGCCGCGGCCCCGTCAGGTATCGTGTCGTTGCCATCCTCGGCCGATTCCGTGTAGAATCGTGCGTTCTGCGGGCGTCGTATAATGGCCATTACCTCAGCTTCCCAAGCCCCAGTGCGTTAATTAGAACCACTATTCACGCGCGTTCTCACGTCTTAGTTTCTCCCGGCTCCACGACGAACCACTGTTCATGCGGAGTTCACGGCGATGCCAGTTTTCACGCCAGTGATAATCTCAAAAAGCTGCGAGTACAGGCCGCAACACAGCATTGGTGCGCCAAGCGGCCAGCGCCCTTGACGCAGGCATCTTGTTAATCGTCGTCGCTATCCTCAAGCACGGATTTTTGCGCGGTTAACAACTTAATGAGCTTGCCGATTTCTTTCGCCCCCATATCACCGGATACAAGAAGTCGATAGCTCACATCTTTCGAGAGCGGGCCGCGAAGCCATTCCCGCTCGCCTTCTCCAACTTGAAGACTACGCCCGAAATCCGGCATCATTGGCGGGCTAGTACGGTCCGGACCAAGATCCGCGACTTTCTTCCGCTCCAAGATTACCTCTTGAAGCGGCAACCCTGATTCACTCCCATCTACAAATACCCAGTCCTGTCCGTCCAACGCACGAAGCGCCCTTACGGATCGCGGCCTCTCGAACTGCGGAGAGCCATTTACCTCCCACTGCACGAGATCGCCAACCTCGATGTTTGGCTTGACCGCTGTCAAACCTACCGCCCCCGCGTCGCCTGACATTGAGGAATCTAGATTGGTCTTTCCAACGTCTCCCCTACACAGCTTCCTCACCTCGGCCACCATCTCCAACGTTTCACGGTAAGCACGGATAGGCAAATCTACGGTTGCAAGCAAGAAGCCGCGCCGAAGCAGGTACGAGCGGAGAAGTTCATCACTGGGCGCTACATCTCCGTATTCCGCACGCAGTTCCGCGAAGAGATCAGGCAGGAACGCCGCCTCGACAAGCGTTTCCGCCCTCTCGGCAGACGTGCTGGGCTCGACAAGGATCGTCAATGCAGATCGCGCAATCCGCAATTGCTTGTCGACGTCCTCCAAAAGGCCAAACTTCTTCAATGCCGAGATAGCCGACAACGACTTCCCGTTCAACCCCGAATAACCCATCGCTTGAGCCACCACGATCGGCTCCGCCTTGTGCGTGTGATTCTTCGCGTAAACCTTCCCCGCGAACTCCAGCGACTTGCGTAAACTTAACGCCGGGTAGTTAGGGCTTCGAGCCTTGGCCATAATGACACCTCTCCAGTAACCCCTCAAAATAACCGAACCGATCACCCGCGTCAAGAAAGCAAAACAGATAGGGGGAAATATTTTTTCAGGTTAGTGGGGAATAAATTTGCGTTAGCAAGGGAAGTGTGCAATCATGCCTCATGGGTAGATTGGCTACCCGTGACAATGGGGGCGGCTCGGAAATCGCTGCTGCCAACTAGACCCAATGAACATAGGCAAGGGATGCCCAATAGATGAGAAGCTGACTCGGCCCCGGTTACATAGCTCGCAGTAGCCGGGCCGGAAAAAACAACGCCCCCAACACCTCAATCTCGGCCAGGAGATCAAAGCGTTGGGGGCGCCAGTGAGCAGAAGACAGCGCGTTCGAGCGTGCCTCTGTCACCCACAGTTATCGGCTAGATAACCCTTGCAGTCTACGCGACAAGGGAGCTGAGGGCAAGAATCGCTTTCAACCTCCTTACATGGAGGGGCTATGCCCAATCGCGCTTTCTCGCGGGCAAAGACCGTCTTCGTGCGCAACTACACTCGGATTCGCTTCGGCCATCTGGAACACGTGTGTTCGCATTGGCGGTCGGCACCCGGTCAGTTGAGCTTTAACTTCGACTGATCTATCAGAAAACGATTCGGACTACCAAGTGAGTCCGAATCGTCTTTCCCCTCGGAGATCAAGGTCACTTCTTCCCCGTCGGCTCCTGCTTGTCCTTGATTAGCTGAAAGTAGGTGCTCGCGCCCGCCTTCGTCAGCTTCACCTCAGCGATGAACTTCTCGATGATGTCTTTCCGGGTCACGTCCTTGACGGCCCGCATCCGTTTGTAGATTTCCGTCGCCAGTTCCATCTTCGTCGGCGTAGCCGGTACCGCCTTCGCGGTGGTATCGTTTCCCTGCGACCCGGCCATCGAGGCCATCTGCGTCTGGTCAGCGGCGGCCGGCTTGCCCGCTTTCTCGTCCTTGCTCGTTGCACCTTGTTTCTGATCGACCATGATCGCACTCCATTCGTTGAAAGTACGTCCAGGGTCCAGCAGACCGGCCTTTAGGGCAACGGCGAGCAAGCAACCGCGATCGACATGTTGGCGACCACTGCGGATTACGACGAGCAACAGTGACAGTTTTCACGTCACCCTTCCCCGCCTCGCCTCTATCCTCTTGATCTAACAGGGATTTCCGAGCCAGATCATCAGCTTTCTAAGATTCTACCGTAGGCACATCACGCGCTTTCTCGTCGCCACGCCCACCGTCATTTCGGTCAATCGCCTCCGACTAGACTTCGTTCACTTCCGTCACGCCCTCGCCTCTTGTGGCAGAAATCATTCGTTGCTATATTTACTGCAAGGTAGTCCAGACTACCTGCCGCCCGCACTGGCAAAACCGCTCCTAGAGAGCAACGGTTTCTGGGTTCTTGACTAGACATCCTTGAATGTGGCCATTCCGGCTAGAGCGGGCTATCGGAAGACGGCCGCGTACGAAAGGACTTGTCATGAACTCATCAGATCACGTTTCAGCTCTTCCGCACATCGAAGCCGAAGTATTCATTTCCCGCTATGAAGCCAAGTACAAGAGGGAAGCGAAGAAAATTCAGGATAGGCTCGGTATTAAGCACATGCAAGCGCTGGACGCCGCAGCAAAAAAGCTTGGCATGCAGCGCCATCACTATTTTCTCGAGCGCGTCAAGGGACTAAAAAGCCGAGCGCAGCACTTCGCCACGCAAGAAGAACGCATTCGTTGTGCGACGGTCGTTCAACCCGCAAAGAATCGCAACTACTATTGGTTCCACGCAGAGCTAGGTCTTGACGAAGATGGCGATCTCATGACGCGATCGGTCGCATGCTGCAAAACAACCTGGCTTGGATTCGTTGGCGAAGACACCGGCAGGGAAATTCGCAAAGGAGCACTGGTCAATCCCGATCGTGTCCAAGACCTCTTCAAGGGTAGACGGCACTCACTATACGTGATTGACGACATCACGACCCTCTCGCTTTGGCTCCTCACGTGGGGAGGATACGCGCTGGTACCGCAGGACCTTGTAGCCGAGAGCGACTTTCTGACCGACCTTATTGTCGCCCAGGAATACCCGTCTACCGCCACTTGAAGGTCCGACGCACACATATCTCGGAAACCTAAGCCGCCACCATGTCGACCGGCGGCACCCCCCCCCTCCTTCACTAGGGAGGATCCATTGAAGGTTTCCCGAGAACATACGGAGCCAGTCAATGTATGGTAATCCCCCCGCAGAACCGGCGGGATCAGAAGTAGAATTTTCTCGTTGAGGGAGTTCTACAGAATGAAGAAGTCGAGATTCACGGACAGCCAGATCATGGATGCGCTCAAGCGCGTGGAGGCGGGGCTGGCGGTACCGGACCTGTGCCGGGAACTGGGCATCGGCACGGCGACGTTCTACAAATGGCGCTCGAAATATGGCGGCATGGATGTGTCGCTGATCGCACGGATGAAGGAACTGGAGGCCGAGAATGCCCGGCTGCGCAAGATGTACGTCGACGAGAAGATCAAGGCTGAGATCGTCGCGGAGGCACTCGCAAAAAAGGACTGAGGCCATCTCGCCGGCGCGAGATGGCCATGCATGCGGTGTCCAGTCGAGGCGTGTCGATCCGGCTGGCATGTGAGGCGTTCGGGATCAGCCAGACTTGCTATCGGTACGCCAACGTGCGCGATGCCGAGAACGACGAGATTGCGAACTGGCTGCTGCGTCTGACCGACAACCACCGGAACTGGGGCTTCGGGTTGTGCTTCCTGTACCTGCGCAACGTGAAGGGCTTCGGCTGGAATCACAAGCGGGTGTACCGGATCTATCGCGAGTTGGAGTTGAACCTACGGATCAAGCCGCGCAAGCGGCTGGTCAGACAGGTACCTGAACCGCTGGCGGTACCGTCTGCCGTCAACCAGGTCTGGTCGATGGACTTCATGCACGACCAACTGGCCGATGGGCGCAGCATCCGGCTATTCAACGTGATCGACGACTTCAACCGCGAAGCGCTCGGAATTGAGATCGACTTCTCCTTGCCGTCGGAGCGGGTGATCCGTGCGCTACGGCAGATCATCGGTTGGCGTGGCAGGCCGAAAGCGATTCGGTGTGACAACGGCCCCGAGTACCTAAGTGCAGCGATCACCGAATGGGCCCGGCAGTACGACATCAAGCTCGACTACATCCAACCGGGGAAGCCCCAGCAGAATGCGTATGTCGAGCGATTCAACCGGACCGTGCGATACGAATGGCTGTCGCAGTACCACTGGGAAGACTTGGACCACGTGCAGCGCTTCGCGACCGACTGGATGTGGACTTACAATCACGACCGCCCGAACATGGCCCTGGGCGGATTTACGCCGAAGCAGCGGCTGGCCATGGCCGCTTAGTTTCTACTTCTGAACCCCGTGGAAAACGGGGGGATTACCGTGGCTGCGCTGACTATACGGATTCGATTCTTACAATTGCCTATACAGACAAATGTGAGACCACCAACCGGCTTAACTCGCATCGACACAAACCATGACGACATACAAACAGCCTACCAAGAACAAGGTGCGATCAAAAATTCTTACTGAAGCGATTCGAATGCTTACGGAAAATCGCGAAGAAACGTCTGCCATCAGCGGTAATCATGTTAGAAGTGTTCTCAAAAAGCTATCTAAATCGGCGGTGCCAAACGATCGCTTCTTTGCTGATGCTTGTGCCGAAGAAGACATCCTTTCGTGGGAGAAATTTCGTTCAACCCATGTAGGAACTCGATCCCCTACTGACCTCACGGTGGCATATTTGGCTGGGCCTGAACCTAGTAACGACATCAGCGTTCTCATTGAACTCGGCGTGCGCCCAGAGAACATCTGGGCGTTTGAGAACGACAAGAAGACGTTCGCGCTAGCATTGAAAAATGTCGAGGAAGTTTCCCTGCGTGGGATAAAGCTCATTGGAATCTCGCTAAGCGAATACCTCGAGATCAGTCCACGACGATTCGACATCGTTTATCTCGATGCGTGTGCGCCTTTACCTAACGAAAAGCAGAGAACGGGACGACAGCTCGCGAGCATTTTCCGTCACTCAGCACTGGCCCCACTCGGCGTTCTCATCACGAACTTTGCGGAACCGGACCTGACCAATGAAAAAGCGCAACTCCGAAAGAAATTCTCGAGACTGATAGCCGCATACCTTTATCCAAAGCCCTACCTCGATGTCTCCGATTGCGAGGCGGGCGAGACTCTTTTCAGCCCCAGCGAACATGGCATGTGGCTGCTGCCAGAGCCATCCGAGCATCAAAATTTATGTAACGCCAACGACGCCGTTACATCCGGTGATGTGTCTGGAACACCAATTGAACCATCCTGCGCCTCTGATGGAGAATTTGATGAGTTCGACGCGATGGCATGTGAGCAAGATGTCGAACATAATGAGTCGTTTGTCGAACTAGTCGAGCGTGAGTTCTCTAGATTCTACGGCTGCTTTCTCACTCGCCATATCGTTGACATGGCATCCATCATCGCGCCAGCACTCCGAATCTATAGCGGAAAGCTAGGCTTGGCACTGATCGGAGATATGAAGAGTGCCATGACACGAGCTGATCTGCTGACCTCGTGTGAGGATAGCTCAAACGAGCTTGATTGGGGTGAGATGACAGATGAGCAGAAGGATGAGTTGAGTCTGAGAGGCTTAGCACTCTCTGAACCCACTTCAGAAAGTTTGCTATTCACCCTTGCTTTCACCGGCCTGCTTCAAAAGCATCCCCACCTACTTCCAGAGGATAGTCACAAGGGATTCTTCGATTCGTGGGCTCAAGATCTTTCGGGCGACAAGAACATGACGCCCCAGCACGCGATCGATGCAATAAAGTGGTTTTACGGAGCCAAATCGGACGAAAAAGGATTAAGTCAGACTATCCGCGATGTCGACGAATTCGCACAAAATTCGATGCCGAACTTCTGTGACGTCGCAACCAGCGCCCTTGGATTTTATCCTGCATTCGCTCAGCTAGCTCACCCAGCTCACTGCAATTTCTCTGCCGTCAAGCGCTACACTTATGTCGCCGAGGGTAAGTCAACGAGGATGTACACCGACATCGTTCCGTTTGACGAGTGCCGGTATGTATATGATTGGCTCTCCACTCCTAATCTATTCACAAAGGACTGGCTCGACGTTTCGACCCAATTAGTATTTCGGATGGCACTTGATGCAATTGCCAAGAATCAACATCACTACGTGCACGACTTCCTCTACGGCTGCAACGTCGTCGGGATCGACTACAAACGTTTCCTGCCCGGCGACTTGCATGAGCGAGAAGATCTCTCACCTCCATTGACAGACGATAAAGATAAGCAGTTGTGAGAGCATGCGCGACACCATACGCATAGCATACGCTGTCGCGCTGGCATACTGGCAACGGCCGACATGCTTGTCGGATACGTCGCTGTTACCGATACTTCCCGCTGGCACCCGCCAACGTCTGCTTCGCTATCTTTCTCGGTCATCGACGTAATGGATACCAAACGACAGTTTTACTGCCGACAACATGACGTGTATCAATGATGATCGGATGACCGTTAGCGTAGCGAAGCAGTCCCACGAATGTACAAGTGATGGTCGCAGCCAGTGACTCTCTATGGCCGATCTCTGACGGCCTCAGCAACGATGCCACCGCTCCTCCATCGAGCGATGCCAGTTTCGATGCCACCGCCCAAAACCTCCCGCTTGCCATTCCCACCCGAACCCCTGTAGAATCGTGCGTTCTGCGGGCGTCGTATAATGGCCATTACCTCAGCTTCCCAAGCTGATGACGTGGGTTCGATTCCCATCGCCCGCTCCACTTTCCAGCTGCAACGCAGCCTGCGCGCCAGCCGCCTCATCGAAGGCGGCTTTTTTATACCGCGCGCCGGTCCGGCCGGCGCGCGCTGCGCGCCACGGGCCCTCGCCCGCAACCGAGCCTTTCTCTGTCACCGATGATGCACGACGATCCGAACGAAGCCGGCCTGCCGCCGCACGACGACGCCCTTCCCGACGAAACCGCCGAAGGCGCGGACGAAGTCAATCCGCTGCACCTCCGCCGCATCCGCAGCTTCGTCACCCGCGCCGGCCGCGTGTCGACCGGCCAGCGCCGCGCGCTCGACGAACTCGGCCCGCGCTACGTCGTGCCGTACACGCCGGACATGCCCGACTGGAACACGGTATTCGGCCGCCAGGCGCCGCGCATTCTCGAAATCGGCTTCGGGATGGGCGCGTCGACCGCGGAAATCGCCACGCACCGTGCCGGCGACGACTTCCTGGGCGTCGAGGTGCACGAACCGGGCGTCGGCGCGCTGCTGAAGCTGATCGGCGAGCAGGATCTCACGAACATCCGCATCATCCAGCACGACGCGGTCGAGGTGCTCGAACACATGCTCGCGCCGGAAAGCCTCGACGGCGTGCACATCTTCTTCCCCGATCCGTGGCACAAGGCGCGCCATCACAAGCGCCGGCTGATCCAGCCGCCGCTCGTCGCGCAGCTCGCGTCGCGCCTGAAACCCGGCGCGTACCTGCATTGCGCGACCGACTGGCAGAACTACGCGGAGCAGATGCTGGAAGTGCTCGGCGCGGAGCCGACGCTGGAAAACACGGCCGACGGCTATGCGCCGCGCCCCGACTACCGCCCGGTGACGAAGTTCGAACGGCGCGGGCTGCGGCTCGGCCACGGCGTCTGGGATCTGGTGTTCCGCAAGCGCGCGAGCTGATCGCATAGCGCGCCAGACCCGTCAAGCAAAACGGCCCAATCGGCACATGCCGATTGGGCCGTTTTGCATCAGGTGCCCGCGCGTCACGCCGCGCGCCCGGCACCCCTGCCCCGCGTCACGACCAGTTCAGCCAGCCGCTGTAGCCGACCAGCAGCACGAACAGGCCGAACACGATCCGGTACCACGCGAACGCGGTGAAGTCGTGCGACGCGACATAGCGCAGCAGCCAGCGCACGCAGGCGAACGCGCTGACGAACGACGCGACGAGCCCCAGCGCGAACAGGCCGATCGAATCGACGGTGAACGCGTGCCAGTCCTTGACGGTTTCGTAGAGCGTCGCGCCGAAGATGATCGGGATCGCGAGGAAGAACGAGAACTCGGTGGCAACGCGCCGGTCGAGGCCGAACAGCATCCCGCCGATGATCGTCGAGCCCGAGCGCGACATGCCGGGAATCAGCGCGAAGCATTGCGCGAGGCCGACCTTGAGCGCATCGAGCGGGGTCAGCGCATCGACCGACTGCACGCGCGGCGTCTCGCCGCGCTCGCGCTGCCGTGCCTCGGCCCACAGGATGATCGCGCCGCCGACGACGAGCGCGAACGCGACCGGCACCGGCGAGAACAGCACCGCCTTGATCTTCTTCTCGAACAGCAGGCCGAGCGCGACCGCGGGAATCGTCGCGATCACGACGTTGAGCGTGAAGCGCCGCGCGTCCGGCCGGCTCGGCAGCCCGGCGACGACGGACACGATCCGCTGCCGATACTCCCAGCACACCGCAAGGATCGCGCCGAACTGGATCACGACATCGAAGGTCTTCGCATACGCGTCGTTGAAATTCAGGAAGCTGCCCGCGACGATCAGGTGGCCCGTACTCGATACCGGCAGGAATTCCGTCAGCCCCTCGACGACGCCGAGGATCAATGCCTTGCAGATCAGGATCCAGTCCATCCGTGGCCCAACTCCGAAATGGTCGAAAGAAAGGGCCGCATCGTTGCCGCCGCGGCCCGCCCGGCCGCGCGCGGCACACCGTCATTTCTCGACGATCGCCACGCGTATGCCGTTTGTAAGAATTGTGATTGTACCGGGTTCGTAGTTCACACCGGCAAATTGCAACTGTTCGGGCTTGAACGTGTAGATCGGATAGTTGGTCAGCACTTGCGTCGCGATCATGCCGGCGGCCGCGCCGATCTGTTGCGCGTACATCTGCGCGTCGCCGTCGACCGTCAGGTTATCGACAGCCGGCGCCTTGATCACGACCGAGCGGCTCGCCGCGTCGTACGCGAGCTGGCCGGACACGGTGAACTTGCCGTTGACCGGCGCGCGCAGGAACGGGCTCGCGAAGCGCGCGTCGAGCTGCACCGCGACGCGGTTCTGGTCCGGCAGCAGGCCGACCACCGGATTGGCGAGCAACACGTCGGCCACGGGCGCGACGTTCTTCTGGTACGGAAACTTGCGCGCGATCGCCTTCTGCACGTCGTCGCGCGAGAACGTGTAGTGATCGGGAATGAACGGGAACGTCGATGCACACGCGGCAAGCGACACCGACACGCCGACGGCGGCGGTGCATGCAACGAGGAAACGACGCCGGCTGAGTGCGCGACTGACGGTCATGCTGATTCTCCTGTGCGGGCCCGGGCGGGCGCGTCGGCGCGGCCCCGGCCCCAATGCCGATTCACGACGGCTGCGACGGCTGCGTCGCGGTTTCGAGCCGGGTGAGCCACGCGAGCGCGTCGGCGCGCGTCGCGCCGCACATCTCCGCCGACGGCTGCAGCCCCGCGCAACACGCGGGCCGCTCCGGCCGGCCGAAGATCCGGCAGCGCTGGTCGTCGCCGAGCTGCGCGCAGCGCACGCCGGCCGGCTTGCCGCCGGGCATCCCCGGAATCGGGCTGGAAATCGACGGGGCGATGCAGCACGCGCCGCAGCCCTCGCGGCACGCGTGCGGCGGCGGGACTTCGGCGGGCGCCGGGCGGGCGGACAAATCGACGGACACTCGGCTCTCTCTGGCGGACCAACGGAAACATCGCGGCGGCCGCACATCGCGTGCCGCCGCCGCACCCCGCATTGTGCCATCCCTGGCTGCGACGTTATTACACAATGCAGGCGAATCGCGCGTTTATATACTCGAATGCATCTAATAAGCACGAGTCAACGATGAGCTCTGCCGACACCCTGTTCCGTCCCGATTTGCTCGCGAAGTACGGCGCAAACGGCCCGCGCTATACGTCCTACCCGACGGCGCTGCAGTTTCGCGACGACTTCGACCCCGCCGACTACGTGCGCGCGGCCGGCGATCCGGGCGCGTCGTCGAGCGAGCTGTCGCTGTACTTCCACATCCCGTTCTGCAACACCGCCTGCTTCTACTGCGGCTGCAACAAGATCGCGACCAACAACCACCACCGCGCGCGCCCGTACCTCGACCAGCTCAAGCGCGAGATGGCGCTGCAGGCCGCGCTGTTCGACCCGGCCCGCCCGGTCACGCAGCTGCACTGGGGCGGCGGCACGCCGACCTTCCTGTCCGACGACGAGACGGCGGAGCTGATGGCGGCGACCCGCGAGCACTTCGCGCTCGCGCCGGACGCCAGCGCCGAGTTCTCGATCGAGATCGACCCGCGCACGGTCACGCCGGCCACGCTCGTCCACCTGCGCACGATCGGCTTCAACCGGCTGAGTCTCGGCGTGCAGGACTTCGATCCGGTCGTGCAGCAGGCGATCAACCGCATCCAGCCGCTCGGCATGACCGCCGACCTGCTGAGCGCCGCGCGCACGACCGGCTTCCATTCGGTCAGCGTCGACCTGATCTACGGGCTGCCGCACCAGACGGTCGCGAGCTTCGGCCGCACGCTCGAGACGATCATCGAGCTCGCGCCGGACCGGCTGTCGGTGTTCGGCTACGCGCACATGCCGCACCTGTTCAAGATGCAGCGGCAGATCGACGACGCGACGCTGCCGCCGCCCGCGACGCGTGTCGCGCAGCTCGGGCTCGCGATCGAGATGCTGACCGCGGCCGGCTATGTCTACATCGGCATGGACCACTTCGCGCGGCCGGGCGACGAGCTCGTCGCCGCCCAGCGCAACGGCACGCTGCAGCGCAATTTCCAGGGCTACAGCACGCGCGCGGACACCGACCTGATCGGCATCGGCGTGTCGTCGATCGGCAAGGTCGGCGACGTCTACGCGCAGAACGCGAAGGACCTGCCCGCGTACGGCGCGGCGCTCGACGCGGGCCGCCTGCCGCTCACGCGCGGCGTGCGCCTCACCGCCGACGACCGGCTGCGCCGCGACGTGATCACGCAGCTGATGTGCAACCTCGAGTTGCCGTTCTCGCACGTCGAGGCCGCGCACGGCATCCCGTTCGCCGACCATTTCGCGCGCGAGCTGGACGCGCTGCGCACGTTCGAGCGCGACGGCCTGCTGACGATCGCCGGCGACCGCCTGACGATCCACCCGGCCGGCCGGATGGTCGTGCGCAACATCGCGATGGCGTTCGACGCATATCTCGCCGCCACGCCGCGCCAGCACTACTCGCGCACGGTCTGAACCGGGGCCGCCGGCCGCGCACGCGCGGCCGGTTGTTGTTAAAGTGTGGGCCTCCCCCCGAGCAGCAGAACCCGCACCATGCGCACCACCAAGGCGACCCACGCGGTCGAACGCCTGAAAACCCGCTCCGGCAACCCGCACTTCGCGGCCGTCGCGATGGCGGGCGGCCTGTTCTATCTGGTCGACCGCGCCGGCGGCACGGCCGACAAGCGCTGCGAGCCGCTGCCGCTCGACGCATTCGTGAAGTTCGTCGACGACCTTGGCCCCAAAAAGCCGCGCAAGGCCAGCAAGCTCGACCTCGCGTTCGAGGAACAGATCAAGAACAGCAAGCGGTAAAGGTCCGTTGCAGGGCTTCTGAAGGCTGGCGCGCCGCCCTGTTTGGTACAATCCGAGCGTTTTTCTCTCTCCGCTGACGGCCGACCAGGCTGCATGACCACCATGAATATCGAACAAGCGCGTTTCAACATGATCGAGCAGCAGATCCGTCCGTGGGACGTCCTGGATCTGGAAGTTCTGGAGTTGCTGTCAATCGTCAAGCGTGAGAATTTCGTCCCGGCCGCGTACCGCGATCTCGCGTTCGCCGATCTCGAGCTGCCGCTGCCGGGCGGCCACAAGATGCTGTTCCCGCGCGTCGAGGCGCGCGTGCTGCAGGAACTCGCGGTGAAGAAGCACGAGAACGTGCTGCTGATCGGCGCGGGCTCGGGCTACCTGACGGCGCTGTTCGCGCACCGCGGCCAGCACGTGACGGCGGTCGAGATCGACCCGGCCCTCGCGAAGATCGCGGAAGAGAACCTGCGCAACAACGGTGTGACGAATGCGGAAGTCGTGCTCGGCGACGGCTCGCGCGGCTGGGCCGCAAAGGCGCCGTACGACGTGATCTGCGTCGCGGGCGGCCTGCCCGTCGTGCCGCAGGAAATCCTCGAGCAGCTCAAGGTCGGCGGCCGCCTGTCGGCATTCGTCGGCGGCCGTCCGGTGATGAAGGCGCAGGTAATCACGCGCATCGACGACAAGCAGTACCGCGTCGCCGACGTGTTCGAAACCTACGTCGACCCGCTCGTCAACGCGGTCGAGCCGTCCCGCTTCAAATTCTGAGCCCCGCCATGCAAATCCTGACGCCCGCGCTGCTCGCGCAATGGCTTGCCGACGAGACCCGCCCCGCGCCCATCGTGCTCGACGTGCGCGAGCCGTGGGAAATCGCCACCGCGCAGATCGCCGGCAGCGTGTCGATTCCGATGCAGCAGATCCCCGCGCGCAGCGAGGAGCTGGACGACGAAGCCGAGATCGTCTGCGTGTGCCATCACGGGATGCGCAGCGCGCAAGTCGCGATGTTCCTCGAATCGCGCGGCTTCACTAAGCTGTACAACCTGCAGGGCGGCATCGATGCGTGGTCGCGCGACGTCGATCCGTCGGTGCCGCGCTACTGATCGGCCTCGCCGGCCGCACCTCGCCGGCCGCACCTCGCCGGCCCGCCTGCCTTGAATTGCCCGACGGGCGCGCATTGCGCGCCCGTTTCTCTTTCCCGCCCTACTCGGTTTCGCTCAGCGCCTCGGCGACGATCGCGAACAGCTCGACGATCTGCGCCTCCTCGATGATCAGCGGCGGCGAGCACGCGAGGATGTCGCCCGTATAGCGGACCATCGCGCCCTTCTGGTAGCACCTGACGAACACGTCGTACGCGCGCGCGCCGGGCTTGCCGTCGCGCGGCTGCAGCTCGACGCCACCGACGAGGCCGAGATTGCGCACGTCGATCACGTGGCGCGCGTCCTTCAGCTGGTGGATCTCGCGCTCGAACACGGGCGCCATCCGCGCGGCGCGCTCGAACAGCCGCTCGCGCTCGTACAGGTCGATCGTCGCGCACGCCGCGGCCGCCGCGAGCGGATGCCCCGAATACGTGTAGCCATGGAACAGCTCGATGCCGGCCGGCGCGCCGTTCACGATCGTGTCGTGGATCGCGTCGCTCGCCGCGACCGCGCCCATCGGCACCGCCGCGTTGTTGGTGCCCTTCGCCATCGTCAGCAGGTCGGGCGTCACGTTGAAGAACTGCGCGGCGAACGGCGCGCCGAGCCGGCCCCAGCCGGTGATCACCTCGTCGAAGATCAGCAGGATGCCGTACTTGTCGCACAGCGCGCGCAACCGTTCGAGATAGCCCTGCGGCGGAATCAGCACGCCCGTCGAGCCCGCGACCGGCTCGACGATCACCGCGGCGATGGTCGACGCGTCGTGCAGCACGACGAGCCGCTCGAGCACGTCGGCGAGGTGCGCGCCCCACGCGGGCTGCCCTTTCGAGAATGCGGCCTCGTCGAGGTTCAGCGTATGCGGCAGATGGTCGACCGACGGCAGCAGCGCGCCCGAATACGCCTTGCGGTTCGGCGCGATGCCGCCGACCGAGATGCCGCCGAAGCCGACCCCGTGATAGCCGCGCTCGCGGCCGATGAAGCGCGTGCGCTGCCCTTCGCCGCGCGCGCGGTGATACGCGAGCGCGATCTTCAGCGCGGTGTCGACCGCTTCCGAGCCGGAATTCGTAAAGAAGATGTGGTTCAGATCGCCGGGCGTGTGGCGCGCGATCCGCGTGGCCGCCTCGAACGCCTTCGGATGGCCCATCTGGAAGGTCGGCGCGAAATCCATCTCCTCGGCCTGCGCCTTCACCGCCGCGACGATCTCGTCGCGGCAGTGCCCCGCGTTCACGCACCACAGCCCGGCGGTGCCGTCGAGGATGCGCCGGCCGTCGTGCGACGTGTAGTACATCCCCTTCGCCGACACCAGCAGCCGCGGCGCATCCTTGAACTGGCGATTGGCGGTGAACGGCATCCAGAACGCGGACAGGTCCGGCGTATTCGTCTGCTGCTGTTGCTGACTCATGAGCGGCTCCTCGAGGGGTTCGATCGGCGCGACGACACCGTGCGCCTTCAGGCTGCGACGCAAGTCGATACCCGAGTGTAGGCACCGAAACGGTGAAGCACAATCGTGCACCATTTGTGCCCGCGGCACTGCACCGCGACGGACCATTCGTGCCACACCGCGCATCACGCGCACCGCGCCGCCGCCCGCGCAGGCACGTCCGCCGTGCCTGCGCGCAACTGGCACATGCCTTGCGTAATCCCCGACGGGCGACGCCGAAACGGCGCGCACGCATCCAACACGTCAAGGGGAAGTCGATGAAACGTCGCAGTCTGTTGAAGTTCGGATCGATGGCCGGCGCGCTCGCGCTGGCAGGCAAGAGCCCGTTCGCGCACGCCGCCGATGCCGGCACGGGGCCGATCAAGGTCGGCATCCTGCATTCGCTGTCCGGCACGATGGCGATCTCCGAGACGTCGCTGAAGGACACCGCGCTGATGACGATCGCCGACATCAACAAGAGCGGCGGCGTGATGGGCCGCAAGCTCGAGCCGGTGGTGGTCGACCCCGCGTCGAACTGGCCGCTGTTCGCCGAGAAGGCGCGCCAGCTGCTCACGCAGGACAAGGTCGCCTGCGTGTTCGGCTGCTGGACCTCGGTGTCGCGCAAGTCGGTGCTGCCGGTGTTCGAGGAGCTGAACGGCCTGCTCTACTACCCGGTGCAGTACGAGGGCGAGGAGATGTCGCGCAACGTGTTCTACACGGGCGCCGCGCCGAACCAGCAGGCGATCCCGGCCGTCGAGTACCTGATGAGCGCGGAAGGCGGCGGCGCGAAGCGCTTCTTCCTGCTCGGCACCGACTACGTGTATCCACGCACGACCAACAAGATCCTGCGCGCGTTCCTGAAATCGAAGGGTGTGAAGGACGCCGACATTCAGGAGGTCTACACGCCGTTCGGCCACAGCGACTACCAGACCATCGTCGCGAACATCAAGAATTTCTCGCAGGGCGGCAAGACCACCGTGATCTCGACGATCAACGGCGATTCGAACGTGCCCTTCTACAAGGAACTCGGCAACCAGGGGATCAAGGCGACCGACGTGCCGGTCGTCGCGTTCTCGGTCGGCGAGGAGGAACTGCGCGGGATCGACACGAAGCCGCTCGTCGGCCACCTCGCCGCGTGGAACTACTTCATGTCGGTGAAGAACCCCGCGAACGCGAAGTTCAAGGAGCAGTTCGGCGCGTGGGTGAAGGCGAACAACCTGCCCGGCGGCGCGAAGCGCGTGACCAACGACCCGATGGAAGCCACCTTCGTCGGCATCCACATGTGGAAGCAGGCGGTCGAGAAGGCGAAGAGCACCGACGTCGACAAGGTGCGCGCGGCGATGATCGGCCAGGCGGTGACCGCGCCGTCGGGCTTCACGCTGACGATGGACGGCAACCATCACCTGCACAAGCCGGTGATGATCGGCGAGATCCGCGGCGACGGGCAGTTCAACGTCGTGTGGAAGACCAAGACCGCGGTGCGCGCGCAGCCGTGGAGCCCGTTCATCGCGGGCAACCAGGGCAAGCCGGACATCGTCAGCTCGATCCCGGCGTTCCTGCGCCGGCAGCGCGCGGCGCTGGCCTGACGCGCCGCGGGCCGGGGCGCTGCGCGAGTGCGCGGCGTTCCGGCCGCGGCCGCTGCCGTCGCTGCGCCGGCGAACCGCCGCAGCCGGCGCCCCATGCATCGCCGCACGAGACTTCCACTCCACGCCAGCCAGGACTTCCCGATGCCCAGATTCCTACGTCGCGCCGCCGTCGCGGCCGTCGCGTGCGCCGCCCTCGCGGGCGGGCTGCCGCGCGCCGCGTTCGCGCTGACGGCCGCCGACACCGCCGCGCTCGCCGGCGACGACTTCGATGCGAAGACGGCCGCGATCGAACGGCTCGCCGCCGACGCGGATCCGCACGCCGTCACGCTGCTCAACGCGCTGTCGAGCGGCGACGCGCTCGCGACCGGCGACGGCCGCATCCTGATCCAGACCGGCGACACCGCGCACGACGCGCTCACGCAGGCCGCCGCGCCGCCCGGCGACGCGCAGCCGGTGATGCTGAACAACCTGCTACGCACGAAGATCGCCGGTGCGTTGTCCGGTCTCGCGCTCGCGTCGCCGGACGTCGCCGCGCGGCGCGACGCGATCGACGCGTTGCTGAAAGCGCCCGACCCCGCGCTGAAGCCGATGATCGATCGCGCCCGCGCGAAGGAAACCGACCCGTCGCTGAAGCGCCGCCTCGACGCGCTGTGGGCGATCGCCGCGCTGCACGACGCCGATCCCGCGAAGCGGCTCGAAGCCGTGCAGGTCGTCGCCGCGCGTCGCGACCTCGACATGATCGAGCCGTTGCGCCCGCTCGTCGCGAAGAACGCGGACGGCAGCTTCGCGGAGCCCGATGCACGCGTGCGCGATGCCGCGCAGCAAGGGCTCGACGCACTGCACGCGTTGCAGCGCC
This sequence comes from Burkholderia sp. SRS-46, assembly GCF_004343775.1. GTDB lineage: Bacteria > Pseudomonadota > Gammaproteobacteria > Burkholderiales > Burkholderiaceae > Burkholderia. The sequence continues at coordinate 186,330 of NZ_PTXL01000001.1, read as the reverse complement.
GCGGCGAGATCGCGGGCACGCTGTTCGCGGGCCTGTCGCTCGGCAGCGTGCTGCTGCTCGCCGCGCTCGGCCTCGCGATCACCTACGGGCTGATCGGCGTGATCAACATGGCGCACGGCGAATTCCTGATGATCGGTGCGTACGCAACCTATGTCGTGCAGACGCTGATCCAGCGCTACGCGCCGGGCGCGTTCGACTGGTATCCGCTCGTCGCGGTGCCCGCATCGTTCGCGACGGCCGCGCTGGTCGGCATCGTGCTCGAACGGCTGGTGCTGCGGCACCTGTACGGCCGCCCGCTCGAGACGCTGCTCGCGACTTTCGGCGTGAGCCTGATCCTGATCCAGGCAACGCGGATGCTGTTCGGCGCGCAGAACGTGCAGGTCGTGAACCCGTCGTGGATGAGCGGCGGCGTGACGGTGATGCAGAACCTGATCCTGCCGTACAACCGGCTCGCGATCCTCGCGTTCGCGCTCGCCGTGGTGTTCGTCGCGTGGGCCGTGCTGACCCGGACGCGGCTCGGCCTGTTCGTGCGCGCGGTCACGCAGAACCGCCGGATGGCCGCGTGCGTCGGCGTGAAGACCGCGCGCGTCGACGCATATGCGTTCGCGTTCGGCGCGGGCATCGCCGGCCTCGGCGGCTGCGCGCTGTCGCAGATCGGCAACGTCGGCCCGGATCTCGGCCAGAACTACATCATCGATTCGTTCATGGCCGTCGTGCTCGGCGGCGTCGGGCAGATCGCCGGCACCGTGCTCGGCGGCTTCGGGCTCGGCCTCGTCAGCAAGGCGATCGAGCCGTTCTGGGGCGCGGTGCTCGCGAAGATCGCGGTGCTCGTGATGATCGTGCTGTTCATCCAGAAGCGTCCGCAGGGCATGTTCGCCCTGAAGGGCCGCAGCGCGGAGGCTTGATATGACTTCGATCACCAATTCCCTGTCGAACCCGGTCGCCGATGCGCCGGCGCCGCCCGCCGGCACGCGCGCACAGGACGGCTTCGCGCTCGGCCTGCCGCCGCGCCCCGCGCTGCTGTCGCGCCGCGCGTGGCTCGCGCTCGTCGCGCTGTGCGTCGCGATCGGCGTCGGCGTGCCGCTCGCGGCGCTGGTCGCGCCCGAGTCGAGCGCGTTCCATCTTTCCGCGTATGCGATGACGCTCACCGGCAAGCTGATGTGCTATGCGATCGCGGCGCTCGCGCTCGATCTCGTGTGGGGCTACTGCGGCATCCTGAGCCTCGGCCACGGCCTGTTCTTCGCGCTCGGCGGCTATGCGATCGGCATGTACCTGATGCGCGAGATCGGCCGCGACGGCAAGTACGGCAGCGACCTGCCCGACTTCATGGTGTTCCTCGACTGGCACCAGCTGCCGTGGTACTGGAGCGGCACGCAGCATCTCGCGGTCGCGCTGCTGCTGGTCGTGCTCGTGCCGGCCGTGCTCGCGTGGGTGTTCGGCTTCTTCACGTTCCGCTCGCGCGTGAAGGGCGTGTACCTGTCGATCATCACGCAGGCGACGACGTTCGCCGCGATGCTGCTGTTCTATCGCAACGAAACGGGCTTCGGCGGCAACAACGGCTTCACCGACTTCAAGCGCATCGCGGGCTTCCCGATCACGTCGCCCGGCACGCGCACGGCGCTGTTCCTGCTGACTTTCGCGACGCTCGTGCTCGCGTTCGTCGCCGCGCGCGCGATCGTCACGAGCAAGCTCGGACGCGTCGTCACCGCGGTGCGCGACGGCGAGACGCGGCTGATGTTTCTCGGCTACAGCCCGCTTGCGTACAAGCTGTTCGTGTGGACCGCGTCGGCCGTGCTGTGCGGGATTGCCGGCGCGCTGTACGTGCCCCAGGTCGGCATCATCAACCCCGGCGAGATGTCGCCGGGCAACTCGATCGAAATGGCGATCTGGGTCGCGGTCGGCGGACGCGGCACGCTGATCGGGCCGATCGTCGGCGCGTTCGCGGTCAACGGCGCGAAGAGCCTGTTCACCGCGTACTTCGCCGAGTACTGGCTGTTCTTCCTTGGCCTGATCTTCGTGCTCGTGCCGCTGCTGCTGCCGCGCGGGATCATGGGGCTCGTCGAAACCGTGCTGGCGAAGGGGCAACGCTGATGAACGGAACGGCACTCTACCAATTCACGCCGCCGGCCGAGGACGAACTGCTCGCGGTCAGCGGCACCGCGTCGATGGGGCGCGTCGTGCCGCCCGGCATCGACACGTCGCACGGCACGATCCTGTATCTCGAGGACATCGAGGTGAGCTTCGACGGCTTTCGTGCATTGAACAAGCTGTCGCTCGCGATCGACGCGGGCGAGCTGCGCTGCGTGATCGGCCCGAACGGCGCGGGCAAGACGACGATGATGGACGTGATCACCGGCAAGACGCGCCCCGACGCGGGCAAGGTGTTTCTCGGCCAGACAATCGACCTCGCGCGCATGAGCGAGCCGGAAATCGCGCGCACCGGCATCGGCCGCAAGTTCCAGAAGCCGACCGTGTTCGAGCAGCACCCCGTGTGGGAAAACCTCGAGCTCGCGATGCAGGCCGACAAGGGCTGGCTCGCGTCGCTGCGCGCCCGGCTCGACCGCGCGGCGCAGGCGAAGATCGAGGAGACGCTCGCGCTGATCGGCCTCGAGGATCATGCGTATCAAGCGGCCGGCGAGCTGTCGCACGGGCAGAAGCAGCGGCTCGAGATCGGCATGCTGCTGATGCAGCGCCCCGCGCTGCTGCTGCTCGACGAGCCCGCGGCCGGGATGACCGACCACGAGACGATGGAGCTCGCCGAGCTGCTGAACACGCTGCGCGGCACCTGCTCGATGATGGTCGTCGAGCACGACATGGAATTCGTCGCGGCGCTCGCAGGCGACACGGGCCGCGTGACGGTGATGGCCGAAGGCGCGGTGCTCGCGCAAGGCACCCTCGACCAGGTCAAGCGCGACGACGCGGTGATCGAGTCTTATCTCGGACGGTAATGCGATGCTGACAATCGAAGCGCTCAACCAGTACTACGGCGGCAGCCATATCCTGCGCAACGTGAGCCTCGCCGCCGATGAAGGCAAGCTCACCGTGCTGCTCGGCCGCAACGGCGTCGGCAAGAGCACGCTGCTGCGCTGCCTGATGGGCGTCGTCGCCGCGCGCAGCGGCACGGTGTCGTGGCGCGGCACGGCGCTCGGCGCGATGCCGCCCTACGCACGCGTCGCGGCCGGGCTCGCGTACGTGCCGCAGGGCCGCGACATCTTTCCGCGGCTCACCGTCGAGGAGAACCTGCTCGTCGGCGCGGCGAGCCGCCAGGCGCCGTCAAAGGTGCCCGAGCGCATCTACGCGCTCTTTCCGGTGCTGAAGGACATGCGCGCGCGGCGCGGCGGCGACCTGTCGGGCGGCCAGCAGCAGCAGCTCGCGATCGGCCGCGCGCTGATGAGCGAGCCGCAGCTGCTGATCCTCGACGAGCCGACCGAAGGCATTCAGCCGTCGATCATCCAGGACATCGGCCGCACGCTGCGGCAGCTCGTCGACGAGTCGAAGATGACCGTGCTGCTCGTCGAGCAGTATTACGATTTCGCGCGCTCGATCGCGGACCGCTACTGGGTGATGAGCCGCGGCGAGATCGTCGCGGGCGGTGATGCGCGGGAGATGGAGGCGCACGGTGTGCGGGAGCTGATCGCAGTGTGACGGGCGGCGCGGAAGCCGGTTGCCCTGCCGCGCTTTCAACGAACGCGGCATCTGCATTATTGTTCCGGTAGCATCCACGTTTTCCGTGCCCTGCCCGCCGATGTCCGCCCCCGATTCCCACGCCCCGCTGTCCCGCCCAGCCGTCACCAAGTCGTGGCGGGGCCGCCTCGAACTCGGCTTCGCGCGGCACGGCGCGCGCACGACGCTCGCGCACCGGCTGCACGAAGGCCCGCTGCGCGTGCAGCGGCCGCTGTACCCGGAAGGCGACGCGATCTGCCACGCGGTGATCGTCCACCCGCCGGGCGGCGTCGCGGGCGGCGACCGGCTCGACATCGACATCGCGCTCGGCGACGGCACGCACGCGGTGCTGACGACACCCGGTGCGACCAAGTGGTACAAGTCGAACGGCCTCGACGCGACGCAGCGCATCGGCGTGACGGTCGGCGAGAACGCGAAGCTCGACTGGCTGCCGCAGAACAACCTGTTCTTCGACGCGGCGCACGCATCGCTCGACTTCACGCTGACGCTCGAAGCGGGCGCGAGCGCGATCGGCTGGGACGCGACGCAGCTCGGCCGTCAGGCGGCCGGCGAAACCTGGTCGGCGGGACGCATCGCGTCGGCCTCCACACTCGTCGATGCCGACGGCCGGCCGCTGTGGACCGAGCGCGCGCTGCTCGACGCGCACGACGCGTTGCGCGGCGCGCCGCAGGGGCTGGCGGGCTTCCCCGTGTTCGGCACGCTATGGGCGGCCGGCGCCGCATGCGACGCCACGCTCGCCGAAGCGCTCGCCGAGCGCATGCCGTTCGACGACACGCTGCGCGCCGGCGCGACCTGCGTGACACCGGGCGTCGTGCTCGTGCGCGCGCTCGCCACGTCGATGGAAGCGCTGCAGCGCCATTTCACCGATTGCTGGCTGCACCTGCGGCCGATCGTGCACGGCGTGGACGCACGGCCGCTGCGCCTCTGGCAGACCTGATCCTTTCCGCCTGAACGCACCACTTCGGCGCAGCGCCGCGCCGCGCGCCGCACGCCGCGCAGGCAATGCGCACCACGAACGCGCATCCGCGTGCGTTTCGCATGCATGGCACGCGACTTGCTGCTTACAGATCCGATACACAGCGCACGCCGAACGGCGCGGTGCTACGATGGGCCGCGCTTTCGCACCGCCGCGGCGCACCGAGAAAAATTACGTTTTCCTGAACGTTTGCCTTCATGAAACTGACTCCCCGCGAAAAAGACAAGCTGCTGATCTTCACGGCCGCGTTGCTGGCCGAGCGCCGTCGCGCGCGCGGCCTGAAGCTCAACTATCCGGAAGCGGTCGCGTTCATCACCGCCGCGCTGATGGAAGCCGCGCGCGACGGCAAGACCGTCGCCGAGGTGATGCACTACGGCACGACGCTGCTCACGCGCGACGACGTGATGGACGGCGTGCCGGAAATGATTCCCGACATCCAGGTCGAGGCGACCTTCCCGGACGGCACGAAGCTCGTCACCGTCCATCACCCGATTCCCTGAGGCCCTGCGCATGATTCCCGGCGAAATCCTCACCGACGACGGCGAGCACGAGCTGAACGCGGGCCGCGCGACGCTGACGCTCGTCGTCGCGAACACCGGCGACCGCCCCGTGCAGGTCGGCTCGCACTACCACTTCTTCGAAGTCAACGACGCACTGTCGTTCGACCGCGCCGCCGCGCGCGGCTTCCGGCTCAACATCGCGGCCGGCACGGCGGTGCGCTTCGAGCCGGGCCAGACGCGCACCGTCGAGCTCGTCGCGCTCGCGGGCGAACGTGCCGTCTACGGCTTTCAGGGCAAGGTGATGGGGCCGCTGTAAGCCGCGCCCCGCTCTTCAGGAACAGGACATGACACTACGCTTGAGCCGCCGCGCGTACGCGGAGATGTTCGGGCCGACGACGGGCGACCGCATCCGTCTCGCCGATACCGAGCTGCTGATCGAGATCGAACGCGACTTCACGACCTACGGCGAGGAAGTGAAATTCGGCGGCGGAAAGGTGATCCGCGACGGCATGGGCCAGTCGCAGCGCGTCGCCGCCGAGGTGCCCGACACCGTCGTCACGAACGCGGTGATCCTCGATCACTGGGGCATCGTGAAGGCCGACATCGCGATCAAGCACGGGCGCATCGCCGCGATCGGCAAGGCCGGCAACCCGGACATCCAGCCGGGCGTGACGATCCCGATCGGCGCGGCGACCGAAGTGATCGCCGGCGAAGGGCTGATCGTGACGGCCGGCGGCATCGACACGCACATCCACTTCATCAGCCCGCAGCAGATCGACGAGGCGCTCGCATCCGGCGTGACGACGATGCTCGGCGGCGGCACGGGGCCGGCCACCGGCACCAACGCGACCACCTGCACGCCGGGCCCGTGGCACATGGAGCGGATGCTGCAGGCCGCCGACGGCTGGCCGATCAACCTCGGCTTTCTCGGCAAGGGCAACGCGAGCCTGCCGCAGCCGCTCGTCGAGCAGATCGCGGCCGGCGCGATCGGCCTGAAGCTGCACGAGGACTGGGGCACGACGCCCGCCGCGATCGACAACTGCCTGTCGGTCGCGGACGACACCGACACGCAGGTCGCGATCCACACCGACACGCTGAACGAAGCCGGCTTCGTCGAATCGACGGTCGCCGCGTTCAAGGGCCGCACGATCCACACGTATCACACCGAAGGCGCGGGCGGCGGCCACGCGCCCGACATCCTGAAGGTGTGCGGCGAGGCGAACGTGCTGCCGTCGTCGACCAACCCGACGCGCCCGTACACGATCAACACGCTCGACGAGCACCTCGACATGCTGATGGTGTGCCATCACCTCGATCCGTCGATCGCCGAGGATCTCGCGTTCGCCGAATCGCGAATCCGCCGCGAGACGATCGCGGCCGAGGACATCCTGCACGATCTCGGCGCGCTGTCGATGCTGTCGTCGGATTCGCAGGCGATGGGCCGCGTCGGCGAGGTGATCATCCGCACCTGGCAGACCGCGCACAAGATGAAGGTGCAGCGCGGCGCGCTGCCCGAAGACAGCGCGCGCCACGACAACTTCCGCGCGAAGCGCTATGTCGCGAAGTACACGATCAACCCGGCGCTCACGCACGGCATCGCGCACGAAGTCGGCTCGATCGAGCCCGGCAAGTGGGCCGACCTCGTGCTGTGGGAACCGGCGTTCTTCGGCATCAAGCCGACGATGATCCTGAAGGGCGGGATGATCGCGATGGCGCAGATGGGCGACCCGAACGCGTCGATCCCGACGCCGCAGCCCGTCCACTACCGCGAGATGTTCGCGACGCGCGGCGGCGCGCTCGCGCGCACGTCGCTGACCTTCGTGTCGCAGATGGCGGCCGATGCGGGCATCGCCGAGCGCTACGGGCTCGCGAAGCGGATCGTGCCGGTGCGCAACTGCCGCGGCGTGACGAAGGCCGACATGATCCACAACGCGTGGCGTCCCGCGATCAGCGTCGATCCCGAAACCTACGACGTGATCGCCGACGGCCAGTTGCTCACCTGCGAGCCGGCCACCGTGCTGCCGATGGCCCAGCGCTACTTCCTGTTCTGATTTCCGGTTCCCGAATCATGCGCACTCTCGACAAACGCATTGCCCCGAACGTGAAGCTCGCCGCGTCGCTCGTCGCGCGCGCGCCGACGCTCACGCTCGCCTACGACGCCCGCTGCAGGAGCCGCCTCGCGGCCACGCTCGACAGCGGCGAAGACGTCGCGCTCGTGCTGCCGCGCGGCACCGTGCTGCGCGACGGCGACGTGCTGGTCGCCGACGACGGCGCGCTCGTGCGCGTCGCGGCCGCGACCGAAACCGTGCTGCTCGTTCGCGCGCCGGATCCGCTGACGTTCACGCGCGCCGCGTATCACCTCGGCAATCGCCACACGCCGGTCGAGATCGGCGACGGCTACCTGAAGCTCGAGGCCGATCCCGTGCTCGCCGACATGCTGCGGCGGCTCGGCGCGCAGGTCGAGCAGATCGACGCGCCGTTCCAGCCGGAAGCCGGCGCGTATGGCGGCGGCCACAAGCATGGGCACGACGCGACGTTCGCCGAGGATTACGCGCTCGCGCAGCAGGTGTTCGGCGAGCATCATGGCCACTCGCATTCGCACGATCACGATCACCAGCATGGCCCGGGATGCGCGCACGGGCACGCCCACGGTCATGACCACCGCTGAACTCGTCGCGCTGCTGCACCTTGCGTCGCCCGCGCTGCCAATCGGCGGGTTCAGCTATTCGCAGGGACTCGAAGCGGCGCTCGACGCGAACCTGATCCACGACGCCGACACCGCGCGCGACTGGATCGCGAGCGGCCTCGCCGACGTGCTCGCGCACGGCGAGCTGCCGTTCCTCGCGCACCAGCTCGCGCGCTGGCACGCGCACGACGCCGACGCGCTCGCGCGCGCGAACGCATGGTTCGTCGCGAGCCGCGAATCGGCGGAACTGCGCCGTGAGACCGAACAAATGGGCTGGTCGCTCGCGCAGCTCTGCACGTCGCTCGAATGGGGCGACGCGGCCCGCCGCGCGACGCTTGCATCGATCTCGCCGATCGCGCTGCCGACCGCGTTCGCGTATGCCGCAGCCGCGCACGACGCGCGCCCCGACGCGATGCTTGCCGCCTACGCGTTCGGCTGGGTCGAGAACCAGACGGCCGCCGCGCTGAAGGCGGTGCCGCTCGGCCAGCTCGCCGGCCAGAGAATCATCGTCGCGCTGCGCGGCGCGATCGATGCGGCCGTGCAGCGCGCGCTCGCGACGCCGCCCGAGCGCATCAACACGTTCGCGCCGCAGCTCGGCATCCTGTCCGCGCGGCACGAAACCCAGTACTCGCGGCTGTTCCGCTCCTGACCTCGACACCCCCACCATGAACGCACCTCACGCTTCGTCCGCCCGCCGCACCAAGAAACTGCCGCCGCTGCGCGTCGGCATCGGCGGCCCGGTCGGCTCCGGCAAGACCACGCTGCTCGAAATGCTGTGCAAGGCGATGCGCGACACGTACGACCTCGTCGCGATCACCAACGACATCTACACGAAGGAAGACCAGCGCCTGCTGACGGTCGCGGGCGCGCTGCCGGAGGAGCGGATCATGGGCGTCGAGACGGGCGGCTGCCCGCACACCGCGATCCGCGAGGATGCGTCGATCAACCTGGAAGCCGTCGACCGGATGCTCGCGCGCTTCCCCGACGCGGACATCGTGTTCATCGAGTCCGGCGGCGACAACCTCGCGGCGACCTTCAGCCCCGAGCTGTCGGACCTGACGATCTACGTGATCGATGTCGCGGGCGGCGAGAAGATTCCGCGCAAGGGCGGCCCCGGCATCACGAAGTCGGACCTGCTCGTGATCAACAAGACCGACCTCGCGCCGCTCGTCGGCGCGAACCTCGACGTGATGGCGTCCGATACGAAGAAGATGCGCGGCGAGCGGCCGTACGTGATGACGAACCTGAAGGCGCTCGACGGCGTCGCGGACGTCGTCGCGTTCATCCAGAAGAAGGGTTTGCTGAAGGTCTGAGCGACAAGGCGGCGGGCGCGTGCACGATGATGCCGCGCCCGCTTGCCGCCTACTCGTCCTGCGCAACCGGCTCGCCGTTCGCGACGGGCGGCAGCAGCGCCGCCAGCACGTCGACCGAGCGCGCGGTCGCGCCGCGATGGCGCGCCGCGAATGCCGCGCCGGCCGCACCCATCGCGATGCGCCGCGCCTGATCGGCGAACAGCGCGTCGAGCACGTGCGCGAGATCCAGCGGATCCTCGACCTGCAGCGCGGCGCCGGCCGCGACCGCATCGGCGGTCGCCTGCGTGAAGTTGAACACGTGCGGGCCGATCAGCACCGGCACGCCGACCGCGCACGCCTCGATCAGGTTCTGCCCGCCGAGCGGCAGCAGGCTGCCGCCGATGAACGCGACATCGGCCGCCGCGTAATACGCGCCCAGCTCGCCCATCGAATCGCCGAGCAGTACCGACACGTCCGCCGGCAGCGGCGCCGCCGCCGGGCGGCCCGCCGCGAGCGCGGCGGCATCCGCCGCCCACGCCGAGCGCCGCACGCACTTCCGGTTGCCGCGCGCGACCAGCGCCTCGACTTCGCCGAAGCGCTGCGGGTGGCGCGGCACCAGGATCAGCAGCGCATCCGGCGTGCGCAGCGCGTCGAACGCCTGCAGCACCAGCGCCTCCTCGTTCTCGCGCGTGCTCGCCGCGACCCACACCGGGCGCGCGCCGATTGCCTCGCGCCACGCGCGGCCGCGCGCCGCGAGCTCCGGCGGCGTCGTCATGTCGAACTTCAGGTTGCCGAGCACCGTCACGTTGCGCGCGCCGAGCGAGGTCAGGCGCTCCGCATCCGCCGGGCTCTGCGCGAGCACCCGCGCGAAGCCGCCGAACACGTCGCGCGTCGCCGTGCCGAACTTCGCCGCGCGCCGGTACGAACGCGCCGACATCCGCGCATTGGTCAGCACGAGCGGCACGTCCGCGCGGCGGCACTCGTCGATCAGCGTCGGCCACACCTCGGTTTCCATCACGAGGCCGAGCGTCGGCCGCCACGCGCGCAGGAAGCGCCGCACCGCGCCCGGCATGTCGTACGGCAGGTAGCAGCGCAGCACGCGATCGCCGAAGATCTGCGTGCCGGTCGCCCGGCCGCTCGGCGTCATGTGCGTCAGCAGGATGCGCGCGTCCGGCCGCGCGTGCATCAGCGCGTCGATCAGCGGCTGCGCGGCGCGCGTCTCGCCGACCGACACCGCATGCACCCAGATCAGCGGCGCGCGGTCGTCGGGCCCGCGGTCCGGCCCGCAGCCGAAGCGCTCGCCGATATGCTCGCGGTAGCCGCGCTCCTTGCGCGAACGCACGACCAGGCGCACGACTGCGAGCGGCGCGACGAGCCACCACAGCGCGCGATAAATCACCCTCAGCATGAACCAGCCACCTCGTGTCGTCGATTGCGATGCGCGCTCAAACCAGCGCCCTGCCCGTCAGGCGCTCGAGGATGCCGAGCGGCGCGCATTCGCGCCGCACCATCGCATCGACGGGCAGGAAGAACGTCTGTTCGAGCATGAACTGGCCGGACATCACAGCGTGCGAAGTCTGGTCCGAGAAACATATCCACACGCTGCCCGGCGGGAACGGCATGGTTTCCTGCGGGCTGGTCTTCTGGTAGTCGAGGTCCGCCTTCATGCCATCGTGCAGGTTCAGCATCAGGTGGTCGTACGCGCTGCGCGGCGTCTTCGTCACGTGCAGCAGGTTCAGCAGCCACGCGGAGCCCGGAAACTGCGGCTTGATGCGCGGCAGGAAGCGCTTCGCGACGTCCTCGAACGGCTCGCCGACGCGCCACACGCGCGGCGCGCCGGCCGGGTTCACGTTGGTGAACACGCGCAGGATCCGCTCGCCGTAGTTCGGGCGCGACGGAAACGCGTCGACGTGCAGCCGGCTGTCGTCCTTGCGCCACGACGTCTGGCGCGTCTCGACCTGCATCAGGCGCAGGCTGGTCGGCGCGACGCGCAGCGTGCCGCGATACTCGGGGAACAGGCCGTCGACGAGCGCGCCGGCCTGCTGCTGGAAGCGCGCGACGAGCGCGCGCACCGCCGACTGGGTGACGTTGTCGCCGAGCACGCCCGCGAGCGCGCCGCCGTTCGGCGCGAGGCTGATGTTCTTGCGTTGCGGGTCGGCCAGCGCCGGATCGAGCAGCGCTTCCTCACCGCCCTCGATCGCGAAGCGCAGATGCGGGAAATACAGCACCTTGCCCTCTTCGACGGCGGCCAGCAGCTGCTCGCGCGGCAACGACAGATTGTGTCCGCGCCAGTCGGCGGACGAGACTTCGATGATCTGGGATTCGCTCATGGTCCTGGAGTGCGTGCGGTTACAGGAGACCGAAGCCCGCGAGCGCCGACTTCACCTGCGCGATCGACGGGGGCTGCCCCGCCGTGCCGAGGTTGACGACGTTCGGCGACCAGTAGCCACCGGTCCGCCAGGCCGTCGCGAAATTGTACAGTTCGACCGTCGGGCGCTTCAGCGCGGCGGCGATGTGAACCAGACCTGTATCAACCCCGACCGTCGCCGCGGCGCCGTCGATGAGGCCGACCACCGCCGGCAGCGACAGCTTCGGCGGCACGATCGCCGCCGCGCCGAATTCCTTCGCGAGCCGCTCGCTCGTCGCGCGTTCCGCGTCGTTGCCCCACGGCAGCACGAGCGACGCGCCGCGCCGCACCAACGACTGGCCGAGCTCGATCCACGCGGCGTCCGGCCACTGCTTGTCGGCGCGCGACGTCGCGTGGACGAACACCACGTACGGCACCGGCAGGTTCAGCCCGAGCGCGGCCACCGCGCGCGATGCCGCGGCCGTGTCGAGGCCAAACTCGATCGGGTCGGCCGGCGTCGGCGCCGGATCGCCGAGCGCGGCCGCGACGAGCTGCCGCGACCGCTCGACCACGTGGGTGCGCGGCTCGATCGGCACCCGCTTGCGGTAGAAGAAGCGCACCGGCCACTCGTAGCCGGCGCCGTCGGTGCGGTTGCCGAGGCCGACGAGCGGGCCGCGCGCCCAGCTCGCGACCCACGCGGTCTTGATGAGCCCCTGGCAGTCGATCACGAGGTCGTAGCGCTCGGCGGCGAGCTGCTTGCGGAACGCGCGGATCTCGCGCCAGGTCGCGCCCGAGCACGGCGTCTTGCGCCAGCGGCGCAGCGAGAACGGCAGCACGCGGCGCACGCCGTCGACGAGCTTCACGAGGTCGACGAAGCTTTCCTCGACGAGCCAGTCGATCTGCGCATCGGGATGGCGGCGCCGGATATCGGCGATCACCGGCATGTTGTGCACGACGTCGCCCAGCGACGACACGCGCACGATCAGGATCTTTTGCACGCTGAAAAAACGCCGGCGGACGGCCGGCGACAGGCATAAAGACGCGATTTTATCGCGCCCGGCCGTCCGGATAGGCAAAAAGCGGCCGCACGCCTTGCGCGTGCGCCGCTTTTCGAGGACGGCATCGAATCGGCGCCGGCGGCGATCCGCCGCCGGCCGGGCTCAGAACGGCAGCTGCACGTCCGGCTTGGCCGCCGTCAGCACCCGGCGGAAGTCCTCCTGGATGCGCTTCAGGCCTTCCTGCGTCTCGGATTCGAAGCGCAGCACGACGACCGGCGTCGTGTTCGACGAACGCGCGAGCCCGAAGCCGTCCGGATACTCGACGCGCAGGCCGTCGATCGTCACGACCTCGTCGGCGCCGGTGAACTTCGCTTCCTTCTGCAGCTTCGCGATCAGGCTGAAGTTCTCGCCTTCCTCGAGCTTGAGCTGCAGCTCCGGCGTGCACATCGCGTCCGGCAGCGCGTTGAGCACCGCGCTCGGATCGGCCGTCTTCGCGACGATCTCGAGCAGGCGCGCGCCCGTGTAGAGGCCGTCGTCGAACCCGTACCAGCGATCCTTGAAGAACACGTGGCCGCTCATCTCGCCCGCGAGCGGCGCGCCGGTCTCGCGCAGCTTCGCCTTCACGAGCGAATGGCCGGTCTTCCACATCAGCGGCTCGCCGCCCTTCTCCTTCACCCACTGCGCGAGATGGCGCGTGCACTTCACGTCGTAGATGATCTGCGCGCCCGGGTTGCGCGACAGCACTTCCTCGGCGAACAGCATCAGCTGGCGGTCCGGATAGATGATCTGGCCGTCCTTCGTGACGACGCCGAGGCGATCGCCGTCGCCGTCGAACGCGAAGCCGAGCTCGGCGTCGGTTTCCTTCAGCGCGCGGATCACGTCCTGCAGGTTTTCCGGGTGCGCGGGATCGGGATGGTGGTTCGGGAAGTTGCCGTCGATCTCGGTGAACAGCTCGACCAGCTCGCAGCCGAGCGCCTTGAACAGGCGCGGCGCGAGCTCGCCGGCGACGCCGTTGCCGGTGTCGACCACGATCTTCAGCGGCCGCGCGAGCTTGATGTCGCCGACGATGCGCGCGATGTACGGGTCGGCGACGTCGATCTGCTCGTACGTGCCGCTGCCCGTCTCGAAGCGTTCGTCGACGATGCGGCGGTACAGCGCCTGGATCTGCTCGCCGTAGATCGCCGCGCCGCGCAGCACCATCTTGAAGCCGTTGTAGTCCGGCGGATTGTGGCTGCCCGTGACGACGATGCACGAATCGACGCGGCGCTCGCCGCCCTTCAGCGCGAGCGGCACGCTCGCCGCGAAATAGCCGACCGGCGTCGGCACCATGCCGACGTCGACCACGTCGACGCCCGCCGCACGCAAGCCGTCGGCCAGCGCACCGACGAGTTCGGGCCCGGACAGCCGGCCGTCGCGCGCGACGACGACCGCGTCGCCGCCCTGCGCGCGCACTTCGCTGCCGAACGCACGCCCGATCGCGCGCGCCGTGTCGGCGTCGACCGTCTTGCCGACCACGCCGCGGATGTCATATGCCTTGAAGATGGATTGGGAAATCATCGATTCACTCTCGGTTGCGTGCATGGAAAAGGTGGGCCGCCTCGTCACCGGCGCCAGGCCTTGCGCCGAGGGCCTGCCAGGGTGGGTCAAGATGGCGGGAGCGCTCCCGATACAACTTATAATCGCTCGTTTTGATTACGCGGATACCGCCCATTTTAATGCCTAGCCGTCCCGCCGCCGCGCCGCGGGCGCCCATCGGCGCCGTTGCGCCCGTCTCATGCGCGCGCCGGCGCGTCGCGCCATGCTGAAACGCCTCGCCAACCCGGACGTCGCTAAAGCCGTCGCGAACCTCGTCTGGCTGGGGCTCGAACGGCTCACGCAGATCGGCGTCGCGATCGCGGTCAGCGGCCTCCTGGCCCGTTATTTCGGGCCGGATGTGTTCGGCAAATGGCAGTATGCAAATACGCTGCTCCTCGTGCTGGCGCCGCTCACCTGGGTGTGCGGCGCGGAAATCCTCGTTCCGACCATCGTGCAGCGGCCGGCCGACCAACTCGGCGCCGTGCTCGGCAGCGCGTTCGCGCTGCGCATCGCCGTCTCGGCCGCCGCGCTCGTCGCGACCTGGATCGCGATCGCCGCCGGTGCGTTCGATCCGCTCGTCGGCGCGATGCTCGCCGGCCTCGCGGTGACGATGATCTTCCGCGAACCGTTCGTCGGCGTCGTCAACGCGTGGCTGCAGAGCATGACGTACAGCAAGCCGCAGCTCGTCGCCAGCATGGTCACGGCGCTCGCCAAGGCCGCGCTCGTATGGCTGCTGGTGCGCGCCGCCGCCGGGCCCGCGCGCTTCGCGTGGCTGTGGGCGCTCGAGGCCGCCGCGATCGGCGCCGTGCTGCTGCTGTACTACCGCCATCGCAACGGCGGCACGCTCGGCTGGCACGTCGAGCGCCCGCTGTTCAAGCATTTCGCGACGGCTGGCACGGTGTTCTGGCTCGGCCTCATCTGCATGTACCTGTTCCTCAAGCTCGACCGCCTGATGCTCGAGCGCCACGTATCGTTCGCCGATCTCGGCCGCTATTCGGCCGCGCAGCAGCTCAACGAGAACTGGATCACGCTCGCGCTGATGCTCGCGCAGACGATCGCACCCGCGTTCGTATACCGCGTGCAGGACGTCGCGCGGCTGCGCCGCAACATCGTCCGGCTGCTCGCGATGACGGCCGGCCTGATGGCCGCCGGCGCGTTCGTGCTCGACGCGGCCGCGCCGCTGATCGTCGGCAAGGTGTTCGGGCCCGGCTACGAAGCGTCGGTCGACATCTTCCGCTGGGCCGTCTGGCTGTCCGTGCCGGCCGGCATCGAGGCGATAGGCAATCTTATCGTTCTCAAATATCAAGCAAAATTCGTGTTGCTGGCGAAGTGGGTGCTCGCGCTCGCGATCGCCGCGCTCGTCAACCTGCTCGCGATCCCGCGGCTCGGCCTGTACGGCGCGCTCGTCGGGCTGGCCGGCGGCTATCTGGCCGCCGCCACAGTCAACTTTTATTACATCCGTTTCAAGCTGCGCTCATGACGTCCCCTATTTCCGCCTCGCGCGCCGCCGGCCCGCTCGGCGACGTGGCCGTGCTGATGCCGGCCTACAACGCGCACGACGACGTCGTCCGGACCCTCGCGTCGTTTCACGAGGACGCGCCCGTGCACGTGCTCGTCGTCGACGACGGCAGCACGCCGCCGATTGCCGCGCCGGACCTGCCCGGCCTCGTGGTGGAAGTGCTGCGCATGCCGCGGAACGGCGGCATCGAGCGCGCGCTCGAGGCCGGCATCGACGCGCTGGCCGAGCGCGGCTTCCGCTACGCGGCCCGCATCGACGCGGGCGATCTCGCTGCGCCGCAGCGGCTCGCGAAGCAGCGCGCGTACCTCGACGCGCACCCGCGCGTCGCGTGCGTCGGCATGTGGACGCAGGTCGTGTCGCGCGCCGGCGAGCCGCGCTTCATGCTGACGCCGCCCGCCGATCCGCGCGTGCTGCGCCGCACCCGCTTCCTGCGCTCGCCGCTCGTGCATCCGTCGGTGATGCTGCGTGTCGACGCGGTGCGCGAGGTCGGCAACTATCGCGAGAAATACCGCGCGGCCGAGGATCTCGATCTTTTTTTACGCTTAATGCAACGCTACGATTGCGCGAACCTGCCGGAGCTCGGCCTCTACTACGAGCTCAACGAAGGCGGGATCAGTGCGACCAAGCGGCGGCGCCAGCTGATGTCGACGCTCGCGCTGCTGCTGCGCCATTTCAACGCGCTGAACCCATACGACTGGGCAGGCCTCGCCAAGAACCTGCTGCATTTCGTGACGCCGTACCGGACGCTGCAGCGGATCAAGCAGACGCTGTTCGCCGCGCGGCCGTCCGCGTGACGCTTTTTCGATGCTTTATTTTTTCTTTTTTTCATGACCGCCACCCCTGCGCTGCGCATCATGCTGGTCTGCAACACGGCCTGGGCGATCTATACCTATCGCCACGGACTGATTCGCATGCTCGTCGCGCGCGGCGCCGAGGTGATCGTCGCCGCGCCGCACGACCGCACGGTGCCGCTGCTCGAACAAATGGGCTGCCGCTACGTGCCGCTCGCGGTCGCGTCGAAAGGCACGAGCCCGCGCGAAGACCTCGGCACGCTCGCCGCGCTGTTCCGCCATTACCGCGCGCTCGCGCCTGACCTCGTGTTCCACTACACGATCAAGCCGAACATCTACGGCTCGGTCGCCGCGTGGCTCGCGCGCGTGCCGTCGGTGGCCGTGACGACCGGGCTCGGCTACGTGTTCATCCAGAAGAGCCGCGCGGCGAGCATCGCGAAGCGGCTCTACCGGTTCGCGTTCCGCTTCCCGCGCGAGGTCTGGTTCCTGAATCGCGACGACCTTGCGACCTTCACCGACGAGCGGCTGCTCGCGCACCCCGAGCGCGCGCACCTGCTGCACGGCGAAGGCGTCGATCTCGGGCAGTTCGCGCCCGTGCCGCTGCCGGCGGGCGACGCGCCGGTGTTCATCCTGGTCGGCCGGCTGCTGTGGGACAAGGGCGTGCGCGAATACGTCGACGCGGCGCGCGCCGTGCGGGCGCGGCATCCGCATGCACGCTTCCAGCTGCTCGGCCCGCTCGGCGTCGACAACCCGAGCGCGATCGGCCGCGCGGACGTCGACGCGTGGGTGCGCGAAGGCATCGTCGAATACCTCGGCGAAGCGCACGACGTGCGCCCGCACCTCGCCGCCGCCGACTGCGTCGTGCTGCCGTCGTACCGCGAAGGCGTGCCGCGCACGCTGATGGAGGCGTCCGCGATGGGCCGCCCGATCGTCGCGACCGACGTGCCGGGCTGCCGCGACGTCGTCGCCGACGGCGAGACCGGCCTGTTGTGCACGGTGCGCGACAGCGCGAGCCTCGCCGCGCGCCTCACGCAAATGATCGAGCTCGGCCCGGCCGGGCGCGACGCGATGGGCGCGCGCGGCCGCCGCAAGGTGGCCGCCGAATTCGACGAGCAGAAGGTCGTCGAACGATACACAATCACCATACGCGCCTTGACGGGCGTCACTCTCTGAAGGAGCACGAAGCCATGACCACGAAGGGAACGATTCTGGTGACGGGCGGCGCGGGCTACATCGGCTCGCACACCGCGGTCGAATTGCTCGATCACGGCTATGACGTCGTCATCGTCGACAACCTCGTCAACAGCAAGGCCGAATCCGTGCGGCGCGTCGCGCAGATCACCGGCAAGACGCCGGCGTTCCATCAAGTCGACGTCTGCGACGAGGCCGCGCTCGGCAAGGTGTTCGACGCGCACCCGATCACCGGCGCGATCCATTTCGCGGCGCTGAAGGCGGTCGGCGAATCGGTCGCGAAACCGCTCGAGTACTACCGCAACAACATCGGCGGGCTGCTCACGGTGCTCAAGGTGATGCGCGAGCGCAACGTGAAGCAGTTCGTGTTCAGCTCGTCCGCGACCGTGTACGGCGTGCCCGAGCGCTCGCCGATCGACGAGTCGTTCCCGCTGTCGGCAACCAACCCGTACGGCCAGTCGAAGCTGATCGCCGAGCAGGTGCTGCGCGATCTCGAGCTGTCCGACCCGTCGTGGCGGATCGCGACGCTGCGCTACTTCAACCCGGTGGGCGCGCACGCGAGCGGGCAGATCGGCGAGGATCCGGCCGGCATCCCGAACAACCTGATGCCGTACGTCGCACAGGTCGCCGTCGGCAAGCTCGACAAGCTGCGCGTGTTCGGCTCCGACTACCCGACGCCCGACGGCACCGGCGTGCGCGACTACATCCACGTCGTCGATCTCGCGCAAGGCCACATCGCCGCGCTCGACGCGCTGGTGAAGCGCGACGCGAGCTTCGTCGTGAACCTCGGCACGGGCCAGGGCTACAGCGTGCTCGACGTGGTGCGCGCGTTCGAGAAGGCATCGGGCCGGCCGGTGCCGTACGAGCTCGCCGCGCGCCGCCCGGGCGACGTCGCCGAGTGCTACGCGAACCCGCAGGCGGCGGCCGACATCATCGGCTGGCGCGCGAAATTCGGCCTCGACGAGATGTGCGTCGACCACTGGCGCTGGCAGGAAAACAACCCGCGCGGTTTTGTATAATCCGCTGTCCCATTTCCGAGCAATCCCATGCTCAGCTTCGCGTCCGGTTTCATCGTTTCCCTGCTCGTCACGCTCTTCATCGTGCGCTACGCCCATCTGCACGAGAAGTTCTCGGTGGACAGCGATCTGGCCGGCGTGCAGAAATTCCATGTGCGGCCCGTGCCGCGCGTCGGCGGCATCGGGATCCTGGCCGGGGTCGTCGCGTCGGCGCTGCTGCTCACGCAGCGCTATCCGACGATCGCCGGCAGCATCCTCGGGCTGGTCGCATGCGGAATGCCGGCGTTCCTGTCCGGGCTCGTCGAGGACCTGACCAAGCGCGTGTCGCCGCGCGCGCGGCTGCTCTGCACGATGGGTGCGGCGGCGCTCGCGTTCGGCGTGCTGCACATCGCGGTCACGCGCATCAGCGTGCCGCCGCTCGACTTCCTGCTCGGCTACGTCGCGATCTCCGCGTTCGTCACGGTGCTCGCGGTCGCGGCGCTCGCGAACGCGGTCAACATCATCGACGGCTTCAACGGGCTCGCGTCGATGGTCAGCTTCATGATGTTCGCGTCGCTCGCGTACGTCGCGTTCCAGGTCGGCGACCCGGTCGTGATGTCGGCGTCGTTCATCATGATGGGCGCGGTGCTCGGCTTCTTCGTGTGGAATTTTCCGGCCGGCCTGATCTTCCTCGGCGACGGCGGCGCGTACTTCATCGGCTTCATGCTCGCCGAGCTTGCGATCCTGCTGGTGATGCGCAACCGCGAGGTGTCCGCGTGGTATCCGGTGCTGCTGTTCATGTATCCGATCTTCGAGACCTGCTTCTCGATCTACCGGAAGAAGTTCGTGCGCGGCATGTCGCCGGGCATTCCGGACGGCGTGCACCTGCACATGCTCGTCTACAAGCGCCTGATGCGCTGGGCCGTCGGCACGAAGCAGGCGTACGACCTGACGCGGCGCAATTCGCTGACGTCGCCGTATCTGTGGCTGCTGTGCCTCGTCGCGGTGATTCCGGCGACGCTGTTCTGGCGGCACACGGTGCACCTGTTCGCGTTCGTCGTGCTGTTTGCGCTCACTTACGTGTGGCTGTACGTGAGCATCGTGCGGTTCCGCGCGCCGCGGTGGATGGTGGTGCGCAAGACGCGGCGCCACCACCACTGAGTCGCCTGCCGGCATGAAAAAGCGCCCCGCGGGCGCTTTTTTGTTGCCGCGTGTGCCGCCGGCGAGCAGGCTGCGGTCAGCGGTTCGACGCCGCCCGCGCAGGCACGCTCTGCAGCGCCGGCGCGACGGCCGTCTGATACTCGGGCACCCAGCGCCGCAGGTCGCGCCGCACCTCGTCGTCGCTCAGCACGCGATGCTGCATCAGCCACGGCAGCAGCTCGTCGAGCAAATTGTCCGGCACTTCGCGGGCGCGCGCGATCCGCAGTTTCGGATGCGGCGTGCGGGTGGTCGTCTCGTCGTCGGCCAGCAGTTCCTCGTAGAGCTTCTCGCCCGGCCGCAGCCCGGTGAATTCGATGCGGATCTGCCCTTCCGAGAAGCCGTACAGGCGGATCAGGTCGCGCGCGAGATCGACGATCTTGACCGGCTCGCCCATGTCGAGAATGAAGATCTCGCCGCCGTGCCCCATGCTCGATGCCTGCAGCACGAGCTGCGACGCTTCCGGGATCGTCATGAAGAAGCGCGTGATCTCCGGGTGCGTGACGGTCACCGGGCCGCCCTTCGCGATCTGCTGCTGGAACTTCGGAATCACGCTGCCCGCACTGCCGAGCACATTGCCGAACCGCACCGTCTCGAATTGCGTGTGCTCGCTCGTCTGCTGCAGCGCCTGGCACGCCATCTCCGCAAGACGCTTGCTCGCGCCCATCACGTTGGTCGGGTTGACGGCCTTGTCGGTCGAGATCAGCACGAAATGGCGAACGTCGTGGCGGATCGCCGCCCGCGCGACGCGGTAGGTGCCGAGCACGTTGTTGCGCAGCGCCTGCCACGCGTTGAGCTCCTCCATCAGCGGCACGTGCTTGTAGGCCGCCGCATGAAACACGATGTGCGGCACGTGGCGGGACATCACCTGGTCGAGCAGCAGCGAATCCTTCGCGTCGCCGATGATCGGCACGACCGGCTGGTCGGGGAAGCGCTCGCGCAACTCCTCGGTCAGGCGGTACATCGCGTATTCGGACAGGTCGAACGCGACGAGCTGCGCCGGCGCGAAACGCAGGATCTGCCGGCACAGCTCCGAGCCGATCGAGCCGCCGGCGCCCGTCACCATCACGACGCGGCCGCGCAGCAGCGCCTCGACGTGCGGGGTGTCGATCGTCACGGCGTCGCGGCCGAGGAGGTCTTCGAGGTCGATCTCGCGGATCTGGGACAGAAAGCCCTGCCCCGGCATCAGTGCGGTCAGCGACGGCAGCACCATCACTTTCAGGCCGGCACGCACGCAGAACGTCGCCGCCCGGCGCTGCACCTCGACCGACGCGGACGGAATCGCCACGATCGCGTATTCGATCTTCAGCGCCTCGGTCCAGTGCGCGACGTCGTCGAGCGAGCCGAGCACCTTGTAGCCGTAGATCTCGCGGCCCTGCTTGGTCTTGTCGTCATCCAGCAGGCCGACGAGACGCCATTCGCCCGAGCGCGACAATTCGCGCGCGAGGTTCGCGCCGGCCGTGCCTGCGCCGATCACGAGCACCGGCTTGCCCTGCCCGACGAGGCCGCCGTACAGGTAGAACTCCTTCAGCGAGCGGTACAGCGCACGCGCGCCGCCCATGATCAGGAACAGCATCAGCGGCGAGACCAGCAGCACCGAACGCGGAATGACCGGCGACGGCTGGAACATCACCGCGCCGATCATCACGATCACGCCGCCGCCCGCGAGCGCTTTCGAAATGCGCATCAGGTCCGGGAGGCTCGCGAACACCCACAGGCCGCGATACAGGCCGAACAGATGGAACATCAGCGCGTAGATGGGCAATACCCATTCGAGCGCGACCAGCGAACCGCGCAGGAAATCAGGCGGGATGCTGCCGTTGAACCGGACGAGATAGGCGAACAGCCAGGCGGCGACGACCGCCAGCATGTCGAACAGAAAAGCGCAAAACGATAGCCAGGATGCCTTGGATCGCAACATCGGCAGGAACCTCAAGAGTCGTTGTCGGTGGCCCGCTGAACCCGGCGCCAGCGCAGGTCGATGGCGAATCCGATGCATGCGAGGACGCCAAGCCATGCGACGAACAGCAGCCACTGCTGCGGCTCCGGGCGGCTCAGCGCCCACAATGCCGCGATTATGCCTACGAGCATGATCAGGTACCAGTAAACAGCGGTACGCGCATGACCGATGCCGGAACGCACCATCCGTTGATAATAGTGCTCCCGGTGCGCCTGCCAGAATTTTTCTCCGCGCGCCAAGCGCCGCAGGAGCGTGACGGACGCGTCGGCAATAAAGGGCGAGAACACCATCGCGGGAAACCACAGGGGCCAGATCGCTTCGCGCCAGCCCCAGTAGCCGAGCGCGCCGGCCAGGAAACCGAGCGGAATCGAGCCGGCGTCGCCGAGAAACAGCCGCGCCGGGTGGAAATTCAGCAGCAGAAAGCCGAATGCCGCGCCCGCGACCGCCGCGCCGCCGGCCGCCAGATCCGCGTGCGGGTGCGCGCCACCGAGCGCCGCGGCCGCATACGCGCCGAATCCGAACAGCGTCATGCCGCCGGCCAGGCCGTCCGCGCCATCCATGAAGTTGTACAGGTTGATCAGCCAGACCATCGCGAAGCCGACGCCGACCAGCAGCCACCACGGCGCGTCCGCCGGATAGGCGACCACCAGCACCACCACCGCGGCCAGGTGCGCGGCAAACCGCACGCGCGCGGGCAAGCCGCGCCGGTCGTCGATCTGCGACAAGGCCGCGAGGCCCGCCGCCGCCAAGGCAAGCAGCCACATCGGCGGTGCGAGCCAGAGCAGCGCGGCGACGCTCACGGGGACGATGCCCCAGCCGCCGACGCGCGGGGTCGGACGCTCATGCAGCGAGCGGTCGTTCGGAATATCGGTGGCGAGCCGCCACGCCAGGCCGGTGGCGAGCAGCGCGCGCAGGATCGTCGTCGTCGCGGCGGCGGCGGCCAGTGCCACCACAAGCGCCGCGAGCCACGGGGTGGTCGCAAGATGCATGATGCCTACCGTCGTGTGTCGCGCGAAAGATACCACGCGGCGGTCGCGTCGAGACCCTGCCGCGTCGTGTGGGGAGGATGCCAGTCCAGCACGCGTCCGATGCGCGCCGTATCGAGCTCCAGGCTGCCCGTGAGGCGCTCGATCGCGGCGCTGCGGCCGGTGAGCCGGCCCGCCGCCCGCAACGCGCCGGCCGGTATCGGGAACAGCCGCGCCGGCTTGCCGAGCGCGTCGCCGACCATCCGCAGCAGCGCGGCGATCGACGGTGCGTCGTCGTCCGCCACGTGGAAGCAGCCGCGCGCGGCGCGCGGATCGGTCGCGCAGCGCACCAGCGCGTCCGCCAGGTTGTCGACGTAGACAAGACTGCGGCGCGCGGCAATCGCCCCGAGCGGCAGCGGCAGGCCGCGCGACACCGCGTCGAGCATCCGCAGAAAGTTCGCGCGCACGTCCGGCCCGTATACGAGCGGCGGGCGCACGATCACGACGTCGAGGCCGGCCGCTTCGCCGAACTGCGCGAGCTGCCGTTCGGCGCGCAGCTTCGAGCGCCCGTATGCGTCCTGCGGCTCGGGCGGGGTGTCTTCCGTGACGGGCGCACCGCCATCGCATTCGCCGACCGCCTTGATGCTGCTGGCGAAGACCATGCGACGCACGCCATGCGCGCGCGCCGCCTCGGCCACGCGCAGCGTGCCGACGACGTTGGTCGCATCGAACGCGGCGTCCGGATCGGGGGCATCGTCGCGCATCACGTGCACGCGCGCCGCCAGATGAACGACGCAGTCGGCGTCGAGGTCGTCGGGCCACGCCGCGCCGATTCCGTCGAAATCGACGCCGTCATGCACCCATTCGCGCACGCCCGCGATACATCCGCCCGGCCGGCGCACCAGCGCCGTGACCGTATGCCCGGCCGCGAGCGCGAGCCGGCACACGCTGCGGCCGACGAAACCGTTCGCGCCGGTGACGACGATATGGCTCACCACCACCTCCAGCCGAAGCGGTTGAAGAACCGGTACGCCGACGCGGCGAACATGCGGATGTGGGCGAACCCCTTGCGGGACGCGCCGCCGCCGTGGTGCAGCACGCGCATCGCCGGAACATAGGCCACGCGCGCGAGCTCATGCGTGCGCAGGCTCAGGTCGTAGTCCTCGAAATAGAGGAAATAGCGCGGATCGAACCCGCCGAGGCGCTTCAGCACCTCGGTGCGGAACAGCATGAAGCAGCCGCTCACGATCGGCGGCTCCCAGACGACCGACGCGTCGCCGATGACGTCGCGCATCTCGTAGCGGGCAAGACGCTTCGACAGCAGCCGGCGCAGGCTCGCCGGCAGGAAGCCGCGGGCGAACAGGTCGAGCACGGTCGGATAGCGGCGGCACAGGTACTGGATGCCGCCGGTGCCGTCGCCGATGCGCGGCGCGAGCAAACCGGCGTCCGGATGGGCGGCGAAGAATTCGCGCGCCGTGACGAGCGTTTGCGGTTCCAGGTCGATGTCGGGGTTCAGGACCAGATGCAGGCGGCTCGCGGCCGCCGCGATCGCGAGGTTGTGCCCGCGGCCGTAGCCGACGTTGCCGTGCCCCGTGATGATTCGGCAGCCGATGCCGCGTGCGGCGAGCTGACGAAGCAAGCCGGACGCATCGCCGAGCCCGCCGTTGTCGACCAGGAACACGTCGATCGGCTCGTCGGGCGACACGGCGCGCAGCCGGTCGCAGGCATCGCTCAGCGTCTGCAGCGTGCGCGCCAGCAACGCTGCGTCGGGATGATAGACGACGACGGAAATCGACAGGCCATCGACTTCGTCAAGCGATTTGCTTGTAACCTTCATCGGTAATTCGGCAGGGCCGGATCGGCCAAAAGCGTCAATTCTACTCGATCGGCCCTGCCCTTCCGGCGGCCCGCGGCCGGCACGACGCGATTCGACGCGCCGGCCGAATGACACGCCGTTACCGGGCGCGCCCGTCCGCCGGCAACGACGAGATCTGCCTGACGACGAATTGATGCACGCGCTCGCGCAGCGCGTCACGGTCGCCGTCGATGAACAGCACCGGTGCACGCTCGGCATGCGTATCGAACAACGCGAGGTCGACGCCGTGCAGCACCGCGGCATAGCGGCCGTCCAGCTGATGGATGTCGTACCCCCACAGCTCGCCTTCCCCGGATATCACGAGCTGCTTGTAGTGGGCATTGCGGGCCTTTGCCGTCGGCCGCAGCGTCACCTTGCCCTCGTTCGAGAAATTCAGGCCGGCGGCATCCTCCCCGAGGTGTTCCGCGATGCGCCGCGCGTGCCCGACCGGATCGGACACGAGTTGCTCATACGAAATCGAATACGGCGCGATGCCGCGCTCGGCGAACAATCTCCTGAAGAATTGCTCGGCGCGAAGCGAGAAATTGATCTTGTCGACGATCGCGGCGCGCGAAATGAATCGCAGATCCTCTTCGTGCGACGATCCCGAGAAGTTGTGCCAGACCCCGGTCTCGATCGATATCTGGTGGGAGATTGCCTGCGCGAGCAAATCCTCTCGCCAGATATAAACGTGCTGCCATTCGTGAACGTCGGCAAAGAATGTCGGCTCTTCCGCGAAGCGATCGGCTTCGACTTCGGTGCCGAATACCCCGTTCCGGGAGCGCAGCCCCGACAGAAGAAAATCGTCGTACGACGGGAACAGATCCGAAAATGCGAGGGAAAAGGTCCGCAACGTGTCCGGCACGAACAACTCGCTGGGGAACCCGAGGTGGCCGCAGCTCGACAGCAGTTCGGTCAGCAACGTCGATCCCGAGCGCGGGATCATGAAGATGCAGTATTTCTTGGCTGCGGGTTCCCGGTTGCCCGCGACTAGCGCCACCAGTTCCTCGGGAGAACACTGGTATTGCGACCGGATGTACTCGGCCGGAAGCGTCCACTCCCGCTCGAACACTGCGGCCCGCTCGTCGAGACCGACCTGGGGAGCCTGCAGCTCGACGGGTTGATATGCGGCTTCCGCGTGAAGCTCGACGATCTCGCGCTCCGCAAGGTCGGACGCGCGATCGTCGCAGCGGAGCCGCAATGCCCCGGTCGCATCGTCGCACCGGACCACCGCATATTGAACGAAGGTCCGGCATGCAACGATTTGCCCTTCCTTGTCCGTATTGATCGCGAAATCGATGAATCCCGATGCCGTCAGACGCACGAACGCCGCATGGCGAGTGCCGCATGCGTGATCGGAGACGGTCGAAGCCCCGAGCCGCTTGCCGTTCGCACTCACGACGACCTCATACGGCCCTTCATAGCCGACCGGGCTGAACAGCGCGACGACGAAATACGTGCCGGGCGACGGCACATGGACGCGCGCGGCGATCGTCTCGAACGCGTGAGCGACGAGGACAGCCCGCTGCGGCGGAATCGGGATGTTTTCGTGAGTCGAGGTCACGTCGCCAAGATTGATGGCGGCAAACCCCCGACCTTGGTCGGGACGACCCAGCAGCAGCGGCGCATACCAGCGCTTGACGCCCTGCTCCGTAAACGAATATTTCCTGAGCGGAGAAAAGAAATAATCGCCGACTTTCTCCCCGTATTGCGTCGCAAACGGCGTCGACGTGCAGGGGACCAAATCCCCCCCTTGATTCGCCACGACTTTCACGACCGTCTCTCCCAATTTCCCATTACTGAATACTCTCGAAAACAAAAATAGCCGCCGCCGCCCGCTCAAACGA
Organism: Burkholderia sp. SRS-46; assembly: GCF_004343775.1. Classification (GTDB taxonomy): domain Bacteria; phylum Pseudomonadota; class Gammaproteobacteria; order Burkholderiales; family Burkholderiaceae; genus Burkholderia. The sequence continues at coordinate 159,952 of NZ_PTXL01000001.1, read as the reverse complement.
CCCGACCCGCAAAGATCGAAGGTGCCTTCGCGAGGCAGCCTTGCTAGACTATCGGCCGGCCGGGCGCACGATCCAAACCTTACAATTGCAATTGTAATATCTGAATGCCCCCACTCCCCGTTCCCGACAGCCGGTCCGGGTCGACGCCGACCACTGTTGTTGAAATGACGATATGAGCAAAACTTACCAAAGGCTTCCTTCGCTGACCTCAGGCCGCGGAATCGCCGCCCTCATGGTTGCCGTTCATCATGCCTGTCTGGCATGGGGCGGCATCCTGACGCCGGTCGGCAATGTCGGCTGGCTCGGCGTCGCGTATTTTTACATCCTGTCCGGTTTCGTGCTCGCATGGTCCTGGTCCCCCGAGCGGCCGACCAGCGAGTTTTACGTACACCGGGTCGCCCGCATTTATCCGCTGCACATCATCACGCTCGCGCTGTCGCTCACGGCATTCTGGTTGATCGGCTCCCCGCTCGCCGGCATCGTGGGCAACCCCGCAGGCACGATCGCGCAGCTGTTCCTCGTGCACGACTGGCTGCCGGGTCACCCGAATGTCCGCCAGGCATGGAACGGCGTGTCGTGGTCGCTGAGCGCCGAATTCGGTTTCTACCTCTGTGCGCCGGCCCTGCTCAAATGGTCCGCGAAGGCCCGAACCGCGACGCTCGTGAACGTCGCCGCGACCCTCTATCTGCTGACGACGTGCATCGGCGTCGGCAGCGCCGCGCTCCACGCAGACCGGATCCTGGATTTCATGGTGTACCACCCGGTCGCACGCCTGCCCGAATTCATCTACGGCATCGTCGCCGCGCGCCTGCTGCAGCGTGGCACCAAGATCAGCGCGGGCCCGCTGCTCAAGCTGGCAGCGTTCGTGCCGATCGCCATCTACGTGTTCGGCAACGACCATCGCAATCCGGTCGCCATGGTCAGCCTGTGCGTGCCGGCCTTCCTGCTGTTCATCGTCAGCGGCGCCAGCGACGACATCGAGGAGAAATCCTCGGTGCTCACGCATCGGCTGCTGCAGCTCGTCGGGGAAGCCTCGTTCTCGCTGTACATGACGCATGCGCTGCTGCTCGGCGTGATGGTCGGCGCCGTAAGGGTATTGAAGATCCAGACGCACGCGATCATCCTCACGGGCGTGTTCCTCGCGGCAAGCGTCGTCGTCTCGATCCTCTTCTACAAGCTCGTCGAGCTGCCGCTGCGCAAATTCATCCTGTCCCGTGCGCGCTTCGGCCGGCCGGACCTGCGCACGACCCGGATCAGCGAGCCGGGAACCAGCAGCTGACGCCACGCGCGTCGCCGCGACGCGCACGCCACTCCATCAGTACGACGCACGATTGCAATGAGCATACAGGCCTTATTTCTCGATCGAGACGGCGTCATCAACGTCGACACCGGTTACGCACACCGTCCCGAGCAGATCCGCTTCGTCGACGGGATCTTCGACCTCGCGGCCGCGGCCACCCGGTCCGGCTACAAGATCTTCATCATCACGAATCAGGCGGGGATCGGCCGCGGCTACTACACCGAGCGCGCGTTCCACGACCTGATGAACTGGATCGGCGAGCGCTTCGCCGAAACGGGCGGCGCGATCGAGCACACGTACTTCTGCCCGCATCATCCTGAACACGGCGTCGGCGAATACCGCCAGTCGTGCGAATGCCGCAAGCCCGCGCCCGGCATGCTGCTGCAGGCCGCCCGCGACTACGATATCGACCTCGCGCGGTCGATCTTCGTCGGCGACAAGCAATCCGACATGGAAGCCGGACGGCAAGCCGGTGTCGGCACGCTGCTCTACGTCGGCGACGAACCGGATTACCAACCGGGAATCAAGCTGACGTCGCCCGCCGACGCCATTGCATACCTGCGCTCCGGCAATTGAGCGGCGTCGACTTCCGTCACGCGTCGCACCGATGTGCACCCCGAACAAAATTGCCTGAGAGATCGATCGACACCAGCATGGATGGCCGCAACCTGACACACCCGCTTCTGAGCATCGCGATCCCGACATTCAATCGCGCCGGGTACCTCGAATTGTGCTTGTCCCAGTTTCTCGCCGATGCGGACCTGGTCGAGAACGGCACGGTCGAAATCCTCGTGTCGGACAATTGCTCGGCCGACGCCACCGCGACGAGCATCGAGACGCTGCGCGCCAAGGGACTGCCGATCCGCTACATCCGCAACGAGACCAACATCGGCTCCGACGCGAACATCGCGCAATGCTTCAACGAAGCGCGCGGCGATTACGTGCAGATCCTCGGCGACGACGACCTCTATCTTCCCGGCAAGCTTCGCGAAATCGTCGCGATGCTGCAGCAGGCGGAACGCGGCGTCGTCTGCCTCAAATCCTACGGCTACGAGCACGATTTCCTGAAGGAGCGCCCGACCGGCAAGACCGGCCTGCTGGACTTCGCGCAGGTCTCGGATTTCCTGTACGAAGTCGGGCCGCTCGTCACGTTCATTTCGGCCTGCATCATCAACCGGCGCCTGCTCCCCGACGTCGACGCACGCGCGTTCTGCGGCAGCAACCTGGTCCAGGTTCACCTCGTCGTGCGCGCGATGCTGCGCGGCACGCTGAACAGCTACGTGCTCGACTACACGCTCGCCTGCAAGCGGGCAAATTCGGGCGGCTACGACTTCTCCGAGATCTTCGTCGAAAATTTCTTCGGAATTCTGAAGAGTTACGAGGCGCACGGGCTGCCGCGCGACGCCGCGCAACGCCTGGGCACCAAGATGCTGATCAGCTACTACCCGTTCAACCTGCTGCGGCAGCGACTCGCGAAACAGGGCGATACGCGCGTCACCTACCGCCGCTTCGCGACGCAATTCGGCCGGCAGTGCGCGTTCCTCATGTTCTGCGCGCCGATCATCGCGCTGCCGCGACCGCTCGGCATCGTATGGGGATGGGGTGCCGTGTTCGTCGGCCGGGTGTGGAACGGCGAACTGGTGCGCGGCTGGCACTTCGCGATACATCAGTTGTCCTTGATGCTTCGAAGGACCTGAACCGGCGTGCGGCCTTTGTCGCCCTACACAATGTAAGGGTCAAGATAAGCGTCAAGAAACGACAAACAGATACACATTCGCCGACGGAAGCGGTATCAAGCTCTACCGCGTCCAACGTTTACCAAGTAGACTACTGCAACCCAAGGATGGCTAAATTCATGATCAGGACCCACAGCCCAGCGGAAACGCTGCGAACGAACGTCAATGAATCGCTGCGCGCGAAGGAAACGCTGCTCAACGACGCCAGGCTGCTCGACGTCTTCTCTGCCGCCACCGCGCACGTGATCGACTGCTACAAGGCAGGCGGACGGCTCTACGTGGCAGGCAACGGGGGTTCTGCAGCCGATTCGCAGCATCTCGTCGCCGAATTCGTCAGCAAGCTGGCGCGCGATCGCAACCCGCTGCCGGCCGAAGCCCTCACGACCGATACCTCGATCCTCACCGCCATCGGCAACGACTACGGCTACGAGCATGTCTTCTCGCGTCAACTGATCGCGAAACTCCGGCCGAACGACGTCTTCCTGGGCATCACGACCTCCGGCAAATCGAAGAACGTGCTGGCTGCGCTGCAAGTCTGCAAGCAGGCCGGCGTGAAGTCGATCGTGTTCACCGGGTTCGGCGGTGGCCCCGCTGCCGAGCTCGCCGACTACGCGCTGATCGCCCCGGGCAGCCGCACCAGCACGATCCAGGAACTCCACATCGTGCTCGCGCACAGCATCTGCGAGTCGGTCGAGCTGGCACTGTTTCCGCTGGAAGACTGAGCGTGCGGCCGTTTCGACCGGAAACGCTTCGCGGCCGCTCGGCCGGTGCGGTATTATTGCGACGCTGAAAGACTGATACCGGAATCCGGTTCGACGGAACGTTTCATCGGGGCATGTCGGACGCCCCGATGGTTGCTGAGCATCCCTCGCCCATGCAGAACGCGCGGATATCATGCTGCCCCGGCCCGGATGGGCCCGCTCGTGCCGCACCTGTCGAATCGTCCGGCAAGCATGTCCCCGCAAATCCCGCAGCGCCGGCATAGAAGACGCAAGCTTTAACACCTGTTCGAACACGACGGAATTCCCGGATCCGAAATCGCCCGCCGCCGCAACCGGCACATGCCCGAGGCGATGCGCACGTATTGAACAACGGGATTATCCAATCACTAATTCCGAAGGAGCTAGGCTTAGATGAAAGTTGTATTGCTTGCAGGTGGTCTCGGTACCCGAATCTCGGAGGAAACTTCCGTCCGACCGAAGCCGATGGTGGAGATCGGTGGCAAGCCCATTCTGTGGCACATCATGAAGATCTATGCCGCGCATGGCCTGACCGACTTTATCGTCTGTTGTGGATACAAAGGATATCTGATCAAGGAATACTTCGCCAATTATTTCCTGCACATGTCGGATGTCACGATCGATCTGGGCAAGAACCAGATCGAAGTCCATCAGAAGAAGGCCGAACCGTGGCGCGTCACGCTGGTCGACACCGGCGAGACCACGCAGACCGGCGGCCGCCTGCGCCGCGTGCGGGATTACATCGACGGCGATTTCTGCATGACGTATGGCGATGGCGTCGGCTCGATCAACGTGACCGAGTTGCTCAAGTTCCACCGCGAACACGGCAAGCAGGCAACGATGACGGCCGTCCAGCCGCCGGGCCGCTTCGGCGCGCTCGAACTGGACGGCACCCAGGTGAAATCGTTCATGGAAAAGCCGACCGGCGACGGCGGCTGGATCAACGGCGGCTTCTTCGTGCTGAACCCGTCCGTGATCGACCTGATCGAAGGCGACGAAACGCTGTGGGAGCGCCAGCCGCTCGAGACGCTCGCGCGTACCGGCCAGCTGCAGTCCTGGTTCCACCACGGCTTCTGGCAACCGATGGACACGCTGCGCGACAAGTCCCATCTCGAAGAGCTCTGGAAGGCAGGTCAGGCTCCTTGGAAAACCTGGGAGTGACGATGCAGGTGAATCCGGCCTTCTGGCAAGGCAAGCGCGTTTTCCTGACCGGGCATACCGGTTTCAAGGGCGGCTGGATGTCGCTCTGGCTGGCCTCGATGGGCGCGAAGGTGGCAGGCTATGCGCTGCCTCCGAACACCCAGCCGAACCTCTTCGAGGTCGCCAACGTCGGCGCGGTGCTCGAGGAAAACCACTTTGCCGACATCTGCGACCGCGAGACCCTCACCGCCGCGATGGTCGCGTTCCGCCCGGACATCGTGATCCACATGGCGGCCCAGGCACTCGTGCGCTACTCGTATGCGGAGCCGGTCGAGACCTACGCGACCAACGTGATGGGCACCGTGCACGTGCTCGACGCGATCCGCCAGTGCAAGGGCGTGCGCGCCGCGGTCATGGTGACCTCCGACAAGTGCTACCAGAACAACGAGTGGCCCTGGGGCTACCGCGAAGACGAACCGATGGGCGGCTACGACCCGTACAGCAACAGCAAGGGTTGCGCGGAACTCGTCACGTCGGCCTACCGGCAGTCGTTCTTCCCCACCGCGCGCTATGCCGAGCACGGCGTCGCCGTGGCCTCGGGGCGCGCGGGCAACGTGATCGGCGGTGGCGACTGGTCGGCCGACCGGCTCGTGCCGGACGCGATCGCGGCGTTCCAGAAAGGCGTGCCGCTGATGATTCGCAGCCCCGGCGCCGTGCGCCCCTGGCAGCACGTCCTGGAGCCCGTGTCGGGCTATCTCGTGCTGGCGCAGGCGCTCGCGGAACAAGGTGCGACGTTCAATGGCGGCTGGAACTTCGGCCCCGGCGACGACGACGCCCGCAGCGTGCGCGAGGTCGTCGAGCTCGCGATCGAGAAATGGGGCGACGGTGCGCGCTGGCAGCAGGATGGCGCGGAACAGCCGCATGAAGCCCACTTCCTCAAGCTGGATTGCTCGAAGGCGAAGCAATACCTCGGCTGGCGCCCGAGCTGGAACCTGTCGACGGCGCTCGGCGCGACGGTCGACTGGCAGCGCGCGCTGACGGCCGGCAAGGACATGCAGCAGGTCTGCCTCGCGCAGATTCAGGACTATGTAGAGGCTGCGCAACGCGCGGCGAAAAAGTAAACCAGGAATTGCTAAAGGTCTCCCAAATGGCTATTGAAATCATCGACGCTCAAAAGCAGGCGCAGGACGCGCTGCGCGGGAAAATCGCCGCGCTGGTCGACGAGTACGCCGCACTCGCTTTCGCCGACAAGCCCTTCGTCCCGGGTCAGACGACGATCCCGCCGTCGGGCAAGGTCATCGGCGCGCCCGAACTGCGCAACATGGTCGAGGCATCGCTCGACGGCTGGCTGACGACGGGCCGCTTCAACGACGAGTTCGAGAAGCGCCTGGCCAAGTACATCGGCGTCGAGTACCTGATGACGGTGAATTCGGGCTCCTCGGCAAACCTGGTTGCCTTCAGCACGCTCACGTCGCCGAAGCTCGGCGACCGCGCGATCCAGCCGGGCGACGAAGTGATCGGCGTGGCGGCAGGCTTCCCGACCACCGTGAACCCGATCCTGCAGTTCGGCGCGGTTCCGGTGTTCGTCGACGTCGAACTCGGCACGTACAACATCGACGCCTCGCGCATCGAAGCCGCGATCACCAGCAAGACCAAGGCGATCATGCTGGCGCACACGCTCGGCAACCCGTACAACCTCGGCACCATCAAGGCACTGTGCGAGCGCCACAACCTGTGGCTGATCGAAGACTGCTGCGACGCGCTCGGCGCGACCTACGACGGCAAGAACGTCGGCACGTTCGGCGACATCGGCACGCTCAGCTTCTACCCGGCCCACCACATCACGATGGGCGAAGGCGGCGCCGTGTTCACGAACAACCCGGAGCTCAAGCTGATCGCCGAGTCGTTCCGCGACTGGGGCCGTGACTGCTACTGCCCGCCGGGCAAGGACAACACCTGCAACAAGCGCTTCTGCTGGAAGCTCGGCAACCTGCCCGAAGGCTACGATCACAAGTACACGTATTCGCACCTCGGCTACAACCTGAAGATCACCGACATGCAGGCCGCCTGCGCGCTCGCGCAGATCGACCGCATCGACGAATTCGTCGCGAAGCGCCGCGCGAACTTCGACTTCCTGAAGTCGCGCCTCGCCGCATGCGAGGAGTTCCTGCTGCTGCCGGAAGCGACCCCGAACTCCGATCCGTCGTGGTTCGGCTTCCCGATCACGCTGAAGGACAACGCGCCGGTGAGCCGCGTCGAGCTGCTGACGTACCTCGACCAGAACCGCATCGGCACGCGCCTGCTGTTCGCCGGCAACCTGACGCGCCAGCCGTACATGATCGGGCGCAACTATCGCGTCGTCGGCGAGCTGACCAACAGCGACATCGTGATGAACCAGACGTTCTGGCTGGGCATCTACCCGGGCCTGACGACCGAGCACCTGGACTACGTCGCGACCAAGCTCGAAAACTATCTCGGCATCGGGTTCTGATCATGGCCTCGCTCGCTGACGCGCGCGCCGGGCACCGCCAGCCGTTCATCGAGATCGCGCGCAGCGATTTCGAACGGCTGGCCGCACACATCGATTCCCGCGAATTCGATGGCAAGACGATCCTCGTGTCGGGTGCGACCGGGTTCTTCGGCATGTGGATGCTCGCGTATTTCTCGTGGCTGCACGACGCCGGCAAGCAGCGCTTCCGCGTGCTCGCCATTTCCCGCAACCCGGCCCGGTTCGAGCAGAAGCATGCATGGATCGCCAATGCCGAGTGGCTGCACTGGGTCACGGGCGACATTCGGGACTTCGAATTTCCCGCGGAGCCGGTCGACTACGTGATCCACGCGGCGACCGACACGTCCGCGGAGGCCGGCCGCTCGCCGCGCGTGCTGCTGGAGTCGATCGTCGGCGGCACCCGTCGCATCCTCGACTGCGCGAAGGCGTGCGGCGCGCAGCGCGTGCTGCTCGTCAGCTCGGGCGGCGCCTACGGCGGCCAGGCGCTCGACGTGCCGCGCCTCGTCGAGACGTCGCGCACGGCGCCGTCGACGATGGACATCGGCGCCGCGTATGGCGAAGGCAAGCGCGTCATGGAGCTGCTCGGCGCGATCCATGCGCACGAAACGTCGTGCGAGGTCGTCTCGGCGCGATGCTTCGCGTTCGTCGGCGCCGGCCTGCCGCTCGACGGCCATTTCGCGATCGGCAACTTCATTCGCGACGCGCTGACGCAGGACCGGATCGTCATCCGCGGCGACGGCAAGGGCGTGCGCTCTTACCTGTATGCGGCCGACCTGGTGGGATGGCTGATGCGACTGCTGCTCAAGGGCGGCAACCGGGAGATCTACAACGTCGGTTCGGATGCCGAAGTCACGATCGGCGAGCTGGCGCGCACGGTGATCGCCACGCTGGCGCCGTCGAAGACGGTCGTCATCGAGGGCGCGGCCACCGGCCCGGGCGCCGGAAACCGTTACGTGCCGTCGATCGACCGCGTTCGCGAACAGCTCGGGCTCGACGTCTGGACCCCGCTGCCGCTCGCGATTCAAAACACCGCTCTCTTGGCACCCGCACAAACATGAAAGCACTGATCCTCTGCGGCGGGCTGGGCACCCGCCTCCGAAGCGAAATCGGCGCGTCGCAAAAGGCGGTCGCCGACGTCGACGGACGCCCGTTTCTCTACTACGTCGTCGAGCAGCTCGCGCAAGCCGGCCTGAAGGACCTCGTCTTCTGCACGCACTACCAGTCCGAGCAGGTGGAGCAGTTCGTTGCCAGCCTGCCGGCCGACCCCGCGCGCCAGGTCGCGATCGTGCGCGAACCCACGGCGATGGGAACGGGCGGCGCGCTGCTCCATGCCGTCAGCACGCTGCGCTACGAAGGCGCATTCATCGCGCTGAACGCCGACACCTACCTGGACGCCAGCGCGTATCGCGCCGCCGCCAGCGCGCAGCCGCCGTCGATCGTCGTCACGCCGATCGACGACTGCGAGCGCTACGGCGCCGTCCAGATCGACGACACCCAGCGGGTGATCGCGGTCGAAGAGAAAGGCAAGATCGGCCCCGGCCTGATCAGCGCGGGCGTCTACGGTTTGCATACGCGTTACCTGAGCACCTTCCCCGTCGCGCCGCTGTCGATGGAAAAAGACATCATCCCGACGCTGATCTCGGAACGATCCCTCGTGGCGACGCGCTACGACGGCCCGTTCCTCGATATCGGCACGCCCGATAGCCTGAAATTCATTCGTGAACACGGTGTGCAGAAACTGCAATGAAAGACCATTTCAGAGACCTCGTCGTCAAGCATGATCAGCCGGTCGTCGATGCGATCGCGGCAATCGAGCGTGGCCCCACGCAAATCTCGCTCGTCGTCGACGACGCGGGCGTCCTCGTGGGCGTGCTCACGAACGGCGATATCCGTCGTTTCCTGATGCAGGGCGGCCAGACGAGCGCCCCGGTTCATGCGTGCATGAACCGCAAGTTCCATGCGCTGCCCTACGGCACGACCCGCGAAGAGCTGCTCAAGCTGTTCGACCTCGGCTACAACGCCGTGCCGCTGCTCGACGAGGAAGGCCGGATCGTCGAATTCGCGACGCCGGACTTCTTCCCGCCGACCAAGGAAGCGGCCGTGCTGTCGCGCGCACGCGCGCCGGTCCGCATCAGCTTTTCCGGCGGCGGCACCGACCTCACGTACTACTTCATGAAGAACGGCGGGGTGGTGCTGAATGCGTCGATTGCGCTCTATGCGCACGCGACGCTGATTCCGTCGGCGTCCCCCGAGATCAACATCATCTCGCACGACATCGACCGCCACGAGCACTACCCTACCCTGCGCAGCCTGCTCGACAGCCCGGACAAGGGCCTGCTGTCGTCGGTCGTCTCGGTGATCCGTCCGGATTTCGGCTTCGACCTGTACGTCCACTCCGATTTCCCGGTGGGCTCGGGCCTCGGCGGATCGTCTGCGGTGGCGACCAGCGTGGTCGGCGCGTTCAACGAACTGCGCCTCGACAAGTGGAGCACCTACGAGATCGCCGAAATCGCCTTCCAGGCGGAACGGCTCTGCTTCAATATCTCGGGCGGCTGGCAGGACCAGTATGCATCGGCATTCGGCGGCTTCAACCTGATCGAGTTCGACGGCAAGCGCAACATGGTGCACTCGCTGCGCCTCGAGGACGCGATCCGCAACGAACTCGAAGAGTGCCTCGTGCTGTGCAACACGGGCATCGAGCACGACTCGGGCAAGATTCACGAGCAGCAGCGCGAGGACTTCCACAAGACCGATCGCAACAAGCAGCTGCTCGACATGGTCGAGCTGTGCCGCAAGATGCACCGGCATCTGATTCGCGGCGACCTCAACGACTTCGGCACGAGCCTGCACGAGGCGTGGGTCATCAAGCACGGCTTGTCCACCGCGATCAGCGGCAACACGCTGGATTCGATCTACAAGGCGGCACTTGACGCCGGCGCGCTCGGCGGCAAGCTGCTCGGCGCGGGCGGCGGCGGATTCTTCCTGTTCTACGTGCAGCCCCGCAACCGGGCGGCCGTCTGCGCACAGCTCAAATCGCTCGGCTGCACGCTGAGCACGGTTCGTTTCGAACAGGAAGGCGTTACATCGTGGAGAACGAAAGCAGAATGAACGCATCGACATTCAAGATTGACGATTTTACGGTCGGCGGCCCACGCACGTTCGTGATCGCCGAGATCGGCAACAATCACAACGGTAGCCTCGAGCTGGCGAAGCAACTGGTCGACGTGTCGATCGAAGCCGGCGCGGACTGCGTGAAGTTCCAGCTTCGCAACCGCGAAGCGCTCTACCGCACCGCACCCGGCGAAGAAGGCTCGGAAGACCTCGGCGTCGAATACATCCAGGATCTGCTGAACAAGGTCGAGCTGACCAACGACGAGCACCGCGCGCTGCGCGAGTACTGCCGCGAGAAGCAGATCACGTACATGTGCACACCGTGGGACGAGCCCAGCGTGGACGTGCTCGCCGGGTTCGACGTGCCGGCGCTCAAGCTGGCCTCCGCCGACCTCGTGAACCCGTACCTGATCCGCAAGGCGGCGAGCCTCGGCAAGCCGCTGATCCTGTCGACCGGGATGTCGTTCGAACCGGAAATCGAGGCTGCGGCCAAGCTGGTCCGCAGCCTCGGCGTGCCGTTCGCGATGCTCCATTGCAACAGCACGTATCCGGCTCCGGAACAGGACATCCACCTCGGCTACATCAAGCGCCTGCAGGAAATCCACGACGTGATCGGCTACTCGGGCCACGAGCGCGGCACCGCCGTGACGATCGCCTCGGTCGCGCTGGGCGCGAAGGTCATCGAGCGGCACATCACGCTCGACCGCAACATGGAAGGCCCCGACCACGCCGCGAGCCTCGAGCCGGCCGAATTCAAGGCACTCGTGGACGGCATCCGCCAGGTCGACCAGGCACTGCCGTGGACGGGCCCGGGCCGCCAGGCGAGCCAGGGCGAACTGCTCAACCGCGAAAACCTCAGCAAGAGCGTGATCGCGGCGCGCGCGATCAAGCAGGGCGAAGCCTTCACCGAGGACAACCTGCGTGTCGCGAGCCCGGGCCAGGGCCTCGCGCCCTACCGCCTGCCGGAGCTGCTCGGCAAGACCGCGCATCGCGACATCCGCATCGGCGACTTCCTGTACGAAGGCGACCTGACCGGCGAGAAGACCGTCAAGCGCGCGTACAGTTTTGCCGGATACTGGGGCGTTCCCGTGCGCTACCACGATTTCCAGAAGTACACGGAGATGATCAGCCCGGATCTCTACGAGTTCCACCTGTCCTATCGCGACCTGTCGCTCGCGCCGGAAAACTACCTGAAGACGGTCGACTGCAAGCGTCTCGTCGTGCACGCGCCGGAGCTGTTCGAGAACAGCGAACTGCTCGACCTGACGGCCGACGACCTCGGCTACCGCCAGCGCTCGATCGACAACATGAAGCGGGTGGTCGACGCGACCGAGCGCATGCGCCGCTACTTCCCGAATGCCGACTCCGCGCTGATCGTCGCGAACGTCGGCGGCTTCTCGATGGACGAGCCGTTCCCGCTCGCGCATCGCGCCGAGCTGTACGACCGCTTCGTCGAGTCGTGCGCGAAGATCGATTTCGGTTCGACGGAACTGACGACGCAGAACATGGCGCCGTTCCCCTGGCACTTCGGTGGCCAACGCCATCAGAACATCTTCATGATGCCGGACGAACTGGTGCAGAAGGCGCAGGAACTGAAGCTGCGCTATTGCACGGACCTGTCGCATCTCTCGATGACCTGCAGCCACTTCGGGATCGATTTCCAGGAAGCGCTCGCGAAGCTGATGCCGTACACGGCGCACCTGCACGTCGGGGATGCGTTGGGCGTCAACGGCGAAGGCGTCCTGATCGGGACGGGCGACATCGACTGGAAGGCAACGTGGGAGAAGGTGTCCGCTTACCCGGACGCGAGCTTCATCCCCGAAGTGTGGCAAGGCCACAAGGACCACGGTGCCGGCTTCTGGCACGCGCTGGACTTCCTCACTCAGCTTGGCTAAAACGCCTCGGTGAACGCCGCTGCATTCGTTCTCGCCAATATCGGGAAAATGTGTGCAGCGGCAGACGGAATGGTTAGCAACGGTAGCGGCGTTTCATCGAATTTAACCAAGATTGATTTATGAATGACATTGTCAATAAAGTCGACGCACCCGTAATTCTCGACATCATCATTCCGACGCTGGGAGTCAGGACGTCACTATTCGATGTCCTGCAAACCCTCGAAAATCTTGCCGCCGCACGTCCGTCGATTGAAGTTCGCGTATTCGTTTCATTCAACCCGAAGAATGGCAGGCGAACGGTATTTCTGAAAGACTCCCCCGCGAAATTGGCAAATTTCAGCGTTCGGGAAATCGGGCCGCCGGCATACGAACCGACGTCCGAGCACCACGTCTTGTGGTGTCTCAAATGGCACCGGGAAAACCGCAAGGGCGTCGACTCCATCCTGTGGACGCTGACTGACAACGATCCGATTCTCGAATCGGGTTTTGATGCCGTCGTCGACTTCCTGCGGACTCACCGCCCCGACGCGTTTTATGTGAATTACCTGTGGGGCGACGTTCAGGGCGAACTGATTCCGTCTCCCGCATTCCGCGTCAATCAGCTGATCTGGCACGGCGACGCATCGCATTTCTTCCGCGCGCAAGGGTTTGAACACGCCACCTCGGGCATCGGCGCGTTCCTGGTGCGCGGCTCGTTCCTGACCGATGAAGTCATCGGCATGTACGAGCGCACGCTCGCACGCTCGGAAGTGTGCGCGCACGCGTGGTGGATGCTGGAAGCCGGCATGAGCACCGACGCGTTCTATTTCGTGTCGACGCCCGTGCTGATCAACAAGATCAACCCGCACAATTTCGACGACGCGCCGACCTGGAAAGAGAACGCGGCGCGCGAAGGCGTGCAGTCCAAGTTTTCATGGACGGTCGGTTACATGCGACACCTGGACTACTACGTCCAGCAGGGGAAAATGACGTACCAGGAAATCCGGACGTCGATTCTCTCGGAACCGCAACGCGGCATCCTGCTTTTCCTCGACGACGTGCTGCGGCAGATGTTCGTCCAGGCGAAGTTCGCGCTGCGCATTCCGGCCGAGCGTTTCGCGGCACCGGAAATCGAACTGATCAAACGCATCTGGGGCAATGTCTATCCCACCCGCATGCCGATGATCAATTTCCTTTGCGATGTGCTCGACAAGCGCAATGAAGATCAGATTGTGCGCCTGCGCTCATATAAATTGGCCATTCGCTTCCACGCGATCGAGCATGAGCAAGGCGCATTTTCGCCGATCTTCCGGAATGCGATGTTCGGATATTATTATTTCGAACACAATTGCGGATTTGTCGCGATTCTCGACAAGCATCGTGACTGGGTTGCTTTCCGCGATCTGGATCCGTACGACATCGCCCCGTTTCTTTTCTACGCGCCGACCGAAGAAGAGATCATCGAGAAGATCAAACGCGCGTCTGCAACGGCGAAGCCGGAGCTGCTCGTCAAGCACTTCGGCTACAGCAACGTCGAGCTGCGCCATGCGCTGAATCCGATCATGAAGTGGCCGAATCTGCAGCTCTTCATTTTCTCGCAGAAGGACGCGGTTATCCGATTGACCAAGAGACTGTTGTATCCGGCGGCAGTGGTTCGTCGCAACCTGCGCCGCGTGATGTCTCTGTTTCGATAAGAAACGCGTGGCTGCGCCTTCGCTGGCGCAGCCGTGGGTCAGTCGACCCGGCGCGCGGGGCCGATGAATGGAACGGGGCACGAAGCGGGTTTTCGTCCCCGTTTTGTCATGTGGCCGTCCTGCCGGCTTCCGTTCGGCCTGCACAGGAAATGCTTCTGAATGAATGAGGCGGCGTGACGATCAGCGGCAGGCGGCAACAGCGAATGCCGCTGTCGACCGGGAACACCGCTGCCCCGCAGCCAGCAAAACTGCCGGCCACGTGCAACGGCTTCGATACGTCAGAACGTCACGGCGCGCAGCCTAGCCGCGAAGCTGCCCGCCATCGAGCACGAACACCGCGCCGGTCGCGAAGCTGGCCTTCGCGGAACACAGAAAGGCCGCCATGGAGGCCACCTCTTCCGCCGTGCCCAGGCGGGCCATGGCGACCTCGCGCTTGAGCATGGTGGCGACCGCGTCGGCATCAGCGGCAAGCTTGCGCTCCCACGTCGAGCCTTCGAAGAGAATGTTGCCGGGCGCCAGTGCGTTGATGCGAATGTTTTCCGGCGCGAGATAGCGCGCGGCGCCGCGCACGAAACTGTCGAGCGCCGCTTTCGCCGCGGAATACGCCACCGGTGCGCCAAGCGCCGCGCTGCCGCAGATCGACGAAATACACAGAATCGCACCGCCCTGCGCACGCAGGTGCGGACGAGCGGCCGCCACGGTGTTCGTCGCGCTCATCAGGTTGATCTGCAGCATGCGAAGCCATTCGGCTTCGTCTTCCTGCCCCGGCGGCACGGAGGCCCCGCTGCCGACGTTGCAGACGACGATATCGACGTGCCCATGAACCGCGGCCGCCTGCTCGAGCACGGCATCGGCACCCGCACGCGTCGACACGTCGCCGGCGACGGCCGCAGCCTTCAGCTCGGCGGCCACGCCGTCGAGCACGTCGGCATCGCGGCCGTTGACGATCACGCGGCATCCCTCGCTCGCGAGCGCGGCGGCGATCGACTTCCCGATGCCGCGGGACGACCCGGTGACGAGTGCGACTTTACCGTTGAGTTCGAGATCCATCAGAGCCCTTTCGCCGTCCAGCCGCCGTCGATCACGAAGTCGGCGCCGGTCGCATAAGCGCTCGCCCCCGACGCCAGGAAGATCGCCACGCCGACCATGTCGTCGACCTGCCCCCAGCGACCGAGCATGGTCCGGTTGGCGCGATCCTTGTTCTTGGCGGGATCGTTGAAGCTGCCCGCCGTCATCTCGGTCTGAATGTAGCCCGGCACGATGCAGTTCACGCGCACGTTGCTCGGACCGAGGTCGAGCGCGAGCGCCTTGCTCATCATGCGCAAGCCGCCCTTTGCCGCGACGTAGCCCGGGTTGTCGGGAAACCCCATCAGGGCGCCGATACTGGCCACCGTGATGATCGAGCCCTTGCGGCGGCCCGCCATCGACTGACCGATCTGCGAACAGGTGCGATACGCGCTGGTCAGGTTGAGCTCGATCGTCTTCGCGAAGGTATCGACCGATTGAATGCTCGTGTCGGACGGCAACGTGATGCCGGCAACGTGCACATAAACGTCGATACCGCCCGATTGCGCCTCGATGTCGCGGATCAACCCGGTGACGCCGTCGGCGTCGTTGAGGTCGCAACGGCGATAGTCGAACGACGCGCCCTCGCCGACGGCGGACCGGCCGAAGCCGATCACCGACGCGCCCGCTTTCGCGAGCCCGTTGGCCATCGCGAAGCCGATCCCGCGCGACGCGCCCGCTACCACCACCGTCAGGCCTTCAAGCGAAAACAGCGAAAGATCCGCGCTCATGATGGGCTTATTCCTCGATCAGCGGGATGTACATATTGCGCTTGAGCTCCTCGCGGTCGAGGAACGGGAACAGGTCCTCGAGCGGCGACGACGTCATCTTGCCGTTCGGGAGCTGGCGCGTCGCGACACGCGGGATGCGCGGCTCTTCCGGCAGCACCATCACTTCGCAGAGCAGCGGGCCGTCGGTGTTCAGCGCCGCCTCGAGTGCGCCTTCCAGATCCTTGCCGTTGGCGATGCGCATAAACGGCACGCCGTACGCGGCAGCCAGTTGCTCCAGATCGGGCAGTTGCAGGCCGCTGGTCGCATCGGCGCCGACGAGGCGCTTGAAGTAGTTGCCCTGCGACGCGCGAATCGACGCATAGCCCGCGTTGTTGACCACGAAGCACTTGACCGGCAGCTTGTAGCTCGCGATCGTAGCCAGTTCCTGCGCGTTCAGCTGCAAGCCGCCGTCGCCTTCCAGGCAGATCGTGCGCGTGCGGTTGGACGCCACGCAGGCGCCGACCGCCGCCGGCAGGCCGAAGCCCATCGAGCCGGTGCCGCGGTTGTGGAAGCAGCGCTGGCCGCGCTTGAGCCGCAGCGCCAGCAGGAACAGTTCCGCGCTGAAGCCGGCGCTGGCCGATGCGATGATGTCGCCTTCCTGCATCACCGACGACAGCGCGTCCGAGAAGTGGTACAGGCTCAGCGGCCCTTCCGTCGTGAAATGCGACGGCTGCAGCAGCGGGTATTGCTGCTTCCATTCGGCGATACGGTCGAGCCAGGTCGTGTAGGCCGGCAACGCGGGCGCCGCGTCGAGCGCCGCTTCCGCCTGCTTCAGGAACGCGCCGGCGTCCATCACGACCGGCAGCGCGATATCCATCTTCATCTTGCGGATTTCGGCCGGATCGATGTCCACCATGACCTTGACCGCGCCGCGTGCAAACCGCTCGTGTGCGTAGGCGGTCATCGCCATGTCGAGGCGCGCGCCGAGGACCAGCACGAAATCCGCGTTCTGAAGCGCGAAGTTGGCCCAGCGCGGCGCGATGCTGCCCGGCCGGCCGCCGTACAGCGGATGATCGTCTTCGATCAGGTCCATGCCGAGCCACGACGTGAGAACCGGCACCTTGACCCGCTCGAAGAAGTGGCGGAACGCGTCCTGGGCACCGGAGACGCGGATACCGTGACCCGCGATGATGACCGGGCGCGACGCCTTGGACAGCAGCGCCATGGCTTCGCTGACTTGCGCGTCGATGGCGGCCGTATCGGCGGCTTCCTCGGCTTCGCGCACCGGCGCGCGGCGCAGCGTCGACGGATCGATTTCCACGCCTTGCAGATCGAGCGGCACGTCGAGCCACACCGGGCCGCGGCGTCCCGACAATGCCGCATGCTCGAGCTCGTCGAACACGTACGCGATGTCGTTGGGGTCACGCAGCGTGACGGCCTTCTTCGTGATCGATTCCACGATCGTGACGATGTCCGCTTCCTGGGTGCCCAGCATGCGCAGGCCGCTGTCGCCCTTCAGGTCGGCGAGCTTGACCTGGCCGGACAGGAAGAACACCGGCATCGAGTCGAGCCACGCGCCGAGGGTCGCCGTCACCACGTTGGTCGCGCCCGGGCCGCTGGTCACGAGACATGCGCTCGGGCCGCTGAGCAGCTTGCTCGCGCCTTCCGCGGCAATGCCGGCCGCCTGCTCGTGCAGACACACGATCGGCTCGAGATCCGGATGCTTGCCGAGTGCATCGTTCAGATGCATCGCGCCGCCGCCCGGCAGGAAGAAGACTTGCCGCACGCCGAGCAGAGCCAGGCGTTCCATGATGTAGTCAGCAACACGCATAAGTTTGGTCATACCGGAAAAAATGTTCGGGAGGTTGGCCGAGGGTGGCCAGTGATGGGCTGTCGACGCGTGCTCCACACGTGAGCAACGGCAGTCGTTCGCGAGGCCGCCAGCTTGCGCATGGCGGCCTCGGTTTTGGAATGGGACACGGCGTCCGCACCCCGCGCCGACGCGGCGCGGCAGTGCCGATTGGCCGGCGTCGGGTTCACCAGACGCTGCGGCCGCCGTCGACCACGAGGTTGACGCCGTTCATGTAGGCGGACGCATCCGAGCAGAGGAAAGCGACTGCGCCGCAATACTCGTCGTTGTTCGCCATGCGCCCCATCGGGATCAGCTTGACCAGCTGGCTCACGAACACGTCGTTCTGGCCGGCGTAGATGCCGCCCGGGGACAACGCGTTGCAGCGAACGCCCTGGTCGCACCAGTACGTCGCGAGGTACTTGGTCAGCCCGACCAGGCCGTGCTTGACGACCGAGTACGTCACGGGCTTCACCGGCTGCTGATCCGGCGCGAGGCCTTCGACCTGGTAGAGGCGCTGATCCGGCGCGATGACGCTCAGGTCGGACGCGATGTTGAGGATCACGCCGCCCTGGCCGGTGCCGGCCATGTGGGCGCCGAACACCTTCGCGCAATTGAACGCGCCGCCGAGGCCGACGTCGATATCCTGCAGCCATTGCTCGCGCGGGAAATTCTCGAGACGCGAGAAGTTGACGCCGCCGGCTTCCACCTTCGGATTGTTCGCCGCGTTGTTGATCAGGATATCGATGCGATGATGCTTATCGAGAACGAGTCGCTTCGCTTCGACGATCGCGTCGAGGCTCGTGATGTCGGTCTCGATCACCAGCGCATCGATACCGAACTCACCTTGCAGCAAGGCCTTGTTCTTGTCGAGGCCGGCGCGACTGATGTCGAGCAGGACGGGGATGCCGCCGAGGCCGGCAATCGCGGCGGCGTGCTGATAACCCAGCATGCCACCACCGCCGGTGATGATCGCGACGCGATTTTCGAGGCTGAACAGGTCAGTAACGGATTTGCCCTTCATCAATACATGCTCCTGTTTATTGCGCGCCCGACATCGTGCAGCGCCCGCCCGGCGTATCGCCGCGCAGCCATGCGCAGGCGGCGTCCGACACCTTGCGCAGCCATGCCACTTCGTCGCCCGGCTCGCCGCGCGCCACTTGCAGGACGAAATCGCCACGGTAGTCGACGTCGATGAGCGCCGCGCGCAGCGCCGCGAAATCGGCATCGCCAGTGCCGAGCGGCACGGTACTGCCGCCGTTCACGCGATCCTTGATATGGAAGCTGCCGACGCGCTCGCCGTAGGCCTCGAACTCGCGAGCGGGCGCAAAGCCGAGCGACGCGCTGTTGCCGGCGTCGTAGTTCACCTTGACCAGCGGGGATTCGATCTCGGCGAGGAACGCGCGGAAATCCTGCGGATTGAAATCGGCTTCGAGGTGCAGTTCCACGGCTGCGGCGGTGGCATCAGGCAACACCGTGTGCAATGCGGAAAGCACCCGCTCCTTGTCGGCGCTGTCGACCATCTTCGATGCGTCGACAAACGGCAGGACCACGCGGGTCACGCCCATTTCCGGGCAGATGGAGATCAGCCACTTGAGCGTAGCGAGACGCTTCTCGTAGGTCTCGGTATCGACGCGGACCAGCGGGCAATCCATGAAATAGTCGGCGCAGATCGACACGACGCTGACATTCGACGCCTTCAGCGCATCGCGAAGTTCGCTGCGGCCGGCCGCGGTTTCCAGCGGATTGACGCCTTCGCCGTACAGATCGAAGATCCATTCGATGCCACGCAGACCGGCGCGGGGTGCGGCTTCGATCTCGGCGGCCCAGCTGGCGCGGGGAAATGATTGAAAACGACCGTTCTCAGGCGGGGAAAGCCGATTCTGCATCACGTACAGGCCGGCGTCGGCATACTGTTTGAGATAGTGGTCCGTCATGTTAAATCCAGTGCGTTTAATTTCGACTCGCTCATATGCCGCGGCGCCGATCGGATCCGCGTACCGAGTGCCTGGCGGCCCTGCAACACGTCGGGGTAAAACTGACGCCCAGAATGACGAATGATCTATCTCTAGGTCGCTGCCTCACGCCACGTGAATTCAAACCGCCTCTTTGCGTAGGCAACCTGTAAGTGAACCGCGCACGGTGGCGATTTTCGTCGGAGCGACCTGAAAAACAAGCGGAAATCGTCGCAGGTCGAGACACGCGTGTCAAGTCAGGCATGCGAAGCCTGAGGGCCGGAAGCATCAAGAATCGTCAGACGTGGGCAAGGCAAGGATCGTCGCCACGGGCGTCGTGATGGACAGGCAAATCGCTGCGGCGTTCGCCGTGCGGCGAGCTCGGAATTCCGTGCGGCCGGCGCGTTTCGATGCGCCAGACGGAAGCGCCGCCGCGAGGCGATTGCCGATGTCGAAGCGGCCATGAATCGGCACCCTTTTCCAGCATGATCGACCACCGAGGCTCGTTGCCTCGTTGCGTTCGGAGTCCCAAACAGGTGGCCAATTACGACTGTCGACCTGGCGTCGGTCCGACGTCAAGTCGACAGTTCCCGCAACCGGCGTGCGCGCGTGTGGCGCACACGTCGGCGGGTCAGCGCGTTTCCGACACGATGGTGCCGTGCTCCATCGTGATGCGGCGGGTCGCGAGACGCTCTGCGAGCCCGTGGTCGTGCGTCGCGATCACCAGGATGCCCGCGTCGCTCACGAACTGCTCCAGACGCTCCTCGGCCTTGTGCTTGAAGTGCTCGTCGCCGACGCTCATCCATTCGTCCATCAGCAGGATTTCCGGCTTGATGACGGTGGAGATCGAAAACGCGAGGCGCAGCGTCATGCCCGACGAATAAGTCCGCACCGGCACGTTCAGGAAGTCGCCGAGTTCGCTGAATTCCGCGATTTCGTCCGCGAGCTTCGCGATTTCCTTCGCCTTCAGGCCGAGAAACAGCCCGCGCAGATACATGTTCTCGTAGCCGGTCGACTCCAGGTCCATGCCGAGCATCGAATCGAGCAGACTCGTAATCCGCCCCTGCACGCGAACCTTGCCGATCTCGGGTTCGTAGACGCCCGCCAGCACGCGCAGCAGCGTCGTCTTGCCGGCGCCGTTGCCGCCGATCAGCGCGATGCGGTCGCCGCGCGCGATCTCGAGGTTGATGTCGCGCAGGGCTTCCACGACCGTATGACCGGAAGAACCGACGAACCGGCCGCCGGTCGCCGCGGCCATCACCGCGCGTTTGAACGAACGATGCTTTGCGTCGTAAATCGGAAAACGAACGGTGACATTCTCAAGCGAAATATGCATGTTGAATGCTCTCCGTCAAAGCCAGTACGTCACGCGATGGCGCAGCTTGCCGAGCATCGCCAGCGCCAGCGCCAGCCCCACCACGGCCATGCCGATCGCACCGATCCAGATCGCCGGGGCGGGCATCAGGCCCAGCAGCGGCTGGCGCATGAGTTCGAGCAGGTAGAAGAACGGGTTGAAGTGAATCAGGTGCTGGCGCTCCGGCGACAACTGGTCGACCTTCCAGATGATCGGCGTCACGAAGAACAGCACCTGCACCAGATTGCTGATCACCGGGTGCATGTCGCGATAGCGCGTGCAGAAAATGCTCGTCACGCAACCCATCCAGAACAGGTTGACGAGTACGATCAGGATCGACAGCGGCAAGATCAGCAGGTTGGCATTCAGGTGGACCGGCAGGACGGCCCAGACGATCACGAAGACGAGAATGTTGTGCGCCAGGATGATCGTGTGGCGCCACATCACGCGGAACACGAACATCGACAGCGGCAGCTTCATCTGCCGCAGGTAGTTCGTCGAGTTCGAGAACGCCTCGCCGAAGTCGGCGATCTGGCCGGCCATGAAGCCCCAGAGGATCAGGCCGAGCGCGAGGTGCGGGATGAAGCTGGCGGGATCGTACTTGAACAGCGCGCCATAGAGCGGGCCCATCGCGCCGATCATCACCGCCATGCTGATCGTCAGCCAGAACGGGCCGAGCAGCGAGCGGCGATAGCGCTGACGAATGTCCTGCATACCCAGCGCCAGCCAGAGATCACGGCTGCGCAATCCATCCCGGATGTCATTTACGGCGTTTAAATACTTCACACTCAGTGGTTCAAAAGATCAGTCTGGCGACTGGTTTGATGGAATGGACGAAGACAACGAGCAGAAGCGCCGTCAAGCGCCCGCACTGAAATCGCACCGGCCGAAGCCCCGGAAGGCCAGCCGCGCACGATCTTGGGAACAACGGCCGGGCCGGGTGGACGCTACCCTGACCGACGCGCGCCAAACGTAGAACGTTGAGCGAGCTCGCGGAAAACCGCAAGAAACCTGAGCTTAATCTCAAAAGTATCACGTACGACGTGTCAGTTTGTCAACGCAACGGACGCCTGCGACGCGCCGTCGAACTTTTCGACATCCCGCCGCCGGCCCCGCACGATTCAGCGCTCCGCAAGACATTGGCCCAGCGCATCCCGCCAATGCGGCGCGCGGATGCCGAACACATCCGCGAACTTGTCGTTCGACAGGCGCGAATTCCCGGGCCGGGCCGCGGGCGTCGGATAGGACGCTCCCGCGATCGGTTCGACGCGCGGCCGCTTCGCGAGCCCCGCCATCTCGACGATGGCCTCGGCAAACCCATGCCACGAAGTCTCGCCGTCAGCCGTCAGATGGTAGAGGCCCTGATGCCGCTCCCACCATGCGTCCCAGTCGCGCCCGCCGCCGGCGACCGCCTGCGCGAGCACATGCGCGCTCAGCGCCGCGATGGTCGCCGACCACGTCGGCGCCCCCAGCTGATCGGCCACCACGCGCAATTCGTCGCGCTCCGCCGCCAGCCTCAGCATCGTCAGCAGGAAGTTCTTGCCGCGCAATCCGTAGACCCAGCTCGTGCGGAACACCAGGTGAGCGCAGCCGGCGGCGGCGATCGCCTGTTCACCCGCCAGCTTGCTCCGGCCGTAGACGTTCAGCG
Source organism: Burkholderia sp. SRS-46 (assembly GCF_004343775.1). Lineage (GTDB taxonomy): Bacteria > Pseudomonadota > Gammaproteobacteria > Burkholderiales > Burkholderiaceae > Burkholderia. Next base: position 137,267 of record NZ_PTXL01000001.1, on the reverse strand, counting down.
GATTCACGCGATCGTCTTCAACGTACTTGCCGGACTTGGTGCCGTCGAACACGTAATCGGTCGAGTAATGCACGAGCTTCGCGCCGATCCGAGCGGCCTCCTCGGCGAACACCCTCGGTGCCTCGGCGTTGATGCGCATCGCCGCGTCGACGTCGGTTTCCGCGGCGTCGACCGCCGTATGGGCGGCGGGATTGACGATCAGGTCCGGCTTCACCTCGCGCACGACGCGACGCACCTGGTCGAGATCGGCCAGGTTCAATCGATGGCGATCGACCGGGATCACGCGGCCGAGGCCCTGCAGGCTGCGGGCGAGCTCGAAGCCGACCTGCCCGCTCGCGCCCGTCAGCAGGATCACGCGCTGCCCGTGTGCGGTCGCGGCGCTCACTCGTAGCACTCCGCATCCGCCAGGCGCTGGCCGGCCGCATCCTTGGCCGCCAACACCGGCTCGAAATCGATCGGCCATTCGATGCCGATGTCCGGGTCGTTCCACACGAGGCTGCGCTCGTGCTCCGGGTGCCAGAAATCGGTGGTCTTGTAGAACACCTGGGCGCTCTCCGAGAGCACGACGAAACCATGGGCGAAGCCGGCGGGCACCCACAACTGATGCTTGTTCTCGGCGGACAGGCGCACGCCGGTCCACTGCCCGAACGTCGGCGAGCGCCTGCGCAGGTCGACGGCAACGTCGAAGATCTCGCCTTCCAGCACCCGCACGAGCTTGCCTTGCGGGTGATGGAGCTGATAATGCAGCCCGCGCAGAACGCCGCGCGCCGAACGCGATTGATTGTCCTGCACGAACTCGACGCCGGCCTGCACCTGGCCGGCGAAGTCGCGCGCATTGAAGCTCTCGAAGAAATAACCTCGCGCATCGCCGAAGACCTTCGGCGCGATGAGCTTCACGTCCGGCAGCGAGGTGGCGGTTACTTCAATTCCCATGCCACGGAGTCCTTGAGAATATTGATCAGATACTGGCCGTAGGCATTCTTGTTCAGCGGCGCCGCGAGCTTGCGGACCTGCTCCGCGTCGATCCAGCCGCGCCGGTAGGCGATCTCTTCCGGACAGGACACGACGAGGCCCTGGCGTTTCTGCAGCGTCGCGATGAACATCGACGCATCGACGAGGGAATCATGCGTGCCCGTATCGAGCCACGCGAACCCGCGCCCCATGATCTCGACATCCAGCGCGCCGCGCGCGAGATAGTGCCGGTTCACATCGGTGATCTCGAGCTCGCCGCGCGCGGACGGCCGAATCCCGGCCGCGATGTCGCACACCTGGTTGTCGTAGAAGTACAGCCCGGTCACCGCGTAGTTCGAACGCGGCGTGTCCGGCTTCTCCTCGATCGACAGCGCGCGAAACGCCTGGTCGAACTCGACCACGCCATAGCGCTCCGGATCCTGCACGTGATACGCGAACACCGTCGCGCCCTGCTCCCGCGCGTTCGCGCGCATCAGCTGCTTCGCGAGATCGTGGCCATAGAAGATGTTGTCGCCGAGAATCAGCGCCGACGGGTCGTTGCCGACGAATTCGCGGCCGATGATGAACGCCTGCGCCAGGCCGTCCGGCGACGGCTGCACCGCGTACCGGATGTTCATCCCCCACTGGCTGCCGTCGCCGAGCATCGCCTCGAAACGCGGCGTGTCCTGCGGCGTCGAGATGATCAGCACGTCGCGGATGCCCGCCACCATCAGCGTCGACAGCGGATAGTAGATCATCGGCTTGTCGTACACCGGCAGGAGCTGCTTCGATACGACGTGCGTGATCGGATACAGCCGCGTGCCGGATCCGCCGGCGAGAATGATGCCTTTGCGTGTCATCGACGATGTCCTCACGCGCGCTGCGCGTAGTTGGTCTCGACCCACTTGCGATATTCGCCCGACGCGACCTCGTCCACCCACGCCTGGTTGTCGAGGTACCAGTCGACCGTCTTCGCCAGCCCCGTCTCGAACGTCTCGGCCGGCTTCCAGCCGAGTTCGCGTTCGAGCTTGCGCGCATCGATCGCGTAGCGGCGGTCATGCCCCGGCCGATCCGTCACATACGTGATCTGGTCGCGATACGAACCCGCTGCCTTCGGCCGCGCGGCGTCGAGCAGGTCGCACAGCGTGTGCACGACCTCGAGGTTCGTCTTCTCGTTCCACCCGCCCACGTTGTACGTTTCCCCCGGCGTGCCGCGCGCGAGCACTTCGCGAATCGCGCCGCAGTGGTCGCCGACATAGAGCCAGTCGCGCACGTTCTGGCCGTCGCCGTAGATCGGCAGGGGCTTGCCGGCGAGCGCGTTCGCGATCACCAGCGGGATCAGCTTTTCCGGAAACTGGTACGGGCCGTAGTTGTTCGAGCAGTTGGTCGTCAGCACCGGCAGCCCGTACGTGTGGTGATACGCGCGCACGAGATGGTCGGAGCCGGCCTTCGTCGCGGAATACGGGCTGTTCGGCGCGTACGGCGTGGTCTCGGAGAATTGCGGATCGGTCGGCGACAGGGAGCCGAACACCTCGTCAGTCGACACGTGCAGGAACCGGAACGCGGCCTGGCCGGCCGCGTCGAGCGCGCTCCAGTGCGCGCGCACCGCTTCGAGCAGCGTGAAGGTGCCGACGACGTTGGTCTGCACGAAATCGGCAGGGCCGTGGATCGAACGATCGACGTGGCTTTCCGCGGCAAAATGCACGACCGCGCGCGGCTGGTGCTCGGCAAACAGCGCATCGAGCGCGGCACGATCGCAGATGTCGACACGCGCGAACACGTGGTTCGGATTACCCTGCAGCGACTGCAGCGTGCGCAGGTTGCCCGCATAGGTCAGCTTGTCGACATTGAGCACGGGTTCGTTGACGTGGCGCAGCCAGTCGAGAACGAAATTGGCACCAATAAAACCCGCACCGCCCGTAACCAGGATCATGTGGCTCCCTTTAGAAATATGCCGTCAGCCCGGCCGGACGCTTGCCGCGCGGGCGTCTCGACGCCCCGGCGATAGCAGGCCAGAATTTTAACCGGTCACTATGACCTCAAAGCCGCGAAATGCCAATTTTTGTGAGGAAAGCGACAATTATAAGAAACTGCACCCTGCGACAGCCACGGCGCTAACAACTTGAAATAGCGCTCCGGACCCCGATCACAGGATGCAATTGTCGTGAAATCAATGCCTTGAAGTGAAACAAGGACGGCGCGCGGCCTACCGCCACCGTCACCGTTCCGTCGCCTCGCCTCGAATTGCAACCACCGACCCCATGACCCCTCCCCCCATCGCCATCGGCGACATCCAAGGCTGCCACTCGGCGTTCCAGTCACTGACCGAGCAACTCGCGATCCCGTCCGACACCCCGCTGTGGGTCGCCGGCGACGTCGTCAATCGCGGCCCGGCCTCCCTCGCCGCATTGCGCGCGCTGGTCGAGTTCGGCCCCCGCGCCACCGTCGTGCTCGGCAACCACGACCTCCACCTGCTGGCGGTCGCGGCCGGCATCCGCACCGAGCGCCCGGGCGACACGATCGGCGAGATCGTCGACGCGCCGGACGCCGAGGCGCTGCTCGAATGGGTTCGCCATCGCCCGTTCGCGCACTTCGAGCAGGGGATGCTGCTGGTCCACGCGGGCGTGCTGCCGCAATGGGACACCACGCTCGCGCTGGAACTCGCCGACGAGCTGCAGCGCGCGCTGCGCGCGCCCGACTGGCGCGACACGCTGCAGCACCTGTACGGCAACGATCCGAACCAGTGGCACCCGAACCTGAAGAAGCGCGACCGGATGCGCGTCGCGTTCAACGCGTTCACGCGCATCCGCTTCTGCACACCGGACGGCGCAATGGAGTTCCGCGCGAACGGCGGCCCCGACAACGCGCCGCCCGGCTACCTGCCGTGGTTCGACGTGCCCGGGCGCCGCACCGAAGACGTGACGGTCGTGTTCGGGCACTGGGCCGCGCTCGGCCTGATGCTGCGCGACAACGTCGTCGCGCTCGATTCGGGCTGCGTGTGGGGGAATCAGTTGTCGGCCGTGCGCCTGACGGCGGACCCGGCCGCGCGCACCGTCACGCAGGTGCAGTGCGAGGCGTGCCGCACGCCCGGGGAGTGAACGCGCGGGTGCGGCCGCGGCATGGGCCGCAGCCGCGCCCGCATCGCGAAAAAAACCGGCGCGCCGCGCCGGTTCGACGTAAGACACAAGACGGAAGCAGCGCTCAGCCTTCGCGGCCGGGCACCGGCTCGTCGGCCGCGCCGTCCGAAGCCGCGCCCGCGCCGATTTCGGTGGCCGGATACGCATCCTTCGCGAGCTGCGCAAGCGCCTCGGCCGCAGGCCGTCCGGCGCTCGCCTGCATCGTTTCGAGCGCCGCCGCGATCGCATCCCGCGCGGCCGCGGACGTCACGCGCCGGTCGCCGCCCGGCGCGATCGGGTCGCACACATACAGGTGCGCGACCAGCGGCCCGCCGCGCAGCACCATGTCGAGCGACGTGCCGAGCGACAGGTCGCCGACATACGCGGGCGCGACCGACTGGCGGCCCTGCGCGTCCTCGTACATCAGGCAGACCGGCTGCACCGCGCAGCCGGCGGACACTGCCGCCTGGAACAGGTTCGCGTGGAACGGCAGCAGGCCCTGGCCGTCCGACGTGGTGCCCTCCGGAAACACGCACATCAGCCCGCCGTTGCGCAGGCGCTCGGCCATCTCGTGCATGATCCGCATCGCTTCGGTGCGCTTCTCGCGCTGCAGGAACACGGTGTCGAGCTGCTCGGCGAGCCAGCCGACCACCGGCCACTGGCGCACCTCCGCCTTCGACACGAACGGCGTCGGCCGCCACGCGTTGATCGCGTAGATGTCGAGCCACGAGATGTGGTTGCCGACGACGAGCGCGCTCGAATCGAGGCGCGCGCCGTCGTTGTGGACGACGAGACGCATCCCGCAGATCCGCAACAGCTTCAGCGACCAGCGCCGCGTGATCTCGGCGCGGTGCGCGGGCGTCACGCGCGAGAAGCGCAGCGCGACGATCGCCATCCCGCGCAGCAGGTGAACAACGAGGCGCAGCTTGCGAAGGGCAGTCATGGCGCGTTCCGGCTGGATCAGTTCTCGAACGCAACCTGCCCGGCGACGAGCGTCGCACGCACGCGGGCGGGCAGTTCATAGCCGAGGAACGGCGAGTTGTGGCCCTGGCTCTTCAGGCCGCGCGGCTCGACGCGCCAGTGCGCGCGCGGATCGAACACGCACAGGTCGGCCGCGCCGCCCTCGTTCACGCGCCCGGCCGGCAGCTTAAGCACGTCGGCCGGTGCGCACGTGATGCGCTTGAGCGCCTGCACGAGCGGCACGCCGGCTTCGTCGGCCCACTTCACCGTCAGCGACAGCAGCAGCTCGAGGCCGGTCGCGCCGGGCGTGGCCTCGTCGAACGGCAGCAGTTTCTCGTCGTCGTCGACCGGCGTGTGATCGGAGCAGATCGCGTCGATCGTGCCGTCGAGGAGCGCCGCGCGGATCGCCTCGCGGTCGCGTTCGCTGCGCAGCGGCGGATCGAGGCGGAATTGCGAATCGAAATAGCCGATGTCGACGTCGATCAGGTGCAGGTGGTTCACCCCGACGTCGCAGGTGACGGGCAGCCCCTCGGCCTTCGCCGCGCGCACGAGCGCGAGACCGGCCGCCGACGACAACCGCGCGAGGTGCACGCGCGCGCCCGTCACGCGCATCAGTTCGAAGATCGTGTGCAGCGCGATCGTCTCTGCCGCGACCGGCACGCCGGACAGGCCGAGCCGCGACGCGAGCGGGCCGCTCGCCGCGACGCCGCCGCGGCCGATGAACGCATCGATCGGGCGCAGCCACGTGGTGAAGCCGTAGGTGCTCGCGTACTGCAGCGCGCGCAGCAGCACCTGCGTGTCGCGCACCGGCACGTTCGCGTGCGTGAAGCCGACGCAGCCCGACTCGGTCAGCGCGACCATCTCGGTGATGACTTCACCCTTGAGGCCGACCGTCAGCGCGCCGAGCGGATGGACGTTCGCCTGGCGCAGGTTGCTCGCGCGGTACTTCAGCATCTCGACGAGGCCAGGCTCGTCGAGCACGGGGTCGGTGTCGGGCGGGCAGACGAGGCTCGTCACGCCGCCCGCGACGGCCGCGGCCATCTCGGATTCGAGCGTCGCCTTGTGCTCGTAGCCCGGCTCGCGCAGCCGCGCGCACAGGTCGACGAAGCCGGGCGCGACGATCATGCCCGTTGCGTCGATCGTCTTCGCGGCGTTGAATTCGGCCGGCGCCGTGCCGATCGCGGCGATCTTGCCCGCCGCGACGAAAACGTCGGCCTGCCGCTCGGTGCCGGCGACCGGGTCGATCAGCGTGCCGCCTTTGATATGAATCTTCATGCGCTGTCTGTGAATGCGTTGAATGCGTAAAAGGGAGGCGTGGCGCGCGGGCTCAGTCGTTGTTGCCGGCGACGATGCCCATCACCGCCATCCGCACGGCGATGCCGAACGTGACCTGGTTGAGGATCACCGACTGCGGGCCGTCCGCGACCTGCGAATCGATCTCGACGCCGCGGTTCATCGGGCCCGGGTGCATCACGATCGCGTCCGGCGCGGCGAGCGCGAGGCGCTCGGGCGTCAGCCCCCAGCTCTTGAAATACTCCTGCGCGGACGGCAGCAGCGCGCCGCTCATCCGCTCGTTCTGCAGGCGCAGCATGATGATCACGTCGACGCCCTTCAAGCCTTCGTCGAGGTTGTGGAACACCTTCACGCCCATCTGCTCGAGGCCGCCGGGCAGCAGCGTGCGCGGGCCGATCGCGCGCACTTCCGGCACGCCGAGCGTGGTGAGCGCGTGGATGTCCGAGCGTGCGACGCGCGAATGCAGGATGTCGCCGACGATCGCCACGCGCAGCTTCGTGAAGTCGCGCTTGTAGTGGCGGATCGTGTACATGTCGAGCAGGCCCTGCGTCGGGTGCGCATGGCGGCCGTCGCCCGCGTTGATCACGTGCACGTGCGGCGCGCAGTGCTCGGCGATCAGGTACGGCGCGCCGCTCGACGCGTGGCGCACGACGAACAGGTCGGCGTGCATCGCCGACAGGTTGTTGATCGTGTCGAGCAGCGATTCGCCCTTGCTCGTCGACGACGCGTTGATGTTCAGGTTCAGCACGTCCGCCGACAGGCGCGTCGCGGCGATCTCGAAGGTGGTGCGGGTGCGCGTCGAGTTCTCGAAGAACAGGTTGAACACCGACTTGCCGCGCAGCAGCGGCACCTTCTTCACTTCGCGGTCCGTCACGCTGACGAACTGCTCGGCGGTATCGAGGATGTGGTTGACGATCGAGCGCGGCAGGCCCTCGATCGACAGCAGGTGCTTCAGCTCGCCGTTCTTGGTGAGCTGCGGGTTGCCCTTCAGGAAGCCGTAGCGGAATCGCTCGGGGCGCTCGGCCGCGGCGGGATTGCCGGCGCGGCCAGTGGTGTCGGTGGTCATGGTGTGCGTGATTCCAACTTGTACAAACGGGCCGCGGCACTCGCCGGCGGCCCGGGATCCGGATTCGGTGCGCTCAGTCGCCGCGTGCTTCGACGCGCAGCGTGAAATGCGCGGCGTCGCCGCGCGCGAGCACGAGGGTCGCGTCGGCCGGCACGTCGAGCGTGCCGCCGGCGAACCGCGCGGCCACCGGCAGCTCGCGGCCGCCGCGGTCGGCCAGCACCGCCAGCTCGACCGCGGCCGGGCGGCCGTAGTCGAACAGTTCGTTGAGCGCCGCGCGCACGGTGCGCCCGGTATACAGGACATCGTCGACGAGCACGATGCGCGCGCCGTCGACGTCGAACGGCAGCGACGTCGGGCTCGCCTGGCTGTGCAGGCCCTTCTTCGCGTAGTCGTCGCGGTGCAGCGCGACGTTTATGACGCCGAAAGCCGGCGCGCCGAGATCGCGCGCGAGCCGCTCGGCCAGCCATGCGCCGCCGCTGTGAATGCCGGCGAGCCGGGGGCCGCCCGCGTCGGCGAAGGCCGCGCCATATGCGGCGCGGATCTGGTCGAGCAGGACGCGGTATAGCGCCTCGGCATCAATGTTGCTCATGGTCGGACAATTGATCGAGATACTGTTGAAGGATGACGCGCGCGGCTTCCGCATCGAGCATGTCGGCGCGCGCGCGGCCGCGCACGTCGCGCGCGCGCAGCGCCGCGTCGGCCTCGACCGACGAATAGCGCTCGTCGACCCAGGTGACCGGCAGACCGAAGCGGCCGTTCAGCTGGTTGCCGAAGCGCTTGGCCTGCTGCGTCATGTCGTGCGGCGTGCCGTCCGGATGCATCGGCAGGCCGACGACGAGCGCGTCCGGCTGCCATTCGGCCAGCAGGTCGCCGACCGCCTTGAAGCGGTGCTCGCGGTTCAGGTTGGGGATCACGACGAGTGCGCGGGCCGAGCGCGTCAGCGCATTGCCGATCGCCACCCCGATGCGCTTCTCGCCGTAGTCGAACGCCAGGAGCGTCGCGTCGCGCGCGCTCGTGCCGTTCATGCGTGCCCTGCCTCGCCGGACAGCATCGACGAACTGACGCCGAGCAGGCCAAGGGCCGCCTCGAAGCGCTCCTCGGCCGGGGTGTCGAACACGATCCGCGGATCGGCGGCGACGGTCAGCCAGCCGTTGCGGGAAATCTCTTCCTCGAGCTGCCCCGCGCCCCAGCCCGCATGGCCGAGCGTCAGCAGGAAGCGCTTCGGGCCGGTGCCCGTCGCGACCGCCTCGAGCACGTCCTTCGACGTGGTCATCTCCAGCCCGCCCTCGACGGACATCGACGAGTTGTAGTTCGCGCCCTCGACCGGCTCGTGCAGCACGAAGCCGCGCTCCGTCTGCACCGGGCCGCCGAAATACACCGGGATGTGCAGCAGCGGCTCGATGTCGAGCTTCAGGTCGATGCGGTTGAACAGGGATTCGAGGTCGATGTCGGTCGGGCGGTTGATGACGAGGCCGAGCGCGCCGCGCTCGCTGTGATCGCAAAGGTACACCACCGTTCCCGAGAACGTCGGATCGGCCATGTTCGGCATGGCGATCAGGAACTGGTTGGTCAGGTTGATGCGATCGGAAGGCTTTGACATGGTTTGAATTTTAGCAAAGACGCCGCAGCCTGATCGAGGCCGCGATCAACAAGCAACGCCGCGCCGCGCTGGCAACGGCGCGCACGGATCACGCGGCACTCTAACACGCGCGCGCGGGCGCACGGCAGTGCGTTGCCGGGGGGCGCGGCCCCGGCCGCCGCAGGGTGCCGGGGTCATCCGGGCCCGGCCCGGCCGAGCGCCGCGCCGAGCGCTTCGCTCGCGGCGGTCAGGTCCGGCGGCGCGACGCCCGCCGCGATCTTGAGCAGCGCCGCGCGCAGCATGTCGGACGCGTGACGGTGCGCCGCGAGGCCGGCTTCGGTCGGCGGCACGCCGTGCGCGGCGCGGCGCCACGCGAGGCCGAGCGTATCGGCCAGCAGCGCCGCGTGGCCGAGGCCGAGCGCGCAGGCAGCCGCGCCGACGCGGTAGGCCGCCTCGGCCGCCCGCCACGCGGTGCCCGCGTCGGCCCTGGCCGGGTCGGCCGCCAGGTCGGCCATCGACGCATCGGCGGTCTGCAGGAAATCCTCATACGCATGCGCGTTGACGGTCACGACGCCGAGCGCGCGGGTCGGCGCCACCGTGACCGCCTCCCGCTCGGCGCGCGCGGCACCGGCTTCCCACAGCGCCTCGGACGCCGGGGTGCCGGCCACGTGCCAGTCGACCGTCAAGCCGTAATCGTGCAGCACGTCGACGAGCGCGACGTCTTCGGCCGCCGCGCCGAACAGCGCGAAATCCCGCCAAAGCAGCGCGGCCGTCTCGCGCACGAGCTCGGGCGGCGCGGCCCGGCGGCCCTGCGCGTGCTCGCCGAGCAGCAGGTTCGTGCGCGCGAGAAAGCGCTTCAGCTCGGCCGCGCAGCTCGCACGCAGCGCGCGCAGGCACGCGGCAGCGAGCCGCCAGTAGTCGTAGGGCGTGTCGTCGGCCAGCTCGGCCATGCAGGCGTCGAGCGCATCGAGCGCCGCCTCCGGTGGCGCATGCTGCCCGCGCAGCACGGCGAGCAGCGCCTGCTCGTAGCGCGCGCGCAGCCGCGCGACGGCCGCCGCCGGCAGCACGCGCAGCGACGCCGGCGGCACCGTGCGGCCGACGAGCGCGAGCACGTCGTGCGGCACGTGCACGCGCAGGTCCGCCGCGCATTGCGCACGCAGCGCGCGATAGTGGTCGAACAGGAGCGGCGAGCAGGCGAGCTCGCGCAGGTTGTGCCGCTCAAGCGCGGCGCGGAATGCCCGCAGCGCGGCCCGGCATTCGGCGGAAGTCGGCTCGGTGGCGGCCAGCGCCGCAGCTTCGGCCAGCTGGCCCGCGAAGCGGGCCGCCGGCAGCCAGCCGGCTTCGGCCAGCACGGCGGCGGCGGCCGACAGCGGCGCGGCCGCGTCGGCGCGGCGCTCGAGCGCCGCATCGGCCGTCGCGAGCCACGCGTCGGCCGCTCGCACCGCCCCGCCGCGCGGGTTGGGCAGTGCATCAATGACGGGGATTACTGCCGGATCGGACATCGGGGACACTCGCGCAGGTGATGGCCAAGCCGCTCGCGGCGGCGGCGCAATGGCGCCGGCGGCACGCGAGGCCCGAGCGGAATGTCCTGAAGCGACGGTCCGGTCAGATCTGGACCATCTCGAAGTCTTCCTTGCGCGCGCCGCACTCCGGGCAGGTCCAGTTGATCGGGACGTCTTCCCAGCGCGTGCCCGGGGCAATGCCCTCTTCCGGCAGTCCGGCTTCTTCGTCGTAAATCCAGCCACAAATCAGGCACATCCAGCTCTTGTATTCCATCTTAAGCCGCGTCGGGAGGGTCGGTAAATTCGGGAGCCATGATGGTACCGTGTCAGGGCCGGACTGCCTAGCGATCGCGCTCTAGTCGCGCGTTTGCATTGCGGTGCGCTAAAAAATCCGCTCGATCCGCCGGATTCCGCCTCATAATGGCTGCAAAGGCCGCACCAGGCCGGTGCGGTCCGCCCGCTCCCCGTCTTTTCTTGCCCCATTTGTCCATGTCCAGCAACGCCCCTCCGATCGTTCTCACCTTCGGCCTGTCCGATCCCACCGGCGGCTCCGGCCTCCAAGCCGATCTGATGACCCTGGCGAGCATGGGCTGTCACGGCGTGTCCGTCCTGACGGGCTACACCGTGCGCGACTCGGCCGCCTGCGACGAAGTGACCGGCCTCGATCCCGACGTCGTCGCCGCGCAGGCGCGGATGCTGCTCGAGGACATGCCGGTCGCCGCGTTCAAGATCGGCGCGGCCACGCGCGCGGAAGTCGTGAGCGCGATCGCCGAGGTGGTCGCCGATTACGACGGCGTGCCGCTCGTGCTCACGCCCGATTTCACGCTCGACGACGAACACGTGCTCGCCGCCGACGACCTGCGCGAGTCGATCGCCGACCTGCTCGCGCCGCAGACGACGCTGCTGGTCGCCGACCACGCGACGCTCATCGCGCTCGCGCAGCCGGACGGCGACGCGGAAGCGCCGAACCTCGACGCCGCGCTGTCGCATCTGCTGTCGCAGGGCTGCGAATACGTGCTCGCGACCGAATCCGGCTCGCACCGGCTCGTCAATACGCTGTACGGCGAGGAAGGCCAGATCCGCGAGGACATGTGGGACCGTACGCCGCACCGGCTGATGGGCCTCAACGATACGCTCGGCGCGGCGATCGCCGCGCTGCTCGCCAACGGCCAGGAGCCGCCCGAAGCGGTGCGCGAGGCGCAGGAATACCTGTACCAGGCCGTGCGCGACGCGTTCCGGCCGGGAATGGGCGCGTATCTGCCGGATCGCTTCTTCTGGGCCCGCAGCAACGACGACGACGCGTCGCCGCCCGCCGCGACGCCGGATGCGCTGTCGAGGACGTCGCACCGGCATTGAATGCCCCGGGGCCCCGTTGCCCGGGGCGCCGCCCGCGACGATCGCCCGACGCAAACAAAAAAAGACCCGCATCGCTGCGGGTCTTTTCTTTTGGCTGGAACGCGCATCGCTGCGCGTTCCGGACCGCATCGACCGAGGTCGATTACATGTCCATGCCCATGCCGCCCATGCCGCCCGGCATGCCGCCCGGCATCGGTGCGTCTTCCTTCGGCAGTTCTGCAACGGCTGCGTCCGTCGTCAGCAGCAGGCCTGCAACCGAAGCTGCGTTCTGCAGTGCGGTGCGCGTCACCTTGGTCGGGTCGACCACGCCAGCCTCGACCATGTCGACGTACTCGCCCGTCGCTGCGTTGTAGCCGTAGTTGCCCTTGCCTGCAGCAACTGCCGCCACCACGACGCTCGCTTCTTCGCCGCCGTTCGTGACGATCTGGCGCAGCGGCTCTTCCATTGCGCGCAGCACGATCTTGATGCCGGCGTTCTGGTCGGCGTTCGCGCCGGTCAGGGCCGCGATCGCGGTGCGTGCACGGATCAGCGCAACGCCGCCACCTGCAACGATGCCTTCTTCCACAGCTGCGCGCGTTGCGTGCAGTGCGTCTTCGACACGTGCCTTCTTTTCCTTCATTTCGACTTCGGTCGCAGCGCCGACCTTGATCACTGCAACACCGCCGGCCAGCTTGGCCACGCGCTCTTGCAGCTTTTCACGGTCGTAGTCCGACGTCGCTTCTTCGATTTGCGCGCGCACTTGCTTCACGCGTGCTTCGATGTTCACGGCTTCGCCTGCGCCGTCGATGATCGTCGTGTTTTCCTTGCCCACTTCGATGCGCTTCGCCTGGCCCAGTTCTGCCAGCGTTGCCTTCTCGAGCGTCAGGCCGGTTTCTTCGGCGATCACCTGGCCGCCCGTCAGGATCGCGATGTCTTCCAGCATCGCCTTGCGACGATCGCCGAAGCCAGGCGCCTTGACCGCAACGGTCTTCAGGATGCCGCGGATGTTGTTGACGACCAGCGTTGCGAGCGCTTCGCCTTCGATGTCTTCAGCGATGATCAGCAGCGGACGGCCAGCCTTCGCGACTTGCTCGAGCACCGGCAGCAGATCGCGGATGTTCGACACCTTCTTGTCGTGCAGCAGCACGAACGGGTTGTCCAGAACGGCGACTTGCTTTTCCGGGTTGTTGATGAAGTACGGCGACAGGTAGCCGCGGTCGAATTGCATGCCTTCGACGACGTCCAGCTCGTCGGCCAGCGACTTGCCGTCTTCGACGGTGATCACGCCTTCCTTGCCGACCTTGTCCATCGCTTCAGCGATGCGATCGCCGATCGACGTGTCGCTGTTCGCCGAGATCGAGCCGACCTGTGCGATTTCCTTGTTGGTCGTGCACGGCTTGCTGATCTTCTTCAGCTCTTCGACAGCCGCTGCGACTGCCTTGTCGATGCCGCGCTTCAGGTCCATCGGGTTCATGCCCGATGCGACGTACTTCATGCCTTCGCGAACGATCGATTGCGCGAGGACGGTTGCCGTCGTCGTGCCGTCGCCTGCGTTGTCGCTGGTCTTGGAAGCAACTTCCTTGACCATTTGCGCGCCCATGTTCTGGAGCTTGTCCTTCAGCTCGATTTCCTTCGCGACCGACACACCGTCCTTGGTGACCGTCGGGCCGCCGAAGCTGCGCTCGAGGACGACGTTGCGGCCCTTCGGACCCAGCGTGACCTTCACTGCGTTGGCGAGAATGTTCACGCCTTCGACCATCTTCGAACGGGCGGAATCGCCGAATACGACGTCTTTAGCTGCCATCTTCTAACTCCTTGGATTCTTGGGAATATGTTCCGTCGGTGGACGCTTACTTCGCGTTGACCACGGCCATGATGTCTTCTTCGCGCATCACCAGCAGTTCCTGGCCGTCGACCTTGACGGTCTGACCAGCGTACTTGCCGAACAGGACGCGATCGCCGACCTTCACGTCGAGCGCGATCGGCGCGCCCTTGTCGTCGCGCTTGCCCGGGCCGATGGCCAGGACTTCGCCCTGGTCCGGCTTTTCAGCAGCGGCGTCGGGGATCACGATGCCCGAGGCGGTCTTGGTTTCCTGATCCAGGCGCTTGACGATCACGCGATCGTGCAAAGGACGAAGGTTCATATTCACTCCTCTCTTGACTGAGATTGAAGAACGCTTTGGGAATCCGCCCGGCACAACGCCAGGCGGAGAATTGTTAGCACTCTCGTGCAGCGAGTGCTAATTATATGGACGGGTTTTGACAAATTCAAGAAGGGGGAGACGCAGTTTTTTTGGCCGGGCGCAAGGCCGTGCGACGCCCCTCCGGTCGCCTTGAATGCCTTTTAAAAACATGGGGATACCACGAGAACACCCAGCCAGGACCGGGCCTTCGGCCACCCACGCCGGCATTCAGGGCCCGATCTGACACAGGGTAAGCACGGGGTGTCGGATCCCCGCGCAGGCGGCGGATACCGGGTCGATCGCAGCGGTCGCATGCGCGGATTTTCAGCCGGAAACGCACCGGTCAGGCCCGATTTACCGGGCCGGTGCGCCGCCTCTCAATGCATCGTCTGCCGGGTCATCTTGCCCGCGCGCGCGGGCGGCTGGCAGATCACGCACGTGCCGCGCCCGGGCAGATCATATTTGTGCGCGACGAACTTGCCGCCGCAGCGATGACATTGCGCCATCTGCAGAATCCCGCCGTTGAAGAAGCGCACGAGCGTCCACGCGCGCGTCAGGTCGAGCTCGACGTCCATGTCCGCATGCTCGCAGTGCTCGCGGTACAGCCGGTAGCCCTTCGTCAGCGCATCGAGATGCGAGCAGCACGCCTCGTCCTTCAGGAACAGGTACGTGTTGTAGAACAAGGATGCATGGATGTTCGCGCGCCACGTCATGTACCAGTCGGCCGACGAAGGCAGCATGCCCTTCGGCGGCGACGCTCCCCGCACTTCACGATAAAGCCGGGTCAGGCGCTCGCGCGACAGCGAAAGCTCGGATTCGAGCAGCTGCATGCGGGCGCCGAGTTCGATCAGGTCGACCGCGCGCGACACCTCGCGCGCGTACGCGATGAGGCTCGGGTTCGACATGGTCGCCCCTCACGAGAATTGCGCGGCCGGCTGCCCCGCGAGCAGGATCGCCGCATGCGTGTGCGCCACGTCCGCGTGCTTCGGCGACATGGCGAGCGCGGACAGCATCGCGTGGTCGCCGAACCGGAAGCCGCACAGCAGCTGGTCGCAGGCCGCGAGCCGCGTCGTCTGCGCGAGCGTCAGCGTGGACAGCAACTCGGCGAGCGGCGCCGACAGCCCGAGCCGGAACATGCCGGCCTCGCGGTCGTCGCGCAGCATCCGCTGCGCGAGCATCAGGTAAGAAATGTTGATTTCACGGATCGAGTCAAGCGTTTCGCTGTTGTTCACGTCTTCTCTCCGTTCAGGCTGTATCACCCCGTTCGACCGGCGCCCTCCGCCGGTGTGCCGTCCGTTCGATCGCCGCGCGCCGGGCGCGGCGCGCTCAACATCCACCGCGCGAGTCGGCCACGCCCGCGGCGATGAGATTCTTCGCCAGTTCACGTAAAAGATGCTGGGTCAGCGCGCCTGCGCCGCTTTGGGCGAGGCGTTGCAATTCGATCAGGTCTCGTGCTGCGCGGCTCATGTCGGTCTCCGTTTCGTTGTGCGATGCCGGGAATGAAGCTGCTGGTTCGACAGGGGAGAATCCAGCCACCCAAGCCTCATGCGGCGTTCGATTGCGGAGCGGGGCACGAAGGCGTCCGTTGTGCGGGATTCGGGCTCGCTTCGAGGCGGGCTCGATCTCGTCGGACGAAACACGAAATGCGTTTGTTGTGAGGAAAGTATCGGCAACCGTTGACGGGAATCAAATCGTCGAATGCTGATCTTCACGTCATATTTATGCCGGCCTTCATGTAGGGATTCGCCGACAGGGGGACAAGGCGTCGCCGACAGCCCTGCCGCCCGCGTCACGCGCGGCCCGCGGGGCCGCCCTGCGAATCCGCGCAGCACGCTCCGGCGGCGGGCAGGAACGCACGGCCGTCCGATTCGACGCACGCGCCCAGCCACCGCGCGAGCCCGCGCGCGCCCTCGCGCATCACGACGTCGTGATTCCATTTGAACAGCGGGCGGGCGAGCGGCGCGAGCCAGTTCATCCAGCGCACGTGCGTGCGGATGTGCCACTCGTAGCGAACGACCGTGCGCTCGCCGTCGTCCGCGAACGACCAGCGCCCGTGGCCCTCGACCGCGCCGCTCGCACGGCCTTCCAGCGAATGCATCGGCTCGACCCGCAGCACGCGCATGTCGAAGGTGAGCCGGTACGGCAGCGCGCCCTTCCACGTGTACCGATGCAGCGCGCCGACGCCGTGCGCGTCGCCGTGCTCGACCTCGACGGTGCGCTCCGCGCCCTTCCACCACGCCGGCCACCGGTCGGCCTGGTAGATCGCGTGCCAGACCGCCGCCAACGGCGCGTCCACCCGCCACGTCGTCGAAAACCGGTACTCAGTCATGCCGCCTCCGGCGCGTCGGGAATTCAGGGATCGAAGAAATGATCGGGGAACGCGACATCGATCTCGAGCTCGTCGAGCGTGACGGTTTCGAGCGGCTGCTCGTCGCCGTCCGCGAAGCTGACGACCTTCAACGGAAAGCCGTCGCGCGCGTCGAGCCACAGCTGGTAACGGTGCACGCCCGCCACCGCGTGCGCGGGCGCGCCGATGACGCTCACCCGCAGCGCGGCCCGGCCGCCGACCGTCTCCTCGCCTTGCGTCACGGTCACGCCGCCTTCCTGCAGCGCGCGCACGTTGCGCAGCAGCTCGCCGACATCGGACTGGTCGACCCGGTGGCCGCTCGCGTCGCGCACGAGCGGATTGGTCGGCGACAAGGACAGCGCCGGCGGCACGTGCGCGCCGAACGGCCGCAGCCGCACCTTGCCGCTGCGCGGATCGTAGATCAGCACCGCGCCGTGATGCGGCGATACGAAGTCCATCCGGATGTAGCCGGGCTTGCGGTACGCATAGTGGATTTCGGTGCGCCCGCCCTGCCGCGGCGACGAGCGGATCGTCGCCCGGTACGAGCTCGCCTGCTCGAAACGTTCCTGCGCGACGGTCACGGGATCTGCGGTCATGCTCGCTCCAAGCAGCGCGGCGGCGGCCAGCCATCCGGCAATCACGGCGCCTCCTCGACCTCCAGCACGCCTTCCATGCCACGATCACGATGGCTCTTGAAGAACAGCAGCCGATGCGTGCAATAGTAGGCGAAGCGGCCCGCCTGCGTCGGCGTGAAGCGGAGCGTCTTCGGCGTGGTCGCCAGCCCGGTGCGCACCGCGATGCCGGCCTGCGGCGCGTCGATCACGACATTGTGCGAGATCAGGCCGGCCTCGCTCGACACCGTCAGCTCGACCGGCACGCGCGCCTTCACGATCACGTGGTTCGGGCGGAAGAAGTAGCTGCCGCCGACGATCGCGACCCGCTGCACGCCGTCGGCGTCGACCGGCACGCGTACCGGCGCGTCCTCGGCGGCACGCGCGGCGCCCGCGCCGGCCGCCAGCGCGATCAACAGGATCCGGGCCACTCGCCGCATCGCACCCTCCGTTCCCGCGCAGCGCGCGGGCGTCACCCCTTCCACGCGTCCGTCGAGCCGCCGAGCGCGCCACACGCTTCCATGGCGATCTCGCGCAGGCGCGGCTCGTCGCCGCGGCCGGACAGCGCATAGCCCATCCCGCGATCCGACCAGAAATAGGTGCGACGGCCGTCGGCGCGCAACGCGCGCGGCTTCAGGTCGGGCCCCGTGAAGACCGTCGCGTACAGCGTCACGCGCTCGCCGTCGGCGCGTTGGTACATGAACTGCGCGGCCGGACCGGACACGCCGGGCAACAGCCGGCCGCCGATCAGCGCGTAGCCGTACTCGGCGAGCGACGGTGCGCTGACCGACCGGCCGACGCGCGCCGACAGCCATGCCGCGAGCCGCTCCGGCTCGCCGGCGCCGATTTCGACCGGATGCTGGCGGTCGACCGCGTACACCGCGTAGGCGACGTCCGCGCGCGCGGCGAACGCCGGGTCCGTGCCGAACGCCGTCCATCCGGCGTGCAGCGCGACGCCGAGCAGCACGCCGGCCGCCAGCCCGCCGAGCCCGATCGCGACGCCGCGCCGCCATGACGCGCGGCGCTGCACGAACAGCGCCGGCGCGGTGCCGGGCAGCGGAAACAGCGCCTGCAGCGCGGCGCGTTGCGCGCGGTAATGCGCGATTCGTTCGGCATCCTCCGGATTGGCCTGCAGGCGTTCGAGCACTTCGCGCCGCTCCGCGCCGGACAGTTCGCCGTCCAGCAGCGCGGACAGCAGCTGGGCCGACACGTCGGCGTCATGCTCGTTCGAGGGCTTGCGCGATTCGTCCATCATCCCTTCCTGATCACCCGTAGCGTCGCGGCGCCGTGTCCGGACTGCTCGTCCGACAGCAGCGCGCGCATGTGCTCGCGCGCCCGCGCGAGCCGCGACATCACCGTGCCCACCGGCACCGCCAGCACCTGCGCGGCCTCCTGGTAGGTCAGCTCCTCCAGCGCCACCAGCAGCAGCACCTCGCGCTGCTCGACGGGCAGCCGGTACAGCGCGCGCTGCACGTCGCGCAGCAGCAGCCCGCTGATCTCGCCCGCGGGCGCGGCCATCGTCTGCCAGGGCGCCGTCGCGTCATCGACCGCGATCTCGCGCCGCGCGCGCAGCTGGTCGATGAAGCGGTGACGCAGCAACGTCAGCAGCCACGCGCAGAGATTGCCGTCGATACGCGGCGGCTTGTTCAGCGCGCGCTCGAGCGTGTCCTGCACCAGATCGTCTGCCCAGGCAGGGTCGCCCGTCAGCGCGCGCGCATACCGCGTGAGACGCGGCAGCCACACCAGCAGGTCCGATTCGTAGCTCATCCGGATGCCTCGCGCATGGCCGCGCCGTCACGGCCGCGCGACGTGCCACATTCCGCCCATGCCGTCGCCGCCCGCATCGCCCGCCTTGTGGTCCATGCTCCAGCGGTACAGCGGATGGCCCTTGTACGCCCATTGCAGCTTGCCGTCGTCGCGCCTGACGATGCTCCACGCACCCGACGCCTTGTCGTACGCGTCGGCGCGCGCCGGCGGCCAGCTCGCCGTGCAGCCGCTGTCGCACCGGCTCTTGCCGGGCGCGTCGTGATCGAACGTGTACAGCGTCATGTGGTCTTCGTCGACCAGCTTCCCGCCGCTGACCTGCGGCGGCTCCGCGGCCGCGGGCAACGACGCCCCGGCCGTCAGCGCGACGACGAGCAGCATCCTTTTCATTCCCGTTCTCCTTCGCGTGACATCGCGACGCGTGCGGCGTCGACCGGCGCGAACGCCGCCGTCGCGTAACGGGAGATCGACTTCATTGCGGAAATTATCCCGCCGCGCGGCGACGCCGTGACTCGGTAGATAAACGGACGAGCGAGGCCGATTATTCCGTCGCATTTAAGCGGCTGCTGGCGATGGCCGCCGACTGGCGACCGCCGGCGTGACGCATGGAGGCGGGGTCGCATGAAAAAGGCGGCATGACATCGCTGTCATGCCGCCTCGTACGAGTGCCGGCAGGCAGCGGGCAACGCACGCCCGTTGCCCGCCGTCCGGCTGCGTTACTTCGGCAGCGCGCCCGTCAGCGTCGTCAGCAGCGACGACACCGGTGCGAGCGGGTTGTTCTGCGAACCACCGCTCGAATGCGGCGTGACCGACAGGCTCGGCGTCGAGCCGAGCGCCGTGCCGACCGAGTTGACGACCGTGGCCGTCGCGTTCGCGCCGGTCGTCAGCAGCGCACCGGCTGCCCCCGCCGTGCTGCCCGCGGCGCTCGCGCCCGAGCCCATCAGGCTGCCGCCGGCCGCCGCCGTCGAACCGGCCGCGCCCGCGAGCGCGCCGCCGGCCTGCGACAGCGCCGCCGGACCGTTCGCGAGTGCGCCCGTCAGGGCGCCCGCCGCTTGCGACAGCGGCACGCCCGCGTTGCCGGGCGCACCGGTCAGCGCGCCGGCCGGATTGCTGCCGCCGGGCAGGCCGCCCGTCAGGCCGTTCACGAGATTCGTGATCGGTGCGATCGGGCTGCCGCCGGCCGCGCCGCTCAGCGTATTGACGACCTGGGTCACGGCGCCTTGCAGCGGCGCCAGCGGGTTCGCGCCGCCCAGGTTGCCGAGCGCGCCGGTCACCGAATTCACGGCGCCCGCAAGTGCGCCGGCCGGATTGCCGCCGCCGAGCGTGCCGACGACCTGGTTCAGCGCACCCTGGAGCGGGGCCAGCGGATTCGTGCCGCCGCCGACATTGCCCAGTGCGCTCGTCACCTGGCCGACCGCGCCGCCCAGCGCGCCTTGCGCCTGGCTCAGCGCGCCCTGCACCGGTGCCAGCGGGTTCGCGCCGCCGAGGTTGCCGAGTGCGCTCGTCAGCGAACCCAGTGCACCGGTCAGCGCGCCGGCCGGGTTGCCGCCGGTCGGCAGCGCGTTCTGCAGGCCGTTGACGAGGCTCGTGATCGGCGCGATCGGGCTGCCGCCCCCCGCGCCGGACAGCGTGTTGACGACCTGCGTCACCGCGCCTTGGGCCGGCGCGAGCGGGTTGGTGCCGCCGAGGTTGCCAAGCGCGCCCGTCAGCGAACTCACCGCGTTGCCGAGCGCAGTTGCCGGATCGTTGCCGCCGAGCGTGCCGGCGAGCTGGGTCACCGCGCCCTGCACCGGCGCGAGCGGGTTCGCGCCGCCGCCGACGTTGCCCAGCGTACCGGTGATCGTGTTCACCGCGTTGCCGAGCGCGCCGGCCGGGTTGCCGCTGCCGAGCGTGCCGACGACCTGGTTCACCGCGCCCTGGACCGGCGCCAGCGGGTTCGAGCCGCCACCAACCTGGCCAGCGATTGCGTTCACCGCGTTGACCAGCGCATCGGCCGGATTGCCGCCGCCAAGCGTGCCGACAGCCTGGTTCACCGCACCCTGGACCGGCGCCAGCGGGTTCGAACCACCGCCGACGTTGCCGAGTGCGCCCGTTACTTGGCCGACTGCGCCCTGCAGCGAAGCCAGCGGATTCGAGCCGCCACCCACATTACCCAGTGCACCCGTCACTTGACCGACTGCACCGCCCAATGCCCCTTGGGCCTGCCCCAGCGCACCCTGCAGCGGGGCCAGCGGATTCGTGCCGCCGCCGACGTTGCCGAATGCGCCCGTTACTTGACCGACTGCACCGCCCAATGCCCCTTGGGCCTGACCGAGTGCCCCCTGGAGCGGAGCCAACGGGTTTGAACCGCCACCGACATTGCCCAGCGCTCCCGTCACTTGGCCAGCCGCGCCACCGAGCGCGCCCTGGGCCTGGCCCAGCGCACCTTGAAGCGGAGCCAACGGGTTCGAACCGCCGCCGACATTACCCAGTGCGCCCTGCGCCTGGCCCAGTGCACCCTGCAGCGGAGCCAACGGGCTCGAGCCGCCGCCAACGTTGCCCAGCGCCCCGGTGAGCGCGTCCCCGAACGGGCCGCCGAGCGTCGTCGTCACCCCACCCGACGTCGACGCGATCACGCCGATCGACCCCGCCGGCGTCGCACCCGTCGCGGCGAGGCTTGCCCCCACACCGCTCGCCGGCGGATTGACGATCACCTGCGGAATCGACAGCGTATCGAGCGGCCCGGCCACCGCGGCTCCCGAAGCCAGCACCCCGAACACCGTCGCCACCGACAGCGCAGCACCCGTCAATTTAAAGTTTCTTCCCATCGTGACCTCATCTCGGTTGGCACTACGTTGATAAAGCACGGGGACGGGGTGCACGAAACGTGCCACTAATGAAAATCAGGTTTCATTTCCATATTTATTGCATCGCAATATCGCATTTTTCATTTGATTTCATTGCGAAAAATTACCATGCACCCGCTTAATGATATGAGGAAACGCGCGCCGGGCGCGCGAATGTAACGTAACGTTTGCGAGGTCCAAGGTAACGTGTTCCGGTACATAGGGGGTCACGCCGGAACGCGTCGTTTGCGCGGTCTGGCATGTCAATGCAATTGACCAGACGCAACCTGTTTCACGGATATGAAAAGGCATTCAAAAAATCGCGCAATCGATAAATTTCTTATTGCGCGATTTCTTTCCATGAGATTACACAGACAATTTAAAATCAGAAAAGCATCGATCCCGGCGACAGTCGAATGAAAAACTGTTTCAATCCCCGCGCTCGGCGCGACGCACGTGCGAAAACGCCGGCCATCGAGGCCGGCGCCGGTTCTCGGCCCGCTGGTACGCTCAGCCGAAGCGTGCGGGGCGATAGGGATGGGGATCGATGTAGGTCGGCGCGCCCGTCATCATCTCGGCGAGCAGGCGGCCGCTCGCGGGCCCGAGCGTCAGCCCGTGGTGACAATGGCCGAACGCGAACCACAGATGCCGGTGGCGCGGCGCGGGCCCGATCACCGGGCGCATGTCGGGCGTGCACGGACGCATCCCGAGCCACGGCGCGGGATCGAGCCGCTCGCCGATGCCGAACGCCTCGCGCGCGAGCGGCTCCGCGCGGGCCAGCTGGATGCCGGTCGGCGGTGCGTCGCGCAGCGCGATCTCGACGCCGGTCGTGAGCCGCAGGCGGCCGCCGTCCATCGGCGCGACGACGAAGCCCGCCTCCGTATCGCAGACCGGCACGTTCAACGGCGCGCGCGTCGGCCGGTAGTGCATGTGATAGCCGCGCTTCGCGCGCAGCGGAATCCGGTAGCCGAGCGGCGCGAACACCTGGTCGGACCACGGGCCCAGCGCGACCACCGCCGAACGAGCCGCGATCCGCCCTTGCACGGTGTCGACGCGCCAGCCGTCGCGTTCCTGCGCGAGCGTCGTCGCATCGCCGAGCAGCACCATGCCGCCCTCGCGCTCGAAGAGCCGCGCATACGCCTTCGTCAGCCCGCCCGGATTCGACACGGTCTTCGGGTCCTGCCAGTGGAACGCGCCGCAAAACGCGTCGCCGAGGCCCGGCTCCCGGCCACGCAGCGCATGCGCGTCGAGCACGCTCATCCGCAGCCCGTGCTCGTCCGCGATGCGCTGCTGCGCGCGCGCCTCCGCGTCGAACAGCGCGGGCGAGCGGAACGCCTCGATCCAGCCGCCGTCGTGCACGAGCGGCTGCGCGTCGGTGCGTGCGAGCAACGCGTCGTGCTCGTCCACGCTCGCCGCGACGAGCGGCAGCAGGTCGCGCGCGGCGGCCGCGAGCCGCGTGGGCGACGATTCCCGCCAGAAGCGCGCGAGCCAACCCGCGTAGGCCGGCATCGCCTTGTAGTCCCAGTAGAGATCGACCGAGCGGTTGCGCGCATAGCGCAGCAGCGTGCCGAGCTTGCGCGGGAACGCATACGGCACGACCGACGAGCGCTCGATCAGCCCCGCGTTGCCGTGGCTCGTTTCCTCGCCCGGCGCGCGCCGGTCGACGAGCGCGACGCGCAGGCCGCGATCCTGCAGATGCAGCGCCGACGACACGCCGACGATGCCGGCCCCCAGGACGATGACGTCGAAATCCATGCTTCCTCGCACTGCGTCGAAAGTCGTTGTGATGCGCACCGGGCCCGCGCCCGGCACCCGGCCCCGCTTACTTCGCGATGATGTCGCGCTTGAAGTACTTCTGCGACAGCGCGCTCAGCGTGCCGTCCTTCTTCAGCGCATCGAGCGCGCCGACGATCTTCGCCTGCAGCGCCTTGTCGCCCTTGCGCATCCCGAAGCCCGTGCCCTCGCCGAGCGTCGCCGGATCCTTCAGCGGCTCGCCGACGATCTGGAAGTCGCGGCCGGCCGGCTTGTCGAGGAAGCCGTCCTGCGCGGTCTGCGCTTCCTGCACCGCCGCGTCGAGGCGGCCCGCGACGAGATCCGCGTAGATCTGGTCCTGATCCTGATATGACACGACCGACACGCCCGCACTGGCCCAGTGCGCCTTCAGGAAATCCTCCTGCGACGAGCCCTGCAGCACGCCGACGCGCTTGCCGCGCAGGCTCGCCGTGTCCGGCCGCAGCGGCGAGCCATGCTTCGCGACCATCACGATCGGCACGACGTAGATCGCCGGCGTGAAGTCGATACTCTGCCGGCGCTTCGCGGTGATGTTCATCGCCGAGTTGATCGCGTCGAACTTGCGCGCCTGCAGCGCGGGGATCAGCCCGTCGAACGCGTTCTCGACCCACACGCACTTCATCTTCAGCTTCGCGCACACGGCATTGCCGACGTCCACGTCGAAGCCCTGCAACTGGCCGGCCGGCGTCTTGCTCTCGAACGGCGGATAGGCGGCTTCGATGCCGAAACGCAACGTGTTGGCGGTCGATTCCGCGTGGGCGGCGACGGCCACGCTCGCGAAAGCCGCGGCGGCGCAGAGGGAGAGCTTCCAGTTCATGACGGGTCCTGTCCGGGTTGAGGCAATGAAGATCGGCGGCACGGCGCCGGCGCCAACGGGCGTCGCAACGGCGGAAACCGCGCGACGGCCGGGCACGCGGCAACGCGAATCCATGCAGGCTAAATATAGACTGAAAGTCTACTATAGACTATAGGGGATACGATAATCGCGCCCCCATCCTGGCGCACCGAAATGGCCAGCCTCGACCTCATGCCCTTGATTTCAGGCACCTTTTCGACAATCCGCAGACCGGGACGCAGCCGAAAAAGAAAAGCTAACCTGAAATCTTGAGTCTATATTAGACTTTTCGTCCACCACGAACACCGCCGGACGCCCGCATCGACAGACCGTGCGCCCGGCCCCGACCGGAGAACCTTCCATGACGCAAGCCGTCCCGTCCCTGCCGCTGACCGTCGACGACGCGGCGGTGCGCGCCGCCCTTCCGTCGCTCGACGTGCTCGGCACGCTGCAACGCATGTTCGCCGCGCTCGCCACGGCGCGCGCGGTACAGCCGCCGCAGACGCTCACGCTGTTCCCCGGCGGGGCCGGCGACTTCATCACCTACCTCGGCGCGCTCGCCGACGAGCAGGTGTTCGGCGCCAAGCTGTCGCCGTATATCGTGACGGACGGCAAGCCCATCGTGACCGCATGGACCGCGCTGATGTCGATGCGCACCGGCCAGCCGCTGATGTGGTGCGACGCCGGCCGCCTGACGGTCGAGCGCACCGCCGGCACGACGGCGCTCGCGGTCGACTGTCTCGCGCCGGGCAGCGCGCGGCACCTCGCGGTGGTCGGCACGGGTGCGGTCGGCCTCGCGCACCTGCGGCACACGGCGGCGCTGCGCGACTGGGAGACGATCCGCGTGTATTCGCCGGCGCTCGCGGGCGACGCGGCGCTGCAGGCCGAGCTCGCCCGGCTCGATCCGCGCGCGCGGCCGGCCGCCAGCCTCGACGCGTGCGTGCGCGACGCGGACGTCGTGATGCTGTGCACGTCGTCCGGCGCGCCGGTGCTCGGCGACGGCATGCTCACGCGCCCCGCGCTCATCACGTCGATCAGCACCAACGTCGCGCAGGCGCATGAGATCCCGCCCGCCTGGCTGCCCGACATGGACGTGTATTGCGACTACCGGCACACGACGCCCGCAAGCGCGGGCGAGATGCAGCGCGCCGCCGCCGAGCACGGCTGGACGGCCGAACGGATCGTCGGCGACCTGCCGGCGCTCGTGCACGGCGCGTGTCCGGCGCCGTCACGCACGCGCCATGCGTTCTTCCGCTCGATCGGCCTCGGCCTCGAGGACGTCGCGATCGCGCACGCGCTGTACACGCACCTGACGCAGGCATGAGCATCACGCGCGCGCGAGGCCGATACAATGGCGCAACCGCCGCGGCGGTTGCGCGCCGGCGCCCTGGGGCGCCTGCCGCAGGCTCACCCGAGAGTGCGATCCCGATGCGCAAGAAGAAATCTCCCGTCAAAGACCTGCTGCTGTCCCGCTACGCGCCGATTGCCGACGGCATCGCGACGCTGTTCTTCCCGTATGCGGAAGTCGTGATCCACGACCTGCACGACCAGACGGTGCTGTATCTCGCGAACAACCTGTCGAAGCGCGAGGTCGGCGACGATTCCGCGCTCGAGGAAACCGACCACTCGGCGCGCGAGCGCGTGATCGGCCCGTACGAGAAGCTCAACTGGGACGGCCGGCGGATGCGCTGCGTGAGCAACGTGCTGTTCGACGACGACGGGCACCCGGCCGGGATGCTGTGCATCAACTTCAACATCGCGGTGTTCGACGAGGTGCGCGCGACGCTCGACCTGTTCATCAAGGGCGCCGGCGTCGTCGCACAGCCGGACGAGCTGTTCCGCGACGACTGGCAGGAACGCATCAACACATTCCTGCACGGCTGGCTGCACGAGCGGCAGGTCGGCCTGAACGGGCTCACCCGCGAGCACCGGCGCGAGCTCGTCGAGGCGCTCTACGCGGAAGGCGCGTTCCGCGGCAAGAGCGCGGCGAACTATGTCGCGAACGTGCTTGGAATGGGGCGCGCGACCGTCTACAAGCATCTGAAGCACCTGAAGGAAGCGCAGGGCGACGTGTAGGCCGCGCGCGACTGCCCCCCACCCCGTTGCCGAAGCGCTGAACAAGAAAGTGATATAGTCGCAGTTACACTTTTTTTCACGCTTCTGCACGCCCTCATGCCGACCGCTCCCACCCCAACGCCCCGCCCGACGCTGACCGTCGAAATCTGGTCCGACCTGATCTGCCCGTGGTGCTGGATCGGCAAGCGCCGCTTCGACGAGGCGCTCGCCGGGTTCGCGCATGCGGATCGCGTCGATGTCGCGCTGCGCGCGTACCGCCTGTTCCCCGGCCAGCCGGTCGAGCCGGTGGAGGCAATGCTCGCCGGCAAGTACCGGCTCGCGCCCGCGCAGGTCGAGCAGATGCTGCGGCAAGTCACCGACGCGGCGGCGAGCGTCGGGCTGCGCTACGACCTGCCCGGCACCCTCGTCGGCGACACGCTCGACGGCCACCGGCTCGTGAAGCTCGCGGAAACCACCGGCCGCGCGCACGCGCTGACCGAACGGCTGTATCGCGCCTATTTCAGCGAGCGCGGTTCGCTGTTCGACCCCGGTACGCTGGCCGATTTCGCGGTCGACGCGGGGCTCGAGCGCGCGGCGGTCGAGGCTGTGCTGCGCAGCGACGCGTACCGCGACGAAGTCGACGCCGACGTCGCGCGCGCCGCGCAGATCGGCGGCCGCGGCGTGCCGCTGTTCGTGTTCGGCGGCCGCTACGCGGTGTCCGGCGCGCAGCCGGCCGACGTATTCGCGCAGGCGCTCGAGCAAGCGTGGCAAGACGGCATCGTCGCACTCGGCGACGACGACGCGGCGGCATGCGGCCCCGACGGCTGCGCGCTGCCGCCGCACGCATAAGGCCACGCAAGGCAGCGCGCCGCTGCTGCCAGAAACCGGCAGGAAGCCGCGCCGCGCCACGTCTACAATGCTCCCTTTCAAATAACTATCACGAGGGACGCGGCATCATGACTCACGGCATCCACGGCGAGCGGCGCTGGTACGCGCTGATCGTCCTCTGTCTCGGCGTGCTGATGATCGTGCTCGACAGCACGATCGTGAATGTCGCGCTTCCGTCGATCGGCGCCGACCTGCACTTCAGCGAGACGGCGCTCGTCTGGGTCGTCAACGCATACCTGCTGACCTTCGGCGGCTGCCTGCTGCTCGGCGGCCGGCTCGGCGACCTGTACGGGCATCGCCGCATGTTCCTCGCCGGTCTCACGGTGTTCACGCTCGCGTCGCTCGCCTGCGGCGTCGCGCAATCGCAGGCGCTGCTGATCGCCGCGCGCGCGGTGCAGGGCTTCGGCGGCGCGATCGTGTCGGCGGTGGCGCTGTCGCTGATCATGAACCTGTTCACCGAGCCCGGCGAACGGGCGCGCGCGATGGGCGTCTACGGCTTCGTCTGCGCGGGCGGCGGCAGCATCGGCGTGCTGCTCGGCGGCCTGCTGACGAGCGCGCTGTCGTGGCACTGGATCTTTCTCGTCAACCTGCCGATCGGCGCCGCCGTCTACGCGCTGTGCGTCGCGCTGCTGCCGCGCACGCGCGCGCCGGCCGCCGGCGCGCGGCTCGACGTCGCGGGCGCCGTCACCGTGACCGCGTCGCTGATGCTCGCGGTCTATGGGATCGTCAACGGCAACGAGGCCGGCTGGCTGTCGACGCAGACCGTCGCACTGGTCGGCGCGGCCGCCGCGCTGCTCGCGCTGTTCGTCGCGATCGAGGCGCGCGTCGCGCATCCGCTGATGCCGCTCACGCTGTTCGCCGCGCGCAACGTCGCGCTCGCGAACACGATCGGCGTGCTGTGGGCCGCCGCGATGTTCGCGTGGTTCTTCCTGTCCGCGCTCTACATGCAGCGCGTGCTCGGCTACGGCCCGCTGCAGGTCGGCCTCGCGTTCCTGCCGGCCAACCTGATCATGGCCGCGTTCTCGCTCGGGCTGTCCGCCCGGATCGTGATGCGCTTCGGAATCCGCGGCCCGATCGCCGCCGGCCTGCTGATCGCCGCATGCGGCCTCGCGCTGTTCGCGCGCGCGCCGGTGGACGGCGGCTTCGCGTGGCACGTGCTGCCCGGCATGACGCTGCTCGGCATCGGCGCGGGGGTCGCGTTCAACCCGGTGCTGCTGGCCGCGATGAACGACGTCGATCCCGCCGATTCGGGCCTCGCGTCCGGCATCGTCAACACCGCGTTCATGATGGGCGGCGCGCTCGGGCTGGCGGTGCTCGCCAGCGTCGCGGCCGCGCGCACCAACGCGCTGGCGGCGGCCCGGGTCGCGCCGCTCGACGCGCTGAACGGCGGCTACCACGCCGCGTTCGCGTTCGGCGCCGTGTTCGCCGCCATGGCCGCGCTGATCGGCCTCGCCCTGCGCATCCGGCGGCAACCCGCGGCCGAAGGCGGGATGGGCGGCGCGATGCACTGACGCGGCGCGCCTCACCCGTCGCTCCGATCCGGTTCAAACGCCCGTTTCAACGGATCGGCCAGCTCGCCGCGTGGAACCGGTTCGCCGGTTTCCGCGCGGCCGTTCCGGCATCGCGCCCGCCGCAGTCAATCAGGCCCCACATTTCGGTGCGCCCACCGCCCCACTTCCGCCCCACTTCCCCCTCCGAGCCCCGTGCGACAAGGCGCTCCGCCCGCCCCATCGACGCTGGCAGGCCGATTTTAACTCATTCGACCATCCGCGCGCGACATTTGCGACAATGACGGACTTTGACCCGCGCGCCGCCGCCGAACGCCGCATAACCGCCTGCTTCCGATGTCGCTTCCCCATATCGATCTGCTGTACTCCCTGTCCGGCCTGTTCGTCGGCATCCTCGTCGGCCTGACGGGCGTCGGCGGCGGTTCGCTGATGACGCCGATCCTCGTGCTGCTGTTCGGCGTCCATCCGGCGACGGCGGTCGGCACCGACCTGCTGTACGCGGCCGCGACCAAGGCCACCGGCACGCTCGTCCACGGCCTGAAGGGTTCGGTCGACTGGCGCATCACGGGCCGGCTCGCCGCGGGCAGCGTCCCGGCCGCGGCCGTCACGCTGTGGGTGCTGCACACGCACGGGATGAACGCGCCGGGCACCGCGCGCATGATCCAGCTCGTGCTCGGCGGCGCGCTGCTGCTCACGTCGCTCGCGCTGATCTTCCGGCCGCAGCTCACCGCGCTGGCCGCGCGCAACCCGCTCGCGCCGAGCCCGGCCCGCACGCTGTGGTCGACCGTGCTGACGGGCGCCGTGCTCGGCGTGCTGGTGTCGATGACGTCGGTCGGCGCCGGCGCGATCGGCGTCACCGTGCTCCTGCTGCTGTACCCGGCGCTCGCGACCACCCGCATCGTCGGCTCCGACATCGCGCACGCGGTGCCGCTCACGCTCGTCGCCGGCATGGGCCACTGGCTGCTCGGCTCGGTCGACTGGTCGATGCTGCTGTCGCTGCTGATCGGCTCGCTGCCGGGCATCGTGATCGGCAGCGTGCTGTCGACGCGCGCGCCCGAGCGCCTGCTGCGCAACCTGCTCGCGTCGACGCTGGTCGCGGTCGGCATCCGCCTCGTGCTCGCCTGACCGGCGCGCGCCGGTCTCGGCGCTTGCGAACGAAAAACGCCGCCCGGCTCATGACCGGGCGGCGTTTTTTTACGTCGCGTCAGGCGGCGCATGCGCCGCCCGCGCTCAGTGGAGCTGCTGCAGTTGTTGCTCCTGCTTCTGCTGGCGCAGCTGCTGCGCGCGCATCTGCAGCTTCAACACGCGCTGCAACGCCGCGCGGTTCGCGAGGATGCCGTCGTAGAAGTTGCCGAGATCGCCCTTCAGCGCGGTCCGCGACGCGTCGTTCAGGTAGATCATGTGGCCCGACGGATAGTTCTTGATCGTCAGGTTCTGCGCCTTGAGCGTCGGATCGAGCGGCATCTGCGCGAGCGTCAGCTCGGTCTGGTGGAACGGCGTCACCGCGTCGAAGTAGCCGTTCGCGGACAGCACCTTCAGGTCCGGGTTCAGGCTCATCGACGACGCGAGGTCGCCCGCCGTGTACAGCGTGTTGCCACCGCCGCGGTTCGCACCGGTCGGGTCCGTATGGCCGAAGTCCCAGTTGTTGAACACCTGGTCGTTCAGGTCGACGAACGACGAGGTCGACGTGTACTTCAGGTCGGTGTTCAGGTAGCTGTTCCACAGCACGGTGTACGCGCCGCCGATGTTGTTGATCGACGGATCGTTGCCGCCCGAGTTCGGCAGGATGAACGGCGCGATGCCCTGGCCCGTGTAGTTCGCGCGGCCGTCATACTGGCCGATCTGGATGCCCGGCACGAGCGTCAGGAAGAACGTGTACGGCGGGTTGTTGTTCGACGACGGCACGTTGCCGAGCGCCGCCGGGTTGCCGAAGGTCTGGATCAGCGAAACCGGATCGGTGCCGATGTACGAACCCATCTGCTGCACGCTCTGCAGGTTCAGGTTCAGCCGCACGTTGACGAAGCCGCCGTCCTGCGGATTCGGCGCCTGCGCGAGCGGCGCGAGAACGTTATCCGCGTAGTTGCGGGCCTGGACCATGTACGCGTCGAGGTCGGTCGGTGTCGGCGTGAGCGTCGTCTTCTTCCAGTAGAACGCATCGGCGGCGAGCGTCGGGAACGTGCCGATCGCGGACAGCGCGTTCGAGTAGTCGAGGATCGACGACTGCAGCGTGATCCCGTTCAGCTCGATGCCGTCCTCATGCAGCACCCACGACACGACCGCGCTGCGCGCGGTGCCGTACGATTCGCCGAACAGGAATTTCGGCGAGTTCCAGCGCGAGTACTTGGTCAGGTAGCGCTGGATGAAGCGGTCGATCGAGCGCGCGTCCTGGTCGACGCCCCAGAAATCCTTGTTCTTCGCCGGGGCAATCGCCGCCGAGTAGCCGGTGCCGACCGGGTTGATGAACACGAGGTCCGAGCGGTCGAGCAGGCTGTCCGGGTTGTCGAGCAGCTTGTACGGCGCGGGCGGCGTGAAGTTCGGGAACGACGACTGCAGCCGCTTCGGCCCGAACGAGCCGAGCAGCAGGTAGACCGACGACGAGCCCGGGCCGCCGTTGTAGAAGAACGTGACCGGGCGCGGCTTCGACGGATCGGGGTTGTCCTGCGTGTACGCGACGTAGAACATCTTCGCGTTCGGCTGCGACGTGACCGGATCGATCGTCGTCAGGTGGCCGGCGGTGGCCGTGTACTTGACGACCTTGCCGCCGATCGTCACCTGCCGATGCACGACCGACGCGCCCTCGGTGGCGTCGGTCACCGCGTCGTTGGGGCCGGTGCCGTAGACGTCGTTGTCGATGTACGGCTGGTCGGCCGCCGCCGTGGCGTTGGCGGACGACGGCGCGTTCGACGTCGTGGCCGCGGCTGCCGCGGCGGACGGGCTGGCGCCGTCGTCGCCGCCGCAGCCCGCGACGAGCAGCGCGGCGGCGGCGGTCACCGCGACGAGCGGCCCGCTCAGGGTCGTTCCAAGTAGCGCGAAACCGTCTTTCAAGGACTTCAGTGTCGTCATTATTGCCTCTCGAACAGATCGATAAATATCGCCGGGCACAAAGGATGATTTGACCCGGCGTTCCGCACCAGGAGCGCATTCGTTATGCGACGCGCTCCGAGTTTTTTACCGGATCACCATTGCGCGACCGGCATGATTTACCCCACCCGATATTCGATAACTGCACAATGGAATCAATTCCATTGAAACCAGCAATTCAGAATCGATCGCGATTCCGGGCGATTAACGCGCACCCGCGAATCGACGGCAAAAGGACTCCCCGCAAAGCCAGGCCAGACAATGCCGCCTTGCTTTTCAAGGACGCACGATCCCCGCCGGCGTGACGCCGATTAATCGCTCGACGGCGACTGATCGCGGCACGATCCGGATTAATAAAATCGAAAGGATCGATTAACAGAACGGAAAGGAATATGCGCTCTGGATAATTTATTAAATTAAGTGAAAATACCGGCGCATATTAGATTCGGGGTTTTCCGCCGTAAAGTAACAATTTGTTACCGCGCATGCGATTTCGCGAAAACCGGCTGCGGAACCGATTCCCGCCGGCATCCAATAAAAAAGGCCGGACGCTGGCGTCCGGCCTTCGACCCGCGGCAAGCCGCGTTCAGAGCGGCACGTCGAGCGCCCCCGCGCCGACCGTGATCGCATTGCCGCCCGGCGCGGCCGAGATCGGCGGCAGGTTCGCGCTCGACAGCGCGGGCGCCGCGCCCGGCGTGCCGCCGCGCGGCACGGTGCGGATCACCTGCGACGGCGGCAGCGCCGCACCGTTCTTCAGGTGTCGCCACATCAGGTTCAGCGCCTGCAGGTCGTAGTAGTGCACCGGCACGTAGCGCGTGTCGAACCCGGCGACCGGCAGGAACGCATCGAAGTGCTGACCGTTCGTCACCTCGTAGAACGCGAGCTGGCTGCGGCTGCCTTCGCTGATGCTGTTCTGCGCGACGTACGCGCGCGACGCGTGGTTGACCGGCACCAGCGCGTCGCTGCGGCCGTGCACGATGATCGCGGGCTTGCCCTGCAGGTTCGCGTTCACGCGCACCGCGTCGACGTTCGCGGGCAGGTTCAGCATCCCGTTCACCCACAGCTGGCGCAGGCACAGCGCGCCCGCGAAGCTCGCGTCGGGCGTCGCGAGGCGGTGGTCGACGCCCGACGCGGCGCCGGTGTTGAACACGAGGTTGATGCCGTTGGTCGGCGGCACGCCGTTGCCCGTGCCGAACACGCTCGTCATCGGCGACGCGGCGGGCGGCGCGACCGCGCCGGCCGCATTGGTCGTCGCGAAGCTGAAGTTGCACAGGTTGTCGACGACGCGCGAGCGCGTGTACGCATTCGCATAGGTCACCGCGATCGCCGGAATCGCCTGCGAATCCCACATCGGCGCCTGCAGCAGGTCGGAATCCGCGAGATAGCCGGCCGCGTGCAGCTGCGCGAGCGCGTCGGCGGCCTGGCTCTGCAGGTCGGCGCCCGCGACGAGCCCGGCCGCGGCGAGCGTCGCGCAGCGCTGCGCGCGGATCGATTGCGTGACGCCCGACGGCAGCGCGCTCAGGTACGGCGCGCCCGCCAGCGTGGCCGACGCTGCCGCGCACGGCTGCATCAGGTTCGCGAACGTCGCGTAGTCGGCGAGCGGCCGCCCGAACGACGGCACCGGCGCGCCGCCCTGGCGCACCACCGCATTCGGCGCGAGCCGCACGTTGACCTGCGGCTCGCCGACCACCACCGCGGTGATCCAGTTGCGCGTGTCCTGCTCGGCCGCCGCGAGCGCCGCGCCGCCGCCGTTGCTGACCGACGCGGCGATCGTCGTGATGTCGCCGGGCCGATAGCGCACGCCGTGCTGCTTGCCGTCGATCAGCGGTCCGAACTGCTCGTTGAGCGCCCAGTACGCGAACTCGACCGCCTGCAGCGTCACGCGCCCCCAGTCCTGTTCCGGATTCTGCTGCGAATGCGCGTGCTTGAACGCGTAGCGGTTCGGGAACTGCGCGTTGAACGTCGCGAGCTCGCCACTCGACACGTTTGCCGTGAACAGGCTCGCATTGCCGGCGAGCACCGCGTTCGCGAGCGTGCCGTCGATCAGCGTGATGGTGTCCGACGCGAGCTCGTGCGCGCCGTTGCCGCCGCCCTTGTCGTTGTAGGCCACCGCGCAGCCGCGCTTCAGGCCCCACTCGCCGGCGGCCGAGATCGCGCCGTACACGCCGCGCGAGCCGGATGACGTCGCGGTGACGATGCACGGCTGCGACGGGTCGAAGCCGGCCGGCACCTGCACGAGCAGCGTGACGTTCTTGCGGCCGCTGCCGTCGTCGGCATAGGCGAGGTATTCGGTGCCGGCGATCCGGCCTTCGCCGAGCGTGTCGTTGCCGTCGAGGTCGACGTTCGGCCCCCAGAAACGGCCGTAGCCGCCGTTGGCGCTCATGTCGACGATGGCGCGGTAGTTCGACCAGATCGCGAGGCGCCGCAGCTCGGCCGCGCTCGGCCGGGACGGGTTCGCGAACCCGGGTGGCGTCGCGCTCGCAAGGCCGGTCTTGCCGAGGCCGGCCGTCAGCAGGTCGTCGCTCGTGCCGTCGTAGGCCGTCGTGCGCACGCTGCCCGCAACGAAATCCGGCTGCCGGTTGCCGTTGTCCGTCACGTTGCCGTTGCAGGCCCCGAGCACCGTCACGACCGCGGCCAGCACCGCGCCGAACCCAACCCGCCTGCCCCACCTTGGCCTCGTCATCGTCGCCCTCTCTCTCGTTATGTTTCGGATGGACTGTCAAAGCGAAAACGGGCCTCGGCATGCCGAGGCCCGCCTGGATGCGAGCACGGGCGGCGCCGAGCGCGCCGCCCGGCGTCATTGCTGCTGGACGCTCAGCTTGTTGCTGACGGACGTCACGCCCGGCACGGTCTTCGCCGCGGCCTCGGCCTTCTCGATCTGTTCGGCATCGGGCACCGAGCCCTCGAGCGTGATCGCCCCGCCCTTCGAACGCACGACGATGTTCGACACGTCGACGCCGTTCTGCTTCGAAATCGCCTTGCGCACCGCGTAGCCGAGCTTGCGGTTCGACTGCTTCGCGGATTTCGCGGCGGCCTTCGATGCGCTCTTCGCGGCGGCCGGCGCTTCGGACGCCGCCGGCTCGCTCGACTGCGCGTACACGCTGCCGGACAGACAGACGGCCACCGCAGCCGCGCCCAACGCTCTCAACACGATCGACTTCATGTTTTCTCCTTGTGAAACGGAACGGCCGCACACAGTGCGGCCGGGTACCCCCAGTGGCGACCGGCCCGCGCGCGCGAACGCGCCGGGGCGGCCGGTGATTTCCACGGCGATGCGAGAGAGGCGGGACAGACCGGCGGCCGGCGCACGCGAAGGCGGGCCGGCCGGGCCGGGCAGCCGCCGGCCGGGCGCGCCCGGTCTGGTCGGGTGCCGGGTGGCGCGAGTCGGGCGTGGCTGCGTTGCACAATGTAATCCAGCGCGCGCACGAGCGCAAAGCTTTTGACTCGGCGCCCGGGCCGGCGCGCGGCGGATTCGCGCACGCACGGCGAAACCGGTTACCATCGCCGCGAGTGCATGGCGTTCGTGGCCCCGGTGCGGGCCGTTTCACCGAATCGTCATGCCCGCGTCATCCGCCGATCGCCGCATATGAAGCCTATCCTGCGCCCCCGCCGGCCACCCCGCATCCTCGCCCGTTTCGTCGCGGTATCGTGGCGCGACCTTGCGCTGTCGATCGGGCCGACCGTGCTCCTCGCCATCGCGGCCGTCTGGCTCGCGATCAAGATGATCCAGCCCGCGCCGCCGTCCACACTGGTGATCTCGGCCGGGCCGCCCGGCAGCACCTACTGGAACGCCGCGCAGAAGTACAAGGCGATCCTCGCGAAGAACGGCGTGACGCTCGACGTGCAATCGTCCGAGGGCTCCGCGCAGAACCTCGAGCGGCTGTCCAACCCGAACGCGCCGGTGGACGTCGGCTTCGTGCAGAGCGGCGTCGGCCCGAAGGCGCGCGACGAGCACCTCGTCGCGCTCGGCAGCATCGGCTACGTGCCGCTCGCGATCATGTACCGCGGCCCGATCGTCGCGCGCCTGTCGGATTTCAAGGGCAAGCGGCTCGCGCTCGGCGCGGAAGGCAGCGGCGCGCGCGAGCTGAGCCTGGCGCTGCTGAAGATGAACGGCATCGTGCCGGACGGGGCGACCGCGCTGCTGCCGGTGTCCGGCGAGGACGCCGCGCACGCGCTGCTCGACGGCAAGATCGACGCGGCGTTCCTGTCCGGCGATTCGACGCAGATCCCGGTCATGGCGAAGCTGTTCCGCGCGCCGGGCGTGCACGTGTATTCGTTCACGCAGGCGGAGGCCTACGCGCGGCGCTTCCCGTACCTGACCGCGGTCACGCTGCCGATGGGTGTCTACGATCTCGGCCAGAACCTGCCGCCCACCGACATCCACACGGTCGCGCCGACGATCGAGCTGGTCGCGCGCGACTCGCTGCACCCGGCGCTGTCCGACCGGCTGATCGAGGCCGCGCGCGAAGTGCACGGCCACGCGACGATCCTGCAGCGCGCCGGCGAATTCCCGTCGGCGCTCACGCGCAGCTTCCCGCTGTCCGACGACGCGGCGCGCTACTACAAGTCCGGCAAGACCTTCCTGTACCGGAGCCTGCCGTTCTGGGTCGCGAGCCTCGTCGACCGGCTGCTCGTGATCGTCGTGCCGCTGGTCGTCGTGCTGATCCCGGGGCTGCGGCTCGTGCCCGCGCTGTACGGCTGGCGCGTGCGGTCGCGGATCTACCGCTGGTACGGCGCGCTGATCGCGCTGGAGCGCAACGCGCTCGGCGAGCACACGGCCCAGGAGCGCGTCGAGCTGCTCGACCGCCTCGACGACATCGAGGAATCGGTGAACCGGATGAAGATGCCGCTTGCGTACGCCGGGCAGTTCTACGTGCTGCGCGAGCACATCGGCTTCGTGCGCGAGCGGCTGACCGCGCACGATCATGGGGCGGGCCATCCCGGGGTCGGCCATCCGGGGGCCGGCCATCCGGGCGAGGGCCATCCCGCGCCGGGCCACGCGCACGACGCGCCGCCCGCGTCCGGCGACGACGCCACGCCCCCCCGGGCGACACCGGGTTCCGCCTGAGGAGACGATCCGCGATCATTGCCGCATCGGCCGGCCGCCGCGTAACATGGAGGCCGCCGCCAGGCCCCGCCACGCCGCCGCCGGATCACCGGCCCCCTATCCTCAGGAGATCGCCATGACAACCGGCCTCGACCCTGCCCAGCCTGCCTGGTTCTTCGATTTCGTCTCGCCGTTCTCCTACCTGCTGCTCGAACAGCACGAAAAATGGCCGGACGTGCCGTTCGAGCCGGTCGCGGTGTCGCTGTACGACCTGCAGCGCCACTGGGGCCAGCGCCCGTCCGCGGACGTGCCCGCGAAGCGCATGTTCGTCTATCGCCATGCGCTGTTCCGCGCGGAGCAGCTCGGCATCCGCTTCAAGATGCCGCCCGCGCATCCGTTCGACTCCGACCGCGCGCTGCGCCTCGCGATCGCGCTGCGCGCCGACATCGCGACCGTGCGCGAGATGTTCCGCTTCATCTGGCGCGACGGCAACGATCCGTCGACGCCGGACGGCTTCGCGGCGCTGTGCGAGCGGGTCGGCGTCGGCCATGGCGACCAGCTGATCGAATTCGAGGAAACGGCGGCGCAGCTGCGCCGCCACACCGACGACGCGATCGCGCTCGGCGTGTTCGGCGTGCCGACGTTCTGGATGAACAAGCAGCTGTTCTGGGGCGAGGATGCGCTGCCGATGGTGCTGTACTGCGCGCGCACGCCGACCTGGCTCGACACGCACGAGGTGAAGCGCATCAGCGCGCTGCCGAAAGGCCGTGCGTAAATGCGCGTGATACCGGTCATCACGCACGGGCGCGCGCGGCTGCGGTAAGGTTACGCTTCGCCCGAACACCCCCCATCGATGGAAGACGACGACCGTACCGCCTCGCTCGACATCTGGCTCGTGCGCGTGCTGCGCACGCTGCTGCTCGAGCGCAGCGTCACGCAGGCCGCGCTGCGCCTGAACCAGACCCAGCCCGCGATCAGCACCGCGCTGCGCAAGCTGCGCGAGACGCTGAACGACCCGATCCTCGTGCGCGGCAAATCCGGGATGGTGCCGACCGAATACGGCGCGTCGCTGCTCGACGCCGCGCAGCGCGCGCTGCGCGAGGTCGACTTCATCGCGACGCCGCACGGCGACTTCGCGCCCGAGAGCGCCCGCCGCACGTTCCGCGTCGCCGCGCCGGACTACCTGAACGATTTCTTCATGCCGACGCTGATCGAGCGGTTTCGCGACGCGGCGCCGCACGCGCATCTGGAAATCGACTCGCTGAACCCCGCGCTCGATCACGCGGGCGCGCTCGAATCGGGCGCGCTCGATCTCGTGATCGGCAACTGGCCGAAGCCGGACCCGCGGTTCGCGCGCGACGACCTGTTCTCCGACACCGTCGTCTGCCTGATGCGCGACTCGCACCCGCTCGCGCGCGCGACGCTCACGCGCGACGCCTATGCCGCCGCCGCGCATCTCGCGCCCACGCCGTACACCGGCGACAAGCGCAACGCGATCGAGATCGGCCTCGCGCGCGCGGGCCTCACGCGGCGGATCGTCACGACGCTGCCGTACTTCGGGCTCGTGCCGCAGGTGCTGCTGCAATCGGACCTGATCTTCACGACGACGCGGCGCTTCGCGACCCACTACGCGCAGCTGCTGCCGCTCGTCGTGGTCGCGCCGCCGGTGCCGTTTCCGCGCATCCGCAGCTACCTGCTCACGCATCCGCAGCCCGACCGGCCGACCGACATCGCGTGGCTGCGCGCGCTGATGCAGAGCGTGTCGGGCGAGCTCACGGCCGCGCGCGGCGCGCGCAAGCGCTGACGGCACAGCACGGCGCTCACGTCGTACAGAACGTCTCCTGCAGATGGGTCCAGCGCACCGCGCCCGTCGCGTCGCGCTCGAACACCGCGGTGGCGCGTCGCGCGGGCAGCTCGCCCGCGGCCGCGTGCTGCGCTTCGAGATAGGTGAGCACCGCGTGCGTGTCGTCCGACACCAGCACGCGCACCTCCGACAGCACGATCCGCAGCCCCGGCTTCGCGCCTGACAGCTTCGCGAACAGCGCATGCGTGCCGTCGCGGTCGAACGCGCGGCCGTCGGTCAGGATCATCGTGAAGCCGGGCGCGAACGGCGCCATCAGTGCGTCGAGCGCCGCGCCCGCCGTGTCGGCGCCGGACAGCCAGCGTTCGATGGCGGCGATGCTCGTGTCGAGCGTGTCGAGAAAAGCCTGGGAATCGTGCATGGTCACCTGGATCGGGAAAGCGCGCGGCCCCGCGCCGCGCGATCCATGCAGTGTAAGCAAACGCGCGAAGCGCTGCGCTGAAGCGCCCGTCAGCGCACGCAGGACACGTCGTCCGGCGTGCGGCCCGACGCCGCCGCCTTCGCGTCGGCCACCGGCACGCCCGCGCGCGCCTGCAGCAGCTCCGCGCAGACGGCCACCGCGATCGAGCCGGGCGCCTTGTCGACGATGCCCGCGACGCCGATCGGGCACACCATCTCGCGCATCCGCGCCGGCTCGACGCCGCGCGCGACGAGCCGGCGCTCGAACTTCACGCGCTTGGTGCGCGAGCCGATCATCCCGAAGTACGCGAAGTCGCGCCGCCGCATGATGCGCTCCGCGAGCGCGAAATCGAGCGCGTGGTTGTGCGTCATCACGAGGAAGTACGCGCCCGGCGGCGCTTCGTCGACGATCGCGTCGGGCGTGTCGGTCGGCTCGGGCTGCACGTTCGGCGGACATTCGTCCGGGAACAGCTCGTCGCGCGTGTCGACCCACTGCACGACGCACGGCAGCGCGCCGAGCAGCGTGACGAGGGCATGGCCGACATGCCCCGCGCCGAACAGCACGACGCGCATCGGCGCGGGCGTGCCCGTCGCGCGGTTGCGCCGGCCGGTTCCCTGGGCGAACGTCATCTCAGCCCCGCGCCGCGCGCACGGCCTGCACCGCGCGCAGGATCGACTCGCCGGTCGCCGGCGCGTCGAGCGGCGGGTTCACGCGATAGTCGCCCACCGCCGCGATCGCATCGCGCACCGCGAAGAACACCGAGAACGGCAGCAGCAGCGGCGGCTCGCCGACCGCCTTCGAGCGATGGATGCTGTCCTCGACGTTGCGGTTCTGGAACAGCCGCACGTTGAACTCGGGCGGCGTGTCGTTGACGGTCGGGATCTTGTAGGTGGACGGCGCATGCGTCATCAGCTTGCCGCCCGCGTTCCACCACAGCTCCTCGGTCGTGAGCCAGCCCATCCCCTGGATGAACGCGCCCTCGACCTGGCCGATGTCGAGCGCCGGGTTCAGCGACGCGCCGACGTCGTGCAGCGCATCGACGCGCAGCGTGCGCATCTCGCCCGTCAGCGTGTCGATCACGACTTCCGACACGGCCGCGCCGTACGCGTAGTAGTAGAACGGCCGGCCCTGCAGCTTCGACTGGTCCCAGTACAGCTTCGGGGTCGCGTAGAAGCCGTCGGACCACAGCTGCACGCGCGCGAGATACGCCTTCGCGATCACCTCGCCGAACGGCACGGCGGTCGCGCCGATCCACACGGTGTCGTTGCCGAACCGCACGTCCGCCGCGTTGACCGTGCCGCCGCCGTAGTGGCTCGCCGCGAATGCCGCGAGCCGCTCGCGCAGTTGCCGCGCGGCATCCTGCGCGGCCTTGCCGTTCAGGTCCGAGCCGGTCGACGCGGCGGTCGCCGACGTGTTCGCGACCTTGCTGGTGTCGGTCGCGGTC
This sequence comes from Burkholderia sp. SRS-46, assembly GCF_004343775.1. Lineage (GTDB taxonomy): Bacteria > Pseudomonadota > Gammaproteobacteria > Burkholderiales > Burkholderiaceae > Burkholderia. Next base: position 96,825 of record NZ_PTXL01000001.1, on the reverse strand, counting down.
ACGCGGATGCGCTCGAAGCGGATCCCGAGCTCGTGCGCGACGACCTGCGCGACCTTCGTGTTGAGGCCCTGCCCCATCTCCGTGCCGCCGTGGTTCACGAGCACCGAGCCGTCGGTGTAAATGTGGACGAGCGAGCCCGCCTGGTTGAAGTGCGTGACGTTGAACGCGATGCCGAACTTCACCGGCGTCAGCGCGATGCCCTTCTTCAGCACCGTGTTGCGCGCGTTGAATTCGCGCACCCCGGCGCGGCGCGCGCGGTAGCCGCTCGTCGCCTCGAGCTCGGCGAGCAGCTCGGGCAGCACATTGTCCTCGATCGTCTGCCCGTACGGCGTCACGTTGCGCTCGGTCTTGCCGTACAGGTTCGCGTAGCGCACGTCGAGCGGGTCGCGGCCGAGCGAGCGCGCGATATCGTCGACGATGTACTCGATCGCGAACGCGCCCTGCGGGCCGCCGAAGCCGCGGAACGCGGTGTTCGACTGCGTGTTGGTCTTGCCGCAGAAGCCGGCGATCGCGACATCGGGCAGCCAGTACGCGTTGTCGAAGTGGCACACCGCGCGCGTCATCACCGGGCCCGACAGGTCGGCCGAGAAGCCGCAGCGCGAGGTCATGTCGAGCGACACGCCGTCGATGCGGCCGTCGTCGTCGTAGCCGACGTCGAAGCGGTAATGGAAATCGTGCCGCTTGCCGGTGATCATCATGTCGTCGTCGCGGTCCGGGCGCAGCTTCACCGGGCACAGCAGCTTCCACGCGGCGAGCGCCGCGCAGCACGCGAACAGGCCCGACTGCGACTCCTTGCCGCCGAAGCCGCCGCCCATCCGGCGGCATTCGACCAGCACGTTGTGCGACGCGACGCCCAGCACGTGCGCGACGAGGTGCTGCATCTCGCTCGGGTGCTGCGTCGAGCAGTACACGTGCATGCCGTCGTCGTCCTTCGGCACCGCATAGGCGATCTGCCCTTCCAGATAGAACTGCTCCTGGCCGCCCAGGTACATTTCAGCCGCATGCCGGTGCGACGCGGCGTCGAGATGCGCGGCCGCGTCGCCGCGCGCGAGCTTCAGCGGCGGGATCACGTACGACTCAGCCTTGCGCGCGTCCTGCGGCGTCAGGATCGCGGGCAGCTCCTCGTACTCGACCTTCGCGCGGCGCGCGGCGAGCCGCGCGGTCTCGTGCGACGTCGCGACGACCATGAACATCGGCTGGCCGACGAACTGCACGAGGCCGCTGGCGAGCACCGGGTCGTCGTGGATGATCGGGCCGCAGTCGTTCACGCCGGGAATGTCGTCGGCGGTGAACACGGCGACCACGCCGGGCGTCGCGCGCACCGCGTCGAAGTTCATCGACACGATCTTCGCGTGCGCCTTCGCGGAAAGCCCGAGCGCCGCGTGCAGCGTGCCGGCGACGAGCGGGATGTCGTCGGTGTAGGTGGCGCGCCCGCTCACGTGCAGGTGGGCGGATTCGTGCGGACGCGAAATGTGGACCTGCGCGGCGTCGGCCTGCGCGTCGAGGGTGTTCAGGAACGGTTCGGCTTGCTGGTTCATCGTGTGTTCTCCCTCGTCAGACCCGCGCCGCTTCCGCGGCCACTTCACGCACGCTCAATGCCTGCGGCGACAGCGGGTCGTGCGCGCGCGTCTCCAGCCAGAAGCGGTACATCAGGTTCTTCGCGGTCTCGAGGCGGTAGGCGCTCGTCGCGCGCATGTCGGTGAGCGGCTGGTAGTCGCGCTCCAGCGCCTGCATCGCGGCCTGCGCGGTGGCTTCGTGCCACGGTGCGCCGTCGAGCACGCCTTCCGTGTGGGTCGCGCGCTTCGGCGTCGCGGCCATCCCGCCGAACGCGATGCGCGGCTCGCGGATCGTGTCGCCGTCCGCGATGAACGCGAACGCCGCGCACACGGCCGAGATGTCCGAATCGAAGCGCTTCGACAGCTTGTAGGTGCGGAACTGCAGCTTCGCGCGCGCGCCGCTGCGGGTCGGCACCTTCACGCCGACGACGAATTCGTGCGGCGCCATGTCCTTCTGCTGGTAGCCCGTGTAGAGCGCCTCGAGCGGCAGCTCGCGCACGACGTCGCCGCCGCGCAGCACCACGCGCGCGCCGAGCGCGATCAGCCCCGGCATCGAGTCGCCGATCGGCGAGCCGTTCGCGACGTTGCCGCCGAGCGTGCCCGCGTTGCGGATCGGCAGCGACGCGAAGCGCTTCCACATCTCGGTCAGCTCCGGATAGGTGCCGGCCAGCGCCGCGTAGCCGTCTTCGACCGTGACGCCCGCGCCGATCTCGATCCAGTCGTCGCCGTGCACGATGCGCTGCAGTTCGGCAACCTGGCCGACGTAGATCAGGTCGTCGAGCCGGCGCATCTGCTTGGTGACCCACAGCCCGATGTCGGTGCTGCCCGCGAGGATCCGTGCGTCCGGGCGCTCGGCCTTCAGCGCGGCGAGCGCGTCGAGCGTGCGCGGCGCGGCGAAGCGCGCGCCGCCGATCTCGTATTCGAAGGTGTCGTCGCGCTTGAGCGATGCGAGCGTGCGTGCGAGCGCGGCCGAGTCGACCGGCGCGGCCGGCGCAGGCGCACCTTCGCCGGCCGCGTCAAACATCTGAACGGCCGCATCGACGATCGGCCGGTAGCCCGTGCAGCGACACAGGTTGCCGGTCAGCGCGTCGGCGATCTCGGTGCGCGTCGGCACGTCCTTCGCCTTCGCGCACGCGCTGCCGCAGCCTTCGTGGCCGTGCTTCTCGTACAGCGCCCACATCGACATCACGAAACCGGGCGTGCAGAACCCGCATTGCGAGCCGTGGCAATCGACCATCGCCTGCTGCACGGGGTGCAGCGCGCCGTCCGGCTGGCGCAGGTCCTCGACGGTCAGGAGCGCCTTGCCGTCGAGCGTCGGCAGGAACTGGATGCATGCGTTGACGGCCTTGAACGCGACCGTGCCTGCGTCGGTCAGCTCGCCGACGACGACCGTGCACGCGCCGCAGTCGCCTTCCGCGCAGCCTTCCTTGGTGCCGGTGCAATGCGCGTCCTCGCGCAGGTATTGCAGCACGGTGCGGGTGACGTCCGCGCCGCTGACCTCGCGGATCGCATGACGATGATAGAAACGGATCGGCTCACTCATGTCTCGTAACGTTCTTCAAGTTGGGGCAAGGCGGCCCGCGCCGATGCGGCAGACCGTCGTCTTCTCTGACAGTTTGAACGCTATCACCGTCAAATTCCGCAACCCATAGCCCATTACGCATGCGGGCCATATAACTGACGCGATATGACGCCCGGGGGCGGTTCCCGCCCATCGCACATGTTCCTTCCCGCTTGTCCGGACGGCATTGCGGCGGCCGGCGCGAGCGCGTGACCGGCGAAAACGGGTGGGAACAGGCCCCGATTAATTAACTAAATGGTCCCTGCAGCAAAACCGGTTCCATGGGAAAATCCCGATTCCGTTTTCGGCCGCCTTCCGCGCCGGTTCGCTCACCTGTTCAGGCCCCATGTCATCCGATTCCGCCATCCCGCCGCGCAGCGGGTTCGCCGTCACGCTGCAAATCATCTCCGTCGTCTGCTTCACGTTCATCTGCTACCTGACCATCGGCCTGCCGCTCGCGGTGCTGCCGGGCTTCGTCCACGACGACCTCGGCTTCTCCGCGATCGTCGCGGGCGGGGCGATCAGCGTCCAGTATCTGGCGACGCTCGCGTCGCGGCCGCTCGCCGGGCGCTTCGCCGACACGCTCGGCCCGAAGCGGACGGTGATGCGCGGGTTGATCGGCTGCGGCGTGTCGGGCGTGCTGCTGCTGCTGGCGCTGCTGCTCGCGCACTGGCCCGCCGCGAGCCTCGTGCTGCTGGTCGCGAGCCGGCTCCTGCTGGGCCTCGGCGAGAGCCTGTGCGGCACCGGCGCGATCCTGTGGGGCATCGGCCGGGTCGGCATCACGCACAACGCGAAGGTGATCTCGTGGAACGGCATCGCGACCTACGGCGCGCTCGCGCTCGGCGCGCCGGTCGGCGTCGCGATCGCGCATGCGCTGAACCCGGCGCTGATCGGCGTGATCGTGATCGCGCTCGCCGCGCTCGGCTTCTACCTCGCCCGCCTGATCGACGCGGTGCCGCTCGTGCACGGCGAACGGATGTCGTATGCGAGCGTGTTCGCCCGCGTGCTGCCGCACGGCATCGGCCTCGCGCTCGGCTCGGCCGGCTTCGGCTCGATCGCGACCTTCGTCACGCTGTACTACGCGGCGCGCCACTGGCCGAACGCCGCGCTGTCGCTGACCGTGTTCGGCGCGCTGTTCATCGGCGCGCGCCTGCTGTTCGCGAACGCGATCAAGTCCCACGGCGGCTTCCGCGTCGCGATCGTGTCGTTCGCGTTCGAAGCCGCGGGGCTGCTGTTGCTGTGGCTCGCGCCGGTGCCGCAGGTCGCGCTGGCCGGCGCGGCGCTGACCGGCTTCGGCTTCGCGCTGATCTTCCCCGCGCTCGGCGTCGAGGCGGTCGCGCTCGTGCCGCCGGCGAGCCGCGGCGCGGCGCTGTCCGCGTATTCGGTGTTCTTCGACCTGTCGCTCGGCATCACCGGCCCGCTCGCGGGCTATGTCGCCGGCGCGCTCGGCTATCCGCAGGTGTTCCTGTTCGCCGCGATCGCAGCGGCCGCGGGCGTCGCGCTGTCGGTGCTGATGTACCAGCGGCAGGCCCGCGTCGCCGGCAGCGGCGCGACGGCCTGAGCCAGGCCGGCCGGCCGGCCTGACGAAACCACCGCCCGCCTCGCGCGGGCGGCCCGGACAAAAGAAAAACCCCGCGTTCTCCGGAACGCGGGGTTTTGTTTTTCGGGCATCGGCCGAACGCGGCGGCGCCGTCAGGCCGCGGTCCGCAGGAACAGGCGCCGCGTCAGGTCGAACGCGACCAGGTTGCCGGCCAGCACCAGCAGCAGGCCGACGACCGCCAGCGGCGACCACTGGTAACCCTCGTACACCGTCGACACGGCCAGCGCGACGATCGGGAACAGCACCGTGCAGTACGCGGCGCGTTCCGGCCCGATGCGGCCGACGAGGGTCAGGTACGCGGTGAACCCGATCACCGAGCCCGGCACGGCCAGGTACACGAGCGCGCCGAGATAGCGCGGGCTCGGGTCGAGCGCGAACGGCAGCCCGGCCGCGGCGCTGCCGACGGTGAGGATCGACGCGCCGATCAGCATCGCCCAGCCGTTGGTCGCGAGCGGATGGAGCCCCATCGACTGCATGCGGCTCGACAGCAGGTTGCCCGCCGAGAAGCACATCGTGCCGGCGAACGCGATCGCGAGGCCGACCCAGGTCGCGTGGTCGTCGAGATGGCCGGCCATCTGCTGCCAGAACAGGCACGCGATGCCGGCCAGGCCGAGCAGCGCGCCGGCCACCGCCGACGGCCGCAGCGGGCGGCCCATGAACAGCCTGCCGTTGATCGAGTTGAGCAGCGGCGCGGTCGAGAAGATCACCGCGACGAGGCCGCTCGGCACGACCCGCTCGGCGTAGTAGAAGCACAGGAAGTTGACGCAGAACAGCGCGAAGCCCTGGGCGAACAGGTAGCGCCACGCTTCGCGCGGCGGCCGGATCGGCCGGCGCATCGCGCGCAGCAGCACGAACAGCACCGCCGCCGCGATCCAGAAGCGCCATGCGATCGAAACGGGCGGCGGCACGCTGCCGAGCTGCCACTTGATCGCGATCCAGGTGGTGCCCCAGATCAGCACGGTGAGCATGTAGAGCGACAGGTTCATGACGGAAGCCGGGACGTGTGACGGAGCCTCCGACTATGCGGCCGCGCGGCGCGCGCCGATTGTCCGGAATTGCGGTCTTTTGCCGGCGGGCCGCTGCCGCCGGGGCCCGCACGCGTATACTCGTCCGTCATGCGCTCCCCGCCTTCCGCTCCGCCTGCCGCCCGCCCGTCCGCCGCCGCCGCAATCGCCGGCGGCGCGATGCCGTTCGGGCTGCAATCGGTGTGCCGCACGCTCGCGGAGGCGAACGCGACGCTCGAGCGCTTCGCATGGCTCGGCGACCATCTCGCGATCGCCGAATGGACGCGGATCACCGACGAAAGCGAGACGATCTACGACCAGCCCGGGCATCACACGCTGTCGTGCTACCTCGACGGCGGCTACCGGACGGAGCGGCAGAAGGTGCCGCGCTACGGCGCGCCGAGCCTGCTGTGCGCGCTGCCCGGCGACCACGAATCGCGCTGGTGGGTGCGCGGCGAGATGCACTTCGTCCACCTGTACTTCCTGCCCGAGCACTTCACCCAGCGCGCGATCCGCGAACTCGACCGCGAGCCGCGCGAGCTGAGGCTCGCCGACCGCACCTACTTCGAGGATGCGCAGGTCGCGGCGCTGTGCCGCTCGCTGGCACTGGAGAGCTGGGAGGACGCCGACGGCCGGCTGCGCGCGAACGAGACCGCGCACGACGTACTGAGCCTGCTGCTGCGCGGGCAAAGCACGATGCGCGACGACACGCCGTTCAAGGGCGGTCTCGCGCCCGCCGTGCGGCGCCGCGTGCGCGACTACATCGACACCTACCTGGCGCAGCCGCTGACGCTCGGCGAGCTGGCCGACGTCGCCGCGCTGTCCGAATACCACTTCTCGCGGATGTTCCGCCTGTCGTTCGGCCGCCCGCCGCATGCGTGGATCGCCGAGCAGCGGCTCGCGCGGGCCCGCCTGCTGCTTCGCACGACGTCGCTGCCGCTCGCGCAGGTCGCCACGGCGTGCGGCTACGCGAACGCCGGGCACTTCAGCCATCGCTTCCGCGAGGCGCACGGCACGACGCCGAACACCTACCGGCGGGCGATGCGAGGCGGCTGACGCCGCCCCTTCGGCAGGTCACCCGCCGCGCCGCGACAGTTCCTGCTCGAGCGCCGCGACGCCGGCCGGCAGGTCCACCGGCACCTTCAGGTCGACCATCGTGCGGCCGAACGCGTGCAGCGTGCGGAACAGGTTGTGCTCGCGGCACTGCTCGCCCATCTGGCCGATCCGCACGATCGGCAGGCCGAACGAGCCGGAGATCTCGACCTGGTACTGCTTCGAGATATGCCCGCAGATCATGCCGGGCGTGAGGCCCTCGGGCGTCTCGATCCCGACCACCGACGTGAGCCGGCACGATTTCGGCGCATACAGCTTGAGCCCCATCGCCTCGACGCCCGCCTGCAGCGCGAGCGAGCAGCGCAGGTGGCGCGCGAAGCGGCTTTCGAGCGTTTCCGCGCAGACGAGCCGCAGCGCCTCGTGCAGCGCGAGCACGCCCGACACCGGCGCCGTGTAGTGATAGCCGGCGTTGTGCCAGAAGTTCTCCGCGAGCGCCATGTCGAGGCACCAGTGCGCGTTCGGCTCGGGGCGGTTCTTCATCCGCTCCCACGCGGCGTCGGAGAACGCGATCAGCGACACGCCCGGGATCGACGACAGCCCTTTCTGCCCGCCGGTGATCACCGCGTCGATGCCCCACGCGTCCATCTCGAGCGGCATCGTCGACAGCGTGCACACCGCATCGACGACGACGAGCGCGCCCGCCGCCTTCGCGAGCGCCGCGATGTCGCGCAGTTCGCGGTTCCACACGGTGTTGGAGGTTTCGCCATGGACGATCGTGACGATCTCCGGACGCTCGCGCGCGATCGCGTCGGCGATCTCGTCGAGGCTCGCGACGGCCCGGTCGGGCACCTCGAGCATGGACACGTCGGCGCCGACGCGCGTGGCCATCTCGGCCATCCGCGCGCTGAAGAAGCCGTTGCGGATCGACAGCACGCGCGTGCCGCGCCACGCGAGGTTGGACATCGCCATTTCCATCGCGGCCGAACCGGGGCCCGCGACGCCGAGCACCCATTTCGTGCGGGTCTGGAACACGTAGCGCGCCATCTCCTTCACCTGCTCGATCACCTTCGCCATCGTCGCGCCGAGGTGGTTGATCACGATCGTGTTCGCCTTCGCCACCGCGGCCGGGATCGGAACCGGGCCGGCCCCCATCATCAGCAGCGGTTCTTCGGGCAGGATCGCGTCGAGCGGCACGACGACGGGACAGGGAATCGGCGAGTAATCGATGGACATGGCTGGAAAAAGGTGAAGGACGAAAGGCACGCACGCTCGCCGCGCACCGCAGCGAATCCATCGATCATTCCCCGTTCCGCTGCATTGCGCAAGAGGATCGTGCGGCTGAATCGCCGGGCACGCCGCCAAATATCGGCGCCGGCAGTGCGCCGCGGCGCGCGATTCACCCTTTCATTAGGGGTGTTATTGGAATCCGACGTGAATCGGTTCCATGCGCACGGCCGATATGCGCGATTTTTCGCGCTTGCCGGCGCGTTTCCCCGGCGCCGGCCGTTGCGCCGATCGCCCGGGAGAATCGATAAAATGCGCTGCATCAAAAATCCCGGCCGTCGATTTGCACGCGATTTAGACGATCTCCCCCAAAAATCCGCTATTGCAGCACGCTTTGTCGCGGCAATGCGCAAAACACCGAAACCCGCCGCCCGTCACGCGCACAAGACCTTGATAGGAAAAGGGATTTTTTAATCATGCCGGCCACATGTAACAAAAAAGTCAGGGCACTTTCCGGCATCCGCCGTTGTTGTTTTCGCTGCACCGCGATACGCGCGATCATGATTTTATGCAACCCGATTCTTTTCTCAGGTTGACGGATATAGCCACTGTCATGAACAATCGGCAACGCTATCGAAAACCCCTTTGTTTCGACGCGATGTCGATATAGGGGTTGCGCAACGTGCTTTTTAGACTTGCGCAACGAGAAATCACAACCATAATCATTCAACCGGGCCGGAAAAATACGCAAGCTATGAACCAGATTCAGACCATGCGTGTATTCGTCTGCGTCGCCGAGCAGCAAAGCTTCAGGCGCGCAGCACATCAACTCGGCGTGTCGAACGCGCTCGTCACGCGCTCGATCGCCATGCTCGAAGGCCATCTGAACACGCGCCTGATTCACCGCACCACGCGCAACCTGTCGCTTACCGAGGCGGGCGTGCGCTATCTCGACGGGTGCCGGGCGCTGCTCGAGGAGTTCGACCACCTGGAGGCGTCGGTCGCGCATGCGGTGCGCGAGCCGATCGGCACGCTGCGCATCGTCGCGTCCGGCATGCTGTCGCCGCTCGCGCTGACGCCGCTCGTGAGCGGCTTCCAGCGCCGCTATCCGCAGGTGCGCGTGCAGCTCACCGTCGCCGAAGGCCCGCTCGACGTGCTCGACGCGGGCTACGACGTCGGCATCGTCACCGGCAACCGGCTCGACGGCAATCCCGCGCTGATCGGTCACGCGCTCACGCCGAACACGCTCGTCGCGTGCGCGGCGCCCGCGTACCTGCAGCGCCGCGGCGAACCGCTCGTGCCCGACGATCTGCCGCGCCACGACTGGGTCGCGCTCGCGCCGCACCAGCACGCGTGCGCGTGGCGGCTGGTCGGCCCGGACGACGCCATCCATCCGGTGACCGTGCGCCCCGCGTACACGGTCAACCAGCTGTCGCTCGTGCAGGCGGCCGCCGTCGCGGGCTCGGGCATCGCGGTGCTGCCGGAAAGCGTCGTCGCCGACGCGCTCGACAGCGGTGCGCTCGTGCGGCTGCTGCCCGGCTACCGGATCGACGACCCGGATGCGCAGCTGTCGCTCGTCTACCCGAACCGCCAGTTCGTGCCCGCGCGTACCCGCGGCTTCGTCGAGCACGCGCTCGAGCACTTCAGCACGCAGGCGGCCCGCTCCCACGCGAGCTATGCGTTCCTGCGCGACACGCGCACGCCCGACCGGCCCGATATCGTCACGGGCCTGCAGTAACAGTAAACTGCACGCTTCAGCCTCTGGAGGTGCAGCGTGCGCGTGATCCTGTTCAGCAGCCGGCAGTACGACGACGATTCGTTCACCGCGGCGAACCGGCAGTTCGGCTACCGGCTGCATTTCCAGCCGTCGCATCTCGACGCGGAAACCGCGATCCTCGCGCACGGCTACGAGGTCGTGTGTCCGTTCGTCAACGACACCGTCGACGCGGCGGTGCTCGAGCGCCTCGCGGACGGCGGCACGCGGCTCGTCGCGCTGCGCTCGGCGGGCTTCAATCACGTCGACCTCGCGGCCGCCGAGCGGCTCGGCATCACGGTGGTGCGCGTGCCCGCGTATTCGCCGCACGCGGTTGCCGAGCACGCGGTCGCGCTGATCCTCGCGCTCAACCGCCGGCTGCCGCGCGCCGTCGCGCGCACCCGCGAAGGCGACTTCTCGCTGAACGGCCTGCTCGGCTTCGACCTGCACGGCAAGACCGTCGGCGTGATCGGCACCGGCATCATCGGCAGCGTGTTCGCGAAGATCATGATGGGCTTCGGGATGCACGTGCTCGCGCACTCGGTGCCGCCGTACAACGACGAGCTGATCGCGTTCGGCGCCCGCTACGTCGGGCTCGACGAACTGCTGCGCCACGCCGACATCGTCAGCCTGCACTGCCCGCTGCTGCCGTCGACGCATCACCTGATCAACGCGCGCACGCTCGCGCAGATGAAGCACGGCGCGATGCTGATCAACACCGGGCGCGGCGCGCTCGTCGATGCGCCGGCGCTGATCGACGCGCTCAAGAGCGGCCAGCTCGGCCATCTCGGGCTCGACGTGTACGAGGAGGAAAACGGGCTGTTCTTCGAGGACCATTCGGACCAGCCGCTGCAGGACGACGTGCTCGCGCGGCTCCTGACGTTTCCGAACGTGATCGTCACGTCGCACCAGGCGTTCTTCACGCGCGAGGCGCTCGCGGAAATCGCGCATACGACGCTCGTCAACGTCGAGGCGTGGCATGCGGGCACGCCGCAGAACGTCGTGACGTCGAATCGCTGAGCGCGCCCCGTTCGTGTCCGCCGCTTTATTACGAAAACGTCACCAATCGACGCTTTCATTTCGAATGAAGTAACGTCGCCCGCGCGCGGTCTGCTATCGTTGCGCCGACGTCATTCCCGCCCTTGCCGCCCATGCGTTTCGACGATTCCGCCATCGCCGCCGTCTACCGCGCCATCTTCGAGCGGCGCGACATGCGCCATTTCACGCCGGCACCCGTCGATCCGGCCGTGCTCGCGCGGCTGCTGCGCGCCGCGCACCATGCGCCGAGCGTCGGCTTCATGCAGCCGTGGCGCTTCATCCGCATCACCGATCCCGCGCTGCGCACACGCATCCATGCGCTCGTCGAGGCCGAGCGACGCGCGACCGCCGATGCGCTCGGCGAGCGGCAGGACGCGTTCATGCGCCTGAAGGTCGAAGGCGTGCGCGAATGCGGCGAGCTGCTGGTCGTCGCGCTGGCCGACGGCCGGGAGCGCCACGTGTTCGGCCGCCGCACGCTGCCGGAGATGGATCTCGCGTCCGCCGCGTGCGCGATCCAGAACATGTGGCTCGCGGCCCGCGCCGAAGGGCTCGGGATGGGCTGGGTGTCGCTGTTCGACGTCGACGCGCTGCGCACGCTGCTCGGCATGCCCGACGGCGCGAAGCCGATCGCGGTGCTGTGCCTTGGCCACGTCGACGCGTTCTACGCGAAGCCGATGCTCGAGGAAGAGCGCTGGGCCGCGCGGATGCCGATCGAGGCATGCCTGTTCGAAAACGGCTGGAACGGCGCGGCGGCCGATTCCGCTGAATCTGTCGAATCAGGTGATTCCGACGGGTTTCCCAAATCGTGAGATTCCGGCGGGCCTTGCCCCGCCCGCTTGCCCGCCTCGCCGTCGCTTGCCGGCAACATCCGTTCCGGCCCCAAACATAGGGGTTTTCACTGAAGTAGAATCGCGGCTGACGTTCCTCCTCCGCCTGCCTTGCGCATCCCGCGCCCGGCGGCTTTTCCCGGGCCCACCGCGATGCCTTTACCTCTGTTCGCCCTTGCCGTCGCCGCATTTGGAATCGGTACCACCGAATTCGTGATCATGGGGCTGCTGCCCAACGTCGCGCGCGACCTCGGCGTGTCGATTCCGGCCGCCGGGATGCTCGTGTCCGGCTATGCGCTCGGCGTGACGATCGGCGCGCCGATCCTCGCGGTCGTCACCGCCAAAATGCCGCGCAAGCGCGCGCTGATGGGCCTGATCGGCCTGTTCATCGCGGGCAACCTGTTCTGCGCGATCGCGCCCGGCTATGCGGTGCTGATGGCCGCGCGGGTCGTCACCGCGTTCTGCCACGGCGCGTTCTTCGGCATCGGCTCGGTGGTCGCGAGCAACCTCGTCGCGCCGAACCGCCGCGCGCAGGCGATCGCGCTGATGTTCACCGGCCTCACGCTCGCGAACGTGCTCGGCGTGCCGCTCGGCACCGCGCTCGGCCAGGCGTACGGCTGGCGCGCGACGTTCTGGGCCGTGACGGGCATTGGCATCGCCGCGGCCGCCGCGCTCGCGGTCTGCCTGCCGAAGAACCTCGCGATGCCGGAGACGAGCATCACCCGCGAGTTCAGCGTGCTGAAGCACCCGCAGGTGCTGATGGTGCTCGGCATCAGCGTGCTCGCGTCCGCGAGCCTGTTCAGCGTGTTCACCTACATCACGCCGATTCTCGAGGACGTCACCGGCTTCTCGCCGCATCAGGTCACCTACGTGCTGCTGCTGTTCGGCCTCGGCCTGACGGTCGGCGGCACGCTCGGCGGCAAGCTCGCCGACTGGCGCCGGATGCCGTCGCTGATCGCGTCGCTCGCGCTGATCGGCGTCGTGCTCGCGCTGTTCGCCGGCACGATGCACGTGCCGTTCGCCGCGCTCGCGACGATCTTCGTGTGGGGCGTGCTCGCGTTCGCGGTCGTGCCGCCGCTGCAGATCCTGATCGTCGACCGCGCGAGCGACGCGCCGAACCTCGCGTCCACGCTCAACCAGGGCGCGTTCAATCTCGGCAACGCGACGGGCGCGTGGCTCGGCGGGATGGCGATCGGCGCCAGCGTGCCGCTCGTGAAGCTGCCGTGGGTCGGCGTCGCGATGGCGGTCGCCGCGCTCGCGCTCACGCTGTGGTCGGCCTCGCTCGAGCGCCGGCCGGTCGCCGCGCCGACCGAATACGTGTAATACCCGCCGCGTGCCGTGCGGTCACCCGGCCGCGCGGCGCGCCCCGTCGGCGCGTGCAATCGGCCCCGCGCGCCTGACGGCCTTCATGGACCGTTGCGGGCCGCCGGTGTAGCATCTCGGCCGATGAAAGCTATTCTTAATCGGGATTTCCTGGCGCTGATCCTGAGCGTCGCGGTTGTCGGCCTGGGCACCGGCGCCACCCTCCCCCTCACCGCACTCGCGCTGACCGAAGCCGGCCACGGCACCAACGTCGTCGGCATGATGACGGCCGCGCAGGCCCTCGGCGGCCTCGCGATCGTCCCGTTCGTCACCGCGCTCGCGCGGCACATCGGCTCGCGCCGCGCGATCGTCGTGTCGGTCGTGCTGCTCGCGGCGGCCACCGCGCTGATGCAGTTCACGTCGGATCTGATCCTGTGGGGCGTGCTGCGCGTGCTGTGCGGCGCCGCGCTGATGCTGCTGTTCACGATCGGCGAGGCCTGGGTCAACCAGCTCGCCGACGATTCGACACGCGGCCGCGTCGTCGCGATCTACGCAACCAATTTCACGCTGTTCCAGATGGCGGGCCCGGTGCTCGTCAGCCAGATCGCCGGGGCGACGAGCATTCGCTTCGCGCTGTGCGGCGCACTGTTCCTGCTCGCGCTGCCGACGCTCGCGACGATCCGGCGCGCGCCGCTCGCCGGCGACGACGCGCATCACGAGGCGCACGATCGCTGGCTCGACGTCCTGCCGCGCATGCCCGCGCTGATCATCGGCACCGGCTTCTTCGCGCTGTTCGACACGCTCGCGCTGTCGCTGCTGCCGCTCTACGCGATGGATCGCGGCGTCGCGAGCGCCACCGCCGTGCTGCTCGCGTCGATCATGCTGTTCGGCGATACCGCGATGCAGTTCCCGATCGGCTGGCTCGCGGACAAGCTCGGCCGCGAACGCGTACACCTCGGCGCCGGCTGGATCGTGCTGGCCGGCCTGCCGCTGCTGCCGTTCGTGATCACGAATCCGTGGCTGTGCTGGCCGCTGCTGTTCGTGCTCGGCGCGGCGGCCGGCAGCATCTATACGCTGTCGCTCGTCGCGTGCGGCGAACGCTTCCGCGGCGCGGCGCTCGTCACCGCGAGTTCGCTCGTGTCGGCGTCGTGGAGCGCCGCGAGCTTCGGCGGCCCGCTCGTTGCGGGCGCATTGATGGAACAACTGGGCAGCAACGCGCTGGTCGGCGTGCTGGTCGTCTGCGTCGCGGCGTTCGTCGCGGCCGCGCTGTGGGAACGTCGCGCCGCGTTGCAACGCGCGATCTGACACGCGCCGCCAACATGACGACGGCCCGCATGATGCGGGCCGCCCGGTACTGCCGAACCACGCGCTGCGTCACGCGTGTTACGCGCGTTACGCGCTCCGTGCCGGCAGGATCGTGCCGGCGCACGCGCCGAAGCCGACGCGATAGCCGTCGCCCTGGCACCAGCCCTTGAGCGTGAGCGCGTCGCCGTCCTCGATGAACGTGCGGCTACCGCCGCCTTCCAGCGCGACCGGCTCCTTGCCGTTCCACGTCAGTTCGAGCAGGCTGCCGAACGAATCCTTCGTCGGCCCGCTGATCGTGCCCGAGCCCATCAGGTCGCCCACCCGCGTGTTGCAGCCCGCGACCGTGTGATGCGCGAGCTGCTGCGCCATCGTCCAGTACATGTGCTTGAAGTTGGTGCGGCAGATCGTCGTCGCGTCGGCCGCGCCTTCGGCGCGCAGCGTCACTTCGAGCGCGATGTCGAACCCGTGCCTGCCCGCATGCCGCAGATACGCGAGCGGCTGCGGCGACTGCTCGGGCTGCGCGGTGCGGAACGGCTCGAGCGCGTCGAGCGTGACGATCCACGGCGAGATCGTCGTCGCGAAGGTCTTCGCGTTGAACGGGCCGAGCGGCACGTATTCCCACTGCTGGATGTCGCGCGCGCTCCAGTCGTTCAGCAGCACCATCCCGAAGATATGCGCTTCCGCGTCCTCGCACGCGATCGGCTCGCCGAGCGCGTTGCCCTTGCCGACGATGAAGCCCGTTTCCAGCTCGATGTCGAGCTTGCGGCACGCACCGAACACCGGGCGCTCCTGGTCGGGCAGCTTCAGTTGCCCGTTCGGGCGCCGCACGGGCGTGCCGCTGACGACCACCGACGACGCGCGGCCGTTGTAGCCGATCGGCATCTCCGACCAGTTCGGCAGCAGCGCGTTCTTCGGATCGCGGAACATCGAGCCGACGTTGGTCGCATGCTCCTTCGACGAATAGAAATCCGTATAGCCGGGGATGTCGACCGGCAGGTGCAGCGTCGCATCGCGCTGCGCCACGAGCGCCTGCGCGCGCAGCACCGCGTCGTCGCGCAGCCGCGCGTTCTCGCGCGCGAACAGCGCGCTCAATTGCACGCGCACGCCGCGCCATGCGTCGCGGCCGAGCGCGATGAACGCATTCAGCGTCGGCTGCGCGAACACGTCGCCGGCGCCGGCCGGCAGCGTCACGAGGCCCGCGCGCGCGAGCGCCGCGAGATCGACGATCTGGTCGCCGAGCGCGACGCCCGCGCGACGCGCGGCCTGCTTCGGATCGCTGAAGATCCCGAATGGCAGGTTCTGGATCGGGAAGTCGCAGGCAGGGTCGTTCGCCGTGTCGACCCAGCTCTTGCGGGCCGGGTCGAGCGTCGCGCGCAGTTCAGGGGTGTCGCTCATCGTTGCTCCGGATTGAAGTGTTTCTGGATGCCTTGCCAGCATTCGAAGTAGTCGGCCTGCAGCTGCGCGGTGTCGAGCGCGAAGCGCGTCGGCCGGATCAGCGTGCGGGTCTCGAACATGAACGCCATCGTGTCGTCGACCTTGTGCGGCTTCGTCGTGTCGCTCGCCGACGCCTTCTCGAACGTGTCGGCGTCCGGCCCGTGGCCCGACATGCAGTTGTGCAGGCTCGCGCCGCCCGGCACGAAGCCTTCGGCCTTCGCGTCGTACGCGCCGTGCACGAGGCCCATGAATTCGCTCGCGACGTTGCGGTGGAACCAGGGCGGGCGGAAGGTATCCTCGGCCGCGAGCCAGCGCGGCGGGAAGATCACGAAGTCGATCGCATCGACGCCCGGCGTATCGCTGGTCGAATGCAGCACCAGGAAAATCGACGGATCCGGATGGTCGTAGCTGATCGAGCCGATCGTGTTGAACAGGCGCAGGTCGTATTTGTACGGCACGTAGTTGCCGTGCCACGCGACGACGTCGAGCGGCGAATGGCCGATGTCCGCGCGCCACAGGCGCCCGTTCAGCTTCGCGACCAGTTCGAACGCGCCTTCGCGATCCTCGTACGCGGCCTGCGGCGTCAGGAAGTCGCGCGGGTTCGCGAGGCCGTTCGAGCCGATCGGGCCGAGGTCCGGCAAACGCAGCAGCGCGCCGAAGTTCTCGCAGATGTAGCCGCGCGCCTGCCCGTCGGGCAGCGCGACCGTGAAGCGCACGCCGCGCGGGATCACCGCGATCTCGAACGGCTCGACGTCGAGCCGGCCGAGTTCCGTCGCGATATGCAGGCGCCCCTGCTGCGGGACGATCAGCAGCTCGCCGTCGGCGCTATAGAAGAAGCGGTCCTGCATCGAGCGGTTCGCCGCGTACAGGTGGATCGCGCAGCCGTTCATCGCGGCGGCCGAGCCGTTGCCGGCCATCGTCACCCAGCCTTCGACGAAATCGATCGGCTCGACCGGCATCGGCAGCGGGTTCCAGCGCAGCTGGTTCGGCGGCGTCGGCGGCACGTCGGGCGAATCGCCGAACTCCGACACGAGCCGCTGCGGGCCGCTGAACGGCTCGAACGGCCGGTGCACGGCCGCCGGGCGGATCCGGTACATCCAGGTGCGGCGGTTGTGGCTGCGCGGCGCGGTGAACGCGGTGCCGGACAGCTGCTCCGCATAGAGCCCGTACGGCGCGCGCTGCGGCGAGTTGCGGCCGTGCGGCAACGCGCCCGGCAGCGCCTCGGTCGCGAATTCGTTCGCGAATCCGCTCAGGTAGCCGGCGGTCGCCGGTTGCGACAGGTCAAGCGTCATCGTTTCAGTTCTCCCTCAATTCAGACGGCGCGCGGTGTGTCGACACCGCGCCGCCGCGTCACGTTTGCAAGCCCGAGTACGAACAGCGCCGAACACAGCACCGGCACCGCCGCCGCATGAAACAGCGCGTCGTTCGACCAGTTCAGCGCAATCAGCTGCCCGCCGACGAGCGGCCCGAGCACCGAGCCGATCCGGCCGATGCCGAGGCTCCAGCCGATGCCGGTCGAGCGCAGCGACGTCGGGTAGTACTGCCCCGCGAGCGCGTTCACGGCCGGCTGCCCGCCGACCACGCAGAAGCCGCCCGCGAACACGACGACGAGCAGCCACGGCAGCGCGTGCGCGACCGAGCCGATCAGCCCGACCGACACCGCCGCGCCCGCGAAGCACGCGAACAGCACGCGCACGAAACCGTAGCGCTCGATGAACCAGCCGAGCGACAGCGTGCCGATCACGCCGCCCGTCTGCAGCACGGTGCCGACGATCACCGCGGTGCCCGGCGCATAGCCTGCGTCGCGCATCACGGTCGGCAGCCAGTTCGACAGGAAATACAGGTCGATCAGGTTCATGAAGCTGATCGCCCACAACAGCAGCGTGACCGGCAGCCGGCCGTCGCGGAACAGTTCCGCGACCGGCGCGCCGCTCGCCGCCTGCTCTCGCACGACGAGGCGCGTGCCGGCGTCGATGCCCGCTTGCGGCGCGAAGCGCGCGAGCCAGTCGCGTGCCTGCGCGTCGCGCCCTTTCAACACCAGGAACTGCAGCGATTCCGGCAGCCGCGCGGCCATCGCGATCGCGAGCACGAGCGGCACCGCGCCGCCGACGAAGAACACCGCGCGCCAGCCGAGCGCGGGAATCATCGCGGCGCTGAGGAAGCCGCCGAGCGCGGCGCCGAGCGTGAAGCCGCACGACACGATCATCATCCGCTTCACGCGATGCGCGGCCGGGCTGAACTCGCCGACCAGCGCCATCGCGTTCGGCATGATGCAGCCGAGGCCCAGCCCCGTGACGAAGCGCAGCGCCATCAGCATCGGGATCGAGTTGGCGAACGGCGTCGCGAGCATCGTCAGCGCGAAGAACAGCGTCGCGCCGATCAGCACCGGCCGCCGCCCGATCCGGTCGGCGAGCACCGACAGGCCGAGCGCGCCGAGCAGCATCCCGAACAGACTCGCGCTGAACACCGGGCCGAGCGCCTGTTTCGGCACGCCCCACTCGGCGATCACGCTCGGCGCGACATAGCCCATCGCCTGTGCATCGAAGCCGTCGATCACGAGGCACAGCCCGCACAGCGCGAGCAGCATCCAGTGAAACGCCGGGCGGTGCGTGTCGTCGATCACGCACTCGACTTCGAGCGTCCGTACCGCGGCCGGCGCGGCGCTCATTGCGCCACCTCCGCGGCCGGATGCGCGGGCGGCGTCACGCCCTGGCGCGCGAGCGCCATGGCTTCGCGCAGCACGTCGGTGTCGCCGATCTGGTTCGCGAGCAGCAGGATCAGCTTCGCGTTGACGAGCTGGCTGTCGCTGTCGGTCAGGTCGCGGTGCATGTCGATCAGCGCTTCGTAGAACGCGTCCGGATCGGCCAGGCGCGGGCGGGTGTCGAGATGGTGATGCATGACGGGTGTCTCCAATATCGTGTGGGCAGTCAAGCCGTGCAGGTCGCGCGCGCGAGCGCGTCGCCCACCGCCTGCCGGTCGAGCGCGCGCAGCCGCGCGCACACGTGCTGGTCGGGGCGCAGCAGGTAGAACGTGCCGGGCTGCGCGTCGTAGCGTTGCGCGGCGAGGCCGTCGACGTCTTCCACGACGTCCACGCCCGCTGCGCCCTGCACCGCGTGCGCCTGCCCGCGCGGCACGACCAGCACCGGCTGCACCGGCAGCGCGAGGCCGGCCAGCGCCTGTGCGAGCGCGGGCGCGTCGCCGGGCAGGCCGAACAGCACGCCCGCGAAGCCGTCGCGCAGATGCTGCAGCAGCCAGCCGGCCGCGCCGTGCGCACGCACCGGCGCGTCGGCCGCGGCCGCGCCCGGCCGCATCGCGCACGCGAACGCGTCGCCGTCGCGGTCCGGCGTGTTGAGCGGCGAATCGGCAAGCACCGCCGGTACCGACAGGCGGCCGCTGTTGACGAGCTTGCGCGCGAATTCGCAGTCGCGCGCAAGCTTCAGCGTCGCATCGCGGAACACGCGCGACACCGGGCTCTTCGGCGTGATGAAGTCGGTCGAGCGCGTCGAGTTGCGGATGTTCTCGTCGGCGGCGAACTCACGCTCGCTCGCGTAGCTATCGAGCAGCCGGTCGGGGGCCTGGCCGTCCAGCACGAGCTTCAGCTTCCACGCGAGGTTGTCGGCATCCTGCACGCCGCTGTTCGCGCCGCGCGCGCCGAACGGCGACACGCCGTGCGCCGAATCGCCGGCGAACAGCACGCGGCCGTGACGGAACGTGTCCATCCGCTGGCAGCGGAACGTGTAGACGCTCACCCATTCGAGCTCGAACTGCACGTCCGGGCCGAGCAGCGCGCGCACGCGCGGGATCACGCGCTCGGGCTGCTTTTCGGCGACCGGGTCGGCGTCCCAGCCGAGCTGGAAGTCGATGCGCCACACGTTGTCCGGCTGGCGGTGCAGCAGCACCGACTGGTTGCGGTGGAACGGCGGATCGAACCAGAACCAGCGCTCGGTCGGAAACTCCGCCTTCATCTTCACGTCGGCGATCAGGAAGCGGTCCTTGAAGGTGCGGCCGTGGCTCTCGAGGCCCATCAGCGTGCGCATCGGGCTGCGCGAGCCGTCCGCGGCGATCACGTAGCGCGCGCGCAGCGTCTCGACGCCCTCGGGCGTCTCGACCGTCACCGTCGCGTGGTCGGCCGTCTGCGCGATGCCCGTCACCTTGTGCTTCCAGCGGATGTCGAGGTTCGGCAGCGCGAACGCGCGCTCGGCCAGATAGCCTTCGACGTAGTACTGCTGCAGGTTGATGAATGCCGGGCGCGCGTGGCCTTCCTCGGGCAGCAGGTCGAACGCGTACAGCTGCTCGTCCTGCAGGAACACCTTGCCGACGTGCCAGCTCACGCCCTTCTCGACGAAACGCTCGCCGCAGCCAAGCCGGTCGAAGATCTCGAGCGTGCGCTTCGCGAAGCAGATCGCGCGGGAGCCGGTGGACAGCGTGTCGTCGTCGTCGAGCAGCGCGACCGGCACGCCCTGCTGCGCGAGGTCGATCGCCGCGGCGAGGCCCACCGGGCCCGCGCCGACGACGATCACCGGATGGATCGCCGCGTCGCTGTCGGCGCCGCGCTCCGCGCGCGGCCGGTAGGCAAACTTCAGGGTCTGGTAATCGATGCTCATGGTCGTCATCCGTCCGCTCAACCCGGCCTGCGGCGCGACCGCGCGCGCGCCTGCCCCGACCGTTGCCCGCCGGCGGCCTTCCGGCCCGCCGGGCCCATCTGCGACCCACATTTCCACTCACCCGCCACGTCTCGCTCCTTGCTTCCTGTTGAATCGGGGACAGGACATCGCCCGGCGATGCCCGAATGCGCTTGTTTTGATCGGCGACAAACTCTGAATTTACGAATAGTAAAACCAATTACGGATAGTGAAAACAACGTAAACCCTAGGCATCACCCCGGGGACGGGATAACGATATGAGCGATTCGCCGAGCCGAGCCCGACGGGCGCTGCTACTATCGAGTCATGAGGCGGCCGGTTCGGCCGCCGTTTTTCCATGCCGATTCCCGATGATTCCGCCCACCATTCCCGAGCTGGTCACCCGCGCCGGGCAGTTGCCGTTCCTGCGGGATCACGTCGCGCTCGTCGACGGCGGCACCGCATGCGCGCGCCTGCCCGAGCTGACGCTCAATAGTGCGTACGAACCGATCTACGACGTGACGATGCCCGGCGCGCCGCAATCGACGTCGTTCGCGGACGCGATCGAGCGCTACGGAGACGAACTAGGTTTCCAGGCGGTCACGCTGGCGACGGGCAACGCGCCCGATCCGTTCGATTCGGCCGCCGACGACCAGGCGCTGGTCGCGGTCGACCGCCTGTCGCGCGCGCTGCACGCGATCAATTTCTTCGGCGCGCAGCGCCACGGGCTGTTGTTCCTGCGCGTGCACGAACGGCTGCTGAAGAGCGTGAAATACGATCACGGCAAGCACTTCTCGTCCGTGCTGCAACGCTTCGGCCTGCCGCCGGAGCGGGTCGTGATCGAGCTGCCGACCGCCGCGGTCGCGCACAAGACGTTCCTCGGCTACCTGACGCGCAGCTACCAGCATCACGGCTTCAAGGTCGCGGACAAGCTGCCCGACCCCGGCCGCATCCTCGCGGTCGAATCGGACATGGCGCGGCCGGACTACATCAAGATGGATGCGGGCATCGCGTTGCGCGACGGGATGGTCAAGGCGCTCGTCGCCTATGCGCAGCGCGCGCGGATTCCGCTGATCTTCGACGGCGTGGTCGACGAGACGCAGTGCGAACTGCTGCGCCAGCACGACGTGCGGTTCATGCAGGGGCCGGTGTTTGCGAAGGTGGTATCGGCCTGAAGGGTTGCGCGGGGCCGGAGGCTTCCCGATTCCGGCCGGGCGCTTGCGTGCCGGATGTCAGTCGTGGCCGCCGTCGTGCTTCGGCAGCGCATCGCCGATCTCGAGGCCGGGAAACCGGTCCGCGTACCAGATGTGCCAGGCGGGGCGGATTCTCGACGGATCGTCGAGCGTCGCGGTGTTGATTTCGACCGTTTTCGGCGCATCGCGCAGCCGGAATTCGAGCTGCGCGCCGCATTGGCCGCAGAAGCGCCGCTCGCCCCACTCGCTCGACGCATACACCACCGGCTCGCCGCGCAGATAGTCGAACGCGTCGATCGGCACCGTCGCGGACGCGAGCACGGCCGCGCCGGTCGTCTTCTGGCACAGCCGGCAATGGCAGAAGCCGGCGTCGGTCGGGACGTGCGTGATCCGGTAACGGATCGCGCCGCAGGCGCAGCCGCCTTCCAGCATTTCCGGGTGTGACATCGTCGGCCTCGTGGTTTTCTCGCGTCGGGCGAACGATGATGAACGCGGTTCGGCGTGTGCGCAACCGGCACGCCATGCGTGCCGGCGTACTACTCGCTCAGCCGACCTGCCCCAGCCGTTGCGCGAGCGCCTTCAGGCGCGGCCCGACCTGCGACCGGAACACGTCCTCGCCCATCGACGACGCCGGCCCGCTGCAGCTCAGGATCAGCCAGCGCCCCTCGCGCGGCTCGCGAAACGGCACCGCGGCTGCGTTGACGTCCGCGTGCCACGCGCGGAACGAATAGCAGCAGCCGCCCGACGCGAACTCGGCCACCGCCTCCTGCGCGGCGCGCACCAGCGCGTCGGCGTCGGGCCCCGCGCCGGCCGCCCGGTGCAGCTCCGCGTACAGCGCACGCCGCGCGTCCTCGGGCTGTACGGCCAGATACGCGCGCCCCATCGAGCTCGTCAGCATCGAGAGCCGCGAGCCGGGCGCCAGCCCGAGCGTCAGCGCCGTCTCGCTGCGGATCGTCTCCAGATAGATCATGTCGAGCCCGTCGCGGCAGCCAAGCGACACCGCCGCGCCGATCTCGCGCGCGAGCGCCTGCATGTGCGGCCGCGCGAGGTCGAGCGTGCCCGCGCCGGACAGCAGCGCGTAGCCGAGCGACAGCACGCCGGCGTCGAGCGCGTATTTGCCGAGCGTATCGTCGTAGCGCAGGTAGCCGAGCACCGTCAGCGTGTACGCGAGCCGGTTCACCGTCGCCTTCGGCAGGCCCGTGCGCTCCGCGAAATCGCGGTTGCCGAGCATCGTCTCGCCGGGCCGGAAGGCACGCAGCAGGTCCAGGCCGCGCGCGAGCGCCACGACGAACTTGCGCTCGTCGATCGGTTGTTCGTCGATGGTTGAAAGCGTCATCTGATGCTACACTGGGATCAATTTGCAAAACATTGTTCCGCACAGCGGAACTTTAGTCAAGTGAGGAGATGACACGATGAGCGCCGCAACTTTTCATTGGGACGATCCGCTGCTGCTCGACCAGCAGCTCAACGAGGACGAGCGGATGGTGCGCGACGCCGCGCGCGCGTACGCACAGGACAAGCTCGCGCCGCGTGTCACCGAGGCGTTCCGCCACGAACGCACCGATGCCGGGATCTTCCGTGAAATGGGCGAACTCGGCCTGCTCGGCCCGACGATCCCCGAGCAGTACGGCGGCCCGGGCCTCAACTACGTGAGCTACGGCCTGATCGCGCGCGAGGTCGAGCGCATCGATTCGGGCTACCGGTCGATGATGTCGGTGCAGTCGTCGCTCGTGATGGTGCCGATCTACGAATTCGGCTCCGACGCGCAGAAGGAGAAATACCTGCCGAAGCTCGCGACCGGCGAATGGATCGGCTGCTTCGGCCTCACCGAGCCGAACCACGGCTCCGATCCGGGCAGCATGGTCACGCGCGCGAAGAAGGTGCCCGGCGGCTATTCGCTCTCCGGCGCGAAGATGTGGATCACGAACTCGCCGATCGCCGACGTGTTCGTCGTCTGGGCGAAGCTCGACGAAGACGGCCACGACACGATCCGCGGCTTCATCCTCGAGAAGGGCTGGAAGGGCCTGTCCGCGCCCGTGATCCACGGCAAGGTCGGCCTGCGCGCGTCGATCACCGGCGAGATCGTGCTCGACGAGGTGTTCGTGCCGGAAGAAAACCGCCTGCCGCACGTCGGCGGCCTGCGCGGCCCGTTCACGTGCCTGAACTCGGCGCGCTACGGCATCGCGTGGGGCGCGCTCGGCGCCGCCGAGGCCTGCTGGCACACCGCGCGCCAGTACGTGCTCGACCGCAAGCAGTTCGGCCGGCCGCTCGCCGCGAACCAGCTGATCCAGAAGAAGCTCGCCGACATGCAGACGGAGATCACGCTCGGCCTGCAAGGCGTGCTGCGCCTCGGCCGGATGAAGGACGAAGGCACCGCGGCCGTCGAGATCACGTCGATCATGAAGCGCAATTCGTGCGGCAAGGCGCTCGACATCGCGCGGCTCGCGCGCGACATGCTCGGCGGCAACGGCATCTCGGACGAGTTCTGCGTCGCGCGCCACCTCGTGAACCTCGAAGTGGTCAACACGTACGAAGGCACGCACGACATCCACGCGCTGATCCTCGGCCGCGCGCAGACGGGTATCCAGGCGTTCTTCTGATCGTCCGCGCCTGACGGCATCGCGGTGCGCGCCGCGCGCCGCCGGAATGAAAACGGCCCGCCCGGCATCGATGCCAGGCGGGCCGTGTGCTTGTGCGCGTGCGCTGCGGGCCGTGCTTACTTGTTCGGCTGCGGCGTGAGGCGCAGGTACGGACGCACCGCGTTGAAGCCCTTCGGGAAGCGCTTCTTCAGCTCTTCCGGATCCTGCAGCGACGGGACGATCACCACGTCGTCACCGTCCTTCCAGTTGCCCGGCGTCGCGACCTTGTAGTTGTCGGTCAGCTGCAGCGAGTCGATCACGCGCAGCACTTCATCGAAGTTGCGCCCGGTGCTGGCCGGATAGGTGATGATGAGCCGCACCTTCTTGTTCGGATCGATTACGAACAGCGAGCGCACGGTGAGCGTCTCGTTCGCGTTCGGGTGGATCATGTCGTAGAGTTCCGAGACCTTGCGATCCGCGTCCGCGATGATCGGAAAACCGACGACCGTCGACTGCGTGTCGTTGATGTCGTTGATCCAGCCCGCGTGCGATTCGACGCTGTCGACCGACAGCGCGATCACCTTCGCGTTGCGCTTCTCGAATTCGCCCTTCAGCTTCGAGGTCAGCCCGAGCTCCGTCGTGCACACCGGCGTGTAGTCGGCCGGATGAGAAAACAGCACGCCCCAGCCGTCGCCGAGCCACTCGTGAAACTTGATGCGGCCGAGGCTCGAATCCTGCTCGAAATCCGGTGCGATGTCGCCAAGACGCAGACCCATGTTGCTCCCTCCTTGAACTGTGCGTGGTGAAACCCGCGCCACCCGCGCGGGACTGTCGGGTAGCTTACGGGAAGCGGACGGCGATGCGAACGATTATTCCGTTCGATATTCATACATTTTTGTCATTTTTGCGCCGGGCCCGGCCGCGCCGGGAAACTTTTCCGGCCGTATGCGTCTCTCTTCATGCATTACAAGTCGTTTACCATGCGGTCTTGCGCGGCCGCGCCGTGTGATCCCGGCTCGCCAGCAAGCAGGCGTTTCGCTACGATGTGAACCTGCAGCATGACAGCATGAAGGGAGTTGCAATGTCGGAAATCAACAAGGAGAAACTGATGTCGGATATCAAAACCGTTCTCGCGGACGCCGAAGATCTGCTCAAGCAAGCCGCGAGCAGCACGGGCGACCGTGCGGCCGAGCTGCGCGAGAAAGCAATGTCGCGCCTGAAGCAGGCCAAGGATAAGGCAGCCGACGTTCAGGTCGTGGTGGTCGAGAAGGGCAAGAAGGCCGCGCGCGCGACCGACGACTACGTGCACGAGCATCCGTGGACGTCGATCGGCGTCGCAGCCGGTGTCGGCGTGCTGATCGGCCTGCTGATCAACCGCAAGTAACGCGCAGCCTGCGCCCTATCGCCCGGCGAGCCGCGTGACGCGGCGCGCGGGCGCCGAAGCTGACTGGTGGCTCGCCGCCGGTCGGCTTTGCCTTAGCCGCCTTCTGCACGCGCAAGCACCTCATTCATGACGACAGACACCACCTCGCAGTCCGCCGGCCAAGGCCCGCTGCGCCGCCTCGCCGGCTCGGCAATCGGACTGCTGCAAACGCGCCTCGAACTGGCGGGCATCGAGCTCGCCGAGGAGAAGGAGCGCCTGATGGGCGTGCTGTTCCTCGGTCTCGCCGCGATGATGCTGGCGACAATGGCGCTCATCAGCCTCACCGTGCTCGTCGCGATCGCCTTCTGGGATACCTATCGCTGGCAATCGCTCGCGGTGATCACCGCGCTGTACGCGTTCGCGGGCATTGCCTGCGCGCTGAAGGCGCGCGCGGGCCTGCGCGATGCGCCGATCGTGTTCGAAGCCACGCTGGCCGAACTCGAGAAAGACCGCGAAGCGTTCCGCGGCAAGCCGTGAACGCGCACGCGTTCGTTCCTTACCTTCAACTCGCCGACGCGCCATGAGTCAGAACGCCACAGGCAACCGTTACCGCACCGCTTCGTCGCAATCGCGCTTGAGCGCCGTACAAAACCGCGCGATCCGCAAGGAGTTGCTGATCATGCGCGCCGAAGTCGAGCGGCTGGAGCTCGCACAGGCCGGCGCGGAAATGCGACAGACCTTTTCCCGCTTCCGCTGGCTCAAGGTGCTGGTTCCCGGGCTCGGCGGCGGATCGCTCGGCCAGTCCGCGAGGCATCTCAATGCAAGCCTCGGCAACCTCATCAACCAGTATCCGATGGTGAGTTCGCTCGCCTCGCTGATACTCGCGAAGCCCGTGCGCTCGCTGCTGCGCGCGAGCGCGGGCCCGGCGCTGAAGTGGGGTTCGCTCGGCTTCGCCGCGTGGGAAATCTACCGGATCCTGAAGGAATCGCGCGACGACGGCGAAAGCGAGACGGCCGGCACCGAGTGACGCACGGCTGCGCGTGCACGGCAGGCACCGGCGTGACGACGCGCATGCCGCATGACGTCATCGCACACCCCAGCACGGCAGATCCCGTTCGTTCACGCCGTCCGGCCGCACATTGCCTTTCGTCCCATCCGCACTCAGCGTGAACGATCCGCATCGGTCATCGCGCATCGGCCCGTCGTCGAGCGGGCTCGCCTCCAGCACATAGGACACGAATGCATCCTCGTCGGGACGCCGGATCGCCAGCCGATAGACGGCGGGCCCGTCCGACGGCGCATGCGCGAGTGCGTCCGGCAACGCGGGCGGCGCGGCGCCATCGAGCGTCTCGAGGTACTGCGCCGCGCGATACAGCGCGGCCACGGCCGACGCGTGATGCGCTTGCGCGGCCTGCCGGCGGTACGACGGAATCGCGAGACCCGCCAGCACCGCGACGATCGCCAGCACGATCATCAATTCAAGCAGCGTGAATCCGGCCGGCCGACGCATGCGTGCCCCACGCATCATCGATGCAGCGCCGCGACGCGGCGCCAGCGCTGCGCGACGATCCGCCCATCGCGAATCACGACCGGCATCTGCAGCCAGACGGCGCTGGATGCATGGGCCCCGACGCCGCGCGCGGTGACGAGATATGCCTGCCCGCCGGCGGGCCACGCGAGCGGCCATGCCTCGATCAGGCAGCGCGGCGGCCGCGCGGCCATCGGCCATCCGGCAAACGGCGCGAATGCTTCGGGCATCGCCAGCGCAGGCGCGCGACGCCATGCATCGGGTTCGGCAGCCGACGCCGCTGCGCCGAGGTAAGGTGCCGTCCCCTGCCGCAAGCGCGCAACGCAAGCGACGAGCGCCGCATCGGCGGCATGAAACGCGATCAGGCGATCCGACAACGCGCGTGTGCGGCGCGCCTCCGTCAGCGCGGCTTCGAACCAAGTGCCCGTCAGCGCCGCAACGGCCGCGCCGACCGCGACGACGGCCGGCAGCGCCATGCCTGCGTCACGACGCCGGACCATGCCCCGGGCGAACGCCCACGCTCGATGTCGGCTTCGGCTCACCGTGACGCTCCGGGTGTGCGCCGCCTTCCGGGCCGTCCGTCGCCGCGATCGGTCGGCACGTTTCGCAATGCGACGACGCGATGCAGCGTCAACCGCGCACGGTGGTCCGGCACACTGGATGCATTGCCGTCGCAATCGACGTGGCGGCCTCGCTCCCGCATCGGTTCGCCCCGCGCCCGCACGCAGAGATGCACGGCGATCACGTCATGCCAGTCGTCCTCGTGCATCGCGCCGGCGGCGACGAACTGCGTCTCGCCGCGCCGCAGATAACGCACGCGCAGCTGATCGATTCCGGAGACCACGGGCTGCGCGGTCCCAAGGTGCCCGTTTCCTTCGCAATACAGTTCGGGCTCGCCGGTCGACGGGCTGACGTGCGCGTCGAAGCGGTTCGACACGAGCGGACGCTCCGCCGGCGCACCGACGCCCTGCCCCAGGCAATCCGATACCTGGCCGTTGGCCGTCGGCCACGTCGATACAGCGTCGCCGGCGTATCGAACCAGCAATGCGTCGGACGCCCCCTGCGCGGGCACGCAGCGCACGTGCGCATCGTCGCCCCGCACGCGCGCCGCTGCGCAGCCGAACAGCGGCGGCAGCGATCGCGATGCCGCACCGTCGAGCGGCTGAAAGCCCGCCATCTGAAGCTCCTGGCCGATCAGCATCAAGGCCGTGCTTGCGGCGTCGCGCATGCGAAAGCCGTCCTCGGCCCGGCGCTGCGCGACACGCTGTGCGTGATACAGCGCGCCGACGGCCGCCAGCACGAGCAAGCCGACGGACATCGCGATCAGCATCTCGAGGAGCGTATGCGCTCGCGCGCGGCGATCAGCGCGCATTGGCCATCGCCTCGCGGAACGGAATCCGCACGCACGACGGCGGACGCGCCGGTACCCCGGCCGCGCCGCATTGCACGGGCGCCGCGGTGTCGCCGTCGCGCCAGCCGACGAGAACTCGCCGCACGCCACCGGCGCCGCCATCGATCGTCATCGCCCCACCCGGCAACGACGCGGCGGTCAGTGCCGTCATACCCGCTGCCGCGCCAGGCGCCGCATGCTCGAGTTCGATTCGCGCGTCGGCCAGCCATAACGCGCGTTCACGCCAGATCGTCGAGCGTTGCGCACGCGCCATCGCGAGCTGGCTGCCGGCCACCGCGAGCATGATGATGGCGAGCAGCGCCACCGCCACCATCGCCTCGATCAGCGACGCGCCGCGCGTCGTATGCCGCAGGTTCATGACGCCGCCTCGCAGCGGCCGGCGACGACGCGTGCCCGGCCTCCCGCGGCGATTCGCACGCAGCGCGACATGCGCGCCGCGTCGGCCTCGGGCGTCTCGCGGGCCGGGCGCAGTTCGAAGCGCCGGATCCCGCCGACCGCCTGGCCTGCCGGCGGCGCGAATGCCAGATCGTGCGCCGCGCCCGCGACGGTCACGCAGGGGTCCCTCGGATACCGCCGCAAAACACGTGCCTGTTCGTCGAAATGCCCGCTCACGAGCCAGTCGCACGACCATTCCGCGTCGTCGCAGCGCTGCCCGGGACGCAGACAGGCGCCGTCGTTCCCGGCCCGGCACAGCGTGACACGCACGCCGAGACGCGCCGCTTCGGCCCGTGCGAACGACAGCGCACCGAGCAACGCACGCGAGCGGGCATCGACCCGTTCGCGCATCTGCCACTGGTCAAATGCTGGCGCCGCGTACAGGCCGAGTCCGGCCATCAGCGCGACCACCACCATCAACTCGACGAGCGAGAACCCGCACGCCCGCCACCCAACTCCACCGCGCCGCATCACCACCCTCCGCCAACGTCATGCGACGACTGTAGCGGCGCGCACGCACGCGCACCATCTGCCGAACGGCCAGCTGGCGGCACGCGATCGCCCCCGCCACAATCGGCAGGACGAGCAACCTGGAGGAAACGAGATGGATCAGCGCAGCGCGTCAGCGCTTACGCGTCGGCTTGGCGGCCGGAGAGGCGCGACGGAATTCTTCGATCACGTCGGCAAATTCGGAGACGTCTTCGAACCGGCGATAGACCGATGCGAAACGCACATAGGCAATCGTATCGAGGCCGCGCAACTCGTTCATCACGAGTTCGCCGAGCTTCTCGCTACGCACTTCGCGCTCGCCTGTCGCGAGCAGCTGATATTCGATGCGGGCGACCGCCGCGTCGATCGCGTCAGCCGCAACCGGCCGCTTGCGCAGCGCGAGTTGCATGCTGGCGACGATCTTGCGACGGTCGAACTCCGTGCGGCTGCCGTCCTTCTTCACGACGGCCGGCAACGCCAGCTCGACCCGCTCGTACGTCGTGAAACGCTTGTCGCAGGCCGAGCAGCGACGACGCCGGCGAATCGCGGCGCCGTCTTCGGACACGCGCGAATCCACCACCTGTGTGTCGTCGCTCCGGCAGAACGGGCAGCGCATGAGCGATCAGCGATAGACCGGGAAACGCTTGGTCAGCTCGGCCACTTGCGTGCGCACGCGCTCGATCGTCGCCGTGTCTTCCGGGCTCTCGAGCACGTCGGCGATCAGGTTGCCGACCTGCTCCGCTTCGGCCGGGCCGAAGCCGCGCGTCGTCATCGCCGGCGAGCCGAGACGGACACCGCTCGTCACGAACGGCTTTTCCGGATCGTTCGGGATCGCGTTCTTGTTGACCGTGATGTGCGCGGCGCCGAGCGCGGCTTCCGCTGCCTTGCCGGTGATGTTCTTCGCACGCAGGTCGACCAGCATCACGTGGCTTTCGGTGCGGCCCGACACGATGCGCAGGCCACGCTTCACAAGCGTTTCAGCCAGCACGCGTGCGTTCTCGACCACCTTCTGCTGGTACGCCTTGAATTCCGGCGACAGCGCTTCCTTGAACGCGACTGCCTTCGCGGCGATCACGTGCATCAGCGGGCCACCCTGGATGCCCGGGAAGATCGCCGAGTTGATCTGCTTCTCGTACTCGGCCTTCATCAGGATCACGCCGCCGCGCGGGCCGCGCAGGCTCTTGTGCGTGGTGGTCGTGACGAAATCGGCGTGCGGCACCGGGTTCGGGTAGACGCCCGCGGCGATCAGGCCCGCGTAGTGCGCCATGTCGACCATCAGGTACGCGCCGACCGACTTCGCGATCTTCGACAGACGTTCGAAATCGATCTTCAGCGCGAATGCCGACGCGCCCGCGACGATCAGCTTCGGCTTGTGTTCCTGCGCGAGCTTCTCGGCGGCGTCGTAGTCGATGTCTTCGTTTTCGTTCAGGCCGTAGCTGACGACGTTGAACCACTTGCCCGACATGTTCACCGGCGAGCCGTGCGTCAGGTGGCCGCCGTGCGCGAGGCTCATGCCCATGATCGTGTCGCCCGGCTTGAGCATTGCGAAGAACACGCCCTGGTTTGCCTGCGAACCCGAGTTCGGCTGGACGTTCGCGGCTTCCGCGCCGAACAGTGCCTTCACGCGGTCGATCGCGAGCTGCTCGACGATGTCGACATACTCGCAGCCGCCGTAATAGCGCTTGCCCGGATACCCTTCGGCGTACTTGTTCGTGAGTTGCGAGCCTTGCGCGGCCATCACGGCCGGGCTCGTGTAGTTTTCCGACGCGATCAGCTCGATGTGATCTTCCTGGCGGCGGTTTTCCAGTTCGATCGCTGCAAAGACTTCGGGATCGACGTTCGCAATGGTGCTTTGGGCTCTGTCAAACATACGGTTTCCGTTAAGTGTGTACAGGTTGACCGGGGTGGCCGAGTACATTGCGCTGCTGGGGGCACCAGCTCGACGTGGCGGAAGAATCCGTATGACGCGAGACGGGACAGCCACCGGCGATGCACGCGACGGCGCACAACGGCTGCCCAGGCGAACGGCAAAAAACGATGCCCTGCGCTTCACGGTGGGATGCTCCACCTTGAACCCGAGGGTTCTATCGCCAGTCACGCAGGGGTGATGAACGCACTAGTTTATTGGATGCGTCATGAATAGGCAACCGCGCGGGCGCCGCCCGGATAATTGGGGACAGGCCAATCAAGCCCGCAGCATATACGTTCCGCTACCTTGCCGCGGTGCGCCAATCTCAGTACGCTTGCAGGTTCCTCACCCGCTTCTTTCCCGACCAGGAGCAGCAATGATCGTGTTCGTCACAGGCGCGTCCGCCGGCTTCGGCGCCGCCATCGCCCGTGCCTTCGTCAAGGGCGGCCATCGCGTCGTCGCCACCGCGCGCCGCAAGGATCGCCTCGATGCGCTCGCCGCCGAGCTCGGCGACGCACTGCTGCCGCTCGAGCTCGACGTGCGCGACCGCGCCGCCGTCGAGGCCGTCGAGGCCGCGCTTCCCGCCGAATTCGCGGCGCTCGACGTGCTCGTCAACAACGCCGGCCTCGCGCTCGGCGTCGAGCCCGCCCACAAGGCCAGCCTCGACGAATGGCAGACGATGATCGACACGAACTGCTCCGGGCTCGTGACGGTCACGCATGCACTGCTGCCCGGCATGATCGCGCGCGGCCGCGGCCACATCTTCAACCTCGGGTCGGTCGCCGCCATGTACCCGTATCCGGGCGGCAACGTCTACGGCGCGACGAAGGCATTCGTCAGACAATTCAGCCTGAACCTGCGCGCCGACCTGATCGGCACGCCGCTGCGCGTGACCGACATCGAGCCGGGCCTCTGCGGCGGCACCGAGTTCTCGAACGTCCGCTACCGCGGCGACGACACGAAGGCGGCGAACGTATACGCGAACGTCCAGCCGCTCACGGCCGAGGACATCGCCGACACGATCCACTGGATCGCGACCCGCCCGGCGCACGTCAACATCAACACGATCGAGATGATGCCGGTCGCCCAGGCGCCCGCCGGACTGACGATCCACCGCGGCTGACCATCCTGCGGGCCGGCCGCGAGCCGGCCTGCATCCCACAACATTCCGTTACGAATCGGTTACGAACCGGGTACCCCGGTTCCGGTAGAATGCGCGCCATGACTCAGCCTACCCGCCCCCCGGAAGCGCCTTCCGGCTTCACCTGGCCGGTTCGCGTTTATTACGAGGATACGGACGCAGGCGGCATCGTCTTCTATGCCAACTACCTGAAATTCTTCGAGCGTGCGCGCACGGAGTGGCTGCGCGCCTGCGGCATCGACCAGCGGCGGCTCGCCGACGACACGGGCGCGATCTTCGTCGTCCGCAGCACCGCGCTCGACTATCGCGCGCCGGCGCGGCTCGACGACACGCTGGCGATCACGAGCCGGCCCGGGCGGATCGGCCGCGCATCGGTGGAATTCATGCAGGAAGCGTGGCGCGGCAACACGCTGCTCGTCTCGGGGCACATCCGCATCGGCTGCGTCGACCGTGACGGCATCCAGCCGGCGCCGATCCCGCCGGCCGTGCTCGACGCGCTGCAACGCGGGCCCGTCATCAGCGCCGGGCAAACTGTGTTGTCAACGACGCCGGCGTGAGCCCCGTTTAGACAAAGCCTATGAACTCGCCCTCCTGAATCGATACTAAGCAAGGTTCGGCGTCAGGCGCGGCAGCGGCAATCCGGCACGCCGCGCGCTGCCGGCGCCGGGCGCTCCTGGCCGTGCAACGTTGGCCGGGCACCCCTAGCCGGGCACCCCCGAAGGGACGTTACTCAAAACTCTATGAATACTTCTCAAGACCTGTCGATCATTTCCCTCGTCCTCAATGCGAGCGTCCTGGCCCAGGCGGTGATGGGGCTGCTGCTGTTGCTGTCGCTGATGTCGTGGACCTTCATCTTCCGCAAGTGGTTCGCGATCCGCCGCGCACGCGTGCAGACCGAGCGCTTCGAACGGGATTTCTGGTCGGGCGGCGATCTGCAGGCCCTGTACCAGAGCGCGGCGAACAACCGCCACACGATCGGCGCGCTCGAGCGGATCTTCGAATCGGGGATGCGCGAGTTCCTGAAGGCGAAGGAAAAGCGCATCAGCGATCCGGGCCTCGTCCTCGACGGCGCACGGCGCGCGATGCGCGCATCGTTCCAGCGCGAGATGGACGTGCTCGAAGCGAACCTGGCGTTCCTCGCGTCGGTCGGCTCGGTCAGCCCGTACATCGGCCTGTTCGGCACGGTCTGGGGGATCATGAACTCGTTCCGCGGCCTCGCGAACGTCCAGCAGGCGACGCTCGCGAACGTCGCACCGGGCATCGCCGAGGCGCTCGTCGCGACCGCGATCGGCCTGTTCGCCGCGATTCCGGCAGTCGTCGCGTACAACCGCTACGCGCACGACATCGACCGCCTCGCGATCCGCTTCGAGACCTTCATCGAAGAGTTCTCGAACATCCTGCAGCGTCAGGCCCAGTAAGGAGCGCGTCATGGCAGGAAGCCCCATCCGATCCAGCATGCGCGGCGGCCGCTCGCGCCGCGCGATGGCCGACATCAACGTCGTGCCTTACATCGACGTGATGCTCGTGCTGCTCGTGATCTTCATGGTCACCGCGCCGCTCGTCGCCCCGTCGATCATCAACCTGCCGACCGTCGGCAATGCCGCGCCGCAGGAGCAGACTCCGCCCGTCGTCGTCAACATCAAGGCCGACCGCACGATGAGCGTCAAGTACAAGGCTGCGTCGGGCGCGACGCAGGAAGACACGATGACGAAGGCCGAGCTCGACAGCTTCATCGTGGCCCGCCAGGCGGATCATCCCGATCAGCCGGTCGTGATCGCAGCGGACAAGACCGTGCAGTACGATGCAGTCATGACCGTGATGTCGGATCTGAAGGCGCGCGGCGTCAAGCGCGTCGGCCTCCTCGTCAAATCGCAATGAAACGGCAACCCCCGCGCAGCACCGCCTACCCGCCGATGCCGCCGCGCGAGCGCGGCACGTGGCGCGCGTTCGCGCTCGCTGCGTTGATGCACGTGCTGCTCGCGCTGTTCCTCTATCACGGCGTGCAGTGGCAGAACAGCACGCCGGCCGGCGCCGAGGCCGAACTGTGGACGGCGGTGCCCGACACCACGCCGCCGCAGCCGGTCGCGCCACCGCCCGTGAAGGTCGCGCCGCCCCCGCCCCCGGTCAGGAACGAGGAAGCGGACATCGCGCTGCAGCAGAAGAAGCGCCAGCAGGAAGCCGCCGCGCGTGAAGCGCTGCTCGAGCAGCAGCGCCGCGCGGCGCAACTGAAGGCGCAACAGGAAGACGACGCCCGGCGTGCGCAGCTCGCGGCCAGGCAGGCGGCCGCGCTCGCCGCGCAGAAAGCCGCCGAGCAGGAACGGCAGAAGCAGGCCGACAAGCTCAAGCAGAAACAGCTCGCCGAGCAGCAAAAGCTCGAACAGCAAAAGCTCGAGCAACAGCAGCACGCCAAACTCGAAGCCCAGCAGGCCGCCAAGGCGAAAGCCGAAGCCGCGTCCAAGGCGAAGGCCGAAGCGGCCGCGAAGGCCAAGGCGGATTCCGCGGCGAAGGCGAAGCTCGACCAGGAACGCCGCACGCGCCTCGCGCAGATGCAGGGCCTCGCGGGCGGCGGCGAAGGCGGCGGCGAGGGCCTCGCGAAGAGCGGCACGGGCACGGGCTCCGGCGGCAACGCCGCGTCCCCGGGCTACCCCGACAAGGTGCGGCGCCGCGTCAAGCCGAACATCGTCTGGGGCGGCGAGCGCGCGGGCCTCACGACCGTCGTCGCGATCCGCTGCACGCCGTCGGGCGACGTATTGAGCGTATCGATCCGCCGTTCGAGCGGAAATTCGGGGTGGGATCAAGCCGTGGTCAGTGCGATCCAGGCATCGGTCCCGTTGCCGCCCGATTCTAACGGCCGTACCCCGTCGGACATTACGATTACCTTCAAGGCGGCGGAGTGAGCGGAAATGCGCTTACACTCCGGGCGTCGCTGTAAGACGGGAACGAATCGGGTATTTTTACTGTCTCTGCGGTTGCGCAGCGATACAAGTCATACGGGAAGCAAGAAGCATGAGTTTGATGACGAAGCTAGGTTTCAGGGCACTCGTGGCCTCGTGTCTGATCGCGGCGGGCAGCGCCGCTAACGCGCAGGTCGACGTGCTGATCACCGGCGTCGGTTCGACCCAGTTCCCCATCGCCACCGCGAACTTCGCGAACGAGGCGGGCCTGCCCCAGCAGGTCACGTCGATCGTCCGCGCCGACCTCGCCCGCAGCGGCAAATTCACCAACATCGACGCCGGCAGCACGCCGGTGCCGGAAACCGCGCAGGTCGACCTCGGCGCGTGGAAGACCAAGGGCGCGAACGCGTTCGTCGCCGGCAGCGTGAACCGCGAGGCGAACGGCCAGTACAAGGTCAACTTCATCCTGTACGACACCGTGAAGCAGCAAAGCCTCGGCGGCCTGTCGCTGACCGCGAACGACGGCACGCTGCGCACGGCCGGCCACAAGATCGCCGACTACATCTACCAGAAGCTGCTCGGTACGCGCGGCGTGTTCGCAACGCGCCTGTCGTACGTGATCAAGTCCGGCAACCGCTACCAGCTGCAGATTTCCGATTCGGACGGCCAGAACGCGCGCATCGCGCTGTCGAGCACCGAGCCGATCATCTCGCCGTCGTGGTCGCCGAGCGGCACGAAGGTCGCGTATGTCTCGTTCGAGCGCAAGAAGCCGATCGTCTACATCCACGACCTGCCCACCGGCCGCCGCTACATCGTGTCCGACCAGAAGGGCAACAACAGCGCGCCGGCGTGGTCGCCGGACAGCCAGACGCTGGCGGTCGCGCTGTCGATGACGGGCAACACGCAGATTTTCTCGGTCAACTCGACTGGCGGCGGCATGCGCCGGCTGACGCAGAGCAACTCGATCGACACCGAGCCGTTCTACTCGCCTGACGGCCGCTGGATCTACTTCACGAGCGATCGCGGCGGCGCGCCGCAGATCTACCGGATGCCCGCCCAGGGCGAAAGCGCCGGCTCGGCACAGCGCGTGACCTTCACCGGCAGCTACAACACGAGCCCGCGCGTGAGCCCGGACGGCAAGCTGCTCGCGTACATCTCCCGCACGGGCGGGGGCTTCAAGCTGTACGTTCAGGATCTGCAGACGGGCGCGGCGAACGCGATCACGAATACCAGTCATGACGAGTCGCCGAGCTTTGCGGCGAACGGCCAGTACGTCCTGTACGCCACGCAGTCGGGTGGCCGCAACGTGCTGGCAGCCGTCCCGTCCGACGGCAGCGCGCCGCCGCAGATTCTGTCCGTCCAGGGCGGCTCCGTACGCGAGCCGTCGTGGGGACCCTTCATGCAATGACCACAAGGAGAGTAACCATGATGTCAAAAAAGGCTCGTCTGGCCCTGGCCGTGATGATGATCGGCGCACTGGCAGCATGTAAGTCGGGCGTGAAGCTCGACGACAAGGCCAACGCCGGTGCAGTAAGCACGCAGCCGAACCCGGAAAACGTCGCGCAAGTGAACGTCGATCCGCTGAACGATCCGAACAGCCCGCTCGCGAAGCGCAGCATCTACTTCGATTTCGACAGCTATTCGGTGAAGGACGAGTACCAGCCGCTGATGCAGCAGCACACTCAGTACCTGAAGAGCCATCCGCAGCGTCACGTGCTGATCCAGGGCAACACCGACGAGCGCGGCACGAGCGAGTACAACCTGGCGCTGGGCCAGAAGCGTGCGGAAGCCGTCCGTCGCGCGATGGCGCTGCTCGGCGTGGCCGATTCGCAAATGGAAGCCGTGAGCCTCGGCAAGGAAAAGCCGCAGGCAGCGGGTCACGACGAAGCTTCGTGGGCGCAGAACCGCCGCGCGGATCTCGTCTACCAACAGTAAGTAACGGAAGAGTCGCTGTATGACGCACCGTCAATCCTGGCTGCGCGTGGCCGCAGCCTTCTGCGTCGT
Source organism: Burkholderia sp. SRS-46 (assembly GCF_004343775.1). GTDB lineage: Bacteria > Pseudomonadota > Gammaproteobacteria > Burkholderiales > Burkholderiaceae > Burkholderia. The sequence continues at coordinate 59,600 of NZ_PTXL01000001.1, read as the reverse complement.
CGGCGCGGCGTGGTCGGCCGCGCCGGCGCACGCCGGCATGTTCGACGATAACGAAGCGCGCCGCGCCGTGCTCGACCTGCGCAGCAAGAGCGACAATCTTGCGAGCCAGTTGTCGGCCGCGCAACGCACGATTCTCGATCAGACCGCCCGCCTCGACCAGCTGAACCAGCAGGTCGCGACGCTGCGCGGCGAGAACGAGGATCTGACGAACCGGCTCACGACGCTCGAACGCCAGCAGAAGGAGTACTACACCGATCTCGACACGCGGCTCAAGAAGTTCGAGCCGCAGCAGAAGACGGTCGACGGTGTCGAAGGCACCGTGCAGCCGGGCGAGACGGACGCGTTCAACGCAGCGCAGCAGCAGTTCCGCGACGGCAACTTCAAGGCGGCCGCCGCATCGTTCCGCAGCTTCATCGCGAAGTATCCGCAGAGCCCCTACCAGCCGACCGCGCAGTACTGGCTCGGCAACGCGCAGTACGCACTGCGCGACTACAAGGGTTCGACGGCGACGTGGCAAGGTATCGTCAGCAGGTACCCGCAGCATCCGCGCGCGGCCGATGCGATGCTGGCGATCGGCACGAACCAGCTCGAGCAAGGCCAGAAGGCCGTGGCGAAGAAGACCTTCGAACAGGTCGTCTCGCAGTACGCCGGGTCGAGCGCGGCGCAGACGGCGCAGGGCAAGCTGCAGACGATGAAGTAATTAGGCTGCGGGTTGTTGACAGGTTCGAAACCCGCCGCTACAATTTTGCCTCTTTGGGTCGTTAGCTCAGTTGGTAGAGCAGCGGACTTTTAATCCGTTGGTCGCGTGTTCGAGTCACGCACGGCCTACCAAGATGGTCGAAGAAGGGCTTGGCAGAAATGCCAAGCCCTTTTTCTTTGCCCCCTCGCCCCGTCACTCCCCCAGCCCGCACAGCCTGCGCAACGAATCGACACCCCGCCGATCGCCTGCTTGCATGCATTTCACGACTGTTAGGGTACGATCACGGTTTTCAGGCCACACCCCGGGTGACGGCTCGCCCCGTCTCCAGCATGATGAAGGCACCGGCCGGTGCCCGGGTTCGTCCGTCGCGGACATCGCCCGCAGCATGACGCGACGGCCAGGAACGCGGCAGCGCGCACGCTCGCCGGAGGAACGAAAAGGCACTATGGAAACGAGCCAGCGGCTGGTCCAGATGGTCGCGAGAATCCGCGCGCTGATGCAGCAGCAAGGCCTCACCGACGCCGACCTCGCACGCAAGACCGGCATCTCGCCCGCGACCCTGAGCCGCGTGCTGTCGATGTCGACGGAAGATCCACGGATCAGCACCGTGCTGGCGATCGCCGACGCGCTCGGATCGAGCGTCGGGTATCTGCTGCAGAGCGAGCGGGCCTACCCGATCCCGATTCTCGGCTGGGACGAGATGCTCGGCTACGCGCGCGGGCAGTGCGACCTTGCACGCAACACGCGCTGGCTGACCGTCGATACGCCGCGGCGGCCGGGCACGTTTGCGGCGCGCACGACACCTTCGATGGCGCCGCGGTTCCGCGAAGGCTCGATCGTGATCGTCGAGCCGTGCGCCGCATTGCGCGACGCGCAGGTGGTGATTGCCGTGATCGACGGCGGCGAGCCGACGCCGCGCCGCGTGATCAGGGACGGCGAAGTCGCCTGGCTCAAGGACACCCGGCCCTCGCCCGCCGACACGGTCAATGCGTCGCGCGCGGGCGTCACGGTGCTCGGCGTCGTGACCGAATCGCGCCTGATCAATCCTTGAACGAGAACGGATTGAAGTTGGTGTGATAGTCGTAGTAGTCGATCTGGTCCATTTGCTTCAGGCGCCTGGACGCGGTCGTGACGACGGGCAGCAGCACGAGTTCGTAGATCAGCTTGACGGCGATCTGGATGCCGATCATCGTCAGCACGACGCTGTCCGGCAGCCTGCCCCAGAACAGGATCATGCAGAACAGCGCGCTGTCGATCACGATCGCGACACCGGTGCTCGACACGATGCGCGCCCACAGATGGCGGCCCGCGCTCGCGATCTTGAGCTTCGCGAGGAACGTCGTGTTGATGAACTCCCCGCAGAAATACGCGACCGTCGACGCGACGAAGGTTCGCGCGAACTCGAGCGCGAGCGCCGGATACGCGGCCGCGAGCGTCGGGTTCTGCGCTTCCCAGCTCGGCAGGCCCGGCGGCAGCGACAGCAGCCAGGTGCCGATGATGAACATCAGGTTCACGGCCAGGCCGCCCCAGATCACCATGCGGCTGACCCGGTATCCGTAGACTTCGGTGATGATCGTGCTGAACGCGTAGGTCATCGGGAACGCGACCAGCGCGGCCGGAATGCCGAAGGTGACCGCATCGAACACCGGCTGCCAATCGAGGCTCACCGCGATCACGCGCGCGCCCGTCACGTTCGACAGCATCAGGAAGCCCGCATAGAGCAGCGCGAGCAGCAGCACGGCAGGCGTCAGCTGATGCTTGCGCGTCGGGAAGTACGACAGCGGGACGAGCTGGTCCGTGTAGGTCGCGGCATTGAGGAAGCCGATGTGGGCGACGTCCTCGCGCGAGAACTTGTCGAGCCACGCCTTCTTGTTCAGCTCGCGCGGCGACATCTTGAACGTGGTGCCGGAATCGCACACCCGCACCAGCACCAGCAGCTCGTCGTTCATGGCCGACGGCTCGATGACGGCTTCGATTTCGTGAGAAGCGGATTCCATGATCGGCTCGCGGCGCGCGGTCATTGCCGGATCAGGCGCGTATTCGGCGCGCCGTCCACGGGCTCGCTGCTGCGCACGGGATTGATGTCGAGGCCGCCCCGCCGCGTATAGCGGGCCGCGACGGTCAGGCGCGTCGGTGCGCACTGATCCTGGATGTCCTTGAAGATCCGCTCGACGCACTGCTCGTGGAATTCCTCGTGATTGCGGAACGACACGACGTACCTGAGCAGCGCCGCGCGATCGATGCGCCGCCCCTCGTAGGCGATCGTCACGGTGCCCCAGTCGGGTTGCCCCGTCACGAGACAGTTCGATTTCAGCAGGTTCGAATACAGCGTTTCGCGGACCGGCTCGTCGTGCGTCGTCAGCAGCTGGCGATCGACGCTGAACGTGCCGATGTCGATGTCCTCGTCGTCGATCGACGTGCCGGCCGGCGTGCCGATCTGCAGCGCGGCGGCGCGTTCGAGCGGTTCGAGCGTGACGGAAATGGGCGCGCCGGCGCAGTGCGACAGGTCGCGCTCGGCGATGCGCTCGACTTCCGCGAGGTCCGCGAACGACGTGTTGTTGAAGGTGTTGAAGTACAGCTTCATCGACTTCGATTCGATCACGTTCGGCGACGCGCACGGCACGACGATCGTCGCGATGGCGACGCGCGGCACGCCGCGCGGCGTCAGCCAGGACACTTCATAATGATTCCACACGTCGACGCCGAAAAACGGCAGCGTACCCGTGATGCCGATCTCCTCGCGCTTGATCGTGCGCGGGATCGCATAGAGTTTCTCGGGGTTGTAAATCGACTCGTATTTGGATTGCTTGCCAAGCTCCATGGCGCCCTGATTGGATAAGGTATTCATTTTGAAATGCTTGATCCCAGAATTTTGATTTTTGATCGACTCGGCGCAATTTCAATCTCGCGAAGGATTGATTCGAATTCACGCCGAAAACCTCGGCATCATACCGCAGGCTTCCTTTTTAAATCCCGAAAAACCACCGCCGACTGACGACGGAAAATATGCGCAAATCAATGTGCATTCAATTTTCAGCCTGACACAATCGGCGCAAACGCACCACTGACCCCGAAAGAGTAAATAGTGACATCCCACTAAACCCTTTCACACCCAACCGGCATACGCTTTCTCCAGCTCGCGCCGACGAGCCGATCTCACGACACGCCACCCAGGCAAGGCCCGGCAGCCCACCTGTCATATCTACCAGTTTTAATCAATCACCGGTTCATCCATATTAATCCCGTTAAGATATGTATTGCATTCTTGCAACACCCATACGAATTCCGAACCGCCGGCGCTCGCATTCCGACTGAGACAGGAAACGCGAAACGGTCTGCAATTCCATCGACCGGATATTGCATCCGGGCATTCGCCGCATGAGCCGTTTCATCACGGCCGACGAATCCCGACCACCGCCGGCCTGCGCATTCGATCCGCCTCGGCACCGGCGGCCTGGCGGACGATTTCGCACGGCGCGCGCTTTTCATTTCGATGTCGCGCCGGGCATCGCTTCCCGTTCAATTCACGTCGCCGGCTCAATCGCGACGTGGCCGCACTTGCGCCTTTACATACCGCAAAGAGAACATCGTGACGACCTATCGAGAACTCCAGGCACAAATTGAAAGGCTTCAGGCACAAGCCGAATCGGCTCGTCTGGAAGAGAAAAGAGCCGCCGTCTCCCGGATCAGGGAAGAGATCGCCCGATACGATCTGACGCCCAGGGACCTGTTCGGCGACCGGCCCCGCCGGCCGCGCCGCAACGCGAAGCGCGGCGTGGTGCAGCCGAAGTATCGCGATCCGCAGACCGGGGCGACCTGGAGCGGCCGGGGCCGCGAGCCTCTCTGGATCACGGGGCGCAGTCGGGAGCAGTTCCTGATCGGCTCGTCGACCTGATCGTGCCCCGGCGCGCCGCGTCACCCGCGCGACGCCCGCCGGAAGATGCCGGACCAGGCGGGACGCCCCCGGCCCCGCCTGCCGGATACCCTCGCCTCACTTACATTCGCCGCACCCATTCAATGTGGATGACCATTCTGATCGGTGTCGCCGGTACGGTAATCCTGCTCGCGCTCGCATCGGCCCGGCTCGCGCGCAGGGTCGGCAAGGGCATGCCCAACCCCATCGCGGCGCGGCGCCGCAGCGACGACGTGCCGGGCCAGGCGCACGCGCGCGCGACGGAGGCAGCCTGGTTCGCCACGCTGGACGCACGTGCCGCGGATGCATGCGCCACCGAGCTCGAACGGCTGGCCGACAGCGGCGCGCGCCGTGCATCCGCCGATCTTCCGAGCATCCGCTCCAGAAAACAGCAGATCCGGGAGCGCGCCCGGCAGGCGCGTCAACACGCGACGCGTGCCCGCGATCACGCAAGCGCCGCCCAGTCCGCGCTCGGGGGCCATGCGCCCGGCAGCGCCGATACGCCGCTGGACGAGATCCGGCGGCATGCGCACCGTGCCAACGAATCGCACCTGCACGCCAGGGATCTGCTTGAATTTACGCGGAATGCCGAGAAGCGCCGGCCGGTGCTCTCTCGTCGCGAAGGCGATCCGGGGCCGGGCTAGGCGCGGCCAGGCGCCTCGCGCATTGCCGCTTTGCCCGTCACCGGATGCTGACGTCGCGCAGCACCCGCCCATATCCGGCATAGAGCCGCTCGGGTGGCAGCAACTGTTGCTGCGCGAGTTGCCGATGCACGATCGGCAGGTGGTAGAACGGCATCCGCATGAACAGATGGTGTTCGATGTGGAAGTGGACCGCATGCGGGCCGAACAGGAAGGTCTGCCACGACCGCCGCACGATCGTCCGTGCGTTGCGGCTCTGGTCCGCGCACGCCGGCAGCCCCGCGTGCTCGAAAATGGCGCGCACATGCCCGGCCAGCGGCAGCAGCGTGACCGACGGCACGAGCCACAGCCCGACGTACAGCAGCGGATGCCCGGCATGCGCGAGCACGCCGAACAGCAGCGCGTTGCTCGCGAGCATCGACGCGATCTCCCACGCGACGTAGCCGGGAGACTTGGCGACCTTCGGCAGCGCGTGCCGGAACTCGCCGCGCACCAGCTTCGCGACGCTCGCGAAATAGCCGACGCCGCATGCGTAGGCGAGCAGCCTCGCGATCAGCGCACGGCGCGCGAGCGGGTAATCGTGGATGCCGAATAGCGCGGCGACCGGGTCGTCGCGATGCATCGGCGCGCGGTGATGCTTGAGGTGGCCGCGGCGATACGTCCGCAACGACAGCCACAGCGGGCCGGCGGCCAGCGCCTGCCCGAGCGCATCGTTGATCCGGCGGCGCGGCGCGAGCAACCCGTGCGCGCCCTCGTGCATCATCACGCCGAGCGCGAGCTGGCTGCGCGCGATCACGACGGCCGCGAGCGCGTAGACAAGCGGATGCGGCATGCGCACCGCGGCCGCGAACGCCAGCGCGATCAGCATCCAGTCCCCCGCCAGCGCCGCGACCGCACGCCATGGCCGCAGCCGCAGCAGTGCCGCATCGGGCGCAAACCGGCCGAGTTCGGCATTGTCCCCGGCGAACGGGTTGTGCGGGGTCATGCCGGCTCCCTGCGCATCGCGCGCCGTTCGGCCCATGCCGCGCTCGCCGCCGCCAGCAGTGCGCCGCCCAGTACGTCGGCCAGCGTGTGCTGCTTGAGCGTGAGCGTCGATACGCAGATCGACAGGCCGATCGCGGCGACGGCCAGCCGATGACGCGCCGGCGCGAGCATCCGGCACGCAAGGCACGTGACGGCCACGTGCAGGCTCGGAAAGCCGTTCGCGGCCAGGTCGAGCTGCCACATGCGCGTGAGCCGGTGCCGCACGAACGCATTGTCGATCGTCGACACGTCCGGGCGCGGCACCGCTTCCGGGAACAGCAGGAAGCACACGAGGCTCGCGACGAACGCGACCAGCACGGCGCGCTTGAACGCCGCGAACGCGTGAGGCGGCGCGCAGGCGGCGAGGACGATCACGAACGGAAAGAATCCCACGTACACGAACCACGACAGCTCGATGAACGGAATCCACGCATCGGCCGGCGTGGCCAGCGTGAATCGCGGCGTCACGCCGCGCTCCAGCGCAAAGAAGAGCGCCAGCCCCGCGAGCATGCCGAGCGACGCGGCCGACGCCTGCCGCGGGTCGAGCCGTCGCAGGAACAGCGGCATTGGAAGCTTCACGGTGTCAGCGCCTCTTCTTCGGAACGCCGTGCCGGCGCCACGGCGTTCGGACAGAGGCCGAGGAGGTGCGTCGTCCACGCGTCGATCCGTGCACGCGCGCGCTCGCGCCCGGCGCTGGCCGGAACGCGCGCGCCCGGGCTGCGCATCAGCTCGCCCGCGGCCTGCTCGACCTGCCGCCGGAATTCGGCGGCGTCGCCCCGCCACACCACGATGCGATGGTCGAGGCCCAGCTGCGCCGCCCGCGCGGCGTTGGTCGCCTGTTCGGGCTGGTCGGTCAGCACCAGCACGATCGGCCGCTGATACACGCGCGCGATCGACAGCGCCGCCATCCCCGGCGCGGACACGATCAGCCGTGCGTGCGCGGCGCGCGTGACCCAGTCGGGATCGACGCCGATCCATCCGTCGCACGCCGCATAGCCCTCGCCGACCCGATGCGTGGCCAGCCCCGCATCGCGTATGCCCGCGCACAACGCATCGGCCATCGCGACGTCGCGGAAATGCGGGTTCAGGTAGACGGCGGCCATGCGCGCGTCCGATGCCGGCCGCTCGCCGGCAACCGGCACCGGTGTCGGCAACCGGTAGCGCGAGGCCCGCGCGCACCCCGCGACGTCGTACGCGAAATCGTGCTCGATGCGGCACCGTGCCGCATCGATCTGCCGGTTGACGATGCGTCCGAACGCCCGCGCGACGATGCCCGGCAGCCGCCCTTCGAAGTTGGCGGTCAACGCACCCCTGAGGCTGCCGCCGTACACGTGCACGACCTTGCGCCGCCAGCGCGGCATCGCGCCCATGAACAGCAGCGCCGGATGAAACGAATCGTTGACGACGAGATCCGCGTGACGGAACGCGGCGCGCAGGCGCACGATATCGCGCACCATGCGCGTCGGCCGGAACACGTAATGCGCGACGTTGCGATTCGTCTCGCTGCGCAGCATGTTCTGCCGCGCGTCGAACTGCACCGCATAGTGGCGCGACAGCACGGCCGCGTCGATGCCGAACACGGCCAGGAACTGCTGCCCGGCATCGGACGTCGTCAGCACGTCGACGTGGGCGCCGGCGTCGCGCAGCGCGCGCACCAGCAGCTGCGCGCGCATCAGATGGCCGCGCGCATCCGCGGTGGCGAGATAGACGATGCGCGGCGTCATGCGGACGACGCAAGCGAACGGGCGCCCGGACGAAGCGCGTGGAACCATCCGGCGACATACATCGCCAGCGCGCCGGTCACGCCGAAGCCCGCGTCGACCGCGCGGATTTCGGCGAGCAGCACCGCGAGCCGCGCCGCTTCGTGCGGCGTGACGAGACGGCGCAGCGTCTCGGTGCAGAGTCGGACATGGCGCACCTCGTCGGTGAGCACGCGCGAAAGCAGCGGATACATCGGATGCCGGGCACCGATCACGCCGCAATGGCGCGCGAGCACGCGCATCGCCATTTGCTCGGCGCACAGGCCCGTCGCATAGGCCGGCACCAGCAGCCCGTGCGCGAAGTGCGGCGCGGGGCGACGGGCGATCCGCCGCCACCGCGCGATCTTGCGGCGGCTCAGCCAGTCGGGCCGGCCCGGCCCGTCCACCTGCACGCCACGCGCCCGCAGCGCGTCGACGAACGCAGCCGCGTGGCGGCGCTCGTCGGCGAGATGCCGTTCGATCCGCTGCGCGATCCAGTCCGGCGCGTCGCCCGTCCATTCGTCGTGCAGCGCGCATTCCGTCGCCTCCTCGCCGATCAGGTACATGCGCAGCATCCAGCGCTCGCCGTGCCGGCTGCGATGAAGCCGGTGCAGCGCGGCGCGCTTGATGCGGTCGACGAGGTACGCCTGCGTGCGCGCGAAGCCGCGCGGCGCCGGGGCGTCGAGGCAGCCGAAGGCATCCGCGCGGCGGGCCTGCCCGGATGCGGCGCGCGTACCGGCCGCCGTCATGCGGGTTCCCCGCGGGCGGCCCCGGCGTCGCGCGGCGCGGCGGGCGCCGCCGCGCGATGCCACGCGAGAATGAGACCGATGAAGCTTTCCTGCAGGAACGCACGCCCCGCCGCCGCCGCACCGGCGAACGCCTGCTCGCGGCCGTTCACGCGCAGATACCCGCTGCCGTTGCGCGCGCCCAGTTCGATCCGGTCGTGCTTCCTGAAGCCGCGGGTGCGTATCGTGTCGACGAGCGGACTGTTGTCGAGCCCGAACAGGAACAGCTCGCGCTGCGCGACCCACACCGGAATGCGATCGCTCAGCGCGTCGAACTGAATCGCCCACGTGCCGGCGGCCAGCGCACGCTCGATCTCCACGTGGCCCGGCTCGCTCGACGTGAAGCTCGCGCGCGCCACCGACTTCGACAGCCCGCCGACGCCGAGCGCGATCGTGATGTCGTCGCCGGACGCCCGCTTCGGATCGGTCGCGCGCACCTTGACGAAGGTGCGGGCCAGGCGCGCCGCGAACGACGGGCGCTCGAACAGCGCGCGGGTGTCCTCCGGCGTCAGCAGATCGCGCTCGCCGTCGCCCTCGCGCACGCGGATGCGATACGGATCGATCCGGACCTCGGCGAACTTGCCGTGCACGGGGGCGTGCACGTAGACGTCGCGATTCCATTGGACGCCCGAGCGACGCAGCAGCACGTGCACGCTCAACGGCACGCGCCGCCCGTCGGCGTCGACGCCGCTGCCCTGCAGCAGCACGTCGCCGAGCACCTCGCTCGCATGGTGATTCGGGGCGCTCGCGAACACGATCGCGTGGTTGCGCGTGTCGACGCTCGCGCGAACGTCCTGCGTGTCGAGCGCGAGGCGGTTGCAGTCGGTTGCGCCATCGCCGGCGAACGGGCAGCCGCTCTCCGACGCGAAATGAAACACGCCGCGCCCCGCATGTTCGGCCGCGGCGGCATGCGCGCTGGCGGCAACGGCAACGAAGGCGAGACAGGCAAGGCGGCTGGCAAAGGTAGGCATGGGCATGACGAGAGATTCCGGGTCAAAGGCAGGCACCGTGAAGCGCGGCAGCGCGTGCCGCGCCCGGTCAATGACGGTGATACGAGAGCGCGTCGAGATCGCGCCGCGCGGATGCGCGCCGGGACAGCCCGGCGCCGCGCGCCAGCGCGCCGAGCGTGTCCACCACGGACACGCCGACCGTGACGGCGACGGCCCCCACGTAGCGCACGGCGCCCAACGGCGGCAGTTGCTGGCGATTGAGCGCGCGCAGGCTGTAGCCGAGCCGCATCGCCATCACGCAGAACGGGCCGAGCGGGCCGCTGCGGCCCAGCCACTGCCACCGGCGCGGCAGATACGCGTTCACGAGGTAGGGCGTGAGCCCCACGCTGTCCTCGCCGCGCATCCAGCGCAGCTTCAGCGTTTCGCGACGCGTGTCCGGGAAGCGATGTTCGGTATGCGCCGTCGGTGCATACTCGACCGGCACCCCCGCCGCCTGCATCCGCAGCCCCATGACCTGGCAGTGCGCGCGATAGACGCCGTCGAGCGGCTCGTACCGATAGCGCGCGAACACCTCGCGCCGGAACGCGACGTTGTTCGCGTAGAAGTTGCGCGTCGCGCCGGCGCGCAACGGGCTCGGGAAGTACATGAAATCGATCGACGTCAGCGCGACGCCCAGCACGCTCGGCGCATAGCTGGTGCGCCCGGCCACCGCCGCCGGCGCGTCGTGCGCGGCGCGCGCGAACGGCGCCAGCAGCCGCGCGAGCCACTCCGCCGCCGGCCGGCAGTCCGCATCGCCGAACACGACGTAGTCGCAGCGCGCGGGATCGACGCGATCGAATCCGACGTTCTTCGCGTCGTAGTAGCCGGTATCGCGGTCGATCTCGACGAAGTCGATCTCGCGGCCCGCCAGCGCGGCGATCTGCACGCATGCATCGGCCGTCAGGCCGTCGTGCGTGATGATCCACTGCGCCAGCGCGGCCGGCGGCACCGTCTGTCGCGACAGTTCGGACACCAGACGCTTCAGGCTGTCGACGGCCTGCGTCATGCCGTGTCCGCCGCGCAGGTTGTTCGTTTCCAGGATCAACGCGGTTCGCGCCGCGACGGAACGCGTGCGATCGTTCCCGAGCGGGGGGGTGTTCGACATCCGAAACATCTCCTCTTCGATGGCGCCGTCGTCATGCCGGGCAAGTGCGGCCGCACGCTGCTGCTTCGAACCATCGTTGCAGAGCGTCGCGCGAGCCATGCCCGGCACGAATCGCGCCCCCGCCGGTCAAGGCAAGGACGTCGAACCGACGGCCGATGGCGCATGCGCCACGCAGCCGCGCGGATTCAGGATGACGACGGAAAATGACGGACGCGCACCGCGAATGCGGGCGCGCTTCGGCGCTCACTGCGCGGGCGGGCGGACGGAACCGCCGGCCCGCGCCGGCGCTCACTCCTGCGCCGGCTGCGCGGGATCGGCGTCGGCCAGCCGAGGCTTCGTGCCCTGCAGGTCGCGCGTGTTCTTCTGCACGGCCACCGCGCCGAACAGCGCGAGCACGAACGACATCGCGTAGAAGCCCTTCTCGCTGAGCTGCAGCGTCGCGTTGAACAGGCCGACGACGAGCAGCGCGATCGCGAGCAGCAGTGCGATCCAGCTCAGGCCGTAGTAGATGCCCGTCACCGGGATGCCTTCGGCGCGGTCGCGCACGCTCTTCTGCAGCGAGATCGCCGCATACAGGCCGAATGCCAGCACGGTGAAGTAGTAGCCCTTCTCATTGAGCTGCATGCCAGCATTCCAGAGCCCGATCAGAAACGCGGCGAAGCCCGCGAGCAGCGCGGCCCACGATGCCGCGACGAAAGCGAACGACGGTTGCTGGAGATTGGTCTGGTTCATCGAATTGCCCTCTTTCTTGTTGTTCGGAATGCTTCGCGAGCATGTTAGCAGCTTTGCCGGACGCCACGGCAGGTCCGACGCGCTGCCGCGCGCGGCGTTTGCGCCGGTCGGCCCGCCCGCCCCTGGCCCGTGCGTGCCCGCTCACGCACCGCGATGCGCGCGCCGCCAGCGCCCCGGCGTCGTGCCGAACACCTCGCGAAACGCCTTGCCGAACGCCGCCTCCGACAGGTAGCCGACCGCCTGGCCGATCTCCGCCTGCCCGCGGCGCGTGTCCTGCAGCAGCGCGCACGCGTGCATCATCCGGATCTGCGTGACGAACGCGCCGACGCTCATGCCCGCCTTCGCGCGGAAATGCCGCGCGTAGGTCGCGCGCGACATCGCCGACACGTCGCCGAGCGACGCGACCGTCCACGGCTGCGCGGGCGCCTGCATGACCGCCTGGATCGACGGCCCGAGCCGCGCGTCGGCGGCGAGCGCGAGCCAGCCGGACGGCACCTGCGTGTCGCGGCCGTACGCGCGCAGCGCATACGCGAGCAGCGCCTGGCCCAGCGCGTTCACGATCGCGCGGGCGCCGGGCTGCAGGTTCGACGCCTCGGCGCGCAGCACGCTCGTCAGCATCTGCAGCGGCGCGAGCCCCGACGCCTCGCGCAGCCCGACGTGCAGCACGCCCGGCAGCGCGCGCATCAGCAGCTCGCCCACGCCGCGCTCGTAGACGAAGCGGCCGCACAGCAGGTCGACGCCCGCGTCGTCGGGCGCGTCGGTATTGGATTTGACCGGCAGCACCGCGCCGCCGGACGTCGGCAGGTCGCGCAGCGGCCGCGCCGCCGAAACGGATGCGGCCGCCGCATCGTCGATCTCGTGCGCGTCGCCGGTCGGCAGCAGCACGAAATCGCCTTCCGCGAGCTGCAGCGTGCGCCCGCCCGGCGCGCGCAGCCGGCAGCGGCCCGCCAGCAGCAGATGAAAGGCCGCCTCGCCGGGCGGCAGCGCGTCGTGCGCCATCGCGAACGGGCCGTCGAGCAGGCAGCGCACGTCCAGCTCGACGTGGCTGCGGCCCAGCAGAAGCAATCGGCTCAGTGCATCCATGAGACGCTCGCGCTAAAAATTGACACTTTAGCGTATCGAAACCATCACCGTGCGCGCTCAGAATAGCCGTGCATCTCCCGCGACCGCGGCACCCGCCGCCGTCACCTACCCGTGAAAAGGACGAGCCATGCTGAACTGGAACGAATATCGCAAGGAACTCTCGACGCGCATCGGCGATCTGGCGAAGTTGTCGCCCGGTACGCTGGCCGGCTACAAGGCGCTGGCCGACGCCGGCGCCAAGACCGGCCATCTCGACGCGAAGACGCGCGAGCTGATCGCGCTCGCGGTGGCGGTCACGACGCGCTGCGACGGCTGTATCGCCGTGCACACGGCCGAGGCGGCCAAGCATGGCGCGACCAAGGAGGAAGTAGCCGAGGCGCTCGGCGTGGCGATCGCGCTGAACGCGGGCGCGGCGCTCGTCTATTCGGCGCGCGTGATGGATGCGATGGGCGAATAAACCGCCGGAATGCGACCGTCGCCCCGCCCCGGCCGGCACGCGCCGGGGCGCTCGCCTGCCGGTCGCCGTCGGCCCGGCGCCCGGCGGCGCCCCGCCCCCCGCCGCGCCGCGCCGCCCGCGCGGCGAACTCGGCTACCATGCGCGAACGACCCACCGAGAAGGAGCGTCCCATGTGCCGCTGGCTCGCTTATACCGGGAACCCGGTCCACCTCGAGACCGTCCTGTTCCGCGCGAAGCATTCGCTGATCGACCAGAGCCTGCATTCGGAGCTGGGTGCCACGACCACCAACGGCGACGGCTTCGGCATCGGCTGGTACGGCCCCCCCGACGAACTGCCGTTCCGCTACCGCTCGGTGCATCCCGCGTGGAACGACCGCAACCTGCGCGAAGCCGCGCGCGCGATCCGCTCGCGCATGTTCATCGCGCATATTCGCGCGGCGACCGACACGCCCGTGCAGGAAACCAACTGCCACCCGTTCCGGCACGGCCGCTGGCTGTTCGCGCACAACGGGCTGATCCGCGACCTGCCCAAGCTGCGCCGCGACCTCACGCTGAAGATCGATCCGGCGCTGTTCCCGACGATCGAAGGGTCGACCGATTCGGAGCTGATGTTCCGCCTCGCGCTGACCTTCGGCCTCGAGCAGGCGCCGCTGCCGGCGCTCGAGCGGATGGTCGGCGCGGTCGAGGACATCGCCGCGCGGCACGGCGTCGCGATGCCGATCAACATGACGGTGTGCGCGACCGACGGCGAGCGGATCATCGCGGTCCGCTACTCGAGCGAGGGGCAATCCCGCTCGCTGTTCCACAGCACGTCGTTCCGTCACCTGCACGAGCTGTATCCGCACAATCCACGCATCGCCGAGGCGGGCGACGACGCGTTCCTGGTGCTGTCCGAGCCGCTGGTCGACCTGCGCGGCGCGTGGGAGGAGATCCCGGAAAGCACGGCGATCGTCGTGCGCGGCGCCGACGTCGAGCAGCGGCCGTTCGTGCCGCGGCGTCACGCGTGAGCGCGACGCGCGGCGCCGCGTCCGCCGCCTACGCCTCGGGGTCGAGCTTCACCTCGAACAGCGACTTGCCGTCGAGGTCGTGCAGCGACACCGTCATCGCGCGGCTTGCCGGGTCGATCTTCGCGCGCCCGTAGTACTGCTGGCCCGCGGCCGGCGAACGGTTCTGCGGGTTGTCCTTCGGCACGCTCACGTAGCGCAGGTCGGGGCCGAACGTCATGTCGGTGTCGTTCGGGCCGAACGTGCCCGCGTTGATCGGGCCGCCGACGAATTCCCAGAACGGCTTGAAATCGGTGAACTTCGCGCGCGACGGGTGGTAGTGCGCGGCCTGCGCGTAGTGCACGTCCGCCGTCACCCACACCACGTTCTCGATGTTCTCGCGCTTGATGAACGAGAGGATGTCGGCCAGCTCGAGCTCGCGGCCGGACGGCGCGCCGTCGTCGCCGTTCGCCCACGCCTCGTAGGTGCCCTTCGGCACGTCCGGATTGAGGTCCGGCACGACGAGCGAGATCGGCATGTCGCTCGCGATCACCTTCCACGTCGCGCGCGACTGCTTCAGCGACGCCTTCAGCCACGCGCTCTGCTGCGCGCCGAGGAATGCCGAATCGGCATCGAGCCGCGCCTGCCGGTTCGGCGAATTGCGGCCGCGGTAGCTGCGCTCGTCGAGCATGAACACGTCGAGCAAGGGCCCGAACGCGAAGCTGCGGTAGATCTGTTCGGGGTCCTGCTGGTTGATCCGGAACGGGTTGTATTCGAACATCGCCTGCCGCGCATAAGCGGACAGCAGCGACGCGCTGCGCGTCTGGTAGCGCGCCTCCTCGGGGCCGATCTGCTGGCCCGGATACCAGTTGTTGCGCACCTCGTGGTCGTCCCACTGCACGAGGAACGGCACCTCGGCCATGAAGCGGCGCTTGTTGCGGTCGAGCTGGTTGTACGCGAACGCGCCGCGATAGTCGTCGAGCGTCTGCGCGACGTGCGACTTCGCCTCGGTGACGAGATTGGTCCACGGCGTGCCGTCGGGCAGCTTCACTTCGGACTGGATCGGGCCGTCCGCATAGATCTGGTCGCCCGAGTGGATGAAGAAGTCCGGCGCTTCGCGCCGCATCGCCTCGTAGATCCGGTAGCCGCCGAACCGCTCGTTGATGCCCCAGCCCTGCCCCGCCTCGTCGCCGGAAAACACGAAGCAGACCGGCCGGTCGGCACGCGCGGACGGCGTGCGCAGGCGGCCGGTCACGGGCTCGCTGAACACCTTCTCGTTCGCGAGATCCTGGAAGCGCACGCGGTAGAACACGTCCGCGCCGGACGGCAGGCCGGCGAGGTCGACGCGCGCGCTCAGCCCGGTCGCGTCGATCGCCGCGGGGCCGATGCGCCGCTCGAAGCGCTTGAAGCTTTCGTCGGTCGCGTAATCGACGATCATCCGCGCGGGCCGGTCGGTGCGGCTCCAGACGATCGCGCGCGTATCGGTCACGTCGCCGCTCATCACGCCGCCCGGCAGTTGCGGACGCAACCGGTCCGACGTCACGATCGCGGGCGCCGCGCGCTGCGCGAGCACGTCGGCGATTCCCGATGCGCCGAGGAGCGCCGCGCCGCCACCCGAAACGAGGCGCTTGAGCAGCAGACGGCGGGAAGGGGCGATGCGATCCGGCATGGAGGACTCCTGCAAAGGTCGGTTGGAAACGTTTTCCTGCGGATCGTAATGCGTGAACATGTAACTTTCATTTCACCGTCGGCGACCGGTTGCCATGCCGCCGCGCGTCGGCTATAAAAGTCCGAAGCCTTTCCGTTCGGCATGCGCCGCTTCCCGGCATGGCCATCCTGTTCAACGCCTCATGGAGAACCAACCTTGACCCTGGACCTCGCCACCGCCCAGCAATTCCTGATGACCCGCGGCCTCGACTTCGGCCTCAACCTCCTCGCCGCCCTCGCGCTGTGGTTCGTCGGCCGCTGGGCGATCCGCATCGGCACACGGCTGCTCGGCAGGCTCGTGCAGCGCAGCGGCAAGGTCGACCCGACGCTGGCCGACTACCTGACCTCGGTCGTCGGCGTGCTGCTGACGATCCTGCTGATCCTCGCGATCCTGCAGGTCTTCGGCGTGCAGACCACGTCGTTCGCCGCGTTGCTCGCCGGCCTCGGCCTCGCGATCGGCACGGCCTGGGGTGGCCTGCTCGCGCACTTCGCGGCCGGCGTGTTCATGCAGGTGCTGCGGCCGTTCAAGATCGGCGACGTGATCAGCGCGGGCGGCGTGACCGGCACGGTGAAGGAGCTCGGCCTGTTCGGCACGACGATCATCACCCCGGACAACATCGTGACGATCGTCGGCAACAACAAGATCTTCTCGGACAACATCTCGAACTACAGCGCGACGCCGCACCGCCGCGTCGACCTGACCGCGAAGATCGCGAACGGCGTCGACGCGGTCGACGCGATCGACCGCCTGAAGGATGCGGTGCAGAAGATCCCGAACGTGCTGACGAACCCGGCGCCGGACGTCGGCGTGCTGCAGTTCACGCCGGAAGGCCCGCTGCTGTTCGTGCGGCCGTCCACGCAGCCGGCGAACTACTGGCAGGTGTACTGCGACACGAACCGCGCGATCCTCGACACGTTCCGCGACGCGCAATACCCGACGCCCGAAACCCCGATCTCGCATCGCACGACCTGACGCCGCGACGCACCGGCAGACGAAAAAAAAGCGTGGCAGTTCATTGCCACGCTTTTTTTCTGCGCCGCCGGCTGGCCGGCGAAATTCGATTCAATGCCCGCCGGTCTTGCTCGGATCGTTCGACTGACGCCCGCGCACGAGCTTCCACAGTGCGCCGAGCATGACCGGCACGATCGCCGCGCCGATCCCGGCCAGCACGATCACGTTCAGGTACTGGCGGATGAACGGGATGTTGCCGAAGAAGTAGCCGAGCAGCACCAGCAGCAGCACCCAGACCAGCGCGCCGAGCACGTTGAAGAACTGGAAGCGCGCGACGCCCATCGACGACGCCCCCGCGACGAACGGCGCGAAGGTCCGCACGACCGGGATGAAGCGCGCGAGCACGATCGTCTTGCCGCCGTGCTTGTCGTAGAACGAGTGGGTCTTCTGCAGCGCCGCGCGGTCGAGGAAGCGCTCGAGCACCGGAATGTGCGTATTGAAGACCTTCGGGCCGACCCAGCGGCCGATCAGGTAGTTGACGGTGTTGCCGGTGATCGCCGCGACGAGCAGCAGCACGATCAGCGCGCTGACGTTCATTTCGCCGGTCGCCGCGAACGCGCCGCCGATGAACAGCAGCGAATCGCCCGGCAGGAACGGAAACACGACGAGGCCCGTTTCGCAGAACACGATCAGGAACAGCACGAGGTACACCCAGGCGCCGTACTGCCGGATGAAATCGCCGAGGAATGCGTCGATGTGCAGGACGAGATTGACGAAATGAAGCAGCGTATCCAAATGCGGGTTCCTTCAGGGGCAAACGGGCCGGGACGGCACAAAGGGCGGAAACGCACGCCGGCCAAAGGCGGTGCGTCGAGACGCAGTCATCATACCGAAACTGCCTTAAGGCTCCGTGAAAAAACGTAACCGATCGCCGGCCCGGCGCGCGCCGGCGGCCTCGCTATAATTCGGCCATGTCCGAATTCACCGAAACGGCCGCGGGCGCCGCGCCCGCCCCCGCCGCGCGCCCACTGCGCGCGATCCAGCCCCTTCCCGACCAGCTGATCAGCCAGATCGCCGCGGGCGAAGTCGTCGAGCGCCCGGCGTCGGTCGTCAAGGAGCTGCTGGAAAACGCGCTCGACGCCGGCGCGCGCACGCTGCGCATCGTGCTCGAGGAAGGCGGCGTGAAGCGCATCTCGATCACCGACGACGGCTGCGGCATCCCGCCCGGCGAGCTGCCGCTCGCGCTGCTGCGCCACGCGACCAGCAAGATCCGTTCGCTCGAGGAGCTCGAGGCGGTCGCGACGCTCGGGTTCCGCGGCGAAGCGCTCGCGTCGATCGCGTCGGTCGCCGAGATGTTCATCACCAGCCGCACCGCCGACACCCCGCACGCGACGCGGATCGACGCGCAGACCGGCGTGCTCGCGCCCGCCGCCGGCGCGGTCGGCACGACCATCGAGGTGCGCGAGCTGTACTTCAACACGCCCGCGCGCCGCAAGTTCCTGAAGAGCGAGCAGACCGAGTTCGGCCATTGCATGGAAATGATCCGCCGCGCGGCGCTCGCGCGGCCGGACGTCGCGATCTCGGTGCTGCACAACGGCAAGGCGGTCGAGCACTGGAACGCGACCGAGCCCGCGCAGCGCGTCGCGAAGATCCTCGGCGACGGCTTCTCGACCGCGCACCTGCCGCTCGACGAGCAGGCCGGGCCGCTCGCCGTGTACGGCTGCGCCGGGCTGCCGACCGCGAGCCGCGGCCGCGCCGACCAGCAGTATTTCTTCGTGAACGGCCGCTTCGTGCGCGACAAGCTGCTCACGCACGCGGTGCGCGCCGCGTACGAGGACGTGCTGCACGGCGACCGCTATCCGTCCTACGTGCTGTTCCTCGACCTGCCGCCCGAGGCGGTCGACGTGAACGTGCACCCGTCGAAGATCGAGGTGCGGTTCCGCGATTCGCGCTCGATCCACCAGTTCGTGTTCCATGCGGTGCAGCGTTCGCTGGCGCGCCATGCAGGGGCATCGCCCGAAACCACGGCAGGCGGCCACGCCGCGCACATCGCACCCGTGCCGGGCCCCGCGTCGTTCCAGAACACGCCGCTGGGCCAGGCCGCTGCGGGCGGTGGTGTGGGCGGCGGCGGCATCGGCGCCGCACACGCGCCGTCGCAAGGCAATACGTGGCTGCGCCAGGCGCGGATGACGCAGGGCACGCTGCCGGTCGCGCAGCCGCTGGCGCTCTACGACGCGCTGTTCGGCCGCAAGGACAGCGGCGCGGGCACGCCGGCCGGCACGACGCTGGCCGCCGACGCGGCGGACACGCCGGCGTCGCCGCTGGCGGGCTTCGCGGCCGCGCCTTCGCTGGCGGACACCGGGCACGACGACCAGCCGCTCGGCTTCGCGCTCGGCCAGATCCACGGCATCTACGTGCTCGCGCAGAACGCGCACGGGCTCGTGATCGTCGACATGCACGCTGCGCACGAACGGATTCTCTACGAACAGTTCAAGGGCGCGCTCGCCGACCGCTCGATCGCGGTGCAGGCGCTGCTGCTGCCGGTATCGATGACCGCGACGCCGGTGGAGATCGGCACCGTCGAGGAGGAGCGCGAGACGCTCGAATCGCTCGGCTTCGACCTCGCGGTGCTGTCGCCGACCACGCTTGCGATCCGCGCGGTGCCGGCGCTGCTGAAGGACGCGGACCTGCAGTCGCTCGCCCGCGCGGTGCTCGCCGACCTGCACGCATTCGGCGGCTCGCGCGTGCTGACCGAACGCCAGCACGAACTGCTCGGCACGCTCGCGTGCCATCACGCGGTGCGCGCGAACCGGCGCCTCACGCTCGACGAGATGAATGCGCTGCTGCGCCAGATGGAAGCGACCGAACGCGCGGACCAGTGCAATCACGGCCGGCCGACCTGGTACCAGCTCACGCTTGGCGATCTCGACCGCCTGTTCATGCGCGGCCAATGAGCGTGTCGCAATCCTCCGCCCCGACGACGATCGCCTGCCTGCTCGGCCCCACCGCGTCCGGCAAGACGGCCGCGGCGCTGGCGCTCGCGGCGCGCCGCCCGATCGAGATCATCAGCGTCGATTCGGCGCTCGTCTACCGCGACATGGACATCGGCACCGCGAAGCCGAGCCGTGACGAGCGTGCGGCCGTGCTGCATCACCTGATCGACATCATCGACCCGGCCGACGCCTACTCGGCCGCCGCATTCCGCGCCGACGCGCTGCGCCTGATCGGCGAGATCGCCGCGCGCGGCCGCACGCCGCTGCTCGCGGGCGGCACGATGCTGTACTACAAGGCGCTGACGCAGGGGCTCAACGACCTGCCGACCGCCGATCCGGCCGTGCGCGCCGAACTCGACGCCGACGCCGCGCGCGACGGCTGGCCGGCGCTCCACGCGCGGCTCGCGCAGGTCGACCCGGAGACGGCCGCGCGCCTCGCGCCGAACGATTCCCAGCGGATCCAGCGCGCGCTCGAGGTGTTCATGCTGAGCGGCCGGCCGATGTCGGCACTGCTCGCCGCGCCGCCGCGCACGGACGATGCGGCCGCGCGCTACCGGTTCGTGCCGGTCGCGCTCGAGCCGTCCGACCGCGCGGTGCTGCACGCGCGGATAGCGCAGCGTTTCGACGCGATGCTCGACGCGGGCTTCATCGACGAGGTCGAGCGGCTGCGCCGCCGCGACGACCTGCATCTCGGGCTGCCGTCGATGCGCTGCGTCGGCTACCGGCAGGCGTGGGAATTCCTCGACGGCGTCACCGACTATCCGACGATGCGCGACAAGGGCATCTTCGCGACGCGCCAGCTCTGCAAGCGCCAGATCACGTGGCTGCGCGCGATGCCGGAGCGGATCGTCGTCGACTGCGTCGCCGCCGATGCGGCATCGCGCGCGGTGGACGCGCTCGAACGCGTGATCGACGGCCGCGCGCCGGCCTGACGCGCCCGCGCCGGCGCGCGTCGTCAGCCGGCCCGCTGCGCGGCAAGTTGCGCGCGCGCGCCGTCGACGATCAGCGCGATCGCGCGCTCGAACACCTCGTCGCGGCTGCGCGCGCGCAGCGCGGCCCACCCTTGCGCGACGCGCGGATACGCGGCCGGATCCGGCCAGTCCTCCGCCGCGGGCGCGCCTTCCGGCTCAGCCTGCTCCTCCAGCACCCAGCCGACCACGAAACGGCCGAGCGCGAACATCACGTCGACGGCCTGCTCAGGCGTGAAACCCGCGTCGCACAGCACCGCCAGCTTGCTTTCGATCGCGCCGAAATCCCCCGCGCGCGGCCGCGTGCCGGCATGCAGGCGCGCGCCGTCGCGATAGGCGAGCAGCGCGGCGCGGAAGTTGCGCGCATTCGCGGCGAGCCACGTGTCCCACGCGTCGCCCGGCTGCGGCAGCGATGCCTGGCGGCGTTCGAACATGATCGCGTCCGACATCGCTTCGAGCAACTCGCCCTTGTTGCGGAAATGCCAGTAGAGCGTCGGCGACTGCACGCCGAGCCGCTCCGCGAGCCGCCGCGTCGACAGCGCGTCGATGCCGACCTCGTCGAGCAGGTCGAGCGCCGCGCGCAATACCGTGTCGCGCGTCAGCCGCGCCCCTGTGTCCTTCATCTCTATCACCGATAGGGAAAGCTGTGGAATAATCGTCACTCTATCACCGATAGAGTGACGACCTTGAATCCATCCCTGATTGCCATTCTGGCCACCGTCCTGCTCGACGCGATCGGCGTCGGGCTCGTCATGCCGATCCTGCCGGGGCTGCTGCGCTCGCTCGCCGGCACCGGCAGCACCGACACGCATTACGGCGTGCTGCTCGCGCTGTACGCGTTCGCGCAGTTCCTGTGCGCGCCGCTGCTCGGCGCGTTGAGCGACCGCCTCGGCCGCCGGCCCGTGCTGCTCGTGTCGCTCGCGGGCGCCGCGCTCGACTATCTGCTGATGGCGTATGCGCCGACGCTCGCGTGGCTTTACGCGGGACGCCTGATCGCGGGCATCACGGGCGCGAACGTCGCGGTGGCGACCGCCTACGTGACCGACGTCACGGCCGAACCCGACCGTGCGCGCCGTTTCGGCCAGCTCGGCGCCGTGATGGGTATCGGCTTCATCGCGGGCCCGCTGATCGGCGGGCTGCTCGGCGCGTGGCACCTGCGCGCGCCGTTCGCCGCGGCCGCGCTGCTCAACGCCCTCAATCTCGCGCTCGTGTGGCGCGTGCTGCCGGAGTCGCGGCCGCCGTCGGCGCGCGCCGGCCGCACGGCCAGCGGCCTCAACCCGTTCGCGAGCCTGCGGCGGCTGCGCGGCGGCCCGGCGCTCGCGCCGCTGATCGGCGTCTACGTAATCGTGGCGCTGGTGTCGCAGGCGCCCGCGACGCTGTGGATCCTGTACGGCCAGGCGCACTTCGGCTGGTCGACGCTGGTCGCGGGGCTGTCGCTCACGGGCTACGGCGCATGCCATGCGCTCGCGCAGGCGTTCGCGATCGGGCCGCTGATCGCGCGCCTCGGCGAGCGCCGCGCGCTCGCGCTGGGCCTCGCCGGCGATGCGCTCGGGCTCGTGGCCATCGCGTTCGCCAGCGCGGCCTGGGTGCCGTTCGCGCTGCTGCCGCTGTTCGCGGCGGGCGGCCTCGCATTGCCGGCGTTGCAGGCGATGCTCGCGCGCCAGGTCGACGACGCGCGGCAGGGCGAACTGCAGGGCACGCTCTCGAGCGTCGCGAGCCTGATCGGCGTCGCGGGGCCGCTCGTCGTCACGACCGGGTATGCGGCAACCCGCGACACGTGGCCGGGGCTCGTATGGGCCGCCGCCGCGCTGCTGTACCTGCTCGTGCCGCCGCTGCTGTTCAATGCGCGGGCGGCGCGCGCGGGCACCGCGACCTGAAGCAGGCCGGGCACGCGCCCGGCTCGACCCGGTCCCGCTCCCCGGGCGAATGGCGTTCGCGTCGCGCGGCCTTCGATTACCATGGTGCGCGGTCGTCCGGCCGACGATCGCTCCGACGCACGACAACACAACAATCGAGGGCGCCATGAACAGAAACAGAATCGGGAAACCGGATGCCGGCCGGACGACCCGAGCAACACCGGATACGTTTCGACCGATGCGCAGACGGATGATCGCGGGCGCCGCCTTGGCCGGCCTCGCCACGGTTGCCCGCGCCATGCCGATCGACGGCGTCGCGCGCGCGATACCCGCGATCGACCAGGGCAATGCCAACCTGTGCTGGCTCGCGGGCACGTCGATGCTGGTGTCGTGGAAGGTGGGCCGGGCCATTTCGATGCGGTCCATGGCCGAAGCACTCGGCGGCGAGTTCCTCCGTCTTTATCGCGCGGGGTTGCGTTCGCCGGCCGCCGGCGGCCTGCCGTTCCCGCTGGTCGAGAAACTTGCGAAGGAAATCGGCGCCACCACGGCCCCGCTCGCCTCGTTCGAGTCGCCCTGGTGGTCTGACAGGCTGCGCGCCAGCCCCATGCTCGTCTGCGGCTGGGGCCAGGGTGCGACGATGGCGCACGTCCAGCTTCTCGCATCGGTGTCGGGCGACCCGTCGCCGGGCAAGCCGATGTGGGCGACGGTGATCGACCCGGCTGGCGGCGTCGTCAGGAACGAGCCGTTCGGGGAGGTCATCGCGTTTTACGAGGGGCTGCCGAAGCACACCTTCGACCCGACCCCGTCGCCCGACGGTGACAAGCGCCCGCCCCAATTGCTGTACTACGGGAAAGCCGAGCCGCTGTTGTCGAATTCGTTGCGCCCATAGCAAAACGCCCGGCTGGCGCCGGGCGTTTTGCATGAACGGTGACGCGGGGACGCCGCTCAGACCACGACGGTCTGCGCCTCGCCTTCGCGGCTCGCGCGCACGGTGCCGATCTTCCACACCTGCTCGCCGGCGGCCGTCAGGTCGGCGATCGCTGCGTCGGCATCGGCCGCCGCGACGATCACGGCCATGCCGATCCCGCAGTTGAACACGCGGTGCATTTCCGCGTCGGCGACGCCGCCGTGCTCCTGCAGCCACTGGAACAGCGGCGGCAGCGGCCAGGCCTTCTGGTCCAGCTCGGCGGTGAGGCCTTCGCGCAGCACGCGCGGAATGTTCTCGACGAGGCCGCCGCCGGTGATGTGCGCCATGCCCTTCACCGCGATCTTTTCCATCAGCGCGAGCAGCGGCTTCACGTAGATGCGGGTCGGCGCCATCAGCGTGTCGGCCAGCGAGCGGCCGTGGAAATCGGCCGACAGGTCCGGGTTCGCGCGCTCGATGATCTTGCGCACGAGCGAGAAGCCGTTCGAGTGGATGCCGCTCGACGCGAGACCCAGCACCACGTCACCTTCGGCGATCGTGCTGCCGTCGATGATCTTGCTCTTCTCGACCGCGCCGACCGCGAAGCCCGCGAGGTCGTACTCGCCGTCCGGGTACATGCCCGGCATTTCCGCCGTTTCGCCACCGATCAGCGCGCAGCCCGACAGTTCGCAGCCCTGCGCGATGCCCTTGACGACGGTCGCGGCCGTGTCGACGTCGAGCTTGCCGCACGCGAAGTAGTCGAGGAAGAACAGCGGCTCGGCGCCCTGCACGAGGATGTCGTTCACGCTCATCGCGACGAGATCCTGGCCGACCGTGTCGTGTTTGTTCAGATGAAACGCCAGCTTGAGCTTGGTGCCGACGCCGTCGGTGCCCGACACGAGCACCGGCTCGCGATACTTCTTCGGCACTTCGAACAGCGCGCCGAACCCGCCGATACCGCCGAGCACGCCGTCGCGCAGGGTTTTCTTCGCAAAGGGCTTGATCTTGTCGATGAGCGCGTCGCCCGCGTCGATGTCGACGCCCGCGTCACGATAGGACAGACCTTGAGCGTCAGGAGCGGATTTCGGAGGATTCATGGGGGAATGCGAGAAGGTCGGTAAAATGCGATTTTACCCGAACCCGGCCGCGTGGCCGGAATTCCCCGCATCGAATCGTCAGGGATCGCATCTTGGCCAACACGTCCCCGTTTTCATCGCCTCGCGAGCCGCGCCGGAACCGGCGCGCCGGGGGGCGCGCGGCCGTCGCGGCAACGCTCCCCGGCGCGGGCCCGGCGCCCGGCGAGCCTCACCCCAACCGATCCGCATTGTGACCGTGTCCCGTCAACTGACACTCGATCTCGGCACGCCGCCGCCCGCCACGTTCGACAACTTCATCACCGGCGAGAACGGCGAGCTCGTCACGCGGCTGCAGAAGCTCGACCTCGCGCTCGCCGCGGGGCCCGTGCCGGATCGTTCGTTCTACATCTGGGGCGAGCCCGGCAGCGGCCGCAGCCACCTGCTGCAGGCGCTCGTGTGCGACGCGTCGTACGGCTACGCGCGCTACCTCACGCCGCAAAGCCCGCTCGGCGCGTTCACGTTCGACCCGCGCATCGGCATCTACGCGATCGACGACTGCGACGCGATGAACGACACGCAGCAGGTCGCGCTGTTCAACCTGTTCAACGAGATCCGCGCGCATCCGTCGAGCGCGTTCGTCGCGGCGGGCCCCGCCGCGCCGCTCGCGCTCGGCGTGCGCGAGGACCTGCGCACGCGCCTCGGCTGGGGGCTCGTGTTCCACCTTTCGCCGCTGTCCGACGCCGGCAAGATCGACGTGCTGAAGCTCGCGGCGAAGGAGCGCGGCATCGCGCTCACCGACGACGTGGCCGCCTACCTGCTCACCCATTTCCGCCGCGACATGCCCAGCCTGATGGCGCTGCTCGACGCGCTCGACCGCTTCTCGCTCGAGCAGAAGCGCGCCGTCACGCTGCCGCTGCTGCGCCGGATGCTGGCCCGCCCCGGCGACGACATCGCGCCGCCGGGCGCGGGTTCCAACCGCTTCGAGTAAAATGCGCTTCCATGACTAATCTGGCACTCTTTGACCTCGATCACACGCTGATCTCGACCGATAGCGACCACGAATGGGGCCGCTTCATGGTGAAGCTCGGCATCGTCGACGCGGAAAGCTTCTCGCGTCAGAACGACCGGTTCTTCGCCGACTACAAGGCCGGCAAGCTCGACATCCACGCGTACCTGAACGCGATGCTCGCGCCGCTCGCGAAGTATTCGCGCGCGCAGCTCGCCGAGTGGCATGCGCAGTACATGCACGAGGTGATCCGGCCCGCGATGCTGCCCGCCGCGCTCGAGCTCGTGCGTGAGCACCTCGATGCCGGCGACCTGTGCTGCGTCGTCACCGCGACCAACGAATTCATCACCCGGCCGATCGCGACCGCGTTCGGCGTCGACACGCTGATCGCCTGCGAGGCCGAGACGACCGACGGCCACCCCGATTCGCCGTACACGGGCCGGCCGACCGGCACGCCGAGCTATCGCGAAGGCAAGATCGTCCGCACGGAAGCGTGGCTCGCTTCGCTCGGCAAGCACTGGGACGATTTCGAGCGCAGCTACTTCTACAGCGATTCGCACAACGACATCCCGTTGCTCGAGAAAGTCACCGACCCGATCGCGACCAACCCCGACGACACGCTGCGCGCGCATGCAAGCAACCGCGGCTGGCGCATCCTCGATCTCATCTGACCGTCGTGATCAAAAAATTCATCCGCAAGCTGCTCGGCCAGGACGACGCCGCCCAAACGCCGGCAGACGCCGCACCCACCGCCTCCGACGATACGCCGGCCACGCCGCGCGCCACGAAGGGCGCACGCTCCGCCGCTGCCAGGAAGCCGCGCAACCATGAACCGACCGTCGTGCCCGCGAACGTGCACGGCATCGATCCCGCGCTGATCTCGAAGAACGCCGTGCGCGTGACCGACACGCTGCAGCAGGCGGGCTTTCGCGCCTTCATCGTCGGCGGCGCGGTGCGCGACCTGCTGCTCGGCATCGCGCCGAAGGACTTCGACGTCGCGACCGACGCGACGCCGACCGAGGTGCAGCGCCTGTTCCGCCGCGCGCGCCTGATCGGCCGCCGTTTCCAGATCGTCCACGTGCAGTTCGGCCAGGAGCTGATCGAGGTGTCGACGTTCCGCGCGCTCGTCGATCCGCCGCCCGCCGCGGCCGAGCCGTCGAAGCGCCTGAAACGCGACGAGCTCGACCGCCGGACCCACGCGGTCGACGCGAGCGGTCGCGTGCTGCGCGACAACGTATGGGGCGAGCAGCACGAGGACGCCGCACGCCGCGACTTCACGATCAACGCGATGTACTACGACCCGTCGACGCAGACGGTGCTCGACTACCACGACGGGATGGCCGACATGCGCGCCCGCCTGTTGCGGATGATCGGCGACCCGGCCACGCGCTACCGCGAGGATCCGGTGCGGATGCTGCGCGTCGTGCGCTTCGCGGCGAAGCTCGGCTTCGACATCGAGCCGCACACGCGCGAGCCGATCAACGCGCTCGCCGACCTGATCAACAACGTGCCCGCCGCGCGCCTGTTCGACGAGATGCTGAAGCTGCTGCTGTCCGGCCATGCGCTCGCGTGCCTGAAGCAGCTGCGCAAGGAAGGCCTGCACCACGGGCTGCTGCCGCTTCTCGACGTCGTGCTCGAACAGCCGCAGGGCGAGAAGTTCATCACGCTCGCGCTGAACAACACCGACGCGCGCGTGCGCGCCGGCAAGCCGGTGTCGCCGGGCTTCCTGTTCGCGACGCTGCTGTGGCACGACATGCGCCAGCGCTTCGAGCAATACTCGGCCGACGGCGAGTTCCCGGTGCCCGCGCTGCATCGCGCGATGGACGACGTGCTCGACATGCAGACCGAGAAGCTCGCGATCCACAAGCGCTTCTCGGCCGACATGCGCGAGATCTGGGGCCTGCAGCTGCGCCTCGAGAAGCGCTCCGGCCGCAGCGCGCTGCGCCTGCTGGAACACCAAAGGTTTAGAGCGGGGTATGATTTCCTCCTGCTACGCTGCGAATCCGGCGAACTGGATCAGGACGTCGGGCAGTGGTGGACGGATTTCATCGAAGGCGACGCGGCCGCGCGCGAGGCATTGCTCACGCAGGGCGGCTCGAAGGAAAAATCGCCCCGCAAGCGGCGGCGCCGCGGCGGCGTGAGGAATCGCAAGCCGGACGACGGCGCCGGGCAGGCGCCGGATGCTCCGGGCGATGCCGAAGACTGACGCGCTCGCCGGCGAACGACGTAGGAAGTGATGCCATGACGGTTGCATATGTCGGACTGGGGGCGAATCT
Organism: Burkholderia sp. SRS-46; assembly: GCF_004343775.1. Lineage (GTDB taxonomy): Bacteria > Pseudomonadota > Gammaproteobacteria > Burkholderiales > Burkholderiaceae > Burkholderia. The sequence goes on along the minus strand of NZ_PTXL01000001.1, from coordinate 31,712 downwards.
CGGCGATGCGCGCCAGACCTTGAAGGACGCGGTGGTGTGCCTTGCCCAGCAGCGCACCATCGCGATTCTCGACAAGTCGAGCCTGTATCGCACGGCGCCCTTCGAAGCGGGCGGCGACGACTTCTACAACTGCGTCGTCAAGCTCGACACGACGCTCTCGGCCCGCGATCTGCTTGCCCTCTGCCAGAAGATCGAACATCACTTCGGACGCGAGCGCCCGTATCGCAACGCGCCCCGCACACTCGACCTCGACATCCTGCTGTTCGGCACCGACTCGATCGACGAACCCGACCTGATCGTGCCGCACCCGCGCCTCACCGATCGTGCGTTCGCGCTCGTGCCGCTCGTCGAGATCGATCCGGCGCTCGACATTCCCGCGCGCGGCCGTGCCGATGCCTTCCTCGCTGCCGTCGCGGACCAGCGCGTCGAGAAGGTCCAGACCTGCCAGTGCCTGATGCAGAAGGCGCTCGCCGCCGCTGCCGGCGACGGCGCCGACAAGACCCGCTGCCGATGAACCCGACACCGCTGACCGTCACCGCGCCGGACCTGCGCGCGCCGCATCGCTATCTCGTGATCGAAGGCCCGATCGGCGTCGGCAAGACGACGCTCGCCCGCCTGCTCGGCGAGCGCTGGTCGATGCAGACGCTGCTCGAGCGCCCGCAGGACAACCCGTTTCTCGAACGCTTCTATCGCGACACCGCGCGCTATGCGCTGCCGGCGCAGCTGTCGTTCGCGCTGCAGCGCGCGCAGCAGGCGCGCGAACTGGTCGCGGCGCTCGAAACGGGCCGCCCGGTGGTCGCCGATTTCATGCCGCAGAAGAACGAGATCTTCGCGCGACTGAACCTGCCCGACGACGAATGGCAGCTCTACCGCGCGCTCGCGGCGCACGTCGATGCCCAGCCCGCGCCCCCGCCCGACCTCGTCGTGTACCTGCAGGCGAGCCCCGAGGTGCTGTTCGCGCGGATCCAGAAGCGCGGCCTGCCGATGGAACTGCAGATCAGCGATGCGTACCTGCGCTCGCTCGTCGACGCGTACAACGAATTCTTCTATCACTACGACCGCACACCGGTGCTGACGGTCGCAGCGGAGCACCTGAACCCGCTGGAATCTCCCGAGGATCTTGCCTTGCTGGTCGAGCGCATCGAGACGATGCGCGGCCGCAAGGAGTTCTTCGTCAAGGGCGAGACGACGCGCTGACGCGTTTCGCCGCTTTTTCACCTATCGAACCGGAATTCCCATGACCTATCTCCAGGAAGCGAGCCGGCCTGCCGTGACGGTGCCGAAGCTGCAGGCGATGCGCGACGCCGGCGAGAAGATCGCGATGCTGACCTGCTACGACGCGAGCTTCGCCGCGCTGCTCGACCGCGCGGGCGCCGACGTCCTCCTGATCGGCGATTCGCTCGGCAACGTGCTGCAAGGCCACGCCACCACCCTGCCCGTCTCGCTCGACGACATCGCGTATCACACGGCCTGCGTCGCACGCGCGCAGCCGCGCGCGCTGATCATGGCGGACTTGCCGTTCGGCACGTACGGCACGCCCGAAGACGCCTTCGCCAGCTCCGTCAAGCTGATGCGCGCGGGCGCGCAGATGGTCAAGCTCGAGGGCGGCGAATGGCTCGCCGACACCGTGCGGTTCCTGGTCGAACGCGCGGTGCCGGTGTGCGCGCACATCGGCCTCACGCCGCAGTCGGTGCACGCGTTCGGCGGCTTCAAGGTGCAGGGCAAGACCGAGGCCGGCGCCGCGCAGCTGCTGCGCGACGCGCGCGCGCTCGAGGCTGCCGGCGCGCAGGTCGTGCTGCTCGAGGCCGTCCCGATGCTCGTCGCCTCCGAAGTCACGCAAATGCTGCGCGTGCCGACGATCGGCATCGGCGCGGGCGCGGACTGCACGGGCCAGGTGCTGGTGCTGCACGACATGCTCGGCATCTTCCCCGGCAAGCGGCCGCGCTTCGTGAAGGATTTCATGCAGGGGCAGCCGAGCATTCACGCGGCTGTCGACGCGTACGTACGCGCGGTGAAGGACGGTTCGTTCCCCGGGCCGGAGCATACGTTCTGACGCGAGGCCGGCGGCTCGCCGCCGGCGCGTGGACATGAAAAAACGCGGCGCCCTTTGCGGGGCGCCGCGTTTTTTTTGCACGCTCGTTTCGCTGCGACACGCATGGGGCCGATGTCGGGCGATCCGCTCAGGTCATTTCAGCACCGCGTCGACTGCGCCGCGCAGCGCATTGGTCAGCAGCAGCACCTGTGCGCGCGCCAGATCGTCACGCGTCACGACGCGCTCCGTCGCACCGAACGACGGGTCGTCGAGCAGCACGCCGCGCATCACGCCCGGCAGCACGCCGCACGACAATGGCGGCGTGACCCATTGGCCGTCGAGCTTCACGAACAGGTTCGAGCGCCCGCCCTCCGTCACTTCGCCGCGCGTGTTGACGAACAGCATGTCGAAGCAGCCGAGCGCATCGGCGGCCTGCCATGCGCGATCATAGTCGGTGCGGCGGGTCGTCTTGTGCAGCAGCAGCGCGTCGTCCGCGTGCGTCGGCGCGAAACCGTGATCGGCCGCGAGCAGCACGCCCACCGGCCCGGCCGGCAACGGCTTGAGCGGCGCGGCGACGATCTCGAGCGCACCGTCCTTCGCCAGTGCCAGCTTCATCCGGTACGGGCCTTCGCCGTCGAGCGCCGCACAACGCGCATCGATCTCGCCGCGCAGCGCCGCCGCATCGAAGCGGAAGCCGAATGCGTCCGCGCTGCGCTGCAGCCGCGCGACGTGACGGTCGAGATGGCGGATGCCGCCCGCGCGCGTCGCGCAGGTGGTTTCGAACAGCTGGAAGCCGGGATCGGCATCGGTCAGGAATCGCGCCTTCAATTCGCACTCCGCATATTCGTCGGCAGCGACGCTGTCGAGCACGATGCCCGCGCCGACGCCCATCGTGCCCATGCGCCGGCCGGATGCCGCGGCCGCATCGAGCGTCAAGGTGCGGATCGCGACCGACAGGCAGAAATCGCCGCAGCGCGGCGCAGCGTCCGGCTTCCGGTCGGACCGCGCCTCCGGCGCGTCGAGCCAGCCGATCGTGCCCGTATAGAGGCCGCGCGGCGTCGACTCGATCGCATCGATCAGCTGCATCGTCTTGTATTTCGGCGCGCCGGTGATCGAACCGCACGGAAACAGCGCGCGCAGCATGTCGGCGAACGTCGTGTCGTCGCGCCATCCCGCGTCGACCGTCGACGTCATCTGCCACACCGACGCATACGGTTCGACCGAGAACAGCGCCGGCACCTTGACGGTTCCCGTACGGGCGATCCGCGACAGGTCGTTGCGCAGCAGGTCGACGATCATCACGTTTTCGGCGCGGTTCTTCGGATCGCTCGCGAGGAACACGGCCGCTTCGGCGTCGCGCTGCGGATCGTCCGAGCGCGGCGCGGTGCCCTTCATCGGCCGCGCGCGCAGCAGGTCGCCGTGCTTCTCGACGAACAGCTCGGGCGAGCACGACACGATCCACGCACCGCCCGGCAGCGCGATCAGCGCGCCGTAGCGCACCGGCTGGCGCGCACGCAGGCGCCGGTACAACGCGAGCGGCGTGCCGAACACGTCGAAATGCAGCCGATAGGTGTAGTTGACCTGATACGAGTCGCCCGCGCGCAGCGCATCGTGCACGGCGGCGATCGCCGCGTCGAACGCATCGCGCGTCACGCTCTTCGTCACGTGCGCGACGCCCGCGATCGACGGCGGCACCGTGCCGCCGTCGCACTGCGCGAGCCATGCGTCGACCTCGTCGCGCGACAGGCGCTCGCAGCGCGCAAACAGCAAAAAGCGCAGCGGGGCCTCGCCCGGCTGCGCCCATTGCAGGTTGCGTCCGAATTCGTAATCGCCGACGACGACCGCGTGCAGCCCGTCGCGCACATCCTGCGCGAGCGCCGCATCGACGTCGTCGAGCCGCGCGGGATCGGCGCACACCCGCTCGCGCACGAATCCCGTATACAAGCGACTCGACCGCGCGGATGCGGTCGAGTCGCAATCATCCAAGAGCGCGAACGCCGCGCTCTCGCTGCCATCAGTCATGCCGTTACTCGAAGAAGCTCTTCACCCGGTCGAACCAGCTCTTGCTCTGCGGGCTATGACGCGCGCCGCCTTCCGCCAGCGACTTCTCGAACTGCTTCAGCAGATCGCGCTGCGGGTCGGTCAGCTTCACCGGCGTCTCCACCTGCACGTGCACGTACAAGTCGCCCGCGATGCTCGCACGCAGCCCCTTGATGCCCTTGCCGCGCAGGCGGAACGTCTTGCCCGACTGCGTGCCTTCCGGCACCGGGAACGTCGCGCGGCCGGCCAGCGTCGGCACCTCGATCTCGCCGCCGAGCGCGGCGGTCGTGAACGGGATCGGCATCTGGCAATGCAGGTCGTCGCCGTCGCGCTCGAACACCGAGTGCGGCTTGATGTGGATCTCGACGTACAGGTCGCCCGGCGGCCCGCCGTTGATCCCCGGCTCGCCGTTGCCGGCCGAGCGGATCCGCATGCCGTCGTCGATGCCCGCCGGAATCTTCACTTCGAGCGTCTTGGTTTCCTTCACCTTGCCCGAACCGTGGCAGTGCGCGCACGGCTCCGGAATGTAGGTGCCGCTGCCGTGACACTTCGGGCAGGTCTGCTGGATGCTGAAGAAGCCCTGCGACATGCGCACCGTGCCCTGGCCATGACAGGTCGGGCAGGTCTCGGGCTTGGTGCCCGGCTTCGCGCCCGAACCGTGGCAGATCTCGCACGACACCCAGCTCGGCACGCGGATCTGCGTATCGTAGCCATGCGCGGCCTGCTCGAGCGTGATTTCCATGCTGTAGCGCAGGTCAGCGCCGCGATACACCTGCGGGCCGGCCCGGCCGCCGCGGCCGCCCGCGGCCTGGCCGAAGATGTCGCCGAAGATGTCGCCGAACGCATCCGCGAAGCCGCCGAAGCCCTGCGCACCCGCCCCGCCCATATTCGGATCGACGCCCGCGTGGCCGTACTGGTCGTACGCGGCACGCTTCTGGCCGTCCGACAGCATTTCGTAGGCTTCCTTCGCCTCCTTGAAATGCTCTTCCGCATCCTTGTTGTCCGGATTGCGGTCAGGGTGATACTTCATCGCAAGCTTGCGATATGCCTTCTTGATTTCGTCGTCGCTCGCATTCTTCGCGACGCCCAGAACCTCGTAGTAATCCCGTTTCGCCATATCGATTCACTGCCGTCCGCGCCTCATGCACGCGGCGGCTCCTTTCGCTCGCAGTAAAGTCTCGCGACTCGTCTGGCGTTGCGGCACCCGTCCGGGGACGGCACACGCAGCGCCCGCCAAAAAACAAATGTGCCCGGAGGGCCGCGAAGCCCGCCAGGCGTAGAGTCGATCCGGCCATCCGCAAGGAAAGACAGACCGCTTGTCAGCCGCGCCGCGCGCGATGTCGCGCGCGGCGTAGGTGCTGTCGCAACCCGGCTTAGTCCTTCTTCACTTCCTTGAACTCGGCGTCGACGACGTCGTCAGCAGCCTGCTGCGCACCGCCCGCGTGGGCCGCGCCTTCCGCTGCGCCCGCCGCGCCGGCCGCACCTGCCTGCTGGGCCTGCATGTCGGCGTACATCTTCTCGCCGAGCTTCTGCGACGCCGTCGCCACCACTTCGACCTTCGCGTCGATCGCTGCCTTGTCGCTCGAGGTGTCCTTCAACACGGCCTCGAGCTCCTTCAGCGCGGCTTCGATCTTGTCCTTCTCGCCCGCGTCCAGCTTGTCGCCGTACTCGGTCAGCGCCTTCTTGGTGCTGTGAACCAGCGCATCGCCCTGGTTACGCGAATCGGCCAGCTCGCGCAGCTTGTGGTCTTCCGCCGCGTTCGCTTCGGCGTCCTTGATCATCTGGTCGATTTCAGCCTCGGACAGGCCCGAGTTCGCCTTGATCGTGATCTTGTTTTCCTTGCCGGTCGCCTTGTCCTTCGCGCCGACGTGCAGGATGCCGTTCGCGTCGATGTCGAAGGTCACTTCGATCTGCGGCACGCCGCGCGGTGCGGGCGGAATGCCTTCCAGGTTGAACTCGCCGAGCAGCTTGTTGCCGGCCGCCATTTCGCGCTCGCCCTGGAACACCTTGATCGTGACGGCACCCTGGTTGTCGTCCGCCGTCGAATACACTTGCGCGTGCTTCGTCGGGATCGTCGTATTCTTGTTGATCATCTTCGTCATCACGCCGCCGAGCGTCTCGATGCCGAGCGACAGCGGGGTCACGTCGAGCAGCAGCACGTCCTTGCGGTCGCCCGACAGCACCTGGCCCTGGATCGCCGCGCCGACTGCAACGGCTTCGTCCGGGTTCACGTCACGGCGCGGATCCTTGCCGAAGAATTCCTTCACCTTCTCCAGCACCTTCGGCATGCGGGTCTGGCCGCCGACCAGGATCACGTCGTCGATGTCCGACACCTTGACGCCCGCATCCTTGATCGCGATGCGGCACGGCTCGATCGTGCGCTCGACCAGATCCTCGACCAGCGCTTCCAGCTTCGCGCGGGTGATCTTCAGGTTCAAGTGCTTCGGGCCCGATGCGTCCGCCGTGATGTACGGCAGGTTGATTTCGGTCTGCTGGCTCGACGACAGCTCGATCTTCGCCTTTTCAGCGGCTTCCTTCAGGCGCTGCAGCGCGAGCACGTCCTTCGACAGGTCGACGCCCTGCTCCTTCTTGAACTCGCCGATGATGTAGTCGATGATGCGCTGGTCGAAGTCCTCGCCGCCGAGGAACGTGTCGCCGTTGGTCGACAGCACTTCGAACTGCATTTCGCCGTCGACGTCCGCGATCTCGATGATCGACACGTCGAACGTGCCGCCGCCGAGGTCATACACGGCGATCTTGCGGTCGCCCTTCTCGACCTTGTCGAGGCCGAACGCGAGCGCGGCCGCGGTCGGCTCGTTGATGATCCGCTTGACTTCGAGGCCCGCGATGCGGCCAGCGTCCTTGGTCGCCTGGCGCTGGCTGTCGTTGAAGTACGCCGGCACCGTGATCACGGCTTCCGTGACCGGCTCGCCGAGGTAGTCTTCGGCCGTCTTCTTCATCTTGCGCAGCACTTCGGCCGACACTTGCGGCGGCGCGAGCTTCTCGCCGTGGGCTTCGACCCACGCGTCGCCGTTGTCCGCCTTGACGATCGCGTACGGCATCAGGCCGATGTCCTTCTGCACTTCCTTCTCTTCGAAGCGGCGGCCGATCAGGCGCTTCACCGCGAACAGCGTGTTCTTCGGGTTCGTCACCGACTGACGCTTGGCCGGCGCGCCGACGAGCACTTCGTTGTCGTCCATGTAGGCGATGATCGACGGCGTGGTGCGTGCGCCTTCCGAGTTCTCGATGACCTTGACCTGGTTGCCTTCCATGATCGCGACGCACGAGTTCGTGGTGCCGAGGTCAATACCGATGATCTTTCCCATTTTTTCCTAATCTCCAGAAATCCTTGATTGCTGCGCGAAACCCCGCTTTTTGGGGCGGTTTCGCGCGCCGAATTCAACTCTGTTCCCGAAATGCGTCCGTCGATCCCGTTTTCAAGACCCGACAGGCGATGCGGATATTAAATTTTTTCAATCGCTGCGCACCGCGGGATCGCCCGCCGCGGGATCGCCCGCGACGACCTTCGCGCGCGCGGCCGAAACGGCCGCCTGGAACTGCGCGAGGCCGTGCCAGCCCGTCGCGCGGCCCAATCGCCTGCCGCGGTGAAAGAAGCACCACGTCGGCACGCCATGCAGCGCGAAGCGGTGCCCCAGCTCGCGGTGTTCGTACACGTTGCTATGGAACCATTTCAGGCCCAGCGCGCGGATCGCGTCCGGCTGCGCGAGCATCGCCTTCTTCGCGATCTCGCAATTGAAGCAGTCGACGCCCCAGAAGAACACCACGGCAAGCGCGTCGCCCGCGCCGGCGAGGCCGGCGTCGAATGTATCGGCGGACAGCGCCTGCATCCCGAACGCGTCGAACGCGGCCGGATCGACGCCGGCGGCGGCCATCGCGGCGGCCTTACTTCGGCTGCGCGACCGTCACGAGCGCCGGACGCAGCACGCGGTCGGCGATCATGTAGCCCTTTTGCAGCACCGCGACGACGGTGTTCGGTTCCTGCTCGGCCGGCACCATCGAGATCGCCTGGTGCTGGTGCGGATCGAACTTCTCGCCGACCGGGTTGATCGCGACGACACGGCCCTTCTCGAGCGCGCTCGTCAGCTGGCGCAGCGTCAGCTCGACGCCTTCGCGCACCTTCGCGAGATCGCCGGACGTGTCGCCGACCGCGGCCTCGAGGCTGTCCAGCACCGGCAGCAGGTGCTCGGCAAAGCTTTCGATCGCGAACTTGTGCGCCTTCGCGACGTCATCCTGTGCACGGCGGCGCACGTTCTCGGTCTCGGCCTTCGCCCGCAGGAAGCTCTCCTGCAGCTCGGCGACCTTGGCCTGAGCCTCGGCAAGCGCCGCGTCGGCGGCTTCGGCGGCCGGCGCGGCGCCTTGCGCGCCTTGCGTCTCGCTGCCGATGTCTTCGGCCGATTGGGTAGCCGGGTTCTCTTGCGTGTTTTCCATGTCGCTGAAAGTCGATTAGAGGTTGAAGCCAAATCGGCAACCGTCAGACGAAAGTCCGGCGGCACCGCACATTGCTGGTGCAGATAGAGGTGAAAACTGCAATTTCAAGAGGGTTATTCAAACGCATTCCGAAGCGCTGCGAAGTAACCGCGCGGGGGTAGCGCCGATTCACGCATCCGGGCCACCCGATCGCGCGAAACGCCCTGTAACAACGCTTACCGGACATGTACTAGCCCGCCTCCCGACGCTGAACTACACTGCAACTCAAGCATCGGAGAGGCGCGTTAACCCTAGCTGACCGTTGCCTGACATCCACCTGGCGCCGTTTTCACCCGTCTTCTCGAGGGGAGTACCGTGAAACTGACCTTTGCCATCTCGGTGGTCGCGCTGGTACTCATTGCTGGCACCACCACCATCTGCCTGTCCGGGGCGGTCACCGACCGCACGACCGAATACGGCAGCGCGCGCGCGACGTTCGACCAGATATTCAGTCCCCACCAGAGAATCTGTCGATGATGCGGCGGTCGCGCTTCGTCGGCCGGCCGTGCAGCTGGGCCGCCGGCTCGCGGAACGTGCGGCGCCGCTCCTGTTCGGCAAGCCGCTCGACCCGCCCGTCTTCGGACTCCGCATAAAGCGTCTGTGCGACGCTCGCCGGCCCGCGCAGGTCACATACACCCAGCACGGCAATGTGCCAGACGATGCCGTCGATCGCAATCTCGACCTGGTCGCCGACGCGCACTTCCTTGGCCGGCTTGACCGGCGCCCCGCCGATCCGCACCCGGCCCTTGTCGACCGCGTCGGCCGCGAGCGAGCGGGTCTTGAAGAACCGCGCGGCCCACAGCCATTTGTCGATGCGCAGCTTCGCGCCCGGTTCGGTGGAAATCCTGTAGTTCATCGCATCAGCCTACCGTTTCCGGCTGCGCCGACTTGACCGGCCAGCCCTGCAGATTTTCCGCGACGATCTCGCCGAGCGCGCCGATCCACGCGTGCGCGCCGTTCAGGCACGGAATGCGATGGAACGCCTTGCCGCCGCCCGCGATGAATTCGTCGCGCACTTCCATGCCGATCTCCTCGATCGTCTCGAGGCAATCGGCGGTAAAGCCGGGACAGAACACGTCCGCGCGCCGCACGCCGGCCTCGCCGAGTTCGCGCAGCGTCGGCGCCGTGTACGGCTGCAGCCATTCGGCCTTGCCGAAGCGCGACTGGAACGTGACGCGGCACTCGAGCGTCGACAGGCCGAGCGCCGTCATCAGCAGCGCGGCCGTCTGCTGGCACTGGTCGTGGTAGGGATCGCCGAGGTCGAGCGTGCGCTTCGGCACGCCGTGGAAGCTCAGCACCAGCTTGTCGCCGGCCGCGAAATCGGGCCGGCCGTGCTGCGCCCAGTACTGCCGCACCTGCTCGGCGAGCGCGTGGGTGTACGCCGGATGATCGGCGTAATGGCGCACGGTGCGGACTTCCGGCTGGTTGCGCATGCGCGCGAGCGCGCCGAACGCGGCGTCGAACGCCGTCGCAGTGGTCGACGCGGAATATTGCGGATACATCGGCATCAGCAGCACCCGCTCGGCCCCCGCCCGCTTGAGCTGCGAGAGCACCTGAGCGATGCCCGGGGTGCCGTAGCGCATCGCGTAGTCGACCATCACGTGGTAGCCGTTCGCCGCGAGCAGGTGGCGCACGCCCTCGACCTGACGCTCGGTATGGACGCGCAGCGGCGAGCCCTCGGGCATCCAGACAGCCGCGTACTTCTTCGCGGACGCGCGGCCGCGCAGCGGCAGGATGACCGTGCGCAGCAGGATCTGCCAGAGCGCCTGCGGGATTTCGACCACGCGGGGATCAGACAGGAATTCGGCAAGATAGCGGCGCACGGCGCGCGGCGTCGGCGCATCTGGCGTGCCGAGATTGATCAGCAGCACCGCGACGCGATGGGCGGCCGCGACGCTCGATGGCGGCTCAAGATCGAAGCGCATGGATAACGACGTGCTCGGGGCACGAAACCGGACGGCCTTCAATTATAGCGGGCCGCCCCTGACGGGGTGACTGGCCGTTCGGCCGATTGCGGCGCGCGCCGCGCCGCGGCACGATAACGGGACCGGATCGGCGGCTATTGTTGGCTGAGCGTGAGCGACAGCAGGCGCGCGGTGATGTCGACGATCGGGATCACCCGGTTGTAAGCCATGCGGGTCGGCCCGATCACGCCGAGCGTGCCGACGATCTTGCCGTTCACCTCGTAGGGGGCGGTGACGACGCTCATTTCCTCGATCGGCACGAGCGTCGATTCGCCGCCGATGAAGATCTGCACGCCCTGGGCGTGGCTCGACACGTCGAGCAATTGCAGGAGGCCCGTCTTTTGGTCGAATACGTCGAACAGCTTGCGCAGCCGCGCCATGTCGGACGACAGGTCCGCGACCTCGAGCAGGTTGCGCTCGCCGGAGATGAGCACGGTGTCCTCGGTGTCCGGCACCTCGGTGCTCGCGGTCACGGCCGCGTGCATCAGCGCGGTCATGTCGCCGCGCAGCTGGTCGATCTCGTCGCGCAGGCGGCGCCGCACGTCGTCGAACGACAGGCCGGCGAAGTGCGCGTTGATGTAGTTGGACGCCTCGGTCAGCTGCGACGGCGAATAGTCGCGCGGGGTCGCGAGCATGCGGTTCTGCACGTCGCCCTCGGGCGTGACGATGATGAGCAGGATGCGTTTGTCGGACAGGCGCATGAACTCGATCTGCTTGAACACGTGGCTGCGGCGCGGCGTCAGCACGACGCCCGCGAATTGCGACAGGTTCGACAGCACGCTCGCCGCGGCCGCGACCACCCGCTGCTGCGGCTCGCCCGCCTGCAGCGTGGTCTGCACCTGGCGGGCGACCGCGTCGGCGTCGATCGGCGCCTCGACCGTCAGCATCGTGTCGACGAACAGGCGGTAGCCGCGCGGGGTCGGCACCCGGCCGGCCGAGGTGTGCGGGCTCGACACGAGGCCGAGCTCCTCCAGGTCGGACATCACGTTGCGGATCGTCGCCGGGCTCAGTTCCAGCCCGGAATAACGAGACAACGTGCGCGATCCGACCGGCTGACCGTCGGCGATATACCGTTCGATCAGGGTTTTCAGGAGGGTTCGTGCGCGAGGATCTAGCATAGTGGAAAATTCTAGCGCAACCGCGCGGCTGCGGCGAGTGGCCGCAATCTGCGCGCCGGCGGCCCCGATGCGGCGCCCGGGGCCGCGGACGGTTCTTTTCGTCAACGAGCTATGGTGTAATGCCGGCATGAAAACCGGTAATCAGTTCAATACTGTCGCGCTCGTCGGCCGGAGCAACACGCCCGTGATCGCCGAGCCGCTCGCCACGCTGGCCGCGTGCATCGCGAAGCGGGGTTTCGAAGTGGTCTTCGAAGCCGACACCGCGCGCGAGATCGGCATCGCCGGCTACCCGGCGCTCACCCCGGCCGAAATCGGGGCGCGCGCCGACGTGGCGGTCGTGCTGGGCGGCGACGGCACGATGCTCGGCATCGGGCGGCAGCTTGCGCCTTACAAGACACCGCTGATCGGGATCAACCACGGGCGGCTCGGCTTCATCACCGACATCGCGGCGGCCGATATGCAGGCGCTCGTCCCCGTGATGCTGGCGGGCAAGTTCGAGCGCGAGGAGCGCTCGCTGCTCGAGGCCCGGATCATGCGCAACGGCGAACCGATCTACCACGCGCTTGCATTCAACGACGTCGTCGTCAACCGCAGCGGCTTTTCCGGGATGGTCGAGCTGCGTGCGTCGGTGGACGGCCGGTTCATGTACAACCAGCGTTCGGACGGCCTGATCGTCGCGACGCCGACCGGCTCGACCGCGTACGCGCTGTCGTCGGCCGGCCCGATCCTGCATCCGCAGCTCCAGGGCATCGTGCTCGTGCCGATCGCGCCGCACGCGCTGTCGAACCGGCCGATCGTACTGCCGGACGACACCAAGATCGCGATCCAGATCGTCGCCGGGCGCGACGTCAACGTGAACTTCGACATGCAGTCGTTCACCGCGCTCGAATTGAACGACACGATCGAGGTGCGCCGCTCGAAGCACACGGTCCCGTTCCTGCACCCGATCGGCTACAGCTACTACGCGACACTGCGCAAGAAGCTGCACTGGAACGAACATCCTTCGAACGAAGACGACGACACGGCGCCCTGACGCCCCACCGCCCGACACCATGCTCCGCCACCTCTCGATCCGCGACTTCGTCATCGTCGCCGCGCTCGACCTCGAATTCGACAGCGGCTTTACCGTTTTCTCCGGCGAAACCGGCGCCGGCAAATCGATCCTGATCGACGCGCTCGCGCTGGCGCTCGGCGAGCGCGCCGACGCGAGCGTCGTGCGCACCGGCTGCAGCCGCGCCGACATCACCGCCGAATTCACGCCGCACGACCGCGTCGCGCGCTGGCTCGACGAGCACGCGTTCGACGCCGAGGACACCGTGATGCTGCGCCGCGTGATCGACGCGAACGGCCGCTCGCGCGCGTTCATCAACGGCACCAGCGCAACGCTCGCGCAGCTGCGCGAGCTCGGCGAGATGCTCGTCGACATCCACGGCCAGCACGCGCACCAGCTGCTGATGCGGCCGGACGCGCAGCGCGAGCTGTTCGACACGCACGCGGGGCTCGTCGCCGACGCCGCGAACGTCGCGCGCGCGTGGCGCGTGTGGCGCGACGCAACCCAGGCGATCGAGACGGCGCAGGCGCACGAGCGCGAGCTGCAGCTCGAACGCGAAAAGCTCGCGTGGCAGCTCGCCGAGCTCGACAAGCTCGCGCCGCAGCCCGGCGAATGGGAGGAAGTCAATGCCGAACACAAGCGCCTGTCGCATTCGGCGAACCTGATCGACGGCGTGCAGGGCGCGCTCAACGCGCTGTCCGAAGCCGACGATGCGATGCTCGCGCAGCTCGGCGCGATCGTCTCGAAGCTGCGCAGCCTCGCCGACTACGATCCGGCGCTCGGCGACGCGCTCGCGTCGCTCGAACCGGCCGAAATCCAGCTGCAGGAAGCCGTCTACTCGCTGTCGCACTACGCGCAGCGTCTCGACCTCGACCCGGCGCGGCTCGCGCAGGTCGAAATGCGCGTCGATGCGCTGCACTCGACCGCCCGCAAGTTCCGCCTGCCGCCCGACACGCTGCACGAAGAGCACGCGGCACGGCGCGCGCAGCTTGCCGCGCTCGACGCGGCGGCCGACCTCGGTGCGCTGCACGCGGCGCAGGCCAAGGCATGGGACGCGTACGTCGCCGACGCGAAGCGCCTGTCGAAGGCGCGCGCGCAGGCGGCCAAGGTGCTCGGCACGGCCGTGACCGCCGGCATGCAGGAGCTGTCGATGGCGGGCGGCAGCTTCGAGGTGGCGCTCGTGCCGCTCGCCGACGGCGGCCCGCACGGCCTGGAACAGGTCGAATTCCGCGTGGCAGGCCATCCGGGCGTACCGCTGCGGCCGCTCGCGAAAGTCGCGTCGGGCGGCGAACTCGCGCGGATCAGCCTCGCGCTCGCGGTGATCGCGAGCGCCGCGAGCCCGACGCCGACGCTGATCTTCGACGAAGTCGACACCGGGATCGGCGGCGGAGTCGCCGAAGTGGTCGGCCGGCTGCTGCACCAGCTCGGGCGTGACCGGCAGGTGCTGTGCGTGACCCACCTGCCGCAAGTCGCGGCGCGCGGCGACCAGCACTTCCAGGTCGCGAAAGGCGCGGATGCACGCGGCGGCACCGTGTCGACGGTCGTCCCGCTCGACCGGGCAAGCCGCGTCGAGGAAGTCGCACGGATGCTCGGCGGGCTCGAGATCACCGCGACGACGCGCAAGCACGCGAAGGAAATGCTCGCCGCGTAAGCGGCCCGGCCGGCGGTCGCGCCGGCTCGGCGCCGCCACCGCGGCACCGCGGCACCGGAAACGGCGATGGCAATGGCGACGGCATGGCTGTCCGCCGACGCCAGAGTCTCGCCGTTGCCGGTGTGCCCCAATCAGCCCTTGCATTGCGCGTGCATGTTCGCGACCCCCTTCTCGCGCCATGCCGCCCACTCGCCGCCCAACCCCGGCAGGTCGCCGAGCACCCACCAGCCGTTGACCCAGATCTTGCCGGCATGGCTGACCTCGTAGCACGGCGTCGCATAGGTCTTCTTCGGATCCCACGCGGCCACACCCGCGCCGGCCGATGCGCGCACGGTCACCGTGTGAGCCGCCTCGGCCTTGCGGCCCTGCGCATCGGTCACCATCAGCCTGAACGCATGGCGGCGCTCGTCGGCGGCCTTCGGCGCCGTGAAGGTCGCGGTCGCGCCGTTCTGGACGAGCGGCACGCCGCTCGGCCCGTGCCACGCATACTTCAGCCCCTTGCCGCTCGACGACGCGCCGGACAACGTGACCGTCGCGCCGCCGTCGACCGTCGCCGGTCCGCCGATCACGGCCCGCGGCGGCGGGACGACTTCCTGTGCCTTCACCTTGACGACATGCGTCGCCTTCGCCGTGTAGCCCTTTTCGTTGGTCACGGTCAGATAGAACGCGTAGTCGCGATCCTGTTCGAGCGCGGGCGCGGCGAACCGCAGTTCCGCGCCGTCCGGCTTCGCATCGATGCCGGCCGCCGCCGTCCACGCGTGGCTGAGCCGCTCACCGACCGACGACGCGCCCGACAGCACGACCGCCGCGCCGGCGTCCGCCTGATGCGGGCCAGTGACGACCGCCCGCGGCAGCAGCAGGCCGTCGTTCGTCACCTCGACGACCGCACCGTCCGGCCCGACCGACTTCACCGTGACGAGCTTGCCCGACAGCGTGTCGTGCAGCGTGTGGCCCGGCATCAGCGGCGCATCCTTCATGCCGTTCGCACTGCCCGGCGTCGCGTCGACCAGCATGTTCGCCAGAGCGTTGCCGCCATGCTCGACGGTCCGCACGATCACGCCGTTGACGAACGGATCGTTCGACTTCCAGTCGTCGAAGCCGCGCAGCGGCTGGCGGAACTCGAGCCACAGCGTCGAGCCGTCGGCGCGCCGCATCCGGTATGCCTTCGCGCCCGGCGCATCGCCCCACAGCGGCGCGAGCCGGTAGATGCCGTCCTCGCGAATCTCGGGCACGTCGGCTTCGCCGAGCCAGCCCGCGAACAGCTGGTAGCTCGCCGGATACAGGCGCCGGCCGCCGCCGCCCATCGTATCGGACGGATCGTCGATCTTGCCGGCGCGGCACGCGCCGCCGACCTCGACCGTGCCGCCCGGTGCCGGGCAGTCGACCAGCGAGCCCGGATGCTTCGCGCCGAGGTTGTGGCCGAACTCGTGCGACCACATCCAGTAGCCGTGGCCGCTCGCGTTCGACAGGATCCAGTTGCCCGGCGTCGCCGCGAGGCCGCCCCAGCCGCATTGGCTCATTTTCGGCAGGTCGACGAACAGGTAGTCGAACGCGTCCGGGTTCACGCCGCGCGCGAGCGCCGCGCTGCGTGCGGCCGCGCGGATCTCGCCCGAGTCGCAAGTCGCCGGCCGCGCGCCGAGATTCACGCTGTCGAGCGTCTTGCCGTGCAGCGTCAGCTTGCCGCGCGACGCGACTTCCAGATAGCGGCGCAGCGACGCGTAATCGTCGCCGTCGCCGAACACGGCCTTGCGCACGATCTCGGCATCGGCCGGCGTCGAGTCGTCGAAGTGGGTGACCATCAGCAGCGCGGACTTGTCGCCGACCAGCGGGCGCTGCGGCAGCGTGATCGACGCGGACGACATCCAGATCGACGCCGGCTGACCGCGCACGTTCTGCGTCGCGACGCCCGCGCCGCCGTCGCGCGGAGCCAGCACCTCGTTGGGCCGACCGGTGTTGGTGCGATACCGGTTGCCGAGCGTCACGCGGCCGTCGAGGCCGACGTCGGCGCGCCACTCGCGCATCGTCTGGTCGCCTTCGCCGCAGACGCCGACGGCGACGCGCCCCATGCCGGTATTGCCGGCGGACGCATGCAGGCACATCTGCGTACCGCGCGCGGCGCTCGCGCCGGCATTGACCACGCGCTGGAAGCCGTTGCGCGGCTCGAAGGTCCAGTCCTGCGCGGCGCTGCCGTCGCACGACGCGAACACGGCCGCATTGTCGGCCAGCTGCCAGGCAAGGCACTGGCCGTCGCCGCGCGACAGGTTCTTGAGGAGGGTGGAGGCCGGCTCGGCGGCACCGGCGGAGGCGGAGAACAGTCCGGCGGCGGCCGCGGACAGCGCCGTCGTGGCAAGGGCGTAGCGGATAGGTTTCAAGATGGCTCGGGATCGCTTGCGGCGCACGCGGCGCCTGATGAACGGAAGGCCGCATTGTTTCGATGCCGGCCGTTCCGCTCAAACAATCTCAAACGATTCTCAAAGCCCGCCGCGCGCAATCGCACGCGGCCATGCGGCGCTTCACGCCGTTACTTGCCGCCGAACACGCGCGCCCACAGCGCGGTCACCACCGCCCGCTCGTCGGCGACGACCGACGGGTCGACCCGCGCCTTCTCCATCCCGTCGAGCCGCAGCTTGTGCTGCAGCTTCCGGTACGTGCGGTATGCCGCGCCGACGCGCTCGGCTTCCGCCTCGCTCATCAGCCCGAAGCGCGCGACCTCGCGCAGCAGCGCGATGTTGCCGGTGTTGCGAATCAGTTCCGGATCGCGCGACGCATGCAGCAGCACCCAGTACTGGACGATGAACTCGATGTCCACCATCCCGCCCCGGTCGTGCTTCAGGTCGAACAGCTCGCCGTGGTTCGGGTGGCCGGCGAACACCTTGTCGCGCATGTCGACGATTTCCTTTGCAAGCACGGCCCCGTCGCGCGGCATCGTCAGCACCTGCTGGCGGATCGCCTCGAACGCGGCGCCGATCTGCGCGTCGCCGGCGCTGTAGCGCGCCCGCGTCAACGCCTGGTGCTCCCAGACCCATGCGGTATTCGCCGCATCGCCTTCGCGCAGCTGGTAGCGGCGGAACGCGTCGAGATCGGTGACGAGCAGCCCGGCCTCGCCGTTCGGCCGCAGCCGCAGGTCGATGTCGAACAGCGCGCCCGCGCCGGTGGCCGTCGTCAGCCACGTAATCAGCCGCCGCGTGAAGGTCGTGTAGACATCCGCGGAGCGCTCGTCCGGGTCGTCGTACAGGAAGATCAGGTCGAGATCGGATGCGTAGCCGAGCTCCTTGCCGCCGAGCTTGCCGTACGCGATCACCGCGAACTTCGGCACGTCGCGGTGGCGCTTCGCGAGCTGCGCCCAGACGACCTCGATCGTCACGTCGAGCACCGCGTCGGCCAGCTCGGACAGGCGGTCGCTGACATGCTCGACCGACAGCAGCCCCGCGAGGTCGATCAGCAGGATGCGGAACACCTCCGCGTGCTGCGCGTGGCGCAGCAGGTCCATCTGCTGCTCGGGGCCGTCGGCGGCCGCGAGCCGCGCGCGCAGCGCAGCCTTGAACGCGGGCCAGTCGAACGGGCTCGCGATCGCCTCGTCGTCGAGCAGCTCGTCGAGCAGCTGCGGATGGCGGATCAGGTAGCCGCCGCCCCAGCGCGTCGCGCCGAGCACCGACAGCACGCGGTCGAGCGCGGCCGGGTATTCGGTCAGCAGCGCGAGGTAGACGCCGCGCCGGCTCACCGTCTCGAGCAGGTCGAACAGCCGCACGATGGTGTCGTCACGGTGCGCGGCGTCGATCCGCGGCGCCGCCTCGAGCGCGCGCTGCGCGACGCTGTCGAAGCGCTGCCGGCTCTTTTCCCCCAGGCCGGTGTAGCGCGACGAGCGCCACACCGCGCGCAGGCGCGTCAGGACCGCGGCCGGATCGCCGAAGCCGAGGCTGGCCAGGCGGGCCGCAAGCGCGTCGTCGTCCGCGCCGTCGTCGGCGAGCGCGCCGCTCCAGATCCACGCGGCCGCGCTGTCCTCGGCGCTGGCGCCGCCGCAGCCGGGCCCGCCGCCGGCCTTGTCCGCGAAGATCTGGTCGAACTGCGCCTCGACGAAGGTGCGGTGCCCGTCGAGCACCGCCATCAGCGCCGCATAGTCGGCAAAGCCGAGCGACGCGGCGAGCGCCACGCGCTCGTCGGCCTCGACCGGCATCGCATGGGTTTGCGCGTCGTTGCGGTATTGCAGCCGGTGCTCGAGCGTGCGCAGGAAGTTGTAAGCGTCGGTCAGCCGCGCCCGCACGTCGTCGCCGATCAGCCCGCGCGCCTGCGCGTGCTGGAGCACCGCGAGCGTCGGACGCACGCGGAAGTCGGCGTCCTGGCCGCCGCGGATCAGCTGGAACACCTGCGCGCTGAACTCGATCTCGCGGATCCCGCCGCGCCCGAGCTTGATGTCGTCGGCCTTGTCCGGGCGCATCGACGCGCGGCGCGCCGCCTCCTGGCGAATCTGCTGGTGCAGCGAGCGGATCGCGCCGATCACGCCGAAATCCAGGTAGCGCCGGTAGACGAATGGCTTGACGATCGCGTCGAGCTGCGTCGCGAGCCGCCGGGCCGCGTCACTCTCGCCTTCCGACACGAGCCGGCCCTTGATCCACGCGTAGCGCTCCCACTCGCGGCCCTGCACGTAGAAGTATTCCTCGAGCATCCCGAGGCTGCAGACGAGCGGGCCGGAATCGCCGTTCGGGCGCAGCCGCATGTCGACCCGGAACACGTAGCCGTCGGCCGTCACCTCGGACAGCACGCCGATCAGGCGGCGGCCGAGCCGCGTGAAGTATTCCTGCGTCGACAGCGCCGCGCGGGCGCCGCCGGCCGTTTCGCCGTCGTCCTCGTAGACGAAGATCAGGTCGATGTCGGACGACACGTTCAGCTCGCGCCCGCCGAGCTTGCCCATCCCGACCACGCCGAGCACGACGCGCTGGCCGTCGGCGCCGCGCGGCTCGCCGTACAGCGCCTCGAGTTCGGCCGACAGCAGCGCGATCGCGCGCTGCACCGCCACTTCGGCGAGATCGGTCATCGCGCCGGTGACCTCGGCGACATCGGCGAGCCCGCGCAGGTCGCGCTCCGCGACCGCGCCGAACACCTCGGCGCGCAACTGGCGGAGCGCCTTCTTGAACGCGTCGTCGGAAGCCGCCACGCCGTCGGGCAGCGCGAGCAGCTCGGTGAGCCGCGCGTCGAGCTGCGCGCGGGCGAGCGGCGCGGCCGCCCACGCGGCGACGTGCGCGGTGAGCGCGGGGCGCGCGGCGACCGCGCGCGCGAGGTAGCGGGAATAGGACGTGCTGATCAGGGCTGAAGCGTCGGTCATCGAGAAGCGGGCCTTGCGATAGGGTCTGTTTGCATATGGAACGCGCATGCGCGTTCCATATGCAAACAGACCCTGGACTCGGCGCGGCTTCGCGGATCGCATCGACTGCGCGACCGCCACGCCGCCGCGCGCCGGGAAGCCCGTGCCGCACCGCCGCAACGGCCGCCGGCACGAACCCGTGTGATACATTTCAACGTCAGTTCGCAAAGCTACCATACCGTCGCCCTTCCGCCGCATGTCCGACCGTCAGGAATCCGCCGTTGCAGTGCCCGAAGCGGGACATCCGAAGCATGAACATCCCGTGCTGCGCCGCGTGTTCAAGGTGACGCTGGCGGTCGGCCTCGGCACCTACTTCGTCGCGTCGGGCGCATTCCTCGGGCTGCGCTACGTGTTGCTGCCCCGTATCGACGACTACCGCCCCGACATCGAGCGCTTCGTTTCCAGCAAGCTCCACGCGCAGCTTTCGATCGGCAAGCTTTCCCCCCACTGGTCCGGCATGCAGCCGGGCGTCGAGGTCGCCGGCCTGACGATCCGCGGCCGCGACGGCCGGGTCGCGCTGTCGGTGCCGCACGCCACCGCCGCGCTGTCGTGGATGTCGCTGCTGCGCCTGAAGCCTGCGCTGTCGAGCCTGATCGTCGACCAGCCGGACCTCGTCGTCGAGCGCACCGCGGACGGCGCGCTGTTCATCGCCGGCATCGGCGTGCCGACCACCCACGGCGGCAACGACACGTTCAGCACCTGGCTGCTCAAGCAGGAGGCGATCGTGCTGCGCGGCGGCACGCTGCGCTGGCGCGATGCGCGGCACGACGCGCCGGAGCTCGCGCTGTCGGGCATCCGGCTCGCGGTGCTGAACGACGGCCGGGTCCACCGGGCGGCGCTGCAGGCGCCCGCGAACGGCACGCTGCTGCGCGGCCCGCTGGATTTCCGCGCGCGCTTCACGCACAAGGCGTTCGCGCCGATCGGCAAGCCGGCGAACTGGACCGGCGACGCGTACCTGTCGACCGGCCCGGTCGACCTGCCGACGCTCGCCCGCTACCTGAACATGCCGCTCACGATGCATGCGGGCCAGATCGACAACGCGATCTGGGCAACCTTCCGGGATGGTCGGCTGCGCTCCGCGGGCGGCAGGCTGCAGGGCGCCGACGTCGCGCTGCGCGTGCGGCCGACGCAGCCGCGGCTCGACGTGCCGATCGCCCGTTTCGGCTGGGACCTGACGATGGACCCCGGCCACGACTACACGCTGCACCTGTCGCGCTTTCACGCCGAACTGGGCCAGCCGCCGCTGCCGGACGGCACGCCGCTCGCCCGCTCGCTCGGCATGGCGACGCTCACCGCGCGCTACCGGGTGCCGTCCCCCGCGCAGGGGCAGCTGATCAGCGTGACCGGCGACCGCGTCGATCTCGGCATCCTCAGCGAATTCATCCGCGGGCTGCCGCTGCCGGCCCACCTGCGCAACGAGCTGATCCGGGTCGACCCGCGCGGGATGGTGTCGAACTATCACATCGAGGTCGAGCGCGCGAAGCCCGCGCATGCCGAGCTCGCCGAGGAAGAAAAGCGCACCGGCGCCGCGCCGGTGATCCGCTACCGCTTTCTCGGCGACCTGCAGGGCATCAGCTTCGCCGCGCAGGAGCCGCCGCCCGGGCTGTCCGCGCACGGCCACCCGCGCGCCGGCTGGCCGGGCATCGAGAACCTGTGGGGCCGCGTCGATGCGAACGAGACGGGCGGCGCCGCGCATTTCGACACGGTCAACGCCGCCGTCACGATACCGGGCGAGTTCGACGACCCGCGCCTCACGTTCGACCGGCTGCGCGGCAACGCGAAATGGGTCGTCACCCCCGCGCCGGACGACAAGCACGCGCGCGTCGACGTGACGGTGCCCGACCTGCTCGTGTCGAACCCGGACGCCGAGATCGCGGTGTCGGGCAGCTACGCGAACCCCGGCCACGGCCGCGGCTCGCTCGACCTGCGCGCCGATTTCGCGCGCGCCGCCGTCGCCCGCATCCCGCGCTACCTGCCGACCGGCATGTCCGAGCACCTGCGCCAGTATCTCGGCCACGCGCTGCAGGCCGGGCAAGTCACCAAGGGCGCGTCGATCGTCGCGCGCGGCCCGCTCGAAACCTTCCCGTACGAGCACGCGCCGAGCGCCGGCGTTTTCCGCATCGTCGCGCCGTTCACCGGCGGCCGCTTCGAGCCGACGCCGTTTCCGCCGCACAAGCTCGCGAACCGCACGCAGAGCGTGTGGCCCGCGCTCGACGGCATCGACGGCGTGTTCGAGATCGAGCAGAACAAGCTGCGCTTCGACATCGACCGCGCGCACTACAAGCGCGTCGCGCTGACCAAGGTCACCGGGCGGATCGCGGATCTCGGCCGTCCGGCCACGACGCCGCTCGTGATCGAAGGCCATGCGAACGGCCCGCTCGCCGACCTGGTCGACTACGCGAACAACAGCTCGCTCGGCAGCATGAGCGACCACATCGGCGAGAAGATCGACGCACAGGGGCCGGCGACGCTCGGGCTCAAGCTGACGATTCCGCAGCATGCCGTGCACCAGCACACCACCGTCGAAGGCGCGCTCGCGTTCGGCGGCAACACGCTGTCGGCCGAAGGCGTGCCGCCGCTGTCCGCGCTGCGCGGCAGCGTGCGCTTCACGCAATCCGGCGCGGCGCTGGACAACCTCTCCGGCCGCTTCCTCGGCGGCCCGGTGCGCGCGAACGGCAACCTGAAGGCGCACGGCCCGTATGCGATCGACGTCGACGGCCAGCTCGCGCTCGACGCCGCGCGCGGGCTGAACCTGCACGGCCCGGCCGCCGCGCTGCTCGAGCACGTGGTCGGCGACGCGCCGTACCGGATCGCCGTGCGCGGCACCCCGGGCCGCGCGCCCGACATCACGGCCCGCTCCGACCTGACGGGCGTCGCGCTGAACTTCCCCGCGCCGTTCGCGAAACCCGCGGGCAAGCCGATGCCGTTCAGCTTCACGCTGCAGCCGGCGCCCTCGGCCGGCGGCCGGCGCCTCGAGCACGCCGACCTGACGCTCGGCCCGATCACCGCGAATTACCTGCTCGACGCGACGCCCGGCGAGCCGCTGCGCGCGGTGCGCGGCGCGATGGGGATCCACCGGATGCCCGACGTGCCGCAGGAAGGCGTGAGCGCGGCGGTCGACGTCGACGAGCTGGATGCCGACGCGTGGCTCGACCTCGCGCACTCGCTGCGCAACCCGCGGCGCACGCCGGAATCGCCGGCGGACGCCGCGCGCTTCGACCTGTCCAGCTTCGTGCCGAAGCGCTTCGCGCTCCACTTCGGCACGCTGAAGCTGCTCAAGCGCAACTGGGAGAACGTGATCGTCGGCGCGTCGCACGTCGACGAACTGTGGCAGGCGAACATCGCGTCGAACCAGGTGTCGGGCTACCTGTCGTGGGCGCCGGGCAGCAACCGCAACGACCCGGGCGTGCTGAACGCGCGGCTCGCGAAGCTCGTGATTCCGCAAAGCGCCGAACACGATCTCGTCGGCCGCGCGATGAACCTGCCGACGCCGGCCGACCGCCCGATGCCGTCGATTGACCTGGTCGTCGACGAGGTCGTCGCGCGCGGCCACGACATCGGCCGCCTCGTCGTCAACGCGCGCAACCTCGAGGAAGACGGCGCGCCGGTCTGGCAGCTCGACCGGCTGGAACTGTCGAACCCTGCGGCGAAGCTCACCGCGACCGCGAACTGGCGCACGTCGCGCCGGGCGCTCGCGCGCGGCAGCGACGAAGCCGACGCGCCGCGCCGCACCGTGTTCGACTTCAAGCTCGACATCAACGATGCCGGCGCGCTGCTCGACCGCGTCGGCCTGCCGCGCACGATCGCGGACGGCCACGGCACGCTGACCGGCAAGGTCGGCTGGCGCGGCGGCCCGACGGCGCTCGACTACCCGTCGCTGAACGGCCAGCTGGCGCTCGATCTCGAACACGGCGAAATCCTGAAGGTCGATCCAGGCGCGGCGAAGTTGCTCGGCGTGCTGAGCCTGCAAAGCCTGGCGCGCTTCCTGACGCTCAATTTCCGCGACGTCGTCGGCAAGGGGCTGCCGTTCGAGAAGATCACCGGCACCGGCCGGATCACCAACGGCATCGCGCGCACCAGCGATTTCGAGATGACGACGTCGCCCGCGAAGGTCACGCTGAAAGGCTCGGTCGACCTGGGTGCGGAAACGCAGGATCTGCACGCGCACGTCGCGCCGAAGATCGGCGCCGGCACGGCGGCGATCGCGGCCGCGATCGTCAACCCGCTGCTCGGCATCGGCGTGCTGGCCGCGAACTACGCGCTGTCGGAGACGCTGTCGCACGCGTTCGCGATGGACTACACGATCAACGGTTCGTGGGCGCATCCGCACATCGAGCGGGTGCGGGGCGATCAGGGTAAGATGAATCACGATGCGGCCGGCACGGCGAGCCCGTGAGCCGCACGGGCCGCACCCCATTTATGACGCAACCGATTCCGCGATGACCGACCACGCCCTTTCCGCCACGCCCGTCCGGGTTGCAGCGCTGCAGATGGTGAGCACGCCGGACGTCACGCGCAATCTCGCCGAGGCCCGCCGCCTGATCGCGGAAGCGGCCGGCGAAGGCGCGCAACTCGTGCTGCTGCCCGAGTACTTCTGCTTCATGGGCCATCGGGACACCGACAAGCTCGCGCTCGCCGAGCCTTACCGGGACGGCCCGATCCAGCAGTTCCTCGCCGACGCGGCGCGCCGCCACGGCATCTGGGTGATCGGCGGCACGCTGCCGCTGAAGGCGCCGGAGCCGAACCGGGTGCTGAACACCACGCTCGTGTTCGATCCGGACGGCCGCGAAGCGGCGCGCTACGACAAGATCCACCTGTTCAACTTCGAGAAAGGCGACGAATCGTTCGACGAGGCGCGCACGATCCGCCCCGGCGACACGGTCGTCACGTTCGACGCGCCGTTCGGCCGCGTCGGACTATCCGTCTGTTACGATCTGCGCTTTCCGGAGCTGTATCGCAGGATGGGCGACTGCGCGCTCGTCGTCGTGCCGTCGGCGTTTACCTACACCACCGGCCGCGCGCACTGGGAGACCCTGCTGCGCGCGCGGGCGGTCGAGAACCAGTGCTACGTGCTCGCGGCCGCGCAAGGCGGCAAGCACGAGAACGGCCGGCGCACCTGGGGCCACAGCATGCTGGTCGACCCGTGGGGCGACATCGTCCGGGAGCGCGCCGAGGGCGCGAGCGTCGTGCTCGGCACGCTCGACCCGCAGCGCATCGCCGACGTGCGCCAGAGCCTGCCCGCGTGGCGGCACCGCGTGCTCGGCTGACCGGCCGCCCCGCCCCCCTTGAAACCCCGGCCCGCGCGAACCATCTGTTCCGGCACGCACCCGACAACTTTTTGAGAAACCCCGATACCCGCATGAACATCATCGAACCCGGCATCCGCAACCTGGCGCTGGCGAAGGACATCCTGCTCACGCCCTACGGCCTCGACGAGAGCCTCCTGACGCGCACGATCGCCGACATCTTCACGCATCGCGTCGACTACGCGGACCTGTACTTCCAGGCGACCCGCAGCGAAGCGTGGAGTCTCGAGGAAGGCATCGTCAAATCGGGCAGTTTCAGCATCGACCAGGGCGTCGGCGTGCGCGCGGTCGCGGGCGACCGCACCGCGTTCGCGTACTCCGACGACCTGTCGCCGGAAGCGATCGCGCAGGCGGCCGCGGCCACCAAGGCGATCGCGGCCGCGGGCGGCGGCCGCCAGAAGGTCAAGGCGGCGACGTCGCTGACGGGCATCTCGGGCCGCGACCTGTACCTGCCATCCGATCCGCTCGCGTCGCTCGATGCAACGGCCAAGGTCAAGCTGCTCGAGCGCATCGAGCAGATGGCGCGCGGCCGCGACCCGCGCATCACGCAGGTGATGGCGGGCCTTGCCGGCGAATACGACGTCGTGCTGGTCGCGCGCAGCGACGGCGCGCTCGCGGCGGACATCCGCCCGCTCGTGCGCGTGTCGGTGACGGTGATCGCCGAGCAGAACGGCCGCCGCGAGATCGGCAGCGGCGGCGGCGGCGGCCGCTTCGACTACGGCTACTTCACCGACGACGTGCTGTCGCGCTACGTCGACGACGCGGTGCACGCGGCGCTCGTGAACCTCGACGCGCGGCCGGCGCCGGCCGGCGCGATGACGGTCGTGCTCGGGCCGGGCTGGCCGGGGGTGCTGCTGCACGAAGCGATCGGCCATGGCCTCGAAGGCGACTTCAACCGCAAGGGCTCGTCGGCGTTCGCCGGCCGGATCGGCGAGCAGGTCGCCGCGAAGGGCGTGACGGTGGTCGACGACGGCACGCTGCCGAACCGCCGCGGCTCGCTGAACATCGACGACGAAGGCAACCCGACGCAGTGCACGACGCTGATCGAGGACGGCATCCTGAAGGGCTACATCCAGGACACGCTCAACGCGCGCCTAATGAAGATGCCCGTCACCGGCAACGCGCGGCGCGAGTCGTACGCGGCGCTGCCGATGCCGCGCATGACCAACACCTACATGCTGAACGGCGACAAGGATCCGCAGGAAATCATCGCGTCGGTGAAGAACGGCCTGTACGCGGTCAACTTCGGCGGCGGCCAGGTCGACATCACGAACGGCAAGTTCGTGTTCTCGGCGTCCGAGGCGTACATGATCGAGAACGGCAAGATCACCTACCCGGTGAAGGGCGCGACGCTGATCGGCAGCGGCCCGGAATCGCTGAAGTACGTGAGCATGATCGGCAACGACATGTCGCTCGACACGGGTGTCGGCGTGTGCGGCAAGGAAGGCCAGAGCGTGCCGGTCGGCGTCGGCCAGCCGACTCTGCGGATCGACAAGATGACGGTCGGCGGTACGGCATAACCGCATCGCGGCGCAGACAATCCGCGCATTTTTAGAAAAACGCGCGGATTGTCCGCATTTTCAACACCCCCGGTTGCCAGCCGAACGGGGACGGGGTATAAATTCCGAATCAACTTTTTTTGACGAACCGCGTCTCCATCATGTCCGCCAAGTTTTACTTTTACTTTTTTTGGCATCTCAGGCCGCTGGCGGATCGAGAGGGTTGATGGCGCGTAAAGCGCAACCAAAATTCCCGAAAAAACCGCCGGCGAACCCGGCGGTTTTTTTTCGCCTTTCGCCTGATGAAACGACTGAATTACCTGAATTGATGAATTTGCCGCACGCGCACTGACCGAACGGCTAGCCCAATCAAGGAGAAACAGCATGCCCCCGCACAATACCGACGATGTCCGCATTCGTGAACTCAAGGAGCTGACGCCGCCCGCCCACCTGATCCGCGAATTCGCGTGCTCCGAAACCGCGTCCGAGCTGATCTACAACTCGCGGCAGTCGATGCACCGGATCCTGCACGGGATGGACGACCGCCTGATCGTCGTGATCGGGCCGTGCTCGATCCACGATACGAAGGCGGCGCTCGAGTATGCGGGCCGGCTCGTCAAGGAGCGCGAGCGCTTCAAGAACGAGCTCGAGATCGTGATGCGCGTGTACTTCGAGAAGCCGCGCACGACGGTCGGCTGGAAAGGGTTGATCAACGATCCGCACCTCGACAACAGCTTCAAGATCAACGAAGGGCTGCGCACCGCGCGCGAACTGCTGCTGCACATCAACGAGATGGGGCTGCCGGCCGCGACCGAATACCTCGACATGATCAGCCCGCAATACATCGCCGACCTGATCTCGTGGGGCGCGATCGGCGCGCGCACGACCGAATCGCAGGTGCACCGCGAGCTGGCGTCGGGGCTGTCGTGCCCGGTCGGCTTCAAGAACGGCACCGACGGCAACGTGAAGATCGCGGTCGACGCGATCAAGGCCGCGTCGCAGCCGCACCATTTCCTGTCGGTGACGAAGGGCGGCCACTCGGCGATCGTGTCGACGGCCGGCAACGAGGACTGCCACGTGATCCTGCGCGGCGGCAAGACGCCGAACTACGATGCGGAGAGCGTGAACGCCGCGTGCTCGGATATCGGCAAGGCCGGCCTCGCCGCGCGCCTGATGATCGACGCGAGCCACGCGAACAGCTCGAAGAAGCACGAGAACCAGATCCCGGTGTGCGCGGACATCGGCCGCCAGATCGCGGCGGGCGACGAGCGGATCGTCGGCGTGATGATCGAGTCGCACCTCGTCGAGGGCCGTCAGGACCTGAAGGAAGGTTGCCCGCTGACCTACGGCCAGAGCATCACCGATGCGTGCATCGCGTGGGAAGACAGCGTGAAGGTGCTCGAAGGCCTCGCGGAGTCGGTCAAGGCGCGCCGTGTCGCGCGCGGCAGCGGGAACTGATTCGAACGCCGGCGTGCGCGACGCACGCCTCGGCAAACGGAAAAGCCCGGCTCGTGCCGGGCTTTTCGCAATTTGGGCGCAGCTTTTCAGACAAATTCGTGATCTCGTGACGCCCGGATCCCACTCCGCCGGACCAAGACCGTCGGCCTCGATGACCCGCGAAATACTGAATTAGTACTTGTCTCAATAAATTCGAATCCAAATTAGTTTGGGTCTTATTTTAGGACAGCACCGCAATCCCTAGTATTAGCCCGTTACCAGTCAGTGGCCACGCCAACGGGAAAACAGATGAATCATTCGAACCCCAACCTATCGCAACGATCGGCAGGACGCGTCACGGGTCTGCTGGGAAAGGCATGTTTCATCGGACTGGTCGGTCTGCTGGCTCAGCATGCGCAGGCCGAAACCTGTGATCAGGGTCTCTATTCCTCGTCAGCATCGCCGACCGTACCCGCCTCCATTACGGCCTCGCGCGACGCGTACGCGCCCGGCACCCTGATCGGCTCGGGAGCGCTCACATCAGAGCAAAGGAACGTGCTTTATACGGACTGTACGCCGATCCGTGTCACGGCAACCGGAATCGGCACACCGATTCCCGGTGCAACCTATACGCTAGACGGGCGCCAGCATCCGGTTTATGAGACGGGGGTGCCGGGCATCGGATACGCCGTCATGGCGAAGATCGGGAGCTGGAATGGCGAAAACGATGCGCAATGGAAAGCGCTCGATCTTAACGAAACGGCGCTCTATATTGCCGGCATCAGTACGGCCAAATGGTGGACTCATTTTCGCGCCGCGCTCGTATTCAGCGGGCCGTTGTCGACCGGTTCTTACACATCGCCGGAGCGCACGATTGCGAAGTTCAGGGTGTACAAATCGGGCGGGCTTTTCGACACGCGTACCATCACGCTGTCGTCATTCAGGATCAATGTGACGTCGCGCAGCTGCTCGCTGACGTCGGCCGCAACGACCAGCGTCCCGCTTGCGCAGTTGGTCAGCTACCGGCTGAGCGCGATCGGCGATGTCTCGGACGTGGCCGGCACGACGTCGCTGCAGATCAACTGCACCGGAACGGTCGACGTATACGCGACCATGACCGATGTCGCGAACCCCGCGAATACCGGCGACGTCTTGAGCCTGCGTCCCGACTCGACTGCGCAGGGCGTCGGCCTTCAGGTCTACCGGCAAGGCAACGCCAAACCGGTCGCCTTCGGTCCCGATTCCAGCGCGAAGGGCAATACGAACCAATGGTTCGCTGGCAGAGTCACGAATGGAGCCTTGTCCATCCCGCTCTCGGTACGGTACGTGAAAACGGCATCGAACATCGTTCCCGGGTCGGTACGCGCCGCCACATCCTTCACGTTCTCCTACCAATAACGCCCCCAAGCCGAATCCCGGCCCGATCCGCCAAGCGCGAAGCCCGGCATGAACCGGCCCGATCGCGAGCGACCGGAGCAGGTCATGCCGGGCCTGGCGGATCCAGGCCCCGGATATCGGGGCCCGAAACGCATGGCGGGAAAGATGCGGTGACGGCCGCTTACTCGAGTGCGCCCGAACCGAAGATCTCGGTGTTCACGCGCTCCGGCGCAACGCCCAGTGCGACGAGCGCATCGCGTTGCGCCTTCATGAACGCGATCGGGCCGCATATGTAGTAGTCGGCATCCGGCACGAGCGCATACTGCTCGATGCGCGCCGGCGTGAGCCGCCCTTCCAGATCGTGATCGATGCCCACGCGGTCATGCGGACCGACGAGTTCGTACAGCACGGTGCGCTTCACGTTCGCGTGCGCGCGCGCCGCGTCGTTCAGCCAGTCGCGGAACGCGTGCACGGCGCCCGCGCGGCAGGCGTGCACGAAGCGCACGTCGCGCCGGCTGCCTTCGGCGATCAGCGTCGAGGCCATCGACACCATCGGCGTGAGGCCGACGCCGCCCGAGATCAGCACGACCGGCGTATCGACGCCGCGCTTCAGCGAGAACTCGCCCATCGGCGCAGTCACCTCGACGATCGCGCCCTCCTCGACGCCGTCGTGCATCAGCGTCGACACCTTGCCCGCCGGAATCGCCTCGGGCCGGCCCGCCTCGCGCTTCACCGAGATGCGCAGCCACTTGCCGTGCGGCGCGTCGGACAGGCTGTACTGGCGCGGCTGGTCGACCCCGAGATCGCCGACGAAGCGCTTCACCGTCACGTACTGGCCCGGCTCGAACCTCGCCGCTTCGCCGCCGTCCGCCGGCACCAGGTAGAACGACGTGATCTCGTCGCTCTCGCGCACCTTGCGCGCGACCTTGAACGGACGGAAGCCGCTCCATGCCGCGCCGGCATACAGGTCCGCCTCGGCGCCGATCAGGATCTGCGCGAGCTGGCCGTACGCGACGCGCCACGCTTCGAGCGTTTCCGCGTCGACCGCGTCGCCGAGCACTTCGACGATCGACGCGAGCAGGTTCTCGCCGACGATCGGGTAATGCTCGGGGCGAATGTTCAGGCTCGCATGCTTGTGCGCGATGTGCGACACCGCACCGCCGAGCGCGCCCAGGTTGTCGATGTTCGCCGCATACGCATAGACCGCCTTCGCGAGCGTTTCCGGCTGGCTGCCGGTCTTCTGGTGCGTCTGGTTGAACAGGTTCTTCAGTTCCGGATGACGCGCGAACATGCGCTGATAGAAGTGCTTCGTGATCGTCGCGCCGTGCACGGCGAGGACAGGGGCGGTGGCCTTCACACGGGCCATCTGGTCGGCGGTAATGTGGGTCATGCTCGTTCTCCGTTAAACATGCGAATACGATACATCTTTAAAAACCCGGGCAGACTCAGGCAAATTGTCGCAGCCCTTTGATTGGGGTCAGGAGTATGGGAACTGGCGGCGCGCGGCGCACACGCGTCGCGCCTCCGCCCGCAGTGCTCAGGTCGGGCGGCCGCGTTGCCACAATACGTCCGTGCCGCCGTCCGCGCGGTTCAGCACGCGGGCCAGCACGAACAGCAGGTCGGACAGCCGGTTCACGTAGCGGCGCGGCATCTCGTGCAGCGTCTCGACGCGGCCCAGCGCGACGATCGCACGCTCCGCGCGGCGGCACACGGTCCGGCTCACGTGCGCGAGCGACGCCGCGCGCGAGCCGGCCGGCAGGATGAATTCCTTCAGCGGCGGCAGCGTGGCGTTGTAGTCGGCGAGCCACTGGTCGAGGCGCGCGAGGTGCGTGTCGTCGAGCACCGTGTGGCCGGGGATGCACAGCTCGCCGCCCAGGTCGAACAGGTCGTGCTGGATCGTTACGAGCGCGGCGCGCACGTCGTCGGGCAGCGGCTCGGCGAGCAGCACGCCGATGGTCGAATTCAGTTCGTCGACGTCGCCGATCGCGGCGATCCGCACGTCGTCCTTGCCGACGCGCCGGCCGTCGCCGAGGCCGGTGGTGCCATCGTCGCCGGTGCGCGTGGCGATCTTGCTCAAGCGGTTGCCCATGCTGAGTCCTCTGATGCTCGGCCGCGGCGCGGCCGGGGTTGCACTGGAAGCCGATTATCGCAGCCCGCGGCACCGCTCGCAGCAGATGTTACAGCGTAGAATGACCCCAAAACCGCGCCGCCGCGGATCCCGCCGGACATGCCGTCGAAGGCCGGACCGAACCGCAGCGGCAGCCGCATCCGGCAACCGCTGCGGGGCGACCGCCTTGCACGGGACTCGGGCTTGCGCCGAAGCACCCGCCCGGGTCGACACAGGAGACTTGCGTGAATCACCCCGCCCCACCGGCCGCCTCGCGCCGCCC
>NZ_PTXL01000020.1 GCF_004343775.1 Burkholderia sp. SRS-46 | reverse complement strand
TGGCCGACGCGCCGCAACTGGCCGCCGGCCTGGCGGAAAACGTCGAAGCGACGGCGCTGAACATCGCGAAGGATTACTCGCACATCCTCGCGCCGGCGACGGCCTACGGCAAGAACATCGCGCCGCGTATCGCCGCGAAGCTGGACGTCGCGCAGATCTCGGACATCACGGCGGTTGATTCGGCCGACACGTTCGAGCGCCCGATCTACGCGGGTAACGCAATCGCGACGGTGCAATCGAGCGACCCGATCAAGGTGATCACGGTGCGTGCAACGGGCTTCGACCCGGTGGCATCGGAAGGCGGCAGCGCAGCGGTCGAGAAGATCGACGCAGCGGCGGATGCGGGCAAGTCGCAATTCGTGAGCCGCGAAGTGACGAAGCTGGACCGTCCGGAGCTGACGTCGGCGAGCATCATCGTGTCGGGTGGCCGGGGCCTGGGCAGCGGCGAGAACTACACGAAGGTGCTGGAGCCGCTGGCGGACAAGCTGCAAGCGGCACTCGGCGCATCGCGCGCGGCGGTGGACGCGGGCTACGTGCCGAACGACTATCAAGTCGGCCAGACCGGCAAGATCGTCGCGCCGCAGCTGTACATCGCGGTGGGCATCTCGGGTGCGATCCAGCACCTGGCCGGCATGAAGGATTCGAAGGTGATCGTCGCGATCAACAAGGATCCGGAAG
>NZ_PTXL01000019.1 GCF_004343775.1 Burkholderia sp. SRS-46 | reverse complement strand
TCGACGTCGACAGCGACGCCACGCTGCTGTTGGTCGTGCTCAGACCCGTCGACAGCGAATCCACATTGCTGTTGGTCGTGCTCAGGCCCGTCGACAACGAGTTCACACCGCTTTGCGCCGTGCTGATCCCCGTCGACGTCGACGTCGACAGCGACGCCACGCTACTGTTGGTCGTGCTCAGGCCCGTCGACAGCGAGTTCACACCGCTTTGCGCCGTGCTGATCCCCGTCGAAGTCGACGTCGACAGCGAAGCCACACTGCTATTGGTCGTGCTCAGCCCCGTCGACAGCGAGTTCACACCGCTTTGCGCCGTGCTAATTCCCGTCGACGTCGATGTCGACAGCGACGCCACACTGCTGTTGGTCGTGCTCAGACCCGTCGACAGCGAGTTCACACCGCTCTGCGCCGTGCTGATCCCCGTCGACGTCGACGTCGACAGCGACGCCACGCTGCTGTTGGTCGTGCTCAGGCCGGTCGACAGCGAATCCACATTGCTGTTGGTCGTGCTCAGACCGGTCGACAGCGAATTGACACCACTCTGCGCCGTGCTGATGCCGGTCGACGTCGATGTCGACAGCGACGCCACGCTGCTGTTGGTCGTGCTCAGGCCCGTCGACAGCGAGTTCACACCGCTTTGCGCCGTGCTGATCCCCGTCGAAGTCGACGTCGACAGCGACGCCACGCTACTGTTGGTCGTGCTCAGGCCCGTCGACAGCGAGTTCACGCCGCTTTGCGCCGTGCTGATCCCAGTCGACGTCGACGTCGACAGCGACGCCACGCTGCTGTTGGTCGTGCTCAGACCCGTCGACAGCGAATCCACATTGCTGTTGGTCGTGCTCAGGCCCGTCGACAACGAGTTCACACCGCTTTGCGCCGTGCTGAT
>NZ_PTXL01000018.1 GCF_004343775.1 Burkholderia sp. SRS-46 | reverse complement strand
GGTAAAGGGTCGAACCGGCCGCCCGGCGGGGCTGTGCGGCCGGTGGTCCGGTTCGGGGCGGCACGCCTTCGCCGGGCGCCCGGACGGCCGCCGCGCAAGGGCCCTGGCCCGTTTTGCCGGCCCGCTGCAGCCGGCCCGGGGGGGGCGGGGGGGCGCGCCCGCATGTTGCGGCGAGGGCTTCGCCGTCAGGGAGTAACGCCGCTTGGTAATTGCGGCTCGGGGGAGCTCACGATCACGGGTGTCCGGCGTGCTCTATCCGGCGTCGACGTCGTGACCGATCTCCTTGTGTTCGTAACAGAGTGCCGCGATCTGCCACCGTGCGTCGCAGATCAGCCACAGCTCCATGAACTCGTGCCGGGCGCATAGCCTGCCATTCCTCCGCATCGCGTTGATCCCCGAGACGGTTGCCCATTCGCCGCGCTCTACGACATGCCTGACTTCATCTTCATACGTCATGCCCCACTGGCGCGCGGCATGCTCGGCTGCATAGGCGCGCATGCGCGCGAGGTGCTGAGGCTTTGTGCGGACCGCGTCGCCGTGCTTGATGAAAAAGTGCAGGCTTTCGACGAAATTCAGTTGATCGATGTCTCCGTTGCGCCAAGCATCGAGCCAGACATCGCGCATTTGCATCAAGCTGTATTTTGTCTTCATCCGTTCTGAACTTACCTGTTGAAGCGTCGTGTGCCGCCGGACAAATCACGTGCAAGCAAAAAGAAAGGCAGGCTAGGGTTCGCGGCGCGCTTGCGCAATAGGACAAGTTTGGAATGGCGATTTTCGCCGCGCCTTTTGTGTCGCAAAGACGCGAAAGGGGGCGTCTGCACCGAGGTCGGTCAAGGCACTGCTTCTCGCGACGAATTTCGCTATCGGCGCGGTGCGGGGACAGAGAGGGAGGCAGCCGGGAGATTCGCACTGAACCGCGGCATGAGGACATTGCCCGACCACGCTTGGCGCATGGCCGGGCAACGACATGGGAGGTATTACCTGCGGGGCATCCGGAACGGCGTCACTCGCTGCTCGTCCATTCGACGTTCGCCCCAACCGAGCGCAGGTTCTCGACGAAATGCGGGTGCGCGCGGCGGATCGGCAGCGCGTTCATGATTTCCGAGCGGCCCTCGATGCTCGCGGCGACCATCAGCAGCGCGATCGCGACGCGGATGATGTACGGGCTCTCGACACGCGCGGGCGTCAGCTTCAGCCCGCCGAACGTGATCAGCCGGTGCGGGTCCGACAGCAGCACGTGCGCGCCGAACTTCGACAGTTCGCCCGACCAGCCGAGCGCGCCGTCGTAAACCTTGTTCCAGAACATCGCGCTGCCTTCGGCCTGCACGCCGAGCGCGATGAAGATCGGCAGCAGGTCGACCGGCAGGTACGGCCACGGCGCGGCTTCGATCTTGGTCAGGATGTTCTGCGTGAACGGCCGGCGCACGCGCAGCGGGCCGTCGCGTTCCGCGCGCGACCAGCCGTCGCCGTGCGTGACGTTGACGCCGAACTTCGCGAAGGTGCGGTCGATCAGCGGGAAATGCTCGGGCGACGAGTTGCGCACGGCGATGTCGCCGCCGGTGATCGCGCCCAGCGCGAGGAACGTGGCAATTTCGTGGAAATCCTCGGCGAAGCGGAACTCGCCGCCGCCGAGCTTCTTCCCGCCGGTGACGCACAGCCGCGACGTGCCGATGCCTTCGATGCCGACGCCCAGCATCGCGAGGAATTGCGAGAACTCCTGCACGTGCGGCTCGGATGCGGCGTTCATCAGCGTCGACGTGCCGGCCGCGGCGGTCGCGCACAGCGCGAAGTTCTCGGTGGTGGTCACCGACGCGTAGTCGAGCCAGTGATCGTTGGCCTTCAGCGGGCCGTCCGCGCGGACGATCAGCGAATCGGGCGTGCGCTCGATGTGTGCGCCGAAGCGCTCGAACACCTCGACGTGTGGATCGATCTCGCGCACGCCGAGCGTGCAGCCCTTCACGTCGTTCTCGAGGCGAGCGACGCCGAAGCGCGCGAGCAGCGGCGGGATCAGCATGATCGACGAGCGCATCGCTTCGGGCAGCCGGTGCACGGCCGGGTCGAACGTGGTCGCGCGGTGATGAAGCTCGAGGATGCCGGTGGTGAAGTCCATCGACACGTCGCTGCCGAGCGTGCGGAAGATGTCGAGGATCTTGCGCACGTCGGTGATGTCGGGCACGCCGACGAGCCGCAGCGGCTGGTCGGTCAACAGGGTGGCGCACAGGATCGGCAGAACGGCGTTCTTGTTTGCGGACGGCTGGATGTCGCCGCGCAGCGGAGTGCCGCCGTGGACGATGAGATTCGACATGATATGGGGGCGTATCGGTGGCTGACGTAGGCCCATATGATGCCATTGGTCGGACATGCCCGTGGAGAATGCACGCAGGAAATAATGAGATCCGGGCAGGGATTGACAGTGTTTGACGTCGCCTCGTGCGCAGGCGATCGCGTGGGCCGGCGCGCACGGTGGCGTGGCCGGCCGTTTCGACGGCAGGCCACGCGCGGGCAGGATCAGTTTGCCGCCCGCATCCGCGCGGCAACCACCAGCGAAATCAGGCAGCCGGCCGCGAGGTAACCCGCGACGAGGTGCCACGAACCGCCGGCGAAGCTGGTGAGCGCCACCGCGATGAACGGCGTGAAGCCGCCGCCGACCACGCTCGCGAACTGGTAGCCGACGCCCGCGCCGCTGTAGCGGTATTCCGCGCCGAACAGCTCGGTGAACAGCGGCTGCTGGACGCTCACGACCATGTCGTGCGCGACGTTCGCGAGCAGCACCGCGAAGATCACGATCCAGGCGATCGACCGCGCCTCGAGCGCGACGAAGAACGGCACCGCCGAGGCGAGGCCGATCAGCGCGCCGATCAAGTAGATGCGGCGCAGGCCGAAGCGGTCGGCGAGCCACGCGAAGCACGGGATCGTCACGCAGCTCACCGCGCCGACCAGCAGGCCGATGTTCAGGAACAGGTCGCGCGACATGCCGAGGTTCGTGGTCGAGTAGCTGAGCGCGAACGCGGTGACGATATACATCGTGAACAGCTCGGCGAGGCGCAGCGCGATGATCAGCAGGAACGCCTTCGGATGGCGCGTCAGCGCTTCCAGCACCGGCATGCGCAGCTTGCGATTCGCGTGCTCGACCTTTTCGACGAACTCCTGCGACTCGTCCATGCTCTTGCGCACCCACAGGCCGATCAGCACCAGCACGATGCTGAACACGAACGGCAGGCGCCAGGCCCATGCCTTGAACGCCGCGTCGCCGAGCGTGTGGCCGAGGATCGACACGATGCCCGTCGCGAGCACGAGGCCGACGCCGTAGCCGACCTGCACGCCACTGCTGTAGAACGCCTTCTTCTTCTCCGGCGCACTCTCGACGGCCATCAGCGCCGCGCCGCCCCATTCGCCGCCGACCGCGAAGCCCTGCAGCGCGCGCATCGCGACCAGCAGCACCGGCGCCCACCAGCCGATCGTCGCGAAGGTCGGCAGCAGGCCGATCGCGACGGTCGACAGGCCCATCAGCATCACGGTCAGCACCAGCATCCGCTTGCGGCCGAGCCGGTCGCCGTAGTGGCCGAACACGACGCCGCCGAGCGGCCGGAACAGGAAACCGACGCCGAACGTCGCGAACGCCGCGAGCGTGCCCATCGTCGGGCTGACTTTCGGGAAGAACTCGGAATTGAACACGAGTGCGGCGACGATCCCGTACAACAGGAAGTCGTACCAGTCGACGACGGCGCCGACGAAGCTGCCGAGCGCCGCCTTGCGGGCCTGGCTGCGCGTCCGCGCAGTATCTGCGGTGTCGAGGGTGTCAAAGGCTGGGGTCATGCTGGTGTCTCCTGGCACGGCGCATCATGGAATCGTGGCGGCGCCGCGTCCGATGCTGCATTGAAGGCGATGGGTGAACGGAGCATAGGGCCGGCGTCGCGGCGCGGCAATCGGCCGAACGGCCAAAGTGCGCGATTATCGTTCAAGTCCGTGCGTTTATCGAACGCATTCCGGGTTTGCACTGAGGGGGACGGAACACACTGGCCGTTCGGACGAGGTGCGCCGGCATGAACGATCTGGTTAAAATCGGCACCATTGAACACATTTGCGGCACGGGCCGAAGGTCCGGATACTGCATAGGCCGGGCAGCACGGCACCCGGCGCAACGTCAACGACCCGCTTGCCCCCGGAGAATGGAATGCTCGGCAATCATCCCCCCCTGTCCAGCGATACGCCGCCCGTCGACGATCCGGCCGCCAATCCGCTCGGGATGGCCGGCCTGGAATTCGTCGAGTTCGCGGCACCCGTGCCGCAGGCGCTCGCGCAGCGCTTCGCGCAGCTCGGCTTCAAGGCGATCGCCCGGCACGTGAGCAAGGCCGTCACGCTGTACCGGCAGGGCCAGATGCATTTCCTGATCAATGCGGAGCCGGATTCGTTCGCGGCGCGCTATGCGCAGGAGTACGGGATGGGCGTGTGCGCGATCGGCCTGCGCGTGGCCAATGCGCGGCGCGCGTTCGAGCGGGCGATCACGTTGGGCGCGTGGGCGTTCGAGGGCGAGCGGGTCGGCGTCGGCGAGCTGAAGATCCCGGCGATCCAGGGCATCGGCGATTCGCACCTGTACTTCGTCGACCGCTGGCGCGGGCGGGACGGCCAGCGCGGCGGCGTGGGCGATATCTCGATCTTCGACATCGACTTTCGGCCGATCGACATTGCCACCGCGCATACCGATCTCGATTTCGCGGGCACCGGGCTGCAGCAGGTCGACCATTTCACGCAGACGGTCGGCGCGGGGCGCATGCGGGAGTGGCTCGACTTCTACCACGACCTGCTGTATTTCCGCGAAATCCACGAGATCGACGCGCACTGGCACGTGTCGGAGGAGTCGCGGGTGATGGTGTCGCCGTGCGGCGCGCTGCGGATTCCCGTCTACGAGGAAGGCACGCGGCGCACCGAGCTGATGCACGCTTACCTGCCGGACCATCCGGGCGAGGGCGTGCAGCACGTCGCACTCGCGACCGACGACATCCTGTCGTGCGTCGACCGGCTGCGCGCGAACGGCGTCGAGTTCATCGAGCCGCCCGCGCGCTACTACGACGCGGTCGATGCACGCCTGCCGGGGCACGGCGTCGATCTCGGCGCGCTGCGCAGCCGTGCGGTGCTGATCGACGGCGAGATCGGCGACGACGGCGTGCCGAAGCTGTTCTTCCAGACCTTCGTCAAGCGCCGGCCGGGCGAGATCTTCTTCGAGATCGTCCAGCGCCAGGGGCATCACGGGTTTGGGGAGGGCAACCTCGCCGCGCTCGCACAGGCGCGCGACGCCGGCTGAGCGGGCACGCCGGTCAGCGCGCGGCCGGCATCCGGTTCGGTGCCGGGTCGTTCGGTGGCTGCAGTGTGCACGACGTGCCGCCCGGCGTATACATCGACACGACGCACCGGTTGCACGACGTGCAGCCCGACCGCTCGGCCCGGCCGTCCCGCAGCCGGTTGACGAAATCCGGCTCGAACACGAGCGCGCGCGCCATCGCCACCGCGTCGAACCCGTCGCGCAGCGCAAAAGCGATGTTGTCGCGGGAGCGCACGCCGCCGAGATACGCGAGCGGCATCCGCACCGCCGCGCGCACCTTGCGCGAATGCTCGAGGAAATACAGCTCGCGGAATGCGCCCAGCTTCGGCTCGGCGAGCTTCTGCAGCGCCATCGCGGCGCGCACGATCGCGTTGTCGGCGTTCGCGCGCGCGTCGGCGGGCAGCGGGCTGCCGAACAGCTGCCACACCGATTCGACGTTCATCCCGCCGCTCAGCACCAGCAGGTGCGCGCCCTCGGCCTCGAGCCGTCGCGCGACCTCGCATGCGTCGTCGGCGGTGCCGCCGCCGCGCACGCCTTCGGTCACGCCGATCTTGCACACCACCGCGAGATCGCGGCCCACCGCGTCGAGCACGCGGCGCAGCACCTCGACCGGAAACGCCGCGCGGCGCGCCGCGTCGCCGCCATATGCGTCGCGGCGGCGGTTGTAGAGCGGCGACAGGAACTGGCTCAGCAGGTAGCCGTGGCCCATGTGGATCTCGACCGCGTCGAAGCCGGCGTCGCGCGCCCGGCGGGCCGCCTGCGCGAATTCGTCGGCGACGGCGGTCATCTGGTCGCGCGTCATCGCCTGCTTCAGGAACCGGCCGCTCATCACGCCGACCTTGTTGACGCCGCCCGACGCGCTCATCGGCCGCCTGGTCGACAGCGACGGCAGGAACGTGAAGCAGCCGCCGTGCGTGATCTGCGCGGACGCCGCCGCGCCATGGCGGTGGACGGCATCGGTCAGCGCGCGAAACTGCGGGACGGTCGGCGCATCGAGCTGCGCCTGGTCGACGAAGGTCCGGCCGTCCGGGCTGACCGCGCAATACGCGACGGTCGTGAGCGCCGCGCCGCCTGCCGCGACCCGCTCGTGGAACCGCACCAGCGCCTGCGACGGCACGCCGTTCGGCGTCATGCCTTCGTTGGTCGCGGACTTGATCACGCGGTTGCGCAACGTCAGCGGACCGACGCGCAGCGGGGTGAAGGCAGGGGAGAGGTCGGCGGAATCCATGTGGCGCGGGCATCGGGAATGGAGACGAGGACATTGTGCGGATGCGGTGCCCGCGCGCATCGTCCGGGCGGATGAGGGCGGGCGGGATCGGGCCGGCGAGACGGCGCCATCGGCGGCGATGCGCGCGCGGAAGCGACGGATGTCACCGGACACACCGGACAACACACCGGACGCCGATCGCCACCACCGCGCGGCGTGCACGGCGGCCACGCAAACGGACGTTACCGCGCGACTGATGCCCCCGCGATCCGTTCCTCACGCCACCCGCACGCCGCCCCGATCAGCGGCTCATGCCGCCCGAGGCCCACTCCGCGGCACGCCCCGCAGCGCCTCCGGATCGTCATCCCCGAGCGGAATGAACGCCATGATCTCCAGATCGTGCCCCGACAGCGCCGGCAGCCGGAACGGGCTCGACAGCACGTTCAGCCTGCGCACGCCGAGATCGCGCAGGATCTGCGAGCCGATCCCGGTCGCGCGGCCGTCGTGCCGCCCGCCGCCGGCCGGCCTGCGCGCCGGGTCGCCATGCATCTCGCAATCGAGCAGCACCGCGACCCCGCAGCCGGCCGCGTCGATCCGCTGCAGC
The DNA here is from genome assembly GCF_004343775.1 of Burkholderia sp. SRS-46. Classification (GTDB taxonomy): domain Bacteria; phylum Pseudomonadota; class Gammaproteobacteria; order Burkholderiales; family Burkholderiaceae; genus Burkholderia. The sequence goes on along the minus strand of NZ_PTXL01000018.1, from coordinate 43,615 downwards.
GCCGCGTGCAGCGGCCACGAATGCGCGGACGGCTCCGCATCGAGCAGGTCGAGCAGCGAATGGCATTCGTGCACGCGCGTGAGCACCGGCGCCGCCGAGTCGGGCTCGCCGCGCACCAGCGCGAGATGCGGCGCGCGATGCACGGTGTCGCGATACTCGATCGCGCGGAACCGCCCCCACGGTGTATGCAGCGGCCGCTCGCCGACGCGCTCGACCAGCGATTCGTGCTCGCGCCGGTAGTGGATCAGGTCGGCGATCGTGCCGATCTTCAGGCCATGACGCGCGGCGAATGCTTTCAGCTCGGGCAGCCGCGCCATCGTGCCGTCGTCGTTCATCACTTCGCAGATCACCGAGGCCGGCGTGAGCCCCGCCAGCGCGGCCAGGTCGCAGCCCGCCTCGGTGTGGCCCGCGCGCACGAGCACGCCGCCCGGGCGCGCGGCGATCGGGAACACGTGGCCGGGCTGCACCAGCGCGTCGGGCCGCGCGCCCGCGCGCACCGCGGTGCGGATCGTATGCGCGCGGTCGGCGGCGGAAATGCCGGTCGTCACGCCCTCGGCCGCCTCGATGCTCACCGTGAAAGCGGTGCCGAACGGCGTGCCGTTGTGATCGGCCATCGGCGGCAGCCTGAGCTGCGCGCAGCGCTCGGCGGTGAGCGTCAGGCAGATCAGCCCGCGCCCGAAGCGGGCCATGAAGTTGATCGCGTCCGCGCTCACGTGGTCGGCCGCGATCACGAGATCGCCTTCGTTCTCTCGATCTTCCTCGTCGACGAGCAGGATCATCCGGCCCGCGCGCAGTTCGTCGACGATTTCGCGGGTGCTGGCGAGCGTCATCGCGCCTCCGCTGCGTCGAACGCGCGGCGCAGCGCGTCGGCCGCGAACGTCAGCACGTGATCGGCGGCATCCACCGCGCCGAGCATGCTCGCGAAGCCGTGCAACTGGCCCGGCCAGCGCACGAGGGTCACCGGCGTGCCGGCCTGCGCGAGCCGCGCCGCGTACGCCTCGGCTTCGTCGCGCAGCGGATCGAATTCGGCGCTGACGATGGTCGCGGAGGGCAAGCCCGCGAGATCCGTCGCAGCCAGCGGGCTCGCGAGCGGCGATGCGCGATCGGCTTCGCCGCCGAGGTAGTGGCGCTTGAACCAGCGCATCATGTCCGCCGTCAGGAAATAGCCGTCGCCTAGCGATTCGTATGACGGATGTTCGGTCGCGCAATCGACGACCGGATACAGCAGCAGCTGGTGCGCGATCCGGATGCCCGAGCCGCGCAGTTGCTGCGCGGCGACGGCCGCGAGATTGCCGCCCGCGCTGTCGCCGGCCACCGCGAGCGCGCCGTCGCGCGCGCCGAGATCGCGGGCGCTCGCCGCGGCCCAGCGCACCGCGTCGCAGGCGTCGTGCGCGGCGGCCGGAAAGGCCGCCTCGGGCGCGAGCCGGTAGTCCACCGACAGCACGAGCGTGCGCGCGCGCTGCGCGAGGCTGCGGCACAGGTTCGCGTGCGTTTCGAGCCCGCACGACACGAAGCCGCCGCCGTGGAAGAACACGGTCAGCGGCAGCGGCCCGCCGGTGTGCGGACGGTAGAGCCGCGCGGGCAGCACGTGGCCCGTCGCGGGAATCGCCCAGTCTTCCTCGGCGGCGATCGCGTCGCCGGGGGCGAACGCGCCGCCCGCGGCGAGGCCGGCGCGGTAGGCGGGAACGGTCAATTGATCGAAATCGATCGCGGGCGCCTGGGCGAGCGCGGCGAGCAGCGCCTGCGCCTGAGGGTCGAGCGGCATTGGAACTCCTGTCTGAATCGGCTGGGTATACGAATCAGGTATACCCGCATCGCGGTTTCCCTGAGGGTGCGCCGGATGCTTGCCGGCGCGGCCTGACGGCCATTCCAGCGCAGCGGCGCGGGCGTCACATCATCCGATCGGACGATGGTTCGTACGCCCGAATGGCGAAAGCTCCGTCTTCAGTAGATCTCCCGATGACGCCGATTAAGACGCGTCTTAATCTTGGCGGCGCGGCTGAAACAAACGAATCAGGTCGCATGGAGGATGGAGCGTGTTGATGGAGACGAGATGGGTTCCGCAAGAGAGCCAGGCAGCGAGTGACGAGGCCGGCCTCAGCGTCGCGGAGTTCAGCGAGCTGATGGCGCGGATTTACCAGGGCCCGATGGAGACGCCGCCGTGGGCGGGCGCGCTCGAGCTGGTGCGGCGCTGGCTGGACGCGAACTACGTGACGCTGATCCTGCGCGCGGCCGCGAGCGACCGCCGCGCGCCGCTGTCGGTGCACGCATCGGAGCATGGCCCGGTGGTGCCGGGCGAAGGCGAAGAGTCGTACAACAACTACTACTATTCGCTCGACCCGTTCATCGGCCTGCCGGCCGACCGCGTCGTGACGGCCGACGAGGTGTTCGGCGAAACCGGCTGGCTGTCCAGCGAGTTCTACAAGCAGTTCCTGTTGCCGTCGGACGTGCGCCATATCCTCGGCGCGGACCTGCGCACGCCGTCGGGCGTCGAGTGCCGCTTCCGCGTGTGCCGCGGCCATGCGGCGAAGCCGTTCTCCGCGCGCGACAAGGCGATCTGCGGGTTGCTGCTGCCGCACCTGAAGCGCGCGGTCGAACTGCATTCGCGGCTCGATTCGGCCGAAGTCGAGCGGTCGATCTACGCGAATGCGGTCAACCGGATGCAGGTCGGGATGATCACGCTCGACGAGAAGGGCGCGGTCATCGACATGAACGGCGTCGCCGACGAAATCCTCAAGCAGGCCAACGGCCTGTGCATCGCGCGCGGCACGATCGAGGCCACCGACGCGCAGGAGAACCGCACGCTGCAGCGGCTGATCCGTCACGCGGTGATGGGCCACCACGGCACGGCGTCGGCGATCGTCGAGGCGATGCCGGTCACGCGCAGCTACGACAAGCCGCGGCTCGGCCTGCTGGTGCGCACGATCCTGCTGTCGGACTGGTCGGAAGACAACAAGCGGCGGCCGGCCGTGGCGCTGCTGCTGCGCGATCCGGACCGCAAGCCGCAGGGCGCGCAGGAAATCATCCGCAAGCTGTTCGACCTGACGCCCGCCGAGACGTCGCTCGCGCTGCTGCTGACCAACGGGCTCACGCTCGAGGAAGCGGCGGAGGAGTCGGGCATCAGCAAGAACACCGCCCGCACGCACCTGCGCGCGATCTTCTCGAAGACGGGCGTGACGCGCCAGGCGACGCTCGTGCGGATCCTGCTCGGCAGCGTGGTGCCGCTCGGTTGACGCGGGCGGGGTGGCCCCAAGCCACGATACGACAACGGGGCGCCACGTTCGCGACGCCCCGCACGACCCTCAAGCGGCGCGCTTCTGCGAAATCACCAGCAGCGCGCCGTTCTTGTCCTCGAGTACCGCGCGATATTCGTGCGGCCCCGCCTGCACCGGCACGCGCACCGACGCGCCGGCCTTGACCACCCGCTCCATGGCCGCATAGAGGTCGTCGTCCTCGTCGACCCGCAGCGTCAGCGCCGCACGCTCGACGATCTGCTCGTCGCCCGCGACCAGCGCGATCGTCAGCGGCCCGCCGTCGAGCGCGCAGTAGCGGTCGCCGTCGCGAAACTTCACGTTCAGGCCCAGTCCGTCGACGAACAGCGGCAACGCCGTATCGATGTCGTCGACCGGATACAGCAGCATCGAAACCTTCATTCCTCGTCTCCCTTGTCGTGGCGCGGCGCGCACGACGCCGCCCGACGATCCTAGCGCGGCGCTCCGCGTCGTACGCAGTCCGATCGGATGACGGTGAAAGCCCTCTGTCCGCGAACCCGCCCCGTTACTCCAAACAGACGATGCCCGCGCCCGAGCGCGCGCCGACACTCCCATTCGTGGACCGTCGCGATTCGTCTGCTGTCGCAGGCGGGCTGCGCGACCCCGATTCGTCCAACATACATGGAGACGCACGCAATGAAGTTTTCCCTCATCTACGAAGCCCAGACCACCGACGCGTCGCGCGAGGGCGACCACCGGGTGTTCAAGGAGACCGTCGAACAGGCGCTGCTCGCCGAGCAGGTCGGCTTCGACACGATCTGGTGCGTCGAGCACACGTCGCTCACCAACTATGCGCACATGAGCGCGCCGGAAACCTTCCTCGCGTTTCTCGCCGGCCGCACGACGCGCATCGGCCTCGGCCACGGCGTGGTGTGCCTGCCGCCGGCGATGAACCATCCGATCAAGGTCGCGGAGCGCGTCGCGCTGCTCGACATCCTGTCCGGCGGCCGCGTGCATTTCGGCGTCGGCAAGGGCGGCAGCCAGCAGGAAGCGGGCGCGTTCGGCTACGACCTCAACGAACTGCAGCCGATGATCGACGAATCGATGTACCTCGTGCCGAAGATGTTCGTGCAGGACGAGATCGAGCACGACGGCACCTACATCAAGATCCCGAAGCGCCCGATCCACCCGAAGCCGTTCCAGGATCCGCATCCGCCGATGTACCTCGCGTGCACGAACACCGACGCGCTGCTGCGCGCGGGCCAGCGCGGGATGGGCGCGCTCGTGCTCGGCTTCGGCGGCCCGGACGAAGTCGCGAAGAAGAACGCGGTCTATCGCGAGGCGTGGGCCAACCGCAAGCCGGAAGACCAGGTCGGCTTCCGCCCGACCCAGCACCTCGCGGCGCTGTGCCCGACGGTCGTGCTCGCCGACGGCCAGCAGGCGCGCAAGATCGGCATCCGCGGCCAGCGCTACTTCATGGAATCGCTCGCGTACTGGTACACGGGCGGCGAGCGTCCGGACCCGTCGAAGTGGGGCGACGACCTCGTGCAGGCCGACAGCGGCGAGCTGGTGATCCGCTCGCGCTTCGCGTCCGAGGAAGTGGTCGTCAATTTCGCGGACCCGGCGCTCGCGATGATGAACCCGAATCACGCGTACGGCACGGTGGACGACTGCATCGGCTACGTCGGCCGCCTGCAGGAAGCCGGCGTCGACGAGGTGCTGTTCCTGTGCCAGATGGGCACGGTGCCGCACGACGCGCAGATGGAAACGATCCGCAACATCGGCGAGCACGTGATCCCGTTCTTCAACAGCAACGCGCAGCGCAAGTACGCGTGACGCGCGGGCGGCGCCCGTCGTCCCTTTGGACGATGCGGCGCGCCCGCCCGGCGGCGAACATCGAGCGCAGAACCCGGCCGGCGCGGCGGGCTCGCGCCGCAAACAACCTCGTACGGGACCGAAGCCGGCGCAGCCGTGCCGCCCCCGGTCGACAGGAGACATCAGTGCATCGCGACAACGATTCGAACGCCCTGGCCGCCACGCTGATCGCGCGCGCGGAGGAACTGGCCCCGGTGCTCGCCGCGCGCGCGGCGCAGGCGGACGCGCAGGGCCGCATTCCCGCCGAAACGGTCGCCGACATGCAGGCGGCCGGCTTCTTCAAGGTGCTGCAGCCGAAGCGCTACGGCGGCTACGAACTCGATCCGCAGGCCTTCTTCGACATCCAGATGGCGCTCGCGCGCGGCTGCATGTCGACGGCGTGGGTGTACGGCGTGGTCGGCGTGCACAACTGGCAGCTCGCGCTGTTCGACGAGCAGGCGCAGCAGGACGTGTGGGGCCGGGATCCGGCGACGCTGATCGCGTCGACCTACATGCCGGTCGGCCGCGTGACGCCGGTCGACGGCGGCTTCCGGCTGTCGGGCCACTGGAAGTTCTCGAGCGGCAGCGAACTGTGCGACTGGGTGTTCCTCGGCGCGCTGGTGCCGCCGGCGAAAGCGGGCGAGCCGCCCGAATACCGCACCTTCCTGCTGCCGAAGGCCGACTACCGGATCGAGCAGGACTGGGACGTGCTCGGCCTGCGCGCGACCGGCAGCCACGACATCGTCGTCGACGACGTGTTCGTGCCGGCGTACCGCACGCACAAGGCGGTCGACGGGATGATGGGCACCAGCCCGGGCCTCGCGCTGAACGACGCGCCGCTGTTCAGGCTGCCGTTCGCGCAGATCTTCGTGCGCGCGGTGTGCACGTCGTGCATCGGCGCGCTGCAGGGCGCACTCGACGATTTCACGTCGTATGCGGCGACCCGCGTGTCGGCGAACAGCGGCGGGAAGACCACCGACGATCCGGGCGCGCAGGGCGCGTGCGCGAACGCGGCGGTCGCGATCGACGAAATGCGCGTGCTGCTCAAGCGCAACTTCGCCGAGCTGATGGCGGCCGCGAACGGCGGGCCGGCCGTGTCGATCGAGCGGCGCGTGCATTTCCGCTACCAGTCGGCGCAGGTCGCCGAGCGCTGCGCGCAGGCGGCCAACGCGCTGCTGCGCTATGCGGGCGGCAACGGCATCTATCACCGCAACCCGCTGGTGCGCCGCTTCCTCGATTTGCATGCGGCGCGCGCGCACTACGCGAACAACGTCGACCGCTTCGGCCAGAACCTCGGCGCGGTGATGCTCGGCCGCGAGAACACGGATTTCTTCATCTGACGAGGCCAAGATGAACGACGCGCAAGCGCAGCAATACGAATTCGACGTCGTGGTCGTCGGCTCCGGCGCGGGCGGCCTGCTCGCCGCGTGCCGCGCGGCGGACCGCGGCCTGTCGGTCGTCGTGATCGAGAAGACCGCGTTGTACGGCGGCACGTCGGCGGTGTCGGGCGGCGGCATCTGGGTGCCGTGCAACCACCACATCGCCGAACTCGGCGCGAGCGATTCGCGCGAGGCCGCGCGCCGCTATCTGGACGCCTGCACGGCCGGCGCGACGCCCGCCGACAAGCTCGATGCGTATCTGGACCACGCGCCGCAGATGCTGCGCTACCTGGAAACGAAGACGCCGGTGCGCTACCAGGCGCTGCCGAAATACGCGGACTACTACCAGAAGCTGCCCGGCGCGATGCCGGGGTTCCGCGCGCTCGACCCGCTGCCGTTCGACGGCGCGCAGTTGGGCGACGCATTCGAGCAGCTGCGCCCGCCGTCGCCCGGCACGCTGGTCGGCGGCCGCGTCGCGGTGACGTCGAAGGAGGCGCACACGCTGCTCGCGCGCGAGCCGGGCTTCGTGAAGCTCGCGCTGGCGCAGTTCGGCCGCTACTGGCTCGATTTGCGGATGCGCGGCCGCACGCGCCGCGACCGCCGCCTGACGCTCGGCAACGCGCTGGTCGGCGGGCTGCGGCGCGCGCTGCTCGACCGCCAGGTGCCGGTGTGGCTCGACACGCCGATGCGCGACCTGCTTGAAGCAGACGGCCGCGTGACCGGCGTGCGCGTCGAGCGTGCGGGCCGGCCGGTGACGGTCGTCGCGCGGCGCGGCGTGATCCTCGCGGCCGGCGGCTTCGAGCGCAACCAGCCGATGCGCGAGCGCTACCTGCCGCAGCCGACCCAGGCGCAGTGGAGCGCGACGCCGCCCGCGAACACCGGCGACGCGATCGCCGAAGGCCAGCGGCTCGGCGGCGCGCTCGCGCTGATGGAGCACGTGTGGGGCGCGCCGACGGTCGGCGTCGCGGGCGAGGAGAAGCAGCGCGCGCTGTTCGTCGAGCGCAACCTGCCCGGCTGCGTGATCGTCAACGGCCTCGGCAAGCGCTTCGTCAACGAGGCCGCGCCGTATTCGGAATTCGTGCCGGCGATGTACCGCGACCACGCGCGCACCGGCGCGAACGTGCCCGCGTGGATGGTGTTCGACGCGCGTTTTCGCCGCAAGTATCCGTGCGGGCCGATCATGCCGGCGTCGATGATGCCGGACGCGCGGATTCCCGATGCGTTTCGCGGCCTGCTCGTGAAGGCCGACACGGTCGACGCGCTCGCCGCGCGCATCGGCGTCGACGCGGCGGGCCTGCGCGACACGCTGCGCGACATGGCGCGCTTTGCGGCGACCGGCGTCGACGACGAATTCGGCAAGGGCGACAACCTGTTCGACACCTACTACGGCGATCCGCAGGTCAAGCCGAACCCGTGCCTCGGGCCGCTCGACGAGGCGCCGTTCTACGCGGTGCGGATCGACGCGGGCGACATCGGCACCAAGGGCGGGCTCGTCACCGACGCGCAGGCCCGCGTGTTGCGCGACGACGGCACCGCGATCGACGGCCTCTACGCGATCGGCAACACGAGCGCCTCGATGATGGGCGCGAGCTACCCGGGCGCGGGCTCGACGCTCGGGCCGGCGATGACCTTCGGCTTCATCGCCGCCGACCACCTGGCCGCGCAGGCGGCCGGTTCGGCGGACCCAGCCGGCCGGCACGCCCGGCCATCCACGACAGAACTTGACGGAGTACGTCCATGACCGATTTCACCACCCATCCGCTGCGCACGGACATGCTGCTGGCGATGCGCCGCCTCGCGCGCTCGGTCACGGTGATCAGCAGCGCGCACGACGGCCGCCGCTATTCGATGTCCGCGACCGCGGTCGATTCGCTGTCGACCGAGCCGCCGTCGCTGCTGATCTGCATCAACCGCAGCGCGTCGCTGTATCCGCCGCTCGACGCGGGCGCGGCGTTCTGCGTGAACGTGCTGTCCGCGCGCCACGAAGGCATCGCGATCGACTGCAGCGGGCGGCTCAAGGGCGAGGCGCGCTTCACGACCGGCGACTGGGAAGCGTCCGCGCTCGGCGTGCCGTACCTGCGCGACGCGCAGGCGAGCCTCGTCTGCGAGCAGGACGGCCGCTTCGAATACGGCACGCACACGGTGTTCATCGGCCGCATCAAGGAAGTGCTGATGAGCGGCGACGTCGATCCGCTCGTCTACCTCGACGGCGCGTACACGACGCCCGGCGCGCCGCTCGCCCGCGCGGCCGCGTAAAGCTTCCCACCATCGACCCGAACCAGGCAAGAGAATCGACATGACAGGCAGACTGAACGGCAGGATCGCGATCATCACGGGCGCCGCGAGCGGCGTCGGCAAGGCCGACGCGGTGCTGTTCGCGCGCGAAGGCGCGCGGGTGGTGCTGACCGACATCAACGAGGAAGGCGGGCGCGAAGTCGCCCGCGAGATCGGCGACGCGGCGCGGTTCGTGCGCCACGACATCGCGTCGGAAGCCGGCTGGAACGACGTGTTCGGCGCCGCCGCCGCGCACTTCGGCACGCCCGACATCCTCGTCAACAACGCGGCGGTGCTGATTCCCGGCGACATCGAGCACGGCACGCTCGACGTGTGGCAGCGCACGCTGCGCATCAACGCGGAAGGCTATTACCTCGGCTGCCGCGCGGCCGTGCAGGCGATGAAGGCCGGCGGCGGCGCGATCGTCAACATGTCGTCGGTGGCCGCGCTCGGCGGGATCGGCATGTTCTGCGCGTACGCGGCCAGCAAGGGCGCGGTGACGGCGATGACCCGCTCGATCGCCGCGTACTGCAAGCAGCAGGGCTACCGGATCCGCTGCAACACGATCCACCCGGACGGCATCTTCACGCCGATGACCGCGCCGTACGTTGGCGATGCCGAAGCGACGCGCCGCGCGCTCGAGCAGGGCATCGACCCGCAGGGCCGCTTCGCGCTGCCCGAAGACATCGCGCGCCTGGCGCTGTTCCTCGCGTCCGACGACGCGCGCTTCATCAACGGCAGCGAGTACCGGATCGACAACGGTCAGCTGATGATGGGCGTCGCCTGAGGAAGCCGGCCATGGACGATTCGCGTTTTCATCGGCTGAGCGTCGCCGAAGTGATTGCCGAAAGCGCCGACGCGTGCTCGTTCGTGTTCGACGTGCCGACCGCGCTGCGCGACGCGTTCGCGTACCGGCCGGGGCAGTTCCTGACGCTGAGCGTGCCGTGCGGCGACGCGGTGCTCGCGCGCTGCTACTCGCTGTCGAGCGCGCCGGGCATCGACGCCGCGCCGAAGATCACCGTCAAGCGGGTGCGCGACGGCCGCGCGTCGAACTGGCTGTGCGACCGCGTGCGCGCGGGTGACGCGCTCGACGTGCTGCCGCCGGCGGGCGTGTTCACGCCGCGCACGCTCGATGGCGACCTGCTGCTGTTCGCGGGCGGCAGTGGTATCACGCCGGTGCTTTCGATCCTCAAGTCGGCGCTGGTGCACGGGCGCGGGATGCTGACGCTCGTCTACGCGAACCGCGACGAGCGCTCGGTGATCTTCCGCGACGAGCTGCAGCAGCTCGCGCAGCGCCACCCGGGCCGGCTGCGCGTGATCCACTGGCTCGACAGCGTGCAGGGCATGCCGCATCAGCGGCATCTCGAGGAACTCGCTCGGCCGTTCAGCCAGCAGGAGACGTTCATTTGCGGGCCGGCGCTGTTCATGGAGAACGCGCTTGCCGCGATGCTCGGGCTCGGGCTGCCGCGTGCGCGCGTGCACGTCGAACGCTTCGCGTCGCTGCCGGATGCGTCGAGTGCGCGGAGTGCGCGGAGTGCGCCGGCGGGCGCTGAAGCCGGCGTCGCGGCGGCGGACGGCCAGGGCGCCGCGATCGAGACGGTGCTCGACGGCACGTCGTTCGCGTTCGACAGCGCGCCCGGCGAGACGCTGCTCGACGCGATGCTGCGCGCGGGGGTGTCCGCGCCGAACTCGTGCCGGATGGGGCAGTGCGGCGCGTGCATGTGCCGGGTCGAGCGCGGCGAGGTGGCGCTCGACGGCAACCACGTGCTCGACGACGACGAACTGGCGGCTGGCTGGACGCTCGCCTGCTGCGCCAAACCCGCGAGCGACGCGCTGCGGGTGGTGTTTCCCGATTGAGCCGTGCCGCGCCGCGAGCGTGAACGGCATTCCTTGCGACAACCACGATGACGGACAACGAAACCTTGACCACCCCCGCGCTGATCGCGCGGGCCGCCGCGCATCACGGCGCGCACCCGGCGATCGAATCGGCGCAGGGCCGGCTGACCTATGCGGAACTCGACGCCGCACGGCTCGAGGCGGCGCGCGCGCTGCTCGCGAGCGGCATCGACGCAGGCGACCGGATCGCGATCTGGGCGCCGAACCTGCCGCAGTGGATCGTCGCGGCGCTGGCGATCCATACGGTCGGCGCGGTGCTCGTGCCGGTCAATACGCGGATGAAGGGAATGGAGGTCGGCGGCATCCTGCACGACAGCGGCGCGCGGCTGCTGTTCTGCTGCGGCACCTTCCTCGGCGAGTCGTATCCGGCGATGCTCGGGCCGCACCGGCCGGCGACGCTCGAACGCGTCGTCGTGTTCGACGGCGACCCGCCGCGCGGTGCGCATGACGAAACGTGGCATGCGTTCGTCGCGCGCGGCGGGGCCGTGCCGCTCGACGCGGTGCGTGCGCGAGAGGCCGCTGTCACGCCCGACACCGTGATGGACCTGATGTTCACGTCCGGCACGACCGGCCGGCCGAAAGGCGTGATGACCGCGCACGGCCAGAACCTGCGCGCCGCGCAGGCCTGGGCACGGATCGCCGGCGTGCGGCCGGACGACCGCTACCTGATCGTCAACCCGTTCTTCCACACGTTCGGCTACAAGGCCGGCTGGCTCGCCGCGCTGTCGAGCGGCGCGACGGTGCTGCCGCATCTCGTGTTCCAGCCCGACGACGTGCTGCGCCGCATCGCCGACGAGCGGGTGTCGGTGCTGCCCGGGCCGCCGACGCTGTACTACGCGCTGCTCGATGCGCCGGATCGCGGCGCGCACGACCTGTCGTCGCTGCGGATCGCGGTGACGGGCGCGGCGGCGATCGCGCCGAGCCTGATCGAGCGGATGCGCGCGGAGCTCGGCTTCGAGACGGTGCTGACAGGCTATGGGCTCACCGAATCGTGCGGCTTCGCGACGCTGTGCCGGCACGGCGACGATGCCGAGACGGTCGCCCGCACGTCGGGCCGGCCGATGCCGGACGTCGAGATCCGCATCGCCGGGCCGGGCGGCGCGGCGCTCGGGTCCGACGAGACGGGCGAGATCTGGGTGCGCGGCTACAACGTGATGCGCGGTTATTTCAACCAGCCGGACGCGACGCGCGAGACGGTCGACGCCGACGGCTGGCTGCACACCGGCGATCTCGGCTGCGTCGATGCGCACGGCAACCTGAAGATCACCGACCGGATCAAGGACATGTTCATCGTCGGCGGCTTCAACTGCTATCCGGCGGAGATCGAGCGCCTGCTCGCCGCGCATCCGGCGATCGCGCAGGTCGCGCTGATCGGCGTGCCGGACGAGCGGCTCGGCGAGGTCGGGCATGCCTATGTCGTGTTGCGGCCCGGCATGTCGCTCGACGCGGACGAACTGAACGAGTGGGCACGGCGCAACATGGCCAATTACAAGGTGCCGCGCCGTTTCTCGTTCGTCGAGCAACTGCCGACGAGCGCGGCGGGCAAGGTGCTGAAGTATCGGTTGCGGGCGGACGCGGAAGCGGCTGCGAGTTGATCCGGGGCGCGGCGACATCACGACGCAGGGGGCAACGCGTGCGCAACACGGCGTTTCCGGAGGGCGCCGCGCTGGTGTTCGGCGGCAGCGGCGGCATCGGGCAGGGCGTCGCGCTCGAGTTCGCGCGCGCCGGCGTGCCGGTCGCGGTCGGCTATCGCAGCAAGGCCGAGGTGGCCGAACGTGTCGCGCGGGACATCCGCGCGGCCGGCGCGACGGCCAGCACGCACCCGGTCGACGTGACCGATCCCGCGCAGGTGGACGCCGCGCTCGCGGCGGCCATCGACGCGCACGGGCGCGTGCACACGGTGGTGTGGGCCGCCGGCCCGTTCAGTAGCTCAATGTGTCGGGCGGGTATGGGTTGTAGCGGCGGGCGAGTGGGCCCGGAAGGGGCAGCGCGCTGACGCCGCATCGGCCGAGGATGCGCAGCATTGGCCGATCGGCCGTCTTTTTTGCGCCCACCGACGCGACATACATTACCGGGTAGCAGCAACCGTGTCCGGCGGGTGCGGAATCAGGCAGTCGAGCGCTGCATTCCGCGCTTCGCCACCGTCAACTGACGCATTCCCCTCACGATCGCGGTGATAGCAATGATTGCATTTCCTGAATCGGATGCTATCATTGATAGCGAACTTTCAGGAGGGGCATATGGCAAATCTACTGGTGCGCAACGTGGAAGACAGTATCGTTCAGAGCCTGCGCGAGCAGGCTGCGGCACACGGCCGGAGCGCCGAAGCCGAACACCGGGCCATTCTGGCCGAGGCCCTCGGCCGCCCGAAGCGAAAAACGTTCGCGGAAGTTCTGATGAGCATGCCGAACGTAGGCGAAGACACGGATTTCCAACGTGTTCAAGATACCGGCGAGGGCAAGAATGTTTTTGATTGACACCAACGTCATCAGCGAAATCAGAAAGGGAAAGCGGGCCAACCAGGGCGTGCAGGCGTTCTTCCGCGAGGCCGGCGAAGACGCGAGCCCGCTTTACCTGTCGGTCGTGACGGTGTCCGAGCTGCGGCGCGGCGTCGAGCTGATCCGGCATCGCGGCGACGCGCGGCAGGCGTCGCGACTCGACGCTTGGCTCGCGACGATCCTGTCCGACTATGCGCCGAACATCCTGTCGATCGACATCGAGATCGGCCAGCTGTGGGGGCACCTGCGCGTGCCGCAGCCACAGCACGCGCTCGACAAGCTGATCGCCGCCACCGCGCTGATCAACGATCTCACGGTCGTCACCCGCAACGTCGACGATTTCGCGCGAACCGGCGTGCGGCTGCTGAACCCGTTCGACTGACGGCGGCACGGCAGGGCCGCATTCGCCACGCGCGCGCGCCGGGCCGACGGGCCCGTGACGCCGGGCGCCGCAATCCCGTTTTGCATCCCGCTCGCGTCGCGTCCCCGGTGGCGCATCGTCCCTCCCGCTTCACCCGATCCGGCCCAGCCCGGCATCCCCCGTTTCCCCTCCGCCTCTCGTCCCAACAGACGATGTGACGCGCCCCCCGACCGGCCAGAATCCTTTCACGAACAACGGATTCTGAACCTGGAGGAGGCCGACATGATCGATGTCCGTGCGCTCGGCTACGTCGTCGTCGAGGCGACGCGCGTCGATGCGTGGCGCCGCTACGCGCAAGACGTGCTGGGCATGCAGGCGCTCGACGCGCCCGACGGCGCGCTGTACCTGAAGATGGACGAGCGCGATTTCCGCTACCTGATCGTTCCCGGCAACGCGGACCGCTATCACGCATCGGGCTGGGAGCTGGCCGACGCCGCCGCGTTCGACGCCGCTTGCGCGGCGCTGCAGCGCGCGGGCATCGAGCCGATCCGGGCGACCCGCGACGAAGCCGCGCTGCGCCGCGTGCAGGCGATGGCGTGGTGCGAGGATCCGTCCGGCAACCGCCATGAGCTGTACTGGGGCGCGCGCTGCGCGTTCCGCCGCTTCGTGTCGCCGCTCGGCGTGCCGCGTTTCGTCACGGGCAACATGGGCCTTGGCCACGCGGTGCTGCCCGCGCCGCAGTTCGACGCGACCGACGCGTTCGTGCGCGGCGTGCTCGGCTTCGAGCTGTCTGACATCTACCGCGTGAAATTCACGCCCGATCCGGCCGAGCCGGAGAAGCGCATTCACTTCATGCATTGCCGCAACGCGCGCCATCACAGTCTCGCGCTGTTCGAAATGGCCGTGCCGTCGGGCTGCGTGCACGTGATGGCCGAAGTCGATTCGATGGATGAAGTCGGCCGCGCGCTCGACCGGGTCGCCGCGCATGACGTGAAGCTCGCCGCGACGCTCGGCCGGCACTGCAACGACCAGATGATCTCGTTCTACATGAAGACCCCCGGCGGCTTCGATCTCGAATACGGCTTCGGCGGCCTGACCGTCGACTGGGCGCAGCACGCGGTGTTCGAGGCCACCCAGGTGAGCCAGTGGGGCCACGATTTCAGCATCGGATACCGGTAAGCCAGCACGATGACGATGAAACCTCTCGACAAGACGATGTCCGCGCGCGACGTGGTCGCGCAGCTCGCCGACGGCATGACGATCGGCATCGGCGGATGGGGGCCGCGGCGCAAGCCGATGGCATTGGTGCGCGAGATCGCGCGCTCGAACCTGAAGGACCTGACGGTCGTCGCGTACGGCGGCGCCGACGTCGGCCTGCTTTGCGCGGCGGGCAAGGTGCGCAAGGTGGTGTTCGGCTTCGTGTCGCTCGACGTGATCCCGCTCGAGCCGCATTTCCGCCGCGCCCGCGAACAGGGCCGCATCGAGGTGCTCGAACTCGACGAAGGGATGCTTCAGCTCGGCCTGCGCGCGGCTGCCGCGCGCCTGCCGTTCCTGCCGACCCGCGCCGGGCTCGGCACCGCGCTGCTCGACCACGCGCCGCAGCTGCGCACCGTGCAGTCGCCGTACGACGACGGCGAGACGCTGCTGGCGATGCCGGCGATCGAACTCGACGCCGCGCTGCTGCACGTGAACGCAGCCGACCGGATGGGCAACACGCGCATCGACGGCCCCGATCCGTTCTTCGACGCGTGGATGGCCCGCGCGGCACGGCGCTGCTACGTGTCGGCGGAAACGCTCGACGCGTCGCTCGCGAGCGACGACCTCGACGCCGCGCGCCGCAACCCGTTCGAGCGCTCGCTCGTCACGGGCGTCGTGCATGCGCCGGCGGGCGCGCACCCGACCTCGTGCGCACCGGCCTACGGCTGGGATCTGCCGCACCTGCGCGCGTACTGCGCGAGCGCGGACGACGAAGCGCAAACCGCCGCCTACCTGCGCGACGTGGTGGGCCAGGACGAACGCCAGTACCTCGCGGGCGTGGGCGGCCTGTCGCATGTGACGGCGCTGCCGTTGCCGATTCTGTAAAGGAGCGCCTGTGAGCGATTCTCTCGACCATTCCCTCGCGGAACTGATGATCGTCGCGGCCGCGCGGCTCTGGCGCGACGACGGCGAAGTGCTGGCCACCGGCATCGGCACCGGCCCGCGTCTCGCGGCCGGCCTCGCGCGGCTCGCGTACAACAGCGGCCTGATGCTGACCGACGGCGAAGCGTATCTCGTCGAGGAGCCGGTGCCGCTCGGCCCTCGCCCCGACGGCTATCGCGTGAAGGCGAGCGGCTGGATGACCTACGAGCGCGTGTTCGACTGCCTGTGGCACGGCCGCCGCCATGCGCTCGTGATGCCGACGCAGATCGACCGCTTCGGCCAGGCCAACATCTCGTGGCTCGGCAGCGACTACGCGCAACCGAAAACCCAGCTGCTCGGCGCGCGCGGCTTCCCGGGCAACACGACGAACCACGCAAACTCGTTCTTCGTCAGCGGCCACGGCAAGCGCACGTTCGTCGCGGGCGAAGTCGACATGGTGTGCACGGTCGGCTACAACCCGGCGCGCCGGCTGCCCGGCATGAAGACCTTCGTCGACCTGCGCAGCATCGTCACCGACCTGTGCGTGATGGATTTCGGCGGCCCCGACCACGCGATCCGCGTGCGCTCGCTGCATCCGGGCGTGAGCTTCGACGAGGTGCAGGACGCGACCGGCTTCCCGCTCGTCGCGCATCCGGAACTCGGCACGACGCCCACACCGAACGAGGAAGACCTGCGCATCGTGCGCGCGCTCGACCCGCACAACCTGCGCGCGGCGATCGTGCGCAACAATCCGGCGCCGCGCCGGGGATGAGGCCCGACATGGAAGCGACCCAGATTTCGTTCGGCGACGGCGTCGTCGACTACGCGGTCGACGGCGGCATCGCGACGATCACGATGAACCGCCCCGAGTATCACAACGCGCAGAACTCGAAGATGACCTACGCGCTCGACGCCGCGTTCCGGCGCGCCGCGCACGACGACGCGGTGAAGGCGATCGTGCTCGCCGGCGCGGGCAAGCACTTCTCGGCCGGGCACGACATCGGCACGCCGGGGCGCGACATCCACGAGTCGTTCGAGCGCGCGTCGCTGTGGTACGACCACGTCGACAAGGACGGCGGCGAATTCCTCTACGCACGCGAGCAGGAGGTGTATCTCGGCATGTGCCGCCGCTGGCGCGACCTGCCGAAGCCGACCATCGCGATGGTGCAGGGCGCATGCATCGCGGGCGGGCTGATGCTCGCATGGGTGTGCGACCTGATCGTCGCGTCGGAGGATGCGTTCTTCGCGGATCCGGTCGTGCGGATGGGGATTCCGGGCGTCGAGTATTTCGCGCATGCGTACGAGCTGAACCCGCGCATCGCGAAGGAATTCCTGTTCCTCGGCGAGCGGATGCCGGCCGAGCGCGCGTACCAGATGGGCATGGTCAACCGCGTGGTGCCGCGCGAACGGCTGCGCGACGCGACCTACGCGATCGCCGCGAAGATCGCGACGATGCCGCGCCTCGGCCTCGCGCTCACCAAGCAGGCGCTGAACCACGTCGAGGAATTGCAGGGCAAGCGCTCGGCGATGGACGCGGCGTTCGCGTGGCACCACTTCGCGCATGCGCACAACGAGCTCGTCAGCGGCGACCGCCTCGGCGGCTACGACGCGCGCAAGATGGCCAGCTCGCAGCGTGCGCCGGACGACGGCGCGAACGAGCGCACGAGCGTGCGGGCCGCCGTCAACGGAGCCGCCGCATGAGCACGACGCTTCAAGGGACGATGCACAGCCCGCTGCAAACGCCGCTCTGCGCGCTGCTCGGCTGCCGCTATCCGGTCGTGCAGACGGCGATGGGCTGGGTGGCCGACGCGCGGCTCGTCGCGGCCACCGGCAATGCGGGCGGCTTCGGCTTCCTGGCCGGCGCGACGCTCGAACCCGGGCAGGTGGAGGCCGAGATCCTGAAGGTGAAGTCGCTGACCGACCAGCCGTTCGGCATCAACTTCCACATGTTCCAGAAGAACGCCGCGCAGGTCGTCGACCTGGCGATCAAGCACAAGCTGCGCGCGGTCAGCTACGGCCGCGGCCCGGACGCGAAGACGATCCGCCGCTTCAAGGACGCCGGCATCGTCTGCATGCCGACCGTCGGCGCGCCGAAGCATGCGGTGAAGGCGGTCGAGCTCGGCGCGGACATCGTCACCGTGCAGGGCGCGGAAGGCGGCGGCCACACGGGCTCGGTGCCGACCACGCTGCTGCTGCCGAAGGTGCTCGACGCGGTGCAGGTGCCGGTGGTCGCGGCGGGCGGCTTCTTCGACGGGCGCGGGCTCGCGGCCGCGCTCGCGTACGGCGCGGCCGGCATCGCGATGGGCACGCGCTTCCTGATGAGCGCCGAATCGCCGGTGCCGCGCGCGACGCTCGAGCGCTACGTCGCGGTGGGCGACCCGGCGCGCATCCGCGTGTCGGACGCGCTCGACGGCCTGCCGCAACGGATGATCGACAACCCGTACCTGCTGAAGCTCGAACGCTTCGGCCCGCTGCGCCGCACGCTGTTCGCGCTGAGGACGGCCGAAGCGTGGCGCCGCCAGAACGGGCTGCGCGCGGGCCAGATGCTTGGCCTCGCCTTCAAGGCGCTGCGCGAGCACGACTACACGGCGAGCCAGACACTGATGGCCGCGAACGCGCCGTTCCTGATCCAGCGCGCGATCGTCGAGGGACTGCCCGACGAAGGCGTGCTGCCGAGCGGGCAGGCGGCCGCGATGATCGGCGCGATCGAATCCTGCGACGCGCTGGTCGCGCGCATCGTCGCCGATGCGACGGCCCGACTCGACGCGCTGGCGGCGCTGCGCGGCGCGGCGGCCCCACCGGCTGCACCGACCACACCAACCACACCAACCACACAGGCCGCCTGAAAGATACGACCGGGAGGAGCCCCAACATGACAGCATCCATTCAACCGGGCGGCGCGCTGCCGTTCCGGATCGACCGGGCCGACGGCATCGCCGAACTGGTGATCGACCACCCGCCCGTCAACGCGCTCGATTCGCACGGCTGGCACGCGCTCGCGCAGGCGCTCGATGCGCTCGGCCGGGACGACGACGTGCGCGTGATCGTCGTGCGCGGCGAAGGGCGCGGCTTCTGCGCGGGCGTCGACATCAAGGAACTGGCCGCGCATCCGGCGCGCATCGTCGGCGTGAATGCCGGCAACTACGAGACGTTCCGCGCGGTGCACCGCAACCCGAAGCCGGTGATCGCGGCCGTGCACGGCTTCGTGCTCGGCGGCGGAATCGGCATCTGCGGCGCGGCGGACATCGTCGTCGCGGCCGACTGCGCGCGCTTCGGCGTGCCGGAGATCGACCGCGGCGCGATGGGCGGCGGCGCGCACCTGCAGCGGCTGTTCGGCGTGCAGAAGGTGCGCGCGATGTATTTCACCGGCGACATGATCGACGCGGCCGAGGCGTACCGGCTCGGCGCGCTCGAACAGGTCGTGCCGCGCGCGGACCTGCGCGACGCGGCGCTGGCGATCGCCCGCAGGATCGCCGCGAAGAGCCCGGCGATGGTGCGGCTCGCGAAGGAGGCGCTGAACGGCGTCGAGGACGGCGACCTCGAGGACAAGTACCGCTGGGAGCAGGGCTTCACGCTGCAGGCGTACATGACGCAGGACTCGACCGAGGCGCGCGCCGCGTTCGTCGAGAAGCGCGATGCGCGTTTCGACGAACGCACGGCCGAATCCGAGGAGGCACGCGCATGAACCTGACCTACACCGCCCAGCAGAAGGCATTCCGCGCCGAGATCCGCGACTGGCTCGCCGCGCACGTGCCGCGCAAGCGGCTGCCGAGCTTCGACACCGAGGCAGGGTTCGCCGCGCACCGCGAATGGGAGCGCACGCTGCACTCGGGCCGCTGGAGCATGGTCACGTGGCCGCGCGCGCTCGGCGGGCGCGGCTGCGACCTGATCGAATGGCTGATCTTCGAGGAGGAGTACTGGCGCGCCGACGCGCCGATGCGCGTGAACCAGAACGGCATCTTCCTGCTCGGGCCGACGCTGATGGATTTCGGCACCGACGCGCAGAAGGCGCGCTTCCTGCCCGCGATGGCGGCCGGCGAGCACGTGTGGGCGCAGGGCTGGTCGGAGCCGAACGCGGGCTCGGACATGGCCGCGATCCGCACCAGCGCGATCCGCATCGGCGACGAATACGTGCTGAACGGCCAGAAGATCTGGTCGACCCGCGCGGTGTGGGCCGACTGGCTGTTCGGCCTGTTCCGCAGCGATCCGGAATCGTCGCGTCACCACGGCCTGACGTTCCTGATGGTGCCGCTGTCCGCGCCGGGCATCACGGTGCGGCCGATCCGCCAGTTGAACGGCCAGACCGGCTTCGCGGAGATTTTCTTCGACGACGTGCGCGTGCCGGTCGAGAACCGGCTCGCGGCCGAAGGCGCGGGCTGGCAGGTCGCGATGGCGACGGCCGGCTTCGAGCGCGGGCTGATGCTGCGTTCGCCGGCACGCTTCCAGCGTACCGCGCAGGCGCTGCGCGACCTGTATCTCGCGCATCGCGACAGCGCGGATCGCGACCCGACGCTGCGCGAGCGCGTCGTCTCCGCCTGGATGGACGCGCAGGCCTACGCGCTGTCGACCTACGCAACCGCGAGCCGGCTGCAGAAGGGCGGCCACATCGGCGCGGAATCGAGCACCAACAAGGTGTTCTGGTCGGAACTCGACCTGCGCATGCACCAGACCGCGCTCGACATTCTCGGCGCGCACGGCGAGGTCGTCCCGCAGACGCCCGCGCAGCACGCGACGCTCGGCCACTGGCTCGACGGCTTCCTGTTCGCGCAGGCCGGCCCGATCTACGCGGGCACCAACGAGATCCAGCGCAACATCGTCGCCGAACGGATGCTCGGCATGCCGCGCGCCTGACCGCGCTTACTCGACTGAACGGACATCGTATGGATTTCGTATTCGATGAGGACCAGGAGGCGCTGGCGGACACCGTCAAGCGCCTGCTGATGACCGAGATGACGCCGGAGCTGATCCGCGAGCTGTGGACCACGCCGACCGGCCGCTCGGACGACCTGTGGGCGCTGTTCGCGACGCAGGGGCTGACCGCCGTGTCGGTGCCCGACACGCACGGCGGGCTCGGCCTGGGCGAGGTCGAATGGGCGCTGCTCGCGCAGGCCTACGGCTACTTCGGCAGCCCGGAGCCGCTGCTCGACACCGCGCTCGTCGCGGCCGGCGTGCTCGAACGGCTGCCGGCCAGCGACTGGCGCGACGCGCTGCTGCGCGACATCGCCGAAGGCCGTGCCCGCGTCGCGCTCGCGCATCCTGTGAACCCGTATGCGGCCGACGTGCACGTCGCGCACACGCTGCTGTGCGAGCACGGCGGCGAGCTGCATCGCGTCGACCCCGCGCAGTGCGCGTGGCGCGCGGTCGACAGCGTCGACCCGTCGCGGCGGCTGTTCTCGCTCGACTGGGAGCCGTCGGCGGCCACCCGCATCGCCGGCGCCGACGAAGCCGCGCCGCTGCTGGCCCGCGCGCTCGACCACGGCGCGTTCGCGGTGGCCGCGCAACTGCTCGGCCTCACGCAGCGCGTGCTCGACGTCGCGATCGACTACAGCGCGCAGCGCAAGCAGTTCGGCAAGGCGATCGGCTCGTATCAGGCGCTCAAGCACCTGCTGGCCGACGTCGCGATCCGCTACGAGTTCGCGCGGCCGGTGGTCGCGCGTGCCGCGCAGGCGATCGCGGACGACCATCCGCAGCGCGCGGTGTTCGTGTCGCACGCGAAGCTTGCCGCCACGGCCGCCGCGCAGCTCGCCGCGCGTCACACGATGCAGGTGCACGGCGCGATCGGCTACACGTGGGAGCTCGACCTGCAGATCTTCATGAAGCGCATCTGGGCGCTCGCCGGCAGCTGGGGCGACGCCGCTTTCCACAAGGCCCGCGTGGCCGACGCGATCCTCGACGACGCGCTGCCGATCGGCCCCGCGCAAACCTTCGACCTCGAGGAGCTGAACTGATGAAACAAGCCTATATCGTCGACGCGCTGCGCACGCCGACCGGCCGCCGCAAGGGCGGGCTCGCGCACGTGCATGCGGCCGACCTCGGCGGCTTCGTGCTGAAGACGCTCGTCGGGCGCAACGCGATTCCCGCCGACGACTACGACGACGTGATCTTCGGCTGCGTCGACACGATCGGCCCGCTCGCCGGCAACATCGCGCGCAGCTGCTGGCTCGCGGCCGGCCTGCCGCTGCGGGTGCCGGGCGTGACGGTCGACCGCCAGTGCGGCTCGTCGCAGCAGGCCGTGCACTTCGCCGCGCAGGCGGTGATGAGCGGCGTGCAGGACGTGGTCGTCGCGGGCGGCGTGCAGACCATGACGCAGATCCCGATCTCGTCCGCGATGACCTGCGCGGCGCCGCTCGGCTTCACCGATCCGTTCTCCGGCAGCGCGGGCTGGCGTGCGCGCTTCGGCGACGCGCCGGTGTCGCAGTTCGCCGCCGCGCAGCGGATCGCCGACCACTGGAACCTGTCGCGCGACACGATGGAGCGCTATGCGCTCGAAAGCCACCGCCGCGCGATCGCGGCGATCGAGGCCGGGCACTTCGCGCGCGAGGTGGTGCCGTTCGAAGGCGTCACGCACGACGAGACGCCGCGCCCCGACACGTCGCTCGAGAAGATGGCGACGCTCGAGCCGCTGGCCCCGGGCGGATCGCTGACCGCCGCGGTTGCGAGCCAGACCTGCGACGCGGCCGCCGCGCTGCTGATCGTGTCCGAGGACGCGCTGAAGCGCTACGGCCTCACGCCACGCGCGCGAATCCACCACCTGAGCGTGCTCGGCGACGATCCGCTGTGGATGCTGACCGCACCGATCCCGGCCACCCAGGCCGCGCTGCGCAAGGCCGGCCTCGACGCGTCGCAGATCGACGTCGTCGAGCTGAACGAAGCGTTCGCGTCGGTTGCGCTCGCGTGGCTCGCGGACACGCGTTTCCCGCACGAGAAGACCAACCCGAATGGCGGCGCGATCGCGCTCGGCCATCCGCTCGGCGCGACCGGCGCGAAGCTGATGACGACGCTGTTGCACGAGCTGGAGCGCACCGGCGGCCGCTACGGGCTGCAAGCGATGTGCGAAGGCGGCGGCCTCGCGAACGTCACGATCATCGAGCGCCTGTGAGCGCGTCATCTTTTACGATCCACGAGGCATAAGCATGGGAATCTGCAACGGACGCACCGTCATCATCACCGGCGCGGGCGGCGGGCTCGGGCGCGAATACGCGCGCGCGTTCGCGGCCGAAGGCGCGGCGGTCGTCGTCAACGACATCCGGCACGACGCCGCGCAGGCCGTCTGCGACGAGATCGCGCGCGACGGCGGCCGCGCGCTCGCGAACGCGGACGACATCACGCGCGTCGACACCGCGCAGCGGATCGTCGAGGCCGCGCGCGACGCGTTCGGCGACGTGCACGTGCTCGTCAACAACGCGGGCATCTGCCGCGACAAGATGTTCGCCAGCATGACCGAGCAGGACTGGGACGACGTGATGCGCGTGCATCTGCGCGGCCACTTCTGCCTGTCGAGCCTGCTCGCGCGCGCGTGGCGCGATGCGGCGAAGGCCGGCAACGCGGTCGACGCGCGGATCATCAACACGAGCTCCGGCGCCGGGCTGCAGGGCTCGATCGGCCAGTCGAACTACGGCGCGGCGAAGGCCGGCATCGCGGTGCTGACGCTGATGCAGGCCGCCGAGCTGCACCGCTACGGCGTGCGCGTGAACGCGCTCGCGCCGGCCGCGCGCACGTCGATGACCGAGGGCGTGTTC
Source organism: Burkholderia sp. SRS-46 (assembly GCF_004343775.1). GTDB lineage: Bacteria > Pseudomonadota > Gammaproteobacteria > Burkholderiales > Burkholderiaceae > Burkholderia. The sequence goes on along the minus strand of NZ_PTXL01000018.1, from coordinate 20,284 downwards.
GCCGACATGATGAAGAAGCCGGACGCGGGCGCCTTCGACTTCTACGACCCGGCCAACGTCGCGCCGCTCGTCGTGTGGCTCGGCAGCGCGCTGTCGGCCGACGTGACGGGCCAGGTGTTCGAGGCCGCCGGCGGCGTGATCGCGGTGGCGGAAGGCTGGCGCACGGGCCCGCGCGTCGATCGCGGCGCGCGCTGGACGCCGGGCGAGGTCGGCCCGGCCGTCGCGCGGCTGATCGCCGATGCGCGGCCCGCGCAGCGCGTGTACGGGAGCTGAACGATGGATCTCGCGCTCACCGACGAACAGGCGATGATCCGCGACGCGGCGGCCGATGTGCTCGCCGAGCGCAGCGCGTCCGCGCAGGTGCGCCGCGCGATCGAGCAGGCGGCCGGCCGCGACGACGCGCTGTGGGCGACGCTCGCGGGCGAGCTCGGCTGGAACGCGCTCGCGCTGCCGGAAGCGGCGGGCGGCATGGGGCTCGGCGCGGTCGAACAGACGCTGCTGATGGAGCAGCTCGGCCGACGCCTTGCCTGCGTACCGTATTTCCCGACCGCGTGCGTGGCCGCGAGCGCGCTCGCGCGCTGCGGCACCCCGGCCGCGCTCGGGTGGCTCGCGAAGCTGGCCGAAGGCGCGTACAGCGCGACGCTCGCGTTGCCGCTCGACTGGCGTTTCGACCTGCCGCCGGGCGCGCAGCCGCTGCCGTTCGTCGCCGATGAAACGGCGGGCGGCTATGCGCTGTCCGGCGTCGCCGCACAGGTGCTCGACGGCGCACGCGCCGACCTGCTGCTGGTGCCGGCGCGGATCGCGAACGAAGCGCAGTCGATCGGCCTGTTCGCGATCGACCTGGCCGATGCATCCGGCGTCGCGCGCACGCCGCTCGACACGCTGGACGCGACGCGGCCGCTTGCACGGGTCGCGCTCGACGACGTGCGCGTGAGCCGCGACGCGTTGTTCGCCTGCCGCGCCGCCGCGCCGATCCTCGAACGCTGTGCGTGGTTCGCGGCGCTCGCGCTGGCCGCCGAGCAGCTCGGCGGCGCACAGCAGTGCCTCGACCTGACGCTCGACTACGCGAGCCAACGCGTGCAGTTCGGCCGCGCGATCGCATCGTTCCAGGCGGTCAAGCATCGCTGCGCGCAGATGATGGTGCTGATCGAAGCGGCGCGCTCGGCGGTGCTCGGCGCCGCGCATGCGTGGGACGCGGCAGCCGGCACCGCGCCGGGCGCCGCTTTGCGCGCGGACGTCGCCGCCGCGAAGGCCGCCGCGAACGACGCGTACGCGTTCTGCGCGCAGGAAGCGATTCAGCTGCACGGCGGCGTCGGCTTCACGTGGGAATACGACCCGCATCTCTACTTCAAGCGCGCGCAGGCATCGGGCGCGCAGTTCGGCACGACGTCGCAACTGCTCGAATGGATCGCGCGCCACGCGATCGACGGTGCGACGGCGGACAGCGCCGTTCCCGCGCCGCACGCCGCGCGCCCATCCGCCGCCCGCGCAGGAGCCCTTCAATGAACAGCGAAACCCGCGAACAGCAATTGCGGCACGAGGTCGCGGACTGGGTGCAATCGCATCTGACCGGCGAATTCGCGTGCCTGCAACACCGGGGCGGCCCCGGCGACGAGGAAGCGTGGCCCGCGCTGCGCAAGGCGTGGGAGCAGGCGCTCGCGAACGGCGGCTGGACGGGGCTCGGCTGGCCCGTCGAAGCCGGCGGCCGCGGCTTCTCGGTGGCCGAGCAGGTGATCTTCCACGAGGAATACGCGCGCGCCGGCGGGCCGGGGCGGATGGGGCACATCGGCGAAGGGCTGCTCGGCCCGACGCTCGTTGCCTGCGGCACCGACGACCAGCGCGCGCGCTTTTTGCCCGGCATCCTCGCCGGCACGCAGTTCTGGTGCCAGGGTTATTCCGAGCCGGGCGCGGGCTCCGATCTCGCGAACGTGCGCACGCGCGCCGAGCAGGATGCGGACGGTGCGTGGCGCGTGCATGGCCAGAAGGTCTGGACGTCGCTCGCGCAGGATGCCGACTGGATCTTCGTGCTTGCGCGCACCGATCCGGCGTCGCGCGGCAACAAGGGGCTGTCGTTCCTGCTGATGCCGCTCGACCAGCCGGGCGTCGAGATCCGGCCGATCAGGCAGCTCAACGGCGGCGCCGAGTTCAACGAGGTGTTCTTCGACGGCGCGCGCGCGGACGCCCGCGACCTCGTCGGCGCGCCCGGCGACGGCTGGCGGATCGCGATGACGCTGCTCGGCTTCGAGCGCGGGATGTCGACGCTCGGCCAGCAGATGCAGTTCGTGCGCGAGCTCGAATGGGTGATCGACGCCGCGCGCGACACGGGCGCCGACCGCGATCCGGTGCTGCGGCAGCGCATCGGCCGCGCGTGGGCCGGCCTGCGCGTGATGCGCAGCAACGCGCTGCGGATGCTGTCCGGCGCGGATGACGCCGCCGGCGCGCCGCTGCGCCGCGAAGCGCTGATCTACAAGTATTTCTGGTCGAACTGGCACCGCGATCTCGGCCAGCTCGCGATGGACGTGCTCGGCCCGCGCGCGAATGTCGTCGATCCGTCCGACGAACGGCTCACTCATCTGCAGCGCGTGTTCCTGTTCTCCCGCGCGGACACGATCTACGCGGGCACCAACGAAATCCAGCTCAACATCATGGCCGAGCGCGGGCTCGGCATGCCCAAGGAACCCAGAGGCAATACATGACCGAACCCCAGATCCGTCCGGCCCCGGCCTACGTGCCGGGCCACCAGCTGCTCGCCGGCAAATCGGTGCTGATCACGGCCGCGGCCGGCGCCGGCATCGGCTTCGCGGCCGCGCGCCGCTGCGCGGAGGAAGGCTGCCGCGCGCTGTTCATCTCCGACATCCACGAGAAGCGCCTCGAACAGGCGGTCGACACGCTGCGTGCCGAAACGGGCCTGCAGCAGGTCTACGGCCGGCTCTGCAACGTCGCGGCCGAGGACGACGTGCAGGCCCTCGTCGCCGATGCGCAGGCGCGGCTCGACGGCGTCGACGTGCTGATCAACAACGCCGGGCTCGGCGGCGCGCGCCGCATCGTCGAAATGGACGATGCCGAATGGTCGCGGGTGATCGACATTAGCCTCACCGGGACGTTCCGGATGACGCGCGCGATGCTGCCGCACATGCAGGCCCGTGGCCGTGGCGCGATCGTCAACAACGCATCGGTGCTCGGCTGGCGCGCGCAGGCGGAACAGGCGCACTACGCGGCCGCGAAGGCGGGCGTGATGGCGCTCACGCGCTGCGCGGCGCTCGAAGCCGCGCCGTACGGCGTGCGCATCAACGCGGTCGCGCCGAGCATCGCGATGCACGATTTTCTGAAGAAGTCGGCTCCGGCCGACCTGCTGAATCAACTGGCGTCGCGCGAAGCCTTCGGGCGCGCCGCCGAAGTCTGGGAGGTCGCGAACGTGATGGTGTTTCTTGCAAGCGATTACGCGTCGTACATGACGGGCGAAGTCCTGTCGGTCAGCAGCCAGCACGCATGATGGCCGCGACCCTCGACTCCGTGCGCGCCGCGTCCCGCGTGTTCGCGCATCCCGGCGAACTGACGGCCGCCGTCGGCGAGCGCCTCGGTGCGAGCGCGTGGCTCGCGATCGACCAGCGCCGCATCGACGGCTTCGCGGATGCGACCGGCGACCACCAGTGGGTGCACGTCGACCCCGTGCGAGCAAAGGGCGGCCCGTTCGGCGCGTGCATCGCGCACGGCTACCTGACGCTGTCGCTCGTCAACCATTTCCTGCCGCAGATCGTGCGCATCGACGGCGCGCGGCTCGGCGTCAACTACGGCTGCGACCGCGTCCGCTTCCCGGCGCCGGTGAAGGTCGGCGCGCGGGTGCGCGGGGTCGGCGAGCTGCTGCGCGTTGAGCCGCTGGACGGCGGCGTGCAGGCGTGGATCCGCGTGACCGTCGAGATCGACGGCGACAGCAAGCCCGGCTGCGTCGCCGACACGATCAGCCGCTATTACTTCTAGTTCCGGAGAGTCCGACCATGGAAGACGCAGTGATTGTCTCCGCCGCCCGCACGCCGATCGGCAAGGCGTTTCGCGGGATGTTCAACGATACCGAGGCGCCCGCGCTCGGCGGCCACGTGGTGCGCGCGGCGATCGCGCGCGCGGGCGTCGCGCCGGTCGAGGTCGACGACGTGCTGATCGGCTGCGCCGCGCAGCAGGGCACGCAGGGCTACAACATCGGCCGGCTGTCGGCCGCCGCGGCCGGCCTGCCGGCGTCGGTGCCCGGGATGGCGCTCGACCGGATGTGCTCGTCGGGCCTGATGACGATCGCGAGCGCCGCGCGCAGCGTGAGCGCGGGCGACGCGCGGATCGTCGTCGCGGGCGGCGTCGAGTCGATCTCGCTCACGCAGAACAAGCACAAGAACGCGTATCGCGCGCGCTCGCAGGCCGTGCTCGACCACCAGCCGGCCGCCTACATCGCGATGATGGAAACGGCCGAGATCGTATCGCGCCGCTACGGGATCTCGCGTGCCGAGCAGGACGCCTTCGCGCTGCAGAGCCACCTGCGCACGGCCGACGCCCAGGCGGCCGGCCGCTTCGACGCGGAAATCGCGCCGCTCGACGTGCGGCGCGCGCTGTTCGACAAGGAAGGCAACGCGGCCGGCCACGAGGGTCTGCGCGCGGCGCGCGACGAAGGCGTGCGCGCCGACACGACGGCCGAGCGGCTCGCGGGGCTGAAGCCGTCGTGGAGCGGCGGCAAGGTCGTCGAGCAAGGCGAGTTCGTGACGGCCGGCAATGCGTCGCAGCTGTCGGACGGCGCGGCGGCCGTGGTCGTGATGTCGCGCAGCGAGGCGACGCGCCGCGGGCTGACGCCGCTCGGCGCGTTCCGCGGCCTCGCGGTGGCCGGCTGCGAGCCGGACGAGATGGGCATCGGCCCGGTGTTCGCGGTGCCGAAGCTGCTCGCGCGCCACGGCATGACCGTGCGCGACGTCGGGCTGTGGGAACTGAACGAGGCGTTCGCGTGCCAGGTGCTGTATTGCCGCGACCGGCTCGGCATTCCGGACGACCGGCTGAACGTCGACGGCGGTGCGATCGCGCTCGGTCACCCGTTCGGCATGTCCGGCACGCGGATGACGATGCACGCGCTGCTCGAAGGCGCGCGGCGCGGCGTGCGGCACGTGGTGGTGACGATGTGCATCGGCGGCGGGATGGGGGCGGCCGCGTTGTTCGAAGTCGGCGCGTGATGGTGGTGCCCGGGCAGGCCGGGCGCGACGCCATCCATTCAGGACGAAACGAGGCCGCGGCATCGACCGCCGGCCCGGAGACTTGAGGGGCCCGAAGCACTCATTCGGGGCCCCGCAGGAGACAAGACATGAAACGAAGCTTGCCCGGACTCGCGATGTCGGCGCTCGTGCTCGGCGCCGCGCTGTTCGCCTTCTCGCCGCGCCCGCTGCCGGCGTTCCCGGCCACCGCGATCCACGCGGATCGCCTGCAGATCAATGGCCTCGCGAAAGCCGGCGCGCGCATCGTCGCGGTCGGCGAGCGCGGCGTGATCCTGCTGAGCGACGACGACGGCAAGCACTGGCGCCCGGCATCGGTCACGCCGGACCAGCCGTCGACGCTCACTCAGGTGCGGTTCGTCACGCCGTCGCTCGGCATCGCGGTGGGCCACGACGGCCGCATCGTGCGCAGCGACGACGCCGGCGCGCACTGGCGCGAAGTGCATGCGGACGCCGCGCATTCCGATCCGCTGCTGTCGGTGTGGGGCGCCGCGAACGGGCCGCTGTTCGCGGCCGGCAGCTTCGGCCAGCTACTGCAGTCGAACGACGCCGGCGCGACCTGGCGGACGGTGAAGACGCCCGCGGGCGACCGCCACCTGAACGCGGTGGTCGGCGACGGCCACGGCCACCTGCTGATCGCGGGCGAGAGCGGCACGCTGCTGCGCTCGACCGACAACGGCGCAACCTGGGACAAGCGGCCGTCGCCGTACCCGGGCTCGCTGTTCGGCGCGCTGATGCTCGCGAACGGCGACTGGATCGCGTACGGGATGCGCGGCAACGTGCTGCGCAGCACCGATCGCGGCGAGACCTGGACGCACGTCGACAGCCACGTGCCGGTGTCGTACTTCGGCGCGACCCAGTTGCCCGACGGCGAACTCGTGCTGGTCGGCCAGGGCGGGGCGATCGTCGCGTCGCGCGACGGCGGGCTGAGCTTCGACGTGCGCAAGCTCGGCGGCGTGCAGAGCCTCGCGGCGGTGCTCGACCTGGGCCACGGCGCGCTGCTGCTCGGCGGCGAGGCCGGGGTTGCGCCACTCGCGCCGCTCGCGGCCACGCGCGCCGCGCTGCCGTCCTGACGCGCGGCAGCCGCCTTCGCCCGTTCCGCCACGCCCGCCCGTTTCGAACCGAGAGTCCCATGAACGACCTGTCACGCCCCACCGATGCAGTACCCGCCACGCGCCTCGCGGCGTTCGTCGAACGCTGCGCGGATTTCATCGTCCGCCGCCGCCGCGCGCTGATGTTCCTGTGCGTCGCGCTGACGCTCGCGCTGGGCCTGTCCGCGACGCGCCTGAAGCTCGACCCGGGCTTCAACAAGATGATCCCGATGCAGCACGCGTACATGCAGGTGTTCAACCGCTACGCGGGCGCGTTCCCGGGCGCGAACACGGTGCTCGTCAGCCTGCGCTGGAAGGGCGACGGCGACATCTACAACCCGACCTTCATGGACGCGCTGCGCCACGCGACCGACGACGTGTTCTTCATTCCGGGCGTGAACCGCTCGCGGGTGTTCTCGCTGTTCACGCCGAACGTGCACTACACGGAAGTGACCGAGGCCGGGTTTCGCGGCGACGTGGTCGTGCCGGGCCAGTTCTCGAGCGCGAACCCCGACGATCTCGCGAAAGTGCGCCGCAACGTCGCGCGCTCGGGCCAGATCGGCCGCCTGGTCGGCAACGACCTGAAATCCGCGCTGATCCGCGCGGAGCTGCGCGAGACCGACCCGGCCACCGGCAAGCGGCTCGACTACAGCGCCGTCGCGCGCCAGCTCGAGGACATCCGCGCCCGCTATGCGAAGCAGAAGGTCGACGTGAACATCATCGGCTTCGCGAAGCTGGTGGGCGACGTCGAGGCGGGCATCGCCGGTGTGATGGCGTTCTTCGCGCTCGCGTTCCTCGTCACGGCCGCGCTGCTGTTCTGCTACACGCGCTCGCTGAAGACTACCGTGCTCGCGCTGCTGGTGGCGCTGCTGCCGGTGGTGTGGCTGCTCGGCGCGTTGCCGCTGCTCGGGCTCGGCATCGACCCGATGTCGATCCTCGTGCCGTTCCTGATCTTCTCGATCGGCGTGTCGCACGCGGTGCAGATGACCAACGCGTGGAAGCAGGCGCTGGTGCGCGGCGCGACCTCGGCCGACGCGGCGCGCGACGCGTTCCGCAAGCTGTTCGTGCCGGGCACCGTCGCGCTGCTGACCAACGCGCTCGGCTTCATGGTGATCATGCGGATTCAGATCGACATCGTGCGCGAGCTCGGCATCACCGCGTGCCTCGGCGTGCTGCTAATGATCGTCACCAACAAGGTGTTCCTGCCGATCCTGCTGTCGTACACGCGGCTGGAGCGCGGCACGCTGGCCCGCGCGCAGCGCGCGGCGGCCGCGGGCGGCAGCCGGCTGTGGGCGGGCTTCGCGGTGTTCGCGCGGCCGTTGCCGGCGCTCGGCGTGTTCGCGGTGGCGCTCGCGCTGCTCGCCTGCGGCGCGCTCGAATCGCGCCGCCTCGAGATCGGCGACATCGGTACCGGCGCGCCCGAATTGCGCGCGAACTCGCGCTACAACCTCGACAACGCGGCGATCACGCACCAGTACAACATCGGCGTGGACGTGCTGTCGGTGATCGTCGAGACCACCGGCTTCGACGACGCGTGCCTGCATTACCCCGTGATGAGCGCGATCGAGCAGTTCGAGCTGCACATGCGCGGCGTGGCGGGCGTGCAGTCGGTGACGAGCGTCGCGTCGCAGGGCAAGGTGTTCATTTCCGCGTTCAACGAGGGCAACCCGCGCTGGTCCGCGCTGCCGCGCTCGAGCGACGGGCTCACGCAGGGCTCGAACGCGTTCGACCCCGACAACGGGATGAACACCGCGAACTGCAAGGCGATCCAGGTGCTGATCTACACGGCCAACCACGAAGGCACGACCATTGCGCACATCGTCGACGAGATCAAGCGCTTCGCGGCCGCGCACCCGACGCCGAACGTCGCGTTCCGGCTGGCGGGCGGCAACGTCGGCGTGATGGCGGCCACCAACGAGGCGGTGGGCGACGCGGAAGTCGCGATGCTGCTGTCGATCTTCGGCGCGATCGCGCTGCTGTGCGCGGTGACGTTCCGCTCGTGGCGCGCGGTGCTGTGCATCGTCGTGCCGCTCACGCTGGTGTCGATCCTGTGCAACGCGGTGATGGCGCGGCTCGGCATCGGCCTGAAGGTCGCGACGCTGCCGGTGATCACGCTCGGCGTGGGCGTCGGCGTCGACTACGGCATCTACCTGTACGAGCGCCTGCAGCACGATATCCGGCACGGCGCGACGCTGCCCGACGCGTTCGCCGATGCGATGCGCCAGCGCGGCACCGCGGCGCTGTTCACCGCCGTCACGATGTTCATCGGCGTCGGCACCTGGGCGTTTTCCGCACTGAAGTTCCAGGTCGACATGGGCGTGCTGCTCGCGTTCATGTTCCTCGTGAACCTGTTCGGCGCGGTGTTCCTGCTGCCGGCGCTCGCCGCGTGGCTCGGCGTCGAGCGCGCCGAACGCCGCGCATCGCAACCGGCGGCGGCCGCCGCGCCGCGGCAACCGGCGCGCGCGCTCGAGCACGGCAGTTCGATGCACTGAGCGACGCGCCACCGACCACCCCGCGCGCGGCCGGCCGCCGCGCGCTTCGAAGAAAAGGAGACGACCCACATGTCCGCACGCCCCTACAAGATCGAAGCCCAGCCGCTCGCGCAGCGCTATGCGCGCGGCTGGCACTGCCTCGGGCTCGCCCGCGACTACCGGGACGGCAAACCGCATACGCTGAACCTGTTCGGCCGCAAGCTCGCCGCGTTCGCCGATTCGACCGGCAAGGTGTACGTCGTCGATGCGTACTGTCCGCACATGGGCGCGGACCTGAGCCTCGGCACGGTGCAGGGCGACACGCTCGTCTGCCCGTTCCACGGCTGGGCCTGGAACGGGGAAGGGCAGTGCGCATCGATTCCGTACTGCAAGCGCATTCCGCCGAAGGCGCGGATCGGCGCATGGCCCACCTGCGAGGAGAACAACCTGCTGTTCGTGTGGAACGACCCGGAAGGCAACCCGCCGCCGCCCGACGTCGCGATTCCGCGCTTCGACGTGTGCTTCTCCGACGCATGGTCGGACTGGGTCGTCGACAAGATGGTGATCCAGGCGAATTGCCGCGAACTCGTCGACAACATTTCCGACGTCGCGCACTTCGCGACCGTCCACCGCGCGCCGGTCGACTATTTCGCGAACCTGTTCGAGGATCACAAGGCGACCCAGCTGATGGTCGGCCGCAGCGAGAAGCTCGGCGGCGACAGCCTGACCGCGCTGTCGACGTATTTCGGGCCGGCCGTGCACATCACCCGGATGACCGGGCAGAGCAACGGGCAGCCGATTCACTCGGTGCTGCTCAATTGCCACGTGCCGATCGACATGAACAGCTTCGAGCTGCGCTACGGCGTGATCGTGAAGAAACTGCCGGGCCTGAGCGACGCGCAGAACATGGAGATCGCGAACGCGTACGTGAAGGAGGCGCAGCGCGCGTTCTACGAGGACGTCGACATCTGGCACAGCAAGACGCGGATCGACAACCCGCTGTTGTGCGAAGGCGACGGTCCGCTGTACCAGATGCGCGACTGGTATTCGCAGTTTTATCTCGACGCGGCCGACGTGCGGCCGTCGAGCGTCGCGCGCAAGACCTTCGAGATGCGGATCCGGGACGGGGAGGCGCCGCCCGAGTTGCATCACGTGTTCGAGCGGTAAAGGGTCGAACCGGCCGCCCGGCGGGGCTGTGCGGCCGGTGGTCCGGTTCGGGGCGGCACGCCTTCGCCGGGCGCCCGGAAGGCCGCCGCGCAAGGGCCCTGGCCCTTTTTGCCGGCCCGCTGCAGCCGGCCTGGCGGCGCCGTGCGCCGCCAGGCCGAATCGAATCCACTTGACGGAATGCTCCACTCCGGGTAGTGTCCGTCACCGAAGTCTTCAAGATGCTCGATTGCTCATCATTGGCCGCTGCTTGCGGCAGTCGTTGGTCTCTCCCTCTTTGACTCTTTGTTCGTGCCCGAACAGGGCGCGGGTTTCATCATTTGTTTTAAGGAAATATTTCATGGATACCGGTACCGTCAAGTGGTTCAACGAAACCAAGGGTTTCGGCTTCATCACCCCGGACAAGGGCGGCGACGACCTGTTCGCGCACTTCTCGGAAATTCGCGGCACGGGTTTCAAGACCCTCGCGGAAAACCAGAAGGTCAGCTACGAAGTGAAGCGCGGCCCGAAGGGCCTGCAAGCGTCGAACATCACGCCGCTGTAAGTTGTACCGGCACCGGTCGCCACGCCGCGATCGGTGCCGTGCGATGATTCGGGCGGCGCCAGCCGCCCTGACGGACGCTGTCGGTCGACGGCGTCCGCCTGTCTTTCAAGCGTCCGGCATGTACGGGCGCACACGTATCGCCGGCGAACGAGACGCCGTGTCGCGACATTCGCGACGCCTCGATCACCAGGCGCTCCACCCATCGCGCGCGCGAACCCTGCGCAGCGCACGACACCTTGGCGACGCGGCGATCGCATCGCATCAAGACAATCCAGGAAACCCGAGCGGCTCGAGGCGATGCCCCGGCCGGCGCGGTTATGACTTCGGCGGGCGCCGCTGGCACCGCCTTCCCGATCACGCCATGCTGCGCGTGTCGGGTTCCGATCGCGGGCCGGTTCGGTTGCCCGCATGCGTGACTGCATGGACCCGACATCCCGCCGCGGCTGCGGTCGATCACCTTGTCTGGAGGAATTGGTTTGGCTAAAGAAGAACTGCTGGAATTGGACGGAATCGTCGACGAAGTGCTGCCGGACAGCAAGTATCGCGTCACGCTCGAAAACGGCGCGGTGGTCGGTGCATATGCGTCGGGCCGCATGCGCAAGAACCATATCCGCATCCTCGCGGGTGACCGTGTGACGCTGGAGCTGTCGGTGTACGACCTGACGAAGGGGCGCATCAACTTCCGGCACAAGGACGAACGCGCGCCGGCCCGCAGCGGCCCGGCCCGTAGCGGCCCGCCGCGCCGCTGATCGATCGCGGCAAGATACGGGCGGGGCAGCCGGACCAGCATTGACCGGCCCGCCGCATGAAAAACGGGGCTCGCGCCCCGTTCCTTTCATCGACGATCCCGCCCGACGCGGGCGCTCACGCCGCCACACCCCGCGCACGCGCCATCGTGAGCGCCGCATCCTCGATCATGTCCTCCTGCCCGCCGACGAGCCGCTGCCGGCCCAGTTCGACGAGGATGTCGCGCGCCGGCACCTTGTACTTCGCCTCCGCGCGCTTCGCGAACAGCAGGAACGACGAATACACGCCCGCATAGCCGAGCGTCAGCGCGTCGCGATCGAGGCGGATCGGCGCGTCCATGATCGGCACGACGAGATCCTCGGCGACATCGGAAATCCCGAACACGTCGACGCCGGTCTCGATGCCCATCCGGTCGCACACCGCGACGAACACTTCCATCGGCGTGTTGCCCGCGCCGGCGCCGAGGCCCGCCGCGGCCGCGTCGATGCGGTTCGCGCCGGCGGCGATCGCCGCGACCGAGTTCGCGACGCCCATCGCGAGATTGTGGTGCCCGTGAAAACCGAGCTCCGTCTCCGGCTTCAGCGCCGCGCGCACTTGGCCGATTCGCGCGGTCACGTCGTCGGGCAGCATGTAGCCGGCCGAATCGGTGATGTAGATGCAGTTCGCGCCGTACGATTCCATCAGCTTCGCCTGCGCGACGAGCTGCTCCGGCGTCGACATGTGCGCCATCATCAGGAAGCCGACCGTGTCGAGCCCGAGCGTGCGGGCGAGGCCGATGTGCTGCTCCGACACGTCCGCCTCGGTGCAGTGCGTCGCGACGCGGATCGTGCTCACGCCGAGTGCGTGCGCCATCCGCAGATGCTCGACGGTGCCGATGCCCGGCAGCAGCAGCGCCGACACCTTCGCCTGCTTCAGCTCCGGAATCACCGCGCTCAGGTAGGCCTCGTCGGTGTGCGCGGGAAAGCCGTAATTGACCGACGCGCCGCCGAGCCCGTCGCCGTGCGTGACCTCGATCAGCGGCACGCCGGCCGCGTCGAGGCCGCGCGCGATGCCGCGCATCTGGTCGAGCGTGATCTGGTGGCGCTTCGGGTGCATCCCGTCGCGCAGCGACATGTCGTGGACGGTGATCTTCTTGCCTGCAAGTGACATTGCGTGGCTCCTCAACTCAAGCGGTGGCGGCCGTCGCGGCCAGCATCTGTTCGGCGAAACGCTCGGCCGTGGCGGCCGCGGCGGCGGTCATGATGTCGAGGTTGCCCGCGTATTTCGGCAGGTAATCGCCGAGTCCCTCGACTTCCATGAACACCGACACGCGGTTGCCGTCGAACACCGGCCCGTTCTTCAGCGTGTAGCCGGGCACGTAGCGCTGCACTTCCTCGACCATCGCGTGCACGGATGCCGTGATCGCGTCGACGTCGGGCGGGCCGTCGGTCAGGCAGTGGATCGTGTCGCGCATGATCAGCGGCGGCTCGGCCGGGTTGATCACGATGATCGCCTTGCCCTGGCGCGCGCCGCCCACCTGCTCGATCGCGCCGGCGGTGGTGCGGGTGAATTCGTCGATGTTGCGGCGCGTGCCGGGGCCGACCGAGCGCGACGATACCGTCGCGACGATCTCGCCGTACGCAACCGGCTGCACGCGCGACACCGCGTACACCATCGGAATCGTCGCCTGGCCGCCGCAGGTCACCATGTTGACGTTCATCTGCGCGGTGCCGAGATGCGCGTCGAGGTTCACCGGCGGCACGCAATACGGGCCGATCGCGGCGGGCGTCAGGTCGATCATCCGCACGCCGAGCGCGGTGAGCTTGTCCGAGTGCTCGCGATGCACGTACGCGGACGTCGCGTCGAACGCAATGCGGATCTCGTCGTCGGCCACGTGCGGCAGCAGCCCGTCGATGCCCTGGTCGGTGGTCTTCAGGCCGAACTCGCGCGCCCGCGCGAGGCCGTCGGACGCCGGATCGACGCCCACCATCCACACCGGTTCGAGCACCGCCGAGCGGCGCAGCTTGACCAGCAGGTCGGTGCCGATGTTGCCGGGCCCGATCAGTGCGCATTTGATTTTCTTCATCTGGGTTTTTCCTTTAGATAAAGCGGACGTCGCAGCCGCCGATGCCGTCGATCCGCATCGACAGCGCATCGCCGGCCGCGACCGGAATCAGCTTCGCGAGCGAGCCGGACAGCACGATCTCGCCCGCGAGCAGCGGCACGTCGTACGCGGCGAGCGTGTTCGCGAGCCACGCGACCGCGTCGGCCGGGTGGCCGAGCGCCGCGTCGCCGCGGCCTTGCGCGACCGGCTCGCCGTTCTTCTCGATCGTCATCTCGCACGCGGCGAGATCGAGCGTGCGCGGATCGACGCGCGCGTCGCCGAGCACGTACACGCCGCACGACGCGTTGTCGGCGACGGTGTCCTCGATGCGGATCGCCCAGTCGCGAATTCGCGAATCGACGATCTCGAAGCAGGGCGCGACGGCGGCCGTCGCCGCGATCACGTCGGTGCGGTCGATGCCGGGGCCGCGCAGGTCGCGCGCGAGGATGAACGCGATCTCGCCCTCGGCGCGCGGCGCGATCAGCGTGTCGGCGGCAATCGCTTCGCCGGCCGCGTAGTGCATGCCGGACAGCAGGATCCCGAAATCGGGCTGGCGCACGTTCAGCATGTCCTGCACGGCCTGGCTCGTGACGCCGATCTTCTTGCCGACGACGGATTCGCCCCGTTCGACGCGGCACGCGATGAAACGCTGCTGGATGCGGTACGCGTCGTCGAGCGACAGCCGGCGCGGCCGGCTCGACAGCGGCGCGACCGGCGCGCGGGTGCGCCACGCGGCGTACAGCTCGTCGCCGAGCGCCGTATGCAAGCGGGAAGACATGGAAGGCCCTCGAAATGGAAAAGGCCGCCGTCGCGGGCGGCGTCGTGCGCCGGAGCAGGGCCCCGGCGCGCTGCGGGAAGTGAGGCGGTCAGTTGCCCGAACTGCGGATCGCGTCCGGCGAGAAATACGCCTCGGTGAACTGCGGGCTGTTGTCGAGCTTCGGCATCGGCCCTTCGTTGGTCAGGCGGTCCGCCATGTACGCGCCCGAGATCAGGTCGTGGAAGAACACGACGCCCGGGTAGAACGTCTTCGCGTCATATGCATACAACGTCGTCGCGACGTTGGTGCGCCACAGCTGGCCGCGCGCATCGTAGTTGTCGGCGAGCATCGTCATCCACGAATCCTCGTCGATGTACAGCACGCGCTTCGCGTACTGGTGGCGATAGCCGTTTTTCAGCGTCGCCTGCAGCACCCACACGCGATGCAGCTCGTAGCGGATGCAGGACGGGTTCTCGTGGCCCTTGGTCAGCAGCTCGCCGTACTTCACCGCGCTGTCCATCGCCTTGTAGTTGTCGTACGGCACGTACACCTCGCGCTTGCCGACGATCTTCCAGTCGTAGCGGTCGCCGGGCCCGTTATACAGGCGGTCGTCGTCCACCGTGCGGAAGCCGCCCGGGCCCTGCGGCTGGTCGTAGCCGTATTCCGGCGCCTGGCGCACGCGCCGCGTGCCGGGGTTGTACATCCACGTGCGCGACGAGTTGTCCGCGCCGGCCTTGTCCCAGTTCGTGAAGCCGACGATCAGCGAGCCGCGGTCCGACAGCGGCAGCTCGGTCGCGTTGCGGTAGAAGGTGCGGTTGTTCAGGTCGCTCTTCACGTCGTACTTGCCGACGTTGCGCGGCGAGTAGATGTCGTAGCGCACCTTGCCCCACGCGATGTTGCCGTCGGAATACACGACCGCCTGGTCGTAGGTGGCCTGCTCGGTGCCGATCGCCGACGAGAAGCGCTGGTTCCACAGCAGTTCGGCCGCGGTCTTCGGGATCGGGTACGGCACCTGCGGCGGCGCGTTCGTGAGGCCGTTCGCGTCCGTCGTCATCGTCGAATCGGGCGCGTACGTGCGGATGTCCTTGTAGACGGCATCGGTGTAGCGGAAGTCGCGATGGCTCGGATACACGTTGATCTTGAACGTGGCCGGATAACGCTTGAACATCGCCTTCTGGCCGTCGGTGAGGTGTTCCGCGTACTGCGCCATGTTCTCGGCGGTGATCGTGAACAGCGGCTTCTCGCTCGCGAACGGATCGGGGTAGCGGCCGCCGCGTTTGTACTGCACGTCGGGCGGCGTGCCGAGCCACTTGCCCGACCACTCGGGCACGCTGCTGTCCTTGCTCGCGGCGCGCACGGCGCCCATCGGCGTGAGCTGGCCGTCGAGCGCCTTCAGGTCGTCCTGCGTGATCTTCGAGAACGACGCCGTCGCGACGAGCGCGCAGGCGGCCATCGCCGTGGCGCGAAGGAGGGGGAGACGAATTCGCTTCATGACTATCCTCTGCTTGCTGAGTGACGAGCGGCCGGGCCGCTCAGAAGTGGTAGGTCGCCGTGGCCAGCACGTAGTCGCGATCCGCGAGCGGACGCGTGACGGGGTTCGGCGAACCGAGGAACTTCGCGTAGACGAGCGACAGCGACAGGTTGCTGAGCCGCGTGAAGGTGACGCCCGCGGTGATGCGGTGGTCGCCCTGGCCCGTGAGCGAGCCCACCGCGCCCGCGAGCGGCGACGTGCCGGTCAGGTCGTGCGTGTAGGTGAGCGGCACGTCGAGATCCCAGCCGTTGAACACGTTCTTGTAGCTGAGCGTCCACGCCACCTCGAGCGCGAGCGCGTTGCGCGAGTTCGCGAGCGTGGTCGAGCCGCCGACGGCGGAGATCCCGCCGGCATGCACGTACGTGATTTCGCCGATCAGCGACTGCGAATTCGCGAGGAAGCTCGGCCCGATCGAGTAGATGCCGGACAGGTTGACCTGCGTGACGTTCGCGCGCGTCGCCTGCGCGCCGGTGGGCGTGTTGACGAGCACGGCGGCGCCCTGGCGGTACGACGCTTCGCCCGCGACGTTGACGGGGCCGACCTGCGTCGAGAAGCTCACGCCGGTCAGCTTGACGTTGCTGAAGTAGGTCTGCTGGTACTGCAGCGTCGGGTAGAACGACGTGACGACGCTCGGGTTCATGTCGTTGTAGTGCAGGTGATACACGCCGAGCTCGGTGTCGCCGAACACGCGGAAGCGCGCGCCGATGCCCCACTGGTTGCGCGCGCTCGGCTTCTCGTCGGGGCCGCGCGGAATGATCATGCCGCCCGGGCCGATGATGAACTGCGCGCCCGGGCCGACCACGTCCGAATAGCTCCAGTAGCTGCCCGGCGCGGTGAGGCGGTTCTCCTTGAATGCGAACTGGTAGTACGCGAGCAGGCTGAAGTTCGGCGTGATCTGCCACTGCGTCGAGATCTGCGGCACCGGCAGCAGGATGTCCTTCACCTCGGCACCCGCGACGTACGACTTGGTCGCATCGGCAGGGCCCTGCGCGCCCGCGATGTTCGGGAAGAACAGGCTCTCGCCCCACGCGACCACCTGGTCGCCGACCTTCACGTTCAGGCTCGTCGCGCCGATCTTGAAGGTGTTGTACGCATACGCGGCGAGCAGCGTCGTGTGGCCGCCCGACCAGTAGCGCGCATCGCTCGTGAAGTTGTTGAACTGCCCCGTGTGATTCACCGTGCCGGGCGAGTCGTTGTAGTTCGGGCGGTGGTACGCCTGGTCGTAGAACGTATCGGCGCGGACGAACACCCCCCAGTCGTCGTGCTTCAGGTTCACTTCGCCGAGCACGCTGACCTGGTTCTGGATCAGCTTGTTCTTCGCGAAGTTGCGATCGCCGTCGTCGCCGTTGACGTTCGCCGGCACGAGCACGTTGCCGCTCGGCGCGCGGGTGCGCATGCCCAGGCTGTACTGAAGCTGGACCATGTAGTCCAGCGTCGTGTCGGCGCCGAGCTCGATCGTGTTGCCTGCATGTGCCGCGGGGGCGCATGCGAGCAGCGCGGCGGCCAGCGTCGACAGCCGGGCGGTGGCCCGCGTGTCGGTACGGCGCGAAATCCGTTGTTGCATGGTGTCTCCTCTGGGGTATCGACGACGGTCGACTCTGTGTGTGGTCGTGAGAGGCAGAGTAGGGAGATCGCGGTAGCAGGGAATCGTCAAAATGAACTAGAGGACTTCCCTAGGAGCGGTTCGCGATGCCGGTCAACGGGGCGCGGATTGCGCGGCAACGAGGAACGCGGGCCGTTCGCCGCCGCCGTCGAGGCGCAGGTTCGCGCCGGATGCATAGGCCGCATCGGGCGACGCAAGGAACAGGCACGCGGACGCGACATCGTCGGGTGTCGCGAGCCGGCCGGCGGGAATCGTCGCGCAGATCGCGGCGAGTGCGTCGGCGTCGCCGTAGTGGCCGTCGGCGGCGGCGTCGGTATGCACGAGGCTCGGGCTGATCGCGCACACGCGCACGCGCGGCGCCCATTCGACCGCGAGCGAGCTCACCGCGTTGACGAGGCCCGCTTTCGCGGCGCCGTAGGCAGCCGTGCCCGGCGACGGCCGCGACGCGCTGACGCTCGCGATGAACAGCATCACGCCGCCGTCCGGCTGCGGCTGCATCAGCGCGTTCACGCGCTGCGCGAGCTGCAGCGGCGCGATCAGGTTCAGTCGTACGATCGACTCGGTGAAGCGCGGCGACGCATCGGCCGCGAGCGCGAACGGCGAGCCGCCCGCGTTGTTGACGAGCACGTCGAGGCCGCCGGCGGCGCGGCGGATCGTGTCGAGCATCGCGTCGACCTGCTCGATGTCGCGCAGATCGGCCGCGATGAAGGCCGCTTCGCGGCCGCCGGCCGCGGGCGGCGTGTCGGGCGCGCTGCGTCCGCAGACGAATACCCGCGCGCCCGCCGCGAGAAAGCGTTCGGCGATGCGCCGCCCGATGCCCTTGGTGCCGCCCGTCACGAGCACCGTCTTGCCGCTGTAGTCGAATCCGTTCATGGGTCTGTCTCCATCTCAGGTGCAGCCGATGATAGGAAGATCCACGCCAGGCTTCGTAGTCTGAAAGGATGATGCCGGCCGGGGCCCGAGACGCAATCATCCGGATACGCATCCCCGCGACCGACGAAGGAGACAAGCACCGATGATCACCCCCACGACCCCGCCGGACGGCGTCTACACCGACGTGCGCGGCGGCTTGCGGCTCCACCATTTCGAGGCGGGCACGGGCCGGCCCGTGGTGTTCATCCACGGCAGCGGGCCCGGCGCGAGCGGCTTCAGCAACTTCAAGCACAACTACCCGGCGTTCGCGGCGGCCGGCCATCGCGCGATCGTCGTCGACTTGCCGGGCTACGGGCAGTCGTCGAAGCCGTCCGACGTCGCGTATACGCTCGATTTCTTCGTCGACGCGCTGCATGCGCAGCTCGACGCGCTCGGCGTCGGCCCGGCGGTGCTGCTCGGCAACTCGCTCGGCGGCGCGATCGCGCTGAAATACGCACTCGATCACCCGGCGCGCGTCGACGGGTTGATCATGATGGCGCCCGGCGGCGTCGAGGATCGCGACACCTATTTCCGGATGGAAGGGATCCAGCGGATGGTGCAGCTGTTCACCAATCGGCAGATGAATCGCGACACGATGCGCGAACTGCTGACGCTGCTGGTGCACGATCCGGCGATCGTCACCGACGCGCTGGTCGACGAGCGGATGAAGGTGTGCGTCGAGCAGCCGACCGAGGTGCTGTCGACGATGAGCGTGCCGAACCTGACCGGCGCGCTCGGCGACGTGCGCTGCCCGGTGCTCGGTTTCTGGGGCACGGACGATCGCTTCAACCCGGTGGCCGGCGCGCTTAAGTTCCTCGAGCACTGCCGCGACGCGCGCTTTGTGCTGATGAACCGCTGCGGCCATTGGGTGATGGTCGAGCATGCCGACACCTTCAACCGGGAATGCCTCGATTTCCTCGCGACGCGGGATGCGCGATAACGCGGATGGCCCTGACGAAAACCAACGGAGACGAAATGAACCTGATCGAAGCACTGTTCGACTTGCGCGGCAAGGTTGCCGCGATCACCGGCGGCGCGCGCGGCATCGGCGCGGAGACGGCCCGCACGCTGGCCGCGGCCGGCGCAAGCGTCGCGATCCTGGACGTGCTGTCACAGCCGGCGGAAGCGCTCGTCGAGGAGATTCGCGCGCAGGGCGGCCAGGCCGCGTTCTGGTCGCTCGACGTGACGCAGGAGGCCGACGTGGCGCGCGTGTTCGCCGAGATCGTCGCGCGCTTCGGGCACCTCGACGTGCTCGTGAACAACGCGGGCATCGAAGGGCACAACGTGCCGACGCACGAGCTCACGCTCGCGCAGTGGCAGCGCGTGCAGGACGTGAACGTGAACGGCGTGTTCCTGTGCACGCGCGCGGCGATTCCGCTTATCGAGGCGGCGGGCGGCGGGTCGATCGTGAACCTGTCGTCGATGTACGGGATCGTCGGCGGCCCCGACGTGCCTGCGTATCACGCGTCGAAGGCCGCGGTGCGGATGATGGCGAAGGTCGACGCGATGCTGTACGCGGCGAAGAACATTCGCGCGAACTCGGTGCACCCCGGCTACATTCGCACGCCGATGCTCGAGGAAGCGTTCCGGCACATGGGCCAGGATCCGGACGCCGCGTTCGACTACATGCAGACGAACGTGCCGCTCGGCAAGATCGGCAGCCCGCGCGACATCGCGGCCGGCATCCTGTACCTGGTGTCGCCGGCGGGCCGCTACGTGACGGGCGCAGAGCTCGTGATCGACGGCGGATATACGGCGCGCTGACGCGGCGCGGCCTCGCAACGGAACAGGAGACACGCAGTTGAAAGTGCTGGTGGCGGTGAAGCGGGTAGTCGACGCGAACGTGAAGGTGGGCGTGAAGTCGGATCAGTCGGGCGTCGATGTCGCGAACGTGAAGATGTCGATGAATCCGTTCGACGAGATCGCGGTCGAGGAAGCGGTGCGGCTGAAGGAGGGCGGTGTCGCGACGGAGGTGGTCGCGGTGTCGGTGGGCGTCGCGCAAGCGCAGGAAACGCTACGTACGGCGCTGGCGATCGGCGCGGATCGCGCGATCCTCGTCGAGTCGAACGACGGCGTCGAGCCGCTCGGCGTCGCGAAGATTTTGAAAGCGCTGGTCGACAAGGAACAGCCTTCGCTCGTGATCC
>NZ_PTXL01000017.1 GCF_004343775.1 Burkholderia sp. SRS-46 | reverse complement strand
ACATCGCGGTGGGTATCTCGGGTGCGATCCAGCACCTGGCCGGCATGAAGGATTCGAAGGTGATCGTCGCGATCAACAAGGATCCCGAAGCACCGATCTTCAGCGTGGCCGACTACGGCCTCGTCGGTGACCTGTTCACGCTCGTGCCGGAAGCGGCCGCGGCGCTCTGAGCGGCGTCCGTCATCTCCGCACACGCCCCCGACCGATGGCGCGCTTCGAATTCAACGGCATGCGACCGCGCATCGACGCGTCCGCGTACATCCACCCGAGCGCCGTCGTGATCGGCGACGTGACGATCGGCGCGCGCTGCTACATCGGCCCGCACGCGAGCCTGCGCGGCGACTTCGGCGCGATCGTGATCGAGGACGGCAGCAACGTGCAGGATGGCTGCGTGCTGCACGTCGGCATCGGCGAGACGTGCCGGCTCGGCGTGAACAGCCACGTCGGCCACGGCGCGATCGTGCACGGCGCGACGCTCGCGCCCGACACGATGATCGGGATGAACGCGGTCGTGATGGACGGTGCGACGATCGGCGCGCGCACGATCGTCGCCGCGTGCGCGTTCGTGAAGGCCGGCTACGACGTGCCGCCCGGCGTGCTGCTGGCGGGCGTGCCGGGGCGGGTGGTGCGGCGGCTGAGCGACGCGGAGATCGCGGCGAAGGCGAACGGCACGCGCATTTATCAGCAGCTCGCGGACGATTGCATTCGATCGATTCGCATGATTTCCTGAAAAACCATCCCGATATATTCGATAAATCGGCGGAGCATTCGCCATTCACGTAATTGGTGATTTAATTCATGAGCCATTCAATTTCGATACGCAACCATTACTGCCTGTAAAATTATCGATCGACATTGAAGTACTCGGGATAACCATCATTCCCAGACTGCGCCGCCAAACTATTCTTCTTCCATGCGGCGCGGGGATAAACGCCGAAATCGTCATCAAGCGCAAACTACTACATCGATGGTGGCCGACATGCTTGGCTCCAATACCCTCGAGATTGCAACGGGGCTGGTATTCATTTACCTTTCGATCAGCCTGGTGTGCTCTTCGATAACCGAGGCGATTGCATGGGTTCTGAATCATCGCGGAAAAACACTTTGCGTCGGCATTAAAAATTTACTTAACGATCCGTCATATAAGCGTCTCGCGCAGCAACTGTATTCGCACGGACTGGTCTGCAGCATTTCCCAACATGCCGCGATTCCGACGAAGGCGAATCGATGGCCTTCCTACATGTCATCGGCAACGTTCGCCCATGCGCTCGTCGACATGCTGTCGTCGCGAGGCGCGGCAATCTCGCCGGCCTTCCAGGCGCGGGCGGATCGCTGCAAAGAGGCATTCCACGCGGCCCAGCAGGAAGCCGATCCGGCCGTCAGGCAGGCGGCGATGGCGCGAACCCGCGTCGCGCTGCAGGAGGCGAACGCGCGGCTACAGGACGCGCAAGCCGCAAAAGCCGCTTTCGATACCGCCGATCGTCTTGCGGAACGCGTCGAATCCCCCACTCACGTCGAACAGGTACAGGCCGCCACCGAGGCGTTGTCGAAAGCGCTGGAAGCAGGGCGCCGGCTGGCCACGGCATGCCCCGATCCGCTGGCGAACATCGAGGTGGCCGTTCGCAGCCTGCCCTCGAGCCACACGAGCGAATCGCTGTTGCTGCTGCTGGCGAAGGCCCGTCGCGACGTCGCGCTCATGCGGCAGGAAACCGTCTCGGCCGAGCAGCATGTCGCGGCGTTCATCGCCAACGTCGACGCGTGGTACGGCAGTGTCATGCAACGCGTCACCGGCTGGTACAAGCGCTGGTCGCAATTCGTGCTGATGGTGATCGCGTCCGTGATCGTCGTCGCGGCGAATGTCGACACGATTTCGCTTGCGTCGGCGTTCGCGCACAACAAGGTGCTGCTCGCGCAGATTTCGGCCACGGCCATCGAGGTGGTTCAGCAGGATCCGAAGGCCGGCGCGGACGGCATGACGCGCGTGTCGCGAGCGAGCGCCGCGCCGGGCGGTATCGCCGCGGATGCGCGACGCCAGGCATTCATCGACCTCGAGGCGGTGCTCGGATGGACAACCGCCAAATGGGCAGTGCTGAAGAACGCCCCCTGCGAGTGGCTCACGAAACTGGCCGGGCTCTTGCTGACGATCGTCGCGGTGTCGCTGGGCGCGCCGTTCTGGTTCGAAACATTGAGCAAGATGGTCAATCTCCGCATGAGCGGCGCGCTGCCCGCACACCCTGACAAACGCAGCCAGCACGGCAACGCAACCCATACATGAGCGTTTCGCGCCGTGCATCGGGTGTATGACGCCGTTCGGCGAAACGGCGCGACGCCTCGACATCACGGTATCGAAAGGAACGATCGCGCCGCGCGGCGGGGTCGATTTCGTTCAAACCGATTGACGGACACGATCAATCGCCACGGTTCGGGGGAATACATGAGCAAGAACATCGTTCTGTGTCTGGACGGCACCTGGAATGGTCCGGACGCCAGGGGCGCGGGTGGAAGTCCCACGCCGACCAACGTGCAACTGGTGTTTGAAAACCTGAAAGGCTCCGGGCCGTTGGAGCCGGGCGAGAATGAAAAGGAAGTGTCGGTGCCGGCGGGGCAGATCAACGGCGCGCAGGCCGCGAAGTACATTCACGGCGTGGGCGATACGAAGAACGCTTTGGCCAGGATGGTCGAGGGGGCGGTCGGAATCGGACTGATCGCGCGTATCGTGCGCGGCTACACGTACCTGTCCCGCCAGTATCAACCCGGCGACCGCATCTACATCGTCGGCTTCAGCCGTGGCGCGTATACCGCCCGGGCACTGGCCGGCTTCGTGGCGCGGCAGGGGCTGCTCGACTGGGCCACGATGCAACTGGAGGCCGGGTCCGACGCGAGCTACAGCGCAGGCCTTGCCGCGTGGCAGCAATACAAGTCGTCGCTCCATTCCGGCGCGTCCGGGATCCTGCATGCGCTGGCCGATGGCATCACCAGCCTGTACGACCGCTTTGAGCTCGGCCTGCGCCCGTCGCCACCGCTCAGGTTCGTGCCCGACGTGGATATCTGCGCGGTCGGCGTGTGGGATACCGTCGGCGCGCTGGGCATTCCGGATCTCAAGAATGCGAATGGCACGATCGAGCGGCTGGATGCATTCCAGTTCGCGGACAACACGCTGAGCGAGCGCGTCGCGAACGGCTTCCAGGCGTTCGCGATCGACGAGCAGCGGGTCGATTTCACGCCGTCCATCTGGGCCCCGCGCGATGGCGTGGTACAGGTGCTGTTTCCCGGCGCGCACGCCGATGTCGGCGGCGGCTACGCATCCGGCGAATCGGGGCTGCCCTATGGCGCGCTGCTCTGGATGAGCTACCGGCTCACGTCGGTGGGCGTGCTCTTCGATCAGATCCCGCCGGTGACGGCGAATCCGCTCGCCATTCAGCATCAGCCGTGGGCGTCTTCCTCGTTTGTATCGGCGGTTCGGCACTTTCCGCCCGGATTGCGCCTGAGCCAACGCGCGGTACAACGGTTGCTGGCAGGCGCCGTTCCGGTCGAGAAGAGCGACGCGCAGGAATATCGGCCGCCCAACTTGGTGAACAGTTACGTGATGCTCAACTGGTCCGGCCCGGCGCCGCATGTGTTCGTCGAGTCGTAACCGCCGGGACATCCGCTGCGTCGCCAGTCGAGCAGGCTCGGCGTCGCCGCCCGCGACGTCGGCCAACCCCTTCAAGCGCGTGCCGGGGTTTCCTTCACCTTTCGCGCGCTGTGCCGGAACCGGCCGGGCGCTTCGCCGGTCCAGCGCACGAACGCGCGCCGAAACGCTTCCTCGCCCCCGAACCCGAGGGACGCGGCGATTCGCGTGATCGGCCAGTCCGTATCGCGCAGGCGCCGCTGCGCGCCGTCGGCCAGGCATTGCTCGCGCAACGCGTGATAGCCCGCGCCTTCGTCGGCCAGCCGCCGCCGCAACGTCGCCTCGCTGACGCCGAGCCACGCGGCCAGTTCCCGCGACGCGGGCAGCGCCTGCTCGCGCGCCAGCGCGGCATCGAGAAAGCCGCGAACCCGCTGCGACCATGACACGACGGCCGGCGCGGCATCGATCAGGCGGAACGGGAAGTCCACCAGAAATGCATCGAGCTCCGCCGGCTGCCTGACCACGCGGCAGTCGAGGCGCGTCGCATCGAACGCGAAGCCGTAGGTTTTCCCGCCGACCGCAACCGGCGCATTGAACAGCCCGAGCAGCGGCACCGCATCGTCGCGGTGTGGATGGCCGAGCCAGACTTCGGTCGGCCGCACGGGCTGCCCGATCAACCAGCCGAACAGTTGCAGGTAGCAGAACAGGCCGGTCAGGTCGACCAGGCACGCGGCTGCGCTGCGCGTGCGGCGCAGGGAATCCATGTCGAAGCGCGCGCGTCCGTCGCGCACCGCCAGTGTCAGCGCGCCCGCGCGCGGATGCAGCATCGCGCCGAATGCGCGCGCGCAGCGGATGGCCTCGCCGAGCGTGCGGCAGCTCAGCAGGCAACGGCACATCAGATCGACCTCCTGCTTGCGCATCGGCGGATGGCCGTCGCCGCGCGCGACCTGGGCTTCCAGCCGTTCGATCGCGTCGCGGTAAAGGGCGACGAAGCCGCGCGGCGTCATCTCATGCGCGCGCCGCGCGGTGTCGGTGTCGTGCAGCGCCGCGCCGCTCCGCGCCAGTTCGCTCAGCAGGCGGGTGCCGAGCCCAGGCAGCAGCCGGCCGTTCACCGGCAAAGTCCGATCGTTCATACGAATCCCGAAGCAAGGTCCGACGCGCATCCGGCAGCGGTTCCCGGATGCGTTCCCGGTTTTGAGCGCCACGGTAGGGGTCGTTGAGCGGGCCGGTAGGGGTCGACCCGCCGACGACACGCAAGAATCGTATCCATGCCGGGCGCTGGCGTCCTCGCGCGAACGGCGTAGGCGCGCCCGACGCAACGCTGCCGCCACCGGCAAACGATGACGATCCCCCACGGAAAACCCGCGAATGATCCAGATCCTCGACGAAATCACGCTCGCCCCGGCCCGCATACCGGACGTGCTCGCGCTGCTGCGCGAGCGTTACCTGCCGGCGCATGCGGCGCGCGGCCTGACGCTGCTCGGCCGCTGGGTATCGCCGCCGGTCGCGGTGCCGGGCAAGCCCAACACGCTGTGGCTGTCCTGGCGCGTGGCGGACGCGCCGGCCTACTACCGGATGCGCGCGATGACGGATGCCGACGTGGTCGCGTTCTGGGACGGCGTCGACGCGCTCTGCGACGCGCGACGCCGCCACGTGATGACCGACGCGGACGCGCCGCTGCCGTCCGTTCCGGAGGCCGGCCATGCGGCATGACACGGCGCAGGTCTTCATTGCGGCCGGCGCCGACGCGGCCGAAACCGAACGCGCATTGCACGAACATGCGTGCGCGCTGCCCGGCATCCGCCGCGTGCATCTGTCGCGCAATCTCGCAGGGAGCTGGGGGGCCGGCGACTACACGCTCGACCTGCTGGCCGACGACAGCCTCCATGAGCCCGAATCGGCCGCCGCCGATCTCGCGCGCTTGCCCGGCATCGCACGCATCGACGCCGCCAGTTGCCAAGCGATCGGCGGCGGCGCACGCGAGCCGGGCCTGCGCGACGGCGTCTGGCGCACGCTGATGCTGCGCACCCGCGCGCAGGCCACCGGCGCGCAGGTCGCGGCGCTCGAGCGCGAGCTGCTGCGGATGCCGGCCTGCATGCCGGGTATCCGCAACTGGCGCCTGAGCCGGGTCGCGTCGCCCGGCGCGTGGACCCACGTCTGGCAGCAGGAATTCGCGCGGCTCGACGACCTGCTCGGTGAATACCTGCTGCATCCGTTTCACTGGGGCTGGGTCGATCGCCGCTTCGACGCCGAGCACCCCGACTGGACCGTCGACGCGATTTCTCACGCGTTCTGCCCGCTGGCGTCGAGCCTGCTCGCGGACGTGGACGTGGATGCGGGCGTGCCGCGCGATCCATCCGACGCTACGTCAACCGATACCCCGAAGGAGACCGCACGATGCGAGCAGTCCTGATCGACCGCACCGGCGATGCGGATGCATTGCGCGTCGGCGACGTGCCGCCCCCCGAGCCGGGCCCCGGCGACGTGCTGATCCGCGTCGCCTGCGCGGGCGTCAACCCGGCCGACTGGAAATGCCGCGCAGGCTATCTCGGCGCGTTCATGCAGTACACGTTTCCGTTCGTGATCGGCTTCGACGTCGCTGGTGTCGTCGAGGCGACGGGCGAGGGCGTCGCCGGCTTCGCGCCCGGCATGCGCGTGTTCGCGCAGACCGACGTCGGCGCGGGCAAATGGGGCGCGTATGCGGAATACGTGACCGTGCGCCACGACTCGGTGGTGCGCATGCCCGACACGCTCGGCTTCGCGGCAGCGGCCACCGTGCCGACGCCGGCGCTTGCCGCGTGGGCGGGCCTGTTCGACGACGGCGGGCTGCGCGCGGGCCGGAAGGTGCTGATCCACGGCGGCGCCGGCGCGGTCGGCACGTTCGCGATCCAGCTCGCGGCGAGCGCGGGCGCCGACGTGATCGCGACGTGCAGCGCGGCCAATCGCGCCTACGTCGAATCGCTCGGCTGCCCCGCGAGCATCGATTACCGCGCACAGCGGGTGCGCGACGCCGTGCACGCGTGGGCGCCCGGCGGCGTCGACCTCGTACTCGACGCGGTCGGCTGCGGCACGCTGCCCGATGCGCTCGACCTGCTCGCGCCGGGCGGCACGCTCGTCAGCATCATGACGCTCGTTGCGGAGGACGCGGCGCGGCTGGCCGCCACCGCCGCCGAAGCGGCGCGTCGCGGGCTGCGGACCGCGATGACCTACAGCCGCATGCCGAGCGGCGAGCGGCTCGGCCGGATCGCCGCGCATCTCGCGCACGGTGGGCTGCGCGTGCCGCGTTTCGAATCCCTGCCGCTCGAACACGCGGCACGCGCGCTCGACCTCGTTCAATCGGGCGAGGCGAAAACCAAGCTGGTGCTGCACGTTGCGGATATCGCCGGCTGACCGATTCGAACGACCCGACGACAGACCCAAGGAGACACGATGACCCACCCTCAAAACCCGGCCCTCGCGGGCAAATGCGCGCTCGTGACCGGCGCGAGCCGCGGCATCGGCCGCGCGATCGCGCAGCGGCTCGCCGCCGAAGGCGCGACCGTCGTGGTGACCGCGCGCAGCCTCGCGCATTCGGCGACCGTCGCCGGCACGCTCGCCGAAACCGTCGCGCTGATCGAGCAGGCGGGCGGCCGCGCGATCCCGCTCGCGGCCGACCTGTCCGACGCGGCCGAACGCGCGGCGCTCGTGCCCCGCGCGGCCGAGGCCGCCGGCGGGCTCGACATCCTCGTCAACAACGCGGGCGTGGCCGACTACGCACCCGTCGAGACGATGCCGATGGCGATGTTCGACACCACGATCGAGCACTACCTGCGCATTCCGTTCGCGCTCGCGCAGGCGGCGATTCCGCTGATGCGCGCGCGTGGCGCGGGCTGGATCGTCAACATCGGCTCGGTCACCGCGCTGCCGCCGCTGCGGCCGTTCGATGCGTTCGCACAGGCCGGCGGCGCGACCGTCTACGCGGCGGCGAAGGCCGCGCTGTCGCGCTTCACGCAGGGGCTCGCCGCCGAGCTCGAGCCGGACGGGATCGCGGTGAACCTCGTCGCGCCGAGCACCGCGATCCGCACGCCGGGCGCGGCCCGCTACATCCCGGAAGGCTATCCGACCGAGGACGTCGCCTACCTCGCCGAAACCGTGCTCGCGCTCTGCCGGCTGCCGGCGCGCGAACGCACCGGCGTGATCGCGCACAGCCTGCACTTTCCGCTCGCGCACGGGATCGAGGTCCGCACGCTCGACGGGCGCACACCGCTGCCGTCGCCGTCGATCCCGGCCTACGCGCATCCGCACATCAACCCGACCGGACTCTGACCATGACTGCATCGCTTCGCTTCGACGGCGGCACCGCCGTGATCACCGGCGCGGCCAGCGGCATCGGCAGCGGGCTCGCGCGCCGCGCGGCCGCGCTCGGCATGCGCGTCGTGCTGGCCGATCTCGATCCGGCCAGGCTCGACGCGTTCGCCGCGACGCTCGACACCGACGTGCTGTGCGTACCGACCGACGTCAGCCGGCCGGACGCGGTCGACGCGCTGGCCGAGGCCACCTGGCGGCGCTTCGGCGGCGTCGGCCTGCTGTTCAACAATGCCGGCGTGATGGCGACCGGCTTCAGTTGGGAAATCACGCCGGAACGCTTCGAACGCAGTTTCGCGATCAACGTGCACGGCGTGCTGAACGGGATCCGCAGCTTCGTGCCGCGCATGCTCGAACGCAACGTGCGCGCGCACATCGTCAACACGGCGTCGGTCGGCGGGTTCCTGCCGAGCCCGCTGATGTCGCCTTACTCGGCGAGCAAGTTCGCGGTGGTCGCGCTCACCGAATCGCTGTACGGAGAACTGAAGATGCTCGGCGCGCCGGTCGGCGTGTCGCTGCTCGCGCCGGGGCCCGTGCAGAGCGCGATCTTCAGCGATCCGTTCGGCGATACGCTCGACCGCCCCGAGGTGCGCGGCTTCGTCGACACGATGCGCACGATGCTGAGCGCGCACGGGCTCACGCCCGACGCGTTCGCCGAGCGGGTGTTCGACGGCATTCGCGACGGGCGCTACTGGCTGATTCCGCAACCCGGGACGATCGACGGCGCGCTGCAGCGGCGCACGGCGGATATCCTCGCCGCGCGCGATCCTTCACTGCCGTCGTTCTGACGGAACGGACGCAGCCCGCGCCGTCGCGCGCTTACATCCGCGTGCCGGCGTGTTGCCGGCCGCTCGGGTCGCCGCCGCGATCGGGCGGGGTATTGTTCTGATCGATCTTCGCGAGCACGAAACCGCGTGGGGCGGGCGCATGCGCGGCCGCTTGCGTCACGTCGGCGCGCGATGGCGCGGGGGGCGGGGAACCGGACGGCGACATGCCCGGTTGAGCGAGCGCCGAAAGGGAAACGGCCGCCAGGGCGGCGGCGATCGCGTGCGTGTTCATGGCAACTCCTTGCGCGACAAAACCGCGAGACAACTCAATCAGTCTAGGTCGCGAAACTTAACGCCGCGTGAAGATGCGGCTGTCGAGTGCATGACAGCATGCTTCGGCTTCATTCGGGCGGGCGAGCGCGCCACGCGTTCACCCGCCCGAACCGTTACGCCGGCTGCGCCACCAGCGCGCAGAACTTCTCGAGGTCGACGTTGCCGCCGCTGATCACCACGCCGATGCGCTTGCCCTTGAGCTGATCCTTCATCTGCCGCACGGCGGCCAGGCCGAGGCAGCCGGTCGGCTCGACCAGAATCTTCATACGGATTGCGAAGAAACGCATGCAGTCGATCAGCTGCGCGTCGGTGGCCGTCAGGATGTCGGTGGCCTCGCGCCGGATGATCGGGAACGTCAGGTTGCCGACGTGCTGGGTCTGCGCGCCGTCCGCGATGGTCTTCGGCGTGTCGATGTGCACGATCGAGCCGGAGCGGAACGACTGCTGCGCGTCGTTGCCTGCCTCGGGCTCCACGCCGTACAGCCGCGCGCCCGGCGACAGCTCGCGCGTCGCCAGCGCCGAACCGGAGAACAGGCCGCCGCCGCCGAGCGGCACGAACAGCGCGTCGAGCGGCCCGACGTCCGCATACAACTCGGCCGCCGCGGTGCCCTGGCCCGCGATCACGTCCGGGTGATCGTACGGCGGGATCAGCGTGAGCCCGTGACGCTCGGCGAGATCGCGGCCGATCTGCTCGCGATCCTCCGTGTAGCGGTCGTACATCACGACGTTGCCGCCATAGCCGCGGGTCGCCTCAACCTTCGCGGCCGGCGCGTCGTTCGGCATCACGATCGTCGCCGGCATCCCGAGCAGCCGCGCCGACAGTGCGATCGCCTGCGCATGGTTGCCGGACGAGAACGCGACCACGCCGTTGCGGCGCTGCTCCTCGTTGAAGCGGGACAGCGCGTTGAACGCGCCGCGGAACTTGAATGCGCCCATGCGTTGCAGGTTCTCGCACTTGAAGAACACCTGCGCGCCAAGTTCCTCGTCGATCGTCCGCGACGTCATTACCGGCGTGCGGTGCGCAAAGCCTTCGAGGCGGGCCGCGGCGGCGGCGACGTCGGCGTAGGTGGGGAGGGGCAGCTGATTCATCGAACACTCGCTCAAGGGAATGGATCAGGAACGGCCGCCTGCGCAGTGCAGGCGGCCAACAGTTTTGCGTGCGCGATGCACGCATCGGGGCGAGTTGTCCGCCTCGACAGGTTCCGAGGCAGCGCGCGGCGCGGTGGACGAAGGCGTCACCATGGCCACCGCACGCGCGTGCCGACGCCGGCCTGGTCGGCCCGCTCGACCAGCATCCGCGCGACCGTCAGGTCCTGCAGCGCGAGGCCGGTCATGTCGAATACGGTGATGTCTTGCGGCCCGCGCTTGAAGACATCGGGGGCGACGAGCGCGTCGCCGAGTTCGACGCAGTCGACGCGGGGCGCCCATTGCGCTTCGCCGATCCGGCGCGCCTGGATGAGATCGTCGACGAACAGCCGGGCGCGTTCGAGCAGCCCCTCGGGCAGCTCCCGCTTGCCCGCCGTATCGGCACCGACGCAGTTGAGATGCGTGCCGGGCTGCACCGCATCCAGGCCGAACAGCGGGCCGCCGCCCGGCGTCGCGGTGATCACGACGTCGCTCGCCGCCACCGCGTCGTCGGCGTGTGTGGCGTGCAGCACCGCGCAGCGGTCGCGGAACGGCGCCTCGAAGCGGGCATCGGCGGCGCCGCTCGCGGTCACATAGCGGACGGTCGCGATGGCCGGCAGCATGCGCAGCGCAAACGTCACCTGAATGCGCGCCTGCACGCCGGTGCCGAACACGCACAGGCTGCGGCTGTCGGGGCGCGCCAGCGCGCGCAGCCCGAGGCCGCCGGCCGCGCCGGTGCGCATCGTCGTGATCGCATTGCCGTCGATCACGCAGCGCGGGCGGCCCGTGGCCGGATCGATCAGCATCACGGTCGCCTGGTGCGGTTCGCCGCCCAGCGCGCGGTTCGACGGCCAGAAGCCGGCCGCCTTGAACCCCAGCAGCGCTTCGGACGGCACGTCGCCGGCCTTGATGCCGAACACGCCGCCGGTCGCGAGCGGCTCGCGGATCACCGGGAACACGCGGCCGTCGCGCAGCCGGTGCAGCTCGAATGCATGCTCGACGGCCGTCAGCACGTCGTCGACGACGAGCAGGCGCTCGACGTCGTCCTTGTCGAGCAGCAGCAGGCGGGCGTCATCTCGCATCGTTGTACACCGTCGCGCGCGACACGCCAAGATGCTGTGCGACGATCTCCATCGAGCGCCGCACTTCCAGATAGCCGTCCGCCTTCAGCGCCTGCATCAGTTCGCGGCGCTGCTCGGTCTTCAGCGCTTGCGGCGTGGTCGCGAGGTTCATCGCGAACGCGTCGATGCGTTCGCGGATCGCGTCCGCGTTGGCCGGGTCCAGCGTTTCGCGGGCCGGCGTGCCGTCGGTGGCGCAGAACTGGCTCAGCATGCCCTGGATCCCGCGCAACAGCGTGACGTCGGCGTTCAGGCACAGCGCCGCGATGTAGCGGCCGCTGGAATCCTTGATGCCGATCGACGTGCTCTTCGCGGTGCGGCCGTCGGCGAGCCGGTTCGGATAGTTCGCGAGCACCTGCGGATAGTCGTCGTCGGCGATGCGCGCGAGGCCGAGCTCGGTGGCCGGATCGCCGACCGCGCGCCCGGACAGGTTGTTGTGGATCGCGAGGATCGCGTGCTTCGGCGTACGCAGGTCGTGCACCACGACTTCGGTGAACGGCGCGAACATCTCGCCGAGCCCTTGCGCGATCTGCTGCACCTGTTCGAGCAGGGATGCCTGCTCCGATTTGACGTTGGGCTTGGCCATGGTCGAGAGGATGTCCGGGGTGGAGGCGTGCATCAGCTTGCGTCGTCCGGCCGTGTGATGTCGGCCAGCAGCGGCTGCGCGATGCGCACGTAGTCGGCCGCGTCGAGCACGACCGAGCGGTCGAGGCGGCCCGCGTTGAACGCGATTTCGGCGTTGCGCTCGACCAGCGCCGGGTCGACGACGAGCGTCACGCCGTCGCCGAACGAGAACGGCGGCACGGCGCCCATCACGCAGTTCGTGATCTCGGCGGCCAGTTCGGGCGGCGCGAGGGTGGCTTTCCGGCGGCCGACGACGTCGCTGATCTTCCGGAAATCCACCTTGCGGTTGCCGGGAATCACCGCGAGCACCGTGGCGTCGCCGCCGTCCTTGAACGTGCAGAGCATCGCCTTCGCGCCCTGGCCGGGGGCCGTGCCGCGAAGCGCGGCGATCGCGTCGGATTTGCCCTCCGCGGGATGTTCCAGCACGCGAAACCGCGCGCCGGACGTGTTCAGCAGCGTGCAAAGCCGTTCGAAAACCGGGTAGTCGCTCATGTCGTCCTGGTCCAACGAATCAACGGAACCGCGATGTGCGCATCGCATCGGGGAAGGATGTCCGCGAGTATATCTCGATGGTTTGTATAATTCTAGACGTTTCGTCTTTGACGTGACGAAACGACTGCCGGCCGGGCGTGCGGCCGACCCGGGAAGGGGGCGTGTTGTCGAGTCGCATGTCGGCCGGGCGGCCGATTCGAGGCGGGTGTGCGGCTGGCGCCGCTTCCGCGCATTCGACAGGGGAAAGGGCGATCCGGGAACGCCTGCGCCCCCGGATCGCGCCGGCTCAGCCGCGCACGGCCTTCAGCACGTACTGGCTCGTCGGCACCACGTCGATCTTGTCGAAGTCGATGAAGCGCGCGCAGCTGTCCATCATCTCGGCGACGTTGCGCTGGAATTTCTCGTCGTCGCCGAGCGCATCGAAGAACGCATGCGGATCGGTCATCGCGGCGGCCGGGAAGCATTCCTCGACGATCGCGTCGTAGCCGGGCGCCGCATGCGTGAGCGCGCGCACGACCACGTTCTGCACGTACAGGAAGTTGTCCTGCGTGTCGATCGCGACGCGCGTGTGATGGCTGTGCCACACGTCGAGCCATGCTTCATGCGTGAGGCGCGGCGGCCGCTTCAGGAACGCGAGCTGCGAAAAGCCGCGGGTGCGCTCGCCGGGCCGCGCGGGAAAGCGCGTGTTCGGAATCGGCTGCGATTCGGTGACGAGATACGCGGCCATGTGCGGCACCGCCGCGCGCACCGCGTCGTCGAACGGCTGGCGGAACATCGGGTTCGCGCTGTCGAGCCACACCGCTGCGATGCCGTCGATGCCGGGATGCGTGTTGATCTGCTTCAATGCGGCGGCCGGCGCCACGTCCGCATCGGCGACGTTCACCTGCACGCCGTGCGCGCCGAGCGACAGCAGCTTGTCCGCGAGCTGCGCGCGCACCGCGCGGCTCCACGGCTCGGGCGCGGCCTGCGGGTCGCGCCACAACACGTAAATCACTTTTTCCATTGCTCGGTCTCCTCCAGAGGGAAATGACGGATTCGGCGGCGCGGCCGCCGGCGTTCAGCGTGGGGCGCGCGCCGGTGCGGCGGGCGCGAAACGGTTCGCGGTGAGCGTGAACGACGGCGGGATCGGCGCGGTCACGCTCTCGAACAGCCGCTCGTGGCGCGTCGCGTCGATGCGCCACACGCCGTCCTGCTTCAGGTATTCGTCGTCGTAGAACGCGGTGCCGTGCAGCAGCCAGTCTTCGTCGAGATTGATCGCGTGATCCTCGAGAAACCAGGTGCCGCGCGCGCGATCGGGCGCGACGAGCGCGAGCTCCGGATGATGGCCGTGATGCATCGTCAGGAAGGTCGGCTTGCCGATCAGCGCCCGCAGGCTCGCGACGAACGCGTCGCGGCCGTCGTACGCGTACTTGCCGCCGTACAGGCGTGCGCGGCAATCGCGCGTGAGGCACTGCGCGAGCAGCGCCCAGTCGTGCGTGTCGACCGCGCGGAAGTAGCGGTATTTCAGCTGGCGGATCTGCTCGAATTCGTGGAGCGTCCGGGTCGTGTCGTCCATCGCCGCGCCTCGTGGTGGTGTCGACGGATGGTAGGAACGAACGCCGCCGCATCGCATCGTCCGATCGGATGAACGCGCGCTCGCGCGGGCCGGGCCGCCGCCGTTTCGTCCGAACGGGTGATGGCCGCCCGCCGGCGCGCCTGTACCTTGGCATCGACGCATCGCACCCGCCTGCGTCGACACCCAGGAGACGGCATGACGCCCATCGAATCGCTGGAGACGCGGCTGCGCAGGCTCGAGGACGCCGACGCGATCCGCCGCCTGAAAGCGCGCTATTTCACGTGCTGCGACCGCAAGGACCCGCAAGGGATGCGCGACTGCTTCGCGCCCGGTGCGGTGCGCATCGACTACGGCCGGATCGGCGTGTTCGACGATCGCGACGCGCTCGTCGACGTGTTCGAGCGGCTCGGCTGCCATCCGCACATCGTCGAGATGCATCACGGCGTGAACCCGGAGATCGCCGTGCTCGACGACACGCACGCACGTGGCACGTGGGGCCTGCACTACCAGATGATCGACACGCACGCGCGCACGCTCACGCGGCTCGGCGCGTACTACGAAGACGAATACCGGAAGGCCGGCGGCGAATGGAAGATCGCCGCGACGCGCTGCGTCGTCACGTCGACGCTGAGCGCACGCTACGAAGGCGACGCGCCGGGCGTGCTGTTCGCCGGCGCGCAGCCGCCGGCCGCCTGACCCTTCCGCGTCTTGCGGGCTTCATCGACATTCCGACGCACAGCACCGAACAGGAGACACCGAACATGACTCGGAACGACGACACGCTGGTCGCGGTCGTGACCGGCGCATCGCGCGGCGCGGGCCGCGGCATCGCGCGCGCGCTCGGCGCGGCGGGCGCGACCGTCTATGTGACGGGCCGCTCGCAGCGGGAGGGCGACGCGCCGCTGCCCGGCACGATCCACGCGACGGCGCGCGAGATCGACGCGCTCGGCGGCCGCGGCATCGCGGTGCCGTGCGACCACGCGGACGACGCGCAGGTGAAGGCGCTGTTCGAACGCGTCGAGCGCGACAGCGGCCGGCTCGACATCCTCGTCAACAACGCGACTTATCTGCATGACGAACTGATCCAGCCGGGCCCGTTCTGGGAGAAGTCGCTCGATCTCGTGAACATCCTCGACGTGGGCCTGCGCTCCGCGTACGTCGCGAGCTGGCATGCGGCGCCGCTGATGGCGAAGCGCCGCAACGGGCTGATCGCGTTCACGTCGTCGTTCGGCGCGAGCTGCTACATGCACGGCGCCGCATACGGCGCGCAGAAGGTGGGCGTCGACAAGTTCGCGAAGGACATGGCCGTCGACCTGAAGCCGTTCGACGTCGCGGCCGTGTCGATCTGGATGGGGCCGCTGCGCACCGAGCGCACGACGCGCGTGTGGGAGGAGCACCCGGATCTGTACAAGGCATTCTCGCTCGTCGCCGAAAGCCCCGAGTTCACCGGCCGCGTGATTCATGCGGTGTATTCGGACCCGGACCGCATGGCGCTGTCCGGCCAGGTGCTGGTCGGCGCGGAAGCCGCGCTCAAGTATGGCGTCGCCGATCTCGACGGCAAGCAGCCGCCGTCGTATCGCGACCTGCTCGGTGGCCCCGTGCAGGCGCATCCGGCGATCGTCGCGTAAGGGGCGCGCATGGGCATCCTGAACGACAAGGTCGCGCTCGTGACCGGCGCGGGGCAGGGCGTCGGCGAGGGCGTCGCATCGGCACTCGCGGCCGAGGGCGCGCGGGTCGCGGTGGTCGGCCGCACGCGCGACAAGCTGCTTTCGACCTGCGAAACCATCCGCCGGCGCGGCGGCGTCGCCGAGCCGTTCGTCTGCGACGTGATGGACGCCGCGCAGATCGAGCGCTGCGTCGGCCGCGTCGTCGCGCATTTCGGCGGCGTGCAGATCCTGGTCAACAACGCGCAGGTGGTGCCGCTCGGCCGCCTGCTCGACGTGACCGACGACGCGTTTCTCGCCGGGCTCGAATCGGGCCCGCTCGCGACGCTGCGGATGATGCGCGCGTGCCATCCGCACCTGAAGGGCGACGGCGTGATCGTCAACTTCGCGTCGTCGGCCGCGGTGCGCTGGGATGCGTCGGGCTACGGCGCATATGCGGCGACCAAGGAAGCGATCCGCGCGCTCACGCGCGCGGCGGCCTGCGAGTGGGGCACGGACGGCATCCGCGTGAACGCGGTCGCGCCGCACGCGCTGTCGCCGGGGCTGAAGGGCTGGGTCGATGCGAATCCGCAGGAAGCGGCCGCGTTCTTCCGGACGATTCCGCTCGGCCGCATCGGCGACTGCGAGCACGACATCGGCCGCGCGATCGTGTTTCTCGCGAGCCGCGATGCCGCGTACCTGACCGGCGCGACGCTGCCGCTCGACGGCGGGCAGGCCTACTGGGGATGACCGCCGGCGGCCCGGGCCGCATGGCGCTGAACATGGCCGGCAGCGTGCGACGCGCGATGCGCGCCGCGCCGGCGAATCGAACGGAGGAAAGGATGGCTCGACTGGAAGGCAAGGTGGCGATCGTCACCGGCGGGGCACGCGGAATGGGCGCGGAAACGTGCCGGTTGTTCGTCGCGGAAGGCGCGCGCGTCGTGATCGCCGACGTGCTCGACACGGAGGGCGAGGCGCTCGCGCGGGAACTCGGCGAGGCGGCGCGCTTCATGCGGCTCGACGTCGCCGACGAGGCGAACTGGGCGCGCGTCGCCGACGCGACGGTCGAGCAGTTCGGCCGCATCGACGTGCTCGTCAACAACGCGGCGGTGCTGGTGTTCGGCGGCATCACCGAGCTGTCGAAGCGCGATTTCGAGCGGGCGGTGTCGATCAACCTGGTCGGCACGTTCGTCGGCATCCGCACGATCGCGCCGCGGATGACTGCGCAGCGCAGCGGCTCGATCGTCAACATCTCGTCGGTGGACGGGTTGCGCGGCGTCAATGCGCTGGCCGCCTACGTGTCGAGCAAGTGGGGCGTGCGCGGGCTCACGAAGGTCGCCGCGCTCGAACTCGGCCACCAGGGCGTGCGCGTGAACTCGATCCACCCGGGCGGCGTGAACACCGCGATGTCGAACCCGACCGGCGCGCCGCTCGACGAAGTCAACCGGCACTACGCGCACGTGCCGCTGCAGCGCGTCGGGCTGCCGGAAGAAATCGCGCGCGCGACGCTGTTCCTCGCAAGCGACGATGCGTCGTACTGCAACGGCGCGGAACTGTCGGTCGACGGCGGGATGGCGGCGGGCGCGTATTACCCCGGATTGCCGGGGGCGCCGGTTTGAGCAGGACGTGTTGCGCGCAATCTGATCAGATGTTTGTGTACGCAACCTAATTCAGGGTTTGCCGCAGTAGCGAAAACGTGAATATGCGGCCGATGCAGGCACGTTCGTTGCATTCCATCATTTCGCGCCGGTTTTTCCGTCGCCGCGAAACCCTTGCCGGACGGCGCTGTGCGCCGATCCGGCCCGAGCCGCGCTGAAACAGTTTCAGTAAAAATTACGCGCATGCAACGTGCGTGCCCGGCCGCTTTCGCAAGGCGTTCTTGCTGCAGCGCAACGCCAATGCGACTTCTGCGATGGTATGCTGGCCTGCATGTAGTCGTAAGTCAGGTTGCATGCATGGCGAAACACGCGTTCGCATATTCCAACGAGACATCCAGCCCTCTCGCCCGCATCACGGCTCCGGTACGCGCCCCGCTCGCGCGTTTCGTCCTGCGCGCCGTGAACGCTGCAACCTGCCTCCCGAATCGCTTCCCCATCTCGCGGGCCCGGCCCGCTCCCCCCATCCGTGCCCGATAATTCTGGAGACACTCTCATGCAGCGAAACACCATGGCCGAAGTGACACACGGCCCGAAGATCGCACCCCCGGCATTCGTCAAGCATCGCGGGTTGATCGACTGGGTGACGCGCATCGCCGAACTTACCGAACCCGAACGCGTCGTCTGGTGCGACGGCTCGCAAGCCGAATACGACGCGCTCTGCCAGGCAATGGTCGACCAGGGGACGCTCAAGCGGCTCAATCCCGCGAAGCGTCCCAATTCGTATCTGGCGCAGTCCGATCCGTCGGACGTCGCGCGCGTGGAGGATCGCACCTTCATCTGTGCCGCGTCGCGCGACGACGTCGGCCCGACCAACCACTGGATCGCGCCCGACGAAATGCGCGAAACGCTCGACGGCCTGTTCCGCGGCGCGATGCGCGGCCGCACGCTGTACGTCGTGCCGTTCTCGATGGGCCCGCTCGGCTCGCCGATCGCACACGTCGGCGTCGAGCTGTCCGACAGCCCGTACGTCGCGGTGAACATGCGGATCATGACGCGCATGGGTCGCGACGTGTACGACGTGCTCGGCGAGGACGGCCCGTACGTGCCGTGCGTGCACAGCGTCGGCCATCCGCTCGAAGCCGGCCGGCAGGACGTGCCGTGGCCGTGCAACCCGGTGAAGTACATCGTGCATTTCCCCGAGACGCGCGAGATCTGGAGCTTCGGCTCCGGCTACGGCGGCAACGCGCTGCTCGGCAAGAAATGCTTCGCGCTGCGCATCGCGTCGACGATGGGCCGCGACCAGGGCTGGCTCGCCGAACACATGCTGATCCTCGGCGTGACGTCGCCGGCCGGCAAGAAGTATCACGTCGCGGCGGCGTTCCCGTCCGCGTGCGGCAAGACCAACTTCGCGATGCTGATCCCGCCGAAGGGCTTCGACGGCTGGCAGGTCACGACGATCGGCGACGACATCGCATGGCTGAAGCCCGGCCGCGACGGACGCTTGTACGCGATCAACCCGGAAGCCGGCTTCTTCGGCGTCGCGCCGGGCACCGGCGTGAAGACCAACCCGAACGCGATCTCGACGCTGACGGAAAACGTGATCTTCACGAACGTCGCGCTGACGGAGGACGGCGACGTGTGGTGGGAAGGGCTGACCGACATGCCGCCCGCGAAGCTCACCGACTGGCAGGGCAACCCGTGGACGCCCGAGATCGGCAAGGCAACCGGCCGCAAGGCCGCGCATCCGAACTCGCGCTTCACCGCGCCGGCCGCGCAGTGCCCGTCGATCGACGGCGACTGGGAGAACCCGGCCGGCGTGCCGATCGACGCGTTCATCTTCGGCGGCCGCCGTTCGACGACGGTGCCGCTCGTCACCGAAGCGCGCGACTGGACCGAAGGCGTGTACATGGCCGCGACGATGGGCTCGGAGACGACCGCGGCGGCCGTCGGCCAGCAGGGCATCGTGCGGCGCGACCCGTTCGCGATGCTGCCGTTCTGCGGCTACAACATGAGCGATTATTTCGGTCACTGGCTGAAGATGGGCGAGCAGCTTGCCGCCAGCGGCGCGACGCTGCCGAAGATCTACTGCGTGAACTGGTTCCGCAAGGACGCCAACGGCAAGTTCGTGTGGCCGGGCTTCGGCGAGAACATGCGCGTGCTGAAGTGGATGCTCGACCGGCTCGAAGGGCAGGGCGGCGGCGCCGAGCATGCATTCGGCGTGTCGCCCGCGTATGACGACCTGCACTGGGACGGGCTCGCTTTCACGCGCGAGCAGTTCGATGCGGTCACGTCGATGGATCATGCCGAATGGCGCGACGAGCTGAAGCTGCATGCGCAGCTGTTCGATACGCTGAAGCTGCGCCTGCCGGCCGAGTTGCTCGACACGATGAAGAAGATCGAGGAACGGGTCGGCGCGTAGCCGGCTGCGCCGGTGATCCGGCGCATCGCCTGACGAGACGTCCCGCGCCGGTCATGCAGGCCGGCGCGGGACGTTTTCGCATGCGTGCCGCGTGATGCGGCTCCGGCACGCACGACACCGCTCACAGTGCGCGGCAATGCGCGACCACTTCGTCGACCGCGCGCTGCACGTCGCCGCGCCGGTACCGCAGCACCGCGAGATCGGCCGGGTCCGGCTCGTACGACACGACGTTGCCGCGCCCCGTGTAGATCGCGATGTCCGGCAGCAGCGGATGCGCTTGATCGAGCGACGGCACCGGCTGCGGTTGCCCGGCCGCGCGGAAGAACGCCGCGAAGTAGTCGGCGAAGCTCAGGTTCTCGTCGCCGACGAGGTACGCCTTGCCCGACGCGCCGCGCTGCAACGCACCCCAGATTGCTTCCGACAGCGACTGCGTCGAGATGAAGTTGCTGCCGCCCGCCGGCCCGTACACGGGCAATCCCGCCAGCTTGCCTTCCGCATAGGCCGCATACGCGACGAACATCTCGTTGCGCAGCCCCGGCACCGAGCCGACGACGAACGGTGCGTTGACGCTGCACACCGAGAATGACGGCGTCGCGAGCGCGCGCACGCGCTGGTCGGCGAGATGGCGCGAGCGCACGTACGGAATCGTGTCGACCAGTTCGGGTGCGACCTGCGGATAGAAGCTGCCGACCAGCACCGCGCGCGGCACGCCCGCGTCACGCGCCAGCGCGAAGAAGCGCGGCACGGCCTCGACGTTTGCGCGCTCCCAGTGCGCGGCTTCGTCGGTGCCCGGCGGCAGGTGGCGAATGTCGTTGCCCGCCGCGAACACGATCGCGTCGAAGCGCGCGAGATCGTCACGCGTGAAATCGCCGGCGATGTAGTCGCGCCGCAGCACGTCGAACGACGCAAGCGCGCAGCCGGCCGCGGGCGCGTTGCGCGCGGCGAGGGTGACGTCGTTGCCCTGCGCGCGCAGGTGCAGCGCGGCGTGGCCGCCGATGAGGCCGGTGCCGCCGATGACGAGGATCTTCATGATGTCTCCGTGGCGATTCGTCCGCGAATCGCGTGATGGGGTGAACGGATGCGACGCACGCGCTGCCGCGTGCTCAGAAGTTGAAGCCGTTGCCGGTGACCACCGGCAGGTTGGTCCAGAAGCCGTTCGGATCGCGATACCACCCGGCTGCGGCGAGCGCGCCGCCGTCGACGTGCAGCGTCGTGCCCGTGACCCACGCGGCGAGCGGGCTCGCGAGGAACAGCGCGGCGCCCGCGATGTCGCCCGCCGCGCCGAAGCGGCCGAGCGGAATCCAGCGGGGGATTTGCTGGTGATGCTCGGCGGCGATCATCGCGCTCACCGGCACTTGCGGCGTCTCGGTGGTTTCGGGCGCGATCTGGTTCACGCGGATGCCGGCCGGCCCGAGCTCGAGCGCGAGGCTTTTCGTGAAACCGGTCAGCGCGGCCTTGAACGATGCATACACCGCGCAGTTCGGAATCGCGCGGAACCCCTCGATCGACGACACGCCGACGATGCTGCCGCCCGCGCCACGCCGGCGCAGCAGCGGCAGCATCGCGCGCGTGACGACGAACACCTGGCGCAGGTTCACGTCGAACAGCCGCGCGATGTCGTCGTCGCTGTAGTCGTCGAACGGTTTCGCGATTTGCAGGAAATCGCCGACGTTGTTGACGAGCACGTCGAGGCCGCCGAAGCGCGCGTCGATCGTGCGCGCGAATGCGTCGACCTGGTCGCGCCGCGTGACGTCGACGCTCTCGACGAGCGCGTCGACGCCCGCCGCTTCGAGCGCGTGCCGCACGTCCTGCGCGCGGCCTGCATCGCGCTCCGCCACCGCGACGCGCGCGCCCGCCGCGCCGAACGCTTCCGCGCACGCGCGGCCGATGCCCGCGCCGCCGCCCGTCACCAGCACGGTCCTGCCGTTGAAATCCATCATCGATGCACTCCTTTTCGGGAAAAGCCGCCGCGCCGCTTCACAGCGACGCGATCAGTTGCGCGTTGTCGATCCGCAGTTCCGCGCCGTTCACGAAGCGCGATTCGTCCGACGCGAGGAACAGCACGAGATTCGCGACGTCCTGCGGATCGCACATCCGCGCCATCGGGTCGCTGCCGATGCCGAGCGTCGCCGGATCGAGATCGGGCACGAGCGCCTGCGTCATTGGCGTCCAGATGCCGTCCGGGTGGATCGAGTTGCAGCGGATCCGGTAGCCGCTGCGCTTGCAGTGCATCGCGACGCTGCGCATCAGCGCGGTCACCGCGCCTTTCGAACCGGTGTACGCGCACATCATCGGCAGGCCGCCGAGCGCGGCCACCGACGACATCATCACGATCGAGCCCTGCGTCGCGTTGTGCTTCATCGCGTCGACGCCGTACTTGCAGCCGAGGAAATAGCCGTCGGCATTGGTGCGCATCACGCGCCGCCACGTGTCGAGGCTGGTTTCCTCGATCGTGCCGACCGGGCAGATCGCCGCGTTGTTGACGAGCACGTCGAGCTGGCCGAAGCGCGACAGCGTCGCCGCGATCGCATGCCGCCAGCCGTCCTCGTCGGCGATGTCGTGGCGCACGAACAGCGCCGCGTCGCCGATCTCGCGCGCGAGCGCGTGGCCGGCTTCCTCGTTGACGTCGGTGAGCACCACGCGCGCGCCTTCGGCGGCCAGCAGCAGCGCGTCCGCGCGGCCGACGCCGCTCGCCGCGCCGGTGATCAGCGCGACCTTGTTTGCAACTCGATTCATGGTGGTTGGCTTCCTGTTCCTGTTCCGGTTCGTGTGATGAATGCGCCGCTCACGCGTCGCCCGGCGCGCGGCCGGCCTTCACCGCGTCGAGCGCGGCGGCGCCGTAGAGCTGCGCGATCGTGTCGTCGACGCGCGGGTTCGCGCGCAGCTCGTGGCCTCCGTCGACCGCGAAGCTCTGGCCCGTCACCCAGCCCGATTCGGGGCCGGCGAGATAGCGCACCGCGTGCGCGATGAAGTCCGGCTCGCCGAGCGTGCCGAGCGGGATCTGGTCGAGGAAGCCGTCGACGAGCGCGCGGTTGTCGAACATCGGCCCGGTGGCTTCCGAACGCGTGAGGCCGGGGCGCACCGCGTTCACGCGGATGCGCGCGCCGGCCAGTTCCTCGGCCGCCCCGCGCACCAGCGCTTCGAGCCCGGCCTTCGCGGTGCAGTAGCCGGACAGCCAGCGGAAATTGATCGTCGCGGCCGTCGACGAAATGCAGACGACCGAGCCGCCGCCGCTCGCCGCGAGCAGCGGCGCCGCATGACGGATCGCGAGGAATGCGCTGGTCACGTTCAGGTCGAGCTCCGCGCGGAAGCTGTCGGCGTCGTGCATCAGCAGCGGCCGGAACGCGGCGCCGCCGACCGCCGGCACGACGATGTCGAGCCGCCGGTTCAGCGACCACGCAAGCGACAGCGCGCCCTGCAGATCGGCTTCGACGCCCGCGTCGCCCGCGTGGATCGCGACGCGGCCGCCCGGCACCGCGTCGCTCAGCTGCCGCTGCGCGCGTTCGAGCGCGTCGCGGCGGCGGCCCATCAGCACCACGGCCGCGCCGTCGGCGAGCAGCGCGCGTGCGCTGGCCGCGCCGATGCCCGCGGAGCCGCCCGTCACCAGCGCGGTCTTGCCGTCGAGAGGAAGCGAGGTACGCATCGGTCAGCCCTCCAGCGGCAAGTCCTGCGCCCAGTCGACGTGCAGCGTGCGCGCGGCGAATCGCCATGCGGCGCCATCGAACACGCAGCGATCGTGATAACGCAGCCCCCAGTCGAGCTTGCGCTTCACGCCGTCGCGCACGTACACGTGGCACGCGACGCCGTAGGTTTCGACCGCCGCTTCGCCGCCGTCGAGCGTGACGAGCTGGTTGTGCACGTGATGCTGGGTCGTCTCGTAGCGCGCGATCGCGCCCATGCCGGCGACGATCGCGTCGCGATCGTCGAACGCGAAGCCGGGGCCCGCAAGGCGCGCATCGGCGGTGAAGAGCGCGCAAAGCTGCCGCCAGTCGCGCCGGTCGACGGCCTGCGCGTAGCGGCACGCAAGCTCGTACAGCGCGTGGCGGGGATTCGAATCGGTCATGCCGTGCTCCCGTAAAAGGACGGAGAAGGTCGGCCGCGCCGCGACGCGGGCGCGGCGGCAATGCGATGCGGAGGTTCGCATCCATCCGGACGGGGTTCATCACCCATACGGAGCAGGTTGCGGATCGGGGAAAACACCGGGCGTCGGCCCGCGCGCGCACGCGACCGTGCGTTCGTGCGGCGCAGCAATGGCGTGGGAGGCGAGGGCGCGGCGCACGGGGAGCCACGTCAAGGCGCTGCGCGACGCTCATGCGCCGGGGCCGCGCGCCTGCCGTCGGCGATGCTGCGCCGC
This sequence comes from Burkholderia sp. SRS-46, assembly GCF_004343775.1. Lineage (GTDB taxonomy): Bacteria > Pseudomonadota > Gammaproteobacteria > Burkholderiales > Burkholderiaceae > Burkholderia. The sequence goes on along the minus strand of NZ_PTXL01000017.1, from coordinate 39,070 downwards.
GTCACGCGCGGCCATGGCCGCTTCGCGTTTGCCCCTAGTCGAAATGGACGATGGCCCGCGCCCGGCGCGTCGCTACCGTGCAGTCATCCGGCGCGCTTCCTGCCGCACCGGACACCGACCGCACGAGCGGCGCATCTGGAGGGGACGATCATGAGACTGACGAATCGCAAGCTGGGCGTACTCGCGGCGGGCACGCTCGCGGCCTTCGCGATGGCGCGTTACGCAGCCGATCCGGTGGCGCCGCCGGCGTACGCGTCCGGCACGCTGCAATGCCGCTCGGTCGATGCGAACGGGCTGCCGAGCGGCTGCGTGCCGATCGACCCGGCGCACTTCGGTTTCGCCGCGCTGCGCGGCATGTAGCGCGCCGGCGCGTCGCGGCTCGCGGCGCGGGCGATGCGCGCGGCGGCGCGCTGCCAGCGCCGTCGCATCGCCGTCACGCCGCGTGCGCTTTCCAGCGGGCGGCACGCCATGCGATCCGCCGGGCACCGGACCTCCCGCGCCCGGCGTCACGCCAGCCTTGCTTTCACTCCCGGTCCCATTCCCCGTCGACTCCGTTCACGCAGACTCTTCCCTCCATGCCATCCGACTACGCCCTGACCCGCCCCCTGAACCTTCGCGACGTCCGCCGCTGGGACGCCGAGCACGACGTCGTGATCGTCGGCTTCGGCGCGGCCGGCGCCTGCGCGGCGATCGAAGCCGCGAGCGCCGGCGCGGACACGCTGATCGTCGAGCGCGCGTCGAGCTACGGCGGCACGAGCGCGCTGTCGGGCGGCGAGATCTACCTCGGCGGCAGCGGCGGCACGCCGGCGCAGCGGCAGGCGGGTTTTCGCGACGAGACCGACGACCTGTACCGCTACCTGATGCTCGCGGGCGGCCGCGACGCCGACGAAGCGAAGGTGCGGCTCTACGCGAACGAGAGCCTCGCGCACCACGACTGGCTCGTCGCGCAGGGGCTCACGTACAAGAACACCTTCATCGCCGAGCGGATCGTCGAACCCGAAACCGACGACTGCCTGATCTGGTCGGGCAGCGAGGAGGCCTGGCCGTTCAGCGAGGCCGCGAAGCCGTGCCCGCGCGGCCACACGCCGCAATGGCCGGGCTGGGGCGGCGGGCAGATGCTGATGCGGGTGCTGGCCGAACGCGTCGCGGCGCTCGGCGTCGCGACGCGCTACGACACGCGCGCGCTCGCGCTGATCGTCGACGACGCCGGCGCCGTGTGCGGCGCGGTGCTGCGCGCCTACGGCGAGACCGCGTTCGTGCGCGCGCGCCGCGCGGTGATCCTGTGCGCGGGCGGCTTCGCGATGAACCGCGACATGGTGCGCCGGCATGCGCCGCAACTGCTGCGCTCGGCCGAGCCGATCGGCAGCCCCGGCGACGACGGCGCGGGCATCCTGCTGGGCGTGAGCGCGGGCGGCGCGGCGATCCATATGGACCAGGCGTTCGTCAGCCTGCCGTTCTATGCGCCGGAAGCGCTGATCAAGGGGATCTTCGTGAATGCGCGCGGCCAGCGCTTCATCAACGAGGACGGCTATCACGGCCGCACGGGCCACCACGCGTTCCAGCAGGCCGACGACCGGATCTACCTGCTGGTCGACCAGGCGAGCTACGAGGCGCCGCCCGCGATCGCGCGGATCGGCATCGCGGCGGCGGGCGAAACCTGGGAGGAGGTCGAGCGCGATCTGCAATTGCCGGCCGGCACGCTGACCGCGACCGTCGATACCTACAACCGCTACGCGGCGCAAGGCGTCGATCCGCTGTTCCACAAGGCCGCGAAATGGCTGAAGCCGCTGAACGAGCCGCCGTTCGTCGCGCTGGATTGCCGGATCGACTACGCGTTCTATCCGCATTTCACGCTCGGCGGGCTCGATACGCTGCCGACCGGGCAGGTCGTCGATGCCGCGCGCGCGCCGGTGCCGGGGCTTTACGCGGCCGGCCGCACGACCTGCGGATTGCCGCGCTGGGGCGCGGGGTACAGCTCGGGGCTGTCGCTCGCGGACGCGACGTTCTTCGGCCGGCAGGCGGGGCGTCACGCGGCGCGCGTGGCGCGCGACGCGTTGCAGGATGCGGCGTAGGACGCGCGCAAAACCACGACCTGAAAAAAACGACGGCGAACCCCCGGTTCGCCGTCGCTCCGCTTGCGCCTCAACCGATCACCGATCTCAACCGATGTCGAGCGCGTTCGTCAGATCCCCCGGCGGCGTCTGGCCGCGCGCGGCGAACGCCTGGTTGCGCGACGCCACGCCGTCGAGCGGCACGAGCCCGTGCACGCGGCTGATGAAGCGCAGGATCGAGTTGGTGTCGTACAGCGTGTGGTCGACGTAACCCTTCTTCGCGAACGGCGCGATCACCAGCGCCGGAATCCGCGAGCCGGGGCCCCAGCGGTCGCCGAGCGGCGGCGCGACCGGATCCCACCAGCCGCCGTTCTCGTCGTGCGTCATGATGATCACGGTGTTCGCCCACTGCGGCCCGCGCTGGATATGCTCGATCACGGTCGCGATGTGGCGGTCGCCCGACGCGATGTCCGCATAGCCCGCATGCATGTTCAGGTTGCCCTGCGGCTTGTAGAACGTGACGGCGGGCAGGCGGCCCGCGTCGATGTCGGCGAGCAGGCGGTTGGTCGACGGCTCGTCGCCGAGCCCCGCGTCGCGCAGGTGGTGGCGGCGCGCGTCGGTGCCCGGCGCGTACTTGACGAAGTAGTTGAACGGCTGGTGGTGGTACTGGAAGTCGGGCACCTGGCCGGTGTCGCGATGCTCGAGCGCGTATTGCCACGCACCGCTGTACCACGCCCAGTCGACGCCCTTGTCCGACAGGCGGTCGCCGATCGTCGCGTAGCCCTGCGGCGGCAGCACGCGGTGGTCGGCCGGGTCCGCGTACGCGGGGTTGCCGCCGTCGGGCGGCGGCACGTAGCTCGGCTGGTACGGCGGCGCCATCGTGTTCACCCCGTAGCCGTCCGGCGTCAGCGGGCCGTCGCCCGCGAACTTCGGCGGGCCGTCGAGCGCGGACGCCGGCGAATCGGCCGCCAGCTTCAGGCGCGTGCCGGTCGGGTCGTCGCCTTCGACCACCGACAGCAGCTTCTTCGCCTGCGGGTGCTTGTGCGCATCCGGATACAGCGGCGCCTGCGCGGAAATCAGGTACATGTGGTTGAGCCACGAGCCGCCGAAGGCCGCCATGAAGAAGTTGTCGCACAGCGTGTATTGCCGCGCGAGGTTCCACAGCCGCAGCGTGTCGGCGGAATTGCGGTAGTGGCCCATCACGAGGCCGCCGGAATCGGCCCACGCGGCGAACTGGTCGTTGCGGCCCGCGTTGATCTGCATCTGGTTCTGGTAGAAGCGGTGCCACAGGTCGCGCGTGATCACGTTGTTCGGCAGCGGCTTGCCCTGCGCGTCGCGGATCAGGAACGGCGCGTTCGGCAGTTGCGTGATGTCGCGCTCGCCGATCATGTAGCGCTTGCCGTCGATCTCCTGCGCCTGCGGCACGAGGCCGCCCCAGATCTTCGGCAGTTCGCGCAGCGGCGTCTTGCCGTCGCGGTCGAGCTGCCGCGCGTGCTCGTGCGGCACCGCGCTCAGCGGGGTTTGCACGCCGGGGAAATCGCCATACAGGTTCGCGAAGCTGCGGTTCTCCGCGTAGATCACCACGATGTTGCGCACGTGGTGGCGCAGCGCATCGTCGAGCCGCAGGTCGGCGGCGGAACGCGGCGCGGCGCCGGCCAGCGGCTGCGTCTCGCAGCCGGCGAGCGCGACGCTCGCGCCGAACGCGGCGATGCCGCCGAGTACGCGGCGGCGGTCGGGGTCTTCGGGAAGGTCGTCGGGCCGGTCGGGGGTGTCGTTCACGTCGTGTGCTCCTCGGATAGGCAGGTGGATATTGTCGTTCGATCGGTGGCGCGCGCGCGAATCGCACCTCGCGCCGGCACCGTTTTGTCACATAAATGTCACGAACGCGACTATAACGCGACGCGGGTAAGGGTTGAAAGGTCTGTCCAGACAAATCGCCCCGGTCGCGCGACGCGCAGGGGCGAACTAGACTGGATTTACGAGCCGCATGCACGCGCGCGCCGGTGAAGCTGCCGGCCGCCGCCACCCGGCATGCCGAATCGGCCGCACGGACAGGCCGCGGCATGCGGCGCGGAATGAGTCGGTCAAGGGCGCGCGCCACCGCCGGCCGGTGCGTCGCCGTGCGAATGCGCCAGCGCCCATTCCTTTGACGAAACGAGGCGACGATGAACCACTCGAACTCCACTCCCGTGCAGTCGGCGATGCGGCGCGACCAGCAGCCGCCCGCGCATACCGACGACAGCTATCACGCGCCGAAGCGGCTCAAGACCGCGACCCGCTGCACTACCTGCGGCGCATCCTATGACGACGGCCGCTGGACCTGGCATGCGGCGTCCGACGACGCGAAAGCGCAGCAGTGCCCGGCCTGCAAGCGCACCGAGGATCATGCGCCGGCCGGCGAACTGATCCTGAGCGGTGCGTACCTGGCGCGCCGCCGCGCGGACATCCTCGCGCTGCTCAATCATCAGGCGGATGACGAAACCCGCGAGCACCCGCTCGAGCGCATCATGGAAATCGACGACGGCGACGCGGCGATGACGGTCCGCACGACCGGCGTGCACCTGCTGCGGCGTCTTGGCAAGGCGATGGTGCGCGCGCACCACGGCAAGCTGACGCTGCACTATCCGGACGGCGAAGGCATGCTGCGCGCCGAATGGCAGCGCGCGGACGCATAGCGAACCCTGCCGCGCTCGAGCGGCCGGCCCGATGCCATGGACAAGAAGTTCGACTACCCCGGCGTGCTGATCGCGATCGGTTTCATCGCGCTGTTCGCGGTGCAACTGCTGATGCTGCATCCGGCGTCGACCCAGATCGCCTACAGCGATTTCCATCGGCTGGTCACGGCCAGGCTCGTCGACGATCTCGAGATCGGCCCGTCGTCGATCTCGGGCACGCTGCGGATGCCCGAAGCGGGCACGCTGCTGCCGGCGTCCGAGGCGGCCGTCGTGAAGGAGTCCGGCACGCCGTGGCGCTTCACGACCAACCGCGTCACCGACGAGCACCTGATCGACACGCTCACCGCCGCCGGCATCCGCTATCACGGCACGCCGGACGCGACCTGGCTTGCCGCGCTCGCGTCGTGGGTGCTGCCGCTGATCGGGTTCATCTTCATCTGGAACATGATGCTGCGCCGGCGGGGCGGGCTGCAGGATTTCAGCGGGATGGGCAAGAGCCAGGCGCGCGTGTACGTGCAGCAGGCGACCGGCATCACGTTCGACGACATCGCCGGCATCGACGAGGCGAAGGCCGAGCTGCAGCAGCTCGTCGCGTTCCTGCGCAACCCGGAGCGCTACAGCCGGCTCGGCGGCAAGATCCCGAAGGGCGTGCTGATCGTCGGCGCGCCGGGCACCGGCAAGACGCTGCTCGCGCGCGCGGTGGCCGGCGAGGCGGCCGTGCCGTTCTTCTCGATCAGCGGCTCGGCGTTCGTCGAGATGTTCGTCGGCGTCGGCGCCGCGCGCGTGCGCGACCTGTTCGAGCAGGCGCAGCAGAAGGCGCCGTGCATCGTGTTCGTCGACGAGCTCGATGCGCTCGGCAAGGTGCGCGGCGCCGGCGTGATGTCGGGCAACGACGAGCGCGAGCAGACCCTCAACCAGATGCTCGTCGAGATGGACGGCTTCCAGGCCAATTCCGGCGTGATCATCATGGCCGCGACCAACCGGCCCGAGATCCTCGATCCCGCGCTGCTGCGCCCGGGCCGCTTCGACCGCCACATCGCGATCGACCGGCCCGACCTGATCGGCCGCAAGCAGATTCTCGGCGTGCACGTGAAGCGGGTGAAGCTCGCGGCGGGTGTCGATCTCACCGAGCTGGCGTCGCGCACGCCGGGTTTCGTCGGCGCGGATCTCGCGAACATCGTCAACGAAGCCGCGCTGCACGCGGCCGAACTCGGCAAGCCGGCGATCGAGATGGCCGACTTCGACGAGGCGATCGACCGCGCGATGACGGGCATGGAGCGCAAGAGCCGCGTGATGAACGAGCAGGAGAAGGTGACGATCGCGTATCACGAATCCGGGCATGCGCTCGTCGCGCAATGCCGCAAGCATTGCGACCCGGTGAAGAAGGTGTCGATCATTCCGCGCGGCGTCGCGGCGCTCGGCTTCACGCAGCAGGTGCCGACGGAAGATCGCTACGTACTGCGCAAGAGCGAGCTGCTCGACCGGCTCGATGCGCTGCTCGGCGGGCGGGTGGCCGAGGAGCTGGTGTTCGGCGACGTGTCGACCGGCGCGCAGAACGATCTCGAACGCGCGACCGCGATGGTGCGCCACATGGTCACGCAATACGGGATGAGCGAGAGCGTCGGCCTCGCGACCTTCGACGAAGGCGCGCAGCGCGCGGGCATGCCCGGCGCATGGCACGGCGGCGAAGGGCGCTGCAGCGAGTACACCGCGAAGCTGATCGACGACGAGGTGCGCGCGCTGCTCGCCGATGCGCATGCGCGGGTGGCCGCGACGCTCGCCGAGCATCGCGACGCGCTCGAACGGATCGCGCAGCGCCTGCTCGAATGCGAAGTGCTCGAACACGACGCGCTGCAGGAACTCATCGCACCGCCCGGCGAGGCGCGGGCGCGACGCGCGGAACCGAAGCAGGGCGCCGCCGGTGAAAACGGCGATACGACCGCCGACGTGCACGACTTCATGACCTACGACGCGCCACGCAAACCGGATCGTTGACCACGGCGCGCCGGCTCAAGCCCGGAAAACGCCAATTGCCGCCTGTCCGCTGTCGGGCGAACAATCGATCGGCATCCGGCGCGATCCCGCCGCGTCCATCCCCCTTCTTTCGACGGAGTCGCCATGAGCGAAGAGCGTGTGTCGGTCGACGTCGCGCAATGCGAACGCTTCCGCTTCGAAGTCCGCTTCACGGGCACGGACCTGCCGGTGATGCTCACCGACGAACCGCCGCCGCTCGGGCAGGGCGGCGGGCCGAATCCGATCCGCCTGCTGGCGGCGTCGGTCGCGCATTGTCTCGCGGCCAGCCTGCTGTTCGCGCTCGACAAACATCAGATGGATTGCCGGCCCGTGGCCGCGCATATCGATGTCGACATGGTGCAGAACGAAACCGGGCGCGTGCGGGTCGGCGCGATGGCGGTGCGCCTGTCGATCGGCAAGGCGTGGGTCGAGCTCGCGGATGCGTCGCGCGCGCTCGACCAGTTCGACGCGTATTGCGTCGTCACCGAAAGCGTGCGCACCGGGATTCCGGTGTCGGTCGACGTGTGCGACGTGAACGGCGCGGTGCTGGAGGACGTGCAGACGAGTTTGTGACGTCGGACAACCCACCGTTAAACATTTTGCGCTGCGATTCGTCTACTCAATGTGATGAATATCCACACAGGACGGACGAAAGCATGCTGACACGACGCGCATTACTCAGGACGATCCCCGCGGCAGGGCTGGCGATGACACTGCCGTATGTTCATGCGGCCCGCGTCGCCGTGGACGTCGACGATCTGCTCGACAAGCTGAAAACCGTGGTCGTGACGGCCGTGTCGATGATTCCCGAAGTCGGCAGCATGCTCGGCGCGCTCGTGTCGATCCTGTGGCCGGAACCCACGCGCGACGTCTGGGGCGAGATTCGCCGTCAAGTCGAAGCGATGATCGACGAAAATATCGACGGCGCCGTGTTCGATCTGCTGCAGGCGAAGCTGAACGGCCTCGGCGATACATTGAAGCTGTACCTGCATGCGGTCGCCGCGCGCGATCCCGAGACGATCCGGATGCAGTTCATCGCGACGAACACGCAATTCGTCGCGGCCGCCCCGGAGTTCCAGAATCCGGCCCATGCGTGGACGCTCTTGCCGCTGTTCGCGATCTTCACGCAATTCCACATGGCGCTGCTGCGCGATTGCGTGCTGCATGGCAAGGACTGGGGCTGGAGCGCCGCGTCGTTCGCCGGCATCGCGAACGAGGCCACGCGCACGACGCAGGCCTATCTCGCGCATATCGATCGCGTCACCGCGACGCAGCGCGCCGCACTCGCGAAACGCGCGCCGTCGAGCCCGGGCCAGCATCAGACGGCCATCTACAACTACTGGCAGCCGTTCGAGCAGCGGTTGACGCTGCTCGTCGACGATTTCCGCGTGTTGCTCGTGTATCTCGATCCGGTCGCGCATCCGGAAGCCACGCGGGACGTTCCGTTCAAGGACGTCTACAGCCCGGCGTACGGCACCGCCGACGATTGGGACCGCACCTGCGCGCAATGGGCGGCCAACGGCGTCGCGACGCCGTTCAGCGCGCCGCTGGCCGGCTTTTCCGCGATCGACGTCGAACTGTTCAACCGGACGCCGCGCGTCGTCGATGTCCGCTACCCGGCCGGCAAGGGGCCGAAACGCTGGGGCGGGCAGCGCACGGATGCGACCGGCATCATCGCCGACCCGCTGGGCGGCGTCGAGAAGTACACGGTCGATTTTCCCGCGCCCGCGCCGGACAAGCGATTCAACGTCGAGAAAGCCGTCGTCACGCGCGGCAGCATTCCGCTCGCGCTCACGCTCGTGCTCGACGACGGCAGCCGCAAGACCCTGTGGAATCGCACCGATCTGCCGGGTGCGCCGACTGAGGAGGTCGCCGTGCCCGGCCGGATGCTGACGACGTTGAACATGTGGTCCCGAAGCCGCTTCTACGATCGCGATCTCGGCTGCCTCATCCTCGGCTTCAGCCGCGACACGCGCTACGTGCCGCCGCATGCCAGAGAGGCGCTCTACATCGGCACGGCCGTGCAGCCCGACACGGGGCCTGCGTTCCTGCCGCACGGGATCTCGTCGACGCTGCAGGCAAGGCGGGATGCATTCTGGCGCTCGATCGAGCTTCGCTCCCGACGGTGACGCGGGGCGAACGCGCAGCGGGCGAGGGCATGCGCCACCCGCCCGCTGCATGTCATGGCTGCGCCGTCGCGACCTCCGCGGCATTGGCGAGCGCATTGAGAAAGCGCGTGCGCCACCAGTGCACGTCGTACTTGCGCACGGTGGCCATCAGCACCGCGTGACGCTGGCGGCGCTCGTCGATCGGCATCGTGAGCGCGCGCTGGATCGCCTGCGCGGTGCCCTGCGTGTCGTACGGGTTGACGAGCAGCGCGTCCTTCAACTGCTCGGCCGCGCCCGCGAAACGCGACAGCACGAGCACGCCCGGATCGGCGTCGTCCTGCGCGGCGAGGAATTCCTTCGCGACGAGGTTCATGCCGTCGCGCAGCGGCGTGACGAGCGCGACGCGGCTTGCGCGGTACAGCCCCGGCAGCCGGCGCCGCGCGACGGTGCGATGGATGTAGCGCATCGGCATCCATTCGAGCTCGCCGTAATCGCCGTTGATCGCGCCGCACAGGCTGTCCATCTCGCGCCGCAGATCGTCGTAGGCGTTGAGATCCTCGCGGCTCGGCGCGGCGATCTGGATCAGCGTCGCGCGGTTGCGGTTCTCCGGATACTGTTCGAGCAGTTGCCGGAACGCGTGCACGCGCTGCGGCAGCCCCTTCGTGTAGTCGAGGCGATCGACGCCGACCAGCAGCTGGCGGCGCGAATACTCGTCGCGCATCCGCTCGAACATGTCGATGCCGTCGCGATCGCCCGCGAGCGCCGCGAATTCGTCGACGTTGATGCCGATCGGAAACGCGCCCGCCGACAGCATGCGGCCGAATGCGTGCAGCCGTCCGTCGGGCAGGCGCGCGGCGCCGGCTTCCGCCTCGACGTAGTGCTCGAAGTGCAGCAGGTCGCTTTCCGTCTGGAAGCCGACGAGGTCGTACGCGAACAGCGAACGCATCAGCCATTCGTGCTCCGGGATCGCCGCCATGATCGGCGGCGGCGGCATCGGAATGTGCAGGAAGAAGCCGATCGGGTTCGTGCAGCCCATCGCGCGCAGCTCGGCGGCGAGCGGAATCAGCTGGTAGTCGTGCACCCACACGACATCGTCGGGCCGCAACAGCGTGCGCAGCTTGCGCGCGAACAGCTGGTTCACGCGGCGATAGCCGTCCGCGAAACGTCGGTCGAATTGCGCGAGATCGAGCCGGTAGTGAAACACCGGCCACAGCACGTTGTTCGAATAGCCGAGGTAGTACGCGTCGTAGTCTTGCGGATCGAGATCGATCGTCGCGAGCTGGATACCGCCGACGTTCTGCACCTGCACGTCGTCGCCGCGCGGCGGATGATTGTCGTCGCCGCGCAAGCGGCCGCTCCAGCCGAACCATACGCCGCCGGTTTCCATCAGGCTGTCCCGCACGGCGACGGCCAGGCCGCCCGCAGCGGCTTTACGTGGATCCGCGATGCGATTCGATACGACGACGAGACGGCTCACCAGCTCTCCTGACGAATGGTGGGGAAGATCGTGCGGCCACGGCGCGCGACAGGGCGCCGCCCTCCGCGCGAAGCGCGCGACGGGGCCGCGATGGCCGGGCAGGTGTCGAGGCACGTGACCCGTCGCCCGGCCGGGAGTGCTTTTTTAGGATACTCGCCATTCGTCGGTTTTAAAAGTCTGCACCGTTCGTGTCGGACGATTGTCGCCGTGCGCGTGCATGCACGCCATGCGTGCCGACACGATCGCGGGCCGCGTCATGCATGCATCGACGCGTGCCCGAGCGCACCGTTGTGGACGACGGACGCGAACGCCGGGTCGGGCCGAAAGATCGTGATGCCTTTCAGGCGTTCGCGCCATGCGGCGAAGAACAGCGCGTCGACTTGCGCGAGCGAGCAGCGCCGGTCGACGTTGATCGTTTTCGAGATTGCGGCGTCGACACACGGCTGCAATGCCGCGAGCATCGACACGTGATCGGCCGGTGCGACGTCGGTGGCCTTCACGAAGTACTCGGGCAGCGGCGCCTGTTCGCCATGCAACTGACGAAACAGCCGGTACGCGTGATTCTCCGCACGAATCGCATGCAGGTGATCGTCACCGGTGCGTACCTGGCGGCGCTGGACCCAGTCGGTCGCGGGCTCGATGCCGTGCGAGCAGTTGTCGCCGAACGCGAGGCTCACGCTGCCCGCCGGCGCGAACGACAGCAGGTGGCTGTTGCGCAGCCCGTGCCGTGCGATCACTTCGCGCACGGCCATCGGCAGCGGCGCGCGATGCGACGGGCCGTCGAGATAGTCGGCCGCGTCGTAGGCGGGAAACACGCCGCGCTCGGCCGCGAGCGTGGCCGACGCGGAAAACGCGTGGTGCCGCATCGTCAGCGCGATCTCGCGCGCGACCATGCGCGCGGCGCCGCTGTCGTAGCGCAGCCGCAGCATCGTCAGCGCGTCGGCCAGGCCCGTCACGCCGACCCCGATGCGCCGCTTGTCGTGCGCTTCACGCGCATGCTCGGCGAGCGGCCACACGGTCAGGTCGATCGCGTTGTCGAGCATGCGCACCTGCACGCGCACGGCTTCGGCGAGCGTCGCGAAATCGAAGCGCGGCGCGCCGTCGACGCCGAACGGATGACGCACGAAGCGGGTCAGGTCGATCGGCCCGAGCACGCAGCTGCCGTACGCCGGCAGCGGCTGCTCGCCGCACGGATTGGTCGCCTCGATGCGCTCGTGCGCGCGCAGCGAATCGGCCGCGCCGATCGTGTCGAGAAACAGCAGGCCGGGCTCGGAGCTGTCGCGCGCCTCGTTGACGATCACGTGCCACAGCACGCGCGCCGGCAGCGTCGCGTAGGTCCAGTTGCCGTCGGGCAGCGCCGTTTGCGTGCACGCGGGCGCGCAGGGCGGCACGCGATGCCGCAGCGTCCACGGCAGGTTGTTCTCGACGGCTTGCATGAATGCGTCGGTCACGGCCACCGACAGGTTGAAGGTCGGCCAGCGCCGCCGCCCGCGCTTCGCCTCGACGAACGCGGCGATGTCCGGATGGTCGCAGCGCAGGACCGCCATCTGCGCGCCGCGGCGCGGGCCCGTGAACGGCAGCGCGCGGCACACGAGGTCGAAGCGGTCGATCGCCGTGCACACGTCGGGCGTGTCCGGGCCGCGCCGCTCATACGCCGCGAGCGGCGGCAGCGCGGAGAAGTCGTAGCCGATGCCGCCGCCCATCAGCAGCGTGATGCGCGCTTCGTCGAGCGCGCGCGCGAGCGACGCGTGCACGGCGGCGAGCGACGCCGTGCCGGGCATCGCGATCGGATGCACGAAGCAGTTGACCATCGTGCCTTCCGCGCCGGCGCCCGCGTTGGCCATGATGCGGCCGGCGCCGATCGCGCCGCGCTGCATGTTCCGGTAGAAGATCTGCTCGATGCTCGCGCGCGACGTCATGGGCTCCGCGAGCGCGAGCGCATGCGCGACCCGATGGAAAATCGCCGCGCGCGTCGTCTCGCCCGCGCGCGCATAGCGATCGGCGAGCACGGCTGCGCATACCGATTGTTCGTCCATGACGGCGCTTTCGTTCGAGCGATAAGCACACTCTAAGAAGCGCGCGGCGAGCGATTTTGATCAAACGCAATTCGCCCACGGTAGGACGAATGCCGAGGCGCCGCGCGCATCGGCGCGTGACGTGCGCAGACCCAGACGGGGATTGAGGTTGCGCGGAGTTGTCGATTGACGAAGCGCCGGCGCATGCGCGTTTACGTGAGCATCGCGTGCGTCGCCGCGCGCGATCGTCGGATGTGACGATCGCGCACGTGCGCGACGAAGTGTCGTTCAGCGCATCTCACGCGCGATGCCGCATCGGCATCGCGCTGCCGCGTCACGCGGCGGCCGGTTGCCATGCGCCGTGCGCGCCGGCGGCCGGCGCATACGCGGCGAGCCGCGCGCGCTCGCCGGCCGGCACCCGGAACGCGGCGACCGTTTCGCTCAGGTCGTGCCCCTGCTGCTCGAGCGACTTCGACGCCGCCGCGGCCTGCTCGACGAGCGCCGCGTTCTGCTGCGTCGTCTGATCCATCTGCGTAATCGTCAGGTTCACCTGGTCGATGCCGCGGCTCTGTTCGGCGGAGGCCGCCGCGATCTCGCCCATGATGTCGGTCACGCGCGCGACCGCCTGCGTGACGTCGCGCATCGTCTTGCCGGCTTCGCCCGCGAGCGTCGAACCGTCGCGGATCGTCTGCACCGAAGCGGTGATCAGCTCCTTGATCTCCTTCGCCGCCGTCGACGAGCGCTGCGCGAGGCTGCGCACCTCGCTCGCGACCACCGCGAAGCCGCGGCCCTGTTCGCCCGCGCGCGCTGCCTCGACGGCCGCGTTCAGCGCGAGGATGTTGGTCTGGAACGCGATGCTTTCGATGATGCCGGTGATGTCGGCGATCTTCGACGAGCTGTCGCCGATCTCCGTCATCGTGTCGACCACACGGCCGACCACGTCGCTGCCGCGCTGCGCGACCTCCGACGCATTCGCGGCGAGCGTGCTGGCCTGCTGCGCGTTTTCCGCGTTCAGGCGCACCGTCGACGTGAACTCCTCCATCGTCGCGGCGGTTTCCTGCAGCGACGCGGCCTGTTCCTCGGTGCGCTGGCTCAGGTCGAGGTTGCCCGATGCGATCTCGCCGACCGCGGTCGCGATGCTGCTCGACGAGTCGCGCACGCGGCTCACGATGTCGATCAGCCGCGCATTCATCGTATGCAGCGCGTCGAGCAGGTCGCGCGTCTCATCGTTGCCGCGCACCTCGATACGGCTGCCGAGATCCCCGTCGGCGACGGTGCGCGCGACGTCCACGGCCTTGACGATCGGCGTCGTGATCGTGCGCGTCAGCCACAGCCCGCCGATGGCCGCGAGCACGACCGCCAGCAGGCTGATGCCCGCGAGCAGGTTGCGCTCGGTCGCATAGCGATCCGCGAACGCCTGCGCGATCTCGCGTTCCCGCTCGCGCGTGTAGGCCGCGTACGCGCCGGTCGCGCGCACCAGTTCGGCGAGCAGCGGCCGGCAATGCGTGTTCATCTCTGCGATCGCATCGTCGCGCTTGCCGCTCTGCGCGAGGCCGACGATGTTGAGCGCGACCGGCCCGTAGCTGGCTTCGATGCGTGCGATCTCGGCGATCATCGCGCGCCCGCGCTCGGTCGTGTCGGTCGCGGTCGCCATCATCTCCTTCAGCTTGCCGAGCCGGTCCTGCACGTCCTGGTGCGCGCGCTGCACTTCGGCCAGCTCGAGCGCGACGTCGTCCGGCTTCGTCACCAGCACGAGGTTGCGCGCCGCGATCGCGCGCCGGTCGACCGCGGTGCGGATCTGCGCGGAGACGGTCGCCCGCGCGTTGATGCCGTTCATGTACCGCGAGAATTCGTTGTTGGTATCGGACAACGCCTTGAGTGCCATGCCCGACACGATCACGACGACCGCGGCGAGCAGGCCGAAGCCGCCAAGCAGCTTTGTCTTGATGCTTATTCTGGCGATTTTCACGGAGGGCCTCTTGGACGAATGGATAGCGGTGGAATGATTATTCGACCGGCAATTAAGGTCGTGCCGGCATTAACGGGTTTACCGGATAAATCTTTACCCTTCCGAAACCCTGATTTTCCACTGACTTTCCCTCGGTCTCGCGCCTCGCAAACCTTTGATCTACATCGCTTTATTGGAACTATTCAATTTTTTGAATGGGGTGCGATCATTCGTGATTGAAGCGTTCATATTCGAATAATTGCCATAATGTTTTACAGATGATTCAGTGGGATCGGTTCAAACAATAAAATCACCTGTAAATTTCGCACGATTCGTCTGACATTTCCGGGATGCATTTTTGATGCATGACCGTTCGCATCTCCTTGCCGGCTGACGGAGCGCGAATCCGTTGCGCTGCCGGCCGGCTCGCGCGGCCCTGCCCGTGCCGGCTCGGGCAGGGCCGCGCACCGCCGCGTCAGAACGTCGTGCGCACGCCGGCCAGCACGCTGCGGCCGCCTTGCGGCGCGAACCCGCGCACCACCGAGCTGGCGTAGCGGATGTCCTGGTTCGTCAGGTTCTCGCCGCGCAGGTACGCGAGCCAGCGCGTCGCGCCCATCCGGAACGTGTAGGTCAGCATCACGCCGAGCGACGTGTAGCCGGCGGTCGACAGGTCGTTGTCGGGCACCCGGTGCTGCGCCCACGCGCGCGTGACCTGTGCGCGCGCGCCGAACGGGCCGTAGCCGTAATCGGCCGCGAGCGTCGCGCGCAGCGGCGCGATGCGCGGCAGCGGCTGGCCCGTGTCGACGTTGCGCGCATGCGTGTAGTCGGCGGTGAGCTCGAGGTCGACCGTGTGACCGCGCCGCGCGAACGCGCGCCACTTGCCGTCGAGCTCGACGCCGTAGAACTCCGCGCGCACGCCCCGGTAGACGGCCTCCGCCAGCGCACCGTCGGTGCCGCGCGCGACCGGCTCGCCGTCGTCGTCGACGACACGGCCCGTGTTGTACTCGGCCAGGTAGTTCGAGAAGCGGTTGTAGAACACGCCGACGCTGCCACGGTTCGGCCCGCTCGCGTAGCGCAGCGACAGGTCGGTCGACACCGCCTTTTCCTTCTCCGCGTTCGGGTTGCCGATCAGGAACTGGCCGGTCGCATCGTGCGGGCCGTTCGAATACAGCTCGTAGAAGGTCGGCGCGCGTTCCGTATACGCGACGTTCGCCGCGACCGACCACACCGGGGTGAGCGAGAACAGCGCGCCCGCCGACACGCTGCCGGCGTTGAAATCGCGTGGCTGCGCACCGGCGAATTTTTCGACGCCGGCCGGATCGGGCTGCAGCTTCACGTGCTCGTAGCGCCCCCCGACGCTCAGCTTCAGCGCGTCGCTGACCTTCCATTCCTCGAGCCCGAACAGCGCGACGCTCGTCGTGCGCGTGCTCGGCACGAGCGTTTCCTCGCCGAGCGCGGAGAAGCGGTTCTGGCCGAACTGCACGCCGAGCGCGCCCTCGAACGGGCCGAACTTGCGGTGGCGCGCCTCGATGCGCGCCTCGTAGCCGCGATTGCGGAACATCGTCGCGGTGGTGCCGTCATCGACTTCCTTGTGCCGGTAGTCGGTGTACGCGAAATCGAACTTCAGCTGCGAGAACGGGCCGCGCAGGTTGCGCACTTCGGACGCGACCGCGAGGCGCTCCTGGCGCATCTTCAGCCGCACGTCGTTCTCGGCCACCGATCCGTAGTTCGATTCGGAACCGCTGTACGACAGCCCCGTGAAGCCGTCCGCCCACGTGTAGGACGCGCCGAGCGCACCGCCGTGCACGCGGCCGTCGCTGTTCGGCACGCTGCCGACCGGCTGCGGCGCATCCGGGCCGTCGAGCGTGCGCTGCGCGGCACTGCGCGCGTAGCCGGGAATCCGCAGCTTGCTCGTCTCGCGGTCGAACGCGTCGACGTGGAACGCGAAGCGGCCGTTGCCGCCCTCGACCTGCGCGGCGCCTGCGCGCACCGAGTTCGCGCCGCCGTAGCGCGCATCGAGCGCGCCGGTCACGCCCTCGATCGCCTCGCGCGGGATGCGGTTGTCGATCGTGTTGACGACGCCGCCGACCGCGTTGCCGCCGTACAGCAGCGCGGCCGGGCCGCGCACGATCTCGACGCGCTCGATCGTCAGCGGATCCTGCGGCACCGCGTGGTCGTAGGAGAGCGACGACGCGTCGTACGCGGCGACGCCGTTCTGCAGCAGCCGGATCCGGTCGCCGTCCATCCCGCGGATGATCGGGCGGCCGACCATCGGCCCGTAGGTGGTCGTCGACACGCCGGGCAGGCCGTTCAGCGTCTCGCCGAGCGAATCGGCCTGGCGGCGCGTGAGCGCTTCGCCGGACAGTTGCGCGGTGGGCGCGATCAGCTGCGCGTCGCCGAGCGGGTTGGCGGTCACGAAGATCGGGGCGAGCGGCTGGCCGGCGGAAGAATCCGGCCTGGGCGGCGCGTCGGCCTGCGCGTGCGCGAAGGTCGCGAGCAGCATCAGGGAAAGCGGAGAAAGCGGACGAAGGGGTAAGCGAGGCAGGTCGCGCATGATCGGTGTGGTCGTTCGGGTGGTGGTCAAACCGGGTCGCCGCGCGCAATCTCGATACGATATATTGTTGCATTCTTGGCGCGCAATGACCCGTCGGAATCGGCTCGGTGCGGGCGTTCGCGCGTGCGCGTCGACCGTCCGCAGGCTGCCGATCAGGCGAAATGATATGTTATATCATCGCAAATTCAAAACCGATGACCGCCGAGCGCCGCGCGCGTCGACCGATTCCGGTCCCGCGTGCGAGTAATGAGGCGTTGATCGAGAGGGGGGCGTGGCCGTGGCGCTCGACGTCGCGCCGGACCGTTCAGCGACGTGTTCGCGAAGCCGCGTGCAGGGCGGGGCGACGCGCGCATCGTGCCGCGCGGCCTGCCGTGACGCGCGGCCGCGCGAGCGGCATCGCGCGTCGATCGAGATACAGGCGCCGCCGTCCACGCGGCGCCTGCGTCGTTGCGGCGCCCGCGTGCGCGGCGGCCGCACGGCCGACCACCGCCGCGCATCGACCGCGCACGCGCAGGCGCATCGGCGTCACGGCGCGAAGAACACGTCCGTGCGGTTCGCGAGGTTGGGGTTGGTCTGGACGAAGAACGGATGGAACGACGACGACGGCCCCACGTCGAGGCCCTGGTAGTCGCCGATGAAGAAGCCCTCCGCATTCGGCGCGACCTTCAGGTCGAACGGCCCGCCGACGCGCCGCTCGGCGACGAACGTGCGACCGCCGTCGAGCGAGATCTTGCGCCAGAAGCCGGTCGGCAGCGTCGTCGTGTCGCCGGCCGGCAGGTCACGGAAGTCGTAGTGGGTGACCATCACCGCGCCCGTTTCGTTGACGCGTACCGACGGGTTGAACGCCGCGCGGCCGGTCGGCGTGTTGACCTGCAGCGGCGCGCTCCAGGTCGCGCCGCCGTCGGTCGACGTCGACAACGCGATCTCGTCGTAGTGGCCGCCGTTGAAGCGGCTGTCCTGCCAGACGACGTAAAGCTGCCCCGATGCGGGATCGATCGCGGGCTCCGGAATGATGTCGCCGGTGCGCACCGGCTCGCCGGTCACCGGATCGGTCACGCCGACCGTCTGCAACCCGGCGATGATCTGCGGCTGCGTCCACGTCGCGCCGTCGTCGGTCGACTTGATGAACGCCACCTTGCCGGCGGCCTTGCTGAACGGCGGCCGGATCAGGTTGAAGAAGTTGTAGAGCGTGCCGCTTTTCGGATCCACGACGATCTGGTTGCCGATCGTCTGCTGCCGCGACGGCACGTGGACGATGACCCGCGCCTTGCTCCACGTCTTGCCGCCGTCGACCGTCTTCGAGAACAGGGTCGGCCCACGGAAGGCCTGCGTGTGCAGGTTCGCGTACGGATTGCCGTTCGGCAGCTCGAGACGGTCCCACACCGCATAGGCGGTGCCGGCCTTCACCGGGTTCGCGGTGACCGATTCCTTGTCGTTGAAGAACTGCGTCGTCGGTTCGTTGTTCGCGATCAGCAGCGCCGGGCTGCTCCATGTCTGGCCGCCGTCGGCCGACACCGATGCCGCCACCGCATTGCCGTTGTTCGACTGGTTGAACGAGATCGACACCGAGTACGCGGTGCCGTCCGGCCCGATCGACACCCACGGATCGGATGCGCGCTCGTAGGGCAGCCCGCCCGGCGCGCACACGCTGAACGGCTGCGGTGTCTGCGCCCAGGTCGCGCCGCCGTCGAACGTGTAGCCGGCGACGAGCCCGTGCGCGCCGCCGTTCGACCAGCGGTCCTGCTGCCACACGCCGATCATGTTGGTGGGCCTGGCCGGATTCACCGCGAGCCACGGCTCGACTTCGGCGTTCACATACACGGTGCCGGGGCCGCCGACCGTGCAGGCCGCGAACGGGCTCGGGCCGGACACGCGCACGGGCTCCGCGTGCGCGGCGGCTGCGAGCGCGAGCGCAACGGCGGCGGACACGCGGGTGACGAGCGGATGAGGCAGGGTAGTGCGTCGCATGGACTGCTCCTCGTGAACATGCGGCTGCGGTGGCCGGACACACGCGGGCCTCGCGCGTCGCCGCGCGAAGCAGGGCACCGGAATGCGAGCGCACGCGGGATGCGTCGGGTGTCGCATCGATCCGTGTCGTTCAGTGCGCCGCGTCAGTCATCGCAATCCGCCTTCGCTGGGTTCCGCCAGCGCATCGGTCAAGACTCCTGCTGATTTTCATTGCTTTGCGATCCCGCGCGTCGTGGCCATCTCGCGGGTACCCCCAGGTCTTATCGATACGACGAATGCGTCGAAGTGGATTGCAATGTAGGCGAACCGCGCCGCTCGCCGCAGGCAATTTTTTGTAACGGTGTGTAGCCGGCAAGCGTTGCCGGATCGCGCGCGCAAGCAGAAAAATTTGCGGCGCGCGGGCAGGGATTGGCGCCGTATCGCGAACGGAAGACCGAATCGAAGCGCGAATGGAAATTGCTTCGCCTTGCGCCGCGCCGGTCGCACGCGCGGCGTTCAGCGCTCCACCGGAAAGCGCGCCTGCATCGTGCCGAGCCAGCGCGCGACGACATCGAGCTCGTCGTCGGAGAACCCGTCGCACAGTTTGCCGTTCAGCTCGCGCAACAGCACGCGCGCCTGCTTCAGCGCGGCATGGCCGTCGTCGGTGAGAAACAGGCGGGTCGCGCGGCCGTCGTCCGAATCGTGATGGCGCGTGAGCAGGCCCGCTTTCGCCATGCGGTCGGCGAGGCCCGTCATCGCGGACGGCGCGATCTGCAGCGCCGCGCCGACTTCGCCGACGAGCGCGCCGTCGTGCCTCGCGAGATGAAAGAGCACGCCGGCCTGCGCGGCGCTCGCGCGCGCGTCGGCCTCCGCGCGGCGGTCGACCCAGCGCTGCACGCGCCGCTGCGCGAGGTTCAACAGGAAAAACAGGCGTCGTTCGTCGCTCAAGCGTGGTTTCCGGCTGGCGTGTCGGGGGAAAGGCGGCCCATGTCGCGCGTCCCGTCGAGCGCTTGCGCGAGCCAGTCCGCGACGCTCGGCCACAGCACCGCGCCGGGCCGGCTGCGGAAAAAGCCCATGTGCCCGACCGGCCCGCTGCCGGCGGCGCGCGGATCGATCTGGCGGCGCTCGACGGCCGCCTGCGTCAGGTAGCTTACCAGCAGGTCGATCGCGACCGGGTTCGCCCACGGGTCGTCGTCGAAGCCGAGCGCGAGGATCGGCAGCCGCTGCTTCGCGAACCGCTCGGCCGCGCCGAGCGTCGGGTCGTCGAAGAAGTAGCGCGGCAGCGTGGTCCAGCCGCTCCATTCGCGGAACACGCCGGCCGGCAGATCCTCGCCGAGCCCGAGCCGCTTGCCCGGCACGTAGCCGAGCAGCGCCGACGTCAGCGGGCCGAGCACGCGCAGGATCAGCCGCACCTTCAGGCGCTCGGCCGCCTGCGCGATCAGCCGCGTGCTGCCCGCGTGCGCGGCGATCATCACCGCCGCATGCAGGTGGCGCGACCCGGCGCTCAGGCCGATCGCGTGGCCGCCGACGCTGTGCCCGACCGCGAGCAGCGGCAGGCCCGCGAACGCCTGCCGCGCCCACGCGGTCGCCGCCTCGACGTCCAGGTCGACCCAGTCGCGCATGCGAGCGTGCAGGCGCGTCAACCGCGCCGGACGCGATGCGTCGATGCCGCGGTAGTTGTAGGTCAGCGCCGCGAAGCCGCGTGCGGTCAGGTAGCGCGCGAAGCCGGCATACAGCCGCTCCGGCACCGCCGTCGCCGGGTGGATCAGCACCAGCGCCGACGGCGCGGCCGCCGGCGACCACAGCGTGCCGTGCAGCGCATAGCCGTCGGCGGCAGAAAACTGGATGGGTCGGGATGTCATCGCGGCCTTCGGTCCGAGAGTTGTTTCGCATGCGAAATATAGTGCGTGATGTATTTCGCGTACGAAATATCTGTCGAGGAAAGACTCGAATCCGCTGCGCGGCGGCGGCGCGGCGCAGCCCCCACTTCATAAATTATTCGCATCTTTACTTAGCAGAATATTGCGTTTGTCTTATGAAGTGCGGCGACGTATCGTCTCCGGTCCTGAACCGCATTCGACCACCTCATCCGGGAGATCACGTTGCTGAACCGAATCGTCACGGCGCTCGTGCTTGCGCTTGCCGCGCAGCCGGGCATCGCGAAAGACACCGTCACGCTGCGCGTCGGTGAACAGAATTACTTCAACATCCAGGCGTCGATGGAAGCGTCCGGCGTGCTCAAGGACCTGCCTTACGCGATCGAGTGGAAGCACTTCCAGGCGGCCGCGCCGGTGGCCGAGAGCCTGAACGGCAATGCGATCGACGTCGGCTTCCTCGGCGATTCCCCGCTGCTCACGCTCGCCGCGCGCGGCGCGCCGGTGAAGGTCGTCGCGGTGTCGCGGCAGAACCTCGACGGCGTCGCGATCCTCGTGCCGAAGCATTCGCCCGTGCGCACCGTCGCCGACCTGCGGGGCAAGACGATCGCCGTGTGGCGCGGCGCGTGGAGCCAGCAGCTCGTGCTGCGCGCGCTCGAACGCGCGGGCCTGCGCGCCGACGCGGTCAAGTACGCGTACCTGATGCCGATCGACGCGACCAATGCGCTCGCCAACGGCTCGGTCGACGCGGTGTCGCTGTGGGAGCCGTTCGTCAGCACGCTCGCGCTGCGCCAGGGCGCGCGGCCGGTGGTCACCGCGCAAGGGCTGATGCCCGCGCTCAGCTTCGTCGCGGCGAACGAACAGGCGGCCGCCGGCAAGCGCGCGGAGATCGGCGATTTCCTGCGCCGCGTGGTGGCCGCGCGCCAATGGGTCGACAGCCATCCGCGCGAATACGCGGACCTGTGGGCCAGGCGCGCGAAGCTCGAACCGGACGTCGCGTACTGCTGGCTCAACGACGCGCACCAGCGCGTCGGCCCGGTCGACGACGCGGCCGCGAAGGACGCGCAGAACACCGCCGATTTCCTGCACAAGGCCGGCGTGATCCCGGCCCCGTACGACACCGCGAAGCTGCTCGACCGCTCGTATGCCGGCGCGTTCGCCGCGCCCGCGCAGAAAGCGGCCGCCGCGCGATGAAGGCGGCGCGCGTCAGCCGCGCGCCTGTTCCGTTTTCCTGAAGGACATCTCCCCATGCCAGTCGACATCATCGGCATGATCACCGCGACGCCCGGCGCGGAGGTCGACGTGCCCGGCGGCGCCGCCGTGCAGCCCGATTACGTGCGACGCTTCGCGCAGGCGCACGAAGCCGCCGGTTTCGACCAGATCCTGGTCGGTCATTTCAGCAACGCGGCGGACGGCTTCATCGTCAGTTCGTTCGCGGCCGCCGCGACCGAGCGGATCCGCATCCTGCTCGCGCACCGGCCGGGCGTGATCGCGCCATCGGCCGCCGCCCGGCAGATCGCGACGCTCGACGTGTTCAGCGGCGGGCGGCTGTCGCTCAACATCGTGTCGGGCGGCGACGATACGGACCTGCGGCGCGACGGCGATTTCGTGCCGCACGACGCGCGCTATCGGCGCACCGGCGAATACCTCGACGTGCTGAAGCGGATCTGGCTCGCCGACGCGCCCGTCGATCACGACGGCCCGTTCTACCGGCTGCGCGGCGCGTCGCCGCTCGTGAAGGGTAGCCAGCGGCCGCACGTCCCGATCTATTTCGGCGGGTCGTCGCCGGCGGCGCTGGCGGTGGCCGGCGAGCACGCGGACGTGTACATGACGTGGGGCGAGCCGCGCGCGTCGATCCGCGAGCAGATCGAACGGGTGCGCGCGGCCGCCGCGCCGCATGGGCGCGCGCCACGCATCAGCGTGTCGTTCCGGCCGATCGTCGCGGACACGGAGGCCGCCGCGTGGGCGAAGGCCGACGCGATCCGCGAGCGCGTGCGCGCGGCGCGGCTCGCCAACGGCCAGCCGATCGCGGGCCACGCGCCGCAAAACGCCGGTTCGCAACGACTGATGGCCGCGGCCGCGCAGGGCGACGTGCTCGACGAACGGCTATGGATGGGTGTCGCGAACCTGACCGGCGCGCGCTGGAATTCGACCGCGCTCGTCGGCACGCCGGAGCAGGTCGCGCGTGCGCTCGGCGAGTACTACCGGCTCGGCGTGACGACCTTCCTGATCCGCGGCTTCGATCCGCTCGACGATGCGCGCGCGTATGGCGACACGCTGATTCCGGCGATCCACGCGCATGTCGCCGAACTCGACCGGCAGCGCGCGGCGGTCACGGCGTAACACGGCACGGCGGGGCGGCAACGCGCCCGCCCGTCAAAACGCCGGCAAGCCCGGCGGATTGGTCTCCGAGCGCGCGACCGCCTCGGACTGCAGCCCCCAGCGGGCCAATGCCTGCCCGTAACGGCCGCTGTCGATCAACTGATTGGTCGCAAGCGTCAACGCGGCGGCCAGGCCGCTGCCCTTGCGCGTCGCGATCGCGACGTCCGCGTTGGCGGGCCAGCCCGCGTTGACGAGCCCGACGCGCCGCAGCTTGCGGTCGCGCGCCGCTGCGTAGGCGAGCGCCGCATCCGGATTGAGCTCCGCATCGGCCCGCCCCGACAGCAGCGCGACGCGCGCGGCCGCATCGTCGTCGAAGTACTGCAGCTCGGTCGCCTTCAGCCCCTGCGCGACGTTGCGCCGGCTCCACTCCAGCAGGATCCGCTCCTGGCTCGTCCCCGCGCCCGTGATGATGCGCAGCCCGGCGACGTCCTTCGGCTCCGCGATCTTCACGACCGGGCTCGTGGTACGCACGTAGAACCCGTGCAACCCGAGCCGATACGTCGTGAAATCGTATTTCTCCTTGCGCTTTTCGGTTACGCCGACGTTCGAGATCACCGCGTCGTATTTGCCCGAGCTCAGGCCGAGCGGCCAGTCGGCCCAGGCGATCGGCACCAGCGCAAGCGTGCGGCCGAACGCGTCGGCCACCAGTTGCGCATAGTCGGGATCGGCGCCCACCACGGTGCGCGCGTCGGTCGCGTAGGTCGAGACCGGCGGCACATGCGGCGCGATCGCCACCGTGAATGCGCCGTCGCGCACCCAGCGGTAGCCGCTCGCCGCGCGGATCGCGGCCGCATCGCGCGGCGCGCGCACGCGGCCCGCCTGACGCGGGTCGAGATCCGCGGTCGCGGCGGCGGCCAGCGCGGTGCGCATCGGCAGGCCGGCGGCCGCGGCAAGGGCGGCCGTCATGAACAGGCGTCGGTCGATCATCGGGGCATGTCTCGCAGGGCAGGTCGGCAGGGCAGGTGTCACAGCACCCGCGACAGGAATTCGCGCGTGCGCGGATGCGCCGGCGCATCGAGCACGATCGCCGGCGGCCCCGCCTCGACGATGCGGCCGCGCTCCATGAACAGCACGTTGTCCGCGACTTCGCGCGCGAAGCCGATCTCGTGCGTGACGATCACGAGTGTCGTGCCGGAGCGGGCCAGTTCCTTGATCACGTCGAGCACCTCGTTGACGAGCTCCGGGTCGAGCGCGGAGGTCGGCTCGTCGAACAGCAGCACCTTCGGCCGCAGCGCGAGCGCCCGCGCGATCGCGACGCGCTGCTGCTGGCCGCCGGACAACTGGCGCGGATACGCGTCCGCCTTGTCGGCAAGCCCGACGCGCGCGAGCAGCGTGCGCGCGGCGCGCTCGGCGGCGGCGCGGGTCGCACCACCGACTGCCACCGGCGCCTCGACGATGTTCTCGAGCACGGTCAGGTGCGGAAACAGGTTGAAGTTCTGGAACACCATGCCGACGTCGATGCGGCGCGTCAGCACGTCGCGCTCCTTCAGCTCGTAGAGCACGTCGCCGTCGCGCCGGTAGCCGACCAGCTCGCCGTCGATGTCGATGAAGCCGTCGTCGACGCGCTCCAGATGGTTGATCGTGCGCAGCAGCGTCGACTTGCCCGAGCCCGACGGCCCGACGATCACCGTCACGCTGCCGCGCGGCGCGACGAACGACACGCGATCGAGCACGCGCTGCGTGCCGAACTGCTTCGACACCGCGTGCACCGCGATCTCGCCGCCCGCGCGCGGCGCGAGCGTGTCATCGCCGGCTGCCGCGGCCACCGCCGTGGCGGTACGGCGGACCGCGGCACGCCGCCACGCGTCACGCACCCGCGCGAGCACGAAGGTGACGGCGGACGGCGGCGGGTTGCGCAATGCGCCGCGCGCGTAGTGCCGCTCGACCTGCACCTGGATCGCCGACAGCACGGTGAGGATGATCAGATACCAGACGGTCGCGACCATCAGCAGCGGGATCACCTCCAGATTGCGCCGGTAGATCACCTGCACCGTATAGAACAGCTCGGGCATCGCGAGCACGTACACCATCGACGTGCCTTTCGCGAGCATGATCAGGTCGTTGAACGCGGTGGGCAGGATCGCGCGCATCGCCTGCGGCAGCACGATGCGCGTCGTCTGGTGCGCGCGCGGCAGGCCGAGCGCCGCCGAGGCCTCGAGCTGGCCCTGGTCGACCGCGAGGATGCCACCGCGGATCACTTCGGCGGAGAACGCCGCATGGTGCAGCGACAGGCCGAGCACCGCCGCGAGGAACGGGCTGATCAGGTCGGTCGTCGCGATGTCGACGAACGTGATGCCGGTGAGCGGCACGCCGAGCCGCACGTGCTCGTACAGGTAGCCGAGGTTGTTCAGGATCAGCAGCAGCACGATCAGCGGGATCGAGCGGAACAGCCAGATGAACGTCCACGCGCTCGCCGCGAGCAGCCGCGAGCGCGACAGCCGGGCCAGCGCGACGAACGCGCCGAGCACGAGGCCGAACACCGCGCCGAGCGCCGTCAGCAGCAGCGTGCGGACCAGCCCGGCCAGCACCGGCGGCGCGAAGAACCACTCGGCGAACACCGGCCAGCCCCATTGCGGATTGCCGAGCAGCGAATAGGCCACGAGCCCGATCAGCACGACCGCGAGGGCGGTGCCGGCCGTGCTCGCGCGATGCCGCGCGGGCACGATCCGGAAGCGTGCGCCGGCGTCGCGCGCGGCGACGGGAGAAAGCGGCGGCAGCGCGCCGCCGAGGTGGGTGGTGTCACTCATGTGGATGCGGTTCCTCGAGTCGATCGGTGGCGCGGGCGGGCCGGGCGTCAGGCCTGCGCGGTTTCGGCCGCCGGTTCGTGCTGCACGCCGGCCGTCGCATAACGGCTTGCCTTGCGCGGCAGGCCGAGGTGATCGCGCAGCGTGCTGCCCGGCAGCTCGCGGCTGTAGCGGCCGCGCGCCTCCAGCACCGGCAACACGAGTTCGAAGAAATCGTCGACGCCCTGCGCCTGCACCGCGAAGCCGAGGATGAAGCCGTCGGCCGCGCCCGCGTCGATCCAGCGGATCAGCTCGTCGGCGATGTGCTCGGCGGTGCCGATGAAGTTCGGCCGCGGCGTCGCGACCGCGAGCGCGGTGTCGCGCAGCGTCCAGCCGCGCTGCTTCGCATCGGCCTTGATCCGGTCGGTGACCGAGCGGAAGCTGTTGCGGCCGACGTCGCCGAGCTCGGGGAACGGCGCATCGAGCGGGTATTGCGTGAAGTCGTGGTGATCGAAGAAGCGGCCGAGAAACGCGAGCGCCTCGTCGATCGTCAGCAGGTCGCGGATCGCCTGGTATTTCTCCTCGGCCTCGGCGGCGGTGCGCCCGACGATCGGCCCGATGCCCGGGAACACCTTCACGTCGTCGGCGCTGCGGCCGTGCTCGACCGCGCTCTGCTTCACCCGCTGCGTGAACGCGCGCGTGTCCTCGAGCGACGGCGAATGCGTGAAGACCGCGTCCGCGTACTTGCCCGCGAGCCCGATGCCCGAATCGGACGAACCCGCCTGGAAGATCACCGGCTGCCCCTGCGGCGAGCGCTGGATGTTCAGCGGCCCCGCGACCTGGAAGAAGCGGCCCTGGTGATCGAGCGTATGGAGCCGCTCCCGCGCGAAGAACTGCCCGCTCGCGCGGTCGCGCACGAACGCGTCGTCGTCCCAGCTGTCCCACAGCCCCTGCACGACGCTCAGGTATTCGTCGGCGATCTCGTAGCGCAGCTCGTGATCGGGATGCGCCTTGCCGAAGTTCTTCGCGGTGCCTTCGAGCGGCGTCGTCACGACGTTCCAGCCCGCGCGCCCGCCGCTGATCACGTCGAGCGACGCGAGCTGGCGCGCGACCGTGAACGGCTCGCTGTACGACGTCGAGATCGTGCCCGCGAGGCCGATCTTGCGCGTCGCGGCCGCGAGCGCGGACAGCACCGTCAGCGGCTCGAAGCGGTTCAGGAAGTGCGGAATCGACTTCTCGTTGATGTACAGGCCGTCCGCGACGAACGCGAACGCGATGCCGTGGGCCTCGGCCTTGCGCGCGATGCCGGTGACGAAGTCGAGGTTGATGCTCGCGTCCGGCGGGTTGCTCGGATGGCGCCACGCGTTCATGTGGCTGCCGGCGCCTTGCAACATCAGGCCGAAGGGGATGGATCGTCGGGTCATGGGCGGGTCACGGGTTGGTTTCGGGGAGAAGGGAAGAACCGGCGGTGACGGCCGCGTTCGCCGGCGTGGCCGACAGCGCGCCGCCGAGCCATTCGACCGACGCGAGCCGCGCCGCATAGTCGGTCAGCGGCGAATCGACCACGAACTCGTCGACGCCGAGCCGCCGGCTCAACGCGTCGAGCGCGCGATGGATCTGGTCGGGCGTGTCGGCGAGCACGGTCGGGCGCAGTTCGTCGATCCGGTAGTCGGTCGCGCCGCTTTGCCGCGCGAAGTCGGCCGCCGCCTGCGCGCTGGTCAGATTGAAGCTCTGGCCGCCGGCGATCTGCAGCTTGAAGATCCGCATCGGCCCGATCAGCTGCTCGGCCGCGTCGCGCGTCGGCGCGGCGACCGCGTACAGCGCGACCAGCGGCTGCACGCCGCCGGCGCTGCGATACGCGTCGAGCGAGCGTTCGATGTTCGCCTCGTCGCCGTTGAAATGGCCCGCGTAGCAGAAGCGCCAGCCGTGGCGCGCGGCGAGCTCGGCGCTGTCCGGCGAACCGCCGAGCAGGATCCGCTCCGGCGCCTGCGGCGGCACCGGCATCGCGATGGCGCCCGCGAGCGGGTGATCCTCGGCGACGCCCCAGCCGAGGAACGCGTCGAGCTCCGCGAGCTGCGCGGCGAAGCCGGGCTTCCTCGCCTTGTCGTGGATCCACTGCAGCGCGCGGGTGGTGAGCGGCAGCCCGCCGGGCGCCTTGCCGATGCCGAGATCGACGCGGCCCGGCGCGAGCGACGCCAGCAGCTTGAAGGTCTCGGCGACCTTGAACGGGCTGTAGTGCTGCAGCATCACGCCGCCCGAGCCGACGCGGATGCGCGACGTATGCGCAAGCAGGTGCGCGACGACGATCTCCGGCGCGGAGCTCGCGAAGCCCTGCGCGCCGTGATGCTCGGCGACCCAGAAACGTCGGTAGCCGAGCTGCTCGGCGCGCTGCGCGAGCGCGACGGTCGCGCGCAGCGCGTCGGTGGCGCTCGTGCCGTCGGCGATCGGGCTCTTGTCCAGCAATGAAAGCGAATAGGCCATGTTGAGCGGCGCTCCTGCGTGGCGTGAGATGAGGATGGGGCGGTGTGCGGATCAGGTCTTCGGCAGGCCCGGCGGATTGGTGCGCGACTGGTCGATCGCCTCGGCGCCCAGGTTCCAGCGGTCGAGCGTCTGCCGATAGCGGCCGTTGTGGATGAGCCCGTTCAGCGCGATCGTCAGCGGCTCGGCCAGGCCGCTGCCCTTGCGCGTCGCGATCGCGATGTCGGCGGTGCGCGGCCAGCCGCCGCTGATCGCGCCGACGAGCCGCGTCTTGCCCTGCTGCGCGCTCTGGTAGGCGAGCACCGAGTTCACGCTCAACACCGCATCGGCGCGGCCCGACTGCACCGCGACGATCCGCATCGCCTGGTCGTCGTAGTACTGGACGGCGACCGGCTTGAGCCCCTGCGCGACGTTCTGGCGATCCCACTCGAGCAGGATCTTTTCCTGGTTGGTGCCCGCGTCGGTCACGATGCGCAGCCCCGCGACGTCCTTCGGCTCGCGGATCGCCGTGATCTTGCTGTCGTTGCGCACGTAGAAGCCGACCAGGTCCCGGCGATACGACGAGAAATCGAACTTCTGCTTGCGCTCCTCGGTGACGGTGACGTTCGAGATCACCGCGTCGACCTTGCCCGATGCCAGCGCGAGCGGCCAGTCGGCCCAGGCGAGCGCGACGATCTTCAGCTTGCGCCCGAGGCTGTCGGCCGCGAGCTGGCCGACGTCGGCGTCGAAGCCGATGACGGTGCGCGCGTCCGTCGCATAGGAACTGATCGGCGGCAGGCTCGGCGCGATGCCGATCGTCAGCGTGTCCGGTTCCGCGAACTTGAACGCGGCCGGCACCGCGGCCACCACGGCCGGGTCGGTGGCGGCGCGCGGGCGGCCGCGCTGCTCGGGGCTCAGGTCGAACGTCGCGGCCGTGGCGGCGAAGGCCGTCAGGCCGATCAGCGCGGCGCTCAGCGCGCGCAGTGCATGGGAAACGAAGGGTGCGGCTCGTTGCATGAAGGCGTCCTGTGTCGGTCGGATTCGGGATGGGGTGTCGGGCGTCGAGGGCGTCGAGGGCGGCAAGCGGACAGCCTGCTCAGCGCGGCAGCGCCGGCTCGGGCGCCCACAGATCGGCGAGCGTCGACGTGCGCGACGGCTCGACGAGGTCCTTGCCGAACGGCAGATGGAAATACAGCTCGGGATCGATCGACGAATCGAACAGGCGCGTATAGCCCGTGCGATCGTAGAGCGCCCACGCTTCGGGCTGGCGAAAGCCCGTGGTCAGGTAGAGGCGCTGGTAACCCTGCTGCGCGGCGCGCACCTCGAGCGCCTCGACGATGCGGCGCGCGAGCCCCTGGCGGCGCAGGTCCGCATGGGTCCAGATGCGCTTCAGCTCGGCCGTGTGCGCGTCGTAGCGCTTGAATGCGCCGCCGCCGATCGTCACGCCGTCGCGCTGCAGCAGCACGAACGCGCCTTCCGGCGGCGCGAACCGCTCGGCCGGGTAGCGCGCCAGTTCTTCGCGGGCCGACCCGAGGCTGTCGGGGCGGTACGCGTGGTAGCGGGTCGCATATTCGTCGATCAGCGCGTCGATCAGCGGCTGGGCGCGAACGTCGTGCGGCGTGGTGTCGATGATGCTGTCGGTCATGGCGATGGGCGGCACGGGTGGCGCGCGGCGCGGACGTCCAGGTCGAGGCTCGGGCGGTCGGCCTTTCCGTCATCGCGGCGCGATTGTCGTTGCGATAGCGGCGAGCGCAGGTCCTGCGACGCATGCGAGCGGCCGCTGCTATGACGAACACGTTACCGCCCCGACGAAGCGGGGCGAACGAAGGAATTTCGATAAGGATTTCGTCGCGCGCGTCAGAAGACTTTCACGGCGCGCGCGATGCCCGGCGGGCACCGGGGCGGGAGGGCGTGCGGCCCGGACGCGTGGATGGCGGCCGGGCGGAAGCGGGGAACGGGAGGGGCGGTTCGGTGGAATGAACGCGCGTCAGGCCGGCGCGGCGGTCGGCTCCGCGAGCTGGTACAGGCAGTCGCCGCGCCGCACCTGCGCCGGCACGCGCTTGCAGACCACCTCGCCGTCGCCCGCGAACCGGTGCAGCACCGGCTCGCGCAGCGGCGTGTCGGGGAAGTGCACCCACGCGGCCGGCTGGCCGGCGCGCACCTGGTCGCCGAGTTCGGCGAGCGGTTCGTAGAGGCCTTGCTCGTACGCGTAGACGAAGTGACGATCGCCGTCGACGCGCATGAAGCGCGTGACGGTGGGCGGCGCATCGGGCACCAGCGCGCCGTGCAGCAGGCCGATGTAGCCGAGGTAATGCAGCAGGCCGTGGCGGCCGAGCCGGATCAGCGCCGGATCGGCCATGCCCGCGCCGCCCAGCTCCGTGACGATCGAGATCGCGCCTTGCCGCCGCGCGGCCGACGCCGAGTGCACGGGGTTCGGCGCATGCAGCAGCGCGTTCGGCAGCCCGAACGCGACCAGCAGCCCGTTGAGGCGGGCGGCTTCGTCCGCGTCGAGCGGATCGATCGCGAGCATGTTGCCGCCGTGATACAGCAGCGAGCTGCCGCCCGAATGCAGGTCGACCAGGTACTGCGCGCGGGACAGCAGCGCGTGCTCGATGTAGTGGGCGATCATCTGCGTCGGCGTGCCGGCCGGCTCGCCGGGGAAGCTGCGGTTCAGGTTGCCGTCGTCGAGCGGCGACACGCGCAGGCCCGCGGCGGCCGCCGGGAAGTTCGCCATCGGCAGCAGGATCAGCTGGCCCTTGACCATCTCGGGCGCGATCTCGCGCATCAGTTGCGACACGATGATCTGGCCTTCGTATTCGTCGCCGTGGTTGCCGGCCATCACCAGCGCGACCGGCCCGTCGCCGTTGCGGATCGACGCGATCGGAATCGGCAGCCAGCCGTACGCGGAGCGGTGCACGGAGTGCGGCAGGCGCAGGTAGCCGGCGTGCTTGCCCTGCGCGTCGAGATCGATTTCGCAGTGGATCGGGTTGCGGGGGGAGAAGGTGGCGGTCATGTTCGGATCGAGGGTCGGACGTCGAGCGAAAGGATGCGCCATCTTATCGGGAAACGGCTGCCGCGCGGCACGGCGGGGGGCGGGCTGAAGGGATCGGTCAAGGCTTGCGGTGCCGGCGGCACGCGTCGGCGGCGCGTGATGCCGCGTGGCAGGCCTGCGGCGGGCGATTCGCGCGTGTGCGCGGGGAGTGGTGCGAAGGTGCGGAACGGATGGCCCGTGCGCGTCGGCGCATCACCCGGCCGCGCCCGCCGTTGCATCGATGAAACCGGCCGCCGGGCCGGCGGCGGCCTCATTCGCGCGGCAGCGGCCCGGCGCCGCCCACGGCGACGCCGATCCGCCGCGTACGCGGCGTCAACGCCCGTCTGTTTCAGCCTCGATACGTCCTTCTTCCCACAGGGCCCAGAAACGGCTGCCCGCGCGATACGGATTCGCGCGTCGCGCCGCGTAGTCGCCGACACCCTGGCGGTACGCGCCATACGCCGTCAGCGGCGGGTTCGTCACGCACGCGGCTTCGCGCGGGTCGGGACAGCGGAACGAGGTGAGGCGCCTGATCAGCGTTGCGCCGTCGATCACGTCGGCTTCGTTGATCGTCTCGTTGCGGCTGATGACTTCGACGGTATCCATGTTGGTCTCCCCGGGTACTTTCTTTGTTACCCGATGAAGAGCAATAACGGTGCCAGGTCGCGAAACCCCGCCGATGCGCCGATCGTGCGGCCTTCTGCAGCGAACTGCGCGGCCCACGCCGGCCGATGTTACGGAACATGTAACGTGACGCCGGCTTCCCGGCGCGCACCTGGATCACGAAATGTAGCGTGGATGAAACCCGCCGCCGATCGCAGCGAGAAGGAGGCGGCTCGACGCCGGCCGCGCGGTCAGCCCGCGGCCGCGGGCGCGACGTTCCGGCTGCCGCTCGAAAAGAACCGGTACATGCCCTTGCCGGACGTCTTCGCGTCGTACAGCGCGCTGTCCGCCTGCCGGATCAGGTCGTCGGGGGTGTCGCCGTCGCCGCTGTCGAGCGCGATCCCGATGCTGATGCCGAGCGTCACGGTCTCGCCGAGCGACAGCGCATAGGGCGCGGAGATCTGCCGGATGATCTGCGCGGCGAGGCTCGAACAGGCCTGCATCGTCGTATCGTCGATCACGACGACGAACTCGTCGCCGCCGATGCGCGCGGCCATTTCACCCGGCGGCAGCGTCGCGCCGAGCCGCGCGGCGACCTGCGTCAGCACTTCGTCGCCCGCGTGATGGCCGAACCGGTCGTTGATCGCCTTGAAGCCGTCGAGGTCGAGATACATGACGCCCAGCGCGCGGCCGTGACGCCGCGCGCGGCGCGCGAGCCTGCGCTTCAGTTCCGCATGCAGCTCGTGGCGGTTCGGCAGGCCCGTCAGCGCGTCGTGCCGCGCCAGGTGACGGATGTGTATCTCGGCGCGGCGGCGCGCCGTGACGTCCTCGACGATCACCACCGCATTGCCGTCCGGCACCAGGTGGCGCGTCATCTCGAGCTGCCGCCCGTCGGCCAGCGTGACCTCGAGCGGCGCAGGCTCGTGGCTCAGCCAGCCGCGGCAACGCGCGCCGAGGTCGGCCTCGTCCGGCTCCGTGGCCACGCCCGCGCCGAGCGCCGCGATCACGTCCGGGAACGGCGTGTTCAGCATGATCTCGCGCGGCGAGCCGAACAGCTGCGCGGTGCGCCGGTTCGCGACGATCACGCGGCCCCCGCCGTCGACCACGCACAGGCCGTGCGGCATGTAGGTGAGCGCGGCGTCGAAGCGCGCGGCCAGCGCCGCATTGCGCTGCCGCTCGGCGATCAGCGCGACCAGCACCTTGTAGTGGCGCTGCACGACGGTGCGCATCGCGACGAGGTAGATCGCAAGCGGCGGCAGCAGCAGCCACGCGCCGCTGCGCTCGGCCAGCAGCGCGCCGATGCCGATCGGCAGCACGCCGAGCGTGATCTGCGTCATCGCGAGACGCGGCAACGCGGAATTGCGCGACGCGATCCCGCCGAACACCCCGCCGGCGACCAGCACCGACAGCGTGCCGATCTCGACGTCGACGGCCTCCACGCAACCCATCGTGCCGAGGCCGAGCACGAGGCACGCGACGAGCGACACCGGCGCGTAGCGCCTCGCCCAGAACTCGGCGTGGTCCTCGCCCGCGTCGCGGTGCACGGCGTACGCCCGCGCGACCGCGACCCGCGCAGCCAGCAGGCCCAGTTCGGCGAGCAGCCAGACGAGGCACCAGGTCTGTTGCAGCCGGACCACCGCGACGGCCGCGATGAAACCGCTCGCGAGGCCGGACAGGAACATCGGCCGGATGTCTTCGAACAGGGTGGAGAGCAGAGGCGGGCGCAGCGCCGCCGTGACGCGGTAATTGCCGGAAGGAGGGGTCGCGAGAACGGAGTGCAGGAGTGACGCCCTGACTGCCATGATCGATAACCTCGACACGAAGAGGGCTGGCGGTGCCCGCCCGCATCGTTGCGGGCGAAACCGGTGGCCGGATGCGTATGACCTTATCACGAAACATTTCGGCCAGGTCGGGTGGCGCATGCCGCTGCCCCGTGCCCGGCGCGGCCGCCATCGGGGCGAGCGAGTCTTGCGCGCGCGACGCGGTGCAGGCAGGATCGCTCGGAAGAAACGGACGCCGTCCGGCCGTCCCCCGTCGCGCCATTCCCACGCCGCATGCGCGGCGGGTTCGGCCGGCCGGCGGGCCGCCGGATGCCGCGCGCGGAACGTGGCCGGCGGCGCGGCGCGCCCGTGCCGTCACCGTTATAAGCATTCCAATAAGTAATACATGCGAGAAATGCTATAGCCGCCATACGCGGAAAGATGACAGAATGCGCGCCGCTCCGAACGCCGCGACACCCGATCGCCGTACGAGCCGCATCAGGAGGTTCCCCCAATGAAAAACCACGGCCTGTCACGGCGGGGTTTTCTGAAGGCCAGCGTGCTGGCGGGCGTCGCAGTCTATGTCGCGCCCATTGGCAGCCGCGCATTCGCGGCGCTCTTCGAAGAAAAACTCCTCACCCCCGTCAAATGGGATAGCGTCACCGGCATCCCGCAATTCCGCATCGACGGCATCGCGAAGGTCACGGGCTCGAAAGTGTTCGCCCGCGACGTGCGCGCGGCCGACATGCCGCACTGGCCTCAACAGCAGTCGCATGCGCTGATCCTGCGCGTCGCGCAGGCCGACCGCGTGTACGAAGGCTTCGACCTGTCGCTGCTCGGCGACGACCTGAAGCCCGACCGCATCGTCACCGCCGACGACCTCGCGCGCGACGGCGTCGCGTTCCCGGCGTTCTACGGCGACGACATGCTGCTGCCCGCCGGCAAGACGCCCGCGTATCTCGGCCATGCGGTCGCGATCCTGATCTACCACGACTTCGCGCGCTTCCGCTTCGCGAAGAACCTGCTCAAGTTCCGCGACGACGTGATCCGCTACGGCGCGGTCACGGGCCCGCTCGAGCGCGATCCGTGGGGCACGTTCCGCTACGTGCGCGTGGGCGGCAAGACCGCCTACGACGACGACGCCTATTCGAGCCTGAAGGACGCGCCGATCTTCCCGAGCATGATGCGCAAGCACCAGCCGGTGTGGCCTGACGGCAAGGAGCACGGCAAGCTCGACGAGCAGGGGATGTTCCACGCGGCGCAAATCGCCGACGAGCTCGATCATCCGGCCGCCGGCTGGCTCGTGTTCGACCGCGAATACAACACCCAGTCGGTCGACACCGCCGCGCTCGAACCCGACAACGCGAACTGCTGGTACGACGCCGCGACGCAGTCGCTGCACCTCGTCGTGCCGACCCAGTCGCCGCTCGAAGTGGCCGAGAACGCCGCCGCGATGGTCGCGAAATGCCGCTTCCCGGTGAAGAAGCTGTTCGTGCATCCGTGCTACACGGTCGGCTACGGCTCGAAGGACCACTTCAACGTGCCGTTCTACGGGCTCGTCTGCGCGCTGTACGCCGACGGCCGCCCGGTGCGCTTCGCGAACGACCGCTACGAGCAGTTCCAGACCTCGCTGAAGCGCCATGCGTTCAAGATGCGCTACCGGATCGCGGTCGACCGCAGTACGGGCCTGCTGCAGTCGTTCAAGGGCGACTTCGAGGCGAACGGCGGCGGCCGCAGCAACTTCTCGCCGTCGGTCGCGATGGTCGGCGCGACGGCGGCGCAATCGATCTACTACTTCCCGAAGAGCGATCTCGCCGCGGTCGCGATCGCGTCGCGCGCGATCGACGCCGGCTCGGCGCGCGGCTACGGCACGCTGCAGAGCATGGCGGCGACCGAGATGGCGATCGACGAGATCGCCGCGCAGCTCCAGCTCGATCCGATCGAGTTCCGCCTGAAGAACGCGCTGCGCTCGGGGATGAAGAACACCCAGGGCGCGATTCCCGCCGGCGCGCTGCGCGTCGACGAGGTGCTCGAACGCGCGCGGCGGCATCCGCTGTGGACGCGCCGCGCCACCCGCAAGGCCGAGTTCGAGGCCGCGCACCCGGGCCAGCGCTACGGCGTCGGCTTCGCGTGCGTGCAGAAGGATTTCGGCACCGGCGCGGAAGCGTCGTTCGCGAAGGTCGAGTTCGACGAGACCGGCAAGATCACGCTGCATCACACGGCGGCCGAGATCGGCACCGGGATGTCGACGTCGCAGGCCGTCGCGGTCGCGAAATGGCTCGGCCGGCCGGCCAGCGACGTGCGCGTCGCGCTGACGGAGTGGCCGGACCTGCCGGTCGAGACGAGCGGCGATCCGTACCTGATGTCGCAGGCCGACCAGGATCGGCTCAGCGCGAACCCGCGCTGGTCGCCGAGCTATGCGTCGCCGTCGAGCGCGACGAACTCCGCGTACTACTTCACGCACAGCACGCGCGAAGCCGCGCGCGCGGTGTTCCGCTACGGGCTGTGGCCGGCGGCGATGTCGATCTGGACGCGCGGCCTTGGCGGCGGCCAGGCCGCGCCGTACACGATCCGCATCGAGGACGCACGCTGGGTCGACGGCAAGCTGACCGCCGACGGCCTCGAGCCGCTGCCGCTCGAGCAGCTCGCGAAGCAGGCGCATGCGCTCGGCCTGCCGACCGGCGCGGTGGTGCACGTGTTCAACCGCTGGCAATGGACCGAAGCCGAGTTCGAGATCGGCGGCGCGGTCGAGCGTTTGCCGATCGACGGACTGTCGCTGCGCGTCGGCGCGCCGAAGACGGGCGCCGACAACGGCCCGGTGCCGGGCACCGCTGCGCCGGCCGGCGCGACCGCGATGCGCGCGACGCTACCGCCGACCGCCAACAGCTATCGCGTGCTGGACCGCAAGCGCGTGTTCATCCCGCCGACGAGCCGCAACAACGCGGCCGTCACGTACTACACGGCGGTCGGCACGCTCGTCGAGCTGGCGATCCACGAAGCGTCCGGCAAGGTCGAGCTGCTCACGCATCACTCGATCATGGAGTGCGGCAACCAGATCTCGCCGCAGCTCGTGTCGGGCCAACTGCAGGGCGGCCTCGCGATGGGCATCGGCCATGCGCTGCACGAATACCTGCCGCTGTACGAGGACGGCCCCGGCAACGGCACGTGGAACTTCAATCGCTACACGCTGCCGCGCGCGTCCGACGTCGCCGTATGGACGCAGACGGGCGACGTGCTGCCGCCGCTGTCCGAAACCGATCCGCCGAAGGGCGTCGCCGAAGTGGTGATGATCCCGGTCGTCGGCGCGATCGTGAACGGCATCGCGCACGCGATCGGCCATCGTTTCACCGACTTGCCGGTGACCCCGCAAAAGATCCAGGAGGTGCTCGCATGACGACCGCCCAAACCGCCGCGTCGGCCGCGAGCGCCGCCGGCGTCGTCACCCCGGCCGCCGCGTCCGCCACGGCTGGCGCCAGCGCGCCGGCGCCGGCATCCGCCACCGTGCCGGCCCAGCCGGCCGCACCGGTCGAGCGGCCGCTCGTCCGGTTCCAGCCGAAGCCGCTGTCGGTGACCATCAACGGCAAGTCCGTCGGCCCGATGCAGGTGCCCGAAGGGCTGATGATGATCGAGTTCCTGCACGAGTACGCGGGGCTCACCGGCTCGCGGCTCGGCTGCGGACAGGGCATCTGCCACGCGTGCGTGGTGATCCTCGACAAGCCCGACGGCAGCAGCGAGGAAGTCCGCAGCTGCATCACCGGCGCGCACTTCTTCCACGGCCGGACGATCCGCACGATCGAGGGCCACGCCAAGCGCAACGACGCGGGCGAGGTGGTCGAGCTGTCGCCGATCCAGCAGAAGTTCCTCGAGCATTTCAGCTTCCAGTGCGGCTACTGCACGCCGGGCTTCGTGAACGCGGCCACCGTGCTGATCGAGCGGCTGAAGCGCCAGCCGATCGCGAAGGCCGACGTCGAGCGCACGATCACCGAGGCGCTCGACGCGCACCTGTGCCGCTGCACGGGCTACGTCCGCTATTACGAAGCGGTGAAGGACGTCGTGTTGAACACGCCGGGACTCGTGAAGGACGCCGCATGACACGCACATTCGCCCATCGCGCCGCACGCTTCGCGCGCGTGCCCGCGCTCGCGGCCGCCTGCGCGCTGCTGCTCGCCGCCTGCGGCGGCCACGATGCGCCGGCCGTGGCCGGCGCCGCGCCGACGCCCGAGCAGATCGCGCGCGGCCGCTACCTGGTCCGCGCCGCGGACTGCGCCGCGTGCCACACCGCCAAGGACGGCGCGCCGTTCGCCGGCGGCGCGAAGCTCGACTCGCCGTACGGCACGTTCTATGGCTCGAACATCACGCCGGACAAGGATCACGGGATCGGCAGCTGGAGCGCGGACGACTTCTACGCGGCGCTGCACGACGGCAAGGCCCCGGGCAAGCGCCTGTATCCGTCGATGCCGTACACGTCGTACCGGCAGCTCACGCGCGCCGACGCCGACGCGATGTACGCGTACCTGATGTCGGTGAAGCCGGTCGCCGTCGCCAACCGCGAGCACGAACTGAAGTTCCCGTACAACCTGCGGTTCGGGATGGCGATCTGGGACGTCCTGTTCCTGAAGGACAGCCTGCCCGACGCATCGGCCGGCCAGTCCGCCGACTGGCGGCGCGGCCGCTATGTCGCGAACGCGCTCGGCCACTGCGCGGAATGCCATACGCCGCGCAGCTTCACGGGCCAGCTCGACGGCGCGAAGCCGTTCGCGGGCGCGGCGCTCGGCCGGGTGGCCGCGCCGGACATCACGCCGGCCGGCCTCGCCGCGCGCGGCTGGACGGGCACGGACCTGCAGGCGTTCTTCGCGGTCGGCATCGCGCCGCAAGGCTCCGCGTTCGGCGAGATGTATCCGGTCGTGCACCTGAGCACGCAGTACCTGACGAAGGACGACCTGCGCGGCCTGTCCGTCTACCTGCTCGGCGACCAGCCGCCGGCGCCGCGGCCGGTCAAGCCGGTGTCGGCCGATGCCGCGCAGCTCGCGGCGGGGCGCTCGGTGTACCTCGCGGTGTGTGCCGGTTGCCACGGGCTGAACGGCGAGGGCAAGCCGCACGTCGCGGTGGCGATGAACGGCAATTCGACGCTGCGCCAGGCCAATCCGCGCAACCTGCTCGTCGCGATGCTCGACGGCATCGACGAGCAGAAGTTCGCCGGCGTCGAGAACCTGCAGCCGATGCCGGGCTTTGCCGGGACGCTGAGCGACGACGAGCTCGCGCAGTTGTCGAACTACCTGCGCGCGACGTGGGGCGGGCAGCCGGCGAGCGTGACGCCGGCCGACGTGAAGGCGATGCGCTGACGCGCAAGGGCGGGGCGCCGCCGCGCGAGCGAGCCGGTTTCCGGTGCGCGCGTGCGGCGGCACGCCGGGCGGGCGGCGGACGCTCAGTAACCGCCGCCGCCCGCCCGGCG
>NZ_PTXL01000016.1 GCF_004343775.1 Burkholderia sp. SRS-46 | reverse complement strand
TGACGTGCCGCCGGTTTGCGCGCCGACCGTGATCGGCCCGGTGCCGGGTGCGCCGCCGGTCTGCTGCACCAGACCGACCGTGCCTGCCGCAATGCCGTTCGACAGGTTCGTGACTGCCGTCGACGTGTTCGCGACCGCCTGATTCGTCGTGAACAGCTGGCCGCCGTTCACCGCGTCGACGCTTGACGCCGACAGCGTGCCGGCCGCCACATTCGTCAGCGCGACGGGCGCTGCAGCCGCCGCACCGCCTAGCGTGACCGACGTGTGGCCGGCATTGTCGTACTGCACCGCATTCGCCGCGACGCCGGCAACCGAAGTCAGCTGGCCGACGTTGACGGCATCGGTTGCGGCGGCGCCGGCCGCGACGCCCGAGAGCGTGCGCGGGCCGTCGGTGCCGGTGAAGTCCACCGATCTGCCGCCGGTTTGCGCGCCGACCATGATCGGCCCGGTGCCGGGTGCGCCGCCGGTCTGCTGCACCAGACCGACCGTGCCTGCCGCAATGCCGTTCGACAGGTTTGCGATTGCGGTCGACGTGTTCGTGACGGCTTGATTCGTCGCGAACAGCTGGCCACCGTTGATTGCGTCGGTGCTCGATGCGGACAGCTTACCGGCCGCCACATTCGTCAGCACGACGGGCGCTGTAGCTGCGGCACCGCCGAGCGTGACCGACGTGTGGCTAGCGTTGTCGTACTGCACGGCGTTCGTTGCGACGCCAGCAACTGCATTGAGCTGGCCAACGTTGACGGCATCGGTTGCGGCCGCGCCGGCCGCGACCCCGGATAGCTTGCGCGCGCCGTCCGTGCCGGTGAAGTCGATTGACGTGCCGCCGGTTTGCGCGCCGACCGTGATCGGCCCGGTGCCGGGTGCGCCGCCGGTCTGCTGCACCAGACCGACCGTGCCTGCCGCAATGCCGTTCGACAGGTTCGTGACTGCCGTCGACGTGTTCGCGACCGCCTGATTCGTCGTGAACAGCTGGCCGCCGTTCACCGCGTCGACGCTTGACGCCGACAGCGTGCCGGCCGCCACATTCGTCAGCGCGACGGGCGCTGCAGCTGCCGCACCGCCTAGCGTGACCGACGTGTGGCCGGCATTGTCGTACTGGACCGCGTTCGCCGCGACGCCGGCAACCGCCGTCAGCTGGCCGACGTTGACGGCGTCGGTCGCGGCGGTGCCGGCCGCGACGCCCGAGAGCGTGCGTGTGCCGGCCGTGCCCGTGAAATCGACGGACGTGCCGCTCGTCTGAGCGCCGACCGTGATCGAGCCGCTGCCCGGCGCTCCGCCAGCCTGCTGGACGAGGCCGACCGTGCCGGCATTGACGCCGTTCGACAGGTTTGTGACTGCCGTCGACGTGCTCGCGACCGCCTGATTCGTCGCGAACAGTTGACCGCCGTTCACCGCATCGACGCTCGATGCCGACAGCGTGCCGGCCGCCACATTCGTCAGCGCGACGGGCGCTGCAGCCGCCGCACCGCCTAGCGTGACCGACGTGTGGCCGGCATTGTCGTACTGCACCGCATTCGCCGCGACGCCGGCAACCGAAGTCAGCTGGCCGACGTTGACGGCATCGGTTGCGGCGGCGCCGGCCGCGACGCCCGAGAGCGTGCGCGGGCCGTCGGTGCCGGTGAAGTCCACCGATCTGCCGCCGGTTTGCGCGCCGACCATGATCGGCCCGGTGCCGGGTGCGCCGCCGGTCTGCTGCACCAGACCGACCGTGCCTGCCGCAATGCCGTTCGACAGGTTTGTGATTGCGGTCGACGTGTTCGTGACGGCTTGATTCGTCGCGAACAGCTGGCCACCGTTGATTGCGTCGGTGCTCGCGGCCGATAGCGCTCCGGCCGCCACGTTGGACAACGCAACAGGTGCCGCAGCAGGAGACGTCGCTCCGAGCGTCACCGACGTGTGGCTGGTGTTGTCGTACTGGACCGCATTTGACGCCGCGCTGGCGACCGCGTTGAGCTGACCGACATTGACCGCATCCGTCGTCGCCGAGCCGGCCGCGACGCCCGAGAGCGTGCGCGGGCCGTCGGTGCCGGTGAAGTCCACCGAGGCGCCGCCCGTCTGTGAGCCGACCGTGATCGCACCGCTGCCAGGTGCACCGGCCTGCTGTTGCACTAAGCCGATGGTTCCGTTTACAACCCGACCCGCTAAGTTGTCGAGCATTTGCTTGTTGGACGTGACCGTCATATTGGTCGCGAACAGCTGTGAGCCGTTGACCGCGTCCGTGCTGGCTCCAAGCAGTTTGCCAGCCGCCACATTCGTAACAGTCGCGGGGGCGAGGCTTGCGCCAGGTGCTAACGTATTGCCCATCGTTACGACGTTGCCCGCGATCGTACCGGGCAGTTGGCCGACGTTTGCTGCGTCCGTCGTTGTCGTTCCCGCAGTCACGTTGACGACTGCACGCGTAAACCCATTCGCACCGACGCTGACGACCTGGTCGCGACCGCCATCGTTGCTCTGAAACCCGATAGCAACGGATGTGTTTCCCGTGGCGCTCGCTTGCACGCCGATTACCGTATCGCGCCATCCAGCGAATGAGTTCGCACCAGCCGCCACCGAATTTCCCGAGGCATGGGCGTTCACGCCCAATGCTGAGCCCACGCCACTGGTATACGAGTCCTGGCCGATAGCGACACCCCCGTTGGCACCAATCGAACTAGGATCCGCGAGGGCGCGGTTACCGATCGCGATCTGGCCGTCGACGCCGGTATTTGCTCCGTTGCCGATCGCGATCGCCGCTCCGGCGTTGTGGCTAGATGCGCCGATCGAAATCCCGCCTGACCTCTCAGACGATGCGCTCGTGCCGATGGCGATCGCATTCAAAACTTCGCCTGCGGTATTTCCACCGACCGCCGCATTCATGCCAATTGCGAGGTTCCCGGCCGAGGAATTGGCGCCACCCGGCGCGACCTTCGCCCCGTAACCGATGGCCATCGAGCCCGTATCGGCCGTGGGATAGACACGCGCGTTCGTGCCGATCGCGGTACTGTCGCTGCCGGCGGCCGTCGCTGCAGCGCCGACGGCAATGCTGTCGGTTCCACTGGCTTGCGCAGCGCTCCCTCCGGAGTTGACGTTGACGTACTGCGCTGACGCCTCACCGGAAAACGAGAGGACGGCAGTCGCGACCGCGGCAGCGATCAACCTCAGCCGGGCGCGCAACGGATTGCGCATTGCTGGGTAGGGAAGGTGATTCATCTACAATTACCTCAGAATAACAACGGTGGTTTGTGAATTCCCGCCGCAATCCGTCTCCCCGCCAAGGTCATCGGATTGCGGCGCTTTTTTTTGCAGGGCATCGATCAATGTCAGTTGGTCTCCTTCGGTTCCAGGTACAACCAGGTCATCAAGGTCGCGCGGCTCTCGGAGCAAAGCAGCCAGCGATCCGTGTCGGTCCAGCCGTGGCGCAGAAACGGGATAGTTGATGGATCTCGCGAGCCAGTCGTGAAGGAATGCACATTGAAATTCAACTGCGCCCTATCACGAAGCTCGCCATAGCGCTGCGCGCCGTCATGCGGCCGCATGAAGTCGTGAATCTCGACGATCACGTGTGAATGACGCAGGTCGTGGAGACACTCAGCGGTGAGGACTTCGAACTCGTTGCTTTCGATGTCGACCAAGACCGCGGCTCGACGAAAATCGACGCCGGCTGCAGTGAGGTCACGGGCGAACGTCGAAGTCGCGGCACCGTAAAGGTGGACCCGCCCGGCGACGCCGTTGTCGGCTGCGATCGCGGCGATGTTCGCGCGGCTCTGATCCTCGATTTCGAAGCAGTGCGATTCGCGGAAGTGCCCGCGTTCGACCATGCCGACCGCATAGAAGCCATCGGCGCCGCCCAGATCGATCAGAACATCACATCGTCCGGAAAGTCGGTCGAGAAGGGCACACACTTCCTGTTCGTAGAAGCCCAGCACCTTGGACGCGTTGTCCTCTTCGCGCCAGGTCGCATGGCGTCCGATGTTGAAGCCCGCGAGCGGGCCGTGCTGGACCACGCCCCCGGTCAGGTGCATCACCCGACGCGTCAACAGAAAGCGGTACAGATCCGCACCGTGTGAAAGTTGTGCATGCAGCATCTGCATGGCCTCGTCCGGTGTCAGGTAGTCTTTGACGTGCTGGCTCATAAATATCTCTGGTCTCGGATAGTTGGATTCGGTTGTCGTTATTGAGGGGAGACGACTTCTTCGTTGTCTGAAAGCGTCTTGCGCGCGGTCGTCGCGACGT
This sequence comes from Burkholderia sp. SRS-46, assembly GCF_004343775.1. GTDB lineage: Bacteria > Pseudomonadota > Gammaproteobacteria > Burkholderiales > Burkholderiaceae > Burkholderia. Next base: position 159,211 of record NZ_PTXL01000016.1, on the reverse strand, counting down.
CGTCGCGCACGGCTACAGTCGCGTGACCGACGTTCGCGGACGGTGCCGCGATCACCGCAGCGTGCCGGCTCACGCGTGACAATCCCGTCATGACGGGCACGCCCATCAACGGGCTCGGGCGAACGTCCGGTTCCGCGGCCATGGCGGCAGCGCCGAACATCGGAAGCGTTACAGCAATGACCAGCGATGCAAGCGCGAATATGCGAATCATTGAATTCTCCAATCCGTTTCGTTTATCGCCCTGCGCATCAGCGCAGGCGGTGTTGCGTCGTACCGGTGACGCCGAGCGGCAAGTTGCCTTCCTTGATGAAGCCTGTACCGCTCGCGGAGTCATGGTTTCCCTCGCCATCACAGGCGCCCCATGTTCACTTCGCGCACGCCGCGCGCGATGCGTAGTTCGAGCGTCTGGCGCGTGAGCACTTCACGTATGAACTCGACGTTCCGCACGCCCGGCAGCACCCACACCGGGCGGTAGGCATCGCTCGTCTCCAAGATCAGGGTGCCGAACCCGAGCGGGCGCTGCCACCAGGACGTAACGGCGTCGACGTTCACGAGGCGATATAGCTCGACGCTCGCGGTTCGGCGAGTCGCGATACCGGTTTTGACCGTCACCCGGGCAGGATCGATCACGACATGCATTGCGGCCGCGTCGACGGCTGCGTTCAAGGCGATCGCGATCGGAATGAGCATCAGCCCGAATCCGAACGGCCAGAGCGGCGTGTACGCCGACAAGAGCACTGACACGACACCGATCAGGCCGACGGTCACGGCCGCAGTCACGAACTGCGGCAGATTGACCAGCCAGCATGGCGACGCGTCGTACCACGCTGGCAGATCCTGCATCGGCGGCAACGCACCGCCGGACGGCCCGCGGCGATTCGTCTCGAGCCGGCCACGATCACGGGAGATCGGCGTGTTCATGATGGATCACGCTCACGCGCAGCTACCGCAGGCGTCCGGCTGATCGGCAACCGCCAGGTGGCGTTCTGCATAATGGCGCGCGCGGCGCCGGCCGGAACCCGCTTCGCCTCGGCGACATACCAGCCGCGGGTGCCGATCACGAACCGCTCGTTGTTGGGCTTCATACGTCGTGCTCTCCATGTTGGTCCGTGTGCGGCGGTTCGCCATCGAGCGGCAGCCGAGCATCGACTTGAGATGCGCGCGCAGCTTGCGCCGCGACGAGCTTGCGCCAGTTCGTCGCAGGTTCCGGGAGGGCTGGCATACTGCCTTGCAGCGGCTTCCAGATCCACGCATCGAGGTCGCTGTCGACCAGCAGGGCGTCGAGCGCCGTCTGGTACGCTTCGTCGGCGCTCGGCGGTACGACGTAGAGCGCCGTGGCTTGTTCGACGTCGGTGAGCACAGCGCTCGCGAGCGGCCGGCTCGACGGCAGGTTGTAGCGCAGGCATTTCACGTAGCGTCGGCGCGCCAGTGTTTGCAGCAGAGCATGCTCGCTGCTGTCGTCGAACGGGATCCACTGCTCGGTGGTCAACATCAGCGAGCATTCCTGAACCGTCGCGATTCCGCTACGCGACAGGCTCGCCGTCGCGATCACCATCAGGTGCGTGCCCTCGAGCGCGTTCCAGAGCTCTAGCTCGGTCTCAAAGCGGTCCTTCAGCCGCTTGTGGGTCGCCTCCTCGAGCATCAGGCCGTAGTCCGGCAGGTGTTTCAGCACCAGCTTGAAGCCGAAGCGCGCCGACGCGATTTCCTTCAATTCGCCGATCACCAGAATGAAGTGCGGCTCGCCGGATTCCGACACCGAAATATGCGTCAAGTGTTCCGTCCGGCGCTGCTGGATTTGGTCTTTCTGGTCGAGCACGAACGACTCCGGGATGTACAGCATGTCCGTGAGGTTCATTCGCTTCGCCTGTTTGTCCGCGGCCGCCTGCAGCAGGTACTTGCGCACCACGTACCAGCTGCGCTTGCCAGTCATCGCCGGCGACCAGCGGTTCAGCCCTGCCTGTTCCCACAGGTAGTGCAGCGTGCCGCGCAGCGTCAGCTTCTTGCTGTCGGCTTTGATGCTGTCGGCTTCCTTGCCGGAAGGCTCGGGCATTTTCCTGGCCGCACCCTTGGACAGCGCGAAACCGAATTTCAGCGTCACCTGGCCGGATTCAAGATCCTCGACGATCGCGCTACCCTCGACGTCGCCGAGCCCAGACAACTCAGCCGGATAATCGTACGAGTCGCAACCGAGCTTGTGCTGGCCGGCGGTACCCGGCATGCGCTTGATCAGGAATCGCCCGTCGAAGCGCGCGATGTACATCGGAACGCCTTGCTCCGGATCCCGGCAACGACATAGCGGCCGGACCTTCTGCTCGTAGGCCTGCGCGAGCTGCGAATACAGATCGCGGCTGTCCGCGTCGTAGGCCTCGCCGAACAATTCGTATCGAGCGGTCATCAGCGGCTCCTCTCCATGCCAACGTCTCGGTCACAAGTCAGGTCGGTCATTTCCTGCGCCTGCTGCTGCGTCATGACGCGGGTAGCGCCTTGCTGTTGATGCTCAAGACCAAGCCTTTCGCCTGGTTCGATGTCGCGCTCGAGCTGCGCTCGGCTGTATACGATCGCGACGTTGTCGCTACCGGCAACGTGGACCAGCGTGTGTTGCGACGAGCGCGCCAGGACTTCGCCCTGCACGACCCGATCCGGCTCGGGTTCGCGAACAATCAGGTTGCGTTCGCGCGCAGCCGCGTTGATCACCCGGCGCGAATCCTCCGGCCCGACGTCGCCCTTGGGGATTTCGCCGCGATGTATCTGTTCCGACAAGTTCGCGACGGCGGCCGAATACTGGCGATCACGCTCAGCCTCAGAGGTCTCGGGTGAAAATCCCTTGCGCAGGTCCGCCAGCTGCTTGTACGCGCCGTCGAGTTCCGGATGACGGGCGAGGGTGGCGGTGCTTGGTCCGTCGTCGAACGCCTTGGCGCGAAGAAAGGTCGCAGACTGCTCGAACTGCGCCAGTTCCTTGCGAGCTGCGTCGATCTTCGCGATCCAGTCGGCGCGATCCTGCGGGCCCCGGCCAGGCGAGACCGAATTGCGCACGGCCGTTTGCGCTTCGATCGTCGTGAGCGCGTCGACGTATTCGGCGCGCTCGTCGCGCGTACGGCCGCGATCGCGCACGGCCACCAATGTTTGCGCGGCTTCCGGCGGCGCCTTCCACTGTCCGCCCTCGAGCACGTTCTGGTAAACCTCGCGACGCGCGGTGTCGTAAATCGTGATCCGGTCGGCTAGCTTGTTCGCCTCGAGACGCTCGAGCGATTGCGGGACACCGGCATAGGCTGCATCGTGCTGACGCTGATTGACCACGCGCCCCGCCTGGGCTTCGTTATCGAGCGATTCATATCGCAGTCGCGCGTGCGCAAACGATACGTCTCCCGGCACGGCCATGACACGAGCGTCGACGGTGTAACCCGCGTCCTTTAGTTGTTTGGCGACCCGCGTGACGTCGTCGGGATCGCGCATCGTGCCGTCGACGACCAGATTGCGCCGTTCAAAGATTGCGCGGTCGCGCAGCTGATTTGCCCACTGCGCCGCCGTCGGGTGCGTAAGGTCGGCAGCGTGTTCTGGATCCGACGCCATCAGGCGCCGGTAGTCCGGGTTGTATTCGCGCATGCGATCCGCATCGATCACGACGGCGCCGCCGCGTGATGCCAGTTCCTGCAGGGCGATACCCGTGAGGCCGGTCTTGCCGGAGCCTGGCTGGCCGCCGGTCATGATCGCGATGGGGGCTTCCTGGTGCACTGTTCGAGATATATCCGCCACCTCGACGGCACGGTAAAGGCGATGGAGTTCGTTGTCGGTCAATTCGCGGGGCATAGCCGGCTCCTCACAGGATCTGCTCGCCGCGGACGAGCGGGCCGTACTGCGCGATGACGGAGTTGATTTTTTCAGCGTCGAACGGATCGATTCCGGTGCGCAATACCTCCAGTTCGTGTTGCTTAGCCTGCAAATGTGTGACGGTTTCCATATCGGGCGGTGTCTGCCGCAACGCATCACCGATTTGATCAGCGCACTTGCTGATCACGGCACCGATGACGCCGAGCGCAACCTCGTACCGCACGATTCCGTGGTTGAAGAGTGCGTTTTTCTGCATGTCCGATCTCCTGAATTAGCGAAGCTCGCAGCCGCGGCAAATCAACGCGGGAGCGGTCGATTGATAGGGCGAGAGGGGCGTCCCAGCGAACTGTCGCTGCGGATCGCCGATAGGCGTCTTGACGCACCCCGCGAGCAGCAGCGACGTGCATGCGGCAATGCAACACGTGAATCGGACTGTGACGAGACAGGAAATGATTCGGTGCATAGCGGTCTCCTTACATATGCAGGCTGTAGCCGGCCATGTCGCCCGGCTTAATCTGGTAGGGGGTACTCCAATCGTGCGGCTTGCGTGACCGACTGGATCGAGGCGAGCTGGCTGCGACTCCCGTAGCAGCCTTCGGGGTTGTTGACGCGTTGCCTGACACCGCTGCGGCCGACGCGGCGGCAGCATCTCGCGGGCCGACAAGCTCGGCCAGCCGCTGGCGGGCGATCGGGATGTCCTGGCAGCCTGCAAAGGAAGCCGTCAGGACAATCATGGCCACTGTGGCGGCGGCGCACGGCGCCCGTCCACGAACAGCATGAAACGCGGTAAACTTGCAATGAATCATGGTGTTAGCTCCTGTGGCACCCTCAACATACCGGCACGTGTTGCACACATCCAGTGCAAGAGCGCGACACGACGGTCGGAAAAGGATTCGAGATGACAACCTTCCTCCGTGTGGTGTGGCATCCGCTGCGGCATCTGCTTCGGTTTGCCTGGTTTCGGCGGTTTGCGCCCTTGTGGCTCGTCGCGACGCTAGTGCTGTGGGCCTGCACGGTGGAACTGCTGCACCGTATCGGCTGGACGGCTACGGTTACCGTGATGAATGACCTGATCGTGGTTCGGATCGTGATCGCGATGATTGAGGCGCTTGTCGGCGCGACATTCCGCAGATCCGCGACTTCGGTGGCTGGTGCGGGCATTGACGACGCGTCTTTCGCGCCAAAGGCGCCGAGCGTTCCGATGTATGTGACGACACACGGCGTAACACCTACGCCGGTTGGCGACGAATGGACAACCGCGACGAAGCTCATTTCTTGATCTCCGGCGGCACATCTTTCGTGTCGTAGTCGTCGTATTCCTTCATCCCCAGTGCCCGGCGCGGCGCATTCCATGACCGGCGAACGGTATCGGCAAGGTCGCGATCCTCGTTCGCCGCATTCACCTCGGTCTGCGTTACGCGCCCCTCGCCCAAGGCCCGGTCGGGGCTCGCATGCTTGTGCACGTCTGCATCAAAGTCCTTTGCACGTTGTCCGATGTGGCGACCTTGGTCGAGCGCGTGCTGTGCAGCCGAGATTTCCGTTGGCGCCGTCATGTTCGGCTTCACCGGATCCGTTGAGGAAAAGCCCGTAGCCTTGACACGGCTTCCGAAGTCGTTGGCACCACCGGACGCGTGACCGCCACCTCCTTGGCCACGCGACGACGTGCCGGCGCGGTGCGATCCGAAATCGTGGCTCAACTTGGGAGCGACGGCATCGTCGTTGGCTCCGGCTCCTTGCGGTCCGCGCATGTTCTGAGCCATCGCCTTCCAGTCGAGATACTCGGCGGCCATCCCAATCAGCTTCTCCTCGGACATCTGCCACATGCGCGTCGCCGAGACATGGTTGCGCTGGCCTACCTTCATCATGAAGTCGGGGTCTTCGGCGAGATTCCGCTCGATCGCGAACCGCATCGAACTGCCATCTGACGTAGTGGACCGCGACCCGGTCTCGCTATGGACACCATGCTCCCGTTGAAATGCGCTTTCGGAGAAGCTGGACCGAGTGGCCGACGAGTCGTGGCGATCCGATTGCGACGATTGCGTGCCAGTTGCGTTGCGTGCACTGGTCGAGCCTGTTTGGCTGACTTCGCTACCCGACGACACGGAATCGCCGGTGCGATGGTCCGATTGCGACGACCAGTCGCGATCGTGGCCAGCCGTGTAGTTTCGAATTCCGGTTACTTGTGCGCCGAGGCTCAGCGAGGCACCACCCCCACGCCTGACAGACGGTGCGCCTTCCGCCGCTTGATTGCCGCGCATGTTCTGCATCGCGGAATCGATTTGCTCTGCTGATGCGCCCCCTTGCTTCATTGCATTTGCAACCCGACGCGCGTCACGTTCGCTAGCGCCCGCGCCGGGTGCACGCGGTGTAGCACCGCCCTGGGATGCATCGATTCCAAGATGCCCACTTCCGCCAGCGTGGAGTTGAATGCTGTCGGTCGCGCCGATGCCAGTTCCAAACCGTGTGCCAATCTGGTTGGTCCGTCCAACGCTCTCGTCGTGCATAGCACGTCCGCTGGTACCGCCGGACGTCGTCGTCGCGGTCTCCGACCCAATGCTCTGGGTCGCTCCGCGTTCGGTCGCGTGGCCGAAACTCTCGCTGCTGCCCACCGAACTTCCCGAACGCGTCGAACTGCTCCAACCCGAAGTCGATGTCGTACCGCTGAACCGGTCGAAACTGTGGCCCGAGTTCTGTGCATCTTCGAGCTGCATCGATGTCAGAAGGTGGTTCGCGAGCTTCTGATACGCAGCACGGCCGTTGCTGGATACCGACATCGTTGAACCGTCCGAAAGCTGGACCGTTCTCATGCCGGAATTCATCAGCATGTTCCCGTCGAACTTCTGCATCGTCGTCGTATTGACTGACGCCGTGTCAAGGCCGGCTTGACCCATGCTGTAATTGCCCGACGCAATCGCTGCACCGGCGCGGGAGCCGGCAGCGGCAAAGCCGCTCAATGCCCGATCGGCCAGGCCGAAGATCGCGCCGTCGCCCATCTTGACGATTGCGCCAGCGATGAACGGAACGAGCACGACCATGTATCCGATCATCGCCTGCTCGTCGACCAGTGTCGAATCGAACGCCGAGGAAAGCTGGAACGGCACGCCGGCGGACAGGTGCAGCGCCGTCAGCTTATAGTGCAACCACATCAGCGACAGGTGGTTGATGATCGCGAACAGCAGCGGCCACAACCCGATCCACACGAGGATCATGAAATAACCGCCGAGGACGTACTTCGCCTTCTCCTGCGGTACCACGATCATCAACAAGACCATGACCGGGAACAGGGCGTAGGTGATCGCTTCGATCCAGTTGCGCATGTGCGGGATCGTTTCTTGCCCGAGCAGGCTCAGCGCGCTATTCGACCCGTTCGCCTGACGTGCCGCTTCAGCTTCCGCAATCAAAGCGTTTGTATCGGCAATAGCCGCCGGGTCGTCATGCGCGCGCGCGATACCCGGACCGGCATCACGCCAAATGTTGTTGAACATTGCCTGCTTCATGGCGTCGGATGCCGACTGCGATGCGTCGAGCAGCCATGAGTACGACGTCGAGACGGTCGACAGGAACATCTGCTGAGCGATCCCGTCCGAGCTTGCCTGCGGAAACGCCTTGCGACCATAAAACGCCTGTGCGTCCGCGACGGCCGCGTCCACGCGTGGCTTGAGAACAAGCGCCACGTTCTGACAGGTATCCGTGACCGGCTGAGAGGTCAGCACGTTGTATGTGACGAAGCGGGCAGGGCTCGTATTACCGAAGATCGTATTCCACGTGTCCGTCGCGCCGACAATCTGGCCGGGAGCGATCGCACCATCCAGGATGTCGTACTTCGTACATTCCTTGAAGAACTGCATCAGGTCAGCGCGGAGCGCAGGATCGCGCACCACTGCTGAATTCACCTGCCGCAAGATTCGGTGACCGAAGCCCACGTCACCCTTTGCGAGACCGAGATCGTCCGGAACATTAAATGCAGTCTCATACGCGCGCGTCAGGAAACCGAACGAAAGCGAGCTCGCTTGCGCGATCGCGGCAAGCGCCACCGGCACATGATCGACCTGCCGAGGCGGCTGGAGGTCCGTGCGATCGGAAAGCATCACCCGCGCGATTGGCATATTGAGAATCGTGACGAACGCGAACGCCTGAATAAACCACATCGCCATGTCGCCGTGGCGCCCCATGTACGCGAACATCGCAATAAGCAACGCAACGAGGAAGACGAACTTGATCAAGCCTGGCCAGCCACCGCTCGTCATTACGGATGCGACGGCGTTGAGGACGTAATAGAGCGTTTCGACGTTCCAGTAGGTCTGGATCTCGATGTTCATAGCCGCCCCTCAGTTCAAGCTTTTGCCGAACGCCAGGGACGAACGCAACGTCTCCGACAGGTTCGAGTCCACGGCGCGCTGCATCGCCGCCAACTCGGTAGTGAGCGAGTGCGTGCTGACTGTGCGCGTATACGCCTGCATCAACGCTTCGTGCGCCGTGTTGCGAATACGCTCGAGCTGCGGTTTCAGGTCGCTCAGCGCCTGAGTCTGAGATGAATCAGCGAGCGCGGCGTATTTCCCGATAGCGTCCTGCAGGTCTTTCGTGCATCGACGGATGTACGTTTCGGCATACTTCGCTGCGATCAGATCGATGTAGACGCCCATCGTGCTGTCAGCAATCTGCGTATTGTTGTAGCGCGTGCCTGCCGCCAGCATCGCGTAAATCGGAAGGTCGGTCGTGTTAAGAAACGCAATCACCTGGCTCACGTCGTCATGCGGCGATCGCGCAGCAATGTGGTCGACGATGTTGTTCATTTTCGTCATCACCATCGATCGGAAGCTGCGAGTCGACAGTTGATCGCTGTAGGGATTCAGGCAGCCATCGTCGGTGGTGGTGTCGCAGCGCCAAATCGGCACGTTGATCGTGTCGCCATCGACGCCGTTGCCAATCAGCGTCGCCACGTCGATGTCGGTCGGCATGAGCGGCTTGGGCGCTTGAGCGTTACCTTGGGTCGGAAAGATCATGCTGCCGACCAGCGACATCAACACCATCCGCTCTTCGTCGGTCATGCCGTCGATCTTCTTCAGCGCCTTCCATACCACGTTGCCCGTTGGCAACACATCCTTCGCCGCCGGGTTGCTCTGCTTCACCTGGTCGATGACGTCGTCCGCCTTGTTCTCGTCGTTCATGACGTTGGTCCACGCGTCGGTAATGTTCTCGAAGATGTTCGAGTCGACGCCGAAGTTCTTGGCGGCATCCTGGCGACCGCGTGTCCACGTGTCGGGGAGTGCCGCGTTGACCAACCCCTTCGCGGTTTCGCACGAATCCATGTTCAGTCGATTGATTTGCTGCGCGGTCGCCTGCAGAGCCTGCATAACGTTGTCGCAGGTAGGACAGAGGTTTTGGATCGCAAGCTTGAACCCGTAACCGAGGGCATTGGAGCCAATGTTCCGGAGCATTGCGACGAACTGCTCCTTGTTGATAAACGAGAATCCGCCCATGAACAGGTCGATCCCGCCGCACCCGGCATTCCATGACGGAGGCGTCACGGAACTCAACTGGTACGTACGCTTCGGCATACGCATAAACAGCGAGCCGCCCGAGTACATGTTGAGCGTCTGGCCTTGCAGCGCAGCAGGGCTGGTGTAATTCCCCTGCGCGTTCACCGTGTCGAACAGTTGCTGCATCGACATTGCGGCCGCGGGTTGGGTATACGCGAGACAGGCGATCGACGCGCTCGCCAAAAGGACCTGCACGCCGCGCAGACTTTGCCGGAACAAGGGGGAAGCGAGAAAGTTAGGCATGTTTGCCTCCAGCATGCGGGACAATTCGAGGTTGCGGGACCAGCCGACCAGGCAGGCCCTCGTGCGACCCAGTGGGCAAGTGATTTGTTGGAAACGCGTGGTGGATTGCGCCGTCAAGCGTACGGCCCGCCAGCTTTTTGCCGACGCTGATGACGGGCTCGTCACCTGGACGAAATGCGCGTTCGTCGCTCCCGTCGTGAAGCGTGCCGTCGAGGGCGACCCAGCCGTGGGCGCGCGCGGCATCGAGCTGCTCGTTGGTTGCATCCGTGGCCGGCCGCCATTGGCCCCATTGTTTGAACAAAAACGGCACGTTGGCTCCGGCGCACTGATCCCGCAGCGCGCGAATCCACGTGGGGTGTGTGGGCCGCGCGCGCGGGCCACTCTCACCACCGGCAAACACCGCGTCGATGGTGGCTGGCATATCGGAGTGGTTCGTAAAGCCGCCCTCCGGTGTGCCGAAAGCGGCCGAGCGTGCACCGGCCATGTAGGGCGCTTGATTCCAGTAGCCGCCGCGCAACACGTCGACACGATGGCCACCGGTATTCGGCCACGCAACCGATTCGAGATCGATCAGGCCGAGTTGCGGCTCGATCGACAGAAAATGCACTCGCGCCGGCACGACGAGCAACTTCCATATGTCTCGGTCCGCTTCAGGTTGGTTGACGATCGTCGCGCCGAGCCAGACGTTCCCCCACGGCATTTCGTCCCAGGTATTGAGCCCATGCGACAACTCGTCGACGATGTCATTGAGCATCGCGCGCGCGTTGCCGATTCGTTTCGTAAGCAACAACCAGTCGAGATTCGGCGTTCGGGCGATCAACTCGAAAAAGTCGCGGCGCCACGCCGAATCGACGGCATTGTCGAACGGATCGCAGAGGCTCGGGAAGATTCGGAGAGACGTCCCGAGCTCGCGCGCCTTGCGGTCCCATTTCAGCGGCAGCTTCCACGATTCTGGCGCGGTGCGTCGACGCGGCGCGCCTACACCCCAGTTCACCGCCGTGCCGCCGCCGAAGCGCACGTTGCGGGCCTCGGCGTAGCAGTGGTCACAACCAGGGCTAACCTTCTGACAACCTTCCCACGGCGACCAGGTGTGGTCACACCACTCGATATTGCTGTTCTCACTCACGAAATGCTCTCCTGGTTCACAAGAGGAACTACCGGAGCAACCTCTTTCGCCACTCGTTCGAAGTAGAAGACGATCGGCGACGCGGTCTCGACGATCAAACCGAAACGGCGCGCGTGACGGTAGGTCGGATAGTTCCTGTTGAGCACGTCCAGCGTGCGGCTCAGCTTCTTGCGCCACTCCTCGAGATCCATCGCATGTTTGTCGATGTTGCAAGGCGCGCAGGAAGGCATGAAATTCTCGACGACATCGAACTCGGGCCGCGTCGGCGGTCCCGACCTCCAGCGCCAGCCGCGGTCCGTGTTGACAAGCTTCAGGTCACGTCGCACGGGTTCGAAATGATCTGCGTGCCAACGCTCGGTCAACGGCGTCCCGCAATAGGCGCACCGCCCGTCGTACTTGCGGCGCAATGCCTCGCGCTGCGCTTTGGTGAGACCGCTCATCCCGCCGCCTTCACGGTTGGCTCACCGTGATGCCAGAGAAACGCGCAATAGGCGGCAACGTCGAGCGGATCGCCTTTCGCCACGTGACGCAACAGTTGGTCACGGCACTCATCCATCCAGCCCGCCGCGGCCCAGGAATCCGCGTATCCGTATTTATGCTCGGCGTTCGCAAGCTTCGACGCCAATGCGATGTGAAACCGCCTGACCAAGTCGACCGTATGCGGATGCAGGTTCGGCGGCATCGGAGCAGGCGCGCAAACGAGCGTCGACGGCGATTCGAGCACCACGCCCTCGGGGCTGCGCACCGGATCGAGGAAGCTTGCGCCTTCGTCCGGATACTCCTCATCCCACGCGTAGAGGCCCGCTCCCGAATGACCTACCGCGCCAAACTGCACCGCTACGACCGTCGACTCGTCGGCAGCTAGCGCGAGCAGCTGCAGAATCTGCATGCGATTCAGCCGAACCGCCGAAGGGTGGCGGGCCGTAGCAACGTCAGGAATTTCCACGCTGAGTTGGTCGGATGACATGGGTAGCTCCTCAGAAAGTCTGACCGGGCTGAGTCCCCGTCAGCACGAACAGTCGATTGACGATTTCGGAAACAGACATCGCACCGAAGCCGATCGCGGCGTGGTCGCCTGTCTGCTTCGAGCCGATGAAGAGCGCGGGCACACGCTCGACGCCCCACGCGACGGCCTGCGCACGGCCGTCGGCTGGATGGGGAAACTCGTCGATGCCGCGGCCGTCGACAGAGACCCCGAGGACGTCGATCCCGTACTTGTCTGCGAGCATCTTCACGGCCGGCGCCATCGCGTGGCAGTAAGGGCAGTCGGACCGGAAGAAGAAGATCAGCCCATGATCCTTGGCTAACGCACGCAGCTGCGCCTCCTGATCCTGGTCGCGCTGTGCGTCGAACACCTTGATTGCCGAGTTGTTAGCGGGCCGGGTCAAGGTGTAATCAAGTGCCGGGTTCTGCCAGACGACGCGACGCCATGTATCCGCGAACGTCGAGCCCTTTTGTTGGGTCACCTGCCAAAGCTCCAGGTAGTCGCGGATATGATCGTCGGTGGGTTCCATCGTCGCGAGGTCGAGTCGGCGCGCGAGTTCCTTCCGCATTTGCTCGGCCGTTCGGATATCCGGAATTTCGATGCGCTGCGGTTCGGTGGTAGGCGCCGCCGCGGCCGCCGGCGCATTTGCGGGAGGTTGGGCTTGTTCAGCGTCGTCGCAGTACCAGTTCGTGCGGGGAGCGTACGGGCTCACATCGCCAGCACGGCAATTCCAGATCGACGGATAGTCGAGAGGATTGTCCGCAGCGTGGGCGATGCCGGCCAACGCGATCGCAGACGAAAGAAGAATCGGAAGCGTAGGGCGCATGCTGTTACTCCGAGTCGCCGGGCGGGCTACCGTCCGCGCAGATGTTCATGTGCATGGTCAAAACTGCGTCGTCGCGGCCGTTCGGAGTCATGGCACCCATCTGAGTCCAAACGAACTGCACGCGTTTGCAATCGGCCTGGGGCAGATCTTTTTCGACCGTGGCGACGACCTTCAGCGGCCCCGTTGCCTGGAATTGCCGCCGGAACTGTTCCGCGATTGGTCCCGTGACGATCCCCTGGGTGTGGCCATGACGGATTGCGTCGGAGGTGAGCGCACGCGTGTCGTCGTACACCTGGCCATCCACTTGGGCGCTGGCCGGCGACGTCGCGGCTAACGCAAGGAGGGCAGAGACGCAGAGGCCCAACGCCGGGCGGATGGGCGCATTCATGCCGACGCTCCCAGATTCGTGCACGGTTCATCAGCGCTTTGCCATTCCGGGTTCAGACGAGCAGCCTCCTGGTCCGCAACCTCGGCGATCGCATTGGCAACGTCGTTGGCGCCGAAGTATTGAGCGGTAACAGCGAGGGATGCGCCTTGCCGCACCACTGCTGAGCAAGCCTGCTGCGGGGTGACTTCGCCGGTAGCTACGCGTGCTGCCTGTTCAGAGGCGACGCGTTGAACATGCCGGACCAACATCGCCAATGCGAGCTGGGCGTCCGGGTGGGGCTGGAGTGAACTTGCGGATTGGCTCACGGTTTTCTCCCGTTATCTGACGGACCGGTGTTCGGCCGATCGTGGGTTGGTTGGATGGCAGGTCGGGTGGCTCTGTCCCAGGTCGGGACGTGCTTGGAGCAGGCGCTACACACGCCTACGCCCGAGCGGTAGTCGACCTTCAGCCAGTGGCACGGGTTGCCGTTTGCATCGCAGCAAGCGTGGAAATCGTCGCAGCCACATCCGATGCAGACAGCGCACTCCAGCAGGCCGGCCAGCGCGTGATCGTGGTGTTTGGCGTTCATTGCCCATTCCCGTAATAGCTCTGAACCTTGTCGTTCACGGTCTTTTGAACGCTGCCGGTGATGCCTCCCTGATCGGGGTTCTTTGGCGCGACAGATGCGATGAACTCCGAAAAGTCGATCCGTGAAAAGTCGAGCTGCGTGAGCTGGTCTGCGCTGAATCCACCGCACTGGTCCATCGGCAGTCCAAGTTGCGAACGGCCTTGCCGGTTGATCAGCTTCGCGAGAATCGAGTTGAAGCAGCAATGGTCTTGCTCACGCTCGAGGCAGACGCCGAGAACCTTCTTCGTGCAGCGGGTGCCGGTCTGGACGCACAGGTTCTGTCCACGTTTCAGCGACAGGGTCTGCTCGGCGGTATTGCACTTCAGCCACATTTGTACGAGCTGGATCGCGACCGACAGAGCGAAGCTGGACGGATCGAACCCGACGAAAGTGAATCCGGATGAAAAGGAAAAGCTGAAGGTGAACCCGTACATGCCGAAGGTCGGCGTGAAGCCGCCGCCCGTGAACAACGACGTTACGCTGTTAGCCGCCCCAATACCCTTGCTCATCAGCGTGCTGTCGATGTTCTGATAGAGGGCGTCGTACATATAGTGCGAGCCGGTAGCCAGAGCCTTGCCAGTTCCGACGGCGAGCATCGCGTAATTGACGAACGTCTGACCTCCATCGTTCGAAGAGCAGCAATTCGACAACGTGGCACCGCCGACGCCCTTAATACTGCAAGTCTCGTGGTAACCCTTGAAGATTTCGACGGCCTTCGAATTGACGCCATAGACGCCGGCCTCACGAGCAGCCTCGAGCATCGCGACGGCCTGGCCAAAGTCCTTGTCCTGCGGCGCGCTAGTATCGAAGCAGCCAACCCCGTTCTGACAAAACGCACCTTTGTCGCATACCGTCTGGTTCACGATCTGGTCGGGCGTCGTCTTGCACACGAAGGTGTTTTCCTGCGTGATGCAGGACCCGTCTGCCGCGGACGACAGGCACCGCGTGCTGACCTGGCCACAGCCACGATCCCGTAGCGCCTGGCAGTCACTCGATGTATCGGTCGACCGGCACTGATAACTCGCGGTATATCGCCAGCAGTCACGCGTTACATCGACACCAGAAATGTTCTTCGTCGACGGACCGTCAACGCACACTTCGCTGATCTTCTGGCACGTAGGCTCGGCGTGCACAAGATGAGCCGCATCGGAAGCAACGGCCGCAGCCGCAAGCAACACTATCCGGAGAAGAATTCTCTTCGACATGGGGCACCTACTGCGAGCGAGAGTCGAGATACAGGCACTGGTTGTCCCAGTGGTCGGTGATTGACGTCTTCTGGATCACGCCCGTCGCCCAGCCGTCATTCTTGGCCTGCAGGACTGGAACGAGCGGGCAGTTGTCGTTCATGTCGCAGACGTTCATCAGCTCAGTCCACTCCCAATAGATGTGGTACGCACATCGATCGGAGCCCGGTTGACAGCCGGTCGAGTCCTTCAGGATGTAGACCGGTACGTTCCGGATCGAGTACTCCCAGTCGGGGTGGGTCATCACCAGAAGGTAGCCGAGCGGCCCGCCGACCGTCTGGACCCAAGACGACGCAGGGATGCTCGCGACGTCCTTCGGCACTTGGACGGTCGCGTTTCGCACCGTGCCGCCGCGGATGCCGAACGCGTCGGCCGTCATCTCGATATACGAATGGCTCTGCGCAGCCGGATCGCACTTCGCGAAGATCTTCACGTGGTCGACCGCGTTGCGCGGCAAATCGAGCGCCTGAAACAGTTCAGCTGGCTGGCAGCTCATCTGCACGTCAACCGAAAGGATCTTCTGGCAGGACTGGTCACCGAGCGTCTGCGTTTCGCTGCAGGTCTCCGTCGTCGGCTTGCCCGGGATCTTGGTCTGCTCGACGTGGCACTGCTGGGTGTCACTACCCTGTGCGGAACCGGGATTCGCGATAATGTTCTTCGATCCCGCCATGAGGGGATCCTTGTTCTTGTCGATTATGAATTTCTGACGCTGGCCTGGATTGCGGGTCATGAAATTGACCGCGTCGCATTCTTGCTGATCGAATGCCGAACCCGCCTTGTAAGACTGGCAGGTGATCTGCTTTTGCGATCCTGCTGCACCGATCGCGCCCATACCGTTGCCGAAGTCGGCGGATTCCGGCGCATTCGTGTTGTAGTACGGCAGGTTCTGCTGACCAGTCGTTGAGTTGATGGCGCCAGCAGCTGCATTCTTTCCATTGCCAGCGAAGTCCTTCCCCGCCTGAAATGCGGCGTCAGGAGTGGTCTGGGCGTAAACCGAAGACACTACGAGACTCGCCACGCCGAGAAGCGCGCAGGCCAGGCTGACGCGGCTACGATACCGGCTCGTCGAATCGATTTGAACTCGTGCCATCTCAATGTCCCCCTGCGCTTCGAAGTACCTCGACCATGTCCCAGAGGACGACGAGGCATATCACCGCCGGTAGCAGGAACCACAAGTCGAGCTTGAAGTCGAACGGAAAACCATTTCTTTTCAGTGCATGCCGTCGCACCGCGAGAGCGGCGCCGATCAATACACAAAGACCGAGCACGTGCTGGACCGAGACGTTGCGCAAGAACAAGGCTGGCATAAACCGGCCGACGGTAA
Organism: Burkholderia sp. SRS-46; assembly: GCF_004343775.1. Taxonomy (GTDB): domain Bacteria; phylum Pseudomonadota; class Gammaproteobacteria; order Burkholderiales; family Burkholderiaceae; genus Burkholderia. Next base: position 143,100 of record NZ_PTXL01000016.1, on the reverse strand, counting down.
CGAGAATGAAGATCGCACCGACAACAACGTCGAACGCCTCGATCTGGATGGTCAACTTCCAGTTTTTTCCGCGCAATTGCCGCTCGGCGTTGACTTTTCTCATCAGAATGCGCAGTGCAAAAGCGAGGATCAGTAGCGTGACGAACAGATCCATGCTCTCCAAGATCTGCGGGAGTTTGATCGTCATATCAGTGTTCCCCAAGGCCCGTAAGAATTCTGTCTGCAAGATGCCGATACTCTGGCGAACGTCGACCAATTTCGCGCAGCGCATAAGGCACCGTCACGTCGCCTGTCACGCCCGCAAAATTTGCCGGCAACGAACATCCCTCGGCATCGAGATCCAGCGCGCGGTCCGCCTTCACGAGCACGATCGCGGGTACAACGGTGATGCGGTATTGCTTGAACGCATTCGGGTTGATCTGTACTGCTGATGCGTCGACGCCCAGCGCCTGGATCGCTGCTATCGTCGATTTCATCGAACCGTCCTTGAACCCACGCAGGACGACTGCCCCGCCAGCGCGCGCGACATCGCGCACCATGCGCTTGAGCGATTCGCTCGGCATGGACAGGCTGGCGAACGCGAGTAATTCCTCCTGCTTACGCGACTCCGCTCGAGCCGCGTAGCGCTGCGCGACAGCAAGTGGGTCGAGCTGCGCACGGGGCGGGGTTGGGATAGCTGGAAATGCGTTTCCCGTGGTCGAACGGCCGAGATTCGGGTCGGCGAACATAGGCTTGCGCTCAAGCTCGATTCGCGCGCGTTCAGTAGCAATCTGCGCGTCAGACGGCATCGCCGACGCGGTGCCGGCCGCGTTGGCGGCGACGGCCACGCTCAGACCGATGGCCGCAAGTGCGAACACGGGCGGGCGCCAACCGGGTGCGGTATGGATCACGGCAGGACTCCTAGGCAACAGTTCTTTTTGCGAAACACCATGTAAGCAAAGTCTTCGCCCTTGTACGGATAGCTCTTACCGGCGCCCCAAATTGCCGTCGTCCTTCCGTACGGCTGGCAGCAACGGCCGTTCGTTTTGGCAGTCTCGGGGATGGGATAGAGCATCTGGTACTTGTATTGGGTCTTGTCCATTACGGGCATCGGGTAGCTGCCGCACAACCCGCTGCCACCCATCGTTCCCCAGAGGAGCCCTTCGCGGTGCAGCTTTGCGGTCATCCGTTGCACGAGCAGCGAGCTCGCCTGAACATGCGAGATGTGGGCCTGCACGTGACCGTTGAACGGATAGATGGAGCCGTTGCAACCTGCGCACCAGAACAGCGCGTTGCTGCCGAAGCCCGCGGTCGAAAGGACGCAGTCGCCAGCGCACGCGGCCTGTGCGATCGGATTCCCGAACAGGAACGTTTCAGGGTTCAGCAACATCGTCAGTTCGTCGTCATTCCAGGTCGGATCGATCTCCGTGAGGTACGCGACGTCAAAATTGCCGGTCTCGAGACATGCGAAGTCCAGCAGTACCTCGAGCCAGAAGAGGATTGGATCGAGGTACCAGTGCACCTGGTAGCTCGATTGCTTCGTCAAGTCCTGCTGCATCCGGATTTCGCCTTCCGGGGCGCGAATACCTGGATCAATCTTGATACCGCCGAGAGACACGAAGCAGTACGGCACGCGCGTCACGTCTACTCGGCGCACGGGTTCCCAAAATCCGATCTTGATACCGACCACGGGGCCGCACGCGCAAAGCAGGCCGCTAGGGTTGTCTCCGTCCTCTTGTCCTGCAGTGATGATCGGCGTCCCGCCGAGCGAAATCGGGAAAATGCAGCTCCAGCAGATGTCGGTGATTGGGTTCGCGAATTTGCCGTTGCAGTTGGAGGACACGCCGGCCCATGCCGGACCGTTCGCCAGCAGCAGCGCCGCGACGAAGCAGAGCATCGTTGTGAGGCGCCGAATCATTGCAGCTCCTTCGCCGGGATCACGGACAGCTCGAGTTGTTTGCCGCGCTGCCGAATAACGGCCGGAACGGCCGTTATTCCGAAGCGTCCGCTCAGCACGCCGTGCTGGTCGAAGTAGACCTGCTTCTTGAACTGTTTCGTGAGGTCGAGCCACGATCCCGCGATCAGGATGGGTTTCACGCGTGCGCCGTCGTGCGCCATCATCCGTTCGACACCCGCAGCCTGTTCGGGGTCGCGGCCATCGAAAAATACGAGCGTCTCGGTGAACGGCATCAGGTCGAGCGGGTTAAGCTTCGTCCCGGCCGGGACAACGACACGGCCGTCATCGGTCGTGACCGGTTTCGAATACGTGACCGTCGGATCGATGAGTCGCAGACTGCGCTCGGTCGCCGTACGGATACCGTCCACCGGTGCCGGATTCTTGGCGCTACTGAGCGATCGCTGGGTAGCCGCTTCCTGCAGGCGCTTCAGTTCTCCGCTTCGTTCCTTCGCCCGCAGCTTGGCCATGATCTGCACGACCGCGTCCGGCTCAGCGATCGGGTAGGTCGGACCGATCGCGCCGAGCATGCCGGCATGAACTCCGCCACTCACAGCGGCGATTAACAAACTGACGGCTGCCGCCTTAGAAAATCTCATATGCCCTCCCGATTACGTCACGCTGGGGAATGTTTCCGGTCAGCGCGTAACGTGAGTCCAGGCTGTTCGGGTTCGGGGTCGCGACGAAATAGTGCCCGCGCGGAATCACCCCAGGCGCGGCCGGAGTGAGCGGTACGCCGGCGAGCGTGACGGACTTTGCGCGGCCGATTTCCGTGTCGTTCACGTAATACACGCCAGCTCGGACGGAAACGACATCGCCAGGTGTGCCAGCGACACGCTTGATGAATGTCACTCCGCGGGGATAGGTGGCGCCGCCGTGCCACCGGAAAGCGACAAGATCACCACGCTTGACCGGTTCACCGATGTGCGTGACGTAGAGCGTGCCGGGCAGGCTGTTCGTCAGATTGACCGAGTAGTCAAACCACGGATTGAGGGTCCAGCATACGAAGCCGGCCAAGCCCGCCGAACCGGCGGCACCGATCACCGCGAGGCGGACGGCGCAGTAGCGGCGCGAGCGCCGCGGTGACAAGTTGGAGGTGAGCGGAGCAGAAGTCATTTCACGTTTCCATGTGGTCACGACCAATGCCGGGCATTGCGCGCAATGACGATCGCAACAATTCCGTATGCCATGCAGCCGAGCGCGCCATCCATGCCGGCGACAATGAGAGCTGCTGCAGAGAACCCAACACCCAGGCACCCGATGAGCAACCAGAAAAGTGCGATCGGCGTCCATCGTGGCCGTACCGATCGGTTGTCGGGTCGATCGGAACTGGAGCGAGTCGTCTTAAACATGGCCGCCCCTCATGCCAGTCAAATCCCAGGCGTTGACCCGCTCCATCGCGTCGAAGGCACCTGCAGCGTCTCGATCACGGAAGGCAGCAGCGAGTAGCGCCAGCGCTTGTCGCTCACCATCGGCGATCTCTACCAGTGCGCCGCCGTCGTCCAGATCGACGTGTGGTCGGACTTCGGCGAAGCAGGTCATTTGCCGCAGAAGCTGATTGCGACAGGCCGCGAGAATCGCAACGTGCAGCGTTTCCCGGTACTTCTCGTAGTCGGCTCGGTTGATCGGTGCAAGCCGGCGATAGCAGGCGGCAAGAATCTGCTCGCGCGTCGCGTCGTTCGAATAGACTGCAGCTTCCGCCGCGGCGAGTGGCTCGAGCAGTTGCCGAACGGCTGCGAGATCGCGCTGAAAGCTGGCGTCCGGTTCGCGCTGCTGCCGCCAGCGGACAACCTCCTGGTCGATAACCCGCCACTGACGCGCATCGACGATCCTCGTTCCTGACTTCGGCCGCACCTCAACCATGTTTCGCGCGAGCAACCGGCTGATTGCCTCACGTAGCACCGTCCGGCTGACACCGAATTCGGCGGCCAGTACGTCCTGCGGCGGCAGCAACTGGTCCGGATAGCTGCGCGTGACGATCGTCCCGGCGAGAAGGTCGAGGCTAACTTCAACCCGCGATCGTGTGAGATCCGAGAATGCGCCCTGGCTTAGCCGATCGCCCCGCGAGGGCTCGTTTACCGAGTCCTCGGTCTCGTCGGCGGCGGGCGGTGTCAGCAGGGTGTTGAGAGCGTCGCTATTCAAGGCTGCACCTCGCTTAATAGGCAAGCGTGTAGTCCGCGCCCTGGTTCCAGCGCGACTGCCAATGGTTGAGATAACTGCGTGCGAGGTCCGGACAGCCGGCAAGTAGGACGGCGTTTTCGCTATTCCGGCGCGCCGCAGCTGCGCTGAAATTGAAGGAGCCGGTCTCGACTGCAGCTCCGTCGATGACGATGAATTTGTCGTGGTGGATCGCGTAAGCCGAGATCGTGCGCGTCGGGATGCCAGCCTGGACGAGCACGTTTAGTGCGGCCTGTTGCGTTCGCTTGCCACTTTCCTTCGCGTCGGCCAAAACCGCCACATCGATGCCCCTCCGCTTCGCGCCGACGAGCGCGCGCGCGACGGCTGGTGACGTGAAGGTATACGCCGCGAGGCGAACCGAGTGCCGCGCGCGATCGATTGACGTCAGTACGAGCTGCTCGGCAGTCCCTTCTGGCGAATAGCCGACGTCGACAGCGCACGTGGTCGCGGCACGCACGGGCTGCACCGACGCAACTGCGAGTGCAACTAGCCCAGCGACGAGCACGCGGTACATTCCTGATTCACGACGTGCAACTTCGATTCTGCTCATGTCTCTGACCTCTTTTCGCTTCTGTTGCGGGTTAAAAGCATTGGCGCTGAAACGGGTTTCCCAACGGCCCCGTCACCCAGTCCGCCCACCATTGCGTCAGTCCGAAGAAGAACCAAGCAACCAGAATCGCCCAGACCGTACAGACAATCGCGAGAAGGACCGAATAGACGAGTCCGGTAGCCGGCGACCTTTCATAAATCCGGAAGCTGGCCCGCATCGAGACGATCGCGAGCACGGGCGACAGAATGCCGACCGCGGCGACCAACGCAATGGCGAGGGCGGTCGGACACATCTCGACGCCGCGGCCGGCGGAAACAGAAAGTGCCGCGGCAATCAAGAGAAGAAACGCGCAGCAGATCGCCACGATTCCAATCGCGAAGTCACGAACGTTCTCGTTTCGCTCGGTCACTTCGACGCTCCTGGCCGATTGGTAGCTGCGGCGCTACGTTCGCTATTCCGCACTTCGGTCGAACTGGCGACTGCATATGGCGAGTCGGCGGCTGCATGCGATGCAACGTCCGACATGGAGCTAGTATTCGGGCCTGCTAAACTCGGAGTAACGTTGCTCCAGGACTCCGTATTCGCGCGCGGCGAGTTCGCGTAAAGCTCCTTCAGAGTCGCCGTGTAGTCGGATGCGGTGTCCACGACGGCCAGTAGCATCAACGCGGCGGCCTCTTCGAACGGCACGCGCGACTCGTCCACATTGGCACGGACCACCCAGCCACCCGCGTGAGCATTTCGCTCGACGAGGAAGTTGAATTTCGCTTCGCTCAATTCGAGATACGCACTCATGTTGGAGATCAGTTGCGTCGCGCCGTCTCGGCGATGCCAATTTTTTTCGTCAAGGTCGATGATCCGCCGTGCCGGGTTTCTAAGCTCCTTCGCCACATTGGGATCGCGCACGTCAAGGACCACATCGCAATTCATGCCGTTCCGCGCAAAAAAGCAGTTCAGCGACTGGATCTCTTGCGGCAACGTGTAGGCCGCATCCCCAGCGTGACCGCGAAGTGCCGTGGTCAGCGGCTCGTTACGCGGCAACGCGTTCGCATCAGACCGGTAGTCGTTGCTGCATGCGGTGAGCAGGGCCGCCACGACCACGCCGGCGACCATCTCCCTGAGTCGAACTACGGGGTTAGATGCATTCATTGGCGGCCTCCTGCGGTCGACGTTGCCGACGCAGTGGCACCCGTCGCGCTTTGCGCCACGCTCGCCTGGCTGGCTGGCGACGCCCACGTCTCACGCACGCTCTGAGGGTCGCGCGTCGGATGGGCTCTGAGAAACTCGTCCACTGCCGAAATTGCCTTGTCCCCTAAGTGCGCCGCATCCTCGAAGGACACCCGCGACTGGTCGGCATGAACTTCAACACGGAGGACTGCAGGAGCCGGCTGCACAATGACGAGTCGGAACTTCGACTCGTGCAGAGTCTCGGCATCGAACTGCCAGTCCGGACCGGGCGTCATTCCAAACGAACTGAGATTGCTGCGAACCACGAATTTCGCATCCACCTTACGAGACTGTTCCTCGGTCATCTCGACATCGCAAGCCAGACTGTCGTTAAACCACCCAGTGTCGACGAAGCAGTCGATCCGCGTTACCTGTGGCGACAGCGTCGCTTTGCTGAACCAGTCGGTGAGTCTTTGATTGAATTCCGGCGCCGGCGTCGAATTTCGGTAGTCCTGGCTGCATGCCGCCAAAGTACAGGCGGCAAGTGCGCATGCCCATGCGATATGGCGGCCCCGTCTGTAGCTCGCTTTCATTTTTGTTTACCTCCAGTTTCAGGCGTGCGCAGCGCCGGCAGGGCGCGGGACACGGTGACTTCAATCTGGTATTCACTGCCATCGATCTTGGGCATCAATCGCTTGATCCCGTCCATGGCCACGAGCGGATCGCGCGTCCAGGTGGTGAGCGTGAGTGCGGTTTCTTCGTCGACCGGAGGAGCGGAAACAGGCGAGGCTGGAACGTTCGACTGACGTGACAGATCGAAGGCCTGCCCCGGCGAGGTCGGAGTACCCGCCGCCGCAAGAGGAACGGCGCGCGGCGTCACATTCGGCCGCCCTACGATCCAGTCAATGGCCGATGCAGCCGCAGGCGCGCCCCACACGAACGCAACCACAATGGTCGCGACGAGCGAAGTCGCTCCCGCAACGATCCAGCTTCGTGGAACCGACGCGGGTTGCGAGCCAAGGTCGTCGGTCGTGTCAACGAACTCTGGCTGACGAAGACGAACATGCAGGAAGTCGCCCGCACGCAAGAGCAGTTGAGCAAGCGCGGCCTGATCGGACTGAGTGCGCACGAGCGTGATTAGCGCTTCGAGTTCGTCAACCTCGGGCGAATGGAAACGTGATTCAAAGCCGATACGCTCCGCGAGTCGGGCGAGTGCATGCGCAGAGTACGCATCGAGCTGCGCGAACACACGGCGTACCTGATGGCCGAAAACCTTACGGTCGATACCGACGAGTGGGAAATCCTCCGGATAGTCGACGACGACGTTCATTTCCGTACTCCCTTCGGCCGGTCCACTCGGAATTGCGCGGCTAACACTTCGGTATAGTCGGTAACAGCCTCCGAGTTCAGAATTGCCGCCTTATTGACGAGCACGCACCTGCAGCTACGTCCGAGCGCGTCGACCGCTACAGACAGTTCGCGAGCGAATCGCGCCGTGTCGTCGACCGCTGCCTGTGCGTCGCTCGCGCTCGGCACCGCGGCCACGCCGTGGGTCGCGCGAAACGCGGCAAGCTGGCGCGCCTGCGCCGTTTCGACAAGCTTCTGTAGGTCGACGGTGGCGACAGGCGGCGCACGGTGCGCCAAGACGGTGTAAAGCACCGGGCCGATCACGGCGAGCGTCACCAGTGAGGAAGCCAGGATCGGCACGGCATGGCGCATCCAGTCGCGTCGCGTGGGCCTCGTAGAGCCCGTCGTCGCGGTCGAGGGCGGTTCCGGCGGCGAGATTGGTGGATCTGCCGGCAGGGTCGGTTCGTGACGCACGGCATTCGATTCGCTGGTCATGCTGCGGCCCTCTGGAGACGGCGTTCGAGCATCGTTTCGAGCGCCTGGAAGTGTGTGTAGCCTTGTTTGAGGAGATGGTTGCGCTCCTCGACGTCCTCGCCAGTGGACGTCGCAACCAGTAGTGCGAACGGATCGGGAATATGGCGCACCAACATTTGGCCGTCCGGAGAATCGATGATCATTTCCGCGAATTGGCCATCTTCCTTCTGGAGCGAGCGGATCATCTTTTCCACTGCCGGCGTGAAGCTTGCGAGACCATCCTTGATCAGGTTGTCGAGCTTCTGTTTGTCCTGCCGGAGAATGAATTTCCAGTCAGCGTTGTTGTATGCCGCCTTCGAAGCGTCATTCTTGTATGCGTCTTCGATCGATTGGGTGCCAAGACCGAAGATGCCCTTGTATTTGCGCGCGCGCCGATAGCCCTCCTCGATGAAGAGCGCCGTCTCGCGATCGTCGCCAAGGAGCTGCCATGCTTCGTCGACCACACACAGCTTGGGGAGGTTTCTCGGCGACATATACATGTCGTGCGCGATCTTGCTGGTCAGCGCGAACAGCACGACACGTCGCAGCTCGGGCGCATCTTTCAATTCTTCTAGCTCGAGGCAAGTCAAATCGTTGTCGAACGAGATGTTCGCCTCTCCGTTGAAGAAGCGGCCGTACACGCCACCTTCGCAGAACGGGCGAAGTTGCCGGCCGAGTTCGTAAGCGATACGTTCGATGTCCCCCTTCTCGTTCTTGATCTCCGTCATCAGATACTCGGCGATCAGCGTCGGATTGGATGCCCGGTTGTGACGGTTCCACACGACGGTGATTGCCTCTTCGATGAACGCGTATTGCAGTGCATTGAGCGGCGCCTCCGGGGATGCCATGCGACCGATCAGAGGCTTGAGCATCCGCAGCTCTTGCTCGAAGGTGTTTTCTTCGTCGACGCCGACCCATGAGAACGGGTTCACGCAAATTTTGGAGTTCAGCGTGAAGCGGATGAACGCACCGTCCAGCATGTTCACGAAGTTTTCGTAGCCGCCGCCGACGTCGATGATGGCGCAGCGCGCTCCGACACTTCGATAGCCGAATGCGACCTCGTTGAGCGTCACGGTTTTACCGGCACCCGAAACCCCTGAAGCGAACAGGTTGTAATTGCCTTGTCTGTTCCGGTAAAAGTCGACCGGCGTGATCGTCCCTCGTCGGCCATAGAACAACATGATCGGATTGCCGTTTCCGCTCCATTCGCCGAGGACGGGCGACATATCGACGGCGTTGACGGTGGTCTTCTGGCTCATCAGGCGGTTGCGCTTCAGGTCGCCGCGCGCGCCCTTCGTCAGCGTCATCGGAATGCTCGCGTACAGCGCCTGCAGATTCATCATTCGAAGCGGGACTATCCGAAAACCGACGTGGTCCCAGAGGTTGATCGCGGTCTGGCTGTACCGGTTGATCTGCTGCCTCGGGGCAAACAGGATCAACGTGTGATACAGCTCGCACATCTGTCCGCCCGCATCCAGCTGGACCTGGACCATCTTCCAGTCACGGCTCTGCGCGGCGAGGCTCGGCTGGAACTTCGCCATCTTCGATTCGGCGTTCTGTTGCGCCCGCGCGGAGCGGACCTGGACTCGGCTGTCGACCACGTTGCGGTCGAGCGTGAAGATTCCGCCGCAGATCAGGTACGGGCACGGGTATTGGAGTTGGCTATCGGTGAACGAGCCGACAATGCCCGTCATTTCCCAAAGATGTTTCGTCCTCGGATAACGCTGCACGCCAAAGGCTCGTACGGCCACGCGGGTGTCTGGCTCATCGTCGGCCGGAGGTACACCAAACAGGATCTCAGTGGTGCGAACACGAGCCCGGTGTCCGAACGCTGTAATCTGTTCCTTAAGCGGCCGGGTCGGGTCGTACCGAAGATCCGGCATCGGTTCGCCGTTGAACAGGAATTCCGGGTTGAAGATTGGGAACAGAAATGCAATCAGGTCATCAGCATCCATCTGGCGCGCCGGCAGCTTGCCCGCGCGCAGCGACGACATTAGCGTCGACTTCAGGTCCGCCATTTCGCTGACCAGCGTGTGGTCCGTGTGCGATCCAGAGCGGGTGACCGAAAACACGAGCCGGGTTTGCTTGACGAGAAACGGAGCGGAGTCCCAAAGCGATTGCCCTTGCATGGAACGGATATATGCCGTTCGTCGACGGGCAATCTCGAGGAACATTGGATCCACTTTGCCGGCTTCTACCGCTTCGTGGCGCAGGTCCTCGTAGTGCTCGAGGACAGCATCGACGCGGGTCGAGCCGAATAGACACCACTGGACCCCGGTGCCCGGAGGGATCGGTGTGAACAGGGTTGTTAGCTGGCTGACCATGTCAGCGTCAGCACCGGTTTGCTGGACGACTGAGAAGCAAAACGCAACCGCGTTGTCGTTGTAGAAGAGGCCCGTGTTATCGTCGTACTGGTCGTACTTCAGGATGTGATGAAGGCCGGACGGCGACGAGCCCTCGCGCGAATTCAGCGTGGCCTCGATATCATCATGCGCCGGCGTCTCGCCGAGGACTGCATCGCGCCAGAAATTTTGCGCGGCGTCTCGCGCCTGCCGGATCCACGATCGATCGAAGATTTGTGCCATGGTCAACGTCCCACAGTCGAGGCGTCCGGCATACGGACGCCAGCCGCAAACTGTTTGAGCGAGTCGCCTGCCATTGCAGCCTGGCGCACGGCTTCGTCGGCCATGCCAGAGAGACCGCCGGTTGGCGCGGGGGAACCGGAATCGAGTGGCGGGACTGTTGCAGCGGCCGCCGGCGTCGCTGGTGCGGGCGCAGCGGACGGCGCAGCGGCGTCCCGAACAGCAATGCCGGGAGCAGGCCGGTACAGATCGCGAATCCGGCGTTGGTTGTGGGCGATCAACCACTGGCCGTTATCGATCACGAGATACGCGTACGATTGGTCGTAGAGATCGCCATCGGCATCCTCCCACGGCGCGAACCAGAGGCGGAGCTCACGCGGCGCGCTGCGGATCGGCGATCCAGAGAACAACGGGCGGGACAGCACGGCACTTCCCGGCGCAGGTGTCTTGGTCGTCGTCGCCAGCGACCCGCCGTGGCTAACTTGTTGCCCGGGAAGGTTGTTCGCCCGGAGATTCGCGTACACGCCGGACATCGACGCGCACGCGACCCCGTCCGGCGCCTTGCAGGAGAATTTGTTGGAAGCGTCCAGTCCAGAGAACGAACAGCCGGCGAGGCCGACCGCGGCCGCCGTGAACAGCGCACTGTAACGAATCGGATTGCGGTTCATTTCACGGCTCCTTGCGGCTGAGCCGCGGCGCTCGCCGAGGCGGCACGCGTGCTTGCGTCGAGCCACGCGCTGAGCTGCGCCGCCGACACTGCGCCGGGCAGCATGCGTCCGTCTTCGGCGATGATCGTCGGCGTGCCGGTAACACCGAGCCGGGAACCGAGGACGATGTTGTCGTTGATCGGGTGGTGACAGGAGACGAGCGGCGGAAGACGGCTCTCCGTCATCCACTCCCGCCACGCTTTCGCTGGATCCGCCGAGCACTGGATGCGAATCGACTTGGTCATTGCGTCCGGATGAAGCGATTCGAGCGGATAAAGGAACGTGTATATCGTCACGTTGTCGACCATGGCGAGCTGCTGCTCCAGCTGGTGGCAGTACGGACAGTCCGGATCGGAGAACACGGCAAGCACGCGCTGACCGTTACCGTGAACGGTTTTGATTGCGTGATTCAGGACAGCTGCGGGAAAACGGGTCTTGTAGCCCTGTGCCTTGCGCTGCTCGGTGATGTCGACCTGATCCTGCATGTCGTACAGGTGACCGAACAGGAAGTAGCGTCCGGTGCTGTCGGTGTACGCCACGGTCTCGCCCATCGACACCTCGTACAGGCCGGGCAGAGGGGCGGGCTTCACGTCGCGAAACGGTGTCTTCGGGTAGGTCGCCGCCAGGTGGTCCGAGACTTGCTGGGCGGCTACCGTTTCGTCGGCGGCGCAAACGGTCGAAGAGTAGGCAAGGGTCGTAGCGAGCGCGGCGACGAGCAGCCGTACACGACCGCGTGAAAAGCGGTTATTCATCTCGGGTTCTCCGATTGCGATTGCGGGAACGGTCCAACGTTGAACGTGCGTCGAACAGAGCTGCCGTGGCAGCATCGACGTACACGCCCTTCGTGATCGAGACTTCGATCGTCCGGGTGGCGTCCGTCTCGATGACGGGGAAAAGCTTGTCGGCGGCCTTCAGGTAGTACTGCGCGAGCATCTGGCCGGCAGTTCCGACACCGCCGCCGATCGCGGCACGGCCGACCTGACCGCCATCGATCGTCTGCGCAACGCCGCCGCCGCCGAAGGACGTTACCGTCGCGGACTGTTGGAACGCCTGGCCGATGCCACCAAGCGAACCGGCCAGAATCGCGTTCGCGAGGACTTGGCCCTGCTTCGTAACGAGTCGTCCGCGAACACCTTCCTTGCCGTCTTCGCCGATCAGCTTGCCTTTGATTTCGATCTCAATCGGATGGCCGGCGATAATGCACGACAAGGTTTGTGTGCGGCCCATCATGCGCTCCGCGGACAGATCACCCCACGCGCTCGAGACGATCCGACAGCCCCGGACATCGAGGCTCTTTCCGTTCGGAAGATTCGCCGGTTTGATAGCCTCGAGGTCAACGGAAAGCGGATCACTCTGCGCTTGCCCGCCAGTGGGGGCGTCCACGCCGTTGAGCATTGCAACCGGGATAAAGGATCCCGCCGGCAATAAGTTGACGTCGCCCTTACCGCCGGCGCCACCGGTCGTTCCACCGTTGGTAGACGCGGTCATTTTGTAGCGGCGTGCTCGCGCATCGACAGGAAACCCCTGTACTTCGAGCTTCCCGCCTGCACCGGGCGAGCTGCCACTGACGCCACCGGTGTCTGCGCTGTCGTCGAAATCGATGATCTCGAGTTCATTCGACGCCGGCATGCCCTCGCCGATCGGTGTGTTCAGCGCGAGGTTGTCGCCCGGCGGCGTCAATACGCGCTTGCCGCCCAATCCACGGCCGGTCGTGCCAACAGGCAGAGGTTTGTTGAGGGACGTCGCCGACGCCGTCGTTGCGGCAGTAGTTGCCGGCGGTGCAGAGGCGGCCGCGGCAGCAGATGCAGCGGCAGCAGCACTAGCGGCGGCACTAGCTTCGGCTACCTTCTGGCCGGCGACATCGGAGGCAACTTTGTCGACCGCCGCTTTGGTTCTCGCCTGGTCGGCAGCGACACTCTGAATTCGCTGCTCCAAGTCGAGCAGCTTCGCGTCGGACATGCCTCGCCACGCGTCGCGATCGCTGATTGAGCCCGGTGGTTGAATTGCTTCAACGACTGGTTTCGGCTTAGCCGTCGGCGGGGCATCGCCGCTTAGGAATAATCCGACACCTGTCGCGGCGAGGATCAAGACCATCGCCGCAATCATGATCACGCGCTGGCGCGATTTGATGCGATCGTTAGTGCCCGCCACTGCGGACGAATCGTTTCGGTCACTCATCGCCGGCCCGCTCCCTGACAATGTAGACGCGCGTGCTGTCGCCCGGCGCGAGCGTTTGTTGCTCAACGGCGACGACCACGACACCTGGGCGATACAGCTCTTGTTCAGCAATCACCATGTCGCTGCCCGAAACATTGGTGAGCGTGTATTGCTCCCCCACGAACGCGTCCTCGACGTACTTCGTCTCGAAAATGAGGCGCGCTTCCTTCCACAGCGGCACGTCCTGGTTCACTGGTACTGCCGAAGCCGCGGGATTTGCGCCGGGGTCAACCTGTGCGGCGGCCATCTCGTACACGAGATCCTTGATGGCGCTCTGGTATGCCGACGAAGTCGCGGCAGTGCGGACCGCGGCGTTGCGCCCGGGAGCGTCGCCAGCAGCCGGCACGATGATGTTTGCGGACGGCACTCGGCGTGGCTGCAGCAGCAGTTGGTAGGTCGCGCCTTGATCGTCGATCACGTACAGGGTTTCGGTACCCATCCCGTCCCCGCCATTTGCGAAGGCAAAATAGAAGACGCCGTTCCCCTTGTCCTTCACATAGGTCAGCGCGCCTTTGTGGCTGGGCACAACCTTCTTGATGGCGCGGCCCGCGATCTCGAGACGGTTCTGCTCGGTCGCCGAAACCGTGTATTCCCGTGGCTCGCTCGCCCCGGCCGTTGCTGCGTTCGCCGGCAGAACGTTAGCGGCCGCTATTGGGAACAACGTTGCCGCGGCTATCCACTTGCGCAAGTTGCTGAACATAGGTCTGTCCTGTCAGGGTGATGTTGAAGGCGACGAGAAGACTCCGATCTTCCTCGCCGACGAGCTTGTCGCCGATGTAGGTTTTGAACGTGCCGGTCGTGATCACGCGGTTATTGGGCCGGTCGATGCTCTTGGTACGCATCACGAAAATCGTCGTGATGCGCTCGCGTTTAATCCGGATCGCGGCCGCGTCGAGCATGGTCTTGATAACCGGGTAAGCTGCCGGGTCGGTCATCTTGAGAATCACGGCGTTGTTGTGATCGACCATCTCCGGGGTTGTCGTCGCCTGCAGGCTCAACACGTAGTCGGACATGTCGCTCAGGTAGTCGCCGTTCGCGGTGCCAGAGCCGATTACGTATGCGTGTCGAATTTCCGGGGGGACGACACGGGTAGGGTCACGAAGGACGAGAAACATCACGAGGATGAGAAGTAGGACGATCGAGCCAAGGCTGAAGACAAGGCAGAGCTTGAGGAACTTCACCTTACTGAGCAGATTGGCGCGCTCGTTCGCGGCGATGCCTGGATGCATGGTCGATTACCCCTGGAAATCACGCAGGTAACTGTCGGGCAGGTCCGACATCGGAGGCTGCCCGGTCATCCAACCGAGCAGGTGAAAGGGGGCACCTTGGTGGGTACCTGCTTTGAAGAACTTCGAATAGACCGCGGCCAGGCCGAACCCCAGTGCGACGCCGAGGATCGGGTACCCAGTGCCAAGGCCGACAGTGATACCGGTCATGACCACCATCGCTACGTCCCAATCCCAAAACAACAGCTTTGGGGCATCGTCCAGCGTGACGGGGATGGCGTGGGAGAGATCCTCGGCTGCCATTCTTCGTTCTCCTTTAGATGGTCGCGGTGAAGCTCGCGTTGATGATGCCGACGATGATGCCGACGAGCAGACCCAGTGCGACACCGCCGAACAGCCAGTTCCAGTCCTTGCGAACCGCTGCCATGAACATCCCGATCATCACGCACACGAGGGCGGCCAGCTTGCCGGCGTTACCCTTGACCCAGTTCTCGAACTTCTGCGATGCGTCTTGGAACTCGGTGCCGTCGGAGGCGCCCACGTGCATGCACGTGAAGACGATCGCGACGATGAGGATGGTGAAGAGCAGGGCTTTCGCCCATTGGCGGAGTTCGTCGAACATCGCGTCGCGACGTCCGGGATCGAGCTGATAGGCGACGTTTTCCGGCGCAATCAGCGAGTTAGCGACAGACTTCAAAATGACGGACATGCTGGCTCCTTGCGGTGGCGGTTGAAAACTACTTGCAGAGACGCACGCGCGGCTTGTGCGGGACATGCCGCTTGTGCTTGACGGCCTTGCGTTTCGAGGCCGGCCGAGCAGCCGGCTCAGGTACCGTCCACTCGGGTTCGGGAGCGCGCGCGACGGGGGCCTGCGCGATGTGCTTAACCGTCCGCGGGGGGCATTCGTCGCCATCGCAAATGACGAACTGAGCATCTGGACGCATGCCGAACTGCGTGACGTCGGAGATCCGACCGACCGGCTGCGGAGAGGCAAGCATCTGTGCGCCGACCGAAGCGGCAAGTGCGGTTCCGAAAACCGCTGCTGCGAGACGCACAGCCATTGAAAAAATGGGACGGGTCATTGGGCCTCCAGTTGGGCGCGTTTGTAGGCGGCGTAATAGCGCTGGACGTCGCGTACATATCGAAGCTGCGCCGCCGTATTGGTGGAGGCCGGGCCGGTGTTGTAGCAACCGACAGCCTTCCAGGTGGTGCCGAACTGCGAGATGCAGTTGGCCAGCACCCACGCGCCGACGCGCTGGCTGGTGCAAGCGTCAAATAGATCGCGGCGTTGAATGCCGACGCGCGCGAGCGTGGGAAGATGGACGGTGTTGATCTGCATCAGGCCGATGGCCTGATTCCCGTCTTTCAACATCGGGCCACGGGCGCCCGTCCACCCTCGTGATTCCTTCCACGCGATTGCCTTGAGGAGAGCCGGGTCGATTCCGTATTGCGAGCCGGCGTCTTCCCAGCAGGACGCGTGAGCAACACGACAAGACAATATCGCTACTGCGATTAGTAGTCCTATTTGTCTTATGGTAGGAGCCGAGAAGCGCATGTTTGCTATCTTCCGGGGGCGTCGATTACGCAGCGCCGAGCTGCGCTACCGAACAGGAATAAAAAGCGCTTCGTGCGAGGGGGGCCTGCACGAAGCGAAACGCCAGCGTCCGAGGGCCGGAAACTCGGCTGGCACGAGGATAAAAACGGTGTTCGAGGGAAATGTCACGCGAGATGTCGGCGTGATCGAGCCGGCATCGGAGGAGGCGAGAGAGACGCACGCGCGCTGCCGCCGCCTTGGAAGCGGCAAGGCAAAGGGACGGCCACGTTACATCGGGTAACGAAATAGCGCCTGCGTGCTGGCGCGCGAGCGCAGTGACGCCCGCCGGATGGCGTACAATGGCCAAAGCCATGGGTGCTCTCTCTCAAGACACTACTATTGGTCAGGTTGATGCGGGTGTTCCCGCACCTGCATCAACCGCTCACTTCAGTCCTGCGACAAACTCTCCAGCTTAAAATCCTGGTACCGAACGGTCAGCTTGGACCGCTGGCTGCAGTAGGCAATGACGAAGTCGAGTGCCTTTTCGAGCGTTCGCCACATCTTCGGCGTACCGCGCTGCGTCTCTACTTCGACCCGCTTCCCGGACTTCAAGACCAGATCTACCTGCCACGTCTTGGACGGTCCTACGTAGACTTCGACCTCATAGGTTTCATCTATCAAAATTACCCTGCGCGATAGCTCTTCCTGAGTGATCCCCATGTTTGTGTCGGCATTCCTCGAAGACAAAGAAGCAGACGTTTTGGGCGATTTGCGCAGTTTTCTCAAGTTCAGATAATCAAAAATCAAAATTGATGTTTTGATATCACATTTGATTTATAGGCTAAGGTATCGCAGTGTTGGTGTCAACCCTTATCGGACGCCTGAGCGAGCACGAGGCTGATCGAAGCGCCGCATGAATCGCACGCGCGGCCACCACGGCGGCCGGCCCGCGTCCGCACAGAGATAAGCTCTGCGCTGTGACCGAGATCCACGATCCGTCAACTGCCTGGAGCCGACCCGTGCTCGCGACCTCCGTGGCGCGGCGGGCGATCTGGCGGGGGTCGTCGATGAACGCACCGGCCTCAGAACGCGGTACCAAGGTTCCGTTGGGACGGTAACCGCGGTCCGCAAACGTTTCAGCGATGGCGACCAGGCCGGCTCCGCGCGCTGCGGCGAGCAGTCGCCCGCCTGAGAGACCGTATATAGCCAGGAAGGGATCGACCCGACGAACGGCTGCCACGACGACGTCGGCAATCGCGGCGTCACGCTCGGCGTCGTTATAGAGGGCGCCGTGTGGTTTAACGTGCGCGAGGCGACCACCGAGCGCTTTCACGATGCCCGCCAGCGCGCCTATCTGGTACTGAATGCCCGCATAGAGGGTGTCGCGGTTCATTTCCAACGAGCGGTGACCAACGTGCGGCCTAGCCGGATAGCTGGGATGCGCACCAATTGCGATGTCGCGCGCAAGCGCGGCCGACGCGGCCCTGTGCATTGTGATCGGGTCGCCTGCATGCCAACCACATGCAACGTTGATGGACGTCGCGTAGGCCAGCAGGGCGTCGTCGTGTGCGCCGCCCTCCCCGATGTTGACGTTCAGGTCAATTGCGGCCACGACGCGGCGCCTCCGCGTTGGAAGGCGAGCAAGTTTGCCGGCCGCGGATCTCGCCATCTCCAATATAGTGGTTCTCCACCAGGCAGCTTGCACCCACGCCGTCGACTGGCAGCACGGTGACCCCGCTTGGAGACCTAGCGGCGTGGTGTTGGCCAACGAGGAGCGCGGTGAGGTACCCGATCGCCAATACGACGATCGTCAGCGTTCGCTTAGCGGGACTCATCGTGCGGCCTCCTGGTCGAGATGCGAATCACAAGCTCGACGCGTTACCGAGCAGCTGTGAAATTGCGACAGCATTTGCGCGGTCTCGTAGTCGTTCTCGATCGCGGCCGATGTATCGGCCCTCGCTGCACGTTCTACAGCCGCGATCAAAGACTTCGGCGCGGGATCGTGGACAGCAACCCCCCAAGCCGACATCGAGCGATAGTTGCGGTGAACACGTTCAGGCAGCCTTTCCCACGCAAGCCGCTCAGCTTCTGCGCCAGACTGGAATACGGCAGACCGTTGCTGCGCGGAAAGGCCGTCGAGAAACTGCTTGCTGGCAACGAGGAATGAGACCGGATAGGTGTATCGAAGGGCCGTGAAATTCGGAAGGACGTCCGCGTACGCGCGGCCCGCGTCGCCGTCGCCCGACGAAATGATTGCATCGATCGCTCCTGCCTTGAGCTGCACGAGCGCCTCCTGGATCGGCAGGGACACGACTTGCGCGCCGAGCCTCGCCATGACACGCCTTGAGGACTCGTCGTATGCGCGAACACGCATTCCCGCGAAGTCACGGGGAGAATCAATTGGCTTGCGGGACCAGATACCGGTAGGCGGCCAGGGCACGACGGCGAGCAACACGAGCCCCTGGTGCGCGAGCGCTGTCCGGTAGGCAGGCTTCGCCAACTGTGCCATCTCGCGCGCCTCATCGATGGATGTGACGCTATAGGGCCGAACCGAAAGTGCGAGGATCGGCTCCTTCCGCGCGAGATCACCAGCAAAAAGGAGAGCAAAGGGAAGTCGCGTGGAATCCTCGGACAGCGCAGCTGCGATCGTCTTGAAGTCGAAACGGGGGGAAACGTGCGCGGCCCCATCCAGTGCTGCCTCGAGCGTGCGCGCAAAGTCGGCTGCTGCGTGTCCGGAAACCGTGTCCGCAGGATATGCCGTGGCGATCGTCCAGTTGGCTGATGCCTGACCGGGCAGCTGTTGGGCGAGACCCAATGCAGCTTGTGCGGCCCCCAGTAACGTGATTAGTGTCGCTATTGTTCGCAGCTTCATCGCGGTATTCGCTGTTAGGTCCGCGTGCGATCAATCGCGCGGACTACCGATTTACCGAGAGGTTACTGTGCGCCAAGCCACATTTGCCATAGATGAGTGGCTAATGAATAACTTGTCTTATATTACCGCGAGAAATATGAAGGTACGACGAGACCGTAACTCCTCGCCTCGTTCACGCTGACGCGAATGTCATGCGTCCCCATTTTTTGATTTATCGATTGGCGCGCATCGCGCAACGTTGAATGTGAAATCGCCAGCCGCGTTTGAATCTCGTCCGCCTTGACGCCCGCCACGAGCAAGGCGAGAACTTGGTGCTCGAGCTGGGTGAGGGCCAGTTGACTGACTGCCTCGGCACGACGGTTGGCCAGATAGTAACGCAGGACGTCGTGTGCGAGTGCAGTCCAATCGCTTCGCGAACGGGTATCTAGAAATACCGATTCTCCAGCCGGCGCCGGCAGCGCACGTCCGACATGCAGTATGCCGAGTGCCGCCTCGTGCCGGGCCGGGAAAAAGACACTGCTCTGAAACGCGGGATAGCTTCGCACGTCAGCAAGTGGGCTAACCGATCCGCGACTGAGGTCAGATGCCGCGACAGGCTGATAGTTGTGGTGACGCGCCTGGAGGAACACGGGATCGATTCGATAAAGAGCCTTGTTCGAATAGTGCTGCGACCACAGTGCCGAATCGGGGCCTATCCCGGCAATCAGCGTGTCGTGAAGTACGACATTGCGTTCGGTGCCGTCGAGCAGAAATGCATGGAACACGCAGTCAGCTAACTCTGCCTGCGCGGCGGCATTCGAGAGCATTCGAACGAGTTCGGCGTCAGCCAGATCGATCGCGTGCACGAGACTCTTGCCGGCCTTTGGGCGGTGAAGGGCCCTCGGCACTGCTTCACGAAGCGGACCATAGTGTTGATCCGGGAAGAGGAAAGCAGTCTCCCATTCGGCAAATGCGGTCAGCGCTGATGGGTTATCGAGGGATATTCGCTGGATCCCGAGATGGCCGTCGATGTGCCAGCGCCGGCGCTCCAACAAGTAGCCCTTGTCCGAACTACCTCGTACGCTCAATACCAGCCGCCCATCCGCCACCGGTACCGCGACGTTGCGCAGTGTGTCGCTCGGTAGCGTCTCACCATTCCAGATGCCGCCCATCGCGGGTCACCTCAGCCCTGGTGCAGTGCGACCGGCCATGTCTCGTCGACATAGGGCCCGCATACGGTTTGAACGGATCGGGTGCGCAGCCACGCGAGCTGCTCCGGTGTGGTGACGCCTAGAGCGACTGTCTGCCAGCCCAAAGCAATCGCGGCTTCGATGAGCCCATTGAGAACCGGTGCGGCGACCGACGAAGCGGGCGCGGCGTCGACCCATCCCCCCTCAAACACCAAGCCGTCCACTGGAAGCGTGGCGAAAAGTGGAAACGGCGTGCCATGGTCAAGATTGACGACGGCTAACACGATCGCGCCACGTTTGCGTAAGGCCGCGATCCGCGCTGTTGTGATGTCATCGAGTTGCCGGTCGAGTAGGCCAGTCACAGCGAGTCTTAGGCGCTCCGGCGCCAACTCCCGCGAACCAAGATAGCGATCGGGCTCGATATCGCGCACGAACGATTTTGAGACGCACGCCCACAGCGTCATGCTGCCGCCGAACTGCGCGACGGTGTGCGACGCGTGCGCAATCGACAAGGCCCATACCGAATTCGACAAACGGGTACGCTCGACTGCATCCATAAACTCACTAGCCGACAGAGTGCCCGCAGTTGCGCTTCGCAATAAAGGGGTAGCCCAGAGCCCTTCAACCGTGTTCGCGCTCGAGTTCAGTACCGGCGCACATTGCGCCTCTATGCCGCCGTGCAACACCGCTTCTTCGACTGCATCATCGATTCTTCGCTCGTCGCCAAACTGTCGAAACATCGCGTGATCGTAGACGCGATATTCATTTCGTTGCGTTTGTGCGGTGGCTCGCTTTGCGAGGTCCAACGCATAACTGGCCTGGCTGCGAAGTGCACCAGGCGTGTCGTCGTATTCCGACGTGCCGATACCTACGCTCAATGTGACGTCTTGGCTGTAACCACGAAAATGAACAGGAAACCGATAGGAGTCGAAGAGTGCTCGCACAAAATCAAGTGCTCGAACTGCAGGCTCATCCCCCGATAGGACTACGCCAAACTGGTCCGATTTGACCCGCACAACGAGATCCGCAGACGCCGTTAGCTGCGTGAGCCGGTTTGCAACCATCCGCAAGAAGCTGTCGCCGACGTCGTCCCCATACTGCTCATTGATCGTCCCAAAGTCCGCTATATCGAACAGGACCAGTGCAACGGCGGGACGCTCGTCACGCTTGAAGCGATCGGTCGTATAGGTATCGAGGGCACGCCGATTTCCAAGGCCGGTCAACTGGTCCGTATCGGCAATTCTGGCGGTCAAGGCACGTTGCTGCAGCAGCGTCCTTACATACGACTTCGCAAGAAAGGCTGCGGCGGTCAACGCCAGTATTAGCAAGAAGGCCCAACCCCAATAGGCGTTTTTCTGTCGTTCAAGATCCGCATAGATGTCACGTACCGACAGCGCGACAATGGCGGTTATTGGATATCCCGGCACGGGCTGCCGGGCATAGAGCCGACGATGATGGTCGATCGGATCGAACAGAAAGTTCGACGAACCATCGGACGCGACATATCGATCGAGTCCTTCGCCAGTGGGCGAGGGAGTGCCGTCCGAGGACGCTCGAACGAGCAGTCGTCCATCTTTGCGAAAGGCGAGCACCACGCCGTCGGTTCCGAGGTTTGCTTGGTTCGCGAAACTCTTAGTGAGGAAATCGAGGGGTTCCGAAACGACGACGACTCCGTCGAAATGCCCTTCGGCGTCGAACAGTTTCCGAGTGAACTGCAGCGTCCACGTGTTCGACACTCGCCCGAACACCGGCGCGCCGACGTACAGCTCATCCTTCGGTGAATTTTGCTGCGCGACGAAGTGTTCACGATCGCCAAGGTGCACCGTTGCTTCAGGCGATGTGGGCCAGGCCTGTATGACCGTGCCGTTGGCATTGACGAGAGTGACGAGCGTCTGGTCCGTTGGTGCTAGCAAACCGGCCGCAACAAGCCGCGTCAGGTCGACCTGGCCTTTGTGGGTCCGGTACTGGAATGCAACCGTACGCGCAAGGACATCCGCGGTTGCCGTCCGCTCGGAGAGATAATTGGCATAGGATCGAGAGATCGCCGTCGCTCGCGCTTCTGCAGCGCGGTTCGTAAACTGCTCGGCGGAGCTGAGAGCCTGATCGACAATGAATACGACGAACAAACAAAGTGCGACGAAAACGGCGAAGATCGCGATCGTTGCACGTTCGATTCCCTTCGGATGGACTTGAGGATCGGCGCGCTCAGCAGACTTTTTTGCGGACAACATCAAGTTCACTCCCCGGCGGAATTGCGGCCCATGCTTGGGCTGTCTTAGGCGGACGGCCCGCTTCCTTGTCTTCATCCGTGACGTATCGCGTGCCGGTTTCTCTGACACGGCTTCTCCAACAGTCCATCTGATAATCAGTCAACGCAATGGCGATTGTCTCGGATGCCCCGGTCGGACGATAACCATGCTTGGCCACTGCTCGCATCGTAAAGGCGACCAGTCCCTCGGATTCTTGTCGGACCGTTTCGGTTTGAAGGAAGAGCGTGCGGGCATTGTTATCTGCGATCAGAAAAATCGGCCCGGCGCTGGCAAACGTTGCGACGGCAAGCAAAGGATAGACAAGGCTCCTACGGTACATATCAGCGTCGTCGAATCGATTGGTTGAGTACGAGGTTGGACGCGCTCCTGGCCAGCTGGGAGCGGGAACACGGTGGCCAACGCGCATCAGGCTCCGGAAATATTACAAGATGTTTCTAGCAGGATTTATTGTCGCAGCGCAGAAATCCACCGCCACTGTCAAATTTACGAGGGCTGCAAAGCAGGTCCTGCTGGCAAACGATGTCGACGGTGTCGTCAAATGCGTGAATCAACCCGGGGGGGCGAATTCGAAACCGCGTCGGATCGTGGATGCTCATCTCTTCCTCCGGTCAGATCTCGTGCTGTTCACGCTGGAACGTCTGCTCACGGACCTCCTGTTTCATTGCCTCGATGACCGTCGTCTTGTCGAGCTTCCCGGTGATGGCGCGCTGGGTTAGGTCGACGTCGTTGGTAATAACCGTGATGTCATGAGATGCGCGCGTTACGCCAACGTAATAGCTCCGGTCCCCGAACACCTTGGCGAGCGACTGGAATTCGCGCTCCAGTGCCTTCTTGTCTTCGCTTTCCGGCATGTTAATCGCGAAGATTGTGGTGTCCTTCGATGCCCCTTGCGCCGCGTGCACGGTAGATGCGTACGCATGGTCCCAGTGTTGGCTTGTCTCAAGATTGACCGAATGGTGGCTGATCACCCCGCGATCATCGACCTGCAGGACGGCATGTTCGCCGGCGAGTTGGACGACCCGCGCTGTTTCGCCGTTCTTGAATGTGTCATCGTTGCGGGTGAGGCGAATCACGTCGCCAACGGCCAACTTTCGTAGGTCCGGGTCATAGACTTCAACTTTGTTGTGCTTCGCCGGCTCCCACGCGAGCGTCGACCCGTCACGTTTGGTGAGGGTCACGATTCCCGACTCGTGGTCGACGTCGGTTACGCGCGTATAGTCACCCTTGTCCGCATTTATCTGCTGGTAGGTGCGATTGAAGCGAACGACATCGCCTCGTTCGTAGTATTGTGCTTCCTTGATCTGCGCGCGGGTAAATCCTTTCGATACCAATATCTCGTGCGTGGATTCGTTCTTTGAGAGTTCGCCGCGTTGTTTTAGGCCCTCGCGCACACCTTCGTTAATCGCAACGCGATCTCGGTTTAGGGGTGTGATCGTGATGTTGCGCGTGCGCTGCTCGGGGCTCATCGCCAGGATCTTGTCGACGGCCTGCGAGACAACCTCATCCGTCTTGAGCACCCGCCCTTGATCCGACAGATATTGAAACGACTGTGCGTTGCGCTTCAGTTCGATATCGGTCAGTCGCGCGCCGGCGTCTAACAAATTCCTACCGGTAATGATGTCCACGGCTTCCTTCATGACGTCCGTCTTCTGCCGATTGATATCGGTCATATATGCCGTGGCGATCCCGTCTTTCTGAGCGAGCTCGAACGGCTTGCCCGCTTCAACCCCTTGCAGCTGAAGCGTGTCCCCGAGGTAGACGACTTTAGCGCCGGCATGTTCAGCGAGCCGATGCAATTGCGCCATCTGACGTTGGGCAAGAAACGATGATTCGTCGACAACCCATACTTCCGGTCGCCGCTTGAAGTCCGGGGCATACTGTTGGGCAAACTCGATGTCCTTCTGTAGCTGCCGTTCCTTGATCTGAAACATCGCGACGGTCTCGGCGGCAATTCCAGTCTCTTTCACCATTACCTTTGCGGCCGCGCCTGTCGGGGCCATGCCTCGAACCACATATCCTTCCGCGGCGGCGATTTCGTTCAGCGTGCGGAGCATCGTCGTCTTGCCCGTTCCGGCAAGCCCCTGAATGGCTACGAATCGGTCTGGTGACGTCAATGCGAGCACGATCGCGTCCCGCTGACCGAACGTGTAGGAGAACTGTTGCAGACGTTCCGCTTCGGCTATTCGCTCCTGAACTTTGTCCGCGTCGAGTATGATCGGCGCATTGCCCTTTTCCTGCTTGACGAAATCGAGTGCCCAACGCTCGCTCTCGAGCATTTTTCGCGTCGTGTACTTCTCATCGGGCAGCGCCACGAGGTCGCCGCTCTTCTCGAGCTGCCGAAACGCCTTCATCACGTCTTCGGGGGAAACGCGACCAGTCCCGTGAACGACTGCCGTCTCTACCAGATCCGACTTGTCGACCACGGCTTCTCGCTCGATCAGGTGCGCGGCTGCGAACGCCAGTGCCTGGCGTCCCGTTAGCTTCGTCGGTGGCTCTATGCCCTGCGCTTTACGCTCGGCGGCTGCCGTGCGCAACGCGTCGAGATCGATTCCCTGCTCTTGGGCGCGGGCTCGCCAGTCTACGAGTAGTTGCTCGTGGTCAACGTCGACCTTGCGCTCACGCGTGGCAAGCGCCGCGCGCTCCTTGTCGGCCGCAGATGCGGCGTCGAGCTCGAGCTGGCGCTTGCCGAGTTTTTCTTTGATCGCGGTGCGCCGCTGGCTGAAGTGCGCGATCTGCTCTCGAGAAATGCCCTGGATTTCGAAGTTACCGTGCCGATCAGGATTCGTCAGCCGGTACCCGAGTTGCTGCAGGCCGGATGCGAGTGCGGCGTTGTATATTGCGCCGGCGAGTTTCTGTGTCTGGTAAATCTCCCGGTTGTCGATAGACCGCCATTTACCGTCCGCACGTAGCGTCGCGTTCATCACGACAGCGTGCGTGTGGGTCTGTGGGTCGAGATCCCGACTGGTGTTGTGCTTGAAGAGCGCGGCGACCATATTGCCGGTGTGTTCGATCGACGTGACGCCGTTCTGGGTGGATCGCGTGCGGATCACGTTTTCCTCGAGATACGCCAGCGCGGACCGAACGGCGGTTTCGTGCGCATCCCGGACGGCGGTATCGCCGGCGACTTCGGCCACCAGCGACACGCTCTTCGGGGCGGAGAAGGTGATGTCAATGCCGGGTTGGTGGTCCTGACGACGTTCGCCCGTCTCCTCGTCGGTCACCCATTTTCCGAGCTGTTGATCCTCGACGCGCCCCTCGAGGAGATTGAGGAACCCGGCCGGTTGGACTTGCCCGGCCAGACCGAGGCGGGCCGCGCCGGCACCGAACCACGCCGAATGCTCGGTGTTCTCGTCCTGAGTGTAATAGTTGTCTTTCGAGAAATAGTTTCGCGTCTGGGCGGCGCTTGAGATGTTGTGCAAACTCAACATGATTGGTCGGGAGCCCGCAGTGGAGTACCTACTCGATGTCGACGTGCCGCTTGTCTTTCCATTCGCCGCTCACGATCTTCTTCCAATCCGGAAGCTCGAGCGCGCCGATTCTCATTGCCCGACCGCCGCATCGGCCATAGTCTCATCGTTGTGCCTGTTTCATCCGCGGGGCGACAGATGGAATTTCCGCTCCACGGGAGGGTAGCAGACGCCGGCCTCGATGGCGCACCCCTGAATCCGCACGATCAGGTCCGTCGGCCGTGTGGGTGACATAGAGACGTCCACTCGGAAGTCACTATCGTAGGTTTCGATGGATTTGCCCAACGCCGCGTCATACACCATCGTGCCGGGCGGTTTCAGGACCGCGTATACCATCCGACCCGGTGTCGGCGTGGTGACATTGACGCGATCGCGATACAGCCGGTAGCCCGGTGCCACATGAAAAATCACGCTGACGTACCCGTCCGATGCATCGGCCATACGCATCGTGAACGCCTGATCGGGAGGTAACAGCACGGGAGCCGACTGTGCGAAAGCACCGACGGTCGGAACCGCCAGAAATAGGGCAGTGGACAAAAGACGACAAAAAATCTTCATGCTCTATCTCCTGTTTGATT
Organism: Burkholderia sp. SRS-46; assembly: GCF_004343775.1. Classification (GTDB taxonomy): domain Bacteria; phylum Pseudomonadota; class Gammaproteobacteria; order Burkholderiales; family Burkholderiaceae; genus Burkholderia. Next base: position 116,793 of record NZ_PTXL01000016.1, on the reverse strand, counting down.
GCCGTGGCCCCAGCGCCACGCGCCTGGGCGAGGCGGCAGAATTTCGCCAGTTTCCGGATCGATGCCGCCGCTCGCCGCGACGAGGATTTCAGGGTGCGCGATCCAGTCGGGTGCTGCGCCGGCGATCACGGGCGCCGGACCAGCGCCGGAGGCCGGTGTGGCGGCGGCCGGCGCGAACAGTTCGGAAAATGCCTGACGCTTGATGAACGCAGGCGCGTTTTTCTTCGGTGCGACGTACTTATATGTCACACGGGCGACCGGATAGTCGCCCGGATACACCAGGTAACCGGTCATCTTCGGCAGGCGTCGGATTTCAGATGACAGGACCAAGTTGCGCAGCGGGCGCCGCGTCGCGATGCTGAAACCGTCCCGCTGCGCGTTCAGACCAAACGACATCGATTCGTCCTTCTCCTCGATCTCGGTTTCGCCGATCAGCTTTGCGAACATCTCAGCCGCTTCTGCGTCTGTGACGCGAAGCAGCAGCTTCGTCTGGCAACCGTTGACGATGGTTCGGGCGAGATAATCACCGTAGATCTCAAGCAATTGCGGGATATCCTGCGCGCCGAGCATCATGCAAAGCCCGTATTTCCGAGTGTTGCTCACCGCGAGCTTCATGATGTCCAACTTCTGGAGCGTTGGCAATTCGTCGATCGAGAAATGCAGGCGCTCGCGGTGGATCGGAGTCAGGTTCAATACCGCTTTGATCGCTATATCGATCCAAAGCGACAGGATCGGCTTGATCGCCTCGAGCATTTCCTCGCGGGTTGTAATAAACATCCACGAGTCGCTTTCGTTGTAAATCCACTGGCGAATCGAGAACGGCGGGCCGTCATCGCGTAGGAAACGAAACGATGAAAGCTGATTCTGAACCGTCATCTTGAGCGACATGCCCGTGCGCTCGGTCTTTGGGTCGACGTAAGACGCACCAGCAGTATTGCGCAGCAAATGGTAGATCGCGTCCAGGTTGCTCATCGCGATCGACGAATAGAGATTGCGATTGGTGAGGTTACCTTCGACGTGCAAGGTTCGAACGACGTCTCTGAATACCTCACGACCCGCAAGAGACCAAAATGGATCCGCCTCGCGCGGATCGGGAATCAGCCCATTCGCCATGCTGTCGTAGTGGTATTCCTCGTCGATCTCGTGCTTGATATTCCAGTTTGGAGAACGGTCGTCGAACGGATTCATCATCACGTCCTTGCCTTCCCGGAAAAACTCCTCGGTGAACTCCCCCGACGGATCGTAGACAATTGCGCGCTTGCCGCGCGCCCGGATTTGTCGCAGCCGGTCGAAGAATTGCTGTGACTTCCCTGTGCCTTGGGCGCCGACCACGAGCGTGTGTAGCGTCTCCGCTTCGCGCAGCATGGGAACGCCGGCGAGCGTGTAAGGGCTCGCATCGTCGTTGTTGCGCACCATGGTCGCCAGCTCTTTTCCGCTGACGAGGGTAGCACCGCGGATCTCTTTGTCCGCCATAGTGCGCCGGCCGAATTCGTACCAATAGCCCGCGATTGCGACGGCGGAACACGCGCTTACCGTGCCCACGATAACGAAGAATCGACGCATAACGATCCGAGCGACATCCCACACGGGATCGGTCAGAGAAGCGATTTGATCAACAGGAAGACGCACCGTTTGGCCGTTGACCTCGTACTCCATCGGTACCGCTGTCATCATCACGACCGTGCGCAGATGCGCAATGACGTTCGCGACGGCTGGGCGCCAAATATCCCGATCGACGAAAAACGCGGCGTAGACGAAACCTGCGATGAATCCCAAAAACAACGAGAGGAGCACGATATTGCGGATCGCGACGAGCACAAGTGCGACGCGATGGCTCCAAATTTCAGAGCCAGTGGAAAAATCCTTGAATATCCCGGTCTGCGATTTCCGCGTCATTTGTGCACCCCGCGGAGAACCTCGGCAGTTCGCTCCTTCGCCGCGTCGCGCGCGCGTCGCTCCGCAGTCATGTCGGTGCGCGACACGATCTCAGTCAACAGAAATTCACAAACAAAAATCGCTTCGACGAGTTGCGGCGGCAAGGCTGCCAGCGATGATTTCTGTCCGGTGGGCGTTGCGCCTCCAGATAGCTGCCTAGCTTCCTGCAGCAAAGTTTCGGCTTTCGCGATTGACGCGTCGACGGACCCGATCAGCCGATCGACCGACTCGGCGAGCGCGCCGCGTTCGGTGAGTCGCCGGGCATATTCGGAGAATGAGACGCCGCGCGCCTGGGCGGCTTTCTTGTAAAAACGGACAACATCCGGGGTATCGCGAAAACTGACGCGGCCGGTTTCGACACGCGAGGAAGATTTTCGTGAGGTCATGAAAAGCGCCTGGAATGAAAAGAGCGGGCGCTCGTGGAGTCGTGGAAAAACCTCGACTCGCGTACGAAACCGCGCTCGATTACGGCCCTCATGACTGCGTTTTATGCGTGTGACAGTAGCATGCCGACGCGCGTTGCGCAATAACCCATTAATTTTCATAGCGATACTTATCGAATGTCAGACATGGCGGTTCTAGCTGTCTGACACCGAACGCCAATCAAATCAGGGCGCGCGCGTCTTTTTGCCGGTATTCGCATTATTCGCCGGTACGGGTGTCTGACGGCGCGAGCCTTTGGCCGAGCGCGTCTCGCCCATTCCGGCTCGGATTTTGACGGTGAGTCGGGAGCAGCTGTCTGACGCTGCACGCCCCGATAGGTGACGGGTGAGCGCGAAACTCCTATCGATACGGATTCCGAAGTGTTGTATTCATATTCGTATTTGTCTGACGCCCGAGGATATGACTCCCAAGGCGACGAGCTCCATCCGAACCTCGATTTTTGCGCCTGCTTGCACGGGTGTCTGACGCCGAAGGCACCGCGCCATAGGGCGCGACACACCGCAACAACGTTGCATGGTGTGTGACGATCCTCTTAGGGGGCGGGGATTCCCCCGCTTCCTAAGAGGATCGTAGCCAACTTCACTTCAGGTTGGGGCCTGTCGCGGAGCCTTCACCCGGTAAAGGACGGCGGTTCCCGCTCAAGGGAAACGGCGTGATCCGGGAAAAAGCGACGGCGTGGATTGAGTCGTGAGCGGTGGATTTTCGCCATCGTCGTCTCGGAGCGAAGCGAAGCCGTTCAGTGCAACTTTGGAAGGAGGAGAGGAAGTCGAGGCAGCAAGGGATGTGCAGGTTCGACACTGTCGCGTAAGTCGGTAGGAAGTGAGCAGGAGGTGAGGCGCGGGTGGACTGGCGAGCATTGTCCACATATCCACGGTGCCGGACGAACGGCCGTGATCGGTAGAGATCACGGAGCCGGTCGCCGCGCGGTGTTGTCCACACGTCAGTGTGCGGCAACACCGATGTGAGCGCGGGGCGCGGTGGATATGTGGTCAATGTGGATCGGATAAATCCGCGGGCGCATGCGGATGATCGGTGTACCGCTCGACGTCGGAGTCGGGCGGGGAGTCGGAAATTTGCGGAATGCACGCATTCCGCAAACAAGAGTGATTTTCGCGCGCGCCGGATTTTCACTCGGCGGAGACGAGTGGGAATCCGGCGCGCGCCTTGTGCCGCTGGCCCGTGGCCGGATTGCGGTCAGCGGGAGAATTCGGGCGCGCCACGGCGCGGCCGAACTGGACGTAATTCGCGCGATCCACATGCCCACGGTGCCGTACGCCCGGCCGTGATCGATATGGATCACAGAGCCGGGGGCCGCGCGGTGTTGTCCACACGTTAGTGTGCGGCAACACCGGTTTGAGCGCGGGGCGCGGTGGACATGTGGATCGCGCGCGACCTCGAGTGTGCCGGACGGATGGCACGCTCGACGGACTTGCCCGCGTGCGGGCAACTGGAATTCGTCCCGGGCTTTCGCCTCGCGGTGGCATACCGGTAAAATGCGCGGTGAGGGCCGATACCACGAAATGGAGAGTCGTGAAATGAGTGAGCTATCGGGAAAAACCACGCGGAAGCCGCGGTCGATCGAAGATGAAATCGCGAAGACGGCGGCGAAGCTGAAAAAGTTGCAGGACGAACAGCGTGAGCGAGTCCGGAAGGAGCGCGAACGGAATCATAAGGCGGTACTCGAGCTGCTGCGCGCGGAAGGGCTAGACGAGATCCCGGCGGAACAGTGGAAAGAGCGGCTCGAGGCGGTAAAGGCGGCGCTCGCGAAACCGGGCAAGCCGCCGGCGCTGGCGAAACCCGCCGAGGGCGAGCCGGCAGCCGCTGTCGTCGACGGCGCGGCGGTGTGATCGTTGGGGCAATCCGGCGAAGCGCGAAGTGTGCGCTGAGCGGGATTGCCCCAATTTATTTGCGCAGCGCGCAAACTGGATGACGCATTGGTCGCGGGCTGGCGGGTGGTCGCGGCGTAGCGGCGAACGCCCGCCAGCCCGCGACGCCGCGCAAAAATCCCGGCTCGGGCGTGCCCGTGTACGGGCGTCGTTACTGTCAAAGTTAGGCCTAGCGCGCGCACGACACTAGATCGTCGCGAATTCCGGGTTGCCGTGCTCGTCCAGCGCCTTGTAGAGGCTCTCGCGGCCGACGCCCGCGTCGCGCGCAATCTTCGTCATGCCATGCGGACGCGCCACGGTGCCGATGGCTTCCTTGCTGCTGGCCGAACGTGCCGGCGACGCGATCCGTGTTCTCCGGCCTGCGGCCTAGTAGCCAAGCCAGTCGAGCACTTCTTTACCTTCGTATTCTTCGCGGTCGCCAACGTCCGCCAGAAATTCGGAAAAGTCCGCGAAGTGGTTTTTGATCTCGGCCTCGGCTTCGGCGCGCGTTACGGTCATGTCGCACGCCTCGAAGTAGGAATATGCGGTCATTTGGTCATCCTCGCAAATTGTTCGTCACGGAGCGTTCACGGCAGATAATGGAACCAATCGTCAACCGGGACGCTTGCCAGCCAAACATCGTATGCACCACTGTCGTAAGCGTCGGTCAGTTCCGCGATTCGGGAAAATCGCGGCGTATGGAGGTGAACCCCGAAATCGGCTCGGCCAAGGCGGTAGGCTTGCGCCGTCGCCCAATTGCGGCACCGCGCTTGCGCGTCGGCGGCGAACATGCCGACCAATGCTGAGATCATCCACACCAGCCGGATTTTCCAGCCATACCAGGGCGGGCAATTGCGCTGTGCCGACGCACCGAGATTCTTCATGGTTCGCTCCTTTCGCGATGCCCGCCATAGCGAGCGCAGGTCGGGTCGAAGACGCGCTATTGCGAAAACGCGCCGTCGAACGCGGCGCGTTGCGTGTCCGACAGGTGTGCCGCGTCGATCTGCGTCGCGCCGCTCAGAATCATCAGCGCGTAGGGTTCGGCAAGAAGCCGCGCCTCCCGGCACAGGATCGGATCACCTTCGCGGCTCGGTTGGCGCGCGCGCCAGATGTTGATCGCGCGTTCTAGCTGATCGATGCTCAGTGTCGTTACGGTATTCATCGTGGGTTCTCCGTGGTAGGTGCTGCGGTCCAATGCTGAATTGCCGTCATCCGTGAACCGGGCAGGGATCGCCCCGGGCTGCAATGCAGTGCGGACACTCTTCAAGTTCTTCGCACATCGCCGCGTCATCTTGCCCGCGCTCCCATGCCTTCCGAAGAAACGGTTCGTCCGCGAACATAATCGGCAATTCGTGGCGACCGTTCCAATAATCGTTGCGCCCGAAAGTCTCGGTATCGTTCTGAACGTCGATCATGTCGAAATTGTCCGGATCGGTGATAGAAGCAATCCGGGCAAGCGCAAACGAGACACGAATATCAAGACCGCGCATGGTACGGCTCCTTACTTGAACGATGGAAAGCGCGCCCGGGTGGACGCGCACGAAGTCAATGGAAGATGCCGAGTGCTTCACGAATGACGCGTTGAGCGCTCGCAGCACCGTAGCGCTCGCCACGTGCGTACGCCTTTTCGTAGATCTTGATCGCGACATTGATTTGCCACGCGGTCCAGTCAATCGTGGGCAGCGTAAATGCCAGTTCGCCATCGTCGCCATGATGTACCGCAATGGATGGCGCGGCACTCTCGGCGCACGCAATCACGAAAAAACCTTCCGTGATACCTTCGATCATCAGTTCGTCCGTCGGGTAGCTCATCTTAATTCTCCGGGTTATTGCCAAACCGGCGACCACGCACCGGTTGCTTGGCGAAAAAGGGTGATGCGCTTTGCGGTGCCGTCGATCACGGTTTCGAGCCGCACCGCGCGCGCGTCGTCATCAGGGCGGGTCCAGCGATGCAAGACGCAAATCGGGGCGTCCAGAGCGCACCCGAGCCAGTGCGCGGCCGTCGCACGCAGCCGATTTTTCGGGTGTCGAATGCCTGCCTGGCGGTGAGCCTCGGGGGGTGCGGGGGGAACGCCCGCGCGTGTGTGCGTGATTCGGTCGGGGGTGGTTGCGCTCACGGTTTCGTCCTTTTGTGTCGGGTTGTGGATCTGCCATTGGGAGCCGCCTCGACGCGGGTTTAGCGCGGGCAGGCACGGGTGCAAGGGCGCGCCCGGAGGCCGCATGCGGAGCGCAGGCGTAGCCGAGCACCGAACGGGTGAGGACGTGGGCGGAGCGAAGCGCAGCCTTTACCCTTGCGCCCGTGCCTGCCCGCGCTATGCGTCGAAAAGGGGCGGCTCCCAATGGCAGATCCACGCGCTTAACCCGGCGCAAAAGGATGGAGCGCAACCACACGGTTTCCCCGACCGGATCACGCACACGGCGCGGGGCACGCCTGCCCCGCGCCCCCTCGGCCGGCGTAGCCGGCCGCTAGACCTGCTGTCCGCCCGCGCGCAGCGGGCGCGTACTTCACGAGCAAGCGAAGCGCGCAGCGCCGGAACGGCGCGCAGACGTCAGGGATTGAAGCCCGTAGGGGCGAGACTCGCGCAGCGGGGCTCGACGCGCAGCGCGAAAGCCCGGCCCGCAGCGAAGCGGAGGGAGACGCCCGAGCAGCGAGTCGAGAGAGTGCCGCCAGTGCATACGCCACCGCGACGAGCGCGCATGCGCGGCATCGGAAAGGTGATCCTTTACGGGAGCGGCAGAGAATCGGAAAGTGAGAACTTCCGGGAGTGGATCATCACTGCGGCCGGCCCCGCCGACGGAGGCCGACCGGTACGCTACGCCAGCGGGCACGGCGCGACCGCTGGCGTCGATCAGGTCAATCACGCGGCGGCATGCCTTCGCCTTCCGCTACGGCCGCGTCGTCGCGCATGTCATCGGTCGACACAACCGACTCAGGGCCGTCCGCCTCCGCTTCCTCGGCGTCCGACGCCTTCGCCGGAACGTCCCACAGCTTCATCCGCACGACTTCAGCCTTCGCGAAATGCTCGGGCAACCAACCGCGCCCCGCGATCAGCCGTTCGGCCTCCGTCGCCGCGTCCCCCTTCTTGAGCTTCGCCACGCGCATCGCATCGGAAGGCGACACGGCCGCGCTCACGACGTCCACAATCCGATCCTTCGAAACGTGATCGAAGTAGCCCGCCTTCGTCGGTTGCCACGCATCCGCGAGATTCAGCCCGAGCGCCGGGATCAGCGCGTTGATCGCGTGCGGCCGCTCATCCGGGCGCACGCTGTCCACGGACGCCGCGACGTACTGCGCGAGGATCAGCAGCAGGCGCTCGTCGGTCTGCTCGATCAGCCAGCGCAGCAGTGCGTCGCTGTCATTCGGGATGACGCCTCCCCAAACCCGGCGTTGCTCTCGGCGCATCGTGAACGCAAGGTCGTCGTCCAGTTCCGGCGCATGCTTCGTCAGGTTGTGGGAGTGGTCGCGGAACGTCACGTCCAGCGCGCTCCCTTCGGTACTGTGGCCGTACTCGCCCGCCAGCAGCCGGTGCACCAGCGCGGCGAGCGCGACGTGCGGCTGCTGCGCAAGGGCGGCGGCAACGGCCGCCGTGCGATGCGCGTTCAGGCGCAGCGTCAGCCTTTCGGAGTGCGGACCCTTCGCGGGCTTCGCGACCGGCGCGGCGACGCGGGCAGGCTGCCCATCTGACGAGTCGTCGTCATCGTCGTCACCATTCTCGTCACTTTCGGTCGTCGCATCCCCGGCCGGCTCGCGCGCAACGAGTCCGCGCTCGATCACGGGTTCACCGCCAGCGTCGAGCGAGAGAATCGCGCCAGCATGCGCCATGTCGTCGGGGTGGTAGACGAGCAATGAACCCTCGATTTCATCCTGACGCATGGTCAACGCGCCTTCTTCGGATTCCAGCCGTTCGGCGGTTTCGTCGTCCATTTCGTCGGCTTGATACAGTGCTGCGATCTCGGCCAGCCGCTGATCGATCGCCGCCAGTTCTTGGGCCACTTCGTCGGTTGGTTCCGTCCGACGCGGGAGCACCGGGCGAAATTGCGACCGGGTGGCATGGTCCCGTTCCGGCATCGCTTTCACCCACGCCCAGCCTTCGGCCAGCACGGACGCGCCGAGCGCCTCCAGTTGCTCGGTCGCGAGGCGCAGCATCAGCGCATGATCGCGGTACCAAGCGTCCTCGGCTGCGGAGAAAAGGTCGCGGCGCACGGCACCGCCCGCCGCTTCGAACGCCTCGACGCCGACGAATTTCGCGATGCGATTGCTCACGAACGACTGTTCGTCGCGCACGAAGCGGCGGCGGATCGCATGCGCGTCGCGGTTGCACGGCTCGGCTTCGAACCACGCTGCCTCTTGCTCCGCGTGACTGTCAGACAGCGCAAGCGCCTGCATCTGGTCGAGCTTGATCTCGCCGGCGCGAAACAGGTCGATCAGCTTCGGCGACACGCGCGCGAGCTTGAGACGGCGCTGCACGGTTTTCGGGTGCACGCCGTACAGGTCGGCGATTTCCTCGATCGACCGGCCAGCTTCAACCTGAATCCGGTATGCCTCGCACGCGTCGGCGGGGTGCATCGGCTCACGCATTTCGTTCTCGGTCGCGGACAGCAGCACGGCATCCTCGACCGGCACCACTTTGCAGCGCACCGGGTGGTCGGCGGGGATGTAGTCGTGTTCGAGCAGGTAGACGAGCGCGAGGCGACGGCGGCCGCCAGCAGCGACGCCAAACGTCTGCGCCTTCCTCGCCCCGACCTTCATCGGGTGCACGATCAGGTTTTGGAGCAGGCCGACTTTCCAGATATTGAGCGCGAGTTCCTTGATGCCGGTCGGGGGCACGCGCCGCACGTTGTAGGGGGACGCGACGAGCCGTTTAAGCGGAATGTCGCGCAGGTCGTCTGCCTGGCGGTGAGCCTCGGGGGGTGCGGGGGGAACGCCCGCGTCGTGGGCGAGGGCCGGGATTTCGGTGGTCACTGCGTTCATATAGCCTCCATTGCGTCGGGGTGAAAAATTGCTGCCATTGGGAGCCGCCTCGACGCATGGGAAGCGCTCGCGGGGAGGCGTTGCAGGGGCGCGGGCAAGGCCGCAGCGGTGCGAACCCGCAGGGGGCGCACCGACCGGGCGCGGCACGCGGCGTAGCGCACCCTTGCAACGCCGGGACGCAGCGCTATGCGTCGGGATGAGGCGGCCCCGATGGCAGTCGATTCGCCGACAGTTGGAGGTGGAACGCAGGGACGGTTACCGAAAGCCGGACGTCGCCGGCGCGAGGCCGCTCGCGCGGCCCGAGCGCGAACTCCGCGCACGCGTGCGTGCGCGGCTGGCGGGGCGGCCAGCGCCGGGGCCGGACGCCGGCGGCGGCCGAGCCCCAGGAGCGGACAGCCCGTGTACCCGGCGCGTGAAAGCGGGCGGCTTGCATGCCGGGCGTAGCCGGGCGGGCAAGCTGCCGCGCGCCGGCTGGATAATCGGAACGGCGCGGATCCGCCGCGGCCAGCTGGGGCGAGCGGTCCACCGCCCGCGCCGGCCGCTCGATGCGGACGGGGTGGGCCGCCCCGCATCAGTGGAACATTTCGCGGTACAGAAACGGCCTTCCGCGTTCCAGTCGCCGGCCGGGCCCGCAGGGTCAGGCCGGCGGTGGAACATGATCGATAGGAGATCGCCGCCGACACCAGGCGCGCGCCGGCGGCCGCACGTCAGGTCGCAGCGTTACCGCGGCCGTGAACAACACCGGCGTCGAATGCCGCCGCGAGCGCGTCGCGGATGCACCAGACCGCGCAATCGTGAAAGTCCAGCCGGTCGCTGTGGCGCGTTTCGAGTGTGTCGATGTGCAGATGGATGCGTGCGATCGCGAAAAGCAACATTTCGATTTCGTTTTTCGTCATGGGAGCCTCGTATACCGCCGGCTGCCGGCAACGCCGGCGCCGGCGGATGAATTTAACGCCGCGCGCACTGGCCGGCCTGGAACGCTTCCAGCATCGCGTAACGCAGCGAAGCGGGCAGGACTTCGATTTCCGTGTCCGAGTCCCATACGTGCGAGATCTCCTCGCCGAAGGCGTTTGCTGCGATCGCGGCCAAAATCGCGTCAATCAAATAACGGGGCATGCTGTTCTCCTGGTGTGCCGGCCGCGGCGAGCGGCCGGCGCTCGTGTGGTCAAGAAAGCTGCACTGCGCCGCAGTTTTCGGCCAGGCAGAATGCGAAATACCAGTTGCGGTACAGCTCGGCGAACAGGTGATCAACGTCAGCGTCGACCGCTCCGATGAACCGGCTGAAATCGTCGGCCAGCTTCGCGGAGGTCCGCGACCCGATCGTTCCCGACGTGATCGAGAAATCGATCAATTCCTTAAACGGGCCGTCCGTTGCTGCGATAGCGCCGTTCGTATGGCAGATTCGCGTGGCGCCGATCGAGATCGCCGGGTAATCGGCGAGCTCGGCCAGGCGCTCGCGGAAAATGTCGTGCATAACGTAGGTGCCGGCGCTGAATTCGAAGGAATTGCGATACCGGTAGATACGCGCCATGTCCAGGTCGCTGGCGCGGTGCGGGAACCGCGCCGCGGCGTCGAGGCGCACACAAAACACGTCGACGGGGTCGCCGTTCTCGTTCGTGCGGGGATGGTCGAGCTGCTCGAGACCGGAATAGGCTGAAACGGTCAGTCGCATGGTGATTGTCCTCAGGTCTGGTCTTAGGCGGCGGCCAATGCGGCGCCGGCGACGGGCGCCGTCAGGCGCGCCTTTGCGGCCGCAAAGTAGGTCGCGTCCAGTTCGATGCCGATATACCGGCGCCCGAGCTCGCGCGCGGCAACGCACGTCGAGCCGGAGCCTGCAAACGGATCCAGTACGACGTCGCCGGGCTGCGTAAAAGCGGAAATGAGTGTGCGCAGCGCGGCGACCGGCTTTTCGGTCGGATGGTGGCGGTTGCCGCTGTACGGAAACGGCATGACGTCGGCGATCGGCGCGGCCGGCGCCGCGGGCCGCCCCTTGGCGAGCAGGTAGGCCGATTCGTGCTGGTACTTCACCAGGCCGGCCTTGGACGCGTAGGACTTCGTGAAAACGAAGTGTCCAGCCACGCGAAAGCCGGCCGCCTTCCATGCGTCGAAAAACAGGTCGACCTTGTTCCAGCCGTAGAACGAAATGCATACGGCGTCGCGCTTCAACACACGAAACATTTCGGCGAACGCCGGCGCCAGCCAGTCGCCGTTTACGTCGTTCGCGATCGAGCGGCCGCTCCGGTCGCGGAAATTGACGAGGTAGGGCGGGTCCGTGACGATACAGTCGACGGATTCAGGGGCGAGTTTGGGCATGGCGACCAGGCAGTCGCCGTTGTACAAATAGCTCACGGTCAGCTCCATAGAGTTGAGATAAGGGCAGCCGGAGCGATGCGGCTCGCAAACCGTGCTACCCGGAGCTGGCGAGCGCCCGCGGGAGAATGGCGGGCAAGGGGACCGTGGAATACCGGAGTGCGCGAAGCGCGCGAGGATATGCCGCGAAAGCCCCTTGCAGGAGCAGGGCGCCGTGCGACACTCGTCGCGCGCGGCGCAATGGTCCGGCCGCCAGGCTACGGCGGGCGAACGTGGGCTCCGGGTTCAAAGGTCGACTGCGGAAGGAATGCGAGGCGCTTGGCTAGCGCGTAGGCACCGGGCGCGGGAGTGGTGTTGCGTCACGGACATGAGCGCGACGGCGGACGCAGATCGCCGAGCGCGATCGCGATTTCCGTGTCGCGGCCGCGAAGCGGCCGCCGCGCGAAATTGGGATCGTGGAAATGGGAGAACCGAGTTGGTTGATCACCAATCAGCGTCAGCTACTACGCCTCGAGCTCGAACGCCAAGGAAGTCTGTGCACCATCCGTCGTGGCCTTATGCGCCCAAGCCCGCCGCGCTTCCTCGGGAAGTTCGCTAAAGCGCACACCGTAGGCAAGGAGCTGCTCGACGTCGTGCCCGAGGTTCAGTCCGAGCCGATCCTTGAAGTCGGTGCGACGGGCCACTTCATCGTGCTTCAGTTGCTGCTTATGGGAGAGGGTGAGCGCGCCGTAGTTCAGGTACCACCGATAGCCGGTCGTGATCCCGCCGGGATGAAAGCCGCGGTCGTGCATCGCCGCGAGGCGATCCGCTTCGAACTCCAGGATCATCTCGGCCGACTCGAGGTCGACGTCGAAGCGATCGCCGGTGCGGACGCGCCAAGTGCTCTTTCCATCACCCAGGTCCAACACAGTCGGCGCGCACGGCGAGCGCTCCGTCAAAGCCTCCATCAGCGGATCTCGAAACCCGGTCCACTGATCCGCCGTATCGTCCCACTCGGTGCCGACCTTCAGAAAAAGCGGCTCGGGCAACGGCGCCGGCGCGGCCGGTGCGATTTCCGGTACGGGATAACTCACGCCGCGCTCGCAGATGTCCCGGTAGTCTGCCCAGATCGCGAAGGGGGCCGCGAGTCCCTGCAGCGACTGCATTGCGTCAACGGCAATCATCATCGGCAGGGGCAAGGTCTGGAATTTCGGTTGCGTTCCAGCGCGTCGGGCGCGGATCCTCTCGTCACGATCGATTGTCAGCATATACCGGACGAGCTCCCGTACGGTAGCCGCACCAAACGTATCCGGTTCGAGGCAGATGTACCCGGCACGGATTGTGCGACCGACCCAATTTCGACGCGACCAGTCGTAACGGATCGCGCGGATGAAGCGGTTCAGCTGCTGCAGGCCGCCCGCGTAGGCGTACCGATCTCCATCGAAGCGGATCATCTCGGCGAGCGAACGATCATCGGCTTGCTGGCAGGTCCAGCAGCCGGTGCGCGCATCGCAGTTTCCGCGTCGCACACGCTTGCCGGCGGACGCCTCCTCGAACGTGAGATCGGACACGATCGCGCAGCTGCTGTTGCCAGCATGCGCGTAGATCCGCTTCGTCTCTTCGAAGTCCGTGTAGGTCAGGCGCAGCCCGGACGAGACTTCGCCGATAAACTCCCAGACATCTTCAGTCGACCAGTCGGCGATGGGGCAGAGGGTGAGTTCGCCGTCGCTGTTGCGGACCGGCGTATCGGCGCGATCGCCACGGGCGGTCATCTTCGCCTTGCGGCGCTCACTTTCGTTGAAGCGGGTGCCGAGCAGGACCACGGGTTCTGCATAGCCGGCCTTCCGTGCCTCGCGATATAACTGATTGCGACCGACGCGGCTGGGCTCGATCTTCAACGAGACTGAGCAGTCCGAATTCGTGCCGGCGTAGCTCGGCAGGGCCCGGCCCGTGAGGACCGACAGTTGCCAGGACGTCGCGAGTGACGGTGCGACAACCAGCACGCGTACCTCGAATCCGTGCGACCGGCCATAGGCCTCCATCTTCCCCAGCTCCCGACGCGCGTGCTCAACCATCTCGGGCGACTCGACCAGGGTGTCGGCCGTAATCACGCAGACAAACGGCTGGCCACCGGCGCCAGCATGCTGGCGTGCTGCGTCCAGCGCGAGGCTCGTTACGACTCCACTATCCTTGCCCGCGCTGAACTGGCAAATCACCATCCGATTCGCGGAAAACAGCGCCCCGAGCGCCTCGAGCGCGCGTTCGACGCGCTGATCGACGGTGGGGCGCAGTTCCGCCTGCAGGAACATTTCGACCGTTTCCATAGCGCTCGGCTTCCGTGGTCAGTGGGTGTCGCGCCGCACAAACAGCCGTGCGCCCGTGACCGACCGGGGAAACCCGTGCGCGTCTGTGGTTTCCGCAAGCATCGCGTCGACGTCCATCTGTACGTTGGCTCCCGATCGACGGCTGCCGGCCCGGTGCACGCCGACGATCTCGAGCAGCTGCAGCCGGCCCGCGCGATAATCCTCAACCGTCATAGCCGCCCGGACGTCGGGTGCCAAAAAGTCTGCGTAGCGCACCGCGAGGCGCTCGATTGCATGTGCAATTGCGTGATCGCTGAACTGTCTCGACAGGATGATGCGGTCCGCAGCCAGGTGAACCGTCAACCGGCCGGCCGACGTCAGCATGAAGTGCTCGACCCGCTTGACCTTCCCCCCGTCGACCACGCGTGTGGCTTGCAGCGGCAACACGAGCCGAGCCACCTGCAGGTCACGCGGGCCGTCGGTCCAATCGACGGTCAGGTGCGAGCCGTTCGCTTTCTTCGCAACCGCGATCGCAAACGACGTCGTGGGGAATGCCTCCCCGAGAATCGTCTGTACCAGCTGAGCCGTTTCGATGAGGTTGAGCGTATCGGCGATGACCTTCGGCGGCGTCGCGTCGCCGGAGCTGGTGCGGGCACGCACAGATTCGGTAGAGCGGGAGAAGTTGTTTCCGGTGGCAAGCATCATGATCGACCTCGATAGAAATGGAACACGACAACGTTCGGAGAGGCGCCGACGGAAATCGCCGGCGCGTGGGGCTTAGCTCTTACGGGTGCGCAGCGCGTCGGCGAGAACCCAAAGCGCACGGTTCAACTTAATGTCCTGGTCGATGCCCGTGACCGCCCGCGTGCGAGTGCGGCGGCCGGTCGCGGTTCGGCCGGGTTGCCCACCTCGAATCAAGGATTCCTGCACGCGGTTGAAGGTTGTCCACAAGTCGTTACCGGCATCCGCGATACGGCGCGGACGGAGTACCTGTTCTTCCGTGATCGGCGCCGGCGCAATCGTGGTGTCGTAGCGGTAGGCGAGGGCGGCTCGGGCAAAAGCGTGCTGCTCGTGCTCATCGAGCTGCACTTCAGTCATCCCTTCCTTGACCTCGCGGATCAAGTCGAAGCCGTCGAGTACGTCGTACGCGCCCGCGACGACGTCGTCGACTACGTTGCCCTTGTGCGGGACGCGCACGTCGTGCGTCGTGTCGCCGAGCACAAGGCCGTTTTCGCAGACGAAGCGGAAGTACCCGCCCAGCATCTGATAGCTGCTCGAACCATCGTGCGAATTGAGGAGAATGATTTCCGGTGAGTCGGATTGCGTGACCTGCGTGGCATGGCGCAGGCGGAGCATGTGTTTCGCATGTTCGCGCTTGCCGTTGTCGCGCACGCGCGTCTGGCAAACCATGAAGGGCTGGAACCCTTCCTTACGCAGCTTCGTCAGGATCTCGATCGTCGGGATGTACGTGTAACGCTCCGACCGGGAGTCGTGCTTGTCGGCCGCGAAGATCGACGGTGCGACCTGCCGGATTTGGTCGTCATCGAGCGGCGTGCTCGAACGAAGAATCGGGGCGGTGCGGCTGAACGTGGTTACGAGTTTCATGGCTTTCTCCGTTGAAAATTCAGTTGCGAGGCAGAGGGACTTCGACGGTGTCCGTCAACACCAAACGACGTGGCGGTAGTCGACCGTGCGTCGGTAGTAGTTGCGTCCATCCCATGGTGTGTACGTGTATTCCATGTACGCACACTGAAGGACTACTATCCAATGGTGCAGGCGGTTCGTTTCCATCGAGACCTCCATTCGAAGGTGGTTTGTATTGCAGGCCGCCCGGGCCCCAAGATTCGGAGCTCCCCTCGTAGGGGTACGTGCCGGTGATGCCTTGACTTCTGCAGAACTGCTGCCGCCAGTCCCCTGAGTTCGTCGTCCCGCGACTGAAGGAGCCTGCCGGCGGGCGTGTTCAAGGGCGGTCGCAAAGCCGCATGCGGAGCGCAGCCCGAAGGGCGAGCACCGAACGGGTGCCGCGGCCGGCGAAGCGCACCCTTGAATGCGAACGACGGTGGGCTACGGTCGCGTTTGGGACGGCGAGCGCAGGGGACTGGCGGTATGCGGAAAGTTGAGACAGCACCGGCTCGCCGCGCGGCGAGCGCCCAATCGGGGCGGAGCCCCGGCTGTATAGGGGGTAGCGGGTTTGCGTCAGGGATTGAAGCCCGAAGGGGGCGAGACTCGCGCAGCGAGGCTCGACGCGCAGCGCGAAAGCCCGGCCCGTAGCGAAGCGAAGGGAGGCGCCCAGGGTCGGCCGCAAATCCCACACGAACGCGTGGAACGGGGAGCACAGCAGCCGAAGGCATGTGGATACGCGAAGCAGGGTGGGCTCACCAGCGGCAAGCGCCCCTCTCGCGGTCTCAAGGCCGCGTGACTGGAATAGCACATCCTTCGCCCGGCTAACGCCCGTCACGACCGAACATGATCGAACCCGACTGCCATCGTGTGTCGCACCAGCGGCGTGGGCTCGGCTGCCACTTCGTGACAGCCGAGCTCGCGCGGGCCGGCAAGGCGTGCGCGATACCGCGCACCAGGCACCCGGATGTGCAGGTTTTGCTTCACACACTCGATCGCCCGGTCGGCCGTGCGGGCGCGAGCGTAATAGGTATGTCGATACGCCGGGCGCCGTTCGCGCCCGGCCGCGATGTCGACCGCCCAGACCTTGACTTCCTTGTCCGACCACCATGCGACCGCTTCGACTTCGTCTCGGGACAGAATGCAGTGCTGTTTCATCTCGAATCCTCGGAGAATGCGGCCCGCCGAGGCGGGCCGCTCGTAGATCACGGGCCGCGCTACAGACTGCCGGGCAGAGTCAACGCGATCGCAACTGGTCGCACCCAGACCGGCGTCGACGACAGCTGGAACGTCTCGCCGGATTCGGCGAGCAGCAGTGTGGTGCCCATCACCTCGGCGATCGCTTCCGCGGCGTCAGGCGGCACCGCGTTGCCGATACGTTCGCGCCATGCCTGATCGCTGTCGCCATCCAGCTTGAAGTGGCCAGCGAACACGTTGCCGGTCGCCGCAATCTGCTTGCGGTGCCATTCGCGCTCCTCGGCATCGATCCAGGTCTGTTCGGGATCAACTAGGGACTGGAGTACCGCCAGCTCGAGCGTGGTGAACGGGCGGTGCCACGTGCCGTCAAGTGCCCGGATCACTGCGACGGTCTTCTCGTTCGCCGCTGGCATGCGAGGATCGGCGACGGAGCATCGGCCGTTGTCGTGGCCGGCGGCGGCCGACACGGCGCCGCTGTGCTGATCCCAGCCGACCACGCCGTAGTGGCCGCCGGTGAGGTAGGCGTCGCCCCGCTCGCGGCGCATGCCCGGTCGTGGGTCAGCTACGGCGAACGCCCCTTGTCCGCTGTCGCTGCGCGCGATGACCGTGCCGGCCGGCTCGTCGAACGCTGTCACCTTGTACTTGCCGGCGCCTTCGAAGCCGGTGCTCGAGCGCGGGTCGGCAACCGCATACGCGCCCTGATCGTCGCCACCGATAACAGTGCCGGCGTGGCCGGTCCATTCGGTCACCTTGTACTTGCTGAACAGCGGGCCGGCCGGTGGCCGAGGATCTTGAACGCACTGGCCGGTGCCGTGCGCGCTGGTGACCGCGCCGGCGGCTTCTCTCCAGGGCACGATTCGGAATTCGTTGTTGTGCTTCGCCGGGCCCTGGTGGCGCGGGTCCGCGACGCTGAAAGTGCCTTGCCCGGGCGACTTCTGACCGGTGATCGTGCCGGCGTGGTCGTTCCAGTCGAGCACGCCGTACTGCTGGTATTGCGCGGCGTCGGCCGGCCCGCGCGGGTCGGCGACCGAAAAGCTCCCGTTGCCCGGACGGCTCGCGCCGGCCACGACGCCGCACGGTTCTTCCCAGCGGTTCACGCCGAGCACGCCGTTGTGCATGTCCGGCACGATCAAGTAGTCGCGCAGCTGACCGTTTTCGACCGCGAGCTTGTTCAGGCTGCGCCAGTCGCTGCCAGCTTCGACGAAGGCGAGGCGCACCCATGTTTTCCACTGCAGCGAGGGCACGCGATGCATCGGCCCGGCGGCCTCAACGTCGCCCGGCAGCGGCATGCGGCCGAGCAGCGTCCCGACGCCCTGAAGGCGATTCTGGGGCGGCTCGTACAGGAACGCCGGTACCTTTTCGGTATGCCGCGCGACGAGCAGGAAGCGTTTCCGGCTCTGCGCCATCCCGCGCTTCGCGATGCGGCCGCAGTCGTGACTCGTCTCGTTCTTCGCATAGCCGAAGTGCTGCAGAATCTGCCCGATCTGATCCAGCAAGTGGCGGCCGCGCGTTGCGAGCCGGGGGACGTTTTCGAACACGATGAGTTCGACCGGGTCGTCCTTCCACGCTTCACACATCAGCCAAACGCAGCGCAGCGTGAGTTCGTTGAGCGCCTGATATTTCGGCGTGCGGCTGAGCGTTTCCGACAACAGGCCGGACGCGCCCTTGCACGGCGACGAAATGAACACGCAGTGCGGATGCTGGTTGCCGGCCGCGCGGCGCACGTCTTCGGGCGTGGCCTCGCGCCAGCCGGCAGGCGGCTCGACGCCGTGGAACGCGGTGTACTGCTCGCGCGTGAAGAGGTCCATGAGCGTGCACGGGACGCCGGCAATCGTACGAAAGTCGCGACATGCAGCGGGATCGTTGTCGATGCCGCCGATACAGCGCCAATTCGCGATCAGCTCCCCCACTCGAGACTGGGCTTTTTGGAAGCCCTTGGCTCCACCGCCCAAGCCACTGCACATCGTGAATACGTTGTAGGTTCGGGTCATATCCATGGTTTTTCTCCGGATAGCGTGGCCCGCTCGCGCGGGCCGAGCGTGGGTTAGCAAGCAGCGAGAAGTTGATCGATCTGCGGGCGCAGCCAAGCCGCCGTGCTGATCGCAGCCGGGGTCAGCTTGCGAACGTATGCCGACGTACCATTGGGAGATCTGGTGGGGCTGAACAGGAACGCGTTGCGGCGCAGGAGCTCACGGACGTTCTTCGCCGGCTTCGCGTCGAAGATGAATGCGGCGCGGTTGTCTTCGATATCCTCGCGGTACACATAGCCTTCGCCCTGCTGCTCAACCGAGGTGCGCGCCGCGATTTTCTCGAGCTGGGCGATCCGATCACGAATGCGGCGGATGTTCGCGCTGCTATTCGTGATCTCGTACGGCGCGAAGCCGACACGACCGGCGAAATCCGGCGTAAAGAGCTTGTCGATGGCGTCGGGCTGGTATCCCATGCGTGCAAGACCGGCGCGGTCATCGCGACGCACCAGTTGGTTCGTGCGCTTCATGCGATCGTGCCGATCCTCCAGTGCGACCAGCTGCGCACGCAGCTTTGCCACCGCGTCCGGGTCATCGCTGGAGACCCCGCCTTTACCCACTGCAGCCGCCCGACGTTCCAGCTCATCAGCGCGGTCGTCGAGCGCGAACGACTTCCCGAACGTCTTGTGGATGCGGTCGCGGTAGTTCCTGTCTCGCGATTCGGAGTAGTGGCCGGCCAGAACGGGCTGGCCTGCCGGAATGACCGAGGCCATCTCTTTGGCAGCGGTATAGGCGATCCGGGACGCGGAGCGTGCCTTGTTGGCGCGCGCCTCGAGACGCGTGCGACGGTCGTGCTGGCGTTGCTGGAACTTGTTCACGAGCTTTCTCCTATAAGGGTTGACGCGGCTGGAACGGGTTGGCTGTCAGGCTGCCCGGGCCCCAAGATTCCCTGTCCCCGCGTAGGGGTTCGGGCTTTGGTGCCTGGACGTCGGCAGAACTGCTGCCGCCAGTCCCCTGAGTTCGCCGTCCCGCGACAAAAGGAGCCCGAAGCCGGGCACGTTCAAGGACGGACGCAAAGCCGCACGCGGAGCGCAGCCCGTAGGGCGAGCACCGAACGGGTGCCGCGGCCGGCGAAGCGGATCCTTGAAAGGGAACGGAGAAGGGCTACGGTCGCGTTTGGGACGACGAGCTCAGGGGGCTGGAGGTATGCGGATACGCGAGGCAGCACGAGCTCGCCGCGCGGCGAGCGCCCCTTCTCGCGGCCCCAAGGCCGCGAGACTGGATAGGCAGGTCCGCGTGTCGCGGCATCAACGCGACACGCGGTTGCGCTATGCTTTGGCGTGATCGTGTGAAATCAGAGACGAGTCGATGCTCATTCGAGAACAGGGACGCCTCATCAAGGTGCTGCGCGTCGCGCCTCCCACACAGCCCCCGACCAGGGGACGTCGGCGCGAACACGTGCTCGGCACGTTTCGCGCCGACGGGCCGATACCGGCCCAGCTGCTCGATGCGCTGAGCCGCGACGAGCGCAAAGCGCTCGCGCGCTGGCTCGAGGTCTACCGAGAGGGCCAGCGGCGCACGGATGCGCGCACGACACTGGCCGCCGCGCCTGCACACCTCGAGTCGCTCGTCAGCGCACTCGAGCTGGCGGCCGATACGTTGTCGGTTGCCGAGGCAGACCACCTGTGGTCGCAACTGCAGGCGCTCGCGCGAACGTTGAGGCGCGCCGGCCACCCGCGACCGCGCGCAGCGCGGCGGCCGCCGGCGCCGATACCCGGGCAGCAAGACTTCTTCGGCGACCTAGACGAGCTCGAGCAGCTGGCTGAACAGTGAGCTCGCTCCCCTCCAGGAAAACCACCATGCATCCACACCGTATCGTCGAAGACAAAGGTCGCACGCAGATCCCCACTCGGCATCTCAACGCTCAGGGGGGCCAGCGCTCGACGTGACTCCGCTGGTGTCTACGCGCGCTCCGTGTCTTCGGAGCAGCCCGTAAGGCCCATTGAGAGGCTTGACGAGAGATCCCCATGTCGAATCGACGCGCACCTTCATCACGACGACACCAGCCGTCCGCGCATGCGAAACTCGCCCGTACCTTGTTGCTGCCGATGCCTCGGCAGAAAGCAGAGGAACTCGCATTGCAGTATCACGCGGCATTCCAGGCGCTGCGCATGGGCCGCGGCTCGGCGCACGGACTGGCTGTCCTACTGCAGCTGGTTGTGCTTTCGGGCTTCGTCGACGAAGCCCGAAAGCACGAGTTGCGCATGGAGGTCCTGGTTGCCACCGAACGCGGGATCAACGCGGCGCTCGAGCAGGGCAAAACTTGCGGCGTGTGGACACTGGATCCGCAGACGGATGAGCTCGTCGCCGCGTTGATCGGGTGGCACGATGATCAACTGCGCGCGGCGCCGCTGGCGGTGTTCGCCGAGGCGCTCGAGCGACTTGAACGGATGCGTGACGGCCGGTCCTACGACCGGCCACCAGGCCGCCGCAGTGGGACAGGATCCCAGCTCCGTTGAGTTGGATCGCCGCGCCGGTGGCGGAATATTGCGAACCGTCCGCACCCCTGATATATATACAGTGCCTACGGCAATATCAGCTGCAATGCGGAGCGGAGAGCAGAATGGATTATCTGATTCGAGTGGCCGGCTTTCGCGATCGCGAAGCTTTGACGCGGCGGACGTACGAGCTTGCCGGCAAGCACGCTGACCTGGTCCGGGCACCGCGGAGCCAAGCATGATCGCCGCGCCGATGCTCGAGCAGCGCGACACGATGGTTGCGCTCGGATGGACTGTGGTGAGCGACTACGGGTATTCGCATGCCAGCGGCTGGACGATCGGGATCTGCCGCGTACACGACAAGTGGGTCGTCGAGCTATGGGATGGAAGATCTCTCCATGCCACCGTCGACTCACCGGTCGCGGCCGCTCGGCTTCATCGGGAAATCATCGCTGGAGCGAACTCGAACACACGCGACGACGTCGACGATCAGCACGCGATTTCCAGCTGATGAGGTCGAGTGCCCGGCAGCGGCCGGGCGCAGCACGTCATTTTCTGCGGCGTTATTCCGTGTCCGGAATCAGAAACCGATTGCGGTTCTTCGCATTAGCAATCCACTGCGGTGCCTTCCCACGTCCGCTCCAGGTGGCACCGGTCTTCGGATCACGATACTTCGGTGCGATAGGCGCGCGTGCGCGCGGCGCTGCTGCACGCCGACGACCGAAGAGTTGGTCGGGCGTGATGCCGTATTCGGCGATCTGTTCGCGCATCGTGGTGATGACGCTGTCAAGCTCAGCAAGCCGCGCTTCTTCGGCTTGCTGTGCCAGTGCATCTGCTTGGGCCTTCAGCTCGAGATAGGTAGCCATAAATGTGGAAGAGTTTCCTTTGAGAGATAGCTCAAGAGAGAGAGCAGTTCATTAGGCGGATTCAACCGGTCGTCGCAACACCTTAATCCAGGAGGTGTTTCATGGGTCGTCCATCGAAGTGGATGCAACAGTTGACGGGGCGAGGAGCAATGCGCTCGCCAGGTGCACCATCGCTTCGGCATGAGGTTGAGCGCCAGTTTTGGGAGCAGGTTGCGACCGGAATCACAAGCGAGAAGGCTGCTGCGGCAGTTGGCGTGTCCCAGGCGGCAGGGACACGCTGGTTTCGCGAGCGTGGCGGTATGCCGTTGTTCATGGCAAGTCCAATATCCGGCAGGTACTTATCGTTTGCTGAGCGTGAAGAGATAGGATTACTCACGGCCGAAGGCGTCGGCGTACGTGAGATCGCTCGCCGTATTGGCCGCAGCGCGTCAACGGTCTCACGAGAGCTCAAGCGTAATGCTGCAACTCGTAGTGGCCGCCTCGATTATCGTGCATCAGTTGCGCAGTGGAAGGCGGAATTGTTTGCCAGGCGACCGAAACCAGCAAAGCTTGCGACAAACCCGAGGCTGCACCGCTATGTGCAAGAGCGCCTGGAAGGCCAGGTTCACGACGCTAAAGGACGTAAGATCGCAGGGCCTAGTCAAGCGGCGTTCATCGGGCGGAATAAACCAGAACGCAGTGATCGCAAATGGGTCAATGGCTGGTCGCCGGAACAGATTGCCAATCGATTAAAAGTCGACTTTCCAGATGACGAAACCATGCGCATCTCTCACGAAGCCATCTATCAGGCGCTTTACATTCAAGGGCGTGGTGCGCTCAAGCGCGAACTGGTGACCTATCTGCGCACCGGACGAGCACTGAGAGTGCCAAGGGCCAGGGCGCAAGCCAAGGCGTGGGCTCATGTCAGCGAAGACGTGATGATCTCCGAACGTCCAGCGGAAGCTCAAGACCGTGCTGTACCGGGACATTGGGAAGGTGATCTGATCATCGGCTTGAACCGTTCTGCGATCGGAACGCTGGTCGAGCGATCAAGCCGATTCACCATGCTCATCCATCTGCCTCGCGAGGAAGGCTATGGGCTGATTCCCAGGACGAAAAACGGTCCCGCGCTGGCCGGCTATGGGGCTGTCACGATGGCCAACGCACTCAAGAAAACCGTGACGAGCATGCCTGCCCAGTTGTGGCGATCATTGACTTGGGATCGGGGAAAGGAACTGTCCGATCATGCTCGCTTCACAATTGAATCTGGTGTGAAGGTCTTCTTCGCCGACCCGAACAGCCCATGGCAACGTGGCACGAACGAAAACACGAACGGCCTTCTACGACAATACTTTCCAAAGGGCACGGATCTGTCCCGGTGGAGCGCTCGAGAGATTCAAGCCGTTGCAAATACGTTGAACACCAGGCCCCGGAAAACACTCGGCTGGAAAACGCCTGCTGAAGCTCTGGACGAGTATCTCAGGTCCGTTCAACAATCTAGTGTTGCGACGACCGGTTGAATCCACCTTATATCCGCGCGCCACATTGCAATAATCCTCCGAGGTTCCAATTCCATGATGCCCACTCTATTCGAAAGCAACCCTAACGATTTTACATAACAGATACTAACGTCGGAACTGGTTTGCATTTTCAACGTGCTGCGTTTTTCAGGACCGGGCCAAGCCTTAAGGTGTATCGCTAATGGCCACACTTGGCCAATCTATCGCGTCGACCTTGTAACCTCGTTCACGCAGGAGCGTGATCAGCCCAGATGGCCCAGGAAAATGCATCGCGCCCACCACGACGACGGCATGGCCGTCCTTGAGGATTGCGTCGAGACGGGGAAGCCATTCGACGTTTCGTTCGTCAACCATGTACCTCGTGAAGACCGTCGCCGCGGCCGGTGAACCGAGGGACTCGAGGACCTGAATGCGAATGGCGTCGTAGTCGCCGACGTTCAGCGCGTCACGGGTCTGCTCCAACACTGTTTTCGGATCGTGCGCGAGCGCCCACCTGAACCCGCTGACGTCGAAGCTGGCCGGTACCTTTCTACGCTGCAGTTCGACCCAGTCAGCATCCTCCAAGACCTCTGGGTGCAGAGCAAGTGCGACGGGGGCAATACTGTTCAAATAAGCGTCCCGCGACGTTGCATGACGTGGTAGCGAGCAAATGGTGTACGCGAGGCCGTTCGACTCATGCGGAGTCGGCTCTTGGAGCAAGTTCCGAGCAAAAGTCTCCGTCAGTCCGGCACAATTGGCCCGCCGCAGATAAATATTGATCTCAGCGTCAGTTAGCGATTTCGCCCAGTGCTGCGCAGTACCGGATCCTGAAGACGTGTCGGCCGGCAAGGTCGAAAACCCGCTGTGCTCGATGACATAGTGGCGGGCCCCAGCAAAGATCGACGGTGACGGTTGGTTCAGGCCCTCCACTGGCACGTGTAGGGAGCCGACAAGAATGCTGGACTGACCATTAGGCGCCGTTACTCGCAGTACCGGGACGCTGGGGGTCACGGCCGTCGCGACGGTGGAGGCAGCCACCATGACCACGGCAATGGTATGGCCTACGAATTTTTTGAGCATGCTCGTTGTTTGGGATCGTTGACATACCATGCGTCATTTCCGCTATTTTCCTGCTACAGCAATCCCGCACCGCGAGCGTCTTGGGCAATGTCGCGCATAACTTGCAGTTCCGTCACCTGAGACAAAATGTCCAGATGGACATGCGCATCGAGTTTTTGAAGGCGCTCGAGCGCCGGTGTCCCGCCGAGCGCGAGCGCGGGGACGAACCCGTACATCGTGGTGTGATCGAGAGGCCCCAGCTCGTCTAGTGCACGCTCAAAGAGGGGCGCCTCTTCGCTATCCAGCAGATCAAACATCTCTTTGCTGCATGTACTAAAAAAGAGCTGGATAGATAGGTCCGGGCCGTCCTCTTCGAACTCTTCCTCGTCAAAGGACGGAAAGATCATGCCATACGGGGTTTTGACTTTCAGAGACTGCCCGGTCTTCTCGCCCCACAGGATCAATCCACCAAAGGCCGTACGCGCAATGACGTAATACGCATCGCGCTCCATGAATTCCGTCTCGCCGATCCACGCTTCCAACTCGTCTTCCCATTCGTCCGGGTCGACCGTCCAGAGCAAGCCGTTGGCATAGCCGCACCACCCGTACTCCTGCCAGTATTCCAGTAGCTTGTTCGGCAACTTGCCCCGGAATTTCTCGATTTTTTCAGAGGGAACGTCGCGTCGATCTATTGCTGGCCCGAATCCCTTGTACCCCAAGAAATTCTCCATGAAATTATCCATTGCGCTTCCTCACTATTGGCATCGCTTAAGCTTAGCGTTCATTTTAGTACCCCCCCGCTCTGCCTCAGGGACTTTTTTCGCCGCATCGTCAAGCTCAGCTACGCGATCCTTCCACTGCGATCCGATGGACGAGTTGACGCCGCGATCACCCATCATGGTGACGGCATCCTTGCCACCTGCGATCATGTCTGGATTATGCAACGCAGCCAGCGTGCTCATCCGATCCGCCGCCATTGCTTGGGCCTGTTTCGTGGCGGCCTCGCCGGTGATACCCTGCTTGCTCAACGCCTTTTCAAACTTGGCGGTCAATTCGGCTGAGTACGCAGCTCTCGCCTCGGCCTGCGCGGCGCCAGTGCCTGCCCGACCGATCTGCTGATAGCGCGCTCGCCCTTCGAGATACTCTTTCACGCTCAGGTCGTTCAAGCCCTTTTCCTGCTCGAGCAGCTGACGGTCATACTCTTTCGCGTCGCCCTTCGCGTTCTTCTTGAAGCACTTCACCAAGTGCTCTTTCATCCGCTTCAGCTTGACCTTCAGGCCGTCTTTGCCCTTCTCTGCCGCCTCGCCTTCCTCTTTCAACTTCCGGAGTCGTTCCGCTTCCGCTTGGGCTTTCTTGGCCTCTTCGGCCTCCTTCGCTAACTTAGCCGCCTTCGCAGCCTCTTCCGCCTCTTTCGCCACCTTGGCTGCTTTCGCTGCCTCCTCCGCGACGTGCGCGCCCTTGGCTAGGCCGACAGCACCTTTCGCAAGCTTGCCGGCCGTGGTCACCACCTTCCCGCCGGGGATCATGCTCGCAGCGGAAAGGCCGGCCTCGACCATATTTCCTTCCGCCGCATAGATCCCGGCATCGACCGCTCCACTGACGACGGAGAGGCCTGGCACAAAGCTCGCGACGCCTAGCACGCCGTGTACCCACGGACTCGCCGCACCCCACCAACCCTCTTCCTTGGGTGTCTCCGGCTTGACCGGTGGATTACTGCTGGCACTCGGCTTGCCGCCGTCAATCGATGCGCTCGGAGCAGACTGGGTCACGTAGATGCCCGGGCAATTCCCGCTATTGAGCGTGCACGGATCCCCTTCGCGAATGACCGGCTTGCCCGTGATGCGAACCGTGCTCGAACCCTTAACCGGCTTCACCTCACCGCTCACGGTCCCGCTCTTCACACCGTTACAGGATCCTGCGGCATCCCCTTTGCAGCTTGGCTGGGTGCTCTGACTGAGCACGTAAGCCGGATCGCCGTTGAAGCGGACGTTCGGCACCGTACCCATGCTGCTCGATAGGTCCTCGGTCACTGGGTAGGGCAGCGGGGGCGTGCTGCTGCCGACTGGTGTTTTGTTGATTGACGGCGCGGTTGAAACCGCCTTGAACGAACTGTTCTTTCGAGCTCCGAGGTGATCAGCCATGCGCCCTCCCCTCGCCTTGTGGGGTCGCGGACGTCATCAGGTCGACGTCGCCGCGCTCGAGCATGCGCAGTTCAAGGGCCCGCACGCCAGGTTGCTTCGCCAGTGTTGCTCGCCACACGCACGACACTACGCGTTGATCGGGTTCGATCAGCACCGTGTCGAGTCGTGCCTCTAACTCCCCGATACTCCCGTTTTCGAACCGTACCAGCGCGAACGGCAGATGTCCGGGGAGGTTCAACGTCAACCTGACATTGCCGGACGTGTCCGTCGTGGCACGGAGAGTAGCAGGCGCGCACAAATTCACCAGCTCGATCTGTTCATCGCCTCGCAGCGCATCCACCTGCTGGTCTGGCCATGCCGCATTCCAGACGGCAAAATCAAAATCTTTGGGCAGCGGTGCGTCGCTTTCGATGAACGAGCGATCGATGGTGCCGACCAGCTTCGCGCGCTCGGGATGCCCTTTCGGGCGGATACCCAAGCCAGCGACAAGGGGTGCCGATTCAGCTAGCTTTCCAACCCGACCCGACTCGAAATCGGCCACAGTAATGGGCTGCGCCGCATATTCGATTTGCGGCGCAGCGACAACGTTGATACCTGTCGCCTCCAAATACCAGTCGCGTACGAACCCTTGTCCCGATACGTTGGCTGAAAACGCATCATGGGCGACCGGGGCGTACGGCGCGTCGGGGTGGGTATCCGCCTGGTCAGGCGTCAACCGTTGCTTCTTTGCGACCTGCTCGGCAGCCTTGCTGCCCATCTCGATACGACATTGGCCACCGAACGCATGCTCTAAGTTGACCTGAATATCGCGTGCTGGAAGCGGCGACGTTAATTGCCATGCCGGCAGGCGGAAGATGCCCAGAGAGCCAATCTTGAGCAGCGCGGCTGCGAGACGTCGCAACCCCGTCCGCCGAACGAAGTGACGCGCCCCCGTCACAACGAGCGTCTTGTCGATCAGGCGTTCACCTTGCGGTGGCGCCTTCTTTGCTCGCTCGACTTCCGCTTTCCACGCACTGATCGCCTCTGGTGAAGCGGGCATTAGCGGATTGAGTCCATGCGGCTCCAGCGGCAATGGCACGGGCGAACCAGGTCGACTCACCACAAGTCGAACGTCGAATTTATCTGGAGCGCCCCCGTCCGCCCCCCTGGGCGGATAGGCCGTCGCGTTGACGATCACGTCGCACCGCGGCTTGTACTGGCACAAATCCGATTCCTGTCGAACACTGCCCTGCGTGTCCGAACCAAAGAATTCGTCTGCCTCACACAACGGTTGTTGCGCATCAGAGAAATAAAGGTCGCGCGCGTCGTTCCATGTCAGGGTCTGCCGCAAAACCACGACATGGAATTCCTGCTCACGCGCATCAACACCAGCGAAGGCCAGCGCTGGAAAGGGAGTGTGGTTGATGAACTCCATCGGATTAGTTCACGTCCACGTCTTTGCCGTTGATTTCGATCGGACCAGATCCTTCTATGAGCAACTTGACGCCCTTGAGGGTAATGTTGCCGTCCTCGTCCATGCGAAACGTCGACTTCCCGACCGTAACCTCGAACACCTTGCCGGCCTTGATCGTATAGGACTGACCCACCATCGACGTCTTGGACAAGCCCACTTCTTCGGCACTGGCCAACCCAGCAGTCGTGTTGACTGCGCCAGCGACCGTGACCTGATATCCACCGCCAACGGTCAGTGCCTTCGCGAGCCCAACCGTCTCGGTCGAGGTGAGCGCGATCACGAGGTTCTCCATCCCGTGTATGGTCTCGTTCCGATTGCCGCCGACCGTCAGCGTCTCGTTATTGCCGACGTGCTCGGTACGATCCACACCGATCGTGATCGTCTCATTGTTGTCGACGGTTTCGGTTCGGTCATGCTTCACGTGCACCGTTTCGTCGTGGTCGATATTCTTCGTGCGATCGTTGCCGACCCAGTGCGACTCGTCGTGCTCGACCTCGAGGCGCTGATCCTTTTCGGCGTGCAACCAGACTT
Source organism: Burkholderia sp. SRS-46 (assembly GCF_004343775.1). Lineage (GTDB taxonomy): Bacteria > Pseudomonadota > Gammaproteobacteria > Burkholderiales > Burkholderiaceae > Burkholderia. Next base: position 88,175 of record NZ_PTXL01000016.1, on the reverse strand, counting down.
CTTCAGAGCCCTTCTTGTCCTCGAAGCGTATGGCGTTGGCGGTGTTGACGTTCCCGGTCTTGGTCGATCTCGTGAGAATCCCACTTTGCGTCGCGCTCCCCGGCAAAACCCACGGCGGCATGTTGGCTGAGTTGTATACGCTCGATATGATCAGGGGCCGGTCCGGACTACCGTCGAGGAAAATCACGACCACCTCGTCTCCGATCCGCGGGATCTGGATCATGCCGAAGCCGCGCCCTGCCCACGGCTGCCCTACGCGCACCCAGCACGAGCTACCTTGATCGCGCTTGCCGAGCCGATCCCAATGGAATTGCACCTTCACGCGACCAAGGTTGTCGGTATAGATTTCCTCGCCCTGAGGCCCCACGACGACGGCCGTTTGCGGCCCGATGATCGAGGGTCGCTCGATCGTAAACGCCGGGCGATAGGGGATCTTCTTGCGAATGCATACGAAGCTACTCTGGTACGTCGCACCACCCTCGCTGGCCTGATAGTTGTTCGTTCCGCTGTGCGTGACCGTCGTCAGCAGGAACTGACGATCCTCGGCCTTCGCGGCGCCATGGTCGTAGTGGTCATCGAGCTCGAAGTACTGCCCAGGCGACAACCGCCGGCTCGTACTCGTCCCGATAAAGACCTTACTGTGCGCGGCGAGCGCTTGCGTCCTGAAACGCGTCAACGCTTCGCCGCGATCGCTGTCCGGGAACCCGTGCTCGCCCAGGTAGTCGTAGACTTCGTAGGACGGCACTTCGCCCTGATTCACTTCCGTGCCACCCGACACAAACCGCCGCGCGTGCGGCACCTTGTAGTCGAATGTCTTCAATCCGACGCTACTCGATTCCAGTTGCCGGCTCGCCTGGAACGACGTGACAACTGCCAGGTTGTCGAGCGCTTCGCCTTTCGTGTACTGCAGCACGGGGCTTCGGCCGCTGATCGGCTTTGCGGCAATCGAATTGTCCGAGATGACCAGCTTGTGACCGTCTTTCGCATGCTCGAAAAAGTAGAACAGCCCGTCTTCCTGCATCAGCCGCTCAACGAACTCGAGGTCGGTTTCTCGGTATTGCGTGCAGTAGCTGCGATTCTTCGTCGCTTTTGACAGCCGGAACTCAAACGACGCAATCTTGCCGTACTCACGAAAGACCTTCGCGAGAATGGCCTCGGTGTTTTCTTCCTGAAAAATGCGGATATCGCGGCTGCGCGAAAGCATCCACAGCCAGGGCACGAGTGTCGCGCTATAAATCGTGAAGCTACCGTCGTGATCGAGGTGACTGAAGTTCGCGACGTACCCGTGGAAATACCGTTCTTCCGAACTCGCCAGCGCGTCGGTCAGCTGTAACGTAATTGTCACTGGCTGGCCGATCAACTTCTTCAGTTCGATATTCGGGTCTTGAGAAGCAAGCCGAACGTGAAACTCGAAATTTTGAGATAAGCCTTCAGTGCCTTGAAAATCGACCAGCACCAGATCCGACCGCCCTTTCATTGGCGTCTGAATGGTGAACAGTCGGTTGCTCTGTAGCCCAAAGAAACCCGGAATATCTGACAGTTGCATGGCGCCCTCGGAACCCCGCATAGGAACGGCAGGATATTATTCGTCGGTGGATTTTAAACTGCCTGCCCCCGGAAGGATCAAGTTTTGCGTTTCTTGAACCTTGCATATGGGGACGGAGCTGTATGGAAGGTGAATGGATAACCTGCTACCCCACTACGAATACGAGGTTGGCCTGCTGTTACGCGGCATCACCGAATTTGCCCATCGCTATCCGAAAATCGGCGCGCGGCTTGGGATCGCAAATGGGCAAGGCGACCTGCATGTCGACCGGATGGTCCAGACGTTCGCGCTGCTGGCTGCCCGTGTCGATGCGAAGCTTGAGGACACCTATCCGGAGTTCACGGAATCGCTACTCGAAGTGTTGTACCCGGAGTACTTGCGGACGATGCCTGCGTGTGCAATCGCGCAATTCGATCCGACGGATCTCTTCGGTCAGTTGACGACGCCGCTCTCGATGCCCCGTGGCACCTTGCTCGACGCCAATGCGGCGCCGTGCCGGTTTCAAACCACGTACGACGTGAAATTGTCGCCTTTGCGCATTCACGCTGCGCGCTACGCGCCGGCCACACTGGCGCCCGCCGTGGTTCAGTTGCCCGACAAGGTAGCAGGCATCCTCTCGATTACGTTCGCGAGCGCGTCGGCAACCGAGACCTTCGATGACGCGATCCCGCATGGCTCTGTCCGCGTTCATCTGACCGGCGATCGACCGCGGGTTGCCGCGCTCGCCGATGCACTGTTGCTGCAAGCCGGAGCCGCATTCGTGGAAGTCGAGCAAAGTGGTCGGTGGTCGAAATTGTCAAAGATCCCGATCGAATCGGTGGGCTTCAACGAGAATGAGCGGCTCCTTCCGAAAGAATCGGTGCCGACCTCGGACGCGTACCAGGTTCTGCTCGAGTCGTTCGCCTTCCCTGAGAAGTTCGACTTCATCGACGTCGATCTCGGGCGGATGCGTCGCGCTGCGCGCGCGCCGACGGCAAAGCGCCTCACGTTGCACGTCGCGATCCAACAGGCGGGGCTGCAGGCGGACGCCGCGGCGACCTTGACCGACCTGGACGCGAGTGCATTCCGGTTGTTCTGCACGCCCGTGATCAACCTATTTAAGCGCAATGCGACGCCGATCCAGTTGACGGGCGCTGACAACGCGTACCCGGTCGTGCCCGAGCCGCTGGAAACCGGTGCCCCGCTCAACGTGTATTCGATCGACGCCGTCCATCTGGGCGACCGGGCTGAAGCCGAACAGGACAAGCACGCGCCGTCGTCAAGGAATCTCGCGCGCACTACCGTGCTGCCCTACGGAGCCTTCAGTCATGGGCGCCCGGCCGATTCCTCGATCGTCTACTGGACCGCGTTTCGCGACCCCCACTCGGCGGCAGGACCGGCGCGCTCGACGCTTCTGCTCTCGCTGGTTGGCCTGGACGGCGGTAGTATCCTGCCGAAGCATCCGCAGATCGAGGTCGAGGTGACGGCGACCAACGGCGACCTGCCGTCTCGGTTGCCGATTGGCGCGCCGGACAGCGACCTCCTACATGAGGGAGCAGCGCTGACCTGCCCCATCCGGCTGCTCACGCGTCCGACTCTGCCCAGCACCTTGCCGCGCGGACACGACTCGCTTTGGCGAGTCGTCGCGGGCATGTCCCTGCACCCGTTTGATCTGACGCAAACCGGACTGAAGGCATTCAAAGACTTTTTGCGGTTGCACGCTCCGCGTGCAAGCATCGTCGCGCAACGCAGCATCGACGCGATCACCGGCCTCGACTACGAGCCTGCGATCAGGTGGATGCCGCTCGACAACCAGTTTCCGTCGTTCGTGCGGGGCATTGAGGTCGTGGTATCGCTCGACGACGCCATGTTGCGCGACGTCACGTTGCACGTACTCGCGAGAACGCTCGACACGCTATTCGCGCCGTACGCCGCGACGAACAGCTACGTCGAGTTGGTCATTCGCTCGTCGCAGACCGGTCGGGAACTGCGGCGATGTCCTGCGCGTCCCGGAACGCGCCCGTTGATTTAGTCAATGCAGGTAGCCGACGAGGATGCCGGCGCCAGCACCCGCCTGCAAGCCGACGGTCGTGCCGCCCATGAGTAGAATCGCCGGCGCGTGCGCGATGGCAATCTCGGCCAGCCAGGACATAGCGGGATTCGACAACCCCAGCGCCAGCTGCGCGGAATTGATTCCAAGGATCATTGCCGACCCGGCCTTACCGTATCCGATGCCTACGCCGCCGTCGAGGTACACCGTGGCGCCCTGGAAATCGGACTCGGCGAGTTCAGTCCCATGGAACGCGGGCGCCATGTAGATGAGGCCTGCGCTGTCGAAGGACTTGGCAGAGCCCGCGCCCCCGACCTCGTGCCCAGCGATCTTCGGGATCTTGATCTCCGGCAAGGAAAATCGCGGAAGCTTGATCTTCGGGACACGCAGCCCGAAACCAATGCCGACACCCACGCCTCCATAGTAGAAGTCTGTTTCTTTGCCGGCGGGATCAGCGAGAACGATAGTGCCACCCGAGGCGACGACGAACTCGATGCTGACGCCGCCCGTGGCACCCGTCTTGTAGCTCCAGTTGCTGGGTCTCAGAATTGACACGGCCGATCCTCTCAGTGCTGTTATTTTTTGGACGGGAGATTCATCAACGCGAAGAGAATGAATCCGATGCCGAATATGGCTGCCATCAACGTCCAGTTCCACACGGCGCCAACCCGATCGATCGTAGCAGTCCGTGCGGGTGCCTCCGGCTGATATAGCACCGTGACCTTATCGCCGACCTTGGTGCCGTAGATCATTCCGCCCTGCGGATACGATATACGTTCACCAGTTTTCGTCACGAACTCGATCTGGGGGTGGCTTCCGCCTGCATTGAGGCTGACCACCTCACCGGGGACCGCGATCGCCGTCTGCAGGAAACCTCGGGTAGACCATCCGATGATCGCCGCGATGATGAGAAAAGCGACGCCGATCGCTATGCCTGCAGTAGCCTTGAACATGTGCCCTCTCGATCTCTCTCATTTGCAGACCGAATCCCGTCGGTCTGTTCCTGGAGGATTTTAGCGTACAGCCCACCGTTGAACTCCGGGTCAAGACGCCGACTAGACTTCCAGGAGGTTGTCAACGGGATGCAAAGGCCGAGACGAGGGCTACCCCTATTGCCTTCGCGGCAGCCCTCTGGGTCGTGAGAGGTTCGGTTTGCCCATCACCAAGCGAGCATAAGCGTTGGGCACGCTCTCGCGACTTGCCGGGATGGTAGCAGAGCGCTTCTCGCCGTCGACCTCGTCTAACGATTGTTCATCGTCGCCCACCGGAACCGTTCAGTCGTCGAGGGCGACACGCGCGCGGTATTTCGCAGCCCGTGAGTTCGATCCGACTGTCGGTGCACGACAACAGCAGCATCAACGTCTGGGGGCGATTCGCCTTCGTTCAAACCGCCGCGGCCGCCGTCTCGGCGCCGAAGGATTCGATCCACGACGCTTCGGTGACGGCGTCGAGCGTCGCGGTGGCCGCCACGCGTGCCGCGTCAAGCGTCTTCGCCTCGCTCTTCGGCACATGCCGGCCGGTCTGTACGTCGGACACGGTATAGCACGGCGTGTCGTCGATCGACAGGCCAACGATGCTATGGATCGCCCAGGTCCGACCACGATGCTCGAACGGGATGCCGATCACTTCGACTTTGCCGGTTCGCATCGCGACCGCGAACACGATCGCCTCGACGCGATAGGGCAACGACGGGGACGGCGGCTTCTTGGAGGCGGAACGGGCCATAGATTCAACTCCTGCTCGGAATAAATACGTAAAGTTCCGACACCCACAGCTCACCGCGGACCAAGGCAAAAAAATCGCCGGCGGCCGCCGGATGCTCAACGAAGTGCTGGACGTATGGCGGCTGCGGATACGCGACGTCGAGCAGCTCGCCGGCCGCCGTGCGGACCAGCGAGTGCGACACGAACCGCTGTTGCGCATCGTTGCCGCCATCAGCAAGCCAGCCGCGCACCGGCGTGTCGGCCGGATGCATTGCCAGCCAGCATTCGACCTGCTCGTGACAACGACCTGGTGCCGGCACCCAGTCTGCCAGTACTCCAGTTCCTGCGTAGCCGTCGATCGGGAGCGCGTCCATATAGGCACACGCGACTGCGTCGGCGAGCGTGGACGTCACGATGGACAGCGCGGTGGCCCGGTCAAAGGTAGAAGACATGATGGTTTTGCTCCCGTGTCAGGCCGCTGCAGGGATCGGCGAGCGACCGCCGGACGCCATGACACGCTGCACCTGTTCCCACGCGTCGAGGTAACGGTACGCCGGCGCCGCAGCCAGCTGTGCGTCGTGGGTGACGACTAATTCCTCGAGCGCCTGCCGCTCGGTATCCGCGACGCTCCAGGGTTCTCCGCGCTCGGCTCTCCGGATGCAGTCGTCAAGCGCCACTTCCGCGCGTTGGCAGCTGTCCAGCGCGGCGGGACCGCTATCTCGCAGGAAGAACGCGAGGTACAGCACGTTCAGCAGCGTGATGATTGCCTCGATGTCGCCGCGGCCGTCGCGTAGCATCGCGAGCGCGAGATGGTGCTTCAGCGAGAGGGCGCGCACCTGGTCGACGGGCAGCGGTAACAGCTGCGCCTTGGTCAATGGTCGCCGGGAATGAGAAAGTGGTTTTCGGGTCATCGAAGGTTCATCGATAAAGTCATCGGGGTGAGTCCACATAACGCGGCGCGATGCGCTGCGCCCGCAACCAGCCGTCGTCGGCCAGCGCAGCGATCACGGTCGGCGGCACGGTCTGCCAAGTCAGGCCGGCCTCGGCACGCGCTCGCTGCCCGAGCCAGCGGCGCCATGCGTCGTGCCGGCCACCCGGTGCCGGTATCGGCTCGATCTGATCACCGTCGACATGCCAGTAGCGATCCGCTCCTGCACTGCGTGCGCGGATCAACACGGTCTCGCAATCCGTGTTGATCGCCGCATGCACCGTCTCGCCCCGCCCCAATGCATCGACCATCACCGTCACCGCGGCCCGCTTCACGTCGTAGATCTGTAGCTCGACTTTCCGCAGCCGGGCCTCGACGCCCTGTTGGGCGGCCAGCCAACAAACGCCGGCGACCAGGCGGTGCATGCCATTCACGCACACGACGGCGCCGCCATAGGCGCGCAGGATCAGCGGGTAGGCTGCTGCCGGCGCTGGGAAATGCGCGTCTCCGATCTCGGATTCGAAGTACGCCAGCGTATCGCTGCCCCACCCTCTACCGTGCAGTCCGTCCAGCAGCGACCGCCAGGTCGTGGCGTCCGGCGCCCAGGTCCGGTGGAACAGGCCGACCAGCGCGGTAAGCGGTACGTCAGCATAAATCCGATTTTCGCGGTTGCGGCGCAACCCGAACGTCGCGGCGGTCAGCTCACGATCGAGCGCGACTGGTCGGTCGACGATCGCGGACGGTGCAGCGTCGAGTGCGTCGTAGATGCGTTGCAGTGCCGGCGAATCCTGGTGGCGATCCGCCGACGCACGTTCGTCGCGCATTGCTTCATCTCGCGCGTTCACCTCGCGGGTCGTGAAAGGTGCATTCATTGCGGGCGCGTAAGCGTGCGAACAAAGAGTTCGGCCCATTTCAGTACATCGAACACCAGCGGCTTGAGCACGGGCTTGCTGCCATGCACATCGCCCATCTTCGAGCGCAAGGTCTGCATCACGTAGGCCCCCCGGGTTAGTGCGCCTTTGAAGTTATTCGCGAAGATCTTCACGTCGTCTGCATCCCAACCCAGTTCACGCAATCCCGCGTCGAGATCCATAACGACCGCCACCGCGCGATTGCAGCCTTCCTGAAACGACTGGGCAGGCTCACCCAGCTGATATTCGTCATAAATTGCCGCCACCGCCGTGTCGACCGCGCCGCAGGCCGCGGCGATCGCCCCGCTCAGATCACCATCGCGAAAGCGCAGCGCGGCCTTGACCAGATCCTCTCGGGGCCCTTCTGGCAGACTTGTCAGCTCGGCCGGATCGAACAGCTCCAGCGGAATCAGACGGTTGTCGACTAGGCCCCATCCGTGCCGCGCCAGCTTCTCCTCAAGCTCTTCGCATAAATTCGGCCGGCGCGACAACACCTCCTCGGCTACGAGCATCACGAAGCGCCGACGCTCATCGGCTTCCATCAGGCCGACCAGGCCGTCGATCGCGCTGCGCAATTGATCCTTCGTGACCCCGTTCCCCGACTTTTGTTGGAGATGGGAAAGTTCGGTGACGTCTACGCCGGCCAGGCCGGCGACATCTCGGATATCCGAGAAGCTCAACTGGCCGAGGCTGGCGCGAACCGTACCCCACGCGACTTCAATGGTTGCCATGATTTCGGTCCTTGGTGTCGTCAACGATTCCCAGCGCGGCGGCAAAGCATTGTCCGACCGCGTCATTCACAGCTTGCGGAGCTTCGACCGCTGAAAACAAGACCTCAAGACTAGATGAGGATGCCGCGCACACCAACAAGACGAGCTCCTGGGCATCGTCAATATCCTGCCAAAACTGCGCGAGATCGAAGAACTATCCGCCCTTGAAATTCCAACAGGCATGCCACGCATGTCCCGGTCGACGACCAAGCTCTAACATGCCGGGATCCATAGGCGTCGCCCAGGGACGCCGCGATACCTTGAGCCTGAAGGTGGCGTCGTACTGTTCGACTCCATGCTTGATCAGCGAAGCGTCGTAATGGGCTCCGTGCAACCAATCCCTGACAAGCACATCCGACCATCGCGGATCAGCCCGAGAATGGTTATTAAACGATGACATCGCGCGTACGGCAACTTTGTCGGCCAAAATAATGCTGTTACTGCGACTCCGTTCGAATTAAATTTGTCACTTCGCGTACTGGATTTCGGGACCTGTCCGTAAGAGCCTGATTCCATAGTCGTATCCCGGCATAAGTCGCAACCGGCTGATAGAGGAGAAGCCCGTGACTATCCTCCAAGAAATCCATGCGTGGTCCAAGGCTCTCGCCGTCTGGCAACAAGACGCCATCGCCAGGCTCTATGCCGACCGGGCGCTTAGCGCGGCCGACCTGGACGACCTCTACGCGTTGGCCAAAGCCGAGGTGGGCATCCCGGATCCTGAAGGGCGCATGGCCAAAAAGCTCCACGATGCCCAAGTTGCGCCGCCGGCGAATCCGACGCGCGTCGTTCTACTGACGGCCATCAAAATGTTGGCCAACGTCAATGCGTTGGCCAATGGTGCGTGCCTGCCCGTTGCCCGGGCAGGCATCACGGGCATCTACGGTGAGAATGGCGTCGGGAAGTCGGGATACTCACGCGTGCTCAAGAAGGCATGCCGGGCGCGCGACCGGCGCGAACCCATCCTGCCCAACGCGAATCTGGAACCCGGGAAGAGCGGACCGGCCCAGGCCACGTTCGAGACGGAGATCGACGGCGTCGCGAGGGACCTTCCCTGGAAAGACGGCGCTGAGCCGCCCGAGCCCATGTCGGACATCGCCATCTTCGACTCGCACTGCGCTCGCGCCTACATCGACAACCAGGGTGATTTCGCCTACGCTCCGTATGGGCTGGACATCCTGGAAGGCCTGGTCGGCGCGTGCAACAAGCTAAAGGCTCGGGCCACGGCGGATAAGGCTGCGAATGCCCCGAGCAATGCCGCTTATGCGGGCCTCGCCGGGGAGCAAACCGAAGTCGCCAGAAAGCTGCTCGGCATCCCTGCCAAGACCAAGGCAGAGGACATCGAGATACTGGCCACGCTTAGGGAAGCCGAACTTGAGCGGCTCGCCTTGCTGAACAAGACCTTGGCCGAAGCCGATCCGAAGCAAAAGGCCTTGGCCCTGCGGCAAAAGGCCAGCCGCCTCACCTCGCTGAAGGAACGTGTCGCCTCGGCGATCGGCGTCGTGAACGACGAGAAGGTCGGTTCGCTTCAGGCGTTGATTGGCAAGTCGAATGCTGCCAAGGGAGCGGCAGAGCTCGCGGCCACCGAGTTCAAGGCAACGCCCGGCCAACTGGTCGGGACGGGTGGGGAGGAATGGAAGGCCCTCTTTGAGGCCGCCCGAACATTTGCCGAACTCAACCATGCGGGCCACGATTTCGCTGAACTTCCGCCGGAGGCTGTCTGTCCTCTCTGCCAGAACGCCCTCGGGCAAGAGGGAGCGGCTCGGCTGCGTCGATTCGACGCCTTCATCAAGGCCGCTGCCGAGAAGGCGGCGAAGGATGCGCACGAGGCCGCTGCCATCCCCTTCAGGGCGATTCAGCACGCGAACTTGGACTTGATGTTTCGCGACGCGTTGGTCGAGGAGGTGACCGAGATCGGGCCGGAAGTTGCTGCGGCCTGTACGGCCCTTCAGGAAGCCCTCAAGGCGCGCCAATCGGGCATCCTGCAAGCTGCCGCCGGTAAACTGGTCTGGGATGCGCTTCCCAAACTCTCCGACGATCCGCAGCCCGGCTTGGCCGACCTCATCAACCGCCTGCTGGAACAGTCCAAGGCGCTCGACGCCACCGCAGACGAGAAGCTCAAAGCTGCCATGGTCGCAGAGCGGGCGGAGCTCGATGCTCGCCGCAGGCTGGCTGAAGTCAAGGCTGCGGTGCTCGAGGCGATGACCAAACACGAACTCTGCCATAAGCTGCAGGCGTGCATCGATGGCATGGAGACGCGGGGTATTTCCAGGAAGTCCACGGAGCTCTCTCGCACGACGGCCAGCCAGGAACTGGCCGATGCCCTCAACGCTGAACTCAAGCTCCTCAAGGTCCATCACCTCCGCGTAGTGATGAAGCCCGAGTCGCCAGGCGGTAAAACCCAGTTCAAGCTGACCCTCCAGTTGCCGGGTGGCGGGACGCCGGCGGCGATCCTCAGCGAAGGCGAGCAGCGGGCCATTGCGATTGCATCCTTTATGGCGGAGATTCGGCTTAGCAAGGGGCGCGGCGGCATCGTTCTCGACGACCCCGTCTCGTCGCTGGACCATCGGCGCCGCTGGGAGGTCGCCGAGCGCTTAGCGAGAGAGTCGCTGACCCGGCAGGTGATCGTCTTCACCCACGACATCTACTTTCTTCTCATCTTGGAGCAGAAGGCAGAGGAGGTCGGTGCAACGCTGACCAAGAACTACATCCGGAGGACGGCAGACGGCTATGGTGTTCATTCCGAGGATTTGCCCTTCGACGTGCTGGGCACAAAGGACCGCCTAGGTCGCCTGAGGCAGCTTCTGGTCGGTGTGCGCAAGGCGGCGAAGGAAGGCGACGAAGACCTGCAGCGCCAGCTGACGGCCAAGTGCTATGGCCAACTCCGACTCGCGTGGGAGCGCTGCATCGAGGAGGTGCTGCTCAACGGGGCCGTGCAACGCTTCGGCGAGGGTGTGTCGACCCAACGCCTCAAAGGGGTGACGGTCACAGACGACGACTATCACGAGATCGACGCCGGCATGACCAAGTCTTCGAAGTTCGAGCACGACCCGGCCGCGCCTGTCGGCAGGCTTCCTATACCAGACCCCGACGAACTCAGCGACGACATCGAGCGCTTGGCCAAGTGGCGCGAGACGCTCAATAAGCGAGTGGACGGCATTGCTAAAGGCACGGCCAGTAGGTCAGCCCTTTTTACTGCCTGATCTCCCGTTTCACTCAGTCGTCGGACGCGCGTCCGTCATGAACGCCTTTCGAATCAAACCGCACAAGCTTGCTGAGCTTCAATCGATCTTGCGGGGACGTAGCGTACCGTTGTACATGGCATACGGAAGCTTTCCGCATCGTACGAACGTTGAAGTTACAGGCGCTGGGAGCTTCATAGCCGGAAGCGCCTTAAACGGGTGTCGTCAGCGACGCGTACTTGCCCCGTCGGGCCACAAGCCGCGCGTGATGCTTCACCGCTTCCTGACGCAACCGCGGATGTTTCACGTTCACTGCGCTCGTCAATGCGCCCGTCGCCAAGCGTCACCCTGTCACCATCAAGTTCAGGAATCCGTAGCGCCGAAGTAGAGCCGCGGTTCAACCTTTTTAATTGGTGAGTTTGCGGGCTTCTCCGGTCCAGAGTTCCATCACGTACTCCGGCTCTGACGCACACCAAGCGTAAGATCCCCAAGCCAGTTCCGAAATGCTCTTTCTGAAGGGTTGTCCAGAGCGATCTAGGTATGCGGTCAAAAACGCGAGGTGCCGTTCGTCGAATCCAGCCTCCAACGCCATCGAAGTAAGCGCCACTTTTCGCTCGCGAGTAATAGGACCGTCGGACGCGACCACCTCCGTGAACACTACCAGCATGTCCGAACCACCATCGTCGGCCCCCAAGTCAACGAGGATGATGTCAGGAAGCGCCTTCGTCACGTCGATCTTTAGACCCAGTTCGTTGGCGAGATTTTCGTCACGCGCGACGACTTTATTGCCCGACTCCGATAGCCAAAGCACGGTCGGCTGCTTTAAGAAGCGCGGCGCAAATACCTCTATGACCGCCTTCGCAATCACGCTCGATGGTCCTGGGGCAAGTGTCCTTGTCTCGCCGTTGGGAAAGGTTACTACAACGGCATCTTTCGCCACAGCCGCACCGCGCTTCATCAAACGCAAGCGCGACATTGCCGCTTTTGAGAGGTGGGCCGTTTGCCACGTCTCGATGGCTAAACCCAGCGCATCATCCGTCAGGTCAGGATTGAAGAGCGCTGCAAACTCGGCGTTTAGTGCGTATTTCGGTTTGGACGATGTCGTGGGGATTCCGTCGCGCTCGACAACGGCACGACAGGGAATCAAACCCGTACGGATGGTCTCATCTCGAACCGGCTCGCGACTGTTGGGGGCGTACCATGCATGCGCGGGTCGAACCTTCTTCGTCGACATGGAGTTTGCGATCCAGGCTCGACGACTACTTTCGTCGGTCTTCTCTGCCTGCTCGTCGCTCATATCGGTCACTTGGCTCGGCCGCAGCCATTCGTCTGTCCCTTCAACGGCACCGACGTAGAACATCACGTAGATCGTGCGCGCAGCCATTTCACGCACCACATAGTTGCGGTGCTCAGTACCCTCTGGAAATATAAGAGGCAAACGTTCGGCGATGATGTTGAGTGGGGGGATGGCGCAGAGCGTCACAATTCAATCGTTCCGTAGTAGCTGGCCACCGCACGCTCGACAGCCTGTTTCGAACCGGCTTTGTCGATCAACTTTTCCAAAGCGATCAACTGATCAATACTGGGCAGTGGCAATGCGTTCAGCTCATAAGCCGATACTGCCACGCTCCCGCTGATGCATCGGAAAGCGCGGTCAACTGCCTCGGTGTTCAACAACGCCTCGATCGTGCCTGGCTTAACACGGACCACATCCAGCGACGGCGCGATAATCATGTTCAAATGATTCTCAACGACGGCGCCGCCCGATTTATCCAAGTACGACTGCGGCAGCACCGCGGCCAACAGACGGCGGTTCTGCTCCTTCGACGTGGTTCGTTGAACGAGCACACACGATTTCCGGATGATCAGATGCGGCTGGTCTTCATGTACCGCAATATACGGCACGTGGTTTCTACGGTCCGCACTGAAAACGAACCCGTCGGACGTGACCGATTCCGCCCAGATCAGCGGCAGCGCACCGTCGCCTGCCTCGGTACGCAACTGCGCCTTGTGGCGGTTCCAGACCAAAGGCCCTGTTGAAACCGTGTACCCGAGGTCCGATAGCCTGGTAGGCATGTTCGCAATCGCTTTGAGGAACGATGCATCCACTGCAGTTCTCGGCAACAACCACGGATCACCGGTTGCGGTAAGCGACACCTCACCGACGCGTTCGATCTTCGCAGCGTTCAACCCCTTCGGCACAACCACCGAGACAATCGGAGCGAAGCAATGAGGCTTTCGCGTGTATGCCGTCAGCAACGTCTCCTGCAATACGTCATCGAACACACCTTCGCGATCGGCGACAAAATCGAATGCCACCGGCGCCGCCTCGTCAATCAGAAGTTGACGCAACGCCTTGAAATACTGCCCACCCAAAAATGATGTAGGCGTCAGGTAAGCGACCACGCCGTCGGGTTTCGCCAGCCGCAAGGCGAGATCGGTGAAGAGGCCATAAAGATTCGCGTGACCGTAAAGCGACCGAGCGTAATGATTGCGCATCGGCTCGTCCAGGGTGACGCGCCCGTAAGGGGGATTGCCAATCACCAGGTCAAAGGTGCCGACGTCTTGCGGCCGCAGCGCGTCGGCGACGGTAACCAGGTCGGGTAGTCGACGCTTGGCAGCCACACAAAGCGGCATCAGGGCTGCTTCGAGCAGAACCCGCGTCATCCATGCGGCGAACGGATCAATTTCAATCCCGCGCAATCGCTTCGAAATGCGCCTGAAGGTCCATTCCGGAGACGCGCCCTTATCCCGCTGCCACATCCGTAACGCGACCGGCGCGAGAAATGCGCCTCCGCCACACGCCGGGTCGATTGCGGTGCCGTGAGTGAAGTCAAAACCTGCTTGTTCAGCGAGATCAAGCAAGCGTGCAACCAACGGCGGGGGCGTGTAATACGCGCCGAGTTGAGAACGCAGCGCGGGCGGCAGCATAACCGTGTAGATCGAGCCGATGAGATATCCGGCATCTTCTACCGGAAACTCGGCGATAAGGCTGCCCACATCCTGAGCCGTTCGTTGTACGTCGATTGCGAGGGTCGGTGCGGACAAGGGCATCGGCCGAACTTTCATTGCCGTCTTATGCCGTTCGCACAACGTCGCCCAATAACTCACGATGACGGCGGTACAGAACGCCCGCGCATGGGAGATGCGGGTCTTTTCGGTCTTGCGTGCTTCGGCGTACCCCCGCGCCATCGCCTTGCACGCGGCATATCGCGTGAGCGGATCGACAGCGGGATCGACCCAAGCCTGACGGGCTGGTTTGGACATGGTGAAAGGTCTCAGTTCAGAGTTGGCCAGATTGTATCGCGTCAGCACAATCTCCAGCAGGCCAACGGCCTTGCAGAAATATGCCAAGACAAGCCGGCGCCAGCACAACGGCTGGAATCCGGACAGCGTCCCAAATACACAATGTCCCGTAGACGTTAAAGCACTGCAAGCCGCGCATTCGCCTCGGCTAACCGGAACCCGTCCGGATCGAACGGCTCGCCGAGCCATTCCAGCAGTTCGCGCTTTTCGTCGGTTATACGGCCGGCGAGCGAGCGCACCAGCTGCGCATAGCCCGCCGGGCCTCCGCAGTCCTCGGGTGGGCACGCCCCGGCGCCGGCGACGCAGCGCGGATAGCGCGTGCGCAGGGCCGCCGGCCCGATCGCTTCGATCGTGATCACATGCTGCCAGCCTTCTTCCGGATCGTACGTGTAGATCAGCCCCGCACTGATCGTAGCCACCTCCTCGAGCCGCACGTCGGCGGCACCGCTCGCCAGTGGATTGAGCGCCCCAACCTGCCCCGCAAACCCGAACCCGTAGCGATGCCGGTCGTGCCAGCCCATCGCCGCCTGGATCACGTCGTGCAGCTCGGCCAACGAAATGTCGGCCGGCACCTCGAGGCGACGCCAGACTTCCGGCGCCACGTCCCGCAGACTGACTCGCAGCCGTATCACGCGCGGGCCAGGCGGCGCCTCGACGATATCTCCTTCGGCCGACGCCGAACTACCCGCCCCATGCGGAAACGGAATCACGTTGCCGGCCGGCACCCGATAGGTCCACCTTCGTGCGGTGCCGATCCACTGCGCATCAATCTCGGCCACGCAATTGTGAAGATGCGCTTCGTCGCGGATCTCGTCGAACAGATCGTCGAGCGCAACGTCAAGTGCCGCCTCGTCTTCGTGCAGCACCTTGAGCGCGTACACGCCAGGCGCGAGGCGTTCGGCTGCGTGATCGGCGAGGATGCCGCCCTCGAGCGAACGAATCGTGCGCGCGCGGCCCCGACCGCCTAGCGCGACGTTCTCGATGCGCATCATGAGCTTGATCGGGGCGCACCGCATCCCGGCCACCTCGTCATCGTCGCGCGCGCTGAAGGCATCACCCTCTTCGTCGTCACCGATCAACTGCGGCGCGAACGATGTCGACTCGCGCGTGATCGGCGGCACCGATTCGGCGGGCAGCGCCCGCGCCTGCTGCTGGTAATAGTCGAGCGCCGCCTCGAGCACGCGCTGCTGCTGCGCCTTCACGTAGATCGACGTGGTGGCCAGCGACGCGTGGCCGAGAATCTGCTGCACCACATCGATCGGCACACCGCGCGCGGTCGCATCGGTGCCGAACGTATGGCGCAGCGCGTGCGCACTGGTCTTCTGCAGCTGCGCGGCGTCCCACAGCGACAACGCGCCCCAGCGCTGCAGCTCAACCTGCAGGCGCTTGAGCGCAGTCCGTACCAGGCGCCCGAGCGCATCGGGGGCATAGGCGGCCGGCTGCTCGCCGTGCCGCCCTTGAGCCGCTGCGGTGCCAGGAATCACCAGCGGCGCGATCAGCGGCGGATCGTTGGCCGCCGCAGCGTTCGGATCACCGCCTTCCCACGTGAGTCCGCGATCCACCCAGTGCGCGCGCAGCGCCTCGAACGTCGCCGGGCTGACCGGCACTGTGCGCACCTTGCTGCGCTTGCCGACCAGCGTAAGCGTCCACACCGATTGCCCCTTGATGCCGTCGACGCGCTTGACGCCGCTGCGCCGCGCACGCGCCGCTTCGGCGCGGCGCAGGCCCGAATCGACCATCAGACCGATCGCCGCACGCGCGATCCGCCATTGCGCGGCGTCATCGTCCGACCGCGCGCAGTGCGCATCCAGCGCGTCGCGCAGCGTGCGCAACAGTTCCGGGGCCAGCGCGCGTTCAACCTGCAGCGACCACTCGCGCGTGAGTGTGGCCGGCAGCGTCACCGCGCTGAACGGGTTGCCGGCCAGATAGCGGACCTTGACGAGCCAGTCGAACGCCATGCGCAGCGTGCGCACCGCATAGGCCTGGCTGTCGGCCGACAGCGAGCCGGTAAATGGCCGCCAGCGGCCACTCGCGCGCGGGCGCTTGGGTCCGCAGAAGTCAGCGTTCGGCTGCGCTAAAAAATCCTTGTACGCGTCGCAGTCCTCGACGCGCAGCGACGAGACTGCGACGCCGCGGACCTTGAGCGCCCACAGCACGAAGCGCTCGATCTCGCGCGTGTACGCGCGCAGCGTCGCGGGCCGGTCGCGGTAGCGCGCGAGCCACGCGTGCAGGGCCGCCAAGTCGTGCTCGGCGCGAATGAACGGGAACCCGACCGCGCGATTGGTGCCGCCCGCGCCCGACAGCTCGATCGGCGCGGCTAGCCGCTCGAGCGGCGCCAGCGCGCTCGTACCCGGCCCGACCACGATCGCGCGATCGGGTGCGGGCGTGAGCGGCGTCGCGTCGACGTCGGTATCCACGCGCGCGCCAAGCGTCGCCTCGTGCCGGCGCAGCCAGGCCATCAGCGTGGCCGCACGCAGCGGGCCAATGCGGGGAATCGAGCGCCACCAGCTGCCGCCGTGCCGGTTGCAGTACGCGATCAATGCGCCGAGCGTCGCGATTCCCTCCCCGACCAGGCGCTGCGCGACGAGTGGCCGGAACCACAGCGCGAGCGCGTGATCGGCCGCGGGCGCCGCCGCGGCGAGCTTGGCCGCGTCCTCGACCATGCGCAGCGTCAAGGCGGTGAGCTTCGGTTCACCGTGCTGACGCATCGACGCGCGCAAGTGGTCGGCCAGCGCTGCGGAACCGTTCAGCAACGCCAGGCGCACCAACTCGTTGCGCATCGTAATTAGATGCCGCTCGACCGCGTCGGCCTCGGCCGGCACTGCGCTGTCTTCGACGTCGTAGAAGCGTCGCGCGATGGTCGCCGCGGGGATGCCCTGGATGCGCGCGCGCAACGCCGCGAAGTCGGTGCGCGTGTAGGTCGCCGGCGGCGGCACCGTGAGCGCTTGCGGACGGTTAGCCATTGGGCTGCCCTCCCCCGTCCGGACCGATCACGCGATCGCCGTGCGTCCCGCAGAAAGTCCCCTTGGGGGAGCACTCGAGCAGCGCGATCGCATCGCGAATCTGCGCGAGCTCGAGCGGACTGCGCGCGTCGCGGTGGCACGGCGCGAGCGTGAACACGGCAGCGCCGAAGCGCTGGCCGAGGGTATCGCGGCGGGTGACGCGGGTGGGCAGGCAGGCGGAACGGCGGAGCACCATGGCGAACGGCTGTTTAAAAGGGCACGGCCCTAAATATTTAAATGGTAACTGCCGTATTCTAGCAATTAAACAATGGGCTGCTAATACGACTTAGCAGACAAGACGGCCCGCTAAAAAAATCGGGCCACCCATTCCCATGTCGGCGGCCCGCATTCAACCCAACTACCGCGGCGGTCAGGCTGTCGAGCCCCGAAACGACCGCCGCGCATTCAGCATAGGCGCTCGCAGACCGGCCAACAAGGCCGATTTCGCACCCTTCCCCGCCAGGACGCCAATGCCGCTAATGTGAGTTATCGGCATTGCGATGCGCCACAAAAACCCGGCCGCAGCCGGGTCTGCATGGTCAGTGGCCGCTTTCGACCTCAAGCGCGATCGCCAGGTTGCGCGCATCGGCGGGTTTCAACGACGCGCGATTCAGGTCCAGCGTGATGTCGAAGCCCTCGCCCTGTTCGTAGTCGGCGTCCACGCCCTTGCGCGCGAAGAAGTTGCGCACTTCCGTGACGGTCTCGTCGCGCAAGCGCTCGAGGCCAAATGCATCCTTCAGCTCGTTCGCCGGGATATTGAAGTGGTAAACCTGGTCGCCCGAACGGGCCACCCGTTGGATCGCGCTGTTGACGAACGCGTCGTACGCGCCCTGCAGGTAATCTTTGTTCAGCGGCATTTCGCCCTCCATCAGGGATGTTTTCGGCGATTATACGGGCCGCTTATCGCGTGTCAATCAAGTTCTTACCCGACTCTTAACCGATCCTTATAGATCGTGTCTGATCTCCCATCCTGCTTCTGTCGTCGGTTCTCGCGCTTTATTTCCCGGGCCGGCCGCTCACGCAGCGGGCTCGTCATCCGGCGGTTCGGGATCCGGCAGGAACGAGATCTGGCCGGGCGGGATGACGAAGCTCGGCAACCAATTTTCGAGCGCCGTACACACGCGCTCGTAGGCTGCGTCAAGCCCGGCCCCCTCCTGTGCGTTGGAGGCGTCCGGAAACAAGCGCCGGCCGATCTCGATCATGTCGTCATCTAGGAAGCCGTATCGCCCCTTTTGAAGCATGGTCCACAGCGCATCGTAGCGCTCGGCCTCGAGGGACATCAGGCCGACCGACATCGCGTCGGCGATCCGGAACTTCATGTAGCCGATGCACCACTCAAGGAACATCTGCTGGACGGCCGTCATTGGGGGTATCACTTCGCCATCTCCTTCGCCGCGCCTACGTATCGCGGCACGGCCATCGGGATACCGCATGCGCCCGCCGTCAGGCGGCGCTTATTGCGCGCCCCGAGACGCGTAGGCCGTGCACACGATGCACGCAGCGAACGTTACGACCGCCGGTTGGCTCCAGCCGAGCGCGAGGCACCCGACCGTCAATGCAAAGGCAAAAATCGCAGCACCGCCGAATCCGTTCATCTCCCCTCCTATTCTGCTCTGAGTCGCCGGGTCGCGTGTCGACAGATCCTGCGTGCGGCCGCCTTCGCCGGCGCCGCGTTACGTCGACGGCCGCAGCCAGTTTTCAACCGGCAGCCCGGCGACACGGGTGAATTCAGCCGTGTTGTCCGTGACCAGCACGGCGTCAACAGCCAGCGCATGCGCGGCGATCAGCATGTCGTTGGCGCCGATCAGCTGGCCTTGCCTCTCGAGCTCGGCCCGCAACCGCCCGTAGCAGCGGTCCGCGTCGGGCTGCAGCGGCAACACGGTCAGGCTTGCGAGCAGCTGCTCGACGCGCTGCGCGAGCGTTGACGAGCCACGCTTCCAGACGCCGAACCGCAGTTCTGCGGCGACGACGATCGAGGTGCACACTTGCTCCGGCGGAGTTTCTCCGATTCGGCTGGCGCATGCGCCGCGCGGGTCGCGGATCACGTTCGACAAAATGTTGGTATCGAGCAGGTACAGCGTCATTCGATGTCGACCGGTTCAGGCGGAAGGTCCTCGATGTCCGGAAAGGTCTCGTCGAGCGGGGCCCACTGCGCGAACAGCTCACGCAAGGGCGCCGCTTCGACGGGCTCGATGATCAAGCGCCGGCCTTCCCGGTGGATGGTGACCTCGGAGACAGGCAGCTCGAATTCGCGCGGGATCCGCACGGCCTGGCTGCGCCCGTTGCGAAACAGGCGCGCGTGGCGGGTGTCATGGGTTGGCATGGGGATAGCTCCAGTTCAAACAGGACGGCATATGCCACAGCATATACAAGCCCACCTGAATTCGCAATGCACTCGAGACCATGCCGGCACACCGGTCGATCGGTCTTTCTGTTTGGACGAAATCACTTGCTGTTGCGGGGGCGTCGCGATTCGCGCGGTTCTTCGCGGGTCACGCTGCGTGCAGGCTTGTCGACGCGCAGCCCGCGAAACGACGGATGACGCAACTGACCGGTCGGCGTCCACTCGAGAAACGCCACTTCGGCAACGAGCTGCGGCTTCAGCCAGTGGAAGTCTCGATCGGCTTCGGGTTCCGGCGCGCGGACGAATGGCGAGCGCTTACGGCCCAAGGCTACAAGGCAGTTTTCGAATTCCAGTGCTTGGCGGGGCGTGAAGCGCGGCGCGACGTGCCCGACGTAACGCAGCTGTCCGCCCTTCTCGTATACGCCGAGCAGGACCGCTCGTACGCCCCTGGCGGCGCCCCTGCGACGCGAAAATCCGCCAATGACGAACTCCTGGCATTTACTACATTTGAGTTTGATCCAGCGGTCCGATCTTCCCGAGCGATACGGTGCGTCTATCTGCTTGCCCATGATTCCCTCTAGGCCGAGGGCACATGCCGAGGCCAGCATGGCGTCGGGGTCGGCATCGATCGCCTCAGAGAAGCGCACCTCGTTCCCGAGAATTTCGGCAATGAGATTCGACAGCGCGGCGCGGCGTTCACGCCACGGCGACGGCCGGAGATCATTGTCGTTAAGCCACATCAGATCGAAAACGACAAGCGAGATCCCTCCAGTCCGACGTCTGTTAAACGCATTCTGCAGGCCAGAGAAATCTGGACGTCCGTCTGCATCGAACCAGACGGCCTCGGCGTCCAGCCACGCGCGGTCGACCGGCAATCGTGCTAGGACGGACTTCAGGTGCTGTAGCCGGCCGGTCCAGTCATTGCGGTTCCTGGTGAAAATTCGGACCTCGCTTGCGTCGATACGCACGAGCATCCGGTAGCCATCGAATTTGATCTCGTACCCCCACTCTCCCGCCGTGGGGGGCGCTGCAGCAAGGACGGCGAGCGACGGCTCGATGAACTCGGGCATTCGCCGATTTTCGGCAGATGCTTGTGTCCGTGCATGGAGTCCACGCTCTCTTGTCGGCCGTGCCATATGCCCTCCTCGCGTTGTTGTTGGAGGGCAATCTATGTACCTGTCGGATAGGCGCTTGGCTGCACATACCGATTCTTGGCTCGAGCCAACTCCAGGACGCTCGGCAACACTCTTTTGAAATCGCGTCTTGGCTCGAGCCAAGACCGGTTAGAAGTGGGGTTCACAGCAGACCATTCAATTTCGCATCTGCGATCTTGGCTCGCGCCAAGATCGTGGTATTTCCGATCTGAACCGTTGCTACGTGACCACATTCAATAAAAATCCCAAAAAAATATTGGGATTTGATTGACTTATTTTGACTGAAGAATAAAACTCCGAACGTCAAACGAACACTTTCTTGTGGAGGTGAAATGGTCATCACGATTGGGGCGGAAAAAGGTGGTGTTGCTAAGACACGGTTAGCAACGCACATAGCAGCCCTGGCTGCAGCGGAAGAAGTCGACGTTGTTCTTCTCGATACTGATAAGCAAGGTTCTGCGATGAGTTGGTCGCGAATTCGAAACGAGGAGGGGGTCACGCCAGCCATTCCAGTACTCGCTCTTCCAGCGAATCCGGCCCGAGAACTGGCAAATCTCGCCAATAAGTACACCCTTGTTGTGGTTGACATCGGCGCACAGAACTACCGGACGATGCTCGAATGCGCACTTTTATCCGATCTCGTGCTGGTCCCGTGCGGGCCTGATCAACAGGAAGTGGAGTCGACCCTGAATGTCTTCGCGACCCTTAAAGAAATGGGTCCGCGGCATGAGAGCGGTGAGATCCCTGCATACGTGGTACTCACTCGGGTATCGCCGGTCGAAGGGGCGAAGGCGACTGCCGAATTGCGAGCATATTTGAAAAGCGAAGACATTCGACTTTTCGATTCACAGATTCCGCAGAGAGAAGCTTGGCGTGCGACGGGCAAGACCGGTCGGGCCGTTCACGAGCTGAAAGGCCGCGATCGGTCGAAGAAAGCAATCGATGAGATGGAAGCGGTCTATCGGGAAATCATCGAACGGATCAATGGTACGGAGGTGAAGTGATGGCTACTTTCAAGAAGAAAACAGTAGCGGTCGAACGGGTTGCGGCGGTGGAGGATGCTGCTTCGATGGCTCCCATTGTGGGAGATCCTCGCATGGCGCCGCCGGTAGCAACTGTCTCTCCGCTTCGGGCGGGTGAGGTTGGCTCGAGCCAAGAGCCCGCCAGATATGAAATTGGGCGAACATATGAAGTTCCGGTTGGCAAAATTAAATCGAATTCTGTCAATCCACGGGCCATCTATACAGCCTCTTCTGTATCGGAGATGGCGGAGTCGCTCGCAGCTCGGGGGCAGGGGCAGGCTGCAAGTGCGTATCAGGATGAAGCGGGCGACCTCGTACTAATTGACGGAGAGAGACGCCTTCGCGGGGCTCGAACAGCCGGTCTCCCTACGTTGCGGCTTGAGATTCGCCCCAAACCGGCAAGTGAGCGGGAACTGTATGAGGAAGCCCGCGCTGCGAACGTAGAGCGTAAGGATCAGAGCCCCCTCGATGACGCGATCAAATGGAAGGAATTGATATCTCGGAAGATCTATCCGACGCAAGCGGCTCTAGCCAAAGCGCTAAAGCTTGGGGAAGATCATGTAAGCCGGACTCTGTCGCTTGCTCAACTGCCGAGCAAGATAGTTCAAGCCGCCGCGGAATATCCGGAACTTCTCTCTCTCAAAATGCTGAACGCAATTCGAGAATTCTGGGAAGTGAAAGGGGAAGAGGAAACCCTCGACCTTATCTCTGAAGCGGCCAAAAGTGGAATGGGTTACCGCGATGTTGCTGCTCGTCGTAAAGCTGCTGCGAAGGGGACTGTTCGACGACCCAGGTCGACGCGCGAGCAACTGACCTTCCGTGGGGCGAAGGGCGAGTTCAAGTCGTTCGAAGAAGATGGCCGGATCGAGTTGAAACTGAAGGGGTTGGCTCCGGACGTCGCAGCAGAGATCAGCGAAAAGATCTTGGCTCTTTTTCCTAAGGAATAGGGCGGTTGCTTTCCCGTGTAGCGAGTTGGAGTCGATATCGGAGTGGGTCTGGCGATAACGCTGGAGCGCATTGCTTTCATGACGGGAACGTGCCCGAGCTGGGTATACGACTATCGGTTGTGCAGCGATGAAAGCTAGGGTGGTCCTGTGGTTCGGACTCGTCTCTGGAGCGATGGAAGGTGACGTTCTTCCAGCGATGCTCTATATGGGATGGGCATTGCCGCGAGAGTGTGTACTCACCTTGCAGCGCAGCGCCGCGACGGTATGGTGTCGTTCTTCCAGCGATGCTGATGGGCTGGGGTCGTTTCTCCAGCGATGGTCGTGACACCCGTTTTTGTTTAGCCCTGTCGTTCCTCCAGCGATGGTTTACCTTGCCGACGCTGCTCTGTTGGCGCATAGGTATCGTGTTTCCAACGATGGATAGGTTGATTAAAAAAGATTAAAAGAAGATTAGGCACTGTGGACAACCGCAGTAGACGGTTGATTGCAAAGGTGTTTTTTTCAAGGTCCGCTCGCTGCAAGAACGATAGTGGCATCGCTCGCGATACGAGTGTTGCCTCGCTGGAGGCACGAACCACCACGCTGGAAGCACGATAGGGACATCACGCTGGAGGAACGAGGAACATCGCTGCAGTGACGAATGTGCCGTGATACCTCGCTGGAGGCACGATAGTCCCGTAGTTTTTTTGCTGAACCATCGCTGGAGAGACGAGACAAGGGTCTTGATGGCGAAATTCACGTACTTATACTTCTCGCATGGCAAATTCCATCGTCGACCAGGTGAAAGCGATCGCAGCCCGCGCTAGCAGCGCGGGTGTGGAAACGCAATCTCATCCGACACAGATTCCACTGTGGCCGGCGAACGTTCGTGGGATGCCAAACGCCCTCGCGCGTTCGGCATTGTTCAACGTGAACAAATCGAATGCGCCGCGTAGCCGAATGGAGAAGGCCCTGATCGCAAGCGTTGACGGCGTCGAAATTTCGTTTAGCGGGGAAGAGCTTAGACAGGACGACGCGGACGTCTTTCTTGAAGTGCTTCACTTGGCCCGGGATACTCAGCTGAACGAGAAGGTGGAATTCACAGGCTACAGCGTGTTGAAATCGCTTGGCTGGGGCACGTCGGTAAAGTGTTACGACAGGCTTGTGACGACGCTGGAGCGGCTGCAAGCGGGGCAGGTCAAGGTTCGCTTCACGGGCAACAAAAAGGGGTTTGTCGGGTCGTTAATCCGTAAATTCCTTTGGAAGGAAGGCACCGAAACGGGAACTGACGGGAAGACGCGATGGGTGGCGTACGTGGAACCGGAAATCGTTGCGCTATTCTCTGACGACGACTACACGCGGCTGGCGCGCGAGCAGCGTCAGCGACTGCGATATGAGTTGTCGAAATGGTTGCATACGTACTACCACACGCATGCAGTGCCATTCGCGCATTCCGTACGTTTCCTTCATCGTCAGT
This sequence comes from Burkholderia sp. SRS-46, assembly GCF_004343775.1. Taxonomy (GTDB): domain Bacteria; phylum Pseudomonadota; class Gammaproteobacteria; order Burkholderiales; family Burkholderiaceae; genus Burkholderia. Next base: position 63,878 of record NZ_PTXL01000016.1, on the reverse strand, counting down.
GCGGTTCGCAGACGAAAGAGTTGTTCCACTTTCGCGCGAACTTGAAGAAGGCGCTCGACGAACTCGTGAAAGAGGGCTTCTTAGTCAGCTGGACGATCGACAAGAATGACCTGGTGCATGTCGTGCGTGCGTCGTCGCGTGGCGCGATTGCAGCCTGAAAGAATGCCCGTCTTCGCAGGCCAGTGACGCGGCTTCTTGTTTGGTGATGATCGATTAGCAGAATTCCCGCGACGTCGTCGGTAGCGCACCGAGCAACTCGGTCCTGTCGACAAGCTTGCTCGCGATCAGATGCCGCACTTTTCCCTCGGCCTGCCACACGCCGTAGACGGCGAGCAGTGCGGCGCCGAGCGCTTCCTTCCGGAACTTCTCCAGCAGGCCGGGCCACAGGATCACGTTCACCTGGCCCGTCTCGTCCTCGAGCGTCATGAACAGCACGCCGTTGGCCGTGCCCGGCCGCTGCCGAACCGTGACCAATCCGCATGCTCGAGCGAGCTGCCCGCTGCGCAGCGTTGCAAGCTGTTCGGCCGACTGGAGACGATCGAGTGCCAGGCGATCGCGCAGCAGCGCCAGCGGGTGCCTGCCGAGCGTGAAGCCCATCGCGTTGTAGTCGGTCACGATCTCCTTGCCTTCGGACGCCTGCGGCAGCGCCGGCACCGCGTCGTCGCGCTCGGTGCCGCGCAGGAGATCCCGATCGGGCACGGCAGCGGCCGCTAGCCAGAGCGCGGCACGCCGGTTGCCGCCGGCGAGCGAGCGTAGCGCGTTCGCGCGCGCGAGCACCTGCAGGTCGTGCCGGTCGAGCTGCGCCCGCCGCGCGAGGTCCGCGACGTCGACGAACGGTCGCACCGCGCGCGCGAGCTCGATGCGCCCGGCCACGTCTTCGCGCATGCCGCGCAGCAGCGAGAAACCCAGCCGCACGGGCGACGATGTGGTCGGCCCTTCGATCGCGGAGTCCCATGTGCTCACGTTCACGTCGACGGGCAGCACCTCGACCCCGCGCCGGCGCGCATCCTGCAGCAGCTGCGACGGCGTGTAGAAGCCCATCGGTTGGCTGTTCAGCAGCGCAGCGAGGAAGATGCCCGGCTCGTGACAGCGCAACCACGCGCTCGAGTAGACGAGCAGGGCGAAGCTGGCCGCGTGGCTCTCCGGGAAGCCGTAATCACCGAAGCCTTTGATCTGCGCGAAGATCGCCTCGGCGAATTCGTGATCGTAGCCGCGCGCGAGCATGCCGCTGACGAGCCGCTCGTGATACGGCTCCAGGCCGCCCTTGCGCTTCCAGGCCGCCATCGCGCGCCGCAGCTGGTCGGCCTCGCCGGCCGAGAAGCCGGCCGCGAGCATCGCCACCTGCATGACCTGTTCCTGGAAGATCGGCACGCCGAGCGTGCGCTTCAACGCCTTCTCGACGTCGGGTGACGGGTACGTGACGGGCTCCAGCCGCTGACGCCGGCGCAGGAACGGATGCACCATGCCGCCCTGCACCGGGCCTGGCCGCACAATCGCGACCTCGATCACAAGGTCGTAGAAGCACTGCGGCCGCAGGCGCGGGAGCATCGACATCTGCGCGCGCGACTCGACCTGAAATACGCCCATGCTGTCGCCGTCGCACAGCATGTCGTAGGTGGCCTTGTCTTCGGCCGGGATGTCTTGCAACTCGAACGTCTCGCCGCGCTTTTCCGAGATCATGTCGAGCGCGCGGCGCACCATCGACAGCATGCCTAGCGCGAGCACGTCGATCTTGAGGATGCCGAGGGCCTCGATATCGTCCTTGTCCCACTGGATGATCGTGCGATCGTCCATCGCGGCGTTCTCGACCGGTACGAGCCGCGTGAGCTTGCCGCGGCTGATCACGAAGCCGCCCGAGTGCTGCGACAGGTGCCGTGGATAGCCCAGCAGCTGCGCGGCGAATGCGGCCCACTGCTGGTTCAACGGCGCTTCGGGATCGAGACCGGCCTCGGCAAACCGCTGCAGCAGATCGGCGCGGGAGTCGAACCAGTGATGCTGCTTCGCCACGCGGTCGACGATCGCCGGATCTACACCGAGCGCTTTGCCGGCTTCCCGCAACGCGCTACGTGGCCGGTATGTCGTGACGGCCGCCGTCAGCGCAGCGCGATCACGTCCGTACTTGCGGTAGATGTACTGCATCACCTCTTCGCGCCGCTGATGTTCGAAATCGACGTCGATATCCGGCGGCTCGTTGCGCTCCTTGCTGATGAACCGCTCGAACAGCATCGACTGGCGCGACGGATCCACCTCGGTCACGCCCAAGCAGTAACAGACCGACGAGTTCGCGGCCGAACCGCGTCCCTGGCACAAGATGCCTTGCTCGCGTGCGAACTGCACGATGTCGTATACCGTGAGGAAATACGCCTCGTACTTCAAGTCGGCGATCAGCTGCAGCTCATGTTCGATCTGCCCCTGGACGTCGACCGGGATACCGGCCGGAAAGCGCCGGCGCGCGCCGATGTAGGTCTGTTCGCGCAGGTAAGTCGCAGCATCGTAGCCGGCCGGCACGACTTCGTCGGGATACTCGTACTTCAGATCGTCGAGCGAGAAGGTACAGCGCCGGGCGACGCGCACCGTTTCCTCGAGCGCGCCGGCCGGATAGAGGTTCGCGAGCCGCAAGCGCGACCGCAGGTGCCGCTCGGCGTTCGGCGCGAGCTCGTAGCCGCACTCGGACACCGGCCGGCCGACCCGGATTCCGGTGAGCACGTCCTGCAGCGGCTTGCGCGATCGCACGTGCATCAGCGGCCAGCTGGTGGCCACCACCGGCACGCCGTGGCGCGCAGCGACGCGCTCGACCACGCCGCGGTGGATGTCATCCATCGCACGTGCGTGCAGCGTGAGCGCCACCCATGCGCGATCGCCGAACACGCGCGCGATCCACTCGACCTGCGCGTCGAGCCGTCGCTCGTTGGCCGGGAAGTCAGGCGACAGGATCGCGATGCAGTCGGGCAGGCCGCGCAGATGGGTGAAGGGCGCTTCCGGATGCTCGATATCGAGTGGTGCGAGCCGGTAGGTTCCTTTCTTGCCGCGCATGCGCCCGAGCGAGACCAATTCACAGAGGTTGCCGTAACCGTCACGGTTCATCGCGAGCGCGGAGAATGCGATCGCCGGCGCGCCGTCGGGTGCCGTCAGCCGGAAGTGCGAACCGATGATGAGCGGCATATTCGCCGCCTTCGCCTCGACGTGCGCACGCACGACGCCGGCGAGCGAGCACTCGTCGGTAATCGCGATCGCGCTGTAGCCGAGCTGCGCCGCGCGTGCGACGTATTCCTCGGCGCGCGACGCGCCGAGCAGGAAAGAGAAATCGGAGGCGACTTGGAGTTCCGCGTAAGCGGGCAAGGCGCCGAAACTGCCGGCGTCCATGGGGGATCAGCCGAACAGGCCGTGCAGGAAGAAGCGCGCTTCGTTTTCGTCGCTGGCCGTCGGCCGCTCCTTGTAGATCCAGTAGCAGACGCCGTTGTCGTCCTCGGCCACGAAGTAGTCGCGCGTCACGGTCTGCCCGTCCTGCCAGCCGCCTTCGATGCGCTCGCCGGGCGACACCATGCGCAGCGGCGTGCCGTAGAACGGCCGATGATGTCGCATGAGCAGCGGTACGGGCTTGGCGAGCAGCCACGCCGGGCGCGGCAGATCCGCCGGCAGCGGAGCCGCTTTCGGCGCGTCGCGCATCGGCATCCATCGGGCGGCCGGCTCCGGACGGTAGTCGGCCATGGGAGCCGGGACGAGCACGTTTTCCGCGCCGAGCCGCGCGGTCAGCAGTTCGAGCAGCCGCGCATGATCTTGCGGCGTGCCGCCGGGCTCCGGGAACAGCGAGTCGCTCGGCGCGGCCGCCTCCTGCACGCTGCGGGCGACTAGGCGCACCGCAATCACGGGCCCGGCGAGCTTGACGTGGCCGAGCCGCTCCTTGACGAGCCGCGTCAGGTGTTCCTCGAATCGGGTAGGGGCGCCGAGCACAATTTCGATCTCGGTCGGCGCGATCGCGTCGCGGCCGCGCTCGTGCTCGAGCAGCAGCGCGAACGCAGCGACGTCCAGCTGTTTCGCGGCGAGCCATCCGGTCAGCTGCAGGATCAGCCGGCGCGCGACGAACAGCAGCGCCTCGGCGTGCTCGACGCGGTCCATCAGTTCGACGCGCGTGTCGAACGACGGCGGCATGTCGAGCCAGTCGTAGGCGGCCGGCGCGGTGCCAGCGACCTGGTCGAGCCAGTCGAGGAGAGGCAGGCCGCAGCGCTTTTTCAGCCCGGCGCGCGGCAAGCGCTGCAGGTCGGCCAGCGTCTCGCAGCCCAGCTCGTCGAACCAGGTCGCATACCGGCGTGCCTCGGGCGCCACGACGAGCGGCACGCGTGCGAGCGCGCGGCGCAGCGATCGTGCGGAAAGCGCGAGCCCGCCGCGCAGGCCGCGGGCGACCATCCACGCGGCTGGGCCGGTCGACGCGACGGATACCGCTGCCGTGACGCCGAACGACGCGACGACGTCGCGCACGCGTCGGCGCAGCGCGCGGATGCCGTGAAACAGACGCAGGCTGGCCGTCACGTCGAGCAGCACCACGGCTTCGTCGGCGTCCACGACGCTCGGCGTGAACTGCAGCAGCGCATAGGCGACGCCGAGCACCAGCTCGCGCTCGCGCGCGGCGTCGCGCTCGCGGATCTGCGCGTCCGGCGCGAGCGACAGCACGCCCCCCCGGCGCATGCCAGGGACGATGCCGAGCACGCGTGCGGCGCGATCGAGCGCCACGACGCGGCCGCTTTCGAGCACGACGAGCCCGCGCGCATCGTCAGGCGACGGCGCCGGCGATCGCGGCCGGAACGTTTCGAGGTTGAGGTGCGGCAGATGCACGCCGATCCACACGGGCATGGCGGTTCAACAAAATGGGAGAGGGAGACAACGGGACGAACAGTGGCGTGTCGCGCGTCGGCCCGCGGCGCTTCACGAACGTGACATCGATGCCGTCGCGCTTCGGGGTCAGCGTGAGCCGCAGTGGCGCCGGCGACGCGTCGCGCGCGGCGGCAGCCGGCCGGAACACGAAAAAGAGGGCAGATCCGCTCTGCGCGGCCAGGTTCAGGCGGCGCAGAGCATCCGTGCGGACATGCGACTGCCAGAGCAGCACCGCGGCGCAGGTGCCGGCGCGCAACGCCTGTTCGGCAGCCCACAGTGCATCAGCCGTGCGCGGCGCCGGCAGCGTCACGAAGCCGGATGAGTCAACCCCCCAATACGCGAGCGCGAGCGGCTGCAACGCGTGCGGCGGCTGGATCAGCACGACTGGCTTGCCAGCCGCGCGCGCGAGCACCGGTGCGAGCAGCCGCAACTCGCCGATGCCGGCCTGCTGCGCGAGCAGCTCGACCAGCGCGCCGGCCGGCCAGCCGCCGCCGGGCAGCTCGGCGGTCAGCGCGGGATGGCCAGTGTCGACGCCGCGCGTGCCGGAACGGGGCAGTTGCGACGCCTTCCACAGACTCGGATGAATCGCTTCCGGATGGGCGAGGGCGGGGTGCATGGGGTCGGCTTCTAAAGCACTGTACGTTTATACAGTATGCCACAGCTTTCCGACCCATCAACCCCTTCCGCCTACGCGGCCAGCTGGTGCTCGTAGTACGGCCGCTCGTGGTCGGCGAGGATCTCGCGCAGCTGCGCGCGCCGGCTCGGATCCGGCGCGAGCCAGGCGTCGACGTTCGACGATTTCAGTGGGGTCACGCACCTGTCGTGTCCGGCGGCCGCGACTTCCGGCGGCGGATCGTCGGTGATCAACGCGAACGACCAGAGGTCGTCCGCGCCGGGGATTTCCGTACGCGTCCACAAGCAGGCGAGCTGCATGTGCTGCGGCGGTGCGGGATCGAAGCGCAGCACCACATCCTTGCCGTCGCGCTTTACGTGCTCGAAAAAGGCGTCGGCGAGCACGATGCCATGCGTGAAGCCGAAAACCTTGCGCCAGGCCGTCGAAAGGCTGCTCATTCTCGCGTTGTAAGCTCCGGGCTTTTGCTTCTCGTCCGCCTCGGTCCAGCCGGGAATGCGACAGCGGTATCGCATCGGCACGACCAGGCGCTTGCCGTCGAGCTCGATCAGCACGGGTGCGTACCAACCTGGGAAGATTCGCGAGTCGCCTTCCTGCAGGTCTCTCCGTCGTAGATCGTCGAGCCCGCGCGTTGCCGCGTCGATCTTGTTCGTGGCGATCCGGACGTCCTCGCTGGCCTTCTTCGTGATCTTCTCAGCGAGCTTCTTCTCGGCCGCGACGAGCCGCGCTCGCTGCTCGAACAGAGCGGTCTCCAGCTTCCGTGTCCACCGGCTCCGATACGCGGCGATCGCGGTCGAGATTTCGTCGTCGACACCAGCGAACGCGGCGTCGACCGCTTTCGGGATCTTGATGTCGGCCCCGGATGCGCGCGCGAAGAAGATGGCTATTTTTGTCTATCCCCCGAAAATTGAAAATTTTCCTGTGACCCCTACCAGGCCTGGCTTCACGGGGCATCCGTCTGCGCGAGAACAGTCGGATCTGCGGCCTCCCGCAGGATTCGACGCCACCAGGTCGGGTCGGCGTAAAACGCGGCCAGCGTCTCAATGTCGACGTTCGAGTCCGCGGGGCTGAATTCGAACGACCCGAACAGGTTGATGTGCTGCCAGGCGACGGGCGACATTCCGGCGATCAGCGCCATCGCGTCGTGGTCGCCTGCGGCATGTTTCTGCTCGTACACGCGTGAAAGCAGCACCGTGTTGTAATGGATGATCGCGTTGGCGATCAGTCGCGAGCACTCGTTCCAGATCTGCTGCTCTGCTTCGGTCTGGACACGAAATTTCCCGCTGTTGACGTAGGCGATCGCCCGTCGCAGCCGGTGGTACGCCTCGCCGCGGTTCAGGGCCTTCTGGACGCTCTGGCGCAGACCGACATCGTCGATGAATTCGAGGATGTAGAGCGTGCGGCACAGGTTGTCGAGTTCCCAGAGCGCCTTCTTCGTCTGGTTCTGCCGCGTGTAACTGCTGAGTTTGCGCACGATCGTTGCCTGCGTCACATCCTTCTGCGCGAGCGAGGCCATGATGCGCTGGATGTTCGGCCATTCCCTGACGATCAGGTCATCGTACGCCTTGCGCGACGGCCGGATCAGCCAGTCCCCGCTGTAGTGGCCCGGATGATGGAACCCGACCAGGCCGCCCATCTTTTTGTGCAGGTCGCGATAGCGGGGAGCGAACTTGTAGCCAAATGCATGCAGGACCCAGAAGTTGACCTGGTTGGTACCGTGCGTGTCGGTCGAGTGCCGCTCCGGCTGGATATCCGACGTGTTGTTGTAGAGCAGATCGAACACGTAGTGGCTTTCGTGCTCGTGCGTGCCGATGACAGTTGCGTTGACCGGCACGTGGTTGGCAACCATGGTATTGGCGCTTACGCCCTTTTCCAGACCGAAATACTTGGGCGAGTGCCGTGCGGTGAAGGTGTCAATCTGCGTCTCGAAGCGTTGTCCGTCACTGCTCGAGTGCACTTCGTCGCGGATGTCGAACAGATGGAAGGCTGGCAGCCTGGCGGTGCCGTTGCTGATTGCATCGTTGGCAGCATGGAGGGTTTCGAGACGCAGATAATTGCGTGCGGTCGACGCCATCGACGCGTAGCTGAGTCCCGAGACCTCGGCCATCTTGCCCAACCCCATGTTGGTGCCCATGGCGACCACGCAGGCGAGGATCTCGCGCGGGTCGGCATCGTGCTTGACGTAGCGGTCGAGCACGTGGGTGAAAGCCCGCAGGAAGCCGGTGCGACCAGCGACGAACCACAGCAGGTCCGCGATGCCGATACCGGGCAGCTGGCCATAGAATGAACCGTTGACCGTTTCATCCGCATCGGGATACAGGGGTCGTCTCAGAAAACGGAAAATAAAGCACGCTAAGCCGGGGGCAGCGGTCGCAACGGCCTGAACTTTCCCGCGCCGACCTTGGCACTGCTGCGCCAGAGGTAATCGCCGGTCAAATTGATGTGTTCCCACCCCAGCGGTGACAGGTATTGCAACAGCGTGTCGTCTACCGGTTTGCCGTGCCCGTTCAAAGCGTTGGTTGCCCGTTCCAGGTAGGCCGTGTTCCACAGCACGATGGCCGCCGTCACCAGATTGAGGCCGCTGGCCCGGTAGCGTTGTTGCTCAAAGCTGCGGTCGCGGATTTCGCCCAGCCGGTTAAAGAACACTGCCCTGGCCAGCGCGTTGCGCGCCTCGCCTTTGTTGAGTCCGGCCTGCACGCGGCGGCGCAGTTCCACGCTTTGCAGCCAGTCCAAGATGAACAGCGTGCGCTCGATACGGCCCAACTCGCGCAGCGCTACGGCCAAGCCGTTTTGACGCGGATAGCTGCCGAGTTTCCTGAGCATCAGCGAGGCCGTCACCGTGCCCTGCTTGATTGAGGTAGCCAACCGTAAAATTTCATCCCAATGAGCGCGTATCTGCTTGATATTCAGCCGGTCACTGCTAATCATCGGTTTGAGCGCTTCATAGGCGGCATCGCCCTTGGGGATGAACAGCTTGGTGTCGCCCAAATCGCGAATGCGCGGCGCGAAGCGAAAGCCCAGCAGGTGCATCAAGCCAAACACATGGTCGGTGAAGCCTGCTGTGTCGGTGTAGTGCTCCTCAATGCGCAGGTCAGATTCGTGGTAAAGCAGACCATCGAGTACATAGGTCGAATCTCGCACGCCGACGTTAACCACCTTGGCGCTGAAGGGCGCGTATTGGTCGGAGATATGGGTGTAAAACGTCCGTCCTGGACTGCTTCCATACTTCGGGTTGATATGCCCGGTGCTTTCCGCCTTGCTGCTGGTTCTGAAGTTCTGGCCATCCGACGATGAGGTGGTGCCGTCGCCCCAGTTTCCGGCGAAGGGTTGCCGAAACTGCGCATTGACCAGTTCGGCCAGCGCCGTTGAATACGTTTCATCCCGGATGTGCCAGGCTTGCAGCCACGATAGCTTGGAGTAGGTCGTGCCAGGGCAGGACTCGGCCATCTTGGTCAAGCCCAGGTTGATCGCATCAGCCAAGATCGTCGTCATCAACAAGGTTTTGTCCTTGGCGGTGTCACCTGTCTTCAGGTGCGTGAAGTGCCGCGTGAAACCTGTCCACTCATCGACCTCCATGAGCAGTTCGGTGATTTTGAGGTGTGGCAGCAGCATCGCCGATTGGTCAATCAGGGCTTGCGCGGTTTCCGGCACTCCCGCGTCCAGCGGCGTGATTTTCAGACCGGACTCGGTAATGATGGCGTCCGGCAGATCATTGGCTGCCGCCATGCGGTTGACGGTAGCGAGCTGCTGTTCCAGCAATTCCAGCCGGTCGTACAAATACTGATCGCAGTCAGTGGCCACTGCCAGCGGCAATTCGCTGGCCAGCTTCAGAGTAGCGAACTTCTCGACCGGCACCAGGTACTCATCAAAGTCCTTGAACTGGCGCGAACCCTGCACCCAGACATCCCCTGAGCGCAGCGCGTTCTTCAGTTCTGACAGGGCGCACAGCTCGTAGTAGCGCCGGTCAATGCCGTCGTCCGTGAGCACCAGTTTCGCCCAGCGTGGCTTGATGAATGCGGTCGGCGCGTTAGCGGGCACCTTGCGTGCGCTGTCGCTGTTCATGCCGCGCAGCACGTCGATGGCATCGAGCACACCCTTGGCGGCTGGTGCCGCCCGTAGCTTGAGTACGTCCAGGAACTGCGGTGCGTAGCGGCGCAACGTGGCGTAGCTTTCACCGATGCGATGCAAAAAGTCGAAGCTCTCCGGTTGCGCGAGCTTTTGCGCCTCCGTGACGCTGGCTGCGAAGGTATCCCACGGCATTACAGCCTCGATGGCGGCGAACGGATCGCCGCCGCTCTGTTTGGCTTCCAGCAGGGCTTGACCGATGCGGCCATACATCCGAACTTTGTCATTGATCGCCTTGCCGGAAGCCTGAAATTGCTGCTGATGCTTGTTCTTGGCTGCGTTGAATAACTTGCCGATGATGCGGTCGTGTAGGTCGATGATTTCGTCGGTGACAGTGGCCATGCCTTCGATGGCCAACGCTACCAGAGTGGCATAGCGTCGTTGCACCTCGAATTTGGACAAGTCAGCGGGTGTCATCTGCCCACCCTCACGGGCGATCTTGAGCAGGCGGTTTTGGTGAACCTGCCGCTCGATGCCTGCGGGCAAGTCAAGCGCCTGCCAGGCTTTGAGACGCTCGATGTGTTCAAGCATGTGCCGAGAGTTTGGCTTGACGGGCGACTGGCGCAACCATGCTAACCACGTCACTTTGCTGCCGTCTTTGCGTTTGAGAAGTTCGTCCAGGCGCTGACGGTGGCGCAACAACAAAGAATCGGTCAACGCCGCATGGATGCGCCGATTGGCACGGGTGATAGCTTCAGCGCAAGCGCGCTCGATAGCATTCATGGCAGGCAGGATGATGCTCTGCCGCCGCAGGTTTTCGACAAGGGTGCTGGCCAGCACAATCCCTTTATCGGTCTGCAAGGCCAGCTCGGTCAATGTATGGACGACTTGCCGGTAGTGGCTCATGGTGAAGGGCTTGAAACCAAACACTGCTTGCAGCTCGACCAAGTGCTCCCGCCGTGTCTGCTCGCGCTGGCCGTACTCGTTCCAGTTTTCCTCTGGCACCTTGAGTTGCGCGGCCACCATGCGTAACAAGGGCGGAAACGGCGACTCATCGACGCCCAAAAGGGAGCCGGGGAATCGCAAGTAGCAAAGCTGCACAGCGAAGCCCAATCGGTTTGCGGGGCCACGGTGCTGGCGGATGATCGACAGATCAGTCTCGTTGAACGTGTAGTACCGAATCAGATCATCTCTGGCATCAGGCAATACCAGCAGGCTTTCGCGCTCAGTGGCGGACAGGATTGAGCGGCGCGGCATGGTCAGTCTTCCCGCAGGTACTGGTACAAGGTTTCGCGGCTGATGCCGAAGTCACGGGCCACCAAGGTTTTTTGATGGCCAGCCGCGACTCTCCGTTTCAACTCGGTAATTTGTTCGCTGTTCAGCGATTTCTTCCGTCCTCGGTAGGCCCCGCGCTGCTTGGCAAGCACGATCCCCTCGCGCTGACGTTCGCGGATCAGAGCGCGCTCGAACTCCGCAAAAGCCCCCATGACCGACAGCATCAGGTTGGCCATCGGTGAGTCATCGCCGGTGAACGCCAGCCCTTCTTTGACAAACTCCATGCGCACGCCCCGTTGTGTCAGCCCCTGAACGATGCGGCGCAGGTCATCAAGGTTGCGTGCCAGCCTGTCCATGCTGTGCACCACCACGGTATCACCCTCGCGGACGAAGGCCAGCAGCCTTTCAAGTTCGGGACGTTGCGTGTCCTTGCCTGAAGCCTTATCGGTGAATACCTTGCCAACTTCGATTTGCTCCAGTTGCCGATCAGGGTTCTGGTCGAAGCTGCTGACGCGGACATAGCCGATGCGTTGACCGTGCAAGATGCCTCCAAAGGTGAAAGTGTCAGGATGAAATCTATTACCCTTGGCGGTTTGTGTCAATAAATACAAACTACAACTCTATTCTGACGTGGCTTGCGCCAAGCATCTGACATCAGGTTAGGGTATGCCTCAACCGGACACGGGCAGGGCGCTTCAGCTGGTGCGCTTCGATCTGCGCCGCAAGCTTCGTCCACTCCGATACAAATCGCACTGCTGACCATAGAAGGGCACTTCTATTTGAGTAGCATGCGCTGAAACACACCATCCCGGTCAACCAGCAAATGCTTCAGAGCTGCGGCAATGTGAATCGCAATCAGTACCGCAAAGATGAGCGCGGTGGCCCGATGGACCGCCACGAAGTTAGCCCGTAACGACGTGTCCTCCCATCCCCAGTGTGGGAGCGAGATGCCGAAGAGCTTCGGGCCGTACTTGCTGAAGGAGGAAGTGAGGTAGCCAGTGAGCGTCATCAGCACCATGCAAACGTAGAACAGGCGGTGGTTGAGGTTGGCGGCCCCCTTTTCCCATCTGGGCATGGCAGAAAGTAGCGGTGGCGGTTCATGCCTGATGCGCCAGGCAATCAGTGCCACGATGAAGATCGCGGTGACAATGCCGAGCGACTTGTGCAAGTTGAAAAAGAAGGCGCGTTCCAGCGTGCTCTTCGGGATCCCGACCATGTGCCAGCCGGTGACTAGCAAGGCAACGATCGACAGTGCGACGATCCAGTGCAGGACCACCGCAGTACGCGGGTAGCGGGCACGCGCCCGCATTCCGATTGTGTTCATGATCACGGTTTTCCGATGGCGCCCATATGCCGCCCTGCCATGCAGCGCGCCGTACTGTGTTGCGCATGATTCACGAGCCCCGCTAACGCGACTCGATCGAGCCCGAACTTTTCGGGTATGTCACAATGCCCCATGCCAGGGGCAGGCCAGTTAGCTGCCTGATGGGCTGATAGCTTTGCGCATCCATCACATAGACAGCGTTGGACCGCCCACACGCAACGAGCAGCTTGTCGCCGTCCGGCGTGAAGCTGAAATGCCAGCAACGCTGGCCGACCGGCACGTCCGCCAGATGTGCATAGGTTCCCGTATCGAACACCTGGATCACACTATCGCGCGCTGCCGCGACAAACAGCCGCCGGCCGGACGGATCGTAGCTGACGCCATACGGACCGAGCTTGGTGTCGACGGTCTTGATCACGTGATAGTCGCCGGCATCGAGCACGACAAATTTGCTGGCCGATTCGAGCGTGACGACATAGCTCTTGCCGTCGGGCGCCGCCCGGATACCGCGCGGACGTCCGCCTGTGATCAATTTGATCGTCTTAAATGGAGCGCCGCTGCGACTGTCGTAGGTCGAGACGGTGTCGTCGCCTTCGTTGGTCACGAGCAGCGTCTTGCCGTCACGCGAGAATTCGACGCCTTCGGTTTCATGCCCGCTGACAATCGTGCGGGTCACGCGGAAATTCTTCAGGTCAACCAGCGCGATTTGCGCGAACGGTTTATTCGCGTCGTTATCGTCATCGGCTCCCTTCTTCGCGGGCGCGCCGCTGCTGTCTCCCGGTTCATGGGTCACATAGGCGAAATCGCCCGATACGCGGACAAACTCCGGATTCTTGCCGATCTTCACGCGGCGTATCACGGTGCCACTTTGCGTATCAATCACCGCCAGGTCGCCGGTGTTTTTGTTGGCGACCAACAGCTGCGCACCGTCAGCCGTCAGGCTCAGCCCTCGCGGCCCGTCGGCGCCGAGCGGGATGGTTTTCGTGACGCTCATCTGGTCGAGATCGATCACGGCGATGCCTTCCTTCTCGGTCGTCACATAAGCAGTCGACGCGGTTGTCGCTTGGGCTGCGATTGCCAGCGTCGCCCACAGGGCACCCAGGGCGAACGGCAGTCTGGCATGAGTTCGTTTTGTCTCCGGCATATTGTTCTCCGGTGTGTCGGCTAGCGGGGTTTTGATCGCTTTGTCGGCACCCGCTAGCATCAGCGCTCACGCCCAGTCCATCAGTTCGGCGATCGCCGGACGGTGAGACGGGTCAACCTCACCTGCGCGCGTTCTCGCGGGCCATCCCCGCATCGGTCGGGCGGCGACAGGACTCCGTGACGGCTCACCGGGGTGGCTTGATAGACGTGTCGAGAAATTCGTTGTCGAATGCCGTCTTCTGATCGGCCGGGACGCTCAGTTTGAATAGCTCGTGTGCGACTTCGTAGTCTCGCTGCACCCGCACCGGGTCAAATGCCCCGAGTGGCAACTGGCCTTCGGCACTGTAAAACAATTGTCGTCCAGCATTCCAATTGGCAAGCGCGGTGTTGCGTTGGATGTTGGGGTTCGCTTGTACCAACGCATCGATGCAGGGCGCCGGGTTGGCAAGACAGGCCGCTTGCGCGCGCTGCGTCGCGCGGACCACCGCCGATACGGTTTGGGGATCATCTTTCAGCAGGTGCGCCGGTACGAACAGGCTGTTGCTGTAAGGGTTGAATCCGGCATCCCGCCAGGGAAGCTCGCCCAACTGTGCGCCGAACGCTTTCGGATAAAGGCTGTAGCTGTCAAGGAAGTAGTTGGTGACCACGTCGACCTTTCTGTCCCGCAGGGCTTGCACTTTGTCATCGTTGGCCACCTCGACCCAGGTGATCGAGCTCGGATCGATTCCATTCGCTCGCGCGAGCGCCGGCCAGAGTCTTCTTGCCATATCCTCACCGGGCGCGCCGAGCTTGTGGCCGGGCAGATCGTGGATGGAGCGGATGCCACTGTCTTTCAACCAATAAAAGATATAGGGGGAGTTGGCGAACAGGTTCATGACCGCGACGGCATCGTTGTCCTTGCTCCGCGCGACAAGCAGGCTCAGAAAGTCTGCCACACCGATCGTGTTCGGTTTGTCTGCGACGACATTCAGGGTCCGACCGGAGCCAGCGCCGGGCGCGATCGTGAGCTTGACGCCGGCCTGTTCGTACCATCCCATCTTCTGGGCATAAAAAAGCGGTGCGTGCTCGGGACCCGGCACCCAATTCAGGTACAGCGTGATCGCCTGTTCTGCTCGCCCCAGCGACGGAACGAGGAGTGCGGCAAGGAAGAGCAAGCAGGCTCGCAGCACTTTGGTCTTCATTGCTTTCTCCGTTCAGAACCAGCGTGATGCCCAGTTGAGATGAAAAGAACCGGTCAGCTATGGATGGCGAAATGAAAGCAATGTCACGTCACAGATTCGACACAGTCTGTCTCGTCGTCATAGTCTTCGCGCACCAGCGTCTCGCGGCGTTCCGTCAACATCACGCCAGCGGCGCGGTCCAAGCGCCGCCTCGTCAACCCTCTGCCATGGTCGGCCACTCGCAACAAGCGAGCACACTGCATGTTCCACACCAAGGCAGACGTGCTCGATTGGTGTCCCATCGGTGCCGGTCGCGCGATGGGGCCATCAAGGCAACTTGAAATCCAGCGACTTCTGGATCGGCGGGTAGCACACGCCTACCTTTTCATTGCACCCTTGGTAGACGGCGAGCAAGGTCGCGCCCTTGGCGTTGGGCGCCCGCTCCAACGCGATCTCGACCTGGAAAGGCTTCGTATAAATCTCCTGGACGCCGAAAAACTGATCCTGCTTGGTCTCGCCTGGCGGCATGCGAATTTCCTTGATGACCACACCGGTCGAATTCTTCAAGGCGAACTTCGTCTTGGCCTTGTACAGGTAGTAGCCCGGCGCAGGGGTAAAGTCGGCGATCAGCGTCTGAGGGTTCTTGAAGAGAATCTTCAGCCTGAACGCCTGGTCAGGGGGTAGAAGGTCGTCCGCGTTCGCCTGCCGTATCGCGCCCAATGAAGCGAGAAGCAGAACGAGCAGCATGAAGACGACAGCGATGGGGGATGTTTTTCTAAACATAGGTCACTCCATGTGGCGCGTGATCGAAGCAGCGTTGATGTCTAGCGGCCACCAGACCGATGGATGCAGCGGCCGTCTACCGGCGAGCCAGTGGAGCGCGCTTGTTTGTGCATGGTTCATGTTCCGGTTTCCGCATCAGAGGCGTGGCGATGCATCGAGGTACTGCCGGAGTCTCGCGGAATCGATCGCACCGAGCGTCTTCGACACGAGCGTTCCGCTGCGATCAATCACGAACGTGGTGGGAACGACGGTCGTGTTGCTGAACGCATGCGCGAGCGCCCCGCCCGTATCAAGCACCACGGGGAACGGCAAGCCTCTGACCTGCGCGAAGTGCCTGACCTCGTCCGGCGCGTCGTAGGCCATTGCGACCGCGATCAACTCAAAACCACGGGCGTGGTATTGACGGTACGTTTGCGCAAGATCGGGCATTTCCTCCACGCAGATCGAGCAACTCGTGGCCCAGAAGGTCACGACAACCACGCGTCCCCCTTGGTCCTGCAACCCGATGTGCTGACCGTCCAGGGTCGTAAACGTGACGGCCGGAGAGGCGTGCCGCTGCGTGAGCACGGACGCGGCGAGGCTCGCCCCAACGACGAAGAGCAGCACCAGTCCGACCCGTAAACGCCGGCTAACTGTCATGGACGCGGTCCCCGGCGATCCGGCCGTCCCTGAGCTGCACGATGCGCTGCGCGCGATCGGCCACGGCCGGGTTGTGGGTGACCATGGCAATGGTTCGCCCCTGTTCGTGCAGGCCGCCCAGCAACTTCATCAGCTCCGCTTCGGAAGTCGAGTCGAGGTTGCCCGTCGGCTCGTCCAGCAGCAGGATCGCCGGCTCGTTGGCGAGCGCACGCGCAACGGCGACCCGCTGCTGCTGGCCGCCGGAAAGGGCGCCTGGGCGCACATGCGCCTTGTCCGCCAGTCCGACGGATTCAAGCAGAGTAAGCGCACGTGCCCGTGCGTCGTTCGGTTCGCGCCTACCCAGCCACAGGGCAAGCTGGATGTTTTCGAGCGCGCTCAGGTGCGGCAGCAGATTGAACGACTGGAAGACAAACCCGATCGCCTGGGCCCGCGTGCGTGCCAGATCGGCGTGGCCGAGCGTGGTGAGCTCGATCCCGTCCAGCTGGACCTTTCCACCGGTGGGCCGGTCGAGCCCGCCCATGATCTGCAACAGCGTGCTCTTGCCATGCCCGGACGGACCCATGATCGCCACCCAGGACCCGCGGCGCAAAGTCAGGTGCACGCCGGACAGCGCGGTGGCGGTGGCTGGCCCCGAGCCGTACAGCTTGCTCACGTTCTCGACGTGAATCAACGCCTCAGACATAGCGCATCGCCTCCACCGGGGTGAGCTTCGTCGCGCGATACGCGGGATACACGCCCGCGACCAATGAAAGCCCCACGGACAGCGCGAACGTCCAAAGCACGGTCATGGCATCGAGTGTGAGGGCTGGAGCCTGATGAAGCGACGCGGTGAATGCGTTGTCGGTCAGCGCGGGTCCGAACAGCCAGGCGCCCAGGCAGCCGAGCGCCGCACCCAACACGCCACCGAGCACTCCGTACAGGCCCGATTCAAGCATGAACGCCAGGAACAGCGTGCGCCGGGTACTGCCGACCGCCTGCAGAATGCCAATTTCGCGACGGCGTTCGTAGACGGCGGTCAGCAGCGTGTTGACGATGCCGAAGGCCGCCGCCAGCACGCCGACCGCCGCCACCGCCTGCATCGCTGCGCCCACCGAACCGACGATCGACAGGATTGAGGACAGCAATTGCTTGTCGGATATCACCGCCACGTTGGCGACTTCCTGGATCTTCAGACTGACCGCCTCGATGCGCTCCACGTCGGTCACCTGGACGGCGATAAACGAGACCTTCCCCTGCACGTCGTAGATCGTCTGGGCGACGGTCAGCGGCACGAACGTCGCGATGTCATCCTTGGTACCCATTTCGCGCAACACGCCGATCACAGGCAGTGACTGACCGCGCACGGTGATTAGATCGCCGGGCTGGAGCTTGAACTGTTTGGCGATGGCCGCACCCACGACAACCCCGCGGTCGTCAGGCGTAACGAAGTAGTGCCCGGCCCCGACGGTCCATTTCTGCAGGGTCCGCATCTCGTCGGGCCACACGCCGATCACCGGCACGGGCTGGTTGCGAAAGGCGGTTTTTTCGTTCAGGTAGGGAACCGCGTTCTTCACGCCTGGCACGGCGCGAATTTTTCCAAGGTCGGACAGCGGAATGGCCTCGGGCAACTGTTCCCCGGTGAGCACGGATATCTGCTCATACGCACACCAGCCCTTGGGGGTGACCACCAGATTGGCGCCCAGGCCCTGTGCCTGCTTTCGGATCTCCCGCGTCAGTCCTTGCCCGATGGTCATTAAGGCAACGAACGCGGCAATGCCGACGGCCACGCCCGCCAGCGTGAAAACAAAGCGCCCACGCCGGCGCGTCAGGTTGCGCCACACCAACGTTCCGAGATTCATTTCTTGATCGAGCCGAGGTTCTCGACCTTGGTGGCAGCGAGGTAGACCAGGTTCCTGCTCCCGTCCTCGGTCATGATCCCGTAGACGTCCACTTCGTCCCATGGCTTCAGATCGCTTTGCGCAACCCTCGTCGGCAGGTAGTACTTCGCGCAACTCAAGTCCTGGCAGACTCTCGCCTCACGCGAATCGATCAGACCGATCAGCTTCGGATCGTCGGGAGAAGACACCGCGACGACACCGCGCACAATGATGTTTCCCCGGTAGCCTTTCGGGTCGGCCTGCAGGTCCTGCACCTGCAACGCGCCCTTGGGCACGGTCGGCTGTGCCTTGCCCAGCAGATCAGGCAGTCCCTGTGCGAGCGTTTTCGGACCTGCGGCCCACAGTGCGCCTCCGGCCACAAGCCCACCGCCGACAAGCGAGGTGGCGAGCCAGAGTCTGCGTTTGCGGTCTGGCGTCGCGTTCCGATGCCGTGTTTTCATCTCAAGGTCTCCCTGAATATACGTGCTACGTGCACGTTGACTGCTTCAGCTTCGGCTGGTGTTGCTTCTTGTCCCTGCCTCAACCCGTTCCCGCGTCGCCTGCCCTGTCGCAGCAGGCGGGCCGAGTTGGCGAGAATGCCGAAGTCCGGACCTGCCTGCGCCGCTGCGGCGATCGCCGGCGGCAGGAAGCCGAGCGACGCCAGCGCCAGCCCCGTCAGGTTGTAAATCGCGGTAAAGCCGATGTTGATCTTGACCGTGTTCATGGTCCGCCGGGCGATGCGCAGCACTTCCGGCACAAGGGACCAGTCTTCGCGCATCAGCGCAATATGGGCGGCCTCGATCGCGATCGGGCTGCCGGCGGCACCCATGGCGATGCCCACGTCGGCCTGGGCAAGCGCCGGGGCGTCGTTGACGCCATCGCCGATCATGACCACCAGGTGGCCGCGGCGCTGGTACTCCTTGACGACCGCGATCTTGTCCTCGGGCAGCAGGCCGGCGCGGTAGTCGATTCCAAGCGGCTGCGCGATGGCGGCGGCAGTACGCGCGTTGTCGCCGGTCAGCAGTTCGATGTGTTCGATGCCGAGCTGGCGCAGCTCGGCCAAGGCCTGGGGCACGTCCGGCCGCAGCGTATCCATGGCTGCAAGCACGCCGATCGGGCGCCCATCGCGCAGGACGAACAGCAGCGTCTTGCCCTGCGCCTCCAGTTCCGCCGCGACCGGGGGCAGCGCCTGCCCCTCGAACACGCGGGAGCTGCCGACGACGATGGTTGCGCCGTCGAGGCGTACGCGCACGCCGCTCCCCGGCATCGCCTCGAAGCGCTCGGGTTCGGCAAGCCTGAGCCCGCTTTCGATGGCAGCCACGCGCACCGCATGGGCGAGCGGGTGTTCGGAGTAGCGTTCGGCCGCCGCGGCGAGCGACAGGACCTGATCGGCGCCCAGTTCCGCATCGAGCGGGAGAACGTCAGTAATTGCGGGACGGCCGAGCGTGAGGGTGCCGGTCTTGTCCAGCACGACCACGCTGGCCCTGGCCAGGGCCTCCACATACTTGCCGCCTTTGATCAATAGTCCGCGCCGCGCCGCTGCGCCGATCGACGCGATCATCGCCACCGGCGTGGCGATGGCAAAGGAGCAGGAGCAGGCGACCATCAGCACCGCGGCGGTGGCCAGCATGTTGCCGCTGACGAAGAACGTGGTGGCGGCCACCGTGGTCACCACCGGCAAGTACCAGGTCGCGAACTGGTCGGCGATGCGCTGGATGCTGGCGCGGTGCTGTTCGGCCTCTTCGACCAGCTTGATGACGCGACCGAAGGTAGAGCCCGCACCCACCGCCGTCACCTGCACACGCAGGTGGCCAAGCTGTGCAAAGCTCGCGGCGAACACACGCGCGCCGGGGCCGCTTTCCACTGGCATCGACTCACCGGTAATCGCGGCCTGATTTATCGTGGCCTGACCGGCGATCACGTGGCCGTCGACCGGAATCTTTTCGCCGGGACGGATGACGACGATCTCGCCGATCCGCACCTGCCCGATCGGGACCTCGACCTCCCGGCCATCGCGCTCAACCCGGGCCGTCTCGGGCGCGAGCGCGGTAAGATCGCGCACGGCTTGGCGGGCATGCTCGCCCGTGAAGTGCTCAATGTAGTCGGCCAGCCGCATGAAGAACACGATCAGGATCGCCGCCGGCCAGGCGCCGGCAACAACCGCCGCCACGAGGCCGAGCGTCATCAGGGTGTGGGAAGTGATCTTGCGGCGGAGCGCGGCGCCGAGCACGTTGCGGAAGATCGGCCAGCCGCCTGCGATCACGCCAGCGAGCCACACCGGCCAGGGGACGAAACGCTTCAGCGCGTCCAGCAGCCCGAGCTGCTCGGCACCGACCACGACGAGCACGACGACGGCGATCGTCAGACCGAAAGCCCACAGGATAGCCCGCGAAAAAGCGGCCAGCGGCTTCGCGGGCGCAGGGCTGACCGAGGCCGCAGCACCGCAGCCGCAGGCGCTCTCGCTATCGCAGGCAGGCCCTCTTGCTGCCTTTTCCAGTGCCGGTTGCGAAGCCATGTGCACTCCTTCGTCGAGACGGCGGCGATCAGGCCAGCCGTTGCTCCAGCAGCCGGAGGTCACCTTGCAGAGCCTTCAACAGCCCCTCGCTGCGCAGCCGGTAATAGACCATCTTTCCATCGTTGCGCATGGCGAGCCAGCCCTGATCGCGCAACAGTTTCAACTGGTGCGAGGTGGCCGCTACCGTGAGCTCGAGTACGTGCGCGATGTCGCACACGCACAGCTCGCCTTGGGCCAGCGCCAGCAGAATCTTGAGGCGCGTCGTGTTGCCGAGTAGCTTGTACAGGTCGGCGAGGCGCGGCAGCTGATGCTCTTCCTTGGCAAGTTCGGCCTTGATGCTCGCGACTTTTTCCTGCTCGAAGCAGGTGATCTCGCATACCGGGCTGATGATGACCTTCGCGGATGAACTCATAAGGCTGACTTCATTTAGACATTTGCGAAAATGATAAGGTGAAAATCGGGCCAGCGCAACACGCGGTCCAGTATTTCAATGCAGCTTCTCGGGGGAGTGAATGCCGAAGCGGGCGAGGGGTTGCGAAACAGCCCTGTGAAGAGATCAGCGCGCCAATTCAAGCGCGGCCTGTCTGGCCATTTTTCGCGTTGCCAGGGGGGGTTCCGGTCGCTATGTGCGCTCAGATGCAGGTGCAGGTGCAGGTGCAGGTGCATGATTTACTGGACATTCGACAAGCCGGGGACCGGGCTTTAGTACTTCGTGAACGGGCCGATTCGTCCTGAAAAACGTTCGAACGGATGTCGTGCCTGAACTGGAACATGTTCGTCAGAACAGGCGGCCTCAGGTGTTGGCTTATCCATGCGGCCGTCATGCCTTCTCCACGACATAGCCGATTCCGCGAACCGTCCTGATGAGATTCGCACCGAGCTTTTTACGCAGTTTAGCCACGTGCACTTCGATCGCGTTGCTCTCTATTACCTTCTGCCAGCCATACAGGCTTTCTTCAAGACGCGTGCGTGATTGCGGAATGCCTTGATTCGTCAGAAGCTGGATGAGGATTGCCCACTCGCGCGAGGTCAATGTGACGTGCGCGTCGCCGATCGCGATCGTTTTTGCTGCCGTGCTTATGGTCAGATCGCGGTACTGGATCAGATTCACGCTGCGTCGTTGCGAGCGACGCAGCAATGCACGGCAGCGAGCAATAAGTTCGCTCAGGTCAAATGGCTTGTCCAGATAATCATCGGCACCTGCGTCCAGCACCCGGTGGGCGGCGGTTCCTTTCGCAGCCAGTATGAGGACTGGGACATCGTTTCCGGAGCCCCGCAACCGCTCCAGGGGTTCCGCGCCAGAAATACCTGGCAGTCCAAGATCGAGAATAACCAGCGCATAGGTGGTAGTGACGAGCGCGAGATCAGCCTTGTGTCCGTCCCGCGTCCAGTCGACCGTGAAGCCCGCTTGACAAAGCCCTGCCTTGACACTGCAGCCGGTCAGTTCATCGTCCTCGACAAGCAGAATGTGCATGAAAACAGATTCCGTTCAAGTGCCTCACGGGGCGTCGGTGTTTTCCGGATACACCATGTGATGTCGATCCCCGTTGCATGCAAGATGGACGGCTTCATCCGCCTCACAAGGTGCAGACGAAATAACCGGCCCAGCATAGGTAACCAGGACGAACAGAAACCGGACAGGCTGATGACATTTCCGTCATGTTTCTCATGGGCGGACAAAATTCGTGCGATAACGCCGGGACACGATACGCGTAGAATATGCGGCGCATCGAGGTGATAAACCGGCTCGCATCACCCGTGCGTGGCAACGGCTTGAACCGTGTCGCGGGGCAGGATCGGGGCTGATCGCCGCAGTCGCCGTGCCCATATGCCTGTTCGGGATTTCATCATGAGTCATCTTTCTGTAGCGTCAAGGCGATGCGTATCCTGATCATCGAAGACCAGGAGCACGCGGCCACCTATCTGCAAAAAGGCCTGCGCGAAAACGGCCTGCAGGTGGATACCGCCGCAACCGGGGCAGATGGTTTGCATCTCGCCCTGACGCAAGATTACGACCTTGTCGTGCTCGACATCATGCTGCCCGTACTCGACGGCTGGTCGGTACTCGAGATGATTCGCAAGCAAAAGCCTGCGCTGCCCGTGCTGTGCCTGACCGCGCGCGACGGCGTGGAGGACCGCGTCCGTGGCCTGGAACTGGGCGCCGACGACTATCTCGTCAAGCCGTTTGCGTTCTCCGAGCTGCTGGCGCGGATCAGGGTTATTTTGCGGCGCGGCCAGGGCGTGTCGCCCCAACGGGAAACACAGCTGAAGATCGCAGATCTGGAGCTCGATCTGCTAAGCCGGAAAGCCACGCGTCAGGGCCAGCGTATCGATCTGACGCCCAAGGAGTTCGCACTGCTGGCGCTGCTGCTGCGCCGCCGCGGCGAGGCGCTGTCGCGCACGCAGCTCGCCGAGCAGGTGTGGGACATGAATTTCGATAGCGACACCAACGTCGTCGATGTCGCGGTGCGGCGCCTGCGTGCCAAGATCGACGCGGATTTCACGCCGAAACTGATTCACACGGTGCGCGGCGTCGGGTACATCCTGGAAGAGCGTGATGAGTAGGGCCCGCTCATGGGCGATCGCGACGCGGTTGACGATGGTGTTCGCGGTGTCGGTGGCCGCCATTCAACTAGGCGCGAGCGTATTCCTCTACTGGTCGCTGAAGCAGGACATTCTCCAGCAGGACGAGTCGGCGCTGGCAGAGCACATCCGGGAAGTTCGTCTCGTGATGTCAGGGGACGGCCCTGGACAACCCCGGGTTCCAGCGCCACCGCGCTGGGAATCGCATGTGCTGGCCCGCAAGGGAATCTTTGTCAGGCTGCTGGACGCGACAGGCAGAACGTTGACTGAGACACCTGGCCTGACAGCGCCCCCGACCGCCTTTCCCGCGCCGGCTGCGGCGGAAAGCATACCCGCAAGTTCCGCTCGATGGCACTCACCAACCGGTGGCCTGGAACTGATGCTCATGTCGGCACGGGTCGACGCCGACACGTCGAACCCAACGCGGATCATCCAGGCCGCGATGGATCTGTCGGATTCGGAACGCCAGTTCATTGCGTACCGCCACAAGCTGGTCAGCATGTGGCTTGGCGTGGTGCTGGCCGCGATCGGCATCGGCTATGTCGGCATTCGCCGCGAACTGCTACTCGTTCGGCGCATCGCCCAGGCTGCGGGCCGGATCAACGCGGAGCACTTTGACGAACGGCTTGGCGACGCACCGATGCCTGCCGAACTGAAAGAACTGGCCCAGGCGTTCGACGCGATGGTATTGCGACTGCGCCGTTCCTTCGAACAACTCTCGCGCTTCTCGTCCGATCTGGCCCATGAGTTCAGGACGCCGCTCAACAATCTGATGAGCGCAGCGAGCGTCACGCTGAGTCGCGCGCGAACGACCGCCGAGTACAAGGAACTGGTCGAGCGCAGCATGGAAGAATATGACGTCTTGAGCCGCATGATCGAAGCGATGCTGTTTCTCGCGCGGACCGAAAATCAGCAGACCACGATCCGGCCACAGCGCATTGGCGCGGCCGAGCAATTCGGAAAACTCATTGATTTCTTCGAAGCACTCGCCGACGAACAAGGCATCACGTTGACGCAGGCGGGCGACGCGCAACTGGTTGCCGATCCGGCGTTACTCCGCCGAGCGCTGTCGAATCTCGTCGCGAACGCGCTGCGTCATAGCACCGCTGGCCAATCCGTTACGCTCGAAGCTGGGCAGGCGTCGAATGGCGACGCCGTGCTACGCGTGGTCGATACAGGAGAAGGGATCGCCGCGCAACATCTCCCGCACCTGTTCGAGCGCTTCTACCGGGTCGACCCGGCCCGTTCCGAGGCGAGCACAGGGCTGGGCCTCGCCATCGTGAAAACCATCATAGCCTTGCATCGGGGCACAGTCGAGGTAACCAGCCGGCCCGGCCTGGGCACTACCTTTACGATCCGGCTGCCCGGCTCGCCTCCAACGTAGCTTCGTGCGAATCATCGACCCATGGACCTTCACTGCGACTTGTCATCCGGCAGGCCTGTTGTGCCGGCGCCAGACGGCGATGGTGGTGAGGCGCGTCCGCGTGCGTGAGATCGAATATCAGGACACCTTGAGAAAGTCGCGTGGTCGCCAGTCGTCAACATTCCCTTCATGGCGCGTGCTGGCAACGCGTCGGAAGTGTTGAACATCGAAGCACTGTGAACCGCCAGCAATCAGCAACAGAAGATTGAGCCGAAGTGGTCGATAGCGGAGGACAACAGAAGGCGCCACATCGGGGAGCAGCCCGAATCGTGTGTTCTCCCGGTTGATCCCGCTAGAAATGACAAAAGTGTAATCCTCCCGTTGGAGGTTTGCCGGTACCGCTCCCGTAGCATGGTCTTCGTCGCAACAATGACGCTGCGGCACTGATCCAGCAGGAACGGGAGTGGTCTCATGTCGTTGTTCTACGCCCTGTACGTCCCCGCTCGCGACTTCCCGCTCCAGGATCCGTGTCGTGGCCAGTCCTGCGCTGGCGCGGACATGGCCGATCGCTAAGCGCCTACTCTTTCGTGCGCCCAAATAGGAAATCACATGAAATCCCTGATCTATGCCGTTGTCGCTGCTTCCGTTTTCGCTGCTCCGCTGGCATCGTTCGCGCAGGCGAACCCGTCTGTCACGCGCGAGCAGGTGCGCGCTGGACTCGCTCAGCTCCGACTGGCGGGCTACACAGGCGCGTCCTCGGACGCCAGTCACTATCCCGATGACATCCAGGCCGCGCTGAAGCGCGTGGACGCACCGAGCGCGACCGCCCAGGCCGGCACCGCCAGCTACGGCCCAGCTGCGATCGGTACGTCGCAATCGGGTCAACGTCGCGCTGGTACGACCTCAACGCACTCGGTCTACTTCCGCCATTGAAGAAGGGAAGGCGCGCTCCGAATGTGTGGCGAGCCGGAAGTTATAGACGCGGCTGGCTCGCGGCAATATCTGGCGGGCGCGGCATGATTGTGAACAGTCCGGCCTTCGATTAGCACCCCTATCAGGCTGAACGATGAACCGACGTGGAACGAGCGTGCGCCCAACAACAGCGCGAGGGTGTCATTGCAACAATCAAATTTCCGCTTCGGGCCGAAGCCGGTGAAGTACCTCTATCTGTGGGTTGGCTCTGTCAAATCTGCACATGGCATCAATGTTCTTCCGACGCCGACACGCTGAAGCGATTGGCGCGACCGACCGAACCTGTCGACCCCGATGGCATCTGCGGCGATGAGCCGGAGTCGGCCTGGAGTGCCGGACCGCCGACGCGGATGCTCAGCAGCGCCAGCCTGCGGACGTCCCTGATGTTCGGCCCACGGCCAGATGGCGAGGCATGAGTGAATGCGCTCAATTTCATATCGAACTTCGGCGGTGCGATCGTTGCCTTCAGCGATCAGCATTCGGAATGGGTCTTTCCGGTGTTCTTTCTGGTGATCTTCTGCGAAACCGGACTCGTGCTGACGCCGTTCATTCCCGGTGGCGCGCTCCTGCTGGCGGCCGGCGGACTGGCCGCGCGGGGCGATTTCACGTTGCCCGGGATCATTGGGCTGCTGGTGCCGGCGGCCCTGCTGGGTGATTCGATGAGTTTCTTTTTCGGGCGGATGCTCGGCCTCGGCAGCGGGATAATCAAACCACGGTATCTGGAACGTGCGCAGCGCTTCCAGCAACGGTATGGCAGCAAAACGTTCGTACTGGCGCGTCCCGTTCCGATCGTGCGCGGGCTGATTCCGTTCATGGCAGGCGCGACCGGAATTCGCTACCACCAGTTTGCACCCGCCAACGCAGTGGGCGTGGGGGTTTCGGTGGCCGGATACTGTTCGGCCGGCTATTTCGCCGGATCCATCCAGCATCTGCCGCGCTGGGCCTGGGTTGTGGTTGCGTCGGGGCTCCTGGTTGCGGTTGCCGGCACGGCGTACCGGCGCCGCCGCAGCAAGCCGGCGCCTGCGCCGTCCGCACGACCCTCTGCGTCATCCTTCAAGGAGCCGTACGATGAATAAGCCGCTGCTGGTCCGCTGGTCCATCGCCCACGCGCTGGCGGTTCTCTACACAGTGGCAACCCTCGTCATCCTGTCGTTGGCCGGCAGCTACCTCTACCTCGCCCTCAAGAATGAACTGCTCGTACGCGATACGGCCACGGTGGCGCATCAGGTTCGCCGACTGCGCAACACCATCGGCGAGGCCACCGCGACGGACACGCCCGAGCGTTGGGTGCGCAGGTGGACGGAGCACGCCACCGGGGATCCACGGTTTCAGTCGCGCCTGGTCGATGGCTCAGGCCGGATCATCGTGCAGAGTGTCGACATGGCCGTTCCCCCGACTGCGTTCCCCAAACCGGCCGGTCCGGATACGCTGCCCGATCACGGCGTGCGCTGGCATGGCGCTGCTGAAAGTAAATTCCTGCTGGTGGCAGGGCAGGCGCTTTCCGCAGATCGCCAGCCCTACACGCTGCAGGTCGCGATGGATCTGACCGACAGCAAGCAGATCCTCGACGGTTATCGCCACAAGGTCGCGGCACTGCTGGTTGTCACCGGTCTGCTGGCCGTCGGGCTGGGATGGTTCGTCGCCCGGCGCGCCATCTTGCCCATCCGGCGCATCACCGAGAGCATCCAGGACGCCAATGCACGCGCTGACCCAGGTATCGAAATCGACTCCGCCCGCTTGCCGACCGAGCTGCATGAACTTGCCGTGGCGATTGATCGCTACCTCGCGCGCGTGGCCAGACGCCCGCCTGAGAGCTAGCGCCCGGGACGCGCAGCGTGGGACGCCGTGCCTGCCTCGAGCGAGAACCAACACCTGGGCAAGTGGGTACTGGGCAATCACCCCGGAAGTTGTACGACGCGCGACCGGGACCCGGTGCTCCCCTGCTGCCATGTGCGTAGACCAATGGGACGCCTGCACCGACACCTCTCGCAATCCAACGGTGGTCAAATCAGCCCCGCGAGCACCAGTTCGCGCTTCACATAGGCGTAATAGATCGGCGCGGCGATCACGCCGGCCATGCCGAACGCGGCTTCCATCACCAGCATCGCGACCAGCAGCTCCCACGCCTTCGCCGCGATTTGGCCGCCGACGATGCGCGCATTCAGGAGGTATTCGAGCTTGTGAATCACGATCAGGAAGATCAGTGAAGCGATCGCGACGCCGATGCCGGCCGTCAGCGAGATGATCACGATCAACGTGTTCGAGATCAGGTTGCCGATCACCGGCAGCAGCCCGACAATGAACGCAAGGACCACCAGCGTCTTCGACAGCGGCAGCCGGGAGTGGAAGAGTGGCAGCGCAACTAGCAGGTACAGCCCGGTGAAGGATGCGTTGATCGCCGAAATCTTCAGTTGCGCGAACACAATCCGCCGGAACGCGTCGGCGAAGCGCGTCAGCCGCGTGGTCAGCGCCGCCGCGACCGGCAGCCGGCGCGGATGGCGCGGTGCACTGGCCGCGACAACCGTGCCCAGGATTACCCCGATCAGCACCTGCACCAGGCCCCGCATCGCGTCCGTGCCGCCTTCGGCCAATTGCGTTGCATGTTGGCGTGCCAGCCCCATCAGCTTCGTTTCCATTTCGGTCGCGCTGGTCGGAAGGTACGGGCTCGCCCACAACGGCAGCCGGGCACGCGCCTGATCGAAGGAGCCGGCCAGCGGGTCGAGCAGCTTCTGCAAGCTCGTCACATTGCTTTCCACGTGTTCGATCACCGCCAGCGTCACACCGGTGAGGCTACCGATCACGATGACCGGCACGATCGCCACCGCGAACCAGCGCGCGGACTGACCCGACAGCCGCTGCCCGAGCCGCGGCACGATCGTCTGGATCAGCTGGTAGACCAGCAGACCGGCGAGCAGCGCGCCGAGCAATTTGAGCGTCAGCGCAAGCACCATCATGACCAGCATGAACAGGTAACTGGCAAGGTCGGGCACTGTCGGTTTCGGCGCGCAGTTGCTGGTTCGGGTGTTGTCAAGCGTCGGCGCAGGCCGCACGGTGTGCTCATCGGTCGCGTTGTGCGCTTCACTTGACTCACCGGCGCCCCGCCCAGGGTCCTGCTTCACGCCCCGTCCTATCGTCATCAACCGCCCCCTCGATGCCGCGGTATGGAGGATGAGGATGTGTCTAGAAACGTTTCGAAAAGCCGATACTGAATCCGAGCGGAAGGATCTGGACCAATGTCGGGATTTGCCGCGTGGGTGCTCCAGTAGAACTCTGGCAACAGCGCCCCTGGAAACCATTGGTTCGGGCCCTGTCCCTGATCGGGCCGGACGCGGCTGAACGCGTATTTCATGCCTTGCGCTGCGACGGCCGAGATCGCCGAGGCATCCATCGTCTGCCAGAACGTGTGGCCCAGTTCATTGTGGTTGCCGAGCCAAAGTGCGCCGCCCAGTTCGGCCGCCACGACGGCGTACTCCAGTCCGAGCTGGTACTTTGCGGGCCCAGATCCCGCTCTGGTCGAATGCCAGTTGATGGTCGATGCCGAGTGGGCCACCGGCGCGCGATTCCAAATGCGGCTGCCAGGATGCTGCCTCGGATGCGTCGCCCGGCATCCCGGTGCGAGAAACCTGCTCGAAGGGTCGTGCATGATATCCTGCCGAAGGACGAGCGAAAGCGTCGATGTGAGTGGCCTCACGGTGCATTAGCGGATGTCCCGGTATTCGGTCGTGGCCGGCCTTTTGAAGGCGGCTTCCGACACGAAATTCATCGCATAGCGAAGCGCAGTCCTGAAAAACCCCTCCGTATTCAGCCGGCGTGCCGAGGTCCGCATCACCAGTCCCATATCGAATATCACCTCGCCGACCTTGAATAGCCTTCGCGCGATATCGGTATCCTCCCCGTAGAAGGCAATCGACGTGTCGAAGCCACCTACCCGCAACAGCGCCTCCTTTCGCGCCGCGAAGTTTCCGCCGACTGCCATATAGCGCGTCAGCCGATACGTTGGTTTCGCGAGCAGCAGCCAGTAGAGCCGAACCAGCGCATGCTTGGTGCGCGACAGATCGTCGTAAATGTACGGGCCGCTCACGCAGACGATCTGATTCCCCCGGTCGTAGGTTTCAAGCACCCGCTGGATCCATCCCGGCGGCATCTGCGTGTCGGCGTCGATATAGGCCAGAATCTCTCCGGTGGCTTCCTCAAGACCGCGTTGCCGTGCGTGCGTCAGACCCTTGTGCGGCGCCGAAACGACGCGCGCATTCGGAAAGCCGGCGGCGATCGCGGCGGTCCGGTCGGTACTGGCGTTGTCGACGACGATGATCTCGAACGGCCCGCGCCCGGCATTGGCCCGCAGCTCGGCCGACGCAGACCGCAGGCAAGTCCCCAGATAGGCTTCCTCGTTATAGGCTGGGATGATGATGCTGAGTTTCATGAGAACGCTCCTCTGCAACGGTTTGACGTGCCTTGTCCTCGCGGGTCGCCGCGGCGTAAATCGCCTCCCAGGCCGCTGCGACTCGTGGGACGGAAAAACGCTCGGCGCCGCGCGCTGCGTGCTCGCCCAGCCGTGCCCTCAGCAGCGGCTGCCGAAGGACGGCGACCAGCTGGCGGGCAAAGTCCATGGGATGGCCGGGCTCGGCCAGTCGGCCCGTGTCCGCCGTGATGTATTCGGGCAGCGCGCGCCAGCGTGCGCCCACTGCGGGCAGCCCCGAACTCATGGCCTGCAGCAGCACCATGCTCTGCGTCTCCGACGTGCTGGCGATGGCAAAGACGTCTGCGGCCCGATATGCATCGGCCAATGCGCTTTGAGTCAGCGTGCCGAGAAACCGCACGCGGTGCGCGACACCAAGTTCCCGGGCCAGTTGTTCGAGGCGGCCGCGCGCAGTGCCATGGCCCGCCAGAACCAGCATCGCCGTCGGGATCTGCTGGGCTACCCCGGCGAGCGCCCGGATCAGCACGTCGATATTTTTCTCGACCGCGAGCCGGCCTGCGTAAAGAATGGTGGCGTCCGAGAAGCCGAGCTGGTGCTTGAGTGCCTGCCGCTGCACCGCCGTCGGCGGGCTAAACAGCACCGTGTCAATCGGGTTGGACACAATCCCGGTGGGGCGCTGCAGGCCGAACGCCAGCATCTCGTCCACCACCGACCGGGACGGGCCGGTCACGACCGCGCAGTGGCTGTAATACCAGGTCACCGCCCGGATGCTGGTTCGCGCGAACAAACCGGCAGGCAACGGCGTATACGCACTGAATTCGCCGATCGCCCAGTGGTTGGTGCCGACGAGCGGCACCCGCAGACGCCTGGCTACGCCGAGCGCCTCCCAGGCGGCTCCGAGGAACGTGTGGGTATGGACAATGTCCGGGCTCCACGCGGCCAGTTCGCGCCAGCGCTGACCGGTAGGTAGCACCAGGCGCGACTGGCCCGTCGAACTGGGCAGCGGCACGGCGAACAGGCGTCTGACGCGGACGTTCTCCCCAAGATCGGCCTCGCCGACCGGCAGACCGGCCACCCGATAGTCCCGGTGTGCGGCACGCGGCGCGTAGATCACGACCTGATGATCGCGTTCGCCGAGCGCGCGGGCCGTCAACAGGATCGAATCCTGGATCCCGCCGAGCTCGGGATAGAAGCTGTCCGTGAATATCGCGATGCGCATGGGATCAGGCCTCCGGCGGCTCAAGACGCACGCGCCGTCGGACGTACAGGCCGACGCCCAGAAAGATCAGCACGAAGACCGCACAGGAGGCGATCCACAGATACGCGTCGATGCGATGGTATGCAGCGCCGGCGAAGTAACCGATCAGGACGAACAACGCGGTCTTGGGCAAGGTACCCAACAGGTTGAACCACAGGAATCGCGCCATCGGAATCCGTGCCGCGCCCGCAGCAAGCAGCACCAGGAAACCCGCCGCGTGCGTGAGCTTGCCGGCCAGGAGCGTGCTGCCCGCATGCGCATGAAAGCGCGTTTTCAGCATGGCGAACCGTTGTTGCTGCCGTGCGCCGGACACGGCGTGCCAGCGAAGCCCAGGCAACCTGCCCGAACGACCGACGCCGTAGCACAGCAGATCCCCAACCAGGTCGCCCGACACGGCGATCGCGTACACAACGCCCACGTGCAGGAGTCCTTGCGAAGCCAGGAAGGCCCCGATGACCGTGGCAATCGGGCCTTCGATGACCGATGCAAGAAACAGTGCGACGTATCCGTAGCTGGCAATGATCGATGCCAGCCAGTCGAGCGAGGCCATCGTTCATGACCTCCCCGTGACATCTTCCGTGTTCAGCGGCGCACGCTCGGGCGGTCGCCAGACACGGCTCAGACGGGTGCGCAGCCTGCCGATGCCCGAGTGACGCTTCCGTCCGGCTCCAGCCCAACGCACGAGTTCGAACCGGCCGTTTTCGTGTTCCACGATGCCGGAACAGGACTCCACCCAGTCTCCCGTGTTGAGGTAGCGAACGCCTTCGAGGTCGTGGTCGGCGGCATGATGGATGTGGCCACACACGACGCCGTGAACATTCTGCCGCCGGGCCTCGGCGGACAGACTTTCCTCGAACTGGCTGATGTAGTTGACCGCGCGCTTGACTTTCTGCTTGGCCCAGGCGGAGAGCGACCAGTGGTCCAACCCGAAGCCACGCCGGGCGACGTTAACGATGGTATTGACGGCGAGCAACGCATGATAGGCGACGTGACCCAGACTGGCCAGCCAGGGCATGTGCCGCAGAACCGCGTCGAACTCGTCGCCATGGGTGACCAGGTAACGACGCCCATCGGCCGCCTCGTGGAGGGCATTCGGCGTGATTTCGATCCCGCCGAAGCTGAGGCCAGCGTACTGGCGTAACAGGCAGTCGTGATTGCCGGGGACGTAGATCACCCGGGCGCCGTTTCGCGCCTTCGTCAGCAGTTCGAATGCGACGCCGCGCTGTTGCTCAGGCCAGGGCCGATCCGATGTAAGCCGCCATGCTTCGACGATATCGCCGACCAGAAAGATCGTACTCGCCTCGTAGTGCCGCAGAAACTCGAGCAGCAGTTCAGCCTGGCAGCCCCGCGTGCCGAGATGGATATCGGAAACAAACAGCGTCCTGACACGGACTGGTTTGCTCCTCGTCACCGTGTCGCATGGCGCCTGGCTGGAGGCATCGTCGGTTCGGCGCGCTCGATGGGACACAGCGCTGGCGATAGATACCGGGCCGCCCGGCGCGCGGCGATGCCCCGCGAAACCGCCCACCCTCAAAAGCAGGATGATTCCGCGTAGCCGATGCACGCGGGGCCGCGGGGCCGCAGGACATTCGCTCACCCACCGCATACCGTTCTCCTGAAACGGCCCGAGCGGCCGTGGCACCGCAGATTCCGGAGTGTCACTGGCCCGTCCGGGCAGATCGGGATCCGCCGTATCGGATCGCCTTGCGACAGGCTAGGTGGGCGCCGCTTAACGCTTGCTTAATTTTTGGAGGTTCTGGTGCCTGCCCGGAAGAGTCCCCCCCGTCGATCGCCTTCAACCGTTAAGTGTTCGTTAAGCCAGCGCGGCCCAGCATCATCCTGTCGGATACGCAGGCGTAGACTCGATAGGAGCGTCATGAGGATCAATAGAGGGCTCGTCGCACTGGGGATCGTCACCGCGATCGGCTGGGTGATCGCCGCTCTTGCCTGGTACGTCGTCACGCACGGGTAGGCGTGCCGTCCGGGCAAGCGGCACGATCGGCTGGCCGGAGCGGCGACTGCATCGGAGCCAAGGCGATCCCACCCGGCCCGGGGGGCACATCGACAACGGAGAGGGACTGGACACGATGCGGTTATTGCTGGCGGAAGATGATTTCCTGATTGGCCAGGGCTTGCAACAAGGACTGCGGGAAGCCGGCTTCACAGTGGACTGGGTGCACGATGGCGACGCCGCGGCGCTCGCACTCAAAGCCACCCCGTACGCCTTGTTGATACTGGATCTCGGCCTGCCGCACCAGGACGGCATGACGTTGCTCAGGACGTTACGGCAACGGGACAATCCCATGCCTGTGATCATCATCACCGCCCGCGATGCGGTGCCGGACCGGCTCGCGGGCCTCGACGGCGGCGCTGACGACTATCTGGTGAAGCCTTTCGTGCTCGAAGAGCTCATCGCCCGGATTCGGGCGGTGATCCGCAGGCAGGCCGGGCGGGCGCAGGTCGAATTGACTGCCGGCGCGTTGCGGCTCGATCCGGTGCGGCATCTGCTCTGGCTGCGCGACGAACCGGTGACGGTATCGCGCAAGGAGTTTGCACTGCTGCAGGAACTGATGCAGAACCCCGCAGCGGTGATTTCGCGCGAGCAACTCGAGGACCGTCTGTACGGCTGGGAGGAAGAAGTCGCGAGCAATGCGGTCGAGGTCCACATCCATCATCTGCGCAGAAAGCTGGGGGCCGACGTGATCCGCACGGTGCGCGGGATCGGCTACTGCATCGGAGACGCGGTATGAAATCGCTACGCGCCCGATTGCTGCTGTGGCTCCTGCCAGCAACGGTTCTCGCGGGGGCGCTGGCCAGTGCGGGCACCTACTTGGGAGCGGTGCGCGAGCTGAACGAACTGCTCAATGAACAGATGCGCTATATCGCCGACCACGTCAGCGTCGATGGCAACGGCAAGGTGGCGCTGGCTGATGTGGGCGCGTCCACCCGGAAGCATTTCGACGACGATAAGGCCGATGAAGTCCTGCTGCAGGTCTGGCGCAACGGACAGTTGACCTACACGACCAATCCGGCCTTGAATCTGCCGCCGCCGCAACAACCTGGTCTGCACAACGTTCCGGTCGGCAATCAGACCTGGCATACGCTGGTTACCGAGCGCGGGGACAAGTGGATTCGCGTGGCCCAGGCCACGGATATGCGCTGGGAAGCGCTTGCCGGTGTGGCTGTGCACCTGTTCTGGCCAGTGCTGTCGCTGATTCCGCTGCTGTCGCTGTTTCTCTGGTTCGGTATCGGTTACGGACTCAGACCGTTGCGGCAGATGGCAGCGGAGCTCGCGCAACGCAACGCCAACAGCATGGAGCCCGTTCCAACGACCGGGCTGCCTGGCGAGGTCAGGCCGTTCGCCGGCACGCTCAACGACCTGCTGCTGCGCCTCGAAGAGGCGTTCACCATGCAAAAGAACTTCATCGCCGACGCCGCCCATGAGTTGCGTACGCCGATCATGGGATTGCAGATCCAGGCGCAACTGGCGGAGCGTACCCGAAATGCGGAGGAGCGGCAGGCGGCGCTGGGTCGGCTCCGGACGGGCATCAGTCAGTTGGCCCATCTCGCGGAGCAGTTACTGGCCCTGGCGCGCCTCGATCCGCAGGCGCGGACCGAAGCCCAGCCGGTCGAGTTGTCTGCCCTGTGCAGGTCCGTGATCATCGGTCACATGCGGATGGCCCAGGCCAGCCAGATCGATCTGGGGCTGGCCGAGCAGGCGGTGGCGGTCGTGACGGGCGACGCCGACAACCTGCGTATTCTGCTCAACAACCTGGTGGACAATGCGCTGCGCTATACCGGCCGCGGAGGGCGTATCGACATTTCCGTACGCCAGGCCTCGCACGGCGCCGTCCTTGAAGTGTGCGACGACGGTCCGGGCATCCCCGTAGCCGAACGGGCGCGCGTGATGGAACGATTTTATCGGGGCAGCAGCCGCACGGCCTCCGGCAGCGGGTTAGGACTCTCGATCGTCAAACGCATTGCCGAGCAGCATGGGGCAGCCGTCTGGCTGGACGCTGGGCCAAACGGCACGGGGCTGAAGGTGCAGGTCCGCTTCCCCGCTCCCGTCGCGGCGATGGCCCGCGCATCCCCTGACGTTTAGCGCCGTATTGGGACGGCAGATGCGTCGGGACTCAACCCATCGACGAACTCGCGTGCGACTGTCGCAGCGGGGCTTGGCCACACGGAGCCCTCATCCCGCCGGTGCCGCGGCGCGGAATGGCGGCGTCAACCGCAGCCGCCGCGACGCCACACCGGGTTCAGCCTCCCAGGGCATCGACCCGTGCGACTCAGGCAAGCGTTACGCGCCCGTGCGGCCAAACCGGCGCTCGCGCGTGCGGTACGACGCGAGTGCGGCATCCAGCGCCGCTTCGTCAAAGTCTGGCCAGAACGTGTCGGTGAAGTACAGTTCGGTGTAGGCGAGCTGCCACAGCAGGAAGTTGCTGATGCGCTGCTCACCGCCGGTCCGGATGAAGAGATCGGGTTCCGGCGCGTACGCCATCGCCAGGTGTTGCGCGAAGCTCGCTTCGTCGACAGGCACGGCATGTCCGTCGGCCTCCGTCTGCCCGACGAGCTGGCGTATGCCCTGAAGAATGTCCCAGCGCCCGCCGTAGTTCGCGGCAATCGTGAGCGTCATGCGGGTGTTGCGGGCGGTACGGGCTTCACCGCGCCTGACGAGTTCCTGGATGCGCGCGTCGAACATCGACAGGTCACCGACGACCCGCAGCCGGATACCATTCCTGTGCAGGCGCGCCGTTTCGCGTTCGAGCGCCGACACGAACAGACGCATCAGGAACGCCACTTCTTCACCGGGGCGGCGCCAGTTCTCGGAACTGAACGCGAACAGCGTCAGGTATTCGACGCCGCGCTTCGCACAGGCCTGCACGATCGTGCGGACCGCCTCGACACCTTTCGCGTGACCCGCGACGCGAGGCAGGTTGCGCTGCGTGGCCCAGCGCCCGTTGCCGTCCATGATGATGGCGATGTGGCGCGGCACGGCGGTTGTGTCGGGTACGTCAACGGTCGAACTGGTATAGCTCATGGGGCGGCCCGTGATCAGGCGGAACACGGGTGTCGCCGGTCATCCCGAAGGTGCTCCCGTGCACCTTCTTTCACGTTACGCCGTCACGCTGTACCCCTGCAGAAAATGACAGAAATGTCATCAACCCGTCCGCCTTCTGTGTGATCCGCCTCCGTACTCTTTGTGCAAGACTCGGTCAAATGCCATCCCTGGGGCAGGCAGGTGATCGGCATGACGTGGAGAACACGAGATGAACCAGCTTACGCGCCAGAAGTGGCTGTCTGTGGCCATCGTTACAGCTGTGACAGGCATCGTCATCTGTTTCGACGGGCTGCGATCGACCGGACCCATCTTGGGCATCCACCCAATGCGCTTCGTCAATATCGTAGCGACGCTGGTACTCGCGATGACCGGGCCGATCATGTGGGCGCGAACGAGCCGGCGCTTCCGGCACGTGCAATGGCTGCGACACCGGGCGATTGTGTGGATTCATCGTCTCGCAGGGCTTGGCTATTTGCCGCTGATCCTTCTCTGGGACTTTTTCTATGAAACCGGCGGCGAAAACGGTGGGGAGATGGCCGTGCTGGAGGCGATCAACAAGCCGGTCCTGATCGCGCTTCTGGCTTCTGCCGCCCTTTTGTTCCTGAAATGGCCGCGCCGCATCGTGCGCCACCTTGCCGCGATCAGGTACTTCCACATATCAGCAGCGACGATTTACGTCGTCAAATTCTTCGCCGAGCCACTTCTTGGTGGAAAGCTGGGCTAATCGCCATTGAGCGCCGTGCCGAGCCAGCGACGAGACGAGCCTGCGGCCTCTCCGGGATTTTCGGGTCCAGCCATGTTCGTCGAGGCAATTGTTTCCGTGCAGAAGGATTGCTAACCAATGTCACGACGCGCGTGGCGCACACTCCTGCTGCTCGCCGCCGTTGGCGGACTCACCTGGGCGACCGGCACCACGGTGACCGACGAGTGGACCTCATCCCGCCTGCAGGCGCGCTATTTCACCCGCTGGGGACGTGAACTCCATTTCGTGCTGGAGCGCGGTCCGAGTGCATCGATACGCTTTCCGGAGTCGGGGCCTTACGACGTTCGGCTGGGCTTCACGCGGATTCCGGAATTCACCCGGCGACTGGAATCCCGCGGATTCGTCATCGCCCGGCAGGCCCGGATGTCACCCGGCCTCGTGGCCGCGGCTGATCAGGGACTCTTTCCGAGCTATCACGAGAAGGACCAGGCGGGCCTCACGCTGCTCGACTGCGATGACCGGACGCTGGCCTCGCAACGTTTCCCGCTGCGGGTCTATCCGGACTTCGAGGCCATCCCGCCGGTACTGGTCAACGCGCTGCTCTACACCGAAGATCGCGACCTGCTCGACCCCGAGTATCCGACGCGCAATCCGGCCGTTGACTGGACCCGCCTGACGCTGGCCGTCGGTGAGCAACTCCTGCATCTGGTGGTCAAGGCCGACAGCACGCCCGGTGGTAGCACGCTTGCCACGCAGATCGAGAAATATCGCCATTCGCCCAATGGCCGCACCCGCACGCCGCTGGACAAACTGCACCAGATGGAATCGGCGTCGCTACGCGCATATCTCGACGGAGCGGACACCCTTGCCGCGCGCCAACGGATCGTCCTCGATTATCTGAACACCGTGCCCCTGGCCGCCAGGGCGGATGTCGGCGAGATCGACGGCATGGGGGACGGCCTGTGGGCCTGGTACGGCGAGGATTTCGCCGAGGCGAACCGGCTGCTTGCGAACGCATCAGGTGCGCCGAACCACGCGGACAGCCGCCTTGAGCGCCGAGCCACTGTCCTCAAGGAAGCGCTGTCGCTGGTCATCGCGCAGCGCGGGCCGTCCTATTACCTGCGGCAACAAGGCGCTGCCGAACTCGCCCGGCTGACTGACAGCTATCTGCGACTGCTCGCCGGGGCCCGCATCATCTCCCCCGCGCTGCGCGATGCGGCGCTGCGTATCAGGCTGAAACGGCTTAGAGGCGTGGCAGCGCCGCCTCCGTCGTCATTCGTGACGCGCAAGGCCCTGACGGCGCTCCATGCCCATCTGTCGGACCTGCTCGGGGTGCCCGATCTCTACACGCTCGACCGCTTCGACCTGACCGCCGCCTCGAGCCTGAACCTCGACACCCAGCGCGCCATCACGGAGCGGCTGCGCAGGATCGCCACGCCTGCGGGCGCGCAGGCCGCAGGCCTCTATGGCTTCAACATGCTGCGCCATGGCGACGATCCGGCTCGCCTCGCTGTCAGCCTTACACTATTCGAACGGCGCGGCGACATGAACGTCCTGCGCGTCCAGACCGACAACCTCGACCAGCCGTTCGACCTCAACAGCGGCGCCCGGCTGAACCTCGGCTCCACGGCGAAGATCCGTACGCTGACACTCTATCTGCAGATCGTGGCCACGCTCCACCAGCGCTATGCGGCGATGACCCCGGCGCAACTGGCCTCGCTCAGGCTGCCCGCGCAGGATGCGTTGAGCCGCTGGGCCGTCGACTACCTCGCGCACGCGTCCGACCGGAGCGAGCTCGCGATGCTGGAAGCAGCGCTGGAACGGCGTTACTCGGCCAATCCTGGCGAGGCGTTCTTCACCGGCGGTGGGGTACAGACCTTCGCGAATTTCGAGCCATGGGAAAACCATCAGGTAATGACCGTGCGGGCGGCGTTCCAGCATTCGGTCAACCTGGTGTTCGTCCGGCTGATGCGCGACATCGTGCGCTACGAGATGTTCGCCACCAATCCGGCAGCGGCGCCGCTGCTGTCGGACCCCGATGCACCGCAGCGGCAGGCGTATCTGGCGCGCTTTGCCGACCGTGAAGGCATGGTCTATCTCACCCGGTTCTACGAACGATTGCGCGGCAAGACCCCGCAGGCCGTAAGGGCGCAGTTCTACGACGCGGTGCGGCCGATCCCCGCGCGACTCGCGACCGCCTTTCGCAGCGTCGAGCCGGACGCGAGTCCGCGCGCATTCAATGCGTTCATGCGCGAGCGACTGCCTGGCAGCACGCTGTCCGACGAGACGCTCGCCAGGCTGTACGCAAAGTACGGTCCGGACCGGTTCTCGCTTGCCGACCGCGGCTACATCGTGCGGGTCCATCCGCTCGATCTGTGGCTTGTCGCGTACCTGGGACACCACCCGGCCGCGACGCTCAAGCAGGTCCTGCAGGACAGTCAGGATGAGCGCCAGCAGGTCTATGCGTGGCTCTTCAAGACGCGTCATCGGGCCGCGCAGAACAGTCGCATCCGCAGCATGCTCGAGCTGGGGGCCTATGACGAGATTGCCCGCGCGTGGCGACGGCTGGGCTATCCGTTCAGCTCACTCACGCCGTCCTATGCCACCGCCATCGGTGCATCGGGCGACCGGCCCGCGGCGCTCGCGGAGCTGGCCGGCATTCTCGCCAATGGCGGCTTGCGTGTGCCGACACACACGCTGCGCGGGCTCGATTTCGCCACCGGAACGCCCTACGAGACCCGCTTTCGGCTGGCACCGCCAACGCCCGAACGCCTGTTGCCCGAGGACATTGCGCAGCTGGTGCGCCGCTCGCTCACGGACGTGGTCGACGGCGGCACGGCCCGGTCGCTCAAAGGCGCCTTCGTACTGCCGGGCGGCGCCCGCGTCGCGGTGGCCGGCAAGACCGGCACCGGCGACCAGCGCTTCGAGGTGTTCGGTCCGGGCGGGCGGCTGATCGGTTCCCGCGCGGTGAACCGCTCGGCGACCTTCGTGTTCGTGCTGGGCGACACGTTGTTCGGCACGGTCACCGCCTTCGTGCATGAACCCTATGCCGCACGCTATACGTTCACGAGTGCGCTGGCCGTACAGTTGCTGAAGTCCCTGGCGCCGGTGCTGATGGCGGCCGCGAGCGGCGAGAAGACGGGACCATTCGCCTGTCAGGATGATCTGCCCGTCGGCGCTTCGCCCGCCGCGTTGGGGCCGTCGATCGCCCCGGCAAAAATCAGCCGGAATTCGGCGCCACCCGCTTCCCCAGGTCGGAATTCGACGCGTCCCTGATGCAGGTCCATGATCGACTGGACGATCGACAGGCCGAGCCCTGTACCTTCGGTATCGCGGGAGCGCGCCGTTTCGCCCCGGAAAAACCGCTCGAACAGATGCGCAGCATGGACGTCGGCGACCCCCGCACCGTAGTCCCGCACGGTCATCACGACCTGCGTGCCGGACACGTGCGCGTACAGATCGATGCCCGCTGGCGTCGCGCCGTATTTCAGCGCATTGGACACCAGGTTAGAGAGCGCCCGCCGCACGAGCATCACGTCGGCCCGGAAGGTGCCACTACCGTGGCAGCGAATCGGCGAATTCCGTTCCTCCGCCCAGGCTTCGAACAGCGCGGCCACTGCCTGCATCTCGTGCGCGGCATCGAGCGGCTGCAGAACCAGACGGATGTGATGACTTTCCACCCTCGCCATGAACAGCATGCTGTCAATCATGCGCGCGAGCCGATCGAGTTCCTCCAGATTCGAACCGAGCAGCTCGCGATACTCGTCGACGGTGCGTTCCCGCGCGAGCATCAGATCGGTCGCGCCGACGAGATTGTTCACCGGCCCGCGCAATTCGTGAGCGATATCGGCCGAGAAGCGGGACAGCTGGTCAAACGATCGCTCGAGGCGTTCCAGCATCGCATCGAAGTGGCTCGCAAGCGTGCGCAGTTCGATCGGCCAGCCATGCGCCGCGATCCGGCGGCCCAGGTCCTGGGCCGTCACCTGCTCGGTGTGCTGACTGATCACGACCAGAGGCCGCAACCCGCGTTGTGAAATCGCATAGCCCAACAGGGTCGAGGCGAGCGTGCCCAGCGCCAGCATCAGGAGCGCGCGCCAGCGGTAATGGGCAATCGTTTCCTCGGTCTGGGAGACGTCCATGGCGGCCTGGATACGGCGCGGCAGGCGCTTAGCGCTATCGAGCTCACCGAGCGCGGCGGTGAGCCGGTACGGCGTGCCGTCCGCGTCGGTCCATTGGGTCGAGGCAGGAAAACGGTCGATATCGGCGGGCGCAGCCGGGAACCGTTCCGCTGGAACCGGCATGTCGGGTGTGACGGCGAGCACCCGGTTGCCGTCGAGGATACGAGACCGGAAGTCGGGATTCTCCAGAACCCGTTCCTGCCATTTGGGCTGGGCTTCCATCAAGTCATCGCTGTCGAGCTTCAGGAGCATGCGCTGAAGCGAGCGCACATAGGTTTCCAGTCGGCCCTGATCGGCGGCGTACAGGCCGGCACGCAATGCGTCGTAAAGATAGCTGTTGACCCCGCCGATTACGACGAAGGCGGTCAGCCCGTACATCAGCGCCAGACGAACCGCGATCGAGCCGCCGGCGTGCCGGCCCGGACGACTACCGGATTTCCAGAACATAGCCGACACCCCGAACCGTATGAATGAGTTTTTGAGGAAAGCCTTCATCCACCTTGGCGCGAAGCCGGCGTACCGCGACATCGATCACATTCGTATCGGTGTCGAAGTTCACGTCCCAGATACGATCGGCAATCACGGCGCGCGAGACCACTTCTCCCGGTCGTTGAGCCAGCAGCGTGAGTAGCGCGAACTCCTTCGGGGTCAATTGCAGCAGCTTGCCACCTCGCACTGCCCGGTGCCGGGTGAGCGACAACGACAGATCGCCGACCTGAATGGTTTCGGGCAGCAGGGCCGGGCTGCGCCGAAGCACGGTACGGATGCGGGTGAGCAGTTCGCTGAACGAAAACGGCTTGACCAGATAGTCGTCGGCCCCGTTCTCGAGCCCCTGTATCCGGTCATCAACGGTGTCCTTCGCCGTGAGAAAAATGACGGGCGCGACGCTGCCGGCGTCGCGCAGTTCCCGCAGTACCGACCATCCGTCCTTCTTCGGCATCATCACGTCGAGCACGATGATGTCGTAATGCCCGGTGACCGCCAGATGCAGCCCGTCTTCACCGTTTTCCGCCTGATCGACGGTGAAGCCGTTCTCGCCCAGCCCTCGCTGAATAAAGTCGCGGGTTTTCCGGTCGTCCTCGATAATCAGTGCCTTCATCGGATTCCTTCCTGTACTGGCTCACCCCTCACGAATGATGCCGGAAGCGCGGGTCGATCCGTTACCCGAGAGTCGCCAACCGCCTCCGGAGCGCGCTGGCCAATGTGCCGTGCACGTGGCCGGCGACGGATACGATAGACGGCTGCAGGCGGGAGATTGCCCGTCACGAAGTCAATGCGCGTGGCTTTCAGGCCGAGACGATCGAGCACCGGTTGCGGCACCGGACAACGCCAACCATAGGTGAACTGATACACGGCACCGTCGGCACGCAGGTGTCTGAACGCACCACAGAGTATCCGCATCACCCTCTCAGGCGTGATCGGCAGCAACGGCAAGCCGCTTACCACCGCACCCGCGCGCTCGCCATCCAGCACATCGAGCCGGGTCGGTCAGGCGTGCCGCATCCAGCTGCAACACCCTGGCAGCGAGAAAACGCATCGCGAGAACCCGCGCGAACTCCGGTGCCTGCTCGACCAGGGTCAGCTCGTCTTCGGGGATGCCGCGCGCGAGCAGCGCCCGCGTCACCACGCCTGTGCCCGCGCCGAGTTCGATCACGGCGCACACGAGGACGTGATCTCCACCGTCATCGCTTTCGCCAGGGCCTCGCTGGAGGGAAACATCGCCCCCACCCTGAACGGCGCGGCGAGCCACGCCCGAAAGAAAGGGAGGGAATCGGCAGAAGGCATCGGAGCGTCTCCTCACGGGGTTGGCTGACCGTACAGGAAGACGTCGACGTCGCGGGCAACCTTTGTTTCGGTCGAGCCAAAATACTTGACCCGCACCCAGCGCCCCGGCTGGATGTCGGCAAAACTGCCCGTCCAGCTGAATTTCACCGGACGCTCGCGTTCCGTCTCGAACTCGGTATCGGGTGTCGTCTTGAAGCGTGTGATGTGACCGTCGGCGTCCTTGATCGCGAAAGTATTGCTGCTGGCAGTGACCTCCGTCACTTCGCCCATGGTGACGGGCCACTTGCTTTGCCCTTTCTTGGCGTAAGCCGTGCCCAATGGCAATGCCGCGATGACGGTACAGGCCAGTCCGGCGACCAGTGCGGACCTCAGTTTGCTCATGACATTTCTCCCGGTAGGTGAAAAAGCGGAAGGCGCGGGCCGTCCGATGTCCGTCACTATGTCGCGCGGCCCGGATCAGCCGTCTAACCGAAAGATTACATTTCTGTCAGTTTGCGCCGGAACTCGCGAACACCCAATCGACGCCCCGATGTGCGAAGCAGGCGGGCCCCTCGGGCCGCCAATGGCCTGCCACAGCGCATGCCTGAATCGCCGCTTATGCCAACCGCCGGGTTGAGGCAGCGTGGTGCGTCATCCGTTCAGGGCATCGCGCAGCGTCGCCGCGCGGCGGAGCGGCCACTCACCGTGCGCCGTCAAAAATGACAGCAATGTCATAAACCCGTGCGAGATATGTCCGACATCGATCCGTACCATGCGGCTTTACCGGGGGCACCGTGCGGTCGGGCGTCCGCCCCGTCCCGTGCCTCGAACCAACAGGCAACAAGCCATGGAAGCACAACTCATCCAGCAGTTCGGCATCTCCTTCATCGACATCAGTTCGTATGTCGGCCTGGCCGCGGCGGGCGTCATGACGCTAAACCTGCTGGTCGGTCTGTTGCTGTCGGTCCAGTACAACCCCGTCGCTCGCTGGCCGTACCGGCGGCTTCCGCTGTTCGGCCTTCACAAGTGGTCGGGATATGGCGCGCTCTTTCTTGCACTGTTGCACCCGGCATGGTTGCCCCTGGCGAAGGCGGCGCACTTT
Source organism: Burkholderia sp. SRS-46 (assembly GCF_004343775.1). Classification (GTDB taxonomy): domain Bacteria; phylum Pseudomonadota; class Gammaproteobacteria; order Burkholderiales; family Burkholderiaceae; genus Burkholderia. The sequence goes on along the minus strand of NZ_PTXL01000016.1, from coordinate 20,213 downwards.
ACGGTGCTCGCGGTCTTTTATCCGATCGTCGCGCCCGAGCAGCCGGTCATCAACGGACTGGGCGGCCTCGCCGCCTACACGCTGATTTTCGTGGTCGTCACCGCGTATCTGAGGCAGCGGTTCCAGTATGCGTTCTGGAAGCAGTTGCACTACGCCTCCTACGTGGTGATCGTGGCGTTCCTTATCCACGGGGTGCTCGCCGATCCGTCACTCAAGCCCGGCACACCGGTCGATTTCCTCGACGGCGGCAAGATCTTCATCGAAGCCTGTGCGCTGGTTTGTACGGCGCTGATCGCGTGGCGTATCACGCTCGGCAAGCAGCTACGGCGAGCCCTCGCGCAGGAAGCCGAAATGCAGCGCAGCCGCGCGGCCCCGTCCTGGCGGGGGCGCCTGAGCGTGGCGCAGATCACGGATGTGACGCCGAACGTGAAAACCTTCCGGCTGATTGATCCGGACCGCAAGCAGCTGCCGTTCGAATTCCAGCCCGGCCAGTACCTGAGCCTGCGGATCAATGATGGTGGCCGGTCTTTCGTGCGCAACTACAGCATCTCGTCGGCACCCGATCAGCGTGACTATTGCGACATTTCGGTCAGGCGGCAGGAGAACGGACGGGGCTCGGGCTGGCTGCACACCCAGGTCGAAGTCGGGGACTCGCTCGATTGCCTGGGACCGCGCGGCACGTTCTGTTTCACGGGCGCAGAGGCCAGGAGCCTCGTGCTGATTGCCGGCGGCATCGGCGTGACGCCACTGCTGAGCGTCCTCCGACATCTGGCGGCCCGCAACTGGCCGCACGACGTGTATCTGCTGTTTGCGGTACGCACACCGGCCGACATCCTGTTTCGCGACGAACTGGCCGACATCAAGCGGCACTATTCCCGCCTGAAGCTGCTGATCCTGCCGACCAGCGTCACGGGCTACGAATGGCATGGCCCCCACGGGCTGATCACCGCCGAAATTCTGTCCGGATTCGTGCCGCAGCTACGGCACCGGCGGGTGCATCTGTGTGGCCCCGAACCGATGATGGTCGCGGCGACCGCGCTGCTGCAACGTCTCGGTGTGCCGGACGCCCAGATCTACACGGAATCGTTCGGCCGCCACGGAGATGTGGAAAGCGATGACCAGTCCGTCGATGCCAACGTGACGTTCACCCGTTCGGGGGCGACCTGTTTCGCACCGGCGGGCACCTCGCTGCTCGACGCGGCCGAAGAAGCAGGCGTCCCGATTGATTCGGCGTGTCGGGCCGGGACGTGTGGCAGCTGCAAGGTGAAGGTGGTCGCCGGCAAGGTCAGCATGCACCGCGACGATGCGCTGAGCGGTCGAGAGGTCCGTGAACAGTTCGTTCTCGCATGCCAGGCACGTGCATTGACAAGCGAAATCAGTCTCGAGGCGTAGACGTCGCCGGCGAGTCGTCAACAACAACAGGGATAAGGAATGCAACCAACCCGAGCAGGAATCAGGATCGCAACGTTGCTGGGCTGTCTCTCCGGCTGGTATGGGGTGGCCCACGCGGACGAATTCACCGGGCAGTATCTGGCGACGGGCAACCTGTCCACCCAGACGCGTCTGATGCCGTCGATGAACAACCGGTTGACCGCGAACTACGCGCCGAGCTGGATGAAAGGCAACTTTGACTTTCGCATCGAGCAGTATGTCGAGAATTCGTATCACGGCGTCGATAACGCGATGGTCCGCGAACACAAGCTGGAAGAGCAGATCAACTATAACTATCCGCTCACCGAGCATCTGAACGCGACGGTCGGGATTCTTCACCACAACAACTTCACGTTCACGGACAACTACTACTGGGCGGTGGCGGGCCTGGGCTGGAACAGCGATATCGCGCCGAACACAAGCCTCACCGCCGGCGTGCTTGCCGAAAAGCGCAATGCCGGGGGCCGCGTCTTCTACGATCTGTCCGGAACGGTCGAGCATCGTTTCCTGGAAAAATATGGCGCGTTCGTGGCCGCCCATATCTACGAGAACCTCGGCGAATTTGACACCGCACCAACGCACAAGCGCGAATTCGAGGTTGGGGTCAACTACTACCCGAGCAAGCGCTACTTTGCCGGCGTGTCGTACTTCTACCACCAACAGGTCGGCGATCCGACCGACCGCTTCTCGATGGTCAAGCTCAAGCTCGGCTTGAATTTCTGAAGTTTTGCCTGGCGTGATCGCTATCCAGGCCACGCAGGCGGCCGGCCGGACATGCTGCCGTCCGGTGGTCGCCTTTTCATGGCCCGGTGGGTAACCGGGTCTCTTTTTGACCGACCTGTCCATGCATGTTCTGCTTGATAGCGTGTCCGCGCATTCGTACAGCGTGCTGGCCGTCGTGGCCGCCGGTGCGCTGCTCGCGTCCTTCGCCGTCGTCGGCACACTCGTCCCGGCCCGGGCGATCCTGTTCGCGGCGGGTGCATTCGTCGGGGCGGGCACCCTGGACGGGTGGTTCACACTGGGCATGGCCGTGCTCGGCGCCGCAGTCGGTGACGCTCTGAGCTACGAGCTGGGCCGGCGGTATCACGACGAAGTCCGGGGATGGTGGAGTTCGGGCGGGCACGAGGCGGCGCTCGTTCGCGGCGAGCGATTCGTCGAGCGGCACGGATCGAAAAGCATCCTGTTGGCGCGCTTCGCCGCGCCGGTGCGCACCGTCGTCCCGCTCGTTGCAGGTGTCGCTCGCATGCCGCGCGGGAAGTTCCATGCGATCAATCTCGCTTCCGGCCTGGCGTGGTCGTCGGTTCATCTTTTTCCGGGCATGCTCTTCGGCGTGACGGCACGACTGGCGCAAGCGCTCAGCACGCGCCTGGCGGTGCTGCTGCTCATCGTGGCGGCCCTCATCTGGTTTACCGTCACGCTCACGCGCCTTGGCCTCGAGCGCGGCGTACCGCTCGTCGAGTCCGGCATCCGTCACGCGCTGCACCGGCTCAGACGCCGGCATGCAGCGGTGGCGAAGCGGCTGTTCGTGATCCTGGATCCGGCGGCCCCGGATTTCCGCCTGCGCGCCGTGCTGGCCTTGCTGCTGGTCGGCAGCGTCTGGCTGCTCATCGTGATCGTGCATGACGTGGCGGTCCCGGCGTCGCTCGTGCACGCGGACAGGGCCATCCACACGTTCCTGCAGGGTCTTCGAACCGCCCCGACCGATCGTCTGATGGTGCGCCTCACCGAGCTGGGCGGCGCCCGCGTGCGCCTGTCGGTGGCCGCCATCGTGGGTACCGGCCTCATTGCAGGACGACGCTGGCGCACGACTGCCTGCTGGATCTCCGCCGTCGGGACCGCGGAAGGCGTGGTGATGCTGCTCAAGCTGACGGTCGGTCGCGCGCGTCCGCTGGGGCTGTACGAAGGCGTCGACGCGTTCTCGTTCCCGAGCGGTCATGCGACGGGCAGCATGGTCATCTACGGCCTGCTGGCATTCCTGCTGGCCCGGCGGCAGGCGCCGGTGGCGCGACGGCGCATCGCCGTGATCGCGGCGGTCGCAATCGTCCTGATCGGCTTTTCCCGCCTGTATCTGGGCGCGCACTGGCTCACGGATGTGGTGGGCGGCTGGAGTCTGGGACTTGCGTGCGTTGCGCTTGCCGGGTTCATATACACGCATCGGCAGGTCAGCGAGCGTGTCCCGCCACGGACCTTTGGCGGGCTTGCGATGGTTGGGTTACTGGCGGGTGGAACGTGGGCCACGATCCTCGACTTGGACGCCGATCTCGCGCGTTATGCACCCCTAGCGAGCGTCCACGGGATCACGGCGGATCAGTGGGCGGACACCGGTTGGCAGCAGTTGCCGCACAGGCGCGTCGGGATGGATGGTGAAGAGGCAGAACCGTTCCCGCTGCAATGGGCCGACAGCGCGACCGCCGTCCAGGGCAGTCTCGCGCGCGCCGGCTGGCAGCCCGCGCCGGCCTGGTCCGTGCGAGCCGCCTTGCTATGGTTCTCGCCGCGGGCGCCGATCGATCAGCGTCCCGTTCTGCCCAGATTCACTGCAGGTGAGCGATCCGAGTTGGTCTTCATCGCCTCCGATCCGCGGCAGCCAGGCGCCCGGACGGTGCTTCGGCTGTGGCGGTCGCGCTACGTGTGGGCCAGTCCGGCGGGCGTGGGCGGTGAGCCGATCTGGTATGGTGCGCTCTATCAGGAAACGTTCCGTGACTCTGGACATCTAGTGACGGTCGGCGTCACGTCCGGTTTTCCGGATGCCGCCGCCATCGCGCACCTGCTGCCCGCCGGGCTGACAACGCTGTCCCCGCTTGTAGCGCAGGGTGACGCGAATCAACGGGTTCTGCTGGTATTGCCGGACGACCTGAAAAGCCGCCTCCATTGTGTCTTCTCCCCGATCAATGCGTCGCTCAGTACGGCCGAAAATCCGTCGGTGCCGCCTCGCCGCTGCGACCTGTCATCCGTCGCATGAAAATGAAGGATTCCGAAATGAGCGCCCGCCGCACGATCCCGATCCCGCGCACGATCTGGGCCCTGGGCTTCGTGAGCCTGTTCATGGACATGTCGTCGGAGCTGGTGCACGCGCTGCTGCCCATTTTCCTGGTCAGCAACCTGGGTCTGAGCACCACCGCGCTGGGCCTGATCGAGGGCGTCGCCGAGGCGACCGCGCTGATCGTGAAAATCTTTTCCGGTGCGATCAGTGACTGGCTCGGTAAACGCAAGGGGCTGATCCTCCTCGGCTACGGGCTGGCTGCCCTGACCAAGCCCCTGTTTCCGCTCGCGCACGTGCCGGCGGTTGCCATCACGGCGCGGATGCTGGACCGGCTGGGCAAAGGTATTCGCGGTGCACCGCGAGATGCCTTTGTGGCCGACGTGGCGCCGCCGGCGATTCGCGGGGCCTGCTTTGGTCTGCGCCAGTCGATGGATACGGTGGGTGCCTTTCTGGGGCCGCTGCTGGCGATCGGGCTGATGTTCCATTTTTCCGATCACATCCGCACGGTGCTGTGGTTCTCTGTAATTCCGGCGTTCATTGCCATTGCGTTGATCGTTTTCGGCATCGGCGAAACAGGCCATACGCCGGCCCGGCGCACCTTCCGCTCGCCGCTGCACTGGCAGTCTCTGCGTGAATTTCCGGCGCGCTACTGGTGGTTCGTCGGGCTCGGCGCGACGCTCATGCTGGCGCGCTTCAGCGAGGCGTTTCTCGTGCTGCGCGCCCAACAGGCCGGGCTTGAGCTGGCGTGGATTCCCGGCGTGATGGTCGTCATGAACCTGGTTTACGCCGGGGCGGCGTATCCGGTCGGCAAACTGTCCGATCGCCTGAGTCATCGGGTGCTGCTCGCGCTGGGGCTGATCTTTTTGCTGTTCGCCGACCTGCTGCTGGGGCTGGGACATTCGATCCCGCTGCTGTCGCTCGGTGTTGCGCTCTGGGGGCTGCATATGGGCTTCACGCAGGGGATCATCACTGCGCTGATCGCCGAGACGGCGCCGCCGACGCTGCGCGGCACGGCTTTTGGCGTGTTCAACCTGACCTGCGGGCTGTGCATGGTGGCCGGCAGCACGCTGGCCGGGTGGTTGTGGGACCGCTTTGGAGCGTCAACCCCCTTTCTTGCCGGCGCAGCGCTCGCCGCGGTGCCGCTGTGCCTGTGCTGGTACACGCCGCGGCCGACGGCGTCGCGGACGTGAGGGATTTTTATAAACGACCTTATTGCAATGAATAAGCGCCGCCGCTGGTCGCGCTGTCGCGTATCACGGCGCGCGCCTGCAGCCAGTTGCACGAAAGGCTCTACCGCACATTCGCGGATTTACTCGATGCAGCGCTGATTGAGCGGATCGATGGGTGGTGGTCGCCCGGGGCGCACCCGATGGGACCAGTTGAAACGCGAACCGGAACGTCCGGGGCCGCGCGAAGTGGCGAGTTTCCTCAAGCGCATCCCGGCCGCCCCTCCAAAAATCACGATATCGCGACAGTCTGTCGCGGCATGATCGGCCATCGGCGATCGCGTGCCAACAATCAAAACGCTTCCCATGCCCGCCGACTCCCATCGCCTGTCCATCCTCACCCAGCACGAAATCGACGAGTTGTACGGGCTGCCACGCTTCACCGACGAGGACCGGCAGACCTGCTTCGACCTGAGCGAGCCGGAAAGGCACGCCGTGCATTCGCGCACCACCTCGGTCGCCGTGCATCTGACGCTGCAGCTTGGCTATTTCAAGGCAAAGCGCCAGTTTTTCGACTACGACCAGGACGCCGTCCGCGACGATCTGCTGCACATACTGGGTCGGCATTTCCCCGGCAAGAACCCGGCGGCCATCAACCTGCCGTCGTACCCGACGCGACGCGCCCTGCAGCACACCGTCCTCGAGCTGCTCGGCTTCCGGCTCTGCGACAGCAGCGCCAAGGACGAACTGAAACGCCGCGCCCAGCGCATCGCGATGCTCTCGACGCAGCCGATCTACATCCTGCGCGAAACACTTCAGTATCTGAACCAGCAGCGCATCGTCGCGCCCATCTATACGTTCCTGCAGGACATGGTCGGTCGGGTCGTGACAGGGGAGCGCAAGCGCATCACGCAGCTGCTCGCCGACGCGCTCACGCCCGACATCACCGGTCAGCTCGATGGCTTGCTGCAGGCCGACGAATCGGCATTCCGGATCAGTGTGCTCAAGCGCGAACCGAAGAATTTCAGTCACAAGGAGCTTCGCCAGGAAGTCGAGCGCCGTCAATTCTTTGCGCCGCTGCACGCGTTCGCCAGCCACTTTCTTGACGCAACGGGGATCTCGACGGAAAGCGGCCGGTATTACGCGTCACTCGTCAAATTCTATTCCGCCTACAAGCTGCAACACATGCCACCTGGCGCCACGCGGCTGTACCTGTTGTGCTTCGCTTACTACCGCTTTCGCCAGATCAACGATAACCTGATCGAGGCGTTCATTCATCTCGTCGACCAGTACGAGAAATGGGCCCGCGCGGCTGCGCAGGAGGCCATGCAACGTGCGCTGACCGACGCGAGCACGCATCTGCAGGCTGCCGGCAAGGTGCTACACCTGTTCGTCGACGATTCGATCCCGGGCAACGCGTCATTCTCCAGCGTCAAGAAGAAAGCGTTCTCGCTGCTCCAACCCGAACGTTTCGCGCTGGTCTCGAATTACATGCGCAACGTCGCGTTCGACCGGGCCGGTTTTGAGTGGTCGCACTGCACGACGCTGTCGCCGACCATCAAGCGCAATCTGCGTCACCTGTTCTCGGAACTGGACTTTTCCGGCCGGGTCGAGGGATGCGCCACTGCTGGATGCCATCGTCTTTCTGCAGGCGCTGCTGCGCAACGGCAAGTCGCCCCGGCAGACAACCCCATCGACTTTTCCGACCGCGCTCATCCCGAAGAATCTTCAACGTTACCTGTACGCTTCGGAACCGGGCAAGAAAAAGCAGCTGGATGTCGACCGTTATGAATTTCTCGTCTACCGCCTGTTGCGTAACGCGCTCGAAGCGGGCGACGTGTATGGCGAGGACAGCACCGAGTATCGCCGTTTCGAGGACGACCTGATCAGCGACGCGCGCTGGCAGCACAAGGATGCGGTGCTCAAGGACATTGGCGCGCCGGTCCTGCTCACGCCCATCGAGCAGACGCTCGCGTCTTTCCACGAGGCTATCGAAGCAAAACTGAAGCTCGTCAACCAGCGTATCGAACGCGGCGAGAACCAGCATATCAAGGTCAGCCGCCGCAACGACCAGCGTCGCTGGACATTGCTGTATGGGGTCGTCTCAGAAAACGGAATTTAAAGCACGTTAAGACGGCTCTGGTCTTGGCCGGGTGGCGGTAATTTCTTTATTCCTGTAATATCCTATCCACTAGGATAGGATATTGACCATGACAACACACACCTCACACCCCGACATCATCAAGCGGCTCAAGCGGGCCGAAGGGCATATCAAAAGCATCATCCTCATGTTGGAGGAAGGACGCGGTTGTCTCGACATTGCCCAGCAGCTTCAAGCGGTCGAAAGCGCCGTCAGTAACGCCAAGAAAGCCTTGGTGCATGACCATATCGACCATTGCCTTGAACACGCCGTGCGTGAAGGCACCAAAGGTGCAGATGAAACCATCCGCGAGTTCAAAGCCATCACCAAATACCTATAAGGCGCTTTCCCATGACTGAGTTTTCAACACTACTACAGCAGGGCGCATCCAATGCCTGGCTATTTATCCCCAGCGCGATCTTGCTGGGCGGACTGCATGGCCTTGAACCCGGCCACTCAAAAACCATGATGGCCGCTTTCATCGTTGCCATTCGTGGCACGTTGACGCAAGCGGTCTTGCTGGGCCTGGCCGCGACGATTTCCCATACCGCCGTGGTGTGGGTCATTGCGCTGGGAGGGATGTATTTCGGCCAACAATGGAACGCCGAAACGAGTGAGCCTTATATGCAGGTCGCGTCCGCCGTGTTGATGATCGGCGTTGCCGTCTGGATGATGTGGAGAACATGGCGGCAGCAGAGCGCTTGCATTCACGATCACGGAAATGAACACAGTCACCAGCATGACGAGGTGAAGCACATCGACACCGGCCACGGCGTAGTGCGGCTGGAGGTGTTTGAAGATGGCGTACCGCCGCGCTTCCGGCTTTTCCGCGATGGCAAGCATGGTCATGTCTGGACAGCCGATCAAGTACGAATTGAAACGGAACGACCAGACGGTAGCCGTCAGACGTTCACTTTCGTGCAGCGCGACGGCTTTGTGGAATCTGAGCAAGAGATTCCCGAGCCGCATGAGTTCGTCGCCCGCCTGCGCTTGGGCCATGAGCACCACAGCCACGACTATGACGTGGAGTTTGTCGAACATGACCACCATCACCACGCCATCAAGGACTATGAAGGGCTGGATGTGTCGGCACCGGGCTACCAAGACCCGCACGAGCTGGCGCACGCCAATGACATTCGCCACCGCTTCGCCAATCGGGAAGTGACGACCGGGCAAATCATCATGTTCGGCCTAACGGGTGGACTGATTCCGTGTCCGGCCTCGATCACCGTCTTGCTGCTGTGTCTGCAACTGAAGAAGATTGCTCTTGGCGCAACGCTCGTTTTGTCCTTCAGCGTCGGCTTGGCGCTCACGATGGTGGCGTCTGGCGCACTGGCCGCCTTGAGCGTGAAGCACGTTTCTAAACGATGGAGCGGCTTCGGCGAGTTCGCCCGCAAAGCGCCGTACTTCTCCGGCGCACTGATTCTGCTGGTTGGTTTCTATGTCGGCTATCAAGGCTTGCACGCCTTGGCTTTAGTTTGAAAGAAGCACGATGAATGCTGAAGTTATCCCCAAGTCATCTGCTGGCGACAAGGCATACGGGCCGCTGAATCTGTCAGCACTGATGACCCGGGCGCGATGGGCCGAGGTGGCGCGCATCGTTGCCACGGGTTTCATCGCCTTGCTGTTCTGGCAAGGTCTGGTGCCGATTGAACTGCTGTGGCTGGCCGTTGCCGTGGGTCTCTATCCGCTCGTCAAAACCGGGCTTCTGGACCTGATCCATGAACGGAAGATCGGCACTGAGATCTTTGTGACCATCGCGACCTTGGTGGCCCTGTTCGGCGGCGAGACGGTTGCTGGCGCGGTCCTGATGGTGATCATCCTGATCGCGGAATTCATCGCGGAACTGAACACTGACCGTGCCCGAGCGTCGATCAAGGCCCTGATCGGCTCGGTGCCTCAGGTCGCCCTAGTGCGCGAAGCCGGGGGTGAGAGAACCGTCGCCATCAGCGAATTGAAGCTGGGCGATATCGTGCTGGTTCGGTCTGGCGAGAAAATCCCGGTCGATGGCAGCGTGGTCAGCGGTCAAGGGTCCGTCAACGAGGCGCCCATTACCGGCGAAAGCATTCCCAAGGACAAAAACGTCGGCTCATCGGTGTTCGCGGGCACCGTGGTCGATTCCGGCGCGCTCGACATCCGCACCGAGCGATTGGGCCGCGACACCACGTTCTCGCGCATCATTGCCCTGGTCGAGAGCGCCGAATCGGAACAAGCGCCGATCCAGAAACTGGCCGACAAGGTGGCGGCCTGGCTGATTCCGGTCGTGCTGGTCTTCCTCGTCGGTGTCTATATTGTCACCCGCGATGTCCGCACCATCGTCACCTTGCTGATCTTCACCTCGCCTGCGGAGTTGGGGCTTGCCACACCGCTCGTGATGATCGCGGCTATCGCACGCGCTGCCCGTAGCGGCATCCTGATCAAGGGCGGCGTCTACCTGGAGGAACTCGCCAAGGTCGACGTGGTGGTGTTCGACAAGACCGGGACGCTGACGGCGAATCAGCCGCAAGTCGTGCAGGTGCTGCCGAACAACGCCCAGCTAGATGAAAACGCCCTGCTCAGATGGGCGGCCGCCGCTGATCGGCGCTCCGCACACCCGTTGGCCAAGGCGGTCGTTGCTGCTGCCGTTCAGCGAGGCATCGAGGTGCCAGAGCCAGGGAGCTTCGAGCAGGTACATGGGCGCGGGGTCAAGGCTACCGTCGAAGGGCGAGTCGTCCTCGCAGGCAACGCCGCCTTGCTTCGGGAAAACGGTGTGGCGCTTGACGCGGCTGTCGAAGACGGCGGCCGAACGCCAGTGCATGTCGCGATCGATGGAGAGTTTGCCGGAGTGATCTTCGTTGCCGACATCCTCAGGCCCGGTGCGCGTGAGGCGCTGGCCGAACTCAGGGCCACTGGCGTAAAACGCATCGTGATCCTGACGGGGGACAACAAAGCCACAGCCGAGGCAGTGGCGCGCGATGTGGGCGTCGATGAGGTCCGGGCGGACCTGATGCCAGAGGATAAGGTGGCTGCGATCAGCGAGCTGATCGCACAGGGACACCGGGTCGCGATGGTGGGGGACGGCATCAACGACGCCCCTGCGTTGGCGAGGGCCAGCGTGGGCATTGCGATGGGCGGAGGAGGAACACAGGCCGCGCTGGAAGCGGCGGACATTGCTTTGATGACGGACGACCTCGGGAAGATCGCGGCGGCACGAGCAATCGCCCGTCGCGCCTATCGGACGATCCAGGAAAATCTCTTTGTCGGAGTGGGCGTCGTACATGTACTGGGCATCACTGCCGCTCTGCTGGGATGGATAGGCCCGATCGAGGCCGCCATCATTCACTTGGGGCCAGATGTCCTGGTGTTCGTGAACTCTGTCAAGCTTCTCCGGGTGCGTATTCGTGGTGTGTGAGCGTGGCGTTTATCTGTCAGATTAAGCTATACCTCAACTGGGCGTCAGGGCCAAGGCGCAAACTGCGTCAAGATAAGGTCCGCTTCCGCGATGTCTGACGCGTGCTGCCCGTTCTCTCAGGCTTGAATCTGACAGCTTCGCTCTTAACGAAAAGTCCGTTCTTGAAGGGCGCCCCCGTTAGCGCGATCGCCTTGCCGCACGGGCGGGTGCTGCCCCGCCTGGCGCCTGAAGCTGGCCTCGCAGGAGGGCGACCTGCTGCGCGAGCGTATCGCGCTCCTGCCGCAGACCGCGCGCCTCGTCGATCGCGCCTGTGAGCTGCTGCTCATGTCGGCTGGCGAGCCGACGCTGCTCAGCCGCGTCGGCCGTCAGGTGCTGCACCTCGCCGATGAGTTGTTCGTTGCGCTGTTGCGTTTTTGACAGCGCGGTTTCCGCGCGGCGGTGCGCGTTCCGCGCTTCGTCGGCCTGCGCCATGATGTGTTTCTGCACGCTTTCAAGCCGGGCGGTGGCTTTCTCGACTTCCGTGTGGAGCGCTGCTTCGCGCCCGGCCATCGCAGTGCGCAACGCGTCGAGTTCGCGTGCATGGGCCTGCTGGGCCTCGAGCTGCGACTGCACCGACTGTGTGCGCAACGCCGTCTGTTCCGCCGTGACGACATCGAGTTGCTTTGCGTAAAGGTCACGATCAGCGTGCGCGCGGGCAAGATCGGCCAGCACCGTGGCAAGACGCGTCTCGCTATCGCCGATCCGGCCGCGCAACGCGCGAACCTCCGTCTGGAGTTCTGCGTTGACTGCCACAAGGGACTCCGCGCGAGCAGTTGCGGCTGTCGCTTCGCTTTCGAGTTCCTCACCACGTTGCGCGAAAACCTGTTCGCCGTGCGTAACCGCCAGCGCCCAGACCGACAGCATGGCATTGGCGACCGCTGGCGGCAGCGCGGCACTCAGCGCATCGATGCGCGCCTGCTCGTCCTTCCACAGCTTGAGTTCGTCGTTGATCGTCGTGCGGCTGCCCTGGCGGATCTCCGCGTAGATCAGGTCGACGGTGAGCTCATGCGGGAGCCGACCGATCGCGACCAGGCGCGCGGCGGCTTCACGGGTGCGGATACGGGTATCGCTGATGCGGCTCATGGGCGGCTTTTCACCGTGAAATCGGTCGGGGGAGGTGGTTTTCGAGGCATTCTTGATGTGTATATCATCATATCACGTTATACCTATAACGATAAATGGCTAAAATTTGTGATAATCCGCATAATCGCAAGCAATTCTGCTGTACGCTGCGACAACCCTCTTTCAAAACGCGCCTGACCATGAATGTCGTTTCCAACGCCCCGGAACCGGTACTGGCGATTGCGTTGCCGGCAAGGCTCGATGGCAGCGCCGGCACCAATCGCGCGACCGGTGCCTACCGGCAGATCGCCGCCGACACCGATGTCGAGGCCGTGCGCCTGTGGCTCGCCGAATACAGCGCGTCGCCGCACACGCTGCGCAGCTATCGCAAGGAGGCCGTGCGCCTGCTGCTGTGGGCGACGCGCACGCTCGACAAGCCGCTGTCGAGCCTCACGCGCGAGGATTTCCTGCTGTATGAACGCTTCCTTAGCCAGCCCGATGCCGACTGGGCCGATCCAGCACTGCCGCGCCGCGGACGCACGCGGCGGCTGTTCGAAGGGCCGCTGTCGGAGCGTAGCCAGCATCAGGCGCTGGGCATCCTGTCGGGGCTGCTGACGTACCTGGTGAGCGCTGGCTATCTGGCCGGCAATCCGCTCGCGTTACGCAGAGGTCATAATGCTTCGACCAGTAGGTCCCGCCGCGTCGAGCGCTATCTCGATCACGCGCTGTGGGATCACGTGCTCGCGAGCGTCGAGCAATGGCCCCGGTTGACAGAACGCGACGAGCAGCACTACGAGCGCAGCCGCTGGCTGATCCGCCTGCTGTATCACACCGCGCTGCGGGTCTCGGAAGCCGCCAACGCAAAGGCGGCCGACTTCTATCAGCGCCGCGGCAAGTGGTGGCTGCACGTCATCGGCAAGGGCGGCGCCGAGGGCGAGGTGCCCGTCAGCGACGCGCTGATGACCGACTTTGCGCGCTATCGAGCCTTTCACGGCCTGCCGCTCGTGCCGTCCGCGAACGAGACGGGGCCAGCCGTGATGAGCATCGCTGGTGACGACGCGCGGTACCTGACGCCGGCGGCGATCTATCTGATCGTCAAGGAAGTGTTCCGGCGCGCGGCGGATGCGCTCGCGCTCCGTGATCCGGTCGGCGCAGCGACGTTGCGTCGCGCGTCGACCCACTGGCTGCGGCACAGCGCGGCCTCGCATCAGGCCGATGCCGGCACCGACCTGCGCTTCATCCAGAAGAACCTGCGGCACGCGTCGATCGAGACCACCGGCATCTATCTGCATGCCGAGGACGACCGGCGGCATGCGCAGACAGTCAATGAACCGGACCCGCTCCGCCCGGCGTCGGCCGATGCCGCCCAAGCTCAACCTACTTCACGGGGTTCCGCATGAAGCATCCGGACTTTCATATCGGCCTTGAATTCATGGGCATTGCCGGCTTCTGGTGGCGGTGCACCGATGTCGGCACGCGTACCATTGTTGCCGTCCAGCTCGATCGCGACGATCCCAACTGGTATCTCGGACCGCCCTATATCGCGAAAGAAGTGGTGTTCGACGAGCACGAAATCGCTGCCTGCCATCCGACGGAGGAAGAGGCGATCAAGGCGGCCAGCCACGAACATGAGCCATCCGGGCACCCGGGCTTTCCGCACGAGGTCGTCACGCACATGATGGATGTGCGCTGGAAAAATCCCGAAGCGCGCTACCCGCACAAGGGCGTTCTGCGTTTCGACCGGCGCCGGCCAGACGGCGAAATCCTCCATCCGTACGCGGGACAGCAAGACGGCAAAGCGTGGACCGTGCTCCTGTACCTGCCATTCCTGCGGACCTACGCGGAGATGCCGGAACGCGACTTCATCGCGTTGCCGATCGCGACCGCCGCCGATGTGCGGGCATGCGCCGATCGGCAATCCACCCCTTGATGAATGGCGCCAGCCCGGCCATCTTTCTTGGAGGGATGCCTCTGGCAGCCAGTCCTGATAGGCAGGAAGATTTTCAATTTTCGGGGGATAGACAAAAATAGCCAAGATGCACCTGAACGTCTCGATGTCCATGTCGGCACCGTAACGTCGGACGTACTCTCGATAGTTCGCCTGGATCTTGGCCGAGTAGCACATCGGAGTCTCCCATAACCGTTGCTCTTTCAACAGAGTATCGCGCTCAGGTACGGGCTGAACAGTATCGTGCGGATTCCACTGGAGTTGAGGACGGCCTCGTTCTTGTAGACAAGGGGGGTGTGGAGCGGCAGGGGGAAATTTTGGCAGAGGTGATGCGTCTGACCGTTAGTTGCGTATTAGACTACCCCCCCTCCCTGAAAGCTAAGCTGCCGAGGATAGTCGATAGTGCTTGCGGGCAGCCGGGCGCGCACACGCGCGCGCTGATTTCGGGGTGCGGCTTTGACGCGCCCCGAAATCTTTTGTCGCGCCGTTAGCGGTGCGGCGGCCAGCGGCCGCCGTAGCGCTTACGGCCTGCCGGTGGAAAGCGCCTGCAGCCCGTGGGGGTTTTCTGCCAAGCGGGCGGAGCCCGCGTGACACCGCGGCAGTGCCGCGGCTGGATTTGGAGGGGTAGGTAGGATCTGTGTCCTGAATAAGAGCCGACACTTAAATACGATCAGACCCGACATTTAAATGCTCTTATCCACAGCGCTGCGCGCGGCGATCGCAAAATCAGGCAGCCGCCGGCGTTTTTCCACCTGGAAGGCCGCGCCCGCGGACGCGGAATGCTGGCAAATCGGCCATCTGGACGTCCGGGTGCCTCGCTCACGCGATAGGGAGGGTGGTCAGGCTAGAGAACCGGCCGCAGCGCGCCGGTTAAACGGAATCGCCTGGTGGGGCGAGCTGCCGCCGGGCGGCGGCATAGAGGGTGTCCCGATCCCAGTCCGGGTGCGCGTGCAGCAGTTCACCGACACGCAGCTTGATCGCACGGTCAAGGTCGGCCGCATCGCGCTGTGCGGCATCCGCTGCTGCAGCCTGGCGCCGGGCGCGTGCCTCGATGCCGGCGAGTTGCTCGACGAGCTGCGCACCCAGCGCCGAACCCTGCTGCGTTCGCTTGCGCTGCTGGTTCGCGCGGCGCTGTGCACGCAGGTGCGCGCGAGTGCGTTCGTGCCGCAGCCATTTGCCAAGCCCGAACGCCTCGAAGAGCGCCGACGTCAGATACTTGATCGACGCGACGCCCTTGTACCGCACCCCTTGCTCGGTTTCCTCGAGCTCGCACTGGCGCCGCACCTTCACCAGCCGAGCCTTCTGCAGGTCGCGCAGCGCGCGCTCGGCTCGGCGCTCCGACAGGCCGGCCTGGGCCGCCAGGTACGGCAGCGTGAAATCGATCCAACCGGCCGCGCCCGGCACACCGATGCGCATCGTGCGCAGGTCGCAATACTTGATCATCGCACGCGCGAGTTGCACGCACGCGAGACGTCGCTCGCTGCGCTGCTGCCGACGGCTCCCGTTCGCCGCGTTCAGCTGCGCGAGCCACAGCGCGGGCTTGTCGAGGTAGCGCGACAGACGAGCCTTGAGCTCGCGCAGGATCCGCGGTGCGTTCGGCGGCGCCGGCGACGGGATGTCGTCGGGCCACACGCGCTCGGGCAACGGCGTCTTGGCGACGCACATGCCGCGCGCGCCGATCGCCGCGGCCGCAGCCATCAGCTGTTCCGGCGCACCCACGCCGACAGGATTCGACCGGTCGGGCAGAAGCGGATCGAGGAAAGGGAAGTTCACGCGCGAACCTATCGGCGGCCGCGCTCCTTGCCGATCGACGTCGATCGATCGGATGTTCGTGAATGTGTTGTCTGGTGCCGGCAACGACAGTCGTCGACGGCCCCTGCTGGCGCAGTGTGCTGCGCGTCTCGGGAGTATTTCCCGCCCTCGGTCTTCCGGTTCATCTGGCGCTCAATTTGTGATGGTTGTGGTCACACAGATGTCGCTTGACAGCGAAAAGAGCTTCGATAGAATCGGCTTCGTTGTGGTGTTGCCGATTGCTCTTTTCTCCGTCGCGCTTCATCTTGAAGAGCCCCCGTCCGTCAACGGGGGTTTTTCATTTGTGCGGACGATTTCCGTTAAGCGACGTCGTGCCGGTTGGGCGAGCTACGTCGGCTATTCGGCCAGTAGTGGACGGTGAGGCGCGGACCTCGCGTCACGCGGAAACCCGCCGGCACTTCCTGCCCCGAGAGGTGCAGCGTGAACTCGCCGCGCGGGGCGATCCGGGCGGCGAGACGGATCTCCTCGTACCATGCTTCGTCGTAGTGATCCCGCCTCGGTGTCCCCGGCACTAGGGTGTGCCACATCACCAGCACCATGCCGCTGAACCCGATTGCTGTCCACGCAACGCCGTCGACCACTGCACGCAGGTCAGCCTCGCTCGCATTCAGGATCTGATGCGCGAGATGCGCAAACCCGCCCGGATTGGTTGCCCATGACAGGCCCGCGAATGCGAAGACCGCGAAGGGTATGCACAGTGCGGTGTAGGTGAGCTGGCGCAACACGGCCGCGGCATAGCTGAGGATCGACGCGACGCGCAGATCCCATTGCCGCTCTTGCTCGAGTTCGTGCTCGATGCGACGGACGACGTGCTCACGCACCTCGGCCGCCGGCACATCATTGAGCCGTAACTCCCAGACGGTAGCGTCCGTGATCTTCACGGTGGGCCGGTCAGGCGTCTGCCGCCGGCGCCATCGCTGTGTCACTTTGACGAAAAAGGATGCCAGCGGAATCGCCAGCAGCGTTGCTGCCACAATCGGCCAAGCGCGGTGGCCAAAGCCGACGGTAACGAGGAACGCCGCAACGGCAACGCATGCAGCGAGCAGGGCAGAGCTGTAGTTTGGTCGTTTCATCAGAGTCTCCCGGTACATGAGAAGATTGGCGACGGCATTACCAGACATAGGCGGCACCGGCACCGGCAGCGACAGTGCCGCGTGTGTTTGTCGAACCGGATGCCTTCAGGATCCAGCGGCCGGCGTAGGTGGACATGCCGACCGCCACTGCGGATTGACCCGCATACGTGCCCCCGCCGATCGATACGACGCTGTGACCAGGCGCGGGCGCCTGCGGCAGTGATGCGATCGCAACGGCACTGGCCGAGCCGCCGTTCGCGTCGGCTCGGTCGTGCTCGATCTGGGAGCGCAGCCCGCCGACCGCATCGCTGAGCTGCCGGACGTTGACTGCGTCGGTCGGTGCGACGCCAGCAGAGACGTTCGTCAGCGTGCGCGTGAGCCCCGTCGCACTGTTGCCAATTGATACGGTGTTGTCGGCCGACGCGGCGGAGCCCTGACCGAGTGCGATCGAGTTGCTTCCCTTTGCCGATGTATTCGCCCCGAGCGCGAGAGCGCCGCTGCCGATAGCCTGTGCGCCGGTACCGATTGCGACACTGTTGGCGCCGGCGGCAAGTGAATTGCCTCCAGCTGCAACTGTCTCCGTGCCGCTCGCGCTCGCGGGTGCACCGGTCGACGACGCCGCGAAGTACTTCAACGCATCGGCGCTGACGATCGGCTGCAGTTGGGCGGTGTTCCTGGCCATGGAGCGCTGCACGTCGGTCAAGCTGTTCGTGAGAGCGTCAATCGCACCCGTGTTAGCAGCGACAGCCAGGTTCGTCGTGTAGAGCTGGGAGCCGTTGACGGCGTCGGTACTAGTGCCGGATAGCACGCCAGCCGCCACATTGCGCAACGTGACCGGCGCGGATGCGCCGAGTCCGCCGAGCGTCACGATCGATCGCGCCGCACTGTCGTAGACGACAGCATTTGCCGTCGCGCTGCTGACGGTGGCATTGAGCTGGCTGACGTTGACCGCATCGGTTGCGTCGGTCCCAGCGGCAACCCCCTTCAGTTGGCGCGCACCGCTGGTGCCGGAGACGTCGATAGCGCTGCCGCCGGTTTTCGCACCGATTGTGATCACCCCAGTGCCGGGTGCACCGCCGGCCTGTTGCACGAGGCCGATCGTACCGGCCGCGATTCCCATCGACAGTGCGTTAACGGTCGACGTTGTGCCGGACAACGCTTGATTCGTCGCATACAGTTGCGCGCCGTTCACGGCATCCGTACTCGAGGCCGACAGCGTTCCGGCGGCCACGTTCGTCAATGCGACGGGCGCTGCAGCACTTGCGCCGCCGAGCGTGACCGACGTGTGGCCCGCGTTGTCGTACTGCACGGCGTTCGTTGCGACGCCAGCAACTGCATTGAGCTGGCCAACGTTGACGGCATCGGTTGCGGCCGTGCCGGCGGCGACGCCGGATAGCTTGCGCGCGCCGTCCGTGCCGGTGAAGTCGACTGACGTGCCGCCGGTTTGCGCGCCGACCGTGATCGGCCCGGTGCCGGGTGCGCCGCCGGTCTGCTGCACCAGACCGACCGTGCCTGCCGCAATGCCGTTCGACAGGTTCGTGACTGCCGTCGACGTGTTCGCGACCGCCTGATTCGTCGTGAACAGCTGGCCGCCGTTCACCGCGTCGACGCTTGACGCCGACAGCGTGCCGGCCGCCACATTCGTCAGCGCGACGGGCGCTGCAGCCGCCGCACCGCCTAGCGTGACCGACGTGTGGCCGGCATTGTCGTACTGCACCGCATTCGCCGCGACGCCGGCAACCGAAGTCAGCTGGCCGACGTTGACGGCATCGGTTGCGGCGGCGCCGGCCGCGACGCCCGAGAGCGTGCGCGGGCCGTCGGTGCCGGTGAAGTCCACCGATCTGCCGCCGGTTTGCGCGCCGACCATGATCGGCCCGGTGCCGGGTGCGCCGCCGGTCTGCTGCACCAGACCGACCGTGCCTGCCGCAATGCCGTTCGACAGGTTTGCGATTGCGGTCGACGTGTTCGTGACGGCTTGATTCGTCGCGAACAGCTGGCCACCGTTGATTGCGTCGGTGCTCGATGCGGACAGCTTACCGGCCGCCACATTCGTCAGCACGACGGGCGCTGTAGCTGCGGCACCGCCGAGCGTGACCGACGTGTGGCTAGCGTTGTCGTACTGCACGGCGTTCGTTGCGACGCCAGCAACTGCATTGAGCTGGCCAACGTTGACGGCATCGGTTGCGGCCGCGCCGGCCGCGACCCCGGATAGCTTGCGCGCGCCGTCCGTGCCGGTGAAGTCGATTGACGTGCCGCCGGTTTGCGCGCCGACCGTGATCGGCCCGGTGCCGGGTGCGCCGCCGGTCTGCTGCACCAGACCGACCGTGCCTGCCGCAATGCCGTTCGACAGGTTCGTGACTGCCGTCGACGTGTTCGCGACCGCCTGATTCGTCGTGAACAGCTGGCCGCCGTTCACCGCGTCGACGCTTGACGCCGACAGCGTGCCGGCCGCCACATTCGTCAGCGCGACGGGCGCTGCAGCTGCCGCACCGCCTAGCGTGACCGACGTGTGGCCGGCATTGTCGTACTGGACCGCGTTCGCCGCGACGCCGGCAACCGCCGTCAGCTGGCCGACGTTGACGGCGTCGGTCGCGGCGGTGCCGGCCGCGACGCCCGAGAGCGTGCGTGTGCCGGCCGTGCCCGTGAAATCGACGGACGTGCCGCTCGTCTGAGCGCCGACCGTGATCGAGCCGCTGCCCGGCGCTCCGCCAGCCTGCTGGACGAGGCCGACCGTGCCGGCATTGACGCCGTTCGACAGGTTTGTGACTGCCGTCGACGTGCTCGCGACCGCCTGATTCGTCGCGAACAGTTGACCGCCGTTCACCGCATCGACGCTCGATGCCGACAGCGTGCCGGCCGCCACATTCGTCAGCGCGACGGGCGCTGCAGCCGCCGCACCGCCTAGCGTGACCGACGTGTGGCCGGCATTGTCGTACTGCACCGCATTCGCCGCGACGCCGGCAACCGAAGTCAGCTGGCCGACGTTGACGGCATCGGTTGCGGCGGCGCCGGCCGCGACGCCCGAGAGCGTGCGCGGGCCGTCGGTGCCGGTGAAGTCCACCGATCTGCCGCCGGTTTGCGCGCCGACCATGATCGGCCCGGTGCCGGGTGCGCCGCCGGTCTGCTGCACCAGACCGACCGTGCCTGCCGCAATGCCGTTCGACAGGTTTG
>NZ_PTXL01000015.1 GCF_004343775.1 Burkholderia sp. SRS-46 | reverse complement strand
CCTCCACCCGCACCACCGCCGCCGTAGCGGCCGACCGCATGGTTCGACGAGGCGCCGCTGTCCGGCTGCGACATGCAGCCCGCGGACAGCACGAGCGCCAGCGCCGCGAGTACGGCTGCGACCAGCGTTGTCGATTTCATCTGAGTCTCCTGTCGACGAGCGGGCGGCCCGGGCGCATCGTCCGGCCAGCCGGCCGATCGGCCGCCCGCGCGAACACGAAACGTTGCGCGGCACCCGCTTATTCCCGTCGATCTCATGCTGCACCGCGCCATGCGGGCGGCAGCCGGGCGCGTTTCCTCGCTCAGCCTGCCGCGCCGTCGGCGCGCGCCGGTTCGTTTCCCGTCGGTTGCGCCAATTGCGCCAGCACCCGCGCGACCACCCGGTCGCACTGCGCGCCCCGGAAATCGAAGGCATCGCGCTCGGCCAGGTCGAGATCGAGCGCGAGCGATTCGCGCAGCATCCGCCGCGCGCGATGATGCCGGCTGCGCACCGTCGCCTCCGGCAGCGCCAGGCACTGCGCGGTCTCCTCGACGCTCATTTCCTCGACCGAGCGCATCACGAACACGATCCGGAACGCCGGCGGCAATGCGTCGATCCGGCGCTCCAGCAGGTCGCGCAACTCCGCGCGCGATGCCGAGCGCTCGGGGGAATCGGACGAGAAATCGATCATGTCTGCCTCGTCGAACGCGTCGTCGATGTCGAGCATCGGCATCGCGCCGGCGCGCCGCCTCGCGCGCCGGACGCGGCCGAAACATTCGTTCAGCACCAGCCGCGACAGCCAGGTGCCGAGCGCCGCGTCGCCGCGAAACCCGGCGATCGAGCGATACGCGGCGAGGTAGGCGACCTGCAGCGCGTCCTCGGCTTCCGCGTCGTCGCGCAGCACCGCGCGGGCCAGCCGGTACAGCCGCCGGTTGTGCCGGCGCATCACCCGTTCGAACGCGCCCGGGTCGCCGGCAACCACGCGGCGCACGAGGGTGCGTTCGTCGTCGGGCGGCGCAAGCCCGCGCGCATCGACAGCGATCGTCATGATCACACCTCTTCAGCGGTTTACCGGACGGTCAGCGTGCCGTGCATCGTCGGGTGAAACGTACACGTGTACGGAAACCGGCCGCGCTCGCGCGCCACGTAGTGCCACGACGCCTGCGGCGCGATGCTGCCGGAGTCGAACGCATGGCCGTCGGCGCTCGCCGTATGCGGAAACAGGTCGCGGTTGATCCACACGATCTCGTCGCCGCGCTGCACGGTCAGCTCGGCCGGCGTGAAGCGCATCTGCTCGACGACGATCACGTACGAGCCGGCGAACGCCGCCGGCGACGCCAGCAGCACGCCCAGCCAGGCCGCAGCGAAATGGCGCCCGCGCCCGGCCGCACGCCGGTCATTGCGCCGTGCCACCGCCTTTCCCCAGCGTCGATTGCAGATGCTTCGCATGGTCGAGGTGCGCGACGAACGCCGGCTGGACCTTCACCAGCAGCGCCTTCAGCTCGGCATTCTTCGCGGACGGGATCAGCGTGTGATCCATCGCGTCGAGTACGGCTTGATGATAGGCCACCTCGTGGTCGATGTACGCGCGATCGAAACGCGCGCCGTCGAGCTTGCCAAGGGTCTGCAGATTGGTGTCGCCGCCGTGCTTCAGGTCCATGCTGGTCGGGTTGTCCTCGGGCGTCACGCCCAGCTTGTGCACGAGGTCGACCGCCGCCTGGTTGACGCCGGTGTGATCCTGCACCATGCGGTCGGCGAACGCCTTGACGTCCTTGTTGCGGGTTTTCGATTCCGCCAGCTTGCCGGCGTCGATGTCGACCTGGTTGGCGGTCACGACGATCGCCGCGATCTGCGGATCGGTCGGGCCCGCCTGCTGGGCGGACACCGGCAGGGCGACGGCGAGCAGCGCGCCGCAGAGCGCGGCATCGCGTGTCAGGTTCATCTTCATGAATTCCTCCGGACATTGACCGACGGCAGCGCGCCGCCACGCGGACGCGGCACGGGGCCGCTCATTCGATTGGATGTCGCGTGGCGCGCGCGCGTTTCCGGCCGCGCGACGCGCTTGATACACTTCGGCGGGCCGCCATTCCGACACCGAACAACAACCATGACGACCGTCGAATCCAACCTGCCGCGCACGCCGTTGCGCGTGTCCCGCCGCGCCGTCGCCGGCTGCGTGTCGTTCGCCATCGGCGGGCCGCTCGTCGCGGCGCTCGTCTGGCCCGCCGTCATGCTGGTCGCGTGGTCCCTGATCAACGGGCCGTCGTGGGAGACGCTGAAGCTCTGCGGCGAAATGGTCGTGATGGTGTTCTTTGCATCGTTCTTCTTCGGTTATTTCCTGCCGTCCGCTTTCGCCGGCGGCATCATGGGTGCCGTCGGCGCGCGCATGCGCCGCCGCTGGTTCGTGCTGCTCGGCATGAGCGTGGGCACGGCGTCGATGATCGGCTACGTCTTGTTGCGGGACACCCTGCTGGACATGCGCAACGGTTTCGCGGGCATCGACGTGATCGCGACCGCCGATGCGTTCATCACGTCGGGCCTGTTGTCGGCGTGGCTGCATCGGCGGCTTGTACGGCTCGACACGGCCGGAGATACAGCGCGGCAGCCGAGCGACGAGTCAGACGCGTCGCATGCGCTGCCCACAGCGGAAAAATCGGCCAATGTGCCGGACTGAGAGCGGGTTCATCGAGGATCGCAGGCCATCCACACTTCAGGAGAAACCATGTTCGACCATGTCAAATTCGGCGTCAGCGACTATGAAGCGAGCAAAGCGTTCTTCCTCAAGGCGCTCGAACCGCTCGGCGTAGTCGTCGCCTCGGAGGGGCCGCCGGCCTACGGCGTCGAGCTGAGCCCGAAGGGCAAGGCGTCCTTGTGCCTGTTCCAGACCGACGAGAAGCCGGCGCATCTTCACCTGGCGTTCACGGCCGAGCATCGCCACCAGGTCGACGCCTTCCATCGCGCGGCGCTGGCGGCGGGCGCCAGGGACAACGGCGTGCCCGGCCTGCGCCCGCACTACCACGCGAACTACTACGCCGCCTTCGTCATCGGTCCGGACGGGCACAACATCGAAGTGGTTTGCCACGCGCCCGAGGCCTGACCCGTCGGGCGCGCCCGTCGCATCCCGCCCGTCACATGTTCCACAGGAACACTTCGTGGACATGCGACGACGCCTGCACCTGCACGCTGCGCCGTTGCGTCTGGCCGTGGTAGGTCGCCGTCACCGAGTAGCGGCCGGCCGGCAGCGCGGCCAGCAGGAACGGCCCTTCGGTCACCGTCGACAGCACCTGGCGGCCGCGCGCGTCCGTGACGCTCACGGGGATGTCCGCGAGGTACGCGTTGCTGCCGCCGTCGCGCCCCGCAAATTCGAGCACCACCGAATAGTGGCGCATGTCCTGTTTCATCTCGGCCGACTGATCGCTGCCGATGCCGCCGGATCGATAGGCGACCTGGCCCGCGCGATCGGGCGCGGGAAGCGGGGTTTCGTCGGCGGCCAGCACCGGCTGCGCGGCCATGCCGAGCACCAGCGCGGCGATGCCGAGCTTCAATGGGGTCAAGGTTTTCATCGTTGCCTCCCTCGGTTGGCGTGATGCGGAACCGCGCATCGGCATGCATGCGGGTTTCGCATCCGCGGTCGCGGATTCGCGACGGCTTCGGACGACCGGCGCGACGGCATGCGCCGCGCCGGGTCGAATCACGGCATCGAGCAGGGTCGGACCGGCGGGAGATGGCGTTCGGAGAGGGCGCCGGGTTCGACGCGTGCGCCGTGATGTCGTGCAACCCGTGGGGACGGCCGGATCGGCCGGCGCGTGACGCCGTGCGCGGGAAAGGAGGCGGCGGGCGTGCCGCTCGATCTGCAGCGAAGGCTGCGGCGCACCATCCAAACATGCAACGCGCGTCGACGCGTTGCCTGCCGTGCATCGCTCCTGCCGCACGGCGTAGCGCGGGCGCGCACGTGTGACGCGCGGGGCCGGAACGGCCGTGTCACGGTACGACACTTCCAGCGTAGGTCGCGTGGATTAACGCAGGCTTAAGCGGGCACTTTTTAGGTTCTTCGCGGATTT
Source organism: Burkholderia sp. SRS-46 (assembly GCF_004343775.1). Lineage (GTDB taxonomy): Bacteria > Pseudomonadota > Gammaproteobacteria > Burkholderiales > Burkholderiaceae > Burkholderia. The sequence continues at coordinate 184,843 of NZ_PTXL01000015.1, read as the reverse complement.
CCGTGGATGTCTCTGTCCGACCCGAAGCTGCCGTTCCAAACGGCAACAGAATTACGACTGCTCCCGGCAGTACAAAGGACATTCCCTTCATTGTCCGCACTGGGCTAACGCATGCCGTAAACGAGCGGCTAACTGAGCGCGTTGAAACATGCCGGTCTCTGTCGAACATGGCGGGAGCGGCCCGCCGGATTGAATATGACCGTCACGATCTCCGTCATCGATCACCGCGTGCGAATCGACCTGCACGCCCGTCTCGCGACGGCGTGCGGACTACAGCGTCGGAATCACGCTCGGGAACACCAGGTGGCTCTCCACGCGCTTGACACCGGGCACGGCCTCGGCCGCAACGCGGATCGCGTGCTTCTCCTCCTCGGACTCAATCACACCCCATAGATGCGCGACGCCGTCCTTGACGAGCACGCACTGTTTCGGCAAACGCCAGCGCTGCCCGTGCATTTCCCGGACTATCGCGTCGCGCAGGCTAATATCGTCGTGCGAAGCGGAATCCACGAACGGCGTGACGCTCGCGAGGGCGCGGATCAGGTTCGAACGGCTCACGATTCCGACCAGCTCGCCGTCCTTCAGCACCGGCACGCGTTTGAGATGCCGGCGCTCCATAAGGTCCGCGATCTGATCGAGCGGCATGTCCTCGGAAATCGAAATCACCTGGTCGCACATCACGTCGCCGACGAGATGCCCGTGCTCCTTCACATACCTCGCGGCCTGCTCGCGAGGCGATGACAACAGGAATTCGAGCCACCACGGACGCTTCCCGTGGCCGGTGCCGTTTTCCGCGCGATGCAGCAGATCGCCCTGGCAGACGATGCCGACGACCTGTCCCTTCGCGTCGACGACCGGCATCCCACTGATATGGTTGTCGACGAACCGTCTTGCCGCGTCGTGGATCGTCATGTCCGGTGTGGCGGTGACGACGGACGGAGTCATGATGTCGAGTGCGCGCATGATCGCTCCCTCAACGTATCGCGACGGGCCCCCATTTGTTGCACCCATCGCATGATTTCGGCAGACGCACCGGCGGCGGGTCGCGCGGTGCTGAGGCGCGTGAATCCGATACTCTACAAAGACTCGCGCCGTCAGCGATTTAGGCACATGACGGACGATGTCCTCTTCGCTGCGCAACGCGATCGTGGCGGCAAGTCTGCGCACGCCGTGCCTCAACAACGTCTGCAATTAGTGTGAACAGGCCCTTCCAGGGACACGCCCGAGCTTGTTGTGAAATGCGTCACGCACTGAGTTTAGGTTAACTCTGTCGGGAGATGTGCCAGGCGCCGCATCGAATCGCATTCGGCACCGCTACTTCACAGCCCCTTCGGTAAAAGCGGCCACGAAGCGGTCAAGGAAGACGTTGTAGAGCAGCGCGACCGGCAGGCTGACGACAAGACATGCGCCCATCAGCGAGCCCCAGAAGTAGACGTCGCCGCGCACCAGGAAGGTCGGCACGCCAACACTGACGGTGTATTGTGAAGAGTTGGTGATGAACGTGAGCGCATAGACAAACTCTTGCATCACCAGTGTCAAGGTGAAGATAACGACGGTCAGGATACCGGCAGACGAAAGCGGCACAACAACTTTCAGGAATGCGCCGAAGTGACTCAAGCCATCCATCATTGCGGCTTCTACAATATCGCGAGGTACCGCTTTGAAAAAACCCATCATCAGCCAACTGCAGAAGGGCACGGTAAAGCTTGGGTACACGAGCACCAGCGACCACAGCGAATCCTGTAGGCCTAGCGCGCCGATGATGCGCGAAAACGGGATGAAGAGGATGGTGGGCGGGATCAGGTAGGTGACGAAGATGGCGACCGCCAGTTGCCGCCCCCGCCGCCCGGTGAGCCGCGCCAGGCTGTAGCCGGCCGGTACGGCCAGCACTAGCGTGATGACCACCACCACCACGCCCACCAGCAGTGTGTTGACGAGCCAGCGCACATACTGGGTTTCCTGGAACAGGACGCGCAAATTCTCCAGCGTGGGCGGCAGGTTGAACAGAAACGGGTTGTTTGCCGTATTAATCAGGTCGTGCACGTCCTTGAAGGTGGTAATCAGCATCCAGTAGAAGGGAAAGGCGCAGAACACGGCAAAGGAGGCCAGCGTCATAAATGCCGCGAGTTGCGCACCGCGCGCGCGCCAGCGCGCGCTTATCCATGCGGCCTTCCAACCTCCCGTTGCCGAGTCGACAGGCATGTCAGACCACCTCGGCGCGATGCGCCACCGTTAGCAGGAGCGCGACCACCGCCACCAGCAACGGAAACAGGAAGAGCGAAATGGCCGCACCTTCGGCCAGGTCGCCGCCCTGGATGCCGGTGAAAAACGCCAGGCTGGCCAGCACCTGGGTCGTATCGTAGGGGCCACCGCGCGTGAGCACGTAGATGATGATCATGTCGGTCAACGTAAAGACGATGCCGAACAACAGCGCCACCAGCATCACCGGCATCAACAGCGGAATGTCGATCCGGAAAAGCCGCCGCCAGAAGCCCGCGCCGTCCATGGCAGCAGCGTCGTGCAGTTCGTGCGGGATGCCTTGCATGCCGGCCAGGATGATGACGGTGGCGAGCGGAAGCAACCGCCAGACATCCACCACGATGACCGACGCCATCGCCAGATCGGGCTGGCCCAGCCATATCGGCCACACGCCGGGGCCGACCACGCCAAGCGCGCGCAACGTCCAGTTGATGATGCTGTAGATCGGGTCGAATATCCATAGCCAGCCGATCGACCCCAGCGAGATCGGCGCGACCCACGGCAGCAGGATCATGAGGCGCACCAGCCACTTGCCAGGAAAATCGCGCGCCAGCGCCAGCGCAAGTATCTTCGCGAGCACCACCACCAGTGCCTGCGAAATCAGCGTGAACAGCAGCGCATTGCCCAGCGACTTCCAGAACTGGGGACTTTGCACCACGTGCCGGAAGTTCTCCGCCCCGACAAATCGAGCCGCCTGACTGCCGACCGTGACATCGGTCATGCTGTACCAGATCGACAACAGGAACGGGAAGCCAAGCAACAGCGCGATATAGACGAGCGCGGGCGCCAGCATCAGGGGACCCAGCCAGCGATCGTCCCACGGCGCGTGCGCCATGCCGCGGCCCGAAGTCGGTGGGGAGCTTGGGGACACGTTCATGGCGCACTGGGGACCGGGTCCAGGCTGGCGCCGGAACGCGCGTCGAAGCGGCAGAGATCGGCGCGTCGAACGGCGAAGAGGTGCCGTGTTCCAGCCTGCAGCGCCATGTTTGCCGTACACGGTATCCTGGAGACGACCTTGACCGGGGGCTGCGGCGGTTCCAGCAATCCGTACACGAGTCGATCCGCGCCAAGGTATTCGATGCGCGTGATGCTCACCGGGAGGCGTTCAAGTTGCGCATCGTCGTCGAAGAGCTCCTGTGGCAGGAAATGCTCGGGACGGAAGCCGGTTTCCACGTCGTCGGAGGCGATCAGGTTCATCGGGGGCAAGCCAATGAACGTGGCGACAAAGCGATCGGCCGGATGCAGATAGACTTGTTGCGGCGTGTCGAGCTGACGCATGCGGCCGTGGTCCAGCACCGCCACGCGGTCGCCGAGTGCCAGCGCTTCGATCTGGTCATGGGTCACGTAGATGGTCGTCGTGCCCAGGCGGCGCTGAATCTGCTTCAGTTCGTCGCGCGCAGAGGCGCGGAGTTTGGCGTCAAGGTTGGACAGCGGCTCATCCAGCAGGAAGGTCACGGGATCGCGCACGACCGCGCGCGCGAGCGCCACGCGCTGGCGTTCGCCGCCGGAAAGCTCGCGCGGCTTGCGTGTCAGGAGATGATCGATGCCGAAAAGCGTTGCAGCCCACTCGACCTTGCTCCCGATAGTGTTGTGCGCCGCGTGCTGGGCCTCCAGCGGGAAGGCAATATTCCCGGCCACTGTCAGGTGCGGATACAACGCGTAGCTCTGGAAAACCATCGCCATGTTGTGGGCGCGCGGCGGGAGGCCGGTGACGATGCGACCGCCAACCAGGACATCGCCGGAGGTGGGCGCCTCCAGCCCGGCAATCATGCGCAGCAGGGTGGTTTTTCCCGAGCCGGACGGGCCGAGCAGCACCAGGAATTCGCCCTCGCGCACGGAGAGGTCGATCCCGTCGACGGCGGTGGTGTCGCCGAAGCGCTTCGTCAGCGAGCGGGTTTCCACTGTCGCCATGGCGGTCCGGGTGGTGCTCTGTGAGGGGCGTGGCGTCAATCGCTGCGGACTGCGGGCGTCCTGCGGCGCCGGCGGCCGTCGACCGCCGTCTACACCAGCCCTCTGGCTTGCCATTTGGCGAAGATCCGCTTGCAGGCGGCCTCGGCGTCGCGGATAGCGTCTTCTGGCGTGGCGTCGCCGGTTGCAGCCCTCGCAAACATGGTGTTGAGTACCCAGGTGTTGAAGATTTCGTCGATGGCGGCGTTGGCATAACCTGGATAGCCGACATTGGTGGCCTGCACCATCAGGTTGCCCAGCACCTTGTACTTGTCGTGTGGCTTGGCCTTGGGGTCGTCCTCGATCATTTTTTTGAGGTCCGGTACGGTGCTGGGGAAGCATGGGAAGTTATAGAACTCGCTGCCGATGAAGCCCTGGCGGAAGTTGTCGATATAGTCCACAAGGAACTGCTTGGCGCCGGCAATGTTCTCGGCGAATTTCCAGATCACGTAGCAGTCCATCACATGCTCCAGGCAGATGCGCTGCGCGGGTCCGCGCAGGGCCTGCGTCAGCCAGATGTCGGGTGTGACCGGAATGTTCTTGTTTTCGCCCTCGCGCGTGATGGAAATGGCGTTCAGGCAGAGTGAAATCTTGCCCGCCAACATGGCGCGGTTGTTCGAGGAGGGATCCCACGCCAGCACTTCCGGCGTCATGGTGTCGCGATACAGTGCCCGGACGTACTTGACCGACTCCAGCGTGCCGGGCGAATTCAACACCACGTTGCCGTGTGCGTCCTGCACGGAACCGCCAAAGGCGTAGAGGATGGTGCGCATGGCCATGGCGGTATCCAGTTCGGCCGACAGGCCGATGCCCACCGGAATGCCTTTTGTCTGCTTGATCTTGCGCCCGGCGTTCAGCACGTCGTCCCAACTGTCCGGCGGCGGCAAACCGGCTTCATCCCACAAGTCCTTGCGGTAATTCACGGGGTCCGGTACGAAGCTGTCGGAGAACGCGAAGTACTTTCGGGTCTTGGGGTTGTAGGTGCTGCGCACCGCCAGGTCAACCGGCTTGCCATGCCTGCGCTGGCACTCTTCGTAGATTTCGCGGTGGTCGATCACTTGCTCTTCGTACACCGGAGGCGGTGAGAGGAACATGAAGAGATCGTGCCCCTTCTGGGCCGAGACCTCGGCGGCGGCACGCGTGGCCAGCGCCGGAATGCCGACGTGATCGACGATGACCTCGGTATCGTGGCGCTGACCCCACTCCTTCACGTAGGTGCCGTCGAACCACTTGTCGTAGCCCGGCACGAAATGATTCCACTGGAGAATTCTGAGGGTATGCTTCGTGGCGGCCCGCGCGGGGCGGGGACGGACCAAAGGGGCGAGTCCGGTGGCGAGCGCGGCGGCTGCCGCGGCCTGCAAGAGGCGGCGACGCCGTGAATCGATGAGGGAACCGGCGCAGCACGCGGGAAGGCGCCGGAACGCGGCGATGCGTGGGTTGTTGTTCATGGCCGCCTCGCAAACAAGGATAGAGCCGCATGCGCTCTGTCTGCTTGGTTACGCCTGGGGCGCACGTACCATCACTTTCAAGGATAGGGAACAATCCCGGAAATACAATTAGCCTTCCTTAACTTCGGCTTTCACCGTTCCAAGAGCAAGACTGGGTGAAAAGCCCCGCTGGCGGTAACAGTGGCAATCTGCGGCGCAGATATGTTCCGACAAATTGAGAGAGATTTCGACAGGTTGAGTCCGCGCCACCGGTCTCAGCTACGTAAGTCGGCATGATACCCGGATGCTCGATCTGGATTTCGACGCGCTTCGCGCAAGGTACGCCTTCCGCAGTGGTAAGGATCGCGCGGCGCGCTTCTTCAGATTCGATGACACCCCAACGATGCACGACTCTGTCGCTTATGATGACGTTCTCCCGCGGTAACGCCCAGGGCCACTCGCGCAGCTCGGTCAGCACCGCGTCGGGCAGCTCACTGCCATCTGGCGTTTCCGACGGCATGGTCTTCTCGGGCACCCTTGCGAGCGCACGAATCAGATTGGCCCGGCAGACAATACCGACGAGCTAGCCATCGGGCTGGCGGACTTCAATCGCCGCAAAGACTGATGAAACAACATTCGACTTCGCCAGTTGAACGGCCGTTTGCTGGATGGAGCCGTCGTCCGAGTGTCATAACGGCAGAGCGAGCGAGTGACTCGTCATGGCCGCCTGTTGCCTGTCGCGCCCACACACATTCGATCCGGTGCAAGAGCGCCGCGATCACGGCTCTCGTGGTCGCAATGGCGAGTACACTGAAAAATCAATAGAAGCAGGAGAAAGTGGTGGCTAACTCTGACCCCCAAAGCACCTTCCGAGGACTGCCGCTCACCGCGGAGCAGGACGCAGAAGTGAGGCACTACATAAAGGACCGAACTCGGCGTGGGCTGCCATGGGACACGTCGGAGTTGAGCGCGATGCTCAAGGACATGCTGCAGCCCCCGGATGACGGCGACGGAGATGTCGCCTCCCCGGCAGACGAAACTAGAGCGGCCGCCGAGCGCGCAACGGCGTCGCTTGACGAAGCGATGGACCCCATCGAGGCGAGTGAGGAGTGGAATGCGGCCATGGAGTCGGAAGGCATGAAAGGACCCAGACGATAAAAAACCGGAGCAACGATGCTCGCTTCCTGGTAGCGCCGCATACAGGGATTGCGACGCATACCTAATGGGTTCGATGCGCATGACTTCAATGCTTGAGCGGGTGCCGTCGGTTCCCGTCGCGGTCGGGTCCCACGACGTCTCCGTTGAACAAAAAGGGGCGAACATGCGGCTAATCGAAACGGATGAACACAAGGCGTTTCTGGCGACGCTGGAGCGCCATGGTTTGGCAGAAGACGATTTCGATGTTCTGGAAACGGATACGACGGATCCGAAGGGTGACGAGAACCTCGGTCTACAGGGCTATGTCACCATAACCAGATTTTCGACGCAGATTACGAGGGAATACGTGATCGGCGACGAAAGCGATTGGTTACAGCATTTCAGAAAAGATCTCGAAGCGGGCGTCTTCGATAGGCCTGAATGAGATCCCGAATTCCGTCGAAGCGCGGGTGAACGATGGTCGCCAGGGTGAGCCGCCAAACCCGAACCTGATCGCACGACCGCTCGCCCGTCTACCCCGCGTCAGTTGGCGCGCGAAGGTCCGTTGACTGGAATGAACCGACGTTCCAACGTCCTTGTGAAAGCCCGGACGAGCGTCCGTAGGTGGGCGTACTGAGCCCCAGGACCGCGCGTGACGGCCCGGATGCAATCACCGTTGAAGCCAATCCTCGCGACCGATGCCATAGACCTGATCACATTCGTCGTATGCCTCGTCGATTGACATACGTAAATGATCCGAAGACGGAAATGGCGCGTCCAGGGATTCGTACCGCATCAGTAGAAAGATTCCGTCTTCGGGTTCTTCAATCTCGACCTTCACGGTCGTGCCCTCGCTTTCGCCTCGGCCATCAAGGGATTTTCGTGTTGGCGCCCAAATCAGCATAGGTGGCTCGCGTCCCCGGGATTGCCGACGATCTAGGCAATCGTGTCGAACGACCTGGGCTGGCGGATCACCAACAGTCTGTCCCACGTTCCCCGAAAATCCGCGAAGAACCCCTTTTTATCGGCGCAGGCACGGCCGATGCTGCCCGGATCGCCCGTCCCGCCGGATGACGGCCATCCCGGTTCCGCCTAGACTGACGATCGCCGTCGGCAACACGCGACGCCACCCGGCCGACAGACGCAAGGCCGGGGCCGGATCCACCATGATGATCATCGTGCAACGGGGAGGGCAGCATGCGATACGAACTCTACTACTGGCCCGGCATCCAGGGCCGCGGCGAATTCGTGCGGCTGGCGCTCGAAGCGGCCGAAGCCGACTACGTGGACGTGGCGCGCCGCTCCGGGCGCGGCATGGGCATGCCGGCGATGATGCGGCTGCTGGACAGCGCGTCCGAGGCCTGCCTGCCGTTCGCGCCGCCGTTCCTCAAGGCCGGCGAGCAGATCATCGGCCAGACCGCCAACATCCTGCTGTTTCTCGGCAGCCGGCACGGGCTGGCGCCGAGCGACGAAGCCGGGCGCCTGTGGGTGCATCAACTGCAACTGACAGTGGCCGATTTCGTCGACGAAGTGCACGACACCCATCACCCGATCGCCAGCAGCCTGTACTACGAGGACCAGATGCCGGAAGCCGCGCTACGGGCCAAGGACTTCCTGAAGCACCGCGTGCCGAAGTTCCTCGGCTACTTCGGCAAGGTGCTCGCGCACAACCCGCACAAGAGCGGCTGCATGGCGGGCGACGGGCTGACCTACGCGGACCTGTCGATCTTCCAGGTGATCGAAGGGCTGCGCTACGCGTTCCCGAACGCAATGGCCCGCATCGAGCCGAAGCATCGCGCGCTGACCGCATTGCACGACCGGGTTGCGCAGCATCCGCCGGTCGCGCGCTACCTCGCATCCGACCGGCGCATTCCGTTCAACGAGGAAGGGATCTTCCGGCGTTACCCCGAGCTCGACGCGTAGCGCGGGGCAGGTACGTCAGGCGACCAGTTCCACCGTGAGGCTGCCGAGTTCGCCGAATCGCACCGTCAGCACCTGGCCGAGCGGCACCTCGATCGCGCCGGCGTACGAACCGGTGGTGACGATCTGCCCCGCGCGGACGGCCTCGCCGCGCGCGGAGAGGAAATTCACGAGCCACAGCAGCGGCTTGAGCGGATGCCCGTCCGAATGACGGCCGTCGATCGCGCGGTTCAGGCCGCCGCCGAACTCGAGCGAGATGGCGTCGAGCGCGACGTTCAGGCCGTCGGGCACGACCGGCCCGACGCACAGCCCCTGGTTGAATTGCGCGTCCGCCAGCAGTTCCGGCACGCTCGCCCGCGACGGCTCCGCATAGCGGCAGCCGAGCACTTCGAGCACGATGCGGACTTCACGGATCGCGGCGCGCACCTCGTCCTCGTCGTAGGGCTGCTCGCGCGGCGGCAGGTCGCGGTCGAGCACGAACGCGATTTCCGGCTCGATCTGGACGGTCAGCGTATCGGCGACGACCCGGAACAGGCCGCCCGCCGGACGGATCGTCGACGCGAAGATCGGCGCGACGATGAGGCGCCCGGGCGGCGGCACCGAGCATTTCCAGCCGCCGACCGGCTCGCCGGACAGCTCGACGACGCGGCGCTGGATCGCCAGGGCCGTCTCGATGTCCTCCGGCCGGTACGCCTGCGGCAGGAGCGGGCCGGCCACGCCGGCATGACGGGCCGCGAGCAGATGCTGCGCGGCACCGTCCACGCGTTCGAATAGGGTGGTCATGTCGTCTCCGTCTGTCGATGGCGGCCCGCGCGTGCGCGCCGGCCGACAAGTCAAAGAATCGATGATAACGGTTCGTCGCGATCCGGGCGAGGCGAGGCACGGAGCGGTGACCGCGCGCATGCCGAGGGCGTGGCGGTTTGTCGCGCGCGAGCGCATCGCCGAGCTTGAGCGGTATCAACGTGCGCGCGCACCAAACGCCGATGATGCCAATGAAGCCGCGCACATCGAGAACGCGCGGCAAACCACCCAGCGAGGCTCAAGACATGTACACGAAGATCATGGTTGCGGTAGACGGCAGCGCATCGTCGAAACTGGCGCTCGACGAAGGCCTGAAAGTGGCCAAGGCCACCGGCGCCCGCCTGGTTGCTGTTTACGTCGCCGACAAGTCGGTGCTGTTCACGTATGCCGGGCGCGTCGATCCGCATGCGCTGATCGAGGAGATCCGGCGCGACGGCGTGGCCGTGCTGCGCGACGCCGAGCGCACCATCGCGCACGCGGCGGTGAACGCCGATACCGAGCTGATCGAAACGGAAAGCATCGGCGAGGACATCGCCGAACGCCTGCAGCGCTATGTCGACGCGCATGCGATCGACCTGGCCGTGGTCGGCACGCACGGCCGGCGCGGCATCCGGCGCATGATGGTCGGCAGCGTGGCGGAGCGCTTCCTGCGCGGCTCGCGCTGCCCGGTGCTGCTCGTGCGCAGCGACGATGCGCGCGCTGCGGCTGCGGCGGCCTAGTCACCGGGTCATGCAGAAGAAGGCGTCCGGCATGCCGCGTGCGACACGGATGCCGGGCGCCTTCGACGTTTCGCGTTCCGCGGCGGTTGACTCGCCGCGTGAACGTCGATGCACGGGCGATGCGCCCGTGCGGCCGCCGGAATCAGATGCGCGCCAGGCCGTCGGCGTCGACGATGCGGATCTGCTTGCCGCGCGTCGCGACCATCCCGCTGCGCTGGAACTTCGACAGCATCCGGCTGACGGTCTCGAGCTTCATCCCGAGATACTCGCCGATTTCATCGCGCGTCATTCGCAGCACGAACTCGGCGGACGAGTAGCCCCGCGCCTTGAAGCGCGCGGACAGGTTCAGCAGGAACGCCGCGACGCGCTGTTCGGCCGACATCGTGCCGAGCAGCAGCATCAACGACGATTCGCGCACGATCTCGCCGCCCATCATCTGATAGACGTGCTGCTGCATCGGCCGCACTTCGCGGCAGAGCTGTTCGAGCTGGCCGAACGGAATGATGCAGACCGTGCTGTCCTCGAGCGCGATCGCGTCGCCGTTGTGATGGCCGCCATGCAGGCCGTCGAGGCCGAGCGCCTCGCCGACGATCTGGAAGCCGGTCACCTGCTCGTCGCCGTCACGATGCACCATGACGGTCTTGAACGAACCCGTCCGCACCGCGTAGATGCTGTGGAAGGCGTCGCCCGAGCGATAAAGCGCCTCGCCGCGCCGGACCTGGCGCGTCGTGCAGATCATCGCGTCGAGGCGCGCGAATTCCTCGCTTGTCAGATTGCTCGGCATGCACACGGCGCGCATCGAGCACGACGAGCAACGCGACGCGGTGCGCTTCGGCTGATCCTCGCGCGCCACCGGGTGCAGGGGGATAACAGCGTGCTGCGGCATCGCCGCCGGGCGTTGGACATCGCTCAACATGGTCTGCTCCAGTTCGATGGGGGGTCGGTTAGCCGCGCCGAAGCGCGGCGCTGTCGACGGCGCCTCATGCGACATCGCCGCATGGGCCGTCTGGTCGAACACGCTGCCCGTGCCCGGGATTCCTTCACGCGACCGTCGCGAGACGGCGCGGGTAGTCCGGGGCCGGTGGGCACGCAGGTGTCCGGTATTCTCGTCAGGCAGTATGGACGTCGGCACGCACGGGCGAAATCAGCCGTGCTTGAAGTTGCGGTAGGTGTCGAGGAAGCGCTGTAGGACAAACCCTACAAGGGTGCGACAGGATGACGCAGGCGATGCCGGGCGGCATGCGCGTACCGCATCTATTGCATGCGCCGCATGCAACGTCGGCCGCTCAATGCGACATCAGCACCGTCATGGTTTCGAGGAGGGTTCGCGTGGCGCCGCCGAGCACGCGCTCGTGCATCCGCGTATGACCGTATGCGCCCATGACGAGCAGATCCGCGTGCGGGTCGCGGGTCCGGTCGAGCAGCGTCGCACCCGTGCCGATGCCGCCTTCGCGCGGGGTCGTCGGGAAGGCGGCGCGGATGCCGTGGCGTTCGAGGCAGGCCGCGATGTCGACGCCCGCCGGCGTCTTGTCGGAATCGAGGTGGACGAGCAAGGTCCGGTAGCTCACGACGGCACCTTGTCGACCGATGCCGATGCCGCCGGCGTGCCATGCGTGTTGATCATCAGCACCGGCCGCGTGGCGCCGCGCAGCACGCGTTCCGCGACGCTGCCCAGCACGAGGCGCCGGAAACCGCGCCGGCCATGCGTGCCCATCACGATCAGGTCGGCGCCGGATTCCTCCGCGGCCGCCAGGATGCCTTGCGCGATGTCTTCGCCGGCCTCGCCGTCGACGATCTGCGGCGTTCCCGGCACGCCACGGGCGGCCATCCGCTTCGCCGCGTCATCGGTGACGCGCAGCCCTTCGTCGCGGAACGCGTCGATCAGGATCGACGAGTCGTAGCCGAGCGCGTCGTAGTAGGGCACCTGAAGATCGACGACATACACGGGATGCAACCGGGCGCCGGTGTCGGACGCGAGCGTCAGCGCCGCATCGAGTGCGCGGGACGACGTTTCGCTGCCGTCGAGCGCGACAAAGATATTCGAGTACATGGCGACTCCATCGAACGAGATCACATGTGCCCATCATCGGCGCGCGGCGGCCGATCGCGCTGATCTGGATCAAGCACGCACGCCGGCGCGATTCAATGCGACATCAGCACGGGCAACGTCATCGAAGCGAGCACGGTGCGCGTCACCCCGCCCATCAGCAGTTCGCGCCAGCGCGAATGTCCATACGCGCCCATCACGAGCAGGTCGGCCCCGGTCTCGTAGGCGCGCGACAGCAGCATGTCGCCCACCGAGTCACCCGCGCCTGCGACGAGGTCGAGCACGTTGACCTCCGGCGCGTGACGGGCGAGCAGCCGCGCGGCGTCCGCGCCCGGAATCCGGGCCGGTGCCGAATCGCCGCCGGCATCGGCGACGGCGACGACGGTCGTGCGCTGCGCCTGTTCGATGAACGGCATCGCGTCGTGCGCGGCGCGCACGGCCTCGCGGCTCCCGTCCCACGCGACCAGCACGCGCTCGCCGGGCGCGCGAAACGCCCCGGTGCGCGGCACGAACAGCACCGGGCGGCCCGCCGACAGGACCAGGTTCTCCTCGAACTGATCGTCGATGCAGGTTTCCGGGTCGTCCGGATCGCTTTGTCCGGCGATCACGAGATCCGCAAGACGCGCGTGATGCGGCACGACGACGTTCGGCCGCGCGTCGGCGTGGATCCAGGTGCTGGACACCTTCGCGCGCGCGGTCTCCGCATGAAACAGCCGCTCGATTGCGCCCAGCCGTTCCGCGCGCCGCTGCTGCTGCTCGCGGAAGTAGTCCGCCGAACCCGCCATCACGTAGAACGCGTCCGGCGTCGCCGTGTGGATCGCGAACACGCCGGTCAGGTGCGCATCGAACCGCCGCGCGAGCCGCAACGCCAGTTCGAGGCGCGTGCGCGCGCGGCCGCTCGTGTCGAGATGCACAACCAGGCTCTTGTAGCTCATCGCGCTCGCTCCATCGACGGTGGATCCGCCGGTGCGACCCAGTCTACGAAGCGGCCCGTCCGCGCGCTTGACTCAGATCAACGGCGCCGGCATGCCGCAACGGCACTGTGTGGCCGGCGGCATGTCACATCGCGCAGACGGCGACGAACGCGTCGCCCATTCGAAGGAGCGTTCCCAATGAAAGCACTTGTCTATCAGGGCCCCGGGCGCAAGGCGCTCGAACACCGGCCGATGCCGGAACTCTTGACGGCGACCGACGCGATCGTCCGGATGACGCGCACGACGATCTGCGGCACCGACCTGCACATCCTCAAGGGCGACGTGCCGACCTGCGAACCGGGCCGCATCCTCGGCCACGAAGGCGTGGGAATCGTCGAGCGGGTCGGGGCGGCGGTCGACACGCTGAAGGAAGGCGATCACGTGCTGATCTCGTGCATCTCGTCGTGCGGCCGTTGCGACTACTGCCGCCGCGGCCTGTACTCGCACTGCACGACGGGCGGCTGGATCCTCGGCAACCGGATCGACGGCACGCAGGCCGAATTCGTGCGAATTCCGCATGCGCCGACGAGCCTGTACCGGATCCCGCCCGGCGCGGACGAGGAGGCGCTCGTGATGCTGTCCGACATCCTGCCGACCGGCTTCGAATGCGGCGTGCTGAACGGCAAGGTCCAGCCCGGTTGCGCTGTCGCGATCGTCGGCGCCGGCCCGATCGGGCTCGCGGCGCTGCTCACCGCGCAGTTCTATTCGCCCGCGCAGATCATCATGGTCGACCCGGACCGCAACCGGCTCGAGGTGGCGCGGCGTTTCGGCGCGACCGACTGCGTCGACGGCCGCGACGGCGACCCGGCCGCCGCCGTCATGGCGCTGACCGGCGGCATCGGCGTCGATTGCGCGATCGAGGCGGTCGGCATTCCGGCGACGTTCGAGCTGTGCACGTCGATCGTCGCGCCGGGCGGCGTGGTCGCGAACGTCGGCGTGCACGGCGTGAAAGCGGACTTGCACCTCGAGAAGCTCTGGGACCGCAACATCGCGATCACGACCAAGCTGGTCGACACGGTCAGCACGCCAATGCTGCTGAAGACCGTGCGTGCGGGGCGGCTCGATCCGGCGCGGCTGATCACGCATCGCTTTGCGCTCGACGATGTCGAGCGTGCGTACGACACCTTCAGCCACGCCGCGGACACGCACGCCCTCAAGGTGATCATCGAGGTCGGTTGAGCGCCTCCCCGCCGTCGCCAAGGGAGTGCGGCCTCAGCGCAGCACGGCCTCGACGATGCCGGCCGCCGCGCACAGCGCGACGATCGCGAGCGGCGGCAGCTTCCAGCGGACCAGCATCAGGAAACCGGCGGTCGCGATCGCGAAGTCGATGCCGTTCAGCACCGCGCTCGTCCAGACGGGCGAGTAAAGGGCCGTCGCCAGCACGCCGACGACGGCCGCGTTCACCCCGGACAGCGCCGCGACGGCGGCGCGGCGGGTACGCAGCAGCTGCCAGTACGGCAACGCGGACGCGACCAGCAGCAGGCCCGGCAGGAAAATCCCGATCGTGGCCAGCAACGCACCCCACGCGCCGTTGGGCGTCGGCCCCATGATCCAGCCGAGGAACGCGGCAAACGTGAAGAGCGGGCCGGGCACCGCCTGCGCCGCGCCATAACCGGCCAGGAAATCGGTGGACGACACCCATCCCGGCGCCACGGTTGCATGCTGCAACAACGGCAATACCACGTGGCCGCCGCCGAACACGAGCGCGCCGGAGCGATAGAACGCGTCGAACAGGCGAATGGCGCCGGTGGCATCCGATGGCGCGAGCGCGGGGAGTCCGAACAGCAGAAGGGCGAACAGCGTCAGCGCGACCATGCTTGCCGCCGGCGAGATGCGAAAGGCACTCGCGTGGCCCCGCATCTTCGCGACGCCTGCCGCCGCTGAAGTCCGGCACAACACGAACCCGAGCAGCGCGCCGAGCACGATCACCAGCAACTGCGCATACACCGTGGCGAGCGCATTGAGCGCGACGATGGCGATGAGTGCGATCGCGGCCCGTCGATAGTCCGGACACAGACGGCGGGCCATATCCCAGACGGCCTGCGCGACCACCGCCACGGCCACCAGTTTCAGGCCGTGAAGCAGCCCGCTTCCCACCGGGCCGCCCAGCACCGGCGCAATCGCGGCGAAGGCGAGCATCAACGCGACGGACGGCAGCGTAAAGCCGCACCATGCCGCGAGCCCGCCGGCCCATCCGGCCCGCAGCAGGCCGATCGCGACGCCAGTCTGGCTGCTGGCCGGGCCCGGCAGAAACTGGCAAAGCGCCACGAGATCGGTAAAGGTTTCGTCGTCGAGCCAGCCGCGCCGCTTCACGAACGCGCGGTGGAAATACCCGATGTGCGCGACCGGGCCGCCGAACGACGTGACGCCCAGCTTCAGGAATGCCCACAGCACCTCGAGCGCTGAGCCGGTCCGGACAGGGTTCGACAACGGCTTGCGTGCTTCCATGTGGCGTGTGATCCCGGAGACCTGAAACCCCGGGATGATACACACGCCGGATGGCGGTCAGCGACGCAGTGCAGGGCGTTCAATGCCGGCGGCGATCGATCGTTTCCGGTGCGCAGCGTCCGGTTGCGTTCCGCCGCGCCCGGCGGTGCTCCGAAGCAAGCTGTTCCAGTGCGGTGACCTGGCGCTCCACCCGTGCGGCCAGATCGCCGGAATCGAAGCCGACAGGGGCGGCCGTGCCGTCGATCAACAGCAGTGCGGCGAATTGGTGCGGGCTCAACATGGTCGATTCTCCAGGCTGTCATCGCGCCGCCCCGGCTTCCCGGACACCTTTGGAACCTGTCGTGCCGCGCATGAATACACGCTAGGCATTTTCGTGCGGCGATGCGACGTGCAATTTGTCGCATGCGGCGGGGCGTGCGCTTGATCCAGGTCACGCGTCGTCGCAATGCCGCTTTGGCCCCGGCCCGCTTCGATCCCGGCGGTACTACGATGAATTCGACGGACCCTCTTGCGCCGGAGCGACCATGAAGATCAGCGAACCGATGAGCCCATCCTCCGCACCCGACACGCTGCCGGCCCTGCGGCTCGGCCTGCGGCCGTTCTATCTGGGCGGTGCCTTGTTCGGGAGCGCGGCGATCGCCGTATGGCTGGCCGCGTGGCACGGCCTGCCGATCGCCGGACGCGCGGCGTCGATGTCCGGGCTGATGTGGCATGTGCACGAAATGATTTTCGGCTTCGTGGCCGCGATCGTCGTCGGCTTCATGCTGACGGCCGTGCGCGCATGGACTTCGCGCGAGACCTTGCGCGGCACCCCGCTTGCGGCCCTGTGGCTGCTGTGGGCAGCGGGGCGGTTGCTGGTCTGGTCGGGACCGGAGCCGGTTGCCGCCGTCGTCGATTCGCTGTTCCTGCCGGTCACGGCGATCGTCCTGCTGCGCGTGCTGCTTTCCGCGAAGAATCGCCACAACGTCTTCCTGCCGGTCGCGCTCGCGTTGTTCGGCGGACTGAACGCGCTGTTTCACGGGTATGCGATCACGGGCCGCGTGGATCTCGCGCTGCGGTCCGCGTATGCGGCGACGGGGCTGATCGTGTTCCTCGTCGCGGTGATCACCGGACGCATCGTGCCGATGTTTACGATGAACGCGATCCCGGGCTTCACGGTCCGGCGCTTCCGGGTGGTGGACGCGCTGGCCGCGCCGGCGGTCGTGCTGACGCTGGTCGCGGACGCGATCGGCGCGCCGGATCGGCTCCTGATCGCCGCCGCATCCGCGACCGCGCTGCTCCACGCCGTGCGCCTCGTCGGATGGCGGTCATGGCGCGTGGGCAAGCGGCCGATCGTCTGGATTCTTCACGTGTCGTGCGCATGGATTCCCGCCGGATTCGCGATGCTCGCGCTGTCGGTCGCCGGCGTGCTGCCCCATTCGCTGGCGGTCCATGCGCTGACGGCCGGGGCGATCGGCGGCGCGATCATCGCGATGATCACGCGCACCGCGCTTGGCCATACCGGGCGCACGCTCGTCGCGGGGCCCTGGGAGCGGCTGTGCTACTGGCTGGTGATCGGCGCGGCAATCCTGCGGGCGTTCGGGCCGCTGGTTCCGGGCGTCCCGTATGGCTTCTGGCTCGACGCGTCCGGCGCGTGCTGGGTCATCGCGTTTCTCGCGTACACGATCCGTTACGTGCCGATCCTCACGGCGCCGCGCGCCGACGGACGCAATGACTGAACGATGACATGCATATAAACATGATTGCGGAATCTTTTGATGTCGAAAGAATTTGCCGCAAATCAAACATCCCGTTTGCGCGTCTCCTGATGTCGTCACGCAATACCTACAATGATCCGCGACCGCACATCGCATGCGCGGGCCGATCAATACGACCGGAGGTTTCGCAATGACGAATCAGGATGCACGCGGGTCGGCGTTGCCTGGCTTGGACGCGCTGCCGCTTCGCGGTCAACGGGGAATCGTCGTCGGCATCGCGAATGACAGCAGCATCGCCTGGGGATGCGCTCGCGCCTTTCGTGCGGCGGGCGCCGAACTGGCGGTGACGTGGCAGTCCGACCGGGCGTTGCCCTATGTGGAGCCGCTGCTGGAACGGCTCGAGCCGGCCATTGCGATGCCGCTCGATGTGAGTCGCCCGGACCAGATGCGCACCGTGTTCGACACCATCGAACAGCAGTGGGGCAGCCTCGATTTCCTGCTGCATGCCGTTGCGTATGCACCCAAGAGCGATCTGCACGGACGCGTCGTCGACAGTTCCCCTGAGGGGTTCGCGCTCGCGATGGACACGTCGTGCCACTCGTTCATCCGGATGGCCAAATATGCCGAGCCGTTGATGAAATCCGGCGGAAGCCTGCTGGCGATGACCTACATCGGCGCGGACCAGGTGATCGCCGAGTACGGCGTGATGGGGCCGGTCAAAGCCGCCCTGGAGGCCGCCGTACGCTACCTGGCGGTCGAGCTGGGGCCGGCGGACATTCGCGTGAACGCCGTTTCGCCCGGCGCATTGGCGACGCGGGCGGCATCCGGGCTGCCGAACTTCGATCACTTGCTTGACGACGCCGCACGGCGCGCGCCTTTGCGCCGGCCGCTCGACATCGACGACGTCGGCGCCTTGTGCACGTTCCTCGCCAGCAAGGCGGCGCGCGCAATGACCGGCGGAATTCACTATATCGACGCAGGGATGCACGTGCTTGGCTAACAGGAGGCAGCCGCCTCCGGAATGCGTCGGGATCCACTTTGCCCCTTTGGAGAAGCGTGTTATGGATGCAGCCATGCAACTGGCGCGCAGTCACGAGATTGCCACGAGTATTGCCTACGTCCTGCAAAAGCGCACCCACAATGCGCTGGAACAGTACGGGAAACGGTTGAGCGAAGCGTTCGGCGGCGGCGGCCAGGGCAAGGCGCCCGTCGCCGCGCCTTTTTCCCCTTTCGGTGCCTGGCACTATGCGGTCGACGCCGTACAGCGCTCGCTGCTGTTCTGGGACACGATGCGCGAGCGCGGCACGCAATACGTCGAGCGCACTTCGCAGGGGCTCAAGCCCGCGCTCCATTTCGACTATGACGTCGTGCTCGACGGCAGGCAGTTCGCACGGCCCGTCAATTACGCGCTCGTGCACATCCAGCCGCCGGACGGCGTGATCGTCGACGATGGCAAGCGGCCTTACCTGATCATCGATCCGCGTGCGGGGCACGGGCCCGGCATCGGCGGCTTCAAGGACGATTCGCAGGTCGGCGTCGCGTTGCGCGCCGCTCATCCCGTGTACTTCGTCGTGTTCTTCCAGGATCCCGAGCCCGGCCAGACCTTGCTCGACGTGTGCGCGGCGGAACTGGCGTTCGTCAGGAAAGTGCGCGCGCTGCATCCGGACAGCCCGAAGCCGGCGATCGTCGGCAACTGCCAGGGCGGCTGGGCAGCGATGATGCTCGCCAGCTCGTCGGCGGAAGACACCGGCCCGATCGTCATCAACGGCGCACCGATGTCGTATTGGAGCGGCGCGTGGAGCGAAGGCCCCGGCGACAATCCGATGCGCTATGCGGGCGGCATCCTGGGCGGCACCTGGCTCGCGTCGTTGTCGTCGGATCTGGGCAACGGCAAGTTCGACGGCGCCCATCTCGTGCAGAACTTCGAGTACCTGAACCCCGCGAACACGTTGTGGGACAAGTACTACCACGTCTACGACAACATCGACACCGAGCCGCCGCGCTTCCTCGAGTTCGAGCGCTGGTGGGGCGGCTACTACCTGATGAACCGCGAAGAGATCGAATGGATCACGCGCAACCTGTTCGTCGGCAACAAGCTCTGGTCCGGCGAGGTGCGCGACGGGGCGGGCGAGGCGTTCGACCTGCGCAAGATCCGCTCGCCGATCATCCTGTTCGCGTCGATGGGCGACAACATCACGCCACCGCAGCAGGCGTTCAACTGGGTGGCGGACATCTACGGCAGCACGGAGGAGATCAAGTCGCGCGGGCAGGTCATCATCGGTTTGATGGAAGAGGACGTCGGCCATCTCGGCATCTTCGTGTCGGGCAAGGTCGCGAAGAAGGAGCATGCCCAGATCGTCAACGTGCTCGATGCGATCGAAACGCTGCCGCCCGGCCTCTATGCGATGTCGATCAATGAAGTGAACGGCGCCGACGGGAAGGTCGCCTACGAGGTCACCCTCGCCGAGCATCGTCTCGAGGAGATCGCGAAGTATTTCAACCGCTTCGGGCGCAAGGACGAAGCGGCCTTCGAGGCCGTCGCCGAGCTGTCCGAATTCACGCAGCGCGCCTACGAACTGTTCATGCAGCCGTTCGTGCAGGCTGCGTCGAACGAGACCACCGCGCGCCTGTTGCGCGATTTTCATCCGCTGCGTTTCCAGCGCTGGGCGTTTTCGGACTTGAATCCGTGGCTCAATTGGCTGAAGCCCGCCGCCGACGCGATCAAGGTCAATCGTCAACGGCCGGACGACATCGAGCCGTGGCGCGCACTCGAACGCCGCGGCTCGGACATCGTCAGCGCCTCGCTCGACTATTTCAGGGCCATGCGCGACGCGAGCGTCGAGTCGCTGTTCTTCACGCTGTACTCCCAACCCTTCATGCTGCATGCCGCGGACCGCTATCGCGAGCGTCGACCCGCGTCGTCGGTGGCGGCGGATCCCCGCGAACTGCCGTTCGTGAAAGAGGCGCTCGCGTCGATCGGGCAGGGCGGCTACACGGAAGCGGTGGCGCGCGCGGCGTTCCTGCTCGAGCGCAGCGGCGAGCCGTTACCGCTTGCGCAACTGGCGACGGAGCGCGAACTCATCGAAACCTACGCCGAGTATCTGCCGAACCTGCCGCCCGATCAGTGGCGGCGCGTTTACGGTGAACAGGAGATCATCGCGACTTACGAGCCGCAACAGGCGATCGCCACGCTGCCGGCGCTGCTTGCCCGACCGGAAGACCGCAAGCGGCTGCTGACCCTGCTGGACAAGTTGCTGGGCGACGCGCGCGTGCAAAGCGAGTCGGTGAGCGAGCGGCAGTGGGAGGCGCTGCAACGCATTCGCGCGGCGCTCGGCGCGCCCCCGGCGCAGCGGCCCGCGGCGATGCTCGAATAAAGGAACTGCGATGGCCGAACTCTTGCTGGTCAATGTCGAGGAAGTCGCGCGTGACGACGAGGTCGGCGCGTTCCTGAAACGGCACGGATTCCCGCTGTACGACGCGATCGAACGCGTGCCGGCGGGCATCGGAAACCCGATCGCGCTGCTCAGGTTCGACACGCTGTCGTCGGTGGCGCTCTACGGCCTTCGCGCGCGGATCGACAACATCTCGTGGAAGGGCCGCTCGATCCGCGCCCACATCCTGCCAGATCGGAAGGTCTGAACCGGAACCGGCGCCGCGACGGACCGTACGGCGACCCGCCCCCGATGCCAGGCCGGAACGCCTGATATTGCTATCATCTCGCCCAAAATCGGCTCAGGGATGGTAGGTAAATGGGGAACGAGTATCGTTTCACGGAACGTCGCAGCGCGGCGCGGCGCCGCTGGCTGTCGGCGGCGGGCGCGTTGATCCTGAGCCCGGCGGGCGTGCTGGGGTGCGCGGTGCTGCTGTGGCTCGGCACGGCCGGCCTGTGCTCCGCGATGCTGCTGGTCGCCCGGGAGGATGCGTTTCACCACGCCATCCAGAATGCGCAAAACCTGACACTGATCCTCGAGCGCGACATCCTGCGCAGTATCGAAAGCTACGACCTGTCGCTGCAGGCTGTCGCCGAGGGCGCGGTCGACCCGCGCATCATGGCGCTGCCGATGGGGTTCCGGGACCAGATCCTGTTCGACCGCGCGACGACGGCCCAGTACTTCGGGCCGATCTCCGTGTTCGCCCCCGACGGCAGGCTGATCGCAAGCTCCGCCGAAACGGCCGAGCGGCGGCGCACCGCGAGCGACGTGAAGTGGTTCCTGGCGCATGCGGAAAAAGCGGCCAGCGGCCTCTACCTGAGCCCACCCTACGCCTCCGATACGGCGGGCGGCGAAATGGTCATCGCGCTCAGTCGCAAGGTCATGCGGCCTGACGGCACGCTCGCCGGCGTGGTGGTGGGGCGGCTGAGCCTCGACTATTGCCGCGGCTTGCTCGACGGCGTATCGGTCGGAAAGGACGGCACCATTGCGGTCCTGGAGACGAACGGTGCGTTGATCACCCGGCTGCCTCATGACCCGAAGCGGGTCGGCCAGAACGTCGGCCGTTCGCCGATCTTCGCCAGGATCGCCCAGAGTCCGGCCGGCGCCTTCGTCGGGACGAGCGTCATCGACGGGGTCCGCAGGCTGTTCGTCTATCGGCATATTCCGGGGCTGCCGATCATCGTCGATGTCGCGCCCGCGATCGACGAGGTGTTTTCCGACTGGCGGCTGCGGGCCAAATGGCTGGCCTCGTTGATGGTGCTCTTCACGGTGGCGATCGTCGCCGGCACGTGGGTGCTGCTGCGCGAGCTGAAACGCCGGCAACGCGCCGAGGCGCAGCTGCAGCGCATGGCGCATCGCGACGCGATGACCGGGCTGCAGAACCGCGGGACGTTCGATGCGGTCTGGAGCCGGGAGTGGCGGCGGGCCTCGCGCTCCGGCCAGCCGCTGTCGCTGCTCTTCATCGACATCGACTGCTTCAAGGCCTACAACGACCACTACGGACACCAGGCCGGCGATCAGGTGCTCAAGGCGGTCGCGCAATGCCTGGCTTCGTGCGTCGCGCGCGCCACCGATCACGTGGCGCGATATGGCGGCGAGGAGTTCGTCGTCGTCCTGCCCGCGACGGACCTGAAAGGGAGCCTGTCGGTGGCCGAGGCGGTCCGCGCAGCGATCCACGGGCTCGACATCGCGCACGTGAAAAGCCCGTTCGACCGCGTCACCGCGAGCATCGGCGTGGCCTCGTCGGGCGGGCGCGGCATCGACAGCGGGGCAGCGCTCGTCAAGGCCGCCGACATGGCGCTGTACGACGCAAAGTCCGGCGGCAGGAATCGCGTGTGCGGACACGTGGCGGCACGCGCATCCCAAAGCTGATACGCCGACGGCGAGGCTCACCCGGCAAGCAGTTCCGCCCCGCAATCGTCTCCGGCCGCCGCTTCGCCTTCGCCGCGACTCCGCGCCAGCTCGATCAGCTGTTCGGGCGGCTGCGGCCGTGCCAGCAGGAAGCCCTGCGCCTGGTGGCAACCGATCTCCTGCACGAACGCGAGTTGCTGCTCGGTCTCGACGCCCTCCATGATGACGTCGAGGCCGAGCGCGCGCCCCATCGCGACGATCGCGCGCACGATCGGGCCGTCCGGGCCGCCCGAGCCGCAATCGGCGAGAAATGAGCGGTCGATCTTCAGCGTGTCGACCGGCAGATCCTTCAGATACACCAGCGACGAATAGCCGGTGCCGAAATCGTCGATCGCCAGGCTGACGCCGCGGGTCGCCAGCTCCCGAAGCAGAATCCCGATCTCCTCGCGCGTGTTCATGGCCATGCTTTCGAGCAATTCGAGCTGCAGGTGCTCGGGCGGCAGGGCCGTCTCGCTGAGGATGGTGGTGAGGTCGGTGAGGAAGCCGTCGGCGAAGCACTGCCGCGCCGACACGTTCACCGCGATGCGGCCGAACGCGTAGCCGTCGTCGAGCCACCGGCGCGCCTGCCGGCACGCCTCGCGCAGCACCCATCGGCCGATCGGCACGATCAACGCGGAGCGTTCCGCGAGCGAGATGAATTCGCCCGGCGGCACCAGCCCCCTGCGCGGATGCATCCAGCGCAGCAGCGCCTCGACGCCGACGATCCGGCCGCTCGACAGATCGTACTGCGGTTGGTAGAAGAGGCGGAATTCGTTCTGCTCGAGCGCGCGATGCAGTTCGCCGAGCGTTTCGAGCTGCTCCAGCGCCGACGACGTCATCGTGCTCTCGAAGAACTGGAAGACGTTCCTCCCCCGGCTTTTCGCGCCGTACATCGCCTGATCCGCGAGCAGCATCAATTGCGCCGTCTCGGCGCCGTCGTCCGGATAGATGCTGATGCCGATGCTCGGCGTCACGAACAGCTCGCGGTCGCCGATATCGATCGCCCGTCCCACTTCATCCAGCAGGCTGCGCGCGATCCGCCCGACGTCGCGAACGTCGTCGATTTCCTCGAGCACCAGCGCGAATTCGTCGCCGCCCATGCGGGCCACCGTGTCGCTTGCGCGCACGCCCGACGCGATCCGGCCGGCCACCACCTTCAGCACCTCGTCGCCGGCGCTGTGGCCGAGGGTGTCGTTGACGAGCTTGAAGCGGTCGAGATCGAGAACCATCACCGCGACCTTGCCGCCGTGCCGTTTCGCCTGAACGATCGCGTGCGCCAGTCGCTCCTCGAACAGCGTCCGGTTCGCGAGGCCGGTGAGGACATCGTGCGTGGCGAGGTAGGCGAGCCGCTCCTCCGCCTGGCGCCGCTGGGTGATGTCGGAGAAGATCGCGGCGTAATGCGAAATCTTGCCGTCGTTGTCGCGAATGCTGGTGATCGTCAGGTATTCGAGGAACAGCTCGCCGGTTTTCCGCCGGTTCCAGATTTCGCCTTGCCAGTGGCCGTCGGTCGTGAGCGAATGCCAGAGTTTCTTGTAGAACTCCGGCGTCTGGCGGCCGGAGCTCAGCATGCTCGGGTCGCGCCCGATCACTTCGTCTTCCGTGTACCCGGTCAGGCGGGTGAACGCCTGGTTCACCCGCTCGATTCTCGCGTTTCGGTCGGTCACCATGATGCCCTCGAGCGCCGACTCGAAGACCTGATCCGCCATGCGCAGGCTGAAGCGCGCGAGGCCAAGCGCTTCGTCGCGCTCGCGCAATGCGCTGCGCAGCTCGTTCACGTATTCGTGCTCGATGCTCTGCAGCACGTCCGCGAAGCTGAGCAAGCCGGTGAGGGCGCCGCCGTCGTCGCACACGCCGACATGGCGGATGCTCTGCTGCATCATGTAGCGCTGGGCCGCGTACAGGCTCTGCTTCGCGGCCAGCACCTGCAGCGGCTTGCTGGCCTGTGCGCCGACGGTGCCGTGCACGCCGTCTCCCGCGATCATCCGGACGATGTCGCGCTCGGTCAGGATGCCATGCTCGCCGCCGTCGTACGCGACGAGGACGGCGTCGAGCTTGTCCGCGCGCATCCGCGCGACGACGTCGCGCAACGCGGCATGCTCGCCAACCGTGACGGGCAGATGGACGGGAATCGAATCGATCGCTTTCAGGCGCAGGAAGAACTCGGCGCCCTGGTTCACGACCACGTCGGTCTGGGTCAGCACGCCGATCGCCGTGCCGTCGCGGACGACCACGAAGTGACGGATGCCCGACTGCTTGAACTGCGTCGCCGCTTCGCCGAGCGGCGTATTGGCCTCCAGCGTCAGCACCGGGCTGCTCATCACGTCGCCGACCGGCCGCTCGAGTACCTGGGGGTCGTCCCCGGCCGCCAGCGCGTCCTGCTCGGTCCAGATGCCGATGGCCTGGCCTTTCTCCATCACGACGATCGAACTGCAGCGCTCGGCGAAGATGCGCCGGGCGACCTCGCGCACCGGCGTGCTGCGCGCGCAGGACAGGATCTGACGCGCGACGAGGCGCGCAACGGGAATATCGTAGCTACTCGGATACATTCTCAGACCAAAGACAGTGAGGCCTCGTAGGCGAACATCGATCCGACGGCCGGCGGACGCATGCGCCGCGGCGACGAACGCGGCACACTGGCCACGATGCCGCATTTGGCGATCCCGGATCGACCGGATCTGCACCTCGGATGACACATGTCACGCGAGCGCCACTTTGCGTTAACGACAGGTTCAGCGAAGAGTTGAGGGGTGTGACGGCTTCAAGCGCTCGCGGCGCTTGAGCGGACGGTGGCCGGCGACGCGTTCGCCTCGACCCTGGTCATCGTCTCGAGCAAGGGGAATGAAATATCGATTGGAGAATCCCCATCCGACAAATCGATTAAGAAAGTAAATATTTTTTGCGGGATACGGACCGACATGAAATGGTCCCGTTATTACGCATCAAGAATTTCTCCTTTGTGTTCTTTTCGGCGCTCTATTTTTAAATCGTAACCAGACGGAATTGTAAAGATCGCGGCGCAGCGCGGCCCCGTCGATCCCGCCCCGACAAGGCGCGACGCCTTGGTGTCACCTGAAATCGAAGCCTGTGGCGCATTTCATTCCCGCGCTCGATTTATGTAAAAACTCCATATTCAACCGCAATGGATTGCAGAAATATCGACGACTAGATTTGTGCAAAATAGCTGCTATAACGGATTTCAGCTGTCGGTCGGAGGTGGGTGTAATAGAAGTGTTCAACAACAGGTGAAGGGGATCAAAATGGCAAACGACGATGTGAAGAAGCTGTCGGTGCAATCGGCCGATGCGGCCGAACTTGCCGCCCAGTGCGCGGCGAATCTGGCGAAGTGCGCAGCGGCATACCATGCCGCGGTAGCGCGGGCGGCTTCGGCAAAATGCGCAGCCGCCGCCGCCAAATGCGCGGCCAATGCTGCCCACTGCGCCGCGAATGCGGCCAAGTGCGCGGCAGGCTGACATGCATCGCACGGGTATTGGCTCCATGGCGGACCAACGGAGGAGTTCGCCATGAACATCCCCAGGCTCGGAGTCGGGCTTCAGTTCAATCCGTCGCTGATCGGCTGGTTTCCTTTTCTCGACCAATCGCTCGATGCGCTGGAAATACTGTTCGACGGCGTGATGGCGCCGCTCGACGGGCCAGGGCTGATGTTGCCGACGACGGTCGACATGATGTCCGAGGTCGCCGCGCGCTTTCCGCTCGTCGGTCACTCGAACTACGGAGGCGATTTCGGGTTCGACGATCTGGCGAGCACGCCGGCGGTGCGGCGCCACGTGCCCCTCGCCAGGAAATTCGACGTCCCCTGGGTCTCGAATCATTGCTTCTACAGCGATGCGTCCTGGTGCGACGTGTGGAGCAGCCCGCTGCAGTTCTCGCGCGCCGAAGTCGTCCGGATCGCAGACCGTGCGCGCGCTTTGCAGGACCTGTACGGCGTCCCGCTCGCGCACGAGAACGCGGCCTACTACCGGACGTGCCCCGGAAGCGAGATGCAGGAGGAGGAGTTCCTCGCCCGCGTCGTCGAGCGGTCAGGCACCTATCTGCATCTCGACCTGCACAACCTGTATGCCAACGCGCAAAACCACGGCACCAACGGATATTCGACCGCGCGTTTCCTCGACACGGTCCCGATGGACCGCGTCATCTGCATCCACATGGCCGGCGGCCGCTGGTTCGACAACCAGTACCACGATCTGCACGACACCCAGGTCGTCGAGCCGGTGTGGGATTTGCTCGACGATGTGCTGTCTCGCGCGCGCCCCGGCGCGGTGATCCTCGAATACGAAGCCGAGGCGCTGCGCAGTCGCGAAGAGACGCTCGACATTGCCCGCTCGATCGACGTCATCCTGGCCGATCTGGCGCGCGGACGCGCTGCGTGGGACCGCGCCTATGGCCCCGCCAGCCGCAGAACGACACAACGGGAGGCAGCGTGAAAGTTGGCCACGAGATCGACGTCGCGCCGGCGAGCTGGACATTCGGCGGCAACGTCGCCGACACATTCGTCGACCACGTTCGCCGGTCGGTGCCGTACTACGACGCGGGGCACGACCTGGTTTGCCAGCTCAGCGATTTCTTCTGCCACGGCGACAGCGTCTGCTACGAGATCGGTGTATCCACGGGCCAGCTGCTGCGGAAGCTGGCGGAACATCATGCGTCGAAGCCGGGCATCCGGTGGGTCGGCATCGATCCGGTCGAGTCGATGATCGCCAAGGCGCGACAGCACTGCATCGAGATACCCAACATCGAGCTGGAAATCGGCGACGCGCGGTTGTACGGCTTCGAGAAGTCGGACCTGATCGTCTCGTTCTATTGCATGCAGTTCGTTCCGCCGAAAGACCGGCAGGACGTATTCAACCGCATCTACGAGCGTTTGCACTGGGGCGGGGCCTTCATCCTCTTCGAGAAAGTCCGGGCACCGGACGCGCGGTTCCAGGACATGACCGTGTCGCTGTACAACGACTACAAGCGGCGCGAGGGGTTCTCGGCCGACGAGATCCTCAACAAGACAGCGAGCCTCAAGAGCGTGCTGGAGCCGTTTTCCACGGAGGCCAACCTGGGGCTGCTCAAGCGCGCGGGGTTCGTCGACGTCACGACCGTCATGAAGTATCTGTGTTTCGAGGGATTCCTCGCCATCAAGTAGGCCGCTGCAAGCAGACCTTCTGGCAATCGGGATGCCCGACCGGGCGAGCTCCGTTGCCGCGAGCGGGCACACTCTTCGAACACGGGAGGCGGGATGGATGCCAGGCTGGTATGGGACACGTGGCGGCGGATCCTGAGCGACGACGGTCTCGTCGAGATCGTTACGCAGGCGGGCCACGCCGATAACGGCGCACTCGCGCGCCTCGGCGCCGCCGAGCGGGCCGTGGTTGACGACTATGCCTGCACGCCACGGGCGACGAAAACCAACATCGGCATGTACCGCCGCAGCCTGGTGCGCATCGCCCGCGTCGCGCTCGGTTGCGTGCCGCTGAGTCAGCATCTTCTGTTCATGAGCGGGCTCGACGTCGACGACGTGGCCGATGAGTTCGCACGCGTCAATGGCTATGCCGACGACGGCCCGAATTTCTGGCGTCTCGCCGGCGCCTTCGTCGCCTATCTCGCGACGCGTCCCGAATTCAAGGCGCCAACGCATCAGGATGCGCTGGCGATCGATCAAGCGCTGGTCGCGCTCGCGCGTCGTCTCGGCCAACGCGCGGTCGATGCCTGGCCGAGCGCCGTCGCGGCCGGAATCGGCGACACGGCGGGTTCGGATCGCTCGTTCGTGCGTTTCGTCGCGTCGCGCGCCACCGTCGTTGCCAGGACGCGCCACGACCTCACGCGGTGGATCGAAAACCCGCATGGCTTCGATCCCGACGAAGCCCTGGACGCGT
Organism: Burkholderia sp. SRS-46; assembly: GCF_004343775.1. Taxonomy (GTDB): domain Bacteria; phylum Pseudomonadota; class Gammaproteobacteria; order Burkholderiales; family Burkholderiaceae; genus Burkholderia. Next base: position 156,267 of record NZ_PTXL01000015.1, on the reverse strand, counting down.
CGCCGCGGCATTGGCTGGTCTATTTCCCGGATGCGGACAGCGCGCCGGCTTATGCGGAGTTATCCGAACGATCGGCCCGCGTCTTCGAGCTGCTGGCGACGCCGCATTCGGCCGCCGACCTGGCACGGGCACTGGGCAGCCTGTCCGAAGCCGAAGCGCTCAAGGTTGTCGACCGGCTCGCCGAACTCGGCGTGGTCGTCAGCGAGAAGGCCGGCGGGCGCGCAGAGAGGAACCCCGTTCAGAACGAGTCGCTGAGCAGCGATGCGTTCGTCATGCTCGATCCGGCGATCGAGATGCTGGGCGTCGAAATCGACGGGCACCGGTTTCTGTGCCACGGCCACTTCGCGGTCGGCATGGCCGTGCCGCCCGGCGAGGGGCTGTCCGACTTCGTCGCCGAGCTCGCGGGCAAGCCTGTCCGCGTTGGCGCGCTGCGCAAGGGCTTCGACGATCAGCATCTGATCGACACGATGCTGACCGCGTTGCGCCAGCATGGCTTCCTCCACGTGACGTCGCAGGACGCGCCATCGGCCGACGCGTTGGCGCAATTGCGCCGCTCGGCCGCGGAGCACCGCCGGACGAGACTGCGCCACACCCTTGACCTGCATCTCGACGCGGCATCGGCCGACGCCATTCGCGCCCGGGTCGAGGCGGAATCGACCGCGCCGCAACTGTACTTGCGCTGTACACGCATCGGCGATCACGCGGCGACCCTCGCGGCACTTGCGCGCCTGCGCCAGGCGGGCCGGTTGCGTCTGCATGACACCGTGGTGCAGGCGGCCGATCCGGGTTGCGACGCCGACGTCATCCAGTCGCTGCGCCGCCTCGGTGCCGGCGTGATCGTCGACCAGATGCCGTGGCCGGCGTCGGAGCGGCCCATCGCCGGCCTCGATGCGTTGGCGCGGGCGGGCGTCCCCGTGCATGCGCGGGTGACGCCGGACCGTTCCGTCCTCGATGCCGCGACGCGCGCTCAAGCGCTGGCGTGGGCCGGAAGGGCGGCGTTCTCCGGCTTGTGCCTCGTGCTCGATGCCGACGCGCTCTGGCCGACCGGCAACGCGAGCGAAGCCGATTTCGTCGACGTCTTCGAAGCCGTGGCTGCGTTGGAGGAGGCGTTTGGCGATGTCTGCATCGTCAACCTGCCGAGTGACGAGGTCTTGCTCGGCAATGCGTCGTCGCCCGGTCCCGAGGGGCTGTCCGACATCGCCGCAAGGTTCCGTCTCGCCTATTTGCGCTGGCGTCTGCCGCTGCTGAAGTCATTCGAAGGCGACAACACGTTCAGCCAGACACCCGAGGCAGAGGAGAAGCTCGTTCGCCTTCGGGAAGACCTGCTTCCGAACCATCCCGAACTGCTCGATCTCGCGCCGGGCAGCGTCGTGGTCGACGTCTGCGGCGGCAATGGCCGGGTTGCGCGCCGTCTCTCGCCCCTTGTCGGCCCCGACGGCCTCGTCGTTTCGATCGAGATGCTGCGTTGCGTGACCGATCGCGCGCGCCGCTTTGCCTGCGAGCAGGGATACGTGAACGTGCAGTTTCGCGCCGGACTGGCACAGCGCATCCCGTTGCCCGATGGGGCGGCCGATGCCGCCGTCAACGAATGGACGGGCGCGATCTGGCAGTTGGGGCTCGGCCCGGCGATGGTGGCCGAGATGGTCCGCGTCATCCGCCGCGGCGGACGAATCGCCGTCACGCACCGGCTGGTGCGGCTCCCGCTCGATCGGCTCGGGCAACCGTGGGTTCAGTTCGACAACATCTACGCGTTGATGCGCGCGGCCTTCGATCGCCCGGACCTGACGATCGTCACCGAGCGCGTGTGGGGACAAACCGTGTCGACGCTGGCCGGCGAAAAAGCCAGTGCATGGCGCAAGCACTATGTGCCGCGAATCGTCAATCCGTTCGACGTGACCTACACCGAGGACAAGGATCCGGGCCCGCACGCCGACGTGTGCCTCACCATCATCGCGGAGCGCGTTCGATGAGCACCGATGCACCGGCTCGGGGGATCGAGACGCGATCGCAGGCCGCCGCCTTCGACGATGCGCGCGCGTCGCTGGACCGGCTCGGTCTCCCCGGCGCGCTGCCGGCGCTGCACGCCGCGGGGTTGAGCATCCGACGCAGCGTGCTGGGCGGCACCCATTCGGTGGCGGTCTATCCGCCGATCGACTCGTTGACGCCGGTCGAATCGCGCTCGGTCCTGAGCGCCATTGGCTTCGGCGGCGATACCAGCCTTTACGTGCACATTCCTTTCTGCGAGACGCGCTGCACCTTTTGCCATTACACGGTGCAGCACTATGCGGGCAAGGGCAAGGCATCGCAGACCGGCGAGCACGACGTGGCGCGCTATCTCGACGCGCTTCGACGCGAGCTGGCGCGCTGGGGCGCCAGGCTCGCGCAATCGGGCACCGCGCTTTCGTCGATCTATATTGGCGGCGGCACGCCGCTGGTACTCGACGAAGAGACGCTGCGCGACCTCGTTCGCGCGATCGTCGAATGTTTCGACATTCTGCCCGGCGCGGAGGTGTGCATCGAGGGCAGCCCGCTCACCATCACGGCCCCCGGCGGCGAGGACAAGCTGCGTTTCCTGAAGGAGCAGGGTTTCACGCGCCTGAGCTTCGGGGTGCAGTCCTTCGACGACGCCGTCCTGAAATACGCGGGGCGCGGCTACAAGTGCGACGTGCCGATTCGCGCCGCGCAGATCGCGAGCGGGATCTTCGACAACTGGAATCTCGACCTCATCCAGGGGCTCTACAAGGGTTCGCCGGAAGAGACCTGGCTGAACCTCCAGACGATCGCGGAACTGCGGCCCGCGCATCTGACCTGGTATCACGGCCGCTTCGCCGACCGGCCCCAGGGCGACTGGTATCAGTCGGACGACCGGCACGGCGAATTCGAGGACGAGCCTGCGACGCTGCTCGGGCGCATGCTGATCTGGCGGGGGATGGAGGCGCTCGGTTATCGCCAGTGCGACGGCAACCGCTTCGTGCGCGCGCACCACTATACCGATCCGTTCAAGAAGGTCCGCACGTCGGCGTCGCGCGATCTGCTCGGCGTCGGGGTGGCGTCGTACTCGCACGTCGGCGCAAGTCCGGCGGGGTACGACTGCCGAGGCTACGCGTTCCGCAACGACACGCAGGTTCGCGCCTATGCCGACCGCGTGCTGTCCGGCGAGATCCCGATCGCCACCGGCCGCGCGATCGACAATGAGGAGTTGCTCGCGATGTCCTACGCCACCGGGTTGCGCAACGGCCGCGTGGAGGACGCCGTGTTGCAGGCGATCGATGTCGGCAAACCGCAGCTCTCGGCGCACTATCGGGAGCTGGCCGGCAGGCTGGTCGGGCTCGGCATCCTCGAGCCTTATGCCGACGGCGAGGGCAGGGAGGGTTTGCGGCTGACCCGGCTCGGCCGGCTATTCGAGGACGAGACGCTCGCGCTGTTCTTCAGCCCGTCCGTCATGCATACCTTGACGACTCCCCCCAAACCGACGGTTTCGCTCGTGCGGATCGCCGCCAGGCCCACTGTGGCCTCGCCGATGACGCGTGCCTGACGGAATGCGGCGCCGACGGTGCGCGTCAATCGACGATGAACAGCTTGGCGCCGATGTCGGTGGACGAACGGTGCGGTTCCGCGTCGTCGGCAACCTGGTAGCTCATGCCGGGCAACAGCGAGAACGATCGCCCATCCTTGAGCTCGGTGTCCAGTTCACCTTCGAGACACAGAAGGATGTGCCCCTTCGAACACCAATGGTCGGCAAGGTAGCCCGGCGTGTACTCGACCATGCGGACGCGAATCGTCCCGAAGGTCTGCGTGCGCCAGTACGCAGCGCCGCGTTCGCCAGGATATTCGACTCGGTCGACCTGCGACCAGTCCGTGGTGCCAAAGGGGATGTCCGACATTTTCACGGTGATGACTCCAGTGGACTGCTCCATGCCGGAGCGTCCGGTTTTTTGTTGCTTGTTGCGCTGGCGGGGTGGGACACGTGGCTGGGAATGCCGCGACGTGCCCCCTCGCGGAGAGGATACAACCATCGCCGCGGTCTCATGATCCCACTCCATCCAACCGCACCTGTATCAATTCCAGCAACGCCCGAACCCGCGCGGTCACGGAACGCCGGTGGCTGTACACGCCCAGCAATTGCAGTGGCGCAGGGCACAGATCCAGCGGCACTTCCCGCAGCCGGCCCGCGGCAAGATCTTCCTGGCATGGATAGGCCGCCACGATCGCGAAGCCGATGCCTTGCCGCGCGCCGGCCACGGCCAGTTCCCCGCTGTTGACGCGGTAGCGGCTGCGGACCGGCACCTTGACGATGTCGCCCGCGGCGTCCTGAAACTGCCACGGCTGGCCCTTCAGCGCGCTCAGCGTGGTGATGCAGGGCAGGGACTTGAGTTCCCGCACGTGGCGCGGCATGCCGGTCCTGGCTAGCAGGGCCGGCGCCGCGACCACGATGCTGGGCAGCGTGGCGAGTTCGCGGGTGATGAAGGTGCTGTCGTCCTGGCGGCCGCGATGGAAGATGATGGCGAGGTCCACGTCTTCCCGGAGTGCTTCCAGGCCGGTCAGGCGCGTGTCGCATTCCAGTTCCACGCCCGGATGGAGGCTGCAGAATTCGGCCAGGATGGGGCCCAGCAATTTTGGCGCTTCGCCCGGCATGCACATTCTCAGGGGGCCGCGCAGTTCGTGCTGCACGGCGCCGAGTTCTTCCTCGGTGGCGAGCAAGGTGTCGAGCAGGGGCTTCGCGCGTTCGTAGAGCAGCCTGCCGGCTTCCGTCATGCGCAGATGGCGGGTGCTGCGTTCCAGCAAGCGGACACCCAGCCTGCGCTCCAGCGAGGCGACGTGGCGGCTGACGTTGGATGAGGGCAGGGCCAGCAGGCGCGCCGCACCGGCGAAGCTCTGTTCGTCGACGACCGCCACGTAGACGCGGACGGTATTCAGGTCGAGCGCATCGCGCATGATTATCCCGGAAAAGGTATGAAAGCAGCCCATTTTCACATGCTAGTTCTCTGTGCTGGCGGAATCTAAGATGCCGTCTCGTCCGATGGACCGCCGCCGGCGGCGCGTCAGGGCGGCTTGGACAGGAGCGCTTCAGCATGGAAATCGGAATACTTGGCGGCGGGATTGCGGGCCTGGGCGTGGCGATCGCGTTGCGCAAGCGGGGGTACCATCCCCGGGTATATGAGCGCCGGGCCGGGCCGGCGACCATGGGGGCCGGCGTGACGCTCTGGCCCAATGCCGGCTTTGTCCTGGAGGCGCTCGGGCTGCTGCGGGACGTCGCGGCAGCGGGCGGGCGGCCGGTGGCGATGCGCCGCTACGATGATGCGGGCAACGCGCTGGGGGGCCTCGATATTGCGCTGCTGGACCAGACGATGGGATATCCGACCCATACGATTCTGCGCCGGGACCTGCAGGCGGTGCTGCTGGACCATGCGGCACGGGCCGGGATCCAGGTGGAATACGGGCATCGGGCGGTGGCGATCGACCTGGATGCCAGCGGCAAGGCGGTGGCGCGGTTCGAGAACGGGGTGAGCATTCGCCCGGACCTGCTTGTCGGCGCCGACGGCCGTATGGATTCGGTGGCGCGCCGGTTCGTCGCGGGGGACAACACGCCGGTTTATCAGGGTTTCGTGAACTGGATCGGCGTGGCGCAGGGGCGGGAAGCGCGGGTGGACGATATCGCGATTCGGGATTTCTGGGGCTCGGGCGAGCGCTTTGGCTGCGTGCCGGTCAGGCAGGAGCTGGTCTACTGGGCGGCGGCGCAGGCGCGGCCGTTGCCCGGGGCGGAGCCCGCTGCGGATAGGCACAAGGAGATCGAGGATCTGTTCGCGGGATGGCCGGAGCCTGTTGCCCGCATCATCCGCGCGACGCCGGCGCACGCCATCCGGCTGATTGCCGTGCATGACCTTGAGCCGCTGCATACATGGCGCCGGGCGAATGTATTGCTGGTGGGTGACGCGGCGCACGCGCCGTTGCCGACGTCCGGGCAGGGCGCTTGCCAGGCGCTGGAAGATGCGTGGCATCTGGCCCGGTGCCTGGACGGGGCGAACGGCGGACTGGATGGGGCCTTGGCGCGCTTCGAGGAGATTCGCGGGCCGAAGACGGCGCGGTTGACCGAGCAAGGCCGGGTATTCGCGCGCGGGCTGTTTGCGACCGATCCTGAAACCTGTCGCATTCGCAACGAGCGCGCCAGGGCGTCCGATCCCTTGCGTGACGTGCAGGTGTTGGCGGCAGGATGGGGGCAGGGCTTGCCGATGCCGGGTTGCGTGGACGGCGCTGCGGTGGACGGGGGCGGTTTCGGTAGCCTGTATCGGGTCTGAAATTGCGACGCGCGCATCGAACGTCGCGGCGGCCCGCGCAGGCTGTCCAGCCAGCCGCGCCGGCCAAGCGCCGAATGCGCGCGAGCGTACCCGATCCAGGCTACGGAATCGATTTGGTCGTCAGGTAACCGCGTTTTCTGCGTTTCTCGACAAACTTGAGCAGCCGCGTGTGAAATGTCTGCAACACGGGCACCGCGGCTTCCAGCGCGCTTTTCTCCTTCGGCGTCAGCACGTATTGTTCCGGCGATTGCCGGGACGCTTCGTCGCTGGCGAACGTATCCACCTCGCTGCCGTAATGGACGTGCAGCTTCAGCCGGATGCCGGCAATCACGTTCAGCGCGTCGATCACTGCGCCGGCATGCGCTTTGTCGAGATAGCCGCGCTCCACGATCTCGCGTATGCGATCGAACGAATTCGTCGACTTCAGGCCGTACACCTGCGAGAGGTCCCGCAACGCCAGCGTCGGGAAGCGAAGAAAGCCGCCCTTGATGTTCTTGACGCCGGTCACGTCCGTCGGCGGCTGGAACTCGTCGAGTATTTCGCGCAAGCTGTTCAGGCCGTAGTCCTCGTTGGCAATCTTGCTTCGCGCGCCGAAGAAGCGTTCGTCGAGCTTGTGCGCCTTGCCGGCTGCGGTCGAGATCAACGGGCTCGCATCCTGGCCGGTGTTTTGGGTGGCCAGCGCCTTTTCCGCCAGCGCTTCGGGGGTCGGCTTGAAACCGAATACGCCCGTGTCCGGCCCCAGGCCGATCTCTTCGCCACCGTTCCCGACGAGACGGGAGAGCTGACTCACGGTCACCTGGAGAACCTTTTCCACCTTTTGCATGAATGCGAATATCGCGACCACGTCGTCGTGCTTCGGCGCCTCCGCGACGGCCGCGAGATCGAGGTCGGAACCGGGAAACACCTCCTCGCGCGCGCCCGACCCGGCGATCAGGACCGAGAACGGCACGTCGGGCCGGCCGAACGTGTCCCGCGTCAGCAGCAGGATCGCCGTGGCGAATTCCCGGACCTGCGCGGTGAACCATTTCAATATGTGTTCGGGCGAGTCCGCCGCCTGCTCGATCAACTCCGCCAGCTTTCGATAGACGCCGCGCATGATGTCGACCTGCCCCAGCACCTTCGCCGCGAGCTCCTGCTGCTGCAGCGGGGGGAGGTCGCTGTTGCGCACCAATTCGCCGAACTTCGGGTGCGCGAGGGTCTCGGCGATTTCATCGGAGACCAGTATTCCCTCAGCGGGCGCCAGGCCCTGCGCGCGAAGCTCGAAATCCACCGCGACGGCCAGATCGGCGGCATCCTCGAACTGCCGGTTCGCCACATCGAAGGCGGTGAGGGTCGTGTCGACCTCCCGCAACACGGCATTGCCGAACTCGTTGAACCGCAGCAGCGGCACGATTTCGCGGAGCGCCTGCGCGGCGTCGAGGTCCCGGTTGCCCGCGTTCAGGTGGATGACCCGCTGGATCACGCCCGCATCGTGCGTATCGGGCGTACCGGGTTCCAGTCGAAAGAGGGTATCGAAGCGCACGCGCGGCGCGGCGCCGCCTGACGCCGGGCTCGCACCGACCCGCAGCGCCTGGCGCCCCATGGCGTCGGCCTCGCGCTCGAGGCCCGGGTTGTCGTTGATGGCGGCGCCCTTCATCTGCATCGTCGGCGCCACCCTGCGTTGCTTCTGCTGCACGACATGCCACGCCTCATGCGGCAGATGCCGTTCCTGTCCGGCGCCCAGGTGGATATCCGCGCCCTGCGTATAGGCGAGCGCCTGCACCTCGGCGGGCTTCGCGGAGTCGTAATGGACCGTGACGTCGTCCATCGGCAGCCCGGACAACTGCTCGACGCCATAGCGCAGATCAGCGGGCAGGCCCGCCTCCTTGCCCTTTCTCTGAACCGGCGCGTGGGGCGGCGCGTAATGCGCTTGCGCCGGAAAGGCCGCGAGCGGCGCGCCGTCGCCCGCCGCGTTGCCCGGCGCGCCGTTCAACGGCGGCACGCGCTCGGCCCGGCCCGCGTGACGGCGGTTGCGCTGCGTCTTGCCGGAAAAGAAGCCCATGGTCTGCCTCCCTGCATGCGGTCGCGCTCGAGATCAATCCCATTCGTCGAATTCCGACTCGACGTCGCGCAGGTTGAAGGCTTCCTGCTTGTCGCGCGAGCGCTTGTCGATGGCGGCGAACGGGCTGTAGGACACGCCGAAGTTCGCGGCCATGTCCATCGTGAAGTGGTAGCGATGCACGTCGGTGATGTCCCGCCGGTAGATCCGGTTCCAGAACGCGAACAGCGCAAGCGCCAGCGCATGGATCTGGCTCGACGTGGCGCCGCCGGCCGTCGCGAGCACGAACATGCGCGCGGCCGTCATCGAAGGCCCCATGTCGGTCGGATTGCCGAGCAGCATCGCCGTGCGCACGTGCGGATCGGACGGACGCGGCGTCGCTTCGCCGCCGCGCCATTTGCGATCGACCGGCGCACGCGTGATGACCGGCAACCCGTTCGGACTCTCCGGTGACATCCCGACGAATACGGACCCCTGATAGCGTTCGGGCGGCAGCGCGTGGGGGTTCGCGAGATTGCGCTCCGTCTCGTCCTTGTGCGTGGGCAGCAGTTCCTCGTTCTTCACCTGATAGAGCAGCTCCTGCACGTCGTGGATCGCCGCGACCAGCTCGCCGAACGTGTGCTTGCCCGGGGCCCGCAGCACATCCATGACGCTCGTGTCGGCGTCCGTGCGCACGTACTCCAGATAGGTCCGCCGATTCTTCGGCGTCAGGGAACCGAGATTGCCGATCAGCATCTCGTAGCTCAACAGCGCCTTCGGAATCTGTTCGTTGATGAGTTTCACGAGGCTGGCGTAGATCGCCGGATCGTTCATCACTTCGGTCGCATAGGCCTTTTCATCCTGTTTCTTCTGCTTTGAGTGCGCCTCGGCGAGCAACGCGAACGCGAGGCTGTCGGCGTTCTCGTAATTGCGCACCTTCGCCTTCGGCTGCGGGTCCTGCGGACGCGCGAAGTCGCCCTTGATCGACTTGTTCGCGGGCGCGCCGGCCCATTTCGTGATGACGTGCTTGAGCCGCGCAGGGTCGGCTTCGAGGTATTCGGTGAATTCCTGCCGGAGTGCGGGATCCTGGATCGCGTCCGCGCCGGCAAGGGTGGCGATCAACTCGGCGACGGCCTGCTCGTCCTCGCCGATCTGCGTCTTGTTGAATACGAGCTTGGCCTGGACGACGGGCGGGGAGGCCCCCTTCGCGCGCGCGGGGCCGGCGGGCCGCGCCGTGCGGGCGGCATCGGCTGCCATGCCCTGCGACCGGGCGCGCGCGCCCATCACGTCGGCCTCCCGTTCGAGCCGCGCATCGTCGTTCAACGCGACGCCGCCGATGCGCGCCGTGGTCGGCACGCGACCTTGCGCCTGCTGCACCAGATGCCACGCCTCATGCGGCAGATGCCGTGCGGCGCCGGGCGCGAGATGGATTTCGCCGGCTTGCGCGTAGGCTTGCGCCTGCCATCGCGCGGGCCGTGCCGAGTTGTAATGCACGCGCACGTGATCGAGCGCCACGCCGCTCAAGCGCTCGACCCCGTGCCGCAGCGGCGCGGGCAAGCCGTGCGCGCCGTCGCGAGCGGGCTCGGCGCGGGCATCCGGCGCAACGGCGGGCCCCGGCGGCAATGCCGGCCCGGGCATGGCGGCCGGCGCGCGCGCGGGAGCCGCGGCGTCGGCGGACGCGGGCCCCGATGCCGCCGTGCGCCGTTGCAGTGGCGTCGCGGCATAACGATAGTCGTGCATCGTCGTGAGCGGCGCGCCGTCGTCTCGCGCGTCCGTCGACGCGCGCTCGCCGGGCGCGGGGCGCAGCGGCGCGGCCGTCGGCTTCGGCGGGCTCAGCTTGCGCATGCGCATCGCTCCGTGTCATCGGCTCGGCTTCGGCGCCGGTCGACGGCATGCCGCGCGCGCCGTATCGGGCCCGTCGAGGCCGACATGGCCACCGGCCCCGGACACGCCCGGTTCGCGATCATGGGTAAGACGCCACCATCGACAGCGGGATGGGCGTGAAAAACGATATCTCGGCATCCTCCAACGGCCCGTGATTCAGCGCGATCAGGCTCGACGCCTCCAGGGTCGGCGCGTCGAGCATCAGCGACGGCTTGACCAAGCTCCGTCGTCCGTCCGGCAACGGGACGAGTCGATTGTCCTTGATCTCGAATTCGTACAGGCGAGCCGATATCTTGTGCAACGGCGCGCCGCTGCTCTGTCCGCCGGCCTCGGTGTTGATCGCCGTCGACACCCACACGGTCGATTGGTCTTTCGTGTATTTGATGTACTGCGACAGATCGTTGAGCTGCGGATTGCCCCACTTGCCGATCTGATCGACGACGTGCTTGGGCAGCCCGCTCGTCTCCTTGCCGCCGAGGAAGGCGCGCATGAGCGTGCGCGCACCTTCCGCGCCAAGCGGCACCCAGGCCGTGAAGCCCGCGGGAAAGTCCGTTCGCATGCGTTCGAGCGTTCTCGCATCGGCGCGGTAGAGGGTGTAGTCGCGCGCTCGGGGCGCGCCGGCCGGCGCGGCTTCGCCGGCTCGCGCAGAGGCGGGCGAAACGACCGGCACCGCCGGGCCCGGCGGTGCGAGCGATGCGGCGGGCACGCTCGCCGCACCCGCCGCCGACGGCGGCACGGCGGCGACGGAAGCGGGCGGCAGCGCTCGCGGCGCCGGGCGCGGCGCGGCGACCCGGGCCGGTGCCGGCGCCGGTTGTTGCGACCCGCCGGCCGATTCGAACAGCTTCCGGCGATCCGCGACGCTGCCGCCGTAGCGATATTCGCCCATTGCGACGAGGCCCGCGCTCTCCACGGCCGGCTGCTGCGGGGCCGTGTCCGCCGCCGGCGTGACGGATGCCGCCGCCGGAACTTTCCTCTTCCACATGGCCGGGTTCCTCCGTACGCATGCTCAGTCCTCGTCGTCCCAGCTGAACTCCGCCGCGCTGAACACCTTGCCGAGCTTGTGATATTCGCGCTCGGTGGCTTGCAGCAGGTGCCGCTGGGACACGGGTTGCGCGTCGGCCGCCGCGAGGAACGCGGCGCCGATCGCGATGTTGTTGATGTTGCCGCCCGCGAGCGGCGCCTTCTCGGCGAGCAGCGCGAAATCCACGTCGCCGGCGAGCGGCGTGGCGGCGGGAAACGCGTGCCGCCATAGCGCCAGGCGCTGCTCGCGGTTCGGAAACGGATACTCGATCACGAACCTGAAGCGCCGCAGGAACGCCTTGTCCATGTTGTGCAGCAGGTTCGTCGACAGGATGACGATGCCCGGATACGTTTCGATCCGTTGCAGCAGATAGCCGGTCTGCAGGTTCGCATAGCGATCGTGCGCGTCCTTGGTGTCGGTGCGCTTCGCAAACAGGCTTTCGGCCTCGTCGAAGAACAGCACGACGTTCATCGCCTCGGCCTGATCGAACAGTTGCGCGAGCTGCTTTTCCGTGTCGCCGATGTACTTGCTCACCACGCTCGCCAGATCCACGCGATAGATAGTCAGGTTCAGCTCGTTCGCGATGATCGACGCCGCCATCGTCTTGCCGGTGCCGGACGGACCGTAAAACAGCACGCAGAGATTGCGGCTGTTGCGGTGCTTGGCGTCGAAGCCCCAGGTTTCCACCACCTGATGCCGGTTCTGCGCGTACTGCAGCACTTCCAGCAGCCATTGCCGCGTGGCGGCGCTCAGCACGATGTCGGTCATGCGATAGGCCGTCTTCACTTCCTGCGCGACGCTCAACCGTTCCTGAACGCTCTGGTCGCGGCACGCATCGTAGAGACGCTCGGGCGAGCCCCCCGCGTCCGGATCAACGAGGCTGCGGCTCGCGGCATCCTTGACGGCCGTCACGATCTGCTCCTCGGTAAACAGATACTGATTGACGAGCTGCGTGAGCACGGCCTCGTCGGCGCTCAGGCCGAAGGCCGGCAAGTGCCGTTCCCAGATACGGCGCCGCAGCGCCGTGTCGGGCACGGCGCTCTTGACGAGCACGGGTATCGCGCGATGCGTCCGGTGGCGATGCGCGAGATCGGCGAGACGCCGCGCGGGCCCGTTCAGCACGACCACGTAGCGCTGGCTGTCGAGCAGCGTGCGGCACGCGTCGTCGAGCAGATCGTCGTGGCCGTCCTGGGCGGCGAGCCAGTGGCAATCCGTCAGCACGAGCACGCGGTTGCAAAGCAGCGCGTCGCGCGACAGCCGTCTCAGGCGGGCGATGAAGCGGGCAGGGTGGCGCCCGCCGTCGGTGCCGGCCTGCCAGAGCGCCTTCGCCGTGAGCCGCGCGCAATGCATGCCGATCGTCGCGAACGTCGCCGACGCGAGACGTTCCAGCAGCGCCGGATCGGGGCCTTGCAGATGGAGCAGATAGCTGGCCGGCTCGTCGTCATGCGCCGATGCGCGCGCGATGAAGTGCGACAACTGCCGTTTGACGGCGTCCTGAACGAACTGCTCGGCCAGCTCGAACGTGCCGTCGATATCCTGCAACGGCTCATCGAGGTGCAGTTGCGGCGCGGCCCGCGCGAGCAGGTAGGCGGCGATCGCGCCTTGCAACCGGTAGCCTCCCGAGAGCGTCGCCAGGCGGTTGCCGTCCGTGAGCTCGACGAGCTCCCACTGGCGCAGGACGGCGTCGTGGGTGAGCCGCCGCTGGATCTCGGCGCGCGCGACGGCCGCTTCGCCGAGGAGCCGCGCGGCGCTCGCCAGCGGCATGAACGTATCGCCCGCGGCCGCGCCGGCGTCGGGGTCCGCGCCGCCGGCCAGGTCCAGGGCGATCGCGCCATAGCGCGCATCGAGCTCCGGCAGCAGCGCGCAGAGCAACAGCGCCTGCTCGTGAAGGTCGAGCTGGAACAGCCGCGTCAGATGCACCCAGGGCAGGAACACCTGGGCGCGCACGCTCGCCGCGCTGCGCGCCGTGAGGTGCGCCCACTGGCGCCGCAGAGCCTGCTCGACGTGATCCTGCTGCGCGCGCCTGGCCGCGCTCGCCTGCCACCCGTGGCTTGCCGCGCGCTGCAGCAGCGCGACCCGGTCCATCGGGCCGGCCGGCGCGCGCGCGCCGTCGGGCGCGCCCGGCGGCAAAAAAAACGGCGGCACGCCGCCCGCGGCCATGAACGGAGGCGCCGGTTGCGCGGCCTCCGGGCCCGCGTCGTCGTGCGCCGCGAGCAACGCGCGCTCGATCATCGTGTCGCCGAGCGCGCACAGGGCCTGCAGCAGGTCCTGATTGTCGCGGTAGGGCGTGTCGTCAACGGTGTTCATCGGCGTCGAATCCCCGCGGTTTGGCGAAATCGACGAGCAGCACGATGCGCTCGGCGTCGCTTCGGTTCCACGCTTCGTGCTCGACCGTGTCGTCGAAGACCAGGCATTGGCCGGGCGCCCAGCGCCGCACCTCGGCCCCGACACGCAGCCCGCAATCGCCTGCCGCACGGAGCGTCAGATGCAGGCGCAGCACGGCACCGCTGTAACCGACATGCGGCGCGATGACGGTGCCGGACGCGAGCCGCGAGAAGCCCGCCGTGCGCACGCCCGGCACCCGTTCGAGCAGCGCGGCGGTATCCGGGCAGAAGATGCAGTTTTCGATCAGCGGCCGGCCTTGCAGCACCAGCCCGTAGACGTCCCAGCCCTGGTTGTACAAGCCGGTTTCCGGCCATGCGACGAATTCGCGCGCGGGCAGGGCGGCGCACTCCGCGTGTACGGTCCGCCAGTGCGCCGCGAGCGGCTCGGTGAAGGCGAAGGTCGATGGGTCGAAGAACATGGCGTCTGTCGTCCGTTGCGCGCGTGGCCGCGGGTTCACCAGAAGAGCCGCCACGCATGATCGAGCCATGCGCCGTGCCCTTGCAGCGTGATGCGGTAGTCCCCCTGCCGGGTTGGAAAGCCGCGCGCCTGATGAAAACGATCCCCGGCGTGCAGAAAAAGCATGCCGGGACGATAGGCGACGTGGCGCGCCGGCGCGCATTGCAGCCGCGCCAGCCGGCTCGCGGGCGTCAGGCCGGCGAGATCGTCCTGGCGCCATGGCCAGAGCTTCATCCCCGCGCCATCGCGCGGCACGCGCAGCGGCAGCGTGAACGACACGGTGCGGCGGCCCGCGCCGTCCGGTTGCGGCGCGAGGCCCAGCGCTAGATGCGCGGTGTCGACATGGATCGGGTTGCCTGGGAAACCCGCGCCGTCGCGGCGGGTGAACCAGTCGCCGTGCAGCACGTCGTGCCCGGGGCTGGCCGCGAACGCCGGATGCGCGCCGAACACATGAAAGCCGGGCAGCGCGGCGCCCGCGAGCCAGGTCACGGGCGCTTGCAGCCGCTCGCCGAGCGCAACGGCCAGCGCGTCGTAGAGCTCGGCGAAGCACGCGCGCAGCAGCGGATTGTATTGTTGCGCGAGGCGTTCGTAGGGCCGCGCGGGATTCGCCGTGATGTCGTAGTAGTTGGTCGCGCCGAGCGTATGGAACGGCAGGCTCGGGTGGCGCGGCAACCAGAAGGCCTCGAGATCGAGCACGCGCTCGGCGAGCGCGTGGCTCGTCCCGGCGGTGACGAGCGGCCATGCGCATGCCGTCTCGTCGCCGCTGCACGGGTCAGCCGCGTCTGCTTCACGCGTGGCATCCATCATCGTGACGGGCTCCTTTCCTCGACCTGCGTTTACCAGTACAGCAACAGTTGCCCTTGCTCGCGGATGCCATGGCCTTGCAGCGTGACGCGCTCCAGGCCGTCGTGGCAGGCGAGCACGGCCTGGTGCAGCGCGAGGCCGCGGTGCACGACCAGCCGGCCGCTGCGATAGGGGATGAATTCGGCGTCGCCGCCGCCCGCGCCGTGCGGCCAGAGGTTCAGCCCGCTGCCCGGCGGCGTGCTGAGCGGCAGCGTGAAGCTGAAGAGATCGTCTTCGTCCGGCGCCCGGTGCGGGAACACCTGCCGGTACTGGAGATCGCGATGCACGCTGGCCACCGGCCGCGCGAATGCCGGGTGAGGCAGATAGATATGAAAACCCGGCCGCGCCGCGTGCGGCGCAAAGCGCGCGGGCAGCCGGAAGTGCCCGGCGAGCGCGTCCGCCGCCGCCTGCAGGAGCGGAAGAAAATGCCGTTCGAGCAACGCGTTGCTGGCCGCGCGAAGCGACGCATCGTCATAGTCGCGTTCGCCGACGGCGGCGACGCCATCGAGATAGGCGGCAAGCCCGAGCGTGAAGAACGGCGCGAGCGCGTGCCGTCGGCGCCAGTGGCGGCGCAGCAGCATCACGCGCATCACCCAGTCGTCGCAGCCGGCTTCGTCCAGCAGTTCGACGGTCGCCAGCCGCGCCGGCAGCCCGGCCGCGCCGCGCGGCCCGGGGCCTGCGCGCGGCGCGGCCCCGGCGTTCGCCGGACGATCCGGCGCTGACGCATCGGGCCCGCGCGCGTGTGCTGCAACGTTCGTCATCCTCGTCTCTCCCGAGTGTGGAGCCGGTAAGCGTCGGTCAGCGTTGCCTCGCATCCCGCGCGAGCCGGCGTTCGCCTCCCGTATCGCGTCAGGCACCGGCTTCCGGCACCGAACCGTCGCCGACCAGGCGCACGAGCGCGCGTGTCAGCAAACGCCGCTGGCCGTTGTCGATCTTCATCTGCATCGCCTGTTCGACGTTGTCGATGAACAGGTTGATGTGGTTCCGGATGAGATTGAGGTCATGCCGGTTCGCGTCGTTGTCGTTGATCTCGACGAGCGCGCGCACGCCCGCCGCAAGCAGCTCGCGCTCGGCCGGCGTGAACGTCCGCCCGGTCACGCGCGCGAAGGTGTCGACGAGCCGCTCGACGTTCGCCGCGAATTCCGGCGACGTCGACGTGCGGGGCGCGGCCTCGGGCGCGCAGACGATCCTGGCAAGCTCGCTCACGAAGCTCTGCCGGTCGGCCTCGCCGCCGCTCATGCCGGTCGCGTTGCCGAAGACCTGCGTGAGGTCCTCCATGCGCTGCGCGATGGCGCGCTGCGCGCTCGCCTGCATGCTCGCCTGGATTCGACCGCTCGCGAGATCGCTGCGCAGTTGCGCGTGCAGCGCGGCCATGCCGCCGTCCGGCGGCGCGGCTGGCGCTTCGGCCGCGAGCGCGAGCGCGCCGGGAGGCGGGCCGAGCGGAATCCAGTAGAACTCGATGCCCGGCGCGCCGCCGACGGCCGTGTTCCAGGTGAGCGTCAGCGTCCAGGTTTCGCCCTTCCTGACCGGCATCGTGAACGCGCCGGGCACCGGGATCTTGATCGTGGTCGGCGAACCCTTCTTGCCGCCACCGGTTTCGTAGTGGTACGCGAGCCCGGTCGCATAGGCAAAGCTCGTCACGTTGCCGCCGGCCCGCGTCTCGCCGGCAAGCGAGCCGCAATAATCGGCCGTCCAGGTCGGCTGGCCGATCGTGGCCATCACGTAGCCGTCGGTCGTGGCGTTCTGCGAGAAAGACGTGCCGTTGTTTTTCAGGTCGCCGTTGGTGTACGGGACGCGGGCGCCGATCATCTTCACGCTGCCGTCGTCGGCGATCTGCGTGCCGGCCGCCTGCAATGCGCCGCCCGCGAGCGCCTTGCCCTGCACGGTCGCGTCGCTCGCGACGTTGCCGCTCGCATGCATCGCGCCCTTCACGTCGAGCGCGTAGGGCGCGCTCGTCGGCCCGACCGTGACCTGGGTCGACGTGACCGCGAGCAGCGGCGGGTTGCTCCCCGCGCCGACCGCGAGCAGGTTGGGCGCGCTGCCGTCGCCCGCCACCGTGATGCGCTGCGTGGCGTCGAGCGTCTTCACCACGAGGTGATCGACGTCGAGCGTCCCGTCGCCGAAGTTCACGTCGCCGTCCACCTGCAACGCGTACTTCGTCTGGATCTTGTCGATCGGCACGTTGATCGCCACGGTGTTCGGCTTCGCCGCGTCGCCGTTGGTGGTGACGACGAGCGCGGGCGGCACGTCGGCGTCCGGCGGCACGATGCTGTTGTCGCTGTTGGCCGCGATGAAGGCGAGCAGCGCGGGCGTGACGACATAGGCGGAAGTCGCCGCGGAAAAGGTCGCGTTTGTGCCGACGGGCGCGCCGTCCGGCAGGATCAGCGTCAGGCGCGTCTGGCTGTCCACCGATTTCACGAGCATCGTTTGCGGCAGCGTCGACGTGGGCGGCACGACGAGGCTCGTCATTGCAACGTCGAAGGCGGTGCCGGTGCCAATCACCTTCACGCCGTTCGTGCTGATCGTGCCGGCGCCGGCTTGCGGCTTGCCGCCGGCCACCACGTACTGGTACGGCGAATTCGTCACGTCGACGGCGAACGGCGTTTTCAGCGTCAGCTGCGTCGGGCCCGCGACGGCCGCGATCCCGCTTTGCTGCGGCGTGGAGGTGGCCGATTCGAACCTGGCGATGACGATCTTGCCGCCCGCGGCCACGTCTTTCGTGAAATTCGTGCCGCTGCCGATCACCTGCACGCCGTTCGTGCTGATCACGCCCTTGCCCTTGGTCTTGTCGGCGCTGCCGGGCGGCTGATACTCGTAGGCCGAATTCGTCACGACGATCGGCAACTGCTCCTGAAGCGTCAGCTCGGTGTCGCTCACCACGCGCTCGATCACGCCGGTCTGCGCGATCAGCATGCCGATCGTGATCGTGTCGCCGATGGTGACCTGATCGAGAAACGCCGTCTGGTAGCCGTCGAGCACGCTGTCGGTCAGCGAATTGAGCACGCCCTTGCCGATGAACGCCTGACCGCCGCCCACCGACAGCGACGCAATCGGCTTGCTGTCGCGAATCCCGACGTTGCCGTCGTCGTAGTAGAGATTGCTGGTGGGCGTGCCGACCGTTTCGCGCGTCCAGTAGCTGAGCATCGGCAGCCCCTGGAGCTTCGAGCCGTTGCCTTCGAAGCTCTTCGCCTGGATCGCGCCCTGCGCGACGATCGAGCCACCGATCGCCAGGTCGTCGGCCTGGATCTTGCCGTTCACGTCGAGCGCCGCGGCGGGATCGCGGTCGGTCAGCCCGATCCCGACGCGGCGATCGGGCGTGATCGACAGCGCATTCGGCCCCGGTGCGCCGAGCCCGGCATTGACGGACGCCTGCACGCCGATCCCGACCGTGCCGTCCACGCCGACGGAAAACAGGCTCGTGTCGGCCGACGCGCTGAAGCGCGCGAGCGTCGAGCGGATATAGGTGTACGGGATGCCTTGCAGCGGCGGGTTGAACGCCTGATCGACGATCACGACCTGCTTGAGCGCGTCGGCCGTCACCACGGTGCGCCGCTGCGCGATCCCGAACGTCGGCACGCCGTTGACCATCAGGGTGACGGGCGGGTCGGAGATCAGCACGTCGCCCGGCTGGAAGAAGGGCGAGACGGGCTGCGAGAACGTCACCTCGGTATCGATCGAACTGAGCGCGCCGACGCCCTTGAACGTGACGGCTTCGATCTGCAGGTTCGCGGACGGCTGCGCGACGCCGATGCCGACGTTGTCGCGCGTCGTGACGAGCCCCGTGAACTGCGTGCGCGCCGCCTCCACCTCGAGGTAGGGCTGCAGTCCGCTCGTTTCCTCTTTGGCGCGCAGGCTCGGATAACGCCGCTGGCCGGCGGCTTGCGCCCCGTTGACGCCGGTCGGCGGCACGGGGTTGCCGTGCACGCCCGCGCCTTCGGTCACGAGTTCGAGCGCGCCGAGGGTGGCGCTCACGTAGCGGCGCGCGGCGGCGCCCGAGCGATAGGTGAGCTGGCTGATCGCGCCGAGGTTCGAAATCGCGATGACCGCGAGCACGATGTTCAGGCCCGGTTCCCGCAGGTTGCGCACGTACTCGATGCGCGGCTCCTCGACGACGCGCTTGTAGCCGGCCACGCCGGTCTGGTCCGTATAGTCGGCAAAGACCTGGTCGTAGCTGATCGTGAGGAAATAGGTGGCGCCTTTCTCGACGTTCGCGAGGCGCACCACGCGCGGTTCGAGCAGGATGATCTGCCGGCCCAGGGAATCGAGCGCCATCCCCGCGCGCACTTCGACCTGGTCGGCCTTCGCCGCCGAATCCCAGAACACCTCCAGCCCGCGCGCGACGCCGTAGGTGTAGAGGCTCCGGTTGTTCAGGCTCTGGATCGTCATGTGGTACTGCTGCTCGCAGATGAAATCGGCGGTGAGCAGCGCTTCACCGGAGAAATAGTGCGGGCGTTCGATGGCGGGCTTGTTCATGGGGCGACCGGCTCCGGGGCTAGAACGTGAGAGAGGGGGGCAGCGCGAGCCAGTTCGTCTGCACGGACGGCGGCGTGTCGGCCGTGCGCGTCTGCACGGCGGTCAGCGTCAGCGTGAATTGCGCGGTGCCGACGCCGGCGACATTGACGGCATACGGGACGCTGCCGTGCACCGTCGCGTTGACGGCCGGGGGCGCGCTGAACGCCAACGCGCCGCCCGATCGATAGGGCACGGTCAGCGTGACGCTGTCGCCGGGCTTGAGCAGCGTGCGCGTATCGGCCGTGACGATGCCCGCGCGCGCGCCGTTCAGGTCCGGCGGCTGGCTCATCAGCACGGTCGTCTCGCCCGGGATCACGACGGGCAGGCGGCTCGTCACGCCCACGCGCGCGTCGGTGAATTTCTCGATGACGCCCGTGTTTTCCTGATTGAGATAGACCGTCGCGAGCGGGATCGAGTTGAGCGGCGGTAATGAAGTCATCCCGTTCTGCAGGATGGCGGCCTCGTCGACGAAGTCGCTCGTCGTCGTGCTGACGGTGGGCGGATAGCTCAGGTAGAGCGTATACGGGTTGCCGAAACTGGTGCCCGGCCCGATCGCGTTGTTGACCGTGCCGGGGAAGTTGAGGAAGTTGCCGTCGCCGTCGAAGCCCGCGCCGCCTGCCACGACCAGCATGTTGCCTTGCAGCGTCACGTTGAGCCCGCTCAGTACACCCGGCGTGTACAGGTACCGGTTCTGGTACTTGATCCAGTTCGTGAAATAGTTCTGCTCGACGGTCATGTTCTGGGCCGTCAGGAACATGCCGTCGTGATAGTTCAGGCGTATCGCGACGTCGGGTGGAGTCGGCGGGTAGGTCATGGGGTCGTCATCCTGTCGAATGTCCTCACGGGTTGCCCGAGCCGGGCCCGAGCAACGTGTTGCGGCCGAGCGTGGCGGGGCTGCAGAGCGGCGGCGTGCCCTGCGGTATCTGAAGCTGCAGCGTCGGCACGATGCCGATCGTGTAGCGCGTGGCCGCCGGCTTCACTTTCGCGAGCAGTTGCTCCAGTTGCTGCTGCAGCGCGAGGACTTGCCGGACGTTGTCCTGCGTCACGATGAAATCCGGGTTCTTCGCGTTGGGCAGCGTGATCAGCACGTCGAAGCGCCACGGGAAATAGCCCGCCACGACCGGCGCGCCGCGCGCGTATTGCTCGCGCAGCCTGAACGCCGTCGCGACCTGGTCGCTCACGCCGATGCAGGGCGGCGCCGGATTGCCGACGCTCACCGTGACGACGCCCGTCAGCGGCACCGTGCGGGCGGGCTCGCCGCCCCCGGCCGGCTGGTAGGCGAGCCCCGTGATCGTGAGCGGCAGGTCGAACAGCAGGTCGATCAGGAAGCCCAGCCCCTGCGGCGTGCCGCGCAAACGGTACAGCGCGAGGATCTGCGCGATCACGTTGCGTTTCTTGTCGATGCTCCATGCGTCGTCCGGGATCAGGTCCACCCAGCCGCCCAGCCAGTTCAGCAGGCCGTCGAGCCAGGCCTGCGTCGCGCTCTGCGGCGTGGCGCCCGATTGCGTGCTGCCCTGGAACGACGCGGTCGGATTCTGCGGGACAGGTACGCCGATATAGCGGTCGAGGTCGCCGAGAATCGCGGCCTCCCGCGCCGGGTCCGCCGGCGGGCCCGAGATCGGCGGGATGAACGTCGTGTCGTCCGGATCGAACAGGAAACTGAGGCGCGGATAGAACAGATTGCCGATCACGCCGGCGGCCAGCAGCTCGTGAATGCCGCGGCGGCGGTTCAACGCGTCGTCGTCGATCCCGGTCAGGATCTTCTCGAAGATCTTCAGGTAGTCGCCGACGAACGCCGCATCCGGCCCGCCGTAGACGGCCGGCAGATAGCGCAGGTAGCTCGACGGGGCGGACGGGGTCTCGGTGCTCATGCGCGTCGCTCAGCGGGTGCCGGGCGCCCGGTTGGTCGCCGTGATGTCGAGGCAGCGCAATTGCGGCAGCCCCGCGTAGCGCATCGCCGTGCGGCCGTTCGGCAGCGCCGCGAGGAGCGTCGTGGCGCCGAGCTGCGCCATCTCGTCGAGCGCGATCGTCGGCAGGTAGGTAAGGTCGAACGCGTCGAGCGCGGCGACGCCCGGCACGCCGAGCACGACGTGCATCAAGTCGTCCGGGTTCGGCGCCTGCCCGTATCGCCAGCCCCGGCCGCCGGGGCCCTGCGCCGGCAGCAGGTAGCGATAGAGCGCGGTCACGAGCGCATCGAGCGTGATCGACAGGTTCGCGTCCGGCGCGCACTGGATCGCGATCGTGAGGTCGATCGGCGTGAGCTGCGCGGGCGCGACGCGCAGCGCGTTGCCGGCGAGCACGCGCGGCTGCAGATAATAGGCGACCTGGCGCCGCAGCGTGGCCGCCTTCTCGCTCGCGGCCTGCGGCTGCAGGAGCAGCAGCCGGCGCATCGTGTCGGTCGCATACGCGTATTGCTGCCGGTTCGGATACGTCGGGTACTGGTACTGCCACGGCGCGTCGTCGAGGAGGTGGACGATGCTCGCCTCGCCCCGCGTCTGCGCATAAGCCGCCTGCACGTAGAGCGGCACGGGCACCGGCACCGACGAGTGGCTGGCTTGCTGCTGCTGGACCTGCTGCGCGTACTCGGCCTCGATCATCCCGTTCGCCTGCATCGCCAGCGCCTCGACGTCGGCCAGCGTCAGCGCGAGAAAGGGCGCGTCGCGGAACGCCAGCACCTGTCGCTGGAGGCTCGCCTTGGTGGCCGGCGCACCTTGCTCGAGCTTCGCGAGCGCGGCCTGCAGCGCGAGGAAAGCGAAGTCGTAGTCCGTCACCGCCGCCTTGCTGTAGGCCGTCTCGTTGCTGCTGAACGCGAGGCCCAGCACCCAGCGCAGGAAATTCTCGTCGGTCAGCGTCGGGATCTGGTTGGCCTGGTAGAGCAGCGATTCGTCGAGCCATGCCAGCAATTGCACGAACGTGATGCCGGGATCGGTCGCGTTGTAGTCGGTCCAGAGGTCCGTATATTGCGGAATACGGCGAACGAGGCCCGCGACGAGCTCGTCGTAGGTCGTGGTGTCGAGGTTGGGCAGCTCAAACGTCATGGCGCGGCCTCCTGATAGAGGAAGAGCGACATGCGCCCGGCCACCGGCAGCTGCGCCGGCGCGAGCGCGATATTGCCGTTCTGCCGGCCGTTCAGCGACAGCGACAGCACGGCCCCGACCTGCGGCAGATCGCGCAGGAAGCGGCTCACGGTCATCGACTGCACGGTTTGCCCGAAGCGCCAGCCGCCGCCGTCCGGGCCGCCGAACACGGGCTGGAAGAACGCGGCCAGTTGCGCGGCGAGATCCTGCTCCAGCGCATTGATCTGGTCGGGCGCGCAGCGCACGGCCAGTTGCGCGCTGACGTCGATCGCGACGAAATCGGGCGCGGCGGTGCGCACGCGCGGCGCGAGCGGGGCAAGACAGCGCGCGCGCACGGCGGCCTCGACCTCGTTCAACACCTGCGGACGCGTGTAGGGCACCGGCGCGCTGCTCTGCGCGAGCAGCACGATGCGAATGGTCTGCTCGGCGGTTTCGATCGCGCGCGCCCGCGCGACTTCCTGACTCGCGGCGGCCGCGAGCGCGCTGAAGTCGTCGAGCTCGACCGCATAACCGTTCGCCTTCACGAGCGCCGGCCCCGTGGCGGCGATGGTCAGGGCCGTGTCGGGATCGACGCCTCCGCTCGCCGGCGCGGGATTCGTCACGGCTTCGATGTTCACGATGCCGGGCCGCAGGAGCGTGAGCGAAGCGGCGTCGACGTTGCCCGCGAGTCCCTGCGTGTAGGCATAGCGAACCGCGACGATGTTGTTGTAGCCGGCCGGCGGGATCATCCCGTTGTAGCCGTCGCCGAACGTGACGAGCCCGTTCGCGCAGTCAAGCGTGTAGACGCGGTCGGTCGGCCCGCACAGCGAGAACGATTCCACTTGCCGCCAGCGAATGCCGGCCGGCGTGGGCGTCTCCGCCGCGTCGCTTGACGCCGGGCTGTCGGACGACGCGGCGGCGAGCGACGCCACGTCGTCGAACGAGACGGCTTCGAGCACACGCAGATCGAGATCCGGCAGCACCGGCGAATAGGTGAGGGTGAACTGCTGGCCCGGCTGCTCGTTGCTCGACCCGAGGATCTCGTCGTCGACCCCGGTGATGTTGTGCGCGATCACCGTGTTCGGATACAGCCCGTACAGGCGGATCGTGCGGTTCACATGGGCGTTGTCGATGCGGAACCAGTAGGCCGTGTCGGAATAGAGCGACGCCGCCTGCATCGTGGCCGGCACGACGAAGCTGACGATGCCCGAGCGCGAGAGTCCGTAGGTGCCGTCGTCGACGGCCAGCGGCTGCCACGCGCTGCCGTCGTTGTATTGCCAGTCCAGCTTGCCGCCGGGCGCCGCGCGCTCCTGCTCCAGATGAAAATAGAGGTTGAGCCGGTTGCCGAGCGTCCCGGCGCCGAAGCCGGCGGGCGCGAACGCGAAGTAGAAGCCGGTCAGCACTTCGCCGACGGGCCGGTACGGGGCGTAGAGGAAACGGCTCAGCTCGAACGCGTTGTAGGTCCAGTAGCGGGTGGGCCGCGCCGCATAGCTGTAGGCGATCTGCAGCGAGCGGATGAACGGCGGATCGAACTGCGCTTCGTTGAAGTGATACGAGAAGTTCACGCCCTCCACGTCGTTCAGGTAGGTGATGACCTGCGTCTTCTGGGCGGGCGGCAGGATCGCGTCGGGGACGCTGCCGATCGTCTCGGCGACGCTCGTGGTGACGAAGCCGCCCGATTCGCCGTACCCGCCCGACGCGATCATCGCGCGAATCCACAGGCCTTCGCCGCCCGCGACGGTCGTCTTCGCGATCACCGGGCATTCGAACTGAACCCACGTGGGGCCGTCGGGCGCGTTGTACTGGAGGTTGTGGGTGGTGTCGACGAACTGATACTGGCTCATCTGCGCGAGCGTTTCGTTGAAGGACTGCCAGGCCTTGCCGTCCCAGTACTGCCAGTACAGAACGACCGGATATTGCTCGGCGACCGGCACCAGATCGAAGGTGATCGACACGCGCGCGCCGGGCCGCGCGAACACGCTGTCGCTGCGAACGTAGAACGCGTCGTTCGTCTGCGGCGTTTCGCCGAACGGATAGGCGCCGTTGGAGATGTCGAGCAGCACGACGTTGAATGCCGCCTGCTGCGCCTGGATGCCGTCGCCGCGAAACGTGCATTGCACGCCCGAGACCACGGGCAATTGCTCCGCGAGCGACGACAGGATCTTCGCCTGCGGGCTCGGCTTGACGAGCAGCCAGTATTCGGGCGCCTGATCGGATGCGTCGGCCGGCGGCATGCCGTAGGCCGCGCCCGGGTCTTCGGCGGCATGGATTTCCTGCGCGAGCGCATCGATCGTCAGCGGGGGCGCGAGCGGTTTCTGCTTGAGCGTGATGTCGAGTTGCCGGGCATCGGCCGATGGCGTCAGCGTCACCGCGAGCGGCGAGAGCGCGCCGTCGAACCATTGCCCGAAGTACTGGGGAAAGAGCTGCTGGCCGTAGAGCGTGACGGTGATGCCCTGCAGCGCCGGATCGGGCTTGAAGAGTTCCGCGTCGCCCATGATGAACCAGTGCCCGAGCGGCGCCTCGGCAGGATCGGTCGCGCCGTCGGCGACGAAGATCGGCACGCTGGTCGCGTCGGTCGCACCGGTCGCACCGGTCGCACCGGTCGCACCGGTCGCGGCGGCGCGCGCCAGCACCGGCATCGCGTCGATATATGCGTCCTGCGCGGGGATCAGCGTCATCGCGGCGGCGAGTTCGGCCGGCACGACCAGCAGGTCGCGATCGGTTTGAAAGCGGATGTGCTGCGCCTGCGCGTCGAGCACGGCGCTCTGCGCCGGGACGCGCTGCGGCGGCTTGCCGGCTTCGAGCGTGAAGTAGAGCGGCGCGGCGGCGGCAAGCGGCGGGCGCGGCGACATCGCGAGGAACTGGAACAGCGCCTGCCGCCGCTGGAACGGAATCCGGTTTTCGATCCCGGCCGTATAGCCGGCCAGTTGCGCGAACAGGTTCAGCAGCACGAGCCCCGGATCCTGGTTGACCGCTTCCGCCGCTTGCGCCTGATCCTGCTCGGCGACGGGCTGCTTCATCACCGTCGGCCAATACTCGCTCCACTGCGGCGTATACGTCTGGGCCAGCGTGAGCGCCTGCTGATAGAACACGTCAGCCGTGCGGAAATCCAGAATCGGGCCGGCCGCGCCGGGCCCGGGCGCTTGCGTGCGCGGCATCGGCTACGCGTGCCCGTTCGCCATCGCAGCCGGCGACGCGGCTGCATGCCGCGCCGTCGCCGGTTCCGGCGGCCGCGCGTGCTCGCGTTCGTGCCGCAGGTCCTGGAGCACTTCGTCGAGCACCTGAATGGCGCCGCTGATGCGCAGCAGCGTGTGCTCCAGTTCGCGCTGTTGCGCGTCGAGCTTGCGCAACTGCGCCTGTCCCGCCTGGTAGTTCGACTTCAACTCGGCGATGCGGGCGGCGATGGCTGCTTCGTTCATCGTTGGGCTCCTTGCCTACTTGAGAAAGAACGGATACACGAGGTTGTCCGGCTGATTGCGCTCGCGGATCAGGTAGTCGACGGTGACGACGAGGCAATTCGGCTCGCGCGGCGCGACCGCCGCGGCGACGCCGGTCAGCTGAATGCGCGGCTCCCAGCGATTCAGCGCCTGGGTCACGTAGAGCTGCGCGAGGCTCACGGCTGTCGCGTTGCCGGCCGCGAACACGAGTTCGTTGATCCGGCAGCCGAACGCCGGCAGCATCACGCGCTCACCCGGCGCCGTCTGCAGGATGAGCCGCACGGCCTGCCGAATGTCCTCGGCGCCGGACGCGAACTGCACGCGGCCGGCCTTGATCGCGACCGGGAATGCCCAACCCTGGCCCAGAAAATCGCTCGTGTTCGTCACGCGGCTCGATGCCGAGCTGCTCATCGCTGAAGATCCCATCGTCGCTCCCGGTATGCGCCTGGTTCGCTCCAATGCACGCCTGTTCGGCCAGGTGCGGCCGCACCTAGCCGATCGCCACGTTGGCGAGCCCCAGCACCTGCACCGTCGGCGGCGGCGCTTGCGGGCCGCCCGGCGGAATGTCGTGACAGGTCTCGCACACATCGCCCATGCGCGCCGCGCCACGGCCGTTGATCCGCACCGTGAGGCTGCCGAACACGACCCGCCCGAGGTTGGTCGGCGGAATCTGGAACGTGCCCGTCGCCGGGATATGCGGCGGCACGTTCTGCGCCATCGATCCGACCGTCGCGGCGGGACGGCCGTTGATCCGCACGTTCAGGCTCGTGTTCATCGTGATGCGGCCGTTGAACGGGAACGGCTGCGGCGTCGGCACCGGGCCGCCGGGGCTCGGCACGAGCACGATGTGAATGTCCGCGGCGTTGACGATGCTGTCGCCGGATCTGGCTGCGGCTTGTCCCATGCTTCCCTCCGGTTTCGTGTGGCTCGATTGCCGTATCCGCCACGCCGCGCGCCCGCCGGGACGCAACGGTCCGGAACGGCGCGCCGGCGCGAGTGGTCGCTAGTTCAAGTCGATCATCGTGGCCGACAGCTTCAGGTTCTGGCCGCCTTGCACCTGCATCGCGGCAGCGGCGAATTCGGCCTTCACGCTGCCCGACGTGTTCTGCACCGTCACCTGCTCGCCGCGGATCGTGAGCTTGCCCTTCGCGCTGATGTCGAGATCCCCCTCGCTGCTGATCGAAATCCGGTTGCCCGCGGTGTCGATCTGAATCCGGTTCTGCTGGGCGTCGGCGATCACGATGCGGCCCTTGCCGTCGCCCGAATCGTCGAGCGTGATGCTCTTGCCGTACTTCGTCCGGATGACCCGCACGTCCTGCTGCTCGGCCTGGCCGACGGGCGGCTTCTGCGCGCCGTTCCAGAGAAAGCCGAGCACGTACGCGCGGCTCGCATCGCCGTTGGCGAACGCCAGCAGCGCCGAATCGCCCACTTGCGGCAGGAAAAACGCCCCGCACGCGGGGCCGGCGAAGAAGCTCACCACCTGCAGCCAGTCGGATTCGACCTGCGCGCCTTTCAGGATGAACGTCACCTTGATGCGCCCGAGCCCCTGCGGATCCTGCGTGTTGCTGACCGCGCCCGGCGTGACGCCGAGCGCGAGGCTGTCGAGCGAAAGTGCTTCCGCCGGATTCATATGCCGGTCCTCCTCAGTTTGAACTCGGTCCGATAGCCGTCGTCGAGATCGAAGCCGTGCATGCTCGACGTCACGTAATAGATGCCGTTGAAGCGCTGGCTCAGGCCCGAGAGCCGGACGTTGACGCCGGCCACGAGGTCCGGATCGCCGAGCACGCTCGCGCTGCCTTCGATGAATTGACCGAGATTGCGCTGGTACTGCGCCGCCGCCACCTTCTGGAGCGCTTCCGGCGTGCTGATGTTCGGGCGCTCGTAGCGCACCGACGAATCGGGAAAATCGTCCGCGAGCTGGTAGCCGGTTTCCTTGCCGCCCATCCTGTCGCGCGCGCCGCCGGACGACGTCACCGCGGTGAGCGCCTTGTTCGACGTCACGTCGTAGCCGGTGACGCTCACCGTCTTGCCGAGCGTCGGGACGCGCAGCGCGAGCCGGAGATCCGTCGCGTCGAGCGGATAGTTGATCGTGCGAACCGGGCTTGCCCCTTCGGCGGACGGACGATAGACGAGCGTCGTGTCGTCCATCAGCAGTTCGTAGTTGATCTGCGCGGCGCGCATCCGCAGGAAATCGTAGTCGCTCAGGTTGTTCTGCAGGACGTACGCGTCGATGACGCCGGTCTGGCCGGACGGCCGCGCCGTGAGCCCGGCGTTGCGGGCGACCTCGGCGGCGATCTCGGTATCCGAGAGTTTCAGATAGGTGCGCGTGCGCGTGCCGAACTTGAGCCAGTACATGCGATCGAAGCCGCGAATCGTGGCCGTCGAATAGGACGAGAAGTGCGGCTCGATCGCGGTGATCTCGCCGTTGACCAGCTGCACGAGATTGTCGATGCCGAGAAACACGGCGATCTCGTCGCCGGGCTTGAAGAAATCGAGGTTCACGTCCTGCCAGGCGCCGGCGGCCGACACGATGTTCAACGTGAAGCTGAACATCGTCGGCACGTTGATCTCGTTGTCCACGCGCACGCTCTGGATCGCGGCGATCACCGCCGTCGGCAACGCCTGGCGGTTCTTCAGGATGCGCATCCCGCCGGTTTGCACCTCAGGCATAGCCGACCTCGTTGAAGGTTTCGCCATGCGTGTCGATGATGACGAGCGTCCTGCCGACATCCTCGCGCGTCGGGAAATTCAGCGGATCGTAGATGCCGTTCGTTTGCGCGATGAGGCGCCACTGGTCGGGGTCGCCGAGCGTTTGCTGGGCGATCAGGTAGAGACGGTCGTTCTCGCGCACTTGCCACAGCTGGCGGCAGTTGAATTTGCCCTGCGCGTGCTGGTCTTCCTCCGGCGTCAGCACGCGCTTGAACGTGACCGACAGCTCCGCGCGCACCGGAATGCCGGAGCTCAGGAACATCGTGAATTTCTGTTCGAGCTTGCTGATGATGCCGGTGAAGAGCGGCCCGGCCCACGTGAACGTCACGACCGGCGGCTCGCGCCGGTCGCCCGTGCCGACGGTCGGTTGCGTGAGCGCGGCGATCTTGTCGGTCTTCGTGCGCACGTCGACCTGCTGCTCGTAGCTGTCGAAGAACAGCGACACGGTGAAATCGTCGTCCTCGACGCGCTGGAACTGGATGTTCGATCCCTGCCCCTGAAGCACAACCGTCTTGTTCAGCGACAGCTCGGTCGGGTTGTACATGACGGGAATCTGCTCTCCCGTCTTCTGCACGACGATCTTGGCCATTTCGAGCATCAGCGGGCTCCTCGGCGATAGCGCTCGGCGCTCGCGCGCGCGTCGAGCTCGGCGTGAATCCGCCGCGTCAGCGTCTGCACGACCCTGGGCGAGAAGAGTGCGGTCGAGACGGCCGTGCGGATCTGCTGCTCGCTTTCCTTGTGATGCAGGATTTCACGCACGAGCTGCGTTTTCACCGTCTGCTCGATGCGTTCGAGCTCGCGCGCCATGTCGGCGCGGCCGGCCTGCGCCGCCTGCCGGTACGCGAACGTGGGAGCGGCCCGTTGCAACGCGGCGGCGCGCTCGAACGACGGCGCCGCGGGGTGGGCGTCGCCGGCCGCGGGCACCGTGGTGGCGGCATTGAGCATCATGCGCCGCGCGGCAGCGGCCATCGCGTTCGCCGGCCGGTTCGAGCGCCGGCCCGCTGGCGGCGCAGGATCGTGCGAAAGCGGGCGGGCGCGGACAAGGGACGCGAGCCGGCCGGACAGTCGCGCCGGCATCGTCGCGGCGAACGAAGGCGGGCGGCGCAGGCCGACGGCGGTGCGCTGGCTCGCGCGGCGCGCCTGTGTCGTCACGGCAAAGGAAGGCCGACCTGTGTCGGCAGCGATCTCGCGTTGGCCGGCGTGCGACCCGGCTCGTCGCGCTTGCGCTGCCACGACGAGCAAGGGCACACGGGTCGCGCTGACGAACGCGCGTGCGCCGGTATGGCGGTGCGCTTCGCGGGCGCGCACCGGGGCGATCGCGCGCTGGCGCGCGGTGGTGGCCAGGACGGCCTGCTTGCCGACGCGCGTTGCCGGCCCGTCCGGCGTCCCGGCAACGCGCGAGGGCGGGCGGAGGGCCGGGACGAAGGCGTACGCGCGAGCTTGCCGACTTGCTTGCGCTGCTCGCGCGGAACCGGCCGGCAGCGGGAACCGGGTGGCAACCACGCGTGCAGGGTCGCCGGCTTGCCGGCTTGCGCGCCGCGCTTGCGTTCGAGCAACGAATGAAGGCGCGCGGGGCCGGCCGATGACGGCGCGAGCGCCCGCGTGACGTCCTGCCAGTCGCGTTTCCGTTGTCGTGGCAAGCGCAGGCAAGGTTGCCGGCGCAACGATCTTGCGTTCGCCGATTTGCCGGCCGGCCTGTCGCGCTTGCGTCGAAGCGTGGAAGAAGAGCGGGCGGGCAGACGTGATGAAGGTGAGCTCGCGGGCGGGCCGGTCCGCTTGCCGCATGCGCATCCGGGCAGGGCGCGCGAGCAGGCGAGCGGCCGCGGCGATGGCGTCACCGCCGGCTTGCAGGTCCGCGCGCCGCGTTCGCATCCGGGGAGGGCGCGCGGGCAGGCGCGCAGTCGTGTCGACGGCGTCACCGCCGGCTCGGCGGTCGGCTTGCCGCGCTCGCGTTCCACTGGCGGGCGACAGCCGGCGCGCGGCAATGACGAAGATCAGTCCGCCGGCTTGCCGGGTTGCCTGCCAAGGTTGCACGGAACCGGCGAGCGCGGACGGGCGCATGGCATCGATGCGGGCACGCCCGCCGGCATGCCGACTCGCTTGCGCGGCCGTATTGCCCGGCGTCTGGCGGGCGCCGGCAGCAGTGGCGAACCCGCCTCTCGCCGTCCCGCGCCAAAGCACGATCGGGGCCGCACGCCGCGCGTCGAACGAAAACCACCTGCGCGCGCGCCCCGCGTCCGCTTCCCGGCCCGCCCATCGACCGGACATCGGAACGAGCGGGCGGACGGTCCGCCATTCCGGCTGCCGCGCCATGCTGCCCGGCCAGCCGCCTTGCATCCGCGCGGCGGGGCCGCGCCGGCGCTCACGCGCGTCACGCGGCTGGCTCGCAACGACGCGCATCACGACACGCTGCGTGAACTGCTGGACTAGATGCCGATGATGAATCTGTACCGTCACGAAGCGCGCCACCGTCACGAGAGCGGGGCGGCGCACCGGCAGCAGGAACGCGAACGGCGCCCCGGGTTCGCCGGCGCCGGCGCCGAGCCTCGCGCCGACCACGGCCAGCGCGCCCCGCGCCGCGCCGCTCGCGCGCCAGCCTCGCGCGGCCGCCGCGCTGGCGAGGCGCATCGGCCGGCGCCCGCGCACGTTCGGCGCTCCCTGGGATGAGACCGTCCGCATCAGCCCGCCCCTCCGCCGTCCGCTTTCCGGATGCCCTCGTGAGCAAGCGTAAAGCTCTGCGTGGCGACGACGGTCTGGCCCGCGTCGAGGCCCGGCCCCTGCCACTCGACCGGCCATGCGTTGTAGAAATTCCACGCGGCCGTGGTATTGCCCAGATCGTCGAGCAGATAGATCGAACCGTTCTGGCGCTTGACCATGCCGCTCGTCGCGGATTGATACCAGAGCCACAGCGGATCGACCGACGTGAGGCCGGCCTTCAGCACGAGATCCGAGTAGGTGACCTGCCCGGGGAGCTTGTATTCGACATCGTTCACGCCACCCTGGCGCACCGTGCGCACCTCGTTCTTCGATTGCAGCCCGTCGATCGACATGAAGCCGCCGACGATGATGCCGCCCAGCTCGACGCAGAAGTTGTACGACATGAACGGGTTGACGGGCGTACCCGATCCCGCGCCGCGCTGAGGAATACGCATGTCATGCTCCCAGGCTCTTCTGCCGGTCGTCGCTGTTCATCACCTGATTGATCTTGCTGATCTCGTCGCACCAGCGATGGCGCTCCGCGTGCTCCATGCCGAGAATGTCCCCGTAGGACCAGTGGAAGTGATAGGCGATGAACGCAATCTCTTCGTAGAGCTGATCCGGCACTACAGGGCGCCGAATTTTCCCATCGCATCGTCTCCCTGAAGCGGCACGACCTTGTCGTCCGCGTCGATCCGGTTGATCCGGTTGTACAGGTCCTGCAAGTACGCGAAATCGGCGGTAAAGAGATCCTCGATCACCTTGGTGGTGACCATGTCGAGCGCGCCGAGCTTCACGATCACGCGCGACAGCACGATCACCGGCAAATAGCCGGGATTGGCCTGCACGCGGTGATCCTTCATCGGCAGGATCTCGTCGCCGGCCGTGGCCAGGCGCATCACGCCGTTGCGATGCAGGCTGCCGTCGCCGTCGCGATAGCCGATCGGCAGCGTGAATTCGAATTCGGTGCTGATGACGCTCATGTCGGGCTCCGGTTAGGACAGGTTCGCATGCGTGACGGCCGGTCACGACACGCGGGTCATGTACTGGATCGTCAATTCGAAAGTCTCGACCATTACGTCGCTCGTGCTCGCGTTCAGGCCCGTGCTCTCGTACTTGTTCGGCCATGCATTGATGACGTTCCAGCGCGCCGTCGGCGTGCCGGCCGCATCGAGCAGGATCAGCGACACGTTCTTCTGCGCGCCCTTGGCGGTCGATCCCTGCTGAACGACGAGCTGGTGCCAGTTGTAAAGGTCCATCGAATCGGTCAGCCCTTTTTTCAGCGTGAGCTTGCCGTAGGTGGTCAAACCCGAGAACGAGCGCTTGTAGGTAGGATCGGTGCCTTCCCGGTATTCCACCGTCTCGACGGTGCTGTCCGGTATCGTCGCCTCGGAAAATGCCGCGACCTGAATGCCGGAAATCTCCACCTGAAAGCGAAAGCCGCGATACGGGTTGGTCAGTTGTGTCGCCATGGTCTCGTTTCCTGGTCAGTGGCCGGTTTGTTCGAGCGTTCCGTCAGGCCGTCAGGTGCCGGAATCCGGGCCGGCGACCTTCTGCGTCATGCGGATGATGACGAATTCGGCCGGGTAGACCGGCGCGAGGCCGACGTCGATATAGAGCTGCCCCTGCACGCGCGTCTCGGGCGGGTTGTTCGACGCGTCGCAGGTGACGAAGAACGCCTCGGCGGCCGTCGCGCCGAACAGGCCGCCCGCCTGCCAGAGCGTGGTCAGGAACGCGGTGATGTCGCGCGTGACCGCCGCCCACGTCTGTTGATCGTTCGGCTCGAACACCACCCATTGCAGGCTCTGCTTGAGGCTTTGCTCGACGTAGATGAACAGGCGCCGTACGCTGACGTAGGTCCATTCGCTGCCCATCGCCGCGAGCGTCCGCGCGCCCCAGATGACGTTGCCGTAGCCGATGAAATTTCGGATCGCGTTGATGCCGTCCGGATTGAGCTGGTCCTGGTCGCTGTTGGTGATCGCCGTTTGCACCGCCACGACGGACAGCAGCTTCCCGTCGTTCACGCCCGCGGGCGACTTCCAGACGCCGACGTTGGCATCCGTGTACGCGTAGCGGCCGAGCGTCGGTCCCGACGGCGCGATCGGCACGTTCGTGCCCGAAATCGAGTTGTAGATCCACACCCATGGGTAATAGAGCGCGCCGTAGGTGGAATTGAGCGCGGGCGACGTGGTGCTGCCGTCCTTGAAGCTCATCACGTCCGACACGCTTTGCCCGAATGGCGGATCGCACGCATAGAACAGGTTGCGCATTTCCGCCTTGTCGCAGAACAGCAGGGCGTTGTTGATCAGCGTGGCCTGCTGCGACGGGCTGGGGTTGCCGGACGCGTCGCCGCCCGCGCTCGCGGTGACCGTGTCGGGAATCGCCAGCAGGCTGATGCCCTGCACGGTCGTGAGCGTCTGCGTCGCCGCGTCGAAATTCCAGGTCACGGCGGTGCCGCTCGTGAGCGTCGCCGCGTTGTTCGGCGGCCGCGCGTTGCCGCTCACCGCCGCGCGCACGAACATCGAATTCGTGTTGATCGCGTTGGGCAGCGCCGTGCTCATGCTCGCTTCCGTGTAGCCGTTGAAGCTCTCGAGCACGTAGTAGTCCTTGCCGCCGATCGGCTGCGGCTGCAGGTTGTTGCCGGTGACATAGGCCTTGAGCGTCGCGGCGGCGCTGCCTGCCTTGATCGCGTCGAACGCCGCCGGAGTGATCACGACGCTCAGGTTGAACACCTGCGACGTCTTGTCGTCAGGCCCGCTCGCGTTGCTGATGACGAAGCCGAGCGAGTTGCCCCAGGTGCCGGGCGTCTTGGTGGTGAGCGTGATCCCGCCCGAGGTGCCCGTGGCCGGCTTGCCGTTGCCGTTCGACTGGGCGACGCTCACGACATAGCACGCCGTGCCGCCTTCGTTGAAGAATTCGTACACGGCCCATGACGCCATGCCGTTCCAGATCAGGCCGCCGAATTGCCGCACATAGGCATTCCAGCTCGTGATGAGCGTGGGCTGCTGCTGCGGGCCGATCTCGGTCACGCCGATGAACACGGCCGTGGAGGTCGACGCGCCCTGGATGCTGCGCGCGCTCGGCACTTCCTCGATATAGACGCCGGGATGCTTGTAGATGGTCGCCAAGGTCGTCGCCTCTCAACAGTTAGCGCAATTCG
Organism: Burkholderia sp. SRS-46; assembly: GCF_004343775.1. Taxonomy (GTDB): domain Bacteria; phylum Pseudomonadota; class Gammaproteobacteria; order Burkholderiales; family Burkholderiaceae; genus Burkholderia. Next base: position 121,794 of record NZ_PTXL01000015.1, on the reverse strand, counting down.
ATGTCCACGAGCTGCGTGGTTCCGGGCCGTATCACCTGCTGCGTTTCGGTGCGCGCGTAGCCGGTCTTGTCGAACACGAGCGTGACGGTCGTCTCCGCGTCGAGCCGCCCGCCGAGTGCGAGCGCATAGCGTCCGTCGTAATGGCCGAAATGCGATGTGCGCGTCGCGGCATGCCGCGTATCGCCGCGCCGGCCGGCGTAGCTCGCCTCGACCGCGACGCCGGCCAGCGGCGCGCGCGTGCCCGCCGCGCGCACCTGTCCGCGAATCAGCGTGGTGCCCGGCGGAAACGGGTAGAGCGGGCTCGGCTCGAGCACGCACGGCGCGATCGCGTCGGCGAGCGGCATGCGCAACGGCACGTCGAACACCACTTCACGCTCGAAAAAGGGCAGGGTGATCGTCGTGAGCCGGTAGCTGCCGTCGTCGAGCCCGCTGAACGCATAAAACGCCTGCGGCTTGGCGTACGCCTGGCAGGGCTTGCCGTCGAGCAGGAAGCGCGGCCGCAGGCCCACGGCCGGCGCGAGGCTGAATCCGTCGATCAGTTGCACGACCGCGCTGAGCTTCATGGCAGCTCCCGATACTCGGCGTCCGCCTGCGTGACCATGTCGGCCTGCGCGACGAACGCCGCGGGAATCCGCACGGGCGACACGGTGTACATCTTGGTCAGCTTGTACGTCTTGTTCGGAAAGCCCGCCCAGATGTTGCGCAATTGCTCGCTCGAGTCGTATTCGGGCACGATCTGCAGCGCGTCGTTGCCGCTCGCTTTCAGCACGGGGCTCAGCCACGCGCCCGACAGCTGGCCCACGTCGTGGAACAGCTGGATCAGCTTGTCCGCGAGCACGAGCTCCAACTCGGCGGACCGGGCGTACGGCACCAGCAGATAGGTCAGATCCACGACCAGCGGATTCGGCACGACGGCCAGCGAGGCCGGTTGCCCCGGAAGTCCGGCGCGGCGCGTCAGCGCGGGCGGCAGATTGCGCAGATACGGGTTGATCTCGGTCTGATAAAGATAGAGCGAGAGTTTGGTTTCGTCGTGCGCGTCGATCTCGCCGGGCGAATCGAACACCACGGCCGATTCCGACTGCAGCTCGGAGACATGATGGCGGATGAGCCCGCGCAGCGATTCGCTCACCGCGCGCAGCACCTGGCCGTTGTCGAGGGTCGAAGGGCTCATCCCAGCGTGAAGACGGTGTTGGTTTGACTGACCAGTTGGGGCTGGCGGCTGTTGACCTGCGCGAGCACGGAGATGGAGTTGTCGCAGGTCGTCCTGAGATAGACGTAGTTCAGATCGACCGGAAGCCACGTGATGTAGGCATTCAGATAGATCTCGAGCGGCTGCTCCGAGCTGCCGTACGTGTTACCGGCGTTGTCGGGCATGGACGTGATGAACGACAGCGTATCGGTTCCGTAGCTGAGCGAGGAGAGCGGCAGGAGCCCTTGCTGACTCGCCACCATGACGCCGTTCGATTCGACGAACTCCGGCCCGAGCGACCAGACCACCCTGCCGAGGCCCGTCTTCGTGCTGACGATCACGTCGATCTTGTTGCCCGGCCGCGCGCCTTTGACGGTGACGCTGACCGGACGGTAGCGGAACCCGTGCGTCGCGAGCACCGCGCTGATGCGGCCGTTTCGCCATTTGACGGGCCCTTGCGTGCCGATCGTCGCCATCACCACGGCCTCGTTGTTCAGCGTGCAGTAGCCCTGCACATAGTCGACGCCCGGACGCACACGCAGGAACAGCGTCAGCGTGAACGCGTAGCTCGTCTGGGAACTCGACTGGCCCGTGTTGCCGGTGCGGATCGTCAGCACCGCGTTGTTGAATTCGATCTGCTGAATGCACGATGCGCTGTCGGCGCTCGCGGGCGCGACGTTGTAGGAGAAGCCCACGCTGTCGCCTGAAAACGCGCCGAGCGACCAGGATGCGCCGACCGTCGTAAACGTGAAGTTCAGGCTGCTGTTGGGCGTCACGCCGGTGAACTGCAAGGTCACCGGCAGGAGCGTCCATGCAGGCGCGCCATCGTCGCTCGCCTTGACGGCGGACGCGGCATCTTCGCTGGCCTTGGCGACAGGCGCGGGGCGTTCGCTCGGCGCGGCAGAGCCTGCCGGCGCCGAGGGCATATCGGTGGTCATAAATGTGGCCCTTCGAAGGTGAGCGATCCGTCTCAACCCAGTTCGATCGTGAACGAACTGATCCCGATTACCGTGCTGCGATCCGCACTCGACTGAAACGTGACGCTCGCGCCCGGCGGCAGATCGACCCTGCCTCGTACGTCGTGCTGCTCGGTGCGCACATAGAGCGAGACCTGAATTTCCTGCATGTCCTGATAGGTCTGCACGTACATCTCGCGCGCATTCACCAGGAAATTGCGCACGTAGAGGACGGGATCGACCCGACTCGCGAGTGACAGCCCGACGAGCCGGTCGCCTGCGCCGCCATCGCTCCAGATCGCCTCCTGATCCGCTTGCAGCGTGAGGAACGCCTTGCTGTTGGCGCGCAGGTTGGCAAAGGTCAGCGTGATCGGCTTGAAGGTGTGAACCTCTTGAAACAACCGCTCATTGAGTGCATGGCTGACATTGGCGATCAGATGCGATTCCAGATATTCGCGCGCCTGCGCGGGCAGCGCGTCGCGCTCCTTCTCGATGCTTTGAAGGATCGTTTCCGGCGCGGGGGCTGCGATGGGGGGCTGCGGCGGCGGATTCACGGCCGCCGCCGCGCCCGGTGTCGCACCGCTCGCGGCGTTCTTGGGCGGATTCTTGTCCTTGGTCTCCATGCCTTGTCCGTTCAGCCTGGAAAGGGAATCGAAAAATCACCCACGTTGATATAGCCGCTGGAAGAGGTGCCGATGAATCTGTATTGCAGCCTGACCGGCACGCTCCCAAAGGGGAAATTCCCCGTCAAATGGGAATCGCTGGTTTTTATCGGCACGACGACCTTGACGTATTGCGGATTATCGGTCGTATTTGTTGCGGCCTGAACAGCAATCGATTTTTGCAGGAATTCGAGCGACGCCAGCGCCGCCGATGGGGTCTGGGCATCGATCCCCTGAACCTGGATCGGCTGATTTCCCGTTTGTGAAATGGTATTGGTGCCGGTCAACAGCAGATTTGCCGAAAGCGTGTCGGCATCGCCGGACGTCGAAAAGGTAAATGCGACGGTATATTCCATTGCCTGTCTCCCTGGCTTGGCGCCGTTGGACCGGCATGGGGCCGCCCTGAAGCGGACACCCAGCCGGACTGCGATAGGGCAGCCCCTCGGAAACGAGGCGTTATTGCGGATTCCAGTAGAACAGCGTGTAGGTTTGATTGACCACTTGCGGCTGCGCGAAGCCGACCTGGGCCGTAATCTGCACGCCCGGATCCGAACGCGAGCGCAGCGCGAACGTGCTGATCCCGGACTGAGCGGCCAGATACAGCGTGACGTTGAATTGCAGCGCGCCACCGCCGCCGCCACCGCCGCTTTGCGTGATGACTTGCACGGTCTGCGCGTTGACGTTGAACGAGGTGAGCGGCAAGTTGCCGCCGGAGGCGAGACGCACCTGGATACCGCCGGAGCTTTCGAAGTTCGGACCGGTGCTGAAGCCGATCTTCGGCGATTGCTGCTGTTGCAATTCCACCCAGATCGTTTGCCCGGCTTGCGCGTTGGTCACCGACAGTACGACCTGCTGATACAGGATGTTGTTTTCGGACATGATGGAAAAACCCCTTCTATGAAGAAACGGTTAAACCTCATTCCCCCCGTATGAATCCCCATTTTTCCAGAATAAACCGACCCTTGATATTTGATGCTGATTTTAACGGGCATTCATTTCTATAGATGAGGGGCGACGTGCTGCATTCGGATAATAGGCGATGATTCGCGGGTAATGCAAAATATTTTTGCGTGCTCTTTTCCCTGTCAAACATGACAGGGTATGACGCATATTTATTGAAATTTCATCTATGAATCCGTGCGCGCTGATCAGCGTCGATTTGGGCAGGCATATGTTCCTGTTTACGCCGACCGAAAATTTGACCTGCGGCGGAATTTTGTGACCTGTCAGGCAGGTCACGAGGTCTTTTTCATGTCGTTATCCTGCGCCAACGTGACAATGCCGGTGCGTCGTTAAAAGACCGCGTACCTTGAGCGAGGGATTGGGCACGCGGACCGGCATGCTGGACTCCAGCTAAAAATGCTTTGCTAGCATTAACGGTTCGGCGTCACCCCGGTGGGCTTGGTGGCGGCGGTGGCGCTGCGCAACTCGCCCATGGTGGACAGCAGTGAGCCTTGCATATCGTCGCCATCCAATGACCAGCTGAACACGCCGCCCAGCTGCTGGGCTTTGACATAGCCCAGCTTGGTGCGGATCACATCCGGTGTGTCATAACTCCAGAACTGCGTGCCGTCATAGCTCCACAGCTGCTTGGTGACGGGATGCACATAACGCGCGCCTGCGCGGCCCCCCAGCACACGATAGTCCTCGTAACCCGCCTCGTAAGTGCCGGGCGCGGGGCCGGTGGCGCTTTGATACAGGCCATTGCCATTAGGGCCGGCGGCCACGCCGGTCCAGCCGCGGCCATAGAAGGGGATGCCCACATTGATGCGGTTGCGGGCCAGGCCAGCGCTGACCAGGGCATTCACCGCGTCGTCGATATCATAGAACTTGGCGTCGTTCTGGGCCGGATTGGCCGGATCCGGGTAGAGGTTGGAATGGAAGTTGGTGGGGCCTTGCGCTTCCCAGCCGCCATGGAAGTCATAAGACATCACATTGGCCCAGTCCAGGTAAGCGCCGTAGTTGCTCGGTTCGGTATTGCGGATTTTGTCCACTCCGGCGCCCAGCGCGGCGGAAAGGTAATAGCGACGCTTGTTCTGCTGGCCCAGCGCATCCAGCTGACGGCGGAACTCCGCCAGCAGCAGGGTGAAGTTTTGCTTGTCCGCCGCGCTGTAATGATTGGTGGGCAGGCCACCGGCCACCGGGTATTCCCAGTCGATGTCAAAGCCGTCAAACACGCCCAGCGCCACACCCTGTCCCCCAGCGTTTTCTTGTTGCGGCAGGTTGCCCTTGATGTAGAGGTTGATGCAGGAGGAAACCAGCGCCTGGCGGCTGGCGTCGCTGGCGGCTACGGTGGAGAAATTCTTGGACCAGGTCCAGCCGCCCAGGGCGATCAGCACCTTGAGCTGCGGATTTTTCAGTTTCAGCTTACGCAGTTGGTTGAAGTTGCCGCGTAGTGGGGTGTCCCAGCTGTCTGCCTGGCCGTCCACGGACTCCGCCGCGGAGACGGCGCGCTGGTAATCCGCCCAGGCGTCGCCGCCATCGCCATTGCCGCTTTCCGCCACCGTAACCATGCCGCACTGGCCGTTGGCGTAGACATTGCCAAAAGCGTAGTTGAGCACGGTGAGTTTTTTATCGCCTCCGCTGGCCATCAGGTTTTTCACAAAATACTGGCGCTGATAAATGCCCCATTGGGTGAAATAAGAGCCCACGTTGTAGCCCACGGTGGGCGTGGGTTCCGGCGGCACGCCGCTGCCTGAGCCGCCGCCGCTGCTAGGCGCGCATGAGTTGGCGGCGCGCTGCTGCCAAACGGCCCCTTGGCTGGCTGTAGGCGTTTCCCCTCGCGTCCACCATTGCGCTTGCCAGGTTTGGCCGTTGTACAAGGCGTAATCGCCCGCGTTATAGATCTGGCTGGATTGCCAGGCGCTGCAGCTGGGCAGGGCATAGGCCGCGGAGCTGGCCACGAGGAGGCTGCTCGCGCCGATCAGGGGCAGGCACAGGCGGTGAATCGAACGTTGCATTACATTCTCCTTTGCTTTAGGGCGGATGCCGGTGATGAAGCCTGGATTACTTTGGTATGCATTTGGTATTAAATTGGTATCAGTATTGACCAGGATTTTGGAAATGCAAGGAGAATTTCGGGGCGCTTCAGAAAATCTATGGTCACCCCCTTTTTTGCAAGACTGATTCCGATGTCGTTGTTGGCTTGCGTAAATCTATTCGGCGTCGTTTAATCGATATCCCGAAAAATCCGGCGATGACAATGTGATAACTGTTAAGTCAACCTGAATACGCTGTTGAAGCGCATCGTATTCTTGAACATCGGCACGGATATGCATTTAAATGCGTAACAATGTCCACGGCGGGGCCCTGCGCGAGATCCGCGCTCGCATCGCTCTCCATACCCGAAGCAGGGCGCGGAGAGCTGCGAGTCTCGTTGAGACGTCGCAGCCCGAGCACGCGCTCGAGGGCTGGTTCGACCCCAGCTCATTGCGCGGCTCACGGCCGCCGACGTCGCTACGTGTGCCGATCTGCTCACACTGATTCGCAAGCGGCGTCAGCGCTGGTATCGCGCGGCGCTGTACTTCGGCCCGCCCGGCGCGCAACTGGCAAACCACGGTCCGTGACGGCGTTACGAGGATGGAGTAGGAGGCACCACGGGCATCACCCGGCAATGAGTATCAGCCTCCCGAGCGAGATGGCCGACGGCGTGCGGCAGCGGGTCGTCCAGCAGATACATGACCCGGTCGTATTGCACCGTCAGCGACTTCGTGACTTTCCTCGGCTCACGCCACGTCAGCACCAGATCCAGGCTCTCGTCAGTTCGCAGCGGCCGGTGCACGTCACAGTCACTCTTCGGCGGCTTGGCGAAGCGAGCGTTGTAGGTCGCCATGAAGGAGGGCGCGTAAGCGTTCGCGTCGGCTACCGTGCTGATCCCGCGCATTCGCAGCTCCTTCACCAACCGGTCCTGCAAGGTCAGATGTGCGCGCTCCACACGCCCCTTGGCCGAGCTGCTGTTCGCGCAGAACGTGTCGATGTTCAACTCGTACATTGCGCGGCCGAATGGCGTCACGCGATTGCCCGTCTTGCCTGGCGTCGTGACGCGGAACACGCTGGCCTTGTCGCTGTAAAACGCACCGGGCTTGCCGTGGCATTCGATGTACGCGCGCGTCGCTTCGAAGTAGCTGAAGGTCGACTCGGTGGTCGTGAAGTGCAGCATCATCAGCCGGCTCGTCGCGTCGTCCACGTACACCAGCAACGTGCATTGCGGCGCCCGTTCCTCGAACCACCGATGCTCGCTGCCGTCGATCTGGATCAGTTCGCCCAGGCACGCACGACGCGCCCGCGGCTGGTAGACCTTCGGCGGGCGCTGCCGGCGCGGAATCCATAGCCCGGCGTCCGTCATCAGCTTGCGGACCGTCTCCTTGGCCAGCCGAATGTCGTGGCATTCGTACAGCTTCTCGCAGGCCAGCGTCGGGCCAAAATCCGCGTAGCGGTCGCGAATGATCGTCAGCGCTCGCCGAGCCAGTTCCTCGTCCAATCGGCGGTTCCCCGGACGACCACGTTTGCGCGACGTCAGTCCGGCCGCTCCGGATTCCCGGTACCGAATCACGAGCCGTTCGATCTGCCGTACCGTCAGGCCCAGCCGTTCGGCCGCACGTCCGGGCTTCAAGCCCGTGTCCACCACAGCCTCGATTACCTTCAGACGGTCGAGTTCTCGCATGTTCAATGTCACCAGTGCTGTTCGGTGCATCGCCGGCTCCATGGTTTGACGGGGAGCCGGCAAGCTTACCGAGGTCCAAACGCGACATTTTTATTTAGCGGAAACGCGACATCTGAACTTGGGACCTACAGATTTAACTTCGATAATTCACGTTATGTAAAATCAAGAATTCCTAATATCTCCTCAAACGCCTCACTCCCTTGTGCCCAACGTCCAGCAGTCCGGCGATACCTTTGCGGGGGTATGGTCGCCGCATTGCTTCGATCTGTCTGCCGACACCGGCACCGGCTCCACACAAGCCGCGAACCCACGTTGCCGCGCGCCGTCACCGCCGACGCGCGGCCATCCCAATTACGACTGCGAGATCCGGCGCAAGCGCTCGATCGCCGATTCCGCGCCCGCAGGCGCGCCACCCGCTGCGATGCGGCGAGCCTCTTCGACCGCAGCTTGCTGGTCGAGCGGCTTTTGCCCAATGGCCGCCACCGTTTGCTCGGCGTCCGCCGCGACGCGCGCCTGGGCGGCAGCCGCCTGCAACGCGCCGAGCCCGGTCGACGCGGAACCGGTGCTCGCACGCAGCCGGTTCAGTTCGTCCTGCTGCTGTTGCATCAATTGGGCGCGCTCGCGATCGGCCTGCGCCTGCGCGAGATCCGCCATGGCCGCGCGTGCCTTCGCGTCGAACTCGTTCACCTGGGTTTCGACGGTCGTCAGGATTTCCTGCAGCGTGTCGACGAGTTGCTGAGCACTCTCGGCCTCGGCCTGGCGTCGCGGCAGATCCTGCTTGCGGCGCTCGAGGTCGTTGGTGAACTGCGTCAGCGTGACCTCGTTGATTTCCTGCTTTTCGAACTTGTCGATCAGCACGACCGACGCCTTCACGTCCCCGTCGATGCTCGCCTTCAGTTCCGCGACCGCCTTCTGCGCCGCGCCGTTCTTCTGCTTGGCCTCTGCCAGCTTGACCGCCACTTCGTGCAGCTTCGCTTGGAGGTTGTCGCGGTCGACTTGCGTAGCCGTTTCCGGATCGAATGCGGCGATCTGCTGCGCGAGGCGGTCGCCCACGGTACTAACGTGTTTCGCGAGTAGCGACGAAACGAGTTTCCAGCCAGACATGGTGTGCTCCTTGGTAAACCTTGAGTTGCGAGTTGCGGATAAATCGAGGCGACTTCGCGCCTCACAAAACCTTGACGCGCAGCGGATCGATCGCAAGACCGGCGAAATAGTCGATCCAGACAGCGTGCTCCGGGCGCCCGTCCATCGTCTCGACTCTCTCGAAATCGATCCACAGGCGCTCGATCGGGCCACTTTCCTGCGCCGGGCCGGCCGGCAGGCGCCGCACGTATTGCATGAACGAGTGCGTCTTCTCGACGCCCTTCTCGCCGATGCTGTCGTCCAGACGGCGCTCCCGGGCCGTCCACGGCCGGACGTAGTCGCCACCCGGCGCATCGCGCTCGAACCCGATCGTATCGTTGCCGCCAAGCAGCGCATCGACGCGCGCCGGATTTCCGGCAAGGTGGGCGATCTGGGCAAGCTCGTCGCGATCCATGTCGTAGTGGTCCTGCCCGAGGCCGTAGCCATTGCCGAGGAATGCGTCCTGCTCCTCGGCCGTCGTCGGATACTCGCGGTACAGGAACTGGTAGTAAGCGATTTCGCGCACCGCCTGCGGATCGTCATTGCCCGTCATGATCTGCAGGAACGCACCCTGCCCGTTCCGATCCCTGCCCACGTCCGTGTACAGCCGGAAGATCGACAGATCCGCATCGGCATCGATACGCAGGCGACTGACCGCCACGATCGGCATCTGCACCGCCGGCGGCACGACGAGCAGCGACCCTTCGAGCAGCGCAAAGTCGGCCAGCACAAGTTCGATCATGCCGCCGATACGCGCGCCGAGCGGCAGCCCCGTGTCGACCCGCTCGGGTTGATCGGCATGCGCGCGCGCAAGATCGTCGAGGCGCTTTTGGCCGATGCGGCGCGCAAGTTCAAAAATTCCCATGTTCGTTCTCAGAGGCGGTAGTTGGTGTGGGACGTATAGCTCGCTTTCTTGCTCAACCACGCGCGGCGCGCGCGCACGATCAGCAGGCCGGCGAGACCCAGCCCCGCGATCCACATGACCACGTTCAGGAACCGCCGCATGCTTCCGTCGGTGGACTTGTTCGCCGTCGTTGCAGGCGCCTGATCGGCCGTCCCGGCTTGGGCATCGGATGCGGCGGCATTGGTATCGGGCGTCGCGTTGTTGCCGGACGCGCGCGTCGTCGGCTGCTGCACAACGACCGTCTCGCGCGGCGAGCTGCTGCGCCCGAGCATATAACCGAGCAGGAGCCCGTTATTGCCACTGGATTGCTGCACCACCACCGGCGGCGGCACGCTGGGAGCGGGTGCACCGTACGACGGGGGCGGAGGCGGCGGCGCATCGCTACGCGTCCCGTACGACCGCGTATAGCCGGAAGTACCGCGGTCGGGCGAGCTGCTGCTATTGCTGGCGCTATTGCTGCTGCCACCGCTGGCGCTATACCTACTGCTACCGCCACTGCCGCCGCTGGTGCTATAGCTACTGCTACCGCCACTGCCGTCGCTGCTTCTACGCGACGACTCGCTTGAATCCAGCGTCGCGGCCGCGTCGCGGCTCGACTGAGCGGCATACAGTGCCCCGCCGAGCGCGGTCGCCGCGATCACTTTCTTGGAGCCCGAGCTGCTGAATCCGGATTTCCCGGACGTGCTGGACGTGCTCGCCGACGAACGAGTCGATGCGTCATCGGACGAGCTCTTGTAACTCGACGCGCCGTATGAGCGGCTGGAGCCGGGACTCGAGTCGTAGGACGAACGGCTGGAGCCGGGACTCGAGCCGTAGGACGAACGACTGGAGCTGGAACTCGAGCCGTAGGACGAACGGCTGGAACTGGAACTCGAGCCGAAGGAGTAGCGACTGGAACTGGAACTCGAACTGCCGGAGGAACGGCTCGAACTGGAGCTTGAACTCGAACTGGATGACGAGCGGCTGGAGCTGAAGCCGGAGCTCTTGGCAAAGGCGACCGGTGCCGGGCACCCCGTAGCGAGCGCGAAGGCGACCAGTGTCGCAGCGACCTGGAGGCGTGTGGCCTTCATGTAGTTGACGTCCTTGTTCTTCAAAATTGTCTGTGCCCGGGCCAGACATCCGGTCTCTCAGTTGCCGTTCCAGCCCGTTTTCATGCGTTGATTCTCGTGTCGTCCCCGTGCGGTTCGAGCGCTGGTGTCGTGCGGCAGGCGAGCCGACACATTCCCCCGTTTCGCCGCGCGCACAATCGTAACAAGTCTGACGAAAGCTTGCCCGGGCATTTCGATGAAATTGGCTTGCAGGGTTCATGCCGCCGACTTCTTCCTTGCCGGCGAAGCGATCCGCGCGAACGCCGTCAATTCGGCATCCAGCTTTCCAGCCTTTCTAGCCGGCATCGACGAAATTCGGTCCGCGCCGTCGTCGGGATGCACGAGCCAGCGCCCGTAAGTCGTCGTCGTGACGGTCGCGTGGATGGACGCCCATTGCGCCTGGGCATCGGCCGGCAACCGTGGCAGCAACGGCGGCATGTGCGCTTGCCATCGATCCCGCACCTCGGCCATCGGCGCCGCCAGGCAGGCGGGAGATTCGGCGTCGCTGTATATCGCGCACGGTGCGATGTGCGGCAGATGCACGGCGTCGCCGATCAAATACAGGAACAGGTGTGGAATGTGCTCGAACCATTCGGCCCAGCCGTCGACGTGGCCGCGGTCGATATTCCAGTCGCTCTGCGGCGTGGGCGGATGATCATGAGCGAACCGGCAGGCAACGCACGGCTTCTCCCCGGAATCTCTCTTTTTTTCGTGAAGGCGTCAAATGGCATGAGCGTATTCCACGATTTCAGGGTGCGCGGCAGCCATGGCCGGATCTTCAGTTCCGCACCCACCAATCAAGGAGCGTTTCGTCGTTCGGGTCCTCGAAGTTCTTGTAGATGTTGGCGTAATACCATTCGATTCCCGTGCGCCGCTTGAAAGCGTCGAACAGGCGATTGATCGCCGCCACGCCGCAGCCGGACGGAACCGACAGCGCGAGATTGCCGCCATTCACGCCGTCCAGGCTTCCCCCCAGCTCCGTCGTGACGTCATGCTCCAGTTGTTCTATCTCGTCGGGCGCAATCTCTTCCGCATAGATCTGAATGCAGAAATTCCCGCCTCTCTCCAGAACCGTGGCCGGGCCGCTGTTGTCTCCCAGGCGGATCACATCGCCCTTTGCCAGATTCAGGGCAAGCCCCGGCGACGCGAGAAGCTCGTAGGCATCGTCTCCGACCGAACGGGCCGGGAGTTCCTCGAAGACCGGCGGCCCGTCGTCGTTGCGGCCTGCGTAGACACGCACCACACGATAGTCTTTCTCAACGCCCATATGGCGCTCCGCAGCTGCCTCGTTCGACGCACGACATCCCGGCTTTCACATAACCACTGCTGCCCGCGCTCAAATTGCAGGATGCGCCTTCCAGCGCAATGTTCACGGCATCCAAATTGCCTCCTTTCGATGTCGGCACATTCTTGTGCCCCAGATGCATGTCATCCGGATTGGTCGACGTTTGTCCGCATCGCCAACATGTATACACGCCTCCGGTGACCGCCGCCAGCAGCCGCTTGCGGGCCGTGTCCTGCCCGGACCGGCTCCCGCCCCCCACGACGCTTGCCGCCATGTCGGCGGCGGATGCCCCGGTGCCATCCCTCAACGCGGACGTGGACGGCGGCTTCTTCGCCAGGCCGAGCGGATCGACCCATTCGAGCGGATTCGGCGCGTATTGATAGACATTGACGCCGCCCGCCAGTCCGATCGGGTCCTGGCTGATGAACGCTCCGCTGTCGGGATCGTAGTAGCGGTGACGGTTGTAATGTAGCCCGGACTCTTCGTCGAAATACTGCCCCTGAAACCTCAGCGGCTGATCGAACGCCTGAGGGCTTTCCGCTTCGCCGGGTACGCCCCATGCCGTGTAGCGTTGCTCCCAGACGATGCGCCCGAGTACGTCCGTCACGCGTCCGGGCGAGCCGTTCGGATCGCCATGGAAGAAATAGAGTCCGCCGCTTGCCGTTGCGTCGTATTCGTCGTCGCTCCGCTCGAACGATGCAACGCCGCCTGAACCGGTCGCCTCGCCGGCTGCCGGCGCGCAGTGAACGACGGCAAGCGGCTGAAACGTCCCCGGATAGTAGATCCACTCCCGATCCAGGCAACCCTGCGCACCACCCGCGCCGGAACGCCGGGCCAACTCGCCTTCGGTGACCACGCATGCCTTCGCGACCGCGTCTCCGTCCCAGAAATAGGTGCTGTCGCGTGACATCATCGGGACGTTCGACACGCCCCCCGCATGCGCAGCCTCATTCAGCCGGGCCCGCGAGCGCTTCCCGACGCGGCGATGAAAGGCGTCGTAGGCATAGCGGGTATGCGTGCGCACAACGCCTTCCGCCGTTCGCCGCTCGGCGTCCGACTCGATCAACAGCCCGTCGGCGTCCCACGACAGCCGCAGGTCGCCGCGCTCGTCACGCTTGCGTACCAGATTGCCGGCGCGATCGAACGTATAGCGGCGGCCGTCGATTTCCCCCTCGCGCGCCCACGCGCCGCCAGGCTGATCGACCCGGAACGGGCCCGCGCCCATTCCCTGCCGCACGTGCGTCTTCAGCAGATCGCCGGCGGGATCATAGAGAAAGCGATGCAGCTTGCCGGCCGGGTCGATGTGACGGGTCACCCGGCCGACCGGATCGTATTCGAAGCGATCGACACCCAGGCGCGAATCGCGCTTCTCGATCAGTTCGCCGTTTGCGTCGTACGCATACTCGCTCGCAAACAGCACGCCCGCCCCGGACAGCAGCGTCTGCTTCGCGAGCAGCCCGTCCGCGCCATACGTCGATTCCCGGCGTTGATGCGCGCCGAGCCGTTCGAGACGGACCTGTCCGATCGCGTCGCGCTCGAGCGTCACGGGCGCCGCGTCGTCGATCTCGATCGCCGTAACGGCATTCAGTTCGTCATAGCGGTAGCGCACGGCGTGGGTCATCGTCCGCCCGTGCGCGAACCTTTCGGTACGCCGTTCGATACGATTGCCCGCCGCATCGTATGCGCACGCAATCACGAAATCGCCGCCTTGCCGTTCCTCGACGACTCGCCCCTCGGCGTCGTAGCGCAATTCGACCACGCAATCCGGATTCTCGGCACGGACGAGGTTGCCGCTGCGATCGTAGACGAAGGTCTCGATGCGCGTGCCGTCCGGTTGGCGCGGATCGGGCACGCGCTTCTGCACGATGCGTCCGAGCAAGTCGTTGCGATAGTCGATCGCCCGGCCCAGGGGATCGACACTCCGCAGCAGCAGGCCCGACGGATCATAGTCGTAGCGCCTCGACTGCCCCCAGTAATCGACTTCCTCGACGATCCGCCCCAGCGCATCGCGCTTCAGCGCGTATAGCGCCCCCCGTTCGTCGAGGACGCCGACCAGTCGCTCCTCCGTGTCGTATCGGTATTCGACGACATTGCCGTCGGGCATCAGCCGCTTGCTGATCTGCCCCAACGGCGAATACGTCATGCGCGATACGTATCCCATCGGATCGCGGTAGCGCACCAGATTGCCGTCCGTGTCGTAGTCGCAGCGGATTTCGCCGCCGCCGGTTTCAACCGCGCGCGTCAGGTTTCCGTTACGGTCGTATTCGTAGCTGCTTGCCTGGCCGAGCGCGTTCACGACCCGCAACACGTTTCCGCGCGTGTCGTGCGTATACCGCGTGCGATGGCCGCGCTCGTCGACCAGCATGGCGAGATGCCCGTCGCGGTCGTATTCGAATTGCGCAACCGTATCGCGTGGCCCCGTGTACGCGACGAGTTGCCCATGCGCGTCGTACCGGTACCGGAACATGGCCTGCGACGGCGTCGTCTGTGCGAGCAGGTTGCCGGCCTCGTCCCATTCGTAGCGCCATGTCCGCTCGCCCGGCACCGTCACGCGAACCAGCCGATGTTCGCCGTCGTATTCGCTGCGCATCACGGCGCCGTCCGGCAGCGTGTGCACGATCAGATTGCCGTATGCGTCGTATTCCCACCCGGTCGTCCGCCCGGCGGGATCGATCTCCGCTTTCGTGCGCCCTTGCGCGTCGTACCGGTAGGCGGTTACCCCGCCGAGCGGATCGATCTCGATCACCGGCAGGCCGCGCTCGTTCATCTGGACGACGGACACGTGGCCCAGCGAATCGGTCACGCACGTTTCCATCCGCGCGCGATCATAGGCAAAGCGATAATCGAAAAGACCTTCGTCTCCCCATGCGTGATCGACGCGCCACCTCCCGTCATCGCCCAGTCGGTAGCTGTAGTGGAACGACACGCCCCGCGCGCTCGCATGACTCACCATCCGGTGCCCATCCGCATATGCGAAGCGATGCGGATGGGCCATCGCATCGATGGCCGCGGTCAGGTTGCCTTCGCCATCATGCTCATAGCTCACGAGCGGATGCGCGTGCCCGCCGGCATCGATCAGCGTCAGCGAGGTCAGCCGCGCGGCATCGCGCCCGCGTGCGCCGCCGCACTCGATTACCCGCCCGGTCGACGCATCCCGCTTCCATTCGACCAGACGCACGAGACGGCCATCCGGTTCGCGCTCGAACGACCAGGCGTTGCCGTTGAGATCAGCGATGCGCGCGATCGGCAACGCAGGGCCGACGAAGTCGTCGAGCGATTCACTCGCGCGTGGCGGCCCGGCCGGACGGTCGAACGCGTATTCGATTCCACTGCGCATGCGCAGCACGAACCGCCCGTCACGCCGGTACAGCGCATGCCCGTACTTCCCGTCGTACGCGCGAAACGCCCATCCGTCCTGTCGCGGCGCCGAATCGAACGCGGCCGCATGGTCGGGAAAATGCGCCGCCGCGCCGATCCCGCCGTCGTGCCGCATCAGTTCGAGGCGGATATCGGCCGGCGTTTGCCAACCCGCGCCGACCGCCCCCGCATGCGGGTCATGACTCGCGTAACAGCGGTCCCACACGAGCGACAGCCGGCCGGACACCTTGAAGTCGTTCTGCCGGACGATCACTTCGCCGGTGGTCACGTCCACCGGCTCCGCCTTCAATACCTTGCACCGCAGGAACCCCGGCTTCAGATGCAGCTTGTCCGCCAGCGCCCTCGCCCACTTCGACCCCTGAAACGCCTTGAACAACCCCTTCGCCGCCGCGGCCATGTTCATGACCGGCGGCCCGCCGACGAGCACCGGCCTGCCGGCCGGAATCGGCAACATCACCGAACTCGGCATCGACGGATAGCTGCGCGCCGTGTGCGCGCCGTTGTGCGAAGGCGGCTCCAGGCCGACCGACCAGCAGCTCATCGCCGGCAGCGCCATGAACGACATCGGATCGTTGTTGGCAAGCACCGTCCTGCTGCCCATGTACGATTCCGCATCGTCCGACGGCAGCGGATCCTCCGGCGGCGGCGGCGCGAACGATTCGCCCAGCGGAAAATGCAGGCCCGGAACGTGGAACGAGTGCGTGCCGGCGGTGGCCCGCAGCAGGCCGTTCACGAAAATCGGCCGGCCCGCGCTCCCGCCCGACCCGACATTCGCGCCCAGCGCATCGTCAATGCCGCCCTTGAACGCCGCGGCCGCCCGCTGGAGCCGCAGCCCTTCCGCGACGATCGGATCGTCGTTCAGGTCCGCCAGCTTCCCGGCCGCCAACCCGGCCGCGTCGTCGAGCTGCTTCACGACGTCGGGGTGATCGTCGAGATACTCGGTCACCTTCTCCTGCACGATCGCCATCGCGATGCTGCCGACCACGCCCTTGGCCGCCTCGACGTACTCCCGCAGGTCGAGCATGAAGCCGACATGCGGATGCGGCAGGAACACCGGCGTCGGGCTGGGCGCGACCAGCACCGAATGCACGTCGACCCCGACGACCGGATCCAGATGCCTGACCGCCGGCAATCCCACGCGGCCCTCCCGCTCAACGCCCGCCGCGCAGCGCGGCGACCTTCTCGCTGAGCTCGCCGCGCCGCCGGTCGAACGCGCCGACCTGCGACACCATCCATTCGACGACGAGCCGCAGGTTGCTGTTCACGCGGATCGATTCGTCGATCATCAAGCCCGCATCGAGCGCATTGAAGCCGGCCTCCAGCGCGTGCTCGCGCGCCCCTGCCCGCTCCCAGCACACGGCGCTCATGCGCCATGCCTCGACCGTCATCAGCGCGTCCGGTGCGGCCGCCGTCGATGCCGCCGCCCGTTCGTAGCAGTACGCCGCGTGCGCGAAATCCTTGTGCGTCAGATGCACGCTCGCCTCGCCGAACAAGCCGTTCGCGACGAGCGTGTGCCCGGCCGGATGCCCGGCGTTCACCGCGCGCATGCCGCTGTCGGCCGCCTGCCGGTACGCGTCGATCGCGCGCTCGCGATCGCGCCACTTCAGGTACGCGGCACCCGCGATCAGGTGCACGACCGCGCACTGGTCGAACCATTGCTCACGTGCCGCCACCTTCAGCGCCGCCGCGCGCAGTTCCTCGAGCCGGGCCGGGCTGCCGCTGTCGATCGTCTCGCTCAACATCACGAACGCGCGCCGGAACTCGCCGCTGGGTCCGCGCTCGCCGGATTCGGCCAGCAGTTCGCGCGGCACGCTCGCCATCGCGTATCGGCCCTGCACGACGCGCACGCTATCGGGATGACGCTGCAGCAGCCCCGCCAATGGCGCGGCGTCCGTACACGGCACGACGAAGCGCACGCGCTCGCCGAGCGCCGGCGCGGCGGCCACGACCGCCAGCAGCCCGTCGAGCCAGCGCGACCATGCCGCGTCGTCGCGCACCTGCGCCGGCGCCAGCACGAACACCATCGCGGGAAAAATGTCCGGATGGTGATGCATCAGGCTGTCGGCGACCGTGAGCAGGTGCAGCACCGGATTCGCGCCGTCGCTGCGCGGCGCCTGCCAGTCGGCACGCAGCCCTTGCGCGATGGAAGCGTCGCGCCGGCTGTCGTAGAACGCGACGAGTTCGTCCGTCAGCGCCCGCGCATAGCCGGATTCATGCTCGAACAGCGCGCGCATCGTCCGCACCGCGCACGAGGTTTCCTCCTGCACCTGGAAATACAGCCGCACGAGCTGCGCATCGGTGTCGTCGCTCTGCCAGATCATCAGGCGCGCGGCGCGATCGTTCGCGAAACCCATCCAGTCCGCGTGCGCGTCCATGAACCTGCGCTCCACGGGGTTGGTCGGTTGCCAGTTCTGCATGCGCTCGCTCCCGTCACGGATTCAGTTTCAGCACCGTGCCCTCGACGGTGTGCTCGCCGGTCGCCGACGACGTCACCGTCTTGCCGCGCACGCTGTGGCTGTCCGAGCCGCTCGACTCGACCTTGACGCCCTGGATCACGATCGTGCCGTCGCTTTTCATCACGATGCTGGACATCCCGCAGACGAGCGCGAGCTGGTCACCGGCAGTGACGCGCACCTGATGCTGCACGTTCGTCGTGTGGTTCGCCCCGACGTTGACGGAATGTTCGCCGCCGACGGTAAGCACATGCGCGTTCGAAATCGTCGACGTGCGCGCGCCGATTTCCTCGGTATGCGTCGCCGCGACCGTCGTCTTCATGTCCTGCGACGTCGTGTGATAAAGCTGCCCGACCGTGAGCGTCTTGGCTTCGCCGATCGTTTCGGTCTTGCCCTGCGCGACGGTTTCCTTGTGCGTGCCGCCGATGGTCGCGTCGCGATTCGCGCCGACCGTCACGGTTTCGTTCTGGCCGACCGAGCGCGTCCGGTTTCCGACGACCCCATGCGTCTCGTTCCCGCCGATCTGCGCGACCCGATGCTGGCCGATGTTCACCGTCTCGTTCTGCCCGACGCTGCGTTGCCGGTTGTTCTTCACCTGCATCGTCTCGTCGTTGCCGACCGTATGCGTATGGTTGTTGCCGACCGACAGCGAATGATCGAGCTCCGTCTCCGCGTCGAAATTCCGCTCCGCGTGCATCCACAGCTGCTCCGCGCCCTTCTTGTCCTCGAACCGGAACGCGTTCGCATGCTCGGTCGTCCCGCCGGGCGACGACCTCGACAGCAGCCCGCTTTGCGTCGCGCTCCCCGGCAACCCCCACGGCGGCATCCTTTCGCCGTTGTAGACGCGCCCCGTCACGATCGGCTGGTCCGGGTCGCCGTTCAGGAAATCGACCACCACCTCGTCGCCCACGCGCGGAATCTGCACGCCGCCGAAGCCGCCGCCGGCCCACGGGCTCGACACGCGCACCCAGCACGACGAATCCTGGTTGCGCTGCCCGTAGCGGTCCCAGCGGAACTGGAGCTTCACGCGGCCGTACTGGTCGGTCCAGATCTCCTCGCCGGGCGGCCCGACGACGGTCGCCGTCTGCGGCCCGCTGGTGCGCGGCCTCGGCGTCTCGCGCGGCGACCGGTAAGGCAGGCTCGACGGCTGCACGAGCAGCTGCGATTCGTGCACGACCGCTTCGGCGTCGGCGGCGCTCGCATACGCGTTCTCCTGAAACCGGTACTGGCACCGCACGATCAGGTATTCGCGGTTCTGGTCGGCGCGCGGGCAATGCGCGAGCGTGAACAGCCAGCCGGGCGCGACGCCGCGCACGTCGGTGCTGGCGCTCGCGCGTTCGTGCTCGGCCTGCTGCTCCTCGAGCCGCACGCGGCTGGTGCGCGCGCCGGGAGCATCGTCGCGATAGCCGCCCGGCCACTCGAACGACGCAAAGCCGTCGTGGTCGTGGCCGCGCGGATCGACCTGCTGCGCGGACAGGTCGGCGCGCGGCTTCGTGTAGTCGTAGTCGCTGGTCTGATGCTTGCCGACGCTCACCTCCTGCGCGGGCAGCCAGCTGTCGATATGCTCCTCGTCGGCGATCGCCGTGCGGTCGCGCGCGATGAACGGGATCGTCGCGTAGCCGGGCAGCGCCGCGTGCGACGACATCGCGTCGCACAGCACCAGCGTGTGCGCCTGCGCCGCGTGCCGGAACCCGTAGTAGATCCCTTCGAATTCCATCAGCCGCGACACGAACGCGGCATCCGTCTCGTTGTACTGCACGCAGTAGTCGCGCGGCACGTACGACTCGGTCAGGCGGTTCTCAATCGGAAAGCCGTAAGGCGCGAGCACCTCCTGCACGATTTCGGGCACGGTGCGGTTCTGGAAGATCCGGCAGTCGGAGCGGCGCGTCGCGAGCCACAGCCACGGGCGCACGGTGAGCGCGTAGCCGTAATGCCGTTCGGCGCGCCGTCCCGCGAGCGACACGCGCGCAACGATGCCGTTCAGGTAGCGGACCGAGCCGTCCTGCTGCTCGATGCGCACCGTCACCGGCTTGCCGAGCAGATCCTTCAGCGACAGGCTGTGGCTGTCGGCGAGCGCCTCGATCCGGTATTCGAACAGGCGGCCGAGCGCCTCGTCGCCGTCGAGCCGGTGGAATTTCAGGTCGTCGCCGAGCGGGCTGTCGAGGGTGAACACGCGATTCACGTCGCGACCTCCTCGTCGAAGCGGTAGACGAATTCGCCGTCGGCCGCGCTCACGTCGATCGACGCCAGCGTGCGGCCTTCGAGCGTCGCCTGCAGGATGGCCCGGCTGATCCGCGGCAGCACGGTGTGCGTGAGGATCGCGTCGACCATCCGGCCGCCGGATTCGATCGTCCGGCAGCGCTCGACGATCAGCGCGGTCGCGCTGTCCGCGCAATGCAGCCGGATGCCGTGGTGCGCGTCGATCCGCCGCTCGATGCGCGCGAGCTGCAGCGCGACGACGCGCGCGAGCGTCGCGTCGGTCAGCGGGTAGTACGGCACGACGGTCAGCCGGCCGAGCAGCGCGGCCGGAAACACGCCGCGCAGCGGCGCGCGCAGCGCGTCGGCGAGCGCCTGCGCGTCGGGCAGCCGCTCCGGGTCGCGGCACAGCCGGATCACCTGCTCCGAGCCGACGTTCGACGTGAGCAGGATCACGGTGTGCCGGAAATCGATGTCGCGCCCTTCGCCGTCCTCCATCCAGCCCTTGTCGAACACCTGGAAGAACAGCTCGTGCACGTCGCGATGCGCCTTCTCGATCTCGTCGAGCAGCACGACGCTGTACGGCCGGCGCCGCACGGCCTCGGTCAGCACGCCGCCCTGCCCGTAGCCGACGTAGCCGGGCGGCGCGCCCTTCAGCGTCGACACGGTGTGCGCCTCCTGGAACTCGCTCATGTTGATCGTGATCGCGTTGTGCTCGCCGCCGTACAGCGTGTCGGCGAGCGCGAGCGCCGTCTCGGTCTTGCCGACGCCCGACGGCCCGCACAGCAGGAACACGCCGTGCGGCTTCGCCGGATCGTCGAGCCGCGCGCGGGCGGTCTGGATCCGTTCGGCGATCAGCTCGACCGCGTGGCGCTGGCCGACCACGCGTTCGCCGAGCGTGGCGGCAAGCTTCAGCACCGCCTGCGTCTCGTCGCGCACCATCCGCCCGAGCGGAATCCCGGTCCAGTCCGCGACGACGGCCGCCACCGCGTGCGTGTCGACCGCCGGCAGCACGAGCGGCGCGTCGCCCTGGAGCTCGGCCAGCGCGAGTTGGGCGGCGGCGAGGCGGCTCTGTGCGGCGGCGCGCGCATCCGCGTCGAGGGCCTGCGACGGTTCGTCGTCGAGCAGCGCGGCGCGCGACGCGACGATCGTCGTCAACGCGTCGCGCTCGGCCTGCCAGCGCGCGTCGAGCCGGTCCAGCCCGGCCTGCGCGCCGGCAATCGCCACGGCGATCGCATCGCGCCGCGCGGCGTCGCCGGTGCCGAGCGCGCACTCGCGCCCGATCCGTTCGTGCTCGACCCGCAGGCTGTCGATGCGGCGGCGTGCATCCTCGATCGGCGCGGGCACCGCATGCTGGCTGACGGCGACGCGCGCGCACACCGTGTCGAGCAGGCTGATCGCCTTGTCGGGCAACTGGCGCGCGGGGATGTAGCGGTGCGACAGCGTGACGGCCGCCTGCAGCGCCTCGTCGAGCACCAGTACGCGGTGATGGGCCTCGAGCTTCGCGGCGAGCCCGCGCAGCATCGCGAGCGCCGCGTCTTCCTCCGGCTCGTGCACGTGCACGAGCTGGAAGCGCCGGGTCAAGGCGGGATCCTTTTCAATGGTTTGCTTGTACTCGGACCACGTGGTCGCGCCGATCGTGCGCAGCAGGCCGCGCGCGAGCGCCGGCTTCAGCAGGTTCGCGGCATCGCCGGTGCCGGCCGCGCCGCCCGCGCCGACGAGCGTGTGCACCTCGTCGATGAACAGGATCGCCGGCCGCCCGCCCGACATCGCCTCGTCGATCACGCCGCGCAAGCGGCTCTCGAACTCGCCTTTCACGCCCGCGCCGGCCTGCAGCAGGCCGAGGTCGAGCAGGTACAGCGCGACGTCGCGCAGCGGCGGCGGCACGTCGCCCGCGACGATCCGCAGCGCGAAGCCCTCGGCGACGGCGGTCTTGCCGACGCCCGCCTCGCCG
Source organism: Burkholderia sp. SRS-46 (assembly GCF_004343775.1). Taxonomy (GTDB): domain Bacteria; phylum Pseudomonadota; class Gammaproteobacteria; order Burkholderiales; family Burkholderiaceae; genus Burkholderia. The sequence goes on along the minus strand of NZ_PTXL01000015.1, from coordinate 99,944 downwards.
ACCAGCAGCGGGTTGTTCTGCCGGCGCCGCAGCAGGATATCGACGATCTGGCGGATCTCGGCGTCGCGCCCGACGACCGGGTCGATCTCGCCGGCCCGGGCGCGGGCGGTGAGGTCGACGGCGAAGCGCGCGAGCGCCGAGCCGTCGCCGGCCGAAGCAGCCGCCGCCACACCGGCCGCCCCCTGCGCGTCGGGCAGCGGCGCTTCCGGCGAGCCGTCGACGATCGCGTCGAGCGACTCGGCCAGCACGTCCGGCACGATGCGCTCGAACTCGCGCGCGATCCCGACCAGCACGCCGCGCAGCTGCGGCGTCTTCAGGATCGCGAGCACCAGCGTCGCGCCGCGAATCCGCGTCGCGTCGTACTTGAGCGTCGCGTAGACCCACGCGCGCTCGACCGCGTCGTCGATGTGCGCGGACAGGTCGGACACCGAGCCCGCGCCGCGCGGCAGCCGGTCGAGCGACGCGACGATCGCGCGATCGAGCGCGGCGGGATCGATCTCGAAGCGGCGCAGGATGCGGTGCAGGTCGCCGTCCGGGCGCTGCAGGATCTGCTTCAGCCAGTGCGCGAGCTCGACGTACGGATTGCCGCGCAGCCGGCAGAAGCCGGTCGCCTGCTCCAGCGTCTCGTAGAGGAACGGGTTCAGCTTTCCGAACAGGGTGACGCGGCCGATATCGGACATGATGGTTTCCGTTCAGGCAGGTTCACGATCGGCGGGCGCGCTTGCCGCCCGCGCCAGGCCGCGACGAAACGCGGCTTCGTACGCGCGGCCGTCGATCACGAGATCGCGCGCGGGGCCGGGCTCGAGGCGCCGCCCGAGCCACGCGCTGCGGCCGATCCCGTGCGGGCTGCCGAGCGCGGCCGCCGGCACCGCGTCGTGCGCAAGTTCGAGCTGCACGTCCCAGTCGAACTCGATGCCGACGTATTCGCGCACCCATTGCGCAAGCGGCCGCGCATACGCGCCGCCGGGCAGGCATTGCCGGTACGCGTCGAGCGACAGCGGACCGAGCACGATCCGGAACCGCGACTGTGCATCGCGCACCGCGATGCCGAGCACCGCGCCGCCGAGCGGCAGCGTCGGCCGCGTCGCGCGGATCGCGCAGCGCTGCGCGCGCTCGATCGTCACCCATTGCGGCACATGCTCGACGATGCGCACCGCGACGCCGAAATGCCGCCGCAGGATCTGCGCGAGCCCTTCGGGGTTGCGCGTATGCCGCACCAGATGGCCGGCGTGGAAACAGCGCGCGTGCGGCGCGAGCGCGTCGGGCCCGGCCGGCCCTTCGGCCGCCGCCGCGCGCCCGATCAGGCTCGCGACGTAGCCGTCGAACCGTGCGCGCGCGGGCCGGTCGAGGCTCACCGTCGGCTGCGCGTCGGCCCACGCACGGTAGAACAGCAGGATCAGCCGGTGATGAAACAGGTCGGCGAACGCGGCGAACGCCGGATCGCCGTGCTGCGCCGCGCGCTCGTGCGCATATTCGGTCAGGTGCGCCGGCAGCGGCCCGTTCGGGCCGAACAGCCCGAAGCCGTGGATCGCGATGCGCGGCACCGCGCCGCCGTCGTCGACGCCGGCCAGCATCGCCGCCGCGAACGCGAGCGACGGCGCCTGGCCGAGCCTGACCGGCTCGTCGCGCGGCCGCGCCGCATGGCCGAGCGGCGCATGCTGCGGCGACAGCGCATCGAGCCAGCGCAGCGCCTGGAACAGGTCATGGCCGTGCGGCGCGGCGCGCAGGCGTGCCCGGAACGCGTCGCGACGCGCCGCGCGATCGGCCGGGTTCGCGGCCGGGTTCGCGGCCGGCGGCATGGCGGGATGCGTGTCGGGCGCCATAGGCTGCGTCATATCGCCGGCCGCCTGCCGACGCGCGCCGGCCACTGCGCGAGCCGGCCGCGCTGCGCGCTCGTCAGCACGCATTCGGCGAACGCGTTGATCGACACATGCCGCGCGAAGAACTGCTCGAGCACCGCGCCGAGCAGGAATGGACTGTCGCCGGAAAACGCGTGGTCGTCGACGGTCACGTCGACCTGCACGCCGCGCCCGAACATCAGCGGCCCGGCGGCCGGCAGGCGGCGGAACACCGGCGCGAACGCGACCCGCCGCACGCCGTCGATCTGCCGGCGCATCGCCGCGTCGGCCGGATCCGCGTGCAGCCCGAGCAGCTCGCGCAGCACCCGCGCGCCCTCGTCGTCGTCGAGATCGGTCAGCGACTGCCGCGCGAGCCCGAGGTGGCGGATCAGCCGCCAGGCCGTCTGCGCGTCGGCGATCGGCGGGCGCGGCCGCGACGGCCCGCGCAGCGCGACGATCCGCTCGACCGGCGCCGACACGCGCAGCGTAAACGTGTGCGCGTCGCCGGGCGGCTGCAGCAGCACGAGATCGCGGTTCGTGCACAGCGTGTCGACGGCCAGGTAGCGCATCGCTTCGTCGTACGGCGCGCATGCGCTGTCGACGAGCGACACGTAGGTCTCGCTGCCGACATAGCCGGTGCGCGTGCCGTTCGCGCGCGCCTGCGCGGACACGAGCCGCGGCTCGCGCCGCACCGTGTAGTACGCGCCGTAATTGCCGTCATCGCCGGCGTACGACGCATGAAACGGCCGGAATTCGCGCGACTGCCCGTCGTCGCGCTGCTCGCTCGCGAGCCGCTGCACCGCGTAGACCTCGTAGTCGAGCGGCCGGCTGCGGTCGACCACGACGTGATGCTCGCGCGCGCCCGGCTGCACCGGAATGCGGTCGCCGCGCCGCGCGAACAGGTTCACGGCCGGCGTGCAGTTCAGCGCCAGGTGCCGCGCATCGACGGCGGCTTCGAGCGCGGCGTCGTGCCGGTCGAACAGCAGCGTCAGCTCGCAGGTGTCGCCGGTGGCGCGCGCGAGCGCGGGCCGCAGCCCGGCGATGCTGAAGAACAGGAAGCGCGCCGGAAACGCGAAATACTCGCGCAGCAGCCGGTAGCCGTGGAAGCTGCGGCCGTCGTCGGGCAGGATCGCCTGGCTGGCGTCGAAGCCCTCGTGGACGATCGCGTCCGCGTCGAGCGCGTGCGCCCAGCGCGGCGGCTGGCCCGGGTCGTGCACGACGACGCCGACCGTGTGCGCGGCGATCAGCTCGAGCAGGTGCAGCGCGTCCCGCTCCGGCCCGGCGAGATGGATCGTCAGCCGGTCGACCGGCAGTTGCGCGAGGCGCGCGCCGCCGCGCGCGGCGAGCCGGATCCGCAGCGCGCCGCGCACCGCCTGCCGCGCCGCGACGAGGCCGCGCGGCAAGTTGGCCGGTGCGCCGGTCACGGCCGCGCTGGTCACTTCGAGCGGCCACAGCGTCAGGTCGTGCGCGGTGCGGAATTCGCACGCGGTCTGCTCCGACGCGGCGGGCTGCGCGCGCAGCGCGGTGCCCGCCGGCAGCCGCCAGCCCTGCGCGAGGCTGCCCTCGTTCATCAGCGGCGCGAACTGCACGATCGCCATCGACGGCAGCGGCGCGAGATAGCCCGGATACACCGCGTCGAGCAGCGCCTGCGTGAAACGCGGAAACTCCGCGTCCATCTTGAGCTGCACGCGCGCGGTGAGGAAGCTGAAGCCTTCGAGCAGCCGCTCGACGTACGGATCGGGCGGCCCCGGCTCGTTCAACCGCAGCCGCGCGGCCACCTTCGGGAACTGCTGCGCGAATTCGCCGCCCAGCTCGCGCAGGTACGCGAGTTCGCGGTTGTAGTACTCGAGCAGGCGTGTCTCCATCGCGTCAACCCCCCGCCGCCGAATGCAGCGACATCGCGCCGGTTTCGAGATCGAGCGCCGAGCGCAGCACGAAGTCGACCGGCTGCGGCACCGACCACAAGGTGCCGCGAATCTCGAACATCAGCACGTTGTGCCGCCGCTCGCCGGCCGCGCCGCCAGGCGCGTCGGGCACGCTGCACACCTCGACGCTGGCGGGCGCGATGCGCGGCTCGAAGCGCACGATCGCATCGCGGATCGATGCCTCGACCGCCAGCCGCTCGACGCCCGACATCGGCTTGCCGACGAGCGGCCGCATCCCGTAGTTGATCACCGACGCCTGCGCGTGCGCGTAGGCCGACCAGTCGACGAAACCGTCCTCCGCGTTGCGCGTATTGAGCAGCCACGCGAGATCGCGCAGCACCGCCGCGCGCAGGCGCTCGGCGCCGACCCACTGCGCGTCGGGCGGCTCGGTGCGCCGCTGCGGCTCGGCGTCGGTCAGCCGGTCGAGCAGCGCGGGCTGCAGCCGGTCGCGCATGCCGGCCGCGCGGCCGTCACGGGTGGTCGGGTCGTCCATGGCTCGCCTTGCCCACCGTCACATCTCGGTGTTTTCCTTGATGTTCCAGCCGACCGACACCTCGGCGCCCTTGCCGCCGTTGTCGTTCTGCTGCCAGTACTGCTTCTTGACCTTCGCGGCCTGGAAGCCGTAGTGCATCAGCAGGCGGTCGGCCGCGTCGCCGGCGTCCACGCCCGCGACCTGCGCGGACGTGACGAGCACTTCCTGCAAGGTCACGCGCATGAACTCGACCTGCGTGCCGCCGGTCTTGCATGCCGAAATCTCGACCGTCGACAGGTGCTTGCCGCTCGCGCAGTTCTTGATGATCGCGGGCGCGCCCTTGTCCATGTACGCCGCCACCACGAGATCGTTGAAGCTCGCCTTGCCCGCGTTGCCGCCGCTGCCGCTCGCCATCGCGCCCGGCTGGCTCGCGCCCCACGAGAACGTCTGGATGTCGGTCCAGCCCTTGTGCTGCGCGTCCGCCGATTCGCCGGTCACGCCGTCCACCTTCATAAACATTGCCACGCCCATCGCTGCCTCCATTCCGGTTGAGGTGCGCCGCCGCTCACTCGTTCGCCGCCTTCGCGGACGGCAGCTTCGAGATGAGCCGCAACGACACGGTGAGCCCTTCGAGCTGGTAATGCGGCCGCAGGAAAAACTTCGATGCGTAGTAGCCGGGGTTGTCCTCGATCTCGTCGACGATCACGTGGGCCGCCGCGAGCGGCTTGCGCGCCTTGGTTTCCTGCGACGAGTTCACCGGATCGCCGTCGACGTAGTTCATGATCCAGTCGTTCAGCCAGCGCTCCATGTCGTCGCGCTCGCGAAACGAGCCGATCTTGTCGCGCACGATGCACTTCAGGTAATGCGCGAAGCGGCAGCACGCGAACAGGTACGGCAGGCGGCCGGACAGCCGCGCGTTCGCGGTCGCGTCGGGATCGTGGTATTCGGCCGGCTGGTACAGCGACTGCGCGCCGATGAACGCCGCGAAATCCGAGTTCTTCCGGTGCACGAACGGCATGAAGCCGTTCTTCGCGAGCTCGGCCTCGCGGCGGTCGCTGATCGCGATCTCGGTCGGGCATTTCTGGTCGACGCCGCCGTCGTCGGTCGGGAACGTGTGGCACGGCAGCCCCTCGACCGCGCCGCCCGATTCGACGCCGCGGATCGACGAGCACCAGCCGTACAGCTTGAACGAGCGGTTGATGTTCGCGGCCATCGCGTAGGCCGAATTCGCCCACGTGTAGCGCGCGTGGCTGGCCGCGTCGGTATCCTCCTCGAAGTCGAATTCGTCGACCGGGTTGGTGCGCGCGCCGTACGGCAGCCGCGCGAGAAAGCGCGGCATCGCGAGGCCGACGTAGCGCGCGTCCTCCGACTGGCGCAGGCTGCGCCACGCCGCGTACTCGGTGTTCTGGAAGATCTTCGTCAGGTCGCGCGGGTTCGACAGCTCCTGCCACGAATCCATCTGCATCAGCTCGGGCGACGCGCCCGCGATGAACGGCGCATGCGCGGCCGCCGCGATCTTCGACAGCTCGCCGAGCATCTCGACGTCCGGCGCACTGTGGTTGAAGTGGTAGTCGCCGACGAGACAGCCGAACGGCTCGCCGCCGAACTGCCCGTATTCCTCCTCGTAGACCTTGCGGAACAGCGGGCTCTGGTCCCACGCCACACCCTTGTAGCGCTTCAGCGTGCGCGCGAGCTCGCCGCGCGCGATCGGCAGCGCCTTGATCTTCAGCAGCTCGTCGGTCTCGGTATGCGTGACGAGGTAGTGCAGCCCGCGCCATGCGCCTTCGAGCGTCTGGAATTCGCCGTGGTGCAGGATCTCGTTGATCTGCTCGCTGAGCTTGCGGTCGATCTCCGCGATGATCTGCTTGACGCTGCCGTATGCGTCGGTCGTCACGCCGACGGTGTTTTCCAGCGCCTGCTGCGCGAGCGTACGCACGGCCCGCTCGACCGATTCGCGCGCCTCCGCGGTCTTCGGCTTGAACGCCTTCTGCAGCAGCGCGGCGAACTCGTCGCGCGCGACGACCGGTTGCGCGGCTGCGCGCGCGGCGTGCCGGGCTTGGGCGGATTCATTCATGGCGCGCCTCCGGGTCGATCTCGCCGCCTTCGCTGGGCTCGCGGGCCGTGGCATCCGCCGCCGGCTGCCGCACCAGCGCCTTCAGCAGCTCGGGGTCGTTGATCGCGTTCTCGATCAGTTGCTCCGCGCCGTGCTTGCCGTCCATGTACGACAGCAGGTTCGACAGCTCCGTGCGCGCCTCGAGCAACTGGCGCAGCGCGTCGACGTGGCGCGCGATCGCGGCCGGCGAGAAATCGTCGATCCGCTCGAACGTCATGTCGACGTTCAGCAGCCCTTCTCCGGTCAGCGTATTCGGCACCTGGAACGCGACGCGCGGCGCGATCGACTTCATCCGCTCGTCGAAGTTGTCGACGTCGATCTCGAGGAACTTGCGCTCCGGCAAATCCGGCAGCGGCTCGGCGCGCTTGCCCGCGAGATCCGCGAGCACCCCCATCACGAACGGCAGCTGGACCTTGCGCTCGGCCCCGTAAGTCTCGACGTCGTACTCGATCTGCACGCGCGGCGCCCGATTGCGCGCGATGAACTTCTGTCCGCTGCCTGCTGCCTTGGTCCTGTCCGTCATCGTGTGCTCCTTCCCGTCAAGTTGCGCTGTTCGTTGCCGCCGCCCGCGCGGCCTCATGTCATGCGTCATTCGCTCCGCTGGCCGCTCAGCAGGTCCAGCTTCGGCAGGCTCTCCGGCGCGAGATCCCGGATGATTTCGTAGAAGTCGAGCGCGAGCAGCCGCTGCGCGCGCCGCAGCAGCAGCGGCGCGGGATGGCTCGGCTCGTGCAGCTCGAAGTAGCGGCAGATCTTGTCGAGGCCGATCCGCACGTCGTCGCGGCTCGTCACTTCGGCGTCGCGCCACGCGCGGCCGTCGGCGGGCACGTCAGCCGGTGACGGTTCGCCGTGCCGGGGGGCGCCTTCGGCCTCGGCCGTGCCGGTGTCCGCTTCACCGGACGGCAACGGCGCGCGCTGCACGATCCGGTGCAGCGCCTTCTCGACGTCGCTCGCATCGGGCGCCCATTCGCCGCCGAGCCGCTCGCTCACCCGCGCGCGAATCGACGCGAGCGCGGCCAGCGCGGCGCGCGCCGGCTGCAACGGCGGCGGCCCGTCGCCGCGCACGTGCAGCAGCGCGTCGAGCAGGCGCTCGCGATCGCCGGGCTGGCGCTCGGCGCCGTCGTCGTGGCCGTCGAGCATGCGTTCGGCGTCGCGCACGCTCGGGCCGCCGTCGAACAGCGGCTGGCGGCGCGCCGCGCGCGCGCAGTCGTGCGCGCCGGCCACCTCGGCCAGCGCGTTGCAGCGCGGCGTCGGGTCCGGGTCGCCGTCCGCGTCGAGGCGCGGGTGCACGTCGTCCCACCAGCGGCCGAGCAGGCCCGCGACGACCGCGAGCCCGTCCGCGTAGCCGGGAATTCCGTGCAGCTCGGTCCAGCTGCGCGTCAGGTACGCAGCGACGCGCAGGTCCTTCGTGCGCCCGCTCAGCGCGAGCGCGAGCCGCTCGACCGCGCGCCAGTCGGGTGCCTCGGCCGGGATCACCGTGTCGCCGTACTGCTGCTCGGGGCGCGGCGTCGCGTGTTCCTGAAGCTGCAGGAAATCCGCTTCGTACTCGAGATTCGCGCCGCACGGCGCGTCCGGCCCGAGGCCCGCGAGCAGGCGGTCGATCAGGTCCGCGCGCGGCGTCACCCTGCGCGGTTCCGGGGCGGATGCGGCGGCGGCAGGCGCCGGCGCGCTGAGGTCATTCGAACGCATAGTCGATGCTGATCGGTTTGCTGCCGGGGTCGATCTTCACGGTGCGCCGCAACGGCGGCAGCGTGCCGTTGCGGATCTCGATCTGGTAGATGCCGGGCGCGAGCGACACCGTGCGCAGCGGCGGGCTCGCACCGCGCCGCACGCCGCTTACGTAGACGTCGCCCCATGGCCGCACATGGAAACGCACCGCGACGGATTCCGGCGTGTCGGGCGGGCGCTGATCGGGCGGAATGCTGGCGAGGGTGTTGGCGGAAGTGCCCGCGTTGGCGACGGGCGCGCCGGGAGCCGGCCCGGCGGGTTGCGCGCCGGCATCGGCCGGCGGCACCGCGACCACCCGCTCCGATGCATCGAGGCTCCCCGCCGGCGCGATGCGCGAACCGGGCGCGGCCGGCTGCGCGCCGGCGGCGTTCTTCGCGATCTCCGGCGGGGCGGACAGCGCAGCGGGTTCGCTCGCGGCGGTCGTCACGACCACCGGGGCCGGCGCTGGCGCCGGCGCGGGTACTTGCGCGGACGCGGCGGCCGGCATGCTCGCGGGCGGCACGACGATCGGCGTCGGGCCTTGCTGTGCGAGGACGACCCCGGAGCCGCCACGGGGCTCGGTCGCCGGTGCGGCCGCTTGCGGCAGGCCCGCGCCTGATGCCGGTTCGCTTGCGTTGCGCGTCGGCTTCATCAGATATGCGGTGCCGATGCCGATCGCCACCAGCACGGCGAGCGCGCCGCCGACATAGACGCCGGTGCGGCGAGCGCCGCGCCATGGCGGGCTCGCGGGAGCGGGCCACGCGCGACCTGCGTCGGTTCGCGCCGTACTGCCGCTCGAAGCGGCCCCTTCGTCCCGTGCCGCTTTCGCGGATGCTTTCGGCGCGTCGCCAACCGGTGGCGCGCCTCGCGTCGGCGACGCCGACTGGCGCAACGGCGCAGGCTCCGCGTTCAATGAGCCGGATGCGGTGTTTTCATCGTGTGCGGGCCGAGCGTGCGTCGAAGGCGCGGGCGGCTCGCCCGACGAAACCGATACTTTGCCCTCCGGTCCGAACGGCTGACGCGCGGATGTCGATTCGGCATGCTCGTCCGACACGGGTTGCGCCGACGACGCGGAGGATGCCTTTCCCGACGCTGCCGCTGCGGCAGCCCCGGCACCGGACGCCTGACGCCGTGCCCCTTCCACAGCGCCCGTGTCATCGGGAGCGACTGCCGCCTTGCCGTCCTCACCCTGCCGCCGCGCCTGCCCGCCCCGTCATCCGCCCCCCCCTCCAGCCCGAACCCCGGCCGATCGAACCCGCGCAGCCCGAGCTCCGCCGCGAACGCCGCGACCGATTCCGGCCGGTCCGCGATCCTGAGCTGCAACGCGTGATCGACCGCCGCCAGAAACCCCGGGCTGTACAGGTCGCGCACCGGCAGCTCGCGCGTCGCGAGCGGCCGGTACGTGTCCTTGATGCTGCGCACGACCGCGGCCGGCGGCAGCTCGCCGGTGATCATCGCGTGCATCACCGCGCCGAGCGCGTAGAGGTCGGTCCACGGCCCCTGGCTGAACGCGGGATCGTCGGTGTACTGCTCGATCGGCGCATAGCCGGGCTTGATCATCATCGCGCCGTCGTCGACGAGATCGCCGATCCGTTTCCTGGCCGCGCCGAAGTCGAGCAGGATCGCGTTGCCGTCCGGGCGGATCAGCACGTTGTCCAGCGCGACGTCGCGATGGAAGCACTGCGCGCGATGCAGCGTGTCGAGCGCGCCGAGCAGCGCGGCGACCACGTTGCGCAACTGCGTCTCGCTCACCTGCGCGCCGCCGTCGAGCAACTGCTTCAGCGTGCGCCCTTCGTAGAACGGCATCACCATGTACGCGGTGCCATGGCTCTCCCAGAAATGCAGGACCTTGACGAGCCCCGGGTGGTCGAACTGCGCGAGCAGCCGCGCCTCGTTCAGGAACGCGCCTCGGCCCGCGTCGAACGCCGGTGCGAAACGCTCCGAGCGCAGCGACACCGTGTAGTCGCCGCCGCGCGTCGCGAGCATCGACGGCATGTATTCCTTGATCGCCACCGCGCGCCGCAGCGTGCGGTCGAACGCGCGATAGACGATCCCGAAGCCGCCGATCCCGAGCACCTCGTCGAGCTGCAACTCACCGAGCCGATGCCCGAGCGGCAGCGGCCGCACCGCGAATTCCGCCGCGTCGCCGCGGCTCGCCGTCTCCTGCTCGTGGTCTCTCGACAATGCATCCTTCATGTCCACCTCTCGATGCCGCGCATGGCGTGCGCTACACGCCGCCGCCGAACAGCCGCAAAAACAGCGGGCTGTCCGGTGCGCCGGTGTGCGCGTGGGTGCGCAGCGGCGATCCGTCCGCGCGATTGGTCCACCAGAAGCTCGTCGCACCGTGCGGATCGAAATACCCGGACAGCCCCGGCCACGCGGGCGCCGCCGGCCGCTCCGGCAGCGCCTGCGGCGGCGCATCGTCCGGCCCGGCGGCGTCGCCCGGCACGAGCCGCACCTGCGCGAGCGCCGCCTCGAGATCGAGCGGCGCGCGCGCATGCCGGATCGCGTCGAGCAGCGCGCTGCCGACCTGCCAGTAGAACGCGTCGGCGACGTCCGGCAGCCCGCTCCAGTAATCGGCCTCGCGCAGCGGCAGCGTGACGAGCACGGGGTAATAGCGCCCCACGCGGTCGCAGCTCGGCGCGACGCAGCCGGGCTGCACGCACGCCGCGCCCGCGCCCGCCGGGATCAGGAAATTCCACACCGGCGCGACCGTGTAGTAGCGCGCGACCTCGTCCGCGCCGCGCTGGCGCATCGCGGCCATGCCCTGCTGCAGCCAGCGCTCCCACCAGCCCGCGAGCGTGTGCGGCAAGCGGCGATTGACGAAATCGCCCGCGCCCGGAATCTTCCCGTACCAGGCCGGCGGTTCGCCGCCGAGCGTGCGCGCCGGCGTCGTGCTCATGGCTTCGGAGGGCATGCGAAGGACTCCATCTGGGCGAGCCTGAACGGGTTGCGGACACTGCCGGCGGTCACCTGCAGCACGATCGGTTTGCCGTCGACCGAGAAGCGCGCCACCATCTGCTCGGAGCCGCGCCCGGCCGACACGCCCGCGCGGTCGAACAGCCGGTGCAGCGCCCACGGCCCGTCGGTCGTGAAGCCGTCCGCCGCGCCCGCCTGGCCCGTGGTCTGCAGCCGCACCTGGTTGCTGCCGCGCGGGCCCGGCCACTGCACCGCGCTCGGCACGAGCGGCCCGTGCGCGTAGCGGACGATCTGGCCGTCGACGTCGAGCACCATCTCGGAGATCGACGGATCCATTTCGAGCGGCTGGATCTGCACCCTCAGCTGCGCGGCACGCGCGCCGCCCGGGAAATAGGCGTCGCGGATCACCGCCGCCTTCTCGAACGACGCGAGCATCGCGGCCGCCGCCGGGTCCGCGTCCGCGTTGCGGTTCGCGAAGCGCCACGGATGCGACGTCGTGTCGACGATCGGCTGCAGGTTCTTCTGGAAGAAGTCGTCCATCAGGCCGCCCGGCGCGAACAGCTGCGCGAAGTCCGACGGCGCGACGTCGCGCGACGCGCCGCGCGCGAACGGATAGCGGCCATCGATCGCCTGCCGGCAGAAGTCGCCGACGTTGGTGCCGGCCCGCTGCGTGACGTTGCGCTGCTCGACGGTCGCGACGCTGCCGTTCGCGACGTTCGACAGGTCGTCGAGCACTTCCCGGAACGGCGTCGGCAGCCGCCCGGCCTGCGCGCGCAGCCGCGCCGGCGCATCGGACGGCGGCGGCTGCGCGCCGCTGCGCAACGCATCGTCGGTCGCGGTCAGGTACGTGTACAGCGCGTCGATCGCCTTCAGCACCGCGTCGAACGACGCGGCCTGGTCGCCGCTGCCCGGCGCGAACGCGCGCAGCCCGGCGAAATGGCCGTCGACGGCCTGCTCCGGGCTCGCGGGCGCAGCAGCCACCGTGCCCGCGTCGCCGCCCGGCTGGTTCGTGAAAATCTGCGCGAGCGAGCTGCGCGCCTCGTCGACCTTGTCCTGCGCGCGCGACGCGAGGTTGCGCGCGCCGCCGCCCGGCGCGTCGCCGAGCGCGGTGTCGCGCGCGAGCGCGACCATCAGCCGGGTCAGCGGCGAATCGGCCGACGACAGCGCGCGCGCCACCTGGATGCTCTGCGCGAGCGTCGCGGTGCGCTGCAGGCGAAGGTCGGCGAGATAGTCGTCCCAGGTCTTCAGGTAGTCGTTGAGATAAAGCTGGCGGATCTCGCGCGCCCATGCCGCCGCCTCGTTCGCGCCCGGAATCTCCGACGCGCCGAGGTTCAGCACCCACACCTCCTCGCGCCCGTATGCGTCGACCGCGCCCGCGAGGCGCGGCGCGAACACGGTGCGATAGCCGTTGCGCGTATACAGGCCCGGCACGCCGTCCGCGAGCGGCTTGCCGCTCTGGCGCCGGAACACCAGCGACGCGTCCGGGCCCACCGCGCGGGCGACGCTGAAGTCGTACGACGCGGCGTCCGGGCGCAGCGTGCGCGCGAGCTGCCGGTACAGCCGCTGCGAGAACGGCGCCTGCCGCAGCCGCTCGCGCACGTCGGCGACGAGCCGCTCGTTCATCGCGAACGGCGACACCACGACGCGGTTGCCGAACAGCGCGGCGAGATGCGCGCGCAGCGCCGTGCGCTGGGCCGGCGAGAAGTCGGCCGGCAGCGCGCGCTCCATTTCCAGGTCGACGACGGCCTGCACGAACGCGGGGTCGTAATGCGCGCTGTCGTACAGCATCAGGTACGCCTTCAGCGCCGCGTACGCGTATTCGCCGTCGTCGGGCCGCGCGTCGCGCAGCGCCGCTTCCATCCGGCTCGCGGCGATCGGCAGCAGCACGTCGTCGAGCGCGCGCCGGTAGACCGCGTCCACCGCCTCGTCGATCTTCTCGCCCTGGAACAACCCCCACCGATAGGCGAGCGGCGGATGCGTGAGATCGACGCCGCCCGCGTTCGCGAGGCCGCCGAGCGCGTCGAGCACCGGCAGCAGCCGGGCGACGTCGGCGGCGCCGGCGAACGTCGCGCCGCCGATCTGCGCGTCGACGGCCGGCACGCGCGCCGCCACCTGGTCGAGATAGGCGCGGTTGTTCGAATAGCTCTTCAGCCACGCGACCAGCATCGCGATGCACAGGAACGCGAGCGCCACGTAGCCGCCGATCTGCAGCACGCGCCGCCGCTGATGCCAGCGCAGGTTGCTGCCCGCGAGCGCCGCCTCGCGGAAGATGTGGTCCTGCAGCAGCGATTTCAGGAAGAAGCTGCGGCCGGTCGCGCCCGTCTGCGCGGCCGGCGGCGCGCCCTCGATCTTCAGGAAGCGCTTGATGCCGCTCATCACGCGGTCGAACGCGGTGCCCTCCTGCGTGCCGCTCGTCAGGTACACCCCGCGCAGCATCGGCATCGGCTCGAAGCTCGACACCGAGAACACCTCGGCGACGAACTGGCCGAGCAGGTCCTGCAGGTCGGCGATCTGCTGCGGCAGCAGATAGCTCATCTCGCGCTGGCGCGCGTCGGTCTGCGACGCGAGCAGCTCGGGCAGCGCGTCGTTCAGCCGCCGGTGCAGCAGCGCGTACTCGCGGTCGAACGCCGCGCGCAGGTCGAAGCCGGGCGCCTCGCTCTGCGCGAGCGGGAACGTGAAGCCCCACACCTGCGCGCACTCCGCGCGGCCATACCCGCCGAAATATTCGGCGAAGCCCGCGAGCAGGTCGGCCTTCGTGACGAGCAGGTAGACCGGAAACCGGATACCGAGCTGCGCGCGCAATTCGAGCAGGCGCTTGCGCAGCACCATCGCATGCTGCGTGCGCTCGGCCTCCGACGCGCCGAGCAGGTCCGCGACGCTGATCGTCAGCATCGCGCCATTCAGCGGCTGGCGCGCGCGGTATTTCTTCAGCAGCTCGACGAAGCCTTTCCATTCCGCTTCATCGAGCGCGCGATTGCCTTCGTGCGTCGTATAGCGGCCGGCGGTGTCGATCAGCACCGCGTCGTTCGTGAACCACCAGTCGCAATGCCGCGTGCCGCCGACGCCACGGATCGCCGCGCGGCCGAACTGCTCGGCGAGCGGGAAGCTGAGCCCCGAATTGACGAGCGCCGTCGTCTTGCCCGAGCCCGGCGCGCCGATGAACACGTACCACGGCAACTGGTACAGGTACTGCCGCGACATCCGCTCGAGCCAGCGCGACAGCCCGTTGCGCACGCCGTCGGCCTCGCCGAAGCGCACCTTCTTCAGCAGCGTCGCGGCCTCGTCGAAGCGGCTGCGCAATTCGTCGAGCTGGGCCTTCGCCGCCTCGTCGGGCCCGGTGGCCGCGCGCGGCGCGGCCTCGCGCAACTGGTTCAGCAGTTGCGCGTTCAGCCGGCCGGCGCGCCAGCCGCGCCACGCGATGCGCGCGCCCCAGGCGGCGAACAGCACGGCGATCGTCAGCGCGCGCGCCCAGCCGCTTTCGAGCGGGCGGACCTCGGCGAACGCGACCAGCGGCCCGGCGAGCCAGATGAAGCAGGCGAGCACGGCCAGCCCCGCGAAAGTCCAGATCTCGCGGGGCGGCAACGGGCGGACGAAGCGCATGACGGCCTGGTTCATGTTCAGTGGGCCTCCCTCGCGGCCGCCGCGGCGTCGCCGCCGGGCGCGGGCATCAGCGTGATCTCGACGCGCCGGTTGCGCGCGCGGTTCGCGGGGGTGTCGTTCGGCGCGACCGGATCGAGCGTGCCGCGCCCTTCGGCCGCGAGCCGCTCCGGATGGTCGAGCCGCGCCGCGAGCAGGCCGCGCACCGCTTCCGCGCGCTCGCGCGACAAGTCCCAGTTCGACGCAAAGCGGGCCGTATGCACCGGCGTGTCGTCGGTGAAGCCGCTCACGCGGACGTTGCCCGGCACCTGGTTCAGCGCGTCCGCGACCCGCGCCAGCACCGGCGCATAGCGGTCGATCACCGACGTCGAGCCCGACTGGAACAGGCCGTCGCCGCGCAACACGATCACGCTGCGGTCCGCGTCGTCGCGCACCGCCACGAGCCCCGCCGCGATCTCCGGCGCGAGGAACTTCGCGATGCGCGGCGCGCTCGCCGGATGCGGCGCGGGTTGCGCGGGCTGCAGCTTCGGCACGTGCAGCGCGTCGATCGCCGCGAACAGCCGGTCCGAATGTCCCGCGAGCGCGATCCGCAGCCCCGCGAACGCGCCGAAGCCGATCAGCAGCGCGAGCGCCGCGCACACCCACAGCGGCACCGTGAAGCGCCGCGTGACGTCGCGCGTGACGACGTCGCGCCAGTGCGGCGACAGCGCCGCATCGAATTCGCCGCGCACCGCGCGGATCGTCTGCGCGAGCTGGCGCCGCAGCGCGTCGAGCTGCGCATGGCCGTTGTCGAGCACGCGATAGCGGCCTTCGAAGCCGAGCGCGAGGCAGAAGTACAGCAGCTCGAGCAGGTCCAGATGCTGGCGCGGCTGCTGCGACAGCCGTTCCAGCAGGTGGAAGAACTTCTCGCCGCCCCAGGTCTCGTTGTGGAACGACACCAGCAGGCTGTGCGACGACCATACGCTGCCGCCCCATGGCGTGAGCGCGGCAGCCTCGTCGAGCGCCGTGCACAGGCAGTAGCGCGCGCCGATGATCGCCTCGGACGTGACGCCCGCCTCCTGCGCGCGCGCCTCGAACTGGCGGATCTCGACGACGAGGTGCTCGCGCAGCCACGCGGGGTTCGGGTGATGGACGGTCGAGCGGATCTGCGGCACGAGGTTGAGCAGCGGGTTCGCGGCGGCGACCAGCGGATTGGTGCCGCTCGCCGCCCAGCGGCCGGGCCTCGGCTGCGTCGCGGCGGGCCCGGCCGCGCCCGCCGTGGCGGCTTCGTGCATGCCGCCCGGGTTCGGCGGCACGAAGCCGCCCGCGCCGGCGGAAACCGAATCGGGAGAAGTATTCATCGCGCCCGCCCGCCGCTATCCGCGGATCGCCCAGAACTCCATCGAGAGTCCCGGGAATTCGCCGGCCAGATGCAGCGCGAGACCGCCGGAGCGCGCCAGCTGCTTCCACAGCTCGCCGCCCTTGTCGATCTCGAAGTACGTGTGGCCCGCGTGATACGGAATCTGCCGTGGCGCAACCGGCAGCTGGCGCATCCCGATGCCCGGCAGCTGCAGCTGCACGAGATCGTGGATACGTTCGACCGGCCCGAGCTTCGCCTGCGCGGGGAACCGCATGCGCAGGCTGTCGGCCGGCAGGTCCGCGCGCACCGCGAGCACGAAGCCCGCCGTGTCGCGCAGCGACGGATCGGCGAGCGTCGCGACCTTGATGCCGTTGCCGGCATCGCGCAGCTCGATCTGGATCGCATTCTGCTCCAGCACCGTCGACAGCGAGCGGCGCAGCTCGGCCATCAGTTCGCCGAAGCTCGCGCGCAGGTCGTCGTGCCGATAGATCGCGAGCGCCTGCGGGCGCCGGCCGGCCGCGGTGAACGTGCTCAGGTCGCACGCGAGCTTCAGCCAGTCGCGAAACAACGCCTCCGGGTGCGCGGCGACGTCCTGCTGCACGTGCCAGGTGAGCGCCAGGTAGCGGTTGACGAGCTGCAGCAGCAGGAAATCCGCGACCTCGGACACGCCGCCGCGCCCCGGCTCCGACAAGCGCGCCGCGAGCGCCTCGCTGCGCTGCGTGAGCAGCCCGTGCAGCTCGCGCGCATGCCGCAGCAGCACCGCGTCGCGCTGCGCGACGAGCCGCGGCGGGATATAGCCGTCGTCGACGAGCAGCCGCCCATCGGTGCGGCGCTCGACGATCCGCGCGACGCCGAGCGCATGCCAGTCGCCCGTCAGCTCGGTGTCGAGCATCAGCCGCACGTTGAGGCGGCCCGTCTGCAGCAGCGCGGGGCCGAGCGCAACCGCGTTCGCGTCGGCGATCTCGTGTTCGCGCACGACGTAGCGCGCGACGTCCGCGTCGCCGTCGCCGCCGAACGCCACCTCCTCCGCGCCGCCGCGCCAGTGCGGCAGCGCGAGCACGACGAGCGCGTCCTTCGCGTCGGCCGGCACGTCGAACGGCGCCGGCAATGCATCCGGATGCGACAGCTCGAACGGCGTGCCGTCGCGCATCACACCCGACGCGGCGCGCAGCGCGACCTTGCCGAGCGCGAGCAGTTCGCGATCGAGCTCCAGCGCGTCGAATCCCCAGTAGCACCCTTGCAGCGGCAGGCAGCGCAGCGCGACGTACTGTTCCCAGTGCCGTTCGAGCTGCTGGAAATGCTGCGGCCGCAGGAACATGCCTTCGGTCCACACCACCCGCTGACGCAGGGCCGCGACGGGCGTCGCGGACAACGACGGTTCGTTCATGGGCGCCCCCGCGCATCGCCATCGAGCCCGAGGCCGCCGTTGCGCACGGCAATCGCCAGCTTCAGTTCGCCCGGCGATGTCTGCCAGAACTTGTAGGCATTGAGCTGCTTCGCGCGCGGCAGCGGCACCGTGAGCCGCCAGCGGTTCTTCTCGAGCACGCGGTATTCGGCGACGACGCCGAGCGCGCCCGCGTCGACGTTGCCGCGATAGTGCAGCGTGCGCGCGTCGCCGGGCCGCAGAATGATCCGGTCGACGCCGAGCAGGTCCGCGCCGAGCACGCTTTCCGGCTTGTCCTGCAGCGAGAAGAAGTCGGCACTCTCGAACGCCGCGGCGGACTTGAGCTGGAACACCTTCAGCACGATCGGCGACGGCTTGCGGTTCAGGTCCGGGTTGACGTCGGGCGCGACGTCGACCGTGATCGCATACGGCACCGCGGCGGAGCGCTCCGTCGCGCCGCACCCCGGGAACAGCAGCACGCATCCCAGCACGATGAAACCACCGGACCGCCGTCGCATATTCGATCCTCGCAGCGCAAACGCGCTCCCCCGGTTTCCCGATGAAGGAATCCGGATCGGCGTTGAATCAGGGACAATTATTCACCCGGCAATGATGTAATCCATCGCTCCTTTCATTTCTTTTTCATCCGGCAATTTATTCACCATAAAGCCGGGTCGAATCACGCGTCATTTACCGATCGATCGAATTGGGTAAACGCCGAACGATTCAATTAATGCCGATTGAATTCCGCACGGCTCGCACGGCGCGATGCGCCGGCACGGCCGTCGCGCACAGCCCCGTCATACGGACGCAAACCGCCGTCCGCCGGCCTGGATGCCGGCGGCAGCACGCGACGCGGGTGACGTGCCAAGCTGTTCATGCCGCCGGAAAAACGGCCCGCTTTTACGCACAGGGATGAGCGCTGCAAAACAACTGACGAAACCAAAAAGCACACCGAACTATAGGTTCGATTTTCCGGATTCACAAGGCGCATTCCGGATACGACGGCCCGCATGCCGAGGATTATTTGTTTCAAGTTGAAACGAAACGTAACAGGCAGTCAACATCCGATTATTGGCACTAGAATCCAACAGCACCGCACGTCACGCATCCATTCAACCGAATCCATCCAATCAAGAATGAAAGGCCGATCGTCGCTGGTTCTTTTCCTCGGCGTCCTGTTGCTGGGGCTCGGCGGCTGCAGCTCGCCCGCGTCCCCGGCCCAGTCGGCCGCGCGTGCCGCGCTCGACAGCGCGCGCGCGGCCTACGACACCGGCGACTACGGGCGCACGATCGCGATCCTCAGTCATGCACATGAAATCGACGGCGCCGATACCGACACGCAGGTGGCCGCGCACAAGCTGCTCGCGTTCAGCTACTGCGTGACGAATCGCGTCGCAACATGCCGGGCCGAGTTCGCGAAGGTCCTTGCGCTCAATCCGCGCTTCGACCTGTCCCCCGCCGAGAAGGGGCATCCGATCTGGGGGCCCGCATTCGAGGCCGCGCGCCGCAAACATGCGTCGTCGTCCTGAAGAACCGGTTTCCCTGCGAACGCTACTTCCAAATCGAGCGACGTATGACATGCAATTGATCGTGATCGAACACGCCGGCGAACCGGTCGGCAACGGCCATGCCGACGCCGTGGTGTTTCACCCGCCGGGCGGCACCATCGGCCGCGACAGCGACAATCATCTCGTGCTGCGCGACGACAGCCGGCAGGTCTCGCGGCTGCAGGCGCTGCTGCAAGTGGGCGACGACGCGTGCCTGCTGAAGAACCTGAGCAGCGTGTCGACCATCGAGGTGAACCGCGTGCCGATCGGGTACGCGCAGGAGCGGCCGCTGAAGGACGGCGACATCGTCCGGATCGGCCCTTACGTGCTGCGTGCGGAACGCGAGGATGCCGCGCGGCCCACGGTCGACATGCCGCGCAGCACGCACGCGGCGCACGCGGCCGATCCGAAAGGCAGCGGCAATCGGCTGTGGGGCCTGCTGCACGACCGCTTCGCGCGCGGCAAGGCACCGGGCGATGCCGCGCCGCGCGGCGCGCATGCGGCACCGGCCGACGCCGACCATCCCGCAAGCCGCGCCACGGCCTCACGACACGAGCGCGCGCCGCACGACCTGCATCACCTGTCGACCGATCCGCTCGACCTGTTCGCGCAACCGTCGGCCGACGCGCCATCGCCGGCCGACTTCGGCCACGACAACCCGCGCCGTGCCGCGCCACCCTCGTTCACGCAAGCCGACCACGCGCCCGAATGGGCTCAGCACGTGCGCGTGCAACCGGCGGCGCCGCCCACCGACGACGCATCGCGTGCGGCGGATGCGCCGCCCGCCGCGCACGCGCCGGCATCCACGACACCCGATGAACTGCTGCGCGCGTTCTTCGCGGGCGCGGGACTCGACGCCGCCGCCGAGCCGCACGACTGGTCGGCCGAGCAGCTGTACATCGCCGGCCAGCTGCTCGCGCTGTTCGCGAACGGCACGGTGGAGCTGCTGTCGTCGCGCAGCATCCTGAAGCGCGAGGTGAAGGCGCACATGACGATGCTGCTCGACCGCGAGAACAATCCGCTGAAGCTGCTGCCGGACGGCGACGCGGTGTTGCGGCAGATGTTCGGGCTGCCGCTGCCGGGGTTCATGTCGCCGCAGAGCGCGGTCAGCGACGCGTTCCAGGATCTGCACGCGCACCAGATCGGCATGGTCGCCGGCATGCGCGCCGCGCTGATGGACCTGCTGACGCGCTTCTCGCCGCAGCGCCTGCGCGAGCGCGACGACGCGCCGCTGTGGTACGAGAAGCGCGTGCCGGCGCTGTACAAGGCGCGGCTGTGGGATCGCTACGCGGCGACGCATCGCGACACCGTGTTCGCGATCGAAGACGATTTCGCATCGGTGTTCGGCAAGGCGTTTCTCGCCGCCTACGACGCGGAAGTGGAAAGTTATCGCGGGCGCAGCCGGCATTGAGCGGCCGCGCGACGCAGCAAGCCTCCCCATCGGGCACGCACGCCGTTCATCGCGCAAGGCGGATCGGCCGTGCGTGATCCCCCCTTCGTCTCGCATGAATCCCGAAGCAAGCACGCATGCGCGTCCTGTCACATGCCGACAGTACGCTGGACCTCATGCAGACTGCGCCGGACGATCCCGAGGAAGGTTTTACCGATCGCGGTGTCGACTCGTGCGAATGATTGCCACATTCAGGAGAGCATCAGTCATGGCAGAAAAAAAACGCATCCATGCCGCGCTGCTCGCCGCCGCGCTCGCGACGATGGCGCCCGCGGGCCACGCGGCGCCCAACACCACCGACTGGCTGGCGAACACCTACGGCACCCTCGCCGCCCACGTCGGCAACACCGCGCGTTCGATGTGGGTCGCGCCCGAAGGCGTGATCCATACGGCGTCGATGTGGGATGAATACGAGGGCGGCGTCGCGATCTACCAGAACCACAAGAGCCTCGGCTCGATCGGCACGCATGCGGAGTTCCAGGGCAGCGCGATCACGGGCAACGCCACGTCGCTCTTCGTGGCGCTGCAGGCCGGCAAGGGGTATGGAACCGGCGCGGTAGGCCGATACAACCGCGCCACCAAGGCGCGCGAGCTGCTCATTCAGGTCAGCGCGGCAACCAACCAGCCGCGGATCGACGTCGTCACCGGGCTCACCACCGCAGGCTCGCTCCTCTACGCGAGCGACTTCTACGGCAATCGCGTGCGGGTCTTCACCACCGCCGGCGCGTGGCAGCGGGACCTCGCCGTGTCGAGCCCCGGCGCGCTCGCCGTGGATGGCGCGGGCAACGTCTGGGTCGCGCAGAAAAGCGCGGGCACGGTCGTCGGCTTGGGCCCGAGCGGCGCGCCGCTGAACACGATTCGGATGCCCGCCGGGTCGCAGCCGTCGGCGCTCTACTTCGATGCGTCGTCGCAGCAGTTGCTGGTAGGGGACGAAGGCCCCGACATGAACATCAAGCGCTACACGGTGTCGGGCACGCCGGCGCTGGCCGGCACCTTCGGCGTTCGGGGCGGGTATCTCGACGCCACGACGGGCATCAAAGGCCAGGTTGGCGCGAAGCGCTTCACGCGCGTCGCGGGCCTCGGCAAGGACGCGGCCGGCAACCTCTACGTGCTCAACAACCCGTGGGGCGGCAGCTGGGATCTCGGCCGCAACGGCGCGACCGACATTCATGCGTACGACAGCGCCGGCACGCTGCAGTGGACGCTGCAGTCCCTCAACTTCGAGGGCATCGCCGCGCCGGACCCGGCCACGGACGGCGCGCTGTTCTATGGCGGCACGCACATCTACGGCGGCACCGCGGGCGGCACCTTCGTCGCGAACACCGTCGACCCGTTCACGTACCCGTCGGACCCGCGCATCGACATGAACGACACGCAGCGCGACGAGCATTTCGGATTGCTCACCGCCGTCGGCGCGCACCGGATTCTCGTGGCGGCCGGCCAGAACCCGCCGGTCTTCTACTTTTTCCACTTCAACGCGGCGAACGGCTACGTCGCCATTCCGGATGCGTCGCTGCCGGGCCCCGCGTTCAATACGACCCGGCGCGTGTCGAGCGGCTTCAGCCTCGACAGCAACGGCGACGTATGGGCCGGCCTCGACAAGACCGGTTCGATCTATCACTACCCGCTGACCGGCTTCGACGCGGGCGGCAAGCCGGCATGGGGGCCCGGTGTCCCGACCCCCGTGCCCGCGAGCGTCCAGCCGCTGACGCGCATCGTCTACCTCGCGGACAGCGACACGATGGTTCTCGGCCAGGGCATCGTCGGCAGCACCGACTGGACGGCGATCGGCACGCGGATCGAGGTGTATCACGGCTGGCGCGCGGGCAACACCACGCAGCCGAATCCGGTGATCACCCTGCCCGCCACCGGCGCCAAGGCGCTCGACGCGGCCGGCAACCACCTGTTCGTCGGCTACTGGTTCGGCGGCAGCGTGCCGGCCCGGCCCGACATCGACGCGTTCAACCTCACCACCGGCAAGCTCGACGCCACGCTGGTCAACACCAGCGGCAGCACCGTGGACACCAGCAGCGCGATCGATTCGATGTACGGCATCCGGGCCTACCGCCGCTCGACGGGCGAGTACGTGGTGACGAAGAACCACGTCAAGGGCAACAGCATCAACGTGTATCGCTGGACGCCGTGAGCGTGCGTTGCGGGCGCAAACCCGCACGCACGCGCCCCGCAACGGCCGCCGGCACCCCGGCGGCCGATCCGGCCATCGTCAGACGGCCATCACCGTCACCGACTTCGTGACGAGATACGGCTCGAGCGCTTCCGGCCCGCCTTCCGAACCGTAGCCCGAATCCTTCACGCCGCCGAACGGCATTTCCGGCCACGGCGTCGCCGGCTGGTTGATCCACAGCATCCCCACTTCGAGGCGCTGCGTGAGCAGGTGCACGTTCGCGAACGAACGCGTGAACGCGTAGCCCGCGAGACCGTACGGCAGGCGGTTCGCTTCCGCGATCGCGTCGTCGAGGCGGTCGAAGCCGCGGATCGCCGCGACCGGGCCGAACGGTTCGTTGTTGAACACGTCCGCCTCGAGCGGCACGTCGGCCAGCACGGTCGGCGCGAAGAAGTTGCCTTCCGTGCCGATCCGCTCGCCGCCCGTCGCCACGCGTGCGCCGACCGCGCGCGCGTTCTCGATCACCGACGCCATCGCGGTGAGCCGGCGCGGGTTCGCCAGCGCGCCGAGCGTCGTGCCTTCTTCCAGCCCGTTGCCGACCTTCAGCCCTTCGGCATGCTTGACGAGCGCGCGCGTGAATTCGTCGCGGATGCTGTTGTGCACGAGAAAGCGCGTCGGCGAAATGCAGACCTGCCCCGCGTTGCGGAATTTCGCGCCGCCGGCCGCCTTCACCGCAAGCGCGACGTCCGCGTCCTCGGCGACGATCACCGGTGCATGCCCGCCGAGTTCCATCGTCGCGCGCTTCATGTGCAGGCCCGCCAGCGACGCGAGCTGCTTGCCGACCGGCGTCGAGCCCGTGAACGTCACCTTGCGGATCACCGGATGCGGAATCAGGTAGGCGGAAATCTCGGCCGGATCGCCGAACACGAGGCCGATCACGCCGGCCGGCACGCCCGCATCGACGAACGCGCGCAGCAGCGCGGCCGGCGATGCCGGGGTTTCCTCCGGCGCCTTTACCAGGAACGAGCAGCCGGTCGCGAGCGCGGCGCTCAGCTTGCGCACCACCTGGTTGACCGGGAAATTCCACGGCGTGAACGCGGCGACCGGGCCGACCGGCTCCTTCACGACCGTCTGCTGCGCGCCGAGGTTGCGCGGCGGGACGATCCGGCCGTACACGCGGCGCCCTTCGTCCGCGAACCATTCGATGATGTCCGCCGCCGACAGCACTTCGACGCGCGCCTCGATCAGCGGCTTGCCCTGCTCCTGCGTCATCAGCTGCGCGATCGCGTCCGCGCGTTCGCGCACCAGCGCGGCCGCGCGGCGCATCGTCGCCGCGCGCTCGTGCGCGGGCACCCGGCGCCATTGCTCGAAGCCGCGCTGCGCGGCGGCCAGCGCGCGGTCGAGATCGGCGATGCCCGCGTGGGCGACCTTGCCGATCACCTTGCCGGTTGCCGGGTTGACGACGTCGATCGTCTTGCCGCTCGCCGCGTCGGTCCACTCGCCGTCGATCAGGAGTTGCGTATCCGTATAAGTCACGTTAGCCATCCAGACACCTCTGCTTTGCGTCAAAAATGCGCGCCGGCTCGCGAACGAGGGCGCACCGGTCAACCGGACCGCCGCCGGCGCGCAGTGCGCGCGGCGGCGGCCTCGTCGGCAGGCAGCATACCCGCCTTTCGGCTTTCATGCGCGACACCGGGCCGCGCTCAATGCTCGACACTCAGCGCGCCGCCTGCGTCGCCTTGCGCAGCTTCGCGACCTCCGACGCCTGCACGGCCGGCGCGCCGTTGTTCCAGCCCGCGCGCATGAAGGTCAGCACGTCGGCGATCTGCCGGTCGTTCAGCTGGTTCGCGAACGCCGGCATCGGGTACGCGGACGGCACGCCGTCGATCACCAGCGTCTCGCTGCCGTTCAGCGTCACGTTGATCAGCGACGTCGCGTCACGCTCCAGCACGTTCGGATTGCCCGCGAGCGGCGCGAGCAGCGGCGCGAACGCCTTGCCGTCGGTGCCGTGGCAGTGCATGCAGTACGCGGTGTACACCTTCGCGCCCGCGTCGTTCGCCGGCCGCAGCAGCACCGCCTGCGTCGCCTTCGCGTCCTCGCGGTAAGGCGGCGCGCCCGTGCCGCCCGCCGTCGGCAGCGATTTCAGGTAGCGGGACATCGCCGTCAGGTCGTCGTCGGTGAGCGCTTGCGTGCTGTGGTTGATCACGCTCACCATCGAGCCGAACGCCGTCGCATGCTGGTTCGCGCCGGTCTTCAGGAACTGCGCGATGTCTGCCTCGCTCCAGCGGCCGAGCCCCGTATTGTGCTCGCCGGTCAGGTTCGACGCGAACCAGTTGTCGATCGGCGCGCCGGCCAGGAACGCCGCGCCGCCATCGTCGAGCGCCTTCTCCTGGAAGCCGACGCCGCGCGGCGTGTGGCACGACCCGCAGTGCCCGAGCCCCTGCACGAGGTACGCGCCGCGATTCCATACCGCATCCTTGCCGGGCTTGTCCGCGTAGGCCGTCGTGTCGAGGAACACCGCGTTCCACAGCTTCAGCGGCCAGCGCATGTTCAGCGGCCATGGAATGTCGGCTGCGCGATTCGGCTGCTTCACCGGCTCGACGCCGCGCATGAAGTACGCGTAGAGCGCCTTGACGTCGTCGTCCTTGAGCTTCGCGTACGACGGATACGGCATCGCCGGGTACAGGTTGTGGCCGTCCTGCGCGACGCCCGCACGCACTGCGCGCGCGAAGTCGGCTTCCGTGTAGCGGCCGATGCCGGTGTCCGGATCCGGCGTGATGTTGGTCGTGTAGATCGCGCCCATCGGCGTGTCCATCTTCAGGCCGCCCGCGAACGGCGTGCCGTGCGGCGCGGTGTGGCATGCGATGCAGTCGCCGGCCTTCGCGAGATACGCGCCGCGCGCGACCAGCGCGGCGTCGGGCACGGCGGCCCGCGCGGCCGGGCCGGCCGCCAGCGTGACGGCCGCGACAGCGGCCGCGCCGAGCGCCTGCGCGACGCGCGCCAGGGTCAAGTTTCTAATCATCCGTCACCTCGATGTCAGGCGGTTTTGAGCTGGCTGCCGACCGGCAGCTTGCGCAGGCGCGTGCCGGTCGCCGCGAAGATCGCGTTCGACACCGCGGCCGCGGTCGCGGCCGTGCCCGGTTCGCCGATCCCGCCGGGCGCCTCCGCGCTCTTCACGATGTGCACGTCGATCGGCGGCGTCTCGTTGATCCGCAGCATCCGGTAGTCGGTGAAGTTGCTCTGCATCACGCGGCCGTTCTCGATCGTGATCTCGCCGTACAGCGCGCCCGTGATCCCGAAGATGATGCCGCCCTGCACCTGCGCCTCGATCGTGTTCGGGTTGACGACCATCCCGCAGTCGACCGCGCACACGACGCGCTTGACCTGCACGTCGCCGTCGTCCACCGCGACGTCGACGACGATCGAGAAGAAGCTGCCGAACGCATGCATCACCGACACGCCGCGCCCTTGCCCCTTCGGCAGCGGCGTGCCCCAGCCGGCCGCCTTGGTCGCAACCTCGAGCACGTTGCGCGCACGCGGCGCCTTGCCGAGCAGCGCGCGGCGGTACTGCACCGGATCGGCCTTCGCCTGCGCGGCGAGCTCGTCGATGAAGCTCTCGACGACGAACGTGCCGCGCGTCGGCCCGACGCCGCGCCAGAACGCGGTCGGCACGTGGCGCGGCTCCTGCCGCACGTAGTCGACGAGCTGGTTCGGCAGGTCGTACGGCAGCTCGGCCGCGACCTCGACCGCGTCGGGGTCGACGCCGTTCTGGAACGCGGGCGGCGCGAAGCGCGCCATGATCGACGAGCCGACGATCCGGTGCCGCCACGCGATCGGCCTGCCGTTCGCGTCGAGGCCGGCCGAGATCTTGTCGTAGTAATACGGCCGGTACATGTCGTGCTGGATATCTTCCTCGCGGGTCCAGATCACCTTCACGGGCGCGTTGACCTGCTTCGCGACCTTCACCGCCTGCACGACCATGTCGACTTCGAGCCGGCGGCCGAAACCGCCGCCGAGCAGATGGTTGTTCACGACGATCTTCTCGCGCGGGAACCCCGTGATCTGCTGCACCGCATCGAGCGCGCGCGTCGGCACCTGCGTGCCGAGCCAGATCTCGCAGCCGTCGGGCCGCACGTGCACCGTGCAGTTGACCGGCTCCATCGTCGCGTGCGCGAGCAACGGCTGCTCGTACACCGCGTCGACGCGCGTCTTCGCGTTCGCGAATGCCTTGTCGACGTCGCCGTCCTTGCGCGCGACCGCGCCCTTGCCGCTGTCCGCCGCGCGGGCGTGATCGGCGGCGATGTCGCGGGTCGACACCTTCGCGCCCGCGCCTTCGTTCCACTTCACGACCAGCGCCGACGCGCCGCGCTTGGCCGCCCACGTGTGATCGCCGACCACCGCGACCGCGTTGTCCGCGCGCACGACCTGGCGCACGCCGCGGATCTGCTTCGCAGAGGTATCGTCGACGCTCGCGACCGTGCCGCCGAACACCGGGCTGTTGACGATCACCGCATACACCATGCCCGGCAGCCGCACGTCGAGCCCGAACTGCGCGGTGCCGTCGACCTTCTCCGGCGAATCGAGGCGCTTGACCGGCTTGCCGACCAGCTTGAAATCGGCCGGCTTCTTCAGCGCGACGTCCTTCGGCACCGGCAGCTTCGCCGCGGCGTCCGCGAGCTGGCCGTATGACGCGCGGCGCCCGCTCGGCGGATGCAGCACTTCGCCGTTCTCCGCGCGGCAGGTGGCCGGATCGACGCTCCACTGCTTCGCGGCCGCGTTGACGAGCAGCGTGCGCGCGGTCGCGCCCGCGCGGCGCAGCGGCTCCCATGCGTAACGGACCGACGTCGAGCCGCCGGTGAGCTGGCCGCCGAGCAGCGGATCGAAAAACAGCTTCTCGTTCGGCGGCGCATGGTCGAGCGTCACGTTCGCCAGCGGCACCTCGAGTTCCTCGGCGATCAGCATCGGCAGCGACGTATAGACGCCTTGCCCCATCTCGACCTTCGGCATCACGAGCGTGACCTGCCCGCTGCGGTCGATCTGCACGAACGCGTTCGGCGCGAACACGCCGGCGCGCGGGGTTTCGTCCGCATCGCCGCCGATCACCGAGCGCCGCGCATCGCCGCCCGCCGCCGGCATGCTGAAGCCGAGCAGCAGGCCGCCGCCCGCCGCCGCGCCGAGCGACATGCCGAACTTGAGGAACGTGCGGCGCGACACGCCCGCGCCGGCCTGGCCTGCCTGGATCAGTCCTCGCGACATGTCAGGCCTCCTTCGCGGCCTGCTTGATCGCCGCGCGAACCCGGTTGTAGGTGCCGCAGCGGCAGATGTTGCCCGCCATGGCCGCGTCGATGTCGGCGTCGCTCGGGTGCGGGTTCGACGCGATCAGCGCGGTGGCCGCCATCACCTGCCCGGACTGGCAATAGCCGCACTGGACCACGTCGAGCTCGCGCCACGCCTGCTGGACCTTCCGGCCCGCCGGCGTCGCGCCGACCGCCTCGATCGTCGTGATCTTGCGGCCGCCGACCGCCGCGACCGGCAGCACGCAGGCGCGCGCCGCGACGCCGTCGAGATGCACGGTGCACGCACCGCACTGTGCGATGCCGCAGCCGAACTTGGTGCCGGTGAGGCCGACGAGATCGCGCAGCACCCAGAGGAGCGGCATGTCGTCGGGCGCGTCCACCGCGTGGTTCGCGCCGTTGATGTTCAGTGTGATCATTCAGCCTCCGGGGCTGGCTTGTTGTGGGGGCGACGCGCGGCACGTGCGCGCCGGATTCCTCGATACGCCGCGCTTGTTTCGCGCGGGCGGGCTGCGGCCGGTTACTGCCGGATTGCGTCGACGGCCGTCAGCACCTTCACGACCGGCGGTTCGGCCAGCCATTCGCCGGCCTTGGCACGATAGGCGACATAGTGCGCGCTTGCGCGATGCGCTTCCAGCGCCTGCTCGTCGTCGTACACCTCGAACAGGTGGAAACCCGGTGCGCCGCCCGCCTCGCGGAACAGGTCGTAGCGGCGATTGCCGGGCTCGGCGCGCGTCGCCGCGACCAGGTGCTGCAGTTCGGCCTCGACCGTCGCGGCATGCTCGGGTTTCGGGATCAGGCTGGCGAATACGTAGATGGACATGGTGTTTCCTCGGTCGAATCGGGGAGAAGCAATGCCGCGCGCAGCGGCATCAAGCAATGACGGTCAAGCCAGTTCGTCAGGGCCGACGCGCACGACGACCTTGCCGAAATTCTTGCCGGCGAGCAGCCCGATCAGCGCGTCCGGCGCGCCCGGCAGGCCGTCGACGACGTCTTCGCGCGCCTTCACCTTGCCTTGCGCGACCCACTCGCCCATTTCCTTCAGGAACGTCGCGTAACCCTGCGCATAGTGATCGAGGATGATGAAGCCCTGCATCCGGATGCGCTTGCGCAGCAGCATCGACGTCAGCAGCGGCAGGCGGTCCGGGCCGGCCGGCAGCGCGGTGTCGTTGTAATGCGCGATCAGTCCGCACACCGGCACGCGCGCGCCGATGTTCAGCAGCGGCAGCACCGCGTCGAACACCGCGCCGCCGACGTTCTCGAAATAGACGTCGATGCCGTTCGGGCATGCGTGAGCCAGTGTGCGCGCAAAGTCGGGGTCGCGGTGGTCGACGCACGCGTCGAAGCCGAGCGTGCCGGTCACATAGGCGACCTTGTCCGCGCCGCCGGCGATGCCGACCACGCGGCAGCCCTTCAGCTTCGCGATCTGCCCGACCACGGCGCCGACCGCGCCGCTCGCCGCCGAGACGACCACCGTCTCGCCGGCCTTCG
Organism: Burkholderia sp. SRS-46; assembly: GCF_004343775.1. GTDB lineage: Bacteria > Pseudomonadota > Gammaproteobacteria > Burkholderiales > Burkholderiaceae > Burkholderia. The sequence goes on along the minus strand of NZ_PTXL01000015.1, from coordinate 70,743 downwards.
GCTCGCCGATTTCCAGCAAGCCGGTGTAGGCGGTGAAGCCCGGCATGCCGAGCACGCCGAGCGCATGCGACGGGTGCGCGAAATCGCGACCGAGCGGGATCAGGTCGCTGCCGTCCGACAGCGCGTAATCCTGCCAGCCGCCCGACGCGACGACGAGATCGCCCTCGCGGAACGCCGGCAGGTTCGACGCAACGACGCGGCTGACCGTGCCGCCGACCATCACGTCGCCGAGCGCCACCGGCGGCGCATAGGACGGCGCGTCGCTCATCCGGCCGCGCATATACGGGTCGAGCGACAGCCAGACCGCGCGCAGCAGCACCTGGCCGGGCGCGGGCGCCGGCACCGGGGTGGTTTCGGCGCCGAAGTTGTCCGGCGTGGGCGCGCCGGCCGGGCGCGACTTCAGGACGATCCTGCGGTTTTCGGTCTTGCTTTGCGACATGTGAACCTCCGTCATTGAGGATGCATGCGATCGCGCGCATCCGGTCAGGAAAGGAATCTTGAGTAGACCAGTCGTCTAATATCGGGACATAAAATAAGGCGCGCCTATGCGCGCCTTGCTTACTGCTGCGCTCCGTGCTCGCCGGCGGCCGGCAGGTTCAGCATCCGCAGCGTCGCGGCCATCGCCGTTTCGATCGCCTTGCGGTCGCGATGAATCTTCTCCAGCAGCGTCGCGCCGAGCCACAGCTCGTACAGCACCGCGGCGATCTGGTGCGAATCGTCGATCCCGTGCAGCGAACCGTCGGCCAGCCCCGCCTCGATGCCGGCCGCGAGGCGGTCGATGATCGCGGCGGTGCCGCGCCGCAGGACCGCCCGCATCGCCTCGGACAGATCGGACACCTCGGCGCCGAGCTTCACCGCGAGGCACTTGCCTTCCGGATCGTCATTGCACTGCGTGAGCCGCCAGTTGCGCCAGTAGCTCATCAGGCGCTCGGCGCCCGTGCCGGCCTGGCGGATCAGCAGATCGTCGAGATGCTCGAGATAGCCGTCGAAATACGATTCGAGCAGCGCTTCCCCGAACGCCTCCTTCGAGCCGAAGTAATGGTAGAACGAGCCCTTCGGGATGCCCGCCGCGGCGAGAATCTCGTTCAGACCGACCGCCGAAAACCCCTTGTGGAGCATGATCGGCTTCGCGATATCCAGGATGTGCTGGCGGACTTCCGCGCCTGAAGATGCATTCATGATGGCGTATGGTAGCAACGATTAGACCGGTCGTCTAGGAATGTTCAGCCGGTATTTTGTGTCGCACTTTACCCGAATCCGTCGGTGGGGCCGAATCGCGGGGGGCGCAGACTGAACAGCGACACGAACTGGACGCCGCCGGGCCCGGGATCGTTCAGGCCGCTTGCGTACAACACATACCTGGCGCGTTGAACCAGCGGGACCATTGCGAACAGCGCCGTCCCGCAGCATGCCGCCGCAGCAGCAGCGTCACTGACGCATGCTCGCGGGCACTCGCATGCTGCCTGCTCTCTCGTTTCCGCGGACGATGGAAGAGAGAGACCATGAACATTGGATACGCTCGTGTCTCGACGGACGAGCAGAGCCTGGAGTTACAACTGGACGCGCTCAAGCGAGCCGGTTGCAACAAGATCTATACGGACCAGGGCGTTTCCGGCGCCGATTTTTCGCGCCCCGGGTTGGACGCCGCGCTCGCCCGCGCAGCGGCCGGCGACACATTGATCGTATGGCGACTTGATCGGCTGGGGCGCTCGTTGAGCAAGTTGGTCGATCTGGGCACGCATCTGGAAAAGCGTGGTGTTCAGTTCTCGTCGATCATGGAATCGATCAATACGAACTCATCCGGCGGCGTGTTGATATTCCACCTGATGGCCGCGCTTGCCCAATTCGAGCGCAGCCCGATCAGCGAGCGGACGCGTGCGGGAATGGCGGCCGCGCGCGCGGCAAGCCGATCGGCCGCAGGCGCGCACTGGACGAAAAACAGCGGAAACAAGCGCTCGACATGCTGAAGCGCCAATCCATCACCGATGTCACGCGGCATTTCGACGTACATCCGCACACCCTGAAGCGGGTGATGATCGAGGAAAGCAAGCGCGACAAGCAGCCCAGCTAGCAGGGGTTCCGAATCGCGCCCTGCGGGCATTGCGAGGTAGCGTTCGTGCACTACACGACGATGGCAAGCGGTTCGCGCAAGCCATCGTCATTTCGCGTCAACGCGCCGCGAATGCGGCGCGCCGGCAAGACGGTCGCGTCAGGCGCCTGCCTTGACCGAAGCCGCCTTGTGATGATTGCGATGGTGGTGATGCTTGCGCTTCACCGAAGCCGCCGTCCGGGCGGGCTGATTCACCGGCGCCGGCGCAGGCGTCTGAGCCATCGGTGCGGGCGCAGGCGCAGCGCCTTGCACGGGCGCTGCTTGAGGATTCGACGTCTGTGCGAACGCCGCGATTGAAAACAGGCCAGCGACAGTTGCAACTGCAATGTACTTTTTCATCGAGAATCTCCGTGTCATGGATGAGTGGATCGACTGCATCCACGCGTCCCTAACGTCGGCGCGAAACCGGCCGTTGACGTCATTGCCTGCCAACACGGACGATCTGATCATCTTTGACGATTACCACTTGCGGCGACATCCAACCGGGGCGGTCACCGCGTCAACACGTGACTATCGGGAGACCATCGTCAACTTGCGAGGCGTCCGCGCCTTTGGTTCGACGCGCGCGTCGCGCGGCCCGGCGTGCCGGGTCGTTCCCGTCGACGACACATGCGGCTTCGAATCGACCGGGCGCCCGGCAAATGCAGCGATCGGATCAGTGCCGCTCTTCGGTGCGATCGCCCGCTTCTGGTCAGGATGATCTTTCAGCAAGCGCTTCGGATGGTTATCGGGATGCGACGACGCATACTGGTGAACTTCGCGATCACTGACCCATTCCTCCTTGTATGCCGCACACGCAGGTGTCGCGACGTTCAGATACAAGGCGGAGACGTACAGAAAGGCCAGACGGCTGGAGCGGGGAGAACGCATGTGGAGGGGGATGACTCGTTGCTGTTGATCACATGTCGTGTACCGAATGATCGCTGTCGATCGATCCACGACGACAGACCGAGACCGGGCAATTGCCGGAGACCACTCAGCGACACGACGGCAGCGATCGTGCATTAGACCGGACTACGAATCAAGCACCGGCAATAGCGCTTGAACCATCCTTGACGTTTGATTCGTCGGAATCCGACAAATCGCCATGCCTACCGGCTCGACGGGTCTCCTGCGGCCTTCTTCGGCACGCGCCGTCTCTCGCCAGCGCGCGTCGCGTCGGCCGCCGGCTTCGCGGCACGAACCGAGGCTCGACGAACCGACGCCAGTGCCGCCATTTCCCGCCGCAGCGTATCGAGTTCGCTCCCGTACGCGGCATTGGTCGCGCTCGCTCCGTCGAGTTGCCCCTGCAGCACCCCGCATCGATGCAGCGACTCGCCCAGTTGCGCCTGCAGCGCGGCGACGTCGTTGCGATGTTGCACATCGCGCTTCTCGGCGCGCGCCGCCGTCGCATCGATCTCCTTCTGCAGCCGCGCCGCCGCCGTGCGCTCGCGGTCGATCTCCTGAAGTGCGCGTTTCTCCGACGCGCGCAGCCGCTCCTCGGCCCGGTTCGCGTCGTCGCGCAAACGGTCGAGTTGCACGGTGAAATCCGCGCGCGCCTGCGCCAGTGCACGATCGCCTTCCGCGTTGTCGGCCTGCAGGCGCTCGACTTCGGCCGCCAGCGCGCGATGGGAGGCCCCGTCCGCCGCCCGCGCTTGTTCAAGTTCCTGGATGCGCACCTGCGCCGCCAGCAGCGCGGCCGTGCGCTGCTCCAACGCCGTTTCGGTGCGCGACAGCTCGGCCCGCAACGCTGCAACCTCCGCTGTGGCTGCCGCCCTTTCCGCCTCTACTTCAGCACGCAACGCATCGAGCGCCGCCTCCGCCGCCGCAGTCGACCGGCTCCACAACGCGACCACCAGCTCGCCGGCCGCCGCCTGCAGGTCGGCCGGCAAATCGGGATGCTCGATCCGCACCCGGCTCTTTTCGCGAAGCTCGGCCCAGAACTCGCCGAGCACCGCGGTCGGCGTGCTCATGCTGCCCTTGCGCACGAGTTGATAGAGCCGGTTGGCGGTCGGCGTGACGCCGAACCGGAAGAACAGCAGCGCGCAGGCTTCGCGGTACAACTCGCGGGTTTTCGGGAAGTCGGCTTTCAGGCGCTCGATTTCGGCGGCGAGGCGGGTTTCGTCGGGGGCGATGTCGGACATGGTCGGGGTTTGGCGCGGATTTCGATAAATAATATAACGTAATCCGTCAAATTCCCAACTCTTCGCACCCTTTAATTTGACATTATTTCTATAATGTCGAGGTTGAGCTGATACCCACCCTCCCGCTCCACGCGACACACGGCGAGGCATCGCAATTTCGGGCATCCGCCACGCATGGGCGCGCTTGCGCTTCCGTCACGTCCGTACCGGCCGCCTGCGGCCGCGCGTCATCAGTCGTCCGTGCCGGATTCAGAGCGCGCAACACGCTCGCGCGCCCTCCGTCGTCATCGGGCAACTGCGGCAGCCCATGCGCGAAGGCCGGTGCGGCCGCTGCTGCCAGCAGCGCGGCGGCTGCGATCAGTCTGCGATTCATGATGAAACTCTCCAGAACGGTTCGATGAGGACGCATCGTCGATGCGCCGCCGGCAGAGCCGCCGATGCGATCCGCTGCCTGACGCATGCATTCTGGAGATCGGCACAAACGCGGCGCTGACCGCCGGATGACAATGTTGAAATCTGCCGGCCCGTGTGCGGCCGGCAAAGGTCAGCGCACTGCGCCGACTTCTTCGAGAAGAATTCCTCGCGCTGGAATAGCATGTCCAACTGTCCGGGAATAGCGCGACACCGAGTCAGTGCCACCGGCGTTCGGAACTAAAGACAGGCGTCGGGACGCGCTAAGATCCAACGCTTGGCCGCCTGGTGACGAGGCCATTAACAAACACACAGGGAAGTACATGCTGCAGGTCCACAGTGGCCGGGTTACCGACCCGAAAACGCTTTCGCCGACGGAGATCGCGAAAGCCTGCGAGCAGCGCGGGCGGCTGGTTGTCCAGTTCAGCGCCCCCGAAGCGTACAACCCAGCGATCCTGCAATCGCTGAACGAAGCGTGCCGGCTGGCCGAAGACCGTCTTCAGGTCCGCTTCTACGGGCACTACGGCACGCGGTTCGACGCGGTCGTGCTGCGCCATGTGCCCGAAACACGCGACCTTGCGGTCGATTGCCTGTCCGAGATCGTCCATGAGGAAGAAATCGGCCTGCTGCCAAAGCTGAAACGCTTGAGCTTCGGCGTTTTCAAGCTGAATCGGCCCGACTTTCTCGACACGATCGACATGAGCCGACTCGAGCGGCTCGTGCTGTCCGAAAACCATAAGCGGAATATCGATTTGTCACCGCTCGCGCGGTGCGGATCGCTGATCGAACTATTCATCCAGGGCCATGCAAAGGCGATCGACGCGATCGCAGCCCTGCCGAGCCTGCGCAAGCTGACGCTCAGCTGCTACGCGAAGAAACATCCACTCGACTTCATCGCGGCCGTCCCGGACCTGAAGGAAATGACGCTGATCCTGGGCGGTCGCGATGACATCAACGACCTGTCCAGCACCACCATCGAGATGCTGCAGATCCTCCGCGTGCGCGGGCTTTCCACGTTGGGCGACCTGTCGCGCTTGCCCTCGCTTTCCGCCGTGCGCGTCGAGGACCAGTTGCAACTGTCGACGCTGGACCTGCGCGGCGCGAAGCTGGAACGACTGTCGCTATTCAATTGCCGGACACTGGCCGAATTGCCCGGACTGGACAGGCAGGACCGGCTGCGCGAATTTCACGCTTCGCGCGTGGCCCTTGACCTGAATGCATTGCGAGACCGGGATTGGCCCCCGGCTACACGTTCGGTCAGCCTGTTTTCGGGCAGCTTGAAATGGAACGACGACGCCAAGGTCCGCCTGGCTGCACGTGGGCTGGGCGAGAAGACCAGCTACTGGCCGTGATTTGCCTTCGTCGTTGGTCGCCCGCACGAGCGACCGGCGCGTCACACGCCCGCGCGCGTCGCATACGCGATGCACGCCCGGGCGAGCACTTCGGTCGGATCGACCAGATGCACGCTGCCTCCACCGGCGCCGGTGAATTCACCACTCGGCAGGAGGATGGGAAGCTCCGTACAGCCCAGGACAATGACTTCGACCCCTGCTTCAATCAGCCCATCGACGGCGGCGGCAATATCTTCCCGGCACGGTCCGGACGTATAACCCGCCTTGACGCCCTGTTTGCCGTAGATGGCCGCCATCACCCGCGCCTGCAGCGCCGGCCCGGGGGCGACCTGTCGCAGCCCTTGCGCCTCGAGCGCCTGCTTGTAGACGCCGCTCTCGATGGTGCCTGACGTCGCCAGCACGCCGATGTCCCGCAGCCCGGGAAACGCTTCGCGAAGGTAGTTCACCGTCTCGGTCAGCATATTCACGATCGGTATCGCGAGATACGGCTGGATTCGGTCGACGAACGCGTGCGCCGTGTTGCATGGAATCGCGATGATGTCCGCGCCGCCGTCTTCCAGCTTCTTGCACGTTGCGTACAAGGAGACCGTCGGATCTGCGCCATCGCCGATCAGGTTCTCCGTTCGATCGGGAATCTGCGGATTTTGCTCGACCAGCAGCTTGATGTGATCCTGATCGCGCGACGCCGGCGTGTTGCTGACGACCTTGCCGAGAAAATCGACCGTGGCAGCCGGCCCTACGCCGCCGACCACCCCCACCTTGAACACCGGCGACGACGCGTCGCCCCGCCCCGACACCACACCCTGCGCATAGGCCATGTTGGCGTCGACGAGCGGCGCCGTCACGGGGCCGATTTCGTCCGCCACCAGCGCAATCTCGGTCAAGCCGGGAACGATCACGTCCGCCCCTTGGGCGACGAGGTCGTCGCACGCCTTGCGCAACAACTCGACCGGCCGGCCACGGAGATTGCCGCGCTTGATGCCGTCGGCTCCATAGACGGCCTCGGTCACGAGGTCAATGTCATCGTGCGGGCGCGGATGAACGACGTCGAACTGCGGCGACGTGAAATACCGCTCGAACAGCCGCTTGTCGCGCACGTAGTCGGACGCCAGGATGCCGATCCGCCTTGCGTTCGGGTACTTCCTCCGCACATGGTTGCGAACTGCCTCGACCATATCCACGATCGGGAGGCGCGTGTTGGCCTTCAGTTCGTCGATAAACGTGTGACTGAGAAAACAGGGAAGCACGACCGTCGTCACGCCGCGCCGCTCGAAGTCCCGAATCATGTCGAAGACGTACAGCTTGCGCGCCATCGTGGCCGCACTCCCCGCCCCGGCTCCCTCGAACGGATGCTGCTCGAAGATCACGTCGGCGTGCTCCGCGTCCGACGACGCAGGCGTGGCGCTCACCAGCTTGAAGAAGACATCGGCGCTTGCCAGCGGGCCCAGCCCGCCGACCACACCGTATTTGCGACGGCATTCCGCCGCTCCGGTGTTCATCGTGCTTCAATCTCCGGCTGGTCGAGCGGATAGTCGATCGCATTCGCGTCGCGGGCCCCCTCCCACTTCGCGACGACCGCGGTGGCGATGCTGTTGCCGATAACGTTCGTCATCGTGCGCCCCATGTCGAGAATCTGGTCGATGGCCAGCACCATGGCGACCCCGGCGACCGGCAAATGGAACAGCGGCGCGACCGCGGCGACCACCACGACCGACCCGCGCGGCACACTCGCCATGCCCTTGCTGCTCAGCATGAGGATCAGCAACATGAAGACCTGCTCGGAGAGCGGCATGTGGATGCCGAAGGCCTGCGCGATGAAGATGGCGGCGAACGCCTGATACATCATCGAGCCGTCGAGGTTGAATGCATAGCCCAGCGGCAGCGTGAAGCCGACCACTTTCTTGTCGACGCCGAACTTCTCGAGCTGCTCGGTCAGGCGCGGATAGGCAGCCTCGCTGCTCGCCGTCGAGAACGCCAGCATGGCCGGCTCGCGAACGGCCTTGAGCAAGCTGCCGATACGCCGGCCGAGGAACACGTAACCCACGCCGATCAGGATCGCCCACAGCACGAACAGCCCGAGATAGAACGAACCGATCAGCTTCCCGTAGGTGTACAGCACGTCGAGGCCGCGCAGCGTGACCGCCGACGCGATGGCGCCGAACACGCCGAGCGGTGCGGCACGCATGACGTAGTTCGTCAGACGCAACATGACCGGAACCATCCCGTCGATCGCCTGAATGACGATGCCGACCCGCGCGTCCGCCTTCAGCGCGGAGAGTGCGATCCCGAGGAAAATCGAGAACACGAGAATCTGCAGGATGTCATTGCGCGCCATGGCGTCGAGCAGGCTCGTCGGAAACGCGTGCGTGATGACGTCGCGCGCGTTCAGCGCCGACGTGTTGAGGCCGGTGTTCACCTCGGCCGCACCCGCGCTCAGATGCAAGCCGGCGCCCGGCTCCAGCAGGTTCGCCATGAGCAGGCCAAGCGCCAGCGAAACCAGCGACGCACACAGGAACCAGCCTGCCGAGCGCAGGCCGATGCGCCCGACGTCCCGGCCGCCGTCCATCCCCGCCAGGCCGGAGACGAGCGTGGCGAACACCAGCGGCGCAATGATCATCTTGATGAGCCGCAGGAAGATGTCGGTCACGATCGAGAAATGGCCCGCGACGGCCTTGAGCGTCGCGGGGTCGGAAATGCTCGTGTGGCACGCATAGCCGGCAATGACACCAAGGATCATGCCGACTGCGATCCACAGGGTAAGGCGATTTTTCATGTGCATCCGTCCGTGGGCGGCGCAGGACGGCCTGAAAGCCGGCATGCGCGAAGTCAGGGCTCGAGCGGCTGTCGCAAGCGCCGCTTTCACCGTCAGAACGGATGGTAGGGACAGTCGACACAAGAATGATGCGGTTGCGTCATGTGCGTATGCGAGCGCCGCATAACGCGGGAAAACCCTAGCGCCTGTTCGCGCTAAGCCAGCGAGGCCGAGCCGGCACGGAGATGGTGCCAAAGGCCGTCCAGGAATTCGTTTCGATTCGACGAATCGCGATACACGCGCAGTTCGACCTGCAGATTCCAGGTCGCCGGCCCCGCCGGCACCAGGTCCCCCGTCTCGAGTTCCCTCGCAATCGTGCTCTTCGGCAGCCAGGCGACGCCTTCGCCCTCCATGACAAGCTTCTTCAGCACTTCCGCCATATCGGACTCGTAGTGCAGCTGGAGCGCCGGCGCGTCGGTTGCCCGGCCGAGCAGCAGCGCCAGACACCGGCCGAAGTAGCTGGTGTCCGTGTACGAAATGAGCGGGAGCGGCTGCTTCTTCGTGCCCGGCAGGCGAAACGCGGGCGCCGAGCGCGGGTTCGGCCGGCTGGCCGGCATCAGCGTGTCGAGGCCGACCGTGACATGCTCATACCGTGCGGGATCGAGGTGCAGCGGAAGTTCGGGGTGGTGATACGCGAACATCAATTCGCAGTTGCCGTTCACGAGCATGAGAATCGAATCGTGAACGTTGGTCGGAATGACGCGCGCCCGCACCTCGCCGAAATGCGTGGAGAGCGCCTTGAGCCAGGCCGGCAGGAAATTCAGCGCGATGGTGTGGCCGGCCGCGATCTGCAGGCTCTTGCCGGCGATGCGCTGTTCCGTGCGGATGATCGCGCGTGTGTCGTACAGCCTGGCCAGCACATCGTCGGCGGCTTCGCGAAACAGCTGGCCGGCCGGCGTCAGGACGGGCGGAAAGTTACTGCGGTCGATCAGCTCCGCGCCGACCCATTGCTCGAGCGACTGGATGCGCCGGCTGAAGCCGGATTGAGTCACATTGCGGAACTCCGCTGCCCGCGAGAAGCTTTGATATTGGGCCAGCGCAATGAAGTCCTCGATCCATTTGATTTCCATGTTTTCCTTGTCGGTCGGCAACCGGATTGCCCCTCGGCCGGTCGACGCGAGAGGCAAACGAACGAACAAAGATTAAGAGACGCGATTGCGGCCCGTCAAATGGAACAGGGGCTTGGGCGAGCCCCGACCGACGGCTTCAGCGCGGCGGAGCCCCCCTTCGTCACGCCTTGATCGGCTCGGAATCGGCTGCACCGGAACGCCGCGTGATGGCGACCGACGATGCAAGAATCATCAGGAAACCAAATAAATTCTGCAGGCTGATGGATTCGGAAAGGAACAGCACCGACATCGATGCCCCGAAAATGGGCGTGAGGCACAGGAGAATGGCCGACAGGCTCGTGGGGATATAGCGCATCCCCCGCAGATAGAAGTAGAACGACAGCCCGTACGACAGCGCGCCCGACGACAGCGAGTAGACGTTGAACTGCGCGAGCTTGAACGAAAGGCCGCCGGTCACCGCGAGATATCCCAGCACCAGCAACACGCAAACGCTCAATTGCCAGAAGAGGAGCGATTCGGCGCTGTTCTGCCCGCCGACGATGCGCGAGGACAAGGTCACGTACGCGGCGGCGAACAGCGTGCCGAGCAGGACCAGCCCATCTCCCGAATTGATCGATATACCGGTGAAAATGCTTTCCTTGGTCGTCACGAGCACCGCGCCGAGTGTCGACAGCGCGCCCCAGAGCAATACGGAGGACGACACCCGGTCACGAAAAAAGGCGAACGCGAGCCCGATGATCATCAAGCCCTCCATCGCCTGCAGGATCGTGGCGTTGATCGCGCTCGTCCTGCTCAAGCCGATCAGCACGAGGTAGAACGCCACGCCGGGCTCCAGGATGCCGAGCCAGCCGTGCTTCCATTCGCGCGTCGACAGCTTGCGGCCGAGCAGGACGAGCAGCAGGATGCATCCCCAGGCCGCGAGCAACTGGATCGCGAACAACGTGGTTTCGTCGACGTCGCGAAGGCTGCGCTTGCTGAGGACCATGCCGCCGCCCCAGCAGAGCGTGGCCAGGATGGTCAGCGCGATCCCCTTTCGTTCATTCGTTCGCACGTTCATCGACCTCAGTAGACCAGGTCCGGCGAATTGACCGCGCGGATCGGCGGGAACGGGTTGAAATAGATCGCCTCGTCATCGACGGGATACCCATGAAACATCCCGAAGTCGATGGAACCAAGCTCGTACTGCCGCGCGGTGAAGTATTCGATCGTCAGCCACTTCCAGTCCTCGACGGTCGGATCGCCGAGCGTGGTCGGCACTTCCGTCAGGCGCCGGGGGATCAGGATGTCCGTGTGGTAGCGCGCGGTGTAGTTCGCGATCGAGAAGTTTTCCGGGATAGTCAATGGGCGCTTCCCGAACGGGCAGGTGTTGCCCGGGTCGATGTTGTGCCAGCTCGTCGTGGCCGCACCCGGCGCGCTGATCCCGCCGTTGCCGATCGACTGCCACGCGAACCGGCGAATGTCGTCCACCGCCTCGTCCACGTCCTTGAACACGCCCTGGCTGATCAGGTTGTTCGCGTAATGGCCGACCGCATTGATCGACATCACCGCGCCGCCGGGAATGCGGCGATCGTGGTTCGACGTCAGGTGAGCCGTCGTGTGGAAGAAGTTGATGCCGGCCTTGAACAGGTAGAGCTTCTCCTCGACCTTCAGCGGCGCGGCCTCGGTGTAGATGACGTCCGGCTGGATCGGGCCGAACTCGTGGAAAATCAGGTCCGAAAAGCGGGTGAAGATTTCCAGCAGGCGGGCCGACGGCGGGATGCGGCTCAGCTTTTCGACGTTCAGGAAATACAGAACGGCATCGCTCTCGCCCCGCGCGCATTCGTCTTTCCACTCGCGCCGGCTTTGCCGCAGATACTGCTCGAGACAAGCGTCGCCCTTCGCGATATCGTTTTCGTCGACGACGATGACGGAGATCTGGATGCCCCGCTTCCGGGATGATCCGAGCCGGCCCAGCATGCACGGCTGATGCGTCTTTGCCCAGGAAAACAATATCTCCTTCTTCTCGGCCTTGTCGGCCGTCGCAAACAGCTGGCGGTTGGTCTCGTCAATGTCCTCGCCGTATGAAGCGTGCTTGTCTTCGTGGCATGGCGCCGTATCGATCAATTCAAACAGTTGCATGGATCCCTCGATTGCATTGCGAATGGCAATACGCCGCCCCGCAGCCCTGCGCGGGCGGCGTTCCGGTGTGAAAGATTTGCTTGACTGGTTAAGTGAAACGCGCGGGCACGGCCGGAAACACGGAACGGCATGCGTTCCGCGGTATTCCGTGGACGGTGAATGAGATAGTGAGGAACGAATCCATCAAACTCTCCGCTAAGGCAGCCCCGGCGCCATCACCGATGAACGGTGAATAATTTTTCCGATTATCTCGGATAGTAAAATTTCGTTCGGCGCAACAATGTTATGTGCGTCGTACATACACATACTAATTTGGTATTTATGGAAAAGCAACGACTCGACAACATGCTCGGCGCGCTTTCGCTGGTGCTCATGGATCGGTTGCGGGAGGCGATCGCGTCGGTCTCCGAGTTGAACGACACCGCGGTCTTTGCGCTGGTGCTCTTGAGCCAGCGCCCGCCGGTGACACTCGACGTGCTGGCGAAGCAGCTCGCGCTCGCCCACTCGACGGTGGTGCGGCTGGTCGAGCGCTTGGTCGAGGATGGCTACGTCGAGCGCAGCTCGGGAGCCGATCGACGTGCCGTATTCGTGTCGCTGACGCCTGCCGGGAAGCATCTCGTCGGCATCGTCCTGGACGCGCGCCGAAAAGCGATCGGCGCGCTGACGGATCAGCTGCCCGACGACATGCAAACCGCGTTGATCGCGATCTGCGAGCGGCTCCTCGAAAGCATGTCGCCGGATGCGTCGACTTCGGTTCGCAATTGTCGACTGTGTGACGAAGCGGCGTGCGATCTCGAGCGTTGTCCGGTCGAGCGGCAATATCGGCTTCAGGTTTCGTGACGCACTGACCAACCTCTCGCATTCACGCCGGCATGCGCGCCGCCGACGCGGCGCGCGTGCCCCAACCGCGCTACTTCAGGCGCGTCCTCAACTCCCCCGCCATCGCCTTGAGCGCAGCCTTCGTCGGCGCATCGTCGGCGAGCGCATTGAGCAGGCCGAAGTCGTGGATCGTGCCGTCGTAGCGCGTCGTCGTCGCTTCGACGCCCGCGGCGTCCAGCTTGCGGCCGTACGCCTCGCCCTCGTCACGCAGCACGTCGAACTGCGCGACCTGGATCAGCGCGGGCGGCAACCCCTTCAACTGCGCTTCGGTCGCCCGCAGCGGCGATGCGTAGATCTCGTTGCGCTGCGCGTCGCTCTTCGTGTACGCGCCCCAGAACCACTTCATCATCGGGCGCGTCAGGAAGTGATCCTTCTGATACGCGACGTACGAGCCGTTGTTGAAGTTGTGATCGGTGACGGGCCAGAGCAATCCCTGGAAGCGGAGCGCCGGGCCGCCCTTGTCCTTCGCCATCAGCGACACCACAGCGGCCATGTTGCCGCCGACGCTATTGCCGACGACGGCCAGCCGGCTGCTGTCGACGCCGAGCTCGGCGCCGTGCGCGGCCACCCACTTCGTCGCCGCATAGGCCTGATTGATCGCGACCGGGTACTGCGCTTCCGGCGACGGCGTGTAGTTCACGAACACGGCCACCGCGCCCGACTGGACGACAAGATCGCGCACGAGCCGTTCATGCGTCGGGAAATCGCCGAGAATCCAGCCGCCGCCGTGGAAGAACATGAACACCGGCGGCGTGCCCGTCACGCCCTGCGGCCGCACGATCGTGATCGGCACGCTGATGCCGTCCTGCTCGATCGTGCGGTTCGCGATGTCGATGCCCGACAGGTCGACCTTGACGCCGTTCTGCGCGTCGACGAGCACCTGGCGCGCCTTCGCGGGGCTCAGCGCCTCGAGGCCGGGCCCCTTCCGGCGGTTGAGCGCGGCGAGGAATTTCGTGGTGACCGCGTCGGGGCCGACTGCCGCGGCCGGCTCGGCGGCGAACGCGGCGGACGACAGGGCCGCGACGGCGGCGGCGATCAGCAGGGGCTTGACGATCTTCATGATGGACTCCTGATTACGTGTACGTGAGCGAGGTGGAAACGGTCAAGCCAGTGTGAGCGTGACGTCGATGTTGCCGCGCGTCGCATTCGAGTACGGGCACACGATGTGGGCGCGATCGACCAGCGTTTGCGCGATCTCGCGATCAAGGCCCGGCAGCGAGATCTTCAGCTCGACCTCGATGCCGAAGCCGTTCGGAATCGCACCGATCCCGACGCTGCCCTCGACGGACGCGTCCGCGGGAATCGCGATCTTGTCGCGGGCGGCGACGAATTTCATCGCGCCGATGAAGCACGCGCTGTAGCCGGCGGCAAACAGCTGCTCGGGGTTGGCCCCTGCTCCGCCCGCGCCGCCCAATTCGCGCGGCGTCGTGAGCTTCAGGTCCAGATTGCTCTCGGGCACCACCGCCCGGCCGTCGCGGCCGCCGGTTGCCTTTGCGTGAGCACGATAGAGGACGTTTTCGATCGACATGACAGACTCCTTTTCCAAGTGAGGGATGCAACAACAGTCAAACGGGGCCGATACAATCAATTTTATCTACTGATAGATAGACAACCCGTCACAAAAAATGCAGATGCCGGAGCGCCTGCAAGAAACCTACCTACTACAAGATAGACAACCAGGCCAATCAAAAGGCGGTCACCCGCCTGTTCACCTTCTTCAGCGCGCGGTCTTCCAGACCGCCTCGATATCCTCCAGGCGCGCCCGCGTCTGAAACAGCCGGCTCGCCAGCACGCTGCCCTGGAACGCCGCGTACAGCGTGCGCGCCGCGGTTTCCGGTTTGCCGCTGAACGCCAGCGTGCCTTCCGTCGCGCCCTGCGCGAGCACCTCCGCCAGCCAGTTCTCGTTGGCCTTGAAGAATGCCTGCACGGCCTGCCGCACGTTCTCGGGCAGCGATTCGATGTCGGCGGCAAGCATTCCGCACAGGCAGATCTGGTTGCCGTCGCCAAGCGTGCGGCCGAACAGCTTCGTGTAGAGGCTCAGCTTCACGTCGGCCGGCAGCGCCGGATCGATCGCCCGCATGGCCGCCAGCACGTCGGTGCTGTATGCCGCCACCGCTTCCAGCACGAGGTCGTCCTTCGACGGGAAGTAGTAGTGGATGCTCGACGTCTTCACGCCCACCAGGTCGGACAGATCGCGATAGCTGAAGCCGTTGTAGCCGCGCAGCATCATCAGCGTGATCGCGTGGTCGAGAATCTGTTCGCGGACGGTCGATTTCGTTTCCATGCGACGAACTTTATCTACTCATAGATAGATAGTCAAGGAATTTTGCGAGATCCGCCTGGCGCCGCCGCCCGAATTCAGCGTTGACAATATGCATATACATATATAACTATGCATATGCATAAGGCCCCATGAGCCGGAATCCTTGCGCGACGTGCACCGCTCGCGCTCATGTCAACGTGATCGAGGAATGCATCATGAGTACACGCGAAGTCGTCATCTGCCACCCCGTCCGAACGCCGATCGGCACGTTCAACGGCTCGTTGAAGGACACGCCCGCCACCGAGCTCGGTTCGATCGCCGTGCGCGAAACCCTGCGGCGCAGCGGCCTGGACGGCGCGGCCGTCGACACGGTCGTGATGGGCAACGTGATCCAAGCCGGCAACAAGATGAACCCCGCGCGGCAGGCGTCGATCGGCGCCGGCATTCCGGTCGCGGTTCCCGCGCTGACGGTCAACCGGGTCTGCGGCTCCGGCGCGCAGGCGATCGTCAATGCCGCGCAGGAAATCCTGCTGGGCTTCGCGAACGCGGCCGTCGCCGGCGGCATGGAGAGCATGGAGCGCGCGCCGTACCTGCTCGAAGGCGCACGCTTTGGCTACCGGATGGGCGAGGCCCCGATCCATGACAGCATGCTGCGCGACGGCCTCGTCGATGCGTTCTCCGACCAGCATTCCGGATGGCATACCGAGGATCTCGTGCGCCAGCTCGACATCTCGCGCGACCGCCAGGACCGCTGGGCGCTGCGCTCGCAGCAGCGCTTCTCGACCGCGCTTGCCGACGGGAAATTCGACGCCGAACTGACGCCGGTCGAAGTCCTGCAGCGCAAGGCGCGCGTGGCGTTCGCACGGGACGAGACGCCCCGCCCCGATACGACGCTCGAGACGCTCGCGAAACTGAAGCCCGCGTTCCGCCCGGACGGCACGATCACCGCCGGCAACGCGCCGGGCCTCAACAGCGGCGCGTCGGCGATGCTGGTGGCGGACCGCGCGTTCGCCGACGCGCACGGGATCGTACCGAGTGCCCGCGTCGTTTCGTTCGGCATCGCCGCCGTCGAGCCCGGGATGTTCGGCCTTGGCCCCGTTCCCGCGGTGAAAATCGCGCTCGACCGGGCCGGCTGGGGGCTGCGGGACGTCGAGCGTTTCGAGATCAACGAAGCGTTCGCGGCGGTGCCGATCGCGGTGGCGGGCCAGCTCGGCATCGACGAGGAACTCGTCAACGTCGACGGCGGCGCGATTGCGCACGGCCATGCGATCGGCGCGACGGGCGCGGTGCTCACCACCCGCCTGATCCATTCGATGAAGCGCGACGGCATCCGGCGTGGCATCGTGACGCTGTGCATCGGCGGGGGCCAGGGCATCGCGCTCGCGATCGAGGTGCTGTAAGCGGCTTGCATCCGGAAAAAATTACGCGTCGCCATCCCGGCGTTACCGAAAATTAACGATCTTGCGCTGGACCTTGAAGCTCGTTTGCCTATGCTGTCTTACACAGGCTCCCGAGATTCAAGGTCTGCCGTGTGCAGCGTCCTCGTCCCTGCGTTGTCGACCAACAATCAGAAGCGAGAGACCAAGATGACTGCCCATGACGACCGGAATCTCCGGGTGCTGCACGTTGGGCCGGGAAACGCACGCCACCAGGGTGTCGCAACCGTCCTGTCCAATCTTCAGGCGAAAGCCGAGCAGTTGCGCGCGCACCATATCGACGCCGCGTTCTTCGGCACGCGCGATTGCGCGTCGCCCGCGAACCTCGTGCTGTTCGCGACCTTCGACTTCCTGCATTTCGTGCTGCGCGCGCTGTGGGCGGACCTCGTCCAGTTCCACGTGACGTCGCCGGGCTCGCTGCTGCGAACAACCGCGTACTTTGCGATCGCAAAGCGCCTGCGGCGCCGCTGCATCCTGCATGTCCACTCGGGCGAATGCTTCGCCCGCTACCGAACGGCCGGCCGGCTGTATCGAGCGGCGGTCGATTTCCTGGTATCGCGCGCGGATGCGCGTGTCGTCGCGTCGGATGCCCTTCATCGTGAAATGATCGCGTGCGTCGGCGCCGGCGCCGGCACCCAATCGACGGTGATCGGCGACTATGCCGGTGAATTCGAACGGAACCTGCTGCTGCGCGCCGATCGCGCCGCCGACGGCCGCTACGTGCTGTTTTCCGCGAACCTCGTCGAGCACAAGGGCCTGACCGAGTTGCTGCATGCGCTCTGCATGCTCCGCCAGCGCGGGCTGACGATCCCGCTCAAGGTCGCGGGCGGCGGCGACACCGCGCCGTGGCGCAGCCTCGCCGAATCGCTCGGAATCGGGCGGCAGGTCGAGTTCGTCGGCTGGCTGGAAGGCGACGCGAAATTCCACGCGTACCGGAACGCGACCATGCTTTGCATGCCGAATTACTTCGAAACCTGCGGCATCTCCGCACTCGAAGCGATGTGGGCCGGGCGCCCGGTGATCGGCACCACGGTCGGCCGGCTGCCGGACCTCATCGACGACGGGACGACCGGATATCTGATTCCGCCGCGCAACATCCCGCTGCTCGCGCAACGCATCCAGGCGCTGTGGTCGGATACGTCGCGCGCCGACACGATGGGCCACGCCGGCTTCGAGACGGCCCGGCGCAAGTTCGACTCGGCGGCGGCCGTCAGCCGCTACACCGAGCTCTACGCGTGCATCTGCAACTCGCCCGTATTGATGGGCTGACACGCGACGCGCCGCCGCGCGTCAATGCACCTTCGGAAAACCGTGGCGCTCCGCGAGCAATTCGACGATGCGCCGCGGGTCGGTGACGTAACGAACGTCGCCGAGCGCCAGCGCATCCGGCGGCACCGGGTGGCCCGCGCCGAGCACGAGCGCCGGCAGGCCCTGGTGCGCTTCGTCCAGCGCCGCGATCACGTCGTGGCGCGGCCGCGCGAAGCCGATGCGCTTCACGTCGAGCGCCGCCGCGCGCGACGGGTCGCTCGCCAGCAGCCCCTCGATCGACAGCCCGTGCGGGCAGACGAAGCGTTCGCCCGGATGCTTCGGATCGGCGAAGCCCGGTTCCAGCAGAAACAGCACGTCCCGACTCATGGTCGCATTCTCCTGTGTTCAGATCGTTCGCGGGCCGCCTGGGGCGGCGGCCCGCGATAACCGTGAACGATACGGCCGCCCGCGTGCAGGCCGAACCAAGCAATTCGCATAAGGTTATGCCGCGATCCACGACGGCGCCCGGCGCACGCTCGCGGCAACCCGGCCGCTGCGATAATGTCCGGCACGGCGCGTCCATCCAGGAGACGGATATCTTGCTGCCTCGCATACTTCGCCGGGTCGGGCTGGTCTTCATCCTGCTGATCGCGATCGCGTGCGGCGGCGTCGTGCTGTACGGCCGCGCGTCGCTGCCGACGCTCGAAGGCACCGTCGCCGTGCCGCCCGCGTTCGCGCCCGCCGCGCGCGTCGACGTTGCCCGCGACGCGCATGGCATTCCGCACATCGTCGCGCATGCCGACGGCGATGCGTATTTCGCGCTGGGCTACGTCCATGCGCAGGACCGGCTGTGGCAGCTCGACATGAACCGGCGCATCGCATCGGGCACGCTGTCCGAAGTGCTCGGCGCGCGCACGCTGCCGATCGACCAGTTCATGCGCACGCTCGGCGTGAAGCGCAATGCCGAGCGCATCTATCGGCACCTGTCGCCGGACGGCCGCTTCGCGCTCGAACGCTATGCGGCGGGCATCAACGCGTACCTGGCCACGCGCGGCCGGGCGCTGCCGATCGAATACCTGCTGACCGGCGCGCCCGCGCCCGCGCCGTGGGCCCCGGCGGATTCGGTGGCCTGGCTGTCGGTGCTCGCGTGGGATCTCGGCGGCAACATGGCGCTGGCGATCGAACGGATGCGGCTCGCGCAGCGGCTGCCGCTCGCGCAGATCCGCCAGCTCGTCACGACCGCGCCGGAAGACGCAACGCCCATGGCGACGGTCGACTACGTGCCGATGCTGCGCGGCTTGTCGGCGCTGGCCGTGACAGCCGCCGCCGCGCTCGACGCGCAGCCGCTGCCGCACGTCGAGGGGCTCGGCTCGAACAACTGGGTGGTGGCCGGCAGCCGCGCGGAAAGCGGCATGCCGATGCTCGCGAACGACCCGCACCTCGGCCTGTCGGCGCCGCCGCTGTTCTATCTCGCGCATCTGCGCTCGGACCGGCTGAACGTCGCGGGCGGCACCGTGCCGGGCCTGCCGATGGTGCTGATCGGCCACAACGAGCAGATCGCATGGGGCATGACCAACACCGGCACGAGCGTCGAGGATCTGTTCATCGAGCAGGTCGACCCCGCGCGGCCCGACTTCTACCGCACGCCGGACGGCTGGGCCCGCTTCGCGACGCACACCGAGACGATCGGCGTGAAAGGCCAGCCGGCCGTCCGCTGGACCGTGCGCGAGACGCGGCACGGGCCCGTGATCAGCGACGTGTCCGCGAACGCCCGCGACGCGCTGCGCCGCTCGAGCCGCTACGTGCTCGCGCTGCAATGGACCGCGCTGATGCCCGACGACACGACGCTGGAGGCCGGGCTCGGCTTCGACCATGCGCGCGACTGGGGCGAATTCCTGCGCGCCGCGGCGAAGTTCGACGCGCCGCAGCAGAACATCGTGTATGCCGATCGCCACGGCAACATCGGCTTCGTCGCGCCCGGGCGCGTGCCGATCCGCCGCCGCGACAACGACCTGATGACCGAAGTGCCGGCGCCGGGCTGGGACGCGCGCTACGACTGGGACGGCTTCGTGCCGTTCGACGCGTTGCCGCAGGCGCTCAATCCGCCGGCCGGCCGCATCGTGACCGCGAACAACCGGATCGTGCCGCCCGGCTACCCGTATTTCCTCAGCGGCGAATGGGTGCTGCCATACCGCTACAAGCGGATCACGGCGCTGCTCGACGCGCGGGCCACGCATTCGCTGGAAAGCTTCGCGGCGATCCAGGCGGACATCCAGTCGTCGTCGCAGGCCGACCTGCTGCCGCTGCTGATCGCCCGGGCCGGCCCGCCGGCCGATCGCGACGAAGCCGACGCGCTCGCGCGGCTGCAGCGCTGGGATCGCGTCGCGCGCGCGGACGAGGCGGAACCGCTGATCGCCGACGCATGGGAACGCGCGGTCACGCAGGCGATCTTCGAGCCGCGCGCCGGGCGCGAGCTGTTCGCCGAATACTGGCGCCAGCGCAACCTGCATCAGGCGTTGCTGAACGCGTTGCGCGATCCGGCGATCGGCGCCGCGTGGTGCGGAAAAGCGGCGGGCGCGGCGGCGCGCGCACCTTGCTCCGCGCAGGTCGGCGCGGCGCTGCGGGCCGCGCTGCGCGACCTTGAGCGGCGCTACGGGGACGACCCGCGCGCGTGGCGCTGGGGCGACGCGCACGCCGCGCTCGCGCGTCACCGGCCGTTCCATCAGGTGCCGTGGCTCGCGCGCTGGTTCGACGTACGCGTGCCGTTCGGCGGCGACATGACGACGGTGGACGTCGGCGGCAACGATTTCAGCGACGCCGCCGCGCCCTACGAGACGAAGATGGCCGCCGCGATGCGGATGGTGATCGACATGGCCGCGCCGGATGCCGCCCGCTTCGCGATGCCGGTCGGTCAATCCGGAAACCGGTTTTCGGCGTGGTATTCGGACCGGATGGACGAGTGGGCGAACGGCCGCTACGTGACGATTCCGACCGACCTGGCGAGCGTCGAGCGCTGTGCGTGCAAGCGTCTCGCGCTGGTGCCGGCGGGCGGGTGAGCTCGTCAAGCGACGTACGTCCCTTGCCGCACGCGGTCACGTCGGCCGCCGATATCCGGCGTCACCTGACGGAACGATTGCCCTCGCCCGCTACGCGCTCAGCGACGGCGCGCGCAGGTCGCCGCGCGCCAGGCAGTTCGAACAGCGTGCCCGCCGGCTGGCCGAGCCGCTTCGTCGCGAGCGCGATGAACGCCACGTCCGGCAGCCCCGGCAGGCTCGCGCTGTTGACCGGCGGCGCGCAACCACTTCCCGATTGCCACGCGACCCGATAACATCGGTCGCTATCTGCCGTCCGCCGCTTGCGCCGCGCCCGCCGCGCCGCCGGGCGGCACGACGCATTCGACCGCCCCGGTCGCGCCTCAACCGATTTCGCCATGCCCCGTATCACGTCACACACCGCGCTGCTCTGGATCGTCGCATCCGCGTTCTTCATGCAGACGCTCGACACGACGATCGTCAATACCGCCCTGCCGTCCATCGCCCGCAGCCTGCACGCGTCGCCGCTCGCGATGCAGCCCGTGGTGGTGGTCTACACGCTGACGATGGCAATGCTCACGCCCGCGTCCGGCTGGCTCGCCGACCGCTTCGGCACGCGGCGGGTGTTCTCGATCGCGATCCTGGTGTTCGTGCTCGGCTCGGTGTGCTGCGCCGCGGCCCAGTCGCTCGACCAGCTGGTCGTCGCGCGCGCGCTGCAAGGCGTCGGCGGCTCGATGCTGATGCCGATCGGCCGGCTCGCGGTGCTGCGCAGCGTGCCCGGCGAGCAATACGTATCGGCGCTCGCGTTCGTGTCGATCGCGGGGCAGCTCGGCCCGATCTTCGGCCCGACGCTCGGCGGCTGGTTCGCGGAAAGCGTGTCGTGGCACTGGATCTTTCTCGTCAACGTGCCGGTCGGCGCGCTCGGCTTCGTCGCGGTGCGGCGCTACCTGCCGCACGATCAGGCGACGCAGCCGCCGCCGTTCGACTTCGTCGGCTGCGCGCTGCTGTCGGCCGCGATGATCCTGCTGTCGCTCGCGGTCGATCCGCCGGTGGGCGCGCATCACACCGTGTGGTCGGCCGGGTTCGCGGCGCTCGGCGCCGCCGCCGCGTTGGCGTACGTCCCGTACGCGCGCGTGCGGGCGCGGCCGTTGTTCCGGCTCGGCCTGTTTCGCGAGCCGAACTTCGGCGCGGGCCTGCTCGGCAACCTGCTGTGCCGGATCGGCTCGAGCGCCGTGCCGTTCATGCTGCCGCTGCTGATGCAGGTGCAGCTCGGCTACACGCCGCTGCGCTCGGGCCTGATGATGCTGCCGGCCGCGATCGCGGGCGTGCTGTCGAAACGCCGGATCGCGCCGCTCGTGCAGCGCTACGGCTATCCGGCGTTCCTCGTCGTCAACACGCTGATCATCGGCGTGACCATCGCCGCGTTCGCGCTCGTGTCCGGACAGCCGTCGCCGTGGCTCGAAGGCGCGCTGCTCGTCGTGTTCGGCGCGGCCAATTCGATGCAGTTCGCGGCGATGAACAGCGTAACGCTCAAGGATCTGTCACATGCCGACGCCGCGAGCGGCAACAGCCTGTTCACGATGATGCAGATGCTCGCGATGGCGCTCGGCGTGTCGATCGGCGGCGGACTCGTGAACGTGTTCTCCGCGCGCTTCGGGTCCGCCTCGGGCGGGTTCATGCTCGCGTTCGTGTGCATCGGCGCGATCACGCTGCTGTCGGCGCTCGTGTTCCGGCGCATCGGCGTGCCGGTGCAACAGCAGGCTGTCGCATCCCGGCCGGCGCCGACGCACGCGCCGCGCTGACGCGCGTGCCGTTCAGCGCGCCGCGCATGCGGCCATCGTGTACCATCGCCGCTCGCGAACGCTTTTCATGACTCCGCCCTGAACCGCCGCCCTCGTCCATTCGCATACCCGCGCCGCCGGCCGGCGCGCCCGTTGCCGGCGTGCGCCGGTTCCGCGATGCGCGCGGACGGCCCCCGATTCGCATGACCTCGCCCGTTCCTTCCGATCCCGCGCTGCGGCCCGTTCCGATCGACGCGCTGACCGTCCCGGCCGCGCTCGACGGTCGCAGCGGCACCAACCGCGCGCCGGGCCGGCACGCGCAGATCGCCGCAGCCAACGATCTCGACGCGGTGCGCGCGTGGCTCGCCCGCTTCGTCGACACGCCGACCACCTTCCAGAACTATCGCAAGGAAGCCGAGCGCCTGCTGCTGTGGGCCGTGATCGGCTGCGGCAAGCCGCTGTCGTCGCTGACGCACGAAGACCTGATGGTCTACCGGCAGTTCCTGCTCGCGCCCGCGCCGGCCGACCTGTGGTGCGCGAACGGCGGGCGCAAGCAGCCGCGCGGCGACCCGCGCTGGCGGCCGTTTCACGGGCCGCTGTCGCCGGCCAGCCAGCGCCAGGCGCTGGTGATCCTGAACGTGATGTTCTCGTGGCTCGTGCAGGCCGGCTATCTGGCCGGCAATCCGCTCGCGCTGTCGCGGCAGCGGATGCGCCGGCCCGCGCCGCGCGTCACGCGCTATCTCGGGCCGGCGCTGTGGCAGGCGGTGAAGGACGGCATCGACGCGATGCCGCGCGACGACGCGCGCGCCGCCTTTCACGCCGACCGCGCACGCTGGCTGTTCACGCTGCTGTATCTCGGCGGCCTGCGGATCACCGAGGTCGCGCAGAACACGATGGGCCAGTTCTTCTGCCGGCGCGATGCGGACGGGCGCGACCGGTGGTGGCTCGACGTGACCGGCAAGGGCGACCGGCAACGGCTCGTGCCCGCGACCGACGAGATGATGGCCGAGCTGTCGCGCTACCGGCGCGCGCTCGGGCTGCCCGCGCTGCCCCTTGCCGGCGAGGCCACGCCGCTCGTGCTGCCGGTCGGGCACGCGCAGCGGCCGCTCACGCGCGCGGCGCTGCACCTGATCGTCAAGACCGTGTTCCGGCATGCGGCGGACCGGCTGCGCGCGCAAGGCGACGCGGGCGCGGAACAGGCGCGCGTGCTCGAACAGGCGTCCGCGCACTGGCTGCGTCACAGCGCGGGCTCGCACATGGCCGATGGCCGGCTCGACCTGCGCCTCGTGCGCGACAACCTCGGCCACGTATCGCTGACCACGACGAGCCAGTATCTGCACGCGGACGACGACCTGCGGCACCGCGAAACCGAGGAGAAGCACCGGATCGACTGGTGAGCGGCGATGAACGGCGGTCAGCGCGTCACGCTCGCATACCAGTCGGCCGCCGCCGCCATTTCGGCCGGCGTCATGTTGCGCGCGATGTTGCGCATCTGTTCGGACGGATCGTTGCGGCGCGCGCCACTCGCGAAGTCGAGCAGTTGCATCTTCGTGTAGGCAGCCGGCAGGCCGTCGAGCCAGGGGCTGCCGGTCTGGTGATCGACCCCGCCGTGACAGGCCGCGCAGGCCGGAATATTGCGCATCGGCGCACCGTGCGCGACGATGTCCGGCATCTCGGCCGCTTCGCCCGCACGCGCGGGCGCCGGACGCGGCAGCGATGCGTAGTACGCGGCCAGGTCGCGCATGTCCTGATCGCTCAGCCCGCGCACCATCGGCGACATCACCGCGTTGCGCCGCGCGCCGCTCGCGAAATCCTGCAGCTGCTTGTACACGGCGATCGCGTATTGCCCGGCCAGGTTCGGCGAATTCGCGTCGCTCACGCCCTTCTCGCCATGACACATCGTGCAGCGCAGCGACAGGGTCGCGCCACGGCCGATCGACAGCCGGGTCGCATCCGCCAGCAATTGCGGCGTCACCGCCACGCGGCTGAGCGGATACGGGGGCGCCACCCCGTCGTCGCGGCCGGCCTGCCATTTGCGCGGCGTGCCGGCGGCGCTGCAGATCGCGTTCCATACGCCGCGAAACTGCGCATCGGGCTGCACCGACGGCAGCCACACGAAGCCGATGAGCGCGGCCACCAGCGCAACGCCGAGCGTCGCGCCGACGCTGGCCCGGAACCACGGGTTGCGCCACGAGAACAGGCGTTCGTCGCTCATCGCGGCCCTCCGATCATGATCGCGGGCACCGACGTATCGTCGCGCGCCATCAGCTGCACGATCGGGTAGCCGTAGTTGACGATCGTGAGGCCGATCATCAGCGTGAGCCACAGCGCGAAGCCGTTGAGCGCGACGGGCACCGTCGGCGTTTCGTGCACGGGCGCGCTGAACCGGTACGCGTCGGGCTCGACGCGCGGCGCGCGATGCCCCTGGATCAGCACGACGAAGAACAGGATCGCCGACGCCACGAGGATCAGCCCGCCGATCGCCGACATCGCGACCCACACCGCCTGCGCCGCGAGCCCCGGATCCTCGTAGTCGTAATAGGCCATGCGGCGCGGCATGCCGAGGATGCCGACCCAGTGCCACGGAAAGGTCGTGACGATCATGCCGACGAACCACAGCCAGAGCTGCCAGCGCATCAGGCGCCGGCTGTCCAGCGCGCGCCCGGTCAGGTGCGGCCACAGGTCGTACGCGATCGCGAAGTACATCGTGACGATCGCGCCGGCGAAGATCAGGTGGAAGTGCCCGGTGATCCACTGCGTGTTGTGGATCGTCGCATCGAGTTGGTAGCTCATGTTGATCAGGCCGCCCGCGCCGCCGAAGCCGAGCATCACGAACGAGAACGCCAGCGCGAGCATCTGCGGGTTGTCCCACGGCAGCGCCGCGAGCCAGCCGAACGCGCCCTTGCCGCCGCGCAGCCGCGCGGCGATCTCGACCGACGCGCAGATCGTGAAGATCGTGAGCAGCGTCGGCACCGCGACCAGCGACGTGAACACCGACTGCAGGAACTTGAAGCCGGCCCCGACCTGCGGATCGACGAACAGGTGATGCAGCCCGATCGGCATCGACACCACGAGGAACAGGATGAACGAGATGCGCGCCATCGCATCGCTGTAGAGCCGGCCGCCGATCGCGCGCGGCACGATCGTGTAGTACGCGATGTACGCCGGCATCAGCCAGAAATAGACGATCGCGTGCAGTGTCCACGAGAAGAACACGCGCGCGAGCCCCGCATCGATGGTGGTCCGGAACCCCAGCGCCACCGGCAGGATCTGGAAGATCACCTCGAGCGCCGCGCCCACCGCCGTCCAGCCCCACAGGTACGCGCCCGCGACCGTCGCGAACATCGCGAGCGGCACCGTCTTGCCGGGATTGTCCCGCTTCCACGCGGCGAGGTTGATCGACATCAGCGCGACCCAGACCCACGAGCCGACCACCACCAGCACGACGCCGATGTAATAGAGCGCATGGCCGATCATCGGCGGATAGAACGTGTACAGCACCGACGCGCGCCCCAGCGCGACCGGCACGCTCGCCGTCGCGGCCCCGAGCGCGACCAGCGCGAACCCGCCCCACGCCCAGCGCAGGCCGGCCAGCGGGCGCTTCAGCGCCAGTTCCGTCACCGCGTAGCCGAAGCCCATCGCGACCAGCGTCGGAAACACGTAGCCCATCACCGTGCCGTGTTCGGTCACCGAGCGGTAGTACAGCTCGGGATCGCGCAGCCACGCATGCAGCGGGCTGCGCACGATCATCTGCCACGCGCCGAGCGGCAGCGCGACGCCGAACGTGACGAAGGCGAGCCAGAAATGCGCAAGCACGAGGCGTTTGCTATTCAACACAGCTCAGTCTCCGCGAATGGGCGGCCAACTGCAGGAACGCGGCCTTGTCGACGACTTTCACATGCGCCCACATCCCCTGGTGGCCAGTGCCGCAATACTCGTGGCACGGCATCAGGTGATCGCCGGGCTGCGGGAAATGCGTCCGGAACGTCGCGATGTAGCCGGGCTCGACCATCGAGTTGATGTTCGTATCGGTCACGAGGAAGCCGTGCACGAGGTCCGCGCTGGTCGCGCGGAACGTCACCGGCGTGCCGGCCGGCACCAGCACGCACTGCGGCGTGAACGAATACTGCTGCGCGACGATGCGCACCGTCACCGAGCCGTCGGGCTCGAGCGCGCTGCCGAGGTTGCTTTCGACGAATTCGCCGCTCACGTGCAGCGACTCCGGCCGGATCGTCTCGACGCGCGACGGCGGCATCATCGCGAGGTGGACGCCGGTATAGACGACCATGCCCACGAGCACCGCGACGATGCCCAGCATCACGCTCGCCCAGCGCCGCTCGATGCGGGCGGCGACCTCGGCGGAATCGGGGCGGCCCGGAACGGATGAATTCGCCATGGTGTCCGGGCTTACTGGATGACGCCGCGCGGCAGGAACACCAGGAAATAGAACGCGAACCAGAGCGCGATGACGATCGCCGTCGCGGTGCCGGCAAGCGCGAGCGCGCCATGCGGCCCGCGCCGCACGATCTCGTCGACACGTTCGGTTTCCTGATCGGGAGCGCCGTCGCCCGGCGCGGGTGAATGCATCATCGTGTCCTCAGAAGATCGGCGCCGAGCGCAGCGCGTTGACGTCCTGCGCGCTCACCGGCTTGCCGTGGTTGCCCCACGCGGTGCGGATATAGGTGACGACGGCCGCGACCTCCTCGTCCGACAGCGCCTGCGCGAACGGCGGCATGCCGTACGGCATCGGGTTCTTGCGCGTGCCGGGCGCATAGCCGCCGTTCAGCACCATGCGGATCGGGTTGACCGACGAGGTCATCTGGATCGACTGGTTGTTCGCGAGCGGCGGGAAATGCGGCGGCATGCCCTGCCCTTCCTTCGCGTGGCACAGCGCGCATTGCGCTTCGTAGATCTTCCTGCCGAGCGGCGCGAGCCGGTTGGTTTCCTCGGTCACGAGCGGCTGCGGCCGCCCGGTGTCGGCCTCGCCCGTGCGCCCCGGCAGCGATTTCAGGTAGACCGCGACGGCGCGCACGTCGTCCTCGTTCAGGTACTGGAAGCTGTCGTAGACGACTTCCGCCATCGGGCCGTACACCGCGCCCCGAGCCGAGATGCCCGCGTGCAGCAGGTCGACGATGTCGCCGATGCTCCATTCGCCGAGCCCGGCCTCGCGGTTCGACGTCAGCGACGGCGCATACCAGTCCTGCAGCGGGATCAGGCCGCCCTGGTACTCCTTCGAGCGCGTATTGCCGCCGAGCGCGTTGATCTCGGTATGGCACATCGTGCAGTGGCCGAGCCCTTCGACCAGATACGCGCCGCGATTCCATTCGGCCGACTGCGCCGGATCGGGCTTGAACTCGCCCTCGCGGAAGAACAGCGTGCGCCAGCCGA
Organism: Burkholderia sp. SRS-46; assembly: GCF_004343775.1. Taxonomy (GTDB): domain Bacteria; phylum Pseudomonadota; class Gammaproteobacteria; order Burkholderiales; family Burkholderiaceae; genus Burkholderia. The sequence goes on along the minus strand of NZ_PTXL01000015.1, from coordinate 42,720 downwards.
GCAGCAGCTGGCGCTGGTTGAACGGGAAGCGCAGCGCGTGCGGCCGGTTCGGCTGGTGGATCGGCGGCGTCGACAGCAGGTACGCGAAGATCGCGTCGGAATCGGCGCGCGTCACCTTCGTGTAGGAACCGAAAGGCATCGCCGGATACAGATACGCACCGTCGCGCGACTTGCCTTCGTGCATCACGCGATAGAAATCGCCCGCGCTCCAGCCGCCGATGCCCGTCTCCTTGTCCGACGAGATGTTCGACGAATACAGCGTGCCGAACGGCGTTTCCATCGGCCGGCCGCCGCCGAACAGCTTGCCGGCCGGCACCGTGTGGCACGCGACGCAATCGCCCGCGCGGGCCAGGTACTCGCCGCGCGCGAGCCGTTGCGCGTGATCGGTCGGCAGCGCCGAATCCGCCGCGTGCGCGCCGGCGAGCGTCATCGTGATGCCGGCCAGCAGGATCGCGAACGGGGCGAGGATGCGCGGGCGGATCACGGCGCGTCTCCGGCTAGTTGGACAGGCTGCCGCAGGCGAGCGGCAACCTCGATCGGTCTTCGGCGGCCGGCACCGGGTTTGCCGGCGCGGGCTGGGCGGCCAGCCACGCGGCGACCGCGGTGATGTCGCGTTCGGACAGCCGCGTCGCGATGTCGTGCATGCAATCCGGCGCCGCGGCCCGCCGCGTGCCGTAGCGCCACGCGCCGAGCTGCGCGCTGATGTACGTCGCGTGCAGCCCGAGCAGCCCGGGGATCGCGGGCGTCATGCCGGTCAGCTCGCGGCCGTGGCACGTCGCGCACGCGGGCACGCCGCGCGCATGATCGCCGTCGGTCACGAGCGCCTGGCCGCGCGCGAGCGCCTGCGCATCGACGGCGGGCGCCGCGGGCGGCGGAAACGGCGGATGCTGCGCAGCGAAATAGTCGGCGATCTGGCGCAGGTACGCGTCGGGCAGATAGGCGAGCAGGTAGTTCATCGGCGGATACTTGCGCCCGCCGTCACGAAACGCGCGCAGTTGCCGGTACAGGTAGCCGGCGGGCTTGCCGGCGAGCCGGGGGAAGTAGTCGTTGTCGGTGCCCTCGCCGTGCGCGCCGTGGCAGGCGGCGCAGCCCATCACGCGTGCCTCCATCGTGTCCGGCGCCGGCGCCGTGGCCGGCCCGGCCGCCCATGCCGGCGCGCTCCAGCGCAGGCATGGCGCAATCAGCACGGTGATGAGCAAGGCGATGCGATACGTCACCGGCGTCCTCGTTCGGCTTGTCGTGGAGACAACAACGGCGCGCTGGACGATCATGCGTGTGGCACGCCGGCACGATCGAGACACCCGTCGTCGCCGTCGTGCCGCGGGGACAGAAGCGGGTGCGCAGTGTGTTTAACACTAGCGCCTAATCGCGCCCTTTTCAAGGAAACGGTTCGGGCGTCGGACGCGGGCGGCGCAGGCATCCTGCTGCGCCGCCGACGAGACGCGCCCGCATACAGCGGCCGACGAGGCCGCTCAATACACGGCGGCCCAGTGCCCCGGCACCCATGCCCAATGGTTGCCGGCCCACCGGTAATGCCCTTTCGCCCAGTGGTAGCCGGGCGCGGGCGGCGGCGGCATGACCTCGACGACGGGCGCGGGCTGCGGCGGCCTGGCCGGCTCGACGACACACGCGGACAACAGCGTCGCGCATGCGACGGCGAGCACGGCTGGCGGAACGAAGCGGGTTTTCATGGTGGTTTCTCCGTTGTGTTGTCGAGTCATCGATAAATGGGCTTCGACGACAGCCGCGAGCGCGCCGGCACGCGCCGCGTCATGCGGATTCGCGCAGCAGGCCCGTGACCGGCCGTGGCGCACCGCCTTGCGCGAACAGCACCGACGCGGTGCGCGCAGGATCGAGCCGCAGGCTTTCCGCCGCGGCACCCGCGATCAGCGCGTCGAGCGACGCCGTCGGCTTCAGGTCCCGACCTTCGTAGAGATCGCCCGGGCGCAGCCCCGGCCAGTCGGCGAGGACGCGCCCGCCCGCCACCGCGCCGCCCGCGAGCATCGCGACCGACGCCTGCCCGTGGTCGGTGCCGCCGGTGCCGTTCGCGGCGGCCGTGCGGCCGAACTCGGTCGCGACGAGCACGGTCGTCCGGCCCCACGCCGGCCCGAGGCCGTCGCGCAGCGCGGCCAGCATCGTATCGAGCGCCTTGAGCTGGTTCGCAAGCCGCGCGTTCTGCGCGCTGTGCGTATCCCAGCCGCCGGTTTCGATCATCGCGATCCGCGGGCCGTCGTCGCGCGCCAGGAACGTCGCGGCAAGGCGGCCGACGCTCGCCGGATCCTGCCGGGCGCCCGCATCGCCGGCGAGGCCGCGCACCGCCATTGCCGCCTGCCACAGCGGGCCGAGTTCCCGATCGGCGTCGTACAGCGACGACACGCGCGTCAGCAGATCGTCCGGTGCGGCGGGCAGGCCCGACGGCGCATACGACGCGGCCTGCACCGCCCCGCGCAGCGCGAGCGGCACGACCGGCGCGAGCGCAAGCACGCTGTCGCGCGTGGCCGGCAGCATGCCCGCGAGGCGGTTGAGCCAGCCATCCTTGACCTGGTACGGCGCGCGGCCACCCGTCTCGAGCACGTTCTGGCCGTCGAAGTGCGAGCGGTCGCGGTACGGCGACGCGATCGCGTGGACGAACAGCGCCTGCCCGTCGCGGTACATCCGCGCGGTCTGCGCGAGCGATGGATGCAGCGCGAACGTGCCGTCGAGATGCGTCGCGGCCGACGCGTCGATCGCCAGCGCGCCGCGCAATCCCGCGTACGCGGGCTCGGCATACGGCACGACGATGTTCAGGCCGTCGGCCGCGCCGCGCTGGATCACGAAGACGAAACGGCGGTCCGTCTCGACGTTCGCGAAGACGATCTGCGGCGCGACGAGCATCGCACCGGCGCCGGCGGCGGCAACGCCGAGGAAGCGGCGGCGGGACAGGGTCATGGTCATCTCCGTTGGAAGTCGGGCGACACGATCAGCAGCGCGAGCGCGGTGGTCGTGCTTTCGGCATGCGCGATCGCGGTTGCGGTCGGCGCGCTCATCGAGCCGGCGAGCAGCGCGTTGCCGAGCGTGCGCGGATCGACCCGGTCACCGGTGCGCGCGGCCAGGCGCTGCGCGATCTCGACGCGGCGCACGAGTGCGTCGGGCGCGGCCCAGCTGGCCGCGACGTCGTCGTAGCCGGCCGGCGACCCGGGCCGCCACACGGGTTGGCCAAGCTGCGTCATCAGCGGCGCGGCCTTCAGGTCGCCCGCGTCGCGCCAGCCGAGCCCGCGCAGCGACGAGACGGCCCACTCCCACGGCGTCTTGAACTTGCGGTTGACGGGCGACCACGCCTGCGGCGCGTCGACGAGCGCGCGATAGACGGCCGGCAGATCGCCGCCGCTCGCGTCGAACGCGCGGCCGAGCTGCTCGACGAGCGCGGGCGGCGGATCGTCGGCGACGAAATGGCGCGCGAGCTGGAACGCGATGTGCCGGCCCGTCGCGCTCGCATGCGCGAGATCGCGCAGGATCGCGCGCGCCTGGCCTTCGCCCGGCTGGTCGTAGGTGCGGCCCATCACCGTGCGCGCGCCGGGCTCGTGCAGCTTCGGGCGGAACACGAACGCGCCGGGCGCGGCATCGCCGGGCTGCGCGCCGCGCCCGCCGGCGATGCTCCAGCCGGTCAGCGCGCGCGCGAATTCGGTGACGTCGCTCTGTGTGTAGCCGGTGCGCACGCCGAGCGTGTGCAGCTCCATGATTTCGCGCGCGAGGTTCTCGTTGAGCCCGCGTCGGTTGGCGGGATTGCGCGCTTCGGCGCGCAGCGCGGCCGGGCTGTCGGGGCCGACCGAGCGGGCCTGGTCGAGAAACAGCTGCATCGCCGGATGCTGCTCGACGGCGACGAGCATGTCCTCGAAGCGGCCGAGCACGTGCGGGCGGATCGCGTCCCGCTCGAACGCGCCGGCGTAGGCGGATACGGGGCCCTTGTCGACCGACACCGCGAAGTGGTTCGACCAGAAATGCACGAGGCGCTCGACGAACGGCGCGGGCGTGTTCAGTGCGCTGGTCAGCCGCGCGGCGACGGCGCTGCGATAGGTGTCGTAGCCGTCACGCCGGATCGCCTGCTCGGTCGCCCGCTTCGTGGCCGCGTCGTTGGTCGTCATCGCGTTACGCGCGCCGGCGTTGCGGGTCGCGAGCGCAACCGCATCCGGCTCGGCGGCCCATGCGGCCGGCAGCGGTTCGTAGCGGGAAAATTGCGCCAGCAGCGACGCTTTCGGGTCGGCTGGCGGCGGGTCGTCGGCACGCGCGCCGAGACCGAAACGGTTCAGCGCGATGGCGGCAGGCGTGGCGTCGGTCGGGTGGTCCATGACGGGGGCTCTCGCGGTGCGTACCCACGTTTAACGGTGGGCGGCGGGAGATCCGTCGCGGGTTGGGTGAATTTTTTTGGATTCGTCGTGGAATTCCGCGAATGTCGCCTGCCGAACCGGGCCGGGACGCGCGTCGCATCGCGTCGACACCAGCGAATCGAATGCCATTCCAGGAATGCGTCATCACAGTTGACGTCCGCAATCGGTCGGGCGTCTCTATTTGCGGCCACGAATTTTCTGAGAGAATCCGACGCGCCGAGACAGCGCAAGTCATTTCGAAAAGGAACAGCACTCAGATGGCGATCCCCGACCAGGACGCGTGGAATGCATGGCAACCTGCCGTACTCGCTCAACGGTTGACCGATGTAGGTTTGCCTTGGTGTGTCGCCGGCGGATGGGCCCTCGACCTTTGGCACGGCGTCCAGACTCGCGAACACAGCGATCTGGAATTCACCATTTTGCGCGAACACTTCGACACATTCCGTCAGGCGTTCAGTGATCTGGCGTTCTACACGGCCCACGCCGGCGTCGTCGAAAAACTGCCGGCGGATCAGGACGCGCCATCCGAGGTCATGCAATTTTGGGGATTTGACCGCGCGGCTGAAAGCTGGCGGATCGACATGATGATCGAGCCAGGAACCAGCGAAATGTGGGCCTACAAGAGAGATCCGTCGTTCAAGCGCCTTCGCGCCGACATGGTGATGAGAACCGCCGACGGCATCCCCTATCTGAATCCGTCCGCCGTCCTTCTGTTCAAGGCCCGGGATCGGCGCCCCAAGGACCAGCTCGATTTCGAGAGAGCGTTGCCGAAACTACCGGTGATCGAACGCGCGTGGCTGAAGGACTGCCTCGACGCGCTCCACCCCGGCAATGAATGGGCGCGAGCGCTGTAACGGCGGCTCATCGCCTTTCCGTGTGGATCGTCGACGATCCGGCCGCTTGCCTCGACGCCCGCTTCCTGGCCGAGGCCGTGTCGAAACGCATGTGATCACCGGGACTGAATCCGCCTGTTCCGATGCGAGGCGAGGCAGGAACAGCTGGATCGCCCGCCCGATGCGCTGACGATCCCAACCGGCATCGTTGGATACCCTCCACCCTCACCGACTCGCCGCCTCATCCGGCTTCTTCTGCTGCTTCACCGGCAACCGCCAATTGCCGCTGCGCTTCAGGCCATCGACGAACTTCACGCGTTCTTCCGGCGTCAACGATGCCGCGAAATCGACGACGCTCGCCTCGACGTTCGCGCGCAGCGCGCTGTCGGACGCGCGCGTGCGGGCCAGCGCCGCGTCGATCGCGGGACGATCGAGCTGCGGCGCGGCGAGCAGGCCCAGCACCATCCACCGGCCGTCCCGCCCTTGCTGCGCGAGATCGCGGCCGTCGCGGCGCGCGGACTTCAGCGCGGCCGCGAACTCATGCTGGCGCATCCACGACAGCTCATCCGCGGCGAAGCGCAGCGCGGTGTGCTGCACCGGCGCGCCGGCCGCGCTCTGGCCGCGGTGAGCCGTGAACCACTGATAGGCGCCGCCGCCGATCGCACCGAGCATGAACACGTTCAGCACGACCGAACCGGCGAGCGTGAATTTCCACGCGCGTTCGTTCATTCGTCGCTCCAGTCGGCACCCGGCCTGCCGAAGCTCGTCGTCAGATTGCCGGCGTCGTGCGACGGCGGCGGGCTGCCCAGCATCAGCATCGACACGGCCACCGCTCCCGCCAGCGCGCCCGCGAGACCGACGCCCGCAACGGCCGCGCCGGACCACCAGAACTGCCCGCGGCGCGACGTGCGGCGCGGCGCGGGCGCCGTTGCCACGATGCGCTCGGCGAGCGCCGGCGCGGGCGGTGCGACTGCGTCGAGCGCGAGCCACGCGTCGAGTTCGGCGGCTTCGGCGAGTGCCGCAGTCGCCTCGGCGGGGTGCGCGCGCATCCACGCTTCGGCGGCCGCGCGCTCGTCGTCCGGCCAGCGCCGCGCGTGAGCGCCATACGCGGCGACGATGTCGCGAAATCGTTCAGGTGTCATCGTTTGTCCTCGCTTGCGTGGTCGCCGGCCAGTTCCGCGCGCAGGTTGCGCCTTGCGCGCGCGAGCAGGCTTTCCAGCGCGTCGACGGTGATCCCCATCAGGTTGGCCGCTTCCATGTTCGACATCTCCTGATAGTAATGGAGCACGAGCGCTTCCCGTTGCCGGGCCGGCAGCGTGGCGAGCGCCTGTTGCACGCGGGCGTCGCGCGCGCGGTGTTCCGCGCGCACCGCCGGCTCCGGTTGCGGGTCGGCCATGTCGGGCAATTCGTCGACCGGCTCCTCGCGCCGGCCGCGCAGACGGTCGTAGCACAGGTTCAGCACGACGCGATGCAGCCACGTGTCGAACCTTGCCTCGCCCTCGCGCCAGCGCGGCGCCTGCTTCCAGATCCGCACGAAGGTTTCCTGCGCAACGTCCTCGGCTTCCATCCTGTCGCCGAGCAGCCGCGTCGCGAGCGCAAGCAAACGCGGCAGCTTGCGCGCGACGAGCGCGCGCACGGCCGACGGATCGCGTGCGCCGACCCGCGTCACGAGTTCCGCATCCGGATCGCGCTCGCTCAACGCGGGCCGCTCCGCGCGGTCGCGCACGGCCGCTGCCGCAACGGTCTGGCGGGCTGGCCCGCCGGCCGGCTGATGCTCATCGTCGTGCTCTCCTTGCATGCGCGCGGCGGTTGCGGAACGGCTCCGCGCGAACGCCCTCGCATCCGGTGCGGCGGGATCGCGCGCATCGCCCGCGGCGCCCCGGGTATCGGTTCGCCCCTCAGCGCGATCAATATACGACGACCGGCGTGTCAACACAGGCAGCGGCAAGCCGCAGCGAAGTGGCGCGTTTCAATGGGAGGCTCCGAAGTGAGAGTCGCACCGGCCGGAATTGACCGTTCCCGTGTTTAACGGCCGAGCCGGAAAAATCCGTCGCGGCGCGGCGAAGATTTTTTCGGGCGGGTCGAACGAACGATGCGGCGCCGTCCACCCGCGCCGCTGCCGGGCCCTCGCCACGCTGTCACACGGCGGCAAAACCACCCGGAAACAATGCGTTTAGCCGGGACCCCGCTCGCTTCCGGCCTTCGCTGCCGCCGCCCCGCACCGCATCGGCCCGCGCGGCTCCGCATCCTCGCGCCCTTTTCAACGAGCGCCCCACCATGTCGAACGAGAGCACCCTCCCCGAGCAGCCGGCCGAACCGGCCGCCGCCGTTTCGCGCCGCGGCTTCCTGAAACTCGCGGGCGCGTCCGGCCTCGCGACCGCGACCGGCGGCCTCGCGGCCACCGCCAGGGCGGCCGCGCCGGCGGACCCGTCGCGCGCGCGCTTCGACACGAGCCACGGCACGATCCACCTGACCCTCGGCGGCGGCGGCACGAGCGCGCCGCTCGACGTGTACGGCGAGAATCCCGCCACCGGCTACGCGCAGGCGAAGGTGTTCACGAAGCCGAACCGGCCGGTGCCGGGCGCGGCGCAGAATACGTTCACGCGCAAGCCGGCCGACGCGCTGGAGGATGCGATCTGGTCCGCGCGCCGCGATACGGGCACCGGCTACGGCATCGCGGTGTTCGACCACGATCCGGGCCAGCCGGGCGGCACCACGACGATCACGATGCGCTACTACCACGCACCGGGCGCGGACCAGCAGCCGACCCGGCAGTACGAACTGTTCGAGACCATCGAACTGGGCAAGCAGCGCCGCGGGCGCTGAGCATCCGGCTCGTTTGCCAAATTCCGCTTCGGCGAACAAGCCGCATTAACCGCGGATTCAGGAGACGGCCGGGAAATTCACGTGCGACGATTTTCGAACGGCTGGCGCGTTTTCTCCACGCGTATAACCACCGTTTCAATTTCGCATAAAAAGAGCGCGCTCGATTTCAAATCAATACAGGGCCTTAAAATCCGGCCATCCGACGCCCCAGCCCCCGATCCGCCGCGCCTGCTGCATCGCGATATTTCTTCTTAACATTCGCTTGCGCGTGTCCTATGCTGACTGGAAGCGAATGGAACCCGCGATTTAATCGCGCATTCGCGCGCAACCATTTAATCGATTATTTTCATTCCTTGACCGGAATCGCATCCATCAATGCGATTCGCAAGCCATTCAGGAGCCGATCATGAACCGGACGACCCGGGCCGTGCTGTGGTGGCTGTGCCTTTTCGTTGCGCCGCTGGTGCTGGCGACGATCGAGCTGTTTCATCCCGCCGGGTTCACGGATCACCCCGACATGTTCGATTACCTGTCGAAGCCCGAATACGATCACACCCACCACGCGCTGGCGTATTTCGGCCCCGTCTGGTGGTTTACGCTGCACATGATCCAGACGCCGTGCGTCGTGCTCGTGTGCATCGGACTCTGGCTGCTCGTCGGCGACGATCCGGGCCCGGTCGCATGGCTGGCGCGCGTGTCGACGTTCGTTTTCCTGGTCGCCTACACGGTGCTCGACGCGGTCGGCGGCATCGGGCTCGGCCGCTTGCTGCAGATCGCGGCACAAACGCCGCCGGACCAGCACCCGGCCATCGCGGCCCTGCTGAACACGTTCTGGGTCGACCCATGGACGGGCGGTGTCGGGTCGGTCATCAGCGAGTCCGGGTCGTGGGCGGCATTCTTCGCGATGGCGTTCGTCGGGCTCGAACGCTGGCTGCGCCGGCGCACGCGGGCCGCGGTGGTGATCGGCATCCTGCTCGCCGCGGCGGGCTACCTGCTGCAGGTCAGCCATGCGGCGATGACGGGCCCCGCCGCGTTCGCGTTGCTGACGATCGCCGCGCTGGCGATGTACTTCCTCGAAAAGCGCGAAGGTGCGAAAACGCCGCAAGCGGCCGCCGACACCCGCGTCGTGTCGCCGGACACGCGCCAGCCCGAACTGGGCGCATGAGCGCGGCGGGACGCGCCGCGCCCAGGATGCCGCACGTCGGCGGCGTCGCGATGCCCGACCCGTTGTTCCGCATCGGGTCGGGGCAACGCAAGACGCGTTAGACTGTCCCGCATGGACACTTGCCGTTATTGCCAGAAAGTTCGCGATGAATGGGAATGCCACGGCGACGAATGCCGCCGGGCGATCGCGAAGGCGCTGCGCCGCCAGCGCGCGGGCCTGCCGATGGTGGCCGACCGCATCCGCAACGAACTCCCGTCCGGCGCCCCCACGCAGCAGGTGATCGCCGTGCTGTCGCGCCAGCGCCTGCGGGCGCGCCGCGGCAACGAGGAACGCCGCGAGCGCAAGGAAATCGACGACGCCGACAGCGTCTGAGCCGCCACGCTCGCCGGCCTGTTCCGCAGGCCGCTCTCCACGCCCGCCCGCCTCCCCGACGATTGCAGAATGCGAGAAGGTCTTTAGGGCCGGACGGCATTTATCTCGAAATTGTTGCCTCTGCGGCAATGATCTTTCGCCGAAATCCACGTTTACCCTAAGCTCCCCGGCGCCTACGATGTACTCAACCGCTTACGACATGGTGTCGAACGCGGAGAGCCAAACAAACACCGGAGGTCATCATGAAATCGATCGTCTACGCAGTCGTCGCCGCCAGCGCCCTGTCCGCTTCGTTCGGCGCATTCGCGCAAAGCAGCGTGACCCGCGAGCAAGTGCGCAACGAACTCGTCCAGCTGGAAAACGCCGGCTACAAGCCGGGCCTGTCGAGCCCGTACTACCCGGCCGACATCCAGGCCGCACAGGCCCGCGTGCACGGCGCCGACAACAGCGGCTACGGCGCGCAACCGGCGGCCGCCGTGCAAGGTGGCGCCCCGGCCGTCAAGGCGCAGAACCCGCGCGATTCGGTCTACTTCGGCCACTAAGCCTGCCGCCGCGCGCTTGCCGCGCAGCCCACGAGCCCGTCCCGCGACGGGCTCGTCGCGTTGATGCCGGCGCGGCCTACGCGTCGCGCCCCGCGCCGTCCGCGCACGCGCCCGCGCCGAGCAGTTCCTGGTAGCGCACGCACGCACGCTGCGCCGACGCCTTCGCCGCGTACATCGCGGCATCCGCCTTGACCAGCAGTTCCTCCGCCGACGCGCCGTCGACCGGATACTCGCTGACGCCGATGCTCGCCCCCACCGCCATGCGCCGCTCGCCGAACTCCAGTTCCTCGGCCATCACGATCTGGATGCGCGACGCGATATCGCCGATCACCTCGGGCGTGCGCACCCCCGCGATCAGCACGATGAACTCGTCGCCGCCGAGCCGCGCGGCCATGTCGCCGCTGCGCAGCACCAGGTTCAGCCGCTTCGCGACCGCGACGAGCGTCCGGTCGCCGGCCGAATGCCCGAGCTGGTCGTTGATCTGCTTGAAACGGTCGAGATCGACGAACATCACCGCGAGCCCCTCGTTGGTCACCGCCGCGTGACGGATCGCGCCGTCGAGCCGCTCCATGAACAGCAGCCGGTTCGGCAGGCCGGTGAGCATGTCGTGCCCAGCGAGGTGGGTCAGCTCCTGCTGCTTCGCGCGCAGCATCGTCACCTGCGTGCGGATCTCGACGCGCATGCAGTCGAAACAGCGCGCGAGGATGCCGATCTCGTCGGAGCGCCCGACCGGCAGCCGCTCGGCGGCCGGATCGTCGAACACGTGCATCGCCGCCCGCGCGAGCACCTGCAGCGGCCGCGTGATCGCGCGCGCGAACAGGATCGCCAGGATCACCGCGAGCAGGCTCGAGATCAGCACCATCCGCACGATCCGCTCGCCGAGCATGCCGGCCGGCGCCAGCACGTCCGCGAGCGGGCGGGACAGCCCGAGCACGACGAAGCGGTTGCCCTCGCCGCGGCTGAACGGCGTGCGCGCGAACGCGAGCATCTGCGCGAGCGCCTGGCCGGGATCCGCCAGGCCGTTGAGCGTCACGCTCGCGCGCGCGTCGTCGAACAGCGCCCGCGTGACCGGAAAGCTGTCCTGCATCAGCACGCGCCGCCCGCGATCGAAGCCGAAGGTCTGCGCCGGATCGGGATGCACGAGGAAATCGCCCCACTCGTTGGCGAGATACACGAGGTAGTTTTCCGGCAGATCGCGCTCGAGCCGCGCGAACACGCGCGTCAGGTCGACGTCGATCACGAGCGCGCCCACCGTCTCGCCGCCCACGTCGACCACCGGCGTGCCGACCCGCAGGATCGGCTGCCCTTCGGCCGCGAGCGAGCCGGTTTCATGGTTGATCGCAATCGGCGACAGGTAAATTCGCCCTGGCGGCGTCGACAGCGTGTCGAACACGTAGGAGAACTGGCCTTTTTCCTGGAATTCGCTGTCCGGCAGCACGACGACGCCGCGCGCGTCGCGGTCGACGCGAATCCGTTCGAGCCCGTACTCGCCGCGCGCGATCAGGCGCACCTGCATGTATTCGGGGTGATGCGTCATGAAGCTGTAGTACACCTGCTCGAGGCGCCGGCGCCGCGCCGCGTCCGTCGAGTCCTCGCCGAGCGCCACCGCCGCCGACGACGGCATCGTCGCGAGCACCAGCGCGTCGTCCGCGACGTCGCCGAGCGCGGCGCTGAAACGCTGCCCGAGGAGCTGGGTCGACATCAGCAGGCTGTGCTGCGCCTCCTGCACGAGCATCGCGCGATTCGCGCGGTACGTGTAATAGCCGGTCGCGCCGGATGCGATGACGCCGATGCAGGCGAGCAGCACGGACAGTTTCGAGGTCAGCCCGAGCTTGATCATTTGCCGAAGCGCTCCGGCCGGTCGCCCGATACGATGCGGCTCCACAGCGCCTCGCGGCGCGCGATGTCCTCGACCGGCTGGAGCCACACCAGGTGCTGGTGTCCCGCGTCGAGGCCGGGCGGCGGCGCAAGCGTGTTCGCGAGCCCCTGGCGCCGCGTGAGCAGCGTGCCGACCGACGGCTCGAGCATGTAGTTGATCCACGCCAGCGCCAGGTCGGGGTGCTCCGCGCCGCGCGTCATCGCCCAGCAGTCGAGCCACGCGAGCGCGCCCTCGTCCGGAATCACGTAGCCGACATCCGCGCCCGCGCGGCGCAGCAGCTCGACCTGCTGCGTGCCGTAGTTGCCGAACATCAGCGCCGCGCGATGCCGCACGAACAGCGCGGTCGCCTCCTCGGGCAGCGTGTAGTACGTGAGCAGGTTGCGGCGCAGCGCGATCAGCTTGAGCGTGACGGCGCGCGACTGCGCCGGCGACAGGTTGAACGGGTCGCCATAGCCGAGCGCGAGCGCGGTGAACGAGAAGTTGTGCTGCGCGCTGTTGAAGTCGAGCACCTTGCCCCGGTAGCGCGGGTTCCACAGCTCGCGCATCGAGCGCGGCGCGACGCTCACCTGCTTGCGGTCGTAGATCAGCCCCATCGACGAATACGTGAACGGAATCCCGTACGTCGCGGTGCCGTGCACGAGCCCGCCGATGTTCGCCACCTGCTGGAAGTTCGGCAGTTGCCGCTGCCGGTTCGGAATGCGCGACAAATCCAGCGGCGCGAGCAGGTTGTCGCGCGCATAGCGCTGGATCTCGGCGGTGTTCGCCGCGAGCACGTCGTATGGCGGCGGCGACGCGCTATGCATGCGCGACCATAGCGCTTCGTCGGAATCGACGAGCGTCACTTCGACGCGCGCGTGGAACTGCATCTCGAATGCGCTGACGACGTCGCTGTCCGCGTAGCCCGGCCACGCGAGCACGCGCAAAACGTTTTCGTTCGCGGACTCGGGTGCAGCAACACCCGGCGAGCACGACAGGCTCAGCGTGAGAAGGATGAGGAACCCGCGCAATGCAACGTTGACCCCGCGCCAACCTGCACCGATTCCCCTGATCAATTGGATCGACTGCGAATCGCCCGGCTGCATTCGACTGTCCTTTTTCGAGTCGATGCGATAGCTTGCAACGACACCATAAAAGATGTCGTCACGCAATACGAACTAGCCGCATGCCATGTCGCCGCATGGGCGTGCCGCCGCCGACGAAATCAGAATGATTCGTGCTACGGATCGAATGCGCGCGCTCATCGTATCGACGGGACCGATCGCAACCCGTTGCGTCTGCAAACGAATGACGATTGGTCCGACGATATCCCGCGCGACGGCGCACCGGCTTGGTTTTGATTGCGTGACGGCCCAATCGGGTTATCGGCAATCTGCGCTCGATATTGAGCGGCGGCAACGTCTTTCGCATGTCACGTCCTGCCCGCGCTTCAATCGGCGGACAACGCGCGCATTACCGCCTGTCCATTGGCAATCAATCGTCTGTTCAATCGGCGCGCGAACGAGGCCGCCGCTGCTCGCCAACCTCGCTAACGCCATGCCTGCGTAAACTCCGCGATCACGCGCGACAGGTGCGCACGCATCGCGTCGCGCGCGCCGTCCGCGTCGCGCGCCATGATCGCCGCGAAGATCCGCTGGTGATCTTCCTGCGATGCCGCGCGCAGCGCCGGCGAATGAAAGTGCTCCTCGATCTTGTCCCACAGCGGATCGCTGCGCGCGCAGTCCCACATCGCCGTGGCCATGTGCAGCAGCACCGTGTTGCCGGTCGCCTCGGCGATGCGCATGTGGAACTGGCGATCGGCTGCGTCGTACGCGGCCTTGTCGTCCATCTGCTCGCGCATCGTCGTCAGCGCGACGAACATCCGGTCGAGATCGGCGTCCTTGCGCTCGAGCGCCGCCAGCGCCGCGATCTCCGCCTCGATCAGCCCGCGCGCGCGCAGCGTCTCGATCGGGCCCGGCCCGCGCGGCACCTCGAACGTCACCGGCTTCGCCGCGTCGGCGGCCGACACGTAGATGCCCGACCCCACCCGCACTTCGACGATCCCCTGCACCTCGAGCGCGATGATCGCCTCGCGCACCTGCGTGCGGCTCACGCCGAACTGGTCGGCCAGGCTGCGCTCCGACGGCAGCCGCGCGCCCGCCTCGAACGCGCCGGCCGCGACCATCGCGTGGATCTGCCGCGCGAGGCCAATGTAGGAGCGGTCCGCGGCATCCGCGTCGCGGTTGCCGGGCAGGCTGGATAAGTCGGTCATCGGATTCTCGTAACGGGCTTGCCGCCGCCACCCACGGCGCCGGATCGCGAAAATGGTACACCAATTTCCGGCCGCCTTGCCGTGTCGGAAAGCCTTTTCCTCCAATGCCTGGCCACACGCCGCGTCTTTCTGTCGATCGACAAAACAACTGGTAAACCACTATCTCACCAAACTGGCATACCACTCATAATGCGCGAACACCGCCGCCGGGCCGGCTCGCTGCTGCCGCCCGGCCGTCCGACGCATGAACCGCCAGCAAGGAGCTGATCCAGTGAAGATGTCTTTCCGTTGGTATGGCGAGTCCGATCCGGTCTCGCTGCAGTACATCCGGCAGATTCCGGGCGTGACGCACATCGTGTCCGCGATCTACGACGAACCGGTCGGCGCGACCTGGCCCGCGCACAAGATCGACGCGCTGAAGGCGACGATCGAGCAGGCCGGCCTGCGCTTCGAAGTGGTCGAATCGGTGCCCGTGCACGAGGACATCAAGCTCGGCAAGCCGAGCCGCGACCGCCTGATCGCGCAATACCAGCAGACGATCCGCCATCTCGGCGCGGCCGGCATCCAGGTCATCTGCTACAACTTCATGCCCGTGTTCGACTGGACCCGCACCGAGCTGTCGAAAACGCTCGACGACGGCTCGACCTGCCTCGCGTTCAGCACCGCCGCGGTCGACCGGATCGACCCGAGCCAGGGCATCGCGCTGCCGGGCTGGGATTCGAGCTACCGAGCGGACGAGCTGCAGGCGCTGCTCGCCGACTACCGCGAAGTCGACGAGGCGCGGCTGTGGGCCAACCTCGAATATTTCCTGAAGGCGATCATCCCGGTCGCGCAGGAAGCCGGCGTGAAGATGGCGATCCACCCGGACGATCCGCCGCGCCCGATCTTCGGGCTGCCGCGCATCGTGAAGAACCGCGACGACCTCGCGCGCATCGTGCGCATCGTCGACACGCCCGCGAACGGGCTCACGCTGTGCTCCGGCTCGCTCGGCGCGGGGCCACGGAACGACGTCGAAGCGCTGGTGCGCGAGTTCGGCGCGATGGGCCGCATCCACTTCGCGCACATTCGCAACGTGAAGGTCGACGCGAACGGCGACTTCGAGGAAACCGCGCACCTGTCGCGCTGCGGCTCGCTCGACATCGCGGCAATCGTCAAGGCGTATCACGACACCGGCTTCACGGGCTACGTGCGCCCGGACCACGGCCGCATGATCTGGGGCGAGACCGGCAAGCCCGGCTACGGGCTCTACGACCGCGCGCTCGGCGCCGTGTACCTGAACGGCCTGTGGGAAGCAATGGACTCGCTCGCGCGCGCGCCGCGCTGACCCGTTCACCGAGGCCGCCGGCGCAGCGGATCGCCGGCGGCCCGCCAATCCATTCCGCGCGGAGACTTCACATGCCACGCATCCGATGGGCCATGATCTTCATGTGCTTCCTCGCCAACGTCATCAACTTCATCGACCGCGCGAACCTCGCGATCGCCGCGCCGAGCATTCGCGCGGAGCTCGGCCTCGACGCGGTCGGCATGGGGCTCGTGCTGAGTGCGTTCTTCTGGACCTACGCGTTCCTGCAGCTGCCGGCCGGCTGGTTCATCGACAAGGTCGGGGTGCGCGTGAGCCTCGCGCTCGCGGTCGGCTGGTGGTCGGCGTTCACGGTCGCGACCGGCGCCGCGCGCGGCCTCGCGCAGCTGGTGGGCGTGCGGCTGATGCTCGGCGTGGGCGAGGCGGCCGCGATCCCGTCGTTTGCGAAGGTTGCGTTCAACTGGTTTCCGCGCAGCGAGCGCGGGCTCGCGAGCAGCATCTTCGACAGCGGCTCGCGGGTCGGCTCCGCGCTGTCGCTGCCGCTCGTCGCGTGGCTGATCTCGATCGTCGGCTGGCGCGGCTCGTTCGTGATCACCGGCGGCATCGGCCTCGTCTGGGCGCTCGCATGGTGGTTCATCTATCGCGACCCGGAGCGCTACCGCGCGATCGCGCCGGATGCCGTCGACGCGTTGCTCGCGCAGCGCGGCGCGCACGCGGCCGCGGCCGCGCCGGATGCGCCGACGGTGTCGTGGCTCGACCTGTTCCGCTACCGGACCATCTGGGGCATGATGATCGGCCTGTTCTGCCTGAACTTCGCGATCTACTTCTTCATCACGTGGTTCCCGAGCTACCTGCTGCAATCGCGCGGCTTCTCGCTCGCGTCGCTCGGCACCTGGGGCATGCTGCCCGCGCTGCTCGCGATTCCCGGCGGCTGGCTCGGCGGCTACGTGTCCGACAGCCTGTTCCGGCGCGGCTGGAGCGCCACGGCCGCGCGCAAGACCTGCCTCGTGCTCGGCATGCTGCTGTCGTCGTCGATCGCGCTGTCCGCGTTCGTCGAGAACGTGTGGACCTGTCTCGCGCTGTTCGCGCTCGCGTATGCGAGCCTGTCGTTCGCCGGCGCGAACGTGTGGACACTCGTCGGCGAAGTCGCGCCGACGCCCGCGCACGTCGCGTCGATCGGCGGCATCCAGAACTTCGCGGGCAATCTCGCGGGGATCTTCATCACGACGTTCACCGGCGTGATGCTGTCGATCACGAAGGGCTCGTTCGCCGTGCCGCTCGCGGTCGCGGGCGCGCTGTGCATCGTCGGCGCGCTGTCGTACCTGTTCGTCGTCGGCAAGGTCGAGCCGTTGCCGGTGTTGCGCGGCAACGCCGGCAACCGCGGCGCGGCGCCCAACGCCGCCTGAGCGCGCCGCCCGCGCCTGTCACGGGGACAGATGCGCTTTCCTTTTGGCGACGGCCATCGGACAATGAGGCCGCTCGCCGCGCGCGAGGCCCATCCGGCCCGCGCCTGGCGAGCGGCATCCGTCCATCCCGATGAAACGCTACGAAACCCTCGCCCATACGATCGCGGACGAAATCCGCAACGGCAACCTCGCGATCGGCACGCGCCTGCCGTCGCTGCGCCAGCTCATCGCGCAGCATGGCGTGAGCCAGTCGACGGTGTTTCGCGCGTACTACCTGCTCGAACAGTGGGGGTTGATCCGCGCGCGCGAACGCTCGGGCTACTACGTCGCGCCGGGTGCCAGCCCGCAGGCGGCCCCGGCCGCGAAGCGCCGCGCGAGCCGGGCCGGCGCATCGCGCAAGGTCGACATCAGCAGCCTCGTGTTCTCGGTGCTCGATGCCGCGACGCAGCCCGGCATCGTGCCGCTCGGCTCCGCGTTCCCGTCGCCGCAGCTCTTTCCGCTGCCGCGCCTCGCGAAATCGCTCGCGCAGGCGACGCGGCTCGTGAGCCCGTGGAGCACGGTGGTCGACCTGCCGCCCGGCAACGAGGCGCTGCGCCAGCAGATCGCGCGGCGCTATCTGGCGGCGGGCATGTCGCAGCCCATCGACGAGATCGTCGTCACGAACGGCGCGCTCGAAGCGTTGAACCTGTGCCTGATGGCCGTCACGCGGCCCGGCGACGTGGTGGCTGTCGAAGCACCCGGCTTCTACGCGGCGCTGCAGGCGATCGAGCGGCTCGACCTGCGTGCGGTCGAGATTCCCGTCGATCCGCGCACGGGCCTCGATCTCGCCGCGCTCGCGAACGCGCTCGACCGCCACGACATCCGCGCGTGCTGGTTCATGACCAATTTCCAGAACCCGACCGGCGTTACGCTGTCCGCCGAAAAAAAGCGCGCGCTCGTCGACTTGCTCGCGTCGCGCGACGTGCCGCTGATCGAGGACGACGTCTACGGCGAGCTGCATTTCGGCCCCGACTATCCGCTGCCCGCGCGCGCGTTCGACCGGCACGGCCTCGTGATGCATTGCAGCTCGTTCTCGAAGACGCTCGCGCCCGGCTACCGGATCGGCTGGGCCGCCGCTGGCCGGTTCGCGGAGAAGGTGCAGCGCCTCAAGCTGATGACGACGCTGTCGGCGAGCATTCCCGTGCAGGCCGGCATCGCGAACTATCTCGAGCACGGCGGCTACGACCGCCATCTGCGCAAGCTGCGCGGCGCGCTGCACGCGCAGCTCGAGCGGATGGACGACGCGCTGCGGCGCTGGCTGCCGGCCGGCGTCGAATGGGTGCGGCCCGAAGGCGGGTATTTCCTGTGGCTCGCGTTTCCCGAGGCGATCGACGCGATGGAACTGCATCGCCAGGCGATCGCACGCGGCATCAGCTTCGCGCCGGGGCCGCTGTTTTCGGCCGCGCACGGCTTCGAGCGCTGCGTGCGCGTGAACTTCGGCCATCCGTGGAGCCGCGACATCGAACGCGCGATTCGCGTGCTCGGCGAGCTCGTCGCGCAGCCGTCCGTGCGCAAGTCCGGTTGACGCGCGCCCCGTCAATGCAGGCGATCCGTGCGCGGGTTACATTGCGGATCTTCCCGCCTTTCAAGACTTCTCATGAGCCAACTGCCCTACCTCGATCACGACGCGCTGTCGAAACTGGCGGCCGACGCGGCGAACGTCACGTCGGCGTGCACGTGCACGAAGACGCCGCTTGCCGGATGGACGAGCCTGCCGCTGTCGCTGCCGGATGCGCAACTCGTTGAAGTGGGCACGCTTGCGCCGCCCGGCGACCCGGAACCGACCTATGCCGAATATCATCCGGCCGGCACGCGCTACGGGTCGGACGACGCACCGATCGCGCTGCGCCATTTTCCGTACAACCGCTGCAACGTGAGCCGCTGCCGTTCGTGCGGCCGCTTGTTCCTGCGCTACCAGGAAGGCGGCGGCTACTTCATCGACCAGCGCATCCGCGCGCTCGACCCGGCGCTCGTCGTCGACGCCGACGCCTGAACCCGCCCCGGGCACGCACGATGCCCGGGCCCCGCCGGCGCAGCCGGGCCCGCGCCCGTCATCTGCTGCGCCTTTTTCGTGCCGATCTGCTGCTTGTCCCGCCGCGCCGCGTTCCCTACGCTGTCTTCCGTTGCCTGACACCCGTCGCAACGTCGTCCCCGAGCGGCAAGCGCGCCCTGCGCCGCCGCTCATCTCGCGTATCACGTCATGTATCGATATACGGTTTTCGACCGCGCGCTGGTTCGCAGCCGCGCGGCCCAGTTTCGCGACCAGCTCGAACGCTGGCAGCGCGGCGCGTTGAGCGAAGACGCATTCCGGCCGCTACGGCTGCAAAACGGCTGGTACGTGCAGCGCCACGCGCCGATGCTGCGCGCGGCCGTGCCGTACGGCGAGCTGTCGAGCGCGCAGCTGCGCGTGCTCGCGCGGATCGCGCGCGACTACGATGTCCCCGACGATGCGACCTACCGCGCCGCGTGCGACGCGCAGGCACGGCTCGGCACCACGCGCCTGCCGACCCGCAACGCGCACTTCACGACGCGCACCAACGTGCAGTTCAACTGGATTCCGCTCGCGAAGGCGGCCGACGTGATGGATCTGCTCGCGACCGTCGACATGCACGGCATCCAGACGAGCGGCAACTGCATCCGCAACATCTCGTGCGACGAGCGCGCGGGCGTCGCGCCGGACGAGATCGCCGATCCCCGGCCGTTCGCCGAAGTGATGCGTCAGTGGACGACGCTGCACCCCGAATTCGCGTTCCTGCCGCGCAAGTTCAAGATCGCGATCACCGGCGCGGCCGAGGATCGCGCGGCGACCGACTGGCACGACGTCGGGCTGAAGCTCGTGCGCAACGACGCGGGCGAGCTCGGCTTTCGCGTGAGCGTCGGCGGCGGAATGGGCCGCACGCCGATGATCGCGACGCTGCTGCGCGCATTCCTGCCGTGGCGGCACGTGATGAACTACATCGAGGCGATCGTGCGCGTGTACAACCGCTACGGCCGCCGCGACAACAAGTACAAGGCGCGCATCAAGATCCTCGTGAAGACCGAGGGGCAGCGCTACATCGACGACGTCGAAGCCGAATTCCGCCAGATCGTCGAGCACGACGGCGGCCCGCACACGATCCCGCAGGCCGAATTCGACCGGGTCGCCGCCTGCTTCGTGCCGCCGCCGCGCAAGCCGCGCAGCATCGAGCCGCACCACGCGAGCGCGCGCGTCGCCGCGCACGCCAGCCGCCATCCGGCCTTCGCGCGCTGGCTCGCGTGCAACGTCGCCACGCACCGCGACCCGTCACTGCGG
This sequence comes from Burkholderia sp. SRS-46, assembly GCF_004343775.1. Lineage (GTDB taxonomy): Bacteria > Pseudomonadota > Gammaproteobacteria > Burkholderiales > Burkholderiaceae > Burkholderia. The sequence goes on along the minus strand of NZ_PTXL01000015.1, from coordinate 22,454 downwards.
ATCGTCACGCTGTCGTTCAAGCGGCGCCTGCAGGCGCCCGGCGACGCGTCGCCGGCGCAGCTCGACGCCCTCGCCGACCTGGCCGACCGCTACTCGGCCGGCGAGGCGCGCGTCACGCACACGCAGAACGCGGTGCTGCCGTGGGTGCACGTCGACGATCTGTTCCTGCTGTGGGAAGACGCGCGCGCGGCCGGGCTCGCGAGCGCGAACATCGGCCTGCTGACCGACATGATCGCGTGCCCGGGCGGCGATTTCTGCGCGCTCGCGAACGCGCGCTCGATCCCGATCGCCGATGCGATCGCCGAACGCTTCCAGGATCTCGACCTGCTGCACGACGTCGGCGACATCGACCTGCACATCAGCGGCTGCATCAACTCGTGCGGCCATCACCACAGCGGCCACATCGGCATCCTCGGCGTCGACAAGGACGGCGCCGAGTGGTACCAGGTGACGCTCGGCGGCTCCGACGGCTCGGCAGCGAGCGGCGCCGCACAGCCGGGCAAGGTGATCGGCCCGTCGTTCTCGGCGGACGAGATCGTCGACGTGATCGACGCGCTCGTCACCGCGTATCTCGACGTGCGGCTCGACACGGGCGGCCGCAGCGAACGCTTCATCGACACGGTGCGCCGCGTCGGCCCGGAACCCTTCAAGGCCGCCGCCAACCAGGCGCGGCATCTCGCAGCGACCGCATGATGACCCATCCGCCACGCCTCCGGCTGCTGACGCCGGCCGAACACGACGACGAACCGCGCGACGCAGCGCTTGCGATCGCGAACGACGAAGCGCTGGAGCTGCTCGCCGCGCAGATCGCGCAGGCGTCGCGCATCGACCTGCATTTCCCGGCGTTTACCGACGGCCGCGCGTACAGCCAGGCCTATCTGCTGCGCAAGCGCTTCGGGTTCGGGGGCGACCTGCGCGCGACCGGCGACGTGCTGGTCGACCAGGTGCTGCTGATGGCGCGCACGGGGTTTTCCAGCGCGGTGCTGGGCGACGCCGCCGACGTGGCCACCGCGCAGCGCCAGCTCGAGCGCTTTCCGGGCTTCTATCAGCGGGATACGGGATCGTAGGCGCCGAAATCGCCATGGAACGCCATGCCGGACGATGAGCTTGCGGGTGCGCGACAGCGAAAGCCATTCATCCGATCATTCGTCGGGCATGCCGCACGTCAACCCTCTCATGAGCCGGCAACATCAGCACAATCCCGCATTCAATCATCGCATCACTTGACATTTTCGGCGCGTGATCTAGCTTGACTCTACGGATCAAGCGCGCGGCCAATCGCGTGCGATTCGCGCAGCGAAACGGATAGCGCGCGAAGGTCCGCCAAAACAATCCAATCAGACCAAGCCATTCCAACCAGGGGACTCGCCATGGACAAGTCATCGTCTCTCGGCGTAACGAACACCGCCGCATTCGCGCCGCTCGCGGACGGATCGCGCTCGCCGGCATGCGAAGCCGGCATTCCGCGCGTGCTGGTGCCGGAGCATCTGCTTGCCCCGCCGTGCTGACCCCGCGGCCACTTCCCTGATTCACTTCATCGAAGCAAAGAGACACGTCCCGCCGATTGCCGGCGGAGCGTGACATTTGCCCGCCTTCCGCACACCCGATCGTTCACGGAAGCGGGCGCGGTCATTCGCGAGCATGCACATGGCGATCTCGAACCCGTTCGAAGCCCGGCCGCCGACGCGCAACCCCGTGAGAATGCGTCACTGGACGGCGGTCAATCGCGTCATTTCATTGAGCATCTATCTGTTTCTCATCAACCTGGCGGGTATGGCGATCGCGACGTCCGCGATCAATCGGCCGATCCATGAGGCCAGCGTGTGGAAATGGATCGGCGCGATCCAGTGGCCGGGGGCGCTCATCCTGGTCAGCTCGATCGCCACAGTCCTGATCGGGGTGCCGCTCATCGCGTTCCTGGGCCTCGGCTGGTATGCACGCTACGACGAATTCCAGAACAGCCTCAAGAACGCCGCGCTCGATGCCTACCTGAAGCGCTTCTGGTCGAAATGGCTGCTGCAGACGATCCAGTTCGCGGAACAACAGGGCGGCACCGCACCCACGGCGGACAACAACACGGAACGCCTGAACACGTTCTCGGAACGTTGGCCGACGCTGGGCGATCGCCTGTTCGCGAACATCTACCACGAGCAGTACGGCCTGTGGGCGTTCGTGCCACCGTTCCTGATTCTGCTCGTGGTGGCCTACGCCATCACGGCCATTACGGTGTGGCTGTGCACGCATGGAGCTTGCGCGACGTCGGAGACAGCGACGTGCATTTTCGGGCTCGGCACCCCGGTGATCGTCGCCGCCATCGCCGGCGCGTTGATGTACGTCGTCAGCGATGCGGTGCTGGGCATCCGGCGCCGCGCACTCAATGCATCCGACGTGTACTGGTATGCGCTGCGGCTTTTCCTCGCGATACCGCTCGCGCTCGTCGCGGCCCATGCGCCGTCGCTCGGCGATTCGCCGCATGTCGTGGTCGCGTTCGGGCTCGCGATCCTGCCGGTCGATGAAATCGTCAAGGTGCTACGCCGGATCGCGGCGCTCAATCTGACCCAGCTCGAGCAGACCGAGGACACGCCGGACGAACTGCTCAACCTGAGCGGCGTCACGAAGGCCGTGACCGCGTCGCTGCACGCGGAGGGCATCACGTCGATCGAGCAGATGGCCGCGGCCGACCCCGTCACGCTATCGATCCGGACGGGATTTCCGTTTCGCTTCACGCTGCGACTCGGCTCGCAAGCGATCGTGCGCCGGCATTTCGGTCCGGACGCGTCGAAGCTCCTGCCGATCGGCCTGGCGGACGTCGTGCCCATCTATCTGCTGGTGCAGACGCTCGACGGGACGACACCGCCCCGGACACCGCAAGTCGAAAACGCCGACAGGATCGTCGCCGAAGCCGCCGCGCGCCTGTACCCCGACGCGCGCGCGGACGACGCCATTGCGCGCGCGAATGCAGTCGTGAAGATGAAGTTCAAACAGATCGCGGCGGAAGAGTACACGTTGATGCTGGCCCGGATCACGCCGCTCGACCCGGCTCTGTAGCGTTGTCCACCAACCTGGGAGGAAGCTTCATGTCATTCGATCATCCACTGGCGGTCCTGCAACCCGGCGATCTCAACCGCGATCGCGGCAGTGTGCTGACGACGTCCACCTGGCGGTTTCTCGCGCAAGGCGACTCGTGGTTCTCCATCGGCCAGTTGCCGCCCTGGGCGACCGGCAACCTGCTGTTCAGCCTGCGGCTGCCCTGCAGCGCGGCGGCCGTGTCGCTGGCGTCGCCCGGCAAGACCTTCGCGCAGATGATCGACTGGACGCGCGAAGTCAAGTTCGCCACGTATCTCGCGGGCGACACGCTCGCCTATGCGTGGGACGCGATCCTGCTGTCGGCCGGCGGCAATGACCTGTTCGACGCGATCCTGACGATGCCCGACGAAGCCGATGCGGGCAAGGCGACGCGCCGGCTGCTGCAGGACCCCGAGCGCGTGCCGTCGAGCGGGCCGATCAACCGCTATCTGCGCCCGGACGGCTGGCAGGCGTTCTTTTCAATGATCGAAGACTGTTTCGCCGCGATGATAGACAAGCGGGATGCGGCGACCAGCCGTTCGAACGGCGTGCCGATCTTCGTCCACACCTACGACTGCCCGCAACCGCGCAACGCGCCGGCCGGCCCCGGTATCGGTCCGTGGCTGTCGCGTGCGTATGCCGCGTACCGCATTCCGCCCGACGACTGGCTGAAGCTGACGACGTACATCATCCAGCAGTGGGCCCAGTACCTGTCGGCCCTCAACGGCAAGCTCGTCGCGCGCGGGATCGCCAAGCCGAACATCCGGCCGGTCTACCTGATCGGCACGCTCAATCCCGACCCGCCCAGCTCGACCGGGCCGTCAGGCGACTGGGAAAACGAGATCCATCCGTCGCCGCAGGGCTACGCGAAGCTCGGCATCGCGTTCGAGAATCAGGTCACGCTCGTCTGAGCGGGTGCATCGGGCCGGACGCTGCAACACCCACCGTCCGGCTCGATACGCATGTCGTCAGCGTGACGCGTTGCCCGCCACCTGCTTCTTGAACGCCGCGAGGATCCGCTTCTCGAGCGAGATGTAGTCGCGGCCGAAGTGATGCTCGCCCTGCGTCTTGATCACCTCGACGCCGGTGTTCGCGATCACGGGGCACATCGTTTCCTTCTCCTCTTCGCCGTAGAAGCACTGCACGATGCGCGGCGGCACCTTCGCGATCTCCGGCGCGACCTTCATCGCGTTCTCGCTCGCGGGCATGCCGAGCCAGCCCGTCACGCGGATCTGGAAATCCGCGGCCGGCGCGAAGCCGAGCAGCGACATCACCGAGACCTTGTCGCGCAGGTCGGCCGGCAGCCGGTTGTACGCGAACGGCATCACGTCGGCGCCGAACGAATAGCCGATCAGCGCGACGTTGCTCGCGCGCCAGCGCGCCATGTAGGTGCGCATCACGCGCGCGAGATCGCGGCTCGTCTGCGCGGGCGGCTTCTCGCTCCAGAAGTAGCGCAGGCTGTCGATGCCGACCACCGACACGCCGTCGCGCTGCAGCGCCTCGGCGATCGTCTTGTCGAGGTCGCGCCAGCCGCCGTCGCCGGAAATCACGATCGCGAGCAGGTTGCTGCCCTTGGCCGGCAGCTCGATCAGCGGCAGGTCCGACACGTCGAGCTCGTCGGTGCTGCTGTCGTCGCGCAGGTGCGACGCGACCAGCGACACGAGCTTCTCGCCGTCGCCGGCCGGCGCGGTTTCGACGAAGCCCGGCATCGCGCGGCGCACGATCGTCGGATCGGGCGGGCACGGCTTGAAGCGCGGATCGAGCTTCGCCGTCGGGGCGACCGACACCGCGCCCGCGATCGTGTTCTCCGGCGCCATCGACAGGATCTGCTTCGCGATCGCGCCGCCTTGCCCGACACCCGCAACGATCGGCGTGAAGTAGCGCGACGAGCGCGCGAGCCGTTCGAGCTGGTGGCTGACCGCCTCGGCGTCGCCGTCGAGGTGATGGCAGGTTTCCTGGATCGCGGCAAGGTTCGTCGCATAGCGCTCCGAATCGACGCCGACCGTCATCGCGCCGGCCTTCGCGAGCGCATCGGCCGCCTGCTGGTCGGCCGCGCTCCAGCCGCTGTCACGCGAGAACATCACGACGAAACCGCGCAGCGCGCCGCTCGGCTTCGTCACCGTGACCGGCCCGTAGCGGCCGCCCGACACGGTTTCCACCTTCGTCACCGGCCGCGCCGCGAACGCGGCGCCGGCCAACATCACTCCCACGCAGGCGACCACCGCCCGCACGATACCCTTCTTCGACATCATGAACGCCGACCTCCAGCCAGCAACGACAAATCTGCCAGCGTGACGAACACGCCGACCGAGCCCGAAGCCGCGAGATAACGCGGCTCCCAATGCGGCTCGAACTTGCTCTTGAACGCGCGCAAGCCGCGGAAATTGTAGAAACGGCCGCCGAAGCGCCACACCATCAGCCCGAGCCGGTGAAACGGCGACGGCATCTTCGCCGCGCCCATCCCCGAGAACGGCGCGATGCCGAGGCTCAGCTTGCGGAAACCCGCTTCCTTCAGATGCAGCGCGAGCTGCGTGAACAGGTACTCCATCGCGTACGGCGACGCTTCCGGCAGGTGGCGCATCACGCCGACCGTCGCCTCGGTGTTCAGGTCGGTCGTCATGAACGTGACGAACGCGATCGGCTTGTCGGCCTGCCGCACCAGCATCACCGACTGCGTCGCCAGATAGCCGTCGTGGAACGCGGCGACCGAGAAGCTCTTCTCGCGCGCGTCGCGGCTGTCGAGCCAGCCGTCGGAAATCCCGCGCAGCGCCGGCAGCGCGGCCGGCACGTCGCGCGGCGCGATCACCTCGACGGCAAGCGCGTCCTTGTCGCCGCGCCGCAGCGCGTAGCGCAGGTGCGAACGGTGCGAGCCCTTCAGGTCGAACTCGTCGAGCGCGACGTGCGCCTCCTCGCCGAGCTTCATCAGCGTGAGGCCCGCGTCGAGATACAGCGGCAGCGCGTTCGCGCGCACCTGGTAGAACGCCGCGCGGCCGCTGTGCGCGTGCGCGAGCGCGATGAACTTGCCGATCAGCGCCGGCCACTCGCTGCGCGGGCCTACCGGGTCGTGCAGCGCGGCCCAGGTGCGGCCGTACTTCGCGTACATCAGGAACGCCTCGCGCGATTCCGAGAACAGGAAGCTCTTGTCGCCCATCAACGCGAGGCCGGCGTCGCTGCACTCCTGCGCGCGGATGATCCGCTCGGCGTCGAGCAGATCCTGCGGCGCGGGCGTCACGAAGCGGCCCGGCGCCGGGCGCAGCAACTGCCACAGCGCGAACAGCGCGACGAATACGCCCGAGGCCAGCGTCGCGCGCAGCGCGCGCGGCGCACGCGCGTCGAACGAGAAATGCGACCACAGCTCGCGCGTGTACGGCACGTCGCGGAACGCGAAAAACAGCACCCACACCGCGAGCATCAGCACCAGCGCGACCGACACGAACCAGCCGGCGGTGAAGCGCTCCGCGAGCAGCGACGAATGGCGCTTGAAGCGCCGGCGGCTGACGAGCAGCAGCACCAGCAGCGCGCCGAGCACGCCGGCCTCGACGAAGGCGAGGCCTTTCGCGAGCGACAGCGCGAGGCTCGCGAGCGTCAGCGCGAAGGTCATCCACCAGGCGCCGTCGAGCCGGCGCAGCAGCCCGCGCGCGACGAACAGCAGCGCGACACCGAGCACGCTGCAGAGCACCTGCGAGCCTTCCAGCACCCACAGCGGCACGATGCTGCGCAGGATCGCGATCCGGTACCAGAATGCCGGCGTCGCGCTCGAGATCACCAGCATCGTGCCGACCGCGAACGTGACGAGGCTCAGGAACAGCGGCGCGAGCTGCGACACGCGCACGGCCTGCCGCGTGACGAGCCGCCGCCGCAGCGCGCGGCCCTCGAAGGCCGCCAGCAGGCCGGCCGACAGCACGAACGGCACGCCGAAGTAGATCGCGCGATAGGCGATCAGCGCGGCGACCATCTCGTGCGCCGGCACGTCGTGGCCGAGCGTGAAGACCATCGCCGCCTCGAACACGCCGATCCCGCCCGGCGTATGGCCGATCATGCCGAGCAGCAGCGCGGCCGCGTAGACCGTGATGAAGGTCGAAAAGCCGACCGGCGCGGCGGGCAGCAGCACCCACAGCGTGAGGCCCGCCGCCACCACGTCGAACACCGCGTAGACGATCTGCGCGACGAGGTCGCGGCGCGCCGGGATGTCGAACGCGAGCCACTTGAAGCGCGTCGCGACCGGGCGGGCGACGCGGCCGGTCGCGGCGACCATGGCCGCCATCGCGACGAGCAGCGCGCCGCCGCTCCAGATCAGCACGCCGGGCGCGACGTGCAGCATCGCGGCGAGCGTCTGCGGCACGCAGACCATGCCGACCGCGGTCATCAGCACCAGCGCGAGCGCGAGCGTGCCGCTCGTAAATACCGTCATGCGGCCGATCTGGACGGGCGTGACGCCGGCCACGCCGTAGACGCGCGCGCGCACCGCGCCGCCCGTCAGCGCGCCGAAGCCGGTCGCGTTGCCGAGCGCCGACGCGGCGATCGCGCCGATCCACAGCGGCGCGCGCGGCACCTTGGCCGCGACGTAGCGCAGGCCGACCGCGTCGCGGGCGACGAGCGCGAGATAGCTGAGCGCGGTCGCGCCCAGCGACGCGCCCCACTCGGCGGCCGACAGCGCGCGCAGCTGGCGGATCACCGACCGGTAGTCGATCGACGCCGACAGGTGCTGGAACACCACGATCAGCAGCAGCCCGATGCCGAGCGCGAACAGCGGCGACAGCACACGCTCGTTGCGGAGCAATGCCGGGACGCGGCCGAACATCGCCGCGGCACGGCTGGGTAAACCAGGTGGGCGGGAAGACATAACTTATTGGTGGCGGTACATAGCGTGTCGCGGCGCCGGATGACGCGGCGGCGACGAATCGGGTTGTTCTGCGTGGGCGGCCCGCCAACGCGGTAGCCGGCGGCGCCTGGGTCAGAAGAAATTACAAGTATACGGAATTACTATTACAAAATCTTTCACGTTTTGTCACCGCGACGCCGGGCGGGCCGGCGGCATCAATGCGAGATCAAAATTAAGCGGTCCATACACGCGAGATGCGCATCATACCGGGATCCGGGACGGTTTTTTCGTCGGATGAATGACCTGTGATGCATTTGGGAGAATTCTTCCGGGCCGGCCGTGCGCGGGAGCAGAAAACCATGGGATGGGCGCGGATGGCCGGGGATGCGCGGGAATACCGCCCGGGCGCAGGGCCCCGGCCGTGCCGAACGTCGAGCGGAACGCCGCCGCGCAGGGTTTTTGATCCTTGCATTGGCACCCATATCTGCCATTCTGAATCGCATGGGCGACGCACTTTCGACGCGGGCGGCGTGAAAGCCGCGCGGGCGGCGCTTTCGGTACCCGAGTGCTGACGTTGAACGGTCGGTAAGGAGGTCGTATGGAACTGCACATTCAGTCACACCATTGGGAGCGACGCATGCCCGACTGGCTGGTCGCTGCCGTGGCCGGTCTGGCGGGTGGCGCGCTGTTGATGGTGCTCGAATTCTTCTGGGCGGACATGGTAGTTGGTGAAAGCCCGTGGCGACTGACCCACAAGATCGCGGCGATGGCGATGGGCCAGGGCGCGCTCGAGCAGATGACGGCCTTCAGCTTCGGCATCGCGGCGACGGCGCTGGTCCTGCACTACGTGCTCGGCGCCATCATGGGGATGATGCTTGGCGCGATCATGGCGCCTTTCCACTTCGATTCGAGCATGGGCATGGAGGCGCTCATCGGGGCGGCCTTCGGGATCGTCGCGTATGTGTGGAACTTCTATGTGATGACGGCCGTGTTTCCATGGTTCATCTCGGAGCGGGGTGTCGGCCCCTTGCTGGCCAACCTGCTGTTCGGCGTGGTCACCGCCCTCGTCTACGGCAAGCTGGCACGGAATCGGCCGGACGCGATGCGTTGACGCGCCGCTTTTTCCGCCGCACCCGGGAGACGGCCGCCTCGGCAACCGATGCCGGAAGCGGCCGTTTTGCATTGCATCGCAACAAGCGGCGCCGCCCTTCGCGCGATCCGTACAGCCGGCGCCCGTCCCCGTCGCGCTGCCTTGCACGATGTGGAGGCGAGGACTACCTTTTCTTTAGAGCGGCTCGCGGCACCCGCGAGTGACGCGCAGCGAGGTGGGCCATGGCGCTTGCGATTGCCCTGATCCTGATCATCGTATTGGCGGTGGGGTTTCACTTTGCCAGTCCCTGGTGGATCACGCCGATCGCGTCGAACTGGGTGCGCATGGACGACATGCTGACGATCACGCTCGTCATCACTGGCGCGCTCTTCGTCGCGATCAACCTGTTCATCGTGATCGCGCTGGTGCGCTACCGCCACCGCAGCGGCCATCGCGCGGCCTACGAGCCGCACAACAAGCGGCTGGAATGGTGGCTGATCGGCGTGACCGCGGTCGGCGTGGCGGCATTGCTGGCACCGGGCCTGTTCGTCTACGCGGACTACATCCGGCCGCCGCGCAACGTGCTGCAGATGGAGGTGCTCGGCCAGCAATGGCAATGGCGCTTCCGCTTCGCCGGCCCCGGCGGCAAGCTGGGCACGACCGACGTGCGCTACATCAGCAACGACAACCCGTTCGGCCTGAACCCTGGCGACCCCAACGGCCGTGACAACTACCTGATCGAGACGCCCGAGGTGCACCTGCCGCTCAACCGGCCGATCCAGGTCCTGACTCGGTCGCGCGACGTGCTGCACGATTTCTACGTCCCGCCGTTCCGGGCGCGCATGAACATGGTGCCCGGCATGGTGACCACCTTCTGGTTCACGCCGACCAAGGCCGGGCGTTACGACATCCTGTGCGCGCAGCTGTGCGGCATCGGGCATTCCAACATGCGCGGCGTGGTGGTGGTGGAAGACGAAGCCGCGTTCTCGCGCTGGCTGGCGCAGCAGAGCACGTTCGCGCAGCGGCAGCAGGCCAGCGTGCAGGCCGCCCCCGCCGCCGCTGGCGGCAGCGCCCAGGCGCTGGCCGACCAGGGCAAGGCGCTCGCGGCGGCCAAGGGCTGCATCGCCTGCCACACCGTGGACGGCAGCCCGCGCGTGGGGCCGACCTGGAAGGGCCTGTACGGCAAGACCGAAACGATGGCCGACGGCAGCACCGCGAAGGTGGACGACGCGTATCTGCGCGCGTTCATCCGCGACCCGACGGCCCGCGTCGTGAAGGGCTTCGCCCCGATCATGCCGCGCTTCGACCTGAGCGAACAGGAGCTGAGCGCGCTGGTGGCCTACATCAAGGCGCAAACCGGCCCGGCCGCGAGCAGCGCGGCCCAGCCTTAGGAACCGCCCCTGACGGAGCACACGCAATGCCCTACGCGCACACCGACCACGCCCCGCACAGCTTCTGGACCCGCTACGTCTGGAGCCAGGACCACAAGGTCATCGCCGTGCAGTACGCGCTGACGGCCATCGCCATCGGCCTGGTCGGCCTCGTGCTGTCGGACCTGATGCGGTTGCAGCTCGGCTTTCCGGGCAAGTTCAGTTTCATCGACGCCAGCCACTACTACCAGTTCGTGACCATGCACGGGATGATCATGGTGATCTACCTGCTGACGGCGCTGTTCCTGGGCGGCTTCGGCAACTACCTGATCCCGCTGATGCTGGGCGCGCGCGACATGGTGTTCCCGTTTCTCAACATGCTGAGCTACTGGGTCTACCTGCTGGCCGTGCTGGTGCTGGTGGGCAGCTTCTTCGTGCCGGGCGGGCCGACCGGCGCGGGCTGGACGCTATATCCGCCGCAGGCCATCCTGCCGGGCACGCCGGGCGTGGAATGGGGCATCGTGCTGATGCTGGTGTCGCTGGCGATCTTCATCGTCGCGGCCACGATGGGCGGCCTGAACTACGTCACCACCACATTGCAGGCGCGCACGCGCGGCATGACGCTGATGCGCATGCCGCTCACGGTGTGGGGCATCTTCATCGCGACCATCATGGCGCTGCTGGCGTTTCCGGCGCTGTTCGTGTCGGCCATCATGATGCTGCTCGACAAGACGCTCGGCACCAGCTTCTTCATCCCGGCCGTGGTGTCGATGGGGCAAACGCTCAAGCACGCCGGCGGCAGCCCGCTGCTGTTCCAGCACCTGTTCTGGTTCTTCGGGCATCCGGAGGTCTACATCGTCGCGCTGCCGGCCTTCGGCATCGTGTCGGACCTCATCAGCACGCACGCGCGCAAGAACATCTTCGGCTACCGGATGATGGTGTGGGCCATCGTCATCATCGGCGCGCTGAGCTTCGTAGTCTGGGCGCACCACATGTTCGTCGCCGGCATGAATCCGTACTTCGGTTTCTTCTTTGCCACCACCACGCTGATCATCGCGGTGCCGACCGCCCTGAAGGTCTACAACTGGGTGCTGACGCTGTGGCGCGGCGATATCCACCTGACCGTGCCGATGCTGTTCGCCATCGGCTTCATCAGCACCTTCGTCCTGGGTGGCCTGACCGGGCTCTACCTCGGCAACGTGAGCGTGGACATTCCGCTGTCGAACACGTACTTCGTGGTCGCGCACTTCCATATGGTGATGGCCGTGTCGCCGATCCTGGTGGTGTTCGGCGGCATCTACCACTGGTATCCGAAGGTGACGGGCCGCATGCTGAACGACACGCTCGGACGCGCGCACTTCTGGATCACCTTCGTCGGCACCTATGCGATCTACTTCCCGATGCACTATCTCGGCATCCTGGGCATGCCGCGGCGGTATTACGCGTATGAGGGCTACAGCTTCATTCCGCATTCGGCGCAAACGCTCAACACGTTCATCACCATCGTGGCGCTGTTCGTGGCGGTCGCGCAGCTGCTGTTCCTGGTCAACCTGGCGTGGAGCCTCGCGCGCGGCAAGCGTGCCGACGGCAACCCGTGGCGGGCCACCACGCTCGAATGGCAGACGCCGCAAACGCCGCCCGTGCACGGCAACTGGGGCGCCGCGACGCCCGTCGTCTACCGCTGGGCGTACGAATACAGCCCGCCGGGGTGCGAGGAAGACTTCGTCCCGCAAAACCAGCCGCCCGAGACGCCGCCTGAACCGGCCTCGGCCCGCCCGACGCTGCAACCCGGCGAGGCACGCGAATGACCACACTGCCCCGCCCCCTCGGTCCTGACGCGCCACCTGCTTCGCCGAATGCGGGCCGCACCGGCCTGCTCGTCTTCATGGCCGTGGCCACGACCTTGTTTTCACTGCTGCTGCTCGCCTATGTGATGCGGATGCGCGAGTCCGACTGGCAGCCGATCCCGCATCCGGCGCTGCTGTGGTGGAACACCGGCGCGCTGGTGCTGGCCGGCATCGCCATGCAGCGTGCCCGGCAGATCACGGCGCACCGCGCCGCGTGGCTGGTGTCGGGCGGTGTGCTGGCGGCCGTGTTCGTGATCGGGCAACTGGCCGCCTGGCGCATGCTGTCGGCGGCCGGGCAAACCGTCGCCGTCAATCCATCCAATAGCTTCCTCTACCTGCTCACCGGCCTGCACGGGCTGCACGTGCTGGGCGGGCTGGCGGCCTGGGCCGTGACGATCGCGCATCTGCGGCGCGCGGATCCTTTCCGGGCCCAGCGCGCCATCGCGCTGTGCGCGATCTACTGGCATTTCCTGCTGGCGGTCTGGCTCGTGCTGCTGGCGGCAATGTGGTGGATCACCCCCGAGATCGTCGCCGCCATCTGCGGGCCGCTGCCTGGAGCCGCGCCAGCCGTCCGGCCCGGCGTCGGCGGGCGCGGCATCGTCACGGACTGGTCGGCCGACCGCGAAGCCTTCAAGGTGCCGTGGGGCAAGGCGATGATGTGGATCTTCCTGCTGTCGGACACCTTCGTCTTCAGCAGCTTCCTGATCGGCTACATGTCGGTGCGCATGTCGACCACGGTGCCGTGGCCCGACCCGTCGAAGGTGTTCGGGCTCACGGTGGGCGGCGTGGACGTGCCGTTGCTGCTGATCGCCATCATGACGTTCATCCTGATCACCAGCAGCGGCACCATGGCGATGGCGGTCAATTTCGGCTACCGGCGCAACGCGACGCGCGCCGCCGCGCTGTTGCTGGCCACCGCGCTGCTGGGCGCGAGCTTCGTGTCGATGCAGGCGCTGGAATGGACCAAGCTGATCGTCCATGAAGGCATCCGCCCCTGGGGCAACCCGCTGGGCGCGGCGCAGTTCGGCGCGTGCTTCTTCATGATCACCGGGTTCCACGGTTTTCACGTGACCTGCGGTGTGGTCTACCTGCTGCTGATCGCGCGCAAGATCCTGCAGCCGGGGTTCACCGAGCAAGGCAACTTCCAGATCGTCGAGATCGCCGGCTTGTACTGGCACTTCGTCGACCTGGTGTGGGTGTTCATCTTCGCGCTGTTCTATTTGTGGTGAGGCAGCCCATGGACCACACCGATCCCGCCCACCGACCCGACGCCGCGCACGGCCAGCAGCATCCGATCGGCATCTACCTGAAGATCTGGGCGCTGCTGTTCGTTCTGAGCACGATGTCGTACCTGGTGGACTACTTCCGCGTGCAGGGGCTGGTGCGCTGGGTGCTGATCGTCGTGCTCATGCTCGCCAAGGCCGGGCTGATCGTGTCGATTTTCATGCACATGATGTGGGAGCGGCTGGCGCTGGTGTATGCGATCCTGATACCGCCGCTGTGCCTGATCGTGCTGATGGTGCTGATGGCGGCGGAAGCGCATCACACGTTCGGGATGCGGGCGCTTTTCTTTCATTGACGCCTTTGCCGACGCGCGTCGATTGCGAATCGTCTTGCTGTCTCGCCGTGCTCCGGCGCGCGGGAAGCATCGCGGCGGCGGCCGCCGCCAGCGCCGCGGCGGATACCGGTTCGCGTTACGACTCGTCTCTGGGCCACCACGGCTTCGCCGCCCGGTCGACCACGTAGTCGTCGAGATTCTTGCCTGCGAGCCACTTTGGCCGCGGGCCATAACCCGACCACGTCTTGCCCGTGGACGGATCGTAGTACCGCGCCGGCGCGCGCGACTTGCGCGCTTTGCGGAAGCCGGCCGCGCGCAGCAGCTCCTCCTCCGTGATGCCGTACAGGGCAACGCCTTCCTGAATGGCTTCGAGCAGCGATTGCTTTTCGTCCCGCTTGACGTCCGAAAGACGTGAATTCAATTCACGTAATTGCGTCTTCAGATTCTGAAGTTCAGTGATCATGATCAATCGATGATTTATTCGATGACAGACGGATGGTAACGGATGGTCGCGGTGATGACACGTTTCCACGGTCGGTCCGGCTGCCCGTCGATCAGACCGCCCCGGCTCCAGACGTTCTTTCCTGACTCGCAACACGGCTTTGCCGCCCACTCGGCCGAAAGCGGGCATCCCCGGAAACGGCGGAGACGCCGTGCGCCGCTTACACGTAGTGCCAGCCCAGCAAATCGTTCGTGAGCGCGCCGGAAGGTGCTTTCTTGACGGGGTTGGCCCCCCAGATCGAATACTGGACGTCCTTCGGCGAACTGCCGAAGTATTTCCGGAAATCGCGCGTCAGCGACGGCACATCGTAGAAGCCGTACTGGTAAGCGATATTCGGCAGCCGCTGCTTGCGCCCGTCCGGCGACGACAGGATCGCGTAGATCTTCCTGAGTCGCGCGAGCTTGATGTATTCGCTGACACCGAGGTTGTTCTCCGAGAACAGCCGATACAGGCTCGACCTCGAAAGGCCGACGGTCTTGCAGATGGATTCCACGCTCAACTCCGGCGACGCCAGATGCCCGTTGATGTATTCCTTCACGCGCTCGAACATTTCGACCTTCAGCTCGGATTGCGCTTCGCGGAGGTTGTCCGGCGTCGGCATCAGCATCGCGGTCAGCATGCCCAGCGTCGCCTGCGCGACGCTCGGAACCTCGGCGGCGGTGACGTCCCGCAGATTCGTCGACAGCGTGTTCAGGTACTGGCTCGTGAGCGTCGCGATCGTACCGCCGACGACCGTGCCGTGCCGCGCCGCGAGGTCGAACGGAATCATCCGCCTCGGCACGATGACCGCCACGAAGCTGCCCACGGCGACGTTGATCTGGTACGGCTGGGTCAGGTCCGCGACGGCGACCTGGTGAGGCTGCACGGATTCGACACTGTCAAACTTGCTGGCGCGCCAGACGCTGCTTCTGCTGGCCCGGAATGCGTAATGATCGAAGCCGTCCTCGCGTATGCGCTTCTTGCAGCGGATCGCGTCGTAGCTGATCGAGTCGTCGTGGATTTTTGCCGAATAGTTCGTCGTGCCGATCATGATCTGGTTCGCGTGAATGCCGACGAACTCGCTGTCGAGTACCGACTCGTCCGACATGCCGCGGCTCCCGGGAACGATTTCCGCGAGCCGACTCTGTTCGCGCCACGCGGCCAGCTTGTCCTGCGGCGCATAAGGAAACGTTGAAAACTCGAATAGCATCGGAGCGGACATGTGATCTCCATTTCCGGTCTGTCTACGAATGTTCAAAGGCGATCGGCAACACGATGCCCCGCCGCCCGGGCGGGGCGGCCGCAGACATCACGCGGGTCCGGTACGTGATCCGGGCCGCATGATCGGGACATGCGGCGCCGGGCGGGCGGAACGTCGATCGGCGTTGTGGGGTGCCTGCCGCCGCGAACGACGGCTCGATCTGGACAGCGGCATTCGCCGCCACGGATCAATGCGGCGGCGGGTAAGAATGGGTAAAGCGTGACTGCCTGACGTTCCTGCTTGGCTTGACAAACATGACTACCCTCGTGATCGACTCAATGTCTCTAATCGGATACCCGTGACGCCGCCGGACCGCCTGCGGCCGCCGTGCCCGGCATTGCATCAAGTGCGCCGCGCCGCCTGGTCCGGCTCGATCGGCGCACTCGCCTGCCTTGCGGAATCGAGATGGCGACTCGGCTCCGCCGTGACGGGCAACAGCGTGTGGTGGTCGCTCGCCGGTCGTTCAATCGATACCGCTCGCCCTGCGTCCGCCATCCCGGCCCTCGCCTGCTCGGCCGGCTCGCAGAACCACGCGATGTCATGGCTCGCCCACCGCTCGAGAAACGACGCGAGCACACTCAGCAAGGCGTGACGCGGCGCCATCACGATGCCCGCCCGACCTGCAGGCCCGACGGCTTGGCATCGATTGCGCAATCCATCCATTCAACCGTCGGTGACATGTAAGTATTCCTATATAACCGCACGAGAGCTGAATCGACTCGGCGCCGGCGGTGACGTGCGGCTTCGTTCAGGCCGGCATTGCCTCGACCGGGAACAGCGAACCCGACGTCACCCAGGCGCCCCGTTTCGTCGCGCCCTCGATGCAGCCGGCAACACCATGGGATACCGCGCTGCGGCGACACCTGCCGCACGTGCCAACCGCACGCGCGATGCCATGCGCGCAGCGCCGGCGACTTGCCGGGCAACGATTGCTTGCTTGAACTTTCGACTCGTGAATGTCGCGCGACGGCGGGCGCGTCAGATCGGCTTGGCCGGACGCAGGGTGCCAGCCGGGTATTCGATGCATGCGCCGGGCCATGCCAGCCCGGAGGTCATGCTGCGACGACGGGCGAGCGCGACGATTCGCGTCACCGGGCGGAGAAAATCCGTTCGCTTAATCTCGAAAGAAAATGGACGCCTGCCATTCAAGTGACAAGCAGTCGTGGGGATACCACCGGCCATCACATTGCCCTCGCATAAAAGCTATCGTGGAAATCTTTTTTAGAATTGAAGCACCTCGAATTCGTTAGATCAATATATACCTCGAAATTGAAAAAGTCAAAGGCCCTTTTTCACAAAGGCATTATCAACTCGACTCATTGCGCGCGAGATCGTCAACAATAATTCGAATTATCGATTGGAGTCAAATACGCGAGAATGATTTCGCCGCGCAACAGCGATCCCTCCCGGCCCAGCCAGGAAAGAATGGTAGAAGCCTGTCGATTCGATTTGGCCAATTATTCCCCGCCGTCGCCAAATCACCTCGATTTCACCGGCACCATCTCGCAATCGAGACCAAATTCCGGGGCACGGATCATTGAAAGCAATTCGCCGCGATCGGCTCGACCAGGCAACCCGATTAATTTCGAGCAATAGTTCCGAGCAATCTAGAGTTCAATATCAAATAGCAACATCCTTATTATGACCAACCTTTAATTGTGTCATCTTTCAAAACAAGGGATCGCAAGATTTAAATCCATTTACCCCCCTTTTCTGGTAGGTTCCGCACTCCGTCATTCAGGAAATCCGGTTTTGCGGCGACTGAATACTCCCCCACCCGCCACCCAGCGCACGAATCAGGTTCACGGTCGATACCGCCTGCGCGCCCGTCAACTGGTTCGCCTGCAATTGCGACGCCAACACCGACCGCTCCGCATCGATCACGTCGAGATAGCTGACCTCGCCTTCCTGATACTGCGTGCGCGACAGCGTCGCCGCGCGCCGCGATGCCTTGACGGCCGCATCCTGCGCGCGGATCTGGTCGTCGAGCAGCCGCAGGTCCGCGAGATTGTCCTCGACCTCGCGGAACGCGACGAGCACCTGCTGCCGGTAGTTCGCCACTTGCTCGTCGTATTGCGCGCGCGCCTGCTGCACGCCGGCCGCGCGCCGCCCGCCGTCGAACAGCGGCAGCGTGAGTGCCGTGCCCGCGAACGGCCCGAGCAGGAACGTGCGGCTCGACCACATGAACAGGTTGCCGAGCGTCGACGCTTCGAAGCCGGCCGACCCCGTGATGTC
The DNA here is from genome assembly GCF_004343775.1 of Burkholderia sp. SRS-46. Taxonomy (GTDB): domain Bacteria; phylum Pseudomonadota; class Gammaproteobacteria; order Burkholderiales; family Burkholderiaceae; genus Burkholderia. The sequence goes on along the minus strand of NZ_PTXL01000015.1, from coordinate 4,724 downwards.
GAGCTTCGGGAAGTACGCCGACTTCGCGAGCCCGATGCGCGCGTTCGCCGCCGCCATCGCGCGCTCGGCCGCCGCGATGTCCGGGCGTCGTTCGAGCAGCGCCGACGGCAAGCCCGGCGGCACCTTCACCGCGACCGGCACGAGCGGCGTTTGCTTGAGCGCGAAATCCGCCGGCGCCTTGCCGAGCAGGATCGCGAGCGCGTGCTCCGACGCCGCGCGGCGCCGCGCGACGCCCACCGCATCGGCCTGCGCACTCGCCAGCTCGTTCTTCGCGCGCGACACGTCGAGCTCGCTGATGTCGCCTTCGTTGAAGCGGCGCTGCACGAGCCTCAGTGCCTGGTCGCGCAGCTCGACCGTGCGGCGGTACAGGTCCTGGTCGGAATCGAGCTGGCGCAACGCGAAGTAGTTCTGCGCGACGTCTGCCTGCAGCGCGAGCTGCACCGAGCGGAACAGCGCTTCACTCTGCGCCTGGTCCGCGCGCGACGCCTCGACGTTGCGGCCGACGCGGCCGAACAGGTCCGCCTCATACGACACCGTGCCCTGCGCGCGCCACAGCGTCGCGGTGGTCGGGCCGCTGCCCTGCGGCAGCGACCGCGACGCCGACGACAGCCCCTGGCGGGTCGGCCCGAAACCGGCGCCGATCTGCGGGAACCACTGCGAGCGTGCGGAGCGGGTGGCCGCGCGCGCTTCCTCGACGCGCGCCGCCGCGGCCTTCAGATCCTGGTTCGCGGCCAGCGCCTGGGCCTCGAGCGCATCGAGCACCGGATCGCCGAACGCCTTCCACCATTCGCCGCGATGCGCGGCATCCGCCGGCTCGGCCTGCTTCCACGTGCCGGCCCGCTCGCCGGCCGCGAGCGCCGGCGCTTCCTTGAACGCGGCGGGCGTCGCGACGTCCGGCCGCTGGTAGTCGGGCCCCACCGCGCAGGCGGCAAGCCATGCCGCGAGCAGCGTGCTCGCCACGGCAAGCGCGGCGGTCCGCACGAATCGGCCGTTCGCGTGAGGGTGGCCGTTAGGGTTGTTGCCGTTCACGTCGCGTCTCCTCGAGCATCCGAAGCCGGCACGCCGTAGCCGGCCGCGCCCTTTTCGGCAGCGTGAATCTTGCCGCCCGCGAGCGTACGCAGCACCACATAGAACACCGGCGTCAGCATCAGCCCGAACAGCGTCACGCCGAGCATCCCGAAGAACACCGCGACGCCCATCGCATGGCGCATCTCCGCGCCCGCGCCGGTCGACGTGACGAGCGGCACCACGCCCATGACGAACGCGATCGACGTCATCAGGATCGGCCGCAGCCGCAGCCGGCTCGCCTCGATCGCCGCTTCGAACGGCGTCCTGCCGTCATGCTCCAGCTCGCGCGCGAACTCGACGATCAGGATCGCGTTCTTCGCCGACAACCCCACCAGCACCATCAGGCCGATCTGCGTGAAGATGTTGTTGTCGCCCTGCGTGAGCCACACGCCGGTGAGCGCCGACAGGATGCTCATCGGCACGATCAGGATCACCGCGAGCGGCAGCGTCAGGCTCTCGTATTGCGCGGCGAGCACGAGGAACACCAGCAGCACGCTGATCGGAAACACCCAGATCGCCGCGTTGCCCGCGAGGAGCTGCTGGTACGTGAGGTCGGTCCACTCGAACTTCACGCCGCGCGGCAGCGTCTGTGCCGCGATCCGCTCGACCGCCGCCTGCGCCTGCCCCGACGAGAAGCCGGGCGCGGGCCCGCCGTTGACGTCGGCCGCGGTGTAGCCGTTGTAGCGCACCACCATCTCGGGGCCGAACGTCGGCGTCACCGTGACGAGCGACGACAGCGGCACCATCTCGCCGCCGGCATTGCGCGTCTTCAGCTGCAGGATGTCGTCCGCGCGCTGGCGGAATGGTGCATCCGCCTGCACGCGCACCTGGTACACGCGGCCGAAGCGGTTGAAGTCGTTCACGTACAGCGAGCCGAGATACACCTGCATCGTGTTGAACACGTCGGTGACCGACACGCCGAGCTGCTTCGCCTTCACGCGATCGAGATCGACGTTCAGCTGCGGCACGTTGATCTGGTAGTTCGTAAACACCCGGCCGAATTCCGGCGCGTTTTTCATCTGCGCGATGAATTCGCGTGCCGCGTCCGCCAGCCGCGTATAGCCGACCGCGCCGCGATCCTCGATCTGCAGCTTGAAGCCGCCGAGCGTGCCGAGACCGAACACCGCCGGCGGCGGGAACACCGCGATGAAGGCGCCTTTGATCCCGCCGTACTGGCGGTTCAACGACGCGGCGATCGCGTCGGCCGACAGCCCGCGCCGCTCGCGCGCCGGTTTCAGCATCACGAACACGATGCCCGCGCTCGAACTGTTCATGAAGCCGTTCACCGACATCCCCGGGAACGCCGGCGCGTGGTCGACGCCCGGCTGCTTCAGCGCGATGGACGCCATCTGCCGCATCACCGATTCGGTGCGATCCAGCGATGCGCCGCTGGGCAATTGTGCGAACGCGACGAGATAGCCGCGGTCCAGCGCCGGAATGAAGCCGGTCGGCACCGCGCGCGCGACGAGCACGGCAGCGCCGATCAGCAGCAGATACATCGCGAGCACCAGCGAGCGCCGCGACAGCACGCCGCGCACACCGCGCCCGTAGTGCTCCGCGCCGCGTCGAAACACCGTGTTGAAGCGGCGGAAGAAGCCGCCGAGCACGCGGTTCATCGCGCGCGTCAGCCGGTCTTCCTTGTCGCCATGCCCTTTCAGAAGGATCGCGGACAGCGCCGGCGACAGCGTCAGCGAGTTGAACGCCGAGATCACCGTCGAGATCGCGATCGTCATCGCGAACTGCTTGTAGAACTGCCCCGTCAGGCCCGACATGAACGCGAGCGGCACGAACACGGCGACGAGCGTCAGCGCGATCGCGATGATCGGCCCGCTCACCTCCTGCATCGCCTTGTAGGTCGCCTGCCGCGCGGTCATCCCGCTCTCGATGTTGCGTTCGACGTTCTCGACCACGACGATCGCGTCGTCGACCACGATCCCGATCGCGAGCACCATCCCGAACAGCGACAGCGTATTGATCGAGTAACCGAACGCGAGCAGCAGCGCGAAGGTGCCGACGATCGACACCGGCACCGCGATCAGCGGAATGATCGACGCGCGCCAGGTCTGCAGGAACACGATCACGACGAGCGCGACCAGCACGATCGCCTCGACCAGCGTGTGCACGACCGCTTCGATGCTCGAGCGCATGTACAGCGTCTGGTCGTAGACGATCCGGTAGTCGACGCCGGCCGGAAAGTCGCGCTTGAGATCGTCCATTTCCGCGCGCACGGCCTCCGCGACCTGCAGCGCGTTGGCGCCCGGCAACTGGAACACCGGCATCGCGACCGCCGACTCGTTGTCGAGCAGCGCCCGCAAGCCGTAACTCGACGCGCCGAGCTGGGTGCGCGCGATGTCGCGCAGGTGCGTGACACCGCCGTCCGGCGCCGTCTTCACGACGATGTCGCCGAACTCGTCCTCGGTCTGCAGGCGGCCGCGCGCGTTCACCGACAGCTGCAGCGGCGTATCGGCCAGCGACGGCGATCCCCCCACCACGCCCGCCGCGACCTGCACGTTCTGCTCGCGGATCGCGCGCACGACGTCGGCGGCGGTCAGGCCGCGCTGCGCGACCTTCTGCGGATCGAGCCACACGCGCATCGAATAGTCGCCCGCGCCCCACAGCTGCACCTCGCCCACGCCGCGAATGCGCGACAGCCGGTCCTTCACGTTGATCAGCGCGTAATTGCGCAGATACGTCGTGCCGTAGCGATTCTCCGGCGAGATCAGGTGCACGATCATCGTGATGCTCGGCGAACTCTTCACCGTCGTCACGCCGAGCCGCTGCACGTCTTCCGGCAGGCGCGGCAGCGCCTGGTTCACGCGGTTCTGCACGAGCTGCGTGGCCTTGTCGGGATCGGTGCCCAGCTTGAACGTGACGGTGATCGTCAGGTTGCCGTCGCTGTTGGTCTGCGATTGCATGTACAGCATGTCCTCGACGCCGTTGATCTGCTCCTCCAGCGGCGACGCGACGGTTTCGGCGATCACCTTCGGGTTCGCGCCCGGATACTGCGCCTTGACGATCACCGACGGCGGCACGATCTCCGGATACTCGGATACCGGCAGCAGGAAGATCGCGATGATGCCCGCGAGCAGAATGCCGACCGACAACACGCCCGCGAAGATCGGCCGGTCGATGAAGAATTTCGATACGTTCATGAAAGGCCCTTTCTGGTGGCACGCGCGTGCGGCGCGCAACGGCGCAACGGCGCGCAGCCGGCTACGAACGCGCGTCGGCCGCCGCGCTCGCCGTCATCGGCACGTCGTGCGGCTTCACCTGCTGGCCCGGCCGCACGCGCTGCGTGCCGTTCACGATCACGCGATCGCCGGCGGCGAGGCCGCTGACGATCGCCCGGCGATTGCCGTGCTGCAGCCCCGGCTGCACTTCGCGATACGACACGCGGCCCTGCGGGTCGACGACGAACACGAACTTCTTGTCCTGGTCGGTGTTGATCGCCGCGTCGTCGACGAGCAGCGCCGGGTGCGGCGCGCCGCCGCTCACCTTCACGCGTGCGTAGAGCCCCGGCACCAGCGCGCCGTCGGCGTTGTCGAAGCGCGCGCGCACGCGGATCGTGCCCGACGACGTGTCGAGCCGGTTGTCGACCGAGTCGATCACGCCGCTTCTCGAATAGCCGCTCTCGTTCGCGAGGCCCAGCTCGACCG
>NZ_PTXL01000014.1 GCF_004343775.1 Burkholderia sp. SRS-46 | reverse complement strand
TTGCCTGATGACCATAGCGAGTCGGTCCCACCCCTTCCCATCCCGAACAGGACCGTGAAACGACTCTACGCCGATGATAGTGCGGATTCCCGTGTGAAAGTAGGTAATCGTCAGGCTCCCTAAGCCAGAAACCCCCGCCCGAAAGGCGGGGGTTTTTGCATTTCCAGCCCAGGAAATGCAGGCTGCGAGCGGGACATCCATTCCGCCGCGCCGTCCCCTCTGAAAAAGCCCCGTGGAGCCGCATTAACGTCAGCTCCCTCGCAGCATGTCGTTAGCACAAACATGCTGCTCCGCTCGGGCGCCCCCCTCCCATCCCTGCCGAGTTCCCGCACGCGAAAGCGTCAAACAATTTCTCGGCGCAAAATAAGCCGTCGCCGTTCCCCACGGCCGTAAAATCTTCACATCCCCATATCTGCGTACAAAGCAATGACCGCCCCCACCCAGTTCGCTCGAGCCGTATGCCCTCACGACTGCCCGGATACGTGCGCGATGCGCGTGACGGTTGAAAACGGCAAGGCACTCAAGGTCTCCGGCGACCCCGATCATCCGCCGACACAGGGCGTGTTGTGCACCAAGGTCAGCCGCTATGCCGATCGGGTACATCATCCCGATCGCCTGACGGTCCCGCTCAAGCGCGTCGGCGCCAAAGGCGAAGGGCATTTCGCGCCGATCGGCTGGGACGAAGCGTTCGACGAAATCGGCCGCCGCCTTGGCGCCATCGCGCAGCGTGCGCCCGAGGCGATCCTGCCTTACAGCTATGCGGGAACGATGGGCCTCGTGCAGGGCGAAGGCATCGCGCATCGCTTCTTCCACAAGCTGGGCGCGTCCCGGCTCGAGCGCACGATCTGCGCGGCCGCGGGCGCGGCCGGGTTGCGCTATACCTATGGCGGAAGCATCGGGATGCACCTCGACTACTTTGAGGAGAGCGAACTGATCCTGATCTGGGGCGGGAATCCGATCGCGTCGAGCCTGCATTTCTGGACGCGGGCCCAGGAGGCGAAACGACGTGGCGCGCATCTTGTCGCGATCGATCCTTATCGTTCGCTTACCGCGGAGAAATGCCACCAGCACATTGCGTTGCGGCCTGGTACCGACGGCGCGTTCGCGCTCGGCATGATGCATGTGCTGATCACCGAAAACCTGCTGGATCACGACTACATCGACCGCCATACGGTCGGCTTCGACGCGCTCAAGGCACGCGCGATGTCCTATTCGCCGGAGCGCGTCGCGGAGATCTGCGGTATCGACGCAACGGAACTGGTGGAACTCGCGCGCCGCTACGGTGCTACCCGGAAGGCATCGATCCGGCTCAACTACGGTATGCAGCGCGTCCGCGGCGGCGGCAATGCGGTGCGCGCAATCGCCAGTCTGCCCGCGTTGACGGGCGCCTGGCGGGACCGGGCCGGTGGCTTGCTGCTCTCTTCGTCGGAATGGGCGCCGGTCAATCAGCCGGCGCTGCTGCGTCCCGACCTGATACCGGGCTGGCCGCACACACTGCCGCGCGTGATCAACATGAACGCCATCGGCGATGCGCTGCTGCACTCGGGCGATGCATCGTTCGGACCCAAGGTCGAAGCGGTGATCGTCTACAACTCGAACCCGGTCGCTGTCGCGCCGGATTCGTCGAAGGTGGCCGCCGGGTTCGCGCGCGAAGACCTGTTCACCGTCGTTCTCGAGCATTTCAAGACGGATACCGCCGATTTCGCCGATATTGTGCTGCCGGCGACCACGCAGCTCGAGCACCTCGATGTCCACAAGTCGTACGGCCATACATATGTGATGGCCAACCTGCCGGCGATTCTCCCGGTGGGCGACGCGCGGCCGAACACGGAGATATTCCGGGGCATCGCACGCAGCATGGGGCTCGAGGAGCCCGCGCTCTACGAGAGCGATGAAGAGGTCGCGCGCGCGGCGCTCCGGTGGGATGACCCGACCCTCGGCAGTGACTGGGACACGCTGAAGCAGGCGGGGTGGGTCAAGCTCAAGCTGCCAGAAGCACCGTTCGCAAACGGCGGCTTCCGCACGCCTTCGGGCAAATGCGAGTTCTACAGCGCACGTCTCGCGGAGATGGGCATGGATCCCGTCCCGGACTATCTGCCGCCATTCGAGTCGGCCGAGGCGGCGCCCGAGCTCGCGGCGCGATACCCGCTTGCGATGATCTCGCCGCCGGCGCGCAATTTCCTGAACAGCACGTTCGTCAATGTCGACAGCCTGCGCAACACGGAAGGCCAGCCGCATCTCGACATCCATCCCGATGACGCCAGGGCGCGCGGGATCGTCGACGGTGGTTCGGTTCGTGTCTTCAACGACCGCGGCTCGATGCAGGCGCGTGCACGGGTGACCGACCGCGCCCGCGCCGGACTCGTGGTCGGCTTGTCGATCTGGTGGAAGAAATTGTCGCCGGACGGCCGGAATGCGAACGAGGTGACGAGCCAAGCGCTGAGCGATCTGGGTAACTCGGCGACGTTTTACGACTGCTTGGTCGAAGTAGCGCGAATTTGAAGAAAGTTCGGTGCACGTGCGCGCACGCCCGAAGTTCGAAGGGGGTGTCTAACCCTGTTGTCTCAAGCCGGGCGAGCCGCTACGATGCGTTTTAGCACGATCATTCGAAAATCTGTGAGGAGACGCGCAGTATGGAAAAAATTTGGCTGAAATCGTACCCGCCCGGCGTTCCAGCCGAAATTGACGCGTCTCCGTATCCTTCCGTCGCCAGCCTGCTCGAAGAGAGTTTCAGCCAGTATCGTGACCGGACGGCATTCGTCTGTATGGGCAAGGCGATCACGTATCGAGAACTCGACACGCTGTCGCGCCAGTTCGGCGCGTGGCTGCAGTCGCGTGGGCTGGCGCGGGGCGCCCGCGTCGCGCTCATGATGCCGAACGTGCTGCAGTACCCGGTCGCGATCGCGGCGGTGCTGCGAGCCGGTTATACCGTCGTGAACGTCAATCCGCTATACACACCGCGGGAACTCGAGCATCAGCTCAAGGACAGTGGTGCGGAAGCGATCGTCATTCTCGAGAATTTTGCGTCGACGCTGCAGTCGGTCATCGCCAATACCGCCATCAAGCACGTGGTCGTCGCGTCGATGGGCGACCTGATGGGACTCAAGGGCTGGCTCGTCAACTACGTGGTGCGCAACGTCAAGAAGATGGTGCCGGCCTGGCAGCTTCCGGCGTACACGCGCTTCAAGGCCGCGCTCGCCGAAGGTGCGCGGCAGACGTTCAAGCCGCAGCAGGTCGGCCCGAACGACGTCGCCTTCCTGCAGTACACGGGCGGCACGACCGGCGTCGCGAAGGGCGCGACGCTGCTGCACCGGAACATCGTCTCGAACGTGCTGCAGGCCGAAGCATGGCACCACCCGGCACACGCGAAGTATCCGGAAGTGAAGCAGTTCGTGACCGTGGTCGCGCTCCCGCTTTACCACGTGTTCGCGCTGACCGTCTGCGGGTTCCTGACGATGCGCACCGGCGGCATGGGGATCCTGATTCCGAACCCGCGCGATATCCCCGGCATGATCAAGGAACTGAAGGGTTACCAGATCTCGACGATTCCCGCCGTCAACACGCTCTACAACGCGCTGCTGAACCACCCGGATTTCGATCAGCTCGATCTGTCGAAACTGGTGATCGCCAACGGCGGCGGCATGGCGATCCAGGAAGGCGTCGCGAAGCGCTGGTATGAAAAGACCCGCACGGCGATCGTCGAGGGCTATGGCCTGTCCGAGACGTCGCCGGTCGCGACCTGCAACCCCGTGACGGCCACCGAGTACAGCGGCACGATCGGCTTGCCGCTGCCGTCGACCGAAGTGTCGATTCGCGACGATGCGGGCAACGAAGTCCCGCTCGGCGAGCCCGGCGAAATCTGCATCCGCGGGCCGCAGGTGATGGCCGGTTACTGGAATCGCCCGGAGGAAACCGCCAAGGTCATGTTCCCGGACGGCTTCTTCAAGACGGGCGACGTCGGCGTGATGGATGCGCGCGGCTACGTGAAGATCGTCGACCGGAAGAAGGACATGATCCTGGTGTCCGGCTTCAACGTGTATCCGAACGAGGTCGAGGACGTGGTGGCGTCGCACCCGGGCGTGTTCGAGGTGGCGGCGGTGGGCGTGCCGGACGAGCATTCGGGCGAGGCGGTGAAGCTGTTCGTCGTGAAGAAGGATCCGGCGCTGACCGACAAAGATATTCTCGCGTACTGCAAGGAGCGGCTCACCGGGTACAAGCGGCCGAAGTTCGTCGAATTCCGCACCGAATTGCCGAAGACGAACGTCGGCAAGATCCTGCGGCGCGAATTGCGCGACGGACGCGCGTGACGCGGCAACGGCATGCGACAAGCCCGGCTTCGGCCGGGCTTTTTCATTTCTGGTCCTGGTGAAGCGGGCGGCAAGGTGGGGCGGCAGGGCGTGGGCCGGCATCGGCACGACCGCCGCGCCGGAAAAGAAAAAGGCGCCCGAAGGCGCCTTCAAGATACTGCGGCTTGTCAGGCAAGCTGGTTAGAACTTGTGTCGGATGCCGACGCGGGCGGCCACCTGGTTGCTGGTGGTCGACGGGTCGAGGCCGTTGATCGCGGCGGTCGCGGCGACGAGGTTGCCCTTCGAGTCGAGCGTATTGCCCGATGCGTGCTGGTACACGCCGATCACGTAGACATCGGTGCGCTTCGACAGGAAGTAGTCGACGCCCAGCGAACCCTGGTGGTACTTCGCTGCGGACGCGTCGGCGATCTTGCTGCCCTGCGTGTAGTCGTACGCCGCGCCCAGGATCAGCGCCGGGGTCAGCTGGTACTTGAAGTTGATTTCGCCGTTGTTGAACGTCGCCGTGCCCGAGAACAGGCCGGCGGTGAAGTTCTTGAACTTCGTGTTCGAGTACGTCGCGCCGATCGTCGCCGCGCCGAACGTGTACGCGCCGGCTGCGCCGATGACCTGGTACGTGTTCGCGTTGTTCGCGTAGGCGCCGTAGATCGGCGTCGATGCGACGCTCGACGATGCGGTCGAACCGTTGTTGAACATGCCGCCGAAGTTGCCCGGCGTGCGCGCGTTCAGGTAGCCGACGCCGAGGACCAGCGGGCCGTTGTTGTAGCCGGCGCCGAGCGACCAGACCTGGTTCTTGGCGAACTGGCCGGCGATGCCGCCGAGGCTGTATACGCCGCCGAACGAGAAGCCGTTGTAGGTCGGGCTCGTGAACTTGATCGCGTTGTTCACGCGGTACGCGTTGTTGAAGTTGTCGACGTCGCCCGGGTGCGCGGCGATGTAGCCGCCCCACTGGTCGCCTGCCTCGAGCGGGCCGACGAAGTCGACGACGGAGTCGTACTGGCGGCCCAGCGTGACCGTACCGTACGGGCTCGACAGGCCGACATAGGCCTGACGGCCGAATTCGAGGCCGCCTTGCTTGAGTGCGCCGGTGTTCACGTCAAAGCCGTTCTCGAGCACGAAGACCGCCTTCAGGCCGCCGCCCAGGTCTTCCGTGCCGCGCAGGCCCCAGCGGCTGCCCTGCAGCACGCCGCTCGCCATGCTGTACAACTGCTTGCCCTTGGCATTGTTGTTGAACAGGAAGCCTTCATCGATGATGCCGTAGAGCGTCACGCTGCTTTGCGCATGTGCAGCGCCAGCGAACGCGCCCAGCGCGACGAGCGCGAGAAGCGACTTTTTCATTAACGGATCTCCAAGAAACACTGAATTTTTTGTTGCGGGGCAAATAGTTATGTTCTGCCGATGATCCCCGCTTCAACTTCGCATGAAGTCCGTCGTAATGTAGCAAAAGGACTTTTTGCCACAAAGCGAAACGCCCCGGCCGGAGGCCGCCATGTTTCCTTTATGCAACAATGGTTAAAATCACGGGTTAACCGCTATTTCCGCTGAAGAATCAAGTCGGTTACGCAGCGGACACGCGTTTTCGCCGCGTGTGGAAGCGCGAGCAAAGCAGCCAGGAGAACAGGATGGTGTTGGATGAACTGATCAGCGAATTCGACCGCGGCCTGCGGTCGCTGACGGGCGTAAGCCGCATGAGCCGCCCCGTGCCGGTGCCGGCCGAACCCCCGTCGGTCGAGCTGACGCCGGCGGAGCGCACGCATGCCGCCGGACTCATGCGCGTGAACCATGTCGGCGAGATCTGCGCCCAGGCGCTGTACCAGGCGCAGAAACTGACCGCCCGTACATCGGGCGCCAAGTCGATGTTCGAGGAGGCTGCGCGCGAGGAGGAGGATCATCTCGCGTGGACCGCACACCGGCTGAAGGAGCTCGATTCGCGTCCGAGCCTGCTGAATCCGCTGTGGTACGCGGGCGCGCTGGCGATCGGCGTCGCGGCCGGGACGCTCGGCGACAAGGTGAGCCTCGGCTTCATGGCCGAGACGGAACGCCAGGTCGAAAGCCATCTGGAAGGTCATCTGTCGGACCTGCCGGCGACCGACACCGCGTCGCGCGCGATCGTCGACCAGATGCGCATCGACGAGGTGAAGCACGGCAAGGCCGCGACTGACGCGGGCGGCATCGAGCTGCCGCTGCCGGCGCGGATGCTGATGCGTGCGGCGTCGAAAGTCATGACGAGCACTGCGTACTATCTCTGACGAAATCCGCGGGGCGGCGACATCCGCCGCCCCGTCATCGAGCCTGCCGATACCGCCCGCTTTTTCCGCGTTTTCCCGCCCCCGAAAGCCCCGTCCGCACGCCCATCTGGCCCGTCTTGTTCACGTATCACCTTCACAAGTTGCACTAGCTCATTCATTTATAACGGTTTTTGAAATAAGGGGGCGCATGAGCATGTGCGCGTAAGTCCTTGTTCTAACTAACAAAATTCGTCAAAAAACCGGGCCGCTCCCTTGACCGTGCTACACCCTTCCTCTAAAGTGGGAGACAGTGTGAGAAAGTGTATTTTTGTGTGATTTGGCGGGCTATTCGGGCTAAATTCTCAGCACTGGGCGGGTGCTTCGGTACCCTGAACGGGAGAGCGGAAAGTGTTCCAAGGGGCGTCGGCGCTGACGCTCGATGCGAAAGGGCGGATGTCGGTGCCGGCTCGCTATCGCGAAGCGCTGCAAGGACAGGCAGAAGGACGGGTGACTGTGACCAAGCACCCGGACGGCTGCCTGTTGCTGTTTCCGCGCCCCGAATGGGAAGTGTTCCGCGCCAAGATCGCCGCGCTGCCGATGGATGCGCACTGGTGGCGGCGGATTTTTCTCGGCAATGCGATGGATGTCGATCTCGACAGCGCGGGCCGGATTCTCGTATCGCCCGAGCTGCGCATGGCAGCCGGGCTGGAAAAGGAAGTCATGTTGTTGGGAATGGGTAGTCACTTCGAGTTGTGGGATTCGCAGACCTACATCGCGAAGGAGCAGGCAGCGATGGCGCAGGGCATGCCCGACGCGCTGAAAAATTTCACGTTCTGATTGCGGTGACGGAGACGCCCGCGATGGGAAATCAATTGCAGCATCGGACGGTGCTGTTGGACGAAGCGGTCGATGCGCTCGTGACGCGGCCGGACGGTACCTACGTCGACGGCACGTTCGGGCGGGGCGGTCACAGCCGCGCGGTGCTCGCGCGGCTCGGGCCGGCCGGGCGGCTGATCGCGTTCGACAAGGATCCGCGTGCGATCGAGACGGCGCAGGGCATCGAGGATGCGCGCTTCTCGATCGTGCATGACAGCTTTGCGTCGATGCGGGGCGCGCTGGCTGCGCGCGGCGTCGAGAAGGTGTCGGGTGTGTTGCTGGACCTGGGCGTGTCCTCGCCGCAGGTGGACGATCCGCAGCGAGGCTTCAGCTTCCGCGCGGACGGCCCGCTGGACATGCGCATGGATCCGACGCGTGGCGAGTCGGCGGCCGAGTGGCTCGCGCGGGCTTCGGTGCAGGAACTGACGGAGGTGATACGGGATTATGGGGAAGAACGGTTTGCTTTTCAGATTGCAAAGGCGCTTGTTGCTCGCCGGGCAGAGTCCGACCGTCTTGGGCCTCTCGTCACCACGGGCGAGCTTGCCCAAATCGTGGGTCACGTCGTCAAAACCCGTGAGAAGGGCAAGGATCCGGCAACCCGCACCTTTCAGGCTATACGGATTCACGTCAATCAAGAGCTTGCGGACCTGCAAGTCGTACTAGACGCGGCATTGTCGTTGCTGGAGCAAGGGGGGCGGCTGGTGGTCATCAGCTTTCATTCACTCGAGGACCGGATCGTCAAGCGATTCATGCAGGCGCACGCCAGTGCGCCGGCGGTCGATCGTCGCCTGCCGATCCGCGCCGTCGACCTCCCGAGCCCCCCGTTGAAAGTGATCGGCCGCAAATTCCCGAGCGACGCGGAAGTGGCCGCGAACCCGCGCGCGCGCTCGGCAGTGATGCGCATAGCGGAGCGCGTCGCGCCATGAGCCGCTTCAATATCTTCCTGCTGATCATCGTGATGGGTTGCGCGCTGTCGGTCGTCAATTCGACGAACCAGCAGCGCCAGTTCTTCATCCAGCTTCAGCGTGCGCAGTCGCAGGAGCACCAGCTCCAGCAGGACTACGCGCAGCTTCAGTATCAGCAGAGCGCGCTGTCGAAGACGTCGCGCATCGAGCAGCTCGCGAACGATTCGCTGAAGATGCAGTCGATCACGACCGGCCGCACCCAGTACCTGACGCTGCAGCCGGGCGCCGCGAACGCGATCGACGCGCCGATCCCGGCATCGGCCGATGCGGCCGTGGGCAAGCTCAAGGGGAGCGTGCGATGAAGCCGTCGCAGAAGCGCCAGAACGTCAAGTTCGCGTCGAGCCCGGTGCTGTCGGTGCATCTGCCGATGTGGCGCTCCAAGCTCGTCGTGTTCCTGCTGTTCATGGCGTTCGTCGCGCTTGCCGCGCGCGCGTTCTGGATCCAGGGGCCCGGCAACGGCTTCTATCAGAAGCAGGGCGAAAGTCGCTACCAGCGCACGATCGAGCTGCCGGCGACGCGCGGCAAGATTCTCGACCGCAACGGCCTCGTGCTCGCGACGAGCCTGCCGGTGCGCGCGATCTGGGCGATTCCGGACGCCGTGCCGGATGATCTCGGCGCGGACAAGGTCAACCAGCTCGGCGCGCTGCTCGGGATGACGCAGAAGGAACTGCGCGCGAAGCTGTCGGAAGACAAGGGTTTCGTCTACGTGAAGCGCCAGGTGCCGACCGGCGTCGCCGACAAGGTCGCGGCGCTCGACATCCCGGGCGTGTACCAGCGCAACGAATACAAGCGCTTCTATCCGGAAGGCGAGATCACCGCGCACCTGATCGGCTTCACGAACGTCGAGGACGAGGGCCAGGAAGGCGTCGAGCTGGGCGACCAGAAGATGCTGTCCGGCACCTCGGGCGTGCGCCGCGTGATCAAGGACCGGCTCGGCCACATCGTCGAGGACGTCGCCGAACAGCTGCCGCCGCACAACGGCACCGACGTCGACCTGTCGATCGACAGCAAGATCCAGTACATCGCGTACGCGAACCTGAAAGCCGCGGTCGAGAAGTTCAAGGCGAAGGCGGGCGCGGCGATGGTCGTCGACGTGCGTACCGGCGAGGTGCTCGCGCTCGTCAACTATCCGACGTACAACCCGAACGACCGCTCGCACCTGACCGGCGAGCAGCTGCGCAACCGGATCCTGACCGACGTGTTCGAGCCGGGCTCGATCATGAAGCCGTTTACGGTGTCGCTCGCGCTCGACCTACACCGCGTGACGCCGAACACGCTCGTCGAGACGGGCGGCGGCCGCTTCGTGCTGGACGGCGCGCCGATCACGGACGACGCGGGCTTCGGCACGCTGACGGTCGGCGGCGTGATCCAGAAATCGAGCAACATCGGCGCGACGAAGATCGCGATGACGATGAAGCCCGAGGAAATGTGGAATATGTATACGAGCATCGGGCTCGGCCAGGCGCCGAAGGTCGGTTTCCCCGGCGCGGCGGCCGGCCGCCTGCGGCCGTGGAAGAACTGGCGCCGGATCGAGCAGGCGACGATGTCTTACGGCTACGGCCTGTCCGTGTCGCTGTTCCAGCTCGCGCGCGCGTACACCGCGATCGCTCACGACGGCGAGCTGATGCCGGTGACGATCTTCAAGACCGACGGCACGCAGCCGGTCTCGGGGCCGCAGATCTTCGCGCCGTCCACCGCGCGCGAGGTGCGCGCGATGCTCGAGACCGTCGTGGCGCCAGGCGGCACGTCGCCGGACGCCGCCGTACCGGGCTATCGCGTCGGCGGCAAGAGCGGTACCGCGTACAAGCACGAAGGCCACGGCTATACCCGCAAGTACCGGGCGTCGTTCGTCGGCATGGCGCCGATGCCGAATCCACGCATCGTGGTCGCCGTGTCGGTCGACGAGCCGACGGCCGGCAGCCACTTCGGCGGCCAGGTGTCGGGGCCGGTGTTCTCGGCGATCGCGGGCGATGCGATGCGCGCGCTGAACGTCCCGCCGAACATGCCGGTCAAGCAGCTGGTGGTGTCCGACGATACGGCCCCCGCGCCGGCCGCGGGCGGGCCGCAAAAGCTCGCCGCGGGCGCGGGAGCGAAGCATATGATCGTGTCCAGTACGACACGCAATTCTCCTGGAGTGATTCGATGAGCGCCGCTCGCAGTTCCCATCCGGCGCACCAGCAGATCGCAGCCGCGCTTGCGTGGCTGCGTCAGCATGTGGCCCCCGCGGCGCAACTGCATGCGGACACGCGCAGCCTGAAGGCCGGCGACGTGTTCGTCGCCTACGCGGTCGACGGGGCCGACAATCGCGCCTTCATCGCCCATGCCGTCGCGGGCGGCGCGGCCGCCGTGCTGTATCAGCCGGACGGCCTCGCCGCGGCGCCGGCCGCGCCGCTCGCGCTCGCGGTGCCGGCGCTGAACGAGCTCGCCGGCGACATCGCCAGCGGCTGGTACGGCGATCCGAGCGACAGCCTGTTGACGGTGGGCGTCACCGGTACCAACGGCAAGACGTCGTGCACGCAGTGGATCGCCGCCGCGCTGACCGCGCTGCATCAGCCGTGCGCGCTGATCGGCACGCTCGGCAGCGGGATGCCGGGCCACCTCGTGCCGACCGGCTTCACGACGCCCGATGCGCCGCAGCTGCAGCGCAGCCTCGTGCAGCTGCGCGACGCGGGCGCGAAGGCGGTGGCGATGGAGGTGTCGTCGCACGCGCTGCATCAGGGGCGCGCGAACGGCACCGCGTTCGACATCGCGGTGTTCACGAATCTCACGCAGGATCATCTCGACTATCACGGCACGTTCGACGCCTACGAAGCCGCGAAGGCGAAGCTGTTCGCGTGGCGCGGGCTGCGCGCCGCAGTCGTCAATCGCGACGATCCGGCGGGCCTCCGCCTGCTCGAAAAGCTGGCCGGGCGCGTGCGCACGATCGCATACGGGATCGGTGCCGCGCCGGCGGCCGGCGCCGATCGCGACCTGATCGCGCACGACGTGCGCGCGACCGCGACCGGCACCGCGTTCCGCCTGCAATCGTCGTGGGGCGACGCGGACGTCGAAGTCGGCACGCTCGGCACCTTCAACGTCAGCAACCTGCTCGCGGTGCTCGGCACGCTGCTCGCGGCCGACGTGCCGTTCGATGCGGCGCTGGCCGAGATCGCGCGGCTCGAGTCGGTCAACGGCCGGATGCAGCGCCTCGGCGGCCGTCTGCAGAACGACGAGCCGCTCGTCGTGATCGACTACGCGCACACGCCCGACGCGCTCGAGAAGACGCTCGACGCGCTGCGCCCGATCGCGGCGGCGCGCGGTGGCGCGCTCGTCTGCATGTTCGGCTGCGGCGGCGACCGCGACGCGACCAAGCGCCCGCTGATGGGCGCGATCGCCGAGCGGCTGGCCGACGAAATCGTCGTCACGAGCGACAACCCGCGCAGCGAGGATCCGCAGCGCATCATCGACCAGATCGTCGCCGGCATGAGCGCGCCCGACCGCGCGCGCCGCATCGAGGACCGCGCGAGCGCGATCCTGCAGGCGGTGCGCGGCGCGGCGCGCGAGGACGTCGTCGTGCTGGCCGGCAAGGGCCATGAGGCGACGCAGGAAATCATGGGCAAGAAACGCACGTTCTCCGACCAGGACCACGCGCGGCTGGCGCTGGCGGCGCGCGCGACGCACGGCAAGGGAGGCGGCGAATGACGATGCTGAGCCTCGGTGAAGCCGCGCGCCTGATTCCCGGCGCGACCGTCCAGGGCGACGCGGGCGTGACGTTCGAGCGCGTGTCGACGGACAGCCGCACGGCGGGCCCGGGCGACCTGTTCGTCGCACTGAAAGGGGAGCGCTTCGACGCGCACGATTTCCTCGACGACGTGGCGGCGCGCGGCGCGGCCGCGGCGCTCGTCGCGCACACGCCGGCAGGCCTCGCGATGCCGACGATCGAAGGCGGCGAAACGCGGGCCGCGCTCGGCGCCTTTGCGCACGGCTGGCGCAAACGATTCGCGCTGCCGGTGGTCGCGGTGACGGGCAGCAACGGCAAGACGACCGTCAAGGAAATGATCGCGTCGATCTTCACCGCCGCGGTCGGCGCGGACGCGCAGCTCGCGACGGCCGGCAACCTCAACAACGACGTCGGCCTGCCGTTGACGCTGCTGCGCCTGAACACCACGCACCGGCTGGCGGTGATCGAGCTCGGGATGAACCACCCGGGCGAGACGGACGTGCTCGCGCGCATCACGGCGCCGACGGTCGCGCTCGTCAACAACGCGCAGCGCGAGCATCAGGAATTCATGGCGACGGTCGAAGCCGTCGCGCTCGAACATGCGGCCGTGATCCACGCGCTGGCGCCGGACGGCGTCGCGGTGTTCCCGGCCGACGACGCTTACGCGGGCATCTGGCGCGTCGCGGCGACCGGCAACCGGATCGTCGACTTCGCGCTGCACGACGACGCGCGGCAGACCGACTCGCAGGTGACGGGCCGGCTGCACGGCGGCGAGCTCGCGATCGACACGCCGGCCGGGCCGATCGCGGTGCGGCTGCGTGCGCTCGGCGAGCACAACGCGCGCAATGCGCTCGCGGCGACGGCCGCGGCGCTCGCGGCGGGCGTCGCGCCGGCGGCGATCAAGCAGGGCCTGGAGGCATTCGAGCCGGTCAAGGGCCGCCTGCAGGTCCGGCAGGCAAGCGTCGGCAGCCTTGCCGGCGCGACGCTGGTCGACGACACGTACAACGCGAACCCGGATTCGATGCGCGCGGCGATCGACGTGCTCGCGTCGCAGCCGGCGCCGCGCGTGCTGGTGATCGGCGACATGGGCGAGGTCGGCGACGAGGGCCCGGCGTTCCACCGCGAGGTGGGCGAATACGCGCGCGCGCGCGGCATCGATGCGCTGTTCGCGCTCGGCGACGCGTCGCGCGATGCCTGCGCGGCCTACGGCGCGGCGGCCCGCCATTTCGGCGACGTCGGCGCGCTGGTCGACGCGCTGCAGGCGGCGGGCTACGGCGCGCAGGCGACGGTGCTCGTGAAGGGATCGCGGTACATGAAGATGGAGCGCGTGGTCGACGCGCTGACGAACCAACCCGCGGCGGGCACGACGCCCGCCGCACACTGAGTAGAAGGAAGGAAGCATGCTGCTGGCGCTGGCGCAATGGCTGCAGGGCGACGCAAGCTTTTTGCGCTTGTTCACGTACCTCACGTTCCGTGCGGTGATGGCCACCATCACCGCGCTCGGGATCGGGCTCGTGTGCGGACCGTGGGTGATCCGCAAGCTGACGCAAATGAAGGTCGGGCAGGCCGTCCGCAAGGACGGCCCGCAGACGCACCTCGTCAAGTCCGGCACGCCGACGATGGGCGGCGTGCTGATCCTGATCGGCATCGCGGTCGCGACGCTGCTGTGGGGCGACCTGACGAACCGCTTCATCTGGATCGTGATGCTCGTCACGTTCGGCTTCGGCGTGATCGGCTGGGTCGACGACTACCGCAAGGTCGTCCACAAGGACCCGCGCGGGATGTCGTCGCGCGAGAAGTATTTCTGGCAATCGGTGATCGGGCTGTTCGCGGCCGTCTACCTCGCCTTCAGCGTGTCCGAGGCGAACAACGTGCGCGTGTTCGACCTGTTCATGGCGTGGGTGAGGAGCGGCCTGTCGATGGGGCTGCCCGCGCGCGCCGACCTGATGCTGCCGTTCCTGAAGTCGATCAGCTACCCGCTCGGCGTATGGGGCTTCATCGTGCTGACCTACTTCGTGATCGTCGGCGCGAGCAACGCGGTGAACCTGACCGACGGCCTCGACGGCCTCGTGATCATGCCAGTCGTGCTGGTCGGCGCGTCGCTCGGTGTGTTCGCGTACGTGATGGGCAGCGCGGTCTACTCGAAATACCTGCTGTTCCCGCACATCCCGGGCGCGGGCGAACTGCTGATCTTCTGCTCCGCGATGGGCGGGGCAGGGCTCGCGTTCCTCTGGTACAACACGCACCCCGCGCAGGTGTTCATGGGCGACGTCGGCGCGCTGGCGCTCGGCGGCGCGCTCGGCACGGTCGCGGTGATCGTGCGCCAGGAAATCGTGCTGTTCATCATGGGCGGCATCTTCGTCGCGGAAACGTTGTCGGTGATGCTGCAGGTTTCGTGGTTCAAGTACACGAAGAAGCGCTACGGCGAAGGGCGGCGCCTGCTCAAGATGGCGCCGCTGCATCACCATTTCGAATTGTCCGGCTGGAAGGAAACGCAGGTGGTGGTGCGTTTCTGGATCATCACGCTGATGCTGTGCCTGTTCGGTCTGACCACCCTCAAGCTGCGGTAAAGGAAAGGTAACAAGGATGTCTGGCGAGATGTTTGGAGATCGGCAACGGCCGATGGTGCTGGTGCTGGGGCTCGGCGAATCGGGCCTCGCGATCGCGCGGTGGTGCGCGAGGCACGGGTGCCGCCTGCGCATTGCCGATACCCGCGAGGCGCCGCCGAACCTTGCCGCGCTGCAGGCCGAAGGCATCGACGCGGAGTTCGTCGGCGGGCCGTTCACGCCCGCGCTGCTCGACGGCGGCGTCGAGATCGTCGGGCTGAGCCCCGGCCTGTCGCCGCTCGAGCCGGCGCTCGCGGCGCTGATCGCGGCGGCCGGCGAGCGCGGCGTCGCGGTGTGGGGCGAGCTGGAGTTCTTCGCGCAGGCGCTGCGCGCGCTCGGCACGAGCGGCTATCAGCCGAAGGTGCTGGCGATCACGGGTACCAACGGCAAGACCACGACGACGAGCCTCACCGGCCTGCTGTGCGAGCGCGCGGGCAAGAAGGTCGGCGTGGCGGGCAACATCAGCCCGGCGATGCTCGACCGGCTCGCCGGCGCGATCGACGCCACCGCGCTGCCGGACGTCTGGGTGCTCGAACTGTCGAGCTTCCAGCTCGAGACCGCGCGCACCTTCGCGCCGGACGCGGCCGCGATCCTCAACATCACGCAGGACCACCTCGACTGGCACGGCAGCTTCAACGCGTATGCGGCGGCAAAGGGCCGGATCTTCGGCGCGACGACCACGCGCGTGCTGAACCGCGATGACGCGGCGGTGATGAAGTTCGCGCCGGCCGCGGGCGCGGCCGACGCGCCGCGCACGGTCACGTTCGGCCTGAACGAGCCGGCGCACGAAGGCGATTACGGCCTGTCGCGCGACAACGGCATCGCGTGGCTCGTCGAGGCGATCGATCGGGACGCGACCGACGAGCCGGCGACGGGCCGCCGCCGCAAGCGCGATGCGGTGCACACGCCGGACATCGCGCAGAAGCGCCTGATGCCGTCCGATGCGCTGCGCATCCGCGGCCTGCACAACGCGGCGAACGCGCTCGCCGCGTTCGCGCTCGCGCGCGCGATCGACCTGCCGGCCGCGCCGCTGCTGCACGCGCTGCGCGAATACCGCGGCGAGGCGCACCGCGTCGAGCTGATCGCGACGCTCGACGACGTCGATTACGTCGACGACAGCAAGGGCACGAACGTCGGCGCAACGGTTGCCGCGCTCGACGGGCTTGCGCAGCGGATCGTGCTGATCGCCGGCGGCGACGGCAAGGGCCAGGATTTCACGCCGCTCGCCGCGCCGGTCGCGCGCTGGTGCCGCGCGGTGATGCTGATCGGCCGCGACGCGCCGGCGATGCGCGAAGCACTCGCGGAAACGGGCGTGCCGCTCGTCGATCACGCGACGCTCGAGGAAGCGGTGCGCGCGGCCGGCGCGCTCGCGGAGCCGGGCGACGCGGTGCTGCTGTCGCCCGCCTGCGCGAGCCTCGACATGTTCAAGAACTACGCTCATCGCGCGGACGTGTTCCGCCGCGCGGTGGATGATCTCGCCCTCGATAAAGGAGCGACGCCATGAGCTGGTCGGATCGCCTTGCGTCCCGTTTCACCGGCCAGCGCGACGCCGGCGGCAATGCAGCCGGCGGCCGTGTCGCGTCGGCCACGCGCGCCGCGACGGGCGGGCTCGCGAGCGTCGTCAACGGCGTGCGGCCGAGCCGTTCGCGGATGCTCGACTTCGACTACTCGCTGCTGTGGGTCGCGATCGCGCTGCTCGGGCTCGGCGTCGTGATGGTGTATTCGGCCTCGATCGCGATGCCGGATTCACCGAAATACGCGTCGTATCACGATTACGCGTTCCTGCTGCGCCACTGCGTGTCGCTCGTCGTCGCGTTCATCGCGGCGGTGATCGCGTTCCGCGTGCCGGTGTCGACGTGGGACAAGTACGCGCCGCATCTTTTCCTGATCGCGCTGGTCAGCCTCGTGATCGTGCTGATCCCGCACGTCGGCAAGGGCGTGAACGGCGCGCGCCGCTGGATTCCGCTCGGCATCACGAACATGCAGCCGTCGGAAGTCATGAAGCTCGCGGTGACGATCTACGCGGCGAACTACACGGTGCGCAAGCAGGAATACATGCAGAGCTTCGCGAAGGGCTTCCTGCCGATGGCGTGCGCGGTCGGCCTGGTCGGCGCGCTGCTGCTGCTCGAGCCGGACATGGGCGCGTTCATGGTGATCGCCGCGATCGCGATGGGCGTGCTGTTCCTCGGCGGCGTGAACGGCAAGCTGTTCGGCGGCCTCGTCGCGACGGCGGTCGGCACGTTCACGATGCTCGTCTGGCTGTCGCCGTGGCGTCGCGAGCGGATCTTCGCTTACCTCGATCCGTGGGACGAGCGTTATGCGCAGGGCAAGGCCTACCAGCTCACGCACTCGCTGATCGCGTTCGGCCGCGGCGAATGGTTCGGCGTCGGCCTCGGCGGCAGCGTCGAGAAGCTGAACTACCTGCCGGAAGCGCATACCGACTTCATCCTCGCGGTGATCGGCGAGGAACTCGGCTTCGTCGGCGTGATGGTCGTGATCCTGCTGTTCTACTGGATCGTGCGCCGCGCGTTCGAGATCGGCCGCCAGGCGCTCGCGCTCGACCGCACGTTCGCGGGCCTGACGGCGAAGGGCGTCGGCATCTGGTTCGGCGCACAGGCGTTCATCAACATGGGCGTGAACCTCGGCCTGCTGCCGACCAAGGGTCTGACGCTGCCGCTCGTGAGCTACGGCGGCTCGGGCATCCTGCTCAACTGCGTCGCGCTCGCGGTGCTGCTGCGGGTCGATTATGAAAACCGGGTGCTGATGCGCGGAGGCAAGGTATGACCGCGACACGGCGCACGCTGATGGTGATGGCAGGCGGCACCGGGGGCCATGTGTTCCCGGGGCTCGCGGTCGCACACCGGATGGAAGCGGCGGGCTGGCGCGTCGTGTGGCTCGGCAATCCGGCCGGGATGGAAGCGACGCTCGTGCCGAAGCACGGCATCCCGATGGAATACGTGCGGTTCGGCGGCGTACGCGGCAAGGGCCTGAAGACCAAGCTGCAGCTGCCGTTCAACCTGCTGCGCGCGTGCTGGCAGAGCCTCGGCGCGCTGCGCCGGGTGCGGCCGGACGTGGTGCTCGGGATGGGCGGCTACATCACGTTCCCGGCGGGCGTGATGACGGCGCTGTCCGGCCGTCCGCTCGTGCTGCACGAACAGAATTCGATCGCCGGCCTCGCGAACAAGGTGCTCGCGAAGCTCGCGAAGCGCGTGCTCGTCGCGTTCCCGAACGCGCTGCCGCACGCCGAATGGACCGGCAACCCGATTCGCGCGGAACTTGCGCGCACGGAACCGCCCAAAGCACGCTATGCGGCGCGCAGCGGGCCGCTGAACGTGCTGGTCGTCGGCGGCAGCCTCGGCGCCGCCGCGCTGAACGAAGTCGTGCCGCGTGCGCTGTCGCAACTGGCGCCGGGCGAGCGGCCGCGCGTCGTGCACCAGGCGGGCGCGAAGCACATCGAGGTGCTGAAGGCGAATTACGAGGCCGCCGGCCTCGCGTACGGCAGCGACGTGCAGCTCGTGCCGTTCATCGACGACATGGCGGCCGCCTATGCCGCGGCGGATCTCGTGATCTGCCGCTCGGGCGCGATGACCGTATCGGAGATCGCGGCGGTGGGCGTGGCGGCGCTGTTCGTGCCGTTCCCGTATGCCGTCGACGACCATCAGACGACCAACGCCGCGTTCCTCGCCGAGGCGGGCGCGGCGGTGCTGGTGCAACAACGCGACCTGTCGGCCGAACTGCTCGCCGACTGGCTGCGCAGCCAGTCGCGGGCGTCGCTCGCGGACATGGCGGAGCGTTCGCGCTCGCTGGCGAAGCCGGATGCCACCGATGAAGTCGCGCGGGTCTGCGCGACGGTGGCCGGCGCGAACCTGGAAGGACTGCAATGAAACACATCGTCAAACACATTCATTTCGTCGGGATCGGCGGCGCCGGCATGAGCGGCATCGCGGAAGTGCTCGTCAATCTCGGCTACCAGGTCAGCGGCTCGGACCTGTCGCGCAACGCGGTGACCGAGCGCCTCGAGGCGCTGGGCGCGCGCATCGCGATCGGCCACGACGCGGCGAACATCGAGGGCGCGAACGCGGTCGTCGTGTCGACGGCCGTGCGTTCCGATAACCCGGAAGTGCTGGCCGCGCGCCACAAGCGCGTGCCGATCGTGCAGCGCGCGGTGATGCTCGCCGAGCTGATGCGCCTGAAGCAGGGCATCGCGATCGCCGGCACGCACGGCAAGACCACGACCACGAGCCTCGTCGCGAGCGTGCTCGCGGCGGGCGGGCTCGACCCGACCTTCGTGATCGGCGGGCGGCTGATCAGCGCCGGCGCGAACGCGCGGCTCGGCACCGGCGATTTCATCGTCGCCGAGGCCGACGAGTCGGATGCGTCGTTCCTGAACCTGTATCCGGTGATCGAAGTCATCACGAACATCGACGCCGATCACATGGACACCTACGGCCACGATTTCGCGCGGCTCAAGCAGGCGTTCATCGAATTCACGCAGCGCCTGCCGTTCTACGGCAGCGCGGTCGTGTGCGTCGACGATCCGAACGTGCGGCAGATCATCCCGTTCATCTCGAAGCCGGTGGTGCGCTACGGGCTGTCGCCGGACGCGCAGGTGCGCGCGGAAGACATCGACGCGCGCGACGGCCGCATGCACTTCACGGTGATCCGCGAGGGGCGCGCGCCGCTCGCGATCGTGCTGAACCTGCCGGGCCTGCACAACGTGCAGAACGCGCTCGCGGCGATCGCGATCGCGACCGATCTCGGCGTGGCCGACGACGCGATCCAGCAGGCGCTCGCGGAGTTCAACGGCGTCGGCCGGCGCTTCCAGCGCTACGGCGAGGTGCCGGCGGCGGACGGCGGCCACTACACGCTGATCGACGACTACGGCCATCACCCGGTCGAGATGGCGGCGACGATCGCGGCCGCGCGCGGCGCGTTCCCGGGCCGCCGCCTCGTGCTGGCGTTTCAGCCGCACCGCTACACGCGCACCCGCGACTGCTTCGACGATTTCGTCAACGTGCTGTCGACGGTCGATGCGCTGGTGCTGACCGAGGTCTACGCGGCGGGCGAGGCGGCCATCACGACCGCCAACGGCGATGCGCTGTCGCGCGCATTGCGCGCGGTGGGCAAGGTCGACCCGGTGTTCGTCGCGACGGTCGACGACGTGCCGGACGCATTGACGAAGGTCGCCCGCAACGGCGACGTGGTGATCACGATGGGCGCGGGCTCGATCGGCGGCGTGCCGGCGAAGCTCGCGCAGCACACACAAAAGAAGGCATGACATGAGCGGGATCGATCCGAAACTTTTCGGCAAGGTGGCGGTGTTGTTCGGCGGCGAGTCCGCGGAGCGAGAGGTGTCGCTCACGTCGGGCCGGCTCGTGCTGCAGGGCCTGCGCGACGCGGGCATCGACGCGCATCCGTTCGACCCGGCCGAGCGGCCGCTGTCGGCGCTGAAGGACGAAGGCTTCGTGCGCGCGTTCAACGCGCTGCACGGCGGCTACGGCGAGAACGGCCAGATCCAGGGCGCGCTCGATTTCTACGGGATCCGCTACACGGGCAGCGGCGTGCTGGGCTCGGCGCTCGGCCTCGACAAGTTCCGCACGAAGCTCGTGTGGCAGCAGACGGGCGTGCCGACGCCGCCGTTCGAGACGGTGCTGCGCGGCGACGATTACGCGGCGCGCGCGGCGCAGATCGTCGCGAAGCTCGGCCTGCCGCTGTTCGTGAAGCCGGCGAGCGAAGGCTCGAGCGTCGCGGTGCTGAAGGTGAAGGCGGCCGACGCGCTGCCGGCCGCGCTCGCGGAAGCGGCGGTGCACGACAAGATCGTGATCGTCGAGAAGAGCATCGAGGGCGGCGGTGAGTACACCGCGTGCATCGCCGCGGATCTCGACCTGCCGCTGATCAAGATCGTGCCGGCCGGCGAGTTCTACGACTACCACGCGAAGTACGTCGCCGACGACACGCAGTACCTGATCCCGTGCGGCCTGCCCGCCGACCAGGAAGCGGAACTGAAGCGCGTCGCGCGCCGCGCGTTCGACGTGCTGGGCTGCACCGACTGGGGCCGCGCCGATTTCATGCTTGATGCCGACGGCAACGCGTACTTCCTGGAAGTGAACACCGCGCCGGGCATGACCGATCATTCGCTGCCGCCGAAGGCGGCGCGCGCGATCGGCATCAGCTATACGGAGCTGGTGGTGAAAGTGCTGTCGCTCACGCTCAACGACTGAAGCAGGAACGGAAAGACGTCATGTGGAACAACGTTCGCCAACTCAACCTTGCCGCCAGCGCGCTGTACGCGCTGCTGCTGCTCGTGTTGGCGGCGGCCGGCTGCTACTGGCTGATCCAGCGTCCGGCGTTCGCGCTGCGCGCGATCCAGATCGACGGCGACACCGACCACATCAACGCGCCGACGGTGCGCGCGGGCGTGGTCGGCCGGCTGAAGGGCAATTTCTTCACCGTCGATCTCGATACGGCGCGGGTCGCGTTCGAGCAGATGCCGTGGGTGCGCCACGCGAGCGTGCGCCGCGTGTGGCCGAATGCGCTGGCTGTCACGCTCGAGGAGTACAAACCGCTCGGGACGTGGGGCAGCAACCAGCTGGTGAGCATCGACGGCGAGCTGTTCACCGCGAACCAGGGTGAGCTCGATGCGGAGCTGCCCGCGTTCGACGGGCCGGACGGCAGCGCGAAGGAAGTCGTCGCGCGGTATCGCGACTTCTCGAAGTGGTTCGCGCCGCTGAAGGCGGCGCCGGAGGAAGTGACGCTGTCGGCGCGCTATGCATGGACGGTGAAGCTGTCGAACGGGATGCAGGTGGAGCTGGGCAAGGAGCGCAACAGCGAAACCCTGCATGACCGGAGCCAGCGCCTCGTCGCCGCGTGGCCTGCCGTCACCGAACGCTGGGGCAACGACATCGAGTACGCGGACCTGCGCTATCCGAACGGATTCGCGATTCGCGCGGCGGGCATGCGGTTCCTGACCGATACCGACAAGCGCAAGAAGTAACGAGAGATCACACGCAAGAGCACTTTATGAGCAAAGACTACAAGGATCTGCTGGTTTCCCTCGACATCGGCACGTCGAAGGTGGTGGCCGTCGTCGCCGAGCTGAAGGGCGAGGGTCACTACGAGGTGATCGGTCTCGGCCAGAGCGAATCGAAAGGTCTGAAAAAAGGCGTGGTGGTGAACATCGAGGCCACCGTGCAGTCGATCCAGCGTGCGCTCGAGGAAGCGGAGCTGATGGCCGACTGCAAGATCACCAACGTGTTCACGGGGATCGCCGGCAGCCATATCCGCAGCTTCAACTCGAGCGGGATGGTCGCGATCAAGGACAAGGAGGTCACGCAGACGGACGTCGCGCGCGTGATCGAGACCGCGAAGGCGATCAACATCCCGACCGACCAGCAGGTGCTGCACATCCTCACGCAGGAATTCATCATCGACGGCCAGGAAGACGTGCGCGAGCCGATCGGCATGAGCGGCATCCGCCTCGAGGTGAAGGTGCACATCGTGACGGGCGCGGTGAGCGCCGCGCAGAACATCGTCAAGTGCGTGCGCCGCTGCGGGCTGGAAGTGAACGACCTGATCCTGCAGCCGCTCGCGTCGTCGCTCGCGGTGCTGACCGAGGACGAGAAGGATCTCGGCGTGGTGCTCGTCGACGTCGGCGGCGGCACGACCGACATCGCGATCTTCGCCGAAGGCGCGATCCGCCACACCGCGGTGATCCCGATCGCGGGCGACCAGATCACGAGCGACATCGCGATGGCGCTGCGCACGCCGACGCCGGACGCGGAAGACATCAAGGTCAGCTACGGGATCGCGAAGCAGGCGCTCGCCGATCCGGACGAGATGGTCGAAGTGCCGGGCCTCGGCGAACGCGGCCCGCGCACGCTGTCGCGCCAGGCGCTCGCCGCGGTGATCGAGCCGCGCGTCGAGGAGCTGTTCTCGCTGGTGCAGCAGGTCGTGCGCGAGTCGGGTTACGAAGAACTCCTGAGCTCCGGCGTGGTCATTACCGGCGGCGCGGCGATGATGCCGGGCATGGTCGAGCTCGGCGAAGACATTTTCCTGAAACCGGTGCGCATCGGCGCGCCGGAATACGCGGGCGGCCTGGCCGACGTCGTGCGCAATCCGCGCTACTCGACGGCGATGGGCCTGCTCGTGGAAGGCAGTGCTCAGCGCATGCGCGGCCGCAAGGTCGCGGTGCAGTCCGGCAACGCGGGGCAGATCTTCTCGCGGATGAAGGAATGGTTCCTGAGCAACTTCTGACGAACCGAATCGAAATTCGCGCCGGTGCCGGCGGCCGGCGCGCGACAGGGGGTTGCCCGATCTCCTGCCGAATAACGGCCGAGTAGCGGTAATTTTCTTGACGGAGGCAACAATGGAATTCCAAATGCTGGAAACCGAGACCAACGGCACCATCATCAAGGTGGTGGGCGTTGGCGGCGCTGGCGGCAATGCCGTGCAGCACATGATCAACCGCGGCGTGCAAGGCGTCGACTTCATCGTGATGAACACGGACGCGCAGGCCCTGTCGCGTTCGCGCGCACCGTCGGTGATCCAGCTCGGCAACACCGGCCTCGGCGCCGGCGCGAAGCCGGAAATGGGCCGTGCGGCGGCAGAAGAAGCGCGTGAGCGCATCGCCGACGCGCTGCGCGGCGCGCACATGGTGTTCATCACCGCCGGCATGGGCGGCGGCACCGGCACCGGCGCAGCCCCGGTCGTCGCGCAGATCGCGAAGGAGATGGGCATTCTGACGGTCGGCGTCGTCAGCAAGCCGTTCGAATTCGAAGGCGGCAAGCGGATGCGCGTCGCGGAAGCAGGCTCGCAGCAACTGGAGGATCACGTCGACTCGCTGATCGTCGTCCTGAACGACAAGCTGTTCGACGTGATGGGCGATGACGCCGAGATGGACAAGTGCTTCCAGTGCGCGGACGACGTGTTGAACAACGCGGTGGCAGGTATCGCGGAAATCATCAACGTCGACGGCCTGGTCAACGTCGACTTCGAAGACGTGAAGACGGTGATGGGCGAGCAGGGCAAGGCGATGATGGGCACGGCGACCGTCGCCGGCGTCGATCGCGCGCGCCTCGCGGCGGAACAGGCCGTGGCGAGCCCGCTGCTCGAAGGCGTCGACCTGTCGGGCGCGCGCGGCGTGCTGGTCAACATCACGTCGAGCCGTTCGCTGCGCCTGTCGGAAACGCGCGAAGTGATGAACACGATCAAGAGCTACGCGGCGGAAGACGCGACGGTGATCTTCGGTGCGGTGTACGACGACGCGATGGGCGATGCGCTGCGCGTGACGGTGGTCGCGACGGGCCTTGGCCGCGCGGCGAAGAAGCAGCAGTCGGCACCGATGACGCTGCTGCGCACCGGTACGGACAACCAGCCGATCAACGCGGTGTCGCACAACAGCTACGCACCGGCGCATCACGTCAGCACGGCCGACTACGGCGCGCTGGACACGCCGGCCGTGTGGCGCAATTCGCGCGAAACCGCGGCATCGCACGTGCAAGCGCTGCAGGAGAAGGGTGTCGACACGTACGACATCCCGGCTTTCCTGCGCAAGCAGGCTGACTGAGGCACACAGGCGAAGCCGCGGCGGGGCCGCCGCGGTGAAGCCGGCGTGACGGATGCTACGGACCGTGACAGGCCGCGTCGGATACGACGCCGGGCCGGGAAACGTGCCCTCTTCGCTTCGGCGAGGCGGGATGGGCCGTGCTGTCCGTGTCACGCGACTGACCGTATCGCTATGAGGGACCAGCCATGATTCAAGTGGGCGACGCGCTGCCCGACGCGCAACTGTTCGAGTTCATCGACGACGCGCGGGCGGGCTGTACGCTGGGGCCGAACGCCCGCAGCGTGCGCGAGCAGACGGCGGGCAAGCGGGTGGTGATCTTCGGATTGCCCGGCGCTTTCACGCCGACCTGTTCGGCGCAACATGTGCCGGGCTACGTCGAGCATGCCGAGCCGTTGCGCGCGGCCGGCATTGACGAGATCTGGTGCGTGTCCGTCAACGACGCATTCGTGATGGGCGCTTGGGGACGTGATCTGCACACCGCGGGCAAGGTGCGCATGATGGCGGACGGCAGCGCGGCTTTCACTCATGCGCTGGGGCTGACGCAGGATTTGTCCGCGCGCGGCATGGGGATTCGCTCCCTGCGCTACGCGATGGTGGTCGACGACGGTGTGGTCAAGACGCTGGCCGTCGAAGCACCGGGCAAGTTCGAAGTGAGCGATGCGGCGAGTGTGCTGGCAACGTTGACGCCCTGATTGCGCGGTGCGCCGTTGCCTGCGGGCAACGTTGCGTATCGGCCGCAGGGCAGTTGTAACACGGGCTGATGACCGGAAACGCCTCCGTTCCGGGCATCGGCCCGTCCCGTATCGGCACGGGTAAACGGCCGAAACAGTTTGATACGCAGTTTCAAACTGCGGCGAATAGGGAATTACGCTATAATCCCACCTATCGAATATAACGCCTGATTGATATCTTCAATCAAGTCGAAGAACACCATGCTGAAGCAGCGCACCATCAAATCGATCGTGAAGACCGTGGGTATCGGTCTCCACTCGGGCCGCAAGATTGAACTGACGCTCCGTCCCGCCGCGCCGGGCACGGGCATCGTCTTCTCGCGCGTCGACCTGCCCACCCCCGTCGACATCCCCGCCTCGGCGATGGCGATCGGCGATACGCGGCTCGCGTCGGTGCTGCAGAAGGATGGCGTTCGCGTGTCGACCGTCGAGCACCTGATGTCGGCGTGTGCTGGCCTCGGCATCGACAACCTCTACGTCGACGTGACGGCCGAGGAAATCCCGATCATGGACGGCAGCGCGGCGTCCTTCGTGTTCCTGATCCAGTCCGCCGGCATCGAGGAGCAGAACGCGCCGAAGCGCTTCATCAAGGTGAAGAAGCCGGTCGAGATCCGCGACGGCGACAAGTTCGCGCGTCTCGATCCGTACTTCGGCTTCAAGCTGAAGTTCTCGATCGACTTTCGCCACCCGGCCGTCGACAAGACGGGCCAGGAGCTCGAGGTCGATTTCGCGAACACGTCGTACGTGCGCGAGATCGCGCGTGCGCGCACGTTCGGCTTCGCGCACGAAGCCGAGATGCTGCGCGAGCTGGGCCTCGCGCGCGGCGGCAGCATGGACAACGCGATCGTGCTCGACGAGTACCGCATCCTGAACAACGACGGGTTGCGCTACGACGACGAGTTCGTGAAGCACAAGATGCTCGACGCGATCGGCGACCTGTACGTGGTCGGTCATCCGCTGCTGGCGTCGTACACCGCGTACAAGTCGGGCCACGGGCTGAACAACGCGCTGCTGCGCGAACTGCTCGCGCACGAGGATGCCTACGAAATCGTCACGTTCGACGATCCGAAGACCGCACCGAGCGGCTTCGCGTTCGATACGCAGACGGCATTCGCCTGAGCGGCGCGCCTGACGCGCCGGTGTAAATAAAGCGGCCTGCGGGCCGCTTTTTTGCGTTCTGGCGCTTGTGCGCCGGGCGCGGCGCGCGCTCAGCGCGGCGTCTTTGCACCGTGGCGAGCGGCCATCCGCGCGAGCGCAGCCTGCAGCGGCGACGGTTCGAGGTGATCGGCCAGCTCGCGCAGCGCCTCGGTGCCGACGGACGTCATCCGCGCCTGCTTCACGTGCGGCGGCGGCGGCGCATCTTTCGGCCGGATGCGCACGCGCAGCGAGGCCGCCGGCCAGCCGCGCTGCTGGAGTTCCGAGAGCAGCCGCGGCTCGACCTGACGCAGCCGCGCGGCCAGCGCGTTGTGCGCGGCAAACAGGGTCAGGACACCATCCTTGATGAAGCCCGGCTCGACATGGCTGGCGAGGTAGTCGGGCAGCAGCGCGGCGAGGTCGCGCTGCAGCGCGGCGACCTGCTCGACGCCGGCGCGCAGCGCCGCGAACGCATCGGTGCGCTTGAGCACGTCGGATGCGATTTGCGGGCGGGACGGGCCGTGCGG
This sequence comes from Burkholderia sp. SRS-46, assembly GCF_004343775.1. Lineage (GTDB taxonomy): Bacteria > Pseudomonadota > Gammaproteobacteria > Burkholderiales > Burkholderiaceae > Burkholderia. The sequence continues at coordinate 174,350 of NZ_PTXL01000014.1, read as the reverse complement.
GGCGAAACGCTTGGAAAATCGATTCATCGAGGTTTTCTTCGGGTGCGGCGGCGCGCGTGGTCTGACGCCGTCGATTGTACCCGCGTCGGCGCGCGCGTGGCCCGCCCGGCCGCCGCCGCGCCGGGCGGGCGCGGCAAAGCCGGCCGTCCGGCCCCGACACGGGCGCACGCTCACCCGCGTGCTAAAATTCGATGTTTGAATTCACTCATACGCTAAGCCGCCGAGGCTCGGGCGTCGGGGCGCGCGACGCGCGCCGGGCGCCGGTGCTGCGACGCAGGATCCGATCCGATGACAACCGGTTTTCTCCAGAAAATTTTTGGCAGCCGCAACCAGCGGCTCGTCAAGCAATATCAAAAGACCGTCGCGGCGATCAATGCGCTCGAAACGCAGATCGAGCAGCTGACGGACGACCAGTTGCGCGGCAAGACGGACGAATTCCGCCAGCGGGTCGCGGCCGGCGAGTCGCTCGACAAGCTGCTGCCCGAGGCGTTCGCGGTCTGCCGCGAGGCGAGCCGCCGGGTGCTCAAGATGCGGCACTTCGACGTGCAGCTGATCGGCGGCATGGTGCTCCATTACGGCAAGATCGCCGAAATGCGCACCGGCGAAGGCAAGACGCTCGTCGCGACGCTGCCCGTGTACCTGAACGCGCTGTCGGGCCGCGGCGTGCACGTCGTGACGGTGAACGACTACCTCGCGCAGCGTGACGCCGAGTGGATGGCGCGCCTCTACAACTTCCTCGGGCTGTCGGTCGGCATCAACCTGTCCGGCATGGAGCACGAGCAGAAGCAGCAGGCGTACGCATCGGACATCACGTACGGCACGAACAACGAGTTCGGCTTCGACTACCTGCGCGACAACATGGTCTACGAGACCGACGCGCGCGTGCAGCGCGCGCTCAACTTCTCGGTGGTCGACGAGGTCGACTCGATCCTGATCGACGAGGCGCGCACGCCGCTGATCATCTCCGGCCAAGCCGAGGACCACACCGACCTGTACGTGCGGATGAACGCGCTGCCGCCGCTGCTCGAGCGCCAGATCGGCGAGGAGAAGGCGGACGGCACGGGCGTCGAGAAGCCGGGCGACTACACGCTCGACGAGAAGTCGCGCCAGGTGTTCCTGACGGAAGCGGGCCACGAGAAGGCCGAGCGCCTGCTCGCCGAGTGGGGCCTGATCGGCGAGGGCGAGAGCCTGTACGCGCCGCAGAACATCACGCTGATGCACCACGTGTACGCGGCGCTGCGCGCGCACACGCTGTTCCACAAGGATCAGCACTACGTCGTGCAGGAAGGCGAAGTCGTCATCGTCGACGAGTTCACGGGTCGCCTGATGGCGGGCCGCCGCTGGTCCGACGGCCTGCACCAGGCGGCCGAGGCGAAGGAGCACGTGAAGATCCAGAGCGAGAACCAGACGCTCGCGTCGATCACGTTCCAGAACTACTTCCGGATGTACGCGAAGCTGTCGGGCATGACCGGCACCGCGGATACCGAAGCGTACGAATTCAACGAGATCTACGGTCTCGAGACGGTCGTGATCCCGACCAACCGTCCGCCGAAGCGGATCGACAAGCAGGATCAGATCTACAAGACGGCCAAGGAACGCTACGACGCGGTGATCCGCGACATCCGCGAATGCTACGAGCGCGGCCAGCCGGTGCTGGTCGGCACGACGTCGATCGAGAACTCCGAGCTGCTGTCGCACCTGCTGAAGCAGGCCGGGCTGCCGCACGAGGTGCTGAACGCGAAGCAGCACGCGCGCGAAGCGGCGATCGTCGCCGAGGCGGGCCGTCCGCAGCGCATCACGATCGCGACCAACATGGCGGGCCGCGGTACCGACATCGTGCTCGGCGGCAACGCCGAGAAGCAGGCCGCGTTCATCGAGGCCGACGAGTCGATTCCGGCGGACGAAAAGGCGCGCCGCATCCAGAAGCTGCACGACGAGTGGGAAACGCTGCACGAGCAGGTGAAGGCCGCGGGCGGCCTGCACATCATCGGCACCGAGCGCCACGAATCGCGCCGGATCGACAACCAGCTGCGCGGCCGTGCGGGCCGCCAGGGCGATCCGGGCTCGTCGCGCTTCTACCTGTCGCTCGACGATCCGCTGCTGCGCATCTTCGCCGGCGACCGCGTGCGCGCGATCATGGACCGCCTGAAGATGCCGGAAGGCGAAGCGATCGAGGCGGGCATCGTCACGCGTTCGATCGAATCCGCGCAGCGCAAGGTCGAGGCGCGCAACTTCGACATCCGCAAGCAGCTGCTCGAATACGACGACGTGTCGAACGACCAGCGCAAGGTCATCTACCAGCAGCGCAACGAACTGCTCGAGGCGCACGACATCACCGAGACGATCGGTGCGATGCGCCATGGCGTGCTCGGCGACGTGGTTCGCCAGTTCGTGCCGGCGGGCAGCATCGAGGAGCAGTGGGATATCCCCGAGCTCGAGGAAGCGCTGCGCAACGACTGGCAGCTCGATCTCGCGATCCAGGAAATGGTGAACGAGTCGTCGTCGATCACGGCGGACGAGATTCTCGAGGCCGTGACGAGCGCCGCCGACGAGCAGTACGAGTCGAAGGTCGCGCTGGTCGGCCGCGAGTCGTTCAGCGCGTTCGAGCGCTCGGTGATGCTGCAGTCGGTCGACCGCCTGTGGCGCGAGCACCTCGCGGCGCTCGACCACCTGCGCCAGGGCATCCACCTGCGCGGCTATGCGCAGAAGAACCCGAAGCAGGAATACAAGCGCGAGGCGTTCGAGCTGTTCGCCGCGATGCTCGAGGCGATCAAGCAGGAAGTCACGCGGATCGTGATGAACGTGCAGATCCAGTCGCCCGAGCAGCTCGAGGAAGCCGCCGAGCAGATCGAGGAGCGCGGCAGCGGCCAGCTCGAGAACATCGAGTACCAGCATGCCGAGTTCGCCGAGGCCGGTGCGCCGGTGGCCGGCGGCGCGGCGGTTGCCGCCGCGACGGCCGAGATGGTCGGCAGCGCAATGACCCACAGCGGCCCCGGTGGCGAGATGCCGAAGGTCGGCCGCAACGATCCATGCCCGTGCGGCAGCGGCAAGAAGTACAAGCACTGTCACGGCAAGCTGTCGTGATCCAAGGCGGCGCGCGATGAGCGCGCCGCGTCGTTTGTAGCGTTGATTTGTGATGTGAGTTGCGGCGGCCCGCGCGTGCGGCCGCCGGTTCGTTCAATCGATGCCGGCACGCGCCGGCATTTTCCTTCCGGCAGGTGTTCCTCATGGCTGTCAATTTCCCGTCGATCGATCCCGCCCAACTGCATCCCGTCGCCGGCGTCACGCTGGGCTGGGCGGAAGCCAACATCCGCAAGCCGAACCGCAAGGACGTGCTGGTCATTTCCGTCGACGGCGACGCGACGGTCGCGGGCGTGTTCACCGAGAACCGCTTCTGCGCCGCGCCCGTGACGGTGTGCCGCGAACATCTGGCGAAGGTGCGCGCGGGCGGCGCGGGCATTCGCGCGCTGGTCGTCAACACCGGCAACGCGAACGCGGGCACCGGCGAGCCGGGCCTCGCGAACGCACGCGAAACCTGCGCGGAGCTCGCGCGTCTCGCCGGCATCGAGCCGGCGCAGGTGCTGCCGTTCTCGACGGGCGTGATCCTCGAGCCGCTGCCGATCGACCGCCTGAAGGCCGGCCTGCCGGCGGCGCTCGCGAACCGCAAGGCCGCGAACTGGTACGACGCGGCGCAGGCGATCATGACGACCGACACGCTGCCGAAGGCGACCTCGCGCCAGGTGACGATCGACGGCCACACGGTCACGCTGACCGGCATCAGCAAGGGCGCGGGCATGATCAAGCCGAACATGGCGACCATGCTCGGCTTCCTCGCGTTCGACGCGAATGTCGCGCAACCGGTGCTCGACACGCTCGTGAAGGAAGTCGCGAACCGCTCGTTCAACTGCATCACGATCGACGGCGACACGTCGACGAACGACTCGTTCATCCTGATCGCATCCGGCAAGAGCACGCTGCCGGCGATCACCTCGACCGATTCGCCCGCCTACGCGGCGCTGCGCGATGCGGTGACCGAAGTCGCGCAGGTGCTGTCGCAGCTGATCGTGCGCGACGGCGAAGGGGCGACGAAATTCATCACGGTGCAGGTCGAGGGCGGCAAGGACGTCGCCGAATGCCGCCAGATCGCCTATGCGATCGGCCACTCGCCGCTCGTGAAGACGGCGTTCTACGCGTCGGATCCGAACCTCGGCCGCATTCTCGCGGCGATCGGCTACGCGGGCGTCTCCGATCTCGACGTCGGCAAGATCGACCTGTATCTCGACGACGTGCTGGTTGCGAAGGCGGGCGGCCGCAATCCGGCCTACCAGGAAGAGGACGGCCAGCGGGTGATGAAGCAGAGCGAGATCACGATCCGCGTGCTGCTTGGGCGCGGCGACGCGCAGGCGACGATCTGGACCTGCGACCTGTCGCACGATTACGTGAGCATCAACGCGGACTACCGCTCCTGAGCGCGAGCGCACGAGACATTATGGACAAGCTTGAACAGTTCCTCGCGCGCGCGGAAACGCTGCTCGGCCGCCTCGAGGCGATGCTGCCGCCCGCGCCGGCGGCGGTCGACTGGACTGCCGCGCATGCGTTCCGCTGGCGCAAGCGCCAGGGGCGCGGTTATCTGCAGCCGGTGCCGGCCGTGTCGTCGATCACGCTCGCCGATCTGCACAACATCGATCGCCAGAAAGGGCTGATCGAGCAGAACACGCGGCAATTCGTGCAGAGCAAGCCGGCCAACAACGTGCTGCTGACGGGCGCGCGCGGCACCGGCAAGTCGTCGCTGATCAAGGCGTGCCTGAACGCGTACGCGAACGACGGGCTGCGCCTGATCGAAGTCGACAAGGACGACCTGCACGATCTGGGCGACATCGTCGATCTGATCGCGCAGCGGCCCGAGCGCTTCATCGTGTTCTGCGACGACTTGTCGTTCGAGGAAGGCGAATCGGGCTACAAGGCACTGAAGGTCGCGCTCGACGGCTCGATCGCCGCGCAGTCGGACAACGTGCTGATCTACGCGACGTCGAACCGCCGCCATCTGCTCCCCGAGTACATGAGCGACAACGAGACGTACAAGCACCTGCCCGACGGCGAGATCCATCCGGGCGAGGTCGTCGAGGAAAAGATCTCGCTGTCCGAGCGCTTCGGCCTGTGGGTCAGCTTCTATCCGTTCAAGCAGGACGACTACCTCGGCATCGTCGCGCACTGGCTGCGTCATTTCGGCTGCGGTGATGTGGAAATCGAGCAGGCGCGCGGCGACGCGCTGGTGTGGGCGCTCGAGCGCGGCTCGCGCTCCGGGCGCGTCGCGTGGCAGTTCGCGCGCGACTGGTCGGGACGCAAGGAGCAGGCATGAGCACGGATCTCGCACCGGGCGCCGTGCGCGCGCCCGACGGCCGGAAGGTGACCGAGGTCGCGGTCGGCATCATGGTGCAGCCGGACGGCCGCTACCTGCTCGCGCAGCGGCTGCTGGGCAAGCCGTACGAAGGCTACTGGGAGTTTCCGGGCGGCAAGCTGGAGGCGGGGGAAAGCGTCGAGGACGCGCTCGCGCGCGAACTTCACGAGGAACTCGGCATCGTCGTCACCGAGTGCCACCGCTGGCACACGCTCGAGCACGATTATCCGCACGCGTACGTGCGGCTCTACTTCTGCAAGGTGACGGGCTGGAGCGGCGAGCCGCACAGCAAGGAAGGGCAGGCGTTCGTCTGGCAGCACCTGCCGGTCGACGTTGCGCCGCTGTTGCCCGCGGCGCTGCCGGTGCTCGAACTGCTCGCGAAGGACGAAGCGCAACGCTGACGCAGGGCGGTTCGCCGGTGGACGGCGGGCCGCGACACGTGCGGCCGCTGGCGCTGTGCCCGGTCAGTTGCCGCGGCGACCGTCCGGGTTGTCGTCTTCCTCGGACAGCGGCGAATCGTCCGATCCGCCGATCCGGTATTTCTCCGCGGCCCACGCGCCCAGATCGAGCTGCTTGCAGCGCGCGGAACAGAAGGGACGGAAGCGATTTTCAGGTGTCCAGCGCACTTCGGCGCCACAGGCCGGACATTTCACAACGGTAGTCATACGAAAGCATCGGGCCGATACGCGGCCGTTACAGGTTGCACAGTGTCAGATGGAACGGCACGTCGATGTCCACGGCGCGCGGCCGGACATCGCCGTCCTGCGTGGTGAACCGCACCCACAGCATGTACTTGTTCGCGCTGGCTTCGGGAATCACGCGCAGCTCGGGCGCCACACGCACCTGCATCAGTTGATAGCTGCGTCCGGACAGCATCTGCTGATAGCTGCCCTGCATCGCCATCACCTTCGACGCCTGGCCCGACTCGCGCGCGAGGCGCAGCACGATCGCTGCCGCGTCGCGCAGCGGCAGCAGCGGCAGGATCCACTTGGCGATGTCCTGGCGCCGCTGCTCGGCGGGCCATTGCTGCCATGCGTAATACGACGGCAGATCGAATTTGCAGGTGCCGCCGGGAATCACCGCGCGGCTGCGGATGCTTGCGAGCCACTCGTTGTCGACGAGGTGCTGGCCCGTCTTGCCCTGCATCTGCGCGAGGTTCGCGAGCGTCTGCTCGATCTCGCCGAGCACGGCCTCGAGTGCGTTCTGCTCGATGCCGGGATTGCCGCGAAAGGGGGCGAGCGTCTGACGCTGGCGTTCGAGCTCTTTCAGCAGATCCGATTTCAGGTCCGCACGGCCCGTGACTTCGGCGATTTCGAACAGCGTCGTCAGCGCGACGTGATGTTCCCGCGCGTCCTCTTGAGCCAAAAAGAACGCGAAGCGCTCGAACAGGTCTTCGAGGCGCAGCAACGTGCGAATTCGCTCATTGAACGGATACTCGTAAAGAATCAAGCGCGCTCGCCTCTCGGGTAGGGGGTGAAACAATGCAGGACATTCTAATGCCCACGGTCTACCCTAGCAACGCGCCAATTTCGTGCGCCATCATTGCGTGCACGGTGCATGCACGAAGCTGCCGCGCGGTGCTCATTTTGCCGCGGCCGCGGCCGCGCACGCGAGATAGCGCTGGTGCAGCGCATCGACCTGCGCGGCGAGTGCATCGGGCGTCGTCGCATCGTTGACGATGACGTCGTCGGCGGCGGCGAGACGGGCATCGCGCGTCGCCTGCCGCGCGACGATCGCCTCGACCTGCTCGCGCGTGAAACCGTTGCGGCGCATCACGCGCGCGATCTGGGTCTCGACGTCGCAATCGACGACGAGCACGCGATCGGCCCGCGCCTTCCAGCTGCCGGATTCGACGAGCAGCGGCACCACGTACATCAGGTATGCGCCTTGCGCTTCCCGGCCTTCACGGTCGGTCTCCGCGCGGATCAGCGGATGAGTGATCGCCTCGAGACGCCGCCGCGCGGCATCGTCGCTGAAGATCAGCGAGCGCATCTTCGCGCGGTCGAGCGAGCCGTCCGCCGCGACGAATTCGGGGCCGAACGCCTGCTCGATCGCGGGCATCGCGAGCCCGCCCGGCGCGGTGATGCGGTGGGCGATCAGGTCGGTGTCGACGATCGTCGCGCCGCGCGCGGCGAACAGGTCGGCGACCGTCGTCTTGCCGCTGCCGATTCCGCCGGTGAGTCCCACTGCAAACATGTGTCAGCCTCCGAGCGCCGAATAGAAAGGGGTGCCGAAAAACAGCGTTGCGACGCCGCCGGCCGCAAGATACGGGCCGAACGGAATCGGCTCCTCGAAGCGCATGCGGCCGCGCCAGGTCGCCGCGAGCCCGACGATCGCGCCCGTCACCGCGGCGAACAGCACAACCTGCGGCAGCGCGGCCCAGCCCATCCACGCGCCGAGCGCGGCAAGCAGCTTGAGGTCGCCGAAGCCGATGCCCTCGATGCCGCGCAGCCACCGGAACAGCCAGTAGATCGACCACAGGAACAGGTAGCCGGCCATCGCGCCGATCACCGCCGCGCGCAGCGACGCGAACGTGCCGCCGAGATTGAGCACGAGCCCGGCCCACAGGAGCGGCAGTGTCATCGAGTCGGGCAGGTAGCCGGTCTGGATGTCGATCGCGCTCATCGCGAGCAGCGCGGCGCACAGGCCGAACGCGGCCAGTGCGGCGACGGTGGGCCCGAACGCCGCGAGCGAGCCGGCGGCGAGCAGCGCGCCTGCCAGTTCGATCAGCGGGTAGCGTGCGCCGATCGCGTGGCCGCAGTTGCGACAGCGTCCGCGCTGCAGCAGGTAGCTGACGAGCGGGATGTTCTCCCACGCGCGCAGCACGTGGCCGCAGTGCGGGCAGGCGCTGCGCGGACGCCACAGGTCGTAGTGAGACGGATACCCGTCGTCGGGTTCAGGGCTCGCGCCGGTCGCTTCGGCGATCTCGGCATGCCACGCGCGCTTCATCATCACGGGCAGCCGGTGCACGACCACGTTGAGAAAGCTGCCGACGCACAGCCCGAGCACGACGGCGAATGCGTACTGCACGACAGGCGGCAGCAGTGCCAGCGCGGGCAGCGCACTCGCGGGCGAATCGGGGGCGGCGTACAAGGGCACGGGCGTCATGTTGGGCGGTGATCGGACTAAAGGCGACAGATTCGGTTGCGATGCTACACCACGTTGCCGAGCTGAAGGATGGGCAGATACATCGCGACGACCAGGCCGCCCACCAGCGCGCCGAGGACGATCACGATCAGCGGTTCGCCGAGCGCGGCGAGGGCATCGAGCTGCGCGTCGAGCTGGCGCTCGCACAGGGCGGCGATGTCGGCGAGCATCGCGCCGAGCGCGCCGGTTTCTTCCGCGACGGCGATCGGCTGAACGACGTCGTCCGGAAAGCAGCCTGCCGCATGCATCGCATCGGCGAGCCGCGCGCCGCGCAGTACGCGTGCCGCGATGCGCGCGGTCGCCTGCTCGAAGACCGGATGGCCGGCAGTGCGCTCGACGGTCGCGAAGGCGTCCGCGAGCGGCACGCCGGCCCCGAGCAGCGTTGCGAGCGAACGGCACCATCGCGCGGCCGCGAACCGGCACAGCGCATTGCCGACGAGCGGTGCGCGCAACAGTTGCCGGGCGAGCGAGAAGCGCAGCGCGGGCGAGTGCCGGATCGCGTGGCGCGCTGCCAGGCTCGTCAATGCGATACCCGCCAGCAACGGCGCTCCCCACGCGGAGGTGGCGGATGCGAGCGCGAGCAGCACGCGGGTCGGCGCCGGCAACGCCGCGCCGAACCCGTCGAAGATCTGGCGGAAGGTCGGCACGACCCACAGCATCAGTGCCATCGTGATCGCGAGCGCGAACAGGATGACCGACACCGGGTAGGCGAGCGCGGCACGCAGCTTGCGCCGCTGCGCGTCCGAGCGTTCACGATGATCCGCGACGCGCGTCAGCACCGTGCCCAGCGCGCCGGACGTCTCGCCGACCTCGATCAACTGGCGATACAGCGCACCGAATTGCGACGGGTAGCGGGCGAGCGCGGCGGCGAATCGGCGGCCGTCGACGATCTCGCGCGCGAGGCCGGCCGCGATGCGCGGCATGCCGTCGGGGCCGCGCGTGCGGGCGAGCGTCTCCAGCGACGGCGCGAGCGGCAGGCCGGCCTGCAGCAGGCTGGCGAGTTGGCGCGTGAAGCGGGTGACCTCCCGGGCGCGGGCGATCGGCGGCCGCGCCGCGCCGCGTGCCGCGAGCGACAGCACGGTGACGCCGGTGCGCGCGAGCATGGCCCGCGCGCCGGCGGCGTCGAACGCGATCACGGTTCCGCGACAGGGCGCGCCGTCGTGACGGCGGCCGCGCCACGCGAAGCGGGTCTCGCGCGGCGGGGTGTGCGCGATCATGCGTCGGGCGTCGCGGCGAGTGCTTCCGCGAGACTCGTCGTGCCGTCCGCGACGCGCGCGAGCGCGGCATCGCGCAGGTTGCGCACGCCTTCGCCTGCCGCCTGCCGGGCAAGTTCGCCGACGCTTGCGCGCGCGACGATCCGCTCCGCGAGGCCGGACGAAACCGGCATCGTCTGGTGCAGGCCGATGCGGCCGCGATAGCCGATGCCGTGGCATTCGGCGCAGCCGCGCGCGACGAAGGGCCGCCATCCGGACGCCAGTGCCGCCGGATGGCAGCCGGCTTCCCGCAGCAGGCGCGTCGGCGCGTCGGATGCCGTGCGGCATGCCGCGCACAGCCGGCGCACGAGGCGTTGCGCGGTGACGAGGTGCAGCGCCGCCGCGAGGTTGTATGGTGCGACGCCGATGTCGAGCAGCCGCGTGATGGCGGCCGGCGCATCGTTCGTGTGAAGCGTCGACAGCACGAGGTGCCCGGTCTGCGCGGCCTTGATCGCGACGTCGGCCGTTTCCGCGTCGCGGATCTCGCCGACCATGATGACGTCCGGATCCTGCCGCAGCAGTGCGCGCAGCGCGGTTGCGAAGGTCAGCCCGGCTTTCTCGGCGACGCCGACCTGATTGATGCCGTCGAGCTGGATCTCGGCCGGATCCTCGACCGTGCAGATGTTGCGGGCATCGCGATCGAGCATTTGCAGCGCGCAGTACAGCGACAGCGTCTTCCCGCTGCCCGTCGGCCCCGTGACGAGCACGAGGCCGTGCGGCGCGCGGATTGCCGACTCCATCGCACCGGCTTGCTGCGCATCGAAGCCGAGGCGTGCGAGCGTGAGATCCGGCGGCAGCGTTTCAAGACGGCGCAGCACGAGTTTTTCGCCGAACAGCGTCGGAAGCGAGCTGACACGGTAGTCGCCGCGCCGGCCGGCGGCGAGCGCGACGCGCAGCCGGCCGTCCTGCGGGACGCGGCGCTCGGCGATGTCCATGCGCGCGAGCACCTTGATGCGCGTGACGAGCGCATCGCGCAGGTGCGCGGGCGGCCGCGCGTGTTCGTGCAGCACGCCGTCGATGCGCAGGCGGATGCGCCAGCCCGTCTCGAACGGCTCGACGTGAATGTCGGACGCTTCGCGGTGCCATGCGGCGTGCAGCGTGTCCGTCAACAACCGTACGGCCGGTGCGTCGTCGAGCTGGGTTGCGTCGAGCGGGCGGGAATCGGGAGTGGGCGCGGGAGCGGGGATCGCGGGCGTCCCGTCGGAGGGCGTGAAAAGCATCGATGCCGGCGCGTCGGCCGCTTGGTTACCGTGACCCTTGCATGGTCGCGCGGCAACGGCGGCGCCGGCAGTCGTCCGTTCGGCTAACGCGCGAGCCCGCGAGCGCCGCGCGACGGGCGCGGCCTGAAGAGCTTGACGGTGCGCACGGCCTGGTCGTCGCTGCGCATCACTTCGAGCATCACGTCGCCGATCTTCAGGCACACGTCGTCTTCGGGGATTTCCTCGAGGACTTCGAGGATCAGGCCATTGAGCGTCTTCGGCCCGTCGGTCGGCAGCTTCAGGTGCAGCCAGCGGTTCAGCTCGCGCAGCGGCATGCTGGCGGCGACGATGCACTCGCCGTTCTCGTCCCAGCCGCCAGCGCGCTCGCTGCGCGGCATCGACGTCGTGAACTCGCCGATCAGCTCCTCGATGATGTCCTCGGGCGTGACGAGGCCTTCGAGCTCGCCGTATTCGTTGACGATCAGCGCGGTGCGCTGGCGCGATTCCTGGAAAAACTGCAGCTGCTGGAACACCGGCGTGCCCGACGGCACGTAGTACGGCTCGGCGAGCAGCGCGCGCAGCGTCTCGCGGTCGAACTCCTGGTTGTGCAGCGCCGTCAGCGTCTTGCGTACGTGCAGCACGCCGAGCACCTTGTCGATGTCGCCTTCGTAGACCACGAGACGGTTGTGATAGCAGGTCTCCAGCTGGTGCAGCACGTCGTCGAGCGGCGCATAGAAGTTGAGCGATTCGATCTGGCGGCGCGGCACCATCACGTCGTCGACCGTGATGTTTTCCAGGTCGAACAGGTTGAGCAGGATGCTGCGGTGCTTGGTCGGCATGAAGCTGCTCGACTCGAGCACGATGGTGCGCAGTTCGTCGGCCGACAGCCGCTGGTCGCGGCCCTTCCCCGTGTCGATGCGCAGCACCCGCAGCACACCGTGCGCGAGCGCGTTGACGAACCAGACGATCGGCTTGAGCACGCGCATCAGCGGTGCGATGACGAGGCTCGCGGGCAGCGCGATGCGCTCCGGGAACGTCGCGCCGGCGATCTTCGGCGCGATTTCGGCAAACACGATGATCAGGAACGCGACGATGCCGGTCGCGATCGACAGCGCGAGGTTGTTACGGCCGAACGTGTGCAGCGCGATCGACGTCGTGAGGACCGGGATGATCGTGTTGAACAGGTTGTTGCCGATCAGGATCACGCTGAGCAGCTGGTCGGTGCGCGTGAGCAGGCCCTGGGTGGTCTTCGCGCCGAGCGCGCCCTGACCGGCGAGATGCTTCAGCCGATGGCGGTTGAGCGCCATCATCGCGGTCTCGGAAATGGAAAAGAAGCTGGAACAGAGGAGAAGCAGGAAGACGGCGCCGATTTGCGCCCATAAGGGAATTTGGTCCACGCGTCGGAAAGGGCAGTGAAGGACAGGGATGGAGGGACTATAGCAGAGGCCGGTGGCCGGGGCGTGTCGCGTCGGCGGCACGGGCGCGCGCGGCGCGCAGGCAAAAAAAAACCGTGCACCTTGGTGCACGGTTTTTCACAAATCTGGTCGGGGTGAGAGGATTCGAACCTCCGGCCTCTACGTCCCGAACGTAGCGCTCTACCAGGCTAAGCTACACCCCGATTTGGACTCTTTCGACTTGCTGGTCTTCTTCAAGACCACTGCGTCGTCGAGCAAGAACATAACTATAACAGCGCTTTTTCGAAAATGGAATACCTTGGCGAAGAAATTTTTTGAGACAGTTGCCCGGCGGTTCATTTTCGAATCGGCTTGGCCGCGCAGGGCGGGGCCGAAGGTGCTTCAGATGGCGGGTAGCTTGCGCCCGCCGGTCGTGCAATATCTTACGACTGTCGCGATGTCGAATACGAGCACAGCTCGAGCAGGCTTTCCTTGTAGACGGAGTTCGGGAACGCGGCGATCGCGGCGGCCGCGGCCTGCGCTTCCTGCCGTGCGCATTCGAGCGTGTGGTCGAGCGCACCCGAGCGCGTGATCGCGTCGAAGATCGTATCGAAGCGGTCGGTGCCGCCTTGCTCGATCGCCTCGCGTGCGAGCAAGGCCTGGTCGGGGGTGCCGCGCTCGATCAGGTAGATGAGCGGCAAAGTCGGCTTGCCTTCGCGCAGGTCGTCGCCGGCATTCTTGCCCATTGCCTCGGCGGTGCCGGCATAGTCGAGCCAGTCGTCCATGATCTGGAATGCGGTGCCGATGCGGCGGCCGTACTCGGCCGCGGCCGCCTCGGTCGGCGCGTCGGCGCCCGACAGAACCGCGCCCAGCCGGGCCGATGCCTCGAACAGCTTGGCCGTCTTGTAGCGGATCACCTGCATGTAGCGGGCCTCGTCGACATCCGCATCGTGCATGTTGAGCAGCTGCAGCACTTCGCCTTCGGAGATGATCGTCGTTGCCTCCGACAGGATCTCCATCACGCGCATCTTGCCGACGCCGACCATCATCTCGAACGAGCGCGAATAGAGGTAATCGCCTACCAGCACGCTCGCCGCGTTGCCGAACAGCGCATTGGCCGTCTGGCGGCCGCGCCGCAGCTCGGATTCGTCGACGACGTCGTCATGCAGCAGCGTGGCCGTGTGGATGAATTCGACGACGGCTGCGAGCACGTGCCGCTGGTGCGACGTTTCGCCGAGCGCGCCCGCGACGAGCAGCAGCAACGCCGGACGCAGCCGCTTGCCGCCCGCGCCGATGATGTATTCCGCGATCTGGTTGATCAGCAGCACGTCGGACGCGAGGCTTTGCCGGATGACGCGATTCACCTGCTCCATATCGCTGGCGATCGGGGCCAGCAGGTGGGCGGCGCTGAGGGAAGGGGAGGCGGTGGACGACGACATGATCATGGAATTGGGTGATGCCGCGGATTATAAGTCGAATCCGCGCCATGCCGGTCTGTGACGCGTGCCGCGGGCGCGATTTTGGCCATCCGGCCGAGGGCCGGCGCGGCAATCGCCGATTGGTTTTGACAGCGATGCTAACTCTCTGTATAATCACGCCTTTTCCGCGCGTGGTGTGCGGAAAAATTGGATCCAGAGTGAGGTTCTCAATGTACGCGGTCATAAAAACCGGCGGCAAGCAGTACAAGGTTGCCGTTGGCGAAAAACTCAAAGTAGAACAGATACCGGCTGACATTGACGCTGAAATCACGCTCGACCAGGTTCTCGCAGTGGGCGAAGGCGAATCGATTAAGTTCGGTACGCCGCTGGTCAGTGGGGCTTCCGTCAAGGCCACCGTTGTGTCGCACGGTCGTCATGCCAAGGTCACCATCTTCAAGATGCGTCGCCGGAAGCACTACCAAAAGCACGGCGGCCACCGCCAGAACTACACTGAGCTGCGCATCGACGCGATCAACGCGTAAGCGCCTCGGTAAAGGAGCAATCAGATGGCACACAAAAAGGCAGGCGGCTCTTCCCGGAACGGCCGCGACTCCGAGTCGAAACGTCTCGGCGTGAAAGTGTACGGCGGCCAGGCGATCAATGCCGGCGGCATCATCGTGCGTCAGCGCGGTACCCGCATGCACGCAGGCGAGAACGTCGGCATGGGCAAGGATCACACCCTGTTCGCGCTGGTCGACGGCCACGTGAAGTTCGCGACGAAGGGCGCGGACAAGAAGCATATGGTCATCGTCGTTCCGGCGGCTGCCTAAGTCAGGCATCCACGGGCTTCGTAGCCGAAAGGCCCCGCAGTTGTCGCGGGGCCTTTTTTTATTTTGTCGCCGTGCAGGCGCGATTGGCCGGACGGCCGATTGTTCAAGCATGGCGGAGCGCGGCACAATAGCGGAAATACTGGGCGGAGTAACGAATGAAGTTCATTGACGAAGCGCGAATCGAAGTCATCGCCGGAGACGGAGGCGATGGCAGCGCGTCGATGCGCCGCGAGAAATTCGTTCCGTTCGGCGGGCCGGACGGTGGCGACGGCGGCCGGGGCGGCAGCGTCTACGCGGTCGCCGACCGCAACATCAACACGCTGATCGACTACCGATACGCGAAGAAGCACCTGGCGCGCAACGGCGAGAACGGCCGCGGCTCGGACTGCTACGGCAAGGGCGGCGACGACATCACGCTGCGCATGCCGGTCGGCACCGTCATCAACGACATGGACACCGGCGAGCTGATCGCGGACCTGACCGAGCACGACCAGAAGGTGATGCTCGCGCAGGGCGGCGCGGGCGGCCTCGGCAACCTCCATTTCAAGTCGAGCACGAACCGCGCGCCGCGCCAGAAGACCGACGGCAAGCCCGGCGAGCGGCGCATGCTGCGCCTCGAGCTGAAGGTGCTGGCCGACGTCGGCCTGCTCGGCATGCCGAACGCGGGCAAGTCGACGTTCATCTCGTCGGTGTCGAACGCGAAGCCGAAGATCGCCGATTACCCGTTCACGACGCTGGCGCCGAATCTCGGCGTCGTGCGCGTCGGGCCGAGCAAGAGCTTCGTGATCGCCGACATTCCCGGGCTGATCGAGGGCGCGGCGGAAGGCGCCGGCCTCGGGCATCAGTTCCTGCGCCACCTGCAGCGCACCGGTGTGCTGCTGCATCTCGTGGATCTCGCGCCGTTCGACGAGAACGTCGATCCGGTCGCGGAGGCCACGGCGATCGTCGGCGAACTGCGCAAGTACGACGAGTCGCTGTACGAGAAGCCGCGCTGGCTCGTGCTCAACAAGCTCGACATGGTGCCGGAGGACGAGCGCGAGGCGCGCGTCACCGATTTCCTCGAGCGTTTCGGCTGGGACGGCCCGGTGTTCGAGATCTCGGCGCTGACCGGCCAGGGCTGCGAGGCGCTGTGCTACGCGATCTACGATTACCTCGCGGAGCATTCCGAAGCGCACCGCGCGGCCGAGGCGGAAGACCTGGCGGCGGACGTGCGATTCCGCGACGGGCAGGCGGCGTCGGACGACGCCTGAGCGGTACGTGTGCGCCGGGCGCTGGCCGTCCGGCGCCGGATTCAATCGCGCATCACATAGAGGAGACAGCGCACGATGCGTTCGATCATCGCGGATTCGAAGCGACTGGTGGTGAAAGTGGGATCCAGCCTCGTGACCAACGACGGCAAGGGGCTCGATCATGCCGCAATTGGCCGCTGGGCCGCCCAGATCGCCGCGCTGCGCGAGCAGGGCAAGGAAGTGGTGCTCGTCAGTTCGGGCGCGATCGCGGAAGGCATGCAGCGGCTCGGCTGGAGCAAGCGTCCGCGCGAGATCGACGAGCTCCAGGCCGCGGCCGCGGTCGGTCAGATGGGGCTCGCGCAGGTCTATGAAAGCCGCTTCTCCGAGCACGGCATCCGCACCGCGCAGATCCTGCTGACCCACGCCGATCTCGCCGATCGCGAACGCTACCTGAACGCACGTTCGACGCTGCTCACGCTGCTGCGGCTCGGCGTCGTGCCGATCATCAACGAGAACGACACGGTCGTCACCGACGAAATCAAGTTCGGCGACAACGATACGCTCGGTGCGCTCGTCGCGAACCTGATCGAAGGCGATGCGCTGATCATCCTCACCGACCAGACGGGCCTGTTCACCGCCGATCCGCGCAAGGATCCGGCCGCGACGCTCGTCGCGGAGGCGAGTGCGGGCGCGCCCGAGCTCGAAGCGATGGCGGGCGGCGCGGGGTCGAGCCTCGGCCGCGGCGGCATGCTGACGAAGATTCTCGCGGCCAAGCGTGCGGCCCACAGCGGCGCGAACACGGTCATCGCGAGCGGGCGCGAGCCCGACGTGCTCGCGCGGCTCTCGGCGGGCGAGGCGATCGGCACGCAGCTGATCGCCCGCACCGCGCGCATGGCGGCACGCAAGCAGTGGATGGCCGATCACCTGCAGGTGCGCGGGCATGTCGTGATCGATGCGGGTGCGGTCGAGAAGCTGACGGCGGGCGGCAAGAGTCTGCTGCCGATCGGCGTGATCGACGTGCAGGGCGCGTTCGCGCGCGGCGAGGTGATTGCCTGCGTGGGGCCGGACGGGCGCGAAGTCGCGCGAGGCCTGACCAACTACAGCAGCGCGGAAACCAAGCTGATCCAGCGCAAGCCGAGCGGCGAGATCGAGACGGTGCTCGGCTACATGATGGAGCCGGAGCTGATCCACCGCGACAACCTGGTGCTCGTGTGACCTGCCTGGTTCGCTGACGGCCGACATGAAAAAGCCCGCGGAAAGCGGGCTTTTTCGCATTCGACGACGTCTCGCCGTCGGCGGGCCGGCGCGATCAGCGCAACTGGTTCAGCGCGGTGCGGTGGTACTTGATGTTCTCGAGGATCGACTGCGTCGTGCCGATCGGCATCTTGTTCGCGCAGAAATAGTCCTGGTAGAGCGCCGCGTGGTACGCGTTCAGCTCGCCGTTCTCGATGCGGCGCCAGTCATTCGCGACCGTCCGATCCCAGCCGTCGTGGTCCGCGTTGAGGCCCGCGTACTGGCGCCATTCGTACGTGTCGCAGCGGATGCCTTCGTAATTGACGTTGCGTGCACCGGCCGGGCTCGTGACGACGACCGTGTAGCGCACGATGCCGTCGGTGCCGACCGTGAGCGACTTCGCGTCGACGGAGAACTTGAGCGGCGTGTTCTGCGACACGTTGAACGACAGCAGGTCACCCGTCTGCGGCAGCGCAGGGAGCGTGTCGACGGTGTTTTCCTTCCATTCCGGCTGGCGGTCCAGCAGATACACGAACGCGCTGTCGTCCTTGTTGGACGGGGTGTTCGAATTCGCACAACCGGTCAGTGCGGCCGCCGCGGCGATCGACGCGAGCGCGAGAGCAATCGCTTTCAATATGCATTCCTCGTAAAAAAAGGGCGCGACACCAAGGTCGCGCCCGGTCATGCAGTCCGACTTGTCACTCGCCGAGGATCAGGCGTGGAGGCGTCTCGTCGAGCGTATTCGCTTCCACTTCGACCTCGGAACAGACTACCGATGTGTCGACAACCGTCAACGTCTGCCGGGGCTGCGCATCCACGACGCGCGGATAGCGCGACATACGCAGACCCCGCGGTTTGTCGGCCCGCTGCGCCGGGCGGCGCAGGAAGCGCGACAATTCCGTCAGCGCCAACTGATAGACATCCCGCTTGAACTCGATCACCGCATCGAGCGGCACCCAATACTCGTTCCAGCGCCACGCATCGAACTCCGGGTGGTCGGTCGCGCGCAAGCAAATGTCGCAATCGCGTCCTACCATCCGCAGCAGGAACCAGATCTGTTTCTGGCCGCGGTAATGACCGCGTACTTCACGCTTGATGAACTTGTCAGGCACCTCGTAACGCAACCAGTCGCGAGTGCGGCCGATTATCTTGACGTGTTCCGGGTGCAGGCCGGTTTCCTCGTGCAGCTCCCGGTACATCGCCTGCATGGGGGTCTCGCCATACTTGATCCCACCTTGAGGAAACTGCCAGGAATGCTCGCGGAGCCGCTTGCCCCAAAACACCTCGTTGCGCGCGTTCAAGAGGATGATGCCGACGTTCGGGCGAAAGCCTTCACGATCCAGCATACAACCACCTTCGAATCCTTTAAAATTGCTTTGATTATAAACAGATAACGGGCGCCGCGCACCGTAACGGAGCGAATCCGCGCAGGGTGTGCCGGCTGAATTGTCCCTGAATTGTCTGTAGGTCATCTGCGCCACCGCCGTTCGCCGCGCGCAGCTTTTTCTCATTGAATCTTTTTCGGGCGCCCCGCATGGGGCGCCGTTTTTGGAACCGTCCGCATGAAAGCTTCCCGTTTCTTTATCGGCACCCTGAAAGAGGCACCCGCCGACGCAGAGATCGTCAGCCACAAGCTGATGGTGCGCGCCGGCATGATCCGTCGCGTCGCCGGCGGCATCTATAACTACCTGCCCGTCGGCCTGCGTTCGATTCGCAAGGTCGAGGCGATCGTGCGCGAGGAAATGAACCGGGCGGGCGCGATCGAGCTGCTGATGCCGGCGGTGCAGCCGGCCGAGCTGTGGCAGGAATCGGGCCGCTGGGAGCAGTACGGCCCCGAGCTGCTGCGCTTCAAGGATCGCAAGGACAACGACTTCGTGATCGGGCCGACGCACGAGGAAGTGATCACCGACATCGCGCGCAACCAGATCCGGAGCTACCGGCAGATGCCGGTGAACTTCTACCAGATCCAGACGAAGTTCCGCGACGAGATCCGTCCGCGTTTCGGCGTGATGCGCGGCCGCGAATTCATCATGAAGGACGCGTACTCGTTCGACAAGGACGCCGAAGGCCTGAACGAGTCGTATCGCAAGATGTATGACGCCTACGTGCGCATCTTCACGCGCCTCGGCCTCGAGTTCCGTCCGGTCGCGGCCGACAGCGGCTCGATCGGCGGTAACTTCTCGCACGAGTTCCACGTGATCGCCGACACCGGCGAGGACGCGATCGCCTACTGCCCGACTTCCGAGTTCGCGGCGAACATCGAGGCAGCGGAAGCACTGCCGCTGATTGCCGAGCGCGCGGCGGCCGCCGAGCCGATGGCGAAGGTCGCGACGCCGGGCAAGGCGAAGTGCGAGGCCGTCGCCGAGCTGATGGGGATTCCGCTTCAGCGCACGATCAAGTCGATCGTGCTCGCGACCGACAACGAAGGCGCCGAGCCGACGGTCTGGCTGCTGATGCTGCGCGGCGACCACGACCTGAACGAGATCAAGGTGTCGAAGCTGCCGGGCCTGAAGAACCACCGCTTCGCGACCGAGCAGGAAATCGTCGAGTGGTTCGGCACGCCGCCGGGCTACCTCGGCCCGATCGGCACGAAGAAGCCGGTGAAGGTGATCGCCGATCGCACGGTTGCGAACATGAACGACTTCGTCGTCGGCGCGAACGAGGTCGACTATCACATCGCGGGCGTGAACTGGGGCCGCGACCTGCCGGAGCCGGACGTCGCCGACCTCCGCAACGTGCAGAAGGGCGACCCGTCGCCGGACGGCAAGGGCGTGATCGACATCTGCCGCGGCATCGAGGTCGGCCACGTGTTCCAGCTCGGCACCAAGTACTCGGAAGCGATGGGCGCGACGTTCATCGACGAGTCGGGCAAGCCGCAGCCGATGCTGATGGGCTGCTACGGCGTCGGCGTCACACGCATTCTCGGCGCTGCGATCGAACAGAACTTCGACGACAAGGGCATCATCTGGCCGGAGTCGATCGCGCCGTTCGAAGTCGTGCTGTGCCCGATGGGCTACGACCGCAGCGACTTGGTGCGCGAAACGGCCGACAAGCTGTACGCGGAGCTGGCCGCGGCCGGCATCGACGTGATCCTCGACGATCGCGGCGAGCGCCCGGGCGTGATGTTCGCCGACTGGGAGCTGATCGGCGTGCCGCATCGCCTCGTGATCGGCGAGCGCGGCCTGAAGGAAGGCAAGATCGAGTACCAGGGCCGCCGCGACACCGAAGCGACGCTGCTGCCGGCCGACACGGCCGCGGCGACGGTCGCGGAGAAGGTCCGCGCCGCGCTGGCCCGCTAAGCCTGACGACCGGGGGACACGGTGGAATACACCTTCCTGTCGGCCACCGTGCTTCTCGTGCTGATCACGGATCCGCTCGGCAACATCCCGCTGTTCATCTCGGCGATGCGGGATGTGCCGCGCGAGCGGCGCGTGAAGCTGATCCTGCGCGAGATCGGGATCGCGTTCGTGATCCTGCTGTTTTTCATGGTCGTGGGCGACCGCTTCCTGCGGATGATGAACCTCACCGACCTGTCGCTGCGGCTCGGCGGCGGCATCGTGCTGTTCCTGATCGCGCTGCGGATGATCTTCCCGCACCCGGACGGCGCGCTCGGCAACGATCCGCGCGCGGGCGGCGAGCCGTTCATCGTGCCGCTCGCGATTCCGGCGCTGGCCGGGCCGTCGGCGCTCGCGACGGTGATGCTGCTGACCTCGCAGGCGCCCGGCAAGATGCTCGAATGGGCGGGTGCGCTGACGGTCACGATGATCGTCTGCGCGGTGACGCTGGTGCTGGCCGAGCGTATCCAGCAGTGGCTCGGCGAGCGGACGGTGGCGGCGTTCGAGCGGCTGATGGGCCTCGTGCTCGTCGCGATTTCGGTCGAGATGATGCTGGGCGGGATCCGCGCGTTCGTGCACCAGCTGTAGCGCGGCGGCACGCCAACGAAAAAGCGGCGCTCCGGGAAATCCGGAGCGCCGCTTTTTTTATGCGGATCGCGCGGGCGTCAGACGTTCGCGGTCAGCGCGCGGATCGTCGGCAGGTTGCGCCAGTAGCCCTTCGCGTCCATCCCGCAGCCGAACACGTAGCGGTCGGGCACCGCAAAGCCGCAGAAGTCCGGGTGCAGCGGCTTGGCCTTCGCGAGCGTCTTCTCGCACAGCACCGCCGACATGAAGCGCTTCGCGCCCATCTCGAGGATGCGGTCGCGGATCGCGGCCATCGTCTCGCCTTCGTCGAGGATGTCGTCGAGCACGAGCACGATGCGATCCTTCACCGATTCGCGCGGCGCGACGCGCCAGTGCATCTCCGGGCTGCCCTGCGTCGTGTTGCGGTAGCGGGTCAGGTGGATGTAGTCGAATTCGAGCGGGAAATCGAGATGCGGCAGCAGCATCCCGGTAAACACCGCCGCGCCGCCCATCACCGAGAGGACGAGCGGGAACGCGTCGCCGATCTCGGCGCGGATCGCGTCGGCCATCCGGGAGATCGACGCGTTGACGGCGTCGGCCGAGACGATCTCTTCGGAGTGGTCGAAAATGTGGAGGGCTTCTTCGCGGTTCATGTGTTCTGGCGGGCAGTCGGTATACAAATAAGAATGAAGCAGATCGGGCGGCACGCGCTACAGCAAAAACCCGCGCGCCGGCCGATGGGCGGAATCAGCGCAGGCCGGGCATCATGCCCTTCAGGCCGCGCATCATCTTCTGCATGTTGCCGCCCTTCAGCTTCTTCATCATCGTACGCATCTGGTCGTACTGGTTCAGCATCCGGTTGACTTCCTGCACCGGCACGCCCGCGCCGGCGGCAATGCGACGCTTGCGCGTCGCCTTGATGATCTCGGGTTTCGCGCGCTCGGCGGGCGTCATCGAGCTGATGATCCCTTCCATCCGGCGGATCTGCTTTTCGGCCTGGCCCATGTCGGCGCCGGCGGCCGCCTGCTGGAACTGCGCCGGCAGCTTGTCCATCAGCGACGACAGGCCGCCCATGTTCTTCATCTGCGAGATCTGCGCGCGGAAATCGTTCAGGTCGAAGTCGCCGCCTTTCTTGACCTTGTCGGCGAGCTTCTGCGCGGCCTGCACGTCGACACCGCGCTGCGCTTCCTCGACGAGTGCGAGGATGTCGCCCATGCCGAGGATCCGGTTTGCCATCCGGTCCGGGTGGAAGATCTCGAGGCCGTCGAGCTTCTCGGCGACGCCGACGAACTTGATCGGCTTGCCGGTGATGTGGCGCACCGACAGCGCGGCGCCGCCGCGCGAATCGCCGTCGAGCTTGGTCAGCACGACGCCGGTGAGCGGCAGCGCGTCGTTGAACGCCTTCGCGGTGTTGACGGCGTCCTGGCCGAGCATCGCGTCGACGACGAACAGCGTCTCGGCCGGCTTCAGCGTGCCGTGCAGCGCGGCGATTTCCTGCATCATCGCTTCGTCGATGCCGAGACGGCCGGCCGTGTCGACGATCAGCACGTCGTGGTAGTGGCGCTTCGCCCAGTCGACCGCGGCGAGCGCGATGTCGACCGGTTTCTGGTCCGGCGTCGACGGGAAGAAATCGGCGCCGACCTGTTCGCTCACCGTTTTCAGCTGCATGATCGCGGCGGGGCGGTACACGTCGCACGACACGGTCAGCACTTTCTTCTTGTACTTCTCGCGCAGGAGCTTCGCGAGCTTGCCGACGGTGGTCGTCTTGCCCGCGCCCTGCAGGCCGGCCATCAGGATCACCGCGGGCGGCGTGACGGCGAGGTTCAGCTCGGCGGCCTTGCCTTCGTAGTCGCCGCCGATCACGGCGGTGAGTTCCTTCTGGACCACGCCGACGAGCGCCTGGCCCGGCGACAGGCTGCTGATCACTTCTTCGCCGAGCGCCTTTTCCTTGACCTTGGAGATGAATTCGCGAACGACGGGCAGCGCGACGTCGGCCTCGAGGAGCGCCAGGCGCACCTCGCGGAGCATCTCCTGGGTGTTCGCCTCGGTAAGCCGGGCCTCGCCGCGCAGCGTCTTGACGACGCGCGCCATCCGTTGAGTGAGATTGTCGAGCATGGGGAGCGATGGACAGTGGGGCCCGAAGGCGCGGCGGGACTGAACAAGCGAGCCGTCGCGGGAAGGGGGCCTAGTGTAAACTTCGAACATGGATATTGTACTGTATGCCCTCACCGCATTCCTGTATGGCGGCCTCGCCGTCGCAGGCTGGCGCGCGCACCGCCAGGGCGCCGCATCGCCGCTCGTCGCGAGCGTGCCGGCCGTACCGGTCCCGGCGTCCGCCGCCTCCGGCATGAGCGGAGCGGGCCGCGGGCTGCTGTTCGCCGCGCTGGTCGTGCACGGCGTGCTGCTCCACATGACGATCTTCCCGCACGACGCGATGGTGTTCGGCTTCGCGTTCGCGCTGTCCGCGATGTTCTGGCTCGGCGCCGGCATCTACTGGATCGAGAGCTTCTTCTTCCCGCTCGACAGCCTGCGCCTGCTCGTGCTGCCGCTCGCGTGCGGCGCGTCGCTGCTGCCGCTCGTGTTCGGCGGCGTGCGGGTGCTGCCCTATGCCGCAGCGCCGCTGTTCAAGCTGCACTTCCTGATCGCGAACATCGCGTACGGCCTGTTCGCGATCGCGGCGCTGCACGCTGTCCTGATGCTGATGGTCGAGCGCCGCCTGCAGTCGCTGAGGAGCGGCGGGCGCGACGGCTCGACGGGCTGGATCGCGAGCTGGCTCGAGACGCTGCCGCCGCTGCTCACGCTCGAGAAGCTGCTGTTCCGTTTGATCGGCGCGGGCTTCGTGCTGCTGACGCTGACGCTCGGCTCCGGGATCCTGTTCAGCGAGCAGGTCGACGCGCGCGCGTTGCGGCTCGACCACAAGACCGTGTTCGCGATCGTGTCGTGGCTGATGTTCGGCGCGCTGCTGGTCGCGCGCCGCACGTCGGGCTGGCGCGGTCGCGGCGCCGCACGCTGGGTGCTCGCGTCGTTCGGCACGCTGCTGCTCGCGTATGTCGGCAGCCGGTTCGTATTCGAGGTGCTGCTGCACCGCTCCGTGATTTGATCGACTGATTTTCGATGCGACAGATTCTTCTCCTCATCCTGCTGTTCTTCGCGACCTCGTGGGTCGCGCGCAAGCTGCGCCAGGCACAGGCGCGCGCCGGGCGCGACGCGGGGCAGGGCGGCGCCGCGCCGGGCTATGGCGGCGGCGCGGGCGCCACGCGCGCCGGCGCCGCGCAGTCGCTCCCCGAGCCGATGGTGCGCTGCGCCGAATGCGGCGTGCATGCGCCGAAGGGCGACGCGATCGTCGCGGGCGGCGAAACCTTCTGCAGCGCCGAGCACGCGCAGCGTCACGCCGCACGCGCGAGCGACCGCGACGCGCGATGAGCGGCGAGGCGCCTCTTTCGATCGACGCGCGCGGCTGGGTGCGCGAAGCGCGCCATGCGCCGTCGCCGAACTTCGAGGCGCGGCCCGCGGGCGCGGTGCCGACGCTCGTCGTCGTCCACAACATCAGCCTGCCGCCCGGCGAGTTCGGCGGCGACGCGATCGAGGCGCTGTTCCTGAATCGCCTCGACTGCGATGCGCATCCTTATTACCAGGCCAACCTGCGCGGCGTGCGCGTGTCCGCGCACTTCCTGGTCCGCCGCGACGGCGCGCTCGTGCAGTTCGTGTCGTGCGACGAACGGGCGTGGCATGCGGGCACGTCCGATTTCTTCGGCCGGCCACGCTGCAACGACTTCTCGATCGGCATCGAGCTCGAGGGGGCAGACGACGTGCCGTTCGAGGCTGCGCAATATGCGACGCTCGCCGCGCTCGCGCGCGCGCTCGCCGGCCGCTATCCGGTCGAGGCGTTCGCCGGTCATGCCGACGTCGCGCCGGGACGCAAGACCGATCCCGGTCCGCACTTCGATTGGCAACGCTTCGCGAGCGATGCCGGCTTTCCGGCCGAATACTTTCCTTACCGGCAGCACTGATCGCGGGGTTTTTTGACCCGCAAAATATTTTTCTCCGACCAATGCCTTGCCGCGCCTGCGCGCGAGCGATGTCAAGGCCTTTGGCGCAAATTATCCAGTTGGACGACGTTCGAATGTCCACTATACTTGGTGCCAATTGAGCAGTTCTGCACTAGATATAGTGTGTGTCGCAGGGAAAACCCGAGCGGCACGAACCGGCGGGCAACGCCGGCGGACAGAGTTCTCAGGGCGACGCGCCAGGCCGGCGGTCCGGGCGTCGCGATCAGCGCAGCGAGTGTCGACGGGGTGCAGCACACATGACGAAGCACCAGACCGGATCGCGTGCATCACGACGACCGAACCGGCCCCCTCGACGCATCGCTCGCGTCTTACCGCTCGCGCACCGCATTGCGCAGCGATCGTTTTAATCCGCGGTTCCCCCCGCATCACCCAACACCAGGAGCTTTGCACATGCAAACCACCGACAACGCGACGTCGCAATTCGAGAGCGCGTCGAGCCGCCCTCTTGGCGGCGCCGAACAAGGCGCGCAGGCGCTCGCGCCGCAGGCGACGTTCGCCGACTACAAGGTGATCCGCCGCAACGGCAGCGTGGTGGCGTTCGAGCCGTCGAAGATCGCGATCGCGGTGACGAAGGCTTTCCTGGCCGTCAACGGTGGGCAGGGCGCGGCATCG
The DNA here is from genome assembly GCF_004343775.1 of Burkholderia sp. SRS-46. Taxonomy (GTDB): domain Bacteria; phylum Pseudomonadota; class Gammaproteobacteria; order Burkholderiales; family Burkholderiaceae; genus Burkholderia. The sequence goes on along the minus strand of NZ_PTXL01000014.1, from coordinate 148,668 downwards.
GCGCGCGTGCGCGAACTGGTCGAGCAGCTGACGCATAACGTGGTGCGCGCGCTCGTGCGCAGCCGTCCGAACGGCGGCACGTTCCATATCGAAGATATCCAGGACCAGGTCGAACTGGCGCTGATGCGCGGCGGCGAGCACAACGTCGCGCGCGCGTACGTGCTGTACCGCGAGAAGCGCCACCTCGAGCGCCAGCATGCGGGCGAGGAAGCGGCCGCGTCGGAAGCCGGCGGCAGCACCGCCATCAATGTGATCGACAACGGCGTCTCGCGCCCGCTCGACCTGAACGCGCTGCGCGCACTGATCGTGTCCGCGTGCGACGGCCTCGGCGCTGCGGTTAACCCTGACCCGATCGTCGCCGAGACGGTGAAGAACCTGTACGACGGCGTGCCGATGAGCCAGGTCTACGACTCGGCGATCCTGGCTGCGCGCACGATGATCGAGAAGGACCCGGCGTACAGCCAGGTCACGGCCCGCATCCTGCTGCACACGATCCGCCGCGAGATCCTCGGCGAGGAAGTGGTGCAGGCCGAGATGTCGAGCCGCTACGCGGAGTACTTCCCGCAGTTCCTGAAGCGCGGCGTCGACGCCGGGCTGCTCGACGACAAGCTGCTGCAGTTCGACCTGAAGCGCCTCGGCGACGCGCTCGACGCGAACCGCGACCTGCAGTTCGGCTACCTCGGCCTGCAGACGCTGTACGACCGCTACTTCCTGCACGTCGACGGCTCCCGCATCGAAATGCCGCAGGCATTCTTCATGCGTGTCGCGATGGGCCTCTCGCTGAACGAGATCGACCGCGAGACGCGCGCGATCGAGTTCTACAACGTGCTGTCGAGCTTCGACTTCATGAGCTCCACGCCGACGCTGTTCAACTCGGGCACCCACCGCTCGCAGCTGTCGTCGTGCTACCTGACGACGGTCGCGGACGACCTCGACGGCATCTATGAAGCGCTGAAGGAAAACGCGCTGCTGTCGAAGTTCGCCGGCGGTCTCGGCAACGACTGGACCCGCGTGCGTGCGCTCGGCTCGCATATCAAGGGCACGAACGGCAAGTCGCAAGGCGTGGTCCCGTTCCTGAAGGTCGTGAACGACACGGCCGTCGCGGTCAACCAGGGCGGCAAGCGCAAGGGCGCGGTCTGCGCGTACCTGGAATCCTGGCACCTCGACATCGAGGAGTTCCTCGAGCTGCGCAAGAACACCGGCGACGATCGCCGCCGCACGCACGACATGAACACGGCGAACTGGATTCCCGACCTGTTCATGAAGCGCGTGATGGAAGGCGCCGACTGGACGCTGTTCTCGCCGTCGACCTGCCCGGACCTGCACGACAAGTTCGGCGCCGAGTTCGAGGCGGCCTACACGGCGTACGAGGACAAGGTTGCCCGCGGCGAGATCAAGCTGTTCAAGAAGATCCCGGCGCAGCAACTGTGGCGCAAGATGCTCGGCATGCTGTTCGAGACCGGCCACCCGTGGATCACGTTCAAGGATCCGTGCAATATCCGTTCGCCGCAGCAGCACGTCGGCGTCGTCCACTCGTCGAACCTGTGCACGGAAATCACGCTGAACACCAGCGACACCGAAATCGCGGTCTGCAACCTGGGCTCGGTGAACCTGCTCGCGCACCTGGTGAAGCAGGCGGACGGCAGCTACGCGCTCGACCACGACAAGCTGAAGCGCACGGTCAGCGTCGCGATGCGCATGCTCGACAACGTGATCGACATCAACTACTACGCGGTGCCGAAGGCGCGTAACTCGAACCTGAAGCACCGCCCGGTCGGCATGGGCATCATGGGCTTCCAGGACTGCCTGCACCTGCTGCGCACGCCGTACGCGTCGCAAGCGGCGGTCGAGTTCGCCGACCGTTCGATGGAAGCGGTCTGCTACTACGCGTACTACGCGTCGACCGAGCTGGCCGAGGAGCGCGGGCGCTACTCGAGCTACCGCGGCTCGCTGTGGGATCGCGGCATCCTCCCGCAGGACACGCTGAAGCTGCTGACGGAAGCACGCGGCGGCTACGTCGAGGTCGACACGTCCGAGTCGCTCGACTGGACGACGCTGCGTTCGCGGATCGCCGCGCACGGCATGCGCAACTCGAACTGCGTCGCGATCGCGCCGACGGCGACGATCTCGAACATCATCGGCGTGTCGGCGTGCATCGAGCCGACCTTCCAGAACCTGTACGTGAAGTCGAACCTGTCGGGCGAATTCACGGTGGTCAACGAGTTCCTGGTGCGCGACCTGAAGGAGCGCGGCCTGTGGGACGAGGTGATGGTCGCCGACCTGAAGTATTTCGACGGCATGCTGTCGCGCATCGACCGCATCCCGGCCGACCTGCGCGCGATCTACGCGACCGCGTTCGAAGTCGATCCGACGTGGCTGGTCGAGGCGGCATCGCGCCGTCAGAAGTGGATCGACCAGGCGCAGTCGCTGAACATCTACATGGGCGGCGCATCGGGCAAGAAGCTCGACGAGGTCTACAAGCTCGCGTGGCTGCGCGGCCTGAAGACGACGTACTACCTGCGCACGATGGCGGCGACGCACGTCGAGAAATCGACGGTCGCGCACGGCGCGCTGAACGCGGTGCCGTCGAGCGGTGGCGTGAGCGGCGGTGGCGCACAGGGCGCGGCCGGCGGCTTCGGTGCGGCGGGCGGCGACGCGTCGTCGGCAGGCACGGTCAACGCGGCGCCGGTCGAAGCGGAAGGCCCGGTGTGCATGATGCGTCCGGGCGACCCGGGCTTCGACGAGTGCGAAGCGTGCCAGTAACGCGGCGCGTCTGACTCGGCGAGGCTCCGGGCGGCGCGCACGGCAACCGATAAAGGTTGAAGTGCGCGCCGCTCTCAACTAAAAAAATGATAAGGAATCTGTAACGCGGCACGCGCGTTGCAGGCAGTGACAAGCGATCGAAACAACCCCGACAGCGTCGTGTTTCGATCCGCGTTCGATGCGTCGAGCGCACCTCGCGATACACGCGCATCACACATCGTGCGCGGCATGAACGACGATGCGTTGCTCAAAGTGTTGTATCGAGGTCGCAACGCGAATCGAAAAAGGGATTTTTCGTGAGCGAACCCTTTTATCGCTCAGGAAAAGATGGTACAAACCGTTCTAAATTGATGGTGAGAATTTATGCTCAACTGGGATGACGAGAAGGCGGCCGTAACTCCCGCGAGCGGAGCGCAGCAAAACGCGATGCGCACCCCCGCAGGAATGGCTGTCGGAATGCAGGCTGCAGCGCCTGCCGCCCAACAAGTCCGCGACATTTTCGAAGGCGATCTCGCGGTGCCGCCGCAAGCATCGGCTGTTCCCGCTGCCGGTTCGGAAGCACGGGTCAATGTCGCCGACAAGCGCATCATCAACGGCCAGACTGACGTCAATCAGCTGGTGCCGTTCAAGTACAAGTGGGCGTGGGAAAAGTATCTGGCGGGCTGTGCGAACCACTGGATGCCGCAGGAAATCAACATGTCCCGCGACATCGCGCTGTGGAAGGATCCGAACGGCCTGACCGAAGACGAGCGTCGCATCGTCAAGCGCAACCTCGGCTTCTTCGTGACGGCAGACTCGCTGGCGGCGAACAACATCGTGCTCGGCACGTACCGCCACATCACGGCGCCGGAGTGCCGGCAGTTCCTGCTGCGCCAGGCGTTCGAAGAGGCGATCCACACGCACGCGTACCAATATATTGTCGAATCGCTCGGCCTCGACGAAGGCGAGATCTTCAACGCGTACCACGAGGTCGCGTCGATTCGCGCGAAAGACGAATTCCTGATCCCGTTCATCCATACGCTGACGGACCCGGCCTTCAAGACCGGCACGCTCGATGCGGATCAGAAGCTGCTGAAGTCGCTGATCGTGTTCGCCTGCATCATGGAAGGCCTGTTCTTCTATGTCGGGTTCACACAGATTCTCGCGCTCGGCCGCCAGAACAAGATGACGGGTGCTGCAGAGCAATATCAGTACATCCTGCGCGACGAGTCGATGCACTGCAATTTCGGCATCGACCTGATCAACCAGATCAAGCTCGAGAACCCGCATCTCTGGACCGCGGAATTCCGCGCGGAGATCCGCGAGCTGTTCAAGCAGGCTGTCGATCTCGAATACCGCTACGCCGAAGACACGATGCCGCGCGGCGTGCTGGGTTTGAACGCGTCGATGTTCAAGAGCTATCTGCGCTTCATCTGCAACCGCCGTTGCCAGCAGATCGGCCTCGACCCGCTGTATCCGAACGAGGAAAACCCGTTCCCGTGGATGAGCGAGATGATCGACCTGAAGAAGGAACGCAACTTCTTCGAGACGCGTGTGATCGAGTATCAGACGGGTGGCGCGCTGTCCTGGGAATGACCCGCAGCAGCGACTCACGTCACGACGATGGTGAAGCCGGCGCCGCGCGGCGCCGGCACAAGGTTTAGTTAGGAGCAAGAACGCCTGATGCAAAGCACGCCCGGTGCCTTAACGGCCCAACGATACGACAGGCACTTTGCGAACCCTTCAGTGGGATGGGCAAACTTCCCTCCGGAAAAAGCGGTCAGCCGTGTGGCGATCCGCTTGATCAAGCGATCTGGGGTGGCGGCGCGTGGCGCGTCGGCCGCCGACTTGATTTGGCGCGCGAGGCCTGATGGCCACGCGCGCCATACCGTATTCATTAGCGTAAGCGCGTGGTATCCGCGTACGCCGATGAATAGCCCGCTTCGAAGCGCACGTCCTGAACAGCGTCCGCGGGAAGCGGGTTTTGACGAAGGGTGTAGTTTGAACTGACTCTCATCTGAACCTGAAGGAGAACAACATGGCACTCGCCAAGAAGAAACCGGCTGCGAAGAAGGCAGCTGCGAAGAAGACCGTTGCGAAGAAGGCCGCTGCGCCGGCGAAGAAGGCCGCTGCAGTGAAGAAGGTTGCTGCCAAGAAGGTCGCAGTGAAGAAGGTTGCTGCGAAGAAGGCCGCACCGGCGAAGAAGGCAGCTGCGAAGAAAGTCGCAGTGAAGAAGGTTGCTGCAAAGAAGGCAGCACCGGCGAAGAAGGCAGCTGCGAAGAAAGTCGCAGTGAAGAAGGTTGCTGCGAAGAAGGCCGCACCGGCGAAGAAGGCAGCAGCGAAGAAGGTCGCCGCGAAGAAGGTTGCGGTGAAGAAGGTCGCAGCGAAGAAGGCTGCACCGGCGAAGAAGGCTGCTGCGAAGAAGGCCGCACCGGCGAAGAAGGCTGCTGCGAAGAAGGCCGCGCCTGCGAAGAAGGCTGCTGCCAAGAAGGCCGCGCCTGCGAAGAAGGCGGCTGCTCCCGCGAAGGCTGCTGCTGCACCGAAGGCTGCTGCTGCACCGAAGGCCGCCGCTGCGCCGAAGAAGGCCGCTGCACCGAAGAAGGCTGCTGCACCGAAGAAGGCAGTCGTGAAGAAGGCCGCACCGGCGACGACCGCGTCGACGGCGTCGGTTGCGCCGGCATCGGGCGTGAAGACCGCGCTCAACCCGGCAGCAGCATGGCCGTTCCCGACCGGCAGCCGTCCGTAATCGCGGATCGCACCATTACCCGGACACTCATGCGGTGTCCGTGGGTTGAGTAGCGCTACTCAATCGACCCCGCCATCTGGCTCAGGTGGCGGTTTTTTTTTCGTCCGCGCGCGCCGCGCTATCGTCGCGTCAGGACGAAAAAAAACGCATGCGCAACTTCGCGCATGCGTTCGACCGCGGCTTGCGCCGCGTGCTGAGGATACCGGTCAGTGCGTGACGCGCGTGACGCCACCGCTCGACAGCAGCCGTACGCGCTCGCCGGCGCGGAACGCTTCGCCGCTGGCCGCTTGCGTGATCGAGCGCAGGTCGCCGTTGTCGAGGCGCACGGTGATCTCGACACCGTTCGCCGTGCTGAGGTTTTCGCCGATCGCATTGCCTGCGACCGCGCCGGCGAGGCCGCCCGCGATGGCGGTCAGGATCGAGCCCTTGCCGCCGCCGATCGCGCTGCCTGCGACTGCGCCGAGCGCGCCGCCGCCGAGCGTGCCGATCGCGCTGCCGCCGCCGTTCTCGGACTGGATGCGCACCGCGCGAACGCTCTCGACCGTCGCCATCCGCACGGTCTGCTCGCGCTGCGCCTGGCCGGAGCTATACACGTCGGCCGAACCCGGCGGCGTGAAGCAGCCCGCCAGCGTCAGCGTGGCGGTCAGCATGGCCCCGAGCGTGAGGGTTTTCTTCATCAACATTATTGCTCTCCCACAGTATTCATTTGAGGCTGTAACCGAAGGCAGCCTCGAAGCGTGCGTCGATCTCGGCGCGTGTCAGCGAGTAGGATTGCGGCCCCTGGTGGGCGATCTTGATCGAGCCCATCAGGCTGGCCAGGCGCCCCGTGGTTGCCCAGTCGAGGCCCTTTTCGATACCGTACAGCAGACCGCCGCGGAAGGCGTCGCCACAGCCCGTCGGATCGGCGATACGCTCAGCCGGCACGACGGGAATCTGCTCCATGCCCTGCTTGTGGCGGATTGTCGCGCCATGCTCGCCACGCGTGACGACGAGCGCGTCGACCCGGCTGGCGATTTCGTCTTCGGACCATCCCGTCTTGTCGCTCACCAGCTTGGCCTCGTAGTCGTTGACCGAAACATAGGTCGCAAGTTCAATGCTGCGGCGCAGCGTCGCGCCGTCGAACAGGGGCAGGCCCTGGCCCGGGTCGAACACGAACGGCACGCCGGCCTTCGCGAGCTCTTCCGTATGCTGCACCATCCCGTCGAAGCCGTCCGGGCCGACGATCGCGAGCGTGATGTCCGGCGCGTCGCCCGCGTGGTTCAGGTGCGACTGCATCATCGCGCCCGGGTGAAACGCCGCGATCTGGTTGTTGTCGAGATCAGTCGTGATCATCGCGTGCGCCGAGTGCATCTCGGGCAGCACGCGAACGTGGTCGCGGCGCATGCCGAGCCGGTCGAGGCGCTCGAGGTACGGTTGCGCGTCGAGCGCGCCGAGCGTGCCCATCATCCGTGCGTCGCCGCCCAGCAGATGCAGCGCATAGGCGATGTTGCCCGCGCAGCCGCCGAATTCGCGACGCATCGTCGGTACGAGGAAGCTCAGGTTGATGAGGTGCACCTGGTCGGGCAGGATGTGCTCGCGGAACCGCCCTTCGAAGGTCATGATGGAGTCGTAGGCGATCGAGCCGCAAATCAGCGTAGCCAAGGTGTGCGTTCCTGTAGAAATGAGGGATCCAGCGTGACAGCGCCGCGCGAAAAAGGCGCGGCGCGACAGCGGAAAGCGGGAGAAGAGCTTACTTCAGTGCAGCGAGCGCGGCGTCGTAGTTCGGCTCGTCCTTGATTTCGCCCACGAGCTGCGCGTGCAGCACTTTGTCCTGCGCGTCGAGCACGACGACGGCGCGCGCGGTCAGGCCGTTCAGCGGGCCGCTCGTCACGTCGACGCCGTACGCGTTCGCGAACGCGCGGCCGGTGCGGAACGTCGATGCGGTCAGCACGTTTTCGAGGCCTTCGGTCGTGCAGAAGCGGGTGGCCGCGAACGGCAGGTCGGCCGACACGACGATCACGACGGTGTTGTCGAGCGACGATGCGGCTTCGTTGAACTTGCGGGTCGACGTCGCGCAGGTCGGGGTGTCGAGGCTCGGCACGATGTTCAGCACCTTGCGCTTGCCGGCGAAGCTGGCGAGCGTCAGGTCGGCGAGGTCCTTGCCGACCAGCGAGAAGTCGGCGGCTTGCGAGCCGACGGCCGGGAACGTGCCGGCGATTTCGATCGGGTTGCCACCCAGCGTAACTTTGCTCATGTTCGTGCTCCGAAATAGCGCGTCGCCAGGACGCGCGGGTTGAGACGGGCGCGCGTCTGCGCGCCGCGGGGCGTCACGGATAGAAGATCTGGACGCGGAAATTCGAGGCGGGCGTGCCGTTCGTCTCGAGGCGGACGACCATCGTTTGTGTCGCGCCGGCCGGCAGCCCTGCGTCGATTCGCGTGCCGGGCCGGACGTAATCGCGCGGCGCGAGCACGCGACGGACGGTCACGTGGTTGGTGTCGTCGAGCAGCGTCAGCTCGAGCGACGGATAGGCGAGTGCGACGCGATAGCGGTTCGTCAGCGGCGCCTTCAGTTCGAGGACGCGCGGGCCGTCGAGCTGGCGCAGGTCGGTCGCGTCGAGCCGCAGGCCGTCGATCGCGCGCGGTGGCGCGACGGTGCAGCCGAGCGGCGCGCAGATGCGCTGGAACCAGCCTTGCGTGATCGGCCAGTAGATCATGGCCGTCTCGCGCTGCCACCACGCGAGCTGGCCGACGAGCAGCACGCCGAGCACGGCGGCCACCAGCCCGCCGAAGAAGCCGCCGAGCAGGCCGCGTCGCTGCGGCGCGCGGGCTTCGCGCGTGACGGCGAACGGGGGGCGGTCGTCTTCCTCGGCGAGGGCCGAGAACGGTTCGCTCGTCGCGCCGGCGGTGAAGCCCGGTTCGCGTGGGGCGCGGGCGCCCGCGTCGACGGTGTCGTCCGGCGCGTGTTGCGGGTCGGCCACGAAGCGGGGCTCGTGCGTGTCGCGTGCCGCGGCGAACGGCGAGCGTTCGTGGAGATCGCGGGCGCCGTCGGGTGGCGCGAACGGCGCGTCGGCGGCGAGGCGCGGCTCGCGCACGTCACGAGTGGGGGGCAGGACAGTCGATGCAGGCGGCGCGAGGTTGTCGGTGTCTTGTGCCGAAGCAGCCGGCGGTGCGACGTCGGCGGACACAGCGTCGGTTGCCGGGAAAACGGGGGACGATTGCGGCGTGCCGGTCAGGCGGACCGGGCCCGCGCTGGCGTCGGCCAAATTCCGTTCGGGCAGCGTGACGGGCACGAGGGGTTCGGCGCTGATATTGCTGCCGCTATGCTGCAGCGACGGATCGACGTTGCCGTCGAGCCACGGTGCCCACATGTCCCAGTGATCCGGGCGGAAGTCCGCGTGCGCGGGGTGCGCGCCGCCCGCGTTGTCGACGAACAGCCGGGGCGGGTTTGCCTCGTGCGGGGCTGCGTCGTCATGTGCTTCGGGAACGTGTGCTTCGGCGGTCGGTGTTTCGGCAGCAGGCGTTTCGGCGACGGTTGCCGCTGCGGACGTGGCCGCTTCGGCAGCAGAGGCATTTGCAACGTCTGCAATGTTGAACGCTTCGTCGGCATGCGCTTTTGCAACGTGCGCGTCGGCAGCGGTCGCGTGGCCGGCAGGTGATTCGGCACCATGCGTGTCGGCAGCAGCGGCTTCGGGAACATGCGTGCCGGCAACAGGTGCTTCGACAGCAGGTGCGTCGGCACCATGCGTTTCGGTCGCGGTGGCTTTGCGAACATGCTCGTCGGCAACGGGCGCTTCGACAGCAGGCGCTTCGACGCCATGCGTTTCGGTAGCGGCGGCTTCGCGAACATGCGTGCCGGCAACAGGTACTTCGACAGCAGGTGCTTCGGCTCGATGCGTGTCGATAGCTGCGGTTTCAGGGGCATGCGTGGCGGTAGCGGGCACGTCGACCACAGGTGCTTCGGCACCATGCGTATCGACAGCAGATGCTTCGGCTAGATGCGCATCGGCAGCAGAGGCTTCGGGAACATGTGTGCCGCCAGCGGGCACTTCGACAGCAGGTACTTCAGCCGCATGTGCGTTGGCAACTGCGGCTTCAGGAACAGGTGCGTCGGCAGAGGGGGCTGCGACAGCAGGTGCTTCTGCCACGTCAGCGTCGGCAGAAGGGACATCCGCCGTAGCGGCATCAGGAACCCGCGTATGGGCAGTGTGTGCATCGGCAGCAGGCGCGTTCGCGACGCTCGCTTCGACAACCGCCGATGCAACCGCCAGCGCCTCTACGGCGCCCTTGTCAGCCGCGCTCCCCGATGCGGCACCGCTTTCACCGGCCGCCGCTCCGGCAAGCGCCGATTCAGGCTGCGGCGCTTGCTCGCGGATCAGCGATTCCGCTGCATCGAATACTTGCCGGCAATGCCCGCAACGCACCAGCCCGCCATGCAGCACGAGCTGTTCCTGCTGCAGGCGGAAGACGGTATCGCAATGGGGGCAGCGCGTCGCGAGAAGCATGTCGAGCCGGGCGGCCTGCTGGCCAGAGTGAAGGACAGCGCTATTCTAATGTCTTTCCCGCCGGGTTCCGGCGAGGCATACCCAACCTTCGTGTTCGCGCCAGACCGAGATGTCGACGTAGCGCGCATAGACGGCCGCGACTTCGTCCGCCTGGCGCGCGAGCACGCCCGACAGCGCGATCCGCCCGCCCGGTTTCACCTTCGATGCGAGCATCGACGCCATCAGCTTCAGCGGATTCGACAGGATATTGGCGACGACGATGTCGAATTCGCCCGCCGGGCATTCGTCCGGCAGCCCGTACGTGACGTCCGCGCGGTTGCGTTCGCTGTTCAGGCGCGCCGACTCGACCGCCTGCGGATCGATGTCGATGCCGATCACGGGGTTCGCCCCGCATTTGCGCGCCAGGATCGCGAGGATCCCGGAGCCGCAGCCGTAGTCGAGCACCGACTGGCCGGGCTGCACCGATTGCTCGAGCCACTCCATGCAGAGCCGCGTCGTCGGATGGCTGCCGGTGCCGAACGCGAGGCCCGGGTCGAGTTCGAGCACGAGCGCGTCGGGATCCGGCGCATCGTGCCAGGACGGCACGACCCAGATCCGCTCGCCGATCGGAATCGGATCGAACTGCGATTGCGTCAGGCGCACCCAGTCCTGCTCCTCGACTTCGCGCACGTCGAAGCGCGGCGCTTCGCCGAGCCCGATCTCGTTCGCGGCCGCCGCGAGCAGCACGGCGGGATCGTGATCGGGCGGCAGCAGCGCGACCACGCGCGAGTGCTGCCACGCGGTGCGATCGGGCACGAGGCCCGGTTCGCCGAAGAGCGGCTGCTCGTCGGGCGTGTCCGCATCGGCGTCCTCGACGGATACCGACAGCGCGCCCAGCTCGAGCAGCGCGTCGGACAGTGCCTCTGCGTGCTCCCGGGCCAGTTCGACGACGAGTTCGCGATAGCTCATGCGATTACGCTTCTTCCGGTGCGACCTGCTGCTTCTGCGCGAGCCGGTTTTCGAGATAGTGGATGCTGGTGCCGCCTTCGACGAACTTCGAGTCGATCATCAGCTCGCGGTGCAGCGGGATGTTGGTCTGGATGCCCTCGACGACCATCTCCGACAGCGCGATGCGCATCCGGCTGATCGCCTGCTCGCGGGTCGCGCCGTAGGTGATCAGCTTGCCGATCATCGAATCATAGTTCGGCGGCACGAAATAGCCATTGTAGGCATGCGAGTCGACGCGCACGCCCGGGCCGCCCGGCGTGTGCCACGACGTGATCCGGCCCGGCGACGGCGTGAACTTGAACGGATCTTCGGCGTTGATCCGGCATTCGATCGCATGTCCGCGGAACTGGATGTCGCGCTGGCGCAGCGTGAGCTTCTCGCCGGCCGCGATGCGGATCTGCTCCTGCACGATGTCGACGCCCGTGATCAGCTCCGACACCGGGTGCTCGACCTGCACGCGCGTGTTCATCTCGATGAAGTAGAACTCGTTGTTCTCGTACAGGAACTCGAACGTGCCCGCGCCGAGGTAGCCCATCTTCTTGCACGCGTCCGCGCAGCGGTCGCCGATCCGGTCGATCAGGCGGCGCGGGATGCCGGGCGCCGGCGCTTCCTCGATCACTTTCTGGTGGCGGCGCTGCATCGAGCAGTCGCGCTCGCCGAGCCACAGCGCGTTCTTGTGCGCGTCGGACAGCACCTGGATCTCGATGTGGCGCGGGTTCTCGAGGAACTTCTCCATGTACACCTGCGGGTTGCCGAACGCACGGCCGGCTTCCTCGCGGGTCATGTTGACCGCGTTGACGAGCGCAGCCTCGGTGTGCACGACGCGCATCCCGCGGCCGCCGCCGCCGCCCGCGGCCTTGATGATCACCGGGTAGCCGATCGAGCGCGCAATCTTCACGATCTCTTTCGGATCTTCCGGCAACGCGCCTTCCGAACCCGGCACGCACGGCACGCCGGTCTTGATCATCGTCTGCTTCGCGGTGACCTTGTCGCCCATCAGGCGGATCGTCTCCGGGCGCGGGCCGATGAACGTGAAGCCCGATTGCTCGACGCGTTCCGCGAAATCGGCGTTTTCCGACAGGAAGCCGTAGCCGGGGTGGATCGCCTCGGCATCGGTGACTTCCGCGGCGCTGATCAGCGCCGGCATGTTCAGGTAGCTCAGGTTCGACGGGGCCGGGCCGATGCAGACGGCTTCGTCCGCGAGGCGCACGTACTTGGCTTCCTTGTCGGCTTCCGAGTAGACGACCACGGTCTTGACGCCGAGCTCGCGGCACGCGCGCTGAATGCGCAGCGCGATTTCACCGCGGTTGGCAATGAGGATTTTTTCAAACATAACGAGTATTCGTCTCTTCGAGGGGCGCGCGGATGGCGCCTGGAGAGCATCGGCGGCGCGCGGCGCAGCGGCCGCGCGGCGGACTTTAGCCGATCACGAAAAGCGGCTGGCCGTATTCGACGGCCTGGCCGTTCTCGACGAGGATTTCCTTGATCACGCCGGCCTTGTCGGACTCGATCTCGTTGAGGAGCTTCATCGCTTCGATGATGCAGAGCGTCTGGCCTTCCTTGACCGTGTCGCCAACCTGCGCGAACGGGTCGGCGCCCGGCGACGGCGCGCGGTAGAACGTGCCGACCATCGGCGACGTCACGATGTGGCCCTGCGGCACGGCAGCCGCGGGAGCGGCGGCGCCCGGCGCGGCAGCGGCCGCGCCTTCGGTCGGCAGCGCGACCGTCTGCGCCGGCATGCTGATCTGCGGGGCATATCCGCCCGTCGGCTGCACATAGACCGGCGGCGCGTTCTTGACGATGCGCACCTTGCCTTCGCCTTCCGTCACTTCCAGCTCGGAGATGCCGGATTCGGAAACGAGGTCGATCAGAGTTTTCAGCTTACGAAGATCCATCGGGAATTCCCCTTTCAATACGTGAAAGCGCCGGTCGGTACCGGCGCTCAATCTAGATCGCGAAATCAGCCGCGCGACGCGCCTTGCAGTTTGTCGAGCGCGTATTCGAGCGCGTACAGATAACCCTTCCAGCCGAGCCCGCAGATGACGCCTTCGGCCTGGTCGGAAAAGTAGGAGTGATGCCTGAACGCTTCGCGGCGGTGCACGTTCGACAGGTGAACCTCGACGAACGGAATGCCGACCCCGGCGAGCGCGTCCCGGATCGCGACGCTCGTATGCGTGTACGCGGCCGGATTGATCAGGATGAAATCGGTCTGTTCATTCCGTGCAGCCTGGATGCGGTCGACGAGCGCGCCTTCGTGGTTGCTCTGGTACGACGACAGCTCGACACCCGCTTCCTGCGCCCGCGCGGCAAGCGCCTGATCGATCTGTGCCAGCGTCACGCGGCCGTACACCTCCGGTTCCCGGGTGCCGAGAAGGTTCAGGTTGGGGCCGTGCAGTACCAGCAATCGTGTCATGGTCGCTTCTATTTCTGCGGAATTGCGCGAACTTTAGCGCTATTTAGAGAAATTTGTCTAGTTTCGCCGAATGGCCAGGCGCGCGGCATCCGTAAGAATTACCGGCGTGCGAGCAAAGTATCGGCGAATTCACGCGAAGTTGCCGCGATCGCGATCCAAATCGCCGGCAACGTGCAATGCGTTCTTCAGGGGGCTCAAAGGGCGTCGAGCGTCTTTTTCAGCTCCGCCGGCTGGATCTGCCCGAGTTTCGTCTCGCGGATTTTGCCATGTTCGTCGATCACGACGGTAAAAGGCAGCGCGCCGGCCGTATTCCCGAAATTACGGGCCAGATCAGCGCCCGCATAACCGCTGACGAACACCGGGTAGTCGACCTTCACTTTTTGCAGGAAGTTCTTCACGTTCTGGCCCGAATCGACGCCGATCCCGATGAAGCGAATGCCCTTCTGCTTGTATTCGTGCGACAGCGCGACGAGCTCCGGCATCTCCTCGACGCACGGGCCGCACCACGACGCCCAGAAATTGACGACGACCTTCTGGCCCTTGAAGGCGCCCAGCGTCGTCGCCTTGCCGTCGACGTCGGTCAGCGCGGCGGCCCACAACTGGTCGACCGGGCTGCCCGTGACGGGCGCCGCGTCGGCGACGTTCTCGACCGGGCCGCCCCGGAACCAGTGGCCGGCGGCGAGGCCGCCCGCGACGGCGGCGGCCGCCACGACGGCGAGCGCCAGCATGCGTTTCATGTTCATTATCGGATCAAGTGGATTCGGAAGGGGAGTCGCCCGCCGCGAGCAGCGCGCGCAGCGCGGCGGCATCGGCGCGCGGCAGCCGCCCGCGCGCGTCGGCCTTCACCGCGCCGCGCAGGTCGTCGCTCGCATACAGCGACACGTGGATGCCGACCGGCTCCGCGCCGCGCAGGCCGCGCCAGAGGAAGCTCAGCGTCTCGACGTCGCCGCGGCCCGCGAAGTGCCGGGTTTCGGAGACGTCGTACTGGATGTTCTGGTTCAGCAGGTGGATCGCGACGTCCTTCGCATTGTCGGTAAAGATCTGCAGGTGGACGTCCGAATGCGCGTTCGCGGTGCCGTTCAGCACCGCGCCCGTCACGTACGGATTGAAATCGGCGAGCCGGCGCATCCAGTCGAGCGCGACCTCGCGCAGGCGGCGCAGCTCGTCCGGTTGCGTGTCGCTCTGGAACAGCGAAAGATACTCGCGCAGTTCTTCTTCGATCTGGTCGTTATCCGGCAGCCATTCGCCGGCAACGCGCGCATCGCCGAGCAGCTGGCGCGAGGCCTTGCGCTTCGCGCCGGCGTAGTCCAGGCCATCCTCCGCGATGAGACGCGCGGCGGCCTGGGCAATTTCCTCGCGGACGCGCCGCGGGTCGACTAAGGGTTTGCGAGACATGATGCGGCAATCATACTCGATCGCCGCCGCCCCCGATCGGCGGTGCGGCCGCTTGCCGCCCGGGCCGCGGGCACGCGCCGCTTCCGTCGCGCGGGCCGTCGGGCGCGGCAGGCCGTCAGTTACAATAGTGTCCTTTGTGTCGCGGTGACGCGCGCCGGCCGCGCGGCCTGTCCGGCGCACCGCAGACCCATCCTTTCCGAATCGACGGCGCCCGGCGGCGCGAAAGCATTCACCTATGCACATCCACATTCTTGGCATCTGCGGCACCTTCATGGGCGGTCTGGCCGTTCTCGCGCGCGCGGCGGGGCACACGGTCACCGGCTGCGATGCGGGCGTCTACCCGCCGATGAGCACGCAGCTCGAGGCGCAGGGCATTCGGCTGATCGAAGGCTACGGCGCCGAGCAGGTCGACCTGGAGCCGGACCTGTTCGTGATCGGCAACGTCGTGACGCGCGGCAACCCGCTGATGGAGGCGATCCTCGATCGCGGGCTGCCGTACGTGTCGGGTCCGCAGTGGCTCGGCGAGCACGTGCTCGCCGGCAAGTGGGTGCTGGCGGTCGCGGGCACGCATGGCAAGACGACCACGTCGTCGATGCTCGCGTGGCTGCTCGAGGACGCCGGCCTGAACCCGGGCTTCCTGATCGGCGGCGTGCCGCTGAACTTCGGCGTGTCCGCGCGGCTGACCGATTCGAGCTTCTTCGTGATCGAGGCGGACGAATACGACACCGCGTTCTTCGACAAGCGCTCGAAGTTCGTCCACTACCGGCCGCGCACCGCGGTGCTGAACAACCTGGAATTCGATCACGCCGACATCTTCCCGGATCTCGCCGCGATCGAGACGCAATTCCACCATCTCGTGCGCACCGTGCCGGGCGTCGGGCGGCTCGTGAGCAACGGCCGCGAAGACGCGCTCGAGCGCGTGCTCGCGCGCGGCTGCTGGAGCGAGGTCGAGCGCTTCGGCGTCGACGGCGGCTGGCAGGCGCTGCCCGCCGAGGACGGCGTGCCGGTCGACGAGCGTTTCGCGGTGTACGCGCGCGGCGAGCGTCTCGGTGAAGTCGCCTGGCAGGTGCAGGGCGAGCACAACCGGATGAACGCGCTCGCGGCGATCGCCGCCGCGCGCCACGTCGGCGTGCCGCCGGCCCAGGCCGCCGCGTCGCTCGCGTCGTTCCGCAACGTGAAGCGGCGCATGGAAGTGCGCGGCAGCGTAGATGGCGTGACCGTCTACGACGACTTCGCGCACCATCCGACCGCGATCGATACCACGATCGCCGGCCTTCGCGCCCGCATCGGCCGGCAAAATACCCGCATCCTCGCCGTGCTCGAGCCGCGCTCGAACACGATGAAGCTCGGCGTGATGAAGTCGCAGCTGCCGGCGAGCCTCGCCGATGCCGATCTCGTGTTCGGCTACGGCGCACCGACCGGCCGCGACGCGCTCGGCTGGAACCTCGGCGAAGCACTCGCGCCGCTCGGCGACAAGGCGCACGCGTTCGACGATCTTCATCTGCTGGTGAAGGCGGTCGCGGCCGCCGCGCGGCCGGGCGACCACGTGCTCGTGATGAGCAACGGCGGCTTCGGCGGCGTGCACCAGAAGCTGCTCGACGCGCTCGGCGGGAGCCACGCGTGATCCTTTACCTGCACGGTTTCCGCTCGTCGCCGCAGTCGGCGAAGTCGCTGCTGCTCGCCGCGCGCATGGCCGAACTGGGCCGCATCGACGAATGGCGGTGCCCGTCGCTGTCGATGTCGCCGCTTGCGGCGATCGCGGCGGCCGAAGCCGAAGTGGCCGGTGAGCGCGACGTGACCGTGATCGGCAGCTCGCTCGGCGGCTATTACGCGACGTGGCTCGCCGAGCGGCACGGCTGGAAGGCGGTGGTGCTGAATCCGGCCACCGAGCCGCAGCGCGACCTCGAGCAGTATCTCGGCGAGCAGCCGCTTTGGCACGGCGGCGGCACGATCGTCGTCGAGCGGCATCACCTGCATGAGCTCGACGCGCTGCGCGTGCCGGCGATCACGCGCCCCGAGCGCTACTATCTGTTCGCGGCGACCGGCGACGAAGTGCTCGATTATCGCGAGATGCTGGCCCATTACCCTGGTGCGAAAACCCGCGTGATCGACGGCAGCGATCACGGGATCAGCGAATTTGCCGACTATGTCGACGACGTTCTCGCGTTTTGCGACGCAAAGGCGACGTAAACCGGCCGCAGGCCATCGAACCCCCCATCATCACGCGGCGCCGCCGGCCGACGGCGGCGCCCGGCAGTCTGAACGAGAGTACTGAGTGAACGTTTTCTTCGAGGAATCGGGCAGTTTCAAGGCGGGCAGCGTGCTGTCGCGCCAAGGCGACGCGTTTCAGGTCGAGTTGCCCGGCGGGCGGCGCGCCAAGGTGCGCGCCAAGGACGTGCTGATCGAATTCGAGAAGCCGGCCGCGAGCGAACTGATGCAGGAGGCCGACGCGGCCGCGCAGCAGATCGACCTGGATTTCCTGTGGGAATGCGCGCCGGCGGAGGAATTCGCCTATACGGCGCTGGCCGAGGAATATTTCGGCACGACCTACGGCCCGGTCGAGCGCGCGGCGCTCGTGCTGCGCCTGCATGGCTCGCCCGTGTATTTCCGTCGCAAGGGGCGCGGCCAGTACCAGCGCGCGCCGGAAGAGCAGCTGAAGATGGCGCTCGCGTCGCTCGAGCGCAAGCGCCAGCAGGCGCTCGTGCAGGCCCAGTATGAAGAGGAGCTGAAGGCCGGCAAGTTGCCGGAAGCGTTCGTGGGCAAGGTGCTCGGGTTGCTGACGCGGCCGGACAAGAACGCGATCGAATACAAGGCGATGGAAGCGGCGGCCGGTGCGCGCGGCGTGTCGCCGGCGCGGCTGATGCTCGACTGCGGCGGCATCGCGTCGCCGCGCGCGCTGCACGAGGCGCGCTTCCTCGCCGAATTCTTCCCGCACGGCACGGGCTTTCCGCCGGTCGCCGTCGGCAGCCTGCCGGAGGACCTGCCGCGCGCGGATGTCCAGGCGTTCTCGATCGACGACGTCACGACGACCGAAATCGACGATGCATTCTCGGTCGAACACCTGTCGGACGGCCGCGTGCGGATCGGCGTGCACATCGCCGCGCCGGCGCTCGGCGTCGTGCGCGGCGACGCGGTCGACGCGATCGCGCGCACGCGCCTGTCGACCGTCTACATGCCCGGCGACAAGATCACGATGCTGCCGGATGACGTCGTCGACGTGTTCACGCTGAAAGAGGGCGACTACCGCCCGGCGCTGTCGCTGTACATCATCGTCAACCGCGAAACGCAGGACATCGTCGCGAACGAGACGCGCGCCGAACTCGTGTTCGTGAAGAACAACCTGCGCCACAACACGCTCGACGAGCTCGTCACCGAAGAGACGCTCGCGGCCGGCACCGGCGACTATCCGCACAAGGACGACATCGCCGTGCTGTGGCCGCTCGCGCAGGCGCTGTTCGAGAAGCGCCAGCTGGCGCGCGCGGGCTACGGCCTGAAGCGCGAGGTGCAGCGCAACACCGACTACAACTTCTACGTCGAAGGCGAGCACGTGACGATCACGCCGCGCCGCCGCGGTTCGCCGCTCGACCTGATCGTGTCGGAGCTCGCGATCCTCGCGAACTCGACCTGGGGCGCGTTCCTGCACGATCACACGGTGCCCGGCATCTATCGCTCGCAGCGCGGTTTCGGCGCGCCGGGGCCGAAGCGCACGCGGATGCAGACGAGCGCCGCGCCGCACGAAGGCCTCGGCGTGCCGCAGTACGCGTGGAGCACGTCGCCGCTGCGCCGCTACGTCGACCTCGTGAACCAGTGGCAGCTGCTCGCGTGCGTGCAGCATGGCGTCACCGCGAAGCTCGCAGCGCCGTTCAAGCCGAAGGACGCCGATCTCTACGCGGTCGTGCAGGGCTTCGACGACACCTATTCCGCGTACGCCGACTACCAGCGCCGGATGGAATATTTCTGGTGCCTGCGCTGGCTCGTCCAGGAAGGCAGGAAGCAGGTCGTCGCGAGCGTCGTGAAGGGTGACCTCGTGCGTCTCGAGGACGTGCCGCTGCTGCTGCACGTGCCGGCGCTCGGCGTGCATGCGCGCGGCACGCGCGTGCTGCTCGACGTGATGTCGATCGACGAGCTGACGATCGAGGCCTCGGTGCGGCTGCTCAACGTGCTCGACGCGCCGGTCGTGTCGGGCGGCGAAGCGGCCGAGGAAGAGGAGGACGGCGAGGGCGGCGACGACGTGCTGCTCGACGCGGGCGACGCGTCGGCGGAAACCGAGGCCGAAGCGCTCGCCGAAGCCGGGGCCGAAGCGGTTGCCGGCGCGGCCGGCGGCGAAGGCGCGGCGGAAAACAACGACAACGAGGAGGAGCGCGCATCATGAATTCGGCCGCATCGGCGAGCGGGCAGGACCGCTATGTCGTGTTCGGTAACCCGGTGGCGCACAGCAAGTCGCCGTTCATTCATGCGCGCTTCGCCGCGCAGACCGGCGAGCCGGTCGCGTACGAACACCGGCTCGCGCCGGTCGACGGTTTCGAGGCGGCCGTGCGCGAATTCATCGCCGAAGGCGGCCGCGGCGCGAACGTGACGGTGCCGTTCAAGCTCGACGCGCACGCGCTCGCCGACACGCTGTCGCCGCGCGCGGCGGCCGCGGGCGCGGTGAACACGCTGCGCTTCGACGCCGACGGCGGCATTCATGGCGACAACACCGACGGCGTCGGCCTCGTGCGCGACATCGAGACGAACCTCGGCGTGCGTCTCGCCGGCGCGCGCATCCTGCTGCTGGGCGCCGGCGGCGCCGCGCGCGGCGTCGTGCTGCCGATGCTCGACCGCGCGCCGCTGTCGATCACGATCGTGAACCGCACCGCGAGCAAGGCGGAAACGCTCGTCGGCCAGTTCACGCAGGCCGCGCACGACGCGGGCTGCACGCTGGCCGGCGGCGGCCCGGACACGGTGCGCGCGCAGCCGTACGACGTGATCGTCAATGCGACCGCGGGCAGCCTCGACGCGGCGCTGCCGGACTGCGACCCGGCCGCCTTCGGGCCGGGCACGCTCGCGTACGACATGATGTACGGCGCGCAGCCGACCGTATTCATGCAGCATGCGGCGTCGCTCGGCGCGCGCACGGCCGACGGGCTCGGCATGCTCGTCGAGCAGGCGGCCGAATCGTTCTTCATCTGGCGCGGCGTGCGGCCGGACGGCGCGCCGGTGCTCGCGGCGCTGCGCCAGGCGCTCGCGGCCCACTGAGCGGAGCCGGGTCGAGGTGGTCGCGGTAAGCGGCGCGCAGCGCGCGCGGGCGGTGGGGCCGGCCCGCTGGATCGTCTATGCGGGGTCGGTGTTCGCCGGCGCGTGGCTCGCGACGCAGCTGTTCTATTTCGCGCAGATCGCGCTCTGGTCGGTCGTGAATCCCGGCTCGACCGCGTTCATGCGCACCGACGCGTGGTGGCTGTCGCGCGACAATCCCCCCGCGCGCATCCAGCATCAGTGGGTGCCGTACGACCAGATCTCGCGCAACCTGAAGCGCGCGCTGATCGCGTCGGAGGACGCGACCTTCGCGACCAACAACGGCTACGACGTCGACGCGATCCTGCAGGCGTGGGAGAAGAACAAGGCGCGCGGGCACATCGTCGCCGGCGGCTCGACGATCACGCAGCAGCTCGCGCGCAACCTGTTCCTGTCGCGCGAGAAGAGCTACATCCGCAAGGGGCAGGAGCTGATCATCACGTGGATGCTCGAGACGCTGCTCGACAAGGAGCGGATCTTCGAGATCTATCTGAATTCCGTCGAATGGGGACGGGGCGTGTACGGCGCCGAAGCGGCCGCGCGCTATTACTACCGGATCCCGGCCAGCCGGCTCGGCGCGTGGCAATCCGCGCGACTCGCGGTGATGCTGCCGAAGCCGCGCTATTTCGACGCGCATCGCGGCACCGCGTACCAGGCGCAGCGCGCGGCGGTGATCGCCCGCCGGATGGGCGCGGCCGCGCTGCCGCAATCGGAGTGAGCGCACGACGCGCCGTCCGGCGCGTCGCCGGTTTCGTTGTCGGTTTCGTCGCTGCGGCACGATTCCGGCGCGGCGGCACATGCATGCTGCAGCGCATCGTGCCCGCATTATTTAGATGAATCCATCTATTTCGATTTCCTGATCAATGCCGGTATCCGATGCGCATCGGCATGTCGATGCGGCCCGAAAAGCGTCGCTTTTTAGCCGAACCGGATAAACACGCCGGTGACTGAAAGGCAGGTGAAATTCGATGTTTCGGCATTCGAATCATTTCTGAAAGCCAGCCGTCACGCAGCATTTCCTTCCCATATTTCCAAATTTTTCAAAGCCCGGCACGTCGCGTATATTGGCCGGCGCCTCGGCCCATCGGCCGCGTATGCGAGGCGGGGGGCGGCCTATCCGGCTGCTCGACACGACAACATTCGAGAGAAGGAAAACAACGATGCCAGCGAGCAAAGCGAAGCTGTTAGTTGGTGTGGTTCTCTCTTCGCTGATCCTGGCGGCGTGTAACGGAGACGACGTGACGTCGGCTTCCGGTTCCACCAGCGCCGACAGCTCAGCCGATCCCGCCGCCCGGGCGGACAAGCCGTACAACGATCCCAACAGCTATTCCTCGAGTCCGACCGCGTCGCTCGACGCGTCGGCCGCGCTCGAACGCGCGGCCGTCACGCATCACCAGATCACGCTGAACGGCAAGACCATCAGCTACACGGCCACTGCCGGCCACCTGACCGCGCGCAACCCGCAGACAGGCGCGCCGGAAGCATCGTTCTTCTACGTCGCCTACACGGCCGACAACCAGTCCGCGGCGAAGCGGCCGGTCACGTTCCTGTACAACGGCGGCCCGGGCTCCGCGTCGGTGTGGCTGCATCTCGGCTCGTTCGGCCCGCGGCGCGTCCAGACCGGCGACCCGAACGCGAACAATGCGTCGTTCC
Source organism: Burkholderia sp. SRS-46 (assembly GCF_004343775.1). GTDB lineage: Bacteria > Pseudomonadota > Gammaproteobacteria > Burkholderiales > Burkholderiaceae > Burkholderia. The sequence continues at coordinate 126,980 of NZ_PTXL01000014.1, read as the reverse complement.
CGTTCGTCGACAACGCCGAGAGCCTGCTCGACACGACCGATCTGGTGTTCGTCGATGCGATCGGCACGGGCTTCTCCGAAGCGATCGCGCCGAACACGAACCAGAGCTTCTGGGGCGTCGACGAGGACGGCGGCGCGTTCCGCGACTTCGTGGTCCGCTACCTGGCCGTAAACCAGCGCGGCGCTTCGCCGAAGTACCTGTTCGGCGAGTCGTACGGCACGCCGCGCACCGACGTGCTCGCGAACCTGCTGGAGACGGCCGGCGTGAATCTCTCCGGCATCGTGCTGCAGTCGTCGATCCTCGACTACAACGCGAACTGCGACATGGCGAGCAACAACGTCGGCAACTCGAACAACGGTTCGAGCCCGGTCAGTTGCGCGGGATTCGTGCCGAGCTATGGCGCGGTCGGCGCGTATTACCAGCTCGACAACCCGAACCCGTCGAACCTGCCGCAGTATGCGGACCAGATGCGCCTGCTCACGGCCGGCACCTACGTGCCCGCGGTGAATGCGTACCTGGCGAGCCACACGCAGCCGTCGAGCGGCCTCGTCACGACGATGGCGAACGCGACGGGCGCGAAGGCCGCGCTGTGGCATGCCGACTTCAACGTGATCCCGACCTTCTACGACAACAGCTATCAGTTGTCGCTGATCCCGGGCACGCTGATCGGCCGCTACGACGCGCGTGTGAACGTGCCGCTGTCGAGCCCGCTCGCGGCGGACGGCGATCCGTCGAGCTCGTTCATCACGAAGCCGTTCACCGATACGATCGGCCGCTACCTGCCGAACGAGCTGAAGTACTCGGCGCAGTCGGCCTATTCTGTAAGCAGCAATGCGATCCAGACGTGGGACTGGAGCCACGACGGCCTCGCGATGCCCGACACGATTCCCGATCTTGCCGCGGCGCTGACGTTGAATCCGGCGCTGAAGATCCTGTCGCTGAACGGGTATCACGACATCGCGACGCCGTTCTACCAGACGGAGCTCGATCTCGCGCGGCTCGGGTCGCAGCCGAACCTGACGATCAGGGACTATCAGGGTGGACACATGGTCTATCTCGACGATACGTCGCGCCCGCAGGAGAAAGCCGACCTGGTGACCTTCTACAACGCGGCCGCGCATTGACGCGATGCGCGATGCCGGCGACGGACACCCGGCGGGCGCGTGCCCGCGGATGCCGCCGCCGGCTCTCGACGACCTCATTCCAGACTGGAGCCTGACATGAAGATGCGATTTATCGTCATTGCCGCGGCGCTCGCGTGCGGGAGCCTCGTCATATCCCTGTCCGCGTTCGCGCAGGCGAGCGACGCCGCGCCGGTGCGTGCCCGCCAGGCACAGCTCGGCGATCCGTACGTGCCGCCGGCCGCGCGCAAGCCGACCGCCGGCACGCAGACCACCGGCGCCGCGCTGCACGCGCAGGTGGTGGCCAAGCTCGCGCGGCAGTTCCGCGCGGCCGACACGCAGAACACCGGCACGGTGACGGAAGCGCAGGCGCGCGCGGCCGGCCTCGGCTATGTCGCGAACCACTTCCGGCAGATCGACTCGACCGGCAGCGGACGCGTGTCGTTCAGCGACGTGCAGCGCTACATGCAGACGCAAAGCGCAACCCAGCAGTAAGCACCGCGCACGGAAAACGGGGACGGGCTCGCGCCGCAGGCGGGCTCGGCCCCGTTTCGTCGCTGCCGCGCGGCTTTATGCCGTCTGTTCTCAGTATCTGGACAACGCATTCAAATATTGGAGTTGAATGCGTGCGCTCCTACAATCCGAAGCACATCGACAGGCTTCGGACTCCCGCATCGCGTGGCGCCCGACGCATACGGAGACACTTCCCATGACGTTCGCCGGGCGCATTCCTCGGTGCATCGACCGCCGCTTCGCCGCGGCGCCGGACAGTGGTCCGGCGCGCGCGCAACGGCCTCACCGATTCCGTTGAAGACAGCCCGCCATGACCAAGATGCCTGACCCTCTTGCCCTCGACATCCGTCGTCCGATCGTGGACGACGCGCCGGCGCTCACCGACAGCATCGGCGCGACCAGCACGCCGCTCGACCTCGCCGCGCAGCAGGCCGGCACGCAGACGCTGCTGCGCGGCCTCGCGATTCTCGAGGCGATCGCGAACGGCGCGCGCGACATGCGCACGATCGGCGCGGCGCTCGGCACGACGCGCAGCACCACGCATCGCCTCGTCAGCAGCCTCGTGCAGGCGCGTTACCTGCGCCAGGTGCAGGGCGGCTACCTGCTCGGCCCGAAGCTGATCGAACTCGGCACGATCGCGCTCGAGCAGATGCCGCTGACGGCCGTCGCGCGGCCGCACCTCGAAGCGCTCGCCGAAGCGACGCTCGACACGATCCATCTCGGCGTGCGCGACGGCGACGACGTGCTCTACATCGACAAGATTCCCGGCACGCGCGGCCTCGAGATGCGCTCGCGGGTCGGCCACCGGATGCCGCTGGCGTCGACCGGCATCGGCAAGGCGATGATGCTCGACCTCGAGCCCGACACGTGGCGCGCGCTGTTCGAAGCCGCGCGGCGCGCGCTGGCAGGCGTGAATTTCAAGCCCGACAACCGGCCCGATACCAGCGCGTTCCTGCAACGCATGGCGTATTACGCGGCGGGCGGCTACACGTTCGATCTCGAGGAAAACGAAGCGTCGATCCGCTGCGTCGCGGCGCCGATCCGCGATGCGTCCGGCGCGATCGTCGCGGCGGTGTCGGTGGCGAGCACGATTCCGTACATGCCGCACGACCGCATGGACGAACTGATTCCGCTCGTGCAGCGCGAAGCGCGAGCCATTTCCGCGGAACTGGGCTGGAGCCCGCCGCAGGGTACCCGCAGGATCAAACGATGACGAATTCGACCCGGACCGCTCCGGAAACCAACACCACCGCCCCGTCGCTGATCGCGCTCGACTGGGGCACCACGTCGCTGCGCGCGTATCTCTACGACGCGCACGGCGGCGTGCTCGCGACGCGCAGCCGCGCGGCGGGCGTGATGCACGTGCCCGCCGGCGGCGCGCAAGCATTCGACGCAGCCTTCGAGGACGCGTGCGGCGACTGGCTCGCGCGCGCGCCCGGCGTGCCGGTGCTCGCCGCCGGCATGGTCGGCAGCGCGCAGGGCTGGCGCGAGGCGCCCTATGTCGCGACGCCGGCGGGCGCCGATGCACTTGCCGCCGGCCTCGTCACGGTCGAGAGCGCGCGCGGCGCGATCGTGTCGATCGTGCCGGGCGTGTTCGCGCCGGGCGAGTTGCCCGACGTGATGCGCGGCGAAGAAACGCAGATCGTCGGCGCACTCGCCGACGGCGCTTCATTTGAATCCGATCATTCAGGGGTACTGATCGGCTTGCCCGGCACGCATGCGAAGTGGGCGTGGGTGAAGGACGGGCTGATCGAGCGCTTCCAGACCTTCATGACGGGCGAGCTGTTTGCCGCGCTGCGCGATCACACGATCCTCGGCCGCACGATGCGCGCGCCCGACGCACCGGACGGCGCGGCGTTCCTGCGCGGCGTGTCGGTCGCGCGCGGCGCGCAGCGCGCCGGCATGCTCGCGACGATCTTCAGCACCCGCACGCTGGGCCTGACCGGCCGGCTCGCGCCGCACGCGCAGGGCGACTACCTGTCGGGCCTGCTGATCGGCCACGAACTGTGCGCGCTAGACGCGATGCTCGCGGAGCGCGGCGTCGCGCTCGCGAACCAGCCGCTGCTGCTGATCGGCGACGACCGTTTGTGCGCGCGCTACGTCGACGCGCTGCACGCGTTCGGCAGCACCCGCGCACGGATTGTCGCGCACGCGACCGAGCGCGGCCTGTGGCAGATCGCGGCGCGCGCGGGGCTCGTGCGCGCCGATGGCGTACCCGTGTGCGCCGCTCGATGAACCGAACCGTTTGAGGAGGAAAGTCCTTCATGTCGTCCGAACTCACGCTGCCCGCGCCGTACGCGCCGCATGCCGCGCTGATGCATGCGTTCGCCGCGTGCCCGCTGGTCGCGATCCTGCGCGGCATCACGCCCGCCGACGCCGTGGCGCACGGCCACGCGCTGTATGAAGCGGGCTTCCGGATCGTCGAGGTGCCGCTCAATTCGCCCGCGCCGTTCGACAGCATCGCCGCACTGCGCCGCGCGCTGCCCGACGACGCGATCGTCGGCGCCGGCACCGTGCTGCGCCCCGAATACGTCGATCGCGTGCAGGACGCGGGCGGCGCGCTGATCGTGATGCCGCACAGCGACGGCGCGGTGATCCGCCGTGCGCGCGAGCGCGGCCTCGCGAGCGCGCCAGGCGTCGCGACGCCGACCGAGGCGTTCGCCGCGCTCGCGAACGGCGCGGACGTGCTGAAGATGTTCCCGGCCGAGCAGCTCGGCGTGGAAGTCGTGAAGGCGTGGCGCGCGGTGATCGATCGCGCGGTGCCGCTGCTGCCGGTCGGCGGCGTCACGCCCGACAACATGCGGCCGTTCCTCGCGGCCGGCGCAAACGGCTTCGGGCTCGGCTCGGCGCTGTACCGGCCCGGCCAGTCCGCCGACGCGACCGCGGCGAACGCGCGCGCGTTCGTGGCTGGCCTGCGCGTGGCGCGCGGCGGAGCGGCGTGATGGGCCGCCTCGCGGGCAAGGTCGCGATGGTGACGGGCGCGGGCCGCGGCATCGGGGCCGCGATCGCGCACGCGTTCGCGCGCGAAGGCGCGGCGGTGGCGCTCGTCGATCGCGATCTCCCGCAGGCCAGCGCGACAGCGGCCGCGATCGCCGGCGAGCTCGACCACGCGCGCGTGCTGCCGCTGCACGCGGACGTCGCGCGGCAGGATGCGGTGCGCGACGCGCTCGCGCAGGCCGAAGCAGCATTCGGCGCGCTCGACGTGCTGGTCAACAACGCGGGCATCAACGTGTTTTGCGATCCGCTGACGATGACCGACGACGACTGGCGCCGCTGCTTCGCGGTCGACCTCGACGGCGTGTGGCACGGCTGTCGCGCGGCGTTGCCGGGCATGGTCGAGCGCGGGCGCGGCAGCATCCTGAACATCGCGTCGACGCATGCGTTCCGGATCATCCCGGGCTGCTTTCCGTACCCGGTCGCGAAGCACGGCGTGCTGGGCCTCACGCGCGCGCTCGGCATCGAGTACGCGGCGCGCAACGTGCGCGTGAACGCGATCGCGCCCGGCTACATCGAGACGCAGCTCACGCGCGACTGGTGGGCCGCGCAGCCGGACCCGGCCGCCGCGCAGGCGGAAACGCTCGCGCTGCAGCCGATGAAACGGATCGGCACGCCGCGCGAAGTCGCGATGACGGCGGTGTTCCTCGCGTCCGACGAGGCGCCGTTCATCAACGCCACCTGCATCACCGTCGATGGCGGGCGCGCGGCGCTGTACCACGACTGACGCAACGAATCGACAGACCGCAGCGTGCGACGGCCGCGCGCACGCTGCGTCGACAGAAATAAGCGGCCGTATTCCGATCGATGAAGACAAGGAGACACTGGAGATGAAACGCAGAACATTCGTCACGCTCGCCGCCGCGACCGCGGTGCTGATGGGCAGCCCGCTCGCGCACGCGGCCGACCCGGTCAAGATCGGCTTCCTCGTGAAGCAGCCGGAGGAGCCGTGGTTCCAGGACGAGTGGAAATTCGCGGAACTCGCCGCGAAGGACAAGGGCTTCACGCTCGTGAAGATCGGCGCGCCGTCCGGCGAGAAGGTGATGAGCGCGATCGACAACCTGGCCGCGCAGAAGGCGCAGGGCTTCATCATCTGCACGCCCGACGTGAAGCTCGGGCCCGGCATCGTCGCGAAGGCGAAATCGCACGGGCTGAAGATGATGACGGTCGACGACCGCCTCGTCGACGGCGCCGGCAAGCCGCTCGACGCCGTGCCGCACATGGGCATCTCCGCGTACAACATCGGCAAGCAGGCCGGCGACGGCATCGCGGCCGAGATCAGGAAGCGCGGCTGGAACATGAAGGAGGTCGGCGCGATCGACATCACCTACGAGCAGCTGCCGACCGCGCACGACCGCACGAGCGGCGCGACCGACGCGCTCGTCGCCGCGGGCTTTCCGAAGGCGAACGTGATCGCCGCGCCGCAGGCGAAGACCGACACCGAGAACGCGTTCAACGCGGCCAACATCGCGCTCACGAAGAATCCGCAGTTCAAGCACTGGGTCGCCTACGGCCTGAACGACGAAGCGGTGCTCGGCGCGGTGCGCGCGGCCGAGGGGCGCGGCTTCAAGTCGGCCGACATGATCGGCATCGGCATCGGCGGCTCCGATTCGGCGCTGAACGAATTCAAGAAGCCGCAGCCGACCGGCTTCTTCGGCACCGTGATCATCAGCCCGAAGCGTCACGGCGAGGAAACCTCCGAGCTGATGTACACGTGGATCACGCAGGGCAAGGCGCCGGCGCCGCTCACGCTGACCACCGGCATGCTCGCGACGCGCGAGAACGTCGGCAAGGTGCGCGACGAGATGGGGCTCGCATCGAAGTAAGCGGCCCGGGCGGCTGCCGCGCGACGCGGCGGCCGGCGGACGATCGATCGTAACGGGAGAGGCGAAGTGTCAGCGGCACTGCGTTTTGACAATATCGGCAAGGTGTTTCCCGGCGTGCGCGCGCTCGACGGCATTTCGTTCGACGTGCACGCGGGCGAGGTGCATGGCCTGATGGGCGAGAACGGCGCGGGCAAGTCGACGCTGCTGAAGATTCTCGGCGGCGAATATCAGCCCGACGCGGGCGGTGTGCAGGTCGACGGCCGGCCCGTGCATTTCGCGAATGCGGCCGCGTCGATCGCGGCCGGCATCGCGGTGATCCACCAGGAGCTACAGTACGTGCCCGACCTGACGGTCGCGGAGAACCTGCTGCTTGGCCGGCTGCCGAACGCGTTCGGCTGGGTGAGGAAGGGTGAAGCGAAGCGCCACGTGCGCGAGCGGCTCGCGGCGATGGGCGTCGATCTCGACCCCGATGCGAAGCTCGGCAAGCTGTCGATCGCGCAGCGGCAGATGGTCGAGATCTGCAAGGCGCTGATGCGCAACGCGCGCGTGATCGCGCTCGACGAGCCGACCAGCTCGCTGTCGCACCGCGAGACCGAGGTGCTGTTCAAGCTCGTCGACGACCTGCGCGCCGACGGCCGCGCGCTGATCTACATCTCGCACCGGATGGACGAGATCTATCGGTTGTGCGACGCGTGCACGATCTTCCGCGACGGCCGCAAGATCGCGTCGCACGCGACGCTCGCCGACGTGCCGCGCGAGCGCCTCGTCGCGGAGATGGTCGGGCGCGAGATCGCCGACATCTATCACTACGCGCCGCGCGCGCTCGGCGACGTGCGGCTCGCGGTCGACGGCGTCGAGGGCGATGCGCTGCGCGCGCCGGCCAGCTTCGACGTGCGCGCGGGCGAGATCGTCGGCTTCTTCGGCCTGGTCGGCGCGGGCCGCAGCGAGCTGATGCGGCTCGTCTACGGCGCGGACCGCAAGCGCGCGGGCACGCTCGCGCTCGACGGCGCGCGCATCGACGTGAAGCGCACCGGCGACGCGATCCGCCACGGCATCGTGCTGTGCCCCGAAGACCGCAAGGAGGAAGGGATCATCGCGATGGCGTCGGTCGCGGAGAACATCAACATCAGTTGCCGCCGGCACTCGCTGCGCGCCGGGCTGTTCATCGATCGCAAGACGGAAAGCGAAACCGCCGACCGTTTCATCCAGCGGCTGAAGATCAAGACGCCGAGCCGCCGCCAGAAGATCCGCTTCCTGTCGGGCGGCAACCAGCAGAAGGCGATCCTGTCGCGCTGGCTCGCGGAGCCCGACCTGAAGGTCGTGATCCTCGACGAGCCGACGCGCGGCATCGACGTCGGCGCGAAGCACGAAATCTACGACGTGATCTACCGGCTCGCGGAACGCGGCTGCGCGATCGTGATGGTGTCGTCGGAGCTGCCGGAAGTGCTCGGCGTGTCCGACCGCATCGTCGTGATGCGCGAAGGGCGCATCGCGGGCGAGCTGCCGCGCGCGCAGGCGAACGAGCATGCGGTGCTGAGCCTCGCGCTGCCGCAGGCGAGCGCCGCGCACGCGGCCTGAGTCACACCACGACATTCGATTCGAACACGCGCGGCGCCGATGCGCCGCGCGATGCAGGAGCAGGAGACATGACCATGCAAGTCAGAGAAAACCTCGCCGGTGCCGCCGTGAAGCCGGCCACCGATGCGCCGGCGCCGCAGCCGGCCGACCGTCGGACGTGGTGGCAGCCGCTTGCCGACTACAGCCTGATCGCGATCTTCGCGGTGATGTTCGTGACGATGTCGCTCACCGTCGATCACTTCTTTTCGATCGACAACATGCTCGGCCTCGCGCTGTCGATTTCGCAGATCGGCATGGTCGCGTGCACGATGATGTTCTGTCTCGCGTCGCGCGATTTCGACCTGTCGATCGGCTCGACCGTCGCGTTCGCGGGCGTGCTGTGCGCGATGGTGCTCAACGCGACCGACAACACGTTCGTCGCGATCCTCGCCGCGGTCGCGGCGGGCGCGGCGATCGGCTTCGTCAACGGCGCGGTGATCGCGTACCTGCGCATCAACGCGCTGATCACGACGCTCGCGACGATGGAGATCGTGCGCGGGCTCGGCTTCATCGTGTCGAAAGGGCAGGCGGTCGGCGTGTCGTCCGATACGTTCATCGCGCTCGGCGGCCTGTCGTTGTTCGGCATCTCGCTGCCGATCTGGGTCACGCTCCTGTGCTTCATCGTGTTCGGCGTGCTGCTCAACCAGACCGTGTACGGCCGCAACACGCTCGCGATCGGCGGCAACCCGGAAGCGTCGCGGCTCGCGGGGATCAACGTCGAGCGCACCCGCGTGGTCATCTTCCTGGTCCAGGGCGCGGTGACCGCGCTCGCCGGCGTGATCCTCGCGTCGCGCATCACGTCGGGCCAGCCGAACGCCGCGCAGGGCTTCGAGCTGAACGTGATCTCCGCGTGCGTGCTCGGCGGCGTGTCGCTGCTCGGCGGCCGCGCGACGATCTCGGGCGTCGTGATCGGCGTGCTGATCATGGGCACCGTCGAGAACGTGATGAACCTGCTGAACATCGACGCGTTCTATCAGTACCTGGTGCGCGGCGCGATCCTGCTCGCGGCCGTGCTGCTCGACCAGCTGAAGAACCGCGGCGGCCGCGACTGATCAAGAGGGAGCGAACCGCATGACCACCGATACAGACGTGAACCAGGCGCGCTACGCGCGCTACCCGAGCCTCGCCGACCGCGCGGTGCTGATCACCGGCGGCGCGACCGGCATCGGCGCTGCATTCGTCGAGCATTTCGTCGCGCAGGATGCGCGCGTCGCGTTCGTCGATCTCGACGCCGCGGCGGGCCGCGCGCTCGCCGAACGTCTCGCGCCGGCGCGTCATGCGCCGTTGTTCATCGAATGCGACCTGACCGACATCGCCGCGCTGCGCCACGCGATCGACGCGATCCGCGCGCGGATCGGCGCGATCGCGGTGCTCGTCAACAATGCGGCGAACGACGCGCGCCATGCGATCGGCGACGTGACGCCGGAATCGTTCGACGCGGGCATCGCGGTGAACCTGCGCCACCAGTTCTTCGCCGCGCAGGCGGTGATCGACGACATGAAGCAGCAGGGCGGCGGCGCGATCATCAACCTCGGCTCGATCAGTTGGATGCTGAAGAACGGCGGCTATCCGGTGTACGTGACCGCGAAGGCGGCCGTGCAGGGGCTCACGCGCGGCCTCGCGCGCGATCTCGGCCCGTTCGGCATCCGCGTCAATTCGCTGGTGCCGGGCTGGGTGATGACCGACAAGCAGCGGCGGTTGTGGCTCGACGACGCGGGCCGCGCGTCGATCAAGGCCGGCCAGTGCCTCGACGCGGAGCTGCTGCCCGCCGATCTCGCGCGCATGGCGCTGTTCCTCGCGGCCGACGACAGCCGGATGATCACCGCGCAGGACGTGGTCGTCGACGGCGGCTGGGCCTGAACGGCCGCCGCGCGACGCGAACCGACACTTCGACGCAGGAGTACCCGCCATGACCGCCACTTCCTCGCACGCGTCGTCGTCCACGACGACGACGCAATCGCGCCGCGCGCGCCTCGCCGCCGCCGCGCAGCCGGTCAGCGCCGGCCCGCAGACCGCCGCGTTCGCGCAGGGCGTCGGCGCGGCGCACGCGGCGGCCGTCACGCTGTCGAACGCGGCGCTGCGGCTCGACGTGCTGCCGCACCTGGGCGGCGGCATCGCGCGCTTCGACTGGCGCGGCGACGGCGGCGCGCTGACGCCGGTGTTCCGCCGCTGCGAGCGGCCCGATGCGGCGACCGATCCGAACCAGCTCGCGTGCTATCCGCTGCTGCCGTACTCGAACCGGATCGGCGGCGCGCGCTTCGAATGCGACGGCCGTAGCGTCGCGGTGCCGCGCAACCGCCGCGACGAGCCGCTGCCGATCCACGGCGACGGCTGGCTCGCGCGCTGGCAGGTCGACGACGCGACTGAAACGCTGCTGCAGCTGTCGCTCGATCACGGCCACGGCGCGCCGTACGCGTTCCGCGCGACGCAGACCTTCATGCTCGACGACACCACGCTGTCGATCGCGCTGACGATCGAGAACGCCGGCCGCGCGCGGCTGCCGTTCGGCCTCGGCATGCATCCGTTCCTGGTGCGCGACGACGCGACCGAGCTCGCGGCTGCGGCGGGCGGGCTGTGGCTGTCGGGGGCGGATTTCCTGCCGGTGCGGCATGTGAGCGTGCCGCCGGCCTGGCAGTTCGGCGTCGCGTATCCGCTGCCGGCGGCGCTCGTCAACCACGCATTCACCGGCTGGGGCGGCCATGCGACGGTGAGCTGGCCGCGCCGCGGGCTGATGCTGACGGTCGCGGCCGATGCCGATGCGTACGTGCTGTACACGCCGCCGGGCGAGGATTTCTTCTGCTTCGAGCCGGTCGATCATCCGATCAATGCGGTGAACCTGCCGGGCGGCGCGGCCGCGCACGGGATGACGTTGCTCGCGCCCGGCGAGCGGCTCGCGCGGCGCTTTGCGTTCACCGTCGGGCGCAGCGATGCGCGCGGCGAGGCCACCGCGCGCGAAACCCGGCGGCGACGCGGGTAAAATACGCGGTCTACCAACGGTTTGCCGCGAGTACCCGCCATGTCTTCCCCGCTTACTTTCATCGAATCGCTGCGCGCCGCGTGGCACCGCACGAATTCGCTGCTGTGCGTCGGCCTCGATCCCGAGCCGTCGCGCTTTCCCGCGCAGTTCGACGGCCAGCCCGACGCGATCTTCGAATTCTGCCGGCAGATCGTCGACGCGACCGCGCCGTACGCAAGCGCGTTCAAGCCGCAGATCGCCTACTTCGCCGCGCATCGCGCGGAAGACCAGCTCGAGCGGCTGATCGCGCACATCCACCTGCAGCATCCGGGCCTGCCGGTGATCCTCGACGCGAAGCGCGGCGACATCGGCAGCACCGCCGAGCAGTACGCGCGCGAAGCGTTCGAGCGCTATCGCGCCGACGCGGTGACGGTGAACCCGTATATGGGCTACGACTCGGTCGAGCCTTACTTCGAGCACGAAGGCAAGGGCGTGATCGTGCTGTGCCGCACGTCGAACCCGGGCGGCTCGGACCTGCAGTTCCTCGAGACGAATGGCCGCCCGCTGTACCAGGTGGTCGCCGATCTCGCCGCGAACAAGTGGAATGCGAAGAGCGGCCAGCTCGGCCTCGTCGTGGGCGCGACCTTCCCGAAGGAAATCGAGATCGTGCGCGGGATCGTCGGCGACATGCCGCTGCTGATCCCGGGCATCGGTGCGCAGGGCGGCGACGTGCAGGCGACCGTCAACGCGGGCCGCACCGCCGACGGCACCGGGATGATGATCAACTCGTCGCGCGCGATCCTGTACGCGAGCAAGGGCGAGGACTTCGCCGAAGCCGCGGCGCTCGCCGCGCAGAAAACCCGCGACACGATCAACGCGCATCGTTGAGCGGAGCGGGCGGCCTGGCGCATCGACTGCGCGCGTCGGGCCGCTCGTTTCGAATCCTCCGTCGCTGACGGCCCGCCTGCAGCCGCACCCCCGGTGCGATCCGGCAAGCGGCCCGCCGTGCGCGTCAGCCCTCCCGTTCCTCGAGCAGCTTCAGCAGCCCGCGCAGCGCATGCGCGGCCGCCTGCGTGCGGATCTGGTCGCGATCACCCTTGAACACGAGCGTTTCGGCGTCGGTATGCAGCCGGTTGCTCCACGCGAACGACACGGTGCCGACCGGCTTCTTCTCGCTGCCGCCGGCCGGGCCGGCGATGCCGGTGACCGCGAGCGACACCTGCGCGCGGCTGTTGCGTAGCGCGCCTTCGGCCATCGCGCGCGCGACCGGCTCGCTGACGGCGCCGTGCTTGTCGATCAGCTCGGCCGGCACGCCGATCATCTCGCTCTTGGCCTGGTTCGAATACGTGACGAAGCCGCGCTCGAACCATTGGCTGCTGCCGGAAATGTCGGTGATCGCGGCGGCGATCATCCCGCCGGTGCAGGATTCGGCGGTGGCGAGCAGCAGGTGCTCGTCGCGCAGCTTGTTGCCGGCGCGGATCGCGAGCTGGTGGACGACGGAATCAGTTGGCATGCGAATGGGCGGAACGGAAGTCGGAAGGGCCAGCCCGGCGGGGTCAGCCGGCGAACGATCGCCACAACGCGATCACGAGCAGCGACATGAAGGCGGCGATCAGGTCGTCGGCCATGATGCCGAGGCCGTCTTTCAGGCGGCGCTCGACGTAGCGGATCGGCGGCGGCTTCAGCATGTCGAAGAGGCGAAACGCGACGAACGCCCAGAGCTGGCCGACGAAGGTCGCCGGCGTGACGAACAGCATCACGATCCAGATCGCGACGATCTCGTCCCAGACGACCGGGCCCGGATCGGCGTTGCCCATCTTCTTCGCGGTGAAGCCGGTGAGCCAGATGCCGGCGACGAACGCGATCGCGATCAGCGCCCACCATTCGGGCACCGTCAGGTAGCGGTTCAGCGCGACGAACGTCAGCCAGCCGAACAGCGTGCCGAACGTGCCGGGCATGAACGGCGCAAGCCCGCTGCCGAACCCGAGCGACAGGATGTGCGCGGGATGCGACAGCATGAAGCGCAGCGTGGCGCGCCTCGGCGCGTGCTGCGTTGCGCCGGCATCGGCCACGGCGCGCGGGGGCGTCGGGTCAGTCTGCATGGAAGTGGTCGAAGCCGTGCAACGTGAGTGCGAGGGGCGCGCCGGCGGCGTCGCGCCACGCGATCGCGGGCCGCTCCGACGGCGCGGACAAGCTTCGTATTGTACCGATTCGCGTGACCGCGACGCCCGCCTGCCGGCCGGCCGCCTCGACCGCCGCGCGGGCGGCCGCGGGCGCGGTGAAGCACAACTCGTAGTCGTCGCCGCCCGCGAGCGCGCAGCGGCGCTGCACGTCCGGCGGCAGCGTCGCGAGCGCGGCCGAGCGGGGCACCGCGTCCGCGTCGAGATCCGCGCACACGCGCGAGCTGGCGAGGATGTGCTGCAGGTCGCCCGCGAGGCCGTCGGAAATGTCGAGCGCCGCGTGCGCGACGCCCGCGAGCGCGAGCCCGAGCGCGACGCGCGGCTCGGGCCGCTCGAGCGCGGCCCGGAACGCGGCCGCTTCGCGCGCGCCGGCCGTCCATTCGCCGCGTGCGACGCCGAGCCCGGCCCGCGCGTCGCCGAGCGTGCCGGACACCCAGACGTCGTCGCCGGCGCGCGCGGCATCGCGTCGCAGCACGGCATCGGGCGCGACCTCGCCGAACACGGTCACGCATAGGTTCAGCGGCCCGCTCGTCGTATCGCCGCCGATCAGCTCGCAGCCGAACCGCTCGGCGAGCGCGAACAACCCGTCGCTGAACGCCGCGAGCCACGCCTCGTCCGCGCGCGGCAGCGCGCACGCGAGCGTGAACGCGCGCGGCTCGGCGCCCATCGCCGCGAGGTCGGACAGGTTGACCGCGAGGGTCTTGTGGCCGAGCGCGTGCGGCGCGACGTCGGCGAAGAAGTGGCGGCCCTCGACCAGCATGTCCGTCGAAATGGCGAACAACTTTCCGGAACGTGGCGTGATCAGCGCGCAATCGTCGCCGATTCCGAGCGTCGCGGCGCGCGCCCCCTGCGCCGCGCGGCGCGCGAAGAAGCGATCGATCAGGGAGAATTCGGAAAGGGCGGCTGGCACGGCGGACGGACCTGAAGCGGTTGAAGTGAACGGCATTGTACGAGCCGAACGGTGGCGTTCCTGCACCGTTCAGTACATTTTTGTCGCGGCTGTTGCACCCGAATCGCCATTTTGGAGCCATGGATTGGCGCTACAATGCGTCGACTAGTTATTCTAATCCGCTCGTCACGAGACACATGTCCACTCAAGCCTCCTCCAAAACCAAGCTCCGCGAAGCCGCCCTCGACTATCACGAATTCCCGACCCCCGGAAAGGTCGCCATTGCGCCGACCAAGCAGATGATCAACCAGCGCGACCTGGCGCTGGCGTATTCGCCGGGCGTGGCCTTCGCGTGCGAGGAGATCGTCGAGAATCCGCTGAACGCGGCGCGCTTCACCGCGCGCAGCAACCTGGTCGGCGTCGTCACGAACGGCACGGCGGTGCTCGGCCTCGGCAACATCGGCCCGCTCGCGTCGAAGCCGGTGATGGAAGGCAAGGCCGTGCTGTTCAAGAAGTTCGCCGGCATCGACGTGTTCGACATCGAGCTGAACGAAACCGACCCGCACAAGCTGGTGGACGTGATCGCCGCGCTCGAGCCGACCTTCGGCGGCATCAACCTGGAAGACATCAAGGCACCGGACTGCTTCATCGTCGAGCGCGAAGCCCGTAAGCGGATGAAGATCCCCGTGTTCCACGACGACCAGCACGGCACCGCGATCGTGGTCGCCGCGGCCGTCACGAACGGCCTGAAGGTGGTCGGCAAGGACATCAAGCAGGTCAAGCTCGTCGCATCCGGCGCGGGCGCGGCCGCGCTCGCGTGTCTCGACCTGCTGGTCGACATCGGCCTGCCGCTCGAGAACATCATCGTCACCGACCTGGCCGGCGTGGTCTACAAGGGCCGCACCGAGCTGATGGACCCGGACAAGGAGCGTTTCGCGCGCGAAACCGAAGCCCGCACGCTCGCCGAGGTGATCGACGGCGCGGACATCTTCCTCGGCCTGTCGGCTGCCGGCGTGCTGAAGCAGGAGATGGTCAAGGGCATGGCGGAGCGCCCGCTGATCCTCGCGCTTGCGAACCCGACCCCGGAAATCCTGCCGGAGCTCGCACTCGAAGTGCGCCCGGACGCCGTGCTCGCGACCGGCCGCACCGACTATCCGAACCAGGTCAATAACGTCCTGTGCTTCCCGTTCATCTTCCGCGGCGCGCTCGACGTCGGCGCGACCACGATCACGCGTGAAATGGAAATCGCGGTCGTCAACGCGATCGCCGAACTCGCGCAGCAGGAGCAGAGCGACATCGTCGCGACCGCGTACGGCATTCAGGACCTGTCGTTCGGGCCCGAATACCTGATTCCGAAGCCCTTCGATCCGCGCCTGATCGTGAAGATCGCGCCGGCCGTCGCGCAGGCCGCGATGGACGGCGGCGTCGCGACGCGCCCGATCGAGGACATGGAGGCGTACAAGGTTCACCTGCAGCAGTTCGTCTACCACAGCGGCACGACGATGAAGCCGATCTTCCAGCTCGCGCGCAGCGTGGCGGAGGAGAAGAAGCGCGTCGTGTTCGCGGAAGGCGAAGAAGAGCGCGTGTTGCGCGCCGTTCAGATCGTGGTCGACGAAAAACTCGCGAAGCCGATCCTGATCGGCCGCCCGGCCGTGATCGAGCACCGCATCCAGCGCTATGGCCTGCGCCTCACGCCCGGCGTCGATTTCACGGTCGTCAACACCGAGCACGACGAGCGCTACCGCGAGTTCTGGCAGGACTACGCGAAGATGATGTCGCGCAAGGGCATCAGCGAGCAGCTCGCGCGCGTCGAGATGCGCCGCCGCACGACGCTGATCGGCGCGATGATGGTGAAGAAGGGCGAGGCGGACGGGATGATCTGCGGCACGATCAGCACGACGCACCGCCACCTGCACTTCATCGACCAGGTGATCGGCAAGCGCCCGGGCTGCAGCGTGTACGCGGCGATGAACGGCCTCGTGCTGCCGGGCCGCCAGATCTTCCTGGTCGACACGCACGTGAACGTCGATCCGACCCCGGAACAGCTCGCCGAGATCACGATCATGGCGGCGGAAGAAGTGCGCCGCTTCGGCATCGAGCCGAAGGTCGCGCTGCTGTCGCACTCGAACTTCGGCACCAGCAACGCGCCGTCGGCGAAGAAGATGCGCGATACGCTCGCGATCCTGCAGGAGCGCGCGCCGGAGCTGAAGGTCGACGGTGAAATGCACGGCGACGTCGCGCTCGACGCGGCGCTGCGCAAGGAAATCCTGCCGGATTCGACGCTGGAAGGCGACGCGAACCTGCTGGTGCTGCCGAACATCGACGCCGCGAACATCGCGTACAACCTGCTGAAGACGGCCGCGGGCAACAACATTGCGATCGGGCCGATCCTGCTGGGCGCCGCGCAGCCGGTGCACGTGCTGACCGAGTCGGCGACGGTGCGCCGGATCGTCAACATGGCGGCGCTGCTGGTCGCCGACGTGAACGCGACGCGTTAAGACGCGTCAGGCGAATTTGTAAATAAAAGAAAAAATGGCGTGCCCGCAATGGGCACGCCGCCGGGCAGGGCGCAAACGCGCTTCCCGCAAGCAACAGCAGCATCTCTCCACTCCGGGTAGCAAAGCGTGGCAAGGAGGCAGGGTCTTGCCATGCGAGAGATGCCGTCCGCATTTTATCCTGAGAAAGATAAAAGTAACGAGAAGTCGGTAAAAATTTCCCGGATTGCGGCGCGGCGGGGCTTTCAATACCCAAACGAACATTGATTCGCGCGGACAATAGCGCTACGCTAACGCCTTTGTTGGTCGTCAACTACTTGATTTAACAGCGGGAACCCTGGTTCATGGCACGCAAGTGGCTCCGCAACGGCGCGCTCGCGTCCGTCTTCGCGATGTTCGCGATGGGTATCGTCGGCACGCCGACGGGCAGTCTGGTTTCCGCCGCCTACGCACGGGAGGCCGTCTCGGCCGACGTGGCCGCCGGCGGGCTCGACACCGTCCCGACCGCCCGTCTTCCGCGCGAGGCCGTGACCACGCTCGGCCTGATCGCCGCCGGCGGTCCCTATCCGTACGAGAAAGACGGCGTCGTGTTCGGCAACCGCGAGCGGATCCTGCCGAAGGCGAAGCGCGGCTTCTATCACGAGTACACCGTGCCGACCCCGCGCGCGCGCAATCGCGGCGCACGCCGGATCGTCTGCGGCGGGCCGCTGCGCCGGGTCGACAATTGTTACTACACGGGCGACCACTACAGCAGTTTTAAACGTATTGTTGAATGACTTCGGGATGAACGGCATGAGCGACACTATCTATGCGCACGACACGGCGTCGTCGGCGGATCTGTTCGCGGCCGGCGACGGCAATCTGTTTCAGCGCGTCATGCAGATGCGCGCGACGGCACAGGCCGGCGACGCGCCGTCGGAGCAGGAAGCCTGCCCCGGGCTTTCATCGAACGAGGAGCCTATGAGCCTTTTCACGACCGTGCGACCCAATCTCGTGCAGTCGATCCGGGCGTTCCGCGTCCAGGATCTCGCCGACGAAGCCGGCCGGCTCGGCCAGCATTTCCTGTTTGCGTACTGCGGCGCCGCGCAGTCGAAGCAGGAAGTGATGGAAACGATCGCGACCTCGTTCCTGTTTCCGAAGCACTTCGGCAAGAACTACGACGCGCTGTACGACTGCCTGACCGACCTCGTCGCGAAGGCGGGGGCGCAACCCGGTTTCGTGATCGTGCTCGAGGGATTGCCGATCGCGCAGAAGTTCGACAAGGAAGGCCGCGAGACGCTGCTCGACGTGTTCCGCGAGGCCGCGGAATTCTGGGCCGAGCGCAAGGTCGCGTTCCGCGTGTTCTATTCGTTCGCGTAACGCGCGAGCGCGCCGGCCCCACCGGGCCGGCCCGGCAAAAGACGCCCGCCTCGCGCGGGCTTTTTTGTGTCCGCGCGCCGGTGCGGGCCGTCCGGCCCGACCGGGCTTTCATCGCGCACCTTTTTCCGGGACAATCCTGGCCAGTCCGGCCGCGGTGCCTGCCGCGCGCCGGGCGCACAAGACCAATCATCCGAGAGAGGGCCGTTTTCCCATGTCGATTTCCCGTTCCGCGCGGGGCTGCGCGCGCGTTCCGTTCATTCGCGCCGCACGCGCGGCCGTGCTGTCCGCGCTCGTCGCCGCGGGCGCCGCGCACGCCGCACCGCTCACGCCCGAGCAGACCGTCGACCTGTACCTCGGCACGTTCGTCAACGGCGACGCGTCGAAGGCCGCGCAGTACAACGACGCGGTTCGCGCGCGCTACGAAGGCAAGGATCCGCTCGACACCGACGCGATCGCGCATCTCGGCGACGAGATGCACAAGGAGATGGCCGACGGGATGCTGTCGCGGATGCCGCCGAAGGTGCGCCCGGCGCTGCGCGCGCCGGTCGACGCGATGGTCGCGTCGTATCTGCGCGCGCTCCATCGCACGCAGTGCAAGTCCACCGGTTCGACGCAGGAACCGAACCAATACATCGAAGGCCAGTCGATCGCGACCGTCTCGTTCGACTGCCAGGTCGCGGACGTCGAGCCGGGCGCGAAGGCGCTGCAGGCGAAGATGGGCAACCCACGCCCGAAGGGCGACAAGGCGTGGATCGCCACCTTCACGACGATGTTCTCGGGCATGGCGCGCGTGTTCGACGAGGCTCCGCTGAGCCGCACGGTGTCGTCGAAGTTCGACGTCTACGGCACGAACGGCGAAGGCTGGATCAACGGCCGGCCGGGCGAGGTGCTGTCGCCGGTCGTCGACGCGCTGGTCGATCCGATTCCGGTGCCCGGCGCGGCGAAGTAACGCGCGGCCCGCTCGCCGATCGAATGGGCGGGCACACGACGATCCGCGTCAGATGGGCGCCGCTCGTGTTCGCGGCGGCGCACGCGCGCATCACCACCCGCCCCAGCGTGCCGCGAGCGCGGCCAGCACCGCCGCGCCGGCCGTCTCGGTGCGCAGCACGCGCGGGCCGAGCGACAGCGCGGTGAAGCCGCGCGCGCGGGCCGCGTTCTCCTCGTCGGGCGACAGCCCGCCTTCCGGGCCGATCAGCAGCGTGACGGGCGCCGCGGGCGGCGCATCGGGCAGCGATGCGAACGGGATGCTCGCGCGCGGCGACAGCAGCAGCCGCAGCTCGCCGTCGGCCGGCGCGGCCGGCAGCGCATCGAGCCACGCATCGACGCCGCGCACCGGCGCGACGTCCGGCACACGGTTGCGCCCGCACTGTTCGCACGACGCGCGCACGACGCCGCGCCAGTGCGCGACGCGCTTCTCCGCGCGCTCGCCCGACAGCCGCACGACGCCGCGCGACGTCGACAACGGCACGACCGCTGCGACGCCAAGCTCGACGGCCTTCTCGATCACCCAGTCCATCTTGTCGCCGCCGGCAATGCCCTGCGCGAGCGTCACCCGATACGGCGGCTCCGTTTCGACCGGCTCGAACGCGCCGAGCTGCGCGATCGCGTTGCGCTTGTCGATCTCGACGAGCCGCGCGCGGTACTGGCCGCCCGTGCCGTCGAACAGCGCGAGGGTGTCGCCCGGCTGCAGCCGCAGCACCTGTGCATGGCGCGCGACGTCGGCGGGCAGCGTGAGCATCGCGTCGGCGCGCAGCGCCGTGTCGACGAAGAAGCGCGGCACGGCCGCGGTGGTGGTGGCTTCGCTCATGCTTCGAGACGGCGCGCGAGCGCCCAGCGGTAACCGTCGAGATCCTCGATCTGCGCGAAGCGATCGCCCCAGAACTGGTTTTGCGGCGCCGTCAGCGATTTCGCGCCGGCGTCGAGCGCGCGCTGCCAGGTTGCGTCCACATCGTCCACGTACAGGTAGAACGATTGCGGCGCGGTCTCGCCCGCGCTCTTCGGCGTGCGCGCGGTCGAGCCGAACGCGCCTTGCGGCGCGAACATCACGATCAGCTGGCCGCGATAGACCATCTCGACGTGCATGATCGCGCCGTCCTCGTCGAGCATGTCGCGCAGTTCGAAGCCGAAGGCGGCCTTGAAGAAATCGATGGTCGCGCGGGCGTTGCGCACGGCCAGGTAAGGCGTCAACCAAGGCACGTCGGCCGGACGTGGATCGGTCATGAAAATCTCCTGTCGATCGCGGCCGGCGCTTGCGCGCGGACGCCGATCGGATGCAAATGCGGGGGGAATGCGAAATGCCGCGACGGCGCGAACGGTCAGCGGCGAACGCCCAGTGTATCGCGCAGCGTGCGCGGTAGCGCGAACAGCGCCGGGTGCAGCCGCGCATCGTAGTAGCGCAACCCTTCGATGCCGCGGCTCGCGAGGCGTTCCTCGATGTCGTGCATGAACAGCGCCGCGGCGTCGAGCGTGTCGCTCGCGATCGCCATCAGCCACACCGAGCCGTACAGCGGCACGTGCGCGGACAACGGATCGACGACCGCGAAGCTCGCGCGAAGGTCGGCGAGCAGCGCGGCGATGCGCGACGCATGGAACACCGGCGAGCCGAGATGCATCGTGATTGCGCCGCAGGGTGTCAGGATCCGCTTCAGATGCGCGTAGAAATCGCGCGTGTAGAGGCCGGCGGCCGGCGAATCCGGCGGCGTGAGGTCGAACACGACGAGATCGAAATGCTCGACGGTCGACGCGACGAAGTGCGCGGCGTCGCCGATCACGACTTCGACGCGGGGATCGTCGAGCGCGCCCTGGTGGACGTCGTCGAGATAGCGGCGCGCCATGCCGACGACTTCGTCGTCGAGCTCCGCGACGACGATCCGCTCGATGCACGCATGCTTGAGCAGCTGGCGCGCGGCGCCGCCGTCGCCGCCGCCGAGCACCAGCGCTTTGCGCGGCGCCGGATGCGCGAGCGCGGCGGGGTGGGTCATGCACTCGTGATAGATGTACTCGTCGCCGACGGAGGTCATCGGCCGGCCGTCGAGCGTGAACAGGCGGCCGAGCTGCGGCGTTTCCCAGACCTCGATCTGCTGGTGCGGGGAGGCGACGTGCGCGAGCCGGCGCGCATGCGGGAAACCGTAGGCGGAGTCGGGCGTCGGGTGAAAGAGAAGCGTCGTGCTCACGGAAAAGCCGCGCGGGGCGGGGAGTGCCAACTTCTGAATTATAGAGGGCGAGAAACGGACGGCGGAAAGAAGGCGGGAAGCTTGACGAAAAACCGGGCCCGAACGCCGACCGCCGGGAAGGGAAATGTCAGCCATTCTGTTAAAATAATAGGCTTTGCTGCCCTGTCCGTTGGCTCCACCAGCCTCGCGTCCGTCTGGCGCCGCACTGCGCGCCGGAAGCGGCCGGCCCGCGAGCTTCCGGATACCGCACGTGCCCCGTTTTCTCGACTCGTACTCCGGACTCGACATGACGACTTCGTCTCCCGCCTCCACCACCCTGATGGCCAATGCGATCCGCGCGCTCGCGATGGATGCCGTCCAGCAAGCGAACTCCGGCCACCCCGGCATGCCGATGGGCATGGCCGAGATCGGCGTCGCGCTCTGGTCGCGCCACCTCAAGCACAATCCGGCGAACCCGCACTGGTCGGACCGCGACCGCTTCGTGCTGTCGAACGGCCATGGCTCGATGCTGCTGTACGCGCTGCTGCACCTGACCGGCTACGACCTGCCGATGGAGGAGCTGAAGAACTTCCGCCAGATGCACTCGAAGACGCCGGGCCACCCGGAATACGGCATCACGCCGGGCGTCGAGACGACGACCGGCCCGCTCGGCCAGGGTCTCGCGAACGCGGTCGGCATGGCGCTCGGCGAATCGCTGATGGCCGCCGAGTTCAACCGCGACGACGCGAAGATCGTCGATCACCACACGTACGTGTTCCTCGGCGACGGCTGCCTGATGGAAGGCATCTCGCACGAGGCCTGCTCGCTGGCCGGCACGCTGAAGCTGAACAAGCTGATCGCGCTGTACGACGACAACGGCATCTCGATCGACGGCGACGTCGTCAACTGGTTCCACGACGACACCCCGAAGCGTTTCGAGGCCTACGGCTGGAACGTGATCCCGAACGTGAACGGCCATGACGTCGACGCGGTCGACGCGGCGATCGCGAAGGCGAAGCTGTCCGACAAGCCGACGATCATCTGCTGCAAGACCGTGATCGGCCAGGGCGCGGCGACCAAGGCCGGCGGCCACGACGTGCACGGCGCGGCGCTCGGCGCGGACGAAATCGCGAAGACGCGCGAGGCGCTCGGCTGGAAGTGGGAGCCGTTCGTGATTCCGCAGGAAGTCTACGCGGCATGGGACGCGAAGGAAGCCGGCACGCGCAGCGAGTCCGACTGGGACGCCGCGTTCGCGCAGTACCGCGCGAAGTACCCGACGGAAGCGGCCGAGTTCGAGCGCCGGATGGCCAACAAGCTGCCGGCCGACTGGGCCGAGAAGGCCGCGGCGATCATCGCCGGCGCGAACGAGCGCGCCGAGACGGTGGCGACCCGCAAGGCGTCGCAGCTGGCGATCGAAGGGCTGGCTGCCGCGCTGCCGGAACTGCTCGGCGGCTCGGCCGACCTGACCGGCTCGAACCTGACCAACTGGAAGGCGTCGAAGGCGGTCCGCGCGAATCCGGAAGGCCCGGGCGTCAAGCTGGGCAACCACATCAACTACGGCGTGCGCGAATTCGGCATGAGCGCCGCGATCAACGGCCTCGCGCTGCACGGCGGCCACAAGCCGTTCGGCGGCACGTTCCTGACGTTCTCCGACTACAGCCGCAACGCGCTGCGCGTCGCCGCGCTGATGAAGGTGCCGTCGATCTTCGTGTTCACGCACGATTCGATCGGCCTCGGCGAGGACGGCCCGACGCACCAGTCGATCGAGCACGTGTCGAGCCTGCGCCTGATCCCGAACCACGACGTCTGGCGTCCGGCCGACACGGTCGAGACGGCCGTCGCGTGGACCCACGCCGTCGCCGCGGATCGTCCGTCGAGCCTGATCTTCAGCCGCCAGAACCTCGCGTTCAACCCGCGCACCGATGTGCAGATCGCGAACATCGAGAAGGGCGGCTACGTGCTGAAGGACTGGGACGAAGAAATCGTCGCGCGCAAGATCATCCTGATCGCGACGGGCTCGGAAGTCGAGCTGGCGATGAAGGCCGTCGAGCCGCTCGCGCAGCAGGGCATCGCGGCACGCGTCGTGTCGATGCCGGCGACCACCGTGTTCGACCGCCAGGACGCCGAGTATCGCGAGCGCGTGCTGCCGCACGGCGTGCGCCGCGTCGCGATCGAAGCGGGCGTGACGAGCTTCTGGCACAAGTACGTCGGCCTCGAAGGCGGCGTGGTCGGGATCGATACGTTCGGCGAATCGGCACCGGCCGGCGTGCTGTTCAAGCACTTCGGCTTCACCGTCGACAAGGTCGTCGAGACGGCCAAGGCCGTGCTGGCCTAAATGCCCATTCGCGGCGCGCGCGTCCCCACGCGCGCGCCGCACCGTGAAGCTGCACGAAACGAATTTTTTTCAGCCATCAGGAGATAGACCATGACGATCCGCGTCGCAATCAACGGCTACGGCCGTATCGGCCGCAACACGCTGCGTGCGTTTTATGAAAACGGCAAGAAGCACGATCTCGAGATCGTCGCGATCAACGACCTGGGCGATGCGAAGACCAACGCGCACCTGACCCAGTACGACACCGCGCACGGCAAGTTCCCGGGTGAAGTGTCGGTCGACGGCGACTACCTGGTCGTCAACGGCGACAAGATCCGCGTGCTGGCGAACCGCAACCCGGCCGAACTGCCGTGGGGCGAGCTGGGCGTCGACGTCGTGATGGAATGCACGGGCTTCTTCACGACGAAGGAAAAGGCCAGCGCGCACCTGAAGGGCGGCGCGAAGAAGGTGATCATCTCGGCGCCGGGCGGCAAGGACGTCGACGCGACGATTGTCTACGGCGTGAACCACAACGTGCTGAAGGCCGAGCACACGGTCATCTCGAACGCATCGTGCACGACGAACTGCCTCGCGCCGCTCGTCAAGCCGCTGAACGACAAGATCGGCCTCGAAACCGGCCTGATGACGACGATCCACGCGTACACGAACGACCAGGTGCTGACGGACGTCTACCACGAAGACCTGCGCCGCGCGCGTTCGGCCACGCACAGCCAGATCCCGACCAAGACGGGTGCGGCGTCGGCGGTCGGCCTCGTGCTGCCGGAACTGAACGGCAAGCTGGACGGCTACGCGATCCGCGTCCCGACCATCAACGTGTCGGTCGTCGACCTGTCGTTCATCGCGAAGCGCGACACGACGGTCGAGGAAGTCAACGCGATCATGAAGGAAGCGTCGGAAGGCGCGCTGAAGGGCATCCTCGGCTACAACGACGCGCCGCTGGTGTCGATCGACTTCAACCACAACCCGGCTTCGTCGACGTTCGATGCGACGCTGACCAAGGTGTCGGGCCGTCTCGTCAAGGTGTCGAGCTGGTACGACAACGAGTGGGGTTTCTCGAACCGCATGCTGGATACGGCAGTCGCATTCGCGAACGCGAAGTAAGCCCGCACGTTGCGCGGCCGCCGCGAGGCGGCGTGCGCGGCGATCGAGCCCGGCCCGGTTGTTCCGGCCGGGCTTTTTATTGCCTGGATGCCGCGGCCGCCTGCTCGACCGCATCGACGAACGCGCGCTTGAGCGGGCTGTCGAGATCGGTCCAGGCGAGGCCGATGCCGCTGCGGTGCCCGGCGAGATCGAGCGGCCGCGCGAGCACGTTCGGCGGCAGCGCGCTCGCCGCTTCCGCCGGGATCAGCCCGATCCCCATTCCCGCCGCGACGAGCGCGAGCATCGTGGTGAATTCGCCGAACTCCTGCGCGATCTCGAGCGTCGTGCCGGCGCGGCTCAGCGCCAGCAGCATGTCGTCGTGGAAGCCCGGCGCGTAGCGGCGCGCCAGCACGAATGCCGGATGACCGCACAGGTCGGCCGGCGCGATCGCGTCGCGCGCGGCCAGCGGATGCCCGGGCGGCAGCGCGACGACGAACCCCTCCTCGAGCACCACCCGCGTGTCGATGCCCGCATAGGCGGCCGGCAGCCGGATCATCCCGAAGTCGATGCGGCGGTCGCGCAGCGCCGCGACCTGGTCGGGCGTCGGCATGTCCTTCAATTCGACCGTGATCAGCGGGTAACGCGCGCGCATCTCGCGCAGTACCGCCGGCAGCAGCACCGGCAGCACCGACGACACGAATGCGATGCGCAGCGTGCCGATCTCGCCGCGGCTCGACAGCCGCGCGATCTGCTCGGCGCGCGCGGCCTGCTGCAGCGTGGCCCGCGCCTCCGGCAGGAACAACCGCCCGGTGTCGCTCAATTCGACCTTGTGCCGGTCGCGCTCGAACAGCCGCGCGTCGAGTTCCGCCTCGAGCGCCTTGATCTGCATGCTCAGCGCGGGCTGCACGATGAACAGGCGCTGCGCGGCACGCCCGAAGTGCAGTTCTTCCGCGAGGGTGACGAAGGCGCGCAGCTGCTTGAGTTCCATGGGTGGCGGGGGCGGGTTCCGGTGATCAGATTCCATGATAACCACTTCAAAAAAGACCATTGGCGCGGGGCCCGGCCGGGCGCGGAAGATACGTTCAACGCGAGACCGGCCGCGACGGGCGGCCGGCTCATCGGCACGAGGAGACAGACATGACGAACGCGCTTGACCGGTTCCGCCTGGACGGCCGCCGCGCGCTGATTACCGGATCGGGGCGCGGGATCGGGCTGACGCTCGCCCGCGGCCTGGCCGAAGCGGGGGCGGCGATCGTCATCAACGATCGCAATGAGGAGAAGGCCGCTTCGCTCGCGCGGCATTTCCGCGAGGCAGGCTTCGCGGCCGACCATGCGGTGTTCGACGTGACCGACCACGGCCAGGTGCGCGCGGCGATCGACGAAGCCGAGGCGCGGATCGGCGCGATCGACATCCTCGTGAACAACGCGGGCATCCAGCGCCGCGCGCCGCTCGACGCATTCGACCCCGACGACTGGCATGCGCTGATGCGCGTGAACCTCGACGGCGTGTTCAACGTCGCGCAGGCGGTCGCGCGCCACATGATCGCGCGCGGGCGCGGCAAGATCATCAACCTCTGTTCGGTGCAGAGCGAGCTCGCGCGGCCGTCGATCGCGCCGTATGCGGCCACCAAGGGCGCGGTGCGGATGCTGACGAAGGGCATGTGCGCCGACTGGGCGCGCCACGGCATCCAGGCCAACGGCCTCGCGCCCGGCTATTTCGAGACCGAGCTGAACCGCGCGCTGGTCGACGATCCGGCGTTTTCCGACTGGCTGTGCAAGCGCACGCCGGCCGGCCGCTGGGGGCGCGTCGACGAGCTGTGCGGCGCGGCGATCTTCCTCGCGTCGGCGGCATCCGATTTCGTCAACGGCCAGACGCTGTTCGTCGACGGCGGGCTGACGAGCGCCGTCTGACCGGCCGTCCGCAGTTGGCCGCCTGCGCGCAGGGCGCCACGGGCAGGCGGCGGCAACATGCAGTCACGCAATGCGCCCGAATCCACACGAAGCCCGCCGCACGAGCGGGACGATGGCCCGGCTGCGTTCGCGCATCCGGAATCCGTAACGGAGACAGCTTTGCATGGGACGCAACCCGGCGCGCGAACGCCAGGTCCAGTCGACCTCCGGTCGGCCGCAAAGCATCGGACCCGCGCAGGCGCCCACGCGCCGGCCCTGGTCGACAGGAGACAACGATGGCTCGTACTTCCCCGCCGCTCGCCGAACGCGACGCCCACCTCGCCACCCATCCCGGCACGCCGGCCGGCCCCGACGCGCGGCGCGGCGTCGACGCGCGGCAGCTCAACCGCGCCGCGTGGACCTGCTCGCTCGGCAGCGCGCTCGAATACTACGATTTCGCGCTGTACACGCTGGCATCGGCGCTGATCTTCGGGCCGCTGTTCTTCCCCGCGCAGACCGCCGAGATGCGGCTGATCGCGAGCTTCGGCACGTACTTCGTCGGCTTCGCGGTGCGGCCGCTGGGCGGCGTCGTGTTCGGCGTGCTCGGCGACCGCATCGGGCGCAAGTTCGTGCTGACGGCGACGGTGCTGCTGATGGGCATCGCGAGCACGCTGATCGGCGTGCTGCCGACCTTCGCGACGGCCGGCTACTGGGCGCCCGCGCTGCTCGTGCTGCTGCGCATCCTGCAGGGGCTC
The DNA here is from genome assembly GCF_004343775.1 of Burkholderia sp. SRS-46. Classification (GTDB taxonomy): domain Bacteria; phylum Pseudomonadota; class Gammaproteobacteria; order Burkholderiales; family Burkholderiaceae; genus Burkholderia. The sequence goes on along the minus strand of NZ_PTXL01000014.1, from coordinate 99,818 downwards.
GGCGCCGGCGCGGAGCAGGCGGGCGCCGCGGTGCTGATGACCGAATATGCGCCTGCGGGCAAGCGCGGCCTGTATGCGTCGCTGCCGTTCCTCGGCATCCAGCTCGGCACGGTGCTCGCGGCCGCCGTGTATTTCGTGCTGCTCGCGAACCTCGAGCGCGTGACGGACGGCTGGGGCTGGCGGGTGCCGTTCCTGCTGAGCGCGGTGATCGTCGGCGTCGGCATCTACATGCGGGTGCGGCTGCACGAGTCGCCGACCTTCGTGCGGCTCGAGAAGCGCGCGCAGATCGCGGCGAATCCGCTGCAGAGCGTCGTGCGGCACTCGAAGCGCTCGCTGCTGACCGGCATCGGCCTGCGGATGGCCGAGAACGGCGGTTCGTCGATCTACCAGGCGCTCGCGATCAGCTATCTCGCCGGCGTGATCGGCATGAAAGGGCCGATCGGCGCGCTCGCGCTGGTGTGCGCGGCGGCCGTCGGCGCCGTCACGGTGCCGTTCGCGGGCCGCCTGAGCGACCGCTTCGGCCGAGTGCGCGTGTATCGCACGTTCGCGTGGCTGCAGCTCGCGCTCGCGTTTCCGGCGTGGTGGATCTTCAGCCAGGGCAACGCCGTCGCGAGCATCATCGCGATCTCGATCGCGCAGGGCTTCGCCAACTGGGGAATGCTGGGCGCGCAGGCCGCGCTGCTGCCGGAACTGTTCGGCGCGCGGCACCGCTACATGGGCGTGTCGTTTTCGCGCGAGGCGTCCGCGGTGCTCGCGGGCGGCATCGCGCCGCTCGTCGGCGCGACGCTCATCGCGATGGTGATCGCGCTGCACGGCGGCGACCACGCGGCCGGCGCGCGCGCATGGCTGCCGATCGCCGCGTATCTGGCCGTGCTGACGCTGATCACGCTGTTCACCACGTCGCGGATGCCGGAAACACTGAACCGCGATCTCGACGATCCGCTCGACGCGGCGCAGGCGTCGCCCGCGCCGGCCGCCGACACGCTCGCGCGGCACGCATGAGCCGGACCCGTCACCCTCATCCCCCTCACTCGACAGGAGCAGCGCAGATGGCGCACGAATCGACCCCCCGGCCCGGATTGCTGATGACGGGCCCCTACCAGCCGTGGGATACGGAATGGCTCGACGCCGGTTACGACGTCCACCGCCTGTGGGAGGCGGGCGACCGCGCCGCGTATCTCGCCGAGCACGGCGCCGGCGTGCGCGCGATCGCGACGCGCGGCGATCTCGGCGCGGACGCGGCGCTGCTCGCCGCGCTGCCGAAGCTCGAGATCGTCGCGTGCTACGGCGTCGGCACCGACGGGATCGATCTCGCCGCCGCGCGCCGACGCGGCATCCGCGTGACGAATACCCCCGACGTGCTGACGGGCGACGTCGCCGATCTCGCCGTCGGGTTCGCGCTCGCGCTGCTGCGACGGATCGGCTCCGGCGATGCGTACGTGCGCTCGGGCGCATGGCGCGACGGCGACATGCCGCTCGTCACGCGCCTGTACGGCAAGCGCGTCGGGATCGTCGGCTTCGGCCGCATCGGCTCGACCCTCGCGCGGCGGCTGTCCGGCTTCGACGTCGAGATCGGCTACTTCGACGTCGCGCCGCGCGACGACGCCTCGCACCGCTTCTTCGGCGATCTCGCCGCGCTCGCCGCCTGGTCCGACCTGCTGGTCGTGACGCTCGCGGGCGGGCCGTCGACGCGCGCGCTCGTCGATGCGCCGGTGCTCGACGCGCTCGGGCAATTCGGTTACCTGATCAACGTGTCGCGCGGCACGACCGTCGACGAGCCCGCGCTCATCGATGCGCTCGAGCGCCGGTCGATCGCCGGCGCCGCGCTCGACGTGTTCTGGAACGAGCCGCGCATCGACCCGCGCTTCCTCGCGTTGCCGAACGTGCTGCTGCAGCCGCATCATGCGAGCGGCACCGTCGAGACGCGCCAGGCGATGGGCTGGCTCGTGCGCGACAATCTGCGCGCGCACTTCGCCGGCGCGCCGTTGCTTACCCCGGTTGTCTGAGGATTCCGCCATGCGTATGCGTTGCATGTGTCTCGTGATTCACGGGCCGAACGATCTGCGGCTCGAAGCGCAGGAGCCGGACGAGATCGGCCCGGGCCAGGTGCGGGTCGACGTCGCGATGGGCGGCATCTGCGGGTCCGACCTGCATTATTTCCGGCACGGCGGCTTCGGCGCGATCCGGCTGCAGCAGCCGATGGTGCTCGGCCATGAAGTGGCCGGCACGGTGGCGGCGGTCGCGCCGGACGTGACGTCGGTGCGGGTCGGCGACCGCGTCGCCGTCAACCCGAGCCGGCCGTGCGGCGCGTGCCGCTATTGCCTCGAGGGCTTGCCGAACCAGTGTCTCGACATGCGCTTCTACGGCAGCGCGATGCGGATGCCGCACGTGCAGGGCGCGTTCCGCAATGCGCTGGTGTGCGACGCGCGCCAGTGCGTGAAGGTCGCGGACCACGTGCCGCTGTCGCTTGCCGCGCTTGCGGAGCCGTTCGCGGTCGGGCTGCACGCGGTGTCGCGCGCCGGCCCGCTGATCGGCCGCCGCGTGCTGGTGTCCGGCTGCGGGCCGATCGGCGTGCTCGCGGTGGCGGCCGCCCGTGTGCACGGCGCGGCGGAAGTGGTTGCGACCGACGTCGTCGACGAGCCGCTCGCGATCGCGCGCGCGATCGGCGCCGATCGCACGATCAACGCGGCGACCGATACGGAATGGGTCGCGCGCCACGGGGCCGACAAGGGCACGTTCGACGTGATGATCGAATGCTCCGGCAATGCGCAGGCATTGCGCGACGGGCTCGACGTGATGCGGCCGCGTGGCGTGGTCGTGCAGCTCGGGCTCGGCGGCGACGTGAGCCTGCCGCAGAACGTGGTCGTGGCGAAGGAGCTGTCGATCTGCGGCTCGTTCCGCTTCCATGCGGAGTTCGCGCTGGCGGTGGCGCTGATCAATGCCGGCCGTGTCGACCTGCGGCCGGCCGTGACCGGCGTGTTCCCGATGCGTGAAGCGGGCCGCGCGTTCGAACTCGCGGGCGACCGGCGGCGCGCGATGAAGGTGCTGATCGATTTCGCGGACGAAGCCGCGGCGGTGTGACGGCCGCCGGGCGGGTGGCGCGGCGAGGCGCGCGATCGCCGGGCAGCCCGCAGGCAGCGTGGGGCGCGGATCACGCTGCCGCGTCGCATCTCCGGCCGCGCGACGCGCGCGCGGCTGCGAGTAGGCGGCGAGCAGGCGGATTACTGTGCCGCCTGCCGTGCGCCGATACGCTGCGACGCGAGCCAGAGTGCGATCAGCACGCCCGCCAGCACCGCGCCCGCGGCGCACACGCCGCGCCATCCGTCGATGCCGAACGCGACGCTCGCCGCGAACGACCCGAGCGCGCCGCCGACGAAGTAGCTCGTCAGGTAGATCGTCGTCACGCGGCTGCGCGCGTCGCCCGCGAGCGCGTAGATCACGCTCTGGTTCGAGATGTGCATCCCCTGCACGCCGACGTCGAGCAGCAGGATCCCGGCGATCAGCGCCGCGAGCGAGTGCGCGCCGGCCGCGATCAGCGCGAACGATGCGAGCACCGCGGCGCCGAACAGCCCGGTGGCCGCGTTGCCGTGCCCGCGGTCGACGAGCCGTCCGGCCGAGGTCGCCGCGAGCGCGCCCACCGCGCCGACGACGCCGAACAGGCCGATCTGGCCTTCCGAATAGCTGTACGGCGGCTGGCTGAGCAGGAACGTGAGGCCTGTCCACAGCAGGCTGAAGCACGCGAACACCAGCGCGCCGTACGCGGAGCGCAGCGCGATCAGCGGCTGCGCGCGCACCAGCGCGACGAGCGACTTCATCAGCGCCGGGTAGTCGAGGCGCGCATCGCGGCGATCCTTCGGCAGCTTCACGGCGAGCACGGCGGTCAGCGCCAGCACCATCACCGCGGCGATGCCGTACACCGCGCGCCAGCCGAGCCAGTCGGCGAGCCCGCCGGCCACGACGCGCGCGAGCAGGATGCCGAGCAGCAGGCCGCTCATCACCGTGCCGACCGCGCGGCCGCGCGTGCGCGCATCGGCGAGCGACGCGGCGAACGGCACCAGCAGCTGCGTCGAGCAGGTGACGAAGCCGAGCGCGATGTTCGCGGCGACGAACGCATGGAAGTTCGTGCTGAAGGCGACCGCCAGCAGCGCGGCGACGTTCAGCGCGAGCAGCCGAACGATCAGCGTGTGGCGGTTGAGCGCGTCGCCGAGCGGCACGATCAGCAGGAGGCTCGCCGCGTAGCCGAGCTGGGTGAGCGTGACGAGATAGCCGAGTTCGGCCGGCGCGCGGCCGAAGCTGCGCGCGATCGCCGCGAGCAGCGGCTGCGCATAGTAGATGTTGCCGATGACGATGCCGCACGCGCAGGCGAACAGCAGCGTCATGCCGCGCGTCAGGGCGGGGTGGGTGTCGTGGTGCGGTTTCATGAGTCCGGAAAGCGGCGGCGCGCGGCGGCGGCATCGACCGCCGGCATGGCGCGGGTTACGGGAAACGGGCCGGCGCCAGGCGGCCGGCCACGCGGGCCGGGCGACGCGGTAGCAGCCTGCGCCGGCGGGCACGGAAGTGCGTATGATGCGGACATTCGGTCATAGCGTCCAAGACTGGCTTCTTATGATTTCGATTGGTCAAACCAATACCTGATCCGCGATGCTCCTCCGCCATATCCGCTATTTCCTGGCCGTCGCCGAGCAGCGCAATTTCACGCGCGCGGCGGAGGTGCTGCACGTGTCGCAGCCGACGCTGTCGCAGCAGATCCGCCAGCTCGAGACGCAGCTCGGCGTGCAGCTGTTCGACCGCTCGGGCCGCGCGGTGCGGCTCACCGAGTTCGGCGAGGCCTACGCGCGGCACGCGCGCGCCGCGCTGCACGAGCTCGATGCGGGGCAGCGCGCGGTGCACGACGTCGCGGACCTGAGCAGCGGGTCGCTGCGGCTCGCGATGACGCCGACCTTCACCGCCTACCTGGTCGGCTCGCTCGTCGATGCGTTCAACGCCGACCATCCGAACCTCACGCTGACGATCGAGGCGATGCCGCAGGAGCGCATCGAGGCGCTGCTCGCGGAAGACCGCCTCGACGCCGGCTTCGCGTTCACGCCGGCGCGTCTGCCGGACATCGACGTGATGCCGCTGTGGGAGGAGTCGCTCGTGCTCGTCGTGGGCCGCACGCATCGCCTCGCGCGCCGCCGCCGCGCGCTGACGCCGGCCGAGCTCGGCGACGAGCCGCTGATCCTGCTGAGCCGCGCCTTCGCGACGCGCGCGAGCATCGACCAGTATTTCGTCGATCACGGCGCGCGGCCGCGCATCGCGATCGAGGTGAACGCGATCAACGCGATCCTCGAGCTGGTACGGCGCGGCCGCCTGGCGACGGTGCTGCCCGATGCGATCGCGCGCGCGAACGGCGAGCTGTGCGCGCTGGCGCTCGATCCGCCGCTGCCGGCGCGTACCGCCGCGCTGCTCACGCGCAAGGGCGCGTACCGCAGCGTCGCGGCGCGCGCGTTCTTCGAGCGCACGCTCGCGCACCGCGACGCGCAGGCGGGCGGGCGCGCGCCTGCGGCGGCCGCACGGCGCCGCGACGGCAAGGGCGGGTAGGCAGCCGGGGGAGGGGGCGCTCAGGCGCCCGGTGTCGGGAAGAACACGCCCGCGCGCTGCGCGGCGTTCGAGATGTGCGCCTCGATCGCCGCGCCGGCGGCGGCCGGGTCGCGCGCGATCAGCGCATCGACGATCGCGCGGTGCTCGTGCCAGGTCGAGAACAGCAGCTCGCGCCGGTAGAACGGCATCCGCTGGCTTTCCTTCATGATGTCGGCGCTACTGCGCAGGATCGACTCGATCGCGGCGTTGCCGGCCACGTTGACGATCCGCATGTGGAATTCGAAGTCGAGCTGCGAGGCCTCGTCGAGCGCGTTCTCGGTCAGCGCGACGTGCAGCTCGGCGAGGTTGTCCTCGAACCACGCGATGTCGTCGTCGGTGACGACGCGCGCGGCCATCCGCGCGGCGAAGCCCTCGAGCGCGTAGCGCATCTGGTAGGTGTCGGGCGGCGACGACTGCTCGGCGAAGCGCCACGCGTGGCCGGCGCTCGCCTGCGCGCTCTCGACGTAGACGCCCTTGCCCGCGCGGATGCGCAGCATGCCGAGCGCCTCGAGCGTCGACAGCGCCTCGCGCAGCGACGCGCGGCTGATCTCCAGCTCCTCGGAGAGCTGGCGCTGGGCCGGCAGCAGGCTGCCGACCGGATAGACGCCTGCCTCGATCCGGTCGCGGATCGTCGCGATGGCGGCGTCGGTCACGGTGTGCGGGACGTTTTTCATGATGTGAACGATGGCCGGTCTGACCGGCATTGTAATCCGCACGCGCATGGTGCATCGCCGGCCTACGGGAAAGTCACGATCCGGCCGGTGTTCCGGCCCCGCCAGACGGGCCCGAGAGGCCGGGAAATCCCTATTTTGTTCTTCCTTGACGCGACTATATCGGCTTCCTACTATCCACCATAACATCACTGGTCTTACCAGTATGAACAGACGAAACTGCAACCGTTGGTTCGGGAGAGCGCCGTGTCGAAATTCCTCAATTCGCTGTTTGGCCGGGTAGTCGTCGCATTGATCCTGGGGGTCGCGCTAGGCGCGTTCTTCCCGCATTTCGCCGAGTCGCTGAGGCCGCTCGGCGACGGATTCCTGAAGCTCATCAAGATGGTCATCGGCCCGATCGTGTTCTGCGTCGTGGTCAGCGGGATGGCCAATGCGGGCGACCTGAAGAAGGTCGGCCGGGTCGGCCTGAAGGCCGTCGTCTACTTCGAGATCATGACCACGCTCGCGCTCGGCATCGGGCTCGTGCTCGCGTGGCTCACGCGCCCCGGCGTCGGCATGAACATCGACCTGCATTCGCTCGACGCGGCGTCGCTCGCGTCGTACGCGAAGAACGCCGAGAGCCTGAAGGACACGGCCGGCTACCTGATGAAGATCATCCCCGACACCGCGATCGACGCGTTCGCGAAGGGCGACATCCTGCAGATCCTCGTGTTCGCGGTGCTGTTCGGCTCGGCGCTGTCGCTGCTCGGCGACAAGGCCAAGCGCGTCAACGCGCTGGTCGAGGAGCTGTCGCACGTGTTCTTCCGCATCATCGGCTTCGTCATCAAGCTCGCGCCGCTCGGCGTGCTCGGCGCGATCGCGTTCACGACCGGCAAGTACGGCGTCGCGTCGCTCAAGCAGCTCGGCTACCTGGTCGCGGTGTTCTACCTGAGCTGCTTCGTGTTCGTCACGGTCGTGCTCGGCGCGGTGATGCGGCTCGCCGGCTTCTCGGTGTTCAAGCTGATCCGCTACCTGCGCGAGGAGCTGTCGATCGTGCTCGGCACGGCGTCGTCCGACGCGGTGCTGCCGCAGGTGATGCGCAAGCTCGAGTACATGGGCGTGAAGGATTCGACCGTCGGCCTCGTGATCCCGACCGGCTACTCGTTCAACCTCGACGGCTTCTCGATCTACCTGACGCTCGCCGTGCTGTTCATCGCGCAGGCCACCAACACGCCGCTGTCGACGCATGACCTGATCGTCGTGCTGCTGGTGTCGCTCGTCACGTCGAAGGGCGCGCACGGGATTCCCGGCTCGGCGATCGTGATCCTCGCGGCGACGCTGTCGGCGATTCCGGCGATCCCCGTGCTCGGCCTCGTGCTGATCCTGCCGGTCGACTGGTTCGTCGGCATCGCCCGCGCGCTGACCAACCTGATCGGCAACTGCGTCGCCACCGTCGTCGTCGCGGTGTGGGAGAACGACATCGACCGGGCCCGCGCGAAGCGCGTGCTGAACCGCGAGCTGCGCTACGTGCCGGCCGAAGAGGAAGGCGCCGCCGCGCCGCTCGCCGGCGACCAGGCGCACGCGATCTGAGCGCGGGTCGCCCCGCATCCCCATCATGCCGCCGGCGCCTCGACGCGCCGGCGCTTCAACCCAATAGCCTTGCATGGGACCGGAACAAGCGCTGAGGCGCCAACTCCGGTCGACACAGGAGACGACATGGCAGCCCCCATCCTCGATCCGAACGCGCCGGCCTTCACGCGGCGCTTCATGAACCTCGCCGATCCGCGCGTCGGCGCCAAGGCGCTCTACGCGAGCGACGAGTTCTTCGCGCCGAAGGAGCGCATGCTGAACCCCGAGCCGGCCGTGTTCATTCCCGGCAAGTACGACGATCACGGCAAGTGGATGGACGGCTGGGAGACGCGCCGCAAGCGCACCACCGGCCACGATTTCTGCGTGCTGCGGCTCGCGCGCCCCGGCGTGATCCACGGCGTCGACCTCGACACCAGCCACTTCACCGGCAACTTCCCGCCGGCCGCGTCGATCGACGCGTGCATCGCCGACGGCGAGACGCCGCCCGACAACGCGGCGTGGCGCACGATCGTGCCCGCGACGACGCTGCAGGGCAACAGCCACCACTATGTCGAGGTGACCGATCCGCTGCCGTACACGCACCTGCGCGTGAACCTGTATCCGGACGGCGGGCTCGCGAGGCTGCGCGTGTACGGCCAGCCGCAGCGCGACTGGAGCCGCGCGCCGCAGGGCGAGCTGGTCGATCTCGCGGCGCTCGAGAACGGCGGCAGCCTGATCGCCGCGAACAACCAGCACTTCGGCGCGGCGTCGCAGATGCTGATGCCGGGGCGCGGCGTGAACATGGGCGACGGCTGGGAAACCCGCCGCCGCCGCGAGCCGGGCAACGACTGGGCGATCGTCGCGCTCGCGCGGCCGGGCGTGATCCGCCGCGTCGAGGTCGACACCGCGTTCTTCAAGGGCAACTTCCCGGATCGCTGCTCGCTGCAGGCCGCGCATGTCGCGGGCGGCACCGACGATTCGCTGGTCACGCAGGCGATGTTCTGGCCCGAACTGCTCGGCGAGCAGAAGCTGTCGATGGACCACGTCCACACCTTCGACCAGCTCGCGGCGCTCGGCCCGGTGTCGCACGTGCGTTTCAACATCTTCCCGGACGGCGGCGTGTCGCGCCTGCGTCTGTGGGGCGAACCGGCCTGACACGGGAGGCGGACATGACCCAGCTTCGGACCTTGCGCGTCGAGCGCCTGACCCGCGACGCGTTCGCGCCGTTCGGCGACGTGATCGCGCTCGAGGGCGCCCGGCATTTTCCGATCAACGGCGGCACGACCGAGCGCTTCCACGACCTCGCGACGATCGACGTGTGCGAGGACGGCGGGCGCCCGCTCGTCAGCGTGTTCCGCGCGCAGCCGCGCACGCTGCCGATCGCGATCACGCTGATGGAGCGCCATCCGCACGGCAGCCAGGCGTTCGTGCCGCTTGCGGCGGTGTCGCGCTACGCGATCGTCGTCGCGCCGGCCGGCGAATTCCGGCCGGACGCGATGCGCGCGTTCCTGGCCGACGGCTGGCAGGGCGTGAACTATGCGAAGGGCGTCTGGCACCATCCGCTGCTCGCGCTCGATGCGGTGAGCGATTTCGTCGTGGTCGACCGCGGCGGCACGCAGCCGAACTGCGACGAAATCCCGCTCGACGGTGCGTGGCGGCTCGAGCTCGAGCCGGCCTGCGCGAGCCCGGCCTGACGCGCCGCCGCGCGCCGGGCGGCGCCCCAAAACACGACGGCCCGGCCGGCGAGATGCCGGTCGGGCCGTTTGGCGTGCGCGTGCGCGCGGATCAGTGCTTGCGGTGCGGGCAGTTTTCGGTCGTGCAGTTGCCGTACAGCGCGAGCGAGTGCTCCTGGAGCTTGAAGCCGCGCTCCTTGGCGATCGATTGCTGGCGGCTCTCGATCTCCGCGTCGAAGAATTCCTCGACCCGGCCGCAGTCGAGGCAGACGAGGTGGTCGTGGTGCGAACCCTCGTTCAGCTCGAACACGGCCTTGCCGGATTCGAAGTTGCTGCGCGTGAGCAGGCCGGCCTGCTCGAACTGCGTCAACACGCGGTAGACCGTCGCGAGCCCGATGTCGAGCTGCTCGCTGAGCAGGTTGCGGTAGACGTCTTCGGCCGTCAGGTGGCGGACCGGGCTCTGCTGGAAGATCTCGAGAATCTTGAGGCGCGGTAGGGTGGCCTTCAGCCCGATATTCTTGAGATCCGTCGGATTGGTCATGGCTAGGCATCCCTAGAGTACAATGCAGGGCTTCAATGTTACCGGCTTTTCGCCGTTCCAGATACTCGCGCGGCCTGCGACGCGGGCCAGCACGGTGAGGGAAATGATTCCAACATCTCTTTTGCACTTTCAGAGGAGCCGCATGCGGAGTGCCATCATCGCTGCCGTCGCCGTTGCCGCGCTGGCTGGTTGTTCGTCGTACGACAGCGTGACGCAGCGCATCGCGCAGAGCATCACGCCTTACCGGATCACGGTCGTGCAAGGCAACTTCGTGTCGCAGGAAAAAGCCTCGCAGCTGCAGGTCGGCATGACCCGCGACCAGGTGCGCGCGCTGCTCGGCACGCCGCTGCTGTCGGACATGTTCCACGCCGATCGCTGGGATTACCTGTTCTACTTCAAGCGCGGCTCGACGGCCGTCGTCCAGCAGCGCGATCTCGTGCTGACGTTCTCGGGCGACCGCCTCGCGGGCTGGACGGGCGCCGACAACCTGCCGTCCGAACTCGACCTGCTGGCCGACATCGACGGCGACAAGCACGGCAAGAAGGCGAAGCAGGCGGCGGCTGCCGCTGCCGCCGCGAGCAGTGCGAGCGCCGCGCAGGCGACGAGCGCAGCGGCCGCGGTGCCGGAAGCGGCGGGCGGCGGCGCGATCGTCGACCAGGACGCGAACGCGCAGGCCGCACGCGCGGCCAACCGCGCGACCAGCCAGGTGTCCGGGCAGGGCACGGCCGCGCGCCGTTTCACGCCGTCCGCGCAGGCATCGAGCGGCGCACCGGTGCCGGGCGGGCAGCCGCCGGGCGCGAACCCGGCGATCCAGCCGCAGTTCCAGTTCCATCGCCCGCCGCAGCCGAACGTGGCGAACGAGGCCGCGCCGCCCGTCGGCCCGCAGGGCTCGGACACGCTGCAGAACAAGCCGATCACCGCGCCGGCGCAGTAAGCGCGGCGCACGAAACGGGGCGGCATGCGCCGCCCGCTCTTGACCCTTTCGTGTAGAAAGCCATGAAGATTGCGATTGCCGGGGCGTCGGGCCGTATGGGCCGGATGCTGATCGAAGCCGTTCTCAACGATTCCGACGCGCAGCTCGTCGGCGCGCTCGACCGCGCCGGCTCGCCGTTTCTCGGCCAGGACGCGGGCGCGTTCCTCGGCAAGCAAACCGGCGTCACGCTGACCGACGATCTCGATGCCGTGTTCGCGCAGGCCGACTACCTGATCGATTTCACGCGCCCGGAAGGCACGATCGCGCACGTCGAGGCCGCGCTGCGCCATGACGTGAAGCTCGTGATCGGCACCACCGGCTTCACCGACGAGCAGAAGGCCACGCTGCACGCGGCCGCCGCGAAGATCGGCATCGTGTTCTCGGCGAACATGAGCGTCGGCGTGAACGTCACGCTGAAGCTGCTCGAATTCGCCGCGAAGCACTTCTCGCACGGCTACGACATCGAGATCATCGAGGCCCATCACCGCCACAAGGTCGACGCGCCGTCGGGCACCGCGCTGATGATGGGCGAAGCCGTCGCCGGCGCGCTCGGGCGTTCGCTCGACGATTGCGCGGTCTACGGCCGCCACGGCGTGACGGGCGAGCGCGATCCGTCGACGATCGGTTTCTCGGCGATCCGCGGCGGCGACATCGTCGGCGACCACACCGTGCTGTTCGCGGGTGTCGGCGAGCGCATCGAGATCACCCACAAGTCGTCGAGCCGCGTGTCGTATGCGCAGGGCGCGCTGCGCGCGGTGCGCTTCCTGTCGGAACGCGGCGCCGGCCTGTTCGAAATGCAGGACGTGCTCGGCCTGCGCTGACGCGCGCCGGAAACTCCGATGGCGACTCCCACCGGCGTTCTCCATTACCTCGAAAGTGGCGACGCCGTCACGCACGCCGTCGCCTATGTCCTGCTGGCGATGTCCGTCGCCAGCTGGTGTTTCCTCGTCGTGAAAGCCTGGCTGCTGGTCCGCGCGAAGCGGCAGGGGCCGCGCGCGCTCGCCGCGTTCTGGCGCGCGCCGACGCTCGACGCCGGCATCGCGGCGCTCGCGGGCGCCGATCGCGAACGCGTGTTCGTGCCGCTCGCGGAAGCCGCGCGCGACGCGGCGGACGATCACGATCCGGCCGCGCTGGCCGCGCGCGTGGAGCGCAGCGAGCGGGTGCTGCGCGCGCTGCGCCACGCGATGCTGCGCTCGCAGCGGCGGCTCGAGTTCGGCCAGGTGCTGCTCGCGTCGATCGGCAGCACCGCGCCGTTCGTCGGGCTGCTCGGCACCGTCTGGGGCATCTATCACGCGCTCGGCAACATCGCCGCGAGCGGCCAGGCGCAGATCGAGAGCGTCGCGGGGCCGGTCGGCGAGGCGCTGATCATGACCGCGTTCGGGCTCGTGGTCGCGATTCCGGCCGTGCTCGCGTACAACATCCTCGGGCGGCTCGTGCGCCAGCTCGCCGAGGAGCTCGACGGCTTCGCGCGCGACCTGCACGTGTTCGTGTGCGCGAGCGGCGCCTGACGCGCGCGTTCGGAAGGAGCGACCATGGCATTCGGCGGGCTGGAGCACCACAAGACGTCCGCGCCGATGGCGGAGATCAACATGACGCCGCTGATCGACGTGATGCTCGTGCTGCTCGTCATCTTCATCATCACCGCGCCGCTGATGACGCACGCGATCCGGCTCGACCTGCCGAAGGTCGCGGCGCAGGCCGCGCGCGACACGCCGCAAAGCATCACGCTGTCGATCGACGATGCGGGCAGGCTTTACTGGGAAGACGCGCCGGTCGTGCTCGACGCGCTGCCGGCGCGCTTCCGGGCCGCCGCGGCCGGCGGCTCGCCGCCCGAGCTGCGCCTGCGCGCGTCCCGCGGGACGCGCTACGACGTGATCGCGCAGGTGATGGGCGCCGCGCAGGCCGCGGGCCTCGCGCGGATCGGTTTCGTGACCGACCTGCCGGCGCAGCCGGCCGGTTCCGCCGCGCCCGCGAACCGCTGAGCGCGCCTGTTCCCGCCGCGCCCGTGGCGGGATCGGGCCGCGACCCGCGAGACCGGCCGTGCCGGCGGGCGCGGACGGTATAATCGACGTTTTTCCCGGTTGGCAGAGAGGCTCCAGGTAACCCGGGGCTTTCCCGCCGACCCGGACATTCCCCGGGTTCCGTGGAGAATGTCCGGAAACCGCGGGCCGGCTTGGAATCCGCAAGCCAGCCCCTGCGCCGGGCAAGCACGACTTTCGATCCACTTCCGCGCGCGTTCCCGTCACGCCGCTTAAAGCCTAGTCCGAACGACACCATGCACGAAAGATACGTACCCGCCGACGTCGAAGCCGCCGCCCAGGGCGACTGGCGCGCAGCCGATGCCTACAAGACGAAGGAAGACTCGCAGAAGCCGAAGTTCTACTGCGTGTCGATGCTGCCGTACCCGTCCGGCAAGCTGCACATGGGTCACGTGCGCAACTACACGATCAACGACGTGATGTACCGCTATCTGCGGATGAACGGCTACAACACGCTGATGCCGATGGGTTGGGACGCGTTCGGGATGCCGGCCGAGAACGCCGCGATGGCGAACGGCGTGCCGCCCGCGAAGTGGACCTACGACAACATCGACTACATGAAGGGCCAGATGCAGTCGATGGGCCTCGCGATCGACTGGTCGCGCGAGATCGCCACCTGCAAGCCCGACTACTACAAGTGGAACCAGTGGCTGTTCCTGAAGATGCTCGAGAAGGGCATCGCGTACAAGAAGACGGGCACCGTGAACTGGGATCCGGTCGACCAGACCGTGCTCGCGAACGAGCAGGTGATCGACGGCCGCGGCTGGCGCTCGGGCGCGCTCGTCGAGAAGCGCGAGATCCCGATGTACTACCTGCGCATCACGCAGTACGCGGATGAACTGCTGAACGACCTCGAAGGCCTGGGCTGGCCCGAGCGCGTGAAGATCATGCAGCAGAACTGGATCGGCAAGAGCTTCGGCGTGAACTTCGGCTTCCCGTACGAGCTCGACGGCGAGCAGAAGCTGCTGCGCGTGTTCACGACGCGCGCCGACACGATCATGGGCGTGACGTTCTGCGCGATCGCGGCCGAGCACCCGCTCGCGACCCGCCTCGCGCAGGACAAGCCGGAACTGCTGGCGTTCATCGACGAGTGCAAGCGCGGCGGCGTCGCCGAGGCCGACATGGCGACGATGGAGAAGAAGGGCGTGCCGACCGGCTTCACGGTCAAGCATCCGCTGACGGGCGAGCCGGTCGAGGTGTGGATCGGCAACTACGTGCTGATGAGCTACGGCGAAGGCGCGGTGATGGGCGTGCCGGCGCACGACGAGCGCGACTTCGCGTTCGCGAAGAAATACGATCTGCCGATCAAGCAGGTGATCGCGGCCGAAGGCCAGGCGTACTCGCTCGATGCGTGGCAGGAGTGGTATGGCGACAAGGAAGTCGCGGCCTGCATCAACAGCGGCAAGTACGACGGCCTCGCGTACGGCGCGGCGGTCGACGCGATCGCGGCCGACCTGAAGGCGGGCGGCTTCGGCGACAAGCAGGTCACGTGGCGCCTGCGCGACTGGGGCGTCTCGCGCCAGCGCTACTGGGGCACGCCGATCCCGATCATCCACTGCCCGTCGTGCGGCGACGTGCCGGTGCCGGAGCAGGACCTGCCGGTCGTGCTGCCGGAAGACCTCGTGCCGGACGGCTCGGGCAACCCGCTCGCGAAGTCGGAAGCGTTCCTGAACTGCGCATGCCCGAAGTGCGGCGCGGCCGCGAAGCGCGAAACCGACACGATGGACACCTTCGTCGATTCGTCGTGGTACTTCTCGCGCTACACGGCGCCGGACGCCGACACGATGGTCGACGCGCGCACCGACTACTGGATGCCGATGGACCAGTACATCGGCGGCATCGAGCATGCGATCCTGCACCTGCTGTATTCGCGCTTCTGGACCAAGGTGATGCGCGACCTCGGCCTCGTGAAGTTCAGCGAGCCGGCGAAGAACCTGCTGACGCAGGGCATGGTGCTGAACGAGACGTTCTACCGCGAGGACGCGGCGGGCAAGAAGACCTGGTACAACCCGACCGACGTAACCGTCACGCACGACGACAAGGGCCGCCCGGTGGGGGCGACGCTGAACGCCGACGGCCAGCCGGTCGTGCTCGGCGGCATCGAGAAGATGTCGAAGTCGAAGAACAACGGCGTCGATCCGCAGGTGCTGATCGACCAGTACGGCGCGGATACCGCGCGCCTGTTCACGATGTTCGCCGCGCCGCCCGAGCAGCAGCTCGAGTGGTCGGGCGCGGGCGTCGAGGGCGCGAGCCGCTTCCTGCGCCGCGTGTGGAGCTTCGGCGCGACGAACCGCGAGGCGCTGGCGGCGCGCGCGGCGTTCGACGCGGCCACGCTCGGCGACGCCGACAAGGCGCTGCGCCGCGAGATCTACAGCGTGCTGAAGCAGGCCGATTTCGACTACCAGCGCCTGCAGTACAACACGGTCGTGTCGGCCACGATGAAGATGCTGAACGCGATCGATGGCGCGAAGGACGCGACGCCGGCCGTGCTGCGCGAAACTTACGGCGTGCTGCTGCGTGTGCTGTACCCGGTCGTGCCGCACGTCACGTTCGAGCTGTGGAAGGCGCTCGGCTACGCGGACGAATTCGGCCCGCTGCTCGACGCACCGTGGCCGAAGGTCGACGAGGCCGCGCTCGAGCAGGCCGAGATCGAGCTCGTGCTGCAGATCAACGGCAAGGTGCGCGGCGCGCTGAAGGTCGCGAAGGACGCGAGCCGCGACGCGATCGAAGCCGCGGCGCTGGCCGACGAGATGTTCGCGAAGTTCGGCGAGGGCAAGCCGGCGAAGAAGATCGTCGTCGTGCCGGGCCGTCTCGTGAACATCGTCGTCTGACGGCCGCGCGCCGCACGGACGCACACAGAAGGAGCAAAGGTGATCCGCAGATCGTTTTTGATGCTGGTCGGCAGCGCGGTTGCGCTGTCGGCATGCGGTTTCCAGTTGCGTGGCCAGCAGGACTACGCGTTCAAGCGCCTGTTCGTCGTCGGCGCGGCGCCGTCCGTGGAGGCGCGGCTCACGCGCCTCGTCGAGGCCGGCAGCGACACGAAGATCGTCAAGGTGCCGGACGACGCGGACGCGGTGCTGCGCATGTCGGAATCGCGCGGCCAGAACACGCTGACGCTCAACAAGTTCGGTTCGGTCGCGGAGTATGCGCTGAACTATTCGGTGAGCTATACGCTGACGAGCAAGGACGGCACCGTGCTGATTCCGCCGAGCGTGATCGCGCTGAACCGCGCGATGACGTACAGCGATCAGTACACGAACGCGAAGGCGCAGGAAGCCGAGATCATCTACGGCGACATGCAGCGTGACGCGGTCGACCAGCTGATGCGGCGTCTCGCGATCGTGCATTCGCTGAATCCGGCGCCGGAGGACGTGGTGCCGGGCGTCTCGCCGCGCGCGCCGCTGCCGCCGCCGCCGCTTTGATCGCGGGCGCACGAACCGATGCAACTGCGACTTGACGCGCTGGAGCCGCACCTCGCGAAGGGGCTGGCGGGGCTCTACACCGTATTCGGAGACGAGCCGCTGCTCGCGCAGGAGGCGTGCGACCGGATCCGCGCCGCCGCGCGCGCGGCCGGCTTCACCGAGCGGTCGGTGCATACGGTCGAGCGCGGCTTCGACTGGAGCGTGCTGCTCGGCGCGACCCAGGCGATGTCGCTGTTCGGCGAGCGCCAGCTGATCGAGCTGCGGATTCCGTCGGGCAAGCCGGGCAAGGAAGGCGCCGACGCGCTGAAGGCGCTCGCCGCGACGCCCAACCCGGACGCGCTGATGCTCGTCACGCTGCCGCGCCTCGATGCGGCGACGCAGAAGTCCGCGTGGTTCACGGCGCTCGTGAACGGCGGCGTCGCGCTGAAGATCGATCCGGTCGATCGCGCGCAGCTGCCGAACTGGATCGGCCAGCGGCTCTCGATGCAGGGCCAGCGCATCGCGGCCGGCGAGGATGGCCGGCGCGCGCTGCAGTTCATCGCGGAGCGCGTCGAGGGCAACCTGCTCGCCGCGCACCAGGAGATCCAGAAGCTCGGCCTGCTGTATCCGCAGGGCGTGCTGACGTTCGAGCAGGTGCACGACGCGGTGCTGAACGTCGCGCGCTACGACGTCTTCAAGCTGAACGAAGCGATGCTCGCCGGCGACGCCGCGCGGCTCGCGCGGATGATCGACGGCCTGAAGGGCGAGGGCGAGGCGATCGTGCTCGTGATGTGGGCGGTCGTCGAGGAGCTGCGCACGCTGCTGCGGATCAAGCGCGGCGTGACGGCCGGCAAGCCGCTCGCGACGCTGTTGCGCGAGAACCGCGTGTGGGGCCCGCGCGAGCGGCTGATCGGCCCCGCGCTCGGCCGCGTGACCGAAGCCGTGCTCGAGAAGGCGCTCGCGTTCGCCGCGCGCCTCGACCGCCAGGTCAAGGGGCTGTCCGCCGTGACGCCGGGCCGGCGCACGCAGGACGAGCCGCCGCCCGATCCGTGGGACGGGCTGTTCCAGCTCGCGATGACCGTCGCGGGCGCGCAGGGCGAGCGACCGCCGACCGCGGGTCGCGTGCGGCGCTAGGCCGCGGGCCTCAGCGCGCCGTCCGCAACCCGCTTACAATGTTCCGATAGGCTGACGCGGCGGCGCTGCCGCCGTGTCGCGCATCCCCCGACGAATTCATGCCGCGTTCAGCGGCTCGCCTTTCGAGTCACACGATGGATATCGATCAGTACATGACGGACCTGGGCCGCCGCGCCCGGCAGGCTTCCCGCGCGATGGCGCGCGCGAGCACGGCGGCGAAGAACGCGGCGCTCGACGCGGTGGCGCATGCGATCGAACGCGACGCGCAGGCGCTGAAGGATGCCAACGCGCGTGACGTCGCGCGCGCCCGTGAAAAAGGGCTGGATGCGGCGTTCATCGATCGCCTGACGCTGTCGGACAAGGCGCTGAAGACGATGATCGAAGGCCTGCGCCAGGTCGCGTCGCTGGCCGATCCGATCGGCGAGATCGGCAATCTCAAGTTTCGCCCGAGCGGCATCCAGGTCGGGCAGATGCGCGTGCCGCTCGGCGTGATCGGCATCATCTACGAATCGCGCCCGAACGTGACGATCGACGCGGCGGCGCTATGCCTGAAGTCCGGCAACGCGACGATCCTGCGCGGCGGCTCCGAGGCGCTCGAATCCAATACCGCGCTCGCGAAGCTGATCGGCGAGGGGCTCTCTGCGGCGGGCCTGCCGCAGGACGCGGTGCAGGTCGTCGAGACCGCCGATCGCGCGGCGGTCGGCAAGCTGATCACGATGACCGAATACGTCGACGTGATCGTGCCGCGCGGCGGCAAGAGCCTGATCGAGCGCCTGATCAACGAGGCGCGCGTGCCGATGATCAAGCACCTCGACGGCATCTGCCACGTGTACGTCGACGATCGCGCGGATCTCGACAAGGCATTGACCGTCTGCGATAACGCGAAGACGCACCGCTACGGCACCTGCAACACGATGGAAACGCTGCTCGTCGCGCGCGGCATCGCGGCCAGGGTGCTGCCGCCGCTCGGCAAGCTGTACCGCGACAAGCAGGTCGAACTGCGCGTCGACGCGGCCGCGCGCGCGGTGCTCGCCGATGCGGGCGTCGGCCCGCTCGTCGAGGCGACCGAGGAAGACTGGCACACCGAATACCTCGCGCCGGTGCTCGCGATCAAGGTCGTCGACGGCCTCGACGCCGCGATCGAGCACATCAACCATTACGGCTCGCATCACACCGACGCGATCGTCACCGAGGATCACGACCGCGCGATGCGCTTCCTGCGCGAAGTCGATTCGGCGAGCGTGATGGTCAACGCGTCGACCCGCTTCGCGGACGGCTTCGAGTTCGGCCTCGGCGCGGAGATCGGCATTTCGAACGACAAGCTGCATGCGCGCGGCCCGGTCGGCCTCGAGGGGCTGACGTCGCTGAAGTACGTCGTGCTCGGGCACGGCGAAGGGCGTCAGTAACGCGAGGCGCGCAATCGATGGCAATGCTCTGGGTCAAGACCTTCCATATCGTTCTGATCGCATCGTGGTTCGCGGGGCTGTTCTACCTGCCGCGCATCTACGTGAACCTCGCGATGGAAACCGATCCGGCGGCGGTCCGCCGGCTGCTCGTGATGGCGCGCAAGCTGTTCCGCTTCATGACGTTCATCGCGGTGCCGGCGCTCGCGTGCGGGCTGTGGCTGTGGCTCGCGGTCGGCATCGGCCAGGGGCAGGGCTGGGTGCATGCGAAGCTCACGGTCGTGCTGCTGCTGATCGTCTATCACGCGTATTGCGGCCACCTGCTGAAGGTGTTCGAGCGCGGCGAGAACCGCCGTACCGACAAGTGGTATCGCGTGTTCAACGAACTGCCGGTGCTCGGCATGCTCGCGGCGGTCGCGCTCGCGGTCATCAAGCCGTTCTGATCCGCCCGATCCGCGCAGCATGCGAAACGGCGCCCCGCGGGGCGCCGTTTGTCGTTTACGCATCATGCGATGCGCGCCGGCGGCTATTCCTTCGCGCTCGCGTCGATCCGGCGGCGCGTGATCGCCTCCTTCGCGCGGCCGACCCGCTCCATCAGCGCGGGGCCGCGCGACAGCGCGACGCCCACCGCGAGGATGTCGCCGATCGCGAGATGCGACATCCGCGACGTCATCGGCGAGAACACGTCGGTTTCCTCGGCGACGTTCGACGCGAGGCTCACCGTCGCGAGCTTCGCGAGCGGCGAATGGCTCTGCGTGATCGCGACGACCTTCGCACCGCAGGCGAGCGCGGCCCGCGCGGCCTCGACGATGTCGCGCGTGCGGCCGGTGTTCGAGATCGCGACGACGACGTCGTGGGCCCCGAGCAGCGCCGACGACATCGAGAACGTGTGCGGGTCGGAATACGCGACGCTCGGCACGCCGAGCCGGAAGAACTTGTGCTGGATGTCCTGCGCGGCGATGCCCGAGCCGCCCGCGCCGTAGAACTCGATGCGCGACGCGCCGGACAGCAGCGCGATCGCATCGGCGACGCTGCCCGCCGACAGGCTGTTGCGGACTTCGATCAGCGCGCCGATCGTGCGGTCGAACACCTTGCCGATGATGCCGGGCGCGGGCTCGTCGGGCTCGACGTCGCGGTAGACCGACGAGATGCCCGGCGCGACGCTCTGCGCGAGCCGGATCTTGAATTCGCGGAAGCCGCTGCAGCCGAGCGCCTGGCAGAAGCGCGCGATCGTCGGCTGGCTGACGCCGGCGCGCGCCGACAGCTCGGTCATCGCGAGGTCGAGCACCTCGCGCGGCGCGGCGAGGATGTAGTCGGCGAGCTTGCGCTCGGAGGGGCGCAGTTCCGCGCGGATCGCTTCGATGCGGGGCAGCATGGGGCAGCTAACGTCAATCGGGTTCGGATGGGCGAGTGTATCGCAATCGCATTGTAGAAAATCTACAAGAAAATACTAGCCCGGATCGCGCGAGATGCGGGGCGGATTGAACGAAATAACCTAGGGTTAATACCGATATTTGCTGGAATTAATGCGGATTTTTGTGAATTCAGCCTGAGAACCCGCATTGCGGGCGTGTAGTTTTTCTACTAGACTGCCTGCGTTCAGTCGATGCTTTCGACCGTCCCCACGATTCCAACCGCCGGTGTCGGCCGGCATACAGGAGCGCCCAGCATGACCTCGCTGCATCCCACCCTGGCGAACGTCACCGCACGCGTGATCGCGCGCAGCCAGTCGACCCGTTCCGCTTACCTGAAGCGCATCGACGGCGCGCAGGGCAAGTTCCCGGCGCGCGGCGCGCTGTCGTGCGCGAACCTCGCGCACGGTTTCGCGGGCCTCGAAGGCAACGACAAGTTCGAGATCAAGGCGATCAAGCAACCGAATATCGGCATCGTGTCCTCGTACAACGAGATGCTGTCCGCGCACGCGCCGTACAAGGATTTCCCGGACATCATCAAGGCGGCCGCGCGCGCGAATGGCGGCGTCGCGCAATTCGCGGGCGGCGTGCCGGCGATGTGCGACGGGGTCACGCAGGGCAACCCGGGGATGGAGCTGTCGCTGTTTTCGCGCGAGGCGATCGCGATGGGCACCGCGATCGCGCTCACGCACAACATGTTCGACGCGGCGCTGTGCCTCGGCATCTGCGACAAGATCGTGCCGGGCCTGCTGATCGGCGCGCTGCAGTTCGGCCACCTGCCGACGATCTTCGTGCCGGCCGGCCCGATGACGAGCGGCCTGTCCAACGACGACAAGGCGAAGATCCGCCAGCAGTTCGCGACCGGCCAGGTCGGCCGCGACGCGCTGCTCGAGGCCGAATCGGCCGCGTACCACGGCCACGGCACCTGCACGTTCTACGGCACCGCGAACAGCAACCAGATGCTGATGGAGCTGATGGGCCTGCATCTGCCGGGCTCGGCGTTCGTCCACCCGCACACGCCGCTGCGCGACGCGCTGACCGCCGAGGCCGCGCGCCGCGTGCTCGACCTGACCGTCGAGCGCGGCCACTACACGCCGATCGGCCACGTGATCGACGAGAAGGCGATCGTCAACGGCATCGTCGCGCTGCTCGCGACCGGCGGCTCGACCAACCACACGCTGCACCTCGTCGCGATCGCGCGCGCGGCCGGCATCCTGATCGACTGGGACGACTTCGACGAACTGTCCGCCGTGGTGCCGCTGCTCGCGAAGATCTATCCGAACGGCAAGGCCGACGTGAACCATTTCCACGCGGCGGGCGGCATCGCGTTCCTGGTGCGCAACCTGCTCGAAGGCGGGCTGCTGCACGAAGACGTGACGACGGTCGCGGGCAAGGGCCTGTCGCACTACACGAAGGAGCCGAAGCTGATCGACGGCAAGCTGACGTGGGTCGACGGCGCGGCCGAGAGCCACGACACGAAGGTGCTGCGCGCGATCGGCGAGCCGTTCCAGCCGGACGGCGGGCTGCGCCTGATGCAGGGCCGGCTCGGCCGCGGCGTGATCAAGATCTCGGCGGTCGCGCCCGAGCACCGCAAGGTGAGCGCGCCCGCGATCGTGTTCGATTCGCAGGAAGCGGTGCAGGAAGCCTTCGATCGCGGCGAGCTGAAGCGCGACTTCGTCGCGGTGGTGCGCTTCCAGGGCGCGCGCGCGAACGGGATGCCGGAGCTGCACCGTTTGACGCCGCTGCTCGGCGTGCTGCAGGATCAGGGCTTCCATGTCGCGCTGGTCACCGACGGCCGCATGTCCGGCGCGTCGGGCAAGGTGCCGGCGGTGATCCACGTATCGCCGGAAGCGCTGTTGAACGGCCCGCTCGGCAAGGTGCAGACGGGCGACACGATCGTGATCGACGCCGAGGCCGGCGTGCTCGACATCGCGCTCGACGACGCCGAATGGCAGGCCCGCCCGGTCGCGCAGCCGCTGCACCAGGCGGACAACGAAGTGGGCTTCGGCCGCGAACTGTTCGGCGTGTTCCGCGCGGCGGCCGCGCCGGCGGAGCACGGCGCGTCGGTGTTCGGGGCGCTGGTCGGCGAAGCGGCCGCCCGCGTCACCGCGTAATTTCAGGATCCAAGGAGAGGTATCGATGAAGACGATTGGCGAAATCGTGAAGCTGGGCCCGGTGATTCCGGTGCTCGCATTCGACTCGGTCGAGCAGGGCGAGCACGTGTCGCGCGCGCTGCACGCCGGCGGCGTGAAGGTGCTCGAGATCACGCTGCGCACCGCGGCGGGCCTCGAGGCGATCGAACGCGCGAGCCGGCTCGCGGACGACATCGTCGTCGGCGTCGGCACGATCACGAAGCCCGAGCACTGCGCGCAGGCGAAGAAGGCGGGCGCGCAGTTCGGCGTGTCGCCGGGCCTGACGAAGGACCTGCACCTCGCGTCGCTCGACGCGGGCCTGCCGCTGCTGCCGGGCGTGATGACGCCCAGCGACATCATCCAGGCGCTCGAATTCGGCTACGAGATCGTCAAGTTCTTCCCGGCCCAGCAGGCCGGCGGCGTGCCGATGCTGCAGGCGTTCCACGGCCCGTTCCCGAACCTGAAGTTCTGCCCGACGGGCGGCATCACGGTCGACACCGCGCCGAATTTCCTGAAGCTGCCGAACGTCGTGTGCGTCGGCGGCTCGTGGCTGACGCCGAAGGCGGCGCTCGCCGCGCAGGACTGGGCGGAAGTCACGCGCCTCGCGCAAGCCGCCAGCCAGCTGCCCCGCTGAACTTGTGCGAAATGGCAGAATCACCCTTGGTCGACAAGCGCTTAGTGCTTGTTTACCAAGGGTTTTTGCTGATGGAACCGGTTCTATCGCTCGCTCGTAAAGATAAGTAAAATTCAGCGTCCTGACGGCGGGGGTCTACCCGCTGTTTCGGAGACCTGCATAGCCGGGCATACTCGCAACGATCCGCCCGGTTCGAATAATCCCAAGGAGGAGTCCACATGGGGGCTGTCCAAGGCAGCATGCTGCTCATCTATACCGTGATCGCGATCGTGGCGCTGATCGTGATGATCGCGCGGTTCAAGATCTATCCGTTCCTGGTGCTCATCATCGTGTCGCTCGGCCTCGGCCTGGTGGTCGGGATGCCGATGGACAAGATCGTCAAGTCGTTCGAGACGGGCAACGGCAATACGCTCGGCCACATCGCGGTCGTCGTCGGCCTCGGCACGATGCTCGGCAAGATGATGGCGGAATCGGGCGGCGCCGAGCGGATCGCGACCACGCTGATCGACTGGTTCGGTGAAAAGAACATTCACTGGGCGATGATGTTCGTCGCGATCATCGTCGGCCTGCCGGTGTTCTTCGAAGTCGGCTTCGTGCTGCTGATCCCGATCGCGTTCAACGTCGCGAAGCGCACCGGCAAGTCGCTGCTCGTCGTCGGCCTGCCGATGGTGGCCGGCCTGTCGGTGGTGCACGGGCTGATCCCGCCGCACCCGGCCGCGCTGCTCGCGGTGCAGCAGTACGGCGCCGATATCGGCAAGACGATCGCCTTCGGCCTGATCGTCGGCGTGCCGACCGCGATCGTCGCGGGCCCGCTGTTCGCGCTGATGATCTCGAAGTTCGTGAAGCTGCCGGAGAACAACCCGCTCGCCGCGCAATTCGTCGAATCGCACACCGAAGGCAAGAAGCGCGAGCTGCCGGGCTTCGGCATCACGCTGTTCACGATCCTGCTGCCGGTGATCCTGATGCTGGTCGGCAGCTGGGCCGACCTGGTGTTCGCGCCGAAGACGCTGCCGAACAACCTGCTGCGCTTTGCCGGCAACTCGGACGTCGCGCTGCTGATCGCGGTGCTGGTGAGCTTCTTCACGTTCGGCAAGCTGCAGGGCTTCAACCGCGACCAGATCCAGAAGTTCTGCGGCGAGTGCCTGGCGCCGATCGCCGGGATCACGCTGATCGTCGGTGCGGGCGGCGGCTTTGGGGGTATCCTGCGTGACAGCGGCATCTCGCAGCAGATCGTCGCCACCGCGACGCAGGCGCACCTGTCGCCGCTGCTGCTCGGCTGGTTCGTCGCGGCGCTGATTCGTTTGGCCACCGGCTCGGCGACGGTTGCCATGACCACCGCCTGCGGCATCGTCGCACCGATCGCGGCGGCTTCGGGCGCGGCGGTCAAGCCGGAACTGCTGGTGCTGGCGACGGGGTCGGGCTCGCTGATCTTCTCGCACGTCAACGACGGCGGCTTCTGGCTGATCAAGGAATATTTCGGGATGACGGTCGGCCAGACGTTCAAGACCTGGACGCTGCTCGAAACGATCATCTCGTTGCTCGGCCTCACCTTTACGCTGGTGCTGAGCGCGGTTCTGTAACAAGGGGTAGTCAATGATTCTGATCGCAATGGGCGTGTCGGGCGCGGGCAAGTCGCGAATCGGCGAAATGCTGGCGGAACGCCTGTCGTGCAGCTATACCGATGGCGACGCGTTTCACAGCGCCGCCAACAAGGAAAAGATGCACAACGGCATCCCGCTGACCGACGACGACCGCTGGCCGTGGCTGCGCACGATCCGCGCGGCCATCGAGGAAAAGCAGCGCGCCGGCGAGACGGCCGTGTTCACGTGCTCGTCGCTGAAGCGGTCGTACCGCGACGTGCTGCGCGGCACCGACACCGACGTGCGGTTCGTGTATCTGAAGGGTTCGTTCGAGGTATTGCACGAGCGCCTGAAGAGCCGCACCGGCCATTTCTTCGATCCGTCGCTGCTGAAGAGCCAGCTCGCGACGCTCGAGGAGCCGGGCCCGGACGAAGCGATCGAGGTCAGCATCGAGTTGACGCCGGAACAGATCGTCGATCACGTGATGCAAAAGATCGGCGCCGCGCAGCAGCACTGAGCGCGGTTCGCGGCAATCTGGCCAAGCAAGGGCGCCCCGCGGGGCGCCCTTGTTCATTCCGCGGCCGGTGTTTGCGCGCGATGCGCGATGCCGTCGAGCAGCACGTCGAGCATCGTGTCGTGCACGACGGCCGGGTCGAGCCGCGCATAGAGCGGCGCGGCGGATTTCACGAGCGGGTGGCCGGCGTCGGACAGCGCGTCGATTTCCGCGAGCTCGACGTCGTTGGCCGGCCGGGTCAGGCCGCCGGCCTCGGCGGCGGCGAGCCCGATCACGCTCGCATACCAGCCGACGCACACGCATGGCCGCGCCGCGTGCGGCACGCCGGCGTCGGCCAGCGCGCGGTGCACGGCCTCGATGTGCGCGAGATCGGCCGGCCCGGTGCTGACGTGCCGTTGCAGCAGCCCGAACGCGGCCGGATAGCGGCGCGCGAGCGCGCGGTACTGGCGCGCGAGGTCGCGCAGCCTGTCGCGCCACGGAAGGCTGTCGTCGACCGGCGTCAGCGAGCGCGACAGCGCATTCGCGATCGCCCGGCTCAGCCCGTCCTTCGACTTGAAGTGGTACAGCACGCTCATCGGATCGCAGCCGACCGCGAGCGCGAGCTTGCGCACGCTGAACGCGGCTTCGCCGACGTCTTCGAGCAGCGTCAGCGCGGCCGCGACGATCGCGTCCTTGTCGAGGCCGCGCGGGCCTTGGGCGGGTTTGTCCTTCATCGGTGCGGGAGGTCGGCCCGAGCACGCCCGAGAGCGTGCCGCGCCGTAAGCTTGACGAAAGCGTATTCTACACTGTAGAATTATTTCTGCGGTGTAGAAATTGGGTGTCCCGGCACCTTTCAATGCGTGCTTTCGCACGGTCCGGGATCCAGGCGGCACACATGTGTCGCCGTCAACACGGGCCATCGCGCCCATTCTTTCGTTGACACCCAAGTGGAACCGGCTGCCCCACCCGCGAAGCCAGATGGCTCTTCGACAGGCGGCCCAAGACCATGCAAGTGCAAACATGATCTCGAATAAACCCCTGATCCAGGGCGAATCGCGTTTCGAGCAAACGCAACTGAACATCGAAAAAGACAACTGGAACTGGTGCGATCCGGCCGGCTACGCCGGCGATCGTCCGGCCAACTGGTACGAGGCGTCGCTGTCGCGCTGGGAAAACGGCACGCCGCTCGCGCGCGACACCGTGTGCGATGTGCTCGTGATCGGCGCCGGCCTGCTGGGCGCGTCGGCGGCGCTGCATCTCGCCGAGGCCGGTGTCGACACGATCCTCGTCGACAAGCACCACGTCGGCTCGGCGGCATCGGGCCGCAACGGTGGCCAGCTGACGCCGGGCCTCGCGCGCTGGGAAGCGGCCGACATGATCGAACACCTGTCGCATGACGACGCGAAGCGCCTGTGGCGTTTCGCGTCGGCCGAGTCGATGGACCTGATCGACGCGATCGGCGCGCGCTACGCGCTCGACCTCGACCGCCAGCGCGGCCACATCACGGCGGCGATTCACCCGGGCCACATGAACGCGCTGCTCGACGGCGCGGATGCGCGCCGCCACCTGGGCGACGCCGGCGTGACGCTCGCCGGCAAGCATCAGCTGCAGGACGAATACGTGCGCTCGGCGCTGTACTACGGCGCGGCGATCGACGCGCTGGGCGGCCAGATCCATCCGCTCGCGCTGGTGCGCGGCCTGGTCCACGGCTTCCGCCTGAACGGCGGCGAACTGTACGAAGGCACCGAGGTGCTGGAACTCGAGGAGACGCCCGCCGGCGTCGTCGCGACCACGGCGGGCGGCACGATCACCGCGCGCAAGGGCGTCGTGCTCGCGCTGCACAACGCCACGTTCCGGCTGCTCGACGACGGCGCGGCGACGACCGTGCCGTTCTTCACGTACGTGAGCGTGACGAAGCCGCTCGACGTCGACGTATCGACGCTGATGCCGGCCGGGATGCCGGTCTACGACACGCAGTTCCAGATCGACTACTACCGGCCGGTGCGCGGCAACCGCGTGCTGTTCGGCGGGCAGGGCACCGGCACCTGCTGGGCGCAGCCGGACGTGAACGCGTATCTGCTCACGCGGCTGAACGCGGTGTTTCCGCAAGTCGACGGCCGCTTCGCGCTCGACTACTGCTGGAGCGGCGTCAGCGACTTCACGCTGAACGGCGCGACCGACAGCCGCAAGACCGACGGCCGCGTGCCGATGTACATGGTGCAGGGCTGGAGCGGCCACGGCGTCGCGCAGACGGTGCGGATCGGCAAGGCGATCTGTGACGACTTCGTCGGCCGCAACGACGATTTCTCGATGCTGACCGGCATCGATCACCGCGCGATTCCGCTCGGCCGCCAGCTGTCGCCGATCGCGATTCCGGCCGCGAAGGCGGCGATGAGCGTAATGACGGCGCTGAATCCGGGGAAGATGATCTCGTTCTGATCGCGTCGCACGGCGCGCCGGACCGAAAAACGAAAACGCCCGATGCGCATCGCGCATCGGGCGTTTTTTTTTGAGGGCGGCGGGGTGTTACGCGATCCGCTTCGCCAGTTCGACGGCCTTGCCGATGTACGACCCGGGCGTCATTGCGAGCAGGCGGTCCTTCGCGTCCTGCGGGATCGCGAGCGTGCCGACGAATTCCTGCAGCGCTTCGCGCGTGATGCCCTTGCCGCGCGTCAGTTCCTTCAGCTGCTCGTACGGGTTCTCGATGCCGTAGCGGCGCATCACCGTCTGCACCGGCTCGGCCAGCACTTCCCAGCAGTTGTCGAGGTCTTCGTTCAGGCGCTGCGGGTTCACTTCGAGCTTGTCGAGGCCACGGATCAGCGAGTCGTATGCGAGCAGCGAGTAGCCGAGCGCGACGCCCATGTTGCGCAGCACCGTCGAATCGGTGAGGTCGCGCTGCCAGCGCGACACCGGCAGCTTGTCCGCGAGGTGGCGCAGCGTCGCGTTCGCGAGGCCGAGGTTGCCTTCCGAGTTCTCGAAGTCGATCGGGTTGACCTTGTGCGGCATCGTCGACGAGCCGATTTCGCCCGCCTTGGTCTTCTGCTTGAAGTAGCCGACCGAGATGTAGCCCCACACGTCGCGGTCGAGGTCGAGCAGGATCGTGTTCGCGCGCGCCACGGCGTCGAACAGCTCGGCCATGTAGTCGTGCGGCTCGATCTGGATCGTGTACGGGTTGAACGTGAGCTTCAGGCGGCTCTCGATCACGTCGCGCGAGAACGCTTCCCAGTCGAATTCCGGATACGCGGACAGGTGCGCGTTGAAGTTGCCGACCGCGCCGTTCATCTTGCCGAGGATCTCGACCTTCTCGATGCGCACGATCGCGCGCGCGAGGCGCGCCGCGACGTTCGCGAGTTCCTTGCCGAGCGTCGTCGGGCTGGCCGGCTGGCCGTGCGTGCGCGACAGCATCGGCTGCTCGGCGTGCGCGTGCGCGAGCGCGACGAGGCGTTGGTAGACCGTGCGCAGTGCCGGCAGGATCACGTGCTCGCGCGCGCCGGCGAGCATCATGCCGTGCGACGTGTTGTTGATGTCTTCCGACGTGCACGCGAAATGGATGAATTCGCTCGCCTTCTCGAGTTCGGCCTGGCCCTTCACCGATTCCTTCAGCCAGTATTCGACGGCCTTCACGTCGTGGTTCGTGACGCGCTCGATTTCCTTGATGCGCGCGGCGTCATGCGCGGTGAAGCGCTCGGCGAGCTGCAGCAGGAATTGTTCGGACGCGTCGGAGAAGCGCGGGACTTCCGCGAAGCCGGCGCGCGACAGCGCGATCAGCCAGTGCACCTCGACGGTGACGCGGTGGCGCATGAAGGCGGCTTCGGAGAGCCAGTCGCGCAGCGCTTCGGTCTTGCTGGCGTAGCGGCCGTCGATGGGCGAGAGCGCGGTGAGGGCGAAAAGCGTATCGGGACGAGTGTCGGACATGATCGGGCGGGCCTTGAGGCCGGGTCGAACGAGGGGGAGGAGAATCCGCGATTTTACCATCGGCGCGGGGCCACCCCCCAGTCGCGCGTCGATCGCGGCCGAGCCGCGCCGGTTGGCCGGCCGCGCCGCCCGGTGCAGGGCCCGGCGGGAGGCCCGGTGTGGGCTCGGTGTGGGCTCGGTACGTGGCTCGGAAAGCGGCCCAGCGTGAGGCGTCCGGCACGCGGTCTGGCACGCGGCCCTGGCGCACACGTCGGCGGGCCCGGCGGCCCGCCAGGTGCGGCGGCCCGTCAGTCCGCGGCGCCTGCGGCGCCGCCGAGCGGCACGGCGGCCGGGACGGCCGGGGCGGTTGCCGCGGGCGCCGCCCAGCGCAGCCACGGCGCGCGCAGCAGCACGAGCGCGCCGCACGCGCAGGTGGCGAGCGCGCCGAACGTCGCGAAGCCGAGCTGGTAGCTGCCGGTGCTTTCCTTCGCGATGCCCATCACGACGGGCAGATAGAAGCCGCCGATCCCGCCGGCCGCGCCGACGATGCCCGACAGCAGGCCGGTCTTGCCCGGCCAGCGGTGCGGCACGAGCTGGAACGTCGCGCCGTTGCCGAGCCCGAACGCGACGTACAGGCAGATCAGCAGCGCGATGCCGCCCGTGACCGGCGGCATCCAGGCGGCGAAAGCGAAATCGGCGGCGGCGATCGCGGCGAGCAGCACGATCAGCGCGCGCACGCCGGTGACGCGATCGGCGAGGTGGCCGCCGAACGGCCGCACGATCGCGCCGAGGAAGGCCAGCAGCGACATGAACAGGCCGGCCTCGATCTTCGGCATCTGATAGAGCGTCGTGAGCAGCAGCGTCACGTACGACGACATGCCGACGAAGCCGCCGAACGTGATGCTGTAGATCAGCATGATGGCCCACGTGTCGCGCTCGGCGAGCACCGCGCGGTAGCGCGCGGGCAGCACCGCGATCGCGAGCAGCGCGCCCATCACCGGCAGCAGCAGCACGCCGGTCTTGCCGGCGCCGAACAGCCCGCCGTGCACCGCGAGCACGAGCGCGACGAGGCCCGCGAGCGTGATCGCGAACGCGCCGAGCGCGCGCGGCGCGCTGCCCGATTTCTCGCCGCGGTCGTCGGCCCACGCGAACAGCGCGAAGCCGGCGATCGCGAGCAGCGGCAGCGCGGCGGCGGTCGAGAACTGCCAGCCGACGGCGGCCGCGATATGCGGAAACATGAACCCGTCGAGCACCGCGCCGATGTTGCCGGCCGCGGCCAGGCCGAGCACGAGGCCCTGCACCTTCGGCGGATAGCTGCTGCCCGCCATCGGCAGCGCGACCGCGAAGCTCGCGCCGCCGATCCCGAGGAACACCCCGAGCACCAGCAGCAGCGCGTACGACGGCGTGTCCGGCACGCACGGCAGCACGACCGCGGGCAGCGCGGACAGCAGCACGCCCATCAGCGCGACGCGCCGGCCGTTCGCGCACTGGTACAGGTTGCCGAGCGTAACGCGCAGGATCGCGGCGGCGAGCACCGGCACCGCGACGAGAAAGCCCTGCTGCGCGGCGGACATCGCGATGTCCTTGCCGATGAACGGCGCGAGCGGGCCATAAAGCACCCAGACGGTGAAGCCGGTGTCGAAGTACAGGAAGCACGCGAGCAGTGAACGCCAGTTGCCGCTCTGCAGGGAAGTGCGCAAGGTCTTCATGGGTGGAGCCTCTTCGGGTTGCCGGCCGCAAAGCCGGGCGAGGTCGGACGGAACGTCGGGCGGCCGCGCGGCGGCGGATCCGGGAATCCGTTCCGCAATGTCCATGCCAGCGATCGGCAGTTTTTGCCGGGCCTTGGGCCGGCGCCGCGTCCGGCCCGCGCGGGCCACGCGGGCCACGCGGGCCACGCACGGCGGGAGCCTGCGGCCGGCGGCACCCGCCGGCACAAATCGCGCGCAAGCCGGATGCGAGGCGGGGCGCCGGCACCGCGGGCGTGCGCGCGGCGCGGCGCTGGTGCGGCGATGCACAACGAGCGTCATGCGCCCGGCGCAGCACCGCGCGGGGGCGCTCGTCCCGGCGCGGCCCGACGCGACCGCGCCGCGCCCCGTTGCGCCGGTAGAATGCAGGCTTCTTCCCGACCGCGGCCCGCCGCGCCCGCCAGCATGGAACTGAAATGGCTCGAAGACTTCGTCTCGCTCGCGGAGACGCGCAGCTTTAGCCGCTCCGCCGAGCTGCGGCACGTGTCCCAGCCGGCGTTTTCGCGGCGCATCCAGGCACTCGAGGCGTGGCTCGCGACCGAACTGATCGATCGTTCGGTTTATCCGACCCGGCTCACGCAGGCGGGCCAGATCTTCTACGAGCAGGCGCTGACGATGCTGTCGCAGGCGCACGAGGCGCGCACGCTGCTGCGCGGCCACGTCGGCGCGCCGGTGCCGACGATCGAGTTCGCGGTGCCGCACACGCTGTCGCTCACCTATTTCCCGCGCTGGCTGCAGCGGATCGAGGCGAAGATGGGGCCGGTTCACACGCGGCTACGCGCGCTGAACGTCCACGACGCGGTGCTGTCGCTCGTCGAGGGCGGCTGCGATCTCGTGATGGGCTATCACCATCCGAGCCATCCGGTCGCGCTCGACCCCGCACGCTACGACATGCTGACGCTCGGCAGCGAGCCGATCAGCCCGTTCTCGGCGCCGGCCCGCGCCGGGCGGCCGCGCTACACGCTGCCCGGCACGGCGGACGCGCGCGTGCCGTATCTGTCCTATACGCCGAACGCGTATCTCGGCCGGATGACGGAAGTGATCATCGCGAACGCGCCGGCGCCGCTGTTCCTCGACCGCGTGTACGAGACCGACATGGCGGAAGGGCTGAAGGCGATGGCGCTCGCTGGCCACGGCGTCGCGTTCCTGCCGCACAGCGCGGTCGAGGACGCAGTCGCGGGCGGCCGGCTGATCCGGCTCGACCGCGGCGGGCGCGGCGCCGCGCATCCGTTCACGCTGACGATGGAGATCCGCCTGTACTGCGACAAGGTCGCGCTGCAGGGCGACGAGCCGCGGCAGAAACTCGTGCGCACCTTGTGGGAAGTCGTCAGCAACGAGCTGCGCGAGGTGGTCGCATAGCGTTCGCGCGGCGGCGGATCGACGGCCGATCGCAGCCGTTCTTGCGTAAATCGACCGCGGATTTGCGAAAAATAACGATCATGCACAAAACGCATAATCGAATAAGCAAACGGCATTGGATAAAAAAAACGGGTTTTTCGACAATGTGCGCCATCCGTTGACCGTTGGAGAATCCATGTCTTCGCAACTGCAGTCCATCCCGTCCTACCTGCACGCCGACGATCTCGGCCCGTGGGGCAACTACCTTCAGCAAGTCGATCGCGTCGCGCCGTACCTCGGCTCGCTGTCGCGCTGGCTCGAAACGCTGAAGCGTCCGAAGCGCATCCTGGTCGTCGACGTGCCGATCGAGCTCGACAACGGCACCGTCGCGCACTTCGAGGGCTACCGCGTGCAGCACAACGTGTCGCGCGGCCCGGGCAAGGGCGGCGTGCGCTACCACCAGGACGTGACGCTGTCGGAAGTGATGGCGCTGTCGGCGTGGATGTCGGTGAAGAACGCGGCGGTCAACGTGCCGTACGGCGGCGCGAAGGGCGGCATCCGCGTCGACCCGCGCAAGCTGTCGCGCGGTGAGCTCGAGCGCGTGACGCGCCGCTACACCAGCGAAATCGGCATCATCATCGGCCCGAACACCGACATTCCGGCGCCGGACGTCAACACCAACGAACAGGTGATGGCGTGGATGATGGACACCTACTCGATGAACCAGGGCCAGACGGCCACCGGCGTCGTGACCGGCAAGCCGATCTCGCTCGGCGGTTCGCTCGGCCGCAAGGAAGCGACCGGCCGCGGCGTGTTCGTGGTCGGCTGCGAAGCGGCGAAGAAGAAGGGTCTCGAGATCGAAGGCGCGCGCATCGCGGTGCAAGGCTTCGGCAACGTCGGCGGCATCGCGGCGAAGCTGTTCCAGGAAGCGGGCTCGAAGGTGATCGCGGTGCAGGATCACACCGGCACGATCTACCAGCCGGCCGGCCTCGACTCGAACAAGCTGCTCGACCACGTCGCGCAGACGGGCGGCGTCGCAGGTTTCCCGGGCTCGGAGCCGATGCCGAACGACGAGTTCTGGACGGTCGAAACCGACATCCTGATCCCGGCGGCACTGGAAAACCAGATCACCGAGAAGAACGCATCGAAGATCCGCACGAAGATCATCGTCGAAGGCGCGAACGGCCCGACGACGACCGCGGCGGACGACATCCTGAGCGCGAACGGCGTGCTGGTGATCCCGGACGTGATCGCGAACGCGGGTGGCGTGACCGTGTCGTACTTCGAGTGGGTGCAGGATTTCTCGAGCTTCTTCTGGACCGAAGACGAGATCAACCACCGTCTCGAGCGCGTGATGCGCGAAGCATTCGCCGGCGTGTGGGCGGTTGCGGAAGAGCACAAGGTGTCGGTGCGTACCGCGGCGTTCATCGTCGCGTGCAAGCGTATCCTGATGGCGCGCGAAATGCGTGGTCTGTATCCCTGATCGATTGACTTCGATCGGAACATGACGCAATCCGCCGGATTGCCGACATGACCCCTCGCGGGCGGCACCGGATCCGGTGCCGCCCGCTTGCGCATCCGGGTGGCCGGAGCCGGGAGGACGGCTTCGCCGAGGGTGGTCCGGCGTGCGGAAAACAACCAGTTCTTTCAGAAAAATTACTTTGATACACTGGCGCGGGTTTTAGCCAAGGAGATGAACAAAATGAAATACCACAAGGCATTCCTGATGGCCGCGGCGCTTTGCGCGTTCGCAAGCGGCGCGCATGCGCAGGAGACCGGCACGCTGAAGAAAATCAAGGACACGGGCGTGATCGCGCTGGGCCACCGCGAGTCGTCGATTCCGTTTTCCTATTACGACCAGAACCAGCAGGTGGTCGGCTATTCGCGCGAGTTCCAGCTGAAGATCGTCGACGCGGTGAAGAAGAAGCTGAACTTGCCGAACCTGCAGACGAAGAACATCCCGGTCACCTCGCAGAACCGCATCCCCCTCGTGCAGAACGGCACGGTCGACATCGAGTGCGGCTCGACGACCAACAACGCGGAGCGCCAGCAGCAGGCTGCCTTCTCGGACACGATCTTCGTGATCGGCACGCGCCTGATGACGAAGAAGGATTCGGGCGTCAAGGATTTCGCGGACCTGAAGGGCAAGACCGTCGTGACGACGGCGGGCACGACGTCCGAGCGCCTGCTGCGCAAGATGAACAACGACAAGCAGCTCGGCATGAACATCATCAGCGCGAAGGATCACGGCGATTCGTTCAATACGCTGGAGTCGGGCCGCGCGGTCGCGTTCATGATGGATGACGCGCTGCTGGCGGGCGAACGCGCGAAGGCGAAGCAGCCGGGCGAGTGGGTGATCGTCGGCACGCCGCAGTCGGAAGAAGCTTACGGCTGCATGATGCGCAAGGGCGATACGGAGTTCAAGAAGGTCGTCGACGACGCGATCGCGCAGGTCGAGAAGTCGGGCGAAGCCGCAAAGATCTACGCGAAGTGGTTCGAGAACCCGATCCCGCCGAAGGGGCTGAACCTGAACTTCCCGCTGAGCGATTCGATGAAGAAGCTTTACGCGAACCCGAACGACAAGGCGCTCGACTGACCACGCGTCCGTTGATGCACTATTGACGCTGATGAAACGGAAGAGGCCACGCTTCTTCCGTTTCTTTTTGCTGGAGTCTTGCCCATGTCATACCACTGGAACTGGGGCATCTTCCTGAGCCCCGTCTCGACCGGCGAGCCGACGACCTATCTCGGCTGGCTGATGTCGGGATTCTGGGTGACGATCAAGGTGTCGCTCGTCGCCTGGGTGATCGCGCTGATCGTCGGTTCGCTGTTCGGCGTGCTGCGCACCGTCCCGAACAAATGGCTGTCCGCGCTCGGCACGCTGTACGTGTCGATCTTCCGGAACATTCCGCTGATCGTGCAGTTCTTCGTCTGGTACCTCGTCGTGCCCGAACTGCTGCCGGTATCGATCGGCACCTGGATCAAGCAGTTGCCGCCCGGCACGCAGTTCTTCACCGCGTCGATCGTCTGCCTCGGCCTGTTCACGGGCGCGCGCGTGTGCGAGCAGGTGCGCTCGGGCATCAACGCGCTGCCGAAGGGCCAGCGCGCCGCCGGCCTCGCGATGGGCTTCACGCAGTGGCAGACGTATCGCTACGTGCTGCTGCCGGTCGCCTACCGGATCATCGTGCCGCCACTGACGTCGGAATTCCTGAACATCTTCAAGAACTCGGCGGTCGCGTCGACGATCGGCTTGCTCGACCTGTCCGCACAGGCGCGCCAGCTCGTCGACTACACCGCGCAGACGTATGAATCGTTCATCGCGGTCACGCTTGCATACGTGATCATCAACCTCGTCGTGATGGCGTTCATGCGCTGGATCGAAAGCCGCTCGCGGCTGCCCGGCTACATCGGAGGCAAGTGATGCATCAGTTCGACTGGAGTAGTATTCCCGGCGCGCTGCCGACGCTCTGGACGGGCGCCGCCATCACCTTCCAGATCACCGCGCTCGCGATCGTCGTCGGGATCGTCTGGGGCACGCTGCTCGCGCTGATGCGGCTGTCGGGCGTGAAGCCGCTCGCATGGTTCGCGCAGGGCTACGTGACGGTGTTCCGCTCGATCCCGCTCGTGATGGTGCTGCTGTGGTTCTTCCTGATCGTGCCGCAGGTGCTGCAGGGCGTGCTCGGGCTGTCGCCGACGATCGACATCCGGCTCGCGTCGGCGATGGTCGCGTTCTCGCTGTTCGAGGCCGCGTATTATTCGGAGATCATCCGCGCCGGCATCCAGGCGGTGCCGCGCGGGCAGGTGAATGCCGCGTTCGCGCTCGGCATGAACTACGCGCAGGCGATGCGCCTCGTGATCCTGCCGCAGGCCTTCCGCGCGATGGTGCCGCTGCTGCTCACGCAGGCGATCGTGCTGTTCCAGGACACGTCGCTCGTCTACGTGATCAGTCTCGCGGACTTCTTCCGCACGGCCGCGAACATCGGCGATCGCGACGGCACGAGCGTCGAGATGATCCTGTTCGCGGGCGCATGCTATTTCGTGATTTGCTCGGTGGCATCCGCCCTCGTCAAAGGTCTCCAGAAAAAGGTCACAAGATGATTTCCATCAAGAACGTTTCGAAGTGGTACGGCCAGTTTCAGGTCCTCACCGATTGCACGACGGAAGTGAAGAAGGGCGAGG
The DNA here is from genome assembly GCF_004343775.1 of Burkholderia sp. SRS-46. Classification (GTDB taxonomy): domain Bacteria; phylum Pseudomonadota; class Gammaproteobacteria; order Burkholderiales; family Burkholderiaceae; genus Burkholderia. The sequence continues at coordinate 63,409 of NZ_PTXL01000014.1, read as the reverse complement.
TGGTGGTGGTCTGCGGGCCGTCGGGCTCGGGCAAGTCGACGCTGATCAAGACGGTGAACGGCCTCGAGCCGTTCCAGCAGGGCGAGATCCTCGTCAACGGCCAGTCGGTCGGCGACAAGAAGACGAACCTGTCGAAACTGCGTTCGAAGGTCGGCATGGTGTTCCAGCACTTCGAGCTGTTCCCGCACCTGTCGATCACCGAGAACCTGACGCTCGCGCAGGTCAAGGTGCTCGGCCGCGGCAAGGACGAGGCGAACGAGAAGGGCATGAAGCTGCTCGACCGCGTCGGCCTGAAGGCACATGCGCACAAGTATCCGGGCCAGCTGTCGGGCGGCCAGCAGCAGCGGGTGGCGATCGCGCGTGCGCTGTCGATGGACCCGATCGCGATGCTGTTCGACGAGCCGACCTCGGCGCTCGATCCCGAGATGATCAACGAGGTGCTCGACGTGATGGTCGAACTCGCGCAGGAAGGGATGACGATGATGGTCGTCACGCACGAGATGGGCTTCGCGAAGAAGGTCGCGCATCGCGTGATCTTCATGGACAAGGGCGCGATCGTCGAGGACGACCGCAAGGAAGAGTTCTTCGCGAACCCGAAGTCGGATCGCGCCAAGGACTTCCTCGCGAAGATCCTGCACTGAGCGGGCAGGGCGGCGGGGCCATCCTCGCCGCCTGCGCCGCGTGCGATCCACCGCTGCAAACAAGAACGCCCGGCAATGCCGGGCGTTTTCTTTCGGGATCCACGCGATCGGCTCAGAAGTCGAACGCGTCCTCGCTGACGTCGGCCTCGACGGCCGGCCGCGGCCGCACCGGCGCGGACGCCGACGCGTCGAGCGCCGGGTTGCGCAGCTTCTCGAGCACCGCGGGCGGCACCGGGATCTGCATCCGCGCCGCGACGTCGCCGCACTGGAACATGATCAGCTCGCCCGGCTCGAACGCGGTCCAGACTTCGTTGTCGGTGAGCGGCTGCGTCGCGATCACCGCGACGCGATCTTCGGGCGTCGTGTATTTCGCGAAGTCGATCGACAGGTCTTCGTCGACGAGATGCGCGGTCGAGAACGGCCAGCGGCGCACGATGTAATGCAGGCGGGTCGAGCAGTGCGCGAACAGCGCCTGGCCGTTCGACATCAGGAAGTTGAACACGCCGTGGTCGGTGATGCCGCGGGTCAGCTCGCCGACCCGCTCGAACAGTTCGGGCAGCGGCGGCTGCGCGCCGGGAAACGCTTCGCGCAGGCCCTGCATCAGCACGCAGAACGCCTGCTCGCTGTCGGTCGTGCCGACCGGGTGATAGACGCTGCCTTCCATGTCCGGCGCGTAGTCGTGCAGGTCGCCGTTATGCGCGAAGATCCAGTGCCGGCCCCACAGCTCGCGCATGAACGGGTGGCTGTTCTCGAGCAGGATATGGCCTTGCGTCGCCTTGCGGATGTGCGCGATCGTGTTCTTCGACTTGATCGGGTAGCGCTTGACCATTTCGGCGATCGGCGACGTGGCCGATGCCTGGTGATCGATGAACAGGCGGCAGGCCTTGTCCTCGAAGAACGCGATGCCCCAGCCGTCGGCATGGTGATCGGTGAGCCCGCCCCGGGCCGCGAAGCCCGTAAAGGAGAATGTGACGTCCGTCGGCGCGGCGCAGTTCATTCCAAGCAGTTGGCACATTTTGCAGGGGCGGCAGGCTGAAGCGGGATAACGAACCGGGCGAACCCGGTACAATGTGTGCTTCTAGCATATCACCGAGCCCAGAGCGGTAAAAAGCGGATTCCGCCAGCCGGCGGCCCCGTGTTGCGGATTGCCGTCACCCGGCCCGCGCCCGGCGTTCCGGCCCGACCTTCGTTTCACGCTCCATCCTCACGACGCCTCCTATGACTGCCTCGAACGCTCCCTCCCCGGCGACGCTGACGCTCGCCCGTCCCGACGACTGGCACCTGCACGTCCGCGACGGCGACATGCTGGCCGCCGTGCTGCCGCATACCGCGCGCCAGTTCGGCCGCGCGATCATCATGCCGAACCTGAAGCCGCCCGTGACGACCACCGCGCAGGCGCAGGCGTACCGCGAGCGGATCCTCGCCGCGGTGCCCGCCGGCGTGACGTTCGAGCCGCTGATGACGCTGTACCTGACCGACAACACGCCGCCCGAGGAAATCCGCCGCGCGCGCGACAGCGGCTTCGTGCATGGCGTGAAGCTGTATCCGGCCGGCGCGACGACCAACTCGGACCACGGGGTGACCGACCTCGCGAAATGCGCGAAGACGCTCGAGGCGATGCAGGAAACCGGGATGCCGCTGCTCGTGCACGGCGAGGTGACCGATGCGTCGATCGACCTGTTCGACCGCGAGAAGGTGTTCATCGACCGCGTGATGACGCCGCTGCGCCGCGACTTCCCGGGCCTCAAGGTGGTGTTCGAGCACATCACCACGAAGGACGCGGCCGACTACGTGCGCGACGCGGACGCGGCGCCCGGCCTGATCGGCGCGACGATCACCGCGCATCACCTGCTGTACAACCGCAACGCGCTGTTCGTCGGCGGGATCCGCCCGCATTACTACTGCCTGCCGGTGCTCAAGCGCGAGACGCATCGCGTCGCGCTCGTCGAGGCGGCCACGTCGGGCAATCCGCGCTTCTTCCTCGGCACCGACAGCGCGCCGCATGCGCGCAACGCGAAGGAAACCGCCTGCGGCTGCGCGGGCTGCTACACGGCGCTGCACGCGCTCGAGCTGTATGCGGAAGCATTCGACCACGCGGGCGCGCTCGACAAGCTCGAAGGGTTCGCGAGCTTCTTCGGCGCGGATTTCTACGGCCTGCCGCGCAGCCAGGAAACCGTGACGCTGCGCCGCGAACCGTGGGAGCTGCCGCTCGAGATCCTCGCGGGCGATACGCCGGTCGTGCCGCTGCGCGCGGGCGAGTCGATCGGCTGGAAGCTCGCGTGAGTGCCGCGCCGCCGCGCGGCGCCGGCCAGCCGGCCGGCAGCGGGGCGGCGGCGTTTGCGCGGATCGACTGGTCCGCGCCGTGGCTCGCGGGCTTTGCCGAGACGGGCCGCGCCGCGCAGGCGGCCGCGCTCGACGGGGAGCCCGCGTTGCTCGCCGTGCTGAACGACGCGATACGCGCGACCTGCGAGACATGCGAGACGCCACTCGCGAGCGGCCGCGGCATGCCGCTGCGCTTCGTCCCGCAGGCCGAACTGCCGGCCGGCGTCGCGTACGAGACCCATATCGCCGAAACCGGCGGGGTACCGACCCGCCACAATCTCCACGATTTCTTCAATGCGCTCGTGTGGCTTGCGTATCCGCGCATCAAGGCCGCGCTGAACGCGCGCCAGGCCGCGGCGATCGACGCGGCGGGCGGTGTCGGCCCCGTGCGCGGCACGTTGCGCGACGCGCTGACGCTGTTCGACGAGAACGCGGCGCTGTTCGTGACGGCCGACCCGGCGCTCGCCGATGCGCTGCACGGCTTCGACTGGCAGCGGCTGCTGGTTGCCGCGCGCGGCGCGTGGGGCGCGCGGTGCGAGGTGCGGCTCGTCGGGCACGCGCTGCTCGAGAAGCTCGTCGCACCGTACAAGTCGTGCACCGCGCACACCTGGATCGTCGAAGTGAGCGCCGACTATTTCGGCTGGCCGGCCGCGCGCCGTGCGGCGCACGTCGACGCGCGGGTCGCGCATGCGCTCGCGACCTGCGCGCTGACGAGCCGCGACCTGTCGCCGCTGCCGGTGCTGGGCGTGCCGGGCTGGTGCGCGGAGAACGCCGAGCCGGCGTTCTATGACGATCCGGCGGTGTTTCGCAGCGGGCGGCGTGCGCGGCCGCTGTCATGAGCCGCGCGCGGTGCTAGAATGCGCGTCGCAAAGCAGGCCAGGCAGTCGCGGCCTCGCCGCCTTCGGGCAGGCGGGGGCGAGGAAAGTCCGGACTCCACAGGGCAGGGTGATGGCTAACGGCCATCCGTGGCGACACGCGGAACAGGGCAACAGAAAGCAAACCGCCGATGGCCCGGCGCAAGCCGGGATCAGGTAAGGGTGAAACGGTGCGGTAAGAGCGCACCGCGGCGACGGCGACGTTCGCCGGCACGGTAACCTCCACCCGGAGCAATTCCAAGTAGGCAGGCGCGCATTTTCGGATGCAGGACGGGGCCCCCGTCTCGTCTGCGGGTAGGAAGCTTGAGCGCGTCAGCAATGGCGCGCCTAGAGGAATGGCTGCCACGCGCCGTGCGTCTTCGGACGCGCGGCGTGCACAGAATCCGGCTTATCGGCCTGCTTTGCCGCTCGAATGCAACAGGGCCGGCGTCCCCAGACGGGACGCCGGCCCTTTTTCCTGTGCGGCGCGACGCGCGTCAGGCCGCGACGATGTCGAACGAGTGCGTGAGCTCGGCCGTCTTCGCGATCATGATCGACGCGGAGCAGTACTTGTCGTGCGACAGGTTGATCGCGCGCTCGACGCTCGCGGGGTTCAGGTTGCGGCCGGTGACCGTGAAGTGGAAATGCACTTTGGTGAAGACCTTCGGATCCTCGCTCGCGCGCTCGGCCTTCAGCGTGACCGAACAGCCGGTGATGTCCTGGCGGCTCTTCTTCAGGATCAGCACGACGTCGTACGCGCTGCAGCCGCCGGTGCCGAGCAGCACCATCTCCATCGGCCGCGCGGCGAGATTGTGGCCGCCGCCTTCCGGCGCGCCGTCCATCGCGACGAGGTGCCCGCTCCCGGTCTGGGCGGAAAACGCCATGCCGTCCTGGCCCATCCAGCTTACTTTGCATTCCATGCTTGTGCTCCAGCGTTGGCTGATTCGAATTCGATCCGGCATTGTAGCCCGCGCCGCCGCAGCCGGCTGATGCGCCGCACGATGCGCGGCAGCGGGCGATGGCAGGCGCCGCGCGCGGCGTTGCCGGACGGCAAAGTCCGCCGGACTTTTAGGGGTTTCGCTCTAGTCGGCCTGCGTGGACGGTGTTCGGGGGTGTTCGCAACCCGCTGATTTGAAATGAGAAATCCGGGATTGGAAGCAAAACGTCAATATTCCGCATTATGGTTTTGGATTTCGCAATGCAAATTTTCTTGTGCTGTCAGCGGGGCATTCGTATAATGCGACTCATTGGTTGTCGCGCTGCGGCAACCTCCGAATGTCTCCTCCACCCTCCTCCTATGGTGGATTAAGCCCGAACCAGCCGTTCGGGCTTTTTTTCGTCTGGTGCAAACATCGGCGCGCGCCGCGCGCATCCCGCGTGCGCTACACGGCGGGCCGCCGGCCGGCGGCCGGTGGCGCCTCGTCGGCCGCCGTGCCGCGCGGGCCGGCGGCGGGGGCCTGAACGGCGGAGGCGTCGCCGCGACGGCGCGAGCAGAAATGCCGCACGCGTTCGCGCACCGCGCGCAGCCGTGCGACACGGTCGTCGGCGCGGGCATCCCGGGCCGCGGCGATGCGTGCGTCGAGGGCGTCGAGTTTCGCATCGCAGCCGGCCGGGTCGCCACGGGCGGGTGTCGTGGCGGCGGCGCCGATCAGTGCGGCGGCCGCGAGGAGGGGCGTGAATCGGTTCTTCATCGGGTTTGTTGTTTTCCTTGTCCGGCACGCGGTCTTGCGTGCGTTGCTGCGTGCCCCCGGGCGCTCGGAATCGCCTGTCACAACGGGGTACGGCCGGATTTTGGCCGATTTCCGGCGCGGCGGGTACCCGGATGCGGATTCCCTTTGACCGCTGCTCGCTATTTCCTTTATAATTCAGGGCTTTTCCGCATTCATGCCCACGGAAAAAGAACAGGGAGAGCCTGCACTGCGCCTCGAAGCGCACCTAGACAAGCAGGAAAGAACACATCGGGCAAAGCATTTTTTTTGGATCGATCATGAAGACGTTTTCCGCAAAAGCCCATGAGGTGACGCGCGAATGGTACGTGATTGACGCGACGGATAAGGTTCTCGGCCGTGTTGCCAGCGAAGTGGCACGCCGTCTGCGCGGCAAGCACAAGCCTGAGTTCACTCCGCACGTCGATACTGGTGATTTCATCATCATCATCAACGCGAGCAAGCTGAAGGTCACGGGCAACAAGACGCTGGACAAGAAGTACTACCGTCACTCGGGCTACCCGGGCGGTATCTATGAAACGACGTTCGGCAAGATGCAAGAACGCTTCCCGGGCCGTGCGCTCGAGAAGGCGGTCAAGGGCATGCTGCCGAAGGGCCCGCTCGGCTACGCGATGATCAAGAAGCTGAAGGTCTACGCAGAAGCGACGCATCCGCACTCGGCTCAACAGCCGAAGGCGCTCGAGATCTAAGGGGAGCCCACATGATCGGTAACTGGAACTACGGTACGGGCCGCCGCAAGAGCGCAGTCGCTCGTGTCTTCATCAAGGCTGGCAAGGGCGACATCATCGTCAACGGCAAGCCTATCGCTGACTACTTCTCGCGCGAAACGTCGCTGATGATCGTGCGTCAGCCGCTGGAACTCACGAACCACGGCCAGACGTTCGACATCAAGGTGAACGTGACGGGCGGCGGCGAAACGGGTCAGGCAGGCGCAGTGCGCCACGGCATCACCCGTGCACTGATCGACTACGACGCGACGCTCAAGCCGTCGCTGTCGAGCGCAGGCTTCGTCACGCGCGATGCGCGTGAAGTCGAGCGTAAGAAGGTCGGTCTGCGCAAGGCACGCCGCGCAAAGCAGTTCTCGAAGCGTTAAGCGCTTCACGGTTGTACGCCGCGTTCGCGCGGTGTCTGCCGGAAAAAACCGCCAGCTTTCATGCTGGCGGTTTTTTTATGCGCGTGCGATTCGTTGCCGCGCCGGCCCGCCGGCCGCCCGCGCCGGTGGCCAGTTTGACGAATTCGACAAGAACCTGTTGATTTCATGGACTTCAGCACGATCTTGAGATCGGCCCTACAATAGCGGCTAAAGCTTTTTGGAGAGTTCGCATGAACGCTGTTACCGAATCCGCAGCCACGACTGAAATGCCGGCACCGTTCGTCTTCACCGACGCGGCGGCCGAGAAGGTCAAGCAACTGATTGACGAAGAAGGCAACCCCGACCTGAAGCTGCGCGTGTTCGTGCAGGGCGGCGGCTGCTCGGGCTTCCAGTATGGCTTCACGTTCGACGAGGAAGTCAACGAGGACGATACCGTGATGAACAAGAACGGCGTCCAGCTGCTGATCGACTCGATGAGCTATCAGTACCTGGTCGGCGCCGAGATCGACTACAAGGACGATCTGAACGGCGCGCAGTTCGTGATCAAGAACCCGAATGCCTCGACCACCTGCGGTTGCGGCTCGTCGTTCTCGGTCTGACGAGCGGCCGGCCTGACTGGTCCGAATGAAAAACGGGGCTTCATGCCCCGTTTTTTATGCCCGCTTGCCGCGTGTGCGGCGCTTCAGCGCGGATAGAGCGCGCCGAGCACGCGGTCGCCTGCCGCACCGGTGACCGTGGCCAGGTTGCCCGGCTCGCGTGCGGCGAAGCGATACGCGAGCCACGCGAACGCGAGCGCCTCGACCTGCTGCGGCGGCACGCCGAGCGCGGAGGTGGTGTCGACGGCCGCGCTCACGCCGCAGCCGTGCAGCGCGGTTGCCAGCGCATCGAGCAGCACCGGGTTGCGGGCGCCGCCGCCGCATACGTACACCGCCTTGCAGCCCGGCGCGTGCCGCGCGATCTCGCGGGCAACCGTGACCGCGGTGAGCGCCGTGAGCGTCGCCTGCACGTCTTCCGGCGCGACCTGAGCGAACGCGGCGAGCTTCGTGTCGAGCCAAGCGGGATTGAATAGGTCGCGCCCGGTGCTCTTCGGCGGCGGTGCGGAAAAATACGCTTCGTCGAGCAGCGCGTCGAGCAGCGGCGCATGCACGGCGCCGCGCGCGGCAAACCTGCCGCCGTCGTCGAACGGCTTGCCGAGGTGGCGGCCCGCCCATGCGTCGATCAGCGCGTTGGCCGGGCCGCAGTCGAAGCCGCGTACCCGGTCGATGCCGTCGCCGGGCAGGATCGTGATGTTGCTGATGCCGCCGAGATTGCAGACGACCCGCATCTCGCCCGGCGCGCCGAATACGGTCGCGTGGAATGCCGGCACGAGCGGCGCGCCCTGGCCGCCCGCGGCAACGTCGCGGCTGCGGAAATCCGCGATCACGTCGATGTGCGTGAGCTCGGCGAGCAGCGCCGGATTGTTGATCTGCCGCGTGTAGCCGCGTTCGGGGCGATGGCGCACCGTCTGGCCGTGCACGCCGATCGCGCGCACCTGATCCGGCGCGAGGCCTGCCGCGCGCTGCAGCTCGTGGCAGCACACCGCATAGCGGGCCGCGAGCGCGTTGGCGGCCAGCGATTCGCGCTCGATCTCGTCGTTGCCGGGCTGCTGCAGCGCGAACAGCGCGTCGCGCAGCGTCTGCGCGAACCCGACGCAGGCTTCGGCGAGCACGGCCGGCGCCTTGCCGGCCTCGAAGCGCACGGCGACGCCGTCGACGCCGTCCATGCTCGTTCCCGACATCAATCCGAAATAAATACCGTCGGCCGGATGGCCGGATGGCGGACGTCTTAGCGGCACGTGAGCCCTCCCGATTCGTGCGGCGGCGGCCGGTGCCGCGCGCCTCGCGACCGATTATCCGCGCAAGCGGCGCCGTCGTTAAGCGATGCGCGCGCAAGTTATGGGAAAATCCCTGTTTTTGCGACATTCTTCCTGGCACCGATGAGCACCGAACCCAGTTCCAAGCCCGTTTTCCCGATCACCGACGAAGTCCGGCATGCGCTTGCCGTCACGAAGCGCGGCGTCGACGAGCTGCTGATCGAGGAGGAGTTCGCGCAGAAGCTCGCGCGCAGCGCCGCCACCGGCAAGCCGCTTCGCATCAAGCTCGGCCTCGACCCGACCGCGCCCGACATCCACATCGGCCACACGGTCGTGCTGAACAAGATGCGCCAGCTGCAGGACCTCGGCCATACGGTGATCTTCCTGATCGGCGATTTCACGTCGCTGATCGGCGATCCGTCCGGCCGCAACGCGACGCGCCCGCCGCTTACGCGCGAGCAGATCGAATCGAACGCGAAGACCTATTTCGAGCAGGCCGCGCTGGTGCTCGACCGTGACAAGACCGAGATCCGCTACAACAGCGAATGGTCGATGCCGCTCGGCGCCGACGGGATGATCAAGCTCGCGTCGCGCTACACGGTCGCGCGCATTCTCGAGCGCGAGGATTTCACGAAGCGCTTCCAGGGTGGCGTGCCGATCTCGATCCACGAATTCCTCTACCCGCTGATGCAGGGCTACGACTCGGTCGCGCTGAACGCCGATCTCGAGCTCGGCGGCACCGACCAGAAGTTCAACCTGCTGGTCGGCCGCGAACTGCAGAAGCAGTACGGCCAGGAACAGCAGTGCATCCTGACGATGCCGCTTCTCGAGGGCCTCGACGGCGTCGAGAAGATGTCGAAGTCGAAGGGTAACTACGTCGGTATCAGCGAGAAGCCGACCGACATGTTCGGCAAGCTGATGAGCATCTCGGACACGCTGATGTGGCGTTACTTCGAGCTGCTGTCGTTCCGCAGCATGGACGAGATCATCGGCTTCCGCCGCGAGGCCGAAGCGGGCCGCAACCCGCGCGACTTCAAGGTGCTGCTCGCGCAGGAAATCGTCGCGCGCTTCCACTCGCAGGCCGACGCCGAGCGCGCGCTCGAGGATTTCAACCATCGCGCGAAGGGCGGCGTGCCGGACGACATCCCGTCGGTGACGCTCGCGGGCGCGCCGCTCGCGATCGGCCAGCTGCTGAAGCAGGCGGGCCTCGTGCCGTCGACGAGCGAAGCGCTGCGCAACATCGAGCAGGGCGGTGTGAAGATCGACGGCGCCACGGTGTCGGACAAGGGCCTCAAGATCGAGGCCGGCGAATACGTCGTGCAGGTCGGCAAGCGCCGCTTCGCGCGCGTGACGCTCACCGCATGATCGCGCTGATCCAGCGCGTGAAGCGTGCCGACGTGCGCGTCGGCGACCGTGTGACGGGCGAGATCGGCGCGGGCCTGCTCGCGCTCGTCTGCGCGGAGCGCGGCGACACCGAGGCGGCGGCCGACAAGCTGCTCGCGAAGGTGCTCGGCTATCGCGTGTTCAGCGACGCGGCCGGCAAGATGAACCTGCCGGTGTCGAACATCGACGGCGAAGGACGCGCGGGCGGCTTGCTGCTCGTCTCGCAGTTCACGCTCGCGGCCGACACCAACAGCGGCCTGCGCCCGAGCTTCACGCCCGCTGCGCCGCCCGACGAGGGCGCGCGCCTGTTCGACTATTTCGTCGACGCGGCGCGGGCGCGCCATGCGCACGTCGCGACAGGCGAATTCGGCGCCGACATGCAGGTCTCGCTCGTCAACGACGGGCCGGTGACGTTCTGGCTGCAAGTGCGGCCCTGATTTTTTCCTGAGTTTTCCCCCGAGGCGCCGCCGCGATGGCCACCACGCAGATCCTCTTCATTCGCCATGGCGAGACCGCCTGGAACCGCATCAAACGGATCCAGGGTCATATCGACATTCCGCTGGCCGACACGGGCCTCGCGCAGGCGCAGCGGCTCGCTGCGCGTCTTGCGCGCGAGGCGCGCGACGGCGCGCGGATCGATGCGATCTATTCGAGCGACCTGATGCGCGCGCAGCAGACCGCGCAGCCGGCCGCCGACGCGCTGGGCCTGCCGCTCGTGCTGCGCGATGGCTTGCGCGAGCGGGCGTATGGCGTGTTCCAGGGGCATGACAGCACGGAGATCGAAGCGCGCTTTCCGGACGCGTATGCGGCGTGGCAGACGCGCGACCCGGGCTTCGAGCCCGAAGGCGGCGAGTCGCAGCGCGCGTTCTATCACCGCGTGCTGCATGCGCTCGAGCCGATCGTCGCCGCGCATTCGGGCGGCCGGATCGCGTGCGTCGCGCATGGCGGCGTGCTCGATTGCGTGTACCGGTTCGCGAACGGGCTCGAGCTCGCCGCGCCGCGCAACTATCAGCTGCTCAATACGAGCATCAACGTCGTCGATTACGCGGGCGGCCGCGCGCAAGTCGTGCAGTGGGCCGACATCTCGCATCTGAGCGACGCGAGCGACGACGACGACGACGGTTACAGCAAGGTGCTGTAAAGCGCGCCGAGGGGCTGCCCGTCAGCCGTCTTTCCGTCGTTCCGATTGGGTTGCGCCGTGCGCCGCGGCGCGGCGGCGCGCGCGCTTCGACGCGCCGTTGACGAGCGCCCAGCGCAGCACCGGCGCGACGGCGCGCACACCCGGGCGGACCACCGCGCGCCGCAGCGGCGCGAACCGCGATACCCCCAGCATGTCTTGCGCCCACGGCGGCAGCAGGTCGATGCCGGCGTGCATCACCAGGGTCGCGGCGGGCCGCATCGAGGGCCGGGCGACCGGCGCGTGCAGCAGGATCCGCATCACCTCGAACGTACGCGGCCCGGCCTCGAGCTCCGGCCGCATGCGCGCCAGGTAGGCGGCGATCTCCGCGCGCGAGCGGGGCACCTGCTGCGCGCCGAGCAGCTCGGCGATCAGCGCCGTTTCCGCATAGTAGCGATCCTGCAGTTCGCCCGGCAGCGCCGGGTTCACGTAGCGCAGATGCGCGGCGAGGAAGCTCGACACCTCCGCGACGTGCACCCAGGTCAGCAGCGCCGGATCGTCGGCGCGATACGGCCGCCCGTCCGGCGCGACGCCGGCCACCTTCGCATGGATCGCCTTCACGCGTTCGATCAGCGCGAGCGCATCCGCGCGGTTGCCGAACGTGGTGCCGGAGATGAACGTCGCGGTGCGGCGCAGCCGGCCGAGGATGTCGGTGCGGAACGACGAGTGATCCCATACCCCCGCGAGCGCGAGCGGATGCAGCGCCTGCAGCAGCAGCGCGGAGATGCCGCCCGTCATCATCGACGCGAAGTCCGCATGCACGCGCCAGCAGACGGCGTCGGGGCCGAACAGGCCCGGATCGCCGGGCGGTGACGAGTAGTCGAGTGACGGGCCGCCGCTGCCCGTCGTCAGGTGCGTGACGCCGGCCACGAGCCGCTTGCGGATGATCTCGAGCCAGCGCGGGTTCGAGGCGGGTGCGGCGGGGTGCGGGTTGGGCGGCGTCGTCATGGCGTGCAGCGCGACTGGGGGCTATTGCCCGTCAGGTGCGTCCAACGCGCCGCGTGCCGGATTGGCCGCGTCGGGCGCGGCAAGCCCGAAGTGGCGGTAGGTCAGCAGCGTCGCGATGCGCCCGCGCGGCGTGCGTTGCAGGAAGCCCTGCTGGATCAGGTACGGCTCGAGCACATCCTCGATCGTGTCGCGTTCCTCGCCGATCGCCGCGGCGAGGTTGTCGATGCCGACCGGGCCGCCGTCGAACTTGTGCAGGATCGCTTCGAGCAGCTTGCGGTCCATCAGGTCGAAACCGACCGGATCGACGTCGAGCATCGCGAGCGCGGCATCGGCGACGGCCGCGGTGATGTTGCCGTCCGCCTTCACTTCCGCGTAGTCGCGCACGCGGCGCAGCAGCCGGTTCGCGATCCGCGGCGTGCCGCGCGAGCGCTTCGCGATTTCGAGCGCGCCGTTCGGATCGATCTGCGCGTTGAGCAGCGACGCCGAGCGGCGCACGATGCGCGACAGCTGCTCCGCGTCATAGAACTCGAGGCGCGCGACGATCCCGAAGCGGTCGCGCAGCGGGTTGGTCAGCATCCCGGCGCGGGTGGTTGCGCCGACGAGCGTGAACGGCTGCAGGTCGAGCTTCACGCTGCGCGCGGCCGGGCCTTCGCCGATCATGATGTCGATCTGGTAGTCCTCGAGCGCGGGATACAGGATTTCCTCGACGACCGGCGACAGCCGGTGGATCTCGTCGATGAACAGCACGTCGTTCGCCTCGAGATTCGTCAGCAGCGCGGCGAGGTCGCCCGCGCGTTCGAGCACCGGGCCCGACGTCTGGCGCAGGTTGACGCCCATTTCGCGCGCGATGATGTGCGCGAGCGTCGTCTTGCCGAGCCCGGGCGGGCCGAACAGCAGCACGTGGTCGAGCGGCTCGGCGCGGCGCTTCGCGGCCTCGATGAAGATCTCGAGCTGGCCGCGCACCTTTTCCTGGCCGACGTATTCGTCGAGCTGGCGCGGCCGCAGCGCGCGTTCGAACACCTCCTCGTGCGACGAGGCGGGCGTGGCGGCGATGATCCGCTCGGTGGCGAGTTTGTCGGTTTCAATCATGCGGCCATTGTACCGCGCGCCGTCGCGCGGCAAACCTGGCCGAACGGCCGACTGGCGCGCCGCGCGCGGCGGCGCGACACTGCGTCGGACGCGTGGCCGTTACGCCTTCGACAGCGCCTTCAGCGCCAGCTTGATGCCTTCGGATACGCCGGTGCCGGCCGGCACGTTCTTGATCGCGGCGAGGCCCTCTTTTTCCGAGTAGCCGAGCGCGAGCAGCGCGTTGAGGATGTCGGTCGCGTGGTCGGACGGCGACGCGGCGCCGGCGAGCGCGCCGAGATCGGCGCCGAGCTTGCCCTTCAGTTCCAGCAGCAGGCGCTCGGCCGTCTTCTTGCCGATGCCGGGCAGGCGGGTGAGGCGGGCGGCGTCCTGCATCGTCACGGCCTGCGCGAGTTCCTGCACGCTCATGCCGGACAGCACGGCGAGCGCCATGCGCGCGCCGATGCCGTTGATCTTCAGCAGCTCGCGGAAGGTGGTGCGTTCCTGCTGGGTCAGGAAGCCGTACAGCAGGTGCGCATCCTCGCGGACGATCTGCTGCGTGAGCAGCACGACCCGCTCGCCGGTTTGCGGCAGGTTGTAGAACGTGCTCATCGGCACGTCGATTTCGTAGCCGACGCCGTTGCAGTCGACGAGCAGGTGAGGCGGGTTCTTTTCGAGGAGGATGCCGGCGATGCGACCGATCATGGAATGAGCGAGGCGAGGAAGAAAGCGCGAGTGTAGCGCACGCGCGGCGGAATGCCGATGGGGCGGCCGTCAGGCCGAAGCGACGCGCGGCGCGTGCGCACGGCGCGCAGGCAATTCGGTCGATCCGGCGAGGTACGCGTGCCGTGGCGCAGGCGTCGACGCGGCGCGCCGGGCGATTGCGCGCCCGTACGGCCGCACGTCCCCGACCTGCCGGTGACTCAGCCGACGAGCCGGCCGCGCCGCACGCGCAGCCCTTTCTTCGCGAGCGCCGGCGCGAGGCCGCCGAGCGTGCTGAGCGTGTTGCCGCCGTGCGCGTGGCAGATCGCCATGCCGAGCGCGTCGGCGGCGTCGCTGCCGGGCTGCCCGGACAGGTTCAGGAGGCGCGTGACCATTTCCTGCATCTGCGCCTTGGTCGCGTGGCCGTAGCCGACGACGGCCTGCTTGAGCTGCAGCGCCGTGTACTCGGCAACCGGCAGCCCGCCCGCGACGAGCCCGCAGATCGCGGCGCCGCGCGCCTGGCCGAGCAGCAGCGTCGACTGCGGGTTGACGTTGACGAACACCTTTTCGATCGCGGACTGGTCGGGCGCGTGTTCGCGCACGAGCGTCGAGACGCCCTGGAAGATCGTGCCGAGCCGGGTGGCCAGGTCGGCCGTCGGCGTGCGGATCACGCCGCTCGCCACGTACGCGAGGTGGTGGCCGCTGACGTCGATGACGCCGAAGCCGGTGACGCGCAGGCCAGGGTCGATGCCGAGAATTCGCATGTCGGGAGGAGTTGCGTGATGCAGCAGCGATACTACAACGAAAGGCGCGACACGCCGTGGCGTCGCGCCGGAATGCGCCGTGCAATAAAAAACCCGGCGGGTGCGATGCCGCCGGGCCCGTGTGTCGCGGCCGTGGCGGCCGCGCGCGGTCGATCAGTGGCGGAAGTGGCGCACGCCCGTCAGGATCATCGCGATGTTGTGCTCGTCGGCCGCCGCGATCACTTCGTCGTCGCGCATCGAACCGCCCGGCTGGATCACGCAGGTCGCGCCTGCCGCCACGACGACGTCGAGGCCGTCACGGAACGGGAAGAACGCATCCGACGCGACTGCCGAACCCGCGAGCGTCAGGCCCGCGTTCTGCGCCTTGATGCTCGCGATGCGCGCCGAGTCGACACGGCTCATCTGGCCCGCGCCGACGCCGAGCGTCATGCCGTTGCCGCAGAACACGATCGCGTTCGACTTCACGAACTTCGCGACGCGCCATGCGAACAGCAGGTCGTCCATTTCCTTCGGCGTCGGGTGGCGCTTCGTGACGACGCGCAGCTCGTGCGGCTGCACGTTCTTCGCATCGAGCGACTGCACCAGCAGGCCGCCGCCGACGCGCTTCAGGTCGAACGCGTTGTGGCCTTCGCCCAGCGCGATCTCGAGCAGGCGCACGTTCTGCTTCGCCGCGAACACCTGCTTCGCGGCATCGGTGAACGACGGTGCGATCAGCACTTCGACGAACTGCTTCGCGACCGCTTGCGCGGCGGTTTCGTCGACTTCGCGGTTGAACGCGATGATGCCGCCGAACGCCGAGGTCGGATCGGTCTGGAACGCCTTCGCATACGCGTCGGCCGAATCGTTGCCGATCGCGACGCCGCACGGGTTCGCATGCTTGATGATCACGCAGGCGGGCGCGTCGAACGTCTTCACGCATTCCCATGCCGCGTCCGAATCGGCGATGTTGTTGTACGACAGTTCCTTGCCCTGCAGCTGGCGGTAGTTCGCGAGCGCGCCGGCCGGCGTCGCGATGTCGCGGTAGAACGCGGCGCTCTGGTGCGGGTTCTCGCCGTAGCGCAGGTCCTGCACCTTCTCGAACGCGACGTTCAGCGTCGCCGGGTAAGCGTTGCGCGACGCGTGCTTCAGCTCGTCGGTCAGGCTCGTCAGGTAGTTGGTGATCGCGCCGTCGTACTGCGCGGTGTGCGCGAACACCTTCGTCGCGAGTCGGAAATTGGTCGGGTAGCCGACCGTGTTGCCGTTCGCCTTCATTTCATCGAGCACGACCGCGTAGTCGGCCGGATCGACGATGACCGTCACGTCGCGGTGGTTCTTCGCGGCCGAGCGCAGCATCGTCGGGCCGCCGATGTCGATGTTCTCGATCGCGTCGGCCAGCGTGCAGTCGTCCTTCGCGATCGTCGCGACGAACGGGTACAGGTTCACGACGAGCAGGTCGATCGTCGGGATGTCGTGCGCCTCGAGCGCCTGCATGTGTTCCGGCAGGTCGCGGCGCGCCAGGATGCCGCCGTGCACCTTCGGATGCAGCGTTTTCACGCGCCCATCGAGCATTTCCGGGAAGCCGGTGTAGTCGGCCACTTCGGTGACGGGCAGGCCCGCGTCGGCGAGCAGTTTCGCGGTGCCGCCGGTCGACAGCAGCTTGACGCCGAGGTCGGACAGCGACCTCGCGAAGTCGACGATGCCGGTCTTGTCGGAAACGGAAATGAGCGCTTGCTTGATCATGATGGAACCACCAATAGCCAGGAAAACGGGGACGGGGCGGCCGGCTACAGCAGGCCGTGCTGCTGCAGCTTCTTGCGCAGCGTATTGCGGTTGATGCCGAGGTACTCCGCGGCGAGCGACTGGTTGCCGCCCGCCTGTACGAGCACGACCTCGAGCATCGGCTTTTCGACGCAGGACATCACCATTTCATAGACGTCGTGCGGATTGGAGCCGTCTAGATCCCGGAAATACACGTCCAGGCTCTCGCGGACACATTGTTCGATGTTGTGCTTGCTCATGCTGCTAACTGGTTATGGTCGTCCGGCTCGCCCTGGCCGCGCTCGTCCTCATCCTCGTCGACGTAGACGAGGTGGTCGGACAGCGCCTTCTGCGCTTCGAAGAATGCATTGACGGCGGCGAGCTGCTCGCGGGTGGAATCGAGCGTGTTCATCCGGTGCCGGAACCCGTTGGCGCCGGAAAGGCCGCGAGTGTACCAGCCGATGTGCTTGCGCGCAGTACGGACTCCCGTGAATTCCCCGTAGAACGCGTAGTGGTCTTCCAGATGCTCGTTCATCACCTGCTGGATCTCGTCGATCAGCGGCGGCGGCAGCAGCTCGCCGGTTTGCAGGAAATGAGCGATTTCACGGAATAGCCACGGCCGGCCTTGCGCGGCGCGACCGATCATCAGCGCGTCGGCGCCCGTCGCGTCGAGCACGGCCTTGGCCTTCTGCGGCGACGTGATGTCGCCGTTCGCGACCACCGGAATGCCGACGGCGGCCTTCACGGCCGCGATGGTGTCGTATTCGGCCTCGCCGCGGTAGAGGTCGGCGCGCGTGCGGCCGTGCACGGTGAGCATCGAGATGCCGGCGGCCTCGGCGAGGCGCGCGATGGCGATCGCGTTCTTGTGCTCGCGATCCCAGCCGGTGCGGATCTTCAGCGTGACGGGCACGGCGTCCGGCCCGGTGCCGACCGCGCCGACAACCGCCTCGACGATCTGCTTCACGAGCGGCTCGTTCTGCAGCAGCGCGGACCCCGCCGCGACGTTGCAGACCTTTTTCGCCGGGCAGCCCATATTGATGTCGATGATCTGCGCGCCGTTGTCGACGTTGTAGCGGGCGGCTTCGGCCATCATCGCCGGATCGGCGCCGGCGATCTGCACGGCGATCGGCTCGACTTCGCCTTCGTGGTTCGCGCGCCGCATCGTCTTGGCGCTTTTCCACAGCTGGGCATTGGACGCGACCATCTCGGACACGGCGTAGCCGGCCCCCAGCCGCTTGCACAGCTGGCGGAACGGCCGGTCCGTCACGCCGGCCATCGGGGCGACGAACAGGTTGTTACGCAATACGTGAGAGCCGATAACGGGCATCGCAATGGCACCGCCCGCGGCGGGCGCGGGCATCAAAAGGGCGGAGGGAAAACGCGCATTTTACCGTATTCCCCCGCCTCGCCGATTTGACCCGGTTTGTCCGGCACGCGGCGCGTCGCCCGCGGCGGACACCGCGCGCGGTTGGGGGCACGCGTCAGCGGCGTTGGCCGAACATCATCTGGCGGGCGATCGCGGTCTTGAGCGGCGGCACGAATTCGAGCGCGGTGAGCGCCGCGCCGCGCAGCAGCGCGAGCGGGCCCGATTCGATCGTGAACAGCCGCGCGAGCGTGTCGGTCGCGCCGATCGTGAAGCGCCGGTCGAGCGCGCGCCGCGCGTTGAAAGCCGCGAGCGCGGCCGGCCCGGCGCCGTGCGTGGACAGCGCGTCGACCAGCGTATGCACGTCGCGCAGGCCGAGGTTCAGACCCTGGCCCGCGACCGGGTGCAGCGTCTGCGCGGCATTGCCGACGATCGCGATGCGGCGGTCGACGAGGGTCGGCGCGGCGTTGAGGCCGAGCGGGAACGACGCGCGCCCGGCGATCGCGACGAAGCGGCCCATGCGCTCGCCGAAGGCGGTGCCGAGCTCGCGCAGGAACGCGTCGTCGGGCAGCGCGGCGCGGCGCGCGGCTTCGGCCGGTGCGCAGCACCACACGAGCGCGTAGTCGGCACCGCCAAGCGGCAGCAGCGCGAGCGGCCCTTCGTGGGTGAAGCGCTCCCACGCGACGTTCGGGCGCGGCGCGGATGCCGTCACCGTGCCGACGAGCGCGGTCTGGCCGTAGTCGCGGCGATGCTGGCCGTTGTCGGCGCGCTGCTCGTGGAACAGCCCGCCCTCGGCATTGACGACGATCCGCGCGCGCAGCGTGCGTTCGCCCTGCGGGGTGTCGAGCGTGAGCGCGACCCCGTCGGCATCCTGCTGCGGCGCGCGCGCGGACGTCGACGTGAGCCAGTCGACGCGCGTGCGGCGCACCGCGCCCGCGAGCGCCTGCACGAGCGAGCCGTAGCGCGCGACGTAGCCGAGCGCCGCGACGTCATGCTCGTCGCGGTCGATCAGCGTGCGGCCGAAATGGCCGCGCTGCGAGACATGGATGTGTTCGATCGGCGTCGCGTCGGCGGGCCACGCGAGCGAGTCGAGCAGCACGTGGCTGCCGTGCGACACGGCGATCGCGCGCGGATCGTTTGCGCTCGCGGCGGGCTCGCGCGCGTCGATCAGCGCGATCGACCAGTGCCGCGTCGCGCTGCGCCGCGCCAGCCAGCCCGCCAGCGCGAGCCCGACGGGGCCCGCGCCGACGATGGCGATGTCGTAGTCCGGCGTGGCCGGGGAGGAATCGGTCGTCATCGGGAATCGTGAAACGAATGAAACGGTAAACGCCGCATGCTCATGCGCCGTGCGCCGCGCCCGCGCGCATCAGCGCCTCGATCTCGGCGGCCGCCACCGGCACGTCGCGCGTGATCAGCTCGCAACCGTGCTCGCGCACGACCGCGTCGTCCTCGATGCGGATGCCGATGTTCCAGTATTCGGGCGGCACGTCGTCGGCGGCGCGCACGTACAGGCCCGGCTCGACGGTCAGCGTCATGCCGGCCTTCAGCGTGCGCCACGGCAGCGTGCCGTTGGCGTCGCGCGCGGCGAGCCGCTCGCGGTAGTCGCCGCAATCGTGCACGTCCATGCCGATCCAGTGGCCGGTGCGGTGCATGTAGAAGCGCGCGTACGCCCGTTCGGCGATCACGTCGTCGACGTTCGAGAAGTGCGTCTTCGGGATGATGCCGGTGTCGAGCAGGCCCTGCGCGAGCACGCGCACCGCCGCGTCGTGCGGCACCTCGAACGGCACGCCGGCGCGCGTCGCGTCGATCGCGGCCTGCTGCGCGGCGAGCACGATGTCGTACAGCGCGCGCTGCGCGGGCGAGAAGCGCCCGTTGGCCGGGAACGTGCGGGTGATGTCCGACGCGTAGCCGTCGAGCTCGCAGGCCGCGTCGATCAGGATCAGGTCGCCGTCCCGCGCGGCCGCGTTGCCGGCCGGGTAGTGCAGCACGCACGCGTTCGCGCCGGCCGCGACGATCGAGCCGTACGCGGGCGCCTGCGCGCCGTGCCTGCGGAACGTGTAGAGCAGCTCGGCCTCGAGTTCGTATTCGCGGATGCCGGGCCGACATGCCTGCATCGCGCGGCGATGCGCGAGCGCCGAGATGTGCGCGGCGCGCATCATGATCGCGAGCTCATGCTCGTCCTTGACGAGCCGCATGTCGTCGAGCAGCGGCGTGAGGTCGAGCAGCGCGTCCGGCGCGGCGACGCCGGTGCGCGCCTGGGTGCGCACCGTGTCGATCCAGCGGTCGAGCTGGCGGTCGAACTCGGCGGACGCGCCGAACCGGTAATGCACGGTGCCCGCGTCGGCGAGCAGGCGCGGCATTTCCGTGTCGAGTACGTCGCCGGCGAACGCCGCGTCGAAGCCGAACGCGTCGCGCGCGGCGTCGGGGCCGTAGTGGAAGCCTTCCCAGGTTTCGAGTTCGGCGTTCTTCGCGCGGCAGAACAGGATCGATTGCGGCGCGCCGTGCGGCGCGGACGCGTTCAGCACGAGCACGGCGTCCGGCTCGGCGAATCCCGTCAGGTAATAGAAATAGCTGTCGTGGCGGTACGGGTAGCCCGTGTCGCGGTTGCGCAGCATTTCCGGCGCGGTGGGGACGATGGCGACGCCGCCGCCCGCCGCGCGCAGTGCGGCAAGCACGCGCTCGCGGCGCTGGCGGTAGACGTCGACTGCGATGGCGGTATCGAGGGGCGCATTCATCGTGCGATTGTAGCGCCGCCGGACGCGGCGCGTGAGGGAGCGGGGGAGCGGCGCAGGCGCGCCGCCGCGGCTGTTGCAAACCATCCACAGGCCGGATGGGCGATTTTCTATCGGCCGTCGCCGCCCGGTTATGATCGGCGACAACGTATACTCTCGGCGGTTCCCCAACTAAGGCAGATGATGAAATTAATCGGTTCGCTCAGCAGCCCGTTCGTGCGAAAGGCGCGCATCGTGCTTGCTGAAAAGAAGATCGACTACAAGCTGGAGCTCGAAAACGTCTGGGCGCCGGACACGAACATTCATGCCTCGAACCCGCTTGGCAAGGTTCCGTGTCTCGTGATGGAAGATGGCGCCGCGGTGTTCGATTCCCGCGTGATCTGCGAATACGTCGATACGCTGTCCCCGGTCGGCAAGCTGATTCCGCCGTCCGGCCGCGAACGCGTCGAAGTGCGTTGCTGGGAAGCGCTGTGCGACGGTGCGCTCGACGCATCGGTCGCGATCCGCATCGAGAACGTGCAGCGCGAGGAGGATCAGCGCAGCGCCAGCTGGATCGCTCGCCAGCAGCGCAAGATCGACGATGCGCTCGTCGCGATGTCGCAGGGCCTCGGCGGCAAGACGTGGTGCGTCGGTAATCATTACACGCTCGCCGACATCGCGCTCGGCTGCGCGCTCGGCTACCTCGATTTCCGGATGCCCGAACTCAACTGGCGCGATCGCCACCCGAACCTCGACAAGCATTTCGCGAAGCTGATGCAGCGGCAGCCGTTCGTCGACACCGCGCCGCAGGGGTGACGCAGCCGGCGCTGCATTCCGCAGACGAAAAACGCGCCCCTCGGGGCGCGTTTTTCATTGCCGCGACGCCGGTGCGACCGGCGGCGCTTCACTGGAGCGACGCGTAGGCGGCGTCGCCGAGCGTGAACGCATCGCTGCGCGCGATCGGCCACCACTGGTCGTACAGCGAATAGCCGCAGTGGCGGCCGTCGAGCAGCGCGCCCGGCTTCAGGTATTTCAGCAGTTGCGACATCAGCCGGACTTCGTGCGGCGAAATGCGCTGCACGATGTGATGCGCGCGCAATTCCGACGGATGCGCCAGGCCGGCCGCCTGCACGAGTTCCTGCAGCGCGTGCAGTGTGTTGCGGTGGAAGTTGTACACGCGATCCGCCTTGTCCGGCACGACCACCGCGCGCTGGCGCACCGGGTCCTGGGTCGCGACGCCGGTCGGGCAGCGGCCGGTGTGGCAGGTCTGCGCCTGGATGCAGCCGACCGCGAACATGAAGCCGCGCGCCGAGTTCACCCAGTCCGCGCCGATCGCGAGCGTGCGCGCGACGTCGAACGCGGTGATGATCTTGCCGCTCGCGCCAATCTTCACGCGCTCGCGCACGCCGATCCCGACGAGCGTGTTGTGTACGAGCAGCAGCCCTTCCTGCAGCGGCACGCCGACGTGGTCGGTGAATTCGAGCGGCGCCGCGCCCGTGCCGCCTTCCGCGCCGTCGACAACGATGAAGTCCGGCACGATGCCGGTTTCGAGCATCGCCTTCGCGATGCCGAAGAATTCCCACGGATGGCCGACGCACAGCTTGAAGCCGGTCGGCTTGCCGCCGGACAGCGCGCGCAGCCGCTCGACGAATTCGAGCAGGCCGCGCGGCGTCGAGAATTCCGAGTGCGTCGCGGGCGAGATGCAGTCCTTGCCCATCGGCACGCCGCGCGTCTCGGCGATTTCCGGCGTGATCTTCGCGGCCGGCAGCACGCCGCCGTGGCCCGGCTTCGCGCCCTGCGACAGCTTGACCTCGATCATCTTCACCTGCGGATCGGCCGCCTGCTTCGCGAACTTGTCCGGGTTGAAGGTGCCGTCGTCGTTGCGGCAGCCGAAGTAGCCGGACGCGATTTCCCAGATGATGTCGCCGCCGTTCTCGCGGTGGTATTTCGACAGCGAGCCTTCGCCCGTATCGTGCGCGAAACCGCCTTTCTTCGCACCGAGGTTCAGCGAGCGGATCGCGTTCGCGGACAGCGAGCCGAAGCTCATCGCGGAGATGTTGAAGATCGAGATGTCGTACGGCTGCGCGCGATTCGCGCCCACGCGAATGCGGAAGTCGTGGTTCGCAAGCTTGGTCGGCGCGAGCGAATGGCTGATCCATTCGTGCGCGACCGCCTTCACGTTCAGTTCGGTGCCGTACGGGCGGTTGTCGCCGACGTTCTTCGCGCGCTGGTAGACGAGGCTGCGCTGTGCGCGTGAAAACGGTTTCTCGTCGGTGTCGTCCTCGACGAAGTACTGGCGGATTTCCGGCCGGATGAATTCGAACAGGAAGCGCAGGTGGCCCCAGAGCGGGTAATTGCGCAGGATGGCGTGACGATCCTGGTTCAGGTCGTACAGGCCGAGCGCGACGAGGGCGGCGGGGATGGCGAGCCAGAGCCACGCGATCGCATGGCCGGCGGCGAGGGCCGCGACCGCCACGAACAGGACGACGGCGCACCACATCGCGAGATAGCGTCGGGAAAACATTGGGGACTCCCTATACATTTTCTGGATCGCCGCGATGCGCCATGCGTCGGCGCGGCGGCGTCGCAACAGTCGGCGGCCGCCTGTGCCGGGTGCGCGGCGAGATCCGTCTCGCGGGGCCGCGCATGCACGCTGCGACCGGCGCCGATGCTGGGCGAGAGTCTACTACGGGAACCGGAAAGCCTGCGCTGCCGTGGCGGCAGGGCCGGGCGCGTCAGCGCCCGGCGACGTCTACGCGGCCGACTGTTCGGCGCGCGAGCGCTACGACGCCGCGTTGCGGCGCGCGGGCTGACCGGCCCGCCTTCGGCCCGGTATCGGGCCGGCCGCTCAGCGCGCCTCGACGAGCGCCGGCGCCCCGGCCGCGGCGTGGCCCGGCCGGCCGGTCGCCGCGAACTCGATGATGCCGCCGCCGAGGCAGATCTCGCCGTCGTACAGCACCGCCGACTGGCCGGGCGTGACCGCCCATTGCGCGTCGTCGAAGCCGAGCGAGAAGCGTTCGCCGCCGTCGCGCGCGAACGTGCATGCGGCATCGGCCTGCCGGTAGCGGGTCTTCGCGCCGCACGCGAAGCCTTCGGCCGGCGGCTCGCCCGCGGTCCAGCTTACGTTGCCGGCGACGAGCCGGTGCGACAGCAGCCACGGGTGATCGTGGCCCTGCACGACGTACAGCGTGTTCGACGGGATGTCCTTCGCGGCGACGAACCACGGGTCGCCGCTGCCGTCCTTGCTGCCGCCGAGGCCGATGCCCTTGCGCTGGCCGAACGTGTAGAACGCGAGGCCGATGTGCTCGCCGACCGTCTTGCCGTCGGGCGTCTTCATCGGGCCCGGCTTGGTCGGAAGATAGCGGTTCAGGAAATCGCGGAACGGCCGCTCGCCGATGAAGCAGATGCCGGTCGAATCCTTCTTCTTCGCATTCGGCAGGCCGATCTGCTCGGCGATCTCGCGCACCTTCGTCTTCGGGATCTCGCCGAGCGGGAACATCGTCTTCGACAGCTGCGCCTGGTTCAGCCGGTGCAGGAAGTACGACTGGTCTTTCGTATGATCGAATGCCTTCAGCAGTTCGAAGCGCCCGTTACGTTCGCGCACCCGTGCGTAGTGGCCGGTCGCGATCGTTTCCGCGCCGAGCGACATCGCATGGTCGAGGAACGCCTTGAACTTGATCTCCGCGTTGCACAGCACGTCCGGGTTCGGCGTGCGGCCGGCCGAGTATTCGCGCAGGAACTCGGCGAACACGCGGTCCTTGTATTCGGCGGCGAAGTTCACGGCCTCGACGTCGATGCCGATCAGGTCGGCCACCGACACCACGTCGATCCAGTCCTGGCGCGTCGAGCAGTATTCGCCGTCGTCGTCGTCTTCCCAGTTCTTCATGAACAGGCCGACGACGTCGTAGCCCTGTTCCTTCAGCAGCCACGCGGTCACCGACGAATCGACGCCGCCCGACATGCCCACCACGATACGGCGCTTGCTCATTTGTCCACCGCCTGACGATCGAATGCGTCCGGCCGCGGCGCGACCGAATGCGTATGCACGAAATCGAGCGGAATGCGCCGCCCGGCGAGATAGTCGTCGACGCAGCGCATCACCGCGGGCGAGCGGTGACGCTCGCCGCAGGCGCGCAGTTCGTCGGCCGTCATCCACAGCGTGCGGACGATGCCGTCGTCGAGCCGGTGGCCGGCGATCGCGTCGCCCGCGGTGCCGCAGAACGTGAAGCGCAGGTAGGTCGCGCCGGCCGTGCCGGGGCGGTCGTAGTGCGCGAGATACACGCCGACGAGCGCTTCCGGCTCGAACGGATGCGCGGTTTCCTCGAGCGTTTCGCGGATCACGGCGTCGGCGAGCGATTCGCCGGCTTCGAGGTGGCCGGCGGGCTGGTTGATGCGCAGGCCCGTCGAGGTCTCTTCCTCGATCATGAGAAAGCGGCCGGCGCGCTCGACGAGCGCCGCGACGGTCACATGCGGGGTCCAGATTTCGGGTTTCATGGGTCGGCATTTTACCGGTTGCGCCCGGACGCTGCCGGGTGCACCTTAATGCTAGTTCCGACCCCCGGGCGGAGCGCCGGGGCGGGCGGCGCTCCGCCCGTCAAGGGGCGCCGCAGCGGTGCCACACGATCGTGCGCAAGGCGCTGGCGCGGCCTGCGCTTTCGGCTAAAGTGCAGCGTAAAGCCGTTGCCCGTGAGCCGGCCTGTCAGCCTGTCCGGCGTGCAGTCGCAGTAAGGATTGAAAGCAAAATCAATGACTGGCGAAGACTGGAGGACCAGACCATGCATATCGGCGTGCCTGCTGAAACGCGGGCGAACGAGGCAAGGGTGGCTGCAACGCCGGAGACCGTGAAGAAATACGCGTCCGCCGGGCACCGCGTGAGCGTCGCGAAGGGGGCCGGCACGGCCGCCAGCTATCCCGACGAAGCCTATGCCGCCGCCGGCGCCGAATTGACCGGCCAGGCGGGCGCATTCGATGCGGACCTCGTGCTGAAGGTCCAGGCGCCCACCGACACCGAAATCCCGTCGCTCAAGCGCGGTTCCGTGCTGGTCGGCATGCTCGATCCGTTCAACGGCGAGCAGGCCGCGCGGCTCGCGGCGGCCGGCGTGACCGGCTTCGCGCTCGAGGCCGCGCCGCGCACGACGCGTGCGCAGAGCCTCGACGTGCTGTCGTCGCAGGCGAATATCGCCGGATACAAGGCGGTGCTCGTCGCCGCCAACCTGTATCCGCGCTTCCTGCCGATGCTGATGACGGCCGCCGGCACCGTGAAGGCGGCCCGCGTGCTGATCCTCGGCGCGGGCGTGGCGGGCCTGCAGGCGATCGCGACCGCAAAGCGCCTCGGCGCGGTGATCGAGGCATCCGACGTGCGTCCGGCGGTGAAGGAGCAGATCGAATCGCTCGGCGCGAAATTCCTCGACGTGCCGTACGAAACCGACGAGGAGCGCGACGCCGCGCAGGGCGTCGGCGGCTACGCGCGGCCGATGCCCGCGTCGTGGCTCGGCCGCCAGGCCGCGCTCGTGCACGAGCGCGCGCGGCAGGCCGACATCGTCATCACCACCGCGCTGATCCCGGGCCGCCCCGCGCCGACGCTGATCTCGGTCGAGACCGTGCAGTCGATGAAGCCGGGCTCGGTGCTGGTCGACCTCGCGGCTGGGCGCGGGCCGGAGTTCGACGGCCGCAAGAGCGGCAACTGCCCGCTGACCGTCGCCGACGAGGTGATCGTGCACCACGGCGTCACGATCGCCGGCCATACCAACCTGGCGTCGATGGTCGCGGCGGATGCGTCCGCGCTGTACGCGCGCAACCTGCTCGACTTCATCAGGCTGATCGTGTCGAAGGACGGCACGCTCAACATCGACCTGACCGACGACATCGTTGCCGCGACGCTGCTGTGCCGCGACGGCGAAGTCGCGCGCAAATAACCGGAGGCGGCCATGGAAGTCATCAATCACACGGTGATCAACGTGATCATCTTCGTGCTGGCGGTGTACGTCGGCTACCACGTGGTGTGGAACGTGACGCCGGCGCTGCACACGCCGCTGATGGCGGTGACGAACGCGATCTCGGCGATCGTGATCGTCGGCGCGATGCTCGCCGCCGCACTGACGGTCGGCGGGATCGGCAAGTTCTTCGGCACGCTCGCGGTCGCGCTCGCGGCGGTCAACGTGTTCGGCGGGTTCCTCGTCACGCGGCGCATGCTCGAGATGTTCCGCAAGAAGGAACCCAGGCGTGCAGAGGGCGGCAAGGAGGGCGCGCGATGAGCATGAACGTCGTTACGCTGCTGTACCTGGTCGCGTCGGTCTGCTTCATCCAGGCGCTCAAGGGGCTGTCGAATCCGAAGAGTGCCCGGCGCGGCAACCTGTTCGGGATGGTCGGGATGGCGATCGCGATCCTCACGACGATCGCGCTGATCCTCAAGCAGGCCGCCTGGCTCGGCGCGAACCTGCCGCTCGGCCTCGGGCTGGTGCTCGGCGCGCTGGTGGTCGGCGGCGGGGTCGGCGCGTTCGTGGCCGCGCGCGTCGAGATGACCAAGATGCCGGAGCTCGTCGCGGCGATGCACTCGCTGATCGGCCTCGCGGCGGTCTGCATCGCGTATGCGGTCGTGGCCGAGCCGGAAGCGTTCGGGCTCGTGCCGCAGGACGCCACCGCGTCGAACTTCATCCCGTACGGCAACCGGATCGAGCTGTTCATCGGCACCTTCGTCGGCGCGATCACGTTCTCCGGCTCGGTGATCGCATTCGGCAAGCTGTCGGGAAAATATAAATTCCGGCTGTTCCAGGGCGCGCCGGTCGTGTACGCGGGCCAGCACCTGATCAACCTGATGCTCGCGCTCGGGATGCTCGGCTTCGGCGTGCTGTTCTTCCTGACGCAGTCGTGGCTGCCGTTCGTCATCCTGACGGCGATCGCGTTCGCGCTCGGCGTGCTGATCATCATCCCGATCGGCGGCGCGGACATGCCGGTGGTCGTCTCGATGCTGAACTCCTACTCGGGCTGGGCGGCGGCGGGCATCGGCTTCTCGCTGAACAACGCGATGCTGATCATCGCCGGGTCGCTGGTGGGCTCGTCGGGCGCGATCCTGTCGTACATCATGTGCCACGCGATGAACCGCTCGTTCTTCAACGTGATCCTCGGCGGCTTCGGCGCGGCGCCCGGCGCGGCGGTGGCCGGCCAGCAGGAGCAGCGCCCGGTGAAGTCGGGCTCGGCGGAGGATGCGTCGTTCATGCTCGGCAATGCCGAGACGGTCGTGATCGTGCCGGGCTACGGCCTCGCGGTCGCGCGCGCGCAGCACGCGCTGAAGGAGCTGACCGACAAGCTGGTCGAGAAGGGGATCGACGTGAGATACGCGATCCACCCGGTCGCCGGGCGCATGCCGGGGCACATGAACGTGCTGCTCGCGGAAGCGGAGGTGCCGTACGAGATCGTGTACGAGATGGACGACATCAACGGCGAGTTCGGTCAGGTCGACGTGGTGCTGGTGCTCGGCGCGAACGACGTGGTGAACCCGGCCGCGAAGAACGACCCGAATTCGCCGATCGCGGGGATGCCGATCATCGAGGCGTACAAGGCGCGCACGGTGATCGTCAACAAGCGCTCGATGGCGGCCGGCTATGCGGGGCTCGACAACGATCTCTTCTACATGGACAAGACGATGATGGTGTTCGGCGATGCGAAGAAAGTGATCGAGGACATGGTGAAGTCGGTCGACTGACGCGCGCGGGTTCGTCGCGGGCGGCGGGCCATCCGCCTGCCCGCGCGATCGGGCTGCTCATGGCGTGACGATCCGCTCGATGCACGCGGCGACGGTGTCCCGCACGCGCACGAGCGCCGGGTCGCGCTGCGCGCTCGTGCGCCAGCCGATCTCCACCGGGTAGCCCGGCAGCGCGACCGGGCATGCGACGCAGTGCAGCGGCGTAGCTTGCGCGATCGCGCGGGCCGCATGCGCGGGGACCGTCGCGATGGCGTCCGTGCCGAGCAGCAGGTACGGCAGCGCGGCGAAATGCGTGGTCGACGCGGCGACGCGCCGCTTGTGCCCGAGCGCGGCCAGCGCCTCGTCGACGATGCCGATCACGCCGCCCGACGACACCAGCAGATGGTCGCGCCGCAGATAGTCGGCGAGCGTCAGCGTGCGCGCCGGCCGCACGCGTGCCGCCGGATCGAGCACGCACGCATAGCCGCCGGCGGCGACCGCGCGCCGGCTCAGCCCGCTCGCCGAAAACCCGCCCGACGCGATCGCGAGATCGACGCCGTGGCGCAGCAGCGCGTCGCCGGCGATGCCGCTGTGGGTCTGCCGGAAGATCAGCCGGATCCCGGCGGCGTCCTGCGCGACCGCGGCGATCAGCGCGCGGCCGAGCGCGATCTCGAAGTCGTCCGACAGCCCGATCGAGATCGTGCGGCCGAGCCGGTCGCCGCTGTCGGCGGCGATCGCGAGGCTCTGCCGGCAGCGGTCGAGCGCATCGGACAGGATCGGCTTCAGCTCGTCCGCGCGCGGCGTCGGCGCGAGCCCGCGGCCGGTGCGCGCGAACAGCGGATCGGCGTAGAGCACGCGCAGCCGCCCGAGCGCCGCGCTGACGGCCGACTGCGTGAGGCCGAGCCGCAGCGCCGCGCGGCTCGCGCCGCCTTCCTCGTACAGCGCCTCGAAGACTTTCAGCAGGTTCAGGTCGATCCGCGAGATATCATCGGCGTTCATAACACTTATCGTTCTATCGATTTGATCGATGACATCTTATCGATAAAGATGGCGTCACCCCTTTCACCGGAGACGCCTTCATGTCCACCTCAGTCATCGCCGCGCTGCAGCTCGGCGCGTCGCCCGCCGGCACGCAGGCCACGCTCGAGCGGATCCTCGGCTACGAAACGGCGATCCGCGACAGCGGCGCATCGCTCGTCGTGCTGCCCGAGGCCGTGCTCGGCGGCTATCCGAAAGGCGAGATCTTCGGCACGCGGCTCGGCTACCGCCTGCCCGAGGGGCGCGACGCCTACGCGCGCTACGCCGCGCAGGCGATCGACGTGCCGGGGCCGGAAACCGACGCGCTGGCCGCGCTGTCGCAGCGCACCGGCGCGAGCCTCGTGGTCGGCGTGATCGAGCGCGGCGGCAGCACGCTCTATTGCACGGCGCTGTTCTTCGATCCGCGCGACGGGCTCGTCGCGAAGCATCGCAAGCTGATGCCGACCGGCACCGAGCGGCTGATCTGGGGGCAGGGCGACGGCTCGACGCTGCCCGTCGTCGAGACGGCCGCCGGCCGCGCCGGCGCCGCGATCTGCTGGGAGAACCACATGCCGCTGCTGCGCTGCGCGATGTATGCGAAAGGCGTGCAGGTCTGGTGCGCGCCCACCGTCGACGAACGCGACGTCTGGCAAAGCTCGATGCGCCACATCGCGCACGAGGGGCGCTGCTTCGTCGTGAGCGCCTGCCAGGTGCAGCCGTCGCCGCGCGCGCTCGGCATCGACGTGCCGGGCTGGGACCCGGAGCGGCCGCTGATCCGCGGCGGCAGCGTGATCGTCGGGCCGCTCGGCGACCTGCTGACCGAGCCGCTGATCGGCGAGGAGGGGCTGGTCACCGCGCGCATCGATCTCGACGAACTCGTGCGTGCGCGCTACGACTTCGACGTCGTGGGCCACTACGCGCGCGCCGACGTGTTCTCGCTGCACGTCGACGAGCGGCCGAAGCGGCCGGTGGTGTTCGGGGCCTGAGCGAACGGGCGGCGGCGCGCGGCCGCCCGGGCACGTCAGCGCATGGGCGCTTCCGCGATCCGCATGTAATCGGCGATCCGGCGCCCCTCCATGTCCGGAAACTGCTCGTGCATGGCGATGTCGCCCATCCGCGCGATGTCGAAGGTGCGAAAGTCGCCGCGCAGCTCGCACCATGCGCCGATCGTCCAGCGCCCGCCCCAGTAGACGAGCCCGAGCGGCCACACGCGGCGTTGCGTGTGCGCGCCGAGCCGGTCGCGGTAGGCGAAGCCGACGACGTGGCGCGTGTCGATGGCCTGGTGGATCGCGTCGACCTTCAGCGAGAACCCGGCGTCGACGTGGAACGACGGTGCGAACACCGGCAGGCGGTCGAGCGTGGTGCGCTTGTCGGCCGGCATCGCCGACGCGATCTTCGCGAGTGCCGAGCGCGCGCCGCCCGCGAGGCGCGCGCCGCCCCAGGTCTCGAGCATCCGCGCGCCCGCGGCGAGCGCCGCGAGCTCCTCCGCGGTGAAGGTGAGCGGCGGCAGGCTCGCGTTGCGGTTCAGCCGGTAGCCGATGCCGGCCTCGCCTTCGATCGGCACGCCCGACAACTGCAGGTCGCGCACGTCGCGGTACACGGTGCGCGGCGACACCGACAGCCAGTCGGCCAGCTGCTGCGCGGTCGTGAGGCGCCGACCGCGCAGCAGCTCGGCAATCTGGAACAGGCGGTCGGCGCGACGCGTCATGGGTGCACCTCGTATCCGTCGGAGCTGGCGATTCCGCGATGATAGCGCCGCGCTCGCCGCGCCCATCGCATGAGATCGGCGCTCAGTGGCATTTCGGCGCGTGCAGGCCGACGCGGTTGCCTTCGGTATCGATCAGGTACCCGATGTAACCGTAGTTGTTCGGCAACTCGACGACCGAGCCCTGCACGCTGCCGCCCGCGCGCTTGGCGCGCTCGAGCGCCGCGACGACCGAATCGCCGGCGTTCAGGTAGACGAGCACGCCGGTGGCGCTCGGCTTCATCTGCTGCGGATCGTAGACGATGCTGCCGCCGGTGTTCGCCTCCGCGTGGCCGAACACCGCCATCGGCACGCCGCCGATCACCTCGCGCTGCAGCGTCGTCTGCAGCACGGTTTCGTAAAAGCGGATCGCCCGGTCGAAATCGATGGACGGGATGTCGAACCATGCGATTGCGCGTTCCTGGATTGCGGACGTCATGACCTGCTCCTTTTTGATTCGATTCAGTGTGAAAACCGGCCGTGCATTGCGCCGGGATTGCAGTGTGAGCGGGGGCTGCTGACAGCGTGTTGTCAGTAGATGCGCCGGTGTCGACGCGGCAACCGGGCGGTAGTGTGGCGGGAAGGCCGTGGCGGGGGGGCGCGTCTCGCGCGCCGGTGCGTCGCGGCGCGGGTTTTTGTCAGGAAAGGGCGCCAGGTCGCGCGCGCGATGCGAAACAGAATTCGAAGCGGGAGGCGCGCGGAATGCGCGCAGGCGGGCGGCGCCGGTGCGGCACCGCCCGAAGCGGGGAGCGATCGCTTACGCGTCGCCGTCCTGCGCGGCCGGGCGCGCCTTCACGCTGCCCGCGATCAGGTCGAAGCGGAACAGCCGGCATTCGAGCGCGCCGTTGAACAGCGGCGTCTTCGCCGATTCGCGCAGGCGCAGCTGGCCCGGCAGCGAACGGTCGGACGTGAGCAGGAACGCCTGCCAGCCCGTGAAGCGCTGCTTCAGCGCATCGCCGAGCGCGTTGAAGAACTCGCTGTCCGGCGCGTCGGTGTGCGTGCGGCGGAACGCGTCGTCGTTGCCGCGGTTGCGGCCGGTTTCGCGCACCTCGCCGCGCGCGCTGCGGCCGCGCACCTCGATCCGCTCGCCGTACGGCGGGTTCGCCAGGATGATGCCCGGCCCGTCGCACGGCGGCGTCATCCCGCGCGCGTCGACCTGCTTGAGCCACACCGACGGCACGCCCGCGCGCTCGAGGTTCGCGCGCGCCTTCTCGAGCATGTCGCCGGAGATGTCGCTGCCGTACACGCCGAGCGCTTCGCCGCGCTTGCCGCGCGCCGCGCGCTTCGCGTCCAGGGCCGGGACCTTCAGGCCCTGCCACGCGGTGATGTCGTACTGCTTGAGCTTTTCGAAGCCGAACCGGCGCTCGACGCCGGGCGCCACGCCGAGCGCGATCTGCGCGGCTTCCGCGAGGAACGTGCCGCTGCCGCACATCGGGTCGTACAACGCCGTGCCGGGCGTCCAGCCCGTCAGGCGCAGGATGCCGGCCGCGAGGTTCTCGCGCAGCGGCGCCGCGCCCTTGTCGAGGCGCCAGCCGCGCTTGAACAGCGGCTCGCCGGACGTGTCGAGGTACAGCGTGCAGTCGGTGGCGGTCAGGAACGCGAACACGCGCACGTCGGGCGCGCCGGTGTCGATGCTCGGGCGCGCGCCGGTCTTCTCGCGCATCCGGTCGCAGATCGCGTCCTTCACGCGCAGCGTCGCGAACTCGAGGCTCTTCAGCGGCGACTTGATCGCGGTGATGTCGACGCGCAGCGTCTGCGTCGCCGCGAACCAGCGCTCCCACGGCTGCTCGAGCGCGAGCGCGTACACATCTTGCTCGTTGCGGTACGGGCGGTGCGCGATCTTGAGCAGCACGCGGCTCGCGATCCGCGAATGCAGGTTCGCGGCCATGCCGGCGGCCCAGCCGCCCTGGAAATGGACGCCGCCCGGCACCTGCGCGCCCGCGGTGAACGGCGCGCCGTTCAGGTGGCGGCCGGCGATCTCGGCCAGCTCGGCGGCGAGCGCCGCTTCGAGGCCGCGCGGGCAGGGGGCGAAGAATTCGTACAGGGTGGGCGAGGACATAAGGCGGGTGAAGACGGACAAAAGTCCAGTATTGTACGCGGCGCGGGCGGCAGGGCCCGCGTGTCGGCGCGAATCGGGGGGGCGCGGGCCGCGGCGGCCGCGCAACCTCGCCTGGCTGGCGCGTCCGGGGCGGCCTGCCGTGGCCGCGCCCGCGACGGCGATCAGTGCGACCCGGACGGGCCCGGGCGGGCCGTCTGGTCGCGCGCCGGCCACACCAGCACGAGCGGATTCGCGGCCACCGCGCGGCCGATCGCGGCGACGAGCGCGCGCACCCGGGTCGGCCGCAGGCTGCGCGAGCGCACGGCCATCGTGAACGCGAGCGCGAAGCTCACCAGCACGTTGAGGATCGCCATGCTGAGCACGCCGGCTGCCGCCCACCACAGCTCGGGCGTGCGCAGCGTGTCCTCGCCGAGCACGCCGAGCGCGATGCCGATCGAGCCCGCCGACAGCGTGACGTGCCGCACCTCGAACGAGAACAGGACCGCGGCGACGATCGCCGGCACGAGGCCGAGCATCAGGCCGAGGCCGACGTTCGCGACCACGCCGGCGACGTTCGAGCGGCAGAAATGCGCGAGCTTCGCCGCGCCGGCCGCGCCGAGCGTGAGGCGCAGCCGGCGGTTGTACGTGAGCGCGTCGCCGACGCGATGCAGCACGAACCAGTTGTCCGCCCAGCCTGCGATCAGGCTCGATGCCCACAGCAGCACGCCCGTGAGCGCCGCGTACAGCGGCGTCGGGCCGAGCAGCGAGAACGACTGCAGGGTCGCATGCGCCTTCTGTGGCGAGATCAGGTTCGCATGCAGCACGCTGCCCGCGAACAACTGCACGAGCAGGCACACCGGCAGCACGACGAGCACGTTGCCGCAGATCGCGGCCGCCTGCGTGCGGATCAGCGCGATCACCGACGCGACGAACTGCTTCACGCCTTC
The DNA here is from genome assembly GCF_004343775.1 of Burkholderia sp. SRS-46. Classification (GTDB taxonomy): domain Bacteria; phylum Pseudomonadota; class Gammaproteobacteria; order Burkholderiales; family Burkholderiaceae; genus Burkholderia. Next base: position 29,643 of record NZ_PTXL01000014.1, on the reverse strand, counting down.
CTCATGCGCGGTGCCGTCGAGCTCGCGCGCGAGCGTCGGCGCGGTCATCGCCGGCTGCTTGGTGGCGAGCGTGAAGTGCAGGAAGTGCATCAGCATGAAGCTCGCCGCGTAGTTGACGCCGGCGAGCAGCCCTTCGAGCATCGACTGCAGGTGCGCGCCGGTGATCGCGAACTTCATGCACACCGTCACGACGGTGACGAGCCCGCCGCCGGCCGCCATCCGCAGCATCTTCAGATACTCGGCGCGGCCGCGCGAGATGTAGTGCTCGCCGGTGTCCGCGTTGGTCTCGACGAGCTTGCGCGCGAACAGCGAGAAATTGCTGCGGATCAGGTGCGACACGCTCTGGCTGTTCTGGTTCGCGTCGGCGAGCTCGGCGGTGAGGCGCGCCATCCCGCGCAGGTCGTCGCGCGCCATCCACGCGTTCAGCAGCGTCTCCGCGCGCTGGATGCGCATGCGCATCCGCTCGACCTGGAACACGATGTCGACCGACACGCCGTTGCGGTACAGGTGCGAGAACACGTCGTCGACCGCGATCCGGCATTCGTCGAGCAGCACGCGCAGGTAGTTCACCTCGTGCAGCAGCTTGCTCGGGTCGCCGCCTTCCTCGGCGGCCGCGTGCGCGCTCTCGACCGCGAGCATCGCGCGGGTGAGCCGGTAGAACGGCTGCGTCTCGAGCGGCTTGCGCGCGTCGTCGTCGGACAGGCGGCTGCGCACGGTCTGCGACAGGCCGGTCGAGCTGATCTGGCAGGTCAGGTTGTGCAGCGCCGCCAGCAGGTCGCGCGAGAACGAGCCGGGCTCGTGGCGTTCCGCTTCGGTGACGTCGAACGAGATCAGCTCGGCGAGACGCGCGAGCAGGTCGTCGGGCAGCGCGTCGATCCATTGCACGTCTTCCGGCGTCGGGAACATCAGCGTGAACAGCGCCGTCAGCTCGCGGCGGTTCGGCGCGGGCGGGATCAGCGACGAATCGATCCGCTCGAACAGCGCGCCGAAGAAGCCCGAGTGCACGGGCATGCCCGCGTCGCACAGCAGCGAGATGCCGTCGCATTCGCGCAGGATGCCGCGCAGGATCCGCGCGGCGTGCGACTTCCAGGCGGGGTTGCGGTCGAGCACGTGGAACAGGTAGCGCAGCCGCGCGTGCGCGGGATACGTGCGCGCGTCGTCGTCGCGCTCGGCCGCGGCGTCCTGCGCGGCCTGCATCGCGCCGCTGCGGCGCAGCCAGTGCGCGAGCTCGATCAGCCATTCGCTGCGCTCGGCATACGGCGCATCGGCGTCGGCGTGCGCGAGCAGCGCGTCGAGCTGGTGGCTTGCACTGCGCGACGCGCGCCACTTCTTGATCAGGGTCGTCAGGGAACGAGACATAAATGAAATGCGAATGCCCTGGACGGGCGGGTTGCGGATGCGGCGACCGGATGACCGGTGTGACTGGCCGGTTCGCCCGGCGGGCGCGACGGCCCGGGAGCGGCTCGTTCGATGCGGCCCGCGCGGTGTCTGACGCGGGCGAATTGCGATGCGGCCTGCTGCTGGTGGGCGACGCGGCCGACGGCCGGCACCGGCCTGAACGTGCGTAGGATCGTCAATCGGCCGCAAAAACGCAAGTCGACCGGATGGCCGGACGCCGGTTCCGGGGGATTTTGACAAACAATGCAAGATCGCGGGCCGGCGGCCCGTGCGGCGTGCGGATGCCGCGCGCGCACGGGCGGACCCAGGCGGACACGGCGAGGCGCGGGGCCCCGCCGTCGCTCAGGTCCCGGTCTTGCCGGTCGCGCCGGCGGCGTCGCCGGACGCCGTGTTGGCCGGGCAGGGGACGGGCGGCGCGGCGTTCTTGCCGCCGGATGCCGCCGCCGGCGTGGCGGCGCGGCGCGCGGCCATCGCGCGCACGCCGCTGGCCGCCTGCGTCGCGATCGCGTCGAGCGCGCGGCGGTGGCCGGCGACGAGCGCGTCGTAGCCGTCGCCGACCGGCTCGGCGACGCTCGTGCGGCAGGTCATCACCGCCTGCGTGCCGACCGCGCGCACGCTCCACACCGCGTCGATCGCCGCGCGCTTGCCGGGCCACGACTCGAAGCGCTGCACGTTGACGCTCACCCGGTACACGGGCACGCCGGCCGGCGACGCGGAATTCACGACGTCGATCGTGCCGAGCTGCGCGGCGAGATCGTCGGACAGCGCGCGGCGGATCTCGTCGGCGGGCGGCGACGCCCAGCGTTCCAGTTCGAGCACGTCGACCTGCGCGGTATTCTTCTGCACGACGAGCTGGCTCTTCGCGACCTGCTCGGGCACGCCGACGGACGGCACCTCGATCAGGAACGGCGGGTTGGCGGGCGTCGTGCGCACCGCCCGCGCGGCGTCGGCGGGGCTCAGCGTATAGAACCGCGCGGGCGGCGAGCTGCACGCGGCGAGCGCCAGCGTGGCGAGCACCGCCGCCGCGCCGCTCGCGAAACCGTTCACGCGTGTCGTCATGGTTGATCTCCTGGCTTGCCCTTGAGCAGCGATTCGGGGTGGCGCTCCAGATAGTCGGAGAGCGCGTTCAGCGATTGCAGCGTGCGCGTGAGTTCCTTCAGCGCGCCGCGCACGTCGGATTGCAGCGGCGAATCCTGCTGCAGCGTCGCCTCGGCGGCCGAGAAGGTCTGCTTCGCGGCGGTCAGCGTGTCGCGTGCCTCGGGCGCGACCTGCGTGTCGAGCTGCTTGAACAGACGGTCGGCGTTCGCGAGCGTGCTGTTCAGGTTCTTGCCGATCTGCTCGAACGGCACCTTGTCGAGCTTCTTCGCGATGTCGGCCACCTGCACCTGCAGCTCCTCGAGCTCGTTCGGTACGGTCGGCAGCTCGAGCGGCACGCGCTTCGCGTCGAACTTCGCGGCCGGCGCCTTCGGGAAGAAGTCGAGCGCGACGTACAGCTGGCTCGTCAGCAGGTTGCCGGTGCGCAGCTGGCCGCGCAGCCCGCGCGTGACGAGCCGCTCGACGATCTCGCGGCGGGCCGGTTCGCCCTTGCTCTCGATCGTGTCGCGGAAGCGCCGGCCGAGCCGTTCCGGATAGAGGTTCATCGTCACCGGCATCGTGAAGTTCTTCGCCTTCGGGTCGTAGTCGATGCCGATGTTCGTGACTTCGCCGAGCACGATGCCGCGGAAGTCGACCGGCGCGCCGACCGCGAGCCCGCGCAGCGACTGGTTGAAATCCATCACGACCTGCAGCGGCGGGCCGTCCGGGTCGCGCATCGCGTCGGTCTCGTCGGCCGCGAGGTGGAACGTGGTGTTGTTCGGCGCCGTCGCGCCGGCGGCCTGGTTCGGCGGCGTCTGGAACGCGATGCCGCCGAGGATCACCGTCGCGAGCGACTGCGTGTTCAGCTTGAGGCCGCTCGAATCGAGCCGCAGGTCGACGCCGCTCGCCTGCCACCAGCGCGCGTTCGTGCCGACGTACTGGTCGTACGGCGCGTTGACGAACACGTTGAAGGTCACGCCCGTGCCGTCCTTGTCGAGCGAGAAGCCGACCACCTGGCCGACCTGCACGCGCCGGTAGTAGACCGGCGAGCCGATGTCGACCGAGCCGAGCGAATCGCCGCGCAGCACGTACTGCGCGCCTTTCTGGTCGCCGGTGACGGCGGGCGGCGTCTCGAGCCCGGTGAACTCGGTCTGGGAATCCGCCGAGCGGCCGGCGTCGACGCCGATGTATGCGCCCGACAGCAGCGTGCCGAGCCCCGATACGCCGGTCGCGCCGACGCGAGGCCGCACGATCCAGAAGCGCGAGCCCTTGACCGCGAAGTCCTCGGATTCCTTCTTGAGCTGCACGTCGACGAGCACGCGCGTCAGGTCCTTCGACAGCGTGATCGCCTTGACCATGCCGATCTCGACGTCCTTGTACTTGACCTGGGTCTTGCCGGGTTCGAGCCCCTCGGCGCTGTGGAAGGTGATGGTGATTTCCGGGCCGCGCTCGCGCACGGACTTGATCACGAGGCCGATGCCGATCAGCGCGGCGATCAGCGGCACGAGCCAGACGAGCGACGGCAGCCAGCCGCTTTTCGTCGAGATCGCGGGGTCCTGCGGCGGAGGCTGGTCGGGGGCCGGACGGCCGTCTTGCTGCGGGCCTTGCGGACTATTCATGGCTTTTCCCTGAGGTTTCTACGGGATCCCAGATCAGACGGGGATCGAACTGCATCGACGCGAGCATCGTCAGGATCACGACCGCACCGAACGCGAGCGCGCCGGGGCCGGCCGTGATGACGGCGAGCGAACGGAAATGGACGAGCGCGACGGTGAGCGTCACGACGAAGATGTCGAGCATCGACCAGCGGCCGATGCGCTCGACGATCCGGAACAGGCGCGTGCGCTGCATCGGCCGCCACGGCGAGCGGCGCTGCGCGGTGATCACGAGGATTACCAGCACGGTGAGCTTGAGCATCGGCACGAGGACGCTCGCGACGAACACGACGACGGCGAGCGGCCAGTCGCCGTGGGACCAGAACAGCACGACGCCGCTCATGATCGTGTCCTGCTGCGCGCCGACGATCGACGTGGTGCGCATGATCGGCAGCAGGTTCGCCGGGATATAGAGGATCACGGCGGCGATCAGCAGTGCCCAGGTGCGCGCGATGCTGTTCGGCGTGCGGAAGTGGAGCGTGGCGCCGCAGCGCGCGCAGCCGGCATGCGGACGGTCGAGCGTCTGGACGAGGCCGCACGTGTGGCAGCTGACGAGGCCCGCGCGGGCGGCGGTCGGCATGGTCATCGGTGCGCCTCCTGGCGGTGTGCCGCAGCCGGCGCGCGCGACGGCGCGCGGCCGACGCGCAGGTCGTCGACGAGATCCCACAGCAACATCGGATCGAACATCAGCACGACGGCGATCATCAGCGTCAGCGCGGCGAACGCGAACAGCGCGGCTTCCGGCACGACGTGCGCGAGCGTGACCATCTTCACGATGGTCACGACGATGCCGAGCATGAAGACTTCGATCATGCCCCACGGGCGCACGAACTGGATCGCGCGCAGCACGACATTGAAGCCGGGCGGCACGAGGCCGCGCCGCAGCGGGAACAGCAGGTACAGCAGCGCGGCCATCTCGACGAGCGGAAACAGCACGGTCGAGCAGAACACCATCACGGCGACGAGCGCCATGTCCTGGCGCCACAGCGACTCGATCGCGCCGAACAGCGTGGTCTGCACGCGGTTGCCGTTCAGGTCCATCTCGATGATCGGGAACGCCTGCGCGATCACGAACGTGATCAGTGCCGCGAGCGTCAGCGCGCAGATCCGCTCGAGCTGGGCCGAGCTGCTGCGATAGAGCACCGCGTCGCAGCGCGGGCAATGCGCAACGTCGCGACCGCTAAGACGCGGTTTGTGCAACAGTGCGTCGCATTCATGGCAGGCAATCAGGTCGTTTCGTTGCATGGGGGAAACAGTTGCGCGACGGCGGGAAGTCGCATCGGGGGGGCCGGAACCCGCGCCAATCTTACCAAAAGGCCATTTTTGCCGTGTCAACACGTGTACTGTTTGTGACTGGTCGGTAACGTCATGCGCGGGGCCGCGCGGGCGGCGGCATCCGTGTTCAGAGCCCGCGCGCGTCAAAAGGTTGCGGTAGCATGGCGCCCTTGGCATGCGTCGGACGATTGGCGGCGCAGCCTTTCGCTGAACTGAGGAACCCATGGGATCGATTTCGCTGCGGGCCGCGCCGTCCCGCTATACGCACACGGCGATCGCGCTGCACTGGCTGATCGCGCTCCTGATCGTCGGCGGCTTCGCGCTCGGCTGGGTGATGACCGACATCCCGGGCTTCACGCCGACCAAGCTCAAGTATTTCTCGTGGCACAAGTGGATCGGCGTGACCGTGTTCGCGCTCGCGATCCTGCGCGTGCTGTGGCGCGCGACCCACATGCCGCCGCCGCCGCCCGCGGGCATGCCGGCGCTGCAGCGGATCGGCGCGCACGGCGTGCACCTGCTGCTGTACGCGCTGATGCTGGTGATTCCGGCGACCGGCTACCTGTACAGCTCGGCGGCGAACATCCCGGTGGTCTACCTCGGCATCGTGCCGCTGCCGACCCTGATCGGCCCCGATCCGGTGCTGAAGGAAACCTTCAAGACGCTCCACGTGTCCTTGAATTACATTCTGCTTGCACTCGTCGCGCTGCATGTGCTCGCGGTGGTCAAGCATCAACTGTTCGACCGTGACGGCCTGCTGTCGCGGATGCTTCCCTTTGCCAAATGAAGGATCCCATGAAAGTGTCTTTCTCCCGCTCCATGCTGGCCGCGCTCGCCGCGGTATCGCTTGCCGCGTCGGGCGCGGCGTTTGCCGACGTCGATCTGGCGAAAAGCAAGGTGTCCGCCGTGTCGAAGCAGATGAACGTGCCGACCGAAGGCGTATTCAAGAAGTTCGCGGCGCAGGTGAAGTTCGATCCGGCCAAGGCTGCGCAGGGCAGCGCGCAGGTGTCGATCGACATCGCCAGCTACGACCTCGGCGACAAGATGTACAACGACCAGGTCGCCGGCAAGGACTGGTTCGACGCGAAGGCGTATCCGCAGGCGACCTTCGTGTCGTCGGCGATCGCGCCCGCGGGCGGCAACAAGTACAACGTGACGGGCAAGCTGACGATCAAGGGTAAAGCCGAGACCGTCACGGTGCCGGTCACGATCACGCAGAGCGGCGCGACGCAGACCTTCGACGGCGTGCTGCCGATCAAGCGCTCCGCGTACAACATCGGCACCGGCGAATGGAAGGACACGTCGGTCGTCGCCGACGAAGTGCAGATCAAGTTTCACATCGTATCCGCGAAGTAAGCGGGAGAGTGTCGTGCAAACCGATGCCGCGCTCCGGCGCGGCGACGTTCCAAGGAGATTGAATTGAACAAGCATCTGATGATCGCGGCGGGTGCGCTCGCCGCTTCGCTGTCGTTTTCCGCGTTCGCCGATGTGGCGACCTACCAGTTCGACCCGTCCCACACGTACCCGAGCTTCGAGGCCGACCACTTCGGCGGCCTGTCGGTCTGGCGCGGCAAGTTCGACAAGTCGAAGGGCTCGGTGACGCTCGATCGCGCGGCGAAGACGGGCACGGTCGACGTGACGACCGACGTCGGCTCGATCAGCACGGGCAGCACGAAGCTCGACGAGCACCTGCAGACGGCCGAGTTCTTCGACGCGACGAAGTACCCGCAGGCGAGCTACAAGGGCAAGATCAAGTTCGACGGCGACAAGCCGGTCGAGGTGGTCGGCAACCTGACGCTGCACGGCGTCACCAAGCCGCTCACGCTGAAGATCGACTCGTTCAAGTGCATGCCGCACCCGATGCTCAAGCGTGAAGTGTGCGGCGTCGATGCGGTCGGCGAATTCAGCCGCGACGATTTCGGCCTCGACTACGGCAAGCAGTACGGCTTCAAGATGACGACCAAGCTGCTGATCACGGCCGAAGCGGTCAAGCAGTAACGCACGTTGCCGTGCCGGGTGGGCCGCCTGGCCGCCCGACGCACCAGCCGCCGCGTTCCCCTTGGGGGGCGCGGCGGTTTTTTGTTGCCTGTGGCACGCCTATAATCGCCCGAACGTCGACGGCGGCGCAGGCCGCGCGGCCGTGCGAACGCGAACGAACAACAACCGGGAGATTGCCCATGCATGCCGTCACGTCGTCTCGTTCCATCGCTTCGTCGCCGCGCGTGTGGCGCGCGGTCGTTGCCGCGTCGATCGGCAATGCACTCGAGTGGTTCGACCTCGTCGTCTACGGCTTCTTCGCGGTGACGATCTCGAAGCTGTTCTTCCCGGCCGGCAACGACACGGTGTCGCTGCTGCTCACGCTCGGCACGTTCGGCGTGTCGTTCATCATGCGGCCGCTCGGCGCGATCGTGCTCGGCGCCTATGCGGACCGCGCGGGCCGCAAGGCGGCGCTGACGCTGTCGATCCTGCTGATGATGATCGGCACGCTGGTCATCGCGGTGCTGCCGACCTACGCGACGATCGGCATCGCCGCGCCGCTGATCCTCGTCGCCGCACGGCTCGTGCAGGGCTTCTCGGCGGGCGGCGAGTTCGGCAGCGCGACCGCGTTCCTCGCCGAGCACGTGCCGGAGCGGCGCGGTTTCTTCGCCAGCTGGCAGGTCGCGAGCCAGGGCCTCACGACGCTGCTCGCGGCCGGGTTCGGCACCGTGCTGAACGCGCAGCTCACGGCCGCGCAGATGGCCGCCTGGGGCTGGCGGATTCCGTTCTTCTTCGGGCTGCTGATCGGGCCCGTCGCGTACTACATCCGCGCCAAGGTCGACGAGACGCCCGAATTCCTCGCGGCCGGGCGCACCGAGAATCCGCTGCGCGACACGTTCGCGTCGCACAAGGCGCGCCTGGTCGCATCGATCGGCACGATCGTGGTCGGCACCGTCGCGACCTATCTCGTGCTGTTCATGCCAACCTACGGCGTGAAGGAACTGGGCCTTGCGCCGTCGGCCGCGTTCGCGGCGATCCTCGTCGTCGGCGTGATCCAGATGGGGTTCGCCCCGCTCGTCGGCCACTGGTCGGACCGTTACGGCCGCGTGCGCGTGATGATCGTGCCGGCCATCGGCATCCTCGTGCTGATCTACCCGGCGTTCGCGTACCTGGTCGCGCATCCGGACTTCGGCACGCTGATCGCGGTGCAGACCGTGCTGGCGTTCCTGATGACCGGCTATTTCGCGGGGCTGCCGGCGCTGCTGTCCGAGGTGTTCCCGGTGCAGACGCGCACGACGGGGATGTCGCTCGCGTATAACGTCGGCGTGACGCTCTTCGGCGGCTTCGGGCCGTTCATCATCGCGTGGCTGATCCGCGCGACCGGCATGAAGACCGCGCCGAGCTTCTACCTGATGTTCGCGGCGGTGCTGAGCCTGGCCGCGCTCGTGGTGCTGCGCAAGCGCTTCGGGTTCCGCTGACGCGGGGGAGGGCGGCGCGCAAAAACAAAAAGGCCGGTTCGCGAGAACCGGCCTTTTCCGTTTGCCGAGGCAGCGACGCGCTTACACCTGCGCGCCCGCGTTCGGATCGTCCGGGTCGTGCGCGAGCTTCTTGTCCTTGATCAGGTCTTCGCGCTTGATGCCGAGCCACATCGCGAGCGAGCCGGCGACGAACACCGACGAGTAGATGCCGAACAGGATGCCGACCGTCAGCGCGAGCGCGAAGTAGTGCAGCGTCGGGCCGCCGAAGAAGAACATCGACAGCACCATCATTTCGGTCGACGTGTGGGTGATGATCGTGCGCGACATCGTGGTGGTGATCGCGTGGTTGATCACTTCCTGCACGGTCATCTTGCGTTCGCGGCGGAACGTCTCGCGGATCCGGTCGAAGATGACGACCGACTCGTTCACCGAGTAGCCGAGCACTGCGAGGATGGCGGCGAGCACCGCGAGCGAGAACTCCCACTGGAAGTAGGCGAAGAAGCCGAGAATGATCACGACGTCGTGCAGGTTCGCGATGATGCCGGCGACCGCGTACTTCCATTCGAAGCGGAACGACAGGTAGATCACGATGCCGATCACCACGCACGCGAGCGCGAGCAGGCCGTCGGTCGCGAGTTCCCGGCCGACCTGCGGGCCGACGAACTCGACGCGCTGCAGCGTCACGTCCGGGCTCTGCGCCTTCAGCGCGGCCATCACCTGGTCGCTCTGCTGCGCGGACGTGAGCCCTTCCTTCAGCTGCAGGCGGATCAGCACGTTGCGCGACGTGCCGAAGTTCTGCACTTGGGCATCGGCATAGCCGAGCTTGCCGAGCGTCGCGCGCACGGGTTCGAGCTCAGCGGCCTGCTGATATTGCACCTCGACCACCGTGCCGCCCGTGAATTCGACGGACAGATGCAGCCCGCGATGGAGCAGGAAGAACACGGCAGCGAGGAACGTCACCAGCGAGATCACGTTGAAGATCAACGCGTGCCGCATGAACGGGATGTCTTTACGGATGCGGAAAAATTCCATGGTCGTCTCCGGGGCCTTATTGGGTCGAGCCCGGTTTCTTCGGCGACACGCCTTGCTGCGCGCGGTTGCGCAGCTGCGGCTTGCCGGCGCGCGGCGCGTTGCTCTTCGCGGGCGCGGCGAGCTTCGCGGCACGCGCGGTGTCGGTCGATTCGTCCGCGGCGGCGAACGATGCCGCGCCGGCGGCGGCAGCGCCTTCCGGACGCCACACCTGGCCGATCGCGAGCGACTTCAGCTTCTTGCGGCCGCCGTACCAGAGGTTGACGAGCCCGCGCGAGAAGAACACCGCGGAGAACATCGACGTCAGGATACCGATACAGTGGACGATCGCGAACGCGCGCACCGGGCCCGAGCCGAACGCGAGCAGCGCGAGGCCGGCGATCAGCGTCGTGACGTTCGAGTCGAGAATCGTCGCCCACGCATGCGCGTAGCCGGCCTGGATCGCGACCTGCGGCGACTGGCCCGCGCGCAGTTCTTCACGCACGCGTTCGTTGATCAGCACGTTCGAGTCGATCGCCATGCCGAGCGCGAGCGCGATAGCGGCGATACCGGGCAGCGTCAGCGTCGCCTGCATCAGCGACAGCACCGCGACCAGCAGCAGCAGGTTCACCGACAGGCCGATCACCGAGATCATGCCGAACAGCATGTAGTACGCGATCATGAACACGGCGATCGCGGCGAAGCCCCAGATCACCGAGTGGATACCCATCTTGATGTTGTCGGCGCCGAGGCTCGGGCCGATCGTGCGTTCCTCGATGATGTCCATCGGCGCGGCGAGCGAGCCGGCGCGCAGCAGCAGCGCGAGGTCGGCCGCGGCCTGCGGAGTCGGCTGGCCGGTGATCTGGAAGCGGTCGCCGAGCTCCGACTGGATCGTCGCGACGGTCAGCACCTCGCCCTTGCCCTTCTCGAACAGCACCATCGCCATCGGCTTGCCGATGTTCTCGCGCGACACCGCGCGCACCGAACGGCCGCCGGCCGAGTCGAGACGGATGTTGACCGACGGGCGCTGGTGCTCGTCGAAGCCGGCCGACGCGTCGATGATGCGGTCGCCCGTGAAGATCACGTCCTTCTTCAGCAGCACGGGCGCCTGGTTGCCCTGCGTGAACAGTTCCTCGCCCGGCGGCACCGGATCGTTCGGATTCGGGTGCGTGTTGAGCGGATCGGCGAGGCGCGCCTCGAGCGTCGCGGTGCGGCCGATGATGTCCTTCGCCTTCGCGGTGTCCTGCACGCCCGGCAGCTCGACGACGATGCGGTCGCTGCCCTGCTGCTGCAGGATCGGCTCCGACACGCCGAGTTCGTTGACCCGGTTGTGGAGCGTCGTCAGGTTCTGCTTGAGCGCCGCGTCCTCGACGGCCTTCTGCACGGCCGGGGTGAACGTGCCGACCACCTGCACGCCGCCGCCGCCGGGCTGGGTCGCCCATTGCAGTTCGGTGACCGACGCGGCGAGCACCTTGCGCGCGTCGTCGGCGACTTGCGGATCGCTGAAGTTGACGACGACGGACTGGTCGACGCGGCTCACGCCGCCGTCGCGGATGTTCTTGTCGCGCAGCAGCGTGCGCGCGTCGGACGCGTCGGAATCGAGCTTCTTCGTCAGCGCGCCGGTCATGTCGACCTGCAGCAGGAAGTGGACGCCGCCGCGCAGGTCGAGGCCGAGATACATCGGCAGGGCGTGCAGCGCGGTCAGCCAGCGCGGCGACGCGCTCTGCAGGTTCAGCGCGACGACGTACTGCGGATTGCTCGGATCGGCGTTCAGCGTCTTCTGCAGCAGGTCCTTGACGCGCAGCTGCGTATCGGTGTCTTTCAGGCGCACGCGGATGTTCGCGTTGGCGGCCGTGTTCTCGAAGGTGACATCGTCCGGCTTGACCTGGGCGGTCGCGAGCGCGGCTTCGACCTGGCTCAGCGTCGCCGAGTCGAGCTTGACCGTGGCCTTGCCGCTCGACACCTGCACCGCCGGCGCTTCGCCGTAGAAATTGGGCAATGTGTACAGAAAGCCGATGGCGAGCGCCACGACCATCACGACATATTTCCAGAGTGGGTAACGATTCATGAGGGGGCCGAACGGGGTAGTTGGCTTGGAAGCGTCGCGGCCGGCGCCGCGCGGGGGCCCGCTACTCGGGCGGGCGCGGCGCGGGGAGCCGGACGCTCGGGGAAGGGCTTACAGCGACTTGATCGTGCCCTTCGGCAGAATGGTCGTGACGGCGGCCTTCTGCACGGTGATTTCGGTGCCTTCGGCGATCTCGACGCCGATGTAGCCTTCCGACACCTTCGTCACCTTGCCGACGAGCCCGCCGCTCGTGACCACTTCGTCGCCCTTGGCCATCGCCGAGAGCATGTTGCGGTGCTCCTTCTGGCGCTTCATCTGCGGACGGATCATGATGAAGTAGAGCACGGCGAACATCAGGATGAGCGGCAGGAAGCTCATCAGGCTCGATTCGGCGCCACCGGCGCCTTGCGCGAAGGCATTGGAAATGAACGGCACGTTGGTCTCTCCGTAGGGGAAGATCGAAAAATAAGCCGGATATTCTACCACCGGCCCCAAGCCGCGACGGCGTGGCAAATGCGCTTTGGGATCAAGCTGTTAAAGCGGAATTCGGCGCCCTTGCGGCTTGCAAAGAAAGGCGATTGTAATATTTGGCGGTCCGGATCGATAGATTTTCGGGCCTTTTTAGTACTTGTCTCAGCCCGTGGGCCGCGCCGGTGCGCGGTGCGGCCCGCCGGGCCGTCAGTCGACCCCTCTCGCGCGGTCCTCCGCGAAGCGCTGGCGGAACGCGTCGAACGTATGGGTCTCGATCGCGTCGCGGATCTCGCTCATCAGCTGCAGGTAGTAGTGCAGGTTGTGGATCGTGTTGAGCTGCGCGCCGAGGATCTCGCCGACGCGGTGCAGGTGGTGCAGGTAGCCGCGCGAAAAGTTCCGGCACGTGTAGCACGCGCAGCTCGCATCGAGCGGCTTCAGCGAATTCTTGTGCGTCGCGTTGCGGATCTTCACGTCGCCGAAGCGGGTGAACAGCCAGCCGTTGCGCGCGTTGCGGGTCGGCATCACGCAGTCGAACATGTCGATGCCGTTCGCGACGCCGGCCACCAGGTCCTCCGGCGTGCCGACGCCCATCAGGTAGTGCGGCTTGTGCGCGGGCAGCTTCGGGCCGACATGCTGCAGCACGCGCATCATGTCTTCCTTCGGCTCGCCCACCGACAGCCCGCCGATCGCGAGGCCGTGGAAGTCCAGCTCCGCGAGGCCCGCGAGCGATTCGTCGCGCAGGTCCTCGAACATCCCGCCCTGGACGATCCCGAACAGCGCGTTCGGGTTGCCGAGCCGGTTGAACTCGTCGAGCGAGCGCTTCGCCCAGCGCAGCGACATCCGCATCGAGTCGGCCGCTTCCTTGTGCGTGGTCGGCACGCCGTCGGTCGCGTACGGCGTGCATTCGTCGAACTGCATCACGATGTCCGAGTTCAGCACCTTCTGGATCTGCATCGACACTTCCGGCGACAGGAACAGCTTGTCGCCGTTGATCGGCGACGCGAACGTGACGCCGTCCTCGGTGATCTTGCGCAGGTCGCCGAGCGAGAACACCTGGAAGCCGCCCGAGTCGGTCAGGATCGGCTTGTTCCAGCCCATGAAGCCGTGCAGGCCGCCGTGCGCGTCGATCGTGTCGAGGCCGGGGCGCAGCCACAGGTGGAACGTGTTGCCGAGGATGATCTGGGCCTTGATCTCGTGCAGCTCGCGCGGCTGGATCGCCTTCACGGTGCCGTAGGTGCCGACCGGCATGAAGATCGGCGTCTCGACCACGCCGTGGTTGAGCGTCACGCGGCCGCGCCGCGCGTGGCCGTCGGTCGTCAGCAGGTCGAATTTCAGGCCGTTGTGCGGGCGGATATGGGCGTGCGTATCGTGGGATGAACCTTCGGTCATCGCGTTGGGCTCCTTGCCACCGGAAAACAGTCCGGCGCATGTTTGGACATGCCGCCGGCAAGCCGGCGGCGGGAAAATATCGGGTGAGCGCTATCGTAGCGCTGTGGCGGGCGCCTGCGTTATGCGCCGGGCGCCCGCGGCGCGTCGCGCCGCGTGAGCAGCATCGCGTCGCCGTAGCTGAAGAAGCGGTAGCGTTGCTCGATCGCGTGCCGGTAGGCGGCGCGGATCGGCTCGACGCCGGCGAACGCGGACACCAGCATCAGCAGCGTCGACTTCGGCAGGTGGAAGTTCGTCACGAGCCGGTTGACCACGCGAAACGCGTAGCCGGGCGTGATGAAGATGTCGGTCTCGGCCCGCGTCGCGGCGAGCGGGCGGCCCGCCTCGTCGGCGGCGCGCGCGGCGGCTTCCAGCGCGCGCATCGACGTCGTGCCGACCGCGATCACGTTACCGCCGCGCGCGCGGGTCGCGGCGATCTTGTCGACGAGCGACTGCGGCAATTCGTACCACTCGCTGTGCATCTTGTGCTCGTCGATGTTCTCGACGCGCACCGGCTGGAACGTGCCCGCGCCGACGTGCAGCGTCAGCGTCGCGCGCTCGACGCCCATCGCGTCGAGCTTCGCGAGCAGCGGCTCGTCGAAGTGCAGGCCGGCCGTCGGCGCGGCGACCGCGCCGGGGTTGCTCGCGTAGACGGTCTGGTAGCGGGTTTCGTCGGTCGCGTCCGGATCGTGCTCGATGTACGGCGGCAGCGGCAGGCGGCCGTACTGCTCGATCAGGTCCAGGCACGGCGCCGGGAAATGCAGCGTGAAGAACGGCTCGACGCGCTCGCCGACCGTCACGTCGAATGCGTCGGCGAGACGCAGCGCCGTGCCGGGGCCCGGCGACTTGCTCGCGCGGATCTGCGCGAGCGCGGTGTGGGTGCCCGTCACGCGCTCGATCAGCACCTCGATCTTGCCGCCGCTCGCCTTGTGGCCGAAGAAGCGCGCCTTCAGCACCTTGGTGTCGTTGAACACGAGCAGGTCGCCGGCCGCGATGCACGACGGCAGCTCGGCGAAATGGCGATCGACGAGGCGCGGCGGCGCGACCGTGTTGTCGACCTCGAGCAGGCGGCTCGCGGTGCGGTCGGGCAGCGCGGTTTGCGCGATCAGCTCGGGCGGCAGATTGAAATCGAAATCGGAAAGCGTGAACATGCGGGCTGGTTCGAAGCGGCCGGCGGGCGCCGCCAGCAGGGCGGAAACGCGTAAATGGGGCGCGCGAGCCGCTATGATGACGGAATGCGCGGCCTGGCCGGCGTCGCTCGTTGGACGACGTGAAAGCCGCTATTGTACTTGCCTTGCGAAGCACCCAGACGATCCGATGCCTGTGTCCCCACGCCGTTCCACCGCCGCCGTTGCCGATTCCGCCGATCCGTTCGACGCGGAGGATGCCGCGCCGCCCGCGCCACCCGCGGGGCAGCGGCGGGCCGGGCCGCGGCGCGCGCGCCGACGGCGGCTCGCGCAGCCGGCCGCCGCCGCCCGACATGGCGGACGGCGCCGCCGGCACGAACCGGCGCCGCCGGCACGGCCGCCGCGAAGCGCGAGAAGGCCGCCGCCGACAAGCCCGTGAAGACCGCTGACAAGCTCGCGAAGCTCGGCCTCACGCGCTCGATCGATCTCGTGCTGCACCTGCCGATGCGCTACGAGGACGAAACCACGCTCACGCCGATCGGCGAGCTGCTGCCCGGCGGCATCGCGCAGGCGGAAGGCGTCGTGTTCGACAACGAAGTCGCGTACCGGCCGCGCCGCCAGCTCGTCGTGAAGATCCAGGACGACGACGGCGAGCAGTTGGTGCTGCGCTTCCTGAATTTCTACGGCTCGCAGGTCAAGCAGATGGCCGTCGGCCAGCGGCTGCGCGTGCGCGGCGACGTGCGCGGCGGCTTCTTCGGGATGGAGATGGTGCATCCCGCGGTGCGCGTCGTCGAGGCCGACGCGCCGCTGCCGCAGGTGCTCACGCCCGTCTATCCGAGCACGGCCGGCGTGTCGCAGGCGTACCTGCGCAAGGCGATCGAGAACGCGGTCGAGCGCACGCCGCTGCCCGAACTGCTGCCGCCCGAGATCGACCGCGCGTACCTGCGGCCGCTCGGCGTGCCGTCGCTGGCCGACGCCGTGCGCATCCTGCACCACCCGGGCGTCGATTCCGACGAAACCGCGCTGATGGACGGTTCGCACCCCGCGTGGACGCGCATCAAGTTCGACGAGTTGCTCGCGCAGCAGCTGTCGCTGAAGCGCGCGCACGAGGAGCGCCGCACGCGCTCGGCGCCCGTGATGCCGCGCCGCGCCGCGCGCGACGCCGAGGCGCTGACGACGTGCCTGTACGCGGCGCTGCCGTTCACGCTGACCGGCGCGCAGGCGCGCGTCGTCGACGAGATCGCGCACGACCTGACGCTGCCGCACCCGATGCAGCGGCTGCTGCAGGGCGACGTCGGCAGCGGCAAGACCGTCGTCGCGGCGCTCGCGGCCGCGCAGGCGATCGACGCCGGCTACCAGGCCGCGCTGATGGCGCCGACCGAGATCCTCGCCGAACAGCACGCGCGCAAGCTGCGCGGCTGGCTCGAGCCGCTCGGCGTGTCGGTCGCGTGGCTGGCCGGCAGCCTGAAGGCGAAGGAGAAGCGCGCGGCGATCGAGGCGGCCGCGCTCGGCACCGCGCAGCTCGTGATCGGCACGCACGCGATCATCCAGGATGCGGTCGAGTTCGCGCGGCTCGGCCTCGTGATCGTCGACGAACAGCACCGCTTCGGCGTCGAGCAGCGCCTCGCGCTGCGCGCGAAGGCCGCCAACGCGGCGGATGGCGCGCAGGGGTTCCAGCCGCACCAGCTGATGATGTCGGCGACGCCGATTCCGCGCACGCTCGCGATGACCTACTACGCGGATCTCGACGTGTCGACGATCGACGAGCTGCCGCCCGGCCGCACGCCGATCATGACGCGTCTCGTCGGCGACGCGCGGCGCGACGAGGTGATCGGGCGGGTGCGCGAGGCCGCGCTGACGGGCCGCCAGGTGTACTGGGTGTGCCCGCTGATCGAGGAAAGCGAGACGCTGCAGCTGCAGACGGCCGTCGAGACCTACGAGACGCTCGCCGCCGCGCTGCCCGAGCTGCAGGTCGGGCTCGTGCACGGGCGGCTGTCGCCGGCCGACAAGGCGGCGGTGATGGACGCGTTCACGCGCAACGAAGTGCAGCTGCTGGTCGCGACGACCGTGATCGAGGTCGGCGTCGACGTGCCGAACGCGTCGCTGATGGTGATCGACCACGCGGAGCGCTTCGGCCTCGCGCAGCTGCACCAGCTGCGCGGGCGGGTGGGGCGCGGCACCGCGGCGTCGGTGTGCGTGCTGCTGTACAGCGGGCCGCTGTCGATCGCCGGCCGCGCGCGGCTGAAGACGATGCGCGAGACCACCGACGGCTTCGAGATCGCGCGCCGCGACCTCGAGATCCGCGGCCCCGGCGAATTCCTCGGCGCGCGCCAGTCGGGCGCGGCGATGCTGCGCTTCGCGAACCTCGAGGAGGACGGCTGGCTGATCGAGCCGGCTCGCGAGGCGGCGGCGCGGCTGATCGCCGCGTATCCGGACGTCGTCACGCAGCACCTCGCACGCTGGCTCGGCGCGCGCGAGCAGTACCTGAAAGCGTGAGACGGCGTGAATCCGGCCGATTCGGGGTCGGATTTAAAAGTGCGGAATCGTGCGCCAGGATGCGGAGAAACTTGGCGAACCGGTGCCATAGGGTGTATAAATTAAACCTATCGCATGTATATATTTGATTGACCCGCAATGACACTGACTGAACTGAAATACATCGTCGCAGTCGCGCGCGAGCGGCATTTCGGCCGCGCGGCCGAAGCGTGCTTCGTGAGCCAGCCGACGCTGTCGGTGGCGATCAAGAAGCTGGAAGACGAGCTCAACGTGCAGATTTTCGAGCGCGGCGCGAGCGAGGTGAGCGTCACGCCGATCGGCGACCAGATCGTCACGCAGGCCCAGCGCGTGCTCGAGCAGACCTTCGCGATCAAGGAGATCGCGAAGCAGGGCAAGGATCCGCTCGTCGGCCCGTTCCGCCTCGGCGTGATCTACACGATCGGGCCGTACCTGCTGCCGACGCTCGTGAAGCAGATGATCCAGCGCGTCCCGCAGATGCCGCTGATGCTGCAGGAGAACTACACGCTGAAGCTGCTCGAACTGCTGAAGCAGGGCGAGATCGACGCGGCGATCATGGCGCTGCCGTTCCCGGAAACCGGCCTGATGGTGCGGCCGCTGTACGACGAGCCGTTCGTCGTCGCGCTGCCGGCCGGCCATCCGTGGGAAAAGCGCCACCAGATCGACGCGGAAGACCTGAAGCAGGAAACGATGCTGCTGCTCGGCAACGGCCATTGCTTCCGCGACCACGTGCTCGGCGTGTGCCCGGAGCTGATGCGCTTCTCGCAGACGGCCGACGGCATCCAGAAGACCTTCGAGGGCTCGTCGCTCGAGACGATCCGCCACATGGTCGCGAGCGGCGTCGGCATCACCGTGCTGCCGCGCATGTCGGTCGCCGAGGTCGGCCCGCGCGCGAACGGCCCGGACGCCGAGCTGCTGTCGTACGTGCCGTTCAATGAGCCGGTGCCGGACCGCCGCGTCGTGCTCGTGTGGCGCAAGAGCTTCACGCGGATGCCCGCGATCGACGCGATCAGCGAGGCGATCACCGCGTGCGAGCTGCCGGGCGTCGCGAAGCTCGACATGCCGGCGACGATGAACTGACTGAAGCGGCTGAACCGGCCGGTTGCGACCGGTCGTCGCCGCGAACGGACGGGGTCTTGCGATCCCGTTTATTTTTATCTATCGCATAGATAAACTTTATTAAATTCAAATAATTGATAGATTTGCATAGAATCCTGTGCATGGGTCGATGCGGTGCCGGCGCACTGGCCTGCACGATAAATGCAAGCGTCAAAGGAGGATGTCATGATGCGTTCAGCCATGCAGCACGCGCAGCGGAACATCTTGCCGCGCGCGAAGGTTGTCAATCGCGCCAGGGCTGCGATCCGGAGCCTGCGCCCGATTGCGTTCGCCTATCTGGCGGACCGTGTGCACGGTGGCTGAGCCGACATCACGCAGTACGACGGGAGACACTTTCCCGTATTTACCCCGCAGTGCCCATCCGCGGCGATGCACGGCTTCCGGGCCGGGCTGGTGGATGCAATCGATCATAGGAGAAAACGCATGTCGACCGAAACGAAGTGCCCGTTCCATCAAGCCGCGGCAGGCGGCGGCACGTCGAACAAGGACTGGTGGCCGAATCAGCTGAACCTGAACATCCTGCATCGGCACTCGTCGCTGTCCGATCCGATGGACCCGGATTTCAACTATGCCGAGGCATTCAAGAAGCTCGACCTGGCGGCGCTGAAGCAGGATCTCCATGCGCTGATGACCACGTCGCAGGACTGGTGGCCGGCCGACTTCGGCCACTACGGCGGCCTGTTCATCCGCATGGCCTGGCATAGCGCCGGCACGTACCGCACGGCCGACGGCCGCGGCGGCGCGGGCGGCGGGCAGCAGCGCTTCGCGCCGCTCAACAGCTGGCCCGACAACGGCAACCTCGACAAGGCGCGCCGCCTGCTGTGGCCGATCAAGCAGAAGTACGGCCGCAACATCTCGTGGGCCGACCTGCTGATCCTGACCGGCAACGTCGCGCTCGAATCGATGGGCTTCAAGACCTTCGGCTTCGCCGGCGGCCGCCCCGACACCTGGGAACCGGACGACGTCTACTGGGGCTCGGAAAAGATCTGGCTGGAACTGAGCGGCGGCCCGAACAGCCGCTATTCGGGCGACCGCAAGCTCGATAACCCGCTCGCCGCCGTGCAGATGGGCCTGATCTACGTGAACCCGGAAGGCCCGGACGGCAACCCCGACCCGCTCGCCGCGGCGCGCGACATTCGCGAGACGTTCGCGCGGATGGCGATGAACGACGAAGAGACGGTCGCGCTGATCGCCGGCGGCCACACGTTCGGCAAGACCCACGGCGCCGGTCCGGCATCGAGCGTCGGCGCCGAGCCGGAAGCCGCGGGCATCGAGGAGCAGGGCCTCGGCTGGAAGAGCAGCTACGGCACGGGCAAGGGCCGCGACGCGATCACGAGCGGCCTGGAAGTCACGTGGACGAGCACGCCGACGCAATGGAGCAACAACTTCTTCGAAAACCTGTTCGGCTATGAATGGGAACTGACGAAGAGCCCGGCCGGCGCGCACCAGTGGGTCGCGAAGGGCGCCAGCGCGGTGATTCCGGATGCGTACGATTCGTCGAAGAAGCACCTGCCGTCGATGCTGACCACCGACCTGTCGCTGCGCTTCGATCCGGCATACGAAAAGATCTCGCGCCGCTTCTACGAGAACCCGGACCAGTTTGCCGACGCGTTCGCGCGTGCGTGGTTCAAGCTCACGCACCGCGACATGGGCCCGCGTGCCCGCTATCTCGGCCCGGACGTGCCGCAGGAAGAACTGCTGTGGCAGGACCCGGTTCCGGCCGTCGACCACACGCTGATCGACGACGCGGACGTGGCCGCGCTGAAGGCGAAGATCCTCGCATCGGGGCTGTCGGTGTCGCAGCTCGTGTCGACCGCATGGGCGTCGGCATCGACCTACCGTGGCTCCGACAAGCGCGGCGGCGCGAACGGCGCGCGCATTCGCCTCGCACCGCAGAAGGACTGGGACGTGAACCAGCCGGCGCAGCTCGCGAAAGTGCTGGACACGCTCGAGGGTGTCCGGAAGGTGTTCAACGACGCGCAGTCGGGCGGCAAGAAGGTGTCGCTCGCCGACCTGATCGTGCTGGCCGGCGCCGCGGGCGTCGAGCAGGCCGCCAAGCAGGCCGGCGTGGCGGTGACGGTGCCGTTCGCACCGGGCCGCACCGACGCGTCGCAGGCGCAGACCGACATCGAGGCGATCGCCGTGCTCGAGCCGGTGGCGGACGGTTTCCGCAACTACCTGAAGGGCAAGTACACGGTGCCGGCCGAGGCGCTGCTGGTCGACAAGGCGCAGCTGCTGACGCTGAGCGCGCCGGAGCTGACGGCGCTGGTGGGCGGCCTGCGGGTGCTGGGCGCGAACGTCGGCGACAGCCGGCACGGCGTGTTCACGGATCGTCCGGGCGTGCTGACCAACGACTTCTTCGTGAACCTGCTGGACATGGGCACGGAGTGGAAGCCGGCGTCGGCCGAGAACGACGTGTTCGAGGGGCGCGATCGCGCGACGGGCAAGGTGAAGTGGACCGGCACGCGCGTCGACCTGGTGTTCGGCTCGCACGCGCAGCTGCGCGCGCTGGCCGAGGTCTACGGCAGCACCGATGCGCAGGAGAAGTTCGTGCGCGACTTCGTCGCGGTCTGGAACAAGGTGATGAACCTCGACCGCTTCGACCTCGCGTGATCGCCGCACGTCGCCGCTGACGCGGCGGCAACGCACGGAACGGCCGGTCGCGCGACCGGCCGTTCCTGTCTGGCAGGCAGGTTTTGATTGGTAGGAGAAATGACCATGACGCAGATGTTCCTGGATATCGGCGACGCGTTCGCGGCGCCCGTGCAGCGCGCACCGGCCGCGGTGCTGCGGCGCTTCGCCGGATTCGCGATCGCGGGCAGCGGCGCGGCCGTGCTGGTCGCGCAGGCGCTGCACGGCCTGGCCGCCGCCGGCGCGGGCGGCTGAACGCGCCGGCCCGATGCACGGCACGGGCGCGGGCGCGAACCGCCTCGACATGACGCGAAGCGCCGCCCGGCTCTAAAATGCCGGGGTTATCTTCCCGGTGCTTTCCATGCTTGCCCGCTTTCCCCTGTACCTGCGGCTCGTCCGGATGGACAAGCCGATCGGCAGCCTGCTGCTGCTCTGGCCGACGCTCAATGCGCTGTGGATCGCGTCGAACGGCCGGCCGCACTGGTCGCTGCTGGTGATCTTCTCGCTCGGCACGCTGCTGATGCGCTCGGCCGGCTGCGCGATGAACGATTATGCGGACCGCGACTTCGACCGCCACGTGAAGCGCACGGCCGACCGCCCGCTGACGTCCGGCAAGATCCGGGCGTGGGAAGCGATCGCGATCGCGGTCGGGCTGACGCTCGTCGCGTTCCTGCTGATCCTGCCGCTCAATACGCTGACGAAAGCGCTGTCGGTGGTCGCGGTGATCGTCGCGGGCACCTACCCGTTCATGAAGCGCTTCTTCGCGATTCCGCAGGCGTATCTGGGCATCGCGTTCGGCTTCGGCATCCCGATGGCGTTCGCGGCCGTGCAGGACACGGTGCCGATGCTCGCGTGGATCATGCTGATCGCGAACGTGTTCTGGTCGGTCGCATACGACACCGAATACGCGATGGTCGACCGCGACGACGACATCAAGATCGGCATCCGCACGTCGGCGCTGACGTTCGGCCGTTTCGACGTCGCGGCGGTGATGGCGTGCTATGCGGCGACGCTCGGCATCTACGTGTGGGTGGGCGCGACGCTCGGCTTCGGCCTCGTGTATTGGGCCGGGTGGGCGGCCGCGGCCGGCTGCGCGGTGTATCACTACACCCTGATCAAGGATCGCGAGCGGATGCCGTGCTTTGCCGCGTTCCGGCACAACAACTGGCTCGGCGGCGTGCTGTTCGCCGGGATCGCCGCGCATTACGCGGTGGCCGGGTTGTGAAGTCCGGTGGCGCGGCGAGGGTGGCTTGCCCTTGCCGGAAATGAAAAAGCGGCCAGTTCATCCGAACTGGCCGCTTTTTTTTGCGCGAGCGGTGGCTTACGCGCGACCGAGCTCGTCGCCCATTTCCTTCGCGCGCGCGTCGGCCGCGAGCACGCCGCGCACGATCGCTTCCTTCACGCCCTGCGCATCGAACGACGCGAGCGCGGCGGCCGTCGTGCCGCCCTTCGACGTCACGCGCTCGCGCAGCACGCCGGCCGGCTCGCCGGATTGCGCGGCGAGCTGCGCGGCGCCCGTGAACGTCGCGACCGCGAGCGCGCGGCCCTGCTCGTCGTTCAGGCCGAGGCGGCGCGCCGCTTCCTGCAGCGCCTCGATGAAATAGAACACGTACGCGGGGCCGCTGCCCGAAATCGCGGTGACCGCGTCGAGCTGCGATTCGTCGTCGAACCAGACGATCTCGCCGACCGCGCCGAGCACGCCCGACGCGAGTTCGCGGCCCGCCGGATCGACGCCTGGCAACGCGGCGAGGCCCGTCACGCCCATGCCGACGAGCGCCGGCGTGTTCGGCATCGTGCGCACGACGCGCGCGTAATCGCCGAGCCAGCGCGCGAGATCCGTGCCGCGGATGCCCGCCGCGATGCTGATCACGAGCTGCGTCTTCAGATGCGGCGCGAGCGCCTGCGCGACGTCCTTCAGCACCTGCGGCTTGACCGCGAGCACGATCGCGTCGTAATCCGCGAGCGTCGCGTCGATGGCCGCGCCGGTGCGGATGCCGAATTGCTGCGCGGCGCGCGCGCGGACGTCTTCGTTGACGTCGATCGCGTACAGGCCGTCCGCGGCGACGCCGCGCTTGACGAGGCCGCCGATCAATGCCGCGGCCATGTTGCCGCCGCCGATGAATGCAATTTTCATGATGTCGGGATAAGCAAGTGGATCAAAGGGAATAGTCGCGCGCGCCGAAGATCGCGGTGCCGACCCGCACGATCGTCGCGCCTTCGAGCACGGCCGCTTCGAGATCGGCGGACATGCCCATCGACAGCGTGTCGAGCGGCAGCCCGCTCGCGCGCAGCGTGTCGAACAGCGCGCGCAGCGCGCGATGCGGCGCGCGTTGCGCGTCGGCGTCGCCGGCAGGTTCGGGAATCGCCATCAGGCCGCGCAGCCGCAGCGACGGCAGCGCGGCCACCGCGCGGGCGACGTCGGCGACGTCGGCCGGCGCGACGCCGCTCTTCGACGCCTCGCCGCTGATGTTCACCTGCACGCACACGTTGAGCGGCGGCAGGTGCGCGGGGCGCTGCTCGGCGAGCCGCTGCGCGATCTTCAGCCGGTCGACCGAATGCACCCAGTCGAAGCGCTCGGCGACGGCGCGCGTCTTGTTCGATTGCAGCGGCCCGATGAAATGCCATTCGAGATCGGCGCGCAGCGCGGCGAGCGTGTCGATCTTGTCGATCGACTCCTGCACGTAGTTTTCGCCGAACGCGCGCTGGCCGGCCGCATGCGCGGCGCGCACCGCGTCGGCGGGGAACGTCTTCGATACGGCGAGCAGCGCGACGGAAGCGGGATCGCGGCCGGCCGCGCGGGCGGCGTCGGCGATGCGGAGGTGAACGGAATCGAGGCGGGCGGCGAGATCGGACATGACGGGCACGGAAGCAGGCACGGGAGCGGTGGCGCCGCCGACGCGCGGCGCTTCGTTGCGCACCATTATACGGACGCCGCGCGCGAGGATCGGCGCCGGGCGTATCGATGCGGCACGCGCGCCTGGCGGTGCGGCGGGCTCAACCGTACAGCAGGTGCTCGACGAGCTGGACCCAGTGCGCGACCGGGATCTGCGTGCCGCTTTGCAGGTGCGCGATGCAGCCGATGTTCGCGGAGACGATCATCTGCGGCTCGAGCGCCTGCAGCTTCGCGAGCTTCTGCTTGCGCAGCTTGTACGACAGCGACGGCTGCGTCAGCGAGTAGGTGCCGGCCGAACCGCAGCACAGGTGGCTGTCGGCGGGCAGGCGCACGTCGATGCCGAGCGTCTCGAGCAGCCGCTCGACCTTGCCGCGCGACTGCTGGCCATGCTGCAGCGTGCACGGCGGATGGTACGCGACCGTGTGGATCGCGCGGCGCCGCGCGAGCGTCGCGAGCTCGGCCTCGAACGCGAGCAGCACGTCGGACACGTCGCGCGTCAGCGCGACGATGCGCTGCGCCTTCTCCGCGTAGGCCGGGTCGTCGCGCAGCAGGTGCGCGTATTCGAGCACCGTCGCGCCGCAGCCGGACGCGTTCATCACGATCGCCTCGACGCCCTGCTCGACATACGGCCACCACGCGTCGATGTTGCGGCGCGCGTCGTCGAGCGCCTCGTCGTGATAGTTCAGGTGCAGCCGGATCGCGCCGCAGCAGCCGGCCTCGGGCGCGACGACGGTCTCGACGCCGAGCGCGTCGAGCACGCGCGCGGTCGCGATGTTGATGTTCGGCAGCATCGACGGCTGCACGCAGCCGGCCAGCATCAGCATCTTGCGGGGATGGGAGCGGTGCGGCCACTCGAGCAGCCGGGTGCGCGGCGGCACCTTGTCGCGCAGGCGCTTCGGCAGCAGCGGCCGCACGTGCTGGCCGAGCCGCATCACCGGCGAGAACAGCGCGCTGTTCGGCACGAAGCTCGCGAGCGCACGGCGTACGAGCCGCTGCGACAGGGGGCGCCGCACCTGCGCCTCGACGTGCTTGCGGCCGATCTCGACGAGCCGGCCGTACTCGACGCCCGACGGGCAGGTGGTCTCGCAGCTGCGGCAGGTGAGGCAGCGGTCGAGGTGCTGCTGCGTGCTGCGCGTGACCGGCGCGCCCTCGACCATCTGCTTGATCAGGTAGATGCGGCCGCGCGGGCCGTCGAGCTCGTCGCCGAGCAGCTGGTAGGTCGGGCAGGTCGCGGTGCAAAACCCGCAGTGCACGCACTTGCGCAGGATCGCGTCGGCTTCGTCGCCGTCGGGCGTATTGCGGATGAAATCGGCGAGGTTCGTCTGCATCGAGCCCTCAGAGATCGGGGTAGAGCCGGCCGCGGTTGAAGACGCGCGCCGGGTCGAACGCCGCCTTCAGTCCGCGGTGGATTTTCATCAGCGGCGCGGGGAGCGGCGTGAATACGCCGGCGCTGCGGTCGTACGATTCGCCCGCGCGGAACAGCGTCGCATGGCCGCCCGCCTGTTTCGCGCTCATGCGGACCGTTTGCGCGTCGGCGTCGGTGATCCACCAGCGCTGCGCGCCGCCCCATTCCATCAGCTGGGTGCCCGGCAGGTGCATCGGCTCGGTGATGCTCGGCAGCGACAGGCGCCACAGCGCGAAGCCCGGCGGAATGCCGTTGAAGAACGGGTCGGTGTGCTCGCGCAGGCCGGCCCAGAAGCGCTCGGCCTCGACCGCGTCGACGACTTCGCCGCCGAGCAGCGTCTTCGCGGCCTTCACCGCGGCCTCCGCGCCGGACAGGCGCAGCACGAGCGTGCCGTTGCGCCATGCGCTCGCGCTGACGGGCAGCGGGTGGCCGCCCCATTCGTTGAGCTTGCGCACGGCGTCGGTCGCGCTCATCTCGAACTTCAGCGTGATCTCGGCGACCGGCACCGGCAGCACCTTGATCGACAGCTCGAGCATCAGCCCGAGCGTGCCGAGCGAGCCGGCCAT
Organism: Burkholderia sp. SRS-46; assembly: GCF_004343775.1. Taxonomy (GTDB): domain Bacteria; phylum Pseudomonadota; class Gammaproteobacteria; order Burkholderiales; family Burkholderiaceae; genus Burkholderia. The sequence continues at coordinate 3,565 of NZ_PTXL01000014.1, read as the reverse complement.
CAGCCGCGACACGTCGTAGCCGGCGACGTTCTTCACGACCTGCCCGCCGAAGCGCAGCACCTCGCCGCGGCCGTTCATCAGCGCGACGCCCAGCACGAAATCGCGCGGTGCGCCACACGTCGCGCGGCGCGGGCCCGCGAGGCCGGCCCCGACGCAGCCGCCGACGGTGGCCGCGCGGCCGAAATGCGGCGGCTCGAACGGCAGCATCTGGCCGCGTTCGCCGAGGACGGTTTCGAGTTGCGCGAGTGGCGTGCCCGCGCGCACCGTGACGACGAGTTCGGCCGGGTCGTACGACACGATGCCGTGAAACGCGCGCGTGTCGAGCACCTCGCCCTCGAGCGCCTGGCCGTACCAGTCCTTGGTGCCGCCGCCGCGGATCCGCAGCGGCCGGCCGTCGGCACTGGCGGCGCGAACGCGCTCGGCCCACCCGGCGACGATGTCGTCCTCTTCCATGATCGGTTAGTTGTCCCGTGTCGTTGTCCGGTCGATTGTACCGGGGCGGCGCGAATCCACATCGCGACTATCCCTAAGGTCTGTTTGCCTATGGAACGTGCCCTATGCGCGATTTCGGGCATTCGCATGCGCGTTCCATAGGTAAACAGACCCTGATCCGGTTCACGGATGAAACGCGCCGCGCCCGGCCTGCGCGCCGGGCGCGGCGGGTCAGAAGCGCGGCAGCTCGGGGAACGGCAGCAGCGCGCCGCGCACGTGCTGGCGGCCGTATTCGGCGCAGCGCGCCCGCGTCGGAATGCCCTTGTCCGGATTGAGCAGCCCGGGCGGATCGAAGGCGCGCTTGACCGCGAAGAACGCGTCGCGCTCCTGCGGCGAAAACTGCACGCACATCGAATTGAGCTTCTCGACGCCGACGCCGTGCTCGCCCGTCACCGTGCCGCCGAATTCCACGCAGCATTCGAGGATCTCCGAGCCGAACAGCTCGGCGCGGTGCAGCTCCTCCGGGTCGTTCGCGTTGTAGAGGATCAGCGGATGCATGTTGCCGTCGCCGGCATGGAACACGTTGATGCAGCGCAGCCCGTAGCGCAGCTCGAGCTGCTCGATGCGCGCGAGCAGCGGGCCGATCGCGCGGCGCGGCACGGTGCCGTCCATGCAGTAATAGTCGGGCGAAATCCGCCCGGCGGCCGGGAATGCGTTCTTGCGGCCGGACCAGAAGCGCAGCCGCTCGCTCTCGTTGCGCGACACCTGGATGCGCGTCGCGCCGTGCTCGCGCAGCACCGCGGTCATCCGGACGATTTCCTCGGCGACCTCCTCGGGCGTGCCGTCCGATTCGCACAGCAGGATCGCCTTCGCGTCGACGTCGTAGCCCGCATGCGTGAACGCCTCGACCGCCTGGGTGGCCGGCTTGTCCATCATTTCGAGGCCGGCGGGGATGATCCCCGACGCGATGATCGCCGCGACCGCCTCGCCGCCCTTGACCACGTCGTCGAAGCTCGCCATCACGAGCTGCGCGGTTTGCGGCTTCGGGATCAGCTTCACCGTGACCTCGGTGACGATCGCGAACATCCCCTCGCTGCCGATCGTGACCGCGAGCAGGTCGAGGCCCGGCGTGTCGAGCGCGAGCGAGCCGAACTCGACGATCTCGCCGTCGATCGTCACCGCGCGCACGCGCATCACGTTGTGCACGGTCAGCCCGTACTTGAGGCAGTGCACGCCGCCCGAGTTTTCCGCGACGTTGCCGCCGATCGTGCAGGCGATCTGCGACGACGGGTCCGGCGCGTAGTACAGGCCATACGGCGCGGCGGCCTCGGAGATCGCGAGATTGCGCACGCCGGGCTGCACGGTCGCCGTGCGCGCGTACGGGTCGATTTCGACGACGCGCGTGAAGCGCGCGAGCGACAGCACGACGCCCAGCGAGATCGGCAGCGCGCCGCCCGACAGGCTCGTGCCCGCACCGCGCGGCACGATCGGCACTTCCATCCGCCGGCAGATCTGCACGATGCGCTGCACCTGCGATTCCGTCTCGGGCAGCGCGACCGCGAGCGGCAGGCGCCGGTAGGCGGACAGGCCGTCGCACTCGTACGGCGCGGTGTCTTCCTCGCGATACAGCAGGCAATGCGTCGGCAGCACGGCCATCAGCGCCTGCACCACTTCGCGCTGGCGCTGCGCGCGCATCTCCGCCGACAGTTCGGGAGCGTTCATGAGGTCTCCTGCGTGGTCAGCACGTGAAGATCTTGCCGGGATTCATCAGGTTGCGCGGGTCGAGCGCGAGCTTGATCGCGCGCATCGTGTCGATCGCGTTGTCGCCATGTTCCTTCGGCAGGAAGCGCATCTTGTGCAGGCCGACGCCGTGCTCGCCCGTGCAGGTGCCGCCCATCCGCAGCGCGCGCTCGACGATCCGCTCGTTGATGCGCTCCGCTTCGTCGAGTTCCTCCGGCTTGTCGGGATCGATCAGGATCGCGACGTGGAAATTGCCGTCGCCGACGTGGCCGACGATCGGGCACGGCAGCGACGAGGCGCGCAGGTCTGCCTCGGTTTCCTCGACGCAGGCGGCGAGCTGCGAGATCGGCACGCAGACGTCGGTCGTCACCGCGCGGCAGCCCGGCTTCAGCTGCAGCATCGCGAAAAACGCGTTGTGGCGCGCGGCCCAGAGCCGGCTGCGGTCTTCGGGCCGGGTCGCCCATTCGAAGCCCTGGCCGTGGTTGTCGCCGGCCAGCGCTTCGACCAGCTCCGCCTGTTCCTTCACGCCGGCTTCGGTGCCGTGGAATTCGAAGAACAGCGTCGGCGCCTCGGTGAGCGTCAGGTTCGAGTGGCGGTTGATCGAGCGGATCGCGAGCGAATCGACGAACTCGACGCGCGCGATCGGCACGCCGATCTGGATCGTTTCGATCACGGTGCGCACCGCGTCGCCCATCGACGGGAACGTGCAGATCGCGGCCGACACGGCTTCCGGCTGCGGATGCAGGCGCAGCGTGATTTCGGTGATCACGCCGAGCGTGCCTTCGGAGCCGACGAACAGGCGCGTGAGGTCGTAGCCGGCCGACGACTTGCGCGCGCGCGAGCCGGTCTTCACCGTGCGGCCGTCGGCGAGCACCGCGGTGAGGCCGAGCACGTTCTCGCGCATCGTGCCGTAGCGCACGGCGTTGGTGCCGGACGCGCGGGTCGCGGTCATGCCGCCGATGCTCGCGTCGGCGCCGGGGTCGATCGGGAAGAACAGGCCGGTGTCGCGCAGCGCATCGTTGAGCGCCTTGCGCGTGATGCCCGGTTCGACCGTCACGGTGAGGTCTTCCGCGTTGATCGACAGCACGCGGTTCATCTCGGACAGGTCGAGCGACACGCCGCCGCGCACCGCGAGCAGGTGGCCCTCGAGCGACGAGCCCGCGCCGTACGGGATCAGCGGGACGCCGTAGAGCGCGCAGAGCGACACGACTTGCCGGACCTCGTCGGCGCTGTGCGCGAACACGACCGCGTCGGGCAGTTGCGGGTCGAACGGCGATTCGTCGCGGCCGTGATGCGCGCGCACCGCGTCGGCCGTTGACACGCGCTCGCCGAAGGCGGCGCGCAGCGCATCGAGCAGGGCGGGGGGAAGGGGGCGGCGCGAGGCGGCCGGTGG
>NZ_PTXL01000013.1 GCF_004343775.1 Burkholderia sp. SRS-46 | reverse complement strand
ATTTTTAAAGAGCGTTTCTGCGAGAAATTCGGCGTTGGCCTTGTTTCCCAGCAGCGCTGCGTTTTCAGCAGCAGAGAAGCGAGATTATGAACCGTGTTTCGCAGTTCGTCAACAACTTTTTTACTACATCGTTGCGACTGCGGGGTTCTTCTTCTCAGCCAGCCGCGCGCCCCATCCTGCGACACACCACCAGCTTCGCTTCCCCTTCCGCGCTGCGTTTCCGTTAGCGCGAAAGAGGCGTGATTCTAGGCACCCCACGCGAGATGCGCAAGGGGTTTCGTGAAAAAATTTAAAGGGCTCCGCACGCTGCGCGTGCGGAGCCCTTTAATTGGATAGGCCCAGTCGAAGCGACCGCGCAACCGATGGGCGCTCAGCCCAACGGTCACACTGCGCCGCATCCGACATGCCGCCCGTCAGCGGTGCTTGAACACCGGCTTCCGCTTTTCGACGAACGCCGCCATCCCTTCCTTCTGATCTTCCGTTGCAAACATCGAATGAAACAGCCGGCGCTCGAAGTGCACGCCCTCGGCCAGCGTGGTCTCGTACGCCCGGTTTACCGACTCCTTGACCATCATGACGGCCGGCAGCGAATACTCGGCAATCGTCGTAGCGGCTTCGATGGCCTCGTCCAGCAGCTTGTCGGCCGGCAGCACGCGCGACACCAGGCCCACCCGCTCGGCCTCCGCCGCATCCATGAAGCGCGCGGTCAGGCACATGTCCATCGCCTTTGCCTTCGATACCGCACGCGGCAGGCGCTGCGTACCACCCGCCCCCGGCATGACGCCGAGCTTGATTTCAGGTTGACCGAACTTCGCCGTATCCGCCGCGAAGATGATGTCGCACATCATCGCCAGTTCACAGCCGCCACCCAGCGCGAAGCCTGCTACCGCGGCAATGATCGGCTTGCGAATCTGGCGAATGACTTCCCAGTTTCGCGTGATGTAGTCGCCCTTGTAGACATCCATATAGGAATAGGTCGCCATCATGCCGATGTCCGCCCCCGCGGCAAACGCCTTCTCGCTGCCCGTCATGACGATCGCACCGATGCCTTCGTCGGCATCGAACGCCTTGAGCGCCACGCCCAGTTCGTCCATCAGTGCGTCATTCAGCGCATTCAGCGCCTTCGGTCGATTCAGCGTAATGAGGCCGACACGGCCCCGGGTCTCCACCACGATGTTCTCGTAAGCCATCGATTTCCCCTCGATCAATGAAATGTGAAACGCCACGCACACGCGAATAGTTTGATGCTACCATTCTCCGACCAACCGGTCGGTTAATTAAACGGATCCATTCCCTTCAACGTCCATCAGGCTGCCGCCATGACCCATCCACTGTTCACGAAGCACGAAGCCACGCTGAAGCACGCACTTGCCGCCCTCGAGAGCCGCGGTTACTGGAGCGCGTTCGTCGAAATGCCGAGCCCCAAAGTGTACGGGGAAAGTGCCAACGCCGACGGCGAAGCCGCGTTCAAATCGCACCTCGACAAGACCTTTGCACTCGACCAGCCCGCTTCCGGCGAGACGATCGGCTCGGAGAAGTCGCCGTACGGCATCGGACTGGGCGTGCGGTACCCGAAATCGACGCCCGATGAGCTGATCGCCGCGGCCACGGCAGCCCAGCGCACGTGGCGCGAGGCCGGTCCGACCGCATGGATCGGCGTCAGCATGGAAATCCTCGCGCGCCTGAATCGCGCCAGCTTCGAGATTGCCTACAGCGTCATGCACACCACCGGCCAGGCATTCATGATGGCGTTCCAGGCAGGTGGCCCGCACGCGCAGGACCGCGCGCTCGAGGCCCTCGCGTATGCATGGGACGAACTGCGACGCATCCCGGCCGACGCTCATTGGGAAAAACCGCAAGGCAAGAACCCGCCGCTCGCAATGCACAAGCGCTATACGATCGTCCCGCGCGGCACCGGGCTCGTACTCGGCTGCTGCACGTTCCCGACCTGGAACGGCTACCCGGGCCTCTTCGCCGACCTGGCGACCGGCAATACCGTGATCGTCAAACCGCATCCGGGCGCGATCCTGCCCCTCGCGATCACCGTCCGGATCGCGCGCGACGTGCTGCGCGAAGCCGGCTTCGATCCGAATGTCGTCACGCTCCTCGCGACCGAGCCGAACGACGGTGCCCTCGTACAGGACCTCGCGCTGCGCCCGGACATCAAGCTGATCGACTTCACCGGCAGCACGCAAAACGGCACCTGGCTCGAACGCAACGCTCACCAGGCCCAGGTCTATACCGAAAAGGCCGGCGTCAACCAGATCGTGATCGATTCCGTGGACGACCTGAAGGCCGCCGCAAAGAACATCGCCTTCTCGCTGTCGCTCTACTCCGGGCAGATGTGCACGGCGCCGCAGAACATCTACGTGCCGCGCGACGGCATCCGGACCGCCGACGGGCACGTGAGCTTCGACGAAGTCGCCCAGTCGATCGCCGGCGCCGTACAGAAACTGACCGGCGACCCGGCACGCTCGGTCGAACTGATCGGCGCGATCCAGAACGGCGGCGTGACCGCGCGGATCGACGACGCCCGCAAACTCGGCCCCGTGCTCGCGGACAGCCTGACGCTGCAGCACCCCGCGTTCCCCGACGCACGCGTGCGCACGCCGCTCGTGCTCCAGCTCGACGCCGCCGACCACGAGAAATTCACGCAGGAATGGTTCGGCCCGATCTCGTTCGTGATCGCGACCGACTCGACGGCCCAGTCGCTCGACCTCGCCGGCGCGATCGCCGCCGAGCACGGCGCGCTGACGCTCTCTGTCTACAGCACCGACGATGCCGTGATCGACGCAGCGCACGATGCCGCGGTGCGGGGCGGCGTCGCGTTGTCGATCAACCTGACGGGGGGCGTGTTCGTCAACCAGTCCGCCGCGTTCTCGGATTTCCACGGCACCGGCGCGAACCCGGCTGCGAATGCGGCGCTGGCCGATTCGGCATTCGTCGCCAGCCGGTTCCGCGTCGTGCAGAGCCGAGTGCATGTTGCCCCGAAGGCAGCGCCTGCGGAAGCCGGCCAAACGGCATAACCCGAACGGCCGACGTGCAAACGCCGCCTGGTCCTCTACCATGAACGAATCCGCCAACCGGCGGGTTCGCCTTTCATCGATACGCCCATGAATGACGCCTATATCTGCGACGCGATTCGCACTCCCATTGGCCGCTACGGCGGCGCCTTGAAAGACGTCCGCGCCGACGACCTCGGCGCGGTGCCGATCCGGGCGCTGATCGAGCGCAACCGCGACGTCGACTGGTCGGCGATCGACGACGTGATCTACGGCTGCGCGAACCAGGCGGGCGAGGACAACCGCAACGTCGCGCGCATGTCCGCGCTGCTGGCGGGCCTGCCGATCGACGTGCCGGGCTCGGCGATCAACCGCCTGTGCGGCTCCGGGATGGACGCCGTCGGGACGGCTGCACGCGCGATCAAATCTGGTGAAGCGCGGTTGATGATCGCCGGCGGCGTCGAGAGCATGACCCGCGCGCCGTTCGTGATGGGCAAGTCGGCAACTGCGTTCGCACGCCAGGCCGACATCTTCGACACGACGATCGGCTGGCGCTTCATCAACCCGCTGATGAAGCAGCAATACGGCGTCGATTCGATGCCGGAGACGGGCGAGAACGTCGCGACCGACTACAACATCAGCCGCGCGGACCAGGACCTGTTCGCGCTGCGCAGCCAGCAGAAGGCCGCGCGTGCGCAGCAGGACGGCTCGCTCGCCGAGGAAATCGTCGCGGTGACGATTCCGCAGAAGAAGGGCGACCCGCTCGTCGTGTCGCGCGACGAGCATCCGCGCGAGACGTCGCTGGAGGCGCTCGCGAAGCTCAAGGGCGTCGTGCGCCCGGACGGCACGGTCACGGCCGGCAACGCATCGGGCGTCAACGACGGCGCGTGCGCGCTGCTGCTCGCCAATGCAGACGCAGCCGACCAGTACGGCCTGCGCCGCCGCGCACGGGTCGTCGGCATGGCGACGGCAGGCGTCGAGCCGCGCGTGATGGGCATCGGCCCGGCGCCGGCCGCCCGGAAGCTGCTGGGTCAGCTCGGCATGACGATCGACCAGTTCGACGTGATCGAACTGAACGAGGCGTTCGCATCGCAGGGCCTTGCGGTGCTGCGCATGCTCGGCGTCGCGGACGACGATCCGCGCGTGAACCCGAACGGCGGCGCGATCGCGCTCGGCCACCCGCTCGGCGCGTCCGGCGCGCGGCTCGTGACCACCGCCCTGTATCAACTCGAGCGCATTGGCGGCCGCTTCGCGCTCTGCACGATGTGCATCGGCGTCGGGCAAGGCATCGCACTCGCGATCGAGCGGGTATAGCCGACGCGCGACGCATCCATAACGGAGTCATCCAGGAGACACTGCATGTCATATCAGGCGATTCAGCTGGATATCGATCACGCGGCCCGCGTGGCCACGCTCACGCTCAACCGTCCGGACAAGCTGAACAGCTTCACGCGTGCGATGCATCGCGAACTGCGGTCGGCGCTCGATGAAGTCTCGACCAGCGGCGCGCGCGCACTGATCCTGACGGGCGCGGGCCGCGGCTTCTGCGCCGGCCAGGATCTCGCCGACCTCGACTTCACCCCCGGTGCGACCACCGATCTCGGCGCACTGATCGACGAGCATTTCAATCCGCTGGTCCGGCATCTGCAGCGCCTGCCGATGCCGGTGATCGCCGCGGTGAACGGCACGGCCGCCGGCGCGGGCGCCAACCTCGCGCTCGCGTGCGACCTCGTGCTGGCCGCACGCTCGAGCAGCTTCATCCAGGCATTCGTGAAGATCGGACTCGTGCCGGACTCCGGCGGCACCTGGTTCCTGCCGCAACGCGTCGGCATGGCGCGCGCGCTCGGGCTCGCGCTGACCGGCGACAAGCTGAGCGCCGAGCAGGCCGAGCAATGGGGCCTGATCTGGCGCGCGGTCGACGACGATGCGCTCGCCGCAACGGCCCGCCAGCTCGCCGCCCAGCTTGCGCAGCAGCCGACGCTCGCGATCGCATCGATCAAGCAGGCGATGCGCGAAAGCATCACGCACACGCTCGATCAGCAACTCGACCTGGAACGCGACCTGCAGCGCAAGCTCGGCCAGTCGCACGATTACGCGGAAGGCGTGCAGGCGTTCATCGAGAAGCGCGCGCCACGCTTCGAGGGGCGCTGACATGACCGCCTCAACCGACACGCCCAGCGCCGATGCGCTCGCGCAAGCCACCGCCAAGACCATGTACGACGCCGACGCATGCAGCCGCGCGCTGGGCATGGAACTCGCGGAAATCCGGCCCGGCTATGCGCGCATGCGCATGCCGGTGCGCGACGACTTCCTGAACGGCCACCAGATCTGCCACGGCGGGCTCATCTTCACGCTCGCCGATTCGACGTTCGCATTCGCCTGCAATTCGTACAACCTCAGCACCGTCGCGGCCGGCTGTTCGATCGAATACCTGCGCCCGGTGCTGGGCGGCGACGTGCTGACCGCGGAAGCGGTCGAGCAGACGCGCAACGGCCGATACGGCATCTACGACATCCGCGTCACGAACCGGGCCGGCGAAACCGTCGCGATGTTCCGCGGCAAGTCCGCCCAGATCAAGGGCACCGTCATTCCGGAAGACCGCTGACGCAACGCCGCGCACATAACAAGCATTGGAGACACGCATGACTACCCCGCTACCGCTCGAGCCGATCGAGACCGCGACGCGCGACGAGCTGACCGCGCTGCAGTTCGAACGCCTCCAATGGTCGCTCCGGCATGCCTACCTGCATTCCCCGGTGTATCGACGCAAATTCGACGACGCGGGCGTGCATCCGGACGACCTGAAAACGCTGGCCGACCTGTCCCGCTTCCCGTTCACCACCAAGAGCGACCTGCGCGACAGCTATCCGTTCGGCATGTTCGCGGTGCCGCAGGACCAGATCTCGCGCATCCACGCATCGTCGGGTACAACCGGCAAACCGACGGTCGTCGGCTACACCGCGCGCGACATCGATACGTGGGCCAACGTGGTCGCGCGTTCGATCCGCGCCGCCGGCGCGCGCCAGGGCGACAAGGTTCACGTGAGCTATGGCTACGGGCTGTTCACGGGCGGGCTCGGCGCGCATTACGGCGCGGAACGCGCCGGGCTGACCGTGATCCCGTTCGGTGGCGGCCAGACCGAGAAGCAGGTGCAACTGATCCAGGATTTCCGCCCGGACATCATCATGGTGACGCCCAGCTACATGCTGTCGATCGCCGACGAATTCGAGCGGCAGGGCCTCGATCCCGCGCAGAGTTCGCTGCGCATCGGCATCTTCGGCGCCGAGCCATGGACCAACGACATGCGCACGGCAATCGAGCGCCGCATGGGCATCGACGCGGTCGACATCTATGGCCTGTCCGAGGTGATGGGCCCGGGCGTCGCGTCCGAATGCGTGGAGACCAAGGACGGCCCGACGATCTGGGAAGACCACTTCTACCCTGAAATCATCGACCCCGATACCGGCGAGGTGCTGCCCGACGGCGAGCTGGGCGAGCTCGTGTTCACGTCGCTGACCAAGGAGGCGCTGCCGATCATCCGCTATCGGACGCGCGACCTGACCCGTCTCCTGCCGGGCACCGCGCGCACGATGCGCCGGATGGAAAAGATCACCGGCCGCTCGGACGACATGATGATCGTGCGTGGCGTGAACGTATTCCCGACGCAGATCGAGGAACAGCTGCTCAAGCAGCGCGCGCTCGCGCCGCACTACCAGATCGTGCTGACCAAGGAGGGGCCGCTCGACGTGCTGACGCTGAACGTCGAGCCCTGCCCCGAGACCGCGCCGGACACGACGGCGATCGACGCGGCAAGACACGCGCTCACGCACGACATCAAGTCGCTGATCGGCGTGACGGCAATCGTCAACGTGCTGCCGGTGAACGGTATCGAGCGCTCGGTCGGCAAGGCGCGCCGGGTCGTCGACAAGCGCAAGGGCTGACGGGCGGATCGCACACCCGCGGCCGAGGCGCGCATGACGCGCGCCGCCATGAAAAATGCCCGACCGGCTCACACCGATCGGGCATTTTCGTATGGCTCCGTGCGTCGAATCACGAATTCGGGAACAGCAGCCACATCCGGCCGATCTGCTTCATCCGTCCGGCCTGGTCGCCCGCATCGTCGCCGAGCCCCCAGAAGTAATCGGCGCGCACGCCGCCCTTGATCGCGGTGCCCGTGTCCTGCGCGAACACGAGGCGGTTCATCGGCGTGTTGGACAGCGGACGCGTCGTCTGCAGGAAGACCGGCGTGCCGAGCGGAATCGCCGACGGATCGACCGCGATCGAACGCTCGGGCGTCAGCGGCACGCCGAGCGCGCCGACCGGGCCATCCGAGCCGCCGTGCGGCACGTTTTCCTTCGACGGCATTTCGCGGAAGAACACGAAGCGCGGATTCGTGTCGAGCAACGCGTCGACGCGCGCGGGGTTCGCCTTCGCCCACGCCTTGATGCCCTGCATCGTCGCCTGCGCGGGCGTCAGCTCGCCGCGGTCGAGCAGCCACTTGCCGATCGAGCGATACGGCTGGTTGTTGGTGCCGCCGTAGCCGACGCGCATCACCGAGCCGTCGTCGAGCAGGACCCGCCCCGAACCCTGTACCTGCAGGAAGAACGCCTCGATCGGATCGTCCACCCACACGAGCTCGTTGCCGTTCAGGACGCCGGCGCGCTCGAGCTGCGCGCGCGCCGGCAGCGCGGCGCCCGCGCGATAGCCGGACGGCCAGCGGTAGAGCGCGGTCTGATAAGGCCCGCGCCGCACGCGCGAGCCGTGCAGCAGCGGCTCGTAATAGCCGGTGACGAGCCCGTCGAGCGTGCCGTCGCTGTTCGCGAACTGGAACGGCGTGAAATACGTTTCGAAGAATGCGCGCGCGCTGCTGATGTCGAGCTCGTCGAGCCGCTCGGCGGCCGCGCACGCACGCTGCCACGCCGGCTGGCGCGAGAGCCGTGCGCAGTTCTGCCGCAGCGCGGCCGTCGCGCCGATCAGCGAATCGTCCTGCCAGCCCGGCACCTGCTGCCACGCGACCGGCGTCAGCCGCGCGCCGGCGACCTGCCCCGGCACGATCGCGGCGCCGCTCGGCGGCTTCATGGAAGACGTCCGCGTCGGCGCGCCGCCGCACGCGGCAAGCAGCGCCGCCGTCGCGACCGCCGCCGCCCACCCGGCCGCCCGGGGCCCAAACCACATACAATGTCCGTTCTTGATGGAAACCGCCATGTCAGATCTTCTCGACCAATATCCGATGCTCATCTTCGCGCTGGAAGCTTTCCTTGCGCTCGCCCTGCTGATCTTCATCGTCGCGTGGACAGCCTCGGGCAGAAAGAAGCACGCCCGCAACAACGACCGTCAGCCGCGCTGATTCCGCCGCGACCGCACGCTCAATGCAGCGTGCGCGGCATGTGCAGCGCGAATTCGTCGATCGGCGCCTCGAAGCGCTCGCCATCCTCCGCCACGCAGAAGTACGACCCGCGCATCGTGCCGACCGGCGTCGCGATCACCGCCCAGCTCGTGTATTCGAACTGTTCGCCCGGCTGCAGCAGCGGCTGGTGGCCGACGACCCCCAGCCCCTTCACCTCCTGCACGTGGCTCTCGCTGTCGGTAATGATCCAGTGACGCGCGATCAGCTGTGCCGCGACCTGTCCGCTGTTGCGGATCGTCAGCGTGTACGCGAATGCATATTGACGGCGTTCGGGGTCGGATTGTTCCGGCAAGTAGCTGGTTTTCACCGTCACGGTGAACTGATACTGACTCATGGTGATTCCGCTGGATAGTGACCGGCCCGTGCGGGCGTCGTGCGACGCCGGGCCGAAGATGCGCCGCTTTGGTTCGGCATTCTGCGGCATGCGGCACCGGCCCGCAACCGCGCGTGCGGCCGCCCGGCGGTAGAATGGCGGTTTTGCGCCGCAGCGTCCCCGCTCCCCCAGCCATGACTCAATTCCGCATCGCCCCCAGCATCCTGTCGGCCGACTTCGCACGGCTCGGCGAAGAAGTCCGCAACGTGGTCGCCGCCGGCGCCGACTGGATCCACTTCGACGTGATGGACAACCATTATGTCCCGAACCTGACGATCGGCCCGCTGGTCTGCGAAGCGATCCGCCCGCACGTGCAGGTGCCGATCGACGTGCACCTGATGGTACGCCCGGTCGACCGCATCGTGCCCGACTTCGCGAAAGCCGGCGCGAACCTGATCAGCTTCCATCCGGAAGGCTCCGACCACATCGACCGCACGCTGTCGCTGATCCGCGACCACGGCTGCAAGGCCGGCCTCGTGTTCAACCCGGCGACGCCGCTGAACTATCTCGACCACGTGATGGATCGCCTCGACTTCGTGCTGCTGATGTCGGTCAACCCGGGCTTCGGCGGCCAGTCGTTCATTCCGGAAACGCTGAACAAGCTGCGCGAAACGCGCGCGCGCCTGGACGCCTACACCGAGCGCACCGGCCGCGAAATCCTGCTCGAGGTGGACGGCGGCGTGAAGATCGACAACATCGCGGAAATCGCGGCGGCGGGCGCGGACACCTTCGTCGCGGGCTCGGCGATCTTCGGCAAGCCCGACTATCGCAAGGTGATCGACGAGATGCGCGGCCAGCTCGCGACCGTCGAGCGGAGCTGAACGTGGCCGAGCCGAATCTCGCCGGCCACGCGCCCGACGGCGCCGCACCGATCCGCTTCGCGGCGCCGCGCATCGACGCGGCGCTGATCGACCTCGACGGCACGATGGTCGATACCGCAGACGATTTCACCGCCGGCCTGAACGGCATGCTCGCGCAGCTGGACGCGCCGGCGACCTCGCGCGACGAGGTGATCGGCTACGTCGGCAAGGGCTCCGAGCATCTGATCCAGAGCGTGCTGAAGCCGCGCTTCAGCACGCACGACGCGCAGGCGCGCTTCGACGACGCGCTCGCGATCTACCAGGCCGAGTACGCGAAAATCAACGGCCGCCACACGCGCCTCTACCCGGACGTCGCGGCCGGCCTCGACGCGCTGCGCGCCGACGGCATCAAGCTCGCGTGCGTGACCAACAAGCCGCATCGCTTCGCGGTCGAGCTGCTCGAGCAATACGGGCTGATCGACCGCTTCGGCATCGTGCTCGGCGGCGACAGCGTGCCGCGCAAGAAACCGGACCCGCTGCCGATGCTGACCGCGTGCGACGCGCTCGGTGTCGCGGCCGCGGCGACGGTCGCGATCGGCGACTCGGAAAACGATGCGCTGGCGGGCCGCGCGGCCGGCATGGCAACGCTGACGGTGCCGTACGGCTACAACCACGGCAAAGCTATACAAACGATAAATTCGGATGGTATAGTCGGTTCGCTGCTGGCTGCGGCACGCGCGATTTCCGCACACAACGCCGGCCGGCAAATCCTCTGAATTTTTCTTCCATCCGCATGTTTCTGAATAAAAAACGGAGTCTGAGCAGCATCGACCGGGGAGCCTGGCCCTGGCGTCGCTGGTCGCGCTAACCTCTCATCGATGAGGTCCGCTGAAGCTCGTCTTCAGCACCGTTTTTTATCTCGCTGCGCACCCGCGCGCCGATCGCCGCTTCACCTACCGCCGTATCGCGCCCGAACGATTCCGTTCAGGCACGGCCGCAGGCTGGCGACGTTCGCGCTCCGGGATGCGCCCGCCGGCACCAGGCACACCACGATCGACCGCCATTCCGCCGACGGCAGCCCGCGCAGCTCCACGTGATCCCCGGCGCATTCCGCCGTGTTGTCCCGAACAGGACCGGAACATGACTGAACTCGAATTCCAATCGCTCGCGAACGAAGGCTACAACCGCATCCCGCTGATCGCGGAAGCGCTGGCCGACCTCGAAACGCCGCTGTCCCTCTACCTGAAACTGGCGCAGCCGGAACGCAGCGGCGCCAACTCGTTCCTGCTCGAATCGGTGGTCGGCGGCGAACGCTTCGGCCGCTATTCGTTCATCGGCCTGCCGGCGCGCACGCTCGTGCGCACCCGCAACGGCGTATCGGAAGTCGTGCGCGACGGCAAGGTCGTCGAGACGCACGACGGCGACCCGTTCGAATTCATCGCCGCGTTCCAGGCGCGCTTCAAGGTCGCGCAGCGCCCCGGCCTGCCGCGCTTCTGCGGCGGCCTCGCCGGCTATTTCGGCTACGACGCGGTGCGCTACATCGAGAAGAAGCTCGCGCACACCGCGCCGCACGACGATCTCGGCCTGCCCGACATCCAGCTGCTGCTGACCGAGGAAGTCGCGGTGATCGACAACCTCGCCGGCAAGCTGTACCTGATCATCTACGCGGACCCGAGCCAGCCCGAGGCGTACGCGAAGGCGAAGCAGCGCCTGCGCGAACTGAAGCAGCGCCTGCGCGCGACCGTGCAGCCGCCCGTCACGTCGGCGAGCGTGCGCACCGAGACGTTCCGCGAGTTCAAGAAGGAAGACTATCTGGCCGCCGTGCGCCAGGCGAAGGAATACATCGCGGCCGGCGAGCTGATGCAGGTCCAGGTCGGCCAGCGCCTGACGAAGCCGTATCGCGACAACCCGCTGTCGCTGTACCGCGCGCTGCGCTCGCTGAACCCGTCGCCGTACATGTATTACTACAACTTCGGCGATTTCCACGTGGTCGGCGCGTCGCCGGAAATCCTCGTGCGCCAGGAGAAGCGCGGCGACGACCAGATCGTCACGATCCGCCCGCTCGCCGGCACGCGCCCGCGCGGCAACACGCCGGAACGCGACGCGGAACTCGCGACCGAGCTGCTCAACGACCCGAAGGAAGTCGCCGAGCACGTGATGCTGATCGACCTTGCGCGCAACGACGTGGGCCGCATCGCCGAAATCGGCTCGGTGCAGGTGACCGACAAGATGGTGATCGAGAAATACTCGCACGTGCAGCACATCGTCAGCTCGGTCGAAGGCAAGCTGAAGCCCGGCATGACGAACTACGACGTGCTGCGCGCGACGTTCCCGGCCGGCACGCTGTCGGGCGCGCCGAAGGTGCGCGCGATGGAGCTGATCGACGAGCTCGAGCCGATCAAGCGCGGGCTGTACGGCGGCGCCGTCGGCTACCTGTCGTTCTCCGGCGAGATGGATCTCGCGATCGCGATCCGCACGGGCCTGATCCACAACGGCAACCTGTATGTGCAAGCGGCGGCCGGCGTCGTCGCGGATTCGGTGCCCGAATCCGAATGGCAAGAGACCGAGAACAAGGCGCGCGCGGTGCTGCGTGCGGCCGAACAGGTCCAAGACGGCCTCGACAGCGACTTCTGACCGGAGACTGACCATGCTGCTCATGATCGACAACTACGACTCGTTCACCTACAACCTGGTCCAGTACTTCGGCGAACTGGGCGAGGACGTGCGCACTTACCGCAACGACGAAATCACGCTCGACGAGATCGCGCGCCTGAATCCCGACTCGATCTGCCTGTCGCCCGGCCCGAGCAACCCGCAGCACGCGGGCATCACGCTCGACGTGCTGCGCGAATTCGCCGACAAGAAGCCGATCCTCGGTGTATGCCTCGGCCACCAGGCGATCGGCGAGGCGTTCGGCGGCCGCGTCGTGCGCGCGACGACCATCATGCACGGCAAGGTGAGCCGGATCGAAACCGACTGCCGCGGCGTGTTCGCCGACCTGCCGAAGCATTTCGACGTCACGCGCTACCACTCGCTCGCGATCGAGCGCGAATCGCTGCCGGACTGCCTCGAGGTCTCCGCGTGGACCGACGACGGCGAAATCATGGGCGTGCGTCACAAGACGCTGCCGATCGAAGGCGTGCAGTTCCACCCTGAATCGATCCTGTCCGAGCACGGCCACGCGCTGCTCGAGAACTTTCTGAAGCAGGTCCGTGCCGCGGCGGCACACGCCGCCTGACCGGAGCCGCACGATGACGATCACCCCCCAGGAAGCGCTGCAGCGCACGATCGAGCACCGCGAGATCTTCCACGACGAGATGCTGCACCTGATGCGGCTCATCATGCGCGGCGACATGTCGCCGGTGATGGCCGCCGCGATCATCACCGGCCTGCGCGTGAAGAAGGAGACGATCGGCGAGATCGCCGCCGCCGCAACCGTGATGCGCGAATTCGCGAACCACGTGCAGGTGCAGGACAACTCGAACTTCGTCGACATCGTCGGCACCGGCGGCGACGGCTCGCACACGTTCAACATCTCGACCGCGTCGATGTTCGTCACCGCGGCGGCCGGCGCGAAGGTCGCGAAACACGGCAACCGCGGCGTGTCGAGCAAGTCCGGCAGCGCCGACGTACTCGAGGCGCTCGGCGTCAACATCGACCTGCAGCCGGACCAGGTGGCCGCCTCGATCGCCGAGACCGGCATGGGCTTCATGTTCGCGCCGAACCATCACCCGGCGATGAAGAACATCGCGGCGGTGCGCCGCGAGCTCGGCGTGCGGACGATCTTCAACATCCTCGGCCCGCTGACCAACCCGGCCGGCGCGCCGAACCAGCTGATGGGCGTGTTCCACCCCGACCTCGTCGGCATCCAGGTGCGCGTGATGCAGCGCCTCGGCGCGCAGCACGTGCTGGTCGTGTACGGCAAGGACGGGATGGACGAGGTGTCGCTCGGCGCCGCGACGCTCGTCGGCGAACTGCGCGACGGCCAGGTGCACGAATACGAGATCCATCCGGAGGACTTCGGCCTGCAGATGGTGTCGAACCGCTCGCTGAAGGTGGAAAATGCCGACGAATCGCGCGTGATGCTGCTCGGCGCGCTCGACAACCAGCCGGGCGTCGCGCGCGAGATCGTCACGCTGAACGCGGGCACCGCGCTGTATGCGGCGAACATCGCCGCGTCGATCGCCGACGGCATCCAGCTCGCTCGCGAGGCCATCGCGAGCGGCAAGGCGCGCGCGAAAGTCGACGAGCTGGTGCGCTTCACGCAGCAGCTCAAGCGCTGATCCGCCCTTTCGAACCCGAATCAAGCACGAGACTCCCATGAGCGACATTCTCGAACGAATCATTGCCGTCAAGCGCGAAGAAATCGCGGCGGCCATGCGCAGCACGCCGCTCGAGGCGCTGAAGCTGGACGCGTCCGCGCGCGACCTGCGTGACTTCGCCGGCGCGCTGCGCGCGAAACACGCGGCCGGCCAGGCCGCCGTGATCGCCGAAATCAAGAAGGCCAGCCCGTCGAAAGGCGTGCTGCGCGAGCACTTCGTGCCGGCCGACATCGCCCGCTCGTACGCCGCGCACGGCGCCGCGTGCCTGTCAGTGCTGACCGACGAGCAGTTCTTCCAGGGCGGCGTGCGCTATCTCGAGGAAGCGCGCGCGGCCTGCACGCTGCCGGTGCTGCGCAAGGACTTCATCGTCGACGCCTACCAGATCCTCGAAGCGCGCGCGATGGGCGCGGACGCGATCCTGCTGATCGCCGCCGCGCTCGACACGCCGCTGATGCAGGATCTCGAGGCGTATGCGCACTCGCTCGGGCTCGCGGTGCTGGTCGAGGTGCACGACCGCGACGAAATGGAGCAGGCGCTGACGCTGAAGACCCCGCTCCTCGGCATCAACAACCGCAACCTGCGCACGTTCGAGACGTCGATCGGCACGACGCTCGACATGCTCGACATGATTCCGGCCGACCGCATCGTCGTGACCGAGTCGGGCATCCTGTCGCGCGCCGACGTCGACACGATGCGCGCGGCGAACGTGAACACGTTCCTGGTCGGTGAAGCGTTCATGCGCGCCGAGCAACCCGGCGAAGAACTCGCGCGGATGTTCTTCTGATGGCGATCGAGAAGGAAATCAAGCTCGCGCTGCCGGCCGGACAGGCCGACGCGGCGCGGCAGTTCTTCGCGACGCTGACCGGCGAGCCCGGCCGCGAAGTCGCGCTCGCGAACGTCTATTACGACACGCCCGATCTTGCGCTCGCCCGCTCGAAGAGTGCCGTGCGGGTGCGCCACGCGCCGCACGGCTGGCTGCAGACGTTCAAGACGGTCGGCACCGCGGAAGGCGGGCTGCATCTGCGTCACGAATGGGAGCTGGCGATCGCCGGCGACGCGCTCGAGATCGATGCGCTCGTCGCCGCCTGCGACGTGCCGGAAGCGGCCGCCGCGCTGCGCGACGCCGCCCCCGCGCTGCATGCGCTGTTCCGCACCGATTTTTCGCGCACGCTGTGGCGCATCGCGATCGGCGGCGCGACCGTCGAGGCCGCGGTGGATTCCGGCGAAATCGTCGCCCAGGCGCAAAGCGAAACGCGCCGCGAACCGATCAGCGAAATCGAACTCGAACTGCTCGATGGCCCGGAGACCGCGCTCGCGACGCTCGCCGCGGAACTGCAGCAAGCGCTGCCCGGCCTCGCCCCCGACAACATCAGCAAGGCGCAGCGCGGCTACCGGCTGCGCGCGCAATAAATCACGCATGGCAACCCGCAAGACTTCCCGCGCGCCGCAACAGGCGTCGCTGTTTGACGATCCCGTACTCGACACCCCGGCCGGCTCGGCTCCGGCCGACGCACCGACAACGCCAGTTGCACCGGCGGCACCTGCCGCGCCGGTCGTGACCGCTGCGGCCGCCGCACCCGCCGCGCCGCCGGCCACCACCGACGTGCTGCATCTCGCCGCCCAGTTCGACGCGCTGCCAGCCGCATGGCGCGATGTCCTTGCCCCGTTCGTCGCCTGCGACGCATACGAACCGCTGTGCCGTTTCGTCGACAGCGAACGTGCGGCCGGCAAGACCGTCTATCCGGCCGACGTGTTCCGCGCGCTGCGGCTGACGAGCCCGGACGACGTGAAGGTCGTGATCCTCGGCCAGGACCCGTACCACGGCGACGACCGCGGCACGCCGCAGGCGCACGGCCTCGCGTTCTCGGTGCCGCCGGCGGTCAGGCCGCCGCCGTCGCTGCGCAACATCTTCAAGGAAATCGCCGCGAACTTCGGCCACGACACGCCGCGCCACGGCTGTCTCGACACATGGGCGCGCCAGGGCGTGCTGCTGCTCAACACGGTGCTGACGGTCGAGCGCGGCGCGGCCGCCAGCCACGCGAAACGCGGCTGGGAACAATGCACGGACACGCTGATCCGCGAGCTGGCAAGCCGCCACCGCGGGCTCGTGTTCATGCTGTGGGGCGCGCACGCGCAGGCCAAGCGCGCGCTGTTCGACGCGAACGCGCATTGCGTGCTCGAAGCGCCGCATCCGTCGCCGCTGTCCGCGCACCGCGGCTTCCTCGGCTGCCGCCATTTCGTGCTCGCGAACGATTACCTCGCCGAACAGGGGCGCGAGCCGATCGACTGGCGCCTGCCGGACGAAGCCGAGACGTTCGCGTAAGCCGCGCGCGCCGATTCGGCTCACATGCAAAAAACGCCGCGTACCTTCCGGTACGCGGCGTTTTTCTATCGGGCTGCACGGACGGACGCGTCGCGTCCGCCGGAACCGGCCTTACGCGGCGGCGATCGCCTCGCGTGCGCCGGCCAGGCCCGCGTTCTGCGCATCCGGCCCCATGTTCAGGCCTTCCGCGAAGATGAAGTTCACGTCGGTCATGCCGACGAAGCCGAGGAACGTGCGCAGGAACGGCGTCTGGCTGTCGTTCGGCGTACCGGCATACTTGCCGCCGCGTGCCGTCACCACGTGGACCTTCTTGCCCTTGATCAGGCCTTCCGGGCCGTTCTCGGTGTAGCGGAACGTGACGCCGGCGCGGGCGATCCAGTCGAAGTACGTCTTCAGTTGCGACGAGATGCCGAAGTTGTACATCGGCGCGCCGATCACGATGATGTCGGCAGCCTGCAGCTCGGCGATCAGCGCATCGCTCTTCGCGACGATCGCATTCTGGTCCGCGGTGCGCTGGTCGGCCGGCGTGAAGAACGCGCCGAGCACGGATTCGTCGAGATGCGGCAGCGCATCCGCCAGCAGGTTGCGAACCACGACCTTCGCGCCGGGGTTCGATTGTTGCAGCTTTGCGGTCAGTTCGTTGGCCAGCAGCGTGGACTGCGCGCCTTGCGAGCGTGCGGCGGAATTGATTTGCAGGATGGTCGTCATGTCAGGCTCCGAGTGGGTTTGCGCCTTCAGCAGCGCGAGTGATGCCATTGTGCGTGCACCCCTCATCCCGAAAAAGCAGGTTCAGGGCGACGGATTGTTGCAACAACAGAACAATCCGCCGTAATGCCCTGTGCTCGCCGATAGCCGGAGCCTGCCCGTTCAGCCCTTCAGCCAGGCGTCGCGCGCGGCCTGCTGCGCCGCCGGCTTCGGCGCGGCGGTGAGCTTGTAGCGGGCGACCTCGGGGCCGTCGAGCTTCAGTTTCGCGGTGCGCAGCTCGTCGCGGCGGAACGCGTGGATTTCGACCTTGTCGCCCGCCCGGTAGCGGGCGAGCAGCGCGTCGAGGTTCGAGCCGGTCACGCGCAGCCCGTCGACCGCGATCAACGTGTCGCCCGCCGACAGCCCCGCGCGATGCGCGGCGCCGCCCTCGTAGACCGTCGCCAGCGTGCAGTCCGCGCCGCCGCGCAGGCGCGCGCCGATCGTCGGCTTGCCCTGCGCGCCGTTCGGGCCGAGATCCGGCGCGAGCGTCACGCCGAACGGCGCGAACAGATCCGCGAGCGGCAGGTCGCGCGTGCCGCGCACCGCATCGGCGAACAGGCGGCCGAGCGCGACGCCCGTCGCTTCCTCGATCAGCGCCTCGACTTCGTCCTCGCCGACCCCCGCCTGCTGGCCACGATCGAAGTCGCGGCCGTAACGCACCCAGAGCAGCCGCATCACGTCGTCGAGCGACTTGCGGTGGCGGGTCTGCGCGCGGATCGCGAGGTCGAACGCGAGCGCGACGAGCGAGCCCTTCGTGTAGTAGCTGACGATCGCGTTGGTCGAGTTCTCGTCCTGCCGGTAGTACTTGATCCACGCATCGAACGAGCTGTCGGCGACGCTCTGCTTCAGCCGGCCGGCGCCGCGCTGCACGCCGCCGATCGTGCGGCCGAGCGCCGCGAAGTAGTCGACCGGCGACATCAGCCCGCTGCGCACCAGCATCAGGTCGTCGTAATACGACGTGAAGCCCTCGAACAGCCACAGCAGCGACGTGTAGTTTTCGCGCGTCAGGTCGTACGGCACGAACGCCGCCGGCTTGATGCGCTTCACGTTCCACGTGTGGAAATACTCGTGGCTGCAGAGGCCGAGATAGGTGCGATAGCCTTCCGTCGTTTCCGGGCGCCCTTTCACCGGCAGATCGTTGCGGTTGCAGATCAGCGCGGTCGACGCGCGATGCTCGAGGCCGCCGTAGCCATCGCTGACCGCGAGCGTCATGAACACGTAGCGCGCCATCGGCGCCTGTTTCGACTTCGGTTCGAACAGCGCGATCTGCGCTTCGCACACGCGCTTCAGGTCGGTGCGCAGCCGTTCCATGTCGAGCTGGCTCACGCGGCCGGCGATCACGATGTCGTGCGGCACCCCATGCGCGTCGAACGTCGCGAGCGCGAATTCGCCGATCGTCACCGGGTGATCGATGAGTTCGTCGTAGTTCGATGCGCGATACGCGCCGAACGCATAGCGTTTCGTGCCGCGCGCCTCGGGCAACGCGGTCGCCACGCGCCATGCGCGGAAACCCTCGCCGGCCGGCTTCGCGATCTCCACGTCGCACGGCGCGTCCTCCTGGCCGGCCACGCTCAGGAACACCGCGGTGCCGTTGAAGAAGCCCCCCAGGTCGTCCAGGTACGCGGAGCGCACCGACAGGTCCCACGCATAGACGTCGTAGCGCAGCGTCAGCGCGCCCTTCACCGGCGCGGCCTGCCACGTGCTCTTGTCGGTCTTCGCGATCCGCACCTTGCGGCCGGCTTCGTTGAACGCCTGCAGCGTCACGAGGTTGCGCGCGAACTCGCGCACGAGATAGCTGCCCGGAATCCACACCGGCAGCGCGAATCGCTGGCCTTCGGGGTCGGGTTCGGCAACCGTCACGGACACCTCGAACAGGTGCGCGGCAGGGTCTTTCGGGGCAATCGAATAGCGAATCGGCGTTTTCATCGTGGGAATCGGTCGGGATGGCGGCGGCAGAAACGACGAGAGGCGCCGGGCCGAAGCCCTGGGCGCCCCTCGTCGGCCGGGCCTCGCGGCCCGGCACATCGTGCGTTTACTTGTTCGAAGCGAGCGCCTGATTCAGCTGCTCGGCGGACACGGCGCCCGGCAGGCGACGGCCGTCGGGCAGGAAGATCGTCGGCGTACCGGTGACGTTCATCCCGCGGCCGAGCGCGAGGTTCTTGTCGAGCGCGCTCGTGTCGCAGTTCGCGGCGCTGGACGGCGCGCGATGGTCGAGCATCCAGCCCTCCCACGACTTCACGCGATCGCTCGCGCACCAGATCGCCTTCGACTTCACGGTCGAATCCGGCGACAGCACCGGGTACAGGAACGTGTAGACCGTCACGTTGTCGACCGACTGGAGCGTCGTCTCGAGCTTCTTGCAATACGGGCAGTTCGGATCGGAGAACACGGCGATCTTGCGCGCGCCGTTGCCCTTGACGACCTTGATCGCGTTGCCGAACGGCAGGCTCGCGAAATCGATCTTGTTGGTTTCCGCCACGCGCGCCTCGGTCAGGTTCTTGCGCGTTTTCGTGTCGACGAGATCGCCGAGCAG
Source organism: Burkholderia sp. SRS-46 (assembly GCF_004343775.1). Taxonomy (GTDB): domain Bacteria; phylum Pseudomonadota; class Gammaproteobacteria; order Burkholderiales; family Burkholderiaceae; genus Burkholderia. Next base: position 183,104 of record NZ_PTXL01000013.1, on the reverse strand, counting down.
CACGTAGTCGCCCGCCGCGTCGCTATAGATGATCTGCGAGCCGAGATTCACTTCGTACAGGCCCGCGACCGGCGATTTCGACACGCTCTTGATGGGCGCGTCGCTGCCGAGGCGGGACTGCAGCGTCGCTTTCAGCTTGTCGGTGGTCTGGTCGGCCTGCGCGGTGCAGCCGAGCGTCGTCGCGGCGACGGCCAGCACCAGCGACGCGATACGGATCGTTTTTTTCATGGAAATCTTCCTTCAGCTCAATCGGAGTGCACGGCACAGTGTACGCCGTAACGGAACCGTCTCCGACCGAGGATGTGCCCGAAGGTTCGCTCAGCCGAGCGCGGACGACACGAGCCAGCGCTTGACGAGCGGCTGCGCGCCGACGAACGCCATGCCCGCGTTGCGCACTGCCTTCGCGAGCGAGCCCGGCGCCGCGAACAGCCGCTGCAGGCCGTCGGTCGCGATCATCAGCGCGCGGATGTCCTCGCGGCGCGAGCGCTCGTAGCGGCGCAGCAGCACGGTATCGCCGAGGTTGCGGAAGCTTTCCTTGTTCGCGATCGTGTCGGCGAGCGCGGCGACGTCGCGCAGCCCGAGGTTCATCCCCTGGCCCGCGAGCGGGTGGATCAGGTGCGCGGCGTCGCCGACCAGCGCGACGCGGGGCGCGATCAGCTTGTCGACGGTCTGCAGCGCGAGCGGGAAACCGGCCGCGGGCGTCACGCAGTCGAGCGTGCCGACCTGCCCGTGCGACACGCGCTCGACCTCGGCCGCGAGCTGCGCGGGATCGAGCGCCAGCAGCTCGTCCGCATGCGCGGTGTGCGCCGACCAGACGAGCGACACGTGGCCGTCCGGCAACGGCAGCAGCGCGACGATCTCGCCGTCGTGGAACCACTGGTAGGCCGTTTCGCGGTGCGGCAGCGACGCCTTGAAGTTCGCGACGACGCCGGTCTGCCGGTAATCGCGCCGCTCGACCTTGGCCCCCATTTGCGAGCGCACCCACGAGTGCGCGCCGTCCGCGCCGACGACCAGGTCGGCTTCGAGCACCTGCCCCGACGACAGCGTGAGCACCGCCGCGTCGTCGCGCACGTCGAAACCCTGCGCGCGCGCGTCGAACCACGTCAGGTTCGGCTGGAACCGCAGCGCCGCGTCGAGCGAGGCCTCGACCAGCGACGACTCGACGATCCACGCGAGCTGCGGCACCGATGCCTGGTACGCGGAGAAATGGAGTTCGGCGTGCGCGTCGCCATGGACGCGCATGTCGTAGACCGGCGCTAGCCGGCTGTGGTCGAGCGCCTGCCAGACGCGCAGCCGTTCGAGCAGCGCCTGCGAGCTGGACGACAGCGCATAGACGCGCGTGTCGAACGCGAGATCGGCGGGGCGCGGCGTCGCCGGCTGGGCGAGCAAGGCGGTCTTGTAGCCGGACTGGGTCAGCGCGAGCGCGGCCGTCTTGCCGACGAGCCCGCCGCCGACCACGGCGACGTCGAAGGTGTGGTGGGCAGTCATGGCGGGCATTATAGCCGCGGGGCCAAACCCTTATGCGGCCGGACTTTGCGGGAAATCAGGGGAACCGCGCAATGGTTCGGCCGCGGCCGGCCCCGTGGCACCGGCCGTTCGGCCGACGGGCGGAAACCGGCGCGGCGGCACGGTACAATAGCGCCTTTGAACGCCGGCCGGTCGCGCACGTGACGGCCGCTCCCCTTGTCCCGCGCCGCCGCGCCCCGCCCGGCCGCGCCGCTTCACCCGTTCGAAGGATTCCATGAGCCTCAAATGCGGCATCGTCGGCTTGCCCAACGTCGGCAAGTCCACCCTGTTCAATGCGCTGACCAAGGCCGGCATCGCCGCCGAGAACTACCCGTTCTGCACGATCGAGCCGAACGTCGGCGTGGTCGAAGTGCCTGACGCGCGCCTGAAGGCGCTCGCCGACATCATCAGCCCCGAGCGCGTCGTGCCGGCCGTCGTCGAGTTCGTCGACATCGCGGGCCTCGTCGCGGGCGCGAGCAAGGGCGAAGGCCTCGGCAACCAGTTCCTCGCGAACATCCGCGAAACCGACGCGATCACGCACGTCGTGCGCTGCTTCGAGGACGACAACGTCATCCACGTCGCCGGCAAGGTGAGCCCGATCGACGACATCGAAGTGATCAACACCGAACTTGCGCTGGCCGACCTCGGCACCGTCGAGAAGGCGCTCACGCGCTACTCGAAGGCCGCGAAGTCGGGCAACGACAAGGAAGCGGCGAAGCTCGTCGCAGTGCTCGAGCAGGTGCGCGCGCACCTCGACCAGGGCAAGGCCGTGCGCGGCCTGTCGCTGTCGGACGACGAGCAGGCGATCCTCAAGCCGTTCTGCCTGATCACCGCGAAGCCGGCTATGTACGTCGCGAACGTGAAGGACGACGGCTTCGAGAACAACCCGCACCTCGACGCGGTGCGCAAGTACGCGGAAAGCGAGAACTCGCCGGTCGTCGCCGTCTGCGCGGCGATCGAGGCGGAAATCGCCGACCTCGACGACGAGGACAAGGAAGCGTTCCTCGCCGACATGGGCATGGACGAGCCGGGCCTCGACCGCGTGATCCGCGCGGGCTTCAAGCTGCTCGGCCTGCAGACCTACTTCACCGCGGGCGTGAAGGAAGTGCGCGCGTGGACGATCCACATCGGCGACACGGCGCCGCAGGCGGCCGGCGTGATCCACACCGACTTCGAGCGCGGCTTCATCCGCGCGCAGACGATCGCGTTCGACGACTTCATCACGTTCAAGGGCGAGCAAGGTGCGAAGGAAGCCGGGAAGATGCGCGCGGAAGGGAAGGAATACGTCGTGCACGACGGCGACGTGATGAACTTCCTGTTCAACGTCTGACGTTCCAGCGAATCGCCGGGACGCCCGGCAATGCATGAAAAGAAAGCCCCTTGCGAGCCGCGCGCCGCAAGGGGCTTTTGGTTTTGGCGCTCGACAACATCCATCGAAAATCCCGGTGGACGCACGAAGATGCGTATCGCGCGCCGATACGCTTTGACGCAGCGCCGCAATACGATTACAATCTGCATCGCGGGGTGGAGCAGTCTGGCAGCTCGTCGGGCTCATAACCCGAAGGTCGTAGGTTCAAATCCTACCCCCGCAACCAATATCGAAGCCCGCTCTGCGACAGCAAGCGGGCTTCTTGCTTTGGATCGGCGGTGTCGTGGCGTGCGGGTCGTGCTCAGGCCGCGCGCGGCTTCCTGCGATGAACCAAACAAATGGCCCGACCGGCAAACGCCGATCGGGCCATGCATGTTTCGCGGGACCCTCCCGCCAAGCCGACAGCGAGCATTCACGCCCGCCGCCGCATCATCGCTTCATCACGTCGCCGACACGCGCCGCCCCGCGCTCGCCCGCGCATCGCGGCCGCGCTTGTTCAGCCACGACGCAACCAGCACGATCAGCGCAAGCACCGCCGTCGCCCCGACCTCCATCCGGTGCTCCTCGCTCACCAGCATCACGGTCAGCGTGCCGCAGATGAACAGGATCACGGCCCACGTGAGCCACGGGAACAGCCACATCCGCAGCGTCAGGTCCGCGCCGCTCACCTCGAGCGTCTTGCGCATCCGCAGCTGCGAGATCGCGATCACGAGGTACACGAGCAGCGCGATCGCACCCGACGTCGCGAGCAGGAAGCCGAACACCTGCTCCGGCATCAGGTAGTTCGCGATCACGGTCACGAAACCGAACGCGGTCGACGCGAGCACCGCCGCGCGCGGCGTGCCGCTCGCATCGGTGCGGTGCAGGAACGCGGGCGCATCCTTGCGCTTCGACAGCGAGAACAGCATCCGCGACGCGGTGTACAGCGCCGAGTTCAGGCAGCTCGCAACCGACACCAGCACGATCACGTCGATGATCGCCTTCGCGTGCGGGACGCCGATCAGCTCCATCGCGCGCTGATACGAGCCGTGCTTCGGCAGCAGCGGATCGTTCCACGGCACGATCGCCGCGACGATGAGGATCGAGCCGAGGTAGAACAGCGTGATGCGCCAGATCACCGAGTTGGTGGCCCGCACAATCTGACGTTGCGGGTTTTCCGATTCGGCGGCCGCGATCGTCACGATCTCGGTGCCGAGGAACGAGAACATCGTCGTCAGCATCGCCGCGAGCACCGCGCCGGCGCCGTTCGGCATGAAGCCTTGGTGCGCGAACAGGTTCGACACTCCCGATACGGCCGGCGCCGGCACGATGCCGACGATCGCCGCGCCGCCGATGCACAGGAACACGACGATCGCGATCACCTTGATCAGAGCGAACCAGAATTCGAATTCACCGTAGTTCTTGACGGAGAAGAGATTGGTCATCGTCAGCAGCAGCGTGATGCCGAGTGCGAAGATCCAGGTCGCCACGCCGGGGAACCAGGCGTTGAGAATGGTCGCGGCGGCCGTCGCCTCGATCGGGATCACGAGCACCCAGAACCACCAGTACAGCCAGCCGATCGAGAAACCCGCCCAGTGGCCGATCGCGCGATCGGCATAGGTCGAGAACGAGCCGCTGTCCGGATGCGCGACGGCCATCTCGCCGAGCATGCGCATCACCAGCACGACCAGCACGCCCGCGATCGCATACGCGAGGATCGATGCCGGGCCGGCTTCCGCGATCGCGTGGCCGGAGCCGACGAACAACCCCGCGCCAATCACCCCCGCGATCGACAGCATCGTCACGTGGCGCTGCTTGAGGCCGGTGCCGAGGCCTGACTTACTACCATTCATGTGTCTCTCTCCAAAAAACGGTTCCGGTGTGACCCGGTGTCGCGTGAAGGCGGTGCTGGGGATTGTCGTTGTCGATCCGGATACGGCGCGGCGTGCCTCGCACGCCGGCTCGCGCCGGGGTCGCGGCCGCTCGGAAAAGGGCGCCACGCAGGTCTGCGAAGCTGCGGGTGCGATGCGGCGTGCAGGTGCCGGCGCATCGCGGCGCCCTGTTCCGTCGGCCGGATAGTCAACCGCCTTCGAAGCGATGGAGTGTAAGCACCAAACGGTTCGCGACTAAGAACCAATTGATGAATTTCGATGGAACCACTTGTTGCATCGGTGCGAATCGATGCAACACTCGCGCCATCCGGCAGAGGTCGTGGAGCCTGCCGAGCCGTGCCGCAGGCCGATGCGGGATCAACCGATGCGGCGCGTGCGCGCATGGCGCGCAGCCCGATTCAGGTTGCGTCGCGGGCCATCTCGTCGCGCCACTTCGCGGGCACGATCGCCTGCCACTCTCGCAAAAGCAGGCTTTTCACGGCGCCACGACGCGCGGCCGACAGGCGCACCAGCACGATCGGCCAACCGGCGTAGTGATCGGTCACATAATACACGTCGGGCTCGGATTCGATCAGCCACGCGCGCTCGTCCGGGCCGACACCCTTCACGACGAGCGTGTCGCCGTCCTCGCGCAGCCGGGCCAGCAGCTTGCCCTTCACCTTGAGCGCGGGCGTGCCGTACGACGTGCCGTCCTCGACACCCCGCCATGCGAGCGCGATCTGCCGAACCTCGTCGAATGTCATGCTTCCTCCTCGAACGTGCGCCACGGATCCGCGCTTCGGCCACCCTATCGGAAACCGCCGTGAACGCCTATCCGCCCGCCGCGCGGGCGGCCGCCGGCGCACGCCCGGTGGTCGCGACGATTGCGAACGCGATCGCATTCGCGGCGGCGCTGGCGAGGATCGGCACGAGATAACCGCCGCCCGCGTCGTAGATGAAGCCCGCGGCGGCCGGCCCGATCAGCGTGCCGAACGCGACGCTCGTGTAGAGCACGCCGATGATCCCGCTCACGTTGCGGCCGCCGAAGTAGTCCATCGCGACGGCGGGCAGCACGGCCACCCAGCCGCCGTAGAACACGCCGAACACGAGCGCGAACGCCGCCAACGCGGCGAAATCGCCGGCGGCCGCCCACGCGACGAGCGCCACGGCCATCCCGGCGAACATCGCCAGCAGCGACGCCCGGCGGCCGAAGCGGTCGGCCAGGCCGCCGAGAAAGAACCGGCCGGCCGTGCTGCCGACGCCGATCGCGCCCAGCAGCAGCACGGCCGCCGACGGCTTCACGCCGTGATCGACCGCATACGGCACGAGATGCACGAACGGCACGAACACGCCGAACGAACACACGAGGCAGGCCGCGTAGAGGCTCGCGAACGGTCGCGACGTCACGGCCTCGCGGACGGTCGCGCCGGCCGGTGCGCGCAAAGCGGGCGCGGGAGGCGCCGAATGGCCATCGTGCGACGCGCCCGCTGCCGGCACGTCAACGGCCCGGTCGCCATCCGGCAGCAGCCCGCGGCCGCGCGGATCGTTCTCGATCAGCAGCGACATCCCCGCGCCCAACAGCACCGCGAGCGCCGCAAGCGTGAAATACGCGCCGCGCCAGCCGACATGCGCGATCAGCGCGGACGCGAGCGGCGGCATCACGAGCGTGCCGACCCCGATGCCCGCGACCGCGAGCCCCGACGCGAAGCCGCGCCGCCGCACGAACCAGCGCTGCACCGCGCCGACCGCGGGCACATATGCGCAGCCGACGCCCAGACCGACGCCGAGCCCGTACGCGACATACACCTGCATCAGCGTGCGCGCGGCGCCGGCGGCCGCGAGCCCGGCCGCGGTGAGCAGCATGCCGGCGACGGCCAGCCGCCGCGAACCGAGCCGATCGGCGAGCGGCCCGCTGACGACGCCGAAACCGAAATACAGGAAACCGGCCAGCGAGAACACGAGCGAGATCTGCCCGCGGGACGCGGCGAAATCCCGCTGCAGCGATTCGACGAACGCGCTGAACGAATACGCGCTGCCGAAGCCGACGAACGTCACGGCGAACGCGGCGGCGACCACGTACCAGCCGTGGAAAAGGCGCGGCGCGCCCGGGCGGTTCATGTCGATGCTCCTCTCGAGCCCGGCGGGCGCCGCGTCGGGCGGCCGCCGGCTTGTCTCGTGGATATAGTTGAACTATGTTGATCGCATCCGCCACCGATGCATGATTGCCGCGGCGCGACGCTGCGTGACAACGTTACGCGCGCATACGCATCGTCTCAAACGATTTTTCGTCGGCCATTCGCTTTAGAAAAACTCAATGAACCGCTCCCGCCTGCCGCCGCTCAACGCGCTGCGCGCGTTCGAGGCGGCCGCCCGCCACCTGTCGGTGAAGTCCGCGGCCGAGGAACTGTCGGTCACGCCCGGCGCGGTGAGCCAGATGATCCGCACGCTCGAGTCGCACCTCGGCGTGAAGCTGTTCGACCGCGTCAACCGCGGCATCCTGCTCACCGCCGCCGGCCGCGACTACCTGCCGCCGGTGCGCAATGCGTTCCGCCAGATCGCCGACGCGTCGCAGCGGGTGTCGGGCACGGCCGACAACGGCGTGCTGACCGTCAGCGTCACGCCGTTCTTCGCGTCCGCGTGGCTCGTGCCGCGTCTCGCGCCGTTCCGTGACGCATGCCCGGACGTCGACCTGCAGGTCGTGACGAGCCACGCGCTCGCCGATTTCGCCCGCGACGGGGTCGACGTCGCGATCCGCCACGGTCTCGGACGCTATGTCGGGCTGTGCAGCGAGCGCCTGCTGACCGTCGAGATCGTCGCGCTCGCGGCGCCGGGCCTCGTCGCGCGGCTCGGCATACCGGCGTCGCCGGCCGATCTCGTCGCGTGGCCGCATCTGCACGACGCCGAACGCAAGGGTTGGCACATCTGGTTCGACGCGCAGCGAATCGACGATTTCGGGCCGCCACGCGGCCCGGCGTTCGACGATTCCGGCCTGCTGCTGCAGGCGATCCTCGCCGGCCAGGGCGCGGGGCTGCTGCCCGCCGCGATGGTGCGCGGCGAGCTCGCGAGCGGGCGGCTCGTGCAGCTCGCCGACGTCACGTGGCTCGACGACTTCGCGTATTACCTCGTCTATCCGCCGCATCATGCCGAACGGCCGAAGGTCGCCGCGTTCCGCCGCTGGATCCTCGACGCGGCGCAGGCCGAAGGGGCCGCAGACATGCCGGACACGGGATCGCAAGCGCATCGTTAGCGGCAACTCGACTTGAGCGGCGTCACAGCACCGCTCACGCCGCCTCGGCTACCATGCTGGCGCGCGCGGCCCGCCGCCGTCACGCGCCCGATACCAAGAACCGAGAGAGACCATGCCCTTTCCCGCCTTGCGCACCGCGCATACCACACGGCTCGCGCGACTGTCGATCGCGCTGCTGATCGCCTGCGCCGCCGTCGCACCGCACCACGCGTACGCCTATCGCGCGCCGCAGACCTACGGCAACGAAGCCGACCTCGACCGCCACGACACGTACCGGAACCGCGACGGCGAAACCGTGCATGCGCCGGCCCGCTCGAAATCGGGCCGCGTCCCCGAAGGCGCGAGCGCGCGCTGCCGCGACGGCACGTACAGTTTCAGCCGTCACCGGCGCGGCACTTGCTCGGGACACGGCGGCGTCGCCGCCTGGCTCTGACCGCGCGGAACGGCCGCGCCAGCGCGGGCCGGCGGCGAAGTACAATAGCCGCTCTCGCCGCCGACGTGCGGCGACACCGCCGCACATCGCGCGGCACGCTCCGTACCGAATCACCCGACGCCGCCACGCGAATTCGCCGAGCGGCGGTCCCAACTTCTGACTCTCACACCCACATGGCCCAATACGTTTTCACGATGAACCGGGTCGGCAAGATCGTGCCGCCCAAGCGCCAGATCCTGAAGGACATCTCCCTGTCGTTCTTCCCCGGCGCGAAGATCGGCGTGCTCGGCCTGAACGGCTCGGGCAAGTCGACGCTGATCCGCATCATGGCGGGCGTCGACAAGGACATCGAAGGCGAAGCGACGCCGATGCCGAACCTGAACATCGGCTACCTGCCGCAGGAACCGCAGCTCGACCCGACCAAGACCGTGCGCGAAGCGGTCGAGGAAGGCCTGGGCGACCTGTTCCAGGCCAACAAGAAGCTCGAGGAGATCTACGCGGCGTATGCCGAGCCGGACGCCGACTTCGACGCGCTCGCCGCCGAGCAGGCGAAGTACGAGGCGATCCTCGCATCGAGCGACGGCGGCAGCCCCGAGCAGCAGCTCGAAGTGGCCGCCGACGCGCTGCGCCTGCCGTCCTGGGACGCGAAGATCGAACACCTGTCGGGCGGCGAAAAGCGCCGCGTCGCGCTGTGCAAGCTGCTGCTCGAAAAGCCCGACATGCTGCTGCTCGACGAACCGACCAACCACCTCGACGCCGAATCGGTCGACTGGCTCGAGCAGTTCCTGGTGCGCTTCCCGGGCACCGTCGTCGCGGTGACGCACGATCGCTACTTCCTCGACAACGCGGCCGAGTGGATTCTCGAACTCGACCGCGGCCACGGCATTCCGTGGAAGGGCAACTACAGCAGCTGGCTCGACCAGAAGGAAGAGCGCCTGAAGCAGGAAGAAGCGTCGGAATCGGCGCGCCAGAAGGCGATCAAGAAGGAACTGGAGTGGGTGCGCCAGAACCCGAAGGGCCGCCAGGCGAAGTCGAAGGCGCGTATCGCGCGCTTCGAGGAACTGAGCAGCCAGGAATACCAGAAGCGCAACGAGACGCAGGAAATCTTCATTCCGGTCGGCGACCGCCTCGGCAATGAAGTGATCGAGTTCAAGAACGTCAGCAAGGCATACGGCGACCGCCTGCTGATCGACAACCTGAACTTCAAGATCCCGGCCGGCGCGATCGTCGGCATCATCGGCCCGAACGGCGCCGGCAAGTCGACGCTGTTCCGCATGCTGACGGGCAAGGAGCAGCCGGATTCGGGCGAGATCGTGCGCGGCCCGACGGTGAAGCTCGCGTACGTCGACCAGAGCCGCGACGCGCTCGACGGCTCGAAGACGGTGTTCGAGGAAATCTCGGGCGGCGCCGACGTGCTGACGGTCGGCAAGTACGAAACGCCGTCGCGCGCGTATATCGGCCGCTTCAACTTCAAGGGCGGCGACCAGCAGAAGATCGTCGGCAACCTGTCCGGCGGCGAACGCGGCCGCCTGCACCTCGCGAAGACGCTGATCGCGGGCGGCAACGTGCTGCTGCTCGACGAACCGTCGAACGACCTCGACGTCGAAACGCTGCGTGCGCTGGAAGACGCGCTGCTCGAATTCGCGGGCTCGGTGATGGTGATCTCGCACGATCGCTGGTTCCTCGACCGGATCGCGACGCACATCCTGTCGTTCGAGGGCGATTCGCAGGTCACGTTCTTCGACGGCAACTACCAGGAGTTCGAAGCCGACAAGCGCGCGCGCCTCGGCGAGGAAGCCGCGAAGCCGCACCGCCTGCGCTACAAGCCGATCAGCCGCTGAGCGGCGCGACCATGAAAAAAGCGGGCCATTCACAACTGGCCCGCTTTTTTTTCGTCCGGCGCCCGCCCGCCGCTCAGGCGAGCGCGCCCAGCTCGCGCAGCCGCGCCTCGGTGGCCGCCGCGCTCACGTGATGGATGCCGTGCCAGCCGAGCGCCGTCGCGGCGGCGGCGTTCTTCGCGTTGTCGTCGATGAACACGAGTTCGTGCGGCGCGATGCCCGGCAGGTGCGGCTCGATGCGCGCGTGCATCGCGTGGTAGATCGCCGGATCGGGCTTCACGAGCTTCACGCGGCCGGACACGACGATGTCCCGGAAGCGCCGCAGCACGGCAAACCTGTCCCACGCATACGGAAACGTCTGCGCCGACCAGTTCGTGAGCCCGAACAGCGGCATCCCCGCGGCGTCGAGCCGGTCGACGAGCGCCTCGCCGTCGGCGAGCACGCCGCCGATCATCTCGTGCCAGCGCGCGTAGAACGCGCGGATCAGCGCCTCGTGCTCCGGAAACTTCGCGACGAGTTCGTCGGTGCCTTCCTCGATCGTCTGCCCGCCGTCCTGCCGAATCACCCAGTCCATCCCGCACACGTGCGTGAGGAACCCGCGGCGCTCCGCCTCGTCCGGAATCAGTTTCGCGTACAGGTAGTCGGGATGCCAGTCGATCAGCACCCCGCCGAAATCGAACACCACCGCCTTGATCGTCATGCAAGCTCCGTGGCGAGCACGTCGGCGAGCGGACGCGACGTCACCGCATTGCCCGACAGCGTGCCGTTTTGCCAGATGAAATGATGATGCGCGACGATCTGCGCGGCCGCGAGGTGCGGGCGCTCGTTCGTCGTGTGCAGGTCGGACACGACCGTCGTGCGATAGCCCAGCAGCGCCGCGCGGCGCGCGGTGGCATCGACGCAGAACTCGGTCGCATAGCCGCAGATCAGCACCGAGCGGATGCCTTCGCCATTCAGCCGCTGCCCGAGCGGCGTGTCCTGGAACGCGTCGCCCACCTGCTTGCGGATGCGCCAGTCGCCGGGCTCGACAGCGAGACTCGCATGCAGCTCCCAGCCCGGCGTGCCGGGCACGATGTCGTCGTCGGCATCGCCGTCGTGCTGCACGAAGCAGACCGGCACGCCTGCCGCGCGCGCCGCCGCCGTCAGCCGGTTGATGCCGGTCACCACGTCGTCGAGCCGGTACGCGGGCCGCGCCCGCTGCACCAGCCCGCGCTGCATGTCGATCACGATGACCGCCGTCTTCTCCATGTGCTGCCCTCGGTATTGTTGTCGTTCGAACGGAAAACCGCGCGCGCGTCAGATCGGCTGCGTGCGCGCCTCCAGCCACGCCTTCGCGTCGCCGCTCACGTGCCGGCCGACGCGTTCGCGCACGGTCGCGTGATACGCGTTGAGCCACGCGCGCTCTTCTTCGTGCAGCATCTCGATCAGCACGCAGCGCGTGTCGATCGGGCACAGCGTGAGCGTCTCGAATGCGAGGAAATCGCCGAACTCGGTCTGCCCCGCGGCGCGGTTCACGACCAGGTTCTCGATCCGGATGCCCCACTTGCCGGGCCGGTACACGCCCGGCTCGATCGACGTGATCATCCCCTCCTCCATCGCCGTGTACGGCTCGGCCGGCGCGTAATGGGAGATCACCTGCGGGCCTTCGTGCACGTTCAGGAAGTAGCCGACGCCGTGGCCGGTGCCGTGACCGTAGTCGAGCCCGGCCGCCCACATCGGCGCGCGCGCGATCGCGTCGAGCATCGGCGAGCGGATGCCGCGCGGGAAACGCGCGCGCGACAGCGCCATCATCGACTTCAGCACGATCGTGAAGTCGCGCCGCTGCAGGTCGCCGACCGTGCCGACCGGCACGACGCGCGTGATGTCGGTCGTCCCGCTCACGTACTGGCCGCCGGAATCGATCAGCAGCAGGCCGTCGCCGGCGATCGTCGCGTGCGACTCGGGCGTCGCGTGGTAATGCGGCATCGCGCCGTTCGCGTTGAAGCCGGCGATCGTCGCGAAGCTCGGCGACACGTAGCCCGGACGGCGCATGCGCGCGGCCTGCAACTGCTCCGCGATCGTCAGCTCGGTGATCGTCTCGCGGTTCACCGTCTGCTCGAACCACGCGAAGAATTCGGCGAGCGCCGCGCCGTCGTGTTCCATCGTCACGCGCACATGCTCGATCTCGGCGGACGTCTTGCGCGATTTCGCGAACGTCGACGGGTTGACCGCCTCGATCAGCTTCACGCGCGGCGGCACCGCCTCGAGCGTGCCGTAGGTCACGCGGCGCGGGTCGATCAGCAGCGTCGCGCCGTCGGGCAGCGCCGCGAGCGCCGCGCGGGCAGCGTCATACGCGCGCACGTCGACACCGTCCTGCGCGAGCGACGCGGCCAGCGCCGGCGACACCTTGCCGTCGGCGACGAACAGCGTCGCGCGGTCGGCGCCGATCATTGCGTGCGCAACGAATACCGGATTGAAGTTGACGTCGGCGCCGCGCAGGTTGAACAGCCAGGCGAGATCGTCGAGCGTCGATACGAAATGCCACTGCGCGCCCTGCGCCTGCATCGCGCGGCGCACCTCGGCGAGCTTGCTCGCGCGCGTGGTGTCGGCCTGCGGCGCGACGTGCTCGAACACGGCGTCGCCGGGCAGCCCCGGCCGCTCGGGCCAGATCGCGTCGAGCAGGTCGAGATCGGTGCGCAGCGCGATGCCGCTTGCGCTCAGCGCGGCCGTCAACCCGCGTGCGGCCGCCATGCCGAGCACCGCGCCGTCGACGCCGACCGTCGCGCCGGCCGACACGTTCTGCGCGAGCCAGTCGACGTGCGGCGCGCTCTGCTGCCCGCCCGTCATCTTCATCAGCTGCACGCCCGTGCCGGCCAGCTCGGCGTCGGCCTGCACCCAGTAGCGGCTGTCGACCCACAGCCCCGCGAACTCCGCGGTCACGACCAGCGTGCCGACCGAGCCCGTGAAACCGGACAGCCAGCGGCGGGCCTGCCAGCGCTCGGGCAGGTATTCGGACAGGTGGGGATCGGCGGACGGTACGAGATACGCGGCCAGGTCCTCTCGGGCCATCGCGCCGCGCAGCAGCGCGATTCGGGCCGGCACCGACGTGGCTTCGGGGAGACGGGCATTCATGATTTCACCTGAGAGCAATCAGCGACGAGCCGCCAGCGCGACCGTCACCGCCACGGCAAGGAACGCGACGCCGGTGCAGACCGGCCATTCGAGCGTCTCGCCATCGTAAAAGAGTCCTGAGAGATTGCCGGCCATCTTCGCCGCGGCGGCGCCGGCGATGCCGACCAGCACCGCGACCCACCACGCCGGCCGGCCGGCGCGCCGCAGCGGGTGCAAGCCCCGGCCGAGCAGCCCGACGGCCGTTCCCAGAACGACGATTCCAAACCAGTTCATTCGCGCCTTCTCTTAAATTCAGATTCGTCCCATAGGCGTGAACGACTCCTGCGGCTAGCATCGATCCATCCATCGAACCCGAGACCTGAGATCAGCAGGGTACTTGCCGCGTAACGTTTGAGTGTAGGGGCCGACCCGACGTTATGGCAAGCGCGCACCGGCTGCCGTAATGAAGAAATTCCCATGCGAATCGCTCTGATCGATCCGGATGCGCGTCACGCCGCGCTCATGAATCGCCTCCTGTTTGCGGGCGGCCACCTTTGCCACCCGTTCTCCTCCAGCGCGGGGTTTTTCGAGTGGCTCGCCACCGACACCTGCGACCTGCTGATCACCGGCGACTGGGCCGGCGACCAGCCCGCCGAGGAAGTGATCCCGCTTGCGCGGACGATCCTGCCGGGCCTGCCCGCGATCGTGGTGATGCGCATGGCGCGCGAAAGCGAGATCGTGTCGTGCCTGCACGCGGGCGCCGACGACTGCCTCGTCAAGCCGGTGAGCGGCCCCGAGCTGCTCGCGCGCGTCAACGCGCTGATGCGGCGCGCCGGCGTCCGGCGCCCGCCGAACCGTTCGCGCGATACGTATGGTGAATACGCGTTCGACGCCACGCATGGCCTCGTGCACTTTGGCGACGAGGTCGTCTCGCTCACCCCGAAGGAATTCCGCTTCGCGCTGCTGCTGTTCGCGAACCTGTCGCGCCCCGTGTCGCGCGCCCATATCCTCGAGACGGTCTGGGCGCGCCGGCGCGACATGAAGTCGCGCACGCTCGACACCCACGCGTCCCGGCTGCGCAGCAAGCTGCGGCTGCTCCCCGAGCGCGGATACCGCCTGCTGCCGCTGTACGGCTACGGCTACCAGCTCGACCAGGTGCCGATCGAGCCCCCGAATCACCGCCCGTCTTTGGCGGACGCCCGATACGCATCGCGTGAGGAAATCGCCGAAACGCTATAATATGGGGCTAAACGATAGCCCTTGATATGCAACTCCTCACGATCGGAATCAACCACCACACTGCGCCTGTCGCCCTGCGCGAACGCGTGGCGTTTCCGCTCGAACAGATCAAGCCGGCTCTCGCCACGTTCAAGAGCGTGTTCCTCGGGCGCCAGGCGCCCAACGCGCCCGAAGCGGCAATCCTGTCCACCTGCAACCGCACCGAGCTCTATTGCGCGACCGACGACCGTGCGGCGCGCGACGCCGCGGTGCACTGGCTGTCGGAGTATCACCGGATCCCCGTCGGCGAGCTCGCGCCGCATGTCTATGCGCTGCCGCAGTCGGAAGCCGTCCGGCACGCGTTCCGCGTCGCGTCGGGCCTCGACTCGATGGTGCTCGGCGAAACGCAGATCCTCGGCCAGATGAAGGACGCGGTGCGCACCGCGACGGAAGCCGGCGCGCTCGGCACCTACCTGAACCAGCTGTTCCAGCGCACCTTCGCGGTCGCGAAGGAAGTGCGCGGCACGACCGAGATCGGCACGCAGTCGGTGTCGATGGCCGCCGCCGCGGTACGCCTCGCGCAGCGCATCTTCGAAAAAGTGTCGGATCAGCGCGTGCTGTTCATCGGCGCCGGCGAAATGATCGAGCTGTGCGCGACGCACTTCGCCGCGCAAAGCCCGCGCGAGCTGGTGGTCGCGAACCGCACCGCCGAGCGCGGCCAGAAGCTCGCCGAACGCTTCAACGGCCGCGCGATGCCGCTGTCCGACCTGCCGACCCGCATGCAGGAGTTCGACATCATCGTGTCGTGCACCGCGTCGACGCTGCCGATCATCGGCCTCGGCGCGGTCGAGCGCGCGGTGAAGGCGCGCCGCCACCGGCCGATCTTCATGGTCGACCTCGCGGTGCCGCGCGACATCGAGCCCGAAGTCGGCAAGCTGAAGGACGTGTTCCTCTACACCGTCGACGATCTCGGCGCGATCGTGCGCGAAGGCAACGCGTCGCGCCAGGCTGCGGTCGCGCAGGCCGAGACGATCATCGAGACACGCGTGCAGAATTTCATGCAGTGGCTCGACACGCGCAGCGTCGTGCCGGTGATCCGTCACATGCATACGCAAGCCGACGCGCTGCGCCGCGCCGAAGTCGACAAGGCGCAGAAGATGCTCGCGCGCGGCGACGATCCGGCCGCGGTGCTCGAAGCGCTGTCGCAGGCGCTGACCAACAAGCTGATCCACGGCCCGACGAGCGCGCTCAACCGCGTGAACGGCACCGACCGCGATTCGCTGATCGACCTGATGCGTGGCTTCTACCAGCACGCGCCGCGCTCGAACGACCAGTCGGGCCACTAGCGCCGACCGCGCCCTCCCCCGCCGGCTCGCGAGCCGGTCTTTCCTTTCCGACATTCCTGCCCGGGAGCGCCGCTCCACACCATGAAGACGAGCATGCAACGCAAGCTCGACCAGCTGTCCATCCGGCTGGCCGAACTGAACGACCTGCTGAGCCGCGAAAACGTCACGGCCG
Source organism: Burkholderia sp. SRS-46 (assembly GCF_004343775.1). GTDB lineage: Bacteria > Pseudomonadota > Gammaproteobacteria > Burkholderiales > Burkholderiaceae > Burkholderia. Next base: position 167,035 of record NZ_PTXL01000013.1, on the reverse strand, counting down.
ACCTCGACCAGTATCGCAAGCTGACCCGCGAGCACGCGGAGCTCGATCCGGTCGTCGAGCAGTACACGCTGTGGCGCCAGTCGCGCAGCGACGAGGCGGCGGCGCAGGAGCTGCTCGCCGATGCGTCGATGCGCGACTTCGCGGAGGACGAGATCCGCAGCGCGCGCGAGGGGATGGCCCGTCTCGAGGTCGAGCTGCAGAAAATGCTGCTGCCGAAGGACCCGAACGACGACCGCAACATCTTCCTCGAAATCCGCGCGGGCGCCGGCGGCGACGAATCGGCGCTGTTCGCGGGCGACCTGCTGCGCATGTACCTGCGCTTCGCGGAACGCCAGCGCTGGCAGGTGGAGATGATGTCGGAGAGCCCGTCGGACCTCGGCGGCTACAAGGAAGTGATCGTGCGGATCGCGGGCCAGGGCGCGTACTCGCGGCTGAAGTTCGAATCGGGCGGCCATCGCGTGCAGCGCGTGCCGGCGACCGAGACGCAGGGGCGCATCCACACGTCCGCGTGCACGGTGGCGGTGATGCCGGAAGCCGACGAGATCGGCGAGGTCGAGATCAATCCGGCCGACCTGCGGATCGACACGTTCCGCGCATCCGGCGCGGGCGGCCAGCACATCAACAAGACCGATTCGGCGGTGCGCGTCACGCACCTGCCGACCGGCATCGTCGTCGAATGCCAGGACGACCGGTCGCAGCACAAGAACAAGGATCGCGCGCTGAAGGTGCTCGCCGCGCGGATCAAGGACAAGCAGTACCACGAGCAGCATGCGAAGGAAGCCGCGACGCGCAAGAGCCTGATCGGCTCGGGCGACCGCTCGGAGCGGATTCGCACGTACAACTTCCCGCAGGGCCGGATGACCGATCACCGGATCAACCTGACGCTCTACAAGCTCGAAGCGTTGATGGACGGCGATCTCGACGAGCTGATCGCCACGCTCGTCAGCGAGCATCAGGCCGAGCTGCTCGCCTCGCTCGGCGACGCCGACTGAGGCCCGCGATGAGCACCACGACCGCCCTCGACCTGCTGCGCGCGTCGCCGCTCGATGCGCTCGACGCGCGCGTGCTGCTTGCGCACGCGCTCGGCTGGACGCGCACGCAGCTGATCACGCGCGGCGACATGCCGCTCGATGAGACCACGGTCGAGCGCTATCGCCTGCTCGAGGCGCGCCGCTTGGCCGGCGAGCCGGTCGCGCAGCTGGTCGGGATGCGCGAATTCTTCGGGCGGCCGTTCGACGTGACGCCCGACGTGCTGATCCCGCGCCCGGAAACCGAATTGCTGGTCGAGGCGGCGCTCGACGCGATCGACGGCGTCCCGCATCCGACGGTGCTCGATCTCGGCACCGGCAGCGGCGCGATCGCGGTGTCGATCGCGGCCGAGCGGCCCGACGCGCGCGTGTGGGCGCTCGACCGCTCGCCGGCCGCGCTCGCCGTGGCCGCGCGCAACGGCGACAAGCTGCTCGACGCGCAGCGCCCCGGCGGGCCGCTGCAGTGGCTGCTCAGCGACTGGTACGCGGCGCTCGATCCGGCGCTCACGTTCGATGCCATCGTCAGCAACCCGCCGTACATCGCGCAGCACGACCCGCACCTGGCGCAGGGCGACCTGCGCTTCGAGCCGCGCTGCGCGCTCACCGACGACGCCGACGGCCTCACCGCGATCCGCGCGATCGTCGCGGGCGCCCGTGCCCACCTGAAGCCCGGCGGCACGCTGTGGATCGAACACGGCTACGACCAGGCCGAGGCCGTGCGCGCGCTGCTTTCGGCACACGGCTTCATCGCGGTCGAATCGCTCGCGGATCTCGCCGCGATCGAGCGCACGACCGGCGGCCGCCTGCCCGGCTGATCGGTGCTCAGGCCCGGCCCGTCGGATTGAAATCCGCTATCATTTCGTTCTAACGCCCCGCAACCGCAAGGTAAGTCATGGACACCCAACAACGTATCAAGCAAATCGTCGACGAAAACCAGGTCGTGCTCTTCATGAAGGGCAACGCGCAATTCCCGATGTGCGGCTTCTCGGGCCGCGCCGTGCAGGTGCTGAAGGCCTGCGGCGTCGACCAGTTCAGGACGGTCAACGTGCTCGAGGATGACGAAATCCGCCAGGGCATCAAGGAATTCTCGAACTGGCCGACGATCCCGCAGCTGTACGTGAAGGGCGAGTTCATCGGCGGCTCGGACATCATGATGGAGATGTACCAGTCGGGCGAACTGCAGCAACTGTTCGCCGCCGCGTAACCCCCCTCCCCCGATGGAATCCCGCAGCGCGCCGCCGCGCCGCCTGATCGTCGCGATCACCGGCGCCACCGGCGCGATCTACGGCGTGCGGCTGCTCGACATGCTGCGCGCCGCCGGCGGCGTCGAAACGCACCTGCTGATTTCGAGCGCCGGCTGGCTGAACATCCAGCACGAACTGAAGCTGTCGAAGGCCGACGTCGAACGGCGCGCGGACGTCGTGCACGCGGTGCGCGACGTCGGCGCGACGATCGCGTCGGGCTCGTTCGCGACCGACGGGATGGTGATCGCGCCGTGCTCGATGAAGACGCTCGCGAGCGTCGCGCACGGCCTGTCCGACAACCTGATCGCGCGCGCCGCCGACGTCACGCTGAAGGAGCGCCGCCGGCTCGTGCTGATGGTGCGCGAAACGCCGTTCAATCTCGCGCATCTGCGCAACATGACCGCCGTCACCGAGATGGGCGGCATCGTGTTCCCGCCGCTGCCGGCCTTCTACGCGATGCCGAAGACGATCGAGGAACTCGTCGACCAGACGGTCGCGCGCGTGCTCGACCTGTTCGCGCTCAGCGCCCCGCTGACGACGCCCTGGGAAGGCATCCGGCACGCGCAGTAACGGCGCGCGCAGCCTCGCTCCACCGCTTCTTCCGGTATCGTCGGCAAATATCGTCGATTCGCACCGATTCGCCTATCCGATGCGTATCGCCCGCCAATTATCAACAAACTCGACCGAATCAAATTCGTCATGCCGGATTTATCAACGGCCGGTGCGAGCCTATAGTCACAGGCAACATCACTTGCAGGCCACCGCCATGAACCGCTTGCCCTCCCTCTACCTGTCCCACGGCGCCCCGACGCTGCCGATCGACCCGATGCTGCCGTCGCGTGCGTTCACGCATCTCGGCGCCGAGCTGCCGCGCCCGCGCGCGGTGCTGATGCTGTCCGCGCACTGGGGCACGCAGCAGCCGGCCGCGAGCATCGCGCAGCAGCCGGAGACGATCCACGACTTCTACGGCTTCCCGCGTGCGCTGTACGAGATCCGCTACCCTGCGCCGGGCGCGCCCGACGTCGCCGAGCGCGCGGCCGGGCTGCTGAACGCCGCCGGCCTCGCGACCCAGACGGTCGAGCACGGCCTCGACCACGGCGCCTGGGTGCCGATGCTGCTGATGTTCCCCGACGCCGACGTGCCGGTTGCACAGTTGTCGATCCAGCCGCGCGCGGACGCCGCGCATCACTTCGCGCTCGGTCGCGCGCTGCGGCCGCTGCGCGACGAAGGCGTGATGGTGATCGGCTCCGGCCAGATCACGCACAACCTGCGCGCCGCGGATTTCGGCGCGACGCCCGAGGATGCCGACCCGCGCGTCATCGAATTCACCGACTGGTTCGAGGCGAAGCTCGCGGCCCGCGACATCGACGCGCTGCTCGACTATCGCCGCCAGGCACCGCACGCGGCGCTGATGCACCCGACCGACGAGCACCTGCTGCCGGTGTTCGCCGCGCTCGGCGCCGCGGACGACGATTACCAGCTCGGCATCCAGTCGCTCGGCACCTACCAGCGGGTGCTCGCGATGACGAACTACGTGTTCGCCGGCGCGGCCGCCTGAGCGACGCCAGGCCGCCACGCCACCTGCGGCGGCCCAAAACAAAAAGCCCGCTCGAGCCAGGCTCGAACGGGCTTTTTCCCGTGTCCCGCCGCCGCCGATTCCGGCGGCAGGTCGGGATCCGTCAGGCGCCGACGCCTTCGAGGATCTCGTCGCGCGATTCACGCTCGTCGAGATACTCGGTGCGGTAGCCGGTGTTCACGCCCCAGAAGTAGAACACCAGCGAGATCGCCGCGACGATCAGCATGTCCCAGCCGTACGGCAGGATGCCGTGGCCGCCGAACTCCTTGCTGCCGATCAGCGACAGCACGGCCATCGTCGGCAGGTACGCGACGAGCCACCACGCGGCCTTCAGGTCGCGGCCCCAGCCGCTCCAGCCGGCCTTGGCCTGGAAGTAGAAGTACACCGGCAGCGCGACGATCATCAGCAGGATGATCTCGCCGGTCAGCGGCCACTTCGCCCAGTACAGGATCAGCGACGCGCAGACGAACGCGAACGGCGCGATCAGCTTCATCAGCGGGATCGACAGCGGACGCTCGATGTCGGTCGCCGCGCGGCGCAGCGCCATCAGGCTGATCGGGCCGGTCAGGTACGAGATCACCGTCGCGACCGAGATCACCGCCGCGAGCGAGCTCCAGCCGCGGAAGAAGAACAGGAAGATGAACGAGACCAGCAGGTTGAACCACATCGCCTGGCGCGGCACGCCGTACAGCGGGTGCACGTTGCCGAACATCTTCGGCATCGTGTTGTTGCGCTCCATCGCGTAGATCATGCGGGTCGTCGTCGCCATGTAGGTCGTGCCGGTGCCGCTCGGGCTGATGAACGCGTCGACGTACAGCATGATCGCGAGCCAGTTCAGGTTCAGCGCGATCGCCAGTTCGGCGAACGGCGACGAGAAGTTGAAGTGCGCCCAGCCCTTCGCGACGTCGGCCGGATTCACCGAGCCGATGTACGCGACCTGCAGCAGCACGTAGATCACGAGCGCGATCAGGATCGACGTGATCACCGCGAACGGCACGCTGCGCGACGGATTGCGCGCCTCGCCCGCGAGGTTCACCGGGCTCTGGAAGCCGTTGAACGCGAACACGATGCCGCTCGTCGCGACCGCGGTCAGCACCGCCGACCAGCCGTACGGCGCGAAGCTCTCGTTCGTCGCCAGGCCGAGGTTGTCGGAATGGAAGCTCGACAGCATCAGGCCGCCGATCGTCAGGCCCGGGATCAGGAACTTGAAGATCGTGATCGCCGTGTTCGCGCGTGCGAATGCCTTCACGCCCCAGTAGTTCAGCAGGAAGTAGATGACGACGAGGACGGCCGACAGCAGCAGGCCTGGTGTAGTCAGCTCGCCGTTCACGAACAGGCTGTTTGCCCATTCATACGGCCAGGTGCTCATGTACTGGATCGACGCTTCGGCCTCGATCGGGATCACCGACACGATCGCGATCCAGTTCGCCCATGCGCTGATGAAGCCCACCAGCGACCCGTGCGAGTAGCGTGCGTAGCGCACCATGCCGCCCGACTCGGGGAACATCGCGCCAAGCTCGGCGTAGGTCAGTGCAATCGCGAGAATCACGACCGCACCGATGATCCAGGCGCAGATCGCCGCCGGACCGGCGATCTTCGCGGCTTTCCAGGCGCCGAACAGCCAGCCCGAGCCGATAATCGAACCCAGTCCCGTCAGCATCAATGCGAACGGGCCGATGTTCCGTTGAATAGAACTCTTCACATCCTCTCCTGTGTCTCAAAAAGCATGGTCGGCCCGCAGCCCGGGATCGGCTCGAACTGCACCGCGCACGCATTCTTGGGGGGACTGATCACTCGGTCGGAGCAACCCGGTCCACGCGGCGCGTAGTGTAACGGTTGCACCTCGACATTTGCGCCGAAATCGATCATCCCCTACAAAAAATCCGCGACTTCTGCAATGTTTGTAAGGTCTAAATTCGTATTAACCCTGAGATGACGGAAATACGGTTGACCGCACGATGAATTCGCCGTATAAAGATCCACGCAGGATTTCAAGCGGCGAGTGAATTGGTTCTTTCGTAGTTCGCCCATCAACGGTACTCCGGTTGGTCCCATTACCCCTTCCTTGATTTTTTGCGCCCCATGGGCTTCGGCCCCGTTTTATCTTTTTAGGAACAAGTAACATGGCAACCGGTACCGTCAAGTGGTTCAATGACGCTAAGGGCTTCGGCTTCATCACCCCGGAAGGCGGCGGCGACGATCTGTTCGCGCACTTCTCGGAAATCCGCGTCGAAGGCTTCAAGACGCTGCAAGAAAACCAGAAGGTCGAATTCGAAGTGAAGACGGGCCCGAAGGGTCTGCAAGCTGCGAACATTCGCCCGCTGTAAGTTCAGCGCGAAATTTCGTGTGAAAAAAAGCCCCGCTTTGGCGGGGCTTTTTGTTTGTCCGGCGCGGCGCCAGCAGGTGGCAACACGCGCCGGCGCGTGCCGACATGTCGCGCTCAGCCGAACAGCCGCTGCGCGTGGATGCCGAGCCCCGTCGCCACGCTGGCGAGCCGGTCGCCGAATACCGGCTGCGCGTCGGGGAAGGCATTCGCGAGCGCGCCTGACAGGAACGCCAGACCGGTCGAGCCGCCCGTGAAGTACAGCGCGCCGACGTCGCGCGGCGCGATGCCCGCGAGCCTCACCGTCTCGCGCGCGGCATCGACGATGCGCGCGGTGTCGTCGCCGCTCGCATCGATCAGCCGGCCCGCATCGAACGCGATCTGCAGGTCTTCCTCGATGTCGTTCAGGTCGATCATCGTCTCCCCGCCCGCCGCGACGCCGATCTTCGCCTCTTCCGCGCGCGCCATCAGCGCATGGCCGAAGCGCAGCTCGACCACCCGCGCGAGCCGCTCGAAATGCCGCGCGTCGACGTACAGGTGCTTCATCAGCTTCAACTCGCCGAGCCGCTTCGGCGTGTAGACCGTGTTGATCAGGTGCCAGGTCGCAAGGTCGAAGTAGATCCGGTTCGGCAGTTCGCGCCCTTCCGGGTCGAGCGCGCGGTAGCCGAACGCGGGCAGGATCGCCGACAGCTCGACGCGCCGGTCGTAGTCCGTGCCGGCCACGTGCACGCCGTGGTGCGCGAGCACGTCGTCCTTGCGCTCGAGGCGCGCCATCCGCTCGGGGCCGACCCGCACCAGCGAGAAGTCGGACGTGCCGCCGCCGATGTCGGCGACCAGCACCAGCCGTTCGTCGCGCTGGCGCGACTCGTAGTCGAACGCGGCGGCGATCGGCTCGTACTGGAAATGCACGTCGCTGAAGCCGACCGCGCACGCGGCCGCTTCGAGCTGGTCCTGCGCAAGCTGGTCGGCGCGCGGATCGTCGTCGACGAAAAAGACCGGCCGGCCGAGCACCGCGCGGCCGATCGGCGCGCCGGAGCGGGCCTCCGCCTTGCGTTTCAGGTGCGTGAGGAAGCGCGCGATGATGTCGGTGTACGCCATCGCGGTGCCGTCGCCGAGATCGGTGGTGGTCTCCGCGAGCGGCGAGCCGAGAATGCTCTTCATCGAGCGCATCAGCCGGCCGTCGAAGCCGTCGATGTACGACGCGAGCGCCGCGCGGCCGTATTCGACCGCCTCCTCGTCGTTGTTGAAGAAAATGGCGGTCGGCAGCGTCAGATGGTCACCCTCGACGGGGGCGAGCCGCATGCCCGCGCCGTCGGGCAGCGCCACGGCGGAATTGGACGTACCGAAATCGATCGCGCAGTAAGTCATGGGAAGGTGCCGCCGCATGGCCGGCGCGAAAACGGAAAGGACGGGCTTTTTAACACGAAGCCCGCGTGATCACAATCGGGTGCCGGCACCCGGCGGCGGAGAAACGCGGCCGGCGGCCCCGGGATGGCCGCGCCCGTCGTTGTCTGACAAAACCGCAGCGCGCGACGCGCGCCCGGCCGTGTTCGGGCTCCCGGCCGCGCCGCTCACGCAGCCGCGTCGTAGCCCTTCTTCCACGCGCCCGCGTACACGACGTCGCCGATCGGATGGCGCGTGCGCGGCGCCTTCTCGCGATCGCGCAGCACCGGATCGAGCTTGTCGGCATCGCCATAGTGGCCGAGCGAGATCATCGCCGGAATCGCGACGTCCGCCGGAATCGCGAACGCGGCGCGGAACGCATTGCCGTCGAACCCGCTCATCTGGTGCGCGGCGAGGCCGAGCGCGTGCGCCTGCAGCACCAGTGACATCGCGGCCGCGCCGGCGTCGTACAGCGCGGTAGGCGCCGGCTCGCCCTTCGGCGTGAGCGTATGCGCGGTGACCGCGATCAGCACCTGCGCGGGCGCGTTCCAGCCCTGGTTGAACGGCACCAGCGTCGCGAACGCGCGCTTGAACGCCGCTTCGTCGCGCGTGCGGTCGAACACGATGAAGCGCCACGGCTGCGCGTTGTAGGCGGACGGCGCCCAGCGCGCCGCCTCGAGCACGGCGTGCAGCTGGTCGGCGGCGACCGGCGCGTTCGAATACGCGCGCGGGCTCCAGCGGCCCGCGATCAGTTCATGAATCGAAACAGAGGTAGGTGCAGGTTTGACGGACATGCGGATCCTCGTTGATATCGATGAAGGGGCGCGAACGCCCGGAGAACCGCAAGCATAACCGGTTGCGCGCCGGCGCGCCCGGCCTGGCCGATCAATGCAAATCGCCGATCCCGCTATGGCCGGGCCGCGCGCGGCCCGCATGCCCGGCGCTCAGACCGCCTGCGCCGCCGCGCGCGACGGGCCGCGATTGATGCGCAGCACGACCAGCGCGCCGACGATGCACAGCCCGCCCGAGATCATCGACGCGATCGTGTAGGTGCCGAGGCTTGCGCGCAGCATCCCCGCGCCGAGCGCAGCGAACGCCGCGCCGAGCTGGTGACCGGCGACGATCCAGCCGAACACGACCGGCGCGGCCGCCTTGCCGAACACGTCGGTCGCGAGCCGCACCGTGGGCGGCACCGTCGCGATCCAGTCGAGCCCATAGAACATCGCGAACAGCGGCAGCCCGAAGAAATCGATCCCGAACGCGTGCGGCAGGTAGATCAGCGACAGCCCGCGCAGCCCGTAGTACCAGAACAGCAGCACCCGGTTGTCGTAGCGGTCGGACAGCCAGCCCGACAGCGTGGTGCCGAACAGGTCGAACACGCCCATCGCCGCGAGCAGCGACGCGCCCTGCACTTCCGTCATCCCGTAGTCGCTGCACATCGCGATCAGGTGCGTGCCGACGTAGCCGTTGGTGCTCGCGCCGCAGATGAAGAAGCTGAAGAACAGCAGCCAGAAATCGCGTGAGCGGCTGGCGCTCAGCAGCGTGCCGAACGCAACCTTGAGCGGGTTGTCCTTCGATGCATCGGTGGTGGGCGGCGCATCGGCCGGCTCGCCGTACGGACGCAGCGCGACGTCGGACGGACGCTCCGGCAGCAGCAGCGCGACGAGCGGAATCACGATCGTCGCCGCCAGCGCGACGACCAGCACGACCGGCCGCCAGCCATGCCGCTGCGCGATCGCGGCGAGCATCGGCAGGAACACCAGCTGGCCGGTGGCCGTGCTCGCGGTCAGCACCCCCATCACAAGCCCGCGCCGCGCGTGGAACCAGCGCGTGACGAACGTGGCCGACAGCGTCAGCGCAACGACGCCCGTCGAGCTGCCGACCATCAGGCCCCAGATCAGCACCATCTGCCAGCTCTGCGTCATCATCGACGACAACGCGACGCCCGCGCCCATCGTCACGAGCGCCGTCAGGATGGTCGGCCGCAGCCCGAAGCGCTGCATCGCCGCCGCCGCGAACGGCCCGGTCAAGCCGTACAGCGCAATGTTCACCGAAATCGCCAGCGAAATCGCCGCGCGGCTCCAGCCGAGCTCCCGCTCGAGCGGCACCATCAGCACGCTCGGCGTCGCGCGGGTGCCGGCCGCCGCCAGCAGGATCAGGAATACCACCGCCGCCGCGAGCCATCCGTAGTGGAAACGCCCGCCGATACGTCTTGCCGCCCAGTTCATGTCCGAAGTCTCCAATGTCGGCTGGAGTTAGTGCTTTAGCGCTTACTCCAGCCCCATACAGCGTTGTCGACCGGAGTTGGCGCTTCAGCGCCTGGTCCGGCTCCACGCAAACGGGCCACCTCCGCCGCACGCCGCGTCGACCGGCCCTGGCCGACACCCGGCAGTTGTCATCGCTCCGATCGCATTGTTACCGATCAGTCACAAGTGTGTTGCGATCGTAGTTACCAGTCGGTAACATGTCAAGCATTCAATATCGACATCGAGGGCAACATGTCCGACATCGAGGCCACCAAGCCCGCGTCGCGCCGCACGCGGCAGCCGATCTCGGGCGCCGCCGCGCAGGAGCACCTGCTGCGCGCGGCCGAAGAGCTGTTCTACAAGGAAGGGGTGCGCGCGGTGGGCGTCGAGGCCGTCGTGGAGCTGGCCGGCGTCAACAAGATGAGCCTGTATCGGCAGTTCTCGTCGAAGGACGAGCTGATCCTCGCGTATCTGGAGCGGATGGATGCGTGCTTCTTCGAGCGTTTCGACACGAGCGTCGCGAAGCACCCGGGCCAGCCGAAGGCGCAGCTGATCCAGTACTTCGCCGATCTCGCCGAGCGCGCGTCGCAGAAGGATTACCGCGGCTGCCCGTTCGTCAACGTCGCCGCGGAATTCCCGGACGCGTCGCATCCGGCGCGCGAGCGCGTCGCGCAGAACAAGGCGCAGCTGATGGCGCGGCTCGTCGAGCTGTGCGCGAGCGCCGGCGCGCGGCAGCCGACCTTCCTGGCCGATTCGCTCGCGCTCGTGATCGAGGGGATCTACGCGGCGAGCCAGACCTACCGGCACGGCGAAACGCCGATCGGCACGGCGCCCGCGCTCGTCACGCAGCTGATCGACGCCGCCTGCGCGTGACCCGCGGCGCGCCCGCTACAATGCGGCCGTCCCTGATTTTTCCGTCCAGCCATGACCGACACCCGCGCCCCTTCGCATGACGACATCCTCGCCGCCACGCGGCACTGGCTCGCGCGCGCGGTGATCGGGCTCAATCTGTGCCCGTTCGCGAAAAGCGTGTACGTGAAGGAGCAGGTGCGCTACGCGATCAGCGAAGCGGCGACGCTCGAGGACGCACTCGCCGACCTCGAAGCCGAGCTGCGGCTGCTCGAAGCCGCCGATCCGAAGCAGGTCGACACGACGCTCGTGATCTACCCGCGCGCGTTCGCGGATTTCGTCGACTACAACGATGCGCTGTTCTTCGCCGACCGGCTCGTGCGGCAGCTGAAGCTCGACGGCGTGCTGCAGGTCGCGAGCTTCCACCCGGACTACCGCTTCGAAGGCAGCGAGCCCGACGACATCGAGAACTACACGAACCGCGCGCCGTATCCGATCCTGCACCTGCTGCGCGAGGACAGCATCGCGCGCGCGGTCGACGCGTTTCCGGACGCGGCCGCGATCTACGAAAAGAACCAGGACACGCTGCGCCGCCTCGGCCACGACGGCTGGCGTGACTGGATGAGCCGCCCCGGCGACGACGTCTGAGCCGCGCGCGGCGCGCGCGACAGGCGGATCAGTCGGCGACGGGCGCCGCTGCCTCGCCGGCCGGCTGTGTACCCGGCGGCACGAAGAAGCGCTCGTGCAGCTCCGCCAGCCCGAACATCTCGAGGATCTCGCCCAGCCGCTCGCCCGGCCGCCGGCGCGGCAGGTTCTTGTACTGCGCGATGATCAGCTCGTTCTTCATCGAATGCTCCCAGCCGACCAGCTCGGTCACGCTGACCTGGTAGCCGTGCGCCTCGAGCTGCAGGCAGCGCAGCACGTTGGTGATCTGGCTGCCGAATTCGCGCGTGTGCAGCGGATGCCGCCACACCTCGGTCAGCGCGTTCGTGAGCGACTTGCCCTTGTTCTTGCGCAGTACGCCGGCGATCTCCGCCTGGCAGCACGGCACCAGCACGATGTGCCGCGCCTGCTTCGCGAGCGCGAAGCGGATCGCGTCGTCGGTCGCAGTGTCGCACGCGTGCAGCGCGGTGACGACGTCGACCGTCGCGGGCAGCTGCGGCGACGTGATCGACTCGGCCACCGACAGGTTCAGGAACGACATCCCCCCGAAGCCCAGCCGTGCGGCGAGTTCGGCCGAGCGCGCGACCAGCTCCTCGCGCGTCTCGATCCCGTAGATGTGCGATGCGAACGCGGGCGTGCCGTGCCCCGGCTGCTGCTTGAAGAACAGGTCGTACAGGATGAAGCCGAGATACGACTTGCCCGCGCCGTGATCGGCGAGCGTCACGCCGCCGCGCTCGGCCTGCACGCTGGCAAGCAGCGGCTCGATGAACTGGAACAGGTGATAGACCTGCTTCAGCTTGCGGCGGCTGTCCTGGTTCAGCTTGCCGTCGCGGGTCAGGATGTGCAGTTCCTTGAGCAGTTCGACGGACTGCTCCGGACGGATATCGTGGGTCTTGTTCGACATGATGAAGCGGCACCGGGCCGCGCGCGAGGATGGCGCGCGGCCCGCTGGCGGGAATTCGTGAGGAATGGCGTCAGTTTACCGAAAACGCGCGCTCAGCTCCGCGCGCCGAGCCGCCAGAGCGACGTCACCTCCGCGCGGCGCGCGGCGTGCAGCGGATCGTCGGCGTCGGCCGCCTTCGGATGCGCGGGGCGGATGTCGTCGCGGCCAAGCACGACGAGGCCCGCCTCGTCGATCCACTTCAGCAGCATGTCGCGCGGCCGCAGGCCGAGATGCTCGGCGAAATCGGACAGGATCAGCCAGCCCTCGCCGCCCGGCTCGAGATGCGCGGCGAGCCCGGCGAGGAAGCCGCGCAGCATGCGGCTGTCCGGATCGTAGACCGCGTATTCGATCGGCGCGCTCGGCCGGGCCGGCACCCACGGCGGATTGCAGACCACGAGCGGCGCACGGCCGGCCGGAAACAGGTCAGCCTCGACGACGTCGACCTGCGCCGCGTAGCCGAGCCGCTCGACGTTCTCGCGCGCGCAGGCGAGCGCCCGCGGGTCCTGGTCGGTCGCGACCACCCGCTTGACGCCGCGCGCCGCGAGCACCGCGGCCAGCACGCCGGTGCCGGTGCCGACGTCGAACGCGAGCGTGTCGGTCGGCAGCGGCGCACGCGCGACGAGCTCGACGTATTCGCCGCGCACCGGCGAGAACACGCCGTAGTACGGATGAATCGCCGCGCCGCCGAGCGCCGGAATCGGCACACCCTTCTTGCGCCATTCATGCGCGCCGACGAGCCCGAGCAGCTCGCGCAGCGACACGACCGACGGCGCGCCGCCGGGGCCGTACGCTTCCTCGCACGCGGCGCGCACGTCCGGCGCGCGGCGCAGGCCAATCGTGTAGTCGGCGTCGAGCGGGATCAGCACCATCCCGAGCGTGCGGGCGCGCTGCGACTGCGCGAGGCGGTGCAGGTTGAACGCGTCGACGCCCGCTGCGGCCTTCGCCTTCTTCGGCTTGCGCTCGACGCGGCGCGCCATCGCCTGCACGAGCTGGCGCGCGTTCTGGAAATCGCCCTGCCAGACCAGTGCCGTGCCCTCGCAGGCGAGGCGATAGGCGGCGTCGGCATTGATGCGGTCGTCGGCCGGCACCGCGCGCTTGGGCGGCGCCACGCCGGCTTCGGAGCGCCAGCGCACGGCATGATCGACGCCGGCGGCGTCGGTCCAGTGGAATACGGGAAATTCGGTCACGCGAACTCGGCAACGGTTGACTTCGACAGGCGGCGGAATTCCGCCGCGCGGACCACACCTTACCCTGCTTTGCACGACGCGGCAAAGCACGGGCGGCGGGCGCGTCACCCGCCCCAGCCCGGCATCGCCGGCAGGCGCAGCGTGCCCGCGTCGGAGAAGCGCACCGCGCCGAACGTGCTGCCCGCGAGCCGGCCACGCAGCGCATACGGCAGCTCGCCCGCCGATGCGGCGCCGGCCAGGTTCCACGCCTGCCGCGCGGCGGCGAACGCGGATACGGACACCGGCACCTCGAGCACCGCCTCGCCGAAGCGCGGCACGACGCCGACGCGATCGCTGACGCCGCTCGCGAACGGCTGGCCGTTCAGCTCCAGCGTCACCGCGATGCCGTCGTAGTCGATCGGCGCGTCGGTCGGGTTCTGCACACGCAGCTTCAGGTTGAAGCGCATCTCGAGCCCCTGCCCGACGAGCGGCTCGAGCCCGGCGACCGTCACCTGCACCCGGTCGGACATCAGGCTCGCGCACCCGCCGAGCACGAACGCGGCGAACACGAGCAACAGGATCGCGCGCAACGGCGCGGCACGGAACGGGACAGGCATCATCGGCAGCCTCCTCGCGGCGAACGGGCGTCCCGGCATTGTACCGGGCGCGCTCCCGCACACCGATTTTCGTAGTTTCCCGCGCCCGCGCCGATCTTTAATACATTAAAACTACGAATTCGCGGACTAAACAGACAAGCGAATTAACGAGCGCGATCATTCAATGAAGCGTGAGAATTTCAATCGATGCATTTTCTAAATTTTTCGTTTCCTTTACTCAAAACCATCAAGTATATTGACCCATCCTTCGAGCAGGCTGACAAACCTCGATGCCGCATGACAGCGATTTTACGGAGCGCTAACGACGCGTTCCGGTCGCGCGGCGCCAGGCCCGGCCCGCCCCGTTGGCCGTCGATTCGATGGGGTTGCGCGCCCGCCCGGGCGCGCCGCCGCATGCCGTGCGCGCGAATTCCATTCAGTACAACCCGCGCCCGGCGTATTTGAACCGACAAGTTAACCGACAAACGAGAATCCATAGGGGGCAGCAAACCATGATTACCTTCACGTAGTCAGTCAGCCGTCTTTTCGAATAATCCGTCATTGGCATTTCGCGTCGCTGTTGATTAACAGCGAGGGGATGCTTTTTGCCGGGCGTTTTCGCAGCACTGAACGACTCTTTCAATAATCGAGGTTTCAGTATGTGGATGAACAATCGCAAGATGCGTTATCTGCCGATCGTCGCGGCGCTCGCGCTCGCCGGTTGCGGCGGCGATGACGGCGGCGCCGGCTCGGCTTCCGCGCTCAGCGCGGCCGGCAGCCCGAATGCCGCGTCGGCACCGTCCGCGTCCAACGTGGACAAGAGCGTGCGCCCGGTCGAGCTGCCCGACACCGTGGTGCCGGTCAACTACCGGCTGTGGTTCCGCCCGAACGACGCGCTGAACGCGTTCGACGGCCGCGCCGACGTCGAGATCAAGGTGCTCAAGCCGGTGACGTCGATCGTGATCGCCGGCCATCGGATCAAGTTCACGAACGGCCGCGTCACGCTGCAGCCCGGCAACGTACAGCTGATCGCGACGCCGCAGGACAAGGGCGACTTCTACCAGCTGCGCCCGGTGAGCGGCACGATCTCGCCCGGCACCTACTCGCTGCACATGGAGTGGACGGGCATCATCAACTTCAAGACCTACGACGATCCGGTCAACCACACCGGCGGCAGCTGCGGCGACGATCCGTATCCGGGCTGCTCGGCCGCCGAAGGCGTCTTCCGCGTCGACCTGAAGGCCACCGACGGCACGACCAGCGGCGCGATCCTCACGCAGGGCGAAACCAACCTGGCGCGCCAGTGGTTCCCCGGCTGGGACGAGCCGGCGTTCCGCCCGACCTATGAAATCACCGCCGAAGTGCCGCAGAGCTGGCGCGTCGTGTCGAATGGCGCCGAAAAGCCGTCGACGAACGTCGGCGGCGGCTACAAGCTCGTGTCGTTCGAGAAGACCCCGCCGATGCCGCAGTACCTGGTGTTCTTCGGCGGCGGCCTGTTCGACACCTACGAGGACGATTTCTCGAGCCCGCTGCCGGACGGCAAGGGCCTGCACCTGCGCGTGTTCACGCCGCCGGGCATGCGCGACTGGGCACAGCCGGCGATGCAGCGGACCAAGCAGGCGCTCGACTTCTACTACCGCTACACGGGCATTCCGCTGCCGCTGAAGAAGTTCGACACGATTGCCGCGAACGACGCGTTCAAGGCCGAGAAGAACCTGAACTTCGGCGGGATGGAGAACTGGGGCTCGATCCTCGAGTTCGCGGACGACATCCTGCCCGAACCGGGCAAGCCGATGTCGCGCTACGGCAACCAGGTGCTGACGCATGAGGTCGCGCACCAGTGGTTCGGCGATCTCGTCACCACCGACTGGTGGGACAACGTGTGGCTGAACGAGTCGTTCGCGCGGTTCTTCGAGGTGAAGACGACGATCCAGTTCTTCCCGGACGAGTTCAGCTGGCTCGACCAGGTGACGAACAAGTACCGCGTGATCGCCCGCGACATCGGCCCGAACTCGTTCCCGGTCGCCCCGAACTTCAACGGGTGGGCGTCGAACGACTTCGTGGTGAGCGCGAGCACGTTCGTCTACAACAAGGGCGCGCACGTGCTGAAGACGGTCGAGAACTTCGTCGGCGAGCAGCCGCTGCGCCAGGGGCTGCAGCAATACCTGACCGACTACTCGTTCGGCAACGGCACGCCGAAGCGCCTGTGGGACGCGGTGTCGAAGTCGACCGGCCAGGCCGTCGGCCCGATCGGCGACAGCTACACGCGCCAGACCGGCGTGCCGCTGGTGTCGCTCGACACGCAGTGCGACCTGACGAAGAACCAGACGATCGTCACGCTGAAGCAGCAGCCGTTCCCGAACAAGAACCCGTATCCGGGCACGCAGTGGACGGTGCCGATCACGCTCGCGTACGGCCAGGGCCTCGCGAACCGCACGACGTACGCGCTGAAGGACACGCAGGCGCAAATCCGCGTGGACGGCTGCACGGGCGTGGTCGCGGATCCGAGCGGCCTCGACTACTACGTGGTGAACTACAGCGATGCGGCATGGAGCGGGCTGCTCACGCAGGTCAACCGCTCGACCGACCCGGTGCTGCTCGCGAACCTGAAGAGCGAAGCCGCGCTGCTCGTCGCGAACAATCTCGCGCCGGCATCGCGCTCGACGTCGATCGGCTCGATCGCGTCGCCGGCCGCGATGAAGCTGCGCCAGACGCCGACGTTCGATGGCCTCGCGACGCCGCAGGAGCATCCGGCGCTGCGTTATCAGGGCAAGTTCGTGCCGCGCAAGACGCTCACGCAGTAACACCGCGCCTGAGCCTCGGCCTGCCGCGCGCCCGCATCACGCGCGCGGCGGTGCCCGAAACGACGACGGGCCTCCTGCGGAGGCCCGTTTTTTCATTCATGCGCGGCGACGGCGCGCGTGCGCCGCTAGCGATCGCCGCGGCGGCGGCTGAACGCCCACCATGCGGCCAGCCCCGTGAAGCCCGCGACGAACAGCACCATCAGCCAGAAGCCGTGCTTGTTCTCCGAGAACGGAATCCCGCCGACGTTCATGCCGAAGAAGCCCGCGACGATGTTGATCGGCAGCGCGATCACGGTCACGAGCGTCAGCGTGAACAGCGTGCGGTTGTTCTGCTCGTCGAGGCGCGAGCCGATCTCTTCCTGCAGCAGCTTGATCCGCTCGACGAGCCCCGCGAGATCGGCGAGCACCAGCGAGAATTCCTCGGTCGACTCGCGCAGTTCCTGCCTGTCCTCGGCATGCAGCCACGCCGGCGGCTTCGCGAGCAGCCGGAAGATCGAGCCGGGCTCCGGCGCAAGCATGCGCTGCAGGCGCGTCAGCGTGCGCCGCATCACGCCGAGCTCGACGCGGCTCGCGGTCAGGCGCTGCGACAGGAAGCGATCCTCGACGCGGTCGACGTCGATGCTGGTGCGCCGCACGATATGGATCAGCAGGTCGGCCTGGTCGCGCAACAGATGCACGAGCAGCTCCGCGGGCGAGCGGAAGCGCTCGCCGTCCCGCACGCTCGCGCGCAGCGTGTCGACCGAGCGCAGCGGCTTGAGCCGCGCGGTAACCATCACGCGCCGCTCGACGTGGACGAACAGCGTCGCGATCTCCGACGGCGTCAGCTCGAGATTGAACATCACGTCGTTGACGATCGCGCGCAGCGCGCCGTCCTCCTGCTCGATGCGCGTCGAGCGCGACCCGTCGTGCAGGAATTCGAAGAAGCTGTCGGGCAGCCCGAGGTGCGAGCGCATCCAGCGCTCGCTGGCGCCGTGCGCGAGGTTGAAGTGCAGCCAGACGAATGCATCGTCCGGCTCGGCCGCCCGCTGCGCGTGCAGCCAGACGGCGGCCGAATCCGCGTCGAGCGTCGCGCCCGGCTCGCCGGGCAGGAAGCGGAACCCGCACACCATGCCGGACGTATCCGCGCCGTAAGTCTGTACGATCATGTCGAAGGTCGTGCGGGCGCCGCGCATCAAGGGAAAGGAAGTGGTATGCCCGACAAGTGTGCCATCTTCGTGACATCGTCACCAGGCGCAATCGCGGCGCGCCAAAGCAAAGCGCCGCCCGGCGGGCGGCGCATGCATCGGGGCGCGACGGCGGCGTGCTAGTGGTTCTGCGACTGCGACGCGGCCGGGCACGCGGGATCCTTGCCCCAGTGGCCGTCGCACACGCGCCACCGGCACAGCTGATCCTCGAAGAAGCCGCGCTCCGAACACTCCTTCACGCGCGCCGCGAGCGACGTGCCGCCCCCGGCGGTTGCGGCGGTCTTGGTCGGCGCGGCCTGCGCGGCGGTGGCAGCGCCCTTCTTGTCGGCCGGCTTGGTGCGCGCGACGAGCGCCGCGAGCAGGTCGGCATCCGGGTCGTCCCTGGACGCCTTCGCGTTCGCCGTGCGCGCCTGCGCATCGCGGCGCTTCTTCGCCTGCGCGAGTTCGGCCTGCTGCTCCTTGCGATGCTTCTGCGCTTCGGCCTTCGCGCGCGCGGCGTCGGCCTTCGCGTCGGTCTTGCTACGTGCGGCTCCCGTGGCGGCCTTCGTGCTCTTCGCGGCGTCGGCTTTCACGGCGTCGGGCTTCGCTGCCGCGGCTGCCGCAGCGCCCGACGCGTCGTCGGCGCCGTTCGCGAGCGCGCGCGACAGGCGGCTGTTGTCGGCCACCGGCGCGGACGATGCGGATGCAACGGATTTGGAGGCCGTGTCGTCGTTGACGATCGTGGCCGGCTGCGGCGCGCTCGCGGCGTTCTGCGCGAGCTGCGGTGCGGCGGCGCTGGCGGGCACGGCCTTCGCCGGCGCGGGCGCCGGCGCAGCGGGTGCGGCGGCGACCGCCGCAGGGGTTTCGCTCGCCTGCTGCATGCGCCATGCGCCCCAGCCGCCCACCGCGACCACGAGCGCGACGACCGCGGCGATCGGCGCCTTCAGCGAACGGCGCGGCGGTTCGGCCTGCGGGGTGACGCGGCCTTCCAGATTCGCGAGAATGCGCGAATGCTGGGGCCCGTCTGCCTGTTTCGTATCGGACAGCAGGCTGGGCGGAGTTTTTGGATTTGAATTTTCCGGCGCACTCATTCAGCGTCTCATTGAATCCTGGTTTAATTCGCCGCGATAATATAGCCCGGCCTCTCAGAGCAGGCCTGATTCTAAGAGCAAGCATTGCAAAACACAATCAATTCCAATTTCCGGGGATTCCGTTGATTGCCGTCGCACTCATCGCCTATTTCGCCGCTGCCGTCGCCATCGCGGCGCTGCTGCTTTTACCGGGCATCCGCGCGACCGTTTTCGAATCGGTCGCCCAGTTTCACGGCCGCCTCACGCGCCGTGCGAACGATCGCGCCATGCGCACCCGCGGTCAGATTGTTAAATCGGCAACCGTTACCCGGGATGCTTTAAACGGCGTGCAAAATTTACTGGTCCGGCGGCGCTTGCTGATTATGGTGTCGACAGGTATTCTTGCGACGCCGCCATTGGTCGCCATTGCGTTACGCGGCCGGCAACTATTTCAATACGACGACACGGCGCGCGTGCCCGACGAGAAGATCGCCGCCCTGCTGCAGGGCGAGCAGCTCGTGCCGCCGCCGCCGTTGCCGCCGGAAGTCTTTGCCACCAAGGAAGTCGAGCAGGTGAGGCCGGCGCTGAAAGACGCCAGCCGCGACTGGAACCTGCTGGATCCGGATTTCCGCACGCGCCTGCTGCTGGTCTACAAGATCATGCACGAGCAATACGGTTATGAAATGGCGTTGCTGGAAGGTTACCGGAGCCCGGAACGGCAAAACCGGCTGGCGCAAATGGGCAGCAACGTGACCAATGCGGCGGCGTTCCAGAGTTATCACCAATACGGGCTGGCGTCGGACAATGCGTTCCTGCGCGACGGCAAGCTGGTGATTTCCGAAAAAGATCCCTGGGCGATGCGCGGCTACCAGTTATACGGACAGGTCGCCGAGCAGGTCGGCCTGACCTGGGGCGGCCGATGGAAAATGATGGATCTCGGGCACGTCGAATACCATAAACCCGGTTTTAAACTGGGACGCGGCCGCTAGCCAGCGCGGCCGGACAGGAAATAATGAGGGCGGCATGGGGCTTTTTAATATCCTGGCAGGAAACGATATGGGCGGTACAAGCGGTCGTGCATTCCGGTGCGCGATTATCCGGGGCCGCCGGTTCCGTTTTAAATCTCACAGTGTCCTTTCGTTAATGCGCGCGCCCTCTCCGATGCCGCGGGCGCATTGATGCCAGCCCCTTTCACCCCGTTTGACAGCATGGCGACACATCGCGGCGCCACCCTTGCCGCTCGACGCGCCTGCGTCGCCTCATCGAATCGCACCGGAACCTGAACGTCCTATGCAACGCATCCTCAACGTGCTGACCCATCCGCGTACGCTCTCGATCGTCGGGATCGTCGCGCTCGCGGCGATCCTCTTCATCGTCGCCGATACGCTGCAGCTGCCGCTCCTGTGGGCGGCGCTCGCCTTCGCGGCGATCCTCGCGGTGTGGCTCGCCGTCGCGCTGTGGCGACGCTGGCGCGTGAAGCGCGCGAACCGCCAGCTCGGCGAGATGCTCGAGGAGCAGGCGGAAACCGGCAAGATCGCCGCGCCGGCCGCCGCAGCAGCAGCGCAGGACTCGAAGACCGCGGACCTCGACGTGCTGCGCACGCGCCTGTCGGATGCGGTCAAGACGATCAAGACGTCGAAGATCGGGCAGGTATCGGGCGGCTCCGCGCTGTACGAACTGCCGTGGTACATCGTGATCGGCAACCCGGCCGCCGGCAAGAGCAGCGCGGTGATCAATTCCGGCCTGCAGTTCCCGTTCGCGGACAAGAACAGCGCCGTGATCCACGGCATCGGCGGCACCCGCAACTGCGACTGGTTCTTCACGACCGAAGGCATCCTGCTCGACACCGCGGGCCGCTACTCGGTGCACGAGGAGGACCGCAGCGAATGGCTCGGCTTCCTCGGCCTGCTCAAGCGCTACCGCCCGAAGGCGCCGATCAACGGGATCATCGTCACCGCGAGCATCGCGGAACTCACCGGCAACCGCCCCGAATTCGCGATCAACCTCGCGAAAAACCTCCGCCAGCGCGTGCAGGAGCTGACCGAGAAGCTCGAAGTGTTCGCGCCGGTCTACGTGATGTTCACGAAGGCGGACCTGATCACCGGCTTCACCGAATTCTTCAGCAGCAGCGACAAGCACGAGTACGACCGCGTGTGGGGCGCGACGCTGCCCTACGAGCCGGACGAGAAGCGCGACGTCGTCGCGCTGTTCGACGAGCGCTTCGAGGAGCTGTACGAGGGCCTGAAGGAAATCAGCGTCGCGCAGCTGTCGCTGTCGCGCGGCAACCAGCTGTCGCCGGGCCAGTTGAGCTTCCCGCTCGAGTTCTCGACGATCAAGCCGTCGCTGCGCGCGTTCCTCGCGACGCTGTTCGAGAACAACCCGTTCCAGTACAAGCCGATCTTCCGCGGCTTCTACTTCACCAGCGCGCTGCAGGAAGGCGAAACCAACAGCGCCGCCGCGCAGCGCATCGCGCACCGCTTCGGCCTCGACGGCAGCGCGCTGCCGAAGCCGCACAGCGCGTTCTCGAAGAACGGCTTCTTCCTGCGCGACCTGTTCTCGAAGGTGATCTTCGCCGACCGCCAGACGGTGCGGCAGTTCGCGAGCCCGACCAAGACGCGGCTGCGCTACGCGACCTTCTTCGGCTTCGTCGCGGCGCTCGCGCTCGCGCTCGGCGGCTGGACCTGGTCGACGATCGGCAACCAGCAGCTGGTCGCGAACGTGCAGGCCGACCTCGACAACGTCACGCGCCTGCAGCAGGGCCGCAACGACTTGCAGTCGCGCCTGCAGGCGATGGACATCCTGGAAGACCGGATCGAGCAGCTCGAGCAGTTCCGCCGCGACAAGCCGCTGTCGGTGTCGCTCGGCCTCTACCAGGGCGACCGCCTCGAGCAGCACCTGCTGACCGAGTACTACAACGGCGTGCGCCAGATCCTGCTGAACCCGGTATCGCAGAACCTCGCATCGTTCCTGAAGGACGTGAACGCGCATCCGGACCAGCTCGTGCCGATGACGCGCCCGCCGGAATCCGGCGCCGCGCAGGCGGGCCCGCTGCCGGTGTCGACCAACCCGGCCGGCGCCGCGCAACAGGCCGGCGCACCGGCCCAGCAGCAGGCTGCCGCACCGCAGGGCGGCCTGTACAGCGACGCGTCGCCGACCAACGTGCAGGACGCGTACAACGCGCTGAAGACGTACCTGATGCTGTCCGACAAGCGCCACGTCGAGCAGGCGCACCTGACCGACCAGGTCGCGCGCTTCTGGCGCGGCTGGCTCGAGACGAACCGGGGCAACATGCCGCGCGACGAGATGATCCGCAGCGCCGAACGCATGATCTCGTTCTACCTCGCACGCGTGAACGACAACGACTGGCCGATGATCGAGGCGAACCTCTCGCTCGTCGACCAGACCCGCGACAGCCTGCGCCGCGTCGTGCGCGGGATGCCGGCCCGCCAGCGCGTGTATGAGGAGATCAAGGCGCGCGCGGCGACCCGCTTCGCGCCGATGACCGTCGCGCGCATCGTCGGCGACGGCAGCCAGGGCCTGGTGGCCGGCAGCTACGCGATTCCGGGCACGTTCACGCGCGACGCGTGGTTCCAGTACGTGCAGCCGGCGATCCGCGACGCCGCTACCAAGGAGCTGCAGGCGAAGGACTGGGTGCTGAACACGGCGACGCAGGACGACCTGACGCTCGAGGGCAGCCCCGAGCAGATCCAGAAGACCCTCGTCGGCATGTACAAGACCGACTACGCGCAGCACTGGCAGAAGTTCATGCAGGGCATCGCGGTGCAGGGCTTCAGCAGCTTCGGCCAGGCGGTCGACGGGATGAACCGTCTCGGCGATCCGCAGGATTCGCCGATCCGCAAGATCCTCGAAACCGCGTACGACCAGACCTCGTGGGACAACCCGTCGGTCGCGAACGCGACGATCAAGAAGGCGCAGACGGGCGTCGTGAACTGGGTCAAGCAGCTGTTCTCGCGCTCGCAGGCGGGCCAGATCGCGGCCGCCAACATCGACATCAACGGCAATCCGGCGGACGTGCCGATGGGCCCGGTCGGCCAGGAGTTCGTCGGCCTCGCGCGGATCGTCGCGTCGCATGACGGCACGTCGATGCTGAAGGGCTACATGGACACGCTGTCGAAGGTCCGCACGCGCTTCAACGTGATCAAGAACCAGGGCGACCCGGGCCCCGGCGCGCGCCAGCTGATGCAGCAGACGCTCGACGGCAACGGCTCGGAGCTCGCCGATTCGCTGAAGTTCGTCGACGAGCAGATGCTGACGGGCCTGACCGACGGGCAACGCAAGTCGCTGCGTCCGCTGCTGGTGCGGCCGCTGATGCAGGCGTTCGCCGTGGTGATCCAGCCGGCCAGCGCCGAAGTCAACAAGGTGTGGAACGCGCAGGTCTACCAGCCGTTCCAGGGCTCGCTCGCCGGCAAGTATCCGTTCGCGGCGAGCGCGAAGGTCGAGGCCGGCGCCGGCGAGATCGCGCAGGTGTTCGGTCCGGACGGCTCGATCGCGAAGTTCGTCGGCACGACGCTCGGGCCGCTCGCGGTGCGCCGCGGCGACACGCTCGCGGCCCGCACCTGGGGCGACATGGGCCTCTCGCTCGCACCGGACTTCACGACCGGCTTCGCGCGCTGGGTCGCACCGCTCGCGGGCGGCGCGGCGGGCGGCGGTGCCGCGGCATCGTCGGAACCGCAGACCGTGTTCCAGATCCTGCCGCAGCCGAGCACCGGCACGACCGAGTACACGGTGGCGATCGACGGCCAGCAGCTGCGCTACCGCAACACGCCGCCGCAGTGGACCAACTTCGTGTGGCCGAACCCGCAGGGCTCGCCGGGCGCGACGCTGTCGGCGACCACCTTCGACGGCCGCACGATCCAGCTCGTCAACGAGCCGGGCCGCTACGGTCTCGAGAAGCTGATCAACTCGGCGCAGCGCAAGCGGCGCCCGGACGGCACCTTCGACCTCACGTGGACGCAAGGCAGCGTGAACGTGTCGGTGACGATGCGCATCATCAGCACGTCGCAGCCGACCGCCGCCGGCGGCGACCAGCCGCAGCAGCAGAGCCTGCGCGGCCTGCGCCTGCCGTCGTCGGTCGCCGACGTCGGCGCGGGCTCGGCCGTCAACGCCACCGCCCAGCCGGGTGCCGGCGCATCGGGCGCGGCGGCTGTCGCGGCCGCCACCGCATCGAACGCACAGGGGGCGCAATGACGCAAACCGTTCAGGCGCAAATCGCCTACTTCGGCAAGATTCCGTCGCGCGGCGACTTCGTGAAGAGCCCGCACAACCCGCAGCTGCTGCAGACGCTGGACCGCTGGATCGCGCAGGCGCTCGAGCTGCTCGCCGAGGATCCGCGCTGGAAGATCGTCTATGAAGACGCGCAGCCGATGCACTTCGCGTTCCTCGGCTCGCGCAGCAAGCTCGCGATCGCCGGCCACATGGTCGCGAGCCACGACGTGTCGATGCGCCGCTTCCCGTTCCTCGGCGCGACCGCGCTCGAGGTCGAGCGGCCGCTCGCGTTCCTCGCGCGCAGCCCGCTCGCGTTCGCGCGCCTGTGGCAGCGCGTCGCCGCGCAGATCCCGCCGCTGCTCGGCAAGGAGGAGCCGCCCGGCGCGCTGCAGGCGCTCGGCGACACGCAGGTGCCGATCGACATCGGCGGCTCGCCGAACTCGCACGACGGCACCTTCAACGATTTCATCGAGCACCAGTCGCTGTACGGGCTCGAACAGATGCTGCTCGCGAGCGGCCACCCGGTGCGGCTGCGCGGCGCGATGCTCGCGCTCGGCTCGCTGCTGCGCCCGGTGATGCAGAGCGGCTCGTCGCACCTCGAGCGCGGCCTCACGCTGCCGCTGCCGGGCGATCCGTTCTACCGCAGCCTCGTCGCCGCGTTCTGGCTCGAACTGATCGCGCCGTTCGTCGCGCAGGCCGACTTCGAGCTCGCGATCTTCCTCGGCACGATCGCCGAGCGCGAACGGCTGATCATCGGCTTCAACGGCGCATCCGCGAAGACGCTGCTGAGCGTCGTCGACCCGCAGACCTACGCCGCTCACAACATCGACATCGACGATCCGGAATGGATCGACGCACATGCGCAAAACGATCATGGGATCAGCAAGCTCGTCAGCTACCTCGACCAACCGCAACTGTCGCTGCGCGTCGCCATCGACGCGTTCCGCGAAGCGTTCATCGGAGGCTGACGGCATGCGCAACACGATTCACGCCCGCCGCGCGCGCTTCTCGCCCGTCCTCGCCGCCCTCCTCGCCGCCGGCCTGCTGACCGGTGGTGGCGCGAGCTTCGCGCAGAACAGCGGCGCGACCGTCACGCCGGTCGGCACCGGCACGGTCGCCACCACCACGCTGCCCGGCGGCCCTGCATCGCCGGCGTCCGGCGCGGTCGCCCACCCCGCCGCCGTCACCACGCCGCCGCCCGCGAACGCGACGCCCGGCCAGGTCGTCGCCGGCGGCAAGGTGCCCGACGAGGCGACCAAGGCCGCCGTGCTGCAGAAGCTGCGCGACACGTACGGCGCGAACAGCGTCGTCGACCAGATCGAGGTGGGCGACGTCGCGACGCCGCCGAACTGGAGCGCGAACGTGCAGAAGCTGATCGGCGCGCCGCTCAAGCAGATCAGCAAGGGGCAGCTGAAGATCAACGGCACGCAGATCGAGATGAAGGGCGAGGTGCGCAACGAGGCGCAGCGCCAGCAGCTCGCGAGCGACATGGCGAACACGCTGAACCCGACCTACACGATCAAGAACGGGCTGCGCGTGTCGGCGTCCGAGCAGGGGCTGCTCGACCAGACGCTCGCGAACCGCACGATCGAGTTCGAGACCGGCAGCGCGACGCTCACGCCGCAGGGCAAGGTGGTGCTCGACCAGATGGCGGCGGCGCTCACCAAGATGCCGAACCGCACGGTCGATCTCATCGGCCATACCGACAACTCGGGGAATCGCACGTCGAACATCGCGCTCAGCCAGGCGCGCGCCGATGCGGTGAAGGGTTATCTGATCACGAAGGGGATCGCATCGCAGCAGATGACGACGACCGGCGTGGGCCCGGATCAGCCGATCGCGCCGAACGATACGGCCGAGGGGCGGGCGAGGAATCGACGGATCGAGTTCCGGGTGGGGCAGTAGGCGGGGCGGGATGTCGTCGTCGGACTTGAGCCGCGCGTGGTGCGGTGAACCTTGGGGACGTGCGTGAAATTTGCGCTGCGTTGCCTGCGCTCGGCAGTTCTGCTGTTCTTCGGCGCGCTGTCGCTGTTGATCGGTGTGATGTCCACGGGCAATTCAGCCATACTCCTGCGCGCTCGCGCGTGGCCTCAGGTGCCTGCTTCCGTCGAGCGGTGCGAGTTGAGCCTGCGGTATGGCAAGCGCGATGCGACTTGGGAAGCGCATGCGGTATTCCGATATGGCACGGGCGCCGGTGCCGGGCAGTCGGCGGAATACGACACGACTTGGCAGCCGGCCGGGTCGCCCACCTATTCACGCTCGCCGGACCCGACGATCAGCCGCGACGAGATCGCGGCATTGACGCAAACCTATTGCGATGCGGCGGCCCGTGACGGGCTGCGCGTTTCGCCGATGTTTCCGGGCATCGCCCGCCGCAATGAGGCGGTCGTGACCGGGACGTGGATGCGTGAACTCGGGTTCGGCGTGTTCGCGCTGCTCTCCGGGCTGATGCTGGGTGCGGTGGGCGTTGCGCTGCTGCCTTGGGTCGAGGATCGCAAGAAACCATCGCCGAAGCGAAAGGCGCGGGCGGGACGGCGGTCGAACTAGTGGTTCGTCGTGGCTCCGTGTCGAGACCATGCGCTCGGACTCCCTCTACGACGTGTCGCCACGCAGACGGACAACGCCGGGAGACCGTTCGAAATCCTGGATCGACATGTCGAGTTGCGAAGGTGGTCCATCCGCCACCCCCAGTGAATAAACGTCGTCGATTAGCCACGCGCTGCCCTCCTTGACGAGGATGACGTCCGAGCGACCGATTGAATACGGCTTGCTGCAGCCCTTGACCCTCTCAGACCAGTCGACACGGACGCGGACCCGCGATGGATTCGCGAGAAGGATCCTCACGGGACGCGTGATCTTCATTCGCACGTCATTGCCATAGTTCGACGGATCGCTATCGATCTCGGAGTCGGACAGGCGTACGTCGAGCATTCCGGTCGCCTTGTCGTCGTCGACGCACCTCCCTTTCATCAGCGCGAACAGCGCATGGGAAAAGACCGTCTTGAACGTCCTCGCATACAGCTCGTCTCGGTGCGCACGGCTATGCACGCGGCGATCGAGCGGCATGCCGTTTCCGTCGGTACGACTGAAACGGCACGAAGCGTCCGCATGTGACAGCGAATAGTATTGCTTGACGGTCGTCTCGATCTGCACGGCGTCCGCCGTGGCAACGCGAACCGTCTGGGCCGGCGACGCTGCGCACCAGGCCAGCATCGATATCGACAGAAACAACGACGCACGCAGATTCAATGGCCGTACTCCAGACATAGCTGCGCTGGGTAGCGGGATGCGTAGCACCTATCCGGCGACCAACACGCGCTTGCCGCGCGCTTTCTCGATCTGCCTAGGCAACGCGATCATCAATATAAACGTGCGCACGAACAGGCTGACGAACAGCAACGCGAGCGGCATTCCCAGCACGGCCAGAAACAGTAGCAGGCCATTCGCGCCGAAACTCGACGAAAGCACGCGGCCCAGTATCAGATAGAACGGCGCCAGCCCGAAAACGACATATTTGCCGATCTTCGGCATGAAATCCGGCTCGCGATGATATCGTTCGAACTCCGTCGCGCCACGCTGGACATCGTAAATCAGATCCCCGTCCCGCTCTTTGATGACCTTGTCCAGGAATGGCGTGGCATCGACCGTATGACGCACGCTTCGACGCACCACCAGCGCCCAGACGACATTAAGCACGGCACCGCCAATCAACCCTGGCCACCGCGCCACGGCGGGCATTGGCGCAAACAGGAAATAACAGAAATAGCAGAAGATGCCGAAAAAATAATACGTTGCGAACGTACCGATCGACATGACCAATCCGTAGGCATACAGATCGTTGGTGCCACGATACCTGACATAGACAAATAGCAGCGCCGCGCAGCACGTCAGCGCCACCAGCATGCCAATTTTCCATGGCCATGCCGATACCGACAGATCGTCTGCATAGGCCGCATACGAGAGGGCTGTCCCCAGCAACGACATTACCAGGACCAGCGGAACGGCCTTCTTCAGCATTGCCAGAACATGATCTGACTGAGGTTGTGCAATATCCATCATGCTCACAATTTCAATTCAATAGACACTGCGCACGCGTTCAGGGCGTAAACATCATCTGATAGCCCGTGTAGTCCTTCGGCATTGACTTCTCCAAGTAGGCAGCCGAGTTCTTGAACGATTCACCGAGCCAATTGAAGAAAGCGGTAAAAGTCTCCGTCGCATGGATTTTTTTGTCCAGGTAATCCAGGCCATATCCCACCGCACAAGCGACGACGATGGTACCGACCACGATCCCCCAAACGGGCAACCCGGCGGTTCCAAAGAAGCCGACGACCAGACCGATCACAATCGACGTCACCACCGCATTCAATCCGGCCTTGGTCAAATCAATCGCAATCTTTCCCAGCAAATCGGAGACGTGCTTCCCCCTCTTGCCGTTCGAGTCGATCTGCTCGTAATCACGCAGCCATTCGGCCGTATCCAGCGCAATCGTGAATACCAGAGCAATCCGGCCTGCCTTCCTGAATGCGCCCTTGAACGCCTCTTTGGCTGCCGCATGAAGTGACGCCGCATTGCCAGCGCCACCGGCGATAGTCAGGACCTTTTCGTGCTGCACGCCATATCGCGATGCCGACATCATCTCGCGCAGCCTCTGATTGCCGGAGAACACGACATACCATCGCACTCCAGCGTTTCTATGGGTCACTTTCACCAATCGAAATTTTTGCGACCACAGTTCGTCGGCCCATTTCTTATTGTCGTTCAGGAAAGCCGCGACGCCGGCCAACTGAGCGGTCAACCAGTTACGTGTTGCGATCTTGCTTGGATCGATCGCGGTTTCTTCCGCGCCGCCCGATGACAACGCGTCCAGGACTTCGCGCGGCACCGATGCCATATTCACTTCGGTCACGTATGCGTGCTGTGTCGACTTGACGTCAGCGTCCTGACTCAGTTTGATAGGCAGCGGAAATGCTCCAAGCTGCTCGTCCGAGAGTGGATTGAAGGACCCGGGCGTTTGCACGCCCCCAAGTACAGAGCCTTGTGCATTCGAATTGCCCGATGCACCAAGGGGCCTGACCTGGGTCGCGGCGAACGGAGGCTGGCCGGCCGGCTTGTTGAAATTCATTGCGATGATGATCGGTTCCGGCTTGACCTTCGGATCGGAGCTGGCGTCGACCAGTCCGAATTGATGCATCGTATATCGCTGAAATACCTTTTCGTCGCGCTTGAGTATCAATTCACCCTTGAAATCCCGACCGATCCAGATGTGATAACGCTGACCGTCCGAAAAACGCCCCTGCTTGACACGCTTCTTCTGCGTAACATCATAGATCCAGTCGTCAGGCGCCTCGACGCTGTAAGTCGCGCCTTTGCTCGTATGAAGGTCGAATATCACGTCCCGATGCTTGCGCAACAACACCGTGACATCCGTCTCGGCCCAGCAACTGACCGGTTCGCCGGGCAGATCGATACAAACCGTATGTTGGACAAGCGCTCTGCCAGCCATTTTCACCCTCCCGATCGCTTGGCCTGATTGGCCACGAACTCGTCAAAGTCGATATTCTTCAAATCTGCGCGGCCCTCCGCGTCGAGCGCGACGCTATGCTCGGTCCCATCCTCGGCGGTAAACTTGATCTGCTCCCCATGCGGCACGTTCCCGTCGGCATCGACATAGCGAATCCGCATGTCCGCCTTCTTGCCTTCCATCTTGAATGTCTTGTGAAGGCTCGTCGGCCCGCTGAACGCGTGCTGCCCGCCCTTCACGTCGACTTTGCCCGGCGCATGAATCTCGATGTTGCCGTCCTTGATCCGGACATATGCGCCACCCGAGGTGAGCAGAATCTCCTGCTTCGCGACGCCTTCGATCGTCGCAGTCGCCGACAAGAGCTTGACAGTCTTCTGGGCAATCATCTCGATATTGTCGTTTTGCGCCTGTATCTCGACGTCACCCTTCGCGGCAAAAAGCTTCATGCCCGCGTTTTGCACAAATAGACTGAGCTTCTGCTTGACGCTCGCAACCAGCGACTTGCCGCTGGCGATATGCATGCTCTGCCCGCTGACGAAATTGACCTGCCGGTCGCTCGCCACGTGCATAGACTGCTGCGTCGACATCGCTATCCCCGACGGGCTCGCGAACATCATCACCGGCTCCTTGAACGCGTTCGCGCTGCCGGTGCCGCCGCCCGCGGTCCGGCCGCCCGACGACGCCCCCGTCGCGCTACCCTGCGTCGCATCGGTGAACGTCTTCAGCGCGTCGTGTCCGTCGCCGAGCCCCTCCGCCTGATGCGTCTGGCTCACCTGCGACAGCGACTCGATCAGCCCTTCGGCACTGACGAGCTGCTGCTGCGCCTCGCGCACGTCGAGCGGCTGGCTGCTCGCCTGCTTCGGATGCGTCGTGACGTACAGCCCCTGAGCAGCGCGCACGGCGCCGTATGCATCGGTCCGCAGATCGAAACCGGAACCAAGATACGCGCCCCGCGTATTCCCGCTCTGCTCGATCAGATAGCCAAGGTGAAGCAGCGAATTCGCACTGCTGCTGAACAGGCGCGCGCGGTTCTGCCCGGTCGCGTCGTCGAGCGCCATTTCGTTGTAACCGGCGCCCGCATACTCCTTCGACCAGAACCCTGACAGGATCCCGTTGCTGTGCCATTGCGGCTTGACCGAGCCGTTGTAGACCCGATGCAGGACGATCGGCCGGTCGCAATCCCCGCCGAGGTAGCCGATCAGCACTTCCTCTCCGACGCGCGGAATGTGCACGGCCCCGTAGCCGCCGCCGGTATCCGACTGCACGACGCGCACCCAGCACGAAGCACGTTCGTCGCCCTGGCTCTGCCGATCCCACACGAACATCACCTTGATCCGGTTCAGTTCGTCGGTGTAGACCTCCTCGCCGCTCGGCCCGACCACGACCGCCGTCTCGATCTGCATCGCCGGCTTCTCGTGTTCGAACGGGCTGCGATACGGCACGGACACGCGCTGCGCTTCGACCTCGACGAAATAGAAGCCCGCCGATCCGTCGTCGTGCGCGACCCGGCACGCGGCCGCGCCCGCGCTGCCGGCCTTGGCTTGCGCCAGCCGGTCCTGCAGGCTATGCGGGAAGCTCACTTCCTGCGCGGCGATCGGCAGGTTGTTCTCGACGTACCGCCAGACCTTGATGGCCGCGAATTGCCGCTCGCCATCCGGATCGCGATCGTGCTCCGGATGATCGGTCAGCGTGAAGCGCCGCCCGGCATCGATCCCCCGCACGCCGCCGCTGCCGAAAAAGCGCTTCGCACGCGACTCCCATTCCTCGAGGCGGAGCTTCGACAGATGTTCGCCGCGCGCCTGATCCGCATACGTGTACGCGCCGGTGTATTCGTAGACTTCGGCCTGCTCGGGCAGGCTCCCCTGGCCGGCCTTCGTCGGCAACGTCGTGCCGTTCGGATTCGACGGCGCGGACGGCGCCTTGTAGTCGAACGTGCGCGTCGTGTGCAGCGTGCTCTGCAAGGTCCGCGAGCCTGCCCACTGCGTGAACGCATCGGCTTCGCTGCCCGTTCCCGAGCGATAGAAAGCGACCGTGCCGGGCGACATCTCGTCGACCGCATGAATGTCGTCGGTGATGACGAGCGTATGCGACTTGCCGTCCTCGCTGTGCCGCCAGAAGCCGAACAGCCCTTCCTCTTCCATCAGGCGATGCACGAAGTTCCAGTCGGTCTCGCTCTGACGGCAGTACGAACGCGACGGCAGCGGCTTCGACAGCGCGAACTGGTAGTGCCCTTGCGCCTGCGGATGCGCATTGAACACGTCGGTGAGGATCGCGTCGACGCTACGGTCCTGCCAGTACCGCATGTCGCTGCGGAACCGCAGGAAGTGCATCCACGACGCGAAGATCAGTTGGTAGCTCGACAGGCTGCCATCCGCGCCCAGCCTGCGGGCCGTATGGATGTATCCGTTGACCGGCAAATACGACCGGTTCGCCTGCTGGATCCACAGCGTCATCGGCTGCGCGATCAGCGTCTTGAGCTCGATGCCGCCCGAGGTGGACACCATGTCGAGCACGACACTGAAGTCGCGGCCCAGCTCGGAACAGGTCACCGCCCGCCGCGGCACGAGCGCATTGCCCGGCAGAGACGGAATGTCCGCCTTCAGCAAGCGATCCTGCTGGATCAGGCCGCCACGTATCGCCTGCGCCAATTCGGCCATGTTCATGCTTCATCCACCCGCATATTGGGCGCGAGCCCACGGCGGCTCGCGCGCTTACGTCAACCGCCTGCCCTCACTCCGGCTTCACCCCAAGCAGCTCCCGCAGATGCGCGAGCGACCCGTCGTCCTTCACGACGCTCTCGAGCCACTTGTGCAGCGGCATGTCGGCCCACTCGGCGGCCTTGTCCGCGAGATAGGCGACCGGGCTGTGCGGCTCGGTCTGCCGGAAATAGCGCGCCACCGAGCGCAACTGGTCGACCGCCTGCGCGCGGTTCTGGATGCCGGCGATCGTCTGCACCGCCTGACGCGAAACGGGCTGCTGCACGTAGTTCTCCTCCGCCTGAAACGGCGTACCGAAATTCGGCTCGATGCGCTCCTGCTGCCGCGGCGGCGCGGCCTGCGGCTGCGCTTGCGCGTCCGCCTGCGGCGCCGTGCCCGTGTAGCCCTGCTCGCGCGCGAAGCGCTCGGCGAGACGGTACACGGTCTCGAACGCATCGCGCGCCTGCCGGAAGCTCGGCGCCGCTTCGCCGGCGCGCGCGTCGAGCGTTTCCTCGAGCGCGTCGATCGCGAACTCGAACGCCTTCAGGTTCCCGAGCAGCGCCGAGTAGAACACGAGCGGCGTCATGCGCCGCGACGCGTCGATCTGCTCGACCGACGGCTTGCCGCGCGCGATGTCGTCCGCATGCTCGGGGTCGCGCTTCACCGCCTGCGCGACGTGCTGCGCGACCTCCCAGTCGAGCGTGCTGAACACGCCCGACGCACCGTCGGTCAGCGGCACCGCGCGCAGCAGCCCGGCCGTGCGCCCGGCGAGCCACGCGACGTTGCCGAGCCGGTATTCGGTGTCGTCGCCTTCCGGCAGCGGATGCACGGTGTCCCAGTACTGGCGGCACAGCCCTTCGAGCAGCGCATAGCCTTCGGTGAGGCCGGCGATGCCGTCCTCGAGCGCGAGCGCCTCGGTGAGCCACACCGCGAGCCGCAGGTCCTTCGTCTGCATGCTCAGCAGCGCGGTCGCGCGCTCGACGACGAAGCCCCAGTCGGCTTCCTTGATCTCGGTCACCCATTCGCCCTGGTCGAGCGACGGATCGTCGTAGCGCCGCGCTTCCTGGATCGCGTCGAATTCGTGCGAGAACAGCAGGTCGTCGCCGCACGGCGACGCATCGCTGATCGGCGTCAGCAGCTCGATGAGATTGATCGGCATGGTTCAGTGAATCCGTTGATGCATGAGAGGGTTCGTGCGGCGCTCATTCGACCGTATAGACGAACTCGCCCGCGTCGTCCGCGCGCACCGCGATGCGCGCGATAGCCGCGCCGTCGGCGATCCGGCCGAGCACGTGGCCCGCGATCTCCGGCAGCAGCGTGCCGTTCAGGATGTGGTCGACGTTGCGGGCGCCCGAATCGACCTCGGTGCAGCGCGCGAGCACCGCGTCGACGAGCGATTCGTCCCACTCGAACACGGCCTTGTGGTTCGCGTCGATCCGGCGGCGGATGCGGTCCAGCTTCAGCTCGATGATCTCGGCCAGCACGTCGTCGGAGATCGGGTAGTACGGCACGACCTTCATGCGGCCGAGGAACGCGGGCTTGAACGCCTTGTACAGCTGCGGGCGCAGCGCTTCGGCGAGCGCATCCGGATCGGGCAGCTCCTCGGCCGGCTTGTTCAGGCACGCCTGCATCACCGCCGACGAGCCGACGTTCGAGGTCAGGATGATCAGCGTGTTGCGGAAGTCGATCTCGCGCCCTTCGGCGTCGTCCATCATGCCCTTGTCGAACACCTGGAAGAACATCTCGAGCACGTCCGGGTGCGCCTTCTCGACCTCGTCGAGCAGCACCACCGAATACGGGTTGCGGCGCACCGCCTCGGTCAGCACGCCGCCCTCGCCGTAGCCGACGTAGCCCGGCGGCGAGCCCTTCAGGCCCGACACGCTGTGCGCCTCCTGGTACTCGCTCATGTTGATCGTGACCATCTTGCGTTCGCCGCCGTACAGGATGTCGGCGAGCGCGAGCGCGGTCTCGGTCTTGCCGACGCCCGACGGCCCGACGAACATGAACACGCCGCGCGGCTTGTTCGGATCCTCGAGGCTCGCCGATGCGGTGCGCACGCGCTGCGCGATCGCGCCCAGCGCGTGATCCTGGCCGATCACGCGCGCGCCGAGCAGCGGCTGCAGGTTCAGCACGGTGCCGATCTCGTCCTTCACCATCCGGCCGAGCGGAATGCCCGTCCAAGATGCGACGATCTCGGCCACCACATGGCCGTCGACCTGCAGCGGCACCATCGGCTCGCCGCCCTGCAGCGCGCGCAGCGCCGCGACACGTTCGGCGAGCTCGTCGCGGGTGGCCTGCACGTCGACCGGCTGGCCGTCCTCGGACGGGCCGCGCGCGCTGTCGAGCGCGGTGCGCAGCTCGGTGATTTCCGCGACGATCACGCGCTCCGCTTCGTAACGCGCTTCGTCGGTCGCCAATTGCGCGAGCGCCGCGTCGCGCGCGCCGCGCAGCTCGCCGAGCCGCTCGTCATGCGAGGCGCCGCTCGCCGCCTCGCGTTCGAGCGACGCGATTTCCGCGTCGATCCGCTCGATGCGCTTCTTCGTGTCGTCGATCGCGGCGGGCGTCGCGCTCTGCGCGAGCGCGACCTTCGCGCACGCGGTGTCGAGCACGCTGATCGCCTTGTCCGGCAGCTGGCGGCCGCTGATGTAGCGGTGCGACAGGCGCACGGCCTCGGTGATCGCGTCGTCGAGAATTCGCACGTCGAAGTGCTTCTCCATCAGCCCGGCCATCCCGCGCAGCATCGCCGCCGCGAGCGGCTCGCTCGGCTCCTCGATCTTCACGACCTGGAAGCGCCGCGCGAGCGCCGCATCCTTCTCGAAATACTTCTTGTATTCGCTCCACGTGGTCGCCGCGATGGTCCGCAGCTCGCCGCGCGCGAGCGCCGGCTTCAGCAGGTTGGCCGCGTCGTTCTGGCCGGCCTGGCCGCCCGCGCCGATGATCGTGTGCGCCTCGTCGATGAACAGGATGATCGGATGCGCGCTCTTCTTCACCTCGTCGATCACGCTCTTCAGCCGGTTCTCGAACTCGCCCTTCACGCTCGCGCCGGCCTGCAGCAGCCCCATGTCGAGCACGTGCAGCGCGACGCCGCGCAACGGCGGCGGCACGTCGTCGGCCGCGATGCGCAGCGCGAGCCCTTCGACCACCGCGGTTTTGCCGACGCCGGCCTCGCCCGTCATGATCGGGTTGTTCTGGCGGCGCCGCATCAGGATGTCGATCGCCTGGCGGATCTCCGCGTCGCGGCCGATCACCGGGTCGATCTTGCCGTCGCGCGCACGCTGCGTGAGGTTGGTCGTGTACGTGTCGAGCGCGGGCGTGTTCGACGGCCCGGCCGCAACCGCCCCGTCCGCCGCGCCGGCCGCCGGCAGCTCGCCGCCGTCTTCCGCATCGCCCTGCCGCGGCTCCGCCTCGCTCGAGCCGGCGGTGATCTCGTCGAACTTGTGCTTCAGGTCCGTCACGCGCATCTCGGCGAACTGCGACGACATCCGCTGCGCGAACTGCGCGAGGTCCGGCGCGGTCAGCAGCGCGAGCAGCAGGTGCCCGGAGCGGATCCGGCCGAGCTGCGAATCGAGCGACGCGATCAGCCAGGCCTGCTCGAACAGCGCGATCAGATGCACCGAGAACACCGGCGTACGCGTGTTGCCCGTCTTCAGGCGCGTCAGCTCGCGCTCGAGATCCGCGCGCAGCGCATGCGGATCGACGCGGCTCGCGCGCAGCGCCAGCGGCAGGTCGCCGGCCGGCTGCTCGAGCAGCGCGAGGAACAGGTGCTCCAGGTCGACCTCGTAGTGGCCACGGGCCAGGCACGCGCTCGCCGCGCGCTCGGTCGCCTGCCGGCACAGCGGATTCAGTTTCAGGATCAGGGTCTTCAGGGGCGTGCTCATGGAGTCGATCTCAGGTTCGATTGCGTGCTTGTTGTTGTCCGGAATCAGTGAATCACGTGCAGCTCGTAGCGTGCGTCCGAGCGGTCCTCGGTCGCATCGCGCGTGCAGAGGAACGCGTCCCAGCCGAGCCGCGAGCCCGCGCCGAGCACGCTCGCGCCAACCTCGGTGCGCTTCAGCACGAGCTTGACCTCGTATTCGAGCGTGAGGCCGGCGAGCAGCGTCAGCATCCGCTCGAGCGCGACCGCCTGCGGGCCGCCGGGCAGGAACGCCTCGTAGTCGCGCTTCTCCAGCGGCCCGATCACGATCCGCGCGCGCATGTCGCGCTGCCACACGCGCTCGCCGACGAGCGCGGTCGCGCCGAGCACCGCGTTGACTTCGCCGAGCACGCTCAGCTGGTCGGCCGGCACGTCGTACCACTTGCCGACGAACTGGTCGATCTTCACCGGTACGCGGAAGTAGTCGGACAGCGTGCGCTGCAGGTACGCAGCCGACATCGGCCGGTGCCGCGCGGCCAGCGCGTAGCCGGCCACCGCTTCGTCGAGCACGCCGCCGGTGCCCGCCTGCAGGCTGTCGCGCACGTCGTCGCTCGTCACGCCCGCGATCGCGAGCAGCAGCGGCAGATAGCGCTCGTCGCGATCGAGCTCGTAATGGAACGGCAGCCGGTATTTCTTCCACGCCGCGTAGAACAGCGCGGTCGCGCGGTTCGAGAACACGTCGAAGAACGCGCGCGCCGCGTGGTCGCGCTTCAGGTGCTCGCGCGCGATGATCTGCTCGGTGTAGTGCAGCGGCAGCGCGCCCTGCGTGCCGAGCAGCCCGAAGAACGCGGGCGTCAGCTCGACGCGGCCAAGCTCGCCGGCCGCGAGCGCGCCGTCGCGCGCATCGTCGGTGTCGAGCGGTGCGCCGTCGGCGTCGTACGAGCGCGCGCGCTCGATCTCGCTCGCCGGGAAGCCGAGCGACAGCGTGTTGCGGAACGCGACGTGCTGCGCGAGCACGTCGCCCTGCCGCCACGCGCCGGGCGCGTCGGTCGCCTGCCGCACGAACAGCCCTTCGAGCACGCGCACCGCCTGGAAGAACTCGAAGCGGTGCGGCTCGTCGAGCAGCGCGCCGACTACGCCAGGATCGATTCGCCGGTCCGGGGCTTGCATCGGATGATCTCCTCGCCGGTGCGCTTCGACACGACGACTAGTTGAACGAAACTGTTGAGGTGGACGTACAGCCCGAAGAAGCTGTCGAGCACGCGCACGAACGACGCGAGGCTCGAGCCGACGAAGTGCTCCTCGTCGATCGTCACGCGGATCTCGATGCCGCGCACGAAGGTCGCGAACGGCTTGCCGGGCAGCCACTGCACGGCGCCGCGCTGCTCGACGCCCGCGAGCCCGTCGATCTGCCGCATCGACACCGCGGTGCGCCGCAGGTCGTACAGCGTCAGCATTTCCTTCAGCGGCGCGAGCCCGTGATCGACGAGCGACACGTGATTGAGCGCCAGGTGCGACACGAGCCGCCAGTGCGCGGAGCGGCCGCGCTCGAAGCGCACGCTCGGCGTCGGGCGGCGCAGCAGCGCGATGCCGCTGGTCTGCGCGCCGCCTTCCTGGAACAGGTCGCCGCCTTCGAGCCCGAACGCGAGCATCGCCGGCAGGTCGCGGTTCGTGCAGGTCAGGTCGAGGCTCAGCGTGTCGGTCTGCGGCGAGGTCGGCTCGAAATCGATGTCGACGATCGAGATCTCGGTCTCGTAGCCGGGGCTTTTCTGCGCGACCCAGTCGTTGCGGCGCGCGAACCAGTAGTGGCCGATCCGCGCGGATTCGCCGTGGTGCAGCGAATAGAACGGCCGGAACTCGATCACCGATTCCTCGTGCGCCTGCTGCCGCACGAGCTTCACCGAGTCGATCGAGTACACCTCGTACGCGAACGCGCGCCGCGCCTCGGCGATCACCGGGTACGACACCGCGCGGTGCGTGATGCGGATCGGCTCGCCGTGCTGGCGGAACAGGTTGACGATCGGCGTGCAGAACAGCCGGAAATGGCTCGCCGTCAGCAGTTCGAGCAGGCGCGCGACGTGCGAATCGCCGCGCACGTCCTGCAGCACGAGGTGCAGCGTCGTGCGCTGGCAGCGGCCCGATGCGCGCGCGATCGCGGCGAGGTCGAAGTCGATGAAGTCGAACTTGTCGGGGAACGCGAAATACTCGGTGAGCAGCCGGTACGCCGGATGCGATTTCGCCGGGTAGTCGATCAGCGCGTCGGTTTCCTCGAAGCCGGCCTGCGCGATCGGCAGCTTGCGCAGCCCGGTCCAGCGGCCGTTGCGCTCCGGCTCGACATACGCGCCGAGCACGTTGACGAACAGGCAATCGGTGAGCGCGGCGACGAACGATTGCTCGCCGTGCAGGTGCGCGCGCAGCGTCGGCAGCTTCAGCGCGCCGAGCTCGAGCTGCGGCGCGAGCGATTCGAAGGTGATCGAGATCACGCCGGTTGCGTTGGCCGGCAGCACCGTCGCGCTCGGCGCGAGCGCGACCGGCGTATAGCGCGCCTCGGCGATGCGGATCGGCGCGAGCGTCACGTCGTACGCGGTGCGGAACCGGCACTGCACGCCGCGGATCGGGCGGCTCTTCAGCTCGGTGCCGCGCTCGACCACGACCGGCTCGGTCTGCTGGCCCGGCGCGCCGAGCGCGAACTGCGCGATCGAGCACGACGGGAACGGCCGCAGGTAGTGCGGATACAGCACTTCCAGCAGCGCTTCGGTGAATTCGGGGTAGTCGTCGTCGAGCTTCTTGTTGATGCGCGCGCCGAGCAGCGCGAACGACTCGATCATCCGCTCGACGTGCGGATCCTCGCAATGCTCGCCCGACAGCGCGAGCCGGGCCGCGATCTTCGGGTAACGTTCGGCGAAATCCCGCGAATAGCGCCGCAAAAACGACAATTCGCGTTCGTAATACGGCAGCAGTTCTTCCATCGACGACCCCGAAGCTCTTCCATTCTTGCCGGAAACTGACCTGCCGCCGGGCGGTCCGGCCCGCGCGGCAGCGTGAATTAAAGCGATTTCGCGGCGCGCGCGCGCGTGACCGAATACTGCAGCGTCGACGGCTGCAGCATCGCATCGAAATTGACCGGCTCCTCGGCCGGATGCACGACGAGCAGCGCCTGGATCGCGAAATAGAGCGCGTTGGTCGACTGCTCGTTGAGTTCGAACGTCACCTGCACCTGTTGCAGGCGCGGCTCATGGCGCGCGATCGCCTGCTGGATCGACTTGCAGATGTAGGTCCGGTCGTAATGGCTCGCGAGGCTCAGGCCCGCGAAATCGTTCAGCCCGTAAGTCAGCACCGACTTCTGGCATTCCGGCAGCGCCGCCAGATCGTGATCGGTGTGCGCGATACGGGTATTGAGGATCGCCTCGACGTCGCGGGCGACCGTGTTCTTCAGCTCGTCCAGCGACAATTGCCGCATCGCGGCGGACGCCGGCAGGTGCGGTTCGTCGTCGAACAGCTTGTCGAGAAAGCTGGGTTCGAATCGTTTCATCAGGGCCGGGCGCGCAGCGAAAACGGCAACGGGACGACGCGCGCCCCGTTGCCGCAACCGACCTTAGACCGCGTAGGTCTTGTCGTTCTTCGTCAGGCTCCAGGCGCCCTGCGTGTTGCCGCCCTGGTTGCCGCCGATCTTCTGCTGCGTCTGCTTCCACTGCACCGCTGCGTACTTCAGCGAGAAGGTCTCGTGCGGCAGGCCTTCCTTCTGCACGCTCGGCGTCACGCTCGAGATGATCACGTACTTCAGCTTGACCTCGAGGTACTTGACGCGCTGGCCTTCGCCGTCCGAACGCATGAAGTCGATCGTGACTTCATCGAACGTCGTGCCGCCCGACGCGTGCTGGTACAGCAGCGGGCTCGACGAATCGATTTCCTTCGTGAACACCATGTCGCCGTGCTCGCAACGCTCCGACGTATGGCCGCCGGCCGTCGACGCGGTGGCCGAGCGCGGCTGGATGATGGAATGGTCCCAGGATTTCAGTTCAATCCAGCTGGCGTGGTCCTTGTCTGCGGACTCGCCCTTGATGGCCGGATTACCGAACTTCAGATACATGTCTAACATGGCCCTTCGACTCCCCAAAGAGGTGGTTTTAACGTCCTACCCAGGCGGCCCGCCCGGGCGATTTGGCTTCGCTTATGAATTTGCCGGTTTGGGCAGATCAGCGACAAGTCGCAGAGAAATCGAGAGCTCGTCGAGCTGAAAGTGCGGGCGCAGGAACGCGACCGAACGATACGAGCCCGGCTTGCCCGGAATCTCTGACACTTGTACGGAGGCCTCGCGCAGCGGGAATTGCGCCTTCTGTTCCTGCGTCGCGTTGTCGTCGAGCAGGACGTATTGCGAAATCCACCGGTTGAGGAACGTCTCGACGTTCTGCGCGGACGCGAAGCTGCCGATCTTGTCCCGCATCATCGCCTTCAGGTAGTGCGCGACACGCGATACCGAAAAGATGTACTGCAGCTGGGCGGACAGGACGGCGTTCGCATTGGCGCTGTCGGTGCTGTATTTTTTCGGCTTCTGCACCGATTGCGCGGCGAAGAACGCGGCGTAGTCGGAATTCTTGCAATGGACGAGCGGGATGAAGCCGAGGTCGCTCAGCTCCTTCTCGCGGCGGTCGGTGATCGCGATCTCGGTCGGGCACTTCAGCGCGATCTCGCCGTCGTCGGTCTTGAACGTGTGGGTCGGCAGATCCTCGACGAGGCCGCCGCCTTCGACGCCGCGGATCGCCGCGCACCAGCCGAAGTCGTCGAACGCCGCCGTGAGGCGCGCGGCAAATGCCCACGATGCGTTGCACCACAAGTATTTGTCGTGATCGGTGCCGTCGACGTCCTCGACGAAGTTGAAGTTCTCCGCAGTCTGGCCGTCCTTCGGATTGAACGGCAGGCGGCCGAGGAAGCGCGGCAGCGTGAGGCCGACGTAGCGCGAATCCTCGGAATCGCGGAACGACTTCCACTTCGTGTATTCGACCGTGTCGAACACCTTGCCGAGGTCGCGCGGCTTGCCGAGGTCCGCGAACGATTCGAGGCCCATCAGCTCCGGCGACGCCGACGCGATGAACGGCGCGTGCGCGGCCGCCGCGACGTGCGACATCTGCTCGATGAAGTACAGGTCTTCCGGCTGGCGGGAGATCTCGTAATCGCCGATCAGCGCGCCGAACGGCGAGCCGCCGAAGGTGCCGAATTCCTCTTCGTAGACCTTCTTGAACAGCGCGCTCTGGTCGAACTCGCTCGCGCCCTTGAAGTCGCGCACGAGGTCGCGCTTCGGCGCGTGCAGCGCCTTGATCTTGATCGTCTGGCCCGTGTTGCTTTCCTTGACCAGGTAGTCCATCCCGCGCCACGTGCTTTCGAGGCGCTGGAATTCCGGCGCATGCATCACCGCGGAAAGCTGCGTGGAGATCAGCCGGTCGAGTTCCGCGACGCGCGCGTCGATCGTCGCCGACAGGTTGTCCGACACGATCACCGTGCCGTCGAGCACCTGGTGCACGAGTTCGCCGATCAGGTCCTTCGCGCGCGCATGTTCGGAATCGGATTTCGCGACCTTGCTCTTCTCGACGATGTCGTCGAGCAGCGAAGTCCCGGCGGCGTATTCCGCGCCGCTCGTCTGGGCCGCAGCCGTTTGCTGGTTCATCTCAACACCCCGTCGTCATTCGCCGTCTTTGTCGCCGCCCGTGCCCTTGGCCAGCTCCTGCAGTTGCTGCGTGTTCTTCAGCACGTCCGACAGGAGATCCTCGAGCTTGTCGTTGCCGGCCAGCTTGTTGCGCAGGTCGGCGAGCTTCGAGCGCGCCTCGAGCAGGCGGCGCAGCGGCTCGACCTGCTCCACCACCTCGTCCGGACTGAAATCCGACAGCGAGCGGAACTTCAGGTCCACCGCGAACTTGCCGCCCTCCGGGCTCAGGCGGTTTTCCACCTGGAACGCCGCGCGCGGCTCGATCGCCTTCATCACGTCGTCGAAGTTGTCGCGGTCGATGTTGACGAACTTGCGATCGCGCAGCTTCGGCTGCTCGACTTCCGACTGGCCCGCCAGATCGCCGACAACCCCGACGACGAACGGCAGTTCCTTCACCTCGATCGCATCGCCCTTCTCGACCTCGTAGGTCAGCTGGACGCGCGGCGGCCGTATTTTCTGCAGGCGCTTCTGAATGCTCTCGTTCTTGGCCATCGACGGCTCCCAGGTTCAGTTTGGTGGTGTTATCGCCGCGTTCAGCGCAGTGCGCTGAACGGGTCCGCCCCGCCCTTCTGCGGCGCGGTAGCGGTGGCGGCGGGCGCCGCGGTGTTCGCGGCGGGTGCGGTCGCGGCCGCGGCATCGGCGACCGGCGCGGCCGCGCCCTTCGCGCGATGCACGATGCGGCGCGGCGGCCGGGCTTTCGCGGCGCGCTGCTCCGGCGGGAACAGCGCGGATTCGCCGAGCGTGTCGCGCAGCTGCTTCGCGAGCGCCTGCGCATCCGACTTCGCGTCGCCCGCGAGCGACGAGTCCTGGCGCAGCTCGCCGAGCGACTGCGTCGCGATCCGCAGGCCGGCGACGGCCAGCACGCTCTTGGCCTGGCGGTCGGTGTTGTCGCGCTGCAGCGCTTCCTGCGCGGCGACGATCGCCTGGCCATAGTGGTTCTGCGCGAACTGGATCTGCGCGATGCGCGACCACGGTTCCTCGCGCGTCGGATCGGACTTCGCAAGCGCCTGATAGAGACCCAGCGCGCGGTCCTGGTCGCCCGACTTCGCGACGGCGTCGGCGTCGGCGAGCGACTTGTTGAACACTTCGGCGGTCGGCGGCGTGGGCGTGGTTGCGCAACCGGCGATCACGCCGCAGGCCACCACTACCCCGGAAAGTTTTGCGAAGAGACGGTCTTTCATCGTTATATCACCGGCGCGTGAGATTTAAATCGTTGAGAATCTGGTTCTTTTGCTTTGCGAGAAGCGCGCGGGTATAGTACCGATCAATTTTTCATAATTCAATCGCCACGTGCAAGGTAATCCCTTTTAAAACCGAGCGCTACCCCTCGAATGACGCCGCGCGTCAGGTTTGCATTGGAATCGCTTTCGAGCCGGATGCGCAAGTTTTACTCGGTCCGCAATGCACACCCCGAGGGCGCGGAAAAAATTGCCGGGCGACTGCCGCGACGGATGCGCGCTTAATCGCCGAACGGTGGAAAACCGGCCATTCCCGGCCGATCGGGAAATATAAAGCCGGTAGTTTTGACAGGGAGTAAAGGCGGCAAGCCGGAAACACGATGAAATCGCTCATGATTCGCTATGCGCTGCCGCTGGTCGCCTGCGCGCTGCTGGCCGGATGCGCGGCCGCCCCGCTGCTCGGCTCCGCCGCCAGCGCCGTGATGCAGGCCGCCGGCGTCGGCAAGCCCGAACTGCCCGATTCGCAGAAGCCGCCGCGCAACCTCGGCATCACGCTCGCCGCGGCGCCGAACCTGAATGCCGCGAACGACAACCGGCCGCTTGCGCTCGTCGTGCGCCTCTATGCGCTGAAGGATCCGACGTCGTTCCAGCAGGCGCCATTCGACAGTTTTACCGATCCGAACAAGGAAAAGGCCGCATTGGGCGCCGATCTGCTGAACGTGCGCGAGATCACGCTGATTCCCGGCCAACGCTACACGGCGACCGAGAAAGTGTCGCGCGAAGCGCAGGCATTCGGCATCGTCGCGCTATTCCGCGATCCGGCGCTGCAGCGCTGGAAACTGACATTCGATCCGGCGAAGTCGGAGAAATCCGGCATAATCATCGGCCTGCACAATTGCGCGATGACCGTCACCGACGGGAGCGTCATCGCACCGCAACAGGGCGCGCCTTCGCAGCCGCTCAATTTGCTGTCATCCGTCAGCTGCGGTTAAGGATGACGCATGAATGTCAATTAACAAGAGTTAACAATTGGCGATTTAATTCGGGCACGACCGAATCGATTACTTCGCATCACGACATTAACCGGGTTTGACATGAGTTATTCGG
The DNA here is from genome assembly GCF_004343775.1 of Burkholderia sp. SRS-46. GTDB lineage: Bacteria > Pseudomonadota > Gammaproteobacteria > Burkholderiales > Burkholderiaceae > Burkholderia. Next base: position 122,696 of record NZ_PTXL01000013.1, on the reverse strand, counting down.
CCAAGGTGCTGTGGGGGGAAGGGCTGTTCCTTCGGCCTCAACATTTCCAGCGACAGGATGCGTACCATGAGGCGCGCCTGTTCGAATCCATCCAGGCGATCCAGCCGTACAACTGGGGCGTGCGTTCGGCGCGCTTCGACCGCGACGCGCTCGGCAGCAACGTGCTGCGGCTCGCCGAGCTGGCGCTCGTGTTCCCGGACGGCGCGCTGTACGCGGCGCCGCAGGCCGACGACCTGCCGCCGCCGGTCGCGCTCGACACGCTGCCCGAGGGCATCAACGAGTTCGTGTTCTATCTCGCGCTGCACCCGCTGCGCGAGAACGGCGCGAACTACAGCGACGATCCGTCGGCCGGCTTCATCACGCGCTTCGTCAGCGAGCAGACGAGCGTCGCCGACAACTTCACCGACGCGGCCGAGGCCGACGTCACGTTCCTGAAGACGCAGGTCAAGCTGATCGCGCACAGCGAGCCGCGCGACCAGCTGCTGTCGGTGCCGCTCGTGCGCGTGCGCCGCACCGCGACGTCCGGCTTCGAGATCGACGACAGCTTCGTGCCGCCGTGCCTCGCGATCGAGGCGTCGCCGATCCTGCACCAGCGGCTGCGCCAGCTGGTCGACGCGCTGCAGGCGAAGGTGAACGCGCTGTACGGCTTCCACCGCGAACCGTCGAAGAACATCATCGAATTCCGTTCGGGCGACATCGCGTCGTTCTGGCTGCTGCACACCGCGAACGCCGCGTTCGCGACGCTCGCGCACCTGCACCAGCATCCGGCGCTGCATCCGGAGCGGCTGTTCCAGGAGCTGCTGCGCCTCGCCGGCCAGCTGATGACGTTCTCGAAGGGCTACACGCTCGCCGACCTGCCCGCGTACCGCCACGACGATCCGGGCCCCGGCTTCGCGCGTCTCGACCTGATCCTGCGCGAGCTGCTCGACACCGTGATCTCGACACGCTACTTCTCGATCACGCTCGACGAGGTGCGTCCGTCGTTCCATCTCGGCCGGCTCGATTCCGGCAAGATCGACGAGAAGACCGCGTTCTACCTCGCGGTGTCCGCCGACATGCCGAGCGTCGAGCTCGTCGATGCCGTGCCGGCCCGCTTCAAGGTCGGCGCGCCCGACGACGTCGACAAGCTCGTGCTGTCGGCAATGCCCGGCGTGCGGCTGTCATACACGCCGCAGGTGCCGCCCGCGATTCCCGTTCGGCCGGGCGCGTGCTACTTCGCGCTCGATTCGCGCGGCGCGCTGTACGAGCGCATGCTGCAGGCCCAGTCCGCGATGATCTACGCGCCGACTGGCATCAATGACCTGAAATTCGAACTGATCGCGGTGACGTCATGAGCTACGCGCCTTCCCTGTTCGGCGACAACGCGCCGACTCCGCTGCATACTCCCGCGTCGACCGATTCCGCGTTTCAGGCGCGCTCGCTGCTCGATCTGCTGTACGACGGGTTCTTCGCGCTGTTCCTGCTCAAGAACGGCCGCGAGCCGGACAGCGCGAGCGAGTTCAGCACGCGCATCCAGGAATTCCTCGCCGACTTCGAGCGCGGCGCGAAGAAGCTGAATATCGCGGCCGAGGACGTGTATGGCGCGAAGTTCGCGTTCTGCGCGGCGGTCGACGAGATGGTGCTGTCGTCGCAGTACAAGATCCGCCCGGACTGGGAGCGCCGGCCGCTGCAGCTCGTGCTGTTCGGCGAGCAGCTCGCGGGCGAGAAGTTCTTCCAGTATCTCGAGGAGTGCCGCGCGCAGGGGGCGGCGCGGCTGCAGTCGCTCGAGGTGTTTCATATGTGCCTGCTGCTGGGGTTCCAGGGGAAGTATCTGCTCGAAGGGCCGGAGAAGCTGGCTTACCTGACCGCGCGCATCGGCGACGAGATCGCGCACATGAAGGGCAAGCGCGCGCCGTTCGCGCCGAACTGGCCGTTGCCGGATCAGATTGCGCATCGGCTCAAGCGTGAAGTGCCGGTGTGGGTGATCGGGGCGGTGTTCGGGTTGGTTGCGCTGCTGGGGTATCTGGGGCTCAACACCTATCTGAAGGACAAGACGCTGCAGGCGCTCGCGCCGTATTCGCAGGTCATCAAGGTCGGGCCGGAGTCGGCGAACTTGACGATTTCGTTGCCTTGAGGGTGGTGCGAGGTTAGCGCCGGATGGCAAAAAAGGACTGCTTTGGCAGTCCTGTTTTGTTTGGGCTTGGCGGTGGTCAGCCGCGGCTCATCCGGTTGGCTCGTCGATCAACGTCACAGAAGAATGAACGCGTCGTTCTCGACGTAGAAGACAAACGCGTCGAGCAGTTGCGAAAGGCTCGGATCGTCGACCTGGTCGTGCGCGTTGATCACGATGTCCTCGATCGTGCTGCTGGCGAGCGTGATGCGCCAGCCTGGCTGCTTCGCGATGTCTGGGGTGATGGGCTCGTCCTCGTCTTTTGTGTCGAGCGCGAATGCGCCTTCCGTGTCGAGCGTCCAGGGCGTCGGCGGGAGGTAGAGCCAGCCGGAGAAATCGCCGGGGGTTTCGAGGATGTGTTTCAGGCTGACTGCGGTCGTCAGGTCGGTTGATGCGGGCATGGGTTTCGTGGGGGGGGGAGTGGTGTTCGGCGGTGCGGATGGCACGGCGCCGGGACATGTGTGTGCGATATCGTCGGTGGATTCACGTGAGCGCTGCAAAGCGCATACGTTGTTCGTCAGCATCACGGAATCGGACATCCGCGCTCGCGCACGATATCGCCAAAGGTCGTGATTATGCCAATGAAGCGAGAGGCGGAACCTGCCCTCATTTTTGTGGGCGGGGCGATTGAACAACGTGTTGGCTGCTCGCTGCGGCTGGCCACTCAGACCGGCTGCCCGAAATACACGACCTCGAACGCGAATGGCACTTGCCCGTTGGAGCCGGGCTTGCTCTCATCAATCTGCCACGCCCTGAGTTAGCTAAACGAAATTGTACGCCGTCGCTGGCGAACAACTTCTCCGCCGGCAAATCGAAATCATGGAACGAATTAAACTTGCCTGGACATCCTGCACGTTTTCGAAGGCCCAGCGGATCGACCCAAGCAACCGGGTTTGGCGCATATTGATAGGCGTTGATGCCGCCGGCCAAGCCGATGGGATCTTTACCGACGAATTGGCCTGACTGGGAGTCATAGTACCTGTACGGGTTATAAGCGAGTCCTGTTTCCTCATCAACCTGCTGGCCCTGGAACCGCAATGGATTCCTCGGCACGATCCCCGCCGCCTTAGATGCTCGCGCGACGACTTCCCGCGCCCCCCCCCCACGCCTTGTACGTCGCCTCCCACACCACGTCGCCATCGCCATCGCTCAGCAACTGTGGCGTACCGATCTGGTCGCAGTGGTAATAGAACAGCGTCGCCTCCGCCCGGCGCACCGGCACCTTTTGCAGCGGATCGTCCTCCGGCACGTACCGATCGGTGCTCTTCCACACCGGTGTCGCAATTCTCTTCACCGGCTCAGCCACATACTGCGCCAGTGGCGCGAACGTCGCCGGTTCGTAGAGATAGTGCGTACCGCGCTCGCCGTCGCTTTCGTACGCGAGCATGTCGCCATCCCAACCGAAGACCGTCTGTTCGCCGTTCACCTCCATCGCGATCCGGCGGCCGAGCGCATCATAGAAATACCGCGCCCGACTCTGCCGCGACGTCTCCGCCACACGCGTCGCAAGCAAGGGATTGAACTCGCCCCACTCGCATTCCTGCTCACCGGCCGGCGTACGCTTGCGGATCAAATTCTCTCGCGCGTCATACTCGAAATGCATCCTCGCATACGCCTTCAGCAGGTTGCCGAACACCTTCGGCACTTCCGCCGGAAGCGCACTCTCCGGCCTCACCGGGCTCGGTCGCGCGTGCGAGGTCATCTCCTGCCGCACCGGATCGAATGCAAACCGCTCCTTCGCGACCGGGCTGATCGCCTCGATCAACCGCCCACTCGGATCGTATGCGAAACGCTCTTCGCTCTCGCCTGCCGCACGCTTCATCAAGCGGCCACTCGCGTCGACCTCCGTCGACGTCATGCTGCCGGCTTCGTTCACCGCGACGAGGCTACCGCTTTCCGAATCGTACTCGTAGCGCGTCGACTTCCCGTCGAAGCCAATTGCCCGGCGTCGTCTACCGTCGAACTGGATCAGTGATGTTGCTCACCGGCTCGAGAATAAACTGCATCTTCTTTATCAGACTTTTTCGCCGCCTATCCACGCAATGGCGCCAGCATTTCCACCACCCATTTCGCAACCTTTTGATTGGTTGGCAACTCGCTTAATGCTTGACGCTCGATTGCGTCAAGCAGCGTCAAGAAATGCCCCCTTGAAATCCCCTGCTTCCACCTCAACAGAAAATTCAAAGAAATTTCCGAGTTCAGTAGATGATTCACAGTCACACAGATGGAGTCCGGCACATCGCACATCACGCTAGCCAAGTGTCTATCCCACTCCGAATCCGCATCATCCCATACCCTGTTAATTTCACGCCACCCAACCTGCCCTGCTTCATTTAGATCAAATTTCTCACCCTGTATTGCAGAAACCGCCTCTATCAGAGCATCCCCGACTTCAATCGAAAAGCCATCCACATGCAATAATCGCAATCGAGCAGAAACACTACCAATTAGTGCGATTGCGGAATCACGACCCTCTTCCCGATCCTCAACGAGTGCCCCAAAAATATGCAACTTCAAAGTAACGTCTTCATCAATCTTTGCCGCACCCAACGCCTTCCAGAAAAACTCTTCATTAGCCTTCAGATTTTCTGGAGAGAAATTTGCCTCCATATAATAATCGCTTGCCCCATCCAGAACAACACCAACCGCCTCGCGAGCAACCGACTGCAATTTATTTCTATTTCCACAATCCACTTCCGGGAAAAGCAGATTTGAATAGCAATCCGCGCTCACCGCAAATATCACATCATTAAAATCCACTATCTACCCTCCGGAGCAGCTGGAATATCAGTATCGAATGCAATGGTACGTATTTTTTGAGGAATCGCATAGAAACCAGAGCATCCGCCATCCTCAAAATCCCTGATGTTCTGCCTGAGTCCACTTTGCAATTGTTGCGCCGCCCTTACATGCCCCTCATAAGTCCCTTTGCCAGCGAGCGCGCCATAGTCCCGCTTGTCGCCCATTTGCGGAGCAAAATCGTAGAGCTTATATGTGTCTTCTTTTAGGTGATCGATTCTCTCCTGCAACCCCCGACTGCCGTCAGTTTCCTTTTGGCCCAAAGCTTTAAGATATATCTTCGCCAAAAGAAGTTTGCATTGAGTCTTGGTAAGACAATCGCAGGGCGCCAACCCGAGGGGATCAGTCCATTCAACAGGGTTGGACGCGTATGCGTAGACGTTGAACCCACCTCGCAGCCCGATCGGATCTTTGGAGACAAACCTGCCCGTACCGGGATCGTAGTAGCGATTTCGGTTGTAATGTAACCCCGTCTCATCGTCAACCCATTGCCCCTGAAATCTCAGCGAATTCCTCGGCACAAGTCCCGCCGCTTTCGACGCCCGCGCAATCACCTCTCGCGCCTCACCCCAGGCCTTATACGACGCTTCCCACACGACGTCGCCATCGTCATCAGTCAGCAACTGCGGCGTACCGATCTGGTCGCAGTGGTAATAGAACAGCTTCGCATTCGTCCGACGCTCCGGCACTTTTTGCAGTGGATCGTCCTCCGGTACATAGCGATCGGTACACTTCCACTCTGGCGTCGAGATCCCCACCACCGGCTCTGTCACATATTGCGCAAGTGGCACAAACGATCCGTGCTCATAGAAATAATGCGTGCCGCGCTCTCCGTCGCTTTCGTACGCGAGCGTGTCGCCGTCCCAGCCGAACACCGTCCGCTTACCGTTCACCTCCTTCGCGATTCTGCGGCCGAACGCATCATAGAAATATCGCGACAAACTTTGCCGCGACGTTTCCGCCACACGCGCTCCCTGCAGGCGGTTGAACTCGTCCCATTGGTATTCCTGATCACCGGCCGGTGTTCGCTTGTGGATCAGATTCCCCCGCGCGTCATATTCGAAGTGCATTCCTGCGTACGCCTTCAGCAAGTTGCCGAGCACCTTCGGTACCTCAGTCGGCAGCGTGCTCTCCGGCCGCACCGGGCTGGACCGCGAGGAAAACGCCACTTGCTGCTGCGCGGAGTCGACGATGTTGCTCGCGGGATCGAAAGCAAACCGCTCCTTCGCAATCGGGCTAATCGCCTCGATCAACCGTCCGACCGGATCGTATCGATAGTCGCTTCCGCCCTTGCGGCTGTCCTCGATACGCGACAGTTGCCCGACCGCGTCATAGCGATATCGCCGCTCGGACAATGGTGCCGGCGACGTAGTCCGCTGAACCGTCTGCTGCAATACACGTCCTGCCGGGTCATATATCGTGCGCTGCCCGACCTTGCTCGACAGCATCCGCACCGTCTCCCGATGCAGATCGTCGCGCTCGATCTGCATGCGCTCCTCTCCATCCAGCAACATGCCGTGCACATGACCGGAGCCATACATCAGCCAATCGATCGCATGACCGTCGGGACGCACGGTCCGCCGCCGGTTGCCCAGCTCATCGTATTCGTGGTGCCAAACATAGCTGCGCTGCTCCCCAAACACACGATAGGCGTGATGTTCCCGCACGAGATTGCCGACCGGATCGAAAAAGAGCTGCACGCGGCTATACCGGTTCACCGCCTCGATCAACCGCCCACTCGGATCGTATGCGAAACGCTCTTCGCTCTCGCCTGCTGCGCGCTTCATCAAGCGGCCACTCGCGTCGACTTCTATCGACGTCACGCTACCCGCATCATTTATCGCGAGGAGGCTGCCGCTTTCCGGGTCGTACTCGTAGCGAGTCGACTTCCCGTCGAAGCCGAATTCCTCGATCAACCGCCCGGCCGGATCATAGTGAAACTGATGCGTCGCGAAGTTGGCATCCGTCAATGCGATCAGTCGACCGAGGCGGTCATAGCGATATGCAAGTGTTTGTCCGAGTGCATCCGTGCGGCCCGCGATCCTGCCAACTGCGTCATAGCTGTATCGTGTCGACCGGTCCAGCTGATCCGTATGCCGCAGCAATCGCCCTTCCGCGTCGTAATTCACATGCTCGATACCCGCCGATGAACGAACCTCGGCGAGTTGTCCGTTCGAGCCGTATCGATATGCAATCGTCCTACCCGCCGCATCCTTCGCCTCAATCACGCGGCCGAGTTCATCATAACGCCACGCTGTCTTCTTGCCGGAGCAATCCGTGTAACTCGTCAGCTGTCCAGCCTGGTTGTATTCGAGCGCCTTCGACCCGCCCTTCGCATCAGTAATCTGCGTCGGCAGCCCTTTATCGTTGTAGCTGTATTTCGTCGCATATTCGAGCGGGTCGAGTTCTTCAGCCAGATTGCCGGCATCGTCATACTTCCGCTTCCATACGTGTCCGTTCGGATCGGTGAGACGAACCATCTGATCCTTGTCGTCATATGCCATCTCGATGACACTGCCGTCCGGACGCTCATGCCATGTCAGATTGCCGCGTGCGTCGTAGCGCATTTGCTCGGTGCTTCCGTCCTGCAGGATGTGCAACACGAGGTTTTGATGTTCATTGCGCCGGAACCACTCTTCGTTACCGTCCGGATAGGCGACCCGATACATGTAGCCGTGAATGTTGTAGTAGTACCGCGTCATCTGCCCGAGCGCATCGGTCACATAGGTCAGACGGAGGTTTGGATGCCACGCGAGGCGGATGTCGAAACTGCCGTCGTCCGCGTATTCGCGCACGCACTTCGCGTGGTCGTCCGCGTTTGCGCTTTCCCATTCGAGCGTCATCCCGCGGCCCGTGCGATCGGTGTAGCGAGTGATCAGGTGTCGATGGTATTGATAGGTCCACGCATTGCCGTGACGGTCGATCGCCCGCACGAGATCCCCGTCGGCATCGTATTCGTAGCGCGCAAGCGTACGGCGCTCGCCACCTTCAAGCACCTGTTCGATCTGCACGATCCGGCCATGCTTGTCGTGCTCGAATGCGAGCATGTTGCCGCTCGCATCGATTAACCGCGCAAGACGGTCAAGTGCGTCATAGTCGAGCGTGATCGTGTTGCCCACGCGATCCTTGTGCATCGCGAGGCGGAATACATCGCCACGGCGTTCATATACATATAGCGCCTTGTGGCTGTACGTGATCGTCACCCACGTATCGTCAAGACGCGATAGCGTGAGATCTTCGGTCAGATCGTCGTACACCTCACCAACGGCAAGTGCGCGATATTCAATACTTCGCCCTTCCGTGTCTCGATAGAACCATCGACCGCCTTCGATATCGATGCGAGTCGTATACGGCGTAATCCAGCGCGCGCCCAGTTCGCCATTGTCGTATGCCGATAGCCGTGACTGGTACGTGCGTTCCCAGACGAGCGGCAATGCGCCCGGCAGATCAAAATCCGTGTGAGAGAATCGTTCGTCACCGAATGCGAAATCGATCGACCCCACTGACGCCCCGACCGGTGCCCCGGTCGCAAGACGCTTGCGGCAACTTCTGCCCGCCCCTTCCGCCTTCGCCTGATGCCCGGTTGCCTCCAGCCCGCCCTGCGGCTTTTCCTTCTCCGCCTTGCTCTTCCCCCCCGGCTTCACATCCGCCTGCTTCTCATGCAGCTTCCCACGCGCCCTCGCCCGCCCCACAGCCTCGATCAGCTGCAGCACGAGCCACATCATCTTCCCTTCCTCGCTCCCCGCCAGCGAGCGAATCGACTTCGCGACCTTCGGCGCTTCGGTCCTTAAAAACGTCACCGTGCCGCGAAACGGCTCGAGCCACGTATCCGGCGCGAGCTTCGCCGCAGCACCGGTCACCTTGTTCCCGACGGTTTTACCAAGCGCCTTGTAGCCTTCCCAAGCAAACGCGATCCCGTCACCCACACGGCTGGTGCTGTACCACGGCCGCTTGTCGCCCATCTTCTTCGCAAGCTGTTCCGCGCGCTTCAGGTTGCCGCTGCTGTCGAAGAGCTGGCCATGCAACGCCTTGTCCATGCCCGTCGCAAGCGCGACCATCAGCTCTTCGGCCTTCGACGCGCACCCATTGAGCAGCTCGACGAGACCGGCCTTCAGCTTGTTGAGGAAATCCTCGATCTCCGTCGCACAGGTCGCATTGATATGCGTGACGAGCACCGAAATGAGCGCCGCGCCGAGATTGCTGCGCGTGATCAGCAACTGGTTGCGCACGAGCGCGAGCAGCGGGCGCGCCGACATCCGGAACGGCGCGAGCGTCGGCGGTAGCGGAATGATGCCGATCAGGTTGATCGCGAGGCTCATGTAGTCGAGCACCTGGCCGCCGCGCTTCTGGATGATCTCGGCGATGTCGCCGAGCGCGTCGATCGCCGCCATGATGTTGCCGACGATCGGCACCGCGCCGGCAACCGTCTTCACGTCCTCGAAGTTGATGTGGTTGCCGCTGATCTTGCGCAGCCACGCATCGAAGCGATTGCCGCCCTGCGCGACGTCCTTCGGCGAGATATCGCTGAGCCAGGTAACGGCCTGTTCCTTCTCGGCGCCCGGCGGGAGTTGTTGAGCCATGTTCTTCTATCGAGTCGCGATATGTTGTTCTTTCTTGACGGCGGATAGGCCGCCCTCTCAGGATTTCAGCGGTCCGCCGAACCCGCTCGTCGGCAGCTTCATGCCGCCCGCTGCGGACGCCACCGTCGCACCGCCCTTGCCGGCGATCCCGGCAACGCCAGGCAACGCCCCCTTCAGCGCCCCCGTCGCGGCATTCGCCGCCGGCGCGGCCAGCGCCGCGAGTCCGCCCTGACGCGCCGCCTGCACCATCCCGGCCACCTGCTTCGCGGCACCGCTCAGGCTCGTGGCCGTTTGCACCGCGGACGCCAGGCCGGCCCCGCCCAGCGCAGTCGCCGCAGCCGGCAACGCGGAACTCGCCAACCCGCCCAACGCGGCGCCTGCCCCACCCCCACTCACGAGCCCCATGGCTGCAGTGGCCGCGGCAGGCGCCATCCCCTGCAACTGGCTGGCGAGCTGCCCCGTCGCCGCAGCCTGCGCGGCTTCGGGCGACGGCGCGACCGCCTCGGCCGGCCACTTCGCCTCCTTGAAGTAGTTCGCCGGCTGGTTCGACTCGCGCGGATCCTTCCCGAACTCCACGCGCACCGCGCCCGGCGGCAGACCGCTCACGACCGTGCGGCCGCTGTCGTCGAGCGCGCCCTTCTTCAGCACGCCGCCGTTCACGTCCCTCACCGTGAACAACCCGCCCTTCACCGCCTCGCCGTTCACGTACTGGTGCAGCAACTCCAGCTGCCCCGGCTGATCGGGCCTTGGGCTCGGCAGCGGATACCCCATGCTCGCCGGCCCGCTGAACGTATGCGACGCGCCCTTCACGTCGATGGCGCCCGGCGCATGAATCTCGACGTTGCCGCCGGCGATGCGGATATACGCGCCGCCGCTCGTCAGCAGGATCCCCTGGTCGGCCGCGATCTCGATGCGGTCGGTCACCGACAACACCTTGACCGTCTTCTGCGCGGTCAGCTCGACGTTGTCCGACTGCGCCTGGATCTCGACCTTGCCCTTGCCCGCGAACAGCTTGATCCCCGCGTTCTGCACGAACAGGCTCAGCTTCTGGCCGATGCTCGCCAGCAGCGACTTTCCCGCCGCGACATGCACGCTCTGCCCGCTCGCGACGTTCACGTGATCGTTCGCGACCACGTGCACCGATTGCTGCGTCGACATCCCGATCCCGGACGGGCTGCCGAACAGCATCACCGGCTCCTTGAACGCGTTCGCGCTGCCCGTGCCGCCGCCTGCCGTGCGCCCGCCCGATGCACTGCCTGACGCGCTGTCCTGCGTCGCATCGGTGAACGCGCGCATCGTGTCGTGCGCGTCCCTCAGGCTTTCCGCCTGATGCTGTTCGCTGACGCCCGACATCGACTCGACGAGGCTCTCCGCGTTCACGAGCTGCTGCTGGGTTTCCTTCACGTCGAGCGGCTGGCTGTTCGGCGCTTTCGGGTGCGTGGTGACGTACAGGCCCTGGCTCGCGCGCACGGCACCATATGCATCCGAACGCAGATCAAACCCGCTGCCGAGATACGAGCCGCGTGAATTGCCGTTCTGGTCGATGAGGTAACCGAGATGCAGCAGGCTGTTCGCGCTGCTGCTCATCAGCTGCACGCGGTTCTGGCCGGTCGCGTCGTCCATCACGAGCTGGTTGTAGCCGCCGCCCGAGTACTCCTTCGAGCGATACCCGGACAGAATCCCGTCGCTATGCCATTGCGGCTTGGTCGCGCCGTTGTAGACGCGGCCCACGGCCAGCGGCCGATCGCAATCGCCGCCGATGTAGTCGATCAGCACTTCCTCGCCGATACGCGGCATGTGCACGCCGCCGTAGCCGCCGCCGGAGTCCGACTGCACGACGCGCACCCAGCACGATGCGTTCTCGTCGCCCGGGTTCACGCGATCCCAGACGAATTGCACGCGAATCCGGTTCAGGTCGTCGGTGTAGACATCCTCGCCCTGCGGCCCGACGACGATCGCCGTCTCGAGATGCATCTCCGGCTTGCGATGCTCGAACGGGCTGCGATACGGCACGCTCGCGCGCTGCGCTTCGACTTCGACGAGATAGAAGCCGACCGAGCCGTCGCCATGCGGCACGCGAAACGCCGGATCGGCCGCATAGCCGCCCTGCGCCTGCGCGAGCGCATCGCGCAGGCTGTGCGGGAAGGCCACACCGTCACTCGACACCGGCAGGTTGTTCTCGATCCACCACGCCACTTCGATCGCCGCGAACTCGCGCTGGTCGGCCGGGTCGCGATCGTGCTCGGGATGGTCCGACAGCGTGAAGCGCCGCCCCGCGTCGATGCCGCGCACGCCGCCCGCGGCGTGGAAGCGCTTCGCTTCGGACTCCCACCCCTCCATCCGAACCTTGGTCAGATGGTCGCCTCGCGTCTGGTCCAGGTACGTGTACGCGCCGGTGTACTCGTAGACTTCGAGCTGGTCCGGCAGCTCGCCCTGCGTGCCCATCGTCGGCAGCGTCGTGCCCTTCGGGTTCGACGGCACCGACGGGTTCTTGTAGTCGAACGTGCGCGTCGTGCGCGTGACGCTCCGCAGCGTGCGGGTGCCCGACCATTGCGTGAACGCGTCCGTCTCGCTGGCCGTGCCCGACCGATAGAAGCGCACCGTCTCCGGCGACAGCGGCGCGAACGCCTGCAGGTTGTCGGTGATCAAGAGCGTGTGCGACTTGCCGTCGTCGGCCTGCTGCCATGCGCAGTAGAGGCCTTCGTCCTCCATCAGCCGGTGCACGAAATGCCAGTCGGTGTCGTGCTGCCGCGTGTACGAGCGGTTCGGCAGCGGCTTCGACAGCGCGAAGCGGAAGTGGCCCTGCGCCTGCTGATGACGGTTCAGCACGTCGGTGATGATCTGGTCGACGGTCGCGTCGTTCCAGATCCGCTGATCGCGGCGGAATTTCAGGAAATGGGTGAAATCGGCGAACGCGAGCTGGTAAGTCGTGAGCCCGCCGTCGGCGCCCAGCCGGCGCGCGGTGTGCACGTAACCGTGCAGCGGCCGGTAGCCGCGATCGGCCTGCTGGATCCACAGCGTCACCGGCTGCGCGATCAGCTTCTTGAGCGCCAGGTCGCCGTCCGCCGCCAGCACGTCCAGCGTGAATTCGTAGGACCGCCCGATGCGCGAGCGGCCGACGGCGCGCTGCACCGTCAGCGTGTTCGCACCCAGCGGCGTGTCGAGCTTCAGCAGCCGGTCCTGCTGAAGCAAACCGCCACGCATCGCGGCAATCACGTTCTGCATATTCATGGCATCGGCCTTTTTTCTTTTAAGGCGCCCTCGGATGGCGCATCTTCAATTTTCTGCTCGCGCGATTTTACCGACAAATTGCGGCTGAAATCAGACAAATGACCTGATTTAAAGGAAGCGGATTAACTCAGGATCGCGTGTCTGCGCAGCGGGAAACCGGCCGGTCGGACGCCCGGCAAGGGTCACCCTGAGGATGCGCCCGCTGCGATGCAGCATGTCCCGCGCCGCCGCCCGGGCGATTGCAATCAGGGCCAATTCCGCTACCGGTCGCGCCCGGTTGCGAGTAGTGTCTATCTGCCCCGCATTCCGGCTGCCGGGCTCTTACAACACCCTATTGGAGATCTGCGATGAAACCGTCGAAATTCCTGCTTTCGGGCCTGCTGCTCGCATCGGCCCTGGGCTTCAACGCCGTGGCCGCCCACGCGGAAGACCTGCTGGATTCGGTGAAAACGGCCGGCGTGCTCCGGGTCGGCCTCGAGGGCACGTATCCCCCGTTCAACTCGCGCGGCACGTCGGGGCAGCTCGAAGGGTTCGACGTCGACATCGCGAATGCCGTGGCGGGCAAGCTCGGCGTGAAGACGCAGTTCATCCCGACCGAGTGGAGCGGCATCATCGCGGGCCTGCAGGCCGGCAAGTTCGACGTGATCGTCAATCAGGTCACGATCACGCCGCAGCGCAAGGAAGCGCTCGATTTCAGCCAGCCGTACACGTATTCCGCCGCGCAGCTGATCCAGCGCAAGGACGACAAGCGCGACTTCAAGTCGCTCGACGATTTCAAGGGCAAGAAGCTCGGCGTGACGCTCGGCACCAACTACGACCAGATGGCGCGGACCGTGCCCGGCATCGAGGTGCAGACGTATCCGGGCGCGCCGGAGAAGCTGCGCGACCTGGCGGCCGGCCGGATCGAGGCGACGCTCGACGATCGGCTGATGCTGCCGTACATGATCAAGACGTCGAACCTGCCGCTGCGCCCGGGCGCGGTGCTGAACGGCGGCAAGCAGGAAATGGCGATCCCGTTCCGCAAGGGCAATCCGAAGTTCGAGAAGGCGATCAACGACGCGCTGACGTCGCTGAAGCAGGATGGCACGCTGAAGAAGATCTCGATGCACTGGTTCGGCAGCGACGTGACGGTGCCGCTCGCGCAGTAATCGATTACATCGCTTGGCGCGTCACGCCGTTCACGCGGACGGGTGACGCGTATCGTGGTGGGACATCGGCCGGGCGGTCGATGTCCGCTACATCGTTCGGAGCGCGAATCGTTCGGTTGCTCGATCAAGCCGTGAGTGCCGCAAGCGCCAGCATCACGACCGATCCGGCATTGCCAGCCTTGGCACGCTTCGCCTGACCTCGCACGCCCTCCCGATCGGCTCCTTTTGCGCTTACGCGGCTTCGCCGAAGCGCGCGAGCAATGCCTGCCCGATCGACGTCAGCGCCGGCCGCGCGGCAATCGGGTTCGCACGCACTCGTGTGTCGTCGACGAGGTGCTTTTCGACGAGCACGGTATAGGCCGGGTTCGATAGATCGACGCTGTCCGGCGCGCGCGCAATGCGCAACAGCATCGAGAATTCATGCGGACTCAGCATGGTCCTTGTCTCCCTGTCTCCGGCGGTCCGATGCGAACCGTCTTCGATCATTTTCTGGAATGGAACTGCGCGGGCAACGCCCGATGCGGATGGGTTCGCATCGAAACCGTGCGGCCGGGCGCGTCGTCACGGACAGAGCGCGAGCAGAACCGTCGCGTCCCGTGGCGCGAGAGGATGCACCGTTCCTGGAAGCGTTTCCGGCTGGCACGATAGGCCGGAACAGCGCACTTGCAGGCGCGGCGAAGTGACCGTCGCGACGAGAACGTCAAACCATATTGGTTGATCGTGACGTGTCCGTGACACCAAAAAAGGGGCGCGCAAACGCTTGCACCGTGCATCGCGCGGCGCCTGCGGTGATGCGGGGGGATGCTCAGCGTGTTCGGTCGTCGCCGTCGGCATCGTCCTGTTCGAGGATCTCGAACACGCGCGCGGCCTTGCCGTGCAATTCGCGCTCCAGCCTGCCTTCGAGGCGGTCGTCGGCGCGCAGCCGCGTGTACGCATCCAGCACTTCGGAGCTGGTCGGGCCGACGTCGAGGATCTGCGCGATCAGCTCGTCCTCGATCGGGCCGACGATCGCGCGGATCTCGCTTGCCGTTGCATAGGCGCTTTCGGAATGGTGCGTGACTGACATGATGACGCCCCCATAAAAGACGCGCGCGGCGGGCCGGAGGACGACGCCCGAACGGTTGCGGGCGACGGAGGTGAGCGGCCGGCCGCGCTCACGCGGCGAACGGGGCCGAGGGCCCCGCCGCCGTTGCGCGACACCGTCTCAGGATACGCCTTTGGGAGGTGAACGGCCGATGCTCGTCGGCCCTGCTCATTGCATGTCCATCTCGGCCGATATGCCGTTCGGCCAATAAGTCATCTCGATTTGCGAGCGGATCTATATTGGCTGGCAAGCGAGAGGTTTCTTGGGCAAAGAGGATTGTCACCATTCGTGTCGAAAGCGGCTGCCGGAACATGTCCGCGCGCTGGCACGGGAGTGACTTGAAGTGCTGATCGCCAGGAATCGGATCGCAGAGCAAAGGAAAGGCATGCAGTAAACGAAGCGCGGGCCGCGCGTGCTGCAACACGTCTGGCCCGCTGACCACCACCAACTCACCAAAGGAGTTGACCATGGCTGACGCCAATCATAAGGCACGTTCCAAGCGACAAGAAACCGAGCGCACCCTTCGGTTGCGCCTCCGAAACGCTCCCGACCCGGCAATGGCGACGGACCGGCCCTGCATCCCGTGGATGGCTGTCATCGACGAGCACATGAAACTGTTCGGATTCCCACCGGGCGGGCATGTCTATCTCTCCATCAACTTCGACTCGCGGAAGATTTCCATCACGCCGGATTATGGGGATATGCAGCGGGTGAAGGCTGGGCGGGGAAAGGAATGCTGACGGTTGGATTGGCGCCCGGTTTTTGAGTTGGACAAGGTACCGAAGCGGTACTTTTCAGCGCCCAGAAAGCACAAGGGGCTACGAGACGAAGTCTCGTAGCCCCTTGCTGGATATGGTGCCGGCTGCAGGACTCGAACCCGCCACCTGATGATTACAAATCAACTGCTCTACCAGATGAGCTAAGCCGGCGTAAGCGCGAGATTCTACCTCATTTCACGATCTTGAGGCGAGGTCTTCCGCCCTTCGATCCATCGCCGTCGGACGTCGGCGGCTCGTTCGCGCCTTCCGACGGTTCCTCGTTCGCGCCGCTGTCGGCCACCGGCTTCAACCCGGGAGCCGCGGCCCCACGCTCGTCACCCTGCGCGTCATCGGCCGGCACGTCATCCGCGAACTCGCCGGAATCCTGCCCGTCCTCCGCGACCGCGTCGACCTGGAACGCCATGCCCTGGCCGTTCTCGCGCGCATAGATCGCGAGCACGTTGGCCACCGGAATCTCGAGCTTGTGCGCCTTGCCGGAGAACCGCGCGGTGAACTCGATCCACTCGTTTCCCATCTGCAGCTGGCTCGTCGCCTCGAAGCTGATGTTGAGCACGATCTCGCCTTCGCGCACGAACTGACGCGGCACGCGCGTCGAATTGTCGACCCTCACCGCGATGTGCGGTGTGTAGCCGTTATCGGTGCACCATTCGTACAGCGCGCGCAGCAGATACGGCTTCGTTGAAATCTCTTGCATCACAATCCTCGAACCGGAGCGGATCGCGCGGCCCTCCGCGCAACCCGCCCCGTCATGCCATTAACGACGCATGACCTTTTCGGACGGCGTCAGTGCTTCGATATAGGCCGGGCGGCTGAAGATCCGTTCCGCGTACTTCATCAGCGGC
This sequence comes from Burkholderia sp. SRS-46, assembly GCF_004343775.1. Lineage (GTDB taxonomy): Bacteria > Pseudomonadota > Gammaproteobacteria > Burkholderiales > Burkholderiaceae > Burkholderia. Next base: position 106,084 of record NZ_PTXL01000013.1, on the reverse strand, counting down.
GCCGCGTTCTTCGACAGCTCGATGCCGTAGTGATCCAGACGCCACAGCAGCGGCGCGATCGCGACGTCGAGCATCGAGAACTCCTCGCCGAGCATGTACTTGTTCTTCACGAAGATCGGCGCGAGCTGCGTCAGGCGATCGCGGATCGCGAGGCGTGCCTTCTCGTGGTTCTTCTCGGCCGCCTTGCCCTTCTCGTTCTCGAGCGTGCTCACGTGCACGAACAGTTCCTTCTCGAAGTTCAGCAGGAACAGGCGCGCGCGTGCGCGCTGCACCGGGTCGGCCGGCATCAGCTGCGGGTGCGGGAAACGCTCGTCGATGTACTCGTTGATGATGTTCGATTCGTACAGGATCAAGTCGCGCTCGACGAGGATCGGCACCTGGCCATACGGGTTCATCACCGAAATGTCTTCCGGCTTGTTGAACAGGTCGACGTCGCGAATCTCGAAGTCCATGCCCTTCTCGAACAGCACCAGCCGGCAACGCTGGGAGAACGGGCAAGTTGTGCCGGAGTACAGAACCATCATATTTGCATTTCCTCAAAAAAGCCGAGGGCCAGCGCGGAAGAACCCGTCTTCGGGTTCCGCCCTGCGCCGGCCCCACGCCGGTCAGGCGTGATTACTTGATATCTTTCCAGTACGCGGCATTGAGCCGCCAGGCCAGGAAAGTCAGGACGCCGAGAAACACCAGCACCCAGACGCCAAGGCGTTTGCGGGTCTGCTGGGCCGGCTCGGACATCCAGGTCATGTACGCCACCAGGTCGGCCACGGCAGAATCATAATCCACCGGCGACAGCGTGCCGGGGCTGACCTGCTGGAAGCCGACGAGCGCGTGAACCTTCTCGCCCGTCTCCTCGTCCGTCTTTTCTTCGAATTTCGCGGTGCGTTGCCCCTGCAACTGCCAGAGCACATGGGGCATGCCGACGTTCTCGAACACCGCGTTGTTCCAGCCGGTCGGCCGCGTATCGTCGCGGTAGAAGCTCCGCAGATACGTGTACAGCCAGTCGCGGCTGCGCGCGCGCGCCTCGACGGACAGGTCGGGCGGCGGGGCGCCGAGCCAGTTCTGCGCGTCGTCGGGTCGCATCGCAACGGACATCGTGCTGCCGACCTTGTCGGTCGTGAACAGGAGATTCGCCTCGATCTCCTTCTGGGAAATCCCCAGATCCGTCAGACGGTTGTAGCGCATCAGGTTCGCGCTGTGGCAGTTCAAGCAATAGTTTACAAACAATTGCGCGCCGTGCTGAAGCGAAACCAGATTTTCCGTGTTATCGGGCGCCCGGTCGAGCGGAAAATTGCCCTCCGAGGCCGACACCGGCGCCGCGAACAGCGCACAGGCGGTCGCCCCGATCAGCGCGAGCGTCGAAAGCAGTTTCTTCATGTCGTTCTCTCCTCGCTCACATTAATGGGGCTTGAAGTTCACCCGCTCCGGCGGCTGCTTGAACGTGCCAAGCGGCGTCCAGACGGGCATGCCGAGGAAGAACGCGAAGTAGATCAGCGCGCACACCTGCGCGACCAGCGTCCCGACCGGCGATGGCGGCCGCGTGCCGAGGAACGCGAGGATCAGGAACGCTGCGACGAAGATCCCGAGGAACACCTTGTGGAGCAGCGGGCGGTAGCGGATCGACTTCACCGGGCTGCGGTCGAGCCACGGCAGGAAGAACAGCGACACCACCGCCGAGCCCATCACCACGACGCCCCAGAACTTCGATTCCGTCAGGTACATGAACACCACGATCGCGGCCGACAGCACCGGCAGCCCGACCTTCCACTTGCCGCGCGCGCGCACCAGCGCGAGCACGCCGAGCAGCGCGATCACGATCATCAGCACGATCTTGAACGGATCGGTGGTCGCGCGCAGCATCGCGTAGAAGGCGGTGAAGTACCACACCGGCGCGATCTCCGGCGGCGTCTGCAGCGGGTTCGCCGGGATGAAGTTGTTCGCCTCGAGGAAGTAGCCGCCCATTTCCGGCGAGAAGAACACGATCAGCGCGAACACCATCAGGAACACGCACACGCCGAGGAAGTCGTGCACCGAGTAGTACGGGTGGAACGGGATGCCGTCGAGCGGAATGCCGTTCGCGTCCTTTTTCTTCTTGATCTCGATGCCGTCCGGGTTGTTCGACCCCACTTCGTGCAGCGCGACGAGGTGCGCGACCACGAGGCCGATCAGCACCAGCGGGATCGCGATCACGTGGAACGCGAAGAAGCGGTTCAGCGTGACGTCGGACACGACGTAGTCGCCGCGAATCCACAGCGACAGGTCCGGGCCGACGAAAGGGATCGCCGAGAACAGGTTCACGATCACCTGCGCGCCCCAGAACGACATCTGGCCCCACGGCAGCAGGTAGCCGAAGAACGCCTCGGCCATCAGGCACAGGAAGATCGCGCAGCCGAAGATCCACACCAGCTCGCGCGGCTTGCGGTACGACCCGTACATCAGCCCGCGGAACATGTGCAGGTAGACGACCACGAAGAACATCGACGCGCCCGTCGAGTGCAGGTAGCGGATCAGCCAGCCCCACGGCACTTCGCGCATGATGTACTCGACCGACGCGAACGCGAGCGTCGCGTCGGGCTTGTAGTTCATCGTCAGGAAGATGCCGGTGACGATCTGGTTCACCAGCACGAGCAGCGCGAGCGAGCCGAAGAAGTACCAGAAGTTGAAGTTCTTCGGCGCGTAGTACTCGGTCATATGCTTCTTGAGCATGACCGTCCACGGAAAGCGCGCGTCGATCCAGCCCACGAGGCCGTTCGACGCCGCCGTGGTGACTTCGTTGTGTTCCGTCGTCGCCATTACGCTTCTCCTTTCTCGTCCTTGCCGATCACGAGCGTCGTCGCCGACGTGAACATGTAGGGCGGGATGTCGAGATTCTGCGGCGCCGGCTTGTTCTTGAACACACGGCCGGCGAGGTCGTAGGTCGAACCGTGGCACGGGCACAGGAAACCGCCCGGCCAGTCATCCGGCAGGTTCGGCTGCGGACCCGGCGAGAAGCGTTGGGATGGCGTGCAGCCGAGGTGCGTGCACACGGCCATCACGACGAGGATGTTCTTGCGGTCGGCGCGTGCGCGGTACTCGTTCGCGCAGTACGCGGGCAGCGGCATCGAATAAGGGGACTTGCTGGTCGGATCGGCGACTTCCTTGTCGGCCTTGACCACGTCGGCCAGCATCGCGTCGGTGCGGTTCAGCACCCACACGGGCTTGCCGCGCCACGGCACGGTGACCATCTCGCCGGGCTTCAGGCCGCTGATATCGATCTCGACCGGCGCGCCGGCCGCTTTGGCTTTCGCGGACGGCGCCAGCGACGCCGCGAAAGGTACGACGGTGGCAACGCCTCCAACGCCACCTGCTACGGATGTCGCAATCAGCCAGGTACGGCGGCCGCTGTCGACGCGTTTGTCTTCCTTGTCTCGCATCACACGCCCCACTTCTGAGTTGGATTTTCCGTCACGACTTTCCATTCCGCCGCTAGTTTGCTCGAATGGAGTCGCCATTTACAAGGCCCGGAGATGAAAATCCCTTCGAAGTGGTTGATAGTTAAGGGTTTCCCCCCACAATTAAAGTGAACGACCCGACGCATTGTTAAGCAGTTGCTTCATTGTCGGTTTTCGTGCGCCGCCGCAAACCGGCCGTTCAGACCGGGTTGTGAATATCGATAAACAGGTGTTCGAGGTCGAAATGCTCGGACAAATGCACACCGAGCGCCTGGATTCCGTAGCGTTCGGTTGCATGGTGCCCTGCCGCAACGAACGCGACGCCGCTTTCCGCGGCCGCATGCGTGACCGGCTCCGACACCTCGCCGGTCAGGAACACGTCGACGCCCGCGTCGATCGCCGCGTCGAAATAGCTCTGCGCGGCGCCCGTGCACCAGCCGATGCGACGCAGTTGCTGCTCCGGGTCACCGAGCACGAGCGGCGTGCGGCCGAGCGTGCGCTCGACCTTCGCGACGAAATGCTCGAGCGTCACCGGCATCGGCAGCGTCGCCATCCAGCCGAGGTCGTTGTCGCCGAAGCGCGCCTCGCCGATCAGCCCGAGCTTCTCGCCGAGCTGCGCGTTGTTGCCGAACTCGGGATGCGCGTCGAGCGGCAGGTGGAACGCGAACAGGTTCAGGTCGTTCGCGAGCAGCAGCTTCAGGCGCTGGTACTTGCGGCCGGTGATCTGCGGCGCCTCGTTGCGCCAGAAATAGCCGTGATGCACGAGCACGGCATCGGCCCCCCATTCGAGCGCCGCCTCGAGGAAGGCCAGCGACGCGGTCACGCCGGTCGCGATCTTCTCGATCTTGCGGCGGCCTTCGACCTGCAGCCCGTTCGGGCAATAGTCCTTGAAGCGCGCGGTTTCGAGGGTATTGTTCAAGTACAATTCAAGTTCGATCCGATCCATATAAACCTCTAGTCCATTCAGATGCTTAGACGCTTCTGGCTGTTCTTCGCGCAGGCAGTCACGGTGCTGCTCGCGCTGATGTTCATTGTCGTGACGCTCAAGCCGCAATGGCTGCAACGGCAAGGACAGCTCGGCAAGCAGCTCGCCACGCCGATCGTCGCGCTGCGCGAAGTCGCACCCGGCATCGGCGGCGCACCCGCGACCACGTCGTACGCCGACGCCGCGCAAAAGGCGATGCCGGCCGTCGTCAACGTGTTCTCCAGCAAGGACGGCTCGCTGCCGCCCGATCCACGCGCGAAGGATCCGCTGTTCCGCTATTTCTTCGGCGACCGCAATGCCCGCAAGCAGCAGGACGAGCCGGCCGCCAACCTGGGCTCGGGCGTTATCGTGAGCCCGGAAGGTTACATTCTAACGAACCAGCACGTCGTGGACGGCGCCGACCAGATCGAGGTTGCGCTCGCCGACGGCCGCACGGCCACCGCGAAGGTGATCGGCAGCGATCCGGAGACGGATCTCGCGGTACTGAAGATCAACATGACCGACCTGCCGACCATCACGCTCGGCCGCTCCGACCAGTCGCGCGTCGGCGACGTCGTGCTCGCGATCGGCAACCCGTTCGGCGTCGGCCAGACGGTGACGATGGGGATCATCAGCGCGCTCGGCCGCAACCACCTCGGCATCAACACGTTCGAGAACTTCATCCAGACCGACGCGCCGATCAACCCCGGCAACTCCGGCGGCGCGCTGGTCGACGTGAACGGCAACCTGCTCGGCATCAACACGGCGATCTACTCGCGCTCGGGCGGCTCGCTCGGCATCGGCTTCGCGATTCCGGTGTCGACCGCGCGCACCGTGCTCGAGAGCATCATCACGACCGGCTCGGTCACGCGCGGCTGGATCGGCGTCGAGCCGCAGGACGTCACGCCGGAAATCGCCGAGTCGTTCGGGCTGCAGCAGAAATCGGGCGCGATCGTCGCGGGCGTGCTGCAGAGCGGCCCGGCCGACAAGGCCGGCATCAAGCCGGGCGATATCCTCGTGTCGGTGAACGGCGAGGAGATCACCGACACCACGAAGCTGCTCAACGTCGTCGCGCAGATCAAGCCGGGCGCGACCGCCAAGGTGCACGTCGTACGCAAGGGCAAGGAGTTCGACGTGAACGTCGTGATCGGCAAGCGCCCGCCGCCGCCGAAACAGGTGCTCGACGAGCAGGACAGCGATTCGGAATGACAAGGCCGGCGGCCCCGCCGCCGGCAGCGGGGAGCGATCCCCGGGCAACAAAAAAGGGCAGCCGGTGGCTGCCCTTCGTTTTTGGTGCGGGTGCGGGCGTCGATGTCGCCCCGCCGCCGTCAGCTCGTCGCCTCGCCGTTCCCGGTTTCCGCTGCCCGCTGCTTCGGCACGACAAACCGTGCCGCGATGATCCCCGCCTCGTACAGCACGACGAGCGGCACCGCGAGCATCAGCTGCGAAAACACGTCCGGCGGCGTCACCACGGCCGCGACGACGAACGCGCCGACGATCACGTACGGCCGGATCTCCTTGAGCTTCTGCACGGTCAGCACGCCCATCCGGACGAGCAGCACGACCACGATCGGCACCTCGAAGGTCACCCCGAACGCAATGAACATCCCGAGCACGAAGCTCAGGTAATTGTCGATATCGGTCGACATCTCCGCCCCGAGCGGCGCGTTGTAGTGCGCCATCACGCGGAAGATGGTCGGAAACACGAAGAAGTACGCGAACGCCATCCCGCTCAGGAACAGGACGTAGCTGCTGCCGACGAGCGGCACCACGAGCCGCTTCTCGTGCTGGTACAGCCCCGGCGCGACGAACGCCCAGATCTGGTACAGCACGACCGGCAGCGCGATCACGAGCGCGACGAGCATCGTCACCTTCATCGGCACGAAGAACGAGCCGGTGACGTCGGTGACGATCATCCTGCCGCCCTTCGGCAGGTTCTCCATCAGCGGACGCGCGAGCAGCCGGAAGATGTCCGGCGCCCAGTACACGAGCCCGAGGAACACGACGATCACGGCCAGCCCCGCGCGGATGATGCGGTCACGAAGCTCGACGAGATGGGAGATGAAGGTTTCTTCCGGGCCTTCGTCCGGTTTGTGCTGGGGGTCGCTCACACCGGCCCTCGGTTGGATTGACGAGCGAGCATGCGCTCGACTCAGAAGAAGCGCGCCGGCCGGCGCAGGCTGGCCGGCTGGTGACGCGCGACGCGCGCGGCGCCGGATTGCACATGCGTGCGGCGCGTGGTGGCGCGCTTGTACCAGACGGGCGTCGCCGTCTGCTTGACCCGCCAGTTGCGGCGCTTCGGCGCGAACGCCGCGCTGCCGCCGCGCCACGACGGCACGGCAGGCGCATCGTCGGAGCCCAGCGTGCCGCTGGCCGTGTCGCCCGCGCCGCCCACCGCCGAATTCCACGCGGCGTTCAGGTCGCTCTCGTGCTCGCGCAGGTTGTCGTGAATCGTGGTTTCGACGTTGCGCGCAGCCGTCTCGAAATCACTCTTCATCGTGCGCAGCGCGTCGAGCTCGATCTCGCGCGAGACCTCGGCCTTCACGTCATTGATGTAGCGCTGCGCGCGACCGAACAACGCGCCTGCCGTGCGTGCGACACGCGGCAGGCGCTCGGGGCCGAGCACCACGAGCGCGACGACGCCGATCAGCGCCATCTTCGTCAGACCGAGATCCAGCATGGAGAATGCCCGTCAGCGTGCCGGCGTCACGCCTTGTTCGAATCGGAACGCGTCGTTTCCTTCGCGTTGACGTCGACCGAGCCCGAGCGCGGCAGTTGCTGCGCGTCGGCGGACGGCGCTTCACCGTCCTTCATGCCGTCCTTGAAACCCTTCACGGCGCTGCCCAGGTCGTTGCCGATGTTGCGCAGCTTCTTCGTGCCGAAAACCAGCGCGACGATCAGCAGCACGATCAGCCAGTGCCAAATGCTCAATCCACCCATGATGAAACTCTCCTCAACCACGCCGCTTGCGGCGCAAATCGCCGGCGCTACGCCGGCATCGACTATCGATGCGGGACATGCCCCGCACCGTCAACCCATCCGGTGCCAGGGACGCGGGCCCGCGAGAATGTGCGCGTGCAGGTGGTACACCTCCTGTCCGCCGCCGGGGCCCGTGTTGATCACCGTGCGAAAACCGGTCTCGCCGCCCGTGTACGCCACGCCGAGCTGGTCGGCCAGGCGCGCGACGAGCACCATCATCCGGCCGAGCAGCGGCGCGTCTTCGGCGCCGGCCGCCGACAGCGTCGGCAGGTGCTTGCGCGGAATCACGAGCACGTGCGTCTCGGCCGCCGGGCGGATATCGCGGAACGCGACGAATTCATCGTCCTCATGCACCTTCGTGCTCGGGATCTCGCCTGCCGCGATCTTGCAGAACAGGCAATTCGGATCGTGACTCATGTTGCTCCTGGAGGGCTCGCCGAGGCGTTGATCAGAACCACGCCTGCGGATCGAGCGCCTTGTTGTCGTTCAGGTACAGCCAACCCTTGATGATACGGTACAGCGTCCAGACCCACGTCGCAAACATCACCACGAAGCCGACGAACACGAACGCGAGCGCGAAACCGATCACGTACGCGATCAGCGCGCGCCAGAACGTGCGGATCTGCCACTCGAAATGGTCCGCGTACGGCGTGCCGGCCACATCGTCGCGCTTCACGTAGTTGATGATGATCGCGATCAGGCCCGTGATGCCGCCCGTCAGCCAATGCAGCGCATAGAGGCCGTACAGCACGTGGGTCAGCGTACGCTGCCCGCTCAGACGCTCGCTGTCCGCGGCACGCTGAAACGACGGCGTCGGCACCTGCTCTGGCGTATCGGTCATGATGCTACCCCCGTTCGATGACAATTATTACAGCGCTGCCGTGCGATGCCCCGCATCAGCCGCCGTTCTCTTCACGCTCGCGACGCTTGCGCAGCGCCTTTTCCTCGATGCCCGACAGCCCTTCGCGACGCTCCAGCTCGGCGATCACGTCGGCCGGGCTCAGGTCAAAATGGGACAGCATCACGAGGCAATGGAACCACAGGTCGGCCACCTCGCCGACCAGCGCGGTCGGCGCGCCGCCCTGGCGCACGTCCTTCGCGGCGAGCACGACCTCGGTCGCTTCCTCGCCGATCTTCTTCAGCACCGCGTCGTCGCCCTTGTGGAACAGGCGCGATACGTACGATTGGTCGGGATCGCCGCCCTTGCGGCTGTCGATCACGGCGGCGAGGCGCAGCAGCGTGTCTTCGGTCGTTTGCGTCATTTGTAGATGTGTTCGGGATCTTTCAGCACCGGCTCGACCGCGACCCAGTCGCCGCTGTCGACGGTGCCTTCGAATTTCTGGAAGAAGCACGAATGCCGGCCGGTGTGGCACGCGATGCCCGACACCTGCTCGACCTTCAGCAGCACGACGTCCTCGTCGCAGTCGAGTCGCACCTCGTGCACGTGCTGCACGTGGCCCGACTCCTCGCCCTTGAACCACAGGCGCTTGCGCGAGCGCGAATAGTAAACCGCGCGCTGCGTCTCGATCGTCTTCGCCAGGGCCTCGCGGTTCATCCACGCGAACATCAGCACGTCGTTCGTCGCGGCTTCCTGCGCGATCACCGGCACGAGGCCGTTGTCGTCCCAGCGGACCTTGTCCAGCCACGCCGGCATTGCTGCGTTGTCGGGTCTCATCACAACCTCACCGGAATACCCTGGCCGGCCATGAAGCGCTTCGCCTCGCCGACCGTGTGCTCGCCATAGTGGAAGATGCTCGCCGCGAGCACGGCGTCGGCGCGCCCTTCCTTGATGCCGTCGGCCAGGTGCTGCAGCGAGCCGACGCCGCCCGACGCGATCACCGGCACCGGCACTGCGTCCGACACGCCACGCGTGAGCGCGAGGTCGAAGCCGGACTTCGTGCCGTCGCGGTCCATGCTGGTCAGCAGGATCTCGCCCGCGCCGAGCTCGGCCATCTTGCGCGCCCATTCGATCGCGTCGAGGCCCGTGTTCTTGCGGCCGCCGTGCGTGAACACCTCCCAGCGCGGCGCTTCGCCGTCGGCCGACACGCGCTTCGCGTCGATCGCGACCACGATGCACTGCGAGCCGTACTTGTCGGCCGCGTCGCGCACGAGCTGCGGGTTCGCGACCGCGGACGAGTTCATGCTGACCTTGTCCGCGCCCGCGTTCAGCAGGCGCCGGACGTCCTCGACGGCGCGCACGCCGCCGCCGACCGTCAGCGGGATGAAGACCTGCGACGCAACCGCCTCGATGATCGGCAGGATCAGGTCGCGCTGGTCGGACGTCGCGGTGATGTCGAGGAACGTCAGTTCGTCGGCGCCTTGATCGTCGTAGCGGCGGGCGATCTCGACCGGATCGCCGGCATCGCGCAGTTCGACGAAGTTGACGCCCTTGACGACACGCCCGGCAGTCACGTCCAGGCAGGGGATGATGCGTTTAGCTAGAGCCATGATGTTGCACTAAGTGCCGCGGTTGAAGCCGCCCGGCGACCGGGCGGCCAGGGCGAGGAACGCCGTCCGGATCAGGCGTTGTCGAGCTCGCCGTTCAGTTCGTCCGCGCGTTTCTGCGCGGCCGCGAAATCGAGATCGCCGGAGTAGATCGCGCGGCCGCAGATCACGCCTTCGACGCCGTCGCCCTCGACTTCGCAGAGCTTGTCGATGTCGTCGAGGTTCGACAGGCCGCCGCTTGCGATCACCGGGATGCCGACCGCCTGCGCGAGCTTCACCGTCGCCTCGATGTTGATGCCCTGCAGCATGCCGTCGCGGCCGATGTCGGTGTAGACGATCGATTCGACGCCGTAATCCTCGAACTTCTTCGCGAGGTCGATCACTTCGTGGCCCGTCAGCTTGCTCCAGCCGTCGGTCGCGACCTTGCCGTCCTTCGCGTCGAGGCCGACGATGATGGTGCCCGGGAACGCGCTGCACGCGTCCTGCAGGAAGCCCGGGTCCTTCACGGCCGCGGTGCCGATGATCACGTAGGACAGGCCCGCGTCGAGATACTTCTCGATCGTCTCGAGGCTGCGGATGCCGCCGCCGAGCTGCACGGGGATCTCGTCGCCGACTTCGTCGAGGATCGCCTCGATCGCCTCGAGGTTCTTCGGCTTGCCGGCGAACGCGCCGTTCAGGTCGACCAGATGCAGCCGACGGGCGCCGAGATCAACCCACTTGCGGGCCATCGCCGCGGGATCCTCGGAGAAAATCGTGGCCTGGTCCATATCGCCCTGTTTGAGGCGCACACACTGACCGTCTTTGAGATCGATGGCCGGAATCAGCAACATAGCAATCGGGTGTCGTCTTGGAAATGGAAAAGAGTCAGGCGCGTACCGGCCCATCCGGTACCGCGCCGTCTCGCTAGTTTAGTACAACTCGTTCGGCGGTTTGGCGGGCGAGCCCCGTGTGGTGGGCGTTTCGCGCCCACCGACTGTGGCTCGCGCACCACGTTCACGGTTTCCAGTGTACGAAGTTGCGATACAGACGCAACCCGACTTCCGCACTTTTCTCCGGGTGAAATTGGGTCGCGAAGAGGTTGTCCCGCGCGACCGCGGACGTAAACGGCGCACCGTAGACCGTTTCGCCGACCGTGTGCGCCGGGTTGGCCGGGCTCACGTAATAGCTGTGCACGAAATAGAAGTAGGCGTCGTCCGGCACGCCGTCCCACAACGGGTGCGGCTGCGACTGGCGCACGCGGTTCCAGCCCATCTGCGGCACCTTGAAGCGCGAGCCGTCGTCCTGGATCCGGCCGTCGAGCTCGAAGCGCAAGACCTTGCCGGGCAACAGCCCGAGGCCGTTCGTGTCGCCCTCGGCGCTCCAGTCGAACAGCATCTGCTCGCCGACGCACACGCCGAGCAGCGGCTTCGTGCGCGACGCCTCGATCACCGCCTCCTGCAGGCCCGACTCGCCGAGGCAGCGCATGCAGTCCGGCATCGCGCCCTGGCCCGGCAGCACGACGCGGTCGGCCGCGCGGATCGCGGCCGGCGTGTCGACGATCGCCACGTCGGCGGCCGGCTCGGCCTGCTTGAGCGCCTGCGCGACCGAGCGCAGGTTGCCCATCCCATAATCCACAATCGCAATCGAAGTTTTCATCTCAGTGCAGGCAAAAGCGCCCTCAGTCCGTTGACGATGAATTCCACCGCCAGCGCCGACAGCATCAAACCCATCAGCCGCGTGGCGATGTTGATGCCGGTGCGGCCGATCCAGTTCGCGATCGGCTCGGCGAGCCGCATCGCTGCGAAACACAGGCAGGCGAGGATCGCGCCGATCGCGACGAGCCCGGCCCGCTCATACCAGTGACGCGAATTCGCCGCATAGATGATCACCGTGCTGATCGAGCCGGGGCCCGTCAGCAGCGGGATCGCGAGCGGCACCACCGCGATGTTGTCCTTCTGCTCGGCTTCGTGGCGCTCCTCCGGCGTCGAGCGCGTGTTGCCGGCCTGCGCGTTCAGCATGCTGATCGCCATCAGCAGCATGATGATCCCGCCGCCCACTTCCAGCGAGCCGACCGAAATGCCGAAGAAGTCGATGATCTGCTGCCCGAGCAGCGTCGTCACCGTGATCACGCAGAACACCGACACCGACGCGATCCGGATCGTGCGGCGCCGCTCATCGTCCGTCTGCTGCGCCGTCAGGCTCAGGAAGAACGGCACCGCGCCGACCGGGTTGATCAGCGCAAGCAGCGAAATGAACGATTTGAGCAGATCCATCGCAAGCCGGCGCGCCGCGCCGAAGCCGTGAGGTTGTCCTGTGCGCGCGTCCGGTCAGAAGGTCAGAGGCTGCCCTTGGTCGACGGGATCTGCCCCGCCGCGCGCTCGTCGAGCTCCACCGCCATCCGCAGCGCACGGCCGAAGGCCTTGAACACCGTCTCGAGCTGGTGGTGCGCGTTGATCCCGCGCAGGTTGTCGACGTGCAGCGTGACGCCCGCGTGGTTCACGAAGCCGCGGAAGAATTCGATCGACAGGTCGACGTCGAACGTGCCGATGCGCGCGCGCGTGAACGGCACGTGGAATTCGAGGCCCGGCCGGCCCGAGAAGTCGATCACGACGCGCGACAGCGCCTCGTCGAGCGGCACGTACGAATGGCCGTAGCGGCGGATGCCCTTCTTGTCGCCGATCGCCTTCGCGACCGCCTGGCCGAGCGTGATGCCGACGTCCTCGACCGTGTGATGGTCGTCGATATGCGTGTCGCCGTGCGCTTCGACGTCGAGATCGAACAGGCCGTGTCGGGCGATCTGGTCGAGCATGTGGTCGAGGAACGGCACGCCGGTCGCAAGCTTCTGCTGGCCGGTGCCGTCGAGATTGAGCTTCACACGGATCTGCGTTTCGCTGGTATTGCGAACGACTTCCGCCACACGCATGGCAATTCCTTGAATGAGTCTGATGTAAATGGGGATTGATCGTCGCGCGCCGCCGCGCCCTCAGGCCTTGCCGGGCAGCGCGAGTTTCAATGCGGCCAGCAGGCGGACGTTTTCATCGGGAGAACCGACGGTCAGCCGCACGCATTCGGCCAGCAATGGGTGCATTTTACTCACGTTTTTGACCAGCACCCGCTCGGTGAGCAGCGCGTCGAACACGGCCGCCGCATCCGGCACGCGCACCAGCAGGAAATTGCCGGCGCTCGGGAACACGGTCGTGCCCGGCAGCGCGGCCACCGCCTGCGCGAGACGCGCGCGCTCGGCGCGCAGCTCGGCTGCCTGCGCGTCGAGCACGTCGAGGTGGTCGAGCAGGAAATCGGCCGTCGTCTGGGTCAGCACGTTGATGTTGTACGGCGGGCGCACCTTGTCGAACTCGGCGAGCCATGCCGGCAGCCCGACCAGGTAGCCGAGGCGGATGCCCGCGAGGCCGAGCTTCGACACCGTGCGCATCACGACGACATTGTCGAACTCGGCGGCGCGCGGCAGCCACGAGCGCTCGGCGAACGGCTGGTAGGCCTCGTCGATCACGACCAGGCTGTGCCGCGCGGCGGCGATGATCCGCTCGATGCCCGCGACGTCGTACAGCGTGCCGGTCGGGTTGTTCGGGTACGCGAGATAGACGAGCGCCGGGCGATGCTCGGCGATCGCCGCGAGCATCGCGTCGACGTCGAGCGTCAGGTCGGCCGCGAGCGGCACGCCGACGAACTCGAGCTGCGCGAATTTCGCCGACATCTCGTACATCACGAAGCCCGGCACCGGCGCGAGCACCTTCGCGCCCGGCTTCGCGCACGCGATCGACAGGATGCTGATGATTTCGTCGGAACCGTTGCCGAGCAGCACGTCGCACGCGGCCGGCACGCCCATCGCGCGGCGCAGCTTGTCGAGCAGCGCGGCGGGGCGCGGCGCCGGATAGCGGTTCAGCGCGACCTGCGCGAGGCGCTCGCCGAGGGCCGCCGCGAGCGGTTCGGGCAGCGGGTACGGGTTCTCCATCGCATCGAGCTTCACGAACCCGCTCGCGTCGGGCACCGGGTAGCTCGTCATCGCGAGCACGTCGCGGCGGATGATGTCTTGTGGCGTCGTCATGGTGTGCAAGCCGGCGTGCATCGCGCCGGCGTCAATTGGCCGGCAAGGCGGCGGCTGCCGCCCTGCCCTGAGTCTCCTGCGTCGAGCCGAACGCTCAGTTCTGGCGGTCGCTCGTCCCCTTCATCCGGTATTCGGCGCTCTTCGCGTGCGCCTGCAGCCCTTCGCCGTACGCGAGCTCGGACGCGATCTCGCCAAGCGTCTGCGCGCCTTCGGCGCTGACCTCGATCAGGCTCGAGCGCTTGATGAAGTCGTACACGCCGAGCGGCGACGAGAAGCGCGCGGTGCGCGACGTCGGCAGCACGTGGTTCGGGCCCGCGCAGTAGTCGCCCAGGCTCTCGCTCGTGTAGCGGCCGAGGAAGATCGCGCCCGCATGGCGGATCTGCTGGCCCCACTGCTGCGGCTCGAGCGCGGAGATCTCGAGGTGCTCCGGCGCGATGTCGTTCGCGATCCGGCACGCCTCGGCCATGTCGCGCACCTTGATCAGCGCGCCGCGGCCTTCGAGCGACGCGCGGATCACGGCCTCGCGCGGCATCGTCGGCAGCAGCTCGTCGATCGCCTTCTCGACGCGCTCGAGGAACGACGCGTCCGGGCACAGCAGGATCGACTGCGCGAGCTCGTCGTGCTCGGCCTGCGAGAACAGGTCCATCGCGACCCAGTTCGGATCGGTCGTGCCGTCGCACAGCACCAGGATTTCCGACGGCCCGGCGATCATGTCGATGCCGACCGTGCCGAACACGCGGCGCTTCGCCGACGCGACGTACGCATTGCCCGGGCCGCAGATCTTGTCGACCGCCGGCACGGTCGCGGTGCCGTAAGCGAGCGCGGCCACGGCCTGCGCGCCGCCGATCGTGAACACGCGATCGACGCCGCCAAGCAGCGCCGCGGCGAGCACGAGGTCGTTCTTCACGCCGTCCGGGGTCGGCACGACCATCACGATCTCGCCGACGCCCGCGACGCGCGCCGGAATCGCGTTCATCAGCACCGACGACGGATACGCGGCCTTGCCGCCCGGCACGTACAGGCCGACGCGGTCGAGCGGCGTGACCTTCTGGCCGAGCACCGTGCCGTCGCTTTCCGTGTACTGCCAGCTATGGGTGCCGCACTCGATCTTCTGCTTCTCGTGGTACGCGCGCACGCGCGCCGCGGCCGCTTCCAGCGCCGCGCGCGCCTTCGGCTCGAGGCCGTCGAGCGCTTCCTGCAGCGCCTCCTGCGGCAGCTCCAGCGCGGCGACGCTGTCGGCGCTCAGCCGGTCGAAGCGGTTCGTGTACTCGAGCACCGCGGCGTCGCCGCGCGTCTTCACGTCGGCGAGGATCTCGGCGACCGAGCGCTCGATCGCGTCGTCTTCGCTCGCCTCGAACGCGAGCACGGCGCGCAGCGCGGCCTGGAAGCCTTCGCGCGTCGAATCGAGTTTGCGGATGGTGATGGCCATGGGAGTTCCGTTACGGTGATGCGCTCACACGCCATTCTGCGACGCGCGTTCGAACGCGTCGAGGATCGGCTTGAGCGCCGCGCGCTTGAGCTTCAGCGCAGCCTGGTTCACGACGAGGCGCGACGAGATCTGCATGATCTCCTCGACCTCGACCAGATTGTTTGCCCGGAGCGTGCCGCCCGAGCTGACGAGGTCGACGATCGCGTCGGCGAGGCCAACGAGCGGCGCCAGCTCCATCGAGCCGTACAGCTTGATCAGGTCGACGTGCACGCCCTTCGCGGCGAAGTGCTCGCGCGCCGTCTCGACGTACTTCGTCGCGACGCGCAGCCGCGCGCCCTGGCGCACCGCGTTCGCGTAGTCGAAGCCGGCCGGCACCGCGACCGACAGCCGGCAGCGCGCGATGTTCAGGTCGATCGGCTGGTACAGGCCCGAGCCGCCGTGCTCGATCAGCACGTCCTTGCCGGCCACGCCGAAGTCGGCCGCGCCGTATTCGACGTAGGTCGGCACGTCGCTCGCGCGCACGATGATCACGCGCAGGTTCGGGTCCGTCGTCGGCAGGATCAGCTTGCGCGACGTTTCCGGATCCTCGGCCACCTGCACGCCGGCGGCGGCGAGCAGCGGCAGGGTTTCCTCGAAAATCCGCCCCTTCGACAGGGCGAGGGTCAGCGGCGCGTTCATGCGTGGCTCCCGGAGAGGCGGCGCACGTTCGCGCCGACGGCGGTCAGTTTGGCTTCCATCCGGTCGTAACCCCGGTCCAGGTGATAGATGCGGTCGACGAGGGTCTCGCCTTCGGCACGCAGCGCGGCGATCACGAGGCTCGCGGACGCGCGCAGGTCGGTGGCCATCACCTTCGCGCCGGACAGCTTGTCGACGCCCGTCACGAGCGCCGTGTTGCCGTCCACCGTAATGTTCGCGCCGAGCCGGTTCAGCTCCTGCACGTGCATGAAGCGGTTCTCGAAGATCGTCTCGACGACCTGCGCGGTGCCCGCCGCGACCGTGTTCAGCGCCATGAACTGCGCCTGCATGTCGGTCGGGAACGCCGGGTATTCGGATGTGCGGATCGTCACCGCGGACGGCCGGCGGTCCATCTTCACGCGCAGCCAGCTGTCTCCTTCCTCGACCGTCACACCGGCCTCGCGCAGCTTGTCGATCACCGCGTCGAGGATGTGCGGGCGCACGCCCGTCAGCGTCACGTCGCCGCCCGCCGCCGCGACCGCGCACAGGAACGTGCCGGCCTCGATGCGGTCGGGAATCACCGAATGGCGCGCGCCGTGCAGCCGCTCGACGCCCTGGATCACGAGGCGGTCGGTGCCGATCCCGTCGATCTTCGCGCCCATCTCGACCAGCAGGTGCGCGAGATCGCTCACTTCCGGCTCGCGCGCGGCGTTCTCGATCACCGTCTCGCCGTCGGCGAGCGTCGCGGCCATCAGCAGGTTCTCGGTGCCGGTCACCGTGATCATGTCGGTGACGATGCGCGCGCCCTTCAGCCGCTTCGCGCGCGCCTCGATGAAGCCGTGCTCGATGCTGATCTCGGCGCCCATCGCCTGCAGGCCCTTGATGTGCTGGTCGACCGGGCGCGCGCCGATCGCGCAACCGCCCGGCAGCGACACCTTCGCCTCGCCGAAGCGCGCGAGCAGCGGCCCGAGCACGAGGATCGACGCGCGCATCGTCTTCACGAGCTCGTACGGCGCGACGAGGTTGTCGACGCGCGACGCGTCGAGCTGCACGCGGCAGCCGTCCGTCTCGCTCTTCACGCCCATCTGGCTCAGCACCTTCAGCGTGGTGCGCACGTCCTGCAGGTTCGGCACGTTGTCGAGGTGGACCGGATCGGCCGTGAGCAGGCCCGCGCACAGAATCGGCAGCGCCGCGTTCTTCGCGCCCGACACGACGATCTCGCCGGACAGCCGGCGGCCGCCTTCGATCACGAGCTTGTCCATCCCATGTCCCTGCGTATCCCGATTGCCGGCCGGGTGTGCCGTGGCGACGCTCTCGACGGCGTCGCGCTCGTTGACGGTGACTTGCACTCAGTGGTTCCGGTTATGCGTTCTGCCATTCGGCGGGCGTCAGCGTCTTCATGCTGAGCGCGTGGATTTCCTGCTTCATGCGATCGCCGAGCGCCGCATAGACGAGCTGGTGCCGCTGGATCGGCCGCTTGCCCTCGAAGGCGGACGACACGATCGTCGCGAAGAAGTGCTGGCCGTCGCCTTCGACTTCCAGATGGGTGCAGGCGAGCCCGCCCGCGATGTATTGCTTGACCTGCTCGGGAGTCGGCAACATGTGATGCTCCTGTCGGTACGCGCCAGGCCGCTCCCGGCTTCGCCGCCCGTCCTTGCGGGGACGGCGCGCGCCGCGAGCGGGGCGGGATTCATATCAATGACGCAGTTTGTAGCCGGTCGCGAGCAGCCGCATCGCGAACAGCGCGAGCAGCACGAAGAAACCGGCGACGATCGCGAGGCTCGCGAGCGGGTTGATGTCGGACGCGCCGAAGAACCCGTAGCGAAAGCCGTCGATCATGTAGAAAAACGGGTTGAGACGCGAGATTTCGCGCCACACGGGCGGCAGCGAATGCGTCGAATAGAACACGCCGGACAGGAACGTCAGCGGCATGATCAGGAAATTCTGGAACGCGGCGAGCTGGTCGAACTTCTCGGCCCAGATCCCGGCGATGAGGCCGAGCGTGCCGAGGATCGCCGAGCCGAACAGCGCGAACAACAGGATGAACGCGGGCGCCGCGAAATGCATCGGAATGAACCAGACCGTCACGACGAACACGCCGGTGCCCACCGCGAGCCCGCGCACCACCGCCGCGAGCACGTAGGCGCCGTAGATGTCGGCGTACGACAGCGGCGGCAGCAGCATGAACACGAGGTTGCCGGTGATCTTCGACTGGATCAGCGACGACGAGCTGTTCGCGAATGCGTTCTGCAGCACGCTCATCATCACGAGGCCCGGCACCAGGAAGCTCACGTACTCGACGCCCGGATACACCTCGACGCGGCCCGACAGCGCGTGGCCGAAGATCGTCAGGTACAGCAGCGCCGTGACGACGGGCGCGAGCACCGTCTGGAACGATACCTTCCAGAAACGCAGGATTTCCTTGTAGAACAGCGTGCGAAAACCGCTCATGCCAGCCCCTCGATCACCTCGGCTCCGTTCATCACCTGGACGAACACATCCTCGAGGTCGGCCTTGCGGACCTCGATCTCGTCGAACGAGCAACCCGCGGCGCGGCACTGCGCGAGAATCCGCTCGACCTCGTCGTAGTTCGCGAGCCGCAGCAGGTGCTCGCCCGGCGAACGGGCGGCCGGGTCGCTCTCGAGCGCGCGCAGCTCGCCCGGCAGCACGCCTTGCGCGAGCCGCAGGTAGAGCTGCAGGCCGGCGAAGCGCTGCAGCAGCGCGTCGGTGCGGTCGAGCGCGACCACTTCGCCGCGGCGCAGCATCGCGATGCGGTCGCACAGCGCCTCGGCTTCCTCGAGGTAGTGGGTGGTCAGCACGATCGTGTGACCTTCGCGGTTCAGGCGCGAGATGAACTTCCACAACGTCTGGCGCAGCTCGACGTCGACACCGGCGGTCGGCTCGTCGAGCACGATCACGGGCGGCCGGTGCACGAGCGCCTGCGCGACCAGCACGCGGCGCTTCATCCCGCCCGACAGCGCGCGCATGTTCGCGTCGGCCTTCTCGGTCAGGTCGAGATTGGCCATCACCTCGTCGATCCAGTCGTCGTTGCGGCGCAGCCCGAAGTAGCCGGACTGGATCCGCAGCGTCTCGCGCACGCTGAAGAACGGGTCGAACACGAGTTCCTGCGGGACGACGCCGAGCGCGCGGCGCGCGCCCCGGAAGTCCTTGACGACGTCATGACCGCGCACCGAGATGCTGCCTTCGTCGGCACGGGCGAGCCCGGCGAGGATGCTGATGAGCGTGGTCTTGCCTGCGCCGTTCGGGCCGAGCAAACCGAAAAACTCGCCGTCCTCGACCGACAGGCTGACGCCCTTGAGCGCCTGAAGCGACTTGTAGCGCTTCTTGACGTGACGGATTTCTATGGCTGACATGACTGAGCGCGCCGCAACGGGCGCGACGCCTATTCTGTGCGTGCTGCGAAAGAAAAAGGGGGCCGATTGGCAGCCCCGCAAAACGCTTGATTATAGGGCAAACCGGCAGGAGGGGCGGCCCTCGGGGAGCGGCCATCCGGCAGCCGGCGCCCTGCCGGGCCCGGCTTTCAGTCGGACAGGGTCAATGTCGCCCGGTGATGAGCGCGTCGACGCCGTAGGCCTGCGCGAGGCTGGCGAGCTTCGGGGGGAGATTGAGGATCTCGAGGGGGGTGCCGCGCGATTGCGCGGCGCGCTGCCATGCGAGCAGCACGGCGAGCGCGGACGAGTCGAACTGCGCGAGCGCCGCGCAATCGACGGCGGTGGCGCCCGCGCCGATCTGCGCGAGCCCCGCCGCGAGTGCGGCCTTCGCGCTCGCGTGGGTCAGCGAGGAGCCGGCTGCGAAGCCGCTCACGACGCCTGCTTGCCGGCGGCAAGCTCCTGGTTGCGCTGCGACAGGAACTGGATCAGGCCGTCCACGCCGCTTTGCTGGATCTTCTCGTTGAACTGCTGCTGGTAGGTCTGGATCAGCCATGCGCCGAGCACGTTCAGGTCATACACCTTCCAGCCCTGCTGCGTCTTGTACAGGCGGTAGTCGATCTGCACCGGCTGGCCGTTGTTCATCGCCAACGTGCGGACCACGACGTCGGTGTCGTCCGGGCTCGCGCGGAACGGCGGGTACTGGATCTGCTGGTCCGGCTTCAGTTGCGCGAGCGCGCCCGAATACGTGCGGATCAGCAGCAGCTTGAATTGCTCCTGCACCTGCTGCTGCTGCGCCGGCGACGCGGTGCGCCAGTGACGGCCCATCGCGAGCTGCGTCGTGCGGCGGAAATCCGTGTACGGCAGGATGTCCTTGTTGACGATCGTGATGATGCGGTTCGTGTCGCCTTGCTTGATCGTCTGCTGCTTGACTTCGTCGAGCACCTGCTGCGTTGCGCTCTTGATCAGTGCCTGCGGATTCGACTGGTCGACTTCCGCGTAGGCCGCGCCGCCGAACGAGAACAGCGCCGCGAAAACGGGGATCAGGAACAGTTTCTTCATAATATTGACCTGCATGATTGAGTCGATGCGGAGGTTGGAGCCGGTAGGTTACGCGCAAGTTCGCGTGCGCTGCCGACTCAATCGTTTCTGGCTGTAACGAATGTAAGTCCGATCAATGCAACCGGATGCTCGGAATGCGCAGCCCGCCTGGCGCGGGCGGCGTCACCTGCATCGCCGGCACGTTCGTCGAGCTGGCCGGATTCGGCGCACCGGCCGCTTCCGACCCCGGCGCCGGTGCGGCCGCACCGGATGCGCCCGCCGGCGCGGCGGCGGCGGCCGGCGCCGCCGAACCGTCGTCCGGCAGGTCGTACTTCGGCAGCGCATCGCTGCCCGACGACGCGCCGGCTTCGCCGCGCGCGTTGCTGATCAGCATCTGGCGGCGCTGCAGGTAGGCGTTGCGGACGAACGAATACTTGTCGAGCGCCGCCGCGTCCAGCACGTCGCCCGCGCCGAGCAGGTTCGCGCGGGTGTTCACGAGGTTCACGCCGAACAGGCCGTAGCTCACGCCGTCCGGCTTCACGTAGGTGAGCGGGTTGCCGACGTAGTCGACGCCGAGGCCCGCCGCGTCGCGGATCGTGCTCGGGCCGAGCAGCGGCAGCACCAGGTACGGGCCCGACGGCATGCCGTAGCGGCCCATCGTCACGCCGAAGTCGGCCGTGTGCTTCGGCAGCTTCGCGATCGTCGCGACGTCGAACAGGCCGCCGACGCCGAACACCGTGTTGATCACGACGCGCATGAGATCGCCGACGCCGTCGGCGATCCGCAGCTGCACGATGTTGTTCGCCGCGACGTAGACGTCGCCGATGTTCGAGAAGAAGTTCGTCACGCTGTCGCGCACCGGCTGCGGCACCACGTACTGGTAGCCCTGCGCGACCGGCTTCAGCGCATAGGTGTCGACGGTGTCGTTGAACTTGTACATCGTCCGGTTGAAGCCTTCGAGCGGATCGCCCTGGGTCGGCGTCTGCACGGTGGCGCAGCCGCTCAATGCGGCTACCGCTGCCACCGCGAGCGCGGCGTGCCTGATGCGAATCGTCTGCATGATGGTCTACCCTCTTGTGTTCTCTCGTGTGGTTATTGGGCGCCGGACGCAGCCGGCGCCGCCACGGCGGCCGCGCCGGACGCCGGCTTCGAGCCGCCCGCGTCCGCCGCCTTGCTGTACAGGAACTGGCCGATCAGGTTCTCGAGCACGATCGCCGACTGGGTCATCGAGATCGTGTCGCCCGCCTTCAGCATGTCGGAATCGCCGCCCGGCTCGAGGCCGATGTACTGCTCGCCGAGCAGGCCCGACGTCAGGATCTTGGCGGACGAGTCCTTCGGAAACTGGTATTGCTTGTTCAGGTCGATCGTCACGAACGCCTGGTAGGTGTTCGTGTCGAAGCCGATCGAACCGACCCGGCCAACCACGACGCCCGCGCTCTTCACCGCGGCGCGCGGCTTCAGGCCGCCGATATTGTCGAATTTCATCTTGACCGGGTAGGTCGACTGAAACGAGAGCGAACTCATGTTGCCGACCTTCAGCGCGAGGAACAGCACCGCGAGGAAGCCCACCACCACGAACAGGCCGACCCAGAAGTCGAGAGCAGTCTTTTTCATCGTCATCCCAAAAAGGCTTAGCTGAACATCAGCGCGGTCAGCAGAAAATCGAGGCCGAGTACGGCGAGCGACGCGTACACGACCGTCTTGGTGGTCGCTCGCGATACGCCTTCAGGCGTCGGCTTCGCCTCGTACCCTTGAAACAGTGCAACGAAGGTCACGGCGAACCCGAACACGACGCTCTTCAGCACACCGTTGCCGACGTCGCTCCACACATCCACGCCGCCCTGCATCTGCGACCAGAACGCGCCCGGATCGACGCCGATCAGGATCACGCCGACGAAATAGCCGCCGAGCACGCCCACCGCGCTGAAGATCGCGGCCAGCAGCGGCATCGTGATGATCCCCGCCCACATGCGCGGCGCGATCACCGTCTTGAGCGGGTCGACCGCCATCATCTCGAGCGCGGTGAGCTGCTCGCCCGCCTTCATCAGGCCGATCTCGGCGGTGAGCGACGTGCCCGCGCGGCCCGCGAACAGCAGCGCCGTGACGACGGGCCCGAGCTCGCGCACGAGCGACAGCGCGACCAGCAGGCCGAGCGCCTGCTCGGAGCCGTAGCGGTTCAGCGTGTAGTAGCCCTGCAGGCCGAGCACGAAGCCGACGAACAGCCCCGACACCGCGATGATCACGAGCGAGTAGTTGCCGAGGAAGTGAATCTGCTTCGTGACGAGCCGCGGCCGCCGCAGCAGCGGGAAGAATTCCAGCACGAGCCGTGCGAACAGGCGGGCGCCATAGCCCGCGCGCTCCAGGCCGCCGATGACGAAACGTCCGATCGCGCTGATCATGCGCGCCCTCCGCCGAGCCCGAAATCCGCGCCGAGCGGCGGGCTCGTATAGTGAAATTTGAACGGGCCGTCCGGCGCGCCGTCGATGAACTGGCGCACGCTCGGATCGGTCGACGCGCGCAGCTCGTCGGGGGTGCCCTGCGCGAGCACGCCGCCGTTGGCCAGGAAGTACACGTAGTCGGCAATCGCGAACGATTCCGGCACGTCGTGCGTGACGAGGATCGAGGTCGCGCCGAGCGCGTGGTTCAGCGTGCGGATCAGGTTCGCGGTGATGCCGAGCGAGATCGGGTCGAGGCCCGCGAACGGCTCGTCGTACATGATCAGCTGCGGATCGAGCGCGATCGCCCGCGCGAGCGCGATGCGCCGCGCCATGCCGCCCGATACCTCGGACGGCATCAGGTCGCGCGCGCCGCGCAGGCCGACCGCGTTGAGCTTCATCAGCACCAGGTCGCGGATCAATTCCTCAGGCAAATCGGTATGCTCGCGCAGCGCGAACGCGACGTTCTCGAACACCGACATGTCGGTGAACAGCGCGCCGAACTGGAACAGCATGCCCATCTTGCGGCGCAGCGCGTACAGGCCGTCGCGCGTCTGCGCGCCGACGTCGGCGCCGTCGAACAGCACCTGGCCGCGACGCGCACGCACCAGCCCGCCGATCAGGCGCAGCACGGTGGTCTTGCCGCAGCCCGAGCCGCCCATGACTGCGACCACCTGTCCACGCCCGAAGCGCAGGTTCAGGTTCGACAGGACGAGCCGATCGCCGTAGCCGAAATCGACGTCGCGGAGTTCCAGCAGTGACTCGGTGGGAGAAAGGCTCACGGATCTGACAATCCTTATACGCAGAACGCCGAATTATAGGGCCTGCATCGGAATGATGTCGTGAGCCCGCCGCGGCCGTCCGTTCAAAGATTGTCAGATTATCCGGGGAAGTTTTGCTGCAGCGCAATAAGCGCCGCACGATAATCGGCGGCGCCGGTTACCGCGCTGACCACTGCGACACTGCCGACGCCCGTCGCCAGCACGGCCGGCAGCGCATCCCGGCCGACCCCGCCGATCGCGACGAGCGGCGCCTGCGGGCCCGCGAACCGCGCGTAGCGGGCGATCCGCGCGAGCCCCTGCGGCGGCGCCGCCACGGCCTTGGTCGTGGTCGCGAACACCGGCCCGAGCGCGAGATAGCTCGGGCGCACGTGCAGCGCGCGCAACATTTCGTAATAGCCGTGGCTCGAAAGTCCGAGCCGCAGGCCCGCGCGCGCGATCGCCGCGAGGTCGGCCGTCTCGAGATCTTCCTGGCCCAGATGCACGCCGTACGCGCCGGCATCTGCGGCGATCTGCCAGTAATCGTTGATGAACACGCGCGCATCCGGATAGCGGCGCCCCGCGGCGACCGCGCGCGCGATTTCCGCGCGCAGCGGGTCGGGCGCCGCGCCCTTCACGCGCAGCTGCACGGTCAGCACGCCGCAGTCCAGCACCCGCTCGACCCATTCCGCGCTCGGCACCACCGGATACAGGCCGAGCTGGGTTGGGCACGGCGGAAACGCCGGCTCCGGCGCGGCCGGCAGCCCGGCGACGCGCGGAAACCGTGCGGCGTCGGCCGGCCATGCGTCGTCCGCCGCCTCGTCGCCGTCGCGCCACGCAAGCGCGAGCACCAGCGCATCGACCGGCGCGAAGCCGCAATCGAGGAACGCGGCGAACGCCGGAATCCAGTCGTCCGCGAGCGGGTGCGCGGCGTCGAGCGCCACCCGCGCGCCCGCGCCGTGCAGCACCGCATGGCGCTCGCCGAATTCGATGACGGCCACGTCCGGCGATGCCGGCCGCGACGCGGCGGACGCAAGCGCACGCGCCGCGTGGTCGCCCTCCGACACGATCAGCACGTCGCCGTCGGCCGGCAGCTCGGGCAGCGCGACGCACAGCCGCCGCGGCGCGCCGCGCGGCCAGTCGCCGAGCCGCGCGCGAATCCGCTCGGCCGCCTCCGCCAGCTCGTCCGCGGGGGGCCAGAACATCGCGGCAAACCCGGCGCTCACGTGGCACCTCCGTCCTGGTGCCAGAACGGCATGCCGACCACCGGCGTGCTCGCATGCGCGGTTTCGCGTGCGTCCATCGGGCCCGCGAGGTACGCGGCGCGGCCGGCCTCGACGCCCTGCGCGAACGCGCGCGCCATGATCTCCGGATGGGTCGCCTGCGACACCGCCGTGTTCAGCAGCACGCCGTCGAAGCCCCACTCCATCACCTGGCACGAATGCGACGGCACGCCGAGCCCCGCGTCGATGATCAGCGGTACGTCCGGCAGGCGTTCGCGCAGCACGCGCAGCCCGTACGGGTTCACGACGCCCTTGCCGGTGCCGATCGGCGCGCCCCACGGCATCAGCGCCTCGCAGCCGGCGTCGAGCAGGCGCCGGCCGATCACGAGATCCTCGGTGCAGTACGGCAGTACCTTGAAACCGTCCTTGACCAGCTGCGTGGCCGCCTCGATCAGGCCGATCGGGTCGGGCTGCAGCGTGTAGTCGTCGCCGATCAGCTCGAGCTTGATCCAGTCGGTCTCGAACACCTCGCGCGCCATGTGCGCGGTGGTCAGCGCCTCGGCAACGGTCTGGCAGCCGGCCGTGTTCGGCAGCAGCGGCACCGCGTGGCGCTTGAGCAGGTCGAAGAAGCCGGCTTCGGCGGTGCCGCCGGTCATCTGGCGGCGCAGCGCGACCGTCACCATGCCGGGCCGCGCGGCCGCGATCGAATCGGACAGCGACTGCAGCGACGGATAGCGCGACGTGCCGAGCAGCACGCGGCTCGCGAAGGTTTCGCCGTACAGCGTCAGCGCATCGGCGCAAGTGTGGGACGTCATCTCGTGTTCCTGGAAAGATCGGGGGTGCACCGGCGGCGTTCAGCCGCCCGCGACGGGGTGCACGACGTCGAGCTTGTCGCCCGCCGCGAGCGCGCGCGCCGCATGCTGCGTGCGCGCGACGAACGTGCCGTTCAGCGCGACCGCGTACGGCGGACGCGCGCCGTACGCGCTGAGCGCGTCGGCTACCGTCGCGCCATTGGGCAGCGTGAGGGTCTGTTGGTTGATCTGGATATCCATTGGCTTGCTTCGTCGAATTCGGAGCGCGGCGCGCATCAGGCCGGCTGGCGCGCGTCGTCGCGGTAATGAAGGAGATCGGGCCAGCGCGCGGCGCCACGCCACGCAGCGAACGCGTCCGCGCCGCCCAGCGTGCCGGACAGCGCCGCCTGCGCGAGCGCGGCCGCGGCGTGCGCGACTTCCGGCGCGATCATGAAGCCGTGCCGGTACAGGCCGTTGACCGCGAGCGTCGCCGCGCCGTCCCAGATCAGCGCCGGGCGATGATCGGGCAGCGTCGGGCGGCACTGCGCATTCAGCTCGAGGATGCGCGCCTCGCCGAACGCCGGATGCACGGAGAACGCGGCACTCAGCAACTCCAGCGCGGATCGCACACTGACGGGCGACATGTCCTCGCCCTCCACTTCGGTCGCGCCGATCACATACAGGTCGTCCTGCTTCGGCGCGATGTACAGCGGATAGCGCGGATGCAGCAGCCGCACCGGCCGCGTGAGGCCGATGCCGGGCGCATGCACGCGCGCGACCTCGCCGCGGATGCCGCGCAGCGCGGGCAGCACCGGCTTCGCGCCGAGCCCGCGGCAGTCGATCGTGAAATGGGCGTCGGGCATGCTGTTCGCATCGATGGCGACGTGCCAGTGCGCGTCGACGCCGCGCTCGGCGAGGCCCGCCGCGAGCGCGCGCAGCGCCTGGCGGTTGTCGAGCTGGCCTTCGCGCGGCAGCAGCAGCCCGCGCGCGAAGCGGCCCGCGAGCGCCGGTTCGGCCGCATCCACCTGCGCGCCGGCAAGCGACACGAAGCCACCGTCGAGCAGGCCGGCCGGCGCGTTCGCGCGCACGCGCCGCTCGAACAGCGGCGCCTCGGCGCGATCCGCGTGATGCCAGACGACGAGCGTGCCGTGCTGCTGGAAGAACACGGGCTCGGGCAGTTCGGCGAGCCACTGCGGCCACCGCGTGAGCGACGCCGCGCCCAGCTCGGTGATCAGCAGTTCGGCGCTGGCCGCTTCGGCGAGCGGCGCGAGCATCGCGGCCGCGACCCACGCGGCCGACTGCTCGCCGTCCGGGCCGCCGCGCTCGTAAAGCGCGACGCGATGGCCGTCGCCCGCGAGCCGCCACGCGATCAGGCGGCCGACGAGGCCGCCGCCCAGCACCGCGAAATCCGGCCGTGCATTCACGACGCTCATCGCGCGCCCTCCTCGCGGAACACGCGCCGATGCAGCGCGCACGCACAAGCGCGACCTCGTGCGAATGCACGCGGGGCGGGACAAAAGACTGAAGATTGAACGGTCATTGCATCCTTCCGTAACACGCGGCGCGCGTACCCAAAAGGACGAAACCGGCAGCAAAGGCCGGCCGGGCTGGGCAGGGCGCTGGCAATGGGAAGTCGGCCAGCGCGGCCCGGCGGGATCGGAAACTTCCCGCGCCGGTATTACCCGGATCGGGTGCGAAGGGTCTCTCTCAGCCTCGCCGCGCCGCCCGGAACACCGCCGGCCGCACACGAAGCACCCCTGTTTCGTCGACGGCCATTAGACCATAAAAGCGGAAACCGCCGCAAACTGTCCCCCGTCGGCAATTTCACCGATGCCGGGCGCCGCTCTGGCACAATGCCCGCAGGCCGGTGCGCGATCGCGCACCGGTTGCCGTCCTATCGCGGGCCGTTAAGTGCCGTTTAAGACGGGCGCGCCACAATCCGCAGCGCCCGCCGTCGTGCGGCACGTTTATCCGGCACGCCCGTTTCGCGGCGCGTGCCCGGCCTCGCCGGCATGCGCGCCGGCCACACACCAGGAAGCACATGACCCAATCGACCCATACCGCCCACGACGCGCCGCAGGACGAGCGCCCGGTATCCGCGTGGAGCCTCATCAAGCCCTACTGGGTCTCGTCCGAATGGAAGGTCGCGTGGGGGCTGCTCGTCACGATCATCGCGATCAACCTCTGCGTGGTCTGGATCAACGTGCGGCTCAACAAGTGGAACGCGCAGTTCTACAACGCGCTGCAATCGAAGGACGTCCACGATTTCCCGAACCTGCTGCTGCAATTCTCGGCGCTCGCGTTCGCGTTCATCATCCTCGCCGTGTACGGCCGCTACCTGCGCCAGATGCTCGGCTTCCGCTGGCGGCAGTGGCTCACCGAACGCTTTCTCGGCCAGTGGCTAGGCGATCGCGCGTTCTACCGGATCGAGCGCGACCGCCTCGCCGACAACCCCGACCAGCGGATCACCGACGACCTGCAGTCGTTCGCGACGACCACCCTGGCGCTGTCGCTCGACCTGCTGTCGACGGTCGTCACGCTCGTGTCGTTCATCACGATCCTGTGGTCGCTCGCGGGCGCGCTGACGGTCTCGCTCGGCGCGACGCCGATCGCGATCCCCGGCTACATGGTGTGGGCGGCCGCGCTGTACGCGGTGGTCGGCTCGCTGATCATCCAGAAGGTCGGCCACCCGCTCGTGTCGATCAACTACCAGCAGCAGCGCGTCGAGGCGGATTTCCGCTTCGGGCTGATCCGCGTGCGCGAGAACGCCGAGCAGATCGCGTTCTACGACGGCGAAACCACCGAGACCGGCAACGCGCGCAACCTGTTCATGCGCATCCGCGACAACTGGTGGCGCGTGATGAAGTACACGAAGCGGCTCACGTTCGTGCTGAGCTTCTACGGCCAGATCGCGATCATCTTTCCGCTCGTCGTCGCCGCGCCGCGCTACTTCGCGGGCGCGTTCTCGTTCGGCGTGCTGATGCAGATCTCGTCCGCGTTCGGCACCGTCAGCGACTCGTTCTCGTGGTTCATCAACAGTTACAGCACCCTCGTCGAGTGGCGCGCGACCGTCAACCGTCTGCGCGAATTCAAGCGCGTGATGAGCGCGTCGCACCTGAAGGAAAGCGTGTCGCCCGCGACCGAGCACGGCGGCATCAACCTGCATTACGTCGACGCCGAGCGGCTGTCGACGTCGTCGCTGAAGCTCGCGCTGCCGAACGGCAACGCGCTCGCGAATATCGGCAGCGTCACGATCGAGCCCGGTTCGCGCTGGCTCGTGGTCGGCAAGTCGGGCGCCGGCAAGAGCACGTTCATGCGCGCGATCGCGGGCCTCTGGCCGTTCGGCGACGGTGCGATCGACGCGCCGGTCGGCGCGCGGATGATGTTCGTGCCGCAGACGAGCTATTTGCCGATCGGCACGCTGAAGGCCGCGCTCACCTACCCGGCCACCGCCGACGCGTACGGCGATGATGCGTGCCGCGACGCGCTGCGCGCGTGCCGGCTCGAGGAGTACGTCGACCGGCTCGACGAAACGGCCCACTGGACCCGCGTGTTGTCGCCGGGCGAACAGCAGCGTCTCGCGGGCGCGCGCGTGCTGCTGCACAAGCCGGACTTCCTGTTCCTCGACGAGGCGACGAGCGCACTCGATGCGGACAACGAAGCGCGTCTCTATCACATGTTCAACGAGCGGCTGCCGCAGGCCGCGATCGTCAGCATCGCGCACCGCGAAGCGCTGGCCGCGTTCCACGGCGGCACGATCCGCGTCGAGCGCGTGAACGACAGCGACAAGGTCGCCGCGTAACCGCCGCGAGCGGGCGGCCGGCGCAATGCACGCTCCGCCCACCGCCGGCGCCCGTTCGCATGCGCGGCGGGCTTGGCCTGCCTTCTTCCGAATGAAATAAC
This sequence comes from Burkholderia sp. SRS-46, assembly GCF_004343775.1. Lineage (GTDB taxonomy): Bacteria > Pseudomonadota > Gammaproteobacteria > Burkholderiales > Burkholderiaceae > Burkholderia. The sequence goes on along the minus strand of NZ_PTXL01000013.1, from coordinate 76,582 downwards.
GGTGCGCAGCGCACCTTCCGCTGAAACCGCCCCTTCCTCGCGACGCCGCCCGCCATCACGGCCGGCCTGCGGCGCGAACGACCGCTACCCCCGCTCCCCCGCATCCGCCAGCGCAACCGGCGCCGACACGATCGGCCGATGCGACGCACCCGTGTGCGACAACTGGCTTTCGAACAGCGTGAGCGCATCGAAATGCAGCGCGACCGGCTCGTGCAGCACGCCGCCGTGCGCCGGCTGCCCGATCGCATAGTGCGGCAGCCGCGCGAGCGTGACGTGCGGCCGGAACGGCCGGCGGTCGGTCGGCAGGCCGAGATCCCGCAATGCCGCCACGAGTGCGTCGTTCAGCGCGACCAGCGCCGGCTCGACGCCCAGCTCCGCGACGATCAGGCGCGCCTTCGGCAGGCTCGGCCACCACGCGAGCCGCTCGACGGCCTGCAGCGGCAGCGCATGCGCGGCCGCGAGCCCAGGCAGCCGCGCGGCCAGCGCATCGCACGCGCCGCGCTCGATCGCGCCGAGAAACGCGAGCGTCACGTGCAGATGGTCGGCGTGCGTGCGCCGCGCGCCGCGCGCGACCGGCAACGCATGCAGCGCGTCGCGCGACGCCACATCGGGCATCAGCGCGACGAACGCACGGAGCCGGTCGCCTTCCATGATCAGCGCGCGGCCACGCCGGGCGCACCCACGGTGTCCGGCGCCGCGGCCGGACGCTGCGGCAGCGGGCCGTGCTCGCCCCACACGTCGGCCGGCAGCACGCGCGCGAGTTCGGGGATCGTGTTGCGCGTGAACACCGGATCGGCGACGCCCGCGGCGCGCTGGCGGCGGTAGTCGCGCCATGCCGCATGCGCGTACTTGCCGAGCGCGAGGATCGCGACCAGGTTGATGATCGCCATCAGGCCCATGCTGGTGTCGGCCATCGCCCACACGAGCGGCAACTGGCCGACGCTGCCGAACATCACCATCGCGAGCACCGCGATGCGGAATAGCGGCAGCACGCCGCGCCGCTTCGTGATGAAGTCGACGTTGCCTTCCGCGTACGCGTAGTTGCCGATCACCGACGAGTACGCGAAGAAGAAGATCGCGACCGCCATGTAGATCGCGCCCCAGTCGCCGACGTGGCTGGCGATCGCGCGCTGCGTCAGGGCGGCGCCTTGCATGCCGGTGCCGATCTCGTATTGGCCCGACAGCAGGATCACGAATGCGGTCGCGCTGCAGATCACGATCGTATCGACGAACACGCCGAGCATCTGGATCAGCCCCTGCACCACCGGATGCCGGGTGCTGGCCGTCGCCGCCGCGTTCGGCGCGCTGCCCATGCCGGCTTCGTTCGAGAACAGCCCGCGCTTCACGCCCATCGCGACCGCCTGGCTGACCGCGTAGCCGGTCAGGCCGCCGGCCGCCTGTTCGAGGCCGAACGCGCTCTTCACGATCAGCGCGATCACGTCCGGCACCAACGCGATGTGCGTCGCGACCGCGTACACAGCGAGCGCGAGGTAGCCGATCGCCATCAGCGGCACGATCACCTGCGCGACGGTCGCGATCCGGCGGATGCCGCCGAAGATGATCGGCGCGGTGAGCAGCACGAGGCCGAGGCCGACCGTCGCGCGGCTCCAGCCGAACGACGTGTGGAACGCATCGGCGATCGCGTTCGCCTGCACCGCATTGAACACGAAGCCGAACGCGAGGATCAGCGACAGCGAGAACAGCACGCCGAAGCCGCGCGAGCGCAGGCCCAGCTGGATGTAGTACGCGGGGCCGCCGCGATAGCTGCCGTCGTGGTGCGACACCTTGAAGATCTGCGCGAGCGTCGCCTCGACGAACGCGGACGACATGCCGACGAGCGCCGTCATCCACATCCAGAAGATCGCGCCCGGCCCGCCGACCGTCAGCGCGACCGCGACGCCGGCGATGTTGCCGGTGCCGACGCGGCTCGCGAGCCCGGTCGCGAACGCCTGGAACGACGAGATGCTGCCCGGCTCGCCCTTGCTGCCGACCAGCTTCATGCTGAGGAACAGCGCCTTCAGCTGGATCAGCCGGAACCGCAGCGTGAACCACGCGCCCACGCCGAGCAGCAGCGCGATCAGCACGTAGTTCCACAACACGCCGTTGATGGCGTCGATCAGCCCGCTTACGAGTGCTTCCATCCAGGGTCCTTTTAAATCGGGTCAGTCGGGACCGGCCGAATAACGTGCCGGAGGGGCGACATGATATGACAATTCGCAAGGAACATTACAAAACGAAAGAATGGTGACGCGACGCTGGTCGGCCTGCCAACGCTTCAAGATTATGCGACTCGCCACATGCAGGACCCTGTTCGGCGCAATGGACTTTGACGCTTGGAAACGTTGTTCGAAGCACTGAGCGGGGCGAACACGTCTCGCGGAACAGCCCCGGTTGGACGTTGCCTCGCCTCGCACTCAGCGTATGGGGGAGCACCGCCCGACGCTGGCAAGCGGATTAGCACCATACAAAATCCTTGCAGAACAACTCAAAAAGACAAACGCTATGTCTTTCGCAATACGAATCAATTACCGAAAGACAACCAAACGGGGTGTGAAATGCTCAAGCGCGACACGCTGGCATCTGCAGATGTCAGGAATGACGACAGCAATCGGCAACACCAGAACAGGCGTCGTTTCTTGATTGCTTCGACCGCACTACCGCTCGGATCCTTGTTGAAACATACAACGAGCGCGGCGCAATCCAATGTCCTGCCACCGATTTCGATTACCGCACCGCGACCGCCCGATTTCAACTTCGGCGATTTCAACATCAACAAGAACGAAATACCTGGCGCCAATATCGGGGCAGGAATACCCCCCATCGATCTGCTTCAATCAATATTGCGCATCCAACTACATGCTCCTTTTTGCGAATACGGGCAACATGGTTCGCGCGACTGAAATGTTCTTCAAGTATTTGACGGCAATCGGGCGCAACGATCCAAACTTCTGGCGCAATCAGCTTGTGCTGGTTGGCGGATTCACACCATGGCTGGCCATAGGCGGCTACAAGTATTTGCCCGGCGCCAACCAATATGGGTTTGGTTTCGCACCCGGGCATCATGCAAATATTTCTGCGCTATTTGGCATCTACGTCGGCCAACTGAACAAAACCCCGCCCACATCGAAATTCGATTTTTATGGCAACCCACTGGTGTTCATCGAAGCAGTCAATCATTGGGTACACGGAAACGGAGTTCAACGCTCCATCAACATCGAATCTCTCAATTTAAAGATGAATGTTAGCGATTTCGGTGAAATATCCCGGGCCATCGAAAATCCAGGATATGGCCCTGGCATGTACCCAATCGACAGCGGATTCAGTACAAACATCTTCAATCACGGAACTCAGGATCTGTGGAGCGCAACAGTCTTGGGACGAGTATCCGGCCGAGTTCGCGGCACATTGGAATTACTCGCTGACGACACATATCGATTCAGCGGATATTACACAATCAATCCAGACAAATTTGATGCCGACCCATCAAATCGATCATTTATTCAAGAGGCAGCCACCACGTTTCTGGCGAAACTAGGCTCGGCACTCGGACATACGGACTACCAGATAATCTTTACCGGCGAAAAGAACATCTCGTTTTCCGGCCAAAGGCCCGTGCGAAATGCCGAAATACGCCCTCCTGTCGCAGTTCATAGGCCATCATTTGGCGGCTTGATGCGCCCCGGCCGCTTCTAGGATCAAGAATCCCTGCCGCGCACCCATTCTCGACAACCAAACACACGCCGAATCCGATCATGCTTTCGACCGTCTTGCGCTTCGTGATGCGTTGGATCCTCTGGATTATCGCCGCCGCCATTGGCGCATTCGTATTGCTGTTCGTCGTCGTGGCGATTTCTCGGTATGAGAGAACGGAAGGCAGTTGCCCTGATGCATCCACCGAGGTATTCCGTGGAAAGATCCTCGCATACATCGAAGAGCAAGGCGTTCAGCCCAATCGCGTCCAATTCGATGGCCCCCCCCCAATATCACGCGTGGACACTCGGGGTCTGGGAATTCCCTCTGCTCGTCGACGGAACAAAGTACATCGCCATGATCGATTGCAACGAGCAAATTGCCAGCTATTGGCGGGTCAAAGAATCACCGCACGCCCCCCACCTCCTGGCACGCGATGACGAATCATGATGGCCACATGATCGTCGACTGCTGCCACACAAAAAAAACCGGGCGCCCTCTCGGACGCCCGGTTTTCATCGAAACCCGCTCGCAATACTCAGCGCGGCAGTTCCGAATGCCCCATCAGATACGCATCCACCGAGCGCGCACACTGCCGGCCTTCGCGAATCGCCCACACCACCAGCGACTGCCCGCGGCGCATGTCGCCCGCCGCGAACACCTTGTCGACCGACGTGTAGTACGCGCGATCGCCTTCGGTCGCCGCACGCGCATTGCCGCGCGCGTCCTTCGTGACGCCGAACGCCTCGAGCACCGGCGCGGCCGGCTGCGTGAAGCCCATCGCGAGCAGCACGAGATCGGCCTTGATCTCGAACTCCGAGTCCGGCACTTCCTGCATCTTGCCGTCCTTCCACTCGACGCGCGCCGCGATCAGCTTCTCGACCTTGCCGTTGCGGCCTTCGAAGCGCTTCGTCGCGACGGCCCAGTCACGCTCGCAGCCCTCCTCGTGCGACGACGACGTGCGCAGCTTGATCGGCCAGTACGGCCACACGAGCGGCTTGTTTTCCTCTTCCGGCGGCTGCGGCAGCAGCTCGAACTGCGTGACGCCCTTCGCGCCGTGACGGTTCGACGTGCCGACGCAGTCCGAGCCCGTGTCGCCGCCGCCGATCACCACGACATGCTTGCCCTTCGCCAGCAGCTGGTCGGCCAGCTTGTCGCCGGCGTTCACGCGGTTCTGCTGCGGCAGGAAGTCCATCGCGAAATGGATGCCGGCCAGTTCGCGGCCCGGCGCCGGCAGGTCGCGCGGCGTTTCCGAACCGCCCGCGATCACGACCGCGTCGAACGTTTCCTTCAGCGTCTCCGGCGAAATGGTTTCCTTCGCCATGTTGCCGATCGAATCCGGCAGCGCGTCCTTGCCGATGAATACGCTGGTGCGGAACGTCACGCCTTCCGCCTCCATCTGGCGCATCCGGCGGTCGATCAGCCACTTCTCGAGCTTGAAGTCGGGAATCCCGTAGCGCAGCAGGCCGCCGATCCGATCGCTCTTCTCGAACACCGTCACGTCATGGCCGGCGCGCGCAAGCTGCTGCGCGGCCGCGAGGCCCGCGGGGCCCGAGCCGACGACCGCGACCTTCTTGCCCGTCTTGTGCGCGGGCGGCTGCGGCGCAACCCAGCCTTCCGCCCATGCCTTGTCGATGATCGCGTGCTCGATCGACTTGATGCCGACCGGGTCGTCGTTGATCCCGAGCGTGCACGCGGCCTCGCACGGCGCCGGGCAGATGCGGCCCGTGAACTCCGGGAAATTGTTGGTCGAGTGCAGGACCTCGATCGCCCGGCGCCAGTCCTGGTGATACACCAGGTCGTTGAAGTCCGGGATGATGTTGTTGACCGGGCAGCCGTTGTTGCAGAACGGGATGCCGCAATCCATGCAGCGCGCGCCCTGCACCTTCGCGTCCGCGTCGGTCAGTGCCGCGACGAATTCCTTGTAGTGCTTCACGCGCGTGAGCGGTGCTTCGTACGCCTCGTGGCGGCGTTCGAACTCCAGAAAACCGGTTGCCTTGCCCATAAGGTGCTCTTCTGATTCCGTGTATCGGGTGGGGGAGCCGCACGGCCTGCCGATCAGGCGCGCGCGGCCTCTGCTGTGTCGTTCGTCGCTCAGGCGGCCAGTTCTTCCTTCGCCGCCTTCTTCGCACCGATCTCGCCCAGCGCGCGCTTGTATTCGTTCGGGAACACCTTCACGAACTGGCGCCGCGCCGCGTCCCAGTTTTCCAGCAGCGATTTCGCGCGCGGCGAACCGGTGAACTGGAAGTGACGCTCGACGAGCCCCTTGAGCAGCGCTTCGTCCGTCGCGCCCGCATGCCAGAGCGCGCGATCGACCGTGCGCTCCTGTTCGGCCTGCTGCAGCACCGGATCGAGCGCGACCATCGACTTGTTGCACTTCGCCGCGAACGTGCCTTCCGGGTCGTACACGTATGCGACGCCGCCCGACATGCCGGCCGCGAAGTTACGGCCCGTCTCGCCGAGCACGACGACCGTGCCGCCCGTCATGTATTCGCAGCCGTGGTCGCCGGTGCCTTCGACGACCGCCGTCGCGCCCGAGTTGCGCACGCAGAAGCGCTCGCCCGCGACGCCGCGGAAGAACGCTTCGCCTTCGATCGCGCCGTACATCACCGTGTTGCCGCAGATGATGTTTTCCTCGGACTTGCCGCGGAAGTCGTTGGTCGGTCGGATGATGATCCGGCCGCCCGACAGGCCCTTGCCGACGTAGTCGTTGCCGTCGCCGACGAGGTCCAGCGTCACGCCCTTCGCGAGGAACGCGCCGAAGCTCTGGCCGGCCGTGCCCTTCAGCTGGATGTGCACCGCGTCGTCATCGAGGCCGTCGTGGCCGTGCTTCTTCGCGATCACGCCCGACAGCATCGCGCCGACCGTGCGGTTCACGTTACGCACCGGCTGGATGAACGACACGTGTTCGCCGTTCTCGATCGCGGCCTTCGCCTTTTCGATCAGCACGTGGTCGAGCGCGCGCTCGAGGCCGTGATCCTGCACGTCGACGTGGCGCGGCGCGACGTCCTCGCAGTCCTCCGGCTGGTAGAACACGCGCGAGAAGTCGAGGCCCTTCGCCTTCCAATGCTCGACGCCCTTGCGTGTGTCGAGCAGGTCGGCGCGGCCGACCAGGTCGTCGAACTTCGCGATGCCGAGCTGCGCCATGATCTCGCGCACTTCCTCGGCGACGAAGAAGAAGTAGTTGACGACGTGTTCCGGCTGGCCGGAGAACTTCGCGCGCAGCACCGGGTCCTGCGTCGCGACGCCCACCGGGCACGTGTTCAGGTGGCACTTGCGCATCATGATGCAGCCCTCGACGACGAGCGGCGCCGTCGCGAAGCCGAACTCGTCCGCGCCGAGCAGCGCGCCGATCACGACGTCGCGGCCGGTCTTCATCTGGCCGTCGGCCTGCACGCGGATGCGGCCGCGCAGGCGGTTCAGCACCAGCGTCTGCTGCGTTTCGGCGAGGCCGAGCTCCCACGGCGTGCCGGCGTGCTTGACCGACGACAGCGGCGACGCGCCGGTGCCGCCGTCATGGCCGGCGACCACGACGTGATCGGCCTTCGCCTTCGCCACGCCTGCCGCGACCGTGCCGACGCCCACTTCCGACACGAGCTTCACCGAGATGCTCGAGCTCGGGTTCACGTTCTTCAGGTCGTGGATGAGCTGCGCCAGATCCTCGATCGAGTAGATGTCGTGGTGCGGCGGCGGCGAGATCAGGCCGACGCCCGGCACCGAGTAGCGCAGCTTGCCGATGTAGTCGGACACCTTGTGGCCCGGCAGCTGGCCGCCTTCGCCCGGCTTCGCGCCCTGCGCCATCTTGATCTGGATCTGGTCGGCCGATGCCAGGTACTCGGCCGTGACGCCGAAGCGGCCCGACGCGACCTGCTTGATCTTCGAGCGCAGCGAATCGCCGTCCTTCAGCGGGATGTCGCTGACGATCTCGTCGCCGATCACCGATTTCAGCGATTCGCCCGACTTGATCGGAATGCCGCGCAGCTCGTTGCGGTAACGCTTCTCGTCCTCGCCGCCTTCGCCGGTGTTCGACTTGCCGCCGATCCGGTTCATCGCGATCGCGAGCGTCGCGTGCGCTTCCGTGCTGATCGAGCCGAGCGACATCGCGCCGGTCGCGAAGCGCTTGACGATGTCCTTCGCCGATTCGACTTCGTCGATCGAAATCGCCTTTGCCGGCGACACCTTGAATTCGAACAGGCCGCGGAACGTCATGTGGCGCTTCGTCTGATCGTTGATCAGGTGCGCGTATTCCTTGTACGTCTGGTACGAGTTGCTGCGCGTCGCGTGCTGCAGCTTCGCGATCGAATCCGGCGTCCACATGTGGTCTTCGCCACGCACGCGGTACGCGTACTCGCCGCCCGCGTCGAGCATGTCGCGCAGCACCGGGTTGTCGCCGAACGCATCGCGGTGCAGGCGGATCGCCTCTTCCGCGACTTCGAACAGGCCAATGCCGCCGACCTTCGACGCCGTGCCCTTGAAGTACTTCTCGACGAGGTCGGTCGACAGGCCAAGCGCTTCGAAGATCTGCGCGCCCGTGTACGACATGTACGTCGAGATGCCCATCTTCGACATGACCTTCTGCAGGCCCTTGCCGACCGCCTTCGTGAAGTTGTACACCGCCTTTTCCGGCGACAGGTCGCCCTTCAGGCCGTCGGCCATCTGCGCGAGCGTTTCCATCGCGAGGTACGGATGCACGGCTTCCGCGCCGTAGCCGGCGAGCAGCGCGAAGTGGTGCGTCTCGCGCGCCGAGCCCGTTTCGACGACGAGGCCCGTGCTGGTGCGCAGGCCCTGCTGGACGAGGTGCGTGTGGATCGCCGAAGTCGCCAGCAGCGCGGGAATCGCGACGTGCTCCGCGTCGGTCTTGCGGTCCGACACGATCAGGATGTTGTAGCCCGACTTCACCGCGTCGACGGCTTCCGCGCACAGCGACGCGAGGCGCGCCTCGATGCCTTCCTTGCCCCAGCCGGCCGGGTAGCAGATGTTCAGCTCGTACGAGCTGAACTTGCCGCCGGTGTACTGGTCGATCGCGCGGATCTTCGCGATGTCCTTGAAGTCGAGCACCGGCTGCGACACTTCGAGCCGCATCGGCGGGTTGATGTTGTTGGTGTCGAGCAGGTTCGGCTTCGGGCCGATGAACGACACGAGCGACATCACCATGTTCTCGCGGATCGGGTCGATCGGCGGGTTGGTGACCTGCGCGAACAGCTGCTTGAAGTAGTGGTAGAGCGTCTTGTTCTTGTTCGACATCACCGCGAGCGGCGAGTCGTTGCCCATCGAGCCGACCGCTTCCTCGCCCTGCTGCGCCATCGGCGCCATCAGGAACTTCAGGTCTTCCTGCGTATAGCCGAACGCCTGCTGGCGATCGAGCAGCGCGGCGCCCACGGCGCGGCCCGCGGCGACTTCCTCGGCCTTCGGCTCGATCTCGTCGAGCTTGATGCGCACCGCGTCGATCCAGCTCTTGTACGGCTTCGCGTTCGCGAGGTTGTCCTTGAGCTCCTTGTCGTCGATGATGCGGCCGTGTTCCATGTCGATCAGGAACATCTTGCCCGGCTGCAGGCGCCACTTCTTGACGATCTTCGATTCGGGGATCGGCAGCGTGCCGGCTTCCGACGCCATGATGACGAGGTCGTCGTCCGTGACGATGTAGCGCGCCGGGCGCAGGCCGTTACGGTCGAGCGTCGCGCCGATCTGGCGGCCGTCGGTGAACGCGATCGCGGCGGGGCCGTCCCACGGCTCCATCATCGCGGCGTGGTATTCGTAGAACGCGCGGCGGTTCTCGTCCATCAGCGTGTGCTGTTCCCACGCTTCCGGAATCATCATCATCACCGCGTGCACGAGCGGGTAGCCCGCCATCACGAGCAGCTCGAGGCAGTTGTCGAACGATGCGGTATCCGACTGGCCCGGGTAGATCAGCGGCCAGAGCTTCGGCAGGTCGTCGCCGAGCACGTGGCTCGCGATCGCGCCGGTGCGGGCGTTCAGCCAGTTGACGTTGCCCTTCACGGTGTTGATCTCGCCGTTGTGCGCGATCATCCGGTACGGGTGGGCCAGCTCCCACGCCGGGAACGTGTTGGTCGAGAAGCGCTGGTGCACGAGCGCGAGCGCCGACACGACGCGCGAATCCTGCAGGTCGCGATAGTAGACGCCGACCTGGCCGGCCAGCAGCAGGCCCTTGTAGACGATCGTGCGCGCCGACATCGACGGCACGAAGTATTCCTTGCCGTGCTTCAGCTTGAGCGCCTGAATGCGGTGGCTGGCGGTCTTGCGGATGACGTAGAGCTTACGCTCGAGCGCGTCCGTCACCATGATGTCCTTGCCGCGGCCGATGAAGATCTGGCGGATCAGCGGCTCGGTGGCCTTCACGGTCGGCGAGATCGGCATCGCGTGGTCGACCGGCACGTCGCGCCAGCCCAGCACCACCTGGCCCTCGGCCTTCACGGTGCGCTCCAGTTCCTGCTCGCACGCGATCCGCGATGCGTTTTCCTTCGGCAGGAAGATCATCCCCACGCCGTATTCGCCGGCCGGCGGCAGCGTCACGCCCTGCTTCGCCATCTCCTCGCGGTAGAACGCGTCCGGAATCTGGATCAGGATGCCCGCGCCGTCGCCCATCAGCGGATCGGCGCCGACCGCGCCGCGGTGGTCGAGATTCTCGAGGATCTTCAGACCCTGTTCGATGATCTCGTGGCTCTTCTTGCCCTTGATGTGAGCGACGAAGCCGACGCCGCAGGCGTCGTGTTCGTTTTGCGGGTCGTACAGACCTTGCGCGGCGGGCACCGCGGTGAGCGGCTGCTGATGGTCGTTCATGGGGACACCGTCGTAAAGGGGCCTCGAGGGCCGTGGAACCATTTTCTTGTTGCCGCCGGTCCCGCTCCCGGCAGGAAGCGGCGCGGCCGACGGTGGGTCGGGCATGCTTCGCCCGGCCACCGGAATTCGGAATATACGCGACGAATCAAAGGAATAGCAACAAAAACCCGATGATCGAACCCCAATTAAATCGATGCATCGATCTGGTGCCATTTTATTGGGGCCGCATCGTTTTGGTGCAAAAAGAAGCGGCGCCCGCAGCGCCGCCTCGTTGCCTGCCCGCCAGCGCTTATTGCTGGATCGGCGGCGTGTTGCTCTCACGCACCTTGCGAGGGCGTCCGCGCGGCAGCGGCGACACGCGCCGGTTCGCGGTACGCGCCGCCCATTCGCGATAGGTGTCGCCGCCGAGCACCCAGCCCTTCAGCGTCGCCTGCTGCAGCTGGTCGGCCTGCCGCTCGTCGAGCGGCTGCTCGCACAGCTCCTTGTACGCGCGCTGGCGCTCGAACGGCGTGTTGCCGAGCGCCCAGTAGAGCGGATGGTCGGTGATGAGGCTGTCGACCGTGAGCCCGATGTGGTGCCGATAGCTCGACCAGCGATAGGCATCGGGCGTGGCGGCCAGCTGCGCGCGCACGGGGCTCAGCTCGACCACCCGGCTCGCGAGCAGGAAATACCGCTCACCCTCGATCACCGTCGCGCGGTAACGGCCTTCCCACAAGGTGCCGCGCCGCGAATAGCGCCGGTTGAAATGCGCGACGTAGCGGCGTCCGACCGCCTGCATCGCTTTCGGCAGGCTGGCCTCGTCGCTCGGTGTCACGAGAAGCTGCACCTGGCGCGGCAGCAGCACGTACGCGTGCACTGCCAGGTGATGGTCGCGCGCCGCAGCCTTCAGGCAATCGATGAAGAGTTCGTAGTCCTGGTCGTCGACGAACGCGGGTTGCTGATCCAGGCCGCGCAGTATCACGTGCTGCGGCTGGTCGGGAACGTAGAGTCGTGCTAACCGTGCCATGCTGAATGTCCGTTTGATCGCGTTAGGAAATACCCGAAGGTCCGATGATGCGCACTTGCGTAGAATCCTTTCGCCCGCGGCGCTGAAACGTACGGTCGTGCGAATCCTAGGGAGAAAACTCTAACTTACGAGCTTGTTTGGTTTTAAACGCTGTCGTCATAATGAGCACGCCTTTGATCGGAGGAGACAAAATGAAACGAAAACTGGCCATTACGGGGGCCGCAGCGCTCGCATTCACGTTCGCGGGCGGTACGGCACACGCGCAATCCGCAGGTAGCTTCTACGTCAGCACCGGCTGGCTGCACCTCGCACCGCAGGACAGCAGCGATCCGCTCTACCTGTACGGCGTCGGCGGCCGGCCCGTCAACCAGTTCATTCCCAACACCGGCGCCGGCATCAGCGATGCCGACACCATCGGTCTCGCGGCCGGCTATTTCGTCACCGACCACATCTCCACCGAATTCATCCTCGGTGTGCCACCCAAGTTCGACATCACCGGCAAGGGTCAGTTCGAACGCTTTGGCGTACTTGGTCGCGCGTACCAGTGGAGCCCTGCGGTGTTGCTTCGGTACCACTTCAACGATGCGAACGCCAAGTTCCGGCCGTACCTCGGCATCGGCGCAACTTACGTGTGGTTCACCGGCGCGAAGATCACGAACAGCTCGTTCGAAAACGGCGTACTCGGCGGCCCGACCAGCGCGCAGACCAGCAACCAGTGGGCGCCCGTCTTCAACGCCGGCTTCACGTACAACTTCACCGACCATTGGTTCGCCGGCCTGTCGATCTCGTATATCCCGGTGAGCGTCACCGCGACTTTCTCGACGTCCAAGCGAACCGAGGTCGGCAACCTGTCGGAAACGTCGAAGGCGAAGATCTCGCTCAACCCGATCGTCACGTACCTGAACGTCGGCTACCGCTTCTAAGCGTAGTCGAATATTTGGGGAATGGTTAATCCTGCTGCAATTTGTAGCGGATTTTTCCTTGCGTAACGCCCCACGATGTAAAACGCCCCGCGCGGAGACCCGCCGGGGCGTCGTTTTTTTCGCGTCAGGCTCGTTTCGGAGCCCGTTGCCGCCGATTATGCGCGCGGGATGATCGCGTCCAGCGCGTGCGGGCCGATCAGGTCGATCCGGTCCGTGCAGATCGCATCGACGCCCCAGCTCACGAGCTGCCGCGCCCGTTCGAGGTCGTTGACCGTATAGACCAGGATCCGCAGCCCGGCCGCCTTGATCGCGCGCACCAGCGGCTCGTCGAGCCGCGTGTGGTCCGCATGCAGCGACACGCAGCCGAGCGCGTCCACCACCTGCGCGCGCCAGTCGTCCGGCACGGCCTCGTACAGCATCCCGCGCGGCAGGTCCGGCGCGGCTTCGCGCGCGTGCTGCAGCGCATCGAACGAAAACGACGACAGCAGCGGCGGCACCGCTGCGCCGCGCCAGTGCGCCGCGGCATCGGCAGCCACGCGCCGCCCGGTCTCGCGCTCGCGGCCCGGGCATGGCTTGATCTCGACGTTCGCCGCCAGCCCGAGCGCGATGCAACGTGCCACCGCCGCCTCGAAGGTCGGCATCCGCTCGCCCGCGAAGCGCGCGTCGAACCACGCGCCGGCGTCGAGCGCCGCGAGTTCCGCATAGCGCATCCGCGCCGCCGGCCCGTGGCCGTCCGAGGTCCGGTCGACCGTGTCGTCGTGCAGCAGGAAGGTCACGTCGTCGGCCGACAGCTTCGCGTCGAACTCGACCATCGCATGCCCGCGCCGCGCGCCTTCGGCGAGCGCGGCGAGCGTGTTCTCCGGCGCGAGCGTGCCGCCGCCGCGATGGGCGACGACGCGCGGATAGGGCCAGTCAGGGCGGGAAGTCATCGGTAGGCCTCGCTACGGATTCAGCCGGCGCGCTTGCCGGTCTCGGGATCGAAGAAATGCAGCCGGTGCGCGGGCAGCGCGACCGCGAGCGCCGTGCCGCGCGCGGGGCGGTCGGCGTGCGGCAGGCGCACCGCGACGTCGTGCGCGCCCCAGCGGCCGTGCACGAGGTTGTCCGCGCCGAGCAGTTCGCACGAATCCACCGGCAGCGTTGCGTACGGCACGCCCGGCTGCGGCGTCATGTGCTCCGGACGCACGCCGAGCACCCAGTCGCGGCCCGGCGCGATCTCCGCGCCGATGCCCGGTGCGCCGGCAACCGGCAGCGCCGGGCCGTCGCCCGCGACCGTGAAAGTCGCACCGTCATCCGACAGGCGCCCTTGCAGCAGGTTCATCGCCGGCGAGCCGATGAAGCCCGCGACGAACACCGTCGCCGGCTTCTCGTACACGTCGACCGGTGCGCCGATCTGCTCCGCGTAGCCGCGGTTCATCACGATCACGCGCTGCGCGAGCGTCATCGCCTCGATCTGGTCGTGCGTCACGTACACGCTCGTCGTCGCGAGCCGCGCATGCAGCCGCTGGATCTCGAGCCGCATCTGCACGCGCAGCTTCGCGTCCAGGTTCGACAGCGGCTCGTCGAACAGGAACACCGACGGCTCGCGCACGATCGCGCGCCCCATCGCGACCCGCTGCCGCTGGCCGCCCGACAGCTCGCGCGGCCGCCGCGCGAGCAGCGGCTCGAGCTCGAGGATCTTCGCGGCCGCGGTGACGCGCGCATCGATCGTCGCGCGCTCGATGCCGCGAATCTTCAGCCCGTAGCCCATGTTCTGCGCGACCGTCATGTGCGGATACAGCGCATAGTTCTGGAACACCATCGCGATGTCGCGATCCTTCGGCTCGAGCGCGTTCACCACCCGCTCGCCAATCGCGATCTCGCCGTCCGTCACGCTCTCGAGCCCCGCGATCATTCGCAGCAGCGTCGACTTGCCACAGCCGGACGGCCCGACCAGCACGATGAATTCGCCGTCGGCGATCTCGACGTCGATGCCGTGCAACACCTGCTGCTTTCCGTCATAGGATTTCCTGACGCCCTTCAAGCTCAGCGCAGCCATACGTCGTCCTTCTCCTCGTAGCGTGTCCGTGGTTACTTTTCAGAATCGACGAGGCCGCGCACGAACCAGCGCTGCATCGCCAGCACGACGACGAGCGGCGGAATCATCGCCAGCAGCGTCGCCGCCATCACGTATTGCCATTCGGTCGCGGCGTCGCCGCTCGCGATCATCGTCTTGATGCCGACCACCGACGTCGACAGCGACGCCTCCGTCGTGATCAGGATCGGCCACAGGTACTGGTTCCAGCCGTAGATGAAGGTGATCACGAACAGCGCCGCGATGCTCGTCTTCGACAGCGGCAGCACGACGTCCCAGAAGAAGCGCAGCGGCCCCGCGCCGTCGATGCGCGCCGCGTCCATCAGCTCGTCGGGCAGCGTCATGAAGAACTGGCGGAACAGGAAGGTCGCGGTCGCCGACGCGATCAGCGGCAGCGTGAGCCCCGCGTAGGTGTTGGTCATCTGCAGCGTCGACACGACCTGCACGGTCGGGAAGATCCGCACCTCGACCGGCAGCATCAGCGTGACGAAGATCAGCCAGAACGCCGTGTTGCGGAACGGGAAGCGGAAATAGACGATCGCGTACGCGGACAGGATCGACACCGCGATCTTGCCGATCGCGATGCCGAGCGCCATCGCGAGGCTGTTGGCGAGCAGCAGGCCGAACGGCGCGGTCGTGCCGCCGCTGCCGTGCCGCCAGATGTACGCGACGTTCTCGAACAGGTGCGTGCTCGGCACGAGCGACAGCGGCACCGTGAACACTTCCTGCGCGTTCATCGTCGCCGCGCAGAACGCGACATAGACGGGGAACACGAGCAGCGCGACGCCCGCGATCAGCACCGCGTGGCAGAACAGGTCGAAGCCCTTGCGATTCTCGATCATGCGTATTGCACCCTGCGTTCGACGAAGCGGAACTGGATCACCGTCAGCCCGACGACGATCGCCATCAGCACGACCGACTGCGCGCCCGAGCTGCCGATATCGAGCCCCTGGAAGCCTTCCGTGAAGATCTTGTAGATCAGCGTCTTGGTGCTCTGCGCGGGGCCGCCGGCGGTCGCGGCGTCGATCACCGGGAACGTGTCGAAGAACGCGTACACGAGGTTCACGACCAGCAGGAAAAAGCTCGTCGGCGACAGCAGCGGCAGCACGACGTGGAAGAAGCGCCGCACCGGGCCCGCGCCGTCGATCGCGGCCGCCTCGATCAGCGAGCGCGGGATCGCCTGCAACCCCGCGTAGAAGAACAGGAAGTTGTAGCTCACCTGCTTCCACACCGACGCGAGCACGACCAGGAACATCGCCTGCCCGCCGTTCAGCGCGTGGTTCCAGACGATTCCCGACTTCGCGAGCGCGTAGGTGACGAGGCCGATGCTCGGGTTGAACAGGAACGCCCACAGTACCGCGGCGATCGTCGGCGCGACCGCGTACGGCCAGATCAGCAGCGTGCGGTACGCGCGCGCGCCGCGCACGACGCGGTCCGCGCACGCGGCGAGCAGCAGCGACACGACGAGCCCGCTCACCGTGACGAGCGCGCTGAACACGAGCGTCGTGCGGAACGAGTCGAGATACAGCGGATCGGCGAACAGGCGCGCGAAGTTCGCGAAACCGACGAACTCGCTCGACGTGCCGAACGCGTCCTGCATCTGCGTCGATTGCCACAGCGCGACACCGGCGGGCCACAGGAAGAACACGCCGGTGATCGCGAGCTGCGGCGCGATCAGCAGGTACGGCAACAGGCTCGTACCGAAACGGGAACGGGATTGCATCGCGGAGATCCGGTCAGGCCAAACGTGAGGGATAAACGGCCGCCGGCCGCCGCGCGGTTGCGCGCGACACGGCCGGCGGCACGGCGCGACACGCGGCTCAGCTGCCCGACTTCTCGAAGCGGCGCAGCAGCTCGTCGCCGCGCGTCGCCGCAGAATCCAGCGCGTCCTTCGGCGACTTCTTCTGCGCCCAGACCTGCTCGAACTCCTCGTCGACGATCGTGCGGATCTGCGGCATGTTGCCGAGCCGCAGCCCCTTCGTGTACGCCAGCGGCGGCTTGTTCAGCATCTGCTTGATCGCGGTTTCGGCGCTCGGGTTCTTCGCGTAGAAGCCCTGCTGGCGCGTCAGGTCGTACGCGGCCGTCGTGATCGGCAGGTAGCCCGTGTCCTGGTGCCACTTCGCGGCCACGGCCGGCGAGCTCAGGAACGCGAGGAATTTCGCGACGCCCTTGTAGGTCGCGGGATCCTTGCCGGCCAGCACCCACAGGCTCGCGCCGCCGATGATCGCGTTCTGCGGCGCACCCTTCACGTTCGCGTCGTACGGCATCATGCCGGTGCCGAAATCGAACTTCGCGAACTTGTGCACGTTCGCGAGCGCGCCCGACGACGTCGTCATGATCCCGCAGTCGCCGCTATAGAACTTCGCCGACGCCTCGTCCTTGCGGCCCGCGTACGTGAACGTGCCGTCCTTCGCCATCTGCTGCAGGAACTGGACGTGCGCGATCTGCTGCGGCTTGTTGAATTCCAGCACCGCGTTGGCGCCGTCGAAGCCGTTGTTGCGGCTCGCGAACGGCAGGCCGTGCCACGCGCTGTAGTTCTCGAGCTGGATCCAGCCCTGCCAGCCGGTCGTGTAGCCGCACGCCATGCCCGACTTGCGCAGCTTCTCCGCGTCGGCCTTGACCTCGTCCCAGGTCTTCGGCGGCTGGTTCGGGTCGAGCCCGGCCTTCTTGAACGCGTCCTTGTTGTAGTACAGCACCGGGGTCGAGCTGTTGAACGGCATCGACACCAGGTGGCCCGTCTTCGCATCGCTGTAGTAGCTCGCGACGGTCGGCACGAACGCCTTCTCGTCGAGCGGCACGCCGGCCTGCTTGAACACGTCGTAGACCGGCACCACCGCCTTCTTCGCCTGCATCATCGTCGCGGTGCCGACTTCGTAGACCTGCAGGATCGCCGGCGCGTTGCCGCTGCGATACGCGGCGATGCCCGCCGCGAGCGCCTGGTCGTAGGTGCCCTTGAAGACCGGCACGATCTTGTAGTCGCTCTGCGACGCGTTGAACTGCGCCGCGATCTCGTTGACCCGCTCGCCGAGCGCGGCCTCCATCGCATGCCAGAACTGGATCTCCGTCGCCGCGAATGCCGCGTGCTGCGCGCCGGCCATCAGCGCGCCCCCGATCACGAGCGAACGAACCAGCGTCCCTACGGGCTTCTTCTTCATCGACCTCTCCTATGAAAACGATACCAACAGCGGGTACACCTTTCCCGCCGCCAGCGAACCGGCGCAGTCTAGTGATCGTTTGTGACAGTCAGTTGTCGCTGACGACAAACAAACGCTGGTATTCCTTCAAAGCAAAACGATCGGTCATGCCGGCGATGTAATGCGCGACGAGGCGCGGCTGCTTCGACGCGTCCTCGGACTGATACTGCGGCGGCAGCAGGCGCGGGTCGTCGATGAACGCGTCGAACAGCCCGGTGACGACGCGCTGCGCCTTGTTCGCCATCCTCATGACCTTGTAGTGGCGATACAGGTTCTTGAACAGGAAGCGCTTGAGGGCCGCCGCCTCCGCGGCGACGGCCTCGCTGTGCGACACGAGCGGCGGCGCCGCGCGCACGTCGTCGAGCGACGCGGGCGCGACGCGCGCGAGATTGCGCGTCGTCTCGTCGATCAGGTCGACGATCAGCGTGTTGATGATGCGGCGCACCGTCTCGTGCACGAGACGCCGGCCTTCGAGATGCGGGAATTCGGCGAGCGCTGCCTCGTAGTGGCGCTGCCAGAGCTCGACTTCCGCGAGCTGCTCGATCGTGACCAGCCCGGAACGCAGGCCGTCGTCGACGTCGTGGTTGTTGTACGCGATTTCGTCTGCGATGTTCGCGAGCTGCGCCTCGAGCGACGGCTGGCGGCCCTGCAGGAAGCGTTCGCCGAGCGCGCCGAGCTTGCGCGCGTTCTCGCGCGAACAGTGCTTGAGGATGCCTTCGCGCGTCTCGAAGCAGAGGTTCAGCCCGTTGAACGCGCCGTAGTGCTCCTCGAGCTCGTCGACGACGGCGAGGCTCTGCAGGTTGTGCTCGAAGCCGCCGTGCTCGCGCATGCACGCGTTCAGCGCGTCCTGCCCCGCATGGCCGAACGGCGTATGGCCGAGATCGTGCGCGAGCGAGATCGCCTCGACGAGATCCTCGTTCAGCCGCAGGTTGCGCGCGACCGAACGCGCGATCTGCGCGACTTCGAGGCTGTGGGTGAGACGGGTGCGGAACAGGTCGCCTTCGTGATTGACGAAGACCTGGGTCTTGTATTCGAGCCGGCGGAACGCGGTCGAGTGGACGATGCGGTCGCGGTCGCGCTGGAATTCGGTGCGCGCCGCCGGCGGCTGCTCCGGGTGGCGCCGGCCGCGCGATTGCGACGCGTGGGCGGCGTACGGGGCGAGATGGGCTTCCAGCGCCGCCAGGGTCGGCGGCTCCGCCACCGGAGCGCGTACGCTGCGGGGCTGGCGTGGCAACTTGCTGCTGGATGTCTCGCTCACCGTCTCCTCCACGTCAAGGGCACCGGGCAGCCGGGCCGGGGTTATTGCGTCGTCGCCGCCAGTGTAGCGAACACGGCTTCGTCGGGCGCCGGCGTGATCAGCGTATCGCCGAGCCGCTTCAGCAGGATGAACTTGATCGCGCCCGCCTCGGCCTTCTTGTCGACGCGCATCAGGTCCATGTAGCGCGCGTCGCCGAGCGCGGGCGCGCGGGTCGGCAGGTGCGCGGCCGCGATCACCGCGTCCAGGCGCTGCCGCGACGCTTCGTCGAGCAGGCCGAGCCGCACCGACAGGTCGCCCGCCATCACCATCCCGCAGCCCACCGCCTCGCCGTGCAGCCACTCGCCGTAGCCTAGCCCGGCCTCGATCGCGTGGCCGAACGTGTGGCCGAAATTGAGGATCGCGCGCAGGCCGCCTTCGCGTTCGTCGGCCGCGACCACGCTCGCCTTGATCTCGCACGAGCGCTTGACGGCCTCGGCAAGCACGCCGGGCTCGCGGCGGTTCAGCGCGTCCACGTTCGCCTCGATCCAGTCGAAGAACGCGGCGTCGACGATCGCGCCGGTCTTGATGATCTCGGCGACGCCCGCCGCCAGCTCGCGGTCGGGCAGCGTCGTGAGCGTGCCGATGTCGGCGATCACCGCCTGCGGCTGGTAGAACGCGCCGATCATGTTCTTGCCGAGCGGGTGGTTGATGCCGGTCTTGCCGCCGACCGACGAATCGACCTGCGACAGCAGCGTGGTCGGCACCTGGATGAACGGCACGCCGCGCATGTAGCACGCGGCCGCGAACCCGGTCATGTCGCCGATCACGCCGCCGCCGAGCGCGACGAGGGTGGTCTTGCGGTCCGCGCGCTCGGTCAGCAGGCCGTCGAAGATCAGGTTCAGCGTTTCCCAGTTCTTGTACGCCTCGCCGTCCGGCAGCACGACCGTCGACACGCGCTTGCCGAGCGGCGCGAGCGTGGCGCGCAGCGCGTCGCCGTAGAGCGGATCGACCGTCGTGTTCGTGACGATCGTGACGGACGAGCCGCCGATGTGGGGGGCGAACAGTTCGGTGCGGCCGATCAGGCCGGCGCCAATATGAATCGGATAGGCGCGGTCGCCCAGATCGACGTTGACAGTAATCATGCTTGTATTGGCTTGGCGACGACACCCGCCAGTTCGAGCTGCATCAGCACCATGTTGACGAGCCCGTTGACCGACGGGCGGCCGGTTTCGATGACGAAATCCGCGCATTCGCGATACAGCGGATCGCGCACTTCATAGAGCGCCTCGAGACGCGCCTTCGGATCCTCGGTCTGCAGCAGCGGCCGGTTCTTGTCCTTGCGCGTGCGCAGCCACAGATCGTGCGGATTGGCGCGCAGATAGACGACGATGCCGTGCGCCTTCAGGAATTCGCGATTCTCGGGCCGCAGCACCGCGCCGCCGCCCGTCGCGAGCACGATGCTCTCGCGCTGCGTGAGGTCAGCGATCACCTGCGATTCGCGGTCGCGAAACCCGGCTTCGCCTTCCATCTCGAAGATCACCGGAATGCGCGCGCCCGTGCGTGCCTCGATCTCGTGGTCGGAGTCGAAGAATGTCCTGTCGAGCCGGCGCGCGACAGCCCGGCCCACGGTGGTCTTACCCGCTCCCATAAGGCCGACGAAAAATACGTTTGCGTGTGGGTCCCGCGCTTGCAACGGCATTCCTCTGCTTCAATCTTGCTGGTGTGTGGCGCAGCTTACTGGCAAAGCGGCTGCGTTGTCGAGCCTGCGCCGGCAGCTTCCGGCCCCGTTTCCAGGGCATCCGCGTCGCCCGTGCCGGCCGCGTCGCAACGCGAGCCGACCACTGTCGGGGTGATGAAGACGACCAGCTCGCTGCGCTGGTCGCGCTGCGCGCGATGCCGGAACAGCGCGCCCAGAACCGGTATTTTGCCCAAGAGCGGCACCCGCGTCACATCGTCCCGGCGCAGTTGCTCGTAAATTCCGCCGATCGCGACGGTCCCGCCGTCCTCCACCTCGACGCGGGTCTGCACGTGCTTCGTGTGGATCGCCGGACCGGCCGCCGTCGGCTCGCCGACGCTGTCCTTCGTGATGTCCAGGTCGAGCACGACGCGCCGGTCCGGCGTGATCTGCGGCTCGACCTCGAGCTTCAGCGTCGCCCGGCGGAACTGCACGCCGCTCACGCCGTTGCCGACCTTGGCCTGATAGGGCAGCTCCGCGCCCTGTTCGACGATCGCCTTGGCGCGATCGGCCGTCACGACGCGCGGACTCGACACGATCTGTCCCCGCCCTTGTGCCTCGAGCGCGCTCAGTTCGACGTCGAGCACGCGGCTCAGCGGCGCGGCGAACAGCGTGAACCCGGCCGTAGCGGCTTCGAAGCCGCCGAGCGGCCGTGCCGCGAGATCGAGCGCGTTGCGCTCGGCGGCGGTGCCCACGCCATCGCCGCCCGCCGACATGCGGCCCTGGGCGCGCAGCGCGAGGCGGGCGCCCAGGTTGCGCGAGAAGCCCTGCTCGCCTTCGACGATCCGGGCCTCTATCCGCACCTGCCGCGACGGCCGGTCGATTTCGTCGATCAGGCCAGCAATCTGCGCGATGCGCGGCGCGAGGTCGGTAACGAACAGCAGGTTCGTGCGCGCATCGGCCGCCGCCGCCCCGCGCTTCGACAGCAGGCGCTGCCCCGCCGCGCCGGTCAGGAGCCGCTGCACGTCCGGTGAGCGCGGATAGCGCAGCACGAAGGTGCGGCTCGCAAGCGGCTCGAGGTCCGCGGCGCGCGCATGCGCCTCGAAGCGTTCGCGCTCCCGCGCGGCCAGCTCCGCCGCCGGCGCGATCCAGATCACGTCGTCGCGACGGGACATCGCGAGCCCATGCGTATCGAGCAGCGTGTCGAACGCGGTCCGCCAGCGCACATTGTTCAGACGTAACGACACCGTGCCGCGCACCTGCTCGCTGACGATGATGTCGAGCCCGGTGAACCGCGCAAATGCGTCGAACGCGGCGGCCAGGCCCACGCCCTGCAGGTTCAGCGAGATCCGCCGAGCGTCGTCCGCATCGCCGGGGCGCCGCGCGGCCGCGTCGCTCATGTGTGCGGCCGGCGGCAACGGAATCGGCGGGCCTTCGAGCACGGGCGTCGCGACCGGCACCGAAGGCGCGGCGCTCGGTGCCAGCGCCAGCCGTGGCGGCGGCTCCACCGCCGACCGAGCGAACTCGCCGCCTTCGATCGCGCCCTGCGGCAACGACACGTCCGGCCCGTCGGTACGCATTTCCGCGGGCGGCCACTCAGGCGGCACCGGCGGCGGCAATGCGCCGGATGCCGCTGCGGCGTAAAGCCCGATCCCGGCGAGTGCCCGCCGCCACATGCGTCTCACCATTGCGCGCCTCCGTCTTCCAGCGCCATCCTGCGCGGCCCGGACGCCGTGGCCAGCGTCACGGCGTCCGGCTCGACCCGCGTTACGCGCATCGCACCAACCGCCTCGCCAGCCGCGACCGCCGTGATCGCGCCCATGCCGTCGTCGAACAGCGCGAGTCCGGCGCGCGCATCCCGCATCACGCCGGCCAGCCGGGACGGCAGCCCGCTGCCCGTCCCGGGCGTCGTCGGCACGTCGAACGGATCGGCGTGCGCCGAACCTTCGTCGATCCGCCCGTCGCCAGATACCGCCTCGCTGCCGCGCAACGCGGGAAACACGTCGAGCGACAGCGCCACGCGCGCCGCCTGGCTGTCGCGCTCGACCCGCATCGCCGCCGGCACGACCAACACCGGCAGTGTCGCCAGACCGTCGATCATCCGCCGCAGCGCGGCAAAGCCGCCGTTCGCGTCGATGCGCACCGTGCGCGGCGCCTCCGGCTTCGCGTCCTGCCCGGCCTGCGGCTCGAGCGCGACGACGTGCAGCCCGCTCGACGCAGCCAGTTCCGCCAGCTCGAGCAGCACCGCGGGCCAGCCGGGCGCGGGCGATTCGCCGCTGCCGTCCCCCGTCTCGGCGTGCGCCTCGCGATGCCGGGATGCCTCGGCGAGTACGCGCTCGGCCGCCGCCGCACGCGCGATGGCCGCCTCCAGCGACGCGCGGCTGCGCGCGAGGCCGCCCCAGTCCGCGCTGTCCGCCAGATGAATGCCGCCCGCCAGCACCGCGCCGAACGCCAGCGCGCAGCCGGCGACGTGGATGACAGCCGGCCGCGAGACGCCGTCATGCCCGAATCGATCTGCGAGCACCGTCATTGCCGTGCCTCCGGCCTGGCCTGCTGGCTCGGCGAAGCCGCCTGCCAGCGCAACTGCACCGAGAACCGGAACGGCATGCGCGCGGCGCCCGCCGGGTCCGGCGGGGCAGGCGTCAGCGCGTCGACGTCGACGCGCCATCCATGCGGCTCGCGTGCGATCCGCGCGAGCCAGCGGGCCGCCGCCCGGTAACTCTCGGCCCGTGCGTCCAGCACCGCGCCGGCCGATGTCGTGCGCAGCGCATCCAGCCGCACTTCGTCGTCACGCACGCGCACCAGCAGCCCGAGCAGCCCGGCCGCCTGCCGGTAAGGCGCCGCGAGCGCCGCCGCCTGCGCATCGCGTTGCGCGGCGGCAGCGGCCAGCCGCGCGGCGCGCGTCGCCGCGTCCACCTGCGGCTGCCGCCGCGACAGGATCGCCTCCACGCGCGCGCGTTCGGCGTCCGTTCGCATCCGCAGCCACGCGGTGCCGCCCGTCCACACCCCGACGCCCGCCATCCCGAGCAGGATTGCCGCACCGCATTGCGCGGCCCGGCGCCGGCGCACGGCCCTGGCGAGACGGTCGCGGTAAGGCAGCAGGTTGAACCCGCCGAGCCACGCCTGCCCGGCCGCCGGCCCCCATGGCGCGTGCGCAGGCACGCCGCGCGCGCTCATTGCCACACTCCGCGCAGCGCGAGTCCGAACGCGACCGCGAACGCGGGCCCGCCCGGCGAACCGGACCGCGCCACCGGGTCGCCGTCGGCCCAGGGCGCACACTCGAACGGCAGTACGATCGCGCCGAGCAGATCGCCGACCTCCGCGACGGAGGTGCCGAACCGCGCGACACACCGCGCGTCGCCGCCGACCACCATACAACGGGCCGGGCGGCGCGCAAACGCGCGCAGCGCATCGGCCAGCGTGGCATGCGCGCGATCGGGGAACGCGAACTGCAGCACGGCCGCGCCGCGTTCCAGCCGCCAGCCGCGCACGCCGGCATCGGCAAACCAGAGCGCGAAACAAGGTTCATCCAGGGGTTCGTGCAACGCGGCGAAGCGCAACGCCCGCAGCGCGGCGATTGGTTCGCAGTCGACGGTCGTCAGGTCGACACCCGCCGCCGCCGCCGCCTCGATCCGCCACTGCAATGCGGCCTGCGGCGCAGCGGCGATCGCGATCTCGCCGGGCCGCGCGCCGCCCGCGGGCCGCCAGTCGAACGCGAGACTGTCCGGCGCGAGCCCGGAGATACGCTCGGCGGCCTGCCGCGCGGCATCGGGGATATCGTCGCGCCCGGCCAGGTCGAGCGTCGCGGTGCGCATCTCGTCGTCGCGCAGCGCCATCACGCCGGACACGTCGCACCGCACCCCGCGCGCCGACAACCGCGACACGGCCGCGGACAGCGCGCGCCCGACCGCCGCCCAGCGCACCTCGTCGGGCCCGTCCGGCTGCCCGAGCGATTCCGTGTCGATGCCTTCGACGCGCACGTCCGTGCCGCGCCGCCGCCGGCTCACCACCACCACCCTCACGTCACCCGCGGCGACGTCGATCCCCGTCGCCATACGCCTGCCCATCGCGCGTCGTACCGCCCATCGTCCGGCCATCCCAGCCTCCCGCCATCGCTGCGGCCCATGCCGCAATCCCAGGCTTGCATTCTGCGCAGCGGCGCAGGCCGCCGGCAGTCGGCCGAACGGCCAACGCCGCGCGCGCCGCCCGCCGGCGCGCTATGCTGGAAGCACGGCAACCCGCGTCCATCCGGGGCCGCCCCCGCGTCAGGACCGGTCATACCGGGCAGCTATAATCGCGGGACTGTTTTCCGGTATGCCTATGCAATCCACCTCCCCAACGTCCCCGCCCCCCGCCCCGGAGCCGAAGAAACGCCCCTGGTGGCTGAAAGTCCTGCTCGGCTTCGCTGCGGTGTGCGTGGCGCTCGTCGTGTCCGGCGCGCTCGTGCTCGGCTACGCGCTCGTCGTCGCGTCGCCGAACATGCCGTCGCTCGACGCGCTGACGGACTATCGTCCGAAGGTTCCGCTGCGCATCTACACGTCCGATCACGTGCTGATCGGCGAATTCGGCGAGGAGCGCCGCGACATCGTCCATTTCAAGGACGTGCCCGATTCGCTGAAGAAGGCGATCCTCGCGATCGAGGACGCGCGTTTCTACGACCACGGCGGCGTCGACCTCACCGGGATCATCCGCGCCGGCTTCGTCGCGCTGACGAACGGCCATGCGTCGCAGGGCGCCAGCACGATCACGATGCAGGTCGCGCGCAACTTCTTCCTGTCGAGCGAGAAGACCTACACGCGCAAGATCTACGAGATGCTGCTCGCGTACCGGATCGAGCGCGCGCTGACGAAGGATCAGATTCTCGAGGTCTATATGAATCAGATCTATCTCGGCCAGCGCGCATACGGTTTCGCGAGCGCCGCGCACGTCTATTTCGGCAAGGACCTGAAGGACCTCACGCTCGCGGAAGCCGCGATGCTGGCCGGCCTGCCGAAGGCGCCGTCCGCGTACAACCCGGTCGTCAATCCGAAGCGCGCGAAGGTACGCCAGGAGTACATCCTGCAGCGCATGCTCGAGCTGAACTTCGTCTCGCGCGAGCAGTACGACGAGGCGATCGCCCAGCCGCTCGTCGTCAAGGGCGCTGGCCGCGAGTTCAGCGTGCACGCGGAATACGTCGCGGAAATGGTGCGCCAGATGATGTATGCGCAGTACCGGGAGGAAACGTATACGCGCGGCTTCAACGTCGTCACGACGATCGATTCCGCCGACCAGCAGGTCGCCTACGGCGCGCTGCGCAAGGGGATCATGGATTACGAGCGGCGCCACGGCTATCGCGGGCCGGAAGGCTTCATCGAGCTGCCGGCCGGCGCCGACGACCGCGAGCAGGCGATCGACGATGCGCTGCTCGAACACCCCGACAACGGCGAGCTGATCGCGGCGGTCGTGACCGCGGCAAACCCGCGCCAGATCACGATCGCATTCATCGACGGCAGCAGCGCGACGCTGGAAGGCGACAACCTGCGCTTCGCCTCGAGCGCGCTGTCGGCCAATGCGCAGCCGAACCGGCGCATCCGCCCGGGCGCGATCGTGCGCGTCGTGAAGAACGACGCCGGCACATGGGCGATCACGCAGCTGCCGCAGGTCGAAGGCGCGTTCATCTCGATCGTGCCGCAGGACGGCGCGATCCGCTCGCTCGTCGGCGGCTTCGACTACAACAAGAACAAGTTCAACCACGTCACGCAGGCGTGGCGGCAACCGGGTTCGTCGTTCAAGCCGTTCATCTACTCGGCGTCGCTCGACAAGGGCCTCGGCCCGGCGACGGTCATCAACGACGGCCCGCTGTTCTTCAGCGCCGCGGAAACGGGCGGCCAGCCGTGGGAGCCGAAGAACTACGGCGGCGGCTTCGAGGGCCCGATGTCGATGCGCACCGCGCTGCAGCGCTCGCGCAACCTCGTATCGATCCGGATCCTCAACCACATCGGCACGAAGTACGCGCAGCAGTACATCACGCGCTTCGGCTTCGACGCCGAGCGTCACCCGGCCTACCTGCCGATGGCGCTTGGCGCGGGCCTCGTCACGCCGCTGCAGATGGCCGGCGCGTACTCGGTGTTCGCGAACGGCGGCTACCGCGTCAATCCGTACCTGATCGCCGAGGTGACCGATCCGAACGGCGCGGTCGTCGCACGCGCGCAGCCGCTCGTCGCCGATCAGAACGCGCCGCGCGCGATCGACGCGCGCAATGCGTACGTGATGAACAGCCTGCTGCAAAGCGTCGCGCAGCGCGGCACCGGCGCCAAGACCAACATGCTCAAGCGCACCGACCTCGCGGGCAAGACCGGCACGACGAACGACTCGCACGACGCGTGGTTCGCCGGCTACCAGCACTCGCTCGCCGCGATCGCGTGGATCGGCTACGACAACCCGCGCAGCCTCGGCGACCGCGAAACCGGCGGCGGCCTCTCGCTGCCCGTGTGGATCGACTACATGGGCGCGGCGCTCAAGGGCGTGCCCGAATTCAAGCCGACGATGCCGGACGACGTCACGACGCTCGGCAGCGAGCTGTATTTCGGCGAGTTCACGCCGGGGCACGGCTTCGTGTCGACGGTCGGCGTGGCGCAGGCGCCGGCGGCGCAGGACGCGGGCGAGGAGGAGGCGCCGCACGTCGACGAACAGGAAAAGCAGGACATCATGAACCTGTTCCGCGGCCACTGAAGTACCGCGCAGACATGAAAAAGCGGCCCGCGGGCCGCTTTTTCATTGATACGACGGTTCGATCGGCTCAGGCGCTGAACGTGATCGGCATCCCGGCCTGCTGCGTCGCGTAATCGCTGAGCGCCGAGAAGAATTCCGTGCCGCTGCGCGTGTCGCGCCACGCGCCGTCCAGATAGCGGTAATGGAAGCCGCCCGCCTTCGCGGCGATCCACACTTCCTTCATCGGCGGCTGCAGGTTGACGATGATCTTCGAGCCGTTCTCGAACGTCAGCGTGAGGACACTGCCGTTGCGTTCCAGGTCGATGTCGTGATCGCCGTCGTTCGCGGCATCCACGGTACGCTCGACGGCCGCCAGCACGGCCTCGGCACGGGTCAGGTATTCGGTATCGGACATGCTAAACTCTATCGGTTCAATTGTTCAGGGACGATCATGCGAGTGGTTTTCCGGATGAGCGCGATTGTAGCGGCTTTGGCGATTCTTGCAGGCTGCGGTCAGCGAGGTCCGCTCTATCTGCCCAATGTGCCGCCGCTGCCGCCGAAACCGATCGAGCAGCAGCAGGACGCGCCACCTTCCGATGTCAAGCCGGACGACGAAACCGCTTCCTCGTCCGACAGCA
This sequence comes from Burkholderia sp. SRS-46, assembly GCF_004343775.1. Classification (GTDB taxonomy): domain Bacteria; phylum Pseudomonadota; class Gammaproteobacteria; order Burkholderiales; family Burkholderiaceae; genus Burkholderia. Next base: position 48,660 of record NZ_PTXL01000013.1, on the reverse strand, counting down.
TGCCCGATACGTCCGGCACGCCGCTCACGCTGTCGCCGGAGCTCTCGGGCGGCACCCTGCCGACGGCCAAGCCGGCGCCCGCGTCCAGCCCGGCCAGCACGCAGTAACCCGCACCGCGCCAACGGCGCCACGAACAGACAAGGCGATGCCCATCCGGTCATCGCCTTTCTTTTTTGCGCGCTCCGTCAGCCTCGCACGCGCCGCCATCCCCATGTGGCGACGCGCCAGCCGAGCAGCACCGCAACGATCGCCGCATACAGCTTCGGCAGCGCGAGATCGTGCTTGCCCGCTTTCATCCACCAGAAGTGCAGCACGCCGAACAGCGCGACCGCGTAGATCGCGCGATGCAGCGTCGCCCAGTGGCGCCCGAGCCTGCGCACCATCGCGCGCGGCGACGTCGCGGCGAGCGGGAGCAGCAGCACGAACGCGGCGAAGCCGACGGTGATGAACGGCCGCTTGCCGACGTCCTTCAGGATCGCCGCCAGGTCGAACCACTTGTCGAACCAGATGTAGGTCGTGAAGTGCAGCGTCGCGTAGAAGAACGCGAACAGGCCGAGCATCCGGCGAAGGCGCAGCAGCGCTGCGACGCCGGTCACCCGTCGCAGCGGCGTGACGCCGAGCGTGACGCACAGCATCACGAGCGTCCACAGTCCGGTCGAGCGCGTGACGAATTCGATCGGATTGGCGCCGAGGCGGTCGGTCAGGCCGAACAGCACGAGGCGCGCGAGCGGATACAGGCCGGCCGCGAACACCAGTGCCTTGGCCGGCGCGAGCCAGCGCGGCGCGGCGGCGCGGATCGCGTCCGGCCGCCGTGCGGCGGGATCCGCGGCGCGCGCGGGCGTGAGCGTCGAAGGGGGCATGTCGTTCCTCACCGGTGCGTCAGAAGAACTTCTTCAGGTCCATGCCCTGATACATCGACGCGACGAACTCGCCGTAGCCGTTGAACATCAGCGTCTTTCGCTTCGGCGTGAAGAAGCCGTCCTCGCCGATGCGCCGCTCGGTGGCCTGGCTCCAGCGCGGGTGGTCGACGGCCGGATTGACGTTCGAGTAGAAGCCGTACTCGTTCGGCGCATAGGTGTGCCAGCTGGTCGGCGGCTGCCGGTCGACGAAGCGGATCTTCACGAGCGACTTCGCGCTCTTGAACCCGTACTTCCACGGCACGACGACCCGCACCGGCGCGCCATTCTGGTTCGGCAGCACCTGCCCGTAGACGCCCATCGTCAGCAGCGTCAGCGGATTCATCGCCTCGTCCATCCGCAGGCCTTCCGAATACGGCCAGTCGAGAATCGGCGTCGACAGGCCCGGCATCTGCGACGGGTCGGCGAGCGTGACGAACTGCACGTACTTCGCGTTGCCGGTCGGCTGCACGCGCCGGATCAGCTCCGACAGCGGCACGCCGATCCACGGGATCACCATCGACCATCCTTCGACGCAGCGCAGCCGGTAGACGCGCTCCTCGAGCGGTGCGAGCTTCAGCAGCTCGTCGAGGTCGAACACCTTCGGGTGTTGCACCTCGCCTTCGACGCTCACGCGCCACGGGCGCGGCCGCAGCGTGCCGGCGTTCTGCGCCGGGTCGCCCTTGTCGGTGCCGAACTCGTAGAAATTGTTGTAGGAGGTGATGTCCTTGAACGGCGTCACCTTGTCGGCGACGACGAATTTCGGATTGGTTTTCGCCGCCAGCTTCGCGGCCCGCGCGTCGGGCGACGCATACGCGGCGAACGCCGCGCCGCTGCCGCCCAGCAGGCCACCCGCCGCCGCGATGCCGGCCGCCTGCAGCACGCGCCGGCGGTTCTCGAACACCGCGCGCGGCGTGATTTCGCTGCGCGCGATGTCGTCGCCCCGCAATGCGCTCCCGAACGAACGTTTGATCCACATGCTGCTGTTCCTCCTTGCTGCACGCGTGCCCGACGCGTGCTCATGAGCGTTCGATCCGGATCGTCGTGCGCCGTTCGTCGCACGCGCCACCCGCTCGTTACAAAAGAAAACCGCCGGGCACGCGAGTGCGCCGGCGGTATTGAGTCGGACGAGCGTCGGAAATCTTACAGCTTGCCGTAGCTGTGCAGCCCGGACAGGAACATGTTGACCCCGAGGAACGCGAAGGTCGTGACGATCAGGCCCGTCAGCGCCCACCAGGCCGCGACCGTGCCGCGCAGGCCCTTCATCAGGCGCATGTGCAGCCACGCCGCGTAGTTCAGCCAGACGATCAGCGCCCAGGTTTCCTTCGGATCCCAGCTCCAGTAGCCGCCCCACGCCTCGGCCGCCCACAGCGCGCCGAGGATCGTCGCGATCGTGAAGAACGCGAAGCCGACCGCGATCGACTTGTACATCAGGTCGTCGAGCACCTCGAGCGCCGGCAGGCGATCGCCGAGCACGCCGCGCGCCTTCATCAGGTACGCGACCGACACCATCGCCGACAGCGCGAAGCTGCCGTAGCCGATGAAGTTCGCCGGCACGTGGATCTTCATCCACCAGCTCTGCAGCGCCGGCACGAGCGGCTGGATCTGCTGCGCGTCGCGCGCGATCGAATACCACATCAGGAAGCCGACCGCGGCGCTGATGATCAGCAGCACGAACGCGCCGAGCGCACGCGTGCCGTAGTGGCCTTCGTAATACAGATAGAGCAGCGCGGTGATCAGGCTGAACAGCACGAACACTTCATAGAGGTTCGACACCGGGATATGGCCGACGTCGGTGCCGATCAGGTACGACTCGTACCAGCGCACCATCAACCCGGTGAAGCCCATCAGCACCGCGACCCAGGTGAGCTTCTGGCCGATCGCGCCGCCGGACGCCGAACGCGTCAGCATGCCGATCCAGTAGAAGATCGTCGCGAGCACGAACAGCGCGCTCATCCACAGGATCGCCGACTGGCTCGACAGGAAATACTTGAGGAAGAACGCCGAATCCGCGCGCGCCAGGTCGCCCTGGTAGATCTGGATCGACAGCAGCGACAGCGCCGCGATCGTCGCCATCAGCAGCCGGGCGGGCTTCCAGCGCCAGCCGAGCACCGCGAGCGCCGGCACGGTGCCGATCAGCACCGCCTTGTCGTAGTAATCCATGTGCGCGTCGTAGTGCACGAACGCATAGCCCGCGCCGAGCACGAGCGCGAGCGCGAACAGCCAGTCGAGCGGCGACAGGCGCGCCAGGAACGGACGATCGTCGAACAGCGGCGCCGGAATCGGGGCCTGAGCCGACGCGGCGCGGGACGGGGAAGTTTGAGTGAGATCCATGATGTTACCGGGTGGAATCCTCGGAACCGCCGCCAGCCGGCGGTCGGGAAGCCGATGCCGCACCAGCGGGCGTGGCATCGCGAGGTGCGGCGCGCAATGCGACGCCGGCCGCGTCGCGCGTCTGCACGAATTCTTTCTCGAAATCGAAGGTCTTGCGGGCCGTGGACATCGCCATCACCACATCGACGCCGGGGCCGGCGTCCTTGAGCCAGAACCAGAGGCGCCGCTCGCGCACGTAGAACATCGCGAAGATGCCGGCAACGAGCAGCAGGCTGCCAAGATACACCAGATTCTTGCCCGGTGCGCGCGTCAGCTGAAATACCGAAGCTTGCACCTGCTTGAAGGAGTCGAGCTGCAGATAGACCGGCGAGCCGTACAGGAAGCTGTCGGACAGCGCGTTGATCGAGTTCTGCACGAACCGGACCGAATCCGCGCCCTGCTGGAGTGGCGCCTCGCCGGCACGCGCGCGCGCGATCTGCCACACCTCCCACATCGAGCCTTCGAGCATCCGCAGCAGCAGGCCGGCGGCCTTTTCCTGCTCGGCCTTCGGCACCGAGCGGTCGATGAACGTCGCGACGGCCTGGAAGCCGCCCACCGGCTGGCCGTCCGCGCCACGGCCGACGCTGTCGTCGCTCGCCGCAAACAGGGTCAGCACCTTCGCTGCACTGTCCTGCAGGCGGCCGCGCAGCGATGCCTCGGCGCCCGGCAGCGAACGCTGCGCGAAGCGGGCGGCCGCATCCGCGCGCACCGCCGGATCCTCGAGCGCCGCACGCAGGCGCATCCATTCGCCGATCGAATCCTGGCTGTCCGCCGGGATCCGCATGTAGCGGAACGGATCGTTCGGGCTCGCGCGCACGCCGGCGAGGAACACGCGCTCGCCGTTCATGTCGACGGGCAGCATGTAGTTGTTGAACTCGCGCGCCTGGCCGTCCTTGCCGCGCACCTTGTACTGCACCGACGGGCCGATGTTGTGCAGCTGCGTCGGCTTCGACGACTTCGCGCCCGAGCCGAGCCGCTCGTCGAACGCTTCCTTGAGCGTGGTGGTCTTGGCGACGCCGCGCACGTCCGGCTTGCCGCTCGCGTCGGCCATGTTCTCGACGTTGATCGCGCGGAAATCGGAGAATTCGATCGTCTCGCCGTCGGCGCCCGGCATCTGCAGCGGCACCGAATTGCCGATCGTGCCCCGCACCGGGAACGGCTTCAGCGCGGTGCCCGTCATCGGGTAGGCGGTCATCTCCATCTGCGAGCCGCCATCCTGGAAGCTCGACTGGTAGATCGACACGCCCTTGTACGTGAACGGCTTGTTGACCTCGACGCGCGCCGGGATCTTCTGGCCCGTCTCGCGATCGATCACGACGATGTCGCTCGCGAACAGCTTCGGCATGCCCGTCGTGTAGTAGTCGACGATGAACTTGTTGAGCTGGATCGAGAACGGCAGGTCCTGGATCAGCGAGCCGTTCGGCTGATTGAGGATCGCGGTCGACACGAACTGGCCTTCCGGCACCCACGCGTAGCCGCGGAACGTCGGGTTCGACACGGACAGGCGATGGTCGGGCGAAATTTCGCTGATCGTCGCGCTCGTGTTGACGGGGCTCTTGCCGAACATCCACATCTGGAATTTGATCGGCAGGTTGCTGTCGAGCAGGCCGCCGACGCAGATCACGACGATCGCGAGGTGCGCGGAGATATAGCCGAACTTCGTCAGCGCGCCACGCTTCGCGGAGATCAGCGTCGCGCCGTCGGCCTCGCGCACGACGTGCTTGTAGCCGGCCTTCGTGACGAACGCGGACAGCGTCGCGACCGCCGCCGCGCGCGTGCCGCCGGCCGAGTATTCGGCCTTGTGATGGAACGCGCGCAGGCTGCCTTCGCGGACCTTGTCCTTCCAGCTCTTCACGTCGGCGAGCATCTTCGGCGCATTGCGGATCACGCACAGCGAGACCGATACGACGAGGAAGATCAGGATCAGCATGAACCACCACGCGCTGTACACGTTGTACAGGCCGAGCGAGCGGAAGATGTCGGCCCAGAACGGCCCGAACTGGTTCACGTAATTCGGATACGGGTCATCCTGGGTCAGGACGGTGCCGACAACGCTCGCGATCGCCAACACCACCAGCAGCGCGATCGCGAAGCGCATCGAGCTCAACAGCTCGATCGCGCGCTTCGTGGCGCTCTGGCCCGACTTCGACTGCAACCCCGACGTGGTAACGCTCATTCAAACTCCGACTGACAACAAAAAAGGGCGGGCGGCCGCAACGATGCGGCGCCCCACCCTTTTCTTGTTCTGACTCCGGCCGCCCTTCGGGCGCCCGGTCACTCCGCTCGCGACTGGCGCTCAGCGCAGGCCGGCGATGTAGTCCGCCACGGCCTTGATCTCGCTGTCCGACAGACGCGCTGCGATCTGATGCATCGCCTCGTTGTTGTTACGGGCGCCCGCACCCTGCTGGAACGCCGTCAACTGGGCGACGGTGTAATCCGACCATTGCCCGGACAGGCGCGGATACTGGATCGGCAGCCCCTGCCCCGTCGGCCCGTGGCAGCTCGCGCATGCCGGCACGCCCTTCTCCGCGATGCCGCCGCGGTAGATCTTCTGGCCGAGCGGCACGGTGGCCGCGACGTGCGCGGTGCCGGGCTTGGTCGCCTGCGACCCGTAATACGCCGCGACGTTGCGCATGTCGTCCGCACTCAACGCGCTCGCGAACCCGACCATCACGGCGTTGTTGCGCACCGGCCCCTTTGCGCCCGGCTGCGCCTTGAAATCATTCAACTGCTTGACCAGATATTCGGGATGCTGGCCGGCGAGCTTCGGGAAACCGCCCGATGCGCTGTTGCCGTCGGCGCCGTGACACGATGCGCAGACCTGCGCCGCGATCGCCTTGCCGCGGTCGAGATCCGGCTTTGCCGCATCCGCCGCCCTTGCCTCTGCTACGAAACCTACGAACCCTGCTGCAACCTGAAGCACCATCAGAGACTTGCACAGTCGATTCATTCGCACACCCTGTTTCGTCTTGTGGGAATTAGAGGTTCTGCAATAAACGACGGCGATCAGTCTACCGCAGAAGCGCGCGAGGTGGGCGCACGGGGCCTTCGGTAAAACCGCCGTATTGTACAATATCGTGCTGAAAGCTCCCGCGCCTATCGGGGCTACCCCGCCTCCACCAAGCGGCTCGCGCCGCCCGTCCCACCGGTTCCCATGGCCTTTCTGCTCCATCAAGCCCGCTTCTATACGACCGTCAACCACCTGCGCGACCTGCCGCCGACGGTGCAGCCGGAAGTCGCGTTCGCCGGCCGCTCGAACGCCGGCAAATCGACGGCGATCAACGTGCTGTGCAACCAGAAGCGGCTCGCGTTCGCGTCGAAGACGCCCGGCCGCACGCAGCACATCAACTACTTCTCGGTCGGCCCGGCGGCCGAGCCGGTCGCGAACCTCGTCGACCTGCCCGGCTACGGCTACGCGGAAGTGCCCGGCGCCGCCAAGGCGCACTGGGAGATGCTGCTGTCGACCTACCTCGCGACCCGCTCGCAGCTCTGCGGCCTGATCCTGATGATGGATTCGCGCCGCCCGCTGACCGAGCTCGATCGCCGCATGATCGAGTGGTTCACGCCGACCGGCAAGCCGATCCACACGCTGCTGACCAAATGCGACAAATTGACGCGGCAGGAAAGCATCAATGCGCTGCGCACCACGCAGAAGGGGCTCGATGCGTATCGCGACGCGGGCGTGGAAGGCAAGCTGACCGTCCAGCTGTTCTCGGCGCTCAAGCGCACGGGGCTCGACGAGGCCCACGCGCTGATCGAAAGCTGGGTGCGGCCGTCCGTCGCCGACGCGAAAGACGAGCCTGTAGCACAATGATCGGGCAACGCGCCGCCGGGATCGGCGGCGCGCACCTGACGGCGCCTGCGATTCGGCCGGCTCATAAAAAAACCCGCCGTTTAACGGCGGGTCAAACAGCCTAATCGAATAACGACAGGCACCCGCTCAGGGAGGAGAAGCGGGGAGCATCGCGCAAGGCGTGACGCTCGATCGCTATCATATACCAACGCTCCAGAAAATAACCTAAGGGTTCCGTAAGGCCCTTACTGCCCTGATTTCTGCCAAATCGCCATGAGCTTCCATCCGCTTCATCGTCCGCGCCGGATGCGCCGCGACGACTTCTCCCGCCGCCTGATGCGCGAAAACCATCTGACCACCGACGACCTGATCTACCCGGTCTTCGTCGTCGAGGGCACGAACGAGCGCCAGCCGGTGCCGTCGATGCCCGGCGTCGAGCGCGTGTCGGTCGACCTGCTGATGCACGTCGCCGAGCAGTGCGTCGAGCTGGGCGTGCCCGTGCTGTCGCTGTTCCCGGCCATCGAGCCGTCGCTGAAGACGCCCGACGGCCGCGAGGCGGCCAACCCCGAAGGCCTGGTCCCGCGCGCGGTGCGCGAGCTGAAGAAGCGCTTCCCCGAGCTCGGCGTGCTGACCGACGTCGCGCTGGATCCGTACACGAGCCACGGCCAGGACGGCGTGCTCGACGAAAACGGCTACGTGATCAACGACGACACCATCGAGATCCTGATCGAGCAGTCGCGCGCGCAGGCCGAGGCCGGCGTCGACATCGTCGCGCCGTCGGACATGATGGACGGCCGGATCGGCGCGATCCGCGAGATGCTCGAAAGCGACGGCCATATCCATACGCGTATCATGGCTTACTCGGCCAAATTCGCGTCGGCGTTCTACGGCCCGTTCCGCGACGCGGTCGGCTCGGCGTCCAATCTGGGCAAGAGCAACAAGATGACCTACCAGATGGATCCGGCGAACTCCGACGAGGCGCTGCGCGAAGTGCGCCTCGACATCGAGGAAGGCGCGGACATGGTGATGGTCAAGCCCGGCATGCCGTACCTCGACATCGTGCGCCGCGTGAAGGACGAGTTCCGCTTCCCGACCTACGTGTACCAGGTGAGCGGCGAATACGCGATGCTGAAGGCCGCCGCGATGAACGGCTGGCTCGATCACGACAAGGTCGTGCTCGAATCGCTGCTCGCGTTCAAGCGCGCCGGCGCCGACGGCGTGCTGACGTATTTCGCGCTGGATGCCGCGCGCCTGCTGAAGGCGCAGCGCTGATCCGCGCGCTCGCGCGCGCAAGGCAAAACGGCGACGCACTTCGGTGCGTCGCCGTTTTTTCATGCCGGGCGGTTGCGGAACCGGCGCGCGGTCAGACCGTCGGCACCGCCGCGCGATCGAGGCTGCGCAGGAACGTCTCGGCGGCCTGGTAACCGACCACGCGGCCGATCTCGTTGCCGTTGCGATCGAAGAAGATGATCCCGGGCGGGCCGAACAGGTTGAAGCGCTTGAGCAGCGCCTGATCGTCCGGGTTGTTCGCCGTGACGTCCGCGCGCACCAGGTGCAGTTGCGCCAGCCGCGCCTGCACGCGCGTGTCGGTGAAGGTGAGATGCTCCATCTCCTTGCAGCTAACGCACCAGTCTGCATAGAAATCGAGCATCACGGGCCGGTTCGCCGTCTTCAGCAGCGTATCGAGCTCGGCATTTGACCCCACCGATGCAAATGCCGGCCCGTCCTGCGCCGGCGCGCCGGCGGCGGCCGAACCGGCGACGGCAGCCGTCGTGCGCGCAGCGAGCACTGCGAGCGGCTTGACCGGGTCGGTCGACCCCGCTGCGAGGCCGACCAGCAGCGTGGCCGCCCAGATCGCCAGTGCGGCGCCGAGGCCGCGCCCGAGGCGCCGCCAGATCGACGCGACGCCCGCATGCGGCGAGAACAGGCCAAGCGCGGCCGCCGCGACCAGCAGCCACAAGGCCGCCAGCATCATCCTGAACGCACCGCCGAGCACCGGCCAGACGATCCACAGCGCGGCCGCGAGCAGCACGATGCCGAAGAACACCTTCACGCCGTCCATCCACATGCCCGCGCGCGGCAGCAACGCGCCCGCGCCGACGCCGACGACCAGCAGCGGCACGCCGAGCCCCAGCCCCATCGCGAACAGCGCGGCGCCGCCGAGCAGCGCGTTGCCGGTATGCGCGATGAACGCGAGCACGGCAAACAGCGGCGCGGTCATGCACGCGCCGACGACGAGCGCGGACAGCGCGCCCATCGCCGCGACGGCCGCGAAGTGGCCGCCCTTGCGGCCGGACGCGTTGGCGGCGCCGTTTTGCCAACGCTGCGGCAACGCGATGTCGATGCCGGAAATCAACGAAACCGCGAATGCGGTCAACAACACGCCGAAGCTGCCCAGCACCCACGGGTTCTGCAGCCACGCGCCGAGACTCTGCCCGACCAGCGCCGCGGCGATGCCGAGCACGGTGTAGACGAGCGCCATGCCGAGCACGTAGGTCAGCGACAGCGCGAAGCCACGCGTGTGCGTCGCGCGGGTGCCCTGGCCGATGATGATCGCCGACACGATCGGGATCATCGGATAGGAGCAGGGCAGCAGGCTCAGCACGACGCCAGCCACGAAGTACAGCGCGACGATCGTGAAGAAGCCCTGGCCTTCGAGCAGGGATTGCGCGTAGTCGGCGCTGGTGACCTTGTCGAACCAGCTGCCGGCCGCCGCATCGCCGCCGCGCGGCGCCGGCGTCGAGGTCGCCGCACCCAATGCGTCGCCGCTGACTTTCACGACATGCTCGGCGGGCGGATAGCAGATGCCTTCGTCCGCGCACCCTTGCGACGTCACCGCAAGCTCGAACGGCCCGGAAGCCTGCTTGACGGGCACGTGGATCACCACCTCGCCGCGATAGGTCTCGAGGTTCTTCTGGAACGTCTGGTCGAACTTCACATGGCCGGCCGGCAGCTGCGGCTCGCCGAGCGTCGCCTGGCCGCTCTTGACCGCGAACGCGAACCGCTCGCGGTACAGGTAATAGCCGTCCGCGACCTTGAAGCGCACGTCGACCTGCCCCGGCGACTCGCTGGCGCTGAACTTGAACGCAACCGACGGATCGAGGAAATCGTCGGCCGCCCGGGCAAGCGACGTGCCGCCGAGCGCGAACGCAAGCGACAGCAGGAACGCGAGGAGCCGCAGCACGGGGAAGCGCAAGCGAAGAGCCATACCGTTAAACATGAAATAGACGTTGAGTTTCGCCGATCACCCACTGGCCGTACGCCGGCGACGCCGCGGCCTGCCAGGAGACGATTTCCGGCGTGTCGTAGGGGTGGTGCGACTGGATGAAGCGCTCCAGCTCGAGCGCGCGCATCGGGCTCGTCTTGAACAGCAGCTGGATTTCACGGGCCGATTCGACCTTGCCCTGCCAGTGATAGCGCGACTTGATCGCACCGAGTTCCGACACGCACGCGGCGAGCCGCGCGGCGAGCGCGCCGTCGGCGAGCGCATCGGCGGTCGCCGCATCCGGCACCGTCGTCAGCATCAGCACCACGACCATACGCGCTCCTCCAGGTTCGTTCACCGGCGTGTCGCCCCATATCGTAGCGCACCCTGCGAGACGGTGCCGGCGAGCGGAACTGCGACAATCGATCGCATCCCGATGGCGCCCCAAAAGCAAAAAGGGCCAAGCATTCGCTTAGCCCTTTCTGTTACCGCGGCGTACCGAAAAGCTTATTCAGCTTCTTGGACGTTTTCCGCTTCGACCGGTTCCGGACGATCCAGCAGTTCGATCAGCGCCATCGGTGCGTTGTCGCCGACGCGGAAGCCGAACTTCAGGATGCGCAGGTAGCCGCCCGGACGGTTCGCGAAACGCGGGCCGAGCACTTCGAACAGCTTCGTGACCGAGTCACGATCGCGCAGGCGGTTGAATGCCAGGCGGCGGTTTGCCAGCGACGGCTTCTTGCCGAGCGTGATCAGCGGCTCGACGACCTTGCGGAGTTCCTTCGCCTTCGGCAGCGTCGTCTTGATGACTTCGTGCTCGATCAGCGAGTTGGACATGTTACGGAGCATAGCCAGACGGTGGCTGCTCGTGCGGTTCAGTTTCCGCAGACCATGACGATGGCGCATTTCAGTTTCCTTGATTCAAAGTTTTGATCCAGCTCTTCTATCGCACCCGAAGGGGCGCACGGGCCGGTAACGAAAAAAAGCAAGATGCGGATTTTAAAGGAAAATCCGCATCTTTGCCAACTTCAGCTACAACCGGGCTTACTTGTCGAGACCAGCCGGCGGCCAGTTCTCGAGCTTCATGCCCAGCGTGAGACCACGCGAAGCGAGCACTTCCTTGATCTCGTTGAGCGACTTGCGACCGAGGTTCGGCGTCTTCAGCAGCTCGTTTTCCGTGCGCTGGATCAGGTCGCCGATATAGTAGATGTTCTCGGCCTTCAGGCAGTTCGCCGAACGGACCGTCAGCTCGAGATCGTCCACCGGACGCAGCAGGATCGGGTCGATCTGCGGTGCGCGCGACGGTGCCTCGGCAGCCGTTTCCGTGCCTTCCAGCGCCGCGAACACGGACAGTTGGTCGACCAGGATGCGGGCCGACTGGCGGATCGCTTCTTCCGGGGTGATCACGCCGCTCGTTTCGATGTTCATCACGAGCTTGTCGAGGTCGGTACGCTGCTCGACACGGGCGCTCTCGACTGCGTAGCTCACGCGGCGAACCGGCGAGAACGATGCGTCGAGCACGATGCGGCCGATGATCTTGGCCGTATCTTCACCGTAGCGGCGAACGTTGCCCGGCACGTAGCCGCGGCCCTTCTCGATCTTGATCTGAACGTCGAGCTTGCCGCCCTTCGACAGATGCGCGATCACGTGATTCGGGTTGATGACTTCGCAATCGTGCGCCAGCTCGATATCGCCGGCGGTGACAACGCCTTCGCCTTCCTTGCGCAGGGTCACCGTCACTTCGTCGCGGTTGTGCAGCTTGAACACTACGCCCTTCAGGTTCAGCAGCAGGTTGACGACGTCCTCTTGCACACCATCAAGCGTCGAATACTCGTGCACCACGCCCGCGATCGTCACTTCGGTCGGCGCGTAGCCGACCATCGACGACAGCAGCACGCGGCGAAGCGCGTTGCCCAAGGTATGGCCATAGCCGCGTTCGAACGGCTCCATGACCACCTTCGCGTGGTTCTCGCCCAGGGATTCCACGGCGATGATCTTGGGTTTCAGCAAACTGGTTTGCATGGGCTTTCCTTTTCAATACCCTCGGCTCGTTACACCGATAAGGCTGACCGGTAACAACCAGAAAATAAACAGCCGAGGCCCCTCCTTGCATGACGCAATCGGGGTACCTCGGCCGTCAATCGGATTAACGCGAATACAATTCGACGATCAGGCTTTCGTTGATGTCGCCTGCGATGTCGGCGCGTTCCGGCATTTGCTTGAACGTACCTTCGAACTTCTTCGCATCGACCGAAACCCAGCTCGCCATGCCGCCTTGCTCAGCCAGCGACAGCGCTTCGACGATACGCGCCTGCTTCTTCGCCTTTTCGCGGATCGCAACCACGTCGCCAGCCTTCACTTGCTGCGACGGGACGTTCGCGACGACGCCGTTCACGGTGATCGACTTGTGGCTCACCAGCTGACGCGCTTCAGCGCGGGTCGAGCCGAAGCCCATGCGATACACGACGTTGTCGAGGCGCGACTCGAGCAGTTGCAGCAGGTTTTCACCCGTGTTGCCCTTGCGGCGGTCGGCTTCAGCGAAGTAGCGGCGGAACTGACGCTCCAGCACGCCATAGATGCGCTTGACCTTCTGCTTCTCACGCAGCTGCGTGCCGTAGTCGGACGTACGTGCGCCCGAGGTACGGCCGTGCTGGCCCGGCTTGCTGTCGAGCTTGCACTTGTCCGCGAGCGAGCGACGCGCGCTCTTCAGGAAGAGGTCGGTGCCTTCACGGCGGGACAGCTTGGCCTTAGGGCCGATATAACGTGCCACTTTGCATTCCTTTATCAATCAGTCACGCGAACCGAAATCCGCGCTAGTTCGCGCCCTTTGGGGCGAACGGTGGGCTTAGTCAATCAAAAAAGCACAGCCCGTCGACGCTAAGCGGCGACAGGCATTGCGCCAGCGCATCCTTAGATGCGGCGACGCTTCGGCGGACGGCAGCCGTTATGCGGAACCGGAGTGACGTCCGAAATCGCGGTGATCTTGATGCCGAGGCCGTGCAGTGCGCGCACTGCCGACTCACGACCCGGGCCCGGGCCCTTGATCCGCACTTCCAGATTCTTCACGCCGTATTCCATCGCCACGCGACCGGCCGACTCAGCAGCAACCTGAGCAGCGAACGGCGTCGACTTGCGCGAGCCCTTGAAGCCCTGGCCGCCCGACGTCGCCCACGCCAGGGCATTGCCTTGGCGATCGGTGATCGTGATGATCGTGTTGTTGAACGACGCGTGAACGTGAACCACGCCTTCAGCGACGTTCTTCTTAACCTTCTTGCGAACGCGTTGCGCCGCGGTGTTCGAAGCCTTAGCCATTACGTTTTCCTGTAACTGTCAGTTCCGCTTACTTCTTCAGCGCTTGCGCTGCACGACGCGGACCCTTGCGAGTACGTGCGTTCGTACGCGTACGCTGACCACGCATCGGCAGGCCCTTGCGATGACGAACACCACGGTAGCAACCGAGATCCATCAGGCGCTTGATGTTCATCGTCACTTCACGGCGCAGATCGCCTTCGACGACAAACTTGCCCACTTCTTCACGCAGCTTTTCGAGGTCTGCGTCGGTCAGGTCCTTGACCTTCTTCGAGAATTCCACGCCAGCTGCCACGCAGATGCTGCGCGAGCGAGTGCGGCCGACACCGAAGATTGCCGTCAGGCCGATCTCGGTATGCTGGTGATTCGGGATGTTAACCCCTGCGATACGAGCCATTGTTTTTCCTCAAACAAAAAGCGCAAACAAACGCGCGGTCAGCCTTGGCGCTGCTTGTGGCGCGGATCCGAGCTGCAGATCACGCGAACGACGCCTTTGCGCTTGATGATCTTGCAATTGCGGCAAATGCGCTTAACCGATGCCATCACTTTCATGATATTACCCTTTTTTCCAAATCACTTCGCCCGGAACACGATCCGCGCACGCGACAGATCGTAAGGCGTCAATTCAACCGTCACCTTGTCGCCCGGGAGGATGCGGATGTAGTGCATCCTCATCTTTCCGGAGATATGCCCCAACACGACATGGCCGTTTTCCAGCTTCACGCGGAAGGTCGCATTCGGAAGGTTTTCGATCACCTCACCCTGCATCTGGATTACATCGTCCTTGGCCATAGGTCCTTTTTACCGCATTGGGATGTTGCCGCCCTTGAAGTTCGCCTTCTTGAGCAGTGACTCATACTGTTGCGACATAACGTACGACTGCACCTGCGCCATGAAGTCCATCGTGACGACGACAATGATCAGCAGCGACGTTCCACCAAAATAAAACGGCACGTTCCAGCGCAGTACCAGGAATTCCGGCAGCAGACACACGAAGACGATGTAGATCGCACCGGCCAGCGTCAGACGCGTGAGGATGCGGTCGATATATCGTGCGGTCTGCTCGCCCGGACGGATGCCCGGCACGAACGCACCGCTTTTCTTCAGGTTGTCGGCGGTTTCCCTGCTGTTGAACACCAGTGCGGTGTAGAAGAAGCAGAAAAACACGATCGCCAGCGTGTACAGCAGCACATAGACCGGTTGGCCCGGCTTCAGCGCCTCCGCGACGTTATGCAACGTGTTGGAGATCCAGCTTCCCGACGGCTGCCCCGTGCTGAACCAGCCGAGAATCGTTGCCGGGAACAGGATGATCGACGATGCGAAGATCGGCGGAATCACGCCCGACATGTTCAGCTTCAGCGGCAGGTGGGACGACTGCCCGCCGTAGATCTTGTTGCCGACCTGGCGCTTCGCGTAGTTCACGAGGATCTTGCGCTGACCGCGTTCGATGAACACGACCAGGTAAGTCACCGCAGCGATCAGAACGACGATGATGATCGCCGAGAACGGCCCCATCGAACCCGTTTTCACCAGTTCGAGCAACCCACCGACGGCATTCGGGAACCCTGCTGCGATCCCGCCGAAGATGATGATCGAGATACCGTTGCCCAGACCGCGCTCGGTGATCTGCTCACCCAGCCACATCAGGAACATCGTGCCGGTCACCAGCGTCACGACCGTGGTCAGCCGGAACAGCATGCCGGGATCGGTGACGAGGCCAGGCTGGTTTTCCAGCGCAGCCGCGATACCGAATGCCTGGAAGGTCGCGAGCACCACGGTGAAATACCGCGTGTACTGCGTGATCTTCCGTTGCCCTGCCTGCCCTTCCTTCTTCAGCGCTTCGAGCTGCGGCGAGACGATCGCCAACAGCTGCATGATGATCGACGCCGAGATGTACGGCATGATCCCCAGCGCGAAGATCGTGAAGCGGGAAAGCGCGCCACCCGAGAACATGTTGAACATGCCAAGGATGCCGCCCGCCTGGCTTTGGAACAGCTTAGCCAGTTGATCCGGATCGATGCCCGGCACGGGGATGTGCGCGCCGATGCGATAGACGATCAGCGCCAGGAGCAGGAACATCGCTCGCCGACGCAGATCGCCGAATTTCGCCGTGCTTCGACCGGGTTTTGCAAGACTCGGGCTGTTAGCCAAGTACCTTCTCCGATGCAAATGCTAGTGACTACGCGTTATGCGAGTCACTCGGCAAACGAACCGCCAGCCGCTTCGATCGCTGCGCGCGCACCCTTGGTGGCGCCGAGACCCTTCACGACGATCTTGCGCTTCAGTTCGCCCGTCGCGATGATCTTTGCGCTCTTCGTCAGCTCGCCGACCAGGCCGGCTTGCTTCAGTGCGAGCAGATCGACTTCATCGACCGGCAGCTTCTCGAGGTCGCTCAGGCGCACTTCACCGACGAATTCCTTCGTCAGCGACGTGAAGCCGCGCTTCGGCAGACGACGTTGCAGCGGCATCTGACCGCCTTCGAAGCCGACCTTGTGAAAGCCGCCCGAACGCGATTTCTGACCCTTGTGACCACGGCCAGCCGTCTTGCCGAGGCCCGAACCGATGCCACGGCCGACGCGACGCTTGGCGTGCTTGGCGCCAGCTGCCGGCTTCAGGTTATTCAATTCCATATCAACTCCTTGATCCGTAGTCGGCCGCTTACGCGATGACCTTAACCAGGTACGAGACCTTGTTGATCATGCCGCGGACCGCCGGCGTATCCTGCAGCTCGCTGACCGAGTTGAGTCGGCGCAGGCCCAGGCCACGCACGGTCGCGCGGTGCGATTCGCGGGTCCCGATCAGGCTCTTGACGAGCTGAACCTTGACAGTTTTTTCAGACATGGTGACCACCCGGGCTTAGCCCAAAATTTCTTCGACGGACTTGCCGCGCTTCGCCGCGATGTCTGCCGGGGTGGACTGCTTGCGCAGGCCGTCCAGCGTCGCACGGACGAGGTTGTACGGGTTCGTCGAACCGTGGCTCTTCGCCACGACGTTCTGAACGCCCATCACGTCGAACACTGCGCGCATCGGGCCGCCGGCGATCACACCGGTACCTGCCTTCGCCGGAGCGAGGAGGACTGCCGATGCGCCGTGCTTGCCATGCACTTCGTGTTGCAGCGTACCGTTCTTGAGCGGCACCTTGAACATGTTGCGGCGAGCTTGTTCCATTGCCTTCTGGACAGCGACCGGCACTTCCTTCGCCTTGCCCTTGCCCATACCGATGCGGCCATCGCCGTCGCCAACCACGGTCAGTGCGGCGAAGCCGAGAATACGGCCACCCTTCACGACCTTGGTCACGCGGTTGACCGAAATCATCTTTTCACGAAGGCCGTCGTCGCGCTCGTCAGCCTGAACTTTCGCTTGCATCTTTGCCATGACGAATTCCTTCCTTAGAACTTGAGCCCAGCTTCGCGAGCTGCCTCAGCCAGCGCCTTGACGCGGCCGTGGTAGCGGAAGCCCGAGCGGTCGAAGGCGACGGATTCGATGCCGGCGGCCTTAGCCTTCTCGGCAATACGCTTGCCGATCAGCGTCGCAGCAGCAACGTTGCCACCCTTGCCCGACTTGTCGGCGAGCTCAGCGCGCACTTCCGCTTCGAGCGTCGACGCGCTGGCCAGCACCTTGGTGCCGCAGGGCGAGAACACTTGAGCGTAGATGTGCGTATTCGTGCGATGCACGGCGAGACGCGCGACCTGCAGCTCAGCGATCTTGATACGCGTCTGGCGAGCGCGGCGCAGGCGAGATTGAGTCTTATCCATGATTGCGCACCCTTACTTCTTCTTCGTTTCTTTGAGGATCACAACCTCGTCGGAATAGCGCACGCCCTTGCCCTTGTAGGGCTCCGGCGGACGGTAACCGCGGACTTCCGCAGCCACTTGACCGACTTGTTGCTTGTTGATCCCCTTGATCACGATTTCGGTTTGCGTCGGGGTTTCAGCCTTGACGCCTTCCGGCATCTGGTGCACCACCGGGTGCGAGAAACCCAGCGACAGGTTCAGCTTGTCGCCTTGCGCTTGTGCACGATAACCGACGCCAACCAGCGTCAGCTTGCGCTCGAAACCCTTGGTCACGCCTTGCACGGCATTCGCGATGATCGCGCGCATCGTGCCCGACAGTGCATTTGCTTCGCGGCTTTCGTCCACCGGCGACAGGTTCAGCGTGCCGTCGTTGTTCGCCACGTTCACGAGCGGATTGATCGCTTGCGTGATGGTGCCCAGCGGGCCCTTGACGGTGATTGCACCGTCGGCCAGCTTGACTTCCGCGCCTTGCAGCGCGATCGGGCTCTTACCTACTCGAGACATGTTTCTCTCTCCTCGGCTTTAAGCGACGTAGCAGATGACTTCGCCGCCGACGCCCGTAGCGCGCGCCTTGCGGTCGGTCATCACGCCCTTCGGCGTCGACACGATTGCCACGCCGAGGCCGTTCATGACCTGCGGAATGTCGTTACGACCGCGGTACACGCGCAGGCCCGGCTTCGACACACGCTCGAGGCGCTCGATGACCGGACGACCAGCGTAGTACTTCAGCGCGATGTTCAGCTCTGCCTTCGCGCCTTCGCTCTTCACCGCGAAATCGTCGATATAACCTTCGTCCTTCAGGACTTGTGCGATTGCAACCTTGACCTTCGACGAGGGCATCGCGACCGATACCTTCTCGACCATCTGCGCGTTGCGGATGCGAGTCAGCATATCGGCGATAGGATCACTCATGCTCATTTACGTTTCTCCTATTACCAGCTCGCCTTGGTCAGGCCAGGAATCTCGCCACGGAATGCGATTTCACGAATCTTGTTACGCGCGAGGCCGAATTTACGGAACGTGCCACGCGGACGGCCCGTGATCGCGCAGCGGTTACGCTGGCGGGTCGGGTTTGCGTTGCGGGGCAGTTGCTGCAGCTCAAGGCGTGCTTCGTAGCGCTCTTCGTCCGACTTGCTTTGGTCTTCGATGATCGCCTTCAGCGTTTCACGCTTTGCTGCGAACTTCGCGACCAGGCGGGCGCGCTTCTTTTCACGTTCGATCAGTGCCAGTTTAGCCACGGTAACCTCAGTTTCTGAACGGGAACTTGAAGCTGGCGAGCAGTGCCTTTGCTTCGTCGTCGGTCTTCGCGGTCGTCGTGATGCTGATGTTCAGCCCACGCAGCGCGTCGATCTTGTCGTAATCGATTTCGGGGAAAATGATCTGCTCTTTCACACCGATGTTGTAGTTGCCGCGGCCATCGAAAGCACGGCCCGACACACCGCGGAAGTCACGCACGCGGGGCAGGGCAACGGTCACGAAGCGGTCGAGGAATTCGTACATCGCGCGGCCACGCAGCGTCACCATCGCGCCGATCGGGTAACCCTGGCGGATCTTGAAGCCTGCGATTGCCTTGCGTGCCTTCGTCACGACCGGCTTCTGACCAGCGATCTTCGTGAGGTCGCCAACGGCGTTCTCGATGATCTTCTTGTCAGCGATCGCTTCGCCAAGACCCATGTTCAGCGTGATCTTGGTGATGCGCGGCACTTCCATGACCGACTTGTAACCGAACTTCTCGATCAGGCCGGGCACAACCTTTTCTTTGTAAAACTCTTGAAAACGAGCCATTTTTTACTCCGCTGCGTCAGGCGCTCAGTACGGCACCGGTCGTCTTCAGGAAGCGAACCTTCTTGCCTTCCTCGACCTTGATGCCAACACGCGACGCCTTGCCATTCGCGTCGACCAGTGCGACGTTCGAAATATGCAGGGGCATCGTCTTCGCTTCCACGCCGCCCGTCGTACCCTTCATCGGGTTCGGCTTCACATGCTTCTTGACGAGGTTGATACCCTCAACCGTCACATGCTCAGCACCGACAGCCAGCACGACGCCGCGCTTGCCCTTGTCCTTGCCAGTGACGACGATGACTTCGTCACCTTTGCGAATCTTGTTCATCGCGACTCCTTACAGCACTTCCGGCGCCAGCGAAACGATCTTCATGAATCGTTCGCTACGCAGCTCACGCGTGACCGGCCCGAAGATACGGGTGCCGATCGGCTCGAGCTTGTTATTCAAAAGCACAGCGGCGTTGCCGTCGAACTTGATCAGCGAGCCGTCTTGACGGCGAACGCCCTTGGCGGTGCGGACCACCACGGCGTTGTAGATTTCGCCTTTCTTCACACGCCCGCGCGGCGTTGCCTCTTTGACGCTCACCTTGATGATGTCGCCAATGCTGGCATAACGACGCTTCGAGCCGCCGAGCACCTTGATGCACATGACTTCACGTGCACCCGTGTTGTCGGCTACTTCAAGCCGAGATTCGGTCTGGATCATGGTTTGTCTTTCCCAACTTAATCCGGATGCACCACCATGATGCACTCGGTCAGTCTTGGTCCCGTCAGCCAATCGGCTGCTTGGGTTGGAACAGCAGCGACGGCAAACGAAACCCGCCATCGCAATTCGGTGAATCTTTCGGACAGGCTGGCGCCAGTCCGCTTCCCCCACCAACTTCGCCCGCGACGGGGCTCCCATAAAGAGGGAAGACCGGGATTATAACAAATAATCCCGGTCACGCAAGCAAAAACTTTGCGATTTCAAGCACTTCGTGGAGAAGTGCCTGTTACTGCCCTACTGCACGGACCCGCTTAGATCACGCGAGCCGCTTCGACGAGGCGCGACACCGTCCAGGCCTTCGTCTTCGAAACAGGACGAGTTTCCTGGATTTCGACGAGATCGCCTTCGTTGCAGGTGTTCGCTTCATCATGCGCGTGGTACTTCTTCGAGCGCACGACATACTTGCCGTAGATCGGGTGCTTGACGCGGTGCTCGATCAGCACGGTGACGGTCTTGTCCATCTTGTTGCTGACGACCCGACCGACCAGCGTCCGCTTCAGCGAGGTTTTCACGCTATCGTTCATTTCTGGTTCGCCTTCTGAGTCATGACGGTCCGCACACGTGCGATGTCGCGACGAACCTTCTTCAGCTGGCTCGTGTTCGTGAGCTGCTGGGTCGCGAGTTGCATGCGCAGGCCGAATTGCGCCTTCAGCAGGTCCGCCAGCTCCTTGTTGAGCGCGGCCTGGTCTTTCTGGAGAAGTTCGGAAGCCTTCATGTTTTCTCCTTAGGCGCCGAGCTGGCGCACGATGAATGCCGTCTTCAGCGGCAGCTTGGCTGCAGCCAGACGGAACGCTTCGCGTGCCAGTTCTTCGGTTACGCCGTCCATTTCATAGAGCATCTTGCCCGGCTGGATCTCGGCGACGTAGTACTCCGGGTTACCCTTACCGTTACCCATACGCACTTCTGCCGGCTTCTGCGAAATCGGCTTGTCCGGGAAGATACGAATCCAGATGCGGCCGCCACGCTTGATGTGACGCGTCATTGCACGACGCGCCGCTTCAATCTGACGTGCGGTCAAACGACCGCGACCGATCGCCTTCAGGCCGAATTCACCGAACGACACTGCGTTGCCGCGCGTCGCCTTGCCGGTGTTACGACCCTTCTGCTCTTTGCGATACTTCCTGCGTTTCGGTTGCAGCATCGTTATTCTCCAGTCTTGCCGTCTTCCGGCTTGCCGGCGCCACGGCGCGGTGCGCCACGGCGAGCACCCGGAGCGCCGCCTTCGCCGTCACGGCGCGGACGACGATCGCCCGGACGCGCATTGCGACGCGGACGCTTGTCTTCGGCTACTTCTTCCACCACCGGCGCGTCGTTGCGGCCAAGGGTATCGCCCTTGTAAACCCACACCTTGACGCCGATGATCCCGTAGGTCGTCTTCGCTTCCGAAGTCGCGTAGTCGATGTCGGCACGCAGCGTATGCAGCGGCACGCGACCTTCGCGGTACCACTCCGTACGTGCGATTTCGATACCGTTCAGACGGCCCGCGCTCATGATCTTGATGCCCTGGGCACCCAGACGCATCGCGTTCTGCATCGCACGCTTCATCGCGCGGCGGAACATGATCCGGCGCTCGAGCTGTTGCGTGATCGAGTCAGCGATCAGTTGCGCATCGGTTTCCGGCTTGCGGATCTCTTCGATGTTGACGTGAACCGGCACGCCCATGCGGCGTTGCAGTTCCGTCTTCAGCAGTTCGATATCCTCGCCCTTCTTGCCGATGACGACACCCGGACGCGAGCTGAAAATCGTGATGCGCGCGTTCTTTGCCGGACGCTCGATGACGACGCGACCGACCGAAGCGTTCTTCAGCTTCTTCTTCAGGTATTCACGAACACCGATGTCTTCCTGCAACATCGCCGCGAAATTGTTGTTGTTCGCGTACCAACGCGAAGCCCAATTGCGGCTGACAGCCAGGCGGAAGCCAGTCGGATGAATTTTCTGTCCCATCGTATGGCTCCTTAATTCCCGACCGTCACAGTGATGTGACAGGATTGCTTCTCGATGCGGTTACCGCGGCCTTTGGCGCGCGCGGTGAAACGCTTGAGCGACGCAGCCTTGTCGACGTAGATGCTCTTGATCTTGAGCTCGTCGATATCGGCGCCTTCGTTGTGCTCCGCATTCGCGATTGCCGACAGCACAACCTTCTTCACGATGCCAGCCGCCTTCTTCGGCGAGAACGTCAGAACGTTCAGCGCCTTGTCGACCGGCAAACCGCGGATCTGGTCAGCCACAAGGCGCGTCTTCTGCGCCGAGATGCGGGCACCGCGATGAATTGCTTTCACTTCCATCTTGATAGCCCCTTATTTCTTGGCCTTCTTGTCGGCCGCGTGACCCTTGAACGTCCGGGTCAGTGCGAACTCGCCAAGCTTGTGGCCGACCATGTTTTCCGAGATGTACACCGGAACGTGTTGACGGCCGTTGTGAACGGCGATCGTCAGACCGATGAAATCCGGCAGAATCGTCGAGCGACGCGACCAGGTCTTGATCGGCTTTTTGTCGCGCGAAGCTGCAGCCGCCTCAACTTTCTTCAGCAAATGGGCGTCGCAGAACGGACCTTTTTTAACAGAACGTGCCATTGCCTACTCCTTAACGCTTGTGACGGCGCTGGACGATCATCGTCGTCGTGCGCTTGTTGCTGCGGGTGCGATAACCCTTAGCCGGCGTACCCCACGGGCTCACCGGGTCGCGACCTGCAGCCGTCTTGCCCTCACCACCACCGTGCGGGTGGTCAACCGGGTTCATCGCAACGCCACGCACCGTCGGGCGGATACCGCGCCAGCGGTTCGCGCCAGCCTTGCCGATCTGGCGCAGGCTGTGCTCTTCGTTGCCGACTTCACCGATCGTTGCACGGCACTCGATGTGCACTCGGCGGATTTCGCCCGAACGCAGACGAACCTGCGCGTAGACGCCTTCACGCGCCAGCAGCATGGCCGACGTGCCAGCCGAACGCGCCATTTGCGCGCCCTTGCCCGGCAGCATCTCGATGCAGTGGATCGTCGTACCGACCGGAATGTTGCGGATCGGCAGCGTGTTGCCTGCGCGGATCGGCGCTTCCGAACCCGACATCAGCTGTTGGCCGACGGTCAGGCCCTTCGGGGCGATGATGTAGCGGCGCTCGCCGTCTGCGTACAGCACCAGCGCGATGTTCGCGCTACGGTTCGGGTCGTACTCGAGACGCTCGACCTTTGCCGGGATGCCATCCTTCGTGCGACGGAAATCGACGATACGATAGTGCTGCTTGTGACCACCACCCTTGTGGCGCGTGGTGATGTGGCCGTTGTTGTTACGGCCGGCGGTCGAGCTCTGCGTGTCGAGCAGTGCCGCGAACGGCTTGCCCTTGTGCAGGTTCTTGTTGACCACCTTGACCATCGCGCGGCGACCCGGCGAAGTCGGTTTAACTTTCACGATTGCCATGATTACTTGGCCTCCGCTTCAAAGTTGATTTCCTGGCCGGGCTTCAGGCAAACGTACGCCTTCTTCACGTCCTTGCGGCGGCCCATCGAACGGCCAAAGCGCTTTTGCTTGCCCTTCTGAACCAGCACGTTGACGGAATCAACTTCAACCTTGAACAGCAGCTCGACGGCCGCCTTCACTTCCTGCTTCGTGGCATCCGGTGCGACTTCGAACACGACTTGCTCGTTCTTGTCGGCAACCAGCGTCGCCTTTTCGGAAATCACCGGTGCGAGCAGGACCTGCATCAAACGATGATCGTTCTTGCGAATCTCGCTCATGACAGCAACTCCTCGATCTGGGCGACCGCAGCCTTCGTGACCAGCACTTTCTTGAAGTAGATCAGCGACAGCGGGTCAGCGTAGCGCGGCTCGACAATTGCCACGTGCGGCAGGTTGCGCGAAGCCAGGTACAGGTTTTCGTCGACCGTGTCGGTGATGATCAACACGGAATCGAGACCCATGGTCTTGAATTTGGCGGCCAGCAGCTTGGTCTTCGGCGCTTCGAGAACGATGTCCTCGACGACCGACAGACGGCCTTCGCGGGCCAGCTGCGAGAAGATCGAGCAGAGGCCTGCGCGATGCATCTTCTTGTTGACCTTGTGCGAAAAGTTTTCTTCCGGCGAGTTCGGGAAGATACGACCACCGCCACGCCACAGCGGGCTCGACGACATACCGGCACGAGCACGGCCCGTACCCTTCTGGCGCCACGGCTTCTTCGTCGTATGCTTGACCTGCTCACGGTCCTTCTGCGCGCGGTTACCCTGGCGAGCATTCGCCTGGTAAGCGACGACGACCTGGTGGATCAGCGCTTCGTTGTAGTCACGACCGAACACGACGTCCGACGCGTTGACCACTGCACCTTCCTGACCATTTTCATTCAGGAGCTTGAGTTCCATTATTTCGCCCCCTTGGTCTTCACGGCCGGCGTCACGAAAACCTTGCCGCCCTTCGCACCCGGAATCGCGCCCTTGACCAGCAGCAGCTTGCGCTCTGCGTCGATACGAGCGATTTCGAGGTTCTGCACCGTCACCGTCACGTCACCCATGTGACCCGTCATGCGCTTACCCGGGAACACGCGCCCCGGATCCTGCGCCATACCGATCGAACCCGGCACGTTGTGCGAGCGCGAGTTACCGTGCGTAGCACGGCCGGAGGAGAAGTTGTAACGCTTGATCGTACCGGCGTAGCCCTTACCGATCGACACGCCTTGCACGTCGACCTTCTGGCCCACTTCGAAAAGATCTGCGCCGACCACGGCGCCATTCGACAGCTCGGCTGCCTTGGCCGCGTCGATGCGGAATTCCTTGAGGATTTCACCGGCTTCAACGCCGGCTTTGGCAAGATGACCTGCCTGCGGCTTCGTCACGCGCGATGCACGACGGGAGCCGAATGCAACCTGCACGGCCGTGTAGCCGTCGGTTTCAACAGTCTTGATCTGCGTCACGCGGTTGTCCGACACGTCCACCACGGTGACGGGAATCGAATCCCCTTCAGCCGTGAAGATACGGGTCATACCAACCTTGCGACCTACGAGTCCAAGGCTCATCGTTTTCTCCATTCCCGACTGCGATTGGTCGGGGCTGATTTACAAAATGCCGGGCACGCAAGGCCCGACTTTTTTACGCGAATACGCGGAAAGCCAAGCATTATAGCCGGGCCGCCCGTTTTCTGCAAGCAATCAAAGACTTAGCGCCACCCAGCACGCCGGACGACGCTGGAAGCCTTACTGCAGCTTGATTTCCACGTCGACGCCAGCCGGCAGGTCGAGCTTCATCAGCGCGTCGACCGTCTTGTCGGTCGGATCGACGATGTCCATCAGGCGCTGGTGGGTACGGATTTCGAGCTGGTCGCGCGACGTCTTGTTGACGTGCGGCGAACGCAGGATGTCAAAACGCTGGATGCGCGTCGGCAGCGGCACCGGGCCACGGACGATTGCACCCGTCCGCTTCGCCGTGTCGACGATTTCGGCAGCCGATTGATCGATCAGACGATAGTCGAAAGCCTTCAGGCGAATGCGGATTTTCTGTTGCTGCATGACGATTCCTTGAAAAGAGCGAGGCGATTTTGCATCGCCGAACACTAAAAGAACGTGAAACATGACGCCTGCGGGGAGCGAGGCATCAGGTTCCGGACGGTACTTCCACTGCTAAGCCCGCGATTCTACACGAAATTCTGAAGCAGTGGCGTGAGTTTGTCGGCCCACGCGACGCAGCACCGGAAAAACAAAACCGGGTGCCAGCGCAAGCTGGACACCCGGTTTCGGCGGTACAACCGCATACCGCGGAATCGCGGCCCCCTTCGGGATCCGCGGATCGTCGATGTTACTCGATGATCTTGGCGACGACGCCTGCACCGACGGTGCGGCCGCCTTCACGGATTGCGAAGCGCAGACCTTCTTCCATCGCGATCGGCGCAATCAGCTTCACCGTGATCGACACGTTGTCGCCCGGCATCACCATTTCCTTGTCCTTCGGCAGCTCGATCGAGCCCGTCACGTCCGTCGTACGGAAGTAGAACTGCGGACGGTAGTTGTTGAAGAACGGCGTGTGACGGCCGCCCTCGTCCTTGCTCAGCACGTACACTTCAGCCGTGAAGTGCGTGTGCGGCGTGATCGAACCCGGCTTCGCCAGAACCTGGCCGCGCTCCACGTCTTCACGCTTCGTGCCGCGCAGCAGGATACCAACGTTGTCGCCTGCCTGACCTTGGTCCAGCAGCTTGCGGAACATTTCCACGCCCGTGCAGGTCGTCTTCACCGTCGGCTTGATACCGACGATTTCGATTTCTTCGCCGACCTTCACGATGCCGCGCTCGACACGACCCGTCACCACCGTACCGCGGCCCGAGATCGAGAACACGTCTTCCACCGGCATCAGGAACGCGCCGTCAACCGCACGCTCCGGCGTCGGGATGTACGTGTCCAGTGCGTCCGCCAGGTTCATGATCGCCACTTCGCCCAGCTCGCCCGTGTCGCCTTCCAGCGCCAGCTTGGCCGAACCCTTCACGATCGGCGTGTCGTCGCCCGGGAAGTCGTACTTCGACAGGAGTTCGCGAACTTCCATCTCGACCAGCTCGAGCAGTTCAGCGTCGTCCACCATGTCGCACTTGTTCAGGAACACGATGATGTACGGAACGCCAACCTGACGCGCCAGCAGGATGTGCTCACGCGTTTGCGGCATCGGGCCGTCTGCTGCCGAGCACACCAGGATCGCGCCGTCCATCTGCGCCGCGCCCGTGATCATGTTCTTCACATAGTCAGCGTGGCCCGGGCAGTCGACGTGTGCGTAGTGGCGGTTAGCCGTTTCGTACTCGACGTGCGCGGTGTTGATCGTGATGCCGCGTGCCTTTTCTTCCGGCGCCGCATCGATCTGGTCGTATGCCTTCGCTTCGCCGCCGAACTTCTTCGTCAGCACCGTCGTGATCGCTGCCGTCAGCGTCGTCTTGCCGTGGTCAACGTGACCAATCGTACCAACGTTCACGTGCGGCTTGGTCCGCTCGAATTTACCTTTTGCCATGATTCTCTTCTTTCAAAAATAATCGGTTGTGATAGCGAATTACTTCGACTTTGCGCTGATGATCGCTTCTGCAACGTTCTTCGGAGCTTCAGCGTAGTGCTTGAACTCCATCGTGTACGTTGCGCGACCCTGCGTCAGCGAACGCAGCGACGTGGAATAGCCGAACATTTCCGACAACGGCACTTCGGCGCGCACGATCTTGCCGCCGCCCACCATGTCATCCATGCCCTGGATGATGCCGCGACGACCCGACAGGTCGCCCATCACGTTGCCCATGAAGTCTTCGGGCGTTTCCACTTCCACGGCCATCATCGGCTCGAGCAGAACCGGATCCGCACGGCGCATCGCTTCCTTGAACGCCATCGAACCAGCCATGCGGAACGCATTTTCGTTCGAGTCGACGTCGTGGTACGAACCGAACGTCAGCGTGACCTTCACGTCGACGACCGGGAAGCCTGCCAGCACGCCGCTCTTAAGCGTTTCCTGGATACCCTTGTCAACCGACGGGATGTATTCGCGCGGGATCACGCCGCCCTTGATCGCGTCGACGAACTCGTAGCCCTTGCCCAGTTCGCTGCGCTCGAGCGTAATGACCGCATGGCCATACTGACCACGGCCGCCCGACTGCTTGACGAACTTGCCTTCGACGTCCGCAGCCGACTTGCGAATAGTTTCGCGGTACGCCACCTGCGGCTTGCCGACGGTTGCTTCCACGCCGAATTCACGCTTCATCCGGTCGACCAGAATTTCGAGGTGGAGCTCGCCCATGCCCGAAATGATCGTTTGACCCGATTCTTCGTCGGTCTGCACGCGGAACGACGGATCTTCCTGAGCGAGACGGTTGAGCGCCAGGCCCATCTTTTCCTGGTCAGCCTTCGTCTTCGGCTCGACGGCCTGCGAAATCACCGGCTCCGGGAAAATCATGCGTTCGAGCACGATCGGGTGGGCCGGATCGCACAGCGTGTCGCCCGTGGTCGCTTCCTTCAGGCCGACCGCAGCAGCGATGTCGCCTGCGCGAACTTCCTTGATTTCTTCGCGCTGGTTCGCGTGCATCTGCAGAATACGGCCGAGACGTTCCTTCTTGTCCTTGGTCGCATTGAGCAGCGTGTCGCCCGAATTGACGACGCCCGAGTAGACGCGGAAGAAGATCAGCTGGCCGACGAACGGGTCGGTCATGATCTTGAACGCGAGTGCCGAGAACTTCTCGTCGTCGGAAGCGCGACGCTCCGTCTTCTCGCCGTTTTCGAGCTCGCCCGTAACCGGCGGAATGTCGACCGGCGACGGCAGGAAATCGATCACGGCGTCGAGCATGCGCTGCACGCCCTTGTTCTTGAACGCGGTACCGCACAGCATCGGCTGGATTTCGCACGCGATCGTACGGTCGCGCAGACCCTTCACGATCTCGGCTTCGGCCAGTTCGCCTGCTTCCAGGTACTTGTTCATCATGTCTTCGCTCGACTCGGCGGCGGCCTCGACCATCTTTTCGCGCCACTCGTTGCACGTGTCGACGAGTTCAGCCGGGATGTCGACGTAGTCGAACTTGGTACCTTGCGACGCTTCGTCCCAAATGATCGCCTTCATCTTGATCAGGTCGACAACGCCCTTGAAGCCTTCTTCCGCGCCGATCGGCACCACGACCGGAACCGGGTTCGCCTTCAGGCGCAGACGGAGCTGGTCGTAGACCTTGAAGAAGTTCGCGCCGGTACGGTCCATCTTGTTGACGAACGCGAGACGCGGCACCTTGTACTTGTTCGCCTGGCGCCACACCGTTTCCGACTGCGGCTGCACGCCGCCCACTGCGCAGTACACCATGCACGCGCCGTCGAGCACGCGCATCGAACGCTCCACTTCGATCGTGAAGTCGACGTGGCCCGGGGTGTCGATGATGTTGATGCGGTGTTCCGGATAGTTGCCGCCCATGCCCTTCCAGAAGGCCGTGGTAGCAGCGGACGTGATCGTGATGCCACGCTCCTGTTCCTGCTCCATCCAGTCCATCGTGGCTGCGCCGTCGTGGACTTCACCGATCTTGTGGTTCACACCGGTGTAAAACAGAATGCGCTCGGTCGTCGTCGTCTTGCCGGCGTCGATGTGAGCGCTAATACCGATATTGCGGTAGCGCTCGATAGGAGTCTTGCGAGCCACTTTGATCCTCTACTGGGATGACACGATGCAGCCCTGCTGCATCATGCTTCAACACAAACGGGCGAGGCGCCTGAAAAGCGCACCCGCCCGGAATTTATTTCCGCTAACAGCCCAGCCAGGCGCTTAGAAACGGAAATGCGAGAACGCGCGGTTGGCTTCTGCCATGCGGTGAACTTCATCGCGCTTCTTCATCGCGCCGCCACGGCCTTCGGCCGCTTCGGAGAGTTCACCTGCCAGGCGCAGAGCCATCGACTTCTCGCTGCGCTTCTTCGCAGCCTCGCGCAGCCAGCGCATCGCCAATGCCATACGACGCGACGGGCGCACTTCGACCGGAACTTGATAGTTGGCACCACCAACGCGACGGCTCTTCACTTCGACCACCGGCTTCACGTTGTTGAGCGCAACCGTGAACACTTCCAGCGGGTCCTTGCCACCCTTGGTCTGGATCTGTTCGAATGCGCCATAAACGATGCGCTCTGCAACCGACTTCTTGCCGGACAGCATCAGCATGTTCATGAACTTGGCAACATCAACGTTGCCGAACTTCGGATCCGGCAACACTTCCCGCTTGGGGACTTCGCGACGACGCGGCATGATTCTTCCTTTACTTGTTCAGTTGGAGCTGTATCCAGCCCCGCGGCCACCAACAAACCCGATCACATCTTCACGACTAACCAGCTTGGCCGGGTGACCACTTACTCGACAGCACCGGCAATCCGGCACCACCGCCTTGACCGCCCTGGGGCGATCCCTGATCAAAAACCGCTTACTTCGCAGCCTTTGCACGCTTCGCGCCATACTTCGAGCGCGCTTGCTTACGATCCTTGACGCCCTGGGTATCCAGCGAGCCGCGAACCATGTGGTAACGCACACCCGGCAAGTCCTTCACACGGCCGCCGCGGATCAGCACAACCGAGTGTTCCTGCAGGTTGTGGCCTTCACCGCCGATGTACGAAATCACTTCGAAGCCGTTCGTCAGACGAACCTTGGCGACCTTACGGAGTGCCGAGTTCGGCTTCTTCGGCGTCGTCGTGTACACACGGGTGCACACGCCGCGACGCTGGGGGCAGTCCTGCAGGGCCGGGCTCTTGCTCTTCGTCGTTTCCGACTGACGGCCTTTGCGAACCAGTTGGTTGATGGTTGGCATTGTTTATTCCTGAAATTGAACAAAATCCGCACATCGATTTCGGGCAAAGCGAGAATCGAGGTGCGATTGACCTCCGGATCTGGAAAACGGGCACGAACTCTCGCACGCGACCTGTCCCGCCAAGAACCGGAACCTAGCATCATATTCCGGAAATACCAAGCAAGTCAATGGGTTGCGTGCGACGGCTAACCGTCAGGCAGATTCGACGACGTCGATCAGCTCGTCGCCGAAGCGTTCAAGCTTGCGGATACCCATTCCGGGAATATGGCGCAGATCGTCGATCGTCTCCGGTGCATTGCGCGCGATTTCGGCGAGGGTCGCATCGTGAAAGATCACGTAGGCCGGCACGCCGTCGGATTTGGCGGTTTCCGCGCGCCATGCGCGCAGCGCATCCCAGCGGGCGCGCTCGCGCGTGCTCATGCCGGCCGTCGGGTCGACGCGCGTGCCGCCGCGGCTCGACGACTGGCGCGAGCGCTGCGGCTTCACGTAGCGCCGCAGCGTGACCTTCTCCTCGCCCTTCAGCACCGGCTTCGCGGCCTCGGTCAGCACGAGCGCGCCGAAGCCGCCGTGGTCGACGGCCAGATAGCCGTACGCGACGAGCTGCCGGAAGATCGTGCGCCATTCCGGCTCGGACAGCGACGCGCCGATGCCGAACGTGCTGAGCGCATCGTGGCCGCGCTGCAGGATCTTCTCGTTGCGGCTGCCGCGCAGGATCTCGATCAGATGGCTCGCGCCGAAGTTGAAGCCGCTTGCGCGCTGCGCGCGGAACGCACACGACAGCGCCATCTGCGCCTCGCGCGTCGCGTCCCATGAATCGGGCGGCTCGAGGCAGGTGTCGCAATTGCCGCACGGCTGGCTGGCCTCGCCGAAGTAATTCAGCAGGCGCACGCGGCGGCAGGAAATCGTCTCGCACAGCCCGAGCAGCGCATCGAGCTTGCCCGTCTGCACGCGCTTGTGCGCGTCGTCGGCATCGGACTCGTCGATCATCTTGCGCTGCTGGACGACGTCGCCGAGGCCGTACGCCATCCACGCGTTCGCCGGCATGCCGTCGCGGCCCGCGCGGCCGGTTTCCTGGTAGTAGCCCTCGACGCTCTTCGGCAGGTCGAGGTGCGCGACGAAGCGCACGTCCGGCTTGTCGATCCCCATGCCGAATGCGATCGTCGCGCACATCACGATGCCCTCTTCGCGCTGGAACATCTCCTGGTGCTTCTGACGCACCTCGAACTCCATCCCCGCGTGATACGGCAGCGCACGCACGCCCTGCGCCTTCAGCCATTCGGCCGTTTCCTCGACCTTGCGGCGCGACAGGCAATACACGACGCCGGCATCGGTCGTGCCGTCGGCGTTCGTATGCTCGGCGCGGATGAAGTCGAGCAACTGCGCGCGCGCGTTGTCCTTCTCGACGATCCGGTAGCGGATGTTCGGCCGGTCGAAGCTAGACACGAACACGCGCGCATCGTCGAGCGCGAGACGATGGACGATCTCGTCGCGCGTGATCGCGTCGGCGGTCGCCGTCAGCGCGATGCGCGGCACCGCCGGAAACCGCTCGTGCAGCACCGACAGCTGGATGTATTCGGGGCGGAAGTCATGGCCCCACTGCGACACGCAATGCGCCTCGTCGATCGCGAACAGGCCGATCTTCGCGCGCTCGAGCAGGTCGAGGAAGCGGCCGGTCATCAAGCGCTCGGGGGCGACGTACAGCAGGTCGAGCTCGCCTTCGCGCAGCGCACGCTCGGTGGCCGCGGCCTCCGCACCGGACAGCGTCGAGTTCAGGTAGGCCGCGCGCACGCCGACTTCGCTCAGCGCCGCGACCTGGTCCTGCATCAGCGCGATCAGCGGCGAGACGACGATGCCCGCGCCATGCCCCGACTCGTGCCGCAGCAGCGCGGGAATCTGGTAGCACAGCGACTTGCCGCCGCCGGTCGGCATCAGCACGAGGCAATCGCCGCCACCGGCGACGTGCTCGACGATCTCGCCTTGCTGGCCGCGAAATGCGGAATAACCGAAGACTTCGTCGAGGATTTCGAGGGCGCGGGACATGAATGAGATGGAAGACAGCAGACTACGATGACCGGGATTTTAACAACCCACGCGCGCCTGAAGCGGCGAATCGCACAACATTGGCCATCGGGACAGGGCGTGTTGGCGCCGGCCGGACAAAAAAAAACCGCCCAGTCGAAACTGGGCGGTTTCAGCGACAGCTTAGCGAGGCGGCTCGCGCCGCCAGCACTTACTCGGCTGCCGGATGCTGCTGCGGCTCTTCCGCGGGCGTGCTCGGGGTGCCGAACTCGAACGCTTCTTCCGCTGCGATCTGGTCGAAACGCTCGCGATCCGACGATTCCTTGGCCTTGCGAGCCTTGTGGAACGCCAGACCCGTACCGGCCGGGATCAGACGGCCGACGATCACGTTTTCCTTCAGGCCGCGCAGATCGTCGCGCTTGCCCATGATCGCCGCTTCGGTCAGCACGCGGGTCGTTTCCTGGAACGATGCCGCCGAGATGAACGAGTCGGTCGACAGCGACGCCTTCGTGATACCCAGCAGCACGTTGTCGTACGACGCCGGACGCTTGTCCTCGGCGATCATGCGATCGTTCTCGTCCAGCATGTCGGAACGCTCGACCTGTTCGCCCGGGATGAAGCGCGTATCGCCGTTGTCGGTGATCTGCACACGACGCAGCATCTGGCGAACGATCACCTCGATGTGCTTGTCGTTGATCTTCACGCCCTGCAGTCGATACACGTCCTGCACTTCGTCGACGATGTAGCGCGACAGCGCCTCGATACCCTGCAGACGCAGGATGTCGTGCGGATCGGCCGGGCCGTCCACGATCATTTCGCCCTTGTTGACGACCTGAGCATCGTGAACCAGAACCTGCTTTTCCTTCGCGATCAGGAACTCGTGCTGATTGCCCTCGAGGTCCGTGATGACGAGACGCTGCTTGCCCTTCGTGTCCTTGCCGAACGACGTCGTGCCGGTGACTTCCGCGAGAATGCCCGCATCCTTCGGCGAACGCGCTTCGAACAGTTCCGCCACCCGCGGCAGACCGCCGGTAATGTCACGCGTCTTCTGCGCTTCGGTCGGGATACGTGCAAGCACCTCACCCACCTGCACTTGCTGGCCGTCCTTCACGGTGATCAGTGCGCCGACCTGGAAGCCGATCTGCACCGCGTGCTCCGTGCCCGGGATCTTCACTTCGTCGCCGTTCGCGTCGAGCAGCTTGACCTGCGGACGCACGCTCTTCGACGCCTGCGAACCGCGGCGCTTCACGTCGATCACGACGAGCGTCGACAGGCCGGTCACGTCGTCGATCTGCTTCGCGACCGTCACGCCTTCCTCGACGTTCTCGAACTTCACCGTACCGCCGTACTCGGTGATGATCGGACGCGTCAGCGGATCCCACGTAGCCAGCTGCGTGCCGGCCTTGACGGTGACGCCGTCGAGCTGCAGCAGCGTCGCGCCGTACGGCACTTTGTGACGCTCGCGCTCGCGACCGAAGTCGTCGGTGATCATCGCTTCGCCCGAACGGGAAATGACGATCTGCTCGCCCTTCGCGTTGGTGACGTAGCGCATCGTCGACGTGAAGCGCACGATACCGTTGCTCTTCGCTTCGACCGACGATGCCACTGCCGCACGCGATGCCGCGCCACCGATGTGGAACGTACGCATCGTCAGCTGCGTGCCCGGTTCGCCGATCGACTGCGCGGCGATCACGCCAACCGCTTCGCCGACGTTCACGAGCGAGCCGCGGCCGAGGTCGCGGCCGTAGCAGGCTGCGCACAGGCCGTAACGCGTTTCGCAGGTCAGCGGCGTGCGCACGCGCACTTCGTCGATGCCGAGGCGTTCGATGTCTTCCACCGCCGTTTCGTCGAGCAGCGTGCCCGATTCGTACAGCGTTTCCTGCGTTTCCGGATTCACGACGTCCGCCACCGCGACGCGGCCGAGGATACGGTCGCGCAGCGCTTCGACGACTTCACCGCCTTCGACCAGCGCCTTCATCGCGACGCCGTTGCTCGTGCCGCAATCGTCCTCGACGACGACCAGATCCTGCGTCACGTCGACCAGACGACGCGTCAGGTAACCCGAGTTCGCGGTCTTCAGTGCCGTATCAGCCAGACCCTTACGTGCACCGTGGGTCGAGATGAAGTACTGCAACACGTTCAGGCCTTCGCGGAAGTTCGCGGTAATCGGCGTCTCGATAATCGAGCCGTCCGGCTTCGCCATCAGGCCACGCATACCGGCCAGCTGACGAATCTGCACCGCCGAACCCCGGGCGCCCGAGTCGGCCATCATGTAGATCGAGTTGAACGACTCCTGGCGCGTCTCGTTGCCGTCGCGGTCCGTCACCGGCTCCGTCGACAGCTGCTCCATCATCGCCTTGCCGACCGCTTCCGACGTCGCCGACCAGATGTCGACCACGTTGTTGTAGCGTTCCTGCGCGGTGACGAGACCCGACATGTACTGGCGGTCGTACTCCTTCACCTTCTTCGCGGCGTCGCCGACGATCACTTCCTTCTGCTCCGGCACGAGCATGTCGTCCACGCAGATCGAGATGCCGGCGCGCGTCGCGAGACGGAAACCCGACTGCATCAGCTGATCGGCGAACACCACCGTCGCGCGCAGGCCGCACTTGCGGAACGCCGTGTTGATCAGGCGCGAGATTTCCTTCTTCTTCAGCGGCTTGTTCAGCACCGAGAACGGCAGGCCGTGCGGCAGAATCTCCGACAGGATCGCGCGGCCGACGGTCGTCGCGTACAGCGTGATCTTCGGCACGAACGCCGGCGCGCCTTCCGACTTGTCTTCGTTGTGGACCATTTCGGTGATCCGCACGTTGACGCGCGATGCCAACTCGACTTCCTTGTTCTCGTACGCGCGGATCGCTTCCGACACGCCCGTGAACGACAGGCCTTCGCCCTTCGCGTTGATCGCTTCGCGGGTCGCGTAGTACAGACCCAGCACGATATCCTGCGACGGCACGATCGACGGATCGCCGTTGGCCGGGAACAGCACGTTGTTCGACGCGAGCATCAGCGTGCGCGCTTCCATCTGCGCTTCGAGCGACAGCGGCACGTGAACGGCCATCTGGTCACCGTCGAAGTCGGCGTTGAACGCCGCGCAGACGAGCGGGTGCAGCTGGATTGCCTTGCCTTCGATCAGCACCGGCTCGAACGCCTGGATACCGAGACGGTGCAGCGTCGGCGCACGGTTCAGCATCACCGGGTGCTCGCGGATCACCTCTTCGAGGATGTCCCACACCACCGGCGTCTGGTTCTCGACTTCCTTCTTCGCAGCCTTGATGGTCGTCGCGACGCCCATCACTTCCAGCTTGTTGAAGATGAACGGCTTGAACAGCTCGAGCGCCATCAGCTTCGGCAGGCCGCACTGGTGCAGCTTCAGCGTCGGGCCGACCACGATGACCGAACGGCCCGAGTAGTCGACGCGCTTGCCCAGCAGGTTCTGACGGAAACGACCGCCCTTGCCCTTGATCATGTCGGCGAGCGACTTCAGCGGACGCTTGTTCGCGCCCGTCATCGCCTTGCCGCGGCGGCCGTTGTCGAGCAGCGAGTCGACGGCTTCCTGCAGCATCCGCTTTTCGTTGCGGACGATGATTTCCGGCGCCTTCAGCTCGAGCAGACGCTTCAACCGGTTGTTACGGTTGATCACGCGGCGATACAGGTCGTTCAGGTCCGACGTCGCGAAACGGCCGCCGTCCAGCGGCACGAGCGGACGCAGTTCCGGCGGCAGCACCGGCAGCACTTCGAGGATCATCCACTCGGGCTTGATGCCCGAGCGCTGGAATGCCTCGAGAACCTTCAGGCGCTTCGCGTACTTCTTGATCTTCGCTTCCGAGCCGGTGTTCTTCAGCTCGGTGCGCAGCGTCTCGACCTGCTCGTCGATGTTGATCGCGCGCAGCAGTTCACGCACGCCTTCCGCGCCCATCTCGGCACGGAATTCGTCGCCGTATTCCTCGACCTTGTTGTAGTAATCCTCTTCGGTCATGATCTGCCGCGCCTTCAGCGGCGTCATGCCCGGTTCGATCACCACGTATGCTTCGAAGTACAGCACGCGCTCGATGTCGCGCAGCGTCATGTCGAGCACCATGCCCAGACGCGACGGCAGCGACTTCAGGAACCAGATGTGCGCGACCGGCGAGGCCAGCTCGATGTGGCCCATGCGCTCGCGGCGCACCTTCGCCAGCGTCACTTCGACGCCGCACTTCTCGCAGATCACGCCGCGGTGCTTCAGGCGCTTGTACTTGCCGCACAGGCACTCGTAGTCCTTGATCGGCCCGAAGATCTTCGCGCAGAAGAGACCATCGCGTTCCGGCTTGAACGTACGGTAGTTGATGGTCTCCGGCTTCTTCACTTCGCCGAACGACCACGAACGGATCTTGTCCGGCGAGGCCAGACCGATCTTGATCGCGTCGAAAACTTCTTCCTGTTGGACTTGCTTGAATAGATCGAGCAGAGCTTTCATTGCTTTCTCTCCGTAGTCCGATTAATTGCGGTCGAGATCGATGTCGATACCGAGCGAGCGGATTTCCTTCACCAGCACGTTGAAGGATTCCGGCATGCCTGCATCGATCACGTGATCGCCCTTGACCAGGTTCTCGTACACCTTGGTCCGGCCGTTCACGTCGTCCGACTTCACCGTCAGCATTTCCTGCAGCACGTAGGACGCGCCGTATGCCTCGAGTGCCCACACTTCCATTTCACCGAAACGCTGGCCACCGAACTGCGCCTTACCACCCAGCGGCTGCTGCGTGACGAGCGAGTACGGGCCCGTCGAACGCGCGTGCATCTTGTCGTCGACCAAGTGGTGCAGCTTCAGGTAGTGCATGTAGCCAAGCGTCACGCGGCGCTCGAACATCTCGCCCGTGCGGCCGTCGAACAGGCGAACCTGGTTCTTCGACGGGTTCATGCCGAGCTGTTCGGCGATGTCGTCCGGGAACGCCAGGTCGAGCATCTTCGACATTTCTTCTTCGGTCGCACCGTCGAACACCGGCGTCGCGAACGGCACGCCTTCGCGCAGGTTCTTCGCCAGTTCGAGGATCTCGTCGTCGCTGAAGCTTTCCAGATCTTCCGCGCGGCCCGACTCGTTGTAGATCTTCGTCAGGAACACACGCATTTCCTCGATCTTCGCCTGACGCTGCAGCATTTCGCCGATACGCCAGCCGAGGCCCTTCGCGGCCCAGCCGAGGTGCACTTCCAGAACCTGACCCACGTTCATCCGCGACGGCACGCCGAGCGGGTTCAGCACGACGTCTGCCGGACGGCCGTCGGCCATGTACGGCATGTCTTCGATCGGGACGATCTTCGACACGACACCCTTGTTACCGTGACGGCCTGCCATCTTGTCGCCAGGCTGCAGACGGCGCTTCACCGCGAGGTACACCTTGACCATCTTCAGCACGCCCGGCGGCAGTTCGTCGCCTTGCGTGAGCTTCTTGCGCTTCTCTTCGAACGCGAGGTCGAACTGGTGACGCTTCTCTTCGATCGAGTTCTTGATCGCTTCGAGCTGCGCCGCTGCTTCGTCGTCCGCGAGGCGGATGTCGAACCAGTGGTAGTGGTCGAGGTCTTCCAGGTAAGCCTGGTCGATCTTCGTGCCCTTCGCGAGCTTCTTCGGGCCGCCGTTCGCGACCTTGCCCACGAGCATGCGCGCGAGGCGCTGGAACGCGTCGCCTTCCACGATGCGCAGCTGGTCGTTCAGGTCGAGACGGTAGCGCTTCAGTTCGTCGTCGATGATCTGTTGCGCACGCTTGTCGCGCTGGATGCCTTCACGCGTGAACACCTGGACGTCGATCACGGTGCCGCTCATGCCCGACGGCACGCGCAGCGACGTGTCCTTCACGTCCGAAGCCTTCTCGCCGAAGATCGCGCGCAGCAGCTTCTCTTCCGGCGTCAGCTGGGTCTCGCCCTTCGGCGTGACCTTGCCGACCAGCACGTCGCCCGCTTCGACTTCCGCACCGATGTACACGATGCCCGATTCGTCGAGACGGCCGAGCTGGACTTCCGCCAGGTTCGAGATGTCGCGCGTGATTTCTTCCGGCCCGAGCTTCGTGTCACGTGCAACGACGTTCAGCTCTTCGATGTGGATCGACGTGTAGCGATCGTCGGCCACGACCTTCTCCGAGATCAGGATCGAATCCTCGAAGTTGTAGCCGTTCCACGGCATGAACGCGATCAGCATGTTCTGGCCGAGCGCGAGCTCGCCCAGGTCCGTCGAGGCGCCGTCGGCCAGCACGTCGCCGCGCGAGACCTTGTCGCCCATCTTCACGATCGGACGCTGGTTGATGTTCGTGTTCTGGTTCGAACGCGTGTACTTGATCAGGTTGTAGATGTCGACACCGACTTCACCCGCGACCGCTTCGTCGTCGTTCACGCGAATCACGATACGGCCTGCGTCGACATAGTCGACGACGCCGCCACGGAACGCCTGGACCGTCGTACCCGAGTCGACCGCGCAGGTGCGCTCGATGCCCGTCCCGACGACCGGCTTTTCCGGACGCAGACACGGCACGGCCTGACGCTGCATGTTCGAACCCATCAGTGCACGGTTCGCGTCATCGTGCTCGAGGAACGGAATCAGCGAGGCTGCGACCGACACGATCTGCGACGGCGCGACGTCCATGTACTGGATGCGGTCCGGCGTGACCATCATCGTTTCGCCGGCTTCACGCGACGACACGAGTTCGTCGATCAGCTGGCCGTTCTCGTCGATCGCGGCGTTCGCCTGCGCGATCATGTAGCGGCCTTCCTCGATCGCCGACAGGTAGTCGATCTGGTCGGTCACCTTGCTGTCCACGACCTTGCGGTACGGCGTCTCGAGGAAGCCGTACTCGTTCAGGTGCGCATACAGTGCGAGCGAGTTGATCAGGCCGATGTTCGGACCTTCCGGCGTTTCGATCGGGCACACGCGGCCGTAGTGGGTCGGGTGCACGTCGCGGACTTCGAAGCCTGCGCGCTCGCGCGTCAGACCGCCCGGGCCCAGTGCGGAAACACGGCGCTTGTGCGTGATTTCCGACAGCGGGTTGGTCTGGTCCATGAACTGCGACAGCTGCGACGAACCGAAGAACTCGCGGATCGCCGACGAAATCGGCTTCGAGTTGATCAGGTCGTGCGGCATCAGGTTTTCGCTTTCGGCCTGGCCGAGGCGTTCCTTGACCGCGCGCTCGACACGCACGAGACCCGCGCGGAACTGGTTTTCCGCCAGTTCGCCGACGCAACGCACGCGACGGTTGCCGAGGTGGTCGATGTCGTCCA
Source organism: Burkholderia sp. SRS-46 (assembly GCF_004343775.1). Lineage (GTDB taxonomy): Bacteria > Pseudomonadota > Gammaproteobacteria > Burkholderiales > Burkholderiaceae > Burkholderia. The sequence continues at coordinate 9,234 of NZ_PTXL01000013.1, read as the reverse complement.
CTTCGCCCTTGCCGTTGCGCAGCTCGACGAGGATCTTGATCGTCGCGAGGATGTCGTCGTCCTGCAGCGTCATCGGGCCGGTGATCTCGTCACGGCTGACGCGGCGGTTGAACTTCATGCGGCCGACCTTCGACAGGTCGTACGCTTCTTCGCTGTAGAACAGGCGGTTGAACAGCGCCTCGACCGCTTCTTCGGTCGGCGGCTCGCCCGGGCGCATCATGCGGTAGATCGCGATGCGCGCGGCCGTGCGGTCGGCGGTTTCGTCGACACGCAGCGTCGACGAGATGTACGGGCCCTGGTCCAGGTCGTTCGTGTAGAGCGTCTGGATATCCTTGATGCCCGCTTCGCGCAGCTTCTCGAGCACGCTTTCCGTGACTTCGTCGTTCGCGCTCGCGATCACTTCGCCGGTGTCGCCGTCGACGACGTTCTTCGCCAGCACGCGGCCGAGCAGATAGTCTTCCGGCACCGAGATGAACTTGGTCTTCGCGGCTTCGAGGTCGCGAATGTGCTTCGCGTTGATCCGCTTGTCCTTCTGGACGATGACCTTGCCGTCGCGATCCGAGATGTCGAAACGCGCGACTTCACCACGCAGGCGCTCCGGCACGAACTCGAGTTGCGCGCCTTCGTCCATCAGCGTGAAGTTGTCGAACACGAAGAAGTTCGCGAGGATCTGCTCCGGCGTGAGGCCGATCGCCTTCAGCAGGATCGTGACCGGCATCTTGCGGCGACGGTCGACGCGGAAGTACAGGATGTCCTTCGGATCGAATTCGAAGTCGAGCCACGAGCCGCGGTACGGAATGATCCGTGCCGAGAACAGCAGCTTGCCCGAGCTGTGCGTCTTGCCCTTGTCGTGTTCGAAGAACACGCCCGGCGAACGGTGCAGCTGCGAGACGATCACACGCTCGGTGCCGTTGATGACGAACGAGCCCGTCGGCGTCATGAGCGGAATTTCGCCCATGTACACTTCCTGCTCCTTCACTTCCTTGACGACCGGCTTGTTCGGCGATTCCTTGTCGAGGATGACGAGACGCACCTTCGCGCGCAGCGCAGAACAGTACGTCAGGCCCCGCTGCTGACATTCCTTGATGTTGAATGCCGGCGAGGACAGCGCGTAGCTCACGAACTCGAGACGCGCGAAACCATTGTGCGAAACAATGGGAAACACCGATGTGAAGGCAGCCTGCAAACCCTCAGGCTTGCGTTGCGCCGTCAGAACATCGGCTTGCAGAAACGTGCTGAATGATTCAAGCTGGGTAGCCAGCAGGAAAGGAACTTGGTGAACGATGGGGCGCTTCGCGAAACTCTTGCGAATGCGCTTCTTCTCGGTGAAGGAATATTGCATACGATCTCCGAATCACGGCGGGTGCTATCGAGGCGGAATACCTGGACGTGTCAAACCCGAGTGTTCACCGACTGAGACCCGATGGCCGTCCGACGGCTTGAACGAGCCGAGAAGCTTGGTGGTTGGCCGCTACCAACCGCTGGCTGACGGCAGCGGATGCCTGTGTTGCCCGCTACCCGACCAAACTTGCCTTCTGCAGTCGCTTCAGAAGACAAAGATAAACGCGAATCGCAACGATTCGGCGGTTATCTTTGGCTTCTTGGGACGTTTATCCCGGCTCACGAAAGAGTGCCAGAATAACGTTCCCACAAAGCACAAAAAGGCCGGCGGTGGAAATACCGCCAGCCTTCGCACAGCGCGCCGGAACTTACTTGACTTCGACCTTCGCGCCTGCTTCTTCCAGCTTCTTCTTGGCTTCTTCAGCAGCAGCCTTGTCGACGCCTTCCTTGACGGGCTTCGGCGCACCGTCAACCAGGTCCTTCGCTTCCTTCAGGCCCAGGCCCGTCAGTTCGCGAACGGCCTTGATGACCGAAACCTTGTTGGCGCCGGCTTCAGCCAGGACGACCGTGAATTCGGTCTTCTCTTCAGCAGCAGCAGCAGCGCCGCCGCCTGCCGGGCCAGCGACTGCAACAGCAGCTGCCGACACGCCGAACTTCTCTTCGAATGCCTTGACCAGTTCGTTCAGTTCCAGAACGGTCATCCCTTCGACTGCTGCCAGGATGTCTTCTTTTGCGATTGCCATTTGAAATACTCCTAAATTGAATACGGATACAGCCAGCGATCAGTGACGCTGATGTGCGTTCGATTACGCAGCTTCGGCTTGCTTCTTCTCAGCCAGCGCGGCCAGAGCGCGCGCAAAGCCGGAAACAGGCGATTGCATAACGAACAGCAGCTTCGAGAGCAGTTCCTCGCGGCTCGGGATGCTTGCCAGCGCTTGCACGCCAGCTTGGTCCATCACCTTGCCATCGAACGAACCAGCCCGGATGACCAACTTGTCATTGCTCTTGCTGAAGTCGTTGACGACCTTCGCAGCAGCAATTGCATCTTCCGAGATGCCGTAGATCAGGGGGCCAGTCATCTGCTCTGCCAGCGGAGCAAACGGCGTACCTTCGACGGCGCGGCGCGCCAGCGTGTTCTTCAACACGCGCAGGTAAACCTGTTGCTCACGCGCTTTCGCGCGCAGCTTGGTCAGATCGCCAACCGCAATTCCACGATACTCAGCCAGCACGACGGTCTGGGCCTTCGCGACTTGCGCGGCAACCTCAGCGACGACGGCTTGCTTGTCTTCTCTATTAAGCGGCACGGTTAGCCTCCAGAAACGATACGGTTGGCACAAAGCCTCGCGTACCTCGTTCAACAACGGCGTCCGACTCGTTAGGAGTATTTCCACCTCACGCCGCGAATCGCTTCACGGCCTGCGGCTTCACCACTGCAAAACTATTTCGGGTTCGCCATCTGCGTTGGCTTGCATTAAGGGGTTGCCTGACTGCGACGCTCCCACCAACGGTCTTTGATAACCGGTTGCCCACCGTACTGCGCGGACAACCGCCCAAAGCCCTTTAAGGCCGCTTCGTGAAGCGGCCCGAATTCTTGCTTACTGTGCTGCCAGCGTAGCCTGGTCGACACGCACGCCGACGCCCATCGTGCTCGACAGTGCGATCTTGCGCAGGTACACGCCCTTGCTCGTTGCCGGCTTCGCCTTCTGCAGCGCTTCGATCAGCGCCGACAGGTTGCTGCGCAGCGCGGTCGATTCGAACGATGCACGGCCGATGGTCGCGTGGATGATACCGGCCTTGTCGACGCGGAACTGGACCTGACCAGCCTTCGCGTTCTTGACGGCGGTCGCGACGTCCGGCGTCACGGTGCCGACCTTCGGGTTCGGCATCAGGCCGCGCGGGCCGAGGATCTGACCCAGCGTACCGACGATACGCATCGTGTCCGGCGAAGCGATCACGATGTCGAAGTCCATCTGGCCAGCCTTGATCTGCTCAGCCAGGTCTTCCATACCGACGATTTCCGCGCCTGCTGCACGCGCTTGCTCGGCCTTCTCGCCTTGCGCGAACACGGCAACGCGAACCGACTTGCCCGTACCTGCCGGCAGAACGACCGAACCACGAACGACCTGGTCCGACTTCTTCGCATCGATGCCGAGCTGGACTGCGACGTCGATCGACTCGTTGAACTTCGCGCTCGCGCATTCCTTCACGAGCGCGAGTGCGTCTTCGATCGCGTACAGCTTCTGACGGTCGACCTTGGCGGCAAATGCCTGGCGGCGCTTGGAGATCTTAGCCATTTACACACCCTCCACGGTGATGCCCATCGAGCGTGCGCTACCAGCGATGGTGCGAACGGCTGCGTCCAGATCAGCTGCCGTAAGGTCCGGCATCTTGGTCTTCGCGATTTCTTCAGCTTGAGCGCGCGTGATCGAACCGACCTTGTCGGTGTGCGGCTTGCTCGAGCCCTTGTCCACCTTCGCCGCCTTCTTGATCAGGACGGTCGCCGGCGGCGTCTTCATCACGAACGTGAAGCTCTTGTCAGCGAATGCCGTGATGACCACCGGCACCGGCAGACCCGGCTCCATGCCTTGAGTCTGCGCGTTGAACGCCTTGCAGAACTCCATGATGTTCAGGCCGCGCTGGCCCAGTGCCGGACCGACCGGCGGCGACGGGTTGGCTTTACCTGCAGGGATCTGCAGCTTGATAAAGCCGATAATCTTCTTTGCCATTTGTGAACCTCATTGGAACGCCGGAAGAGGCGTTCGGTGAGTAATAACGCGCTTTCGCCGCTGGCTACTGACGCTCCTCAACGGTCATGACGCGGACCGTAAGCGCGAAGGTGGGCAGCCGAGGCTGCCCACCGAATCGGGATCAAACTTTTTCGACCTGGCCGAACTCGAGCTCGACCGGGGTGGCGCGACCAAAGATGGTGACCGACACACGCACACGCGATTTCTCGTAGTTCACTTCTTCGACGGTGCCATTGAAATCCGTGAAGGGGCCTTCCTTGACCCGAACCATCTCGCCGACCTCGAACAGGGTCTTCGGGCGCGGCTTCTCCACGCCTTCCTGCATCTGCGACATGATCTTCTCGACTTCCTTGGGGGAAATCGGCGTCGGGCGGTTACGCGCACCGCCGACGAAACCCGTGACCTTCGCGGTGTTCTTCACGAGGTGCCACGTTTCGTCCGTCATTTCCATTTCCACCAGCACGTAGCCGGGGAAGAAACGACGCTCCGTCACTGCCTTGTGGCCGCCCTTGACTTCGACCACTTCTTCGGTCGGAACCAGGATCTGACCGAATTTGTCCTGCATGCCGGCACGTTCAATGCGCTCCTGAAGCGCCCGTTGCACGCTCTTCTCCATGCCGGAGTAGGCGTGCACGACGTACCAACGCTTTCCGCTCGGGGATGCCGGAGTATCGCTCATATCATTTCCAACCCAGAATCGCCGAGAAAATCACCCATTCGATGGATTTGTCACTCAGCCAGAGGAAAATCGCCATCACGAGCACGAAACCGAACACGACGAGTGTGGTTTGCGTTGCTTCCTTGCGGGTGGGCCAAACGACCTTCCGGACTTCCTTGTACGAATCCTTGGCAAATGCGATCAGGCCTTTGCCAGGCGCCGACATCAGACCGACGGCCACACCAGCGATCAGCCCTACCGCCAGTGCGGCACCGCGGACGTACCACTCCTGACTACCCAGCCAGAAGAAGCCCACGAATCCGGCCAATACCAACAATACACCCAGGGCCAGCATCAGCTTATCGCCGGAGGTATTTACAGTTTCGACGGATGGATTCGCCATAACACCCTAAAACAAATGCCACGTAGGACACGTGGCGATTTTTTGGCAGGGGCAGAGGGAATCGAACCCCCAACCTTCGGTTTTGGAGACCGACGCTCTGCCAGTTGAGCTATACCCCTAGACCATGTTGGGACTGGCTGATGCCAGCCCCAAAACTGTCGATCAACGAATAACTGGCTTACTCGATGATCTTGGCGACGACGCCTGCGCCGACGGTGCGGCCGCCTTCACGGATTGCGAAGCGCAGACCTTCTTCCATCGCGATCGGCGCAATCAGCTTCACCGTGATCGACACGTTGTCGCCCGGCATCACCATTTCCTTGTCCTTCGGCAGCTCGATCGAGCCCGTCACGTCCGTCGTACGGAAGTAGAACTGCGGACGGTAGTTGTTGAAGAACGGCGTGTGACGGCCGCCCTCGTCCTTGCTCAGCACGTACACTTCAGCCGTGAAGTGCGTGTGCGGCGTGATCGAACCCGGCTTCGCCAGAACCTGGCCGCGCTCCACGTCTTCACGCTTCGTGCCGCGCAGCAGGATACCAACGTTGTCGCCTGCCTGACCTTGGTCCAGCAGCTTGCGGAACATTTCCACGCCCGTGCAGGTCGTCTTCACCGTCGGCTTGATACCGACGATTTCGATTTCTTCGCCGACCTTCACGATGCCGCGCTCGACACGACCCGTCACCACCGTACCGCGGCCCGAGATCGAGAACACGTCTTCCACCGGCATCAGGAACGCGCCGTCAACCGCACGCTCCGGCGTCGGGATGTACGTGTCCAGTGCGTCCGCCAGGTTCATGATCGCCACTTCGCCCAGCTCGCCCGTGTCGCCTTCCAGCGCCAGCTTGGCCGAACCCTTCACGATCGGCGTGTCGTCGCCCGGGAAGTCGTACTTCGACAGGAGTTCGCGAACTTCCATCTCGACCAGCTCGAGCAGTTCAGCGTCGTCCACCATGTCGCACTTGTTCAGGAACACGATGATGTACGGAACGCCAACCTGACGCGCCAGCAGGATGTGCTCACGCGTTTGCGGCATCGGGCCGTCTGCTGCCGAGCACACCAGGATCGCGCCGTCCATCTGCGCCGCGCCCGTGATCATGTTCTTCACATAGTCAGCGTGGCCCGGGCAGTCGACGTGTGCGTAGTGGCGGTTAGCCGTTTCGTACTCGACGTGCGCGGTGTTGATCGTGATGCCGCGTGCCTTTTCTTCCGGCGCCGCATCGATCTGGTCGTATGCCTTCGCTTCGCCGCCGAACTTCTTCGTCAGCACCGTCGTGATCGCTGCCGTCAGCGTCGTCTTGCCGTGGTCAACGTGACCAATCGTACCAACGTTCACGTGCGGCTTGGTCCGCTCGAATTTACCCTTGGCCATTTTCGACTCCCAAAAGGAATTTCACAGATTGCGCCGCGCGCAAACAAGACACTGACTTTTTACTGCTGGTGCCCATGGGCAGGATCGAACTGCCGACCTCTCCCTTACCAAGGGAGTGCTCTACCACTGAGCCACATGGGCGCTTTAAGCTTCAACTTAGCGGTCTGGAGCGGGTGAAGGGAATCGAACCCTCGTCGTAAGCTTGGAAGGCTTCTGCTCTACCATTGAGCTACACCCGCACGGGCCACTAACGATTCCTTACCGCTCACTGCGCTGATATCTTGGTGGAGGAGGTTGGATTCGAACCAACGTAGGCGTAAGCCAACAGATTTACAGTCTGCCCCCTTTAGCCACTCGGGCACCCCTCCGTAGAGAACTGACGATTATGAGGGCGCATCGCACTCGTGTCAAGCACATCCGGAAGATTATTTTCACTCTCTTCCCGACCCCTGCTTTACCACCGACCCCCGCCCCTGCCCGGCTAAGGCAAGCACGAGATGTTGCCGATCGGCGCTACATCTTCGTCAGACTCCGCCTTTAGCGCCGATCTGCATCTGCGCTAAAAACGAAAGACCGCTATCATACGACCTCTTTCGCACAATGCCAAGCGGGTAGACGCAAATTTTCCGCAAATTTCGTGCCGGATGACTTCGTCGTCCCCGCAGGTGGTGTTCTCGGTGGCTTCAGACTCGCTCTACTGGCGGGAAAGCGAGACTTCGCGCCATTTATCACACGCCTGTCTGACGCGAGCTACCGGCTGCACGCAGTGGGCATTTCTGCCCCTCCCGGCGGTTGGACTCGCCAATGGAGCCACCGCTCAGGCACGAAGAAGTGTAGATCGGGGGCCCTGCCGACGTCGGCAGCGGTCTCGATACCATTCCTAGCCTTCCGTTATCTTCCCCGCACAAATCCTCATGCGCCTGCTTGCTCTTGCGATCACCATCACGGCCTTGACCGCACTGACCGCACATGCGGCCGACCCGACAGACACGAGGTGTCGCTCGAGCACGATTGCGAAGGTTCGTCAGCAGGCCCTGGAAGACAGCCGCGCCGCGGGACGCCCCAGGGCAGCTGCAGCGCTCGCTGCATATGACAGGTTGAAGCCGGCGCTCGATGCCGGCTGCCTAAGCTCGGCGCATAGCGGCTCGCCCGCAGCACGGCCGATGAGTCAGGACGCGATCGCCTATGCATGGCTGCTCAACGATGCGTCGGCCTACCTGATCGCCGCCGGAGACAGCGCCCCGCCAACCGAATCCGACAGCGCGGCGTGCCTGGACGCGTTACTGCCTTTGCTCGGCGACGATATGCGCCCACGCCCAGGCTTGCCTCACAAGCTCGGCGCCGCGATCTCGGCGAACGCCCTTCAATGCAGCGCCCAATGCCTCGCCCCTTCGTGCAAGCCGACCAACGTCAGCATGTGGTCGGCTTATCGCAGTGAATCCGCTGCGTACACGCGGCATCCTGCATGCCCGTATGACGCCCGCCTCGTTCAGCTGAACGCGAATATCTGCGTGGGGTTCGATGCGGGCGCTTTCGCCGCGCCTCATATGTCCGATGACGTTGGACAGCCGACCTGCGACGCCGAGGCATCGACGTCCGACGCGCGCTGCTCCGCGATGCTCGTCCTGACCCGGGATCAAGGTCGAAACACGACGCGCCGGTTTCCGCCAGCCAAGGATTCCGCACTGAGTGATCCAAGCACGGCGTGTGCAGTGCGATCGACCGGCATCGACGCAAGCGGCGCGCGCTTTGCGCTGATCGGGGAAGGACGGGATTGCTTCGGCGGCACCGCCTATTCGCTCATCGAGGAAATCTACGTGTTACGAGACGGCCAACCCGTGCTCGTCAAAAAGAACAGCGCGGATTTCTGACGGCGTCCGCCCGGCGACGCGCACACACGTTGCAACTGGCGCTGCGGCCGGATCCCCTCGCCTTTGCCGCGAACCGGACGCTCAACTCCTCGGATGAGTGGGTTCCAGGTGATATCTGGTGGTTAGGTGAAGAACGGCACTTGATAGCGCCACTTTGCGTCATCCGACGCAATTCCGGCGCGCAGTTTCATTGCGCCACGATCATTCGGCGTCTTCAACAAGAAACGTTGGAGTTCAGGCAAGCCGAACCCAGCGCGACGCTCACACGGGCAGCCAACCTGGTTGCGAGAAACGCAAAGCGAGCCTTGTAGCCGCGGGATGGCCGCGGCAATTTTCGTGGAAGAAGCGTTCAGTACGCGTGCAGATGGGAAGAGATAACTCATTGTCGGACAGCAAGACGCACAACGCCAGGCCGCGCGCGGTATTGCGCAAATCCCTGACAGGAAATTGCAGCGAATAGGTGGTCGAGCGCTCGATCAGACCGGCTGCTGACTGAGAGCGGCGCCGCTTCGAACGGTCGACAGGTGGATGCCGGCCTCGGCAACACCAGTTGCCGGTGCTCGGCCAACCGAGGTAGCCGAATTGAATTTGCGCCGATTGCGTGGATGCGATCTCGGTCAGAATCGACACCTCAGCTCCAGCCGTATTGCGCTTGGCTAGCACCGCGCATTTCCTGGGCTGGAAATGCAAAAACCCCCGCCTTTCGGGCGGGGGTTTCTGGCTTAGGGAGCCTGACGATTACCTACTTTCACACGGGAATCCGCACTATCATCGGCGTAGAGTCGTTTCACGGTCCTGTTCGGGATGGGAAGGGGTGGGACCGACTCGCTATGGTCATCAGGCAA
>NZ_PTXL01000012.1 GCF_004343775.1 Burkholderia sp. SRS-46 | reverse complement strand
CCGACGAAATACCCGTCGACGCGGACGTCGACAGTGACGTCACCGTGCTGTCGGTCGTGCTCAGCCCCGTCGACAGCGAACTGATGCCCGTCGAGGTCGACGTGGACAGCGACGCGATCGAGCTGTTGGCCGACGAAATGCCCGTCGACGTGGACGTCGACAGCGAGGCAACCGTGCTGTTCGTCGTGCTCAGGCCCGTCGACAACGAGCTAATCCCCGTCGACGTCGACGTGGACAGCGAAGCGATCGAGCTGTTCGCCGACGAAATACCCGTCGACGCGGATGTCGACAACGACGCCACCGTGCTGTCGGTCGTGCTCAGCCCCGTCGACAGCGAACTGATGCCCGTCGAGGTCGACGTGGACAGCGAAGCGATCGAGCTGTTCGCCGACGAAATACCCGTCGACGTGGACGTCGACAACGACGCCACCGTGCTGTCGGTCGTGCTCAGCCCAGTCGACAGCGAGCTAATCCCCGTCGAGGTCGACGTGGACAGCGAAGCGATCGAGCTGTTCGCCGACGAAATGCCCGTCGACGTGGACGTCGACAACGACGCCACCGTGCTGTCGGTCGTGCTCAGCCCCGTCGACAGCGAGCTAATCCCCGTCGAGGTCGACGTGGACAGCGAAGCGATCGAGCTGTTGGCCGACGAAATACCCGTCGACGTGGACGTCGACAACGACGCCACCGTGCTGTCGGTCGTGCTCAGCCCAGTCGACAGCGAGCTGATACCGGTCGACGTCGACGTGGACAGCGAGTTGATCGCCGTATTGGTCGCGAAGAGCTGCGAGCCGTTGATCGCGTCCGTGCTGCTGGCGGTGATCTGGCCGGCGGCGACGTTGGTGATCTGACGTTCCGAGCCTTGCGCACCGACGCTCACCACGCTGGTCGGATTAGTGCCGGCGAACGTGTAGTTCGTGCCGCCAACATTGGCGCCGGACGTCGGGTTGGCCGCGGCCGTGACCGAGCCGGAGCCGAGCGCAACGTCGCCGGCGTTGTTGGCAACGGCGTTCGGGCCGATCGCCACCGAGTCGGTGCCGAGGGCCTTGCTGTCCGCGGCGGTCGAATTGGCGTGGAAGTACTTGATGCCCTGGCTGTTGATGTTGTCGATCGCCGAGCCGACGTTGTTGGCGGTGGTCGTCGTGCCGTTCGCGTTGTACGTCGTGTACGACGGTGCGCTGACCGTGCCGGTCGCCGGGTTGTAGGATGCGCCACCGCCCAGTGCCGCGGCAGTGCTGCTGCCGAGGTTGTTGGTCGTGGAAACGACGGTGCTCAGGCCGGTCGACAGCGAGTTGACACCGCTCTGTGCCGTGCTGATCCCCGTCGACGTCGACGTCGACAGCGACGCCACCGAGCTGTTGGTTGCACTCAACCCCGTCGACAGCGAGCTGATACCCGTCGAGGTCGACGTGGACAGCGAGGCGATCGAGCTGTTCGCCGACGAAATGCCCGTCGACGTGGACGTCGACAGCGACGCCACCGTGCTGTTGGCCGTGCTGAGCCCCGTCGACAGCGAGCTGATGCCCGTCGAGGTCGAGGTGGACAGCGACGCGATCGAACTGTTGGCCGACGAAATACCCGTCGACGTCGACGTCGACAGCGACGCCACCGAACTATTGGTCGCGCTCAAGCCCGTCGACAGCGAATTGACCCCACTCTGCGCCGTGCTGATCCCCGTCGACGTCGACGTGGACAGCGACGCCACCGAACTATTGGTCGCGCTCAAGCCCGTCGACAGCGAGTTGACACCGCTTTGCGCCGTGCTGATCCCCGTCGACGTCGACGTCGACAGCGACGCCACCGAGCTGTTGGTCGCGCTCAGGCCCGTCGACAGCGAGTTGACACCGCTTTGCGCCGTGCTGATCCCGGTCGAGGTCGACGTGGACAACGATGCGATCGAGCTGTTCGCCGACGAAATGCCGGTCGACGCGGACGTGGACAGGCTGGCGATGCTCGACGTCGTCGTGCTGGCGACCGAATAAAGCTGGCTGCCGTTGATCGCGTCGGTGCTGGTCGCGCTGACCAGGCCGGCGGCGACGTTCTGGATGCGACGCTCCGTCCCGGCTGCGCCGACGCTGACCACACCGGCGGCGGAACTCGCGCCGGCGTAGTTGCTGAACGTCTGACCGCCGATCGTCGTGCTGCTGACGCTACCCGTGCCACCGGTGGCGGTGTTCGCGGGGCCGGTCGTGACGGCGTTGGAACCGAGCGCGACCGAGCCCGCCACGCTCGCGTTGGCGCCGGCGCCGAAGGCCTGGGCGTTGGTGGCGCTGGAGACCGCGGTATCGCCGATCGCGACGCCGCCGGCCGCGGTGACCGTGCTGCTGTTGCCCAACGCGACCGAGCCTTGACCGGTCACGGAATTGGCGTTGCCGATCGCGACGGCGCCCTGGCCGCTCGACGTGTCGTTCGCACCGAGCGCGACGGCGCCGGTACCAATCGCCGTGTTCGGGTCGCCAATCGCAACCGCGCCGTTGCCCGTCGCCGTCTGGCCGCGACCGATCGCGACCGCACCGCCGGCTGCCGTGCTGCTGTTGGCCGTCGTGCCGCTCGAGCCGATCGCAACGTTCTGGCCGGTCGCGCCGGACACGATGCCGTCACCCTGGGCGATGCCGTATGCGCCGCTGACCGTTGCGCCGCGCCCTATCGCGATACCCGACGTGTTCGCAGCGGCAACGGTAGATTGGGCGCCAATCGCAATAGCATTGCTCGCAGCAGCGTTTGCCGAATAACCTTCCGCGAAAGAGGCCAATCCGCTCGCAACGGCAACATTTCCAAGTGCGGTTGCGCTCGCACCGCTTCCAATTGCGCCATAGCCAAATGCAGACGCGACAGTGCCAGACGCAGTACTCGTAGCACCAACAGCAGTCGACTGAATACCCGATGAGGTGGCGCTCGAGCCTATTGCGATACCCGAGTTGGCCGCAGCAACAACGGCAGCTTGACTGCCAATTGCAATAGCATTGCTCGCAGCAGCGTTTGCGGTTATACCCATGCCAATCGCGTTGGTTCCCGACGCACTTGCCGAAAAACCTTCCGCGAAAGCGGCTGCTCCGCTCGCAACTGCAACATTTCCAAGTGCCGTTGCACTCGCACCGCTTCCAATTGCGCCATAGCCAAATGCAGACGCAACAGAGCCGGATGCAGTACTCGTAGCACCAACAGCAGTCGCATTCGTCGCCGTTGACGTACCCGCACTCGAGTTGTATCCAATGGCGACACTCGAGGTGTTTGCAGCAGTGGCCTGTAGACCGACCGCAGTGGCAAGCTTACCCGCGTAACTTCCCATGCCGAAAGCGACCGCACCATCACCGGCCGCTGAAGCAAACGAACCAAAAATGGTCACCCCAAGAAGGTTGCCGCCGTTCGCGCCGCACCCGGCGACGTTCGAGTACCAGCCGTTGCCATCGCTGGGACCACCTGTGGAGGGCGATGCGGCAGTGGAGAGGGACGCCGTATAACTACGGATGCCATCCGGCCCCACGCCCGTAGTGAGCCCGGAACCACTACTAGCTGTCGAGACTCCACAAGAGCTACCGGATGAGAATGCATAGGTACCGGCGTTACTTGCCTGCACCGCGCCCAGAAGCAACAAGCCGAAAATAAGCCTGGCAGAACCCGTACGCCCGCCTTTAGTACGAGCCGAATCGAGTTCGGACGCCGCAACCCATGCACCGAGAGACTCGTTCCAAATGGTTCGATACGATTTATTCATTTTTATCCTCTCACCAGATCACGCGCTGCTTCTCGGCACTGAGCTGATTCTTGAAATTTTTCTACTGATCTACGCGGAATACGCGCGATAGCAATTCACTAAAAAATAACTACAACCCAAAATATCGGCACGCCATCAATCGGGGAAATCAACACCCAAATGAGCCAGACACAGGTCGCCACATTCGGACCATCTGCCGCGAACAAGAAAATTCTTTATGCCCCGCCCGACTCCAGAATGGCATTCATCACATAAATCATATTTTTTCTTTTACGGAAGATCAGAGTCAGGATTTCCGCCATCACCAAAGCGACGCCAATCAGTAGTTCTCAATCCGCATGCCGCCAACCAGCTTCTCGTACGGTCTGGTATCAATCGTATTTTTCCCGTCGATCCACAATGAAAACATTTGTCACAAATACTTTTAAGAATTGTGAATCTGCGCTCCAGATCGCTCTCGACCTACCCGCACCCAGGGGTTTCATCCTGTTTGGCGGCAATGGTTCCGGCGAGATGAAGACGGCCGACCGGCAGGAATCGATGTCGTTAAGGTGTCCCGATATGCCGAGGAACCTATTGCGTTTTCGTTGAAGCCAGTCGAGCCCGAGGCCACTTTCGAAGGGATGCGTTGCAAGCGAGGCATCAGTGCGGCTGACGACTTGCGTACAGAGGAAGGATGGCGGACTTGAGCCAGCTGAGTTGGGCCGCCTGCGTCTGCCCGAAGGCGTGAATCGCAAACTCAAGGTGCCGATGGCGGAAATGTCACGGGATGGACTGCGAAAAAAGTCTGAAGCCCGACCGGGAGCGCACACGGATCGAACAGGCTGAAGGCGCGAAATCTGGCTACGGGGTGGTCGACGACCTGAAATACCGCTCGATACACGCATTTCGCCTGCAAGTCAATTTTCCAACCTGAGCGTGTCCGGTCATGTCAGGGCATGCCGCGATGCCGCGCTCATTGCCGAGACTGCCCGCTCGATGCCGGAGCACAGGATGATCGGCGCGAAGCCGGCATACGCGCGACGCCGCGCACCCCGGTGCGATCATCTCGGACGCGGAATACTTTGCCGAATCGAGTATGTTGTCGGCGATGCACAACCGGTGGCACGAATGTCTCGTGCACCGTCACGACGCGTTCTCGTTGCCGTCATCGAAACCGGACAACTCAAACTGCTTGCGTTCCTTGCCACGAATCCATTCAGGAGCCCGCCCGACTCCCGACCATGTCGCACCGCTGACCGGATCAAAGTAGCGTGCTCGACGTTTAGTTGTTTGCCGCAAGACTTCAGGGGGAAAGATATCTTGCGGCGCAAATCCAAAATCACGAACACAAAATCGAATCTCGTTCAGGATCGCTTCGGCAGCGACCAATCGCTCGTCTTTGACACGAGCATCCAGCATCGCCATTTTCTCAAGGTATTCTCGATACGACTTCACACCACACTCTCGCCAGGTCAAATTTTCCATTCAGAGCAACAAAAAACGGACACTCGAATTCAAGCGACGACAATCTTTCCGATGAAATTCACATTTCATGAATCTACATCCAATCTCGATTCGCAATGCAAACATGTGTCACATTTAATCAGGACCACATCACATCGTTTCAGAAATATTCACATTCGCGCGAAGATCGTCATCCCACCACGCTCGAATCTAACGGTAACGCGCCGCTACGGCCGAGCGCCGGACTGACAGATCGACCCATGACATCAAAACGAAGGCGTCCTGCTTGCGCCCGTGGGGTCCGCCAATCTGCACAGCTGTCGTTCGACGCCGCGCGATCCGATACGCCAGGGCGCCATGGCCGGCCGCGGGATAGTTCAGATTCTTTGACAATGTGGTCTGCGCTGCACGCTACGATACTGACTACAGTTCGGCGTTGGGGTAAATGATGGACGGTCGTCGCAAGTTCTTCGAGTCAGTCTACAAGCACAATGCTTGGGCGAGCGGCGAGAGTCGATCGGGAGCGGGCTCGGAACTTTGGTATACGAAACGGCTGATTGAAGAACTGCCGGGGGCGTTACGCAAGCTCGACGTCTCGAGGGTGCTGGACGTGCCGTGCGGGGATTTCAACTGGATGAAGGAAGTCGACCTGGCTGGTGTCGAGTATATCGGCGGCGACATCGTCCCTGATCTCGTCGAAGAAAATACGGCGAAGTTCGGTTCAAAATCTCGAAAATTTGTCGTGCTGGATATCGTTAGCGACGAATTGCCTTCGGCTGATTTGCTTCTCGTGCGGGATTGCTTCATCCATTTCTCGAACGACCTCGTACTCAAGTCTCTCAGGAATATCGTCCGTAGCGACATTCGATATATAGGTTTGTCGACGGTGTCTGACAAGCACTATCCGGACCTCGCGAATAGTGATCTGGAAAGAACACAAGACGGCGTGAACTTCGAATATCGACCCATCAAATTTGAAGCGGCACCGTTTTCGTTTCCGCCTCCCGTGATGGAAGTCGAGGACGGCATCGATGGCGCAGTACAGTGGCGCCCGGTCATCGGCATTTGGGAAACGCACACCATTCGCACCTTGCTGTCGGTCTGACGTGCGTTGGTTTTCTATTCGATGAAACCCTGCTCTTCGGAGTTCGGACTGCTTACAACCCTCGCCACGAGCGAGGGTTTTGTTTTGAGGCTTCAAGTCTGAAGTGAGTTTCCGACGTTCCGGCATGCGTCGTCAGCTCCGCTTCTTCGAGAGGAATCCCAAATCGCAATCGAGTCAAACATGAATGTCGATAGCTACGACAAGCTTCAACCGGCGCTGCTCCGTGGCCACATTGACGCATGTAGCGCCTTCCTTTCATCACGCCACGAGTCGGACAAAGGAAGTGCGGAGTACTGGTATTGGCTGGCCCAGATGTACTATCGGTCAGGCCGCTTCCTCGACGCGCTCGATATCTGTTTCAAACTCACGCGCGAGGCAGGCGCGTTCGGCATGCATTTCCATTGCCTCGCGGATATCTGCGCGCATCTGGGCCTCAAGGACGTGGGCCTTTCAGGGCTCGAGATGCTGGCATCCAAGGCAGCGATCGGGAGCGCTTCATCTTATTATCTGCGGCTGTGCGGCAATCACTATCTAGGGGAAGATGACGCGGCGCTGCTCGCGCAGCGCGATGCCTCGGTACCCGAATCCTGCATGAGCGAGCATTATCGTGCGCGCAGCGTCATGCGCAGCCACACCATCGCGACCGGCGTCCAGGCTTTCCACCAGACCTATTGCAGTCCGACGGCGGTCGCCGAGCTGTGGCCGGCACAGGATGTCGAGCATTACTGGTGCGGACAGCATGCGCTGCCGAAGCGCCTGACCGTCAAAGGGTTTTCGTGCGGATTCGGCGACTTTCTTCAATGGGTGCGGTATGCGCGAGTCTTACAGGCACTTGGCGTCGAGGTCGACTGCGATGCGGTGTTCCATGGGCTCACGGGCGATTGCGAGATCAACGAACACGACCAGCACCTTGCCGACCGCCTAAGGGCTGCCGGCTTCGCGCGTGGGCGCAACGACACGCACATGTGGACCAGTCCATTTGCGTTGTTTGCATCCCTTTTCCCAGTGCTCGATTATGGCGTCACCGGCCGTTATCTCGCGTCGCGTGAGGATGAGCAAGTCGAGCAAATGATGGGCGAGATTCGCCGGCGCGCGCAAGGCAGGCGGTGCGTCGGCATTTTCTGGTCCTCTTGCGAATCGGACAATCTCTATGCGAGCAGGAGCCCGCGCCATCAGCATCTAGCCCCGCTATGGGAGGCTTCGGACGACATCCATTGGATCGTCATGCAGCGTGGCTATGAACGGACGTGTTGGGACAACGGACCGTACTCGAAGGATCCGCGGCGCTATACGATCCTGCCGACGCAGGCCAGCCTCGCACAAGTCATCGGCATCATCGACCGATCGGACGGCTTCGTCGGGAACGATGGGGTCCTCAGTCACGCCGCGGGTGCGCTGAACAAACCGGGCTACTTGTTGCTCAACACACGATGCGCCGATTGGCGCTACGAACATCATGCGGATACGACGCCCTGGTACCCATCACTGAAAGTGCTCAGGCCAGACACGATGGGCGACTGGGGCGCGCTGACGGCAAAGCTGATCTCGGGCGTTGAAGGTTGGGTCGCCCGGTAAGCAGAACGATTCCAATGAATTCGCGATCGGGCGGCAAGCGGCCACGACAGATCGTGTTGCCGCTCAATATTTTGCCGATCGTCCTGGCTGACGACGTTGCGCCGCCGAGCAAAGTTCCGCATTGCTGGCGAAACGCAAGTCGCCCTCTTCACTGCGCAGCCGTACCAAACCGCCGTAAATCTGGATCACGACGTTGTCGCCCCATGCCGCGCGTACGCTGCATAACCATTGGAATTGCAGACGATCGAGCCAGAACTCTCCGACTTCCTCAGGAGACAGTCCGCCCCACCAGGGTGCCCTCGTACGGTTCTCAAGCATGATTTCCGACGAGTTCGGTGCCGTTGAGCGACCGTGACAGGTATGCCTTGCTTTCCGGCTGGCGTGGCATCGACGATGGTTTGCGGTTGGCCACCTGGAATCGCTCGCGAAGTCGAAACGCCTGCAACCTGCGCGCGGCTAATCCCGACGGACGCCGTTCGAGCGCACCGATGGTCACCAGTTCGCCTGCTGCGATCAGGGCCTCCTGCCGGGAAATTCCGAGATGCTTCGCGACGTCTCTCAGCAACACCATCTGCCACGACTCCGAGCTGAGCATCGGCACAACCATCAGCGCAACCTTGAAGGCGGTATCCGAGACGCCACTGCGGCCTATCTTGCCCAGGAATTCCTGCGCGAGCGGCGACATCCGCTCGGGTGCGATACGCGTCGCATCTGTGACTTGAGTGTTCATGTACGCACCATTGTTCAAGCGCCCCTTCTATTGCCGGATCGGTGCGACCGCCATCGGCAAGCCGGACATCCTGCCTTCCGTTGCAGGTGCCCCCGCCGACATCGCGACGCGACGCATGATTTGTCTCGCTGCGAATTTTCGGCTGATGATCGCACGACCAAAGCCGGGGAATAGTGAACATTTGTCGCGCCCGATTTCGCGGTATAGGCAAATGAGGTGTCCAATCGGACACGAAGGTCAAACGCTTCAACGGACGCTTCCGGCGTAAGCGTCCGAATGTGATCAGATAGTCAGACGATCAACTTCCCTGCAGCGCGACGCACAGGTACGTCACCCGCGTCGGATCGGCCTTGTCGACGACGACCCTCACCCGCTCCCCGACGCGCGGCATGTTCCCGAGATCGACGTATTGCCGGATCCTGACTTCCCTGCGCGCATCGGTGCCGTGGATGCGCAGAACCATGCGCATCTGCGGCACCTGGTTGAGCGTCACCCCCGTCTGCGCAATTTCGACGACATCGGCAATGGCCGGATAGCCGTCCGTGACTTCCGTGTCGGCCCGCGTTGCCGAGATGAACCGGGGCAGCGCGACCGATATCGTGAAGATCAGTGAAATGAGCGTGATCGCGACGGTCACACCCACTGCCGAAATCATTGAAAACATCATCATTCCTGCCTCTTTCAATTGTCCGGCATACGCGGCGCAGGCCGCTTCGGGCGGCGCTCCCGGCAGCGCCGCCCCGGTTCGCGTCACTGTGGTTTTGCGTCCTCGCCATCCTTTTTCGCGCTGCTACCGGACGAGCGAACCGAATCAACTGCTTTTCGCGTTTGCGTCGTCGCCGACTGCACCGCATCGTTCGTCGCCGAGCGGACGCCCTGGCTAACCTGCGTCTGCGCAGCGCTCGTCACCTGATCCTTGACCGACTGAATCAGTTGGCCGAATTGCGCATAAGCGCTCATGGAGCACGTTACAAAAACCAGTCCGAAAACAATTTTCTTCATCATCCATTTACCTTTGAAAATATTTTGGTATGCAAATCATTAAGACCAGAATCGCCAATCCTTTCCGGACCGCAGTAGCTGGCCCGCCAACTCCCACGAGCGGCAGGGCGTTCGAGTCCAGGCCGGTTACTTCCCGGTCTTGAACGGCGCGAAGAAGTCAGCCGGCATTTCCTGCGGAAAGCCAGCCCCGTTGGTAGACCGCAGGTCATTCATGTTGACGTTGAAATCGTAGGTCTTCTGCCGCTGCTGCGCGTCCTGGTGCGCGGCAACCTGCGAGTCGACCGACGACTTGATGTTCACCATATGGTCCAGCATCTTGCCGCCGATCTGATGAACGCCGCCGATCACGTTGCTCGCGTTCTGTGACGATGCCACCGACATGTCGGGAATCGAAGCCATGAACGGCTGCGCCATCGAGCTTCCTGCGCTCTGACCGTATTCATGTGCACTGGTGCACGCGGCCAGGATTGCCTTCGGATCAATCATCTTCTGCTCCTTTCAAAGTTCGCGCCGGTTGGCGCATTCGTGCATCACGACGGGCACCTGAACGACTGCAGGATGCCCGACCAGATCGGCGAGGGCGTTGTCAGCGCCTGCCACTCCAGCCGGACCGTCCCGATGCTCGTGTGATACAGCCTTTCACGACGGTCGGCTGTCCCGCCGGCCGCCTGTCCCGCGTCGAAGAAGCGGAACAATGCCCAAGGTCCGTCAAACTGAATCGTGTTCAGCCGACCGTCGACCGCTTTCAGCTGCAGCTGGATCGCGAGCTTGGTGTCCTGCCCGTTCCAGTCGATTCGGTGCGGCGAAGTCATGCCGTGCGCATACCGAAGCGTCTGTCCGCCGACGATCAGCTGTGCCTCCGAAATCTGCGAATCCATGTCGACGAAGCGCAGCACGGTGGACACTCTCAGGCGCCCGGATTCGTCGAGCGTCGCGCCGCGGATACGATCAGCCGTCTCGTACGACGACAGCACGCCCGGGTTCACGAGGCCGAGGTTCCCGCCGTTGGAGTGCAGCGCCTTCCACGGCGTGCCCGACGTATCGACATAGGCCGCGAGATGATCGCGAAAGTACGTCGCCATCAGCCCTTGGGCACCGAACAGTCGCTCGAAATCCGCCACGCCCGCGTCGACCCGCGCGCCGCGGCGGAACGGGTAGCGGCTCGTGAATCCGGTGCTGCACACGGTCGATGTCGCGCCTGCCGCGCCGCGATTGAGCAGCGCGCCCGACTCGCGGGTCGTCATTGCGCTACCGTTGCCGATCAGGTCGAGCATGATTCCCCGCACCGGCTCGGGCTGGCGCGCGGCAGTTTCCTTGAGCCGCGAGAACGCGTCGTATTGCGCGGGCAGCACCTGCCCCGCCAGCAACGCGCCGTTGACGAGCCCCAGTTGCCGGTACAGCGGCTCGAACAGCCTGGCGAGCGGGTTGTTCATCTCCGCGCCGCGATTGTTCAACTGCGCGGCCAATTGCCGGATGGCCTGGAAGTGATCCTCGACGACATACTCCGGCAGCAGCACGGTGCGATAGTGCTGGCCACTCAGTTCGCCCACGATCTGCCGCCGCCCCTTTTCGAGGCGATATTTCTGGCGATCGATCCAGCTGTCGATATTGCCTTCGTCGCTCGCACCGGTGAGCGTCGTCTCGCGCGCCGCGAAGCGCAGCAGGCTCGCCAGCGGCGATTGCGGATCCATCATCGCCGCCGCGAGCTGCGACGCGTCGTCGAGGCCCGCGACGCTGCGCACCGTGACATCGTTGAGGAAGTTCTGCCAGCCGGTGATGTAGTCCTGCAGGTACTGAGCACGGGTGGAATCCGCGAGCTTCTGCACCAGCCCGTCGATCTCGAAGCTGTTGCCGCGCAGCGGCTCGTCGCGCAGCACCCAGCTCTCCTCCTCGAGCAGCGCGCGCGCACTCTTCTCCAGGCGCGGCAGGAACACGTCCGTGTAGCCCGCCCGGGTGAACCAGCCGGAAACCGCGACGTCGGTCGCGGGGATATTGCTGCGCATCCGCAGGCTCATCGCCGATTCGAAACCCGCGGCGCGCGACAGCGAGATGTCGCTGACCTGGGCCGGCAACCCCTGCGCATGAATATCCTGCAGCACGCGCGTCACGATCGGAATCTGCGCGGCCCGCGCGCGCGCCGAGCGCACCAGGTTCGCGTCCTCCGGCGTACCCGGCAGCTTCGGCAGCTCGATCAGCGCGCGCACGTGCGCCAGCAGCGCGCGCCGGTCATCGTCGCCATACTGCCCGCCGGACAAGCTGTCCCAGCGGCTGCTCAGCCAGCGCTCGACATCGGTCGCGTTGCGTCGATCGGGCCGGCACAGCATCAGGTAGACCTTGAGCGTCTGATAGACATCGCCGGGGGTGCCGTCCGCCTGCGCAACCAGCACGCGCCGGACTTCGTTGTACAGCTCGGGCATCAGCATCTTCTGCAGCTGGCGCTGGTACGTGTCGCGCGCCGCGTCCGCGACGAGCCCGTGCTCGAAGTACGGCGTTGCCATCCGCCGCCCGGCGTCTTCCGCCTGCGCCTGCGCGTAGCGCATCTGGCTCGCGACGTCGAGCAGCGGCGAGCCGCCGTCAGGGCCGTACGACACCTGGGCCTGCGCGAGGCGCTTCGCTTCGCTGAACTGCGCCCACACGTCGTCGAGATAGTTGCGCTCGGCGAAATAGCTCCAGCCGAACCACAGCAGCAGGCAAACCGCGAGGGCCGGCAGCGCCGTCCAGCGCAGCACGCGGCCGGCCTGGCTGCGCCACGATTGCTTGCCGCTCGGCCGCACCGCGTCGCGCTCGAGCGCGACCTGCCGGAAGAGCGGCGTCCACAGTTCGCTCAGCGGCCGGGTTTGCGCCGAGTGTCCGAGCGTTGCGCCGCCCGGCTGCGCGACGGCCAGTTCCGCCATCGATCCCATCCACACGCCTCGCAGGCGCGCAGCCGCATGGAGCTCGCCGGGCGCGATCGCCGTCTGCAGCCAGACGTGCAGCGCCTTGTGCAGCTGGCTAAGCGTTTCCACGAAGCGCAGTTGTGCGTAATTTGACGCGACCTCGGTCGCCGCCGGCGCAGCGAACAGCACCTGCGTCTGAACCCGCTGCTGCAAGTGTTGCAATGCGCCCTGCCAGCTCGCGGCGGCCGACGCCGCGCCTTCGTCACTCGCCTGCTCGGGCATGCAGAAGCCCACGCCGCTCGCCCAGCGGCCGGCGTCCAGCAGCGACAGCATCGAGACCGCGCCGTCGAGCCGGTCGATCCCGTTCAACGCGACGTAGACTTGCGCTTGCTGCCCGAATACCTCGCGCATGTCCGCGAGCCGGCGATGTACGACGTCGGCGAGACGCTGGCGGGCGTCCAGCGGGGCATCGACCATCGACGCGCTGTCGACGCACAGCACCACGCCACTGACCGGTGCGCCGTCGCGCAGGCGGCGCAGCCCCTTCAGCAGCTTCTTCCACGCGTCGAGCGACGTGTCGTCGATGCCGTCGCGCAGGTTCCAGCGGCCGCCGATGTCGAACCACACTGCGTCGCTGGCGATGCGGAAACTGAAGTCGTCGCCGCGGCCGTCGAGCGGCTCGATCGCGTGGGTTCGCTCGACGTCGGCATCGACCGCATTCATCGCCTTCGCCACCAGGCTCGTCTTGCCGCTCCCTTCCGCGCCCAGCACGAGGTACCACGGCAACGTTGCCCGATGCTGCCGGCGCAGCACGCCGACCCAGTGCTTCCAGCGGCTGCGCGGCTCGCGCTGCCAACGGGCCTTCAACTGACGATCCAGGTCACGCAAGCGCTCGTCGATGAAATCGGCCCGCGCTGCCGGCTGCGACGTGCGCACGCGGCGCGGACTCATCGCAAGCCGCGCCCAAAGCCGCGCGAGCGTCGGCCACAGTCCCCACACGAGCACGGCCGCGACCAGCACTTCACGCACCCAGACCGGCGCGAACGGGCGGTAGATACCCAGCGCGAACAAGGGGCCCACCCACCAAATCAGAACCGCGATCAGGGCCGCGACGAAGATCCGCAGACTGGTTCGTATCATTGCTGTTTGCCCTCAGTTGCATACGGCGACTGGCGTTCGGGAGCGATCGTCACGCCGTCCGGCATCGCGGGCCGTGCAACCGGGCCGGCGCCTGACGTGGCGGCGGCATCCGACGTGTGCCTGCCGCCCGTGGGGATCACCTTCCACAGCACGTCCACCCGCCGATTCCGCTCGTAGGCCGCCGGCGTCGGCGCCGGATCGATCGGCTGCGTATCGCCCTGCCCCGAAAATTCGATGTTCCGCTGCACGGCGTTGGCGGGCGCCTGCGCGCCGCCTGGCAACGCGGTTTTGCGCAGCTCGTCGGCGACGGTGCGTGCCCGTGCCTCCGACAGCGCCAGGTTGTTCGCGAACTCGCTCGTGCGGATCGGTTGCTGGTCCGTGTGGCCGATCACCTCGAGGTCGCCCGGCCACGGCGCGAATGCCAATCCGAGCCGCTCGATGTTGCGTTCGAAATCGGCACGCACCTGCGCCTTGCCTACGTTGAACGCGCCGTCGCTGCGGAACACGAGCAACCAGCCCTGCGGATGCTTGTACGCCGTGAGCCAGCCCTCGGACAGCAGTTGCGGCAGCGGCGGCGGCAGCGTTTCCGCCAGGTTGATCGTGCGGGTCGGCGGCATCCACGCGGCAAGCGCGTTGCGCACCGGTCGCCCCTGCGAGTCGAGCACCGCGCTGAACAGGCCGTAGGTCAGCAACACGGCGCCCAGCGCGGCCGCGGCCGCGCGCGCCGGCGTCCACCATCTGCGACGCGGACGCGCCGGCGTGATCAATCCGGTGCCGAGCGGCTCGGGCGGCACGTGGCGCCAGATCAACGCGTGCAGCTGCGAGCGCAGGTCCTGCAGCAGCACGTCACCGCGATCCAGCACGCGATAGCGGCCTTGCCAGCCGAGCGACAGGATCAGCTCGTAAAAGGCCAGCAAGCCCACGGGCGGTTCATCCGCCTTCATCCAGCGCCCGAGATCGGCGAACGCGTCCTCGCCGCCCCACGCGTCGTCGTGGAACTCCACCAGCAGGCTGCGCTCGCCGTCGTAAGCCACCTGCGACGCGGCGCGCGCAGCGTCGCTGACGTTCTCGTCCAGATACGTGCACAGCAGGTACGACGCGTCGCGGATCTGCTCCCATACGCAACCGGAGCTGGCGAGCCGCTCCCGGTAGAGTCGCACTTCGAGGCCGAGCTGCGTACGTACCGCCGCCTGGTTGAGCGGCCCGTCCGCGAGACGCCGCTGCAATTGCAGGATCGCGGGCAGCGCGTGCGACAGGAAGGGATTGCTCCAGCTCGCCGACTGCTGGCCGGCCTTCAGGATCGCAACCTGTTCGCCTTTCTGGCTGTAGACCACCGGCGCCGCGTCCGTGCCGTCGTGCGACACGCGCGCATGGTCGGCCGGCACGGGGAACTGCAGCACCGCATGGTCTCGCGCGGCCGGCACGGCAGGGCCGGCTTCGTCGACGGGTGCCGGTTCGGCGGCCGATGCTGCGTTGGTGAGCGACGACAGCGTCGGCATCCGGGTCGCCAGATCGAAATTCGCCATCGCCCGGTCGAATACATCGGAGCTCGGCGACGCGCGCCGGATGGCGGATGAAACAGTTCTGAGCAGATTCATAGTGGATAGCGGTTCATACCGAAAGTCATGCCACCTTGCCGTCTCTCAACCCCCAGGCTTCGAAACGGAGGTCCGGAAAATCGCCGACGATGCGCAGCGCCATCGCCGAACCGGCCAGCGTCTGCGCCCAGAACGGATCGCTCGACTCGACTTCGAAGTAGGTGCTTTGGGCGTAATAGGGAATCTGACGCGGCGGGTTCGGCAGCGGGATCAGACGGGCGCCCGGCAGTTGCAGGTCGACCAGCTTCTGAATCTGTTCGACCGCACCGAGCTTGGTCTGCTGGGGCAGCAGCTGGCGCAGCTTGTCGGCCGGCATCGCGGCCGAGATCGCGAATACGAGCTTCTTGAGATTCCACTGCTTGTCGACCACGCAGATATGGACCTGGTCACCGCGGTCCTCGAAGCGCAGCGGCAGCACCGGGGTCTCGATCACCCGCGCGAGCGCGTGCCGCAACGTCGCCGCGAGCGGTTCGAAGCTGCCTTGCAGATCGTCGTGGCGGTAGCGGAATTCGCGGTCGGCCAGTTCCTCGTCGACGCCGGGCAGCACGCTCAGACGCCCGAGCAGGCCGATCAGCTCGCGATACAGCAACGCGGGCGGCAGCGGATCGAAAGCGTCGAGATTGGCGAGGCGCATCCGGTATTCGGCGATCGCCTGCCGTAGCAACAGCTCAATCAGGTCGGCAAGGCCGCCGCCGGTCGACAGCACCCGCAGCCCCGACGTATTCGCGAGACGCACCCGCAGCGTGCTCTGCAGTTCGTCGATCATCGAGTTCAGCACCACGTTCGCACGCGTATCCAGCAGCGGCGGAATGAAGCGCGGGTCAAGCAGCACCACGCCGCTTGCACTGCGCCCCGACACGCGAGCGATCGGCAGCGCGACCTCGTCCGTGCGCAACTGCGATTTCCAGCACAGCCGGGTCACCAGCTGGCCAGTCTCGATCGTCAGGTTGCGCGGCGTGCCCGGTGCGTCGAGGCCGACGGCCAGGTCGGGGACGTCGGTGGCCGCTGCGCGGTAGCGCGAC
Source organism: Burkholderia sp. SRS-46 (assembly GCF_004343775.1). Taxonomy (GTDB): domain Bacteria; phylum Pseudomonadota; class Gammaproteobacteria; order Burkholderiales; family Burkholderiaceae; genus Burkholderia. The sequence continues at coordinate 270,462 of NZ_PTXL01000012.1, read as the reverse complement.
GCGGCCGCAACGTCTCCGAACGCCATCTCGGGTCCGCCGCTGTGCGCGGCCTGGATCGCGAGGCACGCGACGTCACCCGCCTGTGCCTGCTCGGTCTCGAGCGGCGCGGGCAACGGGTCGTGGGACGGCACCGAGAATGCCGTGCCGTCCTGGAACACGCCGCGCGCGCAGCGCAGTCCGAGCCTGCCGAGCCCGAGCCCGTCCTGATCGACGTCCAGCTGCGTGAAGCCCCAGCCATGATTGACGGTCTGCCCGAGCCGCGATGCGACCTGGTGCGAAAGATGACGCTCCAGCTGCTGAAAATGCTGCGTCTCGATCAGCATGCCGTCGCTCCACGCGACCGGTCCAACCGGCAAACTGCTCATTGCTTGTTTCTCCTTGCACCGGTGCCCGCGTGGCGAGCGGATTTGTCTGCGGCGCCATTGGCGCTTGCCGCGCTGGCGGCGGCGGGCCTGTCGAGCGGGACGGGCCCCGGCAGCGACGCGTTGTAGATGCCGCTGCGATCGAGCCACACCGCGAGATGGATCACCCCGCCGCCTTCGATGCGTATCCGCAGCGGCGCGTACTGCGCCGGACGTTGCGCGTAGTCGGCGTCCGCAACGAGCCAGATCTCGCCGCTGCGCGGCACGTCGACCCAGAACTGAATCACCTGGTTCGGCGCGATCACATGACGTGACGCGGTCACCACCGTTCCGTCCTGGTCCCGGCCGCTGCACGACGCATCGCCATTCGCCATGGGCACCCAGTCGGCCGCGCGCACGATGTAGACACACGACTGAATCGGACGCGACTCACCGCTCGCGCCGACGTTCAGGTGACTGCCGCCCACCAGCGTGACGTGCAGTTGGCGCGGCTCGACGGTCTTCGAGCCGAACATCGAGCAACCCGACAATGCGCCCAGCGCAAGCCACGCAAACAGCGTTCGAACGAAAGTCATCAGCTCAACGTCATCGTGATGGTTTGGGAAGGTGCGATGGTCTGCCCGGCGGTGTTCTGGTTGTTGGGCAGATTGGTATCGGTCAGCCTGGTTTGCGGCGCGCCCTGGATCATCACCTTGCCGGAGCCCGTCACGTGTCGCGACAGGCCGGACACCGTACCCGACGCGGCACCGCCCATCGAACCCGCCTCGTCGCCGTGCGTGATCGGGATGATGGTGTTCAGGTTGTGAACCGGCCCGCCGCAATAGATGATGGTCGGGACGTTCGGCACGGCCTCGCACTTGTTCGCGATGTTCGGATACGAGATTGGGATCGCGATCGGCGGCGTCTTGCAGACGTCCGAGCCCGCCATCGCCATTCCGCCCGCGGAGCAATTGGCAAACATGAAAACCTCCATTTGTAGACAAATTCAACCCATGTGGATCTGGCCGGCATCCATCTTCAGCAGTGCGTCCGCCGTCACGACCGCGCTTTGCGCGTGTACGCCCAAGTGACGTTCCGTATGAATGAACGTGTTGCCGGCGTGCATGGCGTCGGTGCCGCTGACGTGCGCGTGACGTTCCGCCGCCGCCTGCGTCACCACCTCCGCGCGGCTCGCGATATGGGCCGCCTCGAGATCCAGCCGGTCGTGCGCCTGCACGCGCACGTCGTGCGCCTGCAGCAGCACGCTGGCCTTGCCGAAATCCAGCGCGACGGACGCCGCGTCGCCGCGCCGCTCGAGGATTGCGAGCACCCAGCAACCACCCGCCGCCAGGTACAGCTGGACGAGGTCGTCCGGCTGCGGCTTGACGAGGCAGCTGACCGCCGTGCGCGCCAGCCGCGGCTCGCCGCCGGGCTCCGTCGCGACCCACCACGCGCCGTCCAGCGCCGTCTCGCCGACTCGACCGATCGTCACGTATCCGACCGGCCCCGCGGCAACCTGCCGCTTGAGCAACGTCGGCATCGGTTCCTGCAACCCGCTGTCGCGGGCCCGCGTCTCGCTCACATCCGGTGATTGAGGAATCGTCATCGTCATACCCCTCTTGCTCCAGGTTGAGTACGGCGCCGCCATGGGCTATCGTCCTCGTCACTCGCTTCGTCGAACGTCGCTTGCCGTGTGTCCGCCGCCAGCCATGCGCGCGTCGGTTGTCCGATCAGGACACCGTCGCGACAGTCGCAACCGTGCAATCCGACGTGGTCCAGTGTCGCGCCACGAGCGTCCAGCCCACGCAGTTGCGCACCTGCCAGCTGAACGCGCACGAGTCGCGCATCGCGGATCGCGATACGCGGCGCGCACAGTCCCTGCAGATCGCAGTCAATGACGCTCGCATGATCGAAAATCGACTGAGATAAATCAGTATTCCGTACTGACAGGTTGCTCACTGTCGCGTTGTCGAAGCTCGCGAGAGGCAAGCGGCTCGAATCGATCCGACCGTCGGTCCAGGTAGAGTGCGACCACGCAGCCGGTCGGAGTTCGCAGTCGGTCACGGTCAGCCGATCGATTTTCGAACCGATCCAGCGCACGTTGATACCCCGGCAAGCCTCAAGCGCGAATCGGCTGCAACTGCCCTGCCCGACGATGAAATTCTCGAGTTCCACGGCGCGCAACTCCATGCCGGCGAGTTGCGTGCCGACCCACGACGCGTCCGACCAGCGTCCGCCATTCAGCACGATGCCGGCCAGTTCGCTCAAGATGACCGACACATGCGCCGCACGCACGCTGTCGAATCGCCAGCCGGATGCGTTCGCTTTCGAGAAGGTCGTGTCCTGGATCAGGCCGCCCACCCACGATGCATCGCTGATCTCGCCGCCGATGAACGACAGGTCCAGGAGCGTGCAGTCAACCCATTTCGACGCGGCAAGGCGACAGTCCTCGTAGACCAGGTCCGACAGCTCGCAGCGCTCGAACCGGTTCGCATCGAAGCGGCAGTTCACGAAACGCAGGTTGGACAAGCTGCATTCGGTCCATGTCAGCTGGTCGAAATGGCAATCCTGGTAGATCGCATCGGCCAACCGGAGCCCGCGATGCGACGATGTATAGTGCCGGCCGCTGATCACCTGCGGCAGCGCGGGTGCGGGCGCCGGGTGTTCGATTCCACTCATTCCCCCCTCCTCGGAACGTCGATCCTTCCGGCGTTCAAGTTCCCCTGCCACGCGCCCATCCCGGGCAAATACGCCCACGACGTGCGAGCGCGGATCAGATTGCAATCGCGCATCCGGGTCTCGCGCAGGTCCGCGCCGTACAGAATCGCTTCCTTCAGTGAGCATCGATCGAACGATGCGCCGGCCAGACAGGCGTACATCGCATTCGCACCGTCGAGCACGGTGGATGTCCAGCTTGAGCGCTCCGCTTTCAGATGCTGTGCATTGAGCTGCACGAACGTGCAGTGATCGACCTGCAGTGCTTCCGCATGCAGCGCCTGGACGCTGCACGACTGAAACACGCAATCGCCGAAGCGCGCACGATCGATCGACGTGCCGTGCGACAGGACCGTCAGCGAAAGCGTGCTCCGTTGCCATGTGCTTTCCGACAAATCACTTAGCAGAGCGCTCGACTTCGTGAGCGTGCATTGCGTGACGGCCAGATTCGCCACCTTGCATTCGACCAGGTTGAGGTTTTCGGCCCGGACACGGCGCCAGGTCCAGTCGCGCGCGTCGACCTCGTTCCACGACACGCTATCCCACGCAATGTCCTGCACGACGCCGCGCGCGCCCCCGCGCCCCCGTACCAACACCATCGACCATGTTCCGCCCGTGATCGCGATGTCGTCGAGCGTGCATTCCTCGAGGCTGATTTGCTGCAGCTCGACGTTGCGCCATGCACCGCCTTGCAACTGGCTGCGGGCGAGCGAGCCGCCACGCCACGTGACATCGTCGAGCGTGGCATTGACGAATGAACAGTCGACCGCGTGCACATGGCTCAGCTGGCAGTTCGTCCATGCGCTGCGATCGAATCGGCAACGCTCGAAGCGCACCATTTCCATTCGCCGGCCATCGAATCGCAGCCCGGACAGATCCGCATCGCGAATCGTTGTCTCCCGCAGTTCGGTATCGCCCGCCTCGCTGAAATATTTCCGCCAGTCGTGTCCGTCCGATGGTGCAACGGGCAACGCCGTCTCCTTCATCGTGTCCTGGAATGCGCGCAAACGCGCCTGGCCGTCCCGCGCCTCCTCGAGACTCGACCGGAAACGCGCCAGACGAGCGCCGATTTCCGCGCGACTGCGCGGCGGCGGCGAGAACCGGGGGTGATCTTCGGTGTCGAGGATCAGCTCCCAAGTCCAGCCACGCTCGACGGATGGCATCAGCGCGTGGTCGACGTGCCGGGTCGGATCGGCGGCGGTCAGGTCGGTGCGCTGCGCGGCGAACGCCATCAGCGCACCAGCGTCGATCCGCTCGTCAGCCTCCTTGACGGCCGTGACGAGCATGGCCGGAGCGTCGTCAAGCACGTACTCGGTGGGGATCGAACCGTTCCACCACAGCACGCCGATATCGTGGTCAGGCAGCAGCCAGACGGTCTGCTGCAAAAGCGCCACCTGCTCCACGCCCGGCCGATCCGTGCGCGTCACGAGCGCGACCGCCGAGAGCCGCGGCAGCGTGCCCGCGAAGCCTGCGCCGCGCGCGCCGAACCCGCCGAGCTCGAAGCGCGCGCCCGGCGTCCAGCTGTCGCGACGCGACCATTGATCCGGCGCGGCCTGCTGGAAGTAGCGCAGATCCATGCGCTCCGGCCAGCCCATATGCGTGCCGTCGCGCGCCATCGCTTCGAGCGTGCCCGGGCGGCTTGGCATCCATTGCCGGCGCTCGGGCCAGTCGCTCGCGAGCGCGCCCATCGCGGCCAGCGGTTCGGGGCCGACGCCGAGCGCGCCCACGCGCTGCAGCGGTGCGACGCCCGACGCGATGCCGAGCGGGTTCTCGCGCAGGCCGCCGGCAACCGCCTGGGTATGATCGATTGCGAGCCGCGCGCACGCTTCGCGCTCCGACTGCTCGTCGGCCTTCGCGCGGCATGACACGGTCTTGCGCACGCCGTCCAGCTCGACCCAGGCAGCCCAATCGACCGCGCGTCCGTGCGCATGGGCCGGAGCGTGATGGACCGAATGGCCGGCGAGCAGCCATTCCGCGCAGCGCTTCGGCATCGCGGCCTCGGTCAGCGGCACCGACGGCGCCGCCGCCTTCAGCGCGACCCAGACCGCCGCTTCGTGGACGAGGATCGCCGGATCGCTGAGCCGGAAGCCGACGCCGACGCTGATACCGAGCATGGGCGTTGGGCCGATCTGCGTGCGCGTCGTCGCGACGAGCGCGGCCTGAGGTTTGACATGGCGTATCGGCATCAGGAATTCATCCCGAAGCCGAGCTTTTCGAGGTCAACCGAAAATTCGGAGCTTTCAATTGAGCTGTATGAAAGCGAAAGCCCCTTTTTCGAGAGCTTGGTCCCTGTCGTCGAGAACTTTGAGCCCGTCACGCTTATATCAGTACCGGTCGCCGACATTTTTGATCCGGTCAGGCTCGTCGAGGAAGCGGTCATCGAATTCGATATCCCCTTGAATTCAGTGGACGTCCCGGTTGCCGACATCTTCGTGCCGGTCATGCTCAACGAGGCACCGACCACCGACGTATCCACACCGGTGAAGCTCGTCGACGTGCCCGTGCACGACAGCGAGACGCCCGTCACGCCGGTCGACTGTCCGGTCAACGATGTGCTGACACCCGTCATCGACGACGAAATCCCCGTCATGCCGTTCGAAACACCGACTACCGAGTTGCTCAATCCGGTCACGCCGGTCGACATGCCCGTGAACGACGTCGACACGCCGGTGAAACCCGTGCTGATGCCCGTGAACGACGTGCTGACGCCCGTGAAGCCGGTCGATACGCCGTTGAACGACGTCGACACACCGGTGAAGCTCGTATTGACGCCTGTAAATGACGTGCTGATTCCGGTGAACGACGCCGATACCCCGGTGAAGCCCACCGACAGCCCCGTGTACGACACCGAGATGCCCGTATAGCGGATCTTGATCCCGAACACCGTCGTCGACGTGCCCTTCACGAACAGGTTCTTGTCCTGGCCGACCGACGTCGAGCTGTTGCGCTCGACGGTCTGCTGCATGTCACGTTCGGCGTGCAGCATCAGGCGCTCCGCGCCGTACTGGTCGTCGAACGTCAACTGACTCGCGTTCTGCGCCTGCCCCGCCCGCTTGATCGAGCGCGACACCAGCCCCGTATAGCGGGCATCCTTCGGCAGGTCGTAGGGCGTCGGGTTCTCGCCGTTGTAGACGATCCCCGTCACCACCGGCCGGTCGAGGTCGCCATCCACATACGTCACCAGCACTTCCTGACCGACCCGCGGCATCGCCAGCACACCCCAGCCCTTGCCCGCCCACGCCTGCGACACCCGGATCCAGCACGACGCGTCCGCCTCCACCGTCTTGTAGCGGTCCCAGTGGAAATGCACCTTGATCCGCCCGAGACTGTCGGTGTACACCTCCGACACCTGCGGGCCCACCACCGTCGCGCTCTGGATGCCCGGCACCCCAGGCCGCTTCGTCGCGAGCAGCGGACGGTAGGGCTGGTCGTCGGCCAGCGCACGGAACTTCACCGCCACATTGCGCCCTTGCGACGTGCTGTCCGGCCCGTCCTGGACGAACGACAGCTCGCTGCCGATCACGTAGTAGCGGCGGTTGCGCGCGGCGGCCGGATAGCCCATCAACGTAAACGCCTGCCCCGTCGCGAGACCCCGCGCATTGGCTTCGCCGACCAGCACGTGCGCTTCCGCCTGGAACGCCTCCAGCCTCAAGCGCGCCAGACGCTCCCCGGTCTGCTCGTCCTGGTAGCCCGCCGCATAGTCGTAGTACTCCAGCTGGACACCCGACAGCGCTGGCTCCGGCGCGGTCTGCGCATCGCTGTCCAGACGGCTCGACGGCGTCAGGTAGTTGAAGTCGCGCAGCGCGACGTTGTTCGACCGCACCCGACGGGTTCGCTGCAGCCGCTGCACCCCTTCGCGGCCCGGGATCGCCCGCGCTTCCTCGCCGTCCGGCAAGTACGGGAGTTGCCCGTACGGAGGCGGCTGGTCACCGAAACGCTGCGTGTCGGACAGCACCACCACGTGCCGGTCCGTCTCGTGCTCGATCCAGAAATAGATCCCCTCGTCTTCCAGCAGCCGCTTGACGAAGTTCAAATCCGTTTCCTGGAATTGCACGCAGTACTCACGCGCCTCGTACGCGCTCTCCAGCTCGAAGCGATAGTCGGTGCGACCGTGTCCCTGGAACACCTGCTCGACGATCTGCGGCACCGTCAGGTTCTGGAAGATCCGGCCGTTCTGGTTCTCTTCCAGGAACGACAGCCAGCTCCCCAGCTCCAGCGTGTAGGTGTACTGGCCACTCAGCTGTCCGGTGTCGAAGCCACCCAACACGTAGGTACTGAAAGTCCGTACCGCGCCGTTGCCCAGGTCGATGTCGGCCGACAGCGGCGTGCCCAGCAGCGCGCCCACATCCATCCCGGGATCGCTGCTCAGCACATCGAGACGATACGACGGCTCCCGCGAGAAATTCTCGTGGGCCGTCAGCGCGAGCGCGAGGCAACTCGGGGCCAGCGCGTCGCTGCGCAATTCGATCAAACGCATGCGGGCTCTCCCATCAGTTCAACAGATGCAACGACTTGAACAGCTTAAATTCCTGACCGGAAGCCGAATCGACAAAACCCGTGAACGACAAGCTGAGTCCGGTAAACGAGAAGTCGGTACCCGTCTTCGACGTGCTCGTTCCTGTCATACCCACCGAACTGCCGGTCATCGACACGCTCGATCCGGTCACGCTTGTCGACGTGCCCGTGGTCGACATGGATACGCCCGTGATGCTCGTCGATGTACCGGTATTCGAAATCGACGTATCGGTCATACTCGTCGACGTACCCGTCACCGACGTGCTGACGCCGGTGAAGCCCGCCGATGTGCCCGTGCACGACAGCGAGACGCCCGTCATGCCCGCCGACTGTCCGGTCACCGACGTGCTGACGCCCGTCATCGACGACGAAACGCCCGTCATGCCGTTCGAAACACCGGTTACCGAATTGCTCATTCCGGTCACGCCGGTCGACATGCCCGTGAACGACGTCGACACGCCGGTGAAACCCGTGCTGACACCCGTGAACGACGTGCTGACGCCCGTGAAGCCGGTCGATACGCCGTTGAACGTCGTCGACACACCCGTGAAACCCGTGCTGACGCCCGTGAACGACGTGCTGGCGCCCGTGAACGACGCCGATACCCCGGTGAAGCCCACCGACAGCCCCGTGTACGACACCGAGATGCCCGTGTAGTTGATCGAGTTCGTGATCACCTTCGTCGATGTGCCCTTCACGGACTCGTTCTTGTCCTGGCCGACCGCCGTCGAGCTGTTGCGCTCGACGGTCTGCTGCATGTCACGCTCGGCGTGCAGCATCAGGCGCTCCGCGCCGTACTGGTCGTCGAACGTCAACTGGCTCGCGTTCTGCGCCTGCCCCGCCCGCTTGATCGAGCGCGACACCAGCCCCGTGTAGCGGACGTCCTTCGGCAGGTCGTAGGGCGTCGGGTTCTCGCCGTTGTAGACGACCCCCGTCACCACCGGCCGGTCGAGGTCGCCATCCACATACGTCACCAGCACTTCCTGACCGACCCGCGGCATCGCCAGCACGCCCCAGCCCTTGCCCGCCCACGCCTGCGACACCCGGATCCAGCACGACGCGTCCGCCTCCACCGTCTTGTAGCGGTCCCAGTGGAAATGCACCTTGATCCGCCCGAGACTGTCGGTGTACACCTCCGACACCTGCGGGCCCACCACCGTCGCGCTCTGGATGCCCGGCACCCCAGGCCGCTTCGTCACGAGCAGCGGACGGTAGGGCTGGTCGTCGGCCAGCGCACGGAACTTCACCGCCACGTTGCGCCCTTGCGACGTGCTGTCCGGGGCGTCCTGGACGAACGACAGCTCGCTGCCGATCACGTAGTAGCGGCGGTTGCGCACGGCGGCCGGATAGCCCATCAACGTAAATGCCTGCCCCGTCGCGAGACCCCGCGCATTGGCTTCGCCGACCAGCACGTGCGCTTCCGCCTGGAACGCCTCCAGCCTCAAGCGCGCAAGACGCTCCCCGGTCTGCTCGTCCTGGTAGCCCGCCGCATAGTCGTAGTACTCCAGCTGGACACCCGACAGCGCCGGCTCCGGCGCGGTCTGCGCATCACTGTCCAGACGGCTCGACGGCGTCAGGTAGTTGAAGTCACGCAGCGCGACGTTGTTCGACCGGATCCGACGAATCTGTTGCAGCCGCTGCACCCCTTCGCGGCCCGGAATCGCCCGCGCTTCCTCGCCGTCCGGCAAGTACTGGAGCTGCCCGTACGGAGACGGCTGGTCGCCGAAACGCTGCGTGTCGGACAGCACCACCACGTGCCGGTCCGTCTCGTGCTCGATCCAGAAGTAGATCCCCTCGTCTTCCAGCAGCCGCTTGACGAAGTTCAGGTCGGTTTCCTGGAATTGCACGCAGTACTCGCGCGACTCGTACGCGCTCTCCAGCTCGAAGCGGTAGTCAGTGCGGCCATGTCCCTGGAACACCTGCTCGACGATCTGCGGCACCGTCAGGTTCTGGAAGATCCGGCTGTTCTGGTTCTCTTCCAGGAACGACAGCCAGCTTCCCAGTTCCAGCGTGTAGGTGTACTGGCCACTCAGCTGTCCAGTGTCGAAACCGCCGAACACGTAAGTACTGAAGGTTCGTACCGCGCCGTTGCCCAGATCGATGTCGGCCAACAGCGGCGTGCCCAGCAGCGCGCCCATATCCATCCCGGGATCGCTGCTCAGCACATCGAGACGATACGACGGCTCCCGCGAGAAAGCCTCGTGGACCGTCAGCGCGAGCGCGAGGCAACTCGGGGCCAGCGCGTCGCTGCGCAATTCGATCAAACGCATGCGGGCTCTCCCATCAGTTCTTCAACCCAAGCGTCTCGAAAAATTTGAGCTCCTGCCCCTTCTTCGATAACTTGGCATACGTGTACGACACGCTGAGACCGGAATACGATAAATCGGTACCCGTCGCCGACATGCTCGTTCCTGTCGTACTCACCGAATTGCCGGTCATCGACATGCTCGATCCGGTCACGCTCGTCGACGTGCCCGTGGTCGACATGGACACGCCCGTGACGCTCGTCGAAGTATCGGTATTCGAAATCGACGTACCGGTCATACTCGTCGACGTACCCGTCACCGACGTTTTCGCACCGGTGATGCTCGTCGACGTGCCCGTGCACGACAGCGAGACGCCCGTCATGCCCGCTGACTGTCCGGTCACCGACGTGCTGACGCCCGTCATCGACGACGAAACGCCCTTCATGCTGTTCGAAACACCGGTTACCGAATTGCTCATTCCGGTCACGCCGGTCGACATGCCCGTGAACGACGTCGACACCCCGGTGAAACCCGTGCTGACACCCGTGAACGACGTGCTGACGCCCGTGAAGCCGGTCGATACGCCGTTGAACGTCGTCGACACACCGGTGAAACCCGTGCTGACGCCCGTGAACGACGTGTTGGCGCCCGTGAACGACGCCGATACCCCGGTGAAGCCCACCGACACGCCGGTATACGACACCGAGATGGGCGTGTTGCTGACCGAGTGCGGGGTCGCCTTCGTCGACGTGCCCTTCACGGTCAGGTTCTTGTCCTGGCCGACCGCCGTCGAGCTGTTGCGCTCGACGGTCTGCTGCATGTCGCGCTCGGCGTGCAACATCAGGCGCTCCGCGCCGTACTGGTCGTCGAACGTCAACTGGCTCGCGTTCTGCGCCTGCCCCGCCCGCTTGATCGAGCGCGACACCAGCCCCGTGTAGCGGACGTCCTTCGGCAGGTCGTAGGGCGTCGGGTTCTCGCCGTTGTAGACGACCCCCGTCACCACCGGCCGGTCGAGGTCGCCATCCACATACGTCACCAGCACTTCCTGACCGACCCGCGGCATCGCCAGCACGCCCCAGCCCTTGCCCGCCCACGCCTGCGACACCCGGATCCAGCACGACGCGTCCGCCTCCACCGTCTTGTAGCGGTCCCAGTGGAAATGCACCTTGATCCGCCCGAGACTGTCGGTGTACACCTCCGACACCTGCGGGCCCACCACCGTCGCGCTCTGGATGCCCGGCACCCCAGGCCGCTTCGTCACGAGCAGCGGACGGTAGGGCTGGTCGTCGGCCAGCGCACGGAACTTCACCGCCACGTTGCGCCCTTGCGACGTGCTGTCCGGGGCGTCCTGGACGAACGACAGCTCGCTGCCGATCACGTAGTAGCGGCGGTTGCGCACGGCGGCCGGATAGCCCATCAACGTAAATGCCTGCCCCGTCGCGAGACCCCGCGCATTGGCTTCGCCGACCAGCACGTGCGCTTCCGCCTGGAACGCCTCCAGCCTCAAGCGCGCAAGACGCTCCCCGGTCTGCTCGTCCTGGTAGCCCGCCGCATAGTCGTAGTACTCCAGCTGGACACCCGACAGCGCCGGCTCCGGCGCGGTCTGCGCATCGCTGTCCAGACGGCTCGACGGCGTCAGGTAGTTGAAGTCGCGCAGCGCGACGTTGTTCGACCGCACCCGACGGGTTCGCTGCAGCCGCTGCACCCCTTCGCGGCCCGGGATCGCCCGCGCTTCCTCGCCGTCCGGCAAGTACGGGAGTTGCCCGTACGGAGGCGGCTGGTCACCGAAACGCTGCGTGTCGGACAGCACCACCACGTGCCGGTCCGTCTCGTGCTCGATCCAGAAATAGATCCCCTCGTCTTCCAGCAGCCGCTTGACGAAGTTCAAATCCGTTTCCTGGAATTGCACGCAGTACTCACGCGCCTCGTACGCGCTCTCCAGCTCGAAGCGATAGTCGGTGCGACCGTGTCCCTGGAACACCTGCTCGACGATCTCCCGCACCGTCAGGTTCTGGAAGATCCGGCTGTTCTGGTTCTCTTCCAGGAACGACAGCCAGCTCCCCAGCTCCAGCGTGCAGGTGTACTGCCCATTCAGTTGTCCAGTGTCGAAACCGCCGAACACATAGGTACTGAAAGTCCGTACCGCGCCGTTGCCCAGATCGATGTCGGCCAACAGCGGCGTGCCCAGCAGCGCGTCCAGGTCCAGATCCGGATCGCTGCTCAGCACGTCGAGACGATACAACGGCTCCCGCGAGAAAGCCTCGTGGACCGTCAACGCGAGCGCGAGGCAACCCGGGTCCAGCGCGCCACTGCGCAATTCGATCAGACGCATGCGGGCGCTCCCTCCGATCCGGTATCGATCGACGCATCCTGTTCATGCGACGCCGCCCCGCCATCGGCCGCGACGGCGTCGCCAGCCTGCGCTGCGCCGGCGCCGTCCGGCTCGTCGTCGAACGCGAGCGACAGCTTGTCGGCAGCCGACAGCCGCACCGTCCGGAGCGTCCGGCCGTCAGCCCGCGCGGCGAGTACGCCACGCGCCACGGCGGGCATCACGTGCTGGCGCAGCAAGTCGCGCACTGCGCGACCGTTGGCAGGATGCTGCGCGACTGCCGCCGCGATCCAACCCGCCACGTCGTCATCGACGCGCCAGTCGAGTCCGTTCTGCGTCAGCCGCTGGCCGATCTCGTCGAGCGCCTGGCGCGCGATGCCCGCAAGCGCATCGAGATCCAGCGGCCGGAACACGACGATCTGGATCCGCGCCAGCAGCGCCGCGGAAAAACGCCCCTGCAACCGCTCGCGCACCAGCGCCTCGAGCTTCACCTGCGACACCTGCGGATCGGCCTTGCACGACGCCTCGATCTCCGCATCACCGAGATTCGTGGTCAGCAGGATCAGGCTGTTGCGGAAGCTGATGCGCCGCCCTTCGCCGTCTTCCATCCAGCCTTGGTCGAACACCTGGTAGAACACTTCGTGGATGTCCGGATGCGCGCGATCGAACTCGTCGAGCAACAGCACGCTGTACGGCTTCTTGCGGATCGCTTCGGTCAGGCGCCCACCCTTGCCGTAGCCGACGTAGCCGGGTGGCGCGCCCTTCAGCGTCGACGCCGTGTGCGCCTCCTGGAACTCGTTCATGTTGAACTGCACGAGATTGCGCTCGCCGCCGAACAGCAGTTCGGCGAGCTTGGCCGCCGCCTGACTCTTGCCGGTTCCGGTCGGTCCCGCGAGCAGCATCACGCCGAGCGGCCGCTGCGGATCGCCGAGACCGGAGTGCGACACGTACAGCGCCTGCGCGATCGCACGCACGCCGCCCGCCTGCCCCTGGATGCACGCGCCGAGCGAATGCTCCAGATCGACGATCTGCCGCGCTTCGTCCTGCGCGAGCTGCGTGACGGGCACACCGGTCCACTCCGCCAGGACTTCGGCGATCACATGTTCATCGACCCACGGCCGCACCCAGCGGTCGCCATCGGCGCTCGGCGCCGATGCTGGAGCATCGCTGTCCTGCGCCGACGAACCGGGCGTCGCGCGCATCCGTGCAAGCCAGTCGCTCACTTCCTCTCGCTGCGTCTCGACGACGCTCGCGAGTGAGCGCGCCTGCAACGCGAGATGATCTCGCTGCGCTTCCAGGTCGGCTTCATCGCCCGGTGTCGACACGCCCATCCGGCGGTCGTTCGCTCGCCAGTTGAGGGTCTGCCCGATCGCCAACGCCTGCTGCCCGAGCCGCTCCAGCTCGGCCGGCGCGCAGCTCTGGCTCATTGCGACGCGCGCGCACGCCGTATCCAGCAGGCTGATCGCCTTGTCCGGCAGTTGCCGCGCCGGCAGGTAGCGGCGCGACAGCGCGACCGCGCCGCGCAGCGCCGCATCGACGATGTGCACGCCGTGGTGCGCGCCGAAGCGCGGCGCGATGGTGCGCAACATGTCGACCGCCGCGGCGTCGCCCGGCTCCTCGATCGGCACCGCCTGAAAGCGCCGGACCAGCGCCGCGTCCGGTTCGATGTATTGCTTGTATTCGGACCAGGTCGTCGCCGCCACCATGCGCAACTGACCGCGCGCGAGCATCGGCTTGATGAGGTTGGCGGCGTCGCCCGTGCCGGCCGCACCGCCGGCGCCGACGAGCGTATGCGTCTCGTCGCAAAACAGGATCACGGGGTTCGGTGCGGCCAGCACCGCATCCATCACGGCCTTCAGGCGCTGCTCGAACTCGCCGCGCGCGCTGGCACCGGCCTGCAGCCGCGCCAGATCCAGCGCCCATACCTGCGCGCCCAGCAACCCGGGCGGCACCGCGCCCGCGTGGATCTTCTGTGCGAGCGCCTCGACCACGGCAGTTTTACCTACGCCGGCCTCACCGACCAGGATCGGGTTGTTCTGGCGGCGCCGCGACAGGATGTCGATGACGGTCCGCAGTTCGTCGTCGCGGCCGACCACGGGATCCAGCTCGCCGCGCGCCGCCTGATCGGTCAGGCAGGTTGCCCATTTCGCGAGCGCGTTGTCCGGCGCCGCCCGGTCGTCGAGCAAGTCGCCGTCTCCTTGCGGCGGGCTCTCCAGCGCTTCGGGCCAACTTGCGGCCAGCGCCTCGAAGCGCACGGCGATCTCGTCGGTCGCGATCGCCGCAATGCCCTTCGGAACCCGTTGCTGGAGCCAGCGGCGCGTCAGATCGTCGTCCAGCCACGCCAGCAGCAAATGGCCCGAGCGAACCTTGCCCGACGGCGCTGCGACCTGGCTCCAGATCACGGCCGGGCCGACGCTGCGCTCGAGCGACGCGGAAATGTCGCGCACCGACTCGCCGCCCACGTCGAACGTATCGAGCGCCTTCTCCAGCCGGCGCCTCACGTCGCCGACATCGCTCCCCCATTCGGCCAGCAGCTTGGCGAAATCACTCTGCTCGCTCCGCAGCAGGCACAGCGCCCAATGATCGAGGTCGATGAAGGTGTGCCGCCTCGACCGCCCCAGCGCCGTGGCGTCGACAAGAGCCGCATAGGTCGTGCGGCCGAGACAGTTAAATATGCGTTCGCGATTCACGTCTGGTCCCGAAAAGATTCGTAGATAGTCAGCGTGTGGAGTGCATGATCTGGCCGACACCACGCATCGACGCCGACCCGCATGCGCCCAACTTTCCCCGCGAGGTCAGGATGCGTGCGCACCTGAACCTTGATGACAGGGTCAATCCGTCCGTCGACGAAATCGGTCGCGACGGCGCACAACGCCATCGCAGCGGCCGAACGCTGCCGCCAACGGTGAAACTCATCGGCCCCTATCGGACCGATCACAATCTCCATCGAATGCTGGACGTCCCAGATCCGCGCGCCGAGCCGCCAGGCGCCGAGCCGCCGGCCGCCGTCCGGAGCGGGCGGCACCGAAATCCAGCGTCCATGGCGCGGCACGACCCGGAGCGGCACACGAAAGTAGCGCTCGAGCATCCGGCCGAGGTCGGCGAGCGATCGGCGGGGTGCGCAGTACGTGCCCGGAAAGGCGCGCCGGCAAGCCTGCACGTCCCGATCCCCGGCGAGGCCGCCACGGGCGTTCGCCAGCGTGGTGACCCGCTCGACGAACGGATTGCGCGCGCGCTCGCAACCGAGCACCGGGTGCATCGACGACCACGCGAAGTAATGCAGCCACGCAAGGTCGCCGCAGGCGACGTTGACGAAGCGTTCGAACGCAGCGTTGCGCTCGAAGCGCTTTTCCTGCATCGCGTGCTCGGTCATGTGCAGCGGCAGCGGGCCATACGGCGCGAACAGCCCGAAATGCCGCTGGACGACGTCGACCTGCGGGTGATCGTCCGCATCGGAGACGACGCCCTGCTCGACCCGCACGTTCGCAACCTCCGTGCTCGCGAAATGCATGTCGGCCGATTGTTCGATGCGCAGCCACGGGGGGCTCCGCCGCGCGCGCCGCATCGGCACGCCACGCTCGCGCTCGAGCATCTCGACCCGGCGCATCAGCTCGAAAAAGGTACGGCGCGGCGTCAGCGCCCGCTGGATACGCGCGAGCCTCACAGCAGCCGCCCATCGCCGGCGGCCGTGTTCGTGTGGGTGCTGACCGCTTCGCCATCGAGCCGCACGACGACCTCGATACCGTCGTTGAGCGACGTCGCCTCGGCGAGTGCCTGCGCCAGCACGCGGCCGAACAGCCAGCCACCGCGATCCGCGTGCGCCGACGCGGCGACGTCGATGTCGACGCGCGTCGCCCGCACCAGCGCGAGCGGCGTCGACCGGCCGGCGGCGATGAACTTCGCGCCGAGATGGACCGAGCGCAGGCTGTCGATCCGCTGCCGGTCAAGCGCATCCTCACGGTTGGCCGCGAGCTGCAATTGCTCGACGACGCGCGCGGTGACGTTGCGCGCCTCTCGGGCGGGCAGCGCAAGCGGACTCTGGCCGAGGTGCGATGTCGCATCCCAGCACGCGTCGGCCGGCGGCATGCCCCGCGGCGCGCTTGCGGGCCACAGGCACTCGATGCGCTGCACGGCGGCGGGATCGAGCAGGCTCAGCTCGGCGTCGAGCAGCGCCGACGGCCGCCAGTCGCGGTCGGCCACCAGCGCCTTGCCGGAAATCGACGCGATGTCGTCCAGTTCGACGGTGTCGCCGAACGTCGAGACGGCGATCAGGTCGTGACTCGCCAGCGGATCGACGCGGTCGCGCCGCGCACCGTCGGCGAACGACACGTGCTCGCGCCGCAGGCTGTAGCGAATCGCCTCGTCGCGCCGCTCGTAGCCGCCTGTCTCCAGCACCGAGCGCGCCGCGTGCGACTTGCCGTTGCTTTCGCACACGCGCACTTCCGTCAGCCCCCACAGGTGATGCGCGGCCGGCGACATCCGATCCACCGGAATCCATTGCTCGGTGAGGTTTGGGTCATAAGGCACCGGGTCGAAGCGTTTCGAATACAGATTGATCGCGGGCGTCGCGAACAAGCGAAACTGATTCGCGTCGACTTCGCCAACGAGACCGTTCGGCACCTCGCGCAGCGCGAAGAACAATTCGAACGATCGAGCGGACGGATCGATCGCGGCAATCGTCCCAAGTGCGTCCAGATAGACGCCGAGCAGGCGGGTCGGCTGCGCGAAATACTCGCGCAGCAACCGCAGGCCGGGCAGCCCGCCTAGTTCCGCCGGCAGCAGCGCTTCGGCGTCGTCGACGCCGGACAGGCGGATACCCGCCGCCGGCAGCGTCAGCACCTCGTCGCCGCGTCGGGTCGGCACCACGGCAAACCAGGCGCTGCTCGACGCGAGCAGCGCCTGATGCAGCGCGTACGCGCGCGGCAGGTCGCCGACGAGGCTCAGGTGCAATGGCGCGAAGCCCGCTTCGCCGCGCCCCAGTTCGCCGATCGTCGACACGCCTTCCAGCTCGAAACGAAAACGCAGTACCGCCTGCGACGACGCAAGACGCTGGGCGAGTTGCGAAGGCAGCCCGTTCAGGCTCCTGCTGCACTCGACCTTCGCAATGCGCAACGGCAGCAGCCTGACGTCCCGAGCCGTAGCGAACGTGACCGGAAGCTTGCGCCCGGGCAAGCGGGCCGAGACCAGCGAGCCACGCGGCAACGTGCTGCCCCGGAAGGCTTCCGGCGAAGCGAGATCCGGGTGAAACGCAAAACTCGAAATCGCAGGCGTGGCGGCCATGAACAATGGACAAACGCGCCCGAGCGCCTGCTGCGCAAACTCCGCGCATTCGCGGTCAAGGCGTGACTGCACCCGTGCCGACAGATAGGCCACCCCTTCGAGCAAGCGCTCGACGAACGGATCGGTGACCGCGTCCGGGTGCAGGCCGAGTGCGGATGCCACTTGCGGGTGCTCCTTCGCAAAGCGGGCGCCTGCATCGCGCAACTGGCGCAGCTCGTCGTTGTAATGGTCCAGGAAGCTCATGATCGTTCGCCACTCATCAATCGTCGACCAAACTGAAGAAACCGCTCAAATAGTCGAGCGCAAGGCTCATCTTGATCTCGTCTCCGTCGTGGCGAGCGGTCGTCAGGATGTCGAAGCACACCGTATGCGGCGCATGCCGGGTGCCGCCGGCTTTCGGCCGAACCTGGGTCCGTGCGCTGTCCACGCGCGGCTCGAAGCGACGCAATACCTCGAAGATGTGCCTGGCCGTATGCATCGGATCGATCCGGGTTGAGCCCGAGGTTTGCAACGGTGGACAACCGTAGTTCAGCACCGAATACGCAACCGGATTGTCGTCCGGCATGCCGACTCGCTCCCCGCGCGATGCGCAGTTCATCAATTCGACCAGGTGATGCCCGACGGCCACCTGTAGCGACTCGTGCCGCAACCGCCTCGACAGCTTGTCGTAGAGTGAATGCGCGCTCACTAGCGTATTCCTGCGTGTTGCGCCCTCAGGCGCAACACGCCCATGGTTTGCTCGAAAAGAAGATGCCTGCGCGATCAGACCGGCGCGTTCAGCTTGAGGTCGTAGCCTGCCTTGATCACCGCGCCCATCGCGCCGTCGTTGCCCTGCTCGCGATACTCGAACTCGATCTTTGCAAAGTTGATCTTGATCACGTCCGTCGGCAGTACGCTATCGACTTCGCCGCTGCCGTGACCGAGTTGCGACGACGGCATGTTGCCAAGCGTGCGGAACGACGAAACCAGACCGCTCGCGAACGAAATCGTGAGGAATTCCTGCTGACCCTTGCCCGACTTGCGGCAAATCAACTTGGCCGAGGCGATGTGGTCGCCGGTCGCGCACATCAGGAACAGCTTCGGCGAGGCCTTGTTCGACACCATCCGGAACTCGAAGTCCTTCATCTCGACCTTGCCGGCACCACCGCCGCTGCCGAATCCCCAGCGGCCCGAGTTCTCTTCCGCCCACTGCCAGCTCTGAATCTGGATCCGGTTCGGGTACTGCTTATCGGTCGACTCCCCTTCTACTCCGTCGATCTCCAGAAAATAATCAACCAATGCATTTGCCATTACAAGAACTCCTAAACAAAGTTGAAAGAGCTACCATTCCACCGTGCTTGTAGCGCCGCCGCGTGATGCCACCGGGCTTACGGCCCCCCGCGACGATTCGAAACCCGCCTGCCGGACGGAAACAGCGGTCCTGCCGGCAGGCTGCCGTCGGTCAGCTGCCCGCGTCCTGCTTTGTCGACGGCAGTTTCGAAACCAGCCGAAGGGACACGGTCAACCCCTCCAGCTGGAAATGCGGGCGCAGGAAGAACTGGGCACGGTAATAGCCAGGGTTATTCGGGATTTCGTCGACGACCACCTCGGCGGCCGATAGCGGACGCTGCGACTTGGTGGTTTCGCTCGAAATCGACGGATCACCGTCAACGTAGTTCATCAGCCAGTCGTTCAACCAGCGCTGCGTGTCTTCGCGCGATTTGAACGAACCGATCTTGTCGCGGACGATGCATTTCAGGTAGTGGGCGAACCGGCACGTCGCGAAGATATACGGCAGGCGGGACGACAGGTTCGCGTTGGCCGTCGCGTCGTCGTCTTCATACACCGCCGGACGATGCACGGTTTTCGCACCGATGAACGCAGCCGTGTCCGAATTCTTCCGGTACACCAGCGGCATCAGGCCGGATTCCGAGAGCTCGTGTTCGCGGCGATCCGAAATCGCGATTTCGGTCGGGCAATGCAGCTCGAACTCGCTGTCCTGGGAAGGCAGGACGAACTTCGGCAGCACTTCGACCGCGCCACCCGACTCAATGCCCCGGATCTTCGTGCACCAGCCGTAGGTCCTGAATGCGCGCGTAATGTTCGCGCCCATCGCATAGGCGGAGTTTGCCCAGCAGAAATCTTCGGACCGGTTCGGATCGACCTTCTCCTCGAATCCGAACTCCTCGACCGGCTGCGTCTTCGGCCCATACGGAACGCGTGCGAGGAAGCGCGGCAGGGTCAGCGCCAGATAGCGGGAGTCGTTACTCTCGCGCAGCCTTCGCCAGAACGAATACTCGGTCGACGTGAAGATCTTGGAGACATCGCGCGGATTCGACAGCTCGCTCCAGTTGTCCATCTGCAGCAAGCCCGGCGCGGCGGCCGCGATGAACGGCGCATGCGCGGCCGCCGCGATCTTCGACATCTCGGACAGGGCCGACACATCCTGGATGCTATGGTCGAACTCGTAGTCGCCAATCAGGCACCCGAACGGCTCGCCACCAAACTGGCCGTACTCCTGTTCATAGATCATCTTGAAGATCGGGCTTTGATCCCACACAACCCCCTTGAAGCGCCGTAGCGTCTTTCCGAGGTCGCTCTTCGAGATGTTCAGGTAGCGAATCTTCAGATTTTCACTGGTGTCGGTGTTCGACACCAGATAATGCAAGCCGCGCCACGCACCCTCGAGCGCCTGAAAGCGCTTGTTGTGCAGCACGTGCGTGAGCTGGTCGGAAATTTTCTTGTCGAGTTCGGCAACCAGTTGCTCGATCGTCTGAGCGACGTCTTCGCGCATGACCACCCGGCCACGGCGCGCATAGGTCAACAGTGTCTCGACCGCGCTCTGAACGGCCTCGGCGGCCTCGTTCGTCCTCGGGCGAAACGAGCGGCGCAGGATATCCTTCAGATCATTGTCGACGCGCTCCTCGACGACGACGTGCGCGGCTGCGGCTTCAAGCTGATTGGGCGTACTCATTTGACCTCTCGACCGGGCGTCACATCGTCAGCAGACTCGCTTCCGGACGGCGGCGTCGAACCCGCAGCGCCATCGTCCGTCCCATGCGGATTCTTCAGCAATTCGTGGATCAGGTCCTCGGCCGCGACCTTCCCGTCCATATAGGTCAGCAGTTCCTTCAGACGGTTGCGCGCTTCGAGCAAGGTCGACAATTCCGGAATGCGCCGGACCACTTCCGCCGGCTCGAACGAATTCATCGACGTGAAAGTCAGGTCGATCGGAATCAGGGTGCCGTCGTCGGACAGCACGTTCTTCACGTGGTAGTTGAGGGACGGAGCAATCTGCGCCATACGATCGTCGAAATTTTCCACGTCGATCTCGGAAAAGCGACGCTCCTCCACCGGCCCGAGCGGCTCGACATTGTCTCCGGACAAATCGGCCATCACGCCCGCCACGAACGGCAGTTCAACCTTCCTCTGCGAGCCGTAGATCTCGACGTCATATTCAATCTGAACGCGGGGTGCACGACTCTCCCCAATGAGTTTCTGCCCGTCTTTCTGACGCGTCATGCTATACACTCCTAAAATTCAGAATTACTTTCCGATTCCGCCAGGCCGCCCCAGCTGCGCCGCAAGCTCCAGGCCATCCGGGTAAAGCTCCGCCATCAACTCTGAAAAATCCGCGCCGATCATTTTTTTGACCCGCATCAGGAAAATTGGCGCGGGATGGCTCGGCTCGTGAATTTCAAAATACTTGATTACCTTGTCCAGCGCCGCCTCGACGTCGGCGCGATCCGATATTGACGATGTATCCTTGCCCGTCAACGGATTCGAACTCGACACCTCTTGCCCGGCTTCATCATCCACGCCCCGTTCGATGCCGCCGATCAAAACCCTGGATGACTCGGAAAGAAAAGATATCGAACCGTCGATATCTACCCCCGATATCGAGCCCTTCTCCGCCCACGCCTTGATTCGCGCGAGAAGACTGACCACTTCGTCAATATCAGCGGACAAGGTTCTGCGCAATTCGCCTGACAACGACAACCCGGCTTTTCCACGGCACATCTCCCCAATCGGCAAATCGACTTCAGGGAAACGCAAACGACCCAGCCGGGAAGAAAACTGCGAGGAAGAAAGCCAGCCGACGTGAATCGAATGTTCCTCGGCGGCAATCTTGATGGATTCGGAAAGCGGCCGAATATCCTCAGTCGGAAACTCCAGCATCTCCACCAGGACTTCCAGAGCCCGCCTCAGGGATCGAAATGCGCCCCGCTCGAGCCCGGCCCTGACATACCAAATTGCAACCCTGATGTCTTTCGTTTTCTCTAGCAGCCGAGCGCAAGCTTTCTCGATTGCGCCCCACCGCCCGTCATTTTCACCAGCCTTGACCGCACCATCGGCATCGGAATCAAGCTCGTACACCGCCGAATCGATGAAGATGAAATCCTCATCCGATTCAATCAAATCAAACGCTTCCAAGGATCCCATGGCATCAAATTAAAGACACAATCCGACCGGATACCAGCTTGTCGCCAAACACAAGCTTGATCAGGCTTACCCGCCGACAAGCAAACCAGCCACCTGACTGCACCCACTCAATTCAAGACACCATACCTTCCGATCAACTCGCTCACCCGCTCACCATGAACGGGCTCGGAAATGTAATAACCCTGGCAATCGACTTCCCCCATCGTTCCGGCCCACTCGAACTGCGCTTCGGTTTCGACACCTTCGATAACGACACGCTTGCCGAGACACTTTCCGAGTTGAACAAGCGCCTCGACAATCACTCTCGATTTCTCATTCTTGTGAATATCGAGCATGAAAGAACGATCCAGCTTGAGCGTATCAACTGAAAGGTGATGCAGAATATTGAGCGACCAGCATCCAGCGCCAAAATCGTCGACTGCGACACTGACGCCCATCTCCCGTATCGACGTAACGGCCGCCGCTAGCGTATCAAGCGGCCCCGGATCGGTGGTTTCCGTGAGCTCGATTTGAAGTCGAGCCGGGTTCACCGCGTGAGCGTCGAGGACGGCAGCCATTTTCCTTACGAGGCCGGATCGCGTAATTTCTCGAGCCGGCAAGTTCACTGCCAACGACAAACCATCGTACCCGCGAGCCGCCCACTGGGCGAGCGTAGACGCGGCTTCAGTCAGGACAAAATCGGTAAAACGATGCACCAGGGGAGAATCTTCAGCCAGCGTGATAAACGACGACGGCATTAAAATGCCGCGAACAGGGTGGCGCCATCGCATCAGCGATTCAAATCCGGACAACACGCCCGCCTGCATACGCATCTTTGGCTGAAAGACCAGGAAGAATTCTTTCCGGCTCAGCCCGCGATCCGCATCGCCCATCATCTCGGACAGATTAAAGCTCGCCGCGGTCTTATCCATAAGTTTCTCTTGCACGCACGTCGAAATCGTCGCCGGTATTTGATTGAAACTGGAACTCACCACGCTATCTGCAGTTCCCTCTCGGTTTCGGGTCGACCATCATCAACCGGGAGTCCGCAACAATTTCCTGCCGGGCTGCATCGCATCGACGATACGCGCTCAAAGAGAGGTGACCGCCTTCCAAACCCATCCCGTCACCGCCTCACCATATGGAACATGCTACTTAAGTAACCGGATGAAATTGTCAACGATTGAAACGGAGTGTTCGCTGGCGAGACAATCGGTATTACCGGTACGAAGCCCGGGACTTGTGACGATTCCAAGGCGCATCGCGAGATTCCGGGCATGCGGCGCGGATCCAGAGCAAGACGGTTTTCGTCACGGCATCCGTAAGCCCGGCGCTTGAATACCTTGATGGTGTTGTTGATTCCTTCGGCGGCGCTGATATTCATTGGATGGCGACGGCAGGCCGGGATTTCCGTACGTCGCGCAATATGGCGTCACATTCGCTGCTTCAACAGAGAAACATCCCAGGCCGGCTGCCCTGATCAAAATCGGGTAAACGAAGACAAAAGCATCTGGGCAATTGCGGTTATTCCCGGAGTCGGCCTGTCAACTGCAACCGTCGCAGTCATCGGGGATGCCGGGGCGTTCAAATCCGGGCGAGCGTTCGCAGCGTAATCGGGTGTCGTCCCGCGACACGTCGGCCCCGGCGGCAAGGTTGCGCCGATGGGCATCAGCACGCGAGGCGACGTCTGTTTGCGAACCTTGCTCGTACGGTATGAGACCGTATCCATCGATTGAGATGACAAGACAGGTTTGACCCTGGCCCGCCAAACCTGAATGTGGCGTGATTCACCTCCCCCCTTGCTGCACGCAACCACCCGAATTGCAGACTGGCCTCGAGCCCAACACCATGGCCGCGAGACCTGTAAGCCAATTCGCCCCAAGTGGGTAGGTCGGCGTCTGAGGTTGCGCAAATGGCTTCGATGCAGTCAAATTTGACGATTCTCCGGAGCCGCTTGCATATTCGGGCGGCAAGCCTCGTATCGCAAGAGCCGCCGCACTATCGAGGCCCACATCCTTCGCGGCAACGATCTGATGCAATAACGCAACCGCAGCAATTAAAAAGCCACTGACTTCTTTTCCAAACACCACCGGCCAGACTCCATTTTTTTAGGCGGCCATTCTAAATGAAGTGTATGGATCGGTTCGACGCATTTGCGCTGTCTGATGGCGTAGCCGGCCCGGTGTGTCGCGCGACCGTCAATCGCCGAGCCGTCACGGCTTTTGTTGAGAGTCGGGTCGCACGCCGCATCGTTCGCCGCAAGGTCTGCAACCCAACGGAATAGCGCGCGCTGCATCTGTCTGACCATATTTCGCAACCGGGCGACAATCATCCGCGCCCTCTCTCGAACTGGCGTGCCATGGGACGGTCGACAGTAAGTGTGCGTTATTGGACAGCCACGCTGTCGCCAACGCTAGCGCGGCGGCAAGTCCCCATAGTTTTATCAACATGCCCATTGTCACTTTCCATTCGAAGTTCGTTCGATCGATGAACGAACTGTTTGCGCACCCATTTCCACGTCGCCAAGGCGATGCGCGGCGTCGAGTACGAGACGAGCACACTGAGCCATGCACTCGCCTATCAATGCGCGGCTACGATGCACCGAAATAGAACGATTCCGGCGCATACGCACTTGCCGCAGCACGTCATGCGGCCCGATAGAGCGCCGCAATCGCATCCGTATAGGCTGCGACGTTCTCGGGGTTGTAAATGCTGACCGAATCGAGCACATGCTTCGACCGCTCGCGATACGCGCCGAGGTTCGCATCGTGCTCGGCAAACGCGCTCAGCAACGCACCGGCGCCTTCCTGGCAGTCGAAATCCGGATAGAAGTACCCTGCCTTGCCGAGGAACGGCGAGTTGTGGATCAGCGGATAGTCGCCGTACAGCAGTTCGTAGTACAGGTAGTTCTGCGCGTTTTCCCACGTGTGCGACACCACCGCGTCGCCGTATACGGCCATGAACTCGTACACCGCGTAGCGGCTCTCGAACGTCGTGAGCCCGTGATTGACGATATCGAGGCTTTTCGCGAAGTGCACGAAGGTCGTGTGGTCCTTGATGTGCGGTGTGTTGCACACGCGCACGAACTCGAGGAAGTCCGGCTGCGCGCGATACGCTTCCTCGGTCACCAGCATCGGGATGATGCTCGTCTTCACCATGCAGATGTTCGGCTCGAATATCGTCACGCGCCAGCGCGGCTTGCCGGGCTGGTAGCCGAACGCGAGGCCGGGCCCGAGCGTCGCGCACGCCTTGTCGAACAGCAGCGGATGCCAGATGTGCGGGACGATCGTCACCGGCGCGCGCAGCCCCGTCTGATAGTAGTGCAGGCACGAACGCTCGAATTCGGGAATCGTCCACACGGCGTCGTACGGCGCGCCGGAGAACAGGAAGCCCGACGGCTTGTTGAACATCGCGCGCTCGATGTCGATCACGTAGTCGTTGCCGACCCGCATCGTCACGACCTTGCCGCCGCGTTCGCGGAACGCGCGCAGGTAGTCCGCGTTGAGCTGCGCGCTCATTTCGATGATCACGTCGCAGCGCTGCATCGCTTCGTCCATCGACAAGAGCGGCACATTCCATTCGCCGAGCATCATCTGCGGATCGGCGGCCTCGCCGCCGCCGTTCACCATCACCGCCTCCGCGACGAGCGGCGACTGGCGCAGCAGCAGGATCAGCAGCAGGCAGTTCTGGAAGATGCCGTTTTCCCACAGCGACTGGCCGGCGCCGCGGACGAACAGCGATACGCCGACGACGAGGCGCTTGCCTGCTTCGGGCGCTTGACTGGCGTTGAAGTCCGACATGCGCGTTTTCCGGTTCAGGCGACCCGACATGCGCTTTCTCCGGTTCAGGCGACCAGACGCGTGACGAACGCGTCCAGGTTCGCGGGGTTGTCGATCGAGACCGACTTCAGCAGCCGGTCGGCCTTCGCGCGGTAGTCGTCGAGCCGCGCGTCGTGATGCTGCCACGCGTCGAGCAGCGCGCGGCCGCCCGCTTCGGAGTCGAAATCCGGGTAGTAGTAGCCGGCGTCGCCGAGCAGCGTCGAGTTGTGGATCAGCGGATAGCCGCCGTACAACACGTCGTAGTACAGATAGTTCTGCGGGTTTTCCCAATGGTGGGACACGACCGCGTCCGCATGGCGCGCCATGAAACCGGGCAGGTCGATGCGCGGCTCGAAGGTCGCCTTGTGCTGGCGCACCAGGTCGAGGCTGTTCGCGAAGTACAGGAAGGTCGGGTGTTCCTTCAAGTGCATCGCGTTGACGACGAACAGGTGCTCGACCGCCTCCGGGTGCGCGCGATAGAACGCCTCGCACGCGAGCATCGGGTAATGGCAGGTCTTCACGACCGAGATGTTCGGCTCGAGCGTCGCGAGCCGCCAGGCCGCGCGGCCCGGCTGGTAGCCGAAGGTCGCGCCTTCGCCCGCGAGCGCGGCGATGCGCCGGTCGAGGAAGTACGGCGACCAGATATGCGGAATCGTATAGACCGGCGCACGGGTAAGCGTGCGCAGCAGCGGCACGTCGATCGTTTCCGACTTCGCGAGCACCCAGACTTCATCGAACGGCGCGCCGTTGAAGATATGCCCGGACGGCTTCTCGAAGATCGGCGTTTCGGTCAGGTTGCTGTAGGTATGGCCGACGAAGCACGCGATGCGCTTCTTGCCGAGCGCTTGCAGGCGCTTGAGCCATTCGACCGGCAGCTGCGCGCCCATCTCGATCACGACGTCGATCTCGTGCGTGACGTCGCCCGGCTGCACGAGCGGCACGTCCAGGCCGTCGAGTTCGAGGCCGGCCGGCAACGCTCGCGCGTCGCCGCCGTTCAGGAAATAGACGGGGCCGACCCGGTCCGAACGCTTCAGCATCATCGCGAGATACGCGATGTTCTGATGGATGCCGTTTTCCCAGATCGCCTGGCCGTCTCTCGCGAACAGCGAGATGCCGACGGCCAGGCGTCCGTGACGCGAGCGATCCGACGCGAATCGGGCGTGGTCCATCACCAGCTATACCCATACCCGGCGCCGTAGGTCTTGTTGCTACCCGAGACGCCGATGCCCAGTTTCAGGATGCCGTTGGGCGATACGTGCGCGCTGGCGCCGAAAGCCATGCCCGATTGACCCGCGAACCGCGCTACGCCGACTGCGACGTTGATCGTCTTGCCCGGCTCGACCTGCGGCATCATGGTCAGTGCCGTGGCGGCGGCGATACCCTGGCGCGCCATCGAATCGGTTTGCTGCAGTTGCGAACCGAGGCTGTTGATCTGCGCCTGCTGATTTTGCACCGATTGCGACATGGTTGTCGAAAGCGCATTGAGCTGGTTCAGGTTGACTGCATCGGTGCCCTGCGTGCCCGCCGCGACGTTGGTGATCTGCCGCTGCTGCGAATCGCTGCCGACCGACACCACGTTCGAGCGGCCGCCGTCGTTCGAATTCGCACCGATCGCGACCGAGTTCGACCCGGCCGTGACCTTGGGCGTGTCGTTGCCGGTGCCGTTCTGGTCGACGGCGACGCCGCCGAGGGTCGCATTCCGAGTGGTGTTATTGATCGTCGTCGACAGCTGCGTCAACTGGTTGTTGATGCTCGTCATGCCGGTCGACAGCGACGCCACCGAGTTGTTTGTCGAGTTGAGGCTCGTCGACAGCGACGCCACCGAGTTGTTGGTGCTGCTCAGCGCCGTTGACAACGAACCGACTCCGGTCGACAGCGAGCCGAGGCTGGTCGCCGTCGCCGTCGACAGGCTGCTGACAGCCATGTTGGTGGCGTTGAGCTGGCTGCCGTTGACCGCGTCCGTGCTGGTCGCCGAGACTCGTCCCGCCGCGACGTTCGTGATCTGGCGTTCCGAGCCCGGTGCGCCGACGCTCACGACGCTGGTCGGGTTCACGCCGGCGAACCCGTAGGTAACGCCGCCGATCGTGACGCTCGACGTCGGATTCGGCGTCGAGGTCACCGAGCCGGAACCGAGTGCGACGTCGTTGGCGTTGTTCGCGACCGCGTTGGTCCCGAAGGCCAGCGAGCCGACGCCGGCTGCCGTCGACGCGTTGCCCAGCGCGACCGAACCCGCGCCGGTCGCGCTGTTGAGGTTGCCGATGGCCACCGCGCCGTTGCCCGTCGCCGTGTTGTCGGCACCGAGCGCGACCGCGCCCGTTCCGGTGGCGACGTTCGGATCGCCGATCGCGACCGCGCCATCGCCGCTCGCGGTGTTCGCGACACCGACCGAGACAGCCTTGCCGCCCGTTGCGACCGCGTTCTGGCCGACGGCGACCGCGCCGTCGGAGCTTGCGCTCGCACCGTATCCCAACGCAACGCTGCTCGCGCCCGATGCAACCGCACTGACGCCAATCGCGGCTGCGTAGCTGCCCGTCGCGCCGTTGTTGCTGTAGTTTGCCTGCTGTGTACCGTTGTCGTTGACGCTGACGTAGTGCGCCTTGGCGGCAACGATCGCGGTCGAGGTCGACGTGGACAGCGAAGTAATCGAGCTATTGGCCGACGCCAGGCCGGTGGACAGCGAGCCGATGCCGGTCGAGGTCGACGTGGACAGCGACGCGAGCGTGCTGTTGGTGGTCGACAAACCGGTGGACAGCGAGCTGAGACCCGTTGAGGTGGAGGTCGACAGCGATATCATGCTGCTGTTGGTCGTGCCCAGCCGTCGACAGCGAGTTAAGCCGGCCAACGTCGAGGTGACAGCGACGCCACACTGCTGTGGTCGTGCTCAGCCCCGTCGACAGCGAGTTCCACCGCTTGCGCCGTGCTGATCCCGTCGACGTCGACGTCGACAGCGACGCCACGCTACTATTGGTCGTGCCAGCCCGTCGACAGCGAATCCACATTGCTGTTGGTCGCTCAGGCCCGTCGACAACGAGTTCACACCGCTTTGCGCCGTGCTGATCCCCGTCGACGTCGACGTCGACAGCGACGCCACGCTACTGTTGGTCGTGCTCAGGCCGTCGACAGCGAGTTCACACCGCTTTGCGCCGTGCTGATCCCCGTCGAAGTCGACGTCGACAGCGAAGCCACACTGCTATTGGTCGTGCTCAGCCCCGTCGACAGCGAGTTCACACCGCTTGCGCCGTGCTATTCCCGTCGACGTCGATGTCGACAGCGACGCCACACTGCTGTTGGTCGCTCAGACCGTCGACAGCGAGTTCACACCGCTCTGCGCTGCTGATCCCCGTCGACGTCGACGTCGACAGCGACGCCACGCTGCTGCTGGTCGTGCTCGGCCGGTCGACAGCGAATCCACATTGCTGCTGGTCGTGCTCAGACCGGTCGACAGCGAATTG
Organism: Burkholderia sp. SRS-46; assembly: GCF_004343775.1. GTDB lineage: Bacteria > Pseudomonadota > Gammaproteobacteria > Burkholderiales > Burkholderiaceae > Burkholderia. The sequence continues at coordinate 241,365 of NZ_PTXL01000012.1, read as the reverse complement.
ACACCACTCTGCGCCGTGCTGATGCCGGTCGACGTCGATCGACAGCGACGCCACGCTGCTGTTGGTCGTGTCAGGCCCGTCGACAGCGAGTTCACACCGCTTTGCGCCGCTGATCCCGCGAAGTCGACGTCGACGCGACGCCACGCTACTGCTGGTCGTGCCGGCCCGTCGACAGCGAGTTCACGCCGCTTTGCGCCGTGCTGATCCCAGCGACGTCGACGTCGACAGCGACGCCACTGCTGTTGGTCGCCAGACCCGTCGACAGCGAATCCACATTGCTGCTGGTCGTGCTCAGGCCTGTCGACAACGAGTTCACACCGCTTTGCGCCGTGCTGATGCCCGTCGACGTCGACGTCGACAGCGACGCCACGCTACTGTTGGTCGTGCTCAGGCCCGTCGACAGCGAGTTCACGCCGCTTGCGCCGTGCGATGCCCGTCGACGTCGACGTCGACAGCGACGCCACGCTACTGTTGTCGTGCTCAGGCCCGTCGACAGCGAGTTCACGCCGCTGCGCCGTGCTGATCCCAGCGACGTCGACGTCGACAGCGACGCCACGCTGCTGGTTGTGCCAGACCCCGACAGCGAATCCACATTGCTGTTGGTCGCCAGGCCGTCGACAACGAGTTACACCGCTTTGCGCCGTGCTGATGCCCGTCGACGTCGACGTCGACAGCGACGCCACGCTACTGCTGGTCGTGCCAGGCCCGTCGACAGCGAGTTCACGCCGCTTGCGCCGTGCTGATGCCCGTCGACGTCGACGTCGACAGCGACGCCACGCTACTGTGGTTGTGCCAGACCGTCGACAGCGAATCCACATTGCTGTGGTCGTGCCAGGCCCGTCGACAACGAGTTCACACCGCTTTGCGCGTGCTGATCCCGTCGACGTCGACGTCGACAGCGACGCCACGCTACTGCTGGTCGTGCCAGCCCGTCGACAGCGAGTTACACCGCTCTGCGCCGTGCTGATGCCGTCGACGTCGACGTCGACAGCGATGCCACACTGCTGTTGGTCGCGCTCAGGCCCGTCGACAGCGAGTTCACCCCGCTTTGCGCCGTGCTGATCCCCGTCGAAGTCGACGTCGACAGCGAAGCCACACTGCTATTGGTCGTGCTCAGACCCGTCGACAACGAGTTCACACCGCTTTGCGCCGTGCTGATCCCTGTCGACGTCGATGTCGACAGCGACGCCACACTGCTGTTGGTCGTGCTCAGCCCCGTCGACAGCGACGCCACATTGCTGTTGGTTGTGCTCAGACCCGTCGACAGCGAATCCACATTGCTGTTGGTCGTGCTCAGCCCCGTCGACAGCGAATTGACCCCGCTCTGCGCCGTGCTGATACCCGTCGACGCAGACGTCGACAGCGAAGCGACGGAGCTGTTGGTCGTGCTCAGGCCGGTCGACAGCGAGTTCACGCCGCTCTGCGCCGTGCTGATCCCCGTCGACGTCGACGTGGACAGCGAAGCGACCGAACTGTTGGTCGTGCTCAAGCCGGTCGACAGCGAATTGACACCGCTCTGCGCCGTGCTGATGCCCGTCGACGTCGACGTGGACAGCGAAACGATCGAGCTGTTCGCCGACGAAATGCCGGTGGACGCGGAGGTAGACAACGAAGCAATCGAACTGTTCGTCGTGCTCAGGCCACTGTAGAGCTGACTACCGTTGATGGCGTCCGTACTGGTCGCGGAAATTCGACCCGCGGCAACATTGCTGATTTGGCGTTCGTTGCCTAAAGTCCCAACGCTGACCACACCGGTTGGAGTAGCACCGGCAAATCCGCTATACGTTTGCGCTCCCACCGTCGCACTGGCCGTGGCCACTGCCGATGCCGTTACTGCACCGCTTCCCAGTGCAACGCTGTTCGCTGTCGCTGCCGTGGTATTCCATCCCAGCGCCATGGCGTTTGCGCCCGTTGCCGACGCAGCCGGCCCAATCGCAATGGAATTCTGAGTGCCGCCCGCGCTCGCTTTATATCCGATTGCAATGCTTCCTACAGCAGATGCAGTTGCATCCGTACCAAAAGCTACGGCGTTCTGCCCGGCCGATGCCGCGTACCCAAATGCAGCGGCCCCCATTGCAGTCGCTACCGTATTAAAACCATAGAGGGTAACGCCGTTAAGGCCTCCCCCGTTAGCCGCACAGCCGGCAACAGTGGAATAGTAGCCATTGCCATCGGTTTGGGTACCAACTGTGGGGGTGGCACCATCCGGTCCGGCACCTGAGCCGGTTGTTCCAGCACCAGCGCAAGTCGTAGGAACGTATAGGTTCGCATGCGCCATACCTGACGCCAAGCCAATCAGCACCGCCGCAGCACCCTTGGCCAGCCTTCCCTTGCTGCGCTTCCCGCGGGCAGACTGCACTTCCGACACGGCCACCCAAGCTCCCAGCGATTCATTCCAAACCGATCGATATGCTTTGTTCATTTTTACCACCTCTTCGATTGACTCATCCGCTGAGAAGTTGCCGTTACCATCGACAAGCCCATTAGTAGTGGAATTCGATCTAACCCCACCAACCCCGCCCCGCTCGCGACACAAAAACCGGCTGTTACAAATTGAATTGCATTTTCATTTGCGACGCGCGCCGCCTCAGCAAGAAGCCCGCTAACAGCGACACTTAAAGAATTCCGGTTACCACGCTTTCCCAGAGCAGCAGTAACTTCCGATACCGAAACCCATGCTCTGAGAACTTCATTTCAAATGGTTCGATACGATCCATTCACTTCATCCCTCTCACCAGATCACGCACTGCTTCTCGGCACCGAGCTGATTCTTGAAAATTTCCCTGCAGCCCTACGCGAAATACGCGCGAACGTAATTCACCAAAAAATTGCAAATTAAAATAGAGGCTCGCCGTCAACCAGGAAAGTCGACGCGCAAAATAGCCAAACAGAGGTCGCCGCATCCGAAATGCGCCTACCGAAAACAAGCAAATTATTTATGCACCACCCGACTCCCGAATGGCATTCATCACACGAATCTTGTTTTTCTTTTACAGAAGTTCAGAATCAGAATTCCCGCCGTCGCCAAAGCCATGCCGATCAGCGGCTCTCGGACCGAACGTCGCCAAAAATATTTTTCTTACGGTCTGGCATCAATCGTATTTTTTCTGCCGATTAGGAAAGAAAACTTTTGTCACAAATACCTTTAAGAATTGTGAATATAAGCTCCAGACCGTTTCTCGACCTTGCTCCCGCAACCCCGGGGTTCGATCCTGTTTGGCAGTTGAGGCCTGGGCAAGATGAAGACGGACGAACGGCAGGAATGGGCGCCGTGAATGCGTGCCGACATACCGAGGAGTCCGTTGCGTTTACGTTGAAGCCGGTCGAGCCCGAAGCCGCTGTCGAGGAGATGTATTGCAACCAGACATCATTGCGGCCGACGTACTGCGTACGGAAGGAGGAGCATGGCGGACTGGAGCCGGCCGAGTTGCGCAGCCCGCCTCAGCCCGAAGAGGAGCATCGCAAACTCAAGGCGCTGGTGACGGACATGTCGCCGGACCAGGCCATGTTGCAGGATGGGCGGTGAAAAGGGTCTGAAACCCGGCCGCGACCACGCGGGTCGATGACTGATGTGCTGTGACCCAGACCAAATCTGACAGGGATTGGCCTTTCAAGCTGCCGCGCTTTGCTACGGAGGACGTAGTGCGCAACAAGGTGACTTATCTGGCTCCGGGCGCGCGCCCCGATCGTACCCGCGATGTGTCACTTTCGCATCGCTTGCGCACGCGACGAGCGGAACGCCTTGGCGATACAGTCAGGCTGCTCGGCGGACAGACAAGCAACTGCGCACCTGCAACCGTGCCGTTGTTAAGCACGCAACCTTCGAACCTGACACTGAAGGGGCGATACGGACTCAAACTTGCGCCATGCACAATGGCATTGCCACGCGCCCTTTTACGAAAAAACGTCGAACCAAAATTGACAACCGGGCGAACGATACGCCACGAGCCCCATCGTTCAATCAGATGCCCGGGCATTCACATGCAGACCCTAGCGACCATAATCGAATTCGGACAATTCGAACTGCTTTCGCTCCTTGCCGCGAATCCATTCAGGCTCTCGCCCGACTCCCGACCATGTCGCACCGCTGACGGGATCATAGTAGCGCGCTCGTCGTTTGGTTGCGCCCCGCAAGACCTCGGGAGGAAAGATATCCTGCGGCGCAAATCCGAACTCGCGAACACAGAGTCGAATTTCATCCAGAATCGCTTCCGCAGCAACCAAACGCTCCTTTTTGAAACGAGCCTCCAGCGCCGACCTCATCTCCATATATTCCCGATACGATTTCATCCCACAACCTCAGCCGATCAAATCCCGATGCCGCGAATCATGCCCGCATGAACGCGCATCGCTCCCAACCCAATCTTTCACACGCACACCATTCGCCCGAGATCGATCTTTACTTTTAACACGCCTCTTAAAGGGGGCTCAATTGTCAATATAAAGAAAGATCGATATCACCATACCCCAAATCCCGACCCGGAATGACAACTTTTGTCACAATTAATTCGACCCGCATCACATTCCATCAATTCAGAAATTTTGACATATTGTTTTTCTAAATCTGCGATCCTTACGGACAATCAAAGGATGTGCCTCGACGAGCCACATCTGCCTTGACGCAATGGGCGACGTCGAGCTCGACGCCCGCTCAGGCAACGAGGACAGCCCCCACTCTGGCGGCTGTAGACACGTACACGCTATACCGTGGGGAATGGCATCAATGAGAATCCTGTCTCTTGACGATGAGCCAGCTCAAGCTGCATTTATTTACGAAATCTTGAGCAGCGAAGGTCACGATGTCCATTCAGTCTCCGTGGGTACCGAAGCCATACGTTTCCTCGAAACCGATGTCGCCGATCTGGTCGTGCTCGACTGGCATATGCCAGGCATCTCGGGACTGGAGGTTCTCAGCTGGATTCGCGAGCGAATCGGCAGAGAACTCCCCGTGTTGTTCTTGACGAACCGATCGCGGGAAGACGAGCTCGTCATTGCGCTCAATGCGGGCGCCGACGACTACATGGTCAAGCCGATCCGCCGCAATGAATTGATTGCGAGGGTATACGCGCTGCTCAGGCGCGCCCACCCCTATGCCTCGACATCGACGCCAATCGAAGTTGGCAGCTACCGTCTTGATGTCGTAGCCCAGACAATCTCCTTGAGGGGCGAGCTGGTGAAGCTCACGCCCAGAGAATTCAACATCGCAGTCTTGCTGTTCAGGAATTTCGGTCGGGTGATGCCGCGGGAAGCCATGGTCAAGTCGATCTGGGGGCGCGATACCGCCAGCGAGTCAAGAAGCCTCGATACCCACATCTATCGCCTGCGAAGCAAGCTGCGCATCGGGCCGGAAAACGGTGTGCGGTTGCGAGCCGTCTATACCCACGGATACCGCCTGGAATCGATTGATTCGACCAGGCCGGACGACGACAAGTAGCGTCTGTCCGTCACCCCGTCGACGCGCGATCTTCGCGATACGCCATTCCGGCGCCACGGCATTTCATGCCGCGTGGCGCTCGTCGTGCTTCGATACGGAATTCGCTTCGTTTTCCTTCGAGTCTACCGGAGGCACGCCCTCGACCTCGTCGAGTCGATAGCCGTGCGTATACACGGCGCTCAGACGAAGACCGTTTTCCGGACGGAGCATCAATTTTTGCCGAACGCGATACATATGGGTATCGAGGCTCCTCGATGAACCGTCAAGCGCCCTGCCCCACGCGAGTGCCGCCAGCGTATCCCGGGAGATGACCCTGCCGATGTTGTCGAACATGCATTTTGCCAATGCGAACTCCTTCGACGTCAGATCGACGGTCTCGCCGCGAAACGATACAGTGTTCCTCGTTGGATCCAGCACGTAAGCACCCGCCTTGGTCAAATCGGCATGCTTCCTTCCGTGACCGGACCGACGCAGCAACGCCTTGACGCGCGCAGCGAGTTCGACCTCCCGAAATGGCTTGACAATGTACTCATCGGCGCCCGCCTCGAGCGCGGCAACGACGTCCTTCTCGAGAACCCGGGCAGTCAGAAACAGCACGGTCGGTTGGTCGCCGAGATTCGCGCGTATCCAGTGCAACACTTCGATACCGCTCATCGTAGGCAGATGCCAGTCAAGCACGACCAGCTCCACGCTTTGAGAGCGCAGAAACTGTACGGCATGCTGGCCATCACGCACCTGGCATATCTCTCGATCCAGATTTCGTAATGCTCTTTCGAAAACCGATGCTTGAATCGGATCGTCTTCAACCAACAAGATGTTCATTGCGTCACCATACTGTCTTTCACCTGCATTTCGAATTGACGGACATCCGGTCAACCGTCACCATGCGGACACGCGTATGCCCGTTTGCCCACCAATTCGCTCACCACTTCGCGCTATCGATGGATAGCGCGCCCGATACACGTGACTTCCCGCCTTGTCCTGCTCGCACGCGCACGTTCTGTGATCACAATCCGCCTACCTTTCGCCACGATCGGGAAGGGCCATGCGTCCCAACCCACCTCCCCCTCGACAGCCCCAGGATTCGGACATGCAGTCGCGATGGGGTTCCGGCACCGCCGAATTCGAACCATTCTCAGGAGTCCTTCTCCTGGGTGCCGTCCAGACTCAACACGCGCGGACAATGGCCGCAAATACGCGGCGCCCTTATAACGACACCCGTTCCAGGAATTTTCTGATCTCGACCGAGTAGGCGCCCGGATGCGAAAACCTGAACATGTGCCCCGTGCGCGGCATGACGACTTCCTGTGCGCGCTTGATGCCGTTCAGGAGAATCCCCGCGGCTTCCTTGCCGATCAGCTTGTCTTCCGCGGGCGTCAGAATCAGCGTGGGAACCTCGATCTTCTTAAGCAGGGTCGTATAGTCCGCCTTCTCGACCGAGCGCATGCGGTTGACGTAGGCCTTGTGGGGCGTCTCCTTGACGAAAAGGGCGCGCGTCTTTCCGGTTGTCCAAGGAATCTCCCCCTCATGGTCAAACGACGAAGCCAACTGCGCCGCGTGAATCCGCAGGGTCGTCTGCCGGTAAAACGGCCCGGGGAAGAACGGTGCAAGCGCTGACAGCGTCTTCAGCAACGGCGACGTGATCGGGCTCTTGGCAAAACCGCCCGAGAGCACCAGGCCCTTGAGGCCCGTCGGCTGCCGCGTCGCCACCGCGATCGAGGAGACCGCACCATATGAATCGCCAACCAGCACATAGCTCTCGAGGTCCTTCGTTTGGTCGGTGATGAAGTCGGCCAACGTTCCCAGTTCGCTAACGTCGTCCGGCAATCGCAGGGTACGCATGGCGCGGTTCTGCAAGTCGGTCAACTCGTCGAGATGCCACGGGGCGCCTGAGAAGCAAGGAATCATGACCAAGGTGGGCTCTTTTTTCACGGGGTACTCCTGGTGGGTTGAGGAAACGATGACCCCAACTGTAGGAGGACCGCCGTATTCGATCCAATGGCATTTGCACACGATGTCGATGCACGAGATTCATCGCCCCATGGTCGCGCCAACGACAGCAAGCCACCGCCGATGCTCAGCCAGCGATCATCATGCTGGTGATCCACTGAACGATAGGTTCGTTGGCACGCCCGCGAGCTCGCATCACGAGCACCTCCCAGGTTGGTAACGCCACGGGAAGCTCGAAAAGACTGAGTTGCGCGGTTTCCTGCATTCGCAGTGCGACCCGCTCGGCGACGACGGCAATCGATTCCGACGCGCCAACCATGAACGGAACAGCCAGAAAGCTTGGGCACGTGACGCTCACCTTGCGGGTTCGACCGACGGACTCCAGCGCCTCGTCGACAGCGCCCCGCGTATCGCCGCGCGGCGAGACCAGAATGTGGGGCAGCCGAACGAAATCATCCAGTTCCATGTGCAGCGTGTTGCGTCGCTTGACCAGCGCGGGGTGACCCTTGCGCGCGATGCCGATGAAGCGCTCCTTATGGACAATCTGGCAGTCGAACCGCTGCGGGATCTCGAAAAAAGCGCCCGCCCCCAACACGATGTCGAGTTCGCCGCTGTCCAGCATGCGCAGCGCGGATTCCGCATCGGCCGGCCGGAGCTTCAGCACCGCACCCGGCGCCGCGGCCTGGATCCTGGCCAGTACTGGGCCGATGACGGTCAATACGGCGTGATCCGTGGCGGCCACCGACAGCATCCCTTGAAAACGACCGGGATCGAACACGCCACGCGGACTGACGACGTGCCTCACCGACTCGAGCACCGCCGCCACTTGCGGCATCAATTCGATCGCCAGCGGCGTTGGCTCGATCCCGCGCGGGTTGCGAATGAAAAGCTGATCGTCAAACGCCGTACGCAGCCTCGACAACGCGTGGCTGGTTGCGGACTGGGACAAATGCAGTTTTTCAGCGGCGCGGCCGACGTGCCTTTCGGCCCAAAGCGCCTCAAGTACAACCAGAAGGTTGAGGTCGAAACGAGTCAGATCGAAGGGCTTCATGCTGTACACGTCATCGAATGTAAACAGACCCTGTGCTCAAAACGGTGCAAAACCCGCCAGCGGCCCCTCCGTCATTTGCGCCCAGGTTGATAAATCCACGGCAATGCAAATTCGGTCATCCTTTTCGACGATGCCGCGGACTCTGGCCTGCAACTGGCGACGGCATCGCACAACGCTTCGATATGCGCGAGGATGGTCGCGTTGGAACACGCCGTGAGCTGTCGCTTTGCGTCGACGAACAACGAGACGTCGGCAAACCCGGCCAAAGGCGACGACGGACTATCCGTCAGCGCAAGCAACCGCGCACCGCGCTCATGCGCACGCTCGGCCAGCGTGATCGTGTCGCGTACATACCGAGGAAAGGCAATCGCCACGACCAGATCGCGTACAGTGACGTCAAACAGCTGGCGTGCCGCGTGCTCCGGCCCCCCACCCACCGACAGCGCCTGCACGTTGCTTCGATAGGGATGCAGACCATGTTCCATCAAGCTGGCGAGATAGCCGCTGGAGCCGTACCCGAGAATGAACACCCGGTCGGCATCCACGATCGCTTGCACCGCCCGCTCGCCGGCATGTTGATCCAGCGCGCGGCAACACGCATCGATGTTCTCGGCCTCGCGCGCCAGTGCCGTACCGAGGGCCTGCGCCCCGGGTGCCGATGATTCGAGTGCGCTGCGCAAGCGCTCGACCGGCGCAAAGATCGCTTCGAGGTCGGGAACCAGGCTCGCCCGAAATTGCGGATAACCATCGAATCCGAGGGCCCGCGCAAAGCGGTTCGCGGTGGCGACCGACACGTCGACCGCGGCCGCGAATTCATCGATTCGCATGGTCGCCGCACGGACGAGGTTGGTTCGAACGAATTCCGCCACGCGCCGATGTGCCGGCGTCAACGTCGGCATCAAGCGCGCAATGCGCGCCTCCACCGCCTCGTCGCGAGGCGGCTCATCCGAGTCGATTGGAACGGTCGTCACATCCGCCGGCATACGTGTATCCTGGCCATGTAAATGAATTTACATTTAATTCTATCAAGAAAATTCATTTACACAATCAGTGTTAACGCGCTCGAATTTTGTCTGAATTTTACGGACTTGCGATTCCCCTCCACGGCTTCCGACCCCAAGCACATTTCACCCAGATGCACGTTGGGTGGCGACCTGCTCGCCGCATCGACGCGGCTCCACGGCATCGCATGACGAAAAAAAAGCGGCCTGCCGGCCGCTTCTTTCCTTTCCGGTGGGCGCTCAATACCCCCACACCTGCATTTCGTCGAGCGAGTAGCCCCACTGCGTCGCGCGCTTCGTGCCGTACATCCTCACATAGCGGCCACGGCCATTGAGGTTGCTCAGCGCGACGTGGCCGTACGACACGCCGTTGTTCGTCGAGTAGATCGTCGTCCAGTTCACGTTGTCGTTCGACGCCTGGATCTGGTAGACCAGCGCGCCCGCGTCCCAGTAGAGATCGACGCCGTTGATGGTCTTCACGGCGCCGAGATCGACGGAGATCCATTGCGGATCGACGCCGGCGCCCTCAGGCGAATCCCAGCGCGTGCTGGTGGTATTGCCGTCGAAGGCCTTGTCCGGCGTCAGCGACGCGTTGTAGCTGGCCGACGCGGCGGCGGGATGCCCTTGCGACAGCAGCGTGGTCTGGTTCGCGGCCGCACCGCCGTAGTAGCTCGAACCGAGCTTGGCCTTCGTGGTGTCGGCGTTCACGCCGAACTGCGACAGGCTCCAGCGCTGGCCGGTCGTCACATCGCCGACGTAAAGCTGGTAGCCGCCCGCGGTGGTCGACGAGAAGAACACGTAGTTCGTGCCGTTCGCCGGCGCCGGGTCGGAGTTGTTGCTGATGCAGTCGTTGATCGCGAGCTGGTTCGGCGTCGACGCCGGGTCGGCCGTCTTCGCGTAGATCTGGTCGAGCTGGCTCGTGTCCTTCCAGCGCGCGTAGAACACCATGCCGTCCGCGCGCACGATCGGGTAGTAGGCCTGCAGGCCGGCCGGATGATCGAACACGGCCGTCGCGCCGGTGGCGATCGTGCGCTTCATCAGGCCCATGTTCGCGCCGGTGCCGGTCGCGTAGTAGACGGCGCTCGCGTCCGGCGCGAGATACGGCATCGAGTATTCGGCGCCGGCCGGCGCGTTCGTCAGGCTCACGACCGACGTGAACACCGGGCCCGCGCTCGTGTACGACAGCGTCGCCTGCTTCACGTCGCCGTTCTGCTTGAACACGAGGGTCTTGCCGTCCGGGCTGAACTTCGGATCTTCGTTGCGGGTCGCGCCCGTGCTGTTCGTCAGGTTGATCGGCGCGTTGTTGGTACCGAGCTGGACCATGAACACGTTCCACGCGCCGTTGCTGATGCCCATGAACGCGAGCCACTTGCCGTCCGGGCTGAACACGCCGTTCATCGGGTCGGTGATGCCCCACGCGCTCTTGCTCAACTGCGTCAGCGTGCGTGCGGAAAAGTCGTAGAGGAACAGCTGGCTCGTGCCGTCGCCGTAGTTGACGTAGCTGTGATAGACGAGCTTGCCGGTCAGTGCGGCGGGAAACGACGCGTTGGACTGCGCCGGCGGGTTGCTGATGCAGGCCGCTTCCGCGGCGCCGCCGAACAGGTTGAAGGCAATACCGGCCACAAGGCCCGCGACGAGGGTCTTCGATTTCACGCTGAGTGTTCCTGGAATGAGTCGGGACGTCGGCAGACAAATCCTGCGCACGCGCGCAGGACCACGGATCGGCTGTCGGGCAGCGTCAACTCCGTATCGATGGGACGTCGGTTGAAAAAAGCTGGCGAGAGAATGCCCGCGAACCGCGCGGATTAAAAGGATCAGAGTCCGCAAAAAACGAGCGGATCAGATATGAGGACGGGATGGCGTGCGACGTGTCGCGTGCTACTCTTTTTTCCAGCGATGCACGAATCGGCCGGAGGCACAGGCATGAAGCGTTACGCGGCGCTGGCGAAAACGATCGCGGATTCTATCCGACGCGGCGATTTAGTGCCAGGTGCGCGGATCCCGACCATTCGCGCCGCGAGCCATGCGTACCACGTGAGCCCGACCACGGTGTTCCGTGCGTACTACCTGCTCGAGAGCGAGGGCCTGATCGTCGCGCGGCCGCGCTCCGGCTATTTCGTTTCCGATCTCGGCGGCAAGCGCCTGCGCTCGAACCACGGCCCGCCGCGCAAAACCGCCGCCGCGCGAAACGGCCACCCGGACGATGCGCTGCGCCGGCTCGTGGATTCCATCAAGCACGAGGACATCGTTCCGCTGGGCTCGGCATTCGCGAGCTATTCGCTGTTCCCGATGAGCAGCCTGTGGCGGTGCGTCACGTCGGTTGCGCGCAACATGGACCACACCCAGCTGCTGTCCGGCTTCCCGCCCGGGGACGAAGGGCTGCGCCGCCAGATCGCGCTGCGTTACCTGATCGCGGGCGCGGCGTTGCCGATGGAAGAGATCGTGATCACGACCGGCGCGCTGGAAGCGCTGATGCTGAGCCTGCAGGCGCTGACGCGCCCGGGCGAAGTGATCGCGATCGAACGCCCGGCCTTCCATGCGGTCCTGCAAGCGGTGGAACGCCTGCACCTGAAGGCCGTCGAGATCCCGGTCGATCCGCGCGCCGGGCTCGATCTCGATGCACTCGCGGCCGCGCTCGACGCGCATCCGATCCGCGCATGCTGGCTCATGACGTCCTTCCACAACCCGACCGGCGCGACGCTGTCGGACGAGCGCAAGCGCGCGCTGATCGCGCTGCTCACCGCGCATCAGGTGCCGCTGATCGAGGACGACGTGTTCGGCGAGCTGTATTTCGGCTCCGTGCCGGTGCGCCCGGCGAAGCTGTACGACGAGAGCGGGCTCGTGCTGCATTGCGGCTCGTTCTCGAAGTGCCTGGCGCCGGGCTTCCGGATCGGCTGGGTCGCGGCCGGGCGCTACGTGCAGCAGATCCGGCACGCGAAATGCGTCGCGGCGCCCTCTGCCGACGTGCCGGCGCAACTGGCGATCTCGAACTATCTGCAGGAAGGCGGATACGACCGCTTCCTGCGCAAGCTGCGGCGCAATCTCGCCGCGCATCAGGCGCAGATGCTGGCCGCCGTGCGTGCGTATTTTCCACAAGGCACGGAAGTATTTGCACCCCGCGGCGGGTATTTCCTGTGGCTCGAACTGCCGCCGCGCGTCGATGCGCTGCGCCTGTTCGGGGCCGCGATGGAAAACGGCATCAGCCTCGCGCCCGGGCCGATCTTTTCCGCGTCCGGCGGATTCCGCCGCTACGTGCGCCTCAACTACGGCCGGCCGTGGACGCCCGCCGTCGAACACGCGATGCAGACCATCGGCGCGCTGGCCGCGCGGCAACGGCACTCGCACCAGTCCTAGCCACCCGAATGCGGGCCGATCATGCGCGGCACGCGCCTTGCGTTCTGGCCGGTGCCCGACAAAGAATGAAGACGACGAGGTGAAACGGGTGGCCGGCACGGCCGCGAAGCGGTTTCAGCGGAGGAATTCCATGAGCACCGAGAGCGCACTCCAGGCGACGATCCAGGCCCTTGTTCAGGGCGGCAAAGGCCTGCTGGCGGCCGACGAAAGCGGGCCGACCATCGCGAAGCGCTTCAAGACGATCGCGGTCGAATCGACTGAAGAGAACCGCCGCGCATGGCGCAGCCTGTTGCTGTCGACGCCGGGCCTCGGCGAATTCGTCAGCGGCGTGATCCTGTATGAAGAGACGCTCGGGCAATGCGCGGACGACGGCACGCCGTTGCCCGAACTCGCCGCGCGCCAGCAGATCGTGCCCGGCATCAAGGTCGACGCGGGCAAGATTCCGCTCGCGCTCGCGCCCGGCGACGAAATCACGCAAGGGCTCGATGGCCTCGCTGCGCGCCTCGCCGGCTACCAGCGGCAAGGCGCGCGTTTCGCGAAATGGCGCGCGGTGTACAACGTGTCCGCCACGCTGCCGGGCCAGGCGGCGATCGAAGCGAACGCCGAAGCGCTGGCGCGCTATGCGGCGATCTGCCAGGAGGCCGGCGTCGTGCCTATCGTCGAACCGGAAGTGCTGATGGACGGCGATCATTCGATCGCGCGTTGCGCGCAAGTGACCGACGCCGTGCTGCATGCGGTGTTCGACGCGCTGCATCGGCACCGCGTCGTGCTGGCGCACATGCTGCTCAAGCCGAGCATGGTCGTCGCCGGCAACACGCATGCGACGCAGCCGGCCGCCGCCGAAGTCGCGGCGGCGACGGTGCGCCTGTTGCGCAGCGTCGTGCCGGCGGAAGTCCCCGGCATCTTCTTCCTGTCCGGCGGGCAGACGCCCGAGGAAGCGACGGCGCATCTCGATGCGATGAATCGCGTCGCCGGGCGGCCGTGGCTGCTGAGTTTTTCATATGGACGCGCGCTGCAGGAGCCGCCGCTGGCCGCGTGGAAGGGACAGGCGGCCAACGTGCCCGCCGCGCAGGATGCGCTGCTGCTGCGCGCACGCCTGAACGGCGCGGCCTGTCGCGGTCAGTACGACGCGGCGATGGAGCGCGCCGCCTGAACGGAGCCGGGCGCCTGTCGCCCGGGCGATCGATCATGTCCGGCCTTGTCGAATCATGCATGTCCTGCCCAACCGGAAAACCGCCGCGCGCGACACACTGAAAGGCGTGCTGACCGCCCATGCGCGGTCGCGGCATGCGGTGTGCTGCCGCTGCACGCAATGCGGATTCATCGCGTTTCGCGCGCTCGAGCATTGCCCCGCGTGCGGGCGCTGGAACTGGCCGTTCGAGCCGCTGGCCGAGCAACCGGGCCGCGCGCATGCCGGCCGCCCGGCGCGGCCGGTCGATGCGTGGGACGCGCGCCTTGCCCGCTTCTTTCATCATGTCGCCGTCGACCAGCCGCGCGCATCGACCGCGCCGATGCTGAGCCTCGTGACGTTGTTCCTGCTGTTCGGCGGCTACGTCGCGCTCGACAGGATCTGCAGGATCGACCCGGTCTGCCGGGCGCAGAGCGTATCGGCATCGACCGCGATCGCCGGCGACTTGCACGCCCAGGCGGAGCTTGCAACCCAGCCTGCCGATTTGCCGGTGCTGCCGCCACCCGTCTATCCGTTTCATGCGATCGACCCGCCTCGTCTCGCGGCCGGCGAAGGCGGCGGCCCGAGTGCGGATCAATTCGCAGACCGCACGATCGAGGATGCGGCGCCCGCGCACGCGCAGAACGCGACCGCCGCGCGCGCGCCGGGCAGTACGCTTGCCGCGCGCCCCTGCACGCTGCGCGGCAATTCCGGTTGCGCGCGGATGCACACCGCCGCGCTGCGCACCGCGGAACCGCGAAGCCGGCACGATGCGGCGCGTCACGCGCAAACGACGATACGCCGCGTGAGCACGCACGACAGGCCCGCACGGCGCGCCGGATCGGACAGCTTCGAGGTCGCCCGGCTTTATCGCGGGCACTGAGCGCGCGATTCCCGAACGCACGAAGGGCCGGGGCGCATGACCGCCCCGGCCCTTCTCGCTTGCCTTGCCGCAACCGGTCGCGTTACGCGGCCAGCAGGCCGTGCGGATCGATCACGAATTTGCGCGGCGCGCCGCCGTCGAACTTCTTGTAGCCTTCCGGCGCCTGGTCGAGCGAGATCACCTCCACGTTGACGATCTTCGCGATCGGCAGCCGGTCGAACAGGATCGCCTGCATCAGGTTGCGGTTGTACTTCAGCACCGGCGTCTGGCCCGTGAAGAACGAGTGCGACTTCGCCCAGCCGAGGCCGAAGCGGATGCTCAGGCTGCCGTGCTGCGCGGCCTTGTCCTTCGCGCCCGGATCGTCCGTCACGTACAGGCCCGGGATGCCGATCGCGCCGGCCGGCCGCGTGATTTCCATCAGCGAGTTCAGCACCGTCGCGGGCGCCTCTTCCGAATGGCCCGACGAGCCGTGGCCGTGCGCCTCGAAGCCGACGCAGTCGACCGCGCAATCGATCTCGGGCACGCCGAGAATCTGCTCGATCTGCTCGCCGAGCGATGCATCCTTCGACAGGTCGACCGTCTCGAAGCCCATCGCCCTGGCGTGCGCGAGGCGCTCCGCGTTCATGTCGCCGACGATCGTGACCGCCGCGCCGAGCAGGCGCGCCGAGGCGGCCGCCGCCATGCCGACCGGGCCCGCGCCCGCGATGTACACCGTCGAGCCGGGCTTCACGCCCGCGCTGACCGCGCCGTGATAGCCGGTCGGCAGAATGTCCGACAGGCAGGTGAGATCGCGGATCTTCGACATCGCCTGATCGCGGTCGGGGAACTTCAGCAGGTTGAAGTCCGCGTACGGCACCAGCACGTACTCGGCCTGCCCGCCGATCCAGCCGCCCATGTCGACGTAGCCGTATGCGCCGCCCGCGCGCGACGGGTTCACGTTCAGGCACACGCCGGTGTGCGTGTCCTTGCACATCGCGCAGCGGCCGCACGCGACGTTGAACGGCACCGACACGAGATCGCCGAGCTTCAGCGTCTCGACGTCGCGGCCCACCTCGACCACCTCGCCGGTGATCTCGTGGCCGAGCACGAGGCCGACGGGCGCGGTCGTGCGGCCGCGCACCATGTGCTGGTCGGAGCCACAGATGTTCGTGCTGACCACTTTCAGGATCACGCCGTGGCCGATCGCGCGGCCGCTCGGATCGACCATCTTCGGATAATCGATCTTCTGCACCTCGACCTGGCCCGGCCCAAGATAGACGACACCTCGATTGCTGCTCATCGTATTGTCTCCATGTCTCGTTGGATGTGACTGCCGCCCGCCGGCGGATGCGGCGTGCATGCAGCGGCTGTTCGAGAGTAGTCCGGGACATGGGGGCGCCGATGTCTCAAACGCGACATGCGTTTGATTCGTGCCGACATCGGCAGCGGGGAGGCGGGAAACGGGCGGTTCGCCCGTTGCGGTTGCGTTAGGGCCTGTTCACGCTAATAACGGGCTTGCGCTGGCCCTTGCGGGTCGGAACGCGCCGTGGCGGCGCACGGCCGTTCACCCGCCCTGGTTGTCGCGAATGACTGCCGCGGCAGCCGCTTCCGCGTCGCTCGCGACCCCGTCGTGCACGCGCGTGCTTTGCACCGGCGTCGGCGGCTCGCCGTCGAGCGCATGGCCGCCGCGCTCGTGCGTATCCACCGCCACCCGCATCGACAGGCCGACGCGCAGCGGATGCGCGGCGAGGTCCGCCGGCTCGATCGAGATCACGACCGGCACGCGCTGCACGACCTTGATCCAGTTGCCCGCCGCGTTCTGCGACGGCAGCATCGAGAACGCGCTGCCGGTGCCCGCCGAGAAGCCCTGCACGCGGCCGCGATAGACGACCCGCGTGCCGTACAGGTCCGACACGATCTCGACCGGCTGGCCGACGCGCATGTGCCGGATCTGCCCTTCCTTGAAGTTCGCCTCGATCCACAGCTGCTTCAGCTGCACGATCGACATCAGCGGCACGCCCGGCCCGACCTGCTGGCCGACCTGCACCGCGCGCTGGCCGACCGTACCGTCGACCGGCGCGACGATCGTCGTGCGCTTCAGGTTGCGATACGCGAGCTTGAACTGCGCGGCCGCCTGCACGACGGCCGGGCTCTCGTCGACCGGCAGCCTGCTGCCGAGCGCGCGCGCCGCGTCGAGCTGCGCCTGCGCGGCCGCGAGATTCGCCTGCGCGCCGGCCGCCGCCGCGCGGGCGCGCGCGAGCTCCTCCGGCGCGACGATCTCGACCGACGCGTGATCGCGCGCCGCGAGCGCGCGCTGCGCGAGCGCGAGATCCGCGCGCCGCGCGTTCACCGCTTCGACATACATCGTGTTCGAGATCTTCGCGTTCGCGACCTGCCGCACCGCCTGCGCGAGCTGCGCCTTCGCCTGCGCGAACGCGACCGCCGCCTCCGCGTCGTCGAGCCGAACGAGCGTCTGCCCCGCGCGCACCGCGTGTGTGTCGCCGACCAGCACGTCGGTGACGGTGCCCGGCACCTGCGCGGCCACCTGCACGATGCTGCCGGCCACGTACGCGTCGTCGGTGTCCTCGTAGTAGCGCTCGCTGATCAGCCAGTACGCGAGCCACGCGAGCGCGGCCACCGCCACCAGCGCGAACAGGACCAGGAAGCGCGTGCGGCGCGTCGCGCGCCGCGCGTCGAGCGCCGCGTCGGCCTGCGAGACGGGATTCGGAGCGGTGTGTAGGTTGTCGTGGTGCATTCAGTTGCTTTGCGTGACGATCAGTCGGTCGTGCTGGAATACCGGGCGCACCGGCACGTCGGACGGGTGCGGTGCGGTCGAGGCGGCCAACGTCGCGCGTGCGCCGGCGGGCGGCGCATCGGCGAGCGGGCCCCGCACCGCCGGGCCGGAACCCGGCCGCACGCCGGCCGGCGCCACGTCGCCCGGCATGCGATCGCGCGGCGCGCGGCGCGCGGCGGGTGCCGCCCGCGCGCCGCGTTTGGCCTGCGCGACCGGTACGGCACGCGTCGCCGATGCCGCCGGCCCGCCCGCGTCGAAACCGCCGCCGAGCGCGCCGATCAGCGCGACGCGCAGCGTGCGCTGCCGCGCGAGCGTGCCGATCAGTTGCGCACGCTCGTCGATCAGCGTGAGATCCGCGACGTCGACGTCCTTCTGCATCAGCACCCCGCGCCGGTGCCGGTCGGCCGCGATCTGCACGATCTTCTGCGCGGCGTTCACCGCGTCCTGCTGCTGCGCGACGAGCGTCTGCGCGGTCTGCAGCGACGTGACGAGTTGCGCGACCTGCCCGAGCGCGTCGTCGACGGCCTTGTTGTACAGGCCGATCGCGACGTCCGCCTGCGCGACGTCCGCGCCGAGCTTCGCCTTCAGCCGCCCGCGATCGAAGATCGGCAGCGACACTGCCGGGCCCACCGAGCCCGCGAGCGCGTCGCGCCTGAACAGCGACGCGGGCGACAGCGCGAACACGCCGCCGAGCGCGACGAGGTTCACGTCCGGATAGAACTGCGCGCGTGTCGAATCGGCGTTCGCATACGCGGCCTCGACGCGCAGCCGCGCGGCGACGATGTCGGGCCGGCGGCCGAGCAGGTCGGCCGGCAGCCGCGCGGGCAGCGCCGCATCGCCGAGCTTGCCGACGCGCGGGCGCTGCAGCACGAGGCCGCGCTCGGGGCCGCGCCCCGACAGCACGCCGAGCTGCAACTGCGCGAGCTTGATCTGCTCGTCGTTCAGCGCGAGCTGCGCGAGCAGGCGGCTGCGCTTGATCGACGCGTCGCTCGCGTCGTACGCGTTGTCGAGGCCGCGCGCGGTGCGCTCGCGCAGCACCGTCGTGACCCGCTCGCTCACCTGCTGCTTCTGCTGCAGCAGGTCACGCGCCGCATACGCCTCGTCGAGCCGGCAGTACACGGTGACGATCGCCGTCGACAGCGCGAGCCGCACCTGCTCGGCCTCGACGCGCGCGGCGTCGCGCAGCGACATCAGGCTCCTGGTCGCGGCCTTGTTCCTGCCCCACAGGTCGAGCTGGTAGGTGAGCCCGACGAACACCGACGACGGCGACACGACCGGATCGCCGAAGATCTGCACCGGCACCTTGTAGCCGCCCACCGACACGTCGGCGATGTCGCCCGGCTGCGGCATGCGCGCACGGCTGACCGTCGCGCCGGCGGTGCCGGTCAGCCCGGTCAGCGAGTCGAATTGCTGCAGCTGCGCCTGGGCGATCCGCAGCCGCGCCTGCGCAACCTGCAGGTCCGGGTTCTGCTGCAGCGCGTCGGCGATCAGCTGGTCGAGCTGCGGATCCTGGAACTGATTCACCCAGTCCGGCGCGGGCCACGCGCCGTCGGCGCCCGGCCCGACCGTCCGCGCGAGCGCGTCGTCGGCTGGCGCGCGCAGCGACAGCGACGGCAGGAATCCCGACGGCACGCAGCCGCCCAGCGCAAGCGCAGCGGCCAGTGCGGCGGCGGCCGGGCCGGCTTTCGATATCGCGCGTCGCATCGCCGCCCTCACCCTTGCCGCACGCTCGGCACGCGCGCGGCGAGACGCGGACGCGTGCGTTCGAGCGGTCCGAGCCGGCCGAACAGGCCGTCGGCGATGCCGAGCAGGATGCCGCCGAGCTTCGCGCGCTTGTCGCGCTCGACGAGCGCGATCTGAACGATCTGCCACAGCGTCAGCAGGTTCGGCACGATCGCGACCGGAAAGCGCAGCCCGTACTGCATGCCGAGCTGCACGGCGTTGCGCGCGCTGTAATAGCGCCGCTGCCACGGATGATTCATCGACGTCATCTCGAACGGGCCGAACGCGTGGCGCTGCTTCGCGCCGATCCGGTGCGACAGCACCAGCGACGGCACGACGTAGAGCGGCACGTTGCGCGCGAGCGCGCGGAAGCTGTATTCGGTGTCGACGTGATCGATCACGAGCGTCTCGTCGAACGGGCCGAGCGTGTCGTACGCATCGCGCGACACGACGCAGCCCGACGAGATCAGGAACGCGCAGCGCTGCAGCGGCGCGCCCGGCTCGATGCGCAGGCGGCGCAGCGTGATGCCGTTGGTCGACAGCTCCGGCAGGAAGCTGCGCGCGTTCTCGTCGAATACGCGCGGCCCGGCGAGGAACGCGCGGTGCGCGAGCCCCGCGCAAACGTCACGCATGGTCGGGAAGAATGCGGCGGGCACCGCCGAATCCTGGTCGAACAGCGCGACCGCGTCGATGCGTTCGCGAAACAGCGCCGCGAGCCCCGCGTTGAACGCGCCCGCGATGCCGCCGCGATTGCCGTGATGCAGCAGCGCAATGCCGTCGCGCGCGCAGACGTCGCGGGCCTGCGCGTGGGGCTGCGGCGTGTTGTCGACGACGAGCAGCGCGTCGCACGCGTGCCGCAGGGCGCCGAGCGCCGCGAGCTGCGCGTCGGTCGGGTGGTAGAGAATCACGAGCGCGCCGAGTGCCGCCATGTTGCCTCCGTTAATCCGTCTAGTGGCCAAACGACGCCGCCGCGCCCCGCTTCGGCCGGGTGAGCCACATCATCGCGGCGAGCACGACGCACGTCATGCTCGCCATCCAGAACATGTCGCCCGTCGCCATCATGTACGCCTGCTGCATCACGACGCGGTTCAGTGTCGTCAGCTCGCGCACGCCGTCGATGCCCATCGCGTTGAGCGTGTGCACGAAGCGCTGCGTGTTCGCCGACGCCTGCGTGACCGACTGCGACACGACGTCGTAGTGATAGGTTGCGCGGTTGTCCCACAGCGTCACGCTCATCGCGGTGCCGAACGCGGCCGACAGCGTGCGCAGGAAGTTCGACAGGCTCGACGCGGCCGCGAGCTTGTCGTCGGGGATGCGCGACAGCGTCGCGGCGGTCAGCGGAATGAAGAAGCACGGCAGCCCGATGCCCTGGATCAGCCCGGGCGCGACGATCTGCGCGAAGCTCATGTTCAGCGTGAAATGCGCGTCCCACGCGAGCACGCCCGCGAACACCAGGAAGCCGAAGGTCGCGAGCACGCGCGCGTCGAAGCGGTGCGCATGCAGGCCGACGAGGATCGAGAACACGAGCGCGAGGATGCCGAGCGGCGCGGTCGCGAGCCCCGCATGGAACGCGTTGTAGCCCATCACCGCCTGCAGCCACAGCGGGAACACCACGCCCACCACCGAGAAGCTCATCATCCCGAGCGAGATGATCAGCACGCAGAACGAGAAGGTGCGGTCGCGGAACAGGCTCAGCTCGACGACCGGGTGCGCCTCGCCCGCTTCCCAGATCAGCAGCGACACGATCGCGAGCGCCGCGACGATCGCGAGCGTGACGATCAGTGGCGAGCCGAACCAGCCCTTGTCGTGACCGATGTCGAGCATCGCCTGCAACGCGCCCACGCCGACCACGAGCAGCACGATGCCCGGCACGTCGACCGGGCCGGCCGCGCCGCGCTGTGCGTCGGGCCGCAGCATCGCGGTGCACACCGCGAACGAGAAGATGCCGATCGGCAGGTTGATCAGGAAGATCCACGGCCACGAGAAGCTGTCGATGATCCAGCCGCCCACCACCGGCCCGAAGATCGGCGCAAGCAGCACCGTCATCGCCCACAGCGCGAGCGCGACCGTGCGCTTGTCGGCCGGGAACGCGCGCAGCAGGATCGTCTGCGACAGCGGCACCATCGGCCCGGAGAACAGCCCCTGCAGCGCGCGGCACACGACCAGCACGTGCAGGTCGCGCGCGAGCCCGCACAGCAGCGACGTCAGCGTGAACAGCAGCACCGCGCCGACGAACAGGCGCAGCTCGCCGACGCGGCGCGCGAGCCAGCCGGTCAGCGGCACCGCGATCGCGGCGGCAACGGAGTACGAGCTGATCACCCACGTGCCCTGGCTGTTCGACACGCCGAGGCTGCCCGAGATCGCCGGCACCGCGACGTTCGTCACGGTCGAATCGAGCACCTCGATGAAGGTCGCGAGCGACAGTGCGAACGTCAGCAGCGCGAGCCGCGCGCCGCGCATCGGCCGCGCCGCCGCCACCTCGACGGGGCTCGCAGGCGCGGCGGGCGCATCGTGCGCATCACGAAGCGGCGACGCGGTGCTCATGCGCTCGATGCGGCAGCGGCCGCCGCCGGCACGGATCGCGCGCCCGCACGCCCCGGCGCCGGCACGAACCGCTCGATGAAATCGGCCGCGCGTTCGCAGCCGTCCGGCGCGGCGGCGAGCGCCGCGCGCGCCCGCGCGCCGTGCGCGGCGAACGCGGGATCATTGAGCACGCGCGCGAGCGCCGCGCCGAGGCGCGCGCCGTCGACCGGGCCGTCGAGCCGCACGCCGCAGCCGCTCGCGGCGACGCGCTGCGCGTTGTCGAACTGGTCGTGCGCGAACGGCGTCACCACCTGCGCGATGCCGGCCTCGTACGCGAGCGCCGCGGTGCCGATACCGCCGTGATGCACGAGCGCGCGGCAGCGCGGCAGCAGCGCGCGCATCGGCACGAAGCGCCGCACGAGCAGCGACGCGCCGCCCGCCGGCACGTCGCCGGGCGTCAGCAGGATGCCGCGCGCGCCGGTGACGCGCAGCGCCTCGCCCACCGCGCGCGCATACGCCGCGTGATCGACGCGCGTCGAGCCGGCCGTGAACACGACCGGCGGCGCGCCGGCCGCGAGAAACGCATCGAGCCCGGCGTCGTGCGCCGGCTCGCCGACGTCGTTGAACAGCGGGAAGCCGCTTTGCAGATGCTGCGCGGGCCAGTCCGGCTGCGGCCGCGCGAACCAGTCGGGAAACAGGCACAGCACGCCGTCGGTCGAATGCAGCCAGCGGCCCAGCACGCGCCGCGCGGGCGGCAGCCCGAGATCCGCGCGCGCCGCGTTCAGCGCGGGGCCGCACACGCGGTCGAGCGCGGCGCGTTCGATCAGCGTCATCAGCGCGGCCTTGACCGGCAGCGGCCAGCGCGCGGGAATCGTCAGGCGCGGGTGGGTGGGCGGCGCGTGCGCGGACAGCAGCGTCGACGGCGACACCTGCACCGACACGTACGGCGTGCCGTGCAGTTCCTGCATGAAGCGCGCGGAGAAGGCCCACAGCGTGCCGACCAGCACGGTGTCGGCATCGGTCAGCGCGCGCAGCGCGTCGTAGTGCGGCCGCAGCACCGGCGCGATCACCTGCCACAGCGTGCGGAACGACGTGCGCGGATCCCACAGTGCCGGGTTCGCCACGGCCGCGTCGTACTCGGCCGCGGTGCCGACCGGCACGAACGCGAAGCCGCAGCGCCGCGCGGCCGCCTCGAACGGCGGGTGCGTGCAGAACACGACCTGATGCCCGCGCGCCGCGAGCGCGCGCGCGACGCCGAGCAGCGGATGCACGTCGCCCGCCGAGCCGATCGCAGTCACGATCACCTTCGCCATCGCGCGCCTCGCGGGGTTCAGTAGAAGCCGGGGATCAGCGCCGCGACTTCGCGGCGGTACTGCGCATAGGCCGGCCCGAAATGGCCGGTCAGCCAGCGCTCCTCGACGCGCACCTTGTACGCGAGCGACGCGAACACCAGCAGCACGCCGAGCACGCCGCGCCACTCGCCGCCGATCAGCGCGGCGCCCGCGAGCGCGAGCAGGCAGCCCGTGTAGATCGGGTGCCGCACGAGCGCGTACGGGCCGGAGCGGATCAGTTCGTGGTCGGCCTTCAGCGTGACGGACACGCTCCAGTTGGTGCCGAGATGCCGCCGCGCCCACACCGAGAACAGCAGGCCCGCCACCAGCACCGCGAGGCCGTATTGCGCCTGCAGGCCGAAGCGCTGCCAGTCGGGTGCGAGCGCCTGCCAGGTCGGGTCGGGCAGGATGATCAGCGCGCCGCCGGCAATCAGCGGAATCGACTGCAGCGTGCGCGAGCGCGACGCCTCCTTGCGCACGGTCGCCTTCACCGCGTTCGACGTGGCGATCCAGTACGCGAGCCACGCGGCCCACGGTACGACGATGGCGATGCTCTGAACGATATTCACGGCTGGCCTGCCTCGGGTGGAATGGAAATCGGATGCGCGGGGCGGCGCCCGCGCGGCGTCACGACGACAGCGCGGGCATCGCCGTGGCGAGGCACGCCGGCGGCATGCCGAGCGTGGCCGGCGCGGCGTCGAAGAAGAAGCCGAGCAGTTCCGTGCGCGTGCGCTCGCGCTGCGCGCGGCCTTCGATGTCGAGGAAGTGGCCGGCGCCGGGAATCGTCGCGAACTGCGCGCGCGGCACGTGGGCGGCGAGCTTGCGGACCTCGGACGGCGTCGTGTATTCGTCGAGCGCGCCGTTGACGAACTTCAGCTCGCAGCGGATGTTCGAGAACTCGCTCAGGTAGCGTTCGGGCTGCAGCGACAGGATCTGGTCGACGTGGAACGCGACCTGGTCCTGCTCGTCGCGCGGCAGGCGCGTGAGGTAGCGGTAGTTGTACAGCTTCATGATGCGCGGCAGGTAGCGGCCCACGGTGTCGTTGAGCAGCTGCGCGGCCTTCAGGTTCTCGCCGGCGGCGATGTGGTCGCGCGCGCGGGTCACGTAGTCGACCATCGCGTCGTTCAGGAACGGCGAGAACGAGCAGATCGCCGCGCGCCGCACGCTCGGGCAGCCGCGCGCGAGCGCGAACAGCGACGCGACACCGCCCCACGACACCGACACGAGGTAGGTCGGCGCGAAGCGCTCGACCAGGTGCTGCAGGATCGCGACCTCGTCGTCCTTCGTCAGGATGAAGCCGCCCGGGTTGTGCTCGCGCGACTGCCCCGCGTACGGCAGGTCGAAACAGATCGTGTTCATCCGTTCGCCGAGGTACTGGACGGTCTGCCCGAACGACGCCGTCGTCGCCAGCGCGCCGTTGACGAGGATCGCCGTGTCGAACGCCGGGTCGAACACCTGGTGCTCGACGTAAACCTTCAGACCATTCGGCAGCGGGACCACGTGTTTTTCGGTCGGCATCGTCGTTCTCCCGGTGGATGCGGCGTTTCGGCTGCACGCTTTGCCGCAGGTGCACACGCGCATGCAAAGGCGACGCGCCGGCCCGCGGCGCAACCCTCGATCGCGCCACGGCCAGCGCACCGCACCAAATTCGGCGGCGTCGATTGTTTCCTGCCGGTGCGGCGCAATACTAATACGCCGGGTATTGATCACTCAAGCGGGTTCAAATATCGCCTCTACTCAAGCCGGAAATGCCACGAATTCAAATTTTCCGCACGCTTTTTATGGTATGCGGAAAGACATTCGGCGATGCTGCAATCGTTTGCAAATTACCTTTCAAAATACTGAACACACAAAACATTTCACTGCAAAATCAATTATTTATGCCATTTCAAACGCCTTGAAACACCCTTACCCCTGCATTACCCTAACCTTCCAAATGTTCCGAAAATTTCCGAATGGCGCTAAACATCGGTCACATTTACAATCTTTCAAAAGGAAAAATCCAGTCAATATCGCGCCGACCGCTTATAAATCGGCCAGCCGCTTTATCTGTTTTAAACAAACTCCATTTTATTTAACTGTCTTGCAGTTGCGCTTTCCGCACCTGCACATCGCCGCGCCCCCATCGATCGAGCCGCGCAGGCGCCCTTCGTCGCGCCCCATTTTCCCTGCCCTGCGCGTCCGACCCCGCTTTTTTGTTGATTGAACGATCAATAAAAAACCGCTAAGCTCACGGCTTCCATCGATCTGCCGTCCGGGCCCAGGGAGTCGCGATGCCGAAAGTCGGAATGCGGGAAGTCCGCCGTGCGCAGTTGATCGACGCGACGCTGCGCTCGATCGACGAAGCCGGCCTGCCCGGCACGACGCTCGCGTCGGTCGCGCAGCGCGCAAACATTTCCACCGGGATCGTCAGCCATTACTTCGGCGACAAGGACGGCCTGCTCGAAGCAACGATGCGCCACGTGCTGCGCGACCTGTGGTCGGCCACCACGCGCCGCCGCGTCGCCGCGCGCAAGGATCCGCGCGCCCGGCTGCGCGCGATCGTCGCCGCGAACTTCGACGACACGCAGATCAGCGCGCCCGTGATGAAGACCTGGCTCGCGTTCTGGTCGCAGAGCATGCACGAGCCGACGCTGAAGCGCCTGCAGCACGTCAACACGCGGCGCCTCCATTCGAACCTGTGCGCGGAATTCGCGAAGGCGTTGCCGCGCGCGAAAGCGCGCGAAGCGGCCAGCGGCCTCGCCGCGCTGATCGACGGCCTGTGGCTGCGCGGCGCGCTCGCCGGCGGCCCCATCGACACCCGGGCGGCGCTGAAGCTCGCCCACGATTACATCGACCTGCTGCTCGCGTCCGCCTGACGCGGCGCGCAGTCGCCCTCAAGGAGATCCTCATGTCCGTATACGGTTTGCAGCGCCTCTACATCGGCGGCGGTTACGTCGACGCCACGAGCGGCAAGACTTTCGACACCTTCGATCCCGCCACCGGCGAACTGCTCGCGCAGGTGCAGCAGGCGAGCGCCGCCGACGTCGACCGCGCGGTCGCGTCCGCGCAGGAAGGCCAGCGCGCATGGGCCGCGCTGACCGCGATGCAGCGCTCGCGCATCCTGCGCCGCGCGGTCGAGCTGCTGCGCGAGCGCAACGACGAACTCGCGGCGCTCGAGACGCGCGACACCGGCAAGCCGATCGCCGAGACGCTCGCGGTCGACATCGTCACCGGCGCGGACGTGATCGAGTACTACGCGGGCCTCGCGACCGCGATCGAGGGGCTGCAGGTGCCGCTGCGCGCCGAGTCGTTCGTCTACACGCGCCGCGAGCCGCTCGGCGTGTGCGCGGGCATCGGCGCATGGAACTACCCGATCCAGATCGCATGCTGGAAGACGGCGCCCGCGCTCGCGGCCGGCAACGCGATGGTGTTCAAGCCGAGCGAGGTCACGCCGCTGACGGCGCTGAAGCTCGCGGAAATCTATACGGAAGCCGGCGTGCCGGCCGGCGTGTTCAACGTCGTGCAGGGCGACGGTTCGGTGGGCGCGCTGCTCACGGGCCACCCGGACATCGCGAAGGTGTCCTTCACGGGCGGCGTCGAGACGGGCAAGAAGGTGATGTCGCTCGCGGGCGCGTCGTCGCTGAAGGAAGTGACGATGGAACTCGGCGGCAAGTCGCCGCTGATCGTGTTCGACGACGCGGACCTCGACCGCGCGGCCGACATCGCGGTGACCGCCAACTTCTTCAGCTCGGGCCAGGTCTGCACGAACGGCACGCGCGTGTTCGTGCACCGCTCGGTCAAGGACGCGTTCACGCAGCGCGTGCTCGAGCGCGTGAAGCGCATCCGCGTCGGCAAGCCGACCGATGCCGACACCAACTTCGGCCCGCTCGTGTCCGCCGCGCAGCTCGACAAGGTGCTCGGCTTCATCGACAGCGGCAAGGCGGAAGGCGCGAAGCTGCTCGCGGGCGGCACGCGCCTCGACGACGGCCACTTCGCGCACGGCCAGTACGTCGCGCCGACCGTGTTCGGCGACTGCCGCGACGACATGAGAATCGTCCGAGAGGAGATCTTCGGGCCGGTGATGAGCATCCTCGAATTCGAATCGGAGGACGAAGTGATCGCCCGCGCGAACGACACGCACTACGGGCTCGCGGCCGGCGTCGTGACCGAGAACCTGTCGCGCGCGCACCGCACGATCCACCGCCTCGAAGCCGGCATCTGCTGGATCAACACGTGGGGCGAATCGCCGGCCGAGATGCCGGTTGGCGGTTACAAGCAATCCGGTGTCGGACGGGAGAACGGCATCACGACGCTCGAGCACTACACTCGGATCAAGTCGGTGCAGGTCGAGCTCGGCCGCTACAACCCGGTGTTTTAAGAATCAGGAAAGGAGATTGACCGTCATGACGACACGCGAATACGACTACATCATCTGCGGCGCGGGCTCCGCGGGCAACGTGCTCGCAACGCGCCTGACGGAAGATCCGGACGTCACGGTGCTGCTGCTCGAAGCGGGCGGCCCCGACTACCGCTTCGACTTCCGCACGCAGATGCCGGCGGCGCTCGCCTATCCGCTGCAGGGCCGCCGCTACAACTGGGCGTACGAGACCGACCCCGAGCCGCACATGGACAACCGCCGGATGGAATGCGGGCGCGGCAAGGGGCTCGGCGGCTCGTCGCTGATCAACGGGATGTGCTACATCCGCGGCAACGCGCTCGACTACGACAACTGGTCGACGCACCAGGGCCTCGACAACTGGACGTATCTCGACTGCCTGCCGTACTTCAGGAAGGCCGAGACGCGCGACGTCGGCCCGAACGACTACCACGGCGGCGACGGCCCGGTGTCGGTCACGACCAGCAAGCCCGGCGCGAACCCGCTGTTCGAGGCGATGGTCGAGGCCGGCGTGCAGGCCGGCTACCCGCGCACCGACGACCTGAACGGCTACCAGCAGGAAGGCTTCGGCCCGATGGACCGCACCGTCACGCCGAAGGGCCGCCGCGCGAGCACCGCGCGCGGCTACCTCGACCAGGCGCGGGCACGGCCGAACCTAGAGATCGTCACGCACGCGCTTGCCGATCGCATCCTGTTCGACGGCAAGCGCGCGTCGGGCGTCACCTACCTGCGCGGCGACGAGCGCGCCACCGCGCATGCGCGCCGCGAAGTGCTCGTGTGCAGCGGCGCGATCGCGTCGCCGCAGCTGCTGCAGCGCTCGGGCGTCGGCCCCGGCGCATGGCTGAAGGAGCTGGACATCCCCGTGGTGCTCGACCTGCCGGGCGTCGGCCAGAACCTGCAGGACCACCTGGAGATGTACATCCAGTACGAATGCAAGGAGCCGGTGTCGCTGTACCCGGCGCTGAAGTGGTGGAACCAGCCGAAGATCGGCCTCGAATGGATGCTGAACGGCACGGGCCTCGGCGCGAGCAACCACTTCGAGGCGGGCGGCTTCATCCGCACCCGCGACGACGACCTGTGGCCGAACATCCAGTACCACTTCCTGCCGGTCGCGATCAACTACAACGGCTCGAACGCGATCGAAATGCACGGCTTCCAGGCGCACGTCGGCTCGATGCGCTCGCCGAGCCGCGGCCGCGTGAAGCTGCGCTCGCGCGATCCGAACCAGCATCCGAGCATCCTGTTCAACTACATGGCCGAAGCGCTCGACTGGCGCGAGTTCCGCGACGCGATCCGCGCGACGCGCGAGATCATGCGCCAGCCCGCGCTCGACCGCTATCGCGGCCAGGAGCTGAACCCGGGCGCGGACTGCAAGACCGACAAGGAACTCGACGCGTTCGTGCGCGCCCGCGCGGAAACGGCGTTCCATCCGTCGTGCTCGTGCAAGATGGGCTACGACGACATGGCGGTGGTCGACAACGAAGGCCGCGTGCACGGGCTCGACGGCCTGCGTGTGGTCGACGCGTCGATCATGCCGATCATCACGACCGGCAACCTGAACGCGCCGACGATCATGATCGCCGAGAAGATCGCCGACAGGATTCGCGGGCGGCAGGCGCTGGCGCGTGCGAATGTGCCCTACTTCGTCGCGAAGGGTGCGCCGGCGAGGCATGTCGGGAAGGTGGCGAGGGCGCCGGAGAGGGTTTGAGCTTCGCGGGTGCTCAGCCCGATCTTCGCCATCACGGACTAACGCCGCCGACCCATCACTGTCGGCGGCGTTTGCGATTCTTCTACGGCCTCTTGCGCGGAGGCAGGTTTCCGCCTTTCAGTCGCGCAATCGCATCGGCCGGATGCACCCACGGCCGCACACGTTTCGGATTGATCCACCACGGCGACCCTTGCCGCCGATACCACTTCCAACCGTTCTCCGGCGCAATCTGCATTCCGCGATCGGGGCACACCCCATCGGCAATGTCTTCGTAGTAGAGCCGAGCGGCGACATGATGCTGCCATTCGTAGAAGGCGTCCGCGACAATCCAGCCGACCGTCGCGCCCCACGTCACGAGCGCCCACTGAAGCGGAATGGGACTATCGAGGTCCAACGCGGCAAGCCAGCCGACGACGCTCGTATAAAGCGCGCATACCACCGCACCGCCCCAGAAGCCGACGAGCGGCAGATAGAGCCCGAGCGGGCGACGACGTTGCTCTCCGCCGCCTGCATTGCCGGAGTCGTCCCGACGTGAATGGCGCTTTGTCATGTCGGCTCCTCCGAACGTCGCAGTTGTCGGAAGAAGTCGTCTTCCACCATGCGACGCTTCAACATCGAGCCGCCAGTCTGGAGCGGAAACATCAGCACAAACACGGCAAAGCAACCCCAGAACCACGCTCTGGACGCATTTGCCGCATCAAGCAAAAACAAAATGAGGGCCATGCAGCAAATCAAGCCGATTGAGGTGGGCAGGCTGAGTATCCGAACGCCGCCCAAGCTGGCGTGGGGCACCGGTACGACCTGCGTCCCGACCAGATTCAGCATCGCACCCTGACCTTCCGGCGAAACGACCAGTTGTGCGCCCTGCCCATGCTCCACCATTTGTGCCGCGAGCGCCTGGAGCAACAACCCATTCACCGGACCCGGTTTGCCGATCGCGTCGTCTACATCGTGTTCCGCAAGATCGAGGCCTGCATTCTTGACTGCACCGCTCGTCGCGTGACGGCTCTGCCGTGACAAACCGCTCGACCATCCATGCCGGATACGTACGCGGGGCGTCTGTTCGGTCGTTAGTAGCCTTTCCAGCGCATCCGCGATGGAGCCGGAGTGCGTCGAAATCGGGCGGAACAGACGAGCCTGCGGCTCGAGCTTTCCCTTGAACGCGGCGACGACTTTCGACGGGGCAAGCAACATTGCTACCGCGGCCTCCGAGCAAGACGGCTCTTCGCCTTCCACGTGCAGTTGGCAGCCCAGCACCAACCGGAAACTGGGCTTCAGGCCGGCGTCGAACCAATGTTCCACCTTGGCCGTCTTTGCATCGAACGGCGCCCAACCGATTTCCACGAGATTGGACAGGCCGAGTTTCCGCCAGACCGCCCGGAGTTCGGCGGTGTCCCTTTTATCCGCGGAATGCAGCACCACTTCGAAGGTATGCGCGGGAGCGAGGCGCGAAATGCGCAATGCGAATGGCGTGAGCAGTTGTTCAATCACCAGGCCGACCCGCGATACACCTGCAGAAGCATCCATCTCCGGCAAGGCCATGATCTTGCCCGGATTCATCGGTGCCCGGCCTTCAAGGCCGAGCAGGCGTTCCGCCAGTTCCGGCTCCGGTGTCAACGTCACGCTGCCGAGGATCGCCACGTGGGCCCGGGCCCATTCTCGCCATCTGGCGCACTTGGTCCGGCATAGATAATTCCACCAGTCGACCCGCTCAATCCAGTCGTCGTAGCCGGTGTAGATGTATGCGGTAACAGCCCCCCATACGAACAGCGGAAGCAGCAATGCGCGTATGAAGAAGGTGCCCGACATCACCGGCTTTCCTTGTTCCCAGGTGAGGACCGCCATGACGATGCCTGCAATCTGGATCACGACAAAGGCAATGACGCACCACCAGATCGACGGAGGTTTGCCGTATTCATGCTCGGCGATGTCGGGTTCGGTCCACTTCGTGCTCATGAGACTTTCATCCCGGCGCTGCTGGCGATGACCTCGCTGCCGCATGCCGTTCGGCAGCGGTGGAGGGCCCACTTGCGGCCGCCTTCGCGGTAGCCATCCCCGCACTCGGTGATGCGGTTGTCGCCATGCTGCGGGCACGACACGATGTCATGCTGCAGGGCTACCTTACGGCCGTCGAGCGTGAACGTCGACGACGCGGTTTTGACGACGCCGCCGTGCGTGGTGGTGTCGCCGAGGCATACGGGGGTTTTCATGGGTGGTAGTTCCGAAAATGATCTGAACGCATGTGTGTGGTCATGTGCCTTCCGCAGCACGACAATGATGTTCAGTAGCAATTCCCTGCGACTTTCCCGCAGCGGTCATGGGTAGACAGCAAGTGGAATTGCGCACCGGTTAGGAACGCCAGAAAAATCATCGAAGACAGAATTTGCAGTGCTTTTAATGTCATTTCTTGCTCTCCATAATTTAGAAGTAGTCGTACGTCTCACGGCACCAACGGCGCGTCCGGGTTCGTCGGTTTGATCGACGGATCACAAGTGATCCGATCCTGACCGGAGGGTGTGGAAAGGTCATCCGGCATCAATTTTTTCTTGGACTCCCATGCGCTATCCGAATAAAAACCCAGCGGATACGGTCTACCGAGATCAATAGCCGGATTGAGCGGATACTGCTCGACATGCATGTCATAGTCCGGTCGATCCATCCTGTATTGATATTTCTTTGCTACGAATAACTTGTCTTTCGTCACTGCAATCGTGTACCTCTTCGAATCCTCAAATGGATCGAAGCTGTGACGCGCATAAGTCCTAGTGCGAAACGTCTTCCCGCCGTCAGTCGAGTACCAGAAGGGAACCACACACCCCTTTTCTCCATTTCCGCAAATCAGATTCGGCGGATATGCCAACGGGAGGACAATATTCAGACCAGTCGAATCCCCATTGATTACGCGACCCTGGAAATTTTCAAAAAGACCTCGCCCCAAGTACTTTCGGATACCAGCATGCGTATCGTTATAGTAGGTTTCCCCGTGATTGCAGTCCCGGTAACGCTCCAGCGTGACAAACCTATGGTCATCAATCCGGTAGATGACCTGCGGCGGCGAATCGTACGGTAGCTCCTTTAACTTCGGGCTCATGAAATCGCCAAGCCCGAAGATTGGAAGCTTCGGCTTCTGCACCGTGCATCCCTGCATCAAAGCGATCAGCGCAATCACAATCGCAAGGTATCTCATGACGACCCTCCATACTGCTGCTGAGCGAGGCGTTTGCCTTCAGTCCTGCTTTGCTCCGCGGCCACCGTGTCCCAATCGATGATGGGTGGCTTGGGAACGGTATCGGTCTTGCCACTCAGGAAATACGGGTCGTCGCCCTGCGTCCAGTCAGCTAGCTTCATCAAGGATGTCCAGAGAGACGTCCTCTCATAGGCATCACAAAATCCAATCGGCAGATCGTAGGCGGCCACACGACGCATGAATTCCTGATTCTTGGGCAACGTGCTGTGGTTGGTCGGCTCGGCGTTGTAGGCATCAAGCCGCTCCAGCATTTCATCTTGGCTTTCGCGCCGGGTCGTATCCCTTGAGGTGTATATATCCTCCATGACCACATTGAGCTTGGGTTGATAAATTGAACGCATGAAACGATAGTCCTCGCCAGCATAGCTCCCGGTGTCCGGGTCATTCGGATCGGGAACCCAATTTCCCATTGCATCGACATCTTTGCGTGAATTGTCGAAGAGCCTCATCTCGTCCGCCGTAACGGGCTGCGGCACCCGTTCAGCGTTGATAGTGACCGTCTTGTCAGGATGGGGGACAGCCCACAGTGTCAAAAGCGGGGTAAAGATGTTCCGGTTGCCATTCCAGAAATCTGTCGGCTTTGCACCGGGAACCAATTTGTCTTCGGGAGTCGGCGGAAGCGTGCCGAATTTCTTCACGCCCGGCTCATCGCCTACTGGCGTGCCGCGCGCCAGCATGCGCTGCTTGACGGTGTCGCCTAACTCGGCAAGCAGTTTGGCATCCAAGCCCTGCCAGCCGATGCTTTTCAGCGGTGTGGCACCCATCACTCGATCATGCGGCGTGAAGTACACGTACAGCCGACCGTGATTGTCACGTTCGTGTACGCCAGACTGGCGTTTGTTGTCTGGTCGCCAGAAGTCCATGTCCTCGGACGCGCCGCATTGAAGTTGCCGGATTTGCGCCTCGGTCATGACCCGCTTGTCCCGCTTGATTCGTAGTGCGATATTCTGAAACGTATTGACGCGGGCCTCCGTGGTCGGACGATCCGCGCCACATGCCAAGGCATCGGTGATCTTGTCGTCGAGCGCGTAAGGGGAGTTCATCACGAACAACGCGTCGGGCGCGCGCGTCGTACAGAGCGCGGTGGCCGCCATCGCAATCATGGTGCCCTGGCTATGCGACATGACCGTCACCGTATCGCGCGGGCACTCGGTGCGGATCATGTCGATCAGGTCCGCCAACCGTCGGGCCGCGTGCGCATAGTAGTTGCGTGGCGGCGAATCCTGAAGCTGGCGATCCGCCTCGGTATTCAACCTCTCCATATCGAAACCGACTATATGGCGCTCGAAGCCTGCCTCGCTCCACAATTGCAGAAGGTTATTGGTACCGTTCTGGAATGGACCGCCGCCCCAGAACCAGGGGCCCGACGACACATCCCCTGCTACCCATGGACCATTTTCGCTTGTGCAGTGGGAAGCCCAGAAATCGGAATCGTCTAGATTGCGCAGCGGAATGCGCCATTTGCGTTCGGTGCCAGGGACCGCGCTGTAACCCCAGAAGAAGCGGATTACTGGCGAATTACCCTTATTCTGCTTGTCAATGTGCCTTGGAACGTTACGAGCACCGTCATTCGCACTATAGGTGTTCGATTTTAAGTCGCTTCGATTCAGCCGTTCGTTAAGTCCTTCACACAATGCTTCTTCCGCCGCGTCATACCACTCCCCCGTGGAATTAACGCCATGCACGAAAATGATGACCCCCGGCATATGCGGCGGAACACGACATTCCGCGCGCACCTCGAAGCTGGTCGGAGTGTGATAGGACTCCCAATAGGGTCGCCCCAGATGGTCGCGCTGCATCGGCACGATGCGGGTTGCGGTGGAGAGCTGGAACGGCTTTGATGCATCGCCATCACCGGCCGCTTCATCGAAAGACAGCGGATTGACTTGGTCGCTCATGAATCAGGCCTCCTTGTAGCTTCGGAGCAGCAGCTTGAGACCTTCCGCGACATCCTGCCCGCTCAGCGAGGTCTCCCCCTGGTCGTTGGTCTCGCCTTCGACAATCTGCCCGTTGGCGAGCTGGATCTTGTAAGGCCGGTTCGCGATCGGACGGCCAGTGATGCCGTCGGTCAGAACGAAGCGTTCGTCGTTCGTGATATCGACCTGATCGAACTTCGGCAGCGGTAGCGACAACGCACCGGGCCCTTCCTTCTGGATCTCGATGATTTTCAGGATCAAGCAGCCCGCCCCGCCGATCTCCACGTTATCGCCCTGGACCTTGACGTAGGCAGTGCCGCCGCCGCTCAGAACGACGCCGTTGGCGGCATTGATGGTCGCGGTGCCGTCGGCGCTGGCGATTCGCATGTCTTTCTGCGAGACCAGTTCCATCGCGTCGGACTGCGCCTGAATCTGCACCTTGCCGTGCGCGGCGAAGAGCTTGACGCCGAGCTTGTGTGCGAACAGCGACAAGGTTTTGCCCGCCGCAACAGCAACATGCCCGATCGCGTTCACGTTGAACCGCGACGATGTGGCGACACTCACGTCCTTGCCCGCCGACACCATCACCCGGTCCGGCGTTACCATGCCGATGCCGTTCGGCGCGGACAGCGCAATGACCGCCGTCTTCAGGCCCGCCAGTTCATCCTTCAGCCACGCGTTTTCCGCCCTCAGATCGGCGATCTCCGCCTTCGCCACCGCCGCGGCGTCGGCCAGCCCCCGGGCCTGCGCCTGCGTAAGCTGGAACTGGTTCGTCGCAGGCCGCATGTCGGTCTGTTCGCCCCGCGCCTTCTCCTGTACGTCGGCCGACACCAATACGCCCCCGGCCGCACGCACGTGCCCCTGCTTGTCCGTGCGCAGCTCGAAGCCTTCGCCGCGCAGCTTCCGATCGCGATCGACGGTGTAGCCCATATTGAGCTGCGTCTTGCCGTGCTCCGTGGCGAGTTTGATATGCTCCTTGCCCGCCCGGTCATCCATTTCCAGCGTGTTGTTCGACCGTGTTCGGATCGTGTTGCGCGTGCCCCACGGATAGTTGCCGATGATCGGGTCCGTGTCGTTCGCCGTGTGCAGCACCTGACTGATGTACGGCAGATCGGGATTGCCCCACAAAAAACCCACCGTCACGACCGTGCCCTCGACCAGCCCGAAGTGGAAACCCGTCTTCCCCGCACCGGCAAATGGCTTCGCCAGCCGCATCGGGCAACTTTGCAGCCCCGGCGTGCGCTTGTCCTTGTCGGCATGGAGATGGATGATGTAGCGGCCCTGATCGTCCAGATACGGGTCCCGCCGGCCGCCCGACGAGGCCACGGTCCCTGTGATGACGCCTTCGATACGCGGCCACGTCTCTTCCTTGAGCGGCAGCCGGTAGAGCCGGTCGGACGGAATCGCATCGAACTCGACCTGATACCCTTTCATGCGCGACGCGCGGCACGTGGTCCGCACCATAAGCAGGCCATATTTCGCATCCGGCAGATCACGATTCGACAGCTTCAACACGGACCCTGGCGTGAGATCGAGCAAATCGCACGTGCCGTGGTATTCGACCTGTTCCGCCAACGACGCTTCTTGCCGGAGTTGCGCTTCCCGCTTTGCTTCATCGTCCGTCAGGTACGGTGCTCCCCAGACATAGTCCTCGCCGTATGCGGTACGGTCTTCTCGAATGTCTTTCGACGCCTCCACCGGCCCTGCCGGCCGCCGCTCGGTGTGGTAGGTGCGCACTGTGTGACGCTTTGGCACGGTCGTCGCCCGCATCTCCAGCGACTGCACCGATTCCTGGCCATCCATTACCAAGCCGCTGGGCTCGCGGTATGGCACCGTCAGCGCCAGATCATGGCGGTAATGGGTGAAGTCGTCGCCAAACCTCACGTGTTCGCGCTTCTCGCCGGACTCGCAGACGAACCAGATCCCCGTGCGCCTGCAAAGCCGGGTAATGAAGGCTAGGTCGTCTTCTCCCCACTGCATCACGAACGAGCGCTTGCGGTACTCGCTGTACAGCGTGAACTCGAAGCTCGCGAAAATCTGGTTGAACTCGTGTTCCTTCAGAATCTGCCGGATGATCTCCGGCTCGCTCATGTCCAGAAAGAACCGGCAGCGCCTGGCACCGCGCAGCAGCGCCAGGCGCGATTCCAGCACGATCTCGTAGGTGGACTGGTCGCGGTTGCTGCTCAATTGCGCGAAGTGCGTGACCATGCCGTGCACCCGCCGCGGCGACTCCGGCTGGCTCCAGCGATCACGCGGCGGCGGCTGGGTAACGAACGTGCACGGCCGGTTCAGGTACTCGGCGCGCGACAGATCATGCCGTGGATGGGTGAATTGAATCGTGTACTTCGTCGGTTCGCCGATGCCGCTCGTGCCCTCGAAGGCAAAGATATCCGCGAGCGCGGAACTCTTCACCTGACGCATCTCAAGGCTGTAAAACTGGTGGACGTTGATGCCAGCGCGCGCGGATGCATCGACCAAAATGTCGCCCGGGATCAAGAATCTCCTCCCCGTCAAACGTTTGCGAAATATCCCGGCACGACCTTAATCTGCAAGCAGAACGAATGAAATAGAACTTGTTCGAAAACGTAATAGAAATGAAAAGAAGTGTGCCCGACAGCAAATCGACGCGCGCGATCGCCTTCCGAAACGCCGCCGACTGCCACTGTCGGCGGCGTTTGCGTTTCTACGTTACCCATTGACCTGCTGCCGCAACCGCTCGATGTCGACGCGCTTCAGGTAAGACGTGATGTTCCGCCAGATCGGATGGAACCCGTAGCCGCCATGCTGCAGCTCGTCGAGCGCCTGTTCCCGGGTCCAGCCCTGGTACACGATCCGATACAGCGCCGACACGAGACCGGTGCGATCCGCGCCGTGCTGGCAGTGGATCAGCACCGGACCGTCCTGGTCCACGTGACGTAATGCCTTGAGCGCCGCGACCATGTCTTCGTCGCGGATGGACCAGGTGTTGATCGGAATGCGCTGCAACGTGATCTGCGTGCCGGCCAGGATGCGGTCGTCCGAGTGAAACGCCCGGAAGCTGATGACCTTGCGAATGCCGAGCTGCTGCAATTGCGGCACATCCGCTTTCGACAGCTGCGCGCTGCGATACAGCGACGGCGTGATGCGATGCAGGTTGTTCACGCGCGCATCGGCAACGCTTTGCGCCCATCGAAGCGGCCGCGCGGAGGCGTCGGAGGGCGACTCCGCGTTGACTCGCTGCACGAGCCCCGCGAGCGTGACCGTGATCACGGCGATGACGGCAATTTTCATGTCGGTTCAGGTGGGTGTGCGCGCACCCGCGCGGGAAAGGAAGAACAGCATGATCGCGGCAGCGCTCATGGTCCAGTAGTCGGTCGGCGCAACGCCCAGCCAGTGGACATGCCACGGCACGTTGGCCGGGTTGAAGCGCGCGAGGCCATAGGCCGGGTTCAGGACGAACCACAGAAAATCCTCGGTCAGCCAGAACACCATGATGCAGGCCACGATGCGCGCTTCGATGCGCCACGTCCACCGTCCGTTGAAGATCGGCGGCAGATGGAAGAACAGCGCGACGAACGGGAACACCCACGCGTGGTATCCGGTCATCGGCCGCCCGCCCCAGAAGAGGTCGAGCAGCCAGTGATGCTCGATGCGCCAGGTCGGCAGGTTGGCGGCCCAGCCCGCGCTGCCTTCGATCTGGATCTCGACGTTCGCGAAAAAGAACGCCAGCAACATGACCCAGGCGACGAGGAACAGCGTGCGACGCGTGGGGAGCACACGCGACACGCTCATGCGGCA
Source organism: Burkholderia sp. SRS-46 (assembly GCF_004343775.1). Taxonomy (GTDB): domain Bacteria; phylum Pseudomonadota; class Gammaproteobacteria; order Burkholderiales; family Burkholderiaceae; genus Burkholderia. The sequence goes on along the minus strand of NZ_PTXL01000012.1, from coordinate 203,149 downwards.
GGCTCCAGGCCCAGCACGCGATCGAGCACATGGCGTCCGGCCTGCGGCCGGCCGAGCGGGGCGAGCCGCCGGCGCATGTCGGCAAGGCGCTCGGGCGCCTGCAGCAACGCGCGGATGCGGTAGACGAGCGCGTCGTCGTCGATCGCCTTGAGCGCCACGCCCTGCTCCAGCAGAAAATCCGCATTGCGCTCCTCCTGGCCCGGAATCGGCGAGTTGACGATCATCGGCAACTGCATCGCCAGGCATTCGGAGGTCGTCAGACCGCCCGGCTTGGTGATGACGAGATCGGCGCAGGCCATCAGGCGCTCGACCTGCTGCGTAAAGCCCTGCGGAAAGAGCCGGCCGGGATGTCGCGCGGCGAGCGCCTGCAGCGACGCGAGCATCGCCTCGTTCCTGCCCGCGAGCGCGATCAGCTGGAAGTCGGCGTCCATCTCCAGCAGCCGCGCCGCCAGCACGTCGAGCCCGCCGAGGCCCGCGCCGCCGGACATCATCAGGAAGGTCCGGCGCGCCGGGTCCAGGTCGAACTCGGCCGCACAGGCCGCGCGATCCAGCGGCTGGCCGAAGGCCGGCATGATCGGGATGCCGCTGACGTGCACGGTGTCGGGCGCCATCCCGCGAGCGCGCATGCGCCACGCGATCTCGTCGTTGGCGGCGAAATAGCCGCGCATGTTGGGTACGACCCACATGCTGTGCAGGTCGAAATCGGTGACCTGCACCCATACCGGCGCGTCGACGCGCCCCTTGCGAATCTCGCGCGACAGCAGTTCGGCCGGCAGGAAGTGCGTGCAGATGATGGCGTCCGGGCGCTGCCGCTCGATCTCCGCCAGCAGCGGCCGGCAATTGAGCCGCTCGATCGCGCGCCGGATCTTCTGCGACGGCGCGCCGGGGTCCGCTTCGTCGGTCTTCTGGTACAGGTAGCCCCAAAGCGCCGGCTGGCTGCTGACGAGCTTGAGGTAAAGGTCGGTGTACAGCTTGCGGAAGCCGGTGGACACGAAATCCATCACGTCCAGGTGCGTGGCTTCGATGCCTGCCGGGTGATTGTGCGCGAACGCACGGATGGCTTCGGCCGCACGGGTATGGCCGGCTCCCGCGCTGACGCTCAGAAGAAGAATTTTCTTGTTGTGTGTCGACATCTGGCTACCGTTTCGATGAATGTGATTTGGATGCGGCTTCGGCGGCGGCGATCTCGTCGGGCCGCTCCGTCGTCGCCTCCATCTGTGCCAGTTTGGCATAACACCTTCCCGGCGCAGAAGCCAATCCTCGCGGATCGCCCCGCGCCCCGCCCAAGTCGCGACGGACTGGAAACGTTCCGCATGCCTTGAAATCCGGCCCTTCCGGATGAATCGGCCGCCGACAGCCATCGCCATCCGCGTTTGTTCATCCAGATCGACTAATCGGCATGCGTTCCCTACGCCTGTTACGCACTCCGGCAAACTCCGGTTGCCGTTGCTAAGATAGCGGTCCCATCGCTTCGACGGATGCCCGATGCCGCCTGTCCGCACACCGCTCCGCCCTTCGCGCCCGCGCGCCGCCGCGGCCGCGCCCGCCGCATTCCCTACCGGAGCTCGCCCGTGAGCACGCCCCCGATCCTGTCCGTCTCGAACCTGTCCAAGACCTACGCGTCCGGGTTCCAGGCGCTGAAACACGTGAACCTCGACATCCGCGCCGGCGAGATCTTCGCGCTGCTCGGGCCGAACGGCGCCGGCAAGACGACGCTGATCGGCTCGATCTGCGGAATCGTCACGCCGACCGACGGCCGCGTGACGGTCGGCGGCCACGACATCCGCAACGACTACCGCGCGGCCCGCGAGCTGATCGGCCTCGTGCCGCAGGAGCTGACGACCGACGCGTTCGAGACGGTGTGGGCAACCGTGTCGTTCAGCCGCGGCCTGTTCGGCAAGGCGCCGAACCCCGCGCACATCGAGAAGACGCTGAAGGCGCTGTCGCTGTGGGACAAGCGCGACAACAAGCTGATGACGCTGTCGGGCGGCATGAAGCGCCGCGTGATGATCGCGAAGGCGCTGTCGCACGAGCCGCGCATCCTGTTCCTCGACGAACCGACCGCCGGCGTCGACGTCGAGCTGCGCCGCGACATGTGGAAGCTCGTCGATTCGCTGCGCGAAAGCGGCGTGACGATCGTGCTGACCACCCACTACATCGAGGAAGCCGAGGAGATGGCCGACCGGATCGGCATCATCCTCGGCGGCGAGCTCGTGCTCGTCGAGGAAAAGCGCGAGCTGATGCGCAAGCTCGGCAAGAAACAGCTCACCGTGCAGCTCGACCACGCGCTCGCGACGATGCCACCCACGCTCGCATCGTTCGGGCTCGAGCTCGCCGGCGACGGCACCGCGCTGGTCTACACGTACGACTCGCACCGCGACGACGCGAGCATCGCGACGCTGATCAACGCGCTCGGCGCGGCGGGGATCGGCTTCCGCGACCTGCACACCACGCAGAGCTCGCTCGAGGACATCTTCGTCAGCCTGATCGACAACCGCCGCAACGGCGTACACGAGGCCGCCCCCCAATGAACTTCCATGCGATCCGCGCGATCTACCGCGCAGAAATGGCCCGCACGCGGCGCACGCTGATGCAGAGCATCATCGCGCCGGTGATCTCGACGTCGCTGTACTTCGTCGTGTTCGGCTCCGCGATCGGCTCGCGCATCAGCGACGTGAACGGCATCGGCTACGGCTCGTTCATCGTGCCGGGCCTCGTGATGCTGTCGCTGCTGTCGCAGAGCATCTCGAACGCGTCGTTCGGCATCTACTTCCCGCGCTTCACCGGCACGATCTACGAGATCCTGTCGGCGCCCGTGTCCTACTGGGAAATCGTGATCGCGTACGTGGGCGCGGCCGCGTCGAAATCGATGCTGCTCGGGCTGATCATCCTCGCCACCGCCGGGCTGTTCGTGCCGCTGCACATCCTGCATCCGTTCTGGATGGTGCTGTTCCTCGTGCTCACGTCGATCACCTTCAGCCTGTTCGGCTTCGTGATCGGCATCTGGGCCGACAGCTTCGAGAAGCTGCAGCTCGTGCCGCTCTTGATCATCACGCCGCTGACGTTCCTCGGCGGCAGCTTCTATTCGGTCGACATGCTGCCGCCCGCCTGGCGCATCGTCACGCTGTTCAACCCGATCGTCTACCTGATCAGCGGCTTCCGCTGGTCGTTCTACGGGCTCGCCGACGTGCACGTCGGCATCAGCCTCGCCGCGACCTCGCTGTTCCTGGCCGTGCTGCTCGCGATCGTCGCGTGGATCTTCCGCACCGGCTACCGGCTGAAGAACTGACGCGCGGGCGCGTCGCGGCGATGGCGCATTTCGGCAAGCCCGCGACGCTTTTCCTCCGCAGCGGCCAATTGTGGTCGCGTCTACTGAAGACCAGAGGCCTTGAAGCACCCTGCTTCGAGGCCTTTTCTCTTCCGCAGAGGACGCCATGCCCGCCACCGCCTCCATCCCGCGCGCCAGCGCCGCCGCCCGGCTCGAACGCCTGCCGTTCTCCGGGTATCACAAGCTGATCTTCTTCATCATCGCGATCGCGTTCTTCTTCGACTCGGTCGACCTCGGCACGATGACCTTCGTGCTCGGCTCGATCAAGAAGGAGTTCGGGCTGTCGACCGCGGCGGCGGGGTTGGTGGCGAGCGCCAGCTTCTTCGGGATGGTGCTCGGCGCGGCGGTCGCGGGCCTGCTCGCGGACCGCTTCGGCCGCCGGCCGGTGTTCCAGTGGAGCATGGTGCTGTGGGGCGCGGCGTCGTACCTGTGCTCGACCGCGCAGAGCGTCGACGCGCTGATCGTCTATCGCGTGCTGCTCGGCATCGGCATGGGCATGGAGTTTCCGGTCGCGCAGACGCTGCTGTCGGAATTCGTGCCGACCGCGAAGCGCGGCCGCCTGATCGCGCTGATGGACGGCTTCTGGCCGCTCGGCTTCATCACCGCCGGCATCGTGTCGTACTTCGTGCTGCCGCAGTTCGGCTGGCGCACCGTGTTCGCGCTGCTCGCGATTCCGGCGGTGTTCGTGCTGGTGGTGCGCCGCCTCGTGCCGGAATCGCCGCGCTGGCTCGAGCACGCGGGCCGGCTCGGCGAGGCCGACACGGTGCTGCACGGGATCGAGACGAAGGTGATGCGCTCGGCCGGCGTCGCGACGCTGCCGCCGCCGGCGCGGCTCGCGCCCGCCCCGGCGCCGCGCGGCCGCAGCGCGCTGCGCGAGATCTGGAGCGGCGCGTACCGCCGCCGCACGGCGATGGTGTGGCTGCTGTGGTTCTTCGCGCTGCTCGGCTTCTACGGGCTCACGTCGTGGCTCGGCGCGCTGCTGCAGCAAGCCGGCTTCGAAGTCACGAAATCGGTGTTCTACACGGTGCTGATCTCGCTCGGCGGCGTGCCGGGCTTCCTGTGCGCGGCGTGGCTCGTCGAGCGCTGGGGGCGCAAGCCGACCTGCATCGCGTCGCTGCTCGGCGGCGGCGCGATGGCGTTTGCGTACGGGCAGAGCGCGCTGTACGGCGGCAGCACGGCGCTGCTGATCGGCACGGGCCTCGCGATGCAGTTCTTCCTGTTCGGGATGTGGGCGGCGCTGTACACGTACACGCCCGAGCTGTACGGCACCGGCGCGCGCGCGACGGGCTCGGGCTTCGCATCGGCGATCGGGCGCGTCGGGTCGCTGATCGGGCCGTACGTGGTCGGCGTGGTGCTGCCGGTGTTCGGCCAGGGCGGCGTGTTCACGCTCGGCGCGCTGTCGTTCGCGGCGGCGGCGCTGGCGGTGTGGACGCTCGGGATCGAGACGAAGGGCGTCGCGCTGGAGGAACTGGCGTCCGCTGACGATGCGGGCGCCGCCGCGCGGCCACCGGAAATTTCGCGCGCCTGACGTCGATTTCGGGCATCGTGGTTCGTCGTAGTGTCGGAAGCGTCCGCCCGCTCGACCCATCGGCAGACGCTTGATCTTTCCCCATTCAAGGAGATACGACGATGCGAGTGATGGTGATCATCAAGGCGACCAGCGAATCCGAGGCCGGCCAGATGCCGGACACCGCGTTGCTGACCGCGATGGGCCAGTACAACGAGGAACTGGTGAAGGCGGGCGTGATGCTCGCCGGCGAAGGGCTGCACCCGAGTTCGCGCGGCAAGCGCGTGCATTTTTCGGGCGCGGGCCGGACCGTGACCGACGGGCCGTTCGCGGAAACCAAGGAGCTGATTGCCGGCTTCTGGCTGTGGCAGGTGAAGTCGATGGACGAGGCGGTCGAATGGGTGAAGCGCTGCCCGAACCCGATGCGCGGCGAATCGGAGATCGAAATCCGGCGCGTGTTCGACCCGGAGGATTTCGGCGCGGCACTCACGCCGGAGCTGCAGGAGCACGAGGCACGGCTGCGCGCGGATATCGAGGCCGCGCAGAAGAAGCACTGACCAGCGGCGCGGCACGGGGGCGGCACGGGGGCCGCCCGCCGCCGCGCCCGCTCGTTCATCCGCTGGCCGCCTTGCCGCCGATACCGACGCCAATGCCGGCCTGCAGGCCGCGCGGCAGCGGCGAGCGCGGCAACAGCGCGAAGGTGACGTTCATCCGGCCGCCGAAGCTGGAAATCCGCAACGTGTCGGCACCCTTGGTGCGGGTCAGGCAGCCGAGGTGGGTCGATGCCGTGCCGGCCATGCCGAGCTGGCACGACCACGCGAGGGTCGCTTCGCGCCGGCCCGCGCCGCTGAAGCCGATCAGCCCGCCCCATTCGCTCGGCCCGGTGCTGAGGCCCGGCACGAACTCGGCATGCCGGATCCCCATCGGCTGCCAGCGGCAGCGGCCCGGCTCGTAGCGGTCGAGAAAGAAACGGATTTCGAAATGCGCCTGGCCGGCCGGCAGGCGGACGTTGTCGGTGATGAGCTGCGGCACGTCCGGCGCGCCGGCCAGCCGCCCGAGCCATGTCTGGGACCGGCAGCCCGGCTCGGTGGACGCGAAATCGATGCCGAGCCACAGCTCGACTTTCGGATCCTTGCTGCCCTGGATCACGAGCACGCGTTGCGGATCGTCCGTCTCCATCGGGCGATCCGACAGCGCGTTGTGCTGCGCCTCGACATGCGCGTCGAAGTGCAGCGGCTGATCCTCGGCGGACGCCCGGCCGGGGCTCGCGGCGAACCACCCGATCGCGAGAACGAGCACGAGATGAGCGCGCGATGACATGGCTCCCCCCATTTGGCGGTGCTTCCCCCGACCGGCGTCGCTCGTTGTTCCGGATCGGCGCGATGCGCGCCGCGCACGCATCGTCCCGGCCTGTCGCGCCGATGCTGCATTGTGAGCGGCGGCCGGCGGCACCGTAAAGCTGGGACGAACCCCTGAGCGGCCGCGCGCCGCGCTCGCTAGCGCCGCATTCTGGACGCGCGCGGCGTCGATTCGCGGGCCAGATCGACGAACGCCGCCAGATAGTCGATCGCGCTGTCCGCTTCCCGCGTGCCCAGGAAGATCTGCTTCGCGATGCCGTTGCGGCCGAGCTTGACGGGCGTGACCGGGATCCGGTCCGCGTATTCGTCGGCGAGCCAGCGCGGCAGCGCGGCCACGCCGCGCCCGCTCGCCACCATCTGCAGCATGATGTCGGTCGTCTCGATCACCTTGTGGCGCTTCGGCACGACCCCGGCCGGCGTCAGGAACTGGTTGTAGATGTCCAGCCGGTCGGTCTCGACCGGGTAGGTGATCAGGATCTCGTCCGTGAGCTGCCCCGGCTCGACGTACGCGGCGCCCGCCAGCCGGTGCTGTTCGGCGACCACCAGCACCTGCTCGTAGTCGAACACCGGATCGAAGCGCAGCCCCGGGCGGTTCAGCGGATCGGGGGTGACGAGCACGTCGATGTCGTAGCCGAACAGCGCGCCGATGCCGCCGAACTGGAAGCGCTGCTTGACGTCCACGTCGACGTCCGGCCACTGGGCCAGATACGGCGACACCACCTTCAGCAGCCACTGGTAGCACGGGTGGCATTCCATGCCGATGCGCAGCGTGCCGCGCTCGCCGTCCGCGTATTGCTTCATGCGCGCTTCGGCATGCTCGAACTGCGGCAACAGCCGGTTCGCCAGCGCCAGCAGGTATTGCCCCGCCTGGGTGAGCCGCAGGCTGCGCCCCTCCCGATCCCAGATCGGCGTGCCGAGCTGCTGCTCGATCTTCTTGACGGTATGGCTGAGCGCCGACTGCGTCAGGTACAGCGCGCCCGCCGCCGCCGTCAGCGAGCCCTGCCGCTCGACCTCGCGGATGATGACCAGATGAATGCGTTCCAGCATGTCGGTGACTCGCCTGTCTAGTTCATGAAGAAATCTAATGGATGGATGAAATAATGCCATTTTATTTCATATGTTGAAAACCCTATCATCGCTGCCACACCTTTCGATCCACCGCTTTCAATCCACCGGACGGCAGCACATATGGTCAGGACACACAATCTCGGCTTCCCGCGCATCGGCGCCAAACGCGAACTGAAGTTCGCGCTCGAAAACTACTGGAAGGGCCAATCGTCGCGCGACGAACTGACGGCATTGGGCGCGCAGCTGCGCCGGCGCCACTGGGCGCACCAGCAAGGGCTCGACCTCGCGCCGGTCGGCGACTTCGCGTTCTACGACCAGGTGCTCGACATGAGCTTCACGCTCGGCAACCTGCCGCTGCGCGTGCAGGGCTTTCACGGCGACCCGCTCGACAACGCTTTCCGCGTCGCGCGCGGCCGCTCGGCGCAGTCGGGCGACGAGCACGGCGCATGCTGCGGCGGCGTGGCCGCGGGCGAGATGACGAAGTGGTTCGACACGAACTACCACTACATCGTCCCCGAGTTCACCGCCGACACGAACTTCACGCTCGACCCGTCGCGCCTGCTCCAGCAGCTCGCCGAAGCCCACGCGCAGGGCGTGAAGGTCAAGCCGGTGATCATCGGCCCGGTCACGTACCTGTGGCTCGGCAAGGCGAAGGACGAGTCGGACCGCCTCGCGCTGCTGCCGAAGCTGCTGCCGGTGTACGGCGCGCTGCTGGATACGTTGACCGCGCAGGGCGTCGAGTGGGTCCAGATCGACGAACCGGCGCTCGTCACCGAACTCGATCCGGCGTGGCAGCAGGCGTTCCGGACTGCATACGACACGCTCGAGACGCGACGCATCAAGCTGCTGCTCGCCACCTACTTCGGCCAGCTGCGCGAGAACCTCGCGCTCGCCTGCTCGCTGCAGGTCGACGGTCTGCACGTCGACGCGATCAACGCCCGCGACGAAGTCGCGACGCTCGCGCGCGAGCTGCCGGCGGAGCGCGTGCTGTCGGTCGGCGCGATCAACGGCCGGAACATCTGGAAGACCGACCTGGCCGCGACGCTCGACTGGCTCGAACCGCTCGCGCGGCAACTCGGCGAGCGCCTGTGGCTCGCGCCGTCGTGCTCGCTGTTGCACGTGCCGGTCGACCTGTCGAGCGAGCGGAAGCTCGATGCGGAAATCCGCTCGTGGCTCGCCTTCGCGCTGCAGAAGCTCGACGAACTGAAGGTGCTCGCCACCGCGCTGAATCGCGGCCGCGCGTCGGTCGCGGCGGAGCTGGCCGACAATGCGGCCGCGATCGCGAGCCGCCGCGCGTCGCCGCGCGTGCACAACCCGGCCGTCAAGGCCGCGGTCGAGCGCATCACCGCCACGCTCGGCCGCCGGCAGAGCCCGTATGGCCAGCGCGCGCCGAAGCAGGCCGAGCGGCTGAAGCTGCCGGCGTTCCCGACCACCACGATCGGCTCGTTCCCGCAGACCGCCGAGATTCGCCAGGCGCGCAGCCGGTTCAAGGCCGGCGAGCTGGACGAGGCCGGCTACAAGGCCGCGATGCAGGCGGAAATCGCGCGCAGCGTGCGCGAGCAGGAAGCGCTGAAGCTGGACGTGCTGGTGCACGGCGAGGCCGAGCGCAACGACATGGTCGAGTATTTCGGCGAACAGCTCGACGGCTATGCGTTCACGCAGTTCGGCTGGGTGCAGTCGTACGGTTCGCGTTGCGTGAAGCCGCCGGTGCTGTTCGGCGACATCAGCCGCCCGAAGGCGATGACCGTCGAATGGATCACCTATGCGCAGTCGCTGACGGCGAAGCCGATGAAGGGCATGCTGACCGGCCCGGTGACGATCCTGAACTGGTCGTTCGTGCGCGACGACCAGCCGCGCTCGGTGTCGTGCCATCAGCTGGCGCTGGCGATCCGCGACGAAGTGCTCGACCTCGAGCACGCCGGCGTGCGCGTGATCCAGATCGACGAGGCCGCGCTGCGCGAGGGCCTGCCGCTGCGCCGCTCGCAGTGGAACGACTACCTGCAATGGGCGGTGGAATCGTTCCGCATCGCCGCGAACGGCGTGCGTGACGACACGCAGATCCACACGCACATGTGCTATTCGGAGTTCAACGACATCATCGCGTCGATCGCCGACATGGATGCCGACGTGATCACGATCGAGACGTCGCGCTCGGATATGGAACTGCTCGACGCGTTCGATAACTTCAAGTATCCGAACGAGATCGGGCCGGGCGTGTACGACATCCACTCGCCGAACATCCCGAGCCAGACGCACATCATCGCGCTGATGAAGAAGGCGGCCGAGCGCATTCCGGCGGAACGCCTGTGGGTGAACCCGGATTGCGGACTGAAGACGCGCCAATGGGCGGAAGTGGTGCCGGCGCTGACGAACATGGTGGCCGCCGCCGGCGCGCTGCGCAGCCGGCTGCAGTGACGTGCCGCGCCCCCGCCGCCGGGCGGGGGCGATGTCCGCTTGCGCGCGCCGGCTGACAAACCGTATGCCCCGCCGAAATTTGGCTGAAAGGCGCAGTTGCTAGAGTTGTCCCGCATAGGGTTTCCGAGGAGGCCTGACCCTCAGGCGGACACGACGAATGCGACGATCCCTGAACCTTGCCCGCGCCCTGCGGCTCGTCCTGCTGCTGGCGGTCGCGAGCCCCGCGTGGGCATTCCAGACGCGGGTGGTCACGATTCCAAGCGCGACGATGCGTCAATCGTTCGCGGCGACGGTCGTGCTGCCCGACGCCTACGCGCGCGGCGGCAACCACGCCGAACGCTTCCCCGCCGTCTACGTGCTGCACGGCTCGGGCGGCGACCATACCGACTGGACCGCCAACACGCACATCGGCGAGCTGGCCGACCGCTACCGCGTGATCCTCGTGATGCCCGACGGCGGCCACGAAAGCTGGTACATCGACAGCCCGTTCGAATCGGGCAGCCGCTACGAGACCTTCGTCGGCAAGGAAGTCGTGTCCTACGTCGACACGCATTTCCGCACCATCGCCACGAAGCGCGCCCGCGCGATCACCGGGCTCAGCATGGGCGGCTTCGGCGCGCTGCGCATCGCGCTCGACCGGCCGGACGCATTCGGCGCGGCCGGCAGCATCAGCGGCGCGGTCGATCCGCGCGCGTGCGACGACGAGCCGCGCATCGACCACGTGTTCGGCGACCGCACGCGCCATCCGTCGTTCCGGAGCCGCAACGCGATCGTCGAAAGCGCGCGCGCGTTCGCGCATGCGCACATGGACCTGACGATCGATTGCGGGACCGACGACACGCTGGTCGGCTCGAACCGCACGCTGCACGAACGGCTCGTCGCGCTCGGCGTGCCGCACGACTATGCGGAGCGGCCCGGCGGCCACACGTGGGACTACTGGGCGAACGCGATCCGCTATCAGGTGCTGTTCTTCGCGTCGTCGTTCCAGCGCAGCGGCTACGCGCTGCGCAAACGCACCGACGACGTCGCGGGCCGCACGGGCGCCGCGCCGCACGCGGGCTGACGCCCGTCGTCGCGCCACGCGGCCGCCGGCCGCCGTATCGTGCAACCCGGTGATAGGATGCCCGTGCACCTATCCACCGGATCGATCCATGCCGCGCGACAACTTTGCCGACCTGCTCGCCTTCATCGCGGTCGCGCGCGAGCGCAGCTTCACGCGCGCGGCCGCGCAGCTCGGCGTGTCGCAATCCGCGCTGAGCTACACGATCCGCGCGCTCGAAACGCGGCTCGGCGTGCGGCTGCTGACCCGCACGACCCGCAGCGTCGCGCCGACCGAAGCCGGCGAGCGCCTGCTGCGGAATCTCGCGCCGCGCTTCGACGAGATCGAGGCGGAGCTGTCGGCCGTCGCCGAGCTGCGCGACAAGCCGGCCGGCACCGTGCGCATCAACGCGACCGACTACGTGATCCGGACGCTGCTGTGGCCGCGCCTCGCGCCGGTGCTGCGCGACTATCCGGATCTCAAGGTCGAGTTCGTCGCCGACTACGGGCTGTCGGACATCGTCGCGCAGCGCTTCGACATCGGCGTGCGGCTCGGCGACCAGGTCGCGAAGGACATGATCGCGGTGCGCATCGCGCCCGACCTGCGCATGGCGATCGTCGGCGCGCCCGCGTACTTCGAACGGCGCGCGCGGCCCGCGACGCCGCAGGACCTGACCGGCCACGACTGCATCAACCTGCGCCTGCCGACGCACGGCGCGCTGTACGCATGGGAACTCGTGCGCGGCGACCAGTCGCTGCAGGTGCGCGTCGACGGGCAGGTGACGTTCAACGGCACCTACGAGATGGTCGACGCGGCGCTCGCCGGCTACGGGCTCGCCTACCTGCCGTCGGACCTGGTCGAACCCCACGTTGCCGCGGGCCGGCTCGAAGGCGTGCTCGACGACTGGTGCCCGACGTTTCCGGGCCATCACCTGTACTACCCGAGCCGCCGGCAGTCGTCGCGCGCGCTCGCGCTGATCGTCGATGCGCTGCGCTACCGCGCGTGAACCGCGCGTTCGATGAACGGCATTCATAGCCGCATGCGAACGACGGGGATTTATCGATAAGCGTCGCGCCGCCTACCATGCCGGTTGCCCCACTTTTACGCAGGGAGTCTCCACATGGATTACCGCTATCTCGGGCGCAGCGCGCTCAAAGTGTCGCCACTGTGTCTCGGCGCGATGATGTTCGGCGGCGAGACCGACGAAGCGACGGCCACGCGCATCATCGACAAGGCCCATGACCAGGGCATCAACTTCATCGACACCGCCGACGTCTATCACGCGGGGCGCTCCGAACAGATCGTCGGCCGCGCGATCGCGGCACGGCGCGACGACTGGGTCGTCGCGACGAAGTTCGGCTTTCCGGCCGGGCAGGCCGGACCGAACGCGCAGGGCCAGTCGCGCAAATGGATCTGCCAGGCGGTCGATGCGAGCCTGAAGCACCTCGGCACCGACTACCTCGACATTCTCTACTTCCACCGCGCGCTGGCCGACGCGCCGCTCGACGAAGGGATGCGCGCGATCGCCGACCTGATCCGCCAGGGCAAGGTGCGCTACTTCGGCGTGTCGAACTTCCACGGCTGGCGCATCGCGGAGATCGTGCGGCTCGCGGACCAGCTCGGCATCGACCGGCCGGTGGCGAGCGAGCCGCTGTACAACCTCGCCGATCGCCGCGCGGAAGTCGAGCAGCTGCCGGCGGCGGAGCATTACGGGATCGGCGTCGTGCCGTACAGCCCGCTCGCGCGCGGCGTGCTCACCGGCAAGTACGCGGTGGACGCGCCGCCGCCCGCCGATTCGCGCGCGGGGCGCGGCGACCGGCGCATCCAGCAGACCGAATGGCGCGCCGAATCGCTGCGGATCGCGCAGCAGGTGGCCGCGCATGCGGCCGCGCGCGGCACGACGTCGGTCGCGTTCGCGCTGGCATGGGTGCTGAAGAATCGCGCCGTCAGCGCGACGATCGCGGGGCCGCGCACCGAGGCGCACTGGGACAGCTATCTCGACGCGCTGACGCTCGCGCTCGGGCCGGAAGACGAGCAGTTCGTCGATGCGCTGGTACCGCCGGGGCACGCGTCGACGCCGGGCTATACCGATCCGGGGTATCCGGTCGAAGGGCGGAAAATCCGGTAAGCGGAGTCACAGCGGCGCGACGACAGGAACGCGCCGATCTTCGCGATCGACGCAGCGCGCGCGTTCAAGGCAACGAAGGCAATGCCGGCGTTGAAGGCGGGATCAGTTGTGCCGGCGCGCGTCCGCGCTCACCACGCGGTCGAACACTTCCTGCGCACGGGCCAGCTCGTCGAGCGCGCGATCGAGCCGGGACATCGCCATCGCGTATTCGGCCGGCGACGCGTCGTCGTCGGCTTCGGCGCGCACGGCGCGAAACGCCTCGTCGACGTTGCGCGTCGCTTCGACGAAGCGCTGCGCGGCCTCGGCCTCTCGCGAACAGATGTGGGTGGACATCGACACTTCTCCCTCAGGTTGCCGTATGAAGCAAACCGACGCCCAGTGTGCGCGGTGCGCATGGCGACGGGATGACCAACTGCGAACTGCCTGTCAATGCATCGGCCGCCGCGCTGCGCGCCGCGTGCCGATTTCCCCCCTGCGCGCGTCGATCCGACACGACGCGCGTGCAACCCTTTCTCTTTCCCGCGCGATCCGGCACCGCCGTCGCGCCTGCCGTCCGCTTCTCCAGCCCCCTGCTCCCGCCGCGTTCAACCGTGACGCGCGCAGCGCCTACGCACGGCCGACGTGCGGATGCGTGACGCCGCCGAACGCGGCCTGCTCGCCCGGCGACAGGTCGAACAGATCCTGCGTGAAGCCGCGCGCATGCTCGGCCGCCGGACGCTTGCGCAGGCGCGCCGCATGCGACGGCGCGACGTAGGCGGCCGCGGTTTCGATCGGCGGCACGTCGAACAGGTCGCGCGTGAAGCCGCGCACCTGCTCCGTCGCCGAACGGCCGCGCAGGCGCGTGACCAGCTCGACGAAGCGGTCGAAATCGCCGTCTCGGGTCGCCTTGTTCACGTCGGCGAGATCGCGCGCCTTCAGCACGCTCGGCTGCGTGAGCCGCACGAAATACGGCGCTTCCAGCTCGACCGACAGCGCGAGCGGATAGCTCTTGCCCGACGGCTCCAGCGCGCGCCCCGCGCAATCGACCACCACCGCGCCCTGCGCGGCGCCGAGCCGCTTGCCGCTGCTCACGCTGCGCAGCTGATCGGGAAACACGCGCAGGCGCGTGCCGACCGTCAGCGCCGTGGACGACGCGCACACGAGCGCGTAGTGATGCTCGCGCGGCCGGCCCGACGGCAGCGTCGCGCGGCTCGTGATGAAGGTATGCGACGGCAGCTGGCGCACCTGGCCGCTCGCATCGACCCACGCATTCCACAGCAGCCGCTTCTCGCGCTTGCGCTCGGGCGCGCGGGCGCGCGCCGCCACCGGCGAGAACAGCGCGAGCAGCGCACCCGTGCGGTGCGCGGCGATCTGCGCGCTGCTGCCGAGCGGCTGGTTGATGCCCCACAGAAACCGCCCGCCCCCCAGCCGGCGCTCCCATTCCTTGCGGAGCACCACGGCAGGGAGTTCTTCGCCGGACTCGGAGCCGATCTTCGTCCAGCAAAACGTTCGGGGGAGGTGTTTCAGTGTCATCAACTTTCTCGGGATCCAGCAGCTCGCCAGCTTCAGCAAGTCATTCAACATGCGTAACTGTATAGGTATAATGCACCGCATGGAAGCCCTGGAACCTGATTTTCCCGTTGATGACCTGTTGCGTCGCTTGATGGCGGACACTCGCTCGTCCAGCGAAATAGCACGGCTTTCCGGGGTCAGCCAGCCCACCGTGTCACGCCTTCGGCAGTCGAACGGGCGCCGCCTGCGTCGCAGCGGTCCATTCAATAAGCTATGCATTTTCTATGGCGTCGGCGCGCATCCGTCGCGGCGCCGCTATAACGAATTGCTGCGCGACGCGATCGTCGACGCGTGGGACGGCTCCGACGAGCACGGGCGCGCGCTGCTGGTCGTGATCCAGGGCTTGAAGGATTTGCAGGGCAAGGCCGACGACGGGTGACGCCGCGCGCCGGCGCGCGAGATGCGCGCCATGCCACGCCGAACGGGCGGTGACGATCGCGGATCGTCGCCGCCCGTTTCGTCTGTGGGCGAATGAACGGCGCAATTCGTCGCCGCGCATCGCCGCTGCGACTCGCCTCGCGATCGCGATGGTCGCCGCCGTGTTCTTCGCGACGAAGGGGCGGCGCGCAGGCAACGCGCCCGCGCGGCCCCACCCTGCGCATCGGCCCGCGCTGTCGAAGCAGTAGCCGGGCGCGTCGGGGCCCGCCGCCGCAGGAAAAAGGGATCTACGCCGGCTATCCGCGCAATCCGTTCGCGAGCGGCACACTGAAGGCGTTCGTCGAACATGCATGACTGTTGCCCGGCGGACGACAGTCCGTTCCGCGCACGCCGGCTACCGGACGCCGATCCGCCCTTGTAAGGTTGCGGTCGGGTTGCGCGGTTTTGCCATCCCGCTCACTTGATCTGGGAACCATCATGGACTTCATGCTCGACCACGCCATCGACGACGCCGCGACCCAGGACATCTCGTATCAGATCCGGACGGTCGACCCGGACGCGAAGGTGCAGGTCGACCAGGCGAACCGGACGGTCCACGTCGATTCATGGCTGTTCGCCGAGGAGTTCTTCGTCGCGTTCGACGACGCCGGCTATGCCGTCGTCCGGATCCAGGACCGCTGAGCGGCCGCCGCGCCTTCACTGACGTCACCATTCACCCGGACTTCTCCATGGCAACTTCGACCGTCGCCGCGCATCTCGGCTCGCTCCACTACCGCGTCACGCTGACCACCGGCGCCCACGAATGGCACAGCGACGTGCCGGCCCGCCTCGGCGGCGGCGACCGCGGCCCCGATCCGCACGACCTCCTGCTGTCGGCGCTCGGCGCCTGCACCGCGATCACCGTCGGAATGTATGCGCAGCGCAAGGAGTTGCCGCTCGACAGCATCGACGTGCGGCTCGCGATCACCGACGAGCGCCCGGGCGCGCCGACGAAGATCGCGCGCGACATCACGCTGGGCGGCGCGCTGACGGACGAGCAGCGCAGCCGGCTGCTGGAAATCGCGAACGCGTGCCCGATTCACCGGCTGCTCACCGGCGACGTCGAGATCGACAGCCGCCTGATCGCCTGACACGGCCCCTCACCCAGGAGATTCACGACATGGATACGCGCACCGACCCGCCGTCGGCCTCCCCCGCACCTGCGCCGCAGGCCGCCGAACGCTACCCGGCGCGCGCCGCCGAAGTCGGCGCGCTGCCGATCCACCGCGCGCTGCCGAACCGTCTGCGGAAAACCGTCGGCGCGTGGTGCTTCCTCGACCACGCGGGCCCCGTCGCGGTGGCCGCCGACACCGGCATGCACGTCGGCCCGCATCCGCACATCGGCCTGCAGACCTTCACGTGGATGATCGAAGGCGAGGTGCTGCACCGCGACAGCCTCGGCTACGAGCAGGTGATCCGGCCCGGCGAGGTCAACCTGATGACCGCCGGCCGCGGCATCGCGCATGCCGAGGACACCGTGTCGCCCGGCGGGCGCTTTCATGCGGTGCAGCTGTGGATCGCGCTGCCCGACGCGCATCGCGACCGCGCGCCCGCGTTCGAGAACTACCGGAACCTGCCGGTTCACCGCGACGGCGGCTTCACGATCACCGTGCTGGCCGGCGCCGCGTTCGACCGCGTGTCGCCAGCGCAGATGGTTTCGCCGATGGTCGGGCTCGATTTCGCCTCGGACGCCGCCGCGCAACTCGCGATGCCGCTCGACCCGGCCTTCGAGTACGCGGTCTACGTGCTGGGGGGCGACGTGTCCGTCGACGGCGCGGCGCTCGAGCCGGACGTGCTGCTCTATCTCGGCACCGGGCGCGACCGGCTCGACCTGAAGACCGGCGGCGCCGCGAAGTTCATCGTGCTGGGCGGCGCGCCGTTCGAGGAAGACCTGCTGATCTGGTGGAACTTCGTCGCGCGCAAGCCGGCCGAGATGGTCGCCGCGCTCGACGCATGGAACGCGCGGCGCGGCTTCGGCGACGTGCCGGGCGTCACGACCCCGCCCCTGCAGGCGCCCGCGCTGCCGCCGACGTGGAAGTAGCCGCGCCCGCCCGCGCCAGTGCTTACTGTTCGAGCCCGACCGCGAGCGGCCGCTGGTCGCCGCGGCCGTGGTCGTCGACCACCCGCACCGTGAAGCTGCCGGCCGTGCCCGGCTGCCAGAACAGCGCGTCGCCCGGCGCGCTGCGGCCGACATACGCATCGTTGACGAACCAGTAGAGCGCGTGCGCGCTCGCGTCGGCCGTCGCGTTGAACGCGATGCGCGTGTCGCCCGCGTCCTTCACGCGCATCGCATACGTGCTGCCGCGCAGCGGCGACGTGATGCGCGGCGGATCGCCGTCCACCTGCCCCGCGTTCGCGCAATCGGCGTTCTGCGGCGGGTGCCGGCGCGGGATACCCGCCTTCGCGAACACCTGCTGCAGGTCCGACGGCCAGAACTCGAAGACCTCGGTATGCGTGCGCTTGCCGTCGTACGGCGGGCACGCAGGCCGCCCGGTGGCGTCGTCGATCACGACCGGCCGGTGCACGGTGCTCACGCGGATCGGCGACGTGCCGGGGATGAACCACGTCCAGCCCTGCTGCGGACACCACTCGTTCGGCAGGTCGCCGCTCGCAAGACAGATCCGCACGCGCTTCACGCGCGGCGGCGCCGGCCGCGGCGGCTCGGCGAGCGTGCGCTCGGCGCCCAGCGCGTCGACGATCTGGAAGAACAGCGGCGCGGCCGCGTCGACGCCGACGAAAGCCGTGTTGCTCGAATTGTCGAAATTGCCGACCCACACGATCAGCACGTACGGCCCGAACACGCCGGCCGTCCACGCGTCGCGGAACGACCACGACGTGCCGGTCTTCCAGTACACGGGCAGCTGCGCCGGCTGCGCGCCGCTCGTCTCGTCGGGGCGCAGGTGCTGGCGCAGCATGTCCATCGTCATGAAGCTCGCCTCCGCGCTCAGCAGCCGGCGGCCGGGCGCGACCGGTTCGTCCGCGCGCAGCCGCAGCGGCCGGAACACGCCGCCATTCGCGAGCATCGCGTAGAGGCCGGCCAGATCCTGCATCGTCACCTCGCCGCCGCCGAGCACGAGCGCGAGCCCGTAATGCTGCGCGCTCGCGAGCCGGCGCACGCCGGCATCCTGCAGGAAGCGGTACAGATCGGGCTGCTTGAGCTGCGACGCGACCCACACGGCCGGCACGTTGCGGCTGCGGTTCAGCGCGTCGGTCGCGGTGATCGGCCCGAGGAAATGGCCATCGAAATTCTCCGGCGCGTAAGGGCCGAACGACGTCGGCACGTCGCGCAGCACCGTCTGCGGATGCAGCACGCCCTGGTCGAAGCCGAGCGCGTAGATGAACGGCTTGAGCGTCGAGCCCGGCGAGCGCCGCGCGAGCGTGCCGTTCACCTGCCCCTGGATCGCACGGTCGAAGAAGTTCGCGGAACCGACCAGCGCCTTCACGCCCATGTCGCGCGTGTCGACCAGGATCGCGGCCGCGTTGGCGATGCCGCGCGTGTCGTTGCGCGCGACATAGCGGCCGACCTGCCGCTCCAGCGCGCGCTGCAGGCCGAGATCGAGCGTCGTGACGAGCCGCGCGTCGTCGCCGTCGCCGCTGCGGTTGCGCCACGCGTCGCGCGCGGCGAGCGCCTGGTCGACCGCATGCGGCGCGTCGAACGGCAGCGCGGCGAGCGGACGCATCGCGAGCGGCAGCGCGAACAGCGGCTTGAGCGCGGCATCGCCCGGATGGCGCACGAGCCAGCGCGCGTACAGCCGGTTGCGCGACGCGGCGAGCGCGCGATTGATCTCGTCCTGCCCCGCGCCGCCGCGCACGCGGCGCGCCGGGTCCTGCGGAATCACCGCGAGCGCGAGCGCCTCGGGCAGCGTCAGCGCATCGGGCTGGCGGTCGAAATACGCGACGCTCGCCGTGCCCGCACCTTCGACGTTGCGGCCATACGGTGCGTCGTTCAGGTAGGCCTCGAGGATCTGCCGCTTCGAATAGAACAGTTCGAGCTGCAGCGCGCGCCCGACCTGCTCGAGCTTGCCGAGCGGCGTGCGCGTGTTGAGCCGCCACAGCGAGCGCGCGAGCTGCATCGTCAGCGTCGAGCCGCCCTGCGGATTGCGGCCGCGCACGTAGGTGACCCACGCGCCGCGCGCGAGGCCGTACGGATTGAAACCGGGATGCCACCGGAACCAGCGGTCCTCGTGCAGCATCACGGCCTCGACGAGTTGCGGCGACATCCGTTCGAGCGGCACCCACAGCCGGTAGCGGTCGTCCTTCGCGAGCGTGAGCCGCAGCAGCCGGCCGTTCGCGTCGAACACCGCGGTCGACGACGGCTTCCAGTCGCGCAGCGAAGGATGCGGCCACAGCCGGAAGCCGGCCAGCACCGCCGCCGCCAGCAGCACGCCGGCGATCACGTTCTGCCAGCGGTGCAGCCAACGCGCGGCGCCGCGCAGGCCCCGGCGGAATGCCGAGCCGTCAGCCATGCGCCGGGCCGCCTGTCGTCACGCCCTGCGCGCGCGCCGCCGCCGTCATCGCGCGCGCCCGACCGTCAGCGTCGCGCCGCCCGGCGACTGCGCCTGCACGCGCCGGTCGTACATCGACTCGCCGTAGGCCGGCGGCACGACGAAGCGGCCCGCGTTGCTCGCCTTGATCCGGTACACGAACTCGCGCACGTCGGTGGTCGCGGTGCCGTAGATCACCACGCGATCCTCGCGCACGTCCGCGTACTCCGGCTTCCAGCTCGACCCCGCGACACCGATCGGCGAACGCCACGGCGCGTTCGCCGCGCCGGCCGCATCCGCGCCGTCGCCGCCGTCCTGCGCATCGGTCGCCGGCGGCGGCGCGATCACCGGGTCGAAGCCGCCCGGCAGCAGGTCGACGATCGCGACGTTGCCGACGCTCGCCGAGCCCGTCGCGCGGATCTTCAGGTGCACGTCGATCTCCTGGCCGAGCGTCGCCTTGTCGAGCGGCTTGCCGTTCGTGTCGGTGTACTCGCGCACGATCTCGAGCCCGTCCTTGATCGCCTTGGTCGACGTGCCGCGGTCGTAGCCCGACTGGCTCGCGATCCACCACGCGGGCAGCGCGCTGCCGTTCACGAGGTCGACGCGCGTCGCGCCGGCACCCCACGTGCCGGCGCGCACGAGGTTCGCCTGGATCGACGACACGTCCTTCGGCGCGGCGCCCGCGCGCACCTCGTCGATCGACAGCTTGTCGAGGCCGTTCGCGGTCGCACCCGCATACGCATCGAGCGCGAGGATCGTCATCGACGACGACAGCGTGTTGTAGCGATTGCGTTCGAGCGGTGCCGCGATGTTCTCCATCACGCGCGGCGACAGCTTGCGCACGCGCTCGGGGAAGTGCTTCGCGAGCAGGTACAGCACGCTCGCGTCGCGCGTCAGCGGGTCGATGTAGTAGCCGGCCTCGTACGGCTCGCCGCGCGCCGCCTTGCGTTCGAGCAGCGCCTGCGGGCCCGCGATCAGCGCGGCCGCCTCCTTGTCCTGCTTCAGCAGCTGGTACGACGCGGCGAGCCAGCCGGCCGCGAGATCGTTCTTCCAGTCGTTCGGATAGGCGTCCTGCAGGCGCTTCTGCACCGCCGCGAGGCTGTTGGTCGTCACGTTGCCCTCGCGGGTAAGCAGGTACACGGCGTACGCCCGCTGGCGCAGCAGGTCGAGCGAGCCGAGCCGATCGTTCGCCGCGAGCTGCTGCAGATACGCGTTGCCCGCGTCGAGCATCTCCTTCGGCACCGCCGCGCCGCGCTCGCGCGCGTCGATCAGCACGTGCATCGCATACGCGGACACGAACGGATCGGCGTCGGGCGTCGCGCTCCACAGGCCGAAGCCGCCCTGCGCGTTCTGCCGCGTGCGCAGCGCGCCGAAGAACTGCGCGGTTGCTTCGGCCGCGGCTTTCTCCGCCGACGCCGACGCGGACGCGGCGGCCTGCGGCTGGCGCGGGCTCGTCAGCGCGCGCACCGACAGCCACTTCGACGCGAACAGCCGCGGCACGATCGCGCTCACCATCTGCTCGCTGCAATAGTGGTCGAAGTTGACGAGATACGACGCCAGCCCCTCCGACAGCACGAGCGGCGCGGTCGAGATGCTCGCGTCGCGCGCCGCGTACGCGTCGTACATGCCGCGCAGGTTCGGCACGCTCGCCTTCTTGCCCGCGTCGAGCCGCGCGAAGTCGAGCTGCGTGCGGAACGCGGCGGCCGGCCGCACCGCCACGTCGACGCTCTGCTGCGCGGCCTTCGCGCCGTAGCGCGCGCCGAACGACAGCGTGCCGGAGCCGAGCGTGTCGGTCGCCTTCACGCGGAACAGCGCGACGCCCTCGCGCATCGGCGCGAGCGCGATGCTTTGCGTCGCCGGGCCGACCACCTGCAGTTGCGGGCCGGTCTTCAGCGTGACCGCGACCGGCACCGGCGCGTTGCCGGCGCCCGTCAGGTTGTTCGCGACGCCCACGCTCACCTCCGCCTCGTCGCCGGGCGCAAGCGTGGTCGGCACGTTCGGCGACAGCACGAAATCGCCGCGCACGGTCGTCGTGCCTTCGTAGGTGCCGACCAGGTCCGGTGACACCGACACGGCCATCACGCGCAGCCGGCCGTTGAAGTAGTCGGGCACGGTGTAGCTGACGCGCGTGTCGCCGTTCACGTCGACGATCCCCGACCAGTACACCACCGGCTTGTCGCGCTTGCGCTTGAACGGGTTGAGCTGGCGGCCGAGCGCGTCGTCGGCGTCGCCGCCGGGCGCGGCCATCGACATCAGCTTCTCGAAGTCCGGCAGGATCAGGTCGAGGATCTGCGACGTGCCGACTTCCAGCATCCGCTTGCGGAAGAAGAACTTCAGCGGATCGCCGAGCTTGTAGCGCGCGACCTGCAGGATCCCCTCGTCGACCGCGAACACCACGACCTTCGCGGGCTTCGCCGAATGCACGGTGAAGGTGGCCGTGTCGCCCGGCTTCACGAGCGCGGGCGCGTCGACCGTCAGCGCGTTGCGGCGCGCGTCGAGGTTCACCGAGAACGGCACGACGCCGTAGCTCAGCGGGCTCATGAAGATCTCGTCCGACGACGGATCGCGGATGTATTGCACGTTGATGTAGCCGTTGCCCTCGAAGCCGGCCGGCACCGTGATGTGCTGGATCGAGCTCGTCGTGTCCGCATGGAACCATGCGTGCGCGTACACCTTGTCGCGCTCGATCGTGATCAGGCCGCTGCCCGCGTACGGCGCGCGGATCGCGATCTCGACCTGCTCGCCCGGCTTGTAGTCGTGCTTGCCGAGGCTCACCTGCAGCTCCGCGTTGCGGTCGAGCGAACGCGACACGTTCGCGGCGCCCGCGACCGAATACTCGATGCGGTTCACCGCGGTGCCGTCCGCGCGGCGGATCACCAGCGCGTAGCTGCCCGGCTTGTCGGTACGCAGCGCGTAGTCGAGGCCCGCGGCCGGAATCGTCAGCGGCTTCTCGTCGACCGGCACTTCCTTGAGCCGCGAGTCGTACTTGTACGCGCCGGAATCCTGCTTCGTCAGCACCGACACGTAGCGCTGCTCGACGAGCTGCGCGCGCAGGTCCTTCACGTCGAGCGCCTTCGCGCGCGGATCGATCGCGACGAGCCGCACCGTGCGCGGGCTGCCGCGCTTCACGTAGCCGAGATCGTCGACCGACTTGTAGCCCACCAGCCAGTCGTTGTTCGACACGAGCGCCTGCGCGTTCGCGGCGACGCTGCGCCCGCCTTCCGCCTCGAACGCCTTCGCCTGGAAGTAGAGCTGGTAGGTCGCGTCCGCGTACTTGTTCAGGTCGAGGTCGAATTCCGCATGGCCCTTGTCGTCGGTCTGGCCGTCCTGCAGCGTGGTCGTATAGCCCTCCTTCGCGCGGCGCGCGTCGAAGAACTGGTAGCCCTGCCAGCTGTGGAACGACGGCCACACCGGGCGCAGCGTCAGCGTCGCGGCGACGCGGCGCTTTTCTGCCGGCGTGCCGAACAGGTTCTGCGCGTCGACGAGGCCCTTCAGCGCGTCCGGCTTCACCCAGCCTTCGACGACCTGCTGCGACAGCTTCGCGTCGACCTTCATCCGGTCGGGCAGGAATTCCTTCACCTGCACCGTCGTGCTGCCGATCGGCTGCTCGCCCGGCTGGCCGTCCTTGACGATGTACAGGTTGACCGTCCACGCGCCAGTGGGCGCGGTCTCGGCCGTGGTGTAGCCGACTTCGGTGAAGCCGGTCGCGTCGACCGTCACCGGCTTGCGCTCGACCGTGATCCCGCGCGGGTCGACGATCTCCGCCTGCAGCGGCACGCCGGCCGGGCTGCGCGCCCAGCTCGCGGCGCGCACGATCAGCCCGATGTGGAACGGGTCGCCGGGCCGGTACAGCCCGCGATCGGAGAACAGGTACGCGGACAGCTGCCCCTGGCCGGTCGCGTTGCGCTCGCCGTCGACGTCGAAGCGCGAGAAATCGAGCTGGCGGTCGCGGCCGCCGACCGGCAGGAACGACAGGTCGCCGTCCTTCTGCACGACGTAGAGCTGCGGACGCTTCTCGCGCTCGAGCCCCTTGAACGCCGGGAAATGCACGACGCCGTCCGCGGCGGTCGTCTGCGTGAACAGCGCCTGGCCGTTCACCGCGAGCACCGACACCGTCGCGCCCGCCACCGGCCGGCCCGAACGGATCGACTGGATGAACACGTCCTGGCTGCCGTCGAGCGCGCGCTTGACGAGCATCCCGAGATCGGTGACGACGATCAGCCGCGTGTCGCCGAGCGCGCTGTCTTCGTTGCCGCCGTCGCTACCTTCGCTGCCGTCGTTCGATTCCGCGCTGTCCTGCTGGCCCGCGTCGCCGTCGTCGCCCTTCGCGGCGTCGGCTTTCTTCTTCTCGGCGGCCGGGTCGTATTTCGACAGGTGCAGCAGGAACACGCCGCGCTTGCCGCCCTTCAGGTACTGGCCGAGGTCCACGCCCTCGTAGTGCGCCTTGCCCGGCTCGCCGGCCGGGAACGCGCGCGTCTGCACGAAGCGCTCGACGATGTGATCCTCGCTGAACGAATACGACAGCTCCGGGCGCGCGTACGAGCCCCGGTTGAAGCTGACGAGGTGCTGCAGCTGGTCGGGCACGACGCGACCGATCTCGACCTTCATCCCCGGCAGGTTGCGCGACACCACCGAGAGCCGCTTGCTGCCGCTCATCGACAGCAGCGAGCCGTCCGCCATGAAGCGCAGCAGCTTCGGATAGTCGGGCACCGTGAACACGCGCGCGACGGGCTTGCCGAGCAGGTAGCCGCCGGCCGACTTCAGGCCGTCGTCGACGCGCACGACCACGCGGTCGCCCGGCGTCGCGTGGTACTTGAAGCTCTGCAGCGTCGCGTAGTCGCCCTCGGTGGGCACCGGTTCGAGCGGCAGCGGCTTCGACTGCTTCAGCACCGCGTCGCCGATATCCGCGACGCTCCATTCGTACGGCGGCGCGTCGTCGGCTTGCTCGACGCCCGGCTTGCGCTTGGGCAGCACCCACGCCTTCGCGCGCGCGGCAAGCTCCGCGCTGCGCACGCCGTCGGACGCTTCCGCGACGATCACCTGCTCGGGCTCGTAGCGGTCGTTGTCGACGAGCGTCGGCGACACGTCGCCGATCGACAGGCTGTACAGCCCCGGCACGCCGACCGACGCGTGCAGCGCGTCCTTCGTGCCGTCGCCGCCGCGCGCGCTCTTCACGCCCTTGTCGACGTCGAGGCGCACCGACAGCGGGTCGCGCGGAATCTCGAGCGGCTGCGAATGCACCCAGGCCCGCAGCCTGGCGTCGTTGTAGGACACCGAATAGCGCAGCGGCGTCGTGCTCTTGCCGTCGCGGCCGACCAGCACGAGCCCGATGCGCTTCTCGAATTCGGCCGGATCGACCGGGTAGTTGAACTGCAGCGCGAGGATCGCCTGCTTCTGCGCGGGGTTGTCCGGGTCCTGGTAGAACTCGTTTTCGCCGAACTGCGCGGCGAACGGCGCGACGTCGAACGCGAAGCGGTCGTCGGCCATCGTCACCTGCGGCGCGAACGCCTGGCGCACCGCGAACCGCCCTTCGACATGCGCGCCGACCGGCCAGTCGGTCAGCGGCGTGAAGCGCAGCGTCTTGTCGTCGACCCATTGCCAGCCGCCCTTCAGCGCGGGCGCGAGCTCGATGCCGTGCTCGACCGGCTTGCCGACGCGTTCGAGCGGCGCGGCCGAACGCGAGAACACGATGTCGAGCGGATGGATCGTGACTTTCGGGCGGCCGTTCTCGTCGGTGTCGTAAGTCGTCACGGCCGGCGGCTTCACGGTGAAGCTCACCGTCTCGGGCTCGGGCGGCTTCGGGCGATGCTGGTACCCGTGCCAGCCGCCGGCGAGCGCGGCGCCGAGCACGACCGCGCCGGCCGCATGCCACGGGCGGCGGCGCACCGTCGCGACCGCGAAGCCGGCCCATGCCGGAGCGGTCCACGATACGTTGCCGACGAGCGGCCGCAGCACGCGGCCGAGCAGGCGCCCGACGAAGCCGATCGCACGAATCGGCAGGAGCAGCAGAAAGCGCAGCAAATCCATCTTTGTTATTTCCTTGTCAAGGACGTGCTGCCGGCTGCGGCGACGTTCCCCGGAAGTGTTGTCTGACGGCGCGGCCCGGTTGCGCCGTGGATGCTTTTCGTATGTCCGACATGCTGTTCGCCGCAGGGCGGGCGGACCGGGTTCGCTCGAACTTCGGCGTGCTCAGCGGGCGAGACGTCGAATTATCGCGGAACGATCGCGGATTGCGCCAGATGGCGACGGGCGAGTGTTGTTTGCCGGCCCGTCGGGAAGGGAGACGAAGGCGGCTGGTTGCCGGCCTCGGTGCGCGGGGATCGTCAGCGGCCGGGAATGCCGGCCGGCGCCGGAACCGTGTCAGCGAGTGTGCATGGCGGTCCGGCTGCTTCCGGCGGCACGCTTGCAACGGGCGCGGCTGCGGCGCCGCGCCCTGCCGTCGGCGCAGCCGCCCGGCCGGCCGCCGGACGACTTCATGGTCACATGCAGCCCCGGCCTTGCCGCGCGCACATCCTGCGTCTTTCCTCGAAAAATGCCTCGTGGCTCGATTTCGGCGCAACGGATCGGGGCATCGCGTTCGACTCGTCTTGCCTGATGCGTTCGTTCAGGTGAGCGACATCGCGCGCGTCCATCGAGCGACGCACCTCGTGCGATCGCTGCCCGTGCATCGCCGAACCGTCGCCATTCGACGCGCCATGCGCAGGAAACTGCACCCGGCTACCCCGATCGTCCGGGGCGATCGCATTTCGCCCGGCGTGAGCAACGCCGCAGATCGCGAGCGACGCGATCAGGATTGCTCGACATGTTGCCTTCAATGGTGGACCTCCCGTTCCAATACAGCCGTTCTGTCCGGCACGCCTTCGCGCCGGATCCCGCGATGTGTTCCGGTGTTCGGCGCGCCGCCTCGGGCACCCGGCGCTCCCGGATGCGCCGACGCGACGCGCTGCCCGCATGAAGCGGGCCCGGCTCCGTGCGCCTATGCGGCAGGCGGAACCGACACCGTCTGCCGCAGCGTGTTCGTGCAGCGCTGCGCGTCGTCGAGGAAGCGGCCGAACGCGTCGCTGTTCAGGTCGTCGTGACTCAACCAGCGCGCCTTCTGCACCACCCGCTGGCGGAACGCGATGCCGTTCCCGCCCGCCTGCGGCGTCACGTCGACATCGAACCACGGCGAATGCGCGGCGCAGGCGGCGAGCGGCCGCACCGCCTCGACGCCGTCGATCCGCACGTCGGCGCGCGTCTCCTCCTGGTCGCCCACGTACAGGTCGCCGACGTCGCCGTTGCGCCGGTAGTTCGCGAGCCGCTCCCACTTGTCGCGCCAGCCGGCGCCGCCGTTGTACACGTAGCCGCTCGACGTGCGGTCGAGCGCGCGCCGGTCGACGCCCTGCGCGCGGATCCGGTAGCCGCCGGCCCCCGCGTCGCTCGTGCCCGGCCGGTCGATGCGGCATTCGACCGGCTCGTTGAGCCACGCGTTGCACAGGTGCTGGTCGACGGCGGTCGCGCCCTGCGTGTAATCGGCGTCCATCAGCGACCACAGCAGGTTCCCGTTCTTGACGACGCTCACGTCGACGCGCGCGCTGCCGTCGGCCAGCACGCGCGCATGGTACGTGCCGTCGAAGGTCGCCAACGGCGCTTCGGCCGGGATGCGATCCTCGCCGACCTTGCCGTCGCGCTCGAACACGAATGCCCAGCGGTCCTGCAGATCGGACGGCGTGCGGCCCGGCAGGTGCACGTTGTTGGTCGGGTCCAGCCACCAGGTCTTGCCGTCGACCACCGCCCGCACGATCGCATGGTTCGGCGCGCCGATGCCGGGCACCAGCAGCGGCCGCGCATCGGCGCCGCGGAACACGAGCGCGGGCCGCGCGTCGATACCGCTCGCGTCGAGCATCGCGGCGAGCAGCACCGCGAGGTCCTTGCAGTCGCCATAGCCGTTCGCCTCGATCTGCGCGACGTCGAACGGAATCAGGCCGCGCTCGCTCGCGCGCCAGTCGCCCATGTAGCGATAGTGCGCGCTGATGAACTTCATCAGTTCGGCGACGCGCTCGGGCGCGGGCTTGCTGCGCGCCGCCGCGACGGCGGCGGCTGCGCCCGGCGGCAGCGGCGCCGCGAGAATCGCGTCATAGCGCGCCGCGAAGCCGCCGAAATGCGCCTGCCGGTCGAGGCTGCTGGTCAGTTCGATGCGCGGCACCCGGCGCACGAGCGTGCCGTCCTCGTTGATCAGGTTGACGAAGCGCGGCGCCTTCAGTTCGACGACGAGCCGCTTGCCCTGGCCGGACGTGTCGACCCGGAATGCGTCGAGTTGCTCGCCGCGCCACACGATCGGCCGGTCGGCCGTGAACGTGGCCCGATACGCGTCGAGCCGCACGGGCGTCGGCTCGAACACCGCGCGCTCGTGGAATTCGGCGGCGTTCGGCGTGGCGGCGACGTGCTCGACCAGCGTGTACGTGATTGTGCTGCCCACCAGCAGGCCGGGAAACGCGACGGACGTCTGCTTGTTGCGGTGGAAGCCGGCTGCCGGATTCGGCGCGGTGCGCGTGTCGATCTGCTTGCCGGACAGCGGCACGCGCCGGCCGTCCGGCTGGATCACCGCGGCATCCTTGATTTCGAGGCGATCGTTGTCACGGAAATCGAAATCGAGCCGGGACAGTTGCGCACGCCCGGCCGGGCGCAGGATCGTCAGGTGTTCGACGGTCGTGCAGTCCTTGCTGGTGTCCGGGTGGATCCGGCAGGCGAGGTCGGTGCGCCGCGCGACGGGCGCCTCGTCGATCGGCTGCAACGCGGCGTTCGAACCGGCGGCAGCGGCGCACAGCAGCGTCGCGATACCGGCGTGCACGCGCTTCGGACGGGATCGGAAGGTCATCGGGTGGACTCCTCGTTGGGGTGGTGGCGGGTTGGATGCTGCTCGCACATCGCATAGGCCTACTGATTTCACTCGGGTGAAATTCAGGCGTGAGCATCGACGAGAGCCGGCGGAACGCGCGCATGCGCGACGACGCCGATCCGGTCGGCATCGGATGCAAGCGCGCCGGAACCGACGCGGACGACATGGCTAAAGAGAGGCGCGCCGCACGACGAGGTGTGCGGGCTTCGTGGCGAGTGTCGCTGACCGATGGCGACGGCATCCGGGCCGGTTCAGGCGCGGGCGGATGCCATCGTGCCGAATCGCGGTCGCCTTCCAGTTGTCGGGAAGCGATCCGTCGATTCATTAGAACTGCTTGGGTATTCGCGCTATCGATTGATATGACAATTTAAACCGGGCCGATCGTATCAAAGTCTTTCGAAGCCTGTCAAACGCGACCGATTTTCATCTGACTTGAATTCACGCCATCGATTTGCATGTCGAATGAATCAATCCAATGCCGGTGCGCACCGCCGAACCCGCCGCGACTCATACGATTCCATTGCCTAAAATCAAGGTTGCCTGCACGCCGGTCGTGGCGTGAGGCACGGCGTGATCGGTCATATCGCCCGCTCGCGAACCCGCCGCGTGTCAATCCTGCGCGGATTGCCGCCGGCACCTGAGCGCCGCGGCAAGCCTGACCGATCGAACCGCCCCCCTTTCTCGGAGATCGCCATGAATACGGAAACCAGCGCCAACGTGCGCGCGTTCGTGCAGACCGCGGAGCAGGCCGGCTCGTATGTGTGGGTCATCGCGCTCGTCGATTTCGACGCGCAGAACGTCAAGCGCGCGCTCGTATCGGAAGAATCGTTCGGCACGGCGGCCGCCGCGAAGGACGCCGGCGAGGCGCGCCTGGCCGGCATGCGCAAGGATCACTGACGCAGCACATACGAACAGCCTGGAGCTGGCCGAAAGAAAAAAGGGAAAAGGGCCGGAAGCGGAGAACGATCATGTCCAAGACGCAAGCGCCGCCCGGGCCGTCGCCCGCGGTATCCGTCGACGCAGGCAGTTACCGCGTCGTGCGCCCGCAGAACGCGAGCGACGTCGTCGCGCTGATGCGCCGGCACGATATCCGCATCGTCGACCTGAAGTTCACCGACCTGCCCGGGCTCTGGCAGCACCTGTCGATTACGCGCCCCGAAGTGCATGAAGGCCTGTTCGACGCGGGCATCGGCTTCGACGGCTCGTCGATCCGCGGCTTCCAGGAGATCCACGAATCGGACATGCTGCTGCGCCCGGACCCCACCACCGCGTTCGTCGATCCGATGTGCGACACGCCGACGCTGTCGTTGATCTGCGACGTGATCGATCCCGTGCAGCGGCAACCGTACTCGCGCGACCCGCGCTACGTCGCGCGCAAGGCCGAGGCCTACCTGCGGCAGACCGGCATCGCGACGGCCTGCTATTTCGGCCCCGAGCTGGAATTCTTCATCTTCGATTCGATCCGCTTCGGCCAGGATCAGCACAGCGGCTACTACTACGTCGAATCGGCCGAAGGCGACTGGGCCACGGGCCGCGACGAGGGTGCCTACGGCGGCGGCAATCTCGGCTACAAGGCGCGTTACAAGGAAGGCTATTTCCCGGTGCCGCCGCAGGACACGCTGCAGGAGATCCGCTCCGAGATCGCGCTGGCGCTGGAGCAGGCCGGCGTGCAGGTCGAGGTGCATCACCACGAAGTCGCGACCGCCGGCCAGAACGAGATCGACATCCGCTTCGCGACGCTCACGCGGATGGCCGACCACGTGATGATCTACAAGTACCTGTGCAAGAACGTCGCGCGCCGGCACGGCAAGGTCGCCACCTTCATGCCCA
Source organism: Burkholderia sp. SRS-46 (assembly GCF_004343775.1). Lineage (GTDB taxonomy): Bacteria > Pseudomonadota > Gammaproteobacteria > Burkholderiales > Burkholderiaceae > Burkholderia. The sequence continues at coordinate 173,146 of NZ_PTXL01000012.1, read as the reverse complement.
AGCCGCTGTTCGGCGACAACGCGAGCGGCATGCACTGCCACCAGAGCCTGTGGGACGACGCGCGCAACCTCTTCTACGACGCGAACGGCTGGGCGCTGACGTCCGAGCTGTGCCGCTGGTACATCGGCGGCCTGCTGCACCACGCGCCCGCGTTGATGGCGCTGTGCGCGCCCACCACGAATTCGTACAAGCGGCTCGTGCCGGGCTACGAAGCGCCGGTGAATCTCGCGATGTCGCAGCGCAATCGCTCGGCCGCCGCGCGCATCCCGATGTATTCGGACTCGCCGGATGCGCGCCGCGTCGAGTTTCGCTGCCCCGACCCGTCCGCGAACGCGTACCTGGCGTTTGCCGCGATGCTGATGGCCGGCCTCGACGGCATCGAGAACCGGATCGATCCCGGCGAACCGCTCGACCGGAACATCTACGACCTGCCGCCCGAGGAAGCGCGCAACATCCGGCAGGTGCCGGGCTCGCTCGACGCGGCGCTGCGGGCGCTCGAAGCCGACCACGCGTTCCTGCTCAAGGGCGGCGTGTTCAGCGACGACCTGATCCAGACCTGGATCGACTACAAGCGCAGGCGCGAAATCGACGCGATCCGGCTGCGCCCGCATCCGTGGGAGTTCTATCTGTACTTCGACATCTGACCGGGTGCCGCGCGGGCGTTCGACTCAACGCGCGCCGGCGTGATCCCACGTCCCTTCGATGTCGATCACCGTGCGCACCGAGTTCGCGAGGAAGCATTCCTCGTGCGCTTCATGATGCAGCGCCGCCACTTCGGCGTCGGTCGGCGCGCGCTCGCCGCCGAACGTCACCGCCGGCTTCAGCACGACGCGCGTCACCACTTCCTTGCCGGCCTCGTTCTTCTCCATCGTGCCTTGCGCCGCGTCACGATAGCGCGTGACGACGAAGCGCTGCTTCGCGGCGATCGACAGGAACCACAGCATGTGGCAGCTCGACAGCGCCGCGACGTACGCTTCCTCGGGATCGACCGCGGCCGGATCCGAGAACGGCGCGCGCACCACGTGCGGCGAGCTCGACGCGGGCACCGTCGCGCCGCCGTCGAAACGCCATTCGTGCCTGCGGCTGTAGCGGTTGTCGGTGAACTTCTCGTCCGGTGCGCCCTGCCATTCGACTTCAGCGGTATAGGTCGACATCCTGGCTCCTTCGTTGACAAAGATCCTGTATGCGTGCGTGCCGCGCCGGGCTCAGATCGGCGTCAGCACCGGCTCGCCCGCGAAATGCCGCGCGGCGTTGTCGAGGAACCGCCGCACCGAGCGGTCCAGCGCCTCGGGCGACGAGCCGCCCACGTGCGGCGTCAGCACGACGTTGTCGAGATCGAGCAGCGCGTGCGGCGGCGCCGGCTCGCCCTCGTAGACGTCGAGCCCCGCGCCGCCGAGCCGGCCTTCGCGCAGCGCGTCTGCCAGCGCAGCGGTATCGACAACGCTGCCGCGCGCGATATTGACGAGAAATCCGTTCGGGCCGAGCGCATCGAGCACCGCGCGGTCGATCAGGTGACGGGTGCCCGCGCCGCCCGGCGTCGCGACGAGCAGGAAGTCGGCCCACTGCGCGAGCGCGTCGGGCCGGTCGAAATGGCGGTACGCGACGCCGGCCTTCGGCGTGCGGTTGTGATAGCCGATCTCGAGATCGAAGCCGGCCGCGCGGCGCGCGATTTTCTCGCCGATCTTGCCGAGGCCGACGATGCCGAGCTTCTTGCCGGACACGTTCGGCTGCAGCGGCAGCGCATCGCGCCAGACGCCCGCGCGGGTCTGCCCGTCCAGCCACACGATGCCGCGCACCGTGGCAAGCAGCAGCGCGAACGCATGATCGGCGACGCAGTCGTCGTTGGTGCCCGTGCCGGCCGCGACGACCACGCCGCGCGTGCGCGCATGCGCGACGTCGATGTGCTCAAAGCCCGCGCCGAGCGCGTTGACGAAGGTCAGGCCCGGCATCCGGTCGATCTCGGTGGCGGCAAGGCCCGTGGTGCCGTTGGTCAGCACCGCGCGGATCGTGCCGCCGTGCTCGGCGATGGCCTGTTCGCGTGCATCGGGGGTGAGGGCATAGCGCACGTCGAACGACGCGGCGATCTGGCGATGCGCGTCGTCGCGCATCGGGATGAGGATCAACAGCTCGGGCTTCATGATGGAATTCGGCTTCGCAGTGATGCGTGGCAGTGTATCGGAAGACGCCGGCTCGCGTGCGGGATAACCCGCCCCGAACGTGGCCCGGACGCGGCCCGTGGTTTGCCAAAGCCGGCTCGCTCAAGTAAGTTTCGGCGTACGTTCCCTTTCCACACACCTGCTGGAGGTTGGCCCCCATGAAGCACGCCCTGCCCGCCCGGATGCTGGGCCTCGCGTTCGCCGTCGCCGCGCCCGGCGCGCATGCCGCCGACGCCGTCGTGGTGTCGTCGAAGATCGATACCGAAGGCAACCTGCTCGGCAACGTGATCGCACAGGTGCTGAAGGCCCACGGCATTGCCGTCACCGAGAAGATCGCGCTCGGCACGACGCCGATCGTGCGCAAGGCGCTCGTCAGCGGCGAGGTCGACATCTATCCCGAGTACACCGGCAACGCGGCCTTCTTCTTCAACAAGGCCGACGATCCGGTGTGGAAGAACGCCGCGCAAGGCTACGACACCGCGAAGAAGCTCGACTACGCGGCCAACCGCCTCGTGTGGCTCACGCCGTCGCCCGCGAACAATACGTGGGGCGTCGCGGTGCTCGCGCCGCTCGCGCAGGCGCAGCACCTGAAAAGCTTTTCCGATTTCGGCAAATGGATCGCCGGTGGCGGCAAGCTGAAGCTCGCGGCGTCCGCCGAGTTCGTCAACAGCGCGTCCGCGCTGCCATCGTTCGAGAAGGCGTACGGCTTCAAACTGAAGCCCGACCAGCTCGTCGTGCTGTCCGGCGGCGACACGGCGGCCACCATCAAGGCCGCCGCGAACCAGACCGACGGCGTGAACGCGGCGATGGTCTACGGCACCGACGGCGGGATCGCGGCGAGCGGCCTCGCGGTGCTCGACGACGACAAGCACGTGCAGCCCGTCTACGCGCCCACGCCGGTGATTCGCGAAGCGGTGCTGAAAGCGCATCCGCAGATCGCCGACTACCTGAAGCCGGTGTTCGCGAGCCTCGACCTGAAGACGCTGCAGACGCTCAACAGCCGCATCCAGATCAACGGCGAGCCGGCCGCGGGCGTGGCCAAGCAGTACCTGAAGGCGAAAGGCTTCGTGAAATGACCGCGCGCGCGGCCGCTTCCGCGCGACGCCTGGCGGCCGACCGGGTCGGCATCCTGATCGGCGTGCTGACGATCGGCGCGGTGCTGTTCGCGCCGTTCGTCGTGCTGCGGCCGAACCGGATCGCGGCGGGCACCGGGCTCTCGCTGCTCCACGCGCTGCCGGGCACGCACGCCGGCGCGCTCGCCGCGCTGTGGCTCGCCGCCGCGCTGTGGACGATGACGGCGAGCCGGCCCGCGTGGCGCCTCGCCGCCGGCTGCGGCCTGCTCGCGACGCTCGGCTATGCGGCCGGCGCCGCCGCCACGCATCTGGTCGCGGCCGACGACGCGCTCGCGCGCGTGTCGCCCGCCGCCGGCCTCTGGCTGCTGCTGTTCGCGTGGGCCGTGCTGGTCGCCGATGCGCTCGCGCGGCTCGCGTTCGGCCCGTGGCGGCGGCTCGCCGCACTCGCGCTCGCCATCGCGGCGCTCGCCGTGCCGCTCGCCACCGGCTGGTGGGACGGGCTCTCCGTGGTGCGCGAATACGCGGTGCGCGGCGACGATTTCTGGCGCGAGGCCGCGCGGCATGTCGCGCTCGCGGGCGGCTCGGTCGCGGCCGCACTGCTCGCGGGCCTGCCGCTCGGCATCGCGTGCGCGCGCGTCGACGCGGTGCGCGCGGCGGTGATGCCGGTGCTCAACGTCGTGCAGACGATCCCGAGCATCGCGATGTACGGGCTGATGATGGCGCCGCTCGGCATGCTCGCCGCGCACGTGCCGCTCGCGGCCGCGCTCGGGGTGCGCGGGATCGGCGTCGCGCCGGCCGTGCTCGCGCTGTTCCTCTATTCGCTGCTGCCGATCGCGTCGAGCGTCGCGGTCGGCCTGCAGCAGGTGCCGCCGCAGGTGACCGAAGCGGCGCGCGCGATGGGCATGACGCGCACGCAGCGCCTGCTGCGGGTCGACCTCGTGCTCGCGCTGCCGGTGATCCTGAGCGGCGTGCGCATCGTGCTCGTGCAGAACATCGGCCTCACCGCGGTGGCCGCGCTGATCGGCGGCGGCGGCTTCGGCACCTTCATCTTCCAGGGGATCGGGCAATCCGCCGCCGATCTCGTGCTGCTCGGCGCGATCCCGACCATTGCGCTCGCGCTGATGGCCGCCGTCGTGTTCGAAGCGGCCACCACGCTTGCGAAAGGACGCGCCGCATGATCGAAATCGAACGGCTGGGCAAGCGCTTCGGCGAACTCGTCGCGGTCGACGACGTGTCGCTGACGATGCGGCGCGGCACGATCACCGCGCTCGTCGGCGCGTCGGGCAGCGGCAAGTCGACGCTGCTGCGGATGATCAACCGGCTGATCGCGCCGAGCGCGGGCACCGTGCGCATCGACGGCGTCGATACCGCGAGCGTGCCGCCCGAGCAGCTGCGGCGCGGCATCGGCTACGTGATCCAGGGCCACGGCCTGTTTCCGCACTGGAACGTCGCGCGCAACATCGCGACCGTGCCGCGCCTGCTCGGCTGGCCGGCCGCGCGCATCGACGCGCGCGTGCGCGAATTGCTCGCGCTCTTCAACCTCGCGCCGGACGAGTATGCGGACAAGCTGCCGCACGAGCTGTCCGGCGGCCAGCAGCAGCGCGTCGGCGTCGCGCGCGCGCTCGCCGCCGAGCCGGCGATGCTGCTGATGGACGAGCCGTTCGGCGCGCTCGACCCGATCATCCGCGGCAAGGCGCAGGACGAGCTGCTCGCGCTGCAGCGGCGGCTCGGCATCACGGTCGTGCTCGTCACGCACGACATCGAAGAGGCGCTGAAGCTCGGCGACACGATCGCGGTGATGGACGGCGGCCGGCTCCTGCAGGTCGCGCCGCCCGCCGAGATCCTCGGCCAGCCGGCGGCGGGCGTGGTCGAGCAGCTGGTGGCCGGTGTCGACCGGCCGCTGCGCCTGCTCGCGCTGACGCCGGTGGGCGACGTGGCCGAGCCCGGCCACGCCGACGGCGAGCCGATCGCCGCGACGCGCACGCTGCGCGACGCGATCTCCGAGCTGCTGTGGCGCGGCGTCGACGTGCTGCCGGTCGAGGACGCCGACGGCCGCGTCACGCGCCGCATCGCGCTCGACGCGATTCGCGCGCATGCGCAACGGCCCGCATGACGACGCAACCCACCACGCATCGCCGGCGCGCGCGCGTTGCGCGCCTCGCCGCGCTGGCGCTGCTGCTCGTGCTGCTGTTGCGCCCGGCCTGGCTGCAAGGGCTGTTCGCGCCGTTCGCGGACAACGGCGCCCCCGTCATCTACGACCGCGCGAGCCTGCTCGACCTCACGCTCGCGCATCTCGGCACGGTCGCGCTGTCGAGCCTGATCGGCACCGTGCTCGCGATCGCGGCCGGCATCGCGGTGACGCGGCCGTCGGGCGCGGATTTTCTGCCGGTCGCGCGCAGCATCGTCAACATCGGCCAGACCTTCCCGCCGGTGGCCGTGCTCGCGCTCGCGGTGCCGGCGGTCGGCTTCGGCCTGCAGCCGGTGCTGATCGCGCTCGTGCTGTACGGACTGCTGCCGATCTTCGAAAGCACGATCGCGGGCATCGAGGACGTGCCGCGCGACGTCGTCGATGCCGCGCGCGGGATGGGCATGAGCGGCTGGCAGCAGCTGACCACGGTGGAGCTGCCGCTCGCGCTCCCGGTGATCGTCAACGGCATCCGCCTCGCGGTCGTGATCAATCTCGGCACCGCGACGATCGGCTCGACGGTCGCCGCGCGCGGGCTCGGCGACGTGATCATCGCGGGCCTGCAGACCGCGAACACCGCCTTCGTGCTGCAAGGCGGGATGATCGTCGGGCTGCTCGCGGTGCTGGTCAGCGACGCGATCGGCGCGCTCGCGCGGCTGACGGCGCGGCGCGCATAGGCGCGCACGGGCCGTGCCGGCACGCCGCCGGCCGACAACATCCTGCATCCGGCTTTCAACCGGGGCCAACTTCGCGCCATCCGGCGCGATTGGCCGATATACTGTGCGCCTCCCATTTCCTTCACCCGGACCATGCGACGGTTTCCCTGGCTGATCGTGTTGTTGCTTTGCACCGCGAATCAAGCGTCGGCGCAGCAAGCGCCCGCGTTGCTTGCGCCCGCATCGACTGCGTCAGCCACGGCCGCCGCCTCCGCGGCATCGGCCGCGTCCGTGCCGCAGGCCGACACCCAGCCGAACGAGGAAAACCGCCGCATCACCGCTTACCTGACGAAGAAATTCGGCGTCGCGAAAGAGAAGGCCGCGAACCTCGCCGACATCGTGAGCGTGAATGCGACGAAGTATTCGCTGCCGCCGGCCCTGGTTTACGCCATCATCTCGATCGAATCGCGCTTCCAGGAAAAGGCGCGCGGCTCGCACGGCGCGACCGGGCTGATGCAGGTGGTGCCCAGCGCGCACCGCGGGCTGCTGAGGAACGTGAAGGACCTGACCGAGCCCACCGCCAACGTCAACGCCGGCTCGGCGATCCTGTCCGGCTACGTGAAGGCCGCCGGCGGCGACGTGGGCGCCGCGCTGAAGAGCTATGGCGGCTCGCACGCCTATGCGGCGAAAGTGATGCAGCGGGTCGAGTCGTTCCGCTTCGTGCTCGACCCGCGCGACGACGCGAACGCGGGCATGATGCCGGTCAGCGCGCCGGCGTCGGATCTCCCCAGGAAGCCGGACACGCGCGACACGCACTGACCCAAGCGCGCCGCGTTACATCACCCGTTCGACGCGCCGCCGACCGTGCGGATGCTGCGCCACTGCCCCTGCTCGACCCGGAACAGCGTATAAGGCGGCTTGATCAGGTCGCCGCGTTCGTCGAACGAGATCTTCCCCGTCACGCCCGTGACCGACACCTTCGGCATGCTCTGCACGACCTTGCCGCGATCGGCCGAATCGGCCGTGTGGATCGCCGCGATCATCGCGAGCGCCGCGTCGTACGCAAACGGCGCATACAGCTCGACGTCCTGGTTGAAGCGCGCCTTGTAGCGCTGCGCGAACGCCTGCGCGGCCGGCAGCTTGTCGAGCGCGGGGCCCGGCTCGAGATCCTGCGTGCCTTCGCCGGAACTTCCGGCGATCTTCAGGAATGCGTTGCTTTTCAGCGCGCCCGCGCCGAACAGCTGCGCCCGGATGCCGAGCGAGCGCATCTGCTTGACCAGCATCGCGCCCTGCTCGTCGAGCCCGCCGAAGAACAGCAGGTCGATGTTGTTGCTCTTCAGCGTGGTCAGGATGCCGCGGAAATCGACCGCCTTGTCGTTCGTGTATTCGCGGCTGACGACCGTGCCGTGCGCCTCCTTCACGCCCTTCTCGAACGCATCCGCGAGCCCCTGGCCGAACGCGGTGCGATCGTCGATGATGCCGATCCGCTTCGCCTTCAGCTGCTCGACCGCGAAGCGGCCCGCGACCACGCCGCCGATCCCGTCGTGCCCCATCGTGCGGAACACGTTCTTGAAGCCCTGCATCGTGAGCTGCGGGTTGGTCGACCCGGGCGTGATCATCGTCACGTTCGCCTGCCGGTACACGGCCGACGCCGGAATGCTGCAGCCCGAGTTGTAATGCCCGATCACGCCCACCACGCCGTCGTCGACGAGCTTCTGCGCGACCTGGATCGCGGTGCGCGGATCGGCCTGGTCGTCCTGCACGTCGAGCACGTAGCGCACCGGCTTGCCGCCGATCGTCGGGTGCTTCGCGTTCTCCTCGTCGAGCGCGAGCTGCGCGCCGTATTGCAGATCCTTGCCGACGCGCGCGACCGGCCCCGTCAGCGGGCCGGCGAAGCCGATCTTCACGGTTTCCACGTCCGCCCCCTGCGCGGACGTGACGGCCGTGCCGATCGAGCAGACCGCCAGCCATACCAGCCAGTTACGACGATTCATGATGCCTCCTTGCTGCGGTTGAAGTCGCGGTTCGTATCCACCATTCCGGCCGCTTCGATACGCGACGACTCGAAGCCGTATCCGGGGTCGCGCGCCGTCCGATCGCGGCGCGTCGAAAACGTGCGTCAAAAACGGGTGGCCCGATAGTCGGCCAGGTCCAGCGGCGGCGCCCGCGTGGCGACGAGATCCGCCACGATCCGGCCGGTGATGCCCGCCAGCGTCACGCCGAGATGCTGGTGGCCGAACGCGTAGATCACGCGTTCGCAGCGCCGCGCGCGGCCGAGCACCGGCACGCCGTCCGGCAGCGTCGGCCGGAAGCCGAGCCAGCTGCGCACGGGCGTGCCGAGCGCCGGCAGCGCCTCGCGCGCCGAGCGCGTCAGCAGCTCGACGAGCGCGCGGTTCTCGCCGGCCTCGAAGCCGCCCAGCTCGACCGTGCCGGCCGCGCGCAGCCCTTCGTCGAGCGGCGTCATGTAGAAGCCGCGCTCGGCCCAGCCGACCGGCCGCGACACGACGTGCTCGCGCTGCGCGAACTGCACGTGGTAGCCGCGCTCGGTGTCGAGCGGCACGCGATCGCCGCAGCCGGCGGCGAACGCCCGCGAGCGCGCGCCCGCCGCCACCACGGCGTGATCGAACGCGCGCGCCGCGCCGTCGACGATCAACGTCACGCCGTCGCCGGCCGGCTCGATCCGCTCGACGCGCGCGGCTTCGAGCGCCGCACCGCCGGTCGCCAGATGCGCGAACAGCGCGCCGAGAAAGCCGTGCGGATCGGAGAAATGCCAGCTGCCGTCGAACAGCACGCCGTGCGAAAAGATCGGTGCGAGCGCGGGCTCGAGGCGGCGGATGCCGGCCGCGTCGAGCGTCTCGAACGCGACGCCGAACCGGCGGCGCAGCGCGAGCGACGGCTGCGCGGCCTCGAACGACGCCTGCCGCGCATACAGGTACAGGCATTCGCGCGGCCGCACGAACGCCGCGAGCCGCGGCGTGCCGAGCAACGGCGCATAGCCGTCGGCGGCGAGCGACAGCAGCGCGGCCAGCGCCCGCACGCTGCGCAGGTGGCGGGCCGGCGTCGACGCGACCAGGAACCGCGCGAGCCACGGCGCGCCGCGCAGCAGGTACGGCCAGCGGATGCGCAGCGGGCTGTCGGCGGCGAACAGGTAGTGCGGCATGTCGCGGAACACCGACGGGCCGTTCACCGGCACGCAGCCGTAGGGCGCGAACGTCGCGGCGTTGCCGAACGATGCGCCGTGCCCGACGCCGGCCGGATCGAACAGCGTCACGCGGTGCCCGTCGCGCTGCAGCCAGGCGGCCGCGCCGAGCCCGATGAAACCCGCCCCCACGATGGCGACGTTCGCCATGACGCTTCCCCTCCGGTGCACCGCACTCACACAAAGATGGAATCTAGAATCACACAAGAATTTTTTGTGTGCAATCAAAATGCGATTGTGTGGCGTCGGTGTTTACCCGCTTTCAACTGACTGATTTGGCGGGATTTTCCGGGATCGTTTGACGTCACGGATGGGTCATATACAATCACGAAGCAGGCCAAAACGGCAGACAAACGCTTTTTGTATGGCGACAGGCGACAAATGGCATCAGACAAACTTTTCGACGTGCGCGACAGCGGCGCGCCGGCGCAGACAAAACGCCCGACCTATGTCGAGGTGTCGAGCTCGATCGAGGCGGAAATCCGCAACGGCACCTACCCGCCGGGCAGCCGCCTGCCGCCGCAGCGCCAGCTCGCGACCGAGCTCGGCATCAACGTGTCGACCGTGTCGCGTGCGTACAAGGAGCTGCAGCTGCGCGGCCTCGTGATCGGCAGCAAGCGTCGCGGGTCGCTCGTCACCGGCGGCGCGATGCCGAGCGTCGAGCCGGCCCGCGCGTCGCTCGCGGCCGGCAACGGCGTGATCGACCTGACCGTGAACCGGCCGGCCACCGGCGAATTCCTCGCGAGCCTCGCGCAGACGCTCGGCACGCTGCCGAACGACCCGCGCTTCGCGACGCTGCAGGAATACCAGCCGCCGCAGGGCCCGGACTGGGCGCGCGCGGCCGGCGCGCAATGGCTCGCCGCGCCGGGCTTCACGCCGTCGCCCGACCAGGTGGTCGTGACGAGCGGCGCGCAGCACGGCCTGTACGCGGTGCTGAACAGCCTGATCGGCACCGACGGCGTGATCGTCGCGGACCGCCTCACCTATTACGGCCTCAAGGCGCTCGCGCCGGTGTTCCAGTTCGAGATCGTCAGCGCGCCGGCCGACGACGACGGCCTGCTGCCCGACGAGATCGAGCGGATCTGCCAGCGGATGCCCGTGAAGGCGATCTTCGTCGTGCCGAACCTGCAGAACCCCACCGTGACGACGATGAGCCTCGCGCGGCGCATGGCGCTCGTCGACGTCGCGCGGCGCCATCACGTGACGATCATCGAGGACGACGTGTACGGCCCGCTCGTGCGCGACCGGCTGCCGACGATCGCGGGGCTGTGCCCGGAGCTGACGTTCCATATCGGCGCGACGTCGAAGATCCTCGCGCCGGGCCTGCGGCTCGGCTACCTGTGCTGCCCGAAGGACAGCGTCGCGCTGTGCGCGGAAGCGGTGCGCACGACCGCGTGGATGCCCGCGCCGATGTCGATGCTGATCGCGACCGTCTGGATCGAGAACGGCACCGCCGAGCGGATCATGAACGCGCAGCTCGCGGAAATCCGCGCGCGGGTGGATCTGGCGCGGGAGCTGCTGCCGGCCGGGCAGCTCAAGGCCGATCCGGCGTGCATGTTCGTCTGGCTGCGGCTGCCGCCGCCGTGGCGCGCGGACGACTTCGCGGCGAACGCGAAGGCGCGCGGCGTGATCGTGATGCCGTCGTCGACCTTCGCGGTCGATCGCGCGGAGCTCGAGCACGGCGTGCGCATCAACCTCGCGTGCGCGTCGACGCGCGACGAGCTCGTCAACGGGATGCGGATCCTGGCCGGCACGCTGAAGGATCGGCCGCGCGCGCTGTTCGGGTCGATCTGAACCCGCTGCCGCCGACGCATCGCCGCCGCCGCGCCAGCGGACGTCAGCGCGCGGCAATCCGCCGCGCGTTTCCCCCTCCGGTCGTCGAACCGGCATTCGACGCCCCGCCCGCATCCCGCCTGCTCATCCCCTTCCGGCCAGTCCGTCGCACCTTCGCGCGGCGATCCCGGCCGCCCGCCCGCCGCGATATTTGACTTGAAAGCAAATATTTTTGACCGGAAACCGCGTTTATTTCATCAGTGCCAGCCGCCAGAATGCCGAACAGATCAAACCGGTCTGCCATTCCACGGAGCACACCATGAGCAAGATTCCCGCATTCGGCCTCGGTACCTTCCGCCTGCAAGGCCAGGTCGTCATCGACTCGGTCCGCAACGGCCTCGAAGCCGGCTACCGCGCGATCGACACCGCGCAGATCTACGGCAACGAAGCCGAAGTCGGCGAAGCGATCGCCGCGTCGGGCGTGCGCCGCGCGGACCTGTACCTGACCACCAAGATCTGGGTCGACAACTACGCGCCGGAAAAGCTCGTGCCGAGCCTCGAAGAGAGCCTTCGCAAGCTGCGCACCGACACCGTCGACCTGACGCTGATCCACTGGCCGGCCCCGGGCAACGGCGTGTCGATCGAAGCATTCATGACCGCGCTCGCCGACGCGAAGGCGAAGGGCCTGACGCGCCAGATCGGCATCTCGAACTTCAACATCGAACTGACGAAGCAGGCGATCGCCGCGGTCGGCAAGGACGCGATCGCGACCAACCAGATCGAGCTGAGCCCGTACCTGCAGAACCGCAAGCTCGTCGAATTCCTGCAGAACGAAGGCATCCACGTCACGTCGTACATGACGCTCGCATACGGCAAGGTGCTCGGCGACCCGGTGATCGGCGCGATCGCGCAACGCCACGACGCCACACCGGCGCAGGTCGCGCTCGCCTGGGCGTTGAAGCTCGGCTACTCGGTGATCCCGTCGTCGACGAAGCGCGCGAACCTCGACAGCAACCTGCTCGCGCAGACGCTGCAACTGACCGACGACGACATGGCGCAGATCGCCGCGCTCGAGCGCAACGGCCGCGAAGTCGATCCGGCCGGCCTCGCGCCGAAGTGGGACTGAGCGCGCCGCGCCCCCTTTGAATTGACCCGTCCGCGGCCAGCCGGCCGCGGCACCGACAGGACCCCCATCATGACCCAGGACCCGCTTTTTCAACCGCTGCAACTCGGCGCGCTGACGCTGCCGAACCGCATCGTGATGCCGCCGATGACGCGCTCGCGCGCCAGCCAGCCCGGCGACGAAGCCAACGACCTGATGGCCGCGTACTACGCGCAGCGCGCGGGCGCCGGCCTGATCGTCGGCGAAGGCACCTACATCGCGCCGCTCGGCAAGGGCTACGCGTGGACGCCCGGCATTCACACGCCGGCGCAGGTCGCCGGCTGGCGCAAGGTGACCGACGCCGTGCACGCGGCCGACGGCCGCATCTTCGCGCAGCTCTGGCACGTCGGCCGGCTGAGCCACTCGAGCCTGCTCGGCGGCCAGTCGCCGGTGTCGTCGTCGCCGATCCAGGCCGAGGGCGTGAGGGTGTTCATCGCCGGTGAAGACGGCAGCACGCCGGGCTTCGTGCAGGCCTCCGCGCCGCGCGCGCTCGGCATCGACGAGATCCGCGAGATCGTCGACCAATACCGCGCCGCCGCCCGCAACGCGATCGACGCGGGCTTCGACGGCGTCGAGCTGCACGGCGCGAACGGCTACCTCGTGAACCAGTTCATCGACTCGCAGGCCAACACGCGCACCGACGCCTACGGCGGCTCGCTCGAGAACCGGCTGCGCTTCCTGCGCGAAGTCGCGCAGGCGCTGATCGAAGGCGCCGGCGACGCGTCGCGCGTCGGCATCCGCCTCGCGCCGCTGACCACGCTGAACGGCTGCGTCGACGACGATCCGGAAACCACCTACCTCGCCGCCGCAAAGCTGCTCGGCGAGCTTGGCGCGGGCTACCTGCACATCGCGGAAGCCGACTGGGACGACGCCCCGCTGATGCCGGTCGAATTCAAGCAGAAGCTGCGCGCCGCGTACCCGGGCGTGCTGATCTATGCCGGCGCGTACACCGCCGAGCGCGCCCGCGAAGCGATCGCCGCCGGCTGGGCCGACCTGGTCGCATTCGGCCGCCCGTTCGTCGCGAACCCCGACCTGCCCGAGCGCCTGCGCGTCGGCGCGCCGCTCGCGCCGCACGACCGCGACACGCTGTTCGGCGGCGGCGAGAAAGGCCTGACCGACTATCCGGCGCTTGCGCAAGCGGCGGCCTGAACGTTCCGGGAGAAGTCGGGATGCGGGCGATGCGTCCGGCCGAGACGGGCCGGCGGGATCAGAAGCTCCCGGCCGCGCCCGTCCAGCGCAGGTAATCCCCGCGCGTCCAGTCGAGCCCGACGCCGACGCGCTTGGTCCCCGGCCGGATCTTCGGCTTGTGGACCGTCAAGGTGAGCGTCTCCAGCGCAGGCCATTCGCGAAACGACATCACCGCGAGATCGGCCACCAGCGTTTCGAGCAGCCGCGTATGCGGCTTGTGCGCGAGAAACGCGGCCACCCGCGCGCAATACCCGTCGTAATCGATCCATTCGCCCGCCTCGTCCGGCTCGCAGCGATAGCCGAGCCGCGCGTCGATCACGAGCGGCTGCGGCGCCTCATGCTCGTGCGCATGGATGCCGATCCGCGCGGGCACCATCAGTTCGTCGACGAACACGCTCCAGCCGCGCCCCCTCAGGCGCGGCACGTCGATCGACACGAACGGTTCGTCGACCGGCTTCATGATGCGAGCGGCGCCGCGGCGTCGAGCATGATGCGCACGAAATAGTCGGCGAAGCTGCGGCGCACGACGATCTCGAACGTGTCGTCGCCGGTCGGCACCAGCACGACACCCGCCTTGAAGTAATGCGTCTGCGCGCACTGGCCCGGCTTGAACAGCCGCGGATGCAGGTCGAGCGGGCAGCCGCGCGCCAGCACGTCGCGCACGCGCTCGCCGCTGATCTCGACGACCGTGTAGCCGCTGCCGATGTCGACCGCCGCCGAGTACGTGCCCTGCACGGCCTCGGCGAGCTTCGCCTCGAGCACGCCGGCCTGCACGGCGCCGTTCGAGCGCACCAGCCACTCGTCGGGGCCGAGCCACAGCACGTCGTACTCGGCGCTGCGCGCGACCGTGTTCGGCGCGGCCGGCGGCCGGCAGCCGACCACCCGCTCGAACGCGGCGACGAACGCCGGGTCGCTCAGCTCGCCGCGCACGTTGACGAGATCGAGAAACTGCCGCTCACGGAACGTGAACTTCTTCGATGCGCGCGCCTGCTGCGTCTTCAGCAGGTCGGCCGCGCCGACGAACGGCGATTCGAGCGGCACGCCGCCCGTGCCCGCCACCTGCGTCTGGTTTCTCGTTTCATTCCACATGCTGACGCACCCCTTCGGTATCGTAGAAAACCGGGCTCGAGATCTTCGCGGTGATGCGCTTGCCGTTGGCCAGCGGAATCACGACGCTCTCGCCCATCTTGTTCAGGCCGCCCTTCACCACCGCCAGCGCGATCGAGCGCTGCAGGATCGGGCTGTAGTAGCTCGACGTCACGTGGCCGAACATCGGCGTCGGGTCGGTGGCCGACACCTGCGTGTCCTTCGCGATGATCTGCGCGCCTTCCGGCAGCACCGTCTGCGCGTCTTCGGTCAGCAGGCCGACGAACTGCTTGCGGCCTTCCTTCGCGGTATCCGAGCGCGACAGCGAACGCTTGCCGAGGAAGTCCTTCGATTTCGCGACGACCCCGCCCATCCCGAGGTCGTACGGCGTAATCGAGCCGTCGGTGTCCTGGCCGACGATGATGTAGCCCTTCTCCGCGCGCAGCACGTGCATCGTCTCGGTGCCGTACGGCGTGATGTCGAACTCGGCGCCCGCCGCCATCAGTGCTTCCCACACCGCGCGGCCCGCATTCGCCGGCACGTTCACTTCGTACGCGAGCTCGCCCGAGAAGCTGATCCGCATCACGCGCGCCTTCGCGCCGGCCACCGTGCCGTTCCGGTAGCTCATGAACGGGAACGCTTCGTTGCCGAAGTCGATGTCCTGGCACACCTTCTGCACGACCTTGCGGCTGTTCGGGCCGACGACCGCGAAGGTCGCCCAGTGGTCCGTCACCGACGACAGCCGCACCTTCATGTCCGGCCACTCCGTCTGCAGCCAGCGCTCCATCCACGTCAGCACGCGCGCCGCGCCACCGGTCGTGGTGGTCATCATGAAGTGCTGGTCGGCGAGGCGCACCGTCACGCCGTCGTCGAACACCATGCCGTTCTCGTCGAGCATCAGCCCGTAGCGGCACTTGCCGATCTCGAGCTTGTTCCACGGGTTCGTGTACATCCAGTTCAGCAGCTTCACCGCGTCCGGGCCCTGGATGTCGATCTTGCCGAGCGTCGACGCGTCGAGGATGCCGACGCTGTTGCGCACCGCGAGGCATTCGCGCTTCACCGCCGCGTGCAGGTCCTCGCCGTTCTTCGGGAAGTACCACGGCCGCTTCCAGTTGCCGACGTCCTCGAACATCGCGCCGTGCTCGACGTGCCATTCATGCACGCAGGTCTTGCGGATCGGGTCGAGGAAATCGCCGAGCTCGCGGCCCGCGAACGTGCCGAACGTCACCGGCGTGTAGTTCGGGCGGAACGTCGTCGTGCCGGTTTCCGGAATCGACTTGCCGAGCGCCTGCGCGAGGATCGCCATCCCGTTGATGTTGCCGAGCTTGCCCTGGTCGGTGCCGAAGCCCATCGCCGTGTAGCGCTTCACGTGCTCGACCGACTCGAAGCCTTCGCGCGCGGCGAGCAGGATGTCGGCGGCCGACACGTCGTTCTGGAAGTCGACGAACTGCTTCGGCCCGCGCGCGGCGGCCTCGCGGCTGCCGACGAGCCACAACGGCTGCAGCGCGCCTTCCGCGGCTTCCGCGACCTTCGGCGCGACCGGGCGCTGCGCGGCCGTCAGGCCGGCACCCTTCGCCGCTTCCGCGCCCGCGTCCACCGCGAGGCGCAGCGCGCGCGCCAGGCCGAACTCGCCCGCCGCCGCGCCGACGCTCGCCTCGGGCTGCACGGCCTTGCCGGGCAGGAAGCAGGCCTTCTCGTCGTTCCAGCACGCCTTGCCGCCCGACTGCGCGAACAGGTGCAGCACCGGGCTGAAGCCGCCCGACATCGCGACGAGGTCGCACGGCAGCGTCTTCAGCTTGCCGCCGGTCTGGCCGTTCGAGTAGGACGCGACGTCGACCGACGCTACGCGCCACTTGCCCGCGGCGGCCGTCACCACCGCGCCGCTCATCACCGTCACGCCCTGGCGCTTCGCCGCCGCCGGCAGCGCGCCGTTCGACGCCGCGCGCGAATCGACGATCGTCACCTTCGCGCCGCACGCCTTCAGGTCGAGCGCCGCCTGGTAGCCGCGGTCGTTGTTCGTGAACACCACCGCATCGCGGCCCGGCAGCACGCCGAAGCGATGCACGTACGCGGACACGGCGCCGGCCAGCATCACGCCGGGCAGGTCGTTGTTGCCGAACACGATCGGCCGCTCGTGCGCGCCGGTCGCGAGGATCACGCGCTTCGCGCGGACCTTCCACAGCAGCTCGCGAGTGCCCTTGCGCATCGACACCGGCAGGTGATCGGTCAGGCGCTGCGTGACCGTCACGAGGTTGTGGTCCTGGTAGCCGAACGCGGTGCTGCGCGAGAGGATCGTCACGTCCGGCAGCTTGCGCAGCTCGGCCTCGATCTTCTCGACCCATTGCAGCGCGGGCTTGGCGTCGATCTCCGCGCGGCACGACAGCAGGCTGCCGCCGAGCTCGCGCTGGTCGTCGACGAGGATCACGCGCGCGCCGGCCGTGGCCGCCGCATGCGCGGCCGCGAGCCCCGACGGGCCGCCGCCGACGACGAGCACGTCGCAATGCGCGTAGCACTTGTCGTAGCGGTCGGCGTCGAGCACGTCCGGCGCCTTGCCGAGGCCGGCCGCCTCGCGGATCTTCTCTTCGTACTTCGGCCACATGTTGCGCGGCCACATGAAGGTCTTGTAGTAGAACCCGGCGGGCAGGAAACGCGACAGCTTCTGGTTGAACGCGTACTTGTCGTTCTCGAGCGACGGTTCCGCGTTCACGCTGGTCGCGACGAGGCCCTGGTACAGCTCGATCTCGGTCGCGCGCGCGTTCGGCACGCTGTACGGGCCGGACTCGAGCTGCACGACCGCATTCGGTTCCTCGACGCCCGCCGCGACGATCCCGCGCGGGCGGTGGTACTTGAAGCTGCGCGCGACGAAGTGCACGCCGTTCGCGAGCAGCGCGGACGCGAGCGTGTCGCCCTGGAAGCCCTGGTAGGTGCGGCCGTTGAACGTGAAGGTCAGCGGAATCGCGCGATTGATGCGGCCACCGGTGCCGAGACGGTCTTTCTGGCTCATTTGCTGGTGCCCTCTTGCTTGACGTTGGCGGCGGCCCCGCCGAATGTTTCGTAACCCTTGATGTCGTACGTGACGGTGTCGCGCTCGACCTTGAACCAACGGCGGCAGCCCTGCGTGTGCAGCCATTGCTCACGGTGCAGGCCGCGCTTGTTCTCGCGCATGAACACGTATTCGCCCCATTCGCGGTCGGTCATGTTCTCGTTGGCGACGGGGCGCACGATGTCGGCTTCCCCGCCGCACGAGAACTCGGATTCGGCGCGCGGCCCGCACCACGGACATTCGATCAGCAACATGGTTTCTTCTCCTCGTGGTGGTCAGGTTCAGTGCGCGACGGCGGCGGCGCCGTGCTCGTCGATCAGGTGGCCCGTGTAGAAGCGGTCGAGCGCGAACGGCGCGTTCAGCGGATGCGGCTCGTCGCGCGCGATCGTGTGCGCGAACACCCAGCCCGAGCCCGGCGTCGCCTTGAAGCCGCCGGTGCCCCAGCCGCAGTTGAAATACAGGCCCTTCACGTCGGTCTTGGTGATGATCGGGCAGGCATCCGGCGACACGTCGACGATGCCGCCCCACTGGCGGTTCATCCGCACGCGCGAGAACACCGGGAACATCTCGACGATCGCCTGCAGCGTGCTTTCGATGATGTGGAAGCTGCCGCGCTGGCCGAAACCCGTGTACTGGTCGATGCCCGCGCCGATCACGAGGTCGCCCTTGTCGGACTGGCTGATGTACGCGTGCACCGCGTTCGACATGATCACCGAGTTGACCACCGGCTTGATCGGCTCCGACACCAGCGCCTGCAGCGGGTGGCTCTCGATCGGCAGGCGCACGCCGGCCATGTCGGCGAGCGTCGTCGTGTTGCCGGCCGCGACCACCGCGACCTTCTTCGCCTTGATGAAGCCCTTCACCGTGTCGACGCCCACCACCGCGCCGCCTTCGCGGCGAATGCCCGTCACCTGGCAGTTCTGGATGATGTCGACGCCCGCGCGGTCCGCGCCGCGCGCGAAGCCCCATGCCACCGCATCATGGCGCGCGACGCCCGCGCGCCGCTGGATCGACGCGCCGAGCACGGGGTAGCGGCTGTTCAGGTTGATGGTCGGCTCGATTTCCTTGATCTGCGCGGGCGTCAGGAATTCGGCGTCGACGCCGTTCAGCCGGTTCGCGTTCACGCGGCGCTCGGTGTCGCGCACGTCCTGCAGCGTATGCGCGAGGTTCATCACGCCGCGCTGGCTGAACATCACGTTGTAGTTCAGGTCCTGCGACAGCCCTTCCCACAGCTTCATCGCCTTCTCGTACAGCGCGGCCGACTCGTCCCACAGATAGTTCGAGCGGACGATCGTCGTGTTGCGCGCGGTGTTGCCGCCGCCGATCCAGCCCTTCTCGAGGATCGCGACGTTGGTAATGCCGTGTTCCTTCGCGAGGTAGTACGCGGTCGCGAGGCCGTGGCCGCCGCCGCCGACGATCACGACGTCGTATTCCTTCTTCGGCTCCGGGCTCTTCCACTGCTTTTCCCAGTTCTCGTGGTACGAGAGGCCGTTGCGAAACAGGCTGAATATCGAGTAGCGGCTCATGTCAGTGATCCTTCGTTAGCATTCGATGACGTTCACGGCCAGACCGCCGCGCGACGTTTCCTTGTATTTCGTCTTCATGTCGGCGCCCGTCTCGCGCATCGTCTTGATGACCGAATCGAGCGACACGTAGTGCTGGCCGTTGCCCTTCAGCGCCATCCGCGACGCGTTCAGCGCCTTGATCGCGCCCATCGCGTTGCGCTCGATGCACGGGATCTGCACGAGGCCGCCGACCGGGTCGCAGGTCATGCCGAGGTTGTGCTCCATGCCGATCTCGGCGGCGTTCTCGACCTGGTCGGGCGTGCCGCCCATCACGGCGGCTAGCGCGGCCGCGGCCATCGAGCACGCGACGCCCACTTCGCCCTGGCAGCCGACCTCCGCGCCGGAGATCGACGCGGTTTCCTTGTAGATGATCCCGATCGCCGCGGCGGTCAGCAGGAATTCGACGATGCCGGCTTCGTTCGAGCCCGGCACGAACTTCACGTAGTAGTGCAGCACCGCGGGGATCACGCCGGCCGCGCCGTTGGTCGGCGCGGTGACGACGCGCCCGCCCGCCGCGTTCTCCTCGTTGACGGCCATCGCGTACAGGTTGACCCAGTCGAGCATCGACAGCGGGTCGCGCAGCGATTCCTCCGAGCGCGCACGCAGGCGGTTGTTCAGCTCGGCCGCGCGGCGCTTCACGCGCATCGGGCCCGGCAGGTCGCCTTCGACCTTGCAGCCGCGCTCGACGCACGCGGCCATCGTGCGCCAGATCGCGAGCAGGCCCGCGCGCACTTCGTCTTCGGGGCGCAGCGCGCATTCGTTGCGCAACATCAGCGCGGCGATCGACAGGCCGCTCGCGCGGCACTGGCGCATCAGGTCGTCGCCGGTGCGGAACGGATACGGCACCTCGGCGGCCGCGCGCACGCCGTTCACGCGGTCGCCGTCGCGGTTCACGACGAAGCCGCCGCCGATCGAGTAATACTCCTTCTCGACCAGCAGCTGGCCGTGCTCGTCGAACGCCTGGAAGCGCATCCCGTTCGGGTGCACGATGCCGGTGCCGCTCATCAGCTTGCGGTAGAAGCCGATATGCTCCTTTTCCTCGAAGCGGATCGCCTGCTTGCCGAGCAGCGACAGCGACTTGGCCGAGCGGATCTCGGCGAGGCGCGGCTCGATCAGGTCGGGGTCGATCGAATCGGGCAGGTGCCCCTCGAGGCCGAGCAACACCGCCTTGTCGGTGCCGTGGCCCTTGCCGGTGGCGCCGAGCGAGCCGTACAGCTCGACCCGCACGCGTTGCACGAAGCCGAGCAGGTTGGCATCCTCGACGTGCGACGCGAAGCGGCACGCGGCGATCATCGGGCCGACCGTATGCGAGCTGGACGGGCCGATGCCGATCTTGAACAGGTCGAACGCGCTGACGTTCATCTGGCTTCCTCTGAATGGGCACACGTGAAGTGACGTTGGACGCCAGTACACCAAAGCGTAAAATTGGCCGATAGAACAAAAACGGCATCGACGTGGGATGCCGCCGCCAAGCGGCCTGCCGCATGGCCGGAAAGTGCGTTTTGACGATGGTTGGCGACGGAAAAACGCAAGTCCGGGCACGGGCGATCGGCGACGCTGAGGCAACCGCGCCGCCCGTGCCGCCCCTGTAATCAGAGAGTGAGACCCGCTCGCCCCGGCGAGCCGTGACGAGATTTGCCGCAATGACACCCGACGTACCCGCTTCCCCCGCGGCCGAACCGGCCCCGAAACGCATCCGCTTCGGCATCGTGCTGCTGCCGAACTTCACGCTGACGGCGTTCTCCGGCTTCGTCGACATGCTCCGGCTGTCGGCCGACGACGGCGACTACAGCAAGCCCGTGCGCTGCGCCTGGAGCGTGATCGGGGAAACCCTTGCTCCGGTGCGCGCGAGCTGCGGGATCCAGATCACGCCGTGGGAAACCTTCGACGACGCCGAGCCGTTCGACTACGTGGTGGTGGTCGGCGGGCTGCTGCATTCGGGGCCGCAGGCCGGGCCGGATACCCTCGGCTTCATCCGCCGCGCGGCCGCCGACGGCGCGACCGTCGTCGGCATCTGCACCGGCGTGTTCACGCTGATGCGCGCCGGCGTGCTCGACGGGCACCGCACCTGCGTGAGCTGGTTCCACTACTGGGATTTCATCGAGCGCTTCCCCGCGGCCGACCCCGAGCTGCTGATCGCCGACCGGCTGTTCGTGATCGACCGGCGGCGGATCACCTGTTCGGGCGGGCGCGCGTCGATCGACGTGGCCGCCGCGATCCTGCTGCGCCACTTCGACCACGCGACCGTGCAGAAGGCGCTGCGCATCCTGCTGGTCGGCGAGATGCAGAAGGGCAACGCGCCGCAGCCGCATCCGCCGGGCCTCGAGCCCGCGACGCACCCGAAGGTCAAGCGCGCGATTCTGCTGATGGAACAGCACGTCGGGCGCGCGCTGCCGCTGGAAGAGCTCGCGTGCAAGCTCGACCTGTCGGCGCGGCAGCTCGAACGGCTGTTCAAGGCCGAAACCGGCAAGAGCCCGCAGGCGTTCGCGAAGCAGGTGCGGCTGCGCACCGCCGCGTGGCTGCTGACGAGTTCGGATCGCACGGTGGCCGATATCGCGTCGAGCTGCGGGTTCGCCGACGCGTCGCACCTCGGGCGCGAGTTCCGCAAGCAGTTCGGCGTGCCGCCGGCGGCTTACCGGGAACGCGGCGGGGAAGCGGTGGCGGCGGCCGCGCCCGACGATCTTGCCGAGGAAGAGATGGAGTGAGCGATGCGCGCGCGGCGCGCACCTTTACGACCTTTTTACTTGCCGCCGCCGCGCGGTTCACTAAAATGTCATCGCAATCCAACCGCGAGCAAGTGACATGACCATCCGATGTCCCCGCCCACCAAGTCGTTTCGCTGCCTGACCGGCAGGACGTCTGCGTCTCTCTTCCTTGAGCCACCGTCTTGCCCCGCAGGCGAGCGGTGCGCGTCGTAGTTACCTTCCCGTGCACCTTTTCACGCATCCCGGCTACCGCGCTTGACGCGATCCGGGCGGCAGCGTGCTATCCGGCCGGCCGCGCAAGCCCATGCGACCGTGCCCGATCCAAAAAGGATAACTGATGAAAAACCGGAATGTGGCGCGTTCACCATCGGCAGCGCCGAGACTGAGCGCGCATGAAATCGCGGCGCTGATGCTGCTCGACCAGGCGCCGGTCGCGGCCGAGTCCGGCATGCTCGACATCACCGCGCTTCGCGAGGCCGGGCTGGCCGAATTGATCGAATCCGCCTCGGGCGGCCCCGAATTTTCCATTACGCGCTCGGGCCAGGCCGTGCTGCGAATCCTCAGCGCGTGGAACAACGCGGACGACTCGGCCCCGCCGGTTCGCCGCAGCCTGCGACAGCGACCGGCGGATGCACCGCCGGCAGGCCTGCACCGTCCCGGCTGATCGCGTGCGCCGTCAAGGCGACCGATCCGGGCCAATTGATTCGCATCCCTTATCGAGCACGTTGTGTTCGACCACCCAGGAGCATCGTCATGTTCGAAATCAACAAGAACTACACCCGTGAATTCATCCACACCGTGTGTGGCGGCAGCAAGCAGGCGTTTCTCCCGACGAAGAACGGCCGGGTCGTGGCCGCGTGCCTGCGCACGGACCTCAACCCGCACGCGCCCGACGTGATCATCTGCGACGGCAGCGCGTCCGCGCGCGCCGCCGGGCGCACGCTCGCCGCCCAGGGCGACGCGATTCCGGTGTTCATCAAGATGGAAACGGACGTGTTTCGCTTCGTCGGCCGGTTCGTGGTCGGCGCATCGCTGACCGCGCCGCTCGACTACGCGCCCTATGTGCGCAACAGCGGCCTTACGATCGGCCAGGTGTCGCGCGTGCTCAAGATGGAACGTTGCTAGCGCGCAGCCGGGGCGCCCCGCCCAAGTCGCCACGCTCACCTGAGGAACCCATCATGCTTGGCTTGACGTTCTGGAAATCCGCGCTCGGCGCCGCGCGGGAAGACGCATCGCGCGCCCGTCGCCGCCGCCCGCGCATGCCGAAGATCCTGCTCGTCGCGAGCGCCGCGGTGGCGTTCGCGGTCATCGCGAGCGGCGCGCCGGATATCGGCATCGCGATCTATCTGCTGGCGATGCTGCTGTTCCTGCTGCGTGCCGCATGACCCCGCCTCGGCGGCGCGTCGATATACGCAATTTTTATGTGCGGCCTGCCTGTATCTGACACCGTCTTTACAGGGTTTTGTCTAGGATTTCCTCTGTCACCAGCCCGGTCACGGAGAGATCCGCATGCAATCACACAGACCCGCCGACGGCGGCCAGCCCGGCGTGCTTCACCGCTACGAAGCGATGCCCGCCGTCACCCGGCTGGCCCGCGCGTGCCCACCGGAGAACATCCTGCTCGATGCGCCGATCGAGAGCCCGAACCAGTTGTTCGAAACCGCCGCGCGGCACATCCAGCACCGCTACGGGCTGGATGCGGAGCGGATCCGCACCGAGTTGATGAAGCGCGAGCAGCTCGGCTCGACCGGCCTCGGCCAGGGCGTCGCGCTGCCGCATGCGCGCGTCGGCGGCGTCGGCGCGGCGATCGGCCTGTTCGTTCGCGCGCGGGTCCCGTTCGGCTTCGATGCGCCGGACGGCAAGCCCATCGGCGAGTTCCTGCTGCTGGTGATGCCCGAGGAAGACGACCGCGAACACCTCGAACTGCTGGCCGACGCCGCGCGCTTCCTCGGCAAGCGTCAGTTCCGGCTGGCCGCGCGCGCCGCGCGGACGCCCGACGAAATCGCCGCACTGATGCGGGCCACGCGTTGATGCCGCAGCGCGGCAACCCGCAGCCCACCCGTCCATTCACCGAGCTTTCCCATGTTCCCAGACCCTGAAAGCAAAGCCGTCCCGTCGCAGCAGGTGGCCACACTGGCCCGCTCGCTGCCGTTCATGCAGGCGCTGCACGGGCAGACCGTCGTCATCGTGCATGGCGGCGCCGCCGTCCATGCGCCCCGCGCCCGCATGTCGTTCGCGCAGGATGTCGCGCTGCTAGCGCTGACCGGCGTGCGCCCCGTGATCGTCCACGGCGGGCTGCCGGCGTTCCGCAAGACCGCGCCGCCCGATCCGTCCGACACGCGCACCGTCCAGGCGGCGCGCGCGATGATGGCCGAAGTCAACCACGAGCTGGTGCGCCTGATCGGCAGCCACGGCGTGAAGGCGCTCGGCGTCAGCGGCCAGGATGGCGGCCTGATGACCGCCGGCGCCGAGTCGGATCACGCGAACCTCAGCCCGGTCACGCAGTTCGACGCGGCGGCGTTCGACGCGTTTCGGGAGCACGGGCTCGTGCCGGTGGTGATGCCGGTCGCGCCGGATGACGATGGCCAGGATCGGTTGCTGGACCCGGAGCGGCTGGGCAGCCTGATTGCGCAGCGAACCGGCGCGGTGACGCTGGTGATGATGGTCGAGCACACGGTGCTGGGCGAGCTGGGCGACCTCGCGGGGCTGTACGGCATGACGGAGCTCGAGCAGTGGCTGGCCGAGCACCCGTGCGCCGCTGCCGCGCGCTATGTGCGCGAAGCGCTCGATGCGCTCGCGCAGGGCGTGCGGAACGTCCACCTGGCCGATATCGCGCAGCCCGAGTCGCTGATCGGCGAGCTGCTGACGGAAGAAGGGTCGGGCGTGGTGTTCTGCCATCGCGGCAACGCCGACCTGCTGTCGGAAACCCGCCGCTACTTCGCCGACTCGGCGTGCATCCTGCGCGACGGCTTCAACGTCGAGCGCAAGACGGTCGTGCGGTTCTGACGGGGCGACGCGCGCGGCCTCGCGCCGATGCGCGTCGACACGCCCGCCGCGCGTTACTTCGCCCGCTTGCCGGTCACGACGAACTCTTCGGCCGCCTTGAGCTGGATCGCGGCCATCATCGCGAGCGCGCCCTGGCTGCCCGGCTCGCTGGAGATGACGCCGGTCGCGTCCTTCGCCTTCGCGCCCGGCGGGTAGAACACGAACGCCGTGCCGGACGGGACGTCCGGCTCGGCGCGCAGACGCTTGTTCAGGATCTTCAGGTACTTTTTCTTCGAGACTTGCTTCGTCGCCATGGCGCCCTCCTGAGCAGATGTCATGAAGGGCAGCATACCAGCTTTGACCGGCCGCCCGGCGCGGCTGCGCCGGGGGCCGGATGCGCGTCAAAGCGGCACGAGATGCCGCTTCGATGCGTCCAGCGTCAGGCTCTGCAGCTTGTACGAGCGGACGAAATCCGCCTGCTCGTAGCGATCCATCAGATCCTGTTGCTCGCAGGCGAACGGCGCGGCGGCAGGGTCGGCCTTGTCCTTGCGCCCCTCCGCCCACGCCGCCTCCCAGATGCGCGCCAGCGTCAGCGCGCCGTCCTTCATGCGCCGCGCGGTCGGCGCCTTGAGCGCGGCCCACATCTGCGCGGTCTGTTTCGACCCGCGATCGCGGTTGAACTCGTCGACGATGGCCAGCGGGCTGAGGTCGTCCACCGTGCGGCGCATCAGCGCCACCACGGCCACGGCGACGTCGTGCCCCGTCACGGTCGCGCCGTCGGCCGCCGCGACCGGCGGCACGGCCGGCGTATCGGCCGCCGCGATCAGGCCGATCAGCTCGGCGCCGAAGCGGCCGACCATCGTCGTCTCGTACACGCTGTGCACCTTGCCCTGCGCGGGGTCGGACGGGTCGCGCCCGTGGTGGTATTGCGAAATGTGCAGCGGCTGGCACGCGTCGCCCACATAGTGCGCGACGAGGCCGGCCGCGCACACGAAGCTGGTCAGGTCGTCGTCGCTCGCGTACTGCACCATCGCGTCGTAGAACTGCCAGACCCGGAACGGCAGCGCGCCGCGGCGATCCTCGCCGATGCTCTCGTAATAGCCGTTCCAGGTATCCGGGTTCACGTTGTCGGGGTTCTCGCACAAGTCGAGCAGCGTCTTGCCCGCGAACACGCCGCTGCCGGGCTTGTCCATGTCCGCGAAGTGGTTCGATTCGTCGAGCGGGCGCGTGTTGCGCCACACGAGGTCGGCCACGTCGGCGAGCGGCGCGAATTCGCCCTTCGCGTGCGCATCGAGCTTGCCCTGCAGCGCGCTGTCCGCCATGCCGATGTTGTCGGCATTGGCCTGCATCAGCCGCGACAGGTAATCGAGCTGCGGCGACGCATCGCTCACCAGGCTGCACGCGAGCGCGCCGATCTTCACGTGCCCCCACTCGCCCCAGTATTCGCGATGGCCGGTGTTCCAGCCGTCGATGATCTCGACGTCGAGCTGCCGGCAGATCGACGCGAGGCAGCTCACCAGCACGAACTGGCCGGGCTCCCGCGCGCCGGGCGCGAGCAGCACCTGGCCGCCCCATTCGAGGCCGAACGGCTGCAGGCGGCGGACCTGGTTCCCGTTGACGGGCGCACCGGCATCGTCGACGAACCAGACGGTGCCGGAATTGCCGGGAAGGTTGTTCACGGGCGTGGCCGCGTCGCGCGGGCCGACGAGGAAATCCGTCACGTAGTCGTAGCCGCCGACGCTCTTGTAGCGATAGAACAGGCCGAGGATGCGCCCCGTCATCTTGCCGCTCGCCGCGCCGAACGCCGTCACGGGGCAGTCGATCAGGTCGAGCGTGAAGGTGTCGACGTTCAGGTCCAGCAGCGGCCCGATCTCGCCGACGCCGTACACCTGGGCCGTCCAGCCCTGGATGTCGGTCACGTGGATCAGGCCCGCATCGAGGTTGCCGAGCACGCGCTCGCCGGACCAGCCCGGATAGAGCTGCGCGAACGGCACCTTGCCGGCCTGCCGCGCGGCACTGTGGCCGATCTTCCGCTCGGTGTTCTTGAAGTTCGCGTAGACCGGGCGCCCCGCTTCGCCGCACACGTGGCGGTTGGTCAGCGCGTAGACGGAATCGCCGTCGGTGACGAGGCAGCCGACCGAGCCCACGTGTGCCTTGCCCTGCACCTTCGAGATCACCGGATAGCCGCCGCCGATCAGGTCGCTGCCGAACGCGGCCGGCGCGACCGGCGCCGGCGCCCGGTTGTCTTCCTCGACCAGCACGACGCAGGTCGGCACCACGCGGCCGTCCGGCAGGAACAGGAACGGCGGGACCATCTCGCGGCTGAGGCCCGGGTCGGCTGCGATCGCGTCGTGGCTCAGCCACTGGTCGACGAACACCAGCACGCACGGCCACGACCAGTCCTGCGGGCTCGAGTTGAACAGCGTGCGCGCCGACAAGGCCTTCTGGTCGGACGTGACGGTCGCGCTGCGCGCGTTTTCGTCGTCGTCCCGGATCAGATACCGGCCGATCGCCGTGGCATAGACATGATCCAGATGCGCCAGGTGGATGTGATACGCGTCGCGGGCGTCGATCAGGTCCTTGACGGACAACGACCGGAAATCGCGACTCATGATTCGCTTCATGGCTGACCTTTTGACGTGGAGGTGGACACGCTCTCGGCGGGGACCGAGTCGGCAACGTTCGCGCGGAGGGAATTCTTCCCGATCAGGCGCGCCGCGGCCCGACCGGCACCACCATACGCGCGGCTTCCGGTCGCCCGCGTTATGGTTCCGTGACACAAAAAAGACGGGGAATTCGACAGACCTGCGTGTCGGCACGGTCAACCCGGCTTCACCGGCTTGACGTTCGATGCTTGAACGGAGCGGCCCGCCGGCCGCCGTTGCGGCGCGTCAGGTGCGCCCTTTGCCGCTCGCGGCTCAGTCCACGCTGTAGACGGCCATCCCTTCGATCGGATCCATCGGCATGTCCCACGGACGCGCGGCGATCGCCTGCCGCGCCGCGTCATATCCCGCCTGCCGGCGGGCCGCGATGCCGGCCGGCGTGAAGTCGATGTCCTTGAGCTGGTTGTCCCCGTCGAGCCGGGGCGCGGCGAGCTTGATCACGCGCATGGTGGTCTGGCACCCCCAGGCCGCCAGCGCCCGCACTTCGGCCGTCGCACGCTCCGCTTCCGGCACGTGCCCGACCAGTTCGCCGATTACATGGCGCAGCCGGTGGATCTGCTGCTGGCGCGCGATATGGCTGTCGGTTCGGCTCGCGTACTGGATGTCCTTCTGCCGCTCCGACACCTGCCAGATGCTTTCCGGCTCGGGGCCGACCGGATTCCACATCTGCACCGAGAAGATGATCGAGCTCCTGCGTGGCGTGTCGTCCAGCACCACCTCCACCGGCGTGTTGGAATACACGCCGCCGTCCCAGTACGGCTGGCCGTCGATCCGCACGGCCGGAAAAGCGGGCGGCAGCGCGCCCGAACTCATGATGTGCTCGATGCCCAGCGGCTGTTCGCGCGTGTCGAAATAGCGCATCGCGCCGGTGCACGCGTTCACCGCGCCAACGGTCAGGCGCGGGCGGCCGCCGTTCAGCCACTCGATGTCGATCAGCGAGCGCAGCGTGTCGCGCAGCGGCGCGATCAGGTAGTACGACGCGCGATCGACGCCCACGCGGGCCATCGGCCCGAGCCACGACGCCGGGTTGGGCACGAAGAACCCGGCGATCCCGCCGCCGATGATCATCAGCTCCGCGAACAGCCTGTCCCAGCCCGACAGGATGGGCGGCGTGCGCAGCCGCGTGCGCTCGGTCACGTGATGCCAGAATTCGGCCAGCCGCTCGGTGCGGCGCTCCGGCGGATTGCCGGCGATCAGCGCCGCGTTGATCGCGCCGATCGAGGTGCCGATCACCCAGTCGGGCTGGATGCCCGCTTCATCCATCGCCTGGTAGACGCCAAGCTGGTAGGCGCCCAGCGCGCCGCCTCCCTGAAGCACGAGGACGACTTGCCCCGGCAATTCCGTTCGTGCTGGCTGGCTCACGGT
Source organism: Burkholderia sp. SRS-46 (assembly GCF_004343775.1). Lineage (GTDB taxonomy): Bacteria > Pseudomonadota > Gammaproteobacteria > Burkholderiales > Burkholderiaceae > Burkholderia. The sequence goes on along the minus strand of NZ_PTXL01000012.1, from coordinate 144,342 downwards.
CATGGCGTGCCTCGCTGAGTGCGGCGTTGGGTCGGGCCTGGGCAGGTTGATCCAGTGTAGGCGATCTGCGCAGGGTCGCGCCGCCGGCCACCGCCCCACGCGATCCCGCGCGTTACGCCGAAATGGAACCGGTTCCAATCAAATTGACCGACGTTGTTTCCTGCGATCGAGGGTTATCCCGGGTGCTCGTGCCGGCTCAAAAATTTGTATGATGACCACATCACCTTACAAACATGAGCCCCATGTTCGAGAAAATTCCCGCCCGCGCGATGAGCGATCACGTCGCGCAACAGCTGCTCAAGCAGATCGAAGCCGGCAGTTTCGTGGCCAGCGGCAAGCTGCCGACCGAGGCCGTGCTCGCGCAGGAATTCGGCGTAAGCCGCACCGTGATCCGCGAGGCGATCTCGCGCCTGAAGAACGAAGGCGTGGTCGAGCCGCGCCAGGGCAGCGGCGTCTACGTGAACCAGCACGGCGCGATCCGGCCGCTGCGCATCGACTACGCGGAAGCGGTCGAGGCCAGCTCGCTGCCGCACCTGCTCGCGGTGCGCCGCGCGATCGAGGCGGAAGTCGCCGCCGAAGCCGCGCTGCATCGCACCGACGAGGACATGGAAGACATCGACGATGCGCTGCGCAAGATCGACGACGCGGTGGCCGAAGGGCGCGACGGCGTCGCGGAAGACGTCGCGTTCCACCGCACGATCGCGGCCGTCACCGGCAACCCGTATTTCCTGAAGACGCTGCAGTTCCTGAACCAGTACCTCGAAGCGGGCGTGAAGGTCACGCGCGGCAACGAGGCGACGCGCGAGGATTTCTCGCGGCAGGTTCGCGAAGAGCACGCGGCGATCGCCGACGCGATTCGCGCGCGCGACCCGATGGCGGCCCGCAACGCCGCACGCACGCACATGTACAACGCCGCCCGCCGCCTGTCGGAAGCCGGCATCTGCTGAACCCGGCGGCGCTGCGTTCAGCCGGTGCCGCCCTCTGTCACGAATCGATCAAGGTTGACCATGTCACGACATATTGGAGTCATCGGCCTCGGCGCGATGGGACTGGGCGTCGCCCGCTCGCTGCTGCGCGCGGGTTTTCGCGTGCACGCGTGCGACGTGCGTGAAAGCGTGCTGAACGCATTCGCGGCCGAAGGCGGCATCGCGTGCGCGACGCCCGCCGAGCTCGGCGCGCAGTGCGACGTCGTCGTCACGCTCGTCGTCAATGCGGCGCAGACGGAAACCGTGCTGTTCGGCGAGCACGGCGCGGTCGCGCGGATGAAGCCGGGCGGCGTCGTGATCGCGAGCGCGACCGTCGCGCCCGACTTCGCGATCGCGCTCGGCGCGCGCATCGAGGCCGCGGGCCTGCAGATGCTCGACGCGCCCGTATCCGGCGGCGCCGCGCGCGCGGCGTCGGGCGAGATGACGATGATGACGTCCGGCCCCGCCGCCGCGTACGACGCGTGCGACGACGTGCTGGCCGCGATCGCGGGCAAGGTCTACCGCCTCGGCGACGCGCACGGCGTCGGCTCGAAAGTGAAGATCATCAACCAGCTGCTGGCCGGCGTGCACATCGCGGCGGCGGCCGAAGCGATGGCGCTCGGCCTGCGCGAAGGCGTCGACGCCGACGCGCTGTACGACGTGATCACGCACAGCGCCGGCAATTCGTGGATGTTCGAGAACCGCGTGCCCCACATCCTGAACGGCGACTACACGCCGCTGTCGGCGGTCGACATCTTCGTGAAGGATCTCGGCCTCGTGCTCGACACCGCGCGGCGCAGCAAATTCCCGCTGCCGCTGTCGGCCACCGCGCACCAGATGTTCATGAGCGCATCGAGCGCCGGCCACGGCGGCGAGGACGATTCCGCCGTGATCAAGACCTTCCCCGGCATCACGTTGCCGCCTTCCCGTTGATTCAAGCGAGGCCACCGTCATGCCCCACGCATCCGCTGCCCGTCCCCTGCTCGGCTGCATCGCCGACGATTTCACCGGCGCGACCGATCTCGCGAGCATGCTCGTCAAGAGCGGCATGCGCACCGTGCAGACGATCGGCGTGCCCGCCGGCGATGCCGTGCACGAAACGGCGCTCGACGCCGACGCGATCGTCGTCGCGCTGAAGTCGCGCACGCTCCCCGCGGCCGACGCGGTCGCGCAATCGCTCGCCGCTTACGAATGGCTGCGTGCGCAGGGCTGCCGCCAGTTCTTCTTCAAGTACTGCTCGACGTTCGACTCGACCGACGCGGGCAACATCGGCCCGGTCGCCGACGCGCTGCTCGACGCGGTGGGCGGCGGCTTCGCGATCGCGTGCCCGGCGTTCCCGGAGAACGGCCGCACGATCTACCGTGGCCACCTGTTCGTCGGCGATACGCTGCTGAACGAATCGGGGATGGAGAACCATCCGCTCACGCCGATGCGCGACGCGAACCTCGTGCGCGTGCTGCAGCGCCAGACGCGGTCGAAAGTCGGCCTGATCCGCTACGACGCGATCGGCCTCGGCGCCGCCGCGGTGCGCGCGACGATCGCGCAGCTGCGCGCGGAAGGCGCGCGCTTCGCGATCGCCGACGCGCTGTCCGACCGCGATCTCTACGTGCTCGGCGAGGCGTGCGCGGACCTGCCGCTCGTCACCGGCGGCTCGGGCGTCGCGCTCGGCCTGCCCGCGAATTTCCGCACCGCGGGCCTGCTGCCCGTGCGCGACAACGCGGCCTCGCTGCCGCGCATCGACGGCCATGCGACGGTGCTCGCCGGCAGCGCGTCGAAGGCGACCAACGCGCAGGTCGCCGAATGGCGCGCGCGCCGCCCGAGCTTCCGCATCGATCCGCTCGCGGCATCGCGCGGCGAGCCGGTGGTCGAGCAGGCGCTCGCGTTCGCCCGTTCGCACCTGCCCGAGCCGGTGCTGATCTACGCAACCGCGACACCCGACGAAGTGAAGGCCGTGCAGCAGGCGCTCGGCGTCGAGGCGGCCGGCCATCTCGTCGAAAGCACGCTCGCCGCGATCGCGCGGGGCCTGCGCGCGCTCGGCGTGCGCAAGTTCGTCGTCGCGGGCGGCGAGACGTCCGGCGCGGTGGTGCAGGCGCTCGACGTGAAATCGCTGCAGATCGGCGCGCAGATCGATCCGGGCGTGCCCGCGACCGCGACGATCGACGCCGAGCCGCTCGGCCTCGCGCTGAAGTCGGGCAATTTCGGCGCGGTCGATTTCTTCGACAAGGCGCTGCGCCAACTGGACGGAGCCGGCCGATGAGCATCGAAGCAACCCTGCGCGAGGAAATCTGCGTGGTCGGCGCGAGCCTGTATGCGCGCGGCCACGCGGTCGGCAGCGCGGGCAACATCAGCGCGCGTCTCGACGACGGCTGGCTGATCACGCCGACCGACGCGTGCCTCGGCCGGCTCGACCCGAACGACATCGCGAAGGTGGGCCTGGACGGCCAGCCGGTGTCGGGCGGCCGGCCGTCGAAGACGCTCACGCTGCATCGCGGCATCTACGCGCGCAACCCCGACGCGCACGGCATCGTCCACACGCATTCGACGCACCTCGTCGCGCTGACGCTCGCGGGCGTGTGGCGCGACACCGACGTGCTGCCGCCGATCACGCCGTACTACGTGATGAAGGTCGGCCACATTCCGCTGATCCGCTACCGCCGCCCCGGCGATCCGGCCGTCGCGGCCGAAGTCGCCGCGCTCGCCGATCGCGTGCGCGGCGTGCTGCTCGAGCGCCTCGGCCCGGTGATGTGGGGCGCGTCGGTGTCGCAGGCGTCGTACGCGCTCGAGGAACTCGAGGAAACCGCGCGCCTGTGGCTGATGAGCGATCCGAAACCCGAGCCGCTGCCGGACGCGGCGCTCGACGAATTGCGCGAGACCTTCGGCGCGCGCTGGTAATCCCCTGGCCTGCCGTGTGCGCGGGCCCTTCCGTCAGCACACACCTACGACCGGCGTCGTACGCGCCGCCGGCACAACCCATCCTTGGAGACGACGATGACAGCTCTCGACGCGGCCGCAGGCCGTTCGCAGGCCGCGGCCGCCAGCCCGGCCGACCTCGACCTCACGTACAAGAAAGTGTTCTGGCGCATCGTGCCGTTCCTGATGCTCTGCTACGTGGTCGCGTATCTCGACCGCGTGAACGTCGGCTTCGCGAAGCTGCAGATGTCGCAGGATCTCGCGTTCAGCGAAACCGTGTTCGGCCTCGGCGCGGGCATCTTCTTCCTCGGCTACTTCCTGTTCGAGCTGCCGAGCAACCTGCTGATGCACCGCCTCGGCGCGCGCATCTGGATCGCGCGGATCATGATCACGTGGGGCATCCTGTCCGGGATGTTCGCGTTCGTGACGACGCCGACGCAGTTCTACGTGCTGCGCTTCCTGCTCGGCCTCGCGGAAGCGGGCTTCTACCCGGGCGTGATCCTGTACCTGACCTACTGGTTCCCGTCGCACCGCCGCGCGAAGATCATCGCGGTGTTCATGTCCGCGATTCCGGTGTCCGGGATCTTCGGCAACCCGCTGTCGGGCTGGATCATGGAGCGCTTCCACGGCGGCTCGGGCTTCCACGGCTGGCAATGGATGTTCATGATCGAGGCCGTGCCCGCGCTGCTGATCGGCATCGCGACGATTCTCTATCTCGACAACAACATCCGCAGCGCGAAGTGGCTGAACGAGCGCGAGAAGCAGCTGCTCGAGGATGAAATCGCCGCGCAGCCGCAGGAGCAGCACAAGCACGGCCATTCGCTGAAGGCCGTGTTCGCGGACCCGCGCATGTGGTGGATGTCGCTGATCTACTTCGCGTTCGTCACCGGCCAGTACGGCCTCACGTTCTGGATGCCGACGCTCGTCAAGTCGACCGGCATCACCGATACGCTGCAGATCGGCCTGCTGTCGGCGATTCCGTTCCTCGTCGCGATCGTCGTGATGAACCTGTTCGGCCACAGCGCGGACAAGCGCCGCGAACGCCGCTGGCACCTGATCGTGCCGGCGCTGATGGGCGCGGTGGGCTTCGCGGTGGCGGCGTCGTACTCGCACAATACCGCCGTGTCGATCGTGTTCCTGTCGATCGCGGCGGGCGGCGTGCTGACCTGCGCGCCGCTGTTCTGGTCGCTGCCGACCGCGTTCCTCGCGGGCAGCGCGGCCGCGGCCGGCATCGCGATCATCAACTCGGTCGGCAACCTCGCCGGCTTCGCGAGCCCGTACGTGATCGGCTACCTGAAGGACACGACGCACAGCACGTCGTCCGGCATGTACGTGCTCGCGTCGATGCTCGTGATCGGCGCGCTCGCCGTCTGGCTCACGCCGGCCAAACTGGTCAACCGCTGATCGCTTCGGGGCGTCGCGCGCGACGTTCCCCGCTCTCTCACTGACAGGACCTGCTGCCATGCCACGCTTCGCCGCCAACCTCTCGATGATGTACAACGAACACGCGTTCCTCGAGCGCTTCGCCGCCGCCGCGTACGACGGCTTCAAGGCGGTCGAGTACCTGTTCCCGTACGACTTTGCCGCCGAGGACATCCGCGCGCGCCTCGACCAGCACGGCCTCACGCAGGCGCTGTTCAACGCGCCGCCCGGCGACTGGTCGGCCGGCGAGCGCGGGATCGCGTCGCTGCCGGGCCGCGAGGACGAGTTCCGGCGTGGCATCGACACCGCGCTCGACTACGCGCGCGTGCTCGGCAATACCAGGCTGCACGTGATGGCCGGCCTGATCGCGCCGGGCCAGGATCGCGCGCGCCACCACGCGACCTATGTCGCGAACCTTGCGCACGCCGCGCAGGCGGCCTTCGCGCACGGCATCACGATCCTCGTCGAGCCGATCAACCAGCGCGACATGCCGGGCTATTTCGTGAGCCGGCAGGACGACGCGCACGCGATCTGCGCGGAAGTCGGCGCGCCGAACCTGAAGGTGCAGTTCGACTGCTACCACTGCCAGATCGTCGAAGGCGATCTCGCGATGAAGCTCAAGCGCGACTTCGCGGGCATCGGCCATATCCAGATCGCCGGCGTGCCGGAACGCCACGAGCCGGATCTCGGCGAGCTGAACTATCCGTACCTGTTCGCGCTGATCGACGCGCTCGGCTACGACGGCTGGATCGGCTGCGAATACCGGCCGAAAGCCGGCACGTCCGACGGCCTCGGCTGGCTGAAGCCTTACCTGTAATCCCGGCATTTCTACGAGGGCAACGAAATGAAAGTACTGATCACCGGCGGCGCCGGCTTCCTCGGCCAGCGTCTCGCGCGCAAGCTGCTCGAACGCGGCGCGCTGACCGGCGCGGACGGCCACGCGCAGCCAATCACCGAGCTGGTGCTGCTCGACGTCGTCAAGGGCGGCGATTTCGGCGACCCGCGTGTGACGTCGATCGTCGGCGACATCGCCGAGCGCACCGTGCTCGAAAGCGCGATCGACACGCAGACGGGCGCGATCTTCCACCTCGCGGCGATCGTCAGCGGCCAGGCCGAAGCCGATTTCGACCTCGGGATGCGGATCAACCTCGATGCGTCGCGCACGCTGCTGGAAGTGTGCCGCGCGCGCGGCCATCGCCCGCGCGTCGTGTTCACGAGCTCGGTGGCCGTCTATGGCGGCGCGCTGCCGGACGTCGTGCAGGACGACACTGCGCTGAACCCGCAATCGTCGTACGGCGCGGAAAAGGCGATCGCCGAGCTGCTGCTGTGCGACTACGCGCGGCGCGGCTTCGTCGACGGCCGCGTGCTGCGGCTGCCGACGATCAGCGTGCGGCCGGGCCGGCCGAACGCGGCGGCGTCGTCGTTCGCGAGCGGCATGATTCGCGAGCCGCTGAACGGTGACGAGAGCGTGTGTCCGGTGCCGGGTTCGACGCGTCTGTGGCTGCTGTCGCCGCGCGGCGCGATCGATGCGCTGGTTGCGGGCTGTGAGCTCGATGGGGACAAGCTCGGCAGCAAGCGCGTGATCAATCTGCCGGGGATTTCGGTGAGCGTCGACGAGATGATCGCCGCGCTGCGCGAAGTCGCGGGCGACGAGGTCGTGAAGCTGATTCGGCATGCGCGGGATGAGCGTGTGGAAAAGATCGTCGGTAGCTGGCCGGGGTGTTGGGATACGGCGCGGGCGGAGGCGCTCGGGTTGAAAGGCGATGCGTCGTTTGTCGATGTGATTCGTGCGTATCTTGAGGACGAGCGGGGCTGAAAGCGCGTTCACGTCAGATGAAAAACCCCTCGTGTCCCGATCGGATGCGAGGGGTTTTTGTTTTCTCATCCCGCGTTCATTCCGCGGCCGGCGCGCGGAACTGCCAGCGCCGTGTGGCCGGGCGAGGCGGCGGGGACGGCCGGCGGAATTCGACCGCGATCCCGCGCCGCGGCGCATCGGCGATGAACGCGTCGAGCAACTCGAGCACGTCGTGGTCGATGTAGTCGGCGCGCGTCGCGTCGATGATCACCGCCGCGCGGTCGGGAATGTGCCGCAGGTGATGCTTGACCTGCACCTTGCCGAGAAACGACACGTCCTTGCGGAACGACAGCAGGAAATGGTCGTCATGCTGCGCGAGCGTGACCGGGCTCTTCAGGTTCGCGACGGCGACCGTGAGGACGCTGCACGCGAGGCCGAGCGCGATGCCGAACAGCAGGTCGACCGCGAGCACGCCGGCGATCGTCGCGACGAACGGTGCGAACGCGGCCGGCCCCTGTTTCGCGACCGCGCGGAACAGCGCCGGCTTGGCGAGCTTGAAGCCCGTGTGGATCAGGATCGCCGCGAGGCTCGCGAGCGGGATCAGGTTGATGAGGCCGGTGAGCGCGAACACGCTGACGAGCAGCAGCACGCCATGCACGATCGCCGACAGCCGGCTTTGCGCGCCCGCATGGACGTTGACCGAGCTGCGCACGATCACCGACGTGATCGGCAGCCCGCCCACCGCACCCGCGATGAGGTTGCCGACGCCCTGCGCCTTCAGTTCGCGATCCGGCAGGACCGGCCGGCGCTTCGGGTCGATCTGCTCGACCGCTTCGAGGCTCAGCAGCGTCTCGAGGCTCGCGACGATGGCGAGCGTGATCGCGACCTGCCAGATGTTCGGATTCAGCAGCTGCGCGAAATTGGGGCCGAGCTCCGCGTGCTTGAGCGAGGCGGCGAAGGCGGCAAACGACGCGAGTTCGGGCAGCGCGACCCGGTGCGCGGCGCCCGGCGCGAACGCGGGCGCCAGCATATTGAGCGCGAGCGTCGCGCCGATGCCGAGCACGACGACCGCGAGCGGCGCCGGCACCGCGCGCACCAGTACGAAGCGGCGCAGCGCGGGCGAGTCCCACGCGACCAGCAGCGCGAGCGACGCGAGTGCGATCGCGGCCGCGATCCACGCGGCGGGCAGGCCGGGCAGCGCGGCGAGCGGCTGCGCGGCACTGCCGCCGATGCCGAGCGCGAACGGGATCTGCTTGACGATCAGCAGCAGCCCGATCGCGGCGAGCATGCCCTTGATGACGGGGGACGGCACGTAAGCGGCGAAGCGGCCGGCGCGCAGCATGCCGAAGCCGAACTGCAGGACGCCGGACAGCAGCACGGCGAGCAGGAAGGCCGAAAAGCTGCCGAGTTGCGCGATGCCTTCGACGACGATCACGACGAGGCCGGCAGCGGGGCCGCTGACGGACAGCGACGAGCCGCTCAGCACCGCGACCACGAGCCCGCCGACGATGCCGGACACGAGCCCGGCGAACGGCGCGACGCCGGAGGCATTGGCGATGCCGAGGCACAGCGGCAGCGCGACGAGAAAGACGACGACGCCGGCGACGATGTCGCGCGGCAGGGAGGACAGACGCTCGTTCAGGTTCATGATGGGGTTGGGGTTCCGTTGAGGCATGTCGGACGCGCGGCGCGATCAGCCGAGCGCCGGCTCGAGGGCCGCGGGCGCGGCAGGGGCGTCGGCCGGCGGCGTCGCATAGCCGGAATCGAGCTCCTTGAGGCGGCCGTCGGCAAGCGAGAAGATCCAGCCGTGCACGAGCGGCGGCCGTTCGCGATCGCGTACGATCGGCGACGCGCGCAGCTGCCGGACCTGCTCGAGCACGTTCAGCTCGGCGAGGCGGTCGGCGGCGGCCGTGTCGTCGAGCCCGGCGAGCGCATTGCGATGACGATGCGCGAGCGCGCACAGCGGCGCGATGCGGCGCGCCACGTGCGGCAGGGCTGACGGCGGCGGCAGCAGCGACGCGCGCACGCCGCCGCAGCCGTAGTGTCCGCAAACGATCACGTGATCGACCTCGAGCACGCGCACTGCGTACTCGAGCACGCTGGCGCAGTTGTCGTCGTCGGGCTGGAACAGGTTCGCGATGTTGCGGTGGACGAACAGGTCGCCGGGCGCGCTATGCGTGATGGTCTCGGCCGGCACGCGGCTGTCCGAGCAGCCGATCCACAGCACGCGCGGGTTCTGACCGCGCGCGAGCGCGTCGAAAAAGCCGGGCGTGCGTTCGCGCGTCTCGCGGGCCCAGGCGATGTTGGCGACCAGCACGCTCTTGGGGCGATTCATGAGGATTCCTTTTTAAATAAGATAAACTCAAAATCAGATACGCATTAATAGGGCGCCGGGTTCCCCAACAACCGGGTCCTCGGCGCCGCCGCACTCGACCGGCAACGTTACGGCGCCTGCGGCTCGTCTTCGAGGGCGACAGTTACCGCACCACGGAGTCGATACCCGATTCGCCCGCAAATACCGTTACCGGCAACGGAAAATTATGAATTTACCCGAATTTAAATTCTTGCTTCAACCACCTAACCAACTCCGCATTTCTAATTTCCTGACCAGAGTAATTCACCCGCATATCATTGGAAAGCTTCCTAATCAAATCAAACTTTACATCAGGATTATTTTCAACATTAATTTTATTTTTAATATCAAAAAATCCGGGATCCCTCAGCCTTTCCCCACCCCACTTTGCCACCTCATCAAAGGACATTGGTTTTGGCTTGGAAACCCCAAGATAGCTCACTGGTTCCTGCCTAAGCTTAGTCTCTGCGATAGGATACAAACCCACCTTGGAGATCCCACTTGGATTGATCTTAATTTCGCTATTTGAAATGCGGATATAGTCACCATCAAGGTTAGCATTAATCCTTGAATCCCAACTTACTGACTTTCTTACCCCCTCCACCCACTCCCCCCCCCGTGGGCGGACCACCGCATATACGTCATATACCCCATCCTTTGATATGTGCTCATTTGTTAGTTTCGGACTTACATACAATCCCGGCCCGTTCTTATTCTGTCCAGCGACTCCCTCCCCCGCCCCCTGATTCTTAGTGACAGAAAATCCTTCCGACCTAAGTGCTTGTCGATTTTCAATGGGGCTTACATGGTACCCAACAATATCCACCTGCCCTTCCCCATAAATATTATCCAGCATCTCCCGGGCCCTCTCCTGAAGTCGGTTATTTGAATCAGCAAGTCCCAAATCATACTTTGGCAGACCTTTATTTTCCAAACCGACAACCTTCCCCCCAAATCCATCACCTGGAATAGTCGTACTAACGATTGTATTTGAGTCAAAGTGCCGTTGCTTAGCTGGCGATGGTCCGTCAAATGGGTCCATCATACCGCCGCGCAAACCGATGGCGTCATTATTGTACTCCCAATTGCCGGCCTCACTTTTTCGGATGGGTTTCTGGTACCCCGCATAGGGCCCCTTTGAATTGATCAGACGCAGGGTATTGCTATCCCTATCGGCCATGACCCGGAAGTATCCTTCTTTGACCTTGACGTAATATTCAGGCTCACCATTTCTGGCAACTCCTTCCCAAGTGCCATCCAGCAATCCGCCTCCCCTCTTCAGACTTAGATTACCTTTCGGCGTAACTGCAAAACTTGAATCAAAAAGCGGCGGGGCACCCGAATTCAGAATTGATGTGCCATTTGAAAAAATCTCATTCTCCGGATTCGACAGCAATCCCTCGTTGCCAGCAACCTTCCGAATCGCAGATGATCCTCCGCCTTCAATCATTTTCGATTCGACATGGGACAGCCCTGATTCAAAGCCATTAAGCGCGAAGCCCTCAGATTCCTTAGCCAAAGCATTGCCCTCTCCTCCCAGGAGAGACGCCCCTGCAATCGGCAAAATAATATTTCCAACCACACCAGAAAAAGTATGCTGACTTGGATCAAGCAATTTAACCAAATTAATCTCTGGCGCAACATAGCCACCATACTCCGCCGCCTTATTCAACAGCGAGTTCTCTTTCTCATTTTTTTCTTTTAAATATTTAACCAACGCCTCCCCTTCATTTTTTCCCTTGACCCGAATAACATTATCCTCCCTGTGCCCAGAGACAAAAACACCATCCGACTTACTTTCATAAGTGACCAAGTTCTTATTTTCAACATCAACCTGACCCATTCTGCCACTCTTATCGCGAACGTTAAATTTTCCAACCCCCTCCTTTTTTGCCAGCTCGCGCGCCTCATCAATCGATTTAACATGAATAACCTCATCAGTGTTCCTACCGACCCGCACGCCGCTCTTGCTTTGAATGCCGTGAGGATTTGTGTTGCTTTCGTTTCCACCAATTTTGTGCGATTCCTCGCTTGTATTCGGTACCAAGGCTGAAGGATCATGCATTCCAGTACGTCTAGGAGCCGATTGATCCCAACGAAAGGCCAGAGGTGGAGTCTCGGTTCGGCCCCCATGGGCTTGGGGTGCTGCATGGGCTTGCGGTGCTGCATGGGCTTGCGGTGCTACATGGGCTTGCGGTTCTGCATGAGATTGCGGTACAGCATGAGATTGGGGTGCTGCGTGAGCTTGCGGTACATGTTCAACATAAATGCGCGGACTAGCATGAACCTGGGGGGCAACATGAACTTGCGGCGCAGCATGAACCTGGGGGGCAGCATGAACTTGCGGCGCAGTGCTATGAATTGGATGTGACAAATTCACGTGGTGCGGCGTGGAGGGGTGGCTCGTCACGTGGTGACTGGAGCTCGAAGTATGGCTACTGGACATGCGTCTTTTTCCTCAAGACGGTTTCAGGGAAATGCCAGCACGGTGAAAGTGCTGACCACGACAGGAGTACTTGATTTACGGGAACCTGCCAGATGCAATCAATTCTTCTGCATCACAGTAGGATTCCTTAGCAAATCAAATCTTCCGGTTTCTTGCACCAGCCCGCTGATCCGATCAGTCAGGCATATGCGGTGTACGCGCGTTCATTCCAGCGGGATAGTTACCGTTCCCTCAAGCTTTCCCGCGCATAGGTCTGGACCGGACTGAACAAATAATCAATGACTCGGCGTCTACCCGTCTTGATCTCCGCGGTCAGGTTCATGCCGGGCACGAGCCTGATTCGCTTGCCGCCCACATCGATGAAGTTTTGCGCGAGCGCCAGCGTGGCCGGAAACACCGCCCCGCCGACAGGGTTGGCCAACTTGTCCTCCGGGCTGGCTCCCGATGCTTGCGCTTTGTGATCCTGCATGACGGCATCCGCCGTGATGGTGGTCACCGTGGCCGGCACCGTGCCGTAGCGCGTAGCGGGAAAAGTCTCCAGCTTGATCTCGGCGGGCTGCCCCACGTTTACAAAACCCACATCCTTATTCTCCAGCGTCACTTCGGCCATGACCCGCCCCTTCTCGGGCACGACCACCAACAGCACCTGAGCAGGGGTCACCACACCACCGGTTGTATGAACGGCCAGCTGCTGAACGGTGCCGTCCACCGGAGCCGTGAGCATGGTCTGGCGTACGCGCTGGCTGGCCTTGTCGCCTTCGGCTTGCAGTTGGCGCTGTTGCAGATCGGCTTTGGCGTGGCGCTCGTTCAGGGTCTTGAGCGTGTCGGCCCGCCAGGTCGCAACGGCCTGCCTGCTTTGTTCAATGGTGGCCTTGACTTCGTCCTGCCGGGCCCGCAGCGTGGCCAAATCGTGCTCCATTTCAATGCGGGCCTGCGTGCGATCGAGATTGTCATGCCGGCTGACGTAGCCTTGTTTGGCCAGACTGTTAAAGTCCGCCTCGCGTTGCTTGACGATCGGCAGCGTGGCCCGGATTTTCGCAATCTGTTCATGCATGGTGACCAGTTCGGCTTGCCTGGCACGCATGTCGGCGTCGAGTCTGGCTCGCTGGGCTCTCAGGTCTTGCCATTCCGATTGGAGTTGTGCCTGGGCGGTGGCCAGATCTTGCGCCTGACCTCGCGCCATCTGTTCGTCTTGCCCTGGCAAAACCGGCTGCGCCAGACCCTCGCTCACCGCTTGTATCAAGGCTTGAGTTCGCCACAGTTCGGACAACGCACTGTCGCGCTCTTGGCCGATACGGCGATGGTCGGCCTGCGAGCTGACGGGGTCCAGTTCGATCAAGGGTTGGCCCGCTTTGACCCTGTCACCATCTTTCACCTTGATGGCTTTGACCACATTGGTTTCCAGTGGCTGGACAAGCTTGGTGCCATCGACTATCACGATGCGCCCGGATGCCTCGGCCACAATATCAACCTGGCCAAGGCAGGCCCATAGCAAGGCAAGCGCAAAGAGCGTGACGATAACCCACATGGCACGCCGTGGGGCTGGATGCGGCGGCGTGACTTGCAAGCTCAACGCAGCCGGCAGGAACGCGGCTTCATCCGCCATCCGGGTAGGGCCCGCCAGCTCGTGCCGTTGTCCCCACGCAGCCTGAAATGCAGAGCGGTAGCGGACGAGCAGCACGTACAAAGGATGGCGTGGGGAGGCTGCATGGTTTGTCGTATCTCTCATGCCCGCAGCTCCAGCGGATGACTATTTTGCTGCATGTTCCACAGGTAGGCGTACAGGCCATCGGGGACCTGAACCAGTTCGTCGTGAGGGCCGCCTTCCACAATCTGGCCTTTTTCCATGGCAATGATGAAGTCGGCATGGCGCACCGCACTCAATCGGTGCGCAATGATGATGACTGTACGGTCCTGCGCAATAGCAGCCATGTTGCGCTGGATGATGGCCTCGCTTTCGTAGTCCAATGCGCTCGTCGCTTCGTCAAAAATCAGCACGCGAGGGTCGGTGAACAGGGCCCGGGCGATTGCCAGACGCTGCCGCTGTCCGCCGCTCAGCGACATGCCCTGCTCGCCCACCACGGTGTTATAGCCTTCAGGCAATTCGCAAATGAAATCGTGCGCGCCGGCCATCCGCGCCACGTGCATCACCCATTCGATAGGGGCGCCCGGATCAGCAATAGCGATGTTTTCCCGAACGCTGCGGTTAAACAGAAAGTTGTCTTGCAGCACGACACCAATCTGGCGACGCAGCTGGCTGGCGTCGACCAGGCTGATATCGATCCCGTCGATCAATACACGCCCTTGCTCAGGAAGGTAGAGGCGCTGCACGAGTTTGGTCAGTGTGCTTTTGCCCGATCCCGAACGGCCGACGATGCCGAGGACTGCGCCCGGACTGATGTCGAGACTCACGCCATGCAAGACGGGGGCTGCTTCGCGCCGGTAGCGGAAGGTGACGTTGTCCAGCGTGATGTGCCCTTTGATCGGAGGCAACGGAGCAGGCGTGCTCGGCGGCACTTCGGCGGGTGAATCGAGAATGTCACCCAGGCGTTGCATCGAGATGCCGGTTTGCTGGAAATCAGTCCAAACTTGCGACAGCCTCATGATTGGTTGGGCCACGTGGCCGGCGAACATGTTGAAGGCCACGAATTGACCTACGCTGAGTTCGTGCTCCATAACCAGCCGGGCCCCAAACCACATGGTCGCAGCGTTGACGAGCTTGCCGATCAGGTTGATACCTTCGTGAGCCCACGAGGAGAGATTCTGGGTCTTGAAGCTGGCCGCCACGTAACTGGCGAGTTGATTCTCCCAGCGCAGGGCGATGGCTGGCTCCAGCGCGTTCGCTTTCACGGTCTGTATTCCCGTGATGGTTTCGACCACCATGGACTGGCTTTCCGCGCCACGGGAAAACTTGTCGTCCAGGCGCCTGCGAAGCACGGGCACCACACCAAGGACCAGGACCGCATACAGAGGCAGGCTGATGAGTACGATGAGCGTGAGCGGCACGCTATAGAGCAGCATCACGCCGATGAAAAGCACCGAAAAGACAACATCCAGTACGAGCGTGAGCGACCGCCCCGTCAAAAAGCTGCGGATGTTCTCCAGTTCGCGAACGCGGGCGACCGAGTCACCAACCCGGCGAGCCTGGAAATAGGCCAATGGCAATTGCAGAAGGTGGCGAAACAGGCGGGCACCTAATTCCACATCAATACGGCTGGTCGTGTGACTGAATAGGTAAGCACACAAGCCGCTGAGCAGGCTCTCGAACACCATCACCATGACAAGGCCTGTCACCAGTACATCCAGCGTGGTGAGGCCGCGGTGTACGATGACCTTGTCCGTCACCACCTGGAAAAACAAGGGGCTGACTAGCGCAAAAAGCTGCAAAAAAACCGATACGGTCAGCACCTCGGCCAAAAACCTGCGGTATTTGACAATGCTGGGGATGAACCACGTAAAGTCAAACTGACCCAGATTCCTGGCCGAGTTGGCCTGGCTGGTGGCAAGGAGCAGCTCGCCCGAGCCTGACGGTGCCCACCGCTCAATGAAGACGCCAAGGTGTTCGGCGACGGGGCGCCCTTCCGCGTCAGGATCCAGGAACACGACGCGTTCGCCATCACACTGAGATAGCACCACCCACCGATATTGCTCCTCGCTGCCGCTGGCATCGGTAGAACGGTCAGCATCCCCAATCCGGGCCAGCGCAGGTAGCGGTGCAAGTGACAAGCGCTCGGCCCGGGTTACCTTGATCTTCGCTTTGAGGCCCAATCGCTTGGACGCGAGCAACAACTGCTCATCCGAGACGAGAGCATTACGCGAGAGTCCAAGTTCATGCAACAGGATGTCGGGATCAACCGCGATGTTATGGAGTCTTGCCAGGATGCATAGCGCTGACAGGGAATCAATGTTTGACAAAATTCAACCACCTTATCTATGGGTAATCACCGGCACCGTCAAATTCCGTTATCGCGCCAGCAGAACGCGCACCGTCAATTTGAAAATTTGATCCGCATGACTAATTTATGATCTGCATTCCCCGCTTCATCATGTCGAAGCTGATATTCGACGTTTCGGTTTCCCCAACATTAATCTGCTGACCCGTACTCGAGATAGCGACACCGGTGGCTGAGATTTGGGTACCCACGAAGCTAGTCGAATGCGCCGTGATCGACGTACTTGTACCAACCGTTGAAACGTCAGTGCCCGTTACGTTGACCGAGCTACCTGTCCTGGAAATTGATGTGCCGACTTCGGAAACAGACGTGCCAGTCATGCTGTTCGACTCTCCAACGAAAGAGATGTCAGTGCCTGTCACGCTTGTGGAAGCTCCGGTGTAAGAGAACGAGGTACCCGTCACGCTTTGCGTCTCGCCCGTCAGATCGGTGCTGGTACCGGTCATCGATACACTGGTGCCCGTCATGCTGGTCGACGTCCCGGTAACAGATGTGCTCGAACCTGTCAGGCTGGTGGATACGCCGGTGAAGTCCGTGGTCACGCCGGTGAAGCTCGTGGATACGCCCGTACCATTAGTGGACACGCCGGTGAAACCGGTACTCACACCGGTGAAGGATGTGCTCACACCCGTAAACGACGTGTCGACACCTGTGAAGTTCGCTGATACACCGGTAAAGCCGGTGGACACACCAGTAAAGCTCGCACTCAGCCCTGTGTGCGACACGGAAGTTCCCGTGTAGCTGCAATCGATGCCCGTCACCGACGTCTTGGTGCCCTTAACGTCGACATTCATATCCTGACCGATGGCCGTCGAACTGTTGCGCTCCACCGTCTGCTGCATATCGCGCTCCGAGTGAAGCATCAGCCGTTCGCTCCCACGCGTGTCATCGAACGTGATCTGGCTGGCGTTCTGGTATTGACCGTCTCCCAGCGAGCGCGAGACCAGCCCCGTGTAGCGGGTGTCTTCGGGCAAATCGTATGGCGTCGGATTCTCGCCGTTGTACACCGTGCCCGTCACCATCGGCCGATCGAGATCGCCGTCCACATACGTAACCAGCACCTCCTGCCCCACCCGCGGCAGCGCAAGCACCCCCCAGCCCTTGCCTGCCCACGCCTGCGACACCCGAATCCAGCACGACGCGTCCGCGTCCGCAGTCTTGTCGCGGTCCCAATGAAAGTGCACTCGGATGCGACCATATTGGTCCGTATGCACCTCCTTGCCCGGCGCCCCCACCACCGTCGCGCTTTGAATGCCCGGCACCGCCGGGCGCGGTGTGACCATTAGCGGCACGAATGCCTGTTCATCCGCCAGCACGATAAGCTTCGCTTCAACATTGCTGCCCTGTGACCCACTGTCCGGTGCCCCCTGCACGAACGAAAGTTCGGTGCCGATCACGTTGTAGCGCCGGTTGCGCTGTTCATCCGGGTGGCCGTAAAGCGTGAATGCATGTCCCATCGCCAGCCCGCGCGCATTGCTCCGTCCCACCAGAAGATGCGACTCCGCTTGCAATGCATCCAGCCTTAGCCGGGCCAGTCGTTCGCCCCTCTCAAGCTCGTTGTACCCGGCCCCATAGTCGTAGTACTCCAGTGCCATCCCCGCCTGATTCACCTGTTGCACCTGCGCAAGGCTGTCCAGCCGATTGCTCGGCGCAAGATAGTCGAAATCCCGCAGCGCCACATTGTTCGGAGCGACTCGCCGCGTGCGCTGCATCCGCTGAATTCCCTCTCGACCGATAATCGATCTGGATTCCTCACCATCTGGTAGAAAAGGCACCTGTCCGTACGGCGCATCCATGTCCGGAAGGTGTTGCGTGTCCGAGATCTTGATTACGTGATATTTGGGCCAATGTGCCACCCAGAAGTAAATCCCCTCGTCCTCCAGCAACCGTTTGACGAAGTTCAGATCACTTTCCTGAAACTGCACACAGTACTCACGCACCTCATAATTTTTCTTCAGATCAATGATGTAATCGGTGAAGTCATGCGCCTCAAATACCTTCTCCACAATCTGCCGCACCGTCAGGCCCTGGAAGATGCGGCAGTTGCGGGTCTGGGCCAGAAAGGATAGCCAACTGCCCAATTCCAGCCTGTACGTGTACTGGTCGCCAAGTTGGCCCGTATCGTAGCCAGCGAACACTTTTGTGCTGAACGGGCGTCTGTAGCCCTCTCCGAGATCGATGCCGACAGATAGCGACGTGCCCAGCAACCCATCAAGATTCAGCGCCGGATCAGGCGATACCAGTTCGAGCTCGTAGAACGGTTCCACCGAGAGACGCTCCTTGGCAGTGAAACCCAGCGCAATACAGTTTTCGTCCAGAAACTCATTTCGCAACTCAATCAGGCGCATCAGAAATCCTCGTTCACGGTAAATTTTCGCTCAGGCGCAGTGCTCCAGGACGCCGATCCAGATTGATCGGCGTCATCGTTCAAGGAACGCAACCAAGCAGACCATTCCATACCGACATGTTCGATATAAAATGTACTTCGCAGTGCAAACTATGTATGACGAATATTAGTTTTCCATCTACATTGAATCCGCATAAATTACTTAGGCTCTTGAAAAATTTTCACGCCCAGCGCAGTCGCGCCGAATATACGCCCACAGCATCATGGTCGCGCCATCGCCGACAATAGAGCCTTGGCGGACTATTGAGCGCCATCCAGACGCCACATCCCAAGCTTGCCGAGCTTTGCGGCCAATTGCAGCCGCCCTGAGCGCCAATCGGTCAAGGCCCGAATCCGCTTTTGTTTCGCGCTGGCGAACGATGACTGCGTGTTGAGTAGCTCCTGGATGTTGCCCACACCCATCTGGTAGCGCCGTTTCGCTGCTTCGTATGAGCGTTGCGCGAGCGAGAGCAGCGTCGCACTATTGCCGAGATTGGACGTTGCGCTCTGTAGCGCCTGATAGCTGGTCCAAACGTCCAGACCAACCTGTTGACGAGTTTCCTCGAGGAGAGCGGCTTGCAGATCAGTCTGCGCCTCGGCCTGACGCGTCAGGTAGGTACGCGTGAAGCCCTCGAAAAGCGGGATCGTCACCTGGAGGCCCAGATACCATGCGCTATGTCTGGCCGGAAACACGGGGTAGCCGAGCTGCAGGCTGGTCGGCTGATTGTTATAGGCATATTGCGCGACCAAATTCAGCTTCGGCAAACCATCCGCGCGGGTCTGCTCAGCCTTCGCGCGCGCAGCAGCAACCCGTGCCCGGGCCGCGGCGATGCCGGGATGCACACGCTGCGCCTCTTCCATCAGTTCAGCAACGGAATCGGCAAACTCATGGGTCGGCGCTACCCCTTCTACAACCTCAGGCAGCAATATCTCGACGCCAGGAGACAAGTTCATGTCGACTGCCAACGTTCCCTCTGCGACTCGCCATTCTTCTTCAGACTTGACGCGGCTCAATATCGAGTCCGCGTAGGTTGTCTCAGCCTGTAACTGATCGCTTAACGCAGCCCTGCCGCCATTGAACAGCGCAGTGGCGACCTCGACGCTATTGTGTGCCGCCTGCTCGACTTCCCGTGCTGCCGCGAGCGCGCCCCTTGCGGCTTGCGCAGCGTAATAGTCCTTGGCGACCTTCGCGAAGACTGCTTCGAGCGTTTCGTGCTGGTTCGCTTGCGCAGCAGCCAACAGGTTCGCTTCATTACGGAGCGCTGCGGCGCGACTGCCGAAGTCGTAAAGAACCCAGCTCAACGACGCGCTGACGTTCTGCACGTTGGTTCGATAGTTCGAATCGTATTGGGAGTATCCAATGACATGGTTGGCCTCGTTGTTACGCGTGCCTTGCCAGTTCGCGGAGAGCGTGGGCAGGAACGCCGCGCGCGCAACGCCGACCGCTGACGTCTGTATCCTCACATTTGCCCATGCCTCACGGGTCTTCGGATTGAGGCATAGCGATCGCTCGATCGCATCCTGCAGTCGCAGTGGGCGGGGCAATGTGCCAAACACGCATACCGCCGCATGGTTTGCGCCGAAGATGCCCGTCGCTGTTGCTTTTCGCGTGGATTGATCGGCCCACAGTGGATCGAATGCCCAGCCTGAGGTCGACGCACCGCACACCATCGCTATCAACCCTGCGCTGCGTATCACTCCGGCAGCCTTGGACACGACGGGACCAATCTGGATATTCATATACGGCAATAAATCACAAATATTTAGGGTAACTACTACATAGGGTAACCACCATATATGAAACATAAATATCCCGCAGGTCAACTTTTGTCACAACGCGGGAATTTCTGATACCGTCATAGTTTCTTACATCGCAGTAAGAATCAATGTAATCTTCAGATTTCCCATTACCTCTTTAGGAAACCTCAATGCAGGTCGCTGTGGTGATAAAAGTCGGAGAGATAAAGGCGTGAAGGACGACGCGTGAGCCTTGGCGGCGATATTAAATTTCGAGCTGTCGCGGATATGACCTTCCCCTGGAGCAGCCCCTTGAAACACCGGACATAGCCTCTCACTCAAACTAGCGGGCAGGCATAGGACGTGTTTTTGATTCGCACCAGGCTGGAAGCTTGCGTGCGCCGTGGAGGCTGTCGAATGCAAGCTGATTCAGACATTCTTCGCGCAATCGCCCGTTGTGATGGTCAACATTCGAACGTGCCGGCCATTCGCAAGCCAACCGGATGCGAGGGGTCTTGTTTGGTTCATGGAGGACTACGGAAAACGCGCGGCAGACCGTCGGGTTCGGCCGTGGATCCAACGGGTCGATGCAACACTGGACGCCGCGCGGCGCAATCAGCGCGGTAACCGCTAGAGTTGCGGTTTTAACCGGCAAGTCGGCGGGCAAACCCGCCTGCGGACGCGGCAAACGCCAGTCCTGATCCGTGGGGACGACCGACACAATGCCAGCAATGGAACGTGGCTGGCAGTTCGAAGTCCGCAGGCAGGAAGTGGCGCGGCTTCGGCGCGCATCAGGTCGGCGGGTAACGACGCACTGAATCCACGAAGAACTTTCTCCACCGCAAGCGTCAAGCCGTAAACCGCTCGCTTGCGAACTGCCCATCGGGCACGCCCGCCGCGGCCGCGGCCTCCTGTGCGCCACGCACGAGCGCGGGCGGCCCGCACACGTAGAGATCCGGCAACACATCCGCTTGCGACAGCGCCTCCCTCAACGCATCGACCGGCGTGCCGCGAAACCCTGCCCAGTCATCGCCCGGATGCCACACGCAAAGATCCACGCGCAACTGCGGCAAGTCGATCTGCAACTG
This sequence comes from Burkholderia sp. SRS-46, assembly GCF_004343775.1. Lineage (GTDB taxonomy): Bacteria > Pseudomonadota > Gammaproteobacteria > Burkholderiales > Burkholderiaceae > Burkholderia. The sequence continues at coordinate 123,287 of NZ_PTXL01000012.1, read as the reverse complement.
CTTCAGCGCATCGAGCAGAAACAGCTCGCTTTCCCGATTCACACCGAAGAACAGCCGCGCGTCCGGCATCTCCTGATACTCGGCCATCCGGCGCAGCATCGACAGGATCGGCGCGAGCCCCGTGCCGCCCGCGACGAACCAGCGCGGCCGCAGGCTCTCCACGATCAGCCCGAAACCGCCCATCGGCACCCGCACGGTCAGCGCATCGCCAACCTTCGCGCGCTCGCGCAGATACGTCGAGAACCACCCATCAGGCCGCAGCCGGATCAGGAACTCGAGCCGCCCTTCCCAGTTACTCGTATTCGCCAGCGAAAACGGCCGCCGAATGCCGCTGCCCGGCACCTCCAGCTCCGCGAACTGGCCGGCCTCGAACTCCACGGCCGACCCGTTCTCGTCGTCGGACGCCACGCACAGCTCGACGCGCAGCGTGTCCGACGCGATCTCGTCGAGTGCCACGATCCGCGCAGCCCTCACGGGCACGGGTTGCATCAGCACCTTCGCGTGATCGTACGGCGCGACGATGCGCAAATCGCTGCGCGGCGTGGTCCGGCACATCAGGATCGCGCCCGGCTTGCCGGCCGGAAGCGCGTCGGGGCTGTGCGCCTGCAACTCGTATTCGCCGTCGGCGACGGTGGCGTGACACGCGCCGCAGCTGCCCTGCCGGCATTGCGACGGCAGCGTGATGCCGGCCTGCGAAGCCGCCGCGATCAGATCCTGTCCGGCCTCGCACGCGAAGCCGAACGGCTGACCGTCGCGCGTCGTGATCTCGATTTGATAGGTCATCCGAAGGATTCCGTCACGATTTCACGATGCGCGTCACGCCGCCTGGCGCGACAGCGACGCGGCGAGATCGGCGCCGGCGTCCCCGATCGGCTGGATGCCGAACTGCTCGACCAGCACACCCAGCACACCCGGCGTGAGGAACGCCGGCAACGTCGGCCCGAGGCGGATGTTGCGGATGCCGAGCGCGAGCAGCGTCAGCAGCACGGCCGCCGCCTTCTGCTCGAACCACGAGATCACCAGCGACAGCGGCAGGTCGTTCACGCCGCAGTCGAACGCTTCGGCAAGCGCCGTCGCGATGCGGATCGCCGAGTAGCTGTCGTTGCACTGCCCGAGATCGAGCAGGCGCGGAATGCCGCCGATGTCGCCGAACGCGTGCCGGTTGAAGCGGTACTTGTTGCAGCCGAGCGTCATCACGACCGTATCGTCGGGCGCCTGCTCCGCGAACTCGGTGTAGTAGTTGCGGCCCGGCGCGGCGCCGTCGCAGCCGCCGATCAGGAAGAAGTGGCGAATCTGGCCGGCCTTCACCGCATCGATCACCTTGTCCGCGACGCCGAGCACCGTATGCCGGCCGAACCCGACCGTGATGGTTTCTTCCGGCGCCGTCGCAGCGAAACCGGGCAAGGCCCGCGCCGCCTGGATCAGCGTCGAGAAATCGTGGTGCTCCAGATGGCGCACGCCCGGCCAGCCCACCGGCCCGGTGGTGAAGATGCGCTGCCGGTATTGCGCCAGGGGCTCGATGATGCAGTTGGACGTCATCAGGATCGGCCCCGGGAAATGCGCGAAGTCGCTCTGCTGATCCTGCCACGCGCCGCCGTAGTTGCCGGCGAGATGCGGGAACGCCTTCAGCGTCGGGTACGCGTGCGCCGGCAACATTTCGCCGTGCGTATAAACCTGGATGCCGGTGCCCGCCGTCTGTTCGAGCAATGCGTGCAGATCGCCGAGATCGTGGCCGGAGACAAGGATCGCCTTGCCCGCCACCGGCGCAACGCGCACGGCGGTGGGCTGCTGCGCACCGAAGCGGCCGGTATTGGCGCTGTCGAGCAGCTCCATCACCTTCAGGTTCAATCGGCCGAGATCGAGCGCGTGCATCAGCAGCGCATTCACGTCGGCCGGATCGCGTGCGAGGAAATCGAGCGCCGCTTCCACACCCGCGTAGATCTCGTCGCTTTCGTAGCCGAGCACCTGCGCATGGTGCGCATACGCGCACACGCCCTTCAGGCCGTAGACGACCAGCGCGCGCAGGCCGACGATGTCCGCGCCGACCGTGTCGAGGCCTGCGTCGATGCCGACGTTCGCGGCCTGCGCCAGCAGGCCGGCGAGATCGGCGGCCGGCTGCCAGGCCGCCGCCGCCGACAACGCGGGCAATGCCGTGCCGCTCGCCCGCGCCAGCGCCTCGCACGACGCCTTCACGCGATCGCGGTGCAGCGCGGCTTCACGCAGCAGCGTCACGAAGCGCGCCGCATGAAAGTTCACGTTGGTCAGCGTCGTGAACATCGCGTACAGGATGAACCGGTCCGCCTCGCGGTCGCGCGCGCCCATGTCCTGCGCCAGCGCGCCGTATTGCGCGATGCCCTTCACCGCATGCACCAGCAGGTCCTGCAGGTCGGCCGTGGTCGCGTCCTTGCCGCAATTGCCCTTCGCCGTTGCACAGCCGGGCCGCGCGCCGGTCCGGTCGGTCTGTTCGCATTGGTAGCAAAACACCGTTTTCTCCTTGTTCGATCGTGGGGGTGCGGGTCGTGTCAGCCGCCCGCTTCAATCAAGATGCATTAAACACGCATCTTTTCGGCGACGAGTCGCGCCGCGTGTCGCAACCGTGATTCAAATCAACAAAACCGGCGGATGCATCGCTACGCCGGTTTGCCGGCCGCGTCGGGCGCGTCGGCGACGTCGAGGCCCCAGTCGCCGAACGTGTACCAGTCGTCGCCGAGCAGCTCGATCGGATGCTGCGTGCGGCTGGAGCCGTTGCCGCAACGCATCGCGTGGGTCTGGCAGTAGTTGTCGCATCCCCAGCAGATGCGCTCCGGGTGAACGGGATGCAGCGGGAATTTCTTGGCCATCGCTTTCTCTTTCTGTCGCCGGTGCCGATACGCGATTGACTCTAGTGCACCCGCGAGCGCCGGGCGCTGCGACATTCTTTCGCACCATCGTTGCGTGCGCATCGAAGTGCGGCCGGATGACGCAGGATTGTTTCGGGTTCCGTGACGACGAATTGCGTGATTGCGTGGCGGGTTGTTGATTCCCGTCAGACAGTGCGACCACCTGGCGACGATACGATGAATCGTCTGACAAGAAAAACCTCCCGCACCCGCAATGAGCTCATCGATCCACCGCCTGTCGCAGTCCCTCCTCAAAGCTGCCCTCTCGATCGCCACGCTGCTGCCCGTCTTCACCGCAGCCGCGGCACCGCCCCTGACCGCCAACGACGCCGAACGCGTGAAGCAAGGCGCGTACGTCGCGCGTCTCGGCGATTGCATCGCGTGCCACACGTCGGCGAACGGCCCGCCGCTCGCGGGCGGCCTCGCGTTGAGCACGCCGTTCGGCGCGATCTATTCGACCAACATCACGCCGGACGACACCACCGGCATCGGCCGCTACACGTTCGAGCAGTTCGACCGAGCGATGCGCAAAGGCGTCGCGGCGGATGGCCATCACCTGTATCCGGCCATGCCGTACCCGTCCTTCGCGAAGCTCGGCGACGACGACATGCGCGCGCTCTTCGCGTACCTGAAGCAAGGCGTCGCGCCGGTGAAACTGGAGAACAAGCCGCTCGGCGTCAAATGGCCGTTCAACATGCGCTGGGGCCTCGCGCTCTGGAATGCGCTGTTCCTCGACGACACGCGCTACCAGGCCAACCCCGCGAAGGACGCGACCTGGAACCGCGGCGCGTACCTGACGCAAGGCGCGGGGCATTGCGGCGCGTGCCATACGCCGCGCGGCGTGGGGTTCCAGGAGAAGACGATGTCCGAGGCGGGCAGCGGCGGGCCGCTCTACCTGTCCGGCTCGACGGTCGAATCGTGGCGGGCCGTCAACCTGCGCTCGCTGTGGCCGGTCGAGGATCTCGTCACGCTGCTCAAGACCGGCCGCAACCGCTTCACGACCGCATCCGGCGGCATGTCGGACGTGGTTCACCACAGCACGCAGTACTTCAGCGACACGGATCTCACCGCGATCGCCGTGTACCTGAACTCGCTGCCGAATGCGGCGGCGGACCGGCCGGCCGCGGTGTCGCCGGCCTACGGCAAGCCGACGGACGGCGCGCCCGCGACGCTGTATACGTCGAAGGGCGGGCTCGGCTATCTGCAGTTCTGCAGCAGCTGCCATCAGGCCGACGGCCATGGGTTCGCGCCGGTGTTTCCGCCGCTGTCCCGCAATCCCGCGGTGCTGTCGAAGCAAACCGACTCGCTGATCCACGTCGCGCTGACCGGGTGGCAGACGCCGCAGACCGACGCACATCCGCGCGTCTATACGATGCCCGCGTTCAATCACCTGTCCGACCCGGAGCTGGCCGAGATTCTCACGTTCGTCCGTTCGACCTGGGGCGGCCGCAACGATCCCGTGTTCGCGCTCGATGTCCGCAAGATGCGCCGCACGCTGGCCGTCAAGGATGGCGGCGCGCCGCCGTTCGACACGCCGCGCTTCGCGAACCTGCTCGACCAGCCGAATGCGCCGCAACTGGTGCGCGGCATGCGCCTGCTTCGCGACACGAAGGCGCTGCTGCCGGGCAACGTCGGCGACGCGCTCAATTGCGCGAGCTGCCACCTGAACGCCGGCACGGTGGCGCTCGCGTCGCCGTTCGTCGGCCTGTCCGCGCAGTTCCCGAGCTACGCGCCGCGCGCCGGCAAGGTGCTGTCGCTCGCGGATCGCATCAACGGCTGCTTCCGGCGCTCGATGAACGGCAAGCCGCTGCCGGTCGACTCGGCCGACATGAAGGCGATGGTCGCGTACTTCGACTGGATGCGCGGCAGCACGCGCCCGAAGGACAAGGTGCCGGGGCGCGGAGTCGGCAAGATCGACACCACGCTGAAGCCGGACCCCGCGCACGGCAAGGCCGTGTACGCGGCCCAGTGCGCGTCCTGCCACGGTGCGGACGGCGCCGGGATGCGGCGCGCCGACGGCACCGCGATCTATCCGCCGCTGTGGGGCGACCAGTCGTTCAACATCGGCGCCGGCATGGCGCGCCTCTACACGGCCGCCGCGTTCGTGAAGCAGAACATGCCGATCGGCACGCACGACCGCTTCCCGCTCGGGCAAGGCGGGTTGAGCGACCAGGATGCGATCGACGTGGCCGCGTGGTTCACGACCCAGCCCCGCCCGGATTTCCCGGACAAGATCCACGACTGGCCGAAGGGCGGCAAGCCGAAGGACGCGCGGTACTGACCGCGCCGTCGGCCGGATGCGGCACACCCGCCGTCACGCGGGCCCGCCGCCCGCCATCCGCGCGATCGCCGTGCGTGTGTGCGCGAGCTCGCCGTCGAGCCAGTCGAGGAAGCGCCTGACCTGCGGCTGGCGCTCGCGCCCCGGCCGGCACAGCGCGACATAGCGCGCGCCGCCGAGCCGCACCTGCGGCTCGATCGGCACGAGCGCGCCCCGCTCGACGTGCTCGGCCACGAGCACCGAGCTGGCGAGCACGATGCCCTGCCCGTGCAGCACGGCCTGCAGCGCGTAGTGCTCGTCGTCGTAATGCCGGAACACCGCGCGCGGCAGCCAGGCCGTCCTGCCTGCGGCCCGGCACCATGACGGCCAGTTCACCGCCATCGGCGCGACCGTCTCCCACTCGATCTCGATCAGGTCCGGTTGCCCGTCCGCGCGATGCACGTCGAAACCGGCCGCCGCGTACGCGCCGAAATATTCGTCGATCAGCGCGTGCTCGAACAGCTCGGGAAAATCGCGCGACGTCGCGCGGATCGCCAGGTCGACACGCGCGTCGCGCGTGAGGTCGACCAGCGCGTTGCCGGTCTCGACCTTGATGTGCAGCTGCGGATCGACCTGCCGGAACCGGCCGAGCCGTGGAATCAGCCACATCGCGGCAAACGCGGGCGTGGTCGTCAGCACGAGCGTGCGCTCGGCCGGCGCGGGCCGCACCGCGTCGAGCCCGTGGCTCAGGTCGAGCAGCGCGTCGTGGCACACGCGAAACAGGCGCGCGCCGTCGTCGGTGAGCCGCACGCCGCTCGCGCCGCGCTCGAACAGCAGCACACCAAGCCGGCCTTCGAGCGACTTGATCTGGTGCGACACCGCGGCCGGCGTCACCGACAGTTCGTGCGCGGCCGCCTTGAACGTGCCGAGCCGGGCCGACGACTCGAATACACGCAACGCGGTCAGGGGAAGTTTCGAGAACACAAAGCCTCGCAGGCCGGATGCGGCCGGGTTGAATGCGCGGGGGTTGAATTCGATTCAATCCGGGTGAGATTAGGTGAATTGAAGCGCGCGCGCAACGCGCCTAGCCTTGCGGTGCGTCGCCTTCCACGCGGCGCCTGCCATCCATCGGAGAACACACGTGCAAGGCTTACCCCGCAAGATCACCCAGGCCATCCTCTACGAAGCGATCGCGATCGGCTGCCTGTCGCCCGCGATCTCGGCGATTTTCCAGCAGGATCTCGTGCACTCGGGCGGCCTGTCGGTGACGCTGTCGGCGATCGCGCTGCTGTGGAACATGGTCTACAACGCCGCGTTCGAGTGGTGGGAATCGACGCGTCCGCGGCCGGCTCGCACGCTGCGCCGTCGCATTCTCCACGCGTGCGGCTTCGAGGGCGGGCTGATCTTCATCCTGGTGCCGGCCGTCGCGTGGTGGCTGCGGATGTCCTGGTTCGACGCGCTCGTCGTCAACGTCGGCCTGTTCGCGTTCTTCCTCTGCTATGCGTTCGTGTTCCAGTGGGCGTTCGATCGCGTGTTCGACGTGCCGGCCGCGACGAAGCAAACGTGCTGAGCGGCCCCAAAAAAAGTTCTTCGCCTATTTCCGGGGAGAGGACCCGGCAGCCCGGCAATCGGCGATCGTCGGTCACGAGCTTGCGCGGCACGTGAGCCACCATCAATGCGACAGCGCCGCGGCATGATCGTGCTCGCGCAGCTCGCCGGGAATCGCGCACTGCGCGAGCCCGCCCGCATCGATCCACGCGCGCGTGCGTTCCGCGGCCTTGTCGATCAGCTGCACGCACTGCGAGTAATCGTATGACGACACTTCGAGCGGACAGAGCGGCGGCACGACATGAATTTGCGCGTGTGCCGCGTACAGCTCCAGATCGCGCACCAGCTGCCGCGCGATCACGAGCGTCAGCGCGTGCGTCGCATGCGCGATCGCGCTGCGCGGCGGCACGCGCAACGCACAGGCGAACCCGGCCGGCAGCACGACGATCCGCTTGACGCCGAGCGCGATCGCAACGGAGATCGGCGTATTGTTCGCGACGCCGCCGTCGACGAGTTCCACGCCGCCGATGCTGACCGACGGAAACACGCCGGGAATCGCCGCGCTGGCCTGCACGGCATCCACGACCGAGCCGCTGGACAGCACGACTTCGCGGCCGTTCAGCACGTCGGTCGCGACGATGTGGAGCGGCAACGCGGCTTGCTCGATCCGCCGGTACGGCAGGTTCTTTTCCAGCAGCAGGCGCAGCGCATCGGCCTCGACCAGATGCGCCCGGTTGCGCAGAAGCATCGCGATGACGCTGCGCATCGAGAACGGCATGACGTCCTGGCGGCGGATTCTGCACCACAGCGCGGCAAGCATCGCGACGCCGTCCGCGTCCGGCCGGCCGGCGAAATAGGCGGCATTGATCGCGCCCGCCGACGCGCCGACGACGCAATCGGGCCGTTCGCCGCTCGCGACCAGCTCGCGGAGCATGCCGACCTCGATCGCGCCAAGACTGCCGCCGCCGGCGAACACGAAGGCGGTCGAGGGAGTGGGATCGGAAGTCACGGTGCGCCCTCCTGCGGTTGGCAGCGACAGTGCTTTCTCCATAATGGCTCGTGCCGCGCCCCGGATGTCCTGATGAAAACCCTGCCGGCACGGAACCAGCCGTTCGACCGACGATGCGCGCCGCGTTCCCCGGCATCCCGCGATGAACCAAAAAAAATGGCGCCGCAAGCATTCAGCCTGCGGCGCCATTGCGTGGCGCTACGACGCGAACCGCACGCCGTAGCTCGCCATCATGCTTACATCTGCACGGTGTCGGCCACTTCCTTGAAGTCGGCGATCTGGTCGAAGTTCATGTACTTGTAGATCTTGTCGCCGTTGGCGCTGAGCACGCCCATGTCGGCCATGTACTCTTCCTTGGTCGGGATCTTGCCCAGGCGCGAGCAGATCGCCGCCAGTTCCGCCGAGCCGAGGTACACGTTCGTGTTCTTGCCGAGACGGTTCGGGAAGTTGCGGGTCGACGTCGACATGACCGTCGCGCCTTCGCGCACCTGTGCCTGGTTACCCATGCACAGCGAGCAGCCCGGCATTTCGGTGCGGGCACCGGCCGTGCCGAACACGCCGTAGTGGCCTTCCTCGGTCAGCTGCTTCTGGTCCATCTTGGTCGGCGGCGCCACCCACAGCTTGACCGGGATGTCGCGCTTGCCTTCCAGCAGCTTCGACGCCGCGCGGAAGTGGCCGATATTGGTCATGCACGAGCCGATGAACACTTCGTCGATCGTAGCGCCTGCCACGTCGGACAGCGTCTTCACGTCGTCCGGATCGTTCGGGCACGCGACGATCGGCTCGTGGATGTCGGCCAGGTCGATCTCGATGACGGCGGCGTACTCGGCGTCGGCATCCGGCGACAGCAGTTGCGGGTCGGCCAGCCACTGCTCCATCGCCGTGATGCGGCGCTGCAGGCTGCGCGGATCCTGGTAGCCCTGGGCGATCATCCACTTCAGCAGCGTGATGTTGCTGTTGAGGTATTCGATGATCGGTTCCTTGTTCAGGTGCACCGTGCAACCGGCGGCCGAGCGCTCGGCGGACGCATCCGACAGCTCGAACGCTTGCTCGACCTTCAGGTCCGGCAGGCCTTCGATTTCGAGAACGCGGCCCGAGAAGATGTTCTTCTTGCCTTGCTTGGCAACCGTCAGCATGCCCTGCTTGATCGCGTACAGCGGAATCGCGTTGACCAGGTCACGCAGCGTGACGCCCGGCTGCATCTTGCCCTTGAAGCGGACCAGCACCGATTCCGGCATGTCCAGCGGCATCGTGCCGGTGGCGGCCGCGAAGGCGACCAGGCCCGAGCCTGCCGGGAAGCTGATGCCGATCGGGAAGCGCGTGTGCGAATCGCCGCCGGTGCCGACGGTGTCGGGCAGCAGCATGCGGTTCAGCCACGAGTGGATCACGCCGTCGCCCGGGCGCAGCGCGATGCCGCCACGGGTGCTGATGAAGTTCGGCAGCGTCTGGTGCGTCTTCACGTCGACCGGCTTCGGATAAGCGGCGGTGTGGCAGAACGACTGCATGACGAGGTCGGCCGAGAAGCCCAGGCACGCCAGGTCCTTCAGTTCGTCGCGGGTCATCGGGCCCGTGGTGTCCTGCGAGCCGACCGAGGTCATCTTCGGTTCGCAGTACGTGCCCGGACGCACGCCCTGGCCTTCCGGCAGGCCGCACGCGCGGCCCACCATCTTCTGCGCCAGCGAGAAACCCTTGCCGCTGTTGGCCGGCTGATGCGGCAGGCGGAACAGCGTCGACGGCGCCAGGCCCAGCGCTTCACGCGCCTTCGTCGTCAGGCCGCGGCCGATGATCAGCGGAATGCGGCCGCCGGCGCGCACTTCGTCGAACAGCACGTCGGACTTGACCTGGAACTCGGCGATCACCGCGCCGTTCTTCAGCGCCTTGCCTTCGTACGGGCGCAGTTCGACCACGTCGCCCATTTCCATCTGCGACACGTCGAGTTCGATCGGCAGCGCGCCGGCGTCTTCCATCGTGTTGTAGAAGATCGGGGCGATCTTGCCGCCCAGGCACACGCCGCCGAAGCGCTTGTTCGGGACGAACGGGATGTCTTCGCCGGTGAACCACAGCACCGAGTTGGTGGCCGACTTGCGCGAGGAGCCGGTGCCGACCACGTCGCCCACGTACGCGACCAGGTGGCCCTTTTCCTTCAGCGACTCGATGAACTTGACCGGGCCGCGCTTGCCGTCTTCTTCCGGGGTGATGCCGGGGCGCGCGTTCTTCAGCATCGCCAGCGCGTGCATCGGGATGTCCGGGCGGGTGGTGGCGTCCGGCGCCGGCGACAGGTCGTCGGTGTTGGTTTCGCCCGTCACCTTGAAGACGGTGATGGTCAGGCTTTGCGGCACTTCCGGACGGCTCGTGAACCATTCGGCGTCGGCCCAGCTTTGCAGCACGGCCTTCGCGTGCGCGTTGCCCTTGTCGGCCAGTTCCTTGACGTCGTGGAACTGGTCGAACATCAGCAGGGTTTTCTTCAGCGCGTCGGCGGCGACGGCCGCGACTGCGTCGTCGGACAGCAGCTCGATCAGCGGCTGGATGTTGTAGCCGCCCAGCATCGTGCCGAGCAGTTCGGTGGCGCGCTCGCGCGAGATCAGCGGGCTGGCCGTCTCGCCCTTGGCCACGGCGGCCAGGTAGCCGGCCTTCACGCGGGCGGCTTCGTCCACGCCGGCGGGCACGCGGTGGGTGATCAGGTCGAGCAGGGTCTGCTCTTCGCCGGCAGGCGGATTCGCCAGCAGTTCCACCAGTTCGGCGGTCTGCTGAGCCGTCAGCGGCAGGGGAGGAATACCAAGCGCGGCGCGGGCGGCCACGTGAGCACGAAAGTTTTCAAGCATGGGGGGACCTGCTGATATTGCGTTTCAGGGGAAGGCCTTTCAGGCGCTCCGAGGCTGTTCCGGGCACTGCTTCGATCGGGATTTTAATCACAATATCCTCCAACGTCAAATGTCTTATGTCTTATATAAGAGTTGAAGAAGACGAGGAGAACGCTCCGGAAATCAGGGTTGCATCAGGAGCGCCGGCCTGCCCCGCCCTCCCCGGCAATCCGCGACGAACAAAAAAAACGGCCCGTCGTACAGACGGGCCGCCAACGGGTGCGCGCATCGGCGGCGCGCACCGCGCACTGCGTCAATGAATCCCGAGATAGCTCTTCACCGCCGGCAGCCCGGGCTTGCCGTCGAGCGTCGTCACGCCCGCGAGCCACTTGTCGAGCACCTGCGGATTCGCCTTCAGCCAGGTGGCCGCGGCCTTGTTCGGATCTTCCTTGTTCATGATCGGCACCATCACGTGGTTCTCGATCGTCGTCGTGAACTGCAGGTTCGACACGAACTTCGCGACGTTCGGGCAGCGCGACGCGTAGTCGGGCGGCGTCGCGGTCAGCACCTTCGCTTCGCCGTAGTTCGGGCCGAACACGTCGTCGCCGCCGGTCAGGTAGTCGATCTTCATCTGCACGTTCATCGGGTGCGGCTCCCAGCCGAGGAACACGATCCACTGCTTGTCGCGGATCGCGCGGTTCACCTCGACCAGCATGCCCGCCTCGCTCGACTCGACGAGCTTGAACTTGCCGAGCCCGAACTGGTTGCCGTCGATCATCTTCTTGATCAGCTGGTTGCCGTCGTTGCCCGGCTCGATCCCGTAGACGCGGCCGTTCAGCTTGTCCGCGAACTTCTGGATGTCGGCGAACGACTTCAGGCCGCCCTGGTACACGTAGTCGGGCACCGCCAGCGTGTATTTCGCGCCGGTCAGGTTGGGCGTCGCGAGCACCTTGATCGTGCCGGCCTTCGTGAACGGCTGGATGATCGGGTCCATCGTCGGCGACCAGTAGCCGAGGAACACGTCGATCTGCTTGCTCTTGATCCCCGCGAACGTGATCGGCACCGATGCGATCGTCTTCGTCGGCGCATAGCCCAGGCCCTGCAGCATCGTCGATGCCAGGCCCGTCGTCGCCGCGATGTCGGACCAGCCGACGTCCGCGAAACGGACGGTCTTGCACACCGGCGGATCGGCCGCATACACGGCCGAAACCGGCGCGGCGGCGATCCCGACGCCACATGCCGCTGCGATCAGTAGTCGCTTCATCTTTCTTCTCCTCAAGGTGATGTCGTTCGCATGAAATACGGGATCGGGAATGAAAGCCGCGCGCCGCGATCCCGGCGGCGCAACGGGCCGAAATCGGCGCCGGTCAGTGCCCCGGCAGCCGGCGTTCGTAACTGGGCGCGTGGCCGAACTGCGCGCGGTACGCCTTGCTGAAATGGCACGGCGAATGGAACCCGCAGATCGTCGTCACGCGGGCGATCGACGCATCGGTCGTGCGCAGCAGGTCGCGTGCGCGCTTGAGCCTCAGCGTCAGGTAGTAGTGGGTCGGCGACACGTTCAGGTAGACCTTGAACATCCGCTGCAGATGCCGCTGCGACAGCCGCACGAGCCGCGCGAGTTCCTCGAGCGACAGCGGCTCCTCGATGTTCGCCTCCATCAGCCGCACGACCTCGATCAGCTCCGCGCGCGAGAAGCCGACGCGCGCGTCGACCGGAATCGGCTGCGGATCGGTCGCGCTGCGGATGCGCTCGAGGATGAACTGCTCCGACACCTGCGCGGCCAGCTGCTGCCCGAAGCGCGCGCCGACGAGGTTCAGCATCAGGTCGAGCGGCGCGGTGCCGCCGGTGCAGGTCAGGCGGTCGCGGTCGACGACGAACAGCTCGTCCGCGAAATTCACCTGCGGGAACTCCGTGTGCAGCGCCGACAGGTTTTCCCAATGGACGGTGCAGCGATAGCCGTCGAGCAGCCCGCTCGACATCAGCGCATACGCGCCCGTGCAGATGCCGCCGAGCGGCAGCCCGCGATCGGCGAGCGCGGCGAGCGTGTCGCGCGCGCCTTCGTCGACCACGTCGCGGATGCGGATGCCGCCGCAGACGATCATCACGTCCGGCAGGCGCTCGGGGTCGAGCGCCTGCGTCGGCCGCACCGCGATGCCGTTGCTCGCGTGCACCGGCGCGCCGTCGAGCGAGTAGATCGACCACTGGTAGTGGTCGGCGCGCCCGACGTAGTTCGCCATGCGCAGCACTTCGACCGCGCTCGAGAACGCGATCATCGAGAAATTCGGCAGCGTCAGAAAGCCGAAGTGCGCGAGGGACGAAACCGGTGAAACGCGGGCGGCGGGCGCAAAGGCGGCAGCGGCGGACGTCACATCGCTCTCCTAACGAGCAGGTGGCACGAGGTCAGCCCCGCGGCCGGGGCCGCGGGAAGCCGATGCATGAACGGAGCAGGCGGCCGGAAGAAGCCCGGCCGCCGGTCAATCAGGCCTGCGCGGGCGTGGCCTTGACGCGAAACAGTTGCTTGAGGCCCGCGAACAGCGGTGCGCGCGCGGTGCCCGGCGCGCGGCCGAAGCTTTCGGTGATGCGGTCGAGGATGATCGCGAGCAGCACCACCGACAGGCCGCTTTCGAAGCCGAGGCCGATATCCAGGCGCTGGATGCTGGCGAGCACGTCGTTGCCGAGGCCGCCCGCGCCGACCATCGACGCGATGATCACCATCGACAGCGCCATCATGATCGTCTGGTTCACGCCTTGCATGATCGACGGCAGCGCATTCGGGAACTGCACCTTGTACAGCAGCTGCCACGGCGTGCAGCCGAACGCCTGGCCGGCTTCGACGATCTCGCGGTTCACGTGGCGGATGCCGAGGCTCGTCAGGCGCACGGCCGGCGGCATCGCGAAGATCACCGTCGACAGGATCCCCGGCACGCGGCCGAGGCCGAACAGCATCGCGGCCGGGATCAGGTAGACGAAGGCCGGCATGGTCTGCATCAGGTCGAGGATCGGGCGCACGGTCGCCGCGACCCACTTGCTCTTCGCGGCCCAGATGCCGAGCGGAATGCCGAGCACGAGGCTGATGATCGTCGACGACAGCGTGAGGCCGAGCGTGATGACCGTCTGATCCCAGAAGCCGGTCGCGAAGATCAGCAGCAGCGACGCGGTGGTGAACAGCGCGAAGCGCCAGCCCACCCGCCACAAGCCGATGCCGATGAAGATCGCCATCATCAGCCACATCGGGATCGCCTGCAGGCTGTGCTCGACGAATGCCGCGAGCCCCTCGATCGCTTGACCGATCGCATCGAACGTCTTCGCGTCGTGGTCGAGCAGGTAGTGGACGGACTGGTCGACCCAGGTACCGAGCGGAATCATTTCAGACATGGGAGCCTCGCGAACGCGTGATGGCCTTCAGGATGAGCGCACGATCGACCGAGCCGCAGTAGCAGCCGTCGTCGTCGACGACGGGCAGTGCATTCGGGCTCGCGACCACGCGCGCAACGACATGTTCGAGCGACGCGTCGCGCCGGATGCTTTCGATCGGCCGCACCGACGGCGTGGCCTGACCGATTGCATCGCGCGTGACGAAGCCGCGGATCTTGCGTTCGGCGTCGAGCACGAACGCGTACTCGGCACTGCCGTTCAGCGTCGCCGCGACGTTCGCGGCATCGCACTTCGACACGATCGGCACGGCGCCCGTCTGCATCAGGTCGCCGGCCGTGAGGTAGCGGCTGGTGTCGATACCGTCGAAGAACGCGCGCACGTAGTCGTCGGCCGGGTTCGCGATGATGTCCTGCGGCGTGCCGACTTGCACGAGCCGGCCGCCTTCCATGATCGCGATGCGGTTGCCGATGCGCAGCGCTTCCTCCAGATCGTGCGACACGAACATGATCGTGCGGCGCTGCTCCTTCTGCAGTTGCAGCAGCACGTCCTGCATTTCGCGGCGCTTGAGCGGATCGAGTGCGGAGAACGCCTCGTCCATGATCATCAGCGACGGGTTCACGGCCAGCGCGCGGGCCAGGCCGACACGCTGCTGCATGCCGCCCGACAGCTCGGACGGCAGCTTCTGCGAGAACGGTGCGAGGCCGACCTGCTCGAGTACCTCCATCGCACGCCGTTCGCGCTCCTTCTTGCCGACGCCCGCGACTTCGAGGCCGAACGCGGCGTTCGACACCACGGTGCGATGCGGCATCAGCGCGAACGACTGGAACACCATGCTCATGTCCTTGCGGCGCAGCGCGGTGAGTGCCGAGCGGCGCGCCGAGGCGACGTCGAGGCCGTCGATCATCACCTTGCCGGCGCTCGGATCGACCAGCCGGTTCACGAGGCGGATCAGCGTGGATTTGCCGGAGCCGGACAGGCCCATCAGCACGAATATCTCGCCTTCCTGCACGTCGAACGACACGTTGTGCACGCCGACGACCTGGCCCGTGCGCTTGAGTACATCATCCTTCGTCGCACCGGCAGCGAGCATGTCGAGCGCCTGCTGCGGGTTGCTTCCAAATACCTTGCACAGACCTTCGACTACGACCTTGGGGGCATCCATCGAAACCTTCTCCTCGTGTAGCGGGGACTCACGCATGTCACAGCGTGCCTACATAGTTGCCAGAAAAAACCCCGACCTGCCGACGAATTACGACAAACGCTTGCGCAAATACGACACGCGGGAAGACGCCCCCCCGGCCGCGCCGCGCGAGGCCGTGCGCGCGGCACGGCCGGTTTGCGGCGGCGCAGTACGCGCGCGGCCAGAGCCGGCAAGCGTCGCGGCCGGATCTTGTGCGGAGCAGCGTGCGGGAAGAAGGGCGATGGAAGTGGTGCGGGAGCGGCGACGGCGGCGTCGCTTTCAGACAAATCCGCGTCCGATCGGGCGGTTTCGTTCGCGTCCTGGTGGCGCGCCGGTGCGCGGGATGCGCGAGGAAAAAGAATGAACGTGCGGAAAAGTGGCGCGGCGACGGTGCGCGCCGATGGGTGGCGGACGTCGCGCTGCGGGCGCCGTCCGGTTTCGTCGCCGGCGGAGTCGAAGCGAGCGCGCTCGCAACCCTCCGCGTGATCGGCCGGCTACACGATCACATGCGACGTGACGATTAAGTTGCGTGCGCAACCATATTGATGCATCGCCATTCGATGCTCAATCGAACCACGCACAGCGTCATCCGAAGCGGATGCTCGACTCGCCGCGCGCCGCTTGCCTGACGCGCATCCGCCCGCATCGCGCCGCCGACGGCGCAACGCGGCGGATCCGCATGCCCGCGCGGGCCGCCGCGACGATGCGCGCCGGCATCGCGTGCCCGATGCGCCATACGGCCGCCATGCGCACCGCCGCCCACGACGCGGGCGACACGCGCCGGCCTCGCGCCGCGACCGGCCGCTTGCACAGGATCGCGCTGTCGTAGCGCTTGCCGGCGAACCGCACGACATCGACGCGCTCGAAACCCTGCGCACGGTAGAACGCGAGCAGATGCGCCGCGGGCCTGGGCGTGTCGAGCGCCAGCAGCGCGAAGCCGCGCGTCGCGGCCCATTGCTCGGCGAACGACAGCAAGGTCGCGCCGACGCCGCGCCCCTGCCACGCCGGATCGACCGCAACCTGCCGCACGCTCGCGACGCCGTCGTGACGATACAGCGAGCACGCGGACGCCGGATCCGACGCATGGAGCGTCATCGTGCCGATCACGCGCGCGCCGCTGACCGCGACGAAGCATTCGCCCGCTTCCGTCCGCCGCCGCGTGACGGCTTCCGTCTGGTCGACGCACGTGCAGTTCAGCCCCATCGCGCCGAGCCGCGCGAACGCACGATGCAGCATGTCCGTGAGCGGCGCGTAACCGTCGAATGCAGGATCGAAGCGCCGCACGACGATGCGCTCGGCGCGCGGCGCCGGCGGCGTGACAGGCGAAGGGTCGATGGCTGCGTTCGAGGGTTTGGGCATGGTGTTGCTCCGTCTCTTCAGATGCCCGAAGTCTAGGGCGGCGCGATTGGCCGTCGCAAGAAAAAATGTCGTAAAAAGTTTCGTTTCGCGCGTGTGCCCGGCGATTTGACGGCACCCGGTTCGCGCGTCAGACTCGTGCGTCCGCAACCGATCGCACACACCCATGATCACCTGCTTCCTTCGCTACGTCGTCGACCCATACAAGCTCGAGCAATTCGAAACCTACGGCAAGATGTGGATCCCGCTGGTCGAGAAGTTCGGCGGCACGCATCACGGCTACTTCCTGCCGTCCGAGGGCGACAACGACATCGCGCTCGCGATGTTCTCGTTCCCGAGCCTCGCCGCGTACGAAACCTACCGCCGGCAGTCGATGGACGATCCGGCGTGCGTCGCCGCGTTCCGGTACGCGGAGGAAACCCGCTGCATCGTCCGCTACGAACGCAGCTTTTTCCGGCCGGTGTTCGAGTAGGCGCAGCCGGCGGGCGCCGGCGCGCGCTGGCCGAGGCCAGACGAAAAAAAGCCCCGCCTGCATCCGTGCCGGCGGGGCCAACCCATGTCAGTAGAGACATCATGGAGGAGACGGGCCCATCATATCGACGGCCCGCCGCCCGCCCAACCAAGCATTTCTGCTATCGATCTGCCCGGCCGCAACAACGGTTCCCCCGCCCGCGCGGCATATCGATAGAACGAAAAGTCGTTTTCAGACTGGCGGCGAGGTCGTTACCATGCGGTTTTAAGCCTGTGCTTAGCCGGGCAAGCCATCTCCAAGGAGCGCCCCCCTTGACTGCATTCGATCAACATCGCCGGCCGTTCGTCGTCGGCATCGGCGGCACCACCCGCGCAGCGTCGTCGACCGAGCGCGCGCTGTCGTTCGCACTGCGCGGCGCGCAGGCGGCCGGCGCCCGCACCCAGCTGTTCGACGGGCCATTCCTGCATACGCTGCCGCACTACGCGCCCGAACAGAAGACGCTGACCGACTCGCAGCGCGAGCTGATCAACGCCGTGCGCCACGCCGACGCGATCATCATCGCGACGCCCGGCTACCACGGCGGCGTGTCCGGTCTCGTCAAGAACGCGCTCGACACGCTCGAGGAACTGCGCGGCGACGAACCCCCGTACCTCGACGGCCGCGCGGTCGGCCTGATCGTTACCGCGTACGGCTGGCAGGCGGCCGGCACCGTGCTGACGTCGCTGCGCTCGATCGTGCACGCGCTGCGCGGCTGGCCGACGCCGTTCGGCGCGACCGTGAACACGCTCGAAACGCGCTTCGAGAGCGCCGACAGCTGCTCGGATCCGAAAGTCGTCGCGCAGCTCGAGACGGTCGGCAGCCAGGCCGCCGAATTCGCGCTCGCGTTCGCCTCGCACCGCGCGGCCTCGCATGCGGCATCGGTCGACGCGCTCGCGCCGGTGCTGAAGATCGCCAACCACTGACACCCTGCTTCGTCCGCCGCCCGCGCCCGGCGTCGCCCGCCGCGCGCGGGCGGCGCGCATCCGGCTGTCGCCGTCGATCGTTATCGGCGCGGCGCCGCCCCGCCGATAACGATCCGGCCCGTGACGTGATTTGCATTGGCCGAAAGATTGGTTCACGCGGCTCGCGGGTTTTCGTACGCTGGAAGCCCGAACCTTCCTCGCGCACGCCATGACTCGCACGATCCGCTACAAGGGCTACGAAGTCGCGCTCGACGCCGCGCGGCTGCCGAACGGCCTGTTCGCCGCCAACCTGACGATCGAGAAGGCCAGCGGCGGCCCGTCGCGCGCCCTGTCGTTCGACGCGATCGACTTCTTTTTCGAAGAGGAACATGCGCTCGCCTACGCGTCCCGCTGGGGCCGCCTGTGGGTGGACGCGCACGCTTGACCTGCATCACGCCGCCGCGCGCATGGCCGCGCAAAAATACGCGAAAACCGGCGCTGTGGGAGACTCGTTCACTCCGTCGTCGCGGTAAAAATGCCATGACTGACACGCTGCGCCACGAGCGGGCAGCCGATCACGCGATGCGCAACTGGACCTTCGACCAGGCAGGCCCGGTGAAAGCCGGCTCCGATGCGCATCTGCAGATGTTCTGCCGCATGCTGCTCGACACACACAACCCATACAAGCCGGCCGTGATCGACTGGCCGCCGCTCGAACCCGACGCGCTCGCGCGGCTCACGGCGTTGCCGATCTGGGACATCGCGGTGCAGACGGAAGGCCGCGCGTCGATTCGCGTCGCGACGTTCGCATCGAGCGTGCGCGATCCGCTGCTGCGGCAGGCGCTCGACCTGGACGGCGGCGAGGAAGCGCGCCACAAGGTCGTGCTGTCGAAACTGGTCGAGGCATACGGCATCCCGCTCGCGCCGGAGCCGGCCTACCCCGCGCCGAAGAACGCCGAATGGGCGTGGCTGGTAACGGGCTTCAGCGAGTGCATCGACAGCTTCATAGCGTTCGGCCTGTTCGGCTCCGCGCAGCGCTCCGGCTATTTCCCGCCCGAACTCGTCGACACCTTCGAGCCGGTGATCCAGGAGGAAGGCCGGCACATCCTGTTCTTCGTCAACTGGTACGCGTGGTACTGGCGCAACCTCGCGTGGTGGCGCCGGCCGGCGTTCTTCGCGAAGGTCGCCGCCGTGTGGGCGTTCCTGATCTGGGAACGCATCGGCATCGCGCGCGGGATCGACGCCGAGGGCGTCGCGCACGACGCGAACTTCCCGGCAACCGGCACCGCGGCCGTCGGCGGCGCGCTCGATCCGCGCGAACTGATCGAACTGTGCGTCGCCGAGAACGACCGGCGCATGGCCGGCTACGACGAGCGCCTGCTGCGCCCGATGTTCGTCCCGCGCATGGCGCGCTTCGCACGGCGCTTCATCCGGAAGTAGCGCTCCGGGCCGGACTCGCCTGTCTCGTATTTGCACTTTTTTGGTGCAACATCGTTCGAGCCGGCATCCTTCTTACAAATTGTTAGCCGGCGCAGATGGCGCACGGCATGATCCGCGCGCTGCGCCACCTCCTTGCCCCGCTTCTCGAGCCGGCCGGACGATCGCCCCGGCAGCGGCAATCTTCCGCAGTGCCGCAGCAGCGCGAACGGCGAATTCATGCGCGCGACGATTGTCACATTTCGTCAACAAAAACGCCGATCGATACCTGAAACCGAAACAGTTGGCCATGCCGTGCCGTTTGCCTGTTTTTTTGCGCACCCGCGATCGGCTGCAACGCGCACAAGGCTCGTCACGCGGGCCTCCCGGCGATGCACGATGCTCAAATCCGCATAGTAGGTCAATTGGATTTCAAGTGATTTTCAAGCCATGTTTATAAATAAAAATAAAACACACGTTAATCCAATAACCACGCCAACACATTAACAATCATCCCATCTCAAAATCACCCCGCCAAACACAAAGTACATTACCGAATTGAAAGGTCTAGAAAAACGCGCAAACGTTTGCCATTTCATCCTCCCTACAGTCAACGTCACGAAGGTCTTCACGCCTCGACAAAAACCACATCAAGTCATTGTTTTATATTGGCTTTTCAGTCACGCCACGCTCGCGCCACATCCTTACATTTAACAATCTTACGATTTAACAGACCCTGTCCTGGACGCGACCCGACATCCCGATCATTAACCAAATTTCAACTTTTCCAACGTCGGATTTGTCACTCTTTATAAGTCTCAAAAACACCCGTCAAATAAACTCCGCAAACAAAAATTCGATTAGCGCGAGCGCACGGCTTATTCTTCTGACGAACTTGCCTGGTGTGTTGCGTGATTATTTGGAGGTAGTTGGATATGAACCGCACATACCGCTCAGTCTGGAACGAATCGCTCGGCACCTGGGTCGCCGCATCGGAGCTGGCTTCCGCTCACGGCAAGAGCAAACGCTCGGCCTCCGTCAGGCTGCTCGTCAGCCTGCTCCTCGCAACGTCGGCATCGGCCAGTTACGCGTCGACCTACTCCGGGTCACTCGCTTGCAATAGCGGTAGCGGCACGGTGCTCGGCCGTACGCTTCCGGCCGTCACTGCCGGCCCGACCGATGGCAGCGGCACCTGGTCGAACGTCGCGGGTTGCAACGCCAACGGCGGCGGTTACTCGATCGGCTATAACGGCGTGACGTTGTTCGGAACGTTCGCGACGGCGACGGGTGACGGCGCCGTCGGGATCGGGCTTGCCACGCTGGCGGCGAACAGCGCGACCGCCGTCGGCACCTATGCCACCGCTTCAGGAACGGCCAGCAACGCGTACGGCTTCAATGCAACGGCATCCGGGACCAATTCGACGGCATTAGGCTCGGGTGCCACCGCATCCAATACTCAGGCGACTGCGGTTGGTAATGGTGCTACTGCGTCTGGCTCTGTCGCGACTGCATTGGGCTGGGGTGCGGTTGGAAGCGGTGCGAGCGCAACGGCGATTGGGAATGTTGCAATAGCGAGCGGACAAGCCGCCATAGCGGAAGGCTTTTCGGCAACTGCTGCTGCGAGCAATGCTATTGCGATTGGCACTCAAGCTGCCGTTGCCGCTGCGAACACATCGGGCATCGCGATAGGGCGAGGCGCAACGGTCAACGGCGCATACGGCATCGCCGAGGGCGACGGCATCGTGTCCGGCGCGACCGGCCAGAACGTCGCGATCGGCTCGAGCGGCACGACGGCGAACAGCGGCACGGCAGCCGGCGGCGCGGTTGCGATCGGCCGCGGCCAGACGGCGACGGGCGACGGCGCGGTGGCGATCGGCGATCCGAACGTCGCAACCGGCACGGGTGCAGTCGCGCTCGGCGCCAACGATTCCGCGAACGGCACCGGCGCGATCGCACTCGGCAGCGGCAATACGGCGACGGGTACGGGCGCGGTCGGAATCGGCAGTGCCAATACCGCGACGGGTACGGGTTCGGTCGGCATCGGCAGTAGCGCCGTTGCCTCGTATGCGGGTTCAACCGCGGTAGGTGCTTCCGCGTATGCGGGAGGGGCTTCGGCGCCCGCCACTGCTTTGGGAAGCGGAAGTTCCGCGACGGCGAACTACGCTACCGCGCTCGGCGTCAATGCCCTTGCTTCCGGCGGAGGTGCGGTTGCGCTTGGGGTGGCGACGGCAAGCGCGGTCCAGAGTATTGCGATCGGTCAGACGACCACGGCTTCTCAAGCCGGTAACATTGCGATCGGCTCTTTTGCGAACGCAAGCGGCGCCGGCAATGCGGTCGCCCTTGGCTATCAATCGGTCGCTTCGGCCGGCAACGCGTTGGCGTTTGGCTACCAGTCGACGGCCAACGTCACGGGCTCCGTTGCCCTTGGAAATAACTCTGTTACGGCCGGTACGGCGACTGCGGCGACCGGCGGCACCGGGACGGTCAGCAGCACCACGATCGGCAGCCAGACGTTCGGCACCTATGCGGGGGCAAACTCGGCCAATGGCGTGGTGAGCGTCGGCGCGGCCGGTGCCGAGCGCCGTATTCAGAACGTGGCAGCCGGCCTGATCAGCGCAACCAGCACCGACGCGATCAACGGCAGCCAGCTTTATGCCGTGGCGAGCACGACCACGTCGAGCATCACGAGCCTGTCGACGTCGGCGTCGACGGGGATCAGCACTGCGCAAAGCGGCGTCAATTCGCTGTCGACTGGCTTGAGCGCGACCAATAGCTCGGTCACTTCGCTGTCCACGTCCACGTCGACCGGCATCAGCACCGCGCAGAGCGGTGTCAATTCTCTGTCGACGGGCTTGAGCGCGACCAATAGCTCGGTCACGTCGCTGTCCACGTCCACGTCGACCGGCATCAGCACCGCGCAGAGCGGCGTCAATTCGCTGTCGACGGGCTTGAGCGCGACCAATAGCTCGGTCACTTCGCTGTCCACGTCCACGTCGACCGGCATCAGCACCGCGCAAAGCGGCGTCAATTCGCTGTCGACTGGCCTGAGCACGACCAATAGCTCGGTCACGTCGCTCTCCACGTCCACGTCGACCGGCATCAGCACCGCGCAGAGCGGCGTCAATTCGCTGTCGACTGGCTTGAGCACGACCAATAGCTCGGTCACGTCGCTCTCCACGTCCACGTCGACCGGCATCAGCACCGCGCAAAGCGGCGTCAATTCGCTGTCGACTGGCCTGAGCACGACCAATAGTTCGGTTGCTTCGCTGTCGACGTCGGCTTCGACGGGCATCAGCTCCCTGTCGACGTCCGCGTCGACTGGCATCAGCACGGCACAAAGTGGCGTCAACTCGCTGTCCACCGGCCTGAGCTCGACCAACAGCTCCGTGGCTTCGCTGTCGACGTCCACTTCGACCGGTATCAGCACCGCGCAAAGCGGCGTCAACTCGCTGTCCACCGGCTTGAGCGCGACCAATAGCTCGGTGGCTTCGCTTTCCACGTCCACGTCGACCGGCATCAGCACCGCGCAGAGCGGCGTCAACTCGCTGTCCACCGGCTTGAGCTCGACCAATAGCTCGGTCACGTCGCTCTCCACGTCCACGTCGACCGGCATCAGCACCGCGCAGAGCGGCGTCAATTCACTGTCGACTGGCCTGAGCACGACCAATAGCTCCGTGGCTTCGCTGTCGACGTCGACTTCGACGGGGATCAGCACCGCACAGAGCGGCGTCAATTCGCTGTCCACCGGCCTGAGCTCGACCAACAGCTCGGTGGCGTCGCTGTCCACGTCCACGTCGACCGGCCTGAGCACCGTCACCGCCACCACCAACAACCTCGGCAACAGCACCGCCGCGGCGCTCGGCGGCGGTTCGACCTACAACCCGGCGACCGGCACGGTCTCGGCCCCGTCGTACACCACGTACAACGCGAACGGCACGACGACCACCGCCAACAACGTCGGCTCCGCGGTCGACAACATCAACAGCCAGGGCATCAAGTACTTCCACGCGAACTCGACCGCGCCGGACAGCAAGGCCCTCGGCGCCAACTCCGTCGCGATCGGGCCGAACGCCGTTGCGAACAACGCCGGTGATGTCGCGCTCGGCAACGGCTCCGTCACGGCGGCAGCCAACCCGACCGCGAGCGCCACCATCGGCGGCACGAGCTATTCGTTTGCCGGTACGAACCCGAGCAGCGTCGTCAGCGTCGGCGCGGCCGGCGCCGAGCGCCAGGTCACCAATGTCGCGGCCGGCCAGGTCTCCGCGACCAGCACCGACGCCATCAACGGCTCGCAGCTCTTCGCAGCCAACACCGCGATCAATACGCTGTCGACGTCGACGTCGACGGCCATCGGCTCGCTGTCGACCGGCCTGAACGCGAACACGTCCGCGATTTCGTCGCTGTCGACGGGCGTCGGTTCGCTGTCGACGGGTTTGAGCTCGACGAATAGCTCCGTGGCTTCGCTGTCGACCTCGACTTCGACCGGCATCTCGACGGCCAACAGCTCGGTTGCATCGCTCTCGACGTCGACTTCGACGGGCATCAGCACGGCACAAAGCGGTGTCAACTCGCTGTCGACTGGCCTGAGTTCGACCAACAGCTCCGTGGCTTCGCTTTCGACCTCGACTTCGACCGGCATCTCGTCGGCCACCAGCTCGATCGCTTCGCTCTCGACGTCGACCTCGACGGGCATCAGTTCGCTGTCGACCGGCTTGAGCTCGACCGACAGCTCGGTCGCATCACTCTCCACCTCCACTTCGACCGGCATCAGCACCGCACAAAGCGGCGTCAACTCGCTGTCCACCGGCCTGAGCACGACCAACAGCTCCGTGGCTTCGCTGTCGACCTCCACGTCGACCGGTATCAGCACGGCTCAAAGCGGCGTCAACTCGCTGTCCACCGGCCTGAGCTCGACCAATAGCTCGGTGGCTTCGCTGTCGACCTCCACCTCGACCGGTATCAGCACGGCTCAAAGCGGCGTCAACTCCCTGTCCACCGGCCTGAGCACGACCAACAGCTCCGTGGCTTCGCTTTCGACCTCGACCTCGACCGGCATCTCGACGGCCACCAGCTCGATCGTTTCCCTCTCGACGTCGACCTCGACCGGCATCAGCTCGCTGTCGACTGGTTTGAGCTCGACCGATAGCTCGGTCGCTTCGCTGTCGACCTCCACGTCGACCGGTATCAGCACGGCTCAAAGCGGTGTCAATTCGCTGTCCACCGGCCTGAGCTCGACCAATAGCTCGGTGGCTTCGCTGTCGACCTCCACGTCGACCGGTATCAGCACGGCTCAAAGCGGCGTCAACTCCCTGTCGACCGGCCTGAGCACGACCAACAGCTCCGTGGCTTCGCTGTCGACCTCGACCTCGACCGGCATCTCGACGGCCACCAGCTCGATCGTTTCCCTCTCGACGTCGACCTCGACGGGCATCAGCTCGCTGTCGACTGGTTTGAGCTCGACCGATAGCTCGGTCGCATCGCTGTCGACCTCCACGTCGACCGGCATCAGCACCGCACAAAGCGGCGTGAACTCGCTGTCCACCGGCCTGAGCACGACCAACAGCTCCGTGGCTTCGCTGTCGACCTCGACCTCGACCGGGTTCTCGACGGCAACCAGCTCGATCGCTTCCCTCTCGACGTCGACCTCGACGGGCATCAGCTCGCTGTCGACCGGCCTGAGCTCGGTGACGACCACCACCAACAACCTCGGCAACAGCACCGCCGCGGCGCTCGGTGGCGGCGCAACGTACAACCCCGCGACCGGCACGATCTCGGCCCCGTCGTACACCACGTACAACGCGAACGGCACGACGACCAACAACAACAACGTCGGCTCGGCGATCGACAACATCAACAGCCAGGGCATCAAGTACTTCCACGCGAACTCGACCGCGCCGGACAGCAAGGCCCTCGGCGCCGACTCGGTCGCGATCGGCCCGAACGCCGTCGCGAACAACGCCGGCGACGTCGCGCTCGGCAGCGGCTCCGTCACCGCGGCCGCGAACCCGACCAGCAGCGCGACCATCGGCTCGACGACATACGGCAACTTCGCCGGCGCCACGCCGTCGAGCGTCGTGAGCGTCGGTGCAGCCGGGGCAGAGCGTCAGATCACCAACGTGGCGGCCGGCCAGATCACGTCGACCAGCACGGACGCGATCAACGGCAGCCAGCTCTACGCCGTCGCAAGCACCACCAATTCGAGCATCACGTCGCTGTCCACGTCGACTTCGACCGGCATCGGCTCGCTGTCCACCGGCCTGTCGAGCACGAACAGCACGGTCGCATCGCTGTCCTCGACGCTGTCGTCGTCCGACAGCGCGATCGCGTCGCTGTCGACCGGACTCTCGACGACGGATAGCAGCGTGACTTCGCTGTCAACTTCCACGTCGACTGGCATTTCGTCGGCCACCAGCTCGATCGCTTCTCTCTCCACTTCGACGTCGACCGGTATCAGCTCGCTGTCGACCGGTTTGAGCTCGACCGACAGCTCCGTCGCGTCGCTGTCGACTTCCACGTCGACCGGCATTTCGACCGCAACCAGCTCGATCGCTTCGCTCTCCACCTCGACCTCGACCGGTATCAGCTCCCTGTCGACCGGTTTGAGCTCGACGGACAGCTCCGTGGCTTCGCTGTCGACTTCCACGTCGACGGGCATCTCGACGGCCAGCAGCTCGATCGCTTCCCTCTCGACGTCGACCTCGACCGGCATCAGCTCGCTGTCGACCGGCTTGAGCTCGACCGACAGCAACGTCGCTTCGCTCTCGACCTCCACGTCGACCGGCATTTCGACCGCAACCAGCTCGATCGCTTCGCTGTCCACGTCGACCTCGACCGGCATCAGCTCGCTGTCGACGGGTCTGAGCTCGACCGACAGCTCGGTCGCATCGCTGTCGACTTCCACGTCGACCGGCATCTCGACGGCAACCAGCTCGATCGCTTCGCTGTCCACCTCGACTTCGACGGGCATCAGCTCGCTGTCGACCGGCCTGAGCTCGACGGACAGCTCGGTCGCATCGCTGTCGACCTCCACGTCGACCGGCATTTCGACCGCAACCAGCTCGATCGCTTCGCTCTCCACGTCGACTTCGACGGGTATCAGCTCCCTGTCGACCGGCCTGAGCTCGACCGACAGCAACGTGGCTTCGCTCTCGACGTCCACGTCGACCGGCATTTCGACCGCAACCAGCTCGATCGCTTCGTTGTCCACGTCGACCTCGACTGGCATCAGCTCCCTGTCGACCTCCACGTCGACCGGCATCTCGACGGCAACCAGCTCGATCGCTTCGCTGTCCACCTCGACCTCGACCGGTATCAGCTCGCTGTCGACTGGCCTGAGCTCGACCGACAGCTCCGTCGCGTCGCTCTCGACCTCCACGTCGACCGGCATCTCGACCGCAACCAGCTCGATCGCCTCGCTCTCCACGTCGACCTCAACCGGTATCAGCTCGCTGTCGACGGGTCTGAGCACGACCAACAGCTCGGTCGCATCGCTGTCCACGTCGACTTCGACCGGTATCAGCTCGCTGTCCACCGGCCTGAGCACGACCAACAGCTCGATCGCTTCGCTGTCCACGTCGACTTCGACCGGCATCAGCTCCCTGTCCACCGGCCTGAGCTCGACCGATAGCTCCGTCGCGTCGCTGTCGACCTCCACGTCGACCGGCATCTCGACCGCAACCAGCTCGATCGCTTCGTTGTCCACGTCGACCTCGACCGGCATCAGCTCGCTGTCCACCGGCCTGAGCTCGACCGACAGCTCCGTCGCTTCGCTCTCGACCTCGACGTCGACGGGTATCTCGACCGCAACCAGCTCGATCGCTTCGCTCTCGACGTCGACCTCGACCGGCATCAGCTCCCTGTCCACCGGCCTGAGCTCGACCGAC
Source organism: Burkholderia sp. SRS-46 (assembly GCF_004343775.1). Taxonomy (GTDB): domain Bacteria; phylum Pseudomonadota; class Gammaproteobacteria; order Burkholderiales; family Burkholderiaceae; genus Burkholderia. The sequence goes on along the minus strand of NZ_PTXL01000012.1, from coordinate 96,170 downwards.
AGCTCCGTCGCTTCGCTCTCGACCTCCACATCGACGGGCATCTCGACGGCAACCAGCTCGATCGCTTCGCTGTCCACGTCGACTTCGACCGGCATCGGCTCGCTGTCCACCGGCTTGAGCACGACCAACAGCAACGTCGCCTCGCTTTCCACGTCGACCTCGACCGGCATCAGCTCGCTGTCCACCGGCCTGAGCACGACCAACAGCAACGTCGCCTCGCTTTCCACGTCGACCTCGACCGGCATCGGCTCGCTGTCCACCGGCCTGAGCACGACCAACAGCAACGTCGCTTCGCTGTCCACGTCGACCTCGACCGGCCTCAACTCGCTGTCCACCGGCCTGAGCACGACCGACAGCACCGTCGCGTCGCTGTCGACCTCCACGACGAGCGGCATCGGCTCGCTGTCCACCGGCCTGTCGACGGCGACCAGCTCGATCACGTCGCTGTCCACCTCGACCTCGACCGCGATCCAGGCCGCGAAGACGCACTACTACAGCGTCAACGACAACGGCACGCAGCAGGCCAACTACAACAACGACGGCGCCACCGGCGTCAACGCCCTCGCGGCCGGCGTGAACGCCAGCGCCTCGGGCGCGAGCAGCGTCGCGGTCGGCGACGGCGCGAACGCCTCGTCGAACGGCGCGGTCGCCATCGGCCAGAACGCCTCGGCGACGGGCGGCAAGGCCGTGTCGATCGGCGTCGCGAACACCGCGAGCGGCGACGGCGCGGTCGCGATCGGTGATCCGAACGTGGCCACCGGCACCGGCGCGGTCGCGCTCGGCGCGAACAACACGGCAACCGGCGACGGCGCACTGGCCATCGGCAACGCCAACACGGCAACCGGCAACGGTTCGCTCGCGCTCGGCAACACGTCGACGGCGGCCGGCGCCGGCTCGCTGGCCTTCGGCTCGAACGCGGTCGCGAACAACATCAACGACGTCGCGCTCGGCACGAACTCGGTCACGGCCGCGGCCAACCCGACGTCGAGCACGACGATCGGCGGCGTCACCTACTTCTTCGCGGGCAGCTCGCCGACGAGCGTCGTGAGCGTCGGCGCACCGGGCGCGGAACGCCAGATCACCAACGTCGCCGCAGGCCGCGTGTCGGCCACCAGCACGGACGCGATCAACGGCAGCCAGCTCAACGCGACGAACCTGGCCGTCAACAGCCTGTCGACGTCGACCTCGACCAGCATCGGCTCGCTGTCGACCGGCATCAGCTCGCTGTCCACCGGCCTGAGCTCGACCAACAGCACGGTCGCATCGCTGTCCACGTCGACCTCGACCAGCATCAGCTCGCTGTCCACCGGCCTGTCGTCGACCAACAGCAACCTCACGTCGCTGTCCACCTCGACCTCGACCGGCATCGGTTCGCTGTCTACGGGCCTCAGCTCGACGAACAGCACGGTGGCGTCGCTGTCCACCGGCGTGACGAACATCAACAACCAGCTGAACCAGCTGTCGACCACGGTGAACAACAACACGACGCGCACGGCGAACAACAACGGCATCGCGGCGGACATGAACGGCACCGGCAACGACCGCCCGATCGTCACGGCAGGCTCGAACTCGGTGGCGATCGGCGCGGCGTCGAACGACAGCAACCGTTCGAACGTGGTCTCGGTCGGCAGCGACACGCAGCAGCGCCAGGTCATCAACGTCGCGCCGGGTACGCAAGGCACCGACGCGGTCAACGTGAACCAGCTGACCGCCGTGCAGTCGACGCTGTCGACGGCGCTGTCGGGCCAGCAGGCGCAGATCAACAGCCTCGGCTCGCAGCTGCAGCAGACCGACCAGATGGCGAAGCAGGGTATCGCGGCCGTCGGCGCGATGGCGTCGATCCCGCAACTCGACCGCGACGCGAACTTCGGGATGGGTATCGGCACGTCTAGCTTCCTCGGCCAGAAGGCGATGGCGATCAACATGCAGGCGCGCATCTCCGAAAACCTGAAGGCGTCGATCAACGGCGGCTTCAGCGGCAGCCAGCGCGTGATCGGCGCAGGCATGCTGTATCAGTGGAAGTAACCGTCGCCGCGCCGCCCGGCCCGTCGCTCACGCGGCAACCGGGCGGCGTGCTTCCGACAACGCTCGCATTCAGGACATCACCGTGAACAAACTCACTCTCGCGCTTGCGCTCTCCGCGCTTTCCCTCGCCGCGTGCTCCACCGCGTCGGGCCCCACCTTCAGCGCGTCCGAACTGCAGCCGCGCGACGGCGTGCGCACGTACCGGGTCGACTGCCACGGCATCTTCTCGGGCCCCGATACCTGCATGAAGGCGGCACGGCGCATCTGCGGCGACCAGCCGGTGCGCGCGGTCGACGCCGCGAAAGCGCTGCGCGACGGCGCCGACCCGGCCACGCTCGTGTTCCAGTGCGGCGCGCCGGAAGCCGCCGCGCCGGCGCCGGCCTCGTCGCCCGCGGCAGCGGCCCCCGCCGCCGTCGAGCACGTGAATCTCGCGGGCGATGCACTGTTCGCCACCGGGCTGGCGACGCTCACGCCAACCGCCCGCGCAACGCTCGACGCGCTGCTGGCGAGGCAAGGCGACGCGGCCTTCACGCGCGTGTCGGTCACGGGCTACACGGATTCGGTCGGCAGCGACGCGTCCAATCTCGCGCTGTCGCAGCGCCGCGCGCAAGCCGTCGCCGGCTACCTGAAGGCGCACGGCCTGAACGCCCGCACCGTCGCGGTGACGGGGCGCGGCAACGCGGATCCGGTCGCGTCCAACGCCACGGCGGAAGGACGCGCGAGCAACCGGCGCGTCGACATCTCGCTGGAACGCTGATGCCGGAGCGTCGCGCACGGCCCGTGCCGACGTTTCGGAATACACACCACAGACACCGGCCGGATCGCGGCGTGCCACGCGGATCCGGCCGGCCCCATCGCGCCGGATCGCCTCGGCCGCGAGCCGGCAGGCATGCCGCGATGCTGTCGGGGCTGTCCCGACTCCACAAACCGGCATGTTCCGTGCCACAATCGCCGCTGGCGGCCGCCCCGTTTCCAGGGGCCGCGCCGCCGCAGGCGCACACGTGACAACCAACGGCCTGCCAGGTCCGTGCATCGGCGTTTGACGCCACCGCCGGACCGCTGGCGCCGCAGAAGGATATTGCTGGTGACGGACAACTTTCAGGCCGCCTCGCGCGGCGCCCGCAACGAACGCCCGGCCGTCGGCATCTCGCTGTTCGCGCGAGACGGCCAGGCGATCTGGGAAAACGGCATCCACCAGAACATTGCGTACCTCGCGATGATGCTGAAGCGCTCGGACCGGGTCGGCCCCGTCTATTTCCTGAACGGCGGCGACGCGCGCGCGCTGCCGGCCGGCCTCGAACTCGACGGCCTCGACGTGCCGCTCGTGCAGCCGAACGACGTCACGCACCAGCTCGACGTCGTGATCGAGATGGGCGCGCAGCTGCCGGTGGAATGGCTCAAGCGCCTGCAGGCGCTCGGCAAGAAGCGCATCGCGTGCTTCGTCGGCCATACCTACAGCAACCTGGCCGAAACGCCGATCTTCGAGAAGCCGTCCGGGCACATCTTCAACGGCGCGCCGTTCGACGAAGTGTGGGTGCTCGCGAAGTCCGAAACGATCGACGTGCCGCTGCTGCGCACACTCACCCGCGCGCCGGTCTACACGATTCCGCACATCTGGTCGCCCTACTTCCTCGACCGGCGCATCGCCGCGCTCGCGAGCGAAGGCGCGACGTTCGGCTACCAGCCGGGCCGCGCCGCGTGGCGGCTCGCGACGCTCGAGCCGAACATCTCGGTCGTGAAGTCCTGCCATATTCCTATGCTCGCGTGCGAAGAGTTCTATCGCGCGCACCCGGAAGCGGTCGAGCACCTGTTCGTCGTCAACGCGATGCACCTGAAGGAACACCCGACCTTCCTGCACTTCGCGAACAGCCTCGACCTGGTGCGCCAGCACAAGGCGACCTTCGAGCCGCGCATCGACCTGCCCGGCTTCATGGCGCGCCATGCGGACGCGGTCGTGTCCCACCATTGGGAGAACCCGCAGAACTACCTGTACTACGACGTGCTGTACGGCGGCTATCCGCTGATCCACAACTCGACGCTGCTCGGCGACGCCGGCTACTACTACCCGGACTTCGACTCCGAAGCGGGCGGCCGCGCGCTGCTCGACGCATGGCAGCATCACGACGCGCGACTCGACGACTACCGCGCGAAGGCCGACCGGCTGCTGAAGTCGGTCTCGATCGACAACCCCGCGAACCTGGACGCGTTTGTCGCGCGTCTGGTCGCCTGAACCGGAGCGCACGCATGTCGGACTCCAATGCCCGTCCCGCGCCCGAAGCAGGCAAGCGCCTCGTCGTCGGCGTATCGCTGTTCGTCCGCGGCGCCGGCCAGTCGCTGTGGGAAAACGGCATCTTCCAGAACTGCCTGCTGCTGATCCTGCTGCTGCGCCAGTCGCCGCTCGTCGCGGAAGCGGTGATGGTGAACGGCGGCGGCGAGGCCGCCGATCCGCAGATGATGCTCGGCGAATGGAACGTGCCGCTGCTGTCGATGGACGAAGCGATGCAGCGCTGCGACGTGCTGATCGAGATGAGCGCGCAGCTCAACGCGGATTACCTGCGCGCGTTCCGCGAGCGCGGCGGCAAGATCGTGACGATGCGGGTCGGCAACGACTACGTGATCGACATCGAGCGCGCGATGTTCAACAAGCCGTCGGGCTTCCTGTTCTCAGGCGCGCCGTACGACGCGGTGTGGACGATTCCCGAATTCGAGCGCTCGTGCCTGCACTACTACCAGACGGGCTTGCGCGCGCCCGTCACGATCGTCCCGCACATCTGGCACCCGATGCTGTTCGACAAGGCGCGCGCGACGCTCGGCGCCGGTTTGTCGTTCGGCTATCAACCCGGCAAGCCGCGCTGGCGCGTGACGATGTTCGAGCCGAACATCTGCATGGTGAAGACGAGCATCATCCCGATGCTGGTGACCGAGGAAGCGTATCGCGCGCAGCCCGATTTCCTTGAGTTCGTGCGCGTGTGCAACACGCTGCACCTGAAGGATCACACGACCTTCGTCCACTTCGCGAAGAGCCTCGACATCGTCGGCCACGGCCTCACGACGTTCGAAAGCCGCTACGCGGTGTACGAGTTCATGGCCGCGTACGGCGATGCGGTGGTGTCGCACACGTGGGAGAACGCGCAGAACTACCTGTACTACGAACTGCTGTACGGCGACTATCCGCTGATCCACAACTCGCCGTTCCTCGGCAAGGCCGGGTATTTCTATCCGGATTTCGATTGCCAGGAAGGCGGCCGCGCGCTGCTGCGTGCGTTCGCGGAGCACGATGCGAATCTGGACGCGTACCGCGAGCAATCGAAGCACGTGCTCAGCTCGGTCAGCATCTACAACCCCGACAACGTCGCCGCTTACAGCGACGCGATCGCGGCGCTCTACCGGCACGCGTGACGCACCGGCCGCCTGCGCGCCCCTGAGGTGAAACGGTCATGAAGATCAATGTCGCGATAACGATGAACGTACAGCGCGACGCGGCGCAGTCGATCTGGTACAACGGCGCGAACCAGCATTGCGTGTACCTGTACATGCTGCTGAAGCAGTCGCCGCTGGTCGGCGAGGTGTGGCTCGCGCACGACGACGGCGTCACCGACTATCCGCAGGCGATGATGCTCGACGCCTTCCGCGACGCGCTGCGGCCGCTGTCGGCCGTCGTGCATCAGACCGACCTGCTGATCGAGATGAACGCGTTCATCGATTCGAGCCACGCGGACGCGGTGCGGCGGCGCGGCGGGAAATGCGTGACGTACCGCTTCGGCAACGACTACGTGATCGCGGTCGAGACGATCAACTTCGGCAAGAGCGACTGGCGCCCCAATCCGCATCGCGTACAGTTCGACGAAGTGTGGACGAACCCGCAGCACATGCACACGTGCGCGGCCTACTTCCAGGCCGTCTATCGCGCGCCGGTGATCGAGCTGCCGCACATCTGGTCGCCGTATTTCATCGAGCAAAGCCTCGCGGCCGATCCGGAGCTGAAGGCGCGCTTCGGCTACCGGAACCACGGCCCCGCGAAGCGCATCGCGTTCTTCGAGCCGAACCTGAACGTCGTGAAGAGTTCGATCGTGCCGATGCTTGCTGCAAACGCATGCTACGTCGCCCATCCGGAGCTGGTCGAGCACGTGTACATGACCAACACGTTCGACAAGAAGGAAAACGTCGCCTTCAAGCATCTCGCGCTCGGGCTCGAGATGGTACGCGACGGCAAGGCGACGGCCGACGTGCGCGCGCCGTTCGTCGCGTGGGCCGCGCATCACACCGACATCGTCGTGTCGCACCACTGGGAAAACGGCCTGAATTTCCTGCTCTACGACGCGCTGTACGGCAACTATCCGCTGGTGCACAACTCGCCGTTCCTGCGCGACGTCGGCTATTACTACGCGGATTTCGAAATCTTCGATGCGGCGCGCGCGATCGCGACCGCCGCGCAGACGCACGACGCGCGGCTCGACGACCATGCGCGCGCGGCCCGCGACTGCCTGAGCCGCGTCGACGCATGCGCCGAGCCCAACGTCCGCGCGCATTCCGAAGCGATCCAGCGATTGTTCGGCGGCAGCGCGCCCGGCTGATGCCGGCGCGCTAGCCGCGCACGACATGGCCGCATGCGGCCATGAAGTCGCGCCCCTGGCGCCGCCCCGCGCGCATCAGCGACGCGAAGATGCGGCGCGTTGCGCGGCCGTAGCGGGCACCGCTCACCTGTTGTTCGAGACTGCCGGCAATGCCGTGCGCGATCGCCGATTCGTGTCCATAGACGCCCGCCAGGATCCCTGCGCAGTAGTAGCGCGCCGCCAGTTCGCGGCTCGCGCGGTCGGGCAGGCGCGTCGCGACGATCCGCAGCGCGGCCGCCTTCAGGCCGTCCAGATAATGCGACATGTCGGTGTGCCGGGCAGCGGGCGAGGCGCCCAGACGGTGGAGAATGTCCGCGACTTCCCGGATTGCCGCCAGCTCACGCGGGATCGCCAACTTGCTGTTTCCATCCACGGCCGTTGCCCCTGTCACGACTCGGCTATCCGGCCGAGCCGCACGCGCCCCGGCCGGATAGCCGCGATACGGGCGCGCGGCCAGTCCGCCGCCCTGCTTCACCTTGCCCGCGCAGCGGGCGAACCGCGTCACGCGGCATTCGCGCGCCCGGAAAAATGATCCCCCTGTGCCCACTGGATGCCCGCATCCATCATCACCTGCCGGTCGAGCTCGTTCTCCACGCCCTCGGCGACGACGTCCCGCGCGTGCTCGTACGCGTGCGCGACGAGCCGGCGCAACTGATAGCGGCCGACCGCGTTGTGGCGGATCAGCACCAGCATCGACCGGTCCATCTTCACGATATCCGGATTGCCGACCACCAGATGGTTTGCCGCGCTGTGACCCACGCCGAAATCGTCGATCGCGATCCGGCATCCGCTCTGCCGGATCCGGTGCGCGAACGCGCGGCCGGTGACCGGATTCAGCGGCGCGGTTTCGGTGATCTCGATCACCAGGCGCTTCGCGACCGACGGCTCGCAGTCGAGCCCGTCGAAGATCGTGCGCCACGCCACATCTTCCGTCGCGCTGCACGCCGACACGTTGCAGCCATATACGGCGTGCACATCGGCCCGCAGGCTGTCGATGGTCCGGCGCACCACGAGCTGGTCGAACCAGCGCATCAGCCCCATCGCCGCGATACGCGGCAGGAACGCGGCCGGCCGCAACAGGTTGCGCTGCTCGTCCCTGAAGCGCGCGAGACATTCGCGATAGAGCTCGCCGCCCGACAGGTCGGTCCGGCACACAGGCTCGCGCGCGAATTCGAGGCGGCTGTCGATGTAGCGGCATGCCGCCAGGAGATCGGAATGCGCGCCGCCCGTGTCGAACAACGGGCCGACTTCGTCACGATTCGTTGTCATTGTCGCCTCCCGGCGACCCTCGTCCGCATTCATCCGGGCATTCCGGCAAACGGCGAGCCGAATGAATCGACCCACCCCTCATAATCAACACCGGAGAAATAATGATGTCCCCGCCCGCATTCTTTCAACTCGATACCCTTCGATCGTTCGACCCATACCCGTCGAATAATCTCAAGGTCATTCTAGATTTAAGGCATTTCGAATACTGTTAACGATATTCAAATTTACTGAAAGGATGGAAGCAATGCTTCAGCTTCCGGCACGACCATGAACCACATATTCGTATGACAATTTGAGCGGGAATGGCCACATGCGTCACGCAAGGCGTGGGTCGAGCCGTCAAGGTATCGATATCTGCCCGTCAAAATCATCAGACCAATATCAATAAAACGAGATGCATTCGCCTTGCCGGTTATTCCTTCCCCGAAGAATTCAATGGCGGCCGAGCGAATTGATTACCTCACTTCGCACGCCCAGTGATAATCACCGCCATCGACAAAATCCGAATAAATCAAACACAACCAATAAAACCTGACTGTGCTTAACAATCTTACGAAATAGTTAACATTAAAATTATTTGTGGCGGGACCACCCCCGGGGCCCGCCGCACTTGTGCCTTGAAAACCACCGAAGTCATTGCCTTCGGTGGTTTTTTTTCATCGTGAATCGCCCCGGGCGGGGCGTCGCCGTCAGCCCGCCGCCGCGCCGAGCAATTGCGCGAGCAGCGTGTCGTACTCCGCGACTAGCGCCGGGTTCGCCGACGTATAGCGCAGCAGGATCTCGCGCTGGCGCCGCGCATAGCCCGCCCAGTCGTCGTCGTGGGTGCGCAGCGCATGCAGCAGCGCATCCGCGCCCTGCTGCACGTCGTTGTCCGGATAGTAGTAGCCGAGATCGGGCGCGAGGCTCGCGTTGTGCACGAGCGGATACCCCTGCCAGCACACGTCGAAATAGAAGTAGTTGAGCGGATTCGCCCATTGGTGCGACACGACGACGTCGGTCAGCTCGGACAGGAACACCGGCGTGTCGAAGCGGCCGACGAAGGTCGCCTTGCCGGCCCGCACGATCTCCAGGTAGTTCATCAGCATCACGAACTCCTGGCTCTCGCGCGCGAGCCGGTCAGCGTTCGTCACGTGCGTGAACGCGATCGCGTCCGGGTCGCGGCGATACGCCTCGTCGATGATCAGCAGCGGATACACGCAGAACTTCACCACGTTGTGGTTCGGCTCCATCACCGTGAGCCGCTTGCCGCGCGCGCCGCTCGGCCGGTATTCGCCGTGGCCGGGCAGCGTGGCGGCACGCTCGGCGAGGAACATCGGATCCCACACGAACGGCACGACGCGGCCCGGGCAGCGGCGCAGCGACTGCAGGAACGGCAGCGATGATTCCGCGATCTGCGGAATCGCCCACACCTCGTCGAAGCCGCGGTTGATGAAGAGCGAATCCCACAGGCGGCGGCCGAACAGCATCGCCTCCATCGCGTTGATGTACTCGACGCCGCAGCAATAGCTGACGAGCTTCGTGCCGCGCGCCTTCAGGTAGGCGGTCTGCTCCTCGCTGATCTGCCCGCCGAGTTCGATCAGCACGTCGAGCGAATCCTTCGCGTCGGCGAATGCGCGCGTGTCGTACACCGCGCGGGGCCACGGCAACGCGTCGGTCAGCGGCACGTCGGTGGTGTTCACGAGCGTCACGCGATAGCCGTGCGGCGACGCCATCAGCAGCTTCGCGAGAAACAGTGCGTTCTGCTTGATGCCGTTGATCCACAGGCTTTCGTCGGGGGCGCGCAGGCCGATCGTGATGCCGATGCGCAGGCCGTTCAGGACAACAGGTGACGTCATCGTCGGCGAAGAGGAGTGATGGGTTGTCGGAGTGTAGCGCGCGCGGCGTCGCTCGCGTCAAGCGGCCTGCACGCCGCGACAGTCTAGCGGATCGCGGGCAGCCAGACTGTCACTTATCGTCAGCACGCGCGGATGACGAGCCGGTTGCCCCGTTGCCATGCCCCGGCACTGGAATAAGCCGGCGTACGCCAACGTTTACCGATTGGGCAACCACGCCCCGAGCGGCATGCCGCCATCGCTGCCGAGCCGGCGGCGTGAATTTGCGCCAGCACACCGATGTGCTGGATGACGCCGATGACGCGACGTCGAAAACGTCGGGAGATTCCTGCGGCCAACCATCATGGACAACCTGCTTCGCTTCGGGGCATTGCTCGCCTGCCTCGGCCTTGCTGCGCCGGCGCTCGCGCAACCATATGACGAGTCGCCCGTGCTGGCCGACGGCGCGAATTGCCGTGCCGTGGCCGGGCAGGCAGAGATCGACGGGACCATGCAGCAGATCGTCGGACGCGCGTGCCTGCAAAGCGACGGCACCTGGCAGATCGTGCAAAACCCGGATGGCAGCGTGCTGTGGTATCCGGTCGCGGCCTATCCCTATCCCGACCCCTGGTGGTGGGGCCCCCCGTTCTTCATCGGCGCGGGCGTGAGCCTGATCTTTGTCGACCGATTTCATCACTTTCACCACTTCGATCGTTTCCATCCGATCAATCACGGCCATTTCGGCGCACCAATCGGAGCGGGTTTTCATCGCGGCCCGTTCCCCGGCGGCGGTATGCGTGGCTTTGGTGGTGTGAGGGGATTCGGCGGCATGCGTGGGTCGGGCGGCATGCGTGGGTCGGGCGGCATGCACGGGTTCGGCGGAATGCGTCGGCATTAGGCCAGGCTTCCCCCAGGCTTTCCCCCAGGTTACCGCCAGGCGACGACGAGATCGGCTCTGCGTCGCCTGGCACAAGCATCAACGATCAGACATCCCGACTACGCTGTCTTCACGCTCATGCTCGTCATGCAGCGCTCTCGCTCATCACAAGCAGCTGCGCCCCATCGGCCACCTGGTCGCCGACGCCATACAGCACTTCCGCGACGACGCCCGCGCTCGGTGCGCCGATCGTGTGCTCCATCTTCATCGCTTCCATCACGATCAGCGGCGTGCCGGGCTCGACCTTCTGGCCGGCCTCGACCAGCACCGCGATCACCTTGCCGGGCATCGGCGCGGTCAGGCGGCCGCCGCCGTGCTCGGCGTCGCCCGCGTGCGCGAGCAGGTTGCGCCACTCGAACGATTCGGATGCGCCCTGCGTGAACACATGGAACGTGTCGCCGTCCGCGTACACGCGGCCGCTGCTGCGCACGCCGTCGAGCGTCACGTCGAAGTCGAGCGGCGTCGCGCCGCGCGTCCACGCGAACGGCTGCGCCGGCGCATCGCCGATCGCGAGCCGCTTGCCGGCCGCGTCGTCGTCGACGGTCACGGTGAGCTCGGTGTCGCGGTCGATCGCGCGCCATTCGAGCGTGCGGCGAAAGCCGGCGTTCAGCCGCCAGTTCGACAGCGCCGCCCACGGCGTGCCGCTCTCCGACACCCCGTCGCGCTCGCGCGCGCGCAACGCCGCGCAGGCGAGCGCCAGCGCCGCGCGCGGCGGCTGCTGCGGCGCGAACAGCGCGTCGTGATTGCGTTCGATCAGGCCCGTGTCGAGATCCGCTTCGGCGAACGGCTTGCACGCGACGATGCGCTGCAGGAACGCCGCGTTCGTGTAAAGGCCGACCACTTCGCAGTCGCGCAGCGCGCGCGCCATCCGGCCGAGCGCTTCGGCGCGGTCCGCGCCGTGCACGATCAGCTTCGCGATCATCGGATCGTAAAACGGCGTGATCGCATCGCCCTCGCGCACGCCGCTGTCGACGCGCACCGGCGCGCCGATCGAGAACTCGACGCCTTCGGGCAGGCGCAGGTGCTTCAGCGTGCCGGTCGACGGCAGGAAACCGCGCGCGGGGTTCTCCGCGTACAGGCGCGCCTCGATCGCGTGGCCGGTCACGCGCAGCTGAGCCTGCGCGAGCGGCAGCGGCTCGCCCGCCGCGACGCGCAATTGCCATTCGACGAGGTCGAGGCCCGTGACCATCTCGGTCACCGGGTGCTCGACCTGCAGGCGCGTGTTCATCTCCATGAAGTAGAACGCGTCGCCCGTCATGATGAATTCGACGGTGCCCGCACCGACGTAGCCGACCGCGCGCGCGGCCGCGACCGCCGCCTCGCCCATCGCCTGCCGCACGCCGTCGGGCAGGCCCGGCGCGGGTGCTTCCTCGAGCACCTTCTGGTGACGGCGCTGCACCGAGCAGTCGCGGTCGAACAGGTAGACCGTGTTGCCGTGCGTGTCGCCGAACACCTGCACCTCGACGTGGCGCGGGCGCAGCAGGTATTTCTCGATCAGCACGCGGTCGTTGCCGAAGCTGCTCGCCGCTTCGCGCTGGCACGACGCCAGCGCGGCGGGAAAATCGTCGGAGCGCTCGACCACGCGCATCCCCTTGCCGCCGCCGCCCGCGCTCGCCTTCAGGAGGACCGGGTAGCCGATCGCGTCGGCCTCGCGATGCAGCAGCGCGGCGTCCTGCTCGTCGCCGTGATAGCCGGGCACGAGCGGCACCGCGGCCGCATGCATCAGCGCCTTCGCGGCGGCCTTCGAGCCCATCGCCGCGATCGCGTCGACCGGCGGCCCGATGAAGACGATGCCGGCCTGCTCGCACGCGTGCGCGAAATCCTCGTTCTCGGACAGGAACCCGTAGCCGGGGTGGATCGCCTGCGCGCCGGTCGCGCGCGCGGCTTCGATGATGCGCTCGATGCGCAGGTAGCTGTCGGCCACCGCCGAGCCGCCGATATGCACGGCCTCGTCGCACGCGGCGACGTGCTTCGCGTGCGCGTCCGCGTCGGAATACACGGCGACGCTGGCGATGCCGAGACGTTTGCACGTCGCGGCGACCCGGCAGGCGATTTCGCCACGGTTGGCGATCAGAATCTTGTCGAACATGGCTTCGATGTCGTCCGGTAAGGGATGGGGTTCGCGCTTCGCCCGCCGCTCACGCGAGCGAAGCGTCGTGGCCTGCGGCCTTGGTGTGCGTCACGCCCGCCATGCCGGCGTGCGCTTCTCCAGGAACGCGGCAATGCCCTCGCGCGCTTCCGCACCCGCGCGGGTCCGCGCGATCCAGTCGGCGGTCTGCTCGATCAGCGCCGCATCGAGCGGACGGCCCGCGACGTCGGCCACGAGCCGCTTGCACGCGCTCACCGCGTCGGGCCCGTTCGCGACGAGCGCCGCCGCGAGCTTCGCGACCGTCTCGTCGAGCGCCTCGGCCGGCACCGTCTCGTGCACGAAGCCGAGCGCCGCCGCGCGCGCGCTGTCGAACACCTCGGCCGTCGTGAAGTAGCGCCGCGCCGCGCGCTCGCCCATCGCGCGCACCACGTACGGCGCGATCGTCGCCGGGATCAGCCCGAGCCGCGCTTCGGACAGGCAGAACTTCGCGCCGTCCGCGACGATCGCGATGTCGGCGGCCGCGACGAGGCCGACGCCGCCCGCATACGCGTCGCCGTGCACGCGCGCGATCACCGGCTTGCCGCAGCGGTGGATCGCCTCGAGCATCCGCGCGAGCTTGCGCGCGTCGGCACGGTTCTCGTCGTCCGAGTAGCCGGCCATCTTCTTCATCCAGTTCAGGTCCGCGCCCGCGCAGAACGCGGGGCCTTCCGCCGCGAGCACGACCGCGCGCACGCCCGCGTGCGCGTCGAGCCATTCGAACGCCGTGGTCAGCTCGGCGATCGTCGTCTCGTTGAACGCGTTGCGCACGTCGGGGCGCGCAAGCGTCACGGTGGCGACGCGGTCTGCTTCGGATACCTTGATGGTTTCGTATCGCATCGCAATGCTCCTTACATGCGGAACACGCCGAAGCGCGTCTCCTCGATCGGCGCGTTCATCGACGCGGCGAGGCCGAGGCCGAGCACGTCGCGCGTCTGCGCGGGATCGATCACGCCGTCGTCCCACAGCCGCGCACTCGCGTAGTACGGATGCCCCTGGCGCTCGTACTGGTCGCGGATCGGCTGCTTGAACGCCTCTTCTTCCTCGAGCGGCCACGAGCCGCCCTTCGCCTCGATGCCGTCGCGGCGCACGGTCGCGAGCACCGACGCGGCCTGCTCGCCGCCCATCACCGAGATGCGCGCGTTCGGCCACATCCACAGGAAGCGCGGCGCGAATGCGCGGCCGCACATCCCGTAGTTGCCCGCGCCGAACGAGCCGCCGATGATCACCGTGAACTTCGGCACCTTCGCGTTCGACACGGCCGTCACCATCTTCGCGCCATGCCGCGCGATGCCTTCGTTCTCGTACTTGCGGCCGACCATGAAGCCCGTGATGTTCTGCAGGAACACGAGCGGGATCTTGCGCTGGCAGCACAGCTCGATGAAATGCGCGCCCTTCACCGCCGATTCCGAGAACAGGATGCCGTTGTTCGCGACGATCCCGACCGGATGGCCCCAGATGTGCGCGAAGCCCGTGACGAGCGTCGTGCCGAAGCGCGCCTTGAACTCGTCGAATTCGGAATCGTCGACGATGCGCGCGATCACCTCTCGCACGTCGAACGGCTTGCGCGTGTCCACCGGAATCACGCCGTACAGGCTCTGCGCGTCGTAGCGCGGCGGCTTCGCTTCACGCAGCGTCACCGGCGTCGCGATGCGCGGGCCGAGGTTGCCGACGATGCTGCGCGCGATCGACAGCGCATGCGGGTCGTTCTGCGCGAGATGGTCGGCCACGCCCGACAGGCGCGTGTGCACGTCGCCGCCGCCGAGATCCTCGGCGCTCACTTCCTCGCCGGTCGCCGCCTTCACCAGCGGCGGGCCGCCGAGGAAAATCGTGCCCTGGTTCTTCACGATGATCGACTCGTCGCTCATCGCCGGCACGTACGCGCCGCCGGCCGTGCACGAGCCCATCACCACGGCGATCTGCGCGATCCCCGCGGCCGACATCGTCGCCTGGTTGAAGAAGATGCGGCCGAAGTGGTCGCGATCGGGGAACACGTCGTCCTGATTCGGCAGGTTCGCGCCGCCCGAATCGACGAGATACACGCAAGGCAGCCGGTTTTCCGCGGCGATCTCCTGCGCGCGCACGTGCTTCTTCACGGTGACCGGGTAGTAGGTGCCGCCCTTGACCGTCGCGTCGTTGCAGACGATCACGCACTCGCGGCCCGCGATGCGGCCGATGCCGGTGATGATGCCCGCGCCCGGCGCATCGTCGTTGTACATGCCGTTCGCCGCGAGCTGCGACAGCTCGAGGAACGGCGTGCCCGGATCGAGCAGTTGCGCGATCCGGTCGCGCGGCAGCAGCTTGCCGCGCGACAGGTGCTTGTCGCGCGCGGCCGGGCCGCCGCCCAGCGCGAGCTGTTCGATTTTCGCGCGCAGGTCGGCGACGACCGCCTCGAGCGCCGCGGCATTCGTGCGGAATTCTTCCGAACGCGGGTTCAGCTTGGATTCGATGATCGGCATCGACAGGGCTCCGTTCGCGTGACGTGGGCGTTACAGCGTTTCCGCGAACAGCTCGCGGCCGATCAGCATGCGGCGGATCTCGCTCGTGCCGGCGCCGATCTCGTACAGCTTCGCGTCGCGCCACAGGCGGCCGACCGGGTATTCGTTGATGTAGCCGTTGCCGCCGAGGATCTGGATCGCCTCGCCGGCCATCCACGTCGCCTTCTCGGCCGTGTACAGGATCACGCCCGCGCAATCCTTGCGCACCTGGCGAATGTGGTCGCTGCCCGCCGAGTCGAGATGGCGGCCGACCGCGTACAGGTACGCGCGGCAGGCCTGGAAGGTGGTGTACATGTCGGCCACCTTGCCCTGGATCAGCTGGAATTCGCCGATCGCCTGGCCGAACTGCTTGCGGTCGTGGATGTACGGCACGACGGCGTCGAGGCACGCGGCCATGATGCCAGTCGGGCCGCCCGACAGCACCGCGCGCTCGTAGTCGAGGCCGCTCATCAGCACCTTCACGCCGCCGTTGAGCTGGCCGAGGATGTTCTCTTCCGGCACCTCGACGTCCTGGAACACCAGCTCGCCCGTGTGCGAGCCGCGCATGCCGAGCTTGTCGAGCTTCTGCGCGACCGAGAAACCCTTCATCCCCTTCTCGACGATGAACGCGGTGATGCCGCGCGGGCCGGCTTCGATGTCCGTCTTCGCGTAGACGACGAGCGTGTCGCAGTCGGGGCCGTTGGTGATCCACATCTTGGTGCCGTTCAGCACGTAGCGGTCGCCGCGCTTGTCCGCGCGCAGCTTCATGCTGACCACGTCGGAGCCGGCGTTCGGCTCGCTCATCGCGAGCGCGCCGATGTGCTCGCCGGACACGAGCTTCGGCAGGTATTTCTGCTTCTGCGCCTCGGTGCCGTTGCGGTGGATCTGGTTCACGCACAGGTTCGAGTGCGCGCCGTACGACAGGCCGATCGACGCGGACGCGCGCGAGATCTCCTCCATCGCGACCATGTGCGCGACGTAGCCCATGTTCGCGCCACCGTATTCCTCGGCGACGGTCATGCCGAGCACGCCCAGGTCGCCGAACTTGCGCCACAGGTCCATCGGGAACTGGTCGGTACGGTCGACCTCCGCCGCGCGCGGCGCGATTTCCTTCGCCGCGAAAGTCGCGACGGCGTCGCGCAGCATCTCGATGTCTTCACCGAGCATGAATTGCACGCCGGGCAGGTTGGTCATGTCTCCTCCGTCTCCAGAAAATGCGTTGCGCATGCCGATTTCTGAGTTTTGCTCAAAACCGGGCGTCGCACCGATTCGTTAGCCAATAATGCGGAAAATTTTGCGTAGTGTCGCGCCTTGCGCGGGCTGGCGTCAATAGTTTTTTGAGTGATACTCAGATATGATCACCGAATGACAGCCGCCGCATCCGACACCATGACCGCCACCGTCAAAGCCGACCGCGCCGACGCGCCCCGCGCGCCCGCCGGCCGCAAATCCCAGCAGCGCGTGCAGGACATCCTGCGCGCCGGACGTGAAGTGTTCGCCGAAAAGGGTTACGAGCACGCGACCGCCGCCGAGATCGCGCAGCGGGTGGGCGTATCCGAGGCGACCGTGTTCAGCTACTTCCGCGGCAAGCGCGAGCTGTGCGCGCGGGTGATCGCGGACTGGTACGACGAAATCATCGCGGCGTTCGAGCACGGCATGCCGCTCGACGCGCCGGTGCACCAGCAGTTCGCGTTCATCGTGCACACGCACCTGCGGCTGATGCTCGTGAACGGCACCGGGCTGTGCGCGCTCGTGCTGTCGGAAGGCCGCGCGAAACAGCATGCGTTGAGCGACGAGCTGACCGCGCTGCAGCGGCGCTATACGGCGCCGCTGATGGACGTGCTCGCGCGCGGCCAGGCGGCCGGCCAGGTGCGCACCGACCTGCCGCTGAGCCTGCTGCGCTCGATGGTGTTCGGCCCGATGGAGCACGTGCTGTGGGACGCGATCCTCGGGCATCGCAAGCTCGATACCGACGCCACGGCCGCGCAGCTGACCGACATGCTGTGGGCCGCCATGCAGCCGCCGGCGCCGGAGCAGGCGGCGCTGGTGCGGTTCCGGAACGAGGTGGCCGAAGCCGTGCAGCGGCTGGAAGGGGCCGGCACCGGCGCGTGAGCGCGCCGGTCGGGCGGTCAAGCCGTCAATCGCCCAGGCGGCAGTGCGTGAGCTTGAGGCCCGGCAGCACCGGCGCGTCGATGTAGCCCTCGTTCAGGCAGCTGAAGCGCAGGTTGCCGGACGCCGTGAACGCCTTGATCTCGCGCCCAGGGAACTTCGCCTTCAGCGCGTCCTGGTCGGCCACGTCGAAATGGGTATCGAACTGCTCGCCGCCGGCCGTCATCGCGCCGAAGAACGTGCCGCCCGGGTCGCCGCCCATCCGCATCACCGCGCCGGTGAACGCGAGGCGCTTGCCGTCGTATTTCGCCTTGGCCGCCGCCATGTCTTTCGTGTACGCCTCGATCACGGCCCCGTATTGCGTGTCGAGCACGGCCCCGTCGGCCGGCGCGGCCACGGCGCACTGCCCGGCGCCTGCCAGCGCGGTGCAGGCCACGAGCGCGGCCGCCGCATATCGTGCGGAAATGGTGTTCATCTTCTGGTCTCTCAGGTCTTGAAGTAAAAGACGGCGCCGCGCCGGATGCCCGGCCAGGCGCCGCGGGATTCGCCGCCGTGTTTTCAGTTGTTCGGCCGACGGCGAATTGCTGCGATCGCCCCGCTGCCGGCGCGATCCGGGCGGACGCGCGGCCACGCGTCGATGGCGACGCGACACGAAGATGGCATGACCGGCCCCCGCTCTCGCAATGCTTGTGCGTTCGAATTTGCGCGCTACGGTAGCAGACGGCCCATGGCGGTGCAATCGCGCCGCCGCGCGGCCGGAACCGGCTGGAACGCGCACCCCGAACCCCGCCGGACACGGCGCGCCACGTGAGTCCGGCTTACATTTTTATTGCAAATGATTCTCATTAGCAATAAGATGCCGCGTCCGCCGCCCTGGCGCGGCCTGCGCTTTCCCGATTGATTCCCAGCATCCCATGCGTCACCGATCCATGCCTGTCCGCCGAGCGCCCCGACGCGCCCGCGCCTTCCGCCCGTTGCGCGCGAGCCTGCCCACCCTGATCACGTTTTGCGTCGCGAGCGGCGCGCATGCCGCCGCCGGCGACACCGCCGAATCCGGTGCCGCTGCGCCCGCGCTGCCGACGATCAGCGTCAACGCGTCGGCGGTCGCCGATCCGACCGTCGGCTACCAGCCGCGCACCACGTCGATCGCGGGCGCGCCGGACACGCCGCTCGAGAAGATTCCGCTAGCCGTCGCGGTCGTCAGCAGCAGCGTGATGCAGGACCAGCAGGCGCGCTCGCTCGACGACGTGCTCGGCAACATCAGCGGCGTCACGCAGACCAACACGCTCGGCGGCACCCGCGACGCGTTCATCAAGCGCGGCTTCGGCTCGAACAACGACGGCTCCGTGCTCGTCGACGGCATGCGCACGCCGGTGCTGCACAGCTACCTCGCGACGATCGACCGCGTCGAAGTGCTGAAGGGCCCCGCGTCGCTGCTTTACGGGATGCAGGATCCGGGCGGCGTGATCAACCTCGTCACGCGCAAGCCGGAAGACACGTTCGGCGGCTCGATCTCCGCGACGCGCACGAGCCACGGCGGCGCGGGCGCGACGTTCGATCTCACCGGCCCGCTCGGCACGCCCGGCGAGGTCGCGGGCGGCACGCTCGCGTTCCGCCTCACCGGCGAATACGACACGAGCCGCTACTGGCGCACCTTCGGCCGCCAGCGCGACGCGCTGATCGCACCCGCGCTGTCGTGGCACGACGCGAACACGTCGATCGACGTCAGCTACCAGTACGTCGACTACACGACGCCGTTCGATCGCGGCACCGCGCTCGTCAACGGCCGGCTCGACGATGCGCTGCGCTATCGCCGCTACGAGGAGGCGTGGTCGCAGAGCAGCGGCATCCAGGAGACGTTCCGCGCGCGCGTCGAGCATCGCCTGTCCGACGCGTGGCGGCTGCGCGCGACCTATGGCTGGGGCCGCGACCGCTATGCGCAGTTCATCACGCGCGCCACCGGCCTGAACGGCGCGACCGGCGCGATGATGCGCTCGTCCGACGCGAACCTCGGCCGCAACGATTCGGACCAGATCGCGACGCTCGGCCTGCTCGGCAACGTGACGCTCGCGGGGATGAAGCACGCGCTCTACGTCGGCGGCGAATACGAGCGGCAGCGCAGCTTCCGCGGCGACACGATCCGCGGCAAGGCGGTGCCGGGCTTCAACCTGTTCGATCCCGTCTACGGCCGGCTCGCGCCCGGCGGCATGCCGAGCCCGACGCAAAGCGACAACCTGTCGAAGGTGCACGCATACTCGATCGTCGTGCAGGATTCGGTGAACCTCACCGAACGGCTCACCGCGGTGGCCGGGCTGCGCTGGGAAGACTGGCAGCAGGAATCGGGGATGGGGCGGCCGTTCGTGTTCGCGGACCGCTCGCACGGCAATGTGTGGCTGCCGCAATTCGGGCTGGCGTACGCGCTCACGCCGTCGCTCTCGGCCTACGCGAACGTGAGCCGCTCGTTCAAGCCGAACGTGTCGTCGAACGCCGCCGCGCCGCTCGCGCCGGAGTTTGGCCGCGTGGTCGAGGCCGGCCTCAAGTTCAGCGTCAAGCCCGGAATCTCGGGCACGCTCGCGGTCTACCAGATCGACAAGCGCAACGTCGCGGTGAGCGTCGACAACGTGACGTCGACGATCGGCGCCGCGCGCTCGCGCGGGGTCGAACTCGACGTCGCGGGGCAGCTCACGCGCCACTGGAGCGTGATCGGCAGCTACGCGTACACGAACGCGAACGACCGCGAGGCCAACCAGCCGCTGATCAACGTCGCGCACCACACCGGCAGCCTGTTCGCGGTGTATGACACCGCGATCGCGAATTTACCGGGCCGCTGGCGCTTCGGCGGCGGCGCGCGTTTCGTCGGCGCGCGGCCCGGCGATACGGCGAACCGCTTCACGCTGCCCGGCTACGTGACCGTCGACGCGTTCACGGCGTACGAAACCACGATCGGCAAGTTCCCCACCCGCTTCCAGCTCAACGTGAAGAACCTGCTCGACAAGGCTTACTACCCGTCGAGCAACAACAACCTGATCGTGGCGGTCGGCGAGCCGCGCCTCGTCACGTTCACGACGACGGTGTCGTTCTGACGCGCCGCGCGGCCGGTGCAACCGGTGCGCAAACCTGGCCGTTCGACGCCGCGAGACGTCACGCACCGTGGAAGCCCGCATGCAACGCGAAGCATTTGTCGCCGCCCTCGAACGGGAGGGCTTTGCCGAACTCGTGACCGTCACGCGCGAGCCCGGCGCGCTGGACGAACACACACATCCGTTCGAAGCGAAGGCGCTGATCCTCTCCGGCGAAATCCACCTCCGCATCGGCGACGACGAGCGCTGCTACCGTGCCGGCGACGTCTTCCACCTGCCCGCCCATCTCCCGCATGCCGAACGCTACGGCCCGGCCGGCGTGCATTACCCGGTCGGCAGGAAGTAACGCGCGCGTCGGCCGTCGCAGCCCATTGATCAGACGAATCATCGGGCCCCCGAATATCTCCCATCCGATATCGCGATTTCCGCGATCGATCGCGCCCCTTTAGACTTGCTGCGCAGTCACGACGTGGTGCCGCGCGTGCGCACTCGCGCACCGGCGTGCCCGCGGTTGTCGAACCGAACCCCGATCCGGAGACACGCGATGACGAATCCCCACACGCGACGCAGTGCGCTGAAGACGTTCGGCCTTGCGGCCGGCACGGCGCTGCTCGGCGCCGCGAGCCGCCCGCAGGCGGCCACCGCCGACACCGGCGCGCTGCTGCCCGGCGGCGGCGCCCGCCTCGCCGATCTCACCCGGCGGCTGGCCGCCACGCCGAGGCGGCGCGACTTCAAGACCGTGCCGATGATCCTCGAGCATCCGGACCAATGGGATCAGGCGGCGCTCGCCGAGGTGCTCGGCTATCGCGGCGGCCCGAAGCAGGCGTGGGACAACACCGAGCTCGGCGGGCCGTGGCTGAACCTGATGCGCAACGCACTGAACGCGCAGATCTGGTCGTTCGGGCACCCGGATTTCCTGGTGGTGTCCGCCACGCACGGCACCGCGCATCTCGCGCTGTACGACCAGGCCGCGTGGGACAAATACGGCCTCGCGAAACGGGCCGGCGACCGATTCCCGGCCAACACGCTGCTCGACGCGAAGCCCGCGCAGGCGAAAGGCGCGGGCGATCACGAAAGCGCCGACGGCGCGTTCTCCGCGCGCGACAACAGCATCGCCGCGCTGCTGCAGCGCGGCGTCGTGTTCCTGACCTGCCACAACGCGATCTGGGAGCTCGCGGAGCGGCTCGCCGGCGCCAACGCGAACCCGGACAAGCTGCCGCTCGACGCGCTCGCCGCCGACCTGACCAACCACGTGATCCCGAGCGCGATCGTCACGCCCGGCGCGGTCGGCACGCTGCCGGAGCTGCATCAGGCCGGTTTCTCTTACGCAAAGTGAGGCACGCGATGACATCCACTCACGCACCGGCCGCGACGCCCCGGGCCCGCCACTTCCTGCGGGCCGCACTGGCCGGCGCGCTGTGCGCGGCCATCGCCGCACCGGCCGCGTTCGCCGCGCCCGCGACCACCCCCGACCCCGCCGTGTTCCCGCCGTGGCAGCACGGCCGCAACAACGACGCGCTGCATCGCGGCCTCGAATTCACGGTGCCGCAGGTCGACGTGCTCGCCGATTTCCACGGCGACCTGAGCGCGCCGAAGCTGGTGCTGTTCGTCGGCGGCAACTATTTCTTCGCGATGGCGCCGCTCGTCGCGCAGTTCGAGCAGGATCACCCCGAGTTTCGCGGGAAGATCTTCTGGGAGACGATCCCGCCCGGCCTGCTCGTCACGCAGATCAAGGCCGGCGGCACGATCACCGTCGGCAACATGACCTGGACGGTCAAGCCGGACGCGTATTTCGCGGGCCTGTCGAAGGTCAACGAGCTGATCGCGGACTGCACGCTCGCGGGCCCCGCGGTGCCGTACGTGACCAACCAGCTGGCGATCATGGTGCGCGCGGGCAACCCGGCGCGCATCGCGTCGCTGAACGACCTCGCGAAACCGGGCCTGCGGCTCGCGATGCCCAACCCCGAATTCGAGGGCGTCGCGCGGCAGATCCGGGCGTCGCTCGTCAAGGCGGGCGGCGACGGGCTCGCGCGCGCCGTCTACGACGACAAGGTGCGGGCCGGCACGACCGAGCTGACCCGCATCCATCATCGCGAGACGGCGCTGTTCCTGATGCAGGGGCGCGCCGACGCGGGCGTGCTGTGGCGCTCCGAGGCGATGTTCCACGAACAGGCCGGGCATCCGCTCGGCCACGTCGACATTCCGGCCGCGCAGAACAGCACCGAGATCTACGCGGGCGCGCTCGTGAAGGACGCGCCGCATCCGGACGCGGCGCGCCAGTGGCTCACGTTCCTGCGCTCGCCGGAAGCGTTCCGGATCTTCCAGCGCTACGGCTTCGGGCGCTACGATGCCGATTCGAGTGCCGGGTCGATGCCGGCCTCAGGCACCGGCATACAAGCCACGCCGCACAACCGGGCCGACGCGGGCTGAACCCTCGCCTCCATACCAACGAACAAAACGCATTCCCCACAGGAGAAGCCTTGAACGATTCGATCGTGAAGCCGCGCCGCCGCATTGCCGCCGCGTGGCTGGCCGCGGCCGGCCTGCTGTCGGCCGCGCCCGGCGCATACGCGGGCGACGCGGCGCTCGGCAAGACCCTCGCGACGCAAGGCAGCGCGGCGGGCGTCGCCGCGTGCATCGGCTGCCACGGCGCGCACGGCGAAGGCAACGCGGCGGCCGGCTTTCCACGGCTTGCCGGCATCCCGGCCGCCTATCTGTCGGCGCAGCTCGCCGCGTTCGCGGACGGCAACCGCCAGAACCCGATCATGCAGCCGCTCGCGAAGCTGCTTTCCGCGCCCGAGCGCGACGCCGTGTCCGCGTATTTCGCGGCGCTGCCCGCGCCGCCCGGTACGGCGTCCGGCGACAATGCGCCGGCCGGGCCGTCGGACACCGGCGCATGGCTCGCGACGCGCGGCCGCTGGACCGACGGCTTGCCCGCATGCGCGCAGTGCCACGGCCCCGGCGGCATCGGCGTGGGCACCGCGTTTCCGCCGCTGGCCGGGCAGCCGGCCGCCTATCTCGCGGGCCAGTTGCATGCGTGGCAGCACGGCACCCGTCCGCCCGGACCGATGGCGCTGATGCCACACATCGCCGGCAAGCTGTCCGACGCCGATATCGACGCGGTGGCCGCCTACTACGCTCGCACCGGCACCACGCCGGCCGTCGCGGCCACCCAACGGAGCACGCCATGATCGATCGATTCCTGTCCGGATGGGCGCGCGGCACGCTCGCCGCGCTGCTGTGGACGGCGAGCGGTTCGGGGTTCGCCGCCGACACGCCGGCCGCGCCGGCCCCCGCTTCCGCCACCGCCGCCCCCGCGAAACGCTTCACGCCGCCCGCCGAATCGGCGATGCCCGACGGCGAGTTCGGCAAGACCGTGAAGCTCGGCGAGCAGATCTTCCTGCACACGCCCGAGTTCGCCGGCAAGTACGTCGGCAACCGGTTGACCTGCGCAAGCTGCCACCTCGACGCGGGCCGCCGGCCGGATTCGAGCCCGATGTGGGGCGCGTATCCGCTGTATCCGGCGTACCGCATCAAGAACGGCCACGTGAACACGTTCGCCGAACGCCTGCAGGGCTGCTTCCGCTACAGCATGAACGGCAAGGCGCCGCCGAACGGCGACCCGATCCTGGTGGCGCTCGAGACCTACGCGTACTGGCTCGCGAAAGGCGCGCCGATCGGCGAGAAACTGCCGGGCCAGGGCTTCCCGAAGCTGCCGCCGCCCGCGCTGAAGGCCGACTATGCGCGCGGCAGCGCGGTCTACGCGCAACACTGCGCGCTGTGCCACGGCGCCGACGGCCAGGGCCAGTCGAGCGGCGGCAAGCCGGTGTTCCCGCCGCTCTGGGGCGCGCGCTCGTTCAACTGGGGCGCGGGAATGAGCGACCTCCACAACGCGGCGGGCTTCATCAAGGTCAACATGCCGCTCGGGCTCGGCGGCACGCTGACCGACCAGGAAGCATGGGACGTCGCGCTGTTCATGGACAGCCACGAGCGCCCGCAGGACCCGCGCTTCACCGGCTCGGTGGCCGCGACGCGCGCGAAGTTCCACGACACGCCCAACTCGATGTACGGCCTGACCGTGAACGGGCGCGTGCTCGGCGCGCCCGGCGCACGCTAGGCCGCGCGCGCCGCCGCGGTCACGGCCGCCAGCGGTAGACGACGATGCTGGACCCGTTGTAGTTGTCCTTCGTGATCACGTACTCGCCCGTCGAGCGCAGATACGCGCGGATCCCGTACATCGAGTCCACGTCGTTGCCGACGTCCATCGCCGCCGTGTTCGAGTTCGTCAGCGTGGTGACGAGGCTGCCGGTGTTCAGGTCGAACACGTCGATGTTCGGCACCGTGTGCACGTAGCCGACGAACAGGTAGTGGCCGGCCGCCGCGATCGATTTCGGGTTCGGGCTGGTTAGGTTGATCACCGGGTTCGGCGCGCTCGTGTTGCCGGCCTTCCAGCCGTGATAGACCTCGAGGTGCCCGTTCATCGCGGTCCAGTCCCAGTTCCCGGCGAGGCCCTGCGCGAGGATCATCGTGTCGCTCTCCGACTGGTAGAGGATGCGCGTGGTCGGCGCAACGGTGGCCGGCACCGGCGTCGTCGTGGCCGCGCCCCACGACGGCTTGCCGGTCGCGTCGAAGCCGGTCATCGGGTAATGGGTGATCGCGTTCGTGCCGTTCAGGCCGGCCCACACGTCGCCGTTGCCGTCGATGCAGAAGCCCGTCGTGACCTGCAGGTTCGTCCGGAATGGCTTGCCCGGCAGCATGCCGGCCGGAATCGCGATGTAGCCGTTCGCCGCGTTGAAGTAATAGAAGTTGAAGTTGCCGGGGTTCTGCCCGGACGCCACGAGAATCCGGTTGCCGCCCACCGCCACGAGCTGGCCGAAAAACTGGCCGCGCTGGTAGTCCTTCATGTCGAGGCGCGGATCGTTCTTGTAGGTGAACGGATCGATCGTGTTCGCGACGAAGGTGCCGCCCGAGGTGCCGGTGTAGATGTTGTTGCCGCTGTAGAAGTACGCGCCGTCCGTCACCGGGTCCGGCGCGCCGATGGCTTCGAAGTTCAGCGCCTGCAGCTTCCATTGCAGCGCGCCGGCCGGGCTGTACGCATGCAGGTCGGTGCTGCCGTTGCGCCCGAGATCCCAGCCGCCGCCCCACGCGTTGTTGAGCACGTACAGGTTGCCGGCCGCGTCCTTGCCGATGCCCACCACGCGCGTGAAGCGCTTGTCGCCCACCTGCCCCTTGATGCCCGACGTGGTGTCGAGATAGCCGCCCTGCACGCCGAACGTGCCGACCTGCGTCGGCAGGCCGACGATACTGTAGTGCTTGATGTTCATGTCGGGGCCCTGGTCGCCCACCATCAGCAGCCCGGTCTGCGCGTCGAAATACAGCGCGGACGGCCGTGCGCCGGCCGGCATCTGGATCGTGTTCAGCAGCGCGCCCGCCGCGCTGTACTGCACGACCACGCCCGCGCTCATCCGCGCGACCCACAGGTTGCCGGCCGCATCGAGCGCGAGCGCGCCGGGGCCCGTCACGCCGATGTCGCGCTGCCAGACGCCGTCGGTCGTGTACACCCGCACGCGATTGCCGTAGAAGTCGCTGACGTACAGCAGCGTGCCGGCCGTCGCGAGCCCGGTGATCACGTCGGCGTACTCGACTTTCGTCCACACGCTGACCGGAATCCGCAAATCACGGGTGTTCGTCGCGCGGTTGTAGCGCCCCACCGAGCCGCTGCCGAAATTGCGGTTGTAGCCGAGCGCGACGAAGATCGACGACGCGTTGCCGGTGATCGCGCCGCCGTGAAACTCGTCGTGCAGGCCGATCGTGCCGATGCCCTGGCCGTTCTGGTACATCGCGACGCCGCCCGCGTTCTCGTCCCAGCGGGACGCCGTGTAGACCACGCCTTCCGGCGCGACCCACATCGATCGCGCGCCGTTGCCGACGTGCGCGGCGATCGTGCCGAACGTGTTCGCGATCCAGTCGGTCGCGTATTGGGCATGAGCCACCGGCGCCAGCATCGCGATCCATCCACCGAGCAATGCCGCGCGAATCAGTTTCTTGAACATGAATAATCCGCTCCTGACGATCGTCCCTCGACACTGTAAATCGCAGGACATGACACATGGGTGATTGCATTGAATGACGCGCCGCCGGCGTGATGCATTGTTCATCACGCGCATTCGGCCGCGCCAGTTTTTTTGCGCATTCGCGCCGCGGCCTCGCCGGCGCTGCTTCCGGCGACGTATCCGCACCGCTTTTTTCGGCACATTCTTCCGGTTCATTCAAAAACGGCGCGTCATTTTTTCGCGTCGCCGCGCATTTCCGGAAATCACCGGAAACTCACTCAATCATTGCCAATTGAAA
This sequence comes from Burkholderia sp. SRS-46, assembly GCF_004343775.1. Taxonomy (GTDB): domain Bacteria; phylum Pseudomonadota; class Gammaproteobacteria; order Burkholderiales; family Burkholderiaceae; genus Burkholderia. The sequence continues at coordinate 69,373 of NZ_PTXL01000012.1, read as the reverse complement.
TTCGAATGCAAGGAAAAATTAATCTTCGAATATTTATTGTCATTGCCGGAATGCGCTGAGGGCAGTCGATAACCGGCTGACGTGACAAAGCGGGGGGAATGGAATCGCAGGGGGGAGCGTCGGCGCAGGCTGGCCGGCGCGGCATGACGATGGAAAACGGGAGGCAGTCGGCGGACCCGCGACGCCTCCCGGGCGCATCAGCTCGCGGGGTCGAGCGTCGGGCCGTCCCAGCCGTCGAGATACTTGGGCAGCGCATCGACGACGTCGATCACCCGATGCCGGTAGAACAGGTGCATCGTCGGCTGCATGTCGTCTGGCAGCACGCCGTCATGGGCGCGCGCGTTCAGGCTGTTCGGCACGACGCGCATCCCGAGCCGGTTGGTGCCGAACACGATTTCGCCGCACGCCACGCAGAAGGTGCGCGACATCGCTTTCGACGGATGCGGGAACATCGCGCTCGCGCCGTCGACGCTCACCCGATCGCTCGCCCACGCGGTGGCGGACAGCATGGACGTGCCGTAGAAATCGCGGCACGCCATGCAATGGCAGTTCGCCCTTGCCGCGGGCTCGCCGTGCAGCGTGATGGTCACCGCGCCGCACCGGCAGCGGACGGAACGCATTCGAGTCATGTCGCCTCCTTGGGAAGAGGCCCAAGTATAGGGGCACGTACGCCGCGCCGCGCGGACGCACGCCCGCCGGTGGCATGCCGTCCGTCAGAAGCGCTGGCGCAGGCCGACGCTGACGATCGTCTGCGAGCGCGTATCGGACGAATGGCTGTTCGCCTTGTCCGACACCGATGCTGTCGCCTGCACCGGGCGGCCGAGCGCGTCGAGCGTCGTGCCGGATGCGTGCTGGTACGCGCCGAGCAGGTACAGGCTGGTGCGCTTCGACAGGTCGTAGACCGCGCCGAGCGTCACGTTGTGGTACTGCGCGCGATCGTCGATGCCGTCCACGTCGCTGCCGCGCGTGTAGCTGTAGCCGGCGAACAGCTGCGTCTGGGGCCGCACCTTCCAGCGCGCGAAGACGCCCGCGACGTTGAAGGTCGCACGGCCGGAGAAGCGCGACTGGTCGCCGGCGCGGTACTGCACGTTGCTGTAGTTCACGCCGACGAGTGCCGGGCCGAAGTCGTAGGTCGCGCCGGTCGCGATGACCTGCTGCGACTGCGCGCTCGCGTAGCCCTCGTTGATCGACGAATTGAACAGGCCGTCGTCGCTGCCCTGCCACTTGCCGGCCGTCGGGTCGGTCGCACCGGTCTTGCTGTTGTCGGAGCGCTCGTAGCCGACGCCGACGCGCAGCGGGCCCGCCGCGTACGCCGCGCCGACGCTCCACGTGTTGCGCTGCTTCATGCTGCCCGGCTGGCCGCCGAAGCCGTACAGCGCGCCGAACGTGAAGCCCGCGTAGTTCGCGCTCGTGTACTTGATCGAGCCGTCGACGCGCGCGGTCTGGTCGAGATCGTCGATGTCGCCCGGGTGCGCGCCGAACCCGCCGATGAACGACGACGGCCCGACCGGGCTCACGAAGTCGTCGAGCGACGTGTACTGGCGGCCGAGCGTGACCGTGCCGTAGCGATCGCTGCCGACGCCGACGAACGCCTGCCGGCCGAACTGGCGGCCGCCCTGGCCGGACGTGCCGTTGGCGATGTCGAAGCCGTTTTCGAGGACGAACAGCGCACGCAGGCCACCGCCGAGATCCTCGGTGCCCTTGATGCCCCAGCGGCTGCCGGACAGGTTGCCCGACGCGAGCCCGACGTTCGAGTGCCCGGTGTAGGCACCCGGTTTGCCGACGCGCTCGTTGCTGCGATAGGTGATGCCCGCATCGACGATGCCGTACAGCGTGACGGAACTCTGCGCGGACGCGATGCCGGCGAGCGAAAGCAGCAGCGGGGCTGCGAACAGTTGCTTATTCATGTATTGGCGTCTCCGGGCGTTTGACCCGTTGTTCTATCTGGCTTGCTGGTTGCGAGTTGATATGGCCGGCCGCCGGGATGCGGCGCGGCGCCCCCCGCGCGCATGGCGAACGCGCGAGACGTCGCGCGGCGGAATGCCCCGCCACGGGGCGCTCATGGTAATTGGAACCGGTTCCTTGTGTAAGTCATGGCCCAAAAACACTCTTTTTCGGAAAATGAGATAGTTCGGTGGCAGCGGCGGCGGCGAAACACCGCCGCGTGAGCCGACACCCTTGACGAGGCAACACGATGAGAATCGACGCACCGCCCCGGCCCGGTTATCCGGGCCTGTCGCTTCGCCAGCTCGAACGCGCCGATCTGGACGCATGGCACGCGTACCTGTCGATTCCGGACGTGGTCCGGCACACGAGCTGGAACCTGCGCTCGCGCGACGATCTTCTGCCGCTGTATGACGGGATCGAATCGACGGCCGACGATTCGATCCGGCGGCTCGCGATCGTCGACGACGCGCACCGCGCGCTCGTCGGCACGATCGGGTTCCATACGGTGTCCGTCGCCAACCGCTCCGCCGAGATCGCCTACGACCTCGCGCCGACGCACTGGGGGCGCGGCATCGCGAGCGCGGCCTGCGCGGCCGTCACCGAATGGGCATTCGCCGAATACGGCTTCGTGCGCATCCAGGGCGTCGTGCTCGACACCAACGCGGGGTCGGCCCGCGTGCTGCAGAAGTGCGGCTATCGCCACGAAGGGCTGCTGCGCGCGTACCGGATGGTGCGCGGCACGCCCGGCGACTTCCAGCTCCACGCGCGGCTCGCGACGGACTGATGCACGCGCGCGGCAAATTCGCGACAATCGCCGTTCCGTCCCTCGCTCCCGCCCCATGAAAATCGCCGCGCTCTCCGACATCCACGGCAACCTGGCCGCCCTCGACGCCGTTCTGGACGACATCCGCCGACGCGGCGCCGACGTGATCGTCAATCTCGGCGACATCCTGTCCGGCGCGCTCCACCCGCGCGAAACCGCGGACCGCCTGATGCCGCTCGACTTGCCCACCATCAAGGGCAATCACGAACGGCAGGTGCTCGAAGGCACGCGCGACGCGATGCGGCTGTCCGACCGCCTCGCGCACGACACGCTGCGCGCCGACCAGCTCGCGTGGCTCGCGAGCCTGCCCACCCGCCTCACGCTGGGCGACGACGTGCTGCTGGTCCACGGCACGCCGGCCAGCGACCTCGAATATTTCCTGGAGACCGTCACCCCGGACGGCTGCCGCGCGGCGACGCACGACGAAGCAAAGCAGCGTGCCGACGACACGGCGGCGTCGCTGATCCTGTGCGGCCACACGCACGTGCCGCGCGCGCTCACGCTCGACGACGGCCGCCTGATCGTCAATCCGGGCAGCGTCGGCCTGCAGGCGTACGAGGACGACCTGCCGTTCCCGCACCGGATCGAAACGGGCTCGCCGCACGCGCGCTATGCGATGGTGTCGCGCACGGCGTCCGGCTGGGCCGTCGAGTTCCACGCGATCGACTACGACTGGGAAACGGCGGCGGCCACCGCCGCCGCGATCGGGCGCGACGAATGGTCCGTGGCACTGCGCAGCGGGGCGTGCTGACATGCCGATTCCATCGCAACTGCTGTTCCTGCCGGGCGCGTCGGGCAGCACCGCGTTCTGGCAGCCGCTGATCGACCGTCTGGCCCACCCGGCCGAGCGGCACGTGGTCGCCTATCCGGGCTTCGGCGCCGAGCCGGACGATCCCGAGGTGCGCGACTTCGACGGCCTCGTGCGGCGCGTGCTGCGCCACCTCGACCGGCCCACGGCCGTGATCGCGCAATCGATGGGCGGCGTGATCGCGCTGCGCGCGGCGCTCGAGCGGCCCGAACACGTCACGCACCTGGTGCTGACGGTCACGTCCGGCGGGCTCGACATGCGGGGGCTCGGTGCGCAGGAATGGCAAACCGGCTTCGTCGCCGCGAATCCGCATCTTCCGGACTGGTTCGTGTCGTTCCGCGCCGATCTGTCGGGTGAGTTGAGCCGGGTCGCGCAACCGACGCTGCTGCTGTGGGGCGACGCCGATCCGATCAGCCCGGTCGCGGCCGGCCAGCGCCTGCTCGAACGGCTGCCCGACGCGCGGCTGCACGTCGTGCCGGGCGGCCAGCACGACCTCGCGGCCGTTCACGCGGCCGCGCTTGCGCCGCTCGTCGACGCGCATCTGCAGCGCGTCTGACCACCAGGCCGTGCGCCGCCGTCACACCGGCGGCGCACGCGGTCGATCAGTCGCCGTCAGCGGTCGAGATTGCGCAGCGTCAGCCGCGCCTCGAGCCCGCCTTCCGGCCGGTTCGCGAGCGTCAGCGCGCCGCCCATCGCGAGCGCGAGCTGCCGCGCGATCGCCAGCCCGAGCCCGGTGCCGCCCGTCTCGCGGTTGCGCGACGTCTCGATGCGCCGGAACGGTTCGAACACGGCTTCGAGCTGGTCGTCCGGAATGCCGGGCCCGCGGTCCAGCACCGCGATCACCGCGCCGCCGTCCGGCGCGGCCGCCACTTCGATCTCGGCCGCGCCCGAGAACTTCAGCGCGTTGTCGACCAGATTGCCGACGATGCGCCGCAGCGCCTTCGGCCGCGTGACGAGCGCGAGCGGCGCGCGGCGCTCCAGCGTCACCGCCTGCCCCGCGTCCGTGTAGTCGCACACGATGCTGTCGAGCATCGCATCGAGATCGGTGCGCCGCGCGGCCTCCTCGTTGCCGTGCAGCGTCTTCGCATACGCGACGCCCTCCTTCACGAGATGTTCCATCTCGATCAGGTCCTGGCGCAGCTTCGCGCCCTGCGCGCCGTCGTCCATCACGTCGACGCGCAGCCGCATTCGCGTGATCGGCGTCTGCAGGTCGTGCGAGATCGACGCGAGGATCTGCATGCGCTCCGCCATGTACTGCGCGATGCGGTCCTGCATCGCGTTGAACGCGCGCGCCGCGCGCGCGACTTCGGACGGGCCGCGCTCGTCCAGGCGCGCGCCCTTCAGGTCGGGGCCGAGTGCATCGGCGGCCTGCGCGAGCTGCTTCAGCGGCCGCGTCGCGAGCCGCACCGCGAGCCAGCAGCACGCCGCGAGCACCGCGAGCTGCAGCGCGAGCACGAGCGGCAGCCAGCCCGACAGCGGCACCGTCGACATCGGATGGATGTCGATCGTCAGCGGCGAGCCGTCGGTCAGGCGCAGATGCACCTGCAGGTGTTCGCGGTCGCCGGGCATCGCATTCGCGGTCAGCGGATACGCGCCGCCGATGCCGTCCGAGATCGAACGCTCGACGCGCGCCGACAGCCGCGCCTGCGGCGGTGTGCCCGTCTCGCCCGGGCCAAGGATGAACTGGTAGCTGCGCCGCGCGAGCCGCGGCAGCCACTCGACGCGCTCGTCGGGCGGCAGATGGTCGAGCAGCGCGACCGAGCTCGCGACCTCGCGCTCGATGTAGCCCATCATCAGGTTGGTGGTGGCCTGGTCGCGCTCCGTCACCGTGAGCCAGAACGACAGCGTCTGCGCGAGCGCGAGGCCCACGCACAGGATCAGCGCGAGCCGCGCGAACAGCGTGCGCGGCCACTGCCAGCTCACGCGCGGCGTCATGGCGTGCCTTCGACGGCGGTCACGGTCGACGAGAACACGTAGCCCTCGTTGCGCAGCGTCTTGATGTAGCGCGGTTCGCGCGCGCCGTCGCGCAGGCGCTGGCGCAGGCGGCTCACGAGCAGGTCGATCGAGCGGTCGAACGGGTCGGACTGCCGGCCCTGCGTGAGGTTGAGGAGCTGGTCGCGCGTCAGCACGCGCTGCGGGTGGTCGAGGAACACGCGCAGCAGCCGGTATTCGGCGCCGCTCAGCGCGACCAGCGTGCCCTCGGCATCGAGCAGGTGGCGCCCGGTCGTGTCGAGCCGCCATTCGCCGAACGCGAGCAGGGTGGCCGTCTCCGTCACCTGCATGCCGGGCGGCAGCATGCGCGTGCGGCGCAGCACCGAGCGGATCCGCGCGAACAGCTCGCGCACCGCGAACGGCTTCGCGAGATAGTCGTCGGCGCCCATCTCGAGGCCGACGATGCGATCGGTCTCGTCGCCGCGCGCCGTCAGCATCAGCACCGGCACCGCGCGGAACTTTCCGACGCGCAGCTCGCGGCACAGCACGAGGCCGTCCTCGCCGGGCAGCATCAGGTCCAGCACGATCAGGTCGGGCGCGCCGCTGTCGAGCACGGCGCGCATCTCGCGACCGTTCGCGGCCAGCGAGATGCGCATGCCCTGCTTCTCGAGATAGTCGGCGATCAGTTCGCGGATGCCGCGATCGTCGTCGACGATCAGCACGTGGTCGGTCTTTTCCATGGCTTGGTCAGGTTCGTGGCGCACGCCCCGCCGACAGGTCGGACAAGACGACGCCGCACGGTTTCGGGCTGGCGATGTCCGCTGTTATACCGCAGAGCGGACGCTCGTTTGTATCCCAATGTATCGCGCAACCGTGACGACACACAACGTTGCACACGCGCGGCGTCCCGGACACATCGCGGATACGTCCGCACCGCTCAATTAGGGCTGTCGAAACCTGTCCGGCCGCCGCCCCGCGCGGCGGCCTCCCGATCCGGAGAACGCCATGCTGCCCAGACTCAAGACCGCCGCCCTCGTCATCGCCCTCGCCGCCACGGCCGGGCTCGCCGCCTTCGCGGGCACCCGCGCCGACGCGGGCATGCCGACCTCGCTGGCCGGCGCGCCCGCGCCCGACTTCAGCGGCATCGACCACTGGCACAACAGCCCGCCGCTGACGCTCGGCCAGTTGCGCGGCAAGGTCGTGCTCGTCGATTTCTGGACGTACTCGTGCATCAACTGCATTCATACGATTCCGTACGTGAAGGACTGGGACCGGAAATACCGCGACCAGGGGCTCGTCGTGGTCGGCGTGCATACGCCCGAGTATCCGTTCGAGCGCGACGCGGGAAATGTCGCCGATGCGATCAAGCGCTTCGGCATTCGATATCCGGTCGCGCAGGACAACCGTTACGACACGTGGCGAGCATACGACAACCAGTACTGGCCCGCGCTGTACCTGATCGACGCAAGCGGGAAGGTGATCTATACGCGCTATGGAGAAGGCGGCTACGACACGACCGAGGCCGCGATCCGCAGCGCGCTCGCGCAGGCGGCACCGGGAGCGACGCGGACGCAATAGGCCGTGCCGGAGGCCGTCGAAAACTGCTTCGGCAACAGCGAGCGTCGACGCACCGTGGCTTCATCAAGCGTAGTGTGCAGCCCAGCCGGAAGCAGTTGTCAAGTGAAACTCCCTGTCTCAAACCATCCTAATAATATCGAGATGCGCTATCGCGCCGCACAGCTACGATTGCGGCTTTCCGAGAGGGCCAAACAATGAATAGAAGAATTGCAGTTGTTGGCGATAGTCTTTCAAGCGGCGGGACAATTGACTCTTACAGCGGTCCGCCGTTCCTGGTACACGGCCATCAAGCAGCTTTGCTGGGTGGTCGTGCATTCTGCACCGCCTGCCAATGCGTCGGCATCATCGCAAAAGCGGGCGGTCCATATCGAATCAAGTTCCGGGGAGAAGTCGCGTTGGACGACGATGTCGTCCTGTGTGGCTGTGCGACTCCACCACGCATCGTTGCATCACTTGCGGGTGAGGCGTGGTGCAGTGACGGGCTAAACAGCCTCGGAGAAGTCGTTTCGAGCCGCACGACAACGGGCGGTGTCGCATCGGTCAGGAAGGGCGCGTTCAGTGAACGGGTGATAGCAACCAACGAAGCAACGGAAGGGTTGCCCTACTATATCGAAACCGCCGATGGTCGCGTGCATTTTGGGCATCTTGATGCGAGCGGCAAGCTACCCCGCATCCATACCGGCGACGAGGCAAACGATTACACCGTCTACTGGGGCGACGACGCGCTTGCGAAGCAACACGGAGAATAATTCATGCCGCACACCGAACCCACAACAGTTCGCTCTACCAACACGAAAGGCTCAGAGAAGGAGGTACCGTTAGCGGGCATCACCTTCGAAGAGCTTTGGAATAACTTCCCATCCGGCAACCCTTACGACAATCCCGCGTATACGAATCAATGCGCCATTCGCCTTAGTGTGACCCTGCACCGCGTCGGCGTCGGAATGAAGTCATTCAACGCAAAAAACGTCAAGCCGATGTTGGGCGCAAAGACTATCGGTCGTATTTTGCTTGACGGAAAACCGACCGCAACGCGCGCCGATGAGCTGGGCGCATGGTTGCAGCTACAGCCGTTCGCCGGTCTTCCAAAAGCAGAAAACGTCACCGGGGAAGATTGGGAATCGAAGGTCAAAAGCCGCACCGGTATCATTCAGTTCTCAAGGTACTGGACGCGCAGCGGTGAATCGACCGCGAACGCGAGCGGTGGCCATATAGATTTGTGGAACGGATCGCGACTGACCGTCAGCAGCATGCCAGGTGTTGTAGCAACGTTTGGCCGAGCTTTCGGCGTACACACGCTCCTCCCTGAAACAGATTTCGGGTGGTCAGACCTCCGCAACGCCAAACAGATACTATTTTGGGAAATCAAATGATGCGCCGCTTCCTCGGTGTATTCACCTTCGCTATCGTGGGCTTTATCAGCGTCGTTGTGTGGGCGACGATAGACGCTCGCATATGCTCCAACTTTGCGCCGTTTTGCGCGCCACGCCCCGGCGAATGCGGTGGCGGCATTGATGCCTGTGGCGCCACCCTTCATTCAACTATCTCTCTGTTTGCATATGTGTTCGGGCCACCGATCATTTTTTCAGCTTTTGGCTTCATCCTGTTTGCTCACCGCCGCCGCCCTCAAATCGTCTTCGGATGCCTCACAATCGCCGTCGCAGCACATTGGCTCTTGACGTTCCTATGCGTGCGCATACTGCGCATCTAACATGATGGAGTTGACCCTGTAATCCCGGACACGGCGTCACACTAAGGTTGCTGAATCCATCGAGCGCCGGAACTCGCGAGGCGAGTGGTACTTCAGCGCGCTATGGGGATGCTTCTCGTTGTAATGCTCTCCGCGCGAATGGCGCATCACGTTCGCCATCGTGACCTTGTTGGCGATCCTGTTTCATCTTGCGACCTATGCGATACCCGCGCCAGGTCTCGTTGGCTAACCCCCTACCCGACTTGTGGGAATCAAGTGAAACGGGTTGCGGTAGTGCTATTCAGTTTGCTGGTTGCTCGTCACGTGGCACTCTTCTACACGTTCAGTCATGTCCATTGGGCGGTGAACTCTGACCCAATCGCGAGCGATCCACCTCCGCCATGAGCTGAGATTTTCCCGCACCTCACTTGCGGCCGCAGGTTATTCGCCCTTGCCGCAATTTCCGCAAGCATCGCCGCCCCGATCGCATGCTCGCCGCCGCCCACCAGCGCCTCCCCGCCCCGAATATCCCCACCGCCTTGTTCTGGCTCAGCTTGCGCTTGCCGACCAACCGCGTGATCGCGATCTCCAGCCCGACGATCGACTGCACCATCGTGTCGAGATAATCCCGCGGCGCGTCGGCCATCTTCCACGGCGCGGGCTGCGATGCCTCGTGCGTGCGCGTGAGCCGCGCGATCACGCCGCGCACGAAGCGCTCGTCGTCACGCACCGTGATGCGCCCGTGCGCATGCACGACCACGTAGTTCCACGTCGGCACCTGCCGGTGCGTCGCGTGCTTGCTCGGATACCAGTTCGGCGAGATGTACGCGTCGCCCGCGCGGAAGATCACCAGCACCTCGTCGCCGTCCGCGACATCCCGCCAGACCGGATTCGCGCGCGCGACGTGCGCATGCAGCGTGCCCAGCTCGCCGTCGCCGGTCACCAGCTCGAATGGAATGTGGTTCGCATCGAGCCCGCCGCCGCCGTGCGTGACCAGGGTGCCGAACGGATGCTGCGCGATCAGCGCGTGCAGCGTCTCGGCGCGGGATTCGTCGAAATGGGCAGGGACGTACATGGCGGCTCCACGGTCAGGCAAGGTCCATCGGATGTTCAAGGGTTCGCACCCGCGATGCGTCGATTGTGGCCGCAAACCGGTTTATGCTGTAGAGCCGGTTTCGGACATTTTCAGCGAACCAGAATCATGGCGAGAACTGCCCGCATCATCGAAATCCCGTCGATCGGCGCGCTGGACCGCGCCGCCGGCAACCTGAGCCGCCAGCTCGCGCAGGCGCTGCGCGAAGCGGTGCGCGACGGCGGCATCCGGCCGGGCGACGCGCTGCCGTCCACGCGCCTGCTCGCGGCGTCGCTGCGGATCGCGCGCGGCACGGTGGTCGATGCTTATGCGCAGCTGATCGCCGAAGGCTTCCTCGAAGCGCACGGCGGCGCACTGACGCGCGTCGCGCAGGCGCTGGCCGACCCGCCGTCGCCCACGCGTGCAGCGAGCGCAACGGCCGCCGCGCGCCGGCGTCCGGCCCGCACGGGCCTGCCCGAGCCCGCCGCCGCGTTCGCGCGCATCGCACAGGAATTCACGCCGCTGCCGGCGGTGCCGTTCGCGATCTCGGTGCCGGTCGGCCCGACCGCGCCCGACGACATCTGGCGCCGGCTCGGCAACCGCCTGCGCGCGCGCGGCGCGGGCGCGCCGTCCGGCTATGCCGATCCGCGCGGCGCGCTGCCGCTACGCGAAGCGATCGCCGCATACGTGCGCAAGTCGCGTTCGGTGCGCTGCGAGCCGGGCCAGGTCGTGATCACGAGCGGCACGCAGCAGGGGCTCCATCTCGCCTGCCAGGTGCTGCTCGGCGCGCACGACCAGACCTGGGTCGAGAATCCCGCCTATCGCGGCATCACCGCGCTGCTCGAAAGCACCGGCCGGCGCGACGCGATGGTGCGCGTGCCGGTCGACGACGAGGGCATCGACGTCGAGGCCGGCATCCGGCTCGCGCCGCACGCGCGCGCCGCGTTCGTCACGCCGTCGCACCAGTATCCGCTCGGCATGCCGATGAGCATGGCGCGCCGCAACGCGCTGCTTGCGTGGGCGCGCGCGCAAAACGCGTGGGTGGTCGAGGACGACTACGACAGCGAGCTGCGCTACGAGGGCTATCCGTTTCCGTCGCTGCAGGGCCTCGATCCCGACCGCGTGATCTATCTCGGCACCTTCAGCAAGGTGCTGTTCCCGTCGCTGCGGCTCGGCTACGTGATCGCGCCCGACGACCTGGTCGCGGCATTCTGCGGCGCGCGCGTGCTGATGGATCGCCACGCGCCCACCGCCGACCAGCACGTGCTCGCGGCGTTCATCGACGAAGGCCATCTCGACCGCCATGTCCGCCGCGTGCGCGGCGTGTACGCGGAACATCGCGCGCAGCTGATCGACACGCTCGGCGCACTGCTGCCGCGCACGCTCGCGTGGCTGCAGCCGGGCGACCAGGGGATGCACGTCGTGCTGTGGCTGGCCGACGCGCTCGACGATCGCGAGGTCGTCGCGCGCGCGGCCGAGGCTGGCGTCGCGGTGCGCGCCGTCTCGCCGATGTTCGCGCCGGGCACCGGCCGCCCGGGCCTCGTGCTCGGCTTCGGCGGCTTCAGCCCCGCGCAGATGGAAGCCGCCGCGCAGCGGCTCGCCGACGTGATCGCGCGGGTCGCCGCCGACGCGGCGCGACGCTGACACCGCCCCGCGATTCGTCAGTCGAATCGCACCGCGTGCGCGGCAACACGTTGTCGGCGGGAAACAAATGTAATCGTCTGTAAATCCTGCAAGCGCAAGCCGGTTTCGGCCGTCGGCGCGCGGGTTCCGTTTGCTACGATCGCGCCTTTTCCGCCCGCGCCCCGCACCCGTGACTCGCCGAATCGTGTCGTCTTTCCGTGAATCCTGCGCAAGGTGGCTCGCCCGCATCCGGCCGCGGGCCGTCGCCGGCACCGCCATGGCGCGCGCCGCGCTCGCCGGCTGCCTGCACCGCCTCCGGCACCCGACCCGGCGCGGGATCGCGCTCACGCTCGCCGCGGTGCCCGTGCTGGGCCTGCTGGCCGTGCTCGCGTGCGTGCCGCTCACACCGAGCATCGGCGACATCCGCAAGGCGCGCCTCGACCGGCCCGCGCAGATCGTGTCCGCCGACGGCCAGGTGATCGCCGAATTCCGCGCGACGAACCGCGAGTGGGTGCCGTTGTCGCGCATCTCGCCGCACATGGTCGACGCGCTGATCGCGACGGAAGACCGCCGCTTCTACGATCACCACGGGATCGACTGGCGCCGCACGCTCGGGGCCGCGCTGCACACGTTCTCCGGCGACCGCCAGGGCGGCTCGACGATCACGCAGCAGCTCGCGCGCAACCTGTATCCCGACGAAGTCGGCCGCGCGCCGACGCTCACGCGCAAGCTGAAGGAGCTGGTCACTGCGTTCAAGATCGAGAGCGTATACAGCAAGGACCAGATCCTCGAGACCTACCTGAACACGGTGCCGTTCCTGTACAACGCGTACGGCGTCGAGATGGCCGCGCGCACCTACTTCGACAAGTCGGCGGCCCAGCTCGACATCCTCGAAAGCGCGACGCTGGTCGGCATGCTGAAGGCCAACAGCTACTACAACCCGGTGCTCAACCCCGAGCGCGCGGTGCAGCGGCGCAACACGGTGCTCGCGCAGATGAACAAGTACGGCAAGCTGAAGCCGGCCGCGTACGCGTGGCTGATCCGCCAGCCGCTGCGCGTGGATTTCGAGCCGCAGACCGCGTCGCCGGGCCTTGCGCCCCACTTCACCGCGCAGCTGCGCAAGTGGCTGATCGCGTGGGCCGACCGCAACAACTACAACATCTACGCCGACGGCCTGGTGGTTCGGACGACGATCGATTCGCGCCTGCAGCAGATGGCGACGCAGGCGGTCGAACAGCAGACCGACCGCCTGCAGGAGATCGCGGACGACGCATGGCGCGGCGCCGACGGCTGCGGGCTGCGCAACGAACTGTTCCGCGGCTTCATCCGGCAGACGCCCGACTACCGCAGCGCGCGCGACGCGGGCGCGACCGATCCGGTCGCGCTGCGCCGGCTCGCATCGAACCGCCCGTTCATGCGCGCGCTGTGCCGGAGCAAGACGCAGGTGCAGGCCGGCTTCGTCGCGATCGACCCGCGCAACGGGCAGATCCGCGCGTGGGTGGGCAGCCGCGACTTCGCCAGCGAGCCGTTCGACCACGTGCAGCAGGCTCGCCGTCAACCCGGCTCGACGTTCAAGCCGTTCGTCTATGGCGCCGCGTTCGCGGACGGCGCGCGGCCGAGCGACACGTTCGTCGACCGCAACGTCGCGATCCCGCTCGACGGACATGCGGTGTGGCGGCCGACCGACGAGGAGCCGCCCACCGGCCTGCCGATGACGCTGCGCGACGCGCTCGCGCATTCGCGCAACCGCATCACCGCGCAGTTGATGCAGCGCGAAGGCCCGGCCAAGGTCGTGCAGCTCGCGCGCGCGATGGGCGTGCGCGACAGCCCGCTCGACGCGGTGCCGTCGCTCGCGCTCGGCACGAGCCCGGTCACGCTGAAGGAGATGGTGTCCGCGTACGGCACGATCGCGAACCGCGGCGTGTACGCGCAACCGCAGACGGTCACGCGCATCGAGGATCACGACGGCAAGGTGCTCGCCGAATTCGCGAGCCCGCCGCCGCAGCAGGCGCTGCCGGTCAATGCCGCGCAGACGTTGATCGACGTGATGCGCGACGTCGTCGACTTCGGCACCGGCGCGGACATCCGCGCGCGCTACGGGATCCGCGGCGACGTCGCGGGCAAGACCGGCACCACGCAGGACAACGCGGACGGCTGGTTCCTGCTGATGCATCCGCAGCTCGTGGCCGGCGCGTGGGTCGGCTTCGACGACGGCCAGGTGACGCTGCGCAGCGACTACTGGGGGCAAGGCGCGCACAGCGCGCTGCCGATCGTCGGCACGTTCTACGATGCGGCGCTGCGCGCGCGCGTGATCGACCCGCGCGCGCAGCTCACGCCGGATTACCGGCCGCGGGTGGCCGCGCCGCGGCCGAAGCGGCCGGCGCGCCAGCCGGGTTTCTTCGACTGGTTCAGGCTGTTCCGGTAGCCGCGCGCGCACGTCACGCGTGCGTGTCGACCCGGCCGTCCGCGTGCAGCCACACCGGCACACCGTCGTTGCGCAGCGCGGCGACCGGCTCGCCGGCCGCCCAGCTTTGCGCAAGCTCGACGCGCCGGATGTACCACGGCATCAGGGACGACGCGCCCGAATCGTGCTCCGCGTCGGCGTCGAACAGCGCCGCATCGGCGATCCGCGTATAGCGCGCAGGATGCAGCACCGTGCCGTCCGCGCGGAATACCGTCGCGTGCACGTCGTCATCGCCTTCGGCGTATCGGCACGCGAGCCAGCCATGACTGGCGCCCCAGTACAGCCCCGCCACGTCGTCGTGATGACCCAGGGCGATCGTCGCGCCGGTGTCGAGGTCGCAAACCGCCAGCGACGCCGGTTCGCCCGGCATCACGCCGATCGCATGGCGGGTGAGCCATTCCGCCGGCACGTCGTCGTCGCCGGGCAGCCACTGCAGCGCGCCCGCGTTCGCGAAATCGAACGGCGTCAGCACGCGGCCCTCGCCATCGACGATCGCGCAGCGCGCATCGTCGCGCCAGACGATGAAGCGGCTTGCACCGAGCGCGCGCAGCGCGTCCATCCGTGCGCCGTCCGTCAGCGGCGCCACCTTCGCATGGCGCGGCTCGATGACGACCCGGCCCTTCACATCGACGACGCCCGCATGACCGCCCCGCCGCGCGAGGTACGCGTCACACTCGGCCGACCATTCGAGCGCCGTCCACTCGGGCCGCGCAAGCCATTCACCGTCCCGGCCCACGAGCCCCATGTGATGGCCGTCGCAGACTGCCGCCGACACGCCGTGCACGAACTCCGCCGCGTCGTCGAAGCGCGGCGGGATGATCCACGCGCCGCGCCGGTCGACGAAGCCCCACCGGCCGTCGATGCTCGCGGATGCGAGCCCGTCGACGAACTCGCCGAAATCGTCGAGCGACGGCTCGAGCACCCACGTGCCGTCCATTCGCACCAGCCCGAACGTGTCGCCGACGCGCACGCACGCGACGTCGTCGTCGAAATCCCATACCTCGTCGAATGCCGGTGCATGCACGATGTGCGGGCCGTCGTCGTCGAACCGCATCAGGCCGACACGCCCGTCGCGCGCCGCCCAGATCAGCCGCCAGTCGCGCGCGCCGCTGCGCCACAGGCGCGTCCATTCCGGCGGCACGACGATCTCCCATGCGTCGCCCGCATCGCGGCGTGCGCCCCACAACCCGTTGCGCGCGCGAAAGCTATAGAGCTGATGGTCGAGATAGTCGCCGTGCGTCTCGCCGTCGCCGACGAAGTCCGCGTAGCCGACACCGCGCGGCGGATGCTGGCGCGCGAAATAGACGTGCGACAGCCCGCCGAAGCCGAAATGCCAGACCCACTCGTCCCAGTCAGGGGCGCGCCCGATCTCGAGCGCGTCGCGCACGCCGCGCTCGTCGCGAAAATCGATGCAGTTGCCGATCTGCCACCACAGGCTCGTGCAGGCCTCACGCTCGGCTTCGATGAAATCGTCCGGGTCGCCGTCCTCGAACCACGACAGTTCGTCCAGGTTCGCCGACAGCAGCGGCGCGCCGAGCGCATCGCCGAGCGCGTCGATCTGCTCGCCGAGGTGGCGCACGACCGCATCGAACTGGCGCGCGAGCGCCGGGTCGTCGCCCCGCTGCGGATAGGCGGCGACGAACGCCGCAAGCCGGCCGATCCGCGCATGCGCGGCACGCGCGTCGCTGACGAGGTTCGGCGTACCCGCATCGCCGAACACGCGCTGCAGCGTGATCGGGTCGCCCGCGTAGCCGTCGGCGAGCAGCACGCGCCACAGCATCGGAAAGTGATTGTTCGCCTCGGCGAACTCGATCGTTCGCCTGTCGTCTCCGGCGCCCGCCTGGAGATACAGCCATGCTCGATTGCCCATCGGAATGTGCGTCCTTGTCGTTGTCGTTCTTGTCGATGCCGCGGCGGACGTGCGCCGCGGCCGCACATTATAGGGGCCGGAAATGCGGAAAATGCGGTGACACATGCAGTGACGAATGCGTGCCGCCCGGCACGCCCGTCAAGCGCGCGCGCTCAGCGCGCCGGCAACGTCGCCGCGAGCCAGTCGAACGCCTGCGACCACTCCGTGCGCCACGCCGCCTTGGCGGCGTCGTCCACCCACGCGCCGTCGATCCCGTTCAGCATGAACTGCTTCAGCTCCGCCACCGTGAAGCCGAAATGGCTGAACATCAGTTCCCACGCTTCGCTCGGGTTGACCTTGTGCAGCGTCGGATCGTCGGTGTTCGGGTGCACCTTCAGCCCGAGGCCCGGCATCTTGCGCAGCGGATGCAGTTCGGCCCACTGTTCCGGCGGCAGGGTCCGCAGGTAATACGAATTGGTCGGCACCACGGTGAACACGATGCCCCGCTCCGCATAGCGCGCGCACAGCTCGGGGTTGTCGACGATCGTATAGCCGTGATCGACACGATCGACCTGCAACAGCTCCACCGCCGTCTCGACGTTGCGCCACGGCATGCCGAACTCGCCCGCATGCGCGGTCGTGCGAAAGCCCGCTTCACGCGCGTCGCGATAGGCCTTCCAGAACAGCTCCGGCGGCCGGTCGTTCTCGCGATAGTCGATGCCGAGGCCCGCCACCTCTTCCGCGCGATGCGCCTTCATCCACTCGACGATCGCCACCGCTTCGTCCGGGTCCTGCTCGCGGTCGATGCTCGGAATCAGCCGCGCGCTGACGCGGAAATCGCGCGCCGCGTCGCGGATCGCCGCGACGATCGCCGCCTGCGCGTCCGCATACGCGATGCCCGACACGCGCACGGTGCCCGTCGGATTCCAGAAGAATTCGCTGTGCCGAACATGGTGCGCGGCCGCATCCTCCAGATACTCGTAGGCGATCCGGTGCAGGTCGTCCGGCTGCGTCAGCAGATACTTGTCGAGCGCGCGCAGCACGTGCAGCACGCCCACCGGCTTCTCGCCGCGCGCGTAGAACGCGTCGATCTCCGCGCGCGCGATCGGCGCGCCGCTTTTTTCGGCGAGCGCGACGAACGTGTCGTGGCGCACCGCGCCGAGCAGGTGGCAATGCAGCTCGGCCTTCGGCAGTGCGTGGAAGAAGGCCCGGTGGGCCGGCGTGATCTCGATGCCCGTGCGCGCGGCCGGGACGTTGCCTGGTGTTGCCTTCATGTCAATCTCGTTTGGGGTGGTGCCGAATGGGTGACGATTGGGCGTCGAACGTTGCTCAGTGCGGCTTCACGACGGTCCAGAAGTAGTAGCCGAGCGGCAGCGCGAGCACGACGAGCCCCCACGACACGTCGCGCCAGCGGCCCGCCAGCAGCTTGACGAGCACGTAGCACAGCAGGCCGCCCGCGATGCCGGTGCCGAAGCTGTTCGACATCAGCGTGAGCAGCACCATCGACATCACGGGCAGCGCGTCGGTGAAATCGTCGAAATGCGTATGGCGGATCGTCGCGAACATCGACAGCCCGATCAGGATCAGCGCCGGCGCGGTCGCCTCCTTCGGGATCGCGAGCGCGACCGGCACGAACAGCAGCATCGCGGCGAACAGCACGGCCGCCGCCAGCGACGACAGCCCGCTGCGGCCGCCGGCCTCGACGCCCGCGGCCGATTCGATCAGCGCGGTGAGCGCGGGGATGCCGAACACCGGCCCGAGCGTCGCGGCGATCGAATCGACGACGAACGGCCGGTTGATGTTCGGCAGGTTGCCGTGCTCGTCGAGCAGGTTCGCCTTCGCGCCCACCGCGAGCGCGGTGCCGAGCGTCGAGAAGAATTCCGCCGCGAAGAACGCGAACAGGTACGGCGCGGCGGCGAGCGACAGCGCGCTGCCGATGTCGAGCTTCAGCGCGATCGGCGCGATGCTGTGCGGCATCGACACGAACGACGCCGGCAGGTGCGTGACGCCGAGCGGCACGCCGGCCGCCGCGGCCACGAGGATCGCGATCAGGATCGCGCCCGGCACCTTGCGCGCCTGCAGCACGATCGCGACGGCCAGCCCGATCAGCGCGACGAGCGCGCCCGGCCGCGAGAAGTCGCCGAGTGCAAACGCGTTGGTCTTCGCGTTCGCGACGACCATCCCCGCATTGCGCAGCCCGAGCATCGTCACGAACAGCCCGATCGATGCGCCGAGCCCAAGCTTGATCTGCACCGGAATCAGCCGCACGACCACGCTGCGCGCGCCCAGCACCGTCAGCAGGAAGAACAGCACGCCGGACACGAACGCGATGCCGAGGCCGGTCTGCCAGCCGACGTGCTCGGTCGTCGCGAGCGTCACGCCGATGATCACCGAGCCGCCGATGCCGGGGCCGACGAGGAACGGCAGGTTCGCGTACAGCCCCATCAGCACGGTGAACAGCACGAACACGATGATCGTCGCGGTGGTCGCCGCGCCGCGCTCCATCCCGCCGGTGGCGAGCAGCGACGGAATCACGACCAGCAGGTACGCGGCCGCGAGGAACGACGTGACGCCTGCGATCGCTTCGGTGCGCACGCTGGTGCCGCGCGCGGCGAGCGCGAAGCGGCGCTCGAGCCAGTTGGCCGGCATGCGCGCCGGTGCTGCGTCTGTCGATGACATGAAGGTTCTCCCGTCGTTTCCGAATAATGTCCGGTGTTGGCCGGCGCCGCGCGGTCTTATACTGCCGCGTACCGCTCGCCGACCGTCCTGTCGTTTTTTTCGCCCTTTACCGCCCGATGCCGTCCGACCGCTCATCCCTGCTGCCCGCGCTCACGCTGCGGCAGGTCCAGCATTTCGTCGTGCTCGCGCATGCGCGCAGCTTCACGCAGGCCGCGCAGGCGCTGTCGCTCACGCAGCCCGCGCTCACCGCGTCGATCCGCCAGATCGAGTTCCTGCTCGGCGGCCGCCTGTTCGCGCGCTCCGCGCACCGGCTCACGCTGACGTCGGCCGGCGAAGCCGTGCTGCCGCTCGCCGAGCGGCTGCTGAACCAGGCGCGCGGCACCTTCGACGACATGACGCGGCTGATCGGCGAGCGCATCCAGACGGTGCGGATCGGCTTCATCCCGTCGGTCGCGGGCCGCCTGCTGCCGGCGCTCAACGCGCTGCGCGGCACGCATCCGACGCTGCGCTTCACGCTCACCGACCTGCCGAACAGCGCGCTCGTCGAGGCCGTGCGCGACAGCGTCGCGGATCTCGGCATCGGCGTGCGCGAGCCCGACCGGGACGACGGCGCGCTGCGCTACCAGCAGCTGTTCGAGGACGAGATCGTGATCGTCGTGCGGCACGACGATCCGCTCGCCGGCACGAAAGCCGTCACGTGGGCGAAGCTCGTCGATCGCGAGCTGGCCGTGTTCATGCGCGGCAGCGTCAGCGAATCGCTGCAGCGCACCGGCGGCGCGCAGAAGCTGCATCTGAACGTCACCTACCGGATGGAATACACGGAGCCGCTCTACGCGCTCGCGCGCAACGGCCTCGCGACGGTCGTGCTGCCGAGCCTCTACACGATGCATCTGCACGATCCCGAGCTCGTCGCGCTGCGCGTCGAGAAGCCGCGCGTCACGCGCGCGATCTCGCTGATCTCGCTCGCCGGCGACGATCGCGGCCCGCACGTGCGCACCTGTCGCGAGTGGCTGGCGAAGCACCTCTGACCCCGCGCGCCATTACGGCAGCTTCGCGATGCGCTCGACGAGCGCCGCGTAGAAGCGCTCCGCGTCGACCTCGTTGATCCACGTCGCGTTCGGCGCGCGGCCGCTGCGGCCGTTCCAGTCGACCACCGTTTCGCCGAGCGTCCACTGCCCGGCCGTCTCGACCGCGACGTTCACCTTGCGCCCGTTGAACAGCGATGGATCGACGAGATAGCCGACCGCGGTCGGGTCGTACATCGGCGCTTCGTCGATGCCGCGCCGCTTGCGGTTGTACGCCAGCTCGGCCGCCATGATGTCCGCGACGATCGCGCCGCAGCGGTTGCCGAGCGCGCGAAACGGCGCGACCCGCGCGGGCGTGATCGGCGCCTTCACCGCGACGTCGCGCGGCAGCACGACGATCGGCACGCCGCTGCCGAACACCACGTCGGCCGCCTGCGGATCCACGTACACGTTGAACTCCGCGGCCGGCGTGATGTTGCCGCGCTCGAAGAACGCGCCGCCCATCAGCACGATCTCGCGCAGGCTCGCGCGGATCTGCGGCGCCTCGACCAGCGCGGTCGCGATGTTGGTCAGCGGCCCCAGCGCGCACAGCGTCACGCTGTTCGGCGCGGCGCCGCGCAACGTGTCGACCAGGTACGACACCGCATGCCCGTGCGCGAGCGGCGCCTTCGGCTCGTGCAGTTCGACGCCTTCGAGGCCCGTCTTGCCGTGCACGTTCGCGGCCGTGATCAGCTCGCGCGCCAGCGGGCGCGGGCAGCCCGCGTAGACCGGCAAGGTCTGCGTGCACCCGGCCCAGTCGCGGATGATCCGCGCGTTGCGTTCGGTCAGCTCGAGCGGCACGTTGCCCGCGACGGCGGTCAGCGCGCGCACGTCGAGGCGATCGCGTGCGCCGAGCGCGAACAGGATCGCGATCGCGTCGTCCTGCCCCGGGTCGGTATCGATGATCACGGTGCGGCGCGCGGCCTCCGGGCCGGCGGCGAATGCGCCGCCTTCCGGCATCAGCGCGGCGCCGGCCAGCGCGGCGGACAGTTTCAGGAAATGGCGGCGGGCAAAGGTGGGGTTCGTCATGGTCGTGATCAGAATACGTGGCGCACGCCGAGCGTCGCGGTCATCTGGCGCGTGCTGGTCGAGCGGGCGTACGCGAAGATCTGCGCGTGATCCGCATCGCCCGCGGCCTGCTGCGCGATCACCGTCAGCGCGACGTCGGTGCGCTTCGACAGGAAATAGTCGGCCTGCAGGTTCACCTGGTGCCACTTCGGGCGCTTGTCGATCACGTCGTACTTGCCGTTCGTGAACGCATACGCGGCACCGAGGAACAGCTGCGGCGTCATCGTGTAGACGAGGTTCACGCCGACGTTCTGCAGGTGCAGGTGCGAGTTGTCGAGGTAATCGTAGCGGACGTCGGTGAACATCGCCGCGAACTGCGCGCGCCCGATCGTGTAGAAGCCGCCCGTGCCCGCGATCCGCTGCCGGCTCGCGAACACCGACGGCGACGTCGCGCTCTTGCTGAAGATCAGCAGCGGCGACGCGTAGTCGTTCGCGATCGCGCCGTCCGGGTTCGTGCCGCTGTACGGATGGTTGTACTGCGCGTACACCGCGCTCCAGCGCAGCGGGCCGTGCTCGTAGCCGAGGCCGAAGCTGTATGCGTTGTTGTTCGCGAAGCCCGTCGCGTTGCTGAAGCCGTACTGCGCGGTCAGCTTCAGCCCGTAGAACACCGGGCTCACGTACTTCACCGAGTTCTGCACGCGGATGTCGTTGTAGCCGTTGTCGTTGTCGCCGATGTTCACGCCGTTGCTCGCGATGATCACCGGGCCGATGTAGTCGTGGATCGCGTCGTACTGGCGGCCGAACGTCAGCGTGCCGTAGGTGCGGTCGGCGAGGCCGACATACGCCTGGCGCCCGAACATGCGGCCGTTCTGCGCGGCGTTGCCGGTCATCACGTTGAAGCCGTTCTCGAGCTGGAAGATCGCCGACAGCCCCTGCCCGAGATCCTCCTTGCCCTTCAGCCCCCAGCGCGGGTTCTGGTTCGTGCCGGACAGCGCCTGCCAGGCGTTCTTGCCGCCCTGGTTGGTCGCGAAACCGACGCCGGCCGAGATGAGACCGTACAGCGTCACGCTGCTTTGCGCGCAGGCGTGGGTCGCGAATGCGCCGAGCATCGCGAGCGGGGCGAGCTTGTGGAGAGTTTTCATGCGGGTCGTGGGTCGGTTGAGGTCCGGGCGCGGCAGGTTCCGCGAATCTGGACTCGACTATACGAACCTGGCGACGATCATAAAAGTTTGCTTTTCTTATGTGGTGATAAAACGGATTTATTCTCATGACGATGGCGGACGCGCGTCGAGCCGCCGCCGCGCGGCCTGCCGCTCAATCCGCCGTATCCCCGCCCTTCGGCACCTTCGACCACGCGTTGCGCCCCGGCAGCGGCGCCCACGCCGGGCGCGTCTTGCGCGCTGAATCGACGACGACCAGATAGCGCCCCTCGATCGGCGTGATGTCCCGCCCCGGGTGCAGCACCCAGAACGACTTGCCCGCCTCCACGCGCGCTTCGTAGTCGGCATCGAGAATGCCGTGCCGGTCGATGAACGTGTTCAGCGACGCGGGAATGCGCACGCAGCCTTTCGAGTGGCGGATGCCGAGCAGCGGTTCGAGGCGCTCCGGATCGGTCGCGTGCATCTGGAAGCGCATCGCCGACACGCCGCCCTTGCCCCAGCCGCGTTCGCTGTCCACCCAGCCGAAATCGTAGATCCGCATGTCGCGGCGCCCGTAGCCGCGGATGCCGTTGTCGTTCGTCGTGCCTTCCGCGCGGAAATCCATGTTCTCCGGCGTGTGCGTGAACACGCCGAGCGGCGTCAGGAAGTGGTCGTACTTGCCGGGCAGCCCAGTCGCCACCGGCGTCGCGCCGATCATGAGCCATGCATTGGCCGGCGTCGCGCGGAAGTAGATGAACAGCGCCTGCACGGCCGGTGCGCGATCGACCATCGCCACGTATTCGCCGGCGAGATCGGCCAGGTCGGCGGCGGCGAGCGCCTGCTGCAGACGCTGGCCGTACGCGCGCTGCTCGCCCGTCGGCACGTTCAGCCGGCGGGTCACTTCCTGCGCGAAACGCTTGCGCATGTCGACCGCGCGCGTCGTCGCGCTCGCGGCTTCGGACGGGGACAGCGGCGGATGCCGGCGCGGCAGGACGACTTCGGCCTCGCTGGCCGCCGTGCCGGAAGCGGCGGAAGCCGCGCTTGCAGGAGAAGCGGGTGATGCAGGTGACGCGGCCGATGGAGACGCCACGGACGCCGGTGAGGACGCCGCCTGCCCGGCAAGAACGGAGGACGCCGGCGCGGCGGCAAGCCACGCGCACACGGCAAGCGGAACGGCACGGCAGCGCGGCCACGCGAACCGCCACGTCAGGTCGGGAAGCTTCATGCGATCGATGCGCGATCGACCGATCGGGCCGGCGCGCGCCGTCGAACGGCGCGCGGGCTGCGCGAAGCGGCAACGCGCCGGGCGCGGCATGCGCACCGGACGCCGACGCCTCCGCGCAGCACAGCCGGCCCCGCGGAATGCACGTCGGGCCGATGGCGGCAAGAGAGTCGTCTGGCGTTTCATTCTACGCGCCCGTGCGCAAACCGGCAGCGCGGGCGCGTCGGGGCGCGGCCGCTACTTCGAGATCGCCTCGAGCGCGACGCCCTTCGTGCGCGGCCCCATCAGCCCGATCGCCGCCATCACGACCGCCATCGCGCCCGCGATGAACACGAACACGCCGGCCGTGCCGAAGCCCTTCAGCACCGCGGCGATCACGAACGACGTGAAGATCGCCGAGAAACGGCTCCACGAATAGACGAAGCCCACCGCACGCGCGCGGATCGCGGTCGGGAACAGCTCGGCCTGATACGCGTGATAGCTGTACGACATGATGTTGTTCGCAAGCGTGAGGCCGATACCGAGCACGATCAGCAGCGGGGCCACGGTCGTCTGGCTGAACAGCAGCCCGCAGACGATCGCCGCGCCCGCCATCGCGACGATCACCGACTTGCGCTCGAAGCGGTCGGCGATCACGAGGCCGATCAGCGGGCCGATCGGCGCGGCGAGCGCGATCACGCTCGAATACATCAGGCTCGACGTGATCGTGATGCCCTGCTTGATCAGCAGCGTCGGCACCCAGTTCGCGAAGCCGTAGAAGCCCACCGTCTGGAACACGTTGAAGATCGTCATCATGATCGTGCGCTTGCGGTACGGCGGCACCCACATGTCCTTGAAGCTGCCCTGCGCGGGCACCGGCTGGGCGGGCGCGGGCGGCGGCAGCGGGCGGCCGTATTCCGCCTCGACCTTCGCCTCGAGCGCGCGCATCACCCGGTCCGCTTCGTCGAGCCGGCCCTGCTGCGCGAGCCAGCGCGGGCTTTCCGGCAGGCCGCGGCGGATCCACCAGACGAAGATCGCGCCGTGCGCGCCGATCAGCACGACCCAGCGCCAGCCGTCGAGGCCGAGCGGCGCATGCGGGACGAGCAGGTACGCGAGGAACGCGACCACCGGCACCGCGACGAAGCCGACCGCCTGCTCGCACGCGAACGCGCGGCCGCGAATCTGCTTCGGCACGAGCTCGGAGATGTACGTGCCGATCGTCACCATCTCGACGCCGAGCCCGAGGCCGACGACGAAGCGCCAGAAGTTCAGGCCGGCGGCCGTGTCCTGGAACGCCATCACGACGTTCGCGGCGGTATACCACAGCAGCGACCACGTGAAGATCGCGCGGCGGCCGAAGCGGTCGGCGAGGAAGCCGCACGCGATCGTGCCGATGAAGAGGCCGGAGAACAGCGCGGCGATGAAGCTGGCCACGCCGGTGGTGCCGAACAGGCCGTGGGTCGTCGCGCTGAGGATGCCGCTCTTCACGAGGCCCGGCGCGACGTAACCGCTGTAGAGCAGGTCGTAGAGTTCGAAGAAGAAGCCGAGGCTCAGCAGCACGACGAGCTTCCACACGCTGCGGGTGGGCGGCAGGCGGTCGAGGCGGGCCGAGATCGAGCCGGCGTCGAGCGCCTGGGCCGGCGTGGCCGGTGTGCGCGGGGAGGATTCCGTTGAGGCCATCGTGGGCGCGTCTCCTGATCGTGTCTTGTCGTTGGGCGGCCGGTGCGCGGCCACCATGCGAATCGATGCATTGTACCGGCCCCGATACCGCGCGAGCGCCGGCCGCCGCCGCCCGCTCCGGAAGGCGGCCGCGGCAGTCATCGCGCCCCACATCGGCGCCGCGCGGCCGCCCGCTGCTGCCCGCCTGCTCATTGTGTAAATTGCGTAACCGTCTGTCCACCGGCCCGGCTACCGCCGGATCGCGAAGCGGCCGCCGGGTCGCGCCGCGCAGGCCTGTCGCGCCTCTCTCGCCGGGCGCAACCGGGGTACCGCCGCCAAGCTTCGACACATCGCGCCCCACATGCCGCTATGCTCGTGGAATTCAACGCCAGGGGCCGGCGCCCGCGCGCACCGGTAACATGTCGTCTGCCCATCCGTGACAACCCGCGGACGATCCGCCGGCATCCGTCCCGCCGGCCCATCGCACAAGAATTCCATGTACCGACAACGACTTTCCACCTTCGCCCGCGGACTCGCGCTGGTCGCGCTGCTGCACCTGATCCTGGCCGTGCCGGCGCCGGCGCTCGCGTCGCCGGCCTCGTCGACCGGCGCGATCGCGCCGCTTTCCGCCGACGGCAAGCCCGCCCCGACGATTTCGCTGAGCGACGCGCTCGCGACGCTGAAGCAGATGCAGGTCGACCAGGACCGCCTCAAGCAGCAGGTATCGACCACCGCGGAGAACGGCAAGGTGCTGGCCGCGCTGGCCGACTCGACCGAGGAATTGAGCGCCGCCATCGACAAGCTGATTGCGCAACTGACTCCGCAACGCGCGCAGCTCCAGGCGCAACTCGACGTGCTCGGCCCGCCGCCGGCGCCCGGCGCGGCGCCCGAGACGTCCGAGGTGGCCCATCAGCGGGCGACGCTGAACGCGCGCAAGACGCAGCTCGACACCGCGCTGAAACAGGCCGCCGACCAGAAGGGCAATCTCGCGAACCTGACCGAGCAGCTCGCGAAGCTGAACCGCAGCCTGCTGAAGAACCAGCTCGTGCTGCGCTCGGGCAGCATCCTCGGCGCGGAATTCTGGATGCCACTGTTCAAGGTGCCGCCCGGCGACGCGCAGCGTCTCGGCGAGTTCGATACGCAGATCAAGGCGATGCTGCATGCGTCCTGGCAACCGGGGCAGCGCTTCGCGACCACGTTGCTGGTGCTCGTCGCGCTGATCACGTGGATCGCGGGCCGCCGCCTGCTCGAGCGCGCGCTCGCGTGGTTCTGTCTGAACCGCCTGCCCGAAACGCGCCTGCGCCGCAGCGCGCTCGCGCTCGCGACCGCCGTCGCGACGCTGCTGACGACCGGCCTCGCCTTGCAATTCCTGTACGTCGCGCTGATGCGCGGTTACGAACCCACGCCGGGCATCACCGACTTGTGGGAGCACTTCGCGGAACTGGCGCTGACCTGCGCGCTGATCGCCGGTCTCGGCCGCGCGCTGCTGTGCACGAAGCAGCCGTCGAGGCGGCTGCCCGCGCTCGCCGATCCCGTCGCCCTCGCGATGAAGCCGTTCCCGGGTGTGCTGGCCGCGCTGCTGCTGATGTCCGGCACGATCGAAGCGATCAACCGGATCGTCGACACGAGCCTGTCGGTCACGCTGTTCGGCCGGGGCCTCGTGGCGCTCGTCGTCACGCTGACCGTCGGCGCGTCGCTGCTGCGGGCCAATCGCGTGCGCAGCGCGCTCGCGGCGGCCGGCGAGCCGCCCGAGTCGCGCTCCACGTTCGCGGGCCTGATTCATGCCGGCGTGACGCTGGCGACCGTCGCGTCGCTGGCGTCGCTGCTGATCGGCTACATCACGGTCGCGCGCTTCATCACCTACGAACTCGTGTGGTTCGAGATCGTGCTGTGCAGCCTCTATCTGCTGACGAAGCTGACGCGCGACATCAGCGAAAGCCTGTTCTCCGCGGACCTGGCGACGGGCAAGCAGATCAAGCACCTGTTCGGGGTCGACGACCGGCATCTCGAACAGGCGCAGACGGTGCTGTCCGGCATCGGCAAGAGCCTGCTGGTGCTGTTCGCCGTGGTGGCGCTGATGACGGGCGATTTCGGCACGACGCCGGGCGACGTGCTGAACAGCCTGATCGGGATGCTCGGCACGGAACGGCTGCACAGCCTGAACATCATGCCGGACCGGATCCTGAACGCGGCGATCGGGTTCGCGGTCGGCCTCTACCTGCTGCGCTCGGTGCGGCGCTGGCTCGACAGCGAATTCATGCCTGCGCTCGGCATGGACGCCGGCATGCGCGTGTCGCTCATCACGCTGTTCAGCAACGTCGGCTACGCGCTGCTCATGCTGCTGGTGCTGTCGCTGCTCGGCGTGCGCTGGGACAAGCTCGCGTGGATCGTCAGCGCGCTGTCGGTGGGTATCGGCTTCGGCCTGCAGGAGATCGTGAAGAACTTCGTGTCGGGGCTGATCCTGCTGACCGAGCGCCCGGTGAAGGTCGGCGACATGATCAGCATCGGCGGCGTCGAAGGCGACATCCGCCGGATCAACGTGCGCGCGACCGAGATCCAGCTCAGCGACCGCTCGACCGTGATCGTGCCGAACTCGCAGCTCATTTCGCAGAACCTGCGCAACGTGACGATGGGCAACAGCACGCAAGGCGTCGCGACGCTGGTGCTGACGTTCCCGCTGAACACCGACCCGGAGCAGGTGCGCGACCTGCTGCTGGACACGTATCGCGAGCATCCGGCGATCATGGACAAGCCCGCGCCGTCGGTGACGTTCAGCCAGCTGACGCCGGAAGGGATCACGCTGAGCGTGACGGGCTATGTCGCGAGCCCGCGGATCGCGGGGTCGACGAAGAGCGATCTGCTGTTCGAGATCCTGAAGCGGCTGCGTGCGGCGGGGATTGCGCTGTCGAGCCCGCAGATGTTGGTGGTGCAGAATATGCCGGGAGGGGAAAACTGATACCCGCTACGCATCCGGCATATTCAAACTAGGCGAGTTGTCCGCGGCCGATCCGCTGGTTCGCGAGATCGTCCCGGGACAGTCTCGCCACCGGCATCGGTCACGCAATCGATCGCGATCGGGCATTGCTCCAACCCCGATCCGGTCAATCGATCGTGATCGTCTCCTTCCGGGCGTAGACGATCTCGTCGCTTGCCTTGTCGTCTTCGTAACAAGAAATCGTGATCGGGTTGTCGCTCGGATCACGCACATGCGCCGCATGGCCGGCAATCATCCATGCGACCATGGCGAACCGCGCGCCACCCGCCTCGAGGCGACGCCAATAGGCGCCGAAATCCTTCTCGATCTTGACGTCGCGGATTGCGTCCTGGCTCCGCGACGAACCGTCAATCGATAGTTTGCGTTTCGTTCCAGCCGTAAACGATCTCGTCGTTTTTCTCGTCATCCTCGTCACACAGAATCGTGATCAGGTTGCCACTGGGATCCCATAGGCGCGCCGCGTATCCAGCCGGCATTCGTGCGATTTCCTTGAACTTCGCCCCGACCTCCTTCAGGTGACGACAAAATACGCCGAAATCCCTTTCGACCCAGATCCGAAGAATCGAGATGCCACTTACCGCATCACTCTTCTCCCGATACACGAACAGTCCAACTCCGGCATCGCCCCCCAACAAGACTTCTCTGTCGTCTACGACTTCAAAGCCCAAGCCACGGCTATAGAAATCCACCATTTCCGGCAGACCCTTGAGCTTGACCGGAACAACAAACCTGGCGCTGCACTTGATGTTTTCCATACCCTCTCGTTGGTGACGCATCGGGATACATGCGACTGGATCGACAGCTTCCGCGTGACGCTCGAGAGCGCCTGCAGCCGAATTCGACCGCGCAAGCGCCCAGGCGTCAATCGATCGTGACCGTTTCCGCCCAGCCGTAGACGATCTTGTCGCTTTCCTCGTCGTCTTCGTCGCTGTGGATCGTGATCAGATTGTCGCTCGGATCGCGAAAGTGCGCGAAATACCCGGCCGGCAGCCGCCCGATCTCTTCGAACTTCGCGCCGGCGTCTTTCAAACGACGGCAGAATGCGCCGAAATCCTTTGCGATCTCGATTTGGATGATTGCGTTTCTGTTGATTGGACCCTTGCCGTTTTCATACAGAAACGTCCCCACCCCGCCATCCTCTCCCCCGAGCAGTACCTCCCCATCCTCTGTTACCTTGAAACCCAAACCGTCACTATAAAATTCGGTCATCCGTTGCATGTTCTTCGGCTTGACCGGAATCACAAAACGGATCTTTCCCTTAACGTCGTCCATATCGTCCCTTAGCTGGTGGCCTGCTGCTCTCGTGCGAAACGGAGCGCGCGGCCTCTGTTGCACATCGGCTGGATCTGTAGATTTTGGCACCGACCCGGCTCAATGCCTTTTTCTCGGCGGCATAGAACGGGCTGCGATTGGCGGCGCTATCAGTCCCGATATCGATGAACTCATACCCTTGCGCCGCCATCTCTCTGATCCAAGCGGCGTTCCGGGCAACGGCCTGCTGCTCCCAGCCCTTACTCGCGAGCGGATCCTTGATGCCCTTCGTAACCGTCTTCCATTCCTTGGTGATCGTCCTGAACTCGTCGCACGGATGCTTGACCCGCATCGCGACGGCATAAGCCTCGACCGACGCCTGCCCCTCGCCAATCACCACATATTTCCTCAACCCTAGCGGATCGACAAATTCGATCGGGTTCGGCGCGTATTGATAGAAGTTGATCCCGCCGGCCATCCCGATCGGGTCCTGCGAGATGAAGCGCCCCGCGCCTGAATCGTAGTACCGGTACCGGTTGTAGTGCAGTCCGGTTTCGTCGTCGTGCTGCTGGCCCTGAAACCGGATTGCGCTTCGTGCGACGATCCCCGCCACCTTCGACGCGCGCGCAATTACATTGCGCGCTTCGCCCCACGCGCGATACGACGATTCCCACACGACCTCGCCCGCTTCGTCGGTCATCAACAGCGGCGTGCCGACCTGATCACAATGGTAATAAAGCAGATGCGCATCCGCCAGCCGCTCCGGCCGCCGTTGCAGCGGATCCGTTTCAGGCGTGTATCGGTCCGTCTCGCGCCATTCCGGCGTCGCGATTCCCGCGACCGGCTGCGTCGTCACATACTGCGCCAGCGGCACAAAGCCATCCGGATCGTACACATACTGTGTCGTCCCGCTGGCCGTGCTCTCGTAGGCCAGTCGATCGCCGTCCCATCCGAACACGGTCCTCACGCCGTTCACGTCCTTCGCGATCCGGCGCCCGAATGGGTCGTAGAAGTAGCGCGCGTCGGCCTGTTGCGTCGATTCCTCGACGCGCGCCCGCGTCAACCGGTTGAAAGCGTCCCACTCATATTGCTGGCGCCCTGCCGGCGTGCGTTTCTCGATCAGGTTGCCGCGCGCATCGTATTCGAAGTGCGTGCCGGCATACCCCTTGAGCATGTTGCCGAGCACCTTCGGCACCTGCGCCGGCAGCGTGTTGACCGGGCGATCCGACACCACCGGACTCGGCTTCACGGGTTCCTGCGTGCGGGCATGCTCCGGCGCACCCGGATCCATGATGTTGCCCGCCGGGTCGAACGCAAAACGCTCGGCGCCCAGCGGCCCGATCGCCGCGATCAAGCGGCCGACCGGATCGTAGCGATAGTCGATCAACCCCTTTCGGCTGTCCTCGATATGCTCGAGCCTGCCCGCTGCATCGTAGCGATAGCGCCGCTCCGCCATCGGCGCCGGCGCCTGCAGCCGCTGCACCGTTTGTCGCGAGATTCGCCCGGCAGGGTCGTAGACGGTCTGCTGCCCAATCCGGTTGGACAACGTCCGCTGGATTTCGCGATGAAGATCGTCCCGCTCGAACTGGATGCGCTCCTCCCCGTCCAGCATCAGCCCGTGGACATGCCCCGAACCGTAAGTCAGCCAGTCCAGCGTGTGGCCATCGGGGCGCACCGTCCTGATCCGGGTGCCAATAGCATCGTATTCGTGATGCCAGACGTAACTGCGCGATTCGCCGAACAGTTGGTAAGCGTGATGCTCGCGCACGAGATTGCCGACCGGATCGAAGAACGATTGGATCCGGCTATGGTCGTTGCTGGCCTCGATCATTCGCCCGCTCGCGTCATAGGCGAAACGCTCTTCGCCCGCGTCCGAAGCGCGCCGCGTCACGCGGCCCGCACGGTCGAACTCCAGCGTCGTGACCTGCCCAGCCACCTCGACGCCGCTCGGCTCGAGCGTTCCTTCCGAGTATCGATACGTCGTCCGCTTGCCGTCGAACCCGACCTCCTCCAGCAACCGGCCGGTCGGGTCGTAGTGGAACTGCGACATCGCATGGTTCGCATCGGTCAGGGTCGTCAGGCGGCCGAGCCGGTCGTAGCGGTACGAGAGCGCATGACCCAGCGCGTCGACGCGGCTCGCCACGCGGCCGGCCGGGTCGTACGAGAACCGCGTGACACGCCCGAGCGCATCGGTATGCGTCTGCACGCGGCCTTCCGCATCCCGGACAAAACGATCGATGCCCGCGGCCGACGCAATCTCGCTCAGCTCACCATTCTCGCCATAGCGATATGTCGTGGCCCCCCCTGCGGGATCCGTCTTGCCGGTCAGGCGACCATGATCGTCATACGTCCATTTCGTCGATTTGCCAGAGCAGTCGACGTACTGGTTCAATTGTCCGGCTGCGTCGTACGCCAGGGTTTTCGTACCGCCCTTTTCGTCGGTCATCCCGACGAGCAGCCCCTGTGCGCCATATGCGTACTTCGTCTCGTAGCCGAGCGGATCGACCTGCCGAACGAGATTGCCCGCGTCGTCATAGCCGCGCTTCCAGACGTGCCCGTCCGGATCCTTCATCCACACCGGCTGATCCTGCCCGTCGTAACGCGTCTCGACGACCGAACCATCGACGCGATAATGCTTCGTCATGTTCCCGCGCGCGTCGTACGCCATTTCCTCGACGCCACCGTCGCGATGAATGCGCATCACCAGATTGTTGTTCTGGTCGCGGCGCATCCATTCCTCGGTCCCGTCCGGATACGCGATCCGGTACATGTAGCCGTGGATGTTGTAGTAGTAGCGCGTGACGTTGCCGAGCGCGTCCGTCACGTAGGTCAGCCGGATATTCGGATGCCACATCAGGCGAATGTCGTGGCTGCCGTCGTCAGCATATTCGCGTACGCATCGCGCGTTCGTGTTGTCCTCGTCGTCCGCACCGTCCCATTCGAGGTTCATCCCACGGCCGGTGCGATCCGTGTAGCGGGTGATCAGATGACGGCGATACGCGTATTGCCATACGTTGCCGTAGCGATCCGCCGCATGAACCAGGTCGCCTGCATCGTCGTAACGGTACCGTGCGAGCGTGACGCGGGTCTTCGCGTCGACGATCTGCTCGATCGCCGCGATGCGGCCGCGCGCGTCATGCCGGAATGCCAGCGTATGACCGGCCGAGCTGACGAGACGCGCAAGGCGCTCGTCGCTGTCGTAGTCGAGCGCGACCGTATTGCCCGCGCGATCCTTGTGCAATGCGAGGCGGAACGTGTCGCCGCGCTTCTCGTAGACGTACAGCGTTTCATGTCCGTATGACAGCGTGACCCAAGTTTCGTCCAGCCTGGACAACGTGACGCCTTCCACTCGGTCGTCATGCACCGCACCCGCCGCCAGCGCCGGATATTCAATGTTTCGACCGGTCGAATCGCAATACACCCACTTTTCATCACGGATATCGATGCGCGTCATGTACGGCGTCAGCCAGCGCGCACCCAGCTCACCGCGATCGTAGCCGGCCACGCGCGAACGGTAGGTCCGCGCCCAGACTACCGGCAGTGCGCCCGGCAATTCGAAGTCGGTATGCGTGAACGTCTCGTCGCCGAACGCAAAACTGATCGATGCGCCGGACGCGCCACATCCGCACTCTTCGCAATGATCGACCCCCGCCCCCTTTGCCTTGGCCTCCTTCTTCTGCGCAGCCAGAGGGACCTGCGGCCGCCGCTCGTCGACCTTCGTCGTGCCCGACGACTTGACCGCACCACCGCGCGCGCCCTTGCCCTTTAGCCGCACCGCGTCGGCAAGCTTCACGAGCAGCCACATCAGCTTGCCTTCGTCACTGCCCTTGAGTTCGTTGATCTTGTTGAACACGACGGGCGCCAACGTGCGCAGCGACGTCGCGATCTCGCGAATCGGCGCGATCAATTTCGCCGGAACCGCCTCGCTCAGCTTGCCGCCAGCCGAATTGGCGCCGCGCTTGCCGAGCGCCGCCGTCGATTCCGACAGATAACCCCACGCGCCGGCCACCTTGTCCTTGCTGAACCACCCGCTTTTCTTCATCAACTGCCGATACTCGGCTGCGTTCTTCTGGTTCTGGGCCGGATCGAACAGCTTGCCGGCCAGCAATGCCTCGATGCCGTCGGCGAGGCTCGTGAGAATCTCCTGCGCCTTCTTCGCACACGTGTCGATCAGCTCGTTGACCACGCCCTGCAGCGTCGTCAGGAAGTTTTCGATCTCGGTTGCGCATGAGGCCTGCACATGCGTGACGACGATCGACACGACCGCGGCGGCAATGTCGCGCTTGTGGATCATCAATTCGTTGCGAATCAATGCGAGCATCGGCCGCGCCGTAAGCCGCAACGGCGCCAGCACCGGCGGGAACGGAATCACGCCGATCAGGTTGATCGCAAGCCCGAGATAGTTGAGCAGGTCGCCGCCGCGCTTGCGGATGATCGAGACGATGTCGGTGAGCACATCCACCAGCGCCATCAGGTTGTTCAGGATCGGGATCGCACTGGCGACGGTCGCCAAGCGCTCGACGTTCACGTAGCCGTGCGTGACATCGATCAGCCACGCATTGAAGCCTTCGCCGGACGCGCGGACGTCATCCGGATGAACATCGGTCAGCCACGGCGTCGCCTGTTCGTATTCCGCGCCGGGAGGAAGTTTTTGATCTGCCATGCTCTGCGTTCTTATTCGTTGTTCTCGGGACGCGCAGCGAGAAAACGACCATGCTGGGCAAACCGTGGCCCGCGCGTACTCTCGACGCCCGGACCGCGCCATGAAGCCGGAACGTTCACGAAGACGCGTGCACGGTTCCGCGAGGCGATGCTGGGCCGGGTTTCGGACGCCGCAGCCTGTTTCGACTTGGCCCTCGGATGGCTCGGCGGCGTTCCCGCGGGATTGTACAGATGATTGGAGCGGCGGCGTATGACGCACGGACGACAGCATGCGAGCGATGGCGATCGGCTCATCCGAACTGAGTCCGGGAGAGGTCGTGTCCGCGGTGCCGTCGGCCGCTTGGTGCCGCTGGCGAGCCCCCCGCGCCTGGAAACTCACGCTTGATGCGTCACCCCTACCGCACCACCCATCGCCCCATGACGCCAGCACTGGCGAACAAGCGAAGCCGTGCCGCCTCCCACTCGGCCAACGTTCGCACGCGCTCCTGACGCGCGTCGGAAAGGGCCGTTTGCGCCGACAGCAGCTCCAGAATGTCTCCTGCTCCGAGCGTGTAACGATTGCGTGCCGATGCCAGCGCGGCTTCCGCGGCAACCAGCAAGCGTGCGGACGCATCCAGACTGTCTGCTGTCGTCTCGACGTCGGCATGGGCCTTCAGTACTTCGCGCAAGATCTGCTGTTGCGTGTCGAGAAGCTGCGCATGCGCTCGCTCGGCCTGGGCTTGCGCTCCCCGAATCCGGTAAGTGCGAGAAAACCCTTCGAAGAACGGTATCGTCAAGGTCAGGCCGAGGCTGGTTTGCGTCGATCGCCGCGACTGCAAACCCTGATTCGGATAGCCGTTCCGGGACAACGTGCCACTCAGATCGAGGGTCGGCATCCCTTCCGACCTTACCGTCGTCACCTTCGCTTCCACAGCCTTCCATTGGGCCCGCGCCGCCCTGATCTCCGGGTGGGCGCTTTCCGCATCGCGAAGCCAGTCACTCAATTGGCGCAGCGCATCGGTCGCAATCGGCGCAACCGCTTCCGTCACATCGACCCGCGTGTCAACCGGCAGGCCGGCTGCATAGACCAGCTCCGCGCGTGCCCGAGCCACCTCCCCGCCCGTTCGCCGGGCCGCCAACCTGGCCTTTGCCAGCGCCGTTTCCGCCTGCAATACATCGCTGCGCGCCGCGATGCCGCCGGCCAGCCGCTGACGCGATGCGTGCAACGTCGATTCGGCCAGTGCCACGGCCTCGGTACGCGCCACGAAGGCGGCTTGCGCATTCTGGATATCGAAATAACTTCCGACGACGTCCGCGACGGCCTGCTGCATCGCGGCGTCGTGGCTCGCCAACGCGGCCGTCAACAGTTGCTGCGCCGCGTCGCGGTTCGCAGCCCGCCCGCCGAAATCGAGCAGTCGCCAGTTCAGGCTTGCATTCGACGTCCTGCCGACACTGCGCGTATTCATCGACGGCGCATCCGGATAGCGGTTGCGCGTCACCAGTGGGCTTATCGAGCCATTGATGGTTGGAAGCCAGGCCGACCTGGCTTCGCCCAATGCGGCCGCCTGGATCTTGATCGACGCCCATGCGACCCGAATGCGCGGGTTGTGGCATAGCGCAAGGTCGACCGCATCGCCGATCGTCAGCGGTCTCGTCAGATCGACGGCCGGCGGACAGAGGGCCGGTACATCGTCGCCCGGCAGCCGCGGGCCCGCATCCAGCGCGATAGGCCGGGTCAGCAACGGATCGGTCAAGACGTCGGGAATACCGGACGTTTCGGCCTTGCACGCAAGCGAGACTAGCATCAGGCCACCAATCCGCAGACGCGCCGCGCCGGCCCCCTTCAAGCGTCTAGCGCTCACGCAAACTCTCCCGCGCATGCTGCAGCAAAGGCGACAGCACATATTCGATCACCCGCCGCGTGCCGGTCCTGATCTCCACACCGCCGGACATGCCCGGCGACAGCGCGATCTCGCGACCGTCCGCCACGAGCGTCGCGCGATCGAGCATGACCCTGACCGAGTAGACCAGGCCTCGCTTGTCGTCGTCGATCGCGTCGCGTGAAACATGGTTTACGGTCGCCGGCAGCGTGCCGTACTTCGTGTAGTCGAATGCATCGATTTTCACGCTCGCGGCCTGCCCCTCCCGAACGAAGCCCACGTCCCGGTTTTCAATGAATGCCTCCATTTCCACCACCCCCTCTCGAGGCACGATCTGCATCAGCGGCTGCGCGGCCGGCACCGCCGTCCCGATCGTATGGACGGCAAGCTGCTGCACCGTTCCGTCGATCGGCGCGGTCAGGCGCAGCAGTTCACCATGCGCCTGCGCGCGGCGCACGTCGCCTGTAGACGCATCCACGATTCGCTGCGCATCGTTCAGCGCGTCCTGTGTGCTCCTGCGTGTCTCGGCCACCAGTGCCGCGCGTTGGTGACGCGCCTCCGCAAACTGCCCCTCGACATCGATACGCTGCTGCTCCGCCTCGATCCACGCGTGTTCCGAAACGTCATGGGTTTTCACGAGCTCGGCATAATCGCGCGCCCGACGCGTCGCAAGCGGAGCCGCCTGGCCGTAGCGGCGAATTTCACTGTCAAGGCGATTCCGTCGCGCGACGAAATCGCGCCATTGATCCAGCAGGTGACGCTCGGCTTCGAGCCGGCGCTCTGGCGACACGCCGTCGACGTCGGAAAGCCGGGGCGGCCGTCCCGTGTCGAGCGCGTCGAGCAACGCTCGGGCACGCTCAACCTGCAACATCGCGTTCAACCGGTCGCCATCCGCTCGCTGACGTTCCGCGTCGATCACCCGCGTGTCGAGATCGATCAGCACGTCGCCGGCCTTCACGGCCTGCCCGTCGCGCACGTGCAGCGCCCGCACGCTCGCCACCTCGACCGCGGCCAGCGTCTTGGTCCGGGAGGATGGAACGATCTTGCCGCCGCCATTGACGATGATGTCGATCTTCCCGAAATACGACCAGGCGATCACCGTCGTCACGAGCAGGATGAGAACGCGTGCGATCCATCGTCCCGCCGGAGAGACGGGCGCCGCCTGGACAGACAGCGCCGCCGGCAGAAACTCGGCTTCGTGCGCTTCGAACGTCGGCAGCGTCATCCGATCGCGTCGCCGCCAGCAGTGAAGCCAGACATGCCGATACCGCCCGACCAGTTCGCGCCAGGCCGCTACCCGCTGCCGCACGCTCATGCTCCCGCTCCCGATCCGTCACGGCGGCCCTGTTGCAGTGCATACAAGTGCGCATAGATCCCGTCCCGCGTGCGCAGCAGCGTGTCATGCGTGCCGCTTTCCACGATCTGCCCGCGATCCATCACGAGAATCCGGTTCGCATCGCGTACTGCGGAAAGCCGGTGCGCGATGATCAGTACCGTGCGCCGCTCGCAGATGCGACGCATATTGGCCTGTATGACGGCTTCGGATTCGTAGTCGAGCGCGCTGGTCGCCTCGTCGAATATCAGGATCCGCGGATCCGTCATCAAGGCACGGGCGATCGCGATACGCTGCCGCTGTCCGCCCGAGAGCCCCGTACCGTGTTCGCCGACGAGCGTGTCGTAACCCTCCGGCAGTTCGCAGATGAACTCGTGCGAACCGGCCAGTTTCGCCGCATCGATGACGGCGTCGATCGACGCCGTCGGTCGGGCCAGCGCGATGTTGTCGCGTACCGAGCGATTGAACAGCGTGTTCTCCTGGAGAACGACGCCGATCTGCTGCCGCAGGCTCGCCGTATCGATGACCGCAATGTCGTGCCCGTCGACCAGCACGCGTCCGCGGTCCGGCACATAGAGTCTTTGCGCCAGCTTGGTCAGCGTGCTCTTGCCCGACCCTGAGCGGCCGACGATTCCAATCACTTCGCCGGCCGCGATCCTGACGGAGACGTGCCGGATGACGTCGCTCGCATCCGGGCGGTAGCGAAACGATACCTGGTCGAATTCGATGGCGCCCTCGAGACGCGGCACCCGTGTCTTCCTGGCCGCCGTTTCGGGTGCCGTGTTCAGGATGTCCCCGAGCCGCCCCATCGAAATCCCGACCTGTTGAAAGTCGTTCCACAACTGCGCGAGACGCAGTATCGGACTGGACACCTGCCCCGCGAGCATATTGAACGCGACGAGTTCTCCGACAGTCAACTTGCTGTCGATGACCAGCGTGGCACCCAGCCACATGATCGCAGCCGTCACCAGCTTGCTGATCAGTGTCACGCCCCCGCTCGCGACCGTGGCAATGTTGGTCGCCGACAGGCCGGCACTCACGTAGGCGGCCAATTGACGGTCCCATCGGTCCGTCCAGCGCGGCTCGAGTGCCATGGCCTTGACCGTGTCGATACCGCTGATGGTTTCGACGAGGAACGATTGATTCTCGGCGCCCTTGTTGAATTTCTCGTTCAGGCGCCGGCGGATGACGGGCGTAAACACCACGGACAGCAGAACATAAAGCGGGATCGAAACGACGACGATCAGCGTGAGCCATACGCTGTACCAAAGCATCACGCCCAGAAAAACGAACGAGAAGGCGAGGTCCATCACCAGCGTCACGGCGTTACCGGTGAGGAATGCGCGAATATTCTCCAGTTCGCGGATACGGGCGACCGAATCGCCGACGCGGCGCGCCTGAAACCAGGCCAGCGGCAGCGCCAGCAGATGGCGAAAGAGCCGCGCGCCGAGTTCGACGTCGATCTTGCTGCTGGTATGCGCGAAGACCCAGGCGCGTATTCCGGACAGCGCCGCCTCGAACAGCGTCGCGCAAATGAGCCCCACGGCGATCACGTTCAAGGTTTTCATCGCGTGGTTGACCAGCACCTTGTCCATCACCACCTGGAAAAAGAGCGGGGTGGCGAGGGCAATCAGTTGCAGCACCAGGGAAATCACGAGCACTTCGCCGAGCAGCCTGCGATACGTGACGATCGCCGGAACGAACCAGCTGAAATCGAATCGCGCCAGCGTGCCGGCAATGCTGTGCTTGCTCGTGAAATAGATCAGCTTGCCGGTCCAGATCTCCAGCAACCGGTCTCGAGTCAGCACCGCCGGTGCCTCGCCCGGGTGCTGCACAAGCACCCGAGGTGCACGCGTTCCATCTCCGGCCTGATACTGCCCGACCACGAAATAGCCGCCGTCGTCTTTAGACAGCGCGACCGCCGGCAGTGGCGCCCGGTCCAGCCGTTCCTGGTCCTGCTGAACGGCCCGCGCCGTCATACCAAGCGAACGCGCTGCGCGCAGAATCGTTTGTGTGTCGAAGCGGCCAAAGCCGAATTCGTGCCGCAATGCGGCTTCGTCGGCCGCGATGCCGTG
The DNA here is from genome assembly GCF_004343775.1 of Burkholderia sp. SRS-46. Lineage (GTDB taxonomy): Bacteria > Pseudomonadota > Gammaproteobacteria > Burkholderiales > Burkholderiaceae > Burkholderia. The sequence goes on along the minus strand of NZ_PTXL01000012.1, from coordinate 30,662 downwards.
CAGGCCGGCCATCGTCAGAACGACGGCGAGACCCGAGTCAATATCCTGCGTCGAGGGCGAGGCGGACGATCGGAGAATGGAGTTGTCCATGAAGGAAAAAGACGGGACGAGGAAGGACATGCGATGCGCGCCGGGCAGCAGGCCGCCCGGTCGGGCTTGACGCGCGACCGGACGGGATTGCTTCCGGGAACGGGGATTACCGCCAGCTCGTCGCCAGCGTCGGCGCGAGTGCGGCCTGTTGCTCCGGGGACAGCGTCACAGCGCCCGAAGCCGGCGGCGACCAGACCGCCATGGCCTGTACCAGCCTCTCGACATCGCCATTGACGAGCGTCCGGCCGTCGTCCACACGAATCTGCTCGATCTGATATCGGGAACCCAGGTACCAGTCCCGAACCGTGGCGGTATTGCTTGTGCCCAGAATACTGATCTCCAGATCGTCGCCTACGTGACGAAACCACAATTGATCCGCTGATACGCCGGCACCGACGCGGATCACATCGCTATTGCCCAGCGTCTCGTCGTCGTCCTGAATTACGTCGCGCCCGGACCCGCGACCGAAGCGATAGGTGTCGTTGCCCAGGCCGCCCACCAGGATGTCATTGCCGGCGCCACCATCGAGCACGTTGTTGCCTCGATTGCCGATGATCGTGTTGTCGAGTTCATTGCCGGTGCCGTCGATGTCCTCGTTCCACAATTTCAGTGCCTCGGCCGTGTAGATCGCATAGGCGTTCGGCACGTTGGCAGCGGACCTGAGTTCCTGAATGCCGATGTAGCGCGTCATGTCGCTGATGCGCCGGCGGCCCGAATCGGCAATGTAGAAGCCTTTCAGCTCACCGTCGGCCTCTCCATATACTGCGCCCGTCACGGTGACGACGTGATTCACGCCGCCACCGTCGAGATACGCGCTATCTTCCCAAAGCCGGCCCGAGTTCAGCGCGAGAATCACGCCGCGCCCGCTGCGTATCAGGTTCGCGACCGCACGCTCGTCGTATCCCGCAAGCAGATTGTTCGCAATGCCGTAACTCTTGAGCAGCGCCTGTTGTTGAACATAATTCGATCCGCCTCGCTGGTAATCCGTCGCGGCCGGGCTGGTGACGGCCCACTGGTTGTCGATTGCGCGCCTGACGACGTCTCCCTCGGTGGTCGGCGTCCCGGTCTGCGTGAGCAGGTTCGCGATCGACGTCAGCGCGCAGGTTCCCTGGAATGTCGGAACGGCGTCGCCCTGCATGTAATCCAGTTCGTTGGCTTTCGGATACCCGTACACGTGAACGGCCACGCCGTCGACGAGGCCTTTTTCCGGCTTGCCGAAATCCAGCAGGTTCAGGTTCTCGACGTGTTCGCCCAATGCATAGCTGATCTTGCTCTGCACCGTATCGACGCCTTCACCCGCGAGCTCGACGACGCGATCACCGACGTTGTCGACGTAGTAGGTATCGTTGCCCTTTCCACCGATCATCGTATCGGCACCGGTGACACCATCAAGAATGTTGTCCGCGCTGTTGCCGACGATCCGGTTTTCGAGCGCATTGCCCGTGCCGTTGATGTTGAATCCCTCGACGAGGCGCAACTCTTCAAGGTTGGCATCGAGAATGTAGTTTGCGCTGCTGATGACCGTGTCGTAACCCTCGTTCGCGTATTCGAGAATCACGTCGTTGACGCTGTTGACGATATAGGTATCGTTGCCCTCGCCGCCTTCCATGTGATCCGCGCCGGCGCCGCCGTCGAGATAGTCGTCGCCCAGACCACCGAGCAACGTGTCACGTCCTTCCCCGCCATAGAGATAATCGTTGTCGGACTCGCCAGGACCCAGCGTCTTCTTCGTTTCGTTGTCGCCGGTGAAACCCACCAGCAAATCGTCGCCTGCGCCACCGTACAGAATGTCGTTTCCGACCTGGCCGAAAAGTCGGTCGTCGCCATCGCCGCCATAAAGCCGATCGTGGCCGTCCCCGCCCTGAATTTCATCATTGCCGGCGTCGCCGTAGAGCAGATCGTGGCCGAGACCACCCATGATCAGATCGTTTCCGGCTCCGCCATAGATCGTGTCGTCATCGGTTTCCCACGCGGCCAGCGACTGCTTCGCCTCGTTGCTGCCCGTAAAGCCGACCAGAATGTCGTCGCCATCGCCGCCCCAGATCATGTCGTTACCCACGCCGCCAAAAATCTTGTCGTTGCCGGTTTCGCCTGACAGCACGTCGTTGCCGTCGCCACCGTTCAGCTCGTCGTGGCCCGCGCCGCCAAAGAGCCTGTCGTTGCCATCGCCGCCGTCGAGAATATCGTTGCCGTTGCCGCCGTCGAGGTAGTCGTGGCCGAGCCCACCATATAGCGCGTCGTTGCCGTTGCCGCCATACAGCGCGTCGTTATCGGTCTCGCCCCACGACAACGTTTGCTTTGCATCGTTGCTGGCGGTGAAACCGACCAGCACGTCGTCGCCATCGCCGCCCCAGAGCACGTCGTCTCCGGCTTCGCCGAATATCCGGTCGTTACCGGCTTCGCCGAGAAGCAGGTCGCTGCCGGCGTCACCGTGCAATTCGTCGTTTCCGGCTCCACCGAACACGACATCGTGTCCGTCCCCGCCGTTGACGAGATCCGCGCCGTCGCCACCATCCATGTAGTCGTTGCCGAGGCCGCCCCACATCCGATCGTTGCCGGCCCCGCCGTACATGACGTCGTCATCCGTTTCGCCCGGTGCGAGCGTTTGCTTGCTTTCGTTCGACGCGGTGAACCCCATCATGATGTCGTCACCGTCGCCGCCGCTCATGATGTCGTTACCAGCCTGGCCGAACAGCTTGTCGTTGCCGATACCGCCGTCGAGTACGTCGTGGCCGGCGCCGCCGTTGAGTTCGTCGTCGCCGTCCTCGCCGTACAGCCGATCGTCGCCGTCATAGCCGAACAGGGTGTCGTTGCCGGTTCCGCCCCACAGATTGTCGTTGCGTGCGCTGCCGCCCATCGTGTCGTTGCCGTCGCCGGCGAGGAAATTCACGAGCAGGTTGCTGTCGATCCAGTGGCCATACGCAGCGTAGTAGTTCGCATCGAAGGTGTCGCCTCCGTCGGTGCCGATGAGGTAGCTGCGATTCGAATTGCCGACCTTGACCTGATTGGGGCCGAAAAAGATGAAGTCGCTGCCATTGATCCAGTAGGTCTTCTCGTTGTCGCGCAGCCACCGATAGTTCGAGAATGGAACGGCTGGCGCGAGGTACATTCGGCCGGGTTGCGGTGCGTCTTCTCGTTTCGCGGGCGCCGCGGCCGGCGCTGACGCCTGATGGCTGTTGCCGCGCGTGATGACGTCGTAATCGACTGCCTGGATCTCGGCAATGCCGGCTTGCGCGAGGGTCCTGAATTCGCCGGCATCGCCGATGCCGTCCTCATTCGCATCGATCCAGACGTGCAGCTCGTTCAGTTCCGCGCCGGACAGCTTGCCGTCGCGGTTTGCGTCACGTGAGCGCAAGGCACTCGCACTCATTCCCCGCCGGTTGGCGTCGAGCAGGACGGGGGTCTTTTCCGCGATGGATGCTGCTTTGTCGAATGCGGCGCTTCTGGCTTCGTAGAACGCGCCGATCGGGTTGTACCAGCCGGGCGGCATCGTGAATCCATAGTCGTTCCGACCGCCGTACGTCAGCGTTCTGGAGATGATCTGGCTCAGGTTCAGGTAGTTCGTGCCGCTCAGCAAGCCCGTCGCGTGATAGCGCGAGAGAAGGCTGTCGGCGAAGATGGCATCGCGCGCATTCGACAAGTCATAACGCTGACCATTGTTCACCACGAAATTGCGATCGGTGATGCCGTCGCCGTTGGTGTCTTCGCGTATTACGCTCGCGCCGTCGCCAACGCGGGTCTCGGTCTTTATGTTGTCGAATATGCCGTCGCCGTTGGTGTCGGTTCTGGTCGTTGTAAGCGTTCCAGCGGCATCGTAGACCGTCTCCTGAGTTTTAACGCCATTTGCCGCGTATCGCGCGAATTCAGTAATCTGACCGTTCGTGCCATATAGGGTCGCGGTACTCAGCAAACCATTATCGTATTGGTTAGTTTGCCGCGTGCCTGTCGAAAAAACGAAAGTGATAGACTTGACCAACCCCGTCGAGAAATCCAGTGAGTAGTTCACGCTCGTGACAGGGGCATGGGACAAGCGTTTGGGTGATGCGCCGTACGCCGAGCCATAGTACTGGTAATAATTTATGTCCGGATTCGCTCCCGGACGTGCTTGCGCCACATGATTTCCCGCGATCTCGATCAACGCCTGTTCCAACAAATCCGCAGGCATCTTTCCGACGTTCGCGTCATGAATTTTGGTGAGCATGCTATAGATGTCGTAACCGGACTCAGCAACATGATCCGGCCGATCCCCGAGTACTGATATCAACGGCCCACCATTTCGGGAAATTTCCTGCGCAACTTTCCAGTTGTTATAGGCCCCTTCAGCTTCTTTTGTCACCCCAATGATGGCCGCCAAGTCATAATCGACCTGCATCTTCGAAGCGAAATCCCGTTCTCTTGCTTGATCACGCGCGTTGTAGATGTAGTGGCCAATCTCGTGACTCAAGACACCAACCTGAACACGCGGATCAAGCTTATCGAATGTAGCACCCCCATACTTACCAAATGTGATTACCTGTAACTTATCGCTCCAAAATACACCCAAAGCGCTTGGATCGACCTCAATCGAATCCACCCGACCATTTATAACATCGAGATTGTATTTAATAATCTGATCTACAAGCAAAGGACTTTTGTTGATCAAATCAATAACTTCGCGCCCCAGATTTACATCCCGAAACATTTCCTCGCTGCCAGAAATCGACGCCATACAAATCACCTCCCTGTACGATTCTTAGAAATGCCAACTCTAGAAACACAGCCATTCCCGTAAATACCAAAAGAAACCATCATATCCAATTCCCTCCTTTCGTACACATACCCCCATCCAGCCCCGTGACCAATCGGATGTCGCGCAACATCTCCGAACACGTCAACCAAATCAGATGGCGCAATACAAATCACACCAGTATCGACCGGCAAGGATATACTTCCCCTATAAAAATCCACCCCATCAGGCTGGTAAATACGATAATGAAAATTCCCCTCACGTCGATATTCTTTAGACGATGCATTCCGCACCATATCGACCCCATATCCCACGATGGATTGACCACCTTCATCGTAAACCGGCTCCCTCAAGCCACGCTGATATTCAATTCTTAGCCACTTGCTGACGAATTCGACATTTTTCAGATCACCCGCATCAACAACAACCTTGACATTACTCAAAAATTCTTGAGGCGATCTAATTGGAAGTTTGTCAACAGACGTGCTCGCACATGCAGCGATAAAACCAATAAATATAGTTACTAGCAGCAGATAACTTCTCACATACCCCCCAACTTCGGTCGCCCTGCCCACCACGTCAATCAATAAGGCTCATGACGCGGCCTCATAGCTTTTGCACCTCAACCTAATTCGCTTCGTCATTCACCTTACTTTCGAAGAAATTTCATCTTCCCGAGTCATCTCAAAGCAAGGCCGACCAGGCAAAATGCTTGATCGATGCTGTTCTCCAAAATTGAAATGCCCCGAAGAGATCGCGAAGCCCTCTCTCCGACGACACCCTACGCACCCCACTCATCAAGCTCATACCACGCCACGATTCATTCTCCTTTCAATAAAAAACACGAGATAAATACAACCAAATTCAATCGAATCTTATAGAAATGCAAATAATATTCGCACCACCAGCAAAAAAAATGCCCCCCATTCCGAGCCACAAACGAGAATCACCGATCGCCACGAAATTCCACTCGCAGCAACACATTTAAATCAAAATAAACACGCCACACAAAATCAGAATTGGAACCATAAAAATCACCTTGAGCCTCTCTTTCAATGGCTACTTCCCGTACACCTCTTTTGCCTCAGCCTGACCAGCATAGAAAAGGCGGCATCCCCCCAGCAGCCTATACAGAAAGGCCGCAAGCTTTGCCGCATCGGCTCCGACTCTGGCCACAATTGCCTTCAGTGCAGGCCAACGCGTCAGCGCGTCATCTGGCGCAAACCACGCAATCAGCGCCCCCGTCAGATGCAACACCATGAGCGCCGGACTCCTGCGATATAGCTCGATCAAAAAGCCAAAGATATTCCAAGACCCTTTTTCAGCGCTCGTCTTCGTCAACAGCGGCCCACTATGCGGTTTATCCTCTTCTCGCTCGTCAGCACAAGCATGCCATCTTGGCTCATGCCTTTCATACATATGGATACCTAAATAATATCTACAATAATTACCGAATCAAAGCGATGAATCACACTACCCGCCGACAAGATGCTACGCCATGAAGATATCGAAAGAATTGAAAGAAAACAAGCATCAACAAAATTTTCATACGATTACGAAATTTCCATAAAAAATACGTACTCGTACCAACCTCTTTCCACTCACCTCAGCCGCAAATAATTTTTCAGAAATACGGTATCCTAATACGCATGCAATTCGGACTAGTCCGACCCAATCTCTCCAAAACAACTCCCCACCATCCAGATATTCATCAACTCCATTCACCGGAAAACAAAAAAGCCGGCACGTGGCCGGCTTCTTCATAAAAGGGAGAAAGGCGAACTATCGTTAGTCGCGAAGCGCAATCAGCACCTCACAACCACGTCACCCCAATGCTCCATCAAACATCAAACTTCACCCCCTGCGCCAACGGCAGCTGACGGCTGTAATTGATCGTATTCGTCGCGCGACGCATATACGCCTTCCACGCATCCGAACCCGACTCACGCCCGCCGCCCGTTTCCTTCTCGCCACCGAACGCGCCGCCGATCTCAGCGCCGCTCGTGCCGATGTTCACGTTGACGATCCCGCAATCGCTGCCCGCCGCCGACATGAACTGCTCGGCTTCGCGCATGTCGTTCGTGAAGATCGCCGACGACAGGCCCTGCGGCACCGCGTTGTGCAGTTCGATCGCATCGTCGAAGTTGTCGTACACCATCACGTACAGGATCGGCGCGAACGTCTCGCGCTCGACCACCGCCGATTGCTTCGGCATCCGCACGATGGCCGGACGCACGTAGTACGCATCCGCGTGACCGACGTCCACGCGCTCGCCGCCCTTCACCTCGCCGCCCTGCTCGCGCGCATCGCCGAGCGCCTTCTGCATCGCGTCGAACGACGCGCGATCGACCAGCGGGCCGACCAGCGTGCCTTCTTCAAGCGGGTTGCCGACCTTCACCGACGTGTAGGCCTTCTCGATGCGCGGCAGCAGCTGTTCGACCAGGCTGCGGTGCACGATCAGGCGGCGCAGCGTCGTGCAGCGCTGGCCGGCCGTGCCGACCGCCGCGAACGTGACCGCACGCACGACGAGATCGAGATCCGCGCTCGGCGCGACGATCATCCCGTTGTTGCCGCCGAGTTCGAGGATGCCGCGCGCGAGACGCTGACTCAGCACCTTCGCGACTTCCTGGCCCATCCGCACGCTGCCCGTCGCGCTGACGACCGGCACCTTCTTCGACGCCGTCAGCACCTCGCCGACATCGCGCATGCCGAGCACCAGCTGGCTCAGCTGCGCCGGCGCGACGCCCGGGTGGGTCTTCTCGAATTCGCGGATCGCCTTCTGCAGCAGCACGTGGCAGGCGATCGCGGTCAGCGGCGTCTTCTCCGACGGCTTCCACACGACCGAATCGCCGCACACGAACGCGAGCGCCGCATTCCACGCCCACACCGCAACCGGGAAGTTGAACGCCGAAATCACGCCGCACACGCCGATCGGGTGCCACGTCTCCATCATCCGGTGGCCCGGACGCTCCGACGCGATCGTAAGGCCGTAAAGCTGGCGCGACAGACCGACCGCGAAATCGCAGATGTCGATCATTTCCTGCACTTCGCCGAGCCCTTCCGACGTGATCTTGCCGGCCTCCAGCGTGACGAGGCGGCCGAGCGCGGCCTTGTGCTCGCGCAGCACGTTGCCGAACACGCGCACCAGTTCGCCGCGAACCGGCGCAGGCACCGTGCGCCACTTGAGGAATGCCTCGTGCGCGGCGTCGATCTTGCGCTCGGCGTCGGCGGGGCTGTCAACGGCCAGCGTCGCGAGCGTCGCGCCGTCGAGCGGCGAACGTGCGGTCAGCGCGCTGCCTTTCCACTGGGCAAGATCGATGTCGAGCGTGGCAAGAATGTCGTTGAATTGCATCACTTCCTCTTCAGGGACAGATTGATCGGTGCGGCGGCAGCGCCGCCCGCGTGTTTCGATTGGAGCGCGTTCGAGCGCCATGTGCAAGCAGATGCGCGCCCCGGCGGGCCGCTGCGCATGCCCTCGCCCCACGGCGCACGATCCATGAGCAGCATTGTCGGTGGCCACAAGTCGGTCGGCTATTGATATTAACTCACGACTTCATTCCGAAAACGCATTACGCCACACGATCCGGTCCGCCCTTTCCCGGCACCGGATGGGACGTGTCCAAAGCCTTGGCCAGTGGCCAGCCGCGCCCCCGGCGCGCACTGCGCGATTCGGCATAACTTGATGACGAACGCGCATCAACTAGTTCGGAAATATCGTTTGCCGCCCGCGCTTCGACCCCACACAATTTGATCGGCGTCAAGGCGTGCGGCACAGCACCTGGCGCAGCGACGGTCGTGACGCCCCGCCTTGCCGGGGGCCGGCCCTCAGACGAAGTCGACGCGCACATCGGCCGGGCCCTCCCGCGCGCTGTGCGGGTCGACGCCGCCAGCAGGCGGCGGGCGGACGTGCCGCGCTTCGTTTCCCGAAAACAATCCCGGAGACAGCGCCCAACACCCATGCGCCCAGATTCCCACCCTGATTCCGCGCGGCCGTCCGGCTCGCCCGCCCAGAAGCCCCATCTCCACCGTGCGCTGCAGGCGCGCCACCTGCGCATGATCGCGATCGGCGGCTCGATCGGCACCGGCCTGTTCGTCGCGTCCGGCGCATCGATCTCGCAGGCCGGCCCCGGCGGCGCGATCGTCGCGTACATGGTAATCGGCCTGATGGTCTACTTCCTGATGACCAGCCTCGGCGAGATGGCCGCGTTCATGCCGGTGTCGGGCTCGTTCGCGACCTACGGCGCGAAATTCGTCGACGAAGGCTTCGGCTTCGCGCTCGGCTGGAACTACTGGTACAGCTGGGCCGTGACGCTCGCGGTCGAGCTCGTCGCCGCGCAGCTCGTGATGAACTACTGGTTCCCGCATGTGCCCGGCGTCTGGTGGAGCGCGCTGTTCCTCGTGCTGATCTTCGCGCTCAACGCGCTGTCGGTGCGCGGCTTCGGCGAGGCCGAATACTGGTTCGCGTTGATCAAGGTGCTGACCGTGGTCGCGTTCGTCGGCGTCGGCCTGCTGATGATCTTCGGCATCATGCAGGGCGGCCCGAGCGCCGGCTTGAGCAACTTCACGATCGGCGACGCGCCGTTCGCGGGCGGCTGGACCACGCTGCTCGGCGTCGCGATGATCGCGGGCTTCTCGTTCCAGGGCACCGAGATGATCGGCGTCGCGGCCGGCGAATCGGAGAACCCGCGCACGACGATCCCGCTCGCGGTGAAGCAGATCTTCTGGCGGATCCTGCTGTTCTACGTGTTCGCGATCTTCGTGATCGGCGTGCTGATTCCGTATACCGACCCGAACCTGCTGAAGAGCGACGTGACCGACATCGGCGTGAGCCCGTTCACGCTGGTGTTCCGCCATGCGGGCCTCGCGTTCGCGGCCGGCGTGATGAACGCAGTGATCCTGACCGCCGTGCTGTCAGCCGGCAACTCGGGCATGTATGCGTCCACCCGGATGCTGTACAACCTCGCCACCGAAGGCCGTGCGCCGAAGCTGTTCGCGAAGCTGTCGCCGGGCGGCGTGCCGCGCAACGCGCTGTACGCGACGACGGCGGTCGGCGCGCTGTGTTTCCTGACCTCGCTCTACGGCGACAAGACCGTGTACCTGTGGCTGCTGAACACGTCGGGCATGGCCGGCTTCATTACGTGGCTCGGCATCGCGGTCAGCCATTACCGGTTCCGCAAGGGTTTCCTGAAACAGGGCTACCGGCTCGAGCAATTGCCGTACCGCGCGAAGTGGTTCCCGTTCGGCCCGCTGTTCGCGTTCGCGCTGTGCATCATCGTCGCGCTCGGCCAGGACTACCAGGCGTTCCTCGCGAACCGGATCGACTGGACCGGCGTGGCCGCGACCTACATCGGCCTGCCGTTCTTCCTCGCGATCTGGCTCGGCTATGCGCTCGTGCGCAAGTGCCGCCTCGTGCGCTACGAGGACATGGAGATCGCGCCGTGGGTGGAGCGCAACGCGGCGCCCGAGCCGGCGCCCGCCGCCGGCATCGGTTATCCGGCCTACGTCGCCAGCCCCGCGAACCCGACGCCGGGCGCGTGACCGGGCCCACGCCGGCGGCCGCATGAAGGCGGCGGCGGCCGGCGCCGCCCTCCTCGCATTCGACGCGGCGCGCGCGTTCAGGCAAGATCGACGCGCGCCGCATGGTTTTCCGCTGTTCATCCGTTACAGAATCAGAATCGCATGCAGAATTTCTACGAAGCCACCGTTACCCGCCAGCCCTATCCGCAACTGACCGGCACCGTCGACACGCAGGTCTGCATCGTCGGCGGCGGCCTCGCCGGCCTGTGCACCGCGCTCGGTCTCGTCGAGCGCGGCGTGCGCGACGTCGTCGTGCTCGACGGCGAACGCGTCGGCTACGGCGCGTCGGGCCGCAACGGCGGCTTCGTGTTCGGCGGCTACAGCCTCGACAACGCCGACCTGCTGCGCACGCTCGGCCGCGACGAAGGCCGCCGCCTGTACCGGCTGACCGTCGACGCGGTCGACCTGATCCGCGCGCGCATCGCGCGCTACGGCATCGAGTGCGACATCGTCGACCGCGGCGTGATGCTCGCGAACTGGTTCGACGATCCGTCGCGGCTCGACAGCCTGCGCACGCTGATGAAAAGCGAATTCAACGTGGACTGGGAACCGGTCGCCACCGACGCGCTGCGCACCCGTCTGAAGACCGCGCGCTATCACGGCGGCCTGTTCGAGCCGAACGCGTTCCATTTCCATCCGCTGAAGTACGTGCTCGGCGTCGCCGCCGCCGCGACGAACGGCGGCGCGCGGATCTTCGAGCAGTCGCCCGCGCTCGACATCGCGCGCGACGGCGCCGGCTACGCCGTGCGCACGCCGCAGGGCACGGTGCGCGCGAAGGACGTCGTGTTCGCATGCGGCGGCTACGCACGCGGCGTATCGCCGCGCATCGAGCGCGCGGTGCTGCCGATCGCCACCTACGTGATCGCGACCGAGCCGCTCGGCGCGCGCCTCGCCGATGCGATCGACGCGCCCTACGCGATCTACGACACGCGCTTCGCGTTCGACTACTACCGTCCACTCCAGGACACGCGGATCCTGTGGGGCGGCCGGATCTCGGTGCTCGACCGCGGCCCGGACGCAATCGCGCGCCTGCTCAAGCGCGACCTCGTACGCGTGTATCCGCAGCTCGCGGACGTGAAGGTCGAGTACGCATGGGGCGGGCTGATGAGCTACGCGCGGCACAAGATGCCGCAGATCGGCCGCGATGCGGACGGCGTCTGGCATGCGATCGCGTTCGGCGGCCACGGGATGGCGCCCACCACCGTCGCGGGCGAAACGCTCGCCGCCGCGCTGGCCGGCGAGCGGCCGGTGCCGGAAGGCTTCGCCGCGTTCGGCCTGACCCGCACGTTCGGCCTCGCGGGCCTTGCCGCCGCACAGCTTACGTACACCGCGTACCAGGCCCGGGACGCGCTCGCGGCATACCGCCACTGAGCGCCTGCGCGGCGGCTCGCGGGGCACGGCGGGGCGTATACGGACTAGAACGAAAGGTCCGAAAACGGGCATTTCCCACATGCTAGAATGCCCCGTCCAAGTCGCCGCGTAGCCACAACAACGTCACATGAAATCAGGAAGCAGGGCCGCCACGTCCGACAATCGCGCGCTTCCGTCCGATGCGCGGCGCAAATACGATCCCGAGCAGACCAAGCGCAACATCCTCGATGTCGCCACGCAGGAATTCTCCGCGATGGGGCTCGCCGGCGCGCGCGTCGACGCGATCGCCGAGCGCACCAACACGACCAAGCGGATGCTCTATTACTACTTCGAAAGCAAGGAAGGCCTGTACGAGGCCGTGCTGGAGAAGGTGTACGGCGACATCCGCGCGCTCGAGCAGGAACTGCACGTCGGCGACATGGCGCCGCTCGAGGGCCTGCGCCGGCTCGTCGAGTTCACGTTCGACTACCACGACAAGCACCGCGATTTCGTCCGGCTCGTGTCGATCGAGAACATCCACGGCGCGAAGTATCTCGAACAACTGAAGTCGTTCAAGAACCGCAACGTCAGCATCATCAAGACGCTCGAGGAACTGCTCGAGCGCGGCGCGGCAAGCGGCGCGTTCCGTCAGGACATCGACGCGTTCGACCTGCACCTGCTGATCAGTTCGTTCTGCTTCCATCGCGTGTCGAACCGCTACACGTTCGGCGCCGCGTTCGGCCGCGATCCGTCGGCGCCGCGCCTGCGCGCGCGGCATCGCGACACGATCGTCGAGACCGTGCTGCGCTACGTCGCCGCGTAACCCCCGTCAGTTCCTCGGCGCGGCCGCCAGTGCGACCCGCGCCTTCGCCTCCGGGCTCCCCGCAACACAATACTCGTTCTCCCAGCGCGCATCGAATCGTGTATGCCGCGCGCGTATCGTCGCGGGCCGCCGCGCGGTCACGCGCGCGTCAGTCGCACACCAGCAGCTCGATGCCGCGCGCGTTCAGCGCGCGGCGCACCGCCTTGTCCGGGGCGCGCTCGGTCACGAGACAGCGCAGCGCTTCGGTGCCGTTGATCCGCACCGGCGTCACGCGGCCGAACTTCGAGTGATCGGCGACGACGATCGCCGTCGCGGCCGCGGCGATCATGCGGCTGCGCACTTCGGCCGCGAGCCGCGAGTAGTCGGTGAATTCGCCGTCGGCCGTGATGCCGCCCGCGCCGACGAACGCGAAATCGACGTGGTATTGCGCGAGCTGCTGGATCGTGTCGAGGCCGAACGTCGCATCCTCGTCGTCGGACAGCTCGCCGCCGAGCAGCGTCACGCGGTTGCCGTTGCGGCGCGCGAGCACGAAGGCCGTGCGCCAGTCGTTCGTGTAGACCGACAGCCGGTGCCGGTCGGCGAGCGCGAGCGCCACCGCGTTCGGCGTACTGCCGGAATCGATCAGCACCGACGCGCCGTCCGGCACGAACTCGGCCGCGCGCCGCCCGATCACGCGCTTCGCTTCGGCGTTCGCCGCCTCGCGCTCGGACAGGCTCGGCTCGCGGCGGTCAGCGGCCAGCGCGCCGCCGTGCGTCATCACGAGCAGGCCGCGCGCGGCCAGCGCGTTCAGGTCGCGACGCACCGTCTCGCGCGACACGTCGAGCGAGCGCACGAGCTCCGCAACCGACAGCGCGCCTGATCTTCCGAGTTCCGACAGAATGAATTGGTGACGTTGTTCCGCCAGCATCTCGCGACGCGCCAGAGGCGCCAGTAAATGGGTAGCGCGCCATTGTAGTACGACCATTTGACGGCCGCGTGTAAGGTGGCCGGCCGATCCCGGCCGCGAAATTCTGAATTGCCGAAGGCGCGCGAATCCGCGCGGGCGCGAGTTGCTACACTCTGCGTTTCGCCGAACGACAGACCATCCAGGGGGCTTGAGCGATGTATCGCAAAGGCGTAGTGCTCGAAATCCAGTTTCCGCCCGAACGACTCAACGACGCCGCCGGCGATCCGTTCTGGATCGACCTCACGCTCGACGAGGCCCGGCGCCTGCATCGGCAGCTCGCCGCGCGCTTCGCGACCGAGACCAGCGCGAACCAGCCGCTCGACACCTTCTCCCTCGACTGATCCCGGCCCGCCGCGCGGCCGGGTGCAGGATTCGACAAGACGCCGGCGCCGTGCCGCCGGATACTGCCGCACTTCACGATTTCGTCCGGCCGCTTCCCGGCCTGCTTCACATGCTGACTGCGTTTGTCGCCGCGGCGTTCGTCGCGCTCTGGTCCACCGGCTTCATCGTCGCGCGGGCGATCAAGCCCTACGCCGATCCCAACCTGTTCCTGCTCGCGCGCTTCGCGGGCACCGCCGTGCTGTTCGGCGCGGTCGCGCTCGCCGCGCGCGCGCCGTGGCCGGCCCGCCGCGAATGGCCGCGCCACCTGATCGCGGGCGCGCTGCTGCAGGGCGTGTATCTCGGCGCCAGCTACTGGGCGGTCGCGCAAGGGCTGAACGCCGGCGTGATGGCGCTGCTCGGCGCGTTGCAGCCGCTCGCCACCGCGGTGCTCGCGGTGCCGCTGTTCAACGAGCGGCTGCCCGCGCGCGGCTGGCTCGGCATGGCGCTCGGCCTCGCCGGCGTCGCGCTCGTGCTCGCGCCGAAGGTCGCGGGCGGCGTCGCGCCGGCGCCCGGCGCCGCGCCCGCCTGGCTCGTCGTCGCGGTGTCGGTGCTGTCGGTCGGGTCGATCACCGCGGGCTCGCTGTACCAGAAAGGCAGGCTCGCGCAGAGCGACCTGCGCACCGCGGTCGCCGTGCAGAACCTCGGCGCGGCGCTCGTCGCGGCCGTGTTCGCCGTGCTGCTGCACGAAACGCGCTGGACCGGCGCGCCCGCGTTGTGGGTGTCGCTGGTCTGGGGCGTCGTGTTCCTGTCCGGCGGCGCAGTCACGATGCTGATGTGGATGCTCCGGCGCGGCAATGCCGCGCGCGCGACGTCGCTGCTGTTTCTCGCGCCGCCGCTCGCCGCGCTGCAGGGCTACCTGATGTTCGGCGAGACGCTCGCGGCGGTCCAGCTCGCGGGCTTCGCCGTCGCGCTGGTCGGCGTCGTGCTCGCGCGGCGCTAGGCACGTCGCTCGCCCCTTCCGGCACGCCACGGCACGACGATTGCGCTTATGATGACTGCCTCGAATTTCGTCCCGGAACGCCCCTCATGACAGCCGCCGACTACGCCAGCCGCCAACGCGCGATCATCGCCGAACTGAACGTCGCACCGCATTTCGACGCCGATGCCGAAATCACGCGCCGCGTCGACTTCCTCGCGCAGTACCTGCGCTCGACCGGCCTGCAGACCTACGTGCTCGGCATCAGCGGCGGTGTCGATTCGTCGACGGCCGGGCGGCTCGCGCAGCTCGCGGTCGAACGCCTGCGGGCGGACGGCTACGACGCGCGCTTCATCGCGATGCGTTTGCCGTACGGCACGCAACGCGACGAAGCCGACGCGCAGCGCTCGCTTGCGTTCATCCGCGCGGACGAGGAGCTGACGGTCGACGTGAAGCCGGCCGCCGACGCGAAGCTCGCGTCGCTCGTCGCCGGCGGGCTGGCCTTTGCGGACCACGCGCAGCAGGACTTCGTGCACGGCAACATCAAGGCGCGCGAACGCATGATCGCGCAGTACGCGGTCGCGGGCGCGCGGCGCGGGATCGTGATCGGCACCGATCACGCGGCCGAATCGCTGATGGGGTTCTTCACGAAGTTCGGCGACGGCGGCGCGGACATCCTGCCGCTCGCGGGCCTGAACAAGCGCCGCGTGCGCGCGGTGGCCAGCACGCTGGGCGGCGAAGCGTCGATCGTGATGAAGGTGCCGACCGCCGACCTCGAGGAACTGCGTCCGCTGCGCCCCGACGAGCACGCGTACGGCGTCACCTACGACGAGATCGACGACTTCCTCGAAGGCAAGGCGGTCAGCGAGCACGTGTACGAGACGGTGCTGCGCTTCTACGACGGCTCGCGACACAAGCGCGCGCTGCCCTACACGCTGTTCGACTGGCCCGAGCAGCGTCGCGACTGACGGCCTGCGTCAGGTGCCTGCCGGACGAGGCGGGCACCCGACACGTCCCCGGGATCAGGCGTGCCCACCGCCCGCCGCGGGCGCCGCCTTCCTCGCCTGCAGCGCGCGAATCCGCATCTGCGCGCCGCTATCGGCCACTGTCCGGTCGTACATCGCCGCGAGATCGTGCTTCAGCGCGGTGCGCGAGCCGCCGTCGAGATACACCATGTGCCCCGACGGATAGAAGCGCGCCGACAGGTTCTGCCGCACCTTCTGATCCTCGAGCGGCATCTGCTGCAGGTCGATCACGGTCTGGTAGAACGGCGTGACGAAATCGTAGAAGCCGTTCGCCGACAGCACCTTCAGGTCCACGTTCAGCGCCATCACCGCGGCGAGGTCGCCCGCCGTGTAGAGGATCACGTTGCCCTGCGCGTCGACGCCCTGCTGCGCGCCGGTCGGGTCGATGTGGCTGAAATCCCAGTTCTGGAACGCCTGGTCGTTCAGGTCCGTGAACGCCGAGTTCGACGTGAACTTCAGCTGCTCGTTCAGGTAGCTGTTCCACATCGCCGTATAGACGCCCGACACCGCCGTCATCGTCGGATCGTTGCCGCCCGAGTTCGGGTCGACCTTGCCCGCGATGCCGGTGCCGATGCCCGTCACGCGGCCGTCGTACGCGCCGAGCACGAGCCCGCTCGCGCGCAGCAGCGTCGTCAGGAACAGCGAATTGCCGCGCGCATCGTAGCCCGCGATATCGAGGTTCCACGACAGCAGCGTCGTCGTGTCGATGCCCGTGTAGTCGGCGAGCTTCTTCACCACCGCCGCGTCGGTCTGCGGGAACGTGCGCAGCGCGTTCAGGTAGTCGGTGCGCGCGAACTGCGCCACCTCCTCGACGAACGCGCCGAGATCGGTCGGCGCCGGCGACACGCCGAGCCGCTTGTGGTACCACGCGTCGGCCGCCGCGGTGGGCAGCGCACCGACCGGGTTGCTGGCCTGGCGGTAATCGAGGATCGACGACTGCAGCGTGATGCCGTTCAGGTCGATGCCGTCCTCGTGCAGCTTGTATGCGAGCACGCAGCTGCGCGCGGTGCCGTACGATTCGCCGAACAGGTATTTCGGCGAGTTCCAGCGGTTGTTCTTCGTCAGGTAGCGCTTGATGAACTGCTTCAGCGAATCCGCGTCCTGGTCGACGCCCCAGAAATCGCGGTTCTTGTGCGGCGCGACCGCCGCCGAATAGCCGGTGCCGACCGGATTGACGAACACGAGGTCGCTGCGGTCGAGCAGGCTGTCGGGGTTGTCTTCCATCTGGTATGGCGCGGGCGGCGTGAAGCCCGGCATCGACGTCCGGATGCGGCGCGGCGCGAACGAGCCGAGCAGCACGAACACCGACGACGAGCCCGGCCCGCCGTTATAGAAGAACGTCACGGGGCGCGCTTCCTCCTTCTGCCCGTCCTCGGTGAACGCGACATAGAACAGCTTCGCGGCCGGCAGCGAGCTGCTCG
Source organism: Burkholderia sp. SRS-46 (assembly GCF_004343775.1). Lineage (GTDB taxonomy): Bacteria > Pseudomonadota > Gammaproteobacteria > Burkholderiales > Burkholderiaceae > Burkholderia. Next base: position 13,407 of record NZ_PTXL01000012.1, on the reverse strand, counting down.
GATCGACCGTTACGAGATGCCCGGCCGTCGCCGTGTAGGCTATGCGCCGCCCGCCGATCGTGACCGCGTGATGCGTCACCGCGGCCGCTTCGGTCGTGTCGGTCACCGAATCGTCCGGCCCGTTGCCGTAGGCGACCGGGTCGAAGAACGGCTGGTCGCGCCCATGGCTCAGCGCGACCGGACTGACGGTCGGCGGCACGCCGTGCGAGTTGTGATCGCCGTGATGCAGCGGATACACGCCGCCAGAAGATGCGGAATCGTTGCCCATCGTGCTGCTCCTCGAGGTAAGGGGAAAGCCGACAACCAGCCACTCGCGCGATGCATGAAGGCCGCCGCGGTCAGCTCGACGGCTTGCGCGCCAGGATCGCGGCCAGTTGCGTGCCGTTCGGGCTGCCGAGGCCCGTGCACGCGTCCCAGCCCCGCGCGGCCGCATACCTGCCGTTCGCGCCTTCGGTGATGTCGCGCAACGCGCCGGGGTTCTTGTACAGCAGCGGGTTGACCCAGCCGGCCGACGCGCCGGCCGCCGCGTTGATGCGCGCGATCAGCGCCGCCCACAGCGGCGCCACCGCGCTCGTGCCGCCCATCACCGTCGGCGTGCCCGCGATCGCGACCTCGTAGCCGGTCTGCGGCGATGCGTCGCCCGCGACGTCGGGCACGCCGCGCTTCGCGAGCGGCGCCGTGCTGCCGTCGGCCAGCGTCACGGCGAGCCCCTGCTGCCACGCGGGCAGGTCGAACAGCGTGCTGACGCCGCCGCCGCCCGCGCCGCCGCCGGCCGCGTCGTCGTTCCACACGACTTCCGCGCGGATGCCCTGGCCCGGCAGCGCATCGAGATGCGTACCGCCGCAGCCGAGCACGTACGGGCTCGACGCGGGGAAATCGACGTGCTCGGCGCCGTCCTGCAGGCCGTCGCCCGAGCCGCTGTCGCCGGATGCCGCGCACACCGTGATGCCTTGCGCGGCCGCCGCCTGCAGCACGCGGTTGAATGCCTGCGCGGACTGCGCCTGCCAGATCGCTTCGGGGCCGCCCCAGCTGATCGAGATCACCGACGGCCGATGCGTCGTGTCGTTGACCGCCGCGTTGACGGCCTGGATGAAGCCCGCATCGCTGTTCGGCGCGAAGTAGACGGCGATCGCCGCGGCCAGCGCGATCGCGCCGGCGATCTCGATGTCGAGCGCGACTTCGCCGTCCGGGCCGCTGGGGTCGCCGGTCGGCGCATTGCGGCCGGTGCCGACGTTTACGTCGACGAGCGCGGGCGGCGTCGCGACGCCGAGCCCGCGGAAATACTGCGCGATGTCGGCCGCGCGATAGCCGCCGCCGAGTTCGATGATCGCAATGCACTGCCCCGCGCCGTCGCCGGCCGGAAAGCCGTAGAGCGCCGCGAGCTGCGGCGGCGTGAAGGTCACCGCCGTGCCGCCGCGCGCCGGCTTGAACGGCGGGCGCAGCCGGAAGTGCGGCCGCGCCTGCGGGCGGCTGTCGAGGCCGAGCACCGCGGTGACGGCGTCACCGAGTTCGTCGGGCAGCGTGATCGCGCCAGAGCGGCCGCGGTACTGGCCGATCGAGCGGTGCTCGAAGCGCTCGAGCTTCACCGCGAACGCGGCCTCGAACTGCTGGATCGTGCCGGACAGCACAACCACGCTCTCGACCGGATCGACGCGATCGACCGTCAATTGATGACGGTGCGCGAAGTCCTCGGTCTTGCGGATGTCGTCGGGCGCCGCGGAGAAGCGCTGCGCGAATGCGTCGCGCGACAGCGGCTGGGCGTTCGGATCGCCCGTCGCGAGCTGCTGAAGCAGCGTATCGAGATCCCCTTCTTCCTGCCGCCGCAACATGATCGTGACGTGAATGCGCTCCGCCGGATCGCACGGGCCGAGGCACCGGGATTCGGCGACGATACGGGGTTCGCGGTCGGCGTGAAGATGCCTTGCCATGCTCAGAGCCTCCTTGTTGCCGTGTTGCACGGAACAGCCAGAAAATCGGACATGACCGACAACGGACGGTTCCGTTTCCTCGGTCGAACGCGGAGCAGCTGGATACAGGAAGTTTAGAACAAGTCAGATGAATCGCGCTTGCGGTCGGGCAAGTCGCCAGCGCGTATGCGGCATTGCCGCGGCGGTGCGCGCGGCGAGCCCGCGCGCACCGTCCTGCCCGGACGTTCAGTCCATCGACAGGCGCAGCGCGAAACCGATCAGCGCCGCCGAGAAGGTCCAGCGCTGCACGGTCTGCGCGAGCGGATGCGCGCGCATCCACGCGGCGATCCGCGACGCGCCGAACACGCAGGCAAGGTCGAAGCAGACGCCCGCGGCCACCAGCAGCGCGCCGAGCGCGAACATCTGCCAGACCACCGGCCCGGCCTCGGGCCGCACGAACTGCGGCAGCAGCACCGAGCAGAACAGCAGCGCCTTCGGGTTCAGCAGGTTGGTCAGCAGCCCCTTGAAGAACGCCTGCCGCAGCTCGCCCGCCGTGTCCGCGTCGCCGTCGCCGAGCGCGAACACCGGCGAGCGGAATACCTGGATCGCGACGTACGCGAGATAGAGCGCGCCGCCGTAGCGGATCACTTCATACAGCCACGGCGCGCTGCGGATCAGCGCCGCGACGCCGCACGCGGACAGCGTCACGTGCGCGGTGCGCGACAGCGACAGGCCGGCCGCCGCGGCAATGCCCGGCCGCACGCCTCGGCCGATGCTGGTCTGCAGCACGAGCGCCATGTCCGGCCCCGGCACCGCGTAGATCGCCGCCAGCGCGGCCAGGTAAATCAACAGCAAATGCGTGGAAATCATGGTCTGCCCCCGTCCTTCGATGACGATATGATGCCGCCAACGGACGAGGGATTTTTGGCCTTGTTTGACGGCGGCCCGGATATCCTGAGGGGATTCCACTAAAATATTCAGAATCGACCAAGGATTCCACCGACATGACCGATCTCGACAAAACCGACCGCGCGATCCTTGCCGCAGTGCAGCGCGACGGCCGCGTGCCGATCGCGCGGCTCGCCGACAGCGTCGGCCTGTCCGAAACGCCGTGCGCGCGCCGCCTGAAGCGCCTCGAGAGCGACGGCTACATCGAGCGCTACCGCGCGCAGCTGTCGCGCAAGGCGCTCGGGTTCGGCGTCGTCGCATTCGTGCTGGTGCGCTTCGCGGTGCACGACCGCGAGGTCGCGAACCGGTTCGAGCGGGAAGTCCTCGCGATCGAGCGGATCCTGTCGTGCCACAACGTGTCGGGTACCGCCGACTACCTGCTGCAGGTCGTCGCGCACGATCTCGACGATTACGGCACGTTCCTGCGCGAATCGCTGCGGGTGTTGCCCGGCGTGACGTCGATCGAATCGGCGCTGTCGCTGCGCGAGGTCAAGCGCGAGTCGGGGCTGCCGCTGCCGTAAGCGGGCAATGGCCGATTCCGCCCGGCCCTACGCGTCGGGCGGCTGGTGTGCGTGCGCGTGCTCGAGATCCTCGAGGAACGCCTGCACGAGCGGATTGCCGCGCCCGTTGCGCGCAACGACCATGTGGAACGTGACGTCGTAGTGCAGCCGCTCGGCATTGAGCGGCGCGAGCAGGCCCTGCGCGACGTAGGGCGCCGCGAAGTGCTGCGGCAGATAGCCGAGATGATGGCCGGACAGGATCAGCAGCGCGACGGCTTCCATGTTGTCGGCGGTTGCGGTCACGCGGTCGGGCGTGGTCGACATCTGCGCTTCCGGCAGCGGGTACGAGCGCCATGCCCACTCGAAGCCGGCGACGTCGGCCGGCGTCAGCGCGCCGGCGCGCGCGAACAGCGGATGGCCGCGGCCGCAATACGCAACCTGCCGCTCGATGAACAGCGGCGTGTAGTGCAGCGCGGGCACCCGGTGCCAGAAATAGCCGACCGCGATCTGGATCTCGTCGCTCAGCAGCTTTTCCTCGAGATCGCCCGGCGCGCGCACCGAGATCGAGAAGCGCACGGCCTGGTCGCGGGTGCGGAACGCGGCGATCGCCTCGGCGATCCGCGCGTTCTGGCTGATCGGCGTATGGCCGATCAGCCCGATGTTCAGCGTGCCGACCAGTTGCCGGTCCATGTGCCGCGCGGCGATCCCGAATTCGTCGAGCGCGGCCAGCAGCTTGCGGCTCATTGCGTCGAACCGCTCGCCCTTCGGCGTAAGCCGGAAACCGCTGCGGCCCCGCTCGCACAGCCGGTAGCCGAGGCGGGTCTCGAGCGACGACAGTTGCGCGCTGATCGTCGACTGCCCGACGTTCAGCACCGCCTGCGCGGCCGATACGCCGCCGGCATCGGTGACCGCGAGAAACACGCGGATCAGCCGCAGATCGAGGGTCGACAGATTCCCCAGCACGGTATTCCCCTTCCATACATCGATTCCGATCGATGTTTACGTCGATATCTTCGCATTCTTCTTTCCGGCCGGAGCGCGTAAAACTGTGCGCCAGGCCGCGTCGAATGATACGGCACCCCACACTGGAAGAGCCCCCCATGAACGACCACACCCGTTTCCAGCCGCTCGGCGGCAACGAAATGCCGCGCTGCGGCGGCATCGCGACCATGATGCGCCTGCCGAACGTGCCGACGGCCGAAGGCCTCGATGCGTGCTTCGTCGGCGTGCCGTTCGACCTCGGCACGTCGAACCGCACCGGCGCCCGCTTCGGCCCGCGCCAGATCCGCAGCGAATCCGTGCTGCTGCGCCCGTACAACATGGCGACGCGCGCCGCACCGTTCGACTCGCTGCAGGTCGCGGACATCGGCGACGTCGCGATCAATCCTTACAATCTGCACGATTCCATCGCGCGCATCGAGGCTGCGTACGACGCGATCCTCGAGCACGACTGCAAGCCGATCACGCTCGGCGGCGACCACACGATCGCGCTGCCGATCCTGCGCGCGATCCACCGCAAGCACGGCAAGGTCGCATTGATCCACGTCGATGCACACGCCGACGTGAACGATACGATGATGGGCGAGAAGATCGCGCACGGCACGCCGTTCCGCCGCGCGGTCGAGGAAGGCCTGCTGCATGGCGACAAGGTCACGCAGATCGGCCTGCGCGGCACCGGCTACGCGGCCGAGGATTTCGACTGGTGCCGCGAGCAGGGCTTCCGCGTCGTCCAGGCCGAGGAATGCTGGAACAAGTCGCTCGCGCCGCTGATGCAGGAAGTGCGCGAGCGGATCGGCGACACCCCCGTCTACATCAGCTTCGACATCGACGGCATCGACCCGGCCTACGCTCCGGGCACCGGCACGCCGGAAATCGCGGGCCTCACGGTGCCGCAGGCGCTCGAGATCATCCGCGGCGCGAAGGGGCTCAACATCGTCGGCTGCGACCTCGTCGAAGTGGCGCCGCCGTACGACCCGTTCGGCACCACCGCGCTGCTCGGCGCGAACCTCGCGTACGAGCTGCTGTGCGTGCTGCCCGGCGTCACGTACCGCGACTGATCCCGACACAACAACACATTCAGATCCAGAGGATTCGAGAGGAGTCAAAAAAAGATGGGGACATCCGTCAAGCAACCGAAGCGGGCGGCGCTCGCGTCGTTCGTCGGCACCACGATCGAGTGGTACGACTTCTACAGCTACGCGACCGCCGCCGCCATCGTGTTCGGGCCGCTGTTCTTCCCGGGCGAGAACCGCTTCATCAGCCTGCTTGCGTCGTTCGGCTCGTTCGCGGTCGGCTTTTTCGCGCGGCCGCTCGGCGGCGTGATGTTCGGCTATCTCGGTGACCGCTTCGGCCGCAAGCGTTCGCTGCTCGCGACGCTGATGCTGATGGCCGTGTCGACGGTCGCGATCGGCCTGCTGCCGACCCATGCGCAGGCCGGCATGATCGCGCCGATCCTGCTCGTGCTGATGCGCGTGCTGCAGGGCATCGCGGTCGGCGGCGAATGGGGCGGCGCGGTGCTGCTCGCCGGCGAACACGCGCCGGAAGGCAAGCGCACGTTCTTCGCATCGTTCGCGCAGCTCGGCAGCGCGAGCGGCCTGATCCTGTCGATGCTCGCGTTCGGCGCGATCAGCACGCTGTCGAAGGACGACATGATGAGCTGGGGCTGGCGCGTGCCGTTCCTCGCGAGTTCCGTGCTGCTGGTGGTCGGCTTCGTGATCCGTGCGAGCGTGTCCGAGTCGCCCGAGTTCGAGGAGGTCAAGAAGAGCGGCAACACCGCGCAGAACCCGCTGCGCGAGGCGCTCAAGTACTGGCCGCTGCTGCTGCTCGCGATCGGCGCGAACGTATACGGGATCGCCGGCGTGTACTTCAGCAATATCTTCATGATCAGTTATGCGACGCAATTCCTGTCGCTCGACCGTTCGATGGTGCTGCATTGCATGACGATCGTCGCGGTGCTGCAGTTCGTCGTGCAGCTCGCGGCCGCGTTCTTCGCACAGCGTTTCGGCACGACGCGCGTGCTGCTGATCACCGGCGCCTGGGCCGCGATCGTGCCGTTCGTGATGCTGCCGCTCGTGCATGCGGGCACGCCGCTGTCGATCACGCTCGGCGTCGGCCTCGCGACGCTCGCGGAGTCGGGCTACTACTCGGTGGTCGCCGGCTTCGTCAGCGGCATCTTCGTCGCGCGCATCCGCTACACGGCGATCTCGATCGCGTACCAGGTGTGCGGCGCGCTCGCCGGCGGCCTCACGCCGCTCGTCGCGACCGTGATCGAACAGAACACCGCGCCGCAATGGTGGCCGCTCGCGATCCAGTACACGAGCGCCGCGATCCTGTCGTCGGTGTGCGTGTGGCTGATCGCACGGCGCGTCGGCATCGACGAAGCGGGCTCGCCCCGCGAAGCAGGCGACGCGCTGCCGCGCGGCACGCGCACGGCGTAACGCGCGTGCAACGGGCAGGCGGCGTGCGTCCGTCTGCCCGGCTTGCTGTTCCGACGACGGGCGGCGTCCGCCTACCGACCGATTCATTCAAACCATCACGGACCGCCTGCTGCGACAGTGTCGCGGCAGGCATGCGTGCGCGATCGCGCGGCGAACAGCGGCCGGCGCACCGCACCGTCCCAGGAGACACCGCCGTCATGACCCGCCCCGACACCCTCGGCCTCGATCGCGCCGAACCGGCCGGCCTCGAGATCGAACACCATTCGATCGACTACATCCCCGCAAGCGAGCGCCACGCGAAGCTCGCGAGCCAGGGGCCGTTCTGGTTCCTCGGCAACTTCCATTTCTTCACGATCTCGATCGGCTTCGTCGGGCCCGGCATGGGCCTGTCGGCCGGCTGGACCATGCTGGCCGGCACGCTCGGCATCATGTTCGGCACGCTGTTCATGGCGTTCCACGGTTCGCAGGGCCCGGAGATGGGGCTGCCGCAGATGATCCAGTCGCGCGCGCAATTCGGCTATCGCGGCGTGATCGTCGCGCTGCTCGCGACCTTGTTCGTGTTCGTCGGCTTCAACGTCGTCAACGTGTCGCTGATGGTCGACGGCGTGCACAACGTGTTCGGGATCGACGGCGGGTTCGTCGCCGTGGCCGCGGTGTCGGTCGGCGCGCTGCTCGCGATCTACGGCCACGACCTGATGCACCGCGCCTTCACGTGGGCGCTGATCGCGACGCTGCCGCTGTACGCGCTCGTCACGCTCGCGCTCGCGTTCGGCCATGCGGCGCCCGCCCCTGTCGCCGGCGTGCCCATGGCCACGCCGGGCTTCAGCTGGATCGCGTTCGCGACGCAGTTCGCGATTGCCGCCAGCTACAACATCTCGTATGCGCCCTACGTGTCCGACTATTCGCGCTACCTGCCGAAGCACACGAGCCGCGCGAAGCTGATCGGGGTGATCTTCGCCGGCGCATCGCTGTCGGGCGCGTGGATGATCGGCCTCGGCGCATGGCTCGCGCAGGAGCTGCACGCGGCCGACGCGCTGGTCGCGATGAACAGCGTCGGCGCATCGCTCGCGCCGGGCCTCGGCAAGCTGATTGCGATCGTGTCGCTCGTCGGCTTCCTGCCGATCATCGCGCTCAATGCGTACAGCGCGATGCTGACCGTGCTGACGGGCATCGATTCGATCGTGCCGATCAAGCCGACCCGCCGCGCACGTGTCGCCTCGATCGTCGCGATCAGCACGTTCGTGCTCGGCTGCGTGTTCGCGATCCGCGGCAACGGCATCGCGCTGCTGCAGACGTTCCTCACGCTGATGCTCTACTTCCTCGTGCCGTGGACCGCGGTGAACCTCGTCGACTACTTCTTCGTGCGGCGCGGTCATTATGCGATCGCGCATTTCTTCACGCCGCGCGGCCTGTACGGCGCATGGCAGCTGCGCGGCATCCTGTCGTACCTGATCGGCTTCGCGGCGATGGTGCCGTTCTTCTACGTATTCGACGCGGAAGCGAACCGCGAGGTATTCGTCGGGCCGTTCGCGCGGATGCTCGGCGGCGTCGACATCGCGTGGCTCATCGGGCTGGTCGTCGCGGGCGGCATGTACGGGGTGCTGTCGCGTTCTCTCGACCTCGACTACGAACGCCGCGTGATTGCCGGCACGCCCGCGCCCGACGCGCCGGGCGGCACGACAGCACGATGAGGATTCCGCGCCATCGTGCACCCGTAACGTGAAAACCCGACGCCCCCTGTCATCAAACTGACTGGCAGGCGACGCTAGGATCGGATGCGTTTCCCTTTCGAGACGCAGCCATGAATCAACCCGCCTCGCCCGCCGCGAACCGTCAGGCTGGCGTCGAGCGTACCCGCTATGCGGGCTTCGCGATCCTCCTGCTGGTGCTCGCGATCGGCGCCTTCTACGTCGCCACGCACCTGATCGCGGACATCGCGCCCGTGCGCGAAGGTTCGCTGTTCCCGTACCTGCTGCTCGGTGCCGCACTGGTGATCGCACTCGGCTTCGAGTTCGTCAACGGTTTCCACGACACCGCGAACGCGGTCGCCACCGTGATCTACACCCATTCGCTGACGCCGAACGTCGCGGTGATCTGGTCCGGCATGTGGAATTTCCTCGGCGTGATGGTCTCGAGCGGCGCGGTCGCGTTCGGCATCCTGCAGTTGCTGCCGGTCGAGCTGATCCTCCAGGTCGGCAGCAGCGCGGGCTTCGCGATGGTGTTCGCGCTGCTGATCGCCGCGATCGTCTGGAACCTCGCGACCTGGTATTTCGGGCTGCCGTCGTCGAGCTCGCACACGCTGATCGGCTCGATCATCGGCGTGGGCCTGATGAATCAGCTGATGCACGGGCCGTCCGGCACGAGCGGCGTCGATTGGGGCCAGGCGCTCGGCGTCGGCAGGTCGCTGCTGTTTTCGCCGATCGTCGGCTTCCTGTGCGCGGGCCTGCTGCTGCTCGCGCTGAAGGCGGTCGCGCGGGTCCCCGAGCTGTACCAGGAGCCGCCGAAGGACCAGCCGCCGCCGTTCTGGATCCGCTGCCTGCTGATCCTGACCTGCACCGGCGTGTCGTTCGCACACGGCTCGAACGACGGCCAGAAAGGGATGGGACTGATCATGCTGATCCTGATCGGCACCGTGCCGACCGCATATGCGCTCAACAAGGCCGTCACGCCGGCGGAATCGCAGACCTTCGTCGCGGTCGCGAACCAGGCGGCCGCGTCGTTCGCGAAATACACCAACGGCGTCGCGCCGTCCGGCAATCCGCGCGCCGACGTCGAGCAGTACGTGCAGCACCGCGCGATGACGCCCGCCGTGCTGCCGGCGGTGCAGCAGCTTTCGGTGTCGCTCGCACACTCGGTCGGCACATCGGGCTCGATGGCGGCGGTACCGCTGAGCGACATCGACAACGTCCGCAACACGATGTACCTCGTGTCCGAGGCGATCCGTCTGATGGAGAAATCCGGGCAGCCGGCGTTCGCGCACGACGACCGGCTCGCGATCGACAACTACCGCAAGCAGCTCGACCATGCGACCAAGTTCATCCCGACCTGGGTGAAGGTCGCCGTCGCGATCGCGCTGGGGCTCGGCACGATGGTCGGCTGGAAGCGCATCGTCGTGACCGTCGGCGAGAAGATCGGCAAGCAGCATCTGACCTACGGCCAGGGCGCAACGGCGGAACTCGTCGCGATGCTGACGATCGGCGCGGCCGACGCCTACGGGCTCCCGGTGTCGACGACGCACGTGCTGTCGTCGGGCGTCGCCGGCACGATGGCCGCGAACGGCTCCGGGCTGCAATGGCGCACCGTGCGCAGCCTCGTGCTCGCGTGGGTGCTGACGCTGCCCGCGTCGATCGCGCTTGCGGGCGCGCTGTACTGGGTGTTCCGTTCGCTGGGGTGAGCGGTTCGGCGACGGATGCACGCCAGCCGGATTGAAGCGCAAGATGCGGGACGCATCCGCGAAACGGCGCCGCTAGACTGGATTCACCGATTCCTGTCGTGGATACAGTCATGACCGCTTTCTCGATACATTCCGCGCTTCGCGCGTCGTCCGATGCGCCATCGGACGCACGCGTCCTCCGGCCGTCGTCACGCCGGGTAACCGCTCCCTGCGTCGCGGACACGAGCACCGGGGCGCCCACGTGAAGATCACCGATCTGCCACCGGACGCCTGCGACATCGTCGAGCGCATCGGCACACTCGACTGGTTCGCCATCGAATCCGAGCTGGGCCGTCAGGGATGCGCGCTCGTTCCCCGCTTGCTGTCCGCCCCCGCGTGCGACGCACTGGCGTCGCTCTACCCGCGCGACGCGCTGTACCGTTCACGCGTCGTGATGGCGCGTCACGGCTTCGGGCGCGGCGAATACAAATACTTCGCCTATACGCTGCCGCCGGCCATCGATGCGCTGCGCTCGACGCTCTATCCGCACCTCGCGCCGATTGCGAATCGCTGGAACACCGCACTCGGCGTCGACGTCCGCTATCCGGCGGAGCACACGGCGTTTCTCGCCCGCTGTCACGCGGCGGGACAACTGCGCCCGACGCCGCTGATCCTGCAATACGGGCCGGACGACTACAACTGCCTGCACCAGGACCTGTACGGCGAGCACGTGTTTCCGCTGCAGGTGGCGATCCTGCTGTCCGCGCCCGGACGCGACTTCACCGGCGGCGAGTTCGTGCTGACCGAGCAGCGGCCGCGCATGCAGTCACGGGCGGAAGTCGTGCCGCTGACGCAGGGCGACGCCGTGATTTTCGCCGTCCATGGCCGGCCGGTGCAGGGCACGCGCGGCGTCTATCGCGTCAATCTGCGTCATGGGGTCAGCCGTATCCGGTCCGGGCATCGCCATACGGTCGGCATCATCTTCCATGACGCGCAGTGAGTGGACGGGCGCAGCATCCTTCAGTGATGCCGCGCGCCACGGAACGATGCGCCGCGACGAAGTGCCGTAACGCCGTGATATTCGATGCACGAACGACCTGCGAGTGGAGACGGCGCACGCGTTGACCGATCAAGCCGCGCGACAGGGTGTGATGTCCTGTTCGCCGGCCTTGATCCCTGCGACGGTGCGTGACCATCGAGCCCTCCGGTACACGCGGCGTCGCTCGCACCGGTCATGGGCCCGACGGGCGATCCGGATCACCCTCTCGCCACACTCGCCCTCAGCCGGTCGCCTGCATCGGCAGCGAGTCGCACATAGCCGGGCAAGGTCAGCAACGCGAGCACGCCTGCCGCGACGAACGCCCAGCGAAAATCGTCGAGCACGTAATGCGCGCCGGTCGCATCGCCGCGCAGCGACGCGGCAACGCGCAGCGCGAGCGCGCCGAATGCGATCCCCATGCCGATCGTCATCTGTTGCGCGGCGCTCCACAGCGTGCTGGCGGCGCTCGTCTGCCGGGCGGGGATATCCGCGTAGGCCAGCGTCGCGAGCGCCGTAAACTGCATCGAGCGCGTCAGCCCGTAGACGAATACGACGAACAGCGTGATGGCCAACGGCGTCGACGCGGTCAGCCAGCCGCATGCGATCGTGAACACGCCGACGATCGTCACGTCGACGAGCGCGACGCGCCGAAAGCCGAAGCGGTCGAGTATCCACGACGTCCCTGCCTTCATGCCGAGATTGCCGACCGCGCTCGCCAGCAGCAGCAGGCCGGACTGGAACGGCGACAGACCGAAGCCGATCTGGAACAGCAGCGGCAGCAGATACGGCACCGCATTGATTGCGATTCGCGTGACGGAGCCCGTGATCACCGTCACGGAGAAAGTCGGCACCTTGAGCGTCGTGAAATCGAGCAGCGGATGCGCGCATCGCCGCGCGTGCAGCCAGGCGGCAATGCCGAACAGCATGCTCGCCCCGACGAGCACCAGCGCGTGCGCAAACTGCGCATCCTGCTGCCCGGCCGCTTCGGTCCCGATCAGCAGGCAGGTCAACGCAGCGCCCGCGAGCACGAAACCGATCCAGTCGAGCGGCCGCTGTTCGTCGGCGCGCGTATTCCTGACGATCAGCCAGGTGCACACGAGCGCCGCGACACCGAACGGTACGTTCAGCAGGAAGATCCAGCGCCACGACGCATACGTCGTGATGAAGCCGCCGATCGGCGGCCCGACGACGGGCGCGACGATCCCCGGCCAAGTGATCGTCGCGATCGCGCGCATCAGGCGAGCTTTTTCGGTGCTGCGCACGACGATCATCCGCCCGACGGGCACCATCATCGCCCCGCCGATACCCTGCAGCAGGCGCGCAGCCGTGAATGTCGCAACACCGTTGGACAGGCCGCACAACACCGACGCGCCGGTAAAGATGACGATTGCGCTGCCGAACACCGTGCGCGAGCCGTATCGATCCGCAATCCAGCCGCTGATCGGGATGAACACCGCGAGCGCGAGCATGTAGGCGGTCATCCCGAGGCTCAGCGCGTTGGGGCCGACACCGAAGGTATGCGCCATCTGCGGCAACGCGGTTGCGATCACCGTGGTGTCGAGGTACTCCATGAAAAAGGTCGCGGCGACGAGATACGGCAGGAGGTCGGTCGTCCGATCACCCGGGGTGGACGTAGCAGTCATGAACGAGGCAGTAGATAGAACCCTGAAGACGCCGCACGCCGCATGTGCATGATGCTGAAGGCCGCGGGCGATCGGCACGAGTTCGGGATATTACCTCGAAGGTCGCTCCGTCTGCTTTCTCGGCCCTCGACGCTCGGATGGACTTTATGCGCGAAAAGTCGAGTGATACGGCGCGGCTGGCACTGTCGCCGCCGATGCGTCTGATGAATTGAAGAGGGATCGCAGGTGCCACATGACGCAAGGGTGATGGGGATCTTGCGTGAAGAGACGGCCAGCCAACAGCTAGCGGTCGGCTACGGACTGATGACCCTGGATTGAGGAGGCGTAGAACGCGCCGGTAGCACTCCGATCGCGGCGGCCTCGCACCGCGCCGAGCGGTACGCATTTCCTGGGCTGGAAATGCAAAAACCCCCGCCTTTCGGGCGGGGGTTCTTGGCTTAGGGAGCCTGACGATTACCTACTTTCACACGGGAATCCGCACTATCATCGGCGTAGAGTCGTTTCACGGTCCTGTTCGGGATGGGAAGGGGTGGGACCGACTCGCTATGGTCATCAGGCAA
>NZ_PTXL01000011.1 GCF_004343775.1 Burkholderia sp. SRS-46 | reverse complement strand
CGGCTGCGACAAGTGCGGGCATTCGGGCTATGCGGGCCGGCGCGGCGTGTATGAGCTGCTGATCGTCGACGAGCCGATCCGCACGCTGATCCACCGCAACGCGGCCGACGCGGAGATTCTCGCGACGAGCCGCGCGCAAGGGATGCGCACGCTGCGCGACGACGCCGAGCGCTGGCTCGCGGCGGGCGCGACGTCGCTCGAGGAAGTGTTGCGCGTCACCGGAGGCCACTGACATGTCCGCATTCCGCTATGAAGCGATCGACCAGGCCGGCAAGACCCGCAAGGGCGTGCTCGAAGCCGACAGCGCGCGCGCCGGGCGCAACCAGTTGCGCACGCAAGGGCTGACGCCGCTCGTCGTCGAGCTCGCCGCGTCGCGGCTGCACGGCGAACGCAGCCAGCGCCTCGCGCTCGGCCGCAAGCTGTCGCAGCGCGAGCAGGCGATCCTCACGCGCCAGCTCGCGAGCCTGCTGATCGCCGGGCTGCCGCTCGACGAATCGCTGTCGGTGCTGAGCGAGCAGGCCGAGCGCGAGTATGTGCGCGAGCTGATGGCGTCGATCCGCGCGGAAGTCGTCGGCGGCCATACGTTCGCGAACGCGCTCACGCAGCATCCGCGCGACTTCCCCGAGATCTATCGCGCGCTGGTCGCGGCCGGCGAACACACGGGAAAGCTCGGCGTCGTGCTGTCGCGTCTCGCCGACTACATCGAGCAGAGCAACGCGCTGAAGCAGAAGATCCTGCTCGCGTTCACGTATCCGGGCATCGTCACGCTGATCGCGTTCGGCATCGTCACGTTCCTGCTGAGCTACGTGGTGCCGCAGGTCGCGAACGTGTTCACGAGCACCAAGCAGCAGCTGCCGTTCCTGACGGTCATGATGATGGCGCTGTCGGATTTCGTGCGGCATTGGTGGTGGGCGTCGCTCGTCGCGTTCGTGGCGGTGGCGCTCGCGATCCGCAAGGTGCTGTCGCAAGCGCGCCCGCGGCTCGCGTTCGACCGCTGGACGCTCACCGCGCCGCTCGCGGGCAAGCTCGTGCGCGGCTACAACACGGTGCGCTTCGCGAGCACGCTCGGGATCCTGACTGCGGCCGGCGTGCCGATTCTGCGCGCGCTGCAGGCGGCCGGCGAGACGCTGAGCAACCGCGCGATGCGCGCGAACATCGACGACGCGATCGTGCGGGTGCGCGAAGGCTCGGCCTTGTCGCGCGCGCTGAACAACGTGAAGACGTTTCCGCCGGTGCTCGTGCACCTGATCCGCTCGGGTGAAGCGACCGGCGATGTGACGACGATGCTCGACCGTGCGGCCGAAGGCGAGGCGCGCGAGCTCGAGCGGCGCACGATGTTCCTGACGAGCCTGCTCGAGCCGTTGCTGATTCTCGCGATGGGCGGCGTGGTGCTCGTGATCGTGCTGGCGGTAATGATGCCGATCATCGAGCTGAACAACATGGTGCAGTGATGCGCGGGTCAGCGCACGAACGCCTGCGGGTTCTGCGCGGCGGGCAGCGCGATCTCGCGTTGCAGGCCGCCGCGCTCGACGACGATCGAACGCGCACGCACCTCGGCGAGCTTCGTGGCGTCGTCGAGCGCACCGCCGAGGCGCACGACGCGCGCGGCCTCGCCGCCGATGCTGACGATTGCCGCCGCATGGCGCGGATCGAACGCGAGGATGCCGAGCAACTGGATTGCATGCTGCGTGTCTTCGCCGGGTTTCGCGCCGAACAGCTGCGCGCCGGCGGACACGTCGAACGGCGCCGGCGGTGCGACGCGCGCCGGTGCGGGCGCGGCAGGCGCGTTCAGCATGCGCGCGGACCACAGCGACACCGCGACGAATGCCGCCGCGGCGGCGAGCGTGACGAGTGCCGGTGCGGCGACGGAAGGGGGCGTGAAGGTGCGGAACAGGGCAACGGATTTCATGGCGATCGGCTTTTTGATGAGACCGGGAGGCCGGCGATCGGTTATCGCGCGGCATCCCGCCATTCTTTGACGCGAGAGTGAATGCATGATGACGCGAGACAAGCATCCAGCACCCATGCGCCGCCGCGCGCAGCGGGGTTTCACACTGATCGAGATCATGGTGGTGGTCGCGATCCTCGGCATCCTTGCCGCGCTGATCGTGCCGAAGATCATGAGCCGGCCGGACGAGGCGCGGCGCATCGCCGCGAAGCAGGACATCGGCACGATCATGCAGTCGCTGAATCTCTATCGGCTCGACAACGGCCGCTACCCGGCGCAGGAGCAAGGGTTGCATGCGCTGGTCCGGAAGCCGACCGTCGAGCCGGTGCCGAACAACTGGAAGGACGGCGGCTATCTTGAGCGGCTGCCGAGCGATCCGTGGGGCAATGCGTACCAGTACCTGAATCCCGGCTCGCACGGCGCGATCGACGTGTTCAGCTACGGTGCGGACGGCAAGGCGGGTGGAGAGGGGAACGATGCGGACATCGGCTCGTGGCAATAGGCGTGTCGCCGCGCGGCGCGCGGCGGGCTTCACGCTGCTCGAGATGCTCGTCGTGCTGATGATCGTCGGGCTGCTCGTCGCGGTCGTGACGCTCGCGCCGTCGCGCAACCGGCGCACCGATCTCGCCGAGGAGGCGCAGCGGCTCGCGAGCCTGCTCGAATCGGCGGGCGACGAGGCGCAGGTGCGCTCGACACCGATCGCCTGGCAGCCGGTCGGCGGCGGCTACCGGTTCGCGCAGCGCACCGAGAGCGGCGCGTGGTCGCCGATGACGGACGACCTGTTTCGCGCGCGCCGCTGGGGCACGGCGGTGACGGGCGTGACGGTGCGCTATACGGGCGGCGGCGAGCCGATCGCGCGCGTCGTGCTCGGCGACGAAAGCATCGACGTGCCGGTGACGATCACGCTGTCGTCGGGCGACGCGCGGCTCCTCGTCGTCGGCACCGGGATCGGCAACTTCGTCGTGCAGCGACCATGAACGGCATCGCGATGACCATGACGCCCATCAAGCGGCCCGCGCGAGGTGCACGATGTCCAGCCTGATCGTGCTGCTGCCGTCGATCGGCGCGTTCGACGCCGCGCAGTGGCAGGCCGTGCCGATGCCGTACGCGCTGTTCGACCGGCGCGCGCACCCGGTGTGCGCGGGCGACGCGCCCCGCGACGCGTGGCCGAAGGCGGCCGAGATCGTGCTGGTGCTGTCCGCGCGCGACACGCTGCTGGTCGACGTGCCGCTGCCTCCCGTGACGGGCGTGAAGCTGCGGCGCAGCCTGCCGCATGTGGTGGAGGAGTATCTGGTCGACGATCCGCAGCACAGTCACGTCGCGGTCGGCCCGGTGGTGGCGAACGACGCGCCAAGCACCGTCGCGGTCGTCGACCGCGCGCGGTTCGGCGCCGTGATCGACTGGTTCGTGGCTGCCGGCTGGCGCCGTATCCGTGCGGTGCCGCTGGTGCACTGCATGCCGCCGGTCGTCGTTGCGGAAGCGGACGAAGCCACGGAAAGCGCAGGCGCAGAGGCGCCCGACAGCGACGCGGAGGCATTGGCGACGGCAGGCGGCGAAGCCGATGTCCTGATCGTCGGCCGGTCCGCAAGCGCGGCGAGCGACGGCGACGCGGGCGCACAGTGGCTGGAGCTTGCGGTCAAGCACGGCGCGTCCGGATTCGGCATCGAAACGCATGTGGCCGCGCTGGATGTCGCGATAGCCGAACTGTCGAAGCGCCAGCCGGTTCGGGTCCATGCGCTGACCCTGGGCACGCGGGATGGCGGAGCAGACATCGCCGCGCATTCGGCCTTTCCGCTCGCGGCGCGCACGTTGTCCTGGGAGGCGCTCGCGCGCAGCGCGCGCGATTGCCCGTTCGACCTGTGCCAGTTCGAGTTCGCGAACGGCGCGCGCGCGGCCGGCGGCGGCGGATCGCGGCGCTGGTGGCCGGCGGCGGGCCTCGTGATCGCGTCGCTCGTCGTCGCGATCGTCGCGGTCAACCTTCAGTGGTGGCAGCTGCGCCATCGGCAGGACGTATTGAACGCGCAAATGACGGCGCTCGTGAAGGACGCGCTGCCGGGCACCACGGTGCTGCTCGATCCGCGCGCGCAGTTGCAGGCCGGGCTCGAACGGCTGCGCGGCGCGGCCGGCGAATTGCGTGCGAACGATTATCTGGTGCTCGCGGCGGCGTTGTCGCGCGCGCTGGGTTCGATCCCGTCGGATGCGATCGCGACGCTTGATTACCGCGACGGCGTGCTGACCGTCGCATTCGCGCCCGGAGCCGCGGTCGACGGTGAAGGTTTGCGCCGGCGCCTGCAAGCGCAGGGCCTGTCCGTTCAGGAGGAGAACGCGAAATGGATGCTCGGTTCCGCGCGACCCGCGCCGCATTGACGGCGTGGCTCGACGGCCGCTCGCCGCGCGAGCGCGTGCTGCTCGCGGCCGTCGGCACCCTGGCCGGCGTGGCGCTCGTCTACGACCTGCTGTGGGAGCCGGCCTACGCGGGGCGGGCCCGGATCGCGGCCGCGCTGCCGTCGCTGCAGGCGCAGGTGGCCGAGGCCGACACGCAGCGGGCCGAAGCGCGCCGGCTGCGCGCGGCCGCGGCGATCCGCCCGCCCGCGGGCGCGGCATTGCGCGACGTGCTCGCCGCGTCGCTGGCGCAGGCCGGCATCGCGAAGGCGCAGGTGAGCATGCAGGGCGAGGGCCTCCAGGTCGACGCGAAAGGCGTGCCGTTCGCCACGTGGATGGACTGGCTCGATCGCATGCGCCGCGACCACTACGTGCGCGTGACGAGCGCGCACGCGAGCGCGGACGGCAAGCCTGGCATGACGAGCGTCTCGGCGACGCTCCAGCCGCAGCCGGGCCCGTGATCGCACGACGCATCGCGTCCGGCCGTCGTGTCGAACGCGCATGGCCGCCTTACGCGCGGCTTGCCGTTGCGCCGGCCCGCTGCACAATTCACCTCACTGTCATAGACTCCGCGCACAATCCGTCATTCGCTTGCCACGGGCCGCTCACGGGGGCGCGGGGGATCCGTCGGCAGCATGCAACCTCACTTCCGTCCAGGCATTCATGATTCGTTCACGGGCGCCGGCCGGTGTCCTGGCGATCGTCGCGTGGTTCGCCTTTGCCGCGTTGTTCATGCGTGTCGTGCAGGCGCAGGAGACCGGAACCGCCGGACGTCAGCCGGGTACCACGGCGCACTTCGATCTGCCCGCGCAGCCGCTCGCGAAGGCCTTGCAGGATTTCGCGCGGATCACCGAGCTGATCGTGCTGGCGCCCGCGCCGCTGCTCGACGGGCGGACGAGCGCGCCGGTGCGGGGCGAGTTCCAGCCCCGCGACGCGCTCGAGCGGGTGCTGGCGGGAACCGGGTTGCGCGCGGAATTCGCGCGGCCGGACGAGGCGATCATCGTCGCGCGGCCCGCCGGCGACGCGGCGCCCGCCGCGCTCGAGACGCCGGCGGACGCCGCGCTGCCGATCGACGGCGTGGGCGATTCGCAGGAGCGGCGCGCGTTCGCGGGCCTGCTGCAGGCGCATCTGATCGATGCGCTGTGCGCGCAGCCGGCGGCGGTGCCGGGCAGCTATCGACTCGTCGCGCAAGTGCGCATCGATAACAAGGGGGCGGTGGTGGCGGTCAACATGGTGGCATCGAGTGGTCTGGCCTCGCGCGACGCGGCGATCGTGCGCGCGCTGCGCGCGCTGAAGCTCGACGCGGCGCCGCCGGCGGCGCTGCCGCAGCCGGTCACGATCCTGTTGCGGCCGGTCGGCAACGGCGTGCATTTCCGCTGTCCGCAGACAGCCGAACGGAACTAGGCGGCCATGTCCGACACCACCCGCGCCGGGCTCAGGAAGCTGCTGGCGTCGCGCTACGCGTATCTGGTCAGGCGCCTCGAGCGCGTGACCGGATCGAAGGACGGCGCCGCCGACGCGCTGCACGAAACCTGGCTGCGCCTCGAGAACGCGAACGTGTCCACGCAGGTGACCAACGCCGACGCCTATATACTCGGGATGGCGAACAATGTCGCGATCGACCAGCATCGTCGCGAGCGGCGTCACCTGCACGACGACGATGTCGAGACGCTGCTCGAGCTGCCCGACGAAGTGGCCGATCCCGAGCGCATCGTCGCCGCGCGGCGCAAGGTCGACACGCTGAAGGACGTATTGCGCGGCCTGCCGCCGCGACGCCGGGCGATCCTGCTGGCGGCCCGCGTGGACGGGCTGCTGAATCGCGAGATTGCCGAGCGCTTCGGCATTTCGCTGCGGCTGGTCGAAAGCGAGCTGAGCGCGGCGATGAAGTACTGCCTGCAGCGCATGCAGGAAGAGGGTGAGTCGTACACGGGTTCGCGCGGCGGGCCCCGCAAATTTTGAGCATCCGGACGATGACGAAAGCCCAGGCCGATACCGCACACGATCCGCTCGAGGAAGCGAGCGCGTGGCTGCTGCGTCTGCGTTCCGGGGAAGCGACCCCGGACGACGCCGACGCGTTCGCGCGCTGGTGCGCGGATCGTCCGCAGGCCGCGCACCTGCTGCGCGACACGTGGGGCTCGCTGCATACGGCTGCCGCGGAATTCGCGCAGGAAGAACGCACCGCCGCCGCGTGGGCAAACGTTGCAAAGCGTGAGCGCACGATGCGCACGGGCCGGCGCGCGTTCGTCGGCTTCGCGGTCGCGGCGGGTGCGTCGTGGCTCACGCTGCGCCCGCCGATGGCGCTCTGGCCGTCGCTGGCCGATCTGGCGGCCGACTACCACACCGGCACCGGCGAGCAGCGGCAGGTTGCGCTGGCGGCGAACGTGACGGTCGAGCTGAACACGCAGACGCGGGTCGATGTGCTGCCCGCGAGCGTCGCGGCGCGCGGCGTCGAGGTGGTGGCCGGCGAAGCGGAGATCGATGCGGCGGCGGTGCGGCCGGTCGTGGTGGTGGCGGGCGGCGGCCGCATGCAGGCCACGGTCGCCCGCTTCAACGTGCGGCGCACCGGCGCGCAGGTGTGCGTGACTTGCCTGTCGGGCACGGTCGCGCTCGCGCACCCGCGCGGCACGCGCACGCTGCGCGCCGACGACCAGGTGACCTACGACGACCGTGGCGTGCAGCCCGTGTCGCGCGCCGATCCCGGCGCGGTCAGCGCGTGGCGGCGCGGCATGCTCGTGTTCAACGGCGTGCCGCTCGCGGACGTCGTCGACGAGATCAACCGCTACCGGCGCGGCAAGGTCGTGCTGCGCAGCACCGCGCTTGGCGCGAACCGCATCCAGGCGCAATTCCCGATCGCGCGGCTCGACGACGTGATCGACATGGTCGGCCGCCTGTACGGCGCGCACGTCACGCGCCTGCCCGGCAACATCGTGCTGCTGAGCTGACCGCCGGCATTGGCCGGCATGTTGCGCCGCCGCCATCGCGTCCCGCGTTCTGCGGGTTACGCGCCTTCGATTCGACTTCATCCATGAGGGCCGGCAAACGCCGGGCTGCCGTCAGCGGCCGCCCGGCGGGGCGTCGTCGGACCCGAGGCGTGTGCGGCAAGGCGCCCCGTGCAGCGTATCGACGCGTGGCACGGGGAGGACGCGTTCAATGAGCTTCGGGCGGTGGCGTGATCATGACCATATCGCAACGGGACGAACATTCCGGCGACGCGCAGGCGCTCGCCGACGGGATCTGCGAGGGCGCCGTTCGCTGGCTGCTCTGGCTGCGCGCGGGCCATGCGACCGAGCACGAGCTCGACGCGTTCCGGCGCTGGCAGACGCAGAGCGCCGCGCATGCGGGCGCCGCGCAGGAACTGATCTGGCTGTGGGTCGTACTCGGCATGCTCGGCGAGCCGGAATCGGGCGGCCCGACGCGGATCCACTGAGGCGGCCGCCGAGGCCGGCAGGCGGTGCGCTCGATGCGCCTAGAGATCCGACGGCAGCAGCGCGATGCGCTCGCCGGCGAGCGGGAGGGCGCGCAGCGCGACCGCGCGCTCGATCCGCTGCCGGTTCAGTTCGAATGCCAGCACGCATTGGCGATGGCTCGTGTCCGACGCGCCGAGGTGCTGGTGCAGCGTATCGAACGACAGCGCGAACGCGGCATAGCCCCATCCGAATCCGTATGCCGAAAACCATATTTCCGAATCAGTCGACGCTATCGGTGCGGTCAGGTAAATGCTGGGCAAGGGCATGTCGCAGGTCCGTTGAAGTGTCGCGATTGTGACGGCGGCGTGACACGGCAACCCTACCGGAACATGGCGATCTTGGCGAACGATTTGACGGCACGCGGCGCGTATCGCAAGAAAGTCTGCGGGTTAGGCGCCCCCGTTGCGACCTAGTAAACGAGAGTACGAGGGGCGTGAAGTGAGACCGTTGAGCGGAACCGGGGGCTGACGAGGACGGCCTCCGGATTGCCGCCACCGAGAGAGCAAGAGAGCAATAAAAGTCAGGAACCGCGCCGCCGGCATCAGCGCGATGCCGGATCGTCGTGCGCGCCGGCGCGTGCGCCGGCCCAGGCCGCGTCGAGCGGGTCGTCGGCGTCGCGATGCGGTTCGAGCAGAAAAGGAAAGCGTTCGACGAACGGTGCGGATTCTTGCAAGGCCACGATATGGTTGACCATCCATTGCAGCAGATCGCCGCCGTGCCGGACCTGGTCCGGCCGCCAGTCCGGCATCGCGGCGAACAGCCCGGCGAAGCCGCTCCAGCGCGACGGCCGGTCGTTGTCGCCGGGCCGGAAGTAGGTGTTCATGCAGACGTCGTCGCCGTCGGTCAGCGCGCCGACGAACAGCCCGTGCGGGGTCGGCACGCCAACCTGGCGCCATTGCTCGGCGCGCGCCAGCGCACGCATCACGCGTGCGATCACGAACGCGATGCGCGTTTCAGGTTCGATCTCCGCCAGCGACATCACGCCGTTGCGCTGCATGCAGCGCGCGACCGCGTGCGGGCGGATCATGCTCGACGCGAAGCTGCGCAGCACGAGTTCGGGCACGGTGAGCTGCAGCTGGAATTCGCGCAGGCCGTGCTCGGCGCTCATCGTCGAGAAATTGACGAACAGGCCTTCGTGCCGGCCGAGCGCGCCGACGTACGGTTCGAGCCCGAGCCGCGCGAGCTTCGGCGCGATCTGCCGTTCGAGCAGCCGCATCAGGTTGCGGCGGTTGCGCACGCCCGCGAACTGCTCGATGCCGCGCGTGACCACGTCGCCGATCTCCCAGCGCCGTTCCTCGGCGAACAGGCGGGGCGAGCGGCTCATGTCGAACCGGGCGCGGCCGTGCGCCACGCGGGGGTCTACGTACATGCGGGGGCCTCGTGCATCGATTGCGGGCGGAGGGGCGCGACGCGTCGGCATCGCGCGCATCCGGTCGTTCACGATGCTGCTGCGCCTGAAGTGGCGCGTCAAGTGTGCGCACGCGCGCAACCAGACAGGGATGGGGTGATCAGGTGATACGCACGGTCGTGGAACGCTTTGTCGAGCACAGCCCGATGGCGATCATGGCGCGCCTCGTCATGCAGTGTGCGCTGCATGACGAGTGGGTCGACGTCGCCGCGGAAATCGAGGACGAGCCGGACGGCGAGCAGCTGCGCGAGTCGCTGTTCTCGCTGGCGGTCGATGCGATCGCAACGATCGCGGCGCGATCGCGGCCGGTCGATGCGCCTGTCGCCGGGCTGCCGGCCGGGTTCGGCGCGACGGTCACGGCGCTGCACGACCGGATGAGCCGGCTGCGCGCCGGCTGGGGCCGCGCGCTCGTGCAGGACAGCGTCGAGCTGCTGCTGCCCGCGACCGCGCTGCGCGAGCGCGAATGGACGCGGGCGGCGGGCGGCCTGCGGCTGCGGGTGCTGGACGGCGGCGGCATGCGCGCCGCGCACGCGTTCGATGCGGACGAGGCAGGGCACGCGCCGGCCGACGGCCCGCGCGCGCTACCCGTCTACGATCCGGATCTCGGCATGATCGTCGACCTGCTGCCCGCCGAGCGCGGCCGGATCCATGCGCGCGCGTTCGTGGTCGCGGTGCTGGAGGCGGTCAAGCCGGGCGAGCTGTGGATCGTCGACGCGCCGCTCGAGATCGGCGCGCTGTTGTCGGGCTGGCCGCGCCGCGGCAGCGCGTTCGTGATCCGCGACGATGGCGGCGTCGAAGCGTGCGGCGCGCTCGACGACTGGCAGGACGCCGGCACGCTCGACGGCGGGCAGGTGGTCGAGCAGGCGGTCCGCCTCGACGGCGAGCCGGGCGTCGCGCTGCGGCGCATCGAGTGGCGTCGCGGCGATGCCGATGCGCCGCTGCGCGTGCTGACGAACGCGCCGGCGTCGCAGCTCGATGCGCTGCAGGTCGCGCAACTGGCGTGCCGGCGCTGGCGCGACGCGCTGCCGCTGCCGCTCGACGCGGTGCTCGGCGGCGTGCCGGGCGACGCCCTGGGCGGCAACGTGCCGGCGCGCGCGGCGCTGCTTGCGCGCGGCATCGTTGCGCTCGCATACAACGTATTCAGCGTGATGGCGAACGTCGTCACGCATGCGCTGGAGCTGGACGAACGCGACGCCGAGCGGCTGCCGGCCCACATCGCGGCCGGCGTCGCGGCCGCCTACGCGGGGATGATGATCGCGCTGCCGCCGGAATGGTGGCGCCGCTACGACCAGATGCCGGCGACGACGCTCGCGCAGATCGTGCGGCTGCTCGCGATCCACGTCGATCCGCGCAGCGAGCGCCGGAAGCGGCGCGAGAACAAGCTGTCGGCGAAATCGCAGGCCTTGCTGCGCGCGGCGACGCTCGAGCGCCTGTTGCACGACGACGGCGACGATGCCGCATCGAACGTGTTCAGCCTGCGCACGATCGCGATGGCGACCCGCGATTTCAGCAGCAACCCGTCGAAGGCGCTGCGGCACGCGAGCGAGGCACTCGTGATGGTGACGAAATACAACCGGCCGATCGCGCTGCTGGTGTCGATCGACGACTGGAACCGGCTGCTCGGCGAGGTGCGCGAGACCAGCGTGAGCCGGCTGTCGTTCGGCTATGCGGGCGCGACGCAGGTCGTGCGGCCCGTCGCGCTGGGCGAGCCTTCGCTGAACTAGCGCAGCATGCGCGGGTGGGTGTGCCGCCGCTAACTCGCGAGCCGGCGCACCCAGATCACCGAGGTCCAGCTGAAGTTGCCGCTGCCGTAGCGGGCGATCAGCGTGTCGATGCGCGCGTTGACGCGTGCGGAATGAATGCGGCAATGCACGATGAAGTAGCCGCTGTTGACGCCGACGGCCGCGCCGTCCGGCAGGGTCGCGTTGCCCTGCACGGGCGTCAGGTATTCGGCGATGTCGCCGGTGCTGACGAAGTACGCGGTGCGGCGCCGCTCGACGAGGCGGTGCGCCTGGCTGCGCGACAGCGACGGGATCGCGGCGACCAGCACCGGTTCGGCCGCCGTGTTGACGTTGACCGGCGCGAGATCGGGGAGGATCGTCACGTGCGGCGCGAGCGCGTCGAGCGTGCGCGCGTCGTAACCGGGCACCCGCGCGAGATCGTCGACCGACACGAGCTGCAGCGGCCAGCCGCCCGGGCCGTTCGCGTCACGCAGCGAGCGCAGCATGTACTCGGCGGTCTGTTGCGCGAGTTCGGGATTCAGCGACAGCTCGCCGAGCAGGCGCCGGTATGCGAGCACACCTTCGCCATTGGCCTGCCACGGCTTGCCCGGCGCGATCCGGGACACGAGGTTCATCAGGTTGAAGCGGGCCTGCGCATCCTCGACATGCCCGGAAATCCATGCGCGCGACAGTTCCGCGTTGACCGCGGCCGCCTCCGGCGGCAGGAAGTCGGCGAGCTGCACGTCGGCGATCGGCGACGACC
The DNA here is from genome assembly GCF_004343775.1 of Burkholderia sp. SRS-46. Lineage (GTDB taxonomy): Bacteria > Pseudomonadota > Gammaproteobacteria > Burkholderiales > Burkholderiaceae > Burkholderia. The sequence goes on along the minus strand of NZ_PTXL01000011.1, from coordinate 294,535 downwards.
ACGGCTGCCCGGCGACGGTCACGTTCGACGTCGCGCTTTGCGCGCGCAGCACCGCGCGCGCCCACTCGACCGCCGCGCGCTCGACCCACATCGTCTGCACGCCGAGCCGCTGGTTCTCGACGTCGCGCGTCGCGACCTGCTGACGCCACAGCACGCTGGCGGCGAGCGTTGCCGCCAGCGCGACGACGAGCAGCACCGTCACGATCGCGATGCCGCGCTCGCGTCGCGCGCCCCGGGGCCGGCCGTTCCCGCAACGATGCATGTGTGCTCCTCGTGCAAACAGGGTCGTGGCCGTCACGCGTCGAACGCGAGCCACGCATGCACGATGCTCGCATGCGCAGATGACGCGATGCCGAATGCGAAGGCCACGCCGGCCATCCACAGCGCGAGCGTGGCCGGCCGCGTGCCGACGGTCGAGGCCGCCAGCGGGCCGATCAGCGCGTCGACCGCGTGGGTCAGCCACAGCACCAGCACGAGCAGCGCGGCGGCGATCGCCGCGCCGACCGCGAAGCCGTACCACGCCACCGCGCGCCGGCGCGTGAACGGGGCGCGGTGATGGCGCTGGTTCGCGGCAACGATCGCCGCGCCGTTCGCGATGGGCACGATCGTCATCGCCGCGGCCCAGAAGAGCGGCTGGTCGCTCGACGGATTGATCAGCAGCAGCGCGCCGATCGCGCAGAACGGCGGGGCCAGCAGCGTGAGCGCGACCCACGAAAGCAGTTGCCACGCGAGCCATGGCGCGCGCCAGCGCAGCGGGCGGCCGCCGTGTGGATGCGGATGCGTCGGATGCGGCATGGCAGCGGCGCCCGCCAGTCTATCGGCGAGCCACCGCAGCAGCAGTGTGGCGAGCGACATGAGTGACTCCCGTCGTTGACGTTCTTCTCAATGGTTAGGACGTTTCGGCTGCGCGTATGCCGCAGAATTTCGTCGCACGCCGGGCAAAAGCCCGGTTTTCGCACGCGGCACGGTGGTCTGGTGCGAATCTTCTGGCGAATGTCACAAAACCTTCCCTGTTGAAACCTGACGATTGTCGGGCTGCATGCACGACGGGCGCTGCGAAAGCGTTCCGTTTGCATGACGGCGGGACGTTTGCCGAGATTGCCGTGCGTCGTCGCGCAAGCGATGGCGAAGGGCGACATGCCGCGCTCGGGCGAACGGCACGCACACGAAACGGGGGCCACCCAACGCCATCTGCCACGCCGCGCGCGCTTTCCGCGCGGGCGGCCTGTCGCGCATCGTCGTCGCGCGGCGCGGCGCCACGGCACCGTTTTGCGGTGCGGTCGTGCGCCCCGAAACGCGAGCCGTATCCGCCTGTCACCGGCCGGTGCCAAACCTTTCGTCGTGTTCCGCCGCTGCGTTCGCATCGCGCCCGTGCCCCGCATGCGAAAAAATGTCTGCGGCAATTCGCATGTCGTTCCGTCTAGGTAGGTGGAAGCCGTGATGCGACGAACGCATGTGGGAAAGGCCGGGTTTTATCGGGCGGCGCACTGCGGGTTTCACGCACGGGCTTCGTCCTTGTCGGTGAGTGCGTGCGATCGGCGGCGGGGCGATCGCGCGGCAGCCCGGCCGACGATGGCGGTATCGGACAGGACGACGCGGGCAGTGTGGTGAGGATGGCTAATCAACCGTCATCAATCTGAAACAACGCTTTGATAGCGGGGCACGCCGGAGGCTCCCGTCAGCGCGAGGATGATCCGAATCAAAAGGGGAATGGCGCATGCCGCCAAGAGCAGACCGTAAATCACGCGAACCGGGGCGGTTGCGACGCCGGTGCCTGGCCGGCGTGGCGCTGGTCGGGGGACTGAGCCTCGCAGCGGGCGCCCGCGCGCAGGACGCGGGCACGGCGCAGCCGGCCGCGCGGCCCGCGAGCGGCGTGCCGCAGACGTTCGACGTGAATGCCTTCATCGTGCGCGGCAACACGATGCTGCCGCGCATCGAGATCGAAAAGGCGGTGTATCCGTTCGAGGGGCCGGGCCGGACCCTCGCCGACGTGAACGCGGCGCGCGACGCGCTGCAGAAGGTCTACCAGGACAGCGGCTATCAGTCGGTCGTCGTCGAGCTGCCGCAGCAGCAGGTGAAGAACGGTGTGATCGTGCTTCAGGTGGTCGAGGCGAAGGTCGGGCGGCTGCGCGTCGACGGCGCGAAATACACGTCGCTGCAGAACATCCGCGACGCGGTGCCGGCCCTCGCGGAAGGCGTCGTGCCCGATTTCAACCAGGCGCAGCAGCAGCTCACCGACCTGAACCGCTCGGCGGATCGCCAGGTGATTCCGGTGCTGAAGCCCGGCGCGATGCCGCAGACGGTCGACGTCGACCTGAAGGTCGACGACCGCAGCCCGCTGCACGGCTCGCTCGACCTGAACAACGACAGCAGCCCCGGCACCTCCGCGCTGCGGACCACCGCGACGCTCAGCTACTCGAACCTGTGGCAGCTCGGCCACGTGATTTCCGGCACCTACGTGCTGGCGCCGCAGCATCCGAACGACGCGCGCGTCTACGCGTTCTCGTATCTCGCGCCGATCAAGGATTCGCGCTGGAGCTTCCTCGCGACCGTGATCCACTCGGACAGCAACGTCGCGTCGGTCGGCGGCACCAACGTGCTCGGCAAGGGCACGACCTTCGGGTTCACCGCGATCTACGCGCTGCCGGCGTCGGACACCTATGCGCATTCGGTGAGCATCGAGATCGACCGCAAGCATTACGACGAGAACGTGATGACGGCGGGCCAGACCTCGACGGTGCCGCTCACCTACGTGCCGGTGACGTTCTCGTACAACGGCCAGCTCAGCCTGAAGCAGTCGCAGACGTCGTTCTCCGCCGCGCTCGTGACCAACATCCGCGGCATCGGCAGCGACTGGGGCGCATGGGACAGCAAGCGCTACAAGGCGACGCCGGATTTCGTGTACGGCAAGTTCGACGTGAACCATACGCAGCGCTTCAGGAACGACATGCAGGTCAACGCGCACGTCAGCGCGCAGATCTCGAACTCGCCGCTGGTGTCGAGCGAGCAGTTCGCGGCGGGCGGGATGAACAGCGTGCGCGGCTACAAGCAGGCCGAGGACACGGCCGACAGCGGCGTGATCGGTTCGCTCGAGCTGCGGACCCCGTCGCTCGCGAAGTTCCTCGGCGGCGCGGTCGGCGGCGTCATCAACGAATGGCGCTTCCATGCGTTCGTCGATGCCGCGCATCTGTGGCTGCTGAGCCCGCTGCCCGAGCAGACGTCGAGCTTCAACCTGCTCAGCGTCGGCGTCGGCACGCGGCTGCAGCTGGCCAAGTACGCGAGCGCCGATTTCGAGGCGGGCTGGCCGCTGAAGGCCGGCGTCCATACGAAGCAATACAGCCCCCGGTTCGATTTCTACGTGCGACTGGGGTTCTGACGAATTTTTTTGATCGTGCCGCGCATCCGCGCATCGGGGCGGCACATTCGGGGAGTGGATCGTGAAGCGAGTCTTGGGTTTCCTGTTGGCGGCGATGCTGGGCGTGCTGCCCGGCATCGCGAATGCGTGGTGGCAGAACGACTGGTCGTACCGCAAGGCGATCACGATCGATGCCAGCGGCAAGGGCGCGAACCTGGCGGAATCGGCCGGCCGCGTGCCGCTGCTGATCCGGCTGCATTCGGGCAATTTCCAGTTCGACGGGCTCGCCGACAACGGCGCGGACATCCGCTTCGTCGCGGCCGACGACAAGACGCCGCTCAACCACCACGTCGACCAGTACGACCCGATGCTCGGCGTCGCGCTGATCTGGGTCGACGTGCCGAAGATGCCGGCGGGTGCCGCGCAGTCGATCTGGATGTACTACGGCAACAAGAAGGCGCCGGACGGCGGCAAGCCGGCCGACACGTTCGACGCCGACTACACGCTCGTCTATCACTTCAACGGCGCGGCGGGCACGCCGCCGAAGGATGCGACCGCGTACGGGAACAACGCGCAGAACGCGCCGTTCCGCGCGGTCGAGGACGGCATCGTCGGCAAGGGCGCGCAGTTCGACGGCAGCGCCGCGCTGAACCTGCCGGCCAGCCAGTCGCTGAACGTCGCCGCGGGCGGCAGCTTCACGTTCAGCGCGTGGGTCAAGCCGTCCGCGCTGGCGGCGAATGCGCTGCTGTACAGCCGCCGCGACGGCGCGAACGCGCTGCTGATCGGCCTCGATAACGGCGTGCCGTTCGCGCGGCTCGACGGCGGCGCGGCGCCGGTGCGCACGCCGGCCGCGCAGCCGGTCGCGGCGAACCAGTGGACCTACCTCGCCGTGACGGCCGACGGCAAGAACCTGACCGTCTACGTGAACGGCAAGCAGGCCGCGCAGGTCGCGGCGGCATTGCCGGCGCTCGCCGGCGCGGCAACGGTCGGCGCGGACGTCGCCGGCGCGCCGGCCGGCTTCGCGGGGTACGCGGGCGCGATCGACGAACTGCGCCTGTCGAAGATCGCGCGCACGCCGGACGCGCTCGCGGTCGATGCGCTGTCGCAAGGCTCGGAATCGAAGCTCGTTGCGTACGGCAACGACGAGAAGCAGTCGGGCTTCGGCTTCGGCTACTTCGGCGTGATCGTGCAGTCGGTGACGGTCGACGCGTGGGTCGTGATCACGATCCTGCTCGGCATGGCGGTCGTGTCGTGGGTCGTGATGTGGACGAAGGCGCGCTACGTCGGCGCCATCGACAAGGCGAACCTTTACTTCGTGCAGCGCTTCCGCGAAGTGGCGGGCAAGCATCTGGTCGGGCTCGCGCACGTCGACGAACGCAGCGACGACGGCCGCCGCCTGCACCAGTCGTCGCTGTACCGGCTGTACCGCGCGGGCGTGCACGAAATCCACAGCCGCGTCGACGACAACGGCCGCACGGTGATCACGACCGAATCGATCGAGGCGATCCGCGCGTCGATGGACGCGACGCTCGTGCGCGAGAACCAGAAGCTGTCGAAGTCGATGGTGCTGCTGACGATCGCAATCTCGGGCGGCCCGTTCCTCGGCCTGCTCGGCACGGTGGTGGGCGTGATGATCACGTTCGCGGCGATCGCCGCGGCCGGCGACGTGAACGTCAACGCGATCGCGCCGGGTATCGCGGCCGCGCTGCTCGCGACCGTGACGGGCCTGTTCGTCGCGATTCCCGCGCTGTTCGGCTACAACTACCTGCTGATCCGCAACAAGAACGTGACCGCGAACATGCAGGTGTTCGTCGACGAATTCGTCACGCGCCTGGCCGAAGCGCATCGCTCGCCGGATCACGCGGTGCTGGCCGACTGAACGGACGCGGGGAGACCACCATGCAGGTTCAGGACGACGACAAGCCGTACGACGACATCAACATCACGCCGATGCTCGACCTCGCGTACGTGCTGCTGATCATCTTCATCATCATGACGACCGCGTCGGTGCAGGGCATCAAGGTGGACCTGCCGAAGGCGAGCTCGTCCGCCAGTCTCGCGAAGCCGAAGACGAAGGCGATCACGGTGGCGGATTCGGGGCAGATCTTCCTCGACGCGTACCCGGTGACGATGGACGAGCTCGAGAGCCGGCTGCGCACCGAGAAGGCGACCAACCCGGAATTCCCGATCGTGCTGAAGGGCGACGCGGCCGTGCAGTACCAGCGCGTGATGGACGTGCTCGACCTGTTGCGGCGCCTCGACCTGTCGCAGGTCGGCCTCGTGACCGGCAAGGCGAAGCAGGGCGGCTAGCGCGATGGAAATGACCTATAACGGCGGCCCGCCGCAGAAAGGCCCCGGCCGTTTCGTGAAGCCTGTTGCGATCGGGCTCGTGCTGGTGGGGCTGGCCGCGCTGGTCTGGCATTTCGCGAGCGATACCGCCGGCGTGAAGCGCGCGGCCGCGCCGCAGGTGACGACCGTGATCCCGCTGCCGCCGCCGCCTCCGCCGCCGAAGCAGAAGCCGCCGCCCGAGAAGATCAAGGAAGAGGCGAAGACGCCGGTCGACAAGCCGACCGTCGCGCCGAAGCCGTCGGATGCGCCGAAGCCGTCGGACAACCAGCCGAAGCAGATGACGATGAATGCCGATGCGCAGGCCGGCAGCGACAACTTCGGCATCGGCGCGGGCGACGGCTCGGGGATGGCCGGCAGCGGCGGCGGCGGGCGCTTCGGCAACGCGAGCTACGCGCAATACATGGTCTACGTGCTGCAGCGGGCGATCGAGCAGGACAAGGGCGTGCAGGACGCGGGCGGCGCGCGCTTCACGGGCAGCCTGAGCCTGTGGATGGATCCGTCCGGGCGCATCACGCGGGTGACGGTCGCGCAGTCCACCGGCGATGCGAAGCTCGACGCGGCCGTCATCGCGGCGGTCGAGGCGCTCGGCCGGGTCGACGAGGCGCCGCCGCCCGCCACCGCGTATCCGGTGCTCGTCAAGTTGCAGGGGCGCAAGCCCGCGTGAAGCGGCGCGTGGCGCCGGTGAGTCATGGGGCGGCATCCGTCGCACGGATGCCGCCGGGAAAGAAACGGCAATTGTTCGGAGTGCTTCAATGATGCAGAAGATGAACGGACGGGGTGAGGCGCCCCGCAGCGGCGCGCTGCCCGCGCGACTGTCGCGCGTCGGCGCCGCGGTGCTGATGCTCGGGCTGACCTGCGCGTCCGCCGCACACGGGCAATCGCTCGAGGCGCAGGCGGCGACGGGGAAGGCCGCGCCGACGGAGAGCGTGGTGATCAACCTGATCAACCTGCTCGTCAAGCGCGGCGTGCTCACGCAGCAGAACGCGCACGAGCTGATCAGCGAGGCGCGCACGGAAGCCGCGCAGGCGAAGGCCGCGCGCGCGCCCGTCGTGGCGGGCGCCGGCATCGTCAACCCGCCGACGCAGCCGGGCGACGTCGCGGTGCCGTACGTGCCGCAGGTGGTGCGCGAGCAGATCCGCGACCAGGTCAAGCAGGAGGTGATCGCGCAGGCGAAGGCCGAGAACTGGGCGCAGCCGAACACGTTCCCCGACTGGATATCGCGCATCACGCTCGACGGCGACCTGCGCGTGCGCGACGAATACCACTTCTACGGCAGCGGCAACGCGAACACCGTGACGAACTTCGCCGCGATCAACCAGGGCGGCGGCTTCGACGTCAACTCGAACACCAACACCACGCAGATTCCGACGCAGAACACGCGGCAGAACCGCAACAACCTGCTGCGCTACCGCGCGCGGCTCGGCGTGACGGCGGCGATCTCCAGCGAGCTGACGGCCGGCGTGCAGCTCGCGAGCGGCAACGACAACGGGCCGGTGTCGACCACGGCCACGGCGGGCGGCGGCTTCGCGAAGAAGAACATCTGGCTGAACAAGGCGTACTTCTCGTACCGCCCGACGGCGTGGCTGAACCTGACGGCCGGCCGCTTCGACAACCCGTTCTTCAAGTCGGACCTGGTGTTCTCCGACGACCTGATGATGGACGGCATCGCCGCGAACCTGCGCCATGCGCTGCCGTGGAATCCGGACGTCACGCTGTTCGGCACGCTCGGCGTGTTCCCGATCCAGTACACGAGCGAGAACTTCCCGTCGAACAGCACCGACAAGGCCGGCAGCGACACGAAGTGGATGTTCGGCGCGCAGTTCGGCGCGGACTGGAAGATCGACGCGAAGAACCGCCTGAAGGGCGCGGTCGCGTACTACGACTTCCAGAACATGCGCGGCACGCTGTCGTCGCCGTGCGCGCTGTATCTCGGCGCGACGAGCTGCAGCACCGACAACCAGGCGCCGTCGTTCATGCAGGGCGGCAACACGCTGGTCGCGCTGCGCAACATCGTGCAGAACCCGAACCTCGCGCCGGGCATGACGCCGCAGCCGCAGCTGTTCGGGCTCGCCTACAACTACCGGCTGCTCGACCTGAAGGCGCAGTGGGATACGGTCATCGCCGACCGCTTCAAGCTGCGGCTCGACGGCGAATACGTGCGCAACCTCGCGTACAACGAGGACAAGGCGTTCGGCGCGGCGTCGCTGCCGGTCAACAACTTCGATTCGACGAAAGCGAACGTGTCCCGCAGCGACTACCGCAGCGGCCCGAACGGCTTCCTCGCGAAGGCGACGATCGGCGAGCCGGAACCGCGCACCAAGGGGCAGTGGAACTTCTCGATCGCGTACAAGTACCTGCAGCCGGACGCGGTGCTCGACGCGTTCAACGATTCGGACTTCCACCTCGGCGGCACCAACGCGCGCGGCTACGTGATCGGCGCGGCGTATGCGGTCGCGCGCGATGCGTGGGTGTCGGCCCGCTACCTGAGCGCGAAGGAAGTGTACGGCCCGCCGGTGTCGATCGACGTGCTGCAGCTCGAGCTCAACGCCCGTTTCTGACCGGAGCCGAGGATGAAAACCACGCAATACGCGCTGCTCGCGACCGGCCTGGCCGGCGTGCTGCTGCTGGCCGCCGGCGGCGCCGGTGCGCAAGGCATCGAGGACAAGCTGCGCGGCCAGCTGCGCTCGACCGTGCAGGCGCTGCGCCAGCTGCAGAACGGCCAGGCGCAGCTGCAGGCGGACAAGACCGCCGCCGAGCAGCAGCGCGACGACGCGCTCGCGCAGCTGAAGGCCGCGCAGGCACAGCTCGCCGCGGCCAAGGGGCAGTCGGGCGGCGAGGCGGCCGCGAAACGCGCGCTCGCGCAGGAGAAGGCGGCGCGCGAGCAGGACGCGCAGGCGCTCGCGAAATACAAGGCATCCTACGAGGATCTGCTGACGGTGTCGCGCGGCCGCGATGCGCAGAACACGCAGCGGCAGGCCGAAATCAGCGCGCGTGACACGCAACTGAAAACCTGTGAAGCCCACAATGCAGCGCTGTACAACGTGGGCCACGAGATCCTCGCGGCCTACGAGCAGGTCGGCATCGGCACCGTGCTCGCATCGCGGCAGCCGTTCGCGCAAGCCGCGCGCGTGAAATACGACACGCTCGCGCAGCGCTACGGCGATGCGCTGTATGCGGGCAAGTACGACCGGGCCGCGCGCGCCGCGAACCCGGCCAGCGGGGCCGCCGCGCAGTAGCGGAACAGGCCTTCCGTCGCGCGCAACCAGAACGATTCGTTGAAACAAGGAAGAGAGCCATGCTGGACAGCAAACAGGACGCGTCGGGCGATCGCCCGGCGCAGGACGCATCGATCGACGCGGTGGGCGTCGAGCAGCTCGCGGACGTGTTCCGCGGCGCGGGCTACCGCGTGACGGCGACCGAACAGAACGGCGCCGTGCAGCTGATGAGCGCGAGCCAGGGCGTCGGCTTCGCGGTGCGCTTCGGCAATGCGTTGCCGCCGGCCGCGCAGGGGGAGCCCGCCGCGCCGCGCTACCTCGACTACACGCTCGGCTGCGTGCTGCAGGTGCAGGGCGACCTGCCCGCGCAGCTCGTGGGCGACTGGAACCGCACGAAGCGGTTCGCGCGGCTCGCGAGCCACGGGCCGTTTCTCGCGCTCGAGATGGACGTGATCGTCGCAGGCGGGGTGTCGGTGCGCTACCTGCGCTCGACGATCGAGCTGTGGGACCGCATGGTGCAGGAGTTCCTGCTGCACCTGCGCAACCGGCCGGCGCTGGCCGAGCAGGAAGCCGCCGAACGCGCGGCGGCGGCGGGCGAAGGCGTGCAAGCCGGTGACGCCGATGCCGACGCCGTTCGCGAGGAAGCCACCGCGTCATGAGCGGTCTCGGCCGGATCGGCGCGGTGCTGGGTTCGCTGCTGTCGGGCGGACGGCCGGCGCGGTCCGGCCCGGTCGCGCTCGGCGATGCGCCGGCGGCGTGGGTCGCCTACGCGCAGCGCGTGTCGCGGCAACTCGAAGCGGCGCTCGACGGTACGGGTGCGGCCGCCGGCCGCCTTCGCGCGCACCTCGAACGTCACGCCGAATCCGCGGCGAACGACGGCGCGACGCCGCCCGCCTTGCTGCTGGCGGCGTGGCTGGATCGGCGCGGCGACATCGAACGCATCGAAAGCACGCCGGCCTTCGCGCCGGACGTCGCGGCGGATCTGCGTTCGGCGCTGGTCGGGCAGCCGGTCGGCGCGCCGCCGCCGCGCGGGATGCGGCAGCCGGTGGTGGTGAGGGTGGGCCTCGCGATCGACGCGTAGCGGCCGGCCGGCGGAAACGAGCGGCACGCGCGCATCGCCCGATGCGCGCGGCCGGTAACAGCAGTCACACAGGAACGGGAAACACCGTGAAGACACTCGCAAGAATGATGGCCGGCCTGCTGCTGAGCGTGCCGCTCGTCGCGGCCGCGCAGGACGACGTGATCGCGAACGTGCCGCAGGCATCGGTCACGCAGGCGGATATCGCCGCGCTGCTGCAATCGGCGGGCGCGGAGGCGCGCACGCGGCTCGCGGCCGATCCGGCCGCGCTGGACCAGGTCGTGCGCGCGACGCTCGCGCAGAAGGCCGTGCTCGCCGAGGCGAAATCGAAGGGCTGGGACAAGCAGGCGGACGTGCAGGCGGCGATCGAGCAGGCGCGGCGCGACATCATCGCGCGCAGCTACCTCGCGTCGGTGAGTGCGCCGCCGGCCGACTATCCGTCCGATGCCGAGATCCAGACGGCGTACGAACGGAACCGCGCGGCGTTCACCGTGCCGCGCGCGCTGCATGTCGCGCAGATCTATCTCGCCGTCGCGCCGGATGCGGACGCGGCGGCCGTCGAGCGCACCCGCAAGGAAGCCGCCGATCTCGCGTCCCGCGCGCGCTCGGGCGATTTCGCGGCGCTCGCGAAGGCGAGCTCGCAGGACAAGGCGAGTGCCGTGAACGGCGGCGACCTCGGCTTCGTGCCCGACACGGTGATGCTGCCCGCGGTGCGGCAGGCGGCCGATGCGCTGAAGCCGGGGCAGGTGTCCGCGCCGATCCGTACGTCCACCGGCTTTCACGTGGTGAAGCTGATCGAGACGCGGGCGGCGGCGCCGAGCCCGCTCGCGGACGTGAAGGAGCGGCTGCGCGCGACGCTGCGCGCGCAGCGCACGCAGCAGAACGCGCAGGCGTATCTGGCGAAGCTCGGCGGCAACGCGCCGATCAACGAGGATGCGCTGAAGAAGGCGCTCGCGTCCGCCCGGTAAGGAGCGCCATGACCGTCATCCGATCCGCATCGAAACCGGCGGAGAGCGCGCCGCCCGCGCACGGGCCGCGCAACCCGGCCGCCGGGACGTCGTCCGCGCGCGCCGCCGCGACCCCGGCGTGGCCCGCCGGGCCCGGCGCGCCGCCGTCGCATTGCCCGCTCTGTTTCGGCACGCTCGAGCCGATGCCCGGCATGCCGGGCCGGGTGCGCCATCGCAGCGCGCGCTGCTCGGCCCAATGCGTGCTGACGACCCGCCAGTACCAGCCCGACGAGCTGGCGGTGCGCGGCGGGCGTGACGTGCGGGTGTCGGCGAACCACCGCGAGCGGTTCGTCGCGCACTGGGAGCGCCACTATGCACTGATCCGGCGCGTGTGGCCGGCGTTCACGATCGCACGCTTCACGGCCGTGCTGGCCTGCGCGGACGTGCAGGATCTGTGGTCGTATCCGTCGCTGCGCGACGACGATCTCGCGGCCGTGCTGCTGGTGCAGGCCGGCTTCATGCGGGTGCCGGCCCCGCCGGATCAGGCGGACAAGGAAGGCGGCGACCCGCCGGCGGCCGGCGCGGCGGTGCGCTGGGTGCGCTTCTGGTTCGACGCGAGCGTGCGGGACGCGGGCGACCTGTGGACCGCCGGCGCCGACGCGCCGCGCTTTTTCCGCGTCGATTATCGGGAGCCGCAGGCAACGCCGTTCCCGACCGGCGCGCAGGTGGTCGCGTGGCAGCAGATCGGCGGCGTGCGCGACGCGTGGGCCCAGCAGCCGGACGCACCCCGGCCCGGCGTCGGGCCGGCCGATCGCGCGGCGTTCGCGCGTTTCGTCGCCCGCTCGGCGCGGCGCGAGGCAACCTGACGCCGGCGCGCGACGCGCGGGCCGGCATCGAAGGAGGCAGGCATGACGAGAGGGGCGAGGTGGAGCGTGATGGTCGCCGGCATGTGGCTCGCGGGCGCGGCCCATGCGCAGGCGGGCCATCCGCCCGCGGCGGGCAGCCAGCCGGGCTCGGCGGCGAAGCCGGTGTGCGTCGACGCCGAAGTGGACGGGCGGCGCGCGCTGTCGTACGACTGCCTGAGCGCGCAGCTCAAGCCGAAGGATGTGCCGCAGGCCGGCGCATCGCAGGCGGCCACGGAGGGGCTCGCGAAGGCGCCGTCGAACCGGCTCGGCACGTTCAACCTGTCGGCGGAGCGCAACCGGTTCGGCACGAACTGGGGCAAGTCGGCGACGCCGCAGCGCCCGGCGCCGCCGGTGGCCGTGCCGCCGAAATGAGCGGGCGGTGCGACACGCGACGTGCGTCGTGCGGGCATGAACGCAAAGGGAAGGTGATCGTGGAATCGGGGGTCCGCAGTCAGGTGGCCGTGCTGCTCGCGATGCTGGGCGCGCTGGCGCTGGCCGGCGCGGCAGCGGCCGCCGAGCGTCCGGCGCAGGCGACGACGGCGGGCCCGGCGGGCGCCGGGCCGTCGTTGCCGAACTTCGCCGCGCTGGTCAAGCGCTATGGCGCGGCGGTGGTCAACATCAGCGTCACGCGCGAGGTCGCGCAGATGGGCATTCAGTTGCCGCCCGGCATCGCGCCGGACAATCCGCTCGCGCCGTTTCTCGGGCGCCGCGTGATCGGCAATCGCGAGGAGGTGAGCCTCGGCTCGGGCTTCATCGTCGGCGCGGACGGCATCATCCTGACGAACCGGCACGTGGTGGCCGACGCGGCCGCGGTCGACGTGAAGCTGACCGACAAGCGCGAGTTCCGGGGCCGCGTGATCGGCAGCGATCCGGTGTCCGACGTCGCGGTGATCCGGATCGACGCGCGCAACCTGCCGACGGTCGTGACCGGCGACCCGGCGCGCACCGAGGTCGGCGACTGGGTGATGGCGATCGGCTCGCCGTACGGGTTCGCGAACACGGTCACGCAGGGCATCGTCAGCGCGAAGTCGCGCGCGCTGCCCGGCGAGCGCGCGATCCCGTTCATCCAGACCGACGTGCCGATCAATCCCGGCAACTCGGGCGGCCCGCTGTTCGACCTGAACGGCCGCGTGATCGCGATCAACTCGATGATCTATTCGAAGACCGGCGGCTACCAGGGGCTCGCGTTCGCGATCCCGATCGACATCGCGCTCGACGTGAAGGACCAGTTGCTGCGGACCGGCAAGGTCACGCGCGGGCGGCTGGGCGTCGCGTTGCAGGAGGTCAGCCAGGCGCTCGCGCGATCGTTCGGGCTCCGCAATTCCGACGGCGCGCTGATCACGATGGTCGAGCCCGGCGGGCCCGGCGCGCAGGCCGGCCTGCAGGCCGGCGACGTGGTGCTGGCGATCGACGGCAAGACGGTCGCGGATTCGGTGGACCTGCTCGGCACCGTCGCGGGCATGCGGCCGGGCCGCGCGGTCGATCTGCTCGTGTGGCGCGCGGGGCGTGCGAGCCGTGTGCAGGCGACGGTGGGGGCGTTCGACAGCGGCGTCGCATCGAACGGCGATGCGCAGGGGCTCGCGCGTTTCGGGCTCGCGCTGCGTCCGGCGAACGAGCAGGAGCGGCGGCAGCTCGGCGTGGGCCAGGGGCTCGTGGTCGAGCAGGCGAGCGGCGAGGCCGCGCGGGCGGGGCTCCGGGCGGGCGACGTCGTGCTGTCGGTGAACGGCGCGCCGGTGGCGAACGCCGGCGCGCTGATCGGCGAGATCGAACGCGCGCACGGCACGGCCGCGCTGCTCGTGCAGCGGGGCGGGACGCGCCTGTATGTGGCGGTCGAGCCGGGTTGAGCGGGGATGGCGCGGCGGAACGGCGGTGAACGGCGCGACGCGCGGCATGTATCGCGCGTCATGGAAACGGACAGGAATACGGACATCCTCATGAAGCGAAACCTGCGCAAACGCGCGTACGGCTGGGGCGCGGCGCTCGTCGTCGCGTGGACGCTCGCGGCGGGCGCGCCCGCGCGCGCGCAGACCGCCGACGTGCCGCAGCCGTGGATCACCTACGCGCAGCGCGTCGGGCGGCAGTTCCAGGGCTGGCTCGAAGCCGACGGCGACGCCGCCGACCGGCTGCACCGCGCGCTCGAGGCGCGCGTGCTGAGCGCGAGCGCCGATTCGCCGCCGCCCGCGATCGTCGTGCGCGCGTGGATCGGCGCGAACGGCACCGTCACGCGCGTCGAATTCGACCCGCTCGGCGATGCGAACGCGGATGCCGCGCTGCGGCAGCTGCTGACCGCCGGCCCGCTGGCGGAGCCGCCGCCGCCCGACATGCGCCAGCCGCTGCGCGTGCGCCTGCGTCTCGCGCCGAATCCCGATGCGCCGGCCGTCGCATCGGGCACGCCGGCGCGCGCGCCGTGATCGGTCGACGGTGCGCACGGGGCGCGGGCGCGGCGTGGGCGCGACGAACGCGTGCCCGGCCGGCTGGAGTAGCGTGATGGCGATCGTGGTGGTGGTCTTGCTTCTGCTGGCGAGCGCCGGGTTGTTCGTGTTCGCCGCCCATGTCGACGCGCTCTCGGGCCGGATCGGCCGGCAGCCGGCGCGGAAGTGGCGCGAACGCCTGCGCCGGCACGGCGGCCGGCTTCGCTCGACGCCGTGGCGCGGGTGGCTCGCCGCCGGCGCGGCGCAGCGGCCGGCCGCCAGCACGTCGGGAAAGTGAGCGGGCCGCCGCCGTCAGGCGATGTCCCCATGGCGCCGTGCCGTCTATCGCTGATATCCTCTCAATTGTGTCTGACTATTCACTGGATCGTGGATGCGCATCGGGCGTTACGCCGCCTTGCTCGCGGGTACGAAGCGCGGTGTCGGCTGATGTAGCATGACTGAATATCCACGGTGATCCATGTGCCGTATTTCGTGATCGATCTCTTTCCATCCATGTGCAGATGGCCAAACCTACGATGAGCCGCCCGACCCAACCTCCCGCCGCGCCGGAGCAGGCCGCCGGCGACGACGAAGCGGCCGGCGGCGCGTCGTCCTACCTGGTGCCGGGCCTCGAGCGCGGCCTGCGGATTCTCGCCGAGTTCTCCGCGCGCGAGCCGGTGCTCGGCGCGCCCGAGTTGTCGAAGCGCATCGGCATTCCGCGCACGACCACGTTCCGCCTGCTGCAGACGCTCGAAGCGCTCGGCTTTCTCGAGCGCGTGAACGGCGACCGCCACTTCCGGCTCGGCGTCGGCGTGCTGCGGCTCGGCTTCGAATACCTGAACTCGCTCGAACTGACCGATCTCGGCACGCCGGTGCTCGAACGGCTGCGCGACGCGACCGGCCTGTCGACGCACCTGCTGATCCGCGACCAGCGCGACGTCGTGTTCGTCGCGAAGGCGCAGAGCAACGCGTCGATGTTCGGCTCGGTGAAGGTGCACGTCGGCACGCGGCTGCCCGCCCACGCGACCGTGCACGGCCACGTGCTGATGGGCGACCTCACGCGCGACGCGCTGCGCCAGCTCTACCCGGAAAAGCGCCTCGAGCAGTTCACCGAGCGCACGCCGGGCACGGTCGACGAACTGTACGAACGCGTGCGCCACTATGCGCGGCTCGGCTATGCGGTCAGCGAGGCCGCGTTCGAAGCCGGCATCTCGGCCGTGACCGCGCCGGTGCGCGACCATTCGGGCTCGATCGTCGCGGCGATCACCGCGACGGTGCCGCGCTCGGAGATCGGCGCGGCCGGCGAGAAGGAGCGCCTCGTCGAGGCTGTCTGCGGCGCGGCGGTCGACCTGTCGCAGCGCCTGAACTACCGGCCGCTCGAAAGCGATCCGACCTTCGCGCACGCGCGCCACAAGGTCGCGATGTTCTGACGCGGCGGGTTGGCGTCGCATGCAAAAAGAGCGGCCCGCGGGCCGCTCTTGTCGTTTGGGCGCACGCGCCGCGCGTTCAGAACGAGTGATGGATCCCCGCCAGCACGACGACCTGATTCGCCGTGCTCGACACGCCGGCCGTGAAGAACGCCGCCTTCGCGCCGCCCGAGCCGTGTTCGACCAGCACGTTCGCGTAGAGCTGCGTGCGCTTCGACAGCGCATAGATGTCGCCGAGCTCGACCTGCGTCCAGCGCCGGCCGGCCAGCGTCGACGTCGCCGCGCCGCCCGCGATCGTGTTGAACGCGCTGGTGCGGTAGTTCACGCCGGCGTCGTAGCTCTGGAACGTGTCCGAGAAGCCGTTCGACTGCATCTTCACGCGCGTGTAGAGCCCGTGCACGAGAAAGTCCCCGAACTGGTACGACGCGCCCGCGCCGATGTTCTCGACCTTGCTCGCGAGATAGCCGTTTGCGGTGTTCTGCCCCTGGAAGCGCGTGATCCCGGTCTGGCTGATCAGCACCGAGCGGTCGTGCTCGCTCGAATAGACGGCCGAGGCCTTGAACGGCCCGTTCGCGTAGTTCAGCGCGACGCCCACCGACTTGCCGGTCGAGAAGTTCGTCGTGTTGCCGAGCGCCAGCACGGCGGCGGCGCTGAAGCCCGCGAAGCTCGGCGAGCGGTACTTGATCGCGTTGTTGTACGGCACGTTGCCGGTCGCGGCGAGGCCGTCGATGTTGCCCGGGTGGAACGCGTACCAGCTCATCGCGAGATACGCGGTGCTGAGCGGGTCGAGATAGTCGAACGTCAGCGGCGTCTGGCGGCCGAGCGTCAGCGTGCCGTAGCGCTCGGCGCTGAGGCCGACCCACGCGGCGCGGTTCCAGATCGTGTTCGCGGTCGCGAACTGGCCATTGTTCGTATAGAAGCCGTTTTCGAGCTGGAAGATCGCCGACAGGCCGCCGCCCAGGTCTTCCTTGCCCTTCAGGCCCCAGCGATCGGGCTGGGTATTGCCCTGGATCATCGCCCACTTCGCGTGGCCGCCGACGTTGTTCACGTAGGCGACGCCCGCGTCCGTGCTGCCGTACAGCGTCACGCTGCTCTGCGCCCACGCGCCCGACACGGCGCCGATTCCGACCACCGCGGCTGCTACCGCATGCTTGACCATTGGATCTCCTTCCTGAGTCTCACTCGAATGAAAACGGGCCGTGGCGCCGCGCGAACGGGACGACCGCCCGGCTCCGCGCATGCCACTGCTGGTCGGGCATTTGTATGTTCCATATACGGAACAGTGTGCCTCTGGTGGAATGAAGTATAGGGCGGGCCCAAGCACGGAAAAAAATAAATTTTTCGGGTCGGAGTGGCGTGCGTGCCGGGCCGCGGACATCGCGCGGCATCCCTTCGATATCGCATAAATCCCCGACATATAAGAAGAAAACGATGTCGGTCGGATTGGCTTGGACGAATCCCAACCCAACGGTCGGTGTTTTCCCTAGGAGGTGCAGCTTTTTATTCTTCTCCCGGAAAGTCGCTCCTATAATCACCATCCATAAACTGATGTTCCTGGTATGGAACAAACCGAGAGTCGATCAGAAGGAAGGGTGTGAGATGTCTGAACAATGGATTTGCGCCGGGCACGCCGGCGCGCTGTCGGAAGACACGCCGATCGAGTTCAAGCGGACCGACGGCGTCGAAATCGGGATCTACCGCGTCGGCGACGAGGTGTATGCGCTCGAGAACGTGTGCCCGCATGCGTACGCGCTGCTGACGCAGGGCTTCGTCGACGACGGCACGGTCGAGTGCCCGCTGCACGAAGCCGTGTTCGACATCAAGACGGGCCAGTGCCTGAAGGGGCCGGGCGGCCGCGCGCTGAAGCAGTACGCGGTGCGCCTCGCCGGCGAGGAAATCCAGATCAAGGTGGAGTGACAGACATGAAAGAAGCGACCGTGAACTTCAACCCCTTCCTGAAGCCGTGGATGGCGCCGCAGCCGAACAACGTCGCGGGCAAGGGGCAGATCGAGATCCCGGGCCAGGTCGAGAACCGCGTGTGGCAGAACCGCAAGGCCGAGCCGACCCGATACGAGAACGACCTCGGCGATGCGCTCGAACGCGTGTTCGAAGCCGGCGCGACCGAGCTGGACGACGTCGTCGCGGGCCTGAACCGCATCGGCTTCCGCGCGCCGGACGGCGCGCCGTGGACCGCCGAGCGCTTCTGCGCCGAGCTGGCCTCGCTCGCGGAATGACCGCGCCGAGCGCGTGACCCGCCACCCGACGACAACCGAATCCGGAGCACCCTGATGACGTCCCCCGTACAACACGCATCCCAACCCGACCCGGTCCGCGCCTATCTCGACCGCGGCATCAAGAACTACTGGTATCCCGTCGCGCCGAGCTGGCAGGTGTCGAACGCGCCCGTCGGCCTCACGCGCCTCTCCGAGCAGATCGTGCTGTGGCGCGACCAGGACGGCAAGGTCCACGCGCTGGAAGATCGCTGCCCGCACCGTGGCGCGCGCCTGTCGCTCGGCTGGAACCTCGGCGGCAACCTTGCGTGCTGGTATCACGGCGTCGAAGTCGACGGCAGCGGCACGGTGAATCGCGTGCCGGCCGTATCGAACTGTCCGCTCGAAGGCACGAAGTGCGTGAAGTCGTACCCGGTGCAGGAACAGGCCGGCGCGATCTTCCTGTGGTTCGGCGACGACGCGCATGCCGAACCGGCGCCGCTGAACCTGCCCGAGGAACTGGTCGCCGACGAATTCGCGCATTTCCTGTGCGTGTCGAACTGGACGTGCAATTACCAGTACGCGATCGACAACGTGATGGACCCGATGCACGGCGCGTACCTGCACGCGACGTCGCACTCGATGGCCGAAGGGGACAAGCAGGCCGAGATGCGCGTGCGCAAGACGGAAACGGGCCTGATGTTCGAGAAGATCGGCCAGCGCGACGTGAACTTCGACTGGGTCGAACTCGGCGAGACGGGCTGCCTGTGGATGCGCCTCGCGATTCCGTACAAGCAGAAGTTCGGCCCGGGCGGCAACTTCGGGATCATCGGCTTCGCGACGCCGGTCGACGACGACCACTGCCAGGTCTACTTCTGGCGCACCCGCAAGGTCAGCGGCTGGCAGCGCGACGTGTGGCGCTTCATGTACCGCAACCGCCTCGAGGGCCTGCACTGGGACGTGCTCGAGCAGGATCGCTACGTGCTCGAAAGCCTTGCGCCGAACGCGCGCGACCACGAATACCTGTACCAGCACGACGTCGGCATCACGCGCGTGCGCCGGATGCTGCGCCAGCGCGCGCAGGAGCACCTGTCCGCGCTCGATGCGTATCGCGCCGCGCAACCGGCCGCGTCGGAGCCTGCTCATGGCTGACGCATCCGTGGTGTCGCTCGCCGGCCGGCGCGTGCTCGTCACGGGCGGCGCGCGCGGCCTCGGCGCGGCGTTCGTGAAGGCGCTGGTCGCCGCCGGCGCGCAGGTCGCGTTCGGCGACGTGCTGGCCGACGAAGGCCGCGCGCTCGCCGCGCAACTGTCCGAAGCCGGGCATGCCGCGCATTTCTTCGCGCTCGACCTTGCCGATCCGGCCAGCGTGCACGCCTTCGTCGCGCAGGGCGCGGCGGCGCTCGGCGGCATCGACGGCCTGATCAACAACGCGGCGATCACGAACTCGGGCGGGCGGCTGTCGACGGAACTCGACGTCGCGACCTGGGACGCGGTGATGAACGTGAACGTGCGCGGCCTGTGGCTCGCGAGCAATGCGGCGCTGCCGCACCTCGCTCGGTCGGGGCGCGGCGCGATCGTGAACCTCGCGTCGGACACCGCGCTGTGGGGCGCGCCGAAGCTGCTCGCATACGTCGCGAGCAAGGGCGCGGTGATCGCGATGACGCATGCGCAGGCGCGCGAATTCGGCGCGCACGACGTGACGGTCAACGCGATCGCGCCGGGCCTCACCGAAGTCGAGGCGACCGCCTACGTGCCGGCCGAGCGCCACGCGTATTACCAGCAGGGCCGTGCGCTCACGCGCGCGCAAGTGCCCGACGACGTGACGGGGCCCGTGCTGTTCCTGCTGTCCGATGCCGCGCGCTTCGTGACGGGCCAATTGCTGCCGGTGAACGGCGGCTTCGTAATGAATTGATGGTTTCCACTCTTTAGGAGATGACGATGGCGGACGCCGATATCGAACGCAAGTCGTGGGATCAGCCGGAAGGCGCAAGCTTTGGCGACTGGATGGAAGGGCGCGTCGCGCGCTATGCGACGCGGCGCTACGACTGGGACGCGCTGAAGTTCCAGGCCGACTACGACCCGAAGTACCGCCGCGCGCAGATGCGCTACGTGGGCACGGGCGGCACGGGCGTCGCGAAGGACGTCAACACGGTGCCGGCCGGCAACTTCACGTTCTCCACGATGGTGATCCCGGCCGGCAACATCGGCCCGAGCCACATCCATATCGACGTCGAGGAAATCTTCTTCGTGCTGCGCGGCAAGATGAAGGTGATCTGCGAGCGCGACGGCGAGACCTGGGAAGCGATCCTCGGCGAGCGCGACCTGATCTCGGTGCCGCCGGGCGTGTATCGCACGGAGATCAACATCGGCGAGGAAGACGCGCTGATGTGCGTGATGCTCGGTTCGTCGAAGCCGATCACGCCGACGTATCCGCCGGATTCGCCGCTCGCGAAGATCAAGCGTTGAGACGGGGCAGGTGAAGCGATGAGTGTCATCGACAAACGTGAACGCGACCGCGTCGCCGCCTTCGCGACGCTGCTCGAGCGGTTTCCCGAGCAGCGCTGCACGGCCGGCGCGGCGGGCACGATCGGCTACCGCGAGGCCGGCGCGCAGCATGCCGGCCGCACGCTCCCCGTCGTGCTGTTGCACGGGATCGGCTCGGGCGCCGCGTCGTGGGTGCGCCAGCTCGATGCGCTTGGCGCTTCGCGGCGCGTGCTCGCCTGGGACGCGCCCGGCTATGGCGCGTCGACGCCCGTGCACGGCGCGTCGCCGGCCGCCGCCGATTACGCGGCGGCGCTCGGCGCGTGGCTCGATGCGCTCGGCATCGAGCGCTGCGTGCTGGTCGGCCATTCGCTCGGCGCGATCATCGCGGGCGGTTTCGCCCGCATGCTGCCGGCGCGCGTCGCCGGGCTGCTGCTGATCTCGCCCGCGGGCGGCTACGGCAGCGCGCCGGCCGAGACGCGCGACGCGCGCCGCGACGCGCGGCTCGCGATGCTCGCCGAACTCGGCCCGGCCGGGCTCGCGGCGCAGCGCAGCGGCAACATGCTGTCCGGCTTCGCGAGCGAAGACGCGCGCGCCTGGGTGCGCTGGAACATGGCGCGCATCGTGCCGGCCGGCTATGCGCAGGCGACGCATCTGCTGGCGAACGCCGATCTCGCGTCGGATCTCG
Organism: Burkholderia sp. SRS-46; assembly: GCF_004343775.1. GTDB lineage: Bacteria > Pseudomonadota > Gammaproteobacteria > Burkholderiales > Burkholderiaceae > Burkholderia. The sequence continues at coordinate 273,469 of NZ_PTXL01000011.1, read as the reverse complement.
CGGGCTTTCTCGGCCGCACGGCGGTGGCGGTCGGCGCGAGCGACGCGATCACGCCGCCTGCCGCCTGCGAGCGGATCGCGGCGGCCGCGCACGTCGGGCTGCAGGTGATTCCGCAGGCCGGGCATGCGGGTTATGTCGAGGCACCGGCCGTGTATTCGGCGCTGATCGACACCTTCTGTCGCCAAGTCGACCAACAGCGGGGAATCATATGAACGACCCCCACGTTCACGTTCGTTCACTGCCCCCCGAGGGGGCGGCTGCCTCCCTTGGGGCGGCCCGGCGGGAGGCAGCATGAGCGAACCGCTGATCAACGAACCCGAAGGCGCGAAGAGCGAAGCGAACTACGTGGTGCCGGGCCTCGAGCGCGGGCTGCGGATTCTCGCGGAATTCTCGCCGCGCGAGCCGGTGCTCGGCGCGCCGGAGCTGTCGAAGCGGCTCGGTATTCCGCGCACGACGGTGTTCCGCCTGCTGCAGACGCTCGAATCGCTCGGCTTCCTCGAGCGCGCGGACAAGGACCGCAACTACAAGCTCGGCATCGCGGTGCTGCGGCTCGGCTTCGAATACCTGAGCTCGCTGGAGCTGACCGATCTCGGCCTGCCGGTGATCGAGAGCCTGCGCGATGCAACCGGCTTCACGACGCATATCGTGATCCGCGACGGCCGCGACGTGGTGTTCGTCGCGAAGGCGCAGAGCCAGGCGCCGGTGTTCAGCTCGATCCGGGTGAACGTCGGCACGCGGCTGCCCGCGCACGCGACCACGCACGGCCACGTGCTGATGGGCGACCTGTCGCTGAGCGCGCTGCGCGCGCTGTATCCGGAAGGCACGCTGAGCCGGATGACGAGCGCGACGCCGGAGACGGTCGATGCGCTGTACCAGATGATCCGCGAGGATGCGCTGCGCGGCTACGGCGTCAGCAACTCGTCGTTCGAGCGCGGCATTTCCGTGGTCACCGCGCCGGTGCGCAACGAGACGCAGCAGATCGTCGCGTGCATCACGGTGACGGTGCCGCGCCCGGAGATCGACGCGGCGCTTGTCGCCGACGGCCTGATCGACAAGGTGCAGCGCGCGGCGGCCGAGCTGTCGCGGCGGCTCAACTACCGCTCGGAAGACGAGCATACGTTTTTGAAGGCATTGGGGCTGTGATGATCCAGATCGATTTGACCGGACAGGTGGCGGTGGTGACGGGCGGCTCGTCCGGCATTGGCCTCGCGACGGCCGAGCGGTTCCTGCAGGCGGGTGCGTCGGTCGCGATTTGCGGCCGCGACGGCGAGCGTCTCGCACGCGCCGAGGCGATGCTCGGCGAGAAGTACCCGGGCGCGCCATTGCTGGCAGCGCGCTGCGACGTGCTCGACGAGGGCGACGTCGCGACGTTCGCGCAGGCCGTGCACGCGCGCTTCGGCCGCGTGGACATGCTGGTCAACAACGCCGGCCAGGGGCGCGTGTCGACGTTCGCCGACACGACCGACGACGCCTGGCGCGAAGAACTCGAGCTGAAGTACTTCAGCATCATCCGGCCGACGCGCGCGTTCCTGCCGATGCTGCGCGACGCGGCGGCGCCGAGCATCACCTGCGTGAACTCGCTGCTCGCGCTGCAGCCGGAGCCGCACATGGTCGCGACGTCGTCGGCGCGCGCGGGCGTGCTGAGCCTCGTGAAATCGCTCGCGACCGAGCTCGCGCCGCAGCGCATCCGCGTCAACTCGATCCTGATCGGCATCGTCGAATCGGGCCAGTGGCGCCGCCGCTACGAGGCGCAGGCGCAACCGGGCCAGAGCTGGGAAGACTGGACGGGCGAACTTGCCCGCAAGAAAAACATTCCGCTGAACCGCTTCGGCCGGCCTGACGAGGCTGCCTGGGCACTCTTTTATCTCGCAACGCATCTGTCGTCCTATACGACGGGCAGCCATATCGACGTTTCTGGAGGCTTTGCACGCCATGTCTAACAAAACCACGGTTGGCGAGCTGATTGCCGCCTTTCTCGAGCAGTGCGGCGTGAAGACCGCTTTCGGGGTCATCTCGATCCACAACATGCCGATCCTCGACGCGATCAACTCGCGCGGCAACATCCGCTATGTCGGCGCGCGCGGCGAAGCGGGCGCGGTCAACATGGCCGACGGCCTGGCCCGCGTGTCGGGCGGCCTCGGCGTGGCGTTCACGAGCACCGGCACGGCGGCGGGCAACGCGGCCGGCGCGATGGTCGAGGCGCTGACCGCCGGCACCGCGCTGCTGCACATCACCGGCCAGATCGAGACGCCGTACCTCGACCAGGATCTCGCGTACATCCACGAAGCGCCGGACCAGCTGACGATGCTCGACGCGATCTCGAAGGCCGCGTTCCGCGTGCGCACGGTCGAGACCGTGCTGCCGACGATCCGCGAGGCGGTGCGCATCGCGCAAACCGCGCCGACGGGCCCCGTGTCGGTCGAGATTCCGATCGACATCCAGGCCGCCGAGATCGAATGGCCGGAAGACCTGGCGCCCGCGCACGTCGCGGTGCGCGAGCACGACAGCGCGCGCATCGCGAAGCTCGCCGACGCGCTCGCGAACAAGCGCCGCCCGCTGCTGTGGCTCGGCGGCGGCGCGCGCCACGCGCGTGCGGAGGTCGAGCGCCTCGTGAAGCTCGGCTTCGGCGTCGTGACGAGCGTGCAGGGCCGCGGCGTGCTGCCCGAGGATCACCCGGCGACGCTCGGCGCGTTCAACGTGCACGCGGCGGTGGAAGCGTTCTACAAGACCTGCGACGCGCTCGTCGTGGTCGGTTCGCGCCTGCGCGGCAACGAGACGCTGAAGTACAAGCTCGCGCTGCCGCAGCCGCTGTTCCGCGTCGATGCGGACGCGCTTGCCGACAACCGCGGCTATCGCAACGACCTGTTCATCCATGGCGATGCGAAGCGCGTGCTGGCCGAACTGGCCGACCGTCTCGAAGGCCGGCTGAAGGTCGATCCGCCGTTCGCGGCGGATCTGGCGGCGGCGCGCGAGCAGGCGGTGGCCGACGTCGCGAAGGGCCTCGGGCCCTACAAGCAGCTCGTCGACACGCTGCAGGCCGCCGTCGGCCGCGACTACAACTGGGTGCGCGACGTGACGATCTCGAACAGCACGTGGGGCAACCGCCTGCTGCAGATCTTCGAGCCGCGCGCGGGCGTGCATGCGCTCGGCGGCGGCATCGGCCAGGGCATGCAGATGGGCATCGGCGCGGCGCTCGCGGGCGCGGCCGCGAAGACGGTCTGCCTGGTGGGCGACGGCGGCCTGATGGTCAACGTCGGCGAGCTCGTGACGGCCGTGCAGGAAAACGCGAACGTGATGATCGTGCTGATGAACGACCAGTGCTACGGCGTGATCCGCAACATCCAGGACGCGCACTACGGCGGCCGCCGCTGCTTCGTGCAGCTGCACCAGCCCGATTTCGCGCAGTTCTGCGCGAGCTTCGGCCTCACGCACTACCGGATCACGTCGCTCGACCAGGCCGAAGCGATCGTGCGCGACGGGATGGCGAAGGAAGGGCCGGTGATGGTCGAAGTCGACATGCTGTCGGTCGGCTCGTTCACATCGGCATTCGCGGGCCCGCCGGTGAAGAAGGAAACGCCGTCGGAGCGCCAGTATGCGTAACGCGCACGCACACGGGCATGCGCCCGTCGACGTCGCGATGATCGGCTTCGGCGCGATCGGCGCGGCCGTGTACCACGCGGTCGAGCACGACGCGGCGCTGCGGGTCGCGCACGTGATCGTGCCTGAGCATCAGCGCGCGGCGGTGCAGGGCGCGCTCGGCGGGGCGGTCGAAGTGGTGTCGTCGGTCGACGCGCTCGCGCATCGCCCCGAGTTCGCGCTCGAATGCGCGGGCCACAGCGCGCTGGTCGATCACGTCGTGCCGCTGCTGAAGGCCGGCACCGATTGCGCGGTCGCATCGATCGGCGCGCTGTCGGATCTCGCGCTGCTCGACGTGCTGTCGCAGGCCGCCGACGAAGGCCACGCGACGCTCACGCTGCTGTCCGGCGCGATCGGCGGCATCGATGCGCTCGCCGCCGCGAAGCAGGGCGGCCTCGACGAAGTGCTGTACGTGGGCCGCAAGCCGCCGCTCGGCTGGCTCGGCACGCCGGCCGAGGCGTTGTGCGACCTGCGCGCGATGACCGAAGAGAAGGTGATCTTCGAAGGCACGGCGCGCGACGCGGCGCGCCTGTATCCGAAGAACGCGAACGTCGCGGCGACCGTCGCGCTCGCGGGCCTCGGGCTCGATGCGACGCGCGTGCGCCTGATCGCCGATCCGGCGGTCGCGCGCAACGTGCACCGGATCACCGCGCGCGGCGCATTCGGCGAGATGTCGCTCGAAATGAGCGGCAAGCCGCTGCCCGACAACCCGAAGACGTCCGCGCTGACGGCGTTCAGCGCGATCCGCGCGCTGCGCAACCGCGCGGCCCGCTGCGTGATCTGAGCGGGCGGCCCGGGCGACCGACAGCCCCGCCCGCGCCGCGATGAAGGCCGGGGGCGGGGGCGCAGAGACAGACTTGTGGAATTTGTGAAATGACTCCATTCGATACGAGCCTTGTACCCAACGGCGACATCCTGATCGGCGGCGCGTGGCGGCGCGGCCGAGGCGCGCCCTACGCAAGCCTTTACCCGGCCGACCAGTCGCTGAACCTGGAAGTGTCGACCGCGAACGCGGAAGACGCGGCCGAAGCCGTCGAGGCCGCCGACGCCGCGTGGCGCCGCGCCGACTGGGCCGGGCTCAAGCCGCACCAGCGCGCGCAGGTGCTGTACCGCATCGCGGACCTGATCATGCAGCGTCACGAGGCGCTGGCGAACCTGCAGCGCCGCGACAACGGCAAGCCGATCGCCGAGACCCGCGTGCTGGTGGCGAGCGCGGCGAACACGTTCCGCTATTTCGCGGCCTGCCTCGAAACGCTCGACGAAGAGCTGACGCCGTCGCGCGGCGACTACCTGACGATGAGCGTGTACGAGCCGATCGGCGTGATCGCGGCGATCACGCCGTGGAACTCGCCGATCGCCTCCGACGCGCAGAAGCTCGCGCCGGCGCTCGCCGGCGGCAACGCGGTGGTGCTGAAGCCGGCCGAGGTCACGCCGCTCGTGTCGCTCGCGCTCGCGCGCATCTGCGAGGAAGCCGGCGTGCCGAAGGGCGTGCTGAGCGTGCTGCCGGGCAAGGGCTCGGTGATCGGCGACGTGCTGGTGCGTCATCCGCTCGTGAAGAAGGTGTCGTTCACGGGCGGCACCGAAGTCGGGCGCGGCATCGCGCGCATCGCCGCGGAAAAGCTGATGCCGGTGTCGCTCGAACTCGGCGGCAAGTCGCCAACGATCGTGTTCGACGACGCGGATCTCGACCACGCCGTCAACGGCGTGCTGTACGGCATCTTCAGCTCGTCGGGCGAGGCTTGCATCGCGGGCTCGCGCCTGTTCGTGCAGCGTTCGGTGTACGACGCATTCATGCAGCGCCTGGTGGCCGGCGCACGCAAGCTGCGCGTGGGTGACCCGACGCGTGCCGATACGCAGATGGGCCCGCTGATTACGGCGAAGCATCGCGAGTCGGTGGAGCGCTACGTGGCGCTCGGCCTGGAGGAAGGCGGGCGCTTGCTGTGCGGCGGCGAGCGGCCGTCGGGCGACGGGCGCGAGCATGGCTTCTACTATCAGCCGACGATACTCGAAGGCCTGCCGAACAGCGCGCGCATCTGCCAGGAAGAGATCTTCGGGCCGGTGCTCGTCGCGATGCCGTTCGACGACGAGGCATCGCTGATCCGGCAGGCGAACGACAGCGTGTTCGGCCTCGCCGCCGGCATCTGGACGCGCGACTACAAGCGCGCATGGCGTACCGCGCGCGCGCTCGAGACGGGCACCGTGTGGATCAACACGTACAAGCTGTTCTCGATCTCCACGCCGTTCTCGGGCTGGAAGGAGAGCGGGATGGGCCGCGAGAAGGGGCGCCTCGGCATCCGCGAGTACATGCAGCAGAAGAGCCTCTACTGGGGCTTGAACGACGCGCCGCTGCCGTGGGCGAACTGAGCGAAGGGGAATGACGCAATGAGCATTTTGGGTATCGAGCAGATCACGTATGGCGTCGACGACCTGGCGACCTGCCGGCGCTTCTTCGCCGACTGGGGGCTCAAGGAAATCGCGCACGACGACACGCGCGCGCGCTTCGAGACGATGAACGGCTGCACCGTGCTGCTCGTCAAGGCCGACGATCCGGCGCTGCCGCCCGCGTTCGAGCCGGGGCCGACGCTGCGCGAAGTGACGTGGGGCGTCGCGACGCCCGCCGAACTCGACGCGCTGCGCGCCAGGCTGGCCGGCCAGCCCGGTTACTACGCGCACGACGATGCGCTCGGCTGCATCGATCCGAACGGGATGGCGATCCGCATCGAGGTGACGCGCAAGCGCGCGCTCGACGTGAAGGGCTCGCTGTCGAACGTGTGGGGCGAGACGCTGCGCGTCGACACGCCGAGCACGATCTATGCGCGCGCGGAGCCGGTCGAGGTCGGCCACGTCGTGTTCTTCACGAACGCGCTCGACGCGCAGGAAGCGTTCTATCACGACCTGCTCGGCTTCGAGACGTCGGATCGTTACCCGGGCCGCGGCGCGTTCATGCGCTGTGCGCCGCACGGCGGCCATCACGACCTGTTCCTGCTCGCGCTGCCGAACGGAAAACGCGGCCTGAACCACGTCGCGTTCACCGTGCGCGACATCCACGAAGTGTTCGGCGGCGGCATGCATATCGACCGCTGCGGCTGGGAAACCCAGCTCGGCCCGGGGCGGCATCCGGTGTCGTCCGCGTATTTCTGGTACTTCCAGAACCCGGCCGGCGGCCTGATCGAGTACTACGCCGATGAAGACGTGCTGACGCCCGACTGGCAGCCGCGCGAGTTCGAGCCGGGCCCGACCGTGTTCGCCGAATGGGCGGTCGACGGCGGTCTCGACGGCAACACGCGGCGCCAGAAGAACGCGAAGGCGCCGGAAGGCAAGTTCATGACGGAGCGCAAATCATGACCGATGCAACCAACGCAACCCACGAAGCGGGCACGGTGCGGACCGTCGTCGTGATCGGCGGCGGCCAGGCCGCCGGCTGGGTGCTCAAGATGCTGCGCGCGGAGGGCTTCGCGGGCCGGCTCGTGATGATCGCCGACGAGCCGCACCTGCCGTACGAGCGCCCGCCGCTGTCGAAGGCGGTGCTCGCCGGCGACGCGCACATCGAAACGGTGCGCGTCGTGCATCCGGACGAGTTCGCGTCGCTGAACGTCGAGGCGTGGCAGCCGGAACGCGCGGCGTCGATCGACCGCGCGCGCCGCATCGTGCGCACCGAGAGCGGCCGCGAAGTCGAATACGATCGTCTCGTGATCGCGACCGGCGGCACGTCGCGCCGCTTGCCGGAATCGCTGGTGAGGACTGCAAACCTGTATTACCTGCGTACGCTCGACGAAGCGGCCGCGCTCGGCGAGAAGCTGCGCGCGAGCCGGCGCGTGCTGGTGATCGGCGGCGGCTGGATCGGGCTGGAAGTCGCGGCGACCGCGCGCAAGCTCGGCGTCGAGGCCGTCGTGGTCGAAGGCGCGCCGCGCCTGTGCGGGCGTTCGGTGCCGCAGCTCGTGTCGGATTTCCTGCTCGACCTGCATCGCTCGAACGGCGTCGACGTGCGCCTGGGCGCATCGCTCGTGTCGCTCGATGCCCAGCCCGGCGACGCGTCGAAGGTGCGCGCGACGCTCGCCGACGGCACGACGATCGACGCGGATTTCGCGGTGGCCGGCATCGGCCTCGCACTGAACGCGTCGCTCGCGAGCGATGCGGGCCTCGCGGTCGACGACGGCATCGTCGTCGACGAATTCGGGATGACGAGCGACCCGGCCGTGTTCGCGTGCGGCGACGTCGCGAACCACCACAACGGCTGGCTCAAGCGCCGCGTGCGGCTCGAATCGTGGGCGAACGCGCAGAACCAGGCGATCGCGGCCGCGAAGGCCGTGCTCGGCGTGCGCGCGCCGTACGCGGAGATTCCGTGGTTCTGGTCCGATCAGTACGACGTGAACCTGCAGATCCTCGGCGATCTGCCGGCCGATGCGCAGCTCGTCGTACGTGGCGACCTCGACGCGCGGCGCGCAACGCTGTTTTTCGTGGGCGACGGGCATGTGAGAGGTGTCATCGCCGTGAACAACGCGCGCGAGCTGAAGCTTGCGCGCAAGTGGATGAACCAGGGCCGCGCAGTGGACACGGAAGCCCTGGCAGACACGACCCGCGCGCTTGCCTGATCGCACGACGCGCAACGAGACTACGGAGACACCCCGCATGAGCACTTTCGACAACGTCGTGGCCGGCCGGGCCACGATGGACGCTGCCGCCCCGACGCCCGGCGCGATCATCGCGCGGCTCGAGCGGCTGCCCGCCAACGCGATGCAGATCCGCGCCCGCGTGCTGATCGGCACCGCGACGTTCTTCGACGGCTTCGACGTGATCACGATCGCGGCGACGCTGCCGCTGCTGATCCACAAGTGGGGGCTGTCGCCGACGCAGATCGGCATGCTGATCGCGTCCGGCGCGATCGGCCAGCTGATCGGCGCGTTCCTGTTTCCCGCGCTCGCGGAGAAGCACGGCCGCGTGAAGGCGATCGCGTGGAGTTCGGCCGTGATCGGCGTCACCAGCATCGCATGCGGGTTCGCGCCGACCTTCGAGGTGTTCGTGCTGCTGCGCATCCTGCAGGGGCTCGGCCTCGGCGGCGAGCTGCCGGTCGCGGCGACCTACATCAACGAGATCACGCGCGCGCACGGCCGCGGCCGCTTCGTGCTGCTGTACGAGATCGTGTTCCCGATCGGCCTGCTCGCGTCGATGGCGCTCGGCGCGTGGCTCGTGCCGCGCTTCGGCTGGGAAGTGATGTACTTCATCGGCGGGATGCCGCTGCTGCTCGCGCTCGTACTCACGCGCGTCGTGCCGGAATCGCCGCGCTGGCTCGCGTCGCGCGGACGCCTGCCGGAAGCGGGGCACGCGCTCGGCGTGTTCGAGGCATCCGTGAAGGGCACGCTGCCGCCCGTCACGCAGGCCGCCGAGTTCGACGAGATCGTCCGCCAGCACCCGAAGCGCCGGATGGCGGACCTGTTCAGCGCCGCGTACCGGAAGCGCACGTTCGCGGTCGCGACCTTGTGGGCGACCTGCGGCTTCATCCAGTACGGGCTGTCGACGTGGCTGCCGACGATCTACAAGAACTTCTATCACGCGCCGCTGCAGCTCGCGCTGAACCTCGCGGTGATCGGCTCGGTGATGGGCGTGTTCGGTTCGCTCGCGTCCGCACTGCTGGTCGACAAGCTCGGCCGCAAGCCGGTGATCGTGTGGTCGTTCGTGCTGTGCGCGGTGTCGCTGGCGCTGGCGGGGATCTATCACGCGTCGTCGGTGTACGTCGTCGCGACGTTCTGCTCGCTGTCGCTCGGGCTGATGGCGTCGGGCTTCATCACCGCGTATGTGTATACGCCGGAGCAGTATCCGACCAGCATCCGCGCGTCGGGCTGCGGGCTCGGCAGCGCGTGGCTGAAGGTGGCGTCGTTCGTCGCGCCGATGGTGGTGCCGCACGCGATCATCGGCGGGGATCTGAGCCCGGCGTTCTACCTGCTCGGCGTGGTGCCGTTGATTGCGGCCGTGACCGTGCATTTCGTCGGGATCGAGACGAAGGGGAAGGTGCTGGAGGCGCTGGAGGCGTAAGTAGCGGTTTGTCGGATTCCTGAACGCGATGCGGCCCGGACGATGTCCGGGCCGTTTTTTTGTTCGTCGGGGTTGGCGGGGAGGGTGGGGGCGACCGTCGCCGTTCGGCCAGCAGCGGTCACCGACCGTCGTACCCTGATCATGGCGACCTTGCGGCCGCGCAACGCGACCTCGCTGGCGCGCGCTTGAGGGTTTCGCCAGCTCCAGGCACGGCAGCAAATGCCGATGGTTGGCCGTCGGCGGACATGCTAGGATTTCTTTCAAACAACTCCGGAGACTGCCATGCCGTTCATCTGCGAAAACGTTGAGTGTCGTGCCGTGCTGGCTCGCGGGCAGGTCAGATCCAATCACGAGGACGCGGGGTGGTGCTTCTACTGCCCGGACTGCAAAGTCAGGAACGAGTTGAAGGATATCGGCGTGCCTGGCGGTCCTGTCGAGTTGGTTCAGCCGGCAAGATCCGACCTTCCGCACAAGGTCATAGCGACTGCCCGACCATTGGAGGACGGCAGATACGCCGCGCAATTGCGCGTTCAGAGGGCGCTCGGTGTGAAAGGAACGTACGCGGCCGAAGAGCACTGGGAGCAGCTCGGTGTATTCGTCGACGCGCAAGAGGCCGTCGCGCATGCGAAGTCTTTCGCAACAGACCTGCTGGAACGAACGGCCTAGTCGCGAGTGGCACGCTGGATTGCGTCATGCCTGGCAACGCGCGGATCGGTACGGGCGGCCCACGACCGTAGATCCGCGCCACGCCGAATACCCCACCAAACAAGATGTGACTGGCTTGCACTCACCCAACCTTGACTCACGAGGCACCACTGGCAGCGAGCTTGACGAACAGTCTGGCTGCTTCGTTGCCATGGGACAAGGCGCGCAGTGCAAGAGAGAGCGCGAGCTGTGCGTCGTGGGAGACGGCGCTGCGATCCTGATCGAAGAGCTTGACGGCGTGGCGCATATGCTGCGCCGCCTGCATGTGAAGTTCCACGGCCGCCGCGTGATGTTTTGCCACGTCCGCGGCACTTACGCTTGAGCCGGTCGATGGAGGCGTGATGGGTGGCGTATTGGCGCTGTGCGCGCCAGCGTCGCGTGCCTGATCGATCGCATGCAACGTGTGGCCATGGGCCATCATCGCCTGATGGGCGGCGTGGGAAAAGTCCTGGCCGTCTTCGAAATGCCGCGACGCCTCGCGGTGATGTCGCGCGGCCTGCTCGTGGTGTGACGCCGCGGCTTCGAGATGCCCCTTCTTGCTGTGCTTCGCGTTCATGCCGGCTCCTGTGCAACTTCAGGACGGGTTCGGATGGCGACCGATTCGAAGACACGCGGGCGGGTCGCAACGAGATCCTAATCTACACGCACTTGCGCCTTCCGTGGTATTTGCGTCTCGCGGAATTGGCAAGCCGGCGGTCGAGAACCGGATCAACCGAGGGTCATCTTCTCCAGCAGGCGAAACCCTTCGGGCCAATCGCCCAGGTTGCTGTTCGCGTTGAGATGTCCCATTGCGCCGACTTCGACGAGTTCGCTGCCCCATGCGGCTGAACAGGCGCGCGCATGCCCCATGCTGCCGTAAGGATCGTTGGAGCTGGATACGATGGTCGTGGGAAACGGCAACCGCTCGGATGGCAGGGGCGCGAATCCGCGCGCGGCTACCCGTGGAAATGCCGGAGACTCGGGGTCCGGCACGGCCACAAGCAGCGCACCGCGAATCTTCCGCGCATACCGGGCAGCCCAATGGGCCACGGCCAGACATCCGAGGCTGTGCGCCACGATGACGGCCTCTCTCCCGTTTGCCGCCAGCTGCCGTTCGATCGCGGATACCCAGTCATCGCACCGGACGTCATCCCAATCCTCGACTGCGAGGCGTTGCCAGTCCGAATGAGCGGCTTGCCATACGCTCTGCCAGTGCAATCGACCGGAGTTGCCGATACCAGGAACAACAAGAACGGGGTAGTCCATCTGTCAGATCTCGATGAGTGAACGAGCAGCCAGTGTAAAAGTTCAGGAATTCAGGCAACATCGCAAAACAAATGAATCGACGGCAATTCACAAGCGAATCGACGGAATTTGAAGGTTCTCACGAATGAAAGCTAAGCCGGTAACGTTGGACAGGCTCGACTGGCGGATCCTCGAGGCGCTTCAGCGCAATGCACGCATCACCAACACGGAGCTTGGCCAGCAGATCGGGCTTTCTCAGCCGGCCGTCACCGCCCGCATCAGGCGGCTCGAGGAACGGGGCGTCATCGAGGGCTACGCGGCGCGGATCAATCCCGGCCTCGTCGGTCGGGGCATCTCGGCGATCGTGCGAGTCCGCACCACCCACGCCGAAATCAAGCGTTGCCTGAGTGCCTTCGAAGCCATGCCTGAGATAGTCGAGGCACACCGGATCACCGGTGACGACTGCTTCATCGTTCGGATGGTGGTTGAAGAGATGGCCCAGCTCGAAACCGCAATTGACGCGCTTGCCAGATTCGGGCCCGTGACCACTTCTGTCGTGCTGGCGAGCTATCCGCCAAAGGCAATCGTCGAATCGCGGATTTGACCGGCCGCATCGTAGAAATCGGGATGCCCGCTCGGGGTCGACGACGGACTATCGTCTCGCGGCCGTGCATCACATCTTCCGCGCCCGACGACACGGGGCGCAGGGCTCGCCGGCACCTCCGCACCATCGGTCCTCAACCGTCCGTCGAAACCGTCACCGCCTCCCACTCACGGATCTCGTCCTCCAACGCCGACAACTTGTCGCGCACGAGCCGGAGCGCGTCGCTACCGAGCAAAAGATGCGCAGGCGGGCGCTCCGCCGCCATTGCCTCGAGCATCGCGCGCGCGGCCTTCACGGGGTCGCCCAATTGCTTGCCGCTTCTTTCCTCGCGCGCTGTGCGGATCGGGTCAAAGAGCGCGTCGTAATCGGGAATCGAGCGGGGCGTTCGCGTCATCGAGCGACCGGCCCAATCCGTGCGGAACGAACCGGGCGCGACGGCGGTCACGGCAATGCCAAAAGCCCCGACCTCCTTGCCGAGCGCTTCCGAGATCCCCTCCAGCGCGAATTTGCTGCCGCAGTAATAGGCGATTCCCGGCATCGTGATGTGGCCGCCCATCGACGTGATATTCAGGATGCGGCCGCGCCGGCGCTCGCGCATGAACGGCAGGGCGGCCTTCATCATCGCGACCGCGCCGAATACGTTCACGTCGAACTGCCGACGCATCTCCGACAGCGGCGCTTCCTCCATGATGCCTTCGTGGCCGTAGCCGGCATTGTTGACCAGGACGTCGATGGGCCCGACGCTCGCCTCGATGTCGGACACGACGCCGTCGATCGCGTCGAAGTCGGTCACGTCGAGCACGCGCCCGAACGCGGCATGCGCGGACAGCGCTTCGAAATCGCGCTTCGCCTGCTCGCTTCTCACCGTGCCGACCACCTTGTGACCCATCGCCAGCGCCTCTTGCGCGAGCGCGCGGCCGAAGCCGCTGCTGACGCCGGTGATGAGCAGAATGTTGCTGGATACCATCGGAGCCTCTCCCGAATGTCGTCTGGAGCGTGCATGTTAGTCTTGCAAGCGACGTCGAAAAAGCCACATAACGCTGAGTTTCTTGCATAAAACTATGAGCACCGAGCACGCCTCCATGCCACCCCCGGAGCCATCCTCCCGCAGCCAGGAACGCATGATTGCGCTGCTGGGCGCATTGGCTCCCGACGAAGGCTACAACCTGACGGCACTGCCGAGCGTGCGTGTCCTGCGCTCGAACCGTGCGCTGTCACGCACGCCGGTTCTGTACGATCCGGGCATCGTGATCGTTTGCCAGGGCAGCAAGCGCGGTTACTTCGGCGGCCAGCGCTATCGGTACGACGCGCATCACTACCTGGCCGTATCCGTGCCCGTGCCGTTCAGCATGGAAACCGACGCAACACCGGAGCGTCCGCTGCTCGCGCTGTACCTGCACCTCGATTTCACGATGGCCGCCGAACTGGCGGCGCAGATCGACCGCGAAGGCGCAGCGGAGCCGGTGCAAGCGCCCAGGAGCATGATGTCGACACCGATGGACGACGCGATGCAGGCATCCGTGCTGCGCTTCGTCGAGGCGATGCATCGGCCGCTCGAGGCCGCGGTGTTGGGGCCGGGGCTGCTGCGCGAACTGTATTTCCGTGTCCTCACCGGCGCGCAGGGAAGCGCGCTGAGAGCCGCGCTGGCGATGCGCGGGCAGTTCGGCCGGATCGGCAGATCGCTGCGCGTGATCCATGCCGACTACGCGCAGCCGCTCGACGTCGCGCAGCTGGCCGAGGCAGCGGGCATGAGCGTGCCGAGTTTCCACAGCCACTTCAAGGCGATCACGCAGGTGTCGCCGATGCAGTACGTGAAGTCGACGCGCCTGCATCAGGCGCGCCTGTTGATGGTGCGCCAGGACCTGAGCGCGGAGGCGGCGGGCCACGCGGTGGGTTACACGAGCCCGTCCCAGTTCAGCCGGGAATTCAAGCGGCTGTTCGGCTTGACGCCGGCGAAGGAGACGAAGCGCATGCGCGAGCATTTCGCGATCCCGGCGGCATGTGCGGATGCAACGTATGTGTCGTCGCATTGAGATCGTCGTCGAACGGCGCGCTTCCACGCCCGGCCAGACGCGATCAGTCGACACAGGCCCTTGAATTGCCGACAATCGCTATCCCGAGCGGGAACAAGCGCGGGTCGAACGACGGTGTCCGAAGCCGTGGCGCGACCCGCGCGAAATGACCCGAGCCATACGAACACGCCCGACCTGGACATCCCTTTGATCATGAACGGAATGGAGAGACCTCATGCCGAGCCCTGAGCGAGCGCGATCGACCGTGCTCGTCGACGCTGTCTGGCGCCTGGCGCTTCGCATCGGATTCCGGCTGGCGCGCGTCTGGTGGACCCTTCGACGGCCTCGCCATGAGGGCGCGCTGGTCGCCATCTACGTCGGGCCGGCGTTGTTGCTGCTCAAGTCATCGTACCGGGCCGAATGGAATTTCCCCGGCGGGAGTGTCCAGCCCGGTGAGACGCCCGATGCAGCGGCGCAGCGCGAAATGGAGGAGGAGATCGGTCTCTCGTCGTGCCCATTGGTGCCAGCGGGCAGCGCCAGCGGCATCTGGGACGGGCGAAGAGACTGCGTGCATTTCTTCGAACTGCACCTCGATAGCATGCCGACACTGCGGCTCGATAATCGCGAGATCGTCGCCGCGCATCTGGCTTCACCCGAGGAATGGGGCGGCCTCGCGCTGACCGGCGCGGTCGCTGCGTATCTCGGCAGGGATCGCGCCGGTTAGCGGGTGCTTGTCCCTTCGCGAAATCAAGCCCGCTGCACGAGAATTACCGCGTACTTGCAGCTCCGCGTGCTCTCGTTCCTGAACACGCAGTCGCTCGGCGGCCCCAGTTCGAGGCAATCGCCAACCGCCAGTTCATGGCGCGTGCCGCCTTCGACGAACACCAGCTCCCCATCCAGCATCCAGATCAACTGCCGGGCATGCAGATAGGCCGACGCCGGCATCGGGATTTCCGTATCCGGCGGCAGGTCGATCTCGACCAGGTTCAACGGCGACGCCGACTTCGGCGACACGTGACGCCGCACGTACCCGCTTTGCGGATCGACCCACAGCGGCTGGTCCGCCGCGCGCAGCAGGCGGCCTTCCTCGAGCTCCGCGAGCGCCAGCAGCGCCGACATGGTCAGCCCGAACGCGCCCGCCAGCTTCGCCAGCAGCGAGGCGGTCGGGCTGCTTTCGCCGCGCTCGATCTTGTGAATCATCGCGCGCGATACGCCGGACTTCTCGGCAAGATTGGTCAGCGACCAGCCGCGGTTCTCGCGCTCGGTTCGAATGCGCGCGCCGACACGCTGATCTACATTGTCTAACATGGTGTACACTTGTTTTACTATAGTGGACTATCGGTGAGGCTGAAATGGAAATTCGCGATGCGGGTCCGGAAGACGTCGAAGGTATCACGGCCATCTACAACGATGCCGTTGCGCATACGACGGCGATCTGGAACGACTTGACGGTCGATGCGGCGAATCGTACGGCATGGCTCGGCGATCGGCGGAAGGCCGGCTACCCGGTGCTCGTCGCGGCGGATGCGCACGGCGCCGTGCTCGGCTATGCGTCGTTCGGCGACTGGCGGGCCTTCGACGGCTATCGTCATACGGTCGAGCATTCGGTCTATGTGCGCAACGATCAGCGCGGCAACGGCATCGGCCTGGCGCTGATGCAAGCGCTGATCGGCCGCGCCCGGGCCATCGGCAAGCATGTGATGGTGGCCGGCATCGAGGCGAACAATGCCGGCTCGATCCGGCTGCACGACAAGCTCGGGTTCGAGCACGTCGGGCACCTGAAGGAAGTCGGCATGAAGTTCGGCGTGTGGCTCGATCTCGCGTTCATGCAGCTCAGGCTCGACACGCGGCCGACGCCCGACGCCGCGCCGGCGGCATGATGCTGCTCCTGTCGTTCGGCCTGCTGGTGGGCGCCGGCGCCGCGATCGTCGCGCAGAACGCGCTGATGGCGCGCATCACGGCATCGTCGTCGACGGTGCTGATCGCGCTGGTGATGAACTCGGTGGTCGGTCTCGTGCTGCTGGCAACGATCCTGTTCGCGCGGTCCGGCGCGGCGGGGTTCGGCGAGATCGCGCGGTCGTTCCGGGTATGGAGCCTGCTGCCGGGGCTGCTCGGGTCGTTCTTCGTGTTCGCGAGCCTGACCGGCTATCAGCGGTTCGGCGCCGCGACGACCATCGCGGTCGTGGTCGCCAGCCAGCTCGTGTTCGGGTTGCTGATGGATGCCACCCGGGCGCAGGCGCCGCAGCACAACCTGCAGGCGCTGGCCGGCGCGGGCCTGCTGGTGCTCGGCGCGTTCCTGGTCGCGTCGCGCAACGTTTCGGGTCATTGAGAACGCATCCGGGCCCGCCTACGAAACGCGGCCGACACGGTGCGCCCGAATACGCGCACCATGCGTGATGGCGGATGAACGCCGATCAATCGATGGAGGCGGGCGATGACACGAACGGCCGGGTTGCTGATCCTGATGGTCCTTGCCATGCCGACTGCGTGGGCGCAGCAGAAGGTCGATCCGATCGAGGCGCAGGCCGACGCCTGCCTTGCCGCGCCGGCGGGGCAGACGACGGCGGGCATGATCGACTGCTCGCACCGGGCCTACGTGGCGTACGACAAGCGCATGAATGACGTGTACCAGCGCGTGATGCGCAGCGCCGATCCGCACACGCGCGAGCTGATTCGCCAGGCGCAGCGCCAGTGGCTCGCCTACCGCGACGCGCAGCGCAAGGCCGACAACGGCCCGTGGCGCGCCGATCGAGGCTCGATGGCGAGCGCCGATATCGAGGCGCTCAATGTGGATGCGATTCGCGCGCGGATCCAGGAGCTGAACTACTACGCGCCCTGAGCGCGAGCGCCTGCGGGTTACTGCACCGCGGTGACCGGAATCGTCGAGATCCGTACGAGCCGGTCGAGCACGCTGCGCCGGAACAGCGACAGCAGGCTGTGCAGCGGATCGTGCCGCGGCGCGACGACGACGATCTCGTCGCAGCCGGTTTCGGCGGCCGTGGCCGCGATCGTATCGGCCACCGGCCCGACCTTCATCACGACGCTGTATGCCACGCCGGCATCGCGCAGTACCCGTTCGGCCTTCGCGAGCTCGCCTTCCGAGAAGTGCCGCTCGATATTGCGGAGCCGCGACAGCGAATGGTAGGCCTCGAGCCGGGTGGCTTCGAGCGGCGGCTGGACGTTGATCAGCACGATCTCCGACGCGCACCGTTCCCGGTAGAGAAAGGTCGCATGGCGAACCGCCTGCAGCGAGCGGGACGAGTGGCCGACCGGAACCAGCAGCTTGAGCATGGAAGATGCTCCAGTTAACGAGATGCCTTCAGCGTAGCGCGCGGCCGACCCGAACCATCTAAAGAGATCCGGCGGGCGCGTAAAAATGTCGTATACGCGTCCGGCGCGTGCGTGCCGTTTACAAGAAATATAAGAAATTTAGGTTTATGCGCATAAACGTTTTCATTCGGCGGGCGGCTGCGCCGGGGGAATTCAGTCGAAACCCCACTGAATCCGCGCGGAAAATATCGGAGGTCGGCGGCGCCGCGTCGCGTAGAGTAGAACGTCAAACGGCGGCGCGACGCACCCGCGCCATCCCGCCCGGGCTGTCGCGTGGCGCCTGCCGCGATATCCGCCATACCCGCCCGCATCCCAGGAGACTTCGCATGCCGCACGGCGCCCCGTCGCTTCCCGCTTCCGCCTCCATTCCCGTCGATCCGATCGTGCGCCTGTCCGCGTCGGAGCTCGCGTCGGCGATCCGCCGCACGGCCGTGTCGTGCGTCGAGACGATGAACGCGTACCTCGACCACATCGAGCGCGTGAACGGGGCGGTCAACGCGATCGTCGCGCTGCGCGAGCGCGACGTGCTTGTCGCCGAGGCCGCGCAGAAGGACGCGGCGCTCGCGCGCGGCGAGCATCACGGCTGGCTGCACGGCATGCCGCAGGCGCCGAAGGATCTGGCGATGACGAAGGGGCTCGTCACCACGTTCGGCTCACCGATTTTCCGCGAAAACGTGCCGCAGGCCGATTCGGTGGGCGTCGCGCGGATGCGCGCCGCGGGCGCGATCCTGATCGGCAAGACCAATACGCCGGAGTTCGGCCTCGGTTCGCATACGTTCAACGACGTTTATGGCGCGACCCGCAATCCGTACGACCTGACCAAGAGCGCGGGCGGCAGCAGCGGCGGCACCGCGGCCGCGCTGGCGGCGCGGATGCTGCCGGTGGCCGACGGCAGCGATTTCGGCGGCTCGCTGCGCAACCCGGCCGCGTTCTGCAACATCTACGGCATGCGGCCGTCGCAGGGCCGCGTGCCGCGCTGGCCGGGCGTCGACGTGTTCGTGCAGCAGCTCGGCATCGAAGGGCCGATGGGGCGCACCGTGGGCGACGTCGCGAACCTGCTCGCGATCCAGGCCGGCTACGACCCGCACGATCCGCTGTCGCTCGCGGAAGATCCGGCGGTGTTCGCGCAGCCGCTCGACGCGGACCTGCGCGGCAAGCGCATCGCGTGGGTCGGCGACTGGAACGGCTACCTGGCGACCGAGCCGGGCGTGCTCGCGCAGTGCGAGGCGGGGCTCGCGACGCTGCGCGAGATCGGCTGCGAAGTCGATGCGGCGTTGCCGGCGTTCGCGCCGGAGCGGATCTGGCGGATCTGGCTCGCGCACCGGCACTTCCTGTCGGGCGGCGGGCTGCTCGCGCATTACCGCGATCCGGCGCGGCGCGCGCTGCTGAAGCCCGAGGCGATCTACGAGGTCGAGGGGCTGCTCGCGCTGCCGGCGCAGGCGATCTTCGACGCGAGCGTCGAGCGCACCGCATGGCATCACGCGCTGCTCGGCTTCTTCGCGCACTACGACTTCATCGCCGCGCCGACCGCGCAGGTGTTTCCGTTCGACGTCGAAGCGCGCTGGCCGCAGCAGATCGCGGGCCGCCCGATGGACACCTACCACCGCTGGATGGAAACGGTCGTGCCGTGGACGCTCGCGGGCTGCCCGGTGATCAACGTGCCGGTCGGCTTCAACGCGGCCGGGCTGCCGATGGGGATGCAGCTGATCGGCCGGCCGCGCGCGGATCTTGCGGTGCTGCAGCTCGCGCATGGGTACGAGCAGGCGGCCGACTGGGTCGGCACGCGGCTGCCGGCGTGGATGGCAGCCTAGGGCAGCGTGGCCGTGGGCACCGGGAAATTCAGGCGATTGACGCGAAAAAGGAACGAATTGCGCGGTGCGCTTGATATCGCTCAGCAGATGCGCATGAATGCGCGACCCGGCCGGGGATCGCGGCGGAATTGCAAGCGGGCGGGGCACGCGATTTCGTATCGATGTGTATCAGTCGTTGCGGCGTCGCGCGGCGCGCTTCGAAAATATTCGCCTCATCATTCCGGCACGGAGAACAACCCATGAACACGATTCGCGCGACGGGCAAGCGCATCGCCCAGGCGGGCATCGTTTGCGGTGCGCTGCTGAGCGGCGCCGCGCATGCGCAGCTCGACCTTCAGTCGCTGGGCGCGTCACTGCTCGGCGGCGGCCAGCAGCAGGCCGCGCCGGCGCAGGGCGGGGTCGCGCAGCTGCTGCAGGCGTACGTCGGCGCGAATCAGCAGGTGCTGACCGGGCAGTCGTCGCTCGCGTCGGCGATGGGCCTGACCGGCGCGGCCGGCCAGGCGCAGCAGGCGGCGAGCCTGCTGGGCAGCGGCGGCAACGCGCTGACGCCCGCCGCGCTATCGCAGATGGGCGGCGCGCAGCAGTCGGTGTCGCAGGCGCTGGGGCAGGCGTTCGCGTCCGGCGGCGGCACGCACGGCCCGGTCGACAAGCAGGCGTTCAGCAACGGCCTCGCGTCGCTCGGCCAGGGGCTCACGCAGTATTCGCACCTGCAGTCGGGGCTCGGCAACCTCGGCTCGACGAGCCCCGCCGCACTGCTGCAATCGGGCCTGAACCCGCAGAACATGCAGGCCGCGTCGTATATCGCGCAAAGCGCGCCGGGCCAGCTCCAGTCGCTCGCGGCGACGCTGAGCCAGGCCGTGCAGTTCGCGACGAGCCAGGGCATCTCGGTGCCGTCGGTCGCGACGTCGGCGTTCAAGCTGCTGCCGTAACGCAGTCGTTTCCGGCTTCCCGCCGGGCGCAGGGTTATCCCTTTCGATGACCTTGCGCACCCTGGGGATTTCGACCGGTGCTATCGTGTGGCGTCCTTGCTACCGTGCCGGCTCATGACTGACTCGTTCGACCTCTCCCGCTATTTCGCGCGCATTGGCTATGACGGCCCCGTCGCGCCGACCCTCGACGTGCTGCGCCGCCTCCACGTGCTGCATCCGCAGGCGATTCCATTCGAGAACCTGACGCCGCTGACCGGCGCGCGCGTCGCGCTGGACCTGCCCGCGCTGGTCGCGAAACTGCTCGACCGGCGGCGCGGCGGCTACTGCTTCGAGCTGAACAAGCTGTTCTACACCGCGCTCACGCAGATCGGCTTTCGGATCACGCCGCTGATCGCGCGGGTGCGCTGGATGCGCGCGCCGGACGAGATCACCGCGCATACGCACATGCTGCTGCGCGTGGATCTCGACGATGCAACCTGGTTCGCGGACATCGGCTTCGGCACCGCGACGCTGACCGCGCCGCTGCGCTACGCGCCGGGCGAGCGCCAGGTCACGCCGCACGGCGCGTTTCGCGTCGTCGACGCGCCGGTCGACGGCGAGCTCGACATGCAGTGCGAGACCCCGGACGGCTGGCAGACGACCTATCGCTTTTCACTGAAGCGCGCCGAGTGGATCGATTACGAAGTCGCGAGCTGGTACACGTCGACCTATCCGGATTCGCTGTTCGTCAACGACCTGATCGCGTGCCGCGTCCTGCCCGAGCAGCGCGCGACGGTGTTCAACACCGCGCTGACGCTGCGCGATGCGAGCGGGGCGGGGCAGACGGTTACGTTCGACGACGCGGCCGCGTGGGGCGCGTGCCTGCGCGACACGATCGGCATCGATACCACCGGCTTCGATCTCGACGCGCTGTTCGCGCGGGCGGCCGCGCGCGCCGCCGCGCTCGGCCGCGCCAGCCGGGAGTCGGCGGCGGGCACGAACGCCCGTTGAGCGCGCGGCGGCGCCCGCCGCGTCACGCCCGTTCCAGCACCGCCATTTCCCGCACGATCACGAGCAGCACCGACAGGCTCGCGCCGCCGGTCGCGCGCAAATCCGCGAGCAGCTGCGCGTAGCGTTCCAGCGCGGCTTCGCGCCGCCCGCGCCAGGCATCGACGATCGTCTCCGGCGCGGCCGAGTCGGCCGCTTCCGCGAGCGCGCTGGTCGTCAGCGTGCGCTTCAGGCGCGCGACCTCCGCGAGCGCCGCCGCGCGGGCCATCATGTCCCAGTGCGTGGGCGTCGGCAGCGCGGCCGCGCGTTCGCTGATCCAGCCGTAGTTGAGCTGCGTGCCGAGCGCGAAGTACACGCCCGCGACGTGCTCCAGGCTGCGGTTGCAGGTGGCGGCCACCTCGGCGATGTCGAGCAGCGCGGCCGAGATGTCGCCGCTCGCGACCCGCGCCGCGAGCGTGCTGTCGACGCCGGCCTCGGTCAGCGCGCGCTGCCGCTCGGACAGCGCGTCGAGATCGGCGGCCGGCAGCAGCGTCGGCAGTTGCGGCGCGAGCCGCTCGGCGGCATCGCGGCAGCGCGCGAGCAGTTCGCCGATGCCGCCGTTGCCGACCGCGCCCGCCTGCAGGTGCCGCAGGAACCACAGCGCCGCGCGTTCGAGCAGCCGCGCGACGTCGACGAACATGTGCGCCTGCACGTCGTCGGCCACCCGGTTGTCGAGCGCGTCGATGTCGCGCCAGACCGCATCGAGATCGAACACGTCGCGCGCCATGATGCAGGCGCGCACGATGTCGCCGGGCCTCGCGTCGGTCTCCTCCATCAGCCGGTGCACGAACGCGCAGCCGACCCGGTTGACGAGCCCGTTGGTCAGGTGCGTCGCGAGGATCTCGCGGCGCAGCGGATGGCGGCGCATCGGTTCGCTGAAGCGCTGCTGCAGCGGCTTCGGGAAATAATCGACCAGCATCCCGGCGACGAGCGGGTCTTCCGGCACGTCGGATTCGAGCAGCGCGTCGTACAGCCACATCTTGCTGTACGCGAGCAGCACCGCGCGCTCCGGCGACGTGAGGCCGAGCTTCGCGGCCTGCCGCTCGGCGATCTCGTCGTCGGTCGGCAGGAACTCGATCACGCGGTTCAGGCGCCCCGCGCGCTCGAGCCAGCGCATCAGGCGCGCCTCGGCGTCGAGCAGCTCGACCGTGTAGCGGCCCGCGATCGACAGCGCCTGGGTCTGGTAGTAGTTGTCACGCAGCACGAGCAGCCCGACTTCGTCGGTCATCTCCGCGAGCAGCGCGTTGCGCTGCTTCTCGGTCATCTCGCCGTCCGACACCACCAGCCCGAGCAGGATCTTGATGTTGACTTCGTGGTCCGAACAATCGACGCCGGCCGAGTTGTCGATCGCATCGGTATTGATGCGCCCGCCGCGCTGCGCGAACTCGATGCGCCCGAATTGCGTGAAGCCGAGGTTGCCGCCTTCGCCGATCACCTTGCAGCGCAGCTCCGTGCCGTTCACGCGCACCGCGTCGTTCGCGCGGTCGCCGACCTGCGCGTTGGTCTCGCGGGCCGCCTTCACATAGGTGCCGATGCCGCCGTTGTACAGCAGGTCGACCGGCGCCTGCAGGATCGCGCGGATCAGCTCGTTCGGCGCGAGCGTGGCCGCGTCGATGCCGAGCGCGGCTTGCACCGCGGCCGACAGCGGGATCGTCTTCGCGGTGCGCGGATACACGCCGCCGCCCGCCGAGATCGCCGCCGTGTCGTAGTCGGCCCAGCTCGAGCGCTCGAGCGCGAACAGCCGCGCGCGCTCCGCGAAGCTCGCGGCCGGATCGGGGTTCGGGTCGAGGAACACGTGCCGGTGGTCGAACGCCGCGACGAGGCGGATGTGCGGCGACAGCAGCATGCCGTTGCCGAACACGTCGCCCGACATGTCGCCGACGCCCACCACCGTGAAGTCGGTGGTCTGCGTATCGACGCCCATCTCGCGGAAGTGGCGCTTCACCGATTCCCACGCGCCGCGCGCGGTGATCGCCATCTTCTTGTGGTCGTAGCCGACCGAGCCGCCGGACGCGAACGCGTCGTCGAGCCAGAAGCCGTACGCGTGCGAGATCGCGTTTGCGTAGTCGGAGAAGGTGGCCGTGCCCTTGTCGGCCGCGACGACCAGGTACGGATCGTCGGGGTCGTGCCGCACGACGTCCTGCGGCGGCACGATCGCGTTGCCGGCGAGGTTGTCGGTCAGGTCGAGCAGGCCGCGCAGGAACGTCTGGTAGCACGCGATGCCTTCGCGCATCCACGCCTCGCGATCGCTCGGCGGCGGCGGGTTCTTCACGACGAAGCCGCCTTTCGAGCCGACCGGCACGATCACGACGTTCTTTACCATCTGCGCCTTCATCAGGCCGAGCACTTCGGTGCGGAAATCCTCGCGGCGGTCGGACCAGCGCAGCCCGCCGCGCGCGACGCGCCCGCCGCGCAGGTGCACGCCCTCGACGCGCGGCGAGTACACCCAGATCTCGAACATCGGCTTCGGCTCGGGCAGCCCGGGCACCTTCGCCGGATTGAACTTGAACGACAGGTACGGCTTCGGTTCGCCGTGCCCGTCGGGCCGATCGTGCTGATCGTGCTGGTAGTAGTTCGTGCGCTCCGTCGCGTTGATCACGCCGAGGAACTGCCGCAGGATGCGATCCTCGTCGAGGTTCGGCACCTGGTCGAGCGCGCTCTCGATCGCCTTCAGCAGCCGCTCGGCCTGGGCGTCGCGCGTGTCGCCGGTACGCGGGTCGAAGCGCACGACGAACAGCTCGACGAGTTGCCGCGCGATCGCCGGGTTGCCGGTGAGCGCGCGCTCGATGTATGCGTCGCTGAACGTCGAGCCGACCTGCCGCAGGTATTTCGCGTACGCGCGCAGGATCGTGACCTCGCGCGCGCTCAGGTGCGCGCGCAGCACGAGCCGGTTGAAATCGTCGTTCTCGATGCGGCCGCTCCAGATCCCGTCGAACGCGTCTTCGAACAGCCCCTTCACGCGCTCGATGTCGAACTCGGTGTCGTCCGCCAGCTCGAGCCCGAAATCGTGCACCCACGCGGGCGCGGCGTCCTGCGTCTGGATCCGGTACGGCCGCTCCTCGTCGACGCGCACGCCGAGATGCTCGAGCATCGGCAGGCTGCGCGACAGCGCGATCGGATCGCCGGAACGGTAGACCTTGAAGCGGAACGCGCGCGCGTCGGCCTCGATCGGCCGGTACAGGTTCATCGCGAGCCGTTCGGTGCCTTTCACGCGCTCGATCAGCTCGACGTCGCGCACCGCGGTGCGCGCCGGATAGTCGTCGCGGTAGCCGGCCGGGAACGAATCCGCATAGCGTTGCAGCAGGCGGTTGCCTTGCTCCTCGCCGAACGCGTCGAGCAGCGCGTCGGACAGGTCGTCCTGCCAGCGGCGCGTGACCTGCACGAGCCGCGTTTCGAGCTCGCGCGTGTCGACGTCGGGCATCGTGCCCGGCTCCGCATGCACGACGAAATGGATCCGCGCGATCGCCGATTCCGACAGCAGCGGCGTGAATTCGACGTTGACGCCCTTGAACGCGTCGACCAGCAGGCGCGCGATGCGCCGGCGCAGGTCGGTGGTGTACTTGTCGCGCGGCACGTAGACGAGGCACGACACGAAGCGGTCGAAGCGGTCGCGCCGCACGAACAGGCGCGTGCGCTGGTGCTCCTGCAGGCGCAGCACGCCGAGTGCGATGTCGTAGAGCTGGTCTTCGTCGGCCTGGAACAGCTCGTCGCGCGGGTAGGTTTCGAGCACGGTCACGAGCGACTTGCCGAGATGGCCCTTCGGCAAAAAGCCCGCGCGCCGCACGATGTTCGCGCACTTGCGGCGCACGATCGGGATTTCCGAGCAGGAGACGGAATAGGCGGTCGACGTGTACAGCCCGATGAAGCGCCGCTCGCCGCTCACCTTGCCGTCGGGGCCGACCAGCTTGACGCCGACGTAGTCGAGATAGCCGGGCCGGTGCACGGTCGCGCGCGAGTTCGCCTTGGTCAGGAAGATCGGCCAGGTGCCGTGGATGATTTCCGCGGCGGCGGGCGGCAGCGGCGTCAGGTCCGGCGTGTTCGGCGCGCGCAGCGCCTCGCGCAGGATGCCGGTGCCGGTGCCTTCGATGCCGCGCAGCGCGAAGCCGGCGCCGTGCGACACGAGCGCGTAGTCGCGCTGCCCGAGGAACGTGAAATGGTCGGCCACCATCCATTCGAGGAACGCGCGCGCCTCGATGTCCTCGGCGCTGGTCTCGCGCCCCTTCAAGTCCTTGATCGTGGTGCGCGCGATGTCGACGATCTTCGGCCAATCCTCGACCGATGCGCGCACGTCGCCGAGCAACCTCGCGATGTCGTTGCGCAACGTGTCGAGCGTGGCGGCGTCGCAGCGGTCGACCTCGAAATGGATGAACGATGCGAGCTGCGAATGCGTGTCGTCGGTGGCGGCGCCGCCCACGTCGATGCGCTCGATGCCGCCTTGCTTGCCGCGCCAGATGCGGAACACGGGGTGCATGCCGGAATGCAGCGCGAGCCCGAGACGGTTGACGGCCATCGTCACCGAATCGACGAGGAACGGCATGTCGTCGTTGACGATCTCGATCACCGTGTGATCCGAGTGCCAGCCGTGCTGCTCGAGGATCGGGTTGTAGACGCGCAGCCGCTCGCTGCCGGGGACGAATTTCTGCGCGGTCTGCCAGTGCGCCATCGCGGCGCCGTACAGGTCGGCGATGCCGCGGCTTTGCAGGTCGTCGGCGTCGGCGAAATCGTAGTAGTGGCGGAGGAAGGGTTCGACGATCTGGAACGCGGCTTCGGGCAATCGCCCGCGCGCGAATTCGACGACATCGGAGAGCAGGTGTGCGACGACTTCTTCGTTCTTCGCTTCCATGGCGCGTTCTCCTCGTCGGGTGGCCATCGACTGCATCGTCAGTTGGGCATTATGCACCCGATGCGTGACGATGCGATGTGCGGGCGCACATCGCGCGAAGAGACGGCGGCGCGCGGGCTAATCGGGCCCGCGCGGCTTCAGGGCAGGGTGCCGTTCGACCCACGGCGTGGTGAAGTCGAGCCGCGTCGTGCCCGGCAATGATGAGACGAATTGGCGGCCGGCGACGAATGCGCTTTCAGCGCAGGGCGCGCCGGGTATCCTCAGCGCGCGTCGCTCCACAGCTTGCCGCCGGTCGCCCAGTTCTCCTTTTTCACGTCGGTAAGAATGATGTCCACCGAACCCGGCTCGCAGCCGAGCGTCTCGCAGGTGGCGCGCGTGATCGCCTCGACGAACTGGCGCTTCTGCTCGACGGTGCGGCCTTCGAACAGCTGGATATTGAAAGTCGGCATGGGGTTTCTCCTGTCGGGTCGGAAAGTCGGAAAGGTCGAAAGGTCGGAACCGTTCAGTCGCGGTACGACGGGTCGATCCGGTCGAGGCGGCGCAGCAGCGCGGGCCATTCCAGCGCGCCCTCGATCGCGCCGCCGTCGCGCAACTGTTCGGCGGTGCGGGCGGCGACGGCCGGCTCGGGCAGCACGAGCGGCCCGCCGCCCGCCTGCGCGCGCACCTGGATGTCGCACGCCTTGATCAGCGTATCCATCAGCACATAGGCTTCGGCGACCGTGCGGCCGACCGTCAGCGTGCCGTGGTTGCGCAGCAGCATCGCGGCTTTCGCGCCGAGGCTCGCGGTCAGCCGCGCGCCTTCGGTCGGCGAGAACGCGAGCGCTTCGTAGTCGTGATACGCGAGATCGCCGTGAAAGCGCAGCGCGTGCTGCGACGCGGGCAGCAGCCCATCGCGCTGGATCGACACCGCGATGCCGGCCGTATTGTGCAGGTGCATCACGCACACCGCGTCGGGGCGCGCCGCATGCACGGCCGCGTGCAGCGCGAAGCCGGTCACGTTGACCGCGTGTTCGCTTTCGCCGATCCGGTTGCCGGCGAGGTCGATCTTCACGAGGTTCGACGCGCACACCTCGTCGAACGTCAGCCCGAACGGGTTGATCAGGAAATGGCCGGGCTCGCCGGGCACGGTGGCGGACAGGTGCGTGTAGATCAGGTCGTCCCAGCCGTTCAGCGCGACGAGCCGGTAGGCGGCGGCGAGATCGACGCGCAGCCGGCGTTCGGCGTCCGAGATCGGGCCGCCCGGTTTCACGGCGTCAGGACGGTGAGCGAATGACGACATCGGCATCTCCCAGGGTAAAGCGGCGCACGACCCACTCCGTGCACCACGACGCGAGCACGAACGGCGCGGTCAGCACGGTGACGCCCGCGCGCATCGCAAGCGCCTGCAGCAGCGCGGCGAGCACCACGGCGGCACACGCGGCGCGCGCGCCGCGCGGCATCAGCGCGATCGCGGCGAGTGCGCCGTTGAAACCGAGCAGGCCGTCGGCGAAGGGCGCGGCGCCGGCGCCGAGCGCGAGCAGCAGCGCGGTCGACACGAGCGCGCCGCCGAGCGCGTACGCGGCCGCGCGGCGCGACGCGGCGGCGAGGCCGGCCACCATCAGCGCGCCGGCCCACGCGCCCTGCGCGAAGGTGGTTTGCGCGACGCCGGCGAGCAGCGCCGGGCCGAACGCCGGCAGTGACGGCGCGAGCGCCGCGACGCCCGCATCCGCATGCTGCGCCGCGACAAACGGCAGCCACAGCGCGGTGACCGCGAGGCACGGGCTCGAATACGGGCATTGTCGCGTCTTTCCCCGCAGGGGGCGCAGCGCGCGCTGCACGAGCGCCGCGCCGATCGCGGCGAGCGGCGCGAGCGCGACGGCCGCGAGCGTCGGCGGCGCGAACGTGACGGCGGCCAGCGCGGCGAGCGCGCCGTTGAAACCGTGCAGCCCTTGCTCGACGTCGCGGCGCGCGGCGCCCGTCAGCACGGCGCACATGTTGGCCGCCGCCGCGCCGAGCAGCGCCGCGCACGCGAGCCGCGCGTCGGTCAGCGCCAGCGCGGCGAGCAGCAGCGCGCCGGTCAGCGCGTTCGCCTGCAGCACGATCTGGCCGATGCTGCGCAGCAAGATGCGCAGGTCGATCGGCGGCGAGGCGGGATGGGCGGTAGGCATGACGGCGGCGAAACAGGACGAGCCGCGAGCATAGGGCAGATTGCGATGCACCGTAATAGGGAATGCTGGATACCCGGAATTTGTGCGACGATGCCCGGCATTCGACAACAACCGAGGAGGCAGGACGATGCGAGAAGTGCGCTGGGCGTCGCTCGAGGGCGACGGGATCGAACATCTGACGTTCGCGCGGGGCGGCGACGGGATCGTCGTAGAGAGCGCCGTGGTCGGCCAGCGGTACGGCAACGCGTACGGGCTGGCATACCGCGTGGCGTGCGACGCGCAATGGCGCGCGCGCTACGCGGTGCTCAAGGTGATGGGCGGCGGCACGCTCGAACTCCACGGCGACGGGCTCGGCCACTGGCGCGACGGCGCTGGGCAGGCGCTGCCCGAGCTGGACGGCTGCATCGACATCGACATCGCGGCCACCCCGTACACGAATTCATTGCCGATCGGCCGTCTCGGGCTTGCGCGCGACGAGCGGCGGCCGATCGACGTCGTCTACGTGTCGACGCCCGACCTGAAGGTGTCGCGGGTGCAGCAGGCGTACGTGTGCCTCGAACCGGGCCGGCGCTACCGCTACGAAGGCATCTTCCGCGATTTCACCGCCGAGATGGAGATCGACGACGACGGCCTCGTGATCGACTACGAGACGTTGTTCAGGCGCCTGCCGGCGCTCGGCTGAGCGGGCAGCGCGGTCTTCTTCTCGTGCGCGGCCGCGAAGCGGTCGATCCGCGACGCGATCAGGTCGGGGTCGCGCAGCACGATCCAGTGCGCGCCGGCGATTTCCTCGCGCACGTGCTCGCCGAGCCAGCGGTCGAGGCCGACCGTCATCGCCGGCGTCACGTAGCGGTCGCGCACCGGCACCAGGATCTGCACCGGCGCCTGCGCGTGACGCTCGCGCGGCCGCCGGGCGCGCGCGACGAAGTTGGCGCGATACAGCTTCATGCCGTTCAGCGCGTTCTTCAGCTGCGCGGGATCGGGTTCGGGGCGGACGCGCTCGGTGAACTGCAGCCAGCGCGGCCACAGCGCGGCGCCGCCGAGCCGCCAGACCAGCGACGGCACGAGCGGCAGGTGGAAGAACGCGATGTACCACGACTTCAGGCTCTGCCCGAGCCGCAGCTTCGCGCGGAACACGTGGTCGAGGCACGGCCCCGAGATCGACGTGTACGACGCGATGCGGCCGCGCCACATCGGGTCGGTCACCGCCTCCCAGCACTGGATCGAACCCCAGTCGTGGCCGACGAGATGGAACGGCCGCCCGCCGCAGGTGGCGTCGGCGACGGCCTTCAGGTCCAACGCGAGCCGCGCGAGCGTGTAGTCGGCGCGGCGCCGCGGCGCGTCGGACGCGCCCGCGCCGCGCACGTCGTAGGCGATCACGCGGTAGCGCCTGGCAAGCCGCGCGCGGATCGGCGCCCACACCGCGGCCGAATCCGGGTAGCCGTGCACGAGGATCACGGGCGGCGCGCGGCGCGGCCCGCTCACGTAGACGGCGAGCTTCACGTCGCCGGACTGGACGGTCAGCATCTCGCTGGCGCGCGTCATCGCGTCAGGCCTGCGGGGCCGGGTGCAGCGGCACGCGGCGCGGCGCGGCCTGCGCCGCGTGGCGCGCGTTGGTCGCGTCGATGTTCGCGAGCAGCGAGTCGAGCCCTTGCAGGTACTGGTGGTTGTCGTGGTCCCACGGATGGAAGCCCGGCCGGAAATAGTCGAGCCATTCGCGCGCGATGCTCGGGAACACGCCGTTCTTCGGGCTGTACAGGTATTTCACGAGACGCCACATGCCGCCGAATTTCCCGTGGCGGCGACGGTGCGCCGTCATCAGGCGCACGTGGAAGTCGAACACGATCGTCCAGAACATCACGGTCGTCGTCAGCATCGTGCCGGTGCGCAGCAGGTAGCTGCCGAGGCCCGGCTTCATCACCGCGTTCCACACGTCGTACGACACGGCCTTGTGCTCGGTTTCTTCCATCGCATGCCACATCCACATCTGCTGGTAGCCCTCGACCGAACCGTCGATCCGGTGCTCGTGGCCCGACAGCAGCTGGTTCGCGAGGATCGCCGTATAGTGCTCGAGCGCGATCGTGATCGCAAGCTGCATCGAGTGCGGCAGCACCTTCTTGAACCAGCCGAGGATCGCCCACAGGCGCTTGTCGAGCTTGTGCGCCGGCAGGCCCGACGCCTGCAGCAGGTCGTTGTACTCGATGTGCTCGCGCGTGTGCATCGCCTCCTGGCCGATGAAGCCGATCACCTGCTTCTTCAGCTCGGGATCGTCGATGCGGTCGCGGTAGTTGCGCACCGAATCCATGAAGAAGCGCTCGCCGGCCGGGAACAGCAGCGACAGCGCGTTCATGAAGTGCGTGACGGGTACGCCCTGGACATGCCAGTCGCGCGCGTGTTCGGGCGGCAGCGCGAAGCGGATGTCGCGCCGCACCGGCATCATCTGCGGTGTCGTCATGATTGATCTCCTCCCTGATTGCCTGCGTTGTTGTAGGTTGCGTGAGCCGGCGCGGGTGTGCCCGGGTTGCGCGCGGCGCGGCGGCGCGCCTTCGCGGCCTCGTGTCTGGTTGCGAACACAACCAGTGCCTGATAGGCGGCGGGCAGGATGCGCGCGAGCCAGTCGGCGCCGCGCGCGTCGCGGCCGATCAGCACGCGGCGCTTGTTCCTGCGCACGCCGGCGAGGATCGTGCGCGCGGCGTCCTCGGCCGTCGTGATGAAGAATTTCTCGAATTCGTCCTTGCCTTGCTGTTCGCTCTCGACCATGAAGCCGACCATGTTCTTCGCGACGCGGCTCGACTGCGCGATGTTGGTGCGGATGCCGCCCGGGTGCACGCAGGTGGCCGACACGCCGCAGTTCATCATGTCGAGCTCCTGGCGCAGCGATTCGGTGAAGCCGCGCACCGCGAACTTGGTCGCGTTGTAGCCGCTCATGCCCGGCTGCGCGAAGATCCCGAAGATGCTCGACGTGTTGACCACGTGGCCGTCGCCCGCTGCCTTCAGGTGCGGAAGGAACGCCTTGGTGCCGTGCACGACGCCCCAGAAGTTGATGTTCACGATCCATTCGAGATCGCTGTATTCCATCCCCTCGATCGTGCTCGACAGCGCGACGCCCGCGTTGTTGAAGATCAGGTTGACCTTGCCGTGCTCCCGCGCGGTGTCGTCGGCCCACGCGAACATCGCGTCGCGGTCGCCGACGTCCAGCGTGCGCGTCGTCACGCGCACGTGCGGCGCGAGCGCACGCACGATCCGCTCGGTTTCGGCGAGGCCGATCGCGTTCTTGTCGGCGAGCGATACGTGGCAGCCGGCCTGCGCGAGCTGCAGCGCGAGCGAGCGGCCCATGCCCGAGCCCGCGCCGGTGATCGCGGCGACCTTGTTGGCGAAATCTCTCATGTCGGTTGCTCCTGTTCGGGTCTCAGGCCGCTTCAACGGAAGGGGCGGAAGCGGCGGGCGCGGCGGCTGACACGGTGGCGGCGTCGCGGCGGGGCGCGTGATACGCGTGGTAGTCGGCCATCGAGAAATGCGCCGTCGCCTGCCGGAAGCGCCACGTGAAGCCCGGCCACAGCGTGGTGTTCTTGCCGGTGCGCGGGTCGAGGTACCAGCTCTTGCAGCCGCCGGTCGACCAGATCGCCTTCTTCAGCCGGCCCTGCAGGTCGTGGTTGAACTGCGCCTCGACGAGCGGGCGCACCTCGATCGCGTCGGCGCGTTCGCGCGCCATCGCGCGCAGCGCGCCGAGGATGTACTCGACCTGCGATTCGATCATGAACACCATCGAGTTGTGGCCGAGGCCGGTGTTCGGGCCGACGATCATGAAGAAGTTCGGGTAGCCGGGCAGCGTCGTGCCGAGATACGCATGCGCGCCGTCGCGCCATGCATCGACGATGTCGAGGCCGCCGCGGCCGATCACCGCGCCGCGCGGGAACGGATCGGCCACCTGGAAGCCGGTGCCGTAGATCAGGCAGTCGACCTCATGGCGCACGCCGTCCGTCGTGACGACCGCGTTGTCCTCGATGCGCTCGATGCCGGTCGTGACCACGTCGACGTTCTTGCGCGACAGCGCCGGGTAGTAGTCGTTCGAGATCAGCACGCGCTTGCAGCCGAGCGTGTAGTTCGGCGTCACGGCCTGACGCAGCTCCGGATCGGGAATCTGCTTGCGGATGTGGCGCAGCGCGAGCTTCTGCACGTTCTTCATCAGCGACGGATGGATCGCGAAGCCGAGCACGCGCGATTCGAGCATCCAGTAGATGCCGCTCCTGACCACCTGCTGCGTGAACGGCAGCGAGCGGAACAGCCATTGCTCGAGCTTCGACAGGTTGCGGTCGGGCTTCGGCATGATCCACGGCGGCGTGCGCTGGAACAGCGCGAGCTGCTTCACGCGCGGCGCGATCTGCGGCACGAACTGGATCGCGCTCGCGCCGGTGCCGATCACCGCGACGCGCTTGCCTTCGAGCGGATAGTCGTGGTCCCACTGCTGCGAGTGGAACGCACGGCCCTTGAAGTTCTCGACGCCCGGGATCGCCGGCAGCGCGGCGCGCGACAGGCCGCCCATCCCGGACACCAGCACGCGCGCGGACAGCCGCTTGCCGTTCGCGAACGTGAGATGCCAGCGCTGCGCGGCCTCGTCGTATTCGGCGCGCTGCAGCGCGTGGTTCAGGCGCAGGTGCGCGCCGATCCCGAAGCGCTGCACGCAATCCTCGAGATACGCGCGGATCTCCGGCTGCGGCGCGAACATGCGCGTCCAGCGCGGGTTCGGCGCGAACGAGAACGAGTACACGTGCGATTGCACGTCGCACGCGCACCCGGGGTAGTGGTTGTCGCGCCAGGTGCCGCCGACCGACGCCGCCTTCTCGAGGACGACGAAATCCGTCACGCCGGTCTGCCGCAGGCGAATGGCCATCCCGAGGCCGGCGAAGCCGGTGCCGATGATGGCGACGTCGACGGCTTCGTCCAGGCCGTCGTGACCAGGGGGGCCGAAAGGCAAAGTGCGAGCATTCATCCGGGAGTCTCCGCTATGGCTCATTTTTGAATGTTACATTGTTTGATGTAACGATAGTGGCTGAACCTGGAAACCGCAAGGGGCTAGACGGCAGCCTCTAAGGGCGCAAAGCCCCGTGGAATAAGGCGGGAGCGGGTTTGGAACGGGGTGGCCGGGCGGGCCTGCGAGGCCCGGCGGGTATGGGCTGGCGGGGGTGGGAGCAGGCCGTCGGCGGGCGGCGGCCTGTTTGAAACCGAATCAGGGCCTGATCGAATGCCCGGCCGTCTCATGGAAAACCCCGGCCACGATCGTCACCTGCGCGAGCGCGTACAGCGCCCAGATCAGGTAGTCGATGCCGGCGAACCCGCCGAGGAAGCGGCCGACGCCGATCAGCGTGTCGGAGCCGACGAAGATCAGGCTGCCGAGCGCGACGAGCGGGCCGCGGGTGCGCGCGGCGAGCGCGAAGCTCGCCATCGCGCACAGCACCAGCATGTAGACGGCCACCGGCGCGGCCAGTGCGCCGAGATGCGGGAAGAACGCCGCGTAGAACGCGGGCGCCGCGAGCCACAGCCCGATCAGCGCCGCGATGCGCCAGCCGTGCGGGCGCGCGCGCCAGTGCAGGAAGATCGCGCAATAGAACAGGTGCGTGAGCAGGAACGCGCCGAGCCCGCCGACGAACGACAGCGGCCATTCGGGCAGCGCGAGCAGCACGTCGCCGAGCACGGCGGTCGCGAGCGCCGCGCACAGCCATGCGCGTTCGCGCGCGGCGCCGCATGCGCTGCCGGCCGCGAGCAGCAGCAGGCCCATCGCGGCCTTCGCGACGGCTTGTCCGGGATAGGGCGCGGCGGCGAGCGAGGCGCCGTACACGAGTGCGGCGGCGACGGCGAGCGGCCAGAGGCGGCGATAGGCGGCGGGAAGCGGAGCAGGAAGCGTGGCGGTCACGGCGGGAGGTCTCCGGAATGTCGTTGTCGGCGGCGCGCCTGCGCGGGCGCGGCTGCCGGCCATTATCCGGAAGAACGGCCGGGTGGAAACCGGCGAATCATTCTAGGGAATGCAAACAGGCTAGGGCCAGCGCAAGCCCGTTATTAGCGTGGACAGGCCCTAGTCTTGGTCTTCGTGACTCACGATGACCAGAATTTCCGCCTGCGTCGTGCCGAGGCTTCGCGTGCGGTGCGGAATCAGCGCGTTGAAGTAGACCGAGTCGCCGGCCTTGAGCTGCACCGTCTCGTTCGGGAATTCGATCTCGACGCGCCCCTTGTGAACGAACAGGAATTCCTCGCCGTCATGCTCGCGGAACGTCGACGCGACGAAGTCGTGCGGCGGACGGACGATGAACGGCAGCATCTTCTTCGGCGCGACGCCGGCCGCGATGCTCTCGAACGCGTGCGCATGGCCGACGGACGTGTCGCCCGGCGCGGTGCGCGCATCGCCGCGCGTCACGGTGATCAGCTCGCGATTGTTGCGTTCCGAAAACAGTTGTTCGACGTCGACGCCCAGCGCCTTCGACAGTTTCAGCGCGACGGCAATCGACGGCACGCTCAAGCCACGCTCGACCTTCGACAGATAGCTCTTGGTGAGGCCGGTCTCGTCGGCCAGCACGTCGAGCGTCCAGCCCTTTTGCTTTCTCAACAGCTTCAGGCGAATCGTCATGGGGTGACAGGTTTCTTTTGGAAAACAGATTGTAACGCATGACACAAAGTGTCATATAATCGACGGAGTGTCGCGAAGAGCGCAGGCGGATGCGAATGACGCGGCAGGTCCGATCCATTGAGGAGGCTATATGCCAGAAACACTGCAGTTGTCGAAGGCGGCGCTCGTTGCGCTCGCGCAGCGGCGTCTCGAGAGCGAGGTGGGCGAGCGCGGCTGGTCCGCGCGACAGAAACTTGCGCTCACGTGCCGGATTCTGTTCGATGCGGGGCATGATTCCGGCCTTGCCGGGCAGATCACTTGCCGTGCCGATGAAGCCGGCACCTACTATACGCAGCGGCTGGGGCTGGGTTTCGACGAGATTTCGGCCGCGAACCTGCTGCGGGTCAACGAGGATCTCGACGTCGTCGACGGCGAAGGCATTCCGAACCCGGCCAATCGGTTCCATACGTGGATCTATCGGGCACGCCCCGACGTGAACTGCATCATCCATACGCATCCGACGCACGTCGCGGCACTGTCGATGCTCGAGCAGCCGCTCGTCGTATCGCATATGGATACGTGCCCGCTCTATGACGATTGTGCGTTCCTGAAAGACTGGCCCGGCGTGCCCGTCGGCAACGAGGAGGGCGAAATCATTTCGAAGGCGCTCGGCGACAAGCGGTCGATCCTGCTGTCGCATCATGGCCAGCTGGTGGTCGGCACGACGATCGAGGAGGCCTGCATGCTCGCCTTGCTGATCGAACGGGCCGCAAAGCTGCAGTTGCTCGCGATGTCGGCCGGCACGATCCGGCCGGTTCCGCCGGCGCTCGCGCGCGAAGCACACGACTGGATCTCGACGCCGAAGCGCGATGCCGTGACATTCGACTATTACGCCCGTCGCGCGCTTCGCACGCATCCCGATTGCGTCGTCACCTGAACCGTGGATCCGGCCGGTCCGCATTGACTTTTAAATATGGAGTGCAAATCGTGACAATTCTGCTGCAAGGCATCATTGCCTACCCGGTTACCCCTTTTTCCGCCGACGGCGACGTCGACCTGAAGGCGCTCGACGCGCTGATCGAGCGTCTGATCGCAGATGGCGTTCACGGCATCGCGCCGCTCGGCAGCACGGGCGAGAGTGCGTACCTGTCCGACGCCGAATGGGACGCGGTTGCCGACGCGTCGATCCGGGCGGTCCGCAAACGCGTGCCGACGGTCGTCGGTATTTCCGACCTGACCACCGCGGGCGCGGTGCGCCGCGCCCGCTTTGCCGAGCAGGCCGGCGCCGATGCGGTGATGGTGCTGCCGGTGTCGTACTGGAAGCTGGGCCACGACGAGATCATCGGCCACTATCGCGCTATCGGCGATGCGATCGGCATCCCGGTCATGCTGTACAACAATCCCGCGACGAGCGGGGTCGACATGTCGCCGGAACTGATCGCTACGATTTGCCGTACCGTCGACAACGTCACGATGGTCAAGGAGAGCACGGGCGACATCACGCGGATGCACCGCCTCGCGCAATTGAGTGATGGCGCGATTCCGTTCTACAACGGCAGCAATCCGATGGCGCTCGCCGCACTGGCCGCGGGCGCGGCCGGCTGGTGCACGGCCGCGCCAAACCTGAACGCGCGCTTGCCGCTTGCGCTGTACGAGGCCGTTCGGGCGGGCGACCTGGCGCGGGCGCGAGCGATCTTCCACGCTCAGTTGCCGCTGCTGCAATTCATCGTCAGCGGCGGCCTGCCGGTCACCGTCAAGGCCGGATTGCGCCTGGGCGGCTTCGATGCCGGCGAGCCGAGAAAGCCGCTGCTGCCGCTCGGTGACGACAGGACGCGCGAACTTGCGCACTTGCTCGCCACGCTGCCGGAGAACGTGGCGGCATGAGCCACGACGCGCATCCGGCGATCGAGGCGGGCATCGGGGCCGTGCACGTCGGGGCGTGCCGGCCGCTCGCCGGTACGCCGCACGCGAGCGCAATCGCCAAGCGGCCGGTCCGGGCGCGCCTGTGGCTGGGCGCGCTCGGCTTTGCCGGCGACGAGCAGGCGGATCACCGGCATCATGGCGGCCCCGACAAGGCGGTGCATCACTACGCGTTCGACCATTATGCGTGGTGGTCCGCGCAGATCGGCACACGCGACGTGCTCGCGCAACCGGGGGCATTCGGCGAGAACCTGTCGACGCGGGGCATCACCGAGCGCGACGTCTGCATCGGCGACGTCTTCACGTTGGGCGGCGCCGTGCTTGAGCTGTCGCAGTCCAGGCAACCGTGCTGGAAGCTCAACGTGCGCTTCGACCATCCACGGATGGCTGCACGCGTGCAGCAAAGCGGACGGACCGGATGGTATTACCGCGTGCTGGAGGAGGGTTGGGTGGAGCCGGGCGCCGTGCTGGCGCTGCACGCGCGCCCCCATCCGGAATGGCCGCTGGCGACGGTGCTCGACGTGTTGTACCGGCGCACGCTCGACATGGCGGCGCTCGACGCGCTGTGCGGCATCCGGACGCTGCCGCCCGCGTGGCGCAAGATGCTCGAACGGCGCCGGACGGAACGGACGGTCGAAGACTGGACGAAGCGGCTGGAAGGGTGACGGGCGGCGGCGCACGGCCTATCCGGCCGCCCGCGCCGGAACGTCTCCCGTCTGCGCCGCGCCGAACGCATCGCTCGGCGCGTAGTCGATCAGCTGCCGCGTGACCACGTCCGGCGTCGCGTGCGGTGAGCGGGTCGAACGACCTCTCGCACTGCGGGAAGTAGACGGCGCCGCCCGCACACATCGCGTCGCGCCTACTTCGCGGCGAGCGCGGCCGACACGTTCGCGTCGGTCCACGCGTTGTCGCCTACCACGAGTTTCTGCGGAATCAGCTTCGCGTCATGGAACGTATCGGCGACACCCTGCTGGGCCGCGACGATCCGCGCATCGATCGGCACCGCGCCGAACGGCACGCGCTTGATCCACGCTTCGACGAGCGGCTGCGGGAGCCCGACTTTCGGTGCGAGCAGCGCGGCGGTTTCGGCCGGATGGCCATCGATCCACAGCCCGGTCGCGCGCGCCTGTTGCAGGATCGCGGCGACGATCGCCGGGTTGCGCTGCGCGAAATCGCGCGTCGCCTCGTAGAAGTTGTTGGTGGCCGGGAGGCCCGTGTAGTCGGCCAGCGTGCGCGCCTTCAGCGAATCCTGCGCGGCTGCGTAATACGGATCCCAGATCGCCCACGCGTCGACGTTGCCGCTTTCGAACGCCGCGCGCGCGTCGGCGGGCGGCAGGTAGACCGGGCGGATCTCGTCGTAGCGCACGCCGGCTTTCTGCAGCGCCTTCAGCAGCAGGTAGTTCGCGCTCGATCCCTTCTGCAGCGCGATCTTCTTGCCGCGCAGGTCGGCCACCGACTT
The DNA here is from genome assembly GCF_004343775.1 of Burkholderia sp. SRS-46. Classification (GTDB taxonomy): domain Bacteria; phylum Pseudomonadota; class Gammaproteobacteria; order Burkholderiales; family Burkholderiaceae; genus Burkholderia. The sequence goes on along the minus strand of NZ_PTXL01000011.1, from coordinate 235,198 downwards.
GATCGGGGAATCGGGCTTGACGATCAGCGCCTCGTTGTGCGGCGCCGGCGGCTCAGCGCCGACGTAGACGAAGCGCACGCCGGCCGCCTGCGCGAACACGGGCGGCGGCGCGCCTGTATAGCCGAAGTCGATGCTGTTCGCGTTCAGCGCTTCGAGCAACTGCGGGCCGGCCGGGAATTCGAACCATTGCACGCGGTAGCCGAGCGGCTTGAGCCGCGTCTCGAGCGCGCCTTGCGCCTTCACGACCGACAGCAGGCCGGCCTTCTGGTAGCCGATGCGCACGACCTGCTCGGCGCCGCCCTGCGCGAAGGCCGATGCGGCGGACAGCGCGACGAGCGTCGCCGCGGGGGTGTGGGTGATCCAGCGGGTGAAACGCGACATCGATCGGACTCCATGCGAAACGTCTTCGGGCGAGCGGCGCGGGTGCCGCTCGGTTGGAAGAATCGTCGCATGGGCGGTGAGGCCGGCAAACCAAGCATTGCCGATATCAATATGACGCCGGCGCGCCTATGCTTTGCCGGCGTCGTGGTCCGGCGCGCCGGACTGGCGCGCGGCTTCGTCGCTGAGCTTCCTGTCGAGGATGGTCGCGACGCGGCCGCCGAGATAGGCGCTCGCCGCGGCCTCGAGCGCGCGGTTCGTCTCGCCTTCGACGAACACCGCCGCGAGCGGGCGCAGGCGCCAGATCGCGTCGACGAGCGCGGGCACGTCGGTCGGCGGCGGCAGCGCGCCGGCGTCGTAGCGGTCGAGCCGCTTCACGACGAGGTCCACCAGCAGCCGCGCGATCGCGTCGAAGTGCGGCCGCGCGAGACTGATCACGTCCAGCAGCTCGCGCACCGGAATCCCTTCCTTGGTCATCGCGGCCGCCGCCTCGAGCAGCGCGGGGCTCTTGGCGACGAACGACAGGCCGCGCCGCTCGAGCAGGCCGAGCTCGGTCACGCGCGCGATCTGCGCGGGCGTCTGCGGGCCGAACATCTGCGCGAGCGCGGCGAGCGAGTAGGTCTTCGGCAGCTCGTGCGACCAGCGGCCGCCGATCGCGTTCTCGAGCCCGAGGATCGAGCGAAGGTCGTGGCCTTCGTCGATCGCCATGATCAGGTCCTGGATGTTCGACAGCGTGTAGCCGCGCGCGAGCAGGTGGTTGATCAGCTTCAGGCGGGCGACGTGCGTGTCGTCGTAGATGCCGACGCGGCCGCGTTTCTCGGGCGGCGCGAGCAGGCCGCGGTCCTGGTACGCGCGCACGTTGCGCACGGTCGTGTCGGATACGCGCGCGAGTTCGTCGACCGTGTACTCGTTGCGGGACGTATCCGCGACGGCCTCGTCAGGTGGGGTGTGAGTCGGTTTTGACATGCGGCCATTCTAGCGCGACGAGCCGGGCTCCGGCGATGCGCGACGGGCCGCAGCGGGCCCGTCACGTGCCCGTCACGCGCGCTCGGCGGGCGCCGCGTGCGCGCCGACGCCGAGCGGCCGCTGCAGCAGCGTGGTGTCGATCCAGCGGCCGTGCTTGAAGCCGACCGCCCGCAGCGTGCCGATCGGCTCGAAGCCGAACGCGCGATGCAGCGACGTCGAGCCGCCCGCGCCGCCGTCGGCGATCACCGCGATCATTTGCCGCCACGGGCCGGCCTCGCAGCGCGCGATCAGCGCGGCGAGCAGCGCCCGGCCGATGCCGCGCCCGCGTTGCGCGTCGTCGATGTAGATCGAGTCCTCGATCGTGTAGCGGTACGCGCTGCGCGTGCGGTACGGCGTCGCGTACGCGTAGCCGGCGATCCGGCCGTCGCACTCGGCGACGAGGTACGGCAGCCCGTGGCGCAGCACCGCGTCGCGGCGCGCGCGCAGCTCGGCGGCATCGGGCGGGGTTTCCTCGAACGACGCGACGCTGTGCAGCACGTGGTGCGCATAGATCGCGTGGATCGCGTCGAGGTCGTGATCGGTCGCGTCGCGGACGACGCAAGAAGCAAGATCGGGCATGGCGGTGGCGCGGTGTGGCGGAGCGGGAAGCGTCTACTATGCGGGCGGCCGGCGGCGCCGGTAAAGCGGCGCGGGCGCTACAGCCTGCCGTCGGCCGCGCGGACGGCGTCGGCGATCGCCTCCGCGACGGTCCGCACGCGTGGCGAGCGGCGCAGGTCCGGATGCACGACGAGCCAGATTTCGCGCTCGATGTCGCAGCGGGGCGCGGTGTTCACCTCGACGAGCGCCGCGTCCGGCGGCGGATCGTCGTCGACGAGGAAGCGCGGCAGCAGCGCGATGCCCGCGCCGGCCCGGCATGCGCGATGCAGCGCTGCCAGATCGTTCGCGACGAACGCGAAGCGCCGTCCGGCCGCGAACCGGGCGAGCCATTGCTGCTGCGGGGTTTGCGCGAGCGCGTCGTCGTAGCCGAGGAACTGCCAGGTGTCGGGCGGCGCGGCCGCCCATTCGGGCGTCGCGCACAGCACGAAGCGCATCGTGCCGAGCCGGCGCGCGGCGAGCCCCGGCTCGCTCGGCCGCGACAGGCGCACCGCGAGATCGGCTTCGCGCGCATACAGGTTGGCCGCGTGCATCTCGCCGAGCAGGTCGATCCGCAGCCGCGGCCACGCGCGCAGCGCACGCGCCAGGCGCGGTGCGAGGAAGTGGCTCGCGAACACCGGCGACGCCGACACGCGCACGACGCCGTCGAGGTCGGCCGCGCCTTGCGCGGCGCGCGCGAACGCCTGCGTGTCGGCTTCGACGCGCGCGGCCTGGTCGGCGAGCCGCAGGCCCTCGTCGGTCGGCGGCCAGCCGCGCGGCAGGCGGTCGAACAGCCGGATGCCGAGCGCGTCTTCCAGCGCATCGATGCGCCGCGCAACCGTCGAATGCTGGACCCGCAGCGCCCGCGCGGCGGCCGACAGGCTGCCGCCGCGCATCACCGCGAGGAAGTAGCGGATGTCGTCCCAGCTCATCGCGGGCGCCGGCGTGGCGCCGTCATCTGTCGAATTTTGCACAGTCGGTGGGCGAAAATCGTGAATTCCGCTCGATTATGCACGATGGGATCATCGTGTCACTTCATTCGATTGCGAGGAACGCGATGAGCCTGACTGCCACGACTGCCTGCCGGATCGGGATCGACCGCTACGGCGACGCCGGCGTGCTGCGCCGCCTGGACGCGCCGGTCGCGCCGCCCGCGGCCGGCGAGGTGCGGATCCGCCAGACCGCCGTCGGCGTGAACTTCGTCGACATCTATTTCCGTACCGGCGCGCATCCGCTGCCGGCGTTGCCGGACGCGCTCGGCGTCGAGGCGGCCGGCGTGATCGACGCGGTCGGCCCCGGCGTGACAGGCCTCGCGCCCGGCCAGCGGGTCGCGTACGCGGGCTTGCCGACCGGCAGCTACGCGAGCGTGCGGACGCTGCCGGCCGCGCGCGTGCTGCCGATTCCCGACGGCCTCGCCGACGACGCGGCGGCGGCCGGGCTGCTGAAAGGGATCACCGCGTACATGCTGCTGCACAAGGTACGGCAGGTGCGCGCCGGCGATAGCGTGCTGGTGCACGCGGCGGCCGGCGGCGTGGGGCTGCTGGTCACGCAATGGGCGCACGCGCTCGGCGCGCGCGTGATCGGCACGGTCGGATCGGCGGCGAAGGGCGCGCTCGTACGGGCGCACGGTGCGGAGGCGGTGGTCGCCTATCGTGAAGACGATTTCGTCGCGGCCGCGCGCGCGTTCGGCGGCGGGGCGGGCGTCGATTACGCGATCGACGGGATCGGCGGCGACGTGCTGACCCGCACGCTCGGCGCGGTCCGGCCGTTCGGGATGGTCGCGAGCATCGGGCAGGTGGGCGCGGTGGGCGAGCGGCAGACGATCGACCTCGACGCGCTCGGGCCCGCGCGCTCGATCGCGCTGGCCCGGCCGAGCGTGCTCGGGTTCATCGCGCGCGACGTCGACGGCTATCGGGAGGCCGCGCGCGTGACGCTCGAGCGGCTGGCGGGCGGGATGCACGTCGAGATCGGCGCGCGGCTGCCGCTCGACGAGGCGGCCGATGCGCACCGGTTGCTGGAGTCGCGCGCGACGACGGGGGCGGTGGTGCTGGTGCCGTGAGATTCAATTTTCGGGGCGGTCGTTCGCGTCGTGGCGCCCGCTGGCCCACTTTGGAAGGCGCGGCAGTGCGGAACCGGAACGCGTGTCGCGCGGTTGAATGCGTCCGCTGCCCGCCGGCACATTCACCCGCGCTTGCGCAGCGGCGCGTCCTCCACGAACCACGCGAACACGAACGCGATCGCGATCGTGCTCGCCGCCGCCAGATACACGACGTGCAGCGACCCGGCGAACGCCGCCAGATACGCGCGGCGCACCGCGTCCGGCAACGGGTGCACGGCGGCCGGGCCGAGCGCGCGCGGCAGGTCGGCGCCGGCCGGCAGCGCCTGCACGAGCCGCGACTGCAGTCCGTTCGAGAACAGCGCGCCGAACGCGGCGACGCCGAGCGAGCCGCCGATCGAGCGGAACAGCGTGACGCCGGACGTCGCGACGCCCATGTGGCGGAACTCGATCGTGTTCTGCACGGCGAGCGTGAGCACCGGCATCACCATGCCGAGCCCGATGCCGAGCAGCGCCATGTAGCCGTACATCGTGTGCAGCGGCGTGTCGAGCGACAGCGTCGACAGCAGCGCCATCGCGATGCCGCCAGCCAGCGTCCCCGCGATCGGGAACACGCGGTACTTGCCGAACCGCGAGATCAGGCGGCCGCTCACGATCGACATCGCGAGCATCCCGCCCATCATCGGCAGTAGCTGCATGCCGGCCTGCGACGGCGTCGAGCCCTTCACGACCTGCAGGTACAGCGGAATGAACGTGACGGAGCCGAACAGCGCGATGCCGACGACGAAGCCGATCAGGCTGCACAGCACGAAGGTGCGGTGGCGGAACAGCGCGAGCGGCATGATCGGCTCCGCGGCGAGCCGCTCCTCGTACACGAAGCCGCCGAGCGCGACGACGCCGAGCGCGAGCGTCATCCACAGCTGCGGCGACGACCACGGCAGCAGCGAGCCGCCCTCGCTGGTGAACAGGATGATGCAGGTGAGGGCGGTGGCGAGGAACGCGGCGCCCATGTAGTCGATCCGGTGCTTCACGTGCGCGGTGTGCGGCTTGAACGCGATGCCGATCACCGCGAGCGCGACCGCGCCGAGCGGCAGGTTGATGGTGAAGATCCAGCGCCACGACAGGTGCTCGACCAGGAAGCCGCCGAGCAGCGGCCCGACGATCGTCGTGAGCCCGTACACGCCGCCGAACATCCCCTGGTAGCGGCCGCGCTCGTCCGGCGGGATCAGGTCGCCGATCGCGGCCATCGTGACCACCATCAGGCCGCCGCCGCCGAGCCCCTGCACCGCGCGCAGCAGGATCAGCTGCGTCATGTCCTGCGCGACGCCACAGAGCGCCGAGCCCGCGAGGAACAGCACGATCGCCGCCTGCAGCACGATCTTGCGGCCGTACAGGTCGCCGAGCTTCCCGTACAGCGGCAGCACGACGGTGGACGACAGCAGGTACGCGGTGACGACCCATGACAGCTGGTCGAGCCCGCCGAGCTCGCCGACGATCGTCGGCAGCGCGGTGGACACGATGGTCTGGTCGAGCGCGGACAGCAGCATCACGAGCAGCAGCGCGGCGACGATCAGCCCGACGGGGGCGTCGCGGCGAGCGGCGGCAGCAGGCGGGGGCGAAACGGTTTCGGTGGGCATGGCAGAAGCCTGCTTAGGCAGTGAATTGCCCGAAAATATAGAGGCTTAAAGTTGCCGGGTCAATTTCTGCCTGCGCTCGAATTGTTGCAGCCGTAACAGGGCGTCGCGGACGGCGCCGCACGCGGAAATTGACGTGGATCACGCAAAAAAACAGGGGCGGACTCAAGTTTTTTGCAGGCAAACCGTAATAGAGAGGGCCGCGTGCCGATTGCCGCGGCATTTTTTATACCGCACACGTTCCGTCATGAACCTGAATGCCCTGTTTTCCCGTTTCTCGATCCGGACGCGGATCTTCTCCACGCTCGGCCTGGTCGCGGGCCTGCTCGTCGTCTCGGGGCTGATCGGCCTCGCCGGCATGCAAAGTTCGAACCGCGCGCTCGAGGAAGCCTATTCGCAGCAGCTGGCGGCCAAGAACGCGCTCGCCGCGGCCACCCTGAACCTGACGATCGTGCGCACGACGCTCGACCGCGCGATGCTGCACCCCGAGGCGCCGGACGTGCCGGACCTCGTGACCAAGGCGGACGGCTACCTGTCGAAGGCCGACGCCGCGTGGCGCACCTACGCGGCGATGCCGCACGACGGCGACGAGGCGGCGCTCGCGAGCCGCATGGACGCCGCGCGCCAGGCGCTGGTCGAGCAGGCGCTTAAGCCGATGGCCGAGGCGATCCGCGGCGGCCGGCGCGACGAGGCCGACCGGCTGCTGATGACGGTCGCGCCGCCGCTGTCGGTCGCGCTCACGCAGGCGACCAATGCGCTCGACGATTTCCAGGCCGCGCGCGGCAAGGAAGTGTTCGACACCGCGCAGATGTATTACAGCTGGCTGCGCGCCGGCGCGGTCGCCGGCATCGCGTTCGGCCTCGCCGCGTGCCTCGGCTGCGCAATCGGCCTGCATTTCGCGATCTCGCAGCCGGTCGAGCGGCTGCTCGAGCACTTCCGCCGCCTGTCGGGCGGCGACCTGACGTCGGAAGTCCGCTGGTCGTCGCAGGACGAGATGGCCGAACTGGTGAAGGGCGTGACGGGCATGCAGCGCAACCTGGTCGACACGGTGCGCCAGGTCACGCAGGGTTCCGAGGCGATCGTCACCGCGACGCACCAGATCGCCGCGGGCAACACCGACCTGTCGCAGCGCACCGAGGAGCAGGCCGCCTCGCTCGAGCAGACGGCCGCGAGCATGGAGCAGCTGACGGCGACGGTGAAGCAGAACGCCGACAACGCGGCCCAGGCGCAGGCATGCGCGGACAGCGCGTCCGACATCGCATCGAAGGGCGCGGCGGTCGTCAGCGAGGTGGTCGACACGATGAACGAGATCGACCAGAGCTCGCAGAAGGTGGCCGACATCATCGGCACGATCGAGGGCATCGCGTTCCAGACCAACATCCTCGCGCTGAACGCGGCGGTCGAGGCCGCGCGTGCGGGCGAGCAGGGCCGCGGCTTCGCGGTGGTCGCGGGCGAAGTGCGCACGCTTGCGCAGCGCTCGGCATCCGCGGCGAAGGAAATCCGCACGCTGATCGGCGAATCGGTCGAGCGCGTCGCGAACGGCTCGCGGCTCGTCGGCGTGGCCGGTTCGACGATGCAGGACATCCAGCAGGCGATCTCGCGCGTGACCAGCATCATGGCCGAGATCGCGGCGGCGTCGAACGAGCAGCGCGACGGCATCGAGCAGGTGAACCTCGCGGTGTCGCAGATGGATCAGGTGTCGCAGCAGAATGCGGCGCTCGTCGAGGAAGCCGCGGCGGCCGCCGCGTCGCTGGAGGAGCAGGCCGACGTGCTGCGCCGCGCGGTGGGCGCGTTCCGCGTCGCCTGACGCGGGCAGGCGGGAACCGGCCCGGGCGGATGGCGGCGGCCCGGGCGCCCGGAAACCTTCCGGAAGCCTTCCGGAAACCTTCGTTACGCCGCCGTGAGCTGCGCGGCCGCGCGTGACGTCGCGACCAGCAGCAGCTTCATCGTCGCGCGCGTCGCGCCGACGAACAGCTTGCGGGCCGCGCGCGCATCGAGCGTGTCGCAGTCGATCTCGGTGAGAATCACGCACGGCGCCGACTGGCCCTTGAAGCGGTAGATCGAATCGAGCAGCACGTCGCCGTCGACGTATTCCGGGTTGCCGAACAGGTCGTACTTGCCGGTGAAGCGCTTGACCCGGTGCGGCCCGAGCTGGTCGAGCGCCGCGAGCGCCGAGCTTTCCCTGCCGCGATACGACAGCACCGCGATATCCTGCTTGCGGAACCCGAGCGACAGCGCGTGCGTGATAGCGCGCTTGGTGGCGTCGATGCAGGCGTCGGCCAGCGCGGCGGGCGACGTGTCCGCGTCGCCGTAGGCGGACACCGCGAGATCCGAGCCGTCGAACGGGCTGCCCGAGCGCAGCTCGGCCGCGAGCGGCTCCACGCGGCCGACGACGTCGCGCACGAATTCGAGCAGGTCGCGCGGGCTGCGGTAGTTCGTGAGCGCCTTGAGCGTGACCCAGCCCGGCAGCGCGACCGGCTCGCGCATGTAGAGGTTCTGCAACGGATCCTCGAGCCACCACCACGCGCCGTCCGGCGCGAGCAGCCGCTCCAGCGCCACCGCCCACGACGGATGAAAATCCTGCCCCTCGTCGACGATCAACACGTCGAAGCGCCAGCGCTCCGGCACCGGCGTGTCGGCGAAGCGCGCGGCGAGCCGCTCGAACGCGTCGGGCGCCTGGAAATCCGGCGTATGGCCGCTGTCGCGTACGACCCAGTCGCACAGCTGGTGGTAGTTCGCGATCTTTGCGCCGGGCGGCGCGATGCGCGCGATGTAGTCGGCGAGCGGCCGGTTGAAGCATACGTAGAGCACGCGCCGGCCCGCGGCGATCGCGTCGCGCATCGCCTGCACCGCGAGCTGCGTCTTGCCCGAGCCCGCGGTGCCCGTCACGCGCAGCCGGAACGGCGTGAACTCGAGCTGGCGGGCCCATGCGGCGAGGCCGCCGGACAGCCGCGTGACGAGCGTGCCGGCCTGCCCGACGAGCGCGCTCGTGTCGGGGGCGAGCGCCAGTTCGTCGGCGAGGAAGTGGTGGATCTTCGGCGCGTTCGCGACGCGCGCCTCGTCGGCGGGCAGCAGTTGCAGGATCACCTGCGCGAGCCGCGCCTTGCGCGCCGCGTCGACGATGCGCTCGGCCGGCACGCCCGCGATCGCGGCCTGGCGGACCGTGTAGTCGGGGCAGTAGAGCAGCGCATCCACGCCGTAGACGCCCGCGCCGAGCGCGGCGGTCAGGCGGCGGTGCAGCGTCTCCTGGGTGCGCGCGAGCTGGATCGACACGTTGCGCTCGGTCTGCAGGTAGACCTTGACGAGCCCCTTCGGGGTCTCGCGTAGGAAGCCGGCCTTCTGCTCGATCAGCAGGATGCGCCCGGCCGGGCTGACGACCACGAACGCCGCTTCGCCGAACACCGAGAAGCCCTGGTCGGCGCGGGTCCAGTGCACGCCGTGGTACACGGTGTAGTCGTCGGGCAGCGCGTGTTCGAGGGCGGCGAGCGTCTCGCGCTCGCGTTCCGCCGCGCCGGTGGCGGCGAGGCTTTTCCAGTCGTCGGGAATGAGGCGGGCCATGGCGTCGGGCGCGGCGGGTGCCGGCGGGCGTGAACGGGTGCGCCTATTGTACTGAGGAACCCGTGCGCGGCCGTGGCATGCGCGCCGGCCATCCGGCCGAGGGAGGCGGCGCGCCGGAGCGGGGCGCTCAGCCCCGCGCGAGCCGTTTCGCGAGATCCGCGCTGAGGATCGCCATGCGCGCGGGCTTTTCGTAGCAGACCGCGTCGAACGCGCGGATCGCTTCGCTGATGTCCGCCTCGCTCGCGCGGCCGGTGAGCAGGTCGCCGGTCAGCACGAAGATCGGCGCGCCCGGGTTGTCGGACGTGCGCACCGCCTTGATCGCGGTGGCGGCCGTGCAGTCGTCGAACAGCCATTCGGTGACGACGGCGTCGAACGCCTGGCCCTGCAGCGCATCGACGAAGGCGGTGAGGCCGTCGAACGCGGCCGTCGCGAAACCCTGCCGTTCGAGATAGCGGCACAGCTCGGTCGCGCTGACGCGATCGGGATCGATCACGGCGACGAGCAGCTTGTCGTTCTCCGCGCGGCGCGGGTAGATCTCGATCTTGTGCACGTCGTACGCGTTCTGGTAGAGCACGCCGCTATGGCGCAGCACGCGCCAGCGGCCGTTCTGCTCGTACGCGACGAACTCGGGGCGCGCGCCCGCCTCGAGCGGCGCGCCGATCCAGGCGGTGCAGGGGATCTCGGCGACGCCCGCGTACAGCACGGCTTCCTGCGAATACGCGCCGACCATGCCGGGGTCGAGCGTCTGCGCGCCGAACAGTTGCGCGGCGGGCTCGCCGTACGCTTCGGCGACCTTCTTGATTTGCGAGAGCGTCCACGGGCTGCTGCCGCGCAGCTTGCGGTGGCCCTGCGAAAAGCTGAGGTCGAGGATGCGGCACAGCTCGGTGGTCTGCTGCCGCTTGCCGATGCCGTTGCGGGTCATCAGCTCGCGCACGCGCTCGGCGACCGCGAGGGAATCCGTGGTGATTGCTTCAGTGGTCATGCTACGGGAACGGATCGGGTCGAATGACGTTCAGGACGACGCCTTGCGGCGGAACTCGGCGGACAATCGGTGGCGACGTCCGGTGGCGAGCCGACCGGCCACGCGCGAAAAAGATAACTTTACCGCAAAATGGCATCGGTTCCCCGTCGTGAAAGGTGCGATTGTGTGAAAGGTGTTTCGCAACGTTACGGGGCACGATCACATGCTTCGCACATTACTCACCAACAAGAAATAATGACGACAACCTACCCGCTTCACGACATGCTGACGCGTGCCGACGCGGCTTTTCCGGCCGAAGCCGACGTGGTGATCGCCGGGGCCGGCATCATGGGCTGCGCAGCCGCGTATTACCTGGGTTTGCGTGGCCTGAAGGCCGTCGTGCTCGACAAGTCGCGGCTCGCCGGGCAGCAGTCCGCGCGCGCATGGGGCTTCGTGCGCCAGCAGGGGCGCGAGGCGGCCGAGGTGCCGCTGATGATGGCCGGCATGCGGATCTGGGAAGGATTAGAGGCCACCCTCGGTTTCGATCTCGAGTGGCGCCAGGGCGGCTGTCTCTATATGGCGGACAACGAAACGGACTGGACGTCGTTCCAGGCGTGGCTGAATGTCGCAGGCGACCACGGGCTCGACACGCGCACGCTGACGCGCGCGCAGATCGGCGAGCACGTGAACGGCCTTGCCGCGCCCGCGCTCGGCGGCCTCTACACCGCGAGCGACGGCCAGGCCGAGCCGCGGCGCGTGGCCGCCGCGTTCGCCGCGCGCGCGAGCGAAGCCGGCGCGCGGTTCTTCGAGGGCTGCGGCGTGACGGCGATCGAGACGGCCGGCGGCGCGGTCGTCGGCGTCGAGACCGAGCGTGGCGCGATCCGCGCGTCGCGCGTGATCTGCGCGGCAGGCGCGACGAGCTTCCGGCTGCTCGACGGGCTCGGGATCCGGCTGCCGCAGCAGGCCGTGCGCGGCACCTGCATGCGCACCAACGTGCTGCCGCCCGTGTCCGCGTCGACGATCTGGGGGCACGGCCTCGGCATCCGCCAGCGCAGCAACGGCGCGATCAATCTCGCCGACGACATGCAGGCCGACGTCGACCTCACGCTCGGCCACCTGCGCGGGCTGAGCGTGTTCTGGCCGGAATTCTGGTCGCAGCGCGAGAAATTCCGGCTGCACCTGAACGGTGCAACGTGGCGCGACCTGGTGGCGCGCCTCGGCGGCGGGCCCGGCCCGATCGAGCCGCGCGATCCGCAGCCGCAGCCGAACCGCGCGCACGCGCCGCGCGCGCTCGCGAAGCTGAAGGCGATCTTTCCGGCGCTGAAGGACGCGCAGGTCGTCGAGGCCTGGGCCGGCCTGATCGACGTGCTGCCCGACGGCATTCCGGTGATCGACGCGCCCGGCACGCCCGCGGGGCTCGCGATCGCGACCGGCTTCTGCGGCCACGGCTTCGCGATGGGGCCGATCGTCGGCCGGCTGCTCGCCGAATGGATCGACACCGGCGCGCCGTCGCTCGACCTCGCCGCGTTCCGCGCGCGGCGTTTCGTCGACGGCACGATGGTGCGCCCGCGCAGCATGCTGTGACGATCGGCGCGGACACCCGTGCCGCGTGTGTCCGGCGCAGGTGCCCGCGACGCGCGTTCGCATCGTAGAATTCACCCCGCATCTTTCAGGAGACCTTCCCGTTGGCTTCGCCATCCGCTCAGCGCCGGTCGTTGCGCTCCCGCCTGCGGCGCGCCCGCAACCCATGGCAGGCACCGCGCGCGCGCACGCTGTTCACGCGTCCCGCGACGTCGCCGCATCGCACGCTGCTGTTCCGCCTCGGCCTCGTCGTGTTCCTGTGCGCGCTCGCTTTCTTCGTGCTGTATCTCGATCGAGACGGCCTGCGCGATTCGACGAAGAGCACGCCGATGGGCATCGCCGATCTTGTCTACTTCACGATGGTCACGGTCGCGACGGTCGGCTATGGCGACATCGTGCCGGTCACCGCGCGTGCGCGCCTGATCGATGCATTCTTCATCGTGCCGATCCGCATCGGCATCTGGTTCATCTTCCTGGGCACGGCGTATCAGTTCGTGATCCAGCGCGTCGTCGAGGAATTCCGCATGAAACGCCTGCAAAAGCAACTGACCGATCACATCGTCGTGTGCGGCTACGGCCTGTCGGGCTCGATCGCCGTGCGCGAGCTGCTCGAAAGCGGCGTCGATCCGGCGACGGTCATCGTGATCGACTCGCAGCAGCAGGCGCTCGAGGCCGCGACCTCGCTCGGCGTGACCGGGCTGCTCGGCGACCCCGCGCACGAGGACCTGCTGCAGCAGGCGCAGGTGCGCGCGGCGAAGGCGGTGATCATCTCGGTGACCGACGATCCGACCGCGATCCTGCTGACGCTGTCGGTGCGCAGCATCGCGCCCGACACGAAGATCGTCGTGCGCATCCAGGAGAACCTGTACCAGCGGCAATTGCGGCAGGCGGGGGCCGACGTGATCGTGTCGTCGACGAAGATCGGCGCGCTGCTGCTGGCCGACGCGGTGCACAGCCGCTACATCGTGCCGTTCGTCAACGACATGCTGTCGACCCGCGGCCGCGCGACGCTGGTCGAGCGACCGGCGATGAAGCACGAGATCGGCTGCATGACGAACGTCGTGCCGGGCGCGATCGTCGTCGGGCTCGACCGGGGCGGCAAGATTCATTCGTTCTATGAGGATCCGCCGTGCCGGATCGAGGCCGGGGATACGCTCGTCGTGATTCAGTCGGCGCGGATTCCGGATCCGGACGTGTGAGCGATGGGTGGCGGACAGGGCGCAGGACTCTCAAACATCCGCCGTTGACGATTTCCCGCCGATCGCCGTGCCTGCCCGCGGCATGCGCGTCGTCCACGACGCGCATGCCGATGAAATCAAAATGAAAGCAATCATGCCGGGCCGGGATGCGGTCGACGCGCCCGTCCGTCGCGCGCGGCTGACCGCTCGCGGCCACCGGCGCGCGCGCCAGCCTTCGCTCCGTACAACTCGCCCCCTCGCGCGCAGGCCCCCCCTACCGGAAAAGTAGGTGGGTGCCCCATCCCCGGCGTTCATGCGCCTCTGCACAATCCAGCTACGGGTCATTGCGAAGACGTCGCCGGCCCGCGTTCGCAACAGCGCATGATGTCCAGCGCGTATCGCTGGTTGACCCCAAGGATGGAGGTCATATGTTCAGCACCCGCACGTATTGCAGCAGTGTGGCGGCACTGTTGCTCCTGCTGTCCGCCGTTCCGTCGTTCGCGCAATCGTTCCGTGTCCAGTGCCCGTTCACCACGCCGGCGCACCCGACCGCGCTGGCGCCTGGTGCGCCGGAACCTGCCTACACCGGGCCGTCCTTCACCGGACAGAACTCCACGTCGACCGGCAAGGTCAACGGTGCGATCAAGTGCCAGCAGATCTCGGGCGGCGATGGTTATGCGACGATGGCCGACGGTACGCAGACCTATCTGTTTTCCTTCGGTCCGTTGTCCGGCATTGCCGACATCCAGGCGGGTCTCGCGGGTACCGAGTTCGCGGCAGTGTTCAACACGGTCGGCGATCCGAGAACGGATGCGACCTACAACGGTGCGGTCGGCCTCGTGCCCGATCCGGAATCCTCGCCGCCAGGACAGTTGACCGGCCACGTGGATCCGCGTCCGATCATGGATATCGGCGTGATGAACGGCAACATGCCGGCGCCCGAGATGGCGATCGACGAGGACGACGAGTTCTTCCTCACGCTCACCAATGTCGGCATGATCATGCGCCCCGACCTGTTCGAGCAGCATACGGTGCACTTCCACGGCTATCCGAACGCGTCGTCGTTCTATGACGGCGTGCCGGATGCGTCGGTGGCGATCAACATCGGCGGCAGCTTTACCTACTACTATCTCGCACCCGATGCCGGCACCTACTTCTGGCACTGCCACATCACGCCGCCCGAGCACCTGCAGATGGGCATGGTCGGCCAGATCTTCGTGCGGCCGCGCCAAAACCGGGTGCCTGCGGGCAAGTCGCTGTACAACGCGCTGGTGCAACAGCAAGGTGATCTGCGCACCCGGTGCGGCAACGACATTCTGTGCTCGACGCCGCTGCCGCCCTCGAACGGCCTGCTGCATCTCAACGACAAGAGCGGCAAGCCGACGCTGTACGCATACAACGACGGCGACGGTTCGACGGCGTACGACGTCGAGTATCCGGTGCAGATACACGGCTTCGATCCGAACTTCCATTTCGTCGGGATGACGTTCAATCCGGAACCGTTCACCGACATGAAGGACAAGTACTTCATGCTGAACGGGCGCAGCTATCCGGACACCGTGACCGGCGGCGCGATGCAGACCCCGGTGGCCGACGGCACACCGCATTTTTCCCAGCCGCTGCCGACCATCATCAATATTCCGGCCGGCGGCAGGGCGCTGCTCAGGATTTCCGATCTCGACGTCACCGAATTCCAGACGCTCGCGTCGCTCGGCGTCCCGATGCACGTGATCGGCATCAACGCCCGATTGCTGCGCGATATGGCCGGCAATGACATGACCTACTACGCGAACTCGATCACGCTCGGCGGCGGCGAATCCATTGACGTGATTCTCGATGCGAGCGACACGACGAAGTACGCGCCGGGTTCGGTCTTTTACCTGTACACGCCGAATCTCGATCACCTGTCGAACGACGCCGAGAACTTCGGGGGCTTGATGACGGAAGTCCGCATCTGCCCTGGCGCATTGAACCCGGCCACGAAGTCTTGCATCTAGGAGAAATATCGTGGGTCAATTCACTCATCACACCTGGACTGCAACGCGCAGGGGCGCTGGACGCCTTGCGCGGCTTGTCGTGGCGACGCTTGCCGCGTTGCTTTGCCTGCCGGTGCAGGCGGCGGCGCCGGGCATCACCGGTACGCACTTCGAGCTGAGCGCGGAGGCGAGTCGCATCAGCCAGCCGGACGGCACGAGCGTCTATTCATGGGGCTATGGCTGCCGCACGGCGCCGGCGGGATTCTCGCCTGCCGGAATCACTGGCGCGACCTGTCCGAGCATGCAGATTCCCGGGCCGACGCTGATCGTCAAGCAGGGCGACGTGATCACCGTGACGCTCACGAACAACCTGCCTGCGGCCGCGGGCAACACGTCGATCCTCTTTCAGGGATTCCAGGTGTGCGCGGCGGTGCTCAACCCGGACGGCACGTGTCCGGCCTCGCTTACCGGCGTGCCTGGGCTGCTCACGCGCGAAGCGGCTCACGGCAACACGGTCACCTATAGCTTCGTCGCGGCGACGCCCGGCACGCACACGTACTACAGCGGCACGCGGGGCGACCTGCAGATCGAAATGGGCCTCTACGGCGCGATCATCGTGTTGCCGACGTCGGCGCCCGGCGTGCTTGCCGTGCCGCAGGGGTGCCGCACGGTCGCAGCGACGCTGCCCGACGGCCAGCCGGACTACCGCAATGCGGCGGCGGCGTACAACCACGGCTCGGCGTGCTACGACCGGGAGTACCTGTTTCAGTTCTCCGAAATGGATCCACGCATCCATACGCAGGCCGAGCAGGAGGCCGCGAAGACGTGCACGCTGCCGACGGGCTGCATGACCGTCGCGACCGAGCCCTATCACCCGGCTTACTTCATGATCAACGGCCGCTCGATGCCGGACGACATGGACCCGAACTATTCGTTCCAGTATCCGCATCAGCCCTACAACGGCAATCCGCACATGCACCCCGGCGAACTGGTGCTGTTGCGGATCATCGGCACGGGCCGCTGGCAGCATCCATTCCACGAACACGGCAATCACGTCCGCGTGCTAGCGCGCGACGGGAACCTGCTTCTTGCCAAGTCGGACGCGACCAAAGTCGCGGGTCCGCTGCTGTTCACCACGACCACGACGCCGGGCGAAACCATGGACGGCATCTTCTACTGGACCGGCAAGGGCCTGAACTGGGACGTTTACGGGCACAAGGCGGGCGACGGCAGCGTGTGCATTCCCGATGCGAACGGCTACTACACGGCAGACCCGACGGCGCCGAACTACTACGAATGGTGCGCGGACCACAACAAGGCGCTCGAAGCGCATCCGTTCGGGAACGTCGGCAGCGGCGGACCGGTCACGCTGCCCGACTCGCACATCCTGACGAACGGGGCGTGGTATGGCGGCAGTCCCTATCTCGGACCGGACGCGACGATTCGCGCGACCTCGCCGACGGGCACGACGCCGCCGAGCGGCACGATCGCGAACCCTCCGGGAAGCGAAGCGGGCTTTGCATTCATGTGGCATTCGCACAATGAACGCGAGATCACCACGAACAACATCTTCCCGGGCGGAATGATGATGATGATGCTTGTTGATCCACAAGTCTTCGTTATCAACGAAGGCAACTAGAGGCGGGGAGAACCGCAATGAGACTCATCCAGTTCAAGGCGACGTTACTCCACCTGGTCAAGGCGGGCTTCGCCGCGTCCATTCTTCTGGCGGCGAGTGAAGCATCGCTCGCCCAGACCGTGAACCTGACGGCGAAGGCCACGACAGCCATGATGCCCGACGGCCAGGTCGTGCCGATGTGGGGCTACACGTGCTCGGCGGCCGCCGTGGCGCCGGCCACCTGCGCGGCGGCCAATCCTGGCGCCGGGTTGAACTGGTCGCCGGTGGTGATCACCGTGCCGTCCGGCGCGTCGCTGAGGATCAACCTCACAAACAGTCTGCCGGCCTCCGTGCCGACCTCGCTCGTGATCGTCGGCCAGCTGGGCGGCGGTCTCGGCAAGACGGCGACGTCGACCCCCAGCCCGGTGCATCCGACGCAGACCTCGACGACCTGGCCGATCGCCGGAACCGGCAGCGGCGCGACGTTCACGCCGCCCGCGCAAGGGCCCCGGGTCCAGTCGTTCTCGACCGAGGTGGCTCACGGTGCGACAACGACGCTGCTATGGAACAACCTGCGGCCCGGCACCTATCTGATCGAATCGGGCTCCCATCCATCGATCCAGGCGCCGATGGGCCTCTATGGCGTACTCGTGGTGCGGACCCCGCCGGCCTCCGCGACGTCGCAAGCGATTGCCTATCCGGGCGTCGGCTACGATGCCGACATCCCCCTCGTGCTGAGCGAAATCGATCCGGTGCAGAACGCCGCGGTCGCTGCGGCCGTGGCGACGCCCGGCTTCAGCGAAAGCAAGGTCTGGTCGGGTCTTTCAGGCGGTTGCGGGGACTCGCATTCCACTTCGTTCGGCACCTGCTACCCGCCGGCGGTGAACTTCGATCCGCGTTACTACCTGATCAACGGCGTCGCGTTCGATCGCACGAATCCGAACCGGTCGTCGTTCCCGGCGAGTGCTCCGGCGTCGACCGGCAAGGTGCTCCTGCGCTTCGTGAACGCGGGCCTGCGGATGCACGTGCCGTCGGTGGTCGGTGCGCAAACCGGCAGTTCCGCGGTTTCCGGGTTCACGCTCGTCGCGGAGGACGGCAATCCGCTGCCCGGCAACCCGCGCGTGCAGTCCACCGTGTTCCTGGCGGCGGGCAAGACCTACGACGTGCTGATGAACGCACCGGGTCAGAACGCGGCCGCGCTGCCGGTGTTCGACCGGCAATTGAGCCTGTCCACCAACAACCAGCGCGACGGCGGCATGCAGGCGTATCTCCGCGTCAATAACGGCGTGCTTCCGTCGGCGGGCGGTGGCGGCCAGAATGTCGTCGCCAATCCCGACAAGTACTTCCTCGTGGCGGGCAACACGCTGACCGTGGCGGACCCGGCGAAAGGGGTGATCGCCAATGACGTCGGCGTCTATGGCGTGCAGCTCGTGACCAAGCCGGCAAACGGCACGGTGACGCTGAACCAGGATGGCACCTTCAGCTACGTGCCCAATACCGGCACGACGTCGGACAGCTTCGTGTATCAGGCGAACGGCAATCCGTCGATTACCACGACGGTGACGCTGGCCGCCTGCACGCAAGCCGCCGGCTGCCTGTCCGGTCCGCCGGTCGCCCACAACGACAGCTACACGAGCAACGTCGCGTCGCGGCTGCAAATCGGCGCACCGGGTGTGCTCGGCAACGACACGGACCCCGGCGGTTTGCCGCTCGCCGCGGCAGTGGTGCCGAGCAGTGTCAGCGGCGGCACCGTCACGCTGAACGCGGACGGTTCGTTCGTCGTGGCGCCGAGCGTGCCGCCTGTCGGCAGCGCGACCGCAGGCGTGACCTTCAAGTACACGGCGGTCAATTCGCAGAAGACCGCGAGCGCACCCGCGACCGTGACCGTCACGTTCAATGGCGGCAGCGGACTTGCGGTGAAGGTGCTGGACGCGCCGAGCACGGCGCCGGGCATGACGCCCGTGCAGCTCACCGACTATCGGTGGATCATCGAGGAAGACCGCACGTTCCAGATCGACCCGGCCTGCCAGGTGAACACGACGCCGCGCCCGGCGAACTGTCCGCCGCTGCCGGTGCCGAGTCTCGGCACGAGCTTCCATTCGAGCTATATGCCGGTGGTCGCAGCGGGTTGCGTCGGCACGGTGGCGTGCGAGTCGGGGCAGACGGTGTTCGATCCCGCAACCAACACGCACGTGCCCACGGTATGCGACATCGGCGACGGCACGTGCCGCACGAATGCAGCGCAGCAGGTGCCGGTCGACCCGAGCCAGGTGTCGCTCGATCCGACCAAGCACTATTACATCTCGATCCTGCCGGGCGACGCGGGCAACAGCTTCTCGAACGGCGCCGGCGCCCCGCAGCCCGTCGACCCGAACAACCCCACCGGACCGAAACGGCAGTTCGACATCTCGAAAGATTGCCCGTCGGGTCCCGGCGGGGCGGATTTCCTGCCGGGCAAGGGCGCCTGCGGCCACACGATGGGCGGCGCGCCGATCGCACCGGCACAGAAGCGCGTCAACGTGCTGTTGCAGGAGACGCCGTTGCAGACCGCGAAGATCTCGATATTCGTGTTCGAGGACGATGCGCCCGTCAACGGGGAAGTGGACGTGACCGGCGGCAGCGACAGCTTCGGCACCGCACATGAGCCGGGTCTCGGCGGGTTCGAGATCAAGCTGTTCGACGACGCCGGCGGCACCGGCGACGCCACCGGGCAGATGACCTACGACATGTTCAACATGCCGCTGTCGAACTCGCTGCAGGGCACGATCGATCCTGCGACGGGCCTGAGCGCGTGCCCGATTTCGACGACAACCGACGGTCTCGTCGGCATGATCCCGACCTGCCCGAAATACGAGTCCGACGGCAAGACGCCGTCGCCCCTCGTCGGCCAGGCGGTCATCGCGAACCTGATGCCGGGCCGCTATGGCGTCGTCGCGACGCCGGGCGCCGACCGGATCGGCCGTGGCGAGGAATGGCTGCAGACCAACACGCTGGACGGACAGAAGGGCCATGACGCGTTCATCAAGGTCGGCGGTCCGTCGTACTTCCAGGAGTTCGGGCCCGCGGGCTTCCACGTGTCGATCGGCTTCGCGAACCCGAAGATCATCAACGCCCGGCTGCCGGTGGTGTGCGCCGGCGCGACGTGCAACAACTCGGTCTCCGGCCGGATCACGAACCTGCACTACAGCCGCCCGCCGAACGAGAACCTGTACAGCTCGGGCTCGCGCGACTCGCTGGGCTTCACGCAGTGCTACGTGAGCGTCGGCGACACCGACGGGGAGGACATCGCCTTTACCAAGTGCAATGCCGACGGCACGTTCACGGTCAGCGGCCTGCCCGACGGCACGTTCCGCATCACGGTCTTCGACCAATGGAACGACCAGATCGTCGACGGACTGGCGACGGCGACGCAGTTGAAGGGCGGACAGTCGAAGAACCTCGGCGACATTCCCGTGTTGCAGTGGCATACGAACCTGTACACGCGGACCTTCTTCGACCAGAACGGCGACGGCGTCTCGCAGGGCAGCGAGCCGGGGCTCACGCTCGTGCCGACCAACATCCGCTTCCGTGACGGCAGCTATTCGAATTTCAACAACACGGACCTGAACGGCTTCGCCGGGTTCAACGAAGTGTTCCCGCTGTTCAACTGGTATGTGGTCGAAGCCGACACGACGCGCTACAAGCAGACGGGCGTGCACGTGGTCTATGACGCGGGCGGCCCGGTCGACGGCACGACCGGCGGAGGCAGCTCGAACATCGCGGCGAACTTCGCCAACACGATCGAATCGTCGACCGCGCATCTGCCGGCGAACCTGCGCGTGCCGGGCGCCAGGTATTGCAACGATGCGGACTGCGCCGACCAGTCCGGCACGAACCCGTCGACCGCGCGGATCGATCCGCCATGGGTGACGACCGAAGGCTGGCAGGGCTTCTCGGGTCAGAATTCGTTCATCGAGTTCGGCAAGAAGCCATACCTCCCGACCGAGAACGGCGGCATCAAGGGCGAGGTGATCTACGCGTCGACGCGGCCGTTCGACGATCCCGCGCTGCTCATTCACACGAGCTGGACGCCGAACATCCCGAACGTGACGGTCAACCTGTACCAGGAGGGCACGGCCGCGGACGGCACGACGACGCTCGTGCTCGTCGATACGACGAAGACGAGCAGCTGGGACGACTGGGCGCAGGGCTTCCGCTCCGACGGCATTCCGAACATGAACTGCCCGGGGCAGGAGACGAGCGACCCGTTCTTCTATACGTTGAAGAACAGCCCGCAGTGGCTCGACCCGACGCATCGCGCGCTGCCTGCGAATTCGCAGTTCAAGTGCTATGACGGCATGCACGCGTTCAACCAGGTGCAGCCGGCGCCCTACGACGGGATGTACCAGTTCCCGAGCGTGACGGCGCGCAACCCGTCGACGGGCCTGCCGACGGCCACGAATTGCACGATCTGCGCACCGAATCCGTCGGGCGACGGCACGCAGATGCTGCCGGCCGGGAAATACGTCGTCGAAGTGGTGGTGCCGCCGGGCTACGAGCTCGTGAAGGAGGAGGACAAGAACATCCTGATCGGCGACAACTACATCGCGCCGGTGACGCAACAGTTCGGCGGCCTCGGCAATATCTTCATCCTGCCCGACCAGGCGGCGATGAATTCGACCTTCAACCGGAACAGTGCGCAGAACCCGACGACGGACCTCGGCTCGACGCCGCGGCACGAAGGCGACACGGGCAGTGTCGAGACGTTCTGGCCGTGCGTCGGCGCGCTGCGTGTCGTGCCCGACTACATCAGCCTGTTCCCGGGCTCGAAGGAGGTCGCGCCGTTCGCGGGCGCCTCGCGGCACCTGTGCGACCGCAAGGAGGTCACGCTCACGAACGAGATGTCGGCGCTCGCGAAGTTCTGGCTGTTCAGCTCGACGCATGTCGCCGCGCACTACACCGGCTTCATGCTCGACGATTTCTCGTCCGAGTTCGATCCGTACTCGCCGCAGTTCGGCGAGAAGTTCGCGGTGCCGAACGTGCCGATCTCGATGAAGGACTTCGCCGGAAATGAGATCGCGCGCACGTATTCGGATTCGTGGGGCATCTTCAACGGGCTGAACTATTCGACGTGGCAGGTCAACCCGCCGAATCCGACCGGCTACGCGCCGACGATGATGGTCGCCTGCATGAACGATCCGGACATGCCCGACCCGGCGCATCCGGGCCAGACGATCCGCGATCCGCTGTTCAACCCGGCCTACAGCCAGTTCTGCTACGAGATCCCGTTCATGCCCGGGCAGACCCAGTACATGGACACGCCGGTGGTGCCGGTCCAGGCGTTTGCGTCCGGCTACAATCCGCCCGACTGCGCGTACCCGGACGGCACGCCCGCGATCGCCAGCGTGACCGGCGACGCGAGCGGCGGAGGGGCGGGCCCGTGGGTCAGCGCGGTCGGTCACCAGCTGACGATCAAGGCGCTCGGCGATCAGGTCGTGCCGAACCATGCGTACGACGGGCCAGGCGCGACCACGGCGCCGTTCAACCAGAAATTCGTCAAGCGCCACTACGGCTTCGGTGCGGCGCAAGGCAAGGTCACGATCGGCGGCAACGTGGCGTCGGTGCAGTCGTGGACCGACACGGAGATCCATGTCGTCGTGACGCCACTGGCGACACCGCCGACCGCCCCGACCTGCACGGTTCAGCAACGCGGCGTGTCGACCCCGACGTCCTGCGGCGAACTGGTCGTCACGACCGCAAGCGGCAAGCGCACGATCGACACGGTTACCGTGACGGTGGGCGGCAAGGCGCCGACGTACGTGAACGGCGAGAACGCGACGAACAACGCGATCCAGACCGCGATCGACAAGGCGACGCCGGGCGACCTGATCATCGTGGGCCCGGGCAACTACAACGAAATGGTCGTGATGTGGAAGCCGGTGCGGCTGCAAGGCGTCGGCGCCCCGTCCGTGGTGATCAACGCGAATACGCATCCGTCGGGCAAGATCGACGCGTGGCGCAGGGAGGTCGACTGCCTGTTCGGCGTCGCGATGAACGGCGCGATGATCTCGGCATCGAACCCGTTCGACCCGAGCGGCACCTACACGTGCCCGACGGCGATGCAGCGCAAGGTCGATCCGATCCCGTTCGAGCCGACCGTGGGGTGGGACGCGAACCTGAACGGCAACCTCGGCGAAATGCTGCTCGAGCCGACGCTGATGGGCGCCTACGAAGGCGCCGGCATCACGGTGCTCGCCAAGGGCGTGAAGGACGTGCTCGTGGGCGGCGTGCCGCAGCCTGACCCGAACTGCACCGCGAACGGGATTTGCGTGCCGCTCACGGGCCCGACCACGTTGCAGCCGAACCCGCCCGATTGCGCGAACAATCCGAGCAACTTCCTGTGCAATCCGTCGCGCATCGACGGCATCACCGTCACGAACAGCTCGCAAGGCGGCGGCGGGATTTTCCTGCACGGCTGGAACCATCTGATGGAGGTGTCGAACAACCGTGTGTTCTCGAACGCCGGCACGCTCTCGGGCGGCATCTCGGTCGGCCAGGTCGAGGTGCCGGACGGCACGATCGCGGCCGATGGCTTCACCGAGCTTCCGTTCGGCTTCAACCAGCGCGTGAACGTGCACCACAACTCGGTGACGTCGAACGCGTCGTACGGCGACGAGATCAATTCGAGCACGCCGTCGTCGGCCGGAGGCGTCGTATTCTGCACGGGCGCCGACAACTATCACTTCAACTACAACTGGGTGTGCGGCAACATGAGCAGCGGCGACGGCGGAGGCGTCGCGCACTTCGGGTTCAGCTACGCCGGCGACATCTCGCACAACTGGGTGCTGTTCAACCAGAGCAACAACCCGACACTGCCCACCTACGGCGGCGGCATCATCGCGCAGGGCGTTCCGCCGGACGGCACCTTCTGCGAAAACACGACGGTCGACACGGACTGCGCACCGCAACTGTCCGACGGCATCGGGCCGCGGCTCGTGATCGACGGCAACCTGATCATGGGCAACACGGCGGAGAGCGGCAAGGGCGGCGGGTTGCGGCTGCAGCAGGTGAACGGCACGGACGTGCAGCGCAGCCCCAACACCGCGGCGAACTGGTACACGGTTCGCGTCATCAACAACATCGTCGCGAACAATGTCGCGGGCTGGGGCGGCGGCGGCGTGTCGTTGCAGGACGCGGTGGCCGTGAGCTTCGTCAACAACACCGTGATGTCGAACGACGCGACGGCGTCCGCCGGCGTGCTGTTCAACACGGATGCGGCCGCCCAGGCGAACGTCGGACCGCCGAACTGCACCACGGTCGGCGCGCAAACGACGTGCAACCCGATCACGACGTCGACGTACCAGCCGGCCGGGCTCGAGACTGCGCGCCATACGGCGAACTTCGTCGCCGCGTTCACCGCTGCCGGGGTGGCGTGTCCGGCGGGCCAGCCGAACTGCACGACGTTCTCGAACCCGGTATTGACCAACAACGTGTTCTGGCAGAACCGCACGTTCTTCATCACGGTGGCCGGGAGTACGAATCCCGCCGTGATGCAGAACACGGTGGCGCTGAACCCGACGTTGAACCAGGCCGGGCATCCGACGGGGTATTGCGATCCGAACGCGGTCTATTGGGACATCGGCGCGTATGGCGACACGGGCCCGGGCAACCATCAGTCGGGTCTCACGCTGCACCCGCAGTACTCGATCCTGACCGATGCGGGCGACTACCCGAGCGCGAACAACAGCGGGGCCAACCCGTCGGTCGTGAGCCAGTACTGCAATGGGGCGCGCGTGCCGCCGGAAGGCGGCGGAAACGGCTTCGCGGTGCCGCCCGGCATCTCGGACACGGTGCTGCCGAATCCGTTGTTCAGCCTGCTGCCGTCGGCGGTGCCCGATGAGGGCAATCAGTGGATCAACATGACGTATGGCCCGTTGTCGCTGTTCAACATGTCGATCTCGTCAGGCAGCGCCGGTTATGGCGTGTTGCTCGGCAACTACTCGCTGCGCTCGACTTCTCCGGCGATCAACACCGGGACGCAAGCGGGCGCGCCGGATCACGATTTCTTCGGCACGACACGTCCGCAACAGGGGAAGTACGACGTCGGTGCGGTCGAATTCCTGCCGTCCGGCGTCGTGGGCGGCCTGCCGATCGATCCGCTGGGGCTCGGCGCGTTGCTGAGTCAGCCTTGAGGGAGAGGGCCATGAACCGTTCACGTTGGCTGCGCAGGCGGGCAGCGCTTTACGCCGTCGCCGCCTGCCTTGCCGCCGCCGCCGTCACGGAGCCGGCCGCGGCGCAGCAGGGCGCGCCGGCGGCGTCCGCCGCCGGTGCGAGGCACTCGCCGTACCGGCCGGACCTCCCGAAGCGCGCGAGGACCTACTACATGATGACGAGAGGGATCGACAACCTGAAGGTGCACCGCATTGCATCGGACAACCTGATCCGCTTCAGCTACCGCGTGACCGATCCCGTCGCCGCGAAGCGGCTCGCCGACAGAGGCGCGACGCCGTATCTGTACGGACAGACGAGTCACGCGCTGCTGGAGGTGCCGGTGATGGACAAGGTCGGCCAGCTGCGGCAAAGCGGCGGCATCGAGGCCGGCCGGGAATACTGGATGGTGTTCTCGAACAAGGGCAACATCGTCAAGGCCGGCGAGCGCGTGAATGTGATCATCGGCTCGTTGCATATCGACGGGCTGGTGGTCGAATGACGATGCGGCCGCGATTCGCGGCACAGGGAGAGGAGAAGACTCATGACCCGGTTTCTTTCGATAGTGATTGGGGCGGCCTCGCTGGCGGGTTTGCTCGTGTCGGCCCCCGATTCGATCGCGGCCTCCGCGGCGGGGACCGCCCAGGCCAGGGCAGCATCGGCGGGGCGCATGAGCGCTGCGCAGATCGTCGAGCGCAACGTGGCGGCGCGCGGCGGGCTGCAAGCCTGGCGCACGGTCGATACGCTGACGCTGTCGGGGCTGATGGAGGCGGGCGGCACGAAGAACACCGCGCTGCCGTTCGTCATGACGATGAAGCGCCCGCACAAGAGCCGCTTCGAAGTCCGCTTCAACGAGCAGACGGCGTTCCAGGTCTACGACGGCACGCAAGGCTGGAAAGTCAGGCCGTTTCTCGGCCGTAACGAAGTCGAGCCCTATACGCCCGCCGAGGCGAAATCGGCGGCGCAGTCCGCGGAACTGGACGGGCCGCTCGTCGATTACGCGAGCAAGGGCAGCACGGTTCAGCTACTCGGCTCGGAAACGGTCGAAGGGCATCGTGCGTACGTGCTGAAGGTGACGACGAAAGAGCGGGCGGAGCGTCGCGTGTGGATCGATGCGGTGACGTTCCTCGAACTGAAGATCGACGGCGAGCCGCGCATGCTCGACGGCAGGATGCATGGCGTCTCCATTTTCTTTCGCGACTTCCGCAAGGATGGCGGTCTCGTCGTGCCCCACACGCTGGAGACGGTCGTCGCCGGCGCGAAGCAGCCGCACAGGTTGACGATCGATCACGTCGCAGTGAATCGGCTGGTGGACGACACGCAGTTCGGCAAGCCGCAACTCGCCGTCGCGAAGGCGGCGAGCCGCTAGTCGCCAGCCCGGCATCCGAACGGAGGGGGAGATGGCCATGAGACGAATCGAATCGTGGGTGTTCGCCGGCTGCGTGACGGCGGCCTTGTGCGCGTGCGAGCAACTGCCGGGACGCGACCTGAGCGCGGACCAGATCATCGAGAAGAACGTCGCGGCGCGGGGCGGGCTCGACGCCTGGCGCAAGATCCGGACGATGGTCTGGTCCGGCCATGTGGACAGCGCGAACGCCCCCGTGCGGGACATGCCGTTCATCCTCGCGATGAAACGCCCGAACAAGACGCGCTTCGAGATCACCGTATTCGGCCAGAAGGGCGTGCGCGCATTCGATGGCCACGAAGGCTGGAAGCTCGGCGCGAAGGCAGGCGGCGGCGCGAGCGTGCGGCCTTATACGATGGACGAGCTGGTGTCCGCGCGCGACGAGCAGGTGATCGACGGGCCGCTGATCGACCATGACGCGAAGGGCGTGGGCGTGGCGCTCGACGGCGTCGACCGGATCGACGGGCGCAACGTGTATCGCCTGGCGGTAAAGCTGCCCTCCGGCGCGGTGCGCCACGTGTGGATCGACGCGCAGACGTTCCTGGACGTGCAGGCCGACCGCCAGGTGCGCGGGCCGGGCGGCGCGGTGACCGTCGACGTGAAGTACAGCGACTACCGGACCATCGACGGCTTGCGGATCCCGCTCAGGATCGTCAGCGGGGCCGCGTCGTCGCCGAACAAGGACACGCTGGTCATCGACAAGGTGTCGCTGAACCCGCCGCTCGACGACGCGATCTTCGCCAGGCCGGCCTCGACGGACCGGCGCCGGCCGGTGTCGATCGATGCCGACGTGACGCCGCCGAAGCCGCGCGCCGGCCGGCCGACGCCGTGACCATGAACGGCATCCGGGGGCCGCTGCAAGCCCTCGCGCGGTTTTGCACGCGCGCGTCGCGCATGCTCGTGCGCAGCGTGCTGCTGGCCGCGCTGATCGTGCCCGCGGGCGCCGCGCGCTGCGGCGAACCGGCGCCGGCAGACGCGGGACAGGCAATCTTCCAGCGCGGCATCCTGGGCTCGGGCGAGCCGCTCGAAGCGGTGCACAACGATGGCGTGCGCCTGCAAGGCGCCGCCGCCGCATGCATCAATTGCCATCGGCGCAGCGGCCTGGGCTCGAAGGAAGGCAATAACACCATCCCACCGATCACGTGGCGCTATCTGGTTCATCCTCGCGCGCAAACCGCCGAGGATCTCGACATCCCCTACGTGCCGGGCATGCGCACCGATCGCGAACCGTACACGGAGGAGCGGCTCGCGCGCGCCGTGCGAGACGGGATCGATTCCGAAGGCAAGCCGCTCGGCAGCCTGATGCCGCGGTACGCGCTCGACGATGCCGATCTGGCCGCGCTGACCGGCTACCTGAAGCGCCTCGACCGGCGCAAGCCGCAGGGCGTGGCGGACACGGTGCTGCATTTCGCGACGATCATCACGCCGGACGCGGACCCGGTGAAGCGCGCGGGCATGCTCGACGTCCTGCAGCACTACTTCGCGGACAAGAACGCGTTTCCATTCGGCGCGACGCCGCCGCTGCGCTCGACGCGCAAGATGATGTTCATGGTCAATCGCCGCTGGGAACTGCATGTGTGGGAACTCAAGGGGCCGCCGGACACCTGGCAGGCGCAGTTGAGACAGGATCTTGCGCGGCAGCCGGTGCTGGCGGTGGTGTCGGGGCTCGGCGGCAGGAACTGGGCGCCGGTTCACGATTTCTGCGAGGAGGCGGCCGTGCCTTGCCTCTTTCCGAACGTCGAGGTGCCGGTCGAAACGGATCGCGATTTCTATTCGGTGTACTTCTCGCGCGGCGTGCTGCTCGAGTCGGACCTGATCGCGACGCGCATCCTGGACGAAGCCGGCGCGCGGCCGGCGACGAAAGCGGTGAAGACCGTGCGGCAGGTCTATCGCGCGGGCGACAACGGCGAGCGGGGCGCGCAAGCGCTGGCCGCGGCGCTGAAAGCGCGCGGCTTCGCGGTGTCGAACCATGCGCTCGCGCCCGGCGACAGCGTCGCGCATGCGCTGCATCGGATGCCGCGCGACGACGTGCTCGTGCTGTGGCTGCGGCCGCCCGACATCGCGGCGCTCGACCGTGTGCCGCCCGCGTCGGACACGGTCTTCGTGTCAGGGCTGCTCGGCGGGCTCGACAACATGCCGTTGCCGACGCGCTGGCGCGACGTGACACGCATCGCGTATCCGTTCGACTTGCCGGAAGGGCGGCGCGTGCGCGTCGATTATGCGTTCGGCTGGTTCACGATCCGCCAGATCCCGATGGTCGCGCCGCAGGTACAGGCGGACACGTATCTGGCCTGCGGCCTGCTCGCCGAGACGCTCGGTCATCTGGTCGACGCGTTCGTGAGGGAGTACCTCGTCGAGCGCATCCAGGACATGCTGGAACGCCGCATCCTCACGGGCTACTATCCGCGCCTGACGCTCGCGCCCGGGCAGCGCTTCGCCTCGAAGGGCGGCTATATCGTCCGGTTCGCCGGGCCGGATCGCATGAAGCTTTCCGCGGATGGAGGCTGGATCGTCCCGTGAGCGGCCACCCTGCCGCGTTCGGGTAGAGATCAGCACGCGATAGGAGGGGGTCACCCCATGCCGGTTCCGCGTGGCGCTTCGCACAATGAAGACATCGCGCGACGTTCGCATGTCGCGCCGCTGTGGTCCGACACCGGGTGTTGGGGAGAATAGCGATGGCAAACGTTCTTGTCGGCCGTGACGCACGTCGGCACGGGATACGCTACGGCTGGCTGGTTGCGCTCGCGGTGCTCGCATTGCTGCAGGTGTCCGTCGCGCACGCGCTGCCGATCTTCGCGCGCCAGACCGGGCAAAGCTGCGTCGCATGCCATGCCGGCGGGCAGTTTCCGGAACTCACGCCGTATGGGCGCATGTTCAAGCTGAACGGCTATACGCTCGGCGAGCGCACGATTCCGTTCGCCGCGATGGCCGTCGGCGATCTGAGCAAGACGCGCGCCAACAGCGACGCCAACGGCAATCCGATTACGCCGAAGAACGGCCTGCCGATCTTCGACTTCGCGAGCGTGTTCCTCGCCGGGAAGATCACCGACCATATCGGCGGCTTCGCGCAGTTCACCTATGCGAACTACGATCACCAGGACGCCAGCGGCAAATGGAAAGGCTGGTGGGCGTCGGACAACACCGACTTCCGCTTCGTCGACCGGATCATGTCCCCCGCGAACGACCTGATCCTCGGCCTGACGTTGCACAACAATCCGACCGTGCAGGACGTCTTCAACACCGCGCCGGCCTGGAGCTACCCGTACATCGGGTCGGCGATCAGCCCGGTTGCCGGCGTGCCGGTCACGCCGGTGATCGAGGGGGCCCTCGCGATGCAGGCCGTCGGCACGGGGGCGTACCTGTACTGGAACAAGACGGTCTATGCCGAGCTGACCGCGTACAGCACGGCCGACGGCATCTGGTCGTTCCTGAGTCACGGGAGCAAAGCGGGGAACCCGGACCATCCGCAGGTCTATCTGCGCGGCTACAACCCGTATGCGCGCATTGCGCTGACGCACGACTGGGGCCCTCATAGCCTGATGGTTGGCGCGTTCGGGTTCAGCGTCGATATCTATCCGAACGACCCGAACAGTTTCCCGATCTTCGGCACGGGCGTTACGCGCTATCGCGACTATGGCTTCGACGCGCAGTACCAATACCTGCTGGAGCCGCACACGATAACCGCGCAGGCGCGCTACGTGCGTGAAAACATTCACGACCCGAACAACTTCGTGCTGAGCGACAACACCTCGGCGAATCTCAACTCGCTGCGGCTCAAGGCGTCGTACATCTACCAGAACAAATACGGCGTCAGTCTGTCGTTCTTCAACACGACAGGCACGCCGGACAGCACGCTGTATGCGGCCAGCGCGAATTTCCATCCGAACACGCAGGGCTGGACGCCGGAAATCTTCTGGATACCCGTGCAATACGTGCGCGTCGGCCTGCAATACACGCACTTCACCAAGTTCCTCGGCGCGACGACCAACTACGACGGTATGGGGCGCAACGCCAGGGACAACGACACGCTGTTCCTGTACCTATGGGTCGCTTCGTTCTGACATCCCGTCCGGCGTATCCCGTGCGCGTGGCCGACTGGAGCACGCGCAACGAGCGGGCGTCGCGCATCTCGCATCGCGTGTCGATGCGCATGCGCACCGTCGCCGAACGGAATCGATTCAGCGCGCGGCAAAAATTGCGGCGAGGAGGTTCGTGACATGAACAAGGTGGCCCATATCGTGTCGCTCGCGATGCTGCTGGCCGGGTCGGCTTGCCACGACCTGGAGCGCTCGCGAGAGGTCGACAACCCGGCCGTGGCAGGCAAGACCATCGCGCTGCAGGTGTGCTCGAACTGCCACGGCGCGACCGGTGTGTCGGTGTCGCCGATGTTCCCGAAGCTCGCCGGGCAGCGCAAGGAATACCTCGTCGACCAGCTCACCGACTTCAAGCATCACGCCCGGTCCGATCCGAATGCGAAGCGGTACATGTGGGGCTTCACGCACCTGACCGATGCGCAGATCGACGAGATCGCCACGTTTTTTTCCAGCCAGCGCCCCACGCTGGGCGACGCCGGCGATCTCGCGCTGATCGGCGCGGGCAAGGCGATCTTCGAGTCGGGCCTGCCGGACAAGGGCGTCTCGGCGTGCATCGGCTGCCATGGGCAGCATGGCGAGGGCGTCAGCCGGTTTCCCCGGCTCGCGGGCCAGCACGCGGACTACGTGATCAAGCAGCTCAGGATCTTCCGCGAAACGGACACCCGGCCGCGCGGCGAGGTCATGAAGGCGGTGTGCGCGAACATGTCGGAGCAGGACATGCGCGCCGTGGCCGCGTTCGTCGAGGCGTTTCCACCGGTGGCCGAGGCCTCGGCGAGCCCGCCTGCCGACCCACCAGCCGATCCGCCCGCCGATCCGCCTGTCGATCCACCCGCCGAGTCGTCCGTCGATCGGTAAACCTTTCAGTGCCTCGTCTCCCCCGGGGCGGGGCGCTGCCTTTTATTCCTGCGGTAAGCGGTTCGGTTACGGTGACGATGATGAAGATCATGCAGTCCTCCCGCGGCGGCGTAGCGCTGGTCCGCAAGGCACGGCAGCCGCAACGGCCCGCGTTGGTCGCCGAACCGCGGCATGTGCCGAACGACGCGCCGCGGACGTTCCTGCGCCGTCTCGACGCCGTCGACTGGCTGTTCGCGCTCGCGATGGTGCTCGGCGCAGGCTATGCGTTCGTGCACTACAGCGCGCATATGGATGACTACGACAAGGCGGTGCTGATCGCCACCGTGCCGGCATCCGTCACACTCGGCTGGCGCTGGAAGCCCGCCCGGCTGCTGATGGCGACGATCGCGGCGCTGTCGCTGCTGTCGATCCAGATCTACCAGGGCGACCTGGCGCGCGCGGATTCGGCGTTCTTCCTCAAGTACTTCCTGTCGAGCCAGTCGGCGATCCTGTGGATGAGCGCGCTGTTCGTGCTCGCGACGATCTTCTACTGGATCGGCATGCTGACGCGTTCGGCGTCCGGCGGCGCGATCGGCCAGAAGCTGACCTGGGTCGCGGTGCTGATGGGCTTCACCGGGTTGATGGTGCGCTGGTACGAGTCGTACCTGATCGGCACCGACGTCGGCCATATCCCGGTGTCGAACCTCTATGAAGTGTTCGTGCTGTTCAGCCTGATCACCGCGCTGCTCTATCTGTATTACGAAGGCCACTACGGCACGCGTGCGCTCGGCGCGTTCGTGCTGCTGATCATCAGCGCCGCGGTCGGCTTCCTGATGTGGTATTCGATCGCGCGCGACGCGCAGCAGATCCAGCCGCTCGTGCCGGCGCTGCAGAGCTGGTGGATGAAGATCCACGTGCCGGCGAACTTCATCGGCTACGGCAGCTTCGCGCTGTCGGCGATGGTGTCGGTCGCGTACCTGATGAAGGCGCGCGGCGTGCTCGGCGATCGCCTGCCGGCGCTCGAGGTGCTCGACGACCTGATGTACAAGTCGATCGCGGTCGGCTTCGCGTTCTTCACGATCGCGACGATCCTCGGCGCGCTGTGGGCGGCCGAGGCGTGGGGCGGCTACTGGAGCTGGGATCCGAAGGAAACCTGGGCGCTGATCGTCTGGCTGAACTACGCGGCGTGGCTGCACATGCGCCTGATGAAGGGCCTGCGCGGCACGGTCGCGGCCTGGTGGGCGCTGACGGGCCTGATCGTCACGACCTTCGCGTTCCTCGGGGTCAACATGTTCCTGTCCGGGCTGCACAGCTACGGGCGGCTTTGAAGCGGCGTGCGGCGCGCCGTCTACCGTGTTCTACCCATGCAGGTTGGCGAGTGTCACTACTTCAAGCGGCTCGTGTGCCGGACGAGAATGTCGTCACGGGCATTCGTGCATGCGTGACGCAAGGTAAGGGGAGGAGCCGTGAGACGCATTTATTTTCTGTTGCCGACGCCGGCGTGCGCGCATCGGATCGTGGACGAGCTTCTGTTGAAGCGGGTCGAGTGGCGGCACATCCATGTCATCGCGAACCACCACACCGTGCTCGACGGCTTGCCGGCGGCGACACTGGCGCAGCGCAGCGATCTGCTTCCGTCGCTGGCGCGTGGCACGGCCGTCGGTTGCGGAACCGGGATGATGATGGCGCTGCTCGCGCTGATGTTTCCGCCGGAGGGCCTGGCGATCGCCGGCGGCGCCGTGGTGACGATCACCCTGTCCGGCGCCGGTTTCGGCGCGTGGGCGGCGTCGATGATCGGCATCGACGTGCCGAATTCGCGCCTGAAGCGGTTCGAGGAAGGCATCGAACGCGGCGAGCTGCTGATGATGATCGACGTCGCGAAGGACCGCGTGCATGAAATCGAAGACATGATCGCGCTTCACCACGCGGAGGCGCACCTCGAAGGCGAGGATCCGGCCGTTCCCGCGTTTCCTTGAGCGGCTGGCGAGGCGCGGCCGCCGAGGCCCGCGCGATACGCGTTGCCGGGCATCGCACCGGCAACGCGTTCGTTCGCTCGGTATCCGCTGCATCGTGATGCGTGGAGCGAGCGTCGGCATCGGCTCGTTCGGGCTAGTTCGCGGCGAGCAGCTGGTTGTAGCGCGCGAGCACGCGCGGCACGTAAAGGCGAGTCTGCGGAAACGACGGAACGCGATAGCCGGCGCGTATCACCGCGTTTTCTCCGGCGTTGTACGCGGCCAGCGTGAGCTCGACGTTCTCCTTGAACAGGTCGAGCAGGAAGCGCAGGTATTGCGCGCCGGCCAGCACGTTGTCGCGCGGGTTGAGCATGTCTCCGCGCGAAAAGCGTCGCGCGGTGTCGGGCATCAATTGCATGAGCCCGAGCGCGCCCCGGTCCGACACCGCCTTCGGGTTGTATCCGGACTCGACGTCGATCACCGCGCGCAGGAGTTCGGGGCGGACGCGAAACGCGTGGCTGGCCTCGTCGATCACATCCGCGAACCGCGGCAGCACGGCGCCGTCGGCCGATCTTGGCGGTGCGCGCGGCGCGCCCGGCTCGGCACCAGGTGCGCGCGCAACGATCACCTTCAGGCCGGCCTTGCCGGGCTGGTTCGTCAACACGATGACGCCATTGCTTGTGATTGCACCGAATATTTCCGCGCGCACGCCGCATGGCCATGCGGTGCCGAGCCACAGGCAAGCGGCGACGAGGGTGATTTCCAGGCTGGATGAAAGGCGATGGTGCATCTTCCGGATCTCCTGCACCTGAATTGTGGTGTACGGGAAATCCGCGCTGCAATGGGGCACCTCCCTACACTTCGCCGCACGCAGCGCCGTCCGCAATGGATGGTGCAAGATTGTTACATCGGTAAACGCCGGTAAAGGAAGTTAACCATCGCCGATTACAATTCTTGCAGCGGCTCGCACGGTTTCTTCCTGATTTAACGTTTATCGCGATTCAATCCTTTCTGCTCGTCACGAAAAGCGAGCGCTAATTCCGCTATCCGTAGTCGCACTAGCGCGGCAAAAAAAATCAAAACGATGCATGGCTGAAACATGTCGAAGTCGATCCGAATGTTTCGAGGGGGCCGAATCGCGCCCGGGATCCGGCTGATGCTTGCAGGCCGGGACGTGGCGCGAACCTTGCTCGACCGAGCGGCATGACAGTCGGTTGTGGGGGAAAATGCATGGATAGTCAGGACTGTGAAAGATACCCAGTAGGCGTTGCCGGCCCTGCGGACGACGTGGCCGCATCCAACGTTCCGCAGCGACCGGGTGGGGGGGCAACCGGGAGTAGACGAAGTGAACACCAAATGTCGTGTGGTGATTGCAGAGGACCATGATCTGCTGAGAAACGGCCTGCGCTCGATGTTGAGCGCGCAGGGCGACTACGAGGTCATCGGCGAGGCGAGGGACGGCAAGGAAGCGTGCCAGCAGGCGATCGCGCTTGCGCCGGACCTGATGCTGATCGATCTGTCGATGCGCGGGATGAACGGCATCGATGCGAGCGCGACGATCAAGCGACGCTCGCCGCAGGTGCGGATCGTTGCGTTGACGGTGCACCAGAGCGAGGAGTACGTGCGGGAGGCGCTGCGTGCCGGCGTCGACGGCTACGTGCTCAAGGACGTCTCGTTCGAGGAGCTGTTGCTGGCGATGCGCACGGTCATGCAGGGCAAGAAGCACCTGAGCGCGGACGTGTACGGGTACATGGTCGATTCATTCGTGAGCGGCCGCGAAATGCCCGCGCCGAAGACGGCCTGGGATATCCTGACCGCGCGCGAGCGCAGCGTGCTCAAGCTGATCGCCGAAGGGCGCACCAACCGGCAGGTTGGCGAGTACCTGAACCTGAGCCCGAAGACGATCGAGAAGTATCGCGCCAGCATGATGCACAAGCTCCATATCGCGAACCTGACGGAACTGGTGCTCGTCGCGATGAACATGGGCCTGTTGACGTCGCTGGCGGCGAAGTGCGCGGAGCACAACGCGAACGACGCACCCATGCGCTCGACCGGCAACGGCGCTCCGGCGGGCGGCGCCGATGCCGGGGAGCCAGTGCGCGAATACCGGCTCGGCGAAGCGGACGGCTGAGCGCCCGGCACGCGTCACAGCGTCCAGGTCGCCGAGACGAGCGTGCCGCTCATGGCCGACGACCGGATCGAGAACGTGCCGCCGTGCGACTCGACACGGTACTGCATGCCGATCAGGCCGAGCCCGGTCGTGTGCGCGTCTTCGGTCGCCAGCGGGCGGTGCGCATAGCCGACGCCGTTGTCCTGGATCGTCAGCAGCAGGCCGCCCGCGACATGGTGCAGGCCGAGCGAGATGTCGGAGGCTTCCGCGTGCTTGACGATGTTGTTGAGCGCCTCTTGCGCGACCCGGAACATGTCCGCCTTCAGATGCTCCGGCACGTCCTCGTCGTCGACATCGCAATTGAATGCGACCGACAGGGTTTCCGTGTCGCGCTCGATCTGTCGGCACAACGAGGTCAATGCCGCGGGCAGGCCGAGCCTGTCGAGCATCAGCGGGCGTAGTTCCCCGCATATCTGCCGCACGTCGCCGATCGTTTCGCGGATTCGATGAATGGTGTCGTCGAGCAGGTTCGCGGCCTCGTCGATGTCGCCGCGGCGCAGGCGCATGAGCGCGTCCTCGTTCATCAGCTTGATCAGCGTCAATGCCTGGCCGATGCCGTCATGCAGTTCAGAGCTCAGCCGATGGCGTTCCTTCTGCTGACCGAGCATCAGCCAGGTCTGGCAAGCGAGCGTGTCTCCATCGAGCGATTCGGCCCGGCCGGGCTGCTTGAGCGCAAAGCCCAGCGGTTCCTCGAACAGCGTCAGCAGCATGCCGGCGCCGGCGTCCCGGGCGGGGAGCGACTGCTGATGCAGCACGAGCGGGACGGGATGGCCGGTGCGCCCGCAGAGTATCGCGCTGAACGAGTGAAACGGGCGGCGGGCGCTGGTCGACAATTCGTCTGCCAATTCGGCGTGGGTGTCGTCGGGCGCGAGGTCGGCGAGGTGCTTGCCGACGAGCTCGTCGTTCGAGTAGCCCAGGAGCGCCACGGCGCTGCGATTGACCGAGACGAAGGCGCCGTCGGGCGTGAGAATGGCCAGTGCTGCCCCGCGTGCATCGGTGACGATGCCGGCGCCGCGATCGCCGGTGCGGACCGCGCCGCGAAGCTTGCGCATCGCGTCGATCAGATCGAGCAGCCTGATCTGCGGCCCTTCGGGCTGGGGTGTGCTCATGAGCGCTCCCGACGGTGAGTTATCAGGAAAACGTAAGATTTCTGCCATTCTAGGCCGCGACCGGCGCGCACCGCAATCGGGGGATTGCGGAGGCGTGGCGCGGGGAAATCCCGGTTGTGGACGACGGGAATTCCACCAAGCGGACTTACCCTACCGGCCTTTGGGGGGCGTCATCCAATGACCGTCCCGGACAGATTCCGGACACTGCACGTGCGAGGTGGAGAAGCCATTGCGGCCTCGCTTATCGCCACGGAGACGGATATGAAACGGACTGCCAAATCGACGGCGGGCGCATTCGTGCTCGCAGGCGCCGCGCTTGCCGCGACTGCCGCATGGGGTGTGCCTGCCGAGGACGCCGCCGGGAGCGTCATGGAGAACGCGGCCGGGAACACTTCCGAGCGCGCGATGCCGAGCGCCACCGGGAACGCGAACGGGAATGCGATCGGGAACGCGACGGAGAATGCGACGGAGAGCGCGACGGAGAGCGCGACCGGGAATGCCACCGAGGACGCGATCGGGAACACGGCCGAGCGCGCGATGCAGAGCGGCGCCGGGAATGCGACAGTGAGCGCGACCGAGAACGCCACCGAGAACGCGACCAGCGACGCGGCCGCGGATACTGCGCGCAGCGCTGCCGGGAGCGCCGCCGAGCACGACGCAGGGAGCATGATCGAGGCGCCGGTTGAACACGCGCCCGAGGCGGCTCCGGCGAACGCCAACGGGAAATCGACCGACGAAGCCACCGAGAGCGCGATCGACAACGCCATCGACAGCGCCACCGGGAGCGCCACCGGGAGCGCCGCCCAAGGCGCGGCCGAAGGTGCCGCCGAAGCGCCCGGCATGCACATGCACCACGCGGTCGCACCCGGCACGACGCACTCGATGGTCGACTATGCATTGCCGTCGGTGGAACTCGTGCGGGACGACGGCAAGACCGTGGCCATGGCCGACGAACTGAACGACGGCCGGCCGGTGATCCTGACGTTCATCTACACCAGCTGCACGACCATCTGCCCGATGATCAGCCAGACGCTCGAGCGGCTGCAGGGCGAGCTCGGCAGCGACCGCGACAGGGTGCACATCGTGTCGATCTCGATCGATCCGGAAGAGGACACGCCCGCGCGGCTCAGGGCCTATGCGGCGAGATTCGACGCCGGCCCCGAGTGGCAGCACTACACCGGCTCGGTCGACGCGAGCATCGCCGCGCAGCGCGCGTTCAACGTGTATCGCGGCGACAAGATGAATCATGCGCCGGTTGCATTCCTGCGCGCCGCGCCGGGCAGGCAATGGATGCGCATCGACGGCTTTGCGACGCCGTCGGAGCTGCTCGCCGCGTATCGCGACGTCGTCGCTTCCAACTAGGGCCTGTGCCCGCGCATGGCGGGCTCGCGCCGGCCGCCGGAAGGACCGGGCGCGACGCAGGCGCAACGCGTCCGGCAAGGAGCGACGAAATTGGACAAGAAGACTCGCGTGCTGGTGGTCGAGGACCAGCATCTGTTGCGCGTCGGCCTTTGCCGCATGGTTTCCGAGCTGGACGACTACTGCATCGTGGGCGAGGCGTGCGGCGGGTACGAGGCCTGCCGCATCGCCGCGCTCACGAAGCCCGATCTGGTCCTGATGGATCTGTCGATGCCGGGCGGCAGTGGCTTCGAGGCGATCGCGGCGATCAAGCGCGATGTGCCGCAGGCGCGCATCATCGTCCTCACCGTTCATCGCAGCGAAGGTCACGTGAGGGAGTCGTTCGCCGCCGGCGCGGCCGCCTACGTGGTCAAGGATACGTCGTTCGCCGATCTGGTCCGCGAGATGCGCTTCGTGATGCAGGGCAAGTGCGTGGTCAGTCTCGACGCGTATCGGTACCGCGCATGCGCGCAGGAGCTGCGCGACGACTCGGCTCACAAGGCGCGGTTGTGGAATGCGCTGACGAGCCGCGAGCGCACGGTGCTGCGTCTCGTCGTCGAAGGGCACACGAGCCGGCAGGTCGGCGAGTGCCTGAAGCTCAGCCCGAAGACGGTGGAAAAGCACCGCGCGAACCTGATGCGCAAGCTCGGCATCGCGAACCTGGCCGGCCTGGTCCACTTCGCGATCGACATCGGCGTGCTCGCGACGAGCGACGACGACCGGGTGTGAAAACCCGCCATCGGCGGGGCGTGCAACTGGGGGGGCTTTACCCATGTCGATGGACGGCACTCCCTACTTCTGGCCTGTAACGACCTGAACAAGAATGCATTCAAGGGCTTCGGCAAGACTGAAGCCGTGGGTCGATACAGGGAGGGAGCCGTGCGCGACGAATCGTCCTCGATCCGGCCCGGCATGCCGGCGCAAGTGCGGCGTGGCGCCGGGCGCGCATGCGCGAGCCGCGGCTTCACGTTGCTCGAACTGCTGGTCGTGATGGTCATCATCGGCTTGCTCGCGGGCCTCGTCGCGCCTCGGTATTTCGAACAGGTCGGCAAGTCGAACGTGAAGATCGCGCGCGCCCAGATCGTGTCGCTCGGCCAGGCGCTCGACCAGTACCGGCTCGATGTCGGTGCCTATCCGACGACCGAGGAAGGCCTCGACGCGCTCGTGATCAAGCCGCAGAACGAGCCGCGCTGGAGCGGCCCCTACCTGCAGAAGGCGGTGCCGGTCGACCCGTGGGAGCGTCCGTACCAGTATCGCTCGCCCGGCGAGCATGGCGACTACGACCTGTTTTCGCTCGGCAAGGACGGACGCGGCGGCGGCACCGGCGAGAACGTGACGATCTCGTCGTGGTAGGGAGGCCGGGCACTGCGATCGCGCCGGCCGTGAGTGGGCTTGCAAGGAGAGTCGACGTGAAGTTCGTGCTGCGTGTCTTCGATACGAGCGGCTCGGTCCAGACGCTCCGCCTCGACAGTGATTCGTCGGCGAGCGCGGCGGCGCTCGCGCGCTCGCGCGGCTTTCGCGTCGCGTCGGTGAGCGCGGACGCGCGGCGGCGCGGCGCGAAGCGGCTCGGGATGCCGGGCAAGCGCCTGAACGTCGAGCTGTTCGCGCGCGAGCTCGCGGCGCTGCTCGATGCGGGCGTCGGCGTCGTCGACGCGCTGCGCACGCTCGGCGGCAACGAGCGGCGCGAGGCGACCGCGCAGGTGTATCGCGATCTGCTGCGGCAACTGGAGGAGGGGCAGTCGCTGTCCGCGGCGCTCGAGCACGCGAGCGACGTCTTCCCGCCGGTGCTGGTCGCGTGCGTGAAGGCGAGCGAGCAGACCGGCGGGCTCGCCGGCAGCCTGACGCGCTATTCGCGCAACAGCGCGACGCTCCACGAGCTGCGCGCGCGCGTGGTGTCGGCGGCGATCTATCCGACGGTGCTGCTGTTCGTCGGCGCGGCCGTCGTGCTGTTCCTGCTCGGCTTCGTCGTGCCCCGGTTCGCGACGCTCCTCGAACATAGCGGACGCGAATTGCCGCTGATGTCGCGCTTGCTGATGGCGTGGGGCGGCATGGTGCACGCGCACGGCCCCGAGCTGGGCATCGGCCTCGCGGTGCTGGCCGTGGCGACGGCAATCGCGTTGCGCCGGCCGGCGGTGCGGATCTGGATGGCCGATCGCCTGCTGGCGCTGCCCGGCATCGGGCGGCACTTCCGCGTGTTTCGCCAGTCGCAGTTCTATCGCACGACGGCCATGCTGGTGGACGGCGGCATTCCCGCCGTGCGCGCGTTCGATCTCGCGCGCGGCCTGGTCGGCGGCGCGGACCAGGCCGCGCTCGCGGGTGCGCTGCAGCAGGTGCGCAACGGCGCCCGGATCTCCGATGCGTTCCAGCAGGCCGGCCTCGCCAATGCGATTGCCTACCGGCTGCTGACGGTGGCCGAGAAGACCGGCGGCCTCGGCCGCGTGCTCGACCGGATCGCCGCGTTCCAGGAAGCGCAGGTCTCGCGCACGATCGACCTGATCTCGCGGCTGATCGAGCCCGTGATGATGATCGTGATCGGCGTGGTCATCGGCGGCATCGTCGTGCTGATGTATCTGCCGATCTTCGAAATCGCGTCGAGCATTCAGTAGCACGTCTTGGGGCACGCACGTGGACTTCGTCACCACACCATCGGAAGCGCTTCCCGACGCGGGAGGCGAACTGCGCGACACCCTGCGCGCACTCGCCGAGCGGCACGGTTCCGGCATCCGCGCGCTCGAGGAGCTGATGGCGCGCACGTCGCTCGGCGCGGACGAGCTGCGCATGCAGCTCGCCGCGCAATTCCGGATGAAGCCGATCGGCATGCGCGAGCTGAACCGGCTCGAACCGGATTTCGACGTGGTGCCGTTCGTCGACGCGACGGCGCGGCTGTGCGTGTGCTTCCGCCACCCGGATAACGGCAACGCGTTGCTGTTCGCCGTTGCGGATCCGCTCGACGCGCGCACGCGCGGCTGGGTCGAGCACCGGATGCGCGCGCGGCCGGCGGTGCCGTACGGCTGGGCGCTGGCGAGCGCGGGCGACCTCAATGCGTACCTGACCGTGCGCGAGAAGGACGTGCGCGCGATGGATTCGCTCGCGTTCGACGATCCGATCCAGTGCACGGCCGATCCGGCATCGCTCGCGCTGACGCTGCAGGGCATCAGCAGCGACGACAGCCCGGTGGTGCGGCTGCTCAACTCGACGATCTATGACGCGCTCAAGATGCTCGCGAGCGACATCCACCTCGAATGCCGCGCGAACGGCCTGATGATCAAGTGCCGCGTCGATGGCGTGCTCACGGTGGTGGGCCGCATCGACGGGCGCGACGTTGCGGACCAGGTGCTGTCGCGCGTGAAGGTGATTTCCGAGCTGGACATCGCGGAGCGCCGGGTGCCGCAGGACGGACGCTTCAAGGCGCTGTACGCGGGGCGCGAGATCGATTTCCGCGTGTCGATCATGCCGAACCAGTTCGGCGAGGACGCGGTGCTGCGGATTCTCGACCGCTACCAGCTGTCGCAGGCCGCGGGCGGCCTGACGCTCGAGGCGCTCGGCTTCCAGCCGGCCGACACGCGTTTCATGCGCGCGCTCGCGTCGATGCCGTACGGGATGCTGCTCGTCACGGGCCCGACCGGCAGCGGCAAGACCACGACGCTTTACGCGATTCTCACCGAGATCAACAACGGCTTCGAGAAGATCGTGACGATCGAGGATCCGGTCGAATACCAGCTCGGCGAAATCCTGCAGATTCCGGTCAACGAAGCGAAGGGCCTGACGTTCGCGCGCGGGCTGCGCTCGATCCTGCGGCACGACCCCGACAAGATCATGGTCGGCGAGATCCGCGATCCGGAAACCGCGCAGATCGCCGTGCAGGCCGCGCTGACCGGGCACCAGGTGTTCACCACCGTGCATGCGAACAACGTGTTCGACGTGATCGGCCGCTTCACGAACATGGAGGTCGATCCGTACAGCTTCGTGTCCGCGCTCAACGGCGTGGTCGCGCAGCGGCTCCTGCGCCAGTGCTGCCCGGATTGCCTGACCGAGGACCCGGTCGACGTGGACGCGCTCGTGCGCGCCGGCATCGACCCGGACACGAGCGGCAGCTACCTGTTTCGCCGTGGCGCCGGCTGTGCGATGTGCCGCGGCAGCGGCTATCGCGGACGGCGCGCGATCGCCGAGGCGTTGCGCATGAACGACGAGCTGCGGCAGCTGTTGTCGGAGCGCGCGCCGCTCGGGCACATCAAGGCGGCGGCGCTGCGCTGCGGGATGACGACGCTGCGCTCGGCCGCGATCGAGC
Organism: Burkholderia sp. SRS-46; assembly: GCF_004343775.1. Lineage (GTDB taxonomy): Bacteria > Pseudomonadota > Gammaproteobacteria > Burkholderiales > Burkholderiaceae > Burkholderia. Next base: position 193,222 of record NZ_PTXL01000011.1, on the reverse strand, counting down.
TGGTCCGGCGCGGGGAAACGACACTCGAGGAGATCAACCGTGTCACGATGGTTGAATAGTCCCGTTGCGATCGGCGTCGGTGCCCGTGAAGTCGTCGTCGGCGCCCGCACGCGCGCACGGTGGTACCTGCGCAAGCGCCCGGCGCTCGTCGAGCCGGTCGCCGTCGCGATTCCCGACGCGCAGTTCGGCACCGAGCCGGGCGTGCTCGACGCGCTGCGCGCCGCGCTCGGCGCCCTGCCGATGGCTGCGCCCGGCGCGGCACCGCAGGGCGCGGCGGCGCCGTCGGTCCGTAGCGCATCCGTCGTGCTCGACGATTTCTGGTGCAACCACGCGATCCTGCGCGGCGACTTCCGCACGTTGCGCGAGCGCGAGCTCGAAGAGATCGCGCTCACGCATTTCTCGGACACCTGCGGGATCGACGGCGCGGCGCTGGTCGTGCGCTTCTGCGTGCAGCATGGCGGCCGCGCGCTGTTCGCGAGCGCGATGCCGCGCGCGCTGCACGACGGCCTGCACGAAGCGTGCACCGCCAGCGCGATTCGCATCCGCAGCCTGCGCGCGTGTCTTCCGCAAATGCTCAACCGCATCGCGGCGCATTGCGAAGGCGATGCGCTGCTGCTGTTCGTCGCCGGCGAGCTGATGCAGGCGGTCATGATCGAACGCGGCGGCTGGGCCGCCTACGACGCGCAGCGTCTGTTTCCGGGCGATGCGGACGACGCGGCGCGGCTCGCCGAACTCGCCGGGCAGCTGTTCGAACGCTCGGCGACGCGAGCGGGCCTGAAGCGCGAGGACTGCCGGATCTACCTGTGCGGCATCGACCTGGACCCCGCGCCGTTCGCCGCGCATTTCGCGGCCGCGATTCGCCCGCCGCAGCCGGCCCTCGACGGGTCGCTCGCGCGCCGGCTGATGGAGGTGGCGTAATGATCCCGCTCGTCGATATCGATTTCGTCCGGCGTCGCGTGCGCACCGCGACGAGCGGCATGATCCTGCTGGCCATCGCCGTGGTGCTGCTGGTCGCGTGCGGCGCGCGGTTGTGGCGTGCGTACGCGGAAAACGATCGCGCACAGTCGGAGGTGGAGGCGGTCCGGCATCGGACGCTCGCGCAGCGGCACGTACCGAAGCCGCCGCCGACGCCGGCCGCGAAGCTGGCGGAGAAGCAGGGCCAGGCGGTCCTGCGCGAACTGACGGTGCCGTGGCAGGACCTCTTTTCGATCGTCGAGGACTATCCGGACCACGACGTCGCGCTGATCGGCATCGACCAGAATCCGGCGCAGGGCCAGATCCGCATCACCGCCGAGGCGAAGAACCTCGATGCGATGGTCGTCTACCTGAAGTATCTGCAGGCGAGCGTGCTGCTGCGCGAAGCGGTGCTCAACGATCACGTGATCGAGAACAACGTGCCGGGCAAGCCGGTGCGATTCCAGATCACGGCCGTGTGGAGGAAATCATGAAGGCGGCCCGGTTGCGCGACGCGCTGCTCACGCTGCGTTACGAACTGCAGCGCGCGTTCGGTTTGCCGGGGCTCGTCGGCGTGCTGGCGCTCGGCGCGGCGGCGCTCGTGTACGCGGTCGTCTCGAACGTGGAAGCCGACACGCGCGCGATGCGGGATCCGGCCGGGCTCGCGCGGGCGGCGCGCAGCCATCGTCCGGCGGCCGAGCGCAACGTGGCGGCGGATGCGGTCGCGTTCGACGCCTTGCCTGACCTGTTCCCGCGCTTTTCGCAGAGCGCGGACGACATCGCGTCGATCTTCGCGCAGGCGCGCGACAGCCATCTGACGCTTGGCGCCGCCGAATATCAGGTGACGACCGATTCGGGCGCGCATTTCGCGCGCTATCAGGTGCTGCTCCCGGTCAAGGATCAGTACGGCGCGATTCGCCAGTTCCTCGCGCGGGTGCTCAACAACGTGCCGAATGCGGCGCTGCAGGAAATCCACGTCGAGCGCCCCGCCGTGAACGGCAACGTGCTCGACGCGCGCGTGCGTTTCGAGCTCATTTACCGGAGCGCGCAGCCATGAAGCCGCTCGTCGTGAAACCCGCCGCCGTCGCGCGCATCGCGCTGGCGTTGTGCTGCATCGTCGTCGGCGGCATCGGGTACCGGATGCTGGTCGCGGCGTCGCCGGCGCCGCACGCGGCGTTCGATCGCCTGCATCGCGACGGCTTGGCGGTGCAGCCGGCCGGCGGGCATCGCGCGCCGCCGTCGCGCGCGAGCGCGCAAGCGGCGTCCGCGGCGCTGGCCGCCGCTGCGCCAGGCGCACCGGTCGACCCGCATGCGCCCGCGGCGACGCCACGGGAGAAGCTCGCGGCGCTGCGCGCGCCGGTGTCCATCGAATCGGCGAACGATCCGTTCACTGCGTCGTCATGGCTGCCGCCGCCGCCCGTCGACGTGCCGCCGCTGCCCGCCGCGCGCGCGGCGCCGCCGACGGCGCCTCCGGTGCCGTTCACCTACGTCGGCGAACTGGATGCGAAGGCGGACAAGCCGCGGGTGTTTCTCAGCAACGGAGATCAGTTGCTGATCGTGTCGCCCGGCGATGTGATCGATGGCCAGTATCGTATCGACTCCGTGTCGGCGTCGAACGTGGTGCTCACCTATCTGCCGCTGAACCAGATGCAGGTGGTGTCCATTCCAGGGGAGGAAAAGTAGATGAAAACCTCACATACCCGGGGTGCTCGCCGCGACGGGAACAGCGGCCCATCGACACGCCGTGCGCCCGGCCCCCCGTTCGATTCCCGGTGCGCGCCGGCGGGCCGGATCGCGACGAAGCGCGCGCTGGCGATCGCCGTGGCGGTGCTCGCATGCGGCGGCTGCGCACACGTGCCCAACCTCCAGGACGATCCGACCAACGCGCAGGTGAAGATCGATGCGATGCACGACCGCGACACCGAAATCAACGCGCTCCTCGACAACGCCGACCGGCTGCGCCAGGAGAACCAGTTCGATGCCGCGGCCCGCTCCGTCTACATGGCGACCGAGCTCGATCCGGCCAGCGAGCGCGCCCGCAAGCTCGGCACGATGATCGAGCAGGACCGCAAGCATCTGGCGATCCTGCAGGAGGCCGATCGGATGATGAAGCGCGGCTCGTACGCGCAGGCGGCCGAGCGCGTGCATCGCGTGCTGGCCGAGGATCCGTCCAATGCGATGGCGTTGCGGATGCAGAGGGAACTCGACGAAAAGCGCCGGCAGCAGCACGCGGAACGCGACGACAAGCTCGCCGCTTCGTCGATCATGCGCACGCCGGTGTCGCTGCAGTTTCGCGACGCGAACGTGCGGATGGTATTCGAGGCACTGTCGCGCACGTCCGGGCTCAACGTGATCTTCGACCGCGACGTGCGGGCCGACCTGAAGACGACGATCTTCGTGCAGAACGCGTCGCTGCAGGATACGGTCGACATGATCCTGCTGCAGAACCAGCTCGACAAGAAGCAGATGAACGCGAACACGCTGTTCATCTATCCGGCGACGCCGGCGAAGCAGCTCGAATACCAGGAGCTGAAGGTGCGCACGTTCCAGTTGTCGAACGTCGACGCGAAGCAGATCCAGTCGCTGCTGAAGAATCTGCTGAAAGTGAAGGAAGTCGTGATCGACGAGCGCGCGAACACCGTGACGATTCGCGGCACGCCGGACATGATCAAGGTCGCCGACGAGATGATTGCCGCGCAGGATTTGCCGGAGCCGGAGGTGATGCTCGAAGTCGAGGTGCTGGAAGTGTCGCACGAGCGGATGTCGCAGCTCGGCATCAACTGGCCCAACTCGTTTACGGTGTCGACGCCGAGCACGGTGAATACCTGGGGCGCGCTGCACCATCTGCCGGTCAATGCGCTGAACGTCAGCGGCCTGTCCGCCACCGCGGACTTCAAGCTCACGGACACCGATGCGAACCTGCTCGCGAGCCCGCGCATCCGCACGCGCAACAAGGAGAAGGCGCGCATCATGATCGGCGACAAGGTGCCGGTGATTTCGAGCTCGAGCACGCCGAGCACGAGCGGCCCGTCGTTCACGCAGATGATCCAGTACCTCGATGTCGGCATCAAGCTCGAAGTGGAGCCGCAGGTCTATCGCGACGGCGACGTCGGCATCAAGCTGAATCTCGAGGTCAGCAACATCACCAATACGATCCAGAGCGGCAACTCGCAAGGGCTGAGCTCGCTCGCTTACCAGATCGGCACGCGCAGCGCGTCGACGAGCCTGCGCCTGCGGGACGGCGAAACCCAGATCATGGGCGGGCTGATCTCGGACGAGGACCGCCGCAACGCGAACAAGGTGCCGGGTCTCGGCCAGTTGCCGCTGCTCGGCCGCCTGTTCTCGGATCATGAGGGCGATCACAAGAAGACCGAGATCGTGCTGCAGATCACGCCGCACATCGTGCGGCCGCAGGTCGCGGCGGACGCGGACACGCAGGAAGTGTGGTCGGGCACCGACGTCAACGTGCACGCCGACGAACTGCGGCTCGATCCCGTGGCGCTGACCTCGGAGACGCCCGCCGCGCCGGCCGCGAGCGCGAGGCCCAAGACGCGGCCGGTGGCCGGCAGCGTCGGCGGCGGCACGTCGGGCGCCAGTGCGGCTTCGGCATTGGGCGCGGCGGCGACCCGCGCGCAGCCGTCGCCGGAGAGTGGTGCGTTCGGGCAGATGCCGGCCGCGCCGCGCACGACGCCGCCGCCGGAACCGTACGGCGGGCGATTCTCGCGAGCGCAGCCCGCGCTGCCCGCGCCGGCAACGGCAACGCCGCCCGCGAAGGGCACGGCGCCTGCCGAGGGCGCGGCCGCGCCGGCAGGCGGCGCGCCGCAGGCGACCGAAGCGGCGGGCAACGAAGCGCAACCGGCCCCGGGCGCGAGCGTGACGCCGGTGGCCGCACCCGCGGCACCCGCCCCGGCCCCGGCTGCTGCCGCGCCGCCGCCACCGACGCTGCAGATGCCGGCGGGCGACATCCCGAACGAAAACCCGCTGCACCCGATCCAGAACGGGAACTGAACCGTGGCGACCCGGAACGGCACGACGCGCATCGGCGGCACCGGTCGTCACGGCCGGCGCGGCTTCACGCTGATCGAGATGGTGATCACGCTCGCGCTCGTGGGCATTCTCGCGCTCGCGATCATGCCGTTTTCCGAGCTGATCGTGCAGCGGCAGAAGGAGCAGGAACTGAGCGCCGCGTTGCGCGAGATCCGCACCGCGCTCGACGCGTACAAGGACGCGAGCGATGCGGGGAAGATCGAGAAGGAGGCGGAGGCCTCCGGCTATCCGCCGTCGCTGGCCGTGCTCGTGACGGGCGTGAAGGACGCGCGGGATCCGAAGGGCGGCATGCTGATGTTCCTGCGTCGCGTGCCGCGCGATCCGTTCTTCGCCGGCGACCCGGATACGCCGGCCGAGGAGACCTGGAGCGTGCGCGCCTACGGTCAGCCGCCGGATCCGGCGGCCGCCGGCGCGGCCGGGAACGACGCGGCGGGCAAGGACGTGTTCGACGTGACGTCGAAATCCGCACGCGTCGGCATCAACGGCATCCCGTACAGACAATGGTGATGGCAGATCATGAAACCCGCTCGCACGCGCAAACCGCGCGGCTTCACGCTGATCGAAATCGTGGTCGTGATGGCCATCATCGGCTTGCTTCTGACGCTGGCGGTGCCGCGCTACCTGCACAGCATCGAACGCGGGAAGGAGCAGGTCCGGCAGCAGAACATCGCGGTGATGCGCAACGCGATCGACCAGTACTTCGGCGACAACGGCCAGTATCCCGAGACGCTCGGCGAACTGGTCGAGAAGCATTACCTGCGCGTGGTCCCGATCGATCCCGTGAACGGCGACGACAAATGGGCGGCGATCGCGTCGCCGGACGAGACCAAGCCGGGTGTCTACGACGTGGCGCCCGCGAGCAGCGCGCAGGGCGAGCCGCCGCACGCGGCCGGAGCGGCGCGATGAGCACGGCGGGCCGGGCCGGGTGCCGCCCGCGTGCCGCGCGCGAGCGCGGGCTGGTGCTGCTGGCGCTGCTGATCGCGCTGATGCTGATGTCGATCGCCCTGGCGGGCGCGCTGGATGTCTGGGCGCTGCAACGCCGCCGCGAGCAGGAGAAGCAGCTGCTGTTCGCCGGCGACCAGTACCGCAGGGCGATCGTGCATTACTACCGCCTGGCTCGCGTGTATCCGGAAAGCGTCGACGAACTGGTGGACGACACCCGCTTCCCGACGCCGCTGCATCATCTGCGGCGCGCGTATCCGGATCCGCTGACCGGACGCACCGACTGGATGTTCCTGTGGCGAGCCGATCGCTTCTACGGCGTCTACAGCAGCGTCGACCAGGCCACCGTCAAGCGTGCGGGCTTTCCGCGGCTATACGCGGATTTCGAGGGCGCGGAGACCTACAGGAAGTGGAAGTTTCTTTTCCTCGCGCCGGGGCTGGCCACGCTGGCCGACGAGGTGGCGCCGGCCGCGCCCGCCACGGCGGCCAGCGCGCCGAGCCTGTCCGGGTTCGGCGGATACCTGCCGGGGCAGCAGCGCTCCGGGTTCCGGTGACGCGCAAGCGATCGGCGCGCCTGGAAGGCGCGGAAACGTGCTGTCCTGTTGAATACCGCAACGTCACCGGCCGGGAGACGATGCTCCGCTCGCTCGCTCGCTTGCTCGCGAGCGGATTCAGCAAACCCGGCCCGATCGCTGCGCCGCCACGCGCGACGAGTGCCTCGGCCTTCACCCCCACGTATACGCGCGAGTCGAGCACGCCATCGGTCGCCACGAAATCGGCCGCCGCGCAATTGATCTTCACGTCACGATCGCCGAACGGCTTCTCGTACACCACATTCGCCACGTTCAACCCGGCTTCTTCCATCAGCACGAGGCTCACGGCGCCGTCGGTGACCAGTGTGATGAGCGGGAACTTGCCGTCGATCACCGTCGGTTTCAGTTTCGCAACCAGACGGGTGAGCCGGGGACGGGATCGAGACGGCGAATCCTCCGCGTTTGCCGGTTGCTTCAGGTATGGGCGATGGCCATGTGCATGCGTATGAACCGTGTGAAATGTACCAATGCTGAATCATTTTCATCCGCTCGCACCGACACGCCGTGCATGTCGGCTTCTGCGTCGCCGTGTGCGTCGAATGCGGCGTGCTGGCATCTTGCTTGCTGTTGAGAGGCTGCCTGCGTGCGAGCGACCCGGTCGATGTCGTCCGTCGAGCAACATGGAAGATGGCAGGGTTCTCATGAAGGTGACGGGGAAATCATGGTGAGCATGTTCGCGACTTGCACGTTCGCTTTGCAGCGCGGCGGCGACGCAACGTTCTATATCCCTCGGAATGGCGATTCATCCGGCGCGGCCGTGTATCTGCTTGCCGCGCATCTGTCGGATGGCGCTGGATCGCTCGCCGACAGATTTCACCGGGTAAACGTTGCCGCCGAGCTGGCTTCACCTGGCGCGTATGAGAATCTGTCTTATCGCTACGCGGTCGATCTCGACGGGCATATGTTCGCGTATCGGCACGACGCGCGTGCGGGCGAGTGGGAGCGGTATTTCTCGGGGCACTACGCGGAATTCATCAATGGACACGCGCCATTCAGGGTGCTTGGCGACAGCATGCTGAAGCAAATCAAGACCTCTCGCACGGGAGAGGGCTACGAGTGGGTGACGCGCGGTCAGCTTGTCCGGCGTCACGCTGCGGCCGTGGCGACACTGTCGTCGCAACGCGAACGATTCCCGGAGCGGGCGGAGGTCGTTTCAAGCTACCAAAACGATGTCGATGCATTGGCGTATGCACTCCGGCAATACAGCCAAGGTGAGGGCATCGAGTGACCATCGCCGTTAGCGCGGTTGCCGATGCCGAAGTCGCGAGCCGACGATTATGTGGAAATACGGAAATACCGGGCTGTATTGTCTGACAGCTTTAAATATCGTTGACTTGGTGCTTATATGAAACAAAAGGGCGCTATATCTTCATACCATTTTTCGCGAATGATCAATTGAGGCCGATGATAACGTTTCCGAGTCAGGGCATCCCCCTACAGGGCGACACACCGGAAATCGATGTGGGCAAGTTAGAATTTGCCCACTAAAGGCTGCATTGAATCATCGCGGGAAATAGTGCGGCCCTGGCAATTGGCCGAACGTTGCGTGGGTGTGGCGAGGCGTTATCGGCAACACCAGGATGTTGAGCGACGTGCGTTTCCCCATGCACACACAAATCCGATTGTCCGACGCGAGCATCCCATGCTGACCATGCTGAGTCCGCACGAAATTACTACTTTGATGATCGTCTGGGATGCGCCGGATCAGATCGAATTGGATCGAGACGAACTTGTCACGCTCATGGAGCATCGTCTGATCGCCGTCAATCAGCAGGCATCGGGTTTCCGTCGCGTCCAGGTGACGGCGGAGGGCCACGCAGTCCTGAAAGCGGTCTTGCGCATGCGTTGAGCGATGCCTGGCGATGAAGCGGTGTTTCGCGACGCATGAATTCAACACCCCCGATCCCGTCGTCCCTGGGGGTGTGCAGTCATCCGGCGCGTGACCGGATGCTTTGCAGGCGCCGTCACGCCATACGCTTGGCCGCCAGTCGGCTCCACAGCATTCCGGCGCGATTGCCGCTTCGGCAATAGGCGAGAACCGGCTTCGGCAACGCATCGACCATCGCGCCGAAGGCGTCGACCTGCGCGTCGCCGATCTGATCGGAATCGACCGGGAGGTAGCGCGCGTCGAGCCCCAGCTCGCGGGCCGCGGCCGCAATCGCGTCGAAGGCCGGCTGATCGGCGCTTTCGCCATCCGGGCGGTTGCAGATCACCGCACGGAAGCCCGCACTGCGAATCGCCTTCAGGTCCTCCGGCAGGATCTGGCGCGACGCGGTGAATCCGCTCGCCGCGGTCGACCGGCATTGCTCGATTGCCTGCCGGAAGCAGGCAATCGCGAAGTCGATGTCCTGTTCCGTCGTGAAGCGTCCGATGCTGATCCGCACCGTGCGGCCGGCCGCATCCGCATCCAGGCCGATGGCCGTGAGGACGTGGGACGGCGTGCCGGCGGCCGAGTTGCACGCCGAGGTCGACGACACGGCAAGCGCGTCGCCCAGCATGAACGGGAAGAAACCCGGTGCCGTCACGGTCAGGCTCAACGTATGCGGGACACGTCGCGCCGCGTGCGCATTCTGCGTGACGTCGCCGAGCGCGAGCACGCCGTCCCGCAGGCGCGCGCTGAGCGCGGCGATCCGTGCCGTTTCGGTCTCGCGTGCCTCGGCGGCCAGCGCGCACGCGGTGCCCATGCCGACGATCTGGTGGGTGGCGAGCGTCCCCGAGCGCAAGCCGTGCTCGTGTCCGCCACCGTGCATCTGGGGCGCGATTCGGTCCGCGATTTCCCGGCGGACGAACAGCGCGCCGATCCCTTTGGGCCCATAGAACTTGTGCGCCGACATCGACATCAGGTCGATGCCGAGCGCGCGGACGTCGATCGGGGTCTTGCCGATCGCCTGTGCCGCGTCGACGTGGAGCAGCGCGCCGGCAGCGTGCACGACCCGTGCGATCTCGCCGATGTTCGTGAGCGTGCCGATCTCGTTGTTCACGAGCATCAGCGACACGAGGCCGGTTTCCGGGCCGATCGCCGCGGCCACGGCGTCGGCCGCGATTTCGCCGTCGGGCGTCGGCGTGAGGTAGGTGACCGTGCAGCCTTGCTTCGAAAGGCTGGCCATCGTGTCGAGAATGGCCTTGTGCTCGATGCGGCTCGTAATCAGGTGGCGTTTTTCGGTGGCGGCATCCGCGTAGCCCTTGAGCGCCAGGTTGTTCGATTCGGTGGCGCCCGAGGTCCAGACGATTTCGTCCGCCTCCGCGCCGATCAGCGCGGCAACCTGTTCGCGGGCCCGCTCGACCTTCGCGCGCGCCTGCCGGCCCGCCGCGTGCGAACTCGACGCCGGGTTGGCGAATGCGCCGTCCGCGCCGAGACAGGTGACCATCGACGCGATCACGCGCGGATCCGCCGGCGTGGTCGCCGCGTAGTCGAGGTAATGCAATGTGTTGTTCTCGCTCATGTCTTTCACTGGCCGCTCTGTAATACAGGAAATGATACGAGGGGCGATCGGGAAAAAGGATCCAAACTTGGCTGGGAATTGGGGCGGTAATAGAATATTTTTCTACCGTTTTGGGTTGCTTCAGGTTCGGTATGCCTGTCATCCGCCGTCCGTGCCGCTGGTCAATTCGAATTGACATAGATTGGCGTGACGCCTCAAAATGCGACGGATTACTCCGTCTAATTTGTTGAGGACATGGCTCGTACCCGGAATGAAACGCTCCACGCCCAGCGTCGAGAGCAGATCCTGCTCGCTGCGGGGCAGGTCTTCAAGGCAAAGGGGTTCCACGGGGCCCGGACGGAGGACATCTGCGCGCAGGCGGGCATGAGCGCCGGCGCCGTGTTCAGGTATTTCACCGACAAGCGCGAGCTGATCAACGCGATCATCGACATCGAGATCGAGCATTACACGCGGGATTTCTATCTCCTGCTCAGCAAGGAAGGGCTGAACGAGCTAGCCAACATCACGGCGGATCGGCTGGTCGAAATGTGGCAGACCGACTATGCCCTCGGTATCGACAGCTGGCTCGAACTGGCACGTGACTCGGACAGACGGCCCGCCATCCTCGCGATGGACAGCAAGATGCGCGCGGATTTCGCGGACTTGCTCGCGCGCGGGCAAGCCGAAGGCTGGGTCAGGTCGTCGCTGGAGCCGAAGGGCGCGGTGAACATCGTTTTCTCGCTGTTCAATGGCCTGTGGCTCGAACAGAGCCTCGGGACCAACATCGACGCCGATCGCACGGCTGCCGCGATCGGCGATTTCTTTCGGACCTATGTTCTGGTTTCATGACATCGAACCAGGCACCTGATGAGGAAGGCGACACCATGCAAGCGATAACCCAGCGCGTCATTCACACGCTGCGTACTTTCCGGAGCGGCTATTCCAAGCCGTTTTTTTTGCTCAATAATGCGACGGAGTACTCCGTTCATTGCTGCTGATCGGGCCGGTCAGCACTGGCGGGCTGTCCGTGGAAATCGAAGCGGTCAACAGCCAATCCCGCCAGCAGGAAGCGTTGCTGCTGTTGGCCGACGACGGCGGGATCAAGGACTTTTTCGGGAGCTTCGCGCGGACCGCGCATGCGCGTGCCATCGCGGAGCGCTTTGCCACCGAAACGGCGTCCTTCCTGTCGCCGCTCGGCCGGATTTCGCCGTGACATCCGGCTCGCGCCGCCATGCTCCGGCAGCCCGGCGCGCCGGCTGGCCCATTCATTCGCGTCGCCTGCATTTCCAATTACCGCACCGGGAAGCACGCCGATGACAGCCGCGCAAGCCGCACCGCAACGGGCATGGCGCTTGCGCTACTGGAGCATCTTTGCCGGGCAGGCGCTGTCGCGGGTGGGTTCCGCGCTCACGCAATTCGTGCTGCTGTGGTGGATCACCGATATCACCGGAAGCGTGACCGCGCTCGGGATGGCGGGCTTCGCCGCGCTGCTGCCGCAGGCGCTGCTCGCGACGCTGCTGGGGCTCATTGCGCCCATCGGGCTGGCGATCGCGACGCCGCTGGCGAATGGATCGGGGTGCGGATGCTGTTTGTCGTCCTTGGCGTGCTCGCCGGGCTCGCGCTGCTCGCGGGCTTTCTGTCGTCGGCCATTCGCGATGCCGATGCGCTCGAGCGGGCCCGCTGCATGCACAAATAGCGCACGGCTGAACGGCCGCCGTCCGATTTCAAATCGAAACCGGCGGCGGCTTTCGGAAAGCGCATGAATATTCCGGATGCATGTTTTTCTCGCGGAAATCGCGATGCAGGCGCGTCTGTAAATTGCCGGAGTTTTTAATTGATTTAAACAATGTCGGCGGTTCAAAAATAATCAATCGAATCGTTTCGGCTGTGCCCGATTATTTCTTTCAAATTCCAGTCAATTAACCTTCATAGGCCTTGTATTTAAGATTTATTTCTATAAGCTGATCGTAAGCAACGTTGCTTCATGTATTTCTTCTTCTCAACCAACAGGAAGATTGTCCATGACACGTATGTACATTACCGCCGCCCCCACGGGGGCCGTCCCGAAATGGCTCGATCCGCTCGAGCCGACTTTCATTCCGTCCGGTCTCGTTCACCCGCTATTCGATTCGGCCGAAGCCGAGAAAATCGTCGCGCGATTGCAATCGGACGGCTGGGAAGCCGTTCCGGCCGGCGGATGGTTGATCGAATCGGGGCACGGTCTTTCTCTTTCCGACAATTTTTTAGCAGAACTATCGAACCCGCATGCCGCGCGTCATGCATTGGAGGAGATGGGATGGACGCACCGCGATCGGGCGTGGCATCCGCCGCCGGTGTCGATTTCCGGCAGCGCGGCCATTCCGCGCGATTGGCTGGCGGCGCTGTCGTCGGTCGAGGTCGTCAGGCGCATCGTGCTGCAATTGACGACCTACGGGTGGGTGGCCGACGAGCGCGGCGACCTGGTCTGGCACCACGCGAAGCTGCACAGCTATGTTCCGCCCACGCTGATCGAATCGATTCGCGAAGACTGTCCGGCGCTGCTGGCGAAACTGGAAAAAGCCGGCTGGCGCGCGTGCGGCGCCGGCTACTGGCAAGCCGGCAAGGGTCGCTCGCCGGTCCTGCCGATCACGCCGGATGCGATCGTCGACGAAACCGTCCGCTCGATCCAGGAAGGCGCGGCGGTCGTGCACCTGCACACGCGTGAACTCGGCGATCGCACGCCGCTCGAGATCCCCGGGCTGGGCGCCGTCACGGTCGGGACGCAGCGCAACCAGATCGTCGTGGATCACTACGACGAGATCGTGCCCGCCGTGCGGAACGCCGATACGACAGCGATCCTGAATTTGTCGACGAGCGTGCGCGGCGATCGTCAAGGCTCGCGCAGCACGTTGCGGCGCGCGCACCTGAAATCCTACGGCGAGGCCGCGGTGCCCGAAGTCGCATCGCTGAGCCCGGCCGCGGTGATCTTCCAGGGCGGTGGCGGCTACGACAACGCACCGGATTTCCTGGCCGAGCAGTTCGCGCATTTTCAGCGTGTCGGCACGCGCCCCGAAGTGGAAGTCTTCAACCACACGATCATCGACAACGCGACGACCCTGTACCGGGCGTTCCTCGAAGCGACCGGCCGGCCCGTGCTGTTCATGCTGGTGGCCGGCGTCGACCAGTACCGTCGCGATCCGGTCAGCGGGGACGTGGAGGACGATTCGCTGATCGCGACGGCCGTCCGGCAGGAAATCGCCCGCTGCGTGGCGACCGGCGACGCACCGGAGCGGCAGCGCGCGATCGATCTCGCGGTCGAACAGCTGAGCCCGGTGGTCGCGCGGTTGCGCGACAGCTTTCCGGCATCGCTCGTCTCGCTGCTGTTGCCGGGGCCGCTGCAGGCGATACTGGCCGATCTCGCCCACGCGCTGCGGCTGGACGGCGTGCGCATCGGCCTGGAGGACGGCCTGACCGTATCCGACAGCCGCGTTCCGGGCGGCGTGCGCAAGGCGCGCGGCACGTGGGAGCAGGTGCGCCTGCTGCGCGAAGACCTGCTGGCCAGGGGCGTCACGGTGCAAACCGCCGCCGAGGTGCGGGACATGCTCGGCTTGCCGGTCGGCAGGCCGCGCGCGCCGCATTCGACGCGCGCATGACGGAGCGGACATTCGATGGCTATCTATCGATTGGGTGAGCGCGAGCCCACCGTCCATGCGAGCGCGTTCGTGGCCGATTCGGCGACGATCGTCGGCGACGTCCGGCTGGACGCCGATTCGAGCGTCTGGTTCGGCGCGATATTGCGCGGCGATACCGAGCCGATCGTCGTCGGCGCGGGCACCAACATCCAGGACGGGGCCGTGCTGCACACGGACGCGGGGTGCCCGTTGACGATTGCCGCGCATGTGACGGTCGGCCACCAGGCCGTGCTGCATGGATGCACGATCGGCGAGGGCTCGCTGATCGGGATCCAGGCGGTGGTGCTCGACGGCGCGGTGATCGGCCGCCAGTGCCTGGTGGGCGCGGGCGCCGTGGTCACGGCGGGCAAGGTGTTTCCCGAGCGATCGCTGATCCTCGGCGCGCCCGCCAAGGTCGCGCGCGTCCTGACGGACGAGGATGTCGCCCGGCTGCGCACGAATATCGGCTTCTATGCGGAGGTGCGCAGGCCGCTGTACCTGGCGGCATTGCAGCGGATGGAGCCGGTGTGACCCGGCCCGGGAAGCCGTCGCGTCCGGCCGCGGACGCGTCGGCATGAGGCGGCGGCCCGTTGTCGGGCTCGCCGCACATCCCGCTCAGGCGCGGAACCTCGCGCCTGAGCGGCTTACTTCACGCATTCGAGCGTATACCTGAGCGCGGGCCCGATCAGGCCGCGCCACACGTCCCACGTGTGGCCGCCGTCGACGATGCGCAGCTCGGCCGGGTTCTGCGCGCGGCGCAGCTGCGTGTACAGCACGCTCGATTCGGCCTGGATCGTCAGGTCGTCGTCGCCGGCGGCGATGAACATCGGCACGCGCCAGCTCCGGGCGAAATAGCCGCGCAGCAGCGCCGGGTAGTTGAGTTCATGCCAGACGCGCGAGTCGAACTGCTTTTCCCCGAACACGCCCACGTAGCGCGCCGCGGAATTGAGCGGCGGCTCGTTCGCGTAGATCGCGGGGCTCAGCAGCATCGCGCCGCAGAACAGGCCCGGCTCGAGCAGCGCGAAGCGCAGCGCGCCGAAGCCGCCCATCGACACGCCGCCGATCGCGCGGCCCGCGCGCTGGTTCGACACCGCGAAATGCGCCTCGACGTCGGGCAGCAGGTCGTTGAGGAACGCGCTCTGCATCCGCTCCTTGCGGTCGACGTACCAGTCGGTGCCGCCTTGCGGCATCACGATCACGACGGGCGGGATCTCGTGCCGCTCGATCAGCGCGTCCGCGGTGGCCTGCAGGCGGCCCTGCGTGACCCAGTCGTTCGCGTTGCCGGCGTTGCCGTGCAGCAGGTACAGCACCGGGTAGCGCGCGCCTTCCGGGTTGTAGCGGGGCGGCAGGTAGACCGTGTACGACCAGTCGCGCTGCAGCGACGGCGAACGGAACGTGCGCATCGCGACGCTGCTGTCGTCGTTGATCGGGGCGACCTGGGCCGCCTGGGCGGGTGGGGCGGCTTCGGCGGATTCGGCCATGCCGACGGTCAGTGCGGCGGCAAGCAGGAGAGTCAATCGGCGCATGTCGAGCGGGGTGAGGAGTAGCGCCGCTTATCGTAGCAGCGGCGGATGACGGCCGTGAGGAGCTTTAGCGCCGCGGGCGGAACGGCAGCCGCGACATCAGCGGCGCGTAGAGTTTGGCGACGAGATACAGCAGGCCCATCGCGACGACGTCGGCGGTCAGCCCGAGCGGCACGTCGAGGTAGCCTTCGGTCGCCTGGTACAGCAGCGAGTCGACCGCGAGCGAGATGGCGGTGCCGGCCACGAAGCACAGCAGGCCCTGGCGGCCGATCGTGCCGATCCACGGCATCGCGTGCGCGACCTTCTTCATCCAGCCGAGGTGCACGAGCTTGGCCGCGAGCCACGCGATCGCGAGGAAGTTCACGAGCCGCAGCACGCCGAGGTTCTGCTTGATCGACGGATCGGTCGGGAACGGCTCGATGCGCAGCCGGTAGTACGCGCCGGCCGCGACGATCGCGAGCGACGCGGCGGTCAGCAGCCAGCCCTGCGGTTTCGGCGCGAGCGTCTGGTAGACGGGCTGGCAGCGCGAGACCGCGCCGAGCACGAACAGGAGCTGCCACGCGAACGGATTGAAGTCCCACGGCGCGCCCTCGACGGTCGGCAGGACGTGCGCGGCGTGCGGCGCGGCGAACCACAGCGACGTGCTGAACGCGAGCAGCAGCCACGGCTGGCTGCGCGCGAGCGGCAGCGCGAGCGGGACGAGCAGCGCGAAGAACGCGTACATCGGCAGCACCGACGCGAGGTACGGCTGGCGCCGGAACAGCAGGATGTCGCGCAGCCCGGCGAGCGGCTTGTTGATCAGGCCGTCGAGATCGTTGGTCGGCATGTTCGGGCCGTCGATCGCGAGCGCGTTCAGCGCCGCGGTGATCAGCAGCATCAGGCCCGCGGTGACGAGGAACGCGCGGTAGATCTCGAACGCGCGGCGGATGAAGCGCTGGCGCGCGGCGGCCTCGTCGTGGCGCTCGGCGAGCGAGTTGTACGCGATCGCGGTCGCGAAGCCGCCGAGGAACACGAACACCTCGGCGGCGTCGCACAGCGCGTACGCGTGCAGCGTGACCCGGGACAGGATGCTGCCGCCGATGTGGTCGACGACGATGACGAGCAGCACGAGGCCGCGGAAGAAATCGAGCTCGGCGTAGCGGCCGGGCCGGGCGGGGCTCATCGGCGCGCCTCCCGGCGCCCGCCGTGCGCGCGGCAGGCATGCGCCGCGCATGAATCGGGGTCAAGCATGACTTCGTGAAGAATTGTCGAGAAGAGGCGCATTGTGCCACCGAAGCGGCCGGTTCAGGGTTTACGCGGATGGCATGTCTGACAGCCTCGGCCGGCAAGGCACGCCCGGCAACCGGGACAATGGGGCCAGTTGGGCGAGCGCAACGCTTTGCGCGCGGGGGCCGCGCCCCGATGGACGTTTGGTTTCCGCCGTGACACCATTTTGACCATTGCGCGGCATGCCAAGCCGCGCCGCCCGCCGATCGGGCCACACAAGACCAACACCGGGCGCCTCGCACGAGCGCGCCCCGCCTCCCGGTTCTGGAGATACGCCATGAAGAAGCACGTCCTTTCCGCCGCCGCGCTGGCCGCCTTCGCCGCACCGGTGTTCGCGCAGAACAGCGTGACGCTGTACGGCCTGATCGACGAGGGCTTCAACTATACGAACAACGTCAACGTGGGCGGCGTCGGCAAGGCCAATTACCAGCTCGCGAGCGGCTATGCGCAGGGCAGCCGCTGGGGGCTGCGCGGCTCGGAAGATCTGGGCGGCGGGCTGAAGGCGATCTTCGTGCTCGAAAACGGCTTCGACGTGAACAGCGGCCGGCTCGGCCAGGGCAACCGCATGTTTGGCCGGCAGGCGTTCGTCGGCCTGTCGGAGTCGCGCTTCGGCACGCTGACGTTCGGCCGCCAGTACGACGCGCTCGTCGACTACCTGGCGCCGCTGACCGCGAACGGCAACTGGGGCGGCACGCTGTTCTCGCATCCGTTCGACAACGACAACACCGACAACTCGTTCCGCGTCAACAACACGGTGAAGTACGCGAGCCCGGACTGGAACGGCCTGACGCTCGGCGGCACGTACAGCTTCAGCAACAGCACCGGCTTCGCGAACAACCGCCAGTACAGCATCGGCGCGCAGTACTCGCTGGCCGGCCTGCAGGTCGCCGCGGCCTACCTGCAGGCGAACAGCCCGGGCGTCGGCAGTGCGGGCGCGATCACGGACGACGCGAACTTCGTCGCCGACCGCCTGCGCATCTTCGGCGCCGGCATCAACTACTCGTTCGGCCCGGCGACGGTCGGCTTCGTGTATACGAAGACCGACGTGAAGAACCCGGTGTCGACCGTCTACCTGCCCGCGTCGACGTTCTCGGGCCTCGGCCTGACCGCGACGAAGTTCCAGAACTTCGAGATCAACGGCAAGTATCAGCTCACGCCCGATTTCTTCCTCGGCGCGCAGTACGTGTACACGGACGGCAAGTTCGACGCCTCGGCCGGCTCGGTCAAGCCGAAGTACCACACGGTGGGCCTGATGGCCGACTACAGCCTGTCGAAGCGCACCGACGTCTACCTGCAGGGCGCGTGGCAGAAGGTGGCCGGCGACCGCACCGGCACGGCCGCGGACGGCGGCTACGTGGTCGGCACCGACGGCCCGTCGTCGTCGTCGAACCAGTTCGCGGTGCGCGCGGCGATCCGCCACAAGTTCTGACGCCCGGCGCCGGCGCCCGTCAGCCGGGCTGGCGCGTCCGCCCGAGCGTATCCGCGAGCCAGTCGACGAAGATCCGCACGCGCGGCGCTAGGTGCCGGCCGTGCGGAAACACCACCGACACCGGCAGCGGCGCCGCATTCCATTCCGGCAGCACCTCGACGAGCGAGCCGTCCGCGAGCGGCGCGTCGAGCCCGTAGCGCGGCGCCTGGATCATCCCGAGCCCCGCGAAGCAGCACGCCAGGTATGCCTGCGAGCTGTTGACCGACACGATGCTGCGCATCTTCACCGCGTGCATTTCGCCGGTATCCATGTCCGCATATTCCCAGTCGAGCTCGCGGCCCGTGCGGTTCGAGAAATAGCCGACCGCGACGTGTTCCGGCAAATCGTCGGGCGAGCGCGGCGTGCCGTGGTGCGCGAGGTAGCCGGGCGACGCGCAGTTGACCTGCGCCAGCTCGCCGATGCGCCGCGCGACGAGCGACGTGTCGGACAGCGCGCCGACCCGCACCGCGCAGTCGATGCCGTCGGCCACCAGGTCGACGAAGCTGTCGGTCGTGCTGATCACCACCCGCAGGTCCGGATAGCGCGCATGGAACGCCGGCAGCGCCGGGATCACCTCGTGCAGCGCGAAACGCTCGGGCAGGTCCACGCGGATCACCCCGCGCGGCGACGCGCCGGCGTCCTCGAACAAGGTCTCGGCGTCGTCGAGGTCGGCGAGCAGCCGCACGCAGCGCTCGTAGTAGGCCGTGCCCTCGGCGGTCAGCGCGACGCGCCGCGTCGTGCGTTGCAGCAGGCGAATCTTCAGATGTTTCTCGAGGTACTGGACGGCGTTGCTGACCGTCGGGCGCGGCAGCTGCAGTTGCTCGGCCGCTTTCGTGAAGCTGCCGAGATGGGCGACGCGCGCAAAGATGCGCATTGCGTGCAGATGATCCATGCGGGGCGGTGGTGGGGCGGTTTGGACAGCCTCCATTGTTAATCAGCGTCGAATGGTTTGGTGGAGTCTTTCGCGTTTATCAGCAGTCTCAATCTCGCCAGAATGCCGTCCATCCACTCACCACTTCGAGGAAACGGACATGGAACTGCGTCAACTGGGCCGCTCGGGCCCGCAGGTGTCGGCGATCGGGCTCGGCTGCATGGGCATGTCGGACATGTATGGGCCGGCCGACCGCGCGGAGAGCATCGCGACGCTGCATGCGGCGCTCGACCACGGCATCACGCTGCTCGACACCGGCGATTTCTACGGGATGGGCGACAACGAGATGCTGATCCGCGACGCGCTGCGCGGCCGGACGCGCGAGCAGGTCGTGATCAGCGTGAAGTTCGGCGCGCTGCGCGATCCGGCGGGCACGTTCGTCGGCTACGACGCGCGGCCGGCGGCGATCCGGAATTTCGTCGCGTATTCGCTGAAGCGGCTCGGCACCGATTACCTGGACATCTACCGGCCGGCCCGCGTCGACCCGGCGGTGCCGATCGAGGACACGGTCGGCGCGATCGCCGATCTCGTGAAGGCGGGGTACGTGCGGCAGATCGGGCTGTCGGAGGTCGGCGCGGACACCGTGCGCCGCGCGGCGGCCGTCGCGCCGATCGCCGACCTGCAGATCGAGTATTCGCTGCTGTCGCGGGACATCGAGGCCGAGATCCTGCCGGCGTGCCGTGAACTCGGCATCGGCGTGACCGCGTACGGCGTGCTGTCGCGCGGGCTGCTGAGCGGGCGCTGGACGGCGGCGCGGGAAGTGGGGCGCGATTTCCGCGCGGCGAGCCCGCGCTTCCAGGGCGAGAACCTCGCGCACAACCTTGCGCTGGTCGAGGCGCTGCGGGCGATCGCGGACGAGAAGGGCAGCAACCCGGCGCAGGTCGCGATCGCGTGGGCGCTGACGCGCGGCGACGACATCGTGCCGCTGGTCGGCGCGCGCAAGCGGACGCAACTGCAGGACGCGCTGTCGGCGGTTGAAATGCAACTAACGGTCGATGATCTGGCGCGCATCGAAGCGGCGGTGCCCGCCGGGGCGGTCGCGGGCGACCGTTACCCGGCCGCACAGATGGTGCACCTCGACAGCGAGCAGGGGCGAGGGGGCGGTCACAACGGGTGAACCTACGCCGGCCGGCGGCCTCACGCGCGCCGGGCAGCGCACGTCGTGTCGCCCGACCTCCGCCGCGCGGGGCCGAGCCAGCCTCAGGCAAAACCAGATGGCGCGCGGCCGGCCGGCGGTTCACCATCGCGCCGTCTCCCCTCGGACGGAACGCGCGCCCATGCAACTCGATACGACGACGATCATCGTGCTGGTCTTCCTGCTCGCCGGCGGGGTCAAGGGCATGATCGGCCTCGGCCTGCCGACGATCGCGATGGGGCTGCTGACGCTCGCGATGCCGCCCTCGGCCGCGGCGAGCCTGCTGCTCGTGCCGTCGTTCGTCACCAATGTCTGGCAACTGTGGCTCGGCCCGTCGTTCGGGCCGCTGCTGCGCCGGCTGTGGCCGCTGCTCGCGGGGCTGACGATCGGCACGCTGACGGGCGGCCTGCCCGCGCTCGCGGCCGGCAGCACGTGGAGCCACGCGGCGCTCGGCGTCGTGCTGGTCGCGTATGGCGGCTGGGGTCTCGCGGCCGCGCGGCCGGCAGCACGTGGAGCCACGCGGCGCTCGGCGTCGTGCTGGTCGCGTATGGCGGCTGGGGTCTCGCGGCCGCGCGGCTGCCGGCGCCGGGGCGTCACGAGCGATGGCTGTCGGCCGCGGTCGGCTACCTGACGGGCGTCGTGACGGCCGCGACCGGCGTGTTCGTCGTGCCGGCGGTGCCGTACCTGCAGGCGCTGCGGCTGTCGAAGGACGACCTGATCCAGGCGCTCGGGCTGTCGTTTACCGCGTCCACGATCGCGCTCGGCCTGCAGCTGCGGATGAGCGGCGCGCTGCAGGCGGTCGATCTCGGCGTGTCGCTGCTGGCGCTCGTGCCCGCGCTCGCGGGGATGCTCGGCGGGCAGGCCGCGCGGAAGGTCATGAGCGAGCGGGCGTTCCGGCGCTGCTTCTTCGCCGGGTTGATCGCGCTCGGCGGGTACATGGCGGCGTCGGCGTGGCATTGAACCCGCGCGGCTGCGCGGGCAGGCCTAGCCGTGCGTGGCCGCGTCCGACAGGAACGCGACGAACTCCCGCGTGTACTTCGGCAATGCGTCGAACGAGCGCGCGCACAGCGTCAGTTTCCGGTGGCTCCACGCGTCGGACAGCTCGACCATCCGCACGTCCAGCGTCTGCATCGCGCGCAAGGCCGCGTGCCGCGACACGATCCCGATCCCCACGCCGCTCTCGATCACGCGGCAGATCGCGTCGAAGCTCTTCAGCTGCACGCGATAGCGGATCCGCTTGCCGAGCGCGCGCGCCTGGTCGGCGAGGTGCACCTGCAGCGCGCTGCCGTCGGTGAGGCCGATGAAATCCGCGTCGACGATCTCGTCGAACGCGACCTTGTCGCGCGCCGCGAGCGGATGCCCCGCCGGCACGACGACGATCAGCCAGTCCTCGCGAAACGGCTTCTGCTCGAGCCCGCCGAGGCCGACCGAATCGGCGACGATGCCGACCTCCGCCGTCTTGTTGCGGATCGCATGCACGATCTCCTGGCTCGAGCGCTCCTCGACGCTGATCGACAGCTTCGGATGATGCGGCAGGTACGCGGCGAGCGCGTCGGGCAGGTATTCGCTGAGCGACGCGGTATTGCACAGCAGCCGGATGTGGCCGCGCAGCCCCTGGCCGTATTGCTGCAGCTCGCCGCGCATGTGGTCGATCTGCTGGAGCACGGTGCGCGCGTGATGCTCCAGCGCGCGGCCGGCTTCGGTGACCTGCGTGCCCGACTTGGCCCGGTGCAGCAGCGGCACGCCGAGCTCGTCCTCCATGCCGCGGATCCGCTCGCTCGCGGCCTGCAGCGTGATGTGCGTGCGTTCCGCGCCGCCGGTGATGCTGCCGGCCTCGCAGGTATGCAGAAAGAGCCGCAGGTCGGTCAGGTCGAAGCGCATGATGGGGCGAGGTCGTTGGTATCGGCGATACGGTAGCAGGAACCGTGGTCGCGGGCTCAGGCATTGCCTGAGGCCCGCTTCGCCGCTTCCGAATTTTCGGGGCACGATCGTTGCCGGATCATGGGCTGCACATCGACTCGAGGAGACTGTCATGCGCACCAACCCGTCGTGGGGCGTGTCGTTCAAGATCGCGCTGCACCTGTTCTTCCTGTGCGTCGGCATCGTGCTGGCCTGCGTGAAACTGGCCGACTGGCTGCGCTGAGCGCGCCCGCACCCCGTTGCGCCGGCGTCGAAAGGCATTCGTAAAATGGTAAATCCGCCGGAAATTTTTGCGTGAATTGCGCCGTCAGGCGTCAAGTTCTTCCCGATTTGACCGTATTACCGATATCGAGCATCCGCGGGCGCGGGCTTCGTGATCGTTTGTCATCAATGTTTGCATCCGGTTACACGTCGTCCGTCCCATTTTTGAGATGCTTGAAAGCTTGTCAAGAATGTTAAATCGGAGTCGGTCGACCATGGAAAAGCACGAGATCTACCGCAGGGCGGCGTGGCTGTCGGGCCTGGGCGCCGTGCTGGTCATGGCCGGTTGCGCGAGTGCGCCACCGGTGCCGCCGAGCGATACGCTCGCGGGCGGGCCGGCATCGCAGCAGGACGCGGCTGCCCAGACGGCCGCGCCGCCGCCGGCCCCGATCCTGGTCGCGCATCGCTATGTCGTCAAACGCGGTGATTCGCTGATCAGCATCGCCTCGGCGAACGGCTGCAGCGTGGCCGACCTGCGCCTGTGGAACAAGCTCGGCGCGCGCAGCCGGCTGCGGGTCGGGCAGGCGCTGCGCATCGTGAAGCAGGAAACGCCGCAGGCGCCGGCCGTCGCGTCGGCGCAGGCCGCGCCGCCTGCCGGCGCCCAATCGGCCAGCGACCGGCAGGTCGTCAAGGAAACCCGGCGCCATGCGAGCGGGGTCGCGCTGACGTGGCCCGCGCGCGGCAGTGTCGTCGAGCCGTTCAAGCCGGGGCAGAACCGCGGGATCCAGATTGCCGGCCGCCCCGGCGACCCGGTGCGCGCGGCCGCCGACGGCCGCGTGATGTATGCGGGCGTCGGGCTGAACGGCTACGGCAGCCTGATCATCGTCCAGCACAACGCGGATTTCCTGACCGCGTATGCGCACAACCGCAAGCTGCTCGTGAAGACCGGCGACGTCGTGCGCCAGGGCGACGCGATCGCGGAAATGGGCGACCTCGACAACTCGCGCGTCGCGCTGCTGTTCGAGGTGCGGCGCGACGGCAAGCCGGTCAACCCGATGCCGTACCTGCCGACCTCGCAAGGCTGAGCGGCGCGCGGCCGGCGCTGGAATCCGCGCGCGGTCGCTGCTACGCTACGCGCAAGAGCAGGCCGTCCCGCTCGTCCGTCGTTCCCGTCATGCAGCGCCCGATACGCAGTCGATCCGTCATCCATGGACCACTCTCCGTCACGCCGTTCGCTGCTGCTTGCCGCCGTCGCGGCGCCGTTCGTCGCCGCGTGCGCGCCGGCTCCCGTCGCCGATCGTGAACACCTGCGCGCCGCGCACTCCCAGCTCGACGCGCTCGAGAAAGCGTCGAACGGCCGGCTCGGCATCGTCGCGCTCGACACCGCGAGCGGCGCGCGCATCGCCCACCGCTCGCGCGAACGCTTCCCCATGTGCGCCACGTACGCGCCGGTCGCGGTGGCCGCGATGCTGGCGCGCAGCGCGCTCGATCCGTCGCTGCTGCCGCGCCGCACCCTGTATCGACGCTACGAACTCGTGCCAGGCTCGCCGGTCACGGAGAGCCGGGCCGATACCGGCATGACGATCGGGCAGCTGTGCGAGGCGGTGCTGCAGTCCGACGACAAGTCCGCGGCGAACCTGCTGATGCGCGTGCTCGGCGGGCCGCGGGTCGTCACCGCGTTCGCGCACGACAGCGGCGACACGAGCTTCCGCCTCGACCGCTGGGAGCCCGCGCTGAACACGGCGGCGCCCGGCGACGAGCGTGACACGTCGACACCGCTCGCGATGGCCGAATCGCTGCGCCGGCTGTTGCTCGGCGACGTGCTCCGCGAACCGGAACGAACGCAATTGACGAAGTGGATGCTCGGCAACACGAGCGGCTTCGCGGGCATCCGCGCGGGCGTGCCGTCCGACTGGCGCGTCGCCAGCCGGGGCGGGGCGGGCGGCTACGGGACGACGACCGACGTCGCCGTGCTGTGGCCGACGTCGCATGCGCCGCTCGCGATGGCGGTATCGTTCACGCAGCCGGATGCCGACGCGGCGCCGCATGCCGACGTCGTTGCGCAGGCGGCGCGCATCGCGGCCGCCGCGCTCACCGCCGCCTGAGTTCCGCCCGACAACCGGCCGCGCCGCCTCGCGCAAAGCCGGCGTTTCGCTTATCGTGTCGGTCTGCGCACGCCGACGGCGGCGCGCGTTCCCATCGCTCACTTCGCTTCGCCATGCGCCGACTTCCGCCCTTGCACGCGCTGCAGATCTTCTCGACGGTCGCCCGCCACCGCAGCTTCACGCGCGCGGCCGAGCAACTGTGCATTACGCAGGGCGCGGTGAGCCGGCAGATCCAGACGCTCGAGGCGCATTACGGTTTCCCGCTGTTCAAGCGGCATGCGAAGGGGCTCACGTTGACGGCCGAGGGCGAGCAACTGCTGCCGGTCGTCAACGAGAGCTTCGCGCGGATCGAAGACATCTCGATGCGGCTCACGCGGCAGCGCACCGATCTCGCACTGAAGGTGCCGACCTGCGTGATGCGCTGGATGCTGCCGCGGATCATGCGCTTCCAGGGCGAGCATCCCGATCTGCACGTGCAGATCACGACCGCGTGGCAGCACGACGTCGATTTCGCGACCGAGCCGTTCGATGCGGCGATCGTCTACGGCACCTCGCCCGGCGCGGGCGTCGTCGCGCTGCCGCTGTTCGACGAGCGGCTCACGCCGGTGTGCGCACCCGAGCTGCGCCAGGCGTCGCGGCTCGACGACGTCGGCGATCTCGCGCGTCATACGCTGCTGCATCCGACGCGCGACCATCGCGACTGGCGCGCGTGGCTCGACCACGCGGGCGCGCGCACGGTCGACCCCGAGCACGGGCCGAGCTTCGACACGCTCGATCTCGCGACGAATGCGGCGATGCAGGGCTTTGGTGTCGCGATCGGCGACGTGACGCTCGTCGAGGACGACGTCAGCGCGCGACGGCTCGAACGTCCGTTCGACGTCGTGCTCGAAACCGGCGCGCGCTATTTCTTCGTCTATCCCGAGAGCATCGGCAGCCAGCAGAAGATCCGCGCGTTCAGCGACTGGATCGCGCGCCATCGCGATTGACGCGACGGCGCGCGCAAGCATGCCGCGCTATTGATAGGTGACGACGGCAATCATCGGGGCATGCGATTTGTCGGGCCGATTCGGCAAATCGATCGAACGTGACAATTGCGTGAAGGTCGTCGTCTTGACCGCCTGCTGGGTGGCGGCGTCGACGAAAGCGATCCGACCGGCGGCCGGACGCGGACAATCGGGGCGAACGCTGGCGCGGGCGGCATTTCCCGCATCGACATCGAACGAGCACGGTGGCTCGACGATCATGCCGGTGAAGTGAATGATGCCGGAAGCCTCGCCGGCAAAGGACGGGGACGACGCCAGAAGCGACACGGCCAACGCGAACGAGGCGGTAATCAAGCGGTGCTTCATGACAGGCTCCATGATGGAAGCGCGTCGCAGCGAGGCCGCTCGAATGGCAGTCCGTCAACGCTGCGAAGCTATGTGCGTAAACGGCAAATTCATCGAATCTCTTGAATGGAAAATCGCAAATAAAAGGAATAATCAAACAACGTCGACTTCGGTCAATCCAATATATGCCGAGCCTGCGCAAGCGCAAGTCAGGGTAATACCGGGCGCGCTACGATCGCGCGCGATGCGCGGCATCGTCCGGAATGCGAAACGGCCGCTCGTCACGAGCGGCCGTTTCGTCAGTCGACGCGGAAAACGCGGGTTCAGCCGGCGCGCTTGCGAACCGCGCCGACGATCACCAGCAGCACGATCGCACCGACGATCGACGCGATCCAGCCGGCGCCCTGGCCCGGCGCATACCAGCCCGCGGCGCGGCCGACGTAGCCCGCGATCAGCGCGCCGACGATGCCGACGACGGCGGTCATCAGCAGTCCCATCTTGTCGTCGCCCGGCTTCAGCGCGCGGGCGAGCAGGCCGACGATCAGCCCGACCACCAGGGTTTCGATGAAATGCAGCATGAGCCCTCCTGTTCGTTGATGGACAAATGTCGCATGGACCCGCGCGCCGCGCAAGGGTTCCACGCGGCCCGCCGCGTGAGCGCGGCCGCGCGCGAAGCGGCGCAGGCCGACCGCATGCGGACAAGTCGCCGCGAGGTCAGGCGGCGGGCGCGTCGAGCGCAGGATCGAGCCGGCGGTAGCCTTCGGTCGCGCGCAGCAGCGAGCGCGTGTAGTCGCGCGCGACCTGGCCGGCCCGCACGTCCTCGACGCCGAGCAGCTCGACGATCTCGCCGTGCTGCATCACCGCGACGCGCTGGCACAGGAAGCCGACCACCGCGAGGTTGTGGCTGACGAGGATCATCGTCAGCTTGCGTTCGCGATGCAGGCGGCGCAGCAGGTTCAGGATCTCGGCCTGCACCGACACGTCGAGCGCGGACGTCGGCTCGTCGAGCAGCAGCACGCGCGGCTCGACGATCAGCGCGCGCGCGATCGCGACGCGCTGCCGCTGGCCGCCCGACAACTGGTGCGGATAGCGGAAACGGAAGGCCGGCCCGAGCCCGACCTCGGCGAGCGCGCGGGCGATGCGCGCGTCGGCGTCGTCCATGCCGGGGCGGCCCATGCCGGGGCGGCCCATGCCGTGGATCGCCAGCGGCTCGCGCAGCGTCTGGTCGATCGTGAAGCGCGGATGCAGCGACGCGTACGGATCCTGGAACACCATCTGCACGTGGCGGCGGAACGCGCGGTCGAGCTTCGCGCCGATCGGCCGGCCGTCGATCGACAGGCTGCCGGACGCGAGCGGCACGAGCCCGGTCAGCGCGCGCAGCAGCGTCGATTTGCCGGAACCCGACTCGCCGACGAGGCCGAACACCTCGCCGTCGCGCACGGCGAAGCTCGCGTCGCGCACCGCGTCGACGTGGCCCGTGCGGGTCGGAAAACGGATCGAAACGTGATCGACGTCGATCATCGGGCGGCCTCCTCGTGCGGTTCGATGCCAAGCCAGGCCGGGTCGCGCTGCAGCACCGGCAGTTCGTCGGGCGGGTTGCGCAGCGGCGGGTTGGCCGCGAGCAGCCCGCGCGTGTACGGGTGCGTCGCGTGCCGCAGGTCGCGCGCCGCGCAGGTCTCGACCACGCGCCCCGCGTACATCACCGCGACGCGGTCGCAGAACGACATCACGAGCGGCAGGTCGTGGCTGATGAACATCAGGCCGGAGCCGTGCCGCGCGATCATCGCGTCGAGCACCGCGAGCACCTGCATCGACACCGCGACGTCCAGCGCCGAGGTCGGCTCGTCGGCGATCAGCAGGCGCGGGCCGGTCGACACCATCATCGCGATCATCACGCGCTGGCCCATGCCGCCCGACAGCTCGTGCGGATACGCGTCGGCGACGCGTGCCGGGTCGCGGATCTGCACGGCCGCGAGCGCGTCGACGATGCGCTCGCGCAGCGCGCGGCCGCGCAGCCCCGGCTCGCGCAGCCGGAACGCCTCGCCCATCTGTTTCGCGACCGTCATCACCGGGTTCAGCGAATACTTCGGATCCTGCAGGATCATCCCGATCTGGCTGCCGCACAGCCGCCGGCGCTCGCGCGGCGACATCGCGAGCAGGTCGTGGCCCGCGAAGCGCAGCGTGCGCGCGGACCAGTGCGCGGCGTCGGGCAGCAGGCCGAGCAGCGCGCGGCCCGTGAGCGACTTGCCGGAGCCCGATTCGCCGACGATGCCGAGCCGTTCGCCCGGCGCGAGCGTCAGCGACAGGTCGCGCACCGCGTCCGAAACCGTGCCGTCGTGGCCGCGGAAGCCGATCCTCAGGCCGTCGATTTCGCACAGCGGCGCGCTCGCGAAGTTGGCGTGATGGGGTGTCATGTCACGCTCCATGTCGCGGATCGAAGACGTCGCGCAGCCCGTCGCCGAGCAGGTTGAACGCGAGGCTGACGAGCAGGATCGCGGTGCCGGGCAGCGTCGCCACCCACCACGCGTCGAGCAGCACGTTGCGGCCCGACGCGACCATGAAGCCCCATTCCGGGCTCGGCGGCTGCGCGCCGAGGCCGAGGAAGCCGAGGCCCGCGACGGTCAGGATGATGCCGGCCATGTCGAGCGTCGCGCGCACGATCACCGACGACATGCAGAGCGGCACGATGTAGCGCAGCAGGATGCGCGGGCCCGACGCGCCCTGCAGCCGCGCGGCGTGGATGTAGTCGGCCTGCGCGATGCGGATCGTCTCGGCGCGCGCGAGGCGCGCATAGGCGGGCCACGCGGTGATCGAGATCGCGATCACCGCGTTGATCACGCCCGGCCCGAGCGCGGCCGCGAACGCGAGCGCGAGCACGATCTTCGGGAACGCGAGCGCGACGTCGGTGATGCGCATCAGCACGCTGTCGACGAAGCCGCCGACATAGCCGGCCGTGGTGCCGATCGCGAGCCCGACCGGCACCACGAGCACCACGACGAGCAGCGCGATGCCGAGCGTCAGGCGCGCGCCGCCGATCAGGCGCGAGAGGATGTCGCGGCCGAGCTGGTCGGTGCCGAGCCAGTGCGACGGCGAGCCGGGCGGCAGCAGCCGGTCGGCGAGCACCTGCCGCAGCGGGTCGTGCGGCGTGATCAGCGGGCCGACCAGCGCGACCGCGAGCAGCGCGACGAGGATCGCGAGCCCGAGCAGGTTGAGCGGATTCGCGGCGAACCGGCGCCAGCGGCGGTACGCGAGGCCGAGCGCGGCCTGCGAGCGCGACGCGGGCGCGTCGGACAGGAGCCACGCGCGCAGGGTGACGCGTTCTGCATTCATGGTCATGATCGGGCGGCCTTCGGCATCCAGCGGGCGAAAAGAGGCGATGAAGCGGACATGTCGGCGCGGCCCTCAGCGTGCGCGCGGATCGAACACGCGATACAGCGCGTCGGTCAGCAGGTTGACGGTGATGAACATCGCGCCGATCACGAGCGTCGCGCCGAGCACCGCGTTCATGTCGGCGTTCAGCAGCGCGCCCGTCAGGTACGAGCCGAGCCCCGGCCACGCGAACACGATCTCGGTCAGCACCGAGCCTTCGAGCAGGTTGCTGTAGGTGAGGGCGATCACGGTCAGGAGCGGCACCGCGATGTTGCCGAACGCGTGCCGCCAGATCACGCGGCGCTCGGACAGGCCCTTCGCGCGCGCGGTGACGATGTATTCCTGGCTCAGCTGGTCGAGCATGAACGAGCGCGTCATCCGGCTCAGGTACGCGACCGAGTAGTAGCCGAGGATCGCGGCCGGCAGCGCGATGTGCGACAGCGCGTTGCGGAACACGTCCCATTCGCCGGCGAGCGCCGCATCGATCAGCAGGCTGCCGGTGCGCGGGTCGACCATCCCGTCGAACACCGGGTCGAGTCGGCCGGGCCCCGCGACCCAGTGCAGCCGCGCATAGAACAGCAGCAGGCCCATCAGGCCGAGCCAGAACACCGGCACCGAGCTGCCGATCAGGCCGACGAAGCGCGCGACGTGATCGATCGGCCGGTTGTGCCTGACCGCGGCCACGACGCCGAGCGGCACGCCGACCGCGATGCCGATCAGCGTGGCGAGCGTCGCCAGTTCGAGCGTCGCCGGAAACACCCGCTTGATGTCGTCGAGCACCGGGTTCGACGTCAGCAGCGACATCCCGAGATTGCCGTGCAGCACGTCGCGCGCGTAGATCAGGAATTGCGTCGCGAGCGGCTTGTCGAGCCCGAGCGCGATGCGTTCGGCCGCATACGCTTCGGCCGACGCGCGATCGCCGAGGATCGCGAGCACCGGGTCGATGGGTACCTTGCGGCCGATCACGAAGGTCAGCGCGAGCAGCCCGGCGAACGTGACGGCGAGCGTGAGCGCCCAGCGCAGCCCGCGCAGCGCCCAGCGCACGGCCGGGCGCCGCGCGGGCAGCGTGCGCAGTGCTTCGAGGGAGGAGGCGAGAGTCGACATGCGGCGAATCTTATGGCTTCTTCAGGTTGCGGTACGACACGAGATCGTTGATCGGCCCGACGTCGAGCCCGCTCACGCCCGGCCGCGTCGCGACCTGCGCGACCTTCTCGAACATGATCACGAACGGCGAGCGCGCGGCCAGCGACTTCTGCATCGTCTGGTAGCGCTGCGCGCGCGTCGCGGCGGACGGCTCGGCGAGCGCGGCGTCGGTATCCCGGGTCAGCTGAGGAATGTCCCAGCTGTTGCGCCAGGCCAGCATTTTATAGCTCGACTTGTCGGAATTGTCCGGATTCCACGCGAAACCCTGCGCATTGCTGTGCGGGTCGATGTAGTCGGCCGACCATTCGCCGATGTAGATGTCGTGCTGGCGCGCGCGGTATTTCGCGAGCGTCTGCTTGTTGTCGCCCGGGATCAGCTGCACCTTGATGCCCGCCTGCGCGAAATTCGCCTGCACCGCCTGAGCGATGTCGGTGTACGGAGAGTCGTTGCGCACGTCCATCGTCACCGCGAAACCGTTCGGCACGCCGGCCTTCGCGAGCAGCGCCTTCGCCTTCGCGACGTCGAGCCGGTACGGGTTCGCGCCGAGCGTGCCGAGGAAGCCGTCGGGCAGGAAGGTCTGGTGCACCTTGTAGGTGGTCTTCACGACATGGTTCTGGATGCCCGAATAATCGACCAGCCACTTCAGCGCTTCCTGCACGTCGGGCTTCGCGAGCGTCGGGTTCTTCGTGTTCAGGCCGAGGTACAGCAGCGTCGCCTGCGGCGACGGCGCGACCTTCGCCTTGCCGGACTTCACGACCGCCGCGAGATCGTCGGGGCTCAGGTCGCGGGCCGCGTCGACGTCGCCGTTCTCGAGCAGCAGGCGCTGGCTCGCCGCTTCGGGCACGTGGCGCAGCACGATGCGTTTCATCGCGAGCGGCAGGCGGTAGCCGTCGAAGCGCTGCAGCACGAGACTGTCGCCGGCTGCCCATTTGACCAGCTTGTAGGCGCCGGAACCGGCTTCGTGGGTCTTCAGCCACGCGTTGCCGAAGTCGTTGCCCTGCTGGTGCGACAGCAGCAGCTGCTTGTCGAGCACCGACGCGGGCCACGAACCGAGCACGTTCAGCACGAAGGTCGGCGCGTACTTCTGGTCGGTCGTGACCGACACGGTCTGGTCGTCGAGTTTCTTCACGTTCGCGAGCACGTTCGCCTTCGTCAGGCCGATGCCCGTCAGCACCGCGGCCGGGCCCTTGTCGAGCAGCACCGCGCGCTGGATCGACCACGCGACGTCGTCGGCCGTCAGCGGGTTGCCCGAATGGAACTTGAGGCCCGTGCGCAGCTTGAACGTGTAGGTGAGCCCGTCCGGGCTCACGGTCCACGACTGCGCGACGTCGCCGTTGAATTTCGATGGATCGCGCAGGTCGACGCGCACCAGGCGGTCGTAAGTGTTCGCGACGTATTCCTCCGGCACCAGCTCGTAGATCTCGCCCGGATCGAGCGTCGTGAATTCGTCCAGCAGCGTGGCCATCACGAACATGTCCTTCGGCGTCTCCGCGCGTGCGGCGAGCGGGGCGGCGGCGAGCACGGAGGCAGCGGCGAGCGCCGCAGCGAGCCGGGGTGTTTGACGTTTCATGAGGGCTCCATCGGTGGGTAATCGGTAAAGGGGGCGTGCTTCACATCAGGCGCCACGGGCCGCTGTCGGCGTTGTCGATCTGCGGCAGCGCGCGCGAGCCGGGCAGTTCGTAGTGCCACCATTCGCTCGCGATGTGCGCGAAGCCGGCCGCGTGCATCACGCCGAGCAGCAGCAGACGGTTGCGCTGCACGGCGGCCGGCAGGCCCGCGTGGAAGTGGCCGGACGCGGCGACCATCTCGTCGAAGCCCGTGCCCATGTCGAGCGCATCGCCGTTCGCGCCGACCAGCGTCAGGTCGAGCGCGGTGCCGCGGCTGTGGTTCGAGCCGCGGCCGAGATCGGCGACGAAGTTCGGGTCGGGCAGGAAGTCCCACAGCACCTGCTGCGCCTGCGGCGGGCGATACGCGTCGTAGATCCGCAGCCGCAAGCCCGCCTGCGCGGCGACGTCGATCGCGCGGCGCAGCGCCGCCTCGGCCGGCGCGAGCAGCAGGCAGTGCGCGCGGCGGTAGATCGGCTTGCCGGTCAGGTTGCGCTCGGTCGCGTAGACGAGGTCGATCTCGACGTCGTGCGTGCGGGGCGTGATTTCGACGAGGCGGGGGCGGTCATCGGCGGATCAGGGGCTCGGGTTCGGGGTTCGGTCAGGGTTCGGTGGTCGAACGCGCTGCGCTCGCGGTTGCGGCGACGCGCCGGTCGATCGCGGGCCGAGGCGGTCGACCACGGCGGTGATCAGCAGGTTGAACAGGCAGGTCAGCGGCGCGAGCGAATCCCAGAACTGCCCGACGTCGGTCTTCACCTGCAGCAGATCGGCCGGCCATTCGCGCGCCCACGGGCAGTAGAGGTCGGTGACGAGCGCGAACGGCTGGCCGCGCTCGGCGGCCGCCTGGCAATAGCGGCGCGCGACGCGCGAATACGCGCGGGTATCGGTGACGATGCAGTACGGGCGCGCGAATTCCGAGTTCAGCGAATCGACGTACGAGCCCGACTGGCCGTCCGAATAGAACACGCGCGGGCGCAGGTATTCGAGGTAGCTGCTGAACGCATTGCCGATCCCGCGCGTCGACTGGATGCCGAGGATGAACACCGCGTCGGCTTGCGCGATGCGCTCCGCCACGCGCGCGAACACGGGGCCTTCGGCGAGCCGGTACACGTGCCGGATCGCGTCCAGCTCGCGGTCGAGCGACAGCGCGAGCGCGTCGTGGCGCGCGCCGTCCGGCGTGGCGGTGGCGCGGCGGTATTCGTCGAGGCGGTCGGTGATCATCCACGGGCGATCGCCGTCGCCGCGCAACTCGCGCTTAAGGTCGTCGAGATTGCGGTAGCCGACGCTGCGCAGGAAGCGCCCGACCGAGATCCCGCTGGTGCCGGCCTGCTGCGCGATCTGGTCGGCGGTCTCGAGCCCGAGCCGCTCGAGATTCGCGAGCATGTAGCTCGCGATGCGCTTGGCGGTGGGCGTCAGGTCGGTGAAACGGGCTTCGACGGTATGGGCGAACGCGCAGGTCATCGGCTGTTAGATCGTTGTCGTCGGGCGGCGAGTTGTCATTGATCTAACGAAACCAAAATCATTCGCGCCAGATGATAAAAACTATTGGATAGCTGTCATCGATAGAGTTCGTTGGCGGCCGGCCTGCATCGCGTGCTTGCCGGACTCGACCGTATTTATTACAAACTTAAAGTAGATCATATTAAATCATTAACCCATCTTGATTAATCATTTAATTTTCTCTTCGATTTGTATTTAACTTGTGTCTCGGGATATTCAAATCATTGGCAAATTGAAAGGCGAATGATTATCCCGCGCTGCAAATCCGATTAATTGCGGAATCGAAGAGGAAACCATGACGAATCTTTCCCGACGCAGGATGCTCGCGAACACGGCTGGCGCGGTTGCCGCGGCAGGCCTCGCCGTAACGGCGAAGGCGGCCTCGT
The DNA here is from genome assembly GCF_004343775.1 of Burkholderia sp. SRS-46. Lineage (GTDB taxonomy): Bacteria > Pseudomonadota > Gammaproteobacteria > Burkholderiales > Burkholderiaceae > Burkholderia. The sequence continues at coordinate 159,735 of NZ_PTXL01000011.1, read as the reverse complement.
TCGGCAACCCGGACCGCCCGCCGGAAGGCGCGATCAACGCGCGCAACCGCCAGAGCCTGACCGATCCGGGGCCGAAAAACCCGGCATTGGCCAATCAGTTTCCATCCTTTCAGGATCCGCCCGCGACCGATATCAACGGCATGCCGTTATTCTGGGCGTCTTTCAATAATGCGCATAAACGCATTCAGAACGGCGGCTGGGCGCGGGAAGTCACGCAGGACGATTTCGCGATTTCCGACACCATTTCGGGTGTCAATATGCGCCTCACGCGCGGCGGCATTCGCGAGATGCACTGGCACCAGCAGGCCGAATGGGCATTCATGCTCGACGGCCGCTGCCGGATCACCGTGCTCGACGAACAGGGGCGGCCGTCGGTGCAGGACGTGAAGACCGGCGACCTGTGGTATTTCCCGCCCGGGCTCCCGCACTCGCTGCAAGGGCTCGGCGGCGACGGCGCGGAATTCCTGCTTGCGTTCGATAACGGCCGCGCGTCCGAATTCAACACGCTGCTGCTGACCGACTGGATCGCGCACACGCCGCCCGACGTGCTCGCGCTGAACTTCGGCGTGCCGGCCGACGCGTTCGCCAGGATCCCGCTCGACAACCTGTGGATCTTCCAGGGCGACGACCCGGGGCCGCTCGCGCAGGCGCAGCGCGCGGCCGCGTCGTCGCGCGGCGCGCCGCCGCAGCCGTTCGTGTTCTCGCTCGGCGATATGAAGCCCGCCGTCCGCACGCGCGGCGGCGAGGTGCGGATCGCGGACAGCAGCAACTTCAGCGTGTCGAAGACGGTGTCCGCCGCGCTCGTCACCGTGCATCCGGGCGGCATGCGCGAGCTGCACTGGCACCCGAACGCGGACGAATGGCAGTACTACATCCAGGGCGACGCGCGCATGACCGTGTTCGACACGGGGCCGAAGGCGCAGACGGCCGATTTCCGCGCGGGCGACGTCGGCTACGTGAAGAAGAGCCTCGGGCACTACGTGCAGAACACCGGCAACACCGATCTCGTGTTCCTGGAAATCTTCCGGTCCGAGCGCTACGCGGAAGTGTCGCTGTCCGACTGGCTCGCGCATACGCCGCCGCGGCTCGTCGAGGCGCACCTGAACCTCGCGCCCGACGTGATCGCGCAGATTCCGCGCGACCGCCCGGACATCGTGCCGGTGTGAGCCCCGCACGGCCGGCCCATGGCGCGCCGGCCGCCGCCGGTCACCTTTCCCTGCCCGCAGCCCCCTTCATTCGCACGGAACGAACCCATGCTTCCCATTTCGAGCAAACCTGCCGGCGGCGTCGCGCTGCCGGGCCTGTCCTCCGAACGCACCGGGCGCGCGGCGCGCGACGCGCTGGAAGGGCGCCGCACCGGCGCGGCCGCGCTGCTGCCGTTCGTCGGCCCCGCCGTGATCGCGTCGATCGGCTACATGGATCCCGGCAACTTCGCGACCAACATCCAGGCGGGCGCCGCGTACGGCTACCGGCTGCTGTGGGTCGTGCTCGCCGCGAACGCGATCGCGATGCTGTTCCAGGCGATGTCGGCGAAGCTCGGCATCGTGACCGGGCGCAACCTCGCCGAGCTGTGCCGCGCGCATTTCCCGGCACGGCTCGTCTGCGGGATGTGGATCGCGTCGGAGATCGCCGCGATGGCGACCGATCTCGCCGAATTCCTCGGCGGCGCGCTCGCGTTCGGGCTGCTGTGCCATCTGTCGCTGCTCGCGGGGATGGTCGCGACGGCGCTCGCGACCTGCGCGATCCTGGCGCTCGAGACGCGCGGCTTCCGGCCGCTCGAGGCCGCGATCGCCGCGCTCGTCGCCGTGATCGGCGCGTGCTACCTCGGCGAGCTGCTGATCGCGCCGCAGGACTGGCACGCGGCGGCGCTGCACCTCGTCGTGCCGCAACTGCCCGATCACGCGGCGCTGACGATCGCGGTCGGCATCATCGGCGCGACGATCATGCCGCACACGCTGTACCTGCATTCCGGGCTGACGCAGGCCCGCACCACGCCGCGCAACGACGCCGAGCGCCGCCGGCTGGTGCGCTTCTCGAACCGCGAGGTGGTCGCCGCGCTCGGCGTGGCCGGCGCCGTGAATCTCGCGATGGTGATGATGGCGTCGTCGGCGTTCCACCGGACGGCGCCGGGCACGACCGACATCGGCGACGCGTATCACACGCTGGTGCCGGTGCTCGGGCCGGCGGCCGGCGCGCTGTTCCTGGTCGCGCTGCTGACGTCGGGCGTGTCGAGTTCGGTGGTCGGCACGATGGCGGGGCAGGTCGTGATGCAGGGCTTCATCCGGCGGCGGATGCCGGTGTGGGTGCGGCGCGCGGTGACGATCGCGCCGGCGTTCGCGGTGGTCGCGCTGGGCTGCGACGTCACGCGCGCAATGGTGCTGAGCCAGGTCGTGCTGAGCTTCGTGCTGCCGGTGCCGATGATCGCGCTGCTGGTGCTGTCGGCGCGCGCCGACGTGATGGGCGCGCATGCGATGCGCATGCCGCTGCGAATTGCGGCCGGCGCGGCGACGGTCGTGATCGTCGGCTTGAATGCGTACCTGGTGTGGGCGGCGTTCGGTTGAAGGCCGCGCCCCGCGGCGGCGCGCGGTCGCCGCGGGCGCCGCCGCCTACTTCTTCAGCGTCCGGTACGACACGAGATCGTTGATCGGCCCGATTTCCGGCCCGGTCACGCCCGGCCGCGTCGCGACCTGCACGACCTTCTCGAACATGATGATGAACGGCGAGCGCGCGAGCACCGCCTTCTGCAGCGCGTCGTAGCGCTGCGCGCGCTTCGCGGGCGACGGCTCGACGAGCGCGGCCTCGGTGTCCTTCGTCAGTTGCGGGATGTCCCAGCTGTTGCGCCACGCGAGCATCTTGGTTGCCGACTGGTCGGAGTTGTCCGGATTCCACGCGAAGCCGCGCGCGTTGCTGTTCGGATCCATGTAATCCGGCGACCATTCGCCGATGAAGATGTCGTGCTGGCGCGCGCGATACTTGCCGATCGCCTGCTTCGCGTCGCCCGGGATCAGCTTCACCTGGATGCCGGCCTGCGCGAAGTTCGCCTGCAGCGCCTGCGCGATCTCCAGGAACGGGTAGTCGTTCGGCATGTCCATCGACACCGAGAAGCCGTTCGGCAGGCCCGCCTTCGCGAGCAGCGCCTTCGCCTTCGCGACGTCCTGCTTGTACGGGCGCGCGTTCGACGTGCCGAGGAAGCCTTCCGGCAGGAACGTCTGGTGCACCTTGTAGGTCGTGCTGACGATGTTGCGCTGGATGCCGTCGTAGTCGACGAGCCACTTCATCGCTTCCTGCACCTCGGGCTTCGCGAGGTTCGGGTTCTTCGTGTTCAGGCTCAGGTACAGCAGCGCGGACACCGGCCACGCGGTGACCTTGATCTTGCCCGCCTTCGTGAGCGTGGCGAGGCTGTCGGGGCTCAGGTTGCGCGCCGCGTCGGCGTCGCCGTTCTCGAGCAGCAGGCGCTGCGCGGATGCCTCGGGCACGTGGCGCAGCACGATGCGCTGCATCGGATACGGCGTGCGGTACGCGTCGAAGCGCTGCAGCACGATGCTCTCGTTCGGCGTCCACTTGACGAGCTTGTACGGGCCGGAGCCGGCGTCATTGGTGCGCAGCCAGCCGCTGCCGAAATCGTTGCCCTGCTGGTGCGACAGCAGCAGCTTCTTGTCGAACACGGACGCCGGGCACGCGCTCAGCACGTTGAGCACGAAGCTCGGCGCGGTCTTGCGGTCGGTTTCGAGCACGACCGTCTGCGCATCGACCGCGCGCACCTTCTGCATGACGTTCGCCTTCGTGAGGCCGAGATCGGCGAGCACGCTGGCCGGGCCCTTGTCGAGCAGCACGGTGCGCTGCAGCGACCATGCGACGTCGTCGGCGGTGAGCGGATTGCCGGAATGGAACATGAGGCCGGGGCGCAGCTTGAAGGTGTAGGTGACGCCGTCCGCGCCGACGCTCCACGATTGCGCGATCTGCCCGGTGAACTGCGTCGGATCCTTCAGGTCGACGCGCACCAGCCGTTCGTAGGTATTCGCGGCGTACTCCGACGGCACGAGCTCGTAGATGGCGCTCGGGTCGAGGGTCGTGAATTCGGCGAGCTGGGTGGCGATGACGAAGATGCCGGGCGGCGTCGCGGCCTGGGCCGGCAGCGCCGGCGTGAGCGCGACGAGCGCGGCACTGACGAACAGCTTGGACAGCAGATGCTTCATGCGGGCTCCATCGGGAAGAGATCGTGGTGCGATTCTCTCATCGACGGGCGCCCGGTTGAAAATATTCGCCGCGCGTGCGGCGGGCGCGCGCGGCAAGCGGGCGGCGGCGCGCCCGGCGCGTCAGATCGCGCAGCGCGCGATCGCGAAGCGCATCGCTTCCTCGGCCGGCTCGCTCGCGGAGCCGCGCACGACCTTGATGACCGAGCCCGCGCCGGACGGCGTGAGCGTGACGAAGTAGGAGCCCGAGCCGACGTCGACGTCGATCGCGCCGTTGTGATGCGAACGGCGCGCGTCCGACAGGCGGCCTTCGAGGCAGTTGCCGATCGCGTCGGCCGGGCGCTGCGACGACACGTAGATCATCGCGTTCGCGCCGGATTCGGCCGTGCCGGAAGTCGGCGCGGAACCGCAGGCGGCGAGCAGGGCGGCGGCAGGGAAGAGCAGCAGGAATCGTTTCATGGTGGGTCGTCGTGTCTCTCGTGTCGAGGCTGGAACGCGGGGCAGGCGAAACGCGAAGCTTCGCAACGAAACCGCGTCGCATCGCGCGGCTTTTGACGCAGCGGATGCGGGGGAGCGATTGACGGCGGAGTATACCCGCAGGGAATGACACGCATTGCGCGCTGAAACGATTCGATACAACAAGCGCCCGCTGCCGGGGCCCGGCAGCGGGCGATCGAAGTTCACCGCGGCGGCACGCTTATTGACTGATCTTGTGGCTGACCGCGTTCTCCTGCTGGTTCAGCACGTGCTGTTCCGTCCGGGTGAGATGTCCGCCGTTCTGCGCCGCCATGTCCCGCTCTTCCTGGCGGATCCGGCGGTCGTCGCGATGCAGCCGCGCCGCTTGCGCGTGCGGCATCTCGCCTTCCTTCACTTCGTGGTGGATGCGGCGGTTCTGGTTTGCGAGGCGCTGGTTCACCTCTTCGCGTCGCGGGTGGGTTTTTTGCCACGGCGTGTCGGCGAACGCGGTGCCGGTCAGCACCGACATCAGCGTGGCGGCGATCGCGAGAGTGCGGGTGAGGGCTCGCATGGTGTTTTCTCCTGTCGTTGCGCGGAGGAATTTCCGGCGCTTGCCCCAAGAACGGGTGGCGGACGACCGGTGTTGACGGCCGATCTGTATCGTTTGTGAGGGTTTATTACGCGCGCCGCGGGCGGGGCCGGGCGCACGCGCTCACGGCGCGACGCGCCACGGCGCGAAGACTTCCGTCGCGAAGTCGACGAACGCGCGCACCTTGCTGTCGAGCGTCGCGCGGCGCGGGAACAGCGCATGGATCTCGACGTCGTCGGCGCGGTGCCAGTCGGGCAGCACGATTTCCAGCTCGTGGTTCGCGAGCCGGTTGTCCGTGAAGTGCGTCGAGATCAGCGCGATGCCGCCGCCGCTGACGGTCTGGCGCAGCACCGTCAGCGACTCGTTCGAGATCAGCACGGGCCGCACGACCACGTCGGCCGCCTCGCCCGTGACGCTGGCGAGCCGCAGCGTCAGGCCCGGCGCATCGTGGCCGATGAACAGGATGTCGTGCTGCGCGAGATCCTGCGGCGTGTGCGGCCGGCCGGCGCGATCGAGGTAGCCGGGGCTCGCGGCGAGCTTCGCGTGCGACCAGCCGAGCGAGCGCGCGACGTAGCCGGAATCGTCCAGCGGCCCCGAGCGCAGCGCGACGTCGAAGCCGTGCTCGATCAGGTCGAGCGGGCTGTTGTCGTAGCTCAGCACGAGCTGCACGCGCGGGTAGCGGCGGCGGAACTCGGCGAGCGCCGGTTCGAGCTGGAACAGGCCGATCGCGTAGGGCACGAGCACGCGCAGCGTGCCTTCCGGTTCGGTACGCAGCGCGCGCACCTGGCGATCCGCTTCCTGCAGGATGTCCTCGGCGCGCAGGCAGCGCTCGTAGTAGTCGCGGCCGGCCTCGGTCACCGATACGCGGCGCGTGGTGCGGTACAGCAGCTGCACGCCGAGATCGGCTTCGAGCTGCTTCACCTTGCGGCTCGTCCGACTGAGCGGCATGCCGAGCTGCGCGGAGGCCGCGGTAAAGCTGCCGCGCTCCACCACGCGCAGGAAGATCTGGATGCTTTCTAAGTCCATACAGGCGGCGGGTGTGGTTGGTTCGCGCCCATCTTAGCGTTCCTGGCCATTTCGTCTCGTGCCGGGCGGGCTCGCGCGGATTATCGCGCCGCGCGCAATAACCTATCCCAGCCGGCCTCCGTAGTGACGGCGTCCGCGCGCCCGTATGCTCGCCGCATGAAATCCGCTTTCCCCAAGGCCGCGCTGCTCGCCGGGCTGCGCGCGGCGCTGCCGGCGCTGTCGCTCGGCGCCGTCGCCTTCGCGCTGCGCACCACGGCCGCGTCGCTGATCGCGCTGTACATTGCATTCCGGATGAACCTCGACGACCCGAAATGGGCGGCGGCGACCGTGTGGATCGTCGCGCAGGGCAATCGCGGGATGGGGCTGTCGAAGAGCCAGTACCGGATTCTCGGCACGGCGGTGGGCGCCGCGGTCGCGCTGGCGCTGACCGGCGCGTTCGCGCAGACCCCCGAACTGTTCCTGCTCGCGCTCGCCGCGTGGATCGGGCTGTGCGCGGGCGTCGCGACCTTCCTGCGGAATTTCCGCGCATACGCGGCGGTGCTGTCCGGCTATACGGCCGCGATCATCGCGATGGACGCGGTGTCCGCGCCGTTGCAGGCGTTCGACATCGCGACCGCGCGGTTCATGTACGTCGTGGTCGGCATTCTCTGCGCCGCGACGATGGAGACGATCTTTTCGCCGGGCGCGCCGCTGCGGGAGGTGCGCGCGCGGCTTGCCCGCTATCTCGCACGGGCGGTGGCCGTCGGCGCCGGCGCGTTGCGCCGCGAGCCGAACGGCGCGGCGGTGCACCGGCTGTTCGTCGACGCGCTGGCGCTCGATACCGCGACCGAGTATGCGGTGGCCGGTGCGCCGCCCGTGCGGCACCTGATCGGGCATCTGCGCGGCGCCGCGCTCGCGGTGCTGACCGCGCATGCGGCCGCGCAGGCCGTGCGCGAGCATGCGCAACGCAGCGGCGACGCGCCGGACCCGCTGCTCGCCGAGGCCGCGCGGATGCTCGACGGCGTGGCCGCGTCGGGCGAGGCCGGGCCCGGCATGGCGTCGTTGCGGGCCCGCGTCGACGACGCGCTGCGCGCGGAAGCGGCGCAGCCGGCCGGCGCGCGCGCGTCGCGGCTGCTGACGCTTGATCGTCTCGCGGCGCTGCTCGCCGGGTTCGACGCCGCGTTCGCGCGCAAGGCGCTGATCGACCTGCCGGCGCCGCCGGCGTCCCGCGTGCGCTATGCGTATCACCGCGACGCAGTGCTCGCGTGGCACAACGGCCTGCGCGCGTTCGTCGCGGTGCTGGCCGCGGCGGGGTTCTGGATCTTCAGCGCGTGGCCGTCGGGCGCCGGGTTCGTCACCGTCGTGGGCGTGGTCAGCGCGCTGTTCTCGACGCGCCCGAACGCGATCGGCGCGGCGCTCGGCTTCCTCAAGGGCACGGCGTGCGCGGCGCTGGCCGGCATCGTGTGCAATTTCATCCTGCTGCCGGCGGTGTCGGATTTCGTGATGCTGGCCTACATCGTCGGCGTGTTCATGATGGGCGCGGGCATCGCGATGCGCTATCCCCGCACCGCGGCGATGGGCAGCAGCTTCGCGATCTTCTTCTGGAACTTCACGTCGCCGAGCAATACCGCGCGAATCGGCGACGCGGCGTTCCTCAACGGCGCGCTGGCCACGCTGCTCGGGATCGCGTTCGGCGCGCTGGTGTTCGCGCTCGTGTTTCCGCACGATCCCCGCGCGAGCCGGCGGCGCCTGCATCGCGCGGTGCGCCGCGACCTGGCGGCTATCGCGCGCGCGCCGCACGGCTGGGCGGCGAGCGCGTGGCTGAGCCGCACCGCCGACCGCCTCGGCCACGCATTCGCGTTCGCGGGCGCCATGCCGCAGCCCATCGTCGAGCGTGACCTGCGCGACCTGCTCGCGGCCTGGACGATCGGCGACAGCGTGCTCGCGCTTGCCGACCTGGCCGAGCGGCAGCCCGCGCTGAGGCGCCCGGCCGGCGTCGTGCTGGCGCGGCTCGCGCGCGGGGAATTCGGGCGGCTCGCCACGGCCTGCGACGCGGGCGAGCGCGTGCTGCGGCGGCGCGTGGGCGACGTCGACGGCGACACAGGGCGGGCACTGCTGCGCGGCGTCGTGCTGTTGCGCACGATCGCGGATACGGCGAGCGTGCACGACGATTTCCTGCGCGGCGGGACAGACTGAGCGCCGCACGCGCAGCGGGACGGAGCGGGGCGTCAAGGCAGGCGGTAGTGCTTGCCCGGCGTCACTTCTTCCGGCAGCGGATCGCCGTTCAGCTCGAGCAGCGTGCGCTCGATCTGGCGCGTGATCGCATCGAGCGCGAGATGGTTCGGGCCGGTGCCGAACGGTTCGGCGATCGCATGCGCGATCGCGTCGAGCGCGATCAGCGTGTAGGCCACGAACACGGTGACGAAGGGCGTCGCGGCGCCGATCGAATCGACGAGGCCGAACGGCAGCAGCACGCAGTATGCGTAGATGGTCCGGTGCAGCAGCACGTCGTACGAGAACGGGATCGGCGTCGACGCGATGCGCTCGCAGCCGCTGACCATCGCGACCAGCTCGTCGAGCCGCGCATCGAGCATCCACAGGCGCGTGTCGGCGAGGCGCCCGTCGTCGGCGCGCGCGGCGAGCGTCGCGCGCAGCCCGTGCAGGATCGCGACCGGGCGGAACTTCAGCGGGGCGATCCGCGCGTATGCCGCATCGTCGAGCAGCGGTCGCAGGTCGGCCTCGGGATCGGTGCCGCGCAGCTGGTGTTTCAGCGCATAGACGAACGCGATCACCGTGCGCACGAATGTGCGGCGCTCGCCGTCGGTGTCGAACACGCCGTACGCGAGCATCTGCGACACCAGCGTGCGCGCCGCGGTCAGCACGCCGCCCCACAGCGCGCGCGCCTCGCGGTAGCGGTCGTAGCTCGCGTTGTTGCGGAACGCCGCGAAGATCGCCAGCGTGAGGCCGATCAGCGTGAATGGCGTCGGGTTCAGCGGCACCTTCTCGCCCATCACGCGGCCGCCGGTCCACAGCGCGACGATGCTGATCGCGAGCGTCAGCGCGAGCTGCGGCAGGATCGACTGCAGCACCGAGCCGTTCCAGACGAACAGCATCCGCAGCCAGTGCTCGCGGGGACGGACGATCATGCCGGGTTCTCCTCAGGCGGCCTGCGCCGCCGGTGCCGCGGCGCGATGCAGCAGCACCGGCACCGATTTCGACGTCGGCGTGTTGCAGACGTCGCCGACGCTGTCGAGCGGCACGAGCGGGTTCGTCTCCGGATAATACGCGCCGATGCAGCCGCGCGGAATGTCGTACGCGACCAGCAGGAAGCCGTCGGCGCGCCGCTCGATGCCGTCGTGCCACACCGTTTCCAGGTCGACCCACTCGCCGGCCTTCAGGCCGAGCATCGCGAGATCGTCCGGATTGGCGAACACGACGCGGCGCTGGCCGAACACGCCGCGATAGCGGTCGTCGAGCCCGTACACGGTCGTGTTGTACTGGTCGTGCGAGCGGGTCGTCATCAGCGTCATCAGGCGCTCGCCGTGCAGCGCGCGGGCGCGCTGGATCGGCGTGTCGGTCGGCAGTGCGTGCGCGATGAAGTTCGCCTTGGCCGTCGGCGTCAGCCACTCGCGGTCGCGCGATGCGACGCGCAGGTGGAAGCCGCCCGGTTTCGCGATGCGCGCGTTGTAGTCGTAGAAGTCGTCGAGGGTCGCCTCGATCGCGTCGCGGACTTTCGCGTAATCGTCCTTGTAGGCGAGCCAGTCGATCTTGTCGCTGCCGAACACCGCATGGCCGATGTGCGCGACGATCGCCGTCTCCGACATCAGGTTCGGCGAGGCCGGCTTGTTCATCCCGTACGACACGTGCACCATGCTCATCGAATCCTCGACCGTCACGCCTTGCGGCACGTTGTCCTGCAGGTCGATCTCGGTGCGGCCGAGCGTCGGCAGGATCAGCGCGTCCCGGCCGTGGATCAGGTGGCTGCGGTTGAGCTTCGTCGTGATGTGCACGGTCAGCGCGCAGCGGCGCAGGCCTTCCCAGGTGCGCGGCGTGTCGGGCGTCGCCATCGCGAAGTTGCCGCCCAGGCCGATGAACACCTTCAGGTGGCCCTCGAGCATCGCCTCGATCGTCTCGACGACGTCGTAGCCGTGCTCGCGCGGCGGCGCGAAATCGAACACCTGGCCGAGCCGGTCGAGGAACGCCTGCGACGGCTTTTCCTCGATACCCACCGTGCGGTTGCCCTGCACGTTCGAATGGCCGCGCACCGGGCACAGGCCCGCGCCGGGGCGACCGATGTTGCCGCGCATCAGCATCAGGTTGGTCAGCATCTGCACCGTCTGGACCGAGTGCTTGTGCTGCGTGAGGCCCATCCCCCACGTCGCGATCACGCGCTCGCTGCGCGCATAGAGCCGCGCGAGGCTGTCGATCTGCTCGTACGGCACGCCGCTTTCGGCGGTGAGCGCCGACCAGCTTTCGTTGCGCAGGTCGTCGGCGAACGCGTCGAAGCCGGCCGTGTGCTCGGCGATGAACGCGGTGTCGAGCACGCGCGCGGCGCCGTTCTTGCGCGCGTCGTCGTCGAATTCCAGCACGCGCTTCGCGATGCCCTTGATCAGCGCGAAATCGCCACCGATCGTCGGCTGGATGAACGTCGACGCGATGTTGGTGCCCGACATCGTCAGCATCTCGATCGGGCTTTGCGGATCGGCGAAGCGCTCGAGGCCGCGCTCCTTCAGCGGATTGATCGACACGATCGTCGCGCCGCGCTTCGCGCATTCGCGCAGTTCGCCCATCATCCGCGGATGGTTCGTCGCCGGGTTCTGGCCGAAGATCAGCAGCGTATCCGCGTGCTCGAAATCGTCGAGCGTGACCGTGCCCTTGCCGACGCCGACCGACGGCGGCAGCCCGCGGCTCGTCGCCTCGTGGCACATGTTCGAGCAGTCGGGGAAGTTGTTCGTGCCGAAGCGGCGCACGAACAGCTGGTACAGGAACGCCGCCTCGTTGCTCGCGCGGCCGGACGTATAGAACGCGGCCTGGTCCGGGTCGGGCAGCGCCTTCAGGTGGCGGGCGATCAGCGCGAACGCGTCGTCCCACGCGATCGGCACGTAGCGGTCGGTGCGCGCGTCGTAGATCATCGGGTCGGTGAGGCGGCCATGCTGCTCGAGCGCGTAGTCGGTCTGTTCGAGCAGTTGGGTGACCGTATGCGCGGCGAAGAACTCGGGCGTCACGCGCTTGCTGGTCGCTTCGGCCGCCACGGCCTTCACGCCGTTCTCGCAGAATTCGAAGGTCGACGCATGCTTGCGGTCGGGCCACGCGCAGCCGGGGCAGTCGAAGCCGTCCGGCTGGTTCTGGCGGAACAGCGTGCGGTAATTGCTGCCGGACACCCGCTCCTTGATCAGGTTGACCGTGACGGCTTTCAGCGCACCCCAGCCTGCGGCGGGATGGGTGTACGGCTCGATGCGTGGGTTGGCGGGTTTCTTTTTCATGATGCGGGTGTCGGGGGGGAAGCGATGGACTCAGGTTACGCGCGGCCCGTTGCACGCTGCGTGTACACCTGTTCATCCTGAAAAAGAGTACAGTTGCGCGAAACTGATGCATTGCAGAACAGAACTGTACGTGTGAAAGCAAAGTGAAAGAGAGCCGCGCGAAGCGCTACGACAAACTGGCCGACGATCTGCAGGCGCAGATCGAGAACGGCGTCTACCGGCCGGGCGAGCGGATTCCGTCGGTGCGGCAGGCGAGCCGCCAGCACCGGATCAGCATCACGACCGTGCTGCGCGCCTACCTGGTGCTCGAAAGCCGCGGGCTGATCGAAAGCCGGCCGCAGTCCGGCTATTTCGTGAAGGCGCGCTCGGGGCGCGACGACGTCGCGGAACTGCATGCGTCGGCGCCGGTGGCGACGTCGTCGGCCGTCGACGTGAGCCGGCTCGTGCTGTCGACGCTGCGCTCGATTTCGCGCGACGACGCGGTGCCGCTCGGCTCGCCGTACCCGGACGCGACGCAGTTTCCGGTGCAGCGGCTCGCGCGGCATGCGCAGGCGATCGCGCGGCGGCGCACCCGCTGGGGCGTGATCGACGACCTGCCGCCGGGCAACCAGGAGCTGATCCGGCAGATCGCGCGGCGCTACCTGGAAAGCGGGATCCCGGTGGAGCGCGACGAGATCGTCGTGACGATCGGCGCGACCGAGGCGATCAACCTGTGCCTGCAGGCGGTCGCGCGGCCGGGCGACACGATCGCGGTGGAATCGCCGACGTTCTACGCGATGCTGCACGCAATCGAGCGGATGGGCATGCGCGCGATCGAGGTCGCGACGCATCCGAACGACGGCATCGACCTCGACGCGCTCGCGCGGATTCTCGAACGCGAGCCGATCGCCGCATGCATGGTGATGCCGAACTTCCAGAATCCGCTCGGGTTCCAGATGTCCGACGCGCGCAAGCGCGCGCTCGTCGAGCTGCTCGCGAAACATCAGGTGCCGGCGATCGAGAACGACGTGTACCAGGAGCTGTACTACGGCGACGCGCGGCCCAGCGCGCTGAAGTCGTTCGACCGGGAAGGGCTCGTGCTGCACTGCGCATCGTTCTCGAAGAGCCTGTCGCCCGGCTACCGGATCGGCTGGGCAATACCGGGGCGCTACCGCGACCAGGTCGAGAAGCTGAAATTCCTGAACACGCTCGCGACGCCGGTGACCGAGCAGCTCGCGATCGCCGAGTACCTGAAGCACGACGGCTACGACTTCCATCTGCGGCGGATTCGCAAGCAGTACGCGCAGCAGGCGAACATGATGAGCGCGATGGTGCGACGCTTCTTCCCGGAAGGCACGCGGCTGTCGCACCCGCAGGGCGGCTATGTGCTGTGGGTCGAGCTGCCGCCGCAGGTCGACGCGATGCGGCTGTACCAGCTCGCGCTCGCGCAGCGCATCACCGTCGGGCCTGGCCACATGTTCTCGGCCGGCGGGAACTACCACCATTTCATCCGGCTGAACTACAGCTATCCGTGGTCCGCGCAGATCGAGCAGGCGCTGAAGACGCTCGGGCGGCTGGCCGGGGAGTGCGCGCGCGGCTGAAACGCGCGCGTCGTGCCGCGACCGGCCGCGCGGCGCTTACTCCGGATACGCGTCGTGCATCTTGAGGTTCGCGAGCCGGAAGATCGTGCGCAGCGTCTGCGGATGAATTTCCCGGCGCGACGCGAGCGACGACAGGATGTAGTCGAGCACCTTCGCATACTTGAGCAGCACGAGCCCGGATTCGAGATCCGCGTGGCCGGCGCGCATGCGCTCGGCCATCTGCAGCATGTCGGCCGACAGCGTGTGCGCCATGTCGATTTCCATTCTTTGTTTTTCGCTCCAGGCCGCTTCCGGTTGTTCGAGCAACCGGTTCATGAACGCCTGGAATTGCGCATCTGACTGATTTGGCAGCGCACCCATGGTGACCCCGTTGTACGTTTTGGCGAGCGCGTCCGTGGACGGGCCCGGCCGTTTCCCCGTATCCGCGCTGGTCGCCGCGCGGTGCTTGTGCCGGACGAGATGCAGAATCCGTACCAGCGTTGCCGGCCGCGAGCCGCCGCGCGGTGCGCGCGCCTCGGCAACGCCCGCCGACGCTTGCCGGTCGGCGGGTTCGGCGCAGTGGCGGCGAGCGTGCGGCGGTCCGCTTGTCGCGTGCGAGCGTGGCCGGGATACGGCCGCCATCGCGAAATCGTTCACGGATGTAACGTAACGGCGGGAACAGCGCGAATGCGCGGCGGCCATGCACGGGCCGATCATCGGCATCGACGGTTGCCGGCCGGCTGCGCGTTTTCCCGAGGCGAACCGGCACAAGCAAGGATGGGCGGCGCATTCAGGCGGCACGATTGACGACGACGAAGCCGCTTCACGGCCATGCCGGCTTCGTGAAAGCGGCGCGATCGGCCTGCGCGATTCACGACGGGGTGGCCTGAAGGTTTCAGGCTTGTATCGTCGTCATCGGGCACGAATACGGCGACACCGTTCGCGTGCGGCGGGGCGCGCGCCATCCGCCGTGCATCGCCGGAACCCCTGGTGTGCAGAATTGTCTATACATCTATCGCCCTTTTCTCGAGGGGATGCAAAATGGCTGCCATGCAACCCGGGGCAACGCCCCTCTCCGACGAGGAGGGCCGGCGCCAGTTGCGTCGCGCCGTCGTCGCCAGCACGGTCGGTACGACGATCGAATGGTATGACTTCTTCCTCTACAGCACGGTCACCGGCCTGGTCTTCGCCAAGCTGTACTTTCCCCAATCCCACCCGCTCGTCGGCACATTGCAGGCCTTCCTGATCTATGCGGTCGGTTTCGTCGCGCGGCCGGTCGGCGCCGCGATCTTCGGCCACTACGGCGATCGCATCGGGCGCAAGGCCACGCTGATCGTGACGCTGCTGCTGATGGGGCTCGCCACCTTCGCCGTGGCCTTCGTGCCGACCTACGCGGTGATCGGCATCTGGGGCGCGGTCGCGCTCACGGTGCTGCGCTTCATCCAGGGCGTGGGCGTCGGCGGCGAATGGGGCGGCTCGGTGCTGATGTCGATGGAATGGGCGCGCACCAATTCGCATCGCGGCTTCGTGGCCGCGTGGCCGCAGTTCGGCGTGCCGGCAGGGCTGTTTCTCGCGAACCTGGCGGTGCTCGCGATGAGCTGGCTGTCCGGCAGCGCATTCCTCACGTGGGGCTGGCGCGTGCCGTTCCTCCTGAGCATCGTGCTGGTCGCGATCGGCCTCTACATCCGCCTGAACATTCTCGAGACGCCGATCTTCGCGCGGCTGCTGGCCGAGCACCGGATCGAGAAGGCGCCGATGCTCGAAGTCATCCGCCGCCAGCCGAAGGACATCCTGCTTTCGGCGTTCGCGCGGATGGCCGAGCAGGCGCCGTTCTACATCTTCACGGCCTTCGTGTTCACCTACGGCGTGTCGACGCTCGGCGCGTCGCGCAACCTGCTGCTGATCGCGGTGCTCGCGGCGTCGGTGGTCGAGTTCGTCACCATTCCGTTGTTCGGCCACGTGTCCGACCTGATCGGGCGGCGGCGGATGTACATGATCGGCGCCGCCGTCGCCGGCTTGTTCGGGTTCCTCTATTTCGCGATGGTCGATACCCGCGACCCGGCGCTGATCTTCGCGGCCATCGTGCTGTCGCTGGTGCCGCACGCGATGATGTACGGGCCGCAGGCCGCGCTGATCGCCGAATCGTTCACCGGGCGGCTGCGCTACAGCGGCGCGTCGCTCGGCTACCAGCTGGCGTCGGTGATCGCGGGCGGCCCCGCGCCGCTGATCGCGACCGCGCTGTTCGCCTACTACCATTCGGGCTATGCGATCGCGGTGTACGTGCTGGTGTGCGCGGCGATCAGCCTGATCGCGGCGTCGCGGCTCGGGGATTACACCAACAAGGACATTTCGCGGGAGTACGACGACGCGCGCGGCTTCGGCGACAGCGGGCATGCGCCGCCGGTCGCGTGATCCTGCGCGATGCCTGATCCAAGGACGACGTTCGTTCGGCGCGCGCGGCTGACGCGCGCGCCGAACGATGCGGCCGGCGCGGGCCGCGCGGCGATCAGCCGAGGAATTCCAGCGCGCCCGTCCCCAGGTTGTACATCGCACCGACGATCCTGATCTTGCCGCCGGCTTCGAGTTCGGCGAGCACCGGGCTGTCCCGGCGAATGCCGGCGAGCGTCAGCTCGACGTTCTTGCGCGCGACGGCGTCCACGAACGCATAGTTCGTCGCGGACCGCTCGCCGTCGTACCGGGTGGCCTCGACCGCGGGCTTGATCTTCGCCAGCAGGCCGGTGAGATTGCCGAGCTCGGCATCGGCAATCGCGCCCTTGATCGCGCCGCACGCGGTGTGTCCCATCACGACGACCACTTTCGCGCCGGACAGCTTGCACGCGAATTCCATGCTGCCGAGGATGTCGCTGTTCTCGACATTGCCGGCGACGCGGCAGTTGAAGATGTCGCCGATCCCGAGATCCATGATCACTTCCGCCGGCGCGCGCGAGTCGATGCAGCTGAGCAGCACGGCCGCCGGGTACTGTCCGCTCGCGCTTGCCCGCTGTTCGCGCAGGTAGTTGCGGGCTTTTCGCTCGCCTTTCTGGAAGCGCGCGTTCCCTTGCTTCATCACGTCGATGATCTGTTCCGGCGTCATGCGCTCGCGCTGTGCCTTCGTCAACGCATCGGCGCGCGCCGTCAGCACGGCAAGCGGGCTCGCGAACCCGGCCACCGATGCGATGCCGGCGAGCCGCAGAAAGCGGCGGCGGCCCGAATTGCCGTAGTGCTTTGGATAGTCGAAGGTGTCGCACATGATGTTGTTCCTCTTCTTGGGCGACCGGCGCGTGCGGCCCGGAGTCGGATTGATCCACTATAGCCCGCGGCCTGCGGGGTTCAAGTGAATCGCGCCGCGCGCGAATGCGGTGACCTCGCAGCGCATGCCTGCATGGAAAACCCCGCGCGTGTTTCTCGACAGACGAATGTGTCGCGAGCGATGCGAGGCGCTGCGCTTCGATTCGGGAAAGCGACGTCTTGCGCGCACCGGCGATTGCCTACACTCAATAACAGCGGGTGAGGACGAACCCCGTGACGATAGGGAGCGGAGATGAATGCCACCGAAGCAGCTTCGACCGACGCGATCGCGGTCGGAGAATTGATCATTCGATATCTGGTCGACGGCACGGCGACCGGCGGAATCGGCGTATTCGAGCTGACCGTGCCGCCCGGCGCGCAGGTGCCGCCGCCGCACAGCCACACGCGGAATGAAGAATGCGTATACGTGTTGTCGGGCACGCTGCGCTACTCGGTCGATCGCGTCGTGCGGGAACTCGCGCCCGGCGACTGGATGTTCACGCCGCGCGGGTCGGCCCATCACTTCAGCAATCCGCACGAGGAAACCGCGCGTGCGCTGGTCGTCATGTCGCCCGACATCGGCGCGCGGTATTTCCGCGACATCGCCGCGATCGTGAAGGCGGGCGGGCCGCACAATCGCGAGCGGCTCGTCGAGGTGATGGTTCGCTATGGACTGGCGCCGGCGAAGCCGGCGATGTGAACGGCCGCGTGGCGACGCCCGCGCCGATTCTTCAGCGCATTTCGGGAGCCCCGGCCGATGCTCGCCCGGCGTCGAGCCGGCCGTCGGCCGACATCGCGCGATCGGCCGTTGCGACCGAACCGCGCTCAGGCATCGCGCGCGCCGAGCAGCGCGACGATCTCCTGCGTGGACGCCGTCTCGCCGAGCCGCGGGAAAATCCGCGCGATGCTGTTCGCGTGCGCATCGGCGTTCAGGTCGGTCATCGCGTCGACGGCGAGCGTCACGTTGTAGCCGAGTTCGAACGCCTGGCGCGCGGTCGACTCGACGCCGATGCTGGTTGCGATGCCGGACAGCACGACCTGCGTGACGCCGGCGGCCCGCAAGTGCGCGTCGAGGTCGGTGGCGGTAAACGCGCCCCAGGTCCGCTTGGTCACGACGTGGTCGTGCGGCTGGCGATCCAGCCCGGGCACCAGCTCGGCCCAGTCCGGCGGCAGCGGTCCCTTGAGGCCCGGCTGCATCGTGCGGCCCGGTGCACCGCCGGCCACGTTCACGAGCACGACCGGCAGGCCGCGGCGGCGGAACGCATCAGCCAGTTCGGCGGCGCGCTGAATGACGTCGGCGGCCGGATGCGCGGTGGGGAGGGCGGCGATGCCCTTCTGCAGATCGATGACGATCAACGCCGTTCTTGAATCGAGGACGGTTGCGCTCATGGAGGACTCCTGTAGGTGCGACGGAAGCACGACGGCGTGCGCGCAAGCGGCGCGCGTGCCGCTTGCCGGATTCATGAATCGCCGAGCCGCTTGATCAGCGGGATCGCGGCGACGAGCGTCTGCATGTCTTCGGGATCGAGCCGAGCGAGCGCGGCCTCGAGCCACGCGCGCTTCGCGACGGCGCGCTGCTGCCGCGCGTCGACCCCGGCGCGGGTCAGCAGGAACAGGATCTGGCGGCCGTCGGTCGGATGCGGCTTGCGCTGCACGAGCCCTTCTTCCTCGAGGCTCGCGAGAATCGTCTTCATCGACTGCGGCTTCATCGACTCGGCGCGGGCGAGCTCGGCGGTGGTCATCGGCCCGTTCTGCTCGAGCCGCGCGAGTGCGCTCAACTGCGACAGCGTGAGCCCGCTCGAATCGACTTCCGAGCGCAGCCGGCGGATGAGCTGCCCGACGGCCAGCGTCAGGTCGGCGACGACGGTGTCGGCGGAATCGCTGGTTTTGCGTGAAGTTGCCATGGGCGGATCATAGAAGAATGAAGTTTAACTTGCAAGTTAAACTGTCGAATTGCGCGAGATGGGGGCGCAGGCGGGCGAACGCCCGACCAGGGCTTGCCGGCGTTTCGGCGCGATGAAGGGGAGGGTGGCGCTAGCCGCGTCCGGCCGGCGCGATGAGCGTGACCTGATCGTTGCGCGGCGTTGCGTTCTCGTGCAGCAGGTCGCCGATGTACTGCGCGAGTTCGTCGGCCGGGATCGCATCGGGAATCATCAGGTTCGCGCGGCGCCGCTTGCCCTCGGTGCCCAGGTCGAATACCAGCCAGCGATCCCGTTCGCGCACCACCGAAAGCAGTCGTCCGAACGCGTTGAAGCGGTATTCGTCTTTCATGAGCATCGCTCCCGAGGGGTGATCGATTCGCGTGTGCCGGTCGGGTCACATCAGCGAGCAGGCCAGCCAGCGGCGGATCGTCTGCGCATCGCGCGTCACGCCGGCGCGCGTCGGCGCGCCGAGCAGCACGATGGTTGCCGGGCGGCCGCGCACCTGCGTGCGCATCACGACGCCATGCCCGGCCTCGTTGATGAAGCGGGTCTTCTGCAACTGGATGGGCCACTGGCCGTAGCGTACCAGCGGATCGGAGTTCACGTAGCGCAGCGTGCCGCTGCCGGGCTGCACGCTGCCCGACCGGGCCGTCGAGAAGCGCCGGATCAGCGGATCGCGCGCGGCGGCGTCGACGAGCCGCGCGAGTTCCTCGGCCGTCGACACGTTGCGCGGCGACAGGCCGGTCGCTTCGTGAAAGTGCGTGTGACGCATGCCGAGCCGGCGCGCTTCCCGATTCATCGCGGCGACGAACGCGGGGCGTCCGCCTGGATAGTCGCGGCTCAGCGCCGCCGCCGCGCGGTTCTCCGACGACATCAGCGCGATGCGGACCATGTCGCGGCGCGACAGCGTCGAGCCCACCGACAGCCGCGAATGCGTGAACTTGATCGTGTCGCGATCGTGCGCGGTCACGCGCAGCATGCCGTCCAGCGGGCGGTCCGCCTGGCGCGCGACGACCGCCGTCATCAGCTTCGAGATCGACGCGATCGGCCGTACCGCGCGCGCGTTGCGGGCCAGCAGCGGCTTGCCGCTGCGCACGTCGAGCACGTACACGGAGCGTGCGTGCAGCGCGTCGGCCGCGCGCGGGCCGTAGCCGCAGCTCGCGAGCAGGCGGGGCCCGGGCGCCGCGCGCTTCGTACGGCGCTGATGCTGCGCGGGCGCGACGTGCGGCTTGGCGGCGTGATGCCGCGCACGAGGGCGGCGATGCTTGGCGCGCGTGTGGTGTGCGGCGGGTTTCTTGAGCTTGGCTGCCGTTACATGGCGCTGGGCGGGGCGGTGTTCGACGCGGTGCGCGGACGCGTTCGACATGAACGCGCACAGCAGGATCGACGCGATGAGGAGCAGAAAGGTCCGGGCGCGGGGCGCGCGCGCGTGGGTGCCAGACAAGCGGCAATCTCCTGGTTTCACTCGGGCGAGGGCACCGCGCCATGCGCGCGGCGGCGAAATGGTGCAGGGATTATAAGGTCGATTGCGTTGGCAACGATCAAGGGCGCTTCATCGCGGCGCGCACGAACGACACGAAACGCAGCGTCACGGGGTCGTCGCGCATGGACGGCCACGCGAGCCCGACGCGCCATTTCGCGTGCCTGCCGGGCAGCGGCAGCACCGTCGCGTCGCGCAGCAGATGCTGCGCGCGCGAAGGAATGAACGCGACGCCGACGCCCGCGGCGACCGACGTGAGGACCGACTGGACGTCTTCGGCCTGCTGCGTCACGTTCGGCACGAAATGGCGTTCGACGCACCACCGGTCGACCTGCGCGGCGAGCCCGGCGCCGCGCGCACGCTGCAATGCGATGAAGCCGATGTCGTTGAACACCTCGAGGTCCGCCGGAAGGCGTGCGTATCGCAGGTGCGGCGGCAACGCGAGCGCGAGCGACTCGTCGACCATCTTGAACGACGCCAGGCCTTCGCTTGGCGGCAGGCGCATGAAGCCGGCGTCCAGCTTGCCGGCCAGGATGCGGCGCGTCTGCTCGGCGGACGACAGGTCGCTCAGCGTGATGGCGACTTCCGGATGCTGCTGACGGAATTCGGCGATGAGCCGCGGCACGATCGTCAGCACCGACAGGCAGATGCCGATGCGCAGGTGCCCGCGCCGGCCGCTGCTCGCTTCCCGCGCGCGCATCAGGATGTCGTCCGCGTCGCGCACGAGCGCCTGCGCGTCGGACAGGAAGCGCTCGCCGAACGGCGTGAGCGCCGCGCCGTGCCGGCCCCGCTCGAACAAATGGCCGCCGAGGCTGGATTCCAGCGCGCCGATCTGCTTGCTGAGCGCCGGCTGACTCATGTGCAGCGCTTCCGCCGCGCGGCTGAAATGGCGCAGCTCGGTCACCGTCAGGAACGTTCTGAGCAGTTTCAGTTCCATTCTTGAAAGGAATCGTATCGGTCAAAACATTCATTTTACGGATCGAACGGCCGCGTGTTCAATACACGCATGTCCTTGCCGAGACCCTCCGTCATGCCGTTTTGTCATTTGATGCCCTGTCCAACCGGCGCGGCCGGCGAGCCTGCCGTCGCGGATGCGGATGCGGATGCGGCCGGTGGCGAACCCGGCGCCGCGCCTGCCCCCGATCCGGCTCCGCGCAACGGGCGCGGCCGTCGCGTGCGCTTCGGCGACGTGTTCCCCGATACGCCGTCGCGCGCCGTGACGGGTTCGATCGCGATCAGCTTCGCCGTCGTGTCGCGTCGCCACTGGCCGCGTTGATCACGCGATGCCGTTGCGGCGGAAGCGGTATAGTGTGCTCGCCATTGTCGTCCGGCTCGCGCCGGCGCAGTGTGATGGCCGGCAGGATGCCGGACTGTATCTTGATCGATGATCGCCACGTTCGCGATCTCCGCCGCACGGAACCGATGACCACCCAACAGAACGAAGACGACCTCGACCCCGCGCTTGTCGCGATCCTCGCGTCGCTGCACGAGGCGGCGAACGATCCAGCCGGCAAGCCGTGGTCGCTGCCGAAGCTCGCGAAGCGCGCGCAGTTGCCGATGAGCACGCTGCGCCGCGTGCTGACCCAGCTCGACGCCGGCGGCCTGACCTCGACGACCTTGAACGAAGGCGGCACGGGCCGTGCCGCGCTGACCGCCGAAGGGCGCGCACTGTGCGCGCAGCTGTTCGACGCGACATAAAAAATGGCGGGCTGCCGAGGCAGCCCGCCATCACCGGATGATCGCCGGTCGGGTCAGACGGCGCGCATCAGAACCACTGCTTGTAGCGGCGCACGTAGATTGTCTTCACCGACTGCGCGAGCAGGATGTAGCCGACCATCGTCGCGACGAGCCACAGCCAGTAGCTGCCCGGCAGATGCATGAAGCCGAGCGCATCCGCGAACGGCGAGAACGGCAGCCAGCAGCCGATCGCGATCGCCGTGATCGTCGACAGCAGCACCGGCAGCGACGCGGTGCTCTGCAGGAACGGAATCTTCTGCGTGCGCAGCAGGTGCACGACGAGCGTCTGCGACACGAGGCTTTCGATGAACCAGCCGGAGTTCATCACGATCTGGCCGCTCGCGCCGCCTTGCAGGTGATACAGCGCGCCCGCGCCGAACACGAACCACATCAGCAGGTACGTCGTGATGTCGAACACCGACGACGTCGGCCCGACCCACAGCATGAAGCGGCCGATGTTGCCCGCTTCCCACTTGCGCGGCTTCTTCAGGAACTCGGGGTCCATCTTGTCCCACGGCAGCAGCATCTGCGACGTGTCGTAGATGAGGTTCAGCACCAGCAGCTGCGTCGCGAGCATCGGCTCCCACGGCAGGAACGCGCTGGCGACGAGCACCGAGAACACGTTGCCGAAGTTCGAGCTGGCCGTCATGTTCAGGTACTTGAGAATGTTGCCGAACGTTTCGCGGCCCTTGATCACGCCTTCCTCGAGCACCATCAGGCTCTTCTCGAGCAGGATGATGTCGGCGGTTTCCTTCGCGATATCCGCGCCGCTGTCGACCGAGATGCCGACGTCGGCGTCGCGCAGCGCGGGCGCGTCGTTGATGCCGTCGCCGAGGAAGCCGACGGTGTGGCCGTTCGCCTGCAGCGCCTTGACGATGCGTGCCTTCTGCAGCGGCGTGAGCTTCGCGAATACGGTCGTGCGTTCGACCACCTGCGCGAGCGTCGCGTCGTCGAGCGCGTCGATCTCGGTGCCGAGCATCGGCTTGCCGGGTTCGAGCCCGACCTGGCGGCACACCTTCACCGTGACGGTCGGGTTGTCGCCGGTCAGCACCTTCACGGCGACGCCGTTCTCGCGCAGCGCGGCGAGCGCGGGCGCGGCCGATTCCTTCGGCGGATCGAGGAAGGTCAGGAAGCCGCGCACGACGAGGTCGCGCTCGTCGGCGGTGCGGTACTGCTCGCGTTCGTCGCCGCGCGGGATCGAGCGCGTGGCGAGCACCAGCACGCGGAAGCCGTCTTCGTTGTAGGCGTTCGCCTGTTCGAGCAGCCGCTTGCGCGCGACGAAATCGAGCGGACGCACGCCGTCTTCATCCTGCACGTGGGTCGAAACCGCGAGCATTTCCTCGACCGCGCCCTTGCAGATCAGCGTATGCGTGCCGCGCGTATCCTCGACGACGACCGACAGCCGGCGCCGCACGAAATCGAACGGCAGCTCGTCGATCTTCTTGTAGCCCTGCGGCTTCACGCGCTCGCCGATCTCGTTCGCGCGGGTGACGATCGCGATGTCGATCAGGTTCTTCTGGCCGCTCTGGTGGAAGCTGTTCAGCCAGCCGAGCCGCAGGATCTCCTCGTTCTTGTGGCCGGACAGGTCGAGGTGATGCTCGAGGATGATCTTGTCCTGCGTGAGCGTGCCGGTCTTGTCCGTGCAGAGCACGTCCATCGCGCCGAAGTTCTGCACCGAGTTCAGCCGCTTGACGACGACCTTGCGGCGCGCCATCGCGACCGCGCCGCGCGCGAGGTTCGCGCTGACGATCATCGGCAGCATCTCGGGCGTCAGGCCGACGGCCACCGCGAGCGCGAAGGTGAGGGCGCTGAGCCAGTCGCCCTTGGTCAGCCCGTTGATCAGGAAGACGATCGGCACCATCACGAACATGAACTTGATCAGCAGCCAGCTCACGCTCGCGACGCCGCGGTCGAAGCTCGTCTCGATGCGCTTGTGGCTGACGACGTTGCGCGCGAGCGAGCCGAAGTAGGTGTCCTCGCCGGTCGCGATGACGACCGCCGTCGCGGTGCCGCTCACGACGTTGGTGCCCATGAAGCAGACGTTCTCGAGATCGAGCAGCGACAGCGACGCATCGTTGGCCGCATCCGCGCGCGCATTGGCCGACTTGCCGGAGACCGCGCCGAGCGTGTCGTATTTCTCGACCGGCAGCGCTTCGCCGGTCAGCACGGCCTGGCTGATGAACAGGTCGCGCGACGCGATCAGGCGCACGTCGGCGGGAATCATGTCGCCGGCCGACAGGTGCACGATGTCGCCGGTCACCACTTCGCGCATCGGCACGTCGCGGCGCGTGGGCTCGGTGGTGTCGGTGATCGCGCGCTGCACGGTCGCGGTCGTGCGCACCATCGCCTTGAGCTTCTCGGCGGCGCGCAGCGAACGGAACTCCTGCACGAAGCGCAGCAGCGCGCTGATCGTCACCATCGACAGCAGGATCGTCATGCCGACGTAGTCGCGATCGTCGGGCGCGGCGAAATAGACGTCGGTGAGGAAGCTGATCGCGGCGAGCGCGAGCAGCACGTAGACGAACGGGTTGTGGAATGCGTGCAGCAGCTGCCGGGCCCAGTGCGGCGGCTTGTCGTGCGCGATCTCGTTCGGGCCGTAGTGCTGCAGGCGGTCGGCGGCCTGCGCGTAGGTGAGGCCGCGCGTGCTGGTGCGCAGCGCCTTCAGCGTGTCGTCGAGCGGGCGGGCCGCTTCCTGCGCCGCGCGCATCGTGCGCGGTTCGGCTTGCCGGTCGGCGCCGCCGGTCTTGATGAAGCCGCGTTGTTTCTTGTGGGACGGATTGTGTTGTGTCATGTGTCGCTCCTAGCGCGCGAGGCGGCGGGCGGGGAGCGCACGTTATCGACGAACGAACGCTCCCCGCCGCGTCGCGTCAGGCGCGATCGGCTGTTGATCGGTGAACTGGGGGACGCTCGCCGGCGCGCCGCGCGCGATCAGGCAGGTCGTGCGCGCGAGCGCACCGGCGAGCGGTAATCGGCTACTGTCGTCAGGGTTCATTGGCACTCCTGTCGTTCGTGGGCTGGCGGCACGGGCAGTCGATGGCGGTGCGTGCAGGGGGCACGCACGCCGGACGGCGCGCGAACGGATTGCGCACGCAGCGGTGCTGCGCGCGGCACGAGCGTGCGCGGCCGCGCGAGCGGTCGCGTGTCGTTCGAAAAAATCGGCGGGAATCTGGCCAGTCAGGCCGGAAGGGCGCCGCATCCTGCTTCCCGGGATGCGGCAGAAGACGAGGCTCTGCGCGTTTTCCTCAGGCAGCAGTCAAGTTGGCCGAGCGCCAACTACAACTCGCATCGGTGTTCACAGAACACTCCACGTAATTAGACGGGGGCGATGGTAAAGGGACGCACTGCGAAGCGTCAACCTTTTTGTCGGACATTTTGCACGCCGGCCGGAAGAAGGGCGATCGTCCGGCGGCCGGCAACGAAACGGGCCTTCGGCATGCCGCCGAAGGCCCGTGCATGGCCGTGTTGCGGCCCCGGTATTACGGCAGCGCAGCCGTCACGGCGGCGGACGCATCGAGAATGCCCGCGCCCGCCGGGAGCGCCGAGCACGCCGTGCCGGCCGCGAGCTTCGTCGCGCGGGCGCCGCCCTGCAGCTTCTGCTGGATCTGCGCGGGATTGAGGTTGCCGTTCACGGAGAGCATCAGCGCCGCGACGCCCGACACCTGCGGTGTCGCGAGGCTCGTGCCGTTCGCGACGCCGTAGGTGTCCGCGCCGGGCACGGTCGTGCCGGTGTTCGCCGTCGACAGGATGTTGACGCCCGGCGCGCTCAACGTGACGTCGGTGCCGAAGTTGCTGAAGATCGCGCGGCGGCCGGTTGCGTCGTTCGCGCCGACGCTGATCACGCCGCGGCAGTTGGCCGGCTGGTCGAGCGCCGTCGCGAGGCCGTCGTTGCCGGCCGCGACGATCACTGTCACGCCGCGTGCGGTCACGTCGTCGATCGCCTGTTGGAACGTCTGGCTGCACGGGCCGGTGCCGCCGAGGCTCAGGTTGATGATCTTCGCCGGCGTCGGGTTCGTCGGCGCGCCGCTGACCGAAATGCCGGCGGCCCAGCGCATGCCGTCGGCGATGTCGCTCGTCATGCCGCCGCACTTGCCGAGCACGCGCACCGGCAGGATCCGGCCGAGCCACGATACGCCGGCGATGCCCATGCCGTTGTTCGCGGTCGCGCCGATCACGCCCGCGACGCGCGTGCCGTGCCAGCTGCTGACGCTCGGCTCGTTCGCGCAGTGGTAGAACGGGCCGCCGACCGTGTCGATTTCCTGCTGCGTGACCCAGTCGCCCGGATCGGTCGCGTCGGCGCCGCGCCCCTGGCCGTTGTTGCTGGTGTTGACGTTGCTGATGAAGCTGTAGCCGGGCAGCAGGTTGGCGACGATATCCGGGTGCGGACGGTAGCCGGTGTCGAGCACCGCGGTGACCACGGTCGGCGAGCCCTTGGTGCGGCTCCACGCGGGCGGTACGTTGATGCCGGCCGTCGGATCGGAGAGGTACCACTGCTGGTTGTAGGACGGATCGGTCGGAATGTCGCGCACGCGCATCCGTGCGTCGGGTTCCGCGTACTCGACGTCGGCATCGGCGGCGAACACCTGCGCGAGCGCGGCCGCGTCGGTGGCCGGGATCACCTGGCCGAGCGCGATCACGGCCGTGCCGTCCGTCATCGTCCGTTCGACCTGCACGTTGAGCTGCGCGCGCCCGGTGGTGCTTGCAAACGCGCGCGCGCCGCCGGTCGGCGCGCCCCACTGGGTCATCGCGCGCTGGATCACGGCATCGAAGCGCGAGCCCGAGTTGGTGGCCGCCATCGCGTGCGCGGCGGTCGACGTCTTCAGGCGGACGATCAGGTGATCGACCGGCGGTTCGTCTGCCACGACCGTCATATGGGCCATTTGGGCAGCGGCCTGCTGCGTCGCGCAGGCGTTGCTGTTGTTCGTCGACGGCGCGGGCGCCGGTGCCGGCGCGGGGGCCGGCGCCGGTGCGGCGGCGGACGACGAAGGGCTGCTGTCGCCGCCGCCGCCGCCGCATCCGGCGATCGGCAGCAGCGCTGCGGCGGACAGCAGGCCGGCGAGGGCGCGCGCATGGGTCAATCGGGCCACAGCGGGATTGAAGCGTTTGGCGTTCATAGTGAACTGGATCCTCGGAAGGTAGCCGTTGTATTGACGGTCGGGCCGGCGGGGCCCGATGGCCGGCCGCGAGAGGGGCGGCGGCTTCGGCGGGCGGTCGGCCTGATGTCTTGTTCTCGGGCGGCCGGAGCGGCAGCTGCTGCGGCGCGCCATGCACTGGGTAACGGCCGGCGCGGCGGCTTCTTGAGCAGGTTTCAAAAGAAAGAATGGAGGCCGCGCAAACGATAGCGTTGCTGCACACCCGCACGAACGCGCGTTTGGAACGGCCGATCGCGGCGGCGGCCGGCGCTGGCGGCACGCGCGGCGCGACAGGTGCGGCGGGCGATGGGCAGTCGTATCGTTGCTGCGTCGCAGCAAGGCGGCCGCGGCGGCATGCGCGACGGCGCGCCGCCTTGCGTCACCGCGATGTGGCGCGATTTTGGCGAGCGTAGGATTGGGGTTCGACCCACGATTCGTCAGGAGACAAGCATGGACCGTCGTTACCGGTGGCTGGCCTTGGCCGTGTCGTTCGCGCTGTCAGGCGCCGCGCACGCGCAGGCACTCACGGGCACGCTGAAGAAGATCAAGGACACGGGCGTCGTGTCGCTCGGCATCCGCGAATCGTCGGTGCCGTTTTCGTATTCGGACAACCAGCAGACGAACATCGGCTATTCGCGGGACATCGCGTCGCGCATCGTCGACCAGCTGAAGACGGAGCTGAACCTCCCGGGCCTCACGGTGAAGGAGATCCCGATCACGTCGCAGAACCGGATTCCGCTGCTGCAGAACGGCACGATCGATTTCGAATGCGGCTCGACGACGAACACGCTCGAGCGGCAGAAGCAGGCCGCGTTCTCGAACAGCATCTTTCTCTACGGCATCCGCTTCAGCACGCGCAAGGATTCCGGCGTGAAGGACTTCGCGGATCTCGCCGGCAAGACGGTCGCGACGACGGCCGGCACGTCGGACGAGCGGCTGCTGCGCAAGCTGAACGAGGAGAAGAACATGAACATGACGATCATCAGCGCGAAGGACCACGCCGAAGCGTTCATGAACGTCACGACCGGGCGCGCGGTCGCGTTCGTGATGGACGAGCCGCTGCTGTACGGCGAGCTCGCGAAGGACCGGACGCCGGGCGCGTATACCGTGACGGGCACGCCGCTCGTCCACGAGAACTACGCGTGCATGCTGCGCAAGGACGATCCGGCGTTCAAGCGCGTCGTCGACGGCGTGATCGCGAAGCTGCAGACGTCCGGCGACGCGGAGAAGCTCTACAACCGCTGGTTCACGCAGCCGATCCCGCCGAAGGGCATGAACCTGAACTATCCGCTGTCGGCGGAGATGCGGCAGCTGTTCAAGAACCCGACGGATCAGGCGCAGTACTGAGCGGGAAGGGCCGGCCAGGCGCGCGCGATTGTTGCGCGCGCAACGGCATGCGTTCGCCCCCGAACATTTCCGCTGGCGTATACCGACTATTCGCGCTTGGCCATGAGGTTTCGCCGCGGCGTGCCGATAACTCATGCTGGCTACGTTCGAGCGACTGTCGGGGATACTCCATGCACTTCTGGCGCAAGCTTTCCATCCAGAGAAAGCTGGTTTTGAGCATGACCAGCTGCCTGCTGGTTTTTGTGGCGATTTCGAGCGGGCTCAGTGTCCGCCTGATCGGCAGCACCGTGCGCGAGCGCGTCGTGCATGACGAACTGCCGACCGTGCTGAACAGCATCCGCTCGGACGTGCAGCGCCAGCTCGCGGGGCCGGTCGCCGCGTCGCGGCTGCTGGCGGGCGATGCGTTTCTGCTGCAATGGCAAGCCGATGGCGAGCCCGAGGCCGGCATGCGCAACTGGATGCAGCTCGCGGAGAACGTGAAGACGCAACAGAAGGCCGCGTCCGTGCAATGGGTGTCGACGGCGAGCGGCAACTACTACACGGAGGGCGGCCTGCAGCGCAAGCTCGGCGACGGCGACCGCTGGCTGACGGCGTTCCTCGCATCCGGCAAGCCGTTCGAAGTCAACATGGATCGCGACGTGACCGGCGGCGGCTACATGATGTTCATCAACGCGCGCGTGGAAAGCGGCGGCAAGCCGCTGGGCGCGTCGGGCATGAGCCTGTCGGTGGACGCGCTCGCGAAGGGCATCGCGAGCTACCGGCTCGGCGAGACCGGGTTTGCGTACCTCGTGCGCCCGGACGGCGCGATCATGATGCATCGCGATACGTCGCTGATCGACGGCAAGCACTTCCTGACGGAGCAGGCCGGGCTGCCGCGCGACGCGGCCGGCGTGCTGCTGGCCGGCAAGCCTTACGCATACTTGAGCCACGCGGCGCCGGACGGCGAGCGCTTCGTCGCCACGTCGTTCATTCCCGAAGTGAACGCGTACGTGGTGGTCGAGGTGCCGGAGTCGGAACTGCTCGGCCCCGTGACGCGCGCGATCCGCAATTCGGCCGTGGTGGCCGCCGTTGCCGGGATGGGCGTGGCGCTGGCGGTCATCTGGCTGGTCGGGCGCGCAATCGCCGCGCCGATCCGGCGCGCGGCGGACCTGCTCGACGAAATCGCCAGCGGACAGGGCGACCTGACCCGCCGCATGACCGTCGAGGGACAGGACGAGATCGGCCAGTTGTCGGACGCGTTCAACCGCTTCGTGTCGTCGCTGGGGACACTCGTCCACCGCGTGCGGGCGGCGTCCGCGTCGATCGCGACCGGTTCCGCGCAGATTGCGACGGGCAACGCGGATCTCAGCGAGCGCACCGAAGGCCAGTCGAGCAACCTGGAGCGGACCGCGTCGTCGATGGAGCAGATCACCGCCGTCGTGAAGAACAACACGGAAACCGCGCGCACCGCGGCCCGGATGATCAACGGCGCGTCCGATGCGGCGGTGCGCGGCGGGCAGGTGGTGGGCGAGGTCGTGACCACGATGGCGCAGATCAGCGACGCGTCGCACCGGATCTCCGAAATCATCGTGCTGATCGACAGCATCTCGTTCCAGACCAACATCCTCGCGCTGAACGCGGCGGTGGAAGCGGCGCGCGCCGGCGAGCAGGGCCGCGGCTTCGCGGTGGTGGCCGCCGAGGTGCGCAGCCTGGCGCAGCGCAGCGCGCAGGCGGCCAAGGAGATCAAGGCGTTGATCGAGCACAGCGCGGGGACGGTCAGCGCCGGCTCGCGGCTCGTCGTCGAAGCGGGCGAGGTGATGCGCGACGTGGTCGCGCAGGTGCAGGGCGTCACCACGTTGATGAGCGAGATCGCGGAGGCCAGCCAGGAGCAGAGCGCGGGGATCGACCAGATCGGCGGCGCGGTGCAGTCGCTCGACGAGATGACGCAGCAGAATGCGGCGCTGGTGGAAGAGAGCGCGGCGGCGGCGGCGAGCCTGAGGCAACAGGCGGCGGATTTGACCCTGCTGGTGGCGGCGTTCAAGGTCGACGCGTGATGGCGCTGTGGGGCGGCTGGCGCAGGCCGCCCCTGAACCGGACGGTATGGGATAATGCCGCCTTTGCCCGGAGCGCAGCTCAAGAGGTTGTTCGCAAGGGCGCGCAGGGGCCTTTATTCCCGTGGCCCGCTTTCTTTCCGCGATCATTCTTCAACAACCACCATGCCCGCATACCGTTCCAAAACTTCCACCGCCGGCCGCAACATGGCAGGGGCGCGCTCCTTGTGGCGCGCCACCGGCATGAAAGACGAAGACTTCGCCAAGCCGATCATCGCGGTCGTCAATTCGTTCACCCAGTTCGTGCCCGGCCACGTGCACCTGAAGGATCTCGGCCAGCTCGTCGCGCGCGAGATCGAAGCCGCGGGCGGCGTGGCGAAGGAATTCAACACCATCGCCGTCGACGACGGCATCGCGATGGGCCACGACGGCATGCTGTATTCGCTGCCGAGCCGCGACATCATCGCGGATTCCGTGGAATACATGGTGAACGCGCACTGCGCCGATGCGATGGTGTGCATCTCCAACTGCGACAAGATCACCCCCGGCATGCTGATGGCCGCGATGCGCCTCGACATCCCGGTGATCTTCGTGTCCGGCGGCCCGATGGAAGCCGGCAAGACGCGCCTCGCGAACCCCGTCACCAAGACCGTCGAGCTGAAGAAGCTCGACCTGGTCGACGCGATGGTGATCGCGGCCGACTCGTCCTATTCCGACGCCGACGTGGCCGAGGTGGAGCGCTCCGCATGCCCGACCTGCGGTTCGTGCTCGGGCATGTTCACAGCCAACTCGATGAACTGCCTGACCGAAGCGCTGGGCCTGTCGCTGCCCGGCAACGGCACGGTGGTGGCCACGCACGCGGACCGCGAGCAGCTCTTCAAGCGCGCCGGCCGCCGCATCGTCGAGCTGACCCGCGAATACTACGAGCAGGAGAACGCGCGCGTGCTGCCGCGCTCGGTGGGTTTCAAGGCATTCGAGAACGCGATGACGCTGGATATCGCGATGGGCGGTTCGACCAACACGATCCTGCATTTGCTGGCGATCGCGCGCGAGGCGGGCATCGATTTCACGATGACGGATATCGACCGTCTGTCGCGCATCGTGCCGCAGCTGTGCAAGGTCGCGCCGAACACGAACAAGTATCACATCGAGGACGTGCACCGCGCGGGCGGCATCATGGCGATCCTCGGCGAGCTCGATCGCGCCGGCAAGCTGCATACCGACGTGCCGACGGTGCACGCGCCGACGCTCAAGGATGCGCTGGATCAGTGGGACATCGTTCGCACGCAGGACGACGCGGTCAGGAACTTCTACCTGGCCGGCCCGGCAGGTATTCCGACGCAGGTGGCGTTCAGCCAGAACACGCGCTGGCCGAGCCTGGATCTCGATCGCGCCGAAGGCTGCATTCGGTCGTACGAGCATGCGTTTTCGAAGGAAGGCGGTCTGGCGGTGCTGACGGGGAACATCGCGCTCGACGGTTGCGTGGTGAAGACGGCCGGCGTGGACGAGAGCATTCTGGTGTTCGAGGGTTCGGCTCATGTGACCGAATCGCAGGACGAGGCGGTCGAGAACATCCTCAATGACAAGGTCAAGGCCGGCGACGTGGTGATCGTGCGCTACGAAGGCCCGAAGGGCGGCCCCGGCATGCAGGAGATGCTGTACCCGACGAGCTACATCAAGTCGAAGGGCCTCGGCAAGGCGTGTGCGCTGCTGACGGATGGCCGGTTCTCGGGCGGCACGTCGGGGTTGTCGATCGGGCATTGCTCGCCGGAAGCGGCGGCGGGTGGGGCGATCGGCCTCGTGCGTGATGGCGATCGGATTCGTATCGATATTCCGAACCGGACGATTGACGTGCTGCTGTCCGACGAGGAACTGGCGCGCCGGCGTGCGGAGCAGGATGCGAAGGGGTGGAAGCCTGCGAAGGTGCGTCCGCGCAAGGTGTCGGCGGCGCTGAAGGCGTATGCGAAGCTGGTGATGTCGGCGGACAAGGGCGCGGTGCGGGATTTGTCGCTGCTGGACGACTGATGGTGGGGCGGGCCGTGGGCCCGCTTCGTCGCTAAGCCGCTCTTTTGAACTACACCCCAAAGGTTGGATGTAAATCCAACCTTTGGGGTGTTTTTCATGGCGAAGTGTGGTGAGAGATTCAAGCGGGAAGGTGTCGAGCGGTACAAGTCAGGCCGGTGCAGATATAAGAGCGTTACCCGGGAGTACGACCTGGGTGTCGGGACGGAAATTGGGCTAGCCTTACTTGGAGGTACTTAACGAACGCGCGAATATTGCGTTGGGGCGAGTGCCAGGGGTAATGCGAAATAGTTGTGTGGCTACTTGGCGGGATAATCGAGATCGCGGGGCGTAATCTTTTTTCATTCTTGTCAAGAAATAATCGGTGCAAGAAATCCCGTTGTGAAACTCCCTAAAGCTTCGTCGTGAAGTTGCCGCAATACTAGTACGCTAATCGTCAAATCTCGTCAGGAACGGGTCCCAACGAAATTCTGGCATGCTAAGTTTGCAGTAACCGTTATCTGATGGCAAAAATCCGCGAAGCGTAGAAGCGCATCAGAAACATTCCAACAACAAGAATACAAATCAAAGAATGCGCATCGAGACCACACGAACGACGCTTGCAGTGCGTCTGTTCCAGCGCGAAATGGCACGCGACTCAAAATGGGCCGGCCGTCAAATTGCCGCTTCGGCAAGCGTCACCGACGCGGCACGTCCGCTTTGGATGCGCGCGACTGCGCTCGTCATGGTCGCGGTTACGTATTTCGCGCCGGCTGTGTTTCTCGTAGACGAGGTTGCGCACGCCGCGCCGATCGTCGATCCGCGCGCGCCGATCCCGTTCCGGCCCACGGTCACGCAAACGAGCTCGGGCGTGCCCGCCATTAATATCCCGGCAGCCAACAGCAACGGGATCAGCGTCGGGCAATACCAGTCTTTTGACATCGATTCGCGCGGCCTCGTGCTGAATAACAGCACCATCGCGGGCTCGCCCCTGCTCGGCGGCACGCTCGGTGCGAACCCGAACCTGAACGGTCGTCCTGCGACGACCATCATCAACCAGGTCACGTCGAACAATATTGCTGTGTTGAATGGGCCGCTCGAGGTCTTCGGGGCTTCGGCGACCGTGATCGTGGCCGCACCCGGCGGTGTTTCCGTGAATGGGATGGCCCTCACGAACATTCCCGGCCTGACGCTGACGACTGGCACGCCGCAGTTTCTGACGAGCGTCGGCGGTAGTGCAACCGATTTCGCCCATGCGGGCGCGGTCGCCTACGACGTGCGATCGGGCGCTATCACGATTGACGGGCCGGCCGGGGTGAACGGCCCCGGCGCGGGGATTGAAGGCACGGTCGGCAACATCGACCTGATTGGCCAAAGCGTCAATATCAACGCGCCGCTACGGGCGGATCAGCGCCTCAACGTGGTGACCGGCAACCAGATCGTCACGCCGACCTCGACGGATGCGACCGGCACTGCGTATGGAACGTCCTCGAACGGCACGACGAACACCGCCACTGCGATCGGCAAGGCCGTCGCGGTCGACGCAAACCAGTATGGCTCGGTGACAAGCGGCACCGTCTACATCGTGTCGACCGCGGCGGGCATGGGCGTCAACAGCTGAGACCATCGCTGTTTTCTCTTAATCCGAAGGATGTACGATACGGAAATGGGCAGTATTTGTCGGACATTGTTCCGGGGACGATGACTCCGGCACAACTGTCGCGAGCGTTTGTTAATAACCCGTTTCAGGGGGGCGCGATACACGAACTACGTAGCAATATGTCACTGGACTTAACGTTGTGCAAGGTCGATGTGGGGTCTTTGTTATTCCGAATAACACGCCTCTTGACTTGACTGGGCGGATCGTTGGTAGTGGGCCGGTAAAAGGGAAATAATGATGTACATTCGTGTTAAGTGGATCCATACGATTCCATCCGAGCCGATATGGATCTATAGCGAACTAGACTCCGGTGGGTGGGAGCTCAGGAAGGTGGAAGTGTACGCAGATGGGACGATGGGGTTCGCTGATCAATACAGTTCGGTTGGAGGCTCATCGTTAAGTATTGAGGCGCTACCGACCGTGGCGGAGATTAATTCCGACTCTCAATTCGAGCCAGTTGAGATCACCAAGGAAGAATTCGAAGCCGTATGGGCTGCCGCGATATTAAAGCAGCATAACTAGAAAACCTACACTGAGGCGTCGAGTTTTTTGAGAAGCTTCAGATGGCGCTTCGCTTCCCCGTTCACATAGCGTCATGCATGTTGAGAGGATTGCCTTGGACAACATCGTGGCGACTTTCCGCATTGCAGATGGCGTGGACAACCCGAAAGTGAAGGGTGTGCGTACAGGGTATTCACCTCACCACAAATTCACGACGGTCGATTACCTGGCGAGTGGGGAGCATACATACGCCGACCGAGACCTTCACTATCCTGGGGAGACGCTGCATGTACGAATCGGCTTCGCAAGTTGGGAGTATTTCAGAAGCACAATAAAGGTCGGAGACTCGTTTGAAGTGTTCGAACTTGATCGGCTAGTCGGGTACGGGACGGTTAGAGAAATTCTCTGACTGAACATTGGGAACTGCGGGCGCGAACTGGCGAGCGGATATGCTCCGATAGATTTCCACCCAGTACGGTTATGTAGTAGGCCTGATATTTGCATCACGTGAAAAAAATATGCACGGGGGTCGAAGTTAATGCTCCCAAGAACAGTCCAAAGATATCTGGCGTTGCTGTACGTTGGTGTTTCAGGCGCATCGTTGGCCGCTGGTATCGTCGCTGATTGATTGACCACACGGGCGGCACCAACGGCGGCCAGCCGACCGCTTATTCTGACCGTGGCGGCAGCTTCCTGTTCTTCACGCACACCACGAGCGGCTTCAATGTCGACTATGGCACCGTAAGCCAGCCCAACCAACTCGCCTATATCGCGGCCGTTCAGGGCCCGGTGACGATCAACGCGCGCAATTTCAACAATTCGGGCGGCATCGTTCAGTCGAACGATTCGGACGTCCAGATCACCGCACGGAACGTGTTCACGAATGCCGCCGTGTTCTCCGGACAGGCGAGCTACACGCGCAGCTGCTGGATCTTCTGTCACGCTGACGCGTCGAGCAACGTGACGCCGCACGGTGGCACGATTCAGGCGGGCGGCGATATCAACATCAAGGCTGGCACCGTGGCCCGCAACATCGGCGGCAATGTCTATGCGGCCGGTGACATCAAGGTCGACGCACCCGTGACCTATGCGCAGGGCGTCACCGGGTATTCGGCGATCAACCAGCACCGCGGCTTCAAGGCGTTCTTCGGCAGCACGTGGGCACAGATCATCGCAATGGACATTGGCGGTGGCTTCACCGCCAACGGTGCCGTGACGCTGACGGGCGACGGCGTGATCGACGGCGGTGCGCTCAGTGGCGGCAAGGGCGTGACGGTGGCCGGCGGCATCACGACCGTCCGTGCGCCGTCTCGCACGCCAGTCCAGATCGACCAGCATCTTGGCCTGACGACGTGGTGGTGGCGATGAATCGGGCCGTACTGATCGTTTGGTCGCCGATCTCGGCTGCGTGGCTTGCGACGCTGGTCATCGTGCTGCTCACGGCGACCCAGCTGTCCACCACATTCGTTGCGCCGGCCGGCGCGCGTCACCACGCCAGCCAGGAGTGACGATGCAGATTTCGTTCAAACGGTGGCTGGGCGCACTCCCGGCCGTCGCGGCGATGCATGCGCCCTTGTTCGCCCAGTCGTCTCCCACGCCGGCCGGCCGGCCGGTTCAGGACCCGGCCCAACTGATCATCGAACAGCAGCGCGAGCAGGCATGGCAGCGGCAGCTCGAACAGCCGCCAGCTTCGATCACGGTTGCGCCGGTGTCGGAAACGACGCTGGATATCCCGCCCGATACGCCGATCGACGCGATCGTCGAAACCGGCCCGACGTTTGCCGTGAAGCGAATCGTGCTGCAAACAGCCGACGGCAAACCGCTCGAGCCGCCCGGCGGTGTCGCACGCGCGAAGCTCGATGCGATCGTCGCCCCGTTCGCGGGACAGGATCTGGGTTCACACCGCATCAACGTGCTGCTGAAGCGGCTCACCGACGCATTCGTCGAACGCGGTTTCGTCACGACGCGCGCATTGCTCGGGCCGCAGAACCTCGCCACCGGCACGCTGACGGTGACGATTCAGGTCGGCCTGGTCGCGGCCGTTACGGTCAATGGCACGCCAATCCACCGGCTCAAACCGGGTGAGCCGTCGTCCGGCGGCGGCTGGTTTACCGATGCTGGCTACGAGAATGCGTTCCCGGTGTCGTCCGGCGACCCGCTGCGCCTGCCCGACATCGATCAGGGCATCGCACAGATCAACCGCATGCGGCGCAATCAGGCGACGGTGCAGATCCTGCCCGGCCAGAACGTGGGCGAGTCGATCGTCGACATCGCCAACAAACCGGGTGATCGCCTCTACTACACCCTTGGGGTCGACAACTATGGCAGCTCGGCCACCGGCGTGACGCGCTATCGTGCGGGTGTCGAGGCCGACAACCTGCTCGGCTTGCAGGAGTCGTTGAGTGCGAACTTCCTTGACAGTCTGGACAGCAACGCGTTGGTAGGATCGTTGGCAGTGCCGTTCGGCCGGAGCACGTTCAGCTACACGATCTCCGACTCCGAATACCAGCAGGTGATCGGCACGACCGCGCTCGAATACGGCCGCACGCTGTCGCACATCTTCGGCTGGAATTACCTCGTCGGCCGCAGCGTCGGCGACATCACCAGCATAGACGCGACGTTGTCATGGCGGCGCACGGATCGGGAAATCAACGGAATCGATCTCGATCCACAGCGCCTGGCGGTGGTCCGGCTCGGGGGCAACTGGCTGCACAAGTTCGTGATGAACGACGCGCAGGGCAATTTCACGTTCAACGCCGGTGTGTCGCAAGGGTTGCCGTGGCTCGGTGCCAATCACGATGCGCACGGCATCACGCGCGAGGACGCGCATAGCCAGTTCACCAAGGTCGACGCGACCGCCGTATTCACGCTGCCGTTGCCGAGGATCGGCCGTGCGATGCTCGCCTATCGAGGCGTGTTGGGCGGGCAGTACACGCATGCCGCGTTGTTCGGCTCCGAGCAGTTGTATCTCGGCGGCATGGACACGATTCGCGGCTTCCGGTCGGGCGAGATCGCTGGCGACCGAGGCTTTTATTCACGCAACGAGCTCGCGTGGGTGAACACGCCGGCATGGAAGGACGGCCGGATCGAGCCCTACGTGTTCGTCGACGCGGGCAAGGCGAGCCTGATCGCGATGCCGGGATTTCCGACGCTGGCCGGTGCAGGCGCGGGCCTGCGGGCGCAATGGCAGTGGCGCAAGCAAATGCTGTCCGGCGAGGTACTGGTCGGTCGGGCGTTGACGCAACCGGCGGCGCTCGGTCCGAAAGCAACGCTTGTATTGGCCACGATGAACTGGAACTACTGATTGGCCGCACGAGACCGCCCTCCGGTCGAGTGCTTGTGTGCGGCGATACACCCCCGTGCTTCTTTTATTCGAAGTGGTGAGACGATGATGAAAATGACTCTGAACCGCGCCTTGATCGCCGTGACGTTTGTCGGCGTGCTGAGCGGCCCCGCTTGCGCCCAGACGGCGACCACACCGTTGCCGACGGGTACGGTTGCAATAGTCAACGGCACAACGATCACGCAGGCGGAGGTCGATGCCGTGCTGCTGGCCACGAGGCAATCGGATACGCCACAGATCCGCCAGGCGATCAAGAACCAGCTGATCGCGCGCGTGCTGATCCGGCAGGCGGCCGAGAATGCGAACTATGGTGGGAAACCCGAGGTCCAGACGGCGATGCAGGTGGTAAAGGCGAATGCCGAGACCCAACTGTACCTGAAGGACAACGTGAAACCGGAGCCGGTGACGGACGCGCAAGTGAAGGCGCGCTACGACGAGATTGTCGCGTCGCTGGGCCAGGACGAATACAAACCGCGCCTGATCGTCGTGAGGGATGCGGCGACGGCTGCAACCGTACTCTCTGAACTGAAATCGGGCAAATCGTTCGACGGGCTCGCACGTCAGTACAGCATCGCGCCAAGCCGGGATGCGGGCGGTGAACTGCCGTGGGTGAGCTTCAAGACCCCCGCCACCGAGGGCAAGACGTCCGGGTTGCCGGTCGAGATCGCGCAGACGCTGACGAAGCTGCCCGTAAGCGCGATCACGCCCGATTCGATCCCGGTCGACGGCGCTCGCGCGATCGTGAAGCTCGACGCGAAACGGCCGACGCAGGTGCCGGCATTCAATCAGATCCGGGCCACGATCCGCCAGCAACTCGAGGCTCTGGCGCTCGAAAAGGCGAGCGCGCGGTTCGTCGGCGGCTTGTTGAAGAATGCGGCCATCCAGCAATAACCGAGGCCGTCGCACGGCACGGAACATCCTGTTTGCGCCGGATCGCGAGCACCGCGCGAACCTTGCCGTCGTCGCCTTGCAGTGCGATTCTTCTCTCTGCTTTCGCGACGCGGCTCTCCAGCACTCACACGGAGTGCGGGTCCCGGATAGCTGAGAATGGCGCTCGTCGACCCTCTTCAGCCGGTCGCCCGTTCGGACATTCTGACCGTCCACCCCGATTCCCGCCCCTGGGATTATGATGGCCCGATCGGTAGCAACGGCGCGAGCGCGTGCTCGAGCGCCGCGACAGGGGCGAACCATGGATCGAAGCGAAGACTTTATCGTGCGCACCATGTCGGCCGGCGAGGTGGCCATGTCGGTCGAATGGGCGGCTGCGGAAGGGTGGAACCCCGGCTGGCATGACCCGGACTGTTTCAGGGAGGCGGACCCGGCCGGTTTTTTCGTCGGCGTTTGGCGCGGCGAGCCGGTCGCGTGCCTCGCCGCCGTCGCCTACGACGAACACTTTGGCTTCATCGGTCTCTACATCGTGAAACCCGGGTTTCGCGGCAAGGGCTTCGGCATGCGAATCTGGCAGCACGGCATGCGTTACCTGGGAGACCGCAACGTCGGCCTCGACGGTGTTGTTGCCCAGCAGGCGAACTACAGGAAGTCCGGGTTCCGGCTCGCGTATCGCAACATCCGCTATCAGGGGCGCGTGGAAGGCATCGGGTGCGCGCATGTGGCGGCCGCGGCCGATGTGCCGTTCAAGCAGTTGCTTGCCTACGATCGCACGTGTTTTCCTGCGGCGCGCGAGCGTTTCGTCTCCGCCTGGATCGCGCAGCCGGATGCCGTTGCGCTCGCAACGGTCGACGCCGGCCGTGTCGCCGGATACGGTGTCGTGCGCCGCTGCAAGGCGGGCTGCAAGATCGGCCCGCTCTTTGCCGATGACGCCGGCGTCGCTACGGGGCTGTTTCGCGCGCTGGCGGCGAGCATGCCCGGCGAGGTGATCGTGCTCGACGTGCCCGAAACGAATCCTGAGGCCGTCGCGCTGGCGGAACGGCACGGCATGTCGAGCGTCTTCGAAACCGCGCGGATGTATACGAAAGACGCGCCCGCGATTGCGATCGATCGCGTGTTCGGGGTGACGTCGTTCGAGCTGGGGTGAGCGTCACGAACAGCCGGACCACCGTGCGAGCGCCGAAGTCCGCTGATCGACACCCCTACCCATTGCGCAGAAACACGACATACCCGCGAAACCACGGATTCGCCGCAAGGTACGGCGGCGCGTCCCATTCGCCGCCTTCGATCACGCCGATGCGAAACGGCAGCTGCAACCGCGCGACGCGAGGGAGATACGCCGCGTAATCGGGAATCGTGCTGCGCCCCTGATAGGTTTGCACGACCACTTCATCGACGATTCCCCTGAGCTGATTGACCTGATCCGTATCGATCCGGCTACTCCAGTCAAGCAGCCCCGTGATGCTCAACCGGCAATCGCCGGGCAAGGTCTCGCGCAGTGTCCGCAGAAACGTCAGATAGTCCTGAAGATGCCGCGTACGCGCATCGAAGTCGATCTGGATCCCCACGATCGTGCGGCCCGACGCACGCCAGCGCGCGAGCTGGGCCAGCATGATCTGCGTGACCCGCGACGTCCAGCGCAGCGTATGCGCCCGATAGACGAGCCAGACGCGCGCGTTCGGCGCAGGCGGCAGCGCAACCCCCTGCGCGATGAAGCGCACCTGTGCATCGTCTCGAGGCGACGCCTCGATCTGGCCTTGCAGCACATACACGGTGCGCGCGCCGCGCACCACTGCCTGCGGCTTCACGCCCGCCCACAGCCAGAACGCATCGTACTGCGCGGGATCGACCGTGCCGGCCGCCGCCATGCGTGCAGACAGCAGCAATGCGATGCACAAGATGCGCGTCACGCCGGGCTCACCAGTAGTACTTGAGCGTCTGCGCCCATTGGCTGCCCGGATAGGCGGCCTTCAGCGTATTGAACCAGCGCTTGCGGGCTTCCTTCGAAACGTCCTTCCCGCCGCATTCGTTGGAGCCCGCGGGCGCATAGCACTTGATCGCGCGATACAGCGCATAGGCCCGGTCGTTGGGGTTCGCGTGCGCATCGTCGATCACCGCCAGGTAGCTCGGCATTCGCTCGAACGGCTTGCCCTTGAATTGCGACGGCGCACTGCCGAGCGTCGGCGGCACGCGCGTGGCGCCGGCCTTCGAGCGGTTGGCAGCCCACGACGGCGTCGAGTACTCCGCGAGACCCGATTCGGCCGGATGGCGGCGCACGAAATCGGCGAGGCAGTTCACGCCTTTCGTATCGGCGGGATTCTGCTGCAGCGCCGCCGCGATGTCGCGCGCGGACGGGCACACGTAGCCGTCTTCATTCTTCGCGCCGGGCAGGGTGAACGGCTTCAACGCATCGGCGGGCGCGTCGGACACGAGGGCGACGTCCGCGACGAAATCCGCGTAGTGCGCGCGCGTGAGCTCCTTGTACAGCAGCGTGTACAGCGCGATGTCGCGCAGCGCGCCGCTGGTCGACTTGTTCTGCGCCTGCGCGCGCAGCAGGTCCGCATTGGCCGCGCGCTGGAGGAGAACCGCGCGGATGGCGGCGTTCTGGATCGGCGAATCGTCGGCGAATGCCTCGTCGACGAGGCCGGCCTGTTCGAGGTTGATGGCGAGCGCCAGTTCCAGCGCCTCGCGCTGGAAGCGGAGCCTGGCGAGCGGGACCAGGTCGCGCCACAGCTGCCGGGCCTTGTCCGCCTGGCCGCTGTCCTCCAGCGCGAAGGCGCGCAGCGTCTGCTGGCTCAGCGCGAAGTAGTCGAGCGGCGTGCCGGGCGCCTGCGGCAGCAAGTCGAGCGCCGCTTCCGGCTTGTGCCCGACATAGACGTACCAGGTGGCGAGCAGATAGTCGTGGAGCGCGGGCGTGGCGGCGAAGCGCGGCTTCTGCGCCTGCAGTTCGCCTAGCGCAAGCGGCTTGTCGCGGCTCGAGTCGGTGCTGTCCGACGTGCGCATGCGCATCAGGTCGACGGTCGCCAGCACGGCCGGCGACTGGATCTGGCGCGCGTCGATTGCCGACCCGAACAACAGCTTGTTGTCGAGTTCGTTCGCCAACTGCATCAGCGGTACGTTCGATGCCGTGGGCGACCAGCGCGCGAATGCCTTGTCGTAGAGATCGGCCTGCTGCGAGACGTTCCCGCCGAGCCACGCGACGCGCCGCAAGAGCCCCGACGCGGAGACGGTATAGCGCCCTTGCGGATAGACCCGCAAGTACGTGCGAAAGACGGTATTCGCGGCGTCGAGCGAGACCTTCGCGACACGCTCGCGCGACGGCGTGGGGCTGTCGTTGTCGAAGGCATTGGCCTGCGCGGCGTTCAATTGCGCGCGCCCGGCCATATAGAGCCCGGTTTCCTTCAGCCACGGGTCGGCGCTGTGCGACGCGCCGGCGAAGGCCTTGGTCGCTCCGGCGAAGTCGTAGCGGTAGAACGCGTTCGTGCCGTCGAGGTAGGTCGCGAACTGCTGTCCGATCGGCGATTTGACCGAGGGCTTCGCCCAGGCGGCGCTGGTGCCGCCTGGGGAGCAGGTTTTCTGGGCGATTTCGGCACGCGCGGCACGCAGGCGCGTGGCTTCGTCGCCGGGGAGGTCCCCGGCCGCGCTCAACGCATCGCTGAACGCGTCGGAGCCGGCGCGCATGCTGCGGCAGATGCTGCCTTCGCCATCGGCGTATTGATTCGACGGGGCGTTGGCGTTCGACGCATTGCCCGCCGTGTCCGGTTGTTTCTGGCCGATGTCGATCCATCCGGAGAAGTCGTAGGAGAAGGGCACGACGATCCGGTTCACGCGGTCTTTCGGCGGGATGGTCTTCGGGTCAGGGAACTGCTGCGCGAGCTTGCCGCCGTCGACCATCAGCAGCATCGCGTTGATGCGCGTGTCGTTGGCGGGGCTCAGAATCGGCATGCCCCCGCACGAGTAGGTGTTCTGCCGGAGCGAAGCGGGCGAATTGCAGCTGTCGTCCGAGCTTGCATGGGCACTGGGGATGCAAAGCAGGCCCGCCGTCAGCGAGGCGATCAGGTTTCGGTTCAGCAAGATGGTTCTCCGCGTTGTTCTTTTGCTGGGGGGCGGGCAGATTCGAGGGTCCCGGCCATGGGCTCGAAACTGCGTGTGCAAGGCGTCTTTGCTCGGGGGGAACAAGGACAAAGCGCTCGATTTTATTGAATGTGTATTGCAGCAAGCAATGGTTGCCTTGGCGTGCGTGTCGGGCATTGCTTCAAGGCGCCAAGCCCCGGGCTTCGTCAAGCATCCATTTCGCAAACGTCTGTAGCGGCGCTTCACTCAGTTCGATCGGCTCGGGAAGTACGAGGCAGAAGTGCTTCGTAATCGCCTTGCCGTCCGGCCAAGGCGCGACCAAACGGCCTTGTTCAAGCTCCGTCCCGACGTAAAGACGCGGCACCAGCGCGACACCCAGGCCGGCCAGCGCCGCTTCGATCAGCATTGAATGGAGATCGTAACGTGCGCCGACCGCCGAATGGGTCAGCACGATACCCGTCTCTTGCGCATACATCTGCCAGGCGTCCGGATTTTGTCGCCTGTGCAGGCGCGGCAAGTCATCCAGCGACGGGTTCGCACCGGCGTTCGCGAGCAGCGCCGGACTGCAGACGGGCACGAGCACCTCCTCCAGCAGGTGATGGAGATGCATGCCGGCCCATGCCGGATGCTCGAAATGAATCGCCGCGTCGAAACCGCTGCCCGCGAGAAGGAACGGTTCCATGCGATCGGCGATATGCACGGTGATGTTCGGATGCGTGTTCTGAAAATGCTTCAGCCGGGGGATGAGCCACCGGGTGGCGAAGGTCGGAATGGCGGCGATATCGATGCTCGCGCCATCGATGGGCTGCCCCATCAGATAGAGGCTGTCCCGTTCCAGCCGATCCAGAATCT
Organism: Burkholderia sp. SRS-46; assembly: GCF_004343775.1. Classification (GTDB taxonomy): domain Bacteria; phylum Pseudomonadota; class Gammaproteobacteria; order Burkholderiales; family Burkholderiaceae; genus Burkholderia. The sequence continues at coordinate 116,198 of NZ_PTXL01000011.1, read as the reverse complement.
CGCGAACCTGCACCGCGTATCGCGTGCCGTTGGGTGCAAGCCGTACGCGATTGCCGACGCGCTCGAACAGTGTCACACCCAGGAACGCCTCCAACCGGCCGATCTGACGACTGACGGCGCCCTCGGTCCGCGCCAGTTCCTCGGCGGCGCGGGCGAAGCTGCCGTGTCGAGCCGCAGCCTCGAAAGCGAGGAGCGCGGAATTGCTGGGAATTTTTCGTCGCATTGGCGTCTTGCCGATCGGAAGGTGTTCGATCCCAGCTTGAGCAAACTTCACTGAAGGCTGATTTTATGTCGCTATATACACGGGAAATGCCAGATTAGCATTACGTTACTGCAATGAACATGGCTCATTCGCAGCCGCATGCTCATCCGTCACGAAGGCCAATCCGATGATCTATACCGTGGAATGCAGCTTCGCCGATCCCGCCAGCGAAGCCGAATGGAACGACTTCTACAGCCTTGAAAAGCTGCCCGCCCTCATCTCGGTGACGGGTTTTCATACGTCGCAGCGCTTCAGATCGACCGGCGAGGGGTGCCCCGCGTACCTTGCCATTCACACGATCGACGGTCTCGACGTGCTGACGGGAGAGGAATACCGCCGGAAGGGCGGCGGCAATTTCGCACGGTGGCAGCAGCACATCACCGACTGGCACCGCAATCTCTACAGCGATATCGGCCTCGCGCCGGCGGTCGATGCCGACGAACGGCTCGTGCTGTGCGCAAGCGGCCCCGAGCCCCTGATCCGGATGGACGTCGAGCCGTTGGCCATGCAAGCGGTTGCGCTGGAGAAATATCCGGACCGCCGTTGGCTCGCGGTGCTGCCTCGGAGCAAGGCTCGGCTCGTCGAGAACGTCGAAGGCATTCACCTGTACACGCCGATGACGGAGCAACTGACAAGCGCCCGCACCGTTTCGATCGCCCAGCAAAAGTAGGCCCGCGATGCCGAACGTCACTTTGCATATTCATTCAGCGCACATGCCGCCCGACGAGCGCCTTGCCGAGCTTTCGTGCGACTGCGTCGAGCTCTGTACGAATGTCCTCGAAGCGGAGCTCAAGAACGTTCACGTCATCTATGTGGACGTTCGGCACGGTCACGGACATCCCGTCTTCGCGGAAGTCCTGTATCGCCTCGAGACGTTTCGTCCACCCGAGGTCATGAACCGGTTCATGGCGGCGCTGGAGAACGCCATCGCTCACCGCACCGGTCTCACGGCGCGCATCCGGTGTTTCGGTCACGCCGCGTCAAGCGTTTACGCCCGAAATTAGCCGGGCTGGAGAAGAATGGTGTCCACTTTTGCCTTTCCAAGTCGGCAAGCCGGGGATTTCACGATCACCGCAATCAGCGACGGCTATCTCACCGCCAGCCTCGACTTCCTCTCGAACATCGACACGTCGGAGGCTTCGAGAATGCAGCGCGACGCCGGGCAGAAGGCGCCCGCTGCCGTGCATATCAATTGCTACGTGGTGCGCGGCGCGGGCCGCACGATTCTCATCGACGGCGGGGCTGGCGGTATCAAGCAATGGGGCGGCCGCTTGAAGGCCAATTTGCTGCTTGCCGGCATCGAACCCTCCGCGATCGACACCATCCTGCTCACACACGCCCATCCCGACCATGTCGGGGGGCTGGTCGATGCAGCCGGGCACATTGCGTTTCCGAATGCGGAACTGGTTGCGCATCGGCGCGAGGTCAAGTTCTGGCGGGATGACGGAAATCTCGGTTGTGCCAGCGAGCGGGCACGCGGAAACTTCCTGATAGCGCGTCAAGTGTTCGACGGCTACGGCGACGCGCTCCGTACTTTCGATGATGGGGAAGTGCTGCCCGGCATCCGCGCGATGTCGCTGCCGGGGCACACGGATGGGCACACCGGATATATCGTCGAATCCCGCGATCAGGGCCTGCTCGTCTGGGGGGATATCGTGCATTTCCCGCACATCCAGATCAAACGGCCGGACGTATCGATTGCATTCGATCAAGACCCGTCGCTGGCCGCCGTCACGCGATCACGGCTTCTGGATCGGGTCAGTTCGGAAGGGCTGTTGATCGCCGGGATGCATTTGGGTGAGCTCGGGTTCGCGCGAATCAGGCGAACGAAGGGAGAATACGGTCTGCATTACGAGGCAGAAGCGTAAGGCCACGGCATCATCGGGCACGCGCCGCGCCAATCCCAACCGCTCACCGCCGCCGCGCTCCCACCTTCGCAAACGCGCCCCGCACCTCGAACCCGACCGCATCCACCACATTCCCCCGCGCATCGACCAGTTCGAGCCGATGCTTCCCCGGCCACGGCAGCCACGCCACACGATCCGCATGCCCGATCACCTTGTCGTCGAGCCGCCACGCAAACTTCGCCGCATGCCCGGTCGTACGTTCGAACCAGATCCGCTGGTTCTTCGGCGGAATGTCCGGATCGATCGCAAAGATCGTCCCGTCGGTCGGCGCGCCGATCGTCAGCGGTGCGCGCGGCCCGTCCTTGCCGGCCGCGACCGGCGCCGCGAGCCGGATCGTATCGACCGCGGTGCCCGCGAGAAACCATTCGCCGCGCGCCGGCTCCAGGTCGCGCTCGAACGCGATGCGGCGCTGTTCGACGCCCGCCGGCGCGCGCGGCGCACGGCTCGCGAGATCGCGATGCAGGTAGCCGACGACCGCCGACCACACAGGCGCCGCGCCGGTAACGCCCGACACGTCCCACATCGGCGAGCCGTCCGCGTTGCCGACCCACACGCCGACGGTATAGCGCGACGTGTAGCCGACCGCCCAGTTGTCTCGCATGTCCTTGCTGGTGCCGGTCTTCACCGCCGAGAAGAAGCGCGTGGCGAGCGGGTTGTCGAAGCCGAAGGTGCGCACCCGGGCATTGTTGTCGGCGAGGATGTCGGTGACGATGAAGCTTGCGGCCTCGCTGAACACGCGCGTGCCGTCGGCGGCGCGCGCAGGCGAGGCGGATGACGCGGCCGACGCACCCGGCGCCGCCAGATCCGCAACCCCACGCGCCACGCCCCCATTCGCGAGCGCGCGATACGCATTGGTCAGCGACAGCAGCGTGACGTCCGCGCTGCCGAGCGCGAGGCTGAACCCGTAATAGTCGCCTTCCTGCGCGAGCGGCAGCCCGAGCGCGGTCAGCGTGCGCGCGAAGCGGTGCGGCGTGACGAGTACGAGCGTGCGCACGGCGGGCACGTTGAGCGAGCCGCCGAGCGCGCTGCGCACGCTCACCCAGCCCTTGAAGTCCTTGTCGTAGTTCTGCGGAATGTACAGGCCGCCGCCGGCCGCGAGGTTGATCGGCGCGTCGTCGAGCAGCGACGCGGCGGTGAGCCGCTTCTCGTCGATCGCCTGCGCATACAGGAACGGCTTGAGCGTCGAGCCGGCCTGGCGCGGCGCGAGCACCGCGTCGACGTCGCGCGCGTTCGACAGCGCGCCCGACGAGCCGACCCACGCGCGGATCTCGCCGCTCGCGTTGTCGATCACGACCACCGCGCCGTCCTGCACGTTGCGCCGGTGGGCGGGTGCGTTGAGCTCGGTCAGCGCGCGGGTCAGCGTGTCGCGCGCGAAGCGCTGCAACGGCGCGTCGAGCGTCGAGCGGACCTGCGCGCCGGCGGCAGGCTTGACCTCGGCCGCGATGCGCCGCGCGAAATGCGGCGCGAATGCGGTGCCGTCGTCGCGCCACGCGCCGGCGGGGCGGGCGGTCACGAGCTGCACGTAGCCGTCGAGCGCCGCGCACTGCTGCGCGGCGCGCATGTCGCGCAGGATGCGGCACGCGCGTTCGGCGACCTTTTCGGCACTCGCGTTCGGCGCGCGCACGAGCGCGGCGGCGACCGCCGATTCGCGGACGTCGAGCCCGGACGGCGCCTTGCCGAACAGCGCGCGCGACATCGCGTCGAGCCCGATCGTCTCGCCGCGGAACGGCACGAGATTCAGGTAGGCCTCGAGAATCTGGTCCTTGCGCCAGCCGCGTTCGAGCAGCAGCGCGTTCATCGCCTGCGACGCCTTCTGCGGCAGCGAGCGCTGCCCCGAACGGCGCGGCGAATCGCCGAGCAGGCCGGCGAGCTGCATCGTCACGGTCGATGCGCCGCGCGTGCGCTCGTTCCACAGGTTGCCCCAGGCGGCGCCCGCGATGCCGCGCCAGTCGACGCCGCTGTGTTCGTAGAAGCGCTTGTCCTCGGACACGACGATCGCCTCGCGGAACGCGGGCGACGTGTCGGCGAGCACGACCCAGTCGCCGCGCCGCTCGGCGAGATCGATACGGGTGCGCTGCAGCGGCGTGCCGTCGCGGGCGAGCAGCACCCAGTCGGAGCTGCGCCAGCGGTGGCGCACGTCGTCGTAGGACGGCAACGCGTGCGCGACGAGCGGGGCCGCGCACAGCACGGCGATGAACAAGCGGCCGGCGACGCGCGCCGGCCGCGGTGCGGCGAAACCCTTCATCGCGCGCTCACGGCTTGGCCGCCTCGGCCGGCTTGACCGTCACCGGCGGATTCGGCCACAGCCCGTACACGGACGGCGCATACAGCGCCTCGACGCGCGTCGGCGGCAAGCCGAACGTGCCGACGTTGTTCAACCGCACCGTGTATTCGACCGACAGCTTGCCCTTCGGCAGATAGTCGTAATACGCGCGATAGCCGTCGAAGTCGCGTTCGACGAAGGCCGGCCACGCGCCGTCGCCGGTCTTCTCGCCCTGCGTCGCCGCTTCGGAATCGCGGCCGAGGCCGGACCCGAGGATCGTCGCGCCGGCCGGAACCGGATCGTTGACGACCACCCACGTCATGTCGCTCTGCGCGTCGATGTCGAGATGCACGCGCACCACTTCGCCGCGCGTCAGCACGCCCTTGACCGCGGGCGACACCGGCGTGACGGTCTTCGTGATCCGGTAGCCGGCGGCGAACGGCGCGCGCAGCGGCACCGCCGCGAGGCTCTCGATCGTCGCCCACGGCCGGCCGGTGCCGTCCTGCACGACGCTCAGCGTGCCCGCCGCCTGCTTGGCGCCCGGCCACGCCAGCATCACGCTGCGGGCGGCGGAGGCGCGGGTGGCGGGCGTCGCCGACGCCGGCGCAGCCGGTGCCGCCGCGGGCTGCGACCACGCGATCGAACGCGCGTCGCCGCCGAGCGCGACCTTCGTCTTGCCGCTGACCGGCGCGCTTTCATAGGTGCGCGAGAAGCGTTCGACGGCGAGCAGGCCGAGCGCGTTCGACGTGGTCGTCTGCCACGCACCCTGGTGCTGCAGGGCGAGCAGGCCGGCCGTCACGCGCGGCATCTCGTCCTTCCACGCGGCGTCGCCGGCGAATTCGAGCGCGAGCCGGGCCGCGTTGGTCTCGTTGTTCGTCATCAGCCACCACAGATCGTCGTCGCGCGCGGTGGAGAACACGAGTTGCGTGCCCTGGTACGTGAGCCGCGCGCGCAGGATCTGCTCGACCTGCGCGCGTTTCTCGTCGCGCTGCGGGATGTCCTTCACGCGCGTCAGGATCGCGTGATAGTCGATCACCGCCGACGTCGGCCACTGGTTCGGCGCGATCTCGATCGAGCCGAGCATCCGGCCCTGCGCGGCGCCGTAACGCGACAGCGCCTCGATCGCCGCGAGCTTGCGCAGGTCGCGATCCTGGCGCGGCGCCCACGTGTTGCGCTCGGTGCGGCCTTCGACGAAGCGCGCGAGCCCGGTTTCGAGTTGCGTGCGCACGTCTTCCGGCAGCGCGAAGCGCGCGTCGAGGCGGCTCGCCTCGTCGGCGAGCACGAGCAGGTACGCGGACAGCGTCGGGCTGCCGTAATGGTCGTTGCCGGACGGCGGCGGGAAGTAGCTCGCCAGCCCGTCGCTGTCGAGATAGACCGGCATGCGCGCGGTCAGCGCCTGCCATTGCGCGGGGTCGCGCAGCCCGATCGCGCGCGACGCCTGCTGTTCGAGACAGCGGTACGGATAGCGCTCGAACCAGCGCCGCACGCCCGGCAGGCCGTCGGCGAGCTTCGACTGCAGCGACACGGCGATGCCGCCGCGCGGCGCGCCTTGCGCGTTGGGCGCCGCGCCGGCCGGCGGCGCGACGGGCAGCGTCAGCGTGCCGTCGACCTGCGTGAGCGTCGCCTGCTGCACGGTGACGGGCAGCGCCGGCACCACCTTCTGTGCGATCGCGAGCGCATCGGCCGCGCGCGCGCCGCCTTGCTCGGCCGCCTCGATGCGCCAGTTCAGCGCGCCGGCCGCATCGAGCGCCTGTTCGGGCACGGTGATCGTCCACGCGACCTCGCCGGCGCTGTTCGGCGCGAGGGAAACGGTCTGCGGCGCGACGTCGAGGCCCGTCACATGCGGCGTGACGACCACCCGCATCGCGCGCTCCGTCGTGTTGCGCAGCGTGACCTGCGCGCGGAACGCGTCGCCTTCGCGCACGAGCGGCGGCAGGCCGGAGATCAGCTGCAGGTCCTGCGTGCTGCGGATCGACGTGCTGCCGGTGCCGAAGCGGTCGGGGCCGACGGCCGCGATCGCGACGATCCGGAAGCGGGTGAGCGCATCGTTGAGCGGCACCTCGACGGTCGCGCTGCCGTTCGCGTCGAGCGTCACGCGCGGGTTCCACAGCAGCAGCGTGTCGAACAGCTCGCGGGTCGGCGCGGAGCCGCCGCCGCCGCCCGCCGGCACGGCCTTGCGGCCGAAGTGGCGGCGGCCGACGATTTCCATCTGCGCGGTGGCGGTCTCGACGCCGTACGCGCGCCGTTGCAGCATCGCGTCGAGCAGATCCCAGCTGTGGTTCGGCATCAGTTCGAGCAGCGCCTCGTCGACCGCGGCGAGCGCGACCTGCGTGCCGGCCGGCGCGGGCTGGCCGCCCGGCAGCGTGACCTTCACGTGCGCCTGCGCCTTGCCGCGCACGGCGTAGCGGGTGGCGTCGGTCGTCACGGTCACGCCGAGCCGGTGCGCGCCGGTGCCGACCTTGATCTCGCCGAGGCCGTAGCGGAACGCGGGCTTCGACAGGTCGACGAACGCGGTGGGCGCCTCGTAGTGGCGGCCTTCGCGCCAGAACGCGCGCGCCCAGTCGAGCGGCGCCTTCCAGCCCCACGTGAAGAACGAGTACCACGGCACTTCGCGGATCCGGCCGCGCAGCGCGAGCACCGACACGTAGACGTTCGGCCCCCACGATTCGCCGACCTTCAGGTCGACGGTCGGGTTCTTGCCGTTCAGCTCGACGATGTGGGTTTCCATCACGCCGCCGCGTTCGACCGCGACGAGCGCGGTGGCGTAGCGGAACGGCATGCGCACCTGGAAGCGCGCGGTCTCGCCCGGTTCGTAGGCGGTTTTCTCGGGAATCACGTCGATCCGGTCGGTGTTCTCGCCGCCGAACCAGAGTTCGTCCTCGCGCGTGACCCATACCGACGTCGAGGCGTTCGACGTGCGGCCGTCGCCGTCCTTCGCGACGGCGATCAACTGCACGTTGCCGGCCTGCTCGAGCGTCGCGTCGCAGGCCATGCGGCCCTTGTCGTCGGTCTTGCCGGAGCACAGCACGCCGAGGTCGCGCGTGTCGCTCTTGTTGTCGTACGCGTAGAAGCCGCCGACCATGCGCTTGCGCGACGACGTGGTGATGCGCGCGATGCCCTTGATCTCGATCGGCACCGACGCGCGCGGCTTGCCCTGCAGGTCGACCGCGAGCGCCTGCACGGGCACCCGCTGGCCGACCGACACCCAGCGGCCCGCCTTGATGCCCGCGACGACCGCGGCCGGCCACAGGATCGCGTCGCCGCGAATCGTCTGCACTTCGCCGTTCGGATCGGCGAACGTCGCTTCGAGCGCGAGGCGCTTCGGCGCGTCGACGGCCGGCAGCCCCTGCAGCGTCACCGCGCCCGCACCGTTGCGGTCGAGCGTGAGCGGCAGCTTGTCGGCGATCAGCCTGGTCGCGTCGGGATCGTTGCTGCCGCGCGCCGCGTTGTCGCCGTCCTGCTCGTCGTCGGCGGCCATGCCGTCGGCGGTGTCGGGGCGATACGGCGTGAAGCTGAAATCCTCATAGCGATCGGCGAACGGCGGCGATGCCGATTTCATCAGCGCCGATACCTGCACGGGCAGGTTCGACGCGCCGCCGCCGGACACGTAGTCGATCTGCACCGCGAGCGGCGCGTCCTTCGCCGCGACGAGCGGGCTTTTCTGCGCGTCGCGCGCGCCGATCGAGCCCTTGAGGACGGGCAGGCGGAACGCCTCGACGCGGAAGCTGCCGCTGTAGTAGCTGGCGGTCGGCGCATCTTCGGGGCCGTCTTCGAGCGACACGCTGTATTCGCCGAGCTTCGCGGCGGGCGGCAGCGCGAAGCGCGAGTCGGCGGTGTGGTCGGTGGCCCAGGTCAGCGGCAGGCGGTAGGTCTGCCCGCTGCCGAGATGGCGGATCGTCACGCGGGCCGGGTCGTGCGGCGCGAACGCGAGGCTCTGCAGCGTTTCTCGGCGCACGAAATGCTTCATCGACACGGTCTCGCCGGCGCGCAGCAGCGTGCGGTCGAACACGGTGTGCGCGCGCACGGTCGGCGCGCTGTCCATGTCGGTCGGCACGTTGAAGCGCCACGACTCGATGCCGCGGTTCCAGCCTGAGCTGACGAATGCCATGTCTGGGCCGGTCTTCGGATCGTCGACGCGGGCCGACACGAAGTAATCGTCGTAGCGGTCCGACTGGCAGGCGTGCTTCGGCTCGAATGGCGCGTCGATCTTCAGCAGGCCCTGCGCGTCGGTCTTGCCCGCCGCGATCGGGTCGCCGTTGCAGTCGGACACGCGCACCTGCGCGTTCGGCACCGGCTTGCCCTTGTCGAGCGTGGTGACCCACACGAGGCTGTTCTCGCGGCCCTGTTTCAGGTGCACGCCGAGGTTGGTGACCAGCACGGCGGTGCGCACGTACATGCTCGACGGCTTCGCGAGCAGCGAGCGGCCGAGCGACGGCGACGCGAGTTCGAGCACGTAGAAGCCCGGCTTGTCGATCGGCACGCCGACCACCTCGAACGGCCGCAGCGTGGTCGGATCGGCCTTCGGCAGCGTCAGCGTCTGCGTGCCGGCTTCGCCCTTGAGCAGCGACAGCGAGCGCACGTCGATACGGCGATCCTTCGGCGCGGGCTGGCGTTCGCCGGCCGCGAGCGGCACGTAGACGGGGCGCTGGCCGTGCGCGAGCAGGCCGGGGCGCAGCGTGTCGATCGTCGCGACGCTCATCGACCAGTTGTCGAAGCGCTCGACGAGCCGCATCCACTGGCGGATCGCGGTGTCGTTCTCGACCTTCAGGTTGGAGAACTGCGCGCCGCCGGCATTGAGGCCCGCGACGTGCAGGTCGGCCTCGACGTTGCGCAGCGTGACCGGCACGAGCGCCGGCGTGCCGGGCTCGGCGTAGCGCTCGACGATGCCGAAGGTGCCCGACGAGAACTTCGCGAGCGGCGGCATCGGCGCGGTGCGCGTCGACAGCGGGAACAGGTCGGCGTTGCTGAGCGAGCGGCCGGTGACGTCGCGCAGGTTGGCCGGCAGCTCGAGCGTCATCGCGGTCTGCTCGGGCAGCGGCGGCTTGAACGACACGGTGCCGACTTCCTCGCTGTGGTCGTCCGGATCGAAGCTCGGCTCGAGCGTGTCGTGCGAGCTGCGCAGGCGGATCGCCTCGGCGCTCTTGCGGGTGATCGGCGCGTTGAACGAGAGGGTCAGCGGACGCAGCGGCGTGCAGGGCGCCTTCGCGTTCTCGCGCTCGCACGAGAAGCTCGCGGCGAACGGCGCCCGCACGGTGAAGTCGAAGCGGCGTTCGGTGTCGTTCGCGATGCCGCTCGGGCTCGCGACACCCTTGCCGTACACGAGCTGCATCTTCGCGCCCGACGGCAGCGCCTGCGTGCACGACAGCGTCAGCACGCGCGCGGCGTCGCGCTTCAGGTCGAAGTGCTCGAGCAGCGCCTTGCGCGCATCGGCGTCGGTCGCCACGACGGGGATGCGGTTGCCGATGCCGGCCGCCTCGCACCAGATGTTCGCGAGCGCCGAGCGCTCGTCGGCGGGGCCGTTCAGCTTCAGCACGAACACCTGCCGTTCCTCGATCTCGCGCGAGCCGGGCCGCACCGACACCGGGAACGGGCCGCCCGTCTGGAACGTGAAGCGGCGCGGGCCGGTGGTCGCGTTGCCGGCGACCGAGCGCAGCGTGTCGTTCAGCGCGAGCGCGCAGCGCACGCCGGGCGGCAGGTCGTTCTCGAAATCATAGGCCCAGGTCTTGTCGTCGAGCCAGCGGCCCTGGCCGCGCCCGGCAGCGGAGTCGGTGCAGGTGACGCGCGCCGGGTTCGGCGCGCTCGCCGAGCCGAACGCGACCATCGCTTCGTCGAACTTGACGACGGCCTGCCGGACTTCCGTGACGGTGCCTTGCGGCGACACGCTCACCGTGCGCGCCGCGTCGGCCTGCAGCGACGCCACGGCGGCGGCGCCGAGCGCCGCGACGGCGCCGATGCGCCAGAGCAGCCGGGTGATGGTCGGAGTGTGCTTGTCGTTGGTGTTGCGTTGCTTCATCGCTCGATTGCCCTCGGAGGGAAGCTTTCTGTTTGATTGCACGCGATTCTAACCGACCGCCCTTGACACGCATGTGTGCGGGCCGTTTGTCGTCGTCATGCGACACGATGGTGCGCGTTGCGCTGCTGTCGTGCCGAAGACACAAAAATCCAGCGAAATGTCGATTGTGTCGGATTGCGGAACATTTCATGGACTATAAAAAGATTGTTCGATCCGGATTGTGCGCGTACATTTCAGGCCCCGCGCCAAAGTTTGAGAAATATCAAGAGTGGTTTTCCCGAATCTGGCGTTCGAGAGAAGGAAGCATGCACAACGACAACACTCCCCACTCGCGTCGCGCCGGCGACGCGGCCGCCGGCATCACGCGGCGTCAATGGCTGCAGGGCGCGCTCGCGCTGACTGCCGCGGGCCTCACGGGCTCGCTCGCGCTGAAGGCGCTGGCCGACAACCCGGGCGCCGCGCCGCTCGACACGTTCATGACGATCTCCGAAGCATTGACCGGCAAGAAAGGGCTGAACCGCGTGATCGGCGAGCGCCTGCTGCAGGCGCTGCAGAAGGGGGCGCTCAAGTCCGCCGACGGCCTGTCGCAACTGGCCGGCGCGTTGTCCGCCGGCACGCTGAACCCCGACCAGGAAAAGCGCGCGCTGGCGATTCTTGAAGCCTGGTATCTCGGCATCGTCGACAACGTCGTCATTACTTACGAAGAAGCATTAATGTTCGGCGTCGTTTCGGACACGCTCGTCATTCGCTCGTATTGCCCCAACAAACCCGGCTTCTGGGCCGACAAACCGATCGAGAGGCAAGCCTGATGGGCGATACACAACAAGCCGACGTCGTCGTCGTCGGGTCGGGTGTCGCGGGCGCGATCGTGGCGCACCAGCTCGCGATGGCGGGCAAGTCGGTGATCCTGCTCGAAGCCGGCCCGCGCATGCCGCGCTGGGAAATCGTCGAGCGCTTCCGCAACCAGGCGGACAAGATGGACTTCATGGCGCCGTATCCGTCGAGCCCGTGGGCGCCGCATCCGGAATACGGCCCGCCGAACGACTACCTGGTGCTGAAGGGCGAGCACAAGTTCAACTCGCAGTACATCCGCGCGGTGGGCGGCACGACGTGGCACTGGGCCGCGTCCGCGTGGCGCTTCATCCCGAACGACTTCAAGATGAAGACCGTGTACGGCGTCGGCCGCGACTGGCCGATCCAGTACGACGATCTCGAGCACTACTACCAGCGCGCCGAAGAAGAGCTCGGCGTGTGGGGCCCGGGCCCCGAGGAAGACCTGTACTCGCCGCGCAAGCAGCCGTATCCGATGCCGCCGCTGCCGCTGTCGTACAACGAGCTCACGATCAAGACCGCGCTCAACAACCACGACGCGAAATTCCACGTGGTGACCGAGCCGGTGGCGCGCAACAGCCGCCCGTACGACGGCCGGCCGACCTGTTGCGGCAACAACAACTGCATGCCGATCTGCCCGATCGGCGCGATGTACAACGGCATCGTGCACGTCGAGAAGGCCGAGCAGGCGGGCGCGAAGCTGATCGAGAATGCGGTCGTCTACAAGCTCGAGACCGGCCCGAACAAGCGCATCGTCGCGGCGATCTACAAGGACAAGACGGGCGCCGACCACCGCGTCGAAGGCAAGTATTTCGTGATCGCGGCGAACGGCATCGAGACGCCGAAGATCCTGCTGATGTCCGCGAACCGCGATTTCCCGAAGGGCGTCGCGAACAGCTCCGACATGGTGGGCCGCAACCTGATGGACCACCCGGGCACCGGCGTGTCGTTCTACGCGAGCGAGAAGCTGTGGCCGGGCCGCGGCCCGCAGGAAATGACGTCGCTGATCGGCTTCCGCGACGGCCCGTTCCGCGCGACCGAGGCGGCCAAGAAGATCCACCTGTCGAACATTTCGCGGGTCGACCAGGAGACGCAGAAGATCTTCAAGGCCGGCAAGCTGCTGAAGCACGACGAGCTGGACGCGCAGATCCGCGATCGCTCCGCGCGCTACGTGCAGTTCGACTGCTTCCACGAGATCCTGCCGCAGCCGGAGAACCGCATCGTGCCGAGCAAGACGGCGACCGACGCGATCGGCATCCCGCGCCCGGAGATCACCTACGCGATCGACGACTACGTGAAGCGCGGCGCGGTGCACACGCGCGAGGTTTACGCGACTGCCGCGCAGGTGCTGGGCGGCACGGACGTCGTGTTCAACGACGAATTCGCGCCGAACAACCACATCACCGGCGCGACGATCATGGGCGCCGATGCGCGCGACTCGGTGGTCGACAAGGACTGCCGCACGTTCGACCATCCGAACCTGTTCATCTCGAGCAGCGCGACGATGCCGACCGTCGGCACGGTGAACGTGACGCTGACGATCGCGGCGCTCGCGCTGCGGATGTCCGACCAGCTGAAGAAGGAAGTCTGACCGTGCTGAAACCATCTCTCTCCTTCCTCCTGGCCGGCTGCCTTGCGTTGCCGGGCCTGGCCCGCGCGGCCGATCCGGCCGACGCGGCGCTCGTCAAGCGCGGCGAATATCTCGCGGTGGCCGGCGACTGCATGGCCTGCCACACCGTGAAGGGAGGCAAGCCGTTCGCCGGCGGCCTCGGCATGCCGGTGCCGTTGCTCGGCAAGATCTACACGAGCAACATCACGCCCGACGCGGACACCGGCATCGGCAACTGGACCTACGACGACTTCGAGCGCGCGATGCGCCACGGCGTGTCGAAGAACGGCGACAACCTGTATCCGGCGATGCCGTACGTGTCGTACGCGAAGGTCGACGACGACGACGTGAAGGCGCTGTATGCGTACTTCATGCACGGCGTGGAACCCGTCAAGCAGGCGCCGCCGAAGAACGAGATCCCCGCGCTGCTTAGCATGCGCTGGCCGCTGAAGATCTGGAACTGGCTGTTCCTGAAGGACGGCGCGTACGAGCCGAAGCCGACACAGAGCGCCGAGTGGAACCGCGGCGCGTACCTCGTGCAGGGCCTCGCGCACTGCAGCACGTGCCACACGCCGCGCGGCATCGCGATGCAGGAGAAGTCGCTCGACGAGGCGGGCGGCAGCTTCCTCGCGGGTTCGGTGCTCGCGGGCTGGGACGGCTACAACATCACGTCGGACGCGAACGCGGGGATCGGCGGCTGGACGCAGCAGCAGCTCGTCCAGTACCTGCGCACCGGCAGCGTGCCGGGCGTCGCGCAGGCGGCCGGGCCGATGGCCGAGGCGGTCGAGCACAGCTTCTCGAAGATGAGTGACGCGGATATCGGTGCGATCGCGACGTATGTCCGCACCGTGCCGGCCGTTGCCGACAGCAGCGCGAAGCAATCGCGTTCCGCGTGGGGCAAGCCCGCCGAGGACGGCCTGCGGTTGCGCGGCGTGGCGCTCGCATCGTCGGGCATCGACGCCGCGCGCCTGTATCTCGGCAACTGCGCGAGCTGCCACCAGATGCAGGGCAAGGGCACGCCGGACGGCTACTATCCGTCGCTGTTCCACAATTCGACGGTGGGCGCGCCGAATCCGACCAACCTCGTGCAGGTGATCCTGAACGGCGTGCAGCGCAAGGCCGGCAGCGAGGACGTCGGGATGCCGGCGTTCCGCCACGAGCTGTCGGATGCGCAGATCGCCGCGCTCGCGAACTACCTGACCGGGCAGTTCGGCAATCCGGCCGCGAAGGTGACCGAGCAGGACGTCGCGAAGCTGCGCTGAGCGGCGCGAGACGGCGGGACGCGAACTTTCTCGAGAGGAGGGCGCGCGGCACATCGGGCGGCGCCCGATGCAAGGTGGTTGCAGAGCGGGGCGGGCGGCGTACGCCGCTGCCCGTCCCGATTCATTGACACGCCGGTGCGCGAACCCCGCGCATCGCTTTCGTTGAGCGACACCATGACACCGACACAATCCTTTCTCGCACCCCAGCGCGACGTGCTGCTGCTGCTGGCCCGCATCCTGACCGTGATCCTGTTCATCCTGTTCGGCTGGCAGAAGATCATGCATTTCTCCGGCACGATCGCATTCATGGGCAGCGAGGGCGCACCCGCGCCGATGATCTCGGCCGCGATCGCCGTCGTGATGGAACTGGTCGTCGGCATCGCGCTGCTGGTCGGCTTCTACACGCGCCCGCTCGCGCTGCTGCTGGCGCTCTACACGATCGCCACCGCGTTCATCGGCCATCATTTCTGGACGATGACGGGCGCCGAGCAGATGGACAACATGATTCATTTCTACAAGAACTTCGCGATCGCCGGCGGCCTGCTTGCGCTTTGCGCGGCCGGGCCCGGACGCTTTTCGATCGATCGCGGCTGACCGGGCGCGCGCATGGGGCGCGCGTCGACGATCAGGATATCGAGGGGGCAATACCTTGCAAGTCAAACATATCGCATGGCTGATGGCGCTGGCCGCGCCGGCGGCCGCGCTCGCGCAGACGAGCGTGACGCTGTACGGACGGATCGACGCCGGCGTCGAATACCTGAACCATATCGCGACGCCGAACGGCAGTTCGACCCGCTGGAGCGCGGAGGGCGGCGATTGGGGCACCAGCATGTTCGGCCTGAAGGGCTTCGAGGATCTCGGCGGCGGGCTGTCGACGGTGTTCAACCTGGAGACCGCGTTCCAGGTGATGAACGGCACGACGGGCGGCGGCCGGATGTGGTCGCGGCGCGCGTTCGTCGGCCTGAAGAGCGACACGTGGGGCCAGCTGCAGGCCGGCCGCAACCTGTTCATCGACAGCGACGGCGTGTGGGAATTCGATCCGTTCGTGCAGCAGGCGTTTTCGTCGGCTTCGCTGGTGCGCGGCCGCAACTGGCAGCAGACCAGCAACAACGTCGAGTATCACAGCCCGGTGATCGGCGGGTTCGATGTGCAGGCGCAGTACGCGTTCGGCAACCAGTCGCGCGGCTTCAACTATGGCGCGGCGGACGACTTCGGCCGCTCGGACGGGATCATGATCTCGTACCATTCGCCGTTGCTCGACGTGCGCGGGATGTACGACGAGCTGCGCGACCGCAACGGCAAGTTCAGCAACATTTTCTCGAGCTCGCGCGAATACTTCGTCGGCGCGAACGTGAAGGTGTCGCAGTTCAAGATCCAGGGCGCGTATACGCATTACCAGGCGCCGGACAGTCCCGCCGGCGTTCCCGATCGCGCCGATCATTACTGGCTCGGCGCGACCTGGACCGCGAATCCGCAATGGGCGGTGACGGGCGGCGGCTACTACGTGAAGGTCGGCGACGGTAACGCCGACGCGTCGCACGATCCGTCGGGCCACGCGATGATGTACGTGCTTGGCACGACGTACAACCTGTCGAAGCGCACGTTCCTGTACGGCACCGTCGCGTATGTGCGCAACGGCGGCAATTCGAATTTCTCGCTGCTGGCGACGCCGCGTGATGCGACGCCTAATACGAGCCCGATGGCGGGCGAGTCGCAGACGGGGGCGTATGCGGGGATGATGCATACGTTCTGACGATGGAATGCACGGCACGGACGGTTGATGTCCGTGCCGCTTTTCGTTTGCAGTGCCCGGTTGGGTATCGCATACCTCTCACTTCACTTCATGCAGCGGCCGTTGTCAGCGCCGCGAACGGGCCGTCGCGCATCTGCTTCAGGGTGCGGATTCCTGCTTCTTCCAAGCCGATGATCATCCGACGGATGATCAACCGTCTTCGATAGCCTGCCGCTTGGCGTTTGGCAGTGCTTCATTGAATTGGTCTCCAATTTTCAGATTCGTCTGATGGATATAGGGCGGGTGATTTGTTCTACTCGTGCGTTCTGACGGCATCGTGTCCCCAGAATCAGCGCGGGTGATCGTGCCGGTGTGCAATCTCTTCACACAACGGCGGCCATGCGAACCATCCAGGATGTGCTCGAGCACCCGAGCGCGATCGTCACTCAGCCCTTCCATCTCGAGATCGCGACGCTGCAGTCGCCGGTTTCCGTCCTTTCGTTTTCCCTCAGCGAAGAAATGAACGCGCCGTTCCTGGCCGACATCGTCGTGACGTCGATGGACAAGCACATCGACGGCGCCGTGGTGGTTGGCCGGCCGACGGTTTTCACGATCGAGGAGCACGCGTCGGTGCCGTCGATGCCGGGATTGATCGAGCCCGTGCTGCACGAGGCGCGTACCGTACACGGTGTCGTGACGCAGTGGACGCGGATGAAGACCACGCGTGATGAAGCGACGTACCAGTTGCATCTGAAACCACGCCTGGCGCTGCTCGATCAAGTACACGACTCCGCAGTGTTCCTGGACCGCTCGTTTCGCGAGTTGCTGACCGACGTGATTGTTGATCGCGACCTGTTCGAATCGTACGACGTCGAGTTCGAGCTGGAGGGCCTCGACGGGAAATTCGAGCAGACCGTGATGTACGAGGAGAGCGCGGCCCGCTTCATCGACAGGCATGCCCGGCGCGCGGGCGTTTACTACTACTTCAGGCAGGCGAAGAGAAAGAACGCGCCGCAGCGCGACACGCTCGTGTTCGGCAACACGCCGCGCGGCTACATGCGTGCGCTGGAGGTGCCGCTGCTGCCGCATTCGGGGCTCGTCAACTGGCACGAGGCGATCCTGGAACTGCACGTCACGCGTGCACTGGTGCCGCAGACCGTGCGCGAGTGGGACCACAACTACCGCCGGCCGGACGATCCGCTGCAGGTCGAATCGATTGTGGCGCGCGATGACCGTTCGGTGTTCGGCAGCGTCAATCGCAGCATCGAGCATTTTCATACTGCCGAAGAGGGGCAGGCGCTGGCCGATGCGCGGCGCGACGAGCTGATCGCGCGCCAGACCCGGATCTCGGGCAAGAGCAACGTCATCGGCATGACGCCCGGCATGGTCGTGCGCGTGACGAACGACACGATACCTGAAGCGCCGCACGGCATGGTGATCACGAAGGTCGTCACGACGGGCGGGCGCGGCCAGTCGGTGACCAACACGTTCGAGGCGATCCCCGCCCACCTGACATACCGGCCCGAATACGATCCCCAGCAGCATTGGCGCTGGATCACCGGAACGCTGATCGGCATCGTGGAGTCCGGAGACGACGAGCCGTATGCGTGGATGGACGAATACGGCCGCTACCGGGTGAGGTTCCTGTTCACGCGGCACAGCGGCAAGCGCGGCACGAACAGCATGCCGCTGCGCCTGCTGCGGCCATCCGCGTCGTATCAGGGCGGGCTGCACATACCTTTGCTGCCCCAAACCGAGGTGCGTGTTATCGCGACCCATGGGAATTGCGATCGATTGCTGATCGCGGGAGCGGTTCATGACTATGCGCGTCGGGATCTCGTGCACGGCAAGGAAGGCTGGTACAGCCGCGCCGTGTTTCGCTCGCCGCTGCTCGGCAACAAGCTGCGCTTCGAAGACCTGAAGGAGCACGAGGGCATTCGGCTGGCGACGGTCTTCGGGAAGACCGCACTCAACATGGGCTATCTGGTCGACGGCGACAAGAAGAAGCGCGGCGAAGGCTTCGAATTGACCGCGCAGGCGTGGGGGACGTTTCGCGCGCCGAAGGGGCTGTTCTGGTCGGCCGACCCATGCGTGCCGAACGCGCCGCATCTTGAGATGCAGGCGGCGATCACGGAGCTGCGAACCGCTTTGCAACGGGTCACCGCGCTCGTCGATGCGACGGTGCAAGCGAAGGCGCAGCCGGCCGACAAGGCGACGCAGGCGAGCCTGATGGACGTGCTCGACCAGCTCAAAGGAGCGGGGCTGCTTGCGAGTGCGCCGGCCGGCATCGCGCTGGCGACGCCGAAGTCGATCCAGCATGCGGCCGGCGAGAACGTGATCGTGACCGCCGGGAAGCATGCGGACGTGAGCGCGCTCAAGCGGTTCACGGTGGCTGCGGGCGAACTGATCTCGCTGTGTGCGCACAAGCTTGGGCTGAAAATTTTCGCGGCAAAGGGGAAGGTCGAAATTGCCGCTCATACCGACGCGATGGATCTGGCGGCGTCCAAGCAACTTCGGCTGGCGAGCGCGGACGAGGATGTGCTGGTGGTGGCGCGCAAGAAGATCGTGCTGGCCAGCGGTGGCGCGGCGTTGAAGATCGAGGACGGCACGTTCGAGTTCATCGGTCAGGGGGTGTTCAAGATCAAGGCGGGAGCGTTTGTGTTTCAGGGGCCGGGGAACGCGAATTTCCCGCTGCCAGCCCTCCCCAAAAGCACCCTGATGACTTCCGACCAATTCGTTGCATCGCGATAAATCATGATCATCAGCCCCCCGTTCCTGCCGACGGCAGGTTTGACCTCCAGCAACCCGGCCGTGACCGATCCGATGATGGATGCCGTGGACACGTTCGAACTTTCACATCACGGCCTCTACCCGATCGCATTTGACCGGCGCTGGCACTGCGGTGTCCATCTGGTGCCGAACGACCTATACGAACCCGTGCGCGCGATTGCGGACGGGGAAGTCGTTGCCTATCGGGTTAGCCAGAAAGCCATATCGGACGGACAGCGCGACGCACTGGGCAAACAACTACTGAATTGCAACAACGGCTTCGTGCTGCTCAAACACACGACCGATACCGGCGACGGTCGGACGATTACGTTTTATTCGCTGTACATGCATCTGCTGGACATCGCGACGCTCGCGCAAGATCGGCCACGGATGGGTGAGGCGCCAGCCAATAGCTCGCCAATGGAACTCGCCGAATGGCTGGAGATCGATACCGGCGGCGTTCAGGCCGGGCAGGGCAAGAAGGTCTATCGCAAGGACATCCTCGGCTACATGGGCCGCAACCATGACTACTCGCACCTGCATCTCGAAATCTTCATGACCGAAGAGGATTTCAGCGCATGGTTCGAGCAGGTGGGACACACGGTCCAGCTCGGCGAGCAGCATCCGGTTCAGTCGACGTCGAAGGACTATTGGGGGCACACGTATTTTGTGATTCCCGGTGGAACGACGTTTGTGGCGACGCCGCCGGGACAGGATGACAGTCCTTATTTCCCGCCCCAGTCAGCCGGTACCCTTGGCGCAAACAGCACGCTTTACGTCGAGGCATGGTTTCACAAAGGGCAGCGCTATGTGTGCGCATGGATCGATCCAGACGGCAAGGGCAAGCTGACCCTGTTGACGCCCGAGCCGGTTCGCGATCCCTGCGAAGACTACGAATACAACCTGTATCAGCGGGCGACCGATCTTTACAAGGCTTGTCCGAGTGATGGCTATGAACTGCTGCGCTTTGGCCGGATTCTTTCCACGGACAGTCCGACGCTGCCTGCGGCCTTTCACGCGACATACGTCGCGGTGCCCTTCGACACGGCTGGCACGCTGGGGTATGTCGACGTCAATCGACGCACCGTCCTGAAGCTGTCGGACGCAAATTTCCCTTCCTTCATGGGTTGGAGAAAAGTCGACAACGTGAACGCGCCGCTCGACGCGGCAGGGCTATGGGATATCGATAAGTTTCGGGAAATGATTGGGGACACCACGAAGCTGTATCTAAGCGAGCGCTCGCCGGAATTCACCCTGGACGACGAAATGGCGTCCTATATGCAGGGGAGTGATGAGGCGCGGGCGACGCTCAAGGGCTTCGTGTGTCATGCGGTGAGCGAATGGGACCCGGCCAACAACGACTTGCGCTACAGCGGGCTGAACGAGCCGGATGGCTTCTTCGGGAGTCGGGCCGACACCGATCCACAGGGATACCAGAAGTTCCTGGGATTTCTGAGCAAGCTCCAGTTTCTGGACCAGACGCCGCTCGATGGTGGCAAGAAACTCTGGTACTTCCATCCGCTTGCGTTCATTCGGCATTTCAGGAAGTGTGGTTGGTTAAGTGCGAATGAAATCGCACAGTGTGTGCTGCGGAAAATAATCGATCAAACAAAAAATGGAGTTCGTCAAAATATCTACCCAACGTCAATTCTGAGTTGGACTACAGCAAAATCTCGAGCCTCGCGATTCGCAGATTTTCTAAATCCCGCTATGAGAACGTACGGTATTTGCTCGAGTGGTTTGAGGGCGGCATATTTTTTTGGAAATGCGATTCAGGAAACGACGTATTTATCAAAAACCGTCGAGGTTGATGGCGAAAATGCAAGGTATGCTCCATGGTATGGTCGGGGTGTAATCCAGTTGACGCATGAAGAAAATTACAAGAGGTATGGAGGGTTTCGAGGTTGGAGTGATGCTCCGTCTGTCTATCGAGATTCACTTGAGGCAGACTTGTCGCGAGCTTGCGACTCGGCTGGTTTTTATTGGGTAAGTTGCGCCAAACCGATGCCTGAGAATCATAATATAAATATTGAGGCCGACAGGTTGCCTGAATTTTTGGTGACGCGTTTGCAAAATGTGTGTTCAGATTACAATTATCGCGTCAAGTCATGCAGGGTTTCATTGTCAAGTATGGAATTTCGAGAGAGCGTCGAATTCGAGAAGTCTGCGCGCGCAGTGAATACAGGTAACCCGAATTCGAAGGGAGTGCTGCACGGACTTGCCCCGAGAATGAATGTCTTTCTGTCGTCGGTTGCTGTGCTGACGGATATATTGATTGATTATGAACCTGCTTTTCTTCAGCGTGAAAAATGATTTGAATGTACCTTAATTGGATATTTTAAAATCATGAAAATTTCGTCAATCATTTTTCTTATTTATTTTGTTTTTGGTTCGTTCTCTTTCGCGGCTTCCTTGCCAAGCATAAGGATATCGGGCGGATATGCCCATATCACTACGCCAACCGGTAAAAAGCAGATTATTGAAGTCCGGGATGCTGTTTCCAGTGACGATGCGAACTTCTCAGACTTAACGTTCAGTGGAAAGAAGCTTGATTTGATGATTCTTAGGGATAGGGGTGCAAACCAAGAGTATTACGATGTGTATCTCTATTCGGTGGTAAAAGATAAATTTATTTTTAATGAATGGCTTAGTCGTATTCCATGTTTGATCGTAGATTCAAGGAGGAGACAATTGGTTGGTGCATGTTTTCATGAAAGTGCATGTGAAAATTGGGAGGAGCATTACTCTGTGGCGTCAAATGGGAAAATCTCTCTTGTTGAGCGAAGGGGGACTTATTGTGATGGGGGTGGAAGGGTGTATGGCTATATCGATGTATTTAAAAGAGGGAGGAAAGTATCTTCGCGCGTTAAGCTAATCGAGGATGGTGCTGGTAAGGTAAATAAAAATGATCGATGATGTCGTGGGCCTGTATTCGGGTGAGCATATTCTGAAATAAAAATTGGCGTCGATTTGGTGGTTTGTGGAAAACTAAAAATATGGGCGAGCCTGTTGATCATTCGGATTTTTTGTCAGCGCGTTAATGGCGATTTATGGTGATGAAAGCTTCAAGGGGATGGGGATTTTTCTGGTCACGAAATTTTTATGAATTGACTTGGTGGCTGCGTGTACTTTTATTGATGATGCGTGCGCGCAGCGGCGACCTGACGCCAATCTGAATTTTTCGAAATCTGAAAATTTACTTTCCGAATTGTGTGGATATTCGATTGACAGCTTTCTAATTAATAGGGTGGTGTCCTCAAAGTTCCATTTTGAAAGCGATGTCTTTTATGCTGACTTTCGTCTTGAGTTGAAGCCAGCGGGGCGGCGTTTGATGGCCTCGCTTTCTTTTGCATGTTTTGTGCTGAGCAAGGATGTGGGTGGCTTGAGCGCACGGATGTCTTTAACCGCAAGAGGCGAAATTGCGAATGACGATTCCGGAGGGCGATATGCTCGCCATTTCGTTTGGGAAAGAAAATGCAACGGTTTAAATTGGAGCGGAACTGTCGTATACGTGGATTAAATTTTTGGGGATGGATTAAGAAAAGGGATTCCAGCCTACCTTATGATCTGTCCGGTGGACGTTGGTTTGACTTGTTTTCTTTGGAATTTGAAGGGGTTTTCTGACGAGCGAAGAAGTTGGAGGGATTCCGAATTTAATTTATGGGATATCTGTCTCGGATTATTCGGAAAAATAGATTTCGTCGGTTTGTTGGTGACTTGGGTTATCTGTGTAACTGCTTCTGGATAACTGAAATTTATTGCGAAGCGGATTGTAGATCGATTGATGGTGATGTTGTCACCTGTTTTGGAGGGGGTGTCGCTGGTGTATTCCCGCGCGAAACATTGATCATGCGAGGAGGTTTGAGTTTGTGGGCTTTTGAAATCGAGGGGGTTAATGGGTAGGCGAATTTATTGGTTTTTATTTGGATTGATTGTTGCTGATGTGAGGGGGTGTGGTGAATTGAATGCTGGGCAATGTGAAGTTAGGGTTTGAAATTTTTTGATATTTATTGCTTGCCGTGGTAATCAAAGGATATGGGCTATGGTGTATTTGAAGTTTGGTGTTGTGGTTTTTGTTGTTTTTTATACTTGGCGTGCATTTGCGGAAAATAATTCGGGCGACACTTTGGAAGGATGTTTGGCCAGAACCATGGAGGAGAGGCTAAATTGTGAATCCGGTTGTGGCTTGATACTTCAGGTCTGTTACGATGAGGAAATCTCTGGTGTCGCAGAAAAATCTGATGCGCTGCAGTCCAAAATCACTTCAAAAAGCGATGGGGCTTGCTCGGCGCTTGCGAGTGAATACGTCAGGGAGGCGAAAAGGATGGAGGGTAATATTTATAAAAAGGCTGAAATTCTTCCTGGTTGGATCGCTTCTGATCTCTATGTTAATTTCGTGCGCCAGAGGCTTGAAAATTTGCGCGCAATAGAAAAGGGATGCGAATAATTGAGTATGGGTGTTTGAGTTTTCATATTCTATAAATTAATGTGATGATTTCGGTCATTTTTTGTGGTGTAATTTTTTAAATTATCGTTTCCGGATAGAGCCATCTTGAAATCCCAATGCCTCTCCGAATTGAAAACACAGCTATTCCAGAGGATAAATGAAATCCCCCATCCGAAAAGACGACTCCCTCGAACACGGCGGCCAAGTCACCGGTGGCTCACCGACCATGGAATTCATGGGCCGTCCGCTAGCGCGCAAAGGTGACGAGGCATTCTGCAATCTGCACGGCGCAACCATGATCGACGAAGGCGACGAATCGTTCCCCGACCAGGACGGCAAACCTGTCGCAATGCATATGCATCGCTGCGCGTGCGGTTGCGGATTGATTTCGTCGTTGCAGAACGTATTCATCGGCTGACCATGGCCATCGATCTGTCGCCCGCGGGTCTGCCATCGGCGTATCCGGCAAACGGCCTACGCTTTTGGCCTTGGCTGGTCGGCTGGGTTTTGAGCTGCGGGTTCGGTGCCGCGACGGTGCTGCTGCTGTGGCCAACTGGCACGCCGGCTAGGGGCGCACAGTTCTGGCTTTGCCTCGTGGGTATCCCGAACGCGGTGTATTTCACGGCACTCGCGATTGCGCGGGCTATATATGAGGCGGACTATCTCTATGCCCGGTTCCGAAACCGGCACCGCACGGCCTGGCTGAAGAGCCGTATTCGCACGGCTCGGCGCCCTCTGCAAGTGCTCGGCGCCGGACATTGCCTGCCGCTGGGCAACATGTCGCTCGTCGATTTGCTTGCCGGCGAGACATCGTTCCTGGAGGCTCGTTCGCCGCGCGCCGGCATGGGACGCGTCCTGCACACCCGCTTTGCCGACGACGATCCGCTACTGCAAGAGGACGCGAACGAGCACCTGGAGGTCGACGACGAATCGGCCGAAGACGAGACGGTCGACGCAGAGCATACCGAAGCCACTGAACCGGCCGAAGCTCCGACACCGCCTGTGCCAGTGCCGCCTGTCGTACGCGTGATCGAGCACGCGCTGGCGTCGCTCGTGGAATGCCTATCCACGCTATCGCAATACGGCCGGAAGTACGCGCCCGCCGTGCGCGTGCTGTCGACGCCTGAAACTGCCGACCAGCGCCTGGAACAGGTCAAGCAGGCGCTGCTGCGGGCAGGCGTGGACACGCTGGAATGCCAGGCGGTGCCGGCCGCGGATGGCCTGATGGTTGCCGACGCATGGCTGGATGCTAACGAACAGCGGCCGCTGCTGGTCGTCGCGGCCGAATGGCACGATAAGCCTCCGCCGGGCAGCACCGAAGGTGCGGTTGCCGTCCTGCTCGGCCCAGGTGTGTTTCAACTGCCGGAACCGGTGAAGGTAATTGGCACGCTGCACCGGCCGGTTATGGATGATCTCGAAGGCCTTGATGCAGTGCTCTCAAACGGCATGTTGTGGGGCCAGGCCGACGCTGCCACCGTCGCGTCGGCCTGGATCAGCGGCCTGGACAACGCACACGACGGAAAGCTGCTCGCTGCGCTGCGCAGCACTGGCCTCGCGAGCGTCGCGAAGCAGGAAGCCCAACGCCGGCCTGACCGCATGCTCGGCCACGCCGGCATGGCAGGCGGGTGGCTGTCGATCGCGGCGGCAATCGAAGCCGACGCCGGAACGCAGTTGATCCTCCATGCGCCCTCGACTACGTCGACGGTGCAGGCCGCGATCCTGCATGTCACCGACCCAATCAAGCACGAAGAATCCGATGACGAACGCACGCACTAACACGCAAATCCTTGGATCGGGAGAGGTCGAGTCAACCGATACCGGTCGGTTGCTCGCCTGGGGACCGATTTTTCTGGCGCTGCTTTTGGCGGGGATCGCGTTCGCGTTGGTCTGGGTGAAGGGTGACCTGCTCGGCACGCTTACACGCGAGGCGAAGCTGGGTGCTTCGATGTGGATTTTCGCGGCACTCGTGGCAGCGCTTCTGGTGCATGTGGGGCTGCTTTACGGCGGCGCCTATCGCCTCGTCGGGCGCGTGTTTCGTGCGGACGCCGAGCAGCGCGGCGAAGTGATAAAGCAATCGAAGACCCTCAAATACGACACCCGACTGCAATCGTTGCGCGACGAATTGCGCGCCTCGCACGGCTGGCGCTGGCGTTACCGGACGCGGTGGCTGTTGCTGAACGGCGCGGACACGCTGATCGAGGCTGTTGCGCCGGGCCTGAAGCGTGTGGGAGCGATGCCGGTCGGCGACGCGATTCTCGTACACGCCTCGCCGGACGGCATCGACGCTGGAATGTGGCGGCGTCAGGTCAGGCAACTGCGCCGCCGCCGGCCGATCGACAAGGTGATCCAGGTCGTGAGACTGGCGGACGGTTCTCGTCCCGATAGCGAATTGCCGCGCACGCTTGCCGCGATGTCGACGGATCTCGGCTGGGCCGCGCCCGTGACATTCCTGCACGCGGTGTCTGCGGAGGGCGGCCGGCCCGATGCATTCGAGGTGATCGGCGCGTTTCCGGGTACGACGGGCAAGGATGCAAGGCGGTCGGCGGTGCTGAACGGCCAACTGGTTGCGATCGAGCGGGATACGGCGGATGCGGGTGCTCGACTATGCACGACACCCGCTCGTATCAGCTACCTTGCGCAGATATCCCAATACATCGGCACACGACACGAACACATCGTCACGGGCTGGAATGCACTGCTGGCCTCGCCGTGGCTGCGCGCGCCGCTCGCCGGCGTGATGTTCGCACCCGTGTTCGCCGCTCCGGCGGCTGTCCCGACGCCCGTTCCGGTGGCCTCGGACGGAAATGGCGGACTGGCGTCGGAACCGGCTGTCGCTGCGCCGGCAGAACCGCTTACGTTTCCGCCGCAACCCGCGTCGCTGCTACCCGTCTGGCGGGCGATCGTCGATCGGCGTGACATGGGCCGGCGCATCGGCATCTACTGGCCGAATGCGCTGGCGACACTCGTCACCGCCAGCGCGATCGTGTGGTGCGTGTGGCTGACGGTCTCGTTCATCGGCAATCAGCAACTGATGCGCGACGCGCGTGCGACGGCGGACACCGCCCTCAACGCACGGCCGCAGACGGGGCAGGGCTGGCGCGCGCAACTCGCGCTGCAGCGACTGATGGAGAGGCTCGAATACCGTCAAAAGCACGGTGCACCCTGGTATCTGCGCGGTGGTCTCTCGCGCAACGATGAAGTACTCGAGTCGCTCTGGCAACCGTACAGGACCACTGCGACGCGTAACCTTCAGGTGCCTGTCGTCAAGTCGATCGAGGCGCTGCTCAAGTATGCGGACACTGCCCGGGCCGACAGCCTGCAGTCCGCGCAAGCGCGCGGCAGCACGTACGACGCGCTCAAGGCATACCTGATGCTGGCCGAGCCGGCGCGCACGGACCCCGAATTCCTGAAACGACTGCTCGTTGCGACGTGGCCGAGACCTGTCGAGATGCCGGAGGGCGAGCGCGACGATACTGGCCGGCGGCTCGCCGGCTTCTATGCTGATCACCTGAAAGGTCATCCCGAATGGCGGATAGCGCGGGACAGCGACCTCGTGACATCGACCCGCAATATGCTGATCACGCAGATGGGCCTGGCATCGGCCGACGACACGGTCTATCAAAATATCCTCGACGAAGTGAAAGGCAAGTACGCCGACGCGTCGCTCGAAACGCTGCTCGGCGGCACGGATACGCGCGGGCTCTTCACGGCATCGGAGACCGTGCCGGGCATTTACACCCGTGCCGCATGGGACGGGATGATCGCCGAGGCGATCGACAAGGCTTCCAGCGCGCGGAGGGTGAGCGGTGACTGGGTCTTGTCCGGCGGACAGGCGCAGGGCACGAGCCGCACTCAGGCAGCCGTCGACGAGAAACACGCAGCCGAAGCACTGAAGGAACGCCTGACGGCGTGCTATTTCGCCGAATATGCGGCCGCCTGGCAGCGCATGCTCAATGGCATCAGGTGGCAGGCGGCGTCGAACCTGACAGGCGCGATCGAGCAATTGTCGCGACTGGCCGACGCGCAGACTTCCCCGCTCATCGCACTGATGAAGGCGGTGCAATATCAGGCACTGGCTGGCCGGCCGTCCCAGGCATTGACCGAAACGCTGGTGCGCAAGGCGCAAAGCCTGATCGGCAACGACGACGAAGCGCATGCGCAGGCAGCCAGTCCGCTCGACAAGTCATTCGGGCCGCTGCTGGCGTTGATGGGCGATACCGCCACGCCGAACCGTGGCAACGGCAAGGCTGGCCAGCCGGAAAGCGTCGTGCTGACCGGCGTAAGCCTGTCGCGCTACCTGACAGCCGTCACGACGATGCGCCTGAAACTCCAGCAGATAGCGGGCAGCGCGGACGCGCAGGCGATGGCCCGTTCGTTCGCGCAGGCGGTGTTTCAGGGCAAGCTCTCGGAGTTGTCGCAGGCGCGAGACGACGCGGCGCTGACGGCTGCGAGCCTCGGCTCCGCGTGGTCGGGTTTTGGTGATGCGGTGTTCGCGCGGCCGCTCGAGGGGGCATGGCAGACGATCCTGCAGCCGGCGGCGGCCAGCCTGAACGAAGCGTGGCGCGCGAGCGTCGCGGCGCCGTTCAACGCGGCCGTAAGTGGCCGCTATCCGTTTTTTGATACGCAGGCGGATGCGTCGTTTGCCGAGTTGGGCCGTTACGTGCGACCGGATACGGGGCTGATCGTACGCTTTATTTCGACGCAGCTTGCCGGTGTGATGAAACTGCAGGGCGACCAGTGGATGCCGAACGAGCTGGCGCCGCAGGCGCTGCAGTTCGATCCGAAGTTTCTCGCCGGCATTCGGCAGTTGTCGACGGTCGGCGTGCAGGCATATGGCCAGGGCGACGCAATGGAGAAATTCGAGATGATGGCGCTGCCGACGCCGAACGTGACGCGCTCGGAATTGTCGGTCGACGGCAAGCAGGTCGTCTACTTCAACCAGAAAGAAAGCTGGACGCCGCTCGCGTGGCCGGGCAACGGCCTGAATGGGCGTGCGGGGCTGACATGGCAGACGCTCGACGCGGGGCTACGGCAGGCATTTGACGCGACGGGCGATTGGGCCTTCGTGCGTTTGCTGGCGAAAGCCGAAGTGAAGCCGCTCGACAGCACGCGCTATCGGCTGACATGGAATGCGGACGGCGTGTCGCTCACCTACGTGCTGCGCACGCAACTCGGCACGGGCCCGCTCGAGCTATTGAGGCTGCGCGGTTTCAGGATGCCGGAGCGAATCTTCGTGGTCGGCAAGGGCGGGGCGGTCCCGTCCGCCGAGTCCGGCCTGCCACCCTTGCCGCCGGAGCTGATGCCATGAGTGACGAGCAAAGGAAGTCCCCAGGGGACAACGAGAACCGCCTGACGACCGGTAGCGGGCAGGACGGTGATCCATTCCTGCGGTACTTCGACGCGGAGATGCGTTACCTGCGCGAGGCGGGACGGGAATTCGCGCAAGCTCAGCCGCAGGGCGCCCGTCGGCTGGGCCTTGCCATGCCCGGTGCGCGCCACGACAGTGTCGAGCAGGCGTATGAGGGATTCGCGTTCCTGGCCAGCCGGCTGCGGATGAAACTCGATGACACGTCGCCGGAACTGACCGATCCGCTGATCGATCACTTGTGGCCGCACGCAGGCCGCACAATTCCGTCGCTGGCGATTCTCGAGTGCGTGCCGCGCGTGGGTGAGGCGCGGACGCTGAATACGCTGCCGGCGGGGCTGCAGGTACGATCGACGCCCGTCGGCGAGGCGGGGACTGTGTGCGTCTATCGCACGACGCAGCCTATACGCTTGCTGCCGCTCATGGTGCGCGAAGCGGGCACCCGGGTGCGCGAAGACGGTCGCACGACGATCCGGCTTGCATTCGATCTTCTGCATCGCGAGCAGCGCCTGCTCGATGACCTGTCGCGCATTCGCCTCTATCTGCACGGTGACCAGCCGACTGCATCGGCGCTGTACGCAGTCTTCACGCGACAGGTCGAGTCGATCGGCGTGCGTATGCCGAGCGTGCTGGATGGCCAGTTGCAACCGCAGTCCGGCATGCGTTTCGAGGTGGCCGGCTTCGGACCCGGCACGCGACTGTGGCCGGTCGACCGCGACGGGCGCGATGCCGAACTGGATCGCGAACAGACACTGCTCGAATACTTCACATTCCCCGAGAAGTTTCACTTTGTCGACCTATGCGGTTTCGACGCGGCGAGCGTGCCGCCCGGCGAGACGCGCATCGAGTTCGAGATGGTGATCGAGGCACGGATCCCCGGTGACGCGACGTTCGACGCAGGCAACATCCGGCTCTTTTGCACACCGGTCATCAACCTGTTCGAACTGGACGCGCAGGCGATCCGACCGAATGCCCACGACCGCGACTATCGGGTATGCGCTCCCGCGTCCGCCGGCGAACATGTCGAGCCATACGATGCGTTGTCGGTTGCGGCGGCCGACCCGCGCAATGCGGTCCGTCACGAATACCGGTCGTTCAAGGAGTTTCGACATCGTGGCGGGATGATGGGGCACGCGTCACCCGACCGCCATTACCACACGTCGATCCGCCATGGCGTGACGGGGCGGCGCGAGATGTGGCTGACGCTGGGCGGTCAATTGTGGGATGAGCCGGGAAGCCTGCCGGACGGGCAGGTGATGGTCAGGGTACTGGCGAACAACGGGCGATTGCCGCGCATGGCGCTGCGCGAATCGACGATTACGGAACCTGCATCGGCCTTTACCGGCGTCGAGCGGGTGCGCAACCTGACCGCGCCGACGATGCCGCTGTATCCGCCGCGTGGCGGCGACTACGCGTGGCGGGTGATTTCGCACTTCAACGGAGACGGCTCGACGGAACTGAACATGATGAATGCCGACGTGCTGCGCGGCGCACTGTCGCTGTATGACTGGACGCAGCGGGACGACAACCGGCGGCGTATCGAGGCAGTCCATTATGTGTGGCTGGACGAGGAAGAAGAGGTGGTGGGCGGGCGCATCGACAGGATCGTGAACGTCAATGTCGGCATCGAACCGAAGGAGTTCACCGGGGCCGGAGACGTTGCGCTGTTTGGCGACGTGCTGAGCCGTTACGTTGGCCGCTACGCCAGTTTCCATTATGCGGTGCGGCTTGTGCTTTACGAGGGCGTGGGCGGTCCGGTCCGGCGCTATCCGTGCACGGTCAAGACAGGAGGTTGGATATGAACGCGCAAGCGATTCCAGCGATGCACCGGATCCGGATCGCCATCGCATGCACGGTGGCGACAGCGGTGCTGTCGGGCTGCGGCACGTGGCAGTCGGTCAAGGAGACGACTGTCGACGCGACGCACGCGGTGTTCATAGCGAAGGTCAGGCAGATGAATCTGGTGATCGAAAGCCGCGCGGCACTCAATCAAAGCGATGCGGGCCAGTCATTGCCGGTTGTCGTGCGCGTTTATCAATTGAAGCAATCGATGGCGTTCGAGACGGCCAGCTACGCGCAGTTGCTCGACGGTGACAAGGATGTATTGAAAGCGGACCTGCTCGGCAGCATGGAAGCAACGCTTGGGCCTGGTGCAACGGTGAAGCTGTCGGCGCCGATGCCGGACGAAGCGCAATACGTCGGCGTGGTGGGATTCTTTCGGGATCAGGCGCATGCCGAATGGCAACTGGTGATCCCGAAATCCCGGTGGAAAAAGGCTGCCCCCGTAAAGCTCGTTGTGACGGGTAATCGGATGGAGTTGATGCAATGACCGCGGGAATGTTGCGAAATGGCCACCGAGTGCATCAATCAAGCGCCTTCCCCGCCTTCTCGTCCATGCACCGCAACGCCAGCAGCGTCAGCACCCCGCAGCCGATCGCATACCACGCGGGCGCATTCGGATTGCCGGTCGCCGCGATCAGCCACGTGACGAAGAATTGCGCGAAGCCGCCGAAGATCGCGACGCCGAGGCTGTACACGAGCGCGCCGCCCGTCGCCCGCACCGCGCGCGGGAACAGTTCGCCGAGCATCGCGCCGGTCGCGCCGATGTTGATCGAATGCACGACCGACAGCGCCGCGATGATCGACAGCAGCGACGTGGCGCCCGGCCAGCGGTTCAGCGCGACGAATGCCGGGTAGATCGCAAGCATCAGCACGATGCGCGTCCACCAGACGATCCGGTTGCGCCCATGGACGTCCGACAGGTAGCCGCCGAGCGGCGTCACGATGGCCAGGATCGCGCCCGCGACGCAGCCCGCCGTCATCGACAGCCAGCTCGGCAGGTGCAGCACCTGCACGCCGTAGATCGCCATGTAGAACACGATGATGTAGTGGATCGACGTGCCGCCGATCGTCACGCCGAGCCCCGCGAACACGGCCTTGCCGTGATGGCGCAGCACGTCGGCGAGCGGCAGCGACGGGACCTTCTCCCGCGGCGCGGGCGTGGCGGCCGGCACTTCCTCGACGGTGTGGCGCAGCCAGTAGCCGATCGGCACGAACAGCGTGCCGATCACGAACGGCACGCGCCAGCCCCAGCTTTCGAGCTGCGCGGCGCTCAGCGTCGACGTCAGCGCGACGCCGGTGAGCGCGCCCGCGAGCGCCGCGAGCCCCTGGCTCGAGAACTGGAACGACGCGTAGAAGCCGCGGCGGTGCTGCGGTGCCTGTTCGAGCAGCAGCGTGGTCGACGCGCCCACTTCGCCGCCCGACGCGAACCCCTGCAGCAGGCGCGCGAGCACGAGCAGCAGCGGCGCGGCGAGGCCGATCTGCGCGTAGGTCGGCGCAACCGCGATCATCGCGGTACCGAGCGCCATGAGCAGCAGCGTCGCGATCATCGCGCGCTTGCGGCCGGCGCGATCCGCATACATGCCGATCACGAGGCCGCCGAGCGGGCGTGTGACGAAGCCGACGCCGAAGCTGGCGACCGCGAGCATCAGCTGGCCGAACGACGAATGCACCGGAAAGAACAGCTTGCCGATCAGGATCGCGAAGAAGCTGTAGACCGTGAAATCGTAGAACTCGAGCGCATTGCCGACCGCGGCGGCGGCGATCAGGCGGCGCCGCTTCGCGGCGGCGCGCGCGTCGGCCGGCGTGCCGGCGAAGGAAAGGGCGGACGTTTCCATGGGATTCCCCGATGAACGCAAGCGTGGGTGGTGAAGGACCGTCAGGCCGCGAGCCAGGCTTCGGCGAGGCGGACCCAGTAGCTCGCGCCGATCGCGAGGATGTCGTCGTTGAAGTCGTAGCCGGGGTTGTGCACCATGCATCCGCCCTTGCTGCCGGTGCCGTTGCCGATGAACGCATAGCAGCCGGGGCGCGCTTCGAGCATGAACGCGAAATCCTCGCTGCCCATCAGCGGCGCGGCGTCGGCCTCGACGCGTGCCGCGCCGAGCATCCGGCGCGCGATGTCGGTTGCGAACGCGGTCGGTTCCGGATGATTGACGAGCACCGGGTAGCCGTAGTCGTACTGCACGTCGGCCGTCACGCCGAAGCTCTCGGCCTGGCCTTTCGCGAGCGCGTCGATGCGGCGCGCGAGCAGTTGGCGCACGTCGGCGCTCAGCGCGCGCACCGACAGCTTCATCACGACCGTCTCGGGGATGATGTTGAAGGTCTCGCCGGCCTGGACGCTGCCGACCGTGATCACGGCCGCCTGCTGTGCATCGACCTCGCGCGCGACGATCGTCTGCAGCGCGACCATGATGCTGCCCGCCGCCGACATCGGGTCGCGCGCGAAATGCGGCATCGCGCCGTGGCCGCCGACGCCGCGCAGCGTGATCGTCACGCGGTCGGCGGACGCCATCGCCGCGCCCGCGCGAAACGCCATGTCGCCGGCCGCGCGGCCCGGCATGTTGTGGATCGCGAAGATCGCATCGCACGGGAAGCGGTCGAACAGGCCGTCGTCCATCATCGCCTTCGCGCCGCCGAAATTCTCCTCGGCGGGCTGGAAGATCAGGTTCAGCGTGCCGGAGAATTGACGCGTCGCCGCGAGATGGCGCGCCGCGCACAGCAGCATCGCGGTGTGGCCGTCGTGGCCGCAGGCATGCATCTTGTTCGCATGGCGACTCGCATACGGCAGGCCGGTCGCTTCCGCGAGCGGCAGCGCGTCCATGTCGGCGCGCAGGCCGATCGTGCGCGTGCCTTGCCCTTCGCGCAGCACGCCGACGACGCCCGTCTTGCCGAGGCCGCGGTGGACCTCGTAGCCCCAGCCGGCGAGCAGCTCGGCGACGAGCTCGCTCGTCAGCGTTTCCTCGAACGCCAGTTCCGGATGGGCGTGGATCCGGCGGCGCACCTCGATCAGGTCGGGGGCGATCGCGGCGATGCCGGGGATGACGGGGTTCGCAGGCTGCATGGTGTCTCCAGTGGGGCGGTTGACGCGCATATGACGTCGCAGCATATAAATTTCTTTTGCGCACCATAAGCTGATAAATTGCTTTGGTGCTCACCGCCGGTTGCCGCTAGGGAACACCCTGAGAGCGTGCACGCGGCAGCGCATCCGGGTTTCCACGTATCACGCGCGTCGCCATGAAATACCATCAGTTGAAAGCGTTCGTCACCGTCGCGGAGGAGGGCAGCATCCGCGCGGCCGCGCGCCGCCTGAACGTGTCGCCGGCGGCGCTGACCAAGGCGGTCAAGGAGCTGGAGATCGCGCTCGGCGTGTCGCTCGTCGTGCGCACCGCGCGCGGCGTGCAGCTGACCGGCTTCGGCCAGCGGCTGCAGGTGCGCGCGCGGCTGATCGTCGCCGAGATGCAGCGTGCGCACGACGACATCGAGCAGGCACAGGGCGAAATGACGGGCTCGGTCGCGGCGGCCATCACGCCGGCCGCCGCGGTGACCATCCTGCCCGATGCGTTTCGCGCGTTCCGGCGGCGCTTTCCGGTCGCGCGGGTGAACCTGATCGAAGGGTTCCCGGGCGTCGCGCTGCCGCGGCTGCACGACGGCTCGCTCGATTTCGCGGTCGCGGTGGTGGTGCCCGAGCTGCTCGCGGCGGAGTTCGATCACGCGGAACTCTATTCGAGCCGCTCGCTGATCGTCGCGCGCAAGGGGCATCCGCTCGCGGCGGCCACGTCGCTCGCCGATCTCGTCGATGCCGACTGGCTGATGAATCCGTCGCCGGAAAGCTCGACGCAGGTGCTGTTCAACTGCTTCGTCGCGCATGGGCTGCCGGTGCCCGCGCGGATCGTCGAGTGCCCGAGCTTCGGGCTCGCGCACAGCCTGATGACGGGTTCCGACCTGCTCGCGTCGATGCCGGAGCAACTGCTCAACGCCGACTGGGCGCGCGATCGCTTCACGATCCTGCCGATTCGCGAACGGCTGCCGGCCGTCTCCGTGCAGGTGGTGACGCGCCGCGACAGCCCGCTCACGCCCGCCGCGTCGATGCTGCTCGACTGCCTGCGCGATTCCGCGAGGCGGCACGGGCTGCGGTGAGCGGGGGAAATTCGCAGCTGCACGGGATTATCCAGTGATCCTGAACATGCCGTGTTGATGGCGCGCAGCTTCGGCGCGATGGCGGCAAGCCGGTATCATATCGGCCGGCCGGCGATGCCAGCCGGTTTCCGACAACGTCCAATCTTTCAGCATCCAGCAATCAGAGGCAACCCATGACCAGTGCAACCCAATTCGACAACGTGTCGGTCGTCAAGCGCGCCAACGTCTATTTCGACGGCAAGTGCGTATCGCACACCGTGCTGTTCCCGGACGGCACGCGCAAGACGCTCGGCGTGATCCTGCCGTGCGCGCTCAACTTCGGCACGGACGCGCCCGAATTGATGGAAGTGCAGGCCGGCAAGTGCCGCGTGAAGCTCGACGGCAGCGCCGAATGGCAAACCTACGGCGCGGGCGAGTCGTTCTCGGTGCCGGGCAAGAGCCGCTTCGACATCGAAGTGCTCGAGACGCTCGACTACGTCTGCAGCTATCTGTAACGCGTTCGGCGCGCGGCGAACGGCAGCGGCCGTGCAAACGATGAGCCCCGCAATTGCGGGGCTTTTTCGTTGGCGCATCGCGGACGGCGCAAGGCCGTCCGTGGCACGCGTTACAGGCAGGCGCTGATCGCGCCGGCGGCATCGGCGCCCGAGCCGCTGCCGGCACGGAAGCCGACCCACGTCTTCGCGGCCGCGGTGTCGGCCGGGCGCACCATCGCGGCCGCGCCGTTCGGTGGTTGCTGGCCCGGCGCGTACACGTCGGTCGCGAGGCCGTTCGCGAGCACGTTCTGCGAAACGACCTGTTGCTGGGACTTGTCTGCCCAGGTCTTCGCGATGCATGCCGACACTTCCTGAGCGGGCTTCTGGCTTTGTCCCACGTTCTGCACGGCAGGCGACGGGTCGGCCGCGTGAGCGGAAATTGCGACGGTCAGTGCGATGAGCGGTAAGAATTTCACGTTATCTCCCTCGGGTCGTGATTGATTGAGTGGGATGCGCAGCAGAACTGCGTAAAGTGAGAGTCCACCGTTCAGACCGGGTTCCGGCGATTCCGAAACAAGATGTTAACGCGCTTGCCAAACCGGGGATCCGGTGCTGCGCGGCCTGCTGCACGGCGCGACGTCATGCGTCGTCCGGTCGTCTCGCTGCCAGAGCGTGAGGTGTGCGAAGGGTCGCGGCGTGCGGCATCCCGGTGGATGCCGCGCCGCGACTCGTTATCGTGGAAGGACTGAAGGAAGGCCCCGTCGCATGGGGCTCATGATGTCAAACTTTCGTGCGTCGAACTGTCAAGGAAGTTCAAACTCGCGTCGGCGTGCGACTCAGCCGGTCTTGCGCGTGGAGCCGAGGCCCCGACGCACGTTGGGCGGCATGATCGGCCGGAAACGCTCGCGCTTGTGTTCCTCGTCGAAATGCTGGAGCGCGGGCTTGATCAGGTCGCTGCGCGACACGAGCCCCGTCATGCGCAGCGACTGCGCATCGTCGACGACGGGCAGCCGCTCGAGGCCGAGCACCGCGAGCCGGGTCGCGACGAGGCGGCACGTTTCGTGCGCCAGCGCGACCGCGGGCGCGGCATCGGACAGCACGCGCGCGACCGGCGTCTCCGGCGCGTGCGTCGCGCGCTGTGCGTCGAGCAGCGCGCGATCGACGACGCCGAGCAGGCGGCCGTCCTTCACGACCGGATACGCGCGGTGGGTCTGCTGCGCGCCGAAGAACGTCGCGTCGACGTCCGCGAGCGGGGTGTCCGCGTCGATCGTGACGATCGAATCGACGCGCGTCATCACTTCGGCGACGTCGTGCCGCTCGAGCGGATCGACGCCGTATTCGCGATAGATGTGATAGCCGCGGCGCGCGATCTTCTCGGTCATGATCGAGCGCTTCATCACGACGGTCGCGAAGCCGTGCGCGACCAGCGTGGCCGCGAGCAGCGGCAGCAGCGCGTTGGTGTCGTGCGTGAGGCCGAACGCGAACACGATCGCGGTGAGCGGCGCGCCGAGCGTCGCGCCCAGCGTCGCGGCCATGCAGACGAGCGGCCACAGGGCCGGGTCGCCGCCCGGCAGCACCGGCGACAGCACGGTGCCGAGCCCCGCGCCGAGCATCAGCAGCGGCGCGAGCACGCCGCCCGACGTGCCGGAGCCGAGCGCGATCACCCACATCACGGCCTTCACCAGCAGCAGCGCGAGCGCGATCTGCAGCGCGATGTGCTGATGCAGCAGGTCGCCGATCACGTCGTAGCCGACGCCGAGCGCGCGCGGTTCGAGCCAGCCGCCGATGCCGATCACGATCGCGCCGAGCGCGGGCCACCACATCCAGTGCACGGGCAGCTTCGCGAACGCGTCCTCGACGCGGTACAGCGCGGCCGACAGCCCGCAGGCGAGCGCGCCCGACAGCAGGCCCGCGACCACGCAAGACAGCAGTGCGACCGGCGACGGCGCGGCCGTCGTCAGCGGAAACAGCGGCTCGACGCCGAAGAACACCGCGCGCGCGAAGCCGGCGACGGCACAGGCGAGCGCGACCGGCAGGAAGCTGCGCGGGCGCCATTCGAACAGCAGCAGCTCGACCGCGAGCAGCACCGCGGCGACCGGCGTGCCGAACACGGCGGTCATGCCCGCCGCAGCGCCGGCGACGAGCAGCGTCTTGCGCTCGGCGGCGGTGACCTTCACGCACT
Organism: Burkholderia sp. SRS-46; assembly: GCF_004343775.1. Lineage (GTDB taxonomy): Bacteria > Pseudomonadota > Gammaproteobacteria > Burkholderiales > Burkholderiaceae > Burkholderia. The sequence goes on along the minus strand of NZ_PTXL01000011.1, from coordinate 79,107 downwards.
GCGCGATCAGCGAGCCGAGCGCGCCGCCCGTCATGATGATCGGCCCCTCGGCGCCGAACGGGCCACCGCTGCCGATCACGACGCCCGACGACAGCGGCTTCAGGATCGCGACCTTCGGCGACATGCGGCTCTTGCCGAACAGGATCGCCTCGATCGCCTCGGGGATCCCGTGACCGCGGATCTTCTCCGACCCGAAGCGCGCCATCATCCCGACGATCAACCCGCCGATCACCGGCACCACGATCACCCACGCGCCGAGCGTGTTGCCCGCGGGCGAGCGGTCGGCGAACGAGAACTGCTGGAAGAAGAACAGGTTCGTGAACAGGTGGATCAGGCTCAACAGGACGAACGCCGCGAGCGTGCTCAGCACGCCGATGCAGGCGGCGAGCAGGGCGATCTTGGGCAGGCGGTCGTTGGTCGCGAAATCGCGTTTGTGCGGGGCGTTCATCGGCGTGGCGAGAGCAAGGGTCAGTAATCGAGTTGAGGAACCTGAAAGGCGCCCTTGAGCGACTTCAGTTCGGTGCGGTGCATCGCCGCGAGGCGCGCGAGCAGCGTGTCGCCGGCTTCTTCCAGGTGCACCTCGACCTGGCGGCGGTCCGTTTCGCTCGGCTTGCGCTTCACGAGCCCGAGCGCTTCGCAGCGCGACACGAGCGCGACCACGCCGTGATGCTGTGCCTGCAGGCGTTCCGCGAGTTCGCCGATGGTCGCCCATTCGCGTTGCGGATAGCCCTTGATGTGCAGCAGCAGCAGGTATTGCAGCGGCGTCACGCCTTCGCTTTGCGCGGCGCGTTCGGAGAAGCGCTCGAAACGGCGCATCTGGTAGCGGAATTCGGACAGCTGCTCGAAATCGGACTTGTGCAGCGCGCGTCGGGTCTGGGTCATCGTGGTCGGGAAACGGTTGCGGTAACCGGAAAATATATCACAACATGATATAAATGGGCGAACCATGGCGATGCGCGCAACGCATCGCCGCGGTGTCCGGCTAGGCGGCCTCGAGCATCCGGGTTTGCTGGTACAGCCCCGTGACGAGGTCGGTTTGCGTGACGATGCCGACGAGCCGGCGCGACGCGTCGACGACAGGAATATGGTGGTGGCCGGAATGCGTGAACAGCGGCACGAGCGCGGTCAGCGGCAGCGTTTGCGGCACCGATGCGACGTCGCGGCTCATCACCGTGGCGACGCTCGCGGGCTGGCCGCCGATCGATTGCGGCAGGCGCGCGGACAGCCGTTGCCACAGCGGCGTCGGGCGGCGCGACGGGCGCGTCAGGTCGGCGCGGGTGACGATCCCGACCAGGCGCTCGTCCGCGTCGACGACGGGCAGCGCCTTCACGCGATGCCGGTCGAGCAGCGTGAGCGCGGCCGCAACCGACGTCGACGGCGCGACATGGATCGCGCGTTTCGTCATCAGGTCGGCGCAGGTGAGCTGGCCGAACGTGCGCGCATAGGCCTGCAGTTCGGTTTCGCGCAGCAGCGCTTCGAGATCGTCCGGCGCGACGTCGAGCCATTCGCTGCGGCGCTTGAGCACCGCGTCGAGATCCTCGCGCGTGAAGCCGCCGCGCGCGGCTTTCGGCGCGGGGCCGGCTTTCGGCTTCGCGTCGGGCCGCGCGCCGCCGTGCGGATAGCGGTGGCCGGTGAGCGCGTGGTAGACGAGCGCCGCCGACAGCAGGATCGCCGATTGCAGCGCGATCGGCTCGAGCACGAAGCGGAAACCGAGCGCGTGGATCGCGGGGCCGCCGAGCACGGCCGTCAGCGCGACCGCGCCCGACGGCGGGTGCACGCAGCGCAGCGCGAACATCCCGCCGATCGCGCACGCGACCGCCAGCGCGGCAGCGGTGATCGGATCGGCGATCCAGTGCGCGCACGCGACGCCGACGGTGGCCGCGACCAGGTTGCCGCCGATGATCGACCACGGCTGCGCGAGCGGGCTCGCGGGCACCGCGAACAGCAGCACCGCCGACGCGCCCATCGGCGCCACCAGCAGCGGCACGAGCCCGGGCACGCCGGGCAGGACCCGCATCGTCACGCCGACCGTCGCGATGCCGACCAGCGCGCCGGCGCACGAGCGCAGGCGCTCGCGCCAGCCCAGGGTCATCGGAAGCGGGGTGAAGCTGTGCAGCCATTGCCGCAAGGTGCGGCGCGACAGGGAGGAGCCGGACGACATGTTACGTATGAAGAAAAGGCGGTGACGCGGGTGTCGGGTGGGCGGCATTGTATCTCATTGTGATATAAATTGTCGCGCTGCATCAGCGCGCCGCGCGCACGAAACCGAGGTGTCTTTCGTATTGCTTTCAATTGCCGATGCGGTACACGGCAGCGCAAATTTGTCTGCAGCGGCGTACAATTCGGGCCACTGATTCCCCCGAACGCTTGGACTACGCACGTGATGCCCGCTCTCCCGCCTTTTCTCCGGCACGGTGATCGCGTCGACGTGGCTCCCGGCCGCATCCCGTTACCCACCTGACGCGAGCGCGGCCGACACGACCTCACTTACTCTCCCCAAGCCTATCCAATGGACATGCTCGAAAACATGCGCCTGTTCGTGCGCGTTGTCGAAGCCGGCAGTTTCACCGCGGTCGCGAAGGAAATCGACGCGACCACCGCGCAGGTGTCGCGCGCCGTCTCGAACCTCGAGGCGCACGTGCAGACGCGGCTGCTGCATCGCACGACGCGTCATCTCGGCCTCACCGAAAGCGGCCAGCGCTATTTCGAGCGTTCGAAATCGATCCTCGCGGAAATCGACTATGCGAACGCGGAGGCGCGCAACGCCCTGCTGCGGCCGTCCGGCAAGATGCGCATCCACGCGATGACGGGGCTCGGGCAGAGCCACGTCGTGTCGTCGATCGTCCGCTACCAGGAGGACAACCCGGACGTGTCGGTCGAGCTGACGCTCGCGCAGCGGATGCCGAATCTCGTCGAGGAGGGCTACGACGTGTCGATCGTCACCGCGTCGCAGCTGCCGGATTCGGGCTACGTCGCGCAGACCTGCGGCACGAGCTGCAGCGTGCTCGTCGCGTCGCGCGACTACCTCGCGCGGCACGGCACGCCGCAGACGCCGGACGACCTGCCGAAGCACACCTGCCTGCGGCTCGACACGCCGGCGTCGCCGGCCGATGAATGGCGGCTCGAGCACAAGGACGGCGACGAGCAGGTGTTCGAGCTGCCGCCCACGCCGTTCCAGGTCAACGTGCCGGACGCGCTGTGCGTCGCCGTGCGCGCCGGGCGCGGGATCGCCTGCGTCGCGCTGTATACGGTGCTCGACGATATCCGCGAAGGCCGCCTGATCCGCGTGCTGCCCGACTACCGGCTGCAGACGCTGAGCGTCTACGCGGTGTACGCGACGCGCCGCTATCTCGATGCGAAGATCCGCACCTTCCTCGAGCACCTGCGCACGACGCTGACGCCCGCGCTGGAAAACGACCTGCGCGAGCTGGACCGGCTGACCGTCGCGCACTCGGAGGCGGCCCGCCAGCAGGCGTGACGTTGCCGGCGCGCGCCGTTCACCGGCCGGGCGCGACGTGGATCCGCTCGAAGCGTCCGGCCAGCAGCGCATATGCGGCAATGCCGACCAGCCCGTGTGCGGCGACGAACCACAGCGCGCCGGCGAACGAGCCGGTGTGCGCGACGAAATAGCCGATCACGAGCGGCGTGACGATCCCGGCGATGTTGCCGAGCCCGTTGAACACGCCGCCGCTCAGGCCCACCATCCCTTCCGGCGCGGTGTCGGCGAGCACCGCCCAGCCGACCGCGGCGAGTCCCTTGCCGAAGAACGCGATCGTCATCAGCGCGATCACGACCGCATTCGACGACGCGTCATTCGCGAGCACGAGGATCGTCGCCATCGCCATCCCCGCGACGAACGGCGTCTTGCGCGCACGCGACGGATGCATGCCGCGCCGGATCAGCCAGTCGGACAGCACGCCGCCCAGCACGCCGCCGGAAAACCCGCAGATCGCCGGCAGCGCCGCGACCCAGCCGGCCTCCATGATCGTCATCCCGCGCCCCTTGATCAGGTAGATCGGGAACCACGTGATGAAGAAATACGTGAGCGCGGTGATGCAGTACTGGCCGATGTAGATCGCCCACAGGTTGCGGTGGCGGAACAGCTGCGCGACGTCGCGCCACGCGAGGCGCGGGCGGTGCGCGATGCGGTTCGCCTCGAGATCGACGAGCGCGCCGTGCTCGCGCATGAAGGCGAGTTCGCGGGCGTCGACGCGCGGGTGGCTGTGCGGCTCGCGATACCACGCGAACCACAGCCCGCCGAGCACGATGCCGAGCATGCCCATCCACAGGAATACGTGCTCCCAGCCGAGCACATGCGTGAGCCACGCCATGCACGGCGTGAAGATCACCACGGCCATGTACTGCGCGGAGTTGAACAGTGCCGACGCGGTGCCGCGCTCCGCGGTCGGGAACCAGCACGCGACGATCCGCGAATTGGCCGGGAACGCCGGCGATTCGACGAGGCCGAGCATGAAGCGCATCGCGAACAGCGCGCCTGTCGCCGCCGCGCCCGCCACGCCGAGCCAGCCGACCGTGCCTTGCAGCATCGTGAACACCGACCAGAGCAGCAGGCTCAGCCCGTACACGCGCCGCGCGCCGAAGCGGTCGAGCAGCCAGCCGCCGGGAATCTGGCCGATCGCGTAGGCCCACGCGAACGCAGAGAACACGATGCCGAGCTGCACCGGGGAGAGGCCGAGGTCGTGCGCGACGCCGGTGCCGGCGATCGACATCGTCGCGCGGTCCGCGTAGTTGACGACCGTGACGACGAAGATCAGCGCAAGGATCGCGTAGCGGACGCGGCCGAGCGCGTGCGACGTGACGTGTGCGTTGGCGGGGGACGCGGCGAGGGCGGCGTCGGGGGAGCGATCGGGCATGGGTGTCTCCGTGCCCCCGTCGTGCGGGGGCGTGTTGTCGTGTCGGGGCGGGTGTGTGACCTTCGCGGCGCGAGGCGGCGCGCGTCAGGTCGTCACGCTGGTGGGCGGGCGCTGGCCGGCGAAGCAGGCCGCGAGATTCGCGAGCACGATCCGGCCCATCTCGTTGCGCGTTTCATGCGTCGCGCTGGCGCGATGCGGCTGCACGACGACGCGCTCCAGTTCCAGCAGCTCGGCCGGCACGTGCGGCTCGTGCGCGAACACGTCAAGCCCCGCGCCGGCGATCGTGCCGTCGGCGAGCGCGTGCACGAGCGCCGCCTCGTCTATCAGCTTGCCGCGCGCGACATTGATCAGGAATCCTCGCGGACCGAGCGCGGCGAGCACGTCGGCGGTGACGAGCACGTTGCCGTGGTCGGCCGACGCGGCGATCACGAGCACGTCGCTGTCGCGCGCGAGCGCGGCCAGGTCGGCGACGAACCGGTAGCCGCTGCCGGGATGCTCGCGCGGGCCGAAATAGCTGACCGGCATCCGGAACGCCCGCGCGCGCTCGGCGATCGCGCGTCCGACGCGGCCGAGCCCGACGATGCCGAGCCGCTTGCCGGTCACGCGCGTCGCGAGCGGCTGCGCGGCCGCGCCCCAGCGCCGCGCGCGCACGATCCGGTCGCCGGCGGTGAGGTCGCGCAGCGTCATCAGGATCAGCCCCATCGCCATGTCGGCGACGTCGTCGGTCAGCACGTCGGGCGTCGTCGTCACGTGGATGCCGCGCGCGCGGGCGCGCTCGAGGTCGACGGCGTCGGTGCCGATGCCGCTGATCGCGACGATCTCGAGCGCGGGCAGCCGGTCCATCAGCGCGGCCGGCAGCCCGTTCGCGCCGCCGGTGACGACGCCGCGGATGCGCGGCGCGACGCGCTCGACGAACGCGTCCGGCTGCGGCGCTTCGTACAGGCGGTGCACGGCGTAGCGGGCCGACAGCTCGGCGTCGATGCCGGCCGGAAGCGGCTGGGTGAGGAGGAGGTCGATGGTCATGGCGATCCCGGTGAGGCGGTGGAGCAGCAGGTGCAACCGAGTATAGAAATCGCATCGATGTTGGTCTAACATCAAAAGCCAATCGATCGATACAACTTTTGAATGATTGAACTGCACCAGCTACGCTGCTTCGTCGCGGTGGCCGAGGAGCTGCATTTCGGCCGCGCGGCGAAACGGCTCTTCATGACGCAACCGCCGCTGAGCCGGCAGATCCAGCTGCTCGAGCATGCGCTCGGGATCTCGCTGCTCGAGCGCAGCAGCCGGCAGGTGAGCCTGACCGCCGCCGGCGAGCGCTTCCTGCGCGACGCGCAGCACATCCTCGAGTTTTCCGCGCGGGCGGAGCAGGCCGCGCAGCGCGTCGCGCGCGGCGAGGCGGGGCGCATCACGCTCGGCTTCACGGCCGTCAGCGCGTACCGGATGATCCCGATGCTGCTCGCGCACGCCGCGCATGCGCTGCCGGACGTGGATGTCGAGCTGCGCGAGATGGTGTCGAGCGTGCAGCTCGAGGCGCTCGTGTCGCGGATGCTCGACGCGGGCTTCGTGCGGCAGCGCGCCGCCCGGCTGCCGCTCGAATACCGGCTGGTGCTGCGCGAGCCGCTGCTCGTCGCGGTCGCGGACGGCTCGCCGCTTGCCGCGCGCGCCCGGATCGGCCCGGACGATCTCGACCGGCAGCCGTTCATCTCGTATTCGCCGAACGAGGGCAAGTACTTCTACGACATGATCTCGGGTATGTTCGCGAGCGCGGGGCGGCTGCCGCACTATCTGCACTACGTCGGGCAGACGCACACGATCCTCGGCCTCGTGCGCGCGGGGCTCGGCGCGGCGCTGGTGCCGGCGTCCGCGCGCGAGCTGCATGTCGGCGGGGTCGTGTTCAGGCCGCTGGCGGACGCCGACGTCGCGGCCGAGCTGTATCTTGCATGGCGCACCGACAACGACAATCCGGCGCTGCCGCGCTTCAACGCGATGGTCGAGCGGTTTCTCGCGGAGCATGCGGCAGGCATGATGGCGCGAGACGACACAAACAACGAGGGCGCAGATTGATCTGGATGCTTTACCTGATGCCCGCCGCGATCGCGGCGTGGGTGGTTGCGTCGCGCGACGGCGTGCTGGCCGGCGGCGCAACGGCGGTCGCGGTGCTGCTCGCGCAGACCGCGATCCTGTCGCGGCTGGCGAAACGCGACGCGCGCGACGCGCCCGAGCCCGATTGCGACGCGGTGCATGGCAAGAGACTGACGGTTCCCGGCACGGCCCGCGATCTGTTCAACGCGCTCCGGCGCGAAATCGAACGATACGTGGAGGTCGACGCGGGAACCGACGATGCGACGGCGGGCGATGACCACGAACTCGTCGTGTTTCGCTCGCACGATCGCGCATGGTGCGGATTTCGGTGCGGTGCCGACAGCTTCCGGTTTCGCCACGGCGCAATTCTCACCGTGGGGATCTTCGCGATCGATTCGGTCAGGGAGCCCGGCACCGGGTCGTGTCAGGGGGTGATGTGGTTCGATGCGAAGCCGCGGAACCTGCCCGCCGAGGTCAATGATCCTTATATGAAGCGCACGCTGTTCGCGCTCGGGCCGGGTTGCCGCGACAGCCTCGCGCCGATGCGCGACTGGGCGCGCGTGCTCGAGGAGATCGCGACGGTGCTCGAGGCGAAGTTCGACCTGGCCGTTTATCAGGACGTGTAGCGGGCCGGTGGCGGCCGCGCGCAACCATGCCGTTTTTCAAGAGGACATCCAATGGCGCATCGCCTGTATCTATACAACCTCGACGACGTCGGCCGGACCGGCGCGCCGTGCCTGGGCATGGTCGAGTGGAGCGGTGACTTTCCGACCGTGCTGAGCCCGTTGCTGTCGTCGTCGCCGTTCCTGGCGCGCAACCGCTGCAACGACACCGGCGAAGCCGACGGCATCTATGCCGACGCGGCCGGCGGCAAGGCACTGATGGCGCGGCTCTACGCGTTCCTGGAGCGTCACGCCGCGCGCCTGATCGACGATCCCGGCGCGTTCCGCGCGGCGAAGCGGAAGATGCTCGCGTTCCTCGGCAACCGCGCCGTGCATCGCTATTTCCATCTCGACGCGTGGGACGTGTTCAACCTGTCGGAAGAGGCCCACGTCGGGCAGGCGCAGGCGCTGCTGGCGCGCGTCGCGCGCGACAACGCGCGGATCCGCGCGGCGATCGACGCGGACGATCCCGCGCTGCTCGACGCTTGCGAAGGGCTCGGATGCGAGGACGTGACGAGCTTCCGCGAATTGATCAACCAACCGCACTACGACTACGGCTTGGAGCCGTTGACGTCGATCATCTACGACGAAGCGCTGGCGTTCGAGCGGGACGGGCGCTACGGCGTGATGGCGGTGACGGGCGAGGTGCTCGCGCCGGCGCGATATGACGAGATCGGCGAATTCGATGCGTGGACGGATGTCGCGATCGTCAGGCAGGGCGACCGGTACGGCCATGTCGACACGACGGGCCGGGAGATCACGCCCGTGCAGTACGAGCAGGTGTGGGCGTTCTGGCACGGCGAGTTCGCGCGGGTCAGGCGGCAGGGCAAGTTCGGCGTCGTCGATCGCCACGGCGTGGAGGTCGTGCCGTGCCGTTACGCCGAGCTGGCGGTCTTGCTTCATTTCGGCGAATCCTGCTGGGCGGCCCGCGAAGCGGTGCTGTGGGGTGTCGTCGACGCGTCCGGGCAATGGCGGCTGCCGGCCGAGTTCGAGACGATCGATCACTCGACCGGCGTGATCGTCGCGACACCGCCCGGCCAGACCGTGCCGGACCTCCATACCCGGCGCTTCGTGCGGCTGGGACGCTTGCCGCGCGAGCAGGTCGAGGTCATCGACGCGCGTGACGACGCGGGCGACAAGGCGTTTCGCTACGTGACGCGGCAAACCGGTGAAGACGGCGTGGCGCGTTGCGCGCTCGTCGACGAGAACGGCATGGCCCTGCTGGCCCCCGGCGCGGTCGACGAGCTCGCGACGTTCTCGCCCGGAATGTTGCTGCGCTTTCGGCGGGGCGAGCGCTGGGGCATCGTCGATGTCCACGGTGTGCAGCGATGTGTCGCGCGCTACGACAGCCTCGGCAACGCCGGCTTGCGGGACGGATGGCTCGCGATCGGCTTTCGCGACGGCGGCGCGTGGGCGGTGCACGGCGACGGCGGCGACGCGCTGCTGTCGCCTGACGTCGCGAGCGAACTGGCGGGGTATGAGGACGTGAGCCGGTGGTTCGACGCGGCTCAGCAACGCGCATTGGCGCGCACGGCGGCGGGAGCGGTGTCGGGAGGCGATTGACCGTCGCAACCCGGTGCGGGAGATGCCGCGTGCGCCGGGATTCAGTACACTGCCTCTTTTTTGCGATAGCGGGACTTCGGCCGGCGGCCAGGAAGTCCCGGCGCCGCCATCATTCAAACAAAGACAACATCATGAGAGAACCTCCGCGCCATCTGCAGGCGCTGCGGCAGGGGCTGCGCGTGCTGGCCGTCGCCGCGCTTGCCTGGATCGCCGTCCTGCTGTCCGCGCAAACGGCCTTCGCCGACGCCTTCGACCGCGCCGCCGAAGCGCAGCGCTACCGCGCCTGGCTCGCGCAATTCGAGGCCGATTTCGCGACGCTGCAGCAACGCCGCGCATCCGGCACGCCGGTCACGGACGAGGCGCTCGAGCAGATCTTCGCGAAATCCGTCGTACCGAAGTCACGCGCGGTGCCGTTGCTGAAGACGGTGGCCGAGCACGTGGGCGCAAGCGCCGGCGCGGGCTTTGCGGTCGCGGGCGCCGGCCGCATCTTCTTCGACGTGTTGCGTGCGTCGGTGCCGGCGGGTGAAGGCGGGATCTACCCGGAGAACGATCCGAAGATCGCGGCGCGCGACCTGACCGTGTGGTACATGCACGTCGGCACCGGTGGCGACACGGCGGAGCGCTACTTCAGCGATCCGAAGCGGTTCAATCCGTACCACCTGCCGCCGCCCGGGACGCTCGAACGGAACGCGTATCCGTTCCTGCTGATGGACGACCGGCACGGCACATTGCGGCTCGGCGGCGTCGGCGCCGAATTCTGGAACCTGATTGCGACGCTTCATGGCACACAATTCCAATAACGCCCGCCGCCGCCTGCGCGCCCATGCGTTCGCGCTCGCGGCGGGCCTCGCGGCCGCACCGGCCGCCCACGCGGTGTGCGATCCGTCCGATGCGGCGCTCGCCGCGATGACATCCGTCGCGGTGGATTTCCCGCTGGACGACGCCGGCACGCTGCTCGGGCTCGACGGCTCGCGCATCAAGCCGTCGGGCCTCGACGATCCGCTGCGCGTCACGCTCGCCGGGCGCGCGCGCCCGACGCTGTGGGCGGAGCAGGTCGACTGGTCGGTCTATCGTCTGCCGGGCAAGCGCATCGGCCCGACCACGCTGCTTTTCGATCAGGCGGCGGACGGCACGCGCCATCTGTGCCGTGTCGAGCAAAACGCGTTCACCGACGCGTTCGCGGCCGGGCGCGAAGCGCTGTTGACCGGCCAGGAAAGCGAGCGCGACGCGGACGACCGGCGGCATGGCGGGGCCGGCAATCGCGCCGCCGACGCGCGCGCGGCGGAACCGGGCGATTACCGGCTCGAACGCCAGGTGGTGCTGCATTACGACGGCGCCGGGCGTCTGACCGGATTCGACACCTATCAACGCGACCGCGACGCCGGCGAACACGCGCAGCCGGTGCAGGCCGGCCGAGTGTGCCTGCGTTACGACGTGAACGGCTGGCTGGCGGCGTTGGGGCGCGACGTGTGCGATGCCGGCACCCGCGACCCGGGCGGGCTGGCCTACGTGCACGACGCCGGCGGCCGCCTGCTGCGCGTGATCCGGCGCGACGGCGGCGCCGTGCTGGTGCGCACGTTCGACGCGCAGGGCAAGCCGGCTGCGCTTTATCTCGCGTCGTCCGGGCAGAAGGTCCTGCCGCACCGGTTGCCGGCGGTCGAGGGCGCCGACGGCCTGTCCGATCGCGAGCAGCGTACGCTGGTGCTCGACGGCCCGAACTGGACGATTCCGCCCGTCGATTCCGCGTACTACGCATGGCGTTTCCTGCTGCTGCCGGGCGACGAATCCGCCGGCGGCATCATGGCGTTCCGGGATGACGAGATGCAGGTGCTTGCGAACGGCAAGAGCGGCCAGAACGGTGCGATCCGTCTCACGGCGGCGCAGAAGCGCAGGATCTGGGAAGCCGCGCGCGACCGGCCGGGGCGCGTGCTGTGGAATTACGCGTCGGGGCAGGATCTCGTCGTGGTCGCGGCGATGCCGGACGCCGCGTGGCGGCAGTGTGCAGGCGCGTCCGACCGGACGGCGGACGCATGCGAAAAAGCGGGCGCCGCCGCGCTGAAGCCCTGACGCGGGCGGGTGCCGCAGGCGGTTATGAGCGGTGAGTCGTAGGGCGCACGTTGCCGTGCATCGGGGCGTGGGTGCCGTCCGAGCGACGGCTCGAAGCGGGCGCCGTCACCGGGGCGGGCAAACGGCTCGCAACCGCGCGGCCTGAGCGCGCGCGTCGCGCAACGGAAGGCGAAGGGGTTGCCCGTCGACGTCGATCCGAAGCTCGCGATCGTCGTCGAACAAGCGATAGAAGCGCGCGCGATCCGCGATTTCCGCATTGGCGTACATGTCGAGATCGGACAGTGCGAGGGTGCCGCGGCTCGCGACGCGCGCGCTGTTCGACGCAAACGTGACGCGCACGCGCTGGCCGTCACGCAGATCGGTGCTGCCCACCAGCACCGAGGCGCGGAGCCGGCCGGCGTCGCAGATCACGTTCAACACGTTGCCGTCGGTATCCGGCTCACCGTAATACAGCAATGGATTGTCGAAACGCCAGCGCGACGCGCCGTCGTCGGGCGCGTCGGCCGGCTGCGCGTGACTCGCGGCCGCCGGCAGCGACAGCAGGATGCCGATCAGCCAGGCCGATGCGGCATGCCTGCGCAGCACGCCGCACCGCGCGTCGGGCATCGCGCTGGCCATCAATGCGTGATCGACAGGAACAGATACGCCGCGAACAGCGACAGGTGCACGACGCCGTGCAGCACGGTCGTGCGCCCCTGGCTGAGCGTCAGCGTGCTGACCAGCAGCGTCAGCGCCAGCAGCACGGTTTCCATGCCGCCGATGCCGAGCGTGAGCGGCTGGCCGACCCAGATGAACACGGCGGCGACCGTCGGGATCGTCAGGCCGATACTCGCGAGCGCCGAGCCGAGCGCGAGGTTCATGCTGGTCTGCAGGCGGTTCGCGCGTGCCGCGGTGACGGCCGCGAGCGCTTCGGGCAGCAGCACGAGCGCGGCGATCACGATGCCGACCGCGGCCTCCGGCGCGCCGAGCTGCAGCACCGCATGTTCGACGGCCGGCGACAGCAGCTTCGCGAGCAATACGACCGCGACGAGGCTCACGAACAGCAGGACGAGGCTGATCACCGCGGTGCGGCTGCTCGGCGGCGCCGCGTGCACGGATTCGTTCGCGCTGTCGTGCGCGGCGAGGAAGTAGTCGCGGTGGCGCACGGTCTGCACGAACACGAACACGCCGTACAGCACCAGCGACGACACGCCGGCGAACGCGAGCTGCGGCACCGACAGCACCGGGCCCGGCGCGGCGCTCAGGTAGTTCGGCATCACGAGCGACAGCACCGACAGCGACGCGAGCACCGCGAGCGCCTTGCTCGCGCCGCGCCCCTGGAAATCCTGCTCGCCGTGCTTCCATGCGCCGACGAGCAGGCAGATGCCGACGATGCCGTTGCAGATGATCATCACCGCGGCGAACACCGTATCGCGCGCGAGGCCGGATTTCTCGGGGCCCGCGCCGAGCATCACCGACACGATCAGCGCGACCTCGATCACGGTCACGGCGACCGCGAGCACGAGCGTGCCGAACGGCTCGCCGACGCGGTGCGCGACGACTTCCGCATGGTGGACGGCGGCGAACACGGCACCGGCGAGCGCGGCCGCGAACAGCGCGATGACGAGGCCTTCGACTGGCGCGACGCGCGACAGCGCGAGCACCAGCCAGGCGGCAAGCGGGGCCCAGAGGGTCCAGCGCGGGAGCGGGTTGGACGACATCGGCATGGTGGGTTTTCCTTATTCGAGTGGCGACGCGCGATGCGCCGTCACGGGGTGGACGAAGCCCGGCCGGGAATTCCGCCGAACGAGGACGATGGCACTGAAAGACGGCGGCGCCGGCAAGCGCTGCCCGGGTTCGCCGCCTCGGGGAGGCGCGTGGCGCGAGCGGGACGAAACCCGTCGCGTGGCGAACCGGTTCGATGCGACTGGCCGCTGGAAGCGGGGCCGGATCTCCGCCCGGCATGGCCGGCGGCTCGGGTCCGGCCCCGAACGGGCGGCCGGCGATGCGCGGCGATGGCGGCGTGGCACGCGGTTTCTCCTTGAAATCCGGCGGTTTGCGGGATTTTATCAGGCGGATGCGGGCCACAATTCGGAAATCGAACGCTTACGTTGACCTTTCGGTTTGGAAAAAGTGCCGGCTATTTTCCATTTTTTATCGTTACGGATTCGGTAACGGTCTTTCGCGCGACGAATTCGGGCTCGCCCTGACATAAATCTACCGACCGGTCGGTTTATAATTCCCGACATTCCCACTTCTTGACGGATCGCAAGCGATGGCTGTTTCCTCTGCACAATCGGTGAAATCGGGCGCGCTGGCGCCGGCGGCGGTCGTCGGCGTGATCGGGGCGGGCGCGATGGGCGCGGGCATCGCGCAGGTGGCGGCGGCGGCCGGCCACACGGTGCTGCTGTACGACCTGAACGAAGCGGCCTGCGACAAGGCGCTCGCCGGCATCCGCGCGCAGTTCGCGCGGCTCGCGGAAAAGGGCCGGCTCGACCCGGCGCAGGCGGACGCCGCGGCGAACCGCTTGAGCGCGGTGCGCGCGCTGGCCGAGCTGGCGCCGGCCGCGCTGATCGTCGAGGCGGCGGCCGAGCGGCTCGACGTGAAGCGCGAGATCTTCGCGACGCTCGAACGCCATGTCGACGATGCCTGCCTGCTCGCGACCAACACGTCGTCGATCTCGATCACGTCGATCGCGGCCGGCCTGCGCGCGCCGCAGCGCGTGGCCGGGCTGCATTTCTTCAACCCGGCGCCGCTGATGGCGCTCGTCGAGGTGGTCAGCGGGCTCGCGACCGCGCCCGAGGTCGCGCAGGTGCTGTACGACACCGCCGCCGCGTGGGGCAAGCGGCCGGTGATGGCGAAGTCGACACCGGGCTTCATCGTCAACCGCGTCGCGCGGCCGTATTACGCGGAAGCGCTGCGCGTGCTGAATGAGCAGGGCGGCGCGCCCGCGTCGATCGACGCGGTGATGCGCGAAGCGGGCGGTTTCCGGATGGGGCCGTTCGAGCTGATGGACCTGATCGGACACGACGTGAACTTCGCGGTGACCGAGTCGGTGTTCCGCGCGTACTTCAACGATCCGCGCTTCACGCCGTCGCTGATCCAGCAGGAACTCGTCAACGCCGGCTTCCTCGGCCGCAAGTCCGGCCGGGGCTTCTATTCGTATGCGGACGGCGCGGCGCCGCCGGCGCCGGACGTCGAGCCGGCACGCGCCGCGCCGGGCGCCGTCACGCTGTTTGCCCAGGACGGCCCGGCCGCCGCGTTGCATGCGCGCTTCGTCGCGCGGATTGCCGGCGCACAGCCGGCGGGCGCGCATCCCGACGACCTGCTCGCCACGGCCGGCCGCGCGTCGATCGCGCTGACCGACGGCCGCACCGCGACCGCGCGCGCCGCGCAATCGGGCGTCGCCGATCTCGTGCTGGTCGACCTCGCGCGCGACTACGCGCAGGCCGGGCTCGTCGCGCTGACCCGCGCGCTGCAGTGCAGCGACGCGGCCTATGCGGACGCGGTCGGCCTGTTCCAGCAGGCCGGCTATCGCGTGATCGGCCTCGCAGACGTGCCGGGCATGGTCGTGATGCGCACCGTCGCGATGCTCGCGAACGAAGCGGCTGACACGGTGAACCAGGGCGTGTGCTCGCCCGCCGACCTCGATCTCGCGATGGAAAAGGGCGTGAACTATCCGTGCGGCCCGCTCGCCTGGGCGGACGCGATCGGCCTCGCGCGCGTGCATCGCGTGCTGTCGCACCTGGCCGCGAGCTACGGCGAGGACCGCTACCGCGTGTCGCCGCGCCTGGCGGCGCTGCACGCGGCCGGCCGCGGGTTCCGCGCGTAGTGGCGCCTGCCCCGAACACGATAACGACATCACTCTCCATTGGAGGAGCCCCCGATGAACACCCCGACGCACCCGATGGCCGCGCTCGACCCGATCGAGACCGCCAGCCGTGACGAACTCCAGGCGCTGCAGCTGCAGCGGCTCAAGTGGTCGCTGCGCCACGCGTACGACAACGTTCCGCACTACCGCCGCACGTTCGACGCGGCCGGCGTGCATCCGGACGACCTGAAGACGCTCGCCGATCTCGCGAAATTCCCGTTCGCGACCAAGACCGATTTCCGCGACAACTACCCGTTCGGGCTGTTCGCGGTGCCGCGCGAGCAGGTGGTGCGGGTGCACGCGTCGAGCGGCACGACCGGCAAGCCGACCGTGGTCGGCTACACGGCGCGCGACATCGACACCTGGGCGAACCTGATCGCGCGCTCGATCCGCGCGGCGGGCGGGCGCCCCGGCGACACGCTGCACAATGCGTTCGGCTACGGGCTGTTCACGGGCGGGCTCGGCATCCACTACGGCGCGGAGCGGCTCGGCTGCATGGTCGTGCCGATGTCGGGCGGGCAGACCGAGAAGCAGGTGCAGCTGATTCGCGACTTCGAGCCGAAGATCATCCTCGTCACGCCGTCGTACATGCTGAACCTGCTCGACGAGATGGTGCGGCAGGGGATGGACCCGGCCGAATCGTCGCTGAAGATCGGCATCTTCGGCGCGGAGCCGTGGACGCAGGCGCTGCGCGAGGAAGTGCAGACCCGCGCCGGCATCGATGCGCTCGACATCTACGGGCTGTCGGAGGTGATGGGCCCGGGCGTCGCGTGCGAGTGCATCGAGACCAAGGACGGCCCGGTGGTGTGGGAAGACCATTTCTACCCGGAGATCATCGACCCGGTGACGGGCGAGGTGCTGCCGGACGGCAGCGAGGGCGAACTGGTGTTCACGTCGCTGACGAAGGAGGCGATGCCGGTGATCCGCTACCGCACGCGCGATCTCACCGCGCTGCTGCCGCCGACCGCGCGCGCGATGCGCCGCCTCGCGAAGATCACCGGCCGCTCGGACGACATGCTGATCATCCGCGGCGTGAACGTGTTCCCGAGTCAGATCGAGGAACTCGTCGTCGCGCTGCCGGCGCTGTCCGGCCAGTACCAGCTGACGATCTCGCGCGACGGCCACATGGACCGGCTCGATCTCGCGGTCGAGCTGCGCTCGGAGGCGGCAGGCGTGGCGGACGGCGACCGGCACGCGATCGCGCGCGAGCTGCAGCACCGGATCAAGACGATGGTCGGCGTGTCCGCGGGCGTGACGGTGCTGCCGGCCGGCGGCATTCCGACGACCGCGACCGGTAAGGCCCGGCGCGTGATCGACCGGCGCCATGCCGCATGACGCGCGATACGACGCAATACGCTGTACGCGGAACGACACGGAAATTCGACGAGAGGAACCCCGCTTGAAGATCGATGAACTGAAGACCCTGGCCGTGGCCGTCGATGCGCGCGGCATCGCGACCGTCGCGCTCGCGCGCGGCGACGTGCTCAACGCATTCGACGAGACGATGATCGCCGAGCTCACCGACACCTTCACCGTGCTCGGCGCGCGCGACGACGTGCGCGCGATCGTGCTGCGCTCGGACGGCCGCGCGTTCTGCGCGGGCGCCGACCTGCAATGGATGCAGCGCGCGAGCGCGAACGACGCGGCCGCGAACCTGCGCGACGCGGAGCGCTTCGCGGCGATGATGCGGGCGATCCGGCAGTGCCCGAAACCGACGGTGGCGCGCGTGCAGGGCCACGCGTTCGGCGGCGGCGTGGGCCTGTGCGCTGCGTGCGACATCGTGATCGCGAGCGACCACGCGCGCTTCGCGGTCAGCGAGGCACGCTTCGGCATCCTGCCGGCCGTGATCGGCCCGTATCTGGTCGAGGCCGTGGGCCAGCGGCAGGCGCGCCGGCTCGCGCTGACCGCGACGCAGCTCAGCGCGCGCGAGGCGGTCGAGATCGGCCTGATTCACCAGGCCGTGCCGCTCGACGCGCTCGACGACGCGCTCGGCAAGACGCTTGCCGAGCTGGGCCGCAATGGCCCGAACGCGCTGATGGAGATCAAGCGCTTCTTCGATTCGATCGGCGAGTATCCGCTGTCCGACGCGCGCGCGACGTTCACCGCGCAGACGATCTCGCGCGTGCGCGCGACGGCCGAGGCGAAGGAGGGCTTCGCGGCGTTCTTCGCGAAGCGGCCGCCGGCCTGGGAGGCAGGCGACGCCTGAGCGCGCGGGGCGGCGCGGGCGATCGCGCCGGCCGTCCCGCAAACGGTAAGGGTTGCTCTACAATGCGTGACCCCCGGCATGCCCGCCGGTTACGCCTTGACCGCTCTCAGCCCGATGATCGTCAACCGTCTTATCTCCGAGATCCTGTTCGGCTTCACCGGCCTGATCGGCATCATCAATCCGATCGGCATCGCGTTCCTGTTCCTCGAGCGCACCGAATCGATGACCGAGCACGAGCGCGACATGCTCGCGAAGAAGGTCGCGTTCAATGCGTTCATCGTGCTGCTGGTCGCGTTCTTCGTCGGCACGCCGGTGCTGCACTTCTTCGGGATCTCGATGGAAGCGCTGCGCATCGGCGGCGGCTTCGCGGTGGCGGTGGCGGGCTGGCAGATGCTCAACGAGCCCGACGTGCCGGGCGGCGGCGACACGCCGGTCAAGCCGATCGACGCGTCCACCGTGATGAAGCGCGCGTTCTTCCCGCTCACCGTGCCGCTGACGGTCGGCCCCGGCTCGATCTCGACCGCGATCGCGCTGAACGCGAACCGCACCCACAAGCTGTCGGAATTCGTGCTGTCGAGCCTCGTCTCGCTGGCCGTGTCCGCGCTGGTGGCGGTGGTGATCTGGCAGACCTACAGCCGCTCGGCGTTCCTCGCGCGCTACCTCGGCACCGAAGGCACCAAGGTCGCGATGCGCGTGTCGGCGTTCCTGCTGCTGTGTATCGGCGTGCAGATCATGCTGACCGGCTTCTCCGAATTCCTGCGGCCGATCGCCGACCAGGTCAAGTAAGCCCGCCATCCGCCGCGCATCAGCGCGCGGCAGCCAGCATCGGGTAGGTGAACAGCCCGAAGTGGATCACGTTCAGCCCGGCGTGCGCGAGCGCGGCCGCGAACAGGCCGCCGCGGCGGTACGCGATGCCATAGCCGACGCCGGCCACCGTGCCGAGCACGATCCACGGCCAGCCGCCCGCCGCATGGGCGGCGCCGAACAGCACGGCGGCCGCCGCGAGCGCCGCCCACGGCCCCCACGCGAACCCCGCCAGCGCCCGCGTCAGCCCGCCCTGCACATAACCGCGAAACAGCGCCTCCTCGGCGAGCGTCACGAGCAGCAGGTTGTTCGCGAGCCACAGCCAGCCGGACGCCGGCCACTTGGGCGCCCAGCCGACCATGCCGAACGCGGTGGCGCCCGCGAGGCACGCCGCCGACGTCGCGAGCGCGGCGACGGCGCCCGTGCGCCACGCGCGCGGCAGCGCGACGCGCGGATGGACCCACGGCAGCACCCACAGCAGCCACAGGCCGGCGAGCGGCTTGTCGAGATTCAGGTACATCGTGAACGGCGCGGCGTCGGGCGTGAAGCGGGTCGGGTCGATCACGCGCGGGTTATGGAAGCCGGGCAGCAGGTGCAGGCTCAGCGCGATCGCAACGACGATGAACACGCCGTGCGCGGCGGCGCGTACCGCCGGCGGGCGCGCCTCGGATACGCCCCACGCGGCCAGCGCCAGCACCGCGAACGGCGCCAGCGCGAGCGGCGCGAGCAGGCCGAGCGCCAGCGCGCCGGCATAGCCGACGGCTGCGAAGGCCAGGCTGGCCGCGCGCAGCGGGCGGCACCAGGCGAGCGCCGCGGCGGCGAACAGGGCGATCCAGGTCGCGGTGAACGGAAGGGTCGATGCGGACATGGGCGGTGCTTTGATCAGACAAGACGCCGCGCATCATACAGGACGGGTAGCGCGAACCCGGCCCGGGGTGGGCCGGCGCAACGCGCGCCGCGCGGCCGTCAGCGGCCGGCGGTCTCGGTGAAGCCGTCGTGGGTCGGGATGTCGACGCTGCTGCGTTCGCGGATGCGCCGGCGGTACCAGAACGTCCACACCAGCAGGCCGCCGAACACCGTATAGCCGACGATCGGCGACACGACCAGCACGCGTTCGACCGGCCAGTTCACCACCATCCAGCAGCGGAACAGCATTTCGAGGCTCATCCCCGTGCCCCAGACGAAGGTCATCAGGCGCAGCGTCTGCCGCAGCACCAGCTGCGCGTCCCATGCCGACTCGAAGCGCTCGGCGCCGCCCGCCATGCCGCGGGCCACGGTCGCGCGCGTCAGGTAGAAGATCAGCGGACGTTCGCGCACGAGCGACAGCAGGAACACGATGCCGATCGCGCCGGAGGCGAGCGATTCGCGCATCAGCAGCGCGCGCGGGCTGCCGCCGAGCGCCATCGCGACGATCGACAGCGCAATGCCGATCAGGACGACGGCGCTGACCGCGTCGATACGGCGCGCGCGGATGAATTCGACGACCGACCAGATGATCGGCGGGACCGCCGACGCGTACAGCGCGCCGACTTCGCCGACATACGGATGGGCGATCCGATAGGCGACCCACGGCAGCAGCAGGTTGACGACGAGTTCGAGGAGCAGGCCGGCGCGCGGTTTCACGGGAGAGTCCAGGTCGGATGACGGGTTCGGCAACCCGAATCGGATGCAATCCAGTATATCGGCAATCAATTGCCGCTTGCATGGGGCGGGAACCCCAATACGACCGACCACCCGTGCGCATCCCGCGCGAGCTCGACCGCGGAGAGCGGCGCGACGTCCGTGCGCCACGCCGATTCCGGTGCGGCACCGGCCACATGTGCGAGCGCCGCGCGGATCACCGCGGCCGACGTGATCGCGACGACGTCGCCCGCCGGCAGCCGGTCGAGCCACGCGGCGACCCGGCGCCGGACCGCGTCGAACGATTCGCCGCCGTGCGGCGACGCGGCCGGATCGGTCAGCCACGCCTGCAGCTGCGCGGGCGCGTCGTGCGCGATGTCGGCGAGACGCTTGCCGCGCCACGCGCCGTAGTCGCAGTCGGCCAGCGCCGGCTCGATGGCTGCCGGCCGCGCCAGCGCGGCGGCGGTCTGCCGAGCGCAGCGCGCCGGCGCGCACAGCACCGTCGCGCCGGGCGGGCATGGCAACCGCGTGCGGGCCTCGGCGACCTGCTCGAGTTCGCGCGCGTCGAGTGCGTTGGCGTCTGCATCGTCTCCGGGGAACGTGCCCGTGCGCATCGCGCGCGTCGCGGCATGGGCGATCAGGCGCACCCGCACGCGGATCGACGGCGGGCGGCGCGATGCTTTCTGATCCGGAACGTTCACGCGTACAATCCCCCCGTTGCGAAGTGCGGAAGCCGGTGAGAACCCGGCGCGGTCGCGCCACTGTAATCGGTCACGAACGTTTCCGAAAGCCAGACCCGCCTTCGTCGCCACTCACTTCATTCTTCAACCGTTCGTCGGGGCGCGATTTCCCCCTGGAGGTTTCATCATGAGCGAAGCAGTTCTCAAGCCGGTTGCTGCGCCGGCGCCCATTCCCGTGCGGGAACTCCTGCCGTGGGCCGTGTTCGGCGGCCTGCTCCTGTTGCTGGCGTTGTACTTCGTCGGCGCCGAAGAGGGCGCGACGTCGCTCGTCCCCGGCATGATCATTCACGAATTCGTTCACGACGGCCGCCATCTGCTCGGCTTTCCTTGCCACTGACAGGGGGCGTTCATGGTCGGAAAGCTGTTGGTACGCGGCATGCTCGCGGGCATTGTCGCGGGTCTTCTCACGTTCGGTTTCGCCAGGGTGGCCGGCGAGCCGCACGTCGGCCAGGCGATCGCGTTCGAGGAATCGCATGGCGAGGGCCATTCGCACGGCGACGAGCCGGAGGCCGAACTCGTCAGCCGTGACACGCAGGCCGGCCTCGGCCTGCTGACCGCCGTCGTCACCTACGGGGCGGCGTTCGGCGGGCTGTTCGCGCTGACCTTCGCGTATGCGTACGGGCGGGTCGGGAAGCTCGGCGCGCGGGCGCTGTCCGCGTGGCTCGCGCTGGCCGCGTTCGTCGCGCTGGTCGTCGTGCCGAACCTCAAATACCCGGCCAATCCGCCGGCGGTCGGCAATCCCGAAACGATCGGCGTGCGCACGGGGCTGTTCTTCCTGATGATCGCGATCTCGATCGCCGCGATGGTGTTCTCGCTCGGCGTGCGCCGCCATCTGGCCGCGCGTGTCGGCGAATGGAACGCGTCGATCGGCGGCGGGCTCGTGTTCGTCGTGCTGATCGCGCTCGTGCAGTACGCGCTGCCCGACTTCAGCGAAGTGCCCGACGGGTTCCCGGCCGCGTTGCTGTGGAATTTCCGCGTGGCCGCGATCGGCATGCAGGCGGTGATGTGGACGACGATCGGCCTGCTGTTCGGCGCGCTCGTCGAGCGCGGCGGGCTGATCGGCTCGCGCGCGTAACGCGCCGCATTCCTGCGCTGATCCGTCGGGGCGGGCGATGCATGGCCCGCCCCGACGCGCACGTCAGTCGAGCGCCGGCCGGACGATGATCTTCACGTTGCGGTCCTGGTGGTTGACCCGTTCCTCGAAACCGCGCGCGACGATATCGCCGAGCGCGATCCGTCCGGTGATCAGCGGCTGCACGTCGTGCGGCCGTCCGCGATAAAGCGAATCACGTCCGCGAATTCGCCGCTGTACGCGAGCGAGCCGATCACGTCCTTCTCGGTCGACACGATGTCGACCATCACCGATTTACCCGCCTTGCGGATCACGTCGATCGCGAGCTTCGCGGTGGCGGTGTGCCCGATGCACTCGAACGACACGTCCGCGCCGTAGCCGCCCGTCAGCGCCTTGACCCGCGCGAGCGTATCGCTTTCCTTCGGGTCGGTCACCATGCTCGTGCCCACCTCCAGCGCCTCCTGCTTGCGCGCCTCCGACATTTCCAGCGCGATCACGCGGCCGGCGCGCGGTGGCGCGACCGATGCGTACGCAGGAACGGTGCCAGTGCGGTGAAAGTGCGGTGCGTCATCGGCGCCGCGCCCGCGTGCATGCGGCTGGCGGGCGGACGTGGGCGGGCGCTGCTGCGACCGCAAGGACACGCCACGCGCGAGACGCAGCGCAGGCGAGCGGCTATCGGCGCGACAGCCGGGATCGAGCCGCCGCGACAGCGGCATTGGCGCGAGCCGTGAAACGCATCGTTGTGCGCGCCGGGTCTTTACTTGAAGTGAACTTCAATTTGTATCATGTGCGCCGGTTCGTTGCGGTCGTGACATTCCTGCCTGTCTTCCTGACACAGCGCCTCGCCGTCGCGGCCCATCCGTTCACTCCATGGGAATCCGTCGAGCATGCTGAATTTCACCGAAAGCCTGATCGGCGACGCGCCGCCGGATGATGCGGCCGATGCGGACGACGCGATGCCGTCGCGCGACGCCGGCATCGCACGCGTGCTGACAGCCACCGCGCGGAGATCGACGCAAAAGCGCGCCGGCCTGATGATTTCGCCGTTGCGGCCGCAGCTTTTCATCGCGATTCTCGAGGCGGGCGACGACGGCTTGCTGATCAGGTGGGTCGAAAGCGGCCGCTGTCATTACGGCGAGCAGCGCTGGCGGCTGCGCGCGGCGGCGCGGCCCGGCCGCTGCGCGCTTTCCGGGCAGCCGATCGCGCCGGGCGAACAGGTGTTCCGGCCCGTGCTGCGGCCCGCGCCGGTGAACGGCGACGAGATGATCCGCCCGGCGTCGGTGCCGCGCGCGGCCGCGGCCGGGTCGACGTCGGACGCCGCGGAAGGCGGCCGCGCGGCGCGCCAGCCGCCCGGCCCGCGCGCATGAACGTCGCGCGGAAACGGGCGGCGTGCCGCCGTATGCGCGTTACCCGAGATCCTTGCGGTACTGGATGAACCCGGCGTTGGTCGCGACGCGGTCGTACAGCGCGCGGGCGGTCGTATTGGTCTCGTGCGTGAGCCAGTACACGCGGCTCGCGCCGGCCTCGCGCGCCCGCGCGTACACGGCTTCGATCAGCGCACCGCCCGCGCCGCGCCCGCGCGCGTCGGCGGCGGTGTACAGGTCCTGCAGGTAGCAGTAAGGCCCCTCGGTCCAGCACGAGCGGTGGAACAGCGCGTGCACGATGCCGACCAGCGCGCCGGCGTCGTCGAACGCGCCGAGCACGAACATCGGCTCGGCGGGATCCATCAGGCGCGCCCACGTCGTCGCGAACACGGTGTCGCTCAGCGCGGTGCTGTAGAACTGCTGGTACGCGCGCCACAGCGACCGCCATGCGGCCTCGTCGGCGGCGGCGAGCGGGCGCACCGCGACGCGCGCCGCGCCGCTGCCCGCGCTGTTGCGCGCGGCGGCCTGCGCGTGGCGGATCGCGACGAGCGACGTGCGCTGCGCGCCGTGCGCGTCGAAGTTGGCGGGCGACAGCCACGCGTCGAACGCCGCCGCGAGCGCGGGCCAGTCGCCGTCGACGATCGCGTACCACGCGGTGTCGCGGTTGCGTCCCTTGTAGACGATCGCCTGGCGGAACGTGCCTTCGTAGCGGAAGCCGAGCCGCTCGGCCGCGTTGCGCGACGGTACGTTGAGGCTGTCGCATTTCCATTCGTAGCGCCGGTAACCGAGCGTGTCGAACACGTGCTTCATCAGCAGGTATTGCGCCTCGGTCGACACCGGCGTGCGCTTCAGGCGCGGCGAGAACGTGACGGAGCCGACCTCGACCACGCCGTCGGCCGGGGCGATGCGCATCAGCGCGAGCGTGCCGACCGCGCGGCCGCTGGCGAGATCGATCACCGCGAAATGCATCGGGTCGGTGCTCGCGGCGGCGGCGCGTGCGTAGTCGCGGTAGCTCGCTTCGTCCGCATACGGGCCGTGCGCGAGGTAGGTCCAGTCGCTGCCGTCGGCGGCTTGCGCGTAGGCGGCGTAGAGGTCCGCCGCGTGACGCTCGGCGTCGAGCGGCTCGAGGCGGCAATGGCGTCCGTCGAGCGTGACGGGTTGCGGGCGCGGGCGGGCAGACCAGTCGGACAGCGACTGCCCGACGGGCTGTTGGAGGGCGTTGACGGTGATGGGCACGGTGGATCTCGCTTCAGGTGACGGCCGGCGACGTACCGGCTTGATGACGATCGTAGTGCGCGCGAGGTACCATGAAAAGCGCCAGTGCTCTGTAAATTTATGGTGCCACACGACACCGACGACCGACGCCATCGATGAACGCCACCTTACCGCCCGCCGACCTTCCTGCGCCGCTCGACGCGCCGCTGACGCGCACGCCGGGCGCGCCTTCGTTGCAGCGGCAGCTGCTGCGCCGCCTGCGCGACGCGATCCTCGGCGGCGCGATGCCGGCCGGCAGCCGCCTGCCCGGCACGCGCGCGCTGGCCGACACGCTCGGCCTCTCGCGCAACACGGTGACGGCCGTCTACGAGCAGCTCGTCGCCGAGGGTTTCCTGCAATCCGACCGGCGCGGCACGCGCGTGGTCGGGCCGACGCGCCGGAGCGAGCCGCGCCGGCGCGCCGCGCCGCCGGTGGTCGCGCAGCGGCTCGGCCGCATCCGCCCGAGCCGCATCGTGGGCACCGCCGAATTCGAGGGCTTCCGGCCCGGCGTGCCCGCGCTCGCGCATGTCCCGGTCGACGCGTGGCGGCACGCGGTCGACCGCGCGCTGCGCCACACGGGGCGCGCGTTGCTCGGCTATGGCGATCCGCTCGGCGAGCCTGCGCTGCGCGAATCGATCGCGCGGCACCTGGCCGTGACGCGCGGCGTGCGCTGCGACCCGGAACAGATCGTGATGACCGAGGGCGCGCAAGGCGCGATCGCGCTGTGCCTGCAACTGGTGACGAACCCCGGCGACACCGTGTGGGTCGAGGAGCCCGGCTATCGCGGCGCGCGCACCGCGATGCAGGCCGGCGATCTCGACGTGGTGCCGATGCCGGTGGATGCGGAAGGCCTGCGCGCGGAGGCGGACGACTGGCGCGACCGGACGCCGCGCGTCGTCTACACGACGCCGTCCAATCAGTTCCCGACCGGCGCGGTGCTGTCGATCTCGCGCCGGCTCGCGCTGATCGACGCCGCGCGCCGCCACCGCGCATGGATCATCGAGGACGACTACGACAGCGAATTCCGCCACACGGGCGAGCCGATCGGCGCGATGCAGGGGCTGGCGGCGGATTCGCCGGTCGTCTATGTCGGCTCGTTCAGCAAGACGATGTTTCCGGCGCTGCGCATCGGCTTCGTGGTGCTGCCGGAAGCGCTGCTGTCGGCGGTGCGCGCCGTGCTGCCGGAACTGCTGCGCGGCGGCGCGCGCCACGTGCAGCTCGCGCTGGCCGACTTCATCGAGAAGGGCGAGTACGGGCGGCACCTCGGCCGCATGCGCCGGCTGTACCGCGACCGGCGGCTCGCGCTGCTGGCCGCGCTCGACAGCGCGCTGAGCGTGCCGCATCGCGTCGAGGGCGGCCCGTGCGGCCTGCATCTGACTTTGCGCCTGCCGCCGCGCTACGCGGACCGCGCGCTCGTCGACGCCGCGCGCGCGCATGGCATCGGGCCGTTCGCGCTGTCGGGCTTCTCGATGCATGCGCAGACGCCGCACAACGGGCTCGTGCTCGGCTTCGGCAACACGTCGGCGGACGCGTTCGAGCCGCTGCTGCGCACGCTGTCGGCGCTGGCGCTACGCCTCGGCGGATCGTGAGCGGACCGGCGGCGGACCGTCGGAGATGTGCGGATTGACGAAGCGGCCGGTTTGACCGGAACGAAGGCTGCCGCCGCTTTGCGGGCAATGCGCAGCGGTTCGGCGCCTGGCGGGCGGGGCGGCGATTCGTATGCTCTGGCGCGCGGCGTGGACTATAAATGGATTCGTGTACGGGTGATTGTCGGCTGGGCGCGCGTCTCGCGCGCGCGGCGCGACGACTGCCGGGGGAGGTGCACCGTGGTTCGCCAGACGCTTGTCCGCGCCGTGCTTCGCGCCGCGCTGATCGGGGGAGTGTGTGCCGGCTGTCCGTGCTTGCAGCCGACGGCCAACGCGGCGAGCCCCGCGTCGCCCGTGGCGAAGGAGAGGCGCGCGGCGCCGCTCGCCGCGGCGCCGGTCGATTTTCCGGCGATCGTCGAGCGCTACGGCGCGGCGGTCGTGAACATCAGCGCCGCGTCACCGGACGCGCAGGCGCCCGCGCCGGCGGGCGCGTCCGCCGCCGCGCTCGATCCCGACGATCCGCTCGCCGCATTCTTCCGGCGCGGCGTGCCGCAGCCGCCGCCGACAGCCGAGACGGCGCCGCGCGCGATGTCGGGCGGCGGCTCCGGGTTCATCGTCAGCGCCGACGGCACGATCCTGACCTCCGCGCATGTCGTCGACCAGGCCACCGACCTGACGGTGCGGCTCACCGATCGTCGCGAATTCAAGGCGATCGTGCTGACGGTCGATCCGCAGAGCGACGTCGCGGTGCTGAAGATCGAGGCGACGAAGCTGCCGGTGGTCCGGCTCGGCGATTCGGCGAAGGTGCGGGTCGGCGAACCGGTGCTCACGATCGGCTCGCCGGACGGCACCGGGAACACGGTCACCGCCGGCATCGTCAGCGCGACCGCGCACACGCTGCCGGACGGCAGCGCGTTTCCGTTCTTCCAGACCGACATCGCGGTCAACCCCGACAACTCCGGCGGGCCGGTGTTCAATCGCGCGGGCGAAGTGATCGGCATCGCGGTGCAGGTCTACACGGGCGCGGACCGCTACGCGAGCCTGACCTTCGCGATCCCGATCGGCCTCGCGGCCAAGGTGCGCGCGCAACTGCAGACGCAGATGCAGGCGCAGCGCAATGCGGCGGGGAGCGCGGCGGGTAATGCGCTCGGCATGGACGTGCAGGACGTCGGCGCGGGGCTCGCGGCCGCGTTCGGCCTGCCGCGCCCGGCGGGCGCGCTCGTCAACGCGGTCGACCCCGGGTCGCCGGCCGCCGCGATCGGCGTGAAGCCCGGCGACGTGATCGTGCAGCTCGGCGACAAGCCGATCGGCCGCTCGGCAGAACTGAACGATTATGCGGCCGCGCTGCCGCCGGGCGCGAAGACGCCGCTCAGGCTGATCTGCAACCGCGCCGATGACGCTGACGGTCACGGGCGGCGCGGCGGCAGGCGGGCCGGCAGCGGGCGCGGACCTTGCCGCGCCGCAGCCGGCCGCCGGCGGCGGATCGCCTCGGGCTGACGATGCATCCGCTGACCGACGACGAACGCCGCTCGACGGGCTCGCGGTCGGGATGATGGTGGACGACGCGCGCGGGCCGGCCGCGGCGGCCGGCATCCAGCCGGGCGACGTCGTGCTCGCGCTGAACGACACGCTGCTCGAGACGCCGGACGACATCGCGACGCTCGAGGCGAAGGGCGGGAAGGTGATCGCGGTGCTGATCCAGCGCAACAACACGCGCAAGTTCGTGTCGGTCAGGGCGCGCTAGGGCCTGTTCACGCTCATAGCGGGCTTGCGAACGTGCTTTTCCGCCCGTTCCCCAAGGGGACTTCCTTTGGGCGCGTGCAAGGAGAAAGGAGGCGCAATAGCCGTAGCGATTGCAACGACGAACGACGCCGCAATGCGGGCGGAAAGGCACGTTTCCCTGATTCGAAAAAAATCATTCGTGGGGCCAGCGCAAGCCCGTTATAAGCGTGAACAGGCCCTTGCGGCGGCCTCGGCGAATCGAGGCCGGCCGCGTGCCACCCGTTCCCGCGCGATCAATGCGCCGCTGGCGGCAGGCTCGCCCAGGCGAGCAGGCTGGCCGCGATCGTTTCGAACGAAGGCCGGCTGTCGACGTCTTCGCTCTGGCATGCTGCCGTGAGCGCTTCGAGTGCTCGAATCGCCGGCAGCGGGCCGCCGTCGCAGCGCGCCATCAGTTCCTCGAGCAGGCAGCCGAACGCGCGCACTTCGAGCCGCTGCAACGCGGCGCCGGATTGCGCATCGTCGGCGTCGTAGCAGGACGCCGCGCCGAAATCGCCCAGTAACGCGTGCCCCGCACGGCGATGCAGGATGTTGTGCGCATACAGGTCGCCATGCATGATGCCGCGCGCGTGCAGGTGGCACGCGGCCGACGCGATGCCGTGCGCGATACGCAAGGCCGACGCGAAATCGAAGCGCGTGTCGTCCGCATAGACATCGCGCGTGCAGGACGCAAGGCTCGGCGGCCCGGCGAGATTCTCGAACGCCGGATCGATCAGGTCCATCACCAGGCCGTGCGCGTCCAGCGGATGGCCTTGCACCTTGCCGATCACCGGGATCAGGTTCGGGTGGCGTCCGGCGTGGATGCAGGCGGCCATCTCGCAGTCCGGCAAGCCGTCGCTCGTCATCGCGCCCTTGAAGAGCTTGACGGCCACGCGCGGCGACGCGTCGCCCGCATCCGTGTGCCGCCGCGCCCGATGAATGACGCCCGACGCGCCTTCGCCGAGCTTCTGTTCCAGCACCAGCGACTCCCACTGAACCTCGGGGATCGCCGAGTCGGCCGACGCGGCCGCTTCCGGTGCCGCGCTGAACGGGTTGCCCGCGTATGCGAGCCAAGCCAGGCGGGGCAGGCGCAACAGCCATGCCGGCAATGCGCTCAACTGGTTCGCGGCAACGCGCACGAGCTCGAGCCGCGAGCATGCGGCCATGTCCTCCGGCAGCGCGCGCAGCCGGTTGCCCGCGAGCATCAGCTTCTGCAGCTGCGAACACTTGCCGAGCTCGGCCGGCAGCGTTTCGATCGCGTTGTCCGTCAGGATCAGCCAGCGCAGTTGCGGGGGGAGCGATTTGCCGGACACCGTGCGGATGCGATTCGCCTTGAAGCCGATCATGCTCAACTGCGGACAGGCGCCCAGGACGTCGGGCAGTTCGGTGAAGCGGTTGTCGAACGCGAACAGGATGCGCAACCGGTGCAGGCGCGGCAGATCGTCCGGCAGCGTCGACAGCGCGTTGCCGCTCAGGTCGAGCATTTCCAGCGTGTCGGCCAGATCGAAGATCTCGCGCGGGAACTCGGTCAGGCCGCAGGCGAGCTTCAGGTGGCGGGCGCCGGCAAGCTGGCCCGCGCGCAGTTGTTCAAGGGTGGTCGTCACGGAAGGGGAAGCGTGCAATTCGGTTGCCGGGGATTGTACGGGCAACGGCGGCGCAGCAGGCGGGAAGGGAAGCGGAGGCCGGCCCGTGCGGGGCAGCGGAACCTGTCAGCGGCGATAGATGAACTCGAAATCCGTCGAGCTCCCGACCTTGAATTCGTAATCGCCAACCCGCGTGAACCCGGCCCGCTCGTAGAACGCGATGGCGCGTTCGTTGCCGGACCAGACGCCCAGCCAGATCGGGCCCGGCCGATGCTCGTCCAGGAACGCGAGGGCAAGATCGAGCAGGCGCTGGCCGGCGCCGGTGCCTTGCGCGCTGCGGCGCAGGTAAATCTGGCAAAGCTCGCCGTCTTCGGGCCGGACTTCAGGATGCGGCAATTTGCATGGCCCGACATGCGCATAACCGGTCAGCGCGCGTTCGTCCGTTTCCACCACCCAGGTTCGATGCTCCGGATCGGCAAGCTGGTGCCTGACGACATCCGGCGCGTAACTTTCGGCTTCGTACGCCGCGAGATCGTCGGCTCCGTAACGGATGCCGAAGCCCTCGACAAAGGTTTCGCGGAACGTTTCGCGCTTCAGCTCGGCCAGGCGGCCGGCATCATCGACGTTGGCGATACGAATCATTCAAACAGCCCTCAAGGAAAGAAGTGGTGACGGCAGCCATTCAGGGCGCGCGCGATGCGCGCGCCGGATCGGCATCGGGCGGCGAGCCCGCTTCGAATCTTGCCAGCAATTCGCTCGCCGCGTCCCATGCCTCCAGCGCCGCCTCCTTGTTGCCGCTGACGCGCGCGGCCACGATGGCGCCGTCGAGCAGCAGCATCAGCTTGGCCGCGTAGCCCGGCGCCGCGTCGGCGCCGGTCAGCGGTTCGAGCAGGCTCGCGACGTAGGTCTTCAAATGCTGCTTCTGCTCGTTGGACGCCTGCAAAATCCGGGCGTCACTCGCGGCGTACTCCGCGGCGGCGCTGGCAAACATGCAGCCGTAGAAGAAGTCTCCCTTGATCCACGCGTCATGCCAGTCGAACACCGCGCGAACCCGGCCAAGCGCATCCGCGCGCGCAGCGACGAACGCGACGAGATCGGCGGCCAGATCCGCCTCGCGCTGCCGGAGCACTTCCACGACCAGGTCGCCCTTCGACGGGAAGTATTTGTACATCGTCATCTTGGAGACGCCGGCTTCGTCGATGATCCGGTCGATGCCCACCGCCTGATACCCGAACCGGGCAAAGAGCCGTGTCGCGGTATCCAGCACATCCTGTCGCTTAACGCTCATTCATATCGCTCGCACAAAGCCTTGGGCGAAGTATACAGACAAGTCTGTATACGATAAAGTCCAGCGCCTGCCGGCTTGAAAACCCTTTCGTCGTTCCATCGATTTCTCTTTGCGCGGGGAATACTGTGCATGATTCCAGGCTGAAAGTTGCGGTGCTGTTTGGCGGTAGCAGTGCGGAGCGCGAAGTGTCGCTGGCGAGCGCCGGGCAGGTGATCAAGGCATTGCGGAGTCTGGAGCACGAAGTCGTGGCCGTGGATGCGTCGCGCGGCCGTCTTTCCCCGGAACAGGAAACCCGCCTGCTGGCATCGCGCGTGGACGCATTGCCGCCGTCGTCGGAGGCGCTCGCCGAATTTCGCGCGGGCATGCCGACGATGCTCCCGATCGCCGACCTGGCCGACGCCGACGTGGTGTTTCTGGCGCTTCACGGCGGCACCGGCGAGGACGGCACCCTGCAGGCGATGCTGGAACAGGCGGGCGTGGCCTACACGGGCAGCGGGCATCTGGGCAGCGCGATCGCGATGGACAAGGACATGGCGAAACGGCTGTTCGCCGCCGCCGGCATTCGCACGCCCCACTGGTTGATGGCGCCCTGCGAAGCCGACAAGGCGCAGCAGCTCATCGGCTATCCGCTCATCGTCAAGCCGAACCGGGAGGGCTCCACGGTCGGCCTGTCGCTCGTGCGGAATCCGGCGGACCTCGACGAAGCGGTGCGCGTTGCCCGGCGCTTCGATGCGGAAGTGATGATCGAGCAGTTCGTGGCCGGCCGGGAGCTGACGGTCGGCGTGCTCGGCCATCGCGCATTGACCGTCGGCGAGATCGTCCTCGCGCCGGATGCCGTGTTCGACTACAAGGCGAAATACCAGGCGGGCCAGGTGCGCGAGCAATTTCCCGCGGACCTGCCGGACGATATCGTCGAGGCGGCGCAGCAGATCGCCCTGCGCGCGCACACGCTGTTGAAACTCGACGGCTACAGCCGCACCGACTTCCGCCTCGACGCGCACGACAATCTGTGGTGCCTGGAGGTCAACACGCTGCCGGGCATGACGGCGACGAGCCTGCTTCCGCAGTCGGCCGGCGCGTCCGGCATCCCGTTCGCGCAGTTGTGCGAGCAGATTTGCCACGCGGGCATCGCGCGCCACCGGGCGCGTCGCTGATCGACGCGCCCGTCGCGCTTACGGCTTCGCCCCGATCACGAATTCGAACTGCGCGACCCCGTCGACGCCGCCCGTCACGCGATCGCCCGGCTGCAGTGCGCCCACGCCGGCCGGCGTGCCGGTGAAGATCAGGTCGCCGGCCTGCAGCTCGACCGAGCGCGACACATAGGCAATGACGTCCGGCACCGCCCAGATCATGTCGGCGAGATCGCCTTGCTGGCGCGGCTCGCCGTTGACCGCGAGCCAGATGCGGCCCGCGGCCGGGTGGCCGGTGGCGGCCACCGGGCGCAGCGCGGTCACGGGCCCCGATGCGTCGAATCCCTTCGCCCAGTCCCACGGCCGGCTCAGCTTCTTCGCGTCGGCCTGCAGGTCGCGGCGCGTCAGGTCGACGCCGACGCCATAGCCCCACACATGCGACAGCGCATCGGCCGGGTCGATCGCGCGGCCGCCCCGGCCGATCGCGACGACGAACTCGATTTCGTGATGCAGGTCGTTCGTCAGCGGCGGATACGGGACGGTGCCGTGCGCCGGCACGATCGCATCGGCCGGCTTCATGAAGAAGAACGGCGGCTCACGGGTCGGATCAGCGCCCATTTCGCGCGCATGCTCGGCGTAGTTGCGGCCGACGCAGAACACGCGGCGCAGCGGAAAGCGCGCGGACGACAGGTCGACTTCGATGGAAGGACGCTCGGGAGCGTCGATGACGTATGCGGACATCGGGGGCCTCGTTCGGAAGGAAGACGGCAGCCGGCGCGCGGGTCGCGGCCCGGCCGGCATGCATGAACGATACCCGACGCGCGCCGCGCCGGATGCGACGCAACTGCGCTTTTCCGGGACAAAACTACGCGTCGCCGTCCGGTAGCGCGGCGTTCGCGTCCCGATACGCCTTCGGCGACACGCCGACCCGCGCGCGGAACCGGCGCGCGAAATAGCCTTCGTCGCGGAAGCCGACCGCGCGCGCGATCTCGGCGATGCGCCGGCTGGTGTGCGCGAGCAGCGATTGCGCGAGCGCGATGCGGCGTTCGGTCACGAGATCGGTGAAGGTGCTGCCGGTTTCCTTGCGGATCAGGTGCGCGAGATAGTTCGGCGACAGGAACGCGGCCTCGGCGGTGCCCGCGAGCGTCAGGTCCTCGCGGGTCAGGTTCGCGCGCACGTGGCGCAGCACGCGCGCGAGCGCGTCGCGCCGCCCCGCGCGCTGCGCGCCGCGTTGCGCGAGCTTGTCGAGCGCGCCCGCGTACTGCGTGCAGACGAGCCCGATCAGCTGCAGCAGGTAGCCACGCAGCAGCGTCGTCGAGCCGAACGTGCGCACGCGGTCGGCATCGAGCATGCACAGCGCGAGGCGGCGCGCCTCGTCGAACGCGTCGCCGGTCAGGATGAAATCGAGGTGCTCCTGGAAGCGGAACGGCGTCAGCTCGGGCACGCGGTGCGCGGGCACGTCCTCGAGGTCGAGCGGGTCGACGTCGAGATCGGCGCGCAGGAACGCCTGGCTGAAGTTGATCACGACGAAGTGCGCGCCTTCCGGATGCGGAATCAGGTGCTCGCGGTGCGGCAGCACGAACGCGAGCGCGCCGCGCGGAAACGGCCGCGTGACGCCGCCGATCCGCTGCTCGGTGTCGCCGCCGAGATTGAACTGGATCTGGAAATACGCGTGCCGGTGCGGCTCGGTGATCGCCTGGCGCGACGCCTGGTCGCGGATATAGAAATCGAGCCGGTCGCTGCGTTCGGGCATCCCGTACAGGCGCGGCGGGGCAGAGGAGGACATGACGGATTCGGCTATTCGTGACGCGGATTGAGCCGCGATGGTACAGCGAATCGCGGTGCCGCAGGAAGCCGCGCGGGCGCCAGCCGCCGCGGCGTCCGTCACTCGGCCCGGCTCGGATCAGATCGGGAAACTGAACTGCACCCACGGTTTTTCGCCCTGCGGGCGGTTGCGCACCGCGAATTCGAGATCGAGAAGGGCCCGAGCGTCGCGCCCCACGTATGCACGACGCGCGGCGTTTCCGCGACCGCGCTCAGGTGGAAGCCGGGCACCGTGTCGCCGCCGCGCGGGCCGACGAACTTGCTCGATGCGTAGTAGAGCGAATAGTTGAAGTACTGCGTATGGCCGGGCGGCGGGAGCATGCCGTTCAGCACCGTGTTGACGCCGAACGGGTAGCTGATCTGCCCGTTCCCGGTGGCCGCGGCAGGCGTGGCGATCGCGCAGGCGATCAGGGTTGCGCCCAGCGCGCGCGGGAATGCGAATCTCATGACGTCTCCAGACCGTGTCTTCGTTTGTTGTGATGTGTCCGGCGAACCGGGCGGGGGGCGCCGGTTCGTTCGGAGCTGCCGGCGCGCGGCGAAGCGCGCATCAGGCGAGACGGACTGTAGAGCGTGTGACGATCGCGAAAAAGTTGGCGGGAGGAAGAACAGTTCTCCGGCGCGCGGAGAAATGCGCGGCGGCGGTGCGGCGTGGGCGCGCGTGGGCGCTGGAATGCGTGCGCGGCGGCATCATGCCGCGCGCATCGCCCGCACGCTCAACGCCCGACTTCCATCCACTTGCGCGCGAGCCCGAGGCGCTCGAAGCGCTCGATCAGGAATTCGGCGAACACGCGGATCTTCGCGGGCTGATGGCGGCGGCTCTGGTACGCGATGTTGACCGCGAGCGTGGGCAACTGCCAGTCGGCGAGCACCGGCACGAGCTTGCCGGCGACGATGTCGCCGTGAATGATGTAGAGCGGCTGGATCAGGATGCCGAGCCCGGCGAGCGCCGCCGCGCGGATCACCTGGCCCTCGTTCGCGTCGAGCACGCTCTTGATCGCGACCGACTGCTTCTTCGCGCCGCGCCGGAAATGCAGCACGTATGGATCGTTCGCGAGGTTGTAGACGAGCAGTTCGTGGTCGCACAGCGCATCGGGCGTGGCCGGTGCGCCGTGTTTCGCGAGATAGCCGGGCGACGCGGCCAGCACGCGCCGGGTCTCCGCCAGCCGGCGCACGGTGATGCCCGAATCGGCCTCGTGCTCGCGCGTGCGGATCGCGACGTCGATGCCCGCCTCGATGAAATCGGGGTAGCGGTTCGCCGCGATGATCTGCACGTTCAGGTTCGGGTAGCGCCGATGGAATTCGGGCAGCGCGGGCGCGATGTAGATCGACGCGAACGACACCGACGCCGTGACGCGCAACGTGCCGGTGGGGTTGACGCTCGCCTCGTTGACCGCCGCGTCCGCTTCGGACAGCTCGGTCAGGATCGCGACGCAGCGCCGGTGGTATTCGCGCCCGGCGTCCGTCAGCCACAGGCGGCGCGTGGTCCGCTCGACGAGCCGCGCGGCGAGCCGCTCCTCGAGCGCATTCAGGCAGCGGCTCGCCGCCGCGCTCGACATGCCGAGCCGTTCGGCGGCCTTCGACAGGCTGCCCAGCTCGGCGACCTGCACGAAGAATTCGATCTGCGTCAACTTGTCCATGAATCCGATTTCTCCGCCTGGTGGAGAACAAAACTCCGCTGGCGTGTCTTTTTTCCTGAAAGAGAAGGAATTAATGTTACGCCAACACTGGATCGAACGACACCCGGAGACAACCCAGATGCGCAACCTCAACGAAGACACGATTACGCAGGCGGTGATCGCCTCGCTGTCCGGCTGCCGCGACGAGCGCCTGCGGACGATCATGACGAGCCTGGTCCAGCACGTGCATTCGTTTGCCCGCGAAACGAAGCTGACCGAGGCCGAATGGCAGGCCGCGATCGCGTTCCTGACGGCGGTCGGCCATATCACCGACGACCAGCGCCAGGAATTCATCCTGCTGTCCGACGTGCTCGGCCTGTCGACGCTCGTCACCGCGCAGAATCACACGAAGCCGGCCGGCTGCACGGAAGCGACCGTGTTCGGCCCGTTCTACGTCGAAGGCAGCCCCGAGTACCAGTCGTTCGACGACATCGCGAACGGCGCGTGCGGCGAGCCGTGCTTCGTCAACGGGCACGTGCGCGCGCTCGACGGCACGCCGGTCGCGCACGCGCTGCTCGACGTCTGGCAGGCCGACCAGGACGGGCACTACGACGTGCAGTTGCCGGCCTGCGACGACGGTGCAATCGCGCACCGCGCGCGCGGCCGGTTGCGCACCGATGCCGACGGCCGCTTCGCGTTCCGCTCGATCCTCGCCGAGCCGTATCCGATTCCGCACGACGGCCCGGTCGGCGCGCTGCTGGACGCGCTCGGCCGCCATCCGTGGCGGCCCGCGCACCTGCATTTCATGATCCAGGCGCCCGGCTACGAAACGCTGATCACGCACGTGTTCCGCGACGGCGACCGCTATCTCGACTCCGACGCGGTGTTCGGCGTGCGCTCGACGCTGGTGGCCGACTGGGTCCGGCATCCGCCGGGCATCGCGCCGGACGGCACGCGCGTCGACGTGCCGTATTACACGCTCGACTTCGATTTCGTGCTGAACCGCGCGGGGCGGGCGACATGATCCGCCACATCGTGATGTGGCGCGTGGCGGGCGAGACCGACGGCGAGCGGGCGCAGGCGCGTGCGCGCGTGAAGGCCGCGTTCGAGGGGTTGCGCGGGCGGATTCCTGGGATGACGCACGTCGAAGTGGGCGCGGATGTCAGCGCGGCCGATTACGCGTGCGATCTCGTGCTCGTCGCGGAATTCGCGTCGCGCGAAGCGCTCGACGGCTACGCGGCGCACCCGGAGCACGCCCGCGTGCGCGACGAACTGGCCGGCCTGCGCATTGCGCGCCACCAGGTCGATTACGTGACGGAATGACGGAGACATCATGCAGGCAATCACGGATTTCATTTATCAGGCACGCGCGGCGCGCGTGATCTTCGGCGCGGGCAGCCTGCGCCACCTCGAGCGCGAGGTGCGGGAACTCGGCGCGCAGCGCGCGCTCGTGCTGTGCACGCCCGAGCAGCGCGCGCTCGCGCAGTCGCTGGCCGATCGGCTCGGCGCGCGCGCGGCGGGCGTCTACGATCGCGCGACGATGCACGTGCCGCTCGACGTTGCCCGCGACGCGCGCGATGTCGCGAAGGCGTGCGACGCGGATTGCGCGATCGCCGTCGGCGGCGGGTCGACGGTCGGGCTCGGCAAGGCGATCGCGCTCGAAAGCAGCCTGCCGATCCTCGCGATTCCGACCACCTATGCGGGCAGCGAGATGACGCCGATCTACGGCGTGACCGACGGCGGCCTGAAGCGCACCGGCACCGATGCGCGCGTGCTGCCGAAGACGGTGATCTACGACCCCGAGCTGACCGTGACGCTGCCGGTCGCGCTGTCGGTGACGAGCGGCATCAACGCGATCGCGCATGCGGCCGAGGGGCTGTACGCGAACAACGCGAATCCGGTGATGAGCCTGATCGCCGAGGAAGGCATTCGCGCGCTGGCGCAGGGCCTGCCCGGCGTGCGGCGCGACCCGGCGGATCTCGGCGCGCGCGGCGATGCGCTGTACGGCGCGTGGCTGTGCGGCATGGTGCTCGGCAACGTCGGCATGGCGCTGCACCACAAGCTGTGCCACACGCTCGGCGGCACCTTCAACCTGCCGCATGCGCAGACGCACACCGTCGTGCTGCCGCACGCGCTCGCGTACAACGCGGCCCACGCGCCCGACGCGATGCGCCGGATCGCGCGCGCGATCGGCGCGGACGATGCGGCGCGCGGCCTCTACGACCTCGCGCGCGACAACGGCGCGCCGGTCGCGCTGAGCGAACTCGGCATGCAGGCGGCCGACCTCGACCGCGCCGCCGATCTCGCGGTGGCGAATCCGTACTGGAACCCGCGGCCGATCGAGCGGCAGGCGCTGCGTGAGTTGCTGCAGCGCGCGTTCGACGGCACGCCGCCCGATGCGTCGTCGCGCTGACGAACCGACACCTCGACCTGCCGTTCGAGCAGGGCACGAACCACCAACATTGATCCGGAGACAACAGGTGGAAGCCAACCTGAACCCCAGCGGCGAGCGGGCCGCCGAGCACTACGACGTGGCCGTCGTCGGATACGGGCCGACCGGACTCGTCGCGGCATCGATGCTCGGCCGCGCCGGTTACCGGGTCGTGGTGGTCGGATCGGTGGCCGACCCGAAGGATCTCGGCGCGCGGGTCGACGCGCCGCGCGAGCAACTGCACTGGCGCGACGCGCCCGCGCTGCCGGATGCGGCGGATGCGGTTGCCGCGCGCGTGTCGTGAGAGGGCGTACACGATGACCGATACCCTTTCTCTTTCTCCCTACACGCTCGCGCTGCAGCGCGCGATGCCGCTCACGCGGCTGCTCGACTGCGGGATGGACTACGCGGATGCGACGGCGCTGCATGCGCGTACGGCCGCCGGCGAACGCTGGGACATCGCGGCCGAGGCGCTGGCCGATGCCCAGCTTGCGCGCGCCGCGCAGGCGGCCGATGCCGGGCACCTGGCGACGGCGGCGGACGCGCACGCGATGGCGATCGCCGACCTGCTGTTCGCGCAGATGGCGTTCAACGACGACGTGCCGCGCAAGCGGGCACTGTATGCGCGCATCACCGATGCCGCGCGGCGCCTGGCGGACTGGTCGACGCTGCGGATAGAGCGGGTCGAGCTGCCGTTTGCCGCCGCGCATCTGGTCGGCTGGCTCGTCCGGCCGACGTCGATTCCGCTGCGCGGCACGGTGATCGTGTTCGGCGGGCAGAGCGGCTGGGGCTTCGCGTACTGGCCGATCGCGCGCGCGCTCGCGGCGCGCGGGCTCGCGACGCTGCTCGCCGAAGGGCCCGGGCAGGGCGAGACGCGGCTCGAGCAGCGGATCTACGTCGATGTCGACGTCACGGCCGCGTACCGGCGTTTCGTCGACCATGTGGTGGGCGACGCGTCGCTCGGCCCGGCCGGCATCTGGGGGAACAGCATCGGCGGGCTGTGGGCCGCGTCCGCCGCGGCGGCGGACCGCCGGATCGCCGCATGCTGCGTGAACGGCGCGCTCGCCGCGCCGACGCTGCTGCCGTTCCGCACGTTCGTCGAGCAGGCCGCCGCGATGCTCGGCAATGCGGACCCGGACGCGATCTCGGCGAACTTCGCGCGGATGCGCTTCGCACCGGAACGCGATCGCATCGCGTGTCCGCTGCTGGTGCTGCACGGCGGCGCCGATCCGCTGATCCGGCTCGACGACCAGCAGCCGTTTCTCGATGCGGCGACGTCCGGCGACGCGACGCTCGAGGTATGGCCGGACGGCGAGCATACGATCTACAACCATTCGGCCGCGCGGACCGCGTTCGCGTGCGACTGGTTCGTCGACCGGCTTGCGCGGGCGGCGGCGGGCGGTTGATCGCACGCCGGCGCGCCGCCGCCGTTCGTTACGCGGCCGGCGCGTCCGGATAGAAGCCGAGGTAGCCGAGCGGCCGTGCATCGGGCGTGCTGGCCGTCGGCCGCGTCGCGGCGCCCACCGACGCGAGCGCGTCGATCGTCGCCGCGCGGTTGGACAGCAGCGTCCACGGCGTGGCCGCGTGATGCGCGGCCGACGCGGCGCGCACGCCGGCCAGCGCGGCGAGCAGCGCCTCCGGCGGCGGCGCGTGAATCACGAAGCCTTCGTTCGCGACCGCCGCCGTCGCGATGCCCAGCGCCGCGCACAGCTGCGCGCGCAGCGGCGCTTCGGCCTCGTTCGCCGCGCGCGAGCTCGCGATGTCGCGCCGCACCTGGTCGTCGACGATGCTGCCCGCGCGCAGCAGCGGCGTCGCGTGCCATGCGTCGGGCGGGCAGCTCTTGCCTTGCGGCGACAGCTCGACGAACGGGTTGATTTCCGCCGGATAGATCCGGCACACGAGCGGCCGTTCGAGGTAGATCCCGCAGCGCATGTCGGCCTGCAGGTTCGGGCACGGCCCCGTGTAGGACGCGGTGATCACCGTGGTCACGCGCACCGGCAGCGTGCCGCTGAGCGCCGGCGTCGAGCGGGCCCGCTTGTAGGCGGCGAGCGCGTTGTCCGGCTCGGGTTCGACGGGCCACGGGATCGCGTCGCACAGCAGCTCGACGTGGCCGCCGCGTTGCAGCCACCCGCGCGCTTCGTCGATCGTCAGCGGGAGGCGCAGGTCGTGGCAGCACTTGCCGCAGGTCGTGCACGCGAAATCGATGTCTTTCACTGATGGTTCCTGGTTGGAAGCGGGTCAATGCGCCGCGAGGGCGGCGGCGACCCGGCGGCGCAGTTCGGGCACGACGTCGGCGTCGAACCACGGATGGTGCTTGAACCACGCCTGGTTGCGCGGCGACGGATGCGGCAGCGGCAGCACCGCCGGGCCGTAGTCGCGCCATGCCGCGACGGTGTCGGTCAGCGATGCCTTGCGCGTGTCGCGCAGGAAATGCCGCTGCGCGTACTGGCCGATCAGCAGCGTCAGCCGGATCGCCGGCAGCCCGGCGAGCAGCCGGTCGAGCCACAGCCGCGCGCATTCGGGGCGCGGCGGGTTGTCGCCGCTCGCGCCGCGGCCCGGATAGCAGAAGCCCATCGGCACGATCGCGAAGCGGGTGGCGTCGTAGAACGTGTCGGCATCGACGGCGAGCCAGTCGCGCAGCCGCTTGCCGCTCGCGTCGTCCCACGGGATGCCGCTCGCATGCACGCGTGCGCCGGGCGCCTGGCCGACGATCAGGATGCGCGCGTCGCGGTGCGCGCGCAGCACGGGGCGCGGGCCGAGCGGCAGCACGGCTTCGCAGGCGCGGCACGCGCGGATTTCGGCAAGCAGCGCGTCGAGCGGCGCGTGCGTTGGGTTCGGCATCGGAATCGGGCAGGTTGCGGGCGTCGTCGCTTCATCGAAGCGCGGGGACCGGGGGCGTCTGCGCCGACCCAAAAATCTGGCGGGCCACCCGTTCGGAACGCGATCCGGAAATCGGTTCCCGAACGCGCGGATCAACCGGCGTACGTCGCGCCCATTTCGGCGACGGCAGCATCATACATCGCGGTGTGCGCGATTGTTGCGACGTTTGCGTCGGCGTCGGGCGCGCCGTCGAGCATGCCCCAGCGCCGGTATTGCGACACGAACCACCGGCCGTCGTCCGCGCACGGCCGGTTCACGGTGCCGCGCGCATGAAACGCGATCGGCAGCGGCG
The DNA here is from genome assembly GCF_004343775.1 of Burkholderia sp. SRS-46. Lineage (GTDB taxonomy): Bacteria > Pseudomonadota > Gammaproteobacteria > Burkholderiales > Burkholderiaceae > Burkholderia. Next base: position 38,561 of record NZ_PTXL01000011.1, on the reverse strand, counting down.
GCGCGGCGAACGGCCCGGCGCCGTAGTCGCCGAGCAGGCGCGGCGCGATCAGCGCGGCCGGCACGCCGATGGCGTCCGGCGACGCGAGCCAGCCGGCGGCGTCGCGGCGGTGCGCGGGATCGTCGAGCCACGCGCACGCATCGACCAGCGTGCGGATCAGCGCGCGCGCGGCATTCGGGTACAGCGCGGCGAAATCGCGCCGGCACGCGAGCGCCTTTTCCGGATGATCGGGCCAGACCTCGCTCGTCGCGGCGACGGTGCGGCCCGCCCGGCAGGCCTCGGCCACCGCATGCCACGGCTCGCCCGCGCAGAAGCCGTCGAGCTCGCCGGCGGCGAGCGCGGCGACCATTTCGGGCGGCGGAATCACGACGCTGCGGATGTCGCGCAGCGGGTCGACGCCGTGCGACGCGAGCCAGTGATAGAGCCACATCGCGTGCGTGCCGGTCGGGAAGGTCTGCGCGAGCACCGGCCGGCGGCCGAGCGTCGCGAGCGCATCCGGCAGGTTGCCGTGCGCGCGGAACGCATCGGCGAGCGGCCCGGAGAACGTGATCGCCTGGCCGTTGCGGTTCAGCACCATCAGCACGGCCATGTCGGCCTGCGGGCTGCCGATGCCGAGCTGCATCCCGCACACGAGGCCGTACAGCGCATGCGCGGCGTCGAGCTCGCCGGACAGCAGCTTGTCGCGCACCGCGGCCCACGACGGCTGGCGGCTCAGCTCGAGCGTGAGCCCGTGGCGGGCGCCGAGGCCGAGGCGCTGCGCGACGATCAGCGGGGCGGCGTCGCTCAGCGCGACGAAGCCGAGACGGAGGTGCGCGCGTTCCGGCGCGGCGGCGGTCGAAGTCGTCATGGCAGGGGAGTTCATGGTTGCGGGGCGCCCGCGAGCACCTGGCGCGCGGCGTCGACGATGCGGATGCCCTGGTCCATCGCGCGCTTGCGCAGCAGCGCGTAGGCATCGTGTTCGGACAGCGCGCGGCGGTCCATCAGCAGGCGTTTCGCGCGATCGATCAGCTTGCGATCCTCGAGCTCGCGCTCGACGTCGGCGAGCCGCCGGCGCAGCGCGTCGTCGTGCGAGAAGCGGGCCAGCGCGACCTCGAGGATCGGCGCGAGCCGCTCGGCCGACAGCCCTTCGACGAGATACGCGCTGACGCCCGCGCCGACCGCCGCGCGGATCAGCGTCTGGTTCGCGTCGTGGCTGAACATCAGCACCGGGCGCGGCGCGGTTGCGTTCATCACGGCGAGCTGTTCGAGCGTGTCGCGCGACGGCGATTCGGTGTCGATGATCACGACGTCGGGCCGTTGCGCCTCGACGGCCGCCGGCAGCCGCGCCGGCGTCGCCACTTCGTTCAGCATCTCGTAGCCGAGGCGCGCAAGCGCGTCGCGCAGGTCGCCGATCGGTTTCTGCGTATCGGTGACGAGCAGCACGCGCAGCCGGAGGGGGGAAGCGGACGCGCTCATGATGCGATCGGATCGAACAGGGCGGTGGCGCCCGCCGGCCCGGCGCCGCCGCGTGCATCGCACGACGGCGGGCGCCGGTCGCCGCGCGGGCGGCCGTTGCTTTCACTATAGATGGGCGGCCGGCGCCGCGTTGCGTGCCGCATCCTACGCCGCGCGCTGAACCGCGGGCGCGGCGGCGTCATCCGCTTGCGTGCCTGCGCCTGCCGCCGCCGCGCCGATCGCCGCGCCGACCAGGATCACCGCCGGGCTGCCGAGCCCCGCCTGCGCGACGCCGTGCGCGAGCGCGCCGAGCGTGCCCGACCAGCGCCGCTCGTCGGGCGTGCCCGCCCATTGCACCGCCGCGGCCGGCGTCGACGCGGGCAGCGCGGCGAGCAGGCCGGCCGCGATCCGCTCGATGCGGCTCATGCCCATGTAGATCGCGAGCGTCGTGCCGGTTGCCGCGAGGCGCGGCCAGTCGGGTTCGCCGTGATCCTGCAGGTGCGCGGTGACGAACGTGACCCCCTGGCAATGCTCGCGATGCGTGAGCGACACGCCGAGGCTCGCCGCCGCCGCGAAGCCGGACGAGATGCCGTTGACGATCTCGACCGGAATCGCCGCGTCGCGCAGCGTCTTCAGCTCCTCGCCGGCGCGGCCGAACAGCAGCGCCTCGCCGCCCTTCACGCGCACGACGTGCGCGCCGCGCAGCGCGTAGCGGCGCATCAGGCGCTCGATGAACGCCTGCGGCGTCGAGCGGCAGCCGCCGCGCTTGCCGACGCGCACGACGCGCGCCTGCGGCGCGAGTTCGACGATCGCCGGATTGACCAGATCGTCGAGCAGCAACACGTCGGCGGCCGCGAGTGCCTTCACGGCCTTCAGCGTGAGCAGGTCGAGATCGCCGGGGCCGGCGCCGAGCAGGGTGACCTTGCCAGTCGTCATGATCGATGTCCCATTGCCACGCGTGCGTGGCGGTCGAGTGTGAGGCGGGTTCCGGTGCGGTGGCCCGCACGCGTGCGTCGAAGCGACAACGGCATCCGTCCGTGCGTGTCGGCACGGAGGGACGCCGTTGTCCGGATGCCCCGGCCGTGACGGCGGGCGCGCGTGCTGCGGGTACCGCACATCGGCGCCATTGCCGATGTCTTCCCACCTTCGAGCAATATCCGGGCCAGCTTTCGCCGGGCGCGAGGTTGCATCGTGCGCGGCGGCGCAGGGCCGGCTGACCGGGATGCCGGCGCGCGTGCGCGCGCACCGGTGCGATGCCGCATGCGCGTGCGCGATTCACCACGAGCGTGCACCGCGATGCGGCACGGCGGCAGTGCTGCATCGCACCACAACTGTGCCTCGCTGCATCACGACGCGTCGCTGATCCAGCTCAAATACGGGCTTCGTATCGCTTGAACACGCCGCAAACCGTCATACGATGGGATGGAGCTCGACATGGCACGGCGCTTGCATAGTCTCGATCGAGCCAATCAACGGCGATTGGCCCGCAGCACCGATTATCGACGCGCCCGGCAACGGGCTTCATGGGCAACGGCGTCCTACGCATCAGGTCACGACAGGTGACCGGATGCGCAGGACGCCGTTTTTGTTTGGTGAATGAGCTATGTCCGAGAAAGCTACCCGCATCGATCTCTTCAGTTTCCGCAGTGCGCCGATGCGCGCGTTCCATCTGACGTGGATGGCGTTTTTCGTCTGCTTCTTCGCGTGGTTCGCGTGCGCGCCGCTGATGCCGCTGATCGCGCGCGAATTCCACCTGAGCGCCGCGCAAGTCGCGAACATCAACATCGCCGCGGTGGCCGCGACGATCGTCGTGCGGCTGGTGGTCGGCCCGCTGTGCGACCGCTACGGCCCGCGGCGCGTGTATGCGGGGCTGCTCGCGATCGGCGCGATTCCGGTGTTCGCGGTGTCGTTCAGCCATGACTACCTGACGTTCCTGCTGTGCCGGCTCGGCATCGGCGCGGTGGGCGCGAGCTTCGTGATCACGCAGTACCACACGTCGGTGATGTTCGCGCCGAACGTCGTCGGCACCGCGAACGCGACCTCGGCCGGCTGGGGCAACGCCGGCGCGGGCGCGGCGCAGGCGTTCCTGCCGCTGCTGGTCGCGGCCGCGCTGATGCTCGGCTTCGGCGATGCGTCCGCGTGGCGCGTCGCGCTCGCCGTGCCGGGCGTCGCGATGCTCGCGATGGCGTGGGTCTACTGGCGCTATACGCAGGATTGCCCGCAAGGCGATTTCGTCGCGCTGCGCAAGCAGGGCGTGACGATCGACAGCGGCAAGAAGGGCGGCTGGGCGAGCTTTGCCGCCGCGTGCGCGAACTACCGCGTGTGGATGCTGTTCGTCACGTACGGCGCGTGCTTCGGCGTCGAGGTGTTCATCCACAACGTCGCCGCGCTGTATTACGTCGATCACTTCAACCTGTCGCTGAAGGACGCGGGCTTTGCCGCGGGCCTGTTCGGCGTGCTCGCGCTGTTCGCCCGCGCGCTCGGCGGCTGGCTGTCGGACAAGGTCGCCGCGCGCCGCAGCCTCGACGTGCGCGCGACGCTGCTGTGCGTGCTGATCGTCGGCGAAGGGCTCGGGCTGATCTGGTTCTCGCATGCGAACGGCATCGGCATCGCGCTGGTCGCGATGCTGACCTTCGGCCTGTTCACGCACATGGCATGCGGCGCGACCTACGCGCTCGTGCCGTTCATCGACCGCAAGGCGCTCGGCGGCGTCGCGGGCATCGTCGGCGCGGGCGGCAACGTGGGCGCGGTCGCGGCGGGCTTCCTGCTGAAGGGCATCGGCGACGTGCAGCACACGCTGAGCCTGCTCGGCCTGATCGTCACCGTGTCGGCGCTGTGCGCGATGGCGGTGCGCTTCAGCGAAGAACACAAGGCCCGCGAGGCGGCGCTGCGCGAGCGCGCGCTGGCCGCAAGCGGCATCGCAAACTGATCGTTCGAGGAAATCCCATCATGAAACTCATCGTCATCGGTCACGGCATGGTCGGTCACAAGCTGCTCGAATGCGTCGCGGCGCACGCCCCGGGCGCGCTGCAGGTGACCGTGCTCGGCGAGGAGCCACGCCCCGCGTACGACCGCGTGCACCTGTCCGAATTCTTCTCGGGCAAGTCGGCGGACGAGCTGTCGCTGGTCGCGCCGGGCTTCTTCGCGGATCACCCGCACCTCGACCTGCGCCTGAACGCCCAGGTCGCGTCGATCGACCGCGACGCGCACACGGTCACGCTCGCGTCCGGCGAAACGCTCGCGTACGACAAGCTGGTGCTCGCGACCGGTTCGCGGCCGTTCGTGCCGCCGGTGCCGGGGCGCGACCGCGCGGACTGCTTCGTGTACCGCACGATCGAGGATCTCGAGGCGATGCAGGCATGCGGGGCGCACACGAAGCGCGGCGTGGTGGTGGGCGGCGGCCTGCTCGGGCTCGAATGCGCGAAGGCGCTGCGCGACCTGGGGCTCGACACGCACGTGGTCGAATTCGCGCCGCGCCTGATGGCGGTGCAGGTCGACGACGGCGGCGGCCGCATGCTGCGCGCGAAGATCGAGGCGCTCGGCGTGCAGGTGCATACCGGCAAGAACACGCTCGAGATCGTCGACGGTGAGGCAGGCACGCACCGGATGCAGTTCGCCGACGGCACGCACCTCGACACCGACATGATCGTGTTCTCGGCCGGCATCCGCCCGCGCGACGAGCTGGCGCGCGCATGCGGGCTCGACCTCGGCCCGCGCGGCGGCGTCGCGATCGACGACAGCTGCCGCACGAGCGACCCGGACATCTACGCGATCGGCGAATGCGCGGCGTGGAACGGCATGGTGTACGGCCTCGTCGCGCCGGGCTACGACATGGCGCGGGTGGTCGCGAAGCAGCTGGCGGGCGAAGCCGCGGCCTTTGCCGGCGCGGACCTGAGCACGAAGCTGAAGCTGATGGGCGTGGACGTCGCGAGCATCGGCGACGCGCACGGTGCGACGGCCGGCAGCCGCACCTACCAGTACGCGGACGAGCGCAAGCAGGTCTACAAGAAGCTCGTCGTGTCCGACTGCGGCAAGTTCCTGCACGGCGCGGTGATGGTGGGCGACGCGGCCGAATACGGCACGCTGCTGCAGATGATGCTGAACCGCATCGAGCTGCCCGACGCGCCGGAATTCCTGATCCTGCCGGCGTCGGACGGCGCGGCGAAGCCCGCGCTCGGCGTCGACGCGCTGCCCGACGGCGCGCAGATCTGCTCGTGCAACAACGTGTCGAAGTCGCAGCTGTGCGCGGCGGTGGCCGGCGGCGCGACCAGCATCGGCGCGCTGAAGTCGTGCACGGGCGCGGGCACGTCGTGCGGCGGCTGCGTGCCGCTCGTCACGCAGGTCATGAAGGCCGAGATGAAGAAGCAGGGCCTCGCGGTCAACAACCACCTCTGCGAGCACTTCCCGTTCTCGCGCCAGGAGCTGTTCCACCTGATCCGCGTCGAGCGGATCACGACCTTCGACGCGCTGCTCGCGAAGCACGGCCACGGCCTCGGCTGCGACGTCTGCAAGCCGGCGGTCGCGGGCATCCTCGCGTCGTGCTTCAACGAGTTCGTGCTGAAGAAGGAGCACGCCGGCCTGCAGGATTCGAACGACTACTACCTCGCGAACATCCAGCGCGACGGCACGTATTCGGTCGTGCCGCGCATGGCGGGCGGCGAAGTCACGCCGGAAGGGCTGATCGCGGTCGGCCAGGTCGCGAAGAAATACGGCCTCTACACGAAGATCACCGGCGGCCAGCGGGTGGACCTGTTCGGCGCGCGCGTCGAGCAGCTGCCGCTGATCTGGGAAGAGCTGATCGCCGCGGGCTTCGAGTCGGGCCATGCGTACGGCAAGTCGCTGCGCACCGTGAAGTCGTGCGTCGGCTCGACGTGGTGCCGCTACGGCGTCGACGATTCGGTCGGCCTCGCGATCGAGATCGAGAACCGCTACAAGGGCCTGCGCGCGCCGCACAAGATCAAGTTCGGCGTGTCGGGCTGCACGCGCGAATGCGCGGAGGCGCAGGGCAAGGACGTCGGCATCATCGCGACCGAGAAGGGCTGGAACCTGTACGTGTGCGGCAACGGCGGGATGAAGCCGCGCCATGCGGAACTGCTCGCTTCCGACCTCGACCACGACACGCTGCTCCGCTACATCGACCGCTTCCTGATGTTCTACATCCGCACCGCGGACCGGCTGCAGCGCACGAGCGTGTGGCGCGACAACCTCGAAGGCGGGCTGGACTACCTGATCGACGTGGTCGTGCACGACAAGCTCGGCCTGGCCGCCGAACTGGAGGCGGACCTGCAGCACGTGGTCGACACCTACGAATGCGAGTGGAAGAAGGCCGTCACCGATCCCGAGACGCGCAAGCGCTTCCGCCACTTCGTGAACAGCGACGCGCCCGACGCGAACATCGCGTTCGTCGAGACGCGCGGCCAGATTCGCCCCGCGACGCCCGAGGAGCGCGTGCGCGGCAAGCGCATCGAGATTCCGGTGGTGCTCGAAACCGAAACCGCCTGAAGCCCATCCCGATCATCGTCAACAAGGAGCAAGCCATGAGCCACGCATCGAGCCACGAATCCTGGACCCGCGTCTGCGCGATCGACGAGATCGTGCCGAACACCGGCGTGTGCGCGCTCGTCAACGGCGAGCAGATCGCCGTGTTCAACGTCGCGCACGCGGCCGGCGGTGTGTTCGCGATCCACAACGTCGACCCGGCGTCGCAGGCGGCGGTGATGTCGCGCGGCCTGATCGGCAGCCTCGGCGAGCGGATCGTCGTCGCGTCGCCGCTGTACAAGCATCACTTCGACCTGCGCACCGGCGAATGCCTCGAAGCGCCCGAGCAGTCGATCAGCACGTATCCGTCGCGCATCGAGGACGGCGTCGTGTGGGTCGCGGCCTGAGCGGCCCGGAGCGACCATGGCCGCGACGAACGTGAAGACCGTGTGCCCGTACTGCGGCGTCGGCTGCGGGATGGTGCTGCACGTCGAGGACGGCGAGGTCGTCAAGGTGTCCGGCGACCCCGACCACCCGACCAACTTCGGGCGGCTCTGCACCAAAGGCTCGTCGGCGCACGTCGCGCTGCGCAAATCGGGGCGGCTCGAGGGCGCGTTCGTGCGCCGCGCGCGCGAGGACGACCTCGTGCCGCTGCCGGTGCGCGACGCGATCGGCGAAACCGGCCGCCGCCTGCGCGCGGTGCTCGATGCGCACGGCCCGGACGCGCTGTCGTTCTACGTGTCCGGCCAGATGTCGATCGAGGCGCAGTACCTGATCAACAAGCTCGCGAAGGGTTTCGTCGGCACCAACCGGATCGAGTCGAACTCGCGGCTGTGCATGGCGAGCGCGAGCAGCGGCTACAAGCTGTCGCTCGGCGCGGACGGCCCGCCGGGCTCGTACCAGGACTTCGATCGCGCGGACCTGTTCTTCGTGATCGGCGCGAACATGGCGGACTGCCACCCGATCCTGTTCCTGCGGATGATGGACCGCGTGAAGGCCGGCGCGAAGCTGATCGTCGTCGATCCGCGGCGCACCGGCACCGCGGACAAGGCGGACCTGTTCCTGCAGATCTGCGCGGGCACCGATCTCGCGCTGATGAACGGGCTGCTGCACCTGCTGCACGCGAACGGCAAGACCGACGCCGCGTTCATCGCCGAATTCACCGAAGGGTGGGACGCGATGCCCGCGTTCCTCGCCGACTACACGCCGGAGAAGGTCGCCGGGATCACCGGGCTCGCCGAAGCCGACCTCCGCCGCGCGGCCGAGTGGATCGGCGACGCGCGGCAGTGGATGAGCTGCTGGACGATGGGCCTCAACCAGAGTACCCACGGCGTGTGGAACACCAACGCGATCTGCAACCTGCACCTCGCGACCGGCGCGCTGTGCCGGCCCGGCAGCGGGCCGTTCTCGCTGACCGGCCAGCCGAACGCGATGGGCGGGCGCGAGATGGGCTACATGGGGCCGGGGCTGCCGGGCCAGCGCTCGGTGCTGTCGGATGCGGACCGGCAGTTCGTCGAGGATCTCTGGCAGGTGCCGCGCGGCACGCTGCGCACCGAAACCGGCAACGGCACCGTCGACCTGTTCGAGCGGATGGCGGCGGGCGAGGTGAAGGCGTGCTGGATCGTCTGCACGAACCCGGTCGCGACGGTGCCGAACCGGCAGAACGCGATCGCCGGCCTGCAGGCGGCCGAGCTCGTGATCGCGCAGGATGCGTTCCTCGATACCGAGACCAACCGCTATGCGGACATCCTGCTGCCGGGCGCGCTGTGGGCCGAGGGCGAAGGGGTGATGGTCAACTCCGAACGCAACCTGACGCTGATGCGGCAGGCGATCGCGCCGCCCGGCGAAGCGCTGCCGGACTGGCGGATCATCGCCGAAGTCGCGCGCGCGATGGGGTACGGCGACGCGTTCGACTATGCGTCGGCCGCCGACGTGTTCGACGAGATCGTCCGCTTCTCGAACCCGGCGACCGGCTACGACCTGCGCGGCGCGAGCCACGCGGCGCTCGCCGCCGCGCCGCTGCAGTGGCCGTGCGCGCCGGGCGCCGCGCATGAGCGCAACCCGGTGCGCTACCTGAACGACGGCGTGAGCCAGACGCTGCGCACGGCGGCGGACGGCAGCGCGCCGCGCCTTGCGTTCCCGACGCCGTCGGGCAAGGCGCAGTTCTTCGCGCGGCCGCACGTCGCGCCGGCCGAGCTGCCCGACCGCGAATTCCCGATCGTGCTGAACACCGGGCGGCTGCAGCACCAGTGGCACACGATGACGAAGACGGGCAAGGTCCCGATGCTGAACAAGCTGAACCCGCGCCCGTTCGTCGAAATTCATCCGGAGGATGCGCGCGCGCTCGGCATCGCGGCGAAGGACAGCGTCGAGATCCGCTCGCGGCGCGGGCGCGCGGTGCTGCCGGCCGTCGTGACCGAGCGCGTGCAGCCCGGCAACTGCTTCGCGACGATGCACTGGAACGACGTGTACGGCGACGACCTGTGCATCAACGCCGTGACCAACGACGCGATCGATCCGGTCTCGCAGCAACCCGAACTGAAATGCTGCGCGGTCGCGCTGAGCCGGGTGCACACGGCTCCCGCCGCGCACGCGGACGACGACACCCCGCAGCGCGGCACGGCCGACGCGGATGCCCGGCCGGAGCCGGCGACCGCGCACGGCGCCCCTGCGTCCGAGGAACTCGACATGGCTGACATCGATACTTTCGCCGCCGCGCTCGGCATCGCCGACACGGCCCCGCCGGCGCTCTCCGACGCGGAGCGCGTGTACGTCGCGGGCTTCGTCAACGGCCTGCGCAGCGACGCCGGCCGCCGCGCGGGCGGCGTGCCCGTGCTGCCGGCGGGCGCGCCGCTCGCCGCGCCGACGCGCCTGTGGCTCGACGGCATGCTCGCGGGCCTGTTCAGCCGCGCGCGGCCCGGCCACGGCGAGCCGGCCGCGCCGCTGGCCGCCCCGCGCGCCGACGCCGAAGCGGCCGCCGCGCCGGGCGGCGTGCGGATCGTGCGCACGCGGCCGAAGGTCGTGCTGCTGTGGGCGTCGCAGACGGGCAACATCGAATCGCTGACCGAGGATTACGCGACGCAGCTGATGAACGCGGGCTTCGAGATCCGCACGACCTGCATGGCCGACTATCCGGTCGCGTCGCTCGCGAAGGCGCAATACGTGCTGCTGATGACGAGCACGTTCGGCGACGGCGATCCGCCCGACAACGGCCGCGAGTTCTGGGACGCGCTGCGCGCCGACGGCGCCGCGCGCCTCGAGGGCGTGCACTTCGCGGTGCTCGCGTTCGGCGACCGCAACTACGACCAGTTCTGCGGGCACGGCCGCCAGCTCGACGCGCGGCTCGCGGCGCTCGGCGCGGCGCGGCTGTCGCCGCGCGTCGATTGCGACGTCGAGTTCCAGGCCGACGCGGATCGCTGGCTCGAGCGCATCGTCGCGCGGATCAAGGCGGAGGACGCGGCGCTGCACGCGGTGCCGGCCGAGGGGATGATCCCGTCGGGCGCGCTGCCGACCAAGGCGCACCCGGCGCCGTCGCGGCTCGTCGCGAACCTGCGGCTCAACGAGCCGGGCGCGGCGAAGGATACGCGCTACGTGTCGCTGTCGACCGCGGGCGCGAACCTCGAATACGAATCCGGCGACGCGCTCGGCGTGTGGCCGACCAACTGCCCGGCGCTCGTCGACGAGCTGCTCGAGATCACCGCGCTGAAGGCCGACACGCCGGTGACGGTGGCCGGCGTCGGCGACGTGCGGCTCGGCGACGCGCTCGCACGGCACTTCGACATCACGCGCCCGCATCCGGACGCGCTCGCGACCATTGCCGCGCGCAGCACGAACGGCGCGCTGAAGGCGCTGCTCGGCGACGAGCGCAAGGCCGAGCTGAAGCACTGGCTGTGGGGCCAGCAGCTCGCCGACGTGCTGCACGAGTACCCGGTCGATCTGTCGGGCGCGGAGCTGGTCGGCATGCTCAAGCGGATGCAGCCGCGCCTGTATTCGATCGCGTCGAGCCCGAACGCGCATCGCGACGAGATTCACCTGACGGTGTCGGCCGTGCGCTATCACAACGGGCGGCGTGCGCGCAAAGGCGTCGCGTCGACGTTCCTCGCGGATCGCGCGGACGACGGCCGCGTGCCGGTGTTCGTGCAGAAGTCCGCGCACTTCCGGCCGCCGGCGAGCGGCGACGTGCCGATCGTGATGGTCGGCCCCGGCACCGGCGTCGCGCCGTTCCGCGGCTTCCTGCACGAGCGCCAGGCGCGCGGCGCGCGCGGGCGCAACTGGCTGTTCTTCGGCGAGCAGCACGCGCAGACGGATTTCTACTATCGCGACGAGCTGACGGGGATGCGCGACAGCGGTTTCCTGACGCGGCTCGATCTCGCGTTCTCGCGTGACCAGGCGGAGAAGGTGTACGTGCAGGACCGGATGCGCGAGCACGGCGCGGAGCTGTACGCGTGGCTGGAGGAGGGCGCGCATTTCTACGTGTGCGGCGATGCGGCGCGGATGGCGAAGGATGTCGACGCGGCGCTGAAGGCGGTGGTGGCTTCGCACGGCGGAATGTCGGAGGAGAAGGCGGGCGAGTATGTCGCGCGGCTGGCGAAGGAGCGGCGGTATGTGCGGGATGTGTATTGAGCTGCTCGCGTGGCGTCGTGCGGTGCGCGCCGGTGTTCTGGGTATCGGGGGGCTGCTGCTGGGCGGTTTGAGGACGCGTGCGGCGGAATTCGTCAGGCGGCTCGTGGCGGTGGCGGGTTTCCCGCGGATTCTTCGATCGCGGCGGGCGCCCGATGACGAGGTTCTTGTCAACCACGACGCGGGCCAGCACGGCATCCGTGGCGCAGGCGGTGGCCGCCGCCGTCTGGAGCGCGTTCGTCGCCGCGCCGGTCACGATGGGGTGATAGGGCGAGCCGCACGGCCTCGCGTGCGGCACTGTGAATTCGGCGCAGGTGACCCAGGCGTTTGACACCGAGTGGCAATCCCCCCTGCAGGGCGGGATTGCCAAAACACGCATCCCGATCAGTTCGCCGCGGCGCGGACCGCGGCCTTCGCGTCGAGGATCCCGGCGCCTGGCGGCAGCGCGCTGCAAACCGCGGTCGCCGCGACCGGCGACGGACGGGCGGTCGCGACCAGCTTCTGCGCGATCTGCGCCGGCGTCAGGTTCGGATTCATCGACAACATCAGCGAGATCACGCCCGCCACCTGAGGCGCCGCCAGGCTGGTGCCGCTGTCGGTCGCGTAGGTGTCCGCGACCGGCGTGGTGGTACCCGTGTTGGAGGTCGAAAGAATGTCCGAGCCCGGCGCGCTCAAGGTGACGTTCGGGCCGAAGTTGCTGTACCACGCGCGTCGGCCGGTGTTGTCGGTCGCCCCCACCGCGATCACGCCCTTGCAGTTCGCGGGGCGATCCTGCGCGGTCGACTGGCCGTCGTTGCCGGCCGCGACCACCACGCTCACGCCGAGCGCGTTGACGTCATTGATCGCCTGCTGGAAGGTGTTGCCGCACGGGCCGATGCCGCCGAGGCTCAGGTTGATGACCTTGGCCGGGTGCGTGTTGTTCGGCACGCCCGCAACCGGGATCCCGGCCGCCCAGCGCATCGCGTCCGCGATATCGCTGTCGACACCGCCACACTTGCCGAGCACGCGCACGGGCAGAATCTGACTGTTCCAGTTCACGCCAGCGATGCCGATGCCGTTGTTGGCCGCCGCGCCAATGATGCCCGCCACCTTGGTGCCATGCCACCGGCTGTTCTTCGGCGACGGTTCGCACTTGTAGTACGGACCGCTTGCGTTGTTGAACTCCGCCTGCGTGACCCAGTCGCCCGGATCGGTGGCGTCCGGGCCGCGGCCCTGGCCGTTGTTGCTGACCAATACGTTCGTGATGAAGCTGTAGCCAGGCAGCAGGTTCGGCGTGATGTCCGGATGTGGGCGGTAGCCGGTGTCGAGCACGGCCGTCACGAGACCGGGCGCGCCCGTGGTCAGACTCCAGGCGAGCGGCAGGCCGATGCCGACCGATGGCGATGTCAGGTTCCATTGTCGCGGAAACATGGGATCGTTCGAGACGACCCGCTCGAACACGCGACGGTCCGGTTCCGCATAGGCGACATCGGGATCGGCCGCGAAGGCCTGCGCAAGCGCGGCAGCATCGGCGGCTGCCATCTCGCGCCCCAGTGACAGCAGCGCGGTGCCGTCCGACAGCGTTCGCTCGATCTGCACGGTGGCAGGCTCCGCGATGGAGGCCGCATAAATGCGTGCCGGGCCGTTCTGCGCGCTCGGGGCGTTCCGGTTGCGCATCACGCGTTGGATCACAGCGCTGACGCGGGCCGGGTCATTGTTGACACCCGCGGCCATGATGCGTGCCCCGGATACCGCCGATGTGGCGGTCTGTTGCAGCTTGACGATCATGTGGTCGATCGGTGCGTCCTGCGTGGCGGCGCTGGGCGACGGGCTCGGTGCTGGAGACGACGCGGTTCGGGCAGCACAGGGCGCATTCGAACTCGATTGGTTCGACGTGTCGGGTGCCGGCGCAGTTGGGGCCGGGGTCGGGGCAGTCGGCGTGGGGGACGCGGCACCATCGCCGCCGCCACCGCCACAACCGGCGAGGGGAATCAGGAGGGAAACGGAAAGGATGCTTGCGAGCGTACGCGTTTCGCTGAGCCGTGCGGGGGGGAGATTGATACGTTTGACTCTCATGTTGCCTTTCGGTTTTATGGTTCGAAACCGCTATCCCACGGTCAGGAAGATCGAGATCTGATGACATCGCCAGGTCGGAATCACCCTCGAATCAATTCGCAGACCGGAACGTCAAATAACTCTCTTCCGCGTCCCCTCCGAACCTGGAAATGACTTGCGGGGATCGTGAATTTGAATAACGGCAGCGTTTAGCAATTCTTAATGGTCAGTCGATAGGAATTCGACGATGGCCTGTTCCCCAGGATCCGGTCCGGCGAGGCGCTATTGCGTGGTCTGAGCGCAAGGGCCGCATGAGGCCTATGCTCATGATTTCAAGCAATGCGAACGGATTGTGAGTGAGCGAGGTCCGTCATATAAATGCAATTATTTCTTCATCGCGGCCAATGGATCGCGAAGCAAAAACATTAAAACCAATTGAATGGTAATGGCGTTGCCGGATGTGTTATTGCGTCGGATGTCGGATAACGGGATGATCAATCCGAATCAGAAGGCGTACCCGTCCGTACCGACAACAAGCAGCTTCATACGGTCTGGTCCTGGGCAGGTTTCTTGGAGGCCGGTTCAAGCATTCCATTCAGCGCCCCATCTTCGGCGGACGCGCAAGCGTCATGTGTGACGCAGGCATGACGTCGAGATCGTTGTGCGCGCATCGTCATCTTCTACGGCGGCGCATCTCCATGACGAGCAGGCCAACCGCGCCGACGCTTCCCGGGGATCGATCACATCCCGCCCTGATCGCCCGCCATTTCCGGGTGAGACGGATTCGATTCAATCTGAGACAAAACGAAATGCCTCATCGCTGCGATCGCGTTTAATCTTGATCCCGCTGATTAACTACATCGGCTGATGTGCAAATACTGAGACAGTTATATCAAGACTGGTGCAGCGACGCTTATGACGATATCCACGCCCGTTTGAAACGCAACTTAATATCTGAAGCCCATTCTCCGGTCTGTCCCGGCGGTGTGGTTGTGCGAGCGCGCGGCCATTCGGCGGCGCCAGCCGGCACGCACGCGCCGGGCTGAAACCGTGTGCCCGTAAGGCGCGCAGGCGATCTCGAGCACATCGGCAATGCAATTGCATGGCCGGTTGTCGTGATTCTGGATTGAGAAGGTCGAACATGCATTTACTGGATCGTTTTCAAATCGATCTGCATGGATCGTCAATCCCGCTTCACAAAAAAGCGTTTGGCGAGTCGAGTATCCGACATGAAATTGAAATGACGTTGTGAGCCCTTAACCTGAAACACAGAATAGGACGAACTACCATGGCCTTCCAAAGAATTTCAGCCGATTCACATATCGACCTGCATTGGCTGCCGTCGGATCTGTTCACGAAGAACGCCGCGCCGAGCCTGAAAGAGCGGATGCCGTTCGTGGTCGAGGCGGAGGATCCGTACTGGACGAACAAGAAGAACACATGGCTCGGCTATGTGTGCGGCTTCGGTCCGTACGGCCAGAAGTACGTGCCGGGCAGCAACGCGAAGATCGACATCATGGCCGCGACCGGCCTCTATCGCGACGCGGCGAACGGCCGCCGTCGCGTGAGCGACCCGGTCCTGCGGCAGACGGACATGGATCTCGACGGCGTGGATGCGGACGTCGTGTACGGCCTCGCCGCCGAAACGCTGATGCGCATGGAGGATCCGGAGGCGGCGATCGAGATGTGCCGCATCTACAACGACTGGCTCGTCGATTTCTGCAAAGGTTCGAACGGCCGCCTGTACGGCCTCGCCGCGCTGAACGATTCGGACGTCGACGCCGCGGTGCAGGAAGTCCGCCGGGTGGCGGAATACCGCCGGTCGGGCATCGTCGGCGTGAACCTGGCGATGAGCCGCGAGACGCGTCCGCTCTGGCATCCGAGCTGGGAACCGCTGTGGCGCACGATTGCCGAATCGGGGCTGCCGCTGCACATCCACTGCTTCCGCTCGCTGCCGCTCACGCTCGAGGAAATCGACGTCGAAGGGCAGGCAAAACGCGCCGCGTTCTTCACGAGCGTGACGGGCTTCCAGATGAGCCTCGTGCATCCGCTCGCCGCGCTGATCGGCTCGGGCGTGCTCGAACGTCATCCGAACCTGCGCGTGGTGCTCGGCGAGAGCGGCCTCGGCTGGCTGCCGTACGTGATCGAGCGGATGGACCACGAGTTCAAGGGCCGCTTCCAGGATCTCGAACTGAAGATGCTGCCGAGCGAATACTGGCGGCGCCAGTGCAAGGCGTGCTTCCAGACCGACCGCATCGGCTTCAAGCTGGTCGAGGATCTGGGCGTCGAGACGCTGATGTGGGGCTCGGACTACCCGCACTCGGACGGCACCTGGCCGGAGTCGCAGAAGGTGTTCGCGGAGCAGTTCAGCGTGCTGCCGGACGACGTCGTGCGCAAGATCACGTACGAGAACGCGGGCCGTTTCTACGGCATCCTGAAGGACTGAGCGCGACCAACCGGGGGCAGCATGATCAAGATCTACGACTGCACGTTAAGGGAGGGCGCCCAGGCGTCGGGCGTCTCGTTCTCGGTTCGGGACAAGCTGCGGATCACGGAACTCCTCGACGACATGGGCTTCACGTACACCGAGGGCGGGTGGCCCGGCTCGAACGAGAAAGACACGCGCTTCTTCCAGGAACTCAAGGCCTTGTCGCTCAGGAAGATCAAGGTCGTTGCCTTCGGGCGGACGAAGCGCGCATCGGTCCGGGCCGAGGATGACGCGAGCCTCAAGGCGCTCGTGCGCACGGGCATTCCGCACGGGCACATCTTCGGCAAGGGCTGGGACCTGCACGTCAGCGAAGTGCTCGGCATCTCGCCGGAGGAGAACCTCGCGTCGGTATTCGACTCGATCCGGTTCCTCAAGGAGCACATGGAGGAAGTGAGCTTCGGCTTCGAGCACTTCTTCGACGCATACAAGGAGAATCCGGCCGGCGCGCTGAAGCTGATCGAAACCGCCGTGCAGGCCGGCGTCGACTGGATCGACCTGGCCGACACCAACGGCGGGTGCTTTCCGCACGAGGTCGCGTCGATCGTGTCGAGCGTCACAAGCGCGTTCGACATCGAATTCGCGGTCCACTGCCACAACGACACGGGCTGCGGCGTCGCGAACACGATCGCCGCCGTGCAGAACGGCGTGAAGATCGTCGAGGGGACGGTGAACGGCTACTCGGAGCGCTGCGGCATGGCCGATCTCTGCACGGTCATTCCGAATCTGCAGCTCAAGCTCGGCTATCCGATCCTCGAGCCCGGCAAGCTGCAGCAGCTCACGCGCCTGTCGCAGGAAGTGGCGGAACTGCTGCAGGCCGACCGGCCGACGTTCCATCCGTATGTCGGTTCGCTCGCGTTCACGCACAAGGGCGGGGTTCACGTCGACGGCTACCTGAAGCACCGCCGCACGTACGAGCACATCGACCCGGCACTCGTGGGCAATCGCAGCGACATCGTCGTGTCGGAAGTGTCGGGCAAGAGCAACCTGAACAACTTCCTGCGCAAGCACCAGCTCGATCACCTGTTCGCCGACGCCGACGTCGACGGGCTCGTCCGCCTGGTCAAGGAGCTGGAGCACGCGGGGTTCGAGTTCAACTCGTCCGAGGAGTCGCTCGTGCTGATGCTGCTGCGGCACGTCGGAAAGTCGAGCCCGCGCATCCAGGTCAACCGCCTGTCGGTGCGGTCGGTCGACGAAGCGTTCCCGGTCGCGAACCGCATCGTCTCGACGGCCGAGCCGGCTGCCGGTCTCACCGCGTCGTCGCTGCAGGGCGGGACGCCCGACGCGAGCGTGATCGAGTTCGACGGCGACTTCGACTTCGCGGTCAGCGGCGACGATGCGCTCGTCGGCGAGCGCGTGCAGTTCTCGCTTTCGGCGGCGAGCGCGTCGCTCAGCCATCTCGTCGAGCGTCTCGTGTCGCGCTGCGGTGAATTTTTCCCGGAGCTGGCGGGCACGCGGCTGGTCGACTTCAAGATTCGCGCGATCAACGACCGGCCGCAACGGGTGCGCGTCGTGCTGGCGTTCACCGACGGCGTGCGCAGCTGGAAGATGGCCGCGGTCAATTCGAGCGTCGCGAATGCGACCGTGAACGCAACGCTGGAGGCGCTCGAGTACCGGTTGTGCGTCGGCGATATCGGCACGTTCGTACCCGGGGCGGCCGACGCCCGGCAATCCGCGCTCGCAGACAACGGGAGGTAGCATGTGCGGCATCACAGGGTGGGTGGACTGGAAACACGATCTGCGCGAACACGTGCCGACGCTGCATGCGATGACGACGTCGCTCGTGCATCGCGGCCCGGACGGATCGGGGGAGTGGGTGTCCGCGCGCGCCGCGCTCGGCCATCGCCGGCTGTCGATCATCGATCCGGCGAACGGCGCGCAGCCGATGGTGCGCAACGCACGCCAGCGCACGTTCGCGATCACGTACAACGGCGAGCTCTACAACACGCCGGAATTGCGGCGCGAGCTTGAAGCGCGTGGGTGCCGGTTCGAGACGCGCTGCGATACGGAAGTCCTGCTGCAGGCCTATATCGAGTGGGGCCCCGCATGCCTCGACAGGCTGAACGGCATCTTCGCGTTCGCGGTCTGGGACGAGACCGACCGGCGCCTGTTCCTCGCGCGCGACCGGGTCGGCGTCAAGCCGCTGTTTTTCGCGCGCCTGGACAGCGGGCTCGTGTTCGGCTCCGAGATCAAGGCGATCCTCGCGAACCCGCGGGTCTCGCGCGAAGTCACGCTCGACGCGTTCCAGGAACTGCTGTTCCTGGGGCCGGCCCGCACGCCGGGCTCCGGCGTGTTCCGCCAGATCGAGGAGCTGAAGCCGGGCTGGTGCTTGTCGTACAACGCGAACGGAGTCGAGTCCTGGCCATACTGGCGGCTCGAGAGCCGTCCGCACGAAGACAGCTTCGAGCGGACCGTCGAGCGCGTACGCGAGCTCGTGGTCGATGCGGTGACGAAGCAGCTCGTGTCCGACGTGCCGATCGGCACGATGGTGTCGGGCGGGCTCGACTCGAGCTCGATCACCGCGATCGCCGCGGGCTCGTTCAAGGATGCCGGCGCCGACGCGCTCGACACCTATTCGATCGACTTCGTCGACAACAGCGCGTACTTCAAGGCGACCGACTACGTGCCGGACGAGGATGCGCCGTGGGTCGAGAAAGTCACCGCGCATCTGCGGACGCGCCATCATCGCGTGATGCTCGACACGTCGGACCTGATTTCCCATCTCGGCGACGCGATGCGCTCGCGCGATCTGCCGGGCATGTGGGAAGTCGATGCGTCGCTGCAGCTCTTTTGCCGCGAGATCAAGAAGCACTCGACCGTCGTGCTGTCGGGCGAGACCGCCGACGAGATCTTCGGCGGCTATCGCTGGTATCACCAGGCGAGCGACTACGAGGTGGAGCGGTTCCCGTGGGTCAGGCTCGTCGATGGCCGCAAGCGGCTGCTCTCACCGGCGATACGCGAGCGGCTCGATCCCGAGACGCTCGTTGCCGAGCATTACCGGCAGACCGTCGCGGAATGTCCGCCGCTGCCCGGCGAATCGCTGGGCGAGGCGCGCCGCCGCCAGATGTTCTACATCAACTTCACGCGCTGGCTGCCGATGATGCTCGACCGCAAGGATCGCGCGAGCATGGCGGAAGGGCTCGAGGTGCGCGTGCCGTTCTGCGATCACCGGATCGTCGAGTATCTGTGGAACGTGCCGTGGAGCATGAAGAACGCCGGCGACCGGGAGAAGGGCCTGCTGCGCCATGCGATGCAGGGCATCCTGCCCGACGACGTGATCTGGCGCCCGAAGAGTCCGTTCCCGACCACCCACAACCCGCGCTATCTGCATCAGGTGCGCGCGCTGCTGGTCGAGCGTCTGCGGCAGCCGTCGTCGCCGTTGCGGCCGCTGCTCGACATGGCCGAGCTGGAACGGGTGCTCGCGTCGCCGGACGACGCGGCGCGCGAGCGTCACTGGTTCGGCATGTACGCGAAGGACGCGCAGTTCCTCGCCTATCTGTATCAGATCGATCTGTGGATGTCGGAGTACCGCGTATCGCTCGTGTAACGCAGCGACGCCGTGCCCGCGCGGCGTCGCGCCGGCACGGCGGCAACCGTACGTAGCCGCCCGACGCCGCGTGGGCGATCGGCGGCACCTTCAATAGGGGCAGACAAGGTGCGTATCAAGGACGAACTTTTGAAAGACGAGAGCGGCCTGAAGCTGGCTTCCGTCAAGCCGATCTGGTCGCTTCGCGAGCAGTCGCAGGAAATCTTCGATGCATTGTCGAAAACCGAACCGGCGCTCGGCGACGTCTACGCGCTGCTGGACGGCGAGCTGCCGGTGCAGAAGCAATGGGCGTTCGGCGATTACGGCCCGGTGTCGCGGCCGGACCGCCACGTCCGTGCGTTCTATCTCGATCTCGGCAAGCTGACGAGCGTGTCGGACGGGCGCGGCTTCATCGCGATCAAGGGCACCGAGCCCGTGTCGGAAAACTTCGCCAGCATCGCGAAGCGCATGGGCGAGATGTGGAACGTCTTCAGCTGGACGATCGGCGGCCAGGCGCGTCCGGTGCTCGAGGATTTGTCGCTGATGAACCAGCTCGAGCGCTTCCCGATCAGCGAAGGCAAGCCGCCGGGCGTCCATCCGCTGTGGGACGCGGACGACGAGGCGCGCTGCGCGCTGCAGCTGCAGACGGCCTATTACCGCCGCTTCGGCCGGCTTGCGCGGATCCCGACGCCGCTGTTCGTGTATCGCTGGCCGGAGGCCGTGCGCGAGCAGGCGCTCGACGTGCTGCGCCCGCTGCTGTCGCCGCGCACGGCGATCCTCGTCGAGGCGATGATCCGCGACGAACTCGGCGCGTACGTGTACCACTACCCGGCGTATCCGATGCGCGCGATGCACGTGCGCGGCGGCGACGTGGGCGTGGAAGTGCCGTACGACAAGCGCCATGCGGCGCTGCGTGAGCTGACCGACCCCGATACGGCGATCGAGCGCTGGATCCGCCTGACCGCCGAGTTTCTCGCGCTCGGCTGGATTCCGACCGATCCCGCGCACTTCGGCCGCGGCAATTGCCTGATGGCGCAGAACCTCGTGCTGGACGGCGGGATCGTCGACGTGAACAGCATTCGCCACGTGTCGACGATGCGCGCGCCGGGCGAGCTTGATTTCGCGGTGCGGCAGAGCGTGCGCGAGCTGACGCAGTCGATCAGCTGGTTCCTGGTCGGCACCGAGGCGGGCGTTCCGTGGTTCCAGCGCATTTTCGTCGACGCGTTCGCGCACGTGTGGGACGCGCTGCGGCGCGAACTCGCGGAACTGGACGCGCCGCAGGAAATCCAGGCGGTCTTTTCGACGCGTGACGGCACCTATCGCTCGCTCGACCGGCTGTTCCGCAATTACTTCGGGCTGAGCGCGTACCGTCCGCAGGACGCCGAGGCGCGCGAATACCGCCAGCCGACGCAGCGCGGCGCCTGAACCGGAACGGGAGTCTTTCTCATGCAGATCGCCGCACCCCTCAAGTCCAGCGAATTTTCCGATCTCGTCGCCGCGCTGCGCTGGCGTGCCGCACATCAGGGCGAGCGCCGCGCGTTCGCATTCGTCGACGGCGACGACCTGGGCGCCGCCAGCCCGCTGTCCTACCGTGAGCTCGACATCCGTGCGCGCGCGATCGCCGCGCGGCTCGTCGAGCAAGGCGCGGCCGGCCGGCCGGTGTTGCTCGTGTTTCCGTCCGGCCTCGATTTCATCGCGGCATTCTGGGGCTGCGTCTATGCGGGCGCGATCGCCGTGCCGCTCGCGTTGCCCGAGCGTGCGCGCAGCGACGGCGCGCTGCGCCGCATCGAGGGCGTCGCGGCGGATGCGCAGCCGCATTGCCTGCTGACGACGGACGCCGTCGACGCGCAGCTTGGCGAGCTGTTCGCGCACGCGAGCGTGCTGCGCGATCTGCCGCGCATCGCCGCCGATCGCGTCGAGCCCGGCGGCGCCGACCGCTGGCAGGCGCCCGCGTCGAGCGGCGACAGCGTCGCGTGCCTGCAGTACACGTCCGGCTCGACCGGCACCGCGAAAGGCGTCGAGCTGACGCACGCGAACTTCATCGCGAACAGCCTGCGCGCGTCCGAGGGCTCCCGGCTGACGGCCGACAGCGTGCTCGTCACGTGGTCGCCGACGTCGCATGCGGCCGGGCTCATGTATGGCGCATGCCTGCCCGTGTGCGTCGGCTTTCCGGCCGTGCATCTCGCGACGCATCTGTTCGTCGAGCAGCCGGTGCGCTGGCTGCGCGCGATCTCGCATTTCCGCGCGACGCATTCCGGCGGGCCGAACTTCGCGTACGAGCTGTGCGTGCAGCGCGTGAAGCCGGAGCAGTGGCGCGAGCTGCGCCTCGACTGCTGGCGCAATGCGTACAGCTCGGGCGAAACGGTGCGCGCCGAGACGCTGCGGCGCTTCGCGGAGGCGGCCGCGCCGGCCGGCTTCAGCGCCGACGCGCTGCAGCCGTGCTACGGCATTTCGGAAGTGACGATGCGGGTCGCGGAAGCGCCGGCCGGCCGGTTTCCGCTGGCGTGCCGGTTCGACGTCCGCGAGCTGGGGCAGGGCCGGGCGGTCGAGG
The DNA here is from genome assembly GCF_004343775.1 of Burkholderia sp. SRS-46. Taxonomy (GTDB): domain Bacteria; phylum Pseudomonadota; class Gammaproteobacteria; order Burkholderiales; family Burkholderiaceae; genus Burkholderia. The sequence continues at coordinate 16,433 of NZ_PTXL01000011.1, read as the reverse complement.
TGGCCGACGACGGCGACGATTCCGGCGCGAGTGTCGAACTGCTCGGCTACGGGCCGCTGGAGCATGCTGGCCGCACGACCCGCATCGTCGATCCGGACACGCTCGGCCGGTGCCCCGACGGGCAGGTCGGCGAAGTGTGGCTGATGGGTGCCGACGTGGCGCGCGGCTACCTGAACCGGCCCGACGAGAGCGCGGCGACGTTCCACGCGACGCTCGACGGCGATCCGGCCGTGTACCTGAGAACCGGCGATCTCGGCGTCGTGCACCGCGGCGAACTGTTCCTCGTCGGCCGGCTGAAGGAACTGATCATCATCCGGGGTGCGAACCATTTCCCGCAGGATATCGAACAGGATGCCGAGCAGGCCGGCGCGCACGCGGGCATCGGGCGCGCGGCGGCATTCGGACATTCGGTCGCCGGCGAGGAGGTGCTGGTCGTCGCCGCTGAAGTCGATCCGTCGTCGTTTCGCGGCGCGGACGACGCGGCGGCGGCGATGCGCGACACGATCAGCCGCCGGCACGGGCTGCGGATTCACGACGTCGTGTTCGTGCCGACCGGCTCGTTGCCGCGCACGGGCACCGGCAAGCTGCAGCGCACGCTCTGCGCGGCGCGCTATGCCGGCGGCGAACTCGACGTGGTCGCGCGGGCCAGCCGCCGCGCCGCGCGCAACACGGCATCGGCCGAGCGCGCGAGTGCCGATCTGCGCTCGCTTCTGCGGCGTGCGCTCGCCGAGCACACCGATCTGTCGGAAGACGAGATCGGCGATCGGCCGTTCGCCGAATACGGGCTGGATTCGCTCGGCGTCGTGCGTCTCGCGGCCGAGCTCGGCGAGCACCTCGGCCGCGCGTTGTCGCCGACGGTGCTGTACGACCATCCGAGCGTCGACGCGCTGGTGCGCCATCTGACGGGCGGCGACGCGGAGCACGCGCCGGTGGCCGTCGGCGCCAGGGCCGGTGCCGCGGGGCCGGTCGCGATCATCGGGATGAGCATCCGCTTTCCCGGCGGCGAGGGGCTCGACGACTACTGGCGGCTGCTGGCCGACGGCATCGACGCCGTCACCGAGGTGCCGGCGTCGCGCTGGAACGCCGATGCCGTCTACGACCCGGAGCCGGGTGCGCCCGGCAAGACCAACAGCCGCTGGGGCGGCTTCGTGGACGGCGTCGACCTGTTCGACCGCGAATTGTTCGGCCTGTCGGAACGGGCCGCGAGCGACACCGATCCGCAGCACCGGCTGTTGCTGGAGGCGGCGTGGGCGGCGATCGAGGATGCCGGCATCGCGCCCGACGCGCTGGCCGGCAGCCCGGCCGGCGTGTTCGTCGGAATCTCGCAGTCCGACTACGGCCGGATTACGCTCGCGCGCACCCACGATTCGAGCCCGTTCGTGTCGACGGGCGCGAGCCCGGCCGTCGCATCCGGACGGCTGTCGTATACGTTCGACCTTCACGGCCCGAGCGTATCGGTCGATACGGCGTGTTCGTCGTCGCTCGTTGCCGTACATCACGCGTGCCGCGCGATCGCCGACGGCGAATGCGATCTCGCGCTCGCGGCCGGCGTGAACCTGATCCTCACGCCCGAACGGACGATCTCGCTGAGCCACGGCACGTTCTTCTCGCCGGACGGCAAATGCAAGCCGTTCGATGCGCGCGCGAACGGCTACGTGCGGGCGGAGGGCGTCGGCGTGGTGCTGCTCAAGCCGCTCGAGCACGCCGTGCGCGACGGCGATCGCATCTACGCGGTGATCCGCGGCAGCGCGGTGAACCAGGACGGCAGGACCAACGGGCTGACGGCCCCGAACGGGCTGGCGCAGCGCGACGTGGTGCGCGCCGCGCTGCGCAACGCGGGGCTGCGGCCGCGCGACGTCGGCTACGTGGAAGCGCACGGCACCGGCACCGCGCTCGGCGATCCGATCGAGGTCGAGGCGCTCGGCGCGGTGTTCGCGTCGGACGGCCCGCGCGCCGCGCCGCTCGCGATCGGGTCGGTCAAGTCGAACATCGGCCACCTCGAGGCGGCGGCCGGCATCGCCGGGCTGATCAAGGCGGCGCTGTGCCTCGATCGGCGCACGCTCGTGCCGACGCTGCACCTGCAGGAACCGAACCCGAACATCCGCTTTGCCGAATTGCCGATCGTCGTGCAGCGGCAGGCCGAACCGTGGCAAGCGACGGGCGCGCGGGTCGCGGGCGTCAGCTCGTTCGGCTACAGCGGAACCAACGCGCACGTCGTGCTCGAAGAGGCGCCCGCCACGGTGCAGGACGCGCGTGCGGAGGAAACGGCCGGCGAAACGGCCGGCGAAACGTCCGGTGAAGCACCGGCGGCCGCCCGCGCGCGGCACCTGCTCGTGCTGTCCGGCGCGAGCGACGGCGCGCTGCGCGATCACGCGCAGCGCCATGCCGCGCATCTCGCGCAACTGGATGCCGCCCAGCTTGCGGATCTCTGTTTCACCGCCGCCACGGCGCGGCCGCACCTGCCGTACCGGCTGTCGGCCGTCGGCGCGACGCCGGCCGAGCTCGCCGCCGCGCTGCGCGCGTTCGGCGACGGCGGGCTGCCCGCCGGGCTGTCCACCGCGCGGCTGCGCGCGGGCGTCACGCCGAAGATCGCATTCCTGTATACCGGCAGCGGCGCGCAATATGCGGGCATGGGGCGCGATCTGTACGACGCCGAGCCGGTGTTTCGCGACGTGATCGACCGATGCGAACGCATCCTGGCGAACGTCCTCGACGTCCCGCTGAAATCCGTGATGTTCGGCGACGGCGTCGACGCGACGCTGATCGACGCGCTGGCGTACCTGCAGCCGTCGCTGTTCGCGTTCGAGTACGCGATGACCGAACTGTGGCGGTCGTGGGGCATCGAGCCCGACGTCGTGATCGGCCACAGCCTCGGCGAACTGGTGGCCGCGTGCGTGGCCGGCGTGTTCGATCTCGAGGACGGCCTGCGGCTCGTCGCCACGCGGGGGCTGCTGATGCAGTCGGTGCCGCGCAAGGGCGAAATGCTCGCGATCGTCGCGGATCTCGCGCGTGCCGAGGCGGTGGTGCGCGACTGGCCGGACGACCTGGCGATCGCCGCGATCAACGGCCCCGAGAGCATCGTGATCTCGGGCACCCGCGAAGGCATCGGCGGCGCCCAGGCGGCGCTCGAGGCGCTGGGCGTGAAATGCACGCGCCTGCAGGTGGCGGGCGCCGCGCACTCGGCGCTGATGGACCCGATCCTGGATCAGTTCGAGGCGGTCGCGTCGCGCGTGCGGTTCCAGCCGCCGCGAATCGCGGTCATCTCGAACGTGACGGGCGCGATCGCCGCCGCGGACGAGCTGGGCTCGCCGCGCTACTGGCGGCGCCATATCCGCGATACCGTGCGTTTCGCGCAGGGGATCGGGACGCTGCTCGGCACTCGCAGCGAGATCGTGATCGAGGTCGGGCCGCGCCCGACGCTGCTCGGGATCGCGCGCGACATGGTCGGCGACGCGCCCGGCGTCTGGCTGCCGTCCGTTCACAAGAGCCGCGGCAGCATGGAGCAGCTGACCGAGAGCGTCGGCGCGGTTCACGCGCATGGCGGGCGCGTCGACTGGCACGCGTTCCATCGCGGCGCAACCCGGCGGCGCGTGCCGCTGCCCGCCTATCCGTTCCAGCGCAAGCGCTACTGGGTCGACGACGCGCCGCACGCGGACGATGCGCCGGCGGCGCCGGGCCGGCATCCGCTGCTCGGCCAGCCGCTCGGTATCGTCGGCGCGTTCGAACAGAAGCTGTCGCGGCTGCCGGCGTTCATCGGCGAGCATCTCGTGTTCGGCCGGGTCGTGTTTCCGGGCGCGGGCTTCATCGAAACGGCGCTGGCCGCCGCACGCGCGCAATGGGGCGACGGCGCGGTCCGGCTGACCGACGTGGGCCTCGCGGCGGCGCTCGTGATCGGCGACGGCGACGAACGACGGCTGCACGTTCACGCACTGCCGGACGGGGATGACGCGCTGCAGGTGCGGATCTTCAGCGGCACGCCGCGCACGGCCGACGGCGACGCCGCGCCGACCGAGCACGTGCGGCTCGACCTGCGGCGCGTCGACGCGTCGTCGGAGCGCATCGAGTGGGCGCCGTTGCGCGAGCGCTGCGAAACGCCCGTCGCGCCCGCCGACCAGTATGCGAAGGTGCACGCGCTCGGCCTGCAGATCGGCGCGGCGTTCCAGGGCATGCGCGAGATCCGGCGCGGCGACGACGAGGCGTTCGCCGAGATCGAGCTCGACGACGCAAGAAGCCGCGAACAGGGCGCGTACCTCATCCATCCGGCGATGCTCGACTGCGGCTTCCAGCTGAGCGGCGTCGCGCAACGCGAGATGTCCACGCTGTCGGTGCCGGTCGGCTTCGAGCGCATCACGTTCTTCGCGTCGCCGGGCAAGCGCGTGCTGTGTCATGCGCGGATTCGCGAGCAGCAGGGGCCGCACATCAAATCGGACATCCGCTTCTTCGATGCCGACGGACGCGTGCTGATGGAAATCGACGGCTACGTGAAGCGCACGGTGCGTCCGGAAACGCTGATCGGCGTATCGGCCGACTGGGCGCGCTGGGTATGGCGGCAGGAATGGCGTCCCGCCGCCGCGGTGCGGATCGCCGCGCGCGCCGCGTCGTCCGGCGGTCGCCACTGGCTGGTCGTCGCGCGCGGCCCGCTTGCGAGCGGGTTGGTCGAGCGTCTTTCCGGCGCGGGCGACCTGTGCACGCTCGCGACCGACACCGGGCACGACGCGGCCGGCGACGACGCCCGCTTCATCGTGAGCGACGGCAGCGCGGACGAATTCGAGCGGATCGCGCGGCAGGCATCGGCGCGTGCACCCGTGACCGATGTGGTCTTTGCGTGGCCGGTCGACGAGACGGCGCTGGCGCACGAGGCCGACTGGCATCGCGCGCTCGCGTCGAACAGCCGCACTGCGCTGCATGCCGTTCAGGGCGTGCTGCGGCACGCGGACGCGAGCGGCGCGGCAGTGCGCCTGTCGTTCGTCACGCGCGGCGCGCAGCCGGCGCAGGCGTCTTCCGTGGCGCTCGGCCAGGCGCCCCTGTGGGGCTTCGCGCGGGTCGTGCGGCGCGAGCATCCCGAATGCGAAACCCGTCTGATCGACCTGGACCCGCGCAAGCCGGTCGACGCGCAGGCCGACTGGCTTGCCGATGAACTTCGCGACGCACCGCTCGGCGACGCCGACGGCGCGATATCCGAAGTCGCCGTGCGCGACGGCGCGCGCCATACGCCGCGGCTCGTCCGCTTCCAGGCCGGCGCGGCCGCGCCCGAGAACCGCGTGCGGGCCGACGCGACCTACGTCGTCACCGGCGGTCTCGGCGGGCTCGGCCTCGCGGCCGCGCGCCGGCTCGTGGAACGCGGCGCGCGCGCGCTCGTGCTCGTCGGCCGGCGCGGCGTGACCGAGGAAGCCGAACCGGTGCTGCAATGGATGGACGCGCAGGGTGCGCGGGTGCGGGTGCAGCAAGCGGACATCTCGAACGCGGACGACGTCGCGCGCGTCTTCGCCGAAACGCGCCGCACGATGCCGCCGCTGGGAGGCGTGCTGCATTGCGCGGGCCTCGTCGCTGATCGCGCGCTGGCGCAGCAGACCTGGCAGGGTTTCGAGGAAGTGTTCGGTCCGAAGGTCGCGGGTGCCTGGCATCTGCACCGCGAAACGCAGGCCGATGCGCTGGATTTCTTCGTGCTGTTCTCGTCGAATTCGGCGCTCGTCGGCCTCGGCGGGCAGGCGAACTACGCGGCCGCGAACGCGTTCCTCGACGGCTTCGCCCACTACCGGCGCGCGCTGGGCTTGCCCGCGCTCGCGATCGACTGGGGCCCGTGGGCGCAGATCGGTCTCGCGGTGCGCGCGAAACTCGCGAAGGAGCGCCTGACGATCGATCCACGGATCGGCCTGCAGGTGCTCGACGGGCTGATCGACGGGCCGACGGACGCGCCACAGGTCGTGGTGCCGACCACGACGCACGACGCGCCCGCGGCCAGGCACGCGCCGGCCGCGACGGATCTCGTGCAACGGCTGGCGAAGACGGACGCCGGCGAGCGGCTGGCGGCGCTGCGGGCATTCGTCCGCGAGGCGGTCGCGGCCGTGTCGGGGGCATCGGCCGAAGACGTGCCGGATGATCGCGCCATCGTCGATCTCGGCCTCGACTCGCTGATGACGGTCGAACTGCGGCTCAAGCTCGGCGCGGCGACCGGCGGCAAGCGCTTGCCGAACACCTTCACGCTGAACCATCCGACCGTCGCCGCGATGGCGGAGCAATTGATGCGCGATGTCGCGCCGCTGTTGTCGGGGCAGGCGGCCGATGCGGCCGCGGATCCCGCGCGTGTGGACGGCACCGGCACCGGTGCCGCGAGCACCGCCAATGCCGGCACGCCGCCGGCCGACAGCGGCGGCGCCGGCCGCGCATCGAACGTCGTGGCGCTGCCCGGCCACGCATCGAAGACCCCGCTCGTGCTGGTCCACGGGATGGGCGGCTACGCATGGTCGTACCTGCCGCTGCGGCAATACCTCGGCGATCGGCCGCTCGTGATGCTGAACAAGGTGCTCGGCGGCGAAACGCTGCAGGAGTATGTCGCGCTGCTGGTCGAGACGCTGCGCAGCCATCAGCCGCACGGGCCGTACCTGCTCGGCGGCTGGTCGGCGGGCGGGCGTCTCGCGTTCGAGGTCGCGGCGCTGCTCGAAAGCCAGGGCGAACAGGTGCTCGGCGTGCTGATGTTCGACGTCTACCGGCAAACCGGCGTGCGGCTCGCGAAGTTCGTCGAGGCGCGCGGCGCGATGGACCGCGATCCGGCCGACGCCACGCTGGCCGGCATGCACGCGATCGAGCGTCTCGTCACCGTGTTCGGCACGGACATCCGGCTGGCCAGCACGCGCGACGTCCTGCATCTCGCCCGGCTGGTGTTGCCGCACGTGGCCGCGCCGGCGCGCATCGCGGGCGCCGGCGTGGCGGAGGCCGCGAAGTGGTTCCTCGATCAGCTCGCCGAGAACGGGCGCGGCCTGATGTTGCCGGACCCGAGCGGGGAAGTGGTCGAGGCGCTGGAAACGCTGTTCACGATCCGGCGCTTCTACCGGATGACGATGGGCGAGATCCAGGGGGACGTCACGCTGGCCGCGAAGGCCTTCTCGGTCAACATCGCGGGCAATGTGTTCTCGCGCGGCTGGGAGCGGCACTTCGCGGCCCCGGTCCGCGAGCTGGACGTCCGGATCGAGCTGGCCGCCGCGCCGCAGTTGACGCCGTTCTCGTGCTTCGCCGAGCACATCGCGATGTTCGATCGCGAGAACGTGGCGCTGTTCGGCCCGCAGGTCGCCGAATTCCTGGCCGCGCTCGACGAAGGCGCGTCGGCCGTACCGTCTTCACGAAACGAACCGTTGCCGAATCAGGAGAAAGACGATGTCGCCACCGTTGTTTCTGACCGCGCTTGACGCGGGCACGCGCCGCCTGGCGCACGACGTGCGGGTCGCGCATCCGTTCCGTCGCGAGCCGGTCGTCGGCGCGGACGCCGCGCTGCGCTGCCTGCACGAACTGGCGGGCACGCTCGACGCCGAGGTCGACGTGCATCTGCGGTTCGACGGCGACACCGGGGCCGCCGTCGCATGGCGGTGCGGCCCGGCCGATCGCCGGATCGACGCCGTGACGCTGGCGCTGACCAACGCGGACGGCGAGATCGCCGAGCTGCGCATCGCGGTGCGGCCGCTGCCGTTCGTCGCGCCGTGGCGGGCGCGCTTCGAACGCGTGACGGCCGTGCCGCGCGATGTCGATGCCGACGACACGGCGCAGCCCGACGACACCCGTCCCGTGCAGCGGCGGATGCCGTTTCCGCTGAGCGACGACGTGGCGTTTCACGGGCCCGCGTTCGTCAAGCCGGTGCGCGGCGTGGATGCGGTGTCCCATGTGCTGGGCTACGCCGGCGCGGTGTACGGCGAATGCGACTACGGCCCGGCGCTGCGCAACGGCGCGCATTTTCTCCGTGCGTTCACGTCGAAACAGCTGCCGCTCGAAATCGTCAGCATCGCGCATCTCGACGCCGACGATCGGATCGACGAGTGGACCGCGTACATGCAGCCGTGGGACAACATGCTGCTGTTCCGCGAGCGCCTGCGCGCGCACCTCGGCGACTATCTCGACGCGTCGTACTACGGGGCGTCGTAACGGCGTGCGCGCATGCCGGTGCGCCGGCGAACCGAACCCAAGGAGGCCCACTATGTTGATGACTGATCCTCTCGCGTTATTGCTGAAACGCCGCTCCACGCCGTTGCGTCAACTGGGCGGCGCGGCGCCCGACCGGGCGACGCTGACCCGCGTGCTGGAGGCCGCGATTCGCGTGCCGGACCACGGCAAGCTCGAACCGTTCCGCCTGATCCTGCTCGAGGGCGACGCGAAGCTGCGCTTCGGGGAGCGGCTCGCCGAGCGCGCGCTGCAGCGCACGGGAATGACGGAGGCGCAGCTGGAGAAGGAGCGGCTGCGCTATACGTTCGCGCCGCTGGTGATCGCGGTGATCGCGCGCCTGGATCCGGACAACAAGATTCCGGTCGTCGAGCAGCAACTGAGCGCGGGCTGCGTCGCGTACAACCTGCTGCTCGCCGCGACGGCCATCGGGCTGGGCGCGCAGTGGCTGACCGGCTGGGCCGCCTACGACGCGGAGGTCGCGGCGATCCTCGGGCTGGCGGCGCACGAGCAGACGGTCGGATTCGTCCACGTCGGCGAGCCCGCGGAGGACGTCGCCGAGCGCAGCCGCCCGGCGCTCGACAGCGTGCTGAGCGTCTGGACGCCGGCGGCAGTCGCGGGGCCGGCGGCCGCTTAGCGCGAAGCGCGCGTCGCAGTATCGACTTCCAGCGTGCCGGCATGCGGGGCGCGCCATAACGAACCACGCATCATGGCGAACTACACCGACTTTCATCGAACCTTCCCGCTGCCCGACGGCACGACCGCGCGCATCGTGTCGCTGCCGGCGGTCGCGCACGCCCATCCGCGCGTCGCGCGCTTTCCGCCGTCGATCCGGATCCTGCTCGAGGCCGCGCTGCGCCGCGCCGACGGCACGCCCGCCGCGGCGCAGCAGGCGGAGGCGCTGCTCGACTGGCGCGCGGGCGATGGCCGGGACATCGCGGTCTGGGTCGCGCGCGTGCTGCTGCAGGACGCATCCGGCATTCCGCTGCTGTGCGATCTCGCGGCGATGCGTTCGGCCGCGGTACGGGCCGGCGCGCAGGCGCAGGCGATTCAACCGACGCTGCCCGTCGATCTCGTCGTCGATCATTCGGTCGTGGTGGACGCCTATGGCGATACGGCGGCATACGAAGCGAATCTCGCGGCGGAATACCGGCTCAATGCGGAGCGCTTCGCATTCGTCAAATGGGCCGCCCGCGCGTTTCGGGATGTGCGCGTGATTCCGCCCGGCAAGGGCATCGTCCACCAGATCAATCTCGAGTTCCTGGCCGGCGTGGTCGCTCGCCGCGACGGCTGGCTGTTTCCGGATACGGTCGTCGGAACGGATTCGCACACGACGATGATCAACGCGCTCGGCGTGCTGGGCTGGGGCGTCGGCGGGCTCGAGGCGGAGATCGCGCTGCTCGGGGAGCCGCTCCACCAGAGCGCGCCGGACGTCGTCGCCGTGCACCTGACGGGCGCGCCCGGCGGCCGCGTGTCGGCCACCGACGTCGCGCTGCACCTGACCCACGCGCTGCGCGAAGCCGGCGTGGTCGGCAAGTTCCTCGAGTTCGTCGGGCCCGGTGCGCGGCGCCTGTCGTTGCCGGACCGCGCGACGATCGCCAACATGGCGCCCGAATACGGCGCGACGACCGCCTATTTCGGCATTGACGACACCACGCTCGCCTATCTGGCGCAAACGGGGCGATCGCGCGATGCGATCGAAACGATCCGTGCGTACTACGCCGGGCAGGGCCTGTTCGGGATTCCGGATGCGGCCGACCACGACTACACGGCGGTGCTGTCGATCGACCTGTCGGCCGTCGCGCCCACGCTCGCGGGGCCCGCGCGGCCGCACCAGAAACTCGCCGTGGCGCAGGTGCCCGCGAGCGTCGCGCGCGGCGGCGGCGCGTCGCGATCCGCGCCGTCGCCGGACGGGCTCGGCGACGGTGCCGTCGTGCTCGCCGCGATCACGTCGTGCACCAACACGGCCAACCCGGCGGCGATGCTGGCGGCCGGGCTGCTGGCGCGGCGCGCGGTCGCGCGCGGCTTGCGCCCGCCCGGCCATGTGAAGACGGTGCTTGCGCCGGGCTCGCGCGCGGTGACGCGCTACCTCGAGCGCGCGGGCCTGCTCGAGCCGTTGCAGCGGCTCGGCTTCTTCGTTGCCGCTTACGGGTGCGCGTCGTGCGTCGGCAATACGGGCGCGCTCGCCGACGGGGTCGAGGCGGCGATTCGCGCGCGCGACCTGTCGGCGGCCGCCGTGCTGTCCGGCAATCGCAACTTCGAGGGCCGCATTCATCGCGCGATCAAGGCCAACTATTTGGCGAGCCCCGCGCTCGTGGTGGCCTATGCGCTGGCCGGCACGGTCGCGCGCGATCTCGATGCCGAGCCGCTCGGGTTCGATGCGGCCGGCGCGCCGGTCTTCCTGGCCGACGTGTGGCCCGACCAGGCGGAAATCGACGCGCTCGTCGATGAGGTCGTCGACGCGCGTGCATACGCCGGCCTGTATGACGACGCGCGAGACGACACGCGCGCCGGGGGCGGCGACAGCGCCGGCTGGTCGCGCATCGATGCGCCGGCGGCCGCGCTGTTCGAGTGGCGCGAGACATCGGGCTACTTCGTCGAACCGCCGTTCTTCGACGCGCCGGGGCGCGACGCGCGGGCGTTCGGGCCCGTGCATCGCGCGCGTGTGCTCGCCGTGCTCGGCGACGGCGTCACGACCGACCATATCAGCCCGGTCGGCGCGATCGCGGCCAACAGCGAGGCGGCCCGCTACCTGCGTGCGCGGCAGGTTCCCGCGGAGGCGTTCAATACCTACGGTGCGCGCCGCTGCAACCATCATGTGATGATTCGCGGCACATTCGCGAATCCGCATCTTCGCAACCGGGTGAGCGGGCTCGACGCGGGCCCCGTCGCCCGTTCGGCGCGCGACGGCGCGACGCGCAGCCTGTACGAGGTCGCGATGGAAAATCGCGACGACGGCGTGCCGAGCGTGATCGTCGCGGGCGCGCTGTACGGCTCGGGAAGCGCGCGCGACTGGGCGGCGAAGGGCACGTCGCTGCTGGGCGTCGCCGCGGTCATCGCCGCCGGTTTCGAGCGCATCCATCGCAGCAACCTGGCGCTGATGGGCGTGCTGCCGATCGAAGTGGGCGCGCCGAACGCACTCGATGCGCTCGCGTGGGACGGTTCCGAACGCATCGATATCGATTTCGATCCGCACGCGCGGGCGCCGCGTCCGCCGGCGACGGTCACCGTCCGGCGAGATGGGCGCGAGGTCGTCCGCGTGACCGGCACGCTGCGCATCGATACGCTGGCCGAATGGCGCTACGTGCGCGAGGGCGGCGTCCTGCGCGCGATCTTCGCGAGCACGATGCAACGCGCGGGCTGAGGCCGGCGGGCGTTCACGACATCCACGGCGGGCCGTCGTTGACGCTGCCGAACGGGCGCCATTAGTATCAAAAAGCCGCAGGCGGGCTGCCTGATCGCCCGCGGCGGCAAGGAAGGCCGTCCGGGCGGCCGTGCGACGCGCGATGCCGGCGCGCGTCGCGGCCCGCACGACCCATGCCGTCCGGCATCGCCACGGTCTTCCGGCCGGGCCGATCGACGAGGAGTGGCAAACATGGCGCAGACGCCGATGTCCGGACTGGAATTCCTGCGCGCCGCGGCGGCGGGCGACGTTCCCGCCGCGACGATGTGGAGCACGATGCCGATGCGCGCGGAAGTCATCGAGCCCGGCTACGTGAAGATGATCGCGCACGCGGACGAGCGACACCTGAACTCGCAAGGCGCCGTGCATGGCGGATTCGCGGCGACGGTGCTCGACTCGGTGACGGGCTGCGCCGTCCATACGATGCTCGACGCGCATGCCGGTTACGCGACGGTCGACCTCAGCGTGAAGATGCTGCGGCCGGTACCGCAGTCCGTCGAGCTGGTCGCGGAAGGGCGCGTCGCGCATCTGTCGAAAAGCCTCGGCATCGCCGAAGGGGTGCTGAGCACGCCGGACGGCAAGAAGATCGCGCTGGCCACCGCGACCTGTTTCATCCGGCGGACGGACGCCGAGCGCTAGCGAGCAGGCGTCACGCGGCCGTCTTCACCGGCGCGAAATCCAGCTCGGCGACCCGCGTGTCCAGCGCCGCCCCGGCCGATTCGACGAGATGGTCGGCGAAGGTCCGCACTTTCGACGGCAGGTGCGTGCGCGACGGATACGCGACATGGATGTCGGCCGGAGGCAGCTGGTAATCGGCCAGCAAACGGACCAGCCGGCCTTCGCGCAGGTCGTCGTCGACCATATGGCACGGCAGCAGCGCGATGCCCATGCCGAGCACGGCAAGCTGGCGCAGCATGCTCGAGTTGTTCGCCAGCGCGACGTTCGTCGGATTCACGTGCACGGGCCCGTCCGGGCCGACCAGCTCCAGTTGTTCGCCATACCGTTCGAGCGGCAGGTGCAGCCACGCGTGCCCGGCCAGATCCTCCGGATGCGCGGGCGCGCCGTGCTTCTTCAGATAGGCGGGCGCGGTACACACCATCATGCGGGTCCTCATCAGCCATCGCTTGACGATGCTGTCACCCGTCACCTGGCGGCTCATCAGCACGCCGACGTCGAATCGCTCCTCGATCAGGTTGACCGGGCGGTCCGTCAACGTCAGGTCGAGCGTCACCCGCGGATAGCGCTGCGTATACGCGTTCAGCGCCGCCGAAAAACCGTGCAGGCTGAACATCGGGTGCGCGGCGATGCGCAGCGTGCCGGCCGGCTCCCGGGTATGCGCGGCGACGAGCCGCTCGGCCCGCTCGAGATCCGTGAGGATCTGGCTTACGCACTCGAGATAGGCCTGCCCCTGCTCGGTCAGCGACAGGCGGCGCGTGCTCCGCTGGAACAAGCGGGTGTTCAGATGGCTTTCGAGCGACATCACGAGCCGCGTCGCGAGTGAATTCGAAATCCGCAACGCGCGCGCGGCCCGCGAATAGCTGCCGAGTTCGGCGATCCGGACGAATACGCGTATCGACTGCAGATAATCCATTGAACGATCCCTGTCTCTCGGTTGGTCGTCCGGGCCGTCGCCGGCTCTTCTTGACGAATTAGGACGAGCGTCTTAGTATGAAGATATTGTAGGACGAACATCCTAATCGTGCCTCGAAAATTGGAGGCAACCCAGGTGACCGTGCGATACATCCCGCACCGGGCCTGGCAACAGGGCAGGTAATTCCATGAAAGCCGAATCGACTCGCGACCTGATCATCGCTTCCGCCGACCAGCTGTTCTACCAGCAGGGCTACCAGCACACGTCGTTTTCCGATATCGCCGGCGCGGTCCAGATCTCGCGCGGCAATTTCTATCACCACTTCAAGACCAAGGACGAGATTCTCGAGGCCGTGATCGACGCGCGGCTCCTGAACGTGCAATCCATGCTGGACGAGTGGGATGCCGAATGGTCGGCGCCGCTCGATCGCCTCAAGCGTTTCGCGCAAATGCTCGTCACCAACCGGAGCAAGATCATGCGTTCCGGGTGCCCGATCGGCACGCTTTGCACGGAGCTCGGGAAGCTGAATCACGACGCGCACGACCGCGCGAACGAATTGCTGTCGCTGTTCCGCGCGTGGTTGACCGCGCAGTTCGACCTGCTGGGCTGCGATGCCGCCGATATGTTGGCGATGCATCTGCTGTCGCGAACGCAAGGCGTGGCGGTCCTAGCGAACGCATACGCCGACGAGCCGTTCATCCAGCGTGAAGTCGAGCAGATTGACGCATGGCTCGACGCCGTGGCGGGCGAAGCCGCGTGCGTCGCGGGGTGACGGGCACGGGCCGCGCGCCGCGGTCGACGCGCCGCGCGGGCCCCGGCTCCGGTCGCTGACGCCGGGCGGCCCGCGGCCGCTCGACGCAACTCGCCGCGCCGTTGCGCTCCCCGAAGTAAAACGATTTCGATGTGCCGACGCATGGACGGACATCCGGACAGTCGCGCCGGAACATCTCGCTTTGGACTGCTAATTGTGAAGAATTCGTGAAGCCGCTCGTTGCGGAGAGCGGGATGCGCGGCTCAAGAGGCATTCTCGACCTGGAGGGGTAATGGAAACAGTACGAATCGAATCAAAGCGGCCGCTGTACTGGCTGGCGCTCGGCGCGTTTTGCCTGTCGACGGAAGGGTTCATGATCGCACCGCTGCTGCCGAGCATCTCGGCCGATCTGGGCCGCAGCGTCAGCGCCGCCGGGCTGCTGGTGAGCGTGTTCGCGTTCGCGTATGCGATCAGCTCGCCGGTCCTGACGACGCTGACCGGCAATCTCAATCGCCGCACGTTGCTGATCGTCAGCCTTGCGGCGTTTTCCGTCGCGAACGTCGCCGCCTGGTATTCGACGACCTTCACGCAGCTGATGGCCGCGCGCATCCTGCTCGCGTTCACTGCCGGCCTGTTCCTGCCGAACGCCAACGCCGTGGCCGGATCGCTCGTCGCGCCCGAACAGCGCGGCCGCGCGCTGGCGATCGTGAACGGCGGGTCGAGCGTCGCGATTGCGCTGGGCGTGCCGCTCGGCTCGATCATCGCGGGGTTCGGCAGCTGGCGCTCGACCTTCGCGAGCGTGGCCGTGCTCGGCGCGATCGCGACGATCGGGCTGAAGTTCGGCTTGCCGAAGGGCTTCGGCAAGGGGCTGCCGACCGCGACGCTGACGCAGCGGGTCAACGTCGGGTGCAGGCCTGCCGTGCTGACGGCCTTGCTGTCGACGATGTTGTGGGCGACGGGCGCGTATGTCGTCTATACCTACATCGCCGCCTATATCGGCGAGACGCTGCAGGCGCACGGCGTTCCGCTCAGCGTCGTGCTGTTCGCGTGGGGGGTGTCGGCCGTGACGGGGATGATCATCGGCGGTCGCCTGACCGACAAGCTCGGGTCGCACCGCGTGATCGTGCTCATGCTGAGCGTGCTGACCGCGGCGTTCATCACGCTGTCGCTGATTCATGCGTACGTCCCGCCCGCGATCGCGGTCGTGCCGGTGATCGTCGCCGTGGTCTGCTGGGGCGCGTCGGTCTGGGGCTTCATCGCGCCGCAGCAGTCGCGGCTGATCGGCATCGGCGGCGTGAACGTCGCGCCGGTGACGCTGTCGCTGAACGCGTCGTTCATGTACATCGGCTTTTCGCTGGGCTCCGGGCTCGGGGGATACGTTCTCGGCACGCGCGGCGTCGGCGCGCTCGGATGGATCGGCGCGCTGTTCGAAGCGGCCTCGCTGGGCATCGTGCTCGTCACCGCGCGCCGGAAAGCGGTGCCGGCGGCTGCGCCCGAACTCGTCGACGGATGATGGCCACGGCGTTCGAGGGCCGGAAGCGCGGGCCCGGCCGCCGATAGGCGCCGGTGCGCGGCGCCCGGCCGTGCACGCGGAAGTCGCCACCGCCGCCGCGTCGTGCGCCGCCGGTGCGGCGCGCCCATGGATGCCTGCGGGCGAGTGCAGACAGGCATCGTCTGGAACCTGACTCGATGAACCTCTTTTCTACCCACCGTTCCCGCGTGGCGGGGGCCGTGACGGTCATCGCCATCGCGATCGGCCTCTCGTTGTCGGGCGCGATGCGCGGCCGCGCGAACGTGCCGGCCAAGTCGGCGCCGTTGCCCGAAGTCGACGTCGCGACCGTCGTGCCGCAGACCGTCACCGACTGGCAGAGCTATTCCGGCCGTCTCGACGCCGTCGAGAAGGTCGAGGTCCGCCCGCAGGTGTCGGGCACGATCGTGTCGGTCAACTTCAAGGACGGCGCGCTCGTGAAGAAGGGCGACGTGCTGTTCGTGATCGACCCGCGTCCGTACCAGGCCGCCGTCGATCGCGCGGCGGCCCAGCTCGCGGCGGCGCAGGCGCGCAACGGCTATGCGCAGAGCGACTGGCAGCGCGCGCAGCGCCTGATCGGCGACAACGCGATCGCGAAGCGCGACTACGACGAGAAGCAGAACGCCGCGCGCGAGGCGAGCGCGAACCTGAAGGCCGCGGAAGCCGCGCTCGAGACCGCGCGCATCGATCTTGGCTACACGCGGATCAGCGCGCCCGTGGCGGGCCGCGTGTCGCGCGCGGAGATCACGCTCGGCAACGTCGTGTCGGCCGGCGCGTCGGCCGCGCCGCTGACGACGCTCGTGTCGGTGTCGCCGATCTACGCGTCGTTCGACGCCGACGAGCAGACCTACCTGCAGTACATCGGCGGCGCGCGCGACGGCCGCAAGATGCCGGTCGAGCTGGGCCTCGCGAACGAGAGCGGCTATTCGAGAAGCGGCGTGATCGACTCGGTCGACAACCGGCTCGACACGTCGTCGGGCACGATCCGCGTGCGCGCGCGCCGCCGATGTACTGC